>CAWFVF010000007.1:0-321930 GCA_963819265.1 uncultured Alphaproteobacteria bacterium | reverse complement strand
CCAGCCTTTGGCTTCGTTGTAAAATTTCACCCTGCCCTTGGCGTTCACTTTGTCACCCTGATTGTTGTGCTGATGTTGCGGCGGTTTCCGGCCTCGGCACCAAACGACGCGGCATGACAGAGCGCGCGGCGCAGCCTTCACGGCGGCGTCGCGGACAAAATCTCGTGCGGATGTCGTTTCGGTCGGGAGGAAAAGTGCAGCGGACGCAGTTCGCCAAGGCCCGCCTGCACGCGAGGAAATGCGCCGATTTCGTCCCATCGTCAAACGCGACGGTCACCGACGGTCCTTGATTTTGCGACGATGTATTTGATTTTTCGGCAGAAAAAAATATTTGCAGCAAGGCGGCGCCGAAACCCGGTTTTAGCGAGCAACGACGATTCACTCGCGAAGATTCGTCAGAGCAGACGCAGATTGGCGGCGATGTCGCGCATCAAATTCGCCTTGTAGCGCTCTATCCAGTCGGCGTAGCGCAGCACGCGCTCGCCGCGGGCGGAGGTTTCGAGCCGATAGGCGCGATAGGATTTGTTGACCGACTTCAAACCGCCGCTTTGCATCTGGCGTTCGACCTCGACATCGAGGCGCGCGATCGCGCGATCGGCCTCGTCGGTTATCTCTTCGTCGGAAAGAAGCGAAACGCCGAGGCGTTGCGCGGCACGCGCGACGGACGCCTGCCCTTCCTCGACCGGAAGCCGTTCGGCGCAACCGTACCGCCGCCACGACACCGTCGGCCTGCAATCGGCGCCGGCACCACCAGCGCGCCGCCACCGTTTCGCCGGTTGCCAAAGCAGCCTCGCCGTCGGCGCCTGCGACCAGCAAACGCAAAGAACCCGGACCAACGATCAGCAGCACGGCGGCAAGCTCCAAGCCTTGGCGATAGGCGGCGACCAAACAGTCGCGTTTGCCGGGGATGCCGCGCGGCTTGGCGGCGCCGCGATCGGGCGCGTCGGCCTGCTGCGCCGGCATGTCAGCGCACCGGCACGCGGCGGCGGATCAATTCCCGTTCGATGATGCGCAGCCCCTGCAGTCTGCGCGCATTGAAGGTTCGGCGGGTGATCTTATGCGGCTTGAGCGCCTTGTCGATGTCGCGGTCGAACGCCGCCCACAGCGCGCCGAGATTGACGGCGCGGGCGACCGGCGCGTAGTCCTGCCCGGCCAGAAACAGCGACGGCCAGCGCAGCGCCTCTTCCATCCTGGCGATTTCGGCCGGCGACGGCGGAATGCGCACGCGGTTGCGCAGCTTGGCGAGGCGTTCAAGCTCATAGGTCTCGAGCTGCGAATTGAGATCGCCGCGATCGTACAGATAGAGCGGCATCGAATTGAGATAGCCGCGCGGCCGGCTCGGCATCGGCAAGCGCCCGAGAATGCGGAACGCCTCCTCCATCCGCTCCATGACGACAATGAAAGACCAGCGCTCCGGCACGGTGCGCATCCGGCCGAGCGGAATCGGCGCTGACTCGCCGAGCGCGCCGAGGATGCCGCTGCGATCGCCGCGCAGTTCGGCATGCGCCGCGGCGGCGGCGCGGCTGGAAAAATTCAGCGCGGCGTCCGGGCGGGAGACTTGGTTTAAATCACGGTCGGGTTTCGTCGAGGAACGCATGCGCTGCTCCCGCTGTTGGAGTCCTGCCGGTCGTGCTGGTGTTGCTGCTGCCGGCACCGGTGTTGCCCGACGCGGCGCGCGGCGGAATCAGATAGGCGCGGCGCATGTGCAGCGCGCAGTACGGAATGCCGCCGGCGAGATCGGCGCCCGGCGCGCCGCAGAACAGATAATTCCGGCCGCCCAACCGGCCGTGCGGCCAGCGGCACATGTCATTGCCGAGATCGAACAGGCCGACCGGCCCGCTCCGCCGCGGCGGCGGATCGGAGGCCGGATTTTTGCGCTTGCGCCGGTGTCGCCGCGTCGGCGAGAGCGGCGGCAGCACCGCCGCGCGGCTTTTGCCGGGCTTCGCTGCCGCCGTTTTGGCTTCGGCTCCGTCGGCGCCAAGCCGCAGCCGGAAAATCATCCCCAGTACGGCAGAGCGCGACACGCCGTCGAGTTCGGCCGCGATCTCGACCGCGGTCTTGCCGTCGGCCCATAGCCGCTGCAACGCGCCGATCCGCTCCGCGGTCCATAGCCGGCTGCGCATCGCACTCTCCCCTCGCCTTTGCCCTTGCCAAACGTCACTGAATGTCACATAATACGAGACATCGGGGACGTCAAGTCGCCATTTTAGACACTAGCAGTTTTGCACCGAATCCGTGACAATGACGCCATGGCCAAGCGAGCAACGAAACCGTCGAAGCAGTACACCGGCATCTATCACGCGCGCGAAGCGCGCGGCATGAGCCGCAGCGAACTGGTCCGCCGCTCCGGCATTTCCAAGCAGCAGCTGTCGCGGCTGGAAAACGGCGTGATCAGGATGCGGCTCGACCATCTCAAGCCGTTCGCCAATGTGCTGGGCTATTCACCCGAGCAGATCCTGCTGTGGGGCAAATATCCCGGCACCGGCGGCCACATCGAATCGAGCGACGTGCTGCGCGACGACGACGGTCCGCGCGAGCCGCTCGGTCCGGCCGAAGGCCAGGTGCCGGAGCTCGAAATCCGCGCCGGCATGGGCGGCGGCGGCGTCGCCTCGCTTGAATTGCGCAAGGACGGCAAACACGCCGACCCGGTCAAAGCCGAGGGCTGGGTGTTCCCGCCGACATTCATCCGCGAGCAATTGCACACCACGCCGGGCAGTCTGTTGGTGCTCGACACGTTCGGCGACAGCATGTCGCCGACCATCGCGGCGGGCGACCGCGTCGTGGTCGACACCGGCCACAAGACGCCGACGCCGGACGGGCTTTATGCGATCCGCGACACCTTCGAGAATATCGTGGTCAAGCGGCTGCAGATGGTGCGGTCGGCGAAGCCCCGGGTGAGGATCATTTCCGACAATCCCAATCACGCCCCCGAGGAAGTGGCGCTGCACGAGCTGGAAGTGTTCGGCAAGGTGCTGTGCTGCCTGAAGCTGTTTTAGGCCTGCTGTAGCGCGATCGAGATTGCTCCGCTCATTCCCGCGCAAGCGGGAATCCAGCTGGTTTTTCCGTCATACCGGTCGTCTGGATCCCCGCTTGCGCGGGGATGAGCGGATAACAAATTTCCCATGTCGCTGTGCGTTTAATCCGCCGGCCCCGTTTGTGCGGCGGGCTTCTCGTCATTATTTTTGAGACGACCCCTTGAACATGTCCCTTTAGAAGTTACGTACCTGACGCCAAATCAGGTATCGGACCGATGCCCTATCGCCCCCGGGATGCCCGTGACGTCGAGCGGATCCGCATCGAG
Organism: uncultured Alphaproteobacteria bacterium; assembly: GCA_963819265.1. Classification (GTDB taxonomy): domain Bacteria; phylum Pseudomonadota; class Alphaproteobacteria; order Rhizobiales; family Xanthobacteraceae; genus BOG-931. Next base: position 318,629 of record CAWFVF010000007.1, on the reverse strand, counting down.
ACGGCCTTGGCGCGCCGGCAGACGGGCTCGGCGCTAGACGCAGCGCTGGCGGAAATCGGCGCCGCCTTCGACCACGCCGCCGCGGTGAATGAATTCAAGCTTCGCGTCGAGCGCTGGCTGACGCTCGGCCCGCAGCACGGCGCCGTCCGCGCCCGGTTCGGCGCGCGCGCCGCGAGGTTGTCCGACTCCCGCTCTCTGCACGGCAGTCGTTACGTAACGGAACGCTGGTGGCGCGACGAGCGCAGGGCTTTCCAACTCGCGAGCGCCTTGGGCTACGGCAACCGGCATTCGCTCGAGGTGTTGCACGAGGTTCGGCTCATTCTGCGGCTGATGCGCGCAAAGCGGATGGATGACGACTATTGCGAAATTATCGCGGCACTCCGCGATAGCGAAATGCCGATGGCCGCCGAATGAACCAACAAATTTGACGGCGATCCAAGGTGCGATGTTGGGTTGGAATTTCTGAGCCTGTCCCGTCACCCTGAGGTGCCCGCGCAAAGCGCGGGCCTCGAAGGGTGGAGGCTGCACCGCTGTGCCGCCGTCGCCCTTCGAGGCGCGCCAGGGGCGAGCACCTCAGGGTGACGGATCGGAGGCAGCGATTCAGCTCGGCGGCACCACCCGGATATGCAGCTCGCGCAACTGCTTCGGCGGTGACTTCCGACGGCGCGCCCATCAGCAAGTCTTCGGCGCGCTGGTTCATCGGAAACAGCACGACCTCGCGCAGATTTTCCTCGCCGCAGAGCAGCATCACGATGCGGTCGATGCCGGGCGCGATGCCGCCATGCGGCGGCGCGCCGAGCGACAGCGCATGCAGCATGCCGCCGAATTTTTGTTCCAGCACGCTTTCGTCGTAGCCGGCGATGGCGAAGGCCTTCTTCATCACCTCGGGGCGATGATTCCGGATCGCGCCCGACGACAGCTCGATGCCGTTGCAGACGATGTCGTACTGGATCGCCTTCAGCGCCAGGATCTTGTCCTTGTCGCCGTCGTTGAGCGCCAGGAATTCGTCGACCGAGGCGTTCGGCATCGAGAACGGATTGTGCGAGAAGTCGATCTTCTTCTCTTCCTCGTTCCATTCGTACATCGGGAAGTCGACGATCCAGCACAGTTCGAAGCGGTCTTTTTGAATGAGGTTCAAATCCTCGCCGACCTTGGTGCGCGCGGGGCCGGCGAATTTGACGAATTTCTCCGGCTCGCCGGCGACGAAGAACACCGCGTCGCCGTCCTTCAGGCCGAGTTGCGCGCGCAGGGCTTCGGTCTTTTCCGGGCCGAGATTGTTGGCGACCGGGCCGCGGCCGACCACCGCGCCGTTGTCGAGCGCCCAGAAGATATAGCCGAGCCCGGGCTGGCCCTCGCCCTGCGCCCAGGAATTCATGCGGTCGCAGAACGCGCGCGAACCGCCGCCGGGCGCCGGGATCGCCCACACCGCGGCCTTGGCGCTGGTTTCGAGGATGCGCGCGAACATCTTGAAGCCGGAGCCGCGGAAAATCTCCGAGACGTCCTGCATCACGATCGGATTGCGCAGGTCCGGCTTGTCGGTGCCGTATTTGCTCAAGGCTTCGGCGTAGGGAATGCAGCGGGAATTTCTGCGTCACCGGCTTGCCTTCGGCGAACTCCTCGAACACGCCGCGCAGCACCGGCTCGACGGCGGCGAACACGTCGTCCTGGGTGACGAAGCTCATCTCGATGTCGAGCTGATAGAACTCGCCGGGCGAGCGGTCGGCGCGCGCGTCCTCGTCGCGAAAGCACGGCGCGATCTGGAAATAGCGGTCGAAGCCCGACACCATGATGAGCTGCTTGAACTGCTGCGGCGCCTGCGGCAGCGCGTAGAATTTTCCCGGATGGATGCGCGACGGCACCAGATAGTCGCGCGCGCCTTCGGGCGACGAGGCGGTCAGGATCGGCGTCTGGAATTCGAAGAAGCCCTGCTCCTTCATGCGGCGGCGGATCGAATCGATGATCTCGCCGCGCTTCATGATGTTGTGGTGCAGCTTGCTCGCGGCGCAGGTCGAGGAAGCGGTATTTGAGCCGGATTTCCTCGGGATATTCCTGGTCGCCGAACACCGGCATCGGCAATTCGCCGGCCGGCCCCAGCACCTCGATGTCGCGGATATAGACCTCGACCGCGCCGGTCGGCAGGTCGGCATTCTCGGTGCCTGCCGGACGCTTGCGCACCTTGCCGTCGATCCGCACCACCCATTCCGACGCGCAGCGTTTCGGCGAGCTTGAAGGCCGGGCTGTCCGGATCGGCCACCACCTGGGTGAGGCCGTAATGGTCGCGCAGATCGATGAACAGCACGCCGCCATGGTCGCGAATCCGGTGGCACCAGCCGGACAGCCGGACCTCGGTGCCGATGTCGCTCTCGCGGAGCGCGCCGCAGGTATGGGTGCGGTAGCGATGCATCACAATTCCGCTTCAAGGTGAAAGGTGGCCAAGCCGGGCGCCAAAGCCAATTCGGCCGCAGAAGCACATGCCCGCGCCGCCTTGTCAAGAGTCGGCCGGAACCGGCGTTCCAGCCTCGACAGACCGCCGCCGATCTGCACACTCCAGGCGCGTAGGGAGCCACGATGAAGAAGAAACCGGCCAAGGCCGCTGCACGGGCGACGCCGAAAACTGCAAACCGCCGCTCATTCCCGCGCAAGCGGGAATCCAGGCTGGGACCCCGCAACGGGGCAGCCCATCGCGCGAGCGCGATGGGGACCCCGCGCGGGGACGAGCGGAAGGGCGCAGCGGTGACAATGACGGCGGCGGACGCGGTGGTCGAAACCCTGATCGCCCATGGGCTCGATACGGTCTATGCGCTGCCGGGCGTGCAGAACGACCAGCTGTTCGAGGCTTTGTTCCGGGCGTCGGATCGGCTGCGCACCATCCACACCCGGCACGAGCAAGGCGCCGCCTATATGGCGCTCGGCGCGGCGCTGGCGACCGGCAAGCCGCAAGCCTATGCCGTGGTGCCGGGGCCGGGATTGCTGAATTCTTCCGCCGCCCTTCTCACCGCCTATTCGATGAATGCGCCGGTGCTGGCGCTGATCGGCCAAATCCCCGATGCCGATATCGGCCGCCACCTCGGCCATCTGCACGAGATCCGCGACCAGGCCGGCATCATCGACCGGCTGGTCGACCATTCCACTTTGATCCGCAAGCCCGCGCAGGCCGCGCGCGCCACCGCGCGTGGCGATGCGGGCGATGCACCGCGGCCGGCCCGGCCCGGCGGTGCTGGAATGCGCCATGGATGTGTGGGGCAAATCCGCCGCGATGGCGATCCCCGGGCCGCTGCCGCCGGCCGCCGCCACGATCGACAGCGACGCCATCCGCCGCGCGGCCAAGCAACTCGGCGCGGCGAAGCGGCCGATGATCGTCTGCGGCGGCGGCGCGCAGGATGCGTCGCGCCGAAGTCACCGCGCTGTCGGCGATGCTGCAGGCGCCGGTGCTCGGCTATCGCCGCGGCCGCGGCGTGCTCGACAGCCGCGATCCGTTGAGCGTGACCTTGCCGCTCGGCCGCGATCTGTGGGGCGAGGCCGACGTCGTTCTGGCGGTCGGCACGCGGCTGCTCACCCAGCTGCGGCAGTGGGGCGTCGATCGCGAACTTGCGATCGTGCGCATCGATGCCGATGCCAAAGAGCACGACCGCCTGCACAAGCCAGACATAGCGCTGACCGGCGACGCCGCGCCGATTCTGCAGCGGCTCGTCGCCGCGCTGCCGCGCATCAACGCCAAGCGGCCGTCGCGTAAGGCCGAGATGGAGGAGCGCCAGGCCGCCTGGCGCAAGCGCCTCGACAAGCTCAAGCCGCAGATCGATTTTCTCGAAGCGATCCGCGCCGAACTGCCGGAGGACGGCATCTTTGTCGACGAAGTCACGCAGCTCGGTTTCGCCGCGCGGCTGGCCTTCCCGGTCTACAAGCCGCGCACTTTCTTGTCGCCGGGCTATCAGGACAATCTCGGCTGGGGCTTTGCCACCGCGCTCGGCGCGCAAAACGCCCGGCGCGACGTGCCGGTGGTTTCGATTTCCGGCGACGGCGGTTTCATGTTCACCGCCAACGAGCTCGCCACCGCGATGCGCCATCGCATTCCGTTGACGGCGATCGTGTTCAACGACGGCGCCTTCGGCAATGTCCGGCGCATGCAGCAGGAACTCTACGGCAACCGGCTGATCGGCAGCGATCTCGCCAATCCGGACTTTGTCGCTTTCGCCAAAAGCTTCGGCGCCGAGGCCCTGCGCGTGACCACGCCCCAGGACCTGCGCGGCGCGCTGCGGCGCGCCTTTGCCCACCGCGACGGCCCGACCCTGATCGAGGTTCCGGTCGGCCCGCTGCCGAGCCCGTGGGAATTCATCCAAATGGGCAGAATTCGCGGCGGTTAGCCGCGTTTTGCCCTATCACGGGCTTGCCACCCCTACGGCATCTGGCCGACACTCTTACCGTACCAAAGCGTTTGATCATGGCGTCTCACTCCCCCACCCCGCTTCCGATGCAGCTCATCACCACGACCGCCGAACTCGCCGCCGTGTGCCGGCGGATCGCGAGCCATCGACTTCGTCACGGTCGATACCGAATTCCTGCGCGAGACGACTTACTATCCGCTGCTCTGCGTGGCGCAGATGGCGACCGCGGACGACGCCGTGGTGGTCGACGCGCTGGCGCCGGGCATCGACCTCGCGCCGTTCTACGAATTGATGGCGAACGACAAGGTGATGAAGGTGTTTCACGCCGCGCGCCAGGACATCGAAATCGTCTGGCATGCCGCGAAGCTCATTCCGCATCCGATCTTCGACACCCAGGTCGCCGCCATGGTGCTCGGCTATGGCGACTCGATTTCCTACGACCAGCTGGTGCAGCGCATCACCGGCGACACGCTCGACAAATCGCATCGCTTCACCGACTGGACGCGGCGGCCGCTGTCCGACGCGCAGCTGCGCTACGCGGTGTCCGACGTCACGCATCTGCGCGACGTCTATCTGGCGCTGGTCGAGGATCTGAACAAACGCGGCCGCGCCGACTGGGTGCAGGACGAGATGCGGGTGCTGACCTCGCCCGAGACCTACCGCATGGAGCCGGACAATTCCTGGCAGCGGCTGAAGACCCGGGTGCGCAAGCCGAAGGAGCTCGCGGTGCTGATCGAGGTCGCCGCCTGGCGCGAGCGCGAAGCGCAAACCCGCGACACGCCGCGCTCACGCGTCCTCAAGGACGACGTGCTCGCCGACATCGCGGTGCAGGCGCCGACCACCATCGAGCGGCTGAAAAACCTGCGGTCGCTGCCGAAGGGTTTCGAACGCTCGCGCTGGGGCGAGGCCATCGTCGCCGCCGTGAGCCGCGGGCTGGAGCGCGATCCGAAGACGCTGCCGCTGCAGCCGCGCTTTCAGCCGGCCGCCAACGGCGCCGCGATCGTCGAACTGCTCAAGGTGCTGCTGCGCATGGTGTCCGAGAGCCAGCACGTCGCCGCCAAGGTGATCGCCACCGTCGACGATCTCGAACGCATCGCCGCCGACGACAATGCCGAGGTGCAGGCACTGACCGGCTGGCGCCGCGAACTGTTCGGCGAGAAAGCGCTGGCGCTCAAGCACGGCAAGCTGGCGCTCGCGATCGAGAAGGGCCGCGTCGCGACGGTGGAGCGGGGGTAAGCCGCTGCGCGTGACGGCGCCCGATGACTGCGCGACGCGCGTTGCGATTATCGCCAATAGTTGTTCGCGGCCGCGACGGTGGCGAATTCGACGGCGACGACATGGCTCGCGGCAATCAGCCCGTAGGGATCATGAGCATATTGGGCACGGCCGGTTTTCAAGGTTTCCAATTCACCCTGCATGGCATGGATCGAATTGCGGGCCAGCATGACGGCCAAGGCCCGGCCTTCCTCGGCGGTCTTCGTGATCAATGTGCCATTGGGAACGAGCGGCTTTTGCGGTACTTGGGTCATCGAAATATCCTTCTGATGAACGGCATGCTGCGTAAAAATCGGCAGGTGTCGGATCGAGGCGGCGAAGCGCTATGTCCGCAATCGTACAGACCATCGCAGGTAACGGTGCCGCGGGACAGAACTAAAATCGCGTGAACAGGCTTGTCATCGCGTTCAGTGCGCCGCTTCGGATCGCGCGCGGCATCGGACGGCCGATCTAATGAATATGCCTGCCCGCGATCGGCGCCCTGTCGCCCGAGCCGAGCAAGGCCGCGGCGCGGCGTGCCGCGTCGGCGATCAGGTCGCGTTCGGCGACCGTCGGGCTTCGCGGCTCGCGATGATAGATGGCAAACGTGCCCAGCACCTTGTTGCCGGACAACACCGGCATCGACCAGCACGCCTTCAAACCGGCATCGAGCGCCATCTTTGTAATTGCGGACCAATTCGCCCAAAGCGGATCGGTCGAGATATCGGAGACGTAGATCTGATGGCCGCAAAACGCCGCGGTGCCGCACGACCCGGTCGCGGGTCCGATCTCGAGACCGTTGATTGCGTCGCGATAGAGCGGCGGCAAATTCGGTCCGGCGGCATGCCGGAGCTTCTTGCCTTCCAGCACCAGAATGGATGCAACAAAGGAATGTCCGCCGCGCGCTTCGATGGTCTCGACCAGGTCGATCAATGCCGCGTAGCGCGCATCGGTTTGCGAAGGTTGGATCACGGCCGCCTCCTGTGATCGCTCCTGCCGGCTTTAATCTACACGGGGAAAAGCGGAATTAGAATGGTGGACCGGCCGCCGCCGCACGAGAACAGCTTGCGCCGGCGCCGGCGGTTTGATCGCTTTGCAAATTCAGTGCATTAGCTAAAGCACCGCGCCGGCGAGCAAGGCGGTTAAGGATGCGTTCACCAGCGTTCGCCGAAAACCGGCCGCCAGACGCAACGCCAGCCGGCGGCCAGCGGCACTGCCGCATCGCCGTGAGCTTGTCGTCATAGAACCGCGGTTAGTCCGGACGCGGGCGAGTTGAAGGCCCGCGCCTGCCCCTCGTTGCCACTAGCATCCGCAACCGTAGTTTCCGTAAGCGGGATAATAGAGAGTGGGAACAACAACAATCGCGGCGCCGTATCCGGACCCGGCATAGCCGTAACCGCCGTACCCGGGATAGCCGTAACCGTAGCCATAGCCGTACCCGGATCCGGCATAGCCATACCCGCCATAGCCGTAACCTGCATAGCCATAACCACCGTAGCCGTAGCCCAGTCCGCGATAGCCGTAGCCTGCGTAGCCCAGCCCACGGTAACCGTAACCCCGATAGCCGTAACCGCGGTAGCCGAAGCCCGCACCGTAACCGCGGTAAGCGAAACCACCGCCGCGATAGCCGCCATAACCGCCATAACCCCAACGCGCGTCGGCCGTACTCGACATCGCCAGCGCCGTTGTGCCGATGACCATCGCCGCAATGAGCGCATTCACAATCTTTTTCATCGCATCACCTCATTCTCCCTACTCAGTGCGTTCGACTGATGAGAGCATGGCTGAGTATAGCCGGGAGATTGGACGCAGGCTCAAAAACTGAACTACGCGGTAAATGTATTGGGTAAATACTGCGCGAAAAATCAAATCCATTAATGAGCCGGCCTGGGAAACAATGCTGCAAGCGATCGCAGCGTGTGCCGGCGCCCCGTTCGGGGCAAACGCGGCATCCGCTGTCATCGGCGTTTCAAAAAACGGCGGGCTTTTCCCGTCCCAAACAAGATTGGACGGCCAGCGGTTGCTTCCCCTATGTTAGCTTTCGGAATTGCGCACGCCACACAAGATGACGCCGGATCGCACGGTTGAGCTCCATGCTGTTGTTACGGCTTTCTAAGATCGCGATGATCGCCGCGCTCGCGGCTTTCGCGTTCGTCGTCGCTTACGACAATATCGTCGATTACAATTCCAATTACGACTTCGTGCGGCATGTGCTGAGCATGGACACGACGTTCCCCCATAACGCATTGATGGATCGCGCGATCACGGATAAGCGCATCTGGGCGATTGCTTACGCGGCAATCATCGCCGGCGAAGGATCGGCAAGCCTGCTTCTGTTCATCGGGGCATTGACGCTGTTGGTACGGCTGACGGCGCCGGCCGAACGCTTCAACCGCGCCAAGGTCTGGGCCGTGGCGGGCTTGACCGTCGGCTTCGGCCTCTGGTTCTTCGGCTTTCTGGTCGTTGCCGGCGAATATTTCGCGATGTGGCAATCTCAGACATGGAATGGGCAGGAGGCCGCATTTCGCATCACCGCGGTCATCCTCGGCGTGCTGATTTTCGTCGTCCTGCCCGATGGCGACCTTGTGTGATTTGAGACCAAATCGCGAGGCCCGCGGCGACATTCGAATTCGAAGCGATCAATCCGGGCGCGTCGCCGCCACCAGGGAGATCAGACGATGAGCCGGCACAGCGACTGCGTTCACTGCGCGACCGCCTTCCCCAACCGGCGGGCGTTCGTTGCGGCACTAGCGGCAGCGGCCATACTGCCGGCGACGTCTCCGTCGTTCGCTGCAACGGAAGCTCAATCCACCGCCGATGACGAGCGGTTCATGCGGATGGCGCTCGCCGAGGCCCGGCGGAGCGACTTTCCATTCGGCGCGGTGGTGGTCCGCGACGGCCGCGTCCTGGCGCGCGGGCGCAATCTGGGACGCACCAACGACGATCCGACCGCGCACGGCGAAATGACCGCGATCCGCCGCTGTCTCGCCACGCATGGCAGCAAGGCGCTGATCGGCAGCACGCTGTACACGTCCGGCGAGCCGTGCGTGATGTGCATGGGCGCAATTCTCTGGTGCCACATCGGCCGCCTGGTCTATGCGGCGTCGGTGCAGCAACTCGCCACCAAAATCGATCAGATCATGATTTCGAGCGCCGATGTCGCGGCGAAAGCGCCGTTCGCGCCGATTTCCATCACCGGCGGCGTATTGGCGGACGAAGCGATGCAGCTTTTTGCCAAGTAAAGACCCGAGGCAATGTGCGCCGAAGATGCCGCCGTGCTCTCACCGCGCACATTGAAATTTCCCAGCCCGCAAAACCCTCATGGCAGGCCAGAAGCGGACCGCCGCGGCGCGCCGACCGCCTGCCGCCGCGCCCAGCACCTCGGTTATGGAAGGCCGATCTCCGTTGCGATAAAGTGCAATCCCCGTTTGAGGGCTGAACAGGAGATGAGATATGCGCGTTCTCGCAATTATTCTGGCCAATGTGGTCGCATTTTCCGCAACGACGGTGAGCGTTGAAGCGCGGGGCTGCGGGACGAGATGCCTTGAAGCCCGGATCGCCGAGCTGCAAGCGCAAATAGCGCAGCTCAACGCCAGCACGGTAAAATTGGGACAGGTCGTCACCATCAACGCGCCGGGCGGTTGTCTCACATGGGGTGGCCCGACGCCGGGGAGTGTTTACTGGGTTCAGCCGCCTTGCCAACAAAGCACTTGGACCATTCAAGCCCGCTGACGTCGGTTCGATCTAAAGCTGCCTCTCGATCAAAAGCTGCTGCCTCGGCGGAATTCAGCCGTTACGTCCGCTTGACGCCGGAAAGCGGACGGGACTGCCGTTCGCCACCGGGGCAGCCAGGGGCGGACCGCGGACGCAAAGCCCGGCCTCATTCGATCACTTCGTCGGCGAGCGCGAGCACTGTGGGCGGCACGCTCAGTCCGAGGGACTTGGCAGTGTCGAGATTGACCACCAGATCGAATTTGGTCGGCTGCATGACCGGCAAATCCGATGGTTTTTCGCCTTTGAGAATCCGCCCCACATAGACACCGCCCTGGCGATAGCCGTCAGGGTAACTCGGGCCGTAGCTGAGCAGGCCGCCCGCGGCGACGAACTCTTTTTGGTAATAGATCACCGGCACCGCGTAGCGCTTGGCAAGCGCCAGAATCTGGTCCCGCCGCGAGCCGTAGAACGGATCCGTGCCGATGACGAGGGCGCCGATTTGCCGGGTGTCACGGAGGGATGAAAAGACAGCATCGATCTCAGCCGCGGTGCTCGCGGAAAGCACCGCCGATTTCAGTCCAAGCGCTTTGGCGGCGGCCTGGAAATCTTCCGACTCGCTCTTCGCCTGAGGATAGTTCGGATTGACCAGCGCCCCGAAAATCACTTCTCGCGAAACCAGCTGGCTCAACAGGTCGAGCTTCTTGGCGTTGAGCTGAGATGCGAGCAAGCTCACGCCGGTGACATTACCGGTGGGGCGGCTAAGACTGGACACAAGGCCGGTCTGCACCGGATCGGCCGCGCTCACGAACACAATCGGAATTTCCGTCGTCGCCGCCTTGGCTGCTTTTGCCGGATCGGTGCCGCCGGCAGCAAGAATGACCGCGACGTGACGGTCAACCAGGTCCTTGGCGAGCGCGGGCAAGCGGCCATAGTCCCCTTGGGCCCAGCGGTATTCGATGGCGACGCTTTCGCCTTCCACATAGCCCGCTTGTTTGAGGCCTTGGGTGAACGCCGGCGCCATCTGCGCGAAATAGTTCGGCGCCGAACTGTGAAGGAAACCCACGACCGGTATGATCGCCTGCTGCGCTCGCGCCGCAAGCGGCCGCGCGACAGCGGCGCCGCCCAGAAGCGCGATAAATTCTCGCCGTTTCATTGCCGCCCCCAAGTTACGGCGCCGACGGTAGCAATTCGGGCAGGTGTCCTGGAAGGGGTCGGGTTGTCGCCACTGGACCGCTCAGGCTCCTATCGGCCGAGAATGACGTGCGTGGCAAGCTCGGTCGCCTGATGCTTGGTGACGCGATAGCCGAGCGCCGGCAGGTCGATCCCGGAAAACATCGCCTCGCCTTGCCCGAGCACGACCGGGGACAAGGCGAAATGGAGCTCATCGATCAGTCCGGCGCGAAGATATTGACGCACCGTTTCGACGCCGCCGCCGATCTTCACATCGCGGCCATTGGCGGCTTGTTTCGCCCGATCCAGCGCCGCCTCGATGCCATCAGTCACAAAGATGAAGGTGGTGCCGCCTTCCATCTCGATCGGATCGCGCGGATGGTGAGTCAGCACAAAGGTCGGCCGATGATAGGGCGGATTGTCGCCCCACCAGCCCTTCCAGCTCCCATCCGGCCACGGACCGCGGATCGGCCCGAACATATTGCGGCCGAGGATGAATGCGCCGAACCCGTCCATCGAACGATAGGCGTAAGCGTTATCGACGCCGTCCGAACCCCCGTCCCTGCCGATCATCGCCTGGAACATGCGCGTACCGAACAACCACGGGTGCAGTTCCTTCCCGCGCTTGCCGAGCGGATTTTCGAGACTTTGCTCCGGTCCTGCTCCGAAACCGTCGAGCGAGATCGAAAAGCCTGCAACGCGCACTGTCGTCATAGCGAACTCCCCTGTCATCTCCGCCGTTTAGCCGATCGCGGGCGATGTGTCTCCGATAGGGATCGGATGCGGCCACGGAAATCTATGTCGTTGAGCCGACCGGCCCGATCAGTGACGATCCGCTCGCGCGTCATTGCCGACGTCACGAACCGGCAAGGGCACTCGCCCGAACCGCTGCAGCACGGCAAAATTGGCGGCCATCGTCGCGACCGAATGACAACCGGCGCGGGAATACGCAAAAACGGCAAAGCGTCACGCGGCGCGCCCTGCTATATTGCTTGCGGGGAGAAACGCCATGATAAGGCCGATCGCAATCGTGCTGGCGATCGCGGCGACATTATTCGCTGCGTCAGCGCAGGCGCAACAAACCTACCCGGCGCGAACGGTGCGGTTGATAGTGCCGTTCGGTCCTGCCAGCGCCACCGACGTCACGGCGCGGCTGTTCGCCGATCGGCTTTCCGCACGCTGGGGCAAACCGGTCGTGGTCGAAAACCGTCCCGGCGGGGATGGCCTGATCGCGATCAAGGCATTCCTCGATGCCCGCGACGACCACACTTTGTTTTTCGGTCCCGCCGGCACGTTTCTGGTTCACCTCTACGACCAGGATAGGCCGTCGTACGATACCGACGACATCGTCCCGATTGTCGGCATCTACGTCACCGTGCTGGCGATCTCGGTGCCCACATCGCTCAACATCGATACGATCGGTCAATTGGTAGAACTGGCGCGGTCGCAACCGGGCAAGCTCAACGCCGCCGCCGCCACCGGCAATTCCGATTTTCTGATCTTCGGCTTTATCAAGGACATGGGCTTGCAGATCACCAAGGTCCCCTATCGCGACATCATGCAGGCTCCGAACGATCTTGCCGAGAACCGTATTCAGATCCTGTCGAGTTCGCTCGCGGCGGCGCAGGCGATGATGCAAGCGGGCCGCATCAAGGTCTTGGTGGTCACCAGCAAGCAGCGCGCGCTCACGGTGCCGGACATCCCGACCGCGGCCGAGGCCGGCTATCCGGCGCTGACCATGGAGACCGCCGGCGGCCTTTACGCGTCCAAAGGCATGCCCGACAATTTGCGCGCAAGCATCGCTGCCGAGTGGCGCAAAATCGCCGAGGAGGATCCGGTCATTGCGAAGCGGCTGGCCGATACCGGCCAGATCATGACGCTGCGCGGCCCGGCGGAATTCGCCGCGAGCGTCAAGGAGCAAAACGACCAACTGGCCGCGATCGCCAAGACGCTCGGCCTCGCAGTGCGGTAATAACGAGCGGGGCAGCTTATGGCACGCGCATATTCAGGGGCCGGAGCGCGATCAAATAAATTCTCCTGAACTGGAAGGAGAGGCCGCCTTGCAAACGGCATCTCCTTCGTGCCGGAAGGCGTGTGCAAATTTTCATGTTATCGGTCAATGGGTGGTATTAGGAAGCATAGTCCACGTGAGCATTGTGCCCAAGGACCCTAAAGCGACCGAAAGCGATCAGGACGAAAGCGATCAAAACGTCAGTCGTCGCGGATTATTGGAAAAAGCGGCGCTGATCGTCGGCGTGGCAACCTCAGTGGTCTCGTCGCGAGTTGCGCTTGCACGATCTGCCGACGTCGTCATGGATTTTGCAGGACGGGTGCTCATCGACGGAGCGACGTTTTCCACGCAGAGTCTCGACGGTAGTTTTGAAGAGGCTAAGAACGGCGGGGGCGGCGGCGGTGGTGCACCGAAGACGGGCACTCCCAGCTCCCGCATTCCCAATCCCCATCCCATCAATTATTCCTGCTGCTGTAAGGTTAAGCGGAAAAGCTAATTATAGCGCGATCGCGCATTGTCCTGAATGCATCCCTGTATCTAAGGCAGACCGACGCCACGGTGCAGGTTGCTCGACCACAAAGTCGGGGCACGTATCTGCCAAATTGAAGCGGACCACTCGGCATTCAATGTCCGTTATGGTCATTCGCGACCAGGACAAGGCCCATTGCAGGGCCCGCCATGTCCGCTGTGTCCCCAAAAGCGGAAGTGAAATCAGGGTATTGGCATCTGCCACGATAGCCTTTGGGGGTTGATGGCCTCACCCGGCACGTGATTCAAGCTCGCAAACCGGAGCCTCGGATCATGCGCTACGAACTCACCAACCATGAATGGGCCGCCATCAAACCGATGCTTCCGAACAAGCCGCGTGGTGTGCCTCGGGTGAACGACCGGCGTGTCCTCAATGGCATCTTCTGGGTCTTGCGATCTGGAGCACCATGGCGCGACCTGCCGGATGTCTTCGGTCCGTACACCACTTGCTACAACCGCTTCGTTCGCTGGCGGCGGGCTGGCGTCTGGAGCCGCATCATGAACGCGCTGGCCACCGCCCATGATGCGTCGGTGCAGATGATCGACACATCGATTGTTCGGGTGCATCAGCACGGGGCCTGCATCGTCCGAAACCGAAGGCAGTCGATGGGACGATCACGCGGCGGGCTAACCAGCAAGATACATGCAGTGGTCGACACCAACGGCTTGCCGGTCCGGCTCGCGCTGACGGCTGGGGAAGCACACGATAATCGGCTCGCGGACAAACTGTTGTCGCGCTTGAAATCCGGATCGATGCTGCTGGCAGATCGCGGCTATGACGCTGACTGGATCAGAGCCCTTGCTGCGAGGCAGGGTGCGCTGGCCAACATTCCGCCCCGCTGCAATCGCACCGAGCCGATCTGCTTCAGCCCGTATCTCTACCGGGCTCGCAACTTGGTCGAACGGTTCTTCAACAAGATCAAGCACTGTCGTCGGATTGCAACGCGCTACGACAAGCTGGCGGCGAACTATCTAGCTTTCGTTCAGCTTGCATCGATCAGGCTATGGCTTCGCGTTAATGAGTTCGCGACCTAGTAGGCGATGCGAGAGTTTGCTTCAGGTGTCGGCTAAGGGCCGACAACGGACAAGGAAACTGACGGAGTTATCGAACTTCCTCGAAATCTCCCGGCTTCCAGCTTCCGTTAAAGGCAGATGCCTCCGGACCGTAGATGCGGAAGTATGTGAACCAGCCTTTTCCGGGCGTCGTTTTGATCCACTGCCTCTCTTTGCCCGGCGGCGCGGTAGGCCCGAAGTAGAGGTCAGCGGCTGACCCCTTCTCATCCTTCAGCTCGAACAAAGAACGAAGCGCCGCGTAGCCTTGGTCGGTCTTTATTTCGGATCGTGTCTCGGCGTCATAAACAGTCACCGACCAGAATAGCTTGGCGGGCGCGGGAAGCGGCACTGTGAGCTTGTAGGTTTTGCCGCCATCGAGATAGGTGCCGCTGCTATCGCGTACACCGAGCCAATAGAGCGAGCCGGCCCCCGGCGAGCGGCGGAACATGGCCGGGGACTTCGACCTGCGCCTGGTAAAACCACTTCGCGCGCGCATCGAGGTCCTTGTAGGTCGGCGCATCAAACGTACCGTTCTCCGGTCGCAATGTCGCCCATTCCCATTTACGGTCGGGCCAAGCCAGCCTGTTTGGACTGCGATCGGCAAACGACTGCACGCGCATCTGCGCGTTCGCCATTTGCGCCGCCTTTTCGAGAATGCCCTTCATGCGCTCGTCGGGTGTAAAGGGCTGACCCTTGATTAGGCCGAGACCTGCTAATTCTCCATAGAACGCGCGATACGCCTCATAAGCGGGTTCGGTGTCGATGACCTCTTTGAGCACCTGCCAGTATTGAAAATTGGTTTCCCATTCAATCGGCGTGAAGTCGCCTTTCGCGAGCTTCACCCATGACGGCTCTTTCCAATTCGCGGGACGGTTCAAAGGATACACCTTGACCGTCTTCATCAGCGCATTGGCCTTTTCGTTGTCGCCTCCGGGCGGAATGGCACGCAGAAGCACGAGGATGCGATTGGTCGTCGCGGTGGCGACGTAATAGCCCTTCGGCACTTCACCCTTGTGTCCCGGCGGCAGAATAAGGTGTTTGCCGCCCTTGCCCGCATCCGGTCCGGGAAGGCCCAGGTCCATCACCCATCGCTGATTGAGATCATCCGCGGCGCCCATGAGCGGCCCCGGCGGAAGCTCGATGACCATCGGACCTGCGCTGAGGTCGAGCGGCAGCCCGGAATAGGGTGTGTCGGAATTGGGCGTGAACACGAGCTGGTTGGGTGTCCCCTCAAGAAGCGCAAATATCTGATTGGCAACCGCGCCCTCTTTAAGATTTCCACGCCAAGTGGCTTCGAATGAAACCGTCGGATAGAAAAATTTATACGCCTCGACGGCGCGGCTCAGGTCCGCGTCGTCGTAGGCCTTTTGAATTGTTTCAGATGTCGGGTAGCCGCCCTTGAACTCATATCCCGAGCTGCTTTGGGCGAACGCATAAACCGGAAGGACCAGCGCGAACACGACGGTAGCAGCAACCCGCTTCATGGCTCGGCTCCATATTTGCGTGCGGCAGCCGGTCATCTTGGGCTGGTTTTGAGCCCGATCCAACCCCGGTTCGTGCCCGCTTCAGGTCGTCAGCAGCCGCAGCGCGCGTCTTAGAATCCGCCCTACCCCAACAACACCACCGGCTCGCGCCCGATCAGACGCGCCAGCGAGCGCAGGCGGTCGAGGATGCGTTCGCCGGCGAGCGCCGAGAACTGGCCCGGCAAGCGCAGCGCCGGGCGGCGCTCTTCTACTTCACTCCTCGAAAGCTGCCGCCTGTCAGAACTTCATGTTGATCCGCGTGGTGGTTTTGAAATCATAGACGGGATAGTCCTTGATGATCGGCACGCCGATCTCGAGCGAGAGCGTGAGGTTGTTGGACAGAGTGCGCCCGACGCTGAAATCGAACGGCAGGAACAGCCGGCCGGTCTGGCCGGTGACCGGGGCGCCGTAGTTCACGCGAATGTCGGCGCTCGGATAAAAGGTGAAGAACCAGCGGTCCGGCAAAGCGATATTGAGCATCGGATCGAACTGCAGGTTGCTGATATTTTTCTTCGCCGGGTCGCCGGCGAAGCTCAGATCGTAGCGCACGATGCCGGTGAAATAGCTGCCGTCGCTCACCTCCGGCAGCATGGTGCGGGCGCCGACGATCGGCATCGCCCGCCATTTGCCGCTGGTGATATTGTCCGCACCGGTCGGCGCAAACAGGCGCAAGCCCCCGCCCGCGGCCCAGTTCGAGCTGATCTCCTCGATCAGGGCGGCCTGAAAGTCGGCGTCGCCGATGCCGTAAAGGTAGCTGCCCGCCGGATTGTCCGCCGCAATCGGATCCTTGGCGACCAGCGGCAAATCGCTCCGGAACACCACTTCCCATTGCGAACCGAGGTCGTATTTGATGTCGGCGCGCAGATACAAAGTGTCGGTGGTGACCTCGCGCGTCGTGCCATTGGCGCCGCCGCTGCCCGGCGCGGTCTGATATTGATTGCGCAATTGGAATAGATTTTCCGGCCGGGTGAAGTCCTCGCCGTTGTTCACGCCATTCGCGCCCTGTTGCGCGGCCGGCGTATCCTGTTGCTGGGCGATCGCTCCGCGCGTGGTGAAGCCGCCGAACGCCACGATGCACCCGACAATGGCGGCGGCCTTGAGTCCGATCGTTCGGCCGATCCGGTTCATCACCCTTCGCCCTGCCCGTCGCCAAACCCCTATCGCGCCTGGAATGGGCCGATGTTTGCCCCTTGTCAGGCACCGCCGGCCGGCGGTCGGCGCGCCGCCGCGCCGTCGACGAGCGCGACGCGCTCGACGACAGGCGCCGCCAATATCGTGCGATCTGCCGCCGGGGCTCATCAGTTTCCGGTCGGCAGCGGAATGGAGATTCCCTCCTTGGCAAGCTGATCGCGGATGAACTGGAAGTGCTCATATTGCGAGATCGTGATCGGGCCGGAGTAGGTCTCGCTCTGCAGTTTGCGCGGCGGATATTGAACGTAGGTTTTCATCAGGTTCTTGATCGCATCGCTGATCGTCACCAAAACCCAGGTGTGTTCCGTGTAGTTGTTCATGAAGATGTCGTAGCGTTCCTGCGGGTCCTGCCACAGGTCGAACACCTGAGGCACGGTGGCCACGTAAGCCTCCGGCACCCTTCCAGCCGAGGTTTGAGTCCACGGCCAGACCGCCCGTCTTCACGCCGTCATCGCCGCGCAGATTAAACACGGCCTTGTAATTGCCGACGCGGGCGGCGCCGGGAGTGAGCTCGTTTTCGGTGAAATAGAACCATGAGGTTCGCGGCGACTTGCCGGTGCCGAACAGTACCGGAGTCATATCGTAGCTATCGAAAATGATCGGCTGCCCCTCGCGGTCCTTGTCCGGCAGCTTGGCCCCGCCGATGGCGGCAAACGTCGCCATGTAATCGAGGCCGCCGAGGATCTCCGAATTCTTGGTATTCGGCTTGATCTTGGGACCCCAGGCGATCGACGGCACGCGAACGCCGCCTTCGCGGACCGTGCCCTTGGTGCCGCGGAACGGCGTGTAGCCGGCATCGGGATAAACGTCCTGCCAGGCGCCGTTGTCGGTGGTCCAGAACACATAGGTGTTCTTGTCGAGACCGAGCGCACGGACCTTGTCCATGATGCGGCCGATACGCGTGTCGTTCTCGACCACCGAATCCGCGTATTTCGATTTTGACATCGACTTATGCTCGAATTCCGGAGCCGGCATGTTCGGCTGATGCACCTTCATGAAATTGACGTTCATGAAGAATGGCGTGCCCGACTTGGCGTTGCGGTCGAGATAGTCGAGCGAGGCTTTTTCGACATATTCGTCGAAGAACGGAATGCCGACGACGCCCTTGTCCGGCGTGTTGACGTATTGCCCGTTGATCTTGAAATCCTCATGGGCGCTGCTCGCCGGCATTGCCCGACATTGCGCCTTTGGTCACGCGCGCGAACATCGCGCGCAATTCGGGCGCCATGTCGGGAAACCAGGTCGGGTCGGCATAAGTGTAGGCGTTGAGATGATAGAGGCCGCAATATTTCATCTCGTCGTAGCCCTGCGCATTGGGCAGCGCGTAATCGGCCTCGCCGAGATGCCATTTGCCGGTGAAAAAGGTCTTGTAGCCGGCAGTCTTCAGCACGGAGGCGAGCGTCCATTCGGCCTTTGGCAAGCCGCCGCCCTGCCCTTGGAACGCAACCGTCGTCATGCCGCTGCGATTGGGGATGCGTCCGGTCTGCATCGCGGCGCGGCCGGGCGTGCAGCTCGGCTGGGCATAGAAAGACGTAAACATCATGCCTTCGGCAGCCAGGCGATCGAGATTCGGAGTCGGCATTCCGCGCGCTTCGCCGCCCAGATAAGCGCCGGCATCGCCATAGCCGAAGTCGTCGGACACGATGAAGATGATGTTCGGCTTGCCGGCCGCCGGCGCCGCCGTTTGCGCCTGAGCCTGGGCGGTTTGCACCGGTGCCGCCGAGCTCAACGCCGATGCCGCGGCAAGCGTCGTGCTTGCCAGCAGCACTTTGCGGCGATTGAGCGCGTTGTCTTGTCCGGTCTTGTCGTCGTCAGGCATTTGTCGCTCCCTCTCTGATGATGCAGCGGAATCCGAGATGACTTGTCGATGTATCGACCGGCTCGGCATGGCGCGCGGCCGGGCGGTAGCGGCGGCAATAATTCGGCGCGCACAGATGCGAGCCGCCTTTGATCACCTTGCGCGGAATCTCGCTCTCGGGCTGGTTCGGGTCGTAGCTGCGGGCTTCCGAGGCGCCGCGCGGATTTTGGGGAATGCAGCAAGCCTTGGCCGCGTCACCCTGGTGCTTCGGCGCGAACCAATCGGCGGTCCACTCCCAGACATTGCCGATCATGTCGTGGACGCCGTAACCGTTCGGCGGAAATGCCGTCACCGGCGAGGTGCGCGCGAAGCCGTCCTCGCATTTATTCTCTTTCGGAAAATTGCCTTGCCAGGTGTTGGCCATGTGCTTGCCGCCGGGCGTGAACTCGTCGCCCCAGGCGAATTCGGCGCCATCGAGACCGCCGCGCGCGGCGAATTCCCATTCCGCCTCGGTCGGCAGGTCCTTGCCCGCCCATTTCGCGTAAGCGAGCGCATCGGCGAAGCTGATGTGGACGACGGGATGATGATCGAGCCCATTGATATTGCTTTTCGGCCCGTAAGGGCGCCGCCAATGCGCACCCTTCATCAGCGACCACCACTCGCCCCAATAGCGCAGATCGACCGGATGATCGGGCGGCGTAAAAACCAGCGACCCGGCGAAGATCATATGCGGCAAGGCGCCGGGATAATTCTTCGGATCGGGCGCGATCTCGGCGAAAGTGACGTGGCCGGTGGCGCGGACGAAATCCTTGTATTGCCGGTTGGTCACCGGCGTGCGGTCGATCCAAAAGCCGTCGACATTGACCCGATGGGCCGGCGCTTCTTCCGGATAATGCTTGTCCGACCCCATGCGGAACGTGCCGCCTGGAATCCGAACCATATTCGCGGGAGCAACCGCCTCCAGCTGCGCGACCGACGCAACTTCACTTTCGCCCACGAGCGCCTCGCCAATACAGCTGAGCCTTGGCCTTCGATGAGCCTTGGCCTTCGATGAGCCTTGGCCTTCGATGAGCCTTGGCCTTCGATGAGCCTTGGCCTTCGATCGCCGCGCAGTTTTTAGAAAAATCGAAAGCGTATATGCAGCAACGACAGTTTCTTGATCGCAAAAACAGAACATCGGCAAGTGCAGACTACCGTGCATAGTTACCGCAGTGAATATGACAATTGTATGTGTTGAAATTTGCTGCACTGCAACTTGATATCAAGAACGGCAGCGATCGATCGGACTATTCAGCGGCCGGAGCGAAGCGTTATCGCTTTCAGCTCAGTCGTTTACGCTCTCGTTGTGGTTGCCGAAGAAACAGACGCGCGTTGCGGCGCTGGCGATCCGCCCAGGCCGTTGTCGTTTTGCCGCACGCGATTGGCTCGAGGTCCGTGAGTTGGATTTTTTGCCAAAGGCCGCGCGACGCTATGCTCCCAAGGCAAGCTCCCTTTCGCAGGAGCCCGAGTCGGAATTCGGCGCGTGCCGGGAATCGGCCCCTACCCCAACAACACCACCGGCTCGCGGCCGATCAGGCGCGCCAGCGAGCGCAGGCGGTTGAGGATGCGTTCGCCGGCGAGCGCCGAGAACTGGCCCGGCAAGCGCAGCGCCAGCCGGTGGCGCACGATGGTGAGCGGCGTTTCTTCGAGCACGCCGGGCATCGCCGCGGAGATGACATAAGCGAGCCGCAGCGCCGCACCGTGGACGCGGGCGCGGTCGAGCATCCGCGTCGACACCAGTTCGCGCAGCCGCGGCGAAAACTCATCGTCATTGACCAGCCCGACATGGCGGAAGAACACCGACAGCGCCAGATAGGCGCGGCCCTGATGGTCGATGGCGGAGAAGCCGCCATGCGCAATCAGATTGAGCGACTGTTCGCCGCGATAGTCGGGATGCGCGCGCCAGCCGATGTCGGCGAGCAAACACGCCGCCTGGCGCAGCCGGCGCTCCTCGCCGGTCTCGTCGAGGCCCGAGGAGCGCATGAAGCGATCGGTCCAGCCGATCAGCTCTTCGCCGTGCTGCGGCGAGCGCGAGCGCAACTGGTTGAGCTGGCGCGCCGCCTCGATCAGCGCGTCCTTCTCCTTGTCTTTTTTCCTGAGCAGCGAAAACAGCATGCCTTCGCGGACGCCGAGCGCGGAGAACACCACCTGCCGCGGTTTGCCGATCCGCAAAATATGTTCGAGCACCAGCGCGGCATAAGGCAACAGCGGGCGGCGTGCATTGTTGACGACTTCGATGTTGGACAGCGTGTCGACATCGACGCGATGCACCAGCCGGGCAAATTCCAGCGCCTCGTCGGCGGCAATGGCGTAGCCGTGCATGACATGAAGCGGATAGCCGGTCTGCCACATGTGCAGCCGCGCCAGCGAACGCCAGGTGCCGCCGACGGCATAGAAGGTGCGGCCGCGGCAGGCTTTCAACAGCGGCAGGCCGTCGAGCGACTTCTCGACGAATTTTTCGGCCTTCTTGATCGATTTCGACGAGATGTCGGCGAGCGCCAGACCGCCGAGCGGCCGGGTGACG
The DNA here is from genome assembly GCA_963819265.1 of uncultured Alphaproteobacteria bacterium. Classification (GTDB taxonomy): domain Bacteria; phylum Pseudomonadota; class Alphaproteobacteria; order Rhizobiales; family Xanthobacteraceae; genus BOG-931. The sequence goes on along the minus strand of CAWFVF010000007.1, from coordinate 297,442 downwards.
CCGTGGGTGGCGCGGGTGCCGCGCACATCGACCAGTTCGAGCGAGCCGCCGCCGAGATCGCCGACCAGGCCGTCGGCATGATGCACGCCGGAGATGACGCCGAGCGCGGTAAATTCCGCCTCGCGCGCGCCCGACAGCACGTCGATCTCGACGCCGATGGTGCGTTCGGCAAGCTTGATGAAGGCCGGGCCGTTCTTGGCGTCGCGGCAGGCCGCCGTTGCGATGGCGAAAATCCGCTTCACGCCCATGGTCCCGCACAGCGCGCGGAAACGCTTGAGCGTCGCCAGCGCATGCTGCACCGCGTCCGCCGCCAGCAGGCGCGTCGACTGCACTTCGCGGCCGAGACCGCACAGCGCCTTTTCGTTGAAAAGTTCGGTCGGACTGCGGGTGAGGCCTTCGTAAACCACGAGGCGCACCGAGTTCGAGCCGATATCGACCACGGCGATCGGCGGACCGTGATCGAGACGTCCTTGAGCGTCGGATTTCTTGCTGCGCATCTCTGCCGATTTTAAGCGATGGTTCTGCCGGCGCGTCCAGCGCGGAAGCCGGCGCACGCTATACGATTCGGAACCGGATCACATGCGGTCGAGCCGGTGCCGCAGGCGCGGGATGGAATCCTTCGGCGACTTGCCCTGGCCGGACAGGCTCGGATTGGTCATGAAATAAGTGGTCGAATTGAACGCTTCCTCGCCCGGCGCCGGCTCGATGCGCGCCGACGATCCGTCGGCGAGAAGCTGCCAGCTCTGCTCGTTGTCCTTCAGATTGGCGACCATGATCTGGCCGAGCACCTGTTCGTGCACGGTGGGATTGAGGATCGGGCACAGCACCTCGACGCGGCGATCGAGATTGCGCGGCATCATGTCGGCGGACGAAATATAAACCGCGGCCTTCGGATGCGGCAGGCCGTGGCCGGCGCCGAAGCAATAGATGCGGCCGTGTTCGAGGAAGCGGCCGACGATCGATTTGACGCGGATATTTTCGGAGAGGCCGGGCACGCCGGGACGCAGGCAGCAGATGCCGCGCACCACGAGGTCGATCGGCACGCCGGCGGCCGAGGCCCGGTACAGCGCATCGATGATGTCCGGATCGACCAGCGCATTCATCTTCATCCAGATCGCCGCGGGACGCCCGGCCTTGGCGTTGGCGGTTTCCTCGTCGATGTGATCGCTGGATGCGCTTGCGCAGCGACAGCGGCGACACCGCCATGCGCTCGAGTTCGGCGGGCTCGGCATAGCCGGTGACGAAGTTGAAGACGCGGGCGACGTCGCGGGCGATGACCGGATCGCAGGTGAAGAACGACAGGTCGGTATAGATGCGCGCCGTCACCGGATGATAATTGCCGGTGCCGACGTGAACATAAGACGCCAGCGCGCTGCCCTCGCGGCGCACCACCAGCGACAGCTTGGCGTGGGTCTTGAGTTCGATGAAGCCGAACACGACCTGCACGCCGGCGCGTTCGAGATCGCGCGCCCAGCGGATATTGGCTTCCTCGTCGAAGCGCGCCTTCAGCTCGACCAGCGCGGTGACCGATTTGCCGGCCTCGGCGGCTTCGGCCAGCGCCTTGATGATCGGCGAGTCGGCCGAGGTGCGGTAGAGCGTCTGCTTGATCGGCGACGACGTCCGGATCGCGCGCCGCCTGCTGCAGGAAGTTCACCACCACGTCGAAGGATTCGAACGGATGGTGGATGACGAGATCCTTCTGCCGGATCGCGGCGAAGCAATCGCCGCCATGATCGCGGACGCGGCCCGGATAGCGCGGCGCATAGGGCACGAATTCCAGATCGGGCCGCTCGAGGTTGGCGACCTGGCCCATTTCGTTGAGCGCCAGCACGCCGTCGACGCTGAACACGCTGTCGTCGCTGGCGCCGAGCGCCCGCTGCACGAAGCGCCGCAACTCCACCGGCATCGTGGCTTCGATGTCGAGCCGGATCACGGTACCGCGGCGGCGGCGCTTCAGCGCGGTCTCGAACAGCCGCACCAGATCTTCGGCTTCTTCGAGAATTTCGACTTCGGAGTCGCGGATGACGCGGAACGCGCCCAGGCCCTTCACGGCATAGCCGGGAAACAGCTTGCCGATGAACAGGCTGGTCACGCCCTCGATCGAGATCAGCCGCACCTTGCCGCCGTCGCCCGACGCCGGCAGGCGCACGAAGCGTTCGATCCGGTTCGGCATGCGGATCAGCGCATTCATCGCCCTGCCGTCCTTGGCGCGCGACAGCTGCAAGGCGATGGTGAAGCCGAGATTGGGAATGAACGGGAACGGATGCGCCGGATCGATCGCGAGCGGCGTCAGCAGCGGAAAAACGTGGGCAAGGAAATAATCCTCGAGCCAGGCCTTTTCCGTCTTGGTGACCTCGGGACCGTCGACCAGCACGATGCCGGCTTCGGCCGAGCGACTTGCGGAGCTCGCGCCATTGCGCCTGCTGATCCTCGACCAGGATCGACACCGCTTCGGCGATGCGGGTCAGTTGCTCGGCGGGCGTCAAGCCTTCCGGGCTGCGGGTGGTGATGCCTTCGCGCACCTGCGCGCCGAGACCGGCGACGCGCACCATGAAGAATTCGTCGAGATTGTTGGCCGAGATCGACAGAAATTTCAGCCGCTCCAGCAGCGGGTTTCTGCGATTGGCGGACTCTTCCAGGACGCGGCGATTGAAATTCAGCCACGACAGTTCGCGATTGATGAATCGGTCCGGACTGGAGGCGATTTCGCCGACCGCATGCGGCGGCGCGGACTGGTGCAAGGGTACCGGTTCGAGCCGGCGCACCGGCGCAGAATTGCGTGTGCCCGCAGCGGCTTGGCCGCGTTCGGCCATAACCGGCCCCTGTTCACTCGAGCGCTACATTAGCCACGATTTATGACAATCCGATCAAAGAATTCCGACGAGATAACGCGGCGGGCGGCCGTTCCGTCAAGTCCGCTTCGTAAAACATGACGAAATGATCGAAATCGCGGCAAAGCCGGCCGGTCAGGCCGCATTGCGGAACAGTTCCGCCGCCAGGGCCCGGCTCGGCGGCCGGCCCTGCCGCAGCGCCTCCTTGTCCAGGGCGATGACGGCGGCGCGGGCCGCGGCGAAGGAGCGCTCGATATGGGTCGAAAGATAGCGGACGACGCTGTCGTCGAGCGTGAGCTGGCGGTCGGCTGGCGAGCTTGACGATCAGCCCCCGCAGCATCGCGTCGTCCGGCGGCTGCAGCGTCACCACCGGCAACGCGCGCAGCCGCGACACCACGTCGGGAAGCGCGACCGGCCACAGCGCCGGCGCGGTGCGCGCGGTGAACAGCAGAAACGCCTGTTCCTCGCGCGCGAGATTGATCAGATGAAACAGCGCCCGGTCGTCGGGATCGCGTCGGCAGTCCTCGACCACCAGCGCGCCGGTGGCGAGCGCGCCGAGCAGATCGGTTTCGTCGAGCGCGTGAGCGGAAACGACGCGCGCGCCGGCGGCCGCCGCCCAGATCGCTCGCCAAATGGGTCTTGCCCGAGCCTTCGGGCCGACCAGCGCGATGGCGCGCGCCGGCCAATCCGGCCAGGACTCGATCAGCGCCAGCGCGCCGGCATTGCACGGTCCGGACAGAAAATCCTCGCGCGCGTAGCTTTCGGCATGATCGAGCGCGAGCGCGAGCTGGCGTGGCGGAAATGACTCGGTACCAGACGCCATGCGGTTACGGTGTCTGGACGCCGGTGTAGAACGGGCTCGCCAGATAGCGCCGGACGGCAAAGCGGATCAGCACGCCGGTCGCGGCCGCCAGCGGCACCGCGAGCAGCAGCCCGACAAAGCCGAACAGATAGCCGAATGCGAACAAGGCAAACATCAGCCAGACCGGATGCAGGCCGACGCTATGGCCGACCAGATAAGGCGCCAGCACATTGCCTTCGAGGAACTGGCCGAACAGAACGACGCCGCCGACGATGAGGATGCTGGTCCAATCCGGCGAGAATTGCGCCAGCGCCACGGTCGAGCGACAACACCAGCGCGGTCAGCGATCCGACATAAGGAATGAAGCTGATCAGGCCGGAGACGACGCCGATCAGGAGGCCGAAGTTCAAGCCCGCCAAGGTAAGACCGACCGCATAATACGAACCGAGGATAAGACACAGGCCGGATTGACCGCGGACATACGCCGAGATGGTGGCGTCGATTTCACGGCCGAGGCCGCGCACCGTGTCGCGCTGCGGCAGCGGCACCAGCTGATCGACGGTATCCACCATGCTGTCCCAGTCGCAGATCAGATAGAACGCGACCACCGGCGTGATGATCACCAGTGAAAAGATCGAAATCAGGGCCTGTCCCTTGCTCCAGATCGACCCGAGAAAGCCGGACAGATAGCCGACCGCCTGATTCATAGATGTCGCCGACCGATTTATCGGCGCCGACCAGATTGTCGCCGACGATCTTCTTGATCCAGGGATGGCCGGGATCGCTGACCAGCGACTGCAGACGCTGCGCATAGACCGGCGCGTGTTCGATGAAGCCGGCGAACTGCCGCGTCAGAACCGGCGCGATCAGCAGCACCAGCAGCGCAAGGCAACGACGAAGCCGGCGAGGATGACCAGCGCCGCGACCAGCCGGCTCATGCCGCGCGCGGTCAGCCGCTTGGCCAGCGGATCGAGCAGATAGGCGATCGCCATGCCGAGCACGAAGGGCAGCAGAATCGGGCTGAGCAGCCACAACAGGCCGACGACGATCAGGAGCGCCACGACCCAGAACACGATGTTGCGCTGCAATTGCATCACGCCCCCTATCGCCGCGGCACTCAATGCCCGGCGCCGAACGAGTTCATATGGCGGACCCACTCGGCGAGATAGAAGGCGATCGAGAGCAAGGTCAAGATGGCGACCGCCGCCATGGTCAATTGCGTCACCAGCGCGGCATCGAAGCCGAAGGCCTGCTCGCCCAGCACCAGAGTGGCCAGCACGATCTGCGCCACCGTATTGGCTTTGGAGACGAACAGCGGCCGGATCGGCATCGGTTTGCCGACCAGCCACGACAGCATGAAGGCGCCGATGATCATGATATCGCGCGACACGACCAGGATGACGAGAAAGATCGGCAGCGCGCCGGCAATGCCGAGCGCGACATAGATCGATACGATCAGCGCCTTGTCGGCCAGAGGGATCGAGATAAGCGCCGAGCTCGCTTGCCATGTGGAAGCGCTTGGCGAGAAAGCCGTCGACGCCATCGCTGATCCCGGCGACCAGGAACAGGATAAATGCCATGCGCATCTCGCCCGACGTGATCGCCCAGACCACGATCGGCACCAAGAGAATGCGGCCTAACGTAGATAAGATTTGGGATACTCAAACCCTGCCCCGGCTTGCGGCGCGTTCACGTCGGAAGTGTCTCCTCCCTGCGCGCCATCGTTGATTCACGCACTATACCGGCGGCCGCACGCTTGCGCACCCCGCGATTCCGACGTAGGAGGCGCCAGCAACGCCTCCCCTGCGGGAGGTCTATCATCGAATTGGTGGCATTCGTGGACGAGGCGCGCTACGCGGCCGCCGGCGTCGATATCGATGCCGGCAACCGCATGGTGGAATTGATCAAGCCACTGGTGCGCGGCCACGGCGCGCGCCGGCGCCGATGCCGAGATCGGCGGCTTCGGCGGCCTGTTCGACCTCAAGGCCGCGGGCTTCTCCGACCCGATCCTGGTCGCCGCGACCGACGGCGTCGGCACCAAAGTCAAAATCGCGATCGAAACCGCGCCGCCACGACACCATCGGCATCGACCTGGTCGCCATGTCGGTCAACGACCTCGTGGTCCAGGGCGCCGAACCGTTGTTCTTTCTCGACTATTTCGCCTGCGGCAAGCTCGATCCGGCGGTCGGCGCGGCGGTGGTGAAAGGCATCGCCGCGGCCTGCCGCGAAGCCGGCTGCGCGCTGATCGGCGGCGAGACCGCGGAAATGCCCGGCGTCTATCAGGGCGGCGACTACGACCTCGCCGGATTTGCGGTCGGCGCGGTCGGACGCAAGGACATTTTGCCGCGCGCCGACATCAAGGCCGGGCGACGTCGTGCTCGGCCTTGCCTCGACCGGCGTGCATTCCAACGGCTTTTCGCTGGTGCGCCGGGTCGCCGAGACCGCCGGCCTGACCTGGGACGAGCCGGCGCCCTTTCGATCCGGCGCGAAGTCTGGGCGAAGCTCTCCTGACGCCGACGCGGCTTTACGTGCGTTCCTGTCTCGCCGCGATCCGCGAGACCAAAGCGGTCAAGGCGCTGGCGCATATTACCGGCGGCGGCTTCACCGAAAACATTCCGCGCGTGTTGCCGGCGGGTCTCGCTGTCGCGTTGGATCTCAGCGCGCGTGCCGGTGTTGCCGGTGTTCAAATGGCTGGCCGGTGCCGGCGGCATCAGCGACCACCGAGATGCTGCGCACGTTCAATTGCGGCATCGGCATGGTGGTGGTGGCCGATAGCGATCGTGCCGATGCCGCCATCGAGCGGTTCGACGGCCAACGGCGAGACAGTCGTCCGGCTCGGCGAGGTCGTAGCCGGCGCGGGCGGCGCGCGCGTCGATTTTCGCGGACAACTCGACCTGACGTGGTGAGCGCGCATGACGAGGAAGCGCGTCGCCGTCCTTATTTCCGGCCGTGGCTCGAACATGGCGGCGCTGATCGAAGCCGCCAAGGCTCCCGACTATCCGGCCGCCATCGTATTGGTGGTATCGAACCGTCCCGACGCCTTGGGCCTCGTGCATGCGCGCGAGGCCGGTATCGCGACCGCGCTGGTCGATCACCGGACGTTCGGCGCGGACCGCGAAGGCTTTCGAACGCGCGCTCGACGCCACACTCGGCGCCCATCGGATCGATCTCGTCTGCCTTGCCGGCTTCATGCGGCTGCTGACGCCCTGGTTCGTCACCCGCTGGAGCGGCCGAATGCTCAATATCCATCCGGCGCTGCTTCCGGCGTTCAAAGGCCTGCACACCCACCGCCGCGCGCTCGAGGCCGGCGCCACACGTCACGGCGCCACCGTGCATTTCGTCGCCGCGGAAATGGATTCCGGACCGATCATTCTGCAGGAGTCGGTGCCGGTGCTGCCCGGCGATACCGAAGAGACGCTGTCGCGCCGCGTGCTCGAAGTCGAGCACCGCATCTACCCGCAGGCGCTGCGCCGGGTGGCCGAAGGCCGGGTCGCTTTTACTCCGGATGCGTAGCGCCGCGACTGCAAAAACGAAAAGCCCCCGGGGATAAAACCGGGGGCCATCAGAATTGTTTTGCGGTACCGGTTCACGCGACCTTCAGATTCTCCGCCGAGGTCCTGCCGCGGTTGGTGACCAGTTCATACTCGACTTCCTGACCGTCATTGAGTGTCCGCAAGCCCGCCTGTTCGACGGCCGAGATATGAACGAACACGTCCTTGTCGCCGGTCGACGGCTTGATGAATCCATAACCCTTGGTCGCATTAAACCACTTGACGCTGCCTTTCTGCATCGTCTGTCTCCTCAGTCATTCCAGATGCCAGCGAAGACGCGGCAACGACATCGGCGCGTTACGTGCCATCGGCACGAACCGCACAAACGTCATGGCTCGCGCCACAAACCAAATTTTGGAGGGAGTCCGAAGCGGGGAAGTCCAAGGCGATTGTGTCGGCAAGGCAGCACCGGCGGATGGCCAAAACCCGTTTTGCTTCGTCAGCAAGCCGGAAAAATACGGCGCAACTTTGGCTGTTGCATAACGTCTTCGCGCGCGCATTCCGCCGCGCACACAACGTAACGATAGCGCATATGGCGCGATGCGAAACTTCGCGCGTCGCCGGCTAACGGCGGCTTGCTTTTACCGCGGGCGTCAGCGCTTGCATCTTGACGACATGCAAGCGCCGCCAAAGTCCGCCGATGCCGATGGCAAGCAGCATTCCCGCGCCGCCCGCCGCCAACTCGGCGCGCTGCGGAAAGTCATCGCCGAACTTGGCGGCGAAATGAACGACGACGGGATCGGTCGCAATGGTGTCGCCCGCCACCCAGCCGAGCAGCGCCGCGCCCGCCCAGACCAGAATCGGAAAACGGTCAATCAAAGTGACGATCAGGGCAGCGCCGGCCATGATCATGGGAACGGACACCGCGATGCCGATAACGAGCAACAGGAAATCGCCGCGCGCGGCCGCGGCAATGGCGATGACATTGTCGACGCTCATGATGATGTCGGCCGCGGCGATGATTAACACCGCGCGCCATAGATGCGCAGCCGCCTTGACGTCATTCCGGTCGTCGTCCGGCACGATCAGCTTCGCCGCGATCAGCACCAGGGCGACGCCGCCGGCGAGCTTGAAGTAAGACAGCAACATCAGCCGTGCGATGATGCCGACAAAGACGATGCGCAAAACCACGGCCACGCCGGCGCCGAGCACGATGCCCCAGCGCCGTTGTTGGGCCGGCAATCCGCGGCACGCCATCGCGATGATGACGGCGTTATCGCCGGACAACAGCAGATTGATGAAGACGATCTGGAGCGCCGCGACCCAGAATTCCGCATAACCCAGATGATCAATGCTGGCGGCAAGCCAATCGCGCCAAATCTCCGCGTGCAGATATGGCGCCGTGTGCAGATATTCGGCAAACGGGCCCACGCCGGCGGGCCTCAGCCGACGATTTCATTGCCGGCGAAGAACTGCGCGATTTCCTTCTCGGCGGTCGCCGCGGCATCCGAACCGTGCACGGAGTTTTCGCCGATCGATTGGGCATGCGCCTTGCGGATCGTGTTCGGCGCGGCCTTGGCCGGATCGGTCGCGCCCATCAGATCGCGATAGGCGGCGACCGCATTCTCGCCTTCCAGAACCTGCACCACGACCGGTCCCGAAATCATGAAATCGACCAGCTCGCCGAAAAACGGCCGCTCGCGATGGACGGCGTAGAAAGTCTCGGCCTCTTTGCGGCTCATCCGCATGCGCTTCTGCGCGACGATGCGCAGACCCGCTTTTTCGATCATGGCGTTGATGGCGCCCGTGACGTTGCGGGCGGTGGCATCCGGCTTGATGATCGAAAATGTACGCTCGATGGTCATCGACTCGTCCTTTGAGATTACGAAATTGGGATTTGCAAAAGCGGCTGGAAACCGCGCGGGCTTATAACCTTCGCGCGCGGCCGCGACAAGCGCGCGGCGTTTTAGCTCTGATCGTTCTTCCTCGGCGGCTTGGCCGCTTTTGCCGCCTTCTTCTTGGCGGCTTGCGGCGGCGGTGCCGGCGCCGCAACCCGATCCATCGACATCAGCCCGCCGCGCTCGAAGTGATAGATCCCGGCTCGCGGGCCGCCGGTGAAGGTCAGCACCGCGGTGCGATCGCCATTGGGATTTTTACCGAGCTGAACCTGACTGGGCGCGCCGGCGCGGGCGACCACGTCACATTCGCTCATGCCCAGCGCGACCCCGCCGCCGAGCAAAGAGTCAGTACCCGGCGCTGCGGCCGGTGCTGCCGGCGAACCTTGCGCTTGCGGCGCGGCGGGTGCCGGGCACGCCCCATTATTATCGACCAGGTCGTTCGCCGTGATCGGGCGCTGCCGCTGCTTGGTTTCGGCAAGTTCGGAAAAAGTATAACCGGCATTGCGGCCGGTGACGTCGAGCGGTTTGGCGAACCAAGCCTGGGTGTTCTCGAAATCGACATTGGCGCAGCCGCACAAACCTGCGGCCACGACCAGCGCCGGAACCAAGCGCAATCGTTTTAATCGAAACTCCACCCGTATCCCCTAAAACCAACCTGCCCCAGAATGCGCCGGTTTGTGGTGCGATCAAGGCGGCACCGCGCGGCCCATTGTAGCCAAGGCGCCGCGCCTTGGCGCGATCAATCGGAACCCGTAAAAGCGACATGGTAAAGGCCGAAATTAGTAGTGCAAACAGTAGCTTAGCCGGATCACCAATTCTCCTGGCTATTTTCGGCTTTGTGATAGAGATCACGGACACTTGCCATACGCCCAGGCGACAGTGGCAACTGGGGAGGTATGCGCGACCGGGGTGTTTGCGCGCTTTAGCCTCTCAAGCGAGTTGGTAGTTGGTGGGGAGTTTCATGCACTTGCAATTCATCGGCTGCGGCGATGCCTTCGGCTCGGGCGGACGATTCAATACCTGCTTTCATCTGGTCGGCCGGAACATCAACGCACTGATCGATTGTGGCGCCTCTTCGCTGGTCTCGATGAGCAAGCTTGCGATCGATCGCAACGGCATCGACACCATTTTCATTTCGCATTTTCACGCCGATCATTTCGGCGGCCTGCCGTTCTTCATGCTGGAGGCGAACTACATCCTCAAACGCCACCGCCCTCTCACGATCGCCGGACCGCCCGGCCTCAAGGCGCGCTTCGCGGAACTGATGGACACCGCTTTCCCCGGCACCAAGACACTGGAATGGGCTTTCCCGCTGACGCTGCGGGAACTGGAGATCGGCCGCCGCGCCGACATCGGCGCGCTACGGGTGACGCCGTTTCACGTCGTGCATGACGATCGCGCCGGCCCGTGTCTCGGCTTTCGTTTCGAAGCGGAGGGCAAGGTCATCGGCTTTTCCGGCGATACCGAGTGGACCGACAGTCTGATCGACATCGGGCGCGCCGCCGACCTGTTTATTTGCGAGGCCTATACCCGCGACAAACCGATCAAAACCCACATGGCGCTGAGTTCGCTGGAAAAGCATCTCGACCAGATCAAGCCAAAGCGTCTGGTGCTGAGCCACATGAGCAACGACATGCTGGCCCGCCGCGCCGAGATTCCGTTCGAGACGGCGGACGACGGGATGATCGTCGAGCTTTGAAATCCCCCCTCCTAAACCTCCCCCACTCGCGGAGGAGGATTAGGCGGGGGCGCCGATCGCGGTCTCGATCGCTTCGAGCGCGGCACCGGCCTTCGATCCATCCGGGCCGCCGGCTTGCGCCATATCCGGCCGGCCGCCGCCGCCTTTGCCGCCCAAAACCTCGGCGGCTTTGCGCACCAGTTCGACGGCATTGAAGCGGGCGACCAGATCGTTGGTGACGCCGACCACGACGCCGGCCCGCCCGTCGCCGGAAACGCCGACAATCGCCACGATGCCGGAACCGACTTGTTTCTTGCCCTCGTCGGCAAGGCTGCGCAGATCTTTGAGTTCGATGCCTTCCACGGCGCGCGATATCAGCTTCACGTCGCCGACGGTTCGGACGCCATTGGCACCGTCGCTCTTGCTACCATTCGAACCGCCGCCACCCATGGCAAGCTTCTTCTTCGCGTCGGACAATTCGCGCTCGAGTTTCTTGCGGTCTTCCAGCACGGCCGTGGTGCGGGCCGCAACCTCGGCAATCGGCGCCCGCAATTCGCCGGCGATGGCGCGAAGATCGGTCTTGAATTTGTTGAGTTCGTGCCGGGCGCCGCTGCCGGTGAGCGCTTCGATCCGGCGTACGCCTGCCGCCACGCCGCTGTCGCCCACCACCGAAATGAGGCCGATATCGCCGGTGCGCTTCACATGCGTGCCGCCGCACAGTTCGACCGACCAGCCCAGCGTGTTGCCGCCGCCTTCGCCCATCGCCACGACACGGACCTCGTCGCCGTATTTCTCGCCGAACAAAGCCCGCGCGCCGGAAGCCCGCGCGTCGTCGATCGCCATCAGCCGCGTCGTCACCGGCGAATTTTGCAGCACGTAGTCGTTGGCGATGTCTTCGACGCGCTCGATTTCCTCGCTGCTCATCGGCTTCGGATGCGAAAAGTCGAACCGCAGCCGGTCGGGCGACACCAGCGAGCCTTTTTGCGCCACGTGATCGCCGAGCACCTGCCGCAGCGCTTCGTGCAGCAGATGCGTGGCCGAATGATTTTTACGGATGCTGCCGCGGCGCGCGTGATCGACCTCGAGCGCCAGCGCGATTCCCGGCTTCAGCGTGCCCTCTTCGACCACGCCGCTATGCGCGAACAGGTCGCCGGCATATTTCTGCGTATCGGTGACGCGGAAGCGCACGCCCTCGCCGCTCAGCACGCCGGTATCGCCGACCTGGCCGCCGGACTCGCCGTAGAACGGCGTCTGATTGAGAACCACCGCGCCGTTTTCGCCCTTCTTCAGTGCCGCGACTTCCTTGCCGTCATGCACCAGCGCCGCGACCACGCCTTCGGCGCTCTCGGTCTCGTAGCCGAGAAATTCGGTGGCGCCGACCTTCTCGCGCAAGCCGAACCAGACCGCCTCGTCGGCGGCTTCACCCGAGCCCGCCCAGGAAGCACGCGCCTTCTTGCGCTGCTCTTCCATGGCGTCGGTGAAGGATGCGACGTCGACGCCGATGCCGCGCGGCCGCAGCGCGTCCTGCGTGAGATCGAGCGGAAAGCCGTAGGTGTCGTACAGCGTGAACGCCGTGACGCCGTCGAACATGTCGCCTTTTTTCAACGTCTTCGACGCCTCGTCGAGGATCGTCAAACCGCGCTCCAGCGTGCGGCGGAAACTTCTTTCCTCGAGCTTGAGCGTTTCGGTGATCATGGTCTCGGCGCGATGCAATTCCGGATAGGCCTGGCCCATCTCGCGTACCAGCACCGGCACGAGCTTCCACATCAGCGGTTCTTTGGCGCCGAGCAGTTCGGCATGCCGCATGCCGCGGCGCATGATGCGGCGAAGCACGTAGCCGCGCCCCTCGTTGGAGGGAAACACGCCGTCGGCGACCAGGAAGGCCGAGGCGCGAAGATGATCGGCGATCACGCGATGCGAAGCGCCGCGCTCGCCGTTCGGGATCGACGCCGGTGAGATCGGCCACCGCCTCGATCAGCGCGCCGAACAGATCGATCTTGTAATTGTCGTGAGTGCCCTGGAGCACCGCCGCCATGCGCTCGATACCCATGCCGGTATCGATCGACGGCCGCGGCAGGTCGACCCGTTGGCCGCCCGGAAGCTGCTCGTATTGCATGAAGACGAGGTTCCAGATCTCGACAAAGCGATCGCCGTCGGCATCCGGACTGCCCGGCGGTCCGCCGGGAATATGGCTGCCGTGATCGTAAAAGATCTCGGAGCAAGGGCCGCAGGGGCCGGTGTCGCCCATCGCCCAGAAATTATCGCTGCCGGCGATCCGCAGGATTCTGCTGTCCGGCAGGCCGGCGATCTTCTTCCACAGCCGGAACGCCTCATCGTCGTCGATATAAACGGTCGCCAGCAGCTTGTCGGCCGGCACACCGTATTCCTTGGTGATCAGCTTCCACGCCAGCTCGATTGCACGCTCTTTGAAATAATCGCCAAACGAGAAGTTGCCGAGCATTTCGAAGAAGGTGTGGTGGCGCGCGGTGTAGCCGACATTATCGAGGTCGTTATGCTTGCCGCCGGCGCGGACGCATTTCTGCGCCGTCACCGCGCGCGAATAGGGCCGCTTTTCGAGGCCGGTGAAGACGTTTTTGAACTGCACCATGCCGGCATTGGTGAACATCAGCGTCGGGTCGTTGCGCGGCACGAGCGGCGAGCTCGGCACCACTTCGTGACCCTCGCGCGCGAAATAGCCGAGGAAGGCCGATCTGATATCGTTAACGCCGGTCATGGTGGGCAACTCTCTAACGAGGCGAGACATTCATGTCCAGGAAAGTAGGATTTGCCTGCACGGGAAAGTGGATTTCACGGCACAATTGATGTGCAGCCGCAAAGCCTATAAGCGCACCACATATAAGTGTTCTCGCGGCGGCGTGCCCGCCCCACCGAGCAGGCAATGAACCAGCACACCACCACCCTCCCCCAGACGCTGCAGGACCGGTTACGTCAGGGCCACTTCGTCATGACCGCGGAGCTTGCGCCGCCGGTCTCCTGCGATGCCCAGGAATTGTTGCGCAGGGCTGCACCGCTCAAAGGTTTGGCCGATGCCGTCAATGTCACCGACGGCGCCGGCGCGCGGGCGCATATGGCGGCGCTCGCGGCGGCCAGTCTCCTGGTCGGCGCGGGGATCGAGCCCATCCTGCAGCTGACCTGCCGCGACAAGAACCGGATCGCGCTGCAAAGCGAGCTGATGGGAGCCGCCGCACTCGGCATCCGCAACCTCCTGATCCTCACCGGCGACGATCCGAAATTGGGCGACCAGCCCGAGACCAAACCGGTGTTCGACGTCGACTCGCGAACGCTGATGGAGACCGCACGGCGGCTGCGCGACGACGGCACGCTGCCGACCGGCCGCAAGGTCGAGGGCAAAGCCGCGTTCTTCATCGGCGCCGCCGACATGCCGATCGACCCGCCGGCGGACTGGCAGCCGACCGGGCTTCTCGCCAAGGTCAAAGCCGGTGCGCAGTTCGCGCAGACGCAATTCTGCATGGACGCGGGAATCGTGCGCCGTTACGTCGGCGTGCTGGAAAAAGCCGGCATCACCAAAGACCTCGCCATCCTGATCGGCGTCAACCCGCTGCGCTCGGCCAAATCCGCGCGCTGGATGAAGAGCCACCTTTTCGGCACCATCATCCCCGACGCCTTTATCGAGCGGCTGGAGCAGGCCGCCGACCCGGCGCGGGAGGGCGTGCGCATCTGCGTCGATTTGATCGCGGAGCTGAAGACCATCCCCGGTGTCGCCGGCGTCCACATCATGGCGCCGGGCAACGATGCGGCGATCCCGGAAGTGATTAGAGCGGTGAAGAATTAGAGCCCGGATGGAGTGGAGCGTAATCCGGGGCGGCGAACGAGCCGCGCTATCGCTCCCGCATTACGCTCCGCTCATGCGCGCTACACGCCGATCGGCGCTTCAGCCGTCCGGATATCCACCTCCGATTTCAGCGTGCGGTGAACCGGGCATTTGTCGGCGATTTCCAGAAGCCGCTGGCGCTGCTCGGTGGAAAGCTCGCCTTCGAAGGTAATGACACGATCGATGTGGTCGATCTTGCCTTCTTTGGTTTCACATTCGGCGCAATCGAGGGCGTAGATTTTCTCGTGATGCAGCCGGACTTGCGTGCGGCGTAAGGGGATTTTCTTGAGATCGGCATAGAGCCGGATCGTCATCGAGGTGCAGGCGCCGAGCGCCGCGAGCAACAAGATCGTATGGCCCGGGACCGGTATCGAGGCCGCCGGCTTTCACCGGTTCGTCGGCCAGCAGGCGATGGTCGCCGATGATGACTTCCTGCTGGAACTGCCCGCGCCGCGTTTCGCGCACCACGACGGTGCCGGGCGCGGTGTCCTGCGGTCGGCCGGGCGTCGACCGCCATGTCGAGGTAACGCGCCGCCCAGGACGACAGGACATGCGCGACATAGGCGGCATCGCTTGATTGGCTCAGCAGATGGTCGGCGCCGGTGAGCGAGATGAAGCTCTTCGGATGTTTCGCGGTAACAAAGATGTGGCTCGCATTGTCGATGCCGACGGTGTCGTCGGTCGGCGAATGAAAAACCAGCAGCGCCTTATGCAGACCGGCGACGAGGGGGCTGAGATTTTGCTGGGCGATGTCGTCGAGCAGCGAACGGCGGATGCGGAACGGCCGGCCGGCGAGCGTCACTTCGACCTCGTCTTTCTCATCGAGTTCGGCCACCTTGTCGCCGAGCAGGCCGACGACATGGGCCGGATCGAACGGCGCCGCGATCGTCACCACTGCCCTCGCCTCCGCGATCCGATGCGCAGCGGCGAGCACGGCGGCGCCGCCGAGACTGTGACCGATCAGGATCGCCGGCGCGGCCACCGTCCGCCGCAGATGATCGGCCGCCGCGACCAGATCGTCGACATTCGAGGAGAAGGTGGTGTTGGCGAATTCGCCCTCGCTGGCGCCGAGCCCGGTGAAGTCGAAGCGCAGCACGGCAATGCCGTGCAGCTTGAGCCCTTCGGCGATATGCCGCGCCGCCCGATTGCTCTTGCCGCAGGTGAAGCAATGCGCGAACAGCGCGACCGCGCGGATCTCGCTATCCGGCCGATCGAGCAGCGCGGCAAGCTTTTGACCCTGCGCGTTGGGAAAATCGAACCGTTCGGCCGGCATCGAACCCTCCTGAAGTTCTGCGCATCCGCGCGTCCTCAAGAAGCAAGCTTACCGCCCCAGCTCCCTCATGGCAGCATCTAATCCCTCGATTGTGAGCGGATACATCCGGCCGCCGAGCAGTTGCCGCATCATGCGGATCGAGGCGGTGGTTTCCCATTCGTGCTCGGGCACCGGGTTGAGCCAGACGCAGGACGGATAGGTCGCGGCGATGCGCTGCATCCACACCTGGCCGGCCTCTTCGTTGAAATGCTCGACCGAGCCGCCCGGCGCCGCGATCTCGTAGGGCGACATCGCGGCGTCGCCGACGAAGATCACTTTGTAATCGTGCGGATAGGTGTGCAGCACGTCCCAGGTCGGCGTCGTTTCGGTGTAGCGCCGTGCGTTTTGCTTCCAAACTTTCTCGTAAAGACAATTGTGGAAGTAGAGATGCACCAGGTGCTTGAACTCGGTCTTGGCGGCGGAGAACAGTTCCTCCGTTCCCTTGACATGCCAGTCCATCGAGCCGCCGACGTCGAGGAACAGCAGCACCTTGATGGTGTTGTGCCGCTCCGGCCGCATCTGGATATCGAGGTAGCCCTTATGCGCGGTGCCCTTGATGGTGCCGTCGAGGTCGAGCTCGTCCGGCGCGCCGGTGCGGGCGAATTTGCGCAACCGCCGCAGCGCGATCTTGATGTTGCGGGTGCCGAGTTCGACGTCGCCTGCGAGATCCTTGAATTCGCGCTTGTCCCAGACTTTCACCGCGCGGAAATTGCGGTTGGTGTCCTGGCCGATGCGGATGCCTTCGGGATTGTAGCCGTGCGCGCCGAACGGCGAGGTGCCGCCGGTGCCGATCCATTTCTTGCCGCCCTGATGGCGGCCCTTCTGCTCGGCGAGCCGCTGGCGCAGCGTTTCCAGAAGCTTGTCGAGACCGCCGAGCGCTTCGATCTGCTTCTTCTCTTCGTCGGTAAGATATTTCTCGGTGAGTTTTCGCAGCCACTCGGCGGGAATCTCTCCCGCCAGCGCCTGATCGACGACGGCGAGGCCCTTGAAGACGTGGCCGAACACGCGGTCGAACTTGTCGAGATTGCGTTCGTCCTTCACCAGCGCTGTGCGCGACAAATAGTAGAAATCCTCGACCCTGCGGCCGGCGATGTCCCTCTCCATCGCTTCCATCAGCGTGAGGTACTCGCGCAACGTCACCGGGACGCCGGCCTGCTTCAGCTCGTGAAAGAAGGTCTCGAACATTCCGGCATTCTAATCCCGGCTGCCGAGCGGCCGCTACGGCCTGGCCCGAGCGCCTTTGCTTCATATCATCGACATAAGCATATGATTTTATGAAACTATTTTATATCTAAAGATATATCTTGTATCACAGAGACTATTGATCTATCTAAAGATATATCTAACTAAGGAGTGCAGAATGCACAGACACGGACATCATGAACGACGCGGCCATCGCGACAATGAGGGTGGCCACGACGGCCGCCAGGAATACAACCATGGCCATTGGGCGGCCGGGCGGCATCGCCGCTTCGGCAAATTCGGCTTCGGCGGCCGCCACGGCATGGGCGGGGGCGACATGAACCCCGACGACATGCGCGCCGGCCGCATGCTGGCGCAGGGCGACCTGCGGCTGGTGGCACTGGCTTTGATCGCGGTCGCGCCGCGCCACGGCTACGAGATCATCAAGCTGGTCGAGGAAAAGACCGCCGACTGGTATTCGCCGAGCCCCGGCATCGTCTATCCGACGCTGACCTATCTGGAAGAAGCCGGCTACGTCACGGCTTCGACCGAAGGTTCGAAGAAGCTCTACACCATCACCGACGAAGGCCGCGCCTATCTCGGCACGCAGGGCGATCTGGTGAAGGTCGTGCTCGACCGCCTCGCGGCGATCGGCGAACGAGTCAGCCGCTGGCGGCGCGAGTCGCGCGGCGAACGCGACGGCCGGCGCAATCTGCCGCCGCTGGTCGAAGCCACTTTCGATCATTTGCGCGCGGCCGTCGCCAAGCGGATCGAGAACGATCCGGATTCGGAATCCCGGCTGGTGGAAGTCCTCGCCCGCACCGCGACGGAATTGCAGAAGGCGTAACGCGCCGGTCAGCGCGGCTTCGCGAAGGCGTCCGGCGTGTGCACATGCTCGGGCCGGACGCCCATGCCGACCAGCCGCGCCGGGATGCGGCGCAGGAATGGAAACATGCCGAAGATCCGGATCAGGAATGGCGGCTTCGGCCGCTCCTGACTGTGCAGGATCTTGCTGATGAGCTGCTTCTGGATCGTGAGCTGCATCCATTGCGTGAAGCGTACCGGAAAGGTGCGCCGCTCCTCGATCGCCTGAAGGTCGGCGTCCGTCACGGTGCCGGCCCTGAGCGGCGCCGCCAGCCGGTTGGCGGTGGCGACGGCGTCCTGCACCGCGATATTGATGCCGACACCGCCGATCGGCGACATCGCGTGTGCGGAATTGCCGATGCAGATGAGGCCGGGCCGCCACCACTTTTTCAGCCGCTCGACCGTGACGGTCAGCAGCTTGACGTCGTCGAAGCTTTTCAGCTGGCCGACGCGCTCGCCCAGGAATGGCGACATCCACAAGACTTTGGCGCGAAACGCGTCGATCCCCTTTGCCTTCACGCCCTCGAAGTCGCCTTTCGGAATGACATAGGCGCATTGCCAATAATCGCCGCGGTCGAGCATCACCAGCATCACGCCGGCCTCGACATGGCCGAAGGCGTCGGCCTGGTCGCCGGCCTGGCGCGAGATGCGAAACCACAGCACGTCCATCGGCGCGCCGTAATCCTCCGCGACGAAGCCGGCCTTCTCCCGCACCGTCGAATGGCGGCCGTCACAGCCGACGACCAAGTCGGCGCGGATCGTGAGCGCGCCGTCCGGCGTCTTCGCCCGCACGCCGACCACGCGGCCTGCCTCTTCGATAAGATCGGTGGCCTCGGCGTGCATATGCAGACCGAACGTCTTGTAGTCTTTGCCGCGCTTTGCCAGGAAATTCAGAAAATCCCACTGCGGCATCATGGCGATGTATTTGCAATGCGTCGGCAGAGCGCTGAAGTCGGCCATTGGAATGCTTTCGGCACCGATCTGAGCGCTGATTTTTTGGATCTTCTGGTGCGGCTCTTTCAGGAAGTCGTCGAGCAGGCCAAGCTCGTACATCAGTTCGAGCGTCGACGGATGAACCGTGTCGCCGCGAAAGTCGCGGAGGAAATCGCCGTGCTTTTCCAGCACTGCGACCTCGACACCGGCGCGCGCCAGCAGAAAGCCAAGCATCATCCCGGCGGGGCCGCCGCCGACGACGCAGCATTTCGTGGTGATCGAGGTGTCTGTCATGACGATAACGTCCGCTTAAATCGGGGTGGATCGACCGGCCTGAAAACGGCGTCTTGCGGCGGCCGCCCGCAAGGTTCAACCTCACCGCCGCGGTCGCAATCTAATCGCAAATGTGTAACGTAAACGCCGACCGCTGTATCGGATTTTAGGGATTTCTCCGGAAAATCCGCCGACGGATGGCGATCCTCACATTTCCGCCGCAAGCGGGGTGCTAGAAGCATAGTCGTTGGCACCCACCCAAGCCCATGCGCCTTTCCATCATCCTCGCCCTTTTGATCGTCCTCGTGCCGCTCGACACGGGATTCGCGCAGCTTGCCGGCACCGGCGACTTCCACATCAACTGGGAAGTAAAGAACCGGTTTCGGTTATTCCGCCACGAGGCCGATTTCCTGCGCCAAGCCGCGGAGAACCGCGGCGACGGCGTGCTGGCCGAAGAGCGCCGGCTCGAAAACGATACCGACGGCGAAGGCTGGGCGAAGGACGTGGTGGCCAATCTCTGCGTCGATAATTCCGGCGATCTGCTGGAGACCTGCGAGCGCGACGGCGAACGTGAGAACTATCTGGCGCCGCGCGATCATCCGATCGGCGTTCGCGTTTCCGGCCCGGTGCCGCAAGACGCGACGTGCGTGTGGAATTTCGACGACGGCGATGGTCCGGTGAAGCAAAGCACCGCGGCCTGCGATCAGGAAGTCAAACTCCGGGTCCGCTCCGGCCGCACCACGGTCGCCACCGTCGATGTCCCGCTCGGCGACGGCACCGCGCAGCGCATCGCCACCGAGATCGCCGTGCGCGACGTGCTGATCGTCGGACTGGGCGACTCGATCGCCGCCGGCGAGGGCAATCCCGACAAAGCGGTGGAGCTCGACGGCGGCTTCTGCTTCAAGCGCTTCCTGCGCGGCGGCGGCAGTCAATATTTCCGCCCGAGCCGCGCCGGCTACACCGACGACCGGTCCTGCGAGAGCGGACCGTCGAGCAGCGCCGCGGGAAGAGACTGGGCGCGGCATGGCGCGCGCTGGATGAATCCGGCCTGCCATCGCTCGCTTTACAGCTATCAGGTGCGCACCGCGCTGGCGCTCGCCATCGAGCAGCCGCATCTCGCCGTCACGTTGGTTCCGCTGGCCTGCACCGGGGCGACCATCGGCGCCGGCATGTTCGACGGGCAGCGCGCCGACGATTGCCCGTGGGTGGTCGGCATCGAAAGCTGTTCGGGGACGGCGCCGGCGCAATTCGCCGAACTCAAGAACGTGATGGCGGCCGCGCACCGCCAGGATCCGAACCGCAATATCGATCTGATGCTGCTGACGGTCGGCGCCAACGACGTGAATTTCGCCGGGCTCGTCGCCAATGTCATCGTCGAGGCGACCACGGAACGGCTGCTGCTCAAGGAAGGCGGCATCGATCGTCAGCGTCGCCGACGCGCAGAAGATCGCTCGATCAGGATTTCCCGGATGTATTCTGCGCAATTGCGGACCGCGCTCAAACCCTATGTCGGCGGCAATCTCGGCCGCGTCGTCTATGTCTCCTACGGCAATCCCGCCATGCAGTCGGAGAACACGCCCTGCCCCGGCGGCCGCGACGGGCTCGACGTCCATCCGGCGTTCGGCGCCGACGCCGAGCGGCTGCGGGCCGCGGCGGATTTCGTCGAAACAAAATTCTTGCCGAAGCTCAAAGTGCTGGCGACCTGCGACGGCAACAAAATCTGCCGCGATCCGGCGACCGAGCGCATGACCTTCGTCGACGGCCATCAAGCGGCCTTCGCGCGCCACGGCATGTGCGTGCGCGCCAACAGCGATCCCGAATTCGACCGCAATTGCTTTTCGACCAAGGGCGAAAGTTTCACAGACCGATCCGAACGCCGCGCCGGACAATCCGATGGCCTGCGGCGAGCCCGCCGGCGATTATCGGCCCTACGCGTCGCGCGGGCGCTGGATCAGAACCGCGAACGACAGCTATTTCACCGCGATGACTTATCCCGAAGGCATGCCGGCGATGTTGAAGCCGAGCGACATCCACGATGCGCTGTGGGGCGTGCTCAGCGCCGTCTATGGCGGCGCCGTGCATCCGACCGCCGAAGGCTACGCGGCGATGGCGGATGCCGCACTTGCCGGCCGCACGCGGCGTCCTCGGCCTGACGGCACCGCCGGCGGTCCGCACCGAACCGCTGCCGCCGCCTACCGCTTGCGCGCGTGCTCCGGCGCCAAGCGGCGCAGCGCCACGCCGCCGCGCGACGCCGTAATTTTAGAGCCGCTTGGCTGCGTCAGGCTTGCGGACGGGCCGGCGTCACACCGAGCTTCTTCTGCAGGCTCGACGACGACGTGGTGTATTGGAACACCAGCCGCTTCTCCGGATAGATGTAGCGGTACGCCTTCTGCGCCATCAGCGCGCCTTCGTGGAAACCGGACAGGATCAGCTTGAGCTTGCCCGGATACCAGTTGATGTCGCCGATGGCGAAAATGCCCGGCACGCTGGTCTCGAAGCTTTCGGTGTCGACCGGAATGAACTCGTTGTTCTTGAGTTCGAAACCCCAATTGGCGACCGGACCGAGCTTCATCGTCAGGCCGAAGAACGGCAACAGCGCGTCGCAGGCGATGTCGAAGGTCGAGCCGTCATTGGTCTTGACGATGGCCTGGCTGACCTGACCGTCGGCGCCGCCCAGCGCGGTGACCTGGCCCAGCACGAGATCGATTTTGCCTTCGCCGACCAGCGCCATCATCTTGTTGACGCTGTCGGGCGCGGCGCGGAATTCGTTGCGCCGATGCAGCAGCGTCAGATGGCTGGCGAGCGGCGCGAGATTGAGCGTCCAGTCGAGCGCGCTGTCGCCGCCGCCGACGATGAGAACGCGCTTGTCGCGGAACGCCTCCATCTTGCGCACCGCATAGTGCACCGATTTGCCTTCATACGGCTCGATGCCGGGAATCGGCGGACGCTTGGGCTGGAACGAGCCGCCGCCGGCCGCGATCACGACGACCTTGCACTCGAACTCCTTGCCTTGATCGGTCTTCACGCGAAACAGCGGATCGCCGATCTTCTCGACCGTTTCGACCATCTCGTTGAGATGAAATTGCGGATTGAACGGCTTGATCTGCTGCATCAGCCCGTCGACCAGGCCGTGCGCGCTGGTGACCGGGATGCCGGGAATGTCGTAGATCGGCTTCTCCGGATAGAGCTCGGCGCATTGGCCGCCGATCTTGTCGAGAATGTCGATAAGATGACATTTCATATCGAGCAGTCCGAGCTCGAACACCGCGAACAGGCCGATGGGTCCGGCGCCGATAATGACTACGTCGGTCTTGATAGGCTCACTCATGTCGTATCCGTGCTCGTCCTGATTTGATGGCTTTTGCTGGGGTGCCGAGTGTCTAGCCTGCTCGATGCGGCAGGGGAAGACCCGGCAAGTTCATCAGGCCGGATGGGTCCGGCAGCCGCTCAGTCGCCAGTCGGGCTTGGCGTCGGGCTGGCGCTCAGGCTTGGCGTTCCGGCGTTCGCACCACGAGCCCGTCCAAATCCTCGCGGACCTTGATCTGGCAGGACAGCCGCGAATTCGGTTTCACCTCGAAGGCGAAATCGAGCATGTCCTCTTCCATCGGCGCGGGCTCGCCGACCTTTTCGCGCCACGCCTCGTCGATATAGACGTGGCAGGTCGAGCAGGCGCAGGCGCCGCCGCATTCGGCCTCGATCTCGCGGTACGCCGTGCTTGATCGCCGTCTCCATCACGGTGGAGCCGACTTCGCCGTCGACGGTGCGGGAGGTGCCGCCGGAATCGATGAAAGTGATTTTGGCCATGGCTGAAACGGAGGGCTGGTCGTCGGATTTGATGAACGGGGAAGTCAAGGTCACGCAGCCGCCAAGCGGCGCGCCCCTTCTATCGGCTCATAGCCCCGAACGCCAGTGCGGCGCGGCGGTTCTTGTCAGCGATCGCGCGCCAGTTCGGCCAATAATGCGGTCAGACGCGCGCTGATGGCGGCGCTGGCCTCAAGGCTCGCCGCCTTGAGTTCCTCGATGGCGTCCTCGACCTCGGCCTCGCCGCAAAGCGCCGAGGCCGGCGTGTTCCAGGAATTCGGCCGCTCGCGCCACGCGCCACGCGCCGATGCCGCGCGCCGATCCCTTCAGAGTATGGGCCGCCGCGGCCGCAAGGGCGGGTTCCGCGCCTGCAATCCGGTTGAGCATGATGCTGGTCTGACGGACGAAAAGTTCGAGGACTTCGCGCTCCAGCCGGCGATCGCCAAGCGTCATGCGCTCGAGATGGCCGCCATCGATGGCTTCTGATTTTTGCCGATAATCGGCCGCGGCCGACAAACTCGCTGCGATCATGTCTGACTGTCCCCGAACCAAGGTTCCACCTTGTTACGTTTTCGACTGGTTATGTGCGCAAAGGGATACGACGACGACCGTTGAAATCCCCTAATCGAGATAGGAGTGGCTTTCTTCTTTCAGCCATTGGGTGAGCAAAGCCTTACCTCTCGCCGAAACCGCAGCGTGGAGGCGCGGCCCGCGTTCGGCCGCACGACGGCCGCATTGTTGGCCCCAGATTGGCGATGCATCGGTAGCGAGGACTACGGGGTTACGGTGAAAAACCCGTTAACGATGATTAAAAGGACCTTACCGACCCAGTTTTCTTCGATCTGCCAGACCGATAGGATGGGCAATGGCAGTGCGACTTGAGGGTTCCGATGGGGACGCCTCAGCAACCTGCGGGACTGAACGATCACGCGCTCGTGGCGCGGCCCGAGCCTTCCCGAGAGTATTTCGGGGGCTTTTTTGGGCCCGTCCTAGTCCAGCGTAACACGCGAGGCGACGACCGATATGGCCAATTACCCGAAAAAAATGACGGATCCGACCGAAGCCGCATTGTCGGCGATCCAGGAGGCGCTCAACCTGGGCGACGAGGACATCGCGGGCCAGCCCGAGCCGATGGCCGGACTTCTGTCGAACGACGCCAGCGACAACCGTCAGAGCGTCGCTCCCCCGCCCAGTCAGGAATTCGATACCGACGCCATCGGCACGCGCGACCTGGCGGGACCCGGCCTCGGCGGTCTGAGCGCCCGCGCCGCCAATGACGACCAGCAATCGATCGGCCAGATTCTGAACGCCCTGCAGAAGCGCCCGGCGCGCTCGTCCTATTTCTTCGCCACCGTGTTTTCCGCCGCCTGGATTGTGGGCTGCCTGTCGTTGTCGTGGTTCTATCTTTCCGACCTCAACGCCACGCTCAGCCCCGGCCGCTCGCCGGTCGCGCTGATGATCGGCCTCGGCGCCGCCGCCTTGCTGCCGGTCATCTTCTTTTTCGGCGTCGCCCATATGGCGTGGCGCTCCCAGGAACTGCGCCTGATTGCGCAGTCGATGGCGCGGGTCGCGATGCGGCTTGCGGAACCCGAAAGCGTGGCACGCGATTCCATCGTCACTGTCGGCCAGGCGATCCGCCGCGAGGTCGCGGCCATGGGCGACGGCGTCGAGCGCGCGCTGGCGCGCGCCAGCGAGCTTGAATCGCTGGTGCAGGCCGAAGTCGCGGCGCTCGAGCGCACCTACAGCGACAATGAAGTCCGAATTCGCGGGCTGTTGCAGGATCTCGCCAACCAGCGCGATACGCTGGTCGGACAGGCCGAGCAGGTCAGCATGGCGCTCAACAACGTCCAGATCGACCTGTCGCAGGATCTTTCCACGATCAGCGAACTCGTCGGTCAACAGGTCAACGAGGCCGCGGAACGCATCACGCAATCGCTTGCCGAGCGCGGCGAGCAGATCACGCTCACGATCGGCCAGATCGGCGACAACATGATCCAGGAATTGAGCGAGCGCGGCGGCGACATGCTCGAACGCCTCGAAGCGGCGGGCGGCGAAACCGCGCGCGCCATCGTTTCGGCGAGCGAAGAGACGACGCAGGCCATCGCCTCGGCAGGCGACCGGACCACGCATGCAATCGCCTCGGCGAGCGAAAATCTCACCGCCAATCTCGACTTCAAGACCAACCATATCGGCGAGGAATTCGCCCAGATCGCGACCGGTCTGGAAGATATGATGAATTCGCGGCTCGACCGCGTCACCGAAATCTTCTCGGAGAAATCGCTTGCGGTCGTCGATCTGATGATCGGACGCTCGCAGGAAATGACCGACGCCATCGTCGACACCTCGAACCAGATGGCGGAGACCATTGCGGCGCGCGCCGACGAGGTGAACAGCACGCTGCGCAATTCCGGCGAGTCGCTCCTTCTCGATCTCGATCTGCGCGGCAACGAAGTCGCGGCAAAGCTCCAGCAGGCCGGCAGCAGCATCGCCGACAATCTTGTCGCCAGCAGCGCCGACATGACGGAGCAACTGCGCGAAAGCGCCGAGCACGTCGCGACCGCGGTCGCCTCCCACGGCGATTCCGTCAAGGAAATGCTGGCGGCGCGGCTGGCCTCGTTCGAAACCATGTTCAGCACCAACGGCGTCGAACTCGGCGAAAAGATTTCACGCGACTCCTCGACGCTTGGAAACCTCATCACCCGGCATCTCGCCGAATTCGACCGCACCGTGAAGACATACGGCGCCGAACTGGTCGAACGGCTTGGCGCGCGCACCCAGGATGTTTCCGAATCGATGCGCAGCTATGTCGACAGCTTCGACAGCCGCGTCACCGCCAAGACGGATGAAGTCACCAACGGCCTCGACCAGCGCCTGGTCCGCTTCCAGGAAGCGCTCGACACCCGCTCGAAGTCACTGACCGACACGCTGTCGGCGCGCCTGGTCGATGTCACCAAGGCCATGACCGACGGCGGCAATCTGGCGGTCAGTTCGCTCGATAAGCGCATCGGCGATATCACCACAGCGATCGACACCCGGGCGGCCAAGCTCGCCGACACCGTCGGCGAACGCATCACCAAGATCGACACCACGCTGGGCCGCGGGGCGCTTGAAGTGGCCAATACGCTCGACACCCGCATCGGCCATTTGGAGGAGCTCCTGGTCGGCCGGGCCGAGAACGTCGTGCAGCAGCTGGAGTCGAAGAGCCGCGCCGCCGCCGAACTCCTCAGCACGCGGATGGAGACGCTGTCGGAATCGATCAAGGTCAACTCGACCAGTGCCGAACGGGCGCTGACCCAGCTGGCCGCCAATACTTCCGAGGCACTCGGCAAGAGCGCCGCGGCAAGCACCGCGGCGGCCGAAATATTGAACCGCAGCGCTTCGGAAGCGACCGTTGCGCTCAACCGCAGCGCCGGCACGCTGAGCACCACCATCACCCAGAGCGCGGCATCGGCAAACGAGGTATTGACGCAGAGCACGGCGGCGGCCAACGAGGCCTTGACCAAGAGCGCGGCGGCCGCCAGCGCGTCGTTCGGCAAAAGCGCCGTCACCGCCAACGAGGCGTTCGGCCGCAGCATCGCGACCGCCAACGAAACTCTCAATAAGAGCATTGCATCGGCCAATGACGTGATTGCCCGAAGCACCGCGGCGGCGAGCGAGACCGTCGGCCGCACGGCGACCAGTGCCGCCGACCTGTTGTCTAAGACCACCGTATCCACCGCCGACGCGATCGGCCGCAGCGCCAGCGAGGCCGAGCGCAAACTGGTGGGCATGAGTGCCGAGGTGTCCCGCGCCATTGTCGGCAAGGCCAACGAACTCAATGCCGCGATGTCGACGCGTGTCGAGGACATGACCCGCCTGCTCGACGAGAAATCGAACAGCCTGATTGTCGCGCTGAGCGGCAAGGGCGAGCAGTTCGCCGGCGAGGTCGGCCGCATTACCGACCAGACCGTCAAGACCATCGACGCCAAGGGCTTCGTCTTTACCCAGACCATGCTGGACAAGAGCGAAGAGATCGCCCGCGTCATCAACGACGCCAGCCTCAACGCGACCGTCGCGGTGACGCGCACGCTCGGCCAGATGCAGGAAGGCGCCCAGGGCGTCACCGAAGCGGCCAAGGCCACCATCACCCGTACCCTGGAAGAGCTGCATCAGGCGACCAGGACCGCGATCGAGGAATCGAAGCAGGCGGCGGCCTCCACCGTCACCGAGATGCAGGAGACGCATACCATGCTGCGCTCCGACTCCACCGCGCTGTTCGAGCGGCTGCGCGAGGCCAATATCCTGCTGCAGGAGGTGTTGAGCGGCGCCCAGGAGAACATGAATTCGATCGAGCACACCATGGCGGCGCGCATTTCCGAATTCGTCGCGGCCATGAGCGATCTGAGCAGCAAGAGCGGCGACACCACCGCCAAGGTGGAACAGCATCTCGGCACCTTCAACAATGTAACCACCCGGGTGCTGCACGATCTCGGCGACCTCGCCGATCAGTTCACCTCGCACGGCCGCACGTTTGGCCGACGCCGTCGAACTGCTCGACGTCAGCAACCGGCGCACCGACGAGTCGATCGGCCAGCGGCACGCCACCATCGATTCGCTGGTGTCGACGCTCGATGCGCGGACCGAGGATTTCGGCCAGCGGCTGGAGCGGTTCTCCAGCGCTGCTCGAAGAGTCGCTCGACAGCGCGACCACCCGCGCCCGCGAGATCGCCGGCATCATCGCCGATACCAGCAACGAAAGCGTGCAAACGATCGAGCAGCAATACGATCTGGTCCGCAAAACCACCGAAGAGGAACGCCGGCGCACCAGCGAGACCATGACCGCGATCTATGAAGAGGCCAGCGGCGAAGCGCAGGCCTTGTTCAGCCAGTCCGCCGGACGCTTCACCGAGATCATGCAGGGCGTGAAGCAGATGGCCGCGGAAATGCAGCAGGAGCTCGAGACCACGCGCACCGAACTGCGCCGCGGCATCCTCGAACTGCCGCAGGAGACCGCCGAGAGCGCGGCGCAGATGCGCCGCGTCATCGTCGACCAGATCGAAGCGCTGGCCGAGCTCAACCGCATCGTCGCCCGCCACGGGCGCTCGCTCGATGCCGTCGAACCGATCCGCCGCGAAGCCGAACCGCTCTACGCCGCCAGCGGCGGCCGCGGCCAGGCGCCACGGCCGGTGCGCGCCGACATGCCGCCGCCGGCGCCGACGCCGCTGCAACAGCCCGGCCGCGACATCACCGGGGCGCCGGCGATGCGCCGCAACGGACCGCCTAATCTCAGCCCGGTTCCGGGGGGCAAGGACGACAGCGCCGCCCGCAACGGCGGCTGGCTCTCCGACCTTCTCACCCGCGCCTCGCGCGACGAAAGCCCGTCGATTGCGCCGATCGCATCGCGCGAGCCGCCGCCTCGCGAGGAGCAGCGGCCGCCGCAGCGCGATGCGGTCGATTCGATCGATACGCTGTCGGTCGATATCGCGCGGATGATCGACCATGACGCGGCCGCCGAACTGTGGGAGCGCTACAAGCGCGGCGAACGCGGTGCGTTCACCCGGCGGCTCTACACGCCGCAGGGCCAGAAAGCGTTCGACGAGATCCGGAACAAGTACCGTACCGATCCGGAATTCCGCCAGACCGTGGAGCACTACATCCACGAGTTCGAGCGGCTGCTCGACGACGTGTCGCGCGGCGATCGCGGCCCGACGGTGGCGCGCAACTATCTCACCTCGGATACCGGCAAGGTCTACACCATGCTGGCGCATGCCGCGGGACGGTTCGACTAAGCAACGTCCTTGCTTTCAACTTGAAGTGCTGATCGCGCAGGCAATGTCCGCTACGAACCGGAGCGGACATTGTCGTTTCTGACCGAAGCTGATTGAACGGCAGCACCTGCCGGCATCGCCACCGCGATCACGCCGGGCGGGTGCGATCAAATCTCGCCGAAAGAAACCAGGCGCTGCCGGCTTTCGTCCCAAAGCACGAGCCGCACGCATTGGAAGCTCTGCAACAGCGTGAGCCTACTCACGCCGCGAAGCTCGGGATGGTCGCGCAGCACCCGCGGCAGCCGATAATAGGGGATGCGGCTGCAAAGGTGGTGGACGTGGTGGACGCCGATATTCGCCGTGAACCAGCGCAGCACGGCCGGAAGATCGTAATACGAACTGCCATGGAGCGCCGCTTCCTCGAAAGTCCACCTGCCCTCATGCGCCCAGAATGTCGTCTCGAATTGATGCTGCACATAGAACAGCCAGACGCCGACCGAGCCCGCCACGAATGTGATGGGCAATTGCACCAGCAGAAAGTGCCAGATGCCGATGAACCAGATCAGGCCTGCGACAATGGCGGCAATCGCGACATTGGTCGCCATGGTGCTGAGCCAAGGCCGCCAGCCGTTCAACAGCAGGCCCACCGGCAGCCGGTATTGCAGAATGAACAGATAGGCCGGACCGATACCGAACATAACGAGCGGGTGACGGTACGCGCGGTAACGAAGCCGCCCCCAATACGGCAGCGAAAGATATTCCTGCACCGTCAGCGTATCGACGTCGCCCATGCCGCGCCGTTCCAGATGACCGGAGCTCGCATGATGAACGGCATGCGTACGGCGCCAGAAGTCGTAAGGCGTCAGCGTCAAGACGCCGATCGCGCGGCCTACCCAATCATTTGCTATGCGATGACGGAAAAACGAGCCGTGGCCGCAATCGTGCTGAATCATGAACAGCCGGACCAGAAAGCCCGCGGCCGGGACTGCAAGCAGAAACGACAGCCACCAATAGCCGAAGAAATGCACCGCCGCCCAGGCGAGCGTCCATAACGCCGCAAGCGGCACGAAGGTAATCGCTATCTCGGCCGCGCTACGAAGGTCGTCGGGTCCGCGATAACGCATGAGGATTTTGGTCCATCGCCGCGCATCGGACGCCAAAGGCGGAAAAGTTTTTGTTTGAAAGTTCAATTGAGCTCGCGATTGGAGGAAACGGAGGCAGGTACCGCGCAACAAAGCAACCGATACGCCGGCCGCGCCGTGGCAATGTTCGAGCCTGCTTCTCTTAAAGGCTCTTACGTCTGAAACCGTACAATTCTGTGACGGCATCCAGCTGACGCGGGAGTCGCCGTTTATCGCCCAAAACAACGGCAATTACCATCGGGGCTTGCCAAGCCCACCTTTTAGCTAAAAGGCGCTATAGGACTATGGCGTGCCACGCTTAAAGCGCGCATGGCGCGGCGACACCCTTGTTGCGCCAAGATCGCGGCGCTACCGTCGAGACCGTGGAGAATGCCATGGAAAGCGCGATGGACCTTTCGGTTGCGCTGCCTACCGCCGCTGACGTCGATGCGGCCGCCCGCCGACTGGCCGGCGTCGCGCTGCATACCCCGCTTTTGACCTCGTTCGCGCTCGACGCCTTGACCGGCGGGCGGGTTTTTCTCAAAGCCGAGACATTGCAGCGTACCGGTTCCTTCAAGTTCCGGGGTGCCTATAACAAGCTGGCGTCGATACCGCCTGAACAGCGAGCGGGCGGTGTCGTGGCCTATTCGTCCGGCAATCACGCGCAGGGCGTCGCGGCGGCGGCTCGCCTGCTCGGCATGCCTTGCGTGATCGTCATGCCGCGCGACGCCCCGCGGGCCAAGCGCGAGCGCACCGCCGCGCTCGGCGCCGAAGTGGTGCTATACGACCGCGCCCGCGACGATCGTGAAGCGATGGCCAACGACCTCGCGGCGCGGCGCGGCGCCATTCTCGTTCCGCCGTACGACGATGCGCTCATCATTGCCGGCCAGGGCACGGCAGGACGCGAGATTGTCGACGATCTGGCCGCGGTCGGGCTGACGCCGGATGTTGTTGTTGTCACCGCTTCCGGCGGCGGCCTCACCGCCGGCATCGCACTCGCGATCAAGTCCCGTGTGCCCGACGCCAAGATCTTCACCGCCGAGCCGCGGGATTTTGACGATCATGCGCGGTCGTTTCGCAGCGGCCGGCGTGAGGAAAACGCCGCGCTGACCGGCACCATCTGCGACGCGCTGATGGCACGCATGCCGGGGAAACTCACCTTCGCGATCAACCGCTCGCTGGTCGGCGCCGGCGTGTCGGTCAACGACCAGGAAGTCGCCGCCGCCGTTGCTTTCGCCTTTGCGGAATTAAAGCTGGTGGTCGAACCGGGCGGCGCCGTGGCGCTTGCCGCGCTGATGACCGGCAAAATCGACATCAAAGACAAAGTCGGCGTCGCCGTCCTGTCGGGCGGCAATGTCGATCCTGAAGTTTTTTCCCGGCTGGTCGCGTAACGCCGTCACGCCGACCTATCTTAAAATCACGCGCCGGCTCCGGGCAGGAAGCAGCGGATTTGCGTGACGCCGTTGACGTCTTGGTACGGCCATACCACGGCTGGGCCGAAACGATTGGGCTCCGTCACCAGTGCCGTATCGGGCACGACGAACCATTGCCCTTGCATGCGCACCCGATAGCGGCCGTCCTGCGTATCCCAGTCGACATTCTCGACACTGACGCCGTCGGCGAACGAGCAGCACAGGCCCTTCCCGCTCGCCAACTTGTCGAACCAGGTCTTCAACGGCGCATCGGCGTAACGGCCGTCGTCGCGAGCAGATACGCGATTAGGAACCAACAGAAGCATGCACAACGCTACTACCGTCAAAGCCAGACAGGTAAGTCGGTGCATAATGGCCTCCAGATGATCAGCATTGGCGGACCCAAACGATGGTCCTGCAGACCCGGAGCACTCACATCATTTCTGCCTGCATCTCGTTGTTGATCCGCACTAGCGCATCACAATGCAACTTCCATGCCGCATTGAACGACGACGACCGCCGACACTTTTCGCATGGTCACCGATGCCGGCTTACGCGCGCACGCGTTACCCGAACAACGCAATCAGCTCTTCTTCCGAGAGGTCGCGTATCGTCCCGCGCGGGTCGTTCGACACCGGACGCGATAGTGGGCGCACCACCGTGCCGGTCACGACGCGTAACGCGGCCTGCGGCGGTTCCACCGGCGATTCACTCCGGACGGGAACTTGAACCGATGCTTCAGCACCGGGCTGTGGCGCGGCCGAAACGGCAAGGGTCGAACCGCCGCCATCAAATAAATCGGCCGGATCGTCTTTCGGTCCCGGCTGAAACAAAGTTTGCGGCAGCAAAGCATGCCGTTGCTCCGGCCGGCTCGCCGGCTCGATGCTTTCCCGATCCGGTTGTTTTGCCGCCGGTTGAAAGAGGAAGTCGGGTCCCTCGATTCGCCAACGCGGCGTATCATCCGATGCCGAAGGAACCGACGCGCGAACCGGCGCCGGGGCATGTGCGCCGTCATCGCTCACCAAATCAACAGCGTCCGACATTTGATTTGTCATGACCAGCGCCGGCGGAATTTGTCCGTGCGACGCGGCAATGTCCGCGGCCGCCGCGTCGCCCGCTGTCGGCGCCTCGCCGACAAATGTCGCGAAGTTCGCCGTGCTAGGTCCACACGCTTGGTAAATTTCCCGCGCGGCGCCCTCGATGTCGTCGCACAGCGACGTGTCGACGGCGCTTTCACGCAGGCGGAACGAAAGATCGGCAATACGTTCGGCGGCGTCGATGATCTTGGTGATCGGCACCGCATCCGCGACGGCGAGCTCGGGGCGCGGCGGCGTATCGGATCCTGGCGTAATGGCGCCGATCGCCGCTTCGATCCGCGCCAGCGCCGCGACCACCTGATCGGTGTTGGCGGCGCGATTGCGATTGGCATATTCGGACAAGAACCAGCGGCCGCGCTCGGTTGCCGTCACCGCCGCGTATACGGCATCATATTCAGCTTCATGGCGCGCCGCGGATGTAAAAGCCGCCAACGCCAACGGATCCTGGGACATTGCGTTACCTGAACCGATTCAACAGCATAATCGCGTTATTCACGCAATCGTCCCTGTCATGAGTTGGTCATAGATACCCACAGGTTCCGCGTGTTTCGGGCTTCAACCCCACAGTGCAGGCTCGGCCGGATAGGCCGTACTACCTAGGTACCGTAGTCCGCAGGCGCGATCTTGGGCGAGAAGCAGCGGTCCGTCGAGGTCGACGACGGCGGCGCGTTGCGCCACCAGCATGGCGGGCGCCATGGCCAGCGAGGTCGCCACCATGCAGCCGACCATCAGCTTGAAGCCGCAGCGTTCGGCTTCGGCGGCGAGCGCCAGAGCCTCGGTAAGGCCGCCGGTCTTGTCGAGCTTGATATTGATCGCATCGTACTTGCCGGACAGCGCGCCGAGCGAAGCACGATCGTGCACGCTCTCGTCGGCACAAATCGGAATCGGCCGCTTGATGCGCGACAACACGGCGTCCTTTCCTTCCGGCAGCGGCTGTTCGATCAGCGTGACGCCGGCCTCGGCGCAGCCGGCCAGATTCCGCTCGATCGTATCGTCGCGCCATCCTTCATTGGCATCGACGATCAATTCCGCCTGCGGCGCGACCCGGCGTACCGCAGCGATCCGCTTGACGTCGTCGCCATCGCCGGCGCCGAGCTTCACCTTGAGCAGCGGCCGCGCGGCGGCGCGTTCCGCCGCGGCGGCCATCGCCTCGGGCGACGCGAGCGAAATCGTATAGGCGGTCACCAGCGGCTTCGGCGCGGCAAGGCCGGCCAAATCGAACACCCGGCGGCCGGTCTGTTTGGCGGACAAATCCCAAAACGCGCAATCAAGCGCGTTGCGGGCAGCGCCGGCCGGCATCGCCTGCTGCAGGCTCGAACGGTCGAGGCCGCCCCGCAACGCGGGACGCATTGTCTCGATCGCCGCAACCACACCCTCCGGCGTTTCGCCATAGCGCCCATAGGGCACGGCTTCGCCGCAGCCACGATGCGCGCCGTCGTTCAGTTCGGCGACCACGACGACCGCTTCGGTTTTGCTGCCGCGGCTGATGGTGAAGGCGCCGGCGAGCGGCCAGCGCTCAATACGGACGGAGAGTTCCATGATGCCGCGAGTATGTGCGCAGCCGCACGCCGCGCTCAAGGCCTCAAGCGGCGATCCCGGTATGGCGTCCGACCGCGACCAGCGGCGGCTCGTCCTCGTCCCGCACCGGAGGCACTTTCATGTCGCGGTTGGTCCAGGTGATGATTTCGAAGCGCCCGTCGTCGTGCTCGGCGAGCGCAGTGCAGCTCTCCACCCAGTCACCGCAATTCATGTAGCGGATGCCGAAAGTGTCGTGCATCACGGCATGATGAATGTGGCCGCAGATCACGCCGTCAACCTGATGCCGCCGTGCTTCGGCGCTCAGTGTCTGCTCGAAAGCGCCGATGTAATTGACCGCGTTCTTGACCTTATGCTTCGCCCATTGCGACAGCGACCAGTATGAGAAGCCGAGACGGCGGCGGATGGCGTTGAAATAGCGGTTGACCAGGATGGCGAGCTCGTAGGCGGTGTCGCCCAACAGCGCGAGCCAGCGCGCATGCTTGACCACCATGTCGAACACGTCGCCGTGCACGACGTAATAGCGGCGTCCGTCGGCGGCTTCGTGGATGGCGGTCTCCACCACTTCGATGCCGCCGAAATGGGTGCCGTAATAATCGCGCAGGAACTCGTCGTGATTGCCCGGCAGATAGATGATGCGGGAGCCTTTGCGCGCTTTGCGCAGCAGTTTTTGTACGACGTCGTTGTGGTCCTGCGGCCAGTACCAGCCGGACTTCAATTGCCAACCGTCGACGATGTCACCGACCAGATAAATCGTATCGGCATCATGGTAACGCAGGAAGTCGAGAAGCTGATCGGCTTGGCAACCGCGCGCGCCCAGATGCACATCGGAAATGAAGAGCGTACGGAACTTTCTCTCGCCGTCTTCCTCGAACGTCACCGAATCAAATCTCATGTCTGTTTTGATCCCGAATCCGGTTTAAATCCGTTCCATTGCAGGACCATGACAACAGAAGTTAACGCCGCGACTCACAGGCCGCGCCGCCGGAGTCACGGCACTGTCATGCCGGGCCGCTAATCGTCCGCGGAATGACAGCGCCGATTCTTGCCGCCGCGATATTTTGCTCGGCCGTTAGCTTTGGCCACCTGACGAGCATTGTGATCGCCATCTATCGCTTCCGCCGCGCGCCGCGGCGCGGTCCGCTGTCGGATAATTATCCGCCGGTCAGCCTCATTCGTCCGCTCTGCGGCATCGACAATTATGCCGACGATACGCTGTCTTCGACATTCGAACTCGCTTATCCGGATTTTGAGGTATTGTTCTGCGTCGCAGCCGCGAACGATCCTGTTATCCCCGTCATCAAAGAGCTGATGGCAAGCCATGCCGGCGTCGATGCCAAGCTCCTGATCGGCGACGATCGCTTCTGTGCCAATCCGAAACTCAACAATGTGCGCAAAGGCTGGCGCGCCGCCGCGCAGGAGTGGATCGTTATCGCCGACAGCAATGTGCTGATGCCGCGCGATTACATTCAGCGGCTGTTCGCGAATTGGAGCGAGGACACCGGTCTGGTCGCTTCGCCGCCGGTCGGATGCCGCCCGGAAGGATTTTGGGCGGAGCTGGAATGCGCGTTTCTCAACACCTATCAGGCGCGCTGGCAATATCTCGTCGACACTTTGGGCCACGGCTTCGCCCAGGGCAAAACGATGCTGTGGCGGCGGGCCGATCTCGATCGCGCCGGCGGCATCGAAGCACTGGCGAAAGAAGTGGCCGAAGACGCCGCCGCGACCAAGGTGGTGCGGAATGCCGGGTTGCGCGTGCGGTTGATCGACCGGCCGCTGGCGCAGCCGCTCGGACGGCGCAGCGCCGCCGAAGTCTGGCACCGGCAATTGCGCTGGGCGCGATTGCGGCGTGCCAGTTTTCTGATCCATTTCCTGCCGGAGATTTTGTCGGGCGGCATCCTGCCGACGATCGCCGTCGCCTTTTTGGCGCACGCTTATGCTTTGCCGGTGGCGCTTTGCGCGGCCGGATTTGCCGCGCTGTGGTATGGCGGCGAAATGATGCTTGCCGCGGCCGCAGGCTGGCACGTTACCATGCTCTACCCGGTTTATGGATTGACGCGCGATCTGCTGTTGCCGGTGCTTTTTGTCCGCGCGCTGCAAGGCAACGACTTCGTCTGGCGCGGCAATGAGATGCAGGTCGAGCGTATGCGGCCGCGCCGGGTGATGGCGCGGATGCGTCCGCGCGTGCAGGAAGTTGCCATGGGAAGCCGCCGCCGGCTGCGCTCGTTCCGGGAGCAGATTCTCGGAGCGCTGAAGCTAATTCTCTGCGGCACGATCGCGCACAGCCTTATCGGCGATGGTCTCGATCGAAACGTGATCATCCGGAAAATCCGCGGCAATCCACGCCTGCTCCGCCGCGCGCAACGCCGCGCCCAAAGCCGGTCCCGGCGCGATGCCGCGGGACATGAAATCCGCGGCCTTGAGCGGAAACACCGGCGGGCGTCCAGTGTTGCGGCAGGCTTGCAAGATCCTGCCACGCTTTATCCGCCGCGCCGGCATCCGAGCGCGACCACGCCAATAACACGCGATCGAGGAAAGACTGCGGTCCAAGCTGATACAGAAGCGCGTGCGCGGCTTGAGTGCCGCTGGCCGGCGACACCCGCCACCAAAAATCCAGCGCAGCAAGCCGTTCGGCTTCGGCATTCGAGAGGCGAAGCCGCTGCACCAGCCGTTCGGCGTCTTCCTTGACGACGACGCCAAGCGCGCCGAGCCGGCGGACCGCATCGGGCTCAGCGCCCGTGGCCGCCTCGACTTTGGCGGTATTCTCGAAACTGGCAAGGCGCGGCACCCCGCCGAGCACAGCGCCGAGCAGTCCAGTCTCCGCCATCACGGCGAGCGTCGGAGCGGCGTGCGGCGCCAGCAGGAGCTTCAACAACTCCGTTCGCACCCGCTCGCGCGACAGCAATTCGAGGCCCGCGCGCGCGACGATGCAGGCGTGGAGCCCCGCGGCATCGGGCGCACCCTCGCCGTACCAGGCGTGAAAGCGGAAGAACCGCAGGATGCGCAGATAGTCCTCGGCAATGCGCTTTTGCGGCTCGCCGATGAAACGCACGCGGCGCGCGTCGATGTCGGCAAGGCCGCCGACGTAATCATGCACCGTGCCGTCCGCTCTGGCTGAAAGCGCATTGATGGTGAAATCGCGCCGTTCGGCGTCGGCCTTCCAGTCGCGGCCGAACACGACTTTCGCCTTACGGCCGTAGGTCTCGACGTCCTGCCGCAAGGTCGTCACTTCGAACGGTCTGCCGTCGATCACCACTGTGACCGTGCCATGCTCGATACCGGTCGGCACCGCTTTCCAGCCCGCGCGCCTCGGCGCGGCGCGCGACCTCGTCCGGCACCGCCGTGGTCGCGATGTCGACCTCGACGACCTCGATATGCAACAACTCATTGCGCACGGCACCGCCGACGACGCGCGCCTCCTCGCCATCGCGATTAAGTTGCGCCAATAGGCTTGCGAGATCGCCCCGCTTGAACCAGGCGGCGTTGCCGAGATTTACCTCCCCGGTCACCGTGTCGCTCCCGGCACGAATTTGCCGTCTTCGACATGCGCCGGCACATACGTCGAGCCCGGCGGCGAGCCGGAAAATTTCGCCAGCACGATGAAGCTGCCGATCACCAGCAACAGCGATGCGATGACAAGCCCGACCAGATGACGCGGCGTCCAGGCGGGCGGGTGCAGGATACCGGTGCGGGTCGCGAACAGAAACGCGGCATAGAGCACGAACGGTGTGAGAAACAGCCCGACTTCCGTGAGGACTGGCCTGATCATGCGGTCCATACCCGCTCGTAGAGGTTCCGCAGGATACCCGCGGTGATGCCCCAAATGTAGCGGTTCTCGTAGGGCATCGCGTAATAGTCGCGCTCGAGCCCGTTCCAGTCGCGCTTCTTGCGCTGGTGATTATCCGGCGTCATCAAAAATTCGAGCGGCACCTCGAATGTCTCGCTCACCTCCGAGCGGATTGAGCGTGAGGGTAAATTCCGGTTTGACCCGCGCCACCGTCGGCAGAATGCGGAAGCCGGAAAAGGTCAGATAAAGATCGAGATAGCCGATCGGCTCGATGAGGCCGGGCGCGAGACCGGTTTCTTCCTCGGCCTCGCGCAATGCCGCGGCGAGCGGACTTTCGTCGTCCGCATCGATCTTGCCGCCGGGAAACGCCACCTGCCCGGCGTGGCTGGCAAGCTCCGCCGTGCGGAGCGTCAACAGCACCGTCGGTTCGGCGCGATCGATAATCGGCACGAGCACGGCGGCAGGCTTGGTGGCTTTGACGCCGGCCTTGCGCCATAAATCGGGATTGAGGTCTAGATCGCCGCGCGCGCCCGCAGCCGCGGGATCGGACAGCGCCGGCGGCACTTCGAGATTGAGCCGCGCTCGCGCGCGATCGAAGAAGTTTGCTGCCGCCGGGCGCTGCGGGCTCGGACTGCTATCGTTCACGCAACAACCCTCACTTGGTCGGCCGGCGCCATCGGAAAGAACAGACCCATGGACGACACGCCGAACATCGCCGTGCCGTCGACATCGCGCTCTTCACCGAGTTCGACGAGATCGAAGAACAGCGCGCGTGTCACCTTGGCCCACAAATCGCGGCGGATGTGAAGATAAGGTTTTAGTCCACCGGTGTCTGCCTCGGGCTCGAAGCGCAGCGCATGCTGCGGGCCCGCAGGCCACCCAATCGTCGACATTGGTTCGGAAATGGAGAACCTGTCCGGCATCGCTCGGCTCGATCTTCAGTTCGACGGCCAGAAACGGGGCGTCGTCGACCCGGATGCCGCACTTCTCAACCGGGGTCACCAGGAAGTATTTGTCGCCTTCGCGTTTGAGGACGGAAGCGAACAATTTGACTAAAGCTGGCCGCCCGATTGGTGTCTTGAGATAGAACCAGGTGCCATCGGTGGCGATGCGCATGTCGAGATCGCCGCAAAACGGCGGGTTCCAGCGGTCTACCGGCGGCGATTTACCGGCCTGACGTAGCGCGCCTGTGATCGCGTCGAGGCCGGATTGCCCTTCCTTCGCCATGGTTTACCTAGAGTTTGGCAGCGGACGAAAGTCCGGGGGCCACAATTCGCGAGTTCGAGATTGCCAATCTGCGTCCGGGCCGTCCCAAACCAAAACCGGGTTTCCCGTCGTTGTGTTTCCTATGGATAAAGAATCAGCGCAAAATCTGCCGCTGAGTTCGCTGGCGCATATATTGCATATTGTCTGCCTAAGAAGCGCGCAAGTTTGCAGCGGTAAATTCGTGCATGTGGCGCGAGTTTGATCCTGGAAATGATCCTAGTGAAAAATAGGAGTTAGCCATGCCTGCTGCCGGCGGAGAAGGACTCGAAAAGCTCGAGGACATGATCGTGCGGTCGGCCGAAGCGACCGCGGATCACGTGCGCGCCGCCAAGGACTGCGATCGGCACGGTGATCTTCGGCCAGGACAAGGTTGTCGAGCAGGCGCTGATCACAATCTTGTCCGGCGGCCACGCGCTGCTGCTTGGCTGCCGGGTCTCGCCAAGACCAAGCTGGTCGACACCATGGGCACCGTGCTCGGGCTCGACGCGCGCCGTATCCAGTTCACGCCCGACCTGATGCCGTCCGATATTCTCGGCACCGAAGTGCTGGAAGAAAGCCAGACCGGCAAGCGCAATTTCCGTTTCATTTCCGGTCCGGTGTTTGCTCAGCTTCTGATGGCCGACGAAATCAATCGCGCCAGCCCGCGCACGCAGTCGGCGCTGTTGCAGGCGATGCAGGAGCAGCACATCACGGTTGCCGGCGCGCGCTACGATTTGCCGAAGCCGTTTCATGTGCTCGCCACGCAAAATCCGTTGGAGCAGGAAGGCACCTATCCGCTGCCGGAAGCGCAGCTCGACCGCTTCTTGATGGAAATCGATGTCGGCTATCCGGACCGCGACGCCGAGCGAAAAATCCTGTTTGAAACCACCGGCGCCGAAGAAAACCGCGCGAAGCCTGCCATGACTGCCGAAGATTTGATGGCAGCGCAGCGGCTGGTGCGCCGGCTTCCGGTCGGCGAATCCGTGGTCGATGCCATTCTGGCGCTGGTACGCTCCGCGCGTCCCGGCCCGGAGGGCGGCGAGGTATCGAAACTGATCGCCTGGGGCCCGAGCCCGCGCGCCAGCCAATCATTGATGCTCGCGGTGCGCGCCCGTGCGCTGCTCGACGGACGGCTCGCGCCGTCGATCGACGATGTCATCGACCTTGCCGAGCCGGTCCTCAAGCACCGCATGGCGCTGACCTTTGCCGCACGCGCCGAAGGCGAGAGCATCGAACGGGTGATCGGGCGGCTGAAGGCGCGGATCGGATAGAGCGGATGGCGGCCGAGCCGAAGCCAACAAATCAACGCAGCTATCAGGATGGTCCGGCGGTGATCCGCGCGGCCGGCGACGGCCGGACGCTTGCCGATACCATGCCGCGTTTGATTTTGGAAGCGCGCCGCGTTGCCGCCACCGTGATCCA
This sequence comes from uncultured Alphaproteobacteria bacterium, assembly GCA_963819265.1. Taxonomy (GTDB): domain Bacteria; phylum Pseudomonadota; class Alphaproteobacteria; order Rhizobiales; family Xanthobacteraceae; genus BOG-931. The sequence goes on along the minus strand of CAWFVF010000007.1, from coordinate 257,157 downwards.
CGGCCTGCATGGCCGCCGCCGCGCCGGCCCAGGCGAGAACTTCTGGCAGTATCGCCGCTTCGTCTCGGGCGAGCCCGCGACACGGGTCGATTGGCGGCGCTCGGCGCGCGACGATCATCTTTATGTGCGCGAGCAGGAATGGGAGGCGGCGCACACGGTGTGGATTTGGCCCGACCGTTCGCCGTCGATGCATTTCGCCTCGCCGCTGGTGCATGACACCAAGCTCTATCGCACGCTGGTGGTGGCGCTGGCGCTGGCCGAAGTTCTGGTCGAAGGCGGCGAGCGGGTCGGCATTCCGGGCCTCACCCGCCCGACCGGCAGCCGCAATGTCATCGACCTCATCGCGCAGGCCATCGTGCACGATCGCAGCGAACGGCCGAGCCTGCCGCCGAATTTCGCGCCCTCTCCGCTCGCCGAGGTGGTGTTGCTGTCCGATCTGTGGAGCGAGATCGGCGATATCCGCCGCACCCTCACCCAGCTTTCCGGCAGCGGCGCGCACGGCCACGTCGTGCAGATCGTCGATCCCGCCGAGGAGACTTTTCCTTATTGGGGCCGCATCGAATTCGTCGAGCCGGAAGGCGGCGGCCGCATCACCGCCGGCCGCGCCGAGACCTGGCGCGCGGATTATGCCGCGCGCGTCGCCAGCCATCGTGCCGAAATTCGCGCCGAAACCGATAGGCTCGGCTGGAGCTTCGCCATCCATCGCACCGATCGCCCGGCGAGCGAGCTTCTCCTCGCACTGCACGCCCGCATCGGCGCCGCAGCGGCGTATGGCGCTTCCGCACCTGCCCGCGACATCGGGACCGAGGGCGCCGGCATGATCGGCGCATTACCACTCGGCTTCGCCGAACCGTTCGTGCTTGCCGGACTTCTCACGCTGCCGGTGTTGTGGTGGCTGTTGCGACTGATCCCGCCGCGCCCGCGCCGCATCGATTTTCCGCCGACACGGCTGCTTCTCGACATCGTGCCGAAAGAGGAAACCCCGGCCCGTACGCCGTGGTGGCTGACGCTGATGCGGCTCGTCGCTCGCCGGCGCTGGTCATCGTCGCCGCCGCCGGACCGCTGTGGCATCCACCGCTGGCCGGCACCAAAACCCGCGCGCCGGTCGCAATCCTGATCGACGACGGCTGGTCCGCCGCCGCGACCTGGGAGGCACGGCTTCGCAGCGCCGACGATATCATCGCGCGCGCCGAGGACGATCGCCGCGCCGTCGCACTTATTCCCATGTCCGAAGGACCGCGCGATATTTCGCTCGCCCCGGCGGGTTCCGCGCGCGTGCAGCTGCACCAGCTCCGCCCGGCGCCTTACACGGTCGACCGCGGCCAGGCATTGCCGGCGCTGTCGCGTTTCCTCACCGAGACAAAAGACGCCGAACTGGTCTGGCTGTCCGACGCCACCGATCTCGGCCACGGCACAGACTTCATCGAAAGGTCTCGCACAGACCGTCGGACAGCATCCGATTACGGTCGTTGCCGGCGGCATTGCCGGTGCACGCGCGCTGACCGGCGTCGAGAATGCCGCCGGCGCGCTGACCGTCAAAGTGCTGCGCGCCGCGGCCGGCAACGAGGAGAGCGGCACCGTCCGCGCGCTCGATCTCAAAGGCTTGCCGCTCGGCGACGCGCCCTTCGCGTTCAAGTCGAACGACCGCGAAACCGACGCTCGTATCGATCTGCCGGTGGAAATCCGCAACGACATCGCCCGCATCGAGATCGCCGGCGAACGTTCCGCCGGCGCGGTGCAACTTCTCGATAAGCGCTGGCGGCGGCGCACCGTCGGCATCGTTTCCGGCGCCTCCGCCGATGTCGCCGAGCCGCTATTGTCGTCGAGCTATTATGTGCAGCGGGCGCTCGACCCGTTTGCCGATGTGCGCCTCACCCAAGGCGAATCGCCGGCCGATGCGGTCACGCATTTTCTCGATCAAAATCTGCCGATGCTGATCCTGACCGACGTCGGCAATGTCGGCGACGCCCATGACCAGCTTGCACATTGGGTCGAAGACGGCGGCGTGCTGGTGCGCTTCGCCGGACCACGGCTGGCAGCCGCAGAGGATGACGATCTCGTCCCGGTAAAATTGCGGCGCGGCGGCCGCGTCCTCGGCGGCAGCATGAGCTGGGATAAGCCGCAGCCGCTCGCCGCGTTTTCGCGCGAAGGCCCGTTCAACGGCATGCCGGTGCCGAACGACGTCACAGTGACCCGCCAGGTGCTCGCCGAGCCCGACGCGGCGCTGAGCGAAAACACCTGGGCGACGCTTGCCGACGGCACGCCGCTGGTCACCGCCGCGCGGCGCGGCAAAGGCTTGATCGTGCTGTTCCACGTCACCGGCGATACCCGATGGTCGGATCTGCCGCTGTCGGGATCGTTCGTCGACATGCTCAAGCGCGATCGTCGCACTGGCCGGCACGACCGCCGCCGCGGGCTCCGACAAAACGCAAAGCAAGGCCGCGCGCGAAATGCTGCCGCCGACCCACGTGCTCGACGGCTTCGGCAGCTTCATCGCGCCGCCGCCGACGGCGCGGCCGGTGCCGGCGGATTTCGCCGCCAGCGCAACGCCCGAGCATCCGCCGGGCTTTTATGGACCGCCGGAAAGCCTCCTCGCCGTCAATACGCTGACCGTCGGCGACCGGCTCGCGCCGCTCGACTTTTCGCCGCTCGTCACCGCGACCCGCGAGATCTATCGCACCAGCGAGCCGCAGGATTTGCGCGGCCCGATCTTCCTCGCAGCGCTTGCGCTGCTGCTGCTCGACACGCTTGTCGTTTTGTTTCTCGGCGGCGGCATGCAGCGCCTCATCCCGCGCAGCACGCGGGCTGCGGCTGCGGCGGTGCTCGCCGTCGCGATGCTGGCGCTCACATTCACCCATGCCAGTGCGCAGCGAACCGCGCCGAATCCCAATGTGCCGCAGTCGGCGCTCGAAACCAAGCTTGCCTACGTCATCACCGGCGATGCCGATATCGACGCGATCAGCAAGGCAGGTCTCGCCGGCCTGACGCTGTTTCTGGCGCAACGCACCGCGCTCGAGCCGGGCGATCCGATCGGCCTCGATATCGCCGGGACGAGCTTGCGTTCTATCCGCTGATCTATTGGCCGATCGTGCCCGGCGCACCGCGCCCGTCCGAAGCGGCCCTCAAGCGCATCGACACCTACATGAAGGACGGCGGCACCGTCCTGTTCGATACCCGCGACGCGGTCGTGGCGCCGCCGGGTCCCGGCGGCGAAACCCAAAGCCCCGGCATGCTGGAGCTGCGTAAAATCCTCGCCTCGCTCGACATTCCCGAACTCGAACCGGTACCGCGCGATCACGTGCTGACCAAGACGTTTTACTTGCTGCGCGACTTCCCCGGCCGCTTCAACGACGGCCAGCTTTGGGTCGAGGCGCTGCCGTCGGCCAGCGACGAGGACGAAATTATCGAGCCGGCCCGCCCGCGGCGGCGACGGCGTCTCTTCGATCATCATCACCTCGAACGACTTCGCCGGCGCCTGGGCGACGCGGTCCGACGGCCAGCCGATGCTGCCGATGGTCGACGCCGAACCGCGCCAGCGCGAGATGGCGTTCCGCGCCGGCGTCAACATCGTCATGTACACGCTGACCGGCAATTACAAAGCCGATCAGGTTCACGTGCCGGCGCTGCTTGAACGGCTCGGGCAGTAGGAGAGCGTTTTGAACTTCGGTGTTGCGTTCGCTCCTCTGATCGGCACGGCCGCTGCTCTGGGCGGCGATCGCTTTGGCGAGCGTGTCCGCCTTGTTGTTGCTGTTCGTGTCGCGCAGCCGCGGCGCCGTGATCCGGACGCTGGCGCTGGCGCTGATCGTGCTGGCGCTCGCCAATCCGTCGCTTCACCCGCGAAGACCGCGATCCGCTCAGTTCGATCGCCGTCGTCGTCGTCGACAAAAGTCCGAGCCAAAGTTTCGGCGACCGCACGCAGCAAACCGAAGCCGCGCGCGCCGCGGTCGTCGAGCGGCTGAGCAAGATCCCCGGTCTCGAAGTGCGCACCGTCGAGGCCGGCCAAGCCGACGGCGAGACCGACGGCACGCGGCTGTTCACGGCGCTCGGTTCGACGCTCGCCGACGTGCCGACCGATCGCATCGCCGGCGTGGTGATGATCACCGACGGCCGCGTCCATGACGTGCCGGCTGACGCCAGCGCGCTCGGCTTCGCCGCGCCGGTGCATGCGCTGATCACCGGCAACAAAGACGAACGCGATCGCCGCGTCGCGCTGATCGCGGCGCCGCGCTTCGGCATCGTCGGCCAGCCGCAGACCATCACCTATCGGGTCGAGGATCAGGGCGCCAACGAGAAAACCGCGCAGGTCACGGTGCGGCGCGACGGCGACGTCATCGATACCCGCACCGTCCCGGTCGGCGTGCAGCAATCCGTCGACCGTTCCAGATCCCGCACGGCGGGCCAAACATCGTCGAGATCGAAGCAGCGCCGCTCGATCGACGAACTCACGCTGGTCAACAACCGCGCGGTGGTGACGATCGACGGCGTGCGCGACAAGCTCCGCGTGCTGCTGGTGTCCGGCGAACCGCATGCCGGCGAGCGCACCTGGCGCAACCTTCTCAAATCCGATGCCTCGGTCGATCTGGTCCATTTCACCATTCTGCGGCCGCCGGAAAAACAGGACGGCACGCCGATCAACGAATTGTCGCTGATCGCGTTTCCGACACGCGAACTGTTCCAGCAGAAAATCGACGAATTCCAGCTCATCATCTTCGACCGCTACGCCCGCCAAGGCGTGCTGCCGATCATCTATTTCGACAACATCGCGCGCTATGTGCGCGACGGCGGCGCGGTGCTGGTCGCGGCCGGCCCGGACTATGCGAGCCCGACCAGCATCTGGCGCACGCCGCTCGACGCCATTCTGCCGGCCGAGCCGAGCGGCAATGTCACCGAGCAGGCGTTTCGCCCTTCGCTCACCGAGCTTGGCCAGCGCCATCCGGTGACGCGCGGTCTCGAAGGCTCCGAACTCGTCGCCGCCGAAATGGAGCGAATGGTTCCGCGTCGTCGATACCCGCAATGCCAACGGCACGACGGTGATGCAGGGGCCGGACGAAAAGCCGTTGCTGGTGCTGTCGCATCGAGGGCGAAGGCCGCGTGGCGCTGCTGTTGTCCGATCACATCTGGCTGTGGGCGCGCGGCTTCGAAGGCGGCGGCCCGCATCTCGATCTGCTGCGGCGGCTGTCGCACTGGCTGATGAAGGAACCGGATCTCGACGAGGAAGCGCTGCGGCTGACCGTCAGCGGCCACGACCTCGTCGTCCAACGGCAAACCATGGCCGACCAGGTCGCCGACGTGACCCTGACCTCGCCGTCGGGCGCAACACGCACGCTCAAACTCGATGCGACCGAGCCGGGCGTCTGGCAATCGAGCGTTGCCGCGAACGAGCTCGGACTATGGCGCGCGACCGACGGCAAGCTCAATGCGCTGGTCAATATCGGCCCGGCCAATCCGCGCGAATATGCCGAAGTGACATCGACCACCGAGGTGCTGGCGCCGCTGACCAACGCCACCGGCGGCGATTCACGAAGGCTCGACGACGGCGCGGGCCTCAATGTGCCGCGCATTCGTCGCGGTGCGCTCCGGCGACACCTATAAGGGCGACGACTGGATCGGGATGAAAATGCGCGACGTCAGCGTGGTGCGCGGCATCGGCGTGCTGCCGATCTTCGCCGGCCTGCTTGGCCTGTTGCTGCTGCTCGGCAGCCTTGCCGGCACCTGGGCGCGCGAAGGCCGCTAAGACGTCTACTCCGCCCGCACCGGGCCGGAGACACCGTCGAAGGCGCCCTCGACCAGTTCGGCGACGAGAAGCCGCGCCGGATCGACCGGTCCCGGCATGATGGCGCGGCCCGGCGGCACGCGCTTGAAGCCGCATTTCCCGTAATACGGCTCGTCGCCGACCAGGATGACGAGCCGATGGCCCTTGGCGGCGGCGTCCTTGAGCGCGCGTTCGATCAATGCTTGTCCGACGCCCCGCTCGCGGAACGCCGGCTCGACCGTCAGCGGCCCGAGCAGCAGCGCCTTGGCCTCGCCGATCCGGATCGGCGACAGCCGTACCGAGCCGACCAGAAGCGTGCCGATCCGCGCCGTAAACGAGACGTCGAGACCATGCGCGACCTTCTCGCGCAGCCGATACGCGGTCTTGGCGTAGCGGCCGGGGCCGAACGTGCGTTCGTTCAGCCGGTCGATCGCGACCGCGTCGTCGGGCGCTTCCGGCAAAATGGTCAGGGCAATATCGCTCATCGGCTTGCCGCCTAGCATTTGAGCGAATGCAGGTCCAGCACCGCGGTCAAAGCACGGCGGTCGAGGCGACGGTCATGCCCTATCCCCAAAGCCGATAATGCTTACATTGAGGCCGATCACAGCGGAGGAGACGATGGGCCTGCTCGTCAACGGCGCCTGGCAAGAAGATATTTCGCGAACGTCGAACGGGCGGTTTGTCCGGCCCTCGACCAGTTTCCGCAATTTCGTCACGGCGGACGGCAGTGCCGGCCCTTCCGGCGAAGGCGGATTTCCGGCCGAGCCCGGCCGCTATCATCTTTACATTTCGCTCGCCTGTCCTTGGGCGCATCGCACGCTGATCTTTCGCGCGCTTGAAGAAGCTCGACAATGTGATTTCGGTTTCGAATACCGAACCGCTCTACGGCAAGACCGGCTGGGAATTCGGCACCCAGGGCGGCACGCCGGACAGCATCAACGGCAAAACCACGCTCGCCGAAATCTATCTGCTCGCCGATCCGCATTATACCGGCCGCGTCTCGGTGCCGGTGCTGTGGGACAAGAAGCGCCATACCATCGTCAACAACGAGTCCTCCGAAATCATCCGCATGTTGAATTCGGCGTTCGACGCCTTCACCAATGCGCATGAAGATTATTATCCAGCCGAACTGCGCGGCGAGATCGATCGCATCAACGACCTCGTCTATCCCAACGTCAACAACGGCGTTTACCGCGCCGGCTTCGCCACCAGCCAGGACGCTTACGAAGAGGCAGCACGCGGGATTTTCGCGACGCTCGACCAGATCGAAACGCGCTTGTCGGGCCAGCGTTATCTGGCCGGCAATCGGCTGACCGAAGCGGACTGGCGGCTGTTCACCACGCTGATCCGGTTCGACAGCGTTTATTATGGCCACTTCAAATGCAATCTGCGGCGGGTCGCCGACTATCCCAATCTGTGGAATTATCTGCGCGATCTTTATCAGGTGCCGGGAATTGCCGAGACCGTCAGCATCGACCAGATCAAGCGGCACTATTACGGCAGCCAGCGCCAAGTCAATCCGACCGGCATCGTGCCGATCGGCCCGCTGATCGACTTCGCGGCGCCGCACGATAGATCGCGCTTTAACTAAAAAGCCGCGCCAAAGCGGGCGCGGCTCCTTCGCTATCGCAAATTACCAGCCAGAGTAGCCGAAACCGGGGCCCCAGTTGGACTGATAACAACTGTTGTAACCGTTGAAGTACGGGCCGTCCCAGTTGTTGTTGTAGCAATACGGCGAGTTGTAGGCATAAAGCCCGTCAAACCCGCCGTAGTAACCGCCGCCATAAACGCGGCCGCCGCGATAAGCATAACCTCGGCCTCGCCCGGCACCGCCGCGCATATGATTGCCGTTCATGTTGTTAGCGGCAAAATTCGGCGCGGCGCCACGCGCCATCCCGACTCCGCCGCCGGCGATATTAGCGTGCATCCCGCCGCCGCCGATCGCGGCGCCGAAGTGGCCGCCACCACCGCCACCCCCGAAATGACCGCCGCCTCCACCGCCGTGGCCGCCGCCACCGCCGCCGTGAGCGGCCATGGCACCCGTCGCACCGCTTGCGGCCAGCGCCAATCCTGCCGCCACCGCAATTATTACCTTACGCATTTCGTAACTCCTGCTTCGATGAACCATCGCCTCATCGAGCAAACGTGCGCATCCGATGATGGTTGCAGCACGCGGCATCGAAGCACCTATGCCGCATTGTATGCGCTGCGATGTCGCGGCAGGGAGGGCTTGTTACCAAATTTCAGCGGCGGGACGGCCGGTGAGGACTTCGGCGATACGCTCGCGCGTTGCCCGCGAGGTGTCGGCGGGAAGCTCGCTGGTCGCGAAAAACCCATGCGCGATGATTTCACGATTCGGCTGCGGCGGCGCGATCTGTCGGAATGAACGAATGATGTAGAGCGCGACATGATCGCGCCGCGATACGCGGCGGTTGAAATAAACCGCGAAAAAAATCGGCGGCTCGGCGATCTCGATATTGCCTTCCTCGCGCAGTTCGCGCTCCAGCGCCGCCATCAGCGTCTCGCCGGTTTCAACGCCGCCGCCCGGCAGGTGCCAACCGGAGATGTAGGAGTGCTTGACCAGGAACACCCGGCCTTCGCCGTCGAAAACCAAGCCGCGGACACCGAGTGTAAGACCACGCGACACCCGCCAATAGGCATGCAACAGCCGCCTGGTCGCGGGTTCAAAGGGGCGGCGGATAGTATCGAGAAGCATTTGCAATCCCGGTCAGATACACTTATTTAGAATAACTCTAATCTATGTTCCATTCCGTCCCGATCTTATTCCGCCGGATGGGTGACGCTGCCGAGGATACCCCGTGAAACGCTTCGCCGACCTCAGCGAGCAGGAAATTCTCGCGCTCGCGATATCGAACGAAGACGAGGATAATCGCATCTATCGCTCCTTTGCCGACGCCCTGCGCGGCTCCTATGCCGACACCGCCGAAATGTACGACAAAATGGCGCAAGAGGAGATCGGGCATCGTGACATGCTGCTCGATCTTCACCGCAAAAAATTCGGCGACTTTCTGCCGCTGATCCGCCGCCAGGACGTCAAAGGCTTCGTTACCCGCAAGCCGATCTGGCTCAACCGCACGCTCAGCCTCGACGCAACGCGGAAATTCGCCGAGGAGATGGAGTATGAGACCGCGCGGTTTTATCGGCGTGCCGCCAAAGCCGCGAAGGATGACGCCATCCACCGTCTGCTCGACAATCTCGCCGCGGCCGAGGACAAGCACCAGAAACTCGCCCACGATCTCGGCGAAAAGCTTACGCCGGAGATGCGCGAGACCGAAGACCGCACCGCGCGCCGCATGTTCGTGCTGCAATATGTGCAGCCCGGCCTTGCCGGATTGATGGACGGCTCGGTTTCGACGCTGGCGCCGCTGTTCGCGGCGGCCTTCGCCACCCACAATACCTGGTCGACATTTCTGGTCGGGCTTGCGGCGGCGCTGGGTGCCGGCATCTCGATGGCTTTTGCCGAGGCGATGTCGGACGACGGCTCGCTCACCGGGCGAGGCGCGCCGGTGATACGCGGCGCGGTGTGCGGCGCCATGACCGCCATCGGCGGGCTCGGTCACGCTTTGCCCTATCTCATTCCGCAATTTTACGTCGCGACTGCGCTTGCCTTCGCCGTGGTGGCGGTGGAGTTGATCGTTATCTCGTGGATTCGCACCCGTTACATGGATACGCCGTTCCTGCAGGCCGCCTTCCAGGTCGTGGTCGGCGGCGTCCTGGTGTTCGCCGTCGGCATCCTCATCGGCAGTTCGTGATTTGTTATGCCGCGTCTGCGATGCTGAACGCGGATTTGTCAAGCACTTCAGGCACCGATGTTCACGCTGGCTCATTTGTCCGACCTCCATATGGCGTCGCGGCCGGCGGGCTTGCAGCTTGTCGGCAAGCGCGGCCTCGGGCTGATCAATTGGAAGCGTAAGCGCGAACAGATCCATCGTCCCGAAGTGCTCGATGCCGTCACCCGCGATCTCGCCGCCTCGCCTTTCGACCACATTGTGGTGAGCGGCGATCTGGTCAATTTCTCGCTGCCCGAGGAATACCGGTGGGCACAGGCGTGGCTTGAGAAAGTCGGCAATCCCCGGAACGTCACGGTCGTACCGGGCAATCATGACGCCTATGTCCGCGGCGTCGAGGCCTACGCCGCCGAATATTGGGGCGCCTACATGACCGGCGACGACGGCCTGCAGCGATTCCCCTTTTTGCGCCGGCGCGGCGATGTGGCGCTGATTGCGCTGTCTAGCGGCGTGCCGACCGGACCGTTCATGGCGACGGGACGGCTTGGCGAACGGCAATTGGCCCGGCTCGGCGAGATACTGGATCAAACCCGCGACCTATTCCGTATCGTCGTAATCCACCATCCGCCGCGAAGCGCGTTCAAGCGGCATCTTCGCCGGCTCACCGACGGGGCAAGATTGCGCAGCTTATTGGCCAGCAAAGGCGCCGAGCTTTTGCTGCACGGCCATGATCATCAGCGCGCGGTGGTTTGGCTCGACGGACCCGGCAGCAAAATTCCCGCCGTCGGCGCGCCGTCGGCTTCCGCCATCTCGCGCCACGGCGACGAAGACGAAGCCGGCTATAATATTTTTCACATCACCGGAAACGGCGCCAGCGAGCCGTGGCATTGTGAGATGACCGGCCGGCACCGCAACGCCGACGGCAGTTTTGGCGATATCGGCAGCCAGAAGCTCTTTTAGGCAAGAAGACTAAGAGCGGCTCGCGATCAGCAGAGCGGCGAAGAACAACGTCAGCACGCCGATCAGAAAGCCGAGGGCGAGTGCGCCGATGGCACCCCGGCGGCGGCGGCGCCGGTAACGGTCGGCCTCTTTGGGCGCCACCCGCGCCATCAGGTCGGGACTTTCGGCCAGGGCCTGCTGCCGCTCGACCAGCCGGCGCGCCACATAGCCGGTCACCGCGCTCACCATCTCCGGAATTTCGTGGGATTCGGCGAGCACGTGCCGGCCGATCCGGCTGTCCTGCAGAAACCGATAGCTGCGCTTGTCGCGGCCCATGGCGATATGCGCCACCGGATCGATCCACAGCCGTGGCGTGTCGCCGGCGCTGATGCCGCGGTCGAACAAATCGACCTCCGGCGGAATTTCGGCGAATAGCGGATTAAGCGCCTCGCTCAACAGTTCGAGCCGCGCCACCTCGGCGTCGCGCAAATCGACCACGACGCTGGTGCGCTCGGCGGCTTCGACGCGCGCCGAGTGCATCGCCTCTTGCAGCGGCGACGGCGGCGCGGCCACCGTCACCGGCGCCGCGGATTTGCGCTTTCGGCCAAACATGTCCCGTCCGTTCCCTTGAGCCAAGGATACACCAACGGTTAGGGTAGCAAAAAGGCTGCCAAAGCCCCGGCGTGAGCCTGTTCCGCAGATTCGCAGGGAGAAATTATGGCCGATTTGCCGGCAAACGGCAGCGAAACGCGGCCGCTTCTGGTCGCGGACGGGGTAACGCTGCAATACAAGACCAAGGACAGCCTGGTTACCGCCGCCTGGAGGGTCGGTTTCGAGGTCTATGCCGGCGACCGTTTTGTGCTGCTCGGCCCATCCGGCTGCGGCAAGTCATCGCTGCTCAAATCGATCGCCGGATTCCTGCCGCCGGTATCCGGCTCGTTTCGCCTCGACGGCCGGCCGATCGAGCGGCCCGGCTCCGATCGTATGATGGTATTTCAGGAATTCGATCAGCTGTTGCCGTGGAAGACCGTGCTCGGCAACGTGATGTTTCCGCTGCTGGTCAATCGCCGCCTACCGCGCCCGGCGGCCAAGGATCACGCCCGCGCGCTCCTTGCCAAGGTCAATCTCCACAGCTTCGAAGACGTCTATCCGCACATGCTGTCCGGCGGCATGAAGCAGCGCGTTGCTATTGCACGCGCGCTGGCGATGGAGCCGGCGGTGCTGCTGATGGACGAGCCGTTCGCGGCACTCGACGCGCTGACGCGGCGCAAGATGCAGGAGGAGCTTGTCGCGCTGTGGGACGACGTCGGCTTCACCGTGATCTTTGTCACCCACTCGATCGAGGAAGCCTTGCTGATCGGCAACCGCGTCCTGGTGTTGTCGCCGCATCCCGGCCAGGTCAAAGCCGAGATCAATGCCGGCCATCTCGGCTTCGCCGATCTCGGCACCGAACCCTTCGAGCTGTTGAGCCGCCGAATTCATCATCTGTTGTTCTCGGATCAGATCGAGACCGCACTGGCGCGCGAACGGGCGTGACGGGAGACCGCGATGGATAAGCGCACCGAACGCCGTCCGCCGCCGCTGCGGCCGGAACGCGACGTCGTGCCGGAAACCACCGGCAAGATCGGCGACGCCGCGCGCCCGCTCACGCTGTTCGAGCGGCTTGCGAATATGACGCTGGTGCGCCGCCTGCTGGTGCTGGTCGTGCTCGCGGCGGCATGGGAGATCTACGCCCGCATTCTCGATAATCCGCTGCTGTTTCCGTCGCTGACCGATACGCTCGCGGCGTTTTGGCAAGCCGCCGCGCACGGCGTCCTGATCGACCGCACGCTGACCTCGCTCCGCATCCTCGCCATGGGCTACGGCATCGGCCTCCTCGCCGCCGGCATTTTCACTACGCTTGCGGTCTCGACCCGCGTCGGCACCGATTTCCTGTCGACGCTCACCGCCATGTTCAATCCGCTGCCGGCGATTGCGCTGTTGCCCCTCGCTCTGTTGTGGTTCGGCATCGGCGCGATCAGTCTTGTCTTCGTCATCGTGCATTCGGTGTTGTGGGCGGTCGCGCTCAACACCCATTCCGGCTTTCTCTCCGTCAGCCCGACGCTGCGGATGGCAGGCCAGAACTGCGGCCTGTCCGGCCTGTCCTATGTCACCCGGCTGCTGGTACCCGCCGCGTTTCCGTCGATCCTCACGGGCTTGAAAATCGGCTGGGCTTTCGCTTGGCGCACCTTGATCGCGGCCGAATTGGTATTCGGCGCCAGTTCCCGATCCGGCGGGCTTGGCTGGTTCATCTTCGAAAACCGCAATCAGCTTGAAACTGCGTCGGTCTTCGCCGGCCTGCTCACCGTCATTTTGATCGGCCTGTTCGTCGAAAGCGTCATTTTCCGCTCCATCGAAAACATGACGGTCCGCAAGTGGGGCATGCAGAGCTGACGCCGGAACTCACGACGAAGTTATCGCCGGCCGTTATCGTGAACCAATTTTTAGTGGCACCAGCGAAGACGGCGACCAATCTATCGTCGGAGGGGCGTTGAAAGAAACGGACCTGACAATGCAATGCACTCGAAACACTAAACATCAGGCACGTGGCGCAATGATTGTTCTAGCCTCCCTGGCGCTCAGCACGGCAATGGCGACGGGCGCTCTCGCCGCAGGACATGGCGGCGGCCACCACATGGGCGGACGATTTCGCGGCCCCTTCATCGATTCCGTCCCGGCTATGCCGGGGCCGGTTTTCAATCCATCGACGCCTTACACCGTGCCGCAAGGGCGTGAGACGCCGGTTTCGCCGGCTAGCCCGGGCTCGGTGTTCGGCAACGGCTGAAACCGGTACCGCGCGTCCCTTTAAATCGTCCGCCCGCCGTCGACTTCGACGATATTGCCGGTCACGAATTCCGCATCCGCCGAAGCCAGGAACAAGGCGGCATTGGCGATGTCCTGCGGTTGCGCCAGCCGGCCGAGCGGCACAGTAGCGATGAATTTCTCGCGCTGCCCCTGCGCCGGGCCAAGGAACGAGGGCAACAACGGCGTCTCGGTGGCAACCGGCGCGATGGCGCAGACGCGAATGCGGTCCGGCGCCAATTCGACCGCGAGCGACTTGGTCAGAATATGCACCGCGCCTTTGGTGGCGTTATAGGCCGACAATCCGGGCCGCGGCCGCAAGCCGGCGGTCGAGCCGATATTGATGATGACGCCGCCGCCGCGTTCACGAAACACCGGCACCACCGCCTGACAGCCGAGAAACACGCCCTTCACATTGACCGCGAACATGCGGTCGTATTCGTCTTCATCGATCTCGAGCATCGGCTTGTTGATGTGCGTGGTGCCGGCATTGTTGACCAGAATGTCGAGGGCGCCGAACGCCGACAACGTTTCCGCGACGCAGGCCGCAAAATCCGATTTCTTGCTGACATCGCAGCGCACCGCGATGGCGTTGTTGCCGATCGCACGCGCGGCCGACTTCGCCGCGTCGAGATCGATGTCGGCCACGGCGACGCGCGCGCCCTCTTTGACATAGGTCTCGGCGATGCATTTGCCGATGCCGGATCCGGCGCCGGTGACGACTGCGGTCTTGCCTTCGAGACGCATGATGTCAGCTCCGTTTCGGCACCACGCCATAGGCCTTCGCCCAGCCGAGTCCGTCCTCGGTGCGGGTGCGCGGCTTGTATTCGCAGCCCACCCATCCCTTGTAGCCGGAGCGGTCGATGGCTTCGAACACGGCGGGATAATTGATCTCGCCCTCGTCGGGCTCATGGCGCGACGGCACCGCGGCGATCTGCACATGGCCGACCACCGGCAGATGTTTCTCGAAGCGCTTGAGCAGATCGCCGTCGGAAATCTGGATATGATAAAAATCGAACTGAATGCGCACATTCGGCGCGCCGATTTTACGAACGAGATCGGCGGCGTGATCGACGTGGCTGAGAAAATAACCCGGCCGGTCGCGCTGATTGATCGGCTCGATCAGCAGCGTGACGTTCGCCTTGGCCGCTGCCGCCGCGGCGCGGGTGAGATTGGCGATGAAAACCCGTTCCGCCGCCGGCCGCTGTTCCGGCGGCACCGTGCCGGCCATGCAGTGGATCGCACTGCCGCCGATAGCGGCGACGTAATCGAGCGCGCGGGTAAACGCCGCTTCGAAATCGCGCTCGCGGCCGGGCAGCGAGGCGAGACCGAATTCCGGACCTTGCGGCGTGTTGACGCCGAGTTGCGTCAGGCCATGCTTGTCGAGCTCGGCCTTCACCGCGGCCGGCGCGGTGTCATAGGGAAACTGCAGTTCGACCGCGGAAAATCCTGCCGCCGCAGCAGCCCCGAAGCGTTCGAGCAGCGGACGTTCGGTGAACAGATGACCGAGATTGGCGGCAAGGCGAGGCATGGCGTTTCCCTGGTTGTTTGTCCGAGATTAGCACCTCACAATAACGAAACGGAACCGGCGATTGGGCGTCACCTGATGCGGGTTCAACCGGGCCGGGCAGCCGGTTTCATCTGTGTGATCGCGACGCCGGAGATTGCGAGCAACGCTCCTACAATCAATGTCGGGGTCACGCGGTCGCCGAGGAACAGCACGCTCGAAATGACGGCGAACACCGGAAGCAACAAGCCGAATGGCGCTATGCGGTCCATCGAGCATCGGGCGATCAGCCAGAACCAGAGACCGAAGCCGATGATCCCTCCGATGAAAATGGTATAGGCGAGCGCCAGCCAACCTCGTTCATCCGCCGTGACGAGGGCCGCCCATTGCCCATGTTCGAGTATCAGCGACATCAACATGACCTGCGGCACCGTGAAAAGCGACGACCACCCGGTCAGCATGAATGCGTCGAATGGGCCGTAGCGCTTGGTCAGGACGCTGGAGACCGCAAATCCGAAGGCCGCCCCGACGATGAGCAGGATCGGCAGCACATTCGCCGACAGCCGAGGCCCGGCCGCCAATACGACAACGCCGACGAATGCCAGCGCCACCCCGGCCGATGTCATGAGAGACGGCCGCTGCGCCAGCACCGGCCAAGCCAACAGGACGGTGAAAGGCGTAGCGAGCTGGTAGGCGATGGCCGTCATGCTTCCCGAGCCGAGACCGAGACCGACATAGAACAGCCCGAAGTTCACTCCGCCCAGGAAGACCGAAATGGCGAAGATAGGGCCGAGCTGCCGGACGTGTCGGCTTTTGGGCGAACGGAATGAGCAGCAGCGAGATCGCCAGAAAGCGCAGTCCGAGGAAGAACAGCGGCGGAAATTCCCCCACGCCCATTTTGATGACCACGAACTGATACCCCCATAGCAAGGGCACCAGCACCGCGCAGACAATCTGGATGGCGGACATAAAACCCTTCTTTCAAGACCACTCGGTCTAAATATCGGCGCGCCGGAACGAGGCGGCGTCCATGGGATCGACTAGGTGATGAAGCGGTCGAGAAGCGCGTCAACGGCGGCTTGCGACCTGGCCCGCGGCGGTGCCGTTTTGCCGACGACGCGCAGCCCCTCGACAAAGCAAACCAGTATTCGCGCGGCACTTGCAGGCTCGACGCCATCGGACAATTCGCCCTCAGCCTTCGCACGCGCAAGGACATCGGCGACCTTGGCTTCCATGACTTTGAAAAAACTGTCGATGCGCCGCGCGACGTCGGTGTCGTGACCGGCCAGTTCCATGGCTGTGGCCACCAGCAGGCAACCGCGCCGACCTTTGGCGCCGCTGGTGCGCTCGACATAGCCGGCGAGGTATGCCCGCAGGCCATCGACCGGCGCGCGGCGCGGGCCGAATTCGGCGTCCATCCGCGTTACCGCATCGGCGATGTAGCGATCGAGGGCGCGCAAGAACAGCGCGTGCTTGCCGCCAAAAGCGGCGTAAAGGCTGCCCCGCGAAAGCCTGGTCGCTCGCAGCAGATCCGGAAGCGCCGTCCCGTGATAGCCGCGCGACCAGAACACACCCATCGCCCGCGCGACGGCGGCGTCGGTATCGAAGCCTCTGGGGCGGCCGCGCGGCGGGCGCTGTGCGGTTTCAACCGTCATGACCGATATATAGACCGATCGGTCTTTAATTTCAAACGGCGGTCACCAGGAGCCGCGGTGCTCCGGCACGCGGGTGATCAATGGCAGCGCGGCGACGAGCAGCGCCGCCGCCACAGCGAACAGCCAGGCTTGGACCCGGCCAGGGTCATGGGAACTGGCGAGAATTGAAGTGTCGATCGAGATGGTGATGATGGTGCCGATTTGCATGCTCATGGTGCGTAAGGCCGCGAGCGTCGAGGCGTGCTCAGGCGCCAGTTGCAGTCCGGCGTTGCGGCTGGCGGGGTTGTTCGCCCCGCGGCCGGCTCCGACGAGGAAAGCGGAAGCGGCGAGCCACAGATAGGGCGGGAGACCCGCCACCGGGCTGACGGCAAGCAGCAGCGTCCCGGCCACGATAACGACCCCGCCGACATAGAGCGGCAGCCTGTTTCCGGTGCGCCGTAACGCGAATGCCGCGGCGATCGATAAAATGATGGCGGCGGCACCCTGGGCGATCAGCAATGTACTGGAGCCGAGTTCGTCGATGCCGTAACGGTTTCTGGCGTAGAGCGGGATCAGCGCCACCACGCCGGCGGTGATGCCGCCGTATATGCCGTTGATGAGATTGACCGTGCCGAATCCTACCCCGCTGATCAGGCGGGGAGCGATGAACGGATGCGCCGTGCGGTTGATGTGACGAAAGAACAGCCATATCGCGGCAACTGCGATGACCATCGGGACCGCAAACGCCGGCGACCATGCGTGGGCGTTCCTGCCCGCCAGATAACTGACAGCGAGCATTCCGGAGAGCAGACCGCCGCCGAGCAGGGTTATGCCGACGGCGTCCATTCTCGGATGGTTTTCCCCAATCCGCGATCTGTCCCGCGGCACATAACGCAGCGCCAGCACGACAACCGCAACCCCGATCGGCACGTTGACCAGAAAAATTCCCCGCCACGTCCAGTACGACACGAACAAGCCGCCGAATATCGGCCCGATCATCGTTCCGATGGAGAAGATGCTGCCAAACAAACTGATCGCGCGATCGCGTGCATCGCCGAAGTAATTCACGATGATCTCGGTCGCCGAGGGGGTGAAACCTGCTCCTCCGGCCGCCTGCAGCCCGCGCAGCACGACGAGCACGTAGATATTGTCGGCCAGCCCGCAGCACAGCGATGCGACGGTGAAGATGGCGACTGAACCGAGAAATACTTTGCGACAGCCGTATTGCTCGCTGAGTTTCCCGCTGACCGGCAGGATGACGACAAAGCCGAGCGAATACGCCGTGATGGTCCACCCGGCCCAGTCGATCGACGTGTGCAATCCGCTGCGCAGGGAATCCAACGCCGTCGCGACGATTGTCGTATCGATCGACATCATCAGCAGCGCGGCTGCGACGATCGTGAAAACCACCCCCCGGTGAATGGGCCGGCTTTCCCCGCGACTGCTCGATAATCCGCCGGCTGTGCGGTCGTCATGTTGGACATCCATGGCGGGTCTCATATCAGCCGGATGGGGACTGGAGGCCCCTGTATCCATGCGAGACAGGCATGGCAGGGCCGCAGCCTAATGCGTCAGCGCCGCGACTTTCTTGATGTGGGCGATGGCGGCTTGGGCGCCGCTGGTTTTGGTGAGGAGATCGAGCCCCGCGTCATCGTCGACCACCGGCGTGAGCGCGACGTCGCTATAGGAGCGGCGCAGCGGATCGCGCTCGATGCGGCGTTTGAGGCCGAGAATCCAGACGATGGTGCCGATGAGCTTGAGGTTGTTCGTGATCGTGTTTGATATGTGGTCGGTATAGAACGCCCACAGCGATACCGGCGGCAGGCCGTAGCGAAGTTCGGTGGGATGCTTGCGGCGAAACAATCCGGCCTGCAGCGGATGGATGTTTTCCACCGGCGCCATGTGGATGAACGGCACCAGCGCCTTGACCAGCGAGAGCAGCGGCACGCCGGCGGCGGCGCCGCGCTTGAGCAGCGTCTCGACATGCGCGGGCGAATAATAGCGGGTCCAGGCTTCCTTATAGATCGCCTGCCATTCGATCCGGCTCATCTTGGGATGGTCGGCGACGACATGCTCGAAATCGTAATTGTTGAGATTGCCGTCCATGTCGACGCCGCTCTTCCACATCTTGGTGTGGTCCTCGGAGCCCGGCAGAGGCGTGAGGATGGCCCATTCGACGATATCGAGCGGCAATTCGCGCTGGATGATCTCGATGTCGCGGCGGATCGATTCCGGCGTGTCGGCCGGCAGACCAAGAATGTAACCGGCGTAGGTGAAGATGCCTTGCGCTTTCCAAGCCAGCAGCATTTTGCGGTATTCGGTGATCTTGTTCTGCGGCTTTTTGATCGCTTTGAGATTGTCCGGATTGATGTTCTCGAGACCGATGAACACGCGGGTGACGCCGGCGCGCCGGCATTTTTCCATGAAGTTCGGGATCCGGTGGCAGAGCGTGTCGACCTGGATCATCAGGCCGAGCGGGATCTTGTCGACCTCGCGCAGCTTGATCAGACGATCGAGGATCGGCTCCCACTCGCGGTTGCGGGCAAAATTATCGTCGGTGAGGAAGAAGCGGGAAATGCCCTCCTCCCAATTCTCGCGGATGACGTTCTCGACATCGTCGGGGCTGCGCGACCGCGACTTGCGGCCCTGGACGTTGATGATGGTGCAGAACGAACATTGATACGGGCAGCCGCGGCCCGAATCGAAGCTTGAATTGGTGCCGGCCGTGCGTTTGACGAATTCGATCGGCAGGAACGGGCTTGGCTGTCCGGTCATGTCGACAAGGTCGTCGGTGAAATCGTAGTCCGGCTTAAGCGTGCCGCCGGCCGCTTCATGCAGCAGCGTCTCGAATCTGCCTTCCGCCTCGCCGGCAAAAATGCTGACGCCGAGCGCGCGGGCCTGGTCGAGGTCGACCGCGGTGCCGTCCAGCATGGCGATGCAGCCGGAGACGTGAAAGCCGCCGATCACGACCGCAACGCCGGCGGCGCGGAACGGCCGCGCGATGTCGAGCGCGCGGGGATATTGGTTGGTCTGCACGCCGATCAGCCCGACCAGGCCGAAGCCGCCGTCTTTCTTGAAGCGGCGCAGCAGCCTGGCGACGTTGACCCGGGTATTGGTCTCGTCGATGACGTCGATCTCGATGTCGACATCGTCGCCGAGCACGCGACGCTGCGCGCAATCGAGCGCTACGCCATGCAGCGCCGCCAGCGAATTCGACGGCACCAAGCCACGCCACCAGCGGATGACGTATCCATCATCGTGATAATGCGAGGGTTTAATCAGGACGACACGAAAACGGCGCCGTGGCCGCTCGGTCGCGAGGGGATGGGACATATTCCTCCGGTTCGTTAGCGTATATGGTCCGGGCGTCCGGAGCGAAGCTTTATTATTCATGTGGGAAAGCCGCAGCCCGGACTGAGGGGAGCGAAACCGGGAACTGCCGGGGCGCTTGTGCGGTCCAGGCCTTTCACTCCGCTCAATCCTGCGGACAAGTCCTGCCCACTTGATATTGGGAATTCGCCCACTATCCTGCCCACTATACTAGTGGGCTGTTTTGTGGTTGACCCTGCCCCACTCAATTGGTTCGCTTACACCAACACGGGCGCGACAAGAACGCCCAAAAGGCCGCGCGTCCCACGCGCGCCTTCATCGAGGAAACCAAAGCGAGCGGCGCCTTCCCATGAACGCACAACAACTGCTTCAGGAAATCTCCGACTATTGCCGGCAAACCGGGCTGGCGGAATCGACCTTCGGCCGGCGCGCCGTCAATGACGGCAAACTCGCGGCCCGGCTGCGCAACGGCGGCCGGATCACCACCGACACGCTCGACCGCATCCAAGGCTTCATGGCGGCGCATCCGTCGCAGGGCGGCCGTCCTGCGATCATCGAACGCGCGCCGGCCCGCGCCGCAGCGCCGCCGTCGATGCCACCCGCACCGCCGGCCAAAGAAGGCGATCCGCAGCGCAATTTCCGCTTCTTCGACAACCGGCAAAAATATCTGCTGTTCGTGAATACCTGCAGCGAAAAGTGGGAGGTCGCGCACCGCGTCTCCGAAGAGCTCGCGCATCTGCACCCGCGGCCGCCGGCGCTGCGGGTGTTCGACGCCGGCGTCGGCGACGGCTCGGTTTTGACGCGGGTGATGCGCGCCATGCACGATCGTTTTACCCATATGCCGTTCTATGTCGTCGGCAAGGAAATCAGCCTCGAAGACGTCCGGCTGACATTGCAGAAAATGTCGGACCGCTTCTTCGAGCACCCCTCCACCGTGCTGGTGCTGACCAACCTGGCTTATGCCGACGCGCCGTGGCTGCACGTGAAGTCGCTGAACGCGGCGTCGAGCATGGTGTGGCACGAGGTGGCGCTGGCCGGCAATTCCGCGCATCGTTTCGAAGAACAGATCATGGCGCTCGAGCCGTTCCTCGCCGAAAACTGGAAAGCCGGCGTGAGCGCGCGCACCGGCAACCCGGTCTACGACCGTCCGATCGTGCTGGTGATCTATCGCGAGGATCACCGCTTCCTGCTCGATCCGATCATTCCGAAGCCCGGCGGCACGCATGCCGACTACGATCTGGTGATCGCCTCGCAGCCCTACCGCGCCCGCGCCTCGCTCGACTTCAAGGCCAAGCGCGTCATCGGCCCGCTGGCGCGCGCGCTGGGGCCCGGCGGCCGTCTGATCGCGATCCATTCGCATGGCCAGGACCCCGGGATGGAAATCATTCAGAAGGTCTGGCCGGACGACAATCCGTTCATCCACGACCGCCACCAGATTCTCAAAGCGGTGAAGCACGAACTCGGCGCGGCCGGCCGCGATCTCAATTTCAACGCCTATGCCGACAACCGATCGCTGTTCCGCTACGAGATGCACACGCTGCCCTCGGAAATCTCGGAATCGATCGGCACCTCGACGCTGTTCGCGGCCTGGAACGCGGCGATCTATGTGGCGCAAGTGGAGGACGACCGGGTGGCCGACGTGGCGAGCCGACGGCCGCTATATCGACGCCACCCGCTCGGTGCTGCGCGAGCGCGGCGGCTTGTGGTTCTACGATGAGTCCTATGTGATTTCGCGGCGCCGCGGCTGAGCGCATCGGGCACGGCGAAAGCAAAAAAGGGCGCGGGCCGAAGCCCACGCCCTTAAAGATCGTCCCGCCGGCGCCTAGCTGTTGACGTTCGGCACTTCGATGCCGAGCGCGGTCGCCAAATCGATCTGGTGATCCTGCTCCTGCATCAGGATCTTGCGGATCTGCTCCGCCATGGCGAACTCGCCGAGCGCTTCGCACTGCCTGATGCGGTCGCGGTAGTTGCGGATGGTGTCGTTCTCGTTTTCGAGATCGAATTTGAGCATTTCCTTGGCGTCTTTCGACGTCTTCACCGGCTTCGGTGTGACCGACGGCATTTTGCCGAGATAGTCGATCTGGCGCGCAATCATCAGCGCGTGGTCGAGCTCCTGCTTGGCGTGAATCTCAAGCTGGTCGGCGATATCCATGTATTGGGCACCGCTGAGCACCTGGGAATAGACCACATAAGCAATGATGGCCTGATATTCGCGGGAAAGGTCTTCGTTCAAAAGCTCGGCAAGACGGTCGCGGGTAATCTCTTTTTCAACTGCCGGGGTAGCCATTGGGTGTCTCCTGTAATGAAATTGCCATCGCCGCGCGGCGTAATGGCAACAACCCTAACCCGCCAAGCCGTGCATCGTTGCGTCGCCTGGCGGCCGGACACCAAATAAATCCCTTTAGAGCGGCGCCGGCTTCTCACGCACGCCCATCCGCTCCAGCCGACCGATCACTTCGTCGACGAAATAGGGTAGTTCGTCGATATAGTTGACCACCGATATCGCGATGCCGGTGAGACCGGCCTTGCAGAGATCGGCGAGTTGGCCTGCGACGTGATCCGGGTCGCCGACAATCGGCAGGCCGCCATTGCCTTGGGCATATTGGCTGCGATGCATCTGGTAGTCTTGCATCGAGACGGTCTGCGGCGAGATGTTGCGCATCGCCAGAATGCTGTCGACCGCCGACCAGTCGGCCTGATCGACGATGCAGTGGTGGAAATACTCTTCCGCCTCTTTCTTGGTCGGCCGGCAGGTGACGACGCCGACAGTGTAGCAGCCGATGTCGCGGCCCTGCGCCGTGGCGGCTTCTTTGGCCTTCACCACTTTCTGCGCGGTCTCCTCGAGCGAGGTGCGGGACGCCTGGAAGAAAAACGCGTCGCAATTTTTCACCGCGAAGGCCTGGCCGGTGGCGGAGGCGCCGGCATTCATGATCACCGGGCGGGTGCCGCCATACGGCTTCGGCTTGCCCTTGATGCCCTTCATGTCGAGAAACTTGCCGTGGAAGTCGAAATTCTCGCGGTCGGACCAGATCTGCTTGATAACGTCGATCCACTCCTGCGCATATTCGTAACGGTCCTCATGCGCCCGCTGCTCGACGCCGAACATATCGAACTCGTCTTCGTTCCAGCCGACCACGATGTTGAGACCGAAGCGGCCTTCGCCGACATGATCGGCGGTAACCATTTCCTTTGCCGCCACCACCGGGTTGAAGATCGGCGCATGCACGGTGCCGAACACCGTGATGCGTTTGGTCGCGGCAAGGAGCCCGGTCGCCCAGGTGATGGTTTCGAGCGTGGTGCCCTGGTAATCGGTGTCGCCGCCATAGCCTTTCCAGCGCCCGATCGGCAGCAGGAAATCGATGCCGGCCTCGTCCGCCATGACGGCGAGCTTCTTATTGTCCGGCCAATTGCCGGACCAGCGTTCCGGCACCAGAGTCACCGCGCGGCCGGACGAACAATTGGCGCCGAACAGTCCGATCTGCAGTTTATTGTTGCCGTGCATGGCACGGCGCGAATTCAGCGAAGGCGAAGGAGCGTGCACGTTTAACCTCAGTTCCACAGTTTCTTGGTAGCGATATCGGCGCCTTGTCGCAGCGCCTTGAACTTTTCCCACACCACGGTGTCATGAACCTCGGTGCGGTACAACGCCTGCGAGGAGAAGCCGCAATCCGCCGCGGCGATGACGTTCTCGCGGCCGACCAGTTTGGCGAAGCGGATGATGCGCTCGGCGATCAGCTCCGGATGCTCGACGATATTGCTGGCATGCGTGATCATGCCGGGGCAGAGCACCTTGCCCGGCGCGAGCTTGACGGTCTCGAACAGATGATATTCGTGCTCGTGGCGGGGATTGGCGGCTTCGAAACTGTAGGAGCCGGCATCGATCTTCAACATGTATTCGATGATGTCGGAAAGGGCGGCTTCGTAGAGCCGCGGCCCTTCATTGATGCCATAGCAGGTGTGGAAACGCACCCGCTCCGGCGGAATGCCCTTGAGCCCGGTATTGACCGCTTCGACATAGATTTCGGCGCGGCGCTGCATCTGCTTGCGGTCGAGATCCGGCTCGAAGAAAATATCCGGCAGGAACGGATCGTCGATCTGCACCAGGATGCCGGCGTCGGTGATGGCGCGGTATTCCTTGCCGAGTTCGCCGGCGAGCGCGTGAAAATACTCTTCCTCGGTTTTATAATATTCGTTGATGCCGACACCCGACGGCGCAGTGGCCGGAAGAAAGACATGCGCATCGGCAATGCCGGATGCAGCCGCGGCTTTTTTGATATTGGCGATGTCACGCTGCACGAATTTGTCGCCGCGATATTTCACCGGACCGATGCACACCACCGGCGCCAGCCCGACGATGGCGCCGCCCATCATCGCCTGCTTGAAATACTCGGCATAATATTCGGGGAACGCCGCCACTTCCTGCTGGAATAATTTCATCTTCTGCCCGGGCCGCGATTCGAAGCCTTCGAGGCGCTCCTGGATGTAAGTAAAAAATCCCGGCTTCGAGAATTCGCCGTCGGTGACGATGTCGATACCGCATTCGGCCTGTTTGCGGACCGCGTCGTTGACCGAGGCGGCGAGCAGCGTCTCGAATTTCGCCTGATCGAACGGCTGGCCGTTATATTTCGCCTTCATCAGGTCGAGCAGCGCATGCGGCCGCGGCAGGCTGCCGATATGAGTGGTCTGAATGCGGTCGGTATTCTGCTGGACATTCATCCGGTTTCGTCCCTGAGCTTGCCGCGCATCATTCCGCCTGACCAGGCGCCGTCGCGGCTTCGAGCCAAGCGATCTTATACGGAAAACAGTTCCGCGGGGCTATCCGGGGCAAGTTGCCGCCGCACCGCCTCGACATCGCCGAGCACCCATAGCGCGGTGATTTTCCCACCGCCGACGCGGAAGAAGGCCGCCCCGCTCCAGCGGATTTCCTTTCCGGTCGGCTCGACGCCGAACAGCCTGCCGCGGTGGCGGCCGTGAAAGCTCACCCGCGCCGCGGCGCGGTCGGGCGTCTCGATCAACTCGTCGACGATGCAGGTGAAATTCTCCAGCGCCGCATGGACGGCGCGGTGATAAGCGATAAATCCGTCCGGCCCGTGCAATTCCGGACCAAGCGAGCCGCGAAAGTGGAAATCCGGATCGAGAATGCGGCGCGCCTCGGCTTCGTCGGCATGGTTCCAGACGATGTCGTAAAACCGTCCCACCAGTTCACGCGGAGTCAGCGACATTCGGTCCCCCTTGATCGGTTGCGAATTTAAGGTGCCGCGCCTCTCCTGTCGTCATGGATTTGAAAGAGCGTGGGTTGCGCCGGCAGCGCCGTACAAAGGCAATTGACTTGGCCGCGGCAATGCCGGTGAATCCCTGCAACCAGGGGGAGGACAGGATGAGAAAGAGCTGCATTTTAGTCGCGGCGTCGGCCGCCGTCGTTGCCGCGATTTGGGCGCTGCCGGCGTCGGCCGCCGATTCGGTCAAGATCGGCGCCATCTACCCGCTGACGGGCAACTCGGCGAGCGCCGGCCAATCGGCCCGAGACGCCGTGCATCTCGGCGTCGACATCATCAACAACGCCTATCCCGAATTGAAAAACCTGCCGCTCGGCCCCACCGCCGGGCTGCCCAATCTCGGCGGCGCCAAGATCGAACTCGACGAGGCCGACCATCAGGGCAATCCGCAGGTCGGCCAGCAGCAGACGCTGCGCCTGATCACAGAGGATCACGTCGCCGCCGTGATCGGCTCCTATCATTCCTCGGTGACGCTGGTGGCGACCGCGATCGCCGAGCGGCAGGGCGTGCCGTTCATCGTCGGCGATTCGGTCGCCGCCAACATCACCACGCGCGGCTTCAAATGGACCTTCCGGGTGACGCCGATCGCGCCGGATTTCGCCAAGGCCTATGCCGACTTTCTCACCGAGGTGAAAAAATCCGGCCGCAAGATCGACACCATCGCGGTGGTCAACGAGAACACCGATTACGGCTCGTCGGTCTCCGCCAGCGTGCTGGAAGCCGCCAAGGCGGCCAACATCAATGTCGGCGCGCACATCGCCTATAGCGCCAACAGCTCCGATGTCTCCGCGCAAGTGCTGCAGCTCAAATCGCTCAATCCGGATGCGGTGATCTTCATCAGCTATTCGGCCGACACCATTCTCTATTTCAAGACCATGAAGAACCTCGACTACCTGCCGCCGATCATCATCGGCGACGACGCCGGCTTCTCCGATCCGAGCTTCATTCCGAATGTCGGCGATCTGGCGCAGGGCGCGCTCAATCGCTCGGCCTTCGATATCGGCAAGGAGGGAAGCAACAGCTACATCGTCGATCAGATGTTCAAAGCCAAATACGGCCGCGACCTCGACGACACTTCGGCGCGCTGGATGCAGGCGCTGTTCGTCACCGCGGACGCCATCAACCGCGCCGGCTCGACCGATCCGGAGAAAATCCAAACCGCACTCAAGGCCACCGACCTGAAGGCCGATCAGCTGATGATCGGCTATCACGGCGTGAAGTTCGATGACACCGGACAGAATACGCTGGCTTCGACTTTCCTGATCCAGCTCAAGGGCAAGCAATATGTCTCGGTCTGGCCCGACAATCTCGCCACCGGCAAGCTGGAATTGCCGATGACGGGGTGGCGCTGATTTTCAGCATCGGTCCTTTGCTTCGCGTCAAATGACGTAAAATTTTAACGGCTCCTGCGCGGCCGCCCCGTGATGGAACGGAGCGGTGATGGTGACGTTGGAATCCGTAACTCTCAAAACACGGATCCCACAATGCTGGTTACCAAGAGCTCGCCTCGCACTTTGATTGCCATATTTGCCGCAGCGGCGCTGGCCGCTGGAACGACCGTTGCATTTGCTGCCGGTGCTGGCGGCGGGGCCGGCGGGCGGCGCGGCTGGCGGCGCTTCGGGAGCCGCCGGCGCGGCCGGTCCGGCCGCTGCGCCGGGCAATGCAGGCAGCAGCAGCGGTTCGAACAACGCCGGCACGACCAATTCAT
Source organism: uncultured Alphaproteobacteria bacterium (assembly GCA_963819265.1). Classification (GTDB taxonomy): domain Bacteria; phylum Pseudomonadota; class Alphaproteobacteria; order Rhizobiales; family Xanthobacteraceae; genus BOG-931. The sequence goes on along the minus strand of CAWFVF010000007.1, from coordinate 230,421 downwards.
CGCCGAACTCCGGCACTGGCACGTCGGGCAGCAACGGAACCGGCAACAGCAACAACAACGGCTCATCAGCCAACGTCACATCGACCAGCGGCAACTCGACGACGGGCCGAAACGAAAACCCGGCGAAGCCGGGTTGCACCGCAGCGGGGATGTCCTCCGGCACCCAGACCGAACTTACGCCAGGCTCGGCCAGTCCCGGCAACGCGGGCGCGTCAGGCAACGGTAGCGCGAGTGGCTCCTCGAGTTTCGGTTCGTCGGGAGCGGGCACAAGCTGCTAACAAGGCACCTTCCCGCCCATCGTCGTCATGCCGAGGCCGTTGCTCAACGGGGTGACCGCGTGAATGATGGCGGTTGAATCTCGAGGCCTTCGACACTTTGTTGAGCGTCGCCTCATAGCGGGAAACCTGGACCTGCAAATCCGCGAGTATCCGCCGCTCGCCCGACACTCTTTTCGCAACGCGTAGTGCAACAGCTCTGGCGGCTGCTATCTCGGTGGGCGGTGAGTTCGGCCGCTTCGCAAAAAATATGTGACAGGCTCAACTAGCGTCCCGGCCGTTCGAAACCTTAAGCGGCGGTTTAATGACGCAGTAAAAGATAGAGGCCGTCTCAAAGAGGATGGTACACGGCGCGCCACCCGCAGCACCTCCCTTCGATCCTATTCAGTTCAGCTTGATTCAAATGTCGCGTCACAAGGCAACGTCGCTTCCGAATGACTTTCGGATTTGCGTGAGGTATGCGACTGTTTCGTCGAGCGGGCTTTCAAAATCCGCCGAATTGGGGAGGGTGCCGTGGGCTTCGTTCGCTCGAGTGCAATCGTATCGTTGTTGGCGTTAGGGATCGGCTTCTCCATCGCCCCAAGCTTCGCCCAGTCCTACCCCGACCGCCCGATCCACATCATCGTCCCCTTCCCGGCCGGCGGACCGGCGGATGTCATGGCGCGGCTCGTCAGCGAGCGGATGGCGGTGGATTTCGGCCAGGGCGTGGTGGTCGATAACCGGCCGGGCGCCAATACGGTGATCGGCGCCGAGTTCGTCGCCAAGGCGCCGCCCGATGGCTACACGCTGTTGATGGCGATCGATTTCGACATTGGTGATGAACCAATACCTCTACAGCCACCTGCCCTACGACCCGGTGAAGGATTTCGTGCCGATCACGGTGGTCGCCAAGACGATGGATTTGCTGGTGGTCAACGCGGTCTAGCGACGTCAAAACGGCGAAGGATCTGATCGCCAAGGCGAAGGCGCAGCCCGGCAAGCTCAATTGCGGCGCCGGCACCATCGCCACCAAATTGACCTGCGTGCTGTTCAACGAAAAGGCCGGCATCGATACCGTGCTGCTGCCCTATAACGGCAGCGCCGAAGTCGCTCATGGCATTCTGACCAAGAGCGTCGACTTCGTGTTCGACGGCCCCTCGGCGGTACTGCCGCTGGTCGTCTCCGGGGATCTGCGCGCACTCGCCAAGCTCGATCCCCGGCCGCTGCCGGCAGTGCCCGATCTGCCCACGCTCAACGCCGCGACCGGGATCGATCTCGGCGAGATCACGGTCTGGCTCGGCCTCGTCGCGCCGCGCGGCACGCCGTCGGCGATCGTCGACAAGCTCGCGGCCGAGACGGCGAAAATCCTCAGCGATCCGCAAGTGAAGGCCCGCGCCGATGCGGTCGGGTTATTTCCGGTGACCAATACCCCCGCCGAATTCGCGGCCTTTATCCAGCACGAAGCGGCGCGCTGGCCGGAAGTCGTCAAAAAGAGCGGCCTGCATTTCGATTAGCACGACTGCAGGCGAAAACCGCGCGACTGTCACACGAACGCTAACGCCTCTTCCTATGCGGTAACGGCTTTTTGTAATGCATAACGCGGGTTTCGCTCACAAACTTGTCCGACCATCCGGTGTGACAGCCGGGCGTGATGGCCGGTAAAATTCGGCAAACAAATCCCAGAGGAGATATCCGATGGATCGTCGTGCGTTCATGAGCATGGCCGCCGCCGCCGCGGCGAACCCGCTTCTTCCCGGTGCCGTCGCCGCGCAGCCCGTTACAAAGGCGCGCAATGTCGTCATGGTGCACGGGCTGTTCGCGGACGGCTCGTGCTGGTCGGAGGTCATTGCCAGGCTGCAGCCGAAGGGGCTGCAGGTCACATCCGTGCAGAACCCGTTGACGAGTCTTGCCGCCGCGGTCGACGCCACGCGGCGCGCTTTGGCGCAGCAGAACGGGCCGACCGTCCTCGTCGCGCACTCCTTTTCCGGCATGATTGCGACCGAGGCCGGCGTCGACCCGAAAGTGTCAGCGCTGGTGTATGTCGCGGCGCGCGCGCCGGATGCGGGCGAGGATTATACCGCGCTGGCAAAACAGTATCCGACGCCGCCCGCCACCGCCGGCATTGTCTGGTCCGACGACGAAGGCCAGTTGAGCGAGGAAGCTTTTCTGCGCGATTTCGCCGGGGACATTCCGGCCGCCAAGGCGCGTGTACTCTATGCCGTCCAGGCGCCGTTCAAACGCTCGCTGCTGGCCGACAAGACCACCAATGCGGCATGGCGGTCGAAGCCGACCTGGTATGCGGTCTCGACCGAGGATCGCACCATCAACCCCGACCTCGAGCGTTTCATGGCCAAACGCATGGGCGCCAAGACCATCGAAGTGAAGTCGAGCCATCTTTCGATGATTTCGCATCCCGACACGATCGCGAATTTGATCCTTCAGGCCGCCGGTCAGACGTAGAACAGAACCATCAGCGCTCCAGGCCGGCGGCGAGCAGTTCAAGCGCCGCGGCCGCGAAGGCGCGCATATTGGCGACGCGGTCGGGACTGCCGGTTTCGAGCGTGACCGCCCGCTCGGACGGTCCCGCGATCGCGAGGCAGACATGGCCTGCGGCGTCGCCGTAGCGGTTGCCGGTCGGTCCGGTGGCGCCGCTTTCGCCGATTCCCCAAGTGGCGGCGAATTGCTCCCGCGCGCGGCGTGCCAACAGCAGCGCGTGCGGCTCGGTCGCGGGGCGGTATTGCGCCAGCCCAGCGTCGTCGATGGCGAGCAACAGGCCCTTGGCCTGACGGGTATAGGCCACCGCGCCGCCGAGGAAATAGGCCGATGCGCCCGGCACCGCCAGCAACGCCGCCGCAATCAGGCCGCCGGTCGAGGATTCGGCAACCGCAATCGTCTCGTGCCGGGCCTTCAGCCGCGCGGCAATGGTTTCGGCGAGTGGCAAGAGATCGTTCAACGGCTTAACTCCTGTCTAGGCTCGACGAGCAGGATTGAAATGCAGCGCCGGGGCTTTCCCTGAAACCCCGCTCGTGGCACCAAGGAAACCCGCCCGTCCGAGATGATCGAACAATAATCCAAATCGGGATCGACACCACCCGACCGCCTGGAAGTTAAGAGGAAGCCCATGCCAGCCTACCGCTCTCGCACCACCACCCACGGCCGCAACATGGCGGGAGCCCGCGGCCTGTGGCGCGCCACCGGCATGAAGAACGAGGATTTCGGCAAGCCGATCATCGCCGTAGTCAATTCCTTCACCCAGTTCGTTCCGGGGCATGTGCATTTGAAGGATCTCGGCCAGCTGGTCGCCCGCGAGATCGAACGGGCCGGCGGCGTCGCCAAGGAATTCAACACCATCGCCGTCGACGACGGCATCGCCATGGGCCACGACGGCATGCTGTACAGTCTGCCGTCGCGCGAGCTCATCGCCGACAGCGTCGAATACATGGTCAATGCGCATTGCGCCGATGCCATGGTCTGCATCTCCAACTGCGACAAGATCACGCCCGGCATGTTGATGGCGGCGCTGCGGATCAACATTCCGACGGTGTTTGTTTCGGGCGGCCCGATGGAATCCGGCAAGGTCAGCATCAACGGCAAAATCAGGTCGCTCGATCTGGTGGATGCGATGGTCGCCGCCGCCGACGACACCATCAGCGATGCCGAGGTCGAGGTTATCGAGCGATCCGCCTGCCCGACCTGCGGCTCGTGCTCCGGCATGTTCACCGCCAATTCCATGAACTGCCTGACCGAGGCGCTCGGCCTCGCCTTGCCCGGCAACGGCTCGGTGCTCGCCACCCATGCCGATCGCAAGGGCCTGTTCGTCGAGGCCGGCCATCTGATCGTCGATCTGGCGCGCCGCTATTATGAGCAAGACGACGAGACGGCGCTGCCGCGCTCGATCGCAAGTTTCAAGGCCTTCGAAAATGCAATGACCTTGGACATCGCGATGGGCGGATCGACCAATACGGTGCTGCATCTGCTCGCCGCGGCCTATGAAGGCGAGATCCCATTCACGATGCAGGATATCGATCGGCTTTCACGGCGGGTGCCGGTGCTCTGCAAGGTGGCGCCGTCGGTCGCCGATGTGCATCTCGAGGACGTTCATCGCGCCGGCGGCGTGATGGCTATTCTCGGCGAACTGGACCGCGCCGGCCTGATCAATCGCGAACTGCCGACCGTGCATAGCGCATCGGTCGAGGATGCGCTCGACCGATGGGACATCAAGCGGACCAAGAGCGAGAATGTCCGCACCTTCTACAAGGCAGCGCCGGGCGGCGTGCCGACCCAGGTGGCTTTCAGCCAGGAGCGCCGTTTCGAAGACGTGGACAGCGACCGCAGCACCGGCGCCATCCGCGACGCCGCGCATGCCTTTTCCAAGGACGGCGGACTTGCGGTGCTGTCCGGCAATCTCGCCGTCGACGGCTGCATCGTGAAGACCGCGGGCGTCGATGCCAGCATCCTGAAATTCGAAGGGCCCGGCGCGGATTTTCGAAAGCCAGGACGCCGCCGTCGAAGGCATCCTCGGCGGCAAGATCAAAGCCGGCGATGTCGTGGTGATCCGCTATGAAGGGCCGCGCGGCGGACCGGGCATGCAGGAGATGCTCTACCCGACCAGCTACCTCAAATCGAAAGGGCTCGGAAAAGCCTGCGCCCTGATCACCGACGGCCGCTTCTCCGGCGGCACGTCCGGATTGTCGATCGGCCATGTTTCCCCCGAAGCGGCGGAAGGCGGCCTGATCGGACTGGTCGAAGAAGGCGACCGCATCGAGATCGACATTCCGGCCCGTTCGATCAGCCTGCTGGTCGACGAACCAGCATTGACGCAGCGCCGCGAGGCCATGCTGGCCCGCAAAGCCGAAGCCTGGAAGCCCGCCAAGCGAAGCCGCAAGGTGTCGATGGCGCTCAAGGCCTATGCGGCGCTCACCACCAGCGCCGCACGAGGGGCGGTGCGCGTGGTCAAAGACTAGCGGATAAAAGGGTTAGTCCGTTACGACTAACCCGATCTTCTCTCGCCGATCCACACGACATCCCGTAGCGCGGCGCAAGTCCGGAAGCGCGCGACCAAGGCCGTTCTTCAGTTGCCGATTGCCTTGGCTTTTACAAATTTTCGCAAGGCGGTTTTGCCGACGGCGGTAAATCCGGCGAAGATATTTCCCTGATCGTCTACTCCGATTTCTTCGGCGGCTCCAATCTTGGGATCCGTCAGCGGAATGAAGGCAGCGACTTTGCCGTCCTTGACGCTGCCGATGCGGATCCCCTGTTGGAAACCCGGATTGGTTTTATCGTCGGATTGCGAGTCCGAGACATAAATCATGTCGTTCTTGTCGATGGCGACGCTGCTCGGACGGCCAAACTGCTTCCAATCCGCGATGAACTTGCCGTCGGCGTCGAAAATCTGAATGCGGCTATTGGAACGATCGGCAACATAGAGGCGGCCGGCGGAATCCAGCGCCAAGCTGTGCGGCACGTCGAACTCACCGGGGCCGGAACCATGTTTTCCCCACGTCTTGATGAAAGTGCCGTCCTTTGACAATTTCACGATCCGATCGTTGGTCTGATGGCCCTGCATGACGCCGTGCCCGTCGGCGATAAAGATATCGCCATTAGGCGCAGTGATCACATCCGACGGTGTATCAAGCATTCCCGGTTCGCTGCCGGCCTGCCCCGGTTTGCCGAGTGTCAACAGCACTTTGCCGTCCGGCGAAAACTTGATGACGGTGTGACCTTTGCCGTTCTCGCCGCGCCCATCGGTGACCCATACGTCGCCGGCGCGGTCGACATAAAAGCCATGCGGCCAATTGACGAGGCCGCCGCCGAAACTCGCAACAACCTTGCCATTGCCGTCCAACTTCATCACCGGATCGAGCGTCGAGCCTACGCAGGTGTCGCCGCCGCAGCGCTCGAACATCCAGAGCGTCTTGCCGTCGCTATGATCGATCTCTACGCCGATCGGCGCACCAAGCTTGCGCCCCGTTCGGCAATTGGACGGCGATGTCCTCCATCCGATAAGGATTCGCCGCGGCATTCGGATCGCTTTTTTCTTGCCCATACAGCAGACCGTTTCCGGCGCCGACCACAACGACCGCTGCTAATCCCAACGTCCTCAGTGACCGAAATACTTCTCGCATCGGTTCCTCCCTTCGCTCTTTTTTACGATGTTACTCCGTCGCAATTTGCAGTGGAAGCCGCTATCCGCGCTGGCGCCCGACCGCGCCGCACCGAAGCATTGCTCAAATTGCAATGCCGGCGCTGCCGCTGTAAGCGGACATTGCTGGGAGCGCATAGCTTAGGATCAGTCCGTAATGACAACCGCCGATCTATTCGCGCCGTTTCAACTCGGCCCGCTGAGCCTGCCTAACCGGATCGTGATGGCGCCGATGACGCGCAATCGCGCCGGCGCGGGCAATATGCCGGGGCCGCATGCCGCCACCTATTATGCGCAGCGCGCCAGCGCCGGCCTGATCGTCACCGAGGCGACGCAGATATCGCCGCAGGGCGTCGGCTATCCGGGCACGCCCGGCATCCATAGCGCCGAACAAGTGGCCGGCTGGAAACGCGTGACCGACGCCGTCCACGCTGCAGGCGGGCGGATTTTCTTGCAGCTGTGGCATGTCGGACGGATTTCGCACCCGTCGCTGCAGCCGGACGGCGCGCTGCCGGTGGCGCCGTCGGCGATCGCGCCGGCCGGCCAGGCTTGGACGCTCGACGGCATGAAAGACTACGTCACGCCGCGCGCACTCGACCTCGCCGAGATCGCCGGCGTAGTCGAGGATTTTCGCCGCGGCGCGAAGAACGCGCGCGATGCCGGCTTCGACGGCGTCGAAGTCCACGGCGCCAACGGCTATCTGATCGACCAATTCCTGCGCGACGGCTCCAACCAGCGCGGCGACCGCTACGGTGGCAGCGCGCAAAACCGCGCGCGCTTCCTCATCGAAGTGACCGAAGCCGCCATCGGCGAATGGGGTGCCGAACGTGTCGGCGTGCGGCTGTCGCCGACCAATCCCGTACAACAGCATGTCCGACGCCAACCCGGCGCAAACCTTTGGCGCGGCGGTCGATGCGCTCAACGGCTTCGGACTTTCGTATCTGCACATCGTCGAACCCGGCGCGACCGACCCGGTGCCGGCCGGCGAAACACCCGACCTCAAATTCTTCCGAGAACTCTGGCGCGGGCCGCTGATCGCCAACAAAGGCTACGATCGGACCCGTGCTGAAGCCGCATTGCGCGACGGCGCGGCCGATCTGGTTGCCTTCGCGACTTTGTTCATTGCCAATCCCGACCTGCCGGAGCGGCTGCGCCGTGGCGGACCGTTCAATCCGCCCGACCGCAAGACTTTCTACGGCGGCGGCGCGGCCGGCTATACTGATTATCCGGCGCTAGCCGACTGAAAATACCGTAAAATCAAAAGGTTGCACTGAATCGGCGATTCTGTGACGCCGGTCACTTCACTAGCGGTTCCGCCCTCGTAATTTCCACTCAATGGTTAACGGGACATTGAGGCAGGGAGTTACTCCGATGACAGCCGCTCTGAAGTTTCTGAGCCAAGCCACCGAAAAGTTTTACGAGAGCCGGATGCAGCGAGCCGCGGTGCGGATCACCGCCGCCAATACGCGTTTCGCAACGACACGCCGTTGATCTTCCTGGACAGTGGTCGCCGCCTTTCGTCACCCACTGCAGCTATCTTTCAGACGCCAAGGTGGTCGGCGAGTTCTTCGAGGCTTTTCACGGCGAAATCGACCGGCACGGTTGGAGCCGCCTCGCCCTTCCCGCCGCTACCGTGTTCGTTAGGCCGCGCGAGGTGTGCGGTGCGCAACCTCAGCGCCGCGGCGTGGGCGAGGTCGCCGGAGTGAGCAGCTACCATCATGCAGGCATCGGGCGGCAAATCGAATGCATCCGCGGCGGCCAAGTAGACGCGCGGTTTCGGTTTGAAATCTTTGGCGATGTCGGCGCCGAGAATGGCGTCCCACGGGAAATCGTTGCGGCGTGCCAGATCGACCATCAGCGAAATATTGCCGTTGGATACCGGCGCCAGCAGATAGTTGCTCTTGAGGCGCGCTAGACCGGCGGGGACATCGGGCCAAGCATCAAGCCGGTGCCAAGCCATGTTGAGGTTATACAGGTCCTCTTCGCCGAGCGTCGTGACGCCGAAACGCTTCAGCACGATTTCAAGATTGCTCCGATGCAGCACGTCGAGCTTGCAATAGGGCCGGCGGCCGGATCGCACTTCTTCCATTGCGCTCTGATATTCGCCGCGCCACGCATCGGCGAAAGCCGGCCAATCGAGCGAATAACCGCGCGGTTGCAAGGCGGCCTCCGCCTCGCGGGCGATCGACGTGCGCCAATCGGTCAGCGTGCCGAAGGTGTCGAAGAACAACGCGTTGATGGCGATCGTCATGGCGGCGCTCCGGAATGAGATCGCCGGGCTTGAGAAAGGACCGGCAGATCGAGCGCACTCGTCATACAACAAGGCGTGACGGCACGCTAACCGAGACGCCGCACCTACCTTCGCCGCCGCTCCCGAGATCGAGCGCCTTGCGCTGGCTTTCGATCACTTCGCGCGGCAACCCGGCCCATAAATGAACCTGGGTCGTGAAGATCAAGCGTTCAAGCGGCCGCAACTTCCGCGGCCTGACGCCGGTCCGATTGCGGCAGCATGAAGCTGTCGAAATACGACGTAAGCTGCCGATAGCCGTCGAGCGGCAGCACCTGTGCGACGTATTGATCGGGCCGCACGACGATCATGCAGCCTGCCGCACGATCGATACCGCGCATCGTAAAGATGTCGCCGCCGCTCCTGACGTCGGCGCTGAACATCTTCTCGTAATCGCGAAGGCGGTAACGCCCCTTCGCGGGCAGCAGCAGCGCCGGCATGGCCGCGATGTCGAGCTCGCGGTGAGCCTGCTGGAATATCGCGCGAACATCGATCACCGCGTCGATATCCGCGTCGGGCGGCGTATATTTGCGGATCGGCGATTCGCGGTGCTCGCCGAGAAAATCGCACAAGCGGCGGATGGCGGAGCCTGACGCGGAAGGATTTTCCGCGCCGGCAAACGCGAAGATCCGAAAGCGCCCATCCGCCTTGACGACGTGACCGAGTTGAACCGCCTTGGCATCGGCGACGCGGATGACCGGCGCGGAGTGAAAACGCGTTCCGAGCACGAACCCTTCCGCCAGATGCTGGTGGTCGCTTGTGCCGGTCAGGAGCGACGGACCGTAATGCGTCGCGGTGCCGGCGGTGTATCGTCCGCTCCTGATGAAATAATCCCGGGTCTTGGCCGGATCGGCCAGGCTGTCGTCGTCGTGAGTCGTGGCGAGCATCGCCGACCATTCGCGATCGAAGTCGATCAGTTCCTTGGCAATGGCCCGCCGCTCCGCCGAGTAGGTGTGCAAGAGAGACGGCGGGCACTGCTGCGCGCAGCACGGCGACGAGCTTCCAGCCGAGATTGAAGGCGTCCTGCATGGAGACGTTCATGCCCTGCCCGGCCTTGGGGCTATGGGTGTGGCAGGCATCGCCGGCGATGAACACGCTGCGGCAGCCGCGTCGCGATCTGTTCCGGCGGGCACGTCGTCGAACTTGTCGGTCAGACGCTGGCCGATCTCGTAGACCGACCACCACGGGACCTCCTTCGCCTCGAACTTGAAGGGATTGAGAATTCGCTGCGCTTTCGCGACCAGCTCGTCGAGGGTGATATTGCGGTTGGCGACCCGTTCGCCGGCTTCGAGCTTGGTCAGTTCGACATAGAGGCGGACGAGGTAGCCGCCTTCCCGCGGGATGACGATAATGCTGCCCTCGTGGGCCGACTGGATCAACGACTTGCAGCGAATGTCCGGGAAATCGGTGACCGCCAGCACGTCCATGACACCCCAGGCGTGGTTGGCGGAATCGCCGTGAAGCTCGCGCCCGATCGAGGTGCGGACGACGCTGCGCGCGCCGTCGCAGCCGACCACATAACGCGCCTTGATCGTTTCGGTCTCTCCCTGATGCGGCGGGTCGAGCCGCTCGAGCGTGACGGTCACCCCCTGGGCCTCGCGGCCACCCGCTGCGGGCTGAACGGAGACCGCGCGCCGTCCGTAAAACGGTTCGAGTTTCGCGGCCGATCGGCGCATGACGTCGAGATAGAAATCATGCACGCGCGCCTGATTCAGAACGACGTGCGGAAACTCCGACAGCCCGTCCTCGACGTCCTGGACCCAGCCGTTGCGGACGATATTCGCGGGCTGCGCGTCATCGGGCTTCCAGAACGTCGTCTCGTTGATCCAGCAGGCCTCTTTCAGCACGCGCTCGCTGAAGCCGAAGGCATTGAACATTTCCACCGTGCGGCAGGCGATGCCGTCGGCCTGGCCGCGCAACATCCGGCCCGGCTTCTGCTCGACAATGCAGGTCTTGATGTCGGGAAACGCGGACAGTTGCGCCGCAAGCGTCAGCCCGGCCGGCCCGGTGCCGACGATCAGGACATCGACCTCGGCGGGAACGGTCCCTGGCGCGCCCGACGCCGGATAGCGCTCCGACGGGTTGAAAATTTCCGGATCGCCCGGCTCGAAGCCGTTCAGGTGAAACTGCATGATCCTCACCTCTTCGCTGCGGGCGCCTGCGCCGACGACCTTTTTAGCCGCTGCCCTTTGTCGCTCGCCCGTCACCTCGGTTCGCCGGCAGCAGCTCCCAAGAATAAAATGGGAGTCGTCGATAGGGGCCAGCGGGCTTGCAAACGATATTGCTCAGCATGCTGATTATCAGTATGCTAGTCAAGTTCCCACTGCCCGGAGAGTTCGGTGAAACACGCCGATGAGATAGACGCCCACGGCATAGCTGACCCCAGCGACATGCCCGGACACTTGGCGCGCCGCTTCCAGCAGATCGCCGTCGCCGTGTTCCTGGCCGAGGTCAATGAGGCGGGCTACGACCTCACGCCGGTTCAGTATGCGGCGCTTGCCGCCGTCGGCGCCAAGCCCGGGCTCGATCAGGTGACCCTTGCCGGATTGATCGCCTATGACCGCACCACCATCACCGGGGTGGTCGACCGGCTGGCCCAGAAAGGACTCGTGGCGCGCCACGAAAGCCGCAGGGACAGGCGGGCCCACGAATTGAAGCTCACCGACGCCGGGCGACGAACCTTGCGCGGCATCACGCCGGCGGTCACGGCGGCGCAGCAAATCATGCTGCAGGGCCTGACCGAAAAGGAAGCACAGAAGCTCATGCGGCTGCTGCGGAAGGTCACGACGGCCGGCAATGAGCGGAGCCGGGCCCCGCTGCGCGACGCTGCAACGCAAAGCGCAACCAGGCGCTAGGCAAACACCGAGAAATCCGAGATCGGCTCGGCGACATAGCCGTAGCGCAGATTGCTCGGCTCGCGGCCTTGCTTGTCGTATTCGGCTTTCATTGCGGCGAGCTTGTCGTTTTTCAATTCAAGCTCGGCCTTTTTCGGCTCGATATTGTAGAGCCGGGCGTTGTTGCCGCCGAAGATCGCGCTTTTGACCGGACCGTCGGCGGGACCGAGCGGCGCGAAGCCGTATTGCTTCTGCATATCCTCGGGGATTTCGAAGCGGCGCAGGCCTTCGATCTGCCATTGCGGCGAGCCGGTCCACACCGCGTCGGTGCCCCAGCAGACCCGATCGACGCCCATTTTCTTGATCATGGTGCCCATCAGCGCCGCGGTGACCTTCGGCTCGGCGATCAGCGTCATGGCGAACAATTGGCCGACGTCGGCATAGACGTTGTTGACGTTGTATTGCGCCGGGATATCGGCGAGGTCGCTGGTCCAGGAAATCCGCCCGGTCCGCTCGAACTCCGCCAGCGCCACCTTCGGATCGCCGCCGACATGGCGATAGGCGCCGTGATAGATGATGAAATTGAGCTGCGGCCAATCCTTCGCCGCCTGCCCGACATCGCTCGCGTCGACGAAGCCGCGCAGATTGGGAAATTGCCGGTCGAGCGCCGGCGCGAACAGGCCCTTGTGCACGCAGACATTCTTGATGCCGGCTTTGACGAATTTCTCGTAGCCTTTGTAGGCCACCTTTTCGTCGTCCATGCGCCACGGATAGCGGCTGATATCCTTGTGGGTGTTGTCGCCGATGGTATAGCCCTTCATCAATTCCGGCTTCAGTTCGAGCGCGGCATCGACTTTTTCCAGCCAGCCCGGCTGGCCCGGCGTGAAGATCGCATGCGAGAACAGCCGGCGCGAGCCGAAGCGCTTGTTCACCTTGTCGCGCGCCGCGGCCATCTGCTCGTTGGTGAGGAACCAATCCTGCTCGATGTCCGACGGCGCCGACGAGATCAGGACGATCTTGGTGTCGCTGTCGAGGAACATTTCCTTGACGTAGTTGTCGTATTTCAGATCGTCGACGGTCTGCTCCTTTTCCGACAGGCCCTTGTTCCAGCCGGCCTTGCCGACCGCGGCGCGCATGGCGACGAAATTGGTGATGCGGGTGTCGTCACGCAAAAAATGCGTGTGCATGTCCATGATGAACTGGTCTTTGAGCGCATCGGCCCGCTCGTCGGCCATCGCCGGCGTGGCCGCTTCGGCGGGGGTGGCGTCGAAGAAATGGCCGAAGGTGTCGTTCATCGCGACATAGGATGCCGCCATGCCGGCGGCGGTCTGGAAAAAGCGGCGGCGCGATAGGCCCTGTTTCTTGGCGAGATCGTCGGCCATGGTCAAAAGCCGCGCCTGCAATTCGCGCTGCTTCTCGGTCTGCGGATAAGGATAATATTCGTCGCTCGATACGACCTGGGTCGGAATCGGGGTTTCGTAAGACAAGAGTTCCGATGGTTTTAGTTTTTCGCGCTCGTCGTCGCTGATAAAACCCATTTTATCCTCCTTCAGTCGCCCGCTTTTTGTAAAAACCGTTCTCGCGCAGGTTCCGTCGCGGTGAACATATCAGGCCGCGTGCGGGCGGCGAAGCCCCTTGTCGCAAGCGTGCTAATCCGCCATCGCATAGACCTTGCACCAGCCGTTCGGGCTGACATCGCCGTCGACGACCTTGCAGGAATGCGGCGCGACGAACAGCGTGCAGGTGGCGCACATCGCGATGCCCTTTGGGCTGTCCTGATATTCGGCCTGCTGCTTCGACATCTTGTCGTCGCCGGCCGCCGCGCGATGTAGCGGAAGCGCGAATGCACTGCCGGCGCCCAGCGCGACAAGCCTCACGAAATCTCGTTTCGACGTTCCGCGCCGGCGGCTCATGTCGCCTCGCCTGTCTCGACAGCCAAAGCAAAGCCCGGTATCGCTTGGTGCATTCGCTCGCTCCCGCCGGTTGCCGATCCAGCCGCCAAATGACAATAAACGCGAAGCCGCAAGAGGAAACCATGCGCGATCTGCAGTCGCCCCGCCTGCCCAAACTATCCCCGGAATCTTTTACCGCCGAACAAAAGGGCCTCGCCGACTCCATCAAGTCCGGCCCCCGCGGCGAGTTCAAACTGTCCGGCCCGTTTGCCATCTATTTGCATTCGCCGGGTTTCGGCGAACTGGCGCAGAAGCTCGGCGGCCATGTGCGTTACAAGACCAGCGTGCCGCCGCGGCTGTCCGAATTCGCCATTCTCTGCACCGCCCATTTCTGGAAGGCGCAATATGAATGGGCGGCGCATGCGGTGATCGCCGCCAAGCAGGGCGTGAAAGAGGAGACCATTCGCGCCATCCAGGCCGGCCGGCCGCCCAAATCGGCGCCGAAGGACGAGATGGCGATCTACGCTTTCGTCAAGGAGCTTTATGCCAAACGGCGGGTCAGCACGCCGACTTATAACCGCGTGAGGAAATTGCTCGGCGACGCCGGCACGGTCGAACTCGTCGGCATCCTCGGCTACTACGCCATGGTCTCGATGACGCTCAACGTCTTCCGCGCCCCGCTGCCGGAAGGCGTCAAGCCGGCATTTCCCGAGCCGAAGTAGACCGTCTCGCTCCGCTCGTCCCCGCGAAAGCGGGGACCCAGCACCAACTATGAAGCTGGATTCCCGCTTTCGCGGGAATGAGCGGACCAACGGAACTGCCGCGTTCTTACTTCTTGTCCATCTGCATCATGCCGCCGCCGGAGTTTTGCATCATCATGCCTCCGCCGTGATCGCCCATCATCATGGAGCCGCCGCCGCTTGAGGCCGCGCCGGGCGCCGGCGCGCCGATAGCGGCAACCGGATAGTCGACATCGACCGTGCCGGCGTTGTCGAATTTCAGTGTCGCCTTGATAGTCTGACCGGCTTCGAGCGGATGCTTCAACTCGACCAGCATCATATGCAGGCTGCCGGGCCGCAGCCGCACGGTCTCGCCAGGCTTGATCTCCAGGCCGCCTTCGACCGGACGCATCTTCATGACGTTGTCTTCCATGGTCATGGTGTGGATCTGGCATTGCGCGGCGGCATCGCTCGACACGCAACTGACCCGGTCCGGCGCGGTGCCATTGTTGGTGATCGTCATATAGCTTGCACCCGCCGAGGCCCCTTTCGGCGTTGCGCGTGCCCACGGGTCGGTGATGTGGATCGAACCAACCGTGTAGTCGGCGGCCGACGCAGGCTGCAGCGTGAGCTGCAGCACCACGAACTGGACTGCGGCTAGAACCACAGCGCCGCCGCAGGCTGATTTCCAAGCGAAAGATTTCATAAACTTGCTCCTGATGTAGGCCTGCTGCCGCCGTGGGATGTCGCCGCCGTTTAAGGTAATTCGCAGCCGGTATAAGGCAACTGCACGAAAACCACTTCGGGAAAACAAGCGGCTCGATCGGGGCTTCCCCCGTGGCGGAGTGCCGATTCGAGGCTTAGTTATTTTCCGTAAACGAGGTAATCTGGGCGACATGCAGGTAGCACCGCAGCGGCCGGCGCCGCGCCAACCCGAAGAGTTCGGACAAGTATTGCCCTTCCCGACTCGCCCGGGCCTGGCGCCGTCTGCCGGTGCAACACGCGCCGCGGATTCGGCGGCAATCGATTCGCCGGTCGAGGACGTCGATGATCTTGCCCGCTATGAGCAAGACCAAGACGAGCCGATCGACTACCGGCAGCGCATGCTGATGAATGCGATCGCGGTCGCCATCGTCGTATTATTGATCGGAGCCGGCCTGTGGATCGCCGACACCATCACCGGCATGGATCGCGATCAGGACTGCGCCATGCAGGGCCGCGGCAATTGCGCGCCGCTCGAAGCCCCGGGTTCGCCCCAGCGCTAGCCGTTATCAATCAGGGCTGCGACGCCGACGGCTTGGTCGCGTGCTCGGGCAGCGCGATCACCGGCGTGCTGTTGCCGGCCGCCGACTTGATCGGCGCCTGCGAATTCATCGCGCCATCGCCGGATTTTGCCGGTGCGGCCGGAGCCGCCGCCGGCGCTGCTTCGGGCTTGGCCGGAGCGGCGTTTGCCGGCTCGGCTTTGCCGCCACCCGGCGCACTGACCTTGGTCGTCGCCGGTGTCGTCTCTCCGGGAACCGGCGGTCCGCGATGGCCGCCGACCACGGCGAGAACCTCGCTGATCACCCGCGCATGCAGCCGCGGCGATTTGTCGATGGTGAGATGATCGATATTCGGATCGGAACTGACATCGACATTGACCAGCGAACCGTGGAAGCCGGGCCCCTTCCGCATATAAGCGTAATCGCGCTGCGTCAGATTGACGACGCGTGCGACATTGGACGAAGCCGAAAGCGATTGCGTGCCGTCGAACGGCACGACCAGCGCCACCGGAACGCCCTTGCGGCCGAGATAATCGGCCATTTCCATCACCGCGTCGGCGCCCAGCGAGTGTCCGATCAGAATGATCGGCCCTTCGGTGCCGGCCTTGTAGCGCGCCGCGGCGCCGTCGGCGAGCGATTGCCAATCGGCGTGATTGTCGACCGTCGTATAGACGCCGTGCCGGCTGAGTTCAGTCGCGAGCGAATCCATGCCGAGGGAGAAAATGTTCATCAGCCCGCGCAGCAGGTAGACATGCGCGCGCGACTCCGCCGCCATGCTCGGACCAGCGCCGAGCGCAAGCATCATCGCTCCTGTCAGCACCCCGATCGCGGGAAAGCGCCACCAACCTGTCATGACTTCCTCACGGTTCGCCGTAAGCCTGTTGAACTGAACATGACACTCCAACCCGAACCCGAAGTGCGTTGCCCATACTAAACACTACGTACCGCACTGCCAGATTTCGCCCGCAAAATCCCCCTGATTCTGGTTGCGGCGCAAACCTTAAGCCGATCCTGTGCCAAAAATGCAACGTGGCGGCAATGCAACGCTGAGGCCCGGGCCGCCCCTCGCAGCCCGGCTGAATTGCGATTTCAATAGATCCACGGAACCACTCGCGCCGTACGGGCCATATAGGCGCGGTATTCGTCACCAAATGCGGTGATCATCATCTCTTCCTCACGCCGCACCCGGCCGAAGAACAGGATTCCAAAGCCGACCAGACCGGCGGGACCTGCAATCCAATTGGGCAGCAACAGAACCTGCGCCAATGCCATCAGCCAGAAGCCCGAATACATCGGGTGGCGCACCAAGGCGTAGATTCCGGTTGTGACCAGCGTGTGGCGTTCCCGCAAATCGAGGCTGACCGACCAATTTTCGCCGAGATCGCTATGGGTACGATGGAACATCCACAGGCAGACAACGTCGACGGCAATGCCGAGGTAACTGAGCACCGGCGTGAACGGGTAATCGGCAAACCTCGGGAAATGCGTCACGACATAGACGAACGGCACGATCCCCAGTCCGGCGAACGAAGCACCGAGCAGGATGAATTCCCGCGTCCCGCGGGCCGAGTAGCGTACCGGCGTCTTGCGCGAACGCTTGCCCGGCCGTTGCCGCAGAACAGCCCAGGCGATTCCGAAGACGAGCCAGATGATCTTGGCGATGGTCGGCGTCACTCGATCGACTCCGTGACCAGCGTTGCCGTCGAAGCCATCCCTTCGAAACTGCCATCGGCGGCAAAAGCGCCAACGGCGCCATCGGGATTCTCGACCCGGTCGGGAAGTGCGATCGGACCGCAGCACAGCATGTAGTAGTCATAGAAGTAGCGGCGTTCGTTGCCCATGACAGCCTGACGGTGAATGCGGAGGAAACTCAGACGGAAACATCCGATAGGTGTGTTCTTCGACCATCATCCGGATGCGAATGATGCTGACGATCGGCTTGCCGGTTGCCGCCATGCCGAGCGCCACCACCGGATCGACCTTATAGACATTGATGATGTCGACCAGGGCCTGATATTCGACCCAATAAATCGGCGGCGCGTTGGCGACGCGCCCCACGGCTTCGCGCAGCCAGCCTGCCGCCGGGTGCAGCGCGACTTTGAGAAGCGACGAGCCGCTCGAGACCAGACGCAGCGACTTGCCGCCGAGTTGCTGGATCGAGCGCCAGCGCGCGGTCGATGACGGTGATCGACAGCGGCGCGCCGAGACTATGGCCGTCGAACACGATCTCGTCGGCATCGGTCTCGCGCAGGATACGAAGGAGTTCCTGCGCCAACAGGTCGAGCCGCGTTTCGACCTCCGGCCGCGCCCGGTGGACCAGATCGCGGGCGAAATACCAATCGTCGAGCGCATAGCGGATGTGGACCATGCGCCCGAAGGTCCAGCGCAACGCGACAAAGATCGCGAGCCACAACAGCGGCGCCAGCACCATCGGATAAGGCAGTCCGAGGCGGCCGACGATAAGGCGCGTGACCCCGATTGCCAGCCAGCCCATGCCGAGCAGATAGGCGAACGGATAAAGAAAGAATCCGCCGTAGCGCCAAGCGATAATGAAATATTTGACCACGGTCCCACTGAGGACGAATTCCATCAAGGCGGCGATGCCGAGCGGAAAACGCCACCAATCGCTCTCGGCCGCGTCGGCGATGATGAAATCGTCCCAGCGGAACTGGTGGAAATCGGTGACGACGCGCCAGTTCGGACCCCAGGTCTCGATGGTCCAACTCGCCACCGCGCCATTGCCGGCGATCAGCGGCGGCGAAACCTTGCCCGCCACGTTCCAGGCTTTCTGGAAACGCGCCATTTCGCGAATAAAGCGGCGATGCTGGTGCTCGGGTCCGACCGGCTCGTAGCCGGTCATCTGCACGAAACAACGCTTGCGCACGAGCGCCTTCGGCACTGCGGTCGGCATTAAGGACCTCTCGGCGGCGTTCCATAGGTAATAAGGCCGGACCGATCAAGCATGACGCCTTCGCGGTGCGGCGCTGCCCACCTTGCCTTCTTGGGCAGCGCCATCGACAACCCCTTGGCCTCAAGCATGAATTGGCGCCCCAAACGATGTCCCCACGATAAAGCCGGCCATTCCTGCCGCCGTTGAACTTCGCAGCATCCTTCGCTATACGGGGCGTTCACAAAGAGGGGCCCGGCGACGGGCTACTCGCGCCGGGCTGGGCCGGCGCTCATTCCCGCTGACCAAAGAGCGTCTTCGATGTCCACCACGTTCGATAAAGTGGCTGAAATCATTGCGGAAACTTGCGATATTCCGCGCGAAAATATCAAGCCGGAAAGCCACGCCATCAACGATCTCGAGATCGATAGTCTCGACTTCCTCGATATTGCCTTCGCCATCGACAAGGCGTTCGGCATCAAATTGCCGCTCGAGCAATGGACCCAGGAAGTCAATGACGGCAAGGCAACGACCGATCAGTACTTCGTGCTGAAAAATCTGTGCGAGCGGATCGACGAGCTGATCGCTGCCAAGGGCGCCTGAGGCGCGGCATGCGCCTTGAATATTTCCAGATGGTCGATCGTTTCGTCGATGTGAATGTCGGCGAACGGGTGGCAAGGGCCATTTGCACCGTGCCGCAGCAGAGCCCCGTGTTCGAAGGCCATTTCCCGGGCTATCCGCTGATGCCCGGCGTGCTCTTGATCGAATGCATGGCGCAGACCACCGGCTGGCTGGTCAGCGCGCTGACCGGTTTTACCGGCCTGCCGGCGCTTGCCGGCGTCAAGGAAGGCAAGATCCGCAGCGCCGTGTTCCCGGGCGACGTGCTCGAAATCGAAGGCCGGGTCGTGCACGAAGGATCGGGTTACGCCATGGGCGAGGCCAAGGGCTGGTGCAAAGGCACCGCGGTCTGCGATGCCAAGCTGACCTACCGCATCATTCCTTACCCCAGTGAGGAGCTTCGCACCGGACTGTGGGATTGGGCGGACCGGATCAACTTTCCGGCCAGGGAGTATGCGAAGTGACGGAACGCCGCGAAGTGTGGATCACCGGCGTTGGCCTTCTCACCTGCCTCGGCGAGGGGCTGGAGACAGCGTGGACTCGCCTCGAGAGCGGCGATCCGCCGTCTTACGACGATAAGAGCTTCGCGCCCTTTATCGTCCATCAGCTGGGCCCGATCGCCTACGACAAGCATATCCCGAAGAAGAGCGATCAGCGGCAGATGGAGACCTGGCAACGGGTCGGCGTCTATTCGGCCGGAATGGCGCTCGCCGATGCCGGTATTGCCGGCAATGCCGAGATCCTCGATCGCACCGACATGATCGTCGCCGCCGGCGGCGGCGAACGCGATATCGCGGTCGATACCGCAATCATGGCGGGCCTGCGCAAAACCAATGAACCGGGCGCTTTCCTCAACGAACGCCTGATGAGCGACCTGCGGCCGACTTTGTTTCTGGCGCAATTGCCCAACCTCCTCGCCGGCAACATTTCGCTGGTCCACGGCGTGGTCGGCTCGTCGCGCACCTTCATGGGCGAGGAAGCCGCGGGCGTCGACGCAGTGCGGGTCGCGCAAGCGCGAATCGCTGCCGGTCAGAGCGAATTGACCCTGGTCGGCGGCGCCTATCACGGCACCCGCTGGGACGTACTGCTGGCCTTCGAGCTGGGCGGCGTCGTGTTGAGCAAGAAATTTGCACCGGTATGGGATCGCGGCCCTGCCGGCGGCATCGCCTTCGGCACGATGGGCGCCTTCCTGGTGCTCGAAAGCCGTGAGCACGCGCTCGCGCGCGGCGCCAAGCCTCACGCGCGGATTTCCGAAGTGTTCTCCGACCGCAACGCCCGCAAGGGCAACGAGGCCGAGACCTCGCTGCGCCACGAATGGGACGCCATCGCACCGCTGGTCGACCGCGAGCACGCCGCCATAATTTCCGGCGCTGCCGGGCTCGAGCCTGCGACCTCCGCCGAACTCCGCGTACTCAAGGACATCGGTCTTCCGGTTCGCAATACCGGTACGTATATCGGGCATGGGGTGGATACCCAGTTCATGGCCAACTTGGCTATCGGCTGCGGCGTGATCGAGCACGGCAAGCTATTTGCCCCGACCGGCAGCGGCGATACCGGCGAAAGCCCAGCGGGCCTTTCGCAGGTGGTCGTCACCAGTGTCGGTAATTGGCGCGGCGAAGGACTTGCACTGCTCGAACGGGTCGATTGAAGGAGAGCGTCATGTCAGGACGTCCCACCGCAAGCGCAAAGCGCGACAAAGCCGGCCGCCCGATGATTGCCGTTACCGGCATGGGCGTGGTGACGTCGCTCGGCGTCGGCAAAGCCGACAATTGGGCGAAGCTCTCCGCAGGAATTTCCGGCATCCGGCGGATTTCGCGCTTCCCGCTCGACAGCCTGCGCACCACCATCGCCGGCACGGTCGACGACGTCTACAAGGACTATATGCCGCCGGCGGAACTGTCCGAGCGTCTCGCGATGCTCGCTTCCGAGGAAGCGATTACGCAGGCCGCGATCGGATCGAAGGGCCACTTCCCCGGCCCGCTGTTTTTGGCGCTGCCGCCGCTCGAGATCGAATGGCATTATCGGATGCAGATGGCGGCGCAGGCGGTGCCCGACAACGATGCCGGTTATCCCGACCTGATGCGGGTAGCGCGCGAGCCGCAATTCTCATCGATCTACGAAACCCTGAAATACGGCATTATCGGCGAACACCTGGCCGAACATTTCGGCACCGAAGGCTCGCCGATCTCGCTCACCACAGCCTGCGCGTCCGGCGGCACCGCGATCCAGCTCGGAGTCGAGGCGATCCGCCGCGGCGAATGCAAGGCGGTGCTTGCGGTCGGCGCCGACGGTTCGCTGACGCCCGAGTCGCTGGTGCGCTTCTCGCTGCTGTCGGCGCTATCGACGCAGAACGACCCGCCGGAGCAGGCGTCAAAGCCATTCTCCAAGAACCGCGACGGCTTCGTGCTGGCCGAAGGCGCCGGCGCGCTGGTGCTGGAGGATTACGACTACGCCATCGCCCGCGGCGCCAAGGTGCTCGCCATCCTCGAAGGCTGCGGCGAGAAGTCGGATTCGTTTCACCGCACCCGGTCGAGCCCCGACGGCAAGCCGGTCATCGCCTGCATGCGCATCGCGCTGGCCGACGCCGGCGTCGGCCCGGAAGACATCGACTACATCAACGCGCATGGCACCTCGACGCCGGAGAACGACAAGATGGAATGCCTCGGCGTCTCCACCGTGTTCGGCGAGCGCATCCGCAACATTCCGATGTCGTCGAATAAATCGATGATCGGCCATACCCTGACCGCCGCCGGCGCGGTTGAAGCGGTATTCACCGCTTTGACGCTGGAGCATCAGCGCATCCCGCCGACCATCAACCATCGCGTGCCGGATCCGTCGATCCCGCTCGACGTGGTGCCGAATGTCGCGCGCGATGCCCGCATCAATCGCGCCATTTCCAATTCATTCGGCTTCGGCGGCCAAAATATCTCGCTGGTGCTGGCGCGGGAGCCGGCGTGACCGCACCCGCATCCACGACAGCCGCGACTCCGGCCACCGCCTCCGCAAAGACGATGCGCGCGCTCACGCTGGTTTCGGATCGCAAGATCGAAGTGATCGACGTCCCGGCGCCGCCCGCGCCGGGAGCCGGCGAAGTACAAATTCGCATCAAGGCGATCGGGCTCAATCACATCGATGTCTGGGGCTGGCGCGGCATGGCTTTCGCCAAGCGCACATTGCCGCTCATCGTCGGTGTCGAGGCGGCCGGTGAGATCGCGGCGGTCGGTCCGGACGTGACGACCAGCAAAGTCGGCGACCGCGTCGTCGCTTATGGCGCGATGACATGCGGCAAATGCAAAGCCTGCCGCGAGGGCCGCGACAATCTTTGCGAGAACGTCGGCAGCATCATGGGTTTCCATGTCGACGGCTTCGCGCGCGATTTCGTCAACATGCCGGCGCGGCTGGTCGTTCCGATCCCCGAGGGCGTGACCTTCCGCGACGCCGCCTGCGCGCCGGTCGCATTCGGCACCGTGCAGCACATGCTGTTCGACAATGCCAAGCTCGAAGCCGGCGAGACCATCTTGGTGCAAGCCGGCGGCTCCGGCATCGGCTCGACCGCCATCAAAATGGCGAAGGCGATCGGCGCCACCGTCATCACCACCGTCGGCGACGACGCCAAGGCCGAGAAAGCCAAGGCGCTGGGCGCCGACCACGTCATCAATTACCGCACCAACCGCTTCGAAACCATCGTGCGCAAGCTTACCGGCAAGAAGGGCGTCGATGTCGCCTTCGAACATGTCGGTCCCGACACCTTCAACGGCTCGCTTCTGTGTCTCAAGCGCGGCGGACGGCTGGTCACCTGCGGCTCGACCACCGGCCAGTCGATCACGATGAATCTGTTCCAGCTTTATCTGCAGCAGTATCGCATCACCGGGTCGTTCGGCTGTTCGCTCCGCAATATCCGCGAAAGCCTCGCCAAGATGGCGGGGGGCATGTTGCCGGTGATCGATACCGAAGTACCGCTCGCGGAATTCGAGCGCGGCCTGTCGCGGCTTGAAAGCCGGCAAGTGTTCGGCAAGATCATCGTCCTGTTCTGATGCCTCTATTCTGATGGCCAAGAGTCGCTCAAAGCGGTTGCTCGACTCGGTCTCAGGCGCACTGACGGTCGGGCTGCTCGGCGCGATCAAGCACACCGACCGCAAGGCGCATGGCGAATTTCGCCGGCGCGCTGATGCGCAAGATCGGACCGCTGTTCAAGGAACACCGTGTCGGCCGCGCCCAATTGCGCGCGGCGTTTCCGGAAAAATCCGACACCGAGATCGAAAAAATCCTCTCAGGCGTCTGGGACAATCTGGGCCGCATCGCGATCGAGTTTGCCCACCTCGACGAATTTTCCGTCGAGGGCTTCGGCACCCCTACTCCCGATGTCATCACCTATCCGCCCGAATCCAAAGAGCGTTACGACTGGATCATGAAGAGCGGCCGGGCGACGATCGGCTTCGCCGCCCATCTCGCTAATTGGGAATTGCCCGGGGTCGGCGCGAAACTGATCGGTGCCAAATCGGCGGTGCTGTTCCGGCGGCCGAATATCGGCGCGGTAAGCGACGTCATCATCAAGCTTCGCGAACCGCTGATGGGCGAACTCATCGCGACCGGCCTGGACGCCCCGGTCAAATTGGCGCGCTTGCTGCAATCCGGCGTCCATGTCGGCATGCTCGCCGACCAGCATTACAGCAAAGGCGTCGAGGTCGACATTTTTCGGGCAGCCCTGCCTCGCCAATCCGCTGATCGCGATGCTGGCGCGGCAGACCGAATTGCCAATCTACGGCATGCGCGTGGTGCGCAATCCGGACGGCAACAGTTTCTGGGGCGAGGTGTCGGACCCGGTCGAGCCGGTACGCGGCGCCGACGGGCGCATCGAAATCAAAGGTACGATGCAAGCGGTGACGTCGGTGATCGAGGGCTGGATCCGCGCAATACCCCGAGCAATGGCTATGGCTCCACCGCCGCTGGCGGTGAAGCCATGAGAACCAAAATCAGAAGCAAATTATCGAGCTAAAAATATCGAGCGCGGAAATCTACTTACCGCGCACGGCGTCCTTGATTCCGCCGACCGCATTCTGAATCTTGCCTTTGACCTGATCGGCCTTGCCTTCGGCCTCGGTCTTGGAATCTCCGGTGACTTTGCCGGCCCATTCCTTCACTTTGCCGGCGGCCTGATTGGCCGAGCCGGCGACGCGATCTTTGTCAACCATCGGAATTTCTCCTGTTTGCGCGATGTCAGGAGAAAAACGTTTGTCGAAGGCCGGAGTTCCAAAAGAGTTCGCCGGCCATAACACGTCATTTGACGCAGTCGGTTCCGCGCAATTTAGAGCTTTTTAATGCCGCCTTGATCGATAATGTCCTTGAACAGCTTCATTTCCTTGGTGATGCGCTCCCAGAGTGCATCGGCGCCTTTTGGCCGCACCAGGAAGCCAGCCTGGAATAGTTTGTCCTTCAAATCCTGTGTCCCGAGAACTTTGAGCGTTTCCGTTTCCAGCCATTTGACTCGTTCCTTCGGCGTCTTGGCCGGCGCCAGCAGCACACCGTCGGTGGCGAACACGAAATCGGGATAGCCGGATTCGATCATGGTCGGGACCTCCGGCAGATCGGGCCAGCGCGCCTCGGAGCAGATCGCAAGCCCCCGCAAAGTGCCGGCTTTGATATGCGGCTCCGACGGCGCGACCGAGCCGGAACACAGTTGAACGGTGCCGGCCAGCAGGGCCTCGACCGCGTCGCCGCCGCCCTTGAACACCACCTCTTCCAGGTTCGGCAGTTTTGCGCGGATCTTCAGCAGCGCCATCTGAAGCTCCGGCGTTGTGCCGATCGGCGGCACCGAGGCATTGAACTTCTCGGAATTGGTCCGCGCCAGCGCGACGAAGTCCTTCATCGTCTTGGCCGGCAGATCCGGTTTCACCAGGAATATATTGGGCGAACCGGCCAATTCGCTGACCGGTACGAAATCCTTCAGCGGATCGTAGGGCAGCGTATTGTAGAGGCCGTAATTGACCGAGAAGGCGTTGGTCCCGAGCAGGATCGTGTAGCCGTCCGGATCGGCATGGGCGACATATTCCATGCCGATATTGCCGCCGGCGCCGCCGCGATTCTCGA
This sequence comes from uncultured Alphaproteobacteria bacterium, assembly GCA_963819265.1. Classification (GTDB taxonomy): domain Bacteria; phylum Pseudomonadota; class Alphaproteobacteria; order Rhizobiales; family Xanthobacteraceae; genus BOG-931. Next base: position 205,439 of record CAWFVF010000007.1, on the reverse strand, counting down.
TGATGAAAGTCTTGCCGGTCGATTGTTGCAGCGCCGCCGCGACGATGCGGCCGACGATGTCGGATGGCCCGCCCGGCGTGTTGGCGACCACGAATTTGATCGGACGGTCCGGATAATCGGCAAAAGCGCTGCGGACGCGCAATAGCGCCGGCGCGACGAAGCCGGCGGCAATCGCACCCGCCGCTTTGAGAATACCGCGGCGCGACGGCGCCCTTGGTGCAGTGAATTTCATCGAAGTCCTCCCTTGGCGGCTTTTTCGCCGCAATTTTTTGCGTCGTGCCGTTTGCGATATTAGAGCAAGTCGGACGCTTCCAGGCTACTGCTCAGGCGATAAATCTGTCGCAAGCGCTATTCCCCGGTCTTGATCCGCGTCCACAGCCGGTTGACCAGCCGTTGCGTCTTCGGGTCATGAGCGACGATGGTATAGAACTTCGCCATCGTCGCGGCGTCCGGATAGATCGTGCGGTCGTCGAGGATCGACTTGTCGATGAATTGGCTCGGCACGATCGCCATTGGCGTAGGAAACGTAATTGGTGTTCTTCGCCGCAACCTCAGGCCTGATCAGATAATTGATCAGTTCATGCGCTTCTTGCGGATCGGGCGCGTCCTTCGGGATGGCAAAATTATCGAACCACAATTGTGCGCCCTCTTTGGGAATCGAGTAGCCGATCTCGACGCCGCCCTTGGCATCCGCCGCACGCTTCTTGGCCTGGATCACATCACCGGAAAAGCCGACGGCAAAACAGATTTCGCCGGTGGCGAGCGCATTGAGATATTCCGACGAATGGAATTTGCGCACGTAAGGCCTGATCTTCAGCAGAAGCTGCGTGACTTTTTCGAGATCGGCCGGATCGCTCGAGTTCGGATCGAGATGAAGATAGTGCAGCCCCGCCGACATGATGTCATCGGATGAATCGAGCAGATGAATGCCGCAATTTTTGAACTTGGCGATCTTCTCCGGATCGAAAACGTAATCCCAAGAATCGATCGCCGTATCGGGGCCTAAAATCTCCCTCGCTTTTTTCACATTGTAGCCGATACCGGTGGTCCCCCACATGTAGTTCGACGGCATAGAGATTGCCGGGATCGGATGCGGCAAGCGCTTGGCGATCTCGGGCCACAGGTAAGCCGCGTTGGGCAGTTTCGCCTTGTCGAGCGGCTGGAAAATGCCGGCCTTGATCTGGCGCGCCAGGAAATAGGCGCGTCGGCACCACGACGTCGTAGCCGGACTGCCCGGCAAGAAGCTTCGCCTCGAGCGTGTCGTTGGAATCGAAGGTGTCGTAGCGGACGGTGATGCCGGTCTCTTTAGTGAATGCCTCGAGCACCGTCGGGTCTTGGTAATCCGACCAGTTATAGTAATTGACGACGCGCTGTTTCGGCAGCGCCGGCGGAGCCAGCATACAGACGATCGCGCCGGCCAACGCGAGAATGACGGAAAAACCGACACCGCTCGCTTTCGCGGCCGTGAACGGGCGATGGGGAGCTAAGCGTTTCACATTTCGGTCGGCAGGCCGGCGGCCACCCAGGCCAAAATCCCGCCCGCCAGATGCGAGCCATAGGCAAAGCCCTGCTCCTGCGCGGCCAACGAAGCGCTCACCGAACGGCGGCCGGAGCGGCAGGCGAACACCACTTCGCGTCCGGCCGGATCGGGAATGGCGGCCGGGTCGAATTCCGACAGCGGCAGCAGAACGGAATCCGGAAAACGCTCAAGCGCGGTCTCGTTGGGTTCGCGCACGTCGACCAGCAAGATGCGGCCCTCCTGGATCCCGCGCGCGACCTCTTCCGGCGTCAGATCGCGCACGCTGGGCGGCTGCTCGGTCATCGTTCGGCTCCTGGAAATTGCATGCCAAAGCTACGTCGTCTCGGTTCGAAGGTGAAGAGTTTAGACGGTTGCGATTTAAATCGTAAGATTTAGATCGTGACCTGGGTCCCGACCTCGACCACGCGATCGGTCGGAATTTGGAAATAGTCGGTGGCATCGTTGGCGGAGCGCGCCAGGGTGATGAACAACCGGTCCTGCCAGCGCGGCATGCCGGAATGCGGCGCCGGCCGCAGCGTGCGGCGCGACAGAAAGAACGACGTCGACATGATGTCGAATTGCCAGCCGAGCTTGCGGGCGATCGCCAGTGCCTTCGGTATGTTTGGCGTTTCCATGTAGCCGAAGCGCAGCAAGACGCGGGTAAAGGTCGATCCGACCGGCTCGATGCGGACGCGCTTGTCGGCATCGACCCGCGGCGTATGGGTGCTCTCGACGCTGAGGATGACGTTTTTCTCGTGCAGCACCTTGTAATGCTTGAGGCTGTGCAACAGCGCCGTCGGCGCGCTCTTCGGATCGCTGGTCAGGAATACCGCGGTGCCGGGAACGCGCTGCGGCGGCTTCTTTTCCAGGATGCGGACCAGATCGTCGAGCGGGGTTTCGAGCCGGCGGGTCTTGGCGAATAACAGCCTGGTGCCGCGCCGCCACGTGTACATCACCAGCATCACCAGGCCGCCGAGCAACAACGGCACCCAGCCGCCTTCGATCACCTTGAGCATATTGGCCGACAGGAAAGTGAGGTCGATCAGCAGGAACGGCAGCATCAGCGCCGCCGCGGCGAACGGCGACCACCGCCACATCCGCCAGATCACGATGAAGGCCATCATGCAGGTGACCACCATGGTGCCGGTGACGGCAATGCCATAGGCCGACGCCAGCGCGCTCGACGAACGGAACAGCGCCACCAGCAGCAATACGCCGAGCAACAGCAGGCCGTTGACCCGCGGCATGTAAATCTGGCCGGCCTGGTGCGCCGAGGTGTGGCGCACCTCGAACCGCGGCAATAGCCCGAGCTGGATCGCCTGGCTGGTGAGCGAATAGGCCCCGGTGATGACGGCTTGGCTCGCGATCACGGTCGCCGCCGTCGCCAGCACGACCATCGGAATGAGCGCCCAGTCCGGGTACATCAGAAAGAACGGATTTTCGAGCGCCTGCGGGTGGGCATAGACCAGCGCGCCCTGCCCCAAATAATTGACGGCAAGCGACGGCAGCACCACGGCGAGCCACGCCACCTGGATCGGACGGCGGCCGAAATGGCCGAGATCGGCATAGAGCGCTTCGGCGCCGGTGACGGCGAGAAACACCGCGCCGAGCGTATAGAGGCCGACCATGCCGTGATGCAACAGGAAAGCGACGCCGTAATAGGGATTGAGCGCCCACAGGAACCCGGGATCGGCGGCGATCCAGATCAGGCCGGGGACCGCGATGGCGACGAACCAGACCAACATGACCGGGCCGAACAGAGCCGCGACTTTCGCGGTGCCGCGCGACTGCGCCGCGAACAGCACGATCAGGATAACGACCGTCAACGGCACGACATAGGCATGGAAAGCCGGCGTGGCGACGTCGATGCCTTCGACCGCCGAAAGCACCGACAGCGCGGGCGTGATCACGGCATCGCCATAAAACAGCGCCGCGCTGATGATGCCGAGCAGCGTGACCAGACGCCGCCGCTTTGCCCATCCGGCCGACGGCGCGCGACGCCAGCGCCATCAGCGTCAGCGTGCCGCCCTCGCCGTTATTGTCGGCGCGCAGCAGGATCACGACGTATTTCAGGGTAACGATGATGAACAGCGCCCAGAGGATCAGCGAAACCACGCCAAGCACGGTCACACGGGTGAGTTCGTCATGCCCCGGGCCGGCGGCCGCGAGTATCGCTTCGCGCAAGGCATAGAGCGGGCTGGTACCGATGTCGCCATAGACGACACCGATGCTGCCGAGCGCGAGCCCCCAGAAGCCGGCATGCGGACGAATTTGGTCGCCGCCACCGGCCGGCACCGCGCTCCCGGCTGGAGCGATTGCACTATCTGTCATGAATGTTGAAACAGGACGTCGCCTGCTCCTGCTGCTGCAAGAGATGCAGGGCCGCGCCTATACACCGTTCGTACCCTGGAGTCATGACCAAGTAGACGCCAATCTGCCCGCCACGGCAGGCAGCCCACCCGGCGAAAGATAAAAACCGGCCCCAGGCAAACCGCATCCGAACCGGGAAAGATTAAATTCGACTTTTAATTTCAATGATTTATGAAAATCGATGGTTCGGCGCGATGACCCGCGTCAAGGTTTCAAGTCCGGCGGAACCGGCGGCGCTTCACGCATCAAGGTGATGGTGACGCGCCGATTGGCGGCGATGTACGGATCGTCCGGAAATAACGGATCGGTGTCGGCCTTGCCGCCCACCTCGTAGATATTGTTCGAGGCGAGACCCTCTTCCTCCAGGATCTGGCGCACCGAATTGGCGCGGTCGACCGACAGGTTCCACGGCCCGTAATTGGGCTGCGGCGCGGTCTGGGACGCCGAGGTATGGCCGGTGATCGAAACCCGGTAGGGCAACGCCTTGAGCGGCCCGGCGATCTTCTGGATGATCCGCCGCGTCCGCTCGTAAGGGTCCTTCGAGCCTTCCGGGAACATCGAGCGACCTTCCTGGTCGACGATCTCGATATTGAGCCCTTCTTTGCTCTCCTCGACCATGATGTGCTTCGAGGCTTCGGCCAGTTCCGGCATGTCCTGCAGCGCTTGGCGCAGCGAGGCCGAGGCCAAGCGCGAAGGCCTGATCCTCTTTGAACCGGCCGCCATATTCGCGTTTGTGGTCATTCTCGTCGGGCGTCGGCGTCGCCGATGCATCCTCCGGCTGGATGTGCGCGGCGTTCTTGAGCTTGGGCCGGGTCGGCAATCCGTCGACCTCGATGATGCCGGAATAGCGCACATTGGTCTGCACGCCGAAGGCGTCGCGCATCGAGCCGGCGACGATCTGCAGTTTCTGCTGGTCCTGGTTGGAGAACGCGACCAGCATGACGAAGAAGCTGACCAAAAGCCCCATCAGGTCGGCGAAGGTGACGAACCAGCCGTGACCGCCGCCGTGTGCTTCCTTACGCCGTGCCATGACTTACAACCAATTAATCAGGCCATCCGCTGCTATTAGGCCGGGACCGGTTCCGGCTCGGCGTCGCGGTGTTTTTCCGGCAGATAGGCGATCAGCATCTCGCGCACCAGCGTCGGGCTTTTCGAGTCGCGGATCATCAGCACGCCGTCGATGATCAGCGTGCGATTGATCTCCTCGTCGACCAGCTTGAGATGCAACTTATCGGCGATCGGCAGGCAGACGATGTTGGCGACCACCGCGCCGTAGAGCGTCGCCAGCAAGGCGGTCGCCATGAACGGGCCGAGCTTGGACGGATCGGTCATATTGGCGAACATCTGCACCATGCCGAGCAAGGTGCCGATCATGCCGAACGCCGGCGCGCAGTCGCCGACCGCGCGGTAGATCTTCTGGCCCTCGTCGAGATGCTGGAGGAAATTATCGCGGTCGCGTTCGAGGTTGTCGCGGATGAACTCGGTGTCATAGCCGTCGGCAACGAAGCGGATGCCTTTGGCGAGGAAAGGATCCTCGATCTCCACCTTTTCGAGGCCCATCGGACCCTGCTTGCGGGCAAGCTCGGCGAGGCCGGCGATTTCGTCAACCAATTCGCGCTGCGAGATACGGCGCATGCTGAAGACGAACTTCATGCCGAGCGGAAGGCCATGAAAAATCGACGACAACGGGAACCGGATCAGGGTTGCGGCAAACGACCCGCCGAAAATGACGATGATGGCATGGTCGCTGTAGAACATGCCGAGACCGCCGCCCATCAGCATGATGGTGAGCAGCACGGCCGCAGCGCCGACCAAGCCGAGGCCTGTCGCAATGTCCATAAACCGCACCCAACCCGCGCCCGCGAGCCCTTCGCACCGGGTTTATACGTACGGTCATTAGGCTTAAGGGACGGTTACCGCTGGAACTCGACGCGGCGGATCGAGGGAATTGGGGTGGCCGAGAGCTGGCGCCGGCCGGGTCGTGCTTTCTGGTTTCGCAAACCGTTGCGACGGTCCCGGGCTCGGCGGCTCAGACAAGCCGGCCTCGTGACCGCACGTCGAAAACCCGGCACAATGGGTTAACGCGGGTGCCCAAGGCACCGTCCATACCAAGGAGAATGTTCATGCGCGAGATCGGCCACTTCATCGGCGGCAAAGAAGTGAAGGGCACGTCCGGGCGCTTCGGCGATGTGTTCAACCCGAATACCGGCGAAGTGCAGGCCAAAGTCGCGCTGGCCGCCAAATCCGAGGTCGAGGCCGCGATCGCCAATGCGGAAGCCGCGTTCCCGGGCTGGGCCGCCACCAATCCGCAGCGCCGCGCGCGTGTGATGTTCAAGTTCCTGCAGCTGATCCAGGACGAATATGACGACCTGGCGCGCCTGTTGTCCTCCGAGCACGGCAAGACCTTTCGCCGATGCCAAAGGCGATATCCAGCGCGGCCTGGAAGTGGCCGAATTCGCCTGCGGCATCCCGCATCTGCTGAAGGGCGAATATTCGGATGGCGCCGGTCCGGGCATCGACCTCTATTCGATGCGCCAGCCGCTCGGCGTCGTCGCCGGCATCACGCCGTTCAATTTCCCGGCCATGATCCCGCTGTGGAAATGCGCGCCGGCAATCGCCTGCGGCAATGCCTTCATCCTCAAGCCGTCGGAGCGCGATCCGTCGGTGCCGATGCGCATCGCCGAAATTGTTTCGCAAAGCAGGCCTGCCGGACGGCGTGCTCAACGTCGTCAACGGCGACAAGGATGCCGTCGACACGCTGCTGACCGATCCGCGCGTCAAGGCCATCGGCTTTGTCGGCTCATCCTCGATCGCCGAATACATCTACTCAACCGGCACCGCGCACGGCAAACGCGTGCAATGCTTCGGCGGCGCCAAGAACCATATGATCGTGATGCCCGACGCCGACATGGATCAGGCGGTCGATGCGCTGATCGGCGCCGGCTATGGCTCGGCGGGCGAGCGCTGCATGGCGGTCTCGGTCGCCGTGCCGGTCGGCAAGAAGACCGCCGACACGCTGTTGCAGAAGCTCATCCCCCGCGTCGAGAGCCTCAAGATCGGCCCTTCGACCGACACCCAGGCCGATTACGGCCCGATGGTCACCCGCGAGCTTCTCAACAAAGTGCGCGGCTACATCGACGACGGCGTCAAGGAAGGCGCCAAGCTCGTGGTCGACGGCCGCAACTTCAAGCTCCAAGGCTACGAGAACGGCAATTTCATCGGCGGCTGTCTGTTCGACGACGTGACGCCGGACATGAAAATCTACAAGGAAGAGATTTTCGGACCGGTGCTCTCGGTGGTGCGCGCCAAGGATTACGAAGAAGCGGTGCGGCTGCCGTCCGAGCACGAATACGGCAACGGCGTCGCCATCTTCACCCGCGACGGCGACACCGCGCGCGATTTCACCAGCCGCGTGCAGGTCGGCATGGTCGGCGTCAATTTCGCGATTCCGGTGCCGCTGTCCTATTACACTTTCGGCGGCTGGAAGCGCTCGGGCTTCGGCGATCTCAACCAGCATGGCCCCGAATTCGATCCGCTTCTACACCAAGACCAAGACCGTGACCGCGCGCTGGCCGTCCGGCACCAAGGAAGGCGCCGAGTTCGTCATCCCGACGATGCGATAAATCGTCAGCTCACACAGGTATGATCCGCCGCGTCCCCGCTTTTGGTGAATTTGCAGACGCAGCGCGGCGGACGTTCCAGCACCGAGATCGTCACCGTTGTGATACGATCCTTTTTCACCTCGATCGCGCAGAGCGGCGCTTGCGCGCCGCCGAAAGTATCGGCGGCGAGCGTCAGCGTTCCGGCCGGTTGACGCAGCAGCGCGCCGCCTTGCCGGATCGGATCGAGCTTGGTGGCGTCGAGATAGAGTGCCGATTGGGTAAATGGCGCCAACGGCACGGTGTTGATCTGCACGTAACCGCTATCGCCGAACGGATTGCAGGCAGCGATAGCGGCGCCCATCACCGCCGCACCGGCCAGCGATCCGATGACACGCCGCATTGGCAGGCTCACGTCTTTCCGCTCGCGATTCAGACCCCCGGCGGCTTGATGGCGCCGATCAGCCGGTTGAGCTGGGTCGAGGCGTCGCGAATGTTCTGCGTCAACTGACGCATGACATCGATCGCCTTCTGCGCCTGCCTGATTTCGACCAGTTCGTCGATGAAGTCTTCGTTCGACTGCAGCGTCTGCAACAGGCCGGCGAATTGCGCGCGCGCATCGGCGAGATCCTTGGTGGCGCTTTCGGTCTGCACCTGCAAGGCTTGCCACTGATTGACCAGGAATTGCCGTTCTTCCGGTTTGAACCGCTGCTCCTGCGCCAGCGCTTTCAATTTGGCATGAACGTGATCGAGTGCCTTGACGCCGAGTTGCGACACCGGACCGTTGTCCGAGACCGCGGCGAGCAGCGACGAGACTTGCTGGCGGAGTTGATCGATATCGGCGCGGGCCTTGTTGATATCGGTGGCGGCGTCGATCGCGCTGGCGCTGTCCTGGATCGACTTGTTCAGATCCGGAACGCTCTTCTGAAAATCCTCGAGCTGCTTGGCGAATTCTTCCACCGGCGAGGCCGGAGCGCCGCCGACGATCTTGCTGCCAAGGCTGCCAAGCCCGACGCTGTTGGCGATTCCGTTGCTGCCGGCATCTTCGGCATGCGCCAAGCTGCCGAAGACAAAGACCAAGGCAATCAAAGCCGCCGCTGTCGGCGGCAAGCCTTTGACCCAATTCAAACCCGCTGGCGATGACATAAGGGCGTCCCTCCCGTAGAGAATTCCAAGGTAGTCGATTTCGGGTAGGAATATTGGCACAAGTGGGGCCGCGCTGCCGGAGCGATCGTGAAAATAGCTTGCGAGAACAGCCAAATTGACTTTTCGTTGTCCCGTTCCAATTCGCGCTGGAAAGCCGCGTATTCAACAATGCTCATTTTGAACCGCGCAATGCACCGGGACGTGACCGGAGGACGAGCCGGCGCCGCTCTGCTCATGCTGCTGGCGCTCTGCGGTTGCGCCAGCACCAGTGCCACCAATAGCGGCCCTGCGACCAGCATTGCCGGCAGTCCCCCCGAGCAAGCCGTCGCGGCGCCGGCGCCTCCAGCGCCCCCTCCCATCGACCTTGCCGGCCATTGGAAGCTCTCGGTCGCCGGCGGCGGTGCTTGCACCGTCACAATCGGTAATTCCGCGGGCGCCAGCGAAGGCAGCATCGCGCCCGCCGGCGGCTGTCCCGGTAAATTCTTCACCAGCCGCAAATGGACCTTCGAGCACGACCGGCTGATCTTCCGCGATCATAAGGGTGAAGTGCTGGTCGAACTGTCGTTCGCGGACGGCCACTTCCAGGGCCAGGGCACGGCCGGCGCGGCGGTGACCCTGACGCGCTAAAGCGGAATGTCCAACGCTTTGACCGGCGGCGCGACCGCCGGCATCGGCTTGGGAACCGGCGCAGGCGGCGGTGCGGGTGCTGGCGGCGGTGGGGCGGCAGCGACCGCCGGCGGAGGCTGGGGTGGCGCTGCGGCAACAGGCGGCGCTGCCACGGCCGGTTTCAGCATCGGCGCTGGAGGAACGGCATTCGGAGGCGGAGGCGCAGCCGGGGCGGCGCGGGTCGCCATGTGGGGCGCCGGTGCAGGTTGCGGCGCCGGCGCGGATTGCGCCGCGGGGGCCGTCATGGGTGCCGCCGTGGGTCCTGTCGTGGGTGCTGTTGTGGGCAGCGGGGACGGCCTGGACAGGGTTGGGGACGGCGTGGATTGAGTTGTGGGCGGCGGCGCCGGTTTGGGCGCGGGCGACGTCGGTGCGGCGGACGCCGCCGGTTTGGGCGACATCGCGGTGTCGGCTTGGGCCTCCGGGCGCCGCGATTCCGTGACTGTTTGCTGCTGAGGCGGCGGGGATTGTGACGGCTGCGGTTCCGGCAGGCTGGCGTATTTCGTCAACAGCGCGCGCGCCGATGCCAGCAATTTGTTGCCGTCGACCTTCTGCTCTTTCATTTCCTTGAGCCAGATGCCGGTCACCGGATCGGTCGCCTTGCGCCAATGCGCAACGGCCTCGGGCAACAGTGTGACGATGGTATCGCCCCGCTCGCCGACCATGTCCGCCGCCGAAGCGGCGCCGAGATCCCACATTGTTCCCGCCGAGCCTGCTGCGAACTGACCTGAATTATTGTCGATCACGGTCTTGAGGTCGCGCGGCAGCCGGTCATAGGCGTCCTTGTTCATGACCAGCACGAACGTCGTACTGCTCAAGGACGAGTCCGAGAACTCGGTATGGGTCTTGAGCAGATCGTTGAGCCGCAGCGGCGGCACCAGGTGCCAGGGATCGATGCAGCCGTCGATCACGCGCGCGGTGATCGCCATCGGCAATTGCGAGTCGGACATCGGCACCGGATGCCCGCCGAGCAGGCGCACGGTTTCGCCCGCAAAGCGGGTTTGCACGTGAAGCTTCAGATCCTTGATGTCCTCGATCGTGCGGATCGGGAGATTGGCATGCAGCACGCCGCGATCGCCGCAGGAGAAACCGAGCGGATGCACCTCGCGAAATTCATCTTTCAGATTCACCGCGGCAAAATCGTCGAGCGCCCGCGAACTGACCAGCGCACGGCGCGCCGGCACGAACGGCAATTCGAACATTTCGATTTTTGGAAAGCGTCCCGGCGTCAGGCTCGGCATCGTCCAGGCGATATCGACGGTGCCGTCGCGCGCCTGATCGAACAGCCGCGCCGGTGAACCGCCAAGCTGCATCGATGGGAACAGATCGATCCGGATGCGGCCGCCCGACTCGGTCTCGACTTTCCGGGCCCACGGCACCAGAAATTTGTCGTGACCGGCCGACACCGACGACATCGCATGATGCAGCTTCAACGCGATCGGCGCATCGGCCGACGCCATGCGCATAACGGCGGGTGCGGCCAATGTGGCCATGGCCGAGGCGAGGAAATTGCGGCGGGCAACACGCATCAACCAATATCCTCGACGTGTTGCGGGGCTGCGCGAGCGGCGCAATCAATTCAAGCGCGAGGGGCGATCGTCATCCTCGAGCGGTGGAACCAAACCGGTCATGACCGGCGGCGCGCCGACCGCTGCCGTTCCGGCCGCCGATGCCGCTTCCGATTTCGTCTCCAGCGATCGCCGTTCGTGCGCGCGATAGGACAGCCAGCCGAACGGCAGGCAGATCAGATAAGCGAGCGTGCCCGCGGCCAGCAGGAACCAGGGATAAGCGACCAGCAATGCGATCGACAGCACCAAAACGACGATCAGCGGCCCGACCATTTCCGGAGGCACGCGGGTGCCGACGCGTTTGCCGGAAAACACCGGCAGCCGCGACACCATCAGCGAAGCGATACTCAGCGTGTACAACAGCGTGAGCCAGGTCAGCAGCGCCGAGCGCGGCAGACCGAGGAAAACCGCGTAGATCGGTAGAAGTACGGTGATGGCGCCCATCGGCGCCGGCATGCCGACGAAGAAATTGGCGGCCCAGGCCGGCTTGTCGGGATCGTCGATCATGACATTGAAACGGGCGAGCCGAAGACAGGCGCAGATGGCGAACACCATGGCTGCGATCCAGCCGGCCGACTTCAACTCGTGCAGATCCCAGAAATAGAGAATCAGCGCCGGCGCGACGCCGAAACAAACGAAGTCCGAAAGGCTGTCGAGTTCGGCGCCGAAGCGCGAGGCGCCCTTCAAGAGCCGCGCCAGCCGGCCGTCGATGCCGTCGAGAATCGCCGCGAACACGATGCCGGCAAGCGCCAAGGTATAACGGCCCTCGAACGCCATGCGGATCGCGGTCAGCCCGGCGCACATCGCCAGCAATGTCACAACATTGGGCGCAAGCGTACGAACAGGAATGCGGCGAAACCGCCGCCTTCGCGGATTGCCGAAACCGGGTCCTGGCATGGTCATGGTCTCAGCATAAACGTTTTCCGCCGAACGCGCCACGCGTTATCAGAGAGCGACGCGCCGTCGCAGGAGCCAAGGCCGCAGCAAAACGCGAAAGGGTTAATTGCCCGGCGGTTTTTCGTTCCGCCAACTACCGAGAATTACTTAGATCCAAGCGATGGTGCGCAGGCACCGCGCGATGCTTTGAGTTGTTTCGCGTTCATTCGCCGATATCTGCACCGCAGCGCGATTTAAGATATCCGATAAGTCCGCGATGTGTCGGGTGTTTTCAAATCGGCCAGCACCGTCTCGCCGGCGATTGCCGTCTGGCCTTCGGCCACCAGCGCGCCGGTGCCTTCCGGCAGATACACATCGACGCGCGAACCGAACCGGATCATGCCGATGCGCTGGCCGGCTCCGACGGCCTCGCCTTCCCGCGCGAACGGCACGATGCGGCGCGCCACCAGGCCCGCGATTTGAATCGCCGCGATGCGCTGGCCGTTGGGCGTGGCGATGACGAAGGCGTTGCGCTCGTTGTCTTCGCTCGCCTTGTCGAGATCGGCGCTGAGGAATTTGCCGGCGCGATAGACGATGCGCTCGATGCGTCCGGCCACCGGGCTGCGATTGACGTGACAATCGAACACGCTCATGAAAACCGAAATCCGCGGCAGCGGCCGTTCGCCGAGGTCGAGTTCCTTCGGCGGCACCGCATTGCTGACCTGGCTCACCCGGCCGTCCGCCGGCGACACCACGATGCCGTCGCGCACCGGCGTCACCCGCGGCGGATCGCGGAAGAAATAGACGCACCACAGCGTCGCCAGCGTCATCAGCCAGCCGAGCGGCGTCCAGAGCCAGAACAAGATCAGGCTTGCCAGCGCAAACCCGCCGATGAACGGATAGCCCTCCGGATGGATCGGGACGAGCTGCTTGCGGATGGAATCGATGACGGACATGGGCCCTTATACCAATTGTTCGAGCGCCGTCATTGGCGAGGGAATGGCGACGAAGCCGTCACTCCGCGGCGTCCACAGCCGGTACGAGTTGATCGGCCGGCAATTCCGGCGGATTGCGATTGGGCGCGGCGTCGGTCTCCTCGACCTCGGCCAGGATTTCGCGCGCCATTTGCGCCTCGCGCTGGCGGTTCCACATGCTGGCATAGAGGCCGCCCTGCGCCAGCAATTCGCGATGCGTGCCGCGCTCGACAATGATGCCGTGGTCGAGCACCAGGATTTCGTCGGCCGTCGACGATGGTCGACAGCCGATGGGCGATGACCAGCGTGGTGCGGTTTTCGGCAACGCGCACCAGTTCGTCCTGGATATCCCGTTCGGTATGGCTGTCGAGCGCCGACGTCGCTTCGTCGAGCAGCAGGATCGGCGGTGCTTTTAGAATGGTGCGGGCAATGGCGACGCGCTGCTTTTCGCCGCCGGACAGTTTGAGACCGCGTTCGCCGACTTCGGTGTCGTAGCCCTTGGGCGCGAGGCGGATGAAACCGTCGATCTGCGCCTGGCGCGCGGCTTCCTCGACTTCGGCGTCGCTCGCGTCCCAGCGGCCGTAGCGGATGTTGTAGCGGATGGTGTCGTTGAACAGCACCGTGTCCTGCGGCACCATGCCGATGGCGGCGCGCAACGACTCCTGGGTGACATCGCGCATGTCCTGGCCGTCGATCAGGATGCGGCCGCCGGTAACGTCGTAAAAGCGAAACAACAGCCGCGAGATCGTCGATTTGCCGGCCCCGGACGGCCCGACAATGGCGACGGTATGGCCGGCCGCGACTTCGAAACTCAAGCCTTTGAGGATCGGCCGCTCCGGGTCGTAGGCGAATGAAACATTGTCGAACCGGATGGTGCCGGTGCGAACCTGCAACGGCGGCGCGCCCGGCCGGTCTTCGATTTCGGGCTTCTTCGACAACAGCGCGAACATGGTCTCGATGTCGATCAGCGCCTGTTTGATCTCGCGATAGACCAGGCCCATGAAATTCAGCGGCGTATAGAGCTGGATCATCATGGCATTGATCATGACGAAATCGCCGACCGTATTGGTATGCCGCTCGACGCCGTAGGCGCACAGCACCATCGCGGCCGCGAGCCCGAGCGTGAATATGATGGCCTGGCCGGCATTGAGCACGGCAAGCGAGGTATAGGCGTCGACGCTTGAGTCCTCGTATCGCTCCATCGAGCGGTCGTAGCGCTTTGCCTCGCGCGTTTCGGCGGAGAAATATTTTACCGTCTCGTAGTTCAAAAGCGAATCGATCGCCTTGACGTTGGCGTCGGTGTCGCTCTCGTTCATCTTGCGGCGGATATTGATGCGCCACTCGGTCGCGTAAAAGGTGAACGCCATATAGAGCGCCACCGTGACGCCGATGACGGCCACGTAGCGCCAGTCGAAATGCCACAGCAGAACCACGGCGATCAGGCCCAGCTCGACCACGGTCGGCGCCAGTTGCAGCAGCACCATGCGCACGATCGTCTCGATGGCGTTGCGGCCGCGTTCGAGCACGCGGGTCAGTCCGCCGGTCTTGCGCTCGAGATGAAAGCGCAGCGACAGCAGATGCATGTGCTCGAAAGTGAGTATCGCCAGCCGCCGCACCGCATTCATCGCCACCTTGGCGAAAATGCCGTCGCGCCATTGGGTCAGGATGCCCATGACGATGCGCACGCCGCCATAGGCGAGCGTCATCACGATCGGCGCCGCAAAGGCCCAGGCGAGCCAATTGTCGGGCGCCACCGGCGCGGTACCGCGCCCGGCCAACGCATCGGTCGCCCATTTGAAGGTGAAAGGCACCGCAATGGTGGCGAACTTGGCGAGAAACAGCAGCACGGTGGCGAAGATCACCCGGCCCTTCAGGTCGCGGCGGTCGGTCGGCCAGATATAGGGCCAGAGCTGAAACAGCGTCGCCAGCAAAGCGCCGCCGTCGCCGGTCACCTCACGCTTCAAATGCCCTGTCGGTCGCTGAAAATCGCTCATCGCCTGCCCGGCCCCAAATGCCCGCTCAAAACGGGTCGCGGACAGCCGCGGCACCCCCTCGTTGCGTGTTTTCCGTCATATAGGACTTTTCGGCACGATCCGCACCGTTCGCGGCTTCCCCGAAAGCGCTTGCCAAATCGCTTGCAGTCGGCACGAATCGACGCCACATCTAGCCTTCAAAGAAAGTGTTTCCATGAGCAAAATCAATGCGGTCTGCGTTTATTGCGGATCGAGCCCGGGCACCGATCCGGCATTCACCCAGGCCGCGGTCAAGTTCGGCAAAATACTCGCCGAAAACAGCGTCCGGCTGGTCTATGGCGGCGGCTCGGTCGGGCTGATGGGCTCGGTGGCCGAATCCGTCATCGATCACGGCGGCGAGGTCATCGGCATCATCCCGGATTTCCTGACCAAGCGCGAACGGCCGAAAAAGCTCGCCCAGGAACTGATCGTCACCCGCGATATGCACGAGCGCAAGCAGACCATGTTCGAACGCGCCGACGCTTTCGTCGCGCTGCCCGGCGGCATCGGCACGCTCGAGGAACTGGTCGAACAGCTCACCTGGGCACAGCTCGGCCGCCACAAGAAGCCGATCCTGATCGCCGATATCAACAATTACTGGTCGCCGCTGTTATCGCTGATCGACCATATGCGCGCGGTGAAGTTCATGCCGGCGGCGCCGCACATCGATATCCTGGTCGCCAAGCGCGTCGAGGATATTCTGCCGATGTTGCAGGAAGCCGCGCAAGGCGTCACCGCCGCCGAGAAAACGATGACGATGCCGGTCGAGCAGATGTAATCGGGAGTTTCCTCTACTCCGCTCGTTCCCGCGAAAGCGGGAACCCAGAGAAAATTCAAGATCGCTCCGTGCTGGGTCCCCGCTTTCGCGGGGACGAGCGGAAGCCGGCAGTTCACACCGCCGCATCCCGCAGGAACGTCACCGCTTCGAGGCGATTGCCGTCAGGGTCGCGGATGAAGGCGGCGTAATAGTTCGAGTGATATTTGGTCCGCAGCCCAGGCGCACCGTCCGAGCTGCCGCCGCCGGCCAATGCCGCGGCGTGAAAGGCATCGACGGCGGCGGTGTCCGGCGCGCGCAGGCAGATATGCACCCCGCTGTCCTCGGCCACAGGGTCCATCGCCGCGCGGCCATTGATCCAGAAATCCGGATATTTCTTGCCGAAGCCGATTGCCGTGTCCGGCCATTCGCGCAATTTCACCAAACCGAGCGGCGCCAGCAGCGCGGCGTAGAACGGCTCCGCCTTTTTAAGATCGCGCACTGCGATGGAGACGTGATCGATCATGGTCGCCCTCTCGTCCCTTTTTGGGAGGGTCTTACGCCGGTGCGCCGGACTTCACGAGCTTATAGACGATGGAATCCATCAGCGCCTGGAACGAGGCGTCGATGATATTCGCCGAGACGCCGACCGTGGTCCAGCGATCGCCGGTTTCGTCGGCGCTTTCGATCAACACGCGGGTGACGGCCTGGGTGCCGCCATTGAGGATGCGCACGCGGTAATCGGTGAGTTCGAGCCCGGTGATAAAACCCTGATATTTGCCGAGGTCCTTGCGCAGCGCGAGATCGAGCGCATTGACCGGACCGATGCCTTCGGCGACCGATATCAATTCCTCGTCGCCGACTTTCAGTTTCACCACCGCCTGGCTCACGGAGACCGCTTCGCCCTTGGCGTTGCTGCGCTGCTCGACATTGACGTCGAATTTCTCGACATCGAAATAATGCGGCACCTGGCCGAGCAGCCGCCGGGCCAGCAGTTCGAACGACGCGTCGGCCGCCTCATAGGCATAGCCGATCGCCTCGCGCTCCTTGACCTCGTCGAGCAAGCGAAGCGACGCGCGGATCGTTCTTGTCGACTGCAAGCCCGATGCGCTCAAGCTCGGCCAGCACGTTGGAGCGGCCGGCCTGATCGGAGACCAGAAGTTTTCGTTTGTTGCCGACGCGCTCGGGCGCGACGTGCTCGTAGGTCGCCGGCTCCTTGATGATCGCCGACGCGTGGATGCCGGCCTTGGTGGCGAACGCGCTCTCGCCGACATAGGGCGCGTGGCGGTCGGCGGCGCGATTGAGCAATTCGTCGAGCGCGTGCGAGACGCGCGCCAGCCGCCCGAGCGCCTCGTCGGAGACGCCGATCTCGAATTTCTCGGCGTAATCGCCCTTGAGCTTCAGCGTCGGGATGATCGAGACCAGATTGGCGTTGCCGCAGCGCTCGCCGAGGCCGTTGAGCGTGCCCTGGATCTGCCGCGCGCCGGCGCGCACCGCCGCGAACGAATTCGCCACCGCCTGCTCGGTATCGTTATGGGCGTGGATGCCGACATGATCGCCGGGAATTTTGGCGCAGACCTCGCCGACGATGCGCTCGACCTCGTGCGGCAGCGTGCCGCCATTGGTGTCGCACAGCACCACCCAGCGCGCGCCCTCGTCATAGGCCGCCTTGGCGCAGGCCAGCGCGATAAGCGGGCTTGGCCTTGTAGCCGTCGAAGAAATGCTCGCAGTCGAGCAGCACTTCGCCGGCCCTTGGCCTTGGCGGCGCGCACGCTGTCGCGGATCGAGGCGAGATTTCCTCCTCGGTCGTCTCGAGCGCGACGCGGACGTGATAGTCCCAGGACTTGGCGACAAAACAAATGGCGTCGGCCTTGGCGTCGAGCAGCGCGACCAGACCGGGATCGTTCGACGCCGAACGGCCGGGACGCCGCGTCATGCCGAAGGCGGTGAGGCAGGCGCGCATCGGCCGCTGCTCGGCGAAGAAACTGGTATCGGTCGGATTGGCGCCGGGATAGCCGGCCTCGATATAATCGATGCCGAGATCGTCCAGCATCCGCGCGATGGCAAGCTTGTCGGCGAGCGTGAAGTCGACGCCATTCGTCTGCGCGCCGTCGCGCAGCGTGGTGTCGAACAGATAAAGCCGCTCGCGGGACATCGAACGATCTCACCAGATGATAGTAATTCGCGATCAGCGCCACCGCGATCAGGATGGCGACCAGCGCGATGACAATGTGATGGGTCCGCATGCCGAGAAAAGACGAGCGCTGGCGTTCCATTGGCAATTCCTTCAGCCGCGATAAAGCTTGTAAACGGTATAAAGCGACACCGCGACCGCGGCGGCGATGACGACGTATTTGAGGATCAAATAATAGAGCCAATGGCGCGGGAACGGCGTTTCGGGTCCGGTCATGGCGCCCTCTCCTTGGCCGCAAGCGGCTTTTTCATCGTGGTGTTGGCGAGCCATTCGCCGCCGAGCATGACGGTGTTGCGGCGCTGCGGCGAAAAGCCGCGCTTCTCGAAAAAGCCGCGCGCGGTGTCGCTGGCGTCGACCGTCAATTCCTTGGCGCCGCGCGCCGCCGCCAGCCGTTCCAATGCGTCGCTCAGGAGCTTGGCGGCGCCCTGCCCCGCCGCGGCCGGATGCACATAGAGCATGTCGATGCGGCTGTTGTCGGCGAGCGACGCGAAACCGACAGGCGAGCCGTTCAAGGTCGCGACCAGCGTCAGCTCGCCGGCAAGCTTGGCGCCGAACGTCTCCTCATCGTCCGCCGCCGAGGCCCACGCCTCCTGCTGGGCCTCGCTGTAATCCTCCATGGTCAGTTCCTCGATGCTGGCGCGGAAAATCTCGGCCAGCAGCGGCACGTCGGTCGGCAGCATCGGCCGCATGGCGAGTTGCGGGAAGGCGCTGGGCGTTCATCGCGCGATCTCCCAGGTGGTGCCGTCTTTGGAGTCCTTGAGCACGACGCCCATCGCGGCGAGTTCGTCGCGGATGCGGTCGGATTCCTTCAATCTTTTCGAGCTGCGCGCGGCATTACGTGCGGCGATCAGGCTTCAATTTCCGCAGTTCGATTTCGCGACTTCTTCGCAGCAGCCTGTTTCTGAAGCCACTCCGGATCGTATTCTTCTGGATGTCGAACCCGAGCAATCGACAGACCCGACGTTAATGGCCGCAGGCGTCAGGCGATCTGGTGCCTTCGCAACTTTCTGCAAGGCGATGAAGCTCGGCAATCGCGCGTGGCGTGTTCAAGTCATCAGTCAATGCGCTCCAAGAATTCATCAGACGGATGCTGGGCTGGACATCGACGCGACGACAAGGAAGTCGAAATGCACGCAGCGTTTTCGCAGGCTTCGTCAAGCGCTCGCTCGGTCCAATCGATTGGCTGCCGATAATGCGTCTGAAGCATATGCGAACCGCAATGACCATTCCGGCCAGCGATGCCATGTCAGTCTTCAGCAACTCGTGGATCGTCACGAAATTTCCGAGCGACTTCGACATCTTCTCGCCTTCGACCTGCAAGAAGCCGTTGTGCATCCAGTAATTCGCCATCACCGGCGTGTGGAAGGCGCAGCGCGATTGGGCGATTTCGTTTTCGTGGTGCGGAAACACGAGATCGATGCCGCCGCCGTGGATGTCGAAGGTCTCGCCGAGATATTTCCACGCACATCGCCGAGCATTCGATGTGCCAGCCGGCGGCCGGCCCGAGGCGTCATCTGATGCCGAGCATGGGCGACGGCCAGCGCCGGCTCGCCCCGGGCTTCGACGGTTCTTCCACAGGACGAAGTCCCGTGGGTCCCTCTTGTAGGGCGCGACCTCGACGCGGGCGCCGGCGATCATCTCGTCGAGCGGACGCCTCGACAGCTGCGCCGTAGTCCGGCATCGACGGCACGCTGAACAGCACATTGTCTTCGGCGACATAGGCGTTGCCGGACGCGACCAGCCGGTCGATCAGCGTCCGCATCTCGGCGATGTGACTCCGTGGCGCGCGGCTCGATGGTCGGCGGCAAGCAGCCGAGCGCGTTCGACGTCGTCTTGGAATTGCGATTCAGTGGTCTTCGGTGACTTTGCGGATCGCCGCATTGAGCGGCAGGGCGGGATATTCCGCCGCCGCGCGCGCGTTGATCTTGTCGTCGACGTCGGTGATGTTGCGGACATAGGTGACGTGCTCGGCGCCGTAGAGATGGCGCAGCAAGCGGAACAGCACGTCGAACACGATCACCGGCCGCGCATTGCCGATATGGGCAAAGTCATAGACCGTCGGCCCGCACACATACATGCGGACATTGGCCGGATCGAGCGGCTGGAAGGCGCGCTTCTCGCGCGTGAGCGTATCGTAGAGTTTCAGTTCCATGGTCTCGTCAAATCGTAGGACCGAATCAAAAACGCACGCCTGCCCGCTGGCCCGGCGTGTCCTTTAGTCTCGACGATGAGAAAAGACGGCCGCAGCCAGCGTTTGGCGCTAGCTAATAATCTCCCGGCAAATGCCGAAGATATGGTTGTGACCCGTCATGGCGCGCACAATGGTCGAGGGGACGCATGACGTCAAGGTCCCCAGAAAGCCGCGGAGGGTGTCGCCGCAACGCCACGCCGATCGGCAAAACGCTTGCCCGCCTGTGGAAACAGCAGCCGCGGCCCGCTCCGGCCGTTGCGTCTCACGGTGAAAAATGAGAGCCACGCGCCGGTCATTGCCGGGCCGGGTTGGCGTCACTTAACCAAGGCTTAACCCCACCGTCGCATTCTTAAGCTTGTTCCGGTCCGGTTGTGGCGTTCAGCGCCGAGTTGGGGGATCCATGCGTTACGTGATCGCGGCTACCGCCGCCGCGGCCGTGCTGCTTTCAGCCGCCGCCGCCCAGGCCGAAAAGCGCCTCTTCATCATCGCCAACGACGCCGACGGCTACGGCATCGACCGCTGCCTCGCGTCGAGCGAAAGCTGCGGCAACGCCGCCGCCAATTCCTACTGCAAGACGCGCGAATTCGCCCAGGCGCTGTCGTTCCGCAAAGTCGACCGCGACGACATCACCGGCGCCATCCCGACCAGCGGTTCGGATGCCTGCAAGGGCGGCAATTGCGACAACTTCGTCGCCATCGAGTGCTCGCGCTGAACCTGCCCTAGCCGGAATACGCTGGCGCCGCCGCTATTTGCGACCATCGAGCGAATAAGCGCCCGCGCCGCTTGCGAAGAACGCGAGCGAGCCGCCGACGATCGCCATGTTCTTCATGAAATGGGTGAGCTGATTGGCGTCGGCAAAATGGGTATGCGCGATCAGCCCCGCGACCAAGGTGTAGACGGCGAGCGCCAGCGCCACCCAGCGGGTCTGATAGCCGACCAGCATCAGGATGCCGCCGCCGAGTTCGAAGACGACCGCAAGCAAAGCAAACAGCGACGGTGCCGGCAGGCCCTTGGCAGCCATATAGGTGGCGGTGCCGCTATAGGCGGTCACTTTGAAGTAGCCGTACAGCAAAAATAGCGACGAATAAAACAGCCGCCCGATCAGGAGCGCGAGATCGCTCTGACTTTCAAGCTTTGCCATCATGATGTTGTCTCCCCCGAGCAGGCCGCCTCGTTCGGGCGGCTCCGCGAGATAATCTAGCACCACCGCGACACCGGGCAGAAGGGCCTTACGGTCTTCGGAGCCGTTGCGCGCCACTCTCGGATGCCGTTGCGCGGCCGCGCAACTTCGGCCATGTTCCCGCCATGGTCGGGCAGACGGCGGTAGAGACGACATTCGGGACAAGGCGGACGCCGCGGCCAAAGCCGACGACGCGCCGCTGAAGCTCGAAGAATTTCTGCCTTATCAGCTCAACGTGGTGTCGAGCCTGGTGTCGCAGGCGCTTGTCGCGGATTTATGCGCGGCGCTATCGGATCGGCGTGCCGGAGTGGCGGGTGCTGGTCACGCTCGGCCAGTTCGGCGTGATGACCGGCAAAGCCATCGGCGCGCACACCCATATGCACAAGACCAAAGTGTCGCGCGCGGTGGCGATCCTGGAGCGGCGCAAGCTCTTGGCGCGCCGCGCCAACCGCGAGGACATGCGGGAGTCGTTTCTCTCGCTCACCGCGCCGGGCCGCGCGATGTATGAGGAACTGGCGCCGCATGCGCCGCGACTTCGCGCGCCGGCTCACCGAAATCCTGACAGCCGACGACCGCGACGCGTTCGATCGCGCGTTGCGCAAGATCACCGAGCGATCGGCGCGAACTCGTCGCCGAAACGCTCAGGCCCAACCAGAGCGGGACCAGAGGCGTGAAGCTTTATTCGTATTTCCGCTCGTCGGCCGCCTATCGCGTCCGCATCGCGCTCAATCTCAAAGGCATCGCCTATGAGACCGCGCCGATCCATCTCGTCAAAGAGGGCGGTCACAACCGGCGGCCGGAATTCCGCGCCGTCAATCCGCAGATGCGGGTACCGGTCCTGGTCACGCCAGAAGGCGATGTGCTGATCCAGTCGCTCGCCATCATCGAATATCTGGAAGAGATCGCATCCCGAACCGGCGCTGCTGCCGAAAGATCCGGTGGCGCGCGCCAAATCCCGGGCGCTCGCCGAACTGATCGCGTGCGACATCCATCCGCTCAACAATATCGGCCCGCTGCGCTATCTGAAAAACCAGATGAGCCAGGAGCAAAGCGCGATCGACACCTGGTATCACCACTGGGTCATTGCCGGCTTCGAGGCGCTCGAAATGCTGATGGGGCCCGGGCCTTATGTCTGCGGCGACCAGGTCACGGTCGCCGATCTTTGCCTGGTGCCGCAGGTTTACAATGCCAGGCGGTTGAAAGTGCCGCTGGAGAAGTTCCCCAAGATCGTCGCCGCCGACGCCGCCTGCCAGGCGCTGGCCGCCTTCGACCGCGCCCGGCCGGAAAACCAGCCTGATACCGAGTAGCGACCGCCGGGAATTTCCTTTGGAGGACCGCTCTCGGGCTACTCGCCTCTCCGGCAATTTGCCGCTAAAGGGGGGCCGCGGCGCTGTTCACACTTTAGTCACCATTCCGGGGCTTATCCGCAGGCCCGAACGCAAGCGGTGTCGGAACCCCCATGATCCGCAACAGGCTTAAAGGCATCGGCCCGAGCAAGACCCCGGTTTTGCTCCGGAGCGCGGGTTTCGCGCTGCTCGCTATGCTCGCGCTGCCGACGGCGGCCGGTGCGCAGCAGCTGCCGGGACAGGCGGTTCCACCGGCATCGAGCCGCCAAGCGGTGCCCGCGCCTCAGCCCGCCGGTCAGCCGGCACCCGCGGCGCAGCAGCAGCCGGCGAGCCCGGCCTGCGCGCGGCTGCAGGGCCAGCTTGCCTCGTTCGACCAGGGCAACGGCAATACCGCCCGCGCCGATCAAATCAGGCAGGCCGAAGACGCCATCGCCAAGCAGCAGGCCGACCTCGACCGCGCCGTCGGGCAAGCCCATAAGGCCGGCTGCGCCGGGCAAGGCTTCTTTGCTCTGTTCTCGGCGCTGTCGCCGCAATGCGGGCCGGTCACCTCGCAGATCCAGCAGATGCGCGGCAATCTCGACCACATGATCAGCGACCTCGAACAGCTCAAAAGCGGCAGCGACGATCAGCAGGGCCAGCGCCGCGCGCTGATCGGCCAGCTCGCGCAGAACAATTGCGGCGCGCAATACACCGCGGCCGCCAATTCGTCGGGCGGCCCGCAGGGTTTCTTCGATGCGCTGTTTGGCGGCGGCACCATCGTCAACGGCGGTGGCGGTGACGGCGCGCCGTCGGGCACCTACCGCACCGTCTGCGTGCGCACCTGCGACGGCTATTATTTCCCGATTTCCTATTCGACCTCGGCGAGCCGCTTTGCCGATGACGATCACACCTGCCAGCGGCTCTGCCCGGCGAGCGAAGTCGCGCTGTATTCCTATCGCAATCCCGGCGAGGACATTCAGCAGGCGGTCTCGATCAGCGGCCAGCCTTACACCGCGTTGCCGAACGCGTTCCGCTATCGCAAGGAATTCACCACCGCCTGCAGCTGCCGCAAGCCGGGCCAGAGCTGGGCTGACGCGCTGAAGAATGCCGACGACTCGACCACGCTCGAAAGCGGCGACATCGTCGTGACCGACCAGAACGCCAAGGCGCTGTCGCAAGCGCCGAAGGCTACCGGCAAGTCCGCGGCTGCCTCGGGGCAGCAGACTGCAGCCGGGTCGGCATCTTCGGCCACCGGAAATGCGAGCACGACAAAGCAGGGCGTGCGCACCGTCGGCCCGCCCTTCATGTCGTCGTCGCAAACCCCGACGCACAATTAGTCATTCCGGATTGCCGTTTTGGCTCGCCGGCTTGGCCCGCGCCCTTGGAACGGCGATCAGAAATCCGAACCGCCCGCTTTGGCCATCGCCGGGCCTTTGATCGCTGCAGGGCCGGCTTCCGAATTTCCGCCGGTATCGTTGAAGCGATTGACGATCGGATAGCGGCGGTCGCGGCCGAAATTCTTCAGCGTCACCTTCACCCCGGGCGCCGCCTGCCGGCGCTTGTATTCGGCGAAATTGAGCATGCGCTCGATCTTCATCACGGTATCGCGGTCGAAGCCTGCAGCGACAATGGCCGCGGTGCCTTCCTCGCGCTCGACCAGCCGCTCGAGGATCTGATCGAGCATATCGTAAGGCGGCAGCGAATCCTGGTCGGTCTGGTTCTCGCGCAGCTCGGCGCTCGGCGCGCGGACGATGACATTTTCCGGAATGACGGCGCCAGCCGGACCGCGGGCGCTCTCCGGCTTCCATTGATTGCGCAGCCGCGACAGACGATAGACCTCGGTCTTGTAGAGATCCTTGATCGGATTGAAGCCGCCGTTCATGTCGCCATAGAGGGTCGCATAGCCGACCGACATTTCCGACTTGTTGCCGGTCGTCACCACCATCAGGCCGAACTTGTTGGAGATCGCCATCAGGATGGTGCCGCGGGCGCGCGCCTGCAGGTTCTCCTCGGTGACGTCGCGCGGTGCGTCGGCGAAAACCTTGCCGAGCGACGCCTCGAGGCCATGCACGGCGCTCTCGATCGGCACGATATCGTAGCGCACGCCGAGTGTGGTGGCGATCGCCGCCGCATCGTCGAGCGATTCTTGCGATGTGTAGCGATACGGCAGCATCACGCAGCGCACGCGCTCGGCGCCGAGCGCATCGACCGCCATCGCCGCGCACAGCGCGGAATTGATGCCGCCGGAAAGACCGAGCACGACGCCGCGGAAACGGTTCTTCTCGACGTAGTCGCGCAAGCCCGAGCACGCAGGCGGTGTAGTCGGCCTTGTCGGTTTCCTCAGGTGTGGCGATCGGACCTTTGGCGCAGTGCCAGACGCCGTCGATGCGCGACCAGTGCGTCGTCACCACCGTTTCGCGGAAGGCCGGCAGCTGCAAGGCCAGCGAATGATCGGCGTTGAGCACGAACGAGGCGCCGTCGAACACCAGTTCGTCCTGGCCGCCGACCTGATTGACGTAAATCAGCGGCAAGCGTGTCTCGGTCACGCGCGCCACCGCGACGTTGAGACGGATGTCGGCCTTGTTGCGCCAATAGGGCGAGCCATTCGGCACGATCAGAAGCTCGGCGCCGGTTTCGGCCAGGCACTCGACGACGTTTTCGTAATCGCCCCAGTCGGTCCAGGTATCCTCGCAAACCGGCAGGCCGAGCCGTACGCCGCGAAAGTTTACCGGTCCGGGCAGCGGACCTGAAGCGAACACGCGCTTTTCGTCGAACACGCCGTAATTCGGCAGGTTGACCTTGAAGCGCAGCGCCTCGATCCGGCCGCCCGACAGCAGGGCATAGGCGTTATAGAGCTTGCCATCCTCGACCCAAGGCGCGCCGATCAGGACCGCCGGACCACCATCGGCGGTCTCGCCCGCCAGTGTCTCGATCGCGGCACGGCAGGCGGCCTGAAAGGCCGGCTTGAGCACCAGATCCTCCGGCGGATAGCCGGCGATGAACAGTTCGGAAAAAGCGACCAGGTCGGCTTTGTCTTGCGCGGCGCGGGCGCGCGCGGCACGGGCGCGCTCCAGATTGCCGGCAACGTCGCCGACGATCGGATTGAGTTGCGCCAGTGCGATGGCAAGGCGATCGGCGGGGCGTTCGTTCATGGCAAATGTCTAACGCCCTGGGCGCGGGTCCGGCAACACCGCACTTCGCTCCGCTCGTCCGCGCGAAAGCGGGGCCCAGTGCGCGCAAGGCTGGATTCCCGCTTTCGCCGGAATGAGCGGGAAACGATGCTGTCAGAGCGCCGCCACCGCCGGCAGCGGCTTGGCCTTGGCGAGGCGCTCGGTTTTCAGAAGATCGGCGAGGAGGAAGGCCAGGTCGAGCGACTGCTCGGCGTTGAGCCGCGGATCGCACACCGTGTGGTAGCGGTCGTTCAAATCCTCGTCGCTGATGGCACGCGCGCCGCCGGTGCATTCGGTGACATTCTTGCCGGTCATTTCCAGATGGACGCCGCCGGCAATGGTGCCTTCGGCGGCATGGACCTGAAAAAACGTCCGCACTTCCTTGAGGATCTGATCGAACGGCCGGGTCTTGTAGCCGGTCACCGAGGTGATGGTATTGCCGTGCATCGGATCGCACGACCACACCACATTGCGGCCTTCGCGCTTGACCGCGCGCACCAGCGGCGGCAACAGATCGGCGGCCTTCTCGGCGCCGACGCGGCAGATCAGCGTCAGGCGGCCCGGCTCGTTGTCGGGATCGAGCGCGTCGATGATCCTTAAAAGCTCATCCGGCTTTTGCGACGGGCCGGTTTTCAGGCCGAGCGGATTCTTGATGCCGCGGCAATATTCGACGTGGGCGTGATCCGCCTGCCGGGTGCGATCGCCGACCCACACCATGTGGCCCGAGGTGCAGTACCAATCGCCGGTCGTCGAATCGACGCGGGTGAAAGCCTGCTCGTAGCCGAGCAGCAAGCGCTTCGTGGCTGGTGAAGAAACTGGTCGTCCGCATCTCGGGATGAATTTCCGGATCGATGCCGCAAGCGCGCATGAAGCCCAGCGCCTCGGTCAATCGATCGGCGAGATCCTGATAACGCTTGGATTGCGGGCTGTCCTTGACGAAAGACAACATCCACTGATGCGCATTCGACAGATTGGCGTAGCCGCCGCCGGCGAAAGCGCGCAGCAGATTGAGCGTTGCCGCCGACTGCCGATAGGCCTCCAACTGCCGCCGCGGATCGGCGGTGCGCGCTTCCGTCGTGAAGTCGGTGCCGTTGATGATGTCGCCGCGATAGACCGGCAGTTCGACATTGCCGCGCTTCTCGACCGGCGAGGTGCGCGGCTTGGCGAACTGGCCGGCGATGCGGCCGACCTTCACCACCGGCGACGCCGCGGCATAGGTCAGCACCACCGCCATCTGCAGGAACAGGCGGAAAAAATCGCGGATATTGTTGGCGCCGTGTTCGGCGAAGCTTTCGGCGCAATCGCCGCCCTGCAGCAGAAACATTTCGCCTTTCGAGACCTGGGCCAGGGCCTTTTTCAGATTGCGCGCCTCACCGGCAAAAACCAGCGGCGGAAAGCTCGCAAGCTGCGCCTCGACGTCGGCAAGCGCCTTGGCGTCGGGATAATCGGGCACCTGCACGATCGGCTTCGAGCGCCAGGACTCCGGGCTCCATTTGCCGAAGGTCGAACGGCTGGACATCACGCTATCTCCAACTCCCGTCACCCGCGCGGCACTTCCGCGCCGCGCCCGAATGCCGGTGATCTGTCAGTTGCGGCGGTCTTATACACGGCGGCGCGGGCGCTATGACAGCCCGCTATATGGGGCTTCCGTCAGCCTATTCCGCTGCTTCCCGCGCGTAGCTCGCGGTCTTTTTACGCATGGTGACCAGTTCTTCGGAGGCAGTCGGGTGCAGCGCCATGGTGGCGTCGAAGTCCGCCTTGGTCGCGCCCATCTTCACCGCAATGGCGGCCATCTGGGCGATCTCGGCGGCGCCCTCGCCGACGACGTGGCAGCCGACCACGTGGTCGGAGGTGCCGTCGACCACCAGCTTCATCAGGATGGTCGTGTCGCGGCCCGACAACGTCGCCTTCAGCGGCCTGAACATCGCCTTGTAGACATCGGTCCGCGCCAGCCGGGCGCGCGCCTCGGATTCGGTGAGGCCGACGGTGCCGACTTCCGGTTCGGAAAACACCGCGGTCGGCACGTTGGTATGGTCGACCTTGGTCGGCTTGCCGCCGAAAATCGTATCGGCAAAAGCGTGGCCTTCGCGGATCGCGACCGGGGTCAGATTGATGCGGTTCGTGACGTCGCCGACGGCGTAGATATTGGGTGCGCTGGTGCGCGAATATTCGTCGACCGCGATGCCGCCGTTTTTGGCCAGCGTCACGCCGGCTTCGGCAAGGCCGAGCTTGGCGACATTGGGCACACGGCCGGTGGCGAACATGACTTGGTCGGCGGTGACGTGATGAACCATTCGACAATACCGCCGAGAAATGACCGCCGGCTTTTTCGATCGCCGCCACCTTGCAGCCCGTCATCACCTTGATGCCGCGCTTCTCCATGTCCATGCGCAGATGCTGCCGCACATCGTCGTCGAAGCCGCGCAGGATATTGTCGCCGCGATAAACCAGCGTCACATGCGCGCCAAGGCCGGCAAAGATGCCGGCGAACTCGACCGCGATATAGCCGCCGCCCTGAATCACGATGCGGCGCGGAAACTCGCGGCAATTGAAACGCTTCGTTCGAGGAGATGGCGTGCTCGATGCCCGGGATCGGATCGCCATAGCCCGGCGTGCCGCCGGTCGCGATCAGGATATGGGCCGCGCTCACCTGTTCGCCGTTTGCCAATTGCACGGTGTGGGCGTCAGCGAGCACGGCGCGGCTCTTGGCATGTTTGACACCGGCCTTGTCGAGCAGCGTCCCATAGGCCTTTTCGAGCCGCGCGATCTCCTTGTCCTTGTTGGCGATCAGCGTTTTCCAGTCGAACGACGCTTGCGGCACGGTCCAGCCGAAGCCGGCGGCATCCTCGAATTCGGCGCGAAAGCGCGAGGCGTAGACCAGCAGCTTCTTTGGGACGCAGCCGCGAATGACGCAGGTGCCGCCGAGGCGATATTCCTCCGCGACCATGACGCGGGCGCCGTGCTCGGCGGCGATGCGGGCGGCGCGCACGCCGCCCGAACCGGCACCAATGACAAAAAGATCGACGTCGTAATCGGCCATTTCGCTTATCGTCCTACATATCGTGGCCGCGCTTCTTCATATCGGCGCGCATTTTGGCCATGACGTCCGCAGACAGGTTATCGGCCCAAGTGCCGGCATAGACCATGCTTTCATCGAGCACTCTTCGGCTCCTCGACAATCACCTTCTGGCCGAGCGGCGATTGGTAGAACGCCAGCAACTCTTTTAATTCCGGCTCGGTGAAGTGGGTCGCGTAAATCCGCGCGCAGCCATCGACCAGTTCGTTGACGCGCGAATCATATTGCTTGTGCGCGTCGGCCGCGACCTCATTGAGGTCCTTCGCCCACATGAAATTGGTCTGCATGAAGACTTGCTTGGTCTTTTCGACCACGCCGAGCACGATCGGCTGGAAGACCTCTTTGACGCTCTTTATTTCCACGATCTGCCTGGCGATCAGAATAGCCGACGGTGACGGCTGGCGCGCCGCGGCCGGCGCCTGAGCCGCGGCCGGGGAAGCGATGCCGATCGCGACCAGCGCAACCAACGCCGCCGCTGCATGGCGCACAGCCTTGAAACTGACGGCTCCGGCGCCCGAAGTTTTGGCATGACGCGCTGAAAGATGGGCGATCATAGGCGCACTCCCTTTGTGCTTGTGATCAGGACCGATCGACGAGGCGGACCCCGTCCGGACCAGCCAGAATAGCAGTCCGCGCGAGACCGATGAATAAGCCATGCTCCATGACGCCCGGGATGGCGGCAAGCCGGCTGGCGAGCGCCACGCGGATCGGCGATGCGCTGCAACTGAGCGTCATAGAGCCAGTGCCCGCCATCCGTGACGAAAGCATGGCCGTCTTTGCCCTTCCGCAACAAAGCCGGGCCGGGACAATCGGAGGCCGCGGCGGCGGCCTCGACCGCGCGGCGGGTGGCGACGGCGCCGAACGGCGCGATCTCGACCGGCAGCGGGAAGCGGCCGAGCACCGGCACCCATTTGGAAAGGTCGGCGATCACGACCATCTCCGCGGAAGCCGAGGCGACGATCTTTTCGCGCAACAGCGCGCCGCCGCCGCCTTTGATCAAGGTCAGATCGGGCGCGATCTCGTCGGCGCCGTCGACGGTCAGATCGAGTTCGGGAGTCTCGTCGAGCGTGGTGAGCGGGATGCCGAGCCGGGCGGCTTGGCGCGCGGGTCGACTTCCGATGTCGGCACCGCGATGACGTCGAGGCCGGCCTGCACCCGCTCGCCGAGCAGATCGACGAAGTGCTTGGCGGTCGATCCGGTGCCGAGCCCGAGCCGCATGCCCGGGCGGACGAATTCGAGCGCACGGGCGGCCGCGGCGCGTTTGTAATCTTCGACGTTCATAACACCCCTCTTGGAGGCGGTGTGTAGCCGCCTTCCGGGGATGATCCTAGGGGGTAAGAGCGCGCCGCGATGGTTGCCGCTTGCGCCGCGGACCGGGCGCCGTTTAGGCGAGACGGCATGCTCACCATCGTCTTCGACCTCGACGGCACCCTTGATCGATACCGCCCCCGATCTGATCGCGACGCTCAACCTCATCCTCGGCCGCGAGGGCCTGCCGGCCCTCCCGTACGAGGATGCCCGGGCGATGATCGGCGGCGGCGCCCGCGGCCTGATCGAACAGGCGCTCAAAGCCGATGGCCGCGACGGCGCGAAGCCCGAACTCGACCGGATGTTCGGCGCTTTCATCGAACATTATGCCGCCCATATCGCCGACCGCTCGCGGCCCTTCCCGGCGCTTGAATCGGCGCTGGACCGGCTCGCCGGCGACGGCCACCGCCTGGCTGTCTGCACCAACAAGCTCGAATGGCTGTCGGTGCGGCTGCTCGACACGCTGCAATTGACCCAGCCACTTCGCGCGATCTGCGGACAGGACACGTTCGGCATGCAAAAGCCCGATCCGGAAGTGCTGCGGCGCACCATTCTCAAAGCCGGCGGCGATCCGTCGCGGGCGATCATGGTCGGCGATTCCGGCACCGACATCCGGACCGCCCGCGCCGCTGCCGTTCCGGTGATCGCCGTGGATTTCGGCTATAGCGAGGTACCGATCGCGTCGCTTGAGCCCGACCGGCTGATCAGCTCGTTTGCCGACCTGCCGGCGGCAATAGATGGCATCGAAACGAGTTACCAAAACCGCGCCCAATAGCGCGTTTTGGCGAAAGATAATGGACGATCAGGGCTTTATGCGCCACATTGACTGCTTATCTTAGGGCCGATGGCAAACGTGCAGACTTTGGAACTTGATGAACTGACCGGCGCCTCGGCGCGCCCGGCCCTGGTCGACCCGTTCGGCCGCGCCATCACCTATTTGCGCGTCTCGGTGACCGATCGCTGCGATTTCCGCTGTGTGTATTGCATGGCGGAAAACATGTCGTTTCTGCCGAAGGCTGAAATCCTGACCCTCGAAGAGCTCGATCGGCTGTGTTCGGCTTTTGTCGCCCGCGGCACCCGCAAGCTTCGCCTCACCGGCGGCGAGCCGCTGGTTCGTCGCGGCATCATGACCCTGATCAATTCGTTGTCGCGGCACCTGCAGAGCGGCCGGCTCGATGAGCTCACGCTGACAACGAACGGCTCGCAGCTCGCCAAATATGCCGGCGATCTCGCCGCCGCGGGTATCCGCCGCATCAATGTCTCGCTCGATACGCTCGACGCCGAAAAATTCCGCGCCATCACCCGGTGGGGCGATTTGGATCGGGTGCTCGCCGGGATCGACGCCGCCCAGGCCGCGGGCCTGAAGGTCAAGATCAACACGGTTGCGTTAAGCGGCGTCAATGAAGACGAGTTTCCGCGCCTGATCGAATGGGCGCATGGCCGCGGCATGGATCTCACCGTGATCGAGGTGATGCCGCTCGGCGACGTCGGCGAAGGCCGGCTCGACCAATATTTGCCGCTGTCGCTGGTCCGCGCGAAACTCGCCGCGCGCTATCAGCTCGACGAAATCGATTATCGCACCGGCGGCCCGGCGCGCTATGTGCGCGTCGCCGAAACCGGCGGCCGGCTCGGCTTCATCACCCCGCTGACACACAATTTCTGCGAATCCTGCAATCGCGTGCGGGTCACCTGCACCGGCACGCTCTATATGTGCCTCGGCCAGGAAGACGCCGCCGATCTGCGCAAGCCGTTGCGCGCTTCGGAAGGCAACGAGCTGTTGTTCGACGCCATCGACGAAGCGATCGGCCGCAAGCCGAAGGGTCACGACTTCGTCATCGACCGCCGTCACCGCCGCCCGGCGCTGTCGCGCCACATGAGCGTCACCGGCGGTTAGCGGCTGGCTTTCAGGACCGTGTCTGCCGCCTGCAATTCAGCAAAGCGAAACGCGCGGCGTTCGAGCGCCAACTCGTCCCTGCCCCACTGCTCCATATTCCAATCTTCGTCGACATGAGCCGCCTGCCACGCCGCCTCGGCCGTTAAGCGTCCGCGCAGCAGAGCGAGCGCGATCAGCGCCGAGCCGGTCAGCGTGGTCACGACGTGCACCGCGCCAAGGCGCCACGGATCGGCCGGGATCGCGGCAGCGGCCGCTTTCAACGCCGCTTCAGGCTGGGCGACGTGAACGATGCCTTCGCCCAATTTGAAATCGGCGCCGAGCGCGTCGCGCGCCCAAGCCAGGATCGGATCCCATTCCTTGGCCTGGCGCTCGCGTAATTTTTGCGGCGTCGCTGCGCGATAAAACAAAAGATCGGACCCGAGATATTTTTCGATCTCGGCCGCGACCGGCGCTTCGGCACCGGCAACGCCGTCGATGATCGAGTTGGCGAGCCGCGTCAGCGGCATTGTTGCCGGGTCGATCACGTCGCGTTGCGCCTCCCATTCGGCAGCAATCGCCTCGGCCGTGGCCGGCATCGGCGCGGCCAAGAGGCGCCGCGCCGGGGTGTGAATCGGCTTGCCGTCGAGCACAACACCATGACCGTCGGCCGTGCTGGTAATTGCGGCATTGCGGTAGAAACGGCGCCGCAATGTCGGCCGGCCGCCGCGGCGGGCGGCCGTCCTCGGGTCTTCATGCTCGATGGGTTCGAATAGGTCGCGCATGGCAGATGATTTATCCTATTTGTTCAATGAGTTATACTAAAACTCTACGACCGGGCTGCGAGCAGCCTGGCGCGCTGCTGTGTTCCAGCAAGGGTCTCATTCCTGTTAAGCACCAGCTATGACAAATCCTTGTTATAACAATGAGAAGCGGTGGAAATGCGAACCCCTCTCGACTAGTATCCGCGCCGTATTCGAGCGATTGCGTCCGGGGATGGAAATCCACGCAGCTGGCTGTACCGCCGTAAGAGCGGGTGCTGCGTGCACGAGGTGGCGATGAAGCTTACTGATATTGCGGTCCCGGACTATTTCCACAAAGTGGTTGATTGTCAGTGGGCCTGTCCGGCGCATACGCCGGTCCCCGAATATATCCGATTGATCGCGGCAGGCCGCTACAGCGACGCCTACATGATCAATTGGGAATCCAACGTCTTTCCAGGCATCCTCGGCCGCACGTGCGACCGGCCTTGCGAACCCGCTTGCCGGCGCGGCCGCGTCGAAAAAGAGCCGGTCGCGATCTGCCGTTTAAAGCGCGTCGCCGCCGACTTCAAAGACGATATCCGCGACCGACTGCCGAAACCCGCCGCCAACAAAAACGGCAAGCGCATCGCACTGATCGGCGGCGGACCGGCTTCGCTCGCGGTGGCGCGCGATCTCGCGCCGATGGGTTACGAATGCATCGTGTTCGACCAGGACCCGAAGTCCGGCGGCATGATGCGCACCCAGATTCCCAAATTCCGGCTGCCGGAAACCGTCATCGACGAGGAGTGCGATTACATCCTCAATCTCGGCGTCGAATTTATCGGCGGCAAACGCATCGACAGCCTCAAGGCATTGCTGGCCGAGAATTTCGACGCCGTCTTCGTCGGCTGCGGCGCGCCGCGCGGCCGCGACCTGGAGATTCCCGGCCGCAAGGAAGCCGCCAAGAACATCCATATCGGCATCGATTGGCTGTCCAGCGTTTCGTTCGGCCACATCACCTCGATCGGCAAACGCGTCATCGTGCTCGGCGGCGGCAACACCGCGATGGATTGCTGCCGCTCCTCGCGCCGGCTCGGCGGCGAGGAGGTCAAAGTCGTCGTCCGCTCGGGCTTCGAGGAGATGAAGGCGTCCCCCTGGGAAAAGGAGGACGCCATGCACGAAGACATTCCGATCTTCAATTATCTGGTGCCGAAGGAATTCACCCACGACAACGGCAAGCTCACCGGCGTGGTGTTCGAGAAAGTCCACGCGGTGCGCGACGACAAGGGCCGCCGCAAGCTGGTGCCGACCGGCGAGCCGGACCAGCATTTTCCGTGCGACGATGTGCTGGTCGCCGTCGGCCAGGAAAACGCATTCCCCTGGATCGAGCGCGATTGCGGCATCGAGTTCGACAAATGGGACATGCCCAAGGTCGATGCCAAGACTTTCGCATCGACCAACCCCAAGGTGTTTTTCGGCGGCGACGCCGCGTTCGGGCCGAAAAACATCATCTGGGCGGTGGCGCATGGCCACGAGGCGGCGATCTCGATCGATCGCTTCTGCCGCGGCGAGGACATCACGGTGCGGCCGGCGCCGCATGTCGCCGTGTCGAGCCAGAAAATGGGCATCCATGAGTGGTCTTACGACAACGAGATCACGCTCGATAAACGCTACCGGGTGCCGCATCGCGAGAAGGTCGTGTCGCTGCGCGACATCAAGGCCGAAGTCGAGCTCGGCTACGATCTGGAACTGGCGCTGAAAGAATCCGAACGCTGTCTGAATTGCGACGTGCAGACCGTATTCACCGGCCAGCTCTGCATCGAATGCGATGCCTGCGTCGATATCTGCCCGATGGACTGCATCACTTTCACCGCCAACGGCGACGAAGCCGATTTGCGGGGCCGGCTGCAGGCGCCGGCGAAGAACCTGACTCAGGACCTCTACGTCGCCGACAACCTCAAGACCGGCCGCGTCATGGTGAAAGACGAGGACGTTTGCCTGCATTGCGGCCTGTGCGCCGAGCGTTGCCCGACCGGCGCCTGGGACATGCAGAAATATCTGATCGACATGACTCACGCGGAACAAGCATGCCTATCCAGAGGGTAAACGACTTCGTCGTCCGCTTCGCCAACGTCAACGGATCCGGCTCGGCAAGCGCCAATGAAATGTTCGCCCGCGCGGTGATGCGCATGGGCATACCGGTCGGACCGCGGAATATCTTCCCGTCCAACATCCAGGGCCTGCCGACCTGGTACGAAGTGCGCATTTCCGAGGCCGGCCATCTCGGCGCCCGCGGCGGCACCGATCTGATGGTGGCGATGAATCCGCAGACCTGGGACAAGGACGTCGCCGGCATCGAACCGGGCGGCTATCTGCTCTACGATTTCGACCAAGCCGATGCCGCCGTCGAAATTCCGCGACGACATCAACGTGATCGGCGTGCCGCTCACCGCGATCTGCAATCGCGAATATAGCGAGCCGCGCCAGCGCCAATTGTTCAAGAACATCGTCTATGTCGGCGCGCTCTCGGCGCTGCTCGATATGGATGTCGGCGAAATCGAGAAGCTGATCGCCGAGCAGTTCAAGGGCAAGGAAAAGCTGTTCGACGCCAACAAGCATGCGCTGCATCTCGGCCGCGACTGGGTGATGATGAATCTCGATTATCCGATCGGCTTGCGGCTCAAGCGCAGCGATGCGGTCGGCGACCGGATTTTCCTCGAGGGCAATGCGGCGGCCGCCCTCGGCGCGGTCTATGGCGGCGCCACGGTCTGCGCCTGGTATCCGATCACGCCGTCATCCTCGCTTGCCGAAGCCTTCGCGCGGTATTGCGGCCGGCTGCGCGTCGATGGCGACTCGAAGAAAAACAAATTCGCCATCGTCCAGGCCGAGGACGAACTCGCTTCGATCGGCATCGTGATCGGCGCCGGCTGGAACGGCGCGCGGGCCTTCACCTCGACCTCGGGCCCGGGCATTTCGCTGATGCAGGAGTTTCTCGGCCTCGCCTACTTCGCCGAAATTCCGGCGGTCGTGTTCGACGTGCAGCGCGCCGGACCGTCGACCGGCATGCCGACCCGCACCCAGCAGACCGACCTTCTGTCCTGCGCCTATGCCTCGCACGGCGACACCAAGCATGTGCTGCTGTTCCCGGAAGACCCGACCGAGACTTTCGAGTTCGGCGCCATCGCCTTCGACCTCGCCGACCGCCTGCAGACGCCGGTCTTCGTCATGATGGATCTCGATATCGGCATGAACCATCATCTGTGCCGGCCGCTGACCTGGGACGACAGCCGCAAATACGACCGCGGCAAGGTCATGACCGCGGCGATGCTGGAAGCCGGCAAGGATTTCGGCCGTTATCTCGACGTCGACAGCGACGGCATTCCCTATCGCACCTATCCCGGCACCCATCCGACCAAGGGCTCGTATTTCACGCGCGGCACCTCGCGCGACCGCTACGCCCGCTACACCGAGGAAGGCCCCGCCTACGCCGACAACATGCAGCGGCTGTTGCGCAAATTCGAGACCGCGAAGGATCTGGTGCCGCGGCCGCTGCAGGCCAATGCCAGCAAGCCTTCCAAATACGGCGTGATCTATTTCGGCTCGACCTCGCCGGCGATGGACGAGGCGATCGAGATTTTGCAGGCCGGCGGACAGCACCTCGACCGGCTGCGGGTCCGCGCCTTCCCGTTCCACTCCAGCGTGACGAGTTTCATCGCCGACCACGATTTCGTCTTCGTGGTCGAACAGAACCGCGATGCCCAATTGCGCTCGCTGATCGTCAATGAATGCGGCATCGATCCGGTGCGGCTGGTGCCGGTGCTGCATTACGACGGCACGCCGATCACCGCCCGCTATATCGCCCGATCGATCGGCGACCATATCGACGCGCTGAAAGTCACCCCGCTGCGCAAGGTGGTGTCATGACCTACATCGTCAAACCCAAATTTCATCATCCCGATCTGCCGAAGAACGCCCTCGGCTATACCCACCGCGATTACGAGGGCTCGGTCTCGACGCTGTGTGCGGGTTGCGGCCATGACTCGATTTCGGCATCGATCATCGAAGCCTGCTTCGAACTGTCGATCGCGCCGCATCGGGTGGCGAAGCTTTCCGGCATCGGCTGCTCGTCGAAGACGCCGACTTATTTTCTCGGCAATTCGCACGGCTTCAATTCCGTGCATGGGCGCATGCCGTCGGTGCTCACCGGCGCCAATCTCGCCAATAAGGAGCTGATTTATCTGGGCGTTTCCGGCGACGGCGATTCCGCCTCGATCGGCTTCGGCCAATTCGCCCATGCCATCCGCCGCGGCGTCAACATGGTCTATATCGTCGAGAACAACGGCGTTTACGGCCTGACCAAAGGCCAGTTCTCGGCCACCGCCGACCGCGGCTCGAAGTCGAAGCGCGGCGTGGTCAATACCGACAGCGCCATCGACATGGCCGCCATCGCGCTCCAAGTCGGCGCCAGTTTCGTCGGCCGCTCATTCTCCGGCGACAAGCACCAGCTTACGCCGCTGATCAAGGCGGCGATCGAGCACAACGGCGCGGCCTTCATCGACGTGGTTTCGCCTTGCGTCGCCTTCAACAATCACGCCGGCTCGACCAAGAGCTTCGATTACGTGCGCGAGCACAACGAAGCGGTCAATCGGCTCGATTTCATCACCGGCCGCGCCCCGATCAAGGTCGATTACGCGCCCGGCAGCGTCGAACTGGTCGAGCAGCACGACGGCACGACCATCGCATTGCGCAAGCTCAACGACGATTACGACGTGCATGACCGGCTCGCG
Organism: uncultured Alphaproteobacteria bacterium; assembly: GCA_963819265.1. GTDB lineage: Bacteria > Pseudomonadota > Alphaproteobacteria > Rhizobiales > Xanthobacteraceae > BOG-931. Next base: position 168,114 of record CAWFVF010000007.1, on the reverse strand, counting down.
GCGATGACCTTCCTGCAGCATCACGCCGCCAAGGGGCAGATCGTGACCGGCTTGCTCTATGTCGAGGCCGACGCCGACGACCTGCACGGCCACCTCGGTACGGTGGATGCGCCACTCAACACGCTCAACGAGAAAGAGCTGTGCCCGGGCTCGGCGGCGCTCGACAAGATCAACGCCGGCCTGCGTTAGCCCTTACTTTTTACCTGAGTGAAAGCGGAAAGGCCCGGAAGCCCGCAGCCCGCGGGCTTTTCTCTTACCGCACGGGACGGCGCAGCCTACTGCGGCTGACCGCGATCGGTCATGCACTCGCCAAACACGACGTTCTGTGTCGATTGCCAATTATTCATGCTCCATTTCGAGGCTTCGACGCTGCAGTCATGAACCGCTGCGTCTCTCGCGGTTTCGCCGGTCCCCGAGGCTGGAGCTTCGTCGCGAAGAGATTTCGCGGATGCGGAACCGCATCCCATCGCCGCGAGCGCGGCAACAATCAATACGGCTCTCATAGGTTTCTTGTTGGCAACAAACTTCAGCATGTAACCGCTCCCAATTGATCATATGCACTCCAACGGCCGGCGGGAGCGCTTGTTTCGGTGTCATAAAAATTTCGTCAAACCCGACGCGCGCTCGTTCTCATCACCACGCGCGGCATGTCGGAACAAATAAAACGATCACCATCCGGCGAGAATCAAAGCCGCTTGATCGCCTCGATCATAGCGCGCGGCGGCTCCATCTCGATCGCCAAGGGCTTGCCGGTTTCAAGCAGGCTCTTGAGGCTCGAAAGGATCGCCGGCCAGCCCATGCGTCCGCCGGACAGGATGGCCTCGGGCACATCCCACGAATGGGATTCGGTCATGGTCAGGCGCACCGGCTTGCCGGCGCGGGCGATGTCGTAAGTCACGAGGCACTCGGGAAGCTTGCTGAATTCTTCCGGCCACCGGACACCCCAGGTGACCGAAAGCTTGCGCGGCGGATCGTAGTCGACGACCTTGCCCGCCACGTTGATGCGCCCGTCCGGCAGGCGCAGCGCGAAGGCGCCGCCGGTTTTAGGTTCGAGTTCGATCGCGCGGTCCCAAAAATATTTCCGCGTCGATTCCGGCGTGGTCAACGCCTGCCACACCTTGTCCGGCGGCGCGGCGATATAGGTCGTATAGACGGTCTTCGGCGTGAACCCAGCCGTCATGATGCCGCTTTTTCCACTTCGCCCTTGGCCTTTTGATCGTACCACGGTGCGTAGAGCACGCGATTTGCCTCCAGGAGACTTCTTGAGGCTTGAGAGCACGAGAGGCCAGCCGTTGCTGATGCTGGCGAATACCTTGCTGTCGGGCGCGAAATCGTCGTGGGTCACCGTGAGCTTGACCTGATCGCGCTGCTGCTCGAGCTCCATCACCACGCGCGATGGCCTTTCGGTCCCATTATGCGGCTCGTGTTGCGACTGAAAAGTATAGGACAGCCGTCGTGGCGGGTCATGCTCCAGCACCTTACCGCTGACGATCAGCTTGCCCTCGCGGTGAAACGTCACCGGTGAGCCGACCCGCCAGTCGGACGTGACAGCATTGCCGAACCAGAATTTCGCCGTGGTCTCCGAATCCGTCAGGGCCTTGAAGACTTTCTCCGGTGTCGCAGCAATGTAAGTCACATAAACGAATTTCGGCTTCTCGCTCATGGCGTCTCTCCAGTTTTGTTCCTGCTATGCACTGCTCATGGCGTGTTGGCCGGCGGATCATGCGGCCAACGCCGCGATCCGCTCCCACGTGGTCGCCTGGAAGCTGGCACGGGCGGTCACGGCGTCAAGCCAGCGGACCAGATGCGGCGTCGCCGCGGTCAAAGGACCCCACTCCGGAGTCGGTTTGAGAAAATCGAGCAGCGGCGCCGCCAGGATGTCGGCAAGACTGAGGGTTTCGCCGGTGAAAAAAGGCCTGGCGCCCACCAGGCGCGAGAGCGCGTTGAAAACCGTATGCGCCTGCGGCATGGCCTGCGCCACCGCGGCCTCGTCGGCCGGCTGGCCCAAAAGGCGTGGCCTGACGATGCGCTGAAAGCCGATGACGTCGCAGACGCCCCGAAACAGGTACCAGTCGCAGATATTCATGGCCTGATCCATCCGAGCGGCGGCGCGCGGTTCGGCCGGCGTCAGCGCAGGTTCCGGAACAATGCGGTCGAGGTAGCGCAGGATCGCCTGCGTTTCGTAGAGCAGGAAACCGTCGTGCTCGAGCACCGGTACGCGCCCGAACGGGTGCCGGGACAAATGCGCTTCGCTTTTGCGGGCTTCGCCTGACACCGGCACAAGCCGATAGGGCGCGCCTTTTTCCTCCAGCATCGCGAACACCGCGCGGCCGTAAGGGCTGCCGGGAACGCTGTAAACGACGAACGCGTCACTCATCCTGTTGCTCCAACGCTCGTTTCATATCGCTCAGCGCCTGCAGACGATGGCGCTCGAATTTTCCAATCCAACGCTCGCCGATCTCGTGGATCGGCACCGGATTGAGGTAGTGCAGTTTCTCCCTGCCCCGCCGCACCGTGGCGACCAGATTGGCCGCTTCCAAAATCGCCAGATGCTTGCTCACGGCCTGCGCGCGACATCGCGAGCCGCGCGCACAATTCGTTGAGCGTCTGTCCGTTGTCGGCGCGCAGCCGATCGAGCAGTTCGCGCCGGCTTGCGTCGGCCAGGGCCTTGAACACCTCATCCATCAGCGTATCCATGGTGATAATATGCAACCATTTGGTTGCCTGTCAAGGCCGAAACAGCGTCATCCTCGGCAAGCCTGACCCCGCCAAGGACCGGACAGATGGAAAAGACGGGTCAAGTTTCCGGCGCTTCCTCGATCGGATCGTAGCGCTTGGCGTCGAGACCGAGCAGATTCCACGTTTGCAGCATGTGCGGTGGCAATGGCGCGGTGACGTCGACGGTGCCGCCGCGCGGATGCGGCACCGCGATGCGGTGGGCGTGGAGGTGAAGGCGGTTCTGCATGCCGCCGGGCAATTGCCAGTTCTCGATCGAGAAATATTTCGGATCGCCGACAATGGGATGATCGATATGCGCCATGTGCGCGCGCAGCTGATGGGTCCGCCCTGTGACCGGTTTGAGCGATATCCAGGCCACCACAGGGCCGGCGGTCTCGACGACCGCGTAATAGGTCACCGCATGGCTGGCGCCGTCCTCGCCGTGGCGGGCGATGCGCATGATCGATTCGTCCTCGCGCTCTTCCTTGGCGAGGAAGGTCGAGATGCGGCCTTGCGGCACCTTGGGAACGCCGGCCACCAGCGCCCAGTAGATCTTGCGGGCCGAGCGGGAGCGGAAGGTCTTCGCCAAGGCCGCCGCGGCAAACCGCGTCTTGGCGACCAGCAGGCAGCCGGCGGTGTCCTTATCCAGCCGGTGCACCAGCCGCGGCCGCTGGCCGTGCGCATCGCGCAGCACTTCGAGCATGCCGTCGAGGTGCCGGGTAGTGCCGGAACCGCCCTGCACCGCAAGCCCGAAGGGCTTGTTGAGCACCATCAGGTCGTCGTCCTCGAACAGCGTGATCGATTTCAGGAAGGCGAGCGTCTCGTCGTCGGCTGCATTGCCCGACGCGCGCGGCTTCGCCGGATCGAGCCGGAGCGGCGGAATACGCACGCTCTGGCCCGCCGCCAGCCGGCTCTTTGGTTCCGTGCGCTTGCCGTTGACGCGCAATTCGCCTTTCCGGATGACGCGCTGGATGTGCGAGAAGCTCAAGCCCGGAAATTTCGATTCAAGAAAACGATCGACCCGCATGCCGGCCTCGTCGCCGCTGACCGTGACGTTCTGCACTGTGGTCGGCATTGCCGCGGGCGCCTCGCGCGGGTCGGCCCGGTCATGAAAGGCCTGCTTCGCAGCCTTCGGAGGATGAGCGTTTCCAACACGGGGGGTATCGCTCTTAAATCCTTGGCTCTCCCGGTTTCCTTGGCTTTTGAACCCCTGGCTTTTAAACCCTTGGCTTTTGAACCCTTGGCTTTTGAACCCTTGGTTTTTGAACCCTTTGTTTTTGAACCCTTTGCTTTTGAACTCTTGGCTCTTCGACGCTTGGTCTTTCGACACACGCTCCTGTGACGCATGCCGTTGTGATGCATGCGCTTCGGAGGGTCGGCCCTTCAACGATCGCTGCGGCCGCGTGTCCGGGCGACCGTCTGCCGATTTGTGCCGATGGCGCGGTCCGGGCGCATGTTTCCCGCCGCCCGGCGGCCGTGGTTTGCGGCTGTTTCTCACGCTGTGCCCCGTTCTTTCCGCAGCTTCGCCCAATAGTCCAGCCGCTTTTTGATCTCACGCTCGAAACCGCGTTCCGGCGGATCGTAAAATTGGCGCCGGCCGAGTTGCTCGGGGAAATAATCCTGGCCGGAAAATGCTTCAGGCGCGTCGTGATCGTACTCATAACCCGAACCGTAGCCTTCGGTCTTCATCAGTTTGGTCGGCGCATTGAGAACGTGCTTGGGCGGCAACAGCGAACCTGCTTCCTTGGCGGTGCGCATCGCCTCGCCGAACGCGACATAGGCGGCGTTCGATTTCGGCGCGGTGGCGATGTAGATCACCGCCTCGGCCAGCGCGAGTTCGCCTTCCGGGCTGCCGAGAAAATCATAGGCTTCCTTGGCGGCATTGGTGATCACCAGCGCCTGCGGATCGGCAAGCCCGATATCCTCGACCGCCATCCGCACGATGCGCCGCGCCAGATAAAGCGGATCCTCGCCGGCGTCGAGCATGCGGCAGAGGTAATAGAGCGCGGCGTCGACATCGGAGCCGCGCACGGATTTATGCAAGGCGCTGATGAGATTGTAATGGCCGTCCTGCTTCTTGTCGTAGATCGGCGCGCGCCGCTGCACCACCGTCTGCAGGGCGGCGGCATCGAAAGTCTCCCCGGCACGCGCGGCGCGCCAGATTTCTTCCGCCAGCGTCAGCGAAGCGCGGCCGTCGCCGTCGGCCATGCGCAGCAATGACGCGCGCGCCTCGGCATCGAGCGGCAGCTTCTTGCCCTCGATCGCCTCGGCCCGTTCCAGGAGCTTCTCGATCGCATCGGTGTCGAGCGATTTGAACACCAGCACGCGGGCGCGCGACAGCAGCGGCGCGTTCAATTCGAACGACGGATTTTCCGTGGTGGCGCCGACCAGCACGATGGTGCCGTCTTCCATCACCGGCAGAAACGAATCCTGCTGCGCGCGGTTGAAGCGATGAATCTCGTCGACGAACAACAGCGTGCCCTGCCCGACCTCGCGGCGCAGCCGCGCCGCATCGAATACCTTTTTCAGATCGGCGACGCCGGTGAAGATCGCCGAAATCTGCTCGAAATAAAGTTCGGTCGCGTCCGCCAGGAGCCGCGCCACCGTGGTCTTGCCGGTGCCCGGCGGTCCCCAAAAAATCAGCGAGCCGAGCGAGCGGGTCTCGAGCATGCGCGTCAGCGTGCCGTCGGGGCCGAGGAGATGATCCTGGCCGACCACATCGGCAAGTTTGTCGGGTCGCAATTTGTCGGCAAGCGGCCTGGGTGCGTCGCGATCGAGGCCGCCCGCCGCGAACAGGCTGGGCGTTTTCGGCTTGGGCCGCTGGCTCATCCCGAGAACATCACCGATATCTGCTGGCCGCCGCGCATGATGGTGATCCGCCATTGCCGGCCGCCGGCGCTGGCAACGCGATCGAGATCGGCGGGCTTGACGATCTTCTGATTGTTGACCGAGACGACGATATCGCCCTTCTGAAAGCCGATCGACTGCGCGGTCGAGCCTTCGGCGACGTCGGCGATGACGACCCCTTCGGTCTGGGTGTCGAGATGCAGCTCGTCGGCAAGCGCCGGCGAAAGATTGGCGACGGTGGCGCCGAGGAACGGCGAGCGGGCCCTGATCTCGACCTGATCGAGCGGCGCGTCGGGAAGGCTTTCGAGCGCAATCTGCGCGGTGATCTGCTTGCCCTGCCGGATCAGTCCAACCACCGCGACGCCGCCGAGCGGCTTGGTGGCGAAGCGGTAATCAAACGCGTTCGGATCGTCGACCGGCGTGCCGTCGACGCTGATGATGAGATCGCTGGTCTTGATGCCGGCGCGCGCCGCCGGACCGCCCGGCGCAAGATTCGCCACCAATGCGCCGGCCGGCCGGGCGAGACCCAGGCTCTCCGCGATCTCGGGCGTCACCGCCTGAAGCTTGGCGCCGAGCCAGGGCCGCTTCACCGCGGTGCCGCCGTGCTGCGCCGATGCCACGACGACGCGCACCATGTTGGCCGGAATGGCAAAGCCGATGCCCTGCGAGCCGCCGGAGCGCGAATAGATCGCCGAATTGATGCCGACCAGCCGTCCGTTGATATCGACCAGCGCGCCGCCCGAATTGCCCGGATTGATGGCGGCGTCGGTCTGGATGAAGAACTGATAATCGCTGTTGCCGATTTGCGTTCGCGCCACCGCCGAGACGATGCCGTGGGTCACCGTCTGTCCGACGCCGAACGGATCGCCGATCGCCAGCACCACGTCGCCGACCTGCAGCGCATCGGAGTTGGCGAAATCGAGCGTCGGGAAGCGCTCCTTGGCACCTTTGACACGCAACACCGCGAGATCGCTGCGCTGATCCTTGAGAATGATATCGGCGTCGAATTCGCGCTTGTCGGACAGCGCGACCTTCACTTCGCTGGCGCCTTCGATCACATGATAATTGGTGACGACGAGGCCCGACGGATCGACCAGCACGCCGGAGCCGAGCGAGCGCTCGACCTGCTCGCGCGGCATGCCGCCGCCAAAGAACTGGCGGAAGAACGGGTCGGCCATGAACGGATTGTTGTTCTCGACCACATGGCTTGCATAGACATTGACCACCGCCGGCGCGACGCGTTTGACCACCGGAGCAAACGACAGTTCGAGCTGGCCCATCGAGCTAGGCACTTGCCGATCCTGCGCAGCGGCGGCCGGCACCAGCGCGGCGGAGACGATGGCGACGGCCGTCAAAATGGCAGGGAAAACCGAGCGCGGCATAGTGGAAACATCCCGATACAATGAGGCCAGATATAGGCGCTTGGCCGGGCCTTTAGAAGGCCGCGGCCGGTTTCCGTTCACCATCAAACCGCGAACAAATCACTCCCGCGGCGGCACCGTCCGCAGCCAGGCGACCACCGCATCGAGGTCGGCATCGGTCATCTTGGCATAATATTGATAGCCCATCGGGCCTTTCAGCTTGTTGCCGTCCTTGTCGATGCCCTCGGTGATCGCATGCTTGATCTCGGCGTCGGTCCAGTCGCCGATGCCCTTGGTCTTGCTCGAGGTGATGTTGCGCGAGATCGAAACACCCCATGGACCGGGAAATTCCATGCCGCCCTTGCCGGCGTCATTGGCGAAGTCGTGGTGGCCTTTGACCAGCGGCGTGTGGCACTCCATGCAATGGCCGATGGAAGCGAGATAGAAGCCACGCTTCAGTTTGTCGTCCATCATGGCTTGCGTATAGGGCTGTTCGGTGCCGGGGAAAATCTGCGGCGGATCGGCGAAGCTGATAGATCGGGACCGGCACGGCATTGCTGACCGGCTTGACGGTGCGCAGATAAGCGACGATGGCATCCATGTCGCTGTCGGAAATGATGCCGTAGAAGCCGGTCGGCATGATCGACGCGATCGGCGTGCCGTTCGGCCGCATGCCGGTGCGCAGCAGTTTCTTGATGTCGGCGTCGGTCCAATTGCCGATGCCGGTTTCCTTATCCTGGGTGATGTTGGCCGCAGTCACCTTGAACGGCGGCAGGTCCCATGACAGGCCGCCGCTGAAGTCCTTGCCCGCGACCGCCGCCGGCGGACCTTTCGGCGAGTGGCAGTTGCCGCAATTCATGACGCCGGTGACGAGATAGGTACCCGCGCTCGAGCACCGGGTCCGCCGCGGCGGCCCCGATAAACGACATCAATGCGATCGAAATCGCCGCAAACCGCACCATCGAATCCCCCCTTGCCTGATCGACGCCAGAATATGGCAGAGCGCGCCCGACGCAGCCAATCCCGCCAAACAAAAAGCCGCGCCAATAGAGCGCGGCTTCCTATTCGATACTATGACGGGCCGCCGGCGCGGCGCCGTGTGGCGTTAGGCCGGAACCGACTCGGCCGCTTCGGCGCGAGCCTGGACCGGACCTGAATCGAGGCCCTTGGCATCGACGTCGCGATCGACGAACTCGATCACCGCCACCGGGGCGGAGTCGCCGTAGCGGAAGCCGGCCTTCATCACGCGGGTATAGCCGCCATTGCGCTCCTTGTAGCGCGGGCCGAGCACGTCGAAGAGCTTCCTGACCATGGCGATGTCGCGCATCTGCGAGATCGCCTGCCGGCGGGCATGCAGGCCGCCGCGCTTGCCGAGCGTCACCAGCTTCTCGACCACCGGACGCAGATCCTTCGCCTTCGGCAGCGTGGTGACGATCTGCTCATGCTTGATCAGCGACGCGGCGAGGTTCGCGAGCATCGCCTTGCGATGATCCGAGTGCCGGTTGAATTTGCGATGGGCTTTGCCGTGATTTCATAACGCGGTTCCTGACTTACAGGGATCAGTAATGATCCTCGAAGCGCTTGGCCAGCTCTTCGATATTTTCCGGCGGCCAGCCCGGCACTTCCATGCCGAGATGCAGCCCCATCTGCACCAGCACTTCCTTGATCTCGTTGAGCGACTTGCGGCCGAAATTCGGCGTGCGCAGCATCTCGGCTTCGGTCTTCTGAACCAGATCGCCGATATAGACGATGTTGTCGTTCTTCAGACAGTTCGCCGAACGCACCGACAGCTCGAGCTCGTCGACCTTCTTGAGGAAGGCCGGGTTGAAGGCGAGATCGGGGATCGCCTCGTGCGTGGTTTCGCGCTTCGGCTCCTCGAAATTGACGAACACGTTGAGCTGGTCCTGGAGAATGCGCGCGGCATAAGCCAGCGCGTCCTCGGGGCTCAAGGCGCCGTTGGTCTCGATCGTCAGCGTCAGCTTGTCGTAATCGAGGATCTGGCCTTCGCGGGTATTCTCGACCTTGTAGGAAACCTTGCGCACCGGCGAATAAAGGCTGTCGACCGGGATCAGGCCGATCGGCGCGTCTTCCGGACGGTTGCGCTCGGCCGGCACGTAACCCTTGCCGGTATTCACGGTGAATTCCATGCGGATCTCGGCGCCCTCGTCGAGCGTGCAGAGAACCAGGTCCGGATTGAGCACCACGATGTCGCCGACGGTCTGAATGTCGCTCGCCGTCACCGCGCCGGGGCCCTGCTTCTTCACCACCATGCGCTTGGGGCCATCGCCCTGCATCCGGATGGCGATGTCCTTGATGTTGAGCACGATGTCGGTGACATCCTCGCGCACGCCGGCGATCGAGGAGAACTCGTGCAGCACGCCGTCGATGTGCACCGACTGCACGGCGGCGCCCTGCAGCGACGACAATAAAATCCGGCGCAACGCATTGCCGAGCGTCACGCCGAAGCCGCGCTCGAGCGGTTCGGCGACGACCGTCGCCGAGCGCCGGGTATCGGCACCGGCGCTGACCTGCAACTTGTTGGGCCTGATCAGTTCCTGCCAATTTTTCTGAATTGTCACTTTGTCACCCATCGCGGTTCGCGGCGCTATCGTCTCGCGCGCCCCACTCCGCTCCGTGGGGCCAGAATCGGGGCCAAGATCGAGCGGCGGCAGATGTTCCATTTGTTCCATCAACCGGATGTCCTATACGCGCCGGCGCTTGCGCGGCCGGCAGCCATTATGCGGGATCGGCGTCACGTCGCGGATCGACGTGATCGTGAAGCCGGATGCCTGCAGAGCGCGCAACGCCGACTCGCGGCCCGAACCCGGACCCGCGACTTCGACTTCGAGCGTGCGCATGCCGTGCTCTTGCGCCTTCTTGGAGACGTCCTCGGCGGCGACCTGCGCGGCGTAAGGCGTCGATTTGCGCGAGCCCTTGAAGCCCATGGTGCCCGCCGTCGACCAGGCAATGGTATTGCCCTGGACGTCGGTAATCGTGATCATGGTATTGTTGAACGACGCGCTCACATGCGCGACGCCCGAGGCGATGTTTTTGCGTTCGCGTTTGCGGACGCGCGTGGCTTCTTTACCCATTCTGAACCCTTTCGAGGACCGGCGCCGATGGCGTCCCGGCCGTCACATTGATTTGTTCGACGCGCGTTATTTCTTCTTGCCGGCGATAGCCTTGGCCGGTCCCTTGCGGGTCCGGGCGTTGGTGTGCGTGCGCTGGCCACGCACCGGCAGACCGCGGCGGTGGCGCAAGCCGCGGTAGCAGCCGAGATCCATCAGGCGCTTGATATTCATGGCGACTTCGCGCCGAAGATCGCCCTCGACCATATAATCGCGGTCGATGACTTCACGGAGCTGGAGGACTTCCTGGTCGGTCAATTGCGAGACCCGGCGCGATTCGGGAACCGACACCTTTTCCAGGATTTCGTGCGCCTTGGCGCCGCCGATGCCATAAATGTACTGCAGCGCGATTACGATGCGCTTGTTCGTCGGTAAGTTGACACCAGCGATACGTGCCACGTCAGTTTCTCCTTGCGGCGGCCCGCCCACGGAACCCAAACGGGGGTATTTGTGGGGTCGAACCGCTCTCCATCAGTTCCGATTTCACCGGAGAAGGCCACAAACGTAAAAAGCCAGCGCCTGCCTGCCGTTGCGGCTTGGCATCGCTGCTGAATCTCCGACTGGATATTGGTGGCTTATTAATGGATTCACCGCGCTTTCGTCAACCTCGCCTCGCGAATTAGTGCACAAACTCATTCGGCGGCGGTGGGTATTAAAGGCCTTACGCTTAATAGTTGTAGATTCAACGGCCCCTGGCCGTTCCCGTGCAGTCAAATCGCCGTGCATTCGGACTTATTTCCTATCCGCGCGCGGCGGTATCCGGCGGCCCGGGGCAGTTTCAGTGATGCAGTTCTTCGCTCTTTTTCCGGCCTTCGGCTGCGAGAGGCCGCGATGGGGTCGCAGACAGAGCCTGATCGATGGCGGCCGCGACCTCGGAGATCGGGGCCATGCCGTTGACGCTGCGCAGCGACCCCTGCTGGCGGTAATAGTCGATTAGCGGCGCGGTCTGCTCGCGATAGGCGTCGAGCCGCTTATGCAGCACTTCCGGGCTGTCGTCGTCGCGCAGCGGCTCGCCGCGCGCCTTCATCTCGGCGATCCGGGTTTCGATGCGGCGCAGCAGCGCCTGCTCGTCGACCCGCAGCTCGACAACCCCGTCGAGCGACAAACCCAGGTTCTTGAGCATGCGATCGAGCGCGATGGCCTGCGGAACGGTGCGGGGAAAGCCGTCGAGAATGAACCCGTTGCGGGCGTCCGGCTCCTCGATCCGCTGGGTAATGATGCCGACAACGACGTCGTCGGGGCATAGCTTGCCCGAGGCCATGATTTCCTTGGCCTGCAGGCCGATCGGGGTGCCGGCCTTGACGGCCGCGCGCAACATGTCACCGGTGGAGAGCTGAACGATGCCGTATTTGGCGACGAGACGCAGTGCCTGCGTGCCTTTGCCAGCCCCCGGCGGGCCGAGCAGGATCAGTCTCATCTACGGCGCCCCCTCAACTTCGATCTTTTTATCAGGCCCTCGTACTGGTGGGCCAGTAGGTAACCCTGCACCTGCGCCACCGTGTCCATGGTCACGCTGACCACGATCAGGAGCGACGTACCGCCAAAATAGAACGGTACCGCAGCGTATGAAATCAGCATCTCGGGAAACAGGCAAACGATCGCGAGATAGGCTGCCCCAATTACCGTGATTCGGGACAACACGTAATCGATATACTCGGCGGTGCGTTCGCCGGGCCGGATGCCCGGAATGAAGCCGCCGTGCTTCTTCAGATTGTCGGCGGTCTCGGTCGGGTTGAACACGATCGCCGTATAGAAGAAGGCGAAGAACACGATCAAAGCGACATAGAGCAGCAGAAACAGCGGCCGGCCGTGGGCCAGCTGGGTGGTGATGGTGGTGAGCCATCCCGGCCCCTGGCCGGCGGTGAAATTGGCGACGGTCGCCGGCAGCAGCAACAGCGACGAGGCGAAGATCGGCGGGATGACGCCCGAGGTATTGAGCTTGAGCGGCAGATGCGAGGACTGGCCCTCGAACATCCGGTTGCCGACCTGGCGCTTGGGATATTGGATCAGCAACCGGCGCTGGGCGCGTTCCATGAACACGATGAAGGTAATGACCGCGACTGCCATCGCCAGCACGATCAGGATCAGGCCGGTCGACAGCGCGCCCTGACGGCCGAGTTCAAGCGTGCCGGCAATGGCCGACGGCAATTGCGCGACGATGCCCGACATGATGATCAGCGAAGTGCCGTTGCCGATGCCGCGCTGCGTCATCTGCTCGCCGAGCCACATCAAGAACATGGTGCCGCCGGTGAGCGTGATCACGGTCGAGATAAGGAAGAACGGGCCCGGATCGGCGACCACATTGGCCGCGCCTTGCAGACCGACCGCGATGCCATAGGCCTGGAACGCCGCCAGCACCACCGTGAGATAGCGGGTGTATTGATTGATCATCTTGCGGCCCGCCTCGCCCTCTTTCTTGAGGTTCTCGAGGGTGGGCGACACCGTCGTCATCAACTGGATGATGATCGAGGCCGAGATGTAGGGCATGATGTTGAGCGCAAAGATCGCCATGCGGTGGATGCCGCCGCCGGCGAACATATTGAACATGCCCAAAATGCCGCCTGCTGGGACTGGAAAATCTGATCCCAGGCGTTCGGATCGATGCCGGGCAGCGGGATGTAGGTGCCGAGCCGATAGACCAGAAGCGCGCCGAGCGTGAACCAAATGCGCTTCTTCAGCTCCTCGGCCTTGGCCAAGGCGCCGAAGTTGAGATTGGCCGCCAATTGTTCCGCTGCCGAGACCATCCGCCAGTGCTCCGTATGCCAAATCGCCCTGCGACGGATCGCGCTGAGATTTGGCCGTTACGCCCCGAAACCGATATAGGGCTCAGGCCGCCTGCTCGCTCGCCTCGGGACTGCGGGGCAAGGATCTCGACGCTGCCGCCGGCCTTTTCGACCGCCGCCACCGCCGATTTCGACGCGCCATACACGGAAATCGCCACCTTCGCCTTGATCTCGCCCGTGCCAAGAAGCCGCACGCCGCCCTTGGCCCGGCGCAGCACGCCGGCCTTGACCAGCGCCGCGGCGTCGATCTTGGCGTCCGCATCGAGCAGGCCGGCTTCGATCGCCGCCTGGATGCGGCCGAGATTCACTTCGTTGAGCTTCACGGCGAACGCCGTGTTCTTGAAGCCGCGCTTGGGCAGACGGCGATGCAGCGGCATCTGGCCGCCTTCGAAGCCCTTGATGCGCACGCCGGAGCGCGCGGTCTGGCCCTTGCCGCCGCGGCCGCCGGTCTTGCCTTTGCCGGAGCCGATGCCGCGGCCGATGCGCTTGCGCGTCTTGCGGGCGCCGGGGCGGCCAGAGAGATCATGAGTTTCATCGCACGTTCCTCGATTTTCACGCGTCATGACTGGTCATGACGCGGACGCTATTCTCCACCACTTCGACCAGATGGGCGACCTTGGCGATCATGCCGCGCGTCGCCGGCGTATCGACCAGCTCGGAGATGCGGCCGATCTTGTTCAGCTTGAGCCCGATCAGCGTCTCGCGCTGGGTATGACGCCGGCGCGCCGCGCTGCCGGTCTGCTTGATCTTGACGGTCTTGCCCGTCTTGGCGGTTTTCTTGTCAGCGTTCATGACGTGCTCCGTGCTCACTCGGCCGTCGCTTCGGCATCGCCGTCGCGGCGGCGCGCCTGCAGCGCCGAGACCTTGATGTTGCGGCGCGCAGCGACCGAGCGCGGCGAGTCCTGATGCTTGAGCGCGTCGAAGGTGGCGCGCACCACATTGTAAGGGTTCGAGGTGCCGATCGACTTCGCCACCACGTCCTGCATGCCGAGCGTCTCGAACACCGCGCGCATCGGGCCGCCGGCGATGATGCCGGTGCCGGGAGGCGCCGCGCGCAGAAACACCTTGCCGGCGCCGTGACGGCCGGCGACGTCGTGATGCAGCGTGCGGCCTTCGCGCAGCGGCACGCGGGTCAGCCCGCGCTTGGCGGCGTCGGTTGCCTTGCGGATCGCCTCCGGCACTTCGCGCGCCTTGCCGTGGCCGAAGCCGACGCGGCCCTTCTGATCGCCGACCACGACCAGCGCGGCGAAGCCGAAGCGGCGGCCGCCCTTCACCACCTTGGCGACGCGGTTGATGTGCACGAGCTTGTCGACGAACTCGCTGTCGCGCTCTTCGTGTCGTCGCTCGCGGGGTTCACGTGCCATATCTGTTCGCCTTTATCGATCCAACTCTGGTGCCGTTATCAGAAGTTCAAGCCGCCTTCGCGGGCGGCATCGCCGAGCGCCTTGACCCGGCCGTGATAGAGATAGCCGCCGCGGTCGAACATCACGTCCTTGACGCCCTTTTCCTTGGCGCGCTCGGCGATCAGCTTGCCGACCGCCTTGGCGGCATCGACGCTGGCGCCGGTCTTGAGGCCCTCGCGCGAGTTCTTCTCCAGCGACGACGCCGAAACCAGGGTGACGCCCTGCTCGTCGTCGATCACCTGCGCATAGATGTGCTTCGACGAGCGGAACACGGAAAGCCGCTTGCGCTCGCCCGCGGCCCGGCGCAACGCGCCACGCACGCGTCCCTGCCGCCGCATATTTCTGTCGTTGGCTCTGGTCATCGTGCGGCTCCGTTACTTCTTCTTGCCTTCCTTGCGGAAGATGCGTTCGTCGGCATATTTGATGCCCTTGCCCTTGTAGGGCTCCGGCGGCCGGTATTCGCGGATCTCGGCGGCGACCTGGCCGACCTTCTGGCGGTCGCTGCCGGAAATCACGATCTCGACCGGCCGCGGCGTCGCGATCGTGATGCCTTCCGGGATCGGATAGATCACGTCGTGGCTGTAGCCGAGCGCGATCTGCAGGTTCTTGCCCTGCACCGCGGCGCGGTAGCCGACGCCGTTGATCTCGAGCCGCTGCTCGAAGCCCTTGGTGACGCCGGTGATCAGATTGGCGATCAGGTGCGCGACGTACCCCATTGCGACGGCGCCCGCTTGGTCTCGAAGCGCGGGTCGACCTTGATCTGGCCGCCCTCGAGCTTGACCGCGACGTCGTCGTGCAGCGCGACCTGCAGCGCGCCCTTGGGCCCTTTGACCTTGACGGTCTGGCCTTCGACATTGGCGGTGACGCCGGAGGGCACCGCGACTGCTTTTTTGCCGATACGAGACATCAGAACACCGTGCAGAGGATTTCGCCGCCGACATTGGCGTCGCGGGCGTCGTGGTCGGCCATCACGCCTTTCGGCGTCGAAACGATGGTGACGCCGAGGCCGTTATTGATGCGCGGCAGGTTCTTGACCGAGGTGTAGACGCGGCGGCCGGGCTTCGACACCCGCTCGATTTCGCGGATCACCGGCTCGCCGTCGAAATACTTCAGCTCGATCTCGATCTCCGAGCGGCCGTCCTTTTCGACGACGGCGTAGCCGCGGATATAGCCTTCGGTCTTGAGCACCTCGAGCACGCTTTCGCGCAGCCGCGAGTTCGGCGAAGACACTTTCGACTTGTTACGCATCTGCGCGTTGCGGATGCGGGTCAGCAAATCGCCGAGCGGATCGTTCATGGACATCGTGCGATCCTCCTACCAGCTCGACTTCACCAGGCCCGGAATCAGCCCTTTGGAGCCGAGTTCGCGCAGCGCGATGCGGCGACAGTTTATGCTTGCGGTAGATAGGCGCGCGGCCGGCCGGTCAATTCGCAGCGGTTGCGGATGCGGGTCGCCGACGAATTGCGCGGCATTTCGGCAAGCTTCAGCGTCGCGGCAAAGCGCTCCTCCACCGGCTTCGACTTGTCGCGCGCGATCGCCTTCAGCCGCGCGCGGCGGCCGGAAAACGTCTTCGCCATCCTGCGACGCCGGTTGTTCTTCTCGATCGAACTCTTCTTCGCCATTTAGTGCTCCTCGCGTATTCCGCGTCTGAGGTCCTAGTCGGCCTCACTGCCGGAACGGAAAATTGAATGCCGTCAACAATGCGCGCGCTTCGTCGTCGGTGCGCGCGGTGGTGCAAACCGTGATGTCCATGCCCCAGATATCGGCGGCCTTGTCGTAGTCGATCTCCGGGAAAATGATGTGTTCCTTGATGCCGAGCGAGTAATTGCCGCGGCCGTCGAAGCTCTTCGGATTGAGCCCGCGGAAGTCGCGCACGCGCGGCAGCGCGATATTGATCAGCCGGTCGATGAACTCGTACATGCGCGCCTTGCGCAGCGTCACCTTACAGCCGATCGCCTGGCCGTCGCGCAGCTTGTAGGTCGCGATCGACTTGCGCGACTTGGTGATGACCGCCTTCTGGCCGGCGATCAGCGCGAGATCGGCCGCGGCGCCATCGACCTTCTTGCGGTCGGCGACGCCTTCGCCGATGCCCATATTGATGACGACCTTGTCGAGCGTCGGCACCTGAAAGCGGTTCTTGTAGCCGAACTGCTCGGCAAGCTTGCCGCGGATCGCCTCCTCGAACTGCACTTTCAGACGCGCCGGGACGCGCTCTTCCGGCTCGCGCGGCGCCGATCCCGTCGGCCTTTTCGGCCTTGGCGACTTTCGGTGCCTTCGCGGCCTTCGCGGCCTTGCCGCCGTGCTCCGCCTGGTCGGCGGACTTCTTGGCGCGCTCGGCTGCTCCGGCTTCTTGGCCTTTTTGTCTTTGGTATCAGCCATCGATCTCAACTCCCGAGCGCTTGGCGACGCGCACTTTCTTGCGGTCATCGCCCTTGCCGACGAATTTGAACCCAACGCGGGTCGGCTTGCCGTCCTTCGGATCGGCCAGCGCCACGTTCGACAGGTGGATCGGCCCTTCCTTGGAAATGATGCCGCCTTCCTGCGCGGCGCTCTGGCGCTGGTGGCGCTTGACCATGTTGACGCCGCGCACGAGCGCGCGGCCCTGCGTCGCGGCGCATCTCGATGACCTCGCCGCTGCGGCCCTTGTCGCGGCCGGTGATCACGACCACGGTGTCGCCCTTTTTGATCCGCGCCGCCATCACAGCACCTCCGGCGCGAGCGAAATGATCTTCATGTGGTTCTTGGCCCGCAGCTCGCGCGGCACCGGCCCGAAAATACGGGTGCCGACCGGCTCCATCTGCGCGGTGATCAGCACCGCGGCATTGCGGTCGAAGCGGATCACCGAACCGTCGGCGCGCTTGATGTCCTTGGAGATGCGGACGATCACCGCCTTCATCACCTCGCCCTTCTTGACGCGGCCGCGCGGAATCGCCTCCTTCACCGAGACGACGATGACGTCGCCGATGGTGGCGTATTTCCGCTTGGAGCCGCCAAGCACCTTGATGCACATGACACGGCGCGCGCCGGAATTATCCGCCACGTCGAGATTGGTCTGCATCTGAATCATGGGTTACCCCACTCGTTACTTTCCGGTCGCATTAGCTCACGATGCTTTCTTCTCGCCCCGCACCACCGCCCAGCGCTTCAGCTTGGAGATGGGACGATGCTCTTCGATCCACACGATATCGCCGACCTTGTATTCGTTCTTCTCGTCGTGCGCGTAGTACTTCTTGGAACGGCGCACCGTCTTCTTGAACAACGGATGGGTGAAGCGGCGCTCGACGCGCACCACCAGCGTCTTCGCCTGCTTGTCGCTCACCACGACGCCCTGAAGGGTACGCTTCGGCATTTCGATCCTCTTTAGCTTTTCGCCGCGGGGCGCTTGTTGCGCGCGACGGTCTTGAGGCGCGCGATGTCGCGCCGCACCTCGCGCACGCGCGCGGTATTTTCCAACTGCCCGCTGGCGCGCTGGAAACGCAGATTGAAGTGCTCCTTCTTGAGCTTGAGCACTTCGTCGTCGATCTGATCGATCGTCATCGCTCTGATATCAGCCGCTTTCATAACACTACTCGCTAATCCGCTCGACGAAGCGGGTCTTGATCGGCAATTTGGCGGCGGCAAGCGCCAGCGCCTCCTTGGCGACCTGGATGGGGACGCCGTCGATTTCAAACATGATGCGGCCCGGCTTGACGCGGGCGACCCACAATTCGGGCGCGCCCTTGCCGGAGCCCATGCGCACTTCGAGCGGCTTCTTCGACACCGGCACGTCCGGGAACACCCGAATCCAGACGCGGCCCGCGCGCTTCATATGCCGCGTCAGCGCCCGCCGCGCGGCTTCGATCTGACGCGCGGTGACGCGATCGGGCTCGGTCGCCTTGAGGCCGAACTGGCCGAACGCCAGATCGATCGCACTGGTGGCGATGCCTTTAATGCGGCCCTTATGCGCCTTGCGGAATTTGGTTCGCTTCGGTTGCAACATGGCTTACGCCTCTAATCCCATTCGCTCGCTTACGCCGCGTCGCGGCGCGGCCGGCCGGCATCGCCTTCGGCCATCTTCTTGTCCTGCGCCATCGGGTCGTGTTCCATGATCTCGCCCTTGAAGATCCAGACTTTCACGCCGCAGGTGCCGTAGGTCGTGAACGCGGTGGCAACGCCGTAATCGACGTCGGCGCGCAGCGTATGCAGCGGCACGCGGCCTTCGCGATACCATTCCATCCGCGCGATTTCGGCGCCGCCCAAACGGCCCGAGCAATTGATACGAATGCCGCCGGCGCCGAGCCGCATCGCCGACTGCACGGCGCGCTTCATGGCGCGGCGGAACGCGACGCGGCGCTCGAGCTGCTGCGCGATCGATTCGGCGACCAGCTGCGCATCGAGTTCCGGCTTGCGGATTTCGACGATGTTGATGACGACGTCGCTGTCGGTCAGCGCGGCGACCTTGCGGCGCAGCTTTTCGATATCGGCGCCCTTCTTGCCGATCACCACGCCCGGCCGGGCCGAGTGGATGGTGACGCGGCACTTCTTGTGCGGACGCTCGATCACGATCTTGGATACCGCGGCCTGCTTGAGTTCGGCCAGCAGCACTTTGCGGATCGCCATGTCTTCGTGCAGCAATCCGCCGTAGCTCGCCTTGCCGGCGTACCAGCGCGAGTCCCAGGTGCGATTGATGCCGAGACGAAGCCCGATCGGATTGACCTTCTGACCCATAATGCTCTCCTGATCCCCCACCTACCCTCCCCCGCGAGCGGGGAGGAAGGAGGTTAAGCCTGCGCTTCCACTTCACGCACCACGATGGTGAGATGCGAAAACGGCTTGAAAATTGCTCCCATGCGGCCGCGCGCCCGTGGCGAGTGCCGCTTGATCACCAGTGCCTTGCCGACATGCGCCTCGGCGACGACGAGATCGTCGACGTCGAGGTCGTGATTGTTCTCCGCATTCGCGATCGCCGACTCCAGGCACTTGCGCACGTCGCGGGCGATGCGCTTGCGCGAGAATTCGAGATCGGCGAGCGCCGAAGCGACCTTCTTGCCGCGAATAAGCTGGGCAAGCAGGTTGAGCTTCTGCGGGCTGATCCGCAGCATGCGGCTGATCGCCTTGGCCTCGTTGTCAGCGAGCGCGCGTTCGCGCTTTTTCTTGCTCATCGAAACTCTCCTACCCGGCCGCTGCAGCCGGCGCGCTGTCGCCGCCGCCACTGCGCTTGGCTTTGCGATCCGATGTATGGCCGTAGAACGTACGGGTCGGCGCGAACTCGCCGAACTTGTGGCCGACCATTTCCTCGGTCACCGCCACCGGAATGTGCTTTTGCCCGTTGTAGACGCCGAACGTCAGGCCGACGAACTGCGGCAGGATCGTCGAACGCCGCGACCAGATGCGGATCATCTCGTGGCGTCCGGACGAGCGCGCGGCATCCGCCTTTTTCAGCAGATAACCGTCGACAAACGGACCCTTCCAGACCGAACGCGTCATGATCGCTCCTTAACCCTTCTTGCGTGCATGGCGGCTCACCATGATGAACTTCGTCGTGCTCTTGTTCTTGCGCGTCTTCTTGCCCCGGGTCGGCTTGCCCCATGGCGTCACCGGATGCCGGCCGCCGCGGGTACGGCCGCCGAGCGGGTGATCGACCGGGTTCATGGTCTCGCCGCGGACGTGACCGCGCCGTCCCATCCAGCGGGTGCGACCGGCCTTGCCGATCGAAATGTTCATATTGTCGGGATTGGACACGGCCCCGATGGTGGCGAGGCAGCGGCCATGAACCAGGCGCTGTTCGCCGGAATTGAGCCGCAGGATGACGTATTCGCCGTCGCGGCCGACGATCTGGGCGTAAGTGCCGGCCGAGCGCGCGATCTGGCCGCCCTTGCCGATCTTGATCTCGATATTGTGCACGATGGTGCCGACCGGAATATTGGCGATCGGCATCGCGTTGCCGGGCTTCACGTCGACATGCTCGCCGGCAATGATGCTGTCGCCGGCGGAGAGCCGCTGCGGCGCCAGGATGTAGGCGAGTTCGCCGTCCTGATATTTGACCAGCGCGATGAAGGCGGTGCGGTTCGGATCGTATTCGATCCGCTCGACCTTCGCCGGCGTGTCGAATTTGCGGCGCTTGAAATCGATGGTGCGATAGGCCTGCTTGTGGCCGCCGCCGCGATAGCGCGAGGTGATGCGGCCGTTATTATTGCGGCCGCCGGTCGAATGCTTGCCCTCGGTCAACGCCTTGACCGGCTTGCCGGCGTGCAGGCCGGCGCGGTTCGACCAGCACCAATTGGCGCTGGCCGGGCGTCGTCGGGTTATAGGTTTTGAGTGCCATCGCCCGCTCCTTACAGCCCCGTGGTCACGTCGATCGTTTGGCCCTCTTCGAGGGTCACGATCGCGCGTTTGGTATCGGACGTGCGGCCATAGCGGCCTTTGAACACGCGCATTTTGCCTTTGCGGAGCAGCGTGTTGACGCTTTTGACCTTGACGTCGAACAGCTTCTCGACCGCTTCCTTGATCTGCGGCTTGGTCGCGGTCATGGCGACCTTGAATACGACCTTGTTGAACTCGGACGCATTGGTCGCCTTCTCGGTAATGAGCGGCGCGACGATGACGTCGTAATGGCGCGGATCGGTGGTCGTCATTTGAATCGCGCCTCCAGTGCATCGACGGCGGCGCGGGTCAGCACGAGCTTCTGCCGCCGCATGATGTCGTAGACGTTGATGCCGGCGACCGGCAGCACGTCGATATTCGGAATGTTGCGCGCGGCGCTCCGCACGTCGGCCGCAACCTCGGCGCCGTCGATGAACAGCGCGTTGGACAGGCCGAGCTTGTCGCAATGACCGCGCAGCGCCTTGGTCTTGGCATCCTTCACCGCCAGCACGTCGATCACGACGATGCCGCCGTCCTTGGCCTTGGCGGAAAGCGCATGGCGCAGCGCCAGCGCGCGGACCTTCTTCGGCAGGCCGATCTCGTGGCTGCGGACATGCGGACCGAACGAACGGCCGCCGCCGCGGAACAGATTGACCCGGGCCGAGCCGTGCCGGGCGCCGCCGGTGCCCTTCTGCCGGTACATTTTCTTGCCGGTGCGGTGGATGTCCGCACGGTTCTTCACCGCATGCGTGCCGCTGCGGCGCTTGGCAAGCTGCCACACCACGCAGCGATGAATGAGATCGGTGCGCGGGTCGAGGCCGAAAATGGCGTCGGACAATGTGACCGAGCCGGATTCCTTGCCGTCGAGTGAGGTGACTTTCAGTTCCATCTCACGCGCCCTCCGCCGTTTGTTCTTGGCCGACCGCCACCGGGGCGACCGACTCATTGTCGGCGAGCTTGAATTTGCCGGGCTTCGGCACGCCGTCCGGCAGTTTCTTCTTCACCGCGTCGCGCACCGTGATCCAGCCGCCTTTGACGCCGGGAACGGCGCCTTCGACCAGGATCAAGCCGCGCGCCACGTCGGTCTGCCTGACTTTGAGATTGAGCGTGGTCACCCGATCGACGCCGAGATGACCGGGCATTTTCTTGTTCTTGAAGGTCTTGCCGGGATCCTGCCGGCCGCCGGTCGAACCGATCGAGCGATGCGAGATCGACACGCCGTGGCTGGCGCGAAGGCCGGCGAAATTCCACCGCTTCATGCCGCCGGCGAAACCCTTGCCGGTCGAGGTGCCGGTGACGTCGACATATTGGCCGACGACGAAATGGTCCGCGGTGATTTCGGCACCGACCGGGATCAGCGCGTCGTCATCGACGCGGAATTCGGCGAGCTTGCGCTTCGGCTCGACCTTGGCGACCGCGAAGTGGCCGCGGTCGGCCTTGGTCGTGGTCTGCACCTTGCGCTTGCCGGCGCCGAGCTGCAGCGCGACGTAGCCGTTCTTGTCCTTGGTGCGGTGGCCGATCACCTGACAATTGCCGAGCCGCAATACCGTGACCGGGACGTGTTCGCCGGTCTCGGTGAAGAGACGCGTCATCCCGACCTTTTGTGCGAGAACTCCGGAACGCATTTGTCTCTTCTCCACGCCTTAGAGCTTGATCTCGACGTCGACGCCGGCGGCGAGGTCGAGCTTCATCAGCGCATCGACCGTCTGCGGCGTCGGATCGACGATGTCGAGCAGACGTTTGTGGGTACGCATTTCGAACTGTTCGCGGCTCTTCTTGTCGACGTGCGGCGAACGGTTGACCGTGAACTTCTCGATCTTGGTCGGCAGCGGAATCGGACCACGCACCTGCGCACCGGTGCGCTTGGCGGTGTTGACGATCTCGCGCGTCGACGCATCGAGAATGCGATGATCGAACGCCTTGAGCCGGATTCGGATATTCTGGCCGTTCATCGGTTGGTCTTTCTGTCTCGCCATGGCCGGGCTCGTCCCGACCATTCTCGTCTCGTGTCAGCCTCAAGTCGTAAGTGCCCGGCGCGAGGCCGGGCACGACACGAGTCCCTTTATTCGATGATGCTCGCCACCACGCCGGCGCCGACGGTGCGGCCACCTTCGCGAATAGCGAAACGCAGCTTCTCTTCCATGGCGATCGGCACGATCAGCGTCACTTCCATGGCGATGTTGTCGCCCGGCATCACCATCTCGGTGCCTTCCGGCAGCGTCACGACGCCGGTCACGTCGGTGGTGCGGAAGTAGAACTGCGGCCGATAGTTGGTGAAGAACGGCGTGTGGCGGCCACCCTCTTCCTTGGTGAGGATGTAGGCCTCGGCCTTGAACTTGGTGTGCGGCTTCACGGAGCCCGGCTTGCACAGCACCTGGCCGCGCTCGATTTCCTCGCGCTTCGTGCCGCGCAGCAGGCAGCCGACATTGTCGCCGGCTTCGCCCTGGTCGAGCAGCTTGCGGAACATTTCGACGCCGGTAACCGTGGTCTTGGTCGTCGCCTTGATGCCGACGATCTCGACTTCCTCGCCGACCTTGATGATGCCGCGCTCGATACGGCCGGTGCAGACGGTGCCGCGGCCCGAGATCGAGAACACGTCTTCGACCGGCATCAGGAACGGCTGATCCTTCGGGCGCTCCGGCTGCGGAATGTACTCGTCCACCGCCTTCATCAGCTCCAGGATCGCTTCCTTGCCGAGCTTCGGATCCTTGTCTTCCAGCACCATCAGCGCCGATCCCTTGATCACCGGGAATCTTGTCGCCGGGGAAGTTGTACTTCGACAGAAGCTCACGGACCTCGAGTTCGACCAGTTCGAGCAGTTCCGGATCGTCGACCATGTCGACCTTGTTGAGGAACACGACCAGCGCCGGAACGCCGACCTGACGGGCGAGCAGGATGTGCTCGCGGGTCTGCGGCATCGGGCCGTCGGCGGCGCTGACCACCAGGATCGCGCCGTCCATCTGCGCCGCGCCGGTGATCATGTTCTTCACATAGTCGGCGTGGCCGGGGCAGTCGACGTGCGCATAGTGGCGCTTGTTGGTCTCGTATTCGACGTGCGCGGTCGCAATCGTGATGCCGCGCGCCTTCTCTTCCGGCGCCTTGTCGATCTGATCGTAGGCCGTAAAGTGCGCCTGACCTGTTTCCGCCAATACCTTGGTGATCGCCGCCGTCAACGACGTCTTGCCATGATCGACGTGACCGATCGTGCCGATATTGCAATGCGGCTTGTTGCGATTGAATTTTTCCTTGGCCATAGGACTCTCCGTTCCGGCTCTCTGCTCTAGTTCCTGTTAATTTCGTTAAGCGAACTTCGCCTGAACTTCTTCGGCGATTGCTTTCGGCACTTCAGCGTAGTGGTCGAACTGCATGGTGAACGTGGCGCGCCCCTGTGACATGGAGCGCAGATTGTTGACGTAGGAGAACATGTTGGCGAGCGGCACCATCGCATTGATGACGTTGGCGTTGCCGCGCATGTCCTGGCCCTGAATCTGGCCGCGCCGCGAATTGAGGTCGCCGATGACCGACCCGGTATAGTCTTCCGGCGTCACCACTTCGACCTTCATGATCGGCTCGAGCAGAGCCGGGCCGCCCTTTTGCAGCGCTTCGCGCATTGCGGTGCGCGCGCAGATTTCGAACGCCATCGCCGATGAATTCGACGTCATGCGACGCGCCGTCGACCAGGCTGACCTTCAGATCGACCACCGGGAAGCCGGCAAGCACGCCCGAGCTCAGCGATCCTTCGAGGCCCTTTTCGACGGCCGGGAAGAATTCGCGCGGCACCGAACCGCCGACGATCTCGTTTTCGAACACGAAGCCCGCACCCTGCTCGCCCGGCTCGGCGACGATCTTGATGCGCGCGAACTGGCCGTGACCGCCGGTCTGCTTCTTGTGGGTATAGTCGACGGTCGCGGAGCGGGTGATCTTCTCGCGATAGGCGACCTGCGGCGCGCCGATATTGGCGTCGACCTTATAGGTGCGCTTGAGGATGTCGACCTTGATGTCGAGATGGAGCTCGCCCATGCCCTTGATGATGGTCTGGCCGGATTCCTGATCGGTGTTGACGCGGAACGACGGATCCTCGGCGACCAGCTTCGCCAGCGCCACGCCGAGCTTTTCCTGGTCGGCCTTCGACTTCGGCTCGATCGCGATCTCGATGACCGGATCGGGGAATTCCATCTTTTCCAGGATCACCGGCTTCTGCGGATCGCACAGCGTGTCGCCGGTGCGAACCTCTTTCAGGCCGGCCAGCGCGACGATGTCGCCGGCAAAGGCTTCCTTGATGTCTTCGCGGTTGTTGGCATGCATCAGCAGCATGCGGCCGACGCGCTCTTTGCGGTCCTTGGTCGAGTTCACCACGCCGGTGCCGCTTTCGAGCTTGCCCGAATAGATGCGGCAGAAGGTGATGGTGCCGACGAACGGATCGTCCATGATCTTGAATGCCAGCAGCGCGAGCGGCTCGGAATCGGACGCATGGCGCTCGATTTCGTTGCCCTTCATGTCGACGCCCTTGATGGCCGGCACGTCGAGCGGCGACGGCAGGAAGTCGACCACCGCGTCGAGCAGCGGCTGCACGCCTTTGTTCTTGAACGCCGAGCCGCACAGCACCGGGAAGAAGGCGCCGGCGATCACCGCCTTGCGGATCAGCCGCTTGAGCGTCGCGACATCCGGCTCCTTGCCGTCGAGGTAAGCCGTCATCGCGTCGTCGTCGAGTTCGACGGCGGCCTCGACCAGCTTCTCGCGATATTCCTTGGCCTGCTCGGCGAGCTCCGCCGGAATTTCGACGTCGTGATATTTCGCGCCGAGGGTCTCTTCTTCCCAGACCACGCCGACCATGCGGACCAGATCGATCAGGCCCTTGAAATTGCTTTCGGAGCCGATCGGCAGCTGAATCGCGATCGGCTTGGCGCCGAGACGATCGACGATGTCCTTCAGGCACTGAAAGAAGTCAGCGCCGGTCTTGTCCATCTTGTTGCAGAAAACGATGCGCGGGACTTTGTAACGGTCGCCCTGGCGCCAGACCGTCTCGGTCTGCGGCTCGACGCCCTGGTTGGAGTCGAGCACGCATACCGCGCCGTCGAGCACGCGCAGCGAACGCTCCACCTCGATGGTGAAGTCGACGTGGCCGGGCGTGTCGATGATGTTCAGGCGCTTGCCGTTCCACTGCGCGGTGGTCGCGGCCGACGTAATGGTGATGCCGCGCTCCTGCTCCTGCTCCATCCAATCCATGGTCGCAGCGCCGTCGTGGACTTCGCCGATCTTATGGCTCTTGCCGGTGTAATAGAGGACACGCTCGGTGGTCGTGGTCTTGCCGGCATCGATGTGCGCCATGATGCCGAAATTACGGTAGTCCTCGATCGGATTAGTGCGGGGCATGTCGTCGGTCCTTAGGGGTCAATTTTGCGCTATCGCCGGCTTACCAGCGATAGTGCGAGAACGCGCGGTTGGCTTCCGCCATCCGGTGCGTGTCTTCGCGCTTCTTTACGGCGTTCCCCCTGTTATTCGACGCGTCGAGCAACTCCGCCGAGAGCCGCTCCGTCATCGTCTTTTCGTTGCGCTCGCGCGCCGCGGAAATGATCCAGCGGATGCCGAGCGCCTGGCGCCGCGAAGTCCGCACTTCGACCGGCACCTGATAGGTGGCGCCGCCGACGCGGCGCGAGCGAACCTCGATCGACGGCATCACGTTGTCCAGCGCCTGCTGGAATACCGTGACCGGGCTCTGCCGGGTCTTGCCCTCGATAATGTCGAACGCGCCATAAACGATGTTCTCGGCCACCGACTTTTTGCCGGCATGCATCACCGAGTTCATGAATTTCGTGACGACGACGTTCCCGAATTTCGGATCCGGCAGGATTTCGCGTTTATCGGCCCTATGGCGGCGGGACATCTGTTTGTTCCTTACTTCGGCCGTTTCGCGCCGTATTTCGACCGGCGCTGCTTACGGTTCTTGACGCCTTGCGTATCGAGCACGCCGCGCAGGATGTGATAGCGGACGCCGGGCAAGTCCTTGACGCGGCCGCCGCGGATCATCACCACCGAGTGCTCCTGCAGGTTATGGCCCTCGCCCGGGATGTAGCCGATCACCTCGAAGCCGTTGGTCAGCCGGACCTTGGCGACCTTGCGCAAGGCCGAGTTCGGCTTCTTCGGCGTCGTCGTATAGACGCGCGTGCAGACGCCGCGCTTCTGCGGGCTCTGCTGCAGGGCCGGCACCTTCTTTTTCGCGTGCTGCGCAACC
Source organism: uncultured Alphaproteobacteria bacterium (assembly GCA_963819265.1). Taxonomy (GTDB): domain Bacteria; phylum Pseudomonadota; class Alphaproteobacteria; order Rhizobiales; family Xanthobacteraceae; genus BOG-931. The sequence goes on along the minus strand of CAWFVF010000007.1, from coordinate 141,300 downwards.
CGCGGCTTGCGAATGAGCTGGTTGATCGTCGGCATCCGTTCCTTCGCTCCAAGACGGGGCACACGCCCCTTGTTGCCGTTCGCGGGCTTACGCCCAAAAAAATCCAATGCTCCGGCTCTGCGCGAATCCAATCGCGCAAAACCAAATCGCGCCATCCGCTTCCCGGCGCGGAGGGCGCTTGGCCTTCGCAGAGGACCGCGCTGCAAAACGCGGTCATGCCCTGGTCGTCTGACTTTGCGTAGTCAGCGGCAGCGTTTGAGCTTCCTTCGTCGAGGCGTCACGCCGAGTCCGGTGCCGACAAGCCGAAGAGCCAGCCAAAGGCTACGACTTTCAATAGCTTATGCGGGGACCCGGGCAGGCCGTTCCGACGGGCGAAGCTCACCGCCTGCCGTAAAGTGCGCGGTATGTATCGGCGCTACCGTTCCAAGTCAAGCCGATATGGGCACGAAAGTGCGATGGCGCAAGCACATCTGCCCTGTTTCGACGGCCAGAATGCGCGATCAATCAGCCGGGCTCCATGCCCTTGGCCCGGACGAGGCGTTTTACCTCCTCGGTCGCCAGAAAGGCGATGAAATCGCGGGCCGCGGCCGGCTCCCTCGACGTCGGCGGAGACGCCCGCCGCATAGATAATGACGTTCTGCAATTCGCCCGGCAGCGGACCGACCAGTTCGGCGCCCCTCACCGGCAGGATAGCGACGATCTGCTGGAGGCCGATTTCGGCGTCTCCCGACGCCACCAGCTCGGCCACTGGCCGACTGGTCAGCTTGGTTTTCGGCTTCATCTCCTCGGCGAGACCGAGCCGTGCAATAGATCGGCGATATAGGCGCCGCTCGGACCGTCGCTATAGGCGATGGAGCGAGCGTCGACCAAGGCGCGCTTGAACGCCGCGACGGTCGCTATGTCCGGCTTGGATGCGCCCGCCCGGACGGCAAGTCCGACCGTCGAGCGCGTTACGTCGGTGATGCCGGCGCGATCTTGCCGTTTCGGCTCAGTTCTTCGAGTTCGGGACGCGGCAACAGAGCAATGTCGAAAGCCGCGCCGGCCTCGATTTCCTTTTGCAGCACCGACGTCAGGCGGAATTCGATATCGACCTTGGCGGCTGCAGACGCTCGAACAACGGCACGACTTCGACCATCAGAACCCGCATGGCGCCGCCGCTGAGAACTGTGAGTCGTGCCGTCATCAGGAAACCTGCCCTGTCATGGAAATCTGCCGCCGATGACCACTTTACCCGTTCCGCCGCTTTTCGACGACGATGGCCGACAAAACGAAAAGGCCGCCAAGCGGCGGCCTTCCCGTCATCGATTGAATAGAACCGCCGCTTATTCCGCGGCGGGGAGCGCCACATGTTCGGTGGCCGCCTCGGCCTTGATGGCCGCTTCCTTTTCGCGCTCGGCGAGAATGAGCGCATCGCGCTTGATCGCGACTTCGCGCATCTTGTTCATCATCGCGCCGGTCCCTGCCGGGATCAGACGGCCGACGATGACGTTTTCCTTCAAGCCGTCGAGCGTGTCGGCCTTGCCGTTGACCGCGGCCTCGGTGAGCACGCGCGTCGTCTCCTGGAACGAAGCCGCCGAGATGAACGAACGCGTCTGCAGCGAGGCCTTGGTGATGCCGAGCAGCACCGGATGCGCGGTGGCCGGCTTTTTGTCCCTTCGGCCGCCGCACGTGCATTGGCCTCGTCGAACTCGAGCTTGTCGACCTGCTCGCCCTGGATCAGATCGGTTTCGCCGGAGTCGGTGATCTCGACCTTCTGCAGCATCTGCCGCACGATCACTTCGATGTGCTTGTCGTTGATGGCAACGCCCTGGAGCCGATAGACGTCCTGGATCTCGTTGACGAGGTAGCCGGCCAGCTCCTCGACGCCTTTGATCGCCAGGATGTCGTGCGGCGCAGGATTGCCTTCGACGATGAAGTCGCCCTTTTCGATCACGTCGCCATCCTGCAAGTGGATGTGCTTGCCCTTGGCGACGAGATACTCCCTGGGCTCCTCGTTCTTGTCGGTCGGCTCGATGCTGATGCGCCGCTTGTTCTTGTAGTCGCGGCCGAACCGGACCGTGCCGGAGATTTCCGCGATGACCGCGGACTCCTTCGGCCGGCGGGCCTCGAACAATTCGGCGACACGCGGCAGACCGCCGGTGATGTCGCGCGTCTTCGCGCTTTCCGTCGGGATACGCGCGATGACGTCGGCCGCCCGGACCGTTGCGCCCGGATCGACCGAGATGACGGCATCGACCGCCAGCATGTAGCGGGCGTCGCCGCCACGCGCGAGCTTGAGGATCTTGCCGTCCTTGCCCTTGATGACCAGCGCCGGACGCAGGTCCTGCTGGCCGCGGGCGGAGCCCGAGCGCCAATCGATGACCACGCGCTTGGCGATGCCGGTCGACTCGTCGAGCGTCTCCGTCAGCGACTGGCCGTCGACCAGGTCCTCGTAGCCGATAACGCCCTCGAGCTCGGTGAGGATCGGACGGGTATAGGGATCCCACTCGGCGATGCGCTCGCCGCGCTTGATGTGCTCGCCCGTCTTCGATCTTCAGCCGCGCGCCGTACTGGATACGGTGCACGGCACGCTCGGTGCCGTCCGGATCGAGCACGGCAACGATCAGGTTGCGGCCCATCGCGATCAGATCGCCATCCGAATTGCGAGCGACGTTCAAGTTCTTGATCTTGACCGTACCCTCGAAGTTCGACTCGATGAACGACTGCTCGGAGATCTGCGCCGCGCCGCCGATGTGGAACGTCCGCATCGTCAGCTGGGTGCCCGGCTCGCCGATCGACTGCGCGGCGATGACGCCCACCGCCTCGCCCATATTGACCGGGGTGCCGCGGGCGAGATCGCGCCCGTAGCAAGCGCCGCAGACGCCGGTAACGGTCTCGCAGGTGAGCACGGAGCGGATCTTGAGCTCCTGCACGCCGGCATTGACCAGCTTCTCGACGTGCTGCTCTTCGAGCAGCGTGGCATTCGGCACCAGAACCTGGGTGCCCAGCGGATCGCGCACGTCCTCGGCCGTGGTGCGGCCGAGAATGCGGCTTGCCAGCGAGGCGACGACCGTGCCGGCGTCGATGATGGCGCGCACCTTGATGCCGCGGGTGGTACCGCAGTCATAGTCGGTGATGATGCAGTCCTGCGCCACGTCGACCAGACGACGCGTCAGATAGCCGGAGTTGGCGGTCTTGAGCGCCGTATCGGCAAGGCCCTTACGCGCGCCGTGCGTCGAGTTGAAGTACTCGAGCACCGAGAGCCCTTCCTTGAAGTTCGAGATGATCGGGCTCTCGATGATTTCGCCGGACGGCTTCGCCATCAGCCCGCGCATGCCGGCGAGCTGACGCATCTGCGCCGGCGAACCGCGGGCGCCGGAATGCGCCATCATGTAGATCGAGTTGACCTGAGCTTCCTCGCCCTTCTCGGCAGGCCGAGAGGTGGAAATCTCCTTCATCATCGCTTCGGCGATTTCTTCGGTGCACTTCGACCAGGCGTCGACCACCTTGTTGTACTTCTCGCCTTGGGTGATCAGGCCGTCGTTGTACTGCTGCTCGAACTCCTTCACGAGATCGCGGGTCCGCTCCACGCTCGCCTTCTTGGAGCGCGGCACCACCATGTCGTCCTTGCCGAACGAAATGCCGGCCTTGAAGGCGTGATGGAAGCCGAGCGCCATGACGCGATCGCAGAAGATCACCGTCTCCTTCTGACCGCAGTGGCGATAGACCGTGTCGATCATGCCGGAGATTTCGCGCTTCGTCATAAGCTTGTTGACGAGGTCGAACGGCGTCTGGGCGAGCTTCGGCAGCACCGAGCCGAGAATGACGCGGCCCGGCGTCGTGTCGTACCAGCGCGTGACCGGCTTGCCGTCCTCGCCGATGCCCTGCCAGCGGTATTTGATCCGCGAATGCAGGCTGACGGCCTTTTCATGCAAGGCAAGCTCGATCTCGGCCAGGTCGCCGAACAGTTTCGGCTTCTCGCCTTCCACCGCGTCGCGAATGATCGAGAGATAGTAGAGGCCGAGCACGATATCCTGCGACGGCACGATGATCGGCGCGCCGTTGGCGGGATGCAGGATGTTGTTGGTCGACATCATCAAGACGCGCGCTTCGAGCTGCGCCTCGAGCGACAGCGGCACGTGAACCGCCATCTGGTCGCCGTCGAAGTCGGCATTGAAGGCCGCGCAAACCAGCGGATGCAGCTGGATCGCCTTGCCTTCGATCAGAACCGGCTCGAACGCCTGAATGCCGAGACGGTGCAGCGTCGGCGCGCGGTTGAGCAGGATCGGATGCTCGCGAATGACCTCGTCGAGGATGTCCCAAACCTCGGGCTTCTCCTTCTCGACGAGCTTCTTCGCCTGCTTCACCGTGGTCGACAGGCCCTTGGCGTCGAGCCGCGAATAGATGAACGGCTTGAACAGTTCGAGCGCCATCTTCTTCGGCAGGCCGCACTGATGCAGCTTGAGTTCGGGACCGACCACGATCACCGAGCGGCCGGAATAGTCGACGCGCTTGCCGAGCAGGTTCTGGCGGAACCGGCCCTGCTTGCCCTTGAGCATGTCGGCGAGCGACTTCAGCGGCCGCTTGTTGGCGCCGGTGATGACGCGGCCGCGGCGGCCGTTGTCGAACAGGGCGTCGACCGCTTCCTGCAGCATCCGCTTCTCGTTGCGGATGATGATGTCGGGAGCGCGCAGCTCGATCAGCCGCTTCAGACGGTTGTTGCGGTTGATGACGCGGCGATAGAGATCGTTGAGGTCGGACGTGGCGAAGCGGCCGCCGTCGAGCGGCACCAGCGGGCGCAGATCGGGCGGGATCACCGGCACGTGGGTGAGGATCATCCATTCCGGCTTGTTGCTGGACTGGGTGAAGGCCTCGATCAGCTTGAGCCGCTTGGCGAGCTTCTTCGGCTTGAGCTCGGACGTCGTCTCGATGATCTCCTGGCGCAGATCGGCCGCCATCTTTTCGAGATCGAGCGCCTTGAGCATTTCGCGGATCGCTTCGGCGCCGATCATGGCGGTGAAGCTGTCCGCGCCGAACTCATCCTGCGCCTTGACGTATTCGTCTTCGCTCAGGAGCTGACGGTCCTTGAGCGGGGTGAGACCCGGCTCGAGAACGACGTAGTATTCGAAATACAGAATGCGCTCGAGATCCTTGAGCGTCATGTCGAGCAGCAGGCCGATCCGGCTCGGCAGCGACTTCAGGAACCAGATATGCGCCACCGGCGCTGCGAGCTCGATATGGCCCATGCGCTCGCGCCGCACCCGCGACAGCGTGACTTCGACCGAGCACTTCTCGCAGATGATGCCCTTGTACTTCATCCGCTTGTACTTGCCGCACAAGCACTCGTAATCCTTGATCGGCCCGAAGATGCGCGCGCAGAACAGGCCGTCGCGCTCGGGCTTGAAGGTGCGGTAGTTGATGGTCTCCGGCTTTTTGATTTCGCCGTAAGACCAGGACAGAATCTTATCCGGGCTCGCGATCGAAATCCGGATCTGGTCGAAGACCTGAGCCGGCACCTGCGGGCTGAAAAAATTCATGATCTCTTGGTTCATCGTCTTCTCCGCTTGCCGACCATGTCGGCCGCTGTCGTAATTTCATTTTCACCGTCGTACCCGGCACCGCCGGGGCATCGCCTTCGCCGGCGATGAACTTGAGAGCGGCGCGAACGCCGCTCTCTCCAACCGTTACTCGGCCGCCTCGGGCAGACCGTCGCCGCGCTGCTGCTTGGAATTGTGCAGGTCGACGTTGAGGCCGAGCGAGCGCATTTCCTTGACCAACACGTTGAACGATTCCGGAATACCGGACTCGAACGCGTCGTCGCCGCGCACGATCGACTCGTAGACCTTGGTGCGTCCGGCCACGTCGTCGGACTTCACCGTCAGCATCTCCTGCAGCGTGTAGGCGGCGCCATAGGCTTCGAGCGCCCACACTTCCATTTCGCCGAAACGCTGACCGCCGAACTGGGCCTTGCCGCCGAGCGGTTGCTGGGTGACCAGGCTGTAAGGACCGATCGAACGGGCGTGGATCTTGTCGTCGACCAGATGGTGCAGCTTCAGCATATAGATGTAGCCGACCGTGACCTTACGATCGAAGGTATCGCCGGTGCGCCCGTCATAGAGCGACACCTGTCCCGAGTGATCGAGGCCGGCGAGATCGAGCATGTTCTCGATATCGAGCTCTTTGGCGCCGTCGAACACCGGCGTCGCAATCGGTACGCCGTGGCGCAGATTGCCGCCGAGCTCCATCAGGCCCTTTTCGTCGAGCGACTTGATGGTCTCGTCCTCGCCGTAGATCTTGCGCAGCAATTCCCTCAGCGGCTTCGGATCGCGCTTGCCGTGATAGGTATCGACCGCGTTGCCGATCTTGATGCCGAGGCCGGCGCAAGCCCAGCCGAGATGGGTCTCGAGAATCTGCCCGACATTCATCCGGCTCGGCACGCCGAGCGGATTGAGCACGACATCGACCGGAGTACCGTCGGCGAGGAACGGCATGTCCTCCGACGGCACGATCTTCGACACCACGCCCTTGTTGCCGTGGCGGCCGGCCATCTTGTCGCCGGGCTGGATCTTGCGCTTCACGGCGACGAAGACCTTGACCATCTTCATGACGCCGGGCGGCAATTCGTCGCCGCGCTGCAGCTTTTCGACCTTGTCGAGGAAGCGCTGTTCAAGGCGCTTCTTCGACTCGTCGTACTGCTTACGGATGGCTTCGATCTCCGCCATGATCTTGTCGTTCGGCGAAGCGAACATCCACCACTGCGCGCGCGGATATTCCTCGAGCACCGCGCGGGTGATCTTGGTGTCCTTCTTGAAGCCCTTCGGTCCGGCGACGCCCTGGCGGCCTTCCAAGAGTTCGGCAAGACGGCCGTAGACGTTGCGGTCGAGGATCGCCTGCTCGTCGTCGCGGTCCTTGGCGAGCCGTTCGATCTCTTCACGCTCGATGGCGAGCGCGCGCTCGTCCTTGTCGACGCCGTGGCGATTGAAGACCCGGACTTCGACGACGGTGCCCTGCACGCCGGGCGGAACACGCAGACTGGTGTCGCGCACGTCGGAGGCTTTTTCGCCGAAGATGGCGCGCAGAAGCTTTTCTTCCGGCGTCATCGGGCTTTCGCCCTTCGGCGTGATCTTGCCGACCAGGATGTCGCCGGCGCGGACTTCCGCGCCGATATAGACGATGCCGGCCTCGTCGAGATTCTTCAGCGTCTCTTCCGAGACGTTGGGAATATCGCGGGTGATTTCTTCCGGGCCGAGCTTGGTGTCGCGCGCCATCACTTCGAATTCCTCGATGTGGATCGAGGTGAAGACGTCGTCTTTGACGATGCGTTCGGACAACAGGATCGAAGTCTTCGAAGTTGTAGCCATTCCACGGCATGAACGCGACCAGCACGTTCCGGCCGAGCGCGAGCTCACCGAGATCGGTCGACGGACCGTCGGCGATGATGTCGCCCTTCTTGACCTGATCGCCCACTTTCACCAGCGGACGCTGGTTGATGCAGGTGTTCTGGTTGGAGCGCTGGAACTTCATCAGCCGATAGATGTCGACGCCGGGCTTGGTCGGATCCGGCTCGTCGGTGGCGCGGATGACGATACGGGTGGCATCGACCTGATCGACCACGCCGGTGCGCCGCGAAGCGATCGCCGCACCGGAGTCGCGGGCGACTACGCCTTCCATGCCGGTGCCGACGAACGGCGCCTCGGCACGAACCAGCGGCACCGCCTGACGCTGCATGTTGGAGCCCATCAGCGCGCGGTTGGCGTCGTCGTTCTCAAGGAACGGAATCAGCGCCGCGGCGACCGAAACCAGCTGCTTCGGCGACACGTCCATGAAGTCCACCTTGTCCGGCGGAATGAGCTGGACGTCGCCGGCATGCCGGACGACGACGAGATCGTCGGTGAAGCGGCCCTTCGGGTCGATCACGGAGTTGGCCTGAGCGACGGTGTAGCGCCCCTCTTCCATCGCCGAGAGGTAGATCACCTCGTCGGTAACGCGGCCGTCCTTGACCTTGCGATAAGGCGTTTCGACGAAGCCGTATTTGTTCACCCGCGCATAGGTCGCGAGCGAATTGATCAGGCCGATATTCGGACCTTCCGGCGTCTCGATCGGGCAGATGCGGCCGTAATGCGTCGGATGCACGTCGCGCACCTCGAAGCCGGCGCGCTCGCGCGTCAGACCGCCCGGACCAAGCGCCGAGAGACGACGCTTGTGCGTGATCTCGGACAGCGGATTGGTCTGGTCCATGAACTGCGACAGCTGCGACGAGCCGAAGAACTCGCGCACCGCGGCGGCCGCCGGCTTGGCGTTGATCAGGTCCTGCGGCATCACCGTGTCGATATCGACCGATGACATGCGTTCCTTGATCGCGCGCTCCATGCGCAACAGGCCGATACGGTACTGGTTCTCCATCAGTTCGCCGACCGAGCGGACGCGGCGGTTGCCGAGATGGTCGATGTCGTCGATCTCGCCCTTGCCGTCGCGCAAATCGACCAGCGTGCGGATCACCGAAACGATGTCGTCCTTGCGCAGGATGCGCACGGTGTCATCCACGGTGAGATCGAGGCGCATGTTCATCTTGACGCGGCCGACCGCGGAGAGGTCGTAGCGCTCCGGATCGAAGAACAGCGACTGGAACATGTTCTGCGCGGTGTCGACCGTCGGCGGCTCGCCCGGACGCATGACGCGATAGATGTCGAACAGCGCGTCTTCACGCGTCATGTTCTTGTCGATCGCCAGCGTGTTGCGGATATAGGCGCCGACATTGACATGGTCGATGTTGAGGAGCGGCAGCTCCTTGTAGCCCTGCTCGATCAAGAGCTTGAGATTCTTCTCGGTGATCTCCTCGCCGGCTTCGACGTAGATTTCGCCGGTCTTCGGATTGACGAGGTCCTCGGCGATGTAATGGCCGATCAATTCCTCATCCGACAGCCGCAGCGCCTTCAGCCCCTTCTCGGCGAGCTGACGCGCCTGGCGCACGGTGAGCTTCTTGCCGGCTTCGAGCACGACCTTGCCGGTATCGGCGTCGACCAGATCGTTGACGGCCTTGTAGCCGCGCAGCCGATTGGCATCGAACGGCACGCGCCAGCCGTCCTTGGTGCGCTTGTAAGGCACCTGCTTGTAGAAGGCGTTGAGGATTTCCTCGCCGCTCATGCCGAGCGCGTAGAGCAGCGACGTCACCGGAATCTTGCGGCGCCGGTCGACGCGCGCATAGACGATGTCCTTGGCGTCGAACTCGATGTCGAGCCAGGAACCGCGATACGGAATGATGCGGGCGGCGAACAAGAGCTTGCCCGACGAATGCGTCTTGCCCTTGTCGTGATCGAAGAACACGCCGGGCGAACGATGCATCTGCGAGACGATGACGCGCTCGGTGCCGTTGACGATGAAGGTGCCGTTATTGGTCATGAGCGGAATGTCGCCCATGTAGACATCTTGCTCTTTGATGTCCTTCACCGACTTGGCGCCGGTTTCCTCGTCGATATCGAACACGATCAGGCGCAGCGTCACTTTGAGCGGCGCGGCATAGGTCATGCCGCGCTGGCGGCACTCGTCGACGTCGTATTTCGGCGGCTCGAACTCGTATTTGACGAATTCCAGCATCGACGTGGATGAAAAGTCTGAAATCGGGAATACCGACTTGAACACGGCCTGCAGGCCCTCGTTGGGCCGGCCGCCTTGCGGTTCCACCACCAGGAGGAATTGGTCGTAGGACGCCTTCTGAACCTCAATGAGGTTCGGCATCTCCGCGACTTCCTCGATTTTTCCGAATGACTTTCTTACGCGCTTCCGACCGATAAACGTCTGCGCCATTATATCCTCTCGCTCAATCGAACCACGGGCTCGAACCTTAGGGCTCAAACCATGACGCTCAATCCGGCAGGGGCTTGCCCCGCAGGTTGAGGTATTTCGGGGCGATCAAGGCAACTCTCCAGAGGGCCGCAATCCATCGCGACCGTCGGGACAGGCGTCGGAGCCCTTATTTAGGGTGATTCGGCCGGAGCCGAACCACCAATTCGCTATATCTGAAATCCCGGGCTCGCCACCCGGGACCTCCTCTAAGTAAGTACTCCTTACTTAAGCTCAACCTTGGCGCCGACTTTTTCGAGCTGCGCCTTGATTTTCGCGGCGTCGTCCTTGTTGACGCCTTCCTTGACCGGCTTGGGCGCGCCCTCGACCAGGTCCTTGGCTTCCTTGAGGCCGAGGCCGGTGATGGCACGCACTTCCTTGATCACCTCGATCTTTTTGTCGCCGGCGGCGGCAAGAACGACGGTGAATTCGGTCTTTTCTTCGGCGGCAGGCGCGGCGGCGGCCGGCCCGGCGGCTACCGCAACCGCGGCAGCAGCGGAAACGCCCCACTTCTCTTCGAGAAGCTTGGACAGTTCGGAAGCCTCGAGAACGGTGAGGCTGGACAGGTCGTCCACGATTTTCTGCAGATCAGCCATGAGTTTAGTCCTTCGGTTCTAACCTTGAGATGATGATTTAAGCAGCCGCGCTATCGGTCTTGCTGGCATAGGCCTGCACGACGCGGGCGACCTTGGCGGCAGGGGCATTCACCACCTGCGCGATCTTGGTAGCCGGCGCCTGGATAAGGCCGACGATCTTGGCCCGCAGCTCGTCGAGCGAAGGCAAGGCCGCCAGGGCCTTGACCCCATTCGGGTCGAGCGCGGTGGTTCCCATCGCCCCGCCAAGGATGACGAAACGCTCGTTCGCCTTGGCGAATTCGACGGCAACCTTGGGCGCCGCCACCGGATCGACCGAGAAGGCGATCAGGGTTGGTCCCTTGAGGAGGGACGCAATCGAGGCGACGTCGCTGCCCTCAAGAGCGATCTTGGCTAGACGGTTTTTCGCGACCTGCACGCTCGCGCCAGCCTGCTTCATCCGCCGACGCAGAATCTGCAATTGGGCGACCGTCAGGCCGGAATAATGAGCCACGACAACGACATTGGTGGTCTTGAAGACCTCGCCAAGGGCCGCTACCTGCTCGCTTTTTCCCGCGCGATCCAAAAGCTCTCTCCGGTTGGCGGTCCCCATCGGAACCGCCGGGTTGATGCCGGCCGTCCCACTTAATCCCCTCTCAAGAAAGGGTGGACCAGGCAGGACGACATTCACACCCTGCCCTCCCGGAACAGCTTGCGCCGTGCCGGGCCATCGAGGTCAGAACCGAAGGGCCATAGGCATCAAAGCCATAGCGGCATCAAAGCCATAACCCCAGTCCTTCACCCGTCTATGCTGGCCCATGACGATATGGATTAAGCCGTTGCCGGCGCCTGCAGTCTTGGACAGGAGCGCGCCCGCGAAATCCCTAAACTACTCATTCTCTTAGACAATCCGAAAACTACCGGATCTAAGAGGACGCCTCGTTTGATGGGTTTTCGAGAAGCGCACAAAGGCGCGCCGACAAACCGGGCCGGCACGCCCATGGCGGCTATTTAGCCGCTCATCGCGGCTTTGCCAAGCGCAATTTGTGCCCCGTTTTCAGGGGCACAAATTAAGGTCAGTGCGCCTGCTGGCCGCTGGCGAACAGGCTGCCCGGCTCGACCTTCACGCCCGGTCCCATGGTCGAAGAGACCGCGACCCGGTTGATGAAGTGCCCCTTGGCGCCGGCCGGCCGCGATTTCTGCACCGCATCGGCAAACGCCATGATGTTTTCGACCAGCTTGTCGGCGCTGAACGAGGCCTTGCCGACGCCGGCCTGAACGATACCGGCCTTCTCGACCCGGAACTCGACCGAACCGCCCTTGGCACCCTTGACGGCACCGGTGACGTCCATGGTCACGGTACCGACCTTCGGGTTCGGCATCAGCCCGCGCGGGCCGAGCACCTTGCCGAGACGGCCGACCAGCGGCATCAGGTCGGGGGTTGCGACCACGCGATCGAAATCGATCGCGCCGCCCTGCACCTTCTCGACCAGATCCTCGGCGCCGACGACGTCGGCGCCGGCGGCACGCGCTTCGTCAGCCTTGGCGCCGCGGGCGAACACCGCAACGCGCACCGAACGGCCCGAGCCGTTCGGCAGATTGACGACGCCGCGCACCATCTGATCGGCGTGACGCGGATCGACGCCGAGATTCATCGCCACTTCGACGGTCTCGTCGAATTTGGCCTTGGCGCGCTCCTTGACCATCTTCACCGCCTCCTGGAGCGGATAGAGCTTTTCGCGATCGACGCCTTCGCGGATCGAACGCGTGCGTTTGCCAAGCGTGCTCATGCTTTCACCTCAAGCCCCATGGAACGCGCCGATCCTTCGATCATGCGCATCGCCGCCTCGATGGTATCGCAGTTGAGATCCTTCAACTTTTCTTCGGCGATCTCGCGGACCTGCGCCTTGGTCACCGAGCCGGCGAAATCGCGGCCCGGCGTCTTCGAGCCGCTTTCCAGCTTCGCCGCCTTCTTGAGGAAGTGCGACACCGGAGGCGTGCGCAGTTCGAAGGTGAACGAGCGGTCGGCATAGACCGTGATCGTCACCGGGATCGGGGCGCCCTTCTCCAACTTCTGGGTCTGCGCGTTGAAGGCCTTGCAGAATTCCATGATGTTGAGGCCGCGCTGGCCCAAGGCGGGACCGATCGGCGGCGACGGATTAGCCGCCCCCGCCGGTACCTGCAGCTTCACATAGCCAGTGATTTTCTTCGCCATTCTCTACTCCTGTTAGTGGTGCGGATCTTGACGGCTGGCGACCGCCTCACCTTCCACGACTTGTTACTCCCGTCGTACCCGGGCGTTGCCCCGGCACTCGTTAGATAGGTGCACTGCCTATTCGATCGAGACCGCCGGAACAAGCCCGGCAACGTCTCAGAGTTTCTCCACCTGGCCGAATTCGAGTTCCACAGGCGTGGCGCGGCCGAAGATCGACACTGCGACCTTGAGCCGCGAGCGGCCTTCGTCGACCTCCTCCACCGTGCCGTTGAACGAGGCGAAGGGGCCGTCCGACACCCGCACCTGTTCGCCGACTTCGAACGAAACCGACGGTTTCGGCCGTTCGATGCCCTCTTGCACTTGGTGGATGATGCGATCGGCCTCGGCGTCCGACAGCGGCATCGGCTTGTTATCGGCGCCGAGAAAGCCGGTCACTTTCGGCGTGTTCTTGATCAGATGATAGGCTTCGTCCGTCATCTCCATCTTCACCAGCACGTAGCCCGGGAAGAATTTGCGCTCGGCGTCGACCTTGCGGCCGCGGCGCACTTCGATGACTTTTTCCTTCGGGACCAGGATTTCCTCGAACAGGCTCGACAGCCCGCGCTGCTTGGCCTGCTCGCGAATGGATTCCATCACCTTATTCTCGAAGTTCGAATAAGCGTGGATCGCGTACCATCGGTTCGTCATGTCATGAAATCCGGATCATGAATTTGGTTCGGGAATGCAAAGCCTAAGAGCTGATACCGAGCAGGAAGCCGACCGAGATGCGCATCACCTGGTCCGCCAGCAAAAAGAAGATCGATGCGATGAACACCATGACGAACACCATGATGGTTGTCACGGTGGTCTCCTTGCGCGTCGGCCAGGTGACCTTCTGCGCTTCGGCGCGCACTTCCTGCAGAAACTTGAACGGACTGACTTTTGCCATCGGGTAATCCAATAACCATCCCCCGCCCAGAGTGAGGACGAGACCGGCCAGCGGTTCCTTTTTTGGGGATATGTTCGCCGCGGAAGTCCGTTACCGGGCCGCTGACGATAGGCACTACCTACTGCCGGCTGGCCCGACCGTCAAGCAAGGAAACGCCGATTCCGGGCCAACCGCCTCGTCCGGCAAACGAATTTCACCGCCGCACCGGGCCTGCCGCCTGGCAGGAGTGGAGGGAGTCGAACCCCCAACCCCCGGTTTTGGAGACCGGTGCTCTAGCCAGTTGAGCTACACTCCTAGGCGCGGGCGTTCACATGCCTCGTGGCGCAACACATGGCAAGGGCCTAGCACCAAGGCTAGCACCAAGGCCTGGCGCGATCGCGGCCGCCGGACGGTGCGGCGGCACCGCCCAGCCGCCCGACGACCCCTACCGCAAGTGCTGCGCGTCGGCGGCCGTTGATCTAATCCTGCTACTATCGCCGCCGCGTACGCTCGCGTTTCGGCGCCCGCATGCGACACCCACGGAGTTGAAGTCATGTCGAACTTCAATGTCGGCTTTGTCATTTTTCCCGATCTGACCCAGCTCGACTTTACCGCCCCGTTGCAAGTCCTCGCCCGGCTGCCGCAATCGACAACTCACATCGTCGCCAAATCGGCGGCTCCCGTACCCAGCGATTGCGGACTGAGCCTGGTGCCAACGCACAGCTTTGCCAATTGTCCGCCGCTCGATCTGATCTGCGTTCCCGGCGGCGTGAATGGTGTGATCGGTGCCATCGGCGATCGAGAGACGGTCGAGTTCGTCAGAGCGCAAGCGGCCAACGCAAAATACGTCACTTCGGTCTGCACCGGCGCGTTCGTTCTCGGTGTCGCCGGATTGCTCAAAGGGCGGCGGGTGACGACGCATTGGGCTTATACGGATCTGCTGGCGCTGGTCGGCGCGGTCCACGAGAAGGCCCGGATAGTAAAGGACGGCAATCTGATCACCGCCGGCGGCGTCACTTCAGGTATCGACTTTGCTCTCAGTGTGGTCGCGGAAATCGCCGGAGAGACCACGGCCCAGTCCATTCAACTCGGGATCGAATACGATCCGGCGCCGCCTTTCGATTCAGGCCATCCCGATAGAGCCCCGGCGGCCGTCAAAGCTGCGTTGTCCGGCCGCTATGAGAAATCGAATTCGGCGCTTCGTGCCGGAATCGATCGAGCGGCAATATTTTGATCGGTCACGTTGGCGGCGAACGCGCTATGATGGCGGGCGCCATTTGCCATGGCCATCAGGACTTATGCCGAGAGTCGAGCAGCACATCCGGTTCTGCAAATCGCGCGACGGTGCACGGATCGCGGTGGCCACGCTCGGCCGCGGACCGCCGCTCTTGCGAACCGCGCATTGGCTCAGCCACGCCGAGCACGATGCGCGCAGCCCGGTGTGGACGCACTGGCTCGAGGAACTGTCGCGAGACCATACCTTCATCCGCTATGACCAGCGCGGCTGCGGCCTGTCCGATCGGTCGCCGCCGAGCATGTCTTTCGAGGCGTGGATCGATGACCTCGAGGCCGTCGTCGAGGCGCAAGGCCTTAAGCAATTCACGCTATTCGGCATGTCGCAAGGCGGCGCGATAGCGATAGCCTATGCGGCGCGTCATCCGGAAAAGGTTTCCCGTCTGGTGCTTTTTGGTGCTTACGCGAAGGGCACGTTGCGGCGGGACATCACGGCGTCGCAGCGCGAGGAAGCCGAGACCCTGGTAAAGCTCATCCGCCTCGGTTGGGGACGCGACAATCCGGCGTTCCGTCAGGTCTTCACGTCGCAATTCATCCCGGACGGGACGCGCGACCAGCACCAATGGTTCAATGATCTGGAGCGCACGACGACGTCGCCGGAGAGCGCCGCAGCCATCGTCGAGACGCTGTATCAGATCGATGTCACCGCGGACGCCGAACGCATCCGCGTACCGACGTTGATATTGCATGCGCGCGACGACGCGCGCGTTCCCTTCGAACAAGGCCGGCAACTCGCGACGCTCATCCCGTCGGCACGCTTCGTCCCGCTGGAAAGCCGCAATCATGTCTTGCTCGCCGATGAGCCGGCGTGGCCGCAGTTTCTTCGGGAGTTCCGCGCGTTCGCGGGGAATGCCGGCGGCATAGCGGGCCCGCTGCGCCAATCGGGCCTGACAACCAGCGAGCATGAGGTCTTGGCCCTGGTCGCACGGGGTTTGGACAACGGCACGATCGCCGATGCCTTGGCCAAGAGCGAGAAAACAGTCCGCAATCAGGTCTCGAGCATATTTGCCAAGCTCGGTGTCCGGACGCGAGCCCAAGCGATCGTTCTGGCCAGGGACGCGGGCATCGGCGGCGCATCATAGGACCGCGACCTTACGCTCGTCGTCATTTTTAGCATTTACCTTGTCCCGCGCGGGACGCCGGTCTCATGACCGCCGGCTTCCGGCCCGCCACACTGCCGCAGTCCCAAGCGATGTGGAGGGCAAAATGGTGATCGTGGCAAGCATTGTATCGGCGGAGTCGGGGAAGGCCCCAGCGGCCTTCCGCTCGCCGGCACTGGCTCTCGCCTTGGCGGCGCTGTTTTGGTCCGGCAATTTCGTTGCCGGTCGCGCGCTGCGCGGCCACGTCGATCCCGTTACGCTGAATTTTTTGCGTTGGCTGATCGCGCTTGCGCTCATGGCGCCGTTCGTCTGGCGGAGCACGGCGGCCAGCCTGCCGGTGTTGCGCCGGGAGTGGCAACTCATCCTCGCGCTCGGCGCAACCGGGATCGCGTCGTTTCACACCTTGGTTTACTTGGCGCTGCAAAGCACGACAGCGACCAGCGCACTTCTTCTGCTGTCGCTTGCCCCGATCGTGACGCTACTCGCCTCGGCTGCCGTCGGAATGGAGCATCCGACGAACCGTCAAATCGGCGGGGCGCTGATCTCGATCGTCGGCGCCGGCGTCTTGATCACGCGCGGCGACTTTACCGGCGTCCTCTCGCAGGGTTTCAATGTCGGCGATCTGTGGATGCTGCTGGCCGTCGTCATCTGGGCCGCCTATTCGCTGCTGTTGCGCCGCCGGCCCGCCGATCTGCCGTCGCCGGTGGCGCTCGCCGTCAGCATCGCCGCGGCGCTGGCGATGATGGTGCCTGTGTTGATCCTCGGCACGCCGACCCCCGTTGCGGCGCTGGAGTCCTTTCCTGTGCTGCTGAGCATCGCCTACATCGCGATCTTCGCTTCGGCGATCGCCTTCCTGTTCTGGACGTATGGCGTGTCGCGGCTCGGCCCCATTCGCGCCGGCCAGTTCGTGAATTTGATGCCGATCTTCGGCGCCGGCCTGGCGTTCAGCGCGCTCGGTGAAGTGCCGACGCCGGCGCAGGTCGCCGGCGCAGCGCTGGTGCTGGCGGGCATCGCTTTCGTCGAGGGCCGCGCGCGCGAACGTCACATACATAGGTGAACGGCAATTGAAATCGGCACAGAAAATTACCGCGCCCTTTTCACAGGCTTTACATTCTATTGCGCGCTAAGAGCCTCGGGCTCGCGGCCCGCGCTTTTGCTCGCTCACCAAGCGTAGCGCAGCGTCCCACTGCCGGCGTAAGTTTGCGCGCTCGAAGCGAACTCGCCGTTGAATTTAGCTTCGACCGACCAGTTCGAGGTGAGGAAGAGTTGCCCGCCGGCTGAGACCAGTGCGGAGTTTTGCGGCACCGCCGCGCCGTTGACGACGAAGCTCGCGCCCGGCAGCGCCTGGAACGTCGGGGTGAGCGCCGCGCCGGAGACCCAGTCGTGCGCCCACGCCAGCCGCGCGCGCAGCACCAGCGGCATAGTGCCGAACATCGTCAGATCGTCGGCGCGGGCGCCGAGCTCGCTGCGGGTGTCGGTGGCATTCTGCGCGGCATAGCTGAGCGCGAAGCCGCCGCCGGTGAGATCGGTCTCGGCATAACCCGGCGTGTGCAGCCATTGCGTCTGGATCGCGGCGTAAGGCGTCAAGCCGATCGTCGGCGCAACGGCGTAGCGATACCCGGCCTCGCCGCGCAGCGCGTAATCCTGGCCGTTGAAGCTTGCGCGCAACTGATCGCCGAGCGCCGCGATCCGGTTGGTGGTGAACCAGGACTCGCCGAACGCCGCCATCGCCGTAAGATACAGCGATCCAAAATGCTCGATGCCGTAGCCGGCTGCCTGGAAGACGTCGCTGCGGCCGCTGCCGAGATTTTGCGCGAGGCTCCAATTGGTGCCGCCGCCGGCGAGCGCGAAGCCGAGCTTCAGGTTTGCGGCGGCATGATAGTCCATGCCGCCGGCATAGCCGTAATCCGAGGCGGTCAGATTATTGGAGCCGACCGTAGCATTGCCGTCATAGGTGGCGCCGCCGCCGAAGCCCGATCCCCAGGCCGTCCAGCGCCGCTCGAAGTTCTGCGGCGCGGCCGATGGGGGTGGGTTCTGTTTGAGCGCGTGCCGATAAGCCAGCGCTACATCGTCCGGCAGCGCATCGTTGGTTGCTTCCGCGGCAAAGCCGGACGCGCCGCCGCCATTCGCACCGCCGCCGCCACCGCCGGTGCCCTGCGCGATGTCGGAGAGCAGATTGAAGAAGTCATTGACGAACTGAAAGGTGCCGGTCGCGGCGCCGGTGCCGGCCTCGCCGTCGAGTTCGCTCAGCGCCTGCGCCAGTTGCGGCCCGGTGAGCCCAAACAAAGTGACAAAGTTCGGCGGCAGCGTGCCGCCGCCGGCGAGGTAGCCGTTCAGCGCATTGGCAATTGCAGCCTGGTTCGGGTTGAGACCCGTGGTCGGGATCGAGTTCGGGCCGGTAAAGGTAAAGGTCAAATCGACATTGTTGCCGGCGTTGCTGACCGTGCCCTGGTAGGCGCCATAGGTCACGGTCGGATTGAACGCGCCGGTGAGCGTGGTGGCGGTGAGGATGACATAGGTGTGGTTGGCGACGACGGTGCTGCCTGGCGCGATGGTGACACTGGCGCCGGCCGGCGCCGCGGTGCCGGTCACTGTGGTCGAGCTGTTAGTGGTGCCGCTGATCGTGATCATGTAGGCGGCGGCGGTCTGGAACGTCAGCGACGTGTTGACGTGCAGCGTGCCGGTCGGCGCCCCTGCATTGCCGGGCGCGAGCGTGCCGGCAGTGACACTGGTGGCGCTGACCGTGCCGGTGCCCGAGAGCGTGCCGGTGCCGCTCACCGTAGTGCCGCTCGAACTCGCGACCGAGCCGTCGACCTCCAGCGTGCCGGCGCTGACTGCCGTGGCCCCGGTATAGGTGTTGTTGGCCGACAGCGTCAGCGTGCCGGTGCCGTTTTTGGTGAGGCCGACGCTGCCGCCCTGATCGGCGGTATTGGTGCCGGCGGCGGGATTGGTGCCACCGGAACCGGTGTAGTCGGCGATGACGCCGCCGACCGATTGCGTGCCGGCGCCGTAGGTGAGGGTCGTGGTCCCGCCGGCCGTGCCCTGGAAGAAAAACCCCGAGCCATAGGTGGCGCCGGCATTGGCGCCGGTGCCGCCGGTCAACTGGCTGCCGGCTTCGCTCGAGGTGCCGTCGATGGTCAGCGTACCGCCGGCAGCGACATACACCGCACCGCCGAGCGCGGCGCCGCCGCCGCCTTGCGCGCCGCTCGCCGCGCCGGCGCCGAAGCCGCTGACCCCTGCCGAGGTCGTGCCGGCACCCCCACCACCGCCGAATCCGCCGCCGCCGCCGTTACCGCCAGGGTTACCAGTTCCGCTACCGCCGCCGCCCCCGTATCCGCCGGCGCCTGCATTATTTGTGTTGGTGGAACCGCCGCCGCCGCCGCCGAACCCGCCCGCGCCGCCGCCGGCACTGCCGCCGCCGCCGCCGCCGCCGCCGAACCCGCCGTTCCCTCCGCTCACGCCTGAACCACCGCCACCACCGCCGCCGAAGCCGCCAGCGCCGCCGCCGCCGAAGCCGCCGCCACCGCCACCGCCGGGGAAGTCGCCACTACTACCGCCGCCGCCGCCGCCGTTGCTACCGCCTGGACTGCCTCCACCGTTGCCGCCGTTGCCACTGCGACCATTCACCGAAAGAGGATTGGCACCACCAGAGCCGCCGACGCCGAAATCGGACCCGGCACCGCCGGCCCCGCTATAGCCGCCACCACCGCCGCTGCCGGTAGTGCCATCACCGCCGTGACCGAACACGCCGCCCCCACCGCCGCCCGAATCGCCGATAATGAAGGAACCGGTTCCGCCAGACCCATAAAGTCCGCCGCCGCCGCCCACATTCGTGCCGCCCGCCCCGCCGAGCCCGCCGCCGCCGCCGCCGGCGCCCGTAGCCCCGGCGCCGCCGGTGGCGTGATTGCCGGCAAACGACACGCCGCTCAAGGTCACGTCGGCGCTCGGCGCGACAAAAATCCCGCCGCCGGCGCCGAGGCCGCCGCCGCCGCCCTGGACGCCGGCGCCGCCGGTCGCCGTACCGCTCAGGCTCAGATTGTTCAGCGCGACGGTCTGGCGCTGCCCGCCGATCTCCGAAGCGGTATCGGTGCCGGCGAAGAAAATGCGGCTGGTCGACGATGTGATCGACGTCGGCGTGCCGGCGCTTTCGCCGTTGATGGTCACCGACTGCAGGATCGGCGACAGCGGCCCCGACAGGGTGATCGTGGCGACGCTGATATTGATGGTGACCGGCGTTGCTTGGGCATTGGCATAGGCGATCGCATAGCTCAGCGTGCCGGCCGCGCCCGTCGTGCCGCTCGCCGACGTGCCCGGATCGGCCGACAAGGTGACATTGCAAACCGCGCCGCTGCATCCCGCCGTCTGCGCCTGCGCCGCGCTGGCAAATGCCAGCAGCGCGAAGAGGAACACCGGAGCCGCAAACTGCATTGTCACGCGTTGCCGTACGTCCCGCAGGCCGCGGGCGAGCCTGCCGCGATGTGCAGCGCTGAAAAGAAATGTCATGAGTTTGCCTGATCCCGCCTCGCCGCCGCCTACGCCGATCACACTCAACTCACATCTTTGTTCTGTTGATTGGACGTGTGCACACACACTCACAATGCGCAGAGAGCGGGCGCCGCCAAGGGCGCGATCGACGCAAAATCCCAAAACACCACCACGGAATCCCAAGCGGCGTTTTTTTTACCGGGTGTTGCTGATGCAACACGCTTTAAGACGCTATGGGAGCAGAGACGTTGAAATGCTTTCGCGACTAAAACTTGGAGCGAGCGGGAATAGTCATGACGGATCGACCGATCACCACGCCCGTTCGCGCCGAGATGCAGATCGGCCCGTCGCCCGACGGGTCTGCGTTCCGGACCTTCCGGGAAATATCCACGCCCACTTGCGCGATATCGCTTCCTAAGGGCGGGAAGCCCGAAGACTTCTGGTTCCATTCGATTTTGTTTCAGCTCCCTCACGCCATCATTTTCCGCAGCCGCTGCGCGGCACAGATCATGGAGCGCGGCTCGCGCGAGATCGCGCTCGGCCAGCGGCAGATCATGCTGATGGCGCTCGTCGAGGGAGCCGTCGAAGGCGACGCAGACGGCAAGGGCTTTATTTTCCGCGCGGGCGACGTTGCCGTGTTCGATTATGGCCGCGGCTATCGCAGCACCACGACCGATTTCGATGCCATTGCGGTGATGAGCGATCGCGAGCGCTTGCCGGCGGTCTTCAATCTGCCGGAGGCGCACGGCGCCGTGCTGCCGGCCGCGACTGCCGCCGCCGGCCTGCTGCATCGGCAAGCGCTGGCGCTCTACGAATTCGCGGGCGATCTCAGCCTTGCCGAAGCGGCCGGAGCGCTCGACGGCCTATTCGCCACCGCCGGCGCGGCGCTGATCGCACTGCTGGCCGGAAAGCGCGCGGCCTCCCTCGGCGGCGATGTCGCGCTGATCGAACAGGCGCTGCAAGTGATCGACGACAGTCTGCAAACATCGAACCTGACGCCGCTGCGTGTCGCCGCAGCGCTCGGCTGGTCGCGATCGACACTTTATCGCGTCCTGGAGCCGCTCGGCGGCGTTGGCGCGGTGGTGCGGCAACGCCGGCTTGCCCGCGCCGCCCAGGCGGTGGTGGCGCAGGCGCAGGGGCCCTTGAGCGCGCGCAAACTTGCGGCGGAGCACGGATTCGCCAGCGAGAGCCATTTTAACCGCGCCTTCCGCGCCCGCTTCGGACTAACGCCGCGCGCGCTGCACGATCTCGTTCGCCGCGGCGACAAGCTCGGTCTCCTCACGCAGGCCGTGCGCGCCGGTCAGGCCGCGAGCGAGCCGTGGCTGGAGTACTTGGAGCGCGGCGTCACGAGCGACGGCAGACCGGCGGAATAGCCGTTGCGCAAGGTTCACTGAGCGTGGTTACCTTTGCTTCACAAGCTTCGCTTCACGTTCGTCGGCGATCTTATCCCAAGCCTCCGCTATCAATTCGAGGGCTTGTTTATTTTCTGGTCGCCGCATGGCGAGGTTGCGGCACTCGGCCGCAAAGGATCGGTACTCGGCGACGGTCTTCATTGGGTATCGGTTTCGTCCTCGGATGTGGGCTGTTGCTCTTGCAGTTGCTGTTGCTGTTGGGCCTCGGGCTGCTGTGGCGTCGGCTCCCGGAATATGTCGCCGGTAAAGCCGAGTTCCGCCTCTCTGGCCAAGGCGTCGAAATGTTCCGCCATTTCCAAGAGACGTGCAGCCGCCGGGTCTCCAGGAATTGATCCAGCCAATCGGCGCGCTTGCGCCGCCTTCTCCCGATAATTGTCCGTCATTTCTAACCGTCACCCTCATGCACCCAAGCGACAATCCCTGAGGAGGCTTTTCGCTCGTCCGGTACCGTACAAACTGGACATTTGTTTACGGCCTAGCGCCCGATGCGCTCGGCTGGCTCCGCCATGCGCGGGTGCCATCCGTCCTATTCCGAGCCTTGATCTAATTCCCGTGTATCGGTTTCACAGACCCTTCCCGAGCGACCAGGCCGAGTCCACCCGTTCCGACGGCACCCGCGGGGCGGCAGAGAACAACGTTGAAATTAGGGTCGCCCTACTCGCCTTCCGGGTGAAGGTCGCCTTTTTGCGCCTCCAAGTCGTCGACCATCGACGCGAGCTTCTCGTTTGTCGCCCGGTCGCTGATGCCGGCTGCCAGTCGCCGGTAATGCTCAATTTTCTTTTCGAGTTCGATGCATTTTTCGCACATCGTTTAAGTCGCCGTGTAAGCACTCCGTTTCCTCTCCTTAATGTTCGAGGCGGCGCATTGGTTGCGCGGGCTGCTAATGCCCCGGGCAAAGTACGCTTGCGTACCTCCAAATCGCTTTTTCGCGCGTTATCGCTCGATGGCAAAGCGTTCAGCTAAACCTCAAATGGGCGACGAGCTTGCCGAAAGTTTTGTGAGAGAACTCGCGAAGCGGTTTGCTGAACGACTGGCGTCCGATCCGCGGAAACTTTGGCAGCAATTGGCAATCGTGGACGAGGGCGGCGAAGAATTATATCGCCTCGACATTCCGTCCATTCATTAGTCGATGCGCGGATGTTCCCCGACTGGTTGAATGGACCAGCGACAGAAGCGCTTGGAAAAGCCATGCAGCCTGTCGATGATATTGCCGTCGAGATTTTGTAAGCGACGAGAATGGTCGCTCGCCTCCGGCAACGGCGCATTTATCAACTCGGCAGCCCGGTGAAGTATCGACTTCCAAACCAGCCGGCTCTAAGTCATTGAAAACATTGGAGCGGGTGAAGGGAATCGAACCCTCGTCATAAGCTTGGAAGGCAGTCGGAAAACCGTTTTAGATCAAAGCAGGTTGAGACTTTTTCTGAACCAAAAACGGGCTGTTTCGCATGAATTACCGAGTCGACTTGTGGGACCGGCACGCCGCGCAGTCGCTGGCTGGTTGCCGCGTCGGGAAATGTCTACGTCGCCCAGGCTGCCTACGACGAAGCGTTGAAGCACTGGCCGGCCGAGAAGCTGACGCTGCGGAACGGGATGCTGCTTATGAGCGAGCATCCGCGGACGGATGGAAGAAACACGTAGAGCCAAGTAGGGCGGTAAATCCAAGGCTCCGAATGTCGTGCAGGTGTTTCGACCCTCAGTGGCCTAGTTTGAAAACCGCAGTGGCCTCATTTGAAAAGCAGGCAAAAAAAGCCCCGGACGATGCCGGGGCTTTCGCATTTCGATAGATCAGTTACTTCCCAACCACCGGTGCGTTAGAGGTGATAGTTCAGACCAACGCGGAGAATGTTCGCAGTGAGATTGGCCGAATGGGAGAATGGGTTGATCGACGGGCCACCCACGGCAAGAGCATAGGCCGGATTGACGCTGTTTGTAGACGCCCCGGTAACCGACCCGAAGTTAACATAAAGATATTCCGCCTTGACCGCCCAATGCGCCCAAAGCGCGGCCTCAACACCGCCGCCGATCGTCCAGCCGACCTTCGTGGTCGAAGGCGTCCCAATATCGAGCATGCCACTTGGAAAGCCGCCACCGGCGTTATCTGTAAACGTACTGTTGTATTTAAGTTGGGTGACGGCGACGCCGCCGGTCGCATAGAAAAGCCAGTTATTGTTGGCCCATCCAATCCGAGGTCGAGCCGTAAACAACCAGTTTGTCTGAACCAATTCTTGGAAGTTGAATCCGACGCCGGCGACAGGAATAGTCGGATAGGCCCCGGCAGCGGTGCGCGAGCCTGAAAGATGAAAGTAGCTGAGATCCGCTTCGACACCGGCCACCCAAGTCGGGGCAAACTGCCAATTGTATCCGATCTGGCCACCGCCGGTGAAACTGTTCGGTTTGATGGTGCCGGTTCCCGCTGCGTTCACTGCGGGTATGTTGGCGGCTCCGAAGTAACCGGCTGGAAGAGGAACAAACGTTGTTGTCGTCGCAACGTCCGACCGACCCCACGCCCCACCGGCATTTCCGCCGATGTAAACGCCGGTCCATCTATAGACCGGATCGACCATCACCGGGGCCTTGGTAGAGGTCCGCGCCGGGAGATCAGCGGCCGAGGCCGCCGCAACACCGGCAATTGCGCTTATCGCGACTGCGGAAATCATAATTTTTAAATTTCGCATCTTACCCTCAATATCCCTCACGGAAGGAATCCCGCCTAAGCTTGCAGCTTATAGGCGGGCGCTATCAGCCAAAACCTTACCTTTGAGGGAGCCGGCCGATTGTGTCCGAGTGTTGCAAAAATACTGCTGGCAATTGGCGGACCATGGACGAACAGGCGGAGGCGCCTCTCGCTAAAACCAGTCGAGCGGGCGCGATTAAATAGACTGCATTCAACCGCGGCGTCGGAACGCGGCTTGAATGACGGCGTTGAGTCGCGTCCTTACGTAGGTCGCGTGGTACGCGTTCGCCCTTCCCCACCCCAAATCTTGTGCCAGACTTTGACGTCACGGTGCACATCGTGCTCGACGACTTCGGCGCCGCCGGGCGCGTCTATCGCGAGACCGACGAAACAAGTGCGAGCCGTAACGACGTGATAGATGATCTCCTGACCGGGCAATTCAACAACCCGTTGCGCGTAATCGCAATCAATACCGCTGAGGGATGGGCGCGGGACGTGTCGGAAGATATCGCCTGGGAATTGACGCGGCGTGTATTCGCCGATCATAAGCCGCTCACGAAGCCAACTCGTGCATTTGTCGAACTTCATCTTGGCGACGAAGAACTATTGCACGCCGAAGCCGGCCTCCTTTAAATTTTTTCGGAACCGCAGGTTGGCTCCCCGCTTATTATAGCAGCGGGCCGCCACACCCCAGCCCCCCTCAGAAATTGGCGGTCTGCTCATGGCCTCGGGACTCGCATCCCGAGGCCATATTTCTTTGGACGCGGGCTCCAAAACCTCGGTGTAAATCTTATCTTATTCAGCATGGTTTTGTTGCGTGAGCGTAGCCGGCCTAAGGCCGGAATTGTTGAGCCCTGTCTCCCTGGATATGCGTCGGCCGGCGTAGTTGAGGCCGTGGCCGACGACGCTGGCCGGATCGGACTTGCTGCCAAACTCGCCAATTCGATTGGGCGCTCGAATACCCTTCACAAGACATATGCGCCCGTCGATATCGAAGCCGTCTGCAACACCGACGACGCGCGGCTCAAGGGGCGTCGGAAAATCAGAGCCGGGAACAAAGCGGGGGATTTTGTATCAACTCACCAGCCCGCCGATGTATCAACTTCCAAGCCAGCAGGTTCTAAGTGATTGAAAACATTGGAGCGGGTGAAGGGAATCGAACCCTCGTCATAAGCTTGGAAGGCTTCTGCTCTACCATTGAGCTACACCCGCGCCGGCCTCGCGCTTGCGGCGACGGCGGGACATTACCCCACTTTCCCCGCAGGTAAAATTGGACCCGCTCGTCGTCGCAAAAGCACTTTCGCAGGCGACCGATCCGCACCAGTTACCATGGGCCCCGAGAGAAGTGCCCCGGTTCGGCGCGCAGGGTCTAAATCGATGATCAATCCGAAAGCAAGGCCGTGCGACCCGGCGGCGATCCAGTCGATCCCCGCGGTCCGGAACTGTCCGCCCAGCGCCAAGCCCTGGGTGCTGGCGGCCGCCATCCTGGCATCGAGCATCTCTTACGTCGACGAATCCGTCGTCAATGTCGCCCTGCCCGCGATCGAGACCGACCTCGCCGCGTCCGTTGTCGTCGTCCAATGGATCGTCAATGCCTACACACTTTGCCTCTCGGCATTTCTGCTGATCGGGGGCGCCACCGGCGATCTGTTCGGCCGCCGCCGCATGTTCGTGATCGGCATTGCGATCTTTGCCGCAGCCTCGGCGTGGTGCGGCCTCTCCGCCGATGCCGGCCAATTGATCCTGGCGCGCGCCATTCAAGGCAGCGGCGCCGCTCTGCTGATCCCCTGCTCGCTGGCGCTGATCGGTGCGAGCTTCGACGATTCCGAACGCGGCAAGGCGATCGGAACCTGGGCGGGCTTTTCCGCCGTCGCCGGCGCCATCGGCCCGCTGTTCGGCGGCTGGATCGTCGACCATTTCAGCTGGCGCTGGATTTTCCTGATCAATCCCCTGCTGGCGCTGCCGACGATCTGGATCGCGCTCTATCGCGTGCCCGAGAGCCGCAATCCCGAAAGCGAGGGCGGCCTGGATTGGCGCGGCGCGATCCTGGTATTTCTCGCTTTAGCGAGCCTCGCCTATGGTCTGATTTCCGCGCCGACCCGGGGCTGGAATGACGCCGCGGTGCTGCTGGCTTTGGCCGGCGGCTTACTGCTGCTGGCGGCCTTCATCGTCGCGGAAGCGCGCAGTTCACATCCGATGCTGCCGCTCGGCCTGTTCCGGTCGCGAACCTTCAGCGCGGTCAATCTGCTGACGCTGCTGCTGTACGCCGCGCTCTCCGGCGCGCTGTTTTTTCTGCCTTTCGCTCTTATCCAGGTCGGAGGATTTTCCGCCGCGCGCGCCGGCGCGGCCTTCCTGCCGCTGACATTGATCATGGCCTTGCTGTCGCGCTGGTCCGGCGGCTTGCTCGATCGCTTCGGCGCCCGATGGCCTCTGGTCGTCGGGCCGACGATCGCCGCGCTCGGCTTCGGCCTGCTGGCGGCGCCGATCAACGGCGGATCGTATTGGGAGTTTTTGATTCCAATCACGATCCTGGGGCTCGGCCTGGTCATCAGCGTCGCGCCGCTCACCACCGTGGTGCTCGG
The DNA here is from genome assembly GCA_963819265.1 of uncultured Alphaproteobacteria bacterium. Lineage (GTDB taxonomy): Bacteria > Pseudomonadota > Alphaproteobacteria > Rhizobiales > Xanthobacteraceae > BOG-931. The sequence continues at coordinate 114,241 of CAWFVF010000007.1, read as the reverse complement.
CGCCGTGCCGGCCCATCAGACCGGCGTGGCTGCCGGAATAAATACCGCGGTCGCGTCGGTCGCGAGCTTGTTCGGCATTGCGCTCCTCGGCGCCCTGGCGCTCGGGATTTACGATCAGGCGCTGAACAAAGGCGCCGCCAATGCGGTGTCCGGCCCGGTGCAGCAGGCCATCGACAGCGCCCGCGGACAATTCGTCGCCGGTCCGGCGCTGTCTCTGCTGCAAGGCGATGACCGGCGGCAGGCCGAGGCCGTAATCAAACACGCCTTGGGCGAAAGCATCCAAATCGTCATGCTGATTTGCGCCGCGCTGGCGCTGGCCGGAAGCGCCAGCAGCTTGCTGCTGCCGACGTCGCGCACCGAGCGAATACGACCGCAGCCGTGAAAACTCCTACCACCAATCGATCTTGCCGACCGCCACCGTCGCGGTGCGGCCGGTGACGAGCCTGATCTGCGGCGGCACGTTGTCGAGCTTGATGCGGACCGGCACCCGCTGGGCGAGCCGCACCCAATTGAAGGTCGGATTGACCGATGCCAACAGGTCGCTGCTGGTGCTGCGGCTCTGATCTTCGATGCCCGAGGCGATGCTCTCGACATGCCCGGAAATCTCGGCGGGATCGCCGATCAGTTTCACGGTGGCGCTGTCGCCGATGTGGATGCGCCGCAGCTTGGTCTCTTCGAAATAGCCTTCGACGCGAAACGTATCGGAATCGATCAGCGCGAGGACGCTGGCGCCGGCGGTGATGTAGCGTCCCGGCAACAGGCCGAAATTGGTGACGAAGCCGTTCACCGGCGCGATCACCGTCGAGCGTTCCAGATTGAGCTTGGCGATCTCGAGCGAAGCGGTCGCGTCGTCGAAATTCGCCTGCGCGATGTCGACCGCCTGCTGGCTTTGCTCGACCTGCTGCGCGGTGACGGCAATGCTGGTCAAACTCTTGCTGCGCGTCAGATCGCGCTTGGTCTGATCGAGCGTCGCCTGGCGGCTCGCGACCGACGCCTTCGCCTGCTCGAGCGCATATTGAAACCGCCTCTGGTCGATACGGAACAGCGGCTGGCCCTTGGTGACTTTTTGGTTGTCCGCGACCAGCACATCGCTGACCAGACCGGACACGTCGGCGGCCACCGTCACCACGTCGGCGCGGACCCGGCCGTCGCGGGTCCACGGCTCCAGCATGTAGTAGCTCCACAACTGCCAGCCGACGAGGCCCGCCACCACCACCGCAACCAGCGTGACCAGGACCCGGCCGAACGACGCGAAAAAGGAATTCATCGATCCACCATCCAGAATAGGCCGCGTTAGACGACACCCGATGCGATGCCGATGGAAGTGACGGCGCCGAGCAGGATCACAAAGACAGCGAGGTCGAACAGCGGCCGGTGCCACACGAAGCGATAGAAGCCCAGAGCATCCAGCGCACGCTTGACCGCAAGCTGCAGCAGGAAAGCCACGACGCCGAATACCGCGAGCAGCGGAACATAGACACCGTAGATGTCGAACTCACCGATCACGGGATCGCTCCATAAGGCGGCGCGTCAGGATAAAGCGAACGGCGCAACCCGACAATCGAGGCCAGGGCGGCGTGACAATTCTCGCCCAAAGGCAAAATCTCGCCGATCAGGAAATCGGTCTGCCGCAGCAGCTCGTCGCCGAGCGGCCGCACGCGGTCATCGGCCAGAGCGCGGAAGTAGGCCGCGATGCCGCCGAGCAATGTTTCAAGCGCCGCGCGGCCGGCCGGGCTCAAGCGCGGCTCGACCCCCTGTATCTCGATAATATTGACGCCGATTCTGAGGTCGGCGAGCACGTCGGTGAAGCCGTGTCGCGGTGCGTCCTGCGAAGCGGCGCCGCGGTAAAACAGCAGGCCGACGCGATCGAGCATCCGGCTGATCCATTCCACCCGGGTCGACGGCACGCGCCGGTCGCTGACGTCGGCGAGATCGCGCAACCCGGCGCGTATGATCCGGCGCGCGCTCTCCCGAACGCCGATCACGCGGATCAGACCGGTCACGATCAGCGCGACGAGGCCGCCGACCACGAAAGCGCTGTTGGAGTTCAAGACCGTCGCGAGATCGGCCGCGTAGCTCGACTGCAGGCTCAATTCCACGCTGAAGCCCACGACCAATGCCAGGCCGAGAACGGCATAGCGTGGAATCGCCAGCGCGATGCCGGCGGGAAGCAAAACCATCGCCAACACCACGGCGAGCAGCGTGAAGCCGTCGATCGCCGGGAAAATGACGAACTGATAGATCGCGACCAGCGGAATGCACAACGCGAGAAACACCGTGAGATTGCGAATGACCGGCGTCGGGTCGTCCAATACCGCGAACAGCGTGCAGAGCACGGCGGCGAAGGCGACGGCGCCCGCGCCGTCCGGCCATGCCGTTGCAATCCACAGCACACAGCAAATGCCCATGGCGACGGCGGCAGCGAGCGCCGAAAGCAAAGCGAGGCCGGGGTCCTTATGCAGGGACTTCGCAGCCGAGCTTGTCGGCATCCGCTCGGATGGAGGGATCGGACTGCGTAACGGATCCGAGATGTAAGCGGCGAGGTCGAGGCAGTCCTGCCAGGACGTAATCAGTTCGTCGAGCCGCGCGGTCAAATTCACGATCAGAAGATCGGCCCAGGTCGAGTCCGGTCCGACCGCCGGCGTGGCGGCAACACAGGCCTGCCGCAGTTCCGCGGCGCGACCGCGGCCGGCGCTCTTATCCGGCATGTCGGAGCTTCGGACCCAGTCATGGATGTCCGACACCGCGCGCGCGAGATTTTCGGGCAGCGGTCCCATGCGCCGCAACACGCCCAGCCGATCTTCCACCGCGGTCAACAGCGGCAGCAGCGCGATGACGGCACGATCGAAGGCGCGAACCGTGCCGATGTCGGGATGCGACGACGAGGTGTCGAATCTCAAGCTGGTGCCGAGCAGATAAAGTTCGGTGCCGTCGGCGGCGAACCGGCGCCGCTCGCGATCGATCTCCGGCGTCGGCTCCTTGGTCAAGCCGCAGGCGATCCAGTGGCGCGCATCGGCGAGAATGCCGTCCAGTTTCTGGGTAAACGCGCTCAGCGCGCTTTTCGGAAATATCAGGCTGTGCACGATGGCGGCGCAGATGGTGCCGATCGCAATTTCCTCGACGCGCGAAACCGCGATATCGAACACGCCGTCCGGCGCCAGCACGCTCGGAAAGCCGATCAGCGCCGCGGTGTAACCGGACAAGGCGAACACATAGGAGCGCGGCGTCCGGTCGAGCAGCGACAGATAAAGGCAAAGCGCGACCCACAGGATGATCGCGAGCGCCGTCAGTTCGGGCGCGTCGACGAAGTTGGGAACGATCGCGACCATCGCGACGCCGCCGACAAAGGTGCCGATGACGCGATAGACCGCTTTGGCCCGCATCGCGCCCGAGAGCGGCTGGCTGGTCAGATAGACCGTCGTCATCGCCCAGCCCGGACTCTTCAGATCGAGGCTCAACGCGATGAACAGCGTCAGTATGGTCGCGATAAAGCAGTTGACGGAAAAAATGATCGGGCGAAAAACGGCGGCCTTGAGCATGGGCGGCTGACGCATTCTCGGTTCGTTACTGCGCGTTCGCCGACCTCGCCTGACGAGAGCCGCAGCGCGACCGGAGTTTCGACATTATTACGCCCGCGGTCAGAGGCAAGCCCCGTGCATTCCGGCATCCTCGAAGCGAGACGATCGCGTTTTAACGACGTTCGGTAACGTTACACGCGGCGGCGGAACCCGATTTAACATTAATACGACGGCCTTCTGACGGCCCCGCGCCAATCTGCTACCGACACCTGCGTAATTTCTCGCTTCGCTATCCTATTCACGCATGGTCGGTTTACACAGCATGACACCGAGAACAGGTAATTCCTGCGAGGCCGCCGTTATCGGCGCGGGTCCCTACGGCCTGTCGGTCGCCGCGCATCTCACCGCCGCCGGCGTTGCCACGCGGGTGTTCGGCGAGCCGATGGCGTTTTGGCGCGACAACATGCCGAAAGGCATGCTGCTGCGTTCGCCTTGGCGCGCCACCAGCCTATCCGATCCGGAGCGCGCGCTGTCACTCGACGCCTACGCATCGCAACGCGGCGTCGATGCCGACGAACTGCTGCCGGTCGAGCAATTCGTTGGCTACGGCGAATGGTTTCAACGCCACGCCGTGCCGGAAGTCGACCGCCGCGCCGTCCAGCTGATCGGCACTTCCGCCACCGGCTTTCGGCTGAAGCTTGCCGACGGCGAGGTGGCGACGGCGGATCGCGTGGTGATCGCGACCGGATTGCGCAATCAAGAATACCGGCCGGCGGCGTTTCGCGATCTGCCCGCGGCGCTGGTCAGCCACAGTTGCGAGCATACCGATCTCGCACCGTTTCGCGGCAAGCGCGTCGGCGTCATCGGACGCGGCCAAAGCGCGACAGAATCCGCGGCCCTTTTGGCCGAAGCCGGCGCCGAGGTCGAGCTCATCAGCCGCGGTCCGGTCCGTTGGCTGGGCGCCGCGCCGGATACGCAGGGAGCGGCGAAGACGTGGCTCCTTCAAGCATTGAAGGCGCCGTCCGAAGTCGGACCGTTCCCGCTGAGCTGGCTCGCCGAATTGCCGGAAGCGACGCGCTTGCTGCCGCAAAAGCTCCGCAGTGAATTTACCCGGCGCTGCCTCAAGCCGGGCGCCAGCGGCTGGCTCCGGCCGCGGTTCGGCAACGTCAATTGCATGCCCGGCCGCACCATCGCGGGAGCGCGCCCGCTTGCCGGCCGCATCGTGCTCGATCTCGATAACGGCGCCGAAAGCTTCGACCACATTTTGCTCGGCACCGGTTATCGGATCGATCTAGCGCGCACCGGCCTGTTCACGCCGCAGCTTCTGGAGCAGATCGTCTCCGATGACGGTTCGCCGCTGCTCGGCGCCGGATTCGAGTCGAGCGTGCCGAAGCTGCATTTCGTCGGCTCCTATGCGGTGAAGAGTTTCGGCCCGCTGCTGCGCTTCATCGCCGGCGCGCCGGTCGCGGCGCGCGCCGTGAGCCGCGCCGCCCGCGGCGCTGCCGCCTGGCGGCCGGCCACAGCGACGGCATCGCTCGCCGGTCTCTACGAGTCCGCCGCACCGCGTCAGCCGGCGCCGCAATGAAAGCGCCTGCTGCCGTTTCGCCAAAAGGCGCGCTCGTCCTCGGCGGCGCGCACGGCAGCCTCGAAATCGCCCGCAGCCTCGGCCGCCGCGGCATCCCGGTCTGGCTGGTCACCGCCGAAAATCCGCTCGCCGGTCTGTCGCGCTACGTCGAGCGGAACGTGTCCTGGCCTGGGCCCGCCGGCGACGGCGCCGCGAGATTTCTTGTCGAACTCGGACGTCGCCATAGCCTCGAGGACTGGGTGCTGTTCGCCGGCAGCGACGCCGATATGCGCTTCGTCGCGCAGAACCACGCGACACTCGGCGCGGTCTTCACGCTCACCACCGAGCCGTGGGATAAAATCCGCTTCGCTTACGACAAGCGGCTGATGGACGCACGCGCGGCCGAACTCGGCATTGCGCGGCCGTCGACGCGCTATCCGCGGAGCCGCGACGATCTCGCCCATCTCGGTATCTCGTTTCCGGTCATTCTCAAGCCGACCGTTCACGAAACCCGCAACGCCTTCATCGACGCCAAGGCCTGGCGCGCCGACGATCAACGCACGCTCGCCGCTCGCTATGACGAGGCGAAGGCGCTGGTCGGCGCCGACGCGATCATGGTCCAGGAACTCATACCCGGTGACGGCGCCACGCAGTTTTCCTATGCCGCGGTGTGGGATCGCGGCCGGCCGGTCGGCGCGCTGGTGGCGCGACGGTGCCGGCAATATCCGATCAATTTCGGTTTCACCAGCACGCTGGTCGAAACCGTCGAGCGGCCCGAAGTCGAAGCCGCGGCGACGCGCTTTCTCGCTTCCCTCGACTTCAGCGGGCTCGCCGAAATCGAGTTCAAATACGACGCGCGCGACGGCAGTTATAAGATCCTCGACGTCAATGCGCGCGCCTGGACCTGGATGGCGCTCGGCGCCGCCGCCGGCATCGACTTCCCGGCGTTGCAATACCGCCTCGCGCGCGGCCGGCCCGTCGCGCCGGCCACGGCATGCGTCGGCGCACACTGGCGCTATTTGACCCGCGATTGCGCGGCTTCGGTTGCCGAGATGCTGGCGGGACGGCTGTCGCCGTTGGCTTATCTGCAGTCGCTGCGCCGTCCGGCGGCCGCGGCGGTTTTCGCCTGGGACGATCCGCTGCCGGGCTTACTCGATCTGCCGCTCAGCGCGATCCGCGTGGTGACCCGGCACCTGGCACGGCGGCGGCGCGAAATTGACGCGGCGCGATCGGTCGCGCCGGTTATTTCGTCAATCGGGCGGCGGCGACCGCCTGCTGGAACAGCGTCTGCATGGCCGAGGTGATATCGCCGTCGGTGGTGACCGAGAAGAACATGCCCGGCGATGCGCAGCTCTGCATGTTCGGTTCGATCTTGCTCTGGAACGGCGCGATCCAATCGTTGTACCAGGAATTGGTCGGCAGCGGCAGATAGTCGGTGTAGAGCACCGCGATCTGGATGCCGCGATTCTTCACCGTGGTGCACCAGGTCGTGCTGAACGGCTGCTGGCAGCGGTTGCCGTCGAGCGATTGCGAACAGCTCGACGACACCTTGTCGTCGACGCCGTCCGAGACGATCAACAACACTTCCTGCGGCGTACTGCTGGGCGTGCCGGTTCCGGGCAGCGGCATCAGAGTGTTGATCTGCGACATCGCGGTTTCGAAGTCGGTGTCGGTGTCGCTATTGTTGTTGGTCTTGGTCAGCCAATTGTTGTCGTAAACTTCCTCGACGTTGATATTCGCGGCGGCGGCCTGCGCATTGGCCAGATTCGAGGTCAGCAGTTGCACGGTGTTGAGACCGGAATCGGCGAACGTGTAGATCGCCATTTGATATTGCCCGCTATTCGGCCCCTCCATCGCCGATGCCGCGCTCATCAGCGACTGGGTGGCGCTCGCCAGGTTCTGCATCCGCGTCACCACGCCGAGCTTGGCCGCCAGCGCATAATTGTCGACACCGCCTGGATTGCCGAGCTTATCGGCCGACGGATTGGATTCGTGACAGGCGAAGGCGCAGCCGCCCTGCGCCGAGGTCGCCGCCACCATCGCCGAGATGCCGGCCGAGGTCGCAGCGATATTCATCGACGGCGAATTGTCGAGCAGCAGATAGAAATTGATATTGGTCGAAAGACCGGCCTGCGCCGTCGCCGAGCCGTTCAGCGTCGTCGACGGGTAGCCGAAAATGCCCATGAACAGGTTGTTCTTGGTCGCCGTGTAATTGACCACGGCGGTGCGTCCGGTCACCGAGTCGATCACGCTGGCGGAAACATTGCTGACCGTGACATTCGGAATGTTGACGGCTTCGGCATTGAAGGTGGTCTGGGCGGTGTCTTGTGCCGCGGCGGGAGTGCCCAAGATGGCGGTATGATCCACCGCCGACAGCGCCGCGGCGTCGGCGATCGAGTCGAGCTTGGCCTTGGCCATGCTGCCGACGCCGTAGTCGATGCCGGCGCCGACCGAAAAGATCAGCGGGATCGTCGTCAGGCCCGCCATCATCGCCATGGTGCCGCGCTGGTCGCGGCGGAAACGGCCGATTTGGCCGCAAAGCTTGCGCAGCGCACCGAAGCCATCGATCATGTCTGATAACCCAGCCAAGAAGCCCGTAATACAAACTACCTAGCGAAGACTCCTTGCCCGAGGCTGACGCTTTTCGCCTCAACCTGGATAAAATTTTCAGCGAATTGGACCCCTATACGGACACGCGCATTCTTTGGCGATTTGGCCGCCCACGCATCGGAAAGTGGAATGAACGACTTTGCGGAAGCGATTTACACCGCGGCAAGCCTTATCGGTCATCTCGACCCCGAGTTGCTCGAGATCGTCTCCCTGTCGCTCGGTGTGAGCCTCACCGCGGCCATCTGTGCGTTTTTCATCGGTGCCCCGCTTGGCGCCGCATTGGCCATCTATCGCTTTCGGGGCAAGGGCGCATTGATCGTCCTTGCCAATGCGTTGTTGGGTCTGCCGCCGGTCGTTGTCGGTCTTGTGGTGTATCTGCTCTTGTCACGATCGGGACCGCTCGGATCGTTGGGTATTCTGTTCACACCCACCGCAATGGTGATCGCCCAGGCTGTTCTCGCCACCCCGATCGTCATCGCACTGGTGCATCGCATGACGGTCGATGTGTGGGCTGCCTATGGCGATGCCCTTTTGGTCGATGGGGCTTCGCGCCTGCGCGCCATAGGTCCGATCATGCGCATTGGCCGGGAAGGACTGTTGACGGCCTTCCTCGCGGCCTTCGGCCGGGCCATCGCCGAAGTCGGCGCGATCATCATCGTCGGCGGCAATATCCGGGGCTATACTCGCACGATGACGACGGCCATCGCCTTGGAGACCAGTAAAGGCGAATTGAGTTTTGCCCTCGCCCTGGGGATCATTCTCATCGTCCTTTCGATGACCGTAAGTGCCTTGAGCCTCTTCTTCGGACGCGCCCTGACGGGCCGCTGACCGAACGGGCGCGTTTTTAATCCTGCCGGGAGAAGGTCCGTATGAACCGATGGCCGCAATTCCTCAGAGCCGCAACAATCGCAATCTCCATGACGGCAAGCGCATTGCTGTCCGGCTCGGCTTCCGCTCAGGAAAAGTCCATTGTCGTTGCCTCGACGACGTCGACGCAAGATTCAGGTCTGTTCGGCTACCTGTTGCCGATTGTGAAGCAGAAGACCGGCATCGAGGTGAAAGTGCTGGCCCAGGGCACCGGTCAGGCGCTCGACACCGCACGGCGCGGCGACGCCGATGTCGTCTTTGTTCATGCCAAATCCGCCGAGGAAAAGTTTCTGGCCGAAGGCTTCGGGGTGAAGCGTTATCCCGTCATGTATAATGACTTTATCCTGGTGGGCCCCAAGGACGATCCCGCCGGGATCAAGGGCAAAGATATTCTGACGGCGCTGCAAACGATCAAGGCCAAAGCCGCCCCTTTCATTTCGCGCGGCGACCGCTCCGGCACCAACATTGCCGAACTCGCGCTTTGGAAGGACGCTGGCGTCGATATCGCAAACGACAAAGGACCTTGGTACAAGGAAATCGGCCAGGGCATGGGCGCCGCGCTCAACATGGCATCGGCGTCCAACGCTTACGTGCTGTCGGATCGCGGCACTTGGCTCGCTTTCCAAAACCGCGGCGATCTCGCCATCGTGGTCGAACGCGACAAGCGCCTGTTCAACCAATATGGCGTGATGCTGGTGAATCCGGCGAAATATCCGAGCGTCAAGAAAGACCTCGGTCAGCAGTTCATCGACTTCCTGATTTCGCCGGAAGGTCAGAACATCATCGCCGGCTACAAGATCGGCGGCCAGCAGCTGTTCTATCCGAACGCGACCGACCCGAACGCCTGACGCGTTTGGCTTGCTGCCAAGGTCGTGGCGATACCAAACACTGTCTTTTCGCTCGTTCTCGAATCATCGCGACGGCCTATACCGCCGTGGGACACGCCGGCGCCGCCGGATATATCGCCGCGATGGCCTCGACGGGTTTAAGCCCGACGTCATTCAGGCCTGCGGCGCCAGCCCTCAACGCGTTGGTCGCGGCACGACAGGTCGTCATTTCAGTACTTATCGAAATATTATTGACTCGGGCGTAATATTTCAATATTCATTGAAATATGAAAATGCGGAACGCCGTAGCAGCTTTGGCGGCTCTCGCCCAAGATAACCGCCTCGATATCTTCCGGCTGCTGGTCCAGGCCGGACCCGACGGAATGGCGGCGGGGCAAGTTGCCGATAAACTCGGCTTGGCCCCAAACACGCTCACGTTTCATTTCGACCGTCTCCGGGTCGCGGGACTGGTCACGGTGCGCCGCGACGGCCGCTCGATGATCTATGCGGCACGCTTCGAAACGATGAACGGTCTTATTTCCTTTCTCACTGAGAATTGTTGCCAAGGCGCGCAAGTGTGCGCGCCCATGGCGCTCTGCGAACCAAAGGGAGTCACCAATGAAACGATTTCACGTGCACGTCGCCGTGGATGATCTCAAGCTGTCCATCGGCTTCTATTCGGCGCTGTTCGCTGCCGAGCCAGCCGTGATAAAGGCCGATTACGCCAAGTGGATGCTCGATGATCCGCATGTCAATTTCGCCGTTTCGACGCGCGGGCGCGAGCCCGGGCTCGATCATCTCGGCATCCAAGCGGAAAGCGGTGAGGAGCTGAAAGAGATTTATTCACGGCTCCGCAAGGCGGGCGGCAACATCGTCGAGCAGGGTCGGACAGCCTGCTGCTATGCCGAGTCCGAAAAGTCCTGGATCGACGATCCGGCCGGTATCGCGTGGGAAACGTTCCACACGACCGGTGAAAGCATCAATTATGGCGACGGCACGGGGGAGAACGCGCGCCCGCGTGGCCCATGAGAAGTCGTGCTGCGCGCCCGAAGTACGCGCGCGCCGGCTGCCGCATGCGGTTGTCCGACTGCGTGAGGGCGGCGATGGCCGACGAACATTCAACGCACTGTTTCTCTGCACTGGCAATTCTGCGCGCTCGATCATGGCCGAAGCGATCTTGAACAAGCTGGCGCAGGAAGATTTCGCGCCCACAGCGCCGGCAGCCAGCCTAAGGGCCGTGTGCATCCTGAAACGCTGCGGCTTTTGCACAGCCTCGGCTACGACACGTCCGGCTTTCGATCGAAATCCTGGCACGAGTTTGCGAGCGCGGGCGCGCCGCCGCTCGATTTTGTTTTCACGGTTTGCGACAATGCCGCCGGCGAAACGTGCCCGGTGTGGCCCGGTCAACCGATGACGGCGCATTGGGGCGTGCCGGATCCAGCCGAAGCGAGGGGACGCCAGCCGAAATAGCGCTCGCATTCAAGGAAGCCTATCGCATGCTGCATCAACGCATCGCGATTTTCACGGCGCTTCCGTTACGTTCACTCGATCAGCTTGACGATACAGAACAAGCTTAAAGATATCGGCCGCTCTGATGCCATCGCTGGCGCGACGTTGCGTTGCGGAGTTTTTAGGAACGGCCTTCCTGCTCGCCGGCGTGGTCGGCTCCGGCATCATGGCTGCAAAGCTTTCGGGCGGTAATGGCGCCCTCGCGCTTCTGTGCAACACGCTTGCGACCGGCGCGATCCTGACCGTGCTCATTCTGACGTTTGGGCCGGTATCGGGAGCGCACTTCAATCCGGCGGTGAGCATCGCCCTAGCGTCGCGCCGGGAACTGCCTTCGGACATCGCGGCCATGTACGTCGGCATGCAGCTCATCGGCGGTATTGTCGGCGTGTTGGCCGCACACGCCATGTTCGAGTTGCCGCTATGGCAGTTATCTGTAACGGCCCGGACCGGGGCCGGCCAATGGCTTGCCGAAGGCATTGCCACGTTCGGTTTGCTGCTGACGATCTTCGGATGCCGTGTGCGGAACTCCTGCCGCTATTCCTTATGCCGTCGGTCTCTATATCACGGCTGCGTATTGGTTTACTTCATCGACGTCATTCGCCAATCCTGCAGTGACCCTGGCGCGCGCGCTTTCCGATACCTATGCGGGCATCGCGCCCACAGGCGTCTTGGCATTCATCGTCGCGCAGCTTCTCGGAATGCTTACGGCGGTCGCTTTCGGCCGCTGGCTTTGGCGAATATGAATCCAACGATTGCGCGCGGTACCTTGCACTTCGAACGGAGACCCGAAGCGCAACGAAACAATGACCAGCCGGATATCGAGAACGCCCCGAAATTGCCAACCGGGTTCCACGATGCTGCCACGCATTGCTCCACCCTGCCCCAAATATATAGTGCGCAATTGTTTCTCCGGATGGGAGGCGAAAATTGAAGTCTTCTACGCGCACGACGCTGCTCGTTGGCACAACCAAAGGCGCGTTTTTGATTGCCGGCGGCAATGACCGCAGCGGCTGGGCCGTCGAGGGTCCTTACTGTGAGGGCTGGCCGATCAACCATGTGATCGGCGACCCTGAGACCGGCACGCTTTGGGCGGGCGGCGGCGGCGAATGGCACGGCGCCGGCGTCTGGCGCAGCGACGACGGCGGCGCGCACTGGAAAGTGACCCGCCTTACAAAGGGGAAGATGGACGATTGGGCCGCCAACGATTCCAATTTCGCAAAGATGATCGGCTGGACCGAGGAACCGCTGCCGTTCGCCGACGCATTCGCTCAAATTTGGTCGCTCGGCTACGCGCATGGAACGCTGTATGCCGGCACCAAACCGGCGAGCCTGCTGGCCAGCGAGAATGGCGGTAAAGATTGGGTGCGAATAAATGCTCTGACGGATCATCCCTCGGCGGCCGGCTGGAATCCCGGCGCCGCCGGCCTGGTGCTGCACACGATCGTTTCCGATCCCAGCAACCCAAAAAAACTCTGGGTTGGAATCTCGGCGGCCGGCGTCTTTGCGACCGAGGACGGTGGAGCGACATGGGAGCGCCGCAACCGCCTTTCGAACGCCGAAGCCCAGGGTCAAGGCGACCATCCTGCCGCGCCACGCGATGGCGAGATAGGGCACTGCGTCCACAACATGATGCGCGCGCCCGGCACGAGCGACGTGCTTTACCAGCAGAACCACTATGGCGTATGGCGCTCGGCCGACGGTGGCCGAAGCTGGGACGACCGCACCAAAGGCTTGCCGTCGACCTTCGGCTTTCCGATCCGCGTTCATCCGCGCGATCCGAATACGCTCTGGACGCTGCCGCTCAACGGCGACATGGCCGGACGTTTTCCGCCCGACGCAGCGGCAGCCGTCTGGCGCTCCCGCGACGGCGGCCAAAGCTGGCACGCCATGCGCCAAGGTCTGCCGCAGAACGGCTGCTTCTTCACTGTGCTCCGTCAAGCGATGGCTGGCGACGCGCGCGACCCGGCGGGACTTTATTTCGGCACGAACAGCGGTTCGGTCTTCGCGAGTGTCGATGAGGGCGACAATTGGCAGGAGATCGCGCACCACTTGCCGACGATACTGGCCGTCGAAGTAGTCGAACGGAAATAATATCTCTCGGCCGCCTCCGGCGGCGTCGCTTTCCGGCCGCGAATGAGCGGGGTCCATTGGCCGAAATATTGTAGCAAAAGAAGGGACGACGCTCTTGACGAATGTCCCTTTCACGGTTACATAACCACTTAATGCTCGCTCAATACGGACGCCACTCTGGAGGGGACTCCCGGGCGGCGGGGCGAGTGCGGTGCCCGCGGATGGGGCTATCCACCCCGTTCCCGGGCGGCTTGGGCATCATGTCTCCCGGCATTATGACCGGGGCGGGGGGTGCTCCCCTGGACTGGGACAGGCGATGGCGGGTAACGCCCGCGCAGACCACGTCCCAGGAAACCTGGCCTGAAGCTGAGCCTTAGGGACGACGACTCCCTTTGGTGAGAGCCGTGGTGGGACGCCGACAGACGAGCCGCCCCGCTGGGCGGCGCCGCACCCGTAAGGTGCGGCGGTGGTGCCCGCGTCTGTCGGCGTCCTGCTTCCTATTTTTATTCACTTGTTGGAATGGAAATGGCGGAGACGGCGTAAGCCATTGAGAAACCGGGGCCCCACCCCTTGGGCTTTCTCGCAAAGCTTCCCGGTCTTCGTTCTTCACGGGACAGGGTTGGCATCACTCGGGCGCGAAGCGGCGCCGCGAGAACGCTTCATCCTGCCCCGCGCTAGCGGGGAAGAGGGACCGCGCCATTGCGCGGTGGAAGGGGCGCGGGAGAAGCCGCACCTGAGACGCTTCCAGGAAATTTCAGATGGCAAAATTTTCATCGCCTTGCATCGGTAACAAAGCGACGGGTCAGTCGCCCCTCCCGCCGCGCTTCGCGCGGCACCTTCCCCGCTATCGCAGGGCGGGATTTCACGGATGACAGCGCAGCAGACCGTCGAAACCGCAATAGCCGTGGCCGAGATGACAGCAGCCGAACGAGCCTTCCGAACAGAAGTAGAATTGATAATCGCTGCCGCAATGATCCGAGCAGTACGGCCGGCCGGAGAAATTCTCGACGCGGCAATGATTGCGGAATTGCCGGGGCAGGTCCTGCGGTCCTTGCCAATCGACGCGAATAACGGCGCTTGCCGGCGCGGTATCCATCGCCCGCGCCGGGCCGGCCGCGGCGAGCATGAGACAAGTCAAAGCCAGACAAATCGAAGCTACCGATGTCAGGAGTTTCATTATGCATCCATCATTGCAGTGGAATCGAGGGACGGTGAGATGTGTTGCGGCCCCGGCGCCTGCCGCCGCGGCAAGCGGACCGCAAAGCGGGAGCCCTCGCCTTCCCGGCTCGCGACATCGACGCTGCCGCCATGCAGTTCGACCGCTGTTTTGACGAGATAGAGCCCCACCCCGGTGCCGACGATGCCCGATACGTTGCTGCCGCGATGATAACGCTCGAACAGCCGCGGCAGGTCGTCCGCCGGAACGCCGATGCCGCGGTCACGAACGCCGACAACGACCTCGTCGGCGGTACTCTCGGCTTCGATCTCGATGGTGCCGCCGCCCGGCGAGTATTTAATGGCATTGGAGAGAAGATTGCTGAACACCTGGAACAACAGCTTGGCGTCGCCGATCATCGGCACCGGCACTTCCGCAAATCGCTCGACAATCGGCAATCCCGGCACCATTTCGCGATGCAGCTGACAGACTTCCTGCAACAAGGCGGTCATATCCATTTCGGCGGGATGGATATAGAGGCCGGTGCCGCTGTCGAACAGCCGCGACGCGTTGAGCAGGTTGTCGATCAGGTGGGTCATGCGCAGCACCGCGCTCCTGATCTTGCCGGCGCGCTCGCCGATCTCGGCCGGTTTTACATTATCCCTGATCTTGTCGAGACGGCGGGCGTGACCGTCGATGATGGTGAGCGGCGTGCGGAATTCATGCGACGCCATCGACACGAAATTACGCTGCCGCAAAGTGAGCCGTTGTTCGTTGGCCAATTGCTCCTCGAGCAGCGCCGCCTGACGCGCCAGCATGCGCTGGCTGCGCATCAGCTCGAGCGCGTTATTGCGAAACACCACGGTCGCCTGCGCCATTTTGCCGATTTCGTCGCTGCGGCCGGTCTCGGGGATGAAAGTATCGGTGTCGTTGGCGGCGAGCCGCCGCATCCGGTCGGCGAGGTCGAGCAGCGGCGCCGATATCGAGCGGCTGATGTGAACCAGCGCCGCCACGACCAGGATCGCCGCGATCACGATGGCGAGCGCGATAAGCCAGAAGGCATGGCGATAGGCGGCGGCGAGCCGGTCGCTCGCGACCTGCGCGCTGGCGACGGCCTGGTCGGTGAGCTGGCCGAGCGTATCGCTGGCCGCGTCATAGGCGGTCCGCGACGACCCGCCATAGATGTGCTGCGCATCGTCCTTGTGGCCGTCGCGGGCGAGCGCCAGCATCTGGTTGACGATGCCGCGGTAGTCGTTCCAGTGCGTCTTGAACTTGTCGTAGAGATCGTTCGCCGCCGCATCGTGACGGATACGCTCGAAGCCGCGCTCGGCGTCGGCGATGGTGCGGTCGAGTTCCGCCATCCGCTTTTCGTTGGCGGCCGCCTCGGCCTGATCCGACGACAACAACGCACTCCCCTCGAACGCGCGGAAGTCCGAGGTGTAATTGTTGAGATCGCCGAGCGCGCGCGTCGTCGGCAGCCATATTTCGGCGACGTCCGCCGACAGCAGATTGAAATTCGACAGCCGCCAGATGCTGAACGATCCCAGCGCCAGGACCAGCGCAAAGAACAGCAGAAATACCGCGGCGAGGTGGACGCGGATCGATTGCGGGTGCCACATGAAGCGACCGTTGCCAAAGACGCCGGCATCGGCGTCTTTCTGTCGGTAAACCATAGCGCAAGGCAGCAAGCACGGGAAACCGAATTGCGGTAAATTACCGGAACAAAGAAATTAACCGGCCTCAATTCCGGCCCAATCCGGGCTAGTGTCGCGGCCAAGACGATTGCAACCGCCGGCCCAAATACGATGTCCCAGGTGAAGAAAAAGATACTTTGCATCGAGGACGATCGCGAGACCGCGGCGCTGATCGCCGAGGAACTGATCGATCGCGATTACGACGTGATCCTCGCTCATGACGGCCGCGACGGTCTTGCCGCCATTCTCAAGGCCATGCCGGACCTGGTGCTGTCGGATATCAGCATGCCGGTGCTGTCGGGCTTCGAATTGCTCGAAAGGCTGACCGCGCTGGCGCCGCGCTTCGCAAAAATGCCGTTCGTATTTCTGACCGCGCTGACCGATCGCGACAACGAGCTCAAGGGCCGCAAGCTCGGCGCCGACGATTATGTCACCAAGCCGATCGACTTCGACGTGCTGGCAACGATCATCGCGGCGCGGCTCAACGGGGTCGCGCGTGCCGGGCTGTGGCCGAAGGCGGTCGGTTTGAACGACCGCGAGGTCGAGGTTCTCACCTGGGTCGCGCGCGGCAAGACTTCGGCCGAGATCGCGCAAATCGTCGGCCTGAGCAAACGCACCGTGGATTTTCACACCGACAATGCCCGCAGCAAGCTCGGCGCTGCGACCCGCACCGAGGCCGCGATCAAAGCCGCGACCGGGCACCTGATCGAGCCGTAGTCATGCGCGCATTTCCGTATGCTTCACCACACCGCGACCAGGCAGATGATCGCAAACGGCACCGCCGCCAGGCCGAGATACAGCCAGGTGCGGTAGCCTTGGGCGTCGCTCGGGCCATTGAGAAGCTGGCTGCCGAGCCACAGGCACAAGGCCAGTCCCAGCACGAAGCGGATGAGATCCGCGGGCGTCTCGTAAGCCGTCCAGATGGTTTCGCTTTGCGGCATGCTGACCCGAACCGTCAGCGCCAACAAAATCGCGATGAATATCGTCCGCAGGATAATCGATGCAATGCGCAGACTGGGAGAAACGCCTGAAACCGGCAGCTTCGCTTGCGGACTGTCCGACGTCGCCATTTCGCTCACTCCGCCCGGCCGCCATGACCGGAAGCAATGGCTCTCTTCCGCATCGGCGGCACCGGTGGACCGTCTCGCCAATTGCGAGGCGGCCAAAGAGGCCCGCTTTCCCCTCCCCAGATACGACTAATATGTCTGCAATATACCGCCGAAAACGCTGGAATGTAAGAAGCTTGAGCGCACCGCGAGCGATTTCCGAGAGCCCCGCGGTGGATAGAGCGCGTCAGCGCACAAATTCGGCAACAGAATTAGTGTTTAGGATGGAAATCCGTGCCGTCGATACCGCCGGACATCTTTGCCGGGCCGCCGAGAGCCGACGGCGCAAGCCGCGGACGAATCAGGGCCGCACCGTCGATACGGCCGCGACCGGCGAGGCTCGCACCGCCGAGCGGATGCTGCAATTGCGCTACCGCATGCGGAGCGCCGACGGCGACGGACTTGGGCCACGCCGCCCGATTGAAGCTGCTCGGCCCGGCGGGAGCAACGGCACCGATCGATTTCGCCGGCATCCGCGGTGCCGGCCCAGCGTGCGCCGCGTCGATGGCCGGTGGGCTTTTAGGTGCCAGCACGGGGCGTCCGATTGCATCGCGGGCAACCGGCGAGCGCGTCGCTGCCGCCGGCTTGCGGTGCGTCACAGATTTTCTTGCAGCCAGAGTCCGCGCATTGGCGAATGCCGGCGCATCACCATGGCGATGGCGCGCCTCGGCCGCAAAGCCCGGCGCCGCGGCGATGCTAACCAACAGGGCGATCAAACAAACGATCTTCAAAACGCGCTCCCTCGCCTCGCCGGATTTCGATCTTCAATGCGAGGCGATCGCGAGTTCGTTGCTGAGGAACAGGGCGCCCTCGGTCGCCACCAATTCGCCGGCCTGCACGCCGTCGAGAATTTGCCAATAGCCGCCGCGCTGCTCGCCGATTTTGACGAGGCGTCGGGTGAAATGCCGCCGGTCGGCGGTGACCCAGGCGGTCATCGTGCCATCGCCCTCGCGCACCACGCCATCGAGAGCGACACCGGGCGAGCGGGTCGGACCGCCGACCCGGATGACGAAGTCGGCGAACATGCCGGAACGCAATTCGTGTTGCGGATCCTTGACCTCGGACCGCACCAGCACACGGCGCGTATTGGCATCGACCGTCGCGCCGATGGTGGTGACATGCGCGTCGAACACCCGGCCGGGAAACGCATCGACTTTGACCTGGACCGGCTGCCCGATCTTAAGCGCAGGGCTGTCGCCTTCGGGCACGTTCGCCATCATCCACATCGTGTCGATATCGGCCACCGTATAAGGCGCCGGCGCATTGCCCGGCTGCACGAACAATCCGGGCCCGGCGTCGCGGGCGGTGATCCGGCCGCTGATCGGGCATGGCACGATCAGCGTGGAATCGGCACTGCGTTCGGCAATGATGCGGTCGACGTCGGCGTCGGTCTTGCCGAAAATGCGCACGGCGTCGCGCGCCGCGCGCAAATTGCCTTCCGCGGTCTGCGCATCCGAAGCTGCCTGCTCGACGTCGCGCTGCGACACCGCACGCGTCGTGTAGAGATCGCGCAGCCGGTCGAGATTCTTGCTGTCCAACTCCCGCACGCCGGCCGCCGCGATCAAGGTCGATTCCGCCTGCAGCAGATCGGGACTGTCGATCGTGAACAGGGTCTGACCCTTTTTCACGTCGTCGCCGATCTTGGCGAACAGCGCGATGATCCGGCCCTGGTACGGCGTGAACACCTGCACCGCCATGTCTTCATTGAAGTCGATCGAGCCCACCGCCTCCTTCTCGATCGGAAAGTCGCGCAGTTCGACAGCGGCGACCTTGACGGCATCGAGCTGCGAGTCCGACAGATCGACGCTGTCGGCATCGGGTGCGGCCTTGTCCGGCACGTCGGCATTGGCGCTCGTGGGGCTCAATCCGGCGCCGGCGTCGCCGGAATGCCAAACCCAATAGCCGACAGCCACGGCGGCAAAAATCGCGGCGGCCACCGCCGCACCGAAACGACTATTTGTCGTGCGCGAAGCCATCGCTAAGCCGCATCCGCTTGATTGGGAAAACGCGACATGGCCATTGCGCCTCACCGCGGTCCACTGTGATTAATCGCAGGGCTGGGATTAATCGCACTATCACGTACGACTCATGACAGTTTACCACGGATAGCCTGCTGCGCTGTTTGCATCGTACCCGCGTCCGCGCACCGCCTTCCCGGTAGATTTGATGATGAATCATGTGCACTGTGGCTAGTCGAGCACAGCCAATAGCGGCGAAATCGGAAATAATGCAGCGGTTGCGCGCAATCGTTCCCGACCATTTTCAATAGTTTTCAGTTTCCAATGTCCTGTGTAGCGGTCAGGTGGCTGGCAAATACCACCGCTCTCGCGGTCTCGCTGCTTATGACGAGTTGCGCCGTCGGTCCCGACTTTGCGCATCCTGCCGCACCTGAAATAAACCGCTACACCCGGGAGCCGCTCGCCGCGCCGGCCGCCGCCGCACTGCCGGCAGGGCAGCGCCAGATCTTCGTCGAAGGCCGCGATATTCCGCAGCAATGGTGGACGCTGTTCCGCTCGCCCGCGCTGAATGCGTTGATCGAACGCGCGCTGGACAACAATCCGAACCTGCAATCGGCCATCGCGACCCTGCACGCGGCCAAAGAAGCGGTATACGCACAGCAGGGCAAATACTTTCCGCTGGTTCAAGCCAATTTCAACCCGACCCGCCAGCGCACCGGGTCGGTGCTATCTCCTGTCCTTTCGACGAATTCCAGTATTTTCGATCTCGATACCGCCCAGCTATCGGTGTCCTACACATTCGACATCTGGGGCCTCAATCGCCGGACCGTCGAGTCGCTTGAAGCTTTGGCGGACGTACAGCGCTTTCAGGTCGAGGCGGCCTATCTCACGCTGACATCCAATCTGGTGGTTGCCGTCATTACCGAAGCGTCGCTGCGCGGGCAGATCGATGCCACCGTCAGGCTCATCACCATCGTCGGCAAAATGCGCGACACGCTCAAGCAGCAGCTCGATAAGGGCTACGCCAATGGCAGCGATCTTGCCGCCCAGGAAGCGGCACTGGCGCAAGCAAGGGCGACGCTGCCGCCGCTGCGCAAAGCGCTTGCTCAGGAGCACGATTTGATCGCGGCTTTGGCGGGCGGCTATCCGAGCGACGGCCCGCGCGAGCCGTTCACGCTGGCCGCGCTGCGCCTGCCGGCCGACCTGCCGGTGAGCTTGCCGTCGCAGCTCATCGAGCAGCGCCCGGATGTCCGCGCGGCGGAAGAGCAATTACATTCCGCCAGCGCCCAAGTCGGCATCGCCACCGCCAATACGCTGCCGAGCTTTACGATCAACGCCGACGGCGGCTTCGTAAATACCGCGATTGCTCATCTTTTAGCGCCGCAAAACGTATTCTGGGACATTGCCGGCAACGCCACCCAGACGATCTTCGATGCCGGAACACTGCTGCATCAGTTGCAAGGCGCCAAGGATACCTACAACGCCGCGGCATGGACTTACCGCGGCACGGTCATCGGCGCGGTGCAAAATGTCACCGACGCATTGCGCGCCCTGCAAAGCGATGCCGACGCGCTACGCGCCGCCCGCGATTTCGAGCGCGCCGCCAGAACCAGCTTCGATCTTGCCAACCAGCAGATGCAGTCCGGCAACGCCAATGTATTGTTGTTCTTGAATGCGCAGCAAAGTTATCTGCAGGCGGTCGTGCAGGTAGTGCAGGCCCAGGCCGCCCGTCTGTCGGATACCGCGGCGCTGTTTGCCGCGCTTGGCGGCGGATGGTGGAATCGCGAGCAGCCGCCTGCGGAAAAGGTTCTCGATGTAGGAACCGGGCAGGCCGATACCGTCGTGGACCGCCACGACTGACCTCGGCGAGCCGTTACAGGATCAGCCGGCCATTTCGTATTTCCGCAAACCAGCGAGTCCGGATGGCTGCTGGTGCCGCGCCGCACCGGAAAACTGCTTCATATCGAGCTCGAATACTCCGCTGATCGCAACGAAGGCATGCGGATGGTTTCCATTCTCAGATCGAATGTAGCGGAGCGCTTGCGCCCGGTCGACGAACAGCCCTCCGCGGCAACCCGTCTTCTCCTGGACCACCCAGTTGCCGCAACCGTTCTGTCCAAGAAAAAATATCGGCGGCCGCAGATACGAGGGACGTTCGCCGTTGTCACTCATTGTCGTTCTCTTTGAATTACTCATACGAAGCCACAGCGCCGCTACGAAGATGCGATTTTACGGCATCGGCAGATCGTCGTCGTATTTCGATGTCAGCCGATACTCATCGCGAAACAATTCATGCTCGATCGCCGCGCGGTTGCGGCGTTCGCCCGCCAGGGCATCCGATAATTCGGTGACAAGCTTGCGCCATTCCGTCAGCGCGAAGCCGATAAACGTCGCCACGGACGGTAGCCGGTGCGCGGCGAATTCAATTGCCGCCGTGAGGCCCATGACCAATTGGCTGCCCTGGTTTTCGACGTCGAGCTCCAGCGGTTCGCCGAGAAACATGGTGGCGCATCCCGCCGGCTCGCGGTCCCTGGCGAAACGCAACGCCGATTCTCGGCGCAAAAATAGGCCACCGGTTCGCCCCTCCGCATCACGGACTACCCAAAAGCCGTGTCTGTTCTTGCCGATGTAAAACAACGGAATCGCAGTGCTGAGAACATGGCAGTCAGGCCGCTTCGGCAATTCGACCAACGCGCATCGCATTGCGGAAAGCTGCGTCGAGTCGAAGTGTTTGAGCGGCTTGTTCATGATCGGACCCTGACGGACCGGATTAGCGGGAGACGGCAACTCAGGAAAAGTTATCGCAGCACAGGATCTCGGCCGGAACGGAAGCGAGGATCGGCACGGAACTTTTGCTGTCCAGGCGGATCGGATCACGGCTGCGGCGGCGGGCTTCGACAAAAGCGCGTAATACGGCGAGCGCCGCGACCTCGTGACTGGCGTCGACGGTGTCGTCGAGTTCCAGCGGCAGGTTCGGCCGACGCGACAGCGAGCACAGCCATTCGCCGCCATCGTAAGCCAAGCGCCGCATGTGCCAGCGCGGCAGTTCAAACTCGATCAAGGCCAGTGCGCAATCGGTCCAAGCTTCCGCGTCTATCAGCCGATCGATCCGACCGGACTTTTTCGACCTATTGAGAATGGGAACGTGCTTGCACACACTGCCGATGATCTTGGCGAACAGATGCTGGGCAGGCTCAGGCGCCAGCCTCACTTCCTCGTCGAGCCGGTCAAGCAGAAGTTCATGATCTGCGGTGAAAGCCATGACCTGATCTCACGCGAATCCAACCCGTTGGTTGCCGTCGGTAAGATGGCGTCGAAGGTCATAAAGAAGCCAGACGAGGCGAAACGCGAAGATATAGGAGACGTATAAACTTGGCGGGGCGGCCGCACAAAAAGCCGAGATCAGTCTTGTAATTTATACGATTTGTTCCATCTGAAATTATCAAAGCGTACAGGGCGGCAAGCCACGCGGCATCGGTGATGCGGAACGACTATGGCACCCGCGCATTCTCCCTTTCGTCGGGAGACAAAGAAGCATCATGAAAGTTCCAACGCGTCATCGCTCCGAGTTTTCCGCCTTATTGCCGGTTCTCGCGCTTTTAGCGATGGCCACTCTCGCAAAATTCGGAGCGGCAACGCAGCTCTTCCATCTCACTCATTAAAACAACAATTGGTTGGCCTGGACCTTGAGCTGGCATATTGGCCAGTTCCGGTCGGCGACCTTTTTCCTATAACTCAATCAGCGGTTTGAACGATACGAGCACGCGCAGGCAGCCACTTGCGGCGCTCTGACGGCGCGATCTTTATAGGATTCCTATAACGTCAGCCGCTCCCTCCTCTCGAATTCCTATGCAGACAGTGACAGCTTAGCCTTCTGTAAATGACAGGCTTTATCCGCGCCGCTCGACGCAATCAACACAATACGGCGCCGAAGGATATTCGAGCCATCCTGCCCATTTCTGCTTGGAGCACCCCGATGATGGACATCATCATGCTGGCAATCGCCTTCGTCTTCTTCGCGGCGTCGATTGCCTATGTCTACGCCTGCGAACGGCTTTGAGGAGACGGCCATGACATTCGATTACTCGCTCGCGGCGATCGTGACCGCCGGCATCCTGATCTACCTGACATACGCGCTGCTCAAGCCCGAGCGGTTCTGAAGGGACAACGTCCATGACCATCATCGGCTGGATTCAAATTCTCTTGTATTGCGCGATCATCATCGCGATCACGCCGGTCCTCGGCGGTTATATGACGCGCGTCTTCAACGGCGAACGGACCCTCCTGTCGCCGATCCTCCATCCGATCGAGGTCGCGATCTACAAGATCGCTGGCGTCGACGAGCGGCGCGAGCAAAGCTGGCTGATTTACGCCGTCGGCATGCTGCTGTTCCATGTCGGCGGTTTTCTCATTCTTTATTTGATGATGCGGCTACAGGCGGGACTGCCGTTCAACCCGGCCGAACAGTCCGCCGTCAGCGAGGACCTGTCATTCAACACGGCGATGAGTTTCATCACCAATACGAATTGGCAGAATTACGGCGGCGAAAGCACGATGTCTTACCTCGTGCAGATGTTGGGGCTGACGCATCAGAACTTCCTCTCCGCGGCAACCGGCATCGTGCTCGCCATCGCCTTGATCCGCGGCTTCGCGCGGCATTCGGTCCAGACCGTCGGCAATTTCTGGGTCGATATGACCCGCTGCACGCTCTACGTCCTCATTCCGATCTGCGTACCTTTTGCGCTTTTCCTGGTCTGGCAGGGCATCCCACAGACGCTCGGCCCCTATGTCGATGTGACGACGCTCGAGGGAGCGAAACAGACTATCGCGGTCGGCCCGGTTGCGTCGCAAATCGCCATCAAGATGCTTGGCACCAATGGCGGCGGCTTCTTCAATGCCAACGCGGCACATCCGTTCGAGAACCCGACCGCACTGTCGAATTACGTGCAGATCATTTCGATCTTCGCGCTCGGGGCGGCATTGACCAACGTCTTCGGCCGCATGGTCGGCAATACGCGCCAAGGCTGGGCCGTCCTCGCCGTGATGGGCGTTCTCTTCATCGCCGGTGTTATCGTTTGCTATGCGGCGGAAGCCCATGGCAACGACGCTCTTAACGCACTCGGCCTGACCGGCGGGAACATGGAGGGCAAGGAATTGCGCTTCGGTATCGCCGCCTCTTCGCTGTTTGCCGTGATCACGACCGACGCGTCGTGCGGCGCGGTCAACGCCATGCATGATGCATTCACCGCGATCGGCGGCATGATCCCCCTTATCAACATTCAGCTGGGCGAGATCATTGTCGGCGGTGTCGGTTCGGGCATGTACGGCATGCTGCTGTTCGTCATCATCTCGATTTTTGTCGCCGGTCTGATGGTCGGCCGCACGCCGGAATATGTCGGCAAGAAAATCGAGGCGAAGGAAGTGAAGATGGCGATGCTCGCGGTCCTCGTCCTGCCCCTGATGTATCTCGGGTGGACGGCGGTCGCGATGATGGTGCCGTCCGCCGTCGCCGCGATGAACAATCCCGGACCGCATGGCTTCACCGAGGTGCTCTACGCTTACACCTCGCAAACCGGCAATAATGGTTCTGCGTTCGCCGGGCTGAGCGCCAACACGGTATTCTACAACGTCACCGGCGCCATCGCGATGGGTGTCGGCCGTTTCTGGATGATCATCCCGACCATGGCGATTGCGGGCTCGCTCGCCGCCAAGAAGTCGGTGCCTGCGTCGGCCGGTACGTTCCCAACCTCGGGCGGCCTGTTCGTCGGCCTCGTCATCGGTGTGATCCTGATCGTCGGCGGCCTCACTTTCTTCCCGGCTCTCGCGCTCGGCCCGATCGTCGAGCAACTCGCGATGAATGCCGGCACCCTCTTCTCTTCAAATTGAGCTCGGAGTGACTTCGATGGAAACCTCCACCCTGCGTAGGCAAATGCCGGTTTCGGCACTGTTCGATCCCAAGATCGTGCTGCCGGCGATCGGCTCCGCCTTCGTCAAACTCGACCCCCGCACACTCATGAAAAATCCCGTCATGTTCGTGCTCGAGGTCGTGACCGCACTGACCACCGTCATCCTGGTTCGCGATCTGATCACCGGCGGCGGCCATATCGGCTTCGAGTTCCAGATCATTCTCTGGCTTTGGTTCACCGTGCTGTTTGCCAATTTCGCCGAGGCGGTCGCCGAGGGCCGCGGCAAGGCGCAGGCCGATACCTTGCGCCGGCAGCGCACCGAAACCCAAGCCAAGCTCGTTGCCGCGTCGGGCGATATGCAGAACTTTCGCCTGGTCCCCTCGACCGATCTGAAGGTCGGCGATGTCGTGCTGGTCGATGCCGGCGACACTATTCCGTCAGACGGCGAAGTGATCGAGGGCATGGCATCCGTCAATGAAGCCGCCATCACCGGCGAATCCGCTCCGGTCATTCGCGAATCCGGCGGCGACCGCTCCGCCGTCACCGGCGGCACGCAAGTATTGTCGGACTGGATTCGGGTGCGAATCACGGCGGCGCCTGGCTCGACCTTCCTTGATCGCATGATCCGGCTGGTTGAGGGCGCCGAGCGGCAAAAGACCCCGAACGAGATCGCACTGAACATTCTGTTGATCGGCCTGACCATCATCTTCGTGTTCGCGACCGCGACGATTCCAAGCTACGTCGCTTATACCGGCGGCGCGATTTCCGTCGTGGTGCTGGTGGCGTTGTTCGTAACGTTGATTCCGACAACGATCGGCGCGCTGCTTTCGGCAATCGGCATCGCCGGCATGGATCGCCTGGTCCGATTTAACGTGCTGGCAATGTCGGGCCGCGCGGTCGAGGCGGCAGGCGATGTCGATACGCTGCTGCTCGATAAGACCGGCACCATTACATTGGGCAACCGTCAGGCGACCGAATTCAAGCCACTGCGCGGTGTGACCGAGCAGGAACTCGCCGATGCGGCCCAACTGGCTTCGCTTGCTGACGAAACACCTGAAGGCCGCTCCATCGTGGTGCTGGCGAAAGAGAAATACGGCATCCGCGCCCGCGAGCTTTCCGAGCTGAAAGCGAACTTCATCCCGTTCACCGCGCAAACGCGGATGAGCGGCGTCGAGATCGGCTCCTCGTGGGTCCGCAAGGGCGCGGTGGAGTCGATCTTGAACTTCCTCAACGGTCCGGCACATGTGGTCACGTCCGGCGGCGCCGTGCAGGCGCTGCGACCGAATGTGAGCCCCGAAACGGCGCGTGAAGCCACCGCGATCGCCGACGCCATCGCCAAATCCGGCGGCACCCCGCTTGCGGTCGCCAAGGATGGCCAGCTGCTCGGCATCATCCAGCTCAAGGACATCGTCAAAGGCGGCATCCGTGAGCGCTTCGCCGAATTGCGCCTGATGGGCATCCGCACCGTGATGATCACCGGCGACAATCCGATGACGGCCGCCGCCATCGCCGCGGAGGCCGGCGTCGACGACTTCCTCGCGCAAGCGACGCCGGAGGACAAGCTGAAGCTGATCCGCGACGAGCAGGCCAAAGGCAAACTGGTGGCGATGTGCGGCGACGGCACCAATGACGCGCCGGCGCTGGCCCAAGCCGATGTCGGCGTCGCCATGAACACCGGCACCCAAGCGGCGCGCGAGGCCGGCAATATGGTCGACCTCGATTCCAATCCGACCAAGCTGATCGAGATCGTCGAGATCGGCAAACAGCTCTTGATGACCCGCGGCGCGCTCACGACCTTCTCGATCGCCAACGACGTGGCAAAATATTTCGCCATCATCCCGGCGATGTTCGTCGCGTTCTATCCGCAGCTGCAAACACTGAACATCATGAAGCTGTCGACGCCGCAGAGCGCCATTCTCTCGGCGATCATCTTCAATGCGCTGATCATCATTGCGCTCATTCCGCTGTCGCTGAAAGGCGTCCGCTACCGTCCGATCGGCGCCGGCGCGCTGTTGCTGCGCAATTTGTGGATCTACGGCGTCGGCGGCGTGATCATTCCGTTCGTCGGCATCAAGGCGATCGACCTCGTGGTCACCGCCATGCATCTCGCTTAAGGAGATAGAGTCATGTTGCGCGAAATCCGTCCAGCGATCGTCGTTCTCGTCGTGCTGACCCTCATCACCGGCTTGGTCTATCCGCTGGTGATGACCGGTATCGCCGAAGTGGTTTTTCCGAGCCAGGCCCAAGGCAGCCTGATCGAAAGCGGCGGCAAAGTCGTCGGCTCGGCACTGATCGGTCAAGCTTTCACCGACGACAAGTACTTCCACGGCCGGCCGTCGGCGACCACCGCGCCTGACCCGAAGGACCCGACCAAGACCGTGGCTGCGCCCTACAATGCCGCGAATTCCGGCGGAGCGAATCTCGGACCGTCCAATAAGGCGCTCATCGACCGCGTCCAGGGCGACATCGACACCCTCAAAAAGGAGAACCCTTCGGCTTCGGTCCCGATCGACCTGGTCACGACTTCGGCAAGCGGACTTGATCCGGACATCTCGCCGGAGGCCGCCCTTTTCCAGGCCCCCCGTATTGCCAAGGCGCGTAATCTGCCCGAAGATCGTGTTCGCCAGCTCGTCGCCGACCGTACCGAAGGACGCCTGTTCGGGATTTTGGGCGAGCCGCGCGTTAATGTTTTGAAGCTCAATCTCGCGCTTGACCAGCTGGCCGGATAACAAAAGCGAGATTTGCGATAACCCGATTTGTGATGGTGGATCAGCGGCGCGAGTCCGAACATCGACCCTCACCGGAAGCGCTCCTCGAGGCGGCGCGCCGCGAGGAGCGGCGCGTCGGCAAGCTGCGTATCTTCGTCGGCGCCGCGCCCGGCGTCGGCAAGACCTACGAAATGCTGCAGCAGGCGCACGCCAAACGGAAGGATGGCTACGACGTCGTCGCCGGCATCGTCGAGACGCACGGCCGCAAGGACACCGAAGCGCTGCTCGACGGCCTCGAAGTCATACCGCGCCGTCACATCGACTATAAGGGCCAGTCGCTCACCGAGATGGATCTCGACGCGATCATCGCCCGGCACCCGCAAATCGTGCTGGTCGATGAGCTTGCGCACACCAATGCCGAAGGCAGCCGTCATCCCAAGCGTTATCTCGATGTCGAAGAGCTGATGCGCTACGGCATCGACGTTTACACCACCGTCAACATCCAGCACATCGAAAGCCTCAACGACGTCATCGCGCAAATCACCCATGTGCGCGTGCGCGAGACCGTTCCCGATGCCGTGTTCGACCGCGCCGATGCCGTCGAACTGGTCGATCTGACCCCCTCCGATCTGATCCAGCGGCTCAAGGAGGGCAAAGTCTATGTGCCGAAACAGGCCGAGCGCGCGCTCGAGCATTTCTTCTCGCCCGCCAATCTGACCGCGCTGCGCGAACTCGCGTTGCGCCGCACCGCCGAGCGGGTCGACGAGCAATTGCTCTCGGAGATGCAGGCGCATGCCATCCAAGGCCCGTGGCCCGCAGGCGAGCGCATTCTGGTGTGCATCAGCGAGGATCGCCGCTCGGCAGGACTGGTGCGTTACGCCAAGCGTCTCGCCGACCGGCTGCACGGCCCCTGGGTCGCGCTCTATGTCGAAGGCCGGCGCAGCCTGCAATTTACCGAAGAAGAGCGCGACCGCGTCGCCGATACGCTTCGTCTCGCGGAAGCGCTGGGTGGCGAAGCCGTCACCACGCCGGCCGGTCAGCGCGACATCGCCGACGACGTGATCGGCTACGCGCGCGGCCACAACGTGACCCAGATCATTATCGGCAAATCGACACGCTCGCGATGGTTCGAAATCCTGCACGGCTCAGTGGTGCACGATCTGGTGCGCCACTCCGGCAATATCAGCGTTCATGTCATTGCCGGCGAGCAACTGCCCGGCGAGCCGATCCCGAAGAAGACGGTGCGCGCCGCCGACGATGAAAACCGGCTCGACCCACGCCCCTATTTGTTCGCCGCCCTTGCGGTGGCATTCGCTCTCGGCTGCGCCGAATTGGTCAACGAATGGATCGGCGTCGAGAACGTCGACCTGGTATTTTTGACGGCCGTTGTCGGCGTCGCGGCGCGGTTCGGGCTTTGGCCGTCGCTTTTGGCAAGCATCGCGTCGGCGCTTTGCTATAATTTTTTCTTTCTGCCGCCGCTCTACACTTTCACTATTGCCGACCCGCACAACATCGCGGCCTTCGCTTTGTTCACGCTGGTCGCCGTGATCGTTTCCCATGTCGCGGCGCGCGGCCGCATGCAGGCGGTTGCCGCACAGACCCGCGTGCGAACGGTGGAATCGCTCTATTCGTTCAGCCGCAAGCTCGCCGGCACCGCAACGCTCGACGATGTGCTGTGGGCAACCGCCTATCAGACCGCGCTGATGCTCCACGTCCGCGTCGTGCTGCTGCTTCCAAGCGACGGCTCGATCGAGGTCAGAGCGGGCTACCCGCCCGAAGACACGCTCGGCGAAGCCGACCTTGCCGCAGCCAAATGGACGTTCCAGAACGACCGCTCCGCGGGCCGCGGCTCGGATACGCTGCCGGGCGCCAAACGTCTGTTCCTGCCGATGCGAACCGGACGCGGCGCCATCGGCGTCGTCGGTATCGACAGCGACAAGACCGGTCCGCTGCTGACGCCCGATCAACGGCGCCTGCTCGACGCCTTGATGGACCAGGGCGCGCTCGCCATCGAGCGTGTGCAACTGGTCGAGAACATGGACAAGCTGGAACGTACCGCCGAAACCGAGCGGCTGCGTACCGCCCTCTTGACCTCGATTTCGCACGACCTGAAGACGCCGCTCGCCTCGGTGCTCGGCTCCGCCGGCGCCCTGCGCGACTTGTCCGACAAGCTGACCGATGCGGAGAAAGCCGATCTCCTCTCGACCGTCATCGATGAATCCGAACGGCTCAACCGCTTCATCGCCAATCTCCTCGACATGACCAAGCTCGAATCCGGGGCCGTGGCGCCGAAACTTTCACCGCACGACCTGTCGGAGATTATCGGCTCGACGTTGCGCCGGACGACAAAGATTCTTCAGCATCATTCCGTCACGCTCGATCTCGCCGCCGATCTGCCGATGGTATCGCTCGATGCGGTGTTGTTCGAACAGGTGTTGTTCAATCTCCTCGACAACGCGGCAAAATATGCCGCACCCGGCTCCACCATCGTCATCCATACCTGGCGCGACCGCGACCTCGTCTCGCTGCAGATCGCCGACGAAGGCGAAGGCATTCCGCCGGGCGACCTCGAACATATCTTCGACAAGTTCTACCGCGTGCAGAAAACCGATCAGGTCCGCCCTGGCACCGGGCTTGGCCTTGCGATTTCGCGCGGCTTTATCGAAGCCATGCACGGCACTATCGCTGCGGCGAATCGCACCGATCGCAACGGCGCCATGTTCACCATCACGCTGCCGATGACGCGGGCGCAATCCAAACTGGACGACGCCGCATGAGCGCCGCCCCGCTTCGCGTTCTGGTCGTCGACGATGAGCCGCCGATCCGCAAACTGTTGCGCATGGGGCTTGGCGCCCAGGGCTATGCCATTCTCGAAGCACCGAACGGTAAAACCGCGCTCGAACTCCTGAGCCAAGCGCCGGACCTGATCATACTCGATCTCGGCCTGCCGGATATGCAGGGACTCGACCTATTGCGGACTATCCGCACCAAGAACGACAGCGTGCCGGTGGTGGTGCTGTCCAGCCGCGGCGATGAAGCCGGCAAGGTCCAGGCCCTCGATCTCGGTGCCGACGATTACCTGACCAAGCCGTTCGGCATGGACGAACTCCTTGCCCGCATGCGGGCGGCGCTTCGGCATCAATTGCAGACCCATGGCGAACGTCCGGTGTTTCGCGTCGGCGATCTTTCGGTCGATCTGGTCCGCCGCATCGTCAAAGCCGGCGATAAGGACGTGAAGCTGTCGCCGAAGGAATACGATCTGTTGCGTGTCCTGGTGCAGCACGCCGGCAAAGTGTTGACGCATAAATTTCTGCTCGGGGAATTGTGGGACGATCTCACCGACGCGCAATATCTCCGCGTCTATGTCCGGCAGTTGCGGCAAAAGATCGAAGCCGACCCGGAGCGGCCGCAATATATCCTCACCGAAACCGGCATCGGCTACCGGCTGCGCGCACCGGAGTGAATTTCTCACCGGTCGACGCCAAATTTGCTATCGTGCGGAGGCTGAAGTATCGACGCGCGAGGAAATGCCATGGCTGATGGACTCGTCCTTTACACCAATCCGCAATCGCGCGGCCGCGTCGCGCGGTGGATGCTCGAGGAAGTCGGGCAGCCATACAAGACGGAACTCCTCGACTATGCTTCGACGCTGAAGGCACCGGCTTTCCTCGCCATCAATCCGATGGGCAAAGTGCCGGCGCTGCGCCATGGCGACACCGTGGTGACCGAGAACGCCGCGATCTGCGCCTATCTCGCCGATGCTTTTCCGCAAGCCAAGCTGGCGCCGCCGCCGGGCGATCGGCTGCGCGGGCCGTATTACCGCTGGATGTTCTTTACGGCCGGTCCGGTCGAATACGCCGTAACCAACAAGGCGCTCGGTTTCACGGTGCCGCCGGAACGCGAGCGGATGATCGGATATGGCACAGTAGCGCAGGCGCTCGACACGCTCGAGGCCGCGGTGTCACGGACACCCTACCTCGCCGGCGACAATTTCACCGCTGCCGATCTCTATGTCGGATCGCATATCGGTTTCGGCATGATGTTCGGCACCATCGATAAGCGCCCGGCCTTCGAAAAATATTGGCAGCGCATCAGCAGCCGGCCGGCCTGCGTTCGGGCAAAGGAACTCGACGATGCCGCGATAGCGGAAATGAAAAAGGCCGCCTCCTAGCCCATCCGGGCGATTTCGGTTCGGTATAATGTTTGGCAAGCCGCCAAGACCCTCTTTACCAAGCCTTGGCAAATCCTTCAGCCGGGGCCGATCTTAAGTTGCGTTTATTTCCGTCGTCATTGATAGGCTCACAGGAAGCGCTGCAACACCGCTCCCAGGCCGATCATCACGATGCAACATGCCGATACGCTGATCGCTGAACTTGAAGTCAGCTTGCCCGAGCGTCCCAGTTCGCAGCGCTTTACGATCCTCCGCAAATTGACCGACCTGTTTTTGGCTGAAGCCGACGCGTACTCCGACGAATGCACACAGCTGTTCGACGAATTAATGACGCGGCTGATCGAGCAGATCGAACGCCAGGCGCTGATCGAATTGAGCAATCGACTGGCGCCGGTGAAACGCGCTCTGCCAAGTACGATAGGCCAATTGTCGCGTCACGACGACATCGACATTGCCGAACCGGTTCTCGCGCAATCGGGCGCTCTCACAGAGCGCGACCTCGTCGAGATCGCCAAAGCCAAGAGCCAGGGTCATTTGCGCGCCATCGCCGGGCGCGCGCGACTTGGCGAGCCGGTAACGGAGATTCTGGTCGATCGCGGCGATGCCCAAGTTGCCGCCAAGGTCGCCGGAAACCCGGGCGCGAGATTTTCACGATGGACCTTGGATAAGGTCGTGGCGCGGGCCGAGAAAGACGAATTGATCGCGCTTGCAGTCGCCAACCGGATCGACCTGCCCCCCGACCTGCTCGATCAGCTGGTCCGCAGAGCGACGACGGCCGTACAGCAGCGACTGTTCGCGAATTCGCGTCCGGAGACGCGGCAAAAAATCTCGCAAGTCCTCGCGATCGTTTCCGATCGCGTCGCCCGATCGACGGCGCCGAGCAGCCGGCGGAGCTTGATGAAAAAAGATTCCGCACAATTGCGAGCCCGCATCGTGCACTGCACGGACGGCCGGAATACCAAGGGCCTCATCGATGCGCTGGCGACGCTGGCAGAACTGCCGGCGCGAGCGGTGGCAAAACTGGTGGAGGCGAAGTCCGACGAAGCCCTGGTCGCACTGGGCAAAGCCTGCGGAATCGGCTGGCCCGATTTGAAAAAAGCCGTTGCCCATCTCATGCCGGCCGACGGGACGAGCCGGAAAACGCCCGACGCTCTGTTTGAAATCTATGCCGCGCTTTCGCCGTCCGATGCGGAACGCGCCGTGCATTTTATTCGAACCAATGCGTCAAGAAGCACGGCAAGAATCAGGGAACTTCTCCAATCCGGAAATTATCAGACGGCGTATTGATGAAAAGCCGGCGCTGGAGATCCTGCCCTCTCCCGTTGCGAGGGCGGCATCGACGGCCGTTTCACAAATTCGGTTGGGTGAGGGTTCGCGCCGCGCGGCCGCCTCTCTTGGGCAACTGCATCAGTGGCCGCCCCATCTGAATTCGGCGCGCCTTCATGGACGTCGTCGCACAGCCGAAAGCCCTTCGGCGCGAAGACGATGATGGTCGAGCCGTGCTCGAACCAGCCGAGTTCCTCGCCTTTGCGTACCTGGCTGTCGCAGGCGATGACGTTGCGGCCGTGGTAAGTGCGGTTCAGCACTTCGGCGAGACAATGCATCCGAATGCTGGCGACCAGGATCGCGGCGACGGCGACCAGCGTGATCGCTTCCCCGCCATCGAGCGTCATGCGCACCACCGCGCGCTCGTTCTTGCAGAACAGCCGCTCGATCCGCTTGAGCGCGATGGGATTGACGTTCCAGGTGTCGCCGGAGACGTAGGTTACGCGATCGATGCGCCCGTCATGCGGCGCATGGAAACGGTGATACATGCTCGATTTCAGCCGCAACGTGACATAGCAGCCGTTGCGATGCGCCGCGACCAGCGCCGGATCGCACAGCAGATCGTCGAGCGTGTAAGGAAATCCCTTCGCTTGATACAGCTTGGTATCCTCGATCGCGCCGCAGGCGCCGACGATCGCGTCGCACGGACTGACCAGCACATCGGCCGCTCCATCGATCGGGCGGACGCCGTCTTTCAGCTCGCGAATGAAGCAGTCATGTAGGCTGTCGAATTCGACTTTCTTGGCTTCGCTGAGGTCGAGGTCGGAGAACAGCCGCCATGCCGCGATCGAGCAATCGCGAATCATCGGCTGCTTGATCCGGCTGAACCAGCCGATGAATTGCGTCGCGAGCCGCCGCGGAATGCGGTTGGTCAGCAGAAAATTGATGTCTTCCTGCTCGAATATCCGCAGGATTTGCGCTTTCGCTGTCATAGGGGCGTCGCCGTCACGGTTGCTGTCATGGGACTGTTAGAACTCCGGGCTAAACCGCGATTCGATGGCATGGGCTTCCCCGACTCTGGCGTTCTACGGGCTTGGCGCGGCGGCGCTCGCCACATCCGTCGTCAAACTGCGCAAGCGCCTTGAACTGTCGAAGGCCAAACACAAATCGCTTGCCGGACACTCCCGCATGGCGCGGCGGCTCGCAGGCTTCGTCCCCTACTACGAATACGACGAGAGCCGCTTTTTTTGCGCCGACGCTGCGCCCGAAGAGATAGCGGCGCGGCGCCGCGCCGGCTTTGCCAGACTCTCGGCGCTGCATAAAAGCCGCTTTGCCGAAACTATCCGACGCACTGCCGAAGCCGGCGCCACGATTTCCGATTTGCAATTCACCGCCGCCTATCGTGTGCCGTTCCAATTCAGCCGCACGGTGCGCGCGCATCTGCCGTCGGCGAGTTTCCTGCAATCGTCGAGCGGCGTGATGCTGACCGATCTCGACGGTAATCGCTTCTACGACCTCACCGGCTCCTACGGCGTCAATGTGTTCGGCTACGACTTCTATAAGGAGACCATCGAGCGCGGCGCCGCGCGGGTCCGCGAACTCGGCCCGGTGCTCGGCCTTTATCACCCGCTGATTGCCGAAAACGCCGAAATCCTCAGAGAGATTTCCGGGCTCGACGAAGTCTCGTTCCACATGTCGGGCACCGAGGCGGTGATGCAGGCGGTGCGGCTGGCGCGCTATCACACCGGCCGCTCGCATCTCGTCCGCTTCGCCGGCGCCTATCACGGCTGGTGGGGCGACGTGCAGCCGGGCATCGGCAATCCGGTGCCGGCGCACGAGACCTATACGCTTAACGACATGTCGGAGCAGGCACTGCGGGTGCTGCGCACCCGGCGCAACATCGCCTGCGTGCTGATCAATCCGCTGCAGGCGCTGCACCCGAACGCGTCGGCGCCCAGCGACTCGGCGCTGGTGGACAGCAGCCGCGCCGCGTATTTCGACAAGACGGCCTATGCCGCCTGGCTCAAACGTCTGCGCGAGGTCTGCACCGAGCGAAACATCGCGCTGATCTTCGACGAGGTGTTTGTCGGCTTCCGTCTCGCCAAGGGCGGCGCGCAAGAATACTTCGGCGTGCGCGCCGATCTGGTCACGTATGGCAAGACGCTCGGCGGCGGCCTGCCGATCGGCGTGGTCTGCGGCCGGCGCGAATTGATGAAGCGCTTCCGCGACGATCGCCCGGCCGATATTTGTCTCGCCCGCGGCACGTTCAATTCGCATCCTTACGTGATGGGAGCGATGAACGAATTTTTGCGGTTCCTGCAAACGCCGGGGGCGGACGCGGCCTATCATGGCCTCGATCGGATTTGGGACGAGCGGGCGCAGCAGCTGAACGATCGCCTCGCCGCTGAAGGGCTGCCGGTCGAGGTGGCGAACATGTCGTCGATCTGGACGGTCTGCTATACGCGAGCCGTCGCGCTATAATTGGATGCTGCAATATTACCTGCGCGCCGAGGGTCTGGCGCTGAGCTGGATCGGCACCGGCCGCCTGATCTTCAGCCTCAATTACAGCGATGCCGACTTCGCGGCCGTGGCCGACCGTTTCATTGCCGCGGCCAAGGCCATGCGCGAAGACGGCTGGTGGTGGCACAATCCGACGCAGAGCAACAAGACGATCAAGCGTGCGGTGTTGAAAGAGATGATCCTGCACCGGCTGTTTTCTCGTCGGAAACACTGAGCCCGATCCCGTCACCCTGAGGTGCTCAGCTTAAGGCTAAAGCTCGAAGGCGACCGCGGCACGATCCGTGCAATCTTTACCCTTCGAGGCCTGCTGCCGCACGCAGGCACTTCAGGGTGACGGATCGATCGCAGGCCGTCTTAGCTCGGCCGCGGCGCCTCTTCGGCGTCTTCCTCGTCCCAGTGATGCAGCCCGATTTCGGGATCGATCAACTCGCCGCGCAACAGCGCCAGCGGCGCTTTGTGATAGATTTTGATGTCGTGGAACGGATCAGTGATGATTTTGGTCGCCCAGACCAGACCGGTCTGCACGTCCTTGATGACGAAGAGTTGGACGGTGCGGAACAGCACGCCGCCGATGCCAAGCGCGAGCCAGATGATCGCGACATGGTGGACCAGGTCGCTCTTGGTGACCGCGGGCGCGAAAAGGCCGAAATAGCTCGGGCTGAAATAGAGCGGCAGCGGCGACAGCGCCCAGATCGTCAGCAACACGACCTTGCGGCGCAGGTTGTAACCGACCTTGATCTCTTCTTTATATTCGTGGGTCGCGTGGTTGACCTTGTCGTAGTCCTTGGGCTCGAAAAAGAAATGCCCGGTCTGGCGCGTCGTCATGGCGATCAGCCAGCCGGCCAGCGCCGAGATCGCCGGATCCTTGAAAATCATCACATAAGCAAACAGGAAACTGACCGCGCTGACGAAGTGCAGCGATTGGTTGATCCGGCTATGATGATAATAGCGATGATCGTCCCAGCGCTGGGTCCGCAAGGTTTCCAGAAAACTTTCCATTTGCCTAATCCTGTCTTGCAGCCATCCACTCTGGCTATGGCGATTCGATGAATCCCTTGTGACAAAGCCAACACGTGCTAGAGACATTCTTCAAATGACTGCCCTCCACGGCGCGCCTTATCCGGTGGCGCGCCGTGTGACAGGGGTGTGAATAGCGCGCGTGTTCGTGCTCAGCCGGCGGCGCGGACCGGTTCGGCGTCGTAGCCCGTGTCCGTTGCGTCCTCTTTGCCGAAACGGATCAGCGAGAAGTGCCCGAGCGGCGGCATGGCGCGGCGTTCGAGCAAATGCATGCCCGGGGTCTGCGCGACCCACCGCGAGTACCGCTCGAACGAGAATTCGGACCGCCAGCCCAGCTTGCGGGCCGCCGGCTGAAACCAATGCTCCAACGACCGCCGCAGGCCGGCTTCGGCGCCGACGCGGCTGACCAGGATGATCTCACCGCCCGGCTTGAGCACGCGGGCGAATTCGTCGAGCGTCGCCTCGGGGTTCGGCACCGTGGTGATGACATATTGCGCAACGATCACATCGAACGACGCATCGGGGAACGATAAATGCTCGGCATCCATCACCCAAAGGCCTTCGACATTGGTCA
The DNA here is from genome assembly GCA_963819265.1 of uncultured Alphaproteobacteria bacterium. GTDB lineage: Bacteria > Pseudomonadota > Alphaproteobacteria > Rhizobiales > Xanthobacteraceae > BOG-931. Next base: position 77,200 of record CAWFVF010000007.1, on the reverse strand, counting down.
GGCCGAATTCGGCGACGCGTTCCTCCGCTTTGCGCAGCATTGGCGCGGAAATATCGACGCCGGAGAGCTTACAGTTTTTCGAATAATGCGGCAGCGATATGCCGGTGCCGACGCCGACTTCGAGAATGCGGCCGCCGATGCGTTCCGCCGCCGCGATGGCGGCGTGCCGGCCGCGTTCGAACACTGCGCCGAACACGAGGTCGTAGACCGGCGCCCAGCGGGCATAGGCCGTGGTGACGGTCTGTTTGTCCAAATCCGTGTCAGACAGAATGCTCATGATTGATCCTCTGGGTTAGGCTCGGGTCGCAGCCGGGCATTATGGTTTTCCGGTCCGGTTCGGGAATCGCTTTCGGCATTGCAAGCGGGGCCACCGGTGCCGCATTGGCGGCGGTAGCGGCGGCGACCTTCTCGGCATGGCCGATGAATTGCCGCGCGCTGTTTTCCCAAGAATAGCGCAGCGCGAATTCGCGGCAGGCTTCCCGCGAAATCCAAAGCGCCTGCATGCAGGCAGCGCGAAGATCGTCATTCAGGACGCCGACCGGGTTGTTGGCGATAACGTCCTTCGGACCCGTCACCGGAAAGGCAGCGATCGGAACGCCGCTGGCGAGCGCCTCGAGTTGCACGATGCCGAATGTGTCGGTGAGACTGGGAAATACAAAGACATCGGCAGCGGCGAGATGCGCCGCGAGAATCCCGTTGTCCAACTGACCGAGAAATTTGGCGCTCGGATAACGGCGTTTCAGTTCCGGTACCTGGGGACCGGCGCCGATGACGACCTTGGTACCGGGCAGATCGAGACCGAGAAACGCCGGCAGATTTTTCTCCACCGCGATCCGGCCGATATTCATGAAGATCGGCCGGGGGAAGTCGAGATCGATGGCGCGATCGGGACGGAACAAATCGACGTCGACGCCGCGCGTCCACATGCCGAGATTGGTGAACCCTCGCCCGGACAATTCGGCCATCAGCGACGGCGTTGCCACCATGGTCGTCGCCGCCGCGCCGTGAAAGCGGCGCAGCACGTTGTAAATCCACTGCGCCGGGATCGGCGAGCGGGCCGAGATATATTCGGGAAAACGCGTGGTGTAGCTGGTCGTAAAGGGGCGGCCGTTGCGAATGCAGTAGGCCCTTACCGCGTGGCCGATCGGCCCCTCGGTCGCAATATGAATGGCGTCGGGCCGCGAGGCTTCGATCCTCTCGGCGATTTTTTTTCGTCGCGGCAGAGCAAGCCGCAAACCCGGATAGGTCGGCACCGGGAAGGTCCAAAAACCGTCCGGCGACAGGAACTCAATCTCGACGCCGAGCTTCCCGGCGGCGCGCGCCAGTGAACCCAGAGTCCGCACCACACCGTTAACCTGCGGACGCCAAGCGTCCGTTGCGACCATAACCTTCATTGTGCTGCTTTCGGCCGAGATCGTATCGCCATCGCTTTTCGATTCGCGTGCGACAACAATTGCGATTTCATATCTCAATCGTGTGACGGTTACGGAACCAGCGGCGTTTCCGCGCTGCCGGACGTAACAATGCTGTTACAAATGAATGGGACTTTGCGGCGCGATTCGCGTTTATCAGTTTTTCATCGCGGCAGGAGCTTCGTCACGCAGTTCTTTCGCGGCGTCGGCCGAAACAAATTAAGCGTCGCTATCAGTCTTGTGATCGCCGCCGTGGCCTTCGGCACGCTCTATCATTTGCTGCACGGCCTCGATTTCCAAAAATTCGTCGCTGCCCTCGAGGCGCAGTCGCCGGTCAAAATCGCGATCGCCGGCGCGCTGGTGGTCGCCGGCTACTCCAATCTCGTTTTGTACGATCAGTTCGCGCTTTACACGATCGGCAAGCGGCACATCCCCTTTCCGATCGTCGCCTTCGCGAGTTTCACGAGCTACACGATCGGTCATTCGCTCGGCGCGGCGACCTTGACCTGTGGATTGGTGCGGTTCCGAGTCTATTCATTCTGGAATTTGACCGTAGTCGATATCGCCAAGATCGCATTCATGACCGGGATGACGTTCTGGCTCGGCAATATATTTGTGCTCGGCGGCACTGTCGCCTACGCGCCGAACGCGCTGAGCGCGATCGATCAACTGCCGGAATCGATCAACCGGCTGATCGGGCTTGGCGGCCTCGCCGCCGTCGGCTGCTATCTGGCGTGGATCGGCCTGCGGCCGCGGACGGTCGGCCGCCACAATTGGCGGATCGTTCTACCCAATCTCCGCTGCACGCTGCTGCAGATCGGCATCGGCACCGTCGATCGCTGTCTCGCGTCGCTTTCGCTCTTTATGCTGTTGCCGGCGAGCCCGGCGGTCGGCTTCACGACGGTGATGATTGTCTTCGTCACCGCCACGCTGCTCGGCGCGGTCAGTCACACGCCGGGAAGTCTCGGCGTTGTCGAGGCCGCCATTCTGATCGGCTTGCCGCAATATCCACGCGAAGAATTGCTGGCGATCGTGCTGACCTTTCGCGTCCTCGACTTTTTTCTGCCGCTGGCATTCGCGATGCTGCTGTTCGGCATGCGCGAATTGCGGCTGGTGGCCGATCGTTCGCACGCTCCACAGCCCGGTACCGCTCCGAACCTTGTAAGGGGTACGCGTGCGCGTTAGGGTCGCTGTCCGCCGAATTGAGGCTGGTAGTGGCAGGTTTAGTAGCGGTTCCGCGCGTAGGGCGACTATATGTGTGGCAATGTGTGCGGCCTGTTGTGACGACACAGTGCGCGCTTGCCGCTGCGACCTGCTTTGGACTCCTGGCAGCCATGCCCAATCCCGTGGTTGCCGAGACCATGGAGTCGGCGCTTGCCAAGGCCTACCAGAACAATCCGCAGCTCAACGCGCAGCGCGCTATCGTGCGTGAGACCGATGAGGGCGTGCCGCAGGCGCTATCCGGCTATAGGCCCACCATTACCGCCAATGCCAGCATCGAGCGGCAATATTCCAACACCAAGGAACTTATCCCGCCAACTCCGCCGTTGCTGCCGAACGGCGCCGCGTTCCAGGACAAAGGTCTGACCACCCCTCAATCGGTCGGCGCCAGCGTTTCGCAGAACCTGTTCAATGGCGGGCAGACCGGCAACCGGGTGCGCGCGGCCGAGAGCAAAGTCACGCAGGCCCGCGAGACGCTGCGCATGATGGAACAATCCGTCCTGCTGTCGGCAGCGACGGTCTTTATGGACGTGTCGCGCGACAGCGCCAATCTCGGCGTCCAGCAGAATAATGTCCGCGTTCTCGATCGCACGCTGACCGATACCCGCAACCGCTTTACAGCCGGCCAGGTCACCGACACCGACGTCGCGCAATCGGAGGCGCAATTGGCCGGCGGCCAAGCGACGCTGCACGCCGCCGAGGCCACGCTGACGACCACGCGCGCCAATTATCGGCGCATCATCGGCGAGGAGCCCGCCGATCTGGCGCCGGCTTCGGCGGTCGACCGGCTGTCGCCGCCGACCTTGAACGCCGCGATCGCGGCCGGTGTCGCGCAAAACCCGTCCGTCACCGCCGGGCTTTATGGCGTCGACGTCGCGCAATTACAGGTAAAGATCGCGGAAGGCGCGCTGTTTCCGACGCTGACCGGCCAATATGCCGTCCAGTATAATCTCTTCCCTAACATCACGACGCCGAGACTTTATACCAATACCGTCGGGTTGAATCTTTCCGTGCCGATCTATCAAGGCGGCGCGGAATATTCCGCCATCCGCCTGAACAAGGAATCGCTCGACCAGCAACGGCTCACCGTCGATCAGTTGCGCGATCAGACGCGCGCCGACGTCGTCCAGGCCTGGGGACAGTTGCAGGCGGCCAAAGCACAGATCGAAGCCTCGGAACGCCAGAACGTCGCCGCCGAGCGGGCGCTGACCGGCGTGCGCAACGAGGCATTGGCCGGCCAGCGCACGACGCAAGACGTTCTCAATGCCGAGCAGGCGCTGGTGAACGCGCGGCAGAATTTGATCGTGGCGCAGCACGATCGGGTGGTCGCATCATACGCCTTACTCGCGGCGGTCGGCCGGCTTTCGGCGCAAGTGCTCGGGCTGCCGGCACCGGTTTACGATCCGATGGTGCATTACCAGCAGGTTCGCGATGTCTGGATCGGGCTGCGGACGCCGAGCGGCCAGTAAGCTATTGCATCGCACAAAGGTCGTCGCCGGGGATTAAACGGGCGGATTTGCCCGGGCCTCGCCGGCTCGGCTATGTTGGCTCTCCTTCCCTCCACTTGCGGCTCAGGCCTGATCCCGCCGCTAACCACGAGCATGAAATGGCTACGCGAAGGCTCGGCATCGTGATGTACGGCGTCACCGGCCGGATGGGGCTCAATCAGCATCTGGTGCGTTCGATCGTCGCCATCCGCGAGCAAGGCGGCGTTGTGCTGCCGAATGGCGACCGCGTCATGCCCGATCCCATTCTGGTCGGCCGCAATGCCGAGAAGGTCGCGGCGCTGGCGCGGCAATACGGCATCCAGCGCTCTACCACCGATCTCGACGCCGCCTTGAAAGATCCAAAAGACGAAGTCTTCTTTGACGCAGCCACGACGCAAATGCGCGCCGACCTTCTGACCAAGGCGATCGAGGCCGGCAAACACGTCTATTGCGAGAAGCCGGTCGCCGACAGTCTCGACAAGGCCATCGCGGTTGCCAAACTCGCCAAGGCAAAGAAGGTGAAGAACGGGGTGGTGCAGGACAAGTTGTTCCTGCCGGGTTTACGAAAAATAAAAATGCTGCGCGAGGCCGGCTTCTTCGGCCGCATGTTCGCGGTACGCGGCGAGTTCGGCTATTGGGTCTTCGAGGGCGATTGGGGCCAGCCGGCGCAACGGCCGAGCTGGAATTATCGCAAGGCCGAAGGCGGCGGCATCATTCTCGATATGCTGTGTCACTGGCGCTACGTGCTCGACAATCTGTTCGGCAAAGTGCAAGCGGTCAGTTGCCTCGGCGCGACGCATATCCCGAAGCGCGTCGACGAGAACGGCAAAACTTATGAAGCCGACGCCGATGACGCCGCCTATGCGACCTTCCAGCTTGAAGGCGGCGTCATCGCCCACATCAATTCATCGTGGGAAGTGCGGGTGCGCCGCGACGATCTGGTGACCTTTCAGGTCGACGGCACCCACGGCTCGGCCGTCGCCGGTCTGACCCAATGCTGGACCCAACATCGCGTCAACACGCCGCGCCCGGTGTGGAACCCCGACGTGCCGCAGACCATGAACTTCTACTCGCAGTGGGAGGAGGTTCCGGAAAACATCGTCTATGAGAACGGCTTTAAAATTCAATGGGAAGATTTCATCCGCCATGTGGTGGCGGATACGCCGTGGCACCACGAGCTGATAGAGGGCGTCAAAGGCGTGCAGCTCGCCGAGCTTGGCTTGAAAAGCTGGGTGGAGCGGCGCTGGCTCGATGTTCCCGATATCGTGATTTGAGGAACGGCCGTGGCCACGATTGCGCTGCCGACCAAGAATCGCAGGCTGGCGAACTACTCGACCGGCGAGCCGATCGTCTTTCCGTCGAAGGGCGAGACCAAGACATTCAATCGCATCGCCTACGCGGCGGCGCATATTGTCGCCGATCCGCTCGCCGACAACGACCCCTGGCTCGATATCGCTGTGGATTGGGACAAGACCATCGCGTTTAGGCATTACCTTTGGGATCTCGGTCTGGGTGTCGCCGAAGCCATGGATACGGCGCAGCGCGGCGGCGGGCTCGACTGGGCCGGCGCCAAGCAATTGATCGGCCACGCGCTCGATGCAGCCAAGTCCCGGCCCGGGGCGAAAATCTGCTGCGGCGTCGGCACCGATCATCTCGAAGCAACCGCCGACGTCACCATCGACCGGATCATCCGCGCCTACGAAGAGCAGATCGAAGCCATCGAGAATATGGGCGGCACGCTCGTGGTGATGGCAAGCCGCGCGCTGGCGCGGGTCGCCAAGACGCCAGACGACTACGTCCGCGTCTATGATCGCATTCTACGCCAGGCCCGCGAGCCGGTGATCATCCACTGGCTCGGCGAGATGTTCGACCCGGCCCTCGCCGGTTATTGGGGATCGGCGGATCATGCAGCCGCGATGGAGAGCTGCCTCGGCATCCTCACCGACAATGCCGCCAAGATCGACGGCGTGAAGATTTCGCTGTTGTCGAAGGGAAAAGAGATCGAAATGCGGCGGAAGCTGCCGCCTGGCGTACGGATGTATACCGGCGACGATTTCAATTATGCCGAACTGATTGCCGGCGACGAGGAAGGCTATTCCGACGCGCTGCTCGGCATATTCGATGCCATTGCGCCGGCGGCCTCCGCCGGACTCGCCCGGCTTGCTGCCGGCGACCTACAGGGCTTTCACGGCATTCTGGAGCCGACGGTGCCGCTATCGCGGCATATCTTCAAGGCGCCGACGCGGTTCTATAAGACCGGCGTGGTGTTTCTCGCCTGGCTGAACGGTTTGCAGGATCATTTCGTCATGGTCGGCGGTCAGGAAAGCGCCCGCTCGCTGCTGCACTTCGCCGAACTGTTTCGACTGGCCGACCAAGCAAGAGTTCTGCACGATCCCGATTTGGCGGCGTCCCGCATGGGCAAATTGCTCGCCATGCAGGGCTTGGCCTGACGCTGCTCGCACCCGCCGGATTTGAAAATGCGCAACGCAGGCCTGTCCATTAATCTCGCCACCGTCCGTCAGCAATGGAATTTGCGCGAGGCCGCCGACGCTTGCCGGCGTCACGGCATCGCCGCGATCGACCCATGGCGCGACCAGGTGGCGGCGATCGGAATTGGCGAGGCGGTGCGCGCGATCAAGGATAACGGACTCGCCGTCAGCGGCTATTGCCGCGGCGGCATGTTTCCGGCCGCCGATGCCGCCGGCCGGCAGGCCGCGATCGACGACAACAAGCGCGCCATCGACGAGGCCGCGGCGCTGGGGGCTGCCTGCCTGGTGCTGGTGGCCGGCGGATTGCCGCAAGGCTCGCGCGATATTCACGCCGCGCGCCAGATGGTGGCCGACGGCATCGCCGCCGTGCTGCCACATGCCCGCGCCAACAACATACCGCTCGCCATCGAGCCGTTGCATCCGATGTATGCCGGCGACCGCGCCTGCGTGAATACCCTCGCGCAAGCGCTCGATCTCTGCGACGCCTTGGGCGACGGCGTCGGTGTCGCGATCGATACCTACCATGTGTGGTGGGATCCGGCGCTGGAGGCGCAGATCGCGCGCGCCGGCGCCGACAATAAAATCCTCGCCTATCACATTTGCGACTGGCTGGTGCCGACCCGTGACCTCCTGCTCGATCGCGGCATGATGGGCGACGGCGTCATCGATCTGCCGCGGGTCCGGGCCGCGGTCGAGAAGGCTGGCTATCAGGGCTATGTCGAAGTAGAGATATTTTCCGCCGCGGATTGGTGGACCAAGCCCGGCGACGAGGTGCTGCGCACCTGCATCGAGCGGTTCAACACCGTTTCATAACAACAAGACAACTGCGAAGGTTGCACGATCATCTCCCGCGACAAGCTCGGCATCGTCCTCGGCTTCATCGGCATGTGCCTGTTTGCCGGCACGCTGCCGGCGACACGGCTTGCCGTGATCGGAATCGAGCCGCTGTTCCTCACCGCCGTACGGGTGTCGATCGCGGGTCTCGCCGGCCTCGCCGTCCTGCTCGCCACCCGGCGACGGGTGCCGCCGCGAATGCTCTGGCCGGCTTTTCTTGCCGCCGCGTTGTGCAGCGTCTTCTTCTTCCCGCTGTCGGTTGCACTGGCGATGATGACGGTGCCGGTGGCACATGGCGGCATCGTGCTTGGCGTCGTTCCACTGGCCACGGCGGCAGCGGCGGCGCTGCTTGCCCGCGAGCGGCCGAGCTTGGGCTTCTGGCTCGCCAGCGTGGCCGGCTCCATCATCGTCCTGGCTTTCATCTATCGCCAAAGCGGCGGCGTCGGTTTTGCCACCGGGGATCTGTTTTTGGTCGTTACCGTCGTATCGGGGGCGCTGGCCTACACCTTCTCCGGCCGGCTTTCGATGCTGATGCCCGGATGGGTGGTGATCTCGTGGCAGGTGGTGATCGGGCTGCCGTTCGCGCTGCTCGCGACCTTGCTGCTATGGCCGGCCGGTCTGGCGCAGGTGCCGGCGTCGTCTTGGGCGGGATTGGCTTATGTCGGTCTGGTAAGCCAATACAGCGCGTTCTTTGTCTTCAACGCCGCCATGGTCAGGATCGGGATTGCCCGCGTCGGCCAGATCATGCTGCTGCAGCCGTTCGTCATCGTCGTCCTGGCGTTGCCGGTGAACCACGAGGCGATCCGGCTGGAGACCTTGCTGTTCGCTGCCGCCGTGGTCGTGGTCGTTTTCGTCGGCCAGCGGATGCGGGTGAAGCGCGGGTGATGGACGAAACCACGGCCAAAGAGGTTTCGCCGATTTTCAACGCCGGTCGCGAGAGAACAGCAATCTCGTTAGCCGGCTGTGCTGGCATACCGGCCAGCCTTAAACTAGCATCGTCTCCCGACGACCAATAAGGCTCAGTTTTCAAATCTTTGTTACCAGGCGGGTGCAACCTGTTGAATTTCCGCAAATCAGGTTTCTCTCTTGACGCTTATCGCTGGGGCTCCGGTTCGGCAACAGCGCGTTCGTCACAGCAAGAGGCGACGGATATGCACCTGGAAGATGTCGCGCTTTGTCATGCGTGCGGCAACGCCCGCAACAGATCTTGAAAACCTGGCTGAGAATACTTCACCGCTGTGGTCTACAAATTCGTTGACATCGCACTGTCCGGCGGCTGAACGTCTCGCAAGATTACCTCTAGAGCGACTGACGTCCCTGAAAACTTTGCACAATGCGTCTTCCTCGGAGAATGATGGCGGCAATGCAAAGCTACAAGGATACTTCGGTTCGTCGACACGCTGACAGCGGCGCCGAGCATTGCGGCGAGCCGGCTCAGCCCACATCTCCGGCAGCTTTATCGATCGAGTAGAGATGAATCCGGATCCTGAAGGTCGATATCTAATCGACGACCAACGGATATTCTCGATAATAATAAGCGATATTCAGTGCGACCCATCTCAAGGCATCGGTCACCATAGGACGCCCGTCGCTTCCGCACTTCTCGGAGCAGAGGCAGACGCCGCAGTGGAAACCTTTCAAGCTACATTCGTCCAGCCATCATCGCGAATATTTCGAAAAGCGATAATGACTAATGCTCATTGAGAAGCAGATAAGGTAAAAACGCACAGGATGAATTGCGAATTGCTTTATCGGCCGAATTAATCCAAATGAACGCCGGAAATCCGGACGACGTCCTGCCAAAGAACCTCTTCCTGGGCGAGCAGGTCGGACAACTCTTTCGGCGTGAAGACGCGGCTCTCGAGACCTAATTTGGCGATAGCGTCGTGCGTTTCCGGCAGTTTCAGCCGGACGTTCACTGCGGCGTTGAGTTTCGCGATCACCTCGGGCGGCGTTGCCGCCGGCGCCATCAGATTGAACCACACCTGGGTCGGGAAACGCGTCGTAGCCGCTTTCCCGCATCGTCGGGACATCCGGCAGTTCCGGCCAGCGCTGGGCGCTGGTCACGGCGAGAATACGCAGCTTGCCGGCCTGCGCCAGCGGCAGCAGCACCGATTTCGCGCTGGCGAAAACCTGGATTTGGTTGCCGAGGACGTCCGCCATCGCCGGCGCCGCACCTTTGTAGGGCACGAACACGATGTCGGCTCCGCTCTTGGCGAGGAAATAGGCCAGCAGGATGTGCGGCGCGATGCCGACCGTCGAACCGGCGGTCAGCTTGCCGGGATTTGCCTTGGCGTAACTGGCAAGCTCGGCGAGCGTGTGCGCGGGCACCGCAGGATTGACGACGATCGCGTTTGAATCTTCCGCCAGCGCCGCGACCGCGGTCAGATCCTTGGCCGGACTGTAATCGAGATTGCTGTAGATCAGCGGCGTGATGGCGTTGTCGTTGCTGCCGCCGAGCAGCAGCGTGTAGCCGTCCGGCGTCGCGCGCGCGACATCGCGGCCCCCTACCCGGCCGCCGGCGCCCGAGACGTTTTCGATGATCACGCTTTGACCAAGCGTCTCGCCCAGCCCCTGCGTCGCGACGCGGCCGATGGTATCCGTCGGGCCGCCCGGCGGATAGGCGACGATGATTTTCACCGTGCGGCTCGGAAAGGTCTCGGCATAGGCCAGCGTGACCGAAGCCGCCGCAAAAACCGAAACAGCAGTATTGCAACGGGCTTCTTCATCATTTCCCCTTGTCCTGCATTGGCCATGACCCGTCCGCCTCGCGGCTTTTGCCGCCGAGATTGGTGACGATTTTGCCGATCACGTCGAACAACGACGCCACCTGGGTATCCGTCAACCCGCTCCGCGCCCGCCTGTTGACGGCAACCGCGCAGCCGTCGAGCGGCTTTTGCAGCGCGCGGCCCGACCGCGTCAAGTTGACGATGCTGCGACGCCGGTCGGCGGCGTCGCGCCGGCGGCGGATGAAACCAAGTTTTTCCAGTTGATCGATCACCGCGGTCGACGATGCGGTCTCGATGCCGATACGGCGCGACAGTTCGACCTGGGCAAGCCCATCCTCGCGCCAGAGCTGGCGCAGATGCTGGTACTGGCTGAAGCTGATGTCATGCCGCGCCAGCTCCTCGCGCAGCGCCTTGTTGAACACCGCATTGCCGTCGCGCAGCTTCATGCCAAGCCCGATATCGGGAACTCGGCCTACGGCGGCGCGCTCCGGCTTTTCCAACTTGCGAAGGGTGGCAGTCAAACGGCTTCCTCAGCGACGCCGGATCGCATTGAACTGGATCATAAGATATCTTATAATAAGACCTCTTACAGTCAATGGGAGCTGGCATGCCCGAAATCCGCGTGTGCAAGAAGGGCGACATTGCCGACGGCGGCACCCGCCTGGTGAAGAACGGCCCGATCGAAGTCGGCGTGATCTTCTACAAGGGCGCTTACTACGCCTACCGAAACCTCTGCCCGCACCAGGGCGGCCCGGCTTGCGAAGGCTTGAGAATTCCCCAGGTGGTGGAGAAGATCGGCGAGAAGGGCATCCATCTCGGCCAGGATTTCGACGAGAGCGATATGCACATCATCTGTCCGTGGCACGGCTGGGAATTCCATCTCAAGGATGGCGTTCATGTCGTCGACAAGCGGCAGCGTCTGAAAAAATATCCAGTGATCGAACGCGGCGACGAAATCTATGTCGCAATCTGAACGCATGATCGCTTTCGCCGATCTGGCGAGCGACCTCGCCGCGGCCTGCGCCGAAGCGATCGAAAGCGCAGCGGCTCGACGACATTCCGAACAACTCGCTCGGCCAGGCGTTCGGCGCAATCGTGCGGCTTTACGCCGCCAAAGCGCAGCTCGGCGAAGCACCGCGGCCTTACGGGCGTAATGCCGGCGTGACCGTGACCGATGTCGCTATCGGCTGCACCGCATTACTGGAAAGCGCCGGTCTTGAAGTCTTCGAACTCGGCGCGTGGCAAACCATGTCCGGCATCGGCCGTCTCACGCCGCAGGGCGGCGGTAAGCCATAATCAGAATTAGAGCCATAATTAGCAATAACGAGGTCCTTCCATGCTGACCGATCCGCAACAACTGCAAGACTTGGCTAATCGCGATTTCCGCGACCTCGCCAGTGAGGAATTCGACACCCGTACGCTGCTGCGCAACGCCGTCGATCAGGCCATTACGCGTAAATACGAAGACTTTCTGATCGTCGATACCGACTCGCACCATTACGAGACCGAAGCGTTCAAGGAGATCGCCGAATATATCGACGATCCGGTGATGCGTTATGAGGCGAAATTTCAGGGCCATTCGCGCGGCGGCTTCACCTCCGAGACCGGCTCGTACCAGGAGATCGCCGGCCGCATCACGCGGTATCCGGAACGGAAGAACGAGAAGGTGCCGACGACCAAGCATCGCGACCTCACTTTGATGGAGCGCTGGATGGACGCCATGGGCGTCGACATGGCGGTGATGTTCCCGACCCCGATGCTCAACCTGTCGAATTGTCCGCGCATCCAGGTCGAGGTCGCCATGGCCAAGGCCTATAATCGCTGGCTTTGCGACAAGATCCTCGACGCCGATCCGCGCATCAAATCGATGCTGTATCTGCCGTTCCACGATCCGGAGGCGACTTACGACATCATCAACGAGTTCGCCGACCGCAAAGGCGTGTGCGGCTTCATGGTGACTTCGACGCATTACCGGGCGAACTACGACAACGCCTATATGAAGAGCTATCACGCGCTGCAGGAACGCGATCTGCCGCTCGGCTTCCACGCCGCTTTCACCTGGACCGACCAGAGCCTGCAGTTATGCAACCGTTTCATCGGCGTGCACGCGCTCGGCTTTTCGTGGTGCAACATGCTGCACATGACCAACTGGATCACCAATGGCATGCCGGAGCGATTTCCCAAGCTGAAGACGGTGTGGATCGAGAGCGGGCTAGCCTGGATTCCGTTCCTGATGCAGCGCCTCGATAACGAATTCATGATGCGGACGTCGGATTGCGCCTTGCTCAAGCGCAAGCCGAGCGAATACATGCGCGAGATGTTCTACACTTCACAGCCGATGGAGATGGTCGACAACCGCAAAGCGCTCGAACTGACCTTCGAGATGATCAATGCAGACACGCAGCTCCTGTACTCGTCCGACTATCCGCACTGGGATATGGATTTGCCGTCGACGATCTACGACCTGCCGTTCCTCAATGAGGAAGCCAAACGCAACATCCTCGGCGGCAATGCCCAGCGGCTGTTCAAACTCGATCCGGTCTATTCGCCGGTGAAGCTCGAACGTCGGGCGCAACAGCTCGGCTCCAAATCCGGCGAACGTTCCGACCAGGCAAAGTTGGCGGTATAGCGGCCCACTCGAACCGTCCGCCTCAAAGCATTTTGTTGATGCGGAACACGTTCTCCTCCGGGTCGAGAAGAACGGATTGATACCAATTATAGTAGGTCTGGTAAGGTTCCTTGATCAGCTTCGCGCCGCGGCTCACCGCGAGCGGCGTCATGCGGTCGACCTCGGCCGCGGAATTGACGTCGAAATTAAGCAGGAATTTGACGCCGGTTGGATTGGCATAGTCGGACAGCTTGAGCAGATCGTAAGCGTCCTGCGCATTGAATCCCAGGCAGCTCTGACCGGTCCGCAGCCCGACGAAGATCGGCGAGCGAATTTCCGGGATTTCCTCGAAGCCGAACACCTCGCGGTAGAAGCCTGAAAGCTTCACGATATCCTTCGAGAATATATTGACGTATGAGAGCATCTGCCGCTTCCTGCTCTCAAACGCCCTTGCCGAAGGTCGTCTGCTTGACGAACTTGCTGCGCAGATGATCGCCCGAGCTGATAGGCTCGTATTTCGCCGGATTGTCCGGCGTCTTGCAGCTCGAGAGACAGTCTACCACCGCATCGAAGTTCGGCTGGTGGAAGAACACGATCGACATCCGGTCTTTGTTCGCTTCGGAATCGAGCGGCGGGTTGACGACGCGATGCATCGTCGACGTCCAGGTATCGTTGGTCCATTGCTGCATCAGGTCGCCGATATTCACGATGAACGACCCCTCGATCACCGGGACGCTGACCCATTCGCCGGCCTTGTTCTTCACTTGCAGGCTGTCGTCCGAAAGCTCCTTGCGAAGAATGGTCATGCTGCCGTAATCGGAATGGGCGCCCGCCCTTAGCTGTCCGGGCAGCGGCGCCGTCGTCTGCTTGGGATACTGGAGCACCCGCATCATCGAAATGTTCTTGTCGATGGTTTTGTCGAAATAGTGCTCGTCAAGTTTCAATGCCAGCGCGAACAGCCGCATCAGATCCGTCGCCAGCCCGTCGACGGCCCTGAAATACTCGGTCCATACCGGCTTGAGTTCCGCAGGCTTCGCCGGCCAGACATTCTTGGCAAAATGCGGTCCGGCTTCTTCGCTGGTGAAATACGGATCGTCCGGCGGCACGTCGACCGGGCCGATCGAGAGCGACTCCTTGATATCGGGCGGCGTCGGCTCGTCCAGGCTGTAGGACAGGCCTTCACCGCCGACTGCGCTATAGCCGCGGACCTGATCGGGCGCCGGCCGATCGGCCTTCACCTTCTCGGAATGCGGAAGGTCGAAGAACTCCTTGGAGACGTCATAAGTCTTGCGGATCAGGTCTTCAGGGATGCCGTGGCCGGAGACGACCAGAAATCCGATGTCGCGGCAGGCCTGTCCGATCTGCTCGGCCACCGCCGCCTTCCCTTCGGGGGTCCCTTCCCGGTATGGGGTGATATCGATCACCGGAACATGCAGAAGTGTCATAAGCTCGATCTCCCTGGAGTTCGCAGGCTAAAAACGGGGCCGCGGCGGCTGCCGCTCGATAAGCAGATACCGTGCCACAGGACTTTCGGGTGGCGCCCGGAAGTAACGAACCATCAGGCAGCACTTCGCCCCGCTCCGCGGCTTTTCCACTCGCCAAGGATGTCGGCGCCATCCGCCACAAGGCCGAGGTGCAGCGAGACCATGGCCAGCGCGGCGTTTTCCAGATTGTCGTCGGTTCCGCGCACCAGATCGCGCGCCACGATGACGCGATAATTGTGATTGGAGGCGTCGAACGCGGCATTAAGAATGCAGCAATCCGTGAAGCCGCCATTGAGCACAACGGTTTCGACACGCATGTTGCGCAACAGGAAGTCCAGATCCGTCGGATAAAAAGCCGACAGCCGCCTCTTGGTCTCGACGATCAGATCGCTCGATCCGACACGGGTGACGAATTCGGTCCACGGCGAGCCCTCGATGGCATGGGCGGCGCTATTGGGAATGTCGCCGACGTGACGCGGAAATGTCCGGCGCCACGCCGAGCTGATGCCGCGAATGTCGTCTTCGCCGCCGCGCCGCAGCACCGATCGGACATGGATGATCGGAACGCCGAGCGCTCGGGCGGTGTCGTGAAAAGCATCGATCGGCTTGACGATGTCTCGCGCGCGCGGCGCCGGGCAAGGGCACTGGGGCGATTCATCGAGATGTCCCCGGTGCATGTCGATCGACACAACCGCGGTTTTGGCGGGATCGAGATAGTCTTCGAAATCGTCCCGCGTGTCCTGCGGCTTGCCGTAAACATAAATGCGCATAGCCTGCCTCTTCGATGCCGCGTCAGCGGCGTTCCTCGCGCACGTGGGGCTGACCGAGGGCGCCGGGCTCGCTGGTGCCGACACGCTGCGTGGCGCCGACCCAAATCATAACGGCGATCGTGGCGAGATAAGGAGTCATCATCATCAAATACTGCGGCACGCGGATGCCGGCGGCGGCGATATGCGGGATCACGGCCTCGATACAGCCGAACAACAGCGCGCCTCCGAGGGCAGGCCACGGCGCCCAGCGGGCGAACACCACCAGGGCGACCGCGATCCAGCCGCGGCCGCCGGTCATTCCGGTAACCCAGAGTTTGACATTGACCACGGAAATGTAGCCGCCGGCCAATCCAATCAGCGATGAGCCCACCACGATCGCCAGCACCCGATGCAGCGAGACGCTGATGCCGGCGGCATCGGCCGCGGCCGGATTTTCACCGACCGATCGGATTCGTAATCCCATCATGGTCGATTTCAGCCACCAATTTACCAGCAGGAAGATCAGGATGGTCAGGTAGACGATGGCGTCCTGATTGAAGAGAATCCGGCCGATGATCGGAATATCCGACAGTGGCCATATCACCAGGCGAGGCAGTCCTTCGATATGCTTGTTCTGCCAATTCGCCAGCGTTCCGATGAGGCCGGTGAGTCCCTGGCAGAAGAAGACGATGGAGAGCCCCGCAATCACCTGGTTGACCCGCAGCACCACCACCAGGCCCGCAAACAGGAGCGAGACGAGGCTCGCCGCGGCCATGGCAACGACCAGCGCCAGCACAGGATAGCCATCCAGTGTCAGGCACGTTCCGACGCCGGTGAGCGCGCCGACCAGCATCAATCCCTCGGCCGTCAGATTGAGCACGCCGGAGCGTTCCGAAATGATCAGCCCCAAGGCCGCCAGCGCATAGGGAACCGCCGTCGTCGGTGCATCGGCCAGCCAATTGGTCAGGAATCCTATCACGGCGGCCCCTTAGCGAATCCAGCGAACGCGATGACGGATAAAGAATTCCGACGCCGCGACCGACATCACAATGATGGCCTCGATCAACTGAACCATCGTGAACGGTATCTGATAAAATACCTGCAGCGTTTGTCCGGTTATGAAAAGCACCGCGATCAGGAAGCCGACGACGGCGACAATGAGCGGATCGTTGCGCGACAGAAACGCAATCAGCACGCCGGAAAAAACATAGCCGTCAGCATACGATTCCGTCAGCCGGCCCTCTTGGCTCGCCACATTGATGAAACCGGCGAGTCCGGCGCAGGCGCCGGAGATCGCGACGGTCCAGATGGTAACGGCGCGGATCGGCACGCCGACCACTCGCGCCACGTTGGGATTGGAGCTGATGAACCGCATGTAAAACCCGACGCGGCTGACGTGAATGAGCCAAGCTGCCGCCACGATGGCACCGAGCGAAACGAGCAGACCGGCATTGATGCCGTAGCCGATCTCTCCCAGCCGCTCGAACGGTTGAAACGGCGTCGATTGCGGAAAGGCGGTTTTTGCATCCTGCCAGGCGCCATAAAGCAGATGGAACAGGAAATAGACCGCGACATAGTTGAGCAGCAGTGTCGCGATGATTTCATTGACGCGAAATCGGAGCTTCAACAATCCGGCCAGCAAGCACCATAGTCCGCCGCCGATGGCCGAAGCGATGGCCATCAGCAGGAGCCGCGTGCTTGGCGGCCCGATCTCGTAAATGGACACTGCCGCGGCGAAGATGCCGCCGAAGACCATCTGGCCTTCAAGCCCAAGGTTCCAAAAGCCGATGCGAAAGGCGAGGCTGGCGCCGAGTCCGACCAGCATCAACGGCGCCGCCTGGACGAGAACGGCATGCAGGCTGTCGCTGTTGAACACACCCGCCAGCTCGCCCGCGAGTTCGATCGGGGATATTCCGGCGGCCCAGAGGATTCCGACCGATATCGCCAATCCGACCGCAAGCGAGGCAAACAGAAACACACTCTGCTTCCAGGCCGGCAGGCTCTGCCGTACGTCCAGAACGAACCGGAAGCGGCTTGCACGCGGCATTGGCGTCGTCCGGCTCAATGAATCCAGGCTCGATAGATCATGCATGATCCACCATGGCCCGGCCAATAGCCTGACGGTCGGCCGGCCGGTCAAATTCCGCGACAATGCGGCCGCGTGTCATGACTCCGATGCGATCCGAAGACTCAATACCTCATCGAGGTCCTCGCTGATCAGGACCACCGCGGCGCCGCGGTCGCGCGCCGCAAGCAGACGCTGGTGCACGGCGAGGCATGCGCGGGCGTCGAGACCGCGGCTCGGGCTGTGGGCGACCACGACCGCCGGATTGCGGCTGAATTCACGGGCGATGACCAGCTTTTGCGCGTTGCCGCCGGACAATAGCGCCGCTTTCTGCCTGGTGCTGCGTACGCCCTGAACGTCGTAGTCGGCGATAGCCGCGGCGGTTTCGCGCTGCATCGCGGCGCGGTTCAAGCGGCCGAGCGAGCCGTAGCGGCGGGAACGGATTTCGGCGACGGTAAAATTATCGGCGATGGAGAGCCCGCCGGCCAGCGCGAATGAGTAACGGTCCGCGGGAATCGCGGCGACCGCTGCAATTCGCCTGTTCGACGACGGATCGCGCACGACGTCGCCGAGGCTTTCGATCCAGATCTCGCCGGAGGTTGGCTGGCGCGCTCCGATCAGAGCTTCGCCCAGTTCCGATTGACCGTTTCCACTCACGCCGGCGATGCCGTAAATTTCGCCCGCGCGTACGAAGAAGCTCGCTTCCTGCAACGCCGCGCTGCCATCGCCGCGAAGACAGGTCAGCGCCCCGACGTTAAGACAAGTCTCGGTATTCGCATTCGGCGTGCGCGCCGGCAGCGGTTGGGTTTCGCCGACGGTCAATTGCGTAAGTTCGGCGGCCGTCGCAGTTGACGGATCGAGCGTAGCGACCGTCTTGCCACGGCGCATGATCGTGACCGAATCGCCGTATCGTTTCACTTCATTGAGCTTATGGGTGATCAAGACCACCGCCGTGCCTGCCCGCGCCAGACGGCGCACGGTTTCCAGTAAGCGGTCGGCCTCGGCGTCGGTGAGCACGGCGGTCGGTTCGTCGAGGATGAGAATCCTTGCGCCGCCGATCAAAACCTTGACGATTTCGACCTGCTGCTGCTCGGCGACCGTCAGCGTGTTGATCCGGCGGTCCGGATCGATCGCAAAGCCGAGATCGGCGGATTGCCGTTCGATCGCCGCGCGGATCTCCTTGATTCCCGAGCGATAGTGCGGACGTCGATTGGCGAGCAGGATGTTTTCAGCGACGGTGAAAGGATGCACCAGCTTGAAATGCTGATGCACCATGCCGATGCCGTGGCTGCGTGCTTCTGAAGGCCCGCTCAGCGACACGGGCTTGCCGTCGACAAAAATGCCGCCGGCCTCTGGTGCATAGAGGCCGGCGGCGACATTCATCAACGACGATTTGCCCGCTCCATTCTCGCCGAGGAGGGCATGAACCTCCCCGGCCCTGCCCTCGAATTCCGCGTCATCGAGAACTACGACACCGTCGAAGGATTTCCGTATTCCCCTCAGCGCAAGTGCCGCAGTCATGGGCGGAATTGTGCGGCTATTTTTGCGCAATGACGCCGGGTACGAACCAGTCCATCTTCCATAGCCCGCCGTCGTCGATGCTTTTTCCGGCGGCCAATTCTTCTTTGCCGGACGTGTCCGACATCGGCCCGGTGTAGATCTGCTTGCCGCCGATGATCGCTTGCCGCTCGGCTGTGACCTTGGCCATGACATCCTTCGGCACTGTAACCTTGCCCCAGGCGATATCGGTACCACCGTCTTTGATGCCCGGGAATGCGCCGTAGGGGCTGGGCTGCCAGTTACCGGCTTCGATCTTCTTCAGTTCAGGCGCCAGGAACTTGTCCCAGGTCCAGACCGAAGAGCAGAGCGTCGCCTTGGGAGCAAACTCGGCCAAGTTACGATGATGGCCGGTTCCGAAGATGCCGCGCTCTTGGGCGACGATTTGCGGGGTTGGCGTATCGACATGCTGTCCGATCACGTCGACGCCCTGATCGGCAAGCGCCGAGGCGGCGGCACGCTCTTTGACCGGGTCGTTCCAGGCGCCGGTGAAGATCACCGTTACCGTCGCGTTCGGATTGAACTGCTTGGCGCCGAGTTCGTAAGCATTGATGGTCCAGTTCACCGGACCGATCGGATGCGCAGCGACGAAGCCGAGCTTGCCGGTCTTCGACATCGCGCCGGCGACCATGCCGCAAAGATACTGACTTTCATAGGTCCGCCCGTAAAAGGATTCGAGATTGGGACCGTTGGTCGTGCCGGACGCGTTCAGAAAGGCCACCTTGGGATATTTGTCGGCCAATTCCTTGAAGGTGTCCGAATAGCCGTAGGCGGTGCCGATGATAATGTTGGAGCCGCGGCTGATAAAAGTCTCGGCGGCGGGTTTGATCTTGCCGGCAACCTCCGGCACGTTTTCGACGTAGGGGATTTTTTGTCCGACTGCCGCTTCGATTTTCGGCCGCGCTTCGTCGAACGCCTGCGTCCAACCACCGTCATGTTTGTCGGCAAAGTAGAGGAACGCGATCTTGGGAGCCGCCGAGAGCGTGAACCCTGCGGCATATGCGACGCTCGTTCCCAGTAGCGCGGCAGCAACAACGGACGAAACGAATTTCCAGCGCATGATCAGGTTTCCTTATACGGATGCCGTGCCGCCTTCTTTGTTCAAGGTTGACGGTGCAAACATAGTCGCAAAGAGCAACTAGAATGGCGCGCCTATTGTTTAGCCAGATCGAGACGGAATCTTAGGCAGGCACGCGACCCGGAGGGCGGCCGGCCCGTAGAAAGAGTTGCGGTTCTGGTCCGTTCTAACCATGATGAAGCACCGCTCCCGGGCGCCAACGACGGCCAATATGCCAGCAAGCCGCCACGACGACGCCCTCCCTTTCCCACGCCGGACATGAAGCCAATGAAAATCTTGGACCTTACTCATCTGATGAATGTGCACACTCCAGGTTGGGTCGGCTATGCCGGCAACCAGATGTATTATGCGCAAAACCTGCAAACCAAGATGATCGTCGCGCAGCGCATCGACATGGCGCTTCACGTCGGAACCCACATCGACGGCGCCATGCACGGAACCGACGGCATGGGCGACATGGCGTCCTACTCAATGGATTTCCTGGTGAGCCCGGGCGCCGTCGTCGACGTTTCAAAATATATGGACGATTGGGCCGTCATCACGCCGGAAATGATCGAGGCCGCTCCGGTAGAGATCAAAGACGGCGACATCCTTATCCTTCACACGGGCTGGCATCGCTACTGGGAGGGCCAGCCGCAACAGGACCTGGTACGCTATTTCTGCCTGCATCCGGGCGGCAATATCGCGCTGCTGGAATGGATGTTGAAGAAGAAGATCAAATGGTTCGGCGTCGATTGCGGTTCCGGCGATCACGCGATGAACACCTCGATCCGCCTGATGCGCCCCGATCTCGCCAAGCGTTTCGAACAAAGCGTCGGAAAAAGCTGCGAAGATTTTTTCGGTGACTTCAGCTACGTCCACAAAAAATCCGGTCGCCATGTTACCGAGAACATGTTTCCGTTTCATAGCTACGCATTTTCGGAGGGTTTGATTCACGCCGAAAACATCGGCGGTGACATCGAAAAGGCGCTGAACCAACGCTTTATCATCGGAGCGTTCCCTTGGCGCTACGAAGGGCTGGAGGCCTGTCCTTGCCGAATTATATGTTTTTCGGATTGCGGCGACTCCGTCGAAGCGATCGGCGATGTAGCCAACGCAATCTTTGCGACCCGGCCGAAATAGCAAGGAGGCCAACACTCGCCGACCCACCCTTGAAATCCCGTGCGCGGGTTCGATAGCGATTGTTGCGTCAGGCTGCCGCCTGAAAACCGTGAGCGAGAAAATGACTCACCGGTAAGCGGTCCGCGATGGCGCCAAGGTGGTGTTGGAGATCGATGGCGTTGCTCAAACCATTTTCGTCCAGTTTGCCATCGAACTGGAAGAATGGCCGCTCGCGCTCGATGGCCGTTTCGGCGACCTGTCGTGGAAAGTCAAAATGCTTTGCCGCGAAGGCTATCCATTCGTCGCGATGCGCGGCGAGATATTGTGAAGACCGCAGCGCCGTACGCAGCACGGTGCGGACCAGTTCGGTTCCTTGACCAGAAATTCTTCATTGGCGACCTGGATCACCCATTGCAATTGCGGCACGTCGGCGAGCGAAAATACATCACCCCATGATTTGATCACGCCGCGATGCTCGCCGAGTGCACCATTTGGCTCGGCCGAAAGCAGGCCGGCGATTTCGCCTCGTTCGAATAGCTCAAGCTGGCGCGGATAATCCGGTCCGAGACCGCGTATCGAGACGTCCTTGTCCGGATCGATGCCGTGCTGGGCCAACAGCGAACGCAAATACCAGTAGCTGCAGCTGCCGCGCGACAGGGCGCCCAAAGTCTTGCCGCGCAGATCGTCCCACTTCGCAATGTCGGGCGACAACAACAGGAACAGGCTAACGCCGCGCTGCAAGCCGCTGCCGACGATCCTGAACCGATGCCCCTGCGCGATCGCGGTGATGCCGGGCGGACTGCCGAGTTCGCCGATCTTCAGGTCGCCCGAATGATAGGCGGCGGAAATCTCGGGTCCGCCGAAAACGACCTTGACGTTGAGATCGATGCCTTCCTCGGCAAAGAATCCCTTTGCCACGCCGAAGCGCACATTGATGCCCGAACGATCGGTGGGTACGCCGTAGTCAAGCTTGATGGCCATGGTCGGTAACTCCTCTACGTTTTAAGCAGCGAGCGTGCGCTCGGCGGGAAACAATTCCCCGAGCAGAAACTCCTTGAGCTCTTGAAAGGCGGCCGAGGTGCGCTTGCGCGGCCTGGGCAGATCGACCGGCACGTCGCAGCGAATGTGACCGGGCGGGCCCTCAAGAACAACAATGCGATCGGACAGGACGATCGCCTCCTCGATGTCATGGGTGATCAATAGCACGTTGGGCACACCGAACTCGACGATATCGAGAAGATGATCCTGCATCTTGATGCGGGTGAGTGGATCGAGCGCGGCGAACGGTTCGTCGAGCAGCAGAATGCGCGGCCGCGCCACCAGCGATCGGGCAAGACCGACGCGCTGCGCCATGCCACCGGACAATTGTTTCGGCAGCGCATCGGCGAATTTAGTCAGCGCGACTTTGGCGATGGCTGCATCGACCGCGGCCGCCCGCTCGGCCGCGGACCAAGCCCATAAACCAAGCCCGACATTGCGGCGCACCGTCAGCCAAGGCATGAGCCTCGGATCCTGGAAGGCGACTCCGATGTCGCCGCGCGGTCCGGTGACTGCGGAGCTATCCAGGTGAATGCTGCCGCGCGCAGGCGTTTCGAGACCGGCAACAAGGCGCAGCAGCGTGCTCTTGCCGCAACCGCTCGGGCCGATCACGCTCAGGACGGTCATCCGATCGAGCGATAAGGTCACCGGACCGAGCGCCGGGAAGTCGCTGAAGTTCTTTGTCAGGTTACGGATTTCGAGCATCGGTCAACCCGCCTCTGCTGTGTCTTGCCAGCTTAAAACACGGCGTGAAATCTCGGCAATGATGAGGTCCGTAGTTTTGCCGCTTAACGCGAAGACGATCATGCAGGCCATGATGAGTTGCGGCCGACCCGTCATCTCGCCATCGTTCAGCATGTAGCCGATGCCGCTGCTTGCCCCCATCAATTCGGCACCGACAACGACCAGCCATCCCACGCCCATCGATTGGCGCAAGCCGACAAACAGGAACGGCAGGCTGAATGGAAGCAGCACGGTCCAGACCAGGCGCGCCCCAACCAGGCCGTTGACCCGTCCGACCTCGATCAGCTTGCGATCGACCCGCGCAATACCGGACATGAAGTTCAAATAGGTCGGAAAGAAAGTCGCAAGCGCGATCAATGCAAGCTTGGAACCCTCGTCGATGCCGAGCCACAGGATGAACATCGGTATCCACGCCAGCCCCGGAATGGTCCGAAGCGCATGGACAGTCGGATCGATCACGCCACGCCAATAGAGCGAATAGCCGGTTAGCGCGCCTAACAACGTCGCGACGGACGTACCAATGGCGAAGCCGAGCAGCACCCGCCGCAACGATATCGTCAGGTTGGCGCCCAGTTCGCCGGAGGCTACAAGTCGCAGCAACTCCTTAAAGACCGCAAGCGGCGCCGGGAGCAGCGTCGGGTCGATGAGCCGCAGCGTGGCGATCGCCTGCCAAACCACAACGATAGCCAACGGCAGTGCCAGCGAGCGCGCAACACGCAAGGACGGCAATCGCGCCCTCGTCCGCCGTTCCGCCGCTGCCGTCAGCGCAGGAGCCGCGCCGGTCATGAGCGCGGCCTTTACTGGCTGTCGACGAGCGATTGCGAAAACGACGGATCGAGCGTATCGCGCGCAACCTTCTCGATATCCGTATCGTAGGCAATCGCGCCGATAGTCTTGAACAGCTTGCCCCAGACGATCAACCCATCGGCATCGGCGGGCACGACAACGGGATGCGTCGTGTCGCTGCGAAAAAATGCGCTTTTGGCCACATCGGGATCGAGATGGCTACTCTCGGCGAACAGCTTTAGCGCTTCATCGGAATGCTCAAGCGAATAGCGCCGGGCGCGATCGAGATTCTTGACGACGATCTCGGTGATATCGGGATGCTGTTTGGCGAATTCTTCGCGCACGCTGAAAACGCCGCCGCCCGGCAAAGTGTCGTCGATATAGAGCACGCGGGCATTATTGCGCAGTTCCGCGATCGACCAGTCCGGCTCGAGCCCCGCCCAGCCATCGACGCGGCCAGCTGCAAGCGCGACTCGCCCGTCCGGATGCTGCAGCGCCACGATCTGCACATCGTCTTTAGTCAGGCCGAACTTCTGCAGCGCGGCGATCAGCCCGATGTAAGGACCGGTACCGGGCGTCGCCGCGATCTTCTTGCCCTTCAAATCGGCAAACGACTGGAACGGCGAATCCTTGCGCACCAGAATCGGCGCCCCGTCCTTGCGTTCGGTCCAATAGATGAGCTTGATCGGCGTTCCGTTGGCGCGCCCGAGAAAGGCAGATGCGTTGCTCGACGGGCCGAAATCTATGCTCTTGCTTCGCAGAAACTCCAAAGTCTTGTTGCTGCCGAGCGACTGCACCCATTTCACAGTTATCCCGCGCGGCGCGAGTGCCTGCTCCAGCAAGCCCTGTTCCTTCAGAATGAGGCTGGCAGGAACGGTATAGCCGTAGCCGACCGAAAGTTCTTTAAGCTCGTCGGCACCGGCGCGCGAAGCGCCTATTGCCAAAACCGCCGCCGTAAGTGCCGCCAGAAATCGTCCGCTTCGCATCTTCGCCGTCCGCCGATGTCCATTGTTCGATGGGCAAACTAGCCGAGACGGCGTGAAATTGGGTTCCGATGTTTGCCAACGAGTTGGCACGATCGACTGAAATAAGAATAGCAATCGGCATTATATTCCGTTTCGACAGATCCGAATTTTTTGCACCGACTGCTAAACTTCCTCACCAAACGGCATTTCGGTTCCAAGTCCCCTGCTTCGCGCGCGCTGATAGATCCAGTGACCGATACCGGCGTCGAGCAATCCAAGTCCGGCGCATTCGTAGAGAATGATCTCGTCGCTGTTGATTCGTCCCGGCTTTTTGCCCGCGACGACGTCGCAAAGGTCTGCAACTACGTCGCTCGGGCCAAATCGACCGGCGGCAACCAGAGTGTCGAAGGGCTTGCGCGGCGGATTATCGCCGAGCACCTGCTCGATCGCGGATAGATAGACACGACTGCGTAACACCGTCGGTTCGTCGAATTCTCCGGGCGCCAGCGACATCACCAGCATGCCGCGTTCCAGCCAATCGGCCTCGAATACGACGGTGTTTCCCGAGGTCGCTGTCACAACGATATCGGCGTTATGCACCGCCTCGCGTCCCGAGTTGCAAGGTCGTACCTCGATGCCAAGGGCGGTGCTCATTGCCTCGCAGAAGCTTCGGACATTCGCCGGGTCACGGCTATAGACCTGCATTTTTTCGATCGGCCGCACGGCGCAAACGGCTTGAGCCATGCCGCGAGCATAACGGCCGGTCCCTATGATCCCCAGCGTGCCCGCGTCGGCGCGGGCTAGATACTTGGCGGCCACGCCATAGGGCGCGCTGGTGCGGATGGCATGAAGGTGGAAGTCGGAAATGATAGCGGACATGCGCATGTCGGCCCAATCGAACAGACAGATGACCTCCGATCGATTGGTGCCGCGATAACCCGAATAGACGCGAACCGCGGCGGCGCCGAGCTCCGGTACCATGCCCGGCAGGATACGGATGTTATGCCACAGGTGACCGGGGTGGTCCGGATGCGTCATGGTGTAACGCTTGAGATGATACGTCGTGCCTTCCGATTGCTGTTTGAGGACGCTTTCAATCACGTCGACGGCTTCCCGGTATACGTCGCCGCCGGCCATGGCTTCTTTCACATCGCGTTCGGTCAGAAACAGCATGATTGAACCTGGCTTTTTGGCAGACTGGCGGTTGTCGGCAACGACGGCGTCTTTTTGCTAGGAAGATACCTGCGGTCTCGCTAGCGTGGGTGTCCTGCGGGTGAGACGATCGCGCCAGGCAGTTCATGGTTGCGGAGTATCTTTATGATCATTTCCCGTCGGCGGCTATTGAAGACCGTAGCAAGTTTTGCGGCGCTGCCGATCATGCCGCGATTTGCCCGAGCGGATGACTATCCATCGCGGCAGGTCCGCGTGATCGTTCCATTCGCTCCGGGCGGACCGGTCGATGTATTCGGCCGCCTGATGGCGCAGAAACTGTCGGATCATTTCGGCCAGCAATTCTACGTTGAGAATTTCGGCGGCGCCGGCGGCAATATCGGTACCGGCCGGGCCGCGAAAGCCGCGGCGGACGGATATACGCTTCTTATCAACGCCAATAATCACGTGATCAATCCGCTGCTTTACGAAACGGTACCCTATGAACCCAAGGACTTCGAGCCAGTGTCGCTTGCTGTCGGCTTTCCGACGGCGTTCTCGGTGAACCTGTCGGTACCTGCGCATTCCGTGACGGAACTCGTCGCTCTCGTCCGCGCTAATCCCGGAAAATATAGTTTTGCTTCCGCCGGCATCGGAACGCCTTCGCATCTGCTCGGCGAACAATTCCGGCAGAAGCTTAATCTCGACCTTGTTCACGTCCCTTATAGCGGTACCGGGCCCGCAACCGAGGCGGTTCTGGCTGGAGATACGCCGATCTGTTTTGCCGGCCTGACGGCTGCGGCGCCGCTCGCCCAGAGCGGCAAGCTGCGCGTGCTCGCCACCATGAGCAAAACCAGATCGCATGCTTTGCCCGACGTACCGACAATCACGGAAGCCGGCTTCCCGGGTCTGGAAGGCGAAGGGTGGGACGGAGTTTTCGTTCCCGCCGGCACGCCGCCGGACATCATCACCCAGTTGAGCACTCAAATCGCCGCAATTATTGCGCTGCCCGATGTGACGCAGCGCATCGAAGCGCTTGGCTTCGCACCCATCGGTTCGTCGCCGGACGCCTTCGCGAAACAGCTCGTGGCCGAGACCGCAACCTGGAGCGAAGTGATTAAGGCGGCGGGACTCAAGCTGAAATAAGCAACGCCTTATTTCTTTGAAGGCGTCGCGGCGAATTTCGAGCCGCGAACGCACATGCGGCCGCGCGGATCCTGCCAAAGCCGTTCGCTCGAATGCAACTGGCCGATGGCGCGGGCGATAGTATTGAAATTATACGACGAAAAGCGTTCCGCAATGTCGGTGTAGTAGAGCGGCTCGATGTCGATGGCCGCGAAGATCTCGTCGGCCAGCGATTTCACCGTGGCGTCGTCGCCGCCGGCACCGGCGGCGTCGACCTTGCCCTTGATATAGTCGTCGATCCGCGCGGATTCGGCATAAGCGTAGCTGATACGCTCGTAATGCTCGCGTGGAATGCCCTCGGGAATGGTGGCGTCGATACCCACTTTCGCCCCGGTCGGCGAGACGCCAAAGCCCTGCGGCAAGCTGGGATCGAGCGGCTTGGCCCGCGCGTTGCTGACGATCATGACGTCGCGATCGCCCTGCACCCGGGTGGCGATCGCCCATTCCACATCGGTCGGATCAAAAACGTCGATATCGTCGTCGACCACGACGACATGCTTGAGATCCATCACCGAGAGCGCGGCCAGGAGAGCGTTCTTGGCCTCGCCCGGCTGCTTCTTGATCGAGATCACCGCGTGCCAAAACGCACAGCCGCCCAGCGTGACATTGATATCCTTGACCACGACGCCCGCGGTTTTCAACGCTTGGCGGATCGCGGCGTAACGTGTCGGCGCGGCGAGCCAGGTATTTTCCCACGGCATATGCAGGTTGTAATAGATCGCATTCTTGCGCATCGCGATCGCTTTGATGCGCACCAGCGGATTCCAGTGAAGCCCGCCCATAAGCCGGGTGAATTCGCCGAACCGGCCCTCCGGATAGGTCCAGCCGGTCGGCAGGATTTCCGCCTCCAGGACGATTTCGGCATTGGCGATGCAGGGCACATCGATCGTTCGACATTGCGCGAGTTCGACCGGCTCGCCGCGCAGGCCGCCGGAAATACCCATTTCATCGACACCCAACGGGGCCCGGTAGCCGGCTCCCGCGATCTCGATCGGATGGGTGCCGATCGAGATCGAAATCGGCAGCGCCTCGCCGCGGGCCAGGGCGCGCTGTGCGAACATGCGCATATTATTCGGTGTGACGATATCGATCCCGGTCAGGTTCCGTTCTTTGACGATGAAGCGGTAAATGCCGCTGTTGAGGCCGAACTCGGGATCGCGGGCAATCGCTATCCCCGCGGTGATCATCGGGCCGCCGTCATAGATCGACGACATCGGGATCGGCAGCTTGTACAAGTCGACGTCGTCGCCGGTGATAAATGTATCGTCGGCGGGCGAGGTCTTGACCAGCTTCGATGGGATCGGATTGTTAAGCGCGTTCTGCAGGCGATCCTCGATTTCGCGGTAAGTCTTGCACCCCATCGACATGATGGCCCGTTCGCGAGAGCGGATGATGCCGGAAACGACCGGCATGTCGTAGCCGATGACCTTGTGAAAAAGCAGCGCCGTCTTGGCCTGGTCGACCAGGGTCGCGATATGGCGGATATCGACGGGCTGGTGCAGGTCGACGAGTTCTCCGGCCTGCCTGAGGCGATCAAGAAACTGGCGAAAGTCTTCGTTCATCGATTAGTCCCCAAAACGCTCGCGACCGGGGTACCTATAAGGCCCTTCGCCAAGGAAACAACCGGCAGGCCGGTATGGCAACCGGCCGCTGCCTGCAAAAGCCGCAGCTTTCTTCTTGCGCTTAAAAAGCCGGCGTGCTGGTTACGTGCCTTTAGGCCGCAACAGCCGGTCGGCGGTTGCTGCGAATGTGTCGGCATTTTATGTGGCGATTACGCCGAGGCCGGGCACTTCCGAGATGAATGAGAGAGCGAGGCTTTGGTGACGAAAACGATGAAGGCTTTGGTGTTGAAGGCGCACGGCCAGCTCGACGACCTCAAGCTTGTGACGGATTACCCCGCGCCGCAGGTCACCGACGGCCACGTCGTGGTGCGCGTGCGGGCCTCCTCCTTCAACTTTCATGACCTGTTCACCGTCAAGGGCATGCCCGGCATCAAGGTCCCCTTCCCCGTGATCATCGGTTTGGATCTGGCCGGCGAGATTGCCGAGATCGGCGGCGGCGTCACCGGCTGGAAGGTCGGCGACCGTGTACTGGTCAATCCGGTCAATAAGAAAAAAGGCTTGATGGGTGAAATGCTGGACGGCGGCATGGCCGAATATTGCCTGGTCGCCGCCGACCAGCTCATCGCCATGCCCGACGGCGTCAGCTTCGCCGAGGCCGCCTCGCTTCCGGTTGCCTACGGCACTGCGCATCGCATGCTGATTACGCATAATACCGTCAAGAAAGGCGACCGGGTGCTGGTGCTCGGCGCCAGCGGCGGGGTCGGCACCGGCTGCGTCATCATCGCGAAACTACTGGGTGCCGAAGTCATCGCTTGCGCATCAAGCGAGCGGAAATTGCTTCGCCTCAAGGAAATCGGCGCCGACGAGGTGGTCGACTACAGCAAGGTCGACTGGTCGAAATGGGCGGTCGAAAAATACGGCAAGCCGCAACGCCGCTCCTACGAAGGCGGCGTCGACGTCGTCATCAATTTTACCGGCGGCGACACCTGGGTGCCGTCGCTGCGTTGCATCAAGCGCGGCGGCAAGCTGTTGGTCTGCGGCGCTTCCGCCGGCTACGATCCGAAGGAGGATCTGCGCTACGTTTGGAGCTTTGAGATCAATATCCAAGGCTCGAACAGTTTCTATGACGAGGACCTGAAGGGCCTGATGGCGCTGATACAGGCCGGCAAGATGAAGCCAGTGATCGACCAAGTGCTGCCGCTGGAGCAGGCGGTCGAGGGCTTGAAATTGGTCCAAGACCGCGAGGTCATCGGCAAGGTCATTGTGACGCCGTGAACGACAAGAACCAGGCCATGAGCGACGAAATCACAATCGAACGCGTGCAGACGATGATCACGCGGGCACCCTACCATCAATGGCTGGGGCTCAAGGTGACCGCCCTCCACGACGACGGCATCGAACTGACGGCGACGTGGCGCGAGGAATGGGTGGTCAATCCGGAGCGACGCTACACCCATGGCGGTGTGCTCGCCGCCTTGGTCGATCTCGCGGCCGATTGGGCGATGATCAAGAAAGTCGGCCGTCCGGTGCCGACCATCGATCTGCGCGTCGACTATCACAGCGCCGCCATGCCGGGCGATCTGATCTGCCGCGGCAAGATCGTAAAAATCGGCGGTCAGTTTTCGTGTTCGGAGGCTTCGGTGCTCGACTTAAACGGCAAGCTGGTCGCGAGCGGACGCGGCACCTATTTCAGCGCGCCGCCGAAGGGCTGACGCGGTGTTGCGCTATTCGGCGCCCGCGGCATGCGAGTTGCATAAAAGGGTCATGGTGATACGTCCCGGTTCTCAAGGTTCAATGTCGTCAAGCGTCCATGTCCTCTTTTAAAAATCTCGGACAACTAATCGGCCTTGACCGCGATCCGTCGAAAACATCGGTGATCGATCTCAGCGGCGACGCCGGTCCCCGCGAATTCAGTTATGCCGCGCTCGATGCGATGGCAGACGGCGTTGCGCGAGCGCTGACACAACGCGGCTTCGAACGCGGCGAGCGCATTGCCATCCTCTCGGCAAACTGCGCCGAGTATCTGGCCGCGCTGTTCGGGATCATGCGCGCCGGTCTAATTGCAGTGCCGGTTAATTTCAAATTCCCGCCGAAGATGATCGATTTCATCGTTCACGACGCCGGCGCTAAATTGGTGTTCTGCGATGCCGAACGGCGCGCGGCGTGTCCGACGGACCTTCCGGTCGTCTGCTTCGGCGATCCGTCCGCCGACGGCTTCGGCCATTTCCTGGACCGAGGTGCGTTCTCGACCGTGGTGCCGGCGCCTGACGAACCGGCAATGTTTCTCTATACCTCGGGTTCCACCGGGATTCCCAAGGGAGTTATTTTATCCCATCACAGTCACATTTGGGTCGTGGAGACGCGGCTGGCCGGCCAGGACCTGTCACGCCATCGCTATTTGATCGCAGCGCCCCTCTACCACATGAACGCCTTGGCGCTGTCGATGCTCGCGGTTGCCGCGCATAGCACCATCGTCATGTTGCCCGCTTTTACCGCGACGGCTTACATCAATGCGATCGGCCGCTATCGTTGTACATGGTTGACGGCGGTGCCGCCGATGATTGCCATGATGCTGCGCGAAGCCGATCTTTTAGGCGCGACCGATGTGTCGAGCGTCGAATTCGTGCGCATGGGCTCGGCGCCGGTCAGCCAAAGCTTGATGGACGCGCTAAAGCGCGCGCTGCCGAAGGCCGCCGTGACCAATGCCTACGGCACGACCGAGGCCGGACCCGTGGTGTTCGGACCGCATCCCGACGGATTGCCGGTACCGGAAATGTCGGTCGGCTATCCGCACCCACAGGTCCGCCTCCGCCTCGCCGACGGCGACAACCACAATGCCGATCAAGGGGTACTGGAGATGACTTGCCCGGCGGTGATGCTCGGCTACCATAATCGCCCGTCGATCGTACCGCCGATCACGCCGGACGGATTCTACGTCACCGGTGACGTGTTTCGCCGCGACAAAGACGGGTTTTATTATTTTGTCGGCCGCACCGATGACATGTTCAATTCCGGCGGCGAGAACGTCTATCCGGGAGACGTCGAACGCATGCTGGAGACACATGCTGACGTCAGCCAGGCAACCGTCGTTCCGATCGACGACGATATCAAGGGCAAAAAGCCGGTCGCGTTCGTCGTCGCGAAGACAGGCCGTCATCCGACCGAAGAAGAGATCAAGCGGTTCGCGCTTGCCAACGCGCCAGCCTATCAACATCCGCGCCGTGTCTGGTTTGTCGACAAGCTGCCGCTGGCATCCACCAATAAGATCGATCGCGATGCACTGCTTCGGCTGGCCGAAAGCAATCTCGCCGAGAGTCGCTAGGCGGCAAAGCTAGCCGGGCTTCAATCCGGATTCTTTTAGAACCGGGGTCCAGCGGACCAGTTCGTCCGACAGATATTTCGTCGTGCGCCCCGGACCGAAACCAACGACCAACTCGAAGCCCGCGTCCTGCAGCTTGGTTTGAAAGTCTTTGTCGGTTACCGCAGCCTGGGTGACGGTAACGAGCCGGTCGATAATCGGCTGCGGCGTTCCTGTGGGAGCAAACAAGCCAAGAAAGAGTTGAGCGATCAAGTCGGGATAACCCTCCTCGGCGGCAGTCGGGATTTCCGGCGCGGCGGCTAGGCGGTGGTCGGCGGCGACGGCCAAGATGCGGATTTGCCCGGCGCGATGCATCGCCAAAACGCTGCCC
Organism: uncultured Alphaproteobacteria bacterium; assembly: GCA_963819265.1. Taxonomy (GTDB): domain Bacteria; phylum Pseudomonadota; class Alphaproteobacteria; order Rhizobiales; family Xanthobacteraceae; genus BOG-931. The sequence goes on along the minus strand of CAWFVF010000007.1, from coordinate 45,268 downwards.
GAGACGTTCGGGGTCATCATCGGGATGCTGCCGCCGATCAGGTCGGTAAATGCGCCGCCCCCCGCACCTTTGTAGGGAATGTGGACGATATCAGGAACGCCGGCGAGTTTCTTGAACAACTCGCCGCACAGATTGGACATGGTGCCGGCGCCGGCCGAACCGTAGGAAAGCTTGCCGGGATTGGCTTTATCGTAGGCGACAAGTTCCTTGAGGTTGTGCACCGGCAGTGAAGGATTCACAGCGATCGACGCCACCGAGATCGCCAATCCGGAGATTGAGGTGAAATCCTTGACCGGATCGTAGAGTTCGTTGCTGTTCAGCGTCGGGTTAAGCACGAGGTCGCTCGTGCTGCCGAGCAAGAGAGTATAGCCATCTGCTGCGGCGTGAGCCGCCATCGCAGTGCCTGTCATTCCGCCGCCGCCGCCGTAATTCTCGACTGCAACGGCCCCCAAATGAGACGCCGACCAATTCGCCCAGTCGCGCCCGATGATGTCGAGGACGCCGCCGGCGCTGCGCGGCACGATCAGGCGGATAGGCCGTTGCGGATAGTCGGGTTCGGCGTAAGCCGATGTAGGCGAAGTCATGCCGGCGGATAACGAGGCAAGTCCGAGAGCCAACACTGCACGCCGATCCATCTGATACATTCGTTACCTGTGTTTCACTTGTCAGTTGAGTCAATCGAGGCGTAAACAGAAGCCGAGGTCCCGCCGACGGCAACATTCGCCGTTATTCACTGCAATCTATGTGCCAACGCCGGTCGCGTGATCTTCGGCCGGCTGAGAATGGTTAGATGGTTACGAATTCATACGAGACAGAGATCACGCGGCAACTCCCCGCCAAGGAGGAGATTTTTCTTGATCACGTCGGGCATTTTGTTCCCGATCCGGAAGCCGCGACCCGTGCCCTAATAAGCGCCGGCTTCACCGCGGCGCCGCGCTCGGTGCAGGTCAATCCTGACGGCAAAGGCGGCGTGCATTTGACCGGAACCGGCAACGTCACCAGCATGTTTCGTCAGGGTTACATTGAGACCTTGTACAAGACGGCGGACACAGCACTTGGCCGTGAGCTCGATAACGCCATGGCACGCTACCCTGGCGTTCATCTCGCAGCGTTTTCGGTCAGCGACGCGGCAGCCGCCCATCGTCGACTTAAATCATCCGGCTTTCGCGCCGCGCTCCCGGTCCATATGGAGCGCCCCGTCGAGACCGAGACCGGACCTGATATTGCTAAATTCACCGTGGCGCGTGTTGCGCCGGGCCAGATGGCGGAAGGCCGCATCCAAATTTTGACGCATCACACCGAAGCTGCAGTGTGGCAGCCGCGATGGCTGTCGCATCCGAACGGCGCTGTCGCTCTGATCGACGTCGTCATCGCAACGGCCGATCTTGATGAAGCGTCTAGTCGCTTCTCGCGATTTCTCGGTCGGCCGGCGATGCGAAATGCGTCGGGATGTTTAATTCGGCTCGATCGCGGCAGCGTGCAATTGGTGACGCCCGAGAGATTTTCAGAACTCGCTCCGGACATTGCCGTGCCGTCGTTGCCCTTTATCGGGCTTTATGCCGTCGCAGTGTCATCGCTCGCGGGACCCTTGGCAGCTTTGCGTCGCGGCGGCGTCGCATATGTGCAACGAGACAAGAGTGATCCTGGCACGTTTTCCAATGGCGCTCGGTGTCGGCGCGTGGGCTTTTGTAGAAAATGCCCAACACCTGATGTGGCACGACTGAGCCGGGCTCGAATAGAATAACCAGAGTCCAATTGTTTAGTGGGACGGCTCCATTCCTTTAGCCTTGATCACTTTGGCGACGGCTGGCGAGATCAAAAAGTCGATGAAGGCTTTCGCCGCGGCAGGATTATGGGCGGCTTTGACGATTGCCCCGGCGACGGTCGTGATCTCCTGCAGCTCGTCCGGCAACGGCCCGATCAGTTCGATGCCTTCCACCTGCACGATTTCGCTGACGTGCTGAATGGCAACCTCGGCGTCGCCGCGTGCAACCAGTTCGGCGCTGAGGCTGCCGTCGTTCAATATGGATTTTGCTCCGACTTGTTCGGCTATTCCCAGTCGGTCGAGTACTTTTGCGAATTGAATCCCGCTGGTCCCGCCCTTGGCAGGATCGGTATAAACGATCGATTTTGCCGCGATCAGCATGCGTTTGAAGGCTTCGACCGTACCGATATCGGGCTTGGTTGAGCCGGCGCGCATGGCGACGCCGATACGATTGGTGGCGATCGCGATCCGGCTGCCGCTCGCTATCAAGCCATCTTTGTCCAGCGCCTCAATTCCAGGTCCGCCTACCAGCACGACATCCGCCGGATCGCCGCGCAGGAGACTCGCCTTAATCTGAGCGGGCGGACCATAGGTGACAATGAGTTTTCGGCCGGAGGTGCTTTCGAAGCCGCTCCCAACCTCCCGCAGCACACCGCGCAAGATGTTGGTGCTTAGTATCCTGATCTCGGCGGCGTGGACGCCGCTTAGCGAATCGGGTGAGCTGGCGTGAGAGATCATGGTGTACACTCATTCGATAAGGGACGCTTTGCCGAAATCGCAAACGTCTTTGCGCGGAGGACAGGTTAGCGGCAGGCTTGGGGAGCGAGCATTACCTGAAACCAGCCTTCTCTTGCCGCTATTTTATTCGCAGATACGTCTTATTCGCAGATATGTCGCTGGTAGCAAGAATCCGCCCATTTGCACTTTCGGTCGCATTGTTAACTCGGCCATATTGGGATTACCCTGACGATCGGCCGTTTTTCGGCATTAAAACCGGGCGACACATGACAGCATTCAAACTTTTATTCGCCATCGTCGCGCTTTCGGCGCTCGCAAGCACGACAGCCAACGCGCAAAATTACCCTTGGTGCGCTCAATATGGCGGCTCCATGGGCGGCTCGATGAACTGCGGCTTTACCAGCTTTGCTCAATGCCAAGCCGATGTCAGCGGCATCGGCGGATTTTGTGTCCAAAATAACACCTACCAACCGCAAGGAGCGTCCCGCGCCCATCAACGCCGCGCGAAGAATTCGCACCCGTAAACGCGCAGGTTCGGAATAACGCCCGGCGGAGGAAATGCTACTCGATTCCAACCTTCTCCACCTAGCGCCCAATCGAAAGGGACCTCGTCGCCTCTCCGAAGGATCCTCGCCTGCCGGCGTTATCCCGGGAATATTTCCTTTGCGGCGATGGCCACTTGCAATTGGCAATACCACTTCCGCAGGTGACCCGTTGCCGCAGCGAATGTGAAGCCCCGTGTGATAAACATGGGCACGAACATGCACTGGGGCGACAATGCGTCATTTCACATGCCTTGCGAGACACTATCGATGCTGCTTGAACGTTACTATCCGGCGTGAGGGCGCGCGAGGGACGGTCCTTGCAATAGCGATGACTGCTTCTACGATTTTTCCCGCGGGCAGCCAATCTCTGCAACCACCGTCTGAAGAATACTACCTGCAATCGATGAGCGAAGATGCCAGCCATTCATTTGGCTTGATCAACTCCAAAAACGCTGCGGGCGCGGACACCGGATTTGTCCAGTTAAACGGCCTGAGAAATCCGAGCAATCCCAGCACTATCGGAGGTCCGCAGTCGCAGTGGTGGCAGGATATATTTCCCCTCTCCGGGGAAACAGACACCGTGAAGCTCAAGAATCACGCGACCGGTCAGTGCATAGGCTGGAACGCGGCTGGGAATCCGGTGGCGTCAATGTTGCCCTGCAGCGACGGTGAAGCACTTTGGGAGCGAGCGTCTCAAGGTGATAGTGGAATTGTCTACCGCAAGGGAATTGCTCCGGGCGGTCTATTTGTAACTCCCTTGTGGTATTGTCTCGCCAACGATCCTAGCTTCCCGGGACTGGTTACTGTTGAGGCGTGCACCCTTGCCGATGGTGCTAGTTATCCCGATTACATGGTCTGGTCGCGAACGACTGCGCCGATCGGGGTTGTTTCCATCGGACTAACACCCGCGCCTCCACCCGTCCCACCGACGCAACCTACTGCCTGCCGGCTCTCAGGCGCCGCCGTGTGCGGACAGGTCGGGTTCTCGTGCAATCCGCTTTCGGCAAGCGACACGATCGTTGTTTCAAGTGGAACGATCGGCGTGAAAGTAACGGGCGTTCAAGCCAGCATAGGGCTGATCACTGCCACATACTTAAATTCCGGACAGGCTTCGGTGTCGGTCTGCGCGACCAAACCCGGACTCTATTCGTGCAGCCCGCCTATTCCCGTATCTTTCGGCCCGAGAACTTGCACAGCACCACCGCCACCGCCCGAGCAGCTATGTCCGACGGGCCAGGAGATCTGCAAAGGGGTTTGTGCACCGTTCGGAACTTGCATCAAAGAGCAGTAACCAAACTACGCGCCGATCGCACCACAATCGGCCTCGATCTCCCGACGACGCCGTCCCTAGAGACCCCGACATCGAGGTGTGGCAGGGATCGGAGCCGATTTCCGGCTTAATAGGAAAACGGAATAGGTCGACCCGACGAGGCCAGATCGATCGATCAAGAATAATCGCGGGCCGGTCGCCACTCCGGCTGGCCACTTTCTTCGCTACCTACGCACCGTGAGGTAGTGGCCGCTGCGTTTCGGATTTCCGCTTTGGGTGCCCCTCCCCTAAGAAGCCCCCCGGCTCCCGTGCGTTATGTGCTGCGTGTCTGCATTCCACGCCGCCGCGATTAGGCAAAGTAATTAGGGACCTCGGCACAATTGCACAAGGCGAAACCGCACGGCGGCGGCCTTTTTGCACCATTGTCTCTGCGACTGCTTCGGCGCGACTTAATTGTTGGTCAGAAACGCGACCGGGAAATCCGCCAATAACTCTTTCGCTTCGATCTGAGACTGCGCCGCAACCACATGCCCGATATTGAATGCATCGGAAAATTCGCCCTGAAGCGAGGCGGGAATACAGATTCGGGTATCTCGCCAATGCTTTGCCGGGACAACAAGCGAGCGATCTTCGGCTAAAAAACCGGCAATCGACTTGCAGATGACCGTAATGGCGCAGGAACCATGCGCGCGGCGCGCAAACGCAGCAAGGTGCTCGGCCATCGGACCAAGAATCTCAAGCGGCAGATAGTCGCCGCCGGAAAAAACGCCCGGATTATTCTTTCGCACTGCAAGAACCTGCGCGATCATAAATTGCTTGATACGTCCATCGGTCCACGTTTGCAGCATTTCCTCGCGTGAAAAGGGCTGCATCGATTTCTGCCGCACTGCAAAATCGACCGGCAGGCGATTGTCCGGATCGACCAGACTCAAATCCCAAAATTCCGTGCCCTGATAGATGTCCGGCACGCCCGGTGCCGTCAGTTTGAGCAACACCTGCGCCAATCCGTTGATTGCGCCCGCCGGCATCAGACGTCTGGCGAAATCGGCGATCTCATTCAGGATATCCGAAGGCCCGGAAAAGAGGCGGCTGATAAAGGCGGAGGCGCCAAGCTCATATGCCTCATTAGGAACCGCCCAATCGCTATGCAATTTAGCTTCCCGTAGGGCTTTTTGCTGCCATGCAGCAATCCGCTTCGCATAATCGGCTAACGCAGAGACGTCAGCCGAGGTTAATGTCATCGGCCACGCGCCGACTATCGTCTGAAACAGAATTGCGAGGTCGGCGGGACTTGGCCTCGCCATGCCGACGGACCAGGATTCGGATAGTCCGATCCATCTTTCGACCGCCTCGTCCCACTCCGTGCTAAACTCGCTTAGCACAGCCAGGCGTGCCCGGACGTCCTCGCCGCGCTTGTGATCGTGGGTTGCAGTCGCCAGCATCGACAGTGGGAAATTCGCCTGTCGCTGCACCATCCGCTGATGAAATTCGGCAACCGGCAGATTAAAGCGACGAATGTCGAAACCGACATCGTTACGGGAAATCAGCCGACCGTAACGATAGAAAGCCGTATCCTCGACAGCCTTGGCGCAGAGCGGCGCGCTGAGTTGTTGAAAGCGAGCAAGCGCAATGTTCTGCCTCCGGTCGGCATTGTCATATACGCGCTTTCCGCCGAGCCATACGCCGAGCTTTTCGACCAACCACCTATCGACGGGAAGGCAGGTTTTCAGCGCGCCCGCAACCGCTTGCGATAGGAACACGATATCCGGGCGGGAAGCCCGATCGACGCGGGCATAGATTCGATAAACGGGAAAGTGCGCTAAAATTTCTGTCAGGCAACGCCGTATCGCCGCGCGGGAGATGTCACGTGTGTCGAGGTCGCTTTGCATAACGCGATCAAATGCATGAACTGTGCTCTCCCGCTGCGAGGAAAAACTTCGCTCTATGATCTCCCTGCGGGCTGTCTCCTCCTCCGCATCGAAGTCGTCAGTTTTACCGCTGATATGTTGCCACAGGCGCGTCAGTGCGGCTTCGCCGGCGGCGTCATGTTGAAGTGCGTTCACTTCGTCCATGAAATCGTAGCCCGTCGTCCCGTCTGTTTCCCATTCGTGCGGAAGCATTTCGGACCGCGATAAAATCTTCTCCACCACGAAATAAGGATCGCCGTTCGTTAAGGCGGTGGGCCGCGTCGCTTGCAGTTCCCGCAGTCGCGCCCGGAGCTTTCGGCAATATTCGCCGGGTTGCGCCAGTCCATCGATGTGGTCAACCCGCAGGCCGTCGATAAAGCCCCGCGAATACAGTTCAAAGACTTTCGCATGCACAGCCTCGAAGACTTCGTCATCTTCCATGCGCAGAGCGGCGAGCTCGTTGATATCGAAAAACCGCCGCCAATTGATCTCGTCGTTCGCACTCCGCCACCAGCCGAGCCGGTAATGCTGATTTTCAAGCAATTCGTGTAGCCGCTCGCGGCCGTCCGTCAGGGCCGGATCATAAGCTTCGACCGACGACTCTCTGACCCTATGCGCCGCCGTGGCGGCGACAGGAAATACGTGGTCGAAATAACCGACAAAAACCTCATCGGTGTCTTGGTTGCGCTGGAGCTTTATTTCGCCATCGGCCAGCGCCTCGCCGTATGGCCGGCCGAGAACCGGCAGAAGAACCTTGCCTCGCAAATGCGGATCGTCGGGTTCCCAATCGATGTCAAAGAATTTGGCGTAACGGCTGCCGCGTCCGCTTGCGAGCACGTCCATCCACCAGGGATTGCCGCTGCCGACCGCCATATGGTTCGGCACAATATCGACGATGACGCCCATCTCGTGCTGCCGAAGCTCGCGCACGAGCCGCAAGTACGCTTCCTCGCCGCCAAGTTCGGGGTTCACCTGCGTCGGGTCGACTACATCGTAGCCATGCATCGACCCGGGCCGCGCCGTCATAATCGGCGAGGCATAGAGATGGCTTATGCCGAGCGCCGCGAAGTATCCGACCAAAGGCACGGCGTCGGCGAAACCGAAGCCGCGGTGGAATTGCAGACGCATGGTCGCACGCGGCGCCGTCACCGATCGCCTCGCCGGACGAGCGGAACGAGACGCTGGCGCACCGCGGGCGCCTCCAGCAGTTCCGCGGCTTGCCCCGGATAACGCCGGCGCCAATTCGGGTGTTGGTCGATCGTCCCGGGAAGATTGGGCTGCTCTTCGAGCGCCAGAGCGTCTTCCAACGGCACCAGCGTGAGCTGTGACGGCGTTTCCGCGATGAATTTTACCGCCGCGTCGACGACGAGCGCGGGGGTCGTCGACGCCGGCAAGGCACCGGCGGCCGCGCCGGCGCGCCGGAAAGCGCGCCACAATGATCGCCGCTCTTTGGTGCGTTCGGCTTGCTCTTTCTCCGGCGCGGGGACCAAGCCTATTCGCGAACGGACTTCGATATCGGTGCCTCGCCACCAGCCGGCGACGGTGGGCAGATCGTGGGTCGATGTCATGGCTGCCGCGTCGGCCGGCCAGGTTTGCGGCGGCGCGAACCGGTTCCGCTCGCGCTCAAACCAAAGCACCCGCATGCCGAAAATTCCCGTCTCGGCGAGCCGCTCGCGAAAGCCCACCGGCACCGTACCGAGATCTTCGCCGACGACGACCGCCCGGTGGCGGCTCGATTCCAGTGTCGTCAGCCGCATCAAATCGTCGATCGGATAAGACAGGTAAGCACCCTGGCTCGGATGGGAGCCGCGAGGGATGACCCATAGCCGCAGCAACCCCATCGCATGATCGACACGCAGCACCGCCGGCGTGACGCAGGCAGGCCCGCAACGTCGCGATGAACGGAGCGAAACCGCCACGCGATAACGCACGCGGCGAAAATGTTGTCAGGCCCCAGTTCTGGCCTTCGGCGTTGTACGCGTCGGGGGGCGCGCCGATCTCCAGTCCAACCAGAATATCCTGCTGGCTGGTCCAAGCGTGGCTGCCGGCGCCGCTCATGCCGACGGCGAGATCGGCGATCAGACCGATCCGCATTCCCGCCCGTTTCGCTTCGGCCTGGGCGGCCGCCAGCGAGCGGTCCGCGATCCATTGCAGAAAACAATGGAAGGTAATCTCAGATTTGTTTTGTGCCGCGAAAGCGCGCACCGCGTCGCTGTCAGGGTCGCGCCACTGAGCGGGCCATTCGGTCCAGTTCCAGGCCGCAGGGTCGATGCGCAGTCTCTCGGCCTGCAACGCTTCAAAACAGGCGTGATCTTCCAGCAGCTTCCCGCCGTCTCCCCGAAATCGGGCGAAATCAGCCGCCAGCGGCGTCGGTGGCGCGGCGGCAAGATCGGCCGCTGCAAAATCCTCGAACAGATGACGGAAGATCGACATCTTGGCGTGCGTCGATTGCGGCCAGTCAATCAGGTCGCGTTGTTCCAACGCGCGATCTGACCCGTCGATGCCCGCATGGGCGGCAGCTAGCTGTACGCGCGGCCCGCCAAAGACGATACGCGCATCGGCGTAGAGCGGATTATAGAATAGCCGACTTGACGGCGAGTATGGACTGAAATGGTTTGGATCGGCCGCGAACAAGGCATGGACCGGGCTGAGCGCAAGCACATCCGCCTTATTCGCAGCCGCCTGACGTGCCAGAGCGACGATACCGGCAGTGTCGCCGATGCCGCAGTCACCGGAACTGCGCAGTCCATAAACCTGGGCAGCAATCCCCCAAACGCGCTGGTTCGGCGCAATGTCCGCGATCGTCGGGCAGCGAGCCGGGGCCACGGCCACTGTAATGCGCCGATCGGCTATTTCACAGGCGTGATAACCGAGCGCCTCAATTGCAGGCAGCCGTATGCCCCGGGGCCCTTTGGCGGCCGGCAGGTCAATGATCTTGCCGTCTTCCTGCGTTACACGAACCCGGTCGGGTACGCGCGAAGATGGTGGTAGCCGCAGATCAATCGGCTGGCCGGCCGTCGCCGTAACCAACGGCGGCAGCCCCTCGATCGCGACGGCCTGTTCGCTATGAGACAATTGCTCCGCGGTATCGCACGGCAAACCAAGTGCCGCGAGGATTCGTTGAAGCGCCGCGGTCGACACCCGCTGCGCATTATTGGCCTGGTCGCGCCAGTCGACCGCCAACCCGGCGCTTCGGGCCAAGGCGTGGATCGCAGCCTCGCTCATGGCGCGGCCAGTATTACGATCGTGGAATATGGGTCGAGACGATCGGCGGATATGACGTTTTCTGTAGCTTCTGAGCTTCCGAACAACACTCGTCCCTGTTGCTTCGGCATATCGACCGCCGCCGATCCGAGATTGGTCGCGACTGTCAGCAGCGAGCCATCGCCCATCGTCCATTGCGCGAGCACTGCGGCCTGACCGAGCACGACGGCATTGACGGCGCGTGCACCGATTAGGCGGGGCACAATTTCGGTACGGCGCAAGGTCAGAAGGCGGCGATAAAGCCGTTCGCGTTCGGCAGCGCGCACTTCATCGGGAGTCGGCTTTGAACGATCGAAGGTGCGGAGATCGTTCGGCTCGGGAAGCTTCGCGAGCAGCGTCGGATCTGAAAACTGCGCAAAGCCGGAGAATTCCCGCCGCCTGCCCTCTCGGACCGCTTGAGCAAGTTGTTCATTATGGTCGGTGAAAAACAAGAACGGCGTCACGCTGGCTTGTTCTTCACCCATGAATAGCAGCGGAATTTGCGGACACAAAAGCTGCAGCGCGATGGCGGCCTCAAGCGCTTTGGGATTGGCGAGAGCGGTCAGACGCTCGCCGAACGCGCGGTTGCCGATCTGATCGTGGTTCTGCAGGAAAAGTACAAATGCCGTCGGGGGCAGATCCCCACTTGGCTCGCCGCGCAATTTACCGCCGCGATGGGGCGATGTCTCACCCTGATAGATGAATCCTTCCTTGAGACAACGCGCCAATCGGGCCGCGGCATTTTCCGCATAGTCCTCGTAATAGCCCTCCTTTTCTCCGGTCAGAAGAACGTGCAGGACGTGATGTCCGTCGTCATTCCATTGCGCATCGAAATCGCCCGCAAGATGGGTAGCGGCGTTGTCATCATTTTCGAGAACCAAATGCACATGGCGGCCCGGCTCGATGGTGCCGCGAACCTCGGCCGCCATCTCATCGAGCCAGTCGGGATCGGCAATGGCATGCACGGCATCGAACCGCAGGCCGTCGAAACGGTATTCGGACAGCCAATATAAGGCGTTTTCCGTAAAGAAGCGGCGGACCTCCTTGCGGCGGAAGTCGATTGCCGGTCCCCACGGCGTCGCTACATCGTCACGGAATACCTCCGGCGCGATAGTCGGCAGATAATTACCGTCGGGGCCGAAGTGATTATAAACCACGTCGAGATAGATCATCAGACCGTGATCGTGCGCGGCATCGACCAGCGATTTCAGATCATCGGGAGAGCCATAACTGGACTCGGGTGCAAACAGCAAAGCGCCATCGTAGCCCCAGTTGCGCGCCCCGGGGAATTCCGCAATCGGCATCAACTCGATCGCCGTAACGCCGAGTTCGGCGAGCCGCGGCAATTCGCGGGCCACTCCGCTGAAGCCGCCAAAAACTCCGACATGCAATTCGTAAATGACCGCTTCTTGCCACGGCCGACCGCGCCACGCCGGGCAACGCCAGCGGTAGGAGGATGGGTCGACGACAATACTCGCGCCGTGGATATCGCCGTCCTGCGCGCGCGCCGCCGGATCGGGGATACCCAGTCCGTCCGGCAGCAAATACCGATAGCGCGTCCCGGCGCCGCAATCCGCTTCCACCTCGAACCAGCCGTCGTCGCTCCGCGCCATCGGTAGCGATCGCGTGCCGTCGAGGTTAAGCCGTACGGCTTGCTGCGCGGGCGCCCATAGCCGAAATCGGGTCCGATTGGGCCCAATGAGATTTGCACCGAAAGACGGACGCCAGTCCCGGCCCGTCATTGCGAGCGCGCTTCCAGCACGGAGTGCACCAGAACGGCGCTGTGCGCTGCTACGCCGAGGCTATGATCCTCAAGGCTTATTTCGGCGGCGCCGGGATTCGCGGTGTCGATCAGGACCCGTCCCGGCAGTGCCGGTTCAGGCAAGCGAAACATGCTGTCTTCGCCGGTGGGATTAAGCAGCAGCGAGAGCAGCGAAATCGAATCGTCGTCATTTTTTTCCGCGCGACGCAGACTAAGCAGCCGCTCCTCCGGATTTCTCCACGCTTCGTCCGGAATCGCTGCGCCTTGGGCATCGAACCAAGCGATATCGGATACGCCCGGAGCCAATTGGCTCAGGCCATGAAAGAAATGCCGCGCCCGCAACGCGCGGTGTGTTTTGCGGATCGCGATCAGCTTGGCGACGAAGCTCCGTAGCTGACGGCCTTCGGCGCTTTCAGCCAGCTCCCAGGGCCACCAGGACACTTCGTTATCCTGACAATAGGCATTATTGTTGCCGCGCTGACTCCGTCCGAACTCGTCGCCGCCAAGCAGCATCGGTGTGCCGTGGGCAAACAGTACGGTAGCCAACATCGCCCTCTCGACACGCAGACGGGTTTCCAAAATAGCCTTTTCCTCCGTCGCACCTTCAACGCCCCAGTTCGCGGAATAGTTCTCGGCTTGGCCGTCCTTATTATCTTCGCCGTTATCCGCGTTATGGCGCATGCTGAAGCTCACGGCGTCGTTCAGCGTGAATCCATCGTGGGAAGTGGGATAATTGATCGAAGCCCAGGGACGACGCGCCTCGCGATCGAACAAATCGCTGGAACCGGCGAGCCTGGCGGCGAATTCCGGACGTTCGCCGGCATCGCCGCGCCAGAACCGCCGCGTACTGTCGCGAAAGCGGTCGTTCCATTCGGCCAATCCCGGCGGCAAACGGCCGAGCTGGTAGCCGCCTGGACCGATATCCCACGGCTCGGCGATAAGCTTCACACGGGCCAGGACCGGATCTTGGCGCATCGCGTCGAAGAACCCAGCGCCGGGATCGAAACCATCGTTTTCCCGGCCAAGGGTGACGCCGAGATCGAAACGAAACCCGTCGACGTGGAACGAGGTCACCCAGTAGCGCAGCGAGTCCATCACCATCTGCAACACCCGCGGATGCGCAAGATTGAAGGTGTTGCCGGTTCCAGTCAGGTCGACGCAATGACGGCGATTGTCCGGGGCAAGCCGATAGTAGCTTGCGTTGTCGAGACCGCGGAAAGACAAAGTCGGACCGAGCTCGCTGCCTTCACCGGAATGGTTGTAGACCACGTCGAGAATGACTTCGATTCCGGCGGCATGAAGCCGTCGCACGGCGACGCGCATTTCGTTGCGCGACCCATCCGACAAATAACGCGGCTCGATAGCGAAAAATCCGATCGAGTTGTAACCCCAGTAATTTTTCAGGCCGCGGTCGACGAGAGAGCGGTCCTGAACGAACGCGTGGATCGGCAGCAATTCAATCGCGGTAATGCCGAGCGTGCGCAGATAACTGATGATCTTCGCGTCCGCCAAGGCAGCGAAGGTGCCGCGCGCATCGACCCGAAGGTCGTGCCGCAGCATGGTCATGCCGCGCAGATGAGCTTCGTAAATAATCGTATCCGACCACGGAATGTTGGGAGGCCGGTCGTCGCCCCAGTCGAACGCCTCGTCGCCGACGATGGCTTTCGGCATGCCTTGCGCGCTGTCGCGCCGATCGTAGGAGAGATCGGCGCGGGGCGAATTGATGCGGTAGCCGAACAACGCGTCCGACCAGCGCATGGCTCCGGCGTAGCGCTTTGCGTAAGGATCGAGCAGCAGCTTGTGCGGATTAAAGCGATGGCCGTCTTCCGGCCGATAAGGACCATGCGCGCGATAACCGTAGGTCAATCCGGGCCGGCCATCCGGCAGATAGCCATGCCATATCCCGTCGGTGCATTCCGGCAGGTCCAGCCGCGCGATTTCACGGCGGCCTGACGAGTCGAACACGCAGAGTTCCATGCGCTCGGCGTGTTCGGAAAACACGGCAAAATTCACACCTAAGCCGTCCCACGTGGCGCCGAGCGGATAAGCTGTGCCGCAATCGAGCTTTGGTGGAAACGTCAACATTCGTCTAGCGATCGTGTCGCAGGAATATTGTGGCGAGCGGCGGCAAAGTCAGATCGACAGACTGTGCCTGTCCGTGCGCCCCGATATCGGCAGTCTCGACCTGGCCGGCATTGCCGACGTTCGAGCCCCCGTAATAACCGGAATCGCTATTGAGCACTTCGCGCCAAGCGCCGGCATGAGGCACACCGATACGATAGCCGTGCCGCGGCACCGGCGTCATATTACTCACCACGAGAATTGACGGCTCATTCTCTGCGAGCCGCAGGAAGGCGAATACCGAATTGGAGCGATCGTCGCCTACCGCCCACATGAAGCCGCCGGCATCGCAGTCGTGCCGGTGCAAAGCCGGCTCGGCGGCGTAAAGCGCATTAAGATCGCGTACCAGGCGCTGCACGCCGGAATGAGCGGGATCGTCGAGTGACGGCCAATCGAGTTCGCGATCATGATTCCATTCGCGTTCATGGGCAAATTCGCCGCCCATGAACAAGAGCTTCTTGCCCGGATGTCCCCACATGAAGCCGAAATAGGCGCGCAGATTGGCGAAACGCTGCCACCTGTCGCCCGGCATCTTACCGATCAGCGAGCCTTTGCCGTGCACCATCTCGTCGTGCGACAGCGGAAGAATGAAGTTTTCGGTGAACGCATAGAGCAGGCCGAACGTCATGTCGTTGTGATGGAATTGGCGATAAATCGGCTCTTTCTCGATGTAGTTCAGGGTGTCGTGCATCCATCCCATATTCCATTTATAGGAAAAACCGAGACCGCCTTCGGCGATCGGCCGGCTGACGCCCGGCCATGCCGTCGATTCTTCGGCGACAATGATCGCGCCGGGGCAGCGTTCGCCGATGACGGCATTGAGATGGCGAATGAAGCCGATCGCTTCCAGGTTCTCGCGGCCGCCGTAAATATTCGGAACCCATTCGCCAACGTTGCGGCTATAATCGCGGTAAAGCATCGATGCCACCGCATCGACCCGTAACCCGTCAACATGATAATGCTCGAGCCAATAGAGCGCGCTTGCGATCAGGAAGCCCTGAACCTCGCGGCGTCCGAAATTGTAGATCAGCGTGTTCCAGTCCTGATGGAAGCCCTCGCGCGGATCGGCATGTTCGTAGAGTGCGGTACCGTCGAACCGCGCCAAGCCGTGCGCATCGCTGGGGAAATGGGCCGGCACCCAATCCAGAATTATACCCAACCCGGCCGCGTGCAGTTCATCGATGAATCGCGCCAACCCTTGCGGCGACCCAAATCGCGCACTGGGCGCAAACATCCCGAGCGGCTGATAGCCCCATGATCCGCCGAAAGGATGTTCGGTTATGGGAAGAAGCTCAACATGGGTGAAGCCCATTTCGAGGAGATAAGGGATCAATCGATCGACAGCGAGATCCCAGAACGTCCTCTCATCCGCGAGCTTGAGCCACGAGCCGAGGTGAATCTCATAGATCGAGATCGGCGCAGTGGGGGCTTGGCGCGCGGTGCGGGCCTGCATCCAGGATTGATCGTGCCAGCGATAAGGCTCCTGCTGAGGCACGATGGACGCGGTTTGCGGTGGCAGTTCGGTCTGGCGCGCAACCGGGTCGGCCTTCCACGGCATGCCGACGCCTCCGGGGCCAATAATATCGTATTTGTAGCGAGTGCCCGGCATAATGCGCGGAATAAACAGCTCCCATATCCCGGCGCGATGGCGCAGGCGCATGGGATGCCTCAACCGGTCCCATGTATTGAAATCGCCGACAACGGCGACACGGGTCGCATTGGGCGCCCACACCGCAAACCGGACGCCATTCACCCCGTCGATCGAACGGCTCTGAGCGCCGAGACAATCGGCCAATTCGAAGTGCCGTCCCTCGTTGATCAGATGAAGATCCATCTCGCCGAGCAGCAAGCCAAAAGCATAGGGATCCTCGGTCTCCTGCACGGCATCCGGCCAGAATATGCGGAACCGGTACGGCACGCGTTCGCGAGTAAAGCCTTCAAACAAACCGGCTTCGGCAGCAGGTTCGAGCGAACCCAGAACTCCGCCATCCGACTGTCGAAGAACATCCACCCGCCGGGCGCCGGGCAGGAACGCTCGAATGACATGTCCACCCTCCGCATCATGCGGCCCCAGTACCGCGAACGGATCGTGGTGGCTGCCGAATGCGACCGCGCGAGCGGACTGCTCGTCAAGCCGCCAAGAACTTTGCAGGTAGCTGTCAGCCATGACGGCCTCCATCGTCATTCTCGATGATCCGCGTCACCAAGGACGACAATCCGGCGAGCGGCACGCCGATCCAAGTCGGCCGATTGGCCGCTTCGTAGCCAACTTCGTAGGCAGCTTTTTCAACGAGAAAGAAATCGAGCAGCGTGCGCGTCGCCGCATCGTTTTTCAGACAGCTTGTTTCCCAGTAGCCGCGCAGGAAGGCTGCCGACGCGCGCTTGCCAAACTGGGCGATGAGCTTATCGCGCGCCGCGTCGTTCACCGGCATCGCGCCGAGACCCTTACGGTCGGTCAAGGTTGCGCCAATATAATCGATCGAGCGCAGCAGCCCGGCAACGTCGCGCAGAGGGCTGGACTTGGCACGCCGTTCGGCGATCGAGGCCGCCGGCTCGCCCTCGAAATCGATGATGTAGGCATCGCCGCTGGCAACGAGCACCTGGCCCAGATGAAAATCACCGTGGATCCGAGTCAGCAAGGTACCGACGCCGGACTTTGCCAGACGACGGATTCGGGCGACAAGCGTGCCTCTCATGCTCAACAGCGTCTTCGCCCGTTCGCGGTCTTGCTCACGTTCCCAGTTCTGGTGGCGTGCAATCGAATCAAAGGCTTTCGCGATTCTCTCTTCAGACTTATCCGTCCAAGACTCGGCATCAGCCGATTTGGCGAGTCGGGGCTTGAATGCCTCCTCCGAGGTTTCGCGGGCGAGCACCGCGTGCATCTCGCCGAGACGCTGGCCAATCGTTGCGATAACGGCCTCGCAATCCGCGAGCAGATCGGCTTCCTCTTCTTTCGCCGTTTCGGTCGGAGCCTTTCCCTCAAGTGCGCGTGTGAGGTGATCGAGTATCCACGACCAAGCATCCCCCTGGTGCCGGACAAACCCAAGAGCGATGGCGAGAGTAAACCGTGCTCCGTCCGGACCAACGCGGACGACCTCGCCAAACAATTGCGGTGCGTGATCAAACCCTTGTGTCGTAAGGTAGCGGCCCATCTCTGCCTCAGGATGGATGCCCGGGGAGATCCGGCGATAGATCTTCAGCATCAAAATATCGCCGACCGTGAGCGAGCTGTTGGATTGTTCGGCAGCGAGCCAACCGATCTCGGCATCTCGCGCGACCTCCAGCGATTTGCGGCCGACTTCTGTCGGCCGAAACTCCAAAACTCCGTCTGGATGCGCAAATTTTTCGCCGGCCGCCAAGCAGGCAACAAATCGATGGGCGAAGCTCGGCAGCGAAAATGCATCGGTCAAAAGACCCAGACGGCGTCCACGGCGTATCCGAGCCAGCGCGAGACGGTTAGGCAAGGCGGCGGTGGGCTCATCCTCCCAAGTGATCGACAGCGGCAGGAACCAGGTACTGACGCCGCTATCGGTCTTTACGTCTATCTCACTGAGCAAAATCTCCCGCTCACGCCCACCGATATCGATCGAACGGGCGATGCGAACGGATTTAAGAGTTCTCGTCTTTGAGACCGAACCAGCGACGTTTGACAATATATTGCGGCAGCGATTCGCCTTCGATCAGAGCTCGACCGTCGGATGAAAGCGATTGAGCGATACTGCCACGAATGACAACCGTCACGAATTCGGGCAGCGGCTCCGGCGCAGGGGTATGCCACGACGGCCAATCGCTCGCTTTGCCGAGAACGAACCAATAAAAGCCGTAGGGAGGCAGGGTGAGTAGATAAGTGAGCTCGCCAATCGGCGGGAATACCGTGCCGGCGTTGAGTTCAACCGGAACGCGTCCAACAAACGCGGACAGATCGAGTTCTACCGCTTGCGGACTATGCGCAAGGTTTGCGACGCAAAGGAGAGTTTCATCACCATCTTTGCGGAGATAGGCGAGAATTTTGCGATTTTTTGGATACAGGAACACCAGCGCGCCGCGGCCCAGCGAGGGATGCCGTTGCCGGACGGCAAGCATCCTGCGAGTCCAGTTCAGCAGCGAGTGCGGGTCGCGCGCTTGCGCCTCGACGTTGACGGCGCCGTAGCCATAGAGCGGGTCCATAAGCGGCGGCAGCACCAAGGCCGCCGGATCGGCGCGAGAAAAGCCTCCATTGCGATCCGGTGACCACTGCATCGGAGTTCGCACGCCATTGCGATCGCCGAGGTGAATGTTGTCACCGAGACCGATCTCATCGCCGTAATAGATCACCGGCGTGCCAGGCATCGACAGAAGCAAACTATTCATCAATTCGATGCGGCGCCGGTCGCGCTCGAGCAACGGTGCAAGGCGACGCCTGATACCAAGATTGATACGGGCGCGGCGATCAGCGGCGTAGGTTTCCCAAAGGTAGTCACGTTCACTGTCGGTCACCATCTCAAGCGTCAGCTCGTCATGGTTGCGGAGGAAAATGGCCCACTGGCAGTTTTCCGGTATCGGCGGCGTCTGCCGCATGATGTCGCTGATCGGAAAACGGTCCTCGCGCGCTATCGCCATGTACATCCGCGGCATCAGCGGAAAGTGGAATGCCATGTGGCATTCATCGCCGTCGCCGAAATAATCCTTGCAGTCTTCCGGCCACTGGTTGACCTCGGCGAGCAGCATGCGGCCAGGAAACGAGGCGTCCACCTCGGCACGGAAGCGTTTGAGGATCTCGTGAGTCTCGGGCAGATTTTCGTTGTTCGTGCCCTCCCGCTCGACGAGGTAGGGCACCGCGTCGAGGCGCAGCCCATCGACGCCGAGTTGAAGCCAAAATCTCATCACGCTCAAAACGGCCTTGAGCACTTGCGGATTATCGAAATTTAAATCCGGTTGATGCGAATAGAACCGATGCCAATAATACGCTCCGGCAACCGGGTCCCAGGTCCAGTTTGATCGTTCGGTATCGAGAAAAATGATGCGGGTGCCCGCGTATTTTTGATCGGTATCGGACCAGACGTAGAAGTTTCGCGACGGCGAGCCCGGCTTCGCCTTGCGTGCCCGCTGGAACCAGGGATGCTGATCAGAGGTATGATTAATGACGAGCTCGGTGATAATACGAATCCCTCGAGCATGCGCTTCCCGCACGAACTGACGGAAGTCGGCAAGCGTGCCGTAATCCGGGTGAATCGCGCGGTACTCGCTTATGTCGTAGCCGTCGTCCAATAGCGGCGAGGGATAGAATGGCAACAGCCAAATGGCGTTGACGCCGAGGCCGGCGATATAATCGAGTTTCGAAATCAAACCCTGGAAATCGCCGATGCCGTCGTCATTGCTGTCGAAGAACGATTTCACATGTAATTGGTAGATTATCGCGTCCTTGTACCAGAGCTGATCTTCCGTCACTTTCGCTTGTTTGATCTGCGCGTCCATGATTACAGCTCCGGACGCGGCGAAATGCGCCAAACGGCAAAGGGCAGATCGCTCGGGTCGAGACGTATCTGCTGCAGCTTGCCCTGCCAGATAAAAGTCGTATCGCGCATCAAGTCTTGCGCCGTTACCGATCCGCTGTCGGGAAGCTTCCATTCCCATAACGGAATCTCGATCGTCGCCTCTTGCACGTGCAACGGATCGAGACTGACTGCGATCAGGATCATGTCGCCGCCTGCGGGCAAGCGCTTGCCATACAGGACCACCTGATCGTTGTGTGCGGGATAGAATCGGAGCCCGAGATGGCTTTGCATCGCGGGGTTAAGCTTCCGAATGCGGTTGAGTTTCGAAATCTCGGAAACAACGTTACCCGGCGCGTTGTAATCCCTGACGCGGATCTCGTATTTTTCCGAATCCAGGTACTCCTCCCGTCCCGGCAGTGGCGCCGCCTCGCATATTTCAAAGCCCGAATAGATCCCCCACAGACCTGAGAGCGTCGCTGCCAACGCGGCACGAATGAGAAATCCCGGTCGGCCCGAGGTCTGCAGGAAATATGGGTTGATATCCGGCGTATTGACGAACAGATGAGGCCGAAAAAACTCTTTTACGTCCGAAGTGGTGAGTTCCGTGAAATAATCCGTGATTTCCTTTTTCGAGTTACGCCAAGTGAAATACGAATAAGATTGCGAAAAACCGACCTTGGCGAGCCGATACATCATCTTTGGACGCGTGAACGCTTCCGCCAGGAAAATTACGTCGGCGTGACGAGACCGTACCTGGGCAATCAGCCATTCCCAAAACGGCAGCGGCTTGGTGTGGGGATTATCGACGCGAAAGATCCGCACCCCTTCATTGACCCAAAACAGCACGATGTCGCGCAATGCAGTCCACAAGCCCGGGATCGCATCCTCGGCATAAAAATCGACATTGACGATATCTTCGTATTTTTTCGGCGGGTTCTCGGCATATCGCACCGAACCATCGGCGAGCCAACTGAACCACTCCGGATGTTCCTTAAGCCATGGATGATCAGGCGAGCATTGAATGGCAAAGTCGATCGCGAGTTCTAGACCGTGCTCGGCCGCGGCGTCGCGTAGCCGGCGAAAGTCCGCGATCGTGCCGAGTTCGGGGTGGATCGCTTCATGGCCGCCGTCGCGGCTGCCGATGGCGTAGGGGCTGCCTAACTCGCCTGGTTGAGCGCGGAGTGCGTTGTTTTTGCCCTTGCGGTTCGTCGTCCCGATGGGGTGAATCGGTGGCAGATAGAGCACGTCGAAACCCATTCCCTTGAGCGCAGGCAGTCGCCTTATAACGTCGGCAAACGTGCCATGACGGTCCGGCGTGTCCGTCGCAGAACGGGGAAACAATTCGTACCATGCGCCAAACTCAGCCTGCGGGCGCTCGACATCAAGAAGAAGCGTCGGCTCACGGCGAACGCGGAAGTTCCGTGTCTCGCATTCCCGCATTACCTCGCGCAAATCCGACGTCAGAAGAATTTCGGCTCCGGTTTCCGCAGATGTGTCGCTGAGCCAATCGAGAGCGGACGTGATCACGCTGATCGCGCTGTCCTCGGCTCCCTCTTTTGTTTTCAGAAGAAGTTGCCGGGCTTCGGCGGTCTCGATTCGTAATGTCCGCGCCAGCCGCACGTTTGACGTCAAGATCGCGGCACAATGAGGCGTATTTGTCGAGCCACGCTTCGACGGTGAATTCGTAGCGGCCGATCCGGTCGGGTAGTATCGTCGCTTGCCAACGATCATTCCCGAGCAACTGCATTGAGCTACGCTGCCACTCTTTATCATCTGCAGCTCGCCACAACAGTTCGACCACGATCACGTCGTGGCCATCGATAAAGACATCGGCCTCGACGGTCACGGCCTGCCCGATGACCCGCTTTGCGGCAAACCGGCCGCCGTCGACGGCCGGAACGATGTTGTCGATCACGATGCGCGGCATCGCCGCCAAAGCGGCCGCGGCGACTTTGGGGCGCGGCATTTTCACCGGCTCGTTAGGGCGCGTCCGAAAGACGCGGACTTCCCCGCGATCCAGCGCGGCGCCCGACTCCCGGTCGGCAGCAATAACGCCACAAGCAGAGAGGCTGGCGCCCGCCGACGACGGCAGCGGGTGAAGCGTGACCGGCAGCGGGTGTTCATGCTCGACGTCGGAATTGATCATGACGACGATCGGAGCGGACCCCGCCCGCGCCTCGGCGTTGCCCGAGCGGAGCAAAGCCGTAACCGGGCGCTCCGGGCCCGTGAGCATGCGCAACGCGCCCGGGCCGAGCGACGCCAGCTGATCGACAAGCGCGTTCGCCTCGCGAATTTCCGCCGAAAGGTCGATATTGCCGGGACCTTGGAGGATGGCGGCGCCATTGCGCGCCGTACTGTGGTTATCGAGATTTTCGCTCGAGGCGAACTCGAACCCCATGGGCACCATGATGCCGTTGCCGAGAGCCGCCGCGCAACGCAACGCACGCCGGTAGAACGGCAGCGGATTCGGGTGCTGCTCGAAACGCGCGGCCAGGCGCTGCCCGAAAGGTGCCTCGGGACAGGCGATGACGGGGCCGTGAAGGCGGAGCAACTCGTGCTCTTCGATGAACCAGCTGGCGCGGCCATTCCACCAGGGCAATGACGAGAACGTCGCGTCGAAGTCGACCGATTGCAGCGCGGCGAGCGCGGGCCATGCGACGCCGGGGGTCCAAGCCAAAAACCGGCAGCGCGGGGCACTCCGCTTGACCGCCTCGATGACGCGGAGCCAGACCGCGGGTGGGGCAAGCTGCGGTTCGATGCAACGAAATCCCGTCACTCCTGCCCGCGTCAGCCGCAACAAGCGTTCGATCCACCATTCGGATGCCTGCTCGGCGACATCCGGATCGTCGAAGCGGAAATAGGCGGCGTCCGAATGATGCAGCGGCGACCGCGGATCGACCCGTCGATCCGTCGCATTGTCGATTTCAAACCAGTCCGGCGCCCCTGCTGCAATGCCGGCATCGGCGGCCACGCGGCCGATAACAATGTCTGCGTAGAGACCTAGCCCATGCTCGCCACAGCTTCGCGCAAGCTCCGCGAAGAATTCGTCGGCGGTCAGCGTTTCGGCGAGGGCCGGATCGACCTTGTCGTGATCCCCGGCGAGGAAAATGTCACCACCGCCGCCCGCCTGGAAGGGCGGCGCAATGAGGACATGATCGAAACCCATCTTGCGGCACCGTTGAAGGTGCCGCGGCCAAGCGGCTCGCGGGCCTGCCAGAAGGGGGTGGAAGTAATAAATTTTAGGGGCAAATAATTCTCGAAATTCATCCGTCATTGCAGTTACACAACGTCCTGCAGACAAAAAGCTACTGCGCCTGATTTTAAGGTCCGCCCGATGATTAATCGGATTGGCTATCGGAAAGTTCCGTCGGCGGAAAATTTTCCTGAATTTCGTCCGCCTTCGCCAATTTCGGCTGCGTTCGGGCGCGCAAATTCCTTTTCTGAGGCTTGGCTGCCCTTAATAGGAACAGCAGCATCGAATGCCCCGTCACCTCGTAGCGATGCCCTGATTTGAACATCGCCGCGCTGTCGAACTCCTCATCCTCCTCAGGCAGGTTGGTGTCGACGAGCCGCCGCCAATCGCGGCCACCCGGCACCTTTGGCAGAGTAAAGACAACGACATCGTGATGGGCGTTGAATACCAGGAGGAGCGTTGCCTCGCTGGCAAGTTTGCGAATTCCGCTGGTCTGTGACCGGCCGTCAAGCAGAAGTCCGAAGCATTTCGCGGCCGGATCTTGCCAGTGTTGCGGGGTCATTTCGTCCCCCGTTGGGGTAAGCCACGCAGAATCCTTGATCTTGAGCTCTTCATTCCAAGCGCCAGTCAGGAATCGGGTCCGACGCAGCACCGGGTATTGATTCCGCAAAGCGCTCAACCGCTGAACGAAGCGGCCGAGAAGTTCCGCCCGTTCATCCTGGGTCCAGTTCACCCAGGAAATTTCATTGTCCTGGCAATAGGCATTGTTGTTACCCTTCTGGGTCCGGCCGAATTCGTCCCCCGCCAAAATCATCGGCGTGCCTTGCGAGAGGAGAAGCGTACTTAGAATGTTTCGCTTTTGGCGTTCTCGCAATTCGACGATATTTGGATCGTCGGTCGGCCCCTCTGCCCCGTAGTTACAAGAACGATTGTCGGAATGCCCGTCGCGGTTGTCTTCGCCATTGGCTTCGTTGCGTTTGTTTTCATAGGAAACAAGATCGTTCAGCGTGAAGCCGTCATGCGCGGTAACGAAATTGACGCTGGCCCACGGCTTGCGGCCACGATGATTGAAAAGGTCGGCGGAAGCCGATATCCGGGCGGCAAAATCAGCGACCTTTCCCTCGTCCCCTTTCCAGTATGATCGCACCGCATCGCGGTAACGATCGTTCCATTCGGCCCATCCCGGCGAAAAGCCACCGACCTGATAGCCCCCGGGTCCGCAGTCCCACGGCTCCGCGATAAGCTTGACCGAGGACAGAATTGGATCTTGACGGCACGAGTCCAGAAATCCGCCCCCCTCGTCGAAACCGTGGGTTTCGCGGGCGAGGATCGTGGCCAGGTCGAAACGAAAGCCGTCGACATGCATCTCCTGCACCCAATAGCGCAGCGAATCCGTGACCATTTGCAGAACACGCTGGTGCGAGAGATTGAAGGTGTTTCCGGTGCCGGTATCGTTGATGTAGTACCGCTTTTGATCCGGCAGCAGACGGTAATAAGACGCGTTGTCGATGCCCTTGAACGAAAGCATCGGACCAAGTTGGTTGCCTTCGGCAGTATGATTGTAAACGACGTCGAGAATGACTTCGATACCGGCGGCGTGAAAGCGCGCCACCATCTCCTTGAATTCAGAAAATGCGAAATCGGGCACGTAGGCGTAGCGTCGGGTCGGCGCGAAGAATGCAATAGTATTATAGCCCCAGTAATTGGTCAGACCTTTGTCACTCAGATAGCTGTCGTTGACGAAGGTATGAATTGGCAACAGTTCAACCGCCGTAACACCAGTGCGGCGGAGGTGATCGAGCACGTCAGGCTCGGTCAAGCCACGATATGTTCCGCGTAATTCCTCCGGTACCGCTGGATGCAGCTTGGTGTAACCACGCACATGCATTTCGTAGAGAACGGTCCGCTCCCACGGCGTGCGCGGTGCTCGTTCATCGCCCCACGTAAAGGCCGGGTCTATCACCCGGCAGCGCGGCATGAATGGCGCACTGTCGCGATCGTCGAACGTGAGATCGTCGCCGGTCTCCATCTGATAGCCGAATACAGCCGGATTCCAGTCTAGATTGCCGACCACGGCCTTCGCATACGGATCGAGCAGGAGCTTATTCGGATTGAACCTGTGACCGTTCACGGGATCGTGGGGACCGTGCACCCGGTAGCCGTAAATCGTTCCCGGGCGCGCATCGGGCAGGAACCCGTGCCAAACTTCATCGGTAAATTCCGGAAGTTCGATCCGTTCGATTTCATGCTGTCCCTGCTCGTCGAACAGGCACAATTCCACCTTGGTGGCGTTCGCCGAAAAAAGCGCGAAATTAACCCCCAGGCCGGTCCACGTCGCGCCAAGCGGGAAAGCTGCGCCCTCTCTGAGGCGTGCCCTCCGCGTAATCAGCGGAGCAGCGACTTCGACGCGCGAATCCATGTGTGTATCCATCCCCCGGGGCTTGGACAGAACTGGCCAACATACGAAGGGTTCCATTGTGAAGATGAGACGGACGGACGACGGCTGACGCCGCTGTGATCTGCGACACCGGACGCGTTCGCAATCAGCCGTTGGCATCCTCGTCAAGCCAACGCTCGTTGCGAAGCGCCTGCGTCAATTGCCTGACCGCCGCGTTGAGATCCCGCGATTTGCCGGTCTGAACGGCCTCGGTCAGCAACGCCCGCGCAAACTTCCATCGCGGCAGGGTCATCAATTCGGCGGGCAACCGGCGGTCGATAAGCTTGATCGCTTCCTCTGCGGTTTTTATGCCTAAGCGCAAGCCCGGCGCACGCACCAGGACCGGCGTCGGCAATTTCAATGTTTCCCGGCGAGGACGGTCTTGCCGGCCTTTATGCGGTGGCTTCGTCTTTGCGGGCTCGGACACTTCGCTGTCCGCAGGCTCGCTTATTACAGCTTCGTTCTGCGCGCCATTGGGGCGTCCGAGCTTGATGGCATAAACCCGGATCGGCCGGGCGATATTCTTGAAATCCTGCTCGCCGATATCGACGAACTCTTCCTTGAGACGATCGCGAACCTGGCGGTATGCGTCTTCGGACAGAAATATACCGCCGGGCTCGGCGACGGTTTCGACCCGCGCTGCGATGTTGACGCTGTCGCCTAGCAAATCACCATCTGCCTGAACCATGACATCACCGACGTGAATCCCGATTCGGAATTCGATCCTTTTCTCCTGCTTGAGCGCAGAATTGCGAGCCGTCACGCCGGATTGGATTTTGACCGAGGCGCGAACCGCGTCCACGACGCTTGCGAACTCGACAAGAATGCCATCGCCCATTGTTTTGATGATTCGGCCGCGATGCGTCTCGATAGGCGGGTCGACAAGCTCCGAGCGGAACTCGCGCAGGCGCGCCATCGTCCCTTCCTCGTCCAAGCCAGTCAGTCTTGAAAATCCGACGACGTCGGCCGCAAGAATTGCTGCCAACCTTCGTTCGACGTGTTCTGCTGTCATTGTCACGATGGCTAAAAGGTTCCGGACTACGGGGATGGGGTCAGTCCGACGCGCTTAGACCACAGATGAGGCTGTATTGGGGCTCGTTCGGGCACCGGCTATACCCCCGCTGAATCCGAGCTCAAAAGACACGCCTGGAAATGGCGCATGAATGCGCCGCGCACTTGACTCCACCCCCGAAAAAAACACCGGCACTGCTCGCCAATCAGGTCGGCCAGCGAGTGCAGGCGCTCGTTACCGGAAAGCCCCCGAGATTGTCCCAGTGCTTTTACTGGCAAGCTTCTGTCCAAGCGTGGCGAGCTCCTGACTCTGCTTGCTGAACATCTCCATCTGTTTCTGCGTGTGGGCCGTAAAAAGCTCCATCATCGCGTTCGGTTCTCTTGTCGTCGCGATCTTCTGAGCAAAATCGAAAAATGCGACCGTATTCTCGCGCGCGATTTCAATCATTTTCAGATTAAAATCACGAACGCTGTCGGCCGACACAGAAAGGGAATCTTCGGCAGCCTTCATCGAGCGCTCCGCGACCGCCTCGCCTTTATTCATAGTGTCCCGGGCCGCATTCATGGTATCGCGAGCCGCCCCTGATGCCTTATCGGCAAACCGCCTAGCCTGATCAGTTTCTACCATAGCAGTCCTCCCAGCCGTCGATTCGGCTGAATGTGAGTGATTTTACCGGATATTTGAATCAACCCTCCGTTAGCCTGCGGGTTCCCTCAAACGCGGCTCTCGTCGTTTCGCCGCATGATTTTGTGCAACGAAGCAGTGGGCGGATGTCCGCGATGCCGATCCGTGATCGGCATAAGCAGATCGCAACCAATACCGCCTCAGCCGGCGGAGACCTGCGGGACCGACCGGTAAAAGCTATTGCGCTAACGCCGTGTATGAGCCGGTCATCGGCAATGCTGAAACTGGCGTCCCCGCCGGGGGCGGGAGGGTCAGCCTCGAGGCCGGCGGCTTGCCGTAGCCGAATGAGCCGAGGAAGGCGCGGAACTTCGAATTGGCGCTGAGCGCGTCGCGGCCGGCGGCAATCAGCATGTCGACCTGATCCGGCGGCAGCTTGAGCCGCGTCTCAACCCGATTGAGGGCGGCGGCACGGTCCGGGCTGAGGCCGTCAAAACCGACACGGCCGATGAAGAACTGCACATCGTTGCAGTTCCACCCCGGCGCCGCCCCATAGCGGCGGCGATCGGCTTCCGACAAGCCGCAGCGCCAGCGCACCAGGGAATTTTTCCAATCCCTCATGGTCGCATCGAAGGCCGAGTAGCTGCCGACCGCGCCGGCCGCGGTCGCGGTATCGGAGGCGGCCGTGATTAGGTCGACACCGGTCGGACCGGGAATAGTTTGCGCCCATTGGCCGGAGGGCGCACGACCCGAGTCGACCACCATGAACAAAAAGCGCCGCAGCTTGACCGCCTCCTGCGGCGCCAGTGGGCCGAACGGCGTATCCGAGGCTAGTCGCGCGACGGTGAAGCCGGCGAGTCCGTAATTATCCACGAGGCCGCCGTCCAGCAATTTGACATATTTGATTTGTCCGGAGCGGTAGCGATCAAGCGCATCGGCATAGGATTTAATCAGCGGCGCCGCGTTCGGATCGTTGTGCACGCGTTCGACCCAGTTCGGCAACGCGATCGGACAGGCACCGGGATAATTTTGGATAACGATCGGCGCGAATACGACCGGCACCGCGGTCGACGCGGCCACCGCCATCGATACCGGGTAATTTGTTAAATCGCTGCACAGCGCGCTGAATGCGACAGGGGCAAAAATGAAGGCGGTGCGGTTATAGATATCCGAGGCATTGATCCAGACCCGCGGGCGCGGCCGGCGCAGCAAATCCTTGAAGGTCGCGCCGTTGTAAAGATGCTGGTCGAGCCAGACTGGAAATCCAGTGGCGTCGTTGATGCCGCCCTGCAGCCCGCGAGCGATACTGCCGAGGCTCAATTCGGTCTGCAGTGGCTGCTCGGCATCGGCAAGTAGAAAGCGCTGCTTGAAGTCGCTGAGCGCGGCACGGCCACGCAGTCCGTAATAGGCCGCCAGTATCGAGCCGCCCGAGACGCCGGAAAGAAAGTCAAGGCGGTCGAGCAGTGAAGCCTCGCCGCTGCGTGTTGGAATGCGGCTCTCGTCAAAGCCTTGCAGCACGCCGTAGGAAAAGGCCGCCGCGCGGGTGCCGCCACCTGAGAACGACAGCGCCACCACCATGTCGTCATATGTGGTATCGACGTCGGTGGAGAGTTCAGCTTCGACCTGGGCCGGATTTGCGGTGAGCGGTCGGTTGATCGGGTCATTGTGAACGGCGGACGAGCAGCCGCAGCTTAGAAGCGCAAAAGCAGTAATCCACCCGGCTCTGCATGCACGCTGGAACCAGGTTCTCATATGCAAACGGTAAAGAACTACCCTCCCTGCCTCGCCAGCAATGCCGCGATGCAAAACTAATCAAAGCACGCCGGGGTTAATGATTTCGGCGGCGACGTCGGCGATGCAAGAAAGGAGCGGAGAATGTTAGGATCCACCCAACCCGCTTTAGTCGCAACAACGAACGCGAAAAATTATAAAGGCGCGCCTGTCCGCTTTCGTCTCCGAAAACTAGCGAGCGCAACAGCACCGAGGCCCGACCGCGGCAGCGCAGGATTCTGCGTGATTGAGTTTGGCCGCAGTACCGGAGTTGCGAAATCGAGGCTGGCGGAGGGAGTGTAACTGGTTTCTAACCTTCTCCATTAGGGCACAGCCACCCCTGCCCCCTATTCTCACGGCCTCCTGGAATATCCCTGGACTGGCAGCTCTTCTCGGGGTTGTTCCGCTCAGACGGTTCCACCCCCGCGACTAAGATAGTATGACGGTCGCTGGAGCCTGTAGGGACCATTGCAGTCCTTCCCGCGCGAACTTGAGTTCGACTGTCCCGCGGACCGCCTGTTCAACCATCCTTTTTATGACTACGTGTCCAAAGCCGGTTCGCTTTGGAACCGTCACAAATGGGCCATCCCGCTCGCGCCAATCGAGATTAAGTCGATCCGCGCCGTGGACTTGATCGAGCCCCCACGAAATATAGAGCTTTCCGTCCGGTATAGACAGGGCACCGTGCTTGACCGCGTTGGTAGCGAGTTCATGTAACGCCAACCCGATGGCTTGTGCGGCTTCAGCTGTCAAATCGACACTCGGCCCGTGAATCGCTATTCGCGCACTCGGCAACTCCATGAACGGCTTGAGTTGTAGTTCGACGAGCGCGTTTAATGAACTTCCGCGCCAGTCACCCCTCGCCAGGAGCGTGTTAGACGCCGCGAGGCCGCGAAGTCGACCATCAAATCGTTTTTGGAATTCGTTAAGATCATTGCAATTACGCATCGTTTGATCTGCTACAGCTTGCACAATGCTCAGAAGATTCTTGGACCGATGTGAAAGCTCCTGCATAAGAAATCGCTGATGTGCTTCTGCGGCCTTTCGTTCGGTAACGTCCGTCGCGACATTGGTCGAACGATAGGCCCTGCCGTCCGGTCGCCGGGCGAGGACCCGTCCGTAACCTGACAGCCAACGGATCTCGCCATCTGGTTTCACAATACGGTACTCGGCGGGAAATGCATCTTGCCTGTCTGCCAACTCATGGTAATGAGCGAGCAAATGCCGATCTTGTGGGTGCATGGCTTGGCGCAGTTCATCCTTTTCCCCGCCAACGCTGCCTAACCCATCTACTAAATTGATCCCGAAGAGCGCCATTCCTTCGGGTGTCCACGTTCTGATGCCCTTGTCGAAATCGACTTCCCAGCTTCCGAGACGGCCGAGGATCATCGCGGACCGGTACTTTTCCTCACTCGCACGAAGCGCTTCCTCCGTCCGCACTCTGTCCGTCGTCTCAACGGCGGTGATAAGGACTCCGCCGACCCCAGTATGGGACGATGTGTCCGGTATCGGGCTATAACTGATGGTAAAACGTGCGTCCTCCCATTCGGCGCCGTGTCGCTGAATACGCAAGAGCAAGTCCTCGGCGAAAAAAGCGCCGCGCTTACCGCTAAGAATGGACTCATGCAAGGGTCGAAGTGTTGCTTGAACTTCCGGCCAGACGTCATCGAAAGGTAAGCCGAGGGCCCAAGGGTGTTTGTCGCCCAGAATAGGTGCATAGCCGTCATTGTAGATCATGACGAATTCGGACCCCCATCGAACAGCCATGGGAAAGCCTGAAGCAAGCATGACGTTGACAAGCAGTTGTAGGCTTGAGGGCCAGTTACTGGTCGGGCCTAGGACGGTCTTTGACCAGTCTTTGCCACGAATAAGCTCCGACATTTTTGACTTCGTAGGAACATCCGGAATTGAATGTTGGGTCATTGTTCGGCCAGATACGGATACGGCAAAATTGAGATAATTATCTACGACAAAAAGAGCAGCACGTCCTGATATTTCTTCGCGGCGCTCGGTCTAACACGGCGCGCGTAGCGGAGGAGCCGCTTGCGAAGACGCCATTTCCCTCGCCGCACCCGTGGTGCGATCGAGGAAGGATTTAGTAAAAAATCGGGGCCGCTTCGCTCGTAACGCCTCGCTCAATACAAGGAACGGATTCGTGGGGGCCCGCGTTGGACCGTCAATGAACCCATAGGGAGAATGTCCAATGTCTACTGCGGCAAATACAATCGACAATCGTCGGGAAACTGTCTCACTGATCGGCAGTGACAAGGTCGAAGGCACTGCCGTCTATGGCTCAGATGAACGCAAGATCGGGACCATCCAACGTATCATGCTGGACAAGACCAGCGGCAAGGTCGCCTACGCGGTCATATCCTTCGGCGGCTTCTTGGGAATGGGAGAAGATTACTATCCCCTGCCGTGGCCCACTCTGAAATATGACACGCGCCTGGATGGATATCGCGTGGGAGTTACTGAAGATCAACTCAAAGGCGCGCCAAAATACAGCCGAAGCACCGATTGGGATTGGTCGGACCGTGCACGCGACCGCTCGGTGTATGACTACTATAAGACCCCGCTTTGGTATTGAGCGTTTCAGGTTCAGCTTGACGATCGGCGGGGTGTCATACCCCGCCGATTTGCGTTTTAACGCTGCTTTATCAAACCCGCCTTTATCTATTGAGGCCGTTAGCCATATCGAGGTGATGCTGCAAGGTGGGCAGCGTCTGCGTAGCCCATGATTTGAGTTTCTCATCTTCACCACCCTTGGCGTATCGTTCGAACAGCGATACCGCCGTCTTGTGGGCGCTCACCTGATCGCTGACATACTGCTTAGTGAATTCGTCGCCATTCATGCCTTGCAGTTTATCAAGCATGCTTTGCTGGGAACTATCCATGGCGGTGGGCAGGGGAGCGTTCGCCGCGGGCGCCAGTGCCTTGAGTTCGTCAGTGGTTTTGGTGTGATCGGCCACCATTTGATTGGCGAACTTTTGAACGTCGCCCTGTGTTTTGCTGGCCGCCAGCTGACTCGACTGAATTTCGAACATGTCGCTCTGGGCCGCTTCCGTGACGAAATCAGTTGTTTTGGGAGCGACGTCGAGAAGTGAATTTACACCCGTCTTCTCCCCAACAGACTGGGCCCACGATGGGCAGGCAAGCAACACGAAGGCGGCCGCGACTACAGCAGTTTTTTTCATAGCTCTCTCCACGGTGTTTTACGGTGGCACAACAATCCCGACGTGCAGCCATAGTTCCGCTTTGTCCCGGGTAGGCTCGTCGAACCGGCCTTGGAAAATGCGCCAGCTAAAAGTGATTATGATCTCTGGGAGGGAGGACGACGGACCAGGCGTTCCTCTGGTTCGAAAGCCCTTCATGCAGCAGGACATCGTAGACACACTGGCCAAGCACACAGGCCTTTGTTAGCAAGCACGCATCAAAAAAGTGGGCCGTTCAGAGACAGCCCCTCCTTCTATCCATCAGTGGGGTCAAGCAGCGCGCTCGCTCTCTTCGTCCACTACTTGCCAGACGCAAGGGTTGAGCACAGCAGCAATTCCTCCGTTACTTTTATATCCTTCGTAAAAGTCGCATCGTCGCCTCTGATATAGGTAGGCCGAGATCGCCCGGCGATAATGCCTGCAAGAAAGGTCACCCGAAATCTTCCTGAGGTGTCTTTCGCGCACCATGCACGGCAGACGCTCTATGCGTCAAAAGACACTAAAAGCGATGGCGCCAGTCGGCTCGGAACGCAATGGATCGCATGTTGTTTTCCTCGTTGGGTCGACTGAAATCCTCAAACAGTGGAACGTTGAAATGAAAAAGCAGCTGGGAGTTATAACGCTCGGAATGGGTCTTGCCCTTGGGATCGCTACGGCCTCGTGGGCTCAGGGCGCCGGCGGCGGTGCTGGTGGCGGCGCCGGCGGTGCTGGTGGTGCCGCAAGCGGCGCAGCGGGCTCAGGTACCGCGGGAAGCGCCGGAACGTCCGGCAGCTCAGGAAATACCGGCATAGGCGGCCCTGGAACGAGCAGCGGCGGCATAGGCACCTCGACCGGTAGCGGAGCCACAACCGGTACGAACAATTCGGCAGGCACCGAAGGAACCGCCGGGACGACGAACAGTCCGATGACTTCGCCGAACGGAAATACCGGTCATTAAGGAGAGATTTGAAAGGCCCCGAGAAACTCGGGGCCTTTCAATCGCGGGAGCTCGCTATGTGCAAATCGATCATTGCCCTCGTATTTCTATCCGCTCTTAGCCTTCCTGTCGCGGCGCAAAGCGGCGGGACAAGCCAAGTCCCGCAAAGTAAGGACAAGCAATTTTTGCAGTATGTTTCGGAGGACAATCAAGCGGAAATACGCCTTTGCCAGAATGCTGAGAAGTTGGGACAGTCACCGGCCATCATAGCATTTGCTCGGCTTGTCGTTGACGATGATACCGCCAACCAGCGTACCCTGGACGACTTACTCTCCAAAAATGAGATTAAGGTTCAGCCCGAAATGGTCCAGCAACAGGCCTCGATGGTCGCGCCCAAGGTTGGCGTGAATTTCGACGGCGCATTCATCGCCGCGCAAATTGAACATCATCAGAACGATGTTTTGCGATTTCAGAATGAAAAATCCGCCGCTCAGAGCGACGATGTGCGCCAAATCGCAAGCCAAATCCTTGATCAACTGAACCAGCAGCTCGCCGTTGCGCAGGCAGTTCAGGCTTGGCTTGCCTCGCCGCAAGCGCAAGTCACGGGCAGAACGGATAAGCAATAGAAACGCAGCGGAGCTTCATTCGCCCTCGAACACACAGGGCTAATTTGGCCACTTGAAGGGGGCATCGCGTGACGCGTAGGCGGCCAGTCGGAACGCGCCGACCAGTGCTCGCCGTCGACCGCTATCTTATTAGTCCCTGGAAGAGCGCGCAGGCGGATATTTTTGCTCGCCTTGATCAACAATTGTAGGAATTTCGCCAGCATTAGCGGCGATCTCAGCCTCTTCTATAGGTTCGTCGCCGGGAGCCTCCGCCCCGTAGGGAGATACTCGCTTAAGCGTGGCGCGATAGTTATCCTCGATGGCGACCAGCTCCCGTGCCATTTCCCAATGGATTTCGTCGCGACCATCGGGATGGCCTTCTTCTTCCCAGATTTTATATGCGCGGGCACGCACCTTTTCGTCATAATCGTTCATCTCATTTCTCCTGGCGTAGGCTGCTCCAATCAATTCCGCAAATCCCGTCTAGACGGGAAGGTTCCGCTTCGGCGGCGCGACTGGACGCCACCCGCTAAGATTTTGATGCTTGGAACTAGGAAAAATGGAGGAGGGCGTGCTCCGACGTTGGAGGATGCAAGGTGCGAGATGGGGGTCACTGAGCATTCACCCCGGGCCGCGGCGTCGGCTGGAGGGACAGCGTGGCGTTTGTTTCCGAAGGTGCAGCGCTAACTACTGTCGGCGCGAGCTGGCGAGATCCGCCGCTTCTCGACACGGACAAAGCCAGATCGACCTCCGGCCCATCCATACAACCGTCAATGTTGCTTGTTCTCGCTCCCACGATGTGTCGAAAGACATAGTGTCCAAATCGCGCCCGCGCTGTCGATCAAACTCTGCCCGTGCAATTCTAAATGCAGCAGGTGAAGCGGGCTTTCATCTGATGGGAGCATTCAACTGGAACCGGTGTCCGCGCACCGGCTTTATTCATGGCGGCGCGGCATACGAACCAGACGTCGCTGCACCTTGGCCTAGGAGGTGCGCAAACCCATATTTTGCAGTTCGGAGTCGACGACGATGACGACCAACAAGTCTTCTGCAGGCGTCCGGCCGACGTTGCGCCGATCCGAACGCCCTTACCAGAGCCGACCTTCCGATCTGCAATCTTGCTTGGCGTCATTGCGCTGGCTGGTGTAACCGCCATACTGATGTACGGCCTGATCAACGGCCATTGAACGACTGGCCGACGTCAACGAGCTTTCCCGGAATTTTCATGGTTAGTAATTCAAAGCCAATCGACGTTCCGCACTGCCGCGCGCGAGCCTTCGACTGTGTCCGCGAAGCTCAGCGCGCCGCGGAGCCGGCACTGAAAAAGACCTATCTAGATATGGCGCGCGCTTGGCTCAAAACGGCCGAAAATCTTGCCAGCGGAAAGTCGCCTCGTCCGTTGCGGCGGCATTAGAACGCACCGTCAAAAAAGCAAAGTGCACCATCCGTCGATGGTGATTTCGTCGCTGGCGCGCCTCCTCGTTCTCTTAAAATGGCCCGAGCGACCTGCCTTTCACAAGTTGATGAGGAACCGCTGGCTCGTCCCGCGCTTAATAAGACAGCGGGTCGCCGATCTAAGCTCCCTCAGAGCCACCTAGGGCGGTTTGCAACATTCAAGGCCTCGGGGCCGAACCCCGAGGTCTTTTTGTTTCCCGGCTTGACTGCGCACAGTTAGAGCAAAGCCGATGCGCACCGGATCGGGAAGTTGGTCATCTTCGTCATCAATCACGACAAAGCGCTGCGGGTCGGGATGACTCTTAAACCGAGCGAGGATTTCATCGCGCCGCGGTCGCTTGGGCAGGTCTCCCGCTTAGTCGACCGCGCGGCAATTGTCACCCGATAAGAACGGCCGTGCCAGCCACGGTCTGTTTCCCACCCGGCGTGCGACTCACATCGGCCCGCGCAAACCTTGCCGCCATATGGGAGAACGTTACGCTATAACGCTGCTGATCGCCCTAGCCCCTTAAAAGGTGACACAAAATTCCACGTCTCGGACTTTGCAACGGAACTGATCTTGGGTCTTTGATGTTGACCTATCTTCTGGGGAGGCAGCTTGGTCCATAGGGGCGAGACAGAATTGAGGGGAGAACTCCGAAAAGCGGAGAAGTCGCTAATTGAGAGCGAGTCAAGGTATCGGCAGCTTGTCAATGCTGTGGTTGATTACGCGATATTCCAGTTGGATGAAAAGGGCAACGTCACCAGCTGGAATCCGGGCGCGCAACGGATTAAGCAGTACGCCGCAGACGAAATAATCGGTCAACATTTTAGCCGTTTCTACACCCCCGAAGATCAGGCGGGAGGCGTGCCCGCTCGCGCTCTAAAACAGGCGGCCGAAACAGGACGATTTGAGGCGGAAGGCTTTCGCGTACGGAAGGACGGGTCGACATTTTTCGCTTCAGTCGTCATCGATCCCATCAGAGATGAAGGCGGCGAGATAATTGGCTTTGCCAAGGTTACGCGGGACATTACAGAGCGTGTCGAGGCCGCAAAAAGGTTGAAAGAGGCGCAGGAACAGCTCGCAGCCGCGCAGAAAATGGAAGCCATCGGCCAACTGAGCGGTGGCATAGCCCACGATTTCAACAATCTCCTCATGATAGTCTTAGGCAATTTGGAGACGATCCAACGTTATGCGAGACAAACTCCAAGCAATTCTAATTTATTGAGAGCTGTCAATAACGCGATGCGGGGGGCTCAACGCGCTTCTGCCCTTACAAATAGACTACTAGCGTTCTCTCGACGTCAGGCACTCGACCCAAAAACGATCAACGTAAATACATTTCTAAATGGATTGGTTGACTTTTTATACCAGACACTAGGTGAGCAAATCGAGATACAAACGGTTGGCGCCGCGGGGCTTTGGCTAATTGAAATTGACATCAATCAACTTAAATCAGCACTCGTTAACCTGGCGATCAACGCACGGGATGCTATGCCGCAAGGCGGGAAGCTGACGATTGAGGCGGCGAATGTCTTTGTTGATGACGAGTATCATCGTACAAATCCGGAGATCAACCCGGGTCAATACGTCGTGATTTCTGTCAGTGACACCGGCTCCGGCATGTCGGCCGAAACAGTGTCCCAAGCATTCGAGCCTTTCTTTACCACGAAGGAATTGGGTCGCGGTACGGGCCTCGGCTTGAGCCAAGTGTACGGTTTCGTCAAACAGTCCGGTGGAAACGTCAAGTTGTATAGCGAGGTTGGACACGGTACGACGGTCAAAATGTATTATCCTCGATATCATGGCGGAAAGGCGGCGCGCGACGAGGAAATGCAGGAGACCGATTTCGAAAGCGGGGAAGCCGAGACGGTTCTTA
The DNA here is from genome assembly GCA_963819265.1 of uncultured Alphaproteobacteria bacterium. Lineage (GTDB taxonomy): Bacteria > Pseudomonadota > Alphaproteobacteria > Rhizobiales > Xanthobacteraceae > BOG-931. The sequence goes on along the minus strand of CAWFVF010000007.1, from coordinate 9,363 downwards.
TCGTAGAGGATGATCCTGATCTGCGCTCTTACATCGGGGACATACTGCGGAGCTTAGATTATCGCGTACTGGTGGCTTCTGATGGCGCGGCAGCTTTAGAAATACTCGCCAAAACGGAACGACATATTGACTTGCTCCTCACAGATATTGTTATGCCGGGACTTACCGGACGGCAGTTGGCCGAGAAGGCGCAAAGCCAACGCCCCGCTCTCAAGGTCCTTTATATGACGGGTTACTCGCGCAACGCTGTTGTTCATCAAGGCAGGCTCGATGAGGGAGTAGACTTGTTGCAAAAGCCGATATCCCAGGCGGAGCTCGCACATCGTGTACGAGTCGTGCTCGACCGGAAACAGCGGCAACTATAACCTAAAGACCTGCGCGAGCGCTTTTAAAGTCGCGTCTCACGAGGCCAGCGGCAGCGGAGATCATGCGCCCGCGACCGCCACGCGGTTAATCTTCGGCAAAGAACTATGCAAGGGCGCGCCTAAGATTCGCCGACCCGTGGTAGAAACAAAAGGTGTTTCTTCCCGCGTGCTTCGCATCGTAAAGAGCAGCGTCGGCGCTACGAAGCAACTCATCAGCCGTCACACCATCGATAGGATGGATCGCGATTCCGATCGATACACTGATAAAGGATGGCGCATTATTGATTTCAAATGGCCTTGCGAGTTCCGTCACTAGTCGTTTCGCCAGAGTTTCGGCCGCGCCGCGATCATCAAACGACGGAAGGATGATCGCAAATTCGTCTCCGCCAAGCCGCGCCACCGTGTCATTTTTACGAACCGCCTCCTGCATTCGAAGCGCGGCCGCTGAGAGCACACCGTCACCTACATTATGCCCACGCGTATCGTTCACCTGCTTGAAGTGGTCGAGGTCAAGATAAAGAAGGGTCGTTCCCCGGGCACTTGTACGCGCCATAATCATGGCATCTTGTAACCGCTCGCGGAAGGCGACGCGATTGACTAGGCGGGTAAGGTCATCGTGATGCGCGAGGTAACGCACACGGTCTTCCGCCGTCTTCCTATCCGTGATGTCCAAATAGGTCCGAACGAATCCCCCAGTGGCCATCGGATTGCTCCGGACCTCGATCACCCTTCCGTCAGGCCGTTTCAACTCCTGCATATACGGACGATCGTTGATCGTTCGGCTTTTGCTAAATTCCTCAAAGGAACGCTCGTCGGTTCCCGAATGGTTATGGTTCCATTGATAAGCGAGAACTGCGCTGAATTGTGGCCGGGATGCTATTAGGTCAGCCGGCAGATCGAGATGCCGAAGCGCCTGAGTGTTACAGTGGACGACTACACCCTGTGGATCGACCATCATCAAGCCTTGGTCGATGTTGTCCAACGTCATTTCTAATTCTTGTGTTCTTTTCGCCAGATGCTCTTTGCTACAACTAAGTTCATGCGAAACCTGCTTTAGCGCTTCATTCTGCTGTCGAAGGGATCCGCCGGCGTCGTGCAATTTTGTAAGTTGGCGATATTGGACTCGCATCAGGAATATCGCATATGCCAGCAGCAAAACCGTCCCAGCAACGATATAAAAGGCTTGCCGTCGCCACGCCGCGAGCACGTCCCACTCCGCTACGGCGGCGTCTACCACGAGCGGGAAATCGGTTAAGGGACGCACGGCGACCATGCGGGGCATCTGGTCGAAATACCCAGGCGAGTCGTAAAATCCTCCGCCCAACGCCACAACTTTATACCACGGCGACGTCGCCGGCATGACCGTGCCGGCCCGATCTAAAGAATCGGGGTGACGGACCAAGACCGTTCCATCGCGCCTGACGAGCAAAAAGGACTCTTTGCGCGGCAGATCGATCGAGCGGTATATTTCCTCGAAGTATCGTATCGGAACCCCGCAAACAATAAGACCGAGAAACGCTCCGGATGCGGAAGAAATACGACGAGCAAAATAGAGAGTTTTGACACCCGTCACTATATTTTTGGCGGGGGCGCCGATGAAGACCTCGGTATCATTATTCACACTTAGATATCGAAAATAGTCGCGCTTGGACACATCCAGCCCGGTCACCTCGTTGGAAGTGCTTGCAAGTAATCCTTGTGCGTCAATTATTGCCAGAAAGTCTGCCTGGTGAATGCGATCGCTCATTTCCTTTAATTCAAGCCGGAACGGCCCGCTACTTATCAGGCGCTCAAATGATTCTTCTGAAGCGGCGTGTGTTTCCTGGATTTTATCTTGCAAGTTGCGCAGGATCAGATCTACGGCCTGGGCAGAGCGCGCTGTTTGTTCCCCAAGGACGAAAGCGAGGTTCGCAACGTTGCGCCGCGCTTCTTCCAGAGCATCCGTTCGAAGCTCGAGAACCACAATCGCCATGGCAATTGTTGTAAAGACTAAAAGGCGCTGCGCCCGCTGCCGCCGCTACGGCTTGCGTGTCTAACTTTCGAAAGATGGGAGGCCATGGCTTGCGCACGCCCATCATACTAGGGCGCAACACTTGCGTTAAAGTGTAGGCAAATCCTTTAGTTTTAAGGACATGGGCTTTCGGGCACGTTTGCGCGGCGGATTACGCTGTTCAATCCTGTCGTCTTGAGTGTTTTCGCTCCTCTCGAGGCGATCAGCTGCCCTCGAGGCGATCATACGCCTTGTGCGTGGAGCTGGCGGAACGAGCCAAAGGAGTGGAAGGGCGCAACGCATGTCTTTTGACACTACCTCGGTGACGGCAGCTTCTACCTATTAGACAGGCTCGCCAATGTCCCTGGAGGCGATCCATCCGCTTTTTAGGCCCTGGGGCACCGTAAGCTAAGCGATGGCGAGTCCAGTCGCACTTTAGTTTCCCTTCTGAGGTAAAGCATCGCCAGGGGGACACGGTCTAACTGGAACAGGCCAGGCGCGCACGCGTTACATATCCAACTCGCTTTAGTCATTACCGCCCGCCCCAGCTAGGCCGGGTCGCAATCGCTCTCCTCTCTGGTGTGTTGCATTATTTGAGTGACGACAAATAAAAGCAAACTTTTACCCCGCCCATGAAGCCGCCCTTACATGCGCTTGCTTCTAGCCTTAGTGATCATAGTTCTCGCCCTCTGGGCGATTGATGTTTATATTTTCGATGGCTACTACGGTGGTCCTGTCGAGCAAGGTGTTACGAACGAAGCTCGACTGCTTACGCATCAAATACAAGATTGGGCGAACAGGACTTTCGGGGGTCGATAACTCGAGTGCGGTAAAAACGGTTCTAGCTTATGCCGCGGTCGGAGGCGGTCTATTTAATCGCGTCCGCTCGACTGGTTTTAGCGAGAGATCTCGGTTTTTATTGGTCCGCAGTTCCCGCAATAGAGTTTTCGCAGGGCTAGATCATGGTCGGTTGGATGGGCTTCGATCACGGTGTGCACCATTGATTGATGGCACTTCGGGCAGGGGTCGTTGACATAGAAAGTCAGAGGCATAGAGCATCGCTTTCGCCAGCGAGTTATTGAGGCTCCGTCGTTCGTTCCGGAACCAAAAGGCCTTCCAGGCGCATGGCGGCCATCGTCCAATCGCGCGCCATGTTGAGGAAGGCTTGCTGCTCGTCTTCCGCTACCTCAGTCGCCCAGCGAAGACATTCGGCTGCAAATTCCCGGTATTCCTTGGCTGTCGCCGCCATGGATCGCCGTCCAATTTCAGGCGGAGCCCAAAAGTCTCTCAGCCATCGATGCCTCGTAGGGGCCGTTATCGATGATGGTGTCATAGTACGCTTCCGTACGCTGGAGTCGAGCGTCAAATGACATACCGCCATCACTAACGCGGCACTACCGGCCCAACTCCTCAGCCTGGTCGGCTGTGATCGGCCTGAGGTGTCCTAATAGGCTTGAGCGTGAGCAACGTCTCAAACATGGCGTGTGGTCCCCGTCAGCACGCCGAGGGCCAGGAAGCCGAATTGTCGGCGATGCTCGAACCGTGCCCTGATGAGGCGCTGATTATTTGGCCGGTCGATAAGGCGGTCGGCAACGCAGGAATAAGGGAGCGCAATTGATCGTCCCGCTCGGCGATGGCGGCGCTCCCGCGCTCGTCTAATGGCAAATTTGAATGCCCGTTGTTTGCGCCGGGGCCGCCTTGCCCTAATTCAGCCCGGGGGGTGCCGTCATCCTTTGTAACGGTAAGTCGTCGGGGGAATCGCGGAGCGGGGTGCGGAGTTCGTAGTCGCACCCCGCGACGGGAAATTGAGTGGCCCCGGACGTTTTAAGCTGGGGGGCTGGGTAAGCCCGGGACCACATGCACCGTCGATCACGGACAGCAATCGACTTGCTGAGTTGCCAACACAGCCGGCGCCGTGGCGTTCCTGGCAAAACAAGCCCTCGCAGGAACGTGATGCCCGCGCGCACTAATCGTAGCGCGGGTTCGGCCTGTGCTTCCCGGCGCACAGTTCAGGAGGCCGGTATGAACCGGTCTTTCCTAAAATTCTGATTGATCTTTAGCCCTTTGTCACCACCGGCGGCGGTGCTTTGCCTTTGCCCATATTGGAGCAACCAGCAACGCTTAGCAGCGCAAGAACTGCAGCCGTTGCAATCGCAATTTTCTTCATGACGTTCCCCCGTTCAATACCAGCAAAGCTTAAAAAGGGAGTGGCTGGGCTTCTAGTGCGCAAAAGACACACTCGCTTGGAAAGCAGCAAGGCCGGCGCTTCGGGGTTTCCGCCCTTCAAAGTTCGATTTCTTCGAACCAGGCGACATCGTTATTTCAACACACTGAAAATTTCGCCGCGCAAAATGCCGTAGCCCCTGAGGGATTGCTCGCTGGCTTTCCCGTCGATGGCCAATTCGACCTCAGGAGCCACGTTCCTCCGGGACCGTAGTAGCAACAGTGCCGCGGTCGGGTCTTCCATTGCGACGATGAACCATTCCTTGGATGGCGGTCCGCCATCGCGAGGCGTAGTCGCGACGATTCTCCAACCGTTGGTCATGCCGCAAGTCTCTATTCCGGCCGGACTGCACTAACCCGCCTTGCGTAGGATGGCGGCCGTGCGTTGCTAATTCCTTATCGGCTGCTCCGACGTGCGAGGCTGTGCCCCGACCACGGGCCAAATCCTGGTGCAGCACCCGCCCTGATCCTTCTGACTTCGCCCTCAGCAACAATGCGGGAGCCAACGGCATATGCCACATGCTGGCCGTCCGGGAGATCGATCGAAATTCCCCACTCGTCTTCGGACTTTTCCCAAGGAATGACGGCGGCGGTTACTGTGTTCGTCTCCATCATGACCAATTCTCCTCACACGCAACAAACCATAACAAAAAGATAGGCGGCGACAGTGAGAGAGTCGAGTCGCGAGGCGGTGCGGGCCGCCCGGACTAGGGGCTGAATCCGTTCTAGCTTTGAGAGCTAGCGTCGAGCAGCCCGCGCTTATTAAGGCGCGGCAACAAATTGCGGTTCCCGACCGTTTAGGATGCCGGCCTCTGCTTTTAATAGCTCCTCTCGCCAATGTGATATGCAACAAAGGTCCGCGCTGATCCCGTGAGCGGTTTGGTCCGCCGTTACCGTAGCCTTTCTAGATGTACAATTTTGTACAAAAGAACAGGCACGGTTTGCCCGCGCTTGGTCTGGTTTACCGTTCAAGTCGCTCGGCCTTGTTTGCAACAACTCGCCAAGTGTCGGCCGCCTCTTGAAGCATTCGCTTGGCTACGGCGTCGCCGGCCTCGGTGGCTAGTTTGTCGTACTCGGCGGCCTTAGCACGGAAAAGTTCTGAGTTGCCCATGGTCGATAAGCCGCGACGGTACGAACCGTTCAAATGATTAGCCGGCGGCTATCACGACACAGTCGAAGCGGATGCTGACGATTTTTCGTCGCCTTCGGGGATAAGCACGCCTTCGAGCCGCAACGCGGCAAGCGTCCAGTCGCGCGCTAAATCGAGGAAAGCTTGGCGCTCCTCCTCGGCGACCTCGGTGGCCCAGCGCAGCCATTCAGCCGCAAATTCCCGATGTTCTTTGGCGCTAGTCACGGGGGGATTCTCGATCATCTGCCCATAACGTAGGCACGCTAGAGGTATCACCTAACCGCACAAATGGAACTAATCAAGGCCGATTCCCACCGCGAATTTGAAAAGGGAGCAGTACGGAAAGGGGCCAGTACCGACTCAGGCGCAAGGCTTGGAGTGGGCGACAGCGAAATACGACGCAACCTACACAAGGACGCGACTCAATGGCGCCCCGATGCTTCGGTTCCCTGGCAGGGTGTGTGGCATGCCAGGTTGCAAGGAAATGCTGATGCCGCACGTGGTCAGGGCTTAACCTCCCCTGGCGTGAGCCTTCCGGCTCCCCGCTTCGTGGGGTACTTCGCGTCACGCACGCGCGGTTACAGCGTTCGTCTCGCTCAGGCGTCTCTAACTAGTCCCTGTCGTCCGCGGTGGGACCAGGAAAAAGGTCCACGATTGCCAGCGAGAGCGCGTCCGAGCCTGGGCCGCCTAAGTTCAAGGCATCGTTTATGTCGAGACGTCCATTCGGCCCAGCCTCCACATGGACTGCCCTAAGCTCCGTATCATAAACCAGCTTCCAACCGTCTCCATGCAAATCGTGCTTCAATATCGTCATCGAATTACTCCAATCCAGCTTGAGCAGCGTCGAGCAGTAGGCGGCGTCGAGCGGCGCCGACCCGCACTTCGACGGCCTGGAGATACAATGGCACGACGAAGTGTTCTGCAACCCTCCGTACTCACAAGCTCGCCTATGGATCGAGAAGGCGATTTCCGAGAAGGAGAACTGCGACAGCATCGTGTTGCTGCTTCCGAACTGGACCGACCGAAAGTAGTTTCAGCTTGTGAAGGACTACCCAATCGAGTTCTTGCAAGGTAAGCGCTACTTCCTCACACCCGAAGGTAAAAAAGCGGACGTGGCCCGCTGGGGGTCAATGCTCGTGAGGATCAAGTAGCACTTCGCAAAATGTATATTCTGCGGAGGAGAACTTCTTCGCGCTAGCTTCGTAACACCGAGAGAACCAGTCTCGCGTCGTCGTCTTCTGACCGCACCGCATTCGCCATCGCTGCGACAGCCAACGCGCCAAGCAACACGGTCATGACAACGTAAAAAACCAACGTCTCCATGCCTTCTTTGCGTTCTTCCCCGGTGAAAAACTTGTGGGTACCTGCAATCGCCGCAGCCACGAGCGCGCCGAAAACCCCGACCGCTAACGTATTAATGACCCACAAAAAGAAGAACGCTTCCCACGAGCTGAATGAATGCCAGTTGTGCTGCAGTTCCTGCGTTACCCAAGAGACAACGAGACCAGTAAAGACTACCAGCCCAATGCCTCGCACTTCTCGGTCTTTCCACGCCCCATCTAAAGTCATCAAGCAAGCCTCATTTTTCGGAACTACCGTCCGATCTTTCGGTCGTCGAGCGACAAAGTAATCCGAAAAAGGTGAAAAATGGAACAGCCGGGACTCGACAAGCGCCATCGCGACAAGAATGGCGAGATCAGCAAGAAACACGGAAACACCCTCATTGGCACGCTGCGCCAAAAATACGGCGCCGACTTCGCCAAGGGCTTTTCGGATAATCAACGTCTAGGCGATGTGCTGGATTGGCGGCTTGATTAGCGCAAGACGGATAAGTAGCGGTGCCACTAGCCTGCCTCAATGGGCCAGCAGGAGAATCGGTTGTCCGCTTTGCGCCGGAAAGCGGCCTCGAACAGGAGAATCGGTTGTCCGCTTTGCGTCGGAAAGCGGCCTCGAAGTCGAACATCAGCGAAGTCGGCTTTGGGCCAACTTCTGCCTCACGCACCGCAGCAAAAACAACCCGCCAATTCGCCGTCGTACACAGTGAAGTTGCGGACGTAGTAGCGTTCGCTTGTGTGTCGTCCTGCGGAAGTCGCGGAATGAACTGACTGCCTCAATCGTAGCGGGCGAACTGCCTCGCCAATCGTAAACCAGCGGGGCAGTTATGGAATTACTTGAGGCGGAGCTTGCGGATGAGCGGATTACTACCGAGAATCTTTCAGTTTTGGAGAAGGCCCCTTCGGTCGTGCTCCGCGAATGAATTCATCGAAACCGCAATTCACTGCGCTCTCGGACTGATCACTCTTCAGCTCGCGTTCGGCTCCGATGATGCGTTTAGATTGCGTGTCGTGATCAGATTTTGGCGGCGTTTTGGGGGACATAGGGTCAGTCACTCCATTTAAGCACTGTGACGTGTCTATACTGTTTTTGTGGGAAAGACAGGCCGAAGTGACCTTTCGGGTGGTGCAGAGTCGGCTGTTTTACCACGGACAGCAGCCCGTAGTCGTTCGGCAGTCCAGCTGGCGATCATAAAAGATACACTGACCTGCCGATGGAAGCGTAATATTGGGCAAACGTAAGTGTTTTGGATTGCTCATTCAAAGGCCATGCCGAATACCGAAGCCGAGTTACACCGCCGAGAGTAAACGCGGCGTAACATGTGGGCGCGTGGTAAGCGCAGGCTGGCGAATGGCCTCAGCGGAAGATTCCGCGCTTTAGCGATACGACACGGTATTCAATGCGATTGATCCGTGCTCTACGTCGCGCGTCCCGAGGTGAAAACTATGCCTGATAACAAAGACGACGCCGACAATCTGGTCCCTTTTCGACTTAAAAAGAAGTTCGAAAAAGGTGGGAGCAAACACCAAGCGGGCCTCAGGGTTGATCCTTTGGACACCATCGCGTCGAGCACGGTTATTGTTGGTCTTTTATTTGCGGTGGCGACGGTTTCTCAGTGGCTCCCCATCAACGCCTATACAATAGGAATTGTCGCGTGTTCCGGCGTCGGGTTCGTCATAGCAAAGCTTATAAAGTCGAAGCGGCTGAGGCTATCGGGGATCAGATCCCCGCGTGATCGTGGGTAAACCAGGAGGCGAGAGTGTTACGCTAGCCCGATCAACGATCGGGCATAGTGCACAGCATGGGTAATCGGGACGTGCTTCTAACGCTCGCCGTGAGTAATACGATGCCACTTGTCGGCTTGCTTGAATTCATTCCACAGAACCCATTCCTCACCGCGCGTGTCTGGGTCTCAAAGCAGCAAAGGATCAGGGTCGAAGTATGAATGTCGTGAGTGATAGAACCAAACTACCCGCTTTCCGGTCATCGCGCGCGGCGGCCAAAAAAGCATGATCGACGCATTGATGCACTGTCGGTCGCGGTGCTGGCGATTATCTCTTCAAGATGGCCGTGAACTACAAATACGATTTCGGCCCGTGGACCGCCGCGGCAAACTGAAGTTCGCCACAGGTGACGGGTTCAAAATAGGGACGTCCGCAATGCCGGCGATAACTTGGACCGAGCGATCCGTCATCGGTTTACCGCTTTCATTTCCGCTGCTGGCCCATCAGGGCATTCTGGGAGGATGCCGAATTTGATCGTTATCCGGGTCATAACGGACATGGCCCGACTTTCTGCTGGCTCAATCCGGTCGCGAATGA
>CAWFVF010000006.1:0-389911 GCA_963819265.1 uncultured Alphaproteobacteria bacterium | reverse complement strand
GGACGAAACATCCGGCTCATCCGGCGCACGTCGAGTATCTTCCAAGAACTCAGGACGCGAGGCGAGGCGCGTGCGGTCATGCAGCGCCTCGCGAGACACGCCGATGCGAACGTTCGCAAATCGGCGCAGAGCTATCTCGTTTGCTTCTTATGCAGGCTTCAGCAAGCTCTTAGGCTGGCCGGCCCTGGTGCAACACGATCTGCAGATGTTTGATTCTCACGCCGCGGTGCCACTCCTCCTGCAAGTCGACCATTACTGCAACGGCGAGATCGCTCACTATTGGGGGCCCGGCGGCTCGCTGTTCTACGTGCTTCCCGAGGCGGATTTGCGGGCCCAGGATTTTGCGCGCTGCGAACTGGAAGGCCAATTCACGCAGGCCTTGCGTGAAAAGCAACCACCGTGCGGAAACAAAGAAAAGAGAAATTGCGCGCACAAAACAGAATGGCCGGGGCGAACCCCGGCCATTGCCGCACTGGAATCCCCGGATGTTTGGCGGCTTACTTCAGCGACAACACCAGGCCGCTCAAATCCGCGCTGACGATCAGGCCGGTCTGCTCGCCGGCGAGTGTCAGCACGGCGCCGCTTTGGTTGGCGAGGACGATGCCCTGCGCGCCCTTGATGATGGCTGCGCCGGCGCCGCCCTGGCCGTAGACGCCGTTGATGTCGGAGGGGCGACGGATATTGCTGACGGTGCCATGAAAGCGCGTTTCCGAGGCGCCGAAAGTGAAGCCGTAGCTCAAGCCGCCGATGGTCAGCGGATAGCTGCGGCCCTGGAATGTCAGCACGCCTTCGCCGGCCGAGCCGCCGATGACGAAGCCGGCCTTGAAGATGCGGATGCGGATGGTGCCGTCGTCGGCGTTTGCAACAGACACCGCGCCGACCAGCGCCACGATCGCGAAAAGACCGGCTCTCAATCCCGACAACGCTTTCATCCCCGACAAGATTTGCATCGTAGGTTCTCCCTCACATCAATAGCGCCGCGGCGCAGGAAACGATTCGGCACTGTAGCCCGGCGTGACGGTCGGCGCCACGACGGGCGACCCGACGGCGGAACGCCCTCGTGCCCGCCTTATTTGCGGCTGTGCGACAGCGAACAGCGGATTGGGCTCGCTCATTCACCCTATGTGCGGAACCGGCACCGATCCCGCGCCGCGCTTCGCTTAAAAACTCACCCCGATGCGCCGGCCCTTCTGCCAGACCACCCGGCAGGATTTTTTGACGCCGCCGTGATTGAGGACGAATTTCTGCGGAATAGCGTCGCTGCCGGGCACATCGATGCAGGCGCCGCCGGCGCTGAGATCGACGATGCTGCAGACGGTCGGCCGGCTTTTCAGATCGGCGAACAGTGTTCCGGTCTTGGAGACCAGTCCCGCCGGCCGGACCCGATGAAATCGCCGATGCTCGCGCATTGCCTCAGCCGCTCAAACCTGCCCGGCGCAATCCTAATAGGGGGATTTATCCGGAAGCAATGCCATGCGGCCGGTATGGCAGCGATTCAACAAACACACGATAAATCGTTGGTTTATTTGATCGTTGCAAGTTTAGCGCGGCGCGGCAACCCGATGGACCGGATCGAGTACGGTAATGAAGCACAAGGGCAATGACGCATAAGGCGAGAATTTCGCTGCGTTCCTTTTACGCTAGGCGAACGGATAGCCGGAATAACCCGCCCCCGCGCGGACGTAGCCGGTGCCGATCGAGTTCAGCAGACCCTCGATCCGATCGATCGCTTTGCCGATCAGGCCCGGCAATTCGCCGGCGCGGAGCATGTTCTTGAGTTCGAGCAGCGCCTGATTGGCGCCGTCGAGACGCCGCGCCAGGCCCATGGTGATGTAGAGCAGCGCGACCGGATCTTGCACCATCAGCGTGGCGGCGTCGGCGACATGAAATTCCGACGATTCCAGCGTGCGCACATCGGCGGTGTGCGACTGGCCGAGCAGGATCGAGAGGTCGCCGAACACCGCACCGGCTTCCGCCACGGTGGCGATCTCGACGCCGCCTTTGACGATGCACACCGCACCGCTTTTCAGGATCATCAGCCGGCCGGTATTGGTGCCCTCGGTGAACACCGCCTCGCCGGGGCCATAGCTGGCGAGCGGCAGCGCGGCGAGCTTGGTCTGCCAGGCCTCGGTGTCGTGATGCAGCATTGTCGTGCCCCGGTTCGCCGTGTCCGTTGCGGACTATGCCCCCGGCAAACCGAGCGAAAAATACCATGGATGGGCGCGGATTTGCAACGAACCGGGAAGCGCCGCCGCAGGTCTATTTCACTTTGATCTGCGCCGCGTCGTTCAGGAAGATCTCGGTCTTGCCCTTGTAGAGCTTGATCGTACCGGTGACGTCGATGGTCTTGCCGGCGAGCGCGCCGACATCGGGAAACTTGCCGGCGTCGGCCTTGAAGATGATCGCGGTAAAGGCGTTGTTCGGATATTGCCCGCCCATATCGACAAAGGTCACGCCGGAACGGTCGGTACTGTTGACCGCGGAAACGACGCCTTCGACGGTGACCGACTGACCGACATGCTGCGGCGTATCGGCAGGGGTGATGGTGTCCGCGCGCGCCGGAGAAGGATAGGGGACAAAGCAACAGCCGAGGCCGAAAGCGAGCCCGAAAGTGATCCAAAGAGCAGGCGACACCCTCATCGGTCAACTCCATGGGAGCAGCGTGACGTTGCATCATGGATTCACCGACTGAGTCCGGCAATGACGAAGACGCGGCAATCCCTGATTTCGGCTGCTCGCGAACCGGCTAGCGGGTGTTGCCAACACCCGCAATTGGTTCCGGCGGCCAATAGCCGCGCTCCAATGTGCCGCGCGGGCAAAACCGCGGCGGCTGTTCCGACGTAGCTCCAACAGGGCGGCAAGCAAACACGAAGGAACCTATCGATGAAAAAACTAGCACTTCTGGCGGTCACGACAGCTCTGCTCTCCACCGCGGCCTACGCGGCCGGCGAGCCGATGGTCGGGGGCGCCGCCATGTACCCAAACAAGACAATCGTGCAGAACGCATCGCAAGCCAAGAACCTGACGACGCTGGTATCAGCTGTGAAACAGGCCGGACTGGTCGACACCTTGAACGGCGCCGGGCCTTTCACAGTTTTCGCGCCGACCAATGAAGCCTTCGACGATCTGCCGAAGGGCACGGTGGACGGTTTGATGAAGCCCGACGAAAAAGCCAAGCTAAAGGAAATCCTCACCTACCACGTGGTTCCCGGCAAGCTCGATACCGCTCAGCTCAAGTCCGATGTCGAGAAGAACAACGGTAAGCTCGAACTTAAGACCGTGGAAGGCGCCAACCTCACCGTTACGGATGATCACGGGAAGCTCATGCTGACGGACGCTAAAGGCGGCACCGCCGAGATCACCACGCCGAACGTCGAGCAATCGAATGGCATCGTCCAGGTCATCGATCACGTCTTGATGCCCGGCGCGTAACTTTCATGCCTAGTCGGGAGCGCGATCCGATCGCTCCCGCTCTTCCACTCTCGCGGCACGGCATTGCCGCGAGAGATGTACGTTTTTAGCAAAGATTTCATAAATGCGTAATTAGTGCCGTTCCGCAATCGCTGCAGGGACACAATTGGCACTTTCTCGGACCACACTTGCCGCGCACTCTACAAACCGCCGAGATTCTTCGGCCGACAAGAGAATTTCAAATGAAAGACGCCCACAACAAAGCCGCCGAACAGCACGAGACCGCGGCGAAGTCGCATCGCGCCGCAGCCGACGCTCACGGCAACAACGACCATGCCAAGGGCAAGGAACATTCCGCCCAGGCCCAGCAGCATGCGCAGAACGCCAGCGACCAATCCAAGGCGGCGCACGCCAAAAGCAGCCAGCAGAAGTAATCCATAAGACTTTCGCCGGGAGCCGGCCTTGGCGCCGGCTCCCGGCGCTCTATTTTGCACCGGCGAATTTCAGACCTTCCAGTCCGCACTGCATGAGTGGCCGGGACAGCGTCACAACGTTGCGATGACGCATCGCCGAACCGGCAAGCCGATGGATGCTTTCACCAAGACTGCGGCCGATACTTCGTTCTCGCGGATGCGCGCCGTCATGCGCTGGATACTTGCGGCATTCTTCGCTGCAGCCGGCGTCGCGCACCTTTTGGTGCCCGACGAACTTCTCAAGATCACGCCGGGCTGGGTGCCGTTCGCGCCGCAGGTGATCCTGATGACCGGCTTTTGCGAATTCGCCGGCGCTCTGGCGCTCGTCACCCGGCCGTTACGTTACTGGGCCGGCATTGCACTGGCGTTCTACGCGCTCTGCGTATGGCCGGCGAATTTCAAGCACGCCTTCGACGGCGTCGACATTCCTCATATATCGTCGAGCTGGTGGTATCACGCGCCGCGGCTTGCGTTTCAGCCGGTGATTATCTGGTGGGCGCTGTTTTGCGCGGGCGTTACCGACTGGCCGTTGTCGGGAATTGGGCGACGACGATAGCCGCCGCTTCGGCAGGCACAATTGTCACGGGCTCGCGAACAAACAACATATTTTTCCCAGATCGCGTCTGCATAAGACGGTTAATCAAACGTTTGTTTGCTCGCTCACGGTTAATCAAAGGTGTGCGGATTATGTAGAACCCCTCTCTATTTATTTAGCCGCGGGGCGCGTACGCCGGAAGCGACAGTTCGGTCCGCAGCGTAAAGTTTATCAGACATGCATTTCATGTGTTACGGCCGCGGCGCGGTGTTGACGCGCCATCGTCTGTTTCTGAAGGCCTCGGTATTATCCGCCGCAACGATTTCAGCCGTTGCTGTCGCGCCGGCGCTGGCGGCGACCATCGTCGTCAACAATCAAGCCCAGTTCAACGCCGCCATTGCCGTTGCGACCCAGCCCGGTCATGCCGACACGATCAATGCGACAACGGCGGGAGTCATCGACTCGGGCACATCGCTGACGGTCCCCGGCGCCGCGACCTCGATCAATCTCCAGTTCGGCGCATTGGGCATCGGCTCCACGGTAGGCAACGGCACCATGACGCTCGGTCCGACAGCAACCGTGTCGTTCGGTCAGCCGGGCAACGCCGGCGTACTGAATATGGGCGAAGGCTTTACCGGCATTCTGAACATCAACGGCGCGGCGGTGACCTTCAACGTTTCCGACGCCGACGAGCAATTCAATGTCGGTCTCGATGGCGGCACCGGCATCGTCAATATGACGAGCGGCAGCGTGACGATGAACGATTTAACTGCCCTCCCGGGCAATTTCGGCAGCATCTCGGTCGGCTATCCGTTCGGAGCTGCGGCGGCAAGCGGAATATTCAATCAGTCGGGCGGCACTGTCTCGCTGTCGGCGGGCGCGCTGAACATCGGCGTGGGCAACGGCAATGGCACCTATAATCTGAGCAATAACGCCGTGCTGACGCTTGACGGCGGGACGGCCTATTTCGGCGCCTCGTCGCAAGGCGTCGGAGCTTTGAACATCTCCGGCAACGCCACCTTCGATTTTGAATCCACGTCGCCTGGATTCAACGGCCAGCTTTTCGTCGGTGACGATCAGGGTCACGGAACAATCACGCAGAACGGCGTAAATTCCAGGGTCATTTTGAACGTGATCAACACCGCGCAATTCGGCAGCGACGCCTCCGGTCTTGGCAATCCGGGCGGGACCGGCACCTACAATCTTTTGGCCGGAACATTGCAGATCGGCGGTGGCGGCGCCGGTTTCGGCATGGCCGCCGGCGGCATAGGCTTTCTCAACCAAAGCGGCGGCCTGCTGAACGCGAGTGCCCGGATTATCATCGGCAACTCCGGCACCGGCACCTACAACATGAGCGGCGGTATTGCGACCCTTGGTGCCGGCCTGACGATCGCCGATCTCGGGGGGTCGATCGGTACCGTGAACCAGACGGGCGGTCTGGTGACGATTTCCGGCAGCAGCCTGATCGTGGGGACCGCCGGTGCGGCAACATACAATCTCAACGGCGGCGTCCTGCAGGTCGGCGGCACCAACGGTATCCTCGGCACCGGCGGTCTAAATCTTGGCGGCGGCACGCTTCAAGTCGTCAACTCCGCTTTGACGGCAAACATACCAATCGCCCTCACCGGCACGAACTCCACGATCGACACCAACGGCTTGGGCGCGACGCTCGGCGGCATGATGTCGGGTACCGGCGGTTTCGTGAAGTCCGGCCTCGGCACCCTGAGCCTGACGGCCACGGATACATATCTCGGCGAAACGTCGATCAGCGCCGGCACACTCCAGATCGGTACCGGCGGAACAAGCGGATCGATCATCGGCAATGTGACCGACAATGCGACGCTCGCCTTCGACAGGTCGGACACCATCGTGTTCGGCGGTACGATCTCGGGCAGCGGCGCGTTGATCAAATCCGGCGCGGGCGTGCTGACCCTCACCGGCGCCGACAGCTATGGCGGCGCAACTGCGGTCAACGCCGGAACGCTGCGGGCCGGTGCCGCGAACGTCTTTGCAACCAGCAGCGCCTTCACGATCGCAAGCGGCGCGACGCTCGCGCTCAACAACTTCAACAACAGTATCGGCTCGCTCGCCGGTTCAGGCGCCGTCACGCTCGGATCGGCCACCCTGACCACCGGCACAGACGGCACTTCGACCGCTTATTCCGGAAGCATCAGCGGCACCGGAGGACTGACCAAAATCGGCCCCGGTGTCCTCAGTCTCAGCGGGACCAGCGGATATTCGGGACCGACCAACATCAATGCCGGCATTCTGGACGTGAACGGCGTGTTGGCATCCGCAGTGTCGGTCAATGCCGGCAGCACCTTGATGGGTAGCGGGACCATCGGCGGTCTCAGCGTCGCAAACGGCGGAACGGTGGCGCCGGGAAACTCCATCGGCACGATGAATGTGGCCGGTAATGTCGGCTTTGCCGCGGGTTCGACCTATCAGGTTCAAGTCAACGCCGCCGGGCAGTCGGACCTGATCGCCGCGACCGGCCACGCAACGTTGACCGGCGGCAATGTGCAGGTGTCAGGCACGCCGGTGGCCAACATCACGTACACCATCCTGACGGCGCAAACTGGAGTCACCGGCATGTTCGCCGGCGTTTCGGCCCCCGGTTTTGCCTTCCTCAACCCCGAGCTCAGTTACACGCCGACCTCGGTGCTGTTGGACTTGCTGCAGACGCGAAGCTTTTCCAGCGACGCCACGACGCCCAACCAGGCCCATGTCGCCGCCGCCCTGGCGTCGTTGCCGACCGGTAGTGCGCTCTATCAGGCGCTCCTGACCCAGTCTTCGGCCGCCGGCGCCCGCCAAGCCTTCAACGCGCTTTCCGGCGAGATCCATGCCAGCACGCAGGCCGTCATGCTCGATGACAGCCGTTACTTCCGGCAAGAGATGCTCGGCCGCTTGCGCCAAGCCGGTCTTGACGGCGCGACGGGAGCGATGTCGGCGCTCTATGCCGGCGGCCCGCAGGTCGCCTATGCCGAGCCCTCGCCCGGCTTTGCGGCGCGCTTCGATGCCGCCGCTGCGCCGCTCGGCTATGCCGAACAATTGGCGGCCGACTTTCCAATCCAAGTTGCGCCGGTTCGCACGCCGGCTGCCGATACGGCCTGGTGGGCGCGGGGCGTCGGTGCCTGGGGCAAGAACGACGGCGACGGCAATGCCGCCGGCTTGAGCCGCGACCTTGCCGGTTTCTTCACCGGCGTGGATCACCGCTTCGGCAATAATTGGCGCGCCGGCGTTGCCGGCGGCTATACCAATTCCAGCGTCAGCGACAGTGGCCGGGCCAGTTCCGCCAATATCGACACGGCCCAATTCGGCGCCTATGCGGGCGCGAATTACGGCGCGTGGAATCTCCGCACCGGTGCCGCCGCCAGTTGGAGCACGATCGGCACCAATCGGCAGATCCTGTTTCCCGGTTTCTCCGACAATGCGAGCGCGCGGTACGGCGCGCTGACCACGCAACTATTCAGCGAGGTCGGTTACGGCGTTGCGCTCGGCACCGTCGCGGCCGAACCGTTCGGCGGGCTCGCCTGGGTGCATTTGAGCACCGAAAATTTCAATGAGACGGCCGGCACGATGGCGGCACTTGCAGGTTCGAGCAGTCAGGACGATGTCGGCTACTCCACCCTCGGCGCCCGGGCCGCGACCATTTACATGCTGTCGAACGGAATGGCGCTGACGGCGCGGGCCTCGGCGGCATGGCAGCACGCTTTCGGCGATGTGACGCCTGACGCCGTTCTCGCCTTCGAGGGCACCGCTTCGGCATTCACCGTCGCCGGCGTGCCGCTGGCGCGCGACGCAGCGCTGCTCGAAGCCGGCTTGGATGTTTCGATCACGCCGCGGGCCTCGATCGGCGTTTCGTATGTCGGCCAACTCGCTCAGAGCCTTCAGGATAATTCCGTCAGGGGCAATCTGCTGATCAAGTTTTGAGAATAAGGCAGCCGCCTGCTCCGCAGATAGTTTGGCATTGATGCCGCGAGTTCGGATTAAGCGTCGTATGTTGGCCGTGCACGTTGTATAGATTTACCCCTCGGATCTAATCCGTCCCTCAGGTCCATCAAAAATTCCGGAGACGCTGCCATGTTTCTTTCGAACGAAAGTATTGTCGTCATTCTGCTGGTCGGTCTGATCGCCGGTTTTCTCGCCGGCAAGATCGTGCGCGGCGCCGGCTTCGGGCTGATCGGTGATCTCTGCGTCGGCATCGTCGGCGCCTTCATCGGCGACTGGTTGTTGCCGCAACTCGGCATCCATCTCGGCACCGGCATTATCTCGGCCATTATCAACGCCACGATCGGCGCGGTGCTGCTGCTGTTCGTGCTTCGGTTGGTACAAGGGCGCGGCAGCCGCTGGTGGTAGCCGTAATCGCTGTTGCCTGATCACTGCGCCGCATAAAATGCGTTCCCTGATCGCGATCCGCGCAGATTGGAACGACATTCAAGTGTGATCGTTTTGCCGCACCGCCGAATTAATCGGCGACGCCGCGTTGTGCCACGCGGCTGCCGCGCTGTGGCCTTGTTCGGCCCCTCACGTGGCGGCGTGTCAGTAAAACAAAGAGGTTACAGCGTGAAGTTCCATATCCTATTCGCGGCCGGTATCGCCGCTTCGCTTGCTTGCCCGCTCGCCGCGCAGGCGCAGGGCATTCCCGACGGCGCCGCGCATGGCGCGTATGTCGGCAATCAGGCGGCCGGTCCGGTCGGCGCGGTGGTCGGCGGCGCGGTTGGCGGTGTTATCGGCGGCGTCGAGGGGGCGCTCGGGCTCGGCCCGGTCTATGCCGCCTATCCGGCCGAACAGCCGGCGCCGGTCTATTATCACCACCGGCATTGGCCGCGGCATTCCTATCGCCACGTTCACCACGGCCATAGCAACGGCTAAGCTGACGGCATCAACGGGACTGTGATCCGATTGACCCCAGTCGGATCATGGTCTGTTGTTGACGAGCGGCCTGCTTATTTAGTGCCGCCGCCGCGCTGGCGCTGTTTCAGCCAATCCGACAAAGAGAGGTCGGGGCGCTTTTCTTTCTTGGCGACTTTGCTCTTCTTTTTCTTTGCCGGGGCGGGCTTCGGCGGCGCGGCCAGTTCGGCCGCGTCGCGCGCCAGGCGAAGTTCTTTCAGGCGCGCAGTCTTGGCGGCGACGGCCGCCGCGCCGGCCTGGGTTTCCGACAGGACGGTTTTGCGGTCCTCGGCGCCCGGCAGTTTTTTGAATTGAGCGTTGGCCCGCTGCTTTATCGAATTGTCCGCCATAGCAATCTCCTTTGGGCGACCAAGCCCGGATGCAGCAACGCGAGAACGCTACGGTAAGCAGCAGCACCAAACCGGCATCGGCTCCACGCCATGCGCCATCTGTTCTTTCGTGAATAGCCGCCTCGCCCGGTTTAGGGGCGAGACGCAGAACGATTACCGGCAGAAGTAGTGATTGCCATCGAACGCAAGGAACGTACCGGAAGCCGGATCGAAGCTTTGGTAGCGGGCCGCGCAATAACTCCAATGCGCGGTGCGCGACACCGGGGCCGCCGTCATCGCCATCGGCTCGACCGCGACATCCATGAGGCCGGTCAGGGCATGGCCACCGACATAACCGCCGGTGCTGTAGCCATAGGCGTTTTCGTTAAACGCGACCGAACCGCCGCCGTAAGGATCGTCATAGGATGCGTATCCGCCGGATTCCGGCGCATAACCCGCGCCGCCGTCATAAGACGGATAGGCCATGGCGGCGACGACCGGATAGGAATTCACCCGATAGCGGCCGCTATAGGCCTCGCTGCTGGTGCCGTCGCGAAAGCCACGGAGATAGGCACTGCGCGAAGCCCTCGCGGCGCCGTGGCGAAGACCCGCGTCGTAGACGGCGAGCGTGCTCAAGAACTGCCTGCCGGCGTGTCTGACCTGGGTCGAGGCGTAGCCGGCGGCTGCGGGCGCCGCGAAAGCGGCCGTACCGGCGAGGAGCGCAAGGCTCATCGCGCAGGCTGTTGTTTTGGTCGTCATGATAAAAGGCCTTTGGTTGGCCCCGTCAGACCGACATTAACACACTATCGCGGCCGATACCGAGCCAAATTGATCCGGGAACTCGTTGAGCCAGCGCGGCCGGCAAAATAGGCCGGTTTCAGCCGCGCCGGCCCTCTTTGGCTTCGCCGTTGAGCCAATCGGACAATGAGCCGGTATTGGCCTTTTTCTTCTTCGCGGCGGTCTTTTTGGCGGGCGCCGCGGGCTTCGGCGCGGCGGCCTGTTCGGCGTCCCTGGCGAGGCGGAGCGCCTTCAGCCGTTCGGTCTTGGCGCGCAGGGCCGTGGCCGCGGTTTCGTATTCGGAGGCGGCTTTCTTGGCGTCTTCGGCGCGGTGTAATTTGGCGAACTGGACGTTCGCGTCATGCTTTTTGGATTTATCCGCCATATCGCCATCCTTTGTCTGAAAATCAGATTCGGCCTGAAAATCACGTGCTCGATGGCATAGCACCCCGCGGGCCCAGCCAGCGAAGCTAATTCGGAATAAAGCGAGATATGGACAATCGGCAGCGGGCAGGGCGGCCGGTACGCCGCGGTCTATTGCCCGACCGGCATTGGTGGCCGCGGCGCCTGATCAGCCGGCACCTGTTTGTGCGAATCGGGGCTGAGAAAATCCGGGAAGTGTTTGATGGCGGAAAAAAAGTCGTTGCTTGCCGGCTGGGCCTCGGCCTGCGCTTGCGGCGCCGGTTCGGGCGCCGGCGCGGAGTCGACACCGGCAACCGGCAGCGACTTGATTTCGACCGCCGCCGGCGGCTCGGCCAAAACCGGCGCGTGCTGCGGCGTTGCGTCCGCGGCGCGCGGAGTTACCGCGATCGCGCCAGTGGCTGCTTCGGGCCGCGGCTGCGTCTCGGCGGCCGGCGGCGCGCGAGGAACGTCGACTGGAATTGCAGCCTGATGCGAGGGCGCGACCGGGACAGGCTTGGCGGTGTCCTTGCCGCTGTCCCTGGCGCTTTCCCTTGCGTTTTCCTTCGCGCTTTCCTTGGCACCGTCGCCCTTCGCCAGGGCGGCGCGAACCTGGGCTTCAAGCAATTCGGTGCTGCGCGGCTTGGTCTCGACGGCGTCGCGCGACTTGGATTCGGACGCGCTCGCTTCGGCCGGTAAGGGTTTGTCGGCCGGCAATGGCTTGCGCGCCGGCGCGACATCGGCCGCTGCCCGGCTGGGCGGAACGGCCGCGGCCTTGAGATCCGGCTGGGGCGCCAGGCGTTTGGCATCGCTGTCGATCGAAACCGGCGTTGCCGCCGGCTGGGTGGTCGGATTGCCGCCAGCGCTCACACTGGGCGCGGCCTGCAGAGCCGGTATCTGCGCGGCGGTCGGCGCCGGACCGGGAAAATAGCCGCTCAAATGCGCGACGATATAGCCGCTGACCGCGGTGGCGACCCCGGCGGCGACAATCTCGACGAATTTCAGCGTGAAACGCGAGATAAAGGAAGTCTCGCCAGCCACGGAATATCTCCCCACCGCATCGCCTCGACCAGACCGCTACAAACGGCTGTTCTTGGGCGAAATTGAGATCGGATCGTTAGAAAGTCAGGTGGCGCGCGAAGTCTTTAGAAACGCTGAATATCGCCGTTAATGCGCCGATTTATCGGGGCGGCCGCCGGTTCAATTAGAGGCTGTGAATCCGCTTTCGGGGCACGCGAGTTCGGTAGCCGACGATGCCACACCGGCGGCCCTCGCATCCGCCGATAACCGGGCAGCGAACCGTCCGCGACGTCGGGCAGGACCACGGGCCGGTCATTTGCCGTCATCTGAATTCCCATGCCCCGGCGTCTGGCTATCTCGGCAAATTCTATCCGCATAGCGTCAAACACCAACATCGGATGGCTCGCGGGCTCGCGGCCCACCCTGCTTTCTCCACTGTGTGTTATTTCGCTTTGAGCTGATCGGCGGACTTCAAGATGATCTCGGGTCGTCCTTGAAAAAGCTGTACCGGGCCGCTGATCGCGACGGTCTTGCCGTCGAGTGCGTTCACGTTTGGAAATTTGGCGGCGTCACCGGCGAAGATCACGGCGACGAAAGCGTTGTCGGGATAGCGGCCGCCGATATCGATGAACGTGATCCCGGCACGGCCGGTATGGACGTCGCTGACGGCCGCCTCGACCGTTACTTCTTGACCGACATGCGACTTGATTTCCGCAAGCCCGATCGTCTGCGCCCGAGCCGGCAACGCCGCCGCGATAAAGCCAACGGCGAGAATGAGCCTTCGCATTTCCGTACCCTCCAATTGATGTGTTCCGCCTGGGAACATAACATGAACAATCACACAAGGCAACGAGAAGTTGTTGGCGTGTTTTGGCGCCGGCGCCTGCATCTTTGCCGATGAGCATCCATCTGATTTTTCTAGCGCAAGGAAGAACAGGCATTTGTCGATCGGCGCGACGTATCCCTTGCAGGCGGAGGTTACGGCGGTTTCGCCGTTCTGGCCGTATATCGTTCTGCGCAACGATCGGCAGGATGCGCTCGGGGCCGGCTTGGCGGTCACCGAATATGCGCTCGACGGCAAGTCGGCGGACGAGATCCGCGGCCTCCGGCTTTGGGTATGGAAGAAGCTGAAGGCGGGATTGGCCGCCCATGAGCAGCCGCTGTTACCAGCCGCCATTGAAAGCGTCGTCGCGCTAGCCTGACGCGCGTCGGCTAAATCTTCCCGTCAGGCCGGACGGCTTAGACCCGTCGGCCTTCCTTGGCTTCTCCGTCCAGCCAATCGGCGAGACTGCCGGAATTCGCTTTCTTCTTGCCCGCCGACTTTCTTTTCGGCGCGGCGGATAATTGCGGCGAAGCGGCATCTCGTGCCAGCCGTAGAGCCTTCAACCGCTCCGTCTTGGCGCGGAGTGCGAGCGCGGCGGATTCATATTCGGCGGTTGCCTGCTTGGCATCGTTCGCCCGCTGAGTTTTTGCGAACTGCGCGTTGGCTTCGTATTTATTGGAACTTTCCGACATTTTACCACCCGCTTCGAGGATCGTCAGGGTCTGCATTATTCGGTTCGCAGCCCGGCTTGGCGCCCAAGTGGGATGCATAGATCGCCAGATCACAACGGGCAATGACGACAAGGCGTGGGCAGCGCTATTTCCCGGCAGCTTTACGCAACGCAGCGTTGATGCGGTCCTGCCAGCCCGGCCCGTCTTCCTGGAAAAAATCGAGCACATCACGGTCGATGCGGAGCGATACCATCTCTTTGACGCCGGGCAATGATGGCGGCTTTTTCTCGGCCGGCTTTTCGATCGGCTTCGCGGTCGCCGCTTTGAAGGCCTGTTCGGCTGCGGACCATGGATCAGTGGTGCGTCGGGGCATGGCTGGTCTCCGTGGGCTTCCAATAACACGATTCCGTAATGCTGAAGTCACGATCCGAACTGGCGCGGGCTAGCCATGCATTTCGGCAAGTCTCGCAGTTGCGGCGTCGCCGATTTCCGCAAATACTTAGGCAAAATCACGAGGAAGCGCCGATGTCGGAAACCCAGGTCCAAGATCGCCCCGTTGGCCGCGCCGCGGATAACGCCAGCAAGATGAATTTCTACGGCGTCCATCATCTCGCGCTCAACACCGACGACATGAAGATGACCGTGGACTTCTATGCAGGCGTGCTCGGCCTGCCGCTGGTGCATGCGATGAAAGTGCCGCCGGGACTTGGAGTCGGGCCCGGCAATCGCGGCAATCCGCCGTTCGAGGAAATCCGTCATTATTTCTTCGACATGGGCCGCGACGGCCTGCTGGCGTTTTTCGAAATGCCGAAGGGCGCCAAACAGCGCGGCGACCGCAACGCACTCGGCGCCATGCAGCATGTGTCGTTCGCGGTATCGCCGCAGACGCAGGCCGATATCCGCGCCCGGCTCGATGCACACGATGTCAAATATGACGGGCCGCTCGAAGTTTTGCCGGGCGTGTTCTCGATCTATGTGTTTGATCCCAACGACATCCGGCTCGAATTTTCCTGTCAGCCGTCGGACGGCGAGGGCGAACCCTCGGTCATCCCTCAGGTCACGCAAACCAGGGAGGAAGCGATGGCGGAATTGAAAACGCTTACCGACGATAAGGATTGGCTCACGCGCGCGACGGTCAACCTGCGCGAATAATTGCGGCGGTTCTCACCGGCCGCGCCGACCGGTCAGCCGGGTACTTTGACGTGAGCGCGGCGCGGTCCGTAGCAAGGCGCGCCGGATGGGTAACGGCAGGAAACGTAATAGGGCGCTTGCGGCAGGCCGAAGCCGTAGCCGATGCCATAACCGTAGCCGGCTTCCGGGTTCTGATAGACGTTGCCGACAACCGTGCCGGGATTGAAGCCCGCGCCGCCGCCCGCCAATACCGTTGCCGGGGCTACGGCCGAAGCTGGCAATGCAAGCATTGCAACGACAACCCATTTATTCATTGCATTCACCTTCGTCCGCGGACGCCGACTATCGGCTAACGGTAGCATAAGCCTAAGGCGGCGCGAAGCCGCGTTACGCTCGAAACACCACCAGTGCCAAGACCAGCAGAACGATGAAAATGACGACAAAGATATAGAACAGGATCCGCGCCACATCGGCACTCGCCGCGGAAATGCCGGTAAAGCCAAAAATGGCCGCGATGACGGAAATAACGAAAAATATCAGGGCCCATTTCAATAATGACATGACAAATCCCTCCAAAATTAATCACGGGCGCAACCGTATCGGCCGGTGTCGCGGTCCTAACCGGAACACAGCGTTTTGGTTCCACAGGCCGGATCAGGAATTAGCGCGGGCTGGGCTCTCAGCCGCCGCGTCGTTCACCGCGCGCAGCAGTGTGAGCAGCGCGCCGTTGAGCGGTGTTTCTATGCCGTGGCGCTCGGCGGCGGCGACGATGGCGCCGGTCAGTGCTTCGACTTCAAGCTCACGGCCGGCCAGCCGGTCGAAATACATCGACGTGCCGAGTTCGCCGGAAAAGGTCATCAGCGTTGCAATGGTGCGCGCCGCTTCGTCTTCGGCAAGGCGCGCGCCGTCCGCGCGGGCGACCGCGATCGCTTCCGCGAGCACCGCGCGGCAGAGTTCCTGTATATCGGGACGCCGCAACACGGCCTGGCGCTGCAGCACCAGCGCGGTGATCGGATTGGCGACCGCATTGATCAGAAGCTTGCGCCAGGCGAGCGTGGTAAAATCCCCGCTCAGGAATACCCGCAGCGGCGTGCCCTCGAGCAATTGCGCAAAGCCCCGGCCGTTTTCATCATCGGCGACGACAAGATCGTAATCGCCGACATGGCGCAGCCGCACCCGGTCCGGCGCCAGCCGTTCGCCGTTGTAATAGGCGATCACCGGAACCACCGTGGCGCCATTCGCAAGTGGCTTGACGCGCGCGACGTGGTCGATGCCGTTTTGCAGCACGGCAACGCGGGTGGACGGCCCGCAAAGGTGTTGCAGCCAGGGGGCGGTCGCGGCGGTCTGTTGTGCCTTGGTGCACAGCAGCACCCAGTCGGCGGGGCCGGCCAGCGCCGGATCGGTCAGCGCGTTGAGCGGCACCGTGACCGTGCTGTTTTTCTCGTCCTCGGGCCGTTCAAGCGTCAAGCGTTCGATAGGCCGGCGCGTGCAGGCGACCACGTCGTGACGCCCGGCCGCCACAAGGCAGGCCGCGGCGACGCCGCCGATGCTGCCGAGACCGACGACGGCGATGATTGGTGTTGTTCGCCGAAGCTGTGAGGAAGACGCCATGCGGCCATGGTGAGATAGATCGATGTAAAGTCAAATTTCTTGTCAGGCGTGCGCTTCGCGCGGTCGCTTGTTGGACAAGAAAAAACCCGGCATTTCAGCCGGGCTTCACGTTTCGTCGGCGTGGCTAATGCAACAGGCCGGTATGAAAGCGTTCAGGCACGCTCAGCGTTGCGATTCAATTCCTGAGTCCGGGCCGGGCTGACCGCTGTCGGTGCCGCTGTAATTCGAGGCGTAGCCGGGCGCGTAGTCATAAACGCCCTGGCCATAGCCGCCGTAGCCGTAAACACCCTGGCCATATCCCTGGCTGTAACCGCTGAGCCGATCGGCTGGTGCGCCGCTTGGGCCATATCTGAAGGTTTGCCCGTATAGGCCGTCCGCGAGTACAGCGGACGAGCCAGCGGCCACAAGCGCCGCGGCGACGAGAAGTGTCTTCATAGCTCAATCTCCATGTGACGCCCCCGTCTGCGTCCCGATAGAGAACCCCAGCGGCAACCAACCGTTCGTTCACAAAATGGTGCGTTGCACCTTAAGGCAAGTTTGGTTGCCAAATTTCGATAAATATTAAAAATATCAATCAGTTACCCTAAACCGCAGTGAGACCGCTCTCTCGCTGAGAAAGCCCGGCCGCCAATGCGCCAGGCTTCTGTGGCAATCGCAATGCCCGCAGGACTAACGTTGTGATTCCGCGCCGGAACTAGGGCTTGCCTGCATGCCGTCGCTGGCGGAGGCGATACGCATGTAGCCGCGGGTGTGGCTGTACGTGCCCGATTGCGCCAGCGTGGCCGAGGTCGCGCTCAGCAGCAGCGCCAGAGCCACCGCAATTTTTCTGCCGGTCATGTTTGTCTCCTGTTCATTGCGCTGGATGAACAACTCGGCCGTCACGGCATGCGTTCGTTCACAAGAAATTGCACAACAGGTTGGTACGAACGGGACTGCGAACGAGCGCGGTTCCAGTTCCACGGCCGGCGCGTTACGTTGCCCCCGAGCGTGCGGTTTTATGAAAAGGCAACCGATGTCCGATTATCTCGAATTCGATCCCGCGGCTGTCGACAAGCGGCAGGTCTATCGTCTTCTCACCGGCGCCGTGGTGCCGCGGCCGATCGGCTGGGCTTCGACTGTCAGCAAAAGTGGCGTCACCAACCTCGCGCCGTTTTCCTTCTTCACCGTGGTCTGCGTCGTCCCGCCGATGATCTCGCTGACGATCGCGCGCAATCCCGACGGCAGCGAGAAGCACACGCTCAAGAATGCACGCGATACCGGCGAATTCTGTTTCAATGTGGTGACGCGGCCGGTGTGGAAAGAGATGGTGGATTCGGCCAACGGCTTTCCCGCCGATGATTCGGAATTCGAAGAGACCGGGCTCACGCCGATCCCCAGCGTGAAGATCAGGCCGCCGCGCGTTGCCGAAGTGCCGATCCATTTCGAATGCAAGCTGCATCAGGTGATCGAGCTCGGACCCAACCGCCACCCGCTGATGATCGGCGAGGTGGTCTATATGCATGTCGATCCGGCCTGCATGACCGGCAAATATATCGACATGCGCAAGCTCGATCCGGTAGGCCGCCTCAACGGCTTCTCGTACGTGACGCTGGGCGAGATTTTCGAGCGGGTGTTCGAGGACGGTCAGCCCCGGTAGCGGCCATTCGTGGAGGTTACGGCTTCTTGAACACCTCGACCCGCAGCGGCAGCACGGCGCCGAACCAGGCCGCATGCGCGGTGTGGTCGGTGTAATCGTCGCCGGTCTCGGGATGAAGCAACACCGTGAGACCGTCGCGGTTGAGCATCAGCCATGGAACGAAATCCGCCAGCATCCCGGCGGGAAACGCAATCTGATACATCGACTGCGGATGCGGACCGACCAATTCGTCGTGCCAGCGGCCAAGCTTGGCCTGCGGAAATTCGGCGGCGACCCGATGGCGCAAGTGTTCGGCGCGATCGCGGCTTTTCGCCGGATCGTAATAGACATGAACGTGATAATCGACGATGTCGCCTGGATTGGCCATGACGGCGTGTCCTAACTCCCGTTCACGATTATCTTGCCCCACGGGTCCTGACAATCCATGGTCAGGTCGAAGCACGAGCAATGATCATGCTGACGCTGTACTCCTATCCCGAGCTGTTCGGCGTCGCCGACAACAACGGCTACGGCCTCAAGGTATTCGCGTTTCTGCGGCTGTGCGCGGTCGATTTTCGTCACGAACACATTCTCGATGCGTCGGCCGCGCCGCGCGGACAGCTTCCCTATATCACCGATGACGGCGACACGATCGGCGACAGCGACGCCATCATCGCTTATGTCACGCAGAAATATCGCCTCGCTATCGATGCCGCGCTCACGCCGGCCGAGCGCGACACCGACCTTATGATCGGACGCTTGCTCGACGATCTCTATTGGGTCATGTCGTATTCGCGCTGGAAGGACGATCGCTATTGGCCGGCATTCCGCGATGCGCTGCTGCGGCAACATCCAAGCCTGACCGAGGCGGATTTGCTGAGGGCGCGCGAGTTCAATGCCAAGCGCTATCACTTCCAGGGCATCGGCCGCTATGAACCCGATGCCGCTATGGCGCGCGGTGTCGCCGATTTGCAGGTGCTGGCCAACCTGATCCCGGCCCACGGTTATATCGCATGGGGCGAAGCCGACCGGTATCGATGCCGCGATCTACGGCTTCATTGCCAATATCTACTTTTACGATATCGACACGCCGCTCAAACAGTTCGTCGTGGCGCACGACAATCTGGTCCGCCATTGCCGGGCGATCCACCGAGCCGTCATGGTCCGGGTGAGTTGATCGGATGCGAAGCGGGAAATGGGGCGCGCGGTTAAATAGCGCTTGTCCGTTCCTGCCGCCGATGCGGATAAAGATTGGCGATCAAAACCGCGAGAATCCCCGTGAGAAAAATGCCGTCGAAAGTGCCGGCGCCGCCGATCGAAGCCACCGGCGCGCCCAGGCCGCGGACTTTATCGAGATTGGACAGGTCGGCGCCGATCAAAGTGCCGAGCCCGCCGGCGATATAGGCAAGCGGTGCCGCTTCCTGGCGCGACAGGATCAGCGCGACCGCGGCGGTCACGACGACCGGCAGAAAGACCGGTACGGCAATGCCGAGACCAGGGACTGGATTGGCGACCCAATGCAGCACGACAGCGACGATCGCCGTGGCGATCGCGCCCTTGATCCACAGATGATGGGTCGCGAGGAGATAGAGCGACAACAGTGTGGGGATCACCGCGCCGCCGACATTGACCGCGATAACGGTGCCCTGCCAATGGCTCACCACCGGGATTTCATATTGCATGCCGAAGTAATCGATGATGCGGTCGGAGACGACCGGCTCAGGGGCGAGTTCGGCGATCGGAATATTGAAGATGCTGCCCACCAGCGAAGCGAATAGCAGCAGCAAGGCGGTGCCCGGGCTGATGCCGAGGCTGACATAGGCGTAGCGCAGCGATTGCAGGATGAGAACCAGAAAGAAAATGCCGACCAGGATGGCGAAGAAGCCGGGTGCCATCGGCAGATAGTGATATTGGCTCATCTGCATCGGTGCGGGTCCTGTTAATCATGGCTACATCATCTACATTGTTCCTTGCTAGTCCGACGCGCCAGCCTATAATCCAGCGCTTCCTTCGCGCAGGGGATTTTTGGTCGTGGCGCCGCCGGAAGCGAATCCAACTCCATGAATAAGAGCGTCGCCATCATCATGGGCAGCCAGTCCGACTGGCAGACCATGAAACATGCCGCCGACACCCTCGACGCACTCGAGGTCGGCCATGTCACCCGCATCGTCTCCGCGCACCGGACGCCGGAGCGGCTTTACGCTTTCGCCAAGGGCGCGAAGTCCGAGGGCTTCAAGGTCATCATCGCCGGCGCCGGGGGCGCCGCGCATTTGCCGGGCATGACGGCCGCCATGACCAGTCTTCCCGTGCTCGGCGTGCCGGTCGAGTCGAAGGCGCTGTCGGGACAGGATTCGCTTTACTCCATCGTGCAGATGCCGCCGGGCGTTCCGGTCGGCACGCTGGCGATCGGCCGCGCCGGCGCGATCAACGCCGCGCTCCTTGCCGCGAGCATATTGGCGCTCAGCGATCCCGCACTCGGCAGCCGGCTCGAGACCTGGCGGGCGAACCAGACCGCTGCCGTCGCCGAAGCGCCGAAGGACGGCGCGTGAGCCCATCGTCGCACGCCGCCGCGCCCGTGCTCGAACCCGGCGCGACCATCGGCATTCTCGGCGGCGGCCAGCTCGGCCGCATGCTGGCGCTGGCAGCAGCGCGGCTCGGCTTCAAGTGTCACGTGTTCTCGCCCGCGCCCGACTCGCCGGCGCTCGATGTCGTCGATCGCGCGACGCGGGCCGATTACACCGACACCGAAGCGCTCGACCGCTTTGCCGCCGATGTCGACGTCGTCACTTATGAATTCGAGAACGTGCCGGCGGAGACCGCGACGTTTCTTGCCGCGCGCGTTCCGGTTTTGCCGGATCCGAAAATCCTGGCGATTACGCAGGATCGGTTTGCCGAGAAAAACTTCGTCGCCGGCCTCGGCATCGGTACCGCGCCGTTTGCCGCGGTCGCCGCGCCGGGCGATCTGGCGGCAGCGATCGAGCGCATCGGCAAACCGGCGGTGTTGAAGACGCGCCGTTACGGCTACGACGGCAAAGGCCAGGCGACGATCAAGAACGGCAGCGATCCGGAAGCCGCATGGCGCGACGTCGGCGGCCAACCCTGTATCCTCGAAGCGTTCGTGCCGTTCGAACGCGAAGTCTCGGTCATCGCCGCGCGCGGCCACGACGGCCTGGTCGAATGCTTCGATGTTACCGAGAACGAACACCAGGATCATATTTTGAAAACGTCGCGCGTGCCGGCGCGGATTTCGCAAGCGGTGGCGCATGAAGCGCGGCGCATCGCCGAGACCATCGCGCGGGAATTCAACTATGTCGGCGTGCTCGCGGTTGAATTGTTCGTGCTTGCGCGACGGCAGCGTGCTGGTCAACGAGACCGCACCGCGGGTGCACAATTCCGGCCACTGGACCATCGACGGTGCTTCGGTGTCGCAATTCGAGCAGCACATCAGGGCAGTGGCCGGCTGGCCGCTCGCCAAGCCGATCCGCCACGGCCGCGTCGAGATGACGAACCTGATCGGCCACGACGTCGACGATTTCCGGCGCTGGCTCACGGTGCCGGGAACGGCAGTCCATCTCTACGGCAAGGCGGCGGTGCGCCCCGGCCGCAAGATGGGCCACGTGACGCGGGTGTTCGAGGAATAGAATCCGAAGCCTTCCGCGGATACGGCATTGGCCCGATCCGATGGACTTTGCGGCCTATTTCTGCTAATGGCCGCCGCCAGATAGCCTGGGCGTTGCGCTCCGGCATCATGCAATCCCTTGAACCGACTTAAAAAGGAGCACGCGTGCAGGTTCTTGTTCGTGACAATAATGTCGATCAGGCTCTCAAGGCGCTGAAGAAAAAGATGCAGCGCGAGGGCATTTTCCGCGAGATGAAGCTTCGCGGACACTACGAAAAGCCGTCGGAACGGAAGGCCAGAGAAAAGGCGGAAGCGGTTCGCCGTGCCCGCAAGCTTGCGCGCAAAAAATTGCAGCGCGAAGGCCTGTTGCCGATGAAGCCGAAGCCCACCATCGCCGCGGGTCCCGGAGCGGCCCGTTCGGGACCGCCGCGTAGCCCCCGTTTCGGCTAAAATTTCAGCAATTTCGAATATCGGCGCGGGTCGCGGCCCGCGCCGTTTTTTTGGCCGGCCGCGGTGCTATCTTTCTCCCGCCATGCAGCAAGCCCCGCGCCCGTCGCCGCCGTTCAGTGTCAGCCTCTCTCGGCTGCGCCTGATGCCGTGCGCCGCGATCCTCGTCGCCACGCTCGCGCTCGCCGGCTGCACCACCCTCAATCAGCCGGCGGCCGAGGAGGACAGCGCCCTCAAAACCCCGTCGCAATCCAACCTGACATCGCTGAGCGAGGTCATCGTCAAGCATCCGGACGATCCGCAAGCCTACAATATGCGCGGCTCGGTCTATGGCGAAACCGGCCGTAACGATCTGGCGCTGGTCGATTTCAGCCAGGCGATCAGCCTCGATCCCAATTACGCGCAAGCCTATGCCAATCGCGCGCTGATCTATCGCAAGACGGCGAGACTCGACCTGGCGCTTGCCGACGACAACCGCGCGCTCTCGATCGACGCCAATTATTTTCCGGCTTATCTCGGCCGCGGCATTGTCTATCGCGAGCAGGGCCACACCGCGCCGGCGCTCGCCGATTTCAACAAGGCGATCGGGCTCAAGCCCGACAATGCGGAAGCCTATTACAATCGCGGCTTGCTCTATCAGAGCCAGCGCCAGCACGCTTACGCCATCGACGATTTTTCAACCGCCATCGGGCTCTCCAATCAGAAAGCCGAACCGCTGGTGGCGCGTGCACTGAGTTATCTCGCGACCGGCGACAACAAATCGGCCGCCGGCGATCTCGATCAGGCGGTGCAGCTTAATCCGCTCGATCTGCGCGCCTGGGCGAGCCGCGGTCTCGCTTATGAACGCCTCGGCGACAAGGACAAGGCGGCGGGCTCCTTCGCCAAGGCGCTCAACATCAATGACAAGTACCAGCCGGCCGTAACCGGCTTCGCCCGCGTCGGCGGCAAGCCGGGCCAAACCTATCCGACGTTTTGAAGAGCTTATTTGGTAAGCCGAAGCCAGGTCGGTTCGGTCAATTGTAGCCGCGAAACCATTCGATAAAACGCGCCGCCACGAATCCACCCACCGCGACCTGGGTTTCTTCCTCCCAGCCCGAGTTATGGTCGTCCGGACCACGCGACGTGAGCAAAGCTCTGATCTTGCCGAAATCGACATAGCGCGCCAATGCGCCGGAGCCTTCCATGCGGGCAATCTCGGCAAAGATTTCGGGCTCGAGCGATTTTACGATGCGCTGGAAATCGGGAATCTGGTCGTCGTTCTGGCGCGAGCGCGTTTGGAATTCCGGCGGATAGAGGTCAGTCAGAGCCCGGCAAGCCAAATAACGGTTGCGGCCATTTTTAACGTGAAGGTCCGGCGGAATCGCGAGCGCCAACTCAACCACCCGTTTGTCGAAGAAAGGCCGGGCTGGTTCCAGGCCGTGCGCGGCGGCTGCCGCTGTCGACTTCGCGCCAACGACATGGCGGACGAGCGCAGCGTGCATTTTGGCTTGAACGTCTGTGGTGGCGCGGCCCGACGTCCGCAATCGATCGATCTCAATCGAGCCTTCTGCCATCGCGCGGCGGGCAAAATCAGCGTTAACCGGTTGGTCGCGCCACGGCAAAGCTGCGCCATGCCTGATCCGCCGCCATGCGCGAAACACGCCGGGCAGCAACAACGCCAACACATCGCCTTTCATCGTGCGCGAGAATGATCTTCCGGTCATTTGTCGGAGGCAGCGAAACTCATGGAAAAACCGCCCGACCTCGCCACCCGCAAGGATTCTGGCCAGTGCGGCCCCACCACGCGGGTGGAGCGTCTGGTCGCCGCCATGGCCGTCGAGGATGACACGCGCGCCCGCGGCGGCGGCCGCCGCATAGAGGGCGCGGCTGACGAAATGGTAGGCAGCAGCGCCGTCGTTTTGGCGAAAACTCAATTCCAGGTCTGAGAGAAGGTTCTGGGCGTCGCGCGCGACATAGCGCACATCGAGGTGCGGCATATCACGGCGGCACAATTCGATCCATTGTCGGGCGTGGCGGATGCTGCCGCTGTAATCCGCCGGCATTGCGGAACAGACGGCGACCAGCTTGCGATTTTGCGCGGAGCAAACCGGTCCCGCCAGCGCGGCAACGGCGCTGCTGTCGTAGCCGCCGCTCATGAGCAGAGCGGCCGGCGCGATTGTCCGTCGCAGCCGGCACGCCACGGCTTCACCGAGCACCGCGCGATAGGCTTCGATGTAATAGCTCTCGCTGCGGCCGATATGCGCCGGATCGGCGTGCGGGGTCCAATAAGAACGGTGCGTGCTAGTGCCTGCGCCGTCGACGGTCATGACGGTGCCGCCGGTCAGCGCTTCGATCCCCTCGTAATTGGTCGAGCCGTGGCGCGGCGCCATGTCATGCATCAGCATGCGGGCGATGCCGGATTCGGTCAGAGCGCGCGGCACTTCCGCATGCGTCCATAATGCTTTGATTTCTGAAGCAAATAGGAACGACCGTTTGCCGCAGTGGAAGTAGCACGAGCGTTGTCCGACATGATCGCGGCCGAGCAAAAGTTTGCGCCGCCGGGCATCCCATAGGGCAAAGACGAAATCGCCGAGCAGATATTGTGCGCAATCGTCTCCCCATTTCCGGTAGGCCATGAGCAGGAGCGCGCTGTCCGGCAGGTCGGCGAGCGCCTGTGTGCCGACGCCGAAGGCCCGGCCGAGCTCGCTGCGATTGTCGAGCCGCAGGTCGGCGACCAGCGTCAGCGCCGCGGCGGCGTCATGCAGCGGCTGCGCGTCGAGGCGGTCCTCGGCGGTGATGCGCATGAGACCGTGGCCGAGCGCTACGCTGGCATGGCGCCATATCTCGGTTCGATCGGGACCGCGATGGCCGAGCGCTGTGCCCATGCGTTCGACGTCGCCGGCGACGACAGGAGCGCCATCGAAATTGAGGATGCCGAAAATCCCGCTCATCCAGCCGCCTTTACGCGAAGCGTCAATTCAGGCGACTGCCGCCGGATCGAACGCGACGGCGCCGTTGCTTGCCATTTCATCCAAAAAACGCCGCACGTCGGCTCGGCAAGTCTCGGGAGTCACTTCAAACTCCCGCACCAGTCTGTCGCACAAGTCGTCGACGCTCCGGGGCCGTTCGAGCAATTCCCATATGCGCGAACCGACCCGCGAAACCGTGACATAATTTCCGGTCACCGCGTTCATCATGACCAATTCGTCGCCGACCATGGCACTCAACCAGTCATTTGTCCGACGTACGGTGAATTCAGCCATGATGCTCCTCGTTCATCATACAGCGATGATCGATGTATGCGCGGTCCTGCTGCGCCGCGTGGCGCTCGATCAGATCGACCGTATCGGAAAGGCGCGACAGATCGCCAACACGGGACAGCCGGAAAATGCCGACCTTACGGGCAATCATGGCGGCAGCCTCGAAATAACGCGCCACCTGGCCGGTGCGTCTGACGACGCCGGGACGATAGGCGTTGCGTTGCAGCAGGCGCAATGATTCGGCGCTGTCCGATAGCGATATTTCCGGCCCCTGATCCGCATTGCGCCGAAGAATATAAATTCGTCCGATCGGGAAATCCGCTTCGTCGGTTTTGACCGGCGGGTCGATCTGGTATTTGTCCCGGCGCCGCTGCACCGCGGCGTCGCTCTGAGCGGCAAGGCC
This sequence comes from uncultured Alphaproteobacteria bacterium, assembly GCA_963819265.1. Taxonomy (GTDB): domain Bacteria; phylum Pseudomonadota; class Alphaproteobacteria; order Rhizobiales; family Xanthobacteraceae; genus BOG-931. The sequence continues at coordinate 364,515 of CAWFVF010000006.1, read as the reverse complement.
GACGGCGGCGACAGCGTCCGCGACGAGCTTGATCTGGCTGGAATGTGCGCTGACGCGGGGATGTTCGTCGGCAGCGAATGAGATCGCGCAAATATCGTCCGCGACCAGCGGATGGCCGCGCAGGCAGAGCGCTGCCGCGATGGTCGATTTGCCGACCCCCGAGTTCCCGCAGAACAAGGTCGCCTTGCCGTTCATCGCTACCGCGCTTGCATGCAGTACGATCTGTCCGCGCTGATGCAGCAGCAAGCCGAATGCCGATCCGACAAGGTAAGCGGCGCAGTCGGCGGCATCGGCACCTGCCTCCATCTGGAAGCCAATCCCACGACCGGCGCTCAGCAGAAAACGTCCGACACCGGGAGCCCGCAACAGAAAGCGATCACCCGCTCTCTCCCAGGCGCGCCGCGTTATGTCGGCATTATCGAGATGCGACGGAACCTCGGCCCGGCGCATGACCACATCGGGGCGTTCAGCTTCGCATCCGGCGCGCGCGCCCGGTAAGACAATCTCGCTCGCCACGGTCAAGCCGGCTAGCCGGTAGGTAGGCATCAGACGGCGGCTCGTCTGCGGCGGCGGTCGAGCGCCTTATAGAGCGGGTCGATCGTTTGATGGATGGCCGCTTGCACCGGTGCGGGCAGTTGCCGAAGCCGGCGCGGAACGAAAGTTCCCCCAGATTTCGAGTCTTGACTGGCGATGTCCTGCATCCGCGCGATTTCGCGCCTGTTCAGCGCCACACCGATAAACGGCGCGACTTGGGTCCAGGCTGCTTCCGGCAGATCGCGATAATCAAGCACAAGCATGCCGTCATTCACCAGACTGCTCGCGGCGAGAAAAACCAAAGTCGTCTTACTCAGGATCGGCTGGTCCAGACCGTTGCCGCCTTCGGCGTTTGATTTGATCCAAGCACTGGGCGCGCGCAGGAGGGACTCGACGATCTCGCTCGGCCGGCGTTGCAGCCAAACCATCGGAGTACCGGGGAAGGCACGCCGGAATTGCGGCAGGAATCGCGTCAGCGTACTGCTCAATTTCAAAACGTAGCGCCGCTCATCGCCATGGCGAATACGGCCTAATGCCCGCACGGCCTGGCGGAGGATCTCGTCGCCTGCATGGGCGGATGGATGGCAAAGGCCGTTGGCGAGAAGTTCGGAGATGCAGCTCGGCTCGACAACCGTTAATGCGCCTTCCATCGCCCGCATCATTCCGGCGAGCCAGGTCGAGCCGCAGCGCGCACTATGGGCGATGATCAGGCACGGATCGAGCGAGGGGGTCGCGTCAAGTGCCTGCAACGCGGCAGGACCAGTCGTTTCGGTCCTTCCGGCTGTATCGCGTCGCCATTGTGCCACGGTGTAACTGAAAAACGGTGCATCGAATCGATAGGAGCGCAGATCCGCCCACGTGATCACCGGCTCAGAACCGGGCGAAAACGAGATCGGCGTCCAGCCCTGCAGGTGTGAATAGCTGTTCGATACGTGCATCGGTTACGACGCGATCTCGATCAATGCGTTGCGGGCGAGCACATCGAGACTTTCAATCAATTCGCGATCCGTGGTGTCCCGCCCGAGCAGCGCTGCCAGCGTCGGAAATGTCACGCGATCCCGATCGGTGGCTACATCGAGCGCGCGGCGGGCAAGCGCGGACAGGCGGATCGAGTTGCCGCCGATCTCCAGCTTGATCTCGTCCTCGTCGGCGGTCTCCAGATCGATCTTTCGCCGCAACGCGGAGACCAACACGCTATCCGGGCTCAATCGATGGGTGAAATCGAAGGCGGCGACCGAGCGGAGCGGTCGCTTTCGATCGTCATCGGCGAGGAATTCCGTCAGCGGCGTGGTATCGATCAGCGCATGCAGGGCTGCTTTGAGTTCGATCTCCCTGGATTGCTGCCGCTCCGCCTGACTGCCTTTCCCAAGATCACGCCGGAACACGACCTCTTGGCTGGCCCTGTCGCTGAGCCATTTGATGAAATCCACGCCGGTCGGCTCTTTGATACCGAAAGTCAAATGCACCGACGGGGGGTGTTCGGGCACCGCGGCGTGAATCTCGCCTCGGGGCAGGTAAAGAACGTCGCCCGGGTTTAACACGTCCTCCCATGATCGCAGACGCGTCCGAACTGTGTTCCCCGCCTTTTATCGGCGCGACGATATCGACGCCATAGCCGCGCCAATGCTTCGACCCGTGCACCTGGAGCACGACGACGTCGTGACCGTCATGGTGCGACAGGAATGCCGAGTGCCGCCCGAAGCTGACGTAGCAATTCACGTTCACCGCTACAGCCAATCGGCGCTCGATCGCGGCGGTCAATTCGGCGATCGGCTTGACCAGTTCGGAGATGCTCGGGATGACAAACGATGCGCCCTGCGCGGCGAGTTCCTGCAGCCTGTCGGCGCGCAGCGCCCGGCACTTATCGTCCCGGTACATGCGCGGCTCGGCGGTATTTTTGTTGAGCTTCACCGCCAGCCAGTCGGCGGGGATGCCGCGCGCCGCGATCAGCCGGTCGATTTCGCTCCAAGGCAGCAGGGGTTGCGCCCGTTCCGGGACATCCGCGCGTACCAGCCATCGCTTTTTTGACGCGAAATGTTCGAGAAAGGCTTCCAGGGATCCAGGAGATACCAACTCTGCTAGCGTCCGCATGGACTACGTCCGCCGCCGTGAGCTGCGGTGATCGGACCGAGGACCCATCAGCAGCATGCCTCCCTATCAACTCGGCCCGGGCGAAGGGTCGTCATTGGCTACCACCTCGTCGGCTGCAAAAAGTTTTTCGGTGTCTTTTAATGCGGTCGACACGACGCGCGGCGCTTCCCAGACTTCACGCCTGCGCTGCGTCCTGGGGACTTTCGTCGCTGTGCCGATTGCCTTATCGCGGCCCTGCTCGTCCATAAGTCAATCTCCAAGCAATTCGGCTATTGCGTGGATCATATAGTGTTATGGCGGTTCAGTCTGTTCGATTTTGCCTAGAAACGCCGTGGAGGCTCAGCGTGGCGCTCGCGGCAAGCCGCTTAATCCAAATCGCCGGCAAGAAAGCGCCCCACCGCATCGAGGGCGCCGTTCCGGTCGAGGTCTTCGTGGCCGCCGTCGAGGAAGCGCACGATGTGCTTCGGCTTATTGGCGAGATTGAACAACTGCTCGCCCATTGCATAGGGCACGGTCTGATCCTGCACGCCGTGCAGGATCAGCAGCGGCGCGGTGACTTTGCCGATGCGCCGGTCGGAGTGGAATTGATCCTTCATCAGGAATCGCACCGGCAGATACCAATAGCGCCGCGCGCCGACCGCGGCCGTCGAGGTGAACGGCGCCTCAAGAATGACGCGGCCGACCGGCTTCTCCGCCGCCAGTGCAACCGCGACGCCGGTGCCGAGCAATTCGCCCCATAAAACGATCCGCGCCGCCGGATAACGCGCCACCGCATAGGCGTAGGCGGCTTCGGCGTCGGCGATCAAGCCGTTCTCGCTCGGGCTGCCGCCAAGCCCGCCGTAGCCGCGATATTCCAGACCGACCAGACCGATGCCGTTGCCGATCAGCTGACGAAAGCGCTCGACCCGATAGCGCAGCGCGCCGCCATTGCCGTGGAAGTAGACGATGACCGGCTTGTCGTCGCGCGGTGCCACGTGCCATGCGAGAATCTGCGCACCGTCGGATGCGGTAAGCGGCACTTCCTCGGCTTCGGGAAGTCCCGCGGCGGCCGGCGTCGTGTGCGCGGTGTCGGGAAAATACATCAGCGAACGCTGACCGAAATAGACAACCGCCGTGAACCCGACATAACCGGCGACGACGATGACGCCGAGCCAGCCCAGCACGCTCACGGTGCGCGACGGCGCGCCCGGCCGCCATCGTCTCGGCCAGGCGAGCAACGAACGCAAAACCGCCAATGCATTGGTGTTGGCAATAGCCGCCTCGCGCGGTGTTTCGAGCGGAACCGACGCTTCTGTCGTCGAGTCTATCGGCATGGTCACATGAAGAAGCCGAATAAAAATAAAACCGGCCGACTCTTTATAAGCCGGCCGGCGGAATTTAGCGCGCCGCCGTCGGATCGGCAGCAGTCAAGTTAGGCGACGGTCTTATTACTGACAGATCTGCACGGTGCGCCAGCGATAACCGGCGCCTTCGATCCAGACCTTGCGTTGACCCCAGCGGCACCCCGGCGCGAGTTCGGCGTAACCGGGCCCAGGCGGCGGACCATAGGCGGCCGGCGGCGGGTAATAGCCGGGCGGGGGCGGCGGCGGATAATAGGCCGGCGGCGGCGGCGGGCTGTTGGCGATGGCACTGCCGATGATAGCGCCGGCGGCAACCCCGCCGATGACGCCCGCGCCGACGGCGCAGCCGTAGCAATAGGCATTGGCCGGGGCCGGTGCTGCGGCGACGGAGGCCAGTCCAAGGCCCGCAGCCGCGGCGATCCCGAGAAGCGACTTGTGCATGTGATTTCCTCTTTGGACCGGCCGGGTGCCGTTCCGAACCTGGATGGGCGGGAAGTCCCCGTAAACCCCCCGAACTCGCGTCAGACCCGCCACCATCAAAGGGTGACTATTTGGGCGGAAATTGGGTGCATTCCCCCGCACCAACAAAACTATCTAAACCACAACCAGGCCTCGGCCGCTGTGATTGCCGTCACAGCGGCCGAGCGACGTAGAGTTTCGTTAGTGGCTCAGACGCAGGCGCGGACCCAAGCGTATCCGTTCCATACACGGCGCCAGACACACGGCCGGCCGTAATAGGGGTAAGGGTAGTAGCCGTAAGGGCCGCCGCCATAGTAGTAGGGTGACGCCAAAGCGCTGCCGACCAAGGCGCCGGCGACAAAGCCGCCTGCACCGTAGCCCCAGCCGCCATGCCATCCGCCGCCCCAGCCGCCGCGCCAATAAGCTTCGGCCGGACTGGACGCGGTCAGCGCCGCTCCGGCGAGCGCCACCACCGCGACCAGAGCCATCAAAGTTTTTCTCATGACATCACCTCGACAAAAGGGTTTACCGCACACCACAACCGCCCCTTGCTATCTAAAGTTCCCGTTTTCGCGTGAATGCAGACTGAACGAACATGCCTGAATCCGGCCATCATTAGAACGGTGAGCGGTTGTCTTCGATCTGAAAGCGAGCCTCATGTTACTTACCTACGCCGTCGGCGACATTCATGGCGCACTGCACAAATTGGAGAGTCTGATCGCGCGCTGCCGCGACCACGCGGACGGCCGACCGGCGCGCTTTATCTTTCTCGGCGATTACATCGATCGCGGGCCGCAGTCGGCCGGCGTCATCCGCTGTTTGATGGAGCTTGAAGCGCAAATGCCGGGCGACGTTGTCGCGCTGATGGGCAATCACGAGGAGATGTTGCTGTCGATTTTCGACGGCGCGGTATCGGCCGACGATTGGCTGCCGCAAGGCGGATCGCAGACGCTGCAAAGTTACGGCATCGAAGATGTGGGCGATTTGCCGCGCGAACACGTCGATTGGCTGCGGGCGCTGCGTTTGAGTTATGACGACGGCCGCCGGTTCTTTGTACATGCCGGAGTCCATCCGGAGCGCCCGCTCGATGCACAGGACGAGCACGATCTGTTGTGGATCAGGGAGCCGTTCTTGTCCGATCCGCGCGATTACGGCCGGCTGATCGTTCACGGCCACACACCGGTAGAAAACGGCGTGCCTGACCTGCGAAGCAATCGTCTCGACCTCGATACCCGGGCAGGCTACGGCGGCCCGGTAACGGCCGCCGCGTTCTCCCATGAGGCGACCTCGCCGCTGGCGTTTTTCGCCGTGCCGTAATGCGGGCGAAAGCATGCTCCGATCGTCTGCGGCAATCCGTCGCATGCATTAAATGTTTGTAACATTTGCCGATTTTGCCCTTCGCGAAGGCGAGCAGCGCGCCGCCCGGCGAACCCAGGTTATGCTGCAGGTGCGATTCGCGGCGCTGGGAAAAGGCGGGTGGAATGAAGGACAAGGCGGCCAGGCCTGCGCGCAAGCCGATCACGCCGGCACGGCCGCGCCCCAAGTCGTCCCGCGGACAACGTGACAACCGTGAAGATCCCCTTGAGCCAAAGCGTTCGCGCCCGCCGTCGCGCGCCGTCGTCACCCGCCTTGCCGCCGAGGTCGACGCACTCGCGGCTCAGCTCGCCGCATCGCGCGCCCGGATCAGCGAGCTTGAAGCCCGGGTCGATATCGACCCGCTCACCGATATCCTCAACCGGCGCGGTTTCGAGCGCGAGCTCAAACGCTCGCTCGCCTACGTCAAACGCTATGGCGCCAGCGTCGCGCTGGTCTATCTCGATCTCGACGGCTTCAAGCCGGTGAATGACCGGCACGGCCACAACGCCGGCGATGCGGTCCTCAAAGCGATCGCCGCGGCGTTATCCCGCAATATACGCGCCTCCGACGTGGTGGCGCGGCTCGGCGGCGATGAATTCGCCGTGCTGTTATGGAACGTCAACGCACCCGACGCCGCGACCAAGGCCGCGGCGCTGGAAGCCGCAGTTTATGCGACGCCGGTGCGCTGGGGCGATGCGACGCTGGTCGTCGGCGCCTCGGCGGGACTTGCGCTCCTCGGCGCGCTCGACAGTCCGGCCGAATTGCTGGCGCGGGCCGATGCCGCGATGTATGCGCGCAAGGCAGCACGCCAATGACCGCCGGGCAAACCGAGACAGCGATCAGGCGATGATATCCGGTGTGAGTTCGTCTTCGATGAAAGTGATGCGGTCGCGCAGTACGAGCTTCCGCTTTTTCAACCGCTGCAGCTGAATGAGATCGTGACCGAGCGTGCCCTGCAACGCAGCAATCGCGGCATCGAGGTCGCGATGCTCCTGCTGCAGGCGCGCCAGTTGCGCCCGAAGCTCGCGTTCTTCCTCTTCGGTCATCGCCGCCTTGATCGGCCCTTGCGCACAGCGGTTGGGCCGGTTAGCCGCCACGCAGGGCGTCAGTGGGTACCCGTTAAACTCCTATGCAGTATCGCGTTTTGGCCAATCGCGGACAAGCCCAAGGATCGGGGAACTATGTTTTCCGATTCCGTACACAACGGGGATTTCCGAGGAGACGAAAACGGAGTACACTGTGAAACGATTGTTAGGGTGGGAAATTGAAACGATAGCAATCTGACGCAAGGAGGCAGGCCACATGGCGATTGAATCGCATCTTGCGGAACTTGAGAAACGTCACCAAGCGCTTGAAATCCAACTATCCGACGCGCTCAACCATCCTTCCACCGACGACCTTCAACTTTTGGAATTGAAGCGACGAAAATTACTCGTCAAAGACGAGATTACGCGGATCCGCCAGGACGTGTTCGTCCATTAGCTAGTCAGTTCGGTCAAACCAGTTAGAATCCGGACAGTCGTCCTCGCAACAGCGAGGACGAACCGGTTTCTTTAATCGAAACGATTTCAGATCGCCTTCGCCATTTCGCGCAGCTTGAATTTCTGGATCTTGCCCGTCGAGGTCTTCGGAATTTCCGTGAACACCACGTAGCGCGGGCATTTGTAGGCGGCGAGCTGGGTCCGGCACCAGGCGATCAGATCGTCGGCGGATGCGGCCGCGCCGGGCTTCAACTCGGCGAAAACGCAGGGCGTCTCGCCCCATTTGTCGTCGGGCTTCGCCACTACGGCGACGACCTGCACGGCCGGATGCTTGTAGAGCGCGTCTTCGACCTCGATCGAGGAGATATTCTCGCCGCCGGAAATGATGATGTCCTTGGAGCGATCCTTGAGCTGGATATAGCCGTCAGGGTAGATGACGCCGAGATCGCCGGAATGAAACCAGCCGCCGGCGAAGGCGCTCTCGGTCGCGGTTTTGTTTTTCAGATAGCCTTTCATCACCACATTGCCGCGGAACATCACTTCGCCGAGCGTTTCGCCGTCGCGCGGCACCGGCTGCATGGTGTCGGGGTCGATCACGTCGAGCCCTTCGAGCACCGGATAGCGCACGCCTTGGCGCGCTTTCTTCGCCGCCTGTTCGGACGGGCGAGAGTTCATCCCATTCGCCGTGCCAATCGTTGACGCATGCCGGACCGTAGACTTCGGTGAGGCCGTAGACATGAGTGACGTTGAAGCCGGCGGATTTCATCGCCGCCAGGACTGCTTCCGGCGGCGGCGCTGCGGCGGTGACGAATTCGACATTTTGCGGCAGCGGCTTTTTCTCCTGATCGGGCGCGGTCAGCAATGCCGACATCACGATCGGCGCGCCGCACAGATGCGTGACTTTGTGGGCGACGATGGCGTCGTAGATCGGCGCGGCGCGCACCGCGCGCAGGCAGACATGGGTGCCGGCGACGATCGAGAGCGTCCACGGAAAGCACCAGCCGTTGCAGTGGAACATCGGCAGCGTCCACAGATAGACCGGGTGCTTGCCCATGGCGCAGGTGACGACATTGGCCAGCGCCAGCAGATAAGCGCCGCGATGATGATAGACCACGCCTTTGGGGTCGCCGGTTGTGCCCGACGTATAATTGAGCGCGATCGCATCCCATTCGTCCTGCGGCATCAGCCAGGCGAAATCCGGATCGCCCTCGCGCAGAAAATCCTCGTATTCGAGCGCGCCGATGCGCTCGCCGGCGCCGGCATATTCCGGATCGTCGTAGTCGATGACCAGCGGCTTTGCCGCGCAGCGCGACAGCGCGTCTTTCGCCACTTTGGCGAATTCACGGTCGGCGATCAGGACCTTGGCTTCGCCGTGATCGAGCGTGAAGCCGATGATGGCGGCATCGAGCCTGGTATTGATCGAATTGAGCACGGCCCCGGCCATCGCGACACCGTAATGCGCCTCCAGCATCGCCGGGACGTTGGGCAGCACCACCGCGACGGTGTCGCCGCGTTTGATGCCGCGCTTTGACAGCGCGGACGCCAATTGCCGGGCGCGTGCGTAAAACTGACGGTAGGTCCACGAGCGATCGCCGTGGATGATTGCGGTCCGGTCCGGATAAACTTCCGCCGCGCGTGCCAGAAACGACAGCGGCGTGAGCGGCTGGAAATTCGCCGGGTTGCGGCCGAGATCGGTATCGTAGGGCGTCGCCATTTTCGTTTTCTCTCCCGCCATGAGCCTAGCAAAGATGGCAAGCATGGAATAGCGCAGAGCTGATGCGAACGGGCCTGCGCCAAGCGCGATTCGGCGCCGCGGCCGGCTAGCTGCCCAACTGGCGCCAGCCTTGCCAAAGCAGCACCAGTGAAATCAGAAACATCAGGATATAGGCGATCTGATAGAACCGCTCGGTCGGCGTCTTGTGCACCAGCCAGATGCCGAGAAAATTGGCGGCGATGGCGAGCGGCAGAAGCGCCAGCGAGGTGGCGAAATTGCGCACCGAGAACTGGCCGAGCACGAAATACGGCACGATCTTCATTTCGTTCATGAAAGCGAAGAAGATCACGCTGGTGCCGACCAGGGTCAGTTTGTCGAGCCGCTGCGGCAGGATGTGGATCTGAAACGGCGGCGCGCCGACCTGAATCAACAGCGACATGAAACCGGACATCGCACCCCAGAGCACGCCCAAGGGAATCGGAGGACGGCGCGGCTTGTCGCCCTGGTCGCGCAGCGCTGGAATGAGATCGCGTCCGACCCTGGTCCGCCCGATCCACGTATAGAACACGAAACCGAGGCCGATGATGCCGATGGTCAATTCGATCGCCGCATTGGACACGGCGCTGGCGAACAATGTGCCGGCGGCCATGCCGAGCACCGAGCCGGGAATCAGCACTTTGAGATTCCAGGCGCTCCAGGCGCGGCGATAGGCCCACACCGAAATGGCATCCTGGACGATCAGGAGCGGCAAGAGGATCGCCGCGCCTTGCAGCGGCGGAATGGCAAGCGCCAACAGCGGCGTCGACACCATGCCGATGCCGGCAAAGCCGCCTTTGCCGAGACCGAGCAGGATCACGGCGGGAATTGCCAGCAGATAGAACAGCGGGTCGGAAATCACGGGCTGACGGGCATGGTGGTTCGGCCGGCATTGAGAGGCATGGTAGAACGTCGTTGCGACACGGCTTGCAAACAACGCGTTCGGGCGGAGAATGCAAGCCGCGATGACTTTCACTCCGCAAGAAGGAGAGGGAGTAACGGAGGCTGCGCCATGGATGCCCGTTCGAGCCGCTATCCCGAAGTCTACGCGCGCTGGCAGCGCGATCCGCAAGGCTTCTGGGGCGAGGCGGCGGCGGCCATCGACTGGTACGAGACGCCGAAGACGATCTTCGATCCGGCCGCCGGTATCTACGGCCGCTGGTTCACGGACGGCGTCTGCAATACCTGCTTCAACGCGGTCGATCGCCACGTCGATGCCGGGCGCGGCGATCAGGCGGCGATCATCTACGATTCGCCGCTCGCCGGCGTGAAGCGCACCATTACCTATCATCGCCTGCTCACCGAGACCCAGGTACTCGGCGGCATGTTGCGCGACCTCGGTGTCGGCAAAGGCGACCGTGTCGTGCTCTACATGCCGATGATACCCGAAGCCTTGTTCGCCATGCTGGCCTGCGCGCGCATCGGCGCGGTGCATTCGGTGGTATTCGGCGGCTTCGCCGCCCGCGAACTCGCCGCCCGCATCGACGATGCGACGCCGAAGCTCGTGCTCTCGGCAAGCTGCGGCCTCGAGCCCGGCCGCATCGTGCACTACAAGCCGCTGCTCGACGAGGCGATCGCGCTGGCGCACCACAAGCCGGAGGCTTGTCTGATCCTGCAGCGGCCGCAGGCCGCAGCGGCGATGACCGCGGGCCGCGACCGCGACTGGGCGGCGATGCGCGATCATGCGCTGGTCCACGCCCGCTCCGCCTGGGACTGCGTGCCGGTCAAGGCGACCGACCCGCTCTATATTCTCTACACCTCGGGCACGACCGGCCGGCCGAAAGGCGTGGTGCGCGACAATGGCGGCCACCTGGTGGCGCTGAAATGGTCGATGAAAAATCTCTACGGCATCGACCCCGGCGAGGTGTGGTGGACCGCCTCCGACATCGGCTGGGTGGTCGGCCACTCCTACATCGTCTATGCGCCGCTGCTGCATGGCGCCACCACGGTCCTGTACGAAGGCAAGCCGATCGGCACGCCCGACGCCGGCGCGTTCTGGCGCGTCAATGCCGAACACGGCTGCGTGGCGATGTTCACCGCGCCGACCGCGTTCCGCGCCATCAAAAAGGAAGACCCGCAGGGCAAGCTGCTGGCGCAATACGATCTCACGAAATTCCGTACTTTATTTCTCGCCGGCGAGCGTGCCGATCCGCCGACGCTGGACTGGGCGGAAGCGTTGCTCAAAGTGCCGGTGGTCGATCACTGGTGGCAGACCGAAACCGGCTGGTGCATCGCCGGCAATCCGGTCGGGCTCGGTCTGTTGCCGATCAAGCACGGTTCGCCGACGGTGGCGATGCCGGGCTACGACATCCGCGTCGTCGACGAAGCGTGCCATGAGCTGCCGCCCGACAAAATGGGCTCGATCGTCATCAAGCTGCCGTTGCCGCCGGCCTGCCTGCCGACACTCTGGCAGGACGACGCGCGCATGCGGCAAAGCTACCTCGAGGAATTTCCCGGCTATTACAAAACCGCCGACGCCGGCTTCAAGGACGAGGACGGCTACATCTTCGTCATGGGCCGCACCGACGACATCATCAACGTCGCCGGCCACCGGCTTTCGACCGGCGGCATGGAGGAGGTGCTGGCCTCGCATCCCGACGTCGCCGAATGCGCCGTGCTCGGCATCAAGGACGAGCTCAAGGGCGAAGTGCCGTGCGGTTTCCTGGTGCTCAAATCCGGCGTCAACCGGACGCCGATCGAGATCGAGAAAGAATGCGTCGCGCTGATCCGCGAAAAGATCGGCCCGGTCGCCGCTTTCAAACTCGCCATCACCGTGGCGCGGCTGCCGAAAACCCGCTCGGGCAAGATCCTGCGCGGCACCATCAAGAAGATCGCCGACGGCGACGCCTGGCAAATGCCGGCGACGATCGACGATCCGGTGGTGCTGGATGAGATCGGGACGGCGTTGAAGGGGAAGGGCGTGGGGGTCTAATCTTGTAGCCGGATGAAGCGAAGCGAAATCCGTGATGCAGCCTCGCCGCACAATCCCGGACAGGTCGCCCGGCAGTCAGCTCGCAAAATTTCTCGATTTATTGATCATAGCGGAGAGTATAGCGGGACGGGGGACCGTTTTGTACGTTAAAGCGCATGTCACGCCTCTACGGACGATTGCTTGTGTGCGCATTGGCCGTTTCGAGCGGGACGGCGACCGCACAATCGCCGGCGGTTCCGCCGGCCAATCAAAACGCGCCACCGGCCGTTCCAGCCTGCCGCAGCCGCCCACAACCAACACGCCTCCGACCTCCGAAGACATCTGCCGCGCGGTCGAACAGGACGCCGCGGAGAACGATCTGCCGGTCGAGTTCTTTGCCCGCGTGATCTGGCAGGAGAGCCGCTTCAATGCGCGCGCGGTGAGCGCGAAGGGCGCACAGGGCATCGCGCAATTCATGCCGTCGACCGCCGACTACCGCGGGCTGGTCGATCCGTTCGATCCGATCGAGGCGCTGAAAAATTCGGCGAGCTATCTGCACGATCTGAAAACCCAATTCGGCAATCTCGGGCTGGCGGCGGCGGCCTACAATGCCGGGCCGGGGCGGGTCAGCGCGTTTCTTGCCAATCGACGTTCGCTGCCGAGCGAGACGCGCAATTATGTCGCGATCATCACCGGCTGGACCGCCGACGACTGGGCCTCGGCGTCGCCGCCGCAGACGCCGGAGACCACGATCCCGCAGGGCATCCCCTGCACGCGGCTTGCCAATCTGATCCTGGCGCCGAAGGAAGAGGCGCAGCGGATCGCGTCTTATGTGCCGCGCTGGGGCATGCAGCTCACCGCCAATTGGTCGGAGACCAAGGCCTGGGCGATCTATCGCGGAATCCAGAAGAAATATGCCGGCCTGATCGGCGACCGCGAGCCGATCGTGATCACGAGCCGCGGCATCGGTCTGGGCAGCGCGCTGCGCTACAACATCCGCATCGCCGACGACAATCGCGGCTATCTGCAGAAATTCTGCAACACGCTGATGGCTGCGGGCGGCGCCTGTGTCGTGCTGCGGAACGACCGGGGGTGATAACCTAATTCCTCCCCCGCGAGGCGGGGGAGGGGGCATAGGCGGCCTTGGGCCGCCGTTCTTTTGCATAAATTGCGCCGACGCGAAGCGTCGGCTGTGGCGAAGCGCGGTGGAGGGCGTCGGTCGCGACGATTGCAGCAAACGACGAAGACTTGCGCATCACCTTACCGGCTCGCTTCGCTCGCCGCCTCCCCGTAAACGGGGGAGGAAAGAAAGTCATTCGCCCTTGCCGCCGATCTGCTTGAGCTTGGCGAACACGGCGTCGACATTGAGATCGTCGGACGGCTTCTGGCCGTGGACCACGGGCTCGGGCTCTTCCTTCGGCGCGGTCGTTACCGACGCCGGCAACAGCGTCGCGCCCTGGGCCTCGACCGGCACCGGCTTTTCCTTGGCGGCGCGCTGCACTTCGAGATCGAGATCGATCTGCGAGCACAGGCCGAGCGTCACCGGATCGAGCGGCGTGAGGCTCGCCGAATTCCAGTGGGTGCGGTCGCGGATGGCGTCGATGGTCGATTTGGTGGTGCCGACCAGGCGCATGATCTGCGCGTCTTTCAGCTCGGGGTGATTGCGCACCAGCCAGAGAATCGCGTTCGGCCGGTCCTGGCGGCGCGACACCGGGGTGTAGCGCGGGCCCTTTTTCGGCTTGGCTTCCGGCAGCCGCACTTTCGGGTCGGCGATGTGGAGGCGGTAATTCGGATCGGCCTCGGCCGCGGAAATCTCCTCGCGGGTCAATTGCCCGGTGAGAACGGGATCGAGCCCCTTGATGCCCTGCGCTGAATCGCCGTCGGCGATCGCTTTGACTTCGAGCGGATGCAGGTTGCACAACTGCGCGATCTGGTCGAACGACAGCGAAGTGTTATCGACCAGCCACACGGCAGTCGCCTTCGGCATGAGCGGCGCGGTCGCCATAGATAAATCTCCTCTGGGCTCCGCCCGCCCTTGGGGCGAAGCCACTGACGTCATCGAGGATGACTGGAAAGCGCACGGAATATAGGGGGAGGGGCGCCGAGGCGCAACCGGAAAAAGCCGCTCGATCGCGGTTCCGGTCCGGGTTTAAGCGCTTGAACCGGTTCCACTATTAGAACTGAGGCGGCGGAATTGGCGCTTCGCCGGCGATATCCAATAGCCCCCGGACCCGGCGGAGGTCGGCGACGAACTTGCCGTATTCCTCCGCTTTGCGGGCGGCATCCGGCAGGCGGAGCAGATAGGACGGGTGGACGCTGATAAAGCCCGGCCGGCCGGAAAATTCCGCCGGTCCGCGCGCCTGCAGCACCGAGACCGGGCGGCCGCTCAGCGAGCGCGCCGCGGTGGCGCCGAGCGCCACGATCAGCGCCGGATTGACGGCCGCGATCTCGCGCTCCAGCCACCACTTGCAGGCCTGCACTTCGCCGGCATTCGGCCGCTGATGAATCCGCTTCTTGCCGCGCGGCTCATATTTGAAATGTTTCACCGCACCGGTCACGTAAGCGGTCTCGCGAACGATGCCGGCCTCGCCCAAGGCGCGATCGAACAGTTGACCGGCCGGTCCGACAAACGGCCTGCCGGCAATATCCTCATTATCGCCCGGCTGTTCGCCGACGAACATCAGCGCCGCGTTTTCCGGACCTTCGCCGAACACGGTCTGGGTCGCGGCCGCATGCAGCGGACAACGCTGACAGGCGCTCGCCTGCTGGCGGAGCTTGGCGAGCGGCTGCGGCGGCTCGAGACTATCGTAAGGGCGGCGCTCCGCGATCTTGCGGGCGAACAGCGGCGCTTCGTCCGCCGCGGTGCGGTCCATGCAGGAGACCCGCGCCGGCGCTTGCGCCACCATGCCGGGAATGAGCGCCGTCTCCGGCATGTTGCGCCAGTAATGCTTCGGCATCTCGGTGGTCATGGCTTTCAGGCGCACGCGGGCCGGATTGAAGGTGGTGCGGTAATAGGTCAGCCACAGCTCATCGAGCACCGCGTCGCTCTCGCCTGCCGGACGTTGCGCGGCCGGCTCGTAGCGCAGCGCGCCGTCCTGCCAGACCGCGGTGCCGATCGGCGTCGCGATCAGCCAGTCCATATTGGGAAAACGCTCGACGAAAAACGGCGCGGCGCGTTTGAGCGTGTAGTGCTGCGGCTCGAACCAGGCGGCGTAATGCCTGCGGCCGCCGATCTCGCTCTCCCGAAAGCGAACGAAAGCGTGCATCTTGTGAATGTCGCGCCGGACATTGTGGGCGTAGTCGGACAGCCGCGCCACCGCCGGATCGCTGGCGCGCGTCGCCAGTTCGCGCTGGCCCTGCGCGATGCGCCACAGCACGTCGTACAGCAGCGCGAAGCGGTCGGGCGCCCGATGGCAGATCGCGTCGTTCATCAGGACGGCGAAGCGGCGCGGAACGGTGAGGGCGCCGGCACGTTCGCGCGGCGGCAGATCGGGCAGCAAAGAGGGCGCGCCCGGATCGACGAAATTTATCAGTTGCGGCGCGACCCCGGCGTCAAGGCAGCGGCGCGCCACGGTGCGGAATTCCGCCTCGTCGGCCGCGGGTGAGATTACGGCTGCGTACATCGCGCTTCATCGAATAAGGACAATTGCGCGGGCTGCGGCGCGAATTTGTGCCGGAGTTTTGCATCGTCGAGCAGCCGGCCGGGATGGTAATCGGCGGTGACGATGAACGGCCGGGCGCGCGACAGCGCCGCCGACAGCCGGGCGATGTCGTCGAGCCGCAGCCGGCCGCTGCGCCGCGAGGCGAGGATGCGGTCGACCGACCGGGTGCCGAGGCCGGGCACCCGCAGCAGGCGCTCGCGCGGCGCGGTGTTGACGTCGACCGGAAACGCCGCGCGGTGCGCCAGCGCCCAGGCGAGCTTCGGATCGATCGCCGGATCGAGCATGCCCGACGGCGCCGCCGCGCCGACCTCGGCAACGGAGAAACCGTAGAACCGCAGCAGCCAGTCGGCCTGATAGAGCCGATGCTCGCGGATCAGCGGCGTCGCCACCCGGGCGAGCTGCGCCGACGGATGCTGGGTCGGGCTGAACGCGGAGTAATAGACCCGCCGCAATCCGTACGAGGCATAGAGCGAAGCGGTGGCGCCGAGAATGGCCAGATCGTTGCTGGCATCGGCGCCGACGATCATCTGCGTCGACTGGCCGGCCGGCGCGAACCGCTTCGGCCTGGCGCGGGTCTTGGCGGCCGCCGTCTCGGCGGTGGTCTGATCGATCCGCGCCGCGGGTGAAAGCGAGACCCTTCTTGATGGTGACGACGCTTTTTTCCGGCGCGAAAGATTGCAGCGATCGCTCGCTCGGCAGTTCGATGTTCATCGACAGCCGGTCGGCATACAGCCCGGCTTCGGCGAGCAGCGCTTCGTCCGCGCCGGGGATGGTTTTGAGGTGGATGTAGCCGCGATAGCCGTGGTCGAGCCGGAGCGTCTTCGCCACCCGCACCAGGTCCGCCATGGTGTCGTCCTCGCCGCGCGCGATGCCGGACGACAGGAACAATCCCTCGATGCAATTGCGGCGGTAGAGATCGAGCGTCAGCCGCACCACCTCGTCGACCGAAAACCGCGCGCGGGGCACATTGCTGGACCGCCGGCTGACGCAATAGGCGCAATCGTAGACGCAGAAATTGGTCAGCAGGATCTTGAGCAGCGAAATGCAGCGGCCGTCCGGCGTATAGGCATGGCAGATCGCCTGGCCGGTCGAGCCGATCTCGCCCTTGCCGGCAGCCCGCTTCGGCGCGCCCGACGAGGCGCAGGACACGTCGTATTTCGCGGCGTCGGCGAGAATTTCGAGCTTTTGGACCAGGGACAGGGGCATTCCTTGATCTTATGTTCCCTATTTGTTCTTTTCAAGGCCGGGGGTGTCTCAGTTTGATTGTGGCGATGGGCGTAAACAGCACTCATGCCAGATGCCGGGAATCTCTATTCAATTCATAGTAGAATCGTCGCCACCGTGGTAAGAAGCCGACCGATTTCACTCGCGCGGTTTGACCAGCGTACGGTAGCTGCGACGTTTCCAATTTGTGGATGATACCGCCACGTTGCCCTGGAACTGCTCCAGCTCCTCTTGCGGTACAATCACCACTGATGCGCTTTTCGCGTATAGCGCTCTTGTAAATCACATACTCACCTTGCGCAGCTTACCGCTAAGCATTACCGTATGTATCCCCGATTAGCGAAAAGCGGATAGCCGACGCGCATGGACGATGACGACGTGATCCCGCTTTTAAAGTGCGACGCTGGAATTGGAGTTCTCAGGGCCCGCACGATGCTACGCTCAACAAATGGGCCGCTGATACACTACGTAAGACTGGCGGACGCCATTAATCCGATCAGCCTTACGTGGCTTCCATCCTGTGACGGATCGGGTCGGCAAAACCGTCGGCAAGGTCTACATCGACTATGCCGGGAATTGATCTAATGCCCCGAGGCCCTAAAGGCGAAAAGCGCCCAATTGGTTTGCCGGCGCATCTTTGCTATCCGCGATAGCTCGTTAATTCGTGAGTTTTATTCGATCAGGGCCAATCATCTTAAGGGGCTAAAACAACGATGGCTTGTTTCTATGCAGGCTATCGCCGTCGGGCCAAGGATATTGACGCTATTGACGAAAACCCAGTATGTCCCCTTTCGTATTCAGATGACGAAACGCAAGGAACTTAGCGGAGAGCCGCTGGACGATGTAATTTCCATCGAGCGCCCGGGCCTCCTCTACGAAATCCTATCGAGAAAAAGCGTCAGGCTCGACAAAGGAATGGTCCGGAATGTCCGCCGGTGCTTCTGGATTAGATAAGCGAATGTGAGTGCCGAGTGTTTCGATCATACCCGGCTTCGGTGAGCGGCATCAATCATTTCCGCGAGACCGGTCATTGACAAAAGCGTATCGCTGATACCGGCGGCCATCGCGGGTGGAAGCCCTTTCAGACTTTTGTGCTGCTTCACGGAATTGTACCAGACCGTCTGGAGGCAAACCATACGTACGCGGGCCTCGAATTTCTTTGACAATCCATCGGCGAGCCGCGTAAAGGGCCGCATGTGGATCCGCATCGTAAGGTTCTACCGTGATGTGCTGACGTGCTCGGGATTACTTCAGCAAACACTTTTCGGCACCGACACAGATAAGCGGGCCATAGCGGCGTTCCTCTTTGGGGTCGTGGCCGTAGATTTTGTGCAATTGCGCCACCACTAGTGAACTGAACGCGGATCGTCTCATCTTCATTTTTGCCGGAAGAAATAAACAGCGATCCCGATGGCTAGTATCCCAAGCAGCGCCATTTTTAGCTCCGGCGGCAAATTGGCCGACGGCGGCATATAGAGAAAAAGGATCGTTAGGTTCACGCGGCGATAGCCTTTTTTATACGGCCCGCGCTTGCCAAGCTTCGGCGGGGCTATGTCAATCATTGCTGCAAGATCAGTCGTTGAACAAAGCGAGTTGCTTATTTCAGCGGCCATCGTCGGCGACAGACCTTTGAGCGTCCTGCGCTGCTTCATGCAATTATACCAGACGGCGCAGAGACAGGCCACATTCATGTTGTTCTCGAACTTCTTTGAGACCGTATTGATGAGCCAAGTAAAACTTGATCGAGTGCGCCAAACGCACGCTCAACGAGCCCAAGGAAAATAACGAATGTCGCACGAGGCCGGCACCAGAATAATCCACCGCCGAACGCCGGAATCGGCGGCGATGCTGGCGAACGTCAAACGGGCGATGGCGATCACCGCCAAATTAAATCGTTTGACCTTCAACGATGCGGACGAAGTCCGGGCCTTGTTCAGCGAACTCGTCGGAAAAAAAGTCGACGACAGCTTTCTGCTGATCCCGCCGTTCTATGCCGCCGGCGGCGACGAAATCCGCGTCGGGCGTAATGTCTTCGTCAATCAGAACTGCACGTTCTACGACCTCGGCGGGCTCGACATCGGAGACGATGTGCTGATCGGGCCGAATGTGAGTCTGCTCACGGCGGGCCATCCGCTCGATCCGTCGCAACGCCGCGCCGTCACCATCGGCAAGCCGATCGTGATCGAGCGCAATGTCTGGATCGCCGCCGGCGCCACCGTCATCGGCGGGGTGACGGTCGGCGAGAATGCGGTGGTGGCCGCGGGATCGGTCGTCACCAGGGACGTGCCGCCGAACAGCTTTGTCGGCGGCAATCCGGCGCGGGTCATCCGTTCGATCGGCGACGAAGCCTAAGCCGGCACGCGTCCCTTCACCGCATTGGCAACGGCGTCATAGACAATCCGCCCGTCCGCCTCCGTCGGCAGCATCGCGCGCAGGCGCGCCTTGAGTTGTTCGCGCAGTTCCGGCGTAAGGTCGGATGTGGCCTTGCCGGAAGGCCCGACTGGGGCGGTGGCCGATTGCCAGAAATCGTCGAAATCGGCGTAGGCGATCTGGATCCGGATCACGCGGGTTTCGACCGATTGCAGACCGGCTTGCTGCCAATAGCGGGTCAGATTCTCCAAATTCGCCGCGGCCGTATTCGGCGGCGTCACCGGGTTCAATCCCAGCGATTTCATCGCCGGCCCGAGCCAGCGCAGCGGAAAGCCTTCGGGAAAGGACCACATATAGGTCGCGACCAGCCCGCCGGGACGGACCACCCGCGCCATCTCGGCGGCGGCCTTGTTCGCATCGTCGACGAAGGCGATGACCAGCGCCATGCTGGCGGCGTCGAAACTGTCGTCGGCAAACGGCAGGGACTGTGCATCGCCGACCTGGAATTTTGCCATGGCCGCGCCGGGGCGGCTGCGCGCATAGGCGATCTGGCCGTCGGACGGATCGATCCCGGTCACGGCGGCCGGCGCGGCGCGCGCGATCAGCACTTCGGTGAAGGCGCCGTTGCCGCAGCCGACATCGATCCAGCGCAGGCCCGTCGGCGCCCCGAGCCAGTCGATGAACTGCTCGCCGGCGATCCGGCTCCAGCGGCCCATCAACAGCTCATAGGCCTTGCCGTCGCTGAAGGTGATCGGGCTCGCGCTCATGGTGTTTCACTTCCCGTTGTAAAGACCCGCCATGCGCCTTGCAGGGCGGCGGACTGGACGACTTTCCCTGCCCGGTGCGAGCCGCTAGGTAAGGGCCGGTCGCGGGAAATCTCGCATTGAAACGAGGATAAGAAAAGCCATGCAGGCCGGGGAAACCCCAGCGGAGAAAGTGTTCGACGTCGGCATCGACGAGCGGCTGTCTTACGACCAGCTGTTTATTCTCGGATTGCAGAATATTTTCGGCATGACCGGGATGTTCGTGTTTCCCGGCATTCTCGGACGCTCGTTCAATCTCGCGCCGGAACAGATCGCTTATCTCTACGGCATGACCTTTCTGGTCTGCGGCGTCGTCACCATCCTGCAGTCGGTATTTCTGTTGCGCCTGCCGATCATGCAGGGCCCTTACGCCGGAAGCTTCGCCAGCCTGCTGGCGGTCGGCCACCTGCAAGGCGGCGGCGGTCTCGGTGCCGCCTATGGCTCGTTTTTCGTCGCGGCCCTGATCTGGTGCGTGCTGACGGTGCCGGTCTACGGCTTCAGCGTGATCGGCCTGTTCTCGCGCTTTCTGCGGGCGCCGATCATCGCCGGCATGATCGTGATCTTCATCATGATCCAGGTGTCGAACGTGGCGCTGCCGGGCTGGATCGGCCTGCCGCAAAGCCCGGGCTTTCCCGCGGTCAATTTTCTCTGCGGCGCGCTGGCGGTGGCGGTGCTGGTCGTGGTCAGCATCTGGGGCGGCAAATTCCGCCGCGCCGCCATTCTCATCGGCCTTGCCGCCGGCACCATTGCCTATGCGCTGTTCCGGCCGGTGTCGCTCGCGGCGGTGATCAACGCGCCGCTGCTGGTGGCGCCGAAGATTTTTCCGTTCGGCTTTGCGGTGCAGACCGATCTGGTCCTCGTCTTCCTTCTGGTCCTGCTGCCGGCCAGCATCGGTTCGATGGCGCTTTATCAGATGGTCGGCGACTGGGGCGGCCAGAACGTCAGTTCGGGGCGGATGTCGCAGGGCGTTTTCGCCATCGGTCTCGGCGGCGTGCTGGCCGGCCTGGTCGGCGGCTTCTCGACCATCGTCTATCCGGACAATATCGGCATGCTGCGCACCACGCGGGTCGGCTCGCGCTACGCGACGCTCGCCGCCGGCGTGCTGCTGATCGTGCTCGGCGCCTCGATCAAATTCGACCTGCTGCTGGTGGTGGTGCCGCTGCCGGTGCTGTCGGCGGCGGCGACCTTGTTGTTCGGCATCGTGTTGATGCACGGCGTCCACATTCTGGCGAAGGTCGACTGGGACGACCGCAAATTCATCGTCGCCGGTCTCGCCATGCTGGTGGCGCTCGGCGGCATGTTCATGGCGCCGGATGTGCTGGCGCAGATGCCGCTGCTGGTGCGGCTCATCATCACCCAGCCGGTGATCTCCGGCGGCCTGACCCTGGTGGTGCTGAACACGCTGCTGTGCGGCGCGCCGCCGAAGGAGACGTAATTGTTTTTTTCCTCCCCCGTGAAACGGGGGAGGATTGAATTACTCCGCCGCCACCTTTGCCGCCGCGTGCGCGTTGATCGCGGCCCAGACCCGGGCCGGCGTTGCCGGCATGTCGATATTGTCGATGCCGAGCGGTTTCAGCGCGTCGAGGATGGCGCCGATGATCGCCGGCGGCGCGCCGGTGGCGCCGGCTTCGCCCGCGCCTTTGACGCCGAGCGGATTGGTCTTGGCCGGCACCTCGGTCAATTCCGAAACCAGGTCGGGAAAGTCCTCGGCGCGCGGCATGGCGTAATCCTGGAAGCTGCCGGTGACGAGCTGGCCGCCTGAATCAAACACGATGGCTTCCATCAGCGCCTGGCCGGCGCCTTGCGCGACGCCGCCATGGATCTGGCCTTCGCACAGCAGCGCGTTCATCACCTTGCCGACATCGTCGACCGCGGCATAGCGGGCGAGCGTGACAAAGCCGGTCTCCGGATCGACCTCGACCTCGCAGACATGGCAGCCGTTCGGATAATTCGGCGGCTCGGCGGCGAAGGTGCCGGAGGCCTCCAGGCCGACGTCGAATTGCGGCGGCAGCATCGCCGGCCGGTAGAACGACTTCGCCACATTGGTCAGCGGTATGGCGCGGTCGGTGCCGACGATGCGGAACGAGCCTTCCTTGAACTCGATGTCGCCGGCAGCGGCTTCCAGCATCATCGCCGCCATCGGCTTGGCTTTCTCGATGATAGCGTCGGCGGCTTTCTTCAGCGCGTTGCCGCCGACATGCATGCTGCGCGAGCCATAGCTGCCGCGTCCGATCGGCACTGCGTCGGTGTCGCCCTGCACGAAGCGGACATTCTCGAACGGCACGCCGAGCCATTCGCTCACCATCTGCGCATAGACGGTGGCATGACCCTGGCCGTGCGAATGCGTGCCGGCAAGGATCGTCAGCGTGCCGCTCGGGTCGAAGCGCAGCACCATGCGGTCGTTGAACACGGCGGCTTCCTCGAGGAAATAGCCGATGCCGCGGCCGCGCAGCATGCCGTTTTTCTTCGATTCCGCGGCGCGCTTGGCGAAGCCTTTCCAATCGGCGATCTTGAGGCACTCATCCATCACATGGGCGAAGTCGCCGCTGTCATAGGTGACGCCGGTCTGCACTTTGTGCGGCATCGCCGATTCCGGAATGAAATTGCGCCGCCGCAATTCGATCGGATCGACATTGAGCAGCCGCGCCGCGCGGTCGAGCAATTGCTCGATCAGGAAGGTTGCTTCCGGCCGCCCGGCGCCGCGATAGGGCGCGGTCGGAGCGGTGTGGGTGAGCACGGCGCGGGCGACGGCATGCACCGCCGGGATCTGATAAACGCCCGGCGCCAGCCGGATGGCAAACAGCGGCACCACCATCGCGGCGCCGAACACGCGTGAGCCCATCGCGTGCAGCGCGTTGACCCGCAGTCCTAAAATCTTGCCGTTGTCGTCGAGCGCCAATTCGCCGGTGACGATCTGGTCGCGGCCATGGGCGTCGCCCAGCAGCGCTTCCGATCGCGTCGAGACCCATTTGACCGGACGGCCGCCGACCCGGCGCGACGCCCAGACCACGATGGCGTCTTCCGGATAGCCGCCGTGCTTCATGCCGAAGCCGCCGCCGACGTCGGGCGAAATGACGCGGAGCTTGGTTTCCGGGATGTGCAGCACCTGGCCGGCAACGGAAGACCGCGTGCCATGCGGGTTCTGCGAGGTCGAATAGAGCGTGTAGTTGTCGCCGTCGGGATGATAGTGGCCGATGGCGGCGCGCGGCTCGATCGAATTGGCCGAGATGCGGGCGTTGTTCACTTTCAGCGTGACGACGTGTTTGGCATTGGCGAAGGCGGAGTCGGTCGCCTCCTTGTTGCCCATCATCAATGCGAAGGCGACATTGTTCGGGGCCTCGTCCCACACCAGAGGCGCGCCCGGCTTCACCGCATCCTCGGCGCCGATCACCGCCGGCAGCGGCTCGTATTCGATGTCGAGCAGTTCGGCGGCGTTGCGGGCCTGCAGCTCGGTTTCGGCGACGATGAAGGCGACGCGCTCGCCGACCGCCCGCACTTTGCCGATGGCGAGGATCGAGAGCGGCGTGCGAAAACCCTTCGGCCCGCCCATGTCTTCCGGCATCGGCGGCGCCAGCGGGCCGAGCCCGTCGGCCTTGACGTCCTCGCCGGTAAGCACGGCGAGCACGCCGTCGGCGGCCTTGGCCTTGCTGGCGTCGATCTTTTTGATGATGGCATGGGCGTGCGGCGACATCACCACGATGCCATGGCACTGATGCGGCAGGTCGAAATCGTCGACATAGCGGCCGCGGCCGGTGATGAAGCGCGGATCCTCGACCCGGGGCACGGGTTGGCCGATGCCGAATTTCTGCACGCGTCGCCTCCTGGTTTCTCCCCCGGCTGCGCGGGGCAGGAGGAAATGTATACTAACATCGCGGGCGGTGAGAATGCTTAGAATAGCCGCCGCCGGGGAGAACGCTACGCCATGTCCGAGGTGCCGTCCGCAGCGCATTTCGATTACATCGTGGTGGGCGCGGGCTCGGCCGGCTGCGTCCTCGCCAATCGGCTGACGGCTTCGGGCCGCCACCGCGTGCTGCTGTTGGAAGCCGGCGGCGCCGATCGCAATATCTGGATTCATATTCCGCTCGGCTACGGCAAGCTGTTCGCCGATGCCAAGGTCAACTGGCTCTACAGCACCGAGCCTGAGCCGGACCTCAACAACCGCAAGGTCATCCAGCCGCGCGGCAAGGTGATGGGCGGATCGAGCTCGATCAACGGGCTGTTATATGTGCGCGGCCAGCACGAGGATTACGATCACTGGCGCCAGCTCGGTAATACCGGCTGGGCGTTCGCCGACGTGCTGCCCTTTTTCCGGCGCGCCGAGGATCAGGAGCGCGGCGCCGACGCGTTGCATGGCACCGGCGGCCCGCTGGCGGTGTCCAATGTCAGCGAGCCGCATCCGCTGTGCGAGGCGTTTATCGAAGCGTCGCAGCAGGCGGGCTTTCCGCGCAACGACGATTTCAACGGGCCGACCCAGGAAGGCGCCGGCTATTTCCAGCTGACCGCCAAAAACGGCCGACGCTGGTCGACCGCGGTCGGCTATTTGCGGCAAGCCAAGCGGCGGCCGAATCTCGCGGTGGTGCCGAATGCGCTGGCGACGCGGGTGCTGTTCTCCGGCCGCCGCGCCATCGGCGTCGAATATCGCCAGGGCCAGACGACGCACACCGCCTATGCCGACGGCGAGGTGATTCTATCCGGCGGCGCTTTCAATTCGCCGCAGCTGTTGCAGCTTTCCGGACTCGGACCGGAAAAACTCCTGCGCGATTGCGGCATCGAAGTGATCGCCGATCTGCCGGGCGTCGGCGCCGATCTGCAAGATCATCTGCAGATCCGCATGCAATATCGCTGCACCGCGCCGATCACCATGAACGACGTGATCAACAATTGGCGCCACCGCTACGGCGCCGGCTTGCGCTATCTGCTGTCGCGCAAGGGCCTGCTCACCATCGGCGCCGGCTATGCCGGGGCGTTCCTGCGCACCCGGCCTGAACTCGCGTCGCCGGACGTGCAGATTCATTTCCTCATTTTCAGCGCCGACAGCGCCGGCGCGGCGCTGCATCCGTTTCCGGGCTTCATGACTTCGGTGTGCCAGTTGCGGCCGGAGAGCCGCGGCTTCGTGCGGATCAAATCGAGCGACCCCGGCGTGGCGCCGGCAATCCAGCCGCGTTATCTGTCGGCGCGTGCCGATTGCGACTGTGTGGTCGACGGCTTGAAACTGATGCGGCGGGTGATGGCTCAGCCGGCGATGCGGAAATATATCGCCGAGGAGCGCGATCCCGGCGAAGCCTGCAGCAGCGACGCCGATCTTCTGGCGTTTGCGCGCAACACCGGCACCACGGTGTATCACCCGACCTCGACCTGCCGCATGGGCGCCGATCCAACGGCGGTGGTCGACGCGCGGCTGCGGGTGCGCGGCTTCGAGGGGCTGCGCGTCATCGACGCCTCGATCATGCCGACGGTGGTGTCCGGCAACACCAATGCCGCGGCGGTGATGATCGGCGAGAAGGGCGCGGCCATGGTGCTGGAGGATGCCCGCGCGAGCACGCCGGCGGCGCTCTCGGCCTAGGACGAGCGAGCGCGCTTGGTCTCGTCGCGATCGATGTCGCCGCGCGCGTCGATCGCCACGCCGTAATCCCGCAATGCTTCCTCGACGCTGATCAGCCCGTCGAGCACGTCGTCGCGCACCCGCTCCGGCTCCCGTTTGCGCGGGTTGCCGAAGCCGCCGCCGCCGGGGACGTGCAAGCGGATGGCGTCGCGCGGCGGAACGGTCTGGCGGCCTTTGGGACGGATCGGTCTGCCGGACCGCAGCGAGACCTGACCGGCAGCGCCGGCGCCGCCGCCGTCGCGGCCGCGCGCCGGATTGTGCACCCGCTCGCAATTGCACAGCAGCGCGATCGGCGTCGCACCGGTGCCGCCGAGCTCGATCACCTGGCCGAGACCGCCGCGCCATTCGCCGGCGCCGCCGGAGCCTTCGCGGAATTCGCGGCGGTGAAAGATCACCGGCGCCACGCTCTCGGTGGCTTCGATCGGAATGGTGCGCACGCCGGACGGAAACGCGGTCGCGCTCAGGCCGTCCTTGTGCGGCCGCGCGCCCGAGCCGCCGCAATGGAAAATCACCGTGGAGAATTCCGGCAGCGTATTGGCATCGGTGCCGGCCTCGATCTCGTCGACCAGCGAACCGCCGCCGAAGATCTGGGGATTCCACAGTGCCGACGCGCCTTCCGCCGGTACGCCGCCGCCGATCACCGGATGCAGGCAGCCGAACACCACGTCCGGCAGCATCTGGCCGACACTGTGGCGCGCCGCCACCGGCCAGGGCCGCTTGGCATTGAGCACGCAGCCCTCCGGCGCACTGATGGTGATCGGTTCGAGCGAGCCGGCATTGTTCGGCACTTCCGGCGCGACCAGACATTTCACGCCGAACGCGGTGTAGGCGAGGCAATAATTGTAGACGACATTGATGCCGTAGGACGACGCCGGCGAAGTGCCGTCGAAATCGATATGGATGCCGTCGTCGCCGATGGTGAGCGCCGCCTTCAAGGTCAGCGGCTTGTCGTAGCCGTCGATCGTCATGGCGTTGCGATAGGTGCCCTTGGGCAGCGCGCGGATGCGGGCGAGCGTCGCCTCGCGCGAGGCCTCGACGATGGTGTCGCCGAGCCGGTCGAGATTGGCGATCTCGAATTCGTCCATCATCTCGGTCAGGCGGCGGCTGCCTTCGTCGTTGCAGGCGGCGCAGGCGTAGATGTCGCCCTCGACCTGCAGCGGTTCGCGCACATTGGCGCGGATGAGCCGCAATAGATCATCGTTCATTTCGCCCGCCCGGGCGAGCTTCATGATCGGAATCGCGACGCCCTCTTCGAAGACCTGCCGGCCGTCCGGCCCCATGCCGAGCCCGCCGATATCGACGACATGAATGGTGTTGGCGAACAGCCCGACCGGCTTCGCCGCGATAGAAGCTCGGCGTCACCACCGTGATGTCGTGCAGATGCCCGCGAGGTCAGCCACGGATCGTTGGTGATGTAGTGATCGCCGGGCTTCATCCCGGCGAGCGGATAGACGTCGAGAAAATGCCGCACCGCATTCGCCATCGAATTGACGTGCCCCGGCGTGCCGGTAACGGCCTGCGCCAGCATGCGGCCGTGACGGTCGAACACGCCGGCCGAAAGATCGCCGGCCTCGCGCACCGAGGTCGAGAACGCAGTGCGGATCATGGTCTGCGCCTGCTCTTCGACCACCGCGATCAGCCGGTTCCACATGATCTGGCTATGGATTTGCGCGAGCGCGGTGTTGGCGAGCCTGGGATTGGCGGACATGATCAACTCTCGCGGCGGATGAGTTCAATATAACCGAACCGGTCGATCCGGACATCGAAGCGCGCGCTGACCACGGTCGAGGTATCGTCCTCGGCGATCACGGCAGGACCGGCAATGTGGGCGCCCGGTCTTTAAATCCGCGCGCCAATAAATCGGCACGTCTTCGAATTCGCCTTTTTGTGGATCGAACACCGGCCGCCGGCCGCGCGGTTTCAGTTCGTCCCCACCCTTCCCGCTCGCGGGAGAGGGAAGGGTGGGGGCTGCGACGGCAAGCGCCCCTTCGACCGGCGCGCCGAGCGATACCACCCAGCTCAGTATCTCGATCTCGACGCCGGGAATCGGCCGGCTGTAGAGCCGGCGATAGGCGTCCTCGAACAGCGTCGTGATGGCGGCACGGTCGGCGCCGGCGAAGTCGCGCACCGGAAGCTCGACCGCGATCTCGTGGCCCTGGCCGCGATAGCGCATAAAGGCCGAACGCTGCTCGACGAGCGGCGCGTCCGGCTGCGCCGCGGCGCACGATGGCTTCGGCTTCGGCGCGCATCGCGGCCAGCAACCGATTGGCCGCCGCGGCATCGAAACTGGAGAGCCGCATCAGGTGACCGCGCACGATCTCGTAAGCCACCGGCGCGCGCAGCAGTCCGACCGCGGAGCCGACGCCGGCATTGGTGGGGATCAGCACGCGGCCGATGCCGAGCTTTTCGGCGACCCGCGCGGCATGAAGCGGGGCTGCGCCGCCGAAGGCGATCAGCGTGCGCGGCCGAAGGTCTTTGCCGCTTTCGATCGCGTGCACACGCGCCGCATTGGCCATGTTCTCGTCGACCATCTCGCTGATGCCGAGCGCGGCATGCTCGCCGGAGAGATCGAGCTTGGCGCCGATGCGGTCGGCAATGGCCTGCCGTGCGCCATCGCCGTCGAGCACCATCTTGCCGCCGGAGAACGTCGCCGGATCGATGCGCCCCAGCGCCACGTCGGCATCGGTCACGGTCGGTTCGCTGCCGCCGCGGCCGGTAGCAGACCGGCCCCGGTTCCGAGCCGGCGCTCCGCGGACCGACCGCGATGCGGCCGAGCGCATCGACGCGTGGCGATCGAGCCGCCGCCGGCGCCGATCTCGACCATCTCGATCACGGGTATGCGGAGCGGCAGACCGCTGCCCTTGGCGAAGCGATAGATGCCGCGCCACCTCGAACATCGCGCGCGGTCTGCGGCGCGCGCCTTGTCGATAAAGCAGATCTTCGCCGTGGTGCCGCCCATGTCGAAGGAGACGACCTTGATCTAGACCGTTCTGCCGGGCGATGGCCGCGGCGAAGATCGCGCCGCCGGCCGGTCCGGATTCGACCAGCCGCACCGGGAAGCGAATGGCGGTATCGGTCGTGGTAATGCCGCCGCCCGATGTCATCAGCAGCATCGGACAGCGGAAGCCGGCGCGGGCCAGTTCGCTCTCGAGCCGCTTCATGTAGCTGCCCATCAAGGGCTGCAGATAGGCGTTGGCGCAGGCGGTGGAGAAACGCTCGTATTCGCGCATCTCCGGCGCCACTTCCGACGACAACGTGACGGTGAGATTCGGCAGCCGCCGCGCGACCGCCTCGCCGACGCGGCGTTCGTGCGTCCGGATTGGTGAAGCTGTGCAAGAAGCCGATGGCGACGGCTTCGACATCCTGGCCGGCAAGCGTATCGATGGCGCGGCTTACGCTCGCGTCGTCGAGCGGCACCTGCACCGTGCCCTGGGCATCGATGCGCTCGCGGATCGGCAGCCGCAGCCGGCGCGGCACCAGTGGCGGCGGCAGGTCGATATTGACGTCGTATTGCTCGAAACGGTTTTCGTGCCGGATCTCGACGACGTCGCGAAATCCCTCGGTGGTCAGCAGCGCGGTCTTGGCGCCTTTGCGCTCGATCAAGGCGTTGGTGGCAAGCGTGGTGCCGTGAATGATGAGGTTCACGTCGCCGGGGCGCGATCTTCGCCGCGGCGATCACGCTGCCCACGATCGAGAGCACGCCCTCTTCGGGTGCGCGCGGCGTGGTCAGGCCCTTCGCGGTGTAGCGCTGCTCGCCGGCTTCGAGGGCGACATCGGTGAAAGTGCCGCCGATATCGACGCCGAGCCTGATCGTGGGAGAAGAAGTCACGCGAGAAACGCCCCGGCTACCGCATTGTCGCGGTCCGGATCGTTATAACGGCTTGTCGATGAGGCCGCGACTTAGCTGTGCCCGAGCCATTTCAGTTTGCGGCGGGGGGTGGCTTTAGTCGTTACCGGCGTGCAGCCGACGCTGCCGCAAACGACGGCGGCGACCTGAAAGCGCGCAGCCGCTGCGGTGGCGGTGTCGGATGCCGGCATTGACGCTGGCGTCGATGCCACCGCCGTCGCCATAATCGTCTCGGTCAACAGGCCGCCCGACAAAACGGCCGCGGCCAATGCCGGGATCAGAAATCCTATTCGTTGTTTTCACGGGAAATTCCCTCAAAGGCCTGCGTGTGAGCGGCAAATGTCGTGCCCCTATCGCTCGATAGAAGTTTATGGTGAATGAACGGTTAATCCGGTTCTTGCCGCGGGATGACGACCGGCGGTTCGGGTATGCACCATTTCGCCACAG
Organism: uncultured Alphaproteobacteria bacterium; assembly: GCA_963819265.1. GTDB lineage: Bacteria > Pseudomonadota > Alphaproteobacteria > Rhizobiales > Xanthobacteraceae > BOG-931. Next base: position 334,638 of record CAWFVF010000006.1, on the reverse strand, counting down.
CTTGCGGCGGTGATGGTTTCCGCGAAATAATGCTAAACGGGCGATCGTCGAAGGCCGGACAGACGGCCCGACGTTTTGGGGGGAATCGCAATGGCAACCAAGGTTGACGTCATCGATCTAATCGACCGGCATCCGGTCACCGGATATCAGATCGGCGTCTTGATCCTCTGCATGCTGGTCGCGGCGCTCGACGGCTTCGACACCCAGGCGATCGGCTACACCGCGCCCGCCATTGCCGCGGTGATCCATCTGCCGATGCCTCAATTCGGCCAGGTCGGTTCGGCCGGACTTGTCGGCGCGGCGCTCGGGGCGCTGTCGTTCGGCCCGTTTGCCGATCTGTTGGGCCGCAAATGGTTCATGATCGTCGCCGTCCTTGTGTTCGCGGTCTTCAGCTACCTGACGGCAACGTCGACCTCGCTCACCGAATTGCTGACCTATCGTTTCCTTGCCGGATTGGGTCTCGGCGGCGCGACGCCGTCCTTCCTCGCCATGGGAGCGGAATTGGCGCCGAAGCGGCTGCGCGACGTATTTGTGACCATCGCGTTTGCCTCGTTTCCCGCCGGCGGTCTGATCGGCTCGCTCACCAGCGCCTGGGTTATTCCGGCGTTCGGCTGGCGGGCGGTCTTCTATATCGGCGCGGTCGCACCGGTCGTGATCGCGATCATTCTCGCGATCTGGCTGCCGGAATCGGTGCGCTACCTCCTCGCGCGCAACACGCGCCTCGACGAGGTGCGCCGCACGCTCGAGAAAATCATGCCCGGCGCCATCCCGGCCGGCGCCGAGCTTTATGCGACCGCCCGATCCGGCCCGGCAGGGCGCGCCGGTGACGCATCTGTTCACCGAAGGCCGCGCGGTGCCGACCGTGCTGCTCTGGGTGCCGTTCTTCATGGTGTTCATGATCCTGGTGACGGTGACCTTCTGGACCCCGGCGGTGCTCAATTCGGTCGGCTTCTCGCTCTCCGCCGCGGCCTTGATCGTCGGCCTGAATAATCTCGGCAGTGTCATCGCCAGCGCGATGTCGGGCTGGCTGGTGCATCGCGGCGGCGCGTTCCGCGTGCTGATCCCGGGATTCATCCTCGGCGGGATCTGCCTCGCCTGGTTCGGACAGGCGACGACGTCGGTGGTGATGCTGGGCACGGCCTCGTTCTTGGCCGGCTTCTTTGTCGGCGGCACCGGCACCGGCCTGATCGCTGTGGCGGCGGGCATGTATCCGACGGCGATCCGTTCGACCGGCATCGGCTGGGCCATGGGCATGGGCCGGGTCGGCCAGTTCTTCGGGCCGGTGCTGACCGGGCTCCTGGTCGGCCTCGGCTACAAGGTCGGCGGCATTTTCTACGCTGCCGCGGTGCCGTGCTTCGTCGGCGCGCTGTTCCTGATCTTCCTCTACTACGCGCGCCCGGTCATGGAGGCCGATGCCGAGGGAGTTGTTGCGCCGGCGGAGTAAGCTAGCGGCGGATCGTCGGCATCGGTGTCGGCGCCTGTGCCGGCGAAGTTTGCGCGAGCGGCGATGGCGCCGCCGGCATTTGATCGAGCGGCCGTCTCAGCAATTTGAACCGATTCGGGTCGAGCGCCGCCGGGGCGGGCGGCGCATCGGCGGGCACCAGCGGCGGCGGCTTGATCTCGGCAAGCGGCGCTTCGCCGATCGCCCGCGGTTTGTTGATGCGTCCGCGCCATCGCTCGACCACCGCGGCAAGCGAATGGCTTTCCGCCGTGGCCGGAGCGTCGCCCGATGCCGACAGCAGGGTTTCGCTTCGCGGCAAAAATTGCGGCGGCAGTTGATGGAATTTGATCCGGGTCGGCAAGGCGACACCCTCGCCGAAGGCGAAGGCCTCGCCGGTACCGAGCGACGGCAGGAAGGCGAGGAAATTGGCGGCGGTGTCGGCGACCGCCGACCGCAGCAGCGCCTGATCGCGATCGTTGGTCATGCGCATCGCAAACAGCGTACTGCATTGCGACAGGATCGTTGAATCGAGCTCCGCCGGCCGCTGCGTCACCAGGCCGAGAAACACGCCGTATTTGCGTCCCTCCTTGGCGATGCGGGAAATGGCGCGGCGGGTCGGCGCGAAGCCGACATTATGATCGGCCGCCATGTAACGATGGGCTTCCTCGCAGACCACAAGAAGCGGATCGGCGCCGTCGCTCCATAATCCGAGATCGAACGCCATCCGGCACGTCACCGACACCACGGCATCGACGACTTCCGAAGGGAAGCCGGCCAATTGCATGATCGTCATCGGCACGCCGGCCGGCGGAAGCCGAAACAATGTCGACAAAATCTCGACCATGGTATCGCCGCCGACATTGGCATTTTCGAACATGAAGGCGTAGCGCGGATCGCCATGGATGGTTTCGATGCGCGTGATCAGCTTGTGATAGATCATCCGCGACGAGCGGTTTTCCAGCTTTCCCATGCGGCCGTCGAGAATGGCGAGCAGATCGGCGATCCGATAGGGCACCGGCACGTCGAGCGTATAACGCGTGGCCGCGGCGTCGCCGCTTTTCAGCAACGAACGCCCGGGAGAAGCCGCCTGTTGCGCATAGGCGGCTTTGGCGAGCGGGATGACTTCGGAAAGAATGTCGACTTCCTCGTCGAGTCCCGGCCGGCCGCCGAAGAACACGTCGACGATCTCGTCGAAATTATAGAGCCAGAACGGCAGCTTGATATTGCTCGGATTGAGCACTTGCGCGCGCTTGCCGAAGCAGCGGCTGTATTCGTTATGGACGTCAAGGAGAAGAACGCGCAGGTCGGGCCGCGCATCGAGAATCTGATGCAGCAGCAGCGCGACCGCGCTCGACTTGCCGACGCCGGTGGTGCCGAGGACGGCGAAATGCTTGCACAGCATTTCGTCGATGTTGATGCGGGCCGGTATGCTGGCATCCTGCTGCAACTGGCCGACCTCGATGGTCCGCGCGCCGTTGCTTGGAAATATCAGGCGAAGCTCCCGCGCGCCGATAAACGTCACCGGATCGCCGATCGCCGGATAATTCGTCAGCCCGCGCTGAAAACGCGGCGTCGCGCTGTCGCCGTCGCGGATTTCGCCGATCAGATCGACCTGGGCGACGGCAACGTGCTCGTTCTGGCGGAGTTGCGGCTCCGCGCGCAAAGTGACGTCGGCGATCAAGCCGATGAGCAGGGCCTTGCCGGCGCGGACGCCGAGAAATTTTCCGACGGTTGCGCGTGCTTCCTCGGGGGCTTGCGGCGAGGTCGATGGTAACCCAATACTGGCTTGCGAGCCGCGAACAGAAATGACGCGCCCGAGAAGCTCGGTCCCCTGCGCTGCTGCATGGCTTGCGACATTGTTATTGTTGATCACCGTGCGCTCCCGCCTGGAGAAATATCCGCAAAACTCCGTATAACGATATGCCGCGTCCCGCTGCAGATTCCGTTAATAGGACCCGCGAGTTTGCAGGCAATCGCGGTCATAAGCGGCTGCTTTTGTATCGCTTGGAGGATCGGTGCAGGCGATGGTTAAGCGATCATGAGTAAGTCCGGCGCGTCGCGCGGGACGCCGCTTTCACCGCCGCGTCGCCAGCGCCCGGCGCGATGGGGCGCGCTCCCGCGATGATGGATCGACGCGCGAATTGCCGACGCTGCGCGCCGGCGTGAGGTCTTCCATCAAAACAGGCTTCGAATAATAAAAGCCCTGCGCCAGACGGATCCGGGTTGCCGCCTGCAGATAGGCCGCCTCCTCGAAGGTTTCGACGCCTTCGGCGATCATCGTCATGCCGAGCGGTTCGCTCATCGCCTCGATCGCGCGAAGGATGCTCTGGTTGCGGGGACGATTCTGGATGTCGGTGATGAACGAGCGATCGATCTTGATCTCATCCGCGGTGATATCGGCAAGCACCGCCAGAGACGAATAGCCGGTGCCGAAATCGTCGATCGAGACCTTGGCGCCGATCTCCCGCAGCATCGGCAAAACCTCGCTCTGGAAACGGCTTTTGCCGATAAAGGCGTCTTCGGTGACTTCGACGATGAAGCGGCCGGCATAGCCGGTGGAGTCGAGTTCATCGCAAAACGCCCGCATGAATTTGGCATCGCCGGCCTGTTGCGCCGCGACGTTGATGCTGATGGTCGCATGCGGCCCGAAGGTTTCGTCGAGCAGATCGATCGATCCGATGATCTCCCCGAGCGCCAGATAGGTCAGATCGTCGATCAGACCGAGTTCGGTCGCCAGCCCGATGAACTGGCCGGGCGCCTGGATCACGCCATCCTCGTCGCGCAGCCGAATGAGCGCCTCGACGCCGGCGACTTCCTCGGTGCGGATGTCGACTTTCGGCTGGAACGCACAGCAGAAGCGCCGGTCGCGCACCGCGAGCCGCAATCTTTGCTCCTGCGCCATGCGGGCGTTCATGTCGCGGCCGATGTCGGAATTGAACATTACCGCGCCGCCCTTGGCGCCCGCCTTGATCCGGTACATCGCGGTATCGGCGGCGCGCCGCAGCATCTCGTAATTGGTGCCGTGGTCCGGATGTATGCTGACGCCGATCGAAGCGGAAGTCAGGACCTCGAAGCCCTCGATCAGAAACGGCTCTTTCAGCTCCTGCAACAGCGCGTTGACGAGATCGTCGAGTTCCGCGTCGCGATCGACCGGATTGATCACCAGCAGGAATTCGTCGCCGCTGATACGGCCGACGACGTCGGATGGCCGGATGTGCGCCGCAATCCGCTGCGCAACCTTCACCAGCAGCGCGTCGCCGACCGCATGCGTGTAGTAATCGTTGATGTGCTTGAAATTGTCGATGTCGATGAAGGCGAGCGCAAAGCGAGGCACCGGCCGGTCGTCGGCGAGAAGCTGCTCGACGTGTTCCTGAATCGAGGCGCGGTTCGGCAGCGCGGTAAGATCGTCGAAATAGGCGCGCTTCGATAATTCGGTTTCGATATGCTTGCGCCTGGTGAAATCGATCGATGCCGACACCAACACGTGCCGGTCGAGGAGGCTGGCGGGCCGGCACGCCCGAAGCAGCGTGTGTGTGCCGTGCTCGACGGTCAAACAATCTTCCGACAAAGTCGTGCCGCCGGCATCGTTTTCCGCCGGATTTCCGGACAACGGAGCCGTCGTCGTCGCGGCCCCCGCCGCGGCGCCGTACCAGGCCGTAGCGGTGTCATTGGCGAACAGGGTTTTGCCGTCGTCCGATTGCACGGTCAAAGCGACCGGCATCTGGTTGACGATGGCGGCAAGCGCGCTCAGCGCACGGCGAGCATCGGCTTCGCGGCGTTCCGCCGCTTCAAGCAAGTCCGCGAGCCGTGCCGCTTCCGATGATTGAGCGGCCGGAGCGTCCTTCGGCTCCGCAACGGAGGATGGTGGCGCGGCCGTGCGATCCGGCATTTCAGGCATCCATGTGCGCCGCTTGACCGGCCGTACTGAAGCGTCGGCGCGATGGCGGCGGTCCGCTGCTCCGACAAAGACCGAAGGGCGGGTCGAATTTTTGTTTTTACGGGGTGGCGAAGAAAAAAGGCTTAAAGGGAACCCACCGCCAAGGCGGCATGTTTTCCGGCGCGATTAAGCGATTGTTAATCGCGCCGTTCGGCGCGCAGGCGGTTCGCTATTTGACCGACACATTCGCTTGCGCGGCGACGTCACGCCACAGCGCGATATCCTGCTTGATGAAGGCGCCGAATTCCTGCGGCGTGTCCCCGACGATCGTCATTGCCTGCTCGTCCAGCAGCGCTTTGGTCCCCGGATCCTTCAGTGCGGCGACGATCTGGTCGTGCAGCTTGGCGACGATCGGCGCGGGCGTGCGGGCCGGCGCGAGAACCCCATGCCAGCCGATGGCGTCGAAGCCGGGATAACCGCTCTCGGCGATAGTAGGCACGTCAGGCGCGATCGGCGCGCGGTCTTTGGTGGTGACCGCCAACGCACGCAATGCGCCGGACCGCACATGCGGCATCGCTGAAATGGGATCGGCAAACACCATCGTCACTTGGCCGGCCAAAAGATCGGTGACTGCAAGCGCGGTACCGCGATAGGGTACATGGATCATTTTCAGTCCGGCCTTGCTCGAGAACAGCTCGGTGACGAGATGATTGGAGGCGCCGACGCCGGTGGTGCCGTAATTGAATTCGCCGGGCTTGGCTTTCACCATGGCGACGAAATCCTGCAATGTCTTCACCGGCAGCTTGGCATTGACCACGAGAATGTAGGTGTAGGCCGTCGTCATGGTGATGGGCGCGAAATCCTTTTCCGGATCGTACGGCAGCTCCTTGTAGATGCCGGGATTGATCGAGATCGGGCCGGATTGTCCGAGCAACAGCGTGTAGCCGTCGGGGTCGGCCTTGTGCACATCCTCGGTGCCGATAATCGAGCCGGCACCGGGACGGTTCTCGACCACCATCGGCTGTCCTATGGTTTCGCTGACATGCTTGGAAACGATGCGTGCGACGGCGTCGGCAGCGCCGCCGGGGGCGTAGGGCACGATGAGTTTGATCGGATGCGAGGGATAATCGTCGGCTTTGGCCGCCGCGAGGCCGAGCGGCGCGGCGAGCAGGATCGCCGCAGCCCAACGCTTCCAAGCCGTCATGTTCTTCCCCAAGCGTGCTTTTATCGAGCGTGTTGATTGCCGCCATCCTTGCACTTTTGCGCGGCGCGGTCGATGCTCAGCGCCTTTTTGCGGGGATGCGATGCTGCACAATCCAGGCGTGACCGAGAAACTGGCCCAGTTCGTCGTGGGCCTGCGATGGGACGATCTGCCGGCAAAGGTCGTGCATCAGGCCAAGCGCTCGACGATGAATTTTTTCGCCGTGGCGCTGACCGGCTGCCGCAACGACACCGTCGAGACGCTGCTGCAAACGCTGGCGCCATTTTCCGGCGGCCGGCAGGCGACGATCGTCGGCCGGCCCGAGCGTATCGATGCGTTGAGCGCGGCGTTTCTCAACGCGGCCGGCGCCAATGTGCTCGATTTCTGCGACACCCATGTGCTGACCGCGCTCCACCCGACCGCACCGGTGGTCCCGCCGCTGCTGGCGCTTGGCGAACTCGGGACGATAACCGGCCGCGACTTTCTCCTCGCCGTGGTGCTCGGTTACGAGATCGAATGCCGCATCGCCTTGGCGATGTCGCCGAGCCATTATAATCGGGGCTGGCACATCACCTCGACCTGCGGCGTGTTCGGTGCGGCGGCGGCGAGCGGCAAGCTGCTGCGGCTCGATGCCCAAAAGATGGTGTGGGCACTCGGCAATGCGGCCACCCAATCGGGCGGCCTGTGCGAATGCCTCGGCACGCCGGCGAAGAGCGTCAGCGTCGGCAACGCCGCACGCAACGGCCTGTTGTCGGCGCTGCTGGCTGCGAAGAATTTCGACGGCCCGCAGGAGCCGCTTAACGGCGTGCAGGGCTATTACAACGCGCTCAACGAGACGCCGAAGCTGCCGTTCCTGGTCGAGGGGCTCGGCGAGACCTGGGAGATCATGCCGACCGCCTACAAGCCTTATCCCTGCGGCTTCGTCATTCATCCGGTGCTCGATTGCGTGCTGGATTGGCGGCGCGATCATCCCGGTGCGGTGGTCGAGAAAGTCGTGGTGACCGGCAATCCGCTGCTCGGGATCCGCACCGACCGGCCGGACATCGCGACCGGGCGTGAATCGCAAGTCAGCACCCAGCACGCCGTTGCCGCGGCGCTGGTCACCGGCCAAGCCGGTGTCGAGCAATATACCGACGCCTGCGTCAACGATCCGGCGGTGCGGGCGCTGCGCGGCAAAGTCAGCGTGGTGCGGGATGAAAGCTTCGCCAATATCGCCGCGGCGGTCGAGATCACCACCGCCGACGGCGCGACCCATCGAGTGGCGCAAAAGGCCTCACGCGGCAGCGAGGCCAATCCGATGAGCGACAAGGACCTCGAGGACAAGCTGCGCAATGCGGCCGCGATGGCTATCCCGCACAACGATGTTTCGCCGCTGATCGACGCGATCTGGCAATTGGACGCCGGCGCGCCTATTTCAGGTCTGGCGGCACTCACGGTGCCGCGCGGCTGATCAATCACAAGAAGGCCTGAATTCGCCGTTCAATGGCCCGGCTCTGCAAAACCGGGCAAGAACGCGATAAGCAACATTTATGGCTCCTCCGCTTCTCCAGCTCAAAAATATCGCGCTCACCTTCGGCGGCACGCCGCTGCTCACCGGCGCGGAGCTTTCGGTGTCGCCCGGCGAGCGGGTGTCGCTGGTCGGCCGCAATGGCTCGGGCAAATCGACGCTGCTGAAGATCGCCGCCGGCCTGGTCGAGCCGGATCGCGGCACGGTTTTCGTGCAGCCCGGCGCGCTGGTGCGCTATCTGCCGCAAGAGCCGGATTTCGGCGAGTTCACCACCACGCTGGCCTATGTCGAATCCGGCTTGCGCGACCCCGACGATCGCTATGCGGCGCGTTATCTGCTGGAACAACTCGGCCTGACCGGGCAGGAGCATCCCGGCCATCTGTCCGGCGGCGAGGCGCGCCGCGCCGCGCTGGCGCGCGTGCTGGCGCCGTCGCCCGACATCCTGCTGCTCGACGAGCCGACCAATCATCTCGACCTGACCACCATCGAATGGCTGGAACGCGATCTCGACGAGCGCGCGCACCGCGCATGGTGATCATCAGCCACGACCGGCGCTTTCTCTCCACGCTGTCGCGCAGCACGGTCTGGCTCGACCGCGGCGAGACGCGCCGCGTCGAGCGCGGCTTTGCCCATTTCGAGGAATGGCGCGACGCGCTGCTGGCCGAAGAAGAACGCGACCAGCACAAGCTCGACCGCAAGATCGTCGCCGAAGAGCATTGGCTGCGCTACGGCGTCACCGGCCGGCGCAAGCGCAACATGCGCCGCGTCGGCCAGTTGCAGGCACTTGCGCGAGCGGCGCCGCACCTACCGCGGCACCGCCGGCAACGCCGACATCACCGCCAGCTCGGCGGCGCCGTCCGGCGCGCTGGTGATCGAGGCCATGGATATCGGCAAGAGCTATGGCGACCGCGCCGATCGTCGAGCGATTTCTCGATCCGCATTCAGCGCGGCGACCGCATCGGCATCGTCGGGCCGAACGGCAGCGGCAAGACCACGCTGATCAACATGCTGACCGGCGTGCTGCCGCCGGATCACGGCACGGTGCGGCTCGGCGCGGCGACTCGCGATCGCGACGCTCAATCAGCATCGCGACAGCCTCGACCCCAATGTCACGGTCGCCGAGGCACTGACCGGCGGCCGCGGCGATACCGTGATGGTCAACGGCCAACCCCGGCACGTCATCAGCTATATGAAGGACTTTCTGTTCGCCAGCGAACAGGCGCGCACGCCGCTCGGCAAGCTGTCGGGCGGCGAGCGCGGCCGGCTGATGCTGGCGCAGGCGCTGGCCAAGCCGTCGAACCTGCTGGTCCTCGACGAGCCGACCAACGATCTCGACATGGAAACGCTGGACGTGCTCGAGGACATGCTCGCCGATTATCCCGGCACCGTGCTGCTCATCAGCCACGACCGCGATTTTCTCGATCGCCTGGTCAGCGGCGTGATCGTGCCGGAGGGCGACGGCCGCTGGATCGAATATGCCGGCGGCTACAGCGACATGCTGGCGCAGCGCGGCGCCGATCTGACGCGCGCAGACTGGAGCGCGCGGCGGCGAAGCCCGCCAGGGAAACCGCGAAGGAAACCGCTCGCGCCGCGGCGGCCGGGCCGCGGACAAAACGCAAGATGTCTTTCAAGGATAAACACGCGCTGGAAACGCTGCCGAAGACCATCGCCACGCTGCAGGCGGAAACCAAGAAACTGCAGACCAAGCTCGCCGATCCGAATTTATACGCGCGCGACCGCGCCGGCTTCGAAAGCTCAGCGGCGAACTCGGCGAACTGCAGCGGAAGATCGCCGCCGCCGAAGAGCGATGGCTGGAGCTTGAAATTCTGCGCGAGGAAATCGGCGCGTGATCGGCCGGCATCAGGCCGCCGCTTTGCCCTTGTGGACATCCTTCACGTCGCTGAAGGTAATGCCCGGATTGTTTTCCCCGGTATAGTCGAGATCGAACGAGCTGCGCGACAGGAACACCAGATCGCCGTCGAAATCTTCCGCCATGGACGACGAAAACCGCGTGGCGAATTGATCCAGCGTCTTGCGGTCGGCGGCCGCGATCCAGCGCGCGAACTGAAATTCCGAGGTGCTCCAATCGATTTGCACGCCGTATTCGGCGGCGAGCCGCGCCTTGAGCACGTCGAGCTGCAGCGGTCCGACGACCCCGACCAAAGCCGGCGACCCGTCGGTCGGGCGGAACACCTGCGCGACGCCTTCCTCGGCCAATTGCTGCAGCGCCTCCTTCAGCTTCTTCGCCTTCATGGCGTCGCCGAGGCGGACGCGCCGCAGGATTTCCGGCGCGAAGTTCGGCACGCCGACGAAATTGAGCTCCTCGCCCTCGGTCAAGGTATCGCCGATGCGCAGCGTGCCGTGATTGGGAATGCCGACCACGTCGCCGGCATAGGCTTCCTCGGCGAGCGCACGGTCCTGGGCGAAGAAGAATTGCGGCGCGTTCAGGCTCATGGATTTCCCCGATCGCACCTGCTTGACCTTCATGCCGCGCGTCAGCTTGCCGGAACAAAGCCGCACGAAGGCGATACGGTCGCGGTGATTCGGATCCATGTTGGCCTGGATCTTGAAGACGAAGGCCGACATGCCGGGTTCGGTCGCCGTCACCAGCCGCTTGTCGGCCGATTGGGCGCGCGGCGGCGGCGCCATGGTGGCGAGCGCATTGAGCAGATCGCCGACGCCGAAATTCTTCAGCGCGCTGCCGAAGAACACCGGCGTCAGATGGCCTTCGGCGAAGCCGCGCGGGTCGAAGCGCCGGCAAGCGTCGCGCACCAGGTCGATCTCGCCTTCCAGCGCCGCGGCGTCGAGCGCCGGATTGAGGGCCGCGACCGCCGCGATGGTCATTTCGCGCAGCTTTCCCGACGCGCCGGCGTCGCCGTCGAGCAGTCTTACGCCGCCGGATGCGACGTCGATGGTGCCGACGAAATCGCGGCCGCGGCCGAGCGGCCAATTGACCGGTGCGGTATCGAGCGCCAGGGTTTTTTCGATCTCGTCCAACAGCTCGAACGGGTCGCGGCTCTCGCGGTCCATCTTGTTGATGAAGGTGATGATCGGAATGTCGCGCAGCCGGCAGACCTCGAACAGCTTGCGGGTCCGCGGTTCGATGCCCTTGGCGCCGTCGATCACCATGACCGCGGAATCGACCGCGGTCAGTGTGCGGTAGGTGTCTTCGGAAAAGTCCTCGTGGCCCGGCGTATCGAGCAGGTTGAACACCCGGCCGTCATAGTCAAAGGTCATCACCGAGGTGACGACCGAGATGCCGCGCTCGCGCTCGATCGCCATCCAGTCGGAACGGGTCGAGCGCCGGTCGCGCTTGGCCTTGACCTGCCCGGCAAGCTGGATGGCGCCGCCGAACAGCAGCAGCTTTTCCGTCAAGGTGGTCTTGCCGGCGTCCGGATGGGAAATGATCGCAAAGGTGCGCCGCCGCTCTACTTCCGCCGCGAAGGGCGACTGAGCCGGGGCGCCCTCGGCGGCGCGAAGGGGCATGTTCATGGCGGTGTGGATGTGGCAGTTCCTGCCGTCGCTATCAAGTCCGTTCCGCCGACCCTAGGCGCCATTCCTTTTACGGTTCGTTGATCGCGCGGCACCGCTCCGGCCGGCATTGCCCGGCTGGGCGAACTCGGCTGTAATGGGGTTTCTCCGCCGGGAGGTCGAAAACGCCAGCAAAAGGCGAGCAAGCCGCGCAAAAAAAAGCCCCGCTCGCGCGGGGCTGCTGGAAAGGTTCGAAAGTCAAATGATGTGGGTTACCATCAACGCGATGACCACCACGACCGGCACGCCTAACAACCACAGAATGACTGGCATCGTCGCCTCCGCTGCATGATCTGAGCCATAACGTTCGTGGTAACATAACGCCTTCCATCGACCATTAGTTCCGCCCGGACCGGCGATCGCGGCCGGTCTGAATTCGAATGTACCACGCCGGATTCGAGCTGACGCAAACAGATAAAAAAACGGGGACGCTCTGCAATGAATAACGTGGTCAATAATAAGCGCGTGTTCTACGTGGCGCCGCATCGGCCGATCGGTTTCGTCGAAATCATCGGCAAGCGCGACGATGTGCGGCTCGACATGCTGGAGCACGAGACCGCCGCCGATGTAGCCGGGCCGATCTTAACTGCCGCGCACGCTTATCAGACCAGTTCGACCCGGGACGAGTTGGCGCGCCACTATCACACCAGCGCCGACTTTCTGAAAAAGACGCCGAACCTCTTGCTGGTCTCCACCAACGGCGCCGGCTACGACACCGTCGACGTCAAGGCCTGCACCGAGCGCGGCATCCTGGTGGTCAATCAGACCGGCGGCAACGCCGAAGCGGTCGCCGAGCATGTGCTCGGCATGATGCTGATCCTGGTCAAGCGGGTCGCCGAAAACGACCGCGCGCTGCGCGCCGGCACCTTCACCACCCGCGTCGATTTCATCGGCCGCGAGGCGTTCGGCAAGACCATCGGCATCATCGGCCTCGGCAATGTCGGCCGCCGCGTCGCCGAACTCTGCGGCGCGCTGTTCCGCATGCAGGTCATCGCCTACGACCCTTATGTCGATGCCGCGGAGATGCGCAATCGCGGCGCGGAAAAGGTCGAACTCGACGCGCTATTGGCGCGGGCCGATTTCGTCTCGATCAATTGTCCGCTGACCGACGAGACCCGCGGCATGATCGGCGCCCGCGAATACGCGCTGATGCAGCCGCATGCGTATTTGATCACGACGGCTCGCGGCTTCATTCACGACGAGGCGGCCTTGGAGCAGGCGCTGCGCGACAAGAAGATCGCCGGCGTCGGCCTCGACGTCTGGGACAAGGAGCCGCCGCCGGCCGATCATCCGCTGCTGAAGTTCGACAATGTGATCGCCACCGCGCACATGGCCGGCGTCACCCGCGAGGCCCGCACCAATATGGGCAAGATCGCCGCCGAGCAGGTGCTCGATGCGCTCGACGGCAAGCTGGTGAAGCGGATGGTCAATCCGGAAGTCTGGCCGGACTACGCCAAGCGGTTCGAGAAAACCTTCGGCTTCGCGCCGCGGAAATAGCGCCTCATTGCAGGGGCGCTCAGCGCCCCCAGAGCTTCTTGCTGGCGATCTCGGCGCCCTTGGCCATCGCATCCATCTTGGCCCAGACGATGCTGGCATGCACTTCGTCCGATCCGGCGAAGCTCGCGAAGCCGCAATCGGTGCCGGCGATCACGTTCTCCCGGCCCATGAAATCGGCGAAGCGGATGATGCGCTGGGCGACCAGCTCGGGATGCTCGACCAGCACCGAGGAGTTGGTGATGACGCCCGGGATCAACACCGTGTCTTTCGGGAGCTTCGCTTCCTTCCAGACTTCCCATTCGTGCTCGTGGCGCGGATTGGAAGCCTCGAAGGAAAACGCGCCGGCGCGGATCTGCATCAAAATGTCGATGATGTGCTTGGCCTCGAGGTCATGCACCCGCGGGCCGAAATTGATGCTATAGCAGGTGTGGTAGCGGATCTTCTCGGTCGGGATGCCGCGCAGCGCGTGATTGAGCGCCTCGACCCGCTTGATCGCCCATTTCCGGATGTCGTCGACCGACATCTTCGGGTCCATCAAATAGTAGCTGACCAGCCGCGGATCGTCGACCTGCACCAGAAAGCCCGCATCGACGATGGTTTTGTATTCGACATTCATCGCGTCGGCGATGGCGAACAGATAGTCGTCGCTGGTCGCGTAATAGCGATTTTCGTTCCAGTCTTCGATATTGGCCGGTGAGATGCACGGCACGAACACATCGGCGACATCGATGCCCTTGATCGGCATTCTTCAGCGTGTCGAGTTCGGCCTGCAGCGCGGCCTGGCCCTTGTAGGTCAGTGGCGAGGTGCAGGCCATCTGCACCTGCTTGGTGCGGGGCGACGCGCTTTCCTGCGCCTTGTAGTAGTCCGGAAAGCTGATCGCCTCGCGCGACGACAGCCACGCATTCGGCCGCATACCGTGCGGCTCGAGACCGCCGAGCCGGTCGCGCACGTAAGTGACGAAGCTCGGCTTGCCGAACTCGCCGTCGTCGATCACATCGAGGCCGGTATCCACCTGCTTGCGGACCACTTCGGCGACCGCCTCTTTGACGCGTGCGGCAAGCTTCTGTTCGTCGACCGCTTCGCCGCGCGCTTTGGCGCGGACCATCTGCAGAATGTCGGCGGGGCGCGGCAGGCTGCCGGCGTGAGTCGTCAGGATACGGTCGGTTGAGCGTTGCATCGTTATTGACCCTTTATGTTGGCGGCCTTGACGATCGGCCACCATTTCTCGATCTCGGCTTTCTGGTAGGCGGCGAGCGCCTCCGGGGTTTGTTGATCGCGCGGCGGAATGTCGAGGCCCTGGTCGGCGATGCGCTTCTGCGTGGCCGGATCCGCCAGCGCATCGACGACGGCGGCGTCCAGCTTGGCGATGATGTCCTTGGGAGTGCCTTTCGGCATCCAGAAGCCCCACCACAATGAGATATGGAATCCGGGGAGGCCGGCCTCATCCACCGTCGGAATGTCGGGCGCGGCGGCGCTCCGTTTCGCCGCGGTGATCGCGTAGGAGCGCACCCGGCCGGCACGCACCTGCGGCAGCGCGACCGTTACCGGGAACATCGAAAGCTGGATGGTGCCGGCGATCATGTCCGCCATCACCAGCGCCGCGCCCCGATACGGCACCAGCTGGAATTTCGCGCCGGTGACGTTTTGCAACAGCACGCCGCTGACGTCCGACGGACTGCCGTGGCCGGAGGTGCCGAAATTGACCTTGCTCGGGTCGGCTTTGATCCAGTCCACCAGTTCCTTGAGATTGGCGGCCGGGACCGCATTCGGCGAGACGATGATCTGCGGCGCGCTGGGCAACAGCGACACCGGCTCGAAATCCTTCACCACGTCATAGGTGAGATCGTACATCGCGGCATTGACGACATGCGTGCTCCAGTCGCCCATCACCAGCGTGTAGCCGTCGGGCGCGGCGCGCGCGCCGCGTTCCACCGCGACCGAGCCGGCGGCGCCGGTCACATTCTCGACGATCACCGGCTGGCCCAGCGACACCCGCATGCGATCCGCCATGATGCGGGCGATGGTGTCCGATGGACCGCCGACCGCATAGCCGACCAACATGGTGATGGGACGCGACGGATAGGTCTGCGCGTCGGCATATCCGGCGGCGCCCAGGATCGCGGCAATCACCGCAACGGACAGATTTCTCATCGTCATGCTCTGGCTGGAATGAATCTGAAGGCTAACCGGTGTATTCCAGGATGTGCATGCCCTGACCCCAGCGGTCGATCAGATAGAGCCGGCCTTCGCTGTCGGCGCCGATGTCGTTCGATTGAATGCCGGGCGTGCCTTCCGGCGTTTCCGGCACATAGCAGCCGACTTCCTTCGGGTGCAGCGGATCGCTGACATTGACCGCGCGCAGTCCGGCGTTGAAATAAGTCAGGAACACGATGTCCTTCCACGGGCCGTCCGCCGGCAGGTCTTCCAGGATGTTATGGGCGCCGAAGCGGCCGGGCCGCTCGTAGTATTTGTCGCGGTCGGGCATGAAGGTCGCGACCGGCAAGCGGGTTGGTCTCGTCGCGCGCGTCGATCACCCACATGAATTGCGCGTCCCAGAATTTCTGCTTGCCGCGCGCCTCGTCGGTGACGATGAGATAAGGGCGGTCGCCGAGCGGCCAGCAGGTATGGGTCGAGCCCGGAAACGGCGGCGACCATTTGATGTGACCGACGAGCTTCATGTCGCGCAGATCGGTACAGTCGATGATCGCGATGCCGCCGCCCCACCAGGCGCAATACATCCGGTTGCCGCGGATCATCGGCGGGCCGTGCAGCGTGGTGGCCTCTTCGGCCGGCATCGGGTCGTTGCCGATTTCGTCGGAGTCGGTTTTCATCCAGGGCAGGCCCCAGATGCTGACGACTTCGGGCTTCAGCGGATTTTTGATGTCGAGCGTCCAGATCACACGTTTCTTCCAGCCCGGCGCGTCGTTCGGCATGAACGCCAGCCCGCGCTTGAGATCGACGCCGAAGCGATGCGGGCCGGAACCGGGCATGTCGTAGAAGCCGATCGGCTTCGGCGTTGCCGGCGTCGACACGTCGAAAATGAAAAAGCCGGCACGCGCATTCTTGCCCTTGTCGCCGGCCAGCCGCTCGGAATTCACATACAGCAGATCGTCGCCGACGATGCGCAGCTTGTGGCAATGCACGCCCGGCGGCGCACGGAACTCGCCGACCTTTTTCGGCTTCGACGGATCGCGCACGTCGTGGACGGTGAAACCTTCCGGGCCGTTGAAGCTCGAGCCGCCGACCGCGCCGACATAGGCGTGACCCTTGTGGACCTGCACCAGGCTGCCGCCGCCCCAGGCGGCCGAAGGATCGTGGCCGATGCGGCGAAAGTTTTTTGCTTCTTCGGGAAAAGTCGCGGGCATGCGGTACTCCTACTGATTCACCGATTTCATCGCACGATCGTAATAGGACAGATCGATGTAGTGCTGCGGATCGGCCGGTTGGCCGCCTTCGGTCTCGGCGCGCAGCGCCAGCACGTTCTTGAATCCGTCGAGATCGAATTTGGCGTCGCGCGCGAAACCGAAACCGGGCTCGGCGATCAGCGTGACGCTTTTCTCTGCCATGGCCGGCGTCAATTTGAGTTTGTCGACCAGGATCGCCGCGGCGGCAGCGTGGTTTTGCGGATCGAGCGACCAGCGCAGTGCCTCGACAAACGCCGCCAGATAATTCTCAAGCACCGGCCCATGATCGCGCGCCCAGGCGCGCCGGACATAGTTGCCGCCGGCCTGATAGGGGCCGAGCAGATCGGTGGTGCGGCCGAGACTTTTCAAACCGTCGGCGGCGGCTTCGAGCGAGAACGGCAGGTTGAGGATCGCGCCGGCATTGTTCTTGTCCGTCAGCATGGCTTGCAGCCGCCGCGTTCCGTTGCCGACCGGATTGAGCGTGTAATCGCCGTCCTTGAGACCGTGCTGGAGGAGGATTTTCTTTGCCTGCAAGGCGTAGGCGGTATTCACCGCGTCGACCGCGATGGCATGGCCGCGAATATCGGCGAAATCCTTGATCGTGCTCTGCACATAGAATTCATTGGTGCCGCTGTCGCCGCCGGAAACGATGATGACGTCGACCTTGGCGACGTCGATCATCGCGACCGCGTTGTCGATCGCCGAATCCACGATGTCGATCGAGCCGTCGGCGAGGCCCGCGCGCTGTCGGTCGGAACTTTCGGTGAATTCGAGCTGGACGTCGAGCCCGCGCTTGGCGAAGAAACCGCGATCGACTCCGACATAGAACGGCAGCGATCGCGATGAGCGGAAGGTGTTGACGTGCAGCACCGTCGGCTCGGCGCCCTGCGCGCCCGAGAAACCCGCCGGCGTCAGCGCCCAAAGCCCCAGCAGCAGAATGGCAATGCCCAACAAGGAAACGGAGCGGGCGCCTGTGCTCGCGAACTCGGTCGGACCCGTCACGGATTGCTTTCCTCTATAGCTTTCGGCCGTTGTTATTGTCATCATTGCCGGCCGGCGACCCAATAACCACCAGCAGCAGCGCGACGCAAGCGCCGGAGTTCTGCAATTTTGGCCGACCGCACGCCTTCTTCCGCAGACGTCGCTGCCGCCACCGGCGGCGGCGGCCGGGCGGAAATCTTCGGCCATCCGCGCGGTCTGACTTTTCTGTTCACGACCGAGATGTGGGAGCGCTTCTCCTATTACGGGATGCGTTCGCTCCTTGTCCTCTATATGACGAAATACCTCTTGCTGCCGGATCGATCGGGCCATGTCATCGGTCTGCTCGGTCTCAAAGGCGCGCTGGAAGGGGTGTTCGGCCCGCTCGACGTGCAGCCGCTGTCGTCGCAGATCTGGGGCCTTTATACCGGCTTGGTTTATTTCACGCCGATCTTCGGCGGCCTGCTTGCCGACCGCGTGCTCGGCCGCCGCCGTACTGTCGTCATCGGCGCGGTGCTGATGGCGATCGGCCACTTCATGATGGCGGTCGAGCAGCTTTTCCTGTTCGCGCTATTGGCGCTGATCCTCGGCAGCGGCTGCTTCAAGCCGAACATCTCCACCCAGGTCGGCGGCCTTTATGCGCCGGGCGACGATCGGCGCGACCGCGCCTATTCGATCTTTTATGTCGGCATCAATGTCGGCGCGTTTCTGGCGCCGCTGGTCTGCGGCACGCTGGGCGAAAAAGCGGGCTGGCATTACGGCTTTGCCGCTGCCGGCGTCGGCATGTGCATCGGGCTGTGCATTTATCTTTATGCGCTGCCGTACCTGCCGCCGGACGAATTGCTCAAACCAAGCGCGGCGCGATCGTGAAAGCCAGCCGCTGAGCCGCGAGCAATGGCGCGCCATCGTCGCGCTGCTGGTTCTGTTCGTGCCGACCACTTTGTTCTGGGCGGTCTATGAGCAGATCGGCAATACGACGATTCTTTGGATCGACACCGGCGTCGACCGCAGCATCGATCTATTAGGATGGACGGCGCAAATTCCGACCACCTGGTTTCTCGCTTTCAATCCGTTCATGATTTTTGCTTTCACGCCGTTCGTGGTGGCGTTGTGGGCGCGGCAGGCGGCGCGCGGCACCGAGCCTTCGACGGTGACGAAAATGGTGTTCGGCTGCTGGGGCGTCGCCGTCGCCAGCCTCATCATGGCGTATGCCGCGTTCCATGCCGGCGGCGGACAAGCGAGCTGGCTGTGGGTCCTGGGCGCTATCGTCATCACGACGCTCGGCGAGCTGTACCTCTCGCCGATCGGACTGTCGCTGGTGACCAAGGTGGCGCCGCCGCGCATTCTATCGATGATGATGGGGGTTTGGCTCGCGACCAGCTTCACCGGCGGCTTCCTCGCCGGTTATATCGGCAGCTTCTGGAGTCGCATGTCGAAGCCGGAATTCTTTCTGATGACAGCGGCGATTGCGGCATTTGCCGGCGCGATCATCCTGGCGTGCCGCTGGCCCTTGCGCGCCGCATTGCGCGTTTGAATTTGCTTGCGCCGGACGATCAATTGGGTTGGTCTGGCCTGCCACGCTGACGCCGGTGCGGCGGCTCGATCGCGCGCCGAGGCGTCTGGGAACCGATGGAATGAGCGATCTCCGCGACTGGCTGAGCCGCAACAAGCTGGAGCAATATGCGGATGCGTTCGAAGCGAACGACATCGATTTCGATATCCTGCCGGAATTGAACGACGGCGATCTGGAAAAGCTCGGCGTGTCGCTCGGCAATCGCCGGCGGCTGTTGAAGGCGATCGCGGAGCGTCATTCCGCCGTCGCGGAGCCGAACGCGTCTGAAGGTCGAGTACCGGAACCCGCAGCGGACGCCGAGCGGCGTCAGGTCACGGTGATGTTCTGCGACATGGTCGGCTCGACCGCGCTGTCGGGGACGGTCGACTGCGAATTGCTCGGCGATGTCATCCGCCGTTACCAGGACACGGTCGCGGGCGTGATCGGCCGTTTCGGCGGCTTCGTCGCCAAATTCATGGGCGACGGGGTGCTGGCTTATTTCGGCTTTCCGCAGGCCTTCGAAGATGCGGCGGAACGCGCGGTTCGCGCCGGGCTTGGCATTCTGACCGAAGTCGGCGGCCTCGCGCTGCCGGACGGGACGCGGATCCAGGCGCGGGTCGGCATTGCCACCGGCCTGGTCGTGGTCGGCGAGATCGTCGGCACCGGCACGGCTCAAGAGCGAACCATCGTCGGCGAGACGCCCAATCTCGCCGCGCGCCTTCAGGCGCTGGCGGCGCCGGACACCATCCTGATCAGCGAATCGACGCAGTCCTTATTAGGCGGCTTGTTCGATCTCGATCGCACCGGCGAACACGCCCTGAAGGGATTTTCACGTCCGATCCCGGTTTGGCGCGTGCGCGGCGAAGCCTCCATCGAGAGCCGTTTTGCGGCGGCCCGCAGCGGCGGCGGTCTGCCGCTGATCGGGCGCGCCAATGAAATGGGACTGCTGCTCGACCGCTGGCGGTTGGCGCGGAACGGCGAGGGGCAGGTCGTCACCGTGATCGGCGAAGCCGGGATCGGTAAATCGCGCGCCATCGAGGCATTGCAGGAAGCGGTCGCCGCCGAGCCGCATCGCCGCATTCACTTGCAGTGCTCGCCTTATCATAGCGACAGCGCGCTTTATCCGATGATCCGGCAGCTTTCCCGCGCGGCGGGTTTCGCCGCAGCGGACTCGCCGGCGGTGCGAATGGAAAAGCTGGACGCTTTGTTCGCCCTGCGCGGGGAGTCGGACCCGGCCGCCGTTTCCTTGATCGCCGAGTTGCTGTCGATTCCGGTCGCCGCGACGACGCAACCGGCGGCAACACCCGCGCAGCGAAAAGCGGCGACCCTCGCTCTGTTGGTCGACGACATGCTGCATGCCGCCGACGGCGTCCCCATCCTGCTGGTGATCGAAGACGCCCATTGGATCGATGCGACCACGCTCGAATTACTGACGCGCTTGACCGACAGCATCGGTCAGGCCCGGCTGCTTGCCGTGGTGACGGCGCGGCCCGATTTCGCGGCGCCCTGGCAGACCCGGCCGCATGCGACGCTGCTCACGCTGGGCCGGCTGGGGCGTGCCGAATGCGCCGAACTGGTCGCCGGCGTCGCGGCCTCGCATGGCCTGTCGGCCGATACCCTGGCCGCTATCGTCGCCAAGACCGACGGCGTACCGCTTTTCGCCGAGGAACTGACCAAGAGCGTGATGGAATCGGCCGGCGAGGACAGCGCCGCCGTGCCGGCGACGCTCAAGGATTCGCTGATGGCGCGGCTCGACCGGCTCGGTGCGGCCCGCGAGGTAGCGCAGATCGCAGCCGTGATCGGGCGCCAGTTTCCGACTTCGCTCCTCAATGTGCTGATGCTGGGCCGCCGAACCGATCTCGAGGACGCACTGACCAAGCTGGTCGCGGCGGGCATCGTCTTGCCCGAAGGGCGCGGGCTCGAGCAAAGCTTCAGCTTCAAGCACGCGCTGACGCGCGACGCGGCCTATGAAAGCCTGCTGCTGAGCCGGCGGCGCGAATGGCATGAGCGCATCGCACGCGTGTTGGAAAAACAATTCAGCGACGTGGCGGCGGCCGAACCGGATCTGCTGGCGCATCATTTCGGTGAGGCCGGCCTGGCGGAGCCGGCTTGCGATTACCGCATGCGCGCCGGCGATCAGGCTGTGAGCCGGTCGGCTTACAAAGAAGCGATCGCTCATTTCTCGGCCGGTCTCAAAAGCGCCGAGGCGATCGTCCCGGCGGATGAGCGCAGCCGCCGGCAATTGGATTTTCTGCTGAAGCTCGGACCGGCATTGATGGTGATGCGCGGCATCCAGAGCGATAATGTCGAGGCGGTCTATCAACGCGCCGAGGAGATCGGCGCAGCACTGGGTAACGACACCGCGGTCTATCAGGCCAAATGGGGCTTGTGGCTCAACGCCAATTCCAAGCGCAAGACGGCCCAGGCGCGCAGTCGCGCCGATGAACTGGTGGCGCTTGCCCAAGGCTCGGTCGACAGCGACCTGTTGCTGGAAGCTTATCATTGCCGGTGGTCGACCGCTTTTTTCTGCGGCGATGTCACGACTGCTCTGGCCGACAGCGGCCACGGCATCGCCATGTACGACATCGATCGGCATCGCCACCTCGGCCATGCTTTCGGCGGTCACGATCCGGGCGTTTGCGCGCATTCGCAGTGCGGCAACGCGCTGCACTTGTCCGGCGAGCGCGATCGCGCCGCGGCCATCCTGGCGCGGGCGGTCACGCTGGCCGAAGAACTCGATCATCCCAACAGCCTCGCCCACGGGCTGCACAATAGCGGCATTGCCTATCAGCTCGTGGCCGATCGCGGCGCCGTCGCCGTCATGGCGCAGCGTGGCGCCGCGCTGACCGAGAAATTCGGCCTGATGCAATGGCGTGCCGGCAACCTGATCCTGGGCGCATGGGCCGATGCGGTCGGCGACGGCTTGGCCGCGGCGTCGCGGCTGATGGAAAGCGAGATCGAGAATGCCGCTGCCGTCGGCCCGCTGCCGCAATATTACCGGGGCTTGGCGGCGGAGGTTTTGCTGGCTGCCGGCCGGGCGGCCGACGGTCTCGCCCAGCTTGATCGCGCGATCGCCGGCATCGACGAGCCGGGAGTGGGCTTCTTTCTGCCGGAGATTTATCGGCTGCGCGGCCAGTGCCTGTTGGCGCTTGACCGCAGCAACAAAGATGAGGCGCGCCAGGCTTTTGCAACGGCGCGCGACATCGCCCGCCGTCAGGGCGCCGTTCTGTTGGAACGGCGCGCCGACGCGGCCTTGGCGGAAACAGCCTAGCTATGTCGTCGGAGTTTAGTGAGCCGCCGCGGCGATCGGCGCGGCGTGCTCCGGGCTTTCCATGTGGGCGATGTTGTTCTTCACCGCCTTCTGGATTTTCTCGAACGCCCGCACTTCGATCTGGCGGACACGTTCGCGCGACACGCCGAACTCATCGGCGAGTTCTTCGAGCGTAATCGGCTCGTCGGCCAGCCGCCGCGCCTCGAAGATGCGGCGCTCACGATCGTTGAGCACCGAGAGCGCATCGCCGAGCGCCTTGTGGCGATTGTCCGACTGTTCCGATTCGGCCAGCCGGCTTTCCTGGCTGACGCTGTCGTCGACCAGCCAATCCATCCACTCGCCGGAATCGCCATCTTCGCGGATCGGGGCGTTGAGCGACGCGTCGCCGCCGAGGCGGCGATTCATGTCGATCACGTCCTGCTCGGTGACGCCGAGCCGCTTGGCGATCAGTTTGACCTGATCCGGCCGCATGTCGCCTTCGTCGAGCGCGGAGATGCGGCTCTTCGCCTTGCGCAGGTTGAAGAACAGCTTCTTCTGATTGGCCGTGGTGCCCATTTTGACCAGCGACCAGGAGCGCAGGATGTATTCCTGGATCGCGGCCTTGATCCACCACATCGCGTAAGTGGCGAGCCGGAAGCCTTTGTCGGGCTCGAAGCGCTTGACCGCCTGCATCAAGCCGACATTGCCTTCCGAGATCACTTCCGAGATCGGCAAGCCATAGCCGCGATAGCCCATGGCGATCTTGGCGACGAGCCGCAAATGGCTGGTGACCAGCCGATGCGCGGCGTCGCGGTCGCCGTGCTCACGCCAGCTTTTGGCCAGCATGAATTCTTCCTGCGGTTCCAGCATCGGGAACCGCCGGATTTCTTCCAGATAACGGGTGAGTCCAGTTTCGCCCGATAAAACGGGCAGTGCAGCAGTCTGGGCCATGATAGCGCCCTCCTTATGAATGCCCCCGCGAAGCGGCGGGCAAAGTGGACCGCCGCTCCCCGAGCCGACGGCGCCAAAGGTTTATCTCGCACCCGCAACATACACGTTCGAATCGAGCGAGTGGAAGGGATGCCGTATCACATCGACGCGACGCTGCGTTGATCTCGGTCAAGTGCTTGTAAGAAAGCAGAGAAACCGGTAAATCCTTAACTATCGCCGGACATTTTGCCGCTGGTTTCGGCCCGACCGCCGGCCAGCGCACCATGCAAACGAGCAAGATCCGGCGGCAGTTCCGACCGGAACCTGAGGATTTCGCCGCTCGATGGGTGTTTCACCGACAGTATATGGGCATGGAGCGCCTGTCTGCCAAGGCCGGCCAGCGCGGTTTGCGCTTCCGGGGTCAAAATGGCCGATTTGGTGCGGAATCCGGCCCCGTAGACCCCGTCCCCCATCAATGGATGGCCGATCGAGGCCAAATGGACCCTGATCTGATGGGTCCGGCCGGTTTCGAGCCGGCAGGCGAGAAAGCTTGCCGCCGGCACCTCGGCTTTCACCGTCTTATGGAGACGGCGCGGGCCTGGCATCCCCGGATAGGCTTCGAGCAGCTGCCAATGGGTGACCGCCTCGCGCCCGCCTTCGCGGATCGCCATGCGGTCCCGCGCCCGCGGGTCGCGATCGATCGGCCGATCGATCACGCCGTGCCAACGGTCGGGCGCGCCCCAGGCGAATGCCAGATAGCCGCGCTCGAAGTCATCGCTGCTCCGGCCGTGATCGGCGAATTGCGCCGCCAGCGCCCGGTGCGCCAGATCGTTCTTCGCCACCACCATCAGTCCGGTGGTGTCCTTGTCGAGCCGATGCACGATGCCGGGGCGCCGCTCGCCGCCGATGCCGGAAAGGCTATCGCCGCAATGAGCGATCAGCGCATTCACCAGCGTGCCGGTCCAATGGCCGGCGGCGGGATGAACGACCAGGTTTCGGGGTTTGTTGATGACGATCATGTCGTCGTCCTCGAAGACGACGTCGAGCGGGATCGGTTCGGCCTCGGGCTTTGCCGGCTCGGGCGGGGGAACGTCGACCTGGATCGCCATGCCGGAATTGACGCGGTGGCTCGGATCGCGGATCGTCGCGCCATCGATGGTGACCGCACCGGCTTCGATCAGCGTCTTGAGGCGCGACCGCGACAGCGCGTCGATATGCTTGGCCAGGGCGCGGTCCAGCCGGTCGCCGGTGTCGTCGTCGCCGGCCAGCACCGTGGTCGGCGTCGAGGGGGTAACGTTCATGGGCATTCAGTTATGACCAATCTATCCGGCAATCCGCGCGGCAATTTATCAGGTGCCGCAGATGGCCCCGAATCCGCCGCGGCGCAACTCGTCGGCCGGGCGCGCATCATGATGGTGATCTCGGCGCTGACCACGGCGCTTGCGGTAGCCGCGGTGGTGACCGTCATCGGCTATCGGATGTTCGCCGGCGCCGCCGTGGTATCCGGCGACGGCATCGTCACCCTGCCGAAAGGCGCGCATGTGCTGTCGACCGTCGCTTCGGCCGGCCGCATCGCGGTGCTGATGGACATCGACGGCGCGGCGGAGTTGCGCACCTTCGACATCAAGACGCTGAAGCCGACCGGCCGCATCCGCTTCGCCACCGAGCCCTGACGCGGGGCTATTATCGGACAACGCCCGACACGCAGCACGGCTTGCGCCGGGGAATGGTCACTTTGGCTTTCAGATAACAATGCGCGGCGGGGCCTGGATAGCCGGGCCGCGCATAGGTCCAGGCCCGGCAACGCTGTTCCTCCTTGCAGGCCTGGGCGCAGGCGCCGCCCGAACTGTCCGCCGGCGTTTCGAAGCTCCGGTAATCGGCGCCGGCGCGATCGATGCCGAATTCAAGGTCCTTCGAGATCGGTTCGTTGACACCGGCGCCGCGGACGCCGGAGACGCAGCATTCGTTTTCGATCCGCGGCGGCACGTTTTTCTTCAGCCAGCAAACCGCCTCGGTCTGCTGGGTGCGCGGATAGGCGAACGACCAGGACCGGCAACGCCCGTCGCGCTCGCAGCGCAAGGAGCAGTCCGCCGGATCGCCGGATTTGACGACGAATTTATCGTAATCGCCGCCCGGCCGGTCGAAGCCGACATCGGCGTGCGCCGGGCCCACGGCGAGGCCGAGGACGGCAACGCCATGCACGGCAAACCCAAGCACGACACTTGCGCAAGCCAATAGGACGCGCCGGAAGAGCTTCATGGCCGCAAGTTCCGCAAAATCGGCTGATTCGGATCAAGCCGGGTGCCGCATTCGCGCCGGACGCTGCATCATTACACGGCGACCGGCAGGCGCAAAGCCGGTTGCGTGCCAAGCCGCTTGCCTGCCACGCGTATCGCGGTTATTTCGGGGCCTGCAAGCGCGCAAGCTCCCTTCGTCTAGCGGTCTAGGACGCGGCCCTCTCAAGGCTGAAACACGGGTTCGATTCCCGTAGGGAGCGCCAGCCTGGCAATCGCCCTTCTTCGCCGGCCTCTGTCTTAACGCGCGGCGCTACGCCTTGAGCTTGAGCACCGCATCAGCCGTGCCGTGCGCGAGTTTCACTTTGTCCGCGGGCGACAGCGAGACTTCGTTGAGGAATTTCCGGCCCGAGGCATTCTCCTCGAACGGATAGTCGACCGAGAACATGATGCGGTCGATGCCGAAGGTCTGCAGCGCCGCGAGGAACGGCGGCTGATCGAAAATGCCGCTGGTGGTGATCCAGACCTGATCGAGGATGGTCTGCGTGATCGGACGCTTGAGATGGCCGATGTCGTGCCGGAACACCTGGTCGGCGCGCGCCATCATCATCGGCAGCATCTCGCCCATGTGGCCGATGATGAGCTTCAGCTTGGGATGACGGTCGAGCGTGCCGGCGACCACCATGCGCAGAAGATGCACGGCGGTTTCCGAATGCCAGCCCCAGCCCGCGGTCTCGAGCACGCGGCCGGCGCCTTCCGGCAGTTCGGAGAAGTAAGCCTGCCGCACCGCCTCGGGGGGAATATGCGGATGGATGTAGATCGGTACATCGAGCTCGACCGCGGCGGCGAGCAAGCCGTCATAGCTCGGATGATCGAGGAAGCGGCCGGCGGTGGTGCCGTTGACCATGGCGCCGACGAAACCCAGGTCCTTCACCGCACGGCCAAGCTCGACCGGCGCGGCGTCGGGGCTTTGCAGCGGCAGGGCTGCGAACGCAGCGAAACGTCCGGGGTAGGGTGCGATCGCCGCTTTGATATGATCGTTGATGTCGCGCGCCAGCGCCACGCCGTCGGGACCGGGCAACAGATCGGCGGCCGGCCCGGCATTCGACAGCACCTGCACGGTGATGCCGGCGTCGTCCATCGATTTGATACGGGTCTCGCCGATCTCGGGCAAAAGCTGCATCGGATTGGGCGCGCCCGGCGTCAGATTCCTCGGCCGAAAGCCCCGCGCGCTGGTGATCTTCGGGTCGATGCGCTTGGCCAGCGCCGGCGCGGAAAAATGTTCTTCGAGCGCGACGGTTCGCATGAATGTTTCCTTCCCTTCGGACGGCGTTTTGTTGCATCGCGCGCGCCGTCCGGCAAGCGGCTGGTGCGGCGGCGCGAATTTTTCTTTTCATTAAGTGCTTTGCGACAAGCGGATTTAAGCCCGCGGTTCGCCGCTGTCATAATGACCGAGCGGAATCTTGCGGAGACGGCGCGTTGCCGCTAAATATTTGCCATCGAGTTTTCGGCCGAACGACTAAGGCCTTGCAGCGACTGATAACCGCGCCGGACTGACGATCTTTCACCAAAATCTCGAACCAGCCGAGCCGGGCAATACGCGCGGCTCAAATTTATATGCCTATGAGGAGAGACCCGTGAGCAACGGTACCGTGAAGTGGTTCAACACCCAAAAGGGCTACGGCTTTATTCAACCCGAAGACGGCGGCAAGGATATCTTCGTTCATATCAGCGCCGTCGAACGCGCCGGTCTTCGCGACCTCCGCGAGGGTCAACGCGTTTCCTTCGAAGCCGTGGTGGACCGCAAGACCGGCAAGTCGGCCGCCGAAAATCTGAAGACCCTGTAACAAGACCTGTAATCGCGACCCGGATTGCGCCCGCGCAGTCCGGGAATTCCAAGATGCTGTTGCCGGTCACGGCACGCCGTCATCGCCGGATTTCGCCGCCGCTCGATCCGGGCTACGTCAAAGTCTGCACGATCAGCACGATATTGAGAACCAGCACCACGGCGGTCGCGACCGCCGCAGTGACGCGAGTCGGCGCGCTATTGGCGAAACTTCCCATGATGTCGGTTCTGCTGGTGAAGATGATCAGCGCGATCATCGGCAGCGGCAGCGCCAGACTCAACACCACCTGACTGATCACCAGCGCATGGGTGGTATTGACGCCGAGCGCGACCACGACGAAGGCCGGCACGATGGTCACGAGGCGCCGCAGCCAGATCGGAATGCGAAAATTGACGAAGCCCTGCATGATCATCTGGCCCGCCATGGTGCCCACGGTCGAGGCCGAAATGCCGGACGCAATCAGCGATACCAGGAAAACGCCGGCGGCGGCGGCGCCGAGCAGCGGCGTCAGCGTGTAATAGGCGGTTTCGATCTCGGCGACATCGGGATGGCCGGCGTGGAAGGCGCCGGCGGCCATCATCACCATCGCCATGTTGACGAGGCCGGCGATGGTGAGCGCGACGACGACTTCCCGATTGGAGAAATACAGGACCTTGCGGCGTTCCCGGTCGTCGCGGACCGGAACCCGCGCCTGCATCAGCCCGGAATGCAGATAGATCGCGTGCGGCATCACCGTCGCGCCGACGATGCCGACCGCGAGCAACAAGGCGCCGGCGTCGGCGATCTGCGGCGTGACGGTGTGGAACGCCGCCGCGGCCCAGTCGACCGGCGCGATGAACATTTCGATCAGGTAGCAGAGTCCGATCAGGCCGACGATCGCCGCGATGATCAGTTCGAGCGGCCGGAAGCCGTAGCCTTCGAACATCAAAAGACCGTAGGTGACGACGGCGGTCACCGCCATGCCGGCCAGCAGCGGCATGTGAAACAGCAAGGACAGGCCGATAGCGCCGCCGAGGAATTCGGCGAGATCGGTCGCCATCGCGGCAATCTCGCTGACGATCCACATCGCCCATACCACCGGGCGCGGGAAGTGATCGCGGCAGAGTTCGGCGAGGTTCCGCCCGGTGACGATGCCGAGCTTGGCCGAGAGGCCCTGGAACAGCATCGCGATCGCGTTGGCGACCAGAACGACCCAGAGCAGCCCGTAGCCGTATTTCGCGCCGGCCTGAATGTTGGTGGCGAAATTGCCGGGGTCCATGTAGGCGATCGAGGCGATCACGGCCGGTCCGGCAAAGGCCAGCGTCGCGCCCACGCCGTAGCGCTGGCCGGCCAGCGCCTGCTGGGCGGTGGCGACGGTTCGCTCGCTGAGACCTCCGCGCCGCCCGCCATCGTTCAGGATCGGGCTGCGCATCAATTCCGGCCGCTTGCAGCAATTACACCAAAATGTAGCATCGGTTACAGTATGGGTACTGCGGCCGTTTTAGTCAATAGCTTCAAGTTGTAGCTAAAGCTACACTTTGACACGCGAAACAGAATATGGTCGGCAGGGAAGCGGCTCGGGCCGCCGCGAGCGAGAATTAATGACGATGGGGAAGCTTCCCGCCGAAGGCACCCAGGCGCGCCGCTTCGGCAAGACGCGGTCGGCGCAATCGACCGCTTTGCTCGAGGATTACGTCGAATTGATCGCGGACTTGCTTGCCGGCGAGGGCGAGGCGCGGCCGACCGATATTGCGCGGCGCCTGGGCGTCTCGCACGCCACCGCGATCAAGACCGTTTCACGCTTGAAGCGCGCCGGCCTGGCGACGGCGCGGCCCTATCGTGGAGTCTTCCTGACCGAGAAAGGTCATGAACTCGCCGATCGCGTCCGGGTCCGCCACCGCTTGGTGGTCGATGTGCTGCGTGCGCTCGGCGTGCCCACAGAATCGGCCGAAGCCGACGCCGAGGGCATCGAGCATTACGTGTCTGAAAGCACGCTGAAAGTCTTCGCCCAGTTTTTGAAGTCGCGAGGCTGACGACGATCCTCCCCTGCGCGCAGCGCGGGGAGGGGGACCGCGCTCTTGCGCGGTGGAGGGGGCGTCGGCGGATTGTCTGGTGCCGACGTTGAAACTTGCCCCTACCGGCGAGCTTCGCGCGCCACCTCCCCCGTAAACGGGGGAGGATTGATAAGGATCTACACCGCGTGCGCTGTCAGCGCGTCGACGATGCCGTCGACGGCTTCCTCGACCATGATCTTGTCGTCGCCTTCGCCCATGATGCGGATCACCGGCTCGGTGCCCGACGGGCGCACCACCAGGCGGCCGTGGCCGTTGAGGCGCTTCTCGGCGGTGGCGATCGCCGAGCGCACTTTGGCATTCTCCAGCGGCTTGCCGTTGCGGTAGCGCACATTGCGCAGGATCTGCGGCAGCGCTTCGAAGCGGTGGCAGACCTGCGATACCGGCTTGTCCTTCTTCTTCACCACCGCCAGCAATTGCAGCGCGGCGATGAAGCCGTCGCCGGTCGTGGTGTGATTGGACAGGATGATGTGGCCGGACTGTTCGCCGCCGACATTGTAGCCGAGCTCGCGCATCTTTTCGAGCACGTAGCGGTCGCCGACCGGGGTGCGGACCAGCGAAAGATTGAGCGATTGCAGATGGCGCTCGAGACCGAGATTCGACATCACGGTGCCGACGATGCCGGGCTTGCTGAGCAAGCGGTCTTCCGCCCAGCTCTCGGCGATCACCGCGAGCAGCTGGTCGCCGTCGACCAGATGACCATGCTCGTCGGCGATGACGACCCGGTCGGCGTCGCCGTCGAGCGCGATGCCGATATCGGCGCGCATCTCGCGCACCTTGCGCGACAGCGCGTCGGGCGCGGTCGAGCCGCATTCCCGATTGATATTAAAGCCGTCCGGTTCGACGCCGATCGAGACGACGTCGGCGCCGAGCTCCCACAGCGCGTCGGGCGCCACGCGATAGGCGGCGCCGTTGGCGCAGTCGATCACGACCCGCAGGCCGTCGAGCGAGAGATTGCGCGGCATCGTACGCTTGGCGAATTCGATGTAACGGTCGTGGACCCCGTCGATGCGCTTGGCGCGGCCGAGGTCGGTGCTTTTCGCCAGCCGCTTGGTCATGTCGGAGTCGATCAGAGCTTCGATCTTGTGCTCGACGTCGTCGGACAGCTTGTAGCCATCCGGTCCGAACAATTTGATGCCGTTGTCGTCGAACGGATTGTGCGAGGCCGAAATCATCACGCCGAGGTCGGCGCGCATCGAGCGGGTCAGCATGGCGACCGCCGGCGTCGGCATCGGTCCGAGGAGCAGGACATCCATGCCCACCGAGGTGAAGCCGGCGACCAGCGCGGTTTCGATCATGTAGCCGGACAGCCGGGTATCCTTGCCGATCACCACGCGATGGCGATATTCGCCGCGGCGGAAGACCAGGCCGGTCGCCTGGCCCACCTTCAGCGCGAGTTCCGGCGTGATCACGCCATTGGCGCGGCCGCGAATCCCATCGGTACCGAAATACTTACGAACCATTGTATTGGAGTCCCACCCCGCCAGCCTGTCCGGGACGGATACTAGCCCGTCCGCGGTCGCAATCGCTTCAAAAAATGTTGGGTAATCTTACCGACCGCGGTAACCGGCTGTTTACCCTATAACCCTTGCAACTCAAGGCGTTAAAGGCGCCGCGAAGCGCGCAGCAAGTCCGATTAAATCTCATTCTTGTCCCGCGGACTGGGCGGCGGTTGGGTCACCGCCACCGGGTCGGAGCCGGGAAAGCTTTCCTCGAGCCCGCGTTCCAGCGCCTCGTCGAGCTTTTCCCGCGTCCGGTCCGCCTTGTGCTGCCGATCCTTGCCGTCTTTTCCGCCGCTGTGAATTTCACCCATTGTGGTCGCCCTCCGGATTGTTCGGCTCGAAATCTGGCAACTTCATATAGTAACGAATTGCGGCGCCTGCCGTTCCGGGGCGACGGATTGCGGCGTGCTGTATGCTATCAAACGGGTGGGGAGCTGGGCCAACGTGCCCGGAAGAAACGCCGATGCAAACCATGACCTGTATCGAGGATCTGCGCTCGGTCGCGCACCGCAAGGTGCCGCGCGCGTTCATCGATTATGCCGAAGCCGGCTCCTATACCGAGCAGACGCTGCGCGCCAATCGCGACGATCTGGAGCGCATCAAGTTGCGCCAGCGCATCCTGTGCGACGTCGCCGGCCGCAGCACCAAGACCACGATCCTAGGCGAGCCGGCTTCGCTGCCGCTGGCGCTGGCGCCGATCGGGTTGTGCGGCATGCAGCACGGCGACGGCGAGATCCTGGCCTGCCGCGCCGCGCAGGACGCCGGCATTCCATTCACGCTGTCGACCATGTCGATCTGTTCGATCGAGGATGTCGCCGGCGCGGTCGACAAGCCGTTCTGGTTTCAGCTTTACGTGATGAAGGACCGCGGCTTCATCCGCGCCCTGATCGAGCGCGCGGCGGCGGCGAAATGCAGCGCGCTGGTTCTCACCGTCGACCTGCAAGTGCTCGGTCAGCGCCACAACGACATCCGGAACGGCATGACCGTGCCGCCGGAAGTGCGGATTTCAAGAATCTGATCGACATCGCGACCAAGCCGGCCTGGGCGCTCAGCATCGCGCGCGGCAAGCGCAAGACCTTCGGCAATATCGCCGGCCATATGCGCGGCATGGAGAACGTCAACAAATTGTCGCAGTGGATCGCCGGCCAGTTCGATCCGACGCTGAATTGGAAAGACGTCGAGTGGATCAAGAGCCTGTGGCCGGGCAAGCTGATCCTCAAGGGCATTCTCGACGTCGAAGACGCGCGCATCGCGGCCAAGACCGGCGCCGATGCGCTGGTGGTTTCCAATCACGGCGGCCGCCAGCTCGACGGCGCCCCGTCGTCGATCTCGGCGCTGCCGCCGGTGGTCGATGCGGTCGGCGCCGAGATCGAGGTGATGTTCGACGGCGGCATCCGCTCGGGCCAGGACGTGGCGCGCGCGCTGGCATTCGGCGCACGGTCCTGCATGAGCGGGCGGGCTTATATCTATGGCCTCGGTGCCGCCGGGCAGGCCGGCGTGGCCCGCGCCATCGAGATCATCACGAACGAACTCGACGTCACCATGGCGCTGATGGGCGTCACCACGGTGGCCGATATCGATCGCAGGGTGATTGTGGCGGACGACGATTGAGCCGCGCCGTTTTCCCGCCGATCGTTAACTTGTTGCTCTCGCGTTTTGTCAATCGGGAAGCAAATAAACCGCTTTTCCGCCGCAACCAAATCCGGCCTTGCGGGTTGTCCGGTGGGGTTTTGGAAGACAGCAACCCACGACCAACAACTCATCGCCGTGCTGGACAAGCATCCACGCGTCGCGATCGGCTGAGGAGGACGCTATGCGGAAACTTTTGCTTGCAACAACGATCTTGGCCGCGGTCGCGGCCGCTCCCTTGACGGCGCGCGCCGATATGGTCGGTGCCGCGGCCGGCGCGGGCGCCGGTCTGGTGGTTGCCGGGCCGCCCGGCGCGGTCGCCGGCGCCGTCATCGGCGGGGTTTTCGGCCGCCCGTACTGGGGCCCGCCGGTCGGCCGCCCGTCGTGCTGGACCGACAATAATTTCCATCGCCACTGCCGTCGCTAGACCATTCGGCGGCGCATTCGACGCTCCGCTTCACGGCGGCGAGACAGGCTAAGCGTCTGTTTCGCCGCCGTTTTCGTTTCGTCAACCTTATGAAAAGGTGTCGCGTGATAGTAAATGTTACGTCACGGGCACTTCGGGGGAGGGGCACGGACGGTATGGAGTGGCACTATGCGTAAGCTTTTACTGGCGATAGCGATTTTCTCGATGGCGGCGGCTTCGAGCGCGCGCGCCGATATGGTCGGCGCGGCGGCGGGCGCCGGCACCGGTCTCCTGGTCGCCGGTCCCCCCGGTGCGGTAATCGGCGGCGTGGTCGGCGCGGTCTGGGGCAGGCCGTTCTGGGGCCCGTCGATCAGCCGGGGTCACTGCTGGACCGACAATAGTTTCCACCGCCACTGCCGGCGTTAATAAGTGGAGTCATTCCGGGTGCGGCATAAGCCTGCGGCCCCGGAATGACGCAACCTACTCTTCCTTATAGCCGTAAGCCTGCGCGTTGCCGGTGGCGCCGTAATATTTGTACGGCAGGAATTTGCCCGACATCGAGAGTTTGACGCGATCGCCTTTCGGATCGGCCTGGCGATCGATCGTCATGTCGAAATCGATCGCCGACATGATGCCGTCGCCGAACTCTTCCTCGATCAGCACCTTCAGCGCCGGACCGTTGACCATCACCAGTTCATAGAGCCGATAGATCAGCGGATCGGTCGGCGGCATCGCCGAGCCGCGATACGGCACCTCGTTGAGAAGGGCCTGTTCGCTTTTGCTGAGGCCGAACAGTTCGGCGGCCTTGGCGGCCTGCGGCTTGGTGAGTTTCATCTGGCCGAGCAGCGCGCCGGTGACCAGCACCGGCGACATGCCGCCGATCTCGCCGCAAATATATTTCCAGGTCCAGCCTTTGTCGCGCTTGATGTCGAGCAGTTTTTCGGTGAGTTCGGCGCGTGTCATGGGCATCCTCCTGGCGTCGGCGTGATCGATGCTTGAATAACGAGCAAGGGCCGTGCCAGGAGGGTGAAGAAGGCAGCGCGGCCCGCTGCCGTCTCGGCCCGCTGCCGTCTGTCGTTACATCGGCGGATTTACGCCGTTTTTGCCGACCGTCAGGTTCGCGGCGGTGATGCTGCCGTCAGCCTGTTTGTTGGCGTTGATCACGACTTTCTCGCCCGGCTTCACGTCGGCCATGGTTGCCGGCGCGAAGGTGACGATGATGGCGTCCGGCGGCACGATGAAAGTCTTCTCGCCGTCTTTGTATTTCAGCACCAGCTTCTGGCCGTCGCTGACCGCGACCTCGCTGTCGACGGTCGCGTTGGTCATGGTGCTGTTGGGAAGCAGATCCCACGGCCGATGGCCTTCGCCGGTGCCGCGCATCGCCTCGGGGAAAATATGAATTTCGATCGCCTTCTGGGTGCCGTCCGGCTGCGGCATGGCGGTGATGCCGACGAAGCCGCCCTGCTTGACATCGGCGAGCGTCTGCTTGACGACGGCGCGCACCGGCGTGGCATCGGCGAGCTTGACGCTGACATCGGCGCCGTCGCGCGACTTCACGGTCAGCGTCTGGCCGTCGAGCTTCTCGATGGTACCGCGGATGCGGGTCGGCGGCGCCGCCGGCGTCTGCGCGACCGCAAGCGAGGCGGCGAAGGAGAGCGCCAGAGCGCCTCCGATGACGGATCTATAGGATGTCACGACTGGTCCTCCCGGTTAATTCTTGTCGCCCCCGCGACAGGGGTTAGAACACCTTGGGGGAGAGGTTATTCCGGCGCGCTCGCCGGCGGAAGGGCGATATCGGCCTCGAGCAGCGCCCGCAATTCCGCCGTCACTTCCGGCGTCTTGCCGAACCACAGCGCGAAACCGCGAACCGCCTGGTGCATCAGCATGCCAAGCCCGTCGGCCATACGCAGTTCGCGCGCCGCGCGCGGCCCGCAGCAGCGGCGTCACCAGCGGCACATAAACCAGTTCGGCGACCACGGCGTGATCGGGCAACCGCCCGATATCGATATCGAGGCCGGGCTGACCGTGCATGCCGAGCGTCGTCGTGTTCACCAGCAGCGCGGTATCGGCAAGCGCCGCATTGCGGTCGTGCCACAGCCGTGGCTGAACTCGCGAGCCGAACCGCTCCCGCAACGCTTCGGCGCGCGCTCGGGCGTCCGGTTGACGAGCGCGATGCGTTCGATACCGCGCTCCAGCAAGCCGTAGATCACCGCGCGTGCCGCGCCGCCGGCACCGAGCACGACCGCCTTGCTCAAGCCATTTCGCCAATCGGGCGCGCAAGCATCGAGATTATTCAAGAAGCCTTCGACATCGGTATTGGTCGAGCGCAAACCGCCGTCGAGCCACAGCGTATTGGCGGCGCCGACGGCGCGGGCGCGATCGTCCGGCTGCGAACAGGCGAGCGCTGCTTCCTTGTGCGGCACGGTGACATTGGCGCCGGCATAGCCGCGGGCGGCGAGCGATTGCACGAAATCGCGAAATCCCTCCGGCGGCACCGCTTCACGCCGGTACGCACCGGCGATGCCGTATTTCTTGAGCCAGTAATTATGAATGAGCGGCGAGCGGGAATGTCCGATCGGCCAGCCGATGACGCAGGCCGCTCGCGCGGCAGCGCTCACGCCTCATCCGCCACTTGGTTGCGCAGCACGCCGATCGCCGGGCACTCGACCTCGATGACGTCGCCGGGCTTCAGCCAGACCGGCGGGTCGACCTTTGGGGTTTTCTTCACCGGCGTGCCGGTGCAGATGATGTCGCCGGCCTTGAGCGTCATGAATGTCGTCGTATAGGCGATGATGTCGGCGAACGAAAAGATCATGCTGGCGGTGGTGTCGTCCTGGGTGACTTCGCCGTTCTTGCGCACGGTGAGCGACAGCGGCTTCGACAGATCGAAATCGGTTTCGATCCACGGTCCGATGGCGCCGCAGCCGTCGAAGTTCTTGCCCTGGGTGACATTGAACTGGCCGTGGCGGGTCCAGTCGCGGATCGTGCCCTCGTTGCACAAGGTCAGTGCCGGCGATCATATCGAGCGCGCGCTCCTTCGGCACGTGCTTGCACTCGCGGCCGATCACGATCGCGATCTCGCCTTCATAGTCGAGCTGTTCGGAAACTTTCGGCCGGATCAGATTCTGCCCGGAGCCGACCAGCGAGTTCGGCGCCCGGTAGAACATGCTCGGATATTTGGGATTGTTGGTGATATTATAATCGGCACCGCGGTTGGCGTAATTGATGCCGATGCAGAGAATTTTCTCCGGCGTCCACAGCGGCGCCAAGAGTTCGACTTCCTCGAGCCGGACGTCGGGGCGGACGCCGCTCGCCGCGGCCTTGGCCTGGTCGATGGCCTGGGCCCTGAACACCTCGCTCAGCGTGTGGAGGCGGTGCAGCCGCGGCCGGAGATCGACGATGCCGTCGCCGATAACGGCGCCGAAACTCGGCCGTCCCCGCAGAGCGTAGCTTGCCAGGCGCATTGCGAATCTCTCCCCGCGTCCCCGAAGCCAGTAAGCATATCTTCGGGCGATGTGTTAGAATTCAGCGCCCCAACCGTCAACGGCACCGCTTTTCCCCCTCATGCCCGTCCGCCAGCCGGTTTTCGATCCGCCGTTCAACGTCGTCCGCGCCAGTCATGTCGAACTCGGCGTGCGCGACCTCGGCCGCTCGCGCGCCTTTTATGCCGATTGCCTGGGGCTTCTGGTTACCGACGAGACCGAGGATGCGCTTTATCTGCGCGGGGTCGAGGAGCGCAATCATCATTCCCTGGTGCTGCGGCGCTCCCGCGAGGCCGACGCGCGCACGCTGGGCTTCAAGCTCGCGGGCGAAGAGGACCTCGATCGCGCCGCGTTCTGGTTCGAGCGCCGTAATCTGCCGACGGCGTTTCCGGACCTGCCGCACCAAGGACGCACGCTGCGCGCGGCCGACACGCTCGGCATGCCGATCGAGTTCTACGCCCAGATGGAGCAAACGCCCTCGATGCTGCAGAAATACGCCGCCCACCAAGGGGCGCGGATCCAGCGTATCGACCATCTCAATTGCTTCACCCCCGACGTGCAGGCGAGCTACGACTTCTACGCCGAACTCGGCTTCCGGCTGACGGAATATTCCGAGACCGACGGCATCGATCCGCAGCTCTGGGCGGTGTGGCTGCACCGCAAAGGCAATGTCCACGATCTTGCCTTCACCAATGGCGCCGGACCGCGGCTGCATCATGTCGGCTTCTGGACGCCCGGCGTGCTCGACATCATCCACATCTGCGACGTGATGGCGACCTCCGGCTATCTCGCCAATATGGAACGCGGGCCGGGACGCCACGGCATCTCCAATGCGTTCTTTCTTTATATCCGCGATCCGGACGGCCATCGCATCGAACTGTTCACCTCCGACTATCTCACCGTCGATCCCGACCATGCGCCGATCCGCTGGTCGCTCACCGACCCGCAGCGCCAGACCTTGTGGGGCCAGCCGGCGCCGGCCAGCTGGTTCGAACAAGGCACGGCTTTCACCGGCGTCGCGCCGCGCGCGCCTGCGTTGGAGGCTCAGCCAATCGTCGCGCGATGAACTCCCTCTTCCCGCGCGTGGGGAGAGGGTCGGGGTGAGGGGCGTGGCCGCAGGCGTGGCGTTGAAGGAAGAACAACCAAACTACTGGGAATGACGTAATGGAAAATATCGAAGGCGTTCGGCAAAAAATTATGGAAGCAGCGTCCGCGGAGAGGCCTCCTCACCCTAACCCTCTCCCCGCGCGCGGGGAGAGGGAATTGTGAAAACCCTGTTCCTCGACTGCAACGACCAGCTGGCGCCGGTGTGGCAGCGCGTGCTGCGCGCCGACGATCCGCCGATCGACGTCAACCGCCAGCCGTTCGCGCGCAACGAACTGCCGCGCGTGCTCGACGGCTACGAGATTTGCATCGACGACCATTCCTACATGCCGACCGAATTGGTCGACCAATGCCCGGCGCTCAAGCATGTGGTGTTCCTCGGCACCGGGCCGGCGAGCTATATGAGTCTCGCGGACCTCGCCGCGCGCGATATCAAGGTCCACATCATCAAGAATTACGGCGACACCGCCGTCGCCGAGCACGCCATCGCGCTGATGTTCGCCGCCGGCCGCGATGTCGCCCGGATGGATCGCGACGTGCGCGCCGGGAAGTGGGTGCCCTATGGCGGGCTGCAGCTGCTCGGCAAGACGCTCGGCGTGATCGGGCTCGGCGGCATCGGCGCGGAAGTGGCGCGGATCGGCCGCGGCATCGGCATGGAGGTGATCGCCTGGAACCGGACGCCGCGCCCCGGCGCGACGCTGGTGCCGCTGGACGAACTCCTGGCCCGGTCCGACGTGATCTCGATGAATCTCACGCTCGGCGACGAAACCCGCGGCTTTCTCGGCCCGGCGCACTTCGCCCGGATGAAGCCAGGCGTCATTTTCGTCAATACCGCGCGCGCCGCGCTGGTCGACGAGACCGCGCTGATCGACAGCCTGCGCAGCGGCCATATCCGCCACGCCGGCCTCGACGTGTTTCACGACGAGCCGCTCAAGCGCGACAATCCGCTCACCGGCATGGACAACGTCACGCTGACGGCGCATGCCGCGTTCCGCACGCTCGAAGCCTCGATGAATCTGCTGCGCCGCGCCATCGATATCGTGCGGCAGATTGTCGGCCAGGCCGCCTGATGGAACCTCGCCCTGTTTGATCCGTTATTGACGGACCTCGGGGCAAAGCGAATGTCCGATCAAAGCTCGACACTGCCGGCCATTGCGGCCCATGGCTCGAACCGGCTGCCGTCGGTGGATCTGCTCAGCTACAATGTCGAGCTTGAAGACGACGAGGGTTTTCTCGGCGACCGCGCCAGCAAGGGCGCGTTTCGCGATTTGCTCGAGAACTGGCGCAAGGCGCTGCGCAAGGCCGGCGAGGACCCGCTCGGCGATACCAACAGCGAAGACCTTTCGAAAAAGGAGCTGGACGCCCTTCTGACCAGCAGCGACGTCGAGGCCGCAGGCCTGGTGCAGGCCGCGATCGACGAGTTCTCCCAGAATCTCGCGCTGGTGATCCGCCGCTTCCTCAAACTGAAGGCATGGCGTGAGGTCGAGCGGCTCGCCATCGGCGGCGGCTTTCGCGCCAGCCGCGTCGGCGAACTGGTCATCGGCCGCACCGCGGTGATGCTCAAGGCCGACGAGATCAAGGTCGATCTGGTGCCGATTCACAACGATCCGGACGAGGCGGGCCTGCTCGGCGGCGCGCACCTCGCCCCGGCCTGGATGTTCAAGGCCTATGACTTGATTCTCGCCGTCGACATCGGCGGCACCAATATTCGCGCCGGCGTCGTGCGGCTCAACCTGAAAAAGGCGCCCAACCTCGCCAAGGCCAATGTCTGGAAATTTTCGCTGTGGCGCCACGGCGACGAAGCCGACGTGAAGCGCGAACACGCGGTCGAAAATCTGGTCGAGATGCTCAAAGGTCTGATCGCGTCGGCCAAACGCAAAGGCATCAGCGTGGCGCCGTTCATCGGACTCGGCTGTCCCGGCGTCATCGAGGAAGACGGCTCGATCGACCGCGGCGCGCAGAACCTGCCGGGCAATTGGGAAAGCAGCAAATTCAATCTGCCGGCGATCCTGCGCGAGGCCATACCGCGCATCGGCGACGCCGAAACCTCGGTGGTGATGCACAACGATGCCGTGGTGCAGGGCCTGAGCGAAACGCCGTTCATGGGCGACGTCGAGCAATGGGGCATCTTCACCATCGGCACCGGGCTCGGCAACGCCGCCTTCGCCAACCGGAAAAATTCCGACTAGCCCCCCGCGCGGCCGGCGGCGCCGGCCGCCTATCGCCAAACCCGCGCATTGACCTTTGGCCGGCTCCTGCGACAATCGGGCGATAAGAAACGCTCGAGGGGGAGCGCGTGACCGGCCGCTTTTGCGACGTGCAGCTGCGCGTGAACGGCGACGACGTGCGCGAGCGCGTCGAAGCGCGCAAGACGCTGGTCGATTTCCTGCGCGACGATCTCGGTCTCACCGGCAGCCATGTCGGCTGCGAGCAGGGCGTGTGCGGCGCCTGCACCGTGCTGGTCGACGGCGACGTGGTGCGCGGCTGTCTGGTGCTCGCGGTGCAGTGCGACGGCGCCGCGGTCGAAACCATCGAAGGCGTGTCGGACTCCGGCGCCATCGCCGACCTACAAGACGCATTCACCCGGCGCAACGCGCTGCAATGCGGGTTCTGCACGCCCGGCATGCTGATCGGCGCGCAGGAATTGCTGTCGCGCGGCGGCGTGCCGAGCCGCGACGCCATCCGCGAACATATTTCCGGCAACTACTGCCGCTGCACCGGCTATCAGGCCATCGTCGACGCCATCGAATCCGTGGCCCAGGCCCGCGCGGGAGCCAAGCGATGAAAATCGCCGAGGACCAGATGTCCGGTCTTACCGCGCTCGATCGGCCGAATTCTTATATCGGCCGCTCGGTGCCGCGGCCCAATCTGGCGCGGCTGACGCAGGGGCGCGGCCAATATGTCACCGATGTGGTGCTGCCGCGCATGGCGCATGTCGCCTTTGTGCGTTCGCCGCATGCGCATGCGCGGATCAAACAGATCGCGACCGCGGCGGCAAAACAATCGCCGGGCGTCCTGGCCGTCGTCACCGGCGCCGAACTTGCCAAAGTGATGACGCCTTGGGTCGGCGTGCTGACGCATCTCAAAGGCATCAAATCGGCGCCGCAATACGCCGTCGCCGTCGACCGCGCCTGCTGGCAGGGCGAAGCGGTCTGCGCCGTGGTCGCCCGCAGCCGCGCCGAAGCCGAGGATGCCTGCGCGCTGATCGAGGTCGATTACGAAGTGCTGCCGGCGGTGGCCGATGCGGAAACCGCGCTCGATGCCGGCACGCCGGTCATTCATCCCGAGCTCGGCGACAATCTCACCTTCGAGCGCACGCTCAACGCCGGCGATCCCGACAAGGGCTTTGCCGAGGCCGATGCGGTGGTCGAGACCACCTTCGTGTTCGGCCGCCACACCGGCGTCACCAACGAGCCGCGCGCCATCGTCGCCGACTGGAATCCCGGCGAGCAGCGTCTGACCGTCTATCAGGGCACGCAGGCGCCGCACATGACGCAGAACATCTTCGCCAAGCATCTCGGGCTGGACGAGCATCAGGTCCGCGTGCTGACCAAGGACGTCGGCGGCTCGTTCGGCATCAAGGTGCATATCTATGCCGACGAGATGGCGACGGTGGCGCTTTCGAAATTGCTGAAGCGGCCGGTCAAATTCGTCGCCGACCGGCTCGAAAGCTTCGCCACCGACATCCACGCCCGCGATCACCGCGTTCACGCCAGGATCGGCGTCACGCGCGACGGCACCATCACCGCGTTTGCGATCGACGATCTCACCGGCATCGGTCCCTATTCGGTCTATCCGCGCACCAGCGGCATCGAGGCCAACCAGGTGGTCAATCTGGTCGGCGGTCCCTACACCTGTCCGAATTACCGCGCCCGCGCCCGCGTCGTCTTTCAGAACAAGAACGTGATGTGCCAGTACCGCGCCGTCGGCCATCCGATCGCCACTGGCGTCACCGAAGGCCTGATCGAGCTCGCCGCCTGGAAGATCGGCATGGATCCGGCCGAACTGCGGCGGCGCAATCTCTATGCCGATGATGCCTATCCCGCCGTCAGCGCGTCGGGGCTCAAATTCGAAGGCCTGTCGCATCACGCCTCGCTCGATAAAATTCTCAAAATGATGGACTACGACGGCCTTCGCGCCGAGCAGGCGCGGCTGCGCGGCGAGGGCATGCATCGCGGCATCGGCTTTGCGTCCTTCATCGAAGTGACCAATCCGTCGGCGGCGTTCTACGG
Organism: uncultured Alphaproteobacteria bacterium; assembly: GCA_963819265.1. GTDB lineage: Bacteria > Pseudomonadota > Alphaproteobacteria > Rhizobiales > Xanthobacteraceae > BOG-931. Next base: position 292,982 of record CAWFVF010000006.1, on the reverse strand, counting down.
CGTCGGCGGCGCCCGCATCTCGTCGCAGGACGGCGCCACCTTGAAGCTCGATGCCACCGGCGCGGTGATCTGCCATTCGAGCGTCACCGAGCAGGGCCAGGGCACCGAGTCGGTGCTCGCCCAGGTCGTCGCCACTTCGTTCGGCGTGCCGATCGAGCGGGTGCGCGTGATCACCGGCGACACCGACAATACGCCCTATGGCGGCGGCACCTGGGCGTCGCGCGCCGCCGGCATCGGCGGCGAGGCGGCCTGGCAGGCCGGCAAGGCGCTGCGCGGCAACGTGCTCGCCGCGGCGGCGTCGATCCTGCAGGCCGATCCGAAAGCGCTCGATATCCGCGTCCGGCCTCGTGGTCGACGCCGACACCGGCCGCGAGCGCATGGGGCTCGATGAGGTCGCCCGCGTGGTCTATTTCCGGCCGGATACGCTGCCGCCGGATTTCCAGGCGGAATTCATGGTGACGCGGCATTACGTGCCGCGGCAATGGCCGTTCGCTTTCACCAACGGCGTGCAGGCGTCGTACCTCGAACTCGACATCAGGACCGGCGAAGTGAAATTGCTCAAGCATTGGTGCGTCGAGGACTGCGGCACCGTGATCAATCCGCAACTGGTCGACGAGCAGATTCGCGGCGGCATCGTCCAGGGCATCGGCGGCGTGCTGTACGAGCATTGCCGCTATGACGAGACCGGCCAGCTGCTCAACGCCACGATGATGGATTATCTGGTGCCGATGGCGGGCGAAATGCCCGACATCGAAATCGGCCATGTCGTAACGCCGACCGCGGATTCCGAACTCGGCGCCAAGGGCGCCGGCGAAGCCGGCACCGCCGGCGCACCGGCCGCCATCATGAACGCGGTCAACGATGCGCTCCGCCATCTCGGTGCCGGACCGATCACCCAAATGCCGATCACGCCGGAGCGGGTGATGCAGGCGCTGAAGAAAGAAGCGTAATGAAAAACTGGAAGGACGAGCAGGTTCTCATCGTCGGCGGCGGCATCGGCGGGCTCACGGCGGCGCTGGCGCTGGCGAAGAAGGGCATTCCCGCGCAGGTCATCGAACAGGCCACGGAATTCAAGGAAATCGGCGCCGGCATCCAGCTCGGGCCCAATGCGTTCTGGATGCTGGAAGAGCTCGGCCTGATCGAGCCGATCAATGCGCTCGCGGTGTTTCCCAATAATCTGATCATGATGGACTCGATCACCGGCGAGGAGGTCACCCGCATTTCGCTCGGCGATGCGTTCCGCAAGAAATTCCATCATCCTTATGCGCTGATCCATCGCGCCGATCTGCACAATGTGCTGCTCGACGCCTGCCGGCAGTCCAATCTGATCAAGCTCGATTCGTCGGAGAAGGTCGTCAAGGTCGACGAACTCGCCGACGGCATCGCGGTGCAGACCGAGAGCGGCAAGGCCTATCGCGGCGCGGCGCTGATCGGCGCCGACGGGCTATGGTCGACGGTCCGGCAGATCGTGGTCGGCGACGGCAAGCCGAAGCCCGCCGGCCATATCACCTACCGCGCCGTGCTGCCGGCCGCCGGAAGTGCCGGAAAAATACCGCTGGCGCGACATGGCGTTCTGGGCCGGCGAGAAGGTGCATCTGGTGCTCTATCCGCTGCGCACCGGCGAATTGTTCAATCTGGTCGCGGTGTTTCATTCCAACCGCTACGAGGAAGGCTGGGACAGTTTCGGCGATCCGGCCGAATTGCGCGAGCGCTTCGCCGGCACCTGCGCGCCGGTGCGCATGCTGCTCGACAAGATCGAAAGCTGGCGGATGTGGGTGCTGTGCGACCGGCCGCCGATCAAGGAATGGAGCAAGGGCCGCATCACGCTGCTCGGCGATGCCGCGCATCCGATGCTGCAATATCTGGCGCAGGGCGCCTGCATGTCGATCGAGGACGCGGTGTGTCTCGCCAACAAGGTGGTCGAAGCCGACGGCGATTACGCCTCGGCCTTCCGCGCCTATCAGCAGGCGCGCTATCTGCGCACCGGCCGCGTGCAGATCATGGCGCGCATCTACGGCGAGTTCTATCACGCCGGCGGCGTCGCCAAGGAACTGCGCAACATGATGCTCGGCGGCCGCTCGCCGGAAGACGCCATGGCCGGGATGGAGTGGCTCTACGGACGGCAGGCGGCGGTGGCATAACCGTAGGGCGGATTAGCGAAGGCGTAATCCGCCGCCGCATTTCTGGACGAAATGGCGGATTACGCTTCGCTAATCCGCCCTACGCTCCCTAAGCGCGTTCGCCGAATTCGCCTTTCGATTCTAAATCGCCGGCCCAATCGAGCGGGAATAGGCCGCGGCGAACGTCACGATGGAACGACGAATGCGGCCAATCTTGAACGCGGCTCACGTGGCCGTGCTTGACCGGGTTGATGTAACAATACGCGATGTGTCGCGCATAATCGGTGTCGTCGCGAATCATGTGCTCCCAAAATCGGCGCTGCCAGATGCCGCGTTCGCCGCGGGCCTCGCGAACGGCGGAACGCGCCTCGCGCACCGGCAGGGATTTTGCAAACCGCATTTTTATCAGCCGCCAGCGCGTCGAGAAATCCGCGTCGTCAGCCGGCAATGTCCAGACCGCATGAAGATGGTCCGGCAAAATGACAATAGCGGTGATGTCGAAGGGATATTTCTTCTGCGTTTCTTCAAACGCGTTCCGCAATGCATCTATATGATCGACAAGCAAAGTCCGACGCCGGTCATGCAGATTATGGGTGAAGAACCAGCAGCCATTGGGGACATATGCGCGGCGATAATTTGGCATGCGCCAAGATAGCAGTTTTGCGACCTGTAGGGCGGATTAGCGAAGCGTAATCCGCCGTCTTGTTATTCACAGCGGATTACGACCCGTCCCATGATGTGTCGTCCGGTCTCAACGCCGGGGCCTGAATGCCTTCACCGTTTCGGTTCTGCGCGGATCGGCGGATTACGCCTTCGGCTAATCCGCCCTACGCGGCTGGCGGGGATGGAGTGGCTCTACGGACGGCAGGCGGTGGCATAACCGTAGGGCGGATTAGCGATGCGTAATCCGCCGTCTTGTTTCTACTCACAGCGGGTTACGACCCGTCGCGTGATGTGTCGTCCGATCTCAACGCCGGGCCCTGAATGCCTTCACCGTGTCGGTTTCGCGGATCGGCGGATTACGCCTTCGGCTAATCCGCCCTACGCGGCTGGCGGGGATGGAGTGGCTCTACGGACGGCAGGCGGTGGCATAACCGTAGGGCGGATTAGCGAAGCGTAATCCGCCGTCTTGTTTCTACTCACCGCGGATTACGACTCGTCCCATGATGTGTCGTCCGGTCTCAACGCCGGGGCCTGAATGCCTTCACCGTGTCGGTTTGCGCGGATCGGCGGATTACGCCTTCGGCTAATCCGCCCTACGCGGCGAGTTGCGGCGAGGAATTGATTCAGCCCCCTGAAAGCTTGCGCGCGCGTTGCTCATAGCCCTCCGCAAGGCGCGATAGAGTGTCTCGCATACCCGCGTTCGGCGTCGTTTCCGCCCGGTGCCGCGTCTCGAGGATGAGAGTCCGTATTTGGCTAAGATCAAGGTCGTCGGTCGGATCGTCGTTCGAGGGTAAGATCAGGGTCTTGAACATGGCGATGAACAACAGCACGGCTACCGGATAGGCCAGGATCAGTCCCACCGTCGCCATCATCCATTCGCCGCGCACGCCGAAGAAGAACGGCGCGAGCTCGAACGGCATGATCAGGCCGAAGCCCATGCTGATGCCGCCAACGACCGCGACGATGTTGCGCTTGATCGGCGATTCCCCTTTAAGGCGCCTCGCAAGCAAGATACAGATAAACGCGATAACGACGAAGGCGGCTTCCGTCAGATAGATCAGCCGGACCGGCCATTGGTTGGCGGACAACCCGCTCAGCATCGCGACATAAGCGAATACAAACATCATCGGGGGCCTCGCAGGCATCCTGACATGAAATCCGGGGCGCTGCCCTCGGTCACCGGCGGCTTGATCGGCCGCAAAGGGCGCGGGGCGCGGCCGACCGGCGTCACCGTGCGCTCAAACGCTCGCGCCAATCAAGTTTTCCAACAAAAGGTCTAACGATATGTAACGCGGGTAAGCGGAAGGCCGCTATTTGCCTAACGCCCGGTTTCTTTGTTGCAGCCATTTTGCAGCAGGCGTTGCTCATGCGGGGCGCTCGCCGCCTCAACAGAGTGGAGTTTGTCCAAGACACCGTCAAAATCGGAACGGCGTCGTGGTGCCGTTACGCCACGCGGGCAACGGTTTCGCCATGCGAGAGAATAAGCTCGGTCATCTTCGCGGCCGAAATCGGCGGGCTGAACAGATAGCCCTGTAATTCCGTACAGCCGAGCGCGCGCAGGACTTCTTTTTGCTGCTCGGTCTCGACCCCTTCCGCGGTCGTCGTCATGTTGCGGGTCTTCGCAATGGTCATGACGGCCTGCACGATCGATTGCTGGCCGACCGATTCTTCGACGCCCTTGATGAACGACTGGTCGATCTTGATCTTGTCGAACGGAAACCGCTGCAGGTAGCTCAACGACGAATAGCCGGTGCCGAAATCGTCCATGGCGATCCGCACGCCGAACGCTCTCAACTGATTGAGCAGCGCAAGCGCTTGTGCAGCATCCTGGATGAAGACCGCCTCGGTGATCTCCAGTTCGAGCCGGGAGGGTGCCAGTCCGGACATGGCGAGCGCATTGACGACCAGCTGCACGAAGCCGCCGTTCTTGAATTGGACCGGGGAAACGTTGACCGAGATTTTTATGTCATCCGGCCAGCTTGCAGCTTGCACACACGCCGCTCTAATCACCCATTCTCCGATCGGAACGATAAGACCGGTCTCTTCGGCGATCGGGATGAAGTCCGCCGGCGAAACCGTGCCGCGTCCGGGCCGGTGCCAGCGCAACAACGCCTCGCATCCCGAAATGGTCTCGTTCTCCAGACTGACAATCGGCTGATAGACCAGCTCGAGCTCAAGGCGCTGAATGGCTTCGCGCAAGTCGAATTCGATCGCGCGCCGCGCCTTCACGCGCGCATCCATGTCCGGCTCGAAGAAACGATAAACGCCGCGGCCCTCCGCCTTGGCGCCGTACATCGCGAGGTCGGCGTTCTTCAGAAGCTGGTCCGAATCGACGCCATCATCTGGAGCGACAGCGATGCCGATGCTGGTTTCGGCCAGGAGCTGATGACCGTTGACTTCGAACGGCGGCTTGAGCGCGGCGAATATCCTGCCCACCAGGCTGGTCGTGTCTTCGGGAACGGCGATGGCGGTCTGAATGATGGCAAATTCGTCGCCGCCCAAGCGCGCCACCAAATCGGTGTCGCTCAGACAGGCGGTGAGGCGCCCTGCCACGGCCTTCAACAATTCGTCGCCGACCGGGTGCCCGAGCGAGTCATTGACGGTTTTGAAATGGTCGAGGTCGAGAAACAGAACGGCGACCTGCTCGCCGCGGTGAACCCATTTGAGCGCCTGTTCGAGCTGCTCGCGGAACAGCACTCTGTTCGGCAGATCGGTCAGCGCATCGTAATGCGCCATATGCACGATCCGCTCATTGGCAAGTTTGCGTTCGGTCACGTCGTCCATGACGCTCAGCATGTATCGTGGCGCGCCGTGGTCATCGCGCACGATGATACGCTTCGACGTGATGATGCGGGACCCGTTGCCGGGCGTTTCGAAGCGATGCTCGTCGAACGACAAGTAGCCCTCGGATTCCAGGAGCTGCTTGTCCTGTTCGGCGATCAGATCGGCGGTGGCCGGCGCCCACAAATCGCGGGACGTCTTGCCGACGATGCGGTCGCTCGTGACCCCGAAATATTTTTCGGCCGCCGCATTGACCAAAACATAGCAGAAAGTCTGAATATCCTTGACGATAATCGCGCTCGGCACCCGATCGATGACTTGTTTGAGGAACTCGCGGCTGTGGTCGCGCTCCCGCTCGATTTTCATCCGATCGGTGATGTCGGTGTGCGTTGTGACCCAGCCGCCGCTCGCGACCGGCTGATCCTTGCGCGCGATGATCCGTCCGGCCTTGGTTTCAAAAATTGTTTCACTGCCGCCCTGCTCGAGCTGCCGCAGGACGTCGGCGTAATATTCATCGACGTCGCCCGGAATGCCGCCTGCCGCTTTTCGAAGCAAGATCAGATCGCGCAAGGAGCAACCCGGCTTCGCGGCGTCGATTGAGAGACCGTACATTTCCGTATAGCGCCGGTTGCATACCACCAGTTTCGCGGAGGCGTCGAACATCAACAAGCCTTGCGGCATATTGTTGATCGCGGTGTCCAGCCGTTCGCGCTCCAATTCCAATCGCCGGTTTGACAATGCCTGCTCGCGAAACAGATATCGCATAATAAGCAGCATCAGGCCGGTGACCGAAATAACCCCGAGGCCTCCGGCGCCGAGCAGTATATAGGTTTCTTGGCGCCAGTCGGCGAGCGCGGCGCGGACATCCACGGCGACCGACATATACATCGGAAAATGCGCGAGCCGATGCGCGGCCAGCAGGCGGTCGTTGCGGTATATCGTGCCGACAAAACGCGCGGTCGCGCTGTCGCGATCGCCAAGCGCCAGGAGGGCCGCCTTGAAGTATTCTCCGGTCACGGATTCGTTATGGGGAACGCGCGCCAGCAGCCTGCCGTCGCTTTGATAAAGTGTGATCGAACTGGCTTCGCCGAGTTCGATGGCGCCGAACAGCTTTTCAAAATAGGACAGCGTGACCGCCGCGGAAACCACGCCGATAAATGTCCCGTCGGGAGCCGTCAGTCTGCGATTCTGGAATACCGTCCACGTGCCGTCGGTGCGGCTGAGAACCGGCGCGCTGAAATTCGTCGTCAGATGGTTGCCTGTTTTAAGCCTGATAAAGTGATCCCGATCCGCGATGTTTATCGCCGGGGGCACGGCGAGCGAGGAGCTCACGACATCGCCGTCGGCATTGAAGATCTGGAGATAATCGACTTGCTCCAAGCCGCTGATGCCGGCCTTGAGCATGAGCGCCGCATCCTGACCGGACATGCGCCTTAGAAGGTCGTGGCTGGAAACCACGCCAAGGGATTGCACTCTAACCGCCACGCTTTTTTCGACCAGATCGATGGCCTGAAAGGAGCGGTCGAGCTGCTGGGAGAGGATCAGCGCGGTGTTCTTCAATTCGCGCTGGCTGTCGGCCAGGGCGCGGTTCTTGGAATTTTGCACTGTCCAGGCGGTGCCGGCCGCGATCCCGGCAACGAGCACGAAGCCGCATAGGACAAGGTATCGTATGGGGCGATTGCGCCAAAGCGTCAGCGCGGCGATGGAGCCTCGGCGGATAGGTTGAAACAGGTGCGGCAAGTATCGGCTTCCTGGGCAGTGGGCAATCCGAAACCCCGCATATCGCTTGCTCATGCGGCCTGCCTGCTACGCGCCCGGCAGAAACGCCGGCCGATCGGGCAGGGTGGCATGACACAGCCAATAACTGCCGATGGTCTGTATCCGCTCCTTGAGGACATTAAAGTCCACCGGCTTGCGCAGATAGCTGCTGGCCTGGAGCGAATAGCCGGCGAGGACGTCTTCCTCCGCCCCGGAGGTCGTCAGGATCACGGTGGGAATAATTCGCAAGACTGGACTTTGCTTAATGACGGCGAGTAATTCGCGCCCGTCCATTTTAGGCATGTTCAAGTCAAGCACGATCAAAGCCGGACGCGGCGCCTTCGCGTTCGCTCCCTCGCGTTTCAGAAAGGCCATGGCTTCCACGCCGTCATTGGTGACATGCAGGCGCACCGAAGGAAACGCTTCCTGAAATACCACCTGCATCAACCGGATATCGCCCGGATTGTCTTCGACCAACAAAATGTCCATCGCTCACATTGAGCGTCGCGGCCCGGCTTGTATGTAAGCAGAACTACCTAGGCGATGGATTACGGTTTAGCCGCGGTTTCCAGACGGCGCTCATGGCTTATGCGTGAGATTGAACCGTGCGCCGCCGCCGCGATCGCGGCGACATCGATTTTCCTCATGGTCATCATCGCATGACGCCCGCAGATCGAACGTTTCCCGGGCGCAGCGCAGCATGAAGCGAAGCGGAATGATGCGCTCAGACCCGGGATCGTCACAAGCTCCGGGCCCACGGCTGCTGACGGAATGCGCGGCCGTCGTCATGGCCGGGCTCGTCCCGGCCATCCCGATTCCCGTGGCAATGCAGTGCCTGGGTCATCGAGATTGCCGGGACAAGCCCGGCAATGACGGAAAATAATCGTCCTTGTAACAGATACGGACCTCTTGACGTTTGTCACTTTTGTAGATACATGCCCGCCCAATACTCGCTCAATACGGACGCCGCTCGGCGAGGGGACTCCCGGCGGCGGGGCGAGTGCGGTGCCCGCGGATGGGGCCATCCACCCTGTTCCCGGGCGGCTTGGGCATCGTGTCTCCCGGCATTACGACCGGGGCGGGAGGTGCTCCCTGGACTGGGACAGGCGATGGCGGGTAACGCCCGCTGGCATTATCGCCAACGCATGATCGGTTGTCGTGCGTCAGACCACGTCCCAGGAAACCCTGGCCTGAAGCCGAGCCTTAGGGACGACGACTCCCTTTGGTGAGAGCCGTGGTGGGACGCCGACAGACGAGCCGCCCCGCTGGGCGGCGCCGCACCCGTAAGGTGCGGCGGTGGTGCCCGCGTCTGTCGGCGTCCTGCTTCCTATTTTTATTTGATCATTGGAATGGAAATGGCGGAGACGGCGTAAGCCCTTGAGAAACCGGGGCCCCACCCCTTGGGATTTCTCGCAAGCTTGCCGGTCTTCGTTCTTCACGTGACGGGGTTGGCATCACTCGGGCGCGAAGGGGCGCCGCGAGAACTATCTAGCGTTGGAAAATTGCAGCGCATTTCCCGTCACCCTGAGGCGGCCGCAACGCGGCCCTCGAAGGGCGACGGCGGCAGGGCCTCGGAGCGTGCATCCTTCGAGGCCCACGCTGCGCGCGCGCACCTCAGGATGACGAATGGAAGTTTGCATGACCGTGAGTCAGTCGCCCCGCCTACCACCCTTCGGGTGGTCCCCCTTCCCCGCTAACGCGGGGCAGGATGAAGTCCGAACCAAGCGGCAAACGCCTCCTCATCCCGACCTTCTCCCCGCGCGGCGGGGAGAGGAGCGCGCCCGGCGCGCGGGAACGATGTTACCGCTGCGGCGATACCGCATCGCGGGCGCGGTGGAAATCGGCGGCGGGGGGCGGGCCCCAGATCGTAGTCTTGCCGGCTTCCCAGGTTTTCGGCCGTTGCGGGGTGTCCTGATGCCAGGGCCGCGGTTCGAAATAGCCGAGCTCTTCGTCGACCATCTTGTCGAGTTCGCAGAAGAACTCGATCACCTGATCGTCCGGGTTGCGATGATAGGTGGCGATGTTGTGCCCCGGCCCGTGCCGCAGCGGCCCCCAGATGATCGGCAGCTTCTTCTGTCCGAACAGATCGCAGGAGTTCTGCAGATGAATGAAGTCCTTCAGCTCGAACGCCATGTGATGCATTTTGGCTTTGGTGCCGCGAATGAAGTTCACGGTGTGGTGGTCGGTATTGCAGCGCATGAAGACGAAGAAATCGGCGATCCAGTCCGACACCTTGAATCCGAGCACCCGGCTGTAGAACTCGGCGGTCTTGGCCGGATCTTCCACCACCCAGGCGACATGGCCGAGCTTGAGCGGGCCGACGCCGTGGTGCTGCAGGTGCTTGCCGAGATAGCTCCAGTCCTTGAACAGCGCGACCGTGGTGCCCTTGTCGTCGAGGAAGGTCAGGATCGGACCGAGGCCGGGAATGGAATCGTTGCGCAGCTCGCTCTTGATGCCGTCCTTGGCGAGTTCGCGCGCCAGCACGTCGAAATCGGAATCGGGCGCGACCTCGAACGACAGCATGACGCCGCGCTCGGCCTCGGCCTTGTTGAGCTGGATGGCGAGAAGACCGACCTGGGTGGCGAGGAAAACGCGATCCTTCTCGCGCTCGGCGACCACCAGCCCCAGCGTCTCGGTGTAATAGTCGATCATGCGCTCGAGGTCGGGCGTTTCGTAGGTGGCGTGTCCGATGCGTCTCGGCTTGATCATATTGTTCTCCGTGTTTCCTGCCGGAACAGAATCAATCATCGGCCTGCGCCGAACTCAAGAGTAAAGCTTGGCCGCGAGCCGCTTGCGGACTTGCCAATCGCGCCGGATCGCGGTTTGGTCGCGGGTCTGAGGGTTCACCGGCAAAATTTCTTGAGGGAGTAGACACCAATGGCTTCGGCAAAAAGCGCCGGCTACAAGCTCGCGACCTATCGAACAAGCGACGGCCCGCGCGCCGGTCTGATCATCGGCGATGATGTGTTCGATGCGGCCAAGCTTACCGGCAAGCCCGGCTATGCGACGGTGCTCGGCATTCTCGAGGATTGGAAAGCGGCCGAAGGCGCGCTGAAGAAGGCCGCGGCTGGCGCCGGAAAAAGCCGGCAGAAACGTCAGCCGCTGAAGAAAACCAAGCTGCTGGCGCCGGTCCAGTATCCGTCCGCGATCTATTGCGCCGGCGCCAATTACGCCGACCACGCCGCCGCCATGGCGGCCAAGGAAGGCCAGCCGGCGCCGCGCGATCCGCATGAAGAGGGGCTCAAGCCCTGGCACTTCATCAAGGCGTCGCGGACCATCACCGGTCCGGGTGCGGCGATCAAAATCTCCCACTACGCGAACTCGATGGATTGGGAGATCGAACTGGCCGCCGTGATCGGCCGGCCGGCCAAGGACGTGCCGTTGAACAAGGCGCTGAGCTATGTCGCCGGTTACACGGTGGCAAACGACCTGTCGGCGCGCGACCGCGGCCGCCGGGCCAATATGAGCCCGACCTCGTTCTTCAAAATGGACTGGACCAAGCACAAGACCTTCGAAGGCTCGTGCCCGCTCGGGCCTTGGATCGTGCCGGCGGGCGACATCGCCGATCCGCAAAATCTCGGCCTCAAATTATGGGTCAATGGCGAGCTGAAGCAGGATTCCAACAGCGGCAAGATGCTGTTTTCGCTGGCCGAGCAGATCGAGCAATTGTCGATCAACATGACCTTGCATCCCGGCGACCTGATCCTCACCGGCACCCCCTCCGGCACCGGTGCCGAGAGCGGTACCTTCCTCAAGGCCGGCGATGTGGTGAAGCTGTGGATCGAAGGGATCGGCGAATTCGAAAACCGGATGACGTGACCGGCCCGGTCGCCGCCGCAGTGTCTTGCCGTCCCTCACGCGCGGGACAGCAAGAAAACATGGCAGGGTTTATCGTTACGCCCGTCGCGCGGGAAGCCGGTCTGTGCTAGAAGCATGGCTCGTTGCGGCGCCCCGGGTCAAACCGGCCGCCCAATCGCCCCGCAGCGGGCGAACGCGCCAATACAAGAGTGAAACCCGAGGATAGTGCACCTATGGCTGAAAAATTCGTCGCGAAACTCTCCGAATTCAGCGATGGCGACCGCCGCATCGTCTTTGTCGGCGACAACGAGATCGGCGTATTCCGCCACGAGGGCGAGTTCCACGCCTACAGCAATTTCTGCCTGCACCAGGGCGGCCCGGCCTGCGAAGGCCTGACCATCGCCAAGGTCGAGGAGCGGCTGCGTCCGGACAAGACCTCGATCGGCCTCTACTTCTCCGAAGACGAGATGCACTTCGTCTGCCCGTGGCACGGCATGGAATACGACATGAAGACCGGCGAATGCGTCAGCGACCGCAAGATGAAGCTGAAGAAGTACAAGGTGCTGCAAAAAGGGGACGAGGTGTATGTCGTCACCTAAGCGCGCGGCCAAGCCGCGCGCGAAAGCCCGCGCCGGCAAGGTGGCGCCGAAGGCCGTGGTCAAACTAAGCGCGGCCAAATCCGCCGCCAAAGCCGCGCCGTCCGGCGAAGCCGACGCTTGCGGTGGCGAACGGCGCTTCGGCCGAGGCCAAGCGGCTCGCCGCGACGCTCGAACGCAGTCTCGTCGACGGCAAGTTCGATCTGGTGTCGGCCGAAGCGCTGCAGGCGCTGATGGCGGCGGCCTGCCGGCTTTACACCGCCCGCGTCGATGCCGGCGAGCAGTTCTTGCCGGTGCCGACACGTTCGATTTCCGCGACCGACGTCATGGTGACGGCGAGCGGATTGTTGAAGGCCGTCGATCTCGCCGTGTTCGAACTCGGCATGTGGCAAAGCTGGACCGGTCGCTGACACGAAACAACGAATTAGCCAGGCAGGAGAAACACCATGGATTTGATTGCTGATCGCGGTCGCCGCGTCACGATCGACGAGCTCAACACCACCCGCTTGCTGGCGCATGCGCGCAAGCAGGCGCACAAGCGCAATTTCGACGACATGGTGATCGTCGACGTCGACGCCCACCATTACGAGAACGAGAACTACGACGAGTTCCTGCCGTTCATGGAAAACGACGTGCTCCGCCAGCTGACGATGTCGGGCCGCGCCAAGGGCGGCGCCCGCGCCGGCGTCGTGCCGGCCACCGTCGGCTATCAGGACATGGGCGGCCGCGTGACGCGCTATCCGCTGCGCATGTCGGAAAAGACCGAGCGCCGGCGCGCTGCGCGACGTCCAGCTCGGCCATCGCTGGATGGACGCGATGAGCGTCGATTATTCCTGCCTGTTCCCGACCGGCATGCTCAATCGATCGGCCTGCATCCGCAGAAGGAAATGGAAGTCCGATCTGTGCTGGGCCTATAACCGCTGGCTCACCGAGAAAGTGATGCCGGAGGGCGACAACCGCTTCTTCTCGATGCTGTGCCTGCCGTTCTCGCGATCCGGAGCAGGCGCTGCGCCACGTCGAGACCTTCGGCGACCGCAAGCATGTCGGCGGCTTCATGGTGACGACGGTGCGCCCGAACATGGCGGTGCACGACAACGCCTACATGAAAGTCTATCGGGCGATGGAAGAGCGCGGCCTGGTGCTGTCGTTCCATTCCGGCCCGAACTGGGGCGACCCGATCTTCAAGAGCTGCAACCGCTTCCTCTCGGCGCATGCGCTCGGCTTCACCTGGTACAACGTGCTGCATTGCACGAACTGGGTGATCAACGGCATGGGCGAGCGCTTCCCCAAGCTGCCGGTGATCTGGATCGAGTCCGGCCTCGCCTGGGTGCCGTTCCTGATGCAGCGGCTCGACCACGAATACATGCTGCGCCCGTCCGAAGCGCCGCTTCTGAAGAAGAAGCCGTCGGACTATATGCGCGACATGTTCTACTCGTCGCAGCCGATGGAGATCCAGGACTACGGCGCGATGGAGTGCACGTTCCGCATGATGAATGCGGAAACCCAGCTGCTCTATTCGTCGGATTATCCGCACTGGGACTTCGACCTGCCGTCGACGATCTGGGATCTGCCGTTCCTGTCGGAGAAGGCCAAGCACAACATTCTCGGCGGCACGGCGGCGCGGCTGTTCAAGCTGCCGCCGCGCAACGAAAAGCAGAAAGAAAACCTCAAGCGGTTCGGCAATCTGCAGGCGGCCTGAGCAGGACGCAGGTTCGGACGCAGATTTCTGGTCTCAAAAGGGTGCCCGGCCGGCCAGCCGGGCACTTTCTTTTTGGCGGGCAGGGCCGGATTCCGTTGTCGGATTAACGTGTTGCGACCTGCAATTGCGGCGCAACCGTGTCACGGAACTTTGTGTGGAACTAAATCCGCAAAAATTACTTATAGATTACAGCGACTTGTGCGGGCATTTTGCATTGCACAAAAGGCTGGTATTGCGGGCATTAAGTCGGTATTCAGCGTGTTTCCCACAATAGAGGGACGACTGAGGATGAAGACACTTGTTTCCGCATGCCTTCTCGGGGGCACTCTTATCGGCATTTCAGCCACTGCCGCTGGCGCCGTCGATCTCGCCGAACTGGCACCGTGCAAACCGGCTGCCGCGCGGCTGTGCGATCGCAGCGAGGGCATGACCTTTTCCGGCCTCATGCATTGCGGCGCTACGCTTGCCGCCCAGAGCTGGCGCGTCAGCGCCGACTGCCGGGCCGTGCTGCGCAAATACGGCCAGCTGTGATTTCATCGAAGGGCGGGCCGCTTTGCCGGCTCGCATAAAAAAACCCCGGCGTTGACGCCGGGGTTTTGCTTTTCGGTGGCCGGCTCACTGCCGCCATCTCGCACTCAGAACAAGTGCGAGAAGATGAAGTAGAGCGAGCCGGAGATGATCATCGCGGCCGGGAGCGTGAGCACCCAGGCCAGCGCGATGTTGCGGATGGTCGACCATTGCAGGCCCGAGCCGTTCGCCGCCATGGTGCCGGCGATGCCGGACGACAGCACGTGCGTCGTCGATACCGGCAGGCCGTAGCCGTCGGCGGCGGCGATCGTGGCCGCGGCGGTGATTTCGGCGCAGGCCCCCTGGGCATAGGTCAGGTGAGTTTTGCCGATCTTCTCGCCGACGGTGACGACGATGCGCTTCCAGCCGACCATGGTGCCGAGCCCGAGCGCGATGGCGACGACGATCTTCACCCAGCCGGGGATGAACTTGGTCGCGCTGTCGAGCGACTTTTTGTAGGCGTTCAGCACGCCGACATCCGACACGTTGAGGTCGCTTTCCTTGTCCTTCATCAGGAAACGGATCGCTTCCGACGCGAGATACATATCGTTACGCGTATTGCTCATCTGGTCGGTCGGCATCTTGGCGATCGAGCCGTATTGCGTGACCTGCTTCGAGATGTCGGTGATCAGCACCGCGAGCGACGGATAGGTGCCCTCGTTGATCTGGTGCTGGGCGACATAGGCGGTAACGGCCGGGCGCGGATTGCCGAGCACGTTATAGCCCGCGGCCTTGGCGCCGATGACTTTGCTGGCGGCTTGCGAATTGCTGACGAACTGCTCGATCTGCGAGGCCGGCATCGAGCGGTTCAGCGCATAGGCGGTCGGCACCACGCCGATCAGGATCAGCATGATCAAGCCCATGCCCTTCTGGCCGTCGTTGGAGCCGTGGAAGAAGCTCACCGCCGTGCAGGTCAGGATCAGAATGCCGCGGATCCAGATCGGCGGCGGTTGATTGCCTTTGGGTTCGGCGAACAGCTCCTTCGACGGGATGACGAATTTGACCACCAGGAGCAGGATCGCGGCGAGGCCGAAGCCGAACAGCGGCGACAGCAGCAGTGCCTTGGCGATCGAGGTCGCTTGGTCGAAGTCGACGCCCGAGGTGCCGCTGCGGCCGTGCAGCAATGCGTTGGTGATGCCGACGCCGATCACCGAGCCGATCAGCGTATGCGAGCTCGAGGCCGGCAGTCCGAAATACCAGGTGCCGAGATTCCAGATGATCGCCGCGATCAGCAAGGCGAATACCATGGCGAAGCCGGCGCCGCTGCCGACTTGCAGGATCAATTCGACCGGCAGCAGCGAGACGATGCCGAACGCCACCGCGCCCGACGACCACAGCACGCCGCAGAGGTTGAACATGCCCGACCAGACCACGGCGAAATTCGCCGGCAGCGACCGGGTGTAGATCACGGTCGCGACCGCGTTGGCGGTGTCGTGGAAGCCGTTGACGAATTCGAAGCCGAGCGCGATCAGCAGCGCGACGAACAGCAGCAGGAACGGCAAATAGGTGGAAACCTTCGTGCCGGTCGCGTCGATATCGCTGTAAATGCTGTAGGCGACGAACAGAACGGCGCAGGCGATAACGCCAAAAAACAGGATTGTCGTCAGCGGGTTAAAGCCACTGTTGAGATTAGGGCCGCTTCGCGCCGGTTCGATCGAGCCGGGTAACGCAATGTCGCTCATGGATACTCTCCCTCAGCCAAGGTTTTCGAGATTGTTCATGGCTGTGTGACGGGTGGATGACGGCCCGGGGAGCGATGTGGGGAAGTCGGCCAGGCGCTCTCCGGCAGCCCTTTCCAGGGCCGCGCCGCCTCGCGTATCGTTGCAGAAAACCGGGGGGACGATGGCCGAGGACGTTCACGAGATTTACGCCGTTCGCTACGGCCACCATTCGCGCCGGTCGCCGGCCAATTACATCGACGGCGATCCGCACGATGTTTTACAGCCGCTCGACTTCTTCGTTTGGGCGATCGTCGGGCCGTCCGGGACCATCGTGGTCGATACCGGCTTCGACGAAGCGATGGCCAAACGGCGACATCGCGAAATGACCAAGCCGATAGGGGAGGGGCTGCTCGCCCTCGGCGTCGCGCCGGATAAAGTAGCGAACGTCATCATCAGTCATCTGCATTACGATCACTGCGGCAATTACGACCTGTTTCCGCAGGCGCGTTATCATTTGCAGGACAGCGAAATGGCCTACGCGACCGGGCGCTGCATGTGCCACGCGGCGCTGCGGGCGCCGTTCGAAGCCGACGATGTCGTCGCGATGGTACGCAAGGTGTTCACAGGGCGGTGCGAATTCCACGACGGCGAGAGCGAGATCGTGCCCGGCGTCACCGTGCACCACATCGGCGGCCACTCGAAAGGCCTGCAAAGCGTGCGGGTCAAGACCCGGCTCGGTTATGTGGTGATCGCCGCCGACGCCACGCATCTCTACACCCATATCGACGGCGGCCGGGTGTTTCCGTTCGTTTATAACGTCGCCGAAGTGGTCGAAGGCTACCGGACGCTGAAAAAACTCGCGACGGCGCCGCGCTATGTCGTTCCCGGACACGACCCGGAAGTTCTAAAACGCTATCCGGCGGCGAAGCCCGGCCTTGAGGGCTGGGTTGTCCGGCTCGACGCGGAGCCGAACGATGCCTGACGGGACGACGTTTCCACGCCGGCGCTTTATGGGTCTGGCCGCGGGCGCCTTGGCCTACCCGCTCGCCTCAAATACGGCGTTTGCGGAAGCCTATCCGTCGCGGCCGGTCCACCTGATCGTCGGCTTCGGACCGGGCGGGTCGCCGGAAATCATCGCGCGGCTGATCGGCCAGGCTTTGTCGGAGCGGCTCGGCCAGCAATTCGTCATTGAAAACCGGCCCGGCGCGGGGACCACGATCGCGACTGAATTGGTCGTGCGCGCCAGCCCCGACGGCTACACGCTGCTCCTCGTCACCATGCCGAACATCACGAGTTCGTTGTTGTACGAGCATCTGTCATTCAATTTCCTATCCGATATCGCGCCGATCGCGATCAGCAACATGCTGCCGCAGGTGATGGTGGTAAATCTGTCGTTTCCGGTGAAGACCGTGCCGGAGCTGATCGCCTATGCCAAAGCCAATCCGGGCAAGGTCAATTTCGCTTCGACCGGCTCCGGCAATCTCAGCCATCTGTCGCTTGAACTGTTCAAGATGATGGCCGGGGTCGATATCGTTCACGTGCCGTATCGCGGCGCCGGGCCGGCGCAAACCGATATCCTCGGCGGCCGTGTCGACGGCATGATCGATACCGTACCCGCCCTGATCGATCCGGTGCGCACCGGACGGGTGCGCGGGCTTGCGGTGACGACGGCAAAGCGTCTGGACGCTTTGCCCGATCTGCCGACGGTTGGCGATTTCGTGCCGGGCTTCGAGGTCAACGGCCTGATCGGTATCGGCGCGCCCCGCGGCACGCCGCCGGAGATCGTCGAGCGCTTGAACCGCGAGATCAATGCCGCGGTCGCCGATCCCAAGCTGCAAGCGCGTTTTGCCGATCTCGGCGCCCTGGTCCGCACCGGCTCGCCGAATGACTTTGCCACGTTCTTGACATCGGAGACCGAGAAATGGGGCAAGGTCATCCGTTCTGCCAATATTAAAGCGGAATGACGTTTCAGTTGCGCCGCAACATGGTGGCGCCTGCTCCCGATCGGTGTCTCATCAAACTGACAACTAAGTGCCATACAACTCGCAGCGAGGGGGGCGAGGAGGTAAACTCGCACCGCGACTCGCGCTGACAGCGCATGAGGGGTTGCCTACCGGGAGGGCTCGATGCGCTCGTTGCTGCTGCCGCTACAGCCGCGCTTCATCGTCTACACCGCCGTGCTTCTGGTCACGGCGCTGTTGCTCTACGAAGTGCTGATCGGCTTTACCTCGCCGATCGTCGAAATCCCGCTGGTGGTCTTTTTGACGCTAAGCATCGTCGGCACCGTCGATCTGTTTCAGAGCCGGCATGCGGTGCTGCGGAATTATCCGCTGTCGGCGCATATCCGCTTTATCCTGGAAGAAATCCGCCCGGAGATTCGCCAGTATTTTCTCGAAAGCGAAAAAGACGGCACGCCGTTTTCCCGCGATCAGCGGGCGCTGGTCTATCAGCGTGCCAAGCAAGCGCTCGATAAGCGGCCGTTCGGAACCCAAAACGACGTCTATGCCAGCGGTTACGAGTGGCTGCATCATTCGATAGCGCCGAAGCTTACGGCCAAGGAGCCGTTTCGCGTTCAGATCGGCGGGCCGGACTGTACCAAACCCTATTCGGCTTCGATCTTGAATATTTCGGCCATGAGCTTCGGCGCGCTCAGTCCAAACGCCATCCGCGCGCTCAATTCAGGCGCCAGGAAAGGCGGCTTTGCGCACGACACCGGCGAGGGCGGCTACAGCCTTTATCACCGCGAGAACGGCGGCGACCTTATTTGGGAAATCGGCTCGGGCTATTTCAGCTGCCGCAACGATGACGGCAGCTTCAGCCCGGAGAAGTTCGCCGTCGGCGCCCAAAGCGACCAGGTCAAGATGGTCGAGCTTAAACTCAGTCAGGGCGCCAAACCCGGCCATGGCGGGGTCTTGCCGGCGGCCAAGGTCAGCCCGGAAATCGCCGCCACCCGCGGCGTGCCGATGGGCATCGATTGCATATCGCCGTCGCGCCACTCGGCATTTTCGACGCCGATCGAGATGATGCAATTCATCGCCACCATGCGGCGCCTCTCCGGCGGCAAGCCTGCCGGCTTCAAGCTCTGCATCGGACATCCGTGGGAATTCCTCGCCATCTGCAAAGCGATGCTGGAGACCGAGATCTATCCCGACTTCATCGTCATCGACGGCAAGGAAGGCGGCACCGGCGCGGCGCCGCTCGAATTCGCCGACCATCTCGGCATGCCGCTGCGCGAGGCGCTGAACTTCGTGCACAACGCGCTGATCGGCATCAATGCCCGCGAGCGCATCAGGCTCGGCGCGAGCGGCAAGATCATCAGCGCGTTCGATATCGCGCGTGCCATGGCGCTGGGCGCGGATTGGTGCAATTCGGCGCGCGGCTTCATGTTCGCGCTGGGCTGCATTCAATCGCAGTCCTGCCACACCGACCGCTGCCCGACCGGCGTATCGACGCAGGACCGCAACCGGCAGCGGGCGCTGGTCGTGCCCGACAAGGCCGAGCGGGTTTACAGTTTCCACCGCGCTACGCTGCAGTCGCTCGCCGAACTTGTCGCGGCGGCGGGGCTCGAACATCCGCAGGAATTCGCGCCGGCGCATTTTTCGCGGCGGGTGTCGCCGCACGAGGTCACGAGCTTCGCCGATCTCTTCCCGCCATTGCAGCCGGGCGAGCTGATCGCCGGCTCCGGCGACAAACGCTACGAGATCGCCTGGGCGATGGCGAATGCCAAGGAATTTCGCGCACTGCCGCGGGCGGCCTGAGCGGGTCGGCTACCGGAACTAATCAGACAATCTTGACGTTTTGATTCCACTTGGGTCTCGCGCTCTTCGGCCGCGAGATTCGAAGATTTTGCCGTGCAGACCACCCATGGCGAAATTGAAATGGAGGATCACGTGGCAAAGAAGCGCAAACGCAAATACTCCCCCGCGGCGGGCCGCGACGTCGAAAGCGAGATGCGACGGTATAAGCGCGGTACCGCCAAAAGCGGACCTGGGGGCAAGGGCGGCAAGGTTAAGAGCCGCCAGCAGGCCATCGCCATCGGCCTGTCCAAGGCGCGCAAAGAGGGCAAAAAGGTACCAAAGAAGAAATGACAGGGCGGCGACCTGATTAGATGTCGCAGGTGTCGCACTTCCCCGTTGCATCCGAGCGAGATAGCCTGGACGCAATGGTGCGGAGGGGACGCTAGAATTCCTCCCGCGCCAAGGGAGGAACACGATGCGGGTCTCACGCCGCCACTCTCTTTATTTGCTTACGAGTGCCGCATTATCTGCTCTGCCGCGTATGGCCAGGGCCGACACTTATCCATCGCGGCCGGTTCGGCTGGTGCTGCCGTTTCCGCCGGGCGGCGTGTTCGACATTGTCGGCCGTCCGTGGGCGGACAAGGTGAAGACAAATCTCGGCACGGTGTTTGTCGATAATCAGCCGGGCGCCGGCGGTTCGATCGCCGCGCAATTGGTCGCGCATTCGCCCCCGGACGGCTACACCATCTTTCTCGGCACGTCGTCGATCAATCTCGCCGAGATGATCCTCCGCGAGCATCCGCTGATTGATCCGACCAGGGATTTGACCGCGATCTCGATGGTGGCGATTACTTGCTTCGGCGTCGCGATTCATCCGTCGGTGCCGGCCCAAAATCTCAAAGAGCTGATCGACTACGTCAAAGCCAATCCCGGCAAGCTATCTTATGGCACGTCCGGCGCGGGGACGATGAATCATCTCAGCGGCGAGATGCTCAAATCCTTGACCGGCATCACCGACCTGCCGCATGTGCCTTATCGCGGCGCCGGACCGGCCCTCGCCGACGTGATCGGCGGCCAAATTCCGATCATCATTCCGGCCATGACCAGCCAGGTGCTCGAATTTCACCGCACCGGAAAGCTGCGCCTGTTGGCCATCACCAATCCGATCCGTCTGCCGGTCGCGCCGGAGATACCGACCGCCGCCGAGGCGGGCGTGCCGGGTCTCGTTACGCAGCAGGTGCTCGGCATATTCAGTCCGGCCGGCGTTCCAAAGGATGTCGTCGGCAAGATCGACGATGCGAACCGCGCGGCAATGGCCGACAAGACCTACACGCAGTCATTGATCGACGCCGCCGTGATACCGGCGACCGATTGGACTCCGGCAAAATTCAACGAGTTTATGACGGCCGAAGTCGTCCGCTGGAAGCCCGCTGGTCAAGAAGATCGGGATCCGGCTCGATTGAACCGTCAGCGCGCCCGCAGAAGTTCTTTGAGCCGCTGCGGCGTGACCGGCAGTTCGCGCACTGCGCCGGGCATGCCGATGGCATCTTCTATGGCCGATGCGATGGTCGCGCCGACCGCAGTGATGCCGCTTTCGCCGGCGCCTTTGATGCCGAGTGGATTGAGCGGAGAAGCATAGTCCTCGCGCAGCATGACCTCGGGCGCCGGCACCTCGTGCAGCGTAGGGAGCAGATAGTCGGCGAACGTCACCGCCAGCGGATCGCCTTGGTCGTTGTAGGTAAAATCCTCGAACAGCGCGCCGCCGAGCCCCTGAGCGTAGCCGCCGACGATCTGCCCTTCCACCAGCGCGGGATTGATCGCGCGCCCGATGTCATAGGCGATGCAATAGCGCTCGATCTTGACGCCGCCGGTGTCGCGGTCGACGCGGACGACAGCGATATTGCAGCCATAAGGGTAGACCTGATGCTCGGTGTGAAACCAGCCTTCGGTGGCGAGCCCCGGCGCGCGGTCCCCGATCGGCTTCGCGGTCGGCGCCAGGTTTTGCGCGATCTTGCCGAGGCTGATCGAAGGGCCAGAGCGGTCCGAACCGCGATCTTTGCGCACCACGTCGCCATCGACGATGTCGAGGGCGTCCGGCGTCGTCTGCAGTAATTCGGCTGCGGCTTCGAGCGCCTTGGCCCGAAGCTTGGTCGCGGCGACATGGGTCGCCGATGCCGTCATCACGGTGGCACGCGAAGCATGCGCGCCGATGCCGAAGGCGATGCGGTCGGTCTGGCCATGGATGACGCGGCAGCGCCGATAATCGACGCCGAGCGCGTCGGCGGCGACCTGCGCCATCACCGTTTCGAAACCCTGGCCGATCGACGCGCCGCCGGTGACGATCTCGACCATGCCGGAGGTATCGATCGAAATCTTCACGCCGTCGGTCGGACCAAGCCCGCTCTTCTCGACGAACATCGCGACTCCGGTCCCGACCAGTTCGCCGGCCTGCCTGCGCTTCGCGACTTCGGCATTGAGCGCGTCCCAGCCGACGGCGGCGCACAGTCTATCCAACAGTCCGATATAATCGCCGCTGTCGTGATGGATTTCTTCGCCGAGCGCCTGCAGCGGCCGCCAGAACGGCATTTCGGCCGCGGCGATCGCATTGCGCCGCCTGATTTCGATGCGATCGATCTTGAGCTGATGCGCAATCGTGTCGACCAGCCGCTCGCGCACGAAGGTCGTCTCGTAGCGGCCCGGCGCACGATAGGTCGCAGCCGGCGTCTTGTTGGTGAGGCGGAAGTGAGCCGCCGCGCGGTAAGCCGGTATCCGGTAGGGGCCCGGCAGAATGCCGGTCGTCATGTGCACGACGCGCGCCCCGTGCGTGCGAATATAGGCGCCCTGGTCGTGGAACAGGCGATCGTCGATGGCAAGGATCACGCCGTCGGCGTCGATGGCGGCGCGGATTTTGTGCGTCTGCTGGCGCGAGTGATTGGCGGCGATCAAATGCTCGCGGCGGTCCTCGATCCATTTCACCGGCCGTTTGAGCTTCTTGGCGGCGACGCAAACCAAAACGTCTTCGGGATAAAGCTCGCCGCGAACGCCGAAGCCGCCGCCGACGTGAGATTCGTGAATGTGAATGCCGCTGGGTGCGATGTCGAGCATGCGTGCCAGCAGTTCCTGGATGCGGTGGGGAATCTTCGCAGCGCCGTGCAATTCGAGAATGCCGCGCGCGGCATCGAACCGGCCGATGGCGCCACGGGTCTCGAGCGGAACGCCCGAGTGCCGGCCGACCGTCAGTTCCATCTCGACGACGTGGCGCGCGGCGCGCGAACACCGCATCGACGTCGCCATAGCCTTGGCGAATGATCGCGGCTTCGGTGTCGTGGCCCGGCGAATATTCGGCCGTCGTTTGCGCATCGAGCAATGGCGGAAGATTCTCGATCTCCATGGCGACGAGATCGGCCGCGTCCTCCGCGACATAGGCGTCGGCGGCAAATACCGCGGCAACCGGATCGCCGACGTAGCGTACGCGCTCGCCTGCCAACACCGGCTGGCGATAGGGATCGAACGCCGGAATTGAGCCTTCGCGAAAGTCGATCGGCGGCACCTCGGGGATGTCGGCGGCTGTCCATACCGCAAAGACGCCGGGCAATGCGCGCGCCGCCGCAGTGTCGATCGAGACGATGCGGCCGTGGGCATGTGCCGAACGCACGATGCGCATAATGAGTTGATGCGGGAAATTGATGTCGCCGACATAAGCGCCACGGCCGACGACCAGCGGCGCATCTTCCAGCCGTTCGACCGATTGACCGACGAACGGCCTCTTCGGCTCGGCGTTCATTTCGCCGCGCGTTCGAGCGCCCGGCGCGTCACGGCAAGGACGAGATCGCGCCGGAACTCGGCATCGGTGGTGTTATCCACCATGGGATCGATCGCGGCGGCAGCCGCCTGTGCGGCGGCGCGGAATACTTGATCGCCGGGAACAGCGCCGATAAGTGCCTCCTCCGCCTCGGCGATGCGCCGCGGATTGACTTCGGCGCCGCCGAGCGCAAGCCGCGGCTCGACGATCTTGCCGCTTTCGACGCGATAGCACGCCAGCGCGGCAGACAGCGCGTAGTCGCCGGCGCGGCGGCTGAATTCGTTAAAGCCGCAGCGCATATCCGCGGCGAGGATCGGCAGGCGCGCCTCGACCAGAAGCTCGTCGTCGCGCAATGCCGTCGACATGATGCCCTTGAAAAAATCGCGCGCCGCGATGACGCGCTCGCCGCGCGCGCTCTTGGCCAATACCTCGCCGTCGAGTGCGGTCAGCACCAGGCACCATTCGGACGACGGATCGGCATGCGCCAGGCTGCCGCAAAATGTGCCGCGATTGCGGATCGGATAATGCGCGATGTGCCTGACCACATCGGCGAGCAGCGTGCCGAGCGGGCCCTCGCAAACCGGCTGATGGAATGCGGCATGGCGCACGCAGGCGCCGATGACGAGCTTGCCGTTCTCGACCGCGATGCGCTTGAGCGCCGCGACGCCGTTGATATCGACGAGATGGCCAGGTTTGGCGAGCCGGAAGGCCATGGTCGGCACCAGACTCTGACCACCGGCGAGGATGCGGCCGTCTTCCGCCGCGACCTCGGCCAGGATGCCGACCGCTTCGTCGACCGTTTTCGGCGCGTGATAGCGGAATGCCGCAGGCTTCATTGCGCTGTCTTCATCCCGCTTGGTGGCAACTTTGGACTGGCGTAAGTTTTTGAATTGATGCACGGTTTCACTATCAAGTCAAAGCGCGTCCGAGCCGCAAGTCGAGCATGAAACCTCCGGCATTTTCCTATCACGACCCGGCTAGCGCGTCGGATGTCGTCGCGCTGCTCGGCAGTCTGGAAAATGCCAAGCTTTTGGCCGGCGGGCAGTCGCTGATGCCGATGCTCAATATGCGCTTCGTGCTGCCCGACCATGTCATCGACCTGAACCGGGTCGACGGCTTGAATTACATCCGCGAGCGCGACGGCGGGCTCGAGATCGGCGCGATGACCCGCCAGCGTGATATCGAATTCTCCGACTTGGTGCGGCGGTTATGCCCGCTGATGCACGAAGCGATCCGGCAAGTCGGACACCGCCAGACCCGCAATCGCGGGACACTTGGCGGTTCGCTGTGCCATCTCGACCCGGCGGCGGAACTCGTCACGGTCGCGGCGGCGCTTGACGCCACGGTGGCGGTGGCCGGCAAGAGCGGCACGCGTGACATCGCTTTTGCCGCATTCCCGGCCGGCTACATGATGCCGTCGATCGGAATGGACGAGCTCGTCACGAGCGTCCGCTTTCCGTCTTGGCCGGCCCATCATGGGCACGCCTTTGTCGAATTCTCACGCCGGCACGGCGATTTCGCCATGGTCTCGGCGGCCGTGCTGATTGCCGAGGATGCCGACGGCAAGGTGACACGCGCGTCGGTGACGCTCGGCGGCCTCGGGCCGGCGCCGGTCCGCGCCGGCGACGTCGAACGCGCGCTGATCGGGGAGAGGATCGAGGAAAAGCGACTGCTCGAAATTTGCGAATCGCTGCGGCTGCTCGATGCGGTCGACGATATCCACGCGCCGGCATCCTATCGGCGACAATTGGCGACGGTGTTGCCGCGCCGCGCGCTGCTGAAGGCGCACGAGCGCATCTCGGTGAAGGCGGGATCATGAGCGAAACGCGGGCCATCGCCGTCACCGTCAACGGGAAACGCCGCGAGGCGACCGTGCCGGTGCGGATGATGCTTGCCGATTTCCTGCGTCACCACCTCGGTCTGACGGGGACGCATCTCGGTTGCGAACACGGCGTGTGCGGCGCCTGCACGATTCTGTTCGACGGTTATTCGGCCCGTTCCTGCCTGATGCTCGCGGTGCAGGCCGACGGCCACGACATTCTGACGGTCGAAGGCATCGCGCCCGACGGCAAAGCGTTGCATCCGCTCCAGCAGGCGTTCCATGAACATCACGGCCTGCAATGCGGCTTCTGCACGCCGGGGATATTGACGACGCTGATCGAATTGCTGCGCGACAATCCCGACCCAAGCGAGGAAGAAATACGGATCGGTATTTCCGGAAACCTGTGCCGCTGCACCGGCTACCACAATATCGTCGTCGCCGCCCTCGATGCCGCGCGACGGATGAAAGAGTTACCTCTCCCCGCTGCGCGGGGAGAGGTCGAGCGAACGAAGTGAGCGCGGAGGTTCTTCACGCCCGCGCGTAGCGGCCACGATTGAAGAAGCGGTCTTTCTGATCGTCGGTAGCGTGTTCGCGATGCGATTTAATGGCGCCGATTTTGACAAGAGCCGCCTTCACCGCCGGGCGCTCGTCGACCGACTTGAACCAGCGCGCGAGATTAGGGTGGTCCTCCCACTTCACGCCCTGGGCGTCGTGATTGCGTGCCCACGGGAATACGGCGATGTCGGCGATCGAATATTCGTCGCCGCCGAGATAGGGCACCTGGCCGAGGCGCTTTTCCATCACTTCGTAGAGCCGCTTCACTTCGGTCTGATAACGGTCATCGAGTAGGCGTTGTTCTGGTCCTTCGGCGCGAACATCTTGAAATGCGTGAACTGACCGAACATCGGGCCGACGCCGGTGACCTGAAACATCAGCCACTGCAGCACGTCGTATTTCTTGGCCATGTCCTTCGGCAGAAATTTGCCGGACTTCTCGGCGAGATACATCAGAATCGCGCCGGATTCGATCACCGTATAGGGCTTGCCGCCCGGACCATCCTGATCGACGATCGCGGGGATTTTCGAGTTCGGATTGATCTTCACGAAAGCCGGATCGTACTGTTCGCCTTTCCACACATCGACGAAATGCTCCTTATACGGCAGCTTGGTCTCTTCGAGCATGATGTAGATTTTCTGAACGTTCGGGCTGGTCAACGCATAAAGGTCGATCATGGCAATGTCCTTGGGTGTTTCTTGAGAAGGCGCGAAGTTATCGGCCTCGGGCGACGGCGGCAAGACGGCGTGCGGCCGCACGAACGGGTACTTGTCCTCGATCGCCTTTGCCGCGTAGGCTCTCGAACCAGAGCAAGAAAAGACTTTAAGTCGGGGAGAATGATGCAGCGCTTATTCAGGAGCTTTGTCGGTATCGCGGTTTGTCTGTGGATGGCCGGTGCAGCCGGCGCGGCACGCGCCGACGACGATTATCCGAACCATCCGGTGCGTTTGCATGGTCGGCTATCCACCGGCCGGAACGGTGGATATCTGCGCCCGTCTGATCGGCCAATATCTGTCGGAGCATTTGCATCAGCAATTCGCGATCGAGAACAAGCCCGGCGCCGGCAACAATCTCGCCACCGAAATCGCCGCCCATTCGCCGCCGGACGGCTACACCATCTTCCTGGCCAATCCCGCCAACGCCATCAACGCGACGCTCTACAAAAATCTCCCGTTCAACTTCATTCACGATATGGCTCCGGTCGCCGGCATCGTCCGCGACGCCGAATATCATGGAAGTGAATCCGAACGTCCCGGCGAAAACCGTTGCCGAGTTCATCGCTTATGCCAAGGCCAATCCGGGCAAAGTCAACATGGCGTCATCCGGCATCGGCACCTCGGTGCATCTGTCGGGCGCTTTGTTCATGCTGATGACCGGCGTCGAACTGGTCCATGTGCCTTATCGCGGCGCGTCGCCGGCGCTGACCGACATGATGGGCGGCCAGGTGCAAGTGATGTTCGACAATCTGCCGTCCTCGATCGGCTATATGCAGCGACGGCCGGCTCCGCGCACTGGCGGTGACGACGGCAGTCGCGCGACAAGTCGCTGCCGGACGTGCCGTCGATCGGCGAAACGGTGAAGGGCTACGAAGCCAGCGCCTGGTTCGGCATCGCGGCGCCGAAGGGCACGCCGCGCGACATCATCGAGCAAGCTGAACAAGACGGTGAACGAGGCGCTGGCCGATCCGGCGATGCAGGCCAAGCTCGCCGAGCTCGGCGGCACGCTCATCCCCGGCACGCCGGAGGATTTCGGCAAAATGATCGCCGATGAAACCGCGAAATGGGCGCCCGTCGTCAAGGCTACCGGCGCGACCGCGGAGTAGCGCGCAACAAAAAGCGGCGGGCGTTTCGGACGCCCGCCGCGCGAATTCTCGTCGAATGGAGCTTAGAGCTGGAGCTTAGAGCGTGCTCTTGAACAGATCCGTCATCGCCTGCCAGGAGCGCTGGTCGGCCGCGGCATCGTACTTGCTGCCGTGCTCGGGGCTCGACGGATGCACCTTGTCGGTGAAGGCGTGCAGCACGCCGCCATAGAGCACCACCTGCCAATCGGCGACGTTGCCGTCGGTCATCTCTTTCTCGAAAGCGGCGACCGCCTGGGCGTTGACAATCGGGTCGGCCGCGCCGTGCAACACCAGCACATGCGCTTTGATGTTTTTGGCGTTCTCGGGTGTCGGCGTCGGCAGCGCGCCATGGAAGGTGACGACGTCGACCAGGGCGGCGCCGTTGCGCGCCAGATCGAGCGCCGGCGCACCGCCGAAGCAATAGCCGATGGCCGCGATCTTACTGGTGTCGACCATCGGCGACTGGCGCAGCTGGTCGAGTTCGGCCTGGGCGCGGGCGAGGAGGAGGGCCCGATCCTTCATGTATTTGCCCGATTCGGCGCCGGCGGTCTGCGGCGTATCCGGCCGCACCCCTTTGCCGTAAACGTCGGCGACAAAGGCGACGTAGCCCATTTTGGCGAGCTTCTCGGCCACGCCCTTTTCATGGCCCGACGGCCCCATCCATTGCGGGAACACCAGAACGCCCGGACGCTTGCCGTGCGTGGCGTCGTCATAGACCAGCCAGCCCTCCAGCGCGGTGTCGCCCTGCTTGTATTCGACCGTCTGCGTCTTGATCGCGGCCTGAGCCGTGCTGGCAGCGAACGTCACGGCAGCGCATAGCGCCGCGACGAGAAATCCTGTCCTCATAAACGTTCTCCCCTATGTCGTGTAAATTTAGGCGGCGACTTGTGAACGGAACGTACGACGTCGCCCCGGCAACCGACTCTAGCAATATTTTCGGTGTGCCGTAAGCCGTCATTGCTTCCTTCCCGTGCGCAGCGATAATGCAGTCTCATAAATCTCGTGTGTCCAAGCGAGTGCCGGCATGACCGATAAAAAGAAATCGCCCGAGGACCTGCGCAGCTACCGGTGGTTCGGCCGCAATGACTTGCGTTCGTTCGGCCACCGTTCGCGGCTGCGGCAGTTCGGCTATGACCGCGCCGACTGGGTCGGCAAGCCGGTGATCGGCATCATCAACACCTGGAGCGATATCAATGCCTGCCACGGGCATCTGCGCGACCGCGCAGAAGATGTGAAGCGCGGGGTCTATCAGGCCGGCGGCTTGCCGATCGAATTGCCGGCGATGTCGCTGGCCGAACCGATGGTCAAACCTTCGACCATGCTCTACCGCAATTTCCTCGCCATGGAATGCGAGGAACTGCTGCGCAGCCATCCGATCGACGGCGCGGTGCTGATGGGCGGCTGCGACAAGACCACGCCCGGTCTGATCATGGGCGCGATCTCGATGGGCATCCCGGCGATCTATGTGCCGGCGGGTCCGATGCTGCGCGGCAATTGGCGCGGCCACACGCTCGGTTCGGGTTCGGATGCCTGGAAATATTGGGACGACAAGCGAGCCGGCCTGATCGGCGACGAGGAGTGGAATGAGATCGAGAGCGGCATTTCGCGCTCGTTCGGCACCTGCATGGTGATGGGCACCGCGGCGACCATGATGGCGATCACCGAGGCGCTCGGCTTGACGCTGCCGGGCGCGTCGTCGATCCCGGCGGTGGATGCCAATCATCCGCGGATGTGCGCCGCCGCCGGCCGCCGCGCGGTCGAGATGGTATGGGAGGATCTGACGCCGCAGCAAATTCTGACGCCGGCGGCGTTCGACAATGCGATCCGCGTTCACATGGCGCTCGGCGGCTCGACCAATGCCATCATCCATGTCATCGCCATGGCACGCCGCGCCGGTGTCGCGCTCGACATGGCGCGCTTCGATGAGATTTCCCGGCAAGTGCCGGTGATCGCCAATATCACCCCGTCCGGCAAATATCTGATGGAGGATTTCTTTTATGCCGGCGGCTTGCGCGCATTGATGGCGCAGATGCGGGAGATGCTCGATCTGTCCTGCATCACCGTCACCGGCCGTCCGCTCGGCGAAGGCATCGCCGACAGCAAGGTGCATCTGCCGGACGTGATCCATTCGCTCGATGAGCCGCTTTATCCCGAGGGCGCAACCGCAGTGCTCACCGGCAATCTGGCGCCGCGCGGCTGCGTGATGAAGCCTGCCGCCGCGGACCCGCGTTTCCTTCGTCACCGCGGCAAGGCGATCGTCTTCGAGAATTACGACCAGATGGCCCGCGAGGTCGACCGTGACGATCTCGACGTCACGGCGGATCACGTGCTGGTGCTCAAGAACGGCGGCCCGAAGGGCGGACCCGGCATGCCCGAGTGGGGCCAACTGCCGATCCCGAAGAAGCTCCTCAAATCCGGCGTGCGCGACATGCTGCGGATTTCCGACGCGCGCATGAGCGGCACCAGTTACGGCGCCTGCATATTGCACGTCGCGCCGGAAAGTTACGTCGGCGGCCCGCTTGCTTTCGTCCAAACCGGCGATGAAATCGAAGTCGACGTCGCCGCGCGGCGTATTCATCTGCATGTCAGCGATGAGGAGTTGTCGCGCCGGCAAGCCGCCTGGAAATCGCCGGCGCCGCATTATCCGCGCGGCTACGGCGCGATGTTTTCCCAGCATATCGGCCAGGCCGACGAGGGCTGCGATTTCGATTTTCTGGAAGGGCAGGCGCCGATCCCGGAGCCGGAGATCCATTGAGTTCGTTGCGGCCGGGTCGGGTCAGTCGCGGCAAATAGGGGAAAGTGCTCGTATGAATTGCAGGCGGATGTTTGCATCAGGGTTTGCCGGTCTCATCGCATTCATCTTCGCATCCGCTCTCGCCGCGCATGCGCAAAGCCCGGCGTTTCGTATCGATCCGTATTGGCCGAGACCGTTGCCCAACAATTGGATCATCGGCCAGGTCGGCGGCATGGCGGTCGATGCGCAGGACAATATCTGGGTGTTCCAGCGGCCGCGCTCGCTGACGGACGATGAGAAAGGCGCCGCGCTCGATCCGCCGCGTTCGAAATGCTGCGTGCCGGCGCCGTCGGTCCTGGTGTTCAATCAGGCGGGCGATGTGGTGAAGTCCTGGGGCGGGCCGGGCGACAATCAAGGCTACGACTGGCCGCTGCAGGAACACGCGATTCTGGTCGACAACAAGGGCTTCGTCTGGCTGAGCGGGAACGGCAAGGGCGACAGCATGGTGCTGAAATTCACCACGGATGGAAAATTCGTCAAGCAATTCGGCAAGCGCGGCCCACTGACATCGAGTACGGACACGAGTCAGTTCGGCATGGTGGCGGCGTTGGAGCTCGACGCCAAGGCCAACGAAATCTACGCGGCCGACGGCTACGGCAATCACCGCGTTGCCGTGCTCGATGCCGACACCGGCGATATCAAGCGCATCTGGGGCGCTTACGGCAAGCCGCCGACCGACGACAATCTGCCGCTCTACAATCCGGACTTCACCGCAATTCGGCAACCCGGTGCATTGCATCGGTCTCGCCAAGGACGGCCTCGTCTATGTCTGCGACCGTATGAACAATCGCGTCCAGGTCTTTCATAAGGATGGCAGTTTCGAGCGGCAATACGTGTTTGACCCGAATACCAAAGGTTCCGGCTCAGCCTGGGGTCTGGCTTTCTCGCCGCTCGACAAGAAGCAAAAATATTTTGTTCTGATCGACGGCACCAATAACGTCTTGGACACCGTTCGCGTCAGCGACGGCGCCGTGGTCAGCACCTTCGGCAGGCCGGGGCGCAATGCCGGCGAATTTCACTGGGTGCATGTCGGCAAGTTCGATTCGCGCGGCAATTTCTATACCGGCGAGGTCGATACCGGAAAGCGACTGCAGAAATGGGTGCCGGTCGACTGACGGTTCAGCCCGCCGGCAGCACCACCGCGCGGCATTCGCCGAACCCGATGCGGGCGTAGCCCGGCTTCTCGCAAAAGCCGCGGAACAGGATCTCGTCGTTATCCTCGATGAAGCCGCGTTTTTCGCCGCTCGGCATTGTCAGCGGCTCGGAGCCGCGCAGCGTCAGTTCCAGGAGGCTTCCCAGGTTCGGTTTGTCAGGTCCCGAAATGGTGCCGGTGCCCATCAGATCGCCGATCGCGAGATTGCAGCCGTTGCAGGTATGGTGCGCCACCATCTGCGCCACCGTCCAATAGAGCCACGCTGCCGAAGTCCGGGTGATGCGCAGCGGCGCGGTACCGGCGCGCCGCATGGTCTCGGTCGACAGATAAACCTCAAGCGAGATATCGAGCCCGCCACTGGCGCGATCGTCCGGATCGTCGAGATAAGGCAGCGGCGCTGGGTCGCCGTCCGGCCGGGCGAAGGCTTTGGTGTGAAACGGCGCGAGTGCTTCCGCCGTCACCACCCAAGGCGAGACCGTGGTGGAAAAATTCTTCGCCAGGAACGGGCCGAGCGGCTGATATTCCCAGGCCTGGACATCGCGGGCCGACCAGTCGTTGAGCAGGCAAAAACCGAAAATGTGTTCGGCCGCCTTGCCGATCGGAATAGGTTCGCCCAGTTCGCTCGGCATGCCGATGTAGAAGCCGAGCTCCAATTCGAAGTCGAGATTGCGCGACGGACCGTAGCTCGGCACCGTCTCGTTCGGCGGTTTGCGCTGGCCGCGCGGCCGCTTGAACGCGGTGCCGCTGACGCGAACCGACGAGGCCCGGCTGTGATAGGCGACCGGGACATATTTGTAGTTCGGCATCAGCGGATTGTCGGGCCGGAACATGCGGCCGGCATTGGTGGCGTGAAAAACCGAAGCAAAGAAATCGGTGAAATTCGGAACGGCAACCGGCAACAGGATTTCGGCCTGCGCCATTGCGGTAAGATGCCGGGCGATGGTTTCATCGCCGTCCTGGGTGCTCAAGGCGCGCGATAGAGCGAGCCGCAGCGCCGACCATGTCTCCGGCCCGAGCGACATCAACGCATTGAGACTGGCGGCGGAACAGGCTTTCGTCGCCTCGGCCGCCAATCCGTCGAACGCCGCGCCCGCCGCGGCAACGTCGACGATCTGATCGCCGATGGCGACGCCGACCCGCGGCGCCTGCCCCGGTGCGGGCCGAAACACGCCGAACGGCAGGTTTTGAATCGGGAAGTCGGTGCCGGGCTTATTCGCGCTTTCGACGAAACTGCGGCGCGCGGGATCGTGGGTCTCGTTGAGCTTGATGGTCATGGCGTCCTTGGACGGGATCAGGGCGAAGCTTGCTTTTCCGTGTCGGCACGGATCGCGTCGTAACGTTTCAGGAAGTCGGCATACATGCGCGCAAGTCCGTCACGCAAGGGTATCGTGGCGCGCCAGCCCAACGCATTGATGCGCGACACGTCCAGAAGCTTGCGCGGCGTGCCGTCCGGCCGCGAGATGTCGAATTCGATCGTGCCGCGATACCCGACGACGTCGGCGACGAGCCGGGCGAAGGCGGCGATGGTGACGATCTTCGCCGGTGCCGATATTGAGGAATTCCAGACCGGAATAGGATTTCATGACGAAGACGCAGGCGTCCGCCATGTCATCGACGGCGAGGAATTCGCGCTGCGGCGTACCGGTGCCCCACACGGTCGTGCTTGTCGCGCCGTTGATCTTGGCCTCGTGGAAACGCCGCATCAGGGCCGCCGGCACGTGGCTGTCCAGCGGGTGGTAATTGTCGCCCGGACCGTACAGATTGGTCGGCATCACGGAAACGAAGTCGGCACCGTGTTGCAAGCGATAAGCCTCGCACAATTTGATGCCGGCGATCTTGGCGACCGCATACCATTGATTGCTCGGTTCGAGCGCGCCCGACAGCAGCATGTCCGGGCGTCATCGGCTGCGGCGCCAGCCGCGGATAGATGCACGACGAGCCGAGATAGACGAGCTTTTGCACGCCGTATTGGTGCGCGGCACGAATAGTATTCAGCCCGATCGCGAGATTGTCGGCGATGAAATCGGCGGGGAAAGTGCTGTTGGCGCGGATGCCGCCGACCTTGCCGGCGGCGACAAAGACCGCATCCGGCTTGGCCTGCGCCATGAAACGGTCGACCTCGTCGGAGCGCCGCAAATCGAGATCGCGGCGCGCGGCGGTGACGATGTCGCAGTCTTCACGCTCGAGCCGCCGCACGATGGCGGAGCCGACCATGCCGGCGTGGCCGGTGACGAAAACGCGCTTGCCCTTCAGGTCGAATATGCCCGGCGAACCGCTCATTTTGTTTTCTAATCGTGAACGTTGCGCCGCATTCCTTCGCGGCGCGTTTCTTTGAGATCCTCATCGACCATTTCTCGCACCAATTGGTCGAACGAAACTTTATGATGCCAGCCGAGTTTTTGTTGCGCTTTGCTCGGGTCGCCGAGAAGCAGTGCCGGTCTCGGTCGGGCGAAAATAGCGCGGGTCGATTTCGATCAGCACGCGGCCATCGCGCGCATCGATGCCTTGCTCGGCAATATCGCTGCCCCGCCATTCGATTTTCTTGCCGACGCAAGCGAATGCTTTTTCGACAAATTCGCGAACCGAGTGCTCTTCGCCGGTCGCCAGAACATAATCGTCGGGCTCCGGCTGCTGCAGCATCAGCCACATGCCTTCGACATAGTCGCGGGCGTGGCCCCAATCGCGCCGGGCGGAAAGATTGCCGAGATACAGCTTGTTTTGCAGGCCAAGCTCGATCGCCGCGACGGCCCGGGTGATCTTGCGCGTGACGAATGTCTCGCCGCGCGTCGGGCCTTCGTGATTGAACAGAATGCCGTTCGAGGCGTGGATGCCATAGGCTTCGCGATAATTGACCGTGATCCAATAGGCATAGAGCTTTGCCGCCGCATAGGGCGAGCGCGGATAAAACGGCGTCGTTTCGCGCTGCGGCACCTCCTGCACCAAGCCGTAAAGCTCGGACGTCGAGGCCTGATAGAACCGTACTTTCTGTTCGAGTTTTAGGATGCGGACGGCTTCAAGCAGCCGCAGCGTTCCGAGCGCGTCGGCGTTCGCTGTGTATTCCGGCGTCTCGAAAGAGACCCGCACGTGGCTTTGGGCCGCGAGATTGTAGATTTCGGTCGGCTGCACTTCCTGGATAATGCGAATGAGATTGGTCGAATCGGTCATGTCGCCATAGTGCAGGAAAAATCGGACGCCCTTGCCGTGCGGGTCCTGGTAGAGATGGTCGACGCGCGCGGTGTTGAATGACGACGACCGCCGCTTGATGCCGTGCACGACGTAGCCCTTGTCGAGCAGCAATTCGGCGAGATAGGCGCCGTCCTGGCCGGTGGCTCCGGTAATCAGTGCAACCCGATCCGCCATGCGATATCCGCCCGTTTTCAAGCTGCGCCGGTCGCCGCGGCGCCGAGCGAAAAGTGCCGGATTGAGGGCTAAAGGTTTCGGCTAGTCAAGTCGGGACGCAGTAATCAGGCCGGCGTCGCGCCG
Organism: uncultured Alphaproteobacteria bacterium; assembly: GCA_963819265.1. Taxonomy (GTDB): domain Bacteria; phylum Pseudomonadota; class Alphaproteobacteria; order Rhizobiales; family Xanthobacteraceae; genus BOG-931. Next base: position 258,153 of record CAWFVF010000006.1, on the reverse strand, counting down.
CTTTGCGTCGGACGTTCGCGCAACTTCTTATTTTCATTCATGCGCCGTTGGCCTTCCTCGTCGATCGCACGCTTTAACTCCGGGTGGTGCGCGGTCAGCGTGCGGAAGTCGGCCAGATCGAGAATGAGCAGCGACGACGGCGTCGTGGTGGTCACATTGGCCGAGCGCACATTGTCGCCTAACAGCGCGAGCTCGCCGAAGAACGACCCCGCACCCAGCCGGATCGGCGCCGGCTTGATCTCGACCTGCACTTCGCCGGCGGCGATGAAGTACATGCAGTCGCCGATCTTGCCGCGGCGAATAATGGCGGTTCGCTCCGGTACTTCGAGCCGCCGCAGCATGTGGGTGATTTCGGTGATCGCCGACGGGTCGAGCGTTTGGAAGAACGGCACCTTGCTGACGAGATCCCAGGTCTGCAGAAAATTACGCCGCCTGTTCTCGGCGGCGAACCCGGTGGCGAGAATGCCGGTCGACAGACCGAACGTGGCGATGCCGCAGATCATCACCACGGAACCGAGCAGGCGCCCCAGTTGCGTGATCGGCACCTCGTCGCCGTAGCCGGTCGTCGTCAGCGTTACGATCGCCCACCATAGCGCTTGCGGCATGGTGCCGAAGGCGCCGGGCTGGCTGCCGCGCTCGACCACGAACATGGCGGCCGACGACAGGAACAGGATCATCAAAAACAATGCGAAGACGCTGGCAAGCGGCTTGCTCTCAAGAATGAAGACACGGCCGATCTGCGCCAGGGCTGGCGAGTTTTGTGCGAGCTTGAGGATCCATAACGATGCCAATAGCCATGCCGTGGCCGGGCTGACGCCGCAGAGGAGCGCAATCGGAACGGCGACGACGGCGGCGATGTCGACAAATCCCGACGGCGACAAAAAGTATCGCCACGCGAGCCCGGCGCGGATCGCGGTCCGGGCGCGCATGGCGCATTCGATCGCGAAATAGGCGAGACAGCACCACAGGCAGGCGATCAGCCAGCCGCCGGCGGTGTTGTGCAAATATGGGACAGTGTCGGCCGACATCGCCGTCAGGCCGACGAATAGAATGGCAATCCGGGCAAGCGATGATCCGCCGAAGCGGCGCATCGGCACGGTATGATAAGCAATCTTAGCGAGCGCGTTTTTGATAATCACGCGAGCCCCGTGGCCGACGGATCTGGTCCCAAGCGGGTCAAATTACGCTGGTCGCCGGCGCTCGGCCAGCCGAAATTGCGTTTGCAGCGGCTGTCCGGCTGCGCCTTACGGCGCGGCCGCGAATCTCGTTCCATCCGAGCCGATAAGGCACTAAATTCGCGCCGCCTCACAGCCTTGTCACAGACGCGGTGCAAAGCGGTGGCGGAGGAGAGACCATGCATTGGAATGAATTCATCAATAGCGGCGCCGCGCTCCTTATCGTCGCCACCGCTTCGTCGAAGACGATGGTCCCATTGCGCATCCTCTCTATCGTCGCAAATTGCTTCCTCATCATCGCCTATGCGACGACGCATTCCTGGGCCCTGATGATGCTGCAAGGGGTCGCGCTGCCGCTCAATGCCTATCGCCTCCATCAGATGATCCTCTTGATCAGGAACGTGCGGGAATCAACTCGCGGCAATACCTCGATGGATTGGCTTAAGCCATTCATGATCGGCCGGCGCTTCAGGAAGGGCGATATCCTCTTCGCCAAGGGCGAAGAGGCGCACGAGATGTTTTGTACCGTCAGCGGCCGTTATCTATTGCTTGAACTCGGCATCGAGTTGCAGCCGGGACAGGTCGTCGGCGAACTGGCGATGCTGGCACCGGACAATCGCCGCACCGCGACGCTCGAATGCATCGAGGACGGCGAAGCTTTGTCGATCACTTACGACCAGGTCGAGCAGCTCTATTATCAAAATCCTGCTTTCGGCTTCTATTTTCTGCACCTGGCCACGGCGCGGTTGTTCGAGAACATCCAACGGCTGGAAGTTGAGTTGAATCAAAGCAAGGTGGCACAAGCCTGAAACGGCGCCCGCTACCTGCAAAATTCAAAAAGTCCTGGTCGCAACAGGCAGAATATCGTCGCGCCGGACTGGCGCGCGCTTAAATTTACGGGCAGATGCCGATAGACTGGGAGGCCGACTCAAATATTGCCTGCCATAATCCGGGACATTCATGGCACGAACGAAGATTTCACGCACCGAATTAGCGCGCTATCTCTTGTCGCCATCGCTCTTCGTGATGGTGATCCTGATGGTGGTCGAGGCCATGCTGGCCGCGGCGACGACCTGGCTCGTCATCAATGCCGGCCGCCGGGTCGCCATCGGCGAATTCCTGCTCACCGACCTGGTCTGGATTCTCACGGCGCAATCGACCTCTTATGTGGCGGGGGTCGTGAGCTGGATTTTCGCCGAGCGCGCCGGGTACCGCGGTTTCGGCAAATTCATGCTGCGTTTCGCTCGTGAAAATCGCAGCAAAGTGAAGCTGCTCAACGACAAGCCGGCGCGCGAGCAGGTCGAGCCGTTCCTGACCGGCGAGACCTTTCAGTGTTTCTTCAATGTGATGTACGAGCTCGAATTCGCGTTGAAGCTATTTCTCGGACTAGTTTTCAATGCGCTCGTGCTCGGCGCTGAAATCGACCCCAGCCTGCCGATCGCCTATGTCGGCGCCTTCGGCGCGCTGCTGCTGATGCAGTGGATTCTGCAAAAGCCGATCGCGAATGCCTATCTCGAAAACCAGCGCAGGAATAACCGCGTCACCGCGCAAGGCTATACCGCCTGGGACAATGTCTTTGCCGGCAACAGATACAATCTCCGCCTTTGGCTGTTCGGCTTCAAGTCGCGGTTGCGCGAAGGTCTCACCGCGCAAATCCGCGCCATCGTGGCCCGCGAAGGCATGAGCGCGATGAGCGGCATCGTCAGCCTCGCCATCGTGTTCGCAACCATATCGGTCGTCGCGCTCCACAATGTCGGCAACATGGTATTGCTGGTCGGACTGGCGACGACGCTGCCGCGGCAGATCGAGATGACTTACGAACTGCATTTGCTCGCCAGCGGCTGGAACGATTTCATCGCGATCTGGACGCGTTTCGGCGGCGTCGCCGCCAATATGCTGCCGCAACCGGATCCGGATTTCGACAAGCGCATCAAATTCGACCGGCTGGTGCTGCGCGAAGGCGAAACCGCGAACGTGGTCTCGTCGCTCGGCGACGCTTTACGCGTCACGCTGGCGCGGCCTACCGGCCGCATCAATGTGCGCGGCGGTAACGGCGCCGGTAAATCCTCGCTGTTGGCCAGCCTCAAGACCGAATTGAAGAAGCGCGCCTATTATTGGCCGACCACGGAGCGGCTGGCGTTTCAGTTCACCAGCGGCGTCGATCCGGTCGACGTCGAGGGCGACGATGAAGACGAGGTCGTGGTGGTCGCCGAACTCTATCGATAACAAGCTCGGCTTTTCCTCGGGCGAGCGGCAGCTCAAATCGCTCGAGGAGATCGTCGAGGCAACCGACGCGGATATTTATCTGCTCGACGAATGGGACGCCAATCTCGACGCCGCGAACAAGGCCAAGGCCGACGCGCTGGTCGATCAATTGGCGACGCGGGCTCGCGTCGTCGAAATATCGCACCGCGATCGCTCGGCCTGAAACGTTTTTTCTCGAACGCGGGGGTCAGCCATTTTGCTCGATTCTCGACACAACCTCTCGTCGCGAAATGTGCTAAGCTGATGCTTGGCCTAAGGGTGTTGGCTGGGAGGCGTGTCGGCCGAGCAGCGGTCCACACGCTGAGCCGAGGGAGATTTCCAATGAAACGCCGGGATGTGCTGAAACTGCTGGCCGGCGCGGCATTTGCCGCACCCGCGGCGGCGGTGGCCCAAACCTCCTCTCAGACGTTTCATCTCGGCACGCTGTCGCCGGGAGCGCCCCTTGATGAGAAGTCTCCGCTCGGCGGATTTCTGCTCAAAGGCCTCGAAAAACGTGGCTATGTCGTCGGAAAAAATCTGACCTTCGAGGCGCGGAGCGTTGCCGGGCAGATCAATAAACTCGGTGAAACTATTCGTGCGATGAAAGCGGACCAGGTCGACGTTACGGTCATTACCGGTTTTCCGACGGCGCTTGCCTGCAAGGTAGAGAATGTGCCGACCGTCGTGGCACTCGGCGCCGGTGACCCGGTAGCGACCCATCTGGTCGACAGCCTGTCGCGGCCGGGCGGCAATCTGACGGGCATCTCGGACGATGCAACCGCGCTTTCGACGAAGCGTCTCGCACTGATCAAACAGGCTGTTCCGAACCTGCGGCACATCGCGATGCTGTGGAACAAAGACGATCTCGGTATGAGCATGCGTTATGAAGCGTCGGCGACCGCCGCACGGTCGATCGGGACGACGGTGCAGCCGCTCGGCGTTCGCGAGCCCGACGACTTCAATGGCGTATTCGAGGCTATGGATCGGGACCCGCCGGACGCCATTCTCATGGTCGCGGACTCGCTCACGGTGCTCAATCGCAGGCGCATTTTTGATTACGCGGCCACCCATCGCATTCCGGCGCTCTACGAATACGACTTCCTGGTGCGGGACGGCGGCTTGATGTCCTATGGGCCCGATCTGAAGGAATCCTTCGAGCGTGTCGCCGATCTGACCGCGCGCATCTTCAAGGGGGCGCGGCCGGGCGAACTACCGTTCGAACAGCCGACGCGCTATCCGCTGGTCATCAACCTGAAGACGGCGAAAGCCACCGGCATCGCCCTGCCGCCGGATTTTATCGCGCTCGCGGACGAGGTTATCGAGTGATGGCTCGCCTTGGCTCCTCGCTGCTACCGATGAGGTGATCGAATGAACCGGCGCGTGTTTATGGCGCTCCTGGCCGGCGCTACTGCGATGCCGGTGCTGTCGTCGGGCGCCGCGCAGGCGCAGCAGAAGGGCGCCGGGCGTTTGGTGGGCGTCATCATGAGCGGTGCCGAAAGAGACGCCGAAAGCCAAGCGCGGATCGCCGCGTTTCTTGCCGGACTGGAAGGATTGGGGTGGAAGAATGGGCAGGATATCCGGATCGAATATCGATGGGGGTCGGCGACACCCGATCTTATCGAACAGCACGCGAAAGAGATGGTGGGGCTGTCTCCCGCGTTAATTCTCTCCGGCAGCACTCAGGTCACCGCTGCGCTCCATAAACTCACCGCTTCAATTCCGGTCGTCTGCGCCCTGTTGAACGATCCGGTCGGTCTCGGATTCGTCAAAAGCCTTTCGCGTCCAGGCGGCAACATCACCGGGATCACATTCATCGACTCGGACCTCATAAGCAAATGGCTGGAGGTGCTGAAAACCTCGACACCAAGTCTCACGCGGGGTGCGCTGCTGTTCAATCCGGCCACCGCACCATTTTATCGGACGTTCCTCAGCGACATCGAGGCAGCGCACCGGTCGGCGCCGCTTGATCTCGTCGCAACGCCGGTGGGGAGCATCGCCGAAATGGAAAAGGCCATCGCCGATCTCGGCCATTCCGCCGGCGGGGGACTCGTCGTTGGCCCCGACCCTTTCAATATCGTTCACATCCAGCGAATTGCAGAGCTTGCCGCCATCAATCGCCTGTCGGCGCTTTCGGTCTACCGGCAATTTGCGGTCGCCGGGGGTCTTATGTCCTATGGGCCGGATACGGCCGATTTATTCCGCCGCTCCGCCGGCTACGTGGATCGTATCCTGAAAGGCACGAGCCCCGCCGATCTGCCGGTGCAGGCGCCCGAAAAGTTCGATTTTGTCATAAATGCCGCATCGGCCAAGGCGCTGGGTCTTGCCTTGCCGCCGAACATGCTCGCGCTCGCCGACGAGGTAATCGAGTGAAGCCGCCGACAGGCTCGAAAAGCCGTGAAAAATGCTAAGATGATCGCATGAAAGCGGATGTCGATCCGAAAAGCGGTGTCTTGGCGCCGGGAGTGATGGGCCCGCGCGCCGCCGCGGCGTCACGCACATCGATCTTGCGCAGCCGGCTTTTCGTCAAATATGTCGCTTTGCTTGTCAGTGTCGTGGTCTTGGCGTTGATCGCGAACGGCGCTTTCGAGATATGGTTTTCCTATCAGGAACACAAAGCATCGCTGATCGGCGTTCAGCGCGAGCAAGCGCGAGCCGCCGCCGACAAGATCGAAGAATTCGTCACGCAGATTCGAAAGCCAGGTCGGCTGGACCACGCAGCTGCCTTGGTCGGACGGAACGCTGGAACAGCGGCGCTTCGATGCGCTGCGGCTTTTGCGCCAGGTGCCCGCGATCACCGAGCTCGCGCAAATCGACGCTTCGGGACACGAGCAGCTCAAAGTATCGCGGCTCACTATGGACGTGGTCGGCAGCGGCGTCGACTACTCCAACAAGCCGGAATTTACCGAGGCCGTGGCGCACAAGGTCTATTACGGCCCGGTCTATTTCCGCCGCGAATCCGAGCCCTACATGACGCTGTCGCTGGCCGGCACGCGGCGCGACACCGGCGTGAGCATCGCGCAAGTCAATCTCAAGCTGATCTGGGACGTGGTGTCGAACATCAAGGTCGGGGTCTCACGGCCGCGCCTATGTGGTCGATGCCGGCGGCCGGCTGATTGCGCATCCCGATATCAGCTTGGTGTTGCGCAACACCGACATGTCGGGGCTCGCCCAGGTACATAGCGCCAATGCCGGCGGCGGCGGCGACGAGGTTCAGGAATCCGACGACATCGCCGGCCACAAGGTACTCACCGCTTACGCGCCGGTGCCGCCGCTCGGCTGGCACGTCTTTGTCGAGACGCCGATCGAAGAGGCCTATGCGCCGCTTTATGTCTCGATCCAGCGCACCGGGTATGTGTTATTGGGCGCGCTGGCGCTTGCCTTCATCGCCGGCATGTTCCTCGCCCGGCGCATGGTGGTGCCGATCCAGGCGCTGCGGGCCGGCGCCGCGCGCCTCGGCGGCGGCGATCTCAGCCAGCGCATCACGATCAAAACCGGCGACGAAGTCGAGGGGCTGGCCAACCAATTCAACGACATGGCCGGCAAGCTGCAGGAATCCTATGCCGGCCTGGAACAAAAAGTCGATGACCGCACGCGCGAACTGACCGAGTCGCTGGAACAGCAGACCGCGATCAGCGAGATCCTGCGCGTCATTTCGAATTCACCGAGCGACGTTCAGCCGGTGCTCAATTCAGTCGCCGAGAATGCGGCCCGTATCTGCGAGGCTCAGGTCGTCGATATCATCCTCGTCAAAGGCAAAAAACTGCACAGCGCCGCTCAGTTCGGCGATATGCGTCGCGATATCGGCGATGTGCCGATCGATCGCTCGACGGTGATGGGCCGCTCGATCTGCGATATGCAGCCGGTCCATGTCGAAGATCAGCAGAACGCCGGGGACGATTTTTCGCGCGGCCGGGAATTTGCGATCAAGTTCGGGCATCGCACCATTCTCTCCGTGCCGTTGATCCGCGAAGGCCGTGCGCTCGGTGCCATCCTGGTTCGCCGCACCGAGGTGCGGCCGTTTCAGCCGACCGATATCGCTCTGCTGACGACCTTCGCCGACCAGGCGGCCATCGCGATCGAAAACGTCCGGCTGTTCGAGGCCGAACAACAGCGGACCCGCGAATTGAGAAAATCGCTGGAGGAATTGCGCGCCACGCAGGATCGCCTGGTGCAGACCGAAAAACTCGCCTCGCTCGGCCAATTGACAGCCGGTATCGCTCACGAGATCAAAAATCCGCTCAATTTCGTCAACAATTTCTCCGGCGTCTCCGTCGAACTGATCGACGAATTGCACGAAGTTCTCGGAACCGTCACGGTGGACGACAAGACGCGTGCCGACATTGCCGACTTGGCGGATACGTTGCGCGGCAATCTCGAAAAGATCGTCCAGCACGGCAAGCGGGCGGATTCGATTGTCAAGAATATGCTGCTGCATTCGCGCGAGGGCTCGGGCGAGCATCGCGCGGTCGATATCAATGCCATTGTCGAGGAAAGTCTAAACCTCGCCTACCACGGCGCCAGGGCGGAGCGGCAAGGGTTCAATATCACGCTGGAGCGGTCTTTCGATCCAGAGGCGGGAGAGGTCGATCTGTTTCCACAGGAGATTACCCGGGTCTTGCTTAATTTGATCTCCAACGGCTTTTATGCCGCGACCAAGCGTAAAGGCCAAGCCGATGCGGACGGCTTCGAACCCGTCCTCGCGGCGACAACGAAGAGCCTCGGCGACCGCGTCGAGATCAGAATTCGCGATAACGGCACCGGCATTCCACCCGACGTGAAGGCCAAGATGTTCAATCCGTTCTTCACCACCAAGCCGGCGGGCGAGGGCACCGGGCTTGGCCTTTCCATCAGCCATGACATCATTGTGAAACAACATGCCGGTTCTATTGCCGTCGATACCGAGCCGGGACGGTTTACCGAATTCAGGATTGTGCTGCCGCGCAGCGGCGCTGCGATTGCCAAAACGGGAGAAAATGCGTGAGTCTTCTCATTCTTGTGGTTGATGATGAGCCGGATGTCGAGGTGCTGTTTCGTCAGCAATTCCGGCGCGATCTTCGTGCCGGCCGTTTCAATATGGCATTTGCCCAGTCCGCTCCGGCGGCGCTGGAGACGATGGGCGCCGCGGGCGACGCTTCGCTCATTCTGATACTGTCGGACATCAACATGCCGGGCATGAGCGGGCTTGAATTGTTGCCGAAGGCGAAAGCGGCGCGGCCGGACGTGCCGATCATCATGATCACCGCCTATGGCGACGCCGAAACCAAGCGGAAGGCGCTGGAAGGCGGCGCCGAGGCGCTTCTGACCAAGCCGATCGATTTCGGCGCCCTGCGCAGCGAAATTGAAACGCGCGTCGTGAAGGCTGCATGACCGCACGCATTCTGATCGTTGATGACGAGCCTGACCTTGAGGCTCTCATCCTGCAGAAGTTCCGCCGCCAGATTCGCGACGGAGCGATCGGCTTCCTATTCGCCCACGATGGTATCGAGGCCCTGGCGGCATTGAAGTCGAATGCCGACGTCGACCTCGTTGTCACCGACATCAATATGCCCCGGATGGACGGGTTATCGCTGTTGCAGAAGCTGCAGGAAAGCGAAGACGCGGTATCGGCCATTATCGTGTCGGCCTATGGCGACATGGCTAATATCCGTACGGCAATGAATCGCGGCGCGTTCGATTTCGTAACCAAGCCGATCGATTTCGTCGACCTGGAAACCACCATCGCCAAGACCATGCGGCACATCGCAGCCCTGCGCGACGCGCGTTTGCGGCAGGCCGAAGCGGAACGCGCCCACGCGTCGCTGTCGCGCTACTTCTCACCCAATCTGGCGCAGCGCCTCGCCAGCGATCAGGCCGCCGCCGAACTCGCCGGTCAGCGCCGCGAGATCGCAACGCTGTTCACCGACATCGCCAGTTTCACCGCGCTGGTGGAAAGCCTGGAGCCGAGCGTTCTCGGCATGCTGCTCAACGAGTACCTTTCGGGCATGACCGATATCGTGTTCGCCCATGACGGGACGGTCGCCAAGATCGTCGGCGACGCCTTGCATGTACTGTTCGGCGCGCCGGGCGAGCAGCCGGATCATGCCGCCCGCGCCGTCGCCTGCGCGCTGGACCTCGATCAATACGCGCAGGGCTTCCAAGAACGCTGGCGTGAAAAAAACATCCCCCTGGGGGTGACGCGGATCGGCGTCCATGCCGGTTCGGCGATAGTCGGAAATTTCGGCGGCGATCGTTTCTTCGACTATACCGCCTATGGCGACACTATTAATGTCGCGGCGCGGCTCGAGGCTGCCAATAAACAACTCGGCACCCGTGTCTGCGTCAGCGCGACGCTCGCCGGCAAAGTCGATGGCTTCCGCGGCAGACCGGTCGGCGACCTCATGCTTCGCGGCAAGACCGAAGCGTTGCGCGCTTTCGAGCCGTTGCGCGCCGAACAATATCAAGAACCCGCCACTAAGGCGTATATCGACGCCTTCGCCAAACTCGAGGCGAGCGATCCCACCGCCATCGCGGCGTTCGCATCCTATATCGGCCAGCAGCCGCAGGATCATCTCGCGAGCTTTCACCTCAAACGGCTCCTCAACGGCGCGACCGGCGCCCAGATCGTGATGGACTAGTGGCCGAGGGTCGTTCGAAATCCCGCCGCCGCCAACGCCACTTCAATGTGCGCGGCTTGATGGCATAATGAAAAAACCGCTATTACAAAATCGCCATAAAAAGGGGGAAACCGTGCCGGATAAATTGAACGAAGTGATCGAGGAATTGGCGATCGCCAACCGCATTCTCGCCCATGAAGGCGTGCTCGATGCCTTCGGCCATGTCAGCATGCGTCATCCGACCGATCCGGGCCGTTATCTGTTGTCGCGCTCGCGCTCGCCGCTGCTCATCGAGCCGGACGATATTCTCGAATACACGCTTAACTCCGAGCCGGTGCGCCCGCCCAAAGTACTGCTCTATGCCGAGCGCGTGATCCACGGCTGCATCTATCAGGCGCGTCCCGACGTCATGGCGGTGTGTCACCATCACGCGCCGGCGGTCATGCCGTTCTGCATCGCCGGTAAACCGATCATACCGGTTTTCCATCTCGGCGCGGCCGGCGGCGCGAACCCGCCGTTCTGGGATCAGCACGACGAGTTTGGCGATACCAATCTCCTGGTGGTGAAACAGGAGGAGGGCCATTCGCTGGCCCGCGCGCTTGGCCAGCACCCGGCGGTGCTGATGAACCGCCATGGCGCCACGGTGGTCGGCGGCAATGTGAAGGAATTGGTGTCACGGTCGATCTTCATGTGCCAGAACGCCGACTATCAGTTGCGAACGCTCGCGCTCGGCACGCCGCAGCCGCTCTATCCCGGCGAAGTCAAACTCGCCGGCGTGCTCGGCTCGCTGCCGAACGTCGTCGGCCGGACTTGGGAATATTGGAGCATGCGGCTCGAAGCCGCCGGCGGAATGCCGCCGCGCCGCTCCAGCGCCAAGGCGGCGCGCCGGCCGGTTCCGAAATCGGCCCGCGTCACACCGAAGGAGCGCCGCAAGGGCAGGCGCCGATGACAATCTCCGTTAACCCAACATCCGGGTGCCGATGCTGAAATTGTCGCGTCGGCACTTCCTGGCGGCCGCCCTCGGCCCCGTTGTTTCGGCGCGGTCGTTGCAGCCTGGGTCGGCCGGCGCGCAAGATCTGGCGTTTCCGCAGGACTTCGTCTGGGGCGCCTCGACCTCGAGTTATCAGATCGAAGGCGCGGTCGAGGCCGACGGCCGCGGCCAAAGCATCTGGGACGTGTTCTCGCACGCCCCGGGCCGGGTGAAAGGCGACGACAACGGTGACGTTGCCTGCGATCATTACCATCGCTGGATCGAGGATATCGAACTGGTCGCGCGCGGCGGATTCGGCGCCTATCGGTTCTCGGTCGCCTGGCCGCGTATCCTGCCGCAGGGCGCCGGCGTAACCGAGCCGCGCGGCCTCGACTTTTACGAACGTCTGGTCGATGGCTTGCTGGCGCGCAATATCACGCCGTGGCTTTGCCTCTATCATTGGGACTTGCCGCAGGCGTTGCAGGATAAAGACGGCTGGCTCAACCGCGATACAGCGGCGAAATTCGCCGACTACGCTCGCATCGTCGCCAAGCGCCTCGGCGACCGGGTCAAGCATTGGGCGACCTTCAACGAGCCCAACATTCATGCCTTGTTCGGCCATGGGGTCGGCGAGCACGCGCCCGGGCTGAAAGGCCTGCCCAATATGCTCAAGGCCATGCATCACCAGAACCTCGCGCATGGCATGGCGGTCTCGGCGTTGCGGGCGGAGCATGACGATCTGCGCATCGGAACTATCCTGTCGCTGCAGCCGGCGCGTTCATCCTCCGATCGCGAGGAAGATCGCCGCGCCGCGGAACGGTTCGACGCCATGTGGAATGGCTCGGCGCTCGATCCGGTCTTGCTCGGCACTTACCCGGCTGCTGCCACGAACGACTTCGCGCCGCTGGTCGCCGCGAACGACCTCGCGACCATCCATCAGCCGCTCGATTTTCTTGGCGTGAATTATTATTCGCCGATGTATGTCGCCGATGCGCCGGGCAGCCTGTTTGGCGCATGGTTCGGCGAAGTGCCCGCAGGCACCCGTTTCACGGCGATGGGTTGGCCGATGGACGCCGACGGACTAACCGACGAAATGACCCGGCTCAGCCGGCAATACGGTGACCTCGATCTCTACGTGACCGAAAATGGCGCGTGTTTCGACGATACGGTCGGCACCGACGGCGTCGTCCATGACAACGAGCGAATCGACTATCTGCGCGAGCACCTTGCCGCGGCGCAGCGCGCGGTCGCGGCAGGAGTCAAACTGCGCGGCTATTTTGTCTGGTCGCTGCTGGATAATTTCGAATGGGCGGAAGGCTATCGGCGGCGCTTCGGCGTCGTCCGCGTCGATTTCGCGACATTGCGGCGCACGCCGAAGGCTTCTTTTGCCTATCTCGCCGGCGTCATGCGGCGGCCATAACCGAGAACGTCAGCCGCGCCGACGGTCGCGTCGGTCGCGGCTACAGATAAATCAATGCCGGTCGCGGGCCGCGGCGCTGATGGCGTTGAGCATGTCGGTGCGGTCTTTGGTGAGCACGCCTTGAACGGATTGTTGCTTGCCGATCTGGCCCATTTCGCGCTGGCGTTTAACGGTGGCTGACGCCATCAGCGGTTCGACGCCGAGTTCGCGAAGCGTGTCGACGACCTCTTCCATTTCTGCGGCGCGGCGCTCGCCGTGGTTCGCCATGCGTTCGAGATTGTACGGCACGATCTTTGCCCAATCGAGACCGGGATAATTGTTCTTCATCGAGGCCGCCACTTCGTCGACCACGCCGGCGCGCGCCGCGGCGAGGAAGCATTCGAGCGTCAACGCTTCGATGCCCTTGATCATCACGCTGCGCACCATCTTGATCGCCGCCGCCGCGCCGGTTTCGTCGCCGGCGCTGCTGGTTCGCATCGACAGCGCGGTCATTATCGGCGCAACCGCGTCGGCGTGCGGCCCGGCCAGCAGCATCGGGGTTTGATGCCGTGCCGGATAGATCGGCGCCAAAACGGCGACGTCGACATAACGCGCCGTGTTGCCGAGGAGCTTCGCGGTTTCCTGCTTACGTCCGGGTGAAACCGAGTTGATGTCGAGGAAAAACGGTTGGCCGGTCAGGTGCGGCTTGACCGAAACCGCGGCGTCGACGCTGGAAGCCGCCGTGACGGCGGAGATCACGATATCGGCGCCGCGCACCGCGTCGGCGGCGTCGCCGGCGCAGCGAACTCCGATGGTTTCGCCGGCTTGGCGCAATCGGTCACCGGCATGTTGCGGAAACAAGATGTCCCATGCCGACATCCCGCTCAGGCCGGTTTCGGCAAGCCCGGCCGCGATGGCTTGACCCGCTTCGCCGAAGCCGATGAAAGCGATCGTCGGACTGGTATTGGCCATTGTCATAGTCCTCGTCGGTGTCCCGTGGTTCGTTTCGATGATGCCGGTTTCCGTGCCGGTTCTACAATGAACGGCCCGGCCCGCGCCATCGGTTTCCATCCTTTCCGCCGCCGGTTAGGATATCGGCAAGCCGCGATAAAGCGGCGACGCAATTCGGGAGATTCGCCGTCATGGCGCCAGTCGTCGATCAGGCCACCAGCCGCCGCCGCTTCATTCAGTTTCTCGCCGCCAGCCCGTTGTTCGCCGGGACAAGCATTGCCGCATTAGCCCAGGAAGGCGCCTACCCGCAGCGGCCGCCGGATCCGTTCGTATGGGCGCCGCGCGATTACGAGCATCTGATCTCGAGCCCGAAAGACGCGCTCGACGTATTCGATTTCGAACCGGTGATGCACAAGAACGTGCCGCCCGCTCATTTTGGTTATCTGACGTCCGGGGTCGACGACGACGTTTCGCTCCGCGCCAACCGCGACGGCTTCCTGAAATTCCAGTTGCGGCCGCGGCGGCTGGTCGATGTCAGCAAGATCGACACCACCACGGAAATTCTCGGCCAGAAATACCAGACGCCGATCATCATCGCGCCGGCCGGCGAGCACCGGGCCTATCATCCGGATGGCGAGGAGGGCGTAGCGCGGGCGGCGAAGACCGGCGATCACCTGATGATTCTCTCAACCCAGGCGACGGCATCGGTTTCCGATGTCATTGCCGCGCGCGGCCGGCCGATCTGGTCGCAGCTTTATGCCACCAACAAATTCGAAGTCGCCAAGCACCATGTTCTGAGCATGGAGCAGCAGGGCTCGATCGCAGTTGCCGTCACTGTCGACCGCAGCGGCGGCCGCAACCAGGAAGACTTGGCGCGGATCCGGCGCACCGATACCCGCACCTGCACGGACTGCCATGACAATTCCAGTCTGGCGTCGGCGAACCGGGACGCTCCGATGTATCAGGGTGCCGACCTGTCCGGGCTTACGAATATTCAATCGCCGGCGCTGACCTGGGAGACGGTCAAACGGTTGCGCGACTTGACCAAGATGAAAATGGTGCTCAAGGGCATTCTGGCCTGGGAAGATGCCAAGATCGCCGCCGAAATCGGCATCGACGCCATTATCGTATCGAACCACGGCGGCCGCGCCGATGAGTCCGGGCGCTCCACCATCGAATTGCTCGCCGAGATCGTCCAGGTCTCCGGCAACATGCCGGTGCTGATCGATTCCGGCTTCCGGCGCGGTACCGACATCGTCAAAGCATTGTGCATGGGCGCCAAAGGCGTCGCCTTCGGCCGGCCCTATCTGTGGGGTCTCGGCGCCTTCGGCCAGCCCGGCGTCGAGCGCGTGCTCGAGATTTTGCGCACCGAACTGACGGTCGCCATGCAGCAAGCCGGCGCCCCGTCGATCAAGGATCTCAAGCCGTCGATGGTGATGCATGTATAGTCGGTCCCGCCGCTGAAGCCGCACGGACGACCGAGCATGAAACAAGCCTCCTGCCGCGAGCGCCTCGAACAGGCGCTTGCTCATATCGCCGATCCGCAGGGGGAAGGCGCGCGGACATGTCTTTCGGTTTACGCGGACAGCGCACTCGCTGCCGCCGAGGCGGCCGATGCTCGCGCGGCGCGCGGGGTATCGCTTAGCCCGCTCGATGGCGTCATCGTCAGCATCAAGGATCTGTTCGACGTTGCCGGCGAGCCGACTCGCGCCGGCTCGAAAATCTTGGCCGAGGAAGCGCAACCGGCGATCGCCGACGCGGCGGTGGTGCGGCGGCTGCGCGCGGCCGGCGCTATCATCGTTGCCAAGACCAACATGACCGAATTCGCGTTCTCCGGCATCGGCGTCAATCCGCATTTCGGTACGCCGGCCAATCCGCGCGATCGCAGCCGCGTGCCGGGCGGCTCGTCGTCCGGCGCGCCGGTCGCGGTCGCCGACGGCATGTGCGACATCGCCATCGGGAGCGATACCGGCGGTTCGGTGCGGGTGCCGGCGAGTTTATGCGGTGTCGTCGGCTTCAAGCCGAGCCGGCAGCGCGTTCCGACCGACGGAGCTTTTCCGCTCAGCAAGACGCTGGATTCGATCGGACCCATAGCGAAGAGTGTCGAGGACTGTGCCAGGGCCGATGCCGTCATGGCGGGCGAGGCGTTCAGCCCCATCGAACCGCCGGCGCTCGCCGGTCTTCGCTTCGGCATTGCCGAGGGTCTGCCGCTCGACCGGTTGGACGATACCGTCAGCGCGGGGTTTGCGACCGCGCTGACCCGGCTCGATGGCGCCGGCGTGCGGTTGAGTCGCGAAACACTGGCGCTGTTCGACGACATGCAGGGAATCAACGCCAAGGGCGGGATCGCGCCGCCGGAGGCTTGCGCCGTTCATCGCGACCGGATGGCGCGGCGCGCCGCCGATATCGACCCGCATGTCCGCATCCGCCTCGAGCGCGGCTGCGCGGTGACGGCAGCCGATTATACGGCGATGCTGCGCGACCGGGCGCGGCTGGTGCGAGCCATGGATGCCCGGCTGTCGGCGCTCGACGTGCTGGTGATGCCGACCACGTCGATCGTGGCGCCGACAATCGCGGAAGTCGCCGAGCCCAAGGTCTTTTCCGCCCGCAACGCCGCGCTCTTGCGCAATACTTCGATCGGCAATTTCTTCGATCTCTGCGCCATCACGGTGCCGCTTGCGACAACGCTCCCGGTCGGGCTTATGCTGATGGCGCGAAACGGTCAGGATCGCCGGCTGTTCAAGCATTGCTGCGGCCGTCATGCAGCATTTGGGCGCATGAGCGGCGGTTATCGGCGCTTGCCGTAAGCCGGCGTATTTTCTAGCATTTTGCCTAACTGGGGAGGAAATAATCATGATCCGCATCCGCACATTGGCAACCCGCCGACACGTGCTCGCCGGCGCCGCGGCTACCGTCGCCTCGATGGCCGCCCCCGCGATCGTGCGCGCGCAGGGCGGCCCTCTGAAGGTCGGCGTGCTGCTGCCGCGCTCGGGCTTCGAGGCCGGCATCGGCCAGGACTGCCAGCGCGGCGTCGATATTGCGCCGGCGATCCTCAAGTCGCTCGGCCTGCCGGAGCTCACCATCATCAATGGCGACACCGAATCGAATGTCGATGTCGCCCGCGCGCGCGCCGAGAAGCTGATCAATGACGGCGCCCAGCTCCTGGTCGGCGCGTTCGATTCCGGTCAGACCGCGGCGATCGCGCAGGTTGCCGAGCAGAAGGGCATTCCGCTCGTCATCAATATCGCAGCGGCGACCGATATCACCGAGCAGGGCTACAAGTTCGTGTTCCGGAATTTCCCAACCGCGCCGATGATGCTCGAGCGATGCCTTCGCCAACCAGAAGGAGGTTTTCGCGATTACCGGCTCGGCGCCGAAGACCGTCGTCTTCATGCACGTCAACGACACGTTCGGCACCGCGATGGCGAAGGGCATCGGCGTCGTGATGCCGAAATTCAACATGCCTTACACGATCGCCGACGAGATCGCCTACGATCCCGCGGCGCGCGATCTTTCCGTCGAAGTGGCGAAAGCCAAGGCGACCGGCGCCGATGCGCTCCTCGTGGTCAGCCGGCTCAACGACGCGATGCTGCTGACGCGCGAACTGGTCAAGCAGCGCTGGACGCCGCAGGCGATCTTGAGCATGGGACCGGGCTGGTACGAGGATCAGTATCTCAAGACGCTCGGCAAGCTCGCCGACGGCCCGTTCAGCTTCGATGCCGTGGTACGATCCGAACAAGAAGCTCTCCAAGGTGCTCGAGCGCCGCGTGGCCAAGGCCTATCCGGGCGTCAACCTGAACACCAACCACGTCTATACCTTCGAGGCGCTTGTTGATCGCCGCCGACGCCTATAAGCGCGCCGGCTCGACCGATCCCGAAGGCGCTGGCCGACGCCATCCGCACCACCAACATCACCGACAATGTCAGCATCGGGCCCGGCATCCAGTTCAACGCCAAGGGTCAGAACGACAAGCTCAAGAACGGCGCCATCCAGAATCGCGGCGGCAAACTGGTGACGCTGGCGCCGAAGGATGCCGCCAACGCCAAGCCGGAGTGGCCGATGACGCCGTATCAGAAGCGCGGCTGAGCCGGTTCGGTGCCGTTCGACGTCTATCTCAACGTCGCCGTCGGCGGAATCCTGACCGGCCTCGTCTACGGCCTGATGGCGCTCGGCCTGTCGGTCATTTTCGGCGTGGTGCGCGTCGTCAATTTCGCCCATGGCGAGATGATGTCGATCGCGATGTATCTCGCGGTGGTGCTGTTCGCCGCATTCCATCTCGATCCGCTGATCATGCTGGTGCCGATCGCGGCGGTGCTGTTCGTGTTCGGCTACGCGCTGCAAGCGCGGCTGATCAATCCCTTCATCACGCGGCCGGAGTACACGCAGTTCCTGCTGCTGGTGGCGGTCGCGATCATCATCGTCAACGTGCTTCTGATCATCTTCGGGCCCGATGCGCGCAGCGTGCAGACGTCCTACGCCTTCGACAGCTTTCAGCTCGGCCCGCTGATCGTCGATGCCTCCAAGCTCTATGCCGGCATCGCGGCGATCGTGTTCGCCGGCGGCGCTGTTCGCTTTCTTCCGCTTCACGCTGATCGGCAAGGCGATCCGCGCCTGCGCCGACAATTACACCGGCGCGCTGGTCGTCGGGCTCGACGTCAAGCGGCTCTATGCGCTGACCTTCGGCATCGGCGCGGCCTGCGTCGGCGCCGCCGGCGTCATGATGACGCTGATCGTCGATGCGACGCCGATGCTCGGGCCGACCTATACGCTGCTCGCCTTCGTCATCGTCATCACCGGCGGCCTCGGCTCGATGCCCGGCGCGCTGCTCGGCGGCGCTGCTGATCGGGCTGACCGAGGCGCTGGCCGGACTGCTGTTCACGCCGTCGGCGAAGAGCATGTTCGCCTTCGGCATCCTGGTGCTGGTGCTGCTGTTCCGGCCGCAGGGCATTCTCGGCAAGAGGGCGACGCGATGATCGCCGCGGCTCGGCGATGGCCTGTCGCGCCGTACATTGATCTGGTTCGCCGCTGCTGTTCGCGGCGCTGCTGTTCGCGCCGTGGATCGCCAACGACTATCTGCTCACCGTTCTCATCCTCATTCTCTATCTCGCCTATACCGGCCAGGCCTGGAACATCATGATGGGCTTTGCCGGACAGCTGTCGCTCGGCCACGCGCTCTATGTCGGGCTCGGCGCCTATGTCGCGGCGGTGTTGTTCACGCGTTTCGGCGTCGCGCCCTGGCTCGGCCTGCTGGCGGCGATGCCGGTCGCAGCGGCCTGCGGCGCGGTCATCGGCTTTCTCGCGTTCCGCTTCGGCGTGGCCGGCGTCTATTTCGCGATCCTCACCATCGCCTTTGCCGAATTCGCCCGCATCGGCTTCGATCATCTCGACGTGGTCAACGCCTCCGGCGGCCTGTTCCTGCCGGTCGCGCAATATGCGCACAACGATCTCTGGCGGCTGCGCGGCGGTCCGGCGATGTTCTATTACGTGATCCTCGCGGCGACGCTTGTTGTCGTTCGGTCTTTGCCGGCTGCTGCTGTCGAGCCGGATCGGCTATTTCTGGCTCGCCATCCGCGAGGACGAGCAGGCGGCGCGCGCCGCCGGCATCGATACGTTCCGCTACAAGATGTACGCGGTGATGATCTCGGCCGCGGTCACCTCGTTCGCCGGCGTGTTCTATGCGTTTTTTTACAACAACCTTTTTCCCGAGCAGGTCTTCAGCATTTCGCGCTCGATCGAGATCATCCTCGGGCCGATCATCGGCGGCGTCGGCACGCTGTTCGGTCCGATCCTCGGCGCGTTCGTGCTGACCGGCCTCGCCGAGATGCTCAACGCCGGCATGGCGGCGTTCGGCGTCGATATGCCGGGCGCCAAGCAGGTGTTCTACGGCGTTTGCCTCTTGGTCGTGATCGTGGCGCTGCCGGACGGCATCTGGCCGTGGCTGGCGCGGCGGCTCGGCCTGAGGAGAACCGGCGATGACGCGCGCTCCTTTCGCTCGTCGGCGGTCAGCAAGCGCTTCCGCGGCCTGGTGGCCGTCGACCGCGTGAGCTTCGACGTGCCGGAAGGCGCGCTGTTCGCCGTGATCGGCCCGAACGGCGCCGGCAAGACCACGCTGTTCAACATGATCGCCGGCGCCTTGGCGCCCGACGACGGCGCGATCGCTTTCGCCGGCGCGCCGATCCAGGGACTTCCGCCGGATGCGGTGTGCCGTCGCGGCGTCGCCCGCACCTTCCAGATCGTGCGGCCGTTTCCGGCGCTGAGCGTCGAGGACAATGTCGTTGTCGGCGCGCTGCTGCATCACCGCGATGTCGGCGCGGCGCGCGAACGCGCGCAGGACGCTGCTGCGGCGGCTCGATCTGTTCGACAAGCGGCGCCCAGCGCGCCGCGCACCTGACGCTGCCGGACCGCAAGCGGCTCGAAGTCGCCCGCGCGCTGGCGACCGAGCCGCGGCTGCTGCTGCTCGACGAGGTGATGGCGGGACTGCGGCCGACCGAGACCGACCGCATGGTCGCGATCCTGCGCGACCTCAACCGCGAGACCGGCCTGACCATCCTGCTGATCGAGCATGTCATGCGCGCGGTGATGGCGCTCGCCTCGCGCGTCCTCGTGCTGGATCACGGCGTGGCGATCGCCGAAGGCACGCCGGAAGCAGGTCGTGCGCGATCCGGCGGTGGTGCAATCCTATCTCGGCGCCGAGGCGGTGTGATGCTGCGGCGTCGAGAACCTCGATGTGTTCTATGGCGACGTCCAGGCGCTCGACGGCGTGTCGCTCGAGGTCGAAGAAGGCGCGATCGTCGCCATCGTCGGCGCCAATGGCGCCGGCAAGACCACGCTGATCCGCACGCTCGCCGGCATGCTGCGCCGGGCGCGCGGCCGCATCTTTTTCCGCGGCACCGATATTTCCGGCTGGCCGAGCCATCGCGTCTGCGATCTCGGCATCGGCCAGGTGGCCGAGGGGCGGCAGGTCTTCCCGACGCTGTCGGTTGCCGAGAACCTCGACATCGGCGCCATGCTGCCGCGGGCACGCGCCGCGCGGGCGAAAAATCGCGACCGCGTGTTGGCGATGTTTCCCGTGCTCGCCGAGCGGACGCGCCAGGCGGCCGGCACGCTGTCCGGCGGCGAGCAGCAGATGCTCGCCATCGGCCGCTGCCTGATGGGCGCGCCGGAACTGATCATGTTCGACGAGCCGTCGCTCGGCCTGGCGCCCGCCATCGTGCACGGCGTGCTCGACACCATCCGCGATCTCAATCGCGACGGCATCACCTGCGTGCTGGTCGAGCAGAACGTGGCGCTGTCGCTCAAGCTCGCGAGCCGCGCCTATGTGCTGGAAAACGGCCGCATCACGCTGACCGGCAGCGGCGCCGACCTTCTGGCCGACGACCGGGTGCGCAGCGCCTATCTCGGCTTGTGAGCGAGCCGGATCAGTGGGCGGGGCGCCGAATGCGCTCCATCAGCGTGGCGAGCGCGCCAACGCGGGCGCTCAGCGGGGCCAGCGGGAACGCCTGCCGCAGACGATTATAAACGTCGGACGCCGTGGGCGCCTCGATATCGGCAAGCGCCGCCGCCATGGCCCGCGCCATTTCCGCTTCCGGCCGCCCGCTCAGGGGCGCCGGTACCATGGTCACGTCACCGAACGGAACGGGGGGTAATATCCGCAGAGTAACTCGCCGGGCGCCCATGAAAATCTCCAATGGAACCGAGGGTGCCTTTCTAACGCACCACCTTTATTGGAGTTCCAGCCGGTGCCCGAAGGACTGCTGAGACCGAACGACAACATGACGGATTGTCGATCCGTCGTTCGGTCGCCCGGCTTTTATCGTCCGATCAGAGCGGCGGCCCGATCGTGACAGTCAGCTTGCCGACGCCTTCGACTTCGCATTCGATCTTGTCGCCGGCGACGGTGGCGGCGACGCCCGACGGCGTGCCGGTCATGATGATGTCGCCGGGCGCAAGTTCGACCATTTCCGACAGTTTCGAGATGATCTCCGGCACGTTCCAGATCATCTGATTGAGGTCGCCGTCCTGGCGGACCTTGCCGTTGACCTTGAGCGTGATCTTGCCTTTCGACGGGTGGCCGATCTCGCTGGCGGGCTTCAGCGGGCCGCATGGCGCCGAATGATCGAACGCCTTGCCGACTTCCCACGGCCGCTTGATGTCGCGCGAGGCGATCTGCAGATCGCGGCGCGTCAGATCGATGCCGACGCCGTAGCCATAGATGCAATCGAGCGCCTTTTCGGTCTTGATATTGCGGCCGCCGCTCTTGAGCGCGACGACCAGCTCGACCTCGTGGTGCATGTCCTTGGTCAGCGACGGATAGGGCGACGGTGCCGCCGTCCGGGCACGATGGCGTCGGCCGGCTTGGCGAAGAAGAACGGCGGCTCGCGCACGTCCTTGCCCATCTCCTTGATGTGCTCGACGTAATTGCGGCCGACGCACCACAGGCGGCGGACCGGGAAAGTCTTTTCGGTGCCGGCAACCGCAAGAACGGCCTGCGGCGGCGGCGGGATGACATAGCTTTTCGCGTCGGTGCTCATGATGGGCTTCGTGTTCGAGGGATAATGGTGAAGGCGAAGAATGCGGGCTTATAGACCAAGCGCCGCAGCAACGAAAGATTGGCCTGTCCTCACGCCGAGGAGGCGATCGCGGCGATCGGCTGGACGATCAGATCGGGCAGCGGCGACTGTTCCTTGAGTTGCAGCCGGTAGAACGAGGCGTAACGGCCGCCCTTGCGCAGCAATTCGTCGTGGCGGCCGGACTCGACCACGCTGCCGTTTTCGACCACCAGAATGCAGTCGGCATGCATGATGGTCGAAAGCCGGTGCGCGATGACCAGCGTGGTGCGGCCCTTGCACAATTCCGCAATCGCCTCCTGAACATGATGCTCGGATTCCGAATCCAGCGCCGCGGTCGCTTCGTCGAGCAGAATGATCGGCGCATCCTTGACCAGCGCGCGCGCGATGGCGATACGCTGGCGCTGGCCGCCCGAAAGCTGCATGCCGTGCTCGCCGACCGGCGTGTCGTAGCCGCCGGGAAAGCTCATGATGAAATCATGCGCATGGGCGGCTTTGGCGGCGGCGATGATTTCCTCTTCGCTCGCCGTCGAGCTTGCCGAGCGCGATGTTCTCGCGGATCGTGCCGCGAAACAGGTGCACGATCTGGCCGACATGGGCCATTTGCTGCCGCAGCGAGCCGCGCGACACCGCGGCGATATTCTGGCCGTCGATCAGAATTTGCCCGGAATCGACGTCGTAGAAGCGCAGCAGCAAATTCAGCACCGTCGACTTGCCGCCGCCCGAAGGACCGACCAGAGCGGTAAGCTTGCCGGGCTGCGCGACGAAGTTCATGCCGTGCAGCACCGGCGTGTCGGCGCGGTAGGCGAAACTGCACGTCGTCGAATTCGACACGCGCCGTCGGTCAGCACCAGCGGCGGCAGATTGTCGTCATGCGGCTCGCCCGCCGGGCTGTCGATCACCTCGTAGATGATGCGGACGCCGACCAGATTGTTGTTGAGATCGATATTGAGCCGCGCCAGCCGCTTGGCCGGCTCGTAGGCCAAGCAGGAACGCCGCCATGAAGGAAACGAATTGGCCCGGCGTCGCGCCGGTTTCGATCACGCGATAGCCGCCGTAGATCGTCGCCAGCGCAATGGTGAAGCCGCCGAGCATTTCCATGATCGGGCTGGCGCGGTTGCGATACCCGCGCCATCTTGTTCGACTCATGCTGGACTTCGGAGACGCTTTTATCGAGCCGCCGCCGCATTTCGTCTTCGAGGTGAAAGCCTTGACCATGCGCATGCCTTGCAGCGACTCCTGCATGGTCTCGATGATGCTGCGTGCCGCCGGTGAACTGCATGCGGGCGATGCCGCGCACCCGGCGGATCACCTTGCGGAGAAAGAAGAACGCCGGCGGCGCACCGATGAAGCCGAACAGCGACATCACCGGATCCTGGATCACCATCACGGTCACCAATCCGATCAGCGACATCAGATCGCGGCCGATCGCGGTGATCAGTAGATTGATCACGCCGCTGACCGCGGCAGCGCCGGTGGTGAGCCGGGCGATGAATTCGGAGGAATGACGGTCGGCGAAGAAGCTGATATTTTCGCGCAGCAGCTTATCGAACAGGCGCCGCTGATTGTCGGCGATGATGCTGGTTGCCGATCGACGACAGCGTCACGGTGGAGCCGTAGGTGGCGAATCCCTTCGCCGCAAAGATCACCATCGCTATGAGGCCGATGACGACGATGCCGTGAAAATTGCGGTTGACGTAGGCCTCGTTGGTCATCGAGCCGAGCAGATATGCGGTGATCGCGGTGGCGGCAGCGGCGACCGCCATCAGCGTGAAGGCGAAGGCGTAGCGCGGCCAATGGGTCAGCGCCTCATCCACCAGAAGACGGCGCACCAGGCTATAGGTCGAATAATTGTCCGAAGAATCGGCCGGGGCCGTTTTCATGCCTGTTCCACTCACCGCGCCACCCGCGCACTGAGCGTTCCTTGCCCGGATAGGCCGGAGTTTTCAAGCCATTTCAGTGCGATTGTGGCCGGGCGCTGAAGCGGTGCGGAACCGCGTTTTCAGCGTCTTTTCCCAAGCCAGCGCATGGCTGACGATGGTCGAAAGATCGTCGAAACGCGGTTTCCAGCCGAGCGCGGCGCGGGCCTTTTCGCTGGATGCGACAAGCTGCGCCGGATCGCCCGGCCGCCGCGGCGCATATTCGACGTTGAAATCGACGCCCGACACGCGTTTGACGGTCTCGATCACGTCGAGCACCGAGAAACCGTGGCCGTAGCCGCAATTGAGCGTCAGCGAGGTTCCGCCGGAGCGAATGTGGCGCAACGCATCCGAATGCGCCCGCGCGAGATCGGCGACATGAATGTAGTCGCGGATGCAAGTGCCGTCCGGTGTCGGATAATCGGTGCCGAACACTTGCAGCTTGGGCCGCAGCCCCAGCGCGGTCTCGGCGGCGACTTTGATGAGGTGGGTGGCATTCGGGCTCGATTGACCGGTGCGGCAATCCGGGTCGGCGCCGGCGACATTGAAATAACGCAAGATCACATGGGTGAGGCCATGCGCCGCGCTGGCGTCGCGCAGCATGATTTCCGTCATCAGCTTCGACCAGCCATAGGGCGAGATCGGCAATGTCGGCGCCTGTTCGGCAATCGGCGACGATGACGGATTGCCATAGACGGCGGCAGTCGAGGAAAAAATAAATT
Organism: uncultured Alphaproteobacteria bacterium; assembly: GCA_963819265.1. Lineage (GTDB taxonomy): Bacteria > Pseudomonadota > Alphaproteobacteria > Rhizobiales > Xanthobacteraceae > BOG-931. The sequence goes on along the minus strand of CAWFVF010000006.1, from coordinate 233,612 downwards.
TGCCGCACGCCGCTTTTGATCGCGCATTCGATCAGGCTGCGCGAATTGGCGGTGTTGTTGCGGTAATAGCTCGAGCGGGTCGCGAACCGAATCCGGCACCACGATCGATGCCGCGAAATGAATGATCGCCTCGATGTTGTGCTCGCGGATGAGCTTCGTCACCAGCGGCTGGTCGCCGGTCTCGCCGATGACAAGCGGCACGCCTTCGGCGACGGCCCAGCGATGGCCGGTGGAAAGATTGTCGAGCACGACGACGCTTTCGCCGGCATCGGTCAGTTCACGCACCATCTGGCTGCCGATATAGCCGGCGCCGCCGGTGACCAGGATCGTCATGACTTGAAACCCGTTTTGCCCATCATCCGGCCTACACGGATTCGATAAACATGCCGTTATGCCGGCCGTGTGGGCTGTTATCGCGGCGCGGCGGCGTCGAGCGCCTGCCGGGCGGCCGCAAGGACCTGTTCGGGCGGGATGTCGCGCATGCAGCGATGGTGGACGAGCCGGCAAACCGGCTTGTGGCAGGGCCGGCAAGGCAGGTGGGTGGTGGTTTCGATGGTGGCGGCCAGCGGATTGAGCGGAGCCCAGTGCCAGGGGCTGGTCGGCCCGAATATGCCGATCGACGGCGTGCCGGCCGCCGCCGCGACGTGAACCAGACCGGAATCGTTCGACACCGCCACGGTGGCCCCGGCCAGCGCCAGAATGGCGTCGCGCAGATCGGTGCCGGTCAGATCGCGGGCTGCGGTATCGCCGACGATTTCGGCGGCTAATTGCTTCTCTCCGGGACCGCCGAGTACCCAGACCGCGAATCCCTGCGCTGTGAGCTTTCGGGTCAGTTCGGCGTAACTTGCCCCCGGCCAGCGCTTCGAAGGGCCTGACGGCGCCCGGCGCCAGCGCCACAACGGGACCGGGATCGGTCAGGCCGCGCTTGCGACGCCAAGCTTCGATTTCGTCACCAGGGACCTTCAGTTCCGGCAGCGGCCAATCCGCCGGCAGGGCGGTATCAGCCGGCAGCGCCAGCGCCCCACAGCGGTCGATCATGCGGGGCAATTTCCGCTCGCCATATCGCACATCGCTGAGGAGGAAATACCGCGCTTCGCCGAAGAAACCGATCCGTTCCGGAATGCCGGCGAGATAGGGCGCCAGCGCGGATTTCCAGGTGCGCGGCATGATCAGCGCGGTGCCATAGCCCTCGCGCCGGAGCCGGTCGGCAAGCTCTCTCTGATGCCCAAGACCCAGCCGTTTGCGGGGCAAGTCGGCGATGATGGCCCGCCGGACGCCGGGCATGTAATCGGTCAGCGGCGCGCACAGGCTGGTGGCGAGCATGTCGATGGGGCGCCGTGGAAATCGCTCTCGCAGCAGCTTCACGACCGAATGGCAGCGGACGAAATCGCCAATCCACATATAGGGGATCAGCAGAATAGGACTGTCGTCCTGTAATTTATGAGAATCAGTATTCATTTTATATTACGGAAAAGTCGCCGGCTTTAGGTTTTGCGCCGGAGCGGTTCGCTCGGCGGGGGCGCCCAGCCTTGCGCCGCTTCGTACCGTTTGGCGTAGCGGTAATAGGTCCCTTCGAAGTTTCCGAGCGCGATGGCGAAGCCAGCCCAGCCGTCGATGAAGCCGCGCTTGAAGATGTAATGCTTGAGGAACGACCAGATGCCATGCCCAAGCGCACTCGCCATGGTCACGCGTTTTCCGGCAAGCTTCGGCGCGCCCAGCGAGGAATAGCGGTTGGCCTTATTGAGGACCTCTTCGAAGTTGCGAAAGGGGAACTGCCAGATCGCGTTGTGCAGCGTCCCCAAGGGCTTCGAACTCAAAACCTCAAACCCCTCATGCACCGGCTCAAGCGTGTAGCGCATGCTGCCTTTGCGGAAGAGCTGCGGCTGGCGGAAATTCGGGTACCAGCCCGACCCCCGGATCCAGCGGCCCATCATAAAGCTCCGTCGCGGGACCCGGTAAACGTCGCTCGGCGGCGATCCCGACAGGAGACCAAGGATTTCGTCGCGTACGGCTGCGGTGCACCGCTCATCGGCGTCGAGGCTGAAAATCCAATCGCCTTGGCAGGCTTCGATGGCGCGATTGCGCAAGTCGCCGAAGCCGTTAAAGGGTACTTGCACTACCCGGGCGCCCAGCGCGGTCGCGATTGCGGGGGTGCCGTCGGTGCTCTGAGAATTGATGACGACCACTTCGTCGGCCCAAAGCACGCTTTCGGCCGCCGCCTTGATCTTCTCGGCTTCGTTGAAGGCAATAATATAGGCTGAGATCGTTTGCATGGTCTGTCTTGGCGGGGAGGCTACTACAACTAAAGAGTGAACTATAATTCACATCATCCCGGGCGGTCACTACGATTATACGCCGAGTGTTGCCCGGCGCCCCGGACTGAGGCAAAGGAGCGGGGGTATTGGGCCAGGGTGATCGAATCTCAACCGGTTTGCAGCGTCGATGTTGTTAGTCACCGGCGGAGCCGGTTTCATTGGATCGAATGTGGTTGCGAGCCTCAACGAGGCCGGCAGCGCGGACATTGCCGTCAGCGATTGGCTCGGCAGTGATGGCAAATGGCGCAATCTGGCAAGCCGCGAGCTTGCCGATTTCGTGCCGCCCGCCGATCTGATGACCTGGCTCGAAAATCGCAAACTCGACGCGGTGATCCATCTCGGCGCCATTTCCTCGACCACCGCGACCGACGGCGATGCGGTCATGGAGCATAATTTCCGGCTGTCGCTGCGCCTGCTGGACTGGTGCACCGCGGCTCGCACGCCCTTCATTTACGCATCGTCGGCGGCCACCTATGGCAACGGCGAGCACGGCTATTCGGACGATTGGGCGAACGGTGAACTCAAAAAGCTCAGGCCGCTGAACCTCTACGGCTGGAGCAAACAACTCTTCGACCTCGCCGTGGCGGAGCGCGTGCGGCGCAAGCAGAAGATGCCGCCGCAATGGGCCGGCCTGAAATTCTTCAACGTATTCGGCCCCAACGAATATCATAAGGGCGAGATGATGAGCCTCGTCGCCAAGCGCTTCGACGAGGCCAAGGCCGGCAAGCCGATCAAGCTGTTCAAGTCGCATCGTGACGGCATCGCCGACGGCGACCAGCGGCGCGATTTCATCTATGTCGACGATGCCGTCGCGGTGACGCGCTGGCTGATCGAGACGCCGGCGGTGTCCGGTATTTTCAATGTAGGGACCGGGGAGGCGCGCAGCTTCCGCGACCTGATGGTGTCGATGTTCGCTGCACTCGGCCGCCAGCCGCTGATCGACTATATCGACATGCCGCTGTCGATCCGCGACAGCTATCAATATTTCACCCAAGCGAAGACGGATAATCTGCGGCGAGCCGGCTATAATGCCGACTTCACGCCGCTCGAAGCGGCGGTAAAACGCTACGTGAACGAATATCTCGACCGTGCCGATCGCTATCGCTGAGCACGATCACGGCCGAAAGCGGGACCGCAAGACGCATGTTCGATTTTGAGGAAGCCATCAAGCTTGTGCCGAAGCAGACCGTCCTCTGCGTCGGCGACCTCATGCTGGACGATTTCGTCTATGGCGAAGTGACGCGTATTTCGCCGGAGGCGCCGACACCGGTTCTCGCGGTGGCGCGCAGTGAAGTCGAAATCGGCGGTGCCGGCAATGTCGCCCGCAACATCGTGGCGCTCGGGGCGCGTTGCGTCTTCATCGGCCTGATCGGACAGGACGAGGCGGGGCGGACGCTGAGCGAAGCCTTCGCCAAACTCGACGGTGCGGTCGAGCCGCATCTCGTCATTGAAGCCGGACGTCATACCACGCGCAAGGTGCGCTTCGTTTCCGAGCATCATTCGGCGCATCTGATGCGGGCGGATTGGGAAACGGCGCAGCCGATGAGTGCGAAAAGCGAAGCGGCCGTCATCGCCCAGGCCGAGGCGATATTGCCGCAGGTGAGCGCGGTGGTGCTGTCGGATTACGCCAAGGGCGTGCTCACCGAGCGGGTGATCCGCGCCATCATCGACAAGGCGCGCCGGCTCGGCAAACCCGTTGTGGTCGACCCGAAGGGCCACGATTACAGCATCTATCGCGGCGCGACGCTGATAACGCCGAACCGTCAGGAACTCGGCGCCGCGGTGCACCGGCCGGTCACGAGCGAGGCCGAGATCGCGAGAGCGGCGGCCGATCTGGCGAAACTGGTCGAGAGCGATGCCGTGCTGGTCACACGAAGCGAAGAGGGCATGTTGCTGCATATCGATGGCGAAGAGCCGGTCGCCATTCCGGCCTATGCCGTCAAGGTGCGCGACGTGTCCGGCGCCGGCGATACGGTCGCGGCGGTGATGGCGGTGCTGCTGGCGATGAAAGCGCCGTTCGATGCCGCGATGCGGGCTGCCAATGCCGCGGCTGCAGTGGTGGTCGGCAAGCGCGGCACCTCGACGGTTTCGCTCGCCGAATTGCGCCATCGCATTCTGCCGTCGGCCTCGCTCGCGCCCGAGGACAAGATCGTGTTCGACTGGTCGATGCTCGACGAACGGCTCGCCGATTGGCGCCGCCATGGCTTGCGCATCGGATTCACCAACGGCTGTTTCGATATTCTGCATCGCGGCCATGTCAAACTATTGGCCGAAGCCCGCGCTACCTGCGATCGGCTCGTGGTCGGGCTCAACAGCGATGCCTCGACCTCGCGGCTGAAAGGCAAAGGCCGGCCGATCAATCCCGCCGAGGGCCGCGCCGAAGTCCTGGCGGCGCTCGAAGCCGTCGATCTGGTGGTCGTGTTCGAAGAGGACACGCCGATCGAACTGATCAAGCGGGTGCGCCCGGGCGTGCTGGTCAAAGGCGCCGATTACAAACGTGAGGACGTCGTCGGCCGCGAGATCGTTGAGCAAGCCGGCGGCGACGTGATCCTGGTCGGTCTGGTGCCGGGTCATTCCACAACCGCGATCGTCAAACGCGCACAGCCGGCGAAGGAGCCGGCCGCGGAGTGAAATGCCGTGGCTAATGCAGAGCTTATTTCAGTCATTGTCACGACCTATAACCGCGAAGACGCGCTCGACGCGGCGTTGCGTTCGCTGTCGCATCAAACCGACCGTTATTTCGAGATCGTCATTGCCGACGACGGCTCGCGCCCGGAGACTGCGCGTGTCATCGATCAATGGCGGGCGCGGCTTTCGGTGCCGGTTAAACACGTGTGGCATGAGCACGACGGCTTCCGCGGCGGCGAGATCCGCAATCGCGCCATTCGCGCCAGTTCCGGCGGGCTTTGCATTTTCCTCGACGGCGATTGCCTCGTCGGCGGCTGTTTTGTCGCAACCCATCGCCGGTTGCACGAACCGGGATGGTTCGTCACCGGCAATCGCATTCTGTTGTCGCGCGAACTGACCGAGACGGTGCTTGCCGAAGGCCTCGCGCCGGAGCATTGGAATTTCGCCGTCATGGCGCGGCAGCGCCTGCGCGGCGGGGTCAACCGGCTGCTGCCGGTGGTGCATCTGGCGCTCGGGCCGTTGCGCAAAATGCAGTCCGACCGATGGGAGGGCGCGCAAACCTGCAATCTCGCTGTCGCCCGGCAAGACCTCGACCGCATCGACGGGTTCGATTGCGCCTATACCGGGTGGGGTTTGGAAGATTCCGACCTTGTAGTCCGGCTGCTGCGCGCCGGCGTGCGGCGCAAGGACGGCCGGTTCGCGACCGGCGTGCTGCATCTATGGCATCCGCAGAACGATCGCTCGCAATTGCCCGCCAACAAAACCAGACTGGATGAAGTGATCGGCGGCACTCGCGTGCGCGCGTTGCGCGGGCTCTCTCAGCTCGATTCCGACGACGCACCGGCAAGCCGCCAAGAATCGTTCATGGCGCAGCAATGAATCCGCTGCCCTTGCCCGATGCGCCGCGTGTGCTGGTCGTCGCCTTGCGCCGGCTGGGCGACGTGCTGCTGACGACGCCGCTTATTCGCAGCATCAAGCGCGCTTACCCGAAGTCTACGATCGATGCACTGGTGTTTGCCGGCACCGAAGGCGTCCTGGCCGGCAATCCCGATCTCGCCGCCGTCATTACCCTTCCGCAGCGACCTTCCGCCGGAGAAACGCTGGCAATGATGCGTCTGCTGGCGCGGCGCTACGATTTGGCGCTGTCCACCCAAAGCGGCGACCGGCCGACGGCCTTTGCGGTGATTGCCGGACGGCGCAGCGCCGGCCCGCTCGAAGCCAACGGCTTTGCGGCAACGATCAAGCGCCTCGCTCTCAGCCGCTCCTATCTGCGCGAGAGCGGCGAGCATCGTGTGAGCGAAATCCTGCGCTTGGCCGACGCCATCGGCATTGCGCCGCATGCCGAGATTGTTTGTCCGTCAGGACCGGTGCGGCCGGACTTGCAGCCGTCCTACGCCTATGCGGTCGTTCATGCGGCGCCGATGTTCAAATACAAACGCTGGACGCCCGACGGCTGGCGCAAGCTCACTCTGGCGTTGCGCGAGCGTGGTCTTGGCACGGTGGTCACTGGCGCTGCATCGGACCGTGCTTATCTCGATACGATCTGGCGCGAGAACGAAGTTCTCCGCCTCGACGGCAAGCTGACATGGCCCGAACTCTCCGCCGTGATCGCCGGCGCCCGGGCTTATGTCGGGCCGGACACCGCGATCACGCATCTCGCCGCGGCGACCGGCGCGCCGACCGTGGCGCTTTTCGGTCCGACCGATCCTCGGCTGTGGGGACCTTGGCCGGTGGGCGGCCTCGATCGGATGTGGGCCGCGGCTGGCACCATTCAGCGTCGCGGCAATGTCTGGTTGGTGCAAAATCCGTTGCCGTGTCTTCCATGCCAGCTTGAGGGCTGCGAACGGCGGCTCGACAGCCACAGCCAGTGCCTCGATGAACTCTCCGCCAATCAAGTCATGACCGCGGTCGATCAGGCGCTGACGGTGCGGCAGGCCGCCTGACATGCGGATGGGTCTTCGGCACCAGAGCGGCTAGTCCGGCGCGAGTGTCGTGCAGCGGATGCCAGCCGGCGGCAATCAGCTTGCCGGGGTCGACGCGCAAATTACCGCCGAAGCGGTGCCACAGATCACCGAGTCGCGTGATGCGCAGCGGAATTTCGAGATAGTGGCTCGGCATTCGCACAACAAACGGCGGCCGCCCCAGTGCCTGGCGTAACGTGACGATGACGTCGCGGACCGCGGGCGGGATGCCGGGATCGGCTACTACATAGACTTCGCCGCGGGTCGACGGCGACGATAAGACGAATTTCAAAACGGCAATGAAATTGTCGATGCCGAGCAAAGACCGCCGGTTGGTGAAATCCTTTATCGGCAGCGGCAGCCAGGATGCGGCGGCGCGCAGCAACAGACCGAGGCCGCCGGTCATGCCCGGTCCATAAACCGGAACCAGACGCAGGATCGTGAACGGCACGCCGGAGGCACGGACGGCGGCTTCGGCGGCAAGTTTGGAGCGGCCGCGCTCGTCGGTCGGCGCCGGTGCATCGTGCTCGGTCAGCGCATGATCGGCGGCAGGACCGCTTTGCGCGCGGATCGATGAGATGAAAATAAAATGTCCGATGCCGGCCTTCGCCGCGGCCTCGGCGAGGTCAGCGGTCGCTTGGCGATTGACGCGGTCATAGACCTCCGCGCGCGAACCGCTGCGCGTGATCCCGGCCAAATGGACGACCGCATCGACGCCTTCAAGAAGTGGACGCCAATCGACCGATCGCGCGAAATCGGCGTGCTGCATGACTTCGACGTGGTGGCCGAAATCCGGCGCCGGTAAACGCCGCACGGCGGCACGCACGCTGTAGCCGCTGTCGGCGAGTGCTGCGACTACCGCGCGGCCGAGAAACCCGGAAGCGCCGGTTACAAGCACGCGATTTTTCGAAGCGTGATTCAAGCTTTGCCTGGCGCGATGCTGTAACGAATGTGAACTGCGGTCGCGGCTGCAGAATAGTGCAAGCGCATGACAGCTAATAGAGCGGCGCTTGCGTCGGCACCGTCGGCCGACCAAGTTCGCCTGTCATCAGATCGAATTGTGTAAAGGCTTGTTTTTCGCAGTCGTCGGTCTCGACCGCATAGCGGGCATCGACGACGATATTATTCTGGATGAAGATCGCGTAGCTGCGCGGATGGCCACGATCGCGAAAACGCACGCAAGTCAGCCAGCTCCGGCCCCCATTCGCCAATACCCAGCGAACGTTCGAAATTTCGAAACCGTCATATGGAGTTCGATCCTTGAACGCCGATTGCAGGTGCTTGGCGGCGAGCGCCGCATAGGCCGGCGGCGCGGGAGGTGGTAGGCTCTGCGTCGTGGCATCGCTCGATTGGGCGATTTCGCTGCAGCCCGGCAGCAATGCCAGCAACCACAGTGCCGCCACGAATGCCGTCCATCTGGGGATGCGGCCGCCCGGGTGGGAACAGCGATATCGGTATCCTAAAACTGCGCGCAGCGGAGTTGGTGTCGTTTTGCGAAATATCGCCATGAGGACATCACTGAACAGCCGTCGCGCGATCCAAACCTTGAAGATCCAAGCTTTGGAAGTGGTCGAAACTGTGGGCACGGTCGAAAACAATGGTTAACGCCGCCCGGCGTAAGCTTGCGGCGTAGTCAGCAATCCAGCGGCATAGATGATCGTCAAGCGGCACATCGCGGTGGCAATCCTGCTCAGTCTCGGTCCGGTGCTCGGATCGTGCAGCGGATTTGCCGGCAGTGTTGCCGATAATTGGCCGCATTGGGCCGGCGGCATGCCGGCGGATGTTCCGCCGCGGCCCGGCGCTCCCGGCTACAACGAATTCATAGCCCATGGCCAGGGCGCGCCCGACCCGACCAATTCCATCACCTCTGGGCCATCCGGTGTCAGCGAGACGACGACGGCGGGCGGCGTACCGGTAAAATTTCAGCAGGTACCGGCCCAGACCGCGACCAAGGAACCTGCTCAGAACAAAGAGCCCCCGCAGAAAAAGCGGACCGCCAGCGTCGCGAAGAAAACGGTCCAGAATTCGCAAGCTGCGACCGTCCGTGCGGCTGAGCCGGCCGATAATCAATCTTCTCCTGATCCCAGCGTCGGCAGCGGCGGTCTTTACTGACCGCATTACGCCACACCGGCCCGCAGCAGATCGTGGAAATGCACGATGCCGACCGGCCGGCCGGCATCCACGACGATCAGCGCCGTGATCTTCGATGAATTGAGTACCTGCAACGCTTCGCTCGCCAATTGACCGGGCCGAACGGTCTTTGGCGACGCGGTCATCACCGTATCGACCGGCGTTTGCAACAAGTCGGCGCGCATGTGACGGCGCAAATCGCCGTCGGTGACGACGCCGGCAAGCTTGCCGTCGCTATCGAGCACGGCGACGCAGCCGAAGCCTTTGGCCGACATTTCGACGATCGCTTCCGACATCGGCGCGCCGCGCTTGATCAGCGGCAGCGCGTCGCCGGGATGCATCACGTCGCGAACGAATTTCAAGGCGGCGCCGAGCGTGCCGCCCGGATGAAACACGCCGAAATCGACCGCGGTAAAGCCTTTGGTCTCCAAGAGCGCCATCGCCAAGGCGTCGCCTAGCGCGAGCTGCATCAGTGATGAGGTGGTCGGCGCGAGATTATGCGGGCAGGCTTCGCGCGCTTCCGGCAGCGCCAAGACGATATCGGCGGCCTTGCCGAGCGTGCTGCCGGCATTCACCGTGATCGCGATCAGCACGATGCGAAAGCGCCGCGAGTAATTGATCAGGTCTTTCAGTTCCTCGGTCTCGCCCGACCATGACAAAGCGAGCATCACGTCGTCCGACGTGATCATGCCGAGATCGCCATGGCTGGCATCCGCGGCATGGACGAAGAAGGCCGGCGTGCCGGTCGAAGCCAGGGTCGCCGCGATCTTGCGTGCGACGTGACCTGATTTGCCCATGCCGGTGACGATGACCCGGCCGCGCGCGGCGCGGATCGTTTCGACGGCCGCGACGAAGGGCGCGCCCAGGCCGTCGGACATGGCGGCGCTGAGCGCCCCGATGCCTTCAGCCTCGGTATCGAACGTGCGCAGCGCCGAGGCGATGGTGGGATCGGCCGCCGCTTTCGGCTTCCTCGCGTCGGATGCACTCATCTTCGTACGTATCCCCACTCGCAACTCCACAGACTTCGATCCTACGCGCAACCATGCCCCCGGTCGAAGCGGTTGCCGCGCTATTTCGACCAGGCCGCGAAAGCGTCGGCAAAGGCGCGATCGCCGGGTGGGCCCTTTTCCATCGCCAGTATGGCGCGGCCGCCATTGTTATAGACGATCGGAATATCGAACCACGGCCGGTCTTTGAGCAATTGGATATTACGCTGCACGTCGGAATCGGACGCCGACAGGCCGATCAGGAAGAAACCGTTGGTCACTTTGACCGCCAGTCCGGCGAGCGGCGTGCCGCGCGCCTGCTCGGATTCCTTCATCAACACGCCTGGTACGTTGGCGACGCCGCCGCCGGCAAAATCGGGCGGCAGGTTGAACATGATTTCGATGGTGTGGCTTGCCGGCAGCGCCTGATCGGTATTGCGCCGGAGCGTGAATGTCACCGTAACGTTGCGCTCAGGGATCGTGATATCGGCGCGAACCTGAAGCTCAGGCGCGAGTCCGGTTCCGGGCGAAACCGTTTCGGTGCGCCAGATGGCGGAGCCGACATAGCGTTTGCCCTGCGGATCGTTGGCGTCCTCCTCGTAGAGCACCACCCGCTGCGCCACCGCCGGGCCGGCCTGGTTTTGCGCCGCCGTGCCGGCGCCCGGCGCCTGGCCCGAACTTTGATCCTGAGGGACCCGGCCGGAGAATTTCGGTTCGGCGGTCGGCGCCGGCGTTGTCTGAGTTTGGTGCGACCTGCTGCGCGAGAAGAAGTGATAGACCCCGGTAATATTCGACCATTGCCAGGAGATCGTCGCCGTCAGTCCGGCGAGCACGATCAGTACGACCGCAAGCTTGGCGAGCCCGCGGTAGGAGCGCGGCGGCCGCGGCGCTTCATAATGCTCTTCCCCTTCACGCGGGCGGCGGCCGCGCGGCGGCACGAAATCCTGGTGTTCGTCTTCGTGATCGTAGGACGGTTCCAGCGTGCGCAATTGCGCCGCATCGTCGTCGTCGTGCGAATCGGCATGGTCGTCGTGAAAACGCGGCTCCGTGCGCTGAGACGCTTCGTCATCGTCGGCATAGGGCTGCGAGGCGCGGTACGAATTGCGCGTATCGCGCGCCGACTGCGCCGCCTTGGCGGACGCAGCCCCAAGATCCTCGGCGTCGGCGACGACGTCGCGAAAGCCTTTAAGACCTTCGCGCGCCATCGGCGGCGCAGTTCCGCCGCGCGAGACCGGGGAGGTCCGGGCGTTCAAAAGCTGGTCGCGGGCGCTCGATGCCGCCGTCGGTTGGGTTATTTGAGCCGGGGAACGCTCTGCCGGACTGCGAAACGCCGGCGGATCTGCGCGAGGCGCTTCTGGCCGCGTCACGTCGGCGCGCGGCAGCGGGCCGGGCGGCGGATTTAGGCGTTCGCGCGGTGGCGGCGGCGGTGGAGCTTGCGGCCGCGCCGCAGGTGGGGCGGGCGGTGGGCTCGGACGCAGCGGCGGGGCGGCTGGCCGCGGTTCGCCGCGCAAGCGGCGGACCGTATCGGCTTCGACTTTACGGATCGCATCTTCGAGCGCGAGGCGCTCGCGGGTGATATCCGCTTCGGACAGCGGCGGATCGATGCTGCGCAATTGCGCGACCAGCGCGGCGCGCGCACGCTCGTAGAGCGCCCGGCGGGCCTCGCCGGTCGAGGTGCCAAGCCCGTCGATGGCGCGGGCGATGAGCGGATGATAGTCGGCCATCTTAAGAGCTTACGCCCGACTCCCTAGCCTTGCATCCCGGCTGATTGCTGGGCGGGTGATGTTCTGCGACCATGCTTTAGGCTTCAAACGGATTCTGCATCAGGATGGTGTCCTCGCGTTCCGGGCTGGTCGACAGTACGGCGGCCGGACAGCCGACCAGTTCCTCGATGCGGCGGACATATTTGATCGCTTGCGCCGGCAGGTCGGCCCAGGACCGCGCATGGGCGGTTTTCTCGCGCCAACCGCCGACCGTCTCGTAGATCGGCTCGACCTTGGCCTGGGCGTGTTCGCTGCCCGGCAGATAATCGATCTCGCGGCCGTCCAGGCGATAGCCGGTGCAGACTTTGATCTCGTCGAAGCCATCCAGGATGTCGAGCTTGGTCAGCGCCAGGCCATTGATGCCGCTGGTGCGAACGGTCTGGCGTACCAGCACGGCGTCGAACCAGCCGCAGCGCCGTGGCCGCCCGGTCACGACGCCGAATTCCTTGCCACGCTCGCCAAGCATCCGGCCAATCTCGTTATTCTGCTCGGTGGGAAAAGGTCCCTCGCCGACGCGCGTCGTATAGGCCTTGCAAATACCAAGTACATATCCGATCGCGCCGGGCCCTAGCCCCGATCCGGTCGCCGCCTGTGCCGCCACCGTATTCGAGGATGTCACAAATGGATAGGTGCCGTGGTCGACATCGAGGAGTGCGCCCTGCGCACCCTCGAACAGAATGCGTTTGCCCTCGCGGCGCTTCTGATCGAGCAACGACCAAACGGTATCCATATAGGGCAAAACCTGCGGCGCCACCGCCAACAGATCGTCGCGCAACTCCGCCATATCGACCGGCGCAAGATCGAGACCTCGGCGCAGCGCATTATGATGGATCAGGAGGCGTTCGATCTTGCGATCAAGCGACGCGCCGTCGGCGAGATCCATCAGGCGGATGGCGCGGCGGCCGACTTTATCTTCATAGGCCGGCCCGATGCCGCGCCGGGTGGTGCCGATTCGCATCGCCGCATTCGCCGATTCGCGGATGCCATCGAGTTCGCGGTGCAGCGGCAGGATCAGCGCCGTGTTCTCGGCGATCCGAAGATTTTCCGGCGTGACGTCGACGCCCTGCTTTTTGAGCTGCGCGATCTCGCTCAGCAGCGCGTGCGGGTCGAGCACCACGCCATTGCCGATCACCGACAGCTTGCCCGGCCGCACCACGCCGGACGGCAACAGCGACAATTTGTAGGTCGTGCCGTCGATCACCAGCGTATGCCCGGCATTGTGGCCGCCCTGGAAACGCACGACGATATCGGCCTGCTCGGAGAGCCAGTCGACAATCTTGCCTTTGCCTTCGTCGCCCCACTGGGCGCCGACCACGACAACATTCGCCATAAGGTGGTGTCTCCACGAAAAACCGCCGACCAGACCAGACGCGGCCGGCAACGCGGCCTCTCAAAGGCCGCATACGGCTGTGGATGGATCGGGTGCCGGTTCGAACCGACCGCCCCGGATAATGGATGACGGCGCCGGACGCAAGGAAAAGCGCCGTCTGCCGGTCCCGGCGTATTTGGCCAAATCATTGGTTTCAGAAGAGATTCACCATTAGCCCTGTCGCGGGAAAGCGGCCGAAAGCTGTGGGCAGCCGGACCCGATGTGGAATCGGCACCCGTGGCTTGCCGGGCGCGCCGGCAGTCATGCGGGCCGCGCACTGGTCGCGGACAATGCTCCGCGTTAGCTGACGGACCACGCCGAAGTGCCGATGCCGGAGGAGCGAGGCGATGACGTTGGACGTGCGGGCCGGGAGCGAGGTCCGGGCAGGGGGGTGGCTGTTCGGCCAGCCCTATCTGCTGCTGTCGCTTACGGCATTATTCTGGGCCGGCAATGTCGTGCTCGGCCGCTTTGTCGCCGGCCACATCCCGCCGATGACGCTGTCGTTCGTCCGCTGGGCCGGGGCCTTCCTGGTTCTGTTGCCGTTTGCCGCGCGGCATCTGGTCCGCGATTGGCCGACGATCCGGCGGCACGCAAAATTGTTGACGCTGCTCGCGCTCACCGGTTTCTCGGCCTACAACACGATGGCCTATTACGGCCTGCAATTCACCACCGCCATCAACGGGCTTCTGCTGCAATCGGTCGCGCCGCTGTTCGTCGCGCTGTGGACCTTTGTTCTGTTCCGCGACCGGCTGACGCTGCGCCAGGCGATCGGCATCGGCCTGTCGCTCACCGGCGTCGTCGTTATCATCTGCCACGGCAGTCTCGCCATTCTGCTGTCGATCGCGTTCAACCGCGGCGATGTGTGGTTCGTCATCGCGCTTTTGATCTACGCCTTCTACACCGCCATGCTGCGCAAGCGGCCGGCGATGAATCCGCTGTCGTTTCTGGCTGTCGGCATGGGCGGCGGCGCACTTTTTCTGGTGCCGGCCATGATTCTCGAACTCGCCGGCGGGCGCACGCTGACCTTCGACACCGAGAGTCTGCTAAGCTTCGTCTATATCTGTATCTTCCCTTCGCTGCTCGGCTATCTGTTCCTCAACCGCGGCGTCGAACTGATCGGCGCCAATCGCGCCGCGCCGTTCATGCATCTGGTGCCGGTATTCGGCTCGGTGCTGGCGATCGTGCTGCTGGGCGAGCGTTTCGAAGTATTTCATGCGGTCGGTTACGCGCTGGTGTTTGCCGGGATCACGATCGCGACGCGGAAGCCAGAAAGCGGGTGGCGATCGGGCTCCGCACGCCTCAAATAGAAAGATCGGACGGCCGCCGTCAGCGGCACATATGGACCGGCGACACCATGAGCCTGACACTCGAGCGACCGCGTGAATTGAACGACGATGTTGTTCAACGGGTTGCTGCCACGGACTGGCCGCGTGTCACCGCCGATCTCGACCGGTCCGGCTGGGCGCTGCTACCGGGTCTGTTGACGGATGCTGCGTGCTCAGAACTGGCGAGCCTCTATCCCGACGATAATCATTTTCGCAGCACGATCGTCATGGCGCGGCACGGTTTCGGCCGCGGCGAGTACAAATATTTCAGCTACCCGCTACCGTCGCCGATCGCGGCGCTACGGCCGGCGCTGTACGGGCCGCTGGCCGGCATTGCCAATCGCTGGAACGAAGCGATGGGCATCGCGGTGCGCTATCCGCCGTCTCATCGCGATTTCCTGGCGCGCTGTCACCAGGCCGGCCAAACCCGTCCGACGCCGTTGCTGCTGCGCTACGCCGAAGGCGATTACAATTGCCTGCATCAGGACCTTTACGGCGAGCACGTCTTCCCGCTGCAGGTCGTGGTGCTGCTGTCGCGACCGGGAGAGGATTTCACCGGCGGAGAATTCGTCCTTACCGAACAGAGGCCGCGCATGCAGTCACGCGCCGAAGTGGTGCCGTTGCGCCGCGGTGACGCTGCGGTATTCGCGGTGCACCACCGTCCGGTACGCGGCAGCAGGGGCAGCTATCGCGTCAATCTGCGCCACGGCGTCAGCCGTCTGCGCTCCGGCAATCGCTACACGGCGGGCATTATATTTCACGACGCGAAGTAGCAAACCCGCAGCTTAAAACACCAGCGGCTTGACCTGCTGCACGTTCTGGATTTGCTGCACTTTGGCGAGCACCTCGGGGGCGACCGCGCCGTCGACTTCGACCAGCGCAATGGCGTTGCCGCCGAGCGACTCGCGGCCGAGATGGAAGGTCGCGATATTGATGCCGGCGCCGGCCAGCAACGTGGCGAATGAGCCGACGAAACCCGGCTTGTCCTGGTTGGTGACGTAAAGCATCGACGGCGCGAATTCGGCGTCGATCCGGATGCCCTTGATGTTGACGATGCGCGGACGGCCGTCGGCATAGACCGTGCCCGACACCGCGCGCGTCTGCCGGTCGGTGACCACGGTGACGGTGATCAGGCTGTCGTAGTCGCCCGCGGTTTCGCGCCGCGTCTCCTCGACGACGATGCCGCGCTCCTTGGCGACGATCGGCGCCGAGACGACATTGACGTCCTGCAGCATCGGCCGAAGCAGGCCGGCGACCGCGGCCGAGGTCAGCGCCTTGGTGTTCATCTGCGCCACGCCGCCTTCATAGGCGATCTGGATTTGCTTGATGCCGGTCTCGGTGAGTTGTCCGGCGAACGAGCCCAGCTTTTCGGCAAGCGCGATGAACGGCTTGAGCTTCGGCGCCTCCTCGGCGCTGATCGAAGGAAAGTTGACGGCATTGGAAATGGCGCCGCGGAGCAGATAATCGGACATCTGCTCGGCGACCTGGAGCGCGACATTTTCCTGCGCTTCCATGGTCGAAGCGCCCAGATGCGGCGTGCACACCACGTTCGGCAGCGCGAACAGCGGATTTTCCGTCGCCGGTTCCTCGCGAAACACGTCGAGCGCCGCGCCGGCGACGTGACCGGACTTGAGCGCTTCCGCCAGCGCCGCCTCGTCGACCAGTTCGCCGCGGGCGCAATTGATCAGACGGATGCCTTTCTTGGTCGCGGCGAGCGCCTCGGCGTTGATGATGTTGCGGGTCTTGTCGGTGAGCGGCGTGTGCAGCGTGATGAAGTCGGCGCGGCGCAGCAACTCGTCGAGCTCGACTTTCTCGACCCCGAGATGCAGCGCACGCTCGGCGGACAGGAACGGATCGTAGGCGATCACTTTCATCTTCAGGCCGATGGCGCGGTCGGCGACGATCGAACCGATATTGCCGCAACCGATCACGCCGAGCGTCTTCGAGAAAATCTCGACGCCGAGGAATTTGTTCTTTTCCCATTTGCCGGCACGCGTCGATACATCGGCTTCGGGAATTTGCCGCGCCAGCGACAGCATCAGCGTGATGGCGTGCTCGGCGGTCGTGATCGAATTGCCGAACGGCGTGTTCATCACGATGATGCCGCGCGCGGTGGCGGCGGGAATATCGACATTGTCGACGCCGATGCCGGCGCGCCCGATGACTTTCAGGCCATTGGCCTTTTCCAAAAGCTTGGCGGTGACTTTGGTCGCCGAGCGAATCGCAAGGCCGTCGAAGCCTTCGATGGCCGCGGCGAGTTTGTCTTTGTCCTTGCCGAGGTTGGGCTGGAAATCGACTTCGAGCCCGCGATCCTTGAAAATCGCCACGGCGGCGGGAGAAAGCGCATCGGAGATCAGAACGCGGGGAGCCATGGCTGGAATCCTTTTGGACCGAACAAAGGGGGCTTGATGAAGCAGGGTGCGCCGCTCTTGTGGCGGCGCATCACTCACAGGATTTCGCTCACGCCGCTTTGGCCAGAGCGTCCTTGGCGTTGGCATAGGCCCAGTCGAGCCAAAGCGTGAGCGCTTCGACGTCGCTGCGCTCCACCGTTGAGCCGCACCAGATGCGCAAGCCGGTCGGCGCGTCGCGATAAGCGTCGATGTCGTAGGCAACGCCTTCTTTATCGAGAGCCGCGGCGAGACCTTTGACGAACGCCGCTTGCGCGTCGGGCGCAAGCCGGTTCACCGCCGGATCGACCACCTTCAGACAAACCGAAGTATTGGAGCGCAGCGCCGGGTCGGCGGCGAGGAAGTCGATCCACGGCGTGCGCGCGACCCAGTCGGCGATCGTCTTGGCATTGGCGTCGGCGCGGGCCTGCAGCGCCTTGAGACCGCCGATCGACTTCGCCCAATCGAGCGCGTCAAGATAATCTTCGACGCACAACATCGAAGGCGTGTTGATGGTCTCGCCCTGGAAAATGCCTTCGTTGATCTTGCCGCCCTTGGTCATGCGGAAGATCTTCGGCAACGGCCACGGCGGCGAGTAGCTTTCGAGCCGGGCCACGGCGCGCGGCGACAGAATCAGCATGCCGTGCGCAGCCTCGCCGCCGAGTGCCTTCTGCCAGGAATAAGTGACGACATCGAGCTTCGGCCAATCGAGCGGTTGCGCGAACGCAGCCGAGGTCGCGTCGCAGATCGTCAGGCCGCTGCGGTCGGCGGCAATCCAATCGGCATTGGCGACGCGCACGCCCGAAGTGGTGCCGTTCCAGGTGAAGACGACGTCGCTTGCCGGATCGACCGCGTTCAGATCGGGCAATTCGCCGTAGCCGGCGCGCAGCGTTTTGACGTCTTTGAGCTTGAGCTCTTTGGCGACGTCGCTGACCCAGCCTTCGCCGAAACTTTCCCAGGCCAGCATGGTCACCGGCCGCGATCCCAGGAGCGACCACAGCGCCATTTCGATCGCGCCGGTGTCGGACGCCGGCACGATGCCGATGCGGTAATCCGCCGGCACCTGCAGAACCTCGCGGGTGAGATCGATGGCGCGTTTGAGCTTGGCCTTGCCCGCCTTGGAGCGGTGCGAACGGCCGAGAACGGCACCGTTGAGATTTTGGGGGGCCCAGCCGGGGCGCTTGGCGCAGGGGCCGGAGGAGAAATGCGGCACAGCCGGCCGCACGGAGGGCGTCGCGAGCGTCATGAGCTATCCTTCCAGATAGTCGCCCCTCGTTGGGGAGGGGTGTCCCGCCGCCGGAATTAAGGAGAGAACGCCGCGCCGTCAAGCGGCATTTGCAAATAGCCGCGCTCAGAATTTGAAACCGGCGCCCACGCGAGCCGTCGAGAGCGTGACGTGAATGCCCTCGATCGGTGCGAAATAGGTATATTCGAACTCGCCGCGAATGAAGACATTCGGCAGCACCGCCATGTCGACGCCGAAGCCCGCGGCGATGCCGTAAGCGATCACGTTGTTTTGCGCATTGCCTTGCGACAGCGGACCGCCAGCGAGGTCCGGCAGCGGCGTCAGCGGCGGCACTTCCGACGCCGGATTATCGGTCGCGGTGTAGGAGATGGTGCCGAGGCTCGTGACGTTGGCACGACTCAGAGCCAGGCCGCCGAACGCGTAGGGCAGAAAGATGCCAGCCTCCCAGCCGGCGCGGGCGCGCAACTCGGCGATATCCTGCATGCTGAGGGAGGCCTGCACGCCGGAACTCACGGTGTAGAAATAATTGTGGCCGGCGGGGAGATTGGTGCTGTCGGTGAAGCTTCGCGTGATCGAATCGGCCGACATCGCTTTCAGCGAGACGCGATTGTAATTCAGTTCCAGCCCGAGAATGAGATCGTCCCATTCGGTATTGTAACCGATGAAGCCGCCGGCGCCGGTGCTGCCGGGACTGCGCGAACTGAGCACCGTCCACTGCGATATCTGCTGATCCTGCTCGATCGCGGTGTCGCGCAGCAGAAAGCCGATATCCGAACTTCCCGCCGTGCCGAAATTGATTTCCGAACTGGTGTAGCCGACCTGGGCGCCGCCATAGAAGCCGCCCCAGTGATAGACCGGCTGCGAGCCGCGCAACACCATGTCGCCGGCGAATGCAGGCGGCGCGATCGCGAATACCAACACAGCGCAGACAACAAAGCGCATCAGCCGCGCCCTTTTCAAATACTGGCACGCAACAGGCGGCCAATAGGCGCGATCATCAGGCATTAACCTTAATGGAGGGTTAGCTCGGGCGGTTCGGGTGCCGGCCGGATGACGCAGATTGCACGATGGCTCTAGGCAAAAACGGCGCGGTTGCCCGCGCCGTTTGGTTGCTCTGCTTCGCTTGGTTCGAGGACGTCAGCCGCGGGTCGATAGCGGGTATTGCGGCTGATATGGGGGCTGGTATTGCGGCTGCGGCACCATGACCGGGGCCGGCTGGTACACCGGCGCGGGCTGATAGACCGGCGGCGGCGGTGGCGGCGGAGGTGCCGGCTGGATCATGACCGGCGTCGGCTGGATCAGCATCGGCGCCGATTCGATCGGGAACCGCCAGCGCATGCCGAGCATGAAATCGTTCGAGGTCAGATTCTGAACCTTGTAGGTGTCGGGATTGCAGCCGCCCAGGCAGTTGATCTGGTCGCTGACCGAGCCGTAGTTGAGATAACGGTAAGTGAACTCCATCGAGAAGTTCTGGGTGACGTTATAGGAGAGGCCGGCATAAAGCGCCCAGGCGAAGTTCAACTGACTGGCATTGGTGCCGACGCCGTTTCCGGAGGTGAAGATGCCGATATCGGTGAGATTGGCGAAGGTGTTCCAGGCGCCGCCGAGGCCGACGCCGACGAACGGCGTCACGCAGTTCCAGGTGCCGAGATCGAGATAGGCATTGGCCAGGAAGATGTCGGATTTCACGAAGGCGTTGTACTGATCGCCGAACACGCCGCCGCCGAGCTGGTAGATGAAAAACGCATTCAGCTGCGTCTTCGCCCGATATTCCGCCGTGACGTCGAAGCGCAGCCAGTTATTGAACTCGTAGCCGACGCCGACGCTGAAGAAATAGCTGTCGGCCATCGAGGCGTGTTGCGTGAGAAAGTCGACCGGTGCGTTGGCCGGATTTGGCTGAAAAACAAAGTCGACATTGTTGGTGATGCCGACGCCGATATCGCCGCGCAAATACCACGCGCCCGCCGGCTGTTGCACGATCAGCGGCATCGGCTGGTATTGCGGCGGTGGCGGCGGCGTTTGAGGCATGTCGGCGGCGTAGGCCGTGGTGGTGACCATGGCTGCCGCAGCGGCACGGATCAGGAGCGTAACACTTACCATCGCTTCGACCTTTCCCTCGACGGGGGCGAACGCGAGGCGCTCCCATCGTCTGAGCAAGGTCAAAGGTAGGCAGCAAATGTTTAAGCGGGTCTTAACCTTAAGATTTAACCACGATCTTTAACCAACAAAGCCATGAGCCATAACGGAAATGTGTTTGCGCGCGCCCGGCCGCGCGCCGGTTCACAAATACCTTTTTTAAGATTTGTAAACTTTTGATTTGGTCGGCCGTCAAAGACGGTCGTTAATCCTTGTCTTCGTGAAGTTCGCCGATGTGATGCTGTGCATAAAGCTCGAGGCCGAGCTTGGCGACGAGATCAAGCTGGGTTTCGAGGAAGTCGATGTGTTGCTCCTCGTCGTGCATCAGCTTTTCGAAAATGTCGCGCGTCACGTAATCCCGTGCGCCGTGACAATGGGTAGCCGCTTCTTCATAAAGCTTGCGGGCGTGGAGCTCGGCGGCGAGGTCGCAGTCGAGCACTTCCTTGACGTTCTGGCCGATGTGCAGCGGGTCGAGCACCTGCATATTCGGGAAGCCGTCGAGGAAGATGATGCGCGCGACCAGTTTGTCGGCGTGCTCCATCTCTTCGATGGATTCCTTACGCCACTGCTTGGCGAGCGCCATGTACCCCCAGTTTTCGAGCAGCCGGTAATGCAGCCAGTATTGGTTGACCGCGGTCAGCTCGTGGCGGAGCGCCTTGTTGAGAAAATCGATGACGCCCGGATCGCCCTTCATGCTCTTACCTCTGCAATAGCCGTTTCATCGGCGCACACACGGCCGATGGCTTGATTATAACCATTCTAAGGAATGATGAAAGGCGCCGTTTCGCCCGCCGGAGCGGCTATCGACAACGAAGTGCAGCGCTGCAGTCTAAGACTCGGCGGAAGCGTCGCGGCAACACACGGCGTCGCCGGCCGACAGTGCTTCATTCATGATGCGCCGGATGGTACGCGCGCACCGTCCGCATTGCGCGCTGCAGCCAAGGCAATGATAGACCTCGCCGGTCGAGCGCGGCGCTTCCTCGCTGCCCGACAGCGTGGCGCGCACGTCATGGTCGGTGAACACGTTACAAGAGCAGACGATCATCGTGAGAAAGCCCGGCGCGGAATTGGTACGTTCTGCAACCATCAATAACGGAGCGGCCGGGTCGTTGCAAAGCAAAAGATGCTGTTTATAGGTGTTCTAATCTTGCTAGCGGAGTTGAAACGCGAGGTATTTGTCGGCGTGCCTTGTAATAAAAAACAATAGACTATAACGGACTTAATTGTTCTCGATTAAAGACTGCAGTTGAACGTCAAAAGCAGTCCCGTCGTTTCCAGTAGAAGATTGTGGATTAGCGATGATTTACTTTCCGGCAGGTGCGGCCGGGCCTGGCGATCACTGCCAGATTTGTCGCCATTTATTCAAACCGCCTCGGCGTGTTCCTCGTAATCGTCCGGCCGGCGCCGGCGGCGACCGCGAAGACGGTTCCGCAACCGGTTAAGGCGCCGCGGCACCTGGCACAAATCGTCGAGCAGGCCGGCAAAGCGCTGGCCGCGCCCCAGCGCCCGGTCGAGCGCCGCCATGGTGCGAGCGAGGCCGGGATCGTCGTCATCGACCCAGGCGCGCAGCACCGAAGCAAACAGCACCGCGAGACCCTGGGCCCGCATCATGCCGCCCGGTCCGGCGGCGTCGACGCCAGCCGCGGTCAACATCCATTGCTGCGACCGCACCGCGAGTTTGTTGAGCATCAGCGTCAGCGGCGGACTGCGGCGCGCCGACCGCAGCAGCGAGCGGATAGCGTCACGATGCGGGGCGAGGATTTCGAGACGGCGCATCAGCACGTCGAACAGCCGCTCGCGCGACGGCTCTTCCGTCATGTCGCTGAAATCCTCGCTGAGCACGGCGCGATCGACATTCTTGATATGGGCGGCGAGGATTGCCAACGGCGAGCCGAATTCGCCCCGTAACGCTGCGAGCGTCACGCCGGCGCCTTCCGCGATTTCGGCGAGACCGATCTGCTCGAGCCGTTTGTCGGCCAGCAGCGCCAGGAAAGCCGCGACAATCTTGTCGCGATCGCCCGCCGGCGCGGGCGAACCGCTTAAGGCTGCGGCACGCGCGGGCTTTGACGCTGATTTGCGGGTGGGCTTGCGGGCCATGCTACGAACTCCTGAAACCACTCATCGACGCGACGGGCTCAATTCAATGTAGGTTCGCCGCCGGACGGTTCCAAGGCGGTCGTCGCCGGCGCCTTATGACGACGATGGCGCCACGGCGCTGGGAAACTGGCTAGCGGGCAGTCTCGCAACGGGCGATTTCAATTCGCATACCACGCCGCCCGGCTCATAGGACAAGCGGACGTTGCCGCCGAAATCGTTCGCCAAAAACTCATTGATGACGCGACTGCCGAATCCGCGGCGGGTAGGTTCGACGACGGGCGGTCCGCCATGTTCTCGCCAAAGGAACTCGAATGTCGGGGTCGCGCCAGCCGAAGCCGTCCAGGAAATATCCACGCGCCCGGCGGCGGTCGACAGTGCGCCGTATTTCAAGGCGTTTGTCGCGAGCTCGTTGACGGCAAGCGTCAGCGCCAAGGCTTGGCTCGGAGCGACATTCAGCACGGGACCGGAAATCTTGAACCGGCCCTCGCCTGTGCGATGCGATTTTAGAGCCAGTTCGATGACCTCGCCGACGGGAGTATTGTTCCAGTTCGCGCTTTTCGCCAGATCGTGAGCTTTCGCCAGGCTCATGATCCGTGCGTTGTAACTCTGCAGCGCCTGAGTGTGTGCGTCACCTTTGAATGTCTGGTTGGCGATCGCGAGAACCATCGTAAATGTGTTCCTGGCGCGGTGCTCCAGCTCTTCCATGAGAAAACGCTCACGTTCCGCCGCTTCCCATTCCTCGGTTATGTTTCTGGAGATTGAGAGCAGTTGCGCGATCTGTCCGTCCTCGCCCAATATCGGAGAAACTTGCACTTCCCAATATCGCGGGTTGCCCTTGGCCGTATTGGCGGCGCCGCGAAATCGGGCGGTCCTGCCTGTTTTAGCAGCTTCGACCGCCGCGACGGCCTGCACATTGCCCTCGCCATGCCAGAAGTCCGGCCACGGGCACCCCTTGAGCGCACTGAAATCCTCCACCTCCATGACGCGTTTGCCGCCGTCGCTCATGAATTGAAGGCGCCCCTCGAGGTCGAGAACCTTGATGCAATCGCCGCAGCCGGAAAGCACACTGCGCAGGAGGTCGCTATTGCCTACCAGATCGGGGCTCGCAGCCCGGAGCTCCCGGTTCATCATCTCGACAGGAGATTCGCTGGTCATGCCGGTTAAAGATCCGCGGATGGGTGCGACGGGCCGTCTGTCGCGCCCAGGACAACGAAGCTTAGCAGCTATTGTTGCGTCGGCATAAACCGCGAATCGCACACCTCAAGAAAGACTCTTGCAATCAAAGGGTTTTTCGGACGACGTCGAAGGAAATCAGCCCGCCAGTTCGCGCGACCGCCTGGCTGCCGCGTCCACCGCTTCGCGCAGCAGCGACGGCAGTCCGCCCTCGTCCATCAGCACCGCAAGCGCTGCGGCCGTGGTGCCGCCGGGCGAGGTGACGTTCTCGCGGAGCACCGCAGCGGTGAGCGGCGAGCGATGCAGCAACTCGCCGGCGCCGGCCACGGTTTCGCGGGCGAGCTTCTCCGCAAGCGGCGCCGGCAACCCGGCTGCGATGCCGGCTTTTGCGAGCGTCTCGGCGAGCAGGAAGACGTAGGCCGGTCCCGATCCGGACACCGCCGTCACGGCATCGATCAGCGTCTCGTCGTCGATCCACTCGACCGTGCCGGCCGCGCGCAACAGCCGGTCGGCGAGGTTGCGTTGCGCCGCATTAGCGTAGCGTGAAACCGCAACCGTGATGCCGCGGCCGATAGCGGCCGGCGTATTCGGCATGGCGCGGACCAAAGCGCAGGGCCGGTTGAAGGTTGCTTCGAGGAATTGCAGCGTGCGCCCCGCCATGATCGACACCACCACGGTGGACGGTGAGACCAGCGGCGCGAGCGCGGGCACGATGTCGGCCGCGATCTGCGGCTTCAAGGCGATGACGATGGCGGCAACATCGGTGAGCTTTGGCAGCGGTGGATTGAGCACAACGCCGCGCGCTACGAGATCCGCGATCTGCGGTGACGGCTGCGGCTCCAGCACGGCGATGTTGTTGGGCGGAAAGCCGAGCCCGAGCCAGCCCTCCAGCAGCGCCCCGCCCATTTTGCCGGCCCCGACCAGGACCAGGCGGCCGGACACATCATGCAAGCCCGTTTCCGGCGCGGTCACGCCTCGCCCGCGGTCTCGAACATGGCGGAGTCCATCGCCTCGCGCGCGGTCTTGCCGGCCCAGATGACGAACTGAAACGCCGGGAAATAGCGCTCGCAGGAATCAAGCGCGGTGCCGAGCACCGCTTCGCATTGCCGATCCGATGCGGCGACGCCGCCGGCCAGCACCAGCGCGTAGCGGAACATCACCGCGCCGTTCTGCGCCCAGACGTCGAAGTGGCCGATCCACAATTGTTCGTTGATCCCGGCGATGAGCTGCTGAACTTCGGAGAGACGCGCTTCCGGAACTTTCATGTCAAAGGCGCAAGCCAAGTGCAGCGCTTCGATATCGCCCATCCAGGTGAAAGAGACCTGATACGTAGTCCAGCGTCCGGTGACGACGAGGCCGATCTCGTCTTCGCCGGCGCGCTCGAACGGCCAATCGTTGCCGGATGCCATGTGCTCGACGACGTCGAGCGGATTGTTGCGCTGCTCCGGTGCTAGTTCGAGAAGAGACATGCCGCCTCCACGTGCCGCTTATTGAAAGTGGAAATGCGCACGCACAGAGACTTCGCAAGCACGCGATCGCGGCGGAGAGCGCCTTGAAACTCGAACGGCTTGCCCGCCGTGTTGGCTGCGATTTGACGCAGGAACAAGTCCCGAGGGTCGATTGACTCAAAAAACGAATCAGTCGGCCCGCCGACTATAATCGGGTTGATTCCGTCCGCCAAAACTTTGCCAAGAGGTTCTGCCGTCATCGCTACCGGCACTCATGATGTGATTTGCCGGTCCGGCACAATGATCGATTTATGACCGTCCACAGGCCCGACTGCGACAAGTTGACTCGGGATGGTTGAGAAGCGGACGGGGCTCGCGGCCGCATTGCGGGGAGCGAAAGCGAAGAAGCAAATCCAGTTCTCACCCGCCGTGCCGTACTGCTTCGCCGGCGCTCGCAATGACGAAGCTCAGTCGAACAGACTGGAAACCGACTCTTCGGCGGCGGTGCGGTTGATGGCTTCGCCGATCAGCGTCGCGATCGAGAGCACGCGAATGTTACTCGCCGCCTTGACCGCTTCGGTCGGCTGAATCGAGTTGGTGATGACCAATTCCTTCAGCCGCGAATTGCCGACGCGCGAGATGGCGCCGCCCGACAGCACGCCATGGGTGATGTAGGCGTAAACCTCGGCGGCGCCCTTATCCAGCAGCGCGTCGCCGGCGTTCACCAGCGTGCCGCCGGAGTCGACGATGTCGTCGACCAAGATGCAGATACCGCCGGCCACCTCGCCGATGACATTGGCGACCTCGGACTCGCCCGGCCGCTCCCGCCGCTTGTCGATAATGGCGAGCGGTGCATCGATGCGCTTGGCAAGGCCGCGCGCCCGCACCACGCCGCCGACGTCCGGCGAAACCACGATCACCTTGGACAAGTCGAAGCGGTCCCTGATGTCGCGCATGATCACCGGCGCGGCGAACAGGTTGTCGGTCGGAATGTCGAAGAAGCCCTGGATCTGTCCGGCATGCAGATCGAGCGTGAGCACACGGTCGGCGCCGGCATGCGAAATGAGATTGGCGACCAGCTTGGCGGAGATCGGCGTGCGCGGTCCGACTTTGCGGTCCTGGCGGGCATAGCCGAAATAGGGGATCACCGCGGTAATGCGCCGGGCCGACGCGCGCCGCAGCGCGTCGGTGATGATCAGCAATTCCATCAGGTGATCGTTGGCCGGAAACGACGTCGACTGGATCACGAAGACGTCGGCGCCGCGCACGTTCTCCTGGATCTCGACGAAGATTTCCATGTCGGCGAAACGCCGGACCACGGCTTTGGTCAAGGCGGTGCCGAGATAGCCGCC
Source organism: uncultured Alphaproteobacteria bacterium (assembly GCA_963819265.1). Classification (GTDB taxonomy): domain Bacteria; phylum Pseudomonadota; class Alphaproteobacteria; order Rhizobiales; family Xanthobacteraceae; genus BOG-931. The sequence goes on along the minus strand of CAWFVF010000006.1, from coordinate 207,296 downwards.
GATGGCTTCGGCCAGCGCAGGATTGGAATTGCCGGCGACGAGCTTGATCGCGCCGTTATTGCCCGCCATTCCGCTCTCCCGCGCGCATGTCGCGCCGCGAGCATGAAGATCATGCTCAAACAAAGCCGACCCGGCCGAAAACAAGGTTCTGATACAAGCCGGGTCGGGGGCTGGCAATATGAATCGCCGCCTTTTCCCGGTGCTTTTTCGGTTGCAATCCCAATGACTTCCGGCGGCGTGGTTACTCGCTGGTCAACACGATCGCATTGACGTGGCGGCCGTAGTCGGGCTCGGCTCGGTGGCTGGTGCGGCGGTAGCTGAAAAAGCGTGCCGGGTCGGCATAGGTGCAAAGGCCGAGATCGTCGATCCGCCCGACGCCGGCGCGCTCCAGCCGGGTGGCGACATAGCCGCCGAGATCGAACTGGGCATGACCCTCGCGCGCGGTCGGTGCGAAAAACCGGTTGCTGGCGCGATCCTCGGCGGCAAAGCGCGCGATCAGATCGGGACCGACTTCGTAGCTTTGCTGGCGGATCATCGGGCCAATGGCGGCGCGGATATTGCGCCGCTTAGCGCCGAGCCGCTCCATGGCGTCAAGGGTGGCTTCGATGACGCCGGTCAGCGCACCGCGCCAGCCGGCATGCGCCGCGCCGATCACATGCGCGGTGGCGTCGGCGAAAAGAACCGGGCCGCAATCCGCCGTGGTCACGCCGATGGCGAGGTCGCGCAGGCGGGTGACGATGGCGTCGGCACGCGGCCGCGCCTCGGCGCTCCACGGCGTCTCGGCGACCACGACGGTCGGCGAATGGATTTGATGGACGGTGAGAAAGCGGTCCGGCGTAACGCCGAGCGAGGCGGCCATGCGCGCGCGATTTTCGCCGACATGCGCGGCGTCGTCGCCCGATCCGACGCCGCCGTTGAGGCTTTCATAGATGCCGCCCGAGACGCCGCCTTCGCGGGTGAAAAACGCATGACGGATGCCGGTCAGCGCCAGCAGGCGGGATTCGACTTTCATGCGTCGGCCTCGAAGCCCGGCAGCGCGCCGAACTGCGGCGCCGCGATCGCAATCGCCTTGAACAATTCACCCATCGAGCGCGGGCCTTCGGCGATCAGCCGCGACAGCGCAATCTCGATATCGGCGGCCTTGTGCCTGGACACGCTCTTTTTCAAAGCGTCGGCTCTTTGCTCGATGCCGAGATGCAGGAAGAGATCGCGCTGCCGGATCGGGCCGTGCACCCGCGCGCCCATGCATTCGGCGGACTGCGCCAAGGCTTCAAAGTCGACATGCGCGGTCAGGTCGGCCATGCCGGGCGCGGCCAGCGGATCGACGAAGGCATGGCCGGCGACGGCCTGCAGCGTATCGCCGAGGCCGAAATGGGCGTGACCGTAGTCGATGATCAGTGCCGCGCCTTCGCTGCGCATCCGCCGGCCCAGTTCGAGCGCGATAGTGTCGTCGCGCCATTCATAGATCGAACCTTCGGGCGCCTGACGCAAGCCGCGTGGCATCGCAGCTTCGAAAAACGGCAGCGGATCGGCCGCCGTCCCGGCATAAAAGCGGCCATCGGGCGCGATGTCGATGACACGTTCATGCCAGCCGTCCGGCAGCCGGACCGCCTGATGAACCGGCAGCGCATCGAGAAATTCATTGGCGATCAGGATGGTCGGTCCCGGGGGGACGTCTTCAAGCGCAGCATGCCATTGGATCGGCACATCGGCATCTTCAAGCGCACGCTGCTGCGATTTCTGCAGGGCCGGGCTGATCTCGACCAGATGCAGGACGATGGCGGAACGGAAATCCTGCATCACTTTTGCCGCGCGCAACGCGTCGTGCATCAGCGTGCCGCGGCCGGGGCCGAGTTCGACGACCCGGACGTTTTCCGGCGCGCCCATCTGCTGCCAGACCGACGCCATCCATAGCCCGATCAACTCGCCGAACATCTGGCTGATTTCCGGTGAGGTGACGAAATCGCCGCCGGCGCCGAACGGATCGCGGTTGATGTAATAGCCGTATTGTGGATGCGTCAGGCAGAGCCGCATGTATTGCCACAGCGGCATCGGTCCGGCGACGGTAATGAGCCGGCGGATTTCGCCTTCCAACGGCGAGCGCGACGACGAGCGCGTGTCAGCCATGGTTCACTGCGGTTGTTTTACGTGCTCTTTGAGCGGCGTCTTCGCCCGGGGCTCGCGGGTCACGACGAAAGTCAGCAGGGCGATGCCGCCGAGCATCAGCGGAATACAAAGCAACATGCCCATCGTCAGGCCACCCCAGAGAAAGCCGAGCTGGACATCAGGCTCACGGAACAGTTCGCCGATGATGCGCGCCACGCCGTAGCCAAGCGCGAAGATGCCGGTGACGAGGCCGGGGCGTTTGAACCCGCCGGCGCGCACCACGAGACCGAGCACGATGAACAACACGATGCCCTCAAGGCAGGCTTCGTAGAGCTGGCTGGGATGGCGCGGCAGCGGCCCCGCATTGGGAAACACCATGGCCCAGGACACATCGGTCGGGCGGCCCCATAATTCGCCGTTGATGAAATTGGCGAGGCGGCCGAGAAACAGGCCGATCGGCGCAACGGTGGCTGTCACATCGCCAAGCGACAGCATCGGTATGTGCCGCTTCAGCGCGAACAGCACCACCGCGATAATGCAGCCGGTGACGCCGCCGTGAAACGACATGCCGCCGTTCCATAACTGAAAGATTTCGATCGGGTGGGCGACGAAATGGGGCAGGTTGTAGAACAGCACATAACCGGTGCGGCCGCCGAGAATGATGCCGAGCGTGATCCAGATCACGAAGTCGTCGAAGTCGAGCACGGTGAACGGCGCCGGGCCGCCCCATAGTTTTTCCGAAGCGATCAGGGCGCGCGCGTAAAACCACCCGGCGATGATGCCGACGATATAAGCGAGCGCGTACCAGCGGACGGCAAACGGGCCGATCGAAACGAGGATCGGGTTGATCGCGGGAAACGGAATAACCGGCAAGACCATGAACGGGGGCTTTCGTTACGGCGCGGCGCGCCTTTCGCAGCTATCGAGCCGCGATGGAATATTTGCGGCGAGATTCTCGGTCCTTCTATTCCCTTGCGGTGGCGGCGCACCATCGCCATTGTGTCAATCCAAGGCAAGCGGGACCGGACTGGCAAGCGGGCCGGCCCACGGAACGTAACAAGGTGCGGAGGCTGTCATGGTCCAGACCACAAACCGGTTCTTCGACGAGGCCGCGCGCTTGATGAACGACGCGGCCGGCGTGGCGCAAGGCGTGCGGCGGGAATTCGAGACATTGTTCCGAACGCAAGCCGAACGCATCCTGCGCGATCTCGACGTCGTCAAGCGCGAGGATTTCGAGGCGGTCAAGGACATGGCGCGGCTCGCCCGCGAAGAGAACGAGGCGCTCAAGGCGCGCGTTGCGGCGCTTGAGGCCGCACAGGCTGCGGGTCATGCGACAGCCGCTCCGGCGAGCCCGCATGGCGATACATCCGGCCCGATGAATCCTGGGCCGCTCTGAAATCTTTCGCGGATCGTCGCAATCCTTGATCCTTCACGCGGGCGCATACGCAGCGCTGCGTAGGTCATTTTTGACCGCTGCTTTTATCCCCGGGTCGCGTTTCGGACCCCAATCCGCCGTTTCGGCCTGATACCGGCCGGCTTTCCTTGTTTTTTCGGCCCGGCGCCGCTATAAGCCCGGCTGCCGCGCGCTGCTACAGCACCCCTGGAGGCTAGCGCGGTTTTTTCCTTCTTATATCAGGGCTTTAGGACAAGGATATCATCATGGCTACCGTCACGCAGATCAAGGCGGCGGCGCGTTCGCGGGCAGGCAAGGGGGCCGCCCGGGCCGAACGTCGTGCCGGCCGCGTTCCCGGAATCATCTATGGCGACGGCAAGGAGCCGCTGCCGATCTCGCTCGACTATGACGAATTGCGCCAGCGCATCTATGCCGGCCATTTCCTCACCACCATTCATGACATCGAGATCGAGGGCGTGAAGCACCGCGTGATCCCGCGCGACTTCCAGCTCGATGCGGTGCGCGATCTGCCGCTGCATGTCGATTTCATGCGGCTCGGTGAAGGCGCCACCATCCGCGTGCGGATTCCGGTGCTGGTGCGCAACACCGAGCAGTCGCCGGGCGTCAAGCGCGGCGGCACGGTGTCGATCGTGACCCACACCATCGAAGTGCGTTGCCGCGCCGATGCGATCCCGACCGGCATTGAAGTCGACGTCGGCGAGCTCGAGATCAATCACTCCAAGCATCTCAGCGACATCGCGCTGCCGGACGGCGTTCGCGCCGTGTCCGGCCGGGATATTACCCTGGTTACGGTGGTGCCGCCGTCGGGTTACGCCGAAGAGCTCAAGGCTGCCGCCGACGCTGCCGCCGCTACCGCGGCTGCCGCCGCTGCTGCTGCCGCCGCACCTGCAGCGCCGACCGGCGCTCCGGGCTCGCCGGGTTCGGCTCCCGCGGCTGCCGCCGCGCCTGCCGGCGGTGGCGACAAGAAGTAAGCTTGCCCGCATTAGGGCGGGACAACGGCAATGCGCCTCCTGGTCGGACTTGGAAATCCAGGAGAGCGCTATGCCGGCAACCGGCACAATATCGGCTTTATGGCGCTGCAAGAGATCGCCAAGCGCCACGGTATCGGGCCGTGGCGCCGGCGTTTTCAAGGGGTAGCCAGCGAGGGGCCGATCGGCGGCGAGCGCGCGCTGTTGCTGTTGCCCGGCACTTTCATGAATGAATCCGGCCGCGCCGTTGCCGAGGCCGCGCATTTCTACAAGCTGCCGCTCGGTGACGTTACGGTATTCCACGACGAGATCGATCTGCCGCCCGCCAAAGTGCGTGTCAAAATCGGCGGCGGCATCGCCGGTCATAACGGCTTGCGCTCGATCTCCGAGCATATCGGTAACGACTACCGCCGGGTGCGCATCGGCGTCGGTCATCCGGGTAGCAAAGACAAGGTGCAGCATTACGTATTGAGCGATTTCGCCAAAAGCGAACGCGGCTGGGTCGAAGCGCTGCTTGCGATCCTCGCCGACAATGCCGAACTCATCGTCCGCGGCGAGGACGCGAGCTTTGCCAACAAAGTTCACCTCGCCATGGTAGCGAAGGGATTTGGCGATCCATCGAACGAAAACAGCGGCGAAAACGCCAAAGCGTGATCGCCGACAAGGATAAAGACTTTCACGGATAGAAATTCCAATGGGCTTTAAATGCGGCATTGTCGGTTTGCCGAATGTCGGCAAGTCGACCCTCTTCAATGCACTGACCGAAACAGCGGCGGCGCAGGCGGCGAATTATCCATTCTGCACCATCGAGCCGAATGTCGGCGAGGTGGCGGTGCCGGATCGCCGGCTCGAGACGCTGGCGGCGCTGGCCAAATCGGCGGTGATCGTGCCGACGCGGCTGACCTTCGTCGATATCGCGGGACTGGTGCGCGGTGCCTCCAAAGGAGAGGGCCTCGGCAATCAGTTTCTGGGCAATATCCGCGAAGTCGACGCCATCGCCCATGTGGTGCGTTGCTTCGAGGATACTGATGTCACCCATGTCGAAGACCGGATCGATCCGATCGCCGACATCGAGACGGTCGAAACCGAATTGATGCTCGCCGATCTCGACAGCCTGGAGCGGCGGGTCGACAGCCTCGGCAAGAAAGCCAAGGGCGGCGATAAGGAAGCCAAGGAGACGCTCGATCTCGTCAGCCGCGCGCTGGCGCTGCTGCGCGAGGGCAAGCCGGCGCGGCTGACCGAGCGCAAGCCCGAGGAAGAGAAAATTTTTCGCACGCTCGGCCTGCTGACCTCGCTGCCGGTGCTCTATGTCTGCAATGTCGACGAGGCGTCCGCCGCCGAAGGCAATGCGTTTTCGCGCCGGGTCGAAGCGCGCGCCAAGGAGGAAGGCGCCGTCGCCGTGGTCATCTCGGCGAAGATCGAAGCCGAGATCGCGGTGCTGTCACGCGACGAGCGCGAGGAATATCTCGGCGCCGTGGGGTTGAAGGAAGCGGGCCTCGATCGCTTGATCGCCGCCGGTTATGCGCTGCTTCACCTTGTTACGTATTTCACAGCGGGGCCGAAAGAAACCCGGGCCTGGACCATCACCAAGGGCACCAAGGCGCCGCAGGCCGCCGGTGTCATCCACACCGACTTCGAGCACGGCTTCATCCGCGCCGAGACCATCGGCTATGACGATTATGTCGCCGGCTCCGGCGAAGCCGGCGCGCGCGAGGCCGGCAAGATGCGGCTCGAAGGCAAAGAATATGTCGTCCATGACGGCGACGTCATGCATTTCCGCTTCGCTACCTGACGAAACGAAGTCTAGCCGCGAAGCCCGGTGCCCTGATTTCTGATCGCGCCGAGGTGCTCGTTGATGCGGAACACGATCAGCACGAATTCGGCGATGATGCGGGCCATGATGATGCCCATGCAGGCGCCGAGAAAGCTGACCATCAGGAAAATCATGCCGACGAACGGATTGAACGCCATGGTCGTCAGCGAACTGACCGCGCCGGCGAAGCCGAGCAGGATAGAGATGACGACGGCTAGCCAATAGAAGACTTTGATCACGGTGGGCGTTACGAACCGCTCCCACTGGAACAGATCGCCAAGGCCGAACATAGGTCCTCCTGAGAACTTCGCGCGTGATTCCCGCTTCCGGGCGCAGACTGCACGCGACCACCGTGACGGTCAATCGAGGCCAAATTGTAAGCGAATTGCGTTACCGCGCGCGCTTGCGCGCTACGCCCGGCCGGCGCTTGCGTGCGCGTTGGCCATCATCCAGGCGCGAAAGGTCCGTGTCGCGATGGTTTCGTCGCGGTCCTCGCTGACCAAGAGATATTCACCCGCGCACCACGCCGGTTCGAGAATCGGACAGATCAGGCGGCCCGCCGCCACGTCCTTCTCGATCAGTGGGAGCGACGCCATCGCTACGCCGAGCCCATCGACGGCGCCCTGCAATTGCAGATGAACATGCTCGAACTCCAGATCGCGCGCCGGCTTGAGCGCCGGGTGTCCCGCAACCTCCAGCCATTTGGACCAGGCCTGCTGTGTCGTCGCCGAGTGCAGCAGTGTGTGCCGGCGGAGATCGCTCACGGTCGCCACCGGCTCGCTGCGCAGTATTTCGGGACTGCACGCAGGCAACAGCCAGTCCTTCATCAATGGCCGAAACTTCAGGCGAGAGCCGGGATCGCGGCTGAGCCGAACGCCGAGATCGAATGCGCTGCCGACATATCGGAGCTTGCGCGAAGTCGTGGAAATCCGGACCTCGATATTCGGAAACGCGGCCTGAAAGTCCGGCAGGCGCGGGATAAGCCAGCGCAGCGCAAAACTCGTCGGCACATTGATCCGCACCAATCCGGAAACGCGGCGTGTCGTTCGATGCCGGATGAGCTTCGCCGTCGCCGCGGACAGCCGCGAAAACGCAGCCGTCACATCCGCCAGAAATTCCACGCCCTCGTCGGTAAGCACGATCTGGCGGGGCCGCCGCTCGAATAACGGCATGCCGAGCCAATCTTCCAACGACCTGATCTGCTTGCCGATCGCCCAATGCGTGACATTCAAATCCGCCGCGGCTTGCGCAAAGCTTCCGCAGCGGGCCGCCGCCTCGAACGAGCGGACCGCATTGAGCGGCGGCAGGCTGCCTTTGTCCTGAGGTGACTTTTTCTCCCTCATATGGAGAGTTTAACGCAGTTGAGGCGGACAGGCGAGAACCCTAGTTTCACTATTCGTTTTACCGAAATCGAGGAAAGGTCTGTCGGTCGGCGCGATGCGAAAACTCCATTGGAACGATTTGGCGGCTGTGACGCCGGACATGTCGGAGGACCAGCGCCGCGCCATCACCGTCGCCGGCGCGGCGCATGCGCTGCACGACGGTTACACCGATCTGATCTACATCATGTTGCCGCTATGGCAGACCGAGTTCGGGCTGAGCTACGCCGCGCTCGGCGCGTTGCGCAGCGTCTTTGTCGGCACCATGGCTTGTTTGCAGATCCCGGCCGGATTCGCCGCGGAGCGGTTCGGCGCGGCGCTGGTGCTGGCGCTCGGCACCGCGCTGGCCGGTTTGGGTTATTGCGTCGCCGGCCTGAGCGCCGGCTTTCCGATGCTGCTCGGCGCGCTGTTGATCGCGGGGCTCGGCGCCAGCACGCAACATCCGATCGCCTCCGCCCTGGTTGCGCGGGCCTTCGCCGGTCCGCGGTCATTGAGAGCACTCGGTACCTATAATTTCCTCGGCGATATCGGAAAAATGACCGTGCCGGCGGCGCTGTCGCTGCTGCTTTTGGTGATGCCGTGGCGCCCGGCGCTGGCCGGCCTCGGCAGCGTCGGCGTCGTCATGGCTGTGCTGATCTTTGTTGCCGCCCCCCGCTACGCGCGCGGGGCGGGGAAGAAACACCAAATGCCGGGCGAGACTGCGTCCATTGCGAGACCGCGGCCGTTTGCATTCGGCGTGTTGCTCACGATCGGCATTATCGACAGCGCGACGCGCATGGGATTTTTGTTGTTCCTGCCGTTCGTCCTGAAAGACAAAGGCGCCACGGTGCAGACCGTCGGCTTGGCGATGACGCTGATCTTTGCCGGCGGCGCGGCCGGCAAGCTGGCCTGCGCCTTCATCGGCGCCCGCCTCGGTGTGATCGGCACGGTGTGGCTCACCGAGGGACTGACCGCCGTCGGGATTCTCGCGCTGTTTCCTTTGCCGCTCACCGCGGCATTGTTGCTCCTGCCGGTGATTGGAATCGCGCTCAACGGCACATCGTCGGTGCTGTACGGCTCGGTGCCTGATTTGGCGGCCCCGAACCGGCGCACCCACGCCTTGAGCGTTTTTTACACCGGCACGATCGGCTCTGGCGCAATCGCGCCTGTGTTGTTCGGCCGCGTCGGCGACGCGCTCGGCGTCTGGCACGCGCTGATTTTGGTTGCCGCTTTTGTCCTCTTTACGCTGCCGCTGGCGGCGCTGCTGCGCAAAGCGCTGCCGCGGTATGGTGCCGAGACGACGTGACCGCGACAATTTTGCGGCATTGGAACCCGCTGTTTCGTCTTCGACGGTCTTTCAGGAACACTGAACGCCAACCAGCGTTGCATTGGTGGCTCGGGCGCTGTCCCCCGCCCGAAAACACATCGATATGGAGTCCGCCATGAGATCCTTGCTCACTTCCACCGCGCTTGGCGTCGTGCTCGTCGCGGGCGTTTCCGCAGCCCAGGCGCAGACTGTTTTTACGGCCCCGGCGCAGACCATCCAAACCACCACGGAAACGGTTCGTACCGTACGACCGACGGCACATGTGGCCCGCCACGAAGTGGTAACGACGCGGACTGTTACGCGTCAGATCGTGCCGTCGGCGGGCATGTACGCCCAGCAGCCGTTGCCGCCGCAGCCGCTTTACGATCAGGTCAGACCGGCACCGCTTGCTGCCGACGCGAGCTATCAGCCGCCGCTCTACGACTCGGCGGTGCTGCCAGTGGCTGCTGGCGCACCCAACTGGGACGGCGCCACTTCGCCCTACATTTACCGCTACGTCTATGAACCCGATCGGATCCTGGTGATCGATCCCAACACCAACATCACCGTGCAGGCGCTGCCGCGCTAGCCGGTGACATTGCCGCGCGCGCCACAAGCGCGCGCGGTTAATTATTGAGGAGAAATGGAGGAGCCGATGAAGAACCGTCTCGCCATTGCCTTTGCGTTGCCGGTTATGCTGGCGGCGCAGATCGCAGGACCGCATCTCGCCGCTGCGCAGAGTACTATCGTTACTCCGGGCACCACCAGCGACGATTCGGCGGTGAGCGGTGCGGTCGAGCAGAAACCGCTGTTGACGCCATCGCAGCGTAGCGCGATCTATGCCGAAGTTACCAAGGACAAGAGCAAGGCCTCGCCGAAAAACTTCTCACCCGTCGCCGGTGCGGACGTGCCGCCGATGATCGAACTTTACACCCTGCCCGACAATACGCTGGCCGATGTGCCAGCCGCTAAAATGTATAAATACACCCTGGTGGAGAACAAAGTGGTTCTGGTCGATCCCACGCATATGCGGGTGATTGACGTTATCGGACCGTCGGCGATGCCCGCGCAATAATCTTTCTATCGCGACGCTTTTCGGCTGGCGTCGATGACGGCCTGGGGCAGGACATCCAGATAAGGCCCCATGAAAAACGATTCGCCGCTGCCATCGCCGTAATACTGATCGTAAGCATCGATCATGGCGCGCACCGGCGCGACGCAAGACGGCATTGATGCGACGATGAGATCGCCGAGCCCGGCCGGCGCGGTAACGGTGTATTTCGGATCGGTGACGACGGCGTTGACGATGCAGTCGGTAGCCGAGCGCACCAGCGGACGCGTCATTGCACTTTTCTGCTGCGGTGACATCGACGAAGACCCGGCCGGTGCCTTGGCCCCGCTGGGATCGTCGAGCGGTCCGGCAGCTACGGCGATGGCCAGTGCGGTGCCGAAAAGTGGCGCGAGAATCATCCGATTTCCCTGACCCTTATCGCTAGGAATAGCGGGGACCGACGCTGGCGGTCAACAAGTTCGCTCGGCTTGCCGGTTCCACCGAGCCCTGTGTTATAGTGTCTGAGTGGCTTGACGGAGCTCGACCATGATTCTTCCCCCCGCTTTGATCCTCGGTGTGCATCTGGTCATGCCGGTCTCAGACGGCGTGCCGGTTCTCAATGTCGATCAGGTCTGCCAGGGCATCGCCCAGCAGGGCGGCGTCACCTTCCACGATTCCGCCGTCGGTGATGAGAAGAAGAATTGTCTCGACAGCGAACAAGCCACGCGCGACGAATTGGTCAAGCAATGGTCGACATTCGCGGCGCCGGACAAGGTGGCCTGCACCAATGAATCGCGAATGGGCGGGGATTCCAGCTACACCGAGCTCTTGACCTGTTTGGAAATGGCTCGCGACGTGCGGGCCATGCACTCCGAGAAGGCCGATGGGCCGGCCACGACAGCGACACCGGAAGCGCCGGTTTCGACGCGACCGCGATAAATAAAATATCCGCTAGTAACCGATCAGGATTTCGCTGACCACAGGCTTTGCCGCGCGGATCGCGGCGTCCGACGAGCTGAATTCCTTGTCGTCGCCCAGCGCGCCGATCACGTCCGCCGAGACTTTCGGGTCGGCGCGCAGGCTCAAGCCGGATTTGCAGCCGCCGGCGAGGTTGGACAATACGCCGCCGTCCCAATCGCTGACGGAAGCGACACCGTCCTTGTTGAAGCCTTTCACTTTGAACGGCTTGTGATTGAGCTTTTCCAATTGCGCAAGCGTGAGACCGAGTTTCATGCCGCCGGGCGCCGACCACGTCGACTGGCCGTTGATGACGATGAGATAGGTCTGACTGCGGGCAGCCTGATTGGCCCACCACACCTCAAGACGGTGCTTCGGATCGTTCGGAAACAGCACCGACGCCTGGACCTTGGTGCCGCCGTCGGCCTGGATATCGGCAATCGTGACGTTCTTGGATTCGTAGGTCATGGCGAGCCGGAGATGGCTCGAATCCTTGCTGAAAGCACCGACGCAGGCGACTGTGCGAGCGTCCGCTGGCGGGCGGTCTGGGCGCCCGGGGCGGCATCGGCTTTGGCGCCGCCGAGACGGGTGCAGGCGCGGCCGGCGCCGCCGCCGGCGGGGCGTCGGTTGCAGCGCGCTTCATCGGGTGAACTGCGCCGCTCGGCTGCGCCACGGCGGCCGGCATCGGCTGCTTCATCTGCGACGGCGCAAGCTGGTCGTTGGCATCGAGGTCTGGATCGGGCTGCACCGCCGGACTGGCCGTTGCTTTGCGGGTGTGCCGCGGCGGTTTCGCTGGTGCCGTCGTTGTCTGATCGGCTTGATCCGGGTCGGCGATGGATGGCTGCGTCGGGGTCTGCTGCGCCAATGCCGTGCCTTCGGCGGTGATCGCAAAAGCCGCGGCGACTGCCGCGCCGATCCATAGTCTACGCATCCATACCTCCGATCCCATGCTGCCGTGAGCCTATCATGGCCGGCGCAAAATCGCAGCGCATTTGATCCAAATCCGGGTGAAGTTTGCTATTTTTGCTGCGTCTTCGCCCCATCGCCCATCGAAGACGCGTAAACGCGCTTACGGACTTCCGCGCGGCAGCCTTCGCTCGCTTCGCGAGTAAAGGCTGGTGGAGCCAGGCGGGATCGAACCGCCGACCTCCTGCATGCCATGCAGGCGCTCTCCCAGCTGAGCTATGGCCCCGTCAGGAATCAGGGAACAGCAATCGGCAATCAGAAGCAACCTGATTACAAACGGCTGACGACTGACTTCTGTTTAGCTTTCCTCTTCGGTCTCGATGTCGCCGCCAATAATGTCGGTAACGTCGGCATCTTCTTCTTCCTGCTCCTCGATGAAGGTGCTGTCGTCGTCATCGAGGGTCTCGTCTATTTCGACTTCTTCGCCTTCGACCTCCGGTTCGCCGGGCACCGGCTTCTTGGTGCCGGCGGCTTCGGCGTCGGCCTCTTCCAGCGATACGGTCTCGATCTCGGCAGGCTCAGCGACCGCGACCTCTTCCACAGGCGCCGCGCGCGGCGCAGCCGCCGCCGGCTCGGGCCGGCCGCGGGTCACGATCGGCGCGATCACATAGAGCGCCTCGCACTTCGGGCAGTGGATCGGATCCTTGTTCAGGTCGTAGAACTTGGCGCCGCAACTGGCGCAAAGCCGTTTGGTCCCCAGTTCGGGTTTGGCCACGGTGCGATCCTTCAAGCAATTCGGGTGCTTCACTTGGCTAGTCGCGGGGCGGCTGTCAATAGTCGTTCGCTAGCCAAGCGTCGCCGGGGCGCGGTCGAAAAACCCTCGTAAAAGGACGGGATGACGGCCCCGCTACGGCCATGTAAGAGGGCGGATGCTTACGGACGGTGCGGCGGCCACGACGCCGCTCCTTTCCTGTTCCGGCCGGATTTAATCACCATGCCCGCTCTTTCCGCTCCGCTGACCGCTCGCCGCAACGGCCCCCTGGCCGGAGCAGCGCGCGTTCCCGGCGACAAGTCGATCTCGATCCGGGCGCTTATTCTCGGCGCGCTTACGGTGGGTGCGACCCGGGTCGGCGGGCTGCTCGAGGGTGAAGACGTCATTCACACCGCGAAAGCGCTGCAAGCGCTTGGCGCGCGCATCGAGCGGACCGGGGAGCGGCAATGGCTGATCCACGGCGTCGGCGTTGCCGGCTTCGCCGAGCCGGCCGCTCCGCTTGATTTCGGCAATTCCGGAACCGGCTGCCGGCTCACCCTCGGCGCCGTCGCCGGTTGCCCGGTAACGGTGACCTTCGACGGCGATGCCTCGCTGCGCAGCCGGCCGATGCGCCGCGTGCTCGATCCGCTGGAACGCATGGGAGCGCGGGCGCTGGCGTCGGCCGAAGGCCGTCTGCCGTTGACGCTCGCCGGTGCGCGCGATCCGATCCCGATCGTATTCGAGCCGCCGGTCCCCTCGGCGCAGTTGAAATCGGCGACGCTGTTGGCGGGTCTCGCCGCACCGGGCGAAACCGTCGTCATCGAAGCGGAAGCGACCCGCGATCATACCGAAAAGATGCTGACTTATTTCGGCGCCGATGTCCGGGTCGATCCGGTCAGCGGCAAAGCGGGCGCGCGGCGCATCACGCTCACCGGCCAGCCGGAACTGGCGCCGCGTCCGATCGTGGTTCCGGCCGACCCGTCGTCGGCGGCCTTTCCGCTGGTCGCCGCTCTGCTGGTGCCCGGCTCGGAAGTCATCCTCAACGGCGTCATGATGAATCCGTTGCGCATCGGCCTTCTCACCACGCTCGGCGAGATGGGCGCGTCGATCGAACGGCTCGATATGCGCAATGAAGGCGGCGAAGACGTCGCCGATCTCCGGATCCGCGCCGGCGCTTTGCGCGGCGTTGAAGTGCCGGCGTCGCGCGCGCCCGCCATGATCGACGAATATCCGGTGCTGGCGGTCGCGGCCGCCTTCGCCCAGGGCACAACCATTATGCGTGGGCTCAAAGAGCTGCGGGTGAAAGAGTTGGACCGCCTCGCCGCTACCGCCGAGCTGTTGCGGGTCAACGGGGTCGAGGTCGAGATCGCGGGCGACGATCTCATCGTGCATGGCAAGGGCCGGGCTCCCGGCGGCGGCGTGGTAACCACTCACATGGATCACCGCATCGCGATGTCGGCGATCGTCCTCGGTCTTGCCAGTGAGCGGCCGGTTCAGATCGATGATGGCACATTCATTGCGACGAGCTTTCCCGGCTTCGTCGAATTGATGCGCGGGCTTGGGGCGGATTTAGCATGATCATCGCTATCGACGGGCCCGCCGCGTCGGGCAAGGGCACTATAGCCCGGCAGATCGCGGCGGTTTACGGATTGCATCATCTCGATACGGGTCTTCTGTATCGGGCGGTCGCCAAGGCGTTGCTTGACGCCGGCCACTCGCCCGATGACGCCGCGCGTGCGATCGAGGCTGCGGTGATGCTGGATCCAGGAAAATTCGAGGATAATGCGCTGAAATTGCAGGTCATCACCGAGGCGGCCTCGGTCGTCGCCGCGATCCCGCAAGTGCGCCAGGCCTTGATCAATTATCAGCGCGAATTTGCGACCAAGCCCCCCGGCGCGGTGCTCGACGGCCGCGACATCGGCACGGTCATCGCGCCGGGCGCCGATGTGAAGCTGTTCGTGGTCGCCTCGCCGGAAGTGCGCGCCGCCCGGCGTACGCTCGAATTGCGGGCGCGCGGCGAGATTGCCGAAGAAGCCGACGTGCTCGCCGACCTGCTCCGCCGCGACGAACGCGATTCGCGGCGAACCGCCGCCCCGCTGATGGCGGCGCCCGACGCGCATATGCTCGACACCACGAATTTGGGCGTCGACGCCGCTTTCCGCGCCGCGGTCGCCATCATCGAGGGCGTTCGGGCAGACCGCAAACGGCGCTAGCAATAACTCCACCGAAGCGACCATGGCGAGCCAACGCGACTACTACTTCCCCAATACCGAGCCGCTTGCCGCCGACGAGCTGCGCGTCATCGCGCTTGGCACCGGCCGGCCCTTTGTCCGCCGCGGCCAGGCCAATTGTTCCTGGCTGATCGAACTCGGCAATGGCGACAAGTTCGTCATGGATTTCGGCTCGGGTTCGCAGGCCAATTTCACCGCGCTGGAAATTCCGCATCAGGATATCACCGCCTATTTCGCCACCCATCTGCACGCCGATCATGTCGGCGACTTCGCGCAAGTATGGATCGGAAGCTGGGCCGGCGGCCGGGTCAAGCCGCTGGTGCTTTACGGACCGTCCGGTACCGAGCCGAAATACGGCACCGAACATTTCGTGCGCCACCAGATGGAATCGCTCGGATGGGACACCGACACGCGGCTCGGTCTGCTGCCCGACGCCGGCGCCGAGGTCGAGGTCCACGAATTCGATTTCAGCAAGACCGGCGTCGTCTATGAGCGTAACGGCGTCGTCATCAAAAGCTTTCCCGCCATCCACATCTATGACGGTCCGGTCAGCTATCGGCTGGAATGGAACGGACTTTGCTTTGTGTTTTCCGGCGACACCACGCCGAGTCAGTTCTTCGTCGATAACGCCCAAGGCGCCGATCTCTTGATCCATGAATGCTTCAACACGGTAAAACAGCTGATCGAGCGCTCGGGCTATCCGGAGAAAAGCGCCATCGGCATCGGCACCATGGCGCACACTGCGCCCGATGAATGCGGCAAGGTTTTGAGCCTGGTAAAGCCGCGGCAGGCCGTGGTTTTCCATTTTTTCAACGATTTCGACACCGCGCCGGAGATCGAGCGCGAAATCCGCAAAAACTACGACGGTCCCTTGGCATTGGCGCAGGATCTGATGGTTTTCAACGTGACGCGCGAGACGATCCGCACCCGGCTTGCGATCACGCCGACGCTGGTTTGGCCGAACAAGGAACGTCACGACGGTTTTCGCGCGGCCTCGCGCAAGAAGCGCCCGACGATGTCGCGATGGCTCGCGGAGAAGCAGTTGTTTCCGAAATTCTAGCGCGGCAAAATTTTAATGTGGCCGGATTGTTGAACTGGAACGTCGGATGCTCATGATCACGCGTCGGAGAGTTTTGGCGACCACTCTGTTCGCGCCGTTTGTCGTGACGCGTGCACGCGCCGCCGGGTATCCCGACCGTCCGATCAGGGTCGTCAGTCCCTATGCCGCGGGCGGGGTCGGTCAGACCATCGTCGATCTGTTCGGTGTGAGCATGGAGCCGCGGCTCGGACAGAAATTAATCTTCGAATCGAAGCCCGGCGCGGCGGGCAATGTCGGCACCGAGGAGGTCGCACGCGCCACGCCCGACGGCTACACGATCGCGATGGCCGCGACCAACAACTTCGTCATCAACCAGTTCGTGATGAAGATGACATTCGATCCGCTCATGGCGCTCGCTCCGATCGCCAAGGCGGCGGAGGTCCCGCTGGTGTTGTTTGCCAACCCTGCGGTGCCGGCGCGCACGCTCCAGGAGTTGATCGCTTACGCCAAGGCCAATCCCGGCAAGGTCAATTACGGTGTGCCGAGTCTTGGGACCGTCAATCATTTGATGATGGAGCGGCTCAAGCAAACCGCCGGCATCGACATGACCTGCATTCCGTATCGCGGGTCGCCGCCCGCCGTATTGGCGCTGCTGAAAAACGAGATTCAGGTTTTTCCGATCGGCTTGGCCGCGGTCGGAACCAGCCTTGCCGATGGCAAGCTCACGGCGCTGGCGGTTGCGACCGAACACCGTGTGCCGATGCTGCCGGATGTGCCGACCATCGCCGAGTCCGGTTTCCCGGGCTTTGCCGCCGCCAACTGGTTCGGTGTCGCCGCCCCGTCCGGCACTCCGGACACTATTCTCGATATTTTGGCGCAGGCGATTGCCGAGGCGCAAAACACCGCCTTGGTGAAGGAGCGCTTTACGACTTTGGGTATGTTGGTACCCCAATTGCCGCGCCAGCGTTTTGCGGCAAGTCTCAAGCCCGAAGCCGAATTCTGGCGGGAGACGGTGGAACGCGGCAAAATCTCGATCGAGTGAGCCCCTTGGACGGTGCCGCGTCGTGTAATTCTGCGCCCGCCGGCGCGCCGGATCTGCGCTCGAGGAGGCATGATCCGCACTTGCCCCGCCCAGCCTTACCGGCTATATCCCCGCGTTCCGAGCCGCCATCGATATAACCGGGGCCGTTCGAGCGGGCCGAAAGCGCCGTGACAGCGCTTTCGTCATTGGAGGTAAGCCCGCTCACTGCTTCGTTTGTGTGGCATCGGATTTAGCTTCGTCCCGTACTTTTGGCCTTGGCCCCAACCGCCGGTATAGCCGGCGGCTGCCGTTTGTTCGGGATCATCATCCATTCGAGGGGTTGGGAGTTCTTATGGTTCAAGCTGCCACGCAAAGCGCATCGGCCTCGCCGTCGCTTGAAGACTTCGCCAGGCTGATCGACGAATCGTTCAGCGACGGCCATCTGCAGGAAGGCTCGGTCGTCAAAGGTACCGTGGTCGGGATCGAACGCGATCTGGCCGTCATCGATGTCGGTCTAAAGACCGAAGGCCGCGTCGCGATGCGCGAATTCGCCGGGCCGGGCCGCACCTCCGAAATCAAGGTCGGCGACGTCGTCGAGGTCTATCTCGAACGGGTCGAGAATGCGCTCGGCGAAGCCGTGCTGTCGCGCGACAAGGCGCGCCGCGAAGAAAGCTGGGGCAAGCTCGAAAAGGCGTTCCAGAATAACGAAAAGGTGCAGGGCACCATCTTCAACCAGGTCAAGGGCGGCTTCACCGTCGATCTCGACGGCGCGGTGGCCTTCCTGCCGCGCTCGCAGGTCGATATCCGGCCGATCCGCGACGTCTCGCCGCTGATGAACAATCTGCAGCCGTTTCAGATCCTGAAAATGGATCGCCGCCGCGGCAACATCGTGGTGTCGCGCCGCACCGTGCTGGAAGAGACCCGCGCCGAGCAGCGCCAGGAACTGGTGCAGAACCTCGAAGAGGGCCAGGTCATCGACGGCGTGGTCAAGAACATCACCGACTACGGCGCCTTCGTCGATCTCGGCGGCATCGACGGGCTGTTGCATGTCACCGATATCGCCTGGCGGCGGGTCAATCATCCGTCCGAGGTGCTCAATATCGGTCAGCAGGTGAAGGTCAAGATCATCAAGATCAATCACGAGACCCACCGCATCTCGCTCGGCATGAAGCAACTGCTGGACGATCCGTGGCAGGGTATCGAGGCCAAATATCCGGTCGGCACGCGGTTCAAGGGCCGTGTCACCAACATCACCGACTACGGCGCCTTCGTCGAGCTTGAGCCTGGCATCGAAGGCCTGATCCACGTTTCGGAAATGTCGTGGACCAAGAAGAACGTGCATCCCGGCAAGATCGTATCGACCTCGCAAGAGGTCGAAGTGCAGGTGCTCGAAGTCGATCCGGTCAAGCGCCGCATCTCGCTCGGTCTCAAGCAGACCATGCGCAATCCGTGGGAAGTCTTCGTCGAGAAATATCCAGTCGGCTCGGAGGTCGAAGGCGAGGTCAAGAACAAGACCGAATTCGGCTTGTTCCTCGGCCTCGACGGCGATGTCGACGGCATGGTCCATCTGTCCGATCTGGACTGGAGCCGTCCGGGCGAGCAGGTGATCGAAGAATATAAGAAGGGCGACAAGGTTCAGGCCCAGGTGCTCGACGTCGATGTCGAGAAGGAGCGTATTTCGCTCGGCATCAAGCAGCTTACGGAAAGTGGCGGCGCTTCGGCCAGCACCGACGCTCCGGCCGCCGGCGATCTCAAGAAGGGCGCCGTCGTGACCTGCGAAGTGACGGAAGTGAAGGAAGGCGGCCTCGACGTGAAGATCGTCGGCACCGATTTCGTTTCCTTCATCAAGCGCTCGGAACTGGCGCGCGACCGCTCCGAACAGCGTCCGGATCGTTTCGCGGTCGGCGAGAAGGTCGATGCCCGCGTCATACAGTTCGATCGCCGCACCAAGCGGGTCCAGGTCTCGATCAAGGCGCTCGAAGTCGCCGAAGAGAAAGAGGCGATTGCGCAATACGGGTCGTCGGATTCGGGAGCCACGCTCGGCGACATTCTCGGCACTGCGCTCAAGCGCAAGGGCGAGGAGAGCGAAGAGCCGGAGAAGGCCGAGTCCGAAGAGTAATCGGCGGGTCATTCGAGGCCGGCGCGAGGCGGAGGTTCCGCTTCGCTCGGCCCCGGAATCGCGACATGGGGACGGGCAGCTAAGGAATGCATGATGTCGCTTGATGCTGACCAGATCGTCGATCGCCGCCGGCTGCGCCGCAAGCTCACTTTCTGGCGAGTGCTCGCCACCGCCGTTATCGTCGTCGGCATTGTCGGCATCGCGGCTCTGACCGGCAATCGGATGGGCTTCGGCGTTCGCCCCTATATCGCTCGTGTAACGATTTCCGGGCTGATCCGCGGCGATCAGGATCGGGTCGCGGAACTCGACCGGCTGTCCAAATCCACGCTGGCTCAGGCGGTCATCGTCCATGTCGACAGCCCCGGCGGCACCACCGCCGGTTCCGAGCAACTCTACGACTCGCTGTCGCGTATTCGTGAGAAAAAGCCGCTGGTGATCGTGGTCGACAGCATGGCGGCGTCGGGCGGCTACATCACCGCGCTTGCCGGCGATCACATCGTGGCGCAGCAGACCTCGCTGGTCGGCTCGATCGGCGTGTTGTTCCAATATCCCAATTTTGCCGAGCTGCTCGACAAGGTCGGCGTCAAAGTAGAAGCGGTGAAATCGACCCCGCTGAAAGCGGCCCCGGACGGCTATGAGCCCACCAGCCCGGAAGCCCGCGCCGCGCTCAATTCCATCATCCAGGACTCCTACGCCTGGTTCAAAGGCATCGTGCAGGATCGTCGGCACCTCACCGACGGCGAGTTGCAGATCGCCGCCGACGGCAGGGTTTTCACCGGGCATCAGGCGATCGGCCTGAAGCTGATCGACGAACTCGGCGATGAACGCGCGGCGCTGGCCTGGCTCGCCAAGGAAAAAAACGTCGATGCCAAGCTGCCGGTGCGCGATTATGAGCTGCAAAAACGTTTCGGCGATCTGCCGTTCCTTCATGCCGCCGCGTCCATGGCGCTGGACAGCCGTTGGCCTGACCGGATTTGCCCGACGCCTCGATGAATCAGGCGCATTCGCGGCCTTTGAGCGTTTCAATCTTGACGGTCTATTGGCCCTTTGGCACCCTGCCGGCGCGAATTGAGCGGGTTCTTGCTTCGGCCCCTCGTTTCACCTCCGAAGCAGCGTTGGTAGGGCGGCCATGATCAAGTCCGAGCTGGTTCAACGCATCTCCGAGGCAGAACCCTCACCTCTATCAGCGCGACGTCGAGAATATCGTCAACGCCATCCTCAACGAGATCATCGCCGCCATGGCGCGCGGCGATCGAGTCGAATTGCGCGGCTTCGGCGCCTTTTCGGTGAAGCGGCGCCCGGCCCGCACCGGCCGAAACCCGCGCACCGGCGCGCATGTCGCCGTCGACCAGAAATGCGTGCCGTTCTTCAAGACCGGCAAGGAAATGCGCGAGCGGCTCAATCGTCCGGTTGAAGGTTGAACGCGGCCCCCCGATCCGCCGGCAGCGTGCTGCGCAAAATCGTCGCAGCGGTCATTCTCATTCCGCTTGCGATTGTCATCGTCGCTTTTGCCGTCGCCAACCGTCAGAATGTGACGGTGTCGCTCGACCCGTTTAATCCGGACGTGCCCGCGGCCTCGGTGACACAGCCGCTGTTCGTCGTCATCGTTGCCGTCCTGATTCTCGGGGTCATCATCGGCGGCATCGCCGCCTGGCTGCGCCAGTCGAAGTGGCGGCGCACCGCACGTCGACTCGAACGCGAGGTCGTGGAACTTCGCCGTGAGCGCGACGGGTTGAAACGGACCGCCGGCGCGCCGGGCCTTGTTCCCGAAGCGGCGCCGCCGCCGGAGCGGCTACAATTAAAGCCGCCGGGACATTAGATTGGCGGAGAAGCCGCGTTCCATTCGCTGATCGTTTAGAGAAATGAATTCTGATCGTCAAGATTTGCGGGCTTTCAACTTCCGACGCGCTCGATGTCGCTATCGACGCAGGGGCGGATATGGTCGGCTTCGTGTTCTTTCCGCCGTCGCCGCGGCATGTCGGCTTTGAGACCGCGCAGGCGCTTGGCCGGCGGGTGCGCGGGCGGGCGCAGAAGGTGGCGCTCTCGGTCGATGCCGACGACGCTCTGCTCGATGCGGTGGTCGCGGCGTTGCGGCCGGACATGATGCAGCTTCATGGCAAGGAGCCCCCGGCGCGCGTAGCAGCACTCAAGGCGCGGTTCCGATTGCCGGTGATGAAGGCGATCGCGGTCGAGAGCGCAGCCGATCTTGCGGCCGTTGCCGCTTACGCCGGCATCGCCGACCGGCTGCTGTTCGACGCGCGGGCGCCGCGCGAGGCGACGCGGCCCGGCGGGCTCGGCAAGACATTCGACTGGCATCTTCTCGAAAATCTCGATCCGGGCGCGCCTTTCATGCTGTCGGGCGGGCTCGATGCCGGCAATGTCGGCGAGGCGCTCCGCATCACCCATGCGCCCGGTGTCGACGTTTCTTCGGGCGTCGAACGGGCTCCTGGCGAAAAGGACCCGGATAAGATACGCAGCTTCATCCGCGCCGCCCGCGAGGCCGCGGCGAGAGAGATCGATCGCGTCGCGTGAGAGAGTGTTACGATGACCATCCAGCAGCGTAATTCCTTCCGGACCGGGCCCGACGAGCACGGCCATTTCGGCATCTATGGCGGCCGTTTCGTCGCAGAGACGCTGATGCCGCTGATCTTGGAATTGGAACAGGCTTACGCCAAGGCCAAGGCCGACCCGGAATTCAAGCATGAGATGGACGGCTACCTGACGCATTACGTCGGCCGGCCGTCGCCGCTCTATTTCGCCGAGCGTCTCACCGAGCACTGCGGCGGCGCGAAAATCTATCTCAAGCGCGAAGAGCTCAATCACACCGGCGCGCACAAGGTGAACAACGTGCTCGGCCAGATTTTGCTGGCGCGGCGCATGGGCAAGAAACGCATCATCGCCGAGACCGGCGCCGGCATGCATGGCGTCGCCACCGCGACGCTGTGCGCGCGCTTCGGGCTCGAATGCATCGTCTATATGGGCGCAGTCGACGTCGAGCGGCAGAAGGCCAACGTGTTCCGCATGAACATGCTCGGCGCCACGGTAGTGCCGGTGGTGTCCGGCTCGAAGACGCTCAAGGACGCGATGAACGAGGCGCTGCGCGACTGGGTCACCAATGTCGGCTCGACGTTTTACTGCATCGGCACCATCGCCGGACCGCATCCCTATCCGATGATGGTGCGCGACTTTCAATCGATCATCGGCAAGGAGACGCGCGAGCAGATGATGCAGGCCGAGGGACGCCTGCCGGATTCGCTCGATTGCCTGCATCGGCGGCGGCTCGAACGCCATGGGTCTGTTCCATCCGTTTCTCGACGATACCGACATTGAAATCTACGGCGTCGAAGCCGCCGGTCACGGTGTCGCCACCGGCATGCATGCGGCGTCGATTGCCGGCGGGCGGCCGGGCGTGCTGCATGGCAATCGCACTTATCTCCTGATGAACGACGACGGTCAGATCACCGAAGCCCATTCGATCTCCGCAGGTCTCGACTATCCGGGCATCGGGCCGGAGCATTCCTGGCTCAACGATGTCGGCCGCGTCACGTTTCTGTCGGCGACCGACGATGAGGCGCTGCACGCGTTCCAGCTTCTGTCCAAGCTCGAAGGCATCATTCCGGCGCTCGAGCCGGCGCACGCCATCGCGAGAGTGCTCGACCTCGCGCCGCAAAAGCCGAAGGACCACCTGATGGTCGTCAATCTGTCCGGCCGCGGCGACAAGGATCTCGATTCGGTGGCGCAGCATCTCGGAAAGAAGGCGCCGTGAGCGGCCGGATCGAACGGCGCTTCGCCGCGCTGAGAGCCGAAGGCCGCGCCGCGCTGGTGACTTTCACCATGGCCGGCGACCCGGATCATGCGACTTCGGTCGCGGTGCTCAAGGCGCTGCCGAAGGCGGGCGCCGACGTGATCGAACTCGGCATGCCGTTCACCGATCCGATGGCCGACGGGCCGGCGATCCAGGCGGCGGGGCTGCGCGCGCTTGCCGCCGGCGCCAATATGAAAAAGACGCTCGCGGCGGTGCGCGAATTTCGCGACGGCGACGATGCGACGCCCGTGGTGCTGATGGGTTATTACAATCCGATCTACATCTACGGCGTCGAAAAATTTCTGGCCGATGCCAAAGCCGCCGGCGTCGACGGCTTGATCGTCGTGGATCTGCCGCCGGAGGAAGACGAAGAGCTTTGCCTGCCGGCGCTCAAGGCCGGCGTCAATTTCATCAGGCTCGCCACGCCGACCACCGACGACAAACGTTTGCCGGCGGTGCTGACCAATACTTCGGGCTTTGTCTATTATGTGTCGATTACCGGCATTACCGGTTCTGCCGCGCCGGATGCCGGCAAAGTCGCGGCCGCCGTCGCGCGGATCAAGCGTCACACCAAATTGCCGGTCTGCGTCGGCTTCGGCGTGCGCTCGGCGGAACAGGCCCGCGGCATCGCCGAAAACGCCGACGGCGTCGTGGTCGGTTCGGCACTGGTCGAAGCGGTGCGCGCCAGCCTCGGTCCCGACGCCACGCCGACCGCGGCGACGGTGACGGCGGTCGCCGGACTGGTCGGCTCGCTCGCCGAAGGGGTGCGCGGAGCTCATCGGCCGCGGGCTTGAATTCATCGCATCAATTTATCGAGCGTGATCGGCAGATCGCGCACCCGCTTGCCGGTGGCGTGATAGACCGCATTGGCGATCGCCGCGGCGACGCCGACGATGCCGATCTCGCCGACGCCCTTGATGCCGAGCGGATTGATGAGGTCGTCCGGCTCGTCGACGAAGATCACCTCGATGTCGTGGATGTCGGCATTCACCGCGCACATGGTATTCGGCGATATTGGCGTTCATGATGCGCCCGAACGCATGATCGACCAGCGTCTCCTCGTGCAGCGCCATGCCGATGCCGCCGACCACGCGCGCCCATGATCTGGCTGTGCGCGGTCTTGGTGTTGAGGATGCGGCCGGCGGCGATGGCGCTGACCACGCGGGTGACGCGGATCACGCCGAGCTGTTCGTCGACCTTCACTTCGGCGAACACCGCCGAATGCGTGTTGTGGGCGTGTGACTTCGCTCCTTGAAGTCGGTGGTGGCTTCGCAGGTCGATGCGGTCGAGTCCGCCGTGCCGCATCGCATCGGCGAACGACACCGAACGCGCGCGTCCGTCGGCTCACGATAGCGCCGTCCGCGAGCGCGGTATCGGCGAGCTTGGCGTGCGCCAGCGGCGAATCCGGCATCTTCTTGGCGAGCCGCAGCAATTCCTTGCGCACCGCGTCGGCCGCTCTGGCGATGGCGTGCGACACCGAGGCCGCGGTCCACGAGCCGCCCTCGACCGGCGCCTGCGGCAGCGTCGAGTCGCCGAGCTTCACGGTGATGTTGTCGAGCGGCAGGCCGAGCACGTCGGCCGCGATCTGCGCCATGATGGTGTAGGTGCCGGTGCCGATATCCGAGGCGGCGCAGGCGACCTCGGCATGGCCGTTCGCGGTCAGCACGATGCGCGCGGAAAATTCCATCTGCAGCGCTTCCCAGATGCCGGTCGCCATGCCCCAGCCGACCAGTTCGCTGCCGTCGCGCATCGAGCGCGGCTCGGCGCTGCGCTTGTCCCAGCCGAACGCTTCCGCGCCCTGCCGGTAGCATTCGCGCAGCTCCTTGCTGGTGTAGGGAATGTCCTTGTGCTGGTCGCGGTCCGAATAGCAGCGCAACCGCAATTCGACCGGATCGACCTTCAGCGCAACGGCGAGTTCGTCCATCGCGCATTCCAGCGCATAGACCCCGGTCGTCGCGCCCGGCGCGCGCATGTCGGACGGCGTCGACAGATCGAGCCGCACCAGTCTGTGCGCATATTTGGCGTTCGGACTCTTGTAGAGCTGGCCCGACCAGCCGGTGTCGTTGCGGGAAAAATCCTCGTATTGCGAGGTGACGGCGATGGCCTCGTGCATGACGGCGTCGAGCAATGCCGTGCTCGTTGGCGCCGAGCGCGAGGCTTTCGATCGTCGCCGGACGGTAGCCGAGGCCGTACATCTGCCGCCGGGTCAGAACCAGCCGCACCGAGCGCTCGAGCGCGCGCGCCGCCAGCACCGCCAGCACCACCTGATATTGCGGCCGAAGCCCCGAGCCGAAGCCGCCGCCCATGAAGGCCGACATCACGCGCACGTCGTCCGGTTTCATGTCGAACACGCTGCACAGATAGCGCTGCACGTTCTGCACGCCCTGGGTCTTGTCGTAGACCGTGAGCTTGCCGTCGCCCTCCCAGATCACGGTCGAGGCGTAGAGCTCCATCGGATTGTGATGCTCGCTCGGGATGGAATATTCGGCCTCGTGGCGCACGGCGGCCGCCGCAAAGGCCTTGTCGGCCTTGCCGCGGGCTTCTCTCGGGCTTCTTGACCGCAAAGGCCTTGTCGCGGCTCGCCTCGAGGTCGGTCGCGGACGCCTCTTTGCGATATTCGACCCGCACCAGGGAGGCGGCGAAACGCGCGATCTCCCAATCTTCCGCCAGCACCAGCGCGATCGGCTGGCCGGTGAACAGAATCTTGTCGTCGTAGAGCGGCCGGAACGGTGTGCCTTCGTCCGGCGCCACGTCGTCATGGTAGGCCGCGACGGCTTTCGCCATCGGCGGCCGGTGCTCATGGCGTCAGCACATCGAGCACGCCGGCGACGCGCAGGGCCTCGCTGGTATCGATGCGCAGGATGCGGCCCTTGGCGATGGTCGATGCCACGACGCGGCCTGGACGCAGGCCGGCGCTATTGAATTCGCCGGCATATTTCGCGGCGCCGGTGACTTTGGCATGGCCGTCGACGCGGGATGTGGGCGTGCCGATATAGGGTGCCATGCCTGCTCACCGGATCTTCTTGCTGGATTGCGATTTGCGGCGTGCCTGCCGCGGCCTGCGTCAAGGCGCGGACGATGGCGCGGCGCGCCAGATCGATCTTGAATGCGTTGTGGGCGAAAGCCTTGGCGCCGCGCAGCAGGACATCCGCGGCCTGGCGCGAAGGCGTCGCGGCCGGCGGTCTGGCCGCGCAGCGCCGCCTCGGCGTTCGGATCGCGCCACGGCTTGTGCGCGACGCCGCCAAGCGCCAGGCGCGCCTCCTTGACGATGCCGCCTTCGACCTCCAGCGCCGCGGCGACGGACACCAGGGCGAAGGCATAGGACAGCCGGTCGCGGATCTTCAGGTAGGTGTAATGCGCGGCGAAGCCGCGGCGCGGGAGTTCGACCGCGGTGATGATTTCGTCCGATTGCAGATTGCTGTCGCGCTGCGGTGTCGTCGCCGGGCAGGCGATGAAAATCCGCGAACGCGATGCTGCGCGCGCCGGCCGGCCGGCAACGTGGACTTTCGCCTCGAGCGCCGCCAGCGCCACGCACATGTCGGAGGGATGGGTCGCGATGCAGGCCTCGCTGGTGCCGAGGATGGCGTGCCTGCGGTTGAGGCCGTCGATCGCCGAGCAGCCGCTGCCGGGCTCGCGTTTGTTGCACGGCGTCGCGGTGTCGTAGAAATAGGCGCAGCGGGTGCGCTGCAGGAGATTGCCGCCGGTCGATGCCATGTTGCGCAATTGCGCCGAGGCGCCGGCCAGGATCGCGCTGGCCAGCATCGGATAGCGCTCGGCCACCAGCGGGTGATAGGCGAGGTCGGAATTCGGCACCAGCGCGCCGATCAGCAATCCGCCGTCCGGCGTCGTCTTCCACGCTCTTGAGCGGCAGGCGCGAAATATCGATCAGCCGCGACGGCCGTTCGACGTCCTCTTTCATCAGATCGATCAGATTGGTGCCGCCGGCGATGAATTTGGCGGCCGGGTCGGCGGCGATCTGGCGCACCGCGTCGGCGAATGTCGGCGGCGCGGGCATATTGGAAGTTGATCATGACTGCACCGGACCTGATCCATCGCCTGCTGGATCGCCGCGACGATGTTCGGATAGGCGCCGCAGCGGCAGATGTTGCCGCTCATCAGTTCGCGGATCTCCTCGGCGCTGTTGCGCCTTGCCTTCGGCGATCAGCCCGACCGCCGAGCAGATCTGGCCCGGGGTGCAATAGCCGCACTGGAACGCGTCATGATCGATGAAGGCCTGCTGCAGCGGATGCAGCGCGCCGTCCTTGGCAAGGCCTTCGATGGTGGTGACCGCGGCGCCGTCCTTCATCACGGCAAGCGTCAGGCAGGAATTGACCCGCCGGCCGTCGACCAGCACCGTGCAGGCGCCGCATTGGCCGTGATCGCAGCCCTTTTTGGTGCCGGTCAGATCGAGCCGGTCGCGCAAGGCGTCGAGCAGCGTGGTCCACGGCGCCACCATGAGCTTCCGTTCGACCCCGTTGACGATCAATGTAATGGGAAGTTTCTCAGGCGTCGGAATGGTATCGCCGGTCCGCCGCGCTGCGTTGATTGGCGCCATATGCACCTCCACAGGCAATGTCTTCCAACCCGGCTCGGCGCATATAGTTCAGCGGCGCATTCCTGGAAGCCGCCTTCGCGCAGAATTTGCAGCCGGTCGTGACGGCGAACGGCAGTTGCAAGGCCGTTGCGGCGGAATGGGGCCCGGCCATGCCGTTCCATCGCTATCCCACGGCCAGCACGTTGAATTCCGGGTTCCCCCGCCACACATATCTCAACCAAAGCTGGAGGGAATTGCTCATGGCCCGTGATGTGGCCCGTGATTGGATGTGGTCCGAGGCGTGCGACATGCTCGCACGGGCCGAGCGTATGCACCGTGAACTGTTCCGCCCGGGCGGCAGTGCAGGCGCGGCAGCCGGCCTGGGAGCCGCCGGTCGACATGCTGGAAACCGAATTTGAAGTCCTGGTGCTGGTGGCGCTGCCCGGCGTCGACGTCGAGGGCGCCCAGGCGGTGATCGAGGACGGCGATCTGGTGATCGCCGGCACCCGCACCGTACCGGAGCAATGGCGGACTGCCGTCATTCATCGGCTCGAACTGCCGCAAGGCCGGTTTTACCGGCGGCTGCGGCTCCCGGCCGGGCGCTACAGCAAGGTAAGCCGCGCCGTCGTCGCCGGTTGTTTGGTGATCTCATTACAGAAAGCAGAGGCCAACCGTGGCTGAAGAAATCCTTGTCAGAGAGAGCGCGCCGCAAGGCAGCGCCAACAATAGTCAAAGTCCTGGAACGGGCGGCGCCAACAGCAACGCCGGGTTGCCGCCGCTGCCGGCCGATGCCCTGATCATCGTGCCGGTCCGCAACACCGTGCTGTTTCCCGGGCCTCGTGGTGCCGATCTCGCTCGGCCGCCAGAAGTCGGTCGCCGCCGCCCAGCAGGCGGTGCGCGAGCAGCGTCAGGTCGGCATCTTGCTGCAGCGTGAAGCCTCGGTCGACGACCCGTCGGCGCTCGACATGCACCGCATGGGCACCATCGCCAATGTCGTGCGCTATCTCACCGCGCCGGACGGCACGCATCACCTGGTCTGCCAGGGCGAGCAGCGCTTCCAGATCGTCGAATATCTGTCGGGCTGGCCGTTCCTGGTCGCGCGCGTGCTGCGCATTCCGGAGCCGGAAACCCGCGACCTCGGAGATCGAGGCGCGCTTCGTCAATCTGAAGGCGCAGGCGGTCGAGGCGATCGAATTGCTGCCGCAGGTGCCGGCCGATCTGCTCGCCGCGATCCAGTCGCTCGACACGCCGTCGGCGCTCGCCGATCTCGTCGACCGCCTATATGGACGTCAAGCCGGAAGAGAAGCAGGAGATCCTGGAAACCGTCGACATCACGGCGCGGATGGACAAGGTCTCGCGCATGCTCGGCCACCGCATCGAGGTGCTGCGGCTGTCGCAGGAAATCGGCCGGCAGACCAAGACCGCGCTCGACGAGCGGCAGCGCGAAGTGCTGCTGCGCGAGCAGATGGCGGCGATCCAGAAGCAGCTCGGCGAAGGCGACGAGGGCAAGGCGGCCGAAATCGCCGAGCTCGACAAGGCCATCACCGCGGCCGGCATGCCGAAAGAGGTCGAGGACCAGGCGCGCAAGGAATTGCGCCGGCTGCAGAAGATGCCGGAAGCCGCCGGCGAATACGGCATGGTGCGCACCTATCTCGACTGGCTGATCGAGCTGCCGTGGAAGCTGCCCGAAGAGAAGCCGATCGACATCGCCGAAGCGCGCCGCATCCTCGACGCCGACCATTACGGCCTCGACAAGATCAAGCGGCGGATCGTCGAATATCTCGCCGTGCGCAAGCTCAGCCCCGCAAGGCAAGGCGCCGATCCTGTGCTTCGTCGGTCCGCCCGGCGTCGGCAAGACCTCGCTCGGCCAATCGATCGCCCGCGCCATGGACCGCAAATTCGTCCGCGTCAGCCTCGGCGGCGTGCACGACGAAGCCGAGATCCGCGGCCACCGGCGCACCTATATCGGCGCGCTGCCCGGCAACATCATCCAGGGCATCCGCAAGGCCGGGTTCGCGCAACTGCGTGATGATGCTCGACGAGATCGACAAGCTCGGCTCGGGCATCCAGGGCGATCCCGGCGCGGCGCTGCTCGAAGTGCTCGACCCGGAGCAGAACAACACCTTCCGCGACAACTATCTCGCGGTGCCGTTCGACCTGTCGCGGGTGGTGTTCATCACCACCGCGAACATGCTCGACACCGTTCCGGGGCCGCTGCGCGACCGCATGGAGATCATCAGCCTGTCGGGCTACACCGCCGACGAGAAGCTCGAGATCGCGCGGCGTTATCTGGTGCAAGCGTCAGCTCGAAGCCAACGGGCTCAAGCCCGGCCAGGTCGAGATCGACGACGAGGCGCTGCGCGACATGATCATCAACTACACGCGCGAAGCGGGCGTGCGGAGCCTCGAGCGCCAGATCGGCCAGGTGTTGCGCAATGCCGCCGTGCGGATCGCGGAAGGCCAGAGCCGGCCCGATCCGCATCAGCACCGCGGATCTGGTGTCGATCCTCGGCGCGCCGCGGTTCGAGAGCGAAGTGGCGATGCGCACCAGCGTGCCCGGCGTGGCGACCGGTCTCGCCTGGACGCCGGTCGGCGGCGATATCCTGTTCATCGAGGCGACGCGGATTCCGGGCGGCGGCCGGCTGATCCTCACCGGCCAGCTCGGCGACGTGATGAAGGAGAGCGCGCAGGCGGCGCTCGTCCATCGTCAAGAACCGCGCCGCGGCGCTCGGCATCGATGCCGAGCCGCTTCGAGAAGAGCGACATCCACGTCCACGTGCCGGCGGGCGCGACGCCGAAGGACGGGCCGAGCGCCGGCGTCGCGATGTTCATGGCGCTCACCTCGCTGATGACCGACCGCACCATCCGCAGCGACACCGCGATGACCGGCGAGATCAGCCTGCGCGGCCTGGTGCTGCCGGTCGGCGGCATCAAGGAGAAGGTGGTCGCCGCGCACAGCGCCGGCATCAAGCCGCGTCATGCTGCCGGCGCGCAACCGCCGCGACTACGACGACATCCCCGAGACCGCGCGCAAGGAGATGGAGTTCATCTGGCTCGAACGCGTCGAGGAAGCCATCGCCGGCGCGCTCGAACCAAAACCGGCGGCCGACAAGCCGCCGGCCAACGCCCCCGAACTCGCCGACGCCGAGGCGTAATCCGACAAGCCGACGGTAGCGGCCGGCGAACGTGTGCCCTCTCCCCTCGGGGGAGAGGCTCTTGGCATTCCAACAACGAAGAATGGGTGAGGGGGCGGGGCGACTAGTCACCGTCATGCAGACCCCCATTCGTCATCCTGAGTGCGCGCCGAAGGCGCGCCTGAAGGATGCACGCTCCAGGCCCTGCCGCCGTCGCCCTTCGAGGCGCCGCGTTCGGCCGCCTCAGGGTGACGGGAAATGCGCCGCAATTTGCCATCGCGAAATCGTCCTCGCGGCGCGCCTTCGCGCCCGAGTGATGCCAACCCCGTTACGTGAAGAACGAAGACCGGGAAGCTTTGCGAGAAAGCCCAAGGGGTGGGGCCCCGGTTTCTCAATGGCTTACGCCGTCTCCGCCATTTCCATTCCAACGATCAAATGAAAATAGGAAGCAGGACGCCGACAGACGCGGGCACCACCGCCGCACCTTACGGGTGCGGCGCCGCCCAGCGGGGCGGCTCGTCTGTCGGCGTCCCACCACGGCTTCTCACCAGGGAGTCGTCGTCCAGGCTCGGCTTCAGGCCAGTTTCCCTGGGACGTGGTCTGACGCACGACAACCGATCATGCGTTGGCGACAATGCCAGCGGGTCGTTCACCCCCATCGCCTGTCCCAGTCCAGGGAGCACCTCCGCCCGGTCGTAATGCCGGGAGACACGATGCCCAAGCCGCCCGGGAACGGGGTGGATGGCCCCTCCGCGGGCACCGCACTCGCTCCGCCTCTGGAGAGTCCCCTCCGGGCGCGTCCGTCTCGAGCGAGATTGACCGCTATGTAGCCAGCATCGGGACGGTCGTCAAGGGTATCGTATCCGCAAAAGGGACAATATTTTCAGCGGTCCGGATATTCCGGCAGCAGACCAGGCAGTGGCTCTTCGGCTTGCAGCAGACCAGGCAATGCGAGCCGGGCCGGCAGCAGACCAGGCAGTGGCCGCGCGGCGTGCAGTGGACCATGCAGTCGGTCAGGGCTTGGTCGTCGACCGTCTCCGCGCCGGCCGCGACACATTCCACGGCTCGGCAGTCAACACCGGCGCGAAACCCAGAGCGTTTCCGTCAGATCGTCGTCGTCGATCCGGTCGCGGGCTTCCGCCTGCACCAACATCGTGCGCGC
This sequence comes from uncultured Alphaproteobacteria bacterium, assembly GCA_963819265.1. GTDB lineage: Bacteria > Pseudomonadota > Alphaproteobacteria > Rhizobiales > Xanthobacteraceae > BOG-931. The sequence continues at coordinate 175,621 of CAWFVF010000006.1, read as the reverse complement.
GGCGGAGTCGGTTTCCTCGACAAGGATCGCCGGCCAGCGGAATCGCAAATGTTCATGGTCGCGACGCCGAACAGGCCGCCGAGGCCCGCTCTTCCACGGCTTCGGCCACTCCGTCAGGAACGGCGCATCGTTCGAGCGAGCCGGCCGCCGCGTCTCGCTTTGCTTCGCTGCGCCGCTCGAATTCAAGCGGAACGACGCCGCCGCCGCTTCGAGGCGCAAGCTTCCACAGATACGGCACGGCGTCGTCCGCGCCCTCGACCGGCCGGGTCAGGGCCGCTCGGTCGCCGCGGTCGAATGTGCGGTACAGCGTCTCCTCCGCGGCGAGGTCGAAATGCTCTGCAACAGGCTGAGCGCGAAGGTTTCATGGACGCCGTGGCGGACGAAGTCGACCGAGGTCGGGGATGTGGTGGCGATTTTGAGCGAGCGATTGCTTGGCGGCATGGAATTCATAAAGGCCATCGAAAACCTTGCGTCATAGGCTGCGATGGCGGCGGAGACGTGAGGCGGTTTCCTGGGCGAAGCTGCAAAGCGGCTGCATGAACAAACTCCTCTTTCGACGGGGTATGTTTTGCGACGTTGTAAGTTTAGTGTTTTACGTCGATCCGCTTCAACCGAAATCTTGGCGGGCGCGCGATGCCAAATCGCGGATGACAAGCCGCAACGCCGCCGCGGCGCTGGATTGCTTCGCGGGGCCTGTCATCGGGCCGCGCGCTTCGCCGGACCGTCGGCCCGCAACGATGGGCGGCTTCGCCGCCCACACTGGCCCACTTCGAAAACCTTGACCTGATCCCGTAGCGGGCGCAGCGCTTCGCCTTAGGATCGGTGACGCTGGATTTTCCGCGACCTTCACCGCGGACAGCGAAGGCGCGGGCGACAAAAACGCCGCCACAATGGGAAGATGAAGAGATGAAGCATGGCGCAACCGCAATCGCCGCCGGCACAGCCGCAGCCTTGCGCTGCTCGGTCTGCTGTTTTTCGGCGGCCCGTCGGCCGCCGAACTGGCGCCCGGCGACAAGCTCGACGTCGATCAATCGGTGCTGGACGATCTGGTGACGGCCAATTCCGCATTCTGGCCACCAGCGTGCTCGACGCTTTCGGCCATGTCAGCGTGCGGATGCCGAAAACCCCGGCCATTATCTGATGTCGCGCTGGGTCGCGCCCGGTCTGGTCGTGCGCGACGACATCGTCGCCTCGATCTCGACAGCAAGCCGCTCACCAGAAGATCAGCACTTCTATTCGGAGCGCTACATCCACGGCGAAATTACAAGACCCAGCGACGTGATGGCGATCGTGCACAGCCACTCGCCGGACCGTGGTGCCGTTCACATCTCCAGCGCCAATTTCGTGCCGGTGCTGCACAACGCGCCCTCTTCGGCGCCGACGTGCCGAATTTCGATTCGTTCGCACCAGATCGGCGACACCGACATGCTGGTGAACCGGATGGAGCGCGGCGTCGAGGTGGCGCGCGTGCTCGGCGATCATACCGTGGTGCTGATCCGCGGCCACGGCGACACCGTGGTCGGGCCGAACCTGCGGACGTGGTCTGGCGCGCGCATTACACCGAAGTGAATGCCCGGATGCTGGCGCAGGCGATCGGCCTCGGCGGCACCGTCACCCCGCTTCGACGCCGGCGAAACCGAGCTCGACGACGAGGATGCAGCGCGTCGTGGCGCGGCCCTGGCGCTGTCGAAGGCCGAGGCGATGGCGGGGGCCGACAAGTAGCGCCCCTTCGTCATTGCCGGGACGAGCCCGGCCATGACGGCAATGCCGCCTCCCGAACAGCGAAACGAAGGCGACGCGGCGGGAACCGCACGGCGACATCGCCGTTACTCAGCCAGCCTATGCAAGCTGAAGGAGAGAACCCATGAAGACCCTCAAAATCGCGATCGCCGCTGCCGCGATCGTGGCGCTGTCCGGCGCCGCCGCCATCGCCGAAGACGTGACCACCACCACGACCACGCATCAGACCGAAACCGCGCCGGGCCCCGGCGTCAGTGTCGGCGTGCCGGGCGTGGTCGGCGTCCATGTCGGCGCCCCGCCGGTCGAAACCGGCTGCACCACCAAGAGCAAGACCACGACGGATACCGAGACCGGCGAGTTGGCTTCGGTGACGAAGAGCAATTGCTGAACGTTTCGAATCGGACTGATTGAAGCCCCGGCCGTTTGGCCGGGGCTTTTTAGGTTGTAAAGCAGGCTACCTTCCGAATCTTCGCGTAATATCGTGTCGGGCTCGGGGGCAACCTTGAAAACGACGCGCTATTTCGAGGAGCCGGTGCTGCGCAAGCGACCCTATATTCGGCGCGAATGGTGCCAAGATGAAGCTCCATTATTATCCCGAGACCGACAGCCTTTACATTCAGTTGGCAGCGCGCCCGGCGCGGAAGCGCGCGAAATTGCCGAGGGGCTGGTCGCGGATCTGGACGCTGACGGCAACGTTATCGGCATCGATATCGATCACGCTTCCCGCAAGCTCGATCTGTCGAAAGTCGAAACCATCGCGCTGCGGCCCGCCACTGCGGCGGAGTGATCGGAAGGCCGGTCCCCGGTTACGTTCGTGCCCTCTCCGTCATGCCCGCGCTTGTCGCGGGCATCCACCTCTTTGGGGACTCGGGAGCAAAGTCGTGGATGGCCGGAACAAGTCCGGCCATGACGGCCAATGAACGCGCTCGGCGGCATCGCGGTGACGACGCTATCGGGCGCCGCCGCCATCGCCGAGGGCGTGACCACCACCACGACCACCCACGAGCACCAAGTGGCGCCGGGCCCCGGTGGAGGCGTACCGGGCGTGGTCGGCGTCCCTATCGGCGCCCCGCCGGTCGAAACCGGCTGCACCACCAATAGCAAGACCACGACGGATACCAAGACCGGCGAGTTGGCGTCGTGTTACGGGGAGTAATTGCTGAGGGTTTCTAAGTTTCGGAATCGACGAAGCCCGCCGTTTGCCGGGGTTTTGGTGTTTCGGTAGCCCGCATGAGCGAAGCGACATGCGGGATATCCGCAAGAAGGAAACCCGGATCCCGCTTTGCTCATCCGGTCTACGCTCGCTGACCGCTCTGCTATTTGAGAAGTGATTCTTCGCGATCTAGGCTGGTTATGACCAGGTCGGCCTTTCGAAGTTTCGGCTAGCGGTGAAGCGATTTGGTACGGCGATGCACGACATCCCAGCGCCTTTGGCAAACTAACTCCGCTGGGCGAATTTTCAAAGACCAAATAGTTCAAATCATTTCCGAGGTGCAGTCGAACCTTATTATAGATTTCGGGGTTCGGTTTTGCCCTTTTAACTTCGTCTCCCGTGATGACAAAATCGAAACTATTCCGGATATTCAAACCATTCTCGCCGAGAACAATGGTAGCGCCGGTCCTTGTCGTCGACGTCGCTAAGGCCAAGCCCTTTTTCGATGCTCGCGTGTAGCGCAAGAATGAAAGTGCACCAGGGCGCGCGAAATCAATCGCTTTTCCCCAGATTAATTTTTCATAAATTGCGTCCTTGCACTGTATAAGCCGTGCAATATCGGCGCTGGTACTTCCTCGAACCATGCTCGGCAAATATTCGCTCGGCTTATGGCCGACACAAATCTCGATCCATTCGCCTTCAGAAATTCTAACTTTGTGCGGGGCTAGCCCATCGTTTGTGGCCTGCAATTGAATAGGTTCATCATCTATAAGTAGCCCGCTTAAATCGAAAACGACCGCATCTGCAGCTTGAAATAACGCATCAATCCCTGGGTCAATGAAGTACACGCATTGCTCCAATTTAAATCATTTCTTGAGCATCACATTGAGCATGGCCGGATCATTCTGTTTTTGCGGCCTTGGAAACGGCAGGGCATCCGTGGAGAGCGCCGCTGCCGACATCCTTCACGAACTTTTCGCGAATTGATATTGCTTTTGGACGTGCTCGCGGTTCATGAGAAATAATCCACCTAAAATAAGGACGCCGAGAGAAGCCACGATAATTGTACGCACGTTTATTCTAGGGGCTCCCCAAACCTCATTCTTCAGGAATTTCGTGGAGCTCAGCTGTGCATTGAGCCACCATGCCCATGCAGGAAGAGAAATAAGCCCAGCTACAAACAGGTTGCCTGTAGCCTCCTTTATGACAACGAATCGCTCGTACTGTTGATGATCCTCCGGGCACGCAATTTGCATAAACTGTGCGATGACATCTGTCTGAACAGCCATTTCTGGCCCGGCGTCAGAAGGGTAATACTGCCAGATATGAGTTAGCTCGGCTAAGCTCTGGATACCCAATATTATGATCCAAGAGAAGCCTGCGATCAGAAAAATGGAGACTAGAGATATTTTCCCGCCGATGATTTTGAAGATCTCGCGTGGCTGGGAAATAAATAGGAGTGAGTATGAAAGAAACAAAAAACAGCCGGGCACTATCTTGCCTGCAAAGTCGCGGAGGAGAAAGCTCGTATAAAGTTCTTTGAAGATCGCTGCAAACGCTTCCACCTTGTGCTCCTGCCGGAATATCTGCATCCCTTCTGAGTACTAAGTGCGGGACGAGCTATCAACTTCGATACGGCCCTCTGCTCGCTCACAATCCATCTTATCAAATCGCATCCGTGGGTTGTGCGCAAGCGGATGCGTTCGGGCCCCGTTCTGGACCAGATTGGGGAGCTAAAAGGCTCGGAATGGTCGGTTCGGTTTTGGCTGGAAAAGCGAAGTATTCCTCCAGATTCCTACGCGGGCATTTTGGAGCGAATTCCCCAACGGGAGAGAGGGAGCTTAGTCTACTCCACCGCCGGCAAATTCAGCGCCTTATCCACCAACCCGGTCGCGCGCTTGAAATCGAAATTGCGATACAAATTCTGCTTCGCCACGAACGACGGGCCGCCGTAGAATTTTTCGTATTGCGCGTGGCGGCTGCCGAATTCGGAGCCGAGGAAATCCCAGATCAGCCGCATCAGCTTGATGCGCGACTTCGGCGTCGGTGGTGCCGGAGCACATGTAGCGTTCGAGGTCGGCTGCGATTTCCGGATTGCCGAAATCGGCCTCGGAGGAGGGCAGGGTGATGAAGGCGGCGCCCGCCATTTCGCGGACGATTTCCAGCATGCGGCCGTTGAGCTCGGACTGCATGGCGCTCGCGGCATAGAACGCGGTCTTCGACGGCCACAACACGCCGTGCTCGATCGGCGCCCATGGTCTCGTGCGCGAGCAGCATCGCTTCGTAGATCGAGACCAGCGAGCAGAGCTCGCCCATCATGCCGATCACGGCCGGGTTGCGCAATATTGCCGGTGGTCTCGTTCATGCGCTGCGCCAGGCCCGCCAGGAAGCGGAGCTTGGTGACGTAGCGGGTCTGCGCCTGATGATTGCCGAGGAGATGCGACGGGGTCTTCCGCCACTGGTCGCGCGACAATTCGATATTGCGATAGATGAAGACGTGCTCCCACGGCACGAACACGTTGTCGAAGATCGACGTAGCTGTCGGACTCGTCGAACCGGCTCGACAGCGGATAGTCGGCCGGACTGCCGGCGCGGGCATAGGGCTTCCGCGGATAGAGCTTGAGGCCTTCGGCGGCGACCGGCACGGCGAGGCAATTGGCGTAGTTCTCGTCGCCGGGCGGCAGCGGCTGGATGCAGCTCAGCTGGATGTAGTCGGAGATCGCGCCGCCGGTGGCGAGCTGCTGGGCGCCGGAGATGACGATGCCGTCGTCGCGCTCCTTGACCACGCCGGCATAGAGCGTCGGGTCGCTCTGCTTGTGGCCGGGCTTGGAGCGGTCGATCTGCGGCGGCACGATGGCGTAGCTGCAATAGATGTGGTTGTCGCGCATGTATTCGTAGAACGCGACCAGGTTGTCGGCGAATTGCTGGCCGGCCGAGGCGAAGAACGACGGCACCGCGGCGTAGCCGGCGAAGAAGCCGGCGACATGATCGGGCGCGCGGCCCATCAGGCCGAAGGTCGCCTCGGCCCAGGTCTCGGAGAACAGCCGGCGCTGCCGCAGGCCGGCGGCGTCGACCGGGATCTGCCAGGCGCGCGCCACCGGCTCGCCGGTCTTCGGCGAGGTAAAGGTCATGCGCTCGCGCAGCTCGGGAGCGGCGGCGATGTCGTAGAGGTTCGCGATCGAGCGCGCCGCCTGACGGAAGGCGGGATGCGTGGTGACGTCCTTGACCAGCTCGCCGTCGAGGAAGACGCGGCGCCCATCCTTGAGCGAGCGCAGAAATTCGGCTCCGGTACGCATCGGTCTTTTTCCTCATTGTCACGCCCGTCCCCGCCGGCGCGAGAATGAGCCGGACAAGGTGTAACCCGGTTGCGGCAAAATATCACCGGCGAAACTGCATGCGAGATGCCCCCGGGCGGCGCTTGCCAATCGGGGCTGCGGCGGCTTTAAAGCCCGCAACAAAAACGGGAGACGAGGGATGCGGAACAGGCTCGGCGCGGCGTTCGCGGTATTGCTGCTTTTGGGAACCGCGGCCGTGGTTACCGCCGGCACGGCGGCCGCAGCCGATTACCCGGAGCGGCCGATCACCGTGGTGGTCGGCTTCCCGCCGGGCGGGGCGAGCGACATTCTGGCGCGCATCATCACCAATAAGCTGTCGAGCCTGCTGGGCGAGCCGGTCATTGTCGACAACCGCCCGGGCGCGGGCGGCAATGTCGCCGGCGACGTCGTCGCGCATGCGGCGCCGGACGGCTACACGCTGCTGTTGGGCAACAACGCCATCCTCGCCACCAATGTCACGCTCTACACCAAGATCAATTTCGACCCGGTGAAGGATTTCGACCCGATCAGCCTCGTCGGCACGCAAGCCAATGTGCTGGTGGTCAACGACAACCTGCCGGTGCATTCGCTCGCCGAACTGATCGCGCTCGCCAAGGCCGAGCCGGGCAAGCTCAATTTCGCCTCGTCGGGCTTCGGGCTCGCGGCGCATCTCGCCGGCGAATTGTTCAAGACCATGGCGCATGTCGATATCGTGCACGTGCCGTATAAAGGCTCGGCGCCGGCGCTGGAGGACGTGATCAGCGGCGAAGACCAGATGATGTTCGCCACCACTTCGGGCGCGATGGGCTTCATCAAGAACGAGCAGGTGCGGCCGCTCGCCGTGACCACGCTCAAGCGCTCCAGCATTCTGCCCGACGTGCCGACCATCGACGAACTCGGCGTTACCGGCTTCGAGGCGACCACCTGGCACGGGCTGGTGGCGCCGGCCGGCACGCCGAAGCCGATCATCGACACGCTGCATCGCGCCGTGGTCGAGGCGATGAAGGATCCCGGCGTGCAGCAGAAGCTCGCCGACCTCGGCGTCGAGATCGGGCCCGACACGCCGGACGAGTTCTCGGCCTATATCAAGGCCGAAATTCCGAAATGGGCCGCGGTGATCAAGGCGTCCGGGGCGAAGCTGGAGTAATAATCCTGCCCCGCGATAGCGGGGAAGGGGGACCGCGCTGTTGCGCGGTGGAAGGGGCGCCGGCCTCTACTTCGGGCAGGCGTCGATCAGCAATCGCATTGTTGTTGGTCCTGAAGCAGCAACGTAGCTCCGACTCGCCGCCCCCTCCACCACGCTTCGCGTGGTCCCCTCCCCCGCTTCGCGGGGGCGGATGTTCGTCCTAATACACATCCGCCTGATAACGTCCGGCCTTTTTCAGCTCGGCGAAAAAGCTTACGGCCTGGTCGGGCGTGCGGGCGCCGTGCGCGGCGATCACGTCGATCAGCGCGCGCTCGACGTCCTTGCTCATGGTGATGGCGCCGCAGACATAGACATAGGCGCCTTCGGCGAGCCATGCCCACAATTCGCGGCCGACTTCGCGCATCCGGTCCTGCACGTAGAATTTCTGATTGTCGTCGCGCGACCAGGCGAGCGACAGCCGGGTGAGCACGCCGGCGGCCTTCATGCCGGCGAGTTCGTCTTCGTAGAAGAAATCGCAATCGCTTTTCTGGTGGCCGTAGAACAGCCAGTTGCGGCCCGGCGCCTTGGTCGCCATCCGCTCGTGCAGAAAGGCGCGGAACGGCGCGATACCGGTGCCGGGGCCGATCATGACGATAGGGGTTGCGGGATCGGCCGGCAGGCCGAAGGCGTGCGCCTTCTGGATATAGGCTTTGATCCTGGTGCCCGGCGGAATGCGCTCGGCGAAGAAAGTCGAGGCGACGCCGACACGGGCGCGCTTGCCGATGGCGTAGCGCACCGCGTCGATGGTGAGCGAGACGCGGTCGGCGGCGACCTTGGGCGACGAGGCGATCGAGTAGAGCCGCGGCGCCAGCGGATCGAGCGCTTCGACGAAAGCTTCCGGATCGGGACGGATGCCGGGAAATTTTTCCAGCGCGGCCAGCACATCGAGCGTCTTGGCGTCGCCATCGGGATCCTCGCCGGCGGCCAGCGCCTTGGCCTTCTGCCGCCGCTCGCCGCCGGTGATGTAGGAGATCAGCTGGAACAGCATGTCGGGGGCCAGCCCCAGCGAGACGCTGTCGGTCAGCACTTCGCGCAAGGTCCGCCCGGCAATCGGGAAATCGGGCGGCGCGTCGAGCGCCTTGATCACCGCATCGACCAGCACCGCGTCATTGTGCGGAAAAATTCCGAGCGCGTCGCCGACGGTGTATTCGATGCCGGTCTCGGTGAGGTCGAGATCGATGTGCCAGGTTTCTTTGTTGGAGCCTTTTTTGTTCAGCCGCGCGCGCGAGATGAACGCGATCTCGGCGGGATTCTCGCGTGACGGCGCAAGCGGCGCGCCGACCGGAACTTCCGCCGCCGGGGCTTCCGGGCTCGGCGGCGCTTTCGCTACCGCGGGCGCGGCGCCGAGTTCGGCATAGAGCGCCTTGACCATCCGGGTGGTTTCCTTGCCGCCCGGAATGCAGAGGTTCAGCCGCTCCTCGTTTTTCAGCGCGATGGCGTTGGCGTAATCCTCGCAGCTATAGCCGCATTGGCCGCAATCCTGCTGGCCCATCGCCGCCATCAGCCGCCGCCGCAGCGGCCGCTTGTCGGCAAGCTGCATCCGCTCCGGCAGCGCGATCGCGGTATCGTGCCATGGCGCCTGGCCGTCGTCGCCGTCGTTGAACGGGCCGTTCGCCGCCGGCGCGCCGCCGCCCATCACGTCGCCCAACAGCGCGGCGGTTTCCTCCGGCGACAGCGGATTGACGCCGCCGTCGAGCGACAGGAAGCCGGCGAAGAACCCGTTGAGCCAGGTGCGCTGTTCGGCGGAAAACGGCGCGCTTTCCGGAATCAGGCGCGGGATCGGCGGCGGGGTGGTCTGGGTCATCCGACCGCCTGCTGTTCGAACAGCGTCTTGAGCGCCTCGGTGTCGTGCCGCCGGGTGAAGGCGAGGAAATTCTCGTCCGCCGAAGCGCGATGCGCGATATAGGCCTTCAGCATGCGCTCGACGGTGGCCGGCGCGTCTTCCGCCTTGAGGTCGCGATAGACCTCGCGGCCGCAACCGGCGTCCGGCCCGAAGCCGCCGCCGACCACGACGTGGTAGCCCTCGACCTGATCGCCGTCGTCCGACACCTGCACCTTGGTGCCGAGGAGGCCGATGTCGCCGATGTAATGCTGCGCGCAGGAATTCGGGCAGCCGGTGAGATGGATATTGACCGCGCTGTCGAGCGGCACCCGGCTCTCGCACCACGCAGCGATCTCGGCGGCATGGCGCTTGGTGTCGGACATCGCCAGCCTGCAGCCGGCATTGCCGGTGCAGGCGATCAGGCCGGCGCGGATGGCGCTGGCCTTGGTCGTTAGCCCGGTCGCCGCGATGGCGGCTTCCGCCGCGGCGACATTCGCGTCGGCGACGCCGGAGATCAGCAGATTCTGCCAGACGGTGAGGCGGATATCGCCGTCGCCGAACGCTTGCGCTACCTTGGCGACGCCGCGGATCTGATCGGCGGTGAGCTTGCCGAGCGGCAAGGCAACGCCGATCCAGTTGAGGCCCGGTTGTTTCTGCGGCCGCACGCCGATATGCGCCAGCCGGTCGAACGCCGGGCGCGGCGCGATCGCTTCGGCCGGCACGCGCGCAAGCTTGCGGCCGAGTTTCTCTTCCGTGGCGGTCAGGAACTTCTCGAAGCCCCAGGCGTCGAGCACATATTTCAGCCGCGCCTTGGCGCGATTGGTGCGGTCGCCGTTGTCGACGAAGACGCGCACAATGGCGTCGGCCACTTTGGCGGCGTCATCGGGCCGGACGATCACGCCGGTGTCGCGGGCGAAATCCTTGTGGCCGGTGATGCCGCCGAGCAGCAGCCGGAACCAGATGCCGGGCTCGACGCCGAAGCCGTCTTTCACCTCGACCGCCTGGAAACCGATATCGTTGGTGTCTTCGAGCACCGCGATGATGCCGCCGCCGTCGAAGCCGACATTGAATTTGCGCGGCAGGCCGTAGAGCGAGCGGTCGTTGAGAATGTGGAAATGCCATTCGCGCGCATAAGGCCGGGTGTCGAGCAGTTCCTGCGGATCGATGCCGGCGGTCGGCGTGCCGGTGACGTTGCGGATATTGTCGGCGCCGGAGCCGCGCGACGACAGGCCGAGATCGAGAATGCCTTCGACCATGGCGGTGGCATTGTTCGGCGCGACCTCGCGCATTTGCAGATTGGCGCGCGTCGTCACATGGGCATAGCCCGCGGCATAGCGCTCGGCGAGGTCGGCGATCCCGGCGAATTGCCAATGGCTGAGAATGCCGTTGGCGATGCGCAGCCGGCACATGTAAGCGGTCTGGGTCGGGGCGCAGTAGAACAGGCCATAGAAGCGCCAGCGGAAATTATCGTCGGCCTTCGGCGCTTCGTTCTTGGCGGCCTGGTCTTTGAGCTTCTGATAGCCGTCGAACGGATGCAGCTCGCGCTTGAATTTTTCCGGGTCGGACAGCTTGCCGCCGGATTTGATGACGCGGTCCTGCGCGCGGAGCGCCGCGGCGTCGGGACCCCCTCCCTGACCCTCCCCCGCAAGCGGGGGAGGGAAGGGTGGAGGCGCGCCGGCGCCTTTTGCGCTTTTCGCAATCTGCAGACCGGCGACGAAGCCTTCCAGGTAGCGCTTCTGTTCCGGTTCGAAATCGCCCGACATTGCCTGGTCCGTCGTTTGCCGCGGATTATTCGGCCGGCACGCCGGTCGGCGTCGGCTTCATGACCGCGGCGCCACGCGGCTTATAGGTCATGTAGATGGCGAGCCCGGTGAAGGTGAAGCCGCCGACCAGATTGCCGAGCGTGACCGGAATCTGATTCCACAGCCACCAATCGGCTACGCTGACTTTCGCGCCCATCATCATCCCGGTCGGGATGATGAACATGTTCACCACGGAATGCTCGAAGCCCTGCGCGAAGAAGATGAAGATCGGCATCCAGGCACAGGCGATCTTGCCGATGGTCGACGTCGTCGTCATCGCCAGCACCACGGCGAGACAGACCATCCAGTTGCACAGCATCGCCTTGACGAACACGGTGACCATGCCGGCGAAGCCGATGGCGGCATAGCCGATGGTCTTGGCTTCGGCGGTCTGCACGATGCGAAGCGCGACGCCGGCCGGCGCGAGGGTGCCCATATTGGTCAGTGCGATGGCGATCAGCGCGCCATAGGCGACGCTGCCGATCAAATTGCCGATGAAGACCCAGCCCCAATTCACCAGCACCGAGCCGGCGCCGGTTTCGCCGGCGAGCCACGGCAGCGGCACCAGCGCGAAGCTTCCGGTGACCAGTTCGAAGCCGAGCAGCACGATGGCGATCAATCCGACCGGGAAAATCAGCGCGCCGACCAGCGGCACATTGGTCTGCACCGCGCCGGTGAAGGCAAGACTGGTGGCGACGCCGAGGATGGCGCCCGACAGCATGCCGCGGATCAGGAGATCGCGCGGCGACAGCGCGAGCTTGCGCCTGCCGGACTCAATCATCGCCAGCGCCACGTCGGCCGGTTTCACGTAATCGCCTGTATCCATGATCGATCTCCTTTGATCGCGGTTATCAAACCCAAGGCTGTTGTTGTTGCGCGGCTTCGGGACATGCCGCGGCGGCAACACTTCTGGCGCTGGCGCGGAGGCGTCGGTGGCTTCCGGGCGTTATTTCTCAAGGCTCAGCGGCGCTGCTGAAGTGTCTGGCCATCGCCGTTGACGGCCGAAGATTATCGAAGCTTTCAGATTGGCTTTCGCAAGAGGCGTGCCAGCCGCTCGGCGGCGGAAAACAACGCTCATTCATGAACTTACGACACCGTCGTCATCCTGAAGGGAGGCCGGCGTTTGCCTGTTTTTACTGCAGGCCGCTGTTCGATTATGCAGCGCCGAAATTCTATTTTTTTACAGCGGCACGCGTCCGTCCCAATGGCTGCGACCCGTCATCAATTCGCCGGTGTGAACGACGGCGGCCAAGGCGGAGCCGTTATCCATTTCGCGTTCGCCCACCGATGGCGTGGCATAAATACACATGACTCAATGACTTAGCTCAGCTCCAGGGGAATGCTTCTTGCATCGAGAACGGCGTTTCGCGGCACAAAGGTAAAGACGCTTTTCCCTGATGGATCCCGCGCTCAAGATCGTCATGGTCGACGAAAATCCGGTTCGCGCCGCGATACTGGCCGATGGTTTGCGCGAGGCCGGCTATATCGACGTCACACGGATCGAAGCCACCACCAGCCTGCTGGCGCGCATCTACAGCCTCGATCCCGACGTCATCCTGATCGATCTGGAAAATCCCAGCCGCGACGTGCTGGCCCAGATGTTCCAGGTCAGCCGCGCCGTGAAACGGCCGATCGCGATGTTCGTCGACCAGAGCGATGCCGCCGCGATCGAGGCTGCCGTCGATGCCGGGGTCTCCGCCTATATCGTCGACGGGCTCAAGAAAGAGCGGATCAAGGGAATCCTCGATCTTTGCATTTCCCGTTTCAACGCCTTCACCCGCCTGAAGGACGAGCTCGAGCGGGCGCAAAGCGCGCTGAGCGAGCGCAAAGTGATCGATCGCGCCAAAGGTATCCTCATGAAACTGAAGACCATCAGCGAGGCCGATGCCTACGCGATGCTGCGCAAAACGGCGATGAACGAAAACAAAAAGATCGCCGACATCGCGCAATCCGTGGTCACCGCCGCGGAGCTGCTGAAATGATGCAAGACACTCTGCGCATCGGCTTCATTCCGTTGGTGGACGCGGCGGCGTTGATCGTCGCTGTCGACCGGGGCTTCGCCGCCGCGGAAGGCCTGGCGGTCGAGTTGAGCCGCGAAGTCTCCTGGTCGAACGTGCGCGACAAGCTCAATATCGGCGTGTTCGATGCCGCGCATCTGTTGGCGCCGCTGGCGATCGCGTCCAGCCTCGGCATCGGCCATGTCAAAGTGCCGCTGCTGGCGCCGTTCATGCTCGGCGTGAACGGCAATGCGATCACGCTGTCGCCGCAGCTTTACGGCGAGCTGGCAGCGGCCGCCGACGGCGATCTCGCCGATCCAAAAATCTCGGCGCGGGCGCTCGGCGGCGTCGTTGCCGAGCGGCGCCGCCGCGGCGCCGAGCCGCTGACCTTCGGCATGACCTTTCCGTTCTCGACCCATAATTATCTGATCCGATTCTGGATGGCGGCCGGCGGCATCGATCCGGACGAAGATGTGCGGCTCGTCGTGCTGCCGCCACCCTATATGGTCGACAGTCTCGCCAGCCGTCATGTCGACGGTTTCTGCGTCGGCGCGCCGTGGAATTCGGTCGCGGTCAAACTGGGCATCGGCCGCATCGTCCACTTTGGCCGCGACATCGTCGCGCGCGCGCCGGAAAAGGCGCTGGCGGTGCGCGCCGCATGGGCGGCCGATCATGGTAATGCGCTGGAGCGGCTGTTGCGCGCACTCGGCCGCGCAGCAGACTTTGTCAACGATCCCGCCCACCAAGACGAGGCCGTCGCGCTGTTGGCGGCGACCAATCGGATCGACGTCGCGCCCGATATCATTCGCGCCACGCTCAACGGACGGCTATCGATGGCGTCCGGCGGCGATCCCCGCGTTTGCACCGACTACCTCCTGATCGGCCGCGAGGGCGCGGCCCGTCCCGAACCTGCGCACGCTGCTTGGCTCTATGCGCAAATGGTGCGCTGGCATCAGACGGCATTGTCGCCTGATCTCCTCGCTGCTGCCGAAGCGTGCTTCCGCCCCGACCTCTACGACGCGGCCCTGGGAACTGCGACACGCGCGTATTCAATTCCCAAGCCCGAGGATGGCGTCGGAGCCTTCGCCGGACCGGTTTTCAATCAAAAAGACCTTTCCGGCTATCTCGGCGCAGCAACAAAAAGCGGGGCGTAACCGCGCCTTTTTCACTGCACAGAATTTCCCCACCCTGCGGCGCGCGTAAGCAAAAGGCGTCCGCCGCCAATGGCGGCACTATTACCTAAACCTCCGGAAGTGCCCTTGTTTCCTGCTCGGAGCGAAGTTGGCACGAACCTTGAATTGCCGCTGAACAAGGTTCGGATTCGGCGGCGTCTTTGTACGCCGCCACAAGGTCCAAAGACGGGCCGACAGCAATGACGCTGTCTTGGGGGAGCGCGAAGTCGCCTCTGCCCGAGGCGGCGTTTTTTTGTTGGCAGGCGGCAAACGCAGAAGGGAACTTTCAGATGAGCCAGCCGAGCACGACAGGGGTTTCAGGCAAGACTTGGATTTCGGATTGGAACCCGGAAGATACCGCGTTCTGGGAATCCAAAGGCAAATGGATTGCAAGACGCAATCTTATCTGGTCGATCGTCGCCGAGCATATCGGCTTCTCGATCTGGCTGATGTGGAGCATCGTCGCCACCAAGCTGCCGGCGGCGGGCTTTCACTTCACCACCGATCAGCTGTTCCAGCTGGTGGCGCTGCCGGGACTGATCGGCTCGCTGATGCGCTTTCCCTATACGTTCGCGGTGACGACGTTCGGCGGCCGTAATTGGACCATCTTCAGTGCTTCGGTCTTGTTCATTCCGACGATCGCGCTCGCTTATTTCGTCACCAAGCCTGACACCTCGTATTCGACCATGCTGATGGTTTCAGCGCTGGCGGGGCTCGGCGGCGGCAACTTCGCCTCGAGCATGGCCAATATCTCGTTCTTCTATCCCGACCGCATGAAGGGCTGGGCGCTCGGCCTCAACGCCGCCGGCGGCAATATCGGCGTCAGCAGCGTGCAATTGCTCGCGCCGATCCTGATGGGGCTCGGCATCATCAATCTCTATCAGGGCACGCCGGTCGCCGGCGTTTATCTGCAGAACGCCGGCCTGATGTGGCTCGTGCCGCTCGCCATCGCGGTGTTCGGCGCCATCTTCTTCATGAACAATCTCACCAATGCGCGCTCGTCGTTCAAGGACCAGGTGGCGATCGTCGGCCGCAAGCACACCTGGATCATGTCCCTGATCTATATCGGGACGTTCGGCTCGTTCATCGGCTACTCGGCGGCGTTTCCGCTGTTGATCAAGACCCAGTTCCCCTCGGTCACGATCGCCATCGCGTTCCTTGGTCCGCTGGTCGGCTCGTTGTCGCGTCCGCTCGGCGGTCTGCTGGCCGACAAAGTCGGCGGCGCCATCATCACGCTGTGGAATTTCATCGCCATGGGCGCCGCCACGATCGGCGTTCTGTATTTCGTGGACGTCAAAGAGTTCGGCGGCTTTCTGACGATGTTCCTCATTCTCTTCGTCACCACCGGCATCGGCAACGGTTCGACCTACCGGATGATTCCGTCGATCTTCCGCGAGGAGAATTTGCAGAAGGCGAAGGGTTCGGGCGATGCCGGCCGTCTGGCGGCGCTGAAGACCGCCAGCATCGAGAGCGGTGCGGCGGTCGGCTTTATCGGCGCGGTCGGCGCGGTCGGCGGCTATTTCATCCCGCGCGGCTTCGGCGCCTCGATCGCCGCGACCGGCGGCCCGCAATTGGCGCTGGAAATCTATCTGGCTTTCTATGCGGTCTGCCTGGCGTTGACCTGGTGGTTCTACCTGCGCCGTACTTCGGTCGCGGCGGGCTCGGCTAATCTCGCGCAAGCGCGGGTGTGAGGTCGCCATGACCCCGGAGCAGATAAAGGCGGTGCAGGAGAGCTTCGCCAAGGTCGTTCCGATAGCCGAGCAGGCAGCCGCGCTGTTTTACGGCCGCCTGTTCGAGATTGCGCCCGAGGTGAAGCCGCTGTTTCGCGGCGACATGAAGGAGCAGGGCCGCAAGCTGATGGGAACGCTCGCTGTCGTCGTCAACGGGCTCACCAACCTCACGGCCATCCTGCCGGCGGCCAGCGCGCTGGCGAAGAAACACGTCGGCTACGGTGTGAAGGCCGAGAACTACACACCGGTCGGCGAAGCGTTGTTGTGGACCTTGGAACGCGGCCTCGGTCCGCACTGGACGCCCGACCTCGCGGCGGCCTGGACTGCGGCGTATGGGACGCTATCCGGGTACATGATCGGCGAGGCCTACGGTCAAAGTGCGGCGGCCGAATGAGGTGTCCGCCATGAGCAGCGACCGCCCGGAGCGAGCGCGGCTCGTGGTCGTCGGCAACGGGATGGCCGGCATGCGGACGGTCGAGGAGCTGCTGTCGCGCGCTCCCGACCGTTTCGACATTACGGTTATCGGGGCGGAGCCGCACCCGAACTACAATCGCATCATGCTGTCGTCGGTGCTGGCCGGCGACAAGTCGCTCGACGAAATCGTTCTCAATCCGCGCGCCTGGTACGACGCGCACGGGATAAGTTTGATCGCCGGCGGTCGCGTGACGGCGCTCGATCCCGCCGCGCGGCAAGTCGCGCTCGCCGACGGCACCGCGATCGCCTATGACAGATTGTTGCTGGCCACCGGGTCGAAGCCGATCGCGCCGCCGATTGCCGGCATCGATCTGCCGAATGTGCGCGCCTTCCGCGATATCGCCGATGTCGAGGCGATGCTGGCTGCGGCGCAAGGCGGCGGCCGCGCGGTGGTCATCGGCGGCGGCCTGCTCGGCCTCGAAGCGGCCTGGGGCTTGAAACGCCGCGGCATGGAAGTCGCGCTGGTGCATCTGATGCCGACGCTGATGGAGCGTCAGCTCGATGTCGCCGCCGGCGCGCTGTTGCGCCGCGATCTTGAAGCGCGCGGCATCGGATTTTTCGTCAACGGTCAGACCGAGGCGATCGTCGGCGAGGGCCGCGCCGAGGCGGTGCAGCTTGCCGACGGCCGGCAAATTCCTGCCGATTTCGTCGTGCTGGCGATCGGCATCCGGCCGAATATCGATCTGGCGCGGCAAGCCAAGCTCGACGTCAATCGCGGCATCCTGGTCGGCGACGACATGCGGACCAGCGACGCAGATATTTACGCGGTCGGCGAATGCATCGAACACAACGGGCAGGTATTCGGTTTGGTGGCGCCGCTCTGGGAGCAGGCCAAAGTCTGCGGCGCGCGGCTTGCCGGCGACACCGCAGCGGTCTACGAGCCGCCGCCGATCTTCACCAGCCTCAAGATCACCGGCGTCGATGTGTTCTCCGCCGGCGTTCTCGCTGCTTCGGACGAGTGCGATGAGGAACTGACGCTGCATGACGCTGCGGGCGGCCTTTATAAAAAAGTCATCCTGCGCGACGATCGGGTGGTCGGCAGCGTGCTCTATGGCAGTGTCGCCGACGGTCCTTGGTATGTGCAATTGATGCGCGACAAGACCGACGTATCGTCATTCCGGGATCAGATCGTGTTCGGCCGCGGCTTCGCCGAAGCAGCGAGCCTCGCGTCGCAGATCGATGCTACGCCGGATGCGGCCGCCGAGCGCGGCGCGGAAACGGGGCGGCAATGGAAAGCAGCGTGATCCGCACCACGTGTCCGTATTGCGGCGTCGGCTGCGGGTTGCGCATGGCGGCCGATGGTTTGCTGTCGGGCGACAAGGAACACCCCGCCAATTACGGGCGGCTGTGCTCGAAGGGTGCGGCGCTCGGCGACACGCTCAGCTATGACGGCAGGCTCCTCGTTCCCCAGATCGGCGGCCGCGGCGCGTCGTGGGACGAAGCCCTCGACCGGATCGCGTCGGCGTTTTCGCGAAGCATCGCCGATCACGGGCCGGATGCGGTGGCGTTTTATGTTTCCGGCCAGTTCCTCACCGAGGATTACTATGTCGCCAACAAGCTGATGAAGGGATTTATCGGCAGCGCCAATATCGACACCAATTCGCGGCTCTGCATGGCGTCATCGGTCGCCGGTCATGTCCGCGCCTTCGGCGAAGACATCGTGCCGGGCGTCTACGAAGATATCGAAACGGCCGATCTGGTCATTCTTGTCGGCAGCAACACGGCGTGGTGCCATCCGGTGCTCTATCAGCGCCTCGCCGCGGCGCGCGAGAAGCGCGGCACCAGGGTCGTGGTCATCGATCCGCGCCGCACCTCGACCTGCGACATCGCCGATATCCATCTGGCGCTGCGCTCCGGCACCGATGTCGCCGTGTTCGCCGGATTATTGGTCGAACTGATCGCGCGCGGCGCCTGCAACGAGACCTGGACGCGGCAATACACCGCCGATTTCGCCGTCGCAGCGGAGGTGGCGCGGAAAACGGCGCCGTCGCTTGCCGACGTCGCCGAGATTGCCGATGTGCCATCAGCCGACCTCGCCAAGTTTTATGATTGGTTCGCCACCACCGAGCGCACGGTGACGCTCTATTCGCAAGGCACCAATCAATCTTCCGCCGGCACCGACAAGGTCAATGCCATCATCAATTGCCATCTGGCGACCGGCCGCATCGGCCGGCCGGGCATGGGGCCGTTCTCCTTGACCGGGCAGCCGAACGCGATGGGCGGCCGCGAAGTCGGCGGCCTCGCCAATCAGTTGGCCGCGCATATGAGCTTTGCCGATCCGGCGGATATCGATCGGGTGCGCCGGTTCTGGCGCGCGCCGCGCATGGCGACGCGGCCGGGTCTCAAGGCCGTGGATATGTTCGACGCCGTGCTCGACGGCGGCATCAAGGCGCTGTGGATTCTCAACACCAATCCTGCGGTGAGCATGCCGCGCGCCGAGCGCGTGCGTGCGGCGCTCGAAGCCTGTCCGTTCGTCGCGGTCAGCGATTGCTGGCCGACCGATACGACCCGCTTCGCCGATGTCGTGTTGCCGGCGGCGGCGTGGGGCGAGAAGGACGGCACGGTCACCAATTCGGAGCGATGCATTTCGCGGCAGCGCGCGTTTCGGCCGCCGCCGGGCGAAGCCAAACCCGACTGGTGGATGCTGGCCGAGGCGGCGCGGCGCATGGGCTGGACGGCGGAATTTTCCTACCGCGGCGCGGCCGATATTTTCCGCGAACATGCCCAGCTTTCGGCTTTCGAGAATGAAGGCGGCCGGCGCATCTTCGATATCGGCGCGCTCTCGGATGTGAGCGACGAGGATTATGACAAGTTGCCGCCGCTGCACTGGCCGTTGCGGCGCGGGGCGCCGCTCACCGGTACCAAGCGGCTGTTCGGCGACGGCAAAGGCTTCGCGACCGCCGATGGCCGCGCCCGCTTCGTGCCGACGGCGTACCGGCCGCCGGCCGTGCCGGCGAGCGAAGCCTGGCCGCTTGTTCTCAACACCGGCCGCGTTCGCGATCAGTGGCACACCATGACGCGCACCGGACGGGTGCCGAAGCTGATGGCGCATCAGCGCGAGCCGATGCTCGACATTCATCCGGCCGATGCCGCGCGGCTTTGCCTCGAGGACGGCGGCCTGGTGCGGATCGAGAGCCCGCATGGTTCGACCGTGCTGCCGGTCCGTTTCTCAACTGATCTGCGGCGGGGCGAACTGTTCGCACCGATTCACTGGACCGATCTGTTCACCTCGGGCGGCCCGATCGACGCGATTGTCGGCGCCGCGACCGATCCGATTTCCGGCCAGCCGGAATTGAAAGCGACACCGGTGCGGGTCACCGCGCTCGCGCCGCAATGGCACGGCCTGCTGATGCGCGGCGCGGGGACCGTGCCGGCCGGCCCTTATTATTGGAGCCGGGTGCCGCTCGAACACGGCGATGCCTTCACGCTGGCCGGGTGGGAGCCGTTGCCGTCCGATCGCGGCAGCGAGGCCTGGATCGCGGCGCTGCTCGGCACCGCCGGCACCGCGGGGCTGGTGATTTATGCCGATCCCGCACGCGGCACATTCCGCTATGCCAGCATGGCGGGGACGCAACTCGACGCCTGCCTGTTCATCGCCAAGACCAAGGCGTCGCTGCCGTCGCGCGATGCGCTCGCGGCTATGCTCGGCACCGACATTCAAGCCGAAGCGCGCGCCTCCATGCTGGCGGGCGCATCGGCTGCGGCGAATACCGCGGGCCCGACAATCTGCGCCTGCTTCGGCGTCGGCCTGCAGACGCTGCACGGCGCGATCGCCAGCCGGCGGCTCACCAGCGTCGCCGAAATCGGCGCCGCGCTGCGCGCCGGGACGAATTGCGGTTCGTGCATTCCCGAACTCAAGGCCATACTGAACAGCGCGCAGATCCCGGTGGCCGCACCCCTCTGATCGGCTTACTGCCGATGCGATACCGGTTCGCGCGGCATCGCCGTTGTGGCCTGGAGCACCGCGTTGACCGTTTGGCCCTGCAATGCCGGCGCGGTGTCGATGCTGAGATGATCGATCGCCGGGTCGCCGCTGAGATCCACATTAGAAACCGTGTTGTGCGATCCGAATTGCGGGGTGATCATGAAATGCTTGGTGTAGTTGATTGCGGTCGTAACAGTCGCCGGAATTTGGTGTCCCTCGGTGCCGTCGAACAGGACCAGAAGCGCGACCGGAACGTTGTATCGCGCCAGTGTGGCTGCGACATCGACGATGGCGTCGGCGCCGAGCGAGTGTCCGATCAGCACGATTGGACCACGATCGCCGGCATTGTAGGCGGTCAATATCCGGCTGGCGATGAAGTCGGCGTCGGCATGGTTCATGACGGTCGCCGCAATGCCGCTGGCCTGGAGTTTGGCGGCGATGTCGTCCATGCCGAGCGAGAAGACATTCAGGAAGCCGCGCAGCAAATAGACTTGAGGCGGACCCAGCATCTGCGGGTTTTTGCGTCCCCCCGGCATCTGCGTCCCGATCGCATCATTTTGCGCGTAGCGCTGAATGCTTTGCAGGATGGTATTGCCGTCCGCGGAATGCGCTTGCGGCCCGGTTGCGGCGGCTGCGGCGAGCGGCGCAATCAGAAGCCACGCCATTGCGATGCACGATGTCATTCTCAGCATTCGAGACTCCGAAACCGATGGGGGAGCGACAGGTATAAAGTACCGAATGTCTACTTTAGGTCCATAATGGACACGACGGCTTTAAATGGAAGCGCGGATTTAGCTCTGGAAGCGGAAATAGCCCTGTTATTATGGGGCCGCCTCCTG
This sequence comes from uncultured Alphaproteobacteria bacterium, assembly GCA_963819265.1. Lineage (GTDB taxonomy): Bacteria > Pseudomonadota > Alphaproteobacteria > Rhizobiales > Xanthobacteraceae > BOG-931. The sequence goes on along the minus strand of CAWFVF010000006.1, from coordinate 154,467 downwards.
AGGCGCTACCGGGGCACCGGCGGTTGCGCGTTCGCTGTGCCAATCCTTGCCGAGGCCGGCGCTGGTCGGAAAAACCAGCGACTTGATCACGACCGGCACCGCCCCCGAGGTGTCGAGAATGGCGCCGATGTCGATATAGTCGAACTCCTTAAGTTCGAGCCCGTCGATCGAGACGATCGGCGTTTCGCGCTTTAATTCCTCGCGGTAATGGATGCCGATCAGCCCGCCGACGTCGCCGTCGCCGGCCAGTATAATGGGGTGACCGCGGGCAAGCACGCGGTCGAGACCGGCGGCGACGCCTTGGCAGAAATCGTCGAGCCGGCGGAACGTAGCCGAGCCGCGCCACGACACAAATACGGCGACCGGAGTTTCGCCGCTGTCGAGATCGAGACGCTTCAGCGCGCCTTTGATCGCGGCGGCAACCGCCGATGAATCGATCTCTTCGCCGTCGAGCGGCAGGTCGGGTGCGACGACCGGCACGTTGCGCAGCGGCAGCGTTTCGAGCGGCGAGACGAAGATCGTCGAGCCCGATACCTGCATGGTGTATTGCGAGGCGCCGATCACGGTGGCGCGGATACGCGCCTCCGGCCGCGCCAATGGCAGTCCGGAGTCCCGCAGCCGCGTCCGCAACGCCGTCGGCCAGCAGCGGGCCGAGATCGCCGAAGCCCTTGGCTTCGCCGCCGTAGATATATTCGGACACGCCGCCGGAAAAACTCACATCGGCAATGTCGCTGTCGACTCGCAGCGGATCGAGCCGCAGCAGGTCGGCGCCGCCGGCGCGCGGCGTGCCGCCGCGCGTCGCCTCGAACAAACGATCGGCCATGGCGCCGGCGAGGGCGTGCGCTCGGTCTTCGGACAAGATGGCGCCGGTTTCGAGTTGCAACGAAAGCTCGGCGCCGAACCGGCGGCCGGCTTCCTCGAGCCGCACGATGCGGCGGTCGGCGTCGAGCACGATCAGCCGGGCGCCGACATCGAGCGCGGTGACGCCGACCACTTTGCCCGCGGCGCACACCGCGATCTTCGCGGTGCCGCCGCCGACATCGACATTCATCACCGGCGCGCGGTTGCGGATCGAGCGCGCCACGGCGCCGGAGCCGTAGGCCGCCATCACCGATTCCAGACTGTCGCCGGCGCTGACCGCGACCATCCGGCCTGCCTGGCTTGCGAACAATTCGCCGATGCGCCGCGCATTCTTCCGCCGCACCGCGACACCGGTGAGGATCAGCGCGCCGGTATCGATCTCGTCCGGCTCGACCTTGGCGTCCTTGTACTGGCGCGCGATGAAGGCGCCGAGCGCATCGGCGTCGATGGTGTCTTCGCCGGCATAGGGCGTCAGCAGGATGTCGGACTGATAGAAGCTCTCGCGCTCGGTGACGACATAGCGGCTGTCGAGCCGCTCCAGCACGATGCGCGAGAATACCAGGTGCGAGGTCGACGAGCCGATATCGACGCCGACCGAGAGCACGCAGAGCTCGTCATCTTCGCCGAAGGTGCGCCCGGTGTTGGAGAAGAAGATGCGGCCGCCGACTTCATCGCTCATGCGATTTCCTTATTCGTCCTTCCGGGGCCGAGCGCCGCGAGGAACCCGGAATCCATAATCACGAAAGCTGGGAGTATGGATTCCGGATTCGCCGCTGCGCGGCGCTCCGGAATGACGGCGGAGATTCATTCCTTCGGCAACAACCCGCGGTAATCGCGTTCGTAATATTCCGGCCGCATGCGGTTCTCGGCGCCTTCGCCCTTCATGCGTTCGGCATATTCCTGCCGCAGGAACGGATCCTCCATGTAATAGGGAATCGCCGAGCCGCCTTCGGGCAGATCCATCGCGGTATAGTCGATGTGTTTCTCGCCGGGCGGGCCGGGCTCGCGGCCGGGATTGTGCGGTCCGAACCATGCGGTCAGGCGGAACGGGTCTTTCGAAGCGCCGAAATGCTGGTGAAACCAGCGCGCCCCGCCGGGCGCGGCCGACACCATGCCGCCGGGCTCGTAATCGACGCGCTTGACTTGATCGGCCTTGCCGTCTTTCCACGGCGTCGGCCCGAGATTTTCCGGCCACGTATAGGTATAGCCCTTGCCCTTCAGGCAGATCAGCACCGCCGCCGAGGTGTGCGCATGCGCCTTCGAGTAATGGCCGTTCTCGTGCTGGGCGATCCATAGATAGAATGTATTGCCGGTCATGAACGGCTCGACCCGGCGGTAGCCGGGCGAACGCCGATTATCGAGCGGCAGATCGCAATTGACGATATCGGGAATGAAATTGGTGCGCCGCATCGCTAGTCCGCGCACCGGATCGGGCTCGATGTCGTCGTTGTATTTGTAGAAATCGTCGGCGCCGGAAAAGCGGTCGCGGAACTGATACGGGCAGTTGAAGATCACGTCGGTATTGTTGATCAGGTTCATCAGATTCGGCGCGGTGGTGCCGCCGATCAAGAGCGCCGGCGCCGAGCTTGCATTGACCAGGCGGTGCATGGCGTTGACCGGAATCGAAAACAGCGATCCCTTCTGCCATTCGAAGACATGGCGCTTGGTGTCGCCTTCGAGCCAGACCTCGGTCGAGCCGCGGCCTTCGACCACGAAATAGATTTCCTCGTACATGTGCTTTTCGGCATTGAGCGCGCCGGCGCCGGGCACCTCGACCACGTAAGTGCCCCATTTGCCCTCGGTGCCGTAGAGCTGGATGTAGCTGCCGCGGCCGCCCATGCGCGGCCACGGTTCGAGCGGCAGGTTCTTGACCGTGCTGATGCCGATGCCGCGGAAGATCGGAATCCCATCGGATTCCATGAACAGGTCATAGGGTGTCTTCGGGCGGCCGAATTTGCCGAACCCGGCGCGCTTGAAACCCGACGGCTCGTGCCAATGAACTTGTCCGGTGATTTCGTGCATCGCGGCTTTCCTCGCGGTCTCGCGGCGTTTCAGTCTTTTCTTTTTGCGGCCGCGGGTTTCGTCGTACAATGCGCCGAAATCCATTGCAACGGCGGCTGAAAATCGATGTCAAACGCAACAAATGCGCGCTCGGAACCCGATATGACCGGCACCGCGAAAGCCGGATCGCCGGGCATGCCTGCCATGCGTTCCTACCTCGCTGCGGCGCGCAACTTCGCCTCCGGGCGGGAAACACCGATTCAATTCTTCGAACAGACGGTTTCGCTGTTCGAGCAATGGGAGCCGCGGATCGGCGCCTTCGTTTGCACCAACCTGCCGGCCGCACGTGCCGCGGCCGAGGCGTCGGCGAAGCGCTGGCAGGCCGGCGCGCCGCTGTCGCCGATCGACGGCATGCCGGTCGGCATCAAGGACATTTTCGAAACCGTCGACATGCCGACCGAAATGGGCTCGCCGCTGTTTGCCGGCTGGCAATCCGGCAAGGACGCGGCCAGCGTGCGCGCGTTGCGCGAAGCCGGCGCCGTCATTCTCGGCAAAACGGTGACGACGGAATTTGCCGCATCGGAGCCGCGCGGCACGCGCAATCCGTGGAACACGGCGCACACGCCGGGCGGATCGTCGAGCGGTTCGGCGGCAGCGGTCGGCGCCGGCGTCGTCAGCGCAGCGCTCGGCACCCAGGTGATCGGCTCGACGATCCGCCCGGCGAGCTTTTGCGGCGCTGTCGGCTTCAAGCCGAGCGTCAACGCGCTCAATCGCGAAGGCAGTCACGATTACCAGAGCCAGAGCTGCACCGGCATTATCGGTGCCTCGCTGGAAGACGTCTGGCAGGTCACCCACGAGATCGTTTCCCGCGTCGGCGGCGATGCCGGAACGCCGGGCCTCAACGGTCCCGACTCGATGCCGTCGGAGGTCGAAACCGCGCCGCGTCGCCATCCTGGAAACGGCCGGATGGGACAACGCCTCGGCGGGCGCCAAGCAGAGCCTCAATGAAGCCGTCACGCGGCTCAATTCCGCCGGCGTCACTATCGGCACCCGTCGTAACGACGACAAGATCGCCGCCCTTGAATCCGATCTTATCAATGCCGCCGAGCTGTCGCATCGCTGCAATGGCTGGGAGACGCGCTGGTTCCTGCATTCGCTGGAGGATCGCGACGCCAGCTTGCTGAGCCGAAAAGCTCATGGAGCGGGCGCGCATGTATGAAAGCCTGACCTTGGCCGATCATCGCGCCGATCTGAGAGAGCGGGCGAGGGTGCGCTCCGTCTACGCCGATCTTGCCGGAAGTTACGACGCCTGCATCACGCTGGCCGCGCCGGGCGGCGCGCCGGCAGGGCTGGCGTCGACCGGCAATCCGGATTTCGCCGTGCCGGCGTCGCTTTTGGGCGTGCCGGCGCTGTCGCTGCCGGTGTTTAAGGCCGACGGCATGCCGCTCGGCTTGCAAGTCATCGGTTTTTTTAATCGCGATGCCGAGGCATTTGCGGCGGCCGGATGGGTCATGTCGTTGCTGACCCAAGCCCGCTGACCGCTGATGGCGGATGACCAAGAAAATTTAAACGCCGCGCTGGCCCGCTATCGCGGCGAGCCGCAACCGGCGCGCGGCTATCCCGACCTGCACGACCACGTGCTGGCGCTGGCGCGCGCCGGACTGCTCGTCGTGGTCGACGAGCCGATCAACAAAGACACCGAAATGCACCCGCTGGTGCGCTGGCAATATCGCGGCGGCATCGCGGAGAGCGAACGCAAGGCGTTTCTGTTCACCCAGCCGACCGACAGCAAGGGCGCGCATTTCGACACCGCGGTGCTGGTGGCGGGGCTTGCCGCCAATCCGGAGGTCTATCGCATCGGCTTCGGCCGGCCGCTCGAGGAGATCGGCGCGGCCTGGGTCAAGGCGATCGCCGTCGCCGATCGAGCCGCGGCTTGTCACCGAGGCGCCCTGCCATGACATCTGCGTCATCGGCGATGCGCTCGATAAAGCCGGCGATGGGCTCGACGGCTTGCCGGTGCCGATTTCGACGCCCGGCTTCGACAACGCGCCGTATCTTTCCGCCGGTCATTACATCACCAAGGATCCGGACACCGGCCTGCAGAACGTCGGCAATTATCGCGGCCAGCTGAAAGCGCCGCGGCGGCTCGGCATGAATCCGTCGGTCGAGTTGCGCGCCGGGATTTACGCGCATTGGCTCAAATACAAGGCGCGCGGCGAACCGATGCCGTGCGCCGTCGTGGTCGGCTGCCCGCCGGTGATCTCCTATGCCGCCGTGCAGAAAATGCCGGAGAATCTCGACGAAATCTGGGTCGCCGGCGCGCTCGCCGGCGCGCCGATCAATGTCGTGCGCGCCAAGACCGTCGATCTGTTGGTGCCGGCCGAAGCCGAGATCGTGATCGAAGGCTTTATCGACACCGAATTTCTGGAGCCGGAGGCGCCGTTCGGCGAATCCCACGGCTATGTCAATCTGCAGGAATACAACGCCTTCATGAACGTCACCGCGATCACGCGGCGCCGCAACCCGATCCTGACCTCGTTCATCAGCCAGGTGACGCCGAGCGAATCGAGCGTGATCCGCCGCGTCGCCATGGAGCCGCTGTTTCTGCATCACCTGCGCACCGTGCTCGCGGTCAAATCCGTCAAGCGCGTCGCCATGCACGAGCCGCTGACCAGCCTCTATGCCGTGATCGGCATCCAGTTCGCGCGGGGCGCGCCGGAAACCGAAATCTGGCGCGCGCTTGACGGCGCCTCGACGCTGCACCGTTTTGCCGGCAAATGGATCGTCGCCGTCGACGAGGATATCGATCCGCAGAACGCCGACGCGCTGTTCTGGGCGATGTCCTATCGCTGCCAGCCGCAGCACGATCTCTTGGTGGTGCCGCACAAGCATCCCGGCCACGGCCCGCGCGGCCCGCGCGACGACGGCGAGACCGCCTCGGTGCTGATCAACGCCACGCTCAAAGGCACATTCGCGCCGGTGGCGCTGCCGCGGCGCGAATTCATGGAACAGGCGAAGCGGATCTGGGAGCGCCTCGGTCTGCCGCCGCTGAAGCCGGAAAGCCCGTGGCACGGCTACGATCTCGGCACCTGGCCCGCCGATCTGGAACGGCAGGCCCGCATGGCGGCGGCCAGCGAATACTTTGCACTCGGCCGCGAAATGGGCAATCAAAGACGTAACGACGTCGAAATGAATGCTCCGGTGCAACGGGAGGACCCAGGCGAGGACGAAAGGGGAGAGCCTTAACGGAGTTCCGCGATGACCCTGCTACCCCGTCTCGGCCGGCTTGTTGTCGGTGGCGTTCTCGCTTCGGTTTTGTCGTTTTCCGTCGCCGCGCAGGACTCGAAGCCGCCATTGCAGGAATGGCATGACGGCGTGGTCGAAGCCAAAAGCGATTCCGGTTTTGTGTTCATGGCGGACAAAGGCGGCTTCGCGGCGGGCGAGGGCATCAGCCTCGACATGATGCAATTCAAGGGCGACGCCTTGGCGCTGCGCGCCATGCTGGCCGGCGATCTCGACAGCTACGAAGGCAATCCCGGCGGGCCGCTGATCGCCGCCTCGCGCGGCGCCGACGTCAAGATCATCGGCTGCTATTGGCCGATCCTCACCAACGGGATTTTCGTGCGCGGCGCGATCAACACGATCGCCGACCTGAAAGGCAAGGAGTTCGCCATTTCCAGTCCGGGCGCATTGCCCGATCTGTTTGCCCGCGCCGTGCTGGCGCAAAACGGCATTGCCGACACCGAGGTAAAATTCGCGGCGATGGGCAGCGACACCGACCGCTACCGCGCACTGTCCGCCGGTATCGCCGACGCCGCGGTGATCTCGACCGAGTTCGAGCCGATCGCGGCGAAGGAGGGCATCAAGCTTCTGGTGCATCCCGCATGACGCGGCGCCGAACTATCTGCGCTTCTGCATCAATACCTCGAGCGCGACGCTCGCCAAGCGCCATGACGCGGTCGTGCATTTCCTCGCCGCCGAGATGAAGGCGCAGCGCTTCGCGCTCGCCAACCGCGACAAGGTGCTGGACCTCACCCGCCAGATCACCGGTGCCAAACCGGACGACCCGCGGCCCGGCTACATTTTCGACGAGGTCAAGAAATATTCCGCGGTCGATCCCGACATGCCGGTGCCGGTCGAAAAGCTTGAATGGCTGCAGGACCTGCTGGTCAAGACCGGCAATCTCGCGCAGAAATTCGATGTGACAAAAATGATCGACGACGGCCCGCGCCGCGAAGCGCTGGCGCTGGTCGGGAAGTAATATCTCCCTCCCCAAAACAGGAGGGGAAAGAAAAACAGGGAAGGAAACGCATGCGCTATATCGATGCCTTCAATCACTTTTTCCCGAAGCGCTATTACGACGCGCTGTTGGAAACGCCGGCGGGCGCCAAGGACCTCGGCAAGCGCGTGCGCGGCATTCCGGCTTTGTCCGACATCGATTTGCGGCTGCGGCTTGTCGAATCGTTCGAGAATTACTCCCAACTCCTGTCGCACGGCCTGCCGCCGATGGAGCGGCTGTGGGGGCCGGACAAGTCGCCGGAAATGGCGAAGATCGGCAATGACGGGCTCGCCGAAGTCGCCGCCAAACATCCGAAGCATTTTGTCGGCTGGTCGGCGCTGTTGCCGATGAATGCGCCGGAGGCCGCGGCGAAGGAGGCGGAGCGCGCACTCGCGAACGGCGCCAATGCCGTGCAGCTCGGCACCAATGCCAATGGCGTGCCGCTCGACGCGCCGGAGTTTCTGCCGATCTTCGCGGCGATCGCCAAATCCGGCAAGCCGATCCTGCTGCATCCGGCGCGCACCCGCGACATGCCGGATTATCCGACCGAGAAGGTCTCCAAATACGAAATCTGCAGCGTGCTGGGCTGGCCTTACGAAACCGGCGTGACGCTGGCGCGGCTGGTGTTTTCCGGCATCATGGACCGCTTCCCCGATCTGAAAGTGATCGCGCATCATCTCGGCGGCGTCATTCCCTATCTGGAAGGCCGCGTCGCGCATTCGTTCGATCAACTCGGCGTGCGCACTTCGGATGAAGACTATGGCGCGATCCTGAAGTCGCTGAAAAAACGCCCCTATGATTACTTCAAAGGCTTTTACGGCGACACCGCGCTCGAAGGCGCCCGCGCGGCGACGGTGTGCGGCATCGATTTCTTCACTGCCGATCATGTGCTGTTCGCGTCCGACTGCCCGTTCGATAAGGAAAAAGGACCGGGCTATATCCGCGACACCATCAAGGTGCTCAACGCGATCACGCTGACGGACGCGGAGCGCGAGAAGATCTGCTGGCGCAACGCCGTGGAGCTGTTCGGGCTCGCGGCGTAATCACACCGTCATTGCGAGGAGCCAGCGGGTCCGCGCAAAGCGCGCGTCCCGATGACAGGCTCCGCGACGAAGCAATTCCTCCCTTTATCCCTCCCCCGCGTGCGGGGGAGGGCGGGTGGGGGCTCTGGATCGCTTCGCCTCGCTCGCGCCATTGACAGTTCAGGCCCAAAGAACGAAATAAGAACGATGGCTTTAAATTGTAGGTCGATCAAATGACCCGGCGCGCCGGCAGCGCCGATCTGCCGCTCCATAATGGCTTCGTGCCGAAATGGCTGGCCGACCGCATGACCCGGCTCGGCGTCGTGATCGGCGAAGCGGTCATTGCGCATTACGGGCGCGACGAATTCCTGCGCCGGCTGTCGCATCCGTTCTGGTTCCAGTCGTTCGGCGCGGTGATGGGGATGGATTGGCACTCCTCCGGCATCACCACCAGCGTGCTGGGCGCGCTCAAGCGCGGCCTCAATCCGCGCGCCGGCGAACTCGGCCTTCATGTCTGCGGCGGGCGCGGCCAGCATTCGCGCAAGACGCCGCAGGAACTGGTCGCGATCGGCGACCGCATCGGTTTCGACGGCGGCGCGCTCGCCACCGCGAGCCGCCTTGTCGCCAAGGTCGACAGCGCCGCGGTGCAGGACGGTTTCGATCTCTATCTGCACGGCTTCATCGTCGCCGACGACGGGCACTGGGTCGTGGTGCAGCAAGGCATGAACGGCGCGCGCAAACAGGCGCGGCGTTATCATTGGCTCTCCGAAGGGCTGAAAAGCTTCGTCAACGAGCCGCACACCGCGATCGAAGGCCGCGGCCATGGCAATATCGTCAATCTCACCGACCGCCGCGCCGAAGCGTCGCGCCGCGCGCAGCTCGATCTGCTTGGCACGCTCGGTCCGGATGGCATCGCGCGCAAGCTCGCCGCGATCGAACAACGCGACGCGCCGCCGCAACCGTCATTGCAGCCGATGCTGCCGCATCTCGTCATGCCGGCGCATCACGAGGTGCGGAAGGAAGACGTTCACCTCCGCCGCCTGCACGGCAATCTCGCCGCGGCGGCGGAACGCGGGCCGGCCGATTTTTCGGAATTGCTGCTGACGCCCGGTGTCGGCGGCCGGACGGTGCGCGCGCTGGCGCTGGTCGCCGAGGTGGTCCACGGCGCGCCCTGCCGGTTCAGCGATCCGGCGCGCTTCTCGCTCGCCCACGGCGGCAAGGACCGCCATCCGTTTCCGGTGCCGATCAAAGTGTATGACGAGACCATCCGGGTTTTGAAGTCGGCAGTACAGAAAGCCAAGCTCGGCGAGAGCGATGAGTTGGCGGCATTCCAAAAACTTGACCAGGAATCGCTTCGGCTGGAGCGGGAAGCGAAAGGACCGGAGGTCGATCGCTTTATAGAGGACGAGCGCGAGCGATCGCATGAATATGGCGGGCGCAGTGTTTTTGGTTGGGAAGAGGCGCCGCCAGCCAAAACGAGCAACGGCAGCACACACGCAAGGAAGCGTAACTAGGTTCTCAGGCGGCGCCGTCAAAGGTGAAACGTTTGCCCACGGCCGTTGGCGTCACGATCTGATCGCCGAATTCCTCGACCAGTTTCGCCATGGCCCGCCAGCCGGTGCAGTGGCCGGCTGCGATATAGGGCAGATTGAATTGCCGCAGCGCGGCGACCGTGTCGGGGATGACTTTCTCGGTGTGTCCCGACAGATGCATGCCGCCAAGCACGCAGTAGAGCGGCACGCCGGAAAATGTCGCCTGCGCGTCTTTGAGAACATTGACGACGCCGGCATGCGAACAGCCGGTGAAAACGACAAGACCCTTGCCCGCCACGTTCACGCCGAGCCAGCGCTCGTCGATGATCCAAGGGTCGGGCTCCCAGCCGGTTTCGGTCTTGGCGTAATGAAACGGCTGCCCGGTTTCGAACGGCGTGACGCGCGGGATTTCGCCGCTGAGGTAGAACATGCCGTCGAGAAAATGCTGCGGCTCGCGGGTGTTGACGACGCGCGCGCCGTGCGCGGTCAGGTCGGCGACGCTCGGCACGTCCTCCATCGGCAAGATGCCGCCGTCGGGCAATTTCCGGCCGCGGCTGCGGAACATGCCGGGATGGGCGTAATAGGGCAGATCGCGATTTACCTCGCGATTCTTGCCGGCGGCCCGGATGAGATCGATGGCGCGCAGCATGCCGCCGGCGTGATCCCAGTGGCCGTGCGACAGCACCACCGCGTCGACAACGCCGAGATCGATGCCGAGCTGGCGGCTGTTGCGCTCGAAGGTTTCCGCCTCGGGCCCGGTGTCGAACAGCACCGTGCGGCTGGCGCCGCCGCGGTGCGCGGTGATCAGACACGACAGGCCGTGGGTGGCGCAACAGATGCAGGCGCCGGAGAGAACGCGCATTCCCTTGCGATGCAGGTAGTTGAATTCGGTTTCGACGTGCCTGGGCACGCTCGACAGACTGTCGGTCGCATTGTCGACCAGAATGTGAATTTCCAGGCGATCGACCGGCTTGAGATCGGTCATGTCTTCCCCGCGTCGCTGTTTTGCCGCGGCACATTAGTGTGGCGATGCATATCGGTCCAATCTTCGTCAAATTGATCGGAATTCCCGGCCTTCGCCGTTGACGTTGAAATCGATAAAAATCTGCGCAGGCGCAACCATGCGGAGGGCATCGCCGTTTGCATCGGCGACATGGCTTGGGCCGCTGCGATTGGCCCGTCGTCTGATCTGGGAAACGGAGAAGATCCGAATGACGGACGCTCCAGTGGCGGGCGTGCCGGCGGTCGAACCGACGGTATTGCTCTCGGCTCAAGCGGCGGGACGCGGCGAATGTCTACGTGCTTGCGCGGTTATCGCGGCGTCCGCGGTGCTGTTTTTCATGCTGGCGCCGTTTGCCAGGGTGCCGCTGGTGCAGATGCCGGCGTTCATCCCGATCTATCAATCGGCGCTCATCATTAACGATCTGGTCACGGCCGTGTTCTTGCTCGAGCAGAGCAAGCTCGCGCAGCCGCGGGCGCTCGCGATTCTCGCCGGCGGCTATCTGTTCACCGCGCTGATGTCGATTGCGCACGCGCTGACGTTTCCCGGCCTGTTCTCGCCGACCGGACTGCTCGACGCCGGGCCGCAGACCACCGCCTGGCTCTACATGTTCTGGCACGGCGGCTTTCCGCTGTTTATCATCGCTTACGCGAGCTGCGGTGCGGCGGATCGGGCCTCGCGCGTTCGCGGCAGTACGATTCTCGGCGTGACCGGATTGGTAATCGTCGCGGTCTGCGCCTTATCGCTGGCCGCGACACTGCTCGCAACCTGGGGTCAGCGCAGCCTGCCTGCGATCATGGCGGGCAATGGCTACACCTCCGTCATGAGGATCGTGATCTGGACCGTTTGGGCCCTCAACCTGTTCGCGCTTTTCTTCATCTCGCGGCGGCGGCCCTATTCGGTGCTGGATCTGTGGCTGATCGTGGTGTTGTTCGCCTGGCTGTTCGACATCGCGCTCAGCGCCGGCATCGACGCCGGGCGTTACGACCTCGGATTTTATGCCGGCCGGATCTACGGTCTGCTGGCCGCGAGCCTGGTTCTGATCGTGTTGCTGCGGCACAATGGCAAGCTTTATCTGCAGCTGATCGCGCTGCATGAGAGCGAGCGCGAGAAGTCCGACGCGCTGCGGCTCCTCACCGTGGTCGATCCGCTGACCGGCATTGCCAACCGCCGCGCTTTCGAAACCACATTGGATCAGGAGTGGCGACGGATGATGCGGCACGGCACCGCCTTGTCGCTGCTGATGATCGATGTCGATCATTTCAAGCGCTACAACGACACTTACGGCCATGTCGGCGGCGATGCCTGTTTGCGGGCGGTGGCCCAGGCCGTGGCGCGGCGGGCGCGGCGGGCCGGTGAATTGGCGGCGCGCTACGGCGGCGAGGAATTCGCAGTGCTGCTGCCGGCCACCGACATCGACGCGGCAAGAAAGCTCGGTGAAGTGATCTGCGAAACGGTGCGCGCCGAGAAGATCCCCCATGGCGGCTCGACCACCGCGCCCTTTGTCACCGTCAGCATCGGCGCGGCGTGTATCGCCAAAGTGCCGCCCTCCGTCGGTACGCTGTCGCGCGACAGCACCGGGGCGGCGCTCGCGCCGGGCGCCACGGTGCTGGTCGAGGCCGCGGACGGCGCGCTTTATCAAGCCAAGGTCGGCGGCCGCAACGGCGTGATCGCCGCGAGTTCATGCGACGTCGTGCCGGCGAAAATTTCCGCGCACGGCCCCTAGCATCTATGTCACACTGCGAAGCAGCCGCGCGCGGCGCTCGACCGCGCCGGCAAGCGTTGCGCATTGCAAGCGTTGCACACTGGGGAAGGGACGATGGATATCAAGGTCGGCAGCAAGACGATCGCCGAGGCGTCGGAAAAGCTCAAGAACTGGGGCCGCTGGGGCAAGGACGATCACAGCGGCACGCTCAATCACGTGACCCCGCAGGATATCGTCAAAGCGGCGAGCCTGATCCGCACCGGCAAGGTTTTCGCGCTGGGCATTCCGCTCGATGCCAATGGGCCGCAAAACGGACTGTTCGGCGGCCGCTTCAATCCGATTCACCAGATGCTGGCGACCGGCACCGATGCCGTCGCCGAGCGCCAGGACTGGAACAAGATCCGCTACGCCGACGACACGCTGATGCTGTGCGTCCAGGGCGCCACCCACTGGGACGCGCTCGGCCACGTCTTCTATGAGGACAAGGCCTATAACGGCCACGACGCCAAGCTGATCGATTCCAAGGGCCTCAACGTGCTCGGCATCGAACATTCCAAAGACAAGATGATCGGCCGCGGCGTGCTGCTCGATATCGCGCGCTTTCGCGGCGTGCAAATGGATGGCCGACGGCGAGAGCATCTCCAACGACGAGCTCGACACCTGCGCCAAGCACCAGAACGTGTCGATCGGCCGCGGCGATTTCGTCATCATCCGCACCGGTCAGATGGAGCGCTGCCTCGCCGAAAAGGAATGGGGCGGTTATGCCGGCGGCGATGCGCCCGGCGTCAAATTCGAGAATTGCTACTGGTGCCAGGAGAAGGAGATCGCCGCGATCTGCACCGATACCTGGGGCTGCGAGGTGCGGCCGAACGAAACCAAGGATGCCAATCAGCCGTGGCACTGGGTGGTGATCCCGGCGATGGGACTGTGCATGGGCGAAATCTTCTATCTCAAGGAGCTGGCGGAGGATTGCGCCAAAGACAAAGTCTATGAATTCTTCTTCTGCGGCCCGCCGCTGATCATCACCGGCGGCACCGGCTCGCCGATCAACCCGCAGGCCATCAAATGATCATCGGCGATACGGCGGCGGCGCGGCTCGAGGCAACGCTGCACCGGCATGAAGGCATGATGTCGGCGACCACGTTCGAGCTTGCCGGCTATCGCGTCGTCAAAAGTCTCGGCGTGGTGCGCGGCATCACCGTGCGGACGCGGTCGCTGCCGCTGACCATTGTCGGGGCGTTGCGGACCTTGTTCGGCGGCCGGGCCGGCATCTTCGCCAGCCTGTGCGAAAAGGCGCGCGAGGAGGCCTTCGAGCTGATGCTTGCCCACGCCAAGGATGCCGGCGGTAATGCCGTCGTTGGGGTGCGCTACGATACCGGCCCGATGGTCGGAACGGCGGAGGTTCTGTGCTACGGCACCGCCGTGATCGTCGAGCCCGCCGACGGAAGCCGGTAGCGGCGCGGCAACGAGCCCAACTGTAACAAGACGAATGGAGAAACGCCGTGGTCAGGCACCTCAAGCGCGGAATGGACGCGAGCGCGATCAAAGCAGCCGACGCCAAGGTGCGCGAGACGGTCGAGCACATCCTCGCCGATATCGAGGCGCGCAAGGATGCGGCGGTGCGCGACCTGTCGCAGAAATTCGACAACTGGGCGCCGGCCTCGTTCAAGCTTTCGCCGGCCGAGATCGAACGCGCCGTCGGCCAGGTGAAGAAGCGCGATCTCGACGACATCAAATTTGCGCAGGCGCAGGTGCGCAACTTCGCGCAGAAGCAAAAAGAAACGATGCGCGACCTCGAGGTCGAGACGCATGCCCGGCGTGGTGCTCGGGCATAAGAACATTCCGGTCAATTCGATCGGCTGCTACGTGCCGGGCGGGCGCTATCCGATGGTGGCGTCGGCGCATATGTCGATCGTCACCGCGCGCGTCGCCGGCGTGAAGCACATCATCGCCTGCGCGCCGCCGTTTCACGGCGGGCCGCATCCGGCCATCGTCGCGGCGATGCATTTCGGCGGCGCCGACGAGATATTCGTGCTCGGCGGCGTCCAGGCGGTCGCCGCCATGGCGCTCGGCACCGAGACCATCGCGCCGGTCGACATGATCGTCGGGCCCGGCAATGCCTATGTCGCCGAAGCCAAGCGGCAATTGTTCGGCCGCGTCGGCATCGATCTCCTCGCCGGGCCGACCGAAACGCTGGTGATCGCCGACGACACGGTCGACGGCGAAATCTGCGCCACCGATCTGCTCGGCCAGGCCGAGCACGGCCCGACCTCGCCGGCGATCCTGCTGACCAATTCGGAAAAGCTCGCCCGCGATACCATGCGCGAGATCGAACGGCTCTTGACCATCCTGCCGACCGCGGAGACCGCCGGCAAAGCCTGGGCCGATCTCGGCGAAATCATCGTCTGCGACGACGAAGCCGAGATGGTCCGCGAGGCCGACCGCATCGCCTCGGAGCATGTGCAAGTGATGACGCGGGACCCGGATTATTTCCTCGCCAACATGAAAAATTACGGCTCGCTGTTCCTCGGCCCGCGCACCAATGTCGCCTATGGCGACAAGGTGATCGGCACCAACCACACGCTGCCGACCAAGAAGGCGGCGCGCTACACCGGCGGGCTGTGGGTCGGCAAATTCCTCAAGACCTGCACCTATCAGAAAGTGCTGACCGACGAAGCCAGCGCCACCATCGGCGAATACTGCTCGCGGCTCTGCATGCTCGAGGGCTTTGTCGCGCATGCCGAGCAGGCCAATGTCCGGGTGCGCCGCTACGGCGGACGCAACGTGCCCTACGGCGAGGCGGCGGAGTGATGTGTCACCTCCGGATCGCCGCGAAGCGTGCAAGTCCGGAATCCGATAGCCGCCGGTCGCGGAATGACGAAAAGTATTATGGCCATCGACCTCGCTAAAACCCCGAGCTTCCGCCTCGACGGCCGACGCGCGCTGGTCACCGGCGGCGGGCGTGGTATCGGGCTTGCGGCGGCTTCGGCGCTGGCCGAGGCCGGCGCGCATGTGACGTTGGCGGCGCGCACCAAATCGGAAATCGAGGAGGCGGCGGCCGCCATTCGCGACCGCGGGCAGGCCGCCGAGGCGCAGGTGCTCGATGTGACCGATGTCGAAGCCGTGCGTAGGGCCGTCGCGGCGGCGGCGCCGTTTCAAATCCTGATCAATAATGCCGGGATGAACCGGCCGGCCTTGTTTCCGGATGTGAAAGTCGAGGATTTCGACGCGATCTTTTCGCTCAATGTCCGCGCCGCTTATTTTACCGCACAGGCGGTGGCGCGGCGGCTGATCGAAGCAAAACTGCCCGGCTCGATCGTCAATATCTCCTCGCAGATGGGCCATGTCGGCGCCGCGCGCCGCACCGTCTATTGCGCCTCCAAGCACGCCATGGAGGGCTTCACCAAGGCGATGGCGATCGAGCTTGCGCCGCATAATATCCGGGTCAACAGCCTCGGGCCGACGTTTCTGGAAACGCCGATGACGCGGCCGTTCTTCGAGAACAAGGCGTTCCGCGACGAAGTGCTGTCGAAGATAAAGCTCGGCCGCCTCGGCCAGCTCGACGAGTTGACCGGCGCCATCGTTTTCCTCGCCTCCGATGCCTCGTCGTTGATGACCGGGTCCGCGCTGGTGCTCGACGGCGGCTGGACCGCGGAATGAAACCGTCAGCGGAGAAAATCATGCGCGCTGTGGTGCTCGGCCTGTTGGCGATATTGTCCGTGACCGCGCTCGCGCGCGCCGACGATGCCGAGCTGCGGCAGCAGATCGTCGGCACCTGGAAGCTGGTCTCGGTGGTCTATGAGGATCAGGCCACCGGGGAGCGCACGCCGGTCTATGGCGAGCATCCGCGCGGCATCCAGATCGCGACGCCGGCCGGACGCTGGATCGCCCTAATGACGGCGGAGACCCGTCCGGTGCCGAAGACCGACGAGGAGCGGGCGCAGGCGCTCAAAAGCATGATCGCCTATACCGGCCGTTATCGGGTCGAGGGCGGCAAAGTCATCACCAAGGTCGAGGCGGCGTGGAACGAAGCCTGGGTCGGCGGCGAGCAGGTGCGCGAGATCAGGATCGAGGGCGACCGGCTTTACATCCAGAGCCCGCCGATGCCGCATCCCAACATCAACAATAAAACGGTCCGCGTCATCGTCGAGTGGGAACGGGAAAAAGACTGAAAGCCGCAAGCTTCGGTTCGGCTAGCAAGGGGATACGAATGAACATCCGATCGCTCGTCGGCATATTGCTTGTTGTGTTCGCGAGCACGGCTGTGTGCGCGCAAAGTCAGACGCCGGACCGGCTGCAGCGCATTCTCGACAGCGGCACTTTGCGTGTCGGCACCACCATGGACACGCCGGTGTTCAGCATGCGCAGCGCCGGCGGCGCGCTGGAAGGCTTCGACATCGATGCCTTGGCGACGCTTGGCCCGGCGCTCGGCGTCAAGATCGACTATGTGAAAATGACGTTCGGCTCGATGCTGGGCGATCTCGCCGCCGACAAGTTCGACATCGCGATGTCGGGCATGGGCCGCACCTTCGAGCGGGCGCGGACCGCGACGTTCTCCAAACCCTATATGCGCTACGGCAAGCTGGTGATGATCCGCGCCGGCGACAAAGACCGTTTCAAGTCGCTCGCCGATCTCGACCGGCCGGATGTGAAAATCGCCTATAACAAAGGCGGCTTGAACGAGACTTTCGCCAAGACGATGTTCAAGCAAGCGAGCCCGGTGGGTTACGATTCCAACGCGCTCGCCATGGCTGATCTTCTCGCCGGTAAAGCCGACGCTCAGGTCGCCGATTCGACTGCCGCGATTTACACGGCGCGGCAGGATCCGCGCATCGCGGCAATGGATCCGGGGAATGTCTTCAATCCGGTCTATGTCGCGATCCTGCTGCATCGCGAAGATCAGACCTTGCTGAACTATCTCGATATCTGGATCGACCAGATCGACATGGACGGCACCTTGGCTAAAATTCGCACAAAATGGCTGGGCGATATCAAATAAAATAGCCCGGCAGCGGGTGCCGCGTTGCGAGTGCTTCGCCCGGCATTCAACCGGACTAAGTCGCGCCGCGGCGAATAGCCGGTCGTCGATTTACATGCCGTCTCCAATAGTTACGGGTCATCGCCCGTCCCGCTGTTGCGGGCCTCAAAGAGCGGCGCGACCGTCACAAAAAGATGAGTTTGCATTCGCGCCACGGCGCATCAATATTATCGGTATAATGGTGTCGGTCGCCGTAAGCGGAGGCTGTCGGCGGCATCTGTGAGTGGAGACTCGCGATGACGACCTTGACGATCAACGGCGAAAGCAAGACTTTCGACGCCCCCGACGACATGCCGCTGCTCTGGGTGCTGCGCGACGTGCTCGGCATGACCGGCACGAAATTCGGCTGCGGCATCGCGCAATGCGGCGCCTGCACCGTGCATCTCGACGGCAAGCCGGTGCGCTCCTGCCTGCTGCCGGTCGGCGCGATCGGCGAATAGAGCCATCACCACCATCGAAGGCGTCGGCGCCACCGACTGCCGGCGCCAAGGTTCAGAAAGCCTGGCTCGATCTCGAAGTCATCCAGTGCGGCTATTGCCAGTCCGGCCAGATCATGTCGGCGGCGGCGCTGCTCGCCAGCCACGCCCAATCCCGACGATTCCGATATCGACGCCGCCATGGCCGGCAACATCTGCCGCTGCGGCACCTATGTGCGCATCCGCGAGGCGATCAAGCGCGCCGCCGGCGAAGTATAGGAGCCGGCGATGAGCACGTTCGAAGATATCACGCGCACTGCTTCACGCCGCAGCTGTCATCAAAGGCGGCTTGGCCGGCCGGATTTGTTCTTGCTTTCCATCTTCCGGTGCGCGCGGCGAACGAGCCGGAGCAGCCGCCGGACACGACAGCAGGCCAGTTCGCGCCCAATGCCTTCATCCGCATCGACCACACCGGCAAGACCACGCTGGTCATGCCGCAGGTCGAGATGGGGCAGGGCATCTATACCGCGATGCGCGATGATCCTCGCCGAAGAGCTCGACGCCGATTTCGCCAAGGTCGCGCTGGAGCACGCGCCGCCGAACGACAAGCTCTACGGCAATCCGATGTTCGGCATTCAGGTCACCGGCAATTCCAATTCCATCCGCGCGTTCTGGAAGCCGCTGCGCATCGCCGGCGCTGCGGCGCGCGCGATGCTGGTGCAGGCCGCGGCGCAGCAATGGCAGGTCGAGCCGGCAAGCTGCACCGCCGCCAACGGCGAGGTCAGTCACGCCGCCGAGCGGGCGCACGCTCGCCTATGGCGATCTGGCCGACGCGGCGGTCGAGCCTGCCGGTGCCGGCCGACCCGCCGCTGAAGGATCCGAAGAATTTCACGCTGATCGGCAAGCCGCTCAAGCGCTTCGACACGCCGAACAAGACCGACGGCAAGGTCGTCTACGGCATCGACGCGATGCTGCCCGGCATGAAGTTCGCGACCATGGCCGCGTGTCCGGTGTTCGGCGGCAAGGTCGGCCATGTCGACGACAGCGCCGCCAAGGCGATCCCCGGCGTGCGGCAGATCGTGGTGCTGGACGATCTGGTCGCGGTGGTCGGCGATCACATGTGGGCCGCCAAGAAGGGCCTCGATGCGCTCGTCATCACCTGGAACGAAGGCGCCGAACGCGCACAGTCAATTCGGCCGACATCTGGGAGGATCTGCGCGCCGCCAGCAAGAAAGACGGCGTGGTCGCGAAAATCCGTCGGCGACGTCGCCAAAGGCCTGGCGCAGGGCGACAGGGTCGAGGGCGAATACGAACTGCCGTTCCTGGCGCACGCGACCATGGAGCCGATGAACTGCACGGTCGCATGTCACGCCGGACGGCTGCGAAATCTGGATCGGCACGCAGGTCATGACGCCGCGTGCAGTCGACAGTCGGCGAAGGCTGTCGGGCCTGCCGGTCGACAAGGTGACGGTGCACAATCATCTGCTCGGCGGCGGCTTCGGCCGCCGGCTCGAGCCGACATGGCGGCGAGCGCCGTGCGCATCGCCAAGCATGTCGACGGGCCGGTGAAGGTCGTGTGGACGCGCGAAGAAGACATCCAGCACGACATCTATCGCCCGGTCTATCGCGACACGATTTCGGCGAGCCTGGTCGACGGCAAGATCGTCGCCTGGAAATATCGCGTCACCGGTTCGTCGATCATGGCGCGCTGGGCGCCGCCGATCTTCATCAACGGCATCGACATCGACGCGGTCGATAGCGCCGTCGACATGCCCTACGACATTCCGAACCTGCACGTCGAATATGTGCGCGCCGAACCGCCCGCGGTGCCGACCGGATTCTGGCGCGGCGTCGGGCCGAACAACAACGTCTTCGCCATCGAATGCTTCATGGACGAACTGGCGCGCAAGGCCGGCAAGGATCCGGTCGAGTTCCGCCGCGGCATGCTGACCGGCAATCCGCGGCTGAAGGCGGCGCTCGACCTGGTCGCGCAGAAATCCGGCTGGGGCGAGCCGCTGCCGGCGCGGGTCGGGCGCGGCGTCTGCGTGCAGCCGTCGTTCGCCAGCTTCATCGCCACCGTCGTCGAGGCCGAGGTCGACGAACACGGCGAGGTGCACCTGCGCCGCGTCACCACGGCGGTCGATACCGGCATTGCGGTCAATCCCGACACCATCGTCGCGCAGTTGCAGGGCGGCCTGATCTTCGGCCTGACCGCGGCGCTGTACGGCGAGATCACCATCGAGAACGGCCGCGTGCAGCAATCGAATTTCAACGATTACCGCATGCTGCGCATCGACGAGGTGCCGAAGATCGAGGTGCATGTCATCAAAAGCGGCGAAGAGCCCGGCGGCATCGGCGAAACCGGCGTCACGGCGGGGCCGCCGGCGCTGCGCAACGCGATCTATGCCGCGACCGGCATCGCGCTGCGCCGGCTGCCGATCGACCGCGACGCGCTCGCGACTCGGGACAAGGCGTGAACGCCATGCGCACCGAACCGCTCATCATCGTCGTCGCTTATCGCTGCATCGTCGCTCGCCGTGCTCGGCTGGCGAGTCTTCAATCCCGGACCGATGGCGTTTGCCGGCGGGCTCGACGGTGGCGCTGGCGGACTATCACGGCGCCGATCCGACCGGGGTGCCTGCCGACGCTCGCCGAGCGCCGATGTCGTCAAGCGCGGCGAATATCTGGCGCGCGCCGCCGATTGCGTGGTGTGCCACACCGCGCCGGGCGGCCAGGCCTATGCCGGCGGCCTCGCGATTCCGCTGCCGTTCGGCACGCTCTATTCGACCAACATCACGCCCGACAAGGACAACCGGCATCGGCGACTACAGCGACGCGGATTTCCTCAACGCGGTGCAGCGCGGCATCCGCCGCGACGGCACGCGGCTTTATCCGGCGATGCCGTATCCGTCCTACACCTATATGACCGATGCCGATGCGCTGGCGATCAAGGCCTATCTGTTCAGCCTGCCGCCGGCCGCATGCGGCCAATCGGGCCGACACGCTGACGTTTCCCGTTCAATCAGCGCTGGTTGATGGGCTTCTGGTCGTTTGCCTTCAACCCGGACAGCCGCTTCGCAGCCGAACACGGCGCAGAGCTCCGGAATGGAATCGCGGCGCCTATATCGCCGAGGCGCTGGCGCATTGCGGCGAATGCCACACGCCGCGCAATCTCGCCTTCGCGCTCGACAATCGGAAGAAATTCGCCGGCGCGCTGACCGCCGGCTGGCGCGCTTTCAATATCACCTCCGACAAGGGCTCCGGCATCGGCGCCTGGAGCGACGACGAAGTATTCGCCTATCTGTCGAACGGCCATGCGCTCGGGCCGCGGCACCGCGGCGGGGCCGATGGGCGAGGCGGTCGACGAAAGCTTCAGCCAGATGGCGCCGGCCGATATTCACGCGCTTGTCAGCTTATGTGCGCACGCGTGCCGGCCGTCGCCTCGTCGGATTTGCCGGCAACGCTTGCGCCGCCGGCGCCGGCTTCGCCGAAATCCGGCGCTCCGGTCGCCGACGCGCTGGGCAAGAAGATATTCGAAGGACGCCTGCGTCAGTTGCCACAGCTGGACCGGGGTGAGCGCGATCTCGCCGTTCGCCACCATTGCCGGCGCGCGCGCCGTCAACGATCCGACCGCGACCAATGTCGCGCAGATCGTCATCACGGGCACGACGCGGCACACGCCGGATGGCGTCGTCTCGATGCCGGCGTTCGGCAGCATCTATTCCGATACGGAGATCGCAGCCGTCGCGAACTACGTCACGGCACGCTTCGGCAGCGAGAAGTCGGCGATTGCCGATAAGGACATCGCGGCGTTGCGGCAGCAGACTTCGCGATAAAGCTCGCTGCTGATAACCGTAGCGAAACCGCGCGCGGCTCGCGGAGGTTGCGACTCTTTGCGAAATGCCGCAGGGTGAACACCGCATTTGCGTGTGTGAGCCCGGGCATGAGTACCGCATCGGAAGGCAGTCTTCCCAAAACATATCGCCGGGCTTTGGCGCCGCGATCGGCCAACGGCGCCACGAGCCGTCCGAAGGCGATCAGACGGCGCAATGCGGCGGCGACCCGTGCGCGCATTCTGCAAGCGGCGATGCAGGAATTCGCCGCCAAGGGACTCGACGCCACCCGTATCGAGGATATCGCCGACCTCGCCGGCGCCAACCGGCGCATGACCTATTATTATTTCGGCAGCAAAGAGGGGCTTTATCTCGCCGCCCTTGAGGCCGCTTATTTCGAACTGGTCGAGGTCGAGGAAGCGATCGATGTCGATGCGCTAGGCCCGATCGAGGCCATTGCCGCGATGGTGGCCGCCAAATTCGACCATTACGTCAAATATCCGCACTACGTCGAATTCGTGAAGATGGAGAATCTCTACCGCGCGCGGCATTTGCGGACCTCGAAGCGGATCGCGGAAATGCGCGCGCCGCTGATCTCGATCATCAAGCGCGTGCTCGATCGCGGCGTCTCGACCGGCGTGCTGCGCAAAGGCGTCGATCCGCTCGACCTTTATCTCTCGATCTGCGCGCTCGGCTTCTTTGTGTTTTCCAACCGTCACACGCTGGGCGTGATCTTCAACACCGACGTGACCGCCGCCGCGGCGCTGCGCCGACGCCGCACGCTGGTGGTCGATATGATCAAAGCTTATCTCGCGCCGTAATGCGGCAAAACGCGGTTGCTGCACGGCTTGACAGCGATTGGGACCGGTTCTAACTCACTCGCGAGTTAATTAACAAAAGCGGCGTTGAAGGCTGGGGAAGGAAGCGCATGAAGGTCCTTGTTACGGGCGGAATGGGCGTCATCGGCGCCGAAACCAGCCGCAAATTCGTCCAGGAAGGCCACCGGCCGGTGGTGTTGGCGCGCCATCGCGACGACAGCCTGATCGGCGACATCGCGGACAAGTTCGACTTCGAGCCGGGCGACATTCTCGACATGCCGCGGCTGCTCGATGTCATCAAGCGGCACCAAGTCACGCATATCGTTCATGCGGCGGCCTTCGTCGGCGCGGTATCCGCCGCGAACCCTGCGCTGAGCATCCAGGTCAATGTCATGGGCACGGTCAATGTGCTCGAAGGCGCGCGGTTGTTCGACGTCAAGCGCGTGGTCTACACCAGCGCCAAGGGCATCTACGGGCCGGTGCTCGGCGACTACGGTCCGCCGCATTACAAGCCGATGCCCGAAGACATGCCGAAAAATCCGCAACGCATCTACGACAGCGCCAAGCTGATGAGCGAGCAGACGGCGCTGTATTACGCGAATAATTTCGACGTCGATGTCGCCATTCTGCGGTTCGCGACCACCTACGGGCCCGGCAAGACCGCGCGCCACGGCAAGATGGGCGTCACCAGCCAGATCGTCGAAGCGCCGTTCAACGGCTTGCCGTTCCATCATCCCTACGGCGCCGAGGCCAAAGACGACTTCATCTACAACAAGGATTCCGCGCGCGGCGTTTATCTGGCCACCGTGGCGGATAAAGTGCCGAGCCGCGTTTACAATATCGGCAGCGGCGTGGGGTCGACATTGAACGACATGGCGGTGGCGATCCGTAAGCACATTCCCGGCGCGGATATCGAGATCGGGCCCGGCGATAATTTCCTCGGCATGCCGTACCCACCGCACGGTGTCTACGACGTCAGCCGCGCCCGCAAGGAGCTCGGCTTCACGCCGGAATACGATTTCGACCGGGCGGTCGGAGATTACGTCGACAGTCTCAAGCGCATGCGGGCGCAAGGCCGTTAAAAGGCCGCCAACAGGGCCGCTGACGGCCGCTTTGAAACGGAGTGCACAATGCGCGAGAAACTTGAACTGCCGCGGATGTCGCTGAAAGAGCGCGACCGCCGCTGGGCGCTGACGCGAAAAGAAATGGAAGCGCGCGGCCTCGATTGCCTGGTGCTGTGGGGCTGGCCTGCGGTGTGGGATTTCTGCACCGCCAATGCGCGCTATCTGTCGCCGATCGGCGGCAATGCCGAATTCAACGTGCTGGTGTTCCCGCTCAAGGGCGAGCCGACATCCTATGTGATGATGCCGACCTTTGTTGACGGCTGGCGGGCGGCGCAGGACTGGATTTCGGATGTGCGGCCGCGGCGCCGCACCTGGGCGGACTCGGCGATCGAACGGCTCACCGAACTCGGGCTGACCAAGGGCCGGATCGGCATGGACGGTCTGGCCGGCCCGCTCGATCCGGACGGCTGGCTGCCGCACAGCGTTTTCGAGCGGATGAAGGAAGTTCTGCCGCAGGCCGACTTCGTCAATCTCGACGACATGATGGAAATGCTGCGCACCGTCAAAAGCGACGAGGAGCTGGCGATGCTGGCGCGCGCCGCGCGGCTCGGCGACCTGATGCTCTCGACCTGCCGCGACACCGCGAAGCCGGGCGTGAAGGAGTCGGAAGTCTATGGCGGCATGGTGAACGCGATGCTGTCGAACGGCGGCGAAGAGCCGACGCTGTTCCTGTGGGCCTGCGATGCGCTGCCTTTTCCGCACCCGTTCCGGCTGCCGACCACGCGGCCGATCGCGCGCGGCGATCTCATCACTTGCGAAATCCATCCCAAGATCGGCGGCTACTACACCCATGTCGAGCGGACCTTCAGCCTCGGTGATCCCAAGCCGGAGCAGCGCCGCATCTATGACGGCTGCGTTGCGGCGTACGAAGAAGGCATGAAAAATTTCGGCCCGGGCCGGCCGATCTCGGTCGCCATGGACAAGGTGCGCGACGTCATTCACGCGCAAGGTCTCGGCATGTGCGAGACCGGCATCCACGGCCACGGGTTGGCGTCGCTGGAATATCCGCGCTACCGCCATCACGCCATCGCCGCCGATCAGGCGGCGCTGAAAAAGCTCGGCGACGAATTCCGTACCGGCATGGTGTTCGCCTTCAACATCGACCTGTTCGATCCGAAATTCCACGAGGGTAAGACCGGCTGCGTGTTCGCCGAGACCGTCTTGATTACCGAGAACGGCGCGCGGCGGATGCACGACTATCCGATGGATTTCCAGACCATCGCGGCCTGACGCGGGAGCCCAGTATGAGCGACACCAAATCCGACTATCCGCCGATCCGGCGCATCGTCACCGGCCACGACGGCGAGGTGGCGAAGGTGCTGATCGACGCGCCGGCGAGCAACGCCAAATTTCCGGCGCCCGGCACGGTATCGACCTTGATCTGGACCACCGACAAGGCGCCGGCCGCTATTCCCGCCGGCACCGACGTCGAAGACATGGGCGCGCGCATCATGGGGACGGCGCCGCCGGCGCATGGTTCGCGCTTCGCGGTGATCGATTTCCCGCCCGGCAACAAGCCGCACATGCACCGCACCGAAACGGTCGATTATGTCATCGTGCTCGAAGGCGAGATCGAAATGGACATGGACCAGTCGACGGTCAAGATGAAGGCCGGCGACATCATGGTGCAGCGCGGCACCAACCATGCCTGGGCCAATCGCAGTTCGGCCCGCGCCCGCGTCGCCTTCGTGCTGATCGACGCCGAGCCGCTCGGCATCGGCAAGCCGGTGCTCGGCACTGCGAACGCGCGCTGACAGAATCTGCGATGCTCGAATTCCGCAATGTCAGCTTCTCCTTTCCGGGCCGCCGCGGTCCGGTCGAGGTGCTGCATGACGTTTCGTTCTCCTGCAAGGAAGACGAGATCGTCGCGGTGATCGGGCCGAGCGGCTGCGGCAAGTCGACCTTGCTCAGCCTCGCAGTCGGATTGCGCAAGCCTACGGCCGGCCAGGTGCTGGTCGACGGCAAGCCGGTGAAGGGGACCGACCGGCGGCTCGGCATGTTGTTTCAGCAATCGACTTTGCTGCCGTGGCGCTCGGTGGTCGAGAACGTCGAACTCGGTCTGGAAATCCGCGGCGAGCCGAAAGCGGAACGCCGCAAACGGGCGCTTGCTTTAATGAAGCAATACGGGCTTGCCGGCTTCGAGCGCAAATATCCGCACGCGCTGTCCGGCGGTATGCAAAAGCGTGCGGCGCTGGCGCAAACCCTCGCCATCGAGCCGCGCGTGCTGCTGCTCGACGAGCCGTTCGCCGCGCTCGACGCGCAGACCCGCGTTGTGATCGAGAACGACGTGGTGAAGATCTGCCGCGCCGGCAAGCGCACCATGCTGCTGGTCACCCACGACATCGCCGAGGCGGTGTCGATGGCCGATCGGGTCCTGGTGCTCAGCCGCCGACCCGCCACCGTGAAGGAGATTTACGTGACCCCGCTCAGCCGCAAGGCGGCGAGCGTCGCCGACGTGCCGAGCATGCCCGAATTCACCCAGTTCTTCAAAAGCATCTGGGATGCGCTCGACATCAGCGTGACCGGCATGGACACCGCGGCATGACGCCCTGGTCGCACCGGCTCCTGGTCATCGCCGGCCGCCTCGCCGTTCTGGCGGTGATTCTGGTCGGCACCGAGGTCGGTGTCCGTTCCGGCGCCATGAGCGAACTGTTCTTTTCGAGCCCCAGCCAGGTTTTCCATGCCTTGTTGACGCAATGGTCGAACGGCACGTTCCTGCAGGATACCGGGATCACGGTATTCGAAACGCTGCTTGGCCTGGTCGCCGGTTCGCTGGTCGGAATGTTTGTCGGACTTATCCTGCCGCAGCTGCGTTTCGCCTCGAACGTGTTCGAGCCGTTCCTGATGGTGCTTAACGGCATTCCGGTGATCGTGATCGCGCCGCTGTTCATCCTCTGGCTCGGTCTCGGCATCCTCTCCAAGATCGGCATCAGCGTTTACATCGTATTCTTTGCGATGTTCATTCCGGTCTACACCGCCTCGCTGCGGCTCGACACCACCTTCATCGACGCGCTGCGCGTGATGGGCGCGAGCCGCAGCCAGATTTTCTGGAAGGTGATCGTGCCGTCGTCGCTGCCGAGCGTTTATACCGGCTTGAAGATCGGTTCCGGCCTGGCGCTGATCGGCGCGGTGATCGGCGAATTTGTCGCATCGCGCGCCGGCCTCGGCCATATGATCCTGTACGCCTCGGGCACGCTCGATACGCCGACGCTTTATCTCGGCATCATTACGCTTGCGCTGTTCGCCGCCGCCCTGAGCTTTGCCATCGATGCGCTGGGGCCGGTGTTCATCCGCTGGCGATTCTCGGACGAGAAATGACGGCATAACGCGCCGCTTTCGGCGGCGCGAATAGGGAGGAGAGCCACATGAAACTTTCACTAAAGCTCGCAGGGGCGCTGGCCTGTCTCGCGGCGTTCGCCTGCCAAGGCGCGCGGGCCGACAGCGTCAAAATTGCGCTGCCGGTCGCTTCGCTTGAATTGATGCCGATCTACATCGCGCAAGCCAACGGGCTGTTCAAGAAGCACAATGTCGATGTCGACGTCATCACCAGCCGCGGCGGCGGCGAGGCGATGAAGGCTTATATCTCCGGCGACGTCCAGATCGTCGCCACCGGTTTCCCGGAAGTCGGCCTGATGCGCTCGCGCAATGTGGACGTCGAGTTGTTCTTCGCTCAGACCTCGCGGGTGCCGTTCGCCATGATCGGCCGCAAGGACGAAGACCTGAAGTCGGTGGCCGATCTCAAAGGCAAGACCATCGCGGTGACCAGCCCGGGTTCGCTCACGGCCAATCTCGCCCGCTATTTCGTCAAGGAAGCGGGCCTCGATCCGGATAAGGATGTCAGCCTGGTGTCGGTCGGCGGCGGCGGCGAAATCCTCGGCGCGCTCAAGAGCAGCCGGGCCGATGCCGCCATGGTGTTCGAACCGTTCGTGACCATCGGCATTCAGCAGGGCTTCGCCACCATGCTGGTCGACGTGCCGGAAAAGCTCGACGCTTTTTCGTCATCGCCGCTGTCGATCAGCAAAGCCTTCGTCGATAAGTCGCCGAACGATGCGAAGGCGGTGTTCGACGCGCTGGTCGAGGGGCTGTCCTTCATCCACACCAACCAGGCCGGGACATTCGATATCGCCAAGAAGACCTTCGCCAATGCCGATGACGGCGTTCTCAAAGCCGCGCTGGCGCGCATGGAGAAGTGGTATTCGAAGGACGGCAAGTTCGCGCGTGGCAATGTCGACCGGACGCAAAAGATATCGGTCGATCTGAAGATCATGCCGCAGGCCTATCCCTACGACGACGTGGTTGCGCCGATGGCGCGCGAAAGCGGCTCGTAGGCGCGCCGCGGTTCCGCATCCGCTCGTACCCGCGAAAGCGGGGACCCAGATGCCAGTGTGACGGAGAAAACCAGCTGGGTTCCCGCTTGCGCGGGAATGGGCGGAGAATATCTAAAACAGCTTCTTCAACACCTGCGGATTGAGGCAGCCGACCGGCGGGCGGCCCTCGATCAGCGCGATGGTGTTGTCCGCCACCACATTGGCCATGCTCTCGCGCAGCGAAAGCACCGCGCTGCCGAGATGCGGGGTCAGCACTACGTTGGGCATGGCGACGAGCTCGGGCGCGAGGCGCGGCTCGTGCTCATGGACGTCGAGCCCGGCGCCGGCGATCTTCTTCTCCGTCAGCGCGCGAACGAGGGCGGCTTCGTCGATCACCGGGCCGCGCGAAGTGTTGATCACGAAGGCCGAAGGCTTCATCAGCGCAAATTGCCGATCGCTCATCAGATGCCGGGTATCCGGCGAAAGCTGCGGATGCAGCGAAACAAAGTCGGCCTCGCGCAACAGATCGTCGAGGCCGCGGTAACGGGCCTCGAAATTGTTTTCGACCTGCGGCGGCATCCGGCGCGGATCGGCATAGATGATCTTCATGTCGAAGCCCCGCCCGCGCCGCGCGACGGCCTGGCCGATACGGCCGAATCCGACCAGCCCCAGCGTTCGGCCGCTCACCGCGGCGCCGGCCAGATGGTTGGACTGCGAGCCGGGATAGACGCCGGAGCGGAACAGCCGGTCGCCGAGCGCGATGTTGCGCGCCACCGCCAGCAGCAGGCCGAAGGCAATGTCGGCGGTGGCGTCGGTGACGATCGCCGGAATATTGGTCACCGGAATGCCGCGCTCGCGTCGCCGCGTCGAGATCGATCAGATCGCGGGTGATGTTCATCGACGATACCGCTTTGAGGTTCGGATTCGCGGCCAGCACCTCGGCGTCGACCGTGTCGTGCAGCAGCGAAATCAAGATATCGCAGCGCTTGACCGCTTCGATCAGCGCGGCTTTGTCCAGCACCCGGCTGGAGTCCGGATTGACTTCGACGTCGGCGATATCGCGTAACCGCCCGAGCGCGCTTTCGGCAATCGGCTGGGTGACGAAGACGCGCGGACGGGCCAAGGCGTGGCTCCCTTTGTTCGAGGTTGGCGGTGGATATGAGCTTTTAGGAAACCGGCGGCAACTTCCGGATCAGACTTTGATGGCGGCGTTGACCTTGGGCAGGACTTTTTCCGCCAGCAAAGTCATCGAGCGCCTGGCGAGTTCGGGATCGCGCCAATCCTTGCCGGCGTAGAGCAGCGTGCCGAAGTCGCCGACCTTGTCGCGAAATTTCAGGATCTCGTCGGCGACCTTGTCCGGCGTGCCGTAGATGATCAGCTCGTTGCAGATGCCGTCGAGCGTCACTTCGCTGTCGGGCTGGTCGCGCCGGGTCTTGAACAGTTCGAGCCGGCCTTTCTTCAGCTTGGTGTAGAGCTGGCTGTAGTAATAGCGATAAGGACTGTTGGCGTCGGTCACATAGGCCTTCGCGGTCTTCTCGTCGTCGGCGACGAAAATGCTTTTGGCGACGCGCCAGTTGGCCGGATCGGCTTTGCGGCCCATGCGCTCGCAGCCCTCGGCATATTTCGGCCAATGGCTCTTGACCCATTCCGGCATCAGGAAGTTCGCCGAGATCGGATCCCAGCCGCGCGCGGCCGCTTCGGTCACGCCCTTGGAGAACGGCGCCACCGCGGTCACCACGATCGGCGGATGCGGCTTCTGCAGCGGCTTCGGCAGGAAGCCCTGGCCGATTTCAGGCATCGCTTGCCGCTCGACTTTGATATTCCAATATTTGCCGCTGATGTTGTAGGGCGGCTCGCTCTGCCAGATTTGCAGCACCGCATTGATCGCTTCGAGGAACATGGCATTGCGGTCGGCGTCGAGATTGCCGAACACCTCGGCGTCCGACAGCAGGCCGCCGGGGCTGATGCCGAAGATGAAGCGGCCGTCGAGCATATGGTCGAGCATCGCGATCTGCGCCGCGGTCGCCGCCGGATGCGAGTTCGGCATGTTGATGGTGCCGGTGCCGAGCTTGATGGTCTTGGTGGCGTCGATCAGGCTGGCGATGAACACCGCGCAGGAGGTGATGTTCTCGGCCTGATCGGTGGCATGCTCGCCGACATAGGCTTCGGTGAAGCCGAGCTTGTCGGCGAGGATGAAGGCCTCGCGATCCTCGCGCAGCGACTGCCGCCAATCCTTGCCCAGCGGGTGGATCGGCATCGTGAAAAAGCCGAGTTTCATGCTGCCTCCGCCGCGGGTTCGGGTCGCTCACTCGGGCGTGAATCTAGCAAGCATGGCGCTGCCAGCCGAATTAATATATGACGGCATACCTCATCAGGTTTTCTAATGGCTGAAATTGCGCTTCGGCAGATCAGGGCCATCATCGCGGTCTGCGAGGAAGGCTCCTTTACCCGCGCGGCGGCGCGCGAAAACGCCACCCAGTCCGGCATTTCCCAGCACGTCGCCGCGGCCGAGCGCACGCTCGGCGTGAAGCTGTTCGAACGCTCGGCCGGTGGCGTAAAGCCCACCCCGGCCGGCCAGCGCTATTACAAGCACTGCATCGAGGCGGTCGGCCAGCTCGCCAAGGCCAATGCGGAAGTGCGGGCCTTTGCCTCGCGGGTGAGCGGCGATCTCCGGATCGGACTGATCCCGACGCTGACGCGGGCGGCGCTGGCGCCGGCATTGGAGCAGTTCGTGTCGCGCTATCCCGACGTGCGGCTCCATATCATCGAGGGCTATAGCGGCACACTCAGCGCCATGGTGCAAAACGGCGAACTGGATTTCGCCGCGGTACCGGCGACCGAAGGCCGGGTGGGACTGAAAACGCAATTGATCGCCCGCGATCGCGAAATGCTGGTGTCGAACGTCAAGCGCGGGCTAAAGCCGTTCGCGCCGGTCCGCTTGAAGGACTGCGGGCCGCTGAAGATCATCCTGCCTGGCCGCGCCAATGTCCGCCGCCGCAATATCGAGGTCTATTTCGAGACGCACGGCATCGAAGTCGCGGACGTCATCGAAATGGACGCCATGATCTCGACGCTGCAATTCGTGCTGCGTTCCGATTGGGTGGCGATCCTGTCCGGCCTGATCTGCGTGGCCGACATCGGACGGTCGATGGAGCGGATAATTTCGCCGATCCACGATCCGCCTCTGATCGCCGAATTCGTGGTGATCTCGCCGCTGCGCCGCACGCTCTCGCCGCAAGCGCGGCTCTTCCTGGAATGCTTCGAGACCGAGATCGCCCGCATCCAGGAGGTCTGGGCGCAAACCATCCCGCCGGTGATCTATCCGGGCCGCTCGATGACGAAGCGACAACGCATGAGCACGAAAACCTGATTATTCGCGGACTGGGATTCGTCATACTCAGGTGGCCGCGAAGCGGCTCTCGAAGGGTGACGGTTGCAGGGCCGGCGGCCGTCCTTCGGGCTCCGGCGGTTCGAGTTTGTGTTGCCGCCCGGCGTCATGACGCGTAGTCTGTCTGTTATGAGCAGCAAAATCCTTTGCCGCGACCCCGAGGTTATGGGCGGAACGCCGGTGTTCTGCGGCACGCGTGTGCCGGTACAGACTCTTATGGATTATATTGAAGCCGGCGACTCGATCGATGAATTTCTCAAGGGCTTTCCATCTGTGACCAGAGCGCAGGTTATCGGATTTCTTCAAGAGTTGAAGGATAAGCTCATCGAATCGGTCTCGTGAAAATTCTGCTCGATGAGTGTGTCGACTGGCGGCTCTCGCGCGCCCTTACCGGGCACGAGGTTAAGGGCGCCCGGCAGATGGGCTGGAACGCGATCAAGAACGGAGAGCTTCTCGCTTTAGCGTCGAAACATTTCGACATATTTGTTACTGTAGATATGAATCTTGTGTTTCAGCAAAATATTCGAGAATTGCCGATCCCCGTCGTAGTTCTTCAGGCGCCCACTAACCGGCTTGTCGACTTGCTCCCGCTAGTCCCTAAGCTTCGAGAATCGATCGAGAGCGTGAAGGATCGAGTTGTCACGGTCGTCAGCTTATAAGCTGCCCGCTAAAAAATCGTCCGGCCAAGCGCCTGGGTTGAATTGCTCCGCTGTTGTCGGTTCGAGTGCGCCGAATGAAGCGGCCGCCTTTGGCTGACAATAAGTTGGGGGGTGCAGAAAAAGGACCTTTCAGAGCCAATTGTATCAAAAGTCGTTGCAATTTCCCGCCGCCCGCAGGCACTATTGAAACCTATCGTCGCCGGCGGCCGGAGTGTGGACGGGCTCGAACAACGCGAATGGACAATCCGCTTCTTCATCCATCGCGCAATCTGGTCCGTGGCGCCGTTTTTATGGCGATCGTCTGGGTCGCCACGACTTTGGGCTATATGAGGGCGGGATGGAATTTTCAGGACGCGCTCTACATGGTCACGCTGACGGTATTCACCGTCGGCTACGGCGAAGTCCGGCCGATCGATACGCAATACCTGCATGCGCTGACCATGGGCACCATGGCGTTCGGCTGCACCGGCATGATCTTTCTGTCCGGTGCGCTGGTCCAGTTCATGACGCTCAATCCGCTGCAACAGCTTTTGGGCGGCCGCCGCGTGCAGTCTGAGGTCGACAAGCTCGAAAATCACATCATTGTCTGCGGCTACGGCCGCATCGGCGTCGAACTCGCAAAGGCGCTCAAGGACGGCCGCGCGGATTTCGTGGTGGTGGAGCAGGAGGAGCGGCGCGTCACCCAGGCGCGCGACGCCGGCCATCCCTGCCTGCAGGGCGACGCCACCAATGAAGCCTTATTGCAGGACGCTGGCATCATGCGCGCCCGCGCGCTGGTGACGGTGGTGCCGAACGATGCCGCCAACGTGTTCATCACGCTCAGCGCCCGCAGTCTTAATCCTGCGATCCAGATCATTGCCCGCGGCGACGCGGTATCCACCGAGCGCAAGCTGGTCCACGCCGGGGCCAACAAGGTCGTGCTGCCGACGCATATCGGCGCCGAGCGCATCGCCGAGATTTTGCTGTTTCCGGAGACGTCGCGCTTTATTCGCGAATCCGACCGGATGCGGGAGTTGGAGCGGCAGCTGCGCAATCTCGGTCTGGTGATCGAAGTCGTGGTCGCGCCGGAGGGCGGCGCGCTGACGGATCTTACGATCGAGGAAATCGAGTCGCGCACCAACAGCGCGTTCTTCGTCGTTCAGATCAACCGCCGCGATGGTGACGCCATCACCGGGCCCGACAAGAAGACCCGCATCGAAGCCGGCGACGGCGTTGCGGTCGTCGGCCGCAGCGCGCAGGCCATTAATGCTATGTTTCAGGCGCCCCGGCAGACCGGGCGGTCGGGGCGGTTGCGGTAGAACCTGCTGCGAGCTTAAGGCAGCGCAACGACGCCATCGAGAGCCAACAGTGCCGCGCGAGGCGCGGCCCGATGTCGGGCTGCGCGAAGCAATCCAGCGCAGCGGTGCCATCCGGATTGCTTCGTCGCTTCGCTCCTCGCAATGACAAGTCTCACTTCTTGAACTTGACGACCTTCTGCCGCTGCTCGCCGAGCCCCGGAATGCCGAGCGTGACCACGTCGCCGGGCTTGAGGAATTTCGGTTCGGGCTTCATGCCGAGCCCGACGCCGGGCGGGGTGCCGGTGATGATGACGTCGCCGGGTTCGAGCGCGAAATACTGCGAGCAGGCCCAGACGATATGGCGGCAGTCGAAGATCATGGTCGAGGTGTTGCCGCGCTGGCGCTTCTCGCCGTTGACGTCGAGCCACATGTCGAGCTTCTGCGGGTCCTTGATCTCGTCCTTGGTGACGAGCCACGGTCCGAGCGGGCCGAAGGTCTCGCAGCCCTTGCCCTTGGTCCATTGGCCGGCGCGCTCGATCTGAAACTCGCGTTCCGACACGTCGTTGGCGAGGCAATAGCCGGCGACGACGTCGAGCGCATTGCTCTTCGACAAATAGCGGGCGTGCTCGCCGATGACGATGCCGAGTTCGACTTCCCAGTCGAGCTTATGCGAATCCTTCGGCGTCATGGTGTCGTCGTTCGGACCGCAGATACAGGACGGCGCCTTGTTGAAAATGATCGGCTCTTTCGGGATAGCCATGCCGGCCTCGGCGGCGTGGTCGGAATAATTCAGCCCGATGGCGATGAAATTGCCGACCTTGCCGACGCACGGCCCGATGCGCGGATTGCCGCGGACCAGCGGCAGCTTGTCGGCTTTGAGCTTGCCGAGCTTGGCAAGGCTTTTGGTGGAGAGCACGTCGCCGGCAATGTCGGGAACGACTTTCGACAGGTCGCGGAGCTTGCCGTCCTTGTCGATCATGCCGGGCTTTTCCTTGCCGGGCGCACCGTAGCGAACGAGTTTCATGGGTCTTCTCCTTGGAAGTATTTTGTGAAGCCGACTTCAGAAGGCGCCCGGAAAGACGCCGCCGTCGATGAGGACATTCTGTCCGGTGATGTAGCCGGCATGGGCCGAACAGAGGAACGCGCAGGTGGCGCCGAATTCGTCCGGCTCGCCGATGCGTTTGGCCGGCACGGTGGCCATGCGTTCGGCCCGTGCCGCGTCGATGCTGATGTTCTTTTTCTTCGCCGTCATTTCCATGTTGGAGCGAAACCGGTCGGTATCGAAGGTGCCCGGCAAGATGAAATTGATGGTGACGTTCGACCCCGCCACCGTCCGCGCCACGCCGGCGAGGAACGCGGTCAAGCCGGCGCGCGCGCCGGACGACAGATCGAGGCCTGCAATCGGCATTTTGACCGAGCCGGAGGTGATGTTGACGATGCGGCCGAATTTCTTGGCGACCATCGGGTCGATGACCTTCTGGATCAGTTCCACCGCAACGACCATGTTGGCAATAACGCCGTCGATCATCTTCTGCCGGTCG
This sequence comes from uncultured Alphaproteobacteria bacterium, assembly GCA_963819265.1. GTDB lineage: Bacteria > Pseudomonadota > Alphaproteobacteria > Rhizobiales > Xanthobacteraceae > BOG-931. Next base: position 119,666 of record CAWFVF010000006.1, on the reverse strand, counting down.
AGCTCGCGGAAGTCGCGAAACGGCGGCCCCGCATTGTTGTTGACCAGGATATCCGGTTCGGGGCAGGCGGCGAATAGCGCCTTTTGCCCGTCGGGCGAGGCAACGTCGGCGACCACCGGGATGATTTTGGCGCCGGTGGCCTTCTGTAATGCGGCGGCGGCAGCGGATAGCGATTCCTGGCTGCGACCATTGATCACCACTTCGCAGCCCGCTTCGGCGAGGTACTTGGCGCAGGCATAGCCGAGCCCGCGGCTCGAAGCACAGACGATCGCTTTGCGGCCGGCTATTCCAAGATCCATCGGGCTTCCTCGCGTCCGTGTCGTTGCGGCCATGCTGCCGCCGTATCGGACGTTTCCTAACCGGTAATTGGCAAACGCGCCAGATCGGGCCGCGGCACGGCCGGCCCCGTTCCACCGGCGTCGCCGTCTGCGAATTGCACGGCAATCCGCCCGGAGCTAATAGTCGCATCTTGTACGCGATCGCTTCACACCTCTCGATTCTCAGCATCGTCCTCGTGGTGGCCGTCACCGCCGTGTCGGCCGTGCTCGGCGGCATTTCCGGCTATGGCACCGGGCCGCTGATGCCGCTGGTCCTGGTTCCGTTGGTGGGGGCCGAACCGGTCGTGCCGATCATCGCCATCTCGTCGATGTTCACCAACAGCGCGCGGCTGTCGGCGTTCCGGCAGATGCTCAATCTGCGGCTCGGCTTGATCGCGCTTGCCACCTCGCTGCCGACCTGCGTGATCGGCGCGTGGCTTTATACGCTCCTGTCAGGCCGCGGCGCCGCCATCCTGATCGGCTCTACATTGATCGCGACGGTGCCGCTGCGGCGTATTCTCAAAAGCCGGGGGCATCATCTCGGCGAGAAGGGTTTTGCGGCTGCGGCGGCCGGCTGGGGTCTGCTGGTCGGCGGCACCAGCGGATCCGGCGTCGTGCTGCTATCGATCCTGTTGGCGGCGGGTCTCGAGGGCACCGCCGTGATCGCGACCGACGCGGCTATTTCCATCGTCACCGGCGTCGTCAAGATCAGCGTATTCGCGTTCGCCGGCGTGCTGACGCCGACGGTTATCGTGATCGCGCTGCTGATGGGAGCGATCGGGTTTCCATGCACCTTCATCGCCAAGCTCATCGTGCAGCGGCTGCCGGTGCATGTGCATACCGCGATCCTCGACTGTATCGTGATCGTCGGCGGCGTGGTGATGATTTACGGCGCACTGAGAGTAGGGATTGCCAGATATCCGCTCGCGGAAATGAGCGGACTTCATTACGGCCACTTCACCACCGGCGGCAGTGACGACAGGATCGACTCGACATTGCCGCCGGTGCGCAGGCCGAAAATGGTGCCGCGGTCGTAGAGCAGGTTGAACTCGACATAGCGGCCGCGGCGGATCAGTTGTTCCTCGCGCTCGGCTTCGGTCCAAGGCTTGGTGAAGTTTCGCCGCACCAGTTCGGGATAGATCTGCAGGAAGGCACTGCCGACATCCCGGGTGAAGGCGAAGTCGGCGGCGAAATCACCGCTGTCGAGATAGTCGTAGAAAATGCCGCCGATGCCGCGCATTTCGCCGCGGTGTTTGAGATAAAAATATTCGTCGCACCATTTTTTATATTTGTCATAGGGAGCGACGCCCTGGTGAGCATCGCAGGCGCTCTTCATCGCGGCGTGAAAAGCCACCGTATCGGGATCGTCCTGGGTGCGGCGGCGGTCGAGCACCGGCGTGAGGTCGGCGCCGCCGCCGAACCACGATTTGGCGGTGACGACGTAACGGGTGTTCATGTGCACGGCGGGTATATGCGGATTATGCAGGTGGGCGATCAGCGAAATGCCGGTGGCGTAAAATCGCGGATCGTCGCTGGCGCCCGGGATGTCTTTCCTGAATTCCGGCGCGAATTCGCCGAACACTGCCGAGACATGGACACCGACTTTTTCGAAAACGCGGCCCGTCATCATCGCCATCACCCCGCCGCCGCCGGGCGCGCCGCTGTGATCGCTACGGCTCCACGGCGTTCGCTTGAAGCGGCCGGGCAGGCGATCGGCCAGCGGAGCGTCGTGGGGCAGGGCATCCTCCACGGCTTCGAAAGCCGCCGTGATCCGGTCGCGCAGGCTTTCGAACCAGGTCTTGGCTGCCGCTTTGCGATCCTCGATGGTGCCGGTATCCATGATGCTCATGAAGGCCTAACTATTGTGGGCGCGACGGCGCGAGAATGTCACGAAACCGCGCCAATATAATAAATCAGCGAAACCGCATACCGAGACCATTATGCCGAATTTAATCCTCCCGAACCAATTGAACCGCCGGCGCATCCTCGGCGGTGCGGCCAGTGCCGGCCTAGCGCTGATATCGGCACCGGCGATACTACGCTACGCGTCGGCTCAAACCGGAATGCCGCAGAATGCGCGGACGGGCAATCCGTTCACTCTCGGTGTCGCATCCGGCGCGCCTCGTCCGGACGGTTTTGTGTTGTGGACGCGGCTGGCGCCCGAACCGCTCTCGGTCAATCCGGAGACCCCCGGCGGCATGAGCGGCGGCGATGTCGCCTTGCGCTACGAGATCGCGACCGACGATGCCATGAAAAACGTCGTTCGCCGCGGCACGGCGACGGCGCAGCAGTTGTACGGCTATTCGGTGCATCTGGATGTCGCGGGTCTGCAATCCGGACGGTCCTATTGGTATCGCTTTCTCAGCGGCGAAGCGACCAGCAGCATCGGCCGCGCGGTCACGCTGCCGGCGCCGGGCGCATCGCTCGATAGCATTCGCTACGGCTATGTCTCCTGCGCGAACTACGAGCACGGCTATTTCTCCGCCTACCGGCATCTCACCGACGAAAATCCCGAATTCGTGCTTTTCCTCGGCGACTATATTTACGAAGGCATCGAGGAAAATCGGCCGATCGTGCGGCATCATTCCGACGGCATCGAAGCCTCGACGCTGCCGACTTACCGCAACCGCTATGCGCAATATCGTCTCGACCAGGATTTGCAGCGCCTGCACGCCCAAGTGCCGTCGCTGGTCACCTGGGACGACCACGAAGTGCAGAACGATTATGCTGACAAATACGGCGAGTATTTCGACGATCCGGCGCAGTTCCTCATCCGCCGCGCGGCGGCCTATCAGGCGTTCTACGAGCACATGCCGGTGCGCCCGATCCTGTCGCATCCGGACGGGCCGTTGATGCGGGTTTATGACCGTTTCACCTTTGGCGACCTGATCGAAATCTCGGTGATCGACGGCCGGCAGTACCGCTCGCGCGAGGCCTGTTACGGCCCGCCGAACAAAGGCGGCGGACATCTGGAGAGCAACGGCAGTTGTCCGGAACGGCTCGATCCGGGCCGTACCATGATCGGCTTCGACCAGGAGGCGTGGCTTTATTCCGCGCTGGCGCACTCCAAGGCAAAATGGAATTTGATCGCCCAGGATGTGCTGATGGCGCAATTGCGGGAAAAGCAGGACGGCATCGACACGTTCTGGACCGACAACTGGGACGGCTATCCGGCCAATCGCGCGCGGCTGATCAAGCGCATCCACGACACCAAGGTATCCAATCCGGTGGTTGCCTCGGGCGACATCCATTCGTTCTTTGCCAACGACCTGCACCTCGATCCCGACGATCAGAAATCGCCGATCGTGGCGACGGAATTCGTCGGCACCTCGATCGCGTCTTACGGACCGCCCTTCGACATGCTCAACCAGACGCTGCCGGACAACCCGCATGTGCATTTTTTCGAAAGCCGGCGGCGCGGCTATGTGGTGGTCGACCTCGAGCGCGAACAGATGCAATTGCGCATGCGCGCCGTCTCCGATGCCCACGATCCGAAGGCCGATATATCGACGTTGAAGACCTACGCGGTGGAGAGCGGCCGGACCGGCGTGGTCGAGGCTTAACTTGCGCCCGCGCGCATCCCGCCGGTCTGCCGCAGCGCCTCGCCGGCGGCCATGGCGGCGGCGACGGCAATATTGAGCGAGCGCAGGCCCGGCCGCAGCGGGATGAGGAGCCGGGCATCCGCTGCGGCGTGAACGTTTTCCGGCACACCGGCGGATTCGCGGCCGAACAGCAGGATATCGTCAGCCGCGAAGCCGTAGTCGAGGTAGGGCACGGCCGCTTTGGTCGTAAACAACACCAGGCGATGGTTTTCTTGCCGCCGCCAGCCGTCGAATTCGCGCCATGAACCGTGACGCGTGATCGACACCGCATCGAGATAGTCCATGCCGGCACGGCGGAAGGCGCGATCGGAGACCGGGAAGCCGGCGGGTTCGACGATATGGGCGTCGATTCCGAGGCAGGCGCATAGCCGCAGAACGGTCCCGGTGTTTTGCGGGATATCGGGTTCGTAGAGGGCGATATGCATGGAAAACTCAACCGGACGGCGGGGTTGCGCCTCGTTGTGGGTGTCGTCGAGGCCACACTTGCACTCTCACGGCAAGGGTGCCAATAAAACTCAGCCGGAATGCGTCGCCTCTGACCTTCCCCAGGCCGGGGGCGACCGGTCCTTTCGCCGCCTGCCTTCCCTTTAGGAAGGGGAAATCGGTTCGCAGCGTGGATGGAGTGGCCGGCAACACGAAAGAGGGTTCGAGGCTGTGACAGCAATCTCATCGGCGGAGCCAACGCGCCGCGATTTCCTTTATATTGCGACCGCTACCGTAGGCGCCGTCGGGGCTGCCTCGCTGTTGGTTCCGCTCATCGGGCAGATGAATCCGGACGCATCGACTATCGCCGCCGGCGCGCCGGTGGAGGTCGATCTTGCGCCGATCCAATCCGGCCAGATTATTCAGGTGTTCTGGCGCTCGAAGCCGATCTTCATTTTCAATCGCACGCCGAACGACGTTAAGCTCGCCCAGCAGGCGGACTGGCAGAGTTTTCGCGATCCGCAGCCCGACTCGGCCCGGGTCAAGGACGGCCACGATCAGTGGCTGGTGGTGATCGGTATTTGCACCCACCTCGGCTGCATTCCGCTGCCGCATCAGGGTAACTTCGACGGCTGGTTTTGCCCGTGCCACGGCTCGCAATACGATTTGTCGGGCCGCATCCGGCAGGGGCCGGCGCCGCTCAATCTGCCCGTCCCGCCTTATCAGTTCGTCTCCGATACCAAAATCAGGATCGGCGAATCGTCTTCCGGCCAAGCATAAGGTTCGACTATGAGCGGACACGCAGTCTATCAGCCGCAGAGCGGCTTTATGAAGTGGATGGAGCGGCGCCTTCCAATCGCCAGCCTCGTCTATTCGTCGTTCATCGCCTATCCGACGCCGCGCAATCTGAACTATTGGTGGACGTTCGGCGGCATTCTCACCTTCATGCTTGGCGTCCAGATCATCACCGGCATCGTGCTGGCGATGCATTACACGCCGCACGTCGATCTCGCCTTCAATTCGGTCGAAGGCATCATGCGGGACGTCAATTACGGCTGGTTGTTGCGCTATATCCACGCCAACGGCGCCTCGTTCTTCTTCCTCGCCGTTTACGTCCACATGGCGCGCGGCATGTATTACGGCTCCTATAAGGAGCCGCGCGAGGTGCTGTGGATCCTCGGCGTCATCCTGTTCCTGTTGATGGTCGCAACCGGCTTCATGGGCTACGTTTTGCCGTGGGGCCAGATGAGCTTCTGGGCCGCGACCGTCATCACCAACCTGTTCTCGGCCATTCCCGGCGTCGGCGATCCGATCGTCACTTGGCTATGGGGCGGTTATGCCGTCGGCAATCCGACGCTCAATCGCTTCTACTCGCTGCATTACCTGCTGCCGTTCGTCATCGTCGGCGTGGTGGTGCTCCATATCTGGGCGCTGCACATGGTCGGCCAGAACAATCCGACCGGCGTCGAGCCCAAGACCGAAAAAGACACGGTCGCCTTCACGCCCTATGCCACGGTCAAGGATGCGTTCTTTGTCGCGCTGTTCTGCATCCTCTATGCCTTTTTCATCTTCTACATCCCGAACTATCTTGGCCATTCCGACAACTACATCCCGGCGAATCCGGGCCAGACGCCGACCCACATCGTGCCCGAATGGTATTACCTGCCGTTCTACGCGATCCTGCGTGCGATCCCGAACAAGCTCGCCGGCGTCTGCGCTCTGGGCGGCGCGATCGTCGTGCTCGCCTTCCTGCCCTGGCTCGACACCTCGCGAGTGCGCTCGGCGAATTACCGGCCGGCCTATCGGCAGTTCCTGTTCATCTTCTTCGCCGCGGTGCTCGGCCTCGGCTATCTTGGTTCGCAGGAGCCGTCCGGCGGTTACGTGATCGCCGCGCGAATCCTCACGGTTTACTATTTCGCGTTCTTCTTCATCATCCTGCCGCTGTTGGGATTGTTCGAACGGACCAAGCCGCTGCCGAATTCGATCTCGGAATCGGTGCTGCGCGAAGGCGTTCCGGTCGGCGCGTCGGCACCGCCGCCGTCCGGCGCGAGCGCTTAGGGAGAGGTTTGGCCATGAACATCAATCGCGGCATCACCTTCGCCTTGGCGCTTGCGGCGTCGCTCGGCGCGATGAGCGCTATGGCGTCAGCTCAGGAAGCAGAAGCCCCGCCGCTGCAACACTGGTCGTTCGCCGGACCGTTCGGCACCTACGATCCGGCGCAGCTGCAGCGCGGTTTCAAGATTTATCGCGAGGTATGCTCCAACTGTCACAGCCTCAAGCTGCTGTCGTTCCGCAATCTCGCCGAGCCGGGCGGACCTCAATTCACCGAGGCGCAGGCCGCGGCGATCGCCGCCACCTTCCAGGTGACCGACGGTCCGAATGACGAGGGCCAGATGTTTCAGCGGCCCGGACGGATTTCAGATTCGTTCCCGCCGCCGTTTGCGAACGATCAGGCCGCGCGCGCCGCGCTCGGCGGCAAGCTGCCGCCGGATATGTCGGTGCTCGCCAAGGCGCGCAGCTACGAGCGCGGCTTTCCCTGGTTCATCGTCGATGCCTTCACGATGTATCAAGAGGATGGACCCGACTACATTCACGCCATTCTCAACGGCTATGTCGACGCGCCGGCCGGCTTCGCCTTGCCGCCGGGTGGGATGTACAACAAGTACTTCCCGGGCCATGCCATCGGCATGCCGAAGCCCCTGTCCGACGGGCAGGTCGAATATACCGATGGCACGCCGGCGACAGTCGACCAATACGGCAAGGATGTCGCGGCCTTCCTGATGTGGGCGGCGGAGCCGACGCTCGACGCGCGTCATCGGCTCGGCTTCCAAGTGATGATCTTCCTTATCGTATTCGCAGGCCTGCTCTACTTCACCAAGAAGCGCGTCTGGCATGCGGTGCATCACGATCCCGACCTGGAAAAGCCCAGGGCGCCGACCGAATATCAGCATTGAGTGAAGGTGGTGCGGCCCCCATCATGACCAGCGCCACGCTCGAGAACGATCTCAAGGCTGCAATCCGCACCATTCCGGATTACCCGAAGCCGGGAATCCTGTTTCGCGACATCACCACGTTGTTGGGCGATGCGCGGGCGTTCCGGCGTGCGGTCGACGAGTTGGTGCAGCCTTGGGCCGGCGGCAAGATCGACAAGGTCGCCGGTATCGAGGCGCGCGGATTTATTCTCGGCGGCGCCATCGCCCATCAGGTGTCGTGCGGCTTCGTGCCGATCCGCAAGAAGGGCAAGCTGCCGTTCAAGCGCGTGACCATCGGCTATTCGCTGGAATACGGCATCGACGAAATGGAAATGCACGAGGATGCCGTGGAGAAGGGCGAGCGCGTCATTCTCGTAGACGATCTGGTCGCGACCGGCGGCACGGCGGAAGCCGCGGTCAAGCTCCTGCAGCAGATGGGCGCCGATGTGCTGGCGGCCTGCTTCATCATCGATCTGCCGGATCTCGGCGGCGCCAAGAAAATCGAGGCGCTCGGCGTGCCGGTCCGCACGCTGGTGAGCTTCGAGGGGCATTAGCGGTAGCTTGTTTCATCCGCTTCGCGCGGCTGCTGCAGCGCGCCTTGCCTGGAACCACGCAGCGACGATTCCAGCGCGCCGAGGATCAGCCGCAGTTCCAGGTCGCGGAATTGAGCAAAAATCCCGGCGATCCAGCTATGGACCTCGGTCGGGTCCGCCGGGCTGACTGGCCATATAGGCGCCGAACGAGAAGCCCGGCCGGTCGATGACGCCGCGGACCACCGGCGAAAGCCGCGGAATGCGGATGAGGCTGCAATCCGGACGGCTCGGTGGAAAGTCGTTCGGCATGAACATGAACGACGTCGCCTCATTGTGCACCGGAACGAAGGTCGTCAGCCGCAGCCGTTGCCGCAGTTCGGCATAGCCCTGCGCCGTCAGCGGCGCCGAATCGGTGATGAACAGCACGATCGGATCGATCAATTGCCGCCGGGCCTCCTGCTCGAAGCCGATCTCCGCCATCACCGAGAAGAATTGCTCGGACAGGCCGTAACCGAGATCGATCACCGTGGTGCGCCAATTGTCGGCGATCAGCCGGTCGAACAGCGCCATCTGGCCGGGCGTATCGGCGATATCGACGGTCCAGACCAGTTCGGGGAAATAGCGGGCGAGGTTCGGCTCGCGGGGGTCGAGATCGTAGCCGACCAGCGGCGCGCGCGCTCAGCCGGAAATATTCGATCAAAAGCCGGGCGAGCAGCGTTTTACCGACACGCGGATGCTGAGAGGCGACAATATAAAGCGGCGTGTGCTGCGGCATCCCGCGGGATCGCTCCGGTCCGTTCACCACCGCTAACTTATGATGAAGTCTCCCGCGCTTGACTAGAGCGGCGGGCGAAGCCTTGACCGCGCGGGGAGGGTCCCGCGCGGCAGCGAAGCCGGAGGCAAATCAGGTGCGGGTCGCCGTCTGAGTGCGCGGCGCGGCCGTGACACTGCCCGAAGTGTCGAAGATATCGAGCAGTTTGACGCGGTCGTATTCGGCCCAGACATTGCCCAGCCAATGCCGGACATAGCCGCGCAGCACGAACGAGTAATTGGCCGCTTCGCCCTTCGGATTCTTGTTGGCGACGAAAGTGAGGAACGGCACCGAAGCGAGTTCGACCTGCTCGTAGGCCATTTCATTGAGCTTGGGGATCGAGATCGAAACCGCATCCTTGAGCTTCTTGAAATAGGAAGCCTGGGTGGCCTGATCCCATTCGAAGAAGCTGGTGTTGTTGATGAAGTTCTTGACCAGGAAATATTTGGCGTCGGCGGTGAAAGGCGCCGTCTCCTCGATCTCGTTCAACGAGGCGATCGACGAGCCGAGGATGTGAAACACCACGAAGGTGATCTGGCCCTTCTTCACCGCGTCGAGAAAGCCGATGTCGCGCAGTGCCCGCAGCGTCGGCGACAGCATGCCGGCGCGAACGTCGACGACCGTCACCGTGGAGTCGGTGGTCGACAGCGTGTCGATGATGCGCATCTGGTCGGGAACCGAAGTGGCGTCGACGATTTCGGCTACATCGCCGTGAAAGCGCTTCAGGGTGCCCTTCGGCGATTCGGTATCGAATGCGCGCGTCGGCACGTGATGTGCCGTGAAGTAATCGAGCAGGGTGCGGGCGACCGTCGTCTTGCCCACGCCGCCCTTATCCGCGCCGACCAAAATTAGTGCTGGTTTAGCCATGTTCGAACCCTCATCGGCGTGTTGCCGCCACAGGACGCGTTAGAACCGGCTTCGTTTTCACGAGAAGACAGAAGCCAATCCGACCGCGTCACGTCCTCCAACCTTAGGTTTCGTTTCTACACAGCCGCATGGCTGTTTGGAAGCCTCGACGGCCCCGGCGCCGCCGGCTTAGGCCGTCAAAGCCGGATTTACAGGTTGTTAAGGTTAATTGTGGCGGCGGGCTCGGCTAATTCCGGCCGTGCGGTCCCCACGGACCGGTTGGCGGCGCGGACCCCGATACCGACGGAGCAGAATCCGGCTGGGCCGGTTGATCCGACCACGGCCCGGCCGGCGCGCGCTCGTTCGCCGGCGTATCCGTCGTGCTGCTCCAAGGCCCGGCAGGGGCCGCCTCTGGCACGGGATCGCTGGTATCGTCGGCGGCCGGCGGCAAGGCGATCGGGCCGGGATCGTGGCCGCCGGCAAACTTGACCAGCGCGTCGACCCGCCGCTCGACGCTCGGATGGGTATCGAACAATTCGCCGAAGCCCTGGCGCGGGTTGTCGATGCACATTTCCATCACCGCGGAGGTAGCGCCCGGCAATTCGCCGCGGCCCTCGATCTTGCGCAATGCCGAAATCATGGCATCGGGATTTTTCGTCAGTTCGACCGAACCGGCATCGGCGAGGAATTCGCGCGACCGCGACAGCGCCAGCCGGATGACGAACGACAGAATATAAGCGACCACCATCAGCCCGACCGCGATCAGGATCGCGATGCCCGCGCCGCCGCCGCGCCGATCGTCGGAGCGTTCGCCGCGGAAGCTGAGACCGTTATAGAACCAGAGCCGGAACACCAGTTCGACGAAGAACGAAATGGCGCCGGCGATGATGACGGCGACCACCATCATCCGCACGTCGCCGTTGCGGATATGAGTGAGTTCGTGACCGAGAACGGATTCGATCTCGGCGTCGTTAAGCCGGCCGAGCAGCCCCGTGGTCACGGTGATGGAATATTGCTTGGCGTTCATTCCGGTGGCGAAGGCATTGAGTGCATCGGAATCGATCACCTTGAGCTTCGGCGTCGGGATGCCGCGCGAGATGCAAAGATTTTCCAGGAGATTGTAGAGCCGCGGCTGTTCGGCCCGCTGCACTTCGCGGCCGCCGGTCATCGCGTCGATCATGTTCTGATGGAAGTAGTAGGCGATCGCGATCCAGGCGATCGTGCCGATGGTCGCGAACGGCGCCGCTTTGAGGAGTTCAATCCACGCGATCTGCAGCAGCGTATTGAGGTCGGCATTGATCGATAATGCCGCAGCGACCAGCGCACCGGCATAAACCAGCACATAGACAAGAACAAACAAACCGGCGAGCAGGATTATCGAGCGGCGCCGGTTCGATTGAATATGGCTGTAAAGACCGTAAGCGGCCATCGCGCGTTACGTTTCGTTGGTTCGTCAGAACTTGACCGACGGCGCTTCGCTGACGGTTGCGCGGTCGTCGCCGAGGTCGAAGAACGTCTTCGGCGTAAAGCCGAAAGAGCCGGCGAACAAGGCGGCCGGAAACCGCTGGATGCCGGTATTGTATTCCTGGACCGCATTGTTGAAGAAACGGCGCGAGGCCGCGATCTTGTTTTCGAGGTCGGTCAGCTCCGCCTGCAATTGCTGGAAATTGGCGCTGGCCTTCAGATCGGGATAGGCCTCGGCGACCGCCATGAGCCGGCCCAGGGCGCCGGTGAGCATATTCTCCGCCGCCGCCTGTTGTGTCGGCCCTTGCGCCGCTACGGCCATGTTGCGGGCCTTGGTAACCTCGTCGAGCGTGCCGCGCTCATGGGCGGCATAGCCCTTCACCGTCTCGACCAGGTTGGGAACCAGGTCGTGCCGCTGGCGTAGCTGCACGTCGATATCGGCGTAGGACTGGTTGACCCGTTGCCGCAGCGAAATGAGGCCGTTGTAAACACCGATCGCCCAGATGATGAAAACGACGATGACGGCAAGAACGATAATGGCCGAGGTGGACATGGTCAACTCCTGGGAGCGCTCCTGCGCCGGCTCTTGGCGGCGCTTCCGGTAGCATAACTGCAATCAGGCAATGTCGCGAGAAAACTCGCCGGCGCGACCCGGCGTCGCAGCTTCAATATACGAGCCCCGGCCTCCCGTTAAGGTTAGCCGCCGATCAACATCGCGCGGACCTGCAGCCTCGTTTACAGAACGAACGATGACAAACAGGTGCGCGCATGTCCGAGTCATCTCTCGACTCTCCGCGATCCGATAAAGCCGGCGTCGATGTCACGCCGGCCGGCGTTCCGCCGGTCGATGCTGCCGAACCAAATCTCTCAGGCTCCGGCGCGGCCGGCCCGGTTCTGAGCGCGGAAAACACCGACGCCGACGACGCCGAAGTCGGCCGCGCATTGGCGCGGATGGCGCGCGAGCAGCTGGCGCGTGAAATCGCGGATATCGAACGGGCAGCGGCGATATTGCGGCTCGCCGAACCGGCGCTGCAAACCTGGAGCACGCCGACGATTCCGGTGCTCGGCAAGCCCCGGCCGTTGTGGCTTCTGATCGGGGTGTTGTGGCTCTCTACCGCGCTCGTCACCGCGGGTACGGTCGTCGCGATCGCGACGTTGGCGGGCTAAACGCCGAAAAACCATCCGGCGTTACGGCGATCAAGCCTTCGCTTTAGTACGCGTTCTCATAGGCCGACGGCGACAACACCGTTCGCGCAATGATTTTCAGGTCGAGCCACAGCGACCAATTGTCGATATAGAACAGATCGTATTCGACACGCTTTCGGATTTTGTCGTCGGTGTCGATCTCGCCGCGCAAGCCGTTGATCTGCGCCCAACCGGTGATACCCGGTTTGACGTTGTGGCGGCGCGCATAGAGCGAAATCCGGCGTTCGAATTCGTGGTCATGCGACAGCGCATGCGGGCGCGGGCCGACCAGCGACATGTCGCCGGTCAGCACGTTGAACAGCTGCGGGATCTCGTCGATGTTCCAGCGCCGCAGCCAGCGTCCGATTCGGGTCAAGCGCGGATCGTTGCGGCGGGCCTGCGTGACGAAGGCGCCATCGTCATGCGCGTACATGGTGCGGAACTTGATGATGCGAAACGGCTGCTGGTTGAAGCCATAGCGGCGCTGGACGAAAAACACCGGTCCCGGACTGTCCAGCTTGATGAGGATGGCGACGGCGATCAGAAGCGGCGTCATCGCCAGCAGCCCGAACGCGGCGAACAGCATGTCGAAAAAGCGCTTCTGGACGATCTCGGCGCGAGACAGCGGCAGGCGCGTCAATTGCAGGCTGGCGAGCGGCCCGATCTTGGCAAGCTCGACTTCGTCGAATTGGTGCAGGATTTGCTCTGGGCCGAGATGAATTTCGACCGGCAGCGCCAGGAAGGTTTCGGCGCAGCGTTGGATGATCTCGGTCGCCGACCACGGCAGCAGCAGATAGATCGCGTCCGGCTCGAGGCTGCGCACGCTGGCGACGGCCTCGGCGAGATCGCGGTCGAGCACCGCTCGGCGCGCTTCAGCCGAAGCCGTGGCCGCGACCGGCGTGAGGAAGCGGCAGCCGACGATATTGAGGCCGAGCGCCCAGGGCTCGTAGTGCTGGATGAAGGCGCCGACATGGGCGCCGGTGCCGATCAGACAGATCCGCTGCGCCGAAATCAGTCCGGCGGCACGCGCCAGCGCGGTGACGCGCACGACTACGAAACGCAGCACGATCAGGGCGGCGAGCGTGGTGAAGTAGAACAGCACGATCCAGCCGCGCGAATAGTCGACGCTGATCTGCGCCAGGAAACCCAGCATCAGAAGGCAGATCAGCGTGACGTTCCATAACTGGATGGTGCGACGGGCGTGCGGCCGGAAGGCGAAGAAGTTCGGCAGCCGGTATTCGCCGCGAAAGATATTGGAGACGGTAAAAATGCCGGCCGCCAGCACGCCGACTTTTACGTAGGAAGCGACGAAGCCGATATCGCCGTAAACGATGAGATAGTAGACGACGCCGGTGACGAACGACATTGCAACGATGGTGACGACATCGATGAGAAAGATCGCGCTGGCAAAAGTGCCGCGCGACAGCAGCGCCCAGCCGCGCAACAGCCGGCTCGACTGCGGCGGTGACGCCAGGGTGTAACTTTGCTGCACATTCATTCGCGCGGCTGCTTTCGCTGTCGCCATTTGGGCGTAACTCACCCGCCGCTGCCCCGAATTGGGACAAAGCGAGAGGTCACACCGCGAATTCGCGAGAACCGTGCCAGCGCCATCGGGGCGGGCCGGGGCAGTCTTCCCGGGCGTCGGCGCCGTGTTAAAAGACAGCGTTAAGATTAATCCGCCGGCGCAAAGCCGGCAGCGGCTGCGCCAAGTGAGGGAGACCCATGCAGGGCAAGATAGCGCTTGAAGAACATTTCGCCATCCCGGAGACGCTCGCCGATTCACGCGGCTATTTTCCCGATCGGGTCTGGCAGGAGATCAAAAGCCGGGTGATGGATATTCAGGATCGGCGGCTTGCGCGAAATGGACTGAGAACGGCATCGAGATGATGCTGCTGTCGTTGAACGCCCCCGCGGTGCAGGCCATTCCCGATGTCGCGCGCGCTACCGAAATCGCGCGCAAGTCGAACGACTATCTGGCCGAGCAAGTCCGGATGCGGCCGGATCGTTTTCAAGGCATTGCGGCGCTGGCGATGCAGGACCCGGACGGGGCGACCCGCGAATTGGAACGCTGCGTGAAACAACTTGGCTTCCGCGGTGCGCTGGTCAACGGCTTTTCGCAAGTCGGCGACGAGGACACATCGGTCTATTACGACCTGCCGCAATATCGGCCGTTCTGGGCGATGGTCGAGCGCTCGGACGTGCCGTTCTACCTGCACCCGCGCAACCCTTTGCCGCGCGACGCCAAGATCTACGAAGGCCATCCTTGGATCATGGGACCGATCTGGGCGTTTGCGCACGAGACCGCGGTCCACGCGCTCCGCCTCATGGGTTCAGGGCTGTTCGACGAATATCCGCGGCTCAACGTCGTCCTCGGCCATCTCGGCGAGATGCTGCCCTACGCCTTGTGGCGCATCGATCAACGCCAACGGCTGGATCGAGAACCGCCACAGCTATCCTGCGAAAAAGCCGATGCGCGACTATTTCTGCAGCAACTTCCACATCACCACGTCGGGCAATTTCAATACCCAGGCTTTGATCGAAGCCATGCTGGTGATCGGCGCCGACCGCATCATGTTCTCGGCGGATTGGCCGTTCGAAAATATCGATCATGCGGCGCAGTGGTTCGACGCCGCGCCGATCAGCGAAGCCGATCGCATCAAGATCGGACGCGACAATGCGGTGAAGCTGTTCAAGCTGAAATGATCGCCGTTACGGGATCGCGGGCTGCGGCCCGCGTCCCGAAACGATAAGGCTAGCTCGCCTCGCGCAGCTTCACTGCGCCCTGCAGATCGACGGAGACAAGCTGCGACACGCCGCGCTCGGCCATGGTCACGCCGTAGAGGCGGTTCATGCGCGCCATGGTGATCGGATTGTGCGTGATGATGATGAAGCGGGTTTCGGTCGAGCGCGCCATTTCGTCGAGCAGATCGCAGAAGCGTTCGACATTGTAGTCGTCGAGCGGCGCGTCCACTTCGTCGAGCACGCAGATCGGCGCCGGATTGGTCAAAAACACCGCGAAGATCAGAGCAAGCGCCGTCAGCGCCTGCTCGCCGCCCGATAACAGCGACAGCGTTGCCGGCTTCTTGCCCGGCGGCTTCGCCAGGATTTCGAGGCCGGCTTCGAGCGGATCTTCGCTCTCGATCAGCTGCAATTCGGCGGTGCCGCCGCCGAACAGTTCCGTAAACAGCTTCTTGAAGTTCTCGTTCACGGTCTGGAACGAGGTGAGAAGCCGGTCGCGGGCTTCGTGATTGAGGCTGTGGATGCCCTGCCGCAGCCGCCGGATCGCTTCGATCAGATCGTCGCGCTCGGCGGTGAGCTTGGTATGCTGCCCCTCGACCTCTTGCAGTTCCTGCTCGGCGAGCAAATTCACCGAGCCGAGCCGCTCGCGCTCCTGCTTGATGCGCTCGATCTTGGCCTCGACTTCGGCGATCGACGGCACCTCGGCATCGGGCTTGAGCTCGGCGACTTCCGCCGCGGCAACCGGTTCGACGTTCAGCGTTTCGCGGATTTCGTGCTCGATATCGGCGAGGCGCCGCTTACCGGCGTCGTGGCGTTCCTCGGCGCGCGCCGCTTCGGCGCGGGCTTCGCCGACGGCCTCGAGCGCGTTGCGCGCGGCCTTGTCGGCTTCGGCGAGATCGGTCTCGGCCGCGGCCAGGCGGTCCGCTGCGGCGCGGCGTTCGCTGCCGGCGCTCTCGATTTCGCCGATCAACGCCTGGCGCTGACCGGCGAACTTCTCCGGGGCGCTGATGAGGTCGGCGCGTTCCGCGGTCGCTTCCTCGGTGCGCGCTTCCAGCGTGCCGATCTGGGCGGTGGCGCCGTCTTTGCGCTCGTTCCAGGCCTTCCGTTCGCCGCCGATCGCCTGCAGCCGTTGATTGGCAAGTTCGGCCTCGCGGGTGAGCGCCTGGGCCTCGACGCGAAGCTCGGCGCAGACGCCGCGCTCACGCGCAATCACCTCGTTGATCGCGGCAAGCTTGTCCTCGATCTCGGCGGCGGCGGGCAGCGCGACGAGCGCCTGTTGGGTTTCGCCGAGCGCCTTGTGGGTCTCGTCGCGGCCGGCACTGATGCGCTGCTGGGCCTCCTGCAGCGCCGAGATGCGTGCCGCATTGCGGCTGATCTCGCGCTCGGCGGCGGCGTGATCTTCCCGGGCGGTGTCGGTCAGGCGCTGGGCCTCGCGCCAATGGGCGCGGGCGTCGGTTTCGGCGGTGGCGGCCGCGGCAAGTGCAGCTTCCGCGGCTTCGACGATCTGGCGCTTGGCCTCGACTTCGCCGCGCGCCGTCACCAGTTCGGCTTCGATCGAGAGCAGACGGCCGCGCTCGGCGAGTCGCCGCGCGGCGCCAGTCGGCGCATGGGCCGCGACGGTGAAGCCGTCCCAGCGCCAAAGATCGCCTTCGTGCGAAACCAGTCGCTGGCCGGGCTTGAGCATGGCGGCGAGGCGGTCGCCTTCGGCGCGGTCGACGACGCCGATCTGGGCGAGGCGGCGCGCGAGTTCGGCCGGCGCCTGGACATAGGCCGACAGCGCCGTGACGCCTTCAGGCAAAGTCGGGTCGGACGATTCAACAACGGCGCCGGCCCAGCGCATCGGCGCGGATTCACCGACCGGCGCGTCGAGATCGTCGCCGAGAGCGGCGCCCAGCGCCTTCTCATAGCCTTCCGCGACGGTGAGCGCGTCCATCACCGGCGGCCAGAGATTTTTGCTCTCGACCGCCAGCAGCTTGCTGATGGTCTTGGCTTCGGTTTCGAGCCGCTGCACGCCGCGCTCGGCAGTGGCGAGCGGTGCACGCGCCGCGTCGATCGCGGTCCGCGCCGCGCCATGCGCCGCTTCCGCGGTGTGCGCGGCCTGTTCGGCGTCGGCGAGCGCGGACTGCGCTTGCGCCAGCGCTTCGGTCAGCCCGGCGAGATCGGGCGCGCCGCTGTCGGTCGCGGCAAGGCCGGCCTCGATATTGGCAAGCTCCGCCTCCAGCCGCTCGGCGCGCTGTTCGTGGTCGCGCAGTGCAGCCTGGAGCTGATTGCGGCGTGCGGTGAGATCGGCGAATTCGCCGGTGAGCTGGGCGAAGGATTTCTCGGAAACCGTGAGCGCGGCGTCGGCCGCAGCGACGCGCAAATTGACGCCGGCAAGCCGGGCATCGCTTTCCTGGGCGGCGGCCTTGAGCGCCGTCTCTTCGGCATCGAGCCGGCCGAGCGCGGTTTCGGCATCCGCCGCCTGCGCGCGCTCGCGTTCAAGATCGGCGGCAAATTGGCCGATCCGGCGATCGAGTTCGACGATGCGTTCGCGGGCGCGGGTCTCTTCGCGCTCCAGCGTTTCGCGCGCGATCAAGAGACGCTGCAACGCCGCGGCGGCCGCGGCTTCGGCTTCACGCAGCCCTGGGAGAACTGCCGCGACTTCGGTCTGGCGCGTGGCGACTTGGGTCTGCTCGCTGGTGCGCTCGGCGACCACGCGCACAGCCTCGTCCTTGACCTGCTGCGTCTCGACGACCTCGGCCGTCGCGCCGATCCAGCGCAAATGAAACAGCAGCGCCTCGGTGCGGCGCACCTGGCTCGAAATGTTGCGATAACGCACCGCCTGCCGCGCCTGCGTCTTCAGCGCCGCCACCTGGCTGGCCAGCTGGCCGATCACATCCTCGGCGCGTGCCAGGTTTTGCTCGGCGGCGCGTAGCCGCAATTCGGCCTCGTGGCGGCGGGCGTGCAGCCCGGAAATGCCGGCGGCTTCTTCCAGCACCCGGCGGCGCGCTTCCGGCTTGGCTTGAATGATCTCGCCGATCCGGCCCTGGTGCACCAGCGCCGGCGACCGCGAGCCGGTCGACGCGTCGGCGAACAACATGGCGACGTCGCGGGCGCGCGCCTCGCGGCCGTTGACGCGGAATGTCGATCCCTGCTCGCGCACGATGCGGCGGGTAACCTCGAGCGCCTCGAATTCGTTGAAGGCGGCCGGGGCCTTGCGGTCGCTATTGTCGATCGAGACCGCGACCTCGGCGTGATTGCGGCCCGGACGGCCGGCATTGCCGGAGAAGATGACATCGTCCATCTCCGAGGCGCGCATCGCTTTGTAGGAAGCTTCGCCCATCACCCAGCGGACGGCCTCGACCAGATTGGACTTGCCGCAGCCGTTCGGGCCGACGACGCCGGTTAAACCGGGTTCGATCTCAAAGTCGGTCGATTCAACGAAAGATTTGAAGCCGATCAGGCGCAGCCGCGTGAGCTTCATTCGGGTCGTACTTCCTTGTTACGGCGGCGGCGCAGGGGACATCGTAAAGGCCGCGCTGAAAGCTCACGCCGGAGATCGAGGCTCCAACGGGGCGGTCTGGCGCGGGAGGTGCCGCATCGGCGCGGAGAATGAATAGTCGCTCCCCCGAGCGCAACAGCGCCGCCGATTTATCCAGACCTTCCTTGTGGGACACCGGTCGCCGGTTGCCACAAAGCCGCTTCCCGGCCATCCGCCGGCGGGAAAAAACCCTTATCCGTCCTTGAGATAGGGGTCGATTTCCTTCGCCATCTGCTCGATCGAAAGATCGCCGATGAACTTTTTTCCGTTGATAAAGAAGGTCGGAGTCGAATTGACCCCGAGCTTATCGACGGCGTGGTCGCGTACCGCCTGGATACCGTCGAGCACCTTCTGATTCGCCAGGCATTGCTTGAAACTGTCTTCGGTGAAGCCGAATTGCTTGGCGATTTCCTGCAGCGGCGGCAGCGGTTCCTTGACGATCCAGTCGGCCTGTTTGGCGAACAGGGTCTCGGCGATCGGCATGTATTTGTCCTTGCCCGCGCAGATCGCGAGCATGAATCCGGCTGCCGCCAGCGGGTCGAGGGGAAAAGTGCGCAGCGTGAAATGCACCTTGCCGGTGTCGATGTAGCGCTTTTGCAGTTCGGGAAACGTAGTGGTCGAGAAATGCGCGCAATGCGGGCAGGTCATCGAGGCATATTCGATGATCGTCACCGGCGCTTTGTCGGAGCCCAGCCAGGCGTCGCCATTCGGACCGGCCTCCGCGAGATCGGCGGGCGAGGGCGGGGCGTCGTCCGCCCAAGCGGGTCCGGTGAGGGCTTGCAGGACACTGGCCGCGGATCCGCCGCCTGCGAGGGTGAACAACGCAGCAGCCGAAAGCAATTGGCGACGGGTAAAGCTCAAGGGAAACTCCTGGTCCGAACGGTCAAATTCTGGGGAATTCTTGCAGCCGCAATGTGGCATTGGCGCGTCGGCGCGCCAAGGGCCGTGGGGGCAGCCTGTGCGATGACGGCGGGCCCCCGGCGTTGTCGGGAGCTACCGGTCACGGACGTTTGATAGACGCGCCTAGTCGCGCCAGCGCCTGCTTTAGATCGTCATCGCCGATAGTCGGAGAGCGTTTCGGCGACGCGGGCCGCAGCAACCGGATCGAGCCGGCGTGGCGCCTTGCGGCCGTCGTACCGCAGCGGCGCTTGACGCAATGCCAGCCGCGCCACCGCGCGCCAGCCGAGAAAGCGGTTGACCCGCTCCAGGATCACACCGGCGAGGTGCTGAATCTCGATCGCGGCCGGTCCCTCGACGCGCAACACCAGCGTGCCGGGCTCGCGCTCCTCGCCGTCCGCCGGCCGCGTCCACTGGATCTTGATCGGCTGGCTGGATGCGGCGATTTCGGCGCCGGCGATTTCAGCCCAGCGCGTCACCAGCTCGGCGGACGCAAAGCCCTGCCGCCGAAAGCTTTCACCCACAACCTTGCCGACAACATCGCGCAAGGGCTTGGCGAAGGGACGAGCAGGCTTGTTCATGATCCGCGGCTCTGGCATGGCTCGGCGATGCAGGCGACCGTAGCAGCGATGCGGCCCGCGCGACAGCGCGCCAAGGCGGAGGCCGTCGTTTCGTCACCGCAACCCACCGATCTGCTGGCCTGGTACGACCGCCATCATCGCAAACTGCCGTGGCGGGCGCCGCCGGGGGAGCGCGCCGATCCGTACCGCGTCTGGCTCTCCGAAATCATGCTGCAGCAGACTACGGTCAAAACCGTCGGGCCCTATTACGCGCGCTTCTTGGCGCGCTGGCCGGACCTCGCCGCGCTCGCCGCGGCGCCGCTCGACGATATTCTCAAGAACTGGGCCGGACTCGGCTATTACGCCCGCGCCCGCAATCTGCACGCTTGCGCCAAGGCGGTGGTCGATCGCCACAACGGAAGGTTTCCGGCGGATGAAGCGGCGCTGCGAGAATTGCCCGGTATCGGCGCCTATACCGCGGCCGCGATCGCCGCCATTGCGTTCGAGGCATCGGCGACGCCGGTCGACGGAAATATCGAGCGCGTGATCGCGCGGCTCTACGCGGTGGAGACGCCCTTGCCCGCGGCCAAGCCGGAAATTTCCCGGTTCGCGCGCGCTCTGACGCCGCCGCGCCGGGCCGGCGACTTCGCCCAAGCCATGATGGATCTCGGCGCCACCATTTGCACGCCGAAGAATCCGGCCTGCGCTTTGTGCCCGTGGAATCAAAGCTGCGTGGCCCAGGCCCGAGGCGTAGCGGAAACCTATCCACGCCGCGTGCCGAAACGCGAAGGCGAACTGCGCCGCGGCGCCGCGTTTGTGGCGCGCAGGGCGGACGGTTTTATTTTGATGCGCACGCGCCCGGAGAAGGGCCTTCTCGGCGGAATGACCGAAGTGCCGACGACGGAGTGGTCGCCGGAGTTCGACGACCGCAAAGCGCTTTCGAATGCGCCGCATTTCGTCGGGGCAAAACCCGGGCGGACGGTGGCGTGGCGCCGGGTTCTTGGTACGGTGCGCCATGTGTTTACGCACTTCCCCCTGGAACTGACGGTCTATGCGGCGGAGTTGCCGGTGCGCTCGGCCGCTCCCCAAGGCATGCGCTGGATCGAAATCACCGAGCTTGAACACGAAGCCTTGCCGAGTCTCATGCGCAAAGTCGTGGCGCATGCGCTGCCGGCTCAATCAAAAAAGGAGCGATACATGAAAGGCGCCGCGAAATGATGTCCCTGCCCGGAGTACTGGCGATCTTCAACGATTGTTTGGCGGGACGCGAGACTGAATTCGAAGCCTGGTTCCAAGGCGAGCATCTGCTGGAGCGGCTTGCGGTGCCCGGCTTTGTGTTTGGCCGCCGTCATAAGAGCATTTCCGGGACGCCCGGCTATTTCAATTTCTATCTGGTGGAAACGCCCGAGGTGCTGACGTCGAAGCCGTATCTCGAGCGACTCGACAATCCGACGCCGATGACGCGCGAGATCATGTCGAAGGTATTCATCAACATGAATCGCACGGTGTGCCGGCGCACCGTGCGCCGCGGGAGTTTCCGCGGCGCTTTCGCCGTCACCGTCCGATTTAACGAAAAAGTGGATGAAGCCGCGCTGTCGGATCTGCTGGAAAAACTCACCGCCGACACCTCGGTCGCCAGCGGCGAATTATGGGTCGCGCTCGATTCCGCCGATATGCCGGTGTCGATGGAAGAAAAATTACGCGGCGGCGACAAGAAGATCGCCGGCGCGTTGATGATCGACATGCTTTACCAGGAGGATGCGGAAGCCATGAGCGCTCGATTGGCGAAGCAATTTCCAGGAGCCGAGATCGGCATCTTTCGAGTGCTCTGCCAAATCGGCAGGGGCGATTTATGAAAGCGTTGTTGCCGCCGGCGGAAACGATTGCGCGGCCCGGGTCAGGACTTAGACGCCCATCTCCGCCCGGACCTGAGCGCGCAGCGTATCGATCACGGTGAGGCCCTTCGGCGTTTCGATGTGCCAGAAGGTCCAGCCGTTGCAGGCCTCCAGGCCTTGAGCGATGGCGCCGATGCGATGGATCGAGCCGACGGATTCGCCGAGCGAAAGCGCGCCGTCGGCCCGGACCACGGCGCGATGCCGCCGTTTGGCATCGACCAGCTTGATGCCGGGCGACACCAGGCCGCGCTCGATCAGCGTTGCGAACGGCACGCGCGGCGCTTCGCGCGCGGTCATAAAAGTGGCCAGTGCCGGCTCGGCCATCGGCTCGACGGCTTCGATTCGCGCCCGCGCCGCGGCGGCGTAGTTGCGATCGCGCTCGACGCCGACAAAACGGCGGCGCAGGCGGTGCGCCACCGCGCCGGTCGTGCCGGTGCCGCAGAACGGATCGAGCACCAGATCGTCGGGCCGCGAGGCCGCCATGATAACGCGCGCCAGCAGCGCTTCCGGCTTTTGCGTCGGATGCAGCTTCTTGCCGTCCTCGCCCTTCAGCCGTTCCTCGCCGGTGCAGAGCGGAATGAACCAGTCCGAGCGCATCTGAACATCGTCGTTGCCGGCCTTGAGCGCTTCATAGTTGAACGTATAATCGCGCTTGGCGGCGTCGCGCGTGGCCCAGATCAAGGTCTCGTGCGCATTGGTGAAACGGCGGCCGCGGAAATTCGGCATCGGATTGGATTTGCGCCAGACGATGTCGTTGAGGATCCAGAAACCGAGGTCCTGCAGCACGGTGCCGACGCGGAAAATATTATGATACGAGCCGATCACCCAAAGCGTGGCGCTCGGTTTCATCACCCGGCGGCAGGCAGAGAGCCAGGCGCGGGTGAAATCGTCGTAGGCGGCGAAACTTGCGAATTTGTCCCAGTCGTCGTCGACGGCGTCGACGCGGGAATCGTCGGGACGCTTGAGATCGCCGGCAAGCTGCAGATTATAGGGCGGATCGGCGAAGACGAGGTCGACGGAATGCGCCGGCAGCTTCGTCATCTCGGCAACGCAATCGCCGACGAGAATACGAGCGGACGCCTTCGACGCTTGAGACTCAAAACTAACGCGGGGCGTCCTAAGGGACGCCCCGCGACGCGACACTAGCATGACTCAGAACTCTGACTCAGGCGACGCTGTCGGCGACGCGGGACCTACAACCGACAGGCAGGATGATGCCCGCCCAAGGTAAAAAACGACTTAACTAAAATGAACTTCAACTAGGCAATAAATGCCGGGAAACATTTGGTTAATTGAACGTTGCCATCGCGGTTGTGAAGGCTCGAATTCAAGCCGGCAGCGGGTTCGACGAAGGAGATAAGAAATGCGTTGGGATGATTTTCGCCGGAGCAGCAATGTTGAAGACGATCGCGATGAAAGCGTCGCAAGCGGCGGCTTCAATATTCCCGGCGGCGCGCACGGGCTCGGCATCGGCACCATCATCGTCCTCGGACTGATCGGCTGGGCGCTCGGTATCGATCCGAGCGTGTTGATCAACGGCGCCAATATTCTCGCCGGCGGCGGCGGGCCGGTCGTTCAGCAAAGCGCGCCATCCGGCCCGGTCGCGCGCGCGCCGGCTAACGATCAGATGACGGATTTCGTCGCCGCGGTGCTTGGCGACACCGAAGATCGCTGGACCGAAATGTTCGCCGCCATGGGACGCACTTATCACCCGGCGAGGCTGCGCTTGTTCAGCGGCGCGATCCAAGGCGGTTGCGGCATGGCGCAATCGGCGATGGGGCCGTTCTATTGCCCGCGCGACCAGATCGTTTATCTCGACACCTCGTTTTTTCAGGACCTGCAGGACAAATTCGGCGCCTGCTCTGACGACAAGGCCTGCAAATTTTCGGAGGCCTATGTGATCGCGCACGAGATCGGCCATCACGTCCAGGACGAACTCGGCACATTGCCGCGTGTCACCCAGGCCCAGCAGGCGGCATCGAGCCAGACCGAGGTGAATGCGCTGCAAGTCCGGGTCGAATTGCAGGCGGATTGTTATGCCGGCGTTTGGGCGAACCACGCCCAGGCGAAACACAATTTCCTCGAACCGGGCGACGTCGATCAGGCGCTGCAGACAGCATCGGCCATCGGCGACGACCGGCTGCAGAAACAGGTGCAGGGCTATGTGGTGCCGGATTCCTTCACCCATGGCAGTTCGGAGCAGCGCAAACGCTGGTTCTCGACCGGTTTCAAGTCGGGCCAGATCCAGGCCTGCGACACGCTTTCAGCCCGGTCGCTTTAGTGCCATATTCGCCCCTGTTTTGTTGCGTAGGGGTAAGCCATGCCTGGGGTCGACGAGTCCAAACAGTTTGTGCCGCTTAAGATCGCGGTGCTGACGGTTTCCGACACGCGGACAATGAAGGACGACAAATCGGGGTCCTTGTTGGTGCAGCGCATCGTCTCGGCCGGCCATCTGGTCGCCGAGCGCAGTCTCGTCCATGACGACATCGACGTCATCCGCGCCCGGGTCAAAGCCTGGATCGCCGACCCGATGATCGATGTCGTGATCACCACCGGCGGCACCGGTTTCACCGGACGCGACGTGACGCCCGAAGCGGTCGAGCCGCTGTTCGAGAAAAAGATGGACGGCTTCTCGTCGCTGTTTCTGGTGATCAGTTTTCCGAAGATCGGCACTTCGGCGATCCAGTCGCGCGCCACCGCGGGCGTCGCCGGCTCGACCTATATTTTCTGCCTGCCCGGCTCGCCGGGCGCCTGCAAGGATGCCTGGGACGAAATTCTGGTGCACCAGCTCGATTACCGCTACGGGCCGTGCAACTTCGTCGAGATCATGCCGCGGCTCGACGAGCATCTGCGCCGGCCGAAGGCCAAAGGCGCGACGCTATAAATCCAGATCCCAGTGTTCGCTGACCACCGGCCGGCCCCAGCTCTCATGCTTGTCGCTGCGCGTCAGGGTGAAGCCCGCTTTCTGATAGATGTGCCGCGCGGCGGTCAGCACGCTATGCGTCCATAGCGTGATTTTCCGGTAGCCGGCTTCGCGGGCGAAGCGCACGGCTTCGTCGACCAACCGCTTGCCGAGACCAAGTCCGCGCGCCTTCGGATCCACCAGCAACAGGCGGATGCGGGCCACGGTCGCCGATTCCTTCGCCAGAAAAACGCAGCCGATATTGTCGCCGTCCATCTCGGCGATCCAGCAGCGTTCGCGCTTCGGATCGAATTTGTTGGCGAAGTCGGCGACGATCTGCGCGCAGACGCCCTCGAATGGTTCGGTCCACTGATACTCTTGCGCGTAAAGCTCGGCGTTCCGTTTGACGACCCAGCCGAAGTCGCCCGGGACCGGAGCGCGCAAATCGTAATGGCGACGGGCGTTGGGATCCGGCGCCGCGTCGCCGCCGAGCAGACTCTCGATCGTGTCCATCGCCGCTATCAGCCGCGTCTGATCGGCGGCGTCGAGTTTTCCGAGCATCGTTGCCATGTCGCGTTGTGAACGCTGCTCGAGCGGCATGTAGGTTTTGCGGCCGCGCGCCGTCAAAGCGAGATGGCTTTGCCGGGCGTCGCTTGCCGATGTGCTCCGCTCGATCAAGCCGCGCTTTTCGAAATTCCGCAGCACCCGGCTCAAATAGCCGGCATCGAGATCAAGCGCGCGGCCGACTTCGCTCGCCGTCGGCGAGCGGCCGCTGGCGATTTCGTGGAGCACGCGCGCTTCGCCGAGCGAATAGGGGCTGTCGAGAAAGGTTTTGCGCAGCACGCCGATCTGGCGCGTGTAGAAGCGGTTGAAGCGCCGCACCGCGGCGACATGGCTTTCGGCGATAGGGCTTTCGGCGATAGGGCTTTCGCGGCGGCGATCGGCGTTCCGGACTGACATGCCGCAAAACTCGGACAGATACTTGACTAAGTCAAGTATCTGTCCGGCCCGTTCTACTCCGGGCCGAACACTGCGGTCGAAAGCACGACGCGGCGGCGCCGGCCGATTCGGCGCAATAACGCGCGTTCCGGATCGGCGGCCTGCTCGGAATGGCCGTCCAGCAACTGGTAAAATTGCTTGGAAATGACCAACCCTGGTCGGGACGGGGCAGGGCGCCCAGCGCCGCCGTTACCAGCGACAGGATTTCGCGCAACGACGCGGATGACGGGCCGCCGCGCCGGAACACGCCGGCTTGCGTTGCACGGGCCGGCTCCTGGATGAAACGTCCGACCTCGGCGGTCCAGGGCGTGTCCGGCACCATGCCGGGCCGAAGGAACATCAGCCATGGCGCCCGCGCCGTCGCAGCCGCGGCTCGCAGCCGATGTCCAAGCCCGCCCTCGATGAGCATAAATTCGCAGCCGGCGACGTCGGCGACAGCCGCAGTGTCGTCGCGCGAGCCGCCGTCGGCGAGCAGCACTTCGCTCACGATGCCGCTGGTCGCGCCGGGCACAAGCGCGGCCAAAGTCGGCACCAGCGCTCGTTCGGAGTCCTGCGTTGCAATGATAACGCTCAGCATGCGCTCCGGCCCGCGCTCCCGTTCAAAACTTCTGATGTCCCGGCAAGGCAATAGGACCAGAAACGCCGCCGTCCAAGGCTTGTTTATGGGCATAACCCAGGTTTTCGGGCAGCGATCACGAATAATTGTTCTTGTTTTGTTCACATCGGAGCGTTAACTTTCGGTCGGGCGTTGGAGTTTGGAGTCGCGCCCAAGAGTTCAACTTCGAGTGTTCTGATGAGTTGTATGACCGCTTTGAAGCGCCCGCCGGCACTGCTGCCCTCCACGCCGGCGGGCGAGCCGGGGACAGCCGTCGATCGTGATCGGCGGCGCGGCCGCGGCACGGTCTCCAACAGCTCCGGACGCTTCGAGCCGCTGGCCCGCGTCGCCTTCGATGACGGTTGGCAGGGCATCGAGGATCTGCCGCCGTTCAAGACGACGGTGACGGTCGACTCGACGCGGAAGATCATCGCCCGCAACGATTCCCCCGACATTTCCTTCGACCGCTCGATCAATCCCTATCGCGGCTGCGAGCACGGCTGCGTCTATTGTTTCGCCAGGCCGACGCACGCCTATCTCG
This sequence comes from uncultured Alphaproteobacteria bacterium, assembly GCA_963819265.1. Classification (GTDB taxonomy): domain Bacteria; phylum Pseudomonadota; class Alphaproteobacteria; order Rhizobiales; family Xanthobacteraceae; genus BOG-931. The sequence continues at coordinate 92,865 of CAWFVF010000006.1, read as the reverse complement.
GCCTGTCGCCGGGCCTCGATTTCGAATCCAAGCTGTTCATGAAGCCGCATGCGCCGGAACTGCTGGAGCGCGAATTGGCGTCGTCCGGCTATGTGCCCAAGGTCATCGCCATCGGCACCAATACCGATCCGTATCAGCCGATCGAGCGGCGCTATCAGATCATGCGCCGCATCCTCGAAGTGCTGGAGCGGGCCGGACATCCGGTCGGCATCGTGACCAAATCGGCATTGGTGTTGCGCGATCTCGATATTCTCACCCGGATGGCCAAGCGCAATCTGGTCAAAGTGGCGATCTCGGTGACGACGCTCGATGCGAAACTGGCGCGCGTCATGGAGCCGCGCGCCGCGACGCCGCCCCGCCGGCTCGACGCGTTGCGCCAATTGGTGAAAGCCGGCGTACCGGCCTCGGCCATGGTGGCGCCGGTCATCCCCGCGATCAACGATGCCGAGATCGAGCGCATTCTCGATGCCGTGGCGGAGACCGGGGTCCGCAACGCCGGCTACGTTCTGCTGCGTTTGCCGCTCGAGATCCGCGACCTGTTCCGCGAATGGCTGACCGAGAATTTCCCGGACCGTGCCGAACACGTGTTCAAGCTCGTCCGCGATACGCGAGGCGGCAAGGACTACGATTCCACCTGGGGCAAGCGCATGACCGGTTCCGGTCCGGTGGCCTGGATGATCGGCCGGCGCTTTGAAGTCGCCTGCGAGCGGCTGGGATTCAATAAGACCAGTGTGAAAACCACGGTCGAGCATTTCCGGCACCCGAAACCGGCAAGCGCGCAACTGGACTTGTTTTGACCGGTCCGACGGGGAGTCCTGCTCATCCCCGTAATTCTCGAGTTAAAGCCTTGCGCGTTGCGGTTCGCTCCGCCGCATGGTCATCATGCGGTTATGAGTTGGAATGGAACCAAGGGAACTACCAAGCCCGCGGCTCGGCTGCCGCTTAGCGAAGAGATCGCTCGTCCGACGTTCCGGCGCGAGCGCACGGCGCTCAAGCGTGGCGTCTGGCCGATTGCCGGCTGCGATGAGGCCGGCCGCGGACCGCTGGCGGGACCGGTGGTTGCCGCCGCTGTTATCCTCGATCCGGACGACGTGCCGCGCGGACTCGATGATTCGAAGCGGCTGACGGCCGAGCGGCGCGAGGTGTTGTACGAGCGCATTTGCGCGCGCGCGCAGGTCGCGGTCGCGATGGCGCCGCCGTCGCGCATCGACCGCGACAATATTTTGCGCGCCTCGCTCTGGGCGCTGGCCCGCGCGGTCCTGGCGCTGCCGGTCAAGCCGCGCCTGGTGTTCGTCGACGGCCGCGATCGCATCGACGCGGGATGTGACTGTGAAGCGGTGATCGGCGGTGACGGCCTCGTCGCCTCGATTGCGGCCGCATCGATCGTCGCCAAGGTGACGCGCGACCGGCTGATGGCCTGCCTCGGCGCCGCGCATCCCGGCTACGGTTTCGAACGGCATATGGGCTATAGCGTGCCCGAGCACTTCCGGGCGTTGGACCGGCTGGGTCCGACGATCCATCACCGCCGCTCGTTCTCGCCGGTGGCAATTGCATTTGGCAATATAGCGATGGCCGATACCGCGACCGAGGACGTATTGCCTCTCTAGCCCGAGCGCCCTAAGACGGCGCGCCCGAGAGAGCCCGCCCTGGACCAATGTTTTACGTCCCGCTCTATGTTGAATGGCTGCGCTCGCGACCGGCGCTTTTGTTCTGGCTGGCGGCGCTGGGGCAGGCCGCGGTCTGGCTCGCGGTGCCGATGCTGTTCTACGCAGCGCCACCCGCCAATCTGGCGCGGCTGCTCGCCATCGGGCACGAGTTCCGCTTCGACAACGGTGTCGGACCGCCGCTCGCTTATTGGCTTGCCGAGATCGTGTTTCGCTTCGCCGGTTTGTTCGGCGTCTATGCGCTGGCGCAAATCTGTGTGGTGGTGACCTATTGGTGCATCTTCGCCCTCGGCCGCGCCATCGTCGGGCCCGGCCATGCCGCGCTCGCAGTGCTGCTGATGGTCGGCATCGCGCTGTTCACGGTGCCGTCGCCGGATTTTGGCCCGCCGATTTTGTCGATGGCGTTGTGGGCCGTGGCACTGCTGACCTATTGGCGCGCGGTAGGGCAGGGACAGAAACGCGCCTGGTACGTGTTCGGCATAGCCGCGGCGCTGTTTCTTCTCAGCACGGACGCAGCCCTGATCCTGCTCGGTGCGCTTGTCGTATTTACTGCGGCCACCGCGCGCGGACGCGCCGCGCTTGATGCTGTCGAGCCATGGATCGTCGCCATCGGGCTTGTGGTTTTCTTGTTCTTCCACGTGCTCTGGCTTGAGGGCGTGGGCGGCGGTTTCGCGCCTGCGCTCCAGCGGCTGCGCGATGCGCAAGCGGCGGGCGGCAACGAGACGCTGTGGCTGCGGCTCCTCGTCGTGTTGGCGCTCGCCCATGCGGGACTGGTGATTTTATCGGTGCTGGCCGCCGGCTGGCCGCGGGTGCGCGCCAGCCCGGCGCCGCCGTTGGCGCGGCCGCCGGTCGCGCCGTTTGCGGTGACGTTTGTGAAGGTGTTTGCGCTGGTGCCCGGATTGCTGGCGACCATCTTTGCCGTCGTGATCGGTCGCGGGGTGCCGATCGGCGGCGCGGCGCCGCTGGTGGTGCTGTCCGGTCTCGCCGTCGCCGTCGTCGCCGGCGACAGCATCACGCTTTATCACCAGCGCGCACTCGGCTTCGCCTGGGCGGGCCTGTTATTTGTACCGGCGCTGTTCGTACCGTTGTTGATCGTGCTGCTGCCGTGGACCGCCGGCACGGATCTGCAAGTCGCGCAGCCGGCAAAGGCAATGGGCCGTTTTTTCGCCGACAGTTTCGAGCGCCGTACCGGTCAACCGCTCGCCGTCGTCACCGGCGACCCCCGCACTGCGGCGCTGGTGGCGCTGGGGGCGCCGAGCCGGCCGAGCGTTTTCTTCGATGCCGATCCGGCGCATTCGCCGTGGGTCACCGCCGATGACATCCGCAAGAAAGGCGCTATCGTCGTCTGGCTGGCCGCCGACATGACGACCGTGCCGCCGGCCGACATCAAGGCGTATTTCCCCGACCTCGTCGCCGAACTGCCGCGCATATTCGAACGGCCGGTACAGGGCCGGCTGGAACCGCTGCGGATCGGCTGGGGCGTGATCAGGCCGGGCAGCATGGCGCCGGCACAGCAGCCGTAAGCCCACGAAGGAACTGTCATGAACGCCGGCGCGCTTTCAGGTTGGTCGCAGTCTTGGCAGTTCTGGGCCGTGCTCTCGGCGGCGTTCGCGGCGCTCACGGCAATATTCGCCAAGATCGGTGTCGAGAACGTCAATTCCGATCTGGCGACATTCATCCGCACCATCGTCGTCGTCGTCGTGCTTGGATTGATCGTCTATGCGACCCGACAATTTCAGAATCCGGCGGAGATCTCCGGTCGCACCTATCTGTTCCTTGTGTTGTCGGGGCTGGGCACCGGGGCGTCGTGGCTGTGTTATTTCCGCGCGCTGAAGCTCGGCAATGCCGCGCAGGTCGCGCCGATCGATAAATTGAGCGTCGTTCTCGTCGCCATATTCGGCGTGATGTTTCTCGGGGAGCGGCTGTCTGGCGTAAATTGGCTCGGCGTGGCGCTGGTCGCCGCGGGTGCGATGCTGGTGGCAATTCGGTAAGGCAGGCCGCCGCTCAGCCGAGCGCTTTCTTCAGCGCCAGAAAATCGCGCCAGGCAAAGCGCTTTTGCAGCGGACTGCGCAGCAGAAATGCCGGGTGGAAGGTCGCCAGCGCGCGGATTTCGCGGCTGCCGGAATCGAATGGAAACCAGCGGCCGCGGGAACGGGTGATGCCGTCCTTGGTGCCGAGCAAGGTTTGCATCGCCGGGCCGCCGAGGCAGACCAGAATATCGGGATTGGCGAGCTCGATCTGGCGGCGGATGAACGGCAGGCAGATTGCGGTTTCCTGCGGCGTCGGCGTGCGGTTCCCCGGCGGGCGCCACGGCACGACGTTGGCGATATAGGCTTTGGTCCGGTCTAGCCCGATCGCGCCCATCATCAGGTCGAGGAGTTTGCCGGAGCGGCCGACGAACGGCCGGCCGGAAATGTCTTCCTCGTATCCCGGCGCCTCGCCGACAAACATCACGCGGCTTCCCGGTGTGCCGTCGGCAAAAACCAGCTGGGTCGCGGTGGCGCGTAGCGCGCAACCCTCGAAATCGGCGAGCAGCGAGCGCAGTTCGTCCAGCGTTTTGGCGCTTCGCGCCGCCTCGCGCGCTGCCATGACCGCGACCTCGGGCGAAGCAGGCGGCGCAACGGCCGCGCGGCGCTCCGCGGCGGATTCCGTCCGCATGCCCGGCGGGCTCTTCGGACCCAACTGAACGGATTCGATGTCCTTGGCAGTGCGCCTTGCGGCGGGAGGAGCTTCCTCGGCCATACGGTCGACCGGCTCCTCGCCGATCAGCGCGTCGGCGCCGGCGTCGAGATAGAAGGCGAGAACTTCGCGGGCCAGACGTTGCGGGTTTTGATGGTCGGCATTCATGTCAGCGATCCGGTTATTGTCATCGCACTAATTTCGTGAAAAATCATCGGGTATCGTCCGGGACAGGGAGCAGGCCAATGAATGCACCGGAGCTTCCAGCCCGGGAGGCGATGGAATTCGACACGGTCATTGTCGGCGCCGGGCCGGCAGGCCTTGCCGCCGCGATCCGTCTCAAACAGCTGGCGCCGGAAAACTCCGTCGTCGTGGTCGAGAAAGGCTCCGAGGTCGGCGCCCATATTCTTTCCGGCGCGGTGATCGATCCGGTCGGGCTCGACAGCCTCATTCCGGAATGGCGCGGCGAGGACACGCCGATCAAGACGGCGGTCACATCCGATCGCTTTTATGTGTTGGGCGCTTCGGGCGCGATGCGGCTGCCGCTGTCATTGATGCCGCCGCTGATGAGCAATCACGGAAATTTCATCGTATCGCTCGGCGATGTCTGCCGCTATCTGGCGAAGAAAGCCGAGGCACTCGGTGTCGAAATCTATCCCGGCTTCGCCGCGGCCGAGGTCTTGTTCGAAAACGACGCGGTGGCCGGCATCGCCACCGGCGACATGGGTATCGGGAAGGACGGCCACCACAAACCGGGCTTTGCCCGCGGCATGGAATTGCGCGGCAAATACACGCTGTTTGCCGAAGGCGCGCGCGGCAGCCTGTCCAAAACGCTGATCGCGCGCTTCGGGCTCGGACAAGGCCGCGAGCCGCAAAAATTCGGCCTCGGCTTGAAAGAGCTTTGGCAGGTCGCGCCCGACAAGCATCGCAGCGGGCTGGTGCAGCACACGCTCGGCTGGCCGCTGGACAGCACGACCGGCGGCGGCTCGTTTCTTTATCATTACGACGACAACCTGGTTTCCGTCGGCTTCGTCGTTCATCTCAACTACCGCAATCCGTATCTTTCGCCGTTCGAGGAATTCCAGCGGTTCAAGACCCATCCTTTGGTGCGCGACACCTTCGCCGGCGGCAAGCGCCTCAGCTACGGCGCCCGCGCCATCACCGAAGGCGGCTGGCAATCGGTGCCGAAGCTGGTTTTTCCCGGCGGCGCGCTGATCGGTTGCGCAGCCGGCTTCGTCAACGTGCCGCGCATCAAAGGCAGCCACAACGCGATGCTGACCGGCATGCTGGCGGCCGAAGAGGTTGCCGCGGCGCTCGCCCAGGGTCGCGGCAACGATGAGCTATCGGGATACGAAGCGGCGTGGCGTTCATCGCCGGTCGGCCGCGATCTGTGGCGGGTGCGTAATGCCAAGCCGTTGTGGTCGAAACTCGGCACCTATGCCGGCATCGCGTTGGGCGGTCTCGACATGTGGACCTCGACGCTCGGCTTCTCGCTGTTCGGCACGCTCAAGCACGGCAAGCCCGATTACGAAACGCTGGAGCCGGCGGCGAAATGCCGGCGCATCGCCTACGCCAAGCCCGACGGCAGGCTCACTTTCGACCGGCTGTCCTCGGTCTATCTGTCGAATACCAATCACGAGGAAGATCAGCCGGTGCATCTTTTGGTGCGCGACCCGGCTTTGCAAAAATCGTCCGAGCACGACGTTTATGGCGGACCTTCGGCGCGCTATTGCCCGGCCGGCGTCTACGAATGGATCGAGGACGGCGGGCAGCCGCGCTTCGTGATCAACGCGCAGAACTGCGTCCACTGCAAAACCTGCGACATCAAGGATCCGAACCAGAACATCACCTGGGTGCCCCCCGAAGGCGGCGGCGGACCGAATTATCCGAATATGTGATCGGCCGCCGCGGCGATGCGGAGGGTCTGCTGCCGCGATTTCGCCGCCGTTGAGGCCTAAATCGTCGCCCAGCGCGGGAATTAGGGGCGACGCCGAAGGTTTGTGTGTCCTTGCGGGCGTGCGGCAAAAGGATCATTCTCGCACCGACTGCAGGTTATCGGGCGCTCGATTCTCGAATTCAGCGATCGAGCTTATCAGCCGAACCAGTTCGCCAATGGAGATCTCGTGATTTATTCGCCGCTGCCCCGGCATGCCGCCATTGCCGGCATCGCCATAGCCTTGAGCGTGTCTTGCGCGCTTGCCGCTCAAGCCCTTGCCGCCCCGGCTCTTGCCGCCCAGACCCCGGCGCAACAGGATTTGCTGCCCGAGAATGCCGCCGGCAGCTATCTCGCCGCGCGCCATGCCGGTGCCGAGCGCGATGCCGGCGCCGCGGCGACCTACTACCTCAATGTGCTCAAGCTCGATCCGCGCAATCCGGACCTCCTCAGCCGCGCCTTTCTTTCCGTGCTGACCGACGGCGACGTCGATGGTGCCGGCAAACTTGCCGATCGGGTCCTCGCCGCCGATCACACCGACCGTATCGCTCGTCTGGTCATCGGCATCCGGGAGTTGAAGCAGAAGCGTTATGGGCAGGCGCAACAGGATTTCGCGCAATCGGTGCGCGGTCCGGTGACCGACCTGGCGGCGGCGCTGCTTTCAGGCTGGGCGCTCTACGGCGCGGGCGATTCCAAGGCGGCTACCGATACCGTCGACAAGCTGTCGGGACCGGACTGGTACGCCATCTTCAAGGATCTCCACACCGCGATGATCCTCGATCTCGCCAACAATAAGAAGGAAGCGGCGAAGCGTTTCGACCGCACCTATAAGTCCGATCCGACCGCGCTGCGGACGGTGCAGGCCTATGGCCGTTTTCTGTCGCGCACCGCCGGCAAGGACGACGCGCTGAAGATCTACCAGGACTTCAATAAGGCGCTGCCGGATCATCCGCTCGTCACCCAGGAAATGAAGGACGTGAGCGACGGCCAGAAGCTGCCGCCGCTGGTCGATTCACCCCAGGCCGGCGCCGCCGAGGCGCTTTACGGCCTCGGTGCCTCGATCGGCCGGCGCGGCGGCGAAGATCTTGCGCTGATCTATCTGCAGCTCGCGCTTTATCTCGAGCCGACCCACACCATGGCGCTGCTTTCGCTCGGCGATCTCTACGAAGATTTGAAAAAGCCCGAGCTTGCGATCAAGGCCTATGAGCGAATCCCGACCAGTTCGCCGCTCGCCCGCAACGCTCAAATTCAAGAAGCGGTCGATTTGGATTCGCTCGATCGCACCGACGAGGCCAAGCAGAAGCTTGATCGCGTTATCGCCGAGCGTCCAAAGGACACCGAGGCAATCGTCGAGCTCGGCAACATCCAGCGTGGCCGCAAGCAATTCGCCGATTGCGCGACGACCTACGGCAAAGCGATCGACACGCTGGCCAAGCCCGAGAAGTCGAATTGGGTGATGTTCTACTTCCGCGGCATCTGTAACGAGCGTTCGCATCAATGGCCGGCGGCCGAAGCCGATATGAAAAAGGCGCTGGAGCTCTATCCCGAGCAGCCGCTCGTGCTCAATTACCTCGGCTATTCCTGGGTCGACCAGGGGCTGCATATGAGCGAAGGCATGGACATGATCCGCCGCGCGGTCGATCAGCGGCCGGACGACGGTTACATCGTCAACTCGCTCGGCTGGGCCTATTACCGCATCGGCAATTACGATGAGGCGGTGAAGAATCTCGAGCGGGCCGTCGAGCTCAAGCCCGAGGATCCGACCATCAACGACCACCTTGGGGACGCCTATTGGCATGTCGGGCGGACGCTGGAAGCGCATTTCCAGTGGTCGCACGCCAAGGACCTCAAGCCGGATCCGGAAGATCTGCCCAAGATCGAAGCCAAGCTCAAAAGCGGGCTGCCTTCCGACGCATCTTCTGCAGCCGACGCGGCGAAGCCGACGGCGGCCGATGCCGACAAGGCCAAGAAGCCCGGCGACGGCGGCTGAGCGGCGTCCTTGCCTGCTTTGCTTGTCGAAACCGCGCCGGCCAAGGTCAATCTGACGCTTCGGGTCCTCCGCCGGCGCGCCGACGGCTATCACGATCTCGACAGCCTGGTGGTATTCGCGGGTTGCGCCGACCGGCTCAGCCTGACGTCTGGCAGCGGGCTCACGCTCACGGTGGAGGGGCCGCGCGCGGGTTTGGCGGGTGACACTGCCGACAACCTCGTACTCAAGGCGGCGCGCGCTGCCGCGGCCCGTATCCCGGAACTCGTCTTGGGTGCCTTCAGGCTGGAAAAGAGCCTTCCGGTTGCGGCCGGTCTTGGCGGCGGATCGGCGGATGCGGCTGCGGCGCTTCGCCTGATCGCACGGGCCAACGATCTCGCTCCGAACGATCCGCGCCTCTATGAGGCTGCCCGCGCGACCGGCGCCGACGTGCCGGTCTGTCTCGACCCGCGCCCGCGGGTGATGGGCGGCATCGGCGACAATCTCTCCGAGGTGCTGCCGCTGCCGCCGCTGCCGGCGGTGCTGGTCAATCCTGGCGCCGCGGTCCCGACCAAGCAGGTCTTTGCCGGCTGGACCGCTACGGCCGCGGCCGTTGCCGCATTGGATGTCGCCGTGCTGGCCAAGGTGACGCAACAACAGGCGTTGCTGCGGATCGTCGCGGCGCAACCGAACGATCTCGAAAACGCCGCCATCGTGGTGGCGCCGGTGATCGCCGACGTGCTTTCGGCTTTGCGGGAGCTTCCCGGCTGCGGGCTCGCCCGCATGTCGGGGTCCGGCGCGACGTGCTTTGGCTTGTTCTCGTCGGCCGCCGATGCCGCGGCGGCGGCAAGAGCACTCGGCGCGAAATACCCGGACTGGTGGGTGTGCGAGACAACGCTCGGCTAGAGCGGCCGGATCAATGCGTCCGGGCGACGCAAAAATCGACGGTTTCGACCAGCGCCGATTTCATTTTTGAATCGGGGAACAGTGCCAGCGCGTCGCGGGCGATGGCGCCGTAATGGTGGGCGCGGCCGATGGTGTCTTCAAGCGCGCGATGCTTCACCATCAGTCCGATGGCGTGGTCGAGGTCGGCATCCGTCGTCTCGCCGCGCTCCAGTGTGCGGCGCCAGAATTCGCGCTCGGCATCGCTGCCGCGGCGGAACGCCAGCACCACCGGCAATGTGATCTTGCCCTCGCGGAAGTCGTCGCCGATGTTCTTGCCCAGGCGAGACGCCGCGCCGCCGTAATCGAGCACGTCATCGACCAGCTGGAAGGTGATGCCGAGATTCATGCCGAAGGAACGGCTGGCGGCCTGTTCCGCCTTCTGCCGCGCCGACAGCGCCGGTCCGACTTCGCAAGCGGCGGCAAACAGTTCGGCGGTCTTGGCGCGAATCACCGCGATATATTCGTCTTCGGTCGTCGAGGTATTCTTGGCGGCGGCAAGCTGCATGACTTCGCCTTCGGCGATCACCGCCGCGGCGGCGGCGAGAATTTCCAGCGCCTTGAGGCTGCCGACCTCGACCATCATCTTGAACGCTTGGCCGAGCAGGAAATCGCCGACCAGCACGCTTGCTTCGTTCCCCCACAGCATGCGGGCGGCCATGCGGCCCCGCCGCAACTCGCTCTCGTCGACCACGTCGTCGTGCAGGAGGGTCGCCGTATGCATGAACTCGACCGCGGCGGCGAGCTTGATGTGCCCGTCGCCGGCGTAGTCGGCGAGCCGGGCCAAAGCGAGCGTCAGCATCGGCCGTAACCGTTTACCGCCCGAATCGATGAGGTGCTTGGCCACCTCCGGAATCATCGTCACTTCGGAACCGGTGCGCGAGATAATGGTCGCGTTGACGCGATCCATGTCGGCTGCGACCAGGTCGATCAGTGGTTCGATCGACGGTTCACGCGGGTTTTCGAACGGGACGACGACGGCCAATTGAGCTTTCTCCACAGGGCGACGCTGGAGCATAGAAACGCTATGGTGGCCCGGCAAGTGCGTCGGCAAAATCTCGCCTCGGAAGTCGAGATTCGGCGCTGCTGGCATGCTGGCACCGTCACTCGACGTGGCGGCAGAGAGGCGGAATGTCAAGCAACGAGCTCGCCGCAAAAAGCTTGGATTCGAGCCAATGTGACGCCGCCCGCTATGACGTGGCAGTGCTGGTGCCTTGCTATAACGAGGAGCGCGCCATCGCCAAGGTGGTGGCCGATTTCCGCGCCGCTTTGCCGGCGGCGACCGTCTATGTTTACGACAATAATTCGACCGACGGCACCGCCGAGGCGGCGAAAGGCGCCGGCGCGGTCGTGCGCCGTGAGAGCCATCAGGGCAAAGGCCACGTGGTGCGGCGGATGTTCAACGACATCGAAGCCGATATTTATGTCCTGGTGGACGGCGACGCGACCTATGACGCACAGAGCGCGCCGGCGATGGTCGGCAAACTTGCCGCGGATCGGCTCGACATGGTGGTGGCGACCCGGATCGACCATCAGGAGGCCGCTTACCGCCCGGGCCATCGCACCGGCAATTGGCTCCTCACCGCCTTTGTCGCGCATGTCTTCGGCCGCGCCTTCACCGATATTCTCTCCGGCTACCGCGTGTTCTCCCGCCGTTTCGTCAAATCGTTTCCGATCCTGTCGGGCGGTTTCGAGATCGAAACCGAATTGACCGTGCACGCGCTGGAACTCGAACTGCCGGTGAGCGAACTGGCGACGCCCTATTACTCGCGGCCGCCGGGCTCGGCCTCGAAGCTCTCGACCTGGCATGACGGTTTTCGCATTCTATGGACGGTGCTCAAGCTCTATCGGGCGGAACGGCCGCTCTCGCTGTTCGGCGCTTTCGGCTTGGCGCTGATCATCATATCGATCGGGCTCGCCATCCCGATCGTCATCACCTACGTCCAGGAAGGCCTCGTGCCGCGTCTGCCGACGGCGGTCCTCTCCACCGGCCTGATGCTGCTCGCCTTCCTTTCCATCGCCTGCGGCTTGATCCTCGACACCGTCACGCGCGGCCGGCGCGAAATGAAACTGATCGCCTATCTGGCGCTGCGCGCGCCGGGCGAAGAACGACGGCGGAGCTGATCGTGCAGGAACTGGTTCGCACCAATGACGCCGTGCTGATATCGGCGATCGAGGCGCTGCTTAAGAGTGCGCGCATCCGCCATATGGTGGTCGATCAAAACATCAGCGTCCTGGAAGGCTCGATCGGTATTTTTCCGCGGCGCATCCTGGTCGACGAGGACGATGCCGATGCAGCGCGCCAACTGCTCGAAGATGCGGGTTTCGGCGAAGAGCTTCGCCCTGATGTCGACTGAAAACTCCTCGGCGCCCACGACCAGCGACGATGCCGCCCTCGGCGGCAGACTGGTGCTGCGCCAGCCGTTGCGCGGCCATCGTTTCGGCCATGATGCGATATTGCTCGCCGCCGCGACGGTTGCGCAGTCCGGCGAACGAGCGGTCGACCTTGGCGCCGGTGTCGGCGCGGCCGGACTGGCGCTCGCCCGCCGTGTCGAGGGGCTCGATGTCACGCTGGTCGAGATCGATCCGGCGCTTGCGGCGCTCGGCGGCGGCAATGCCGCCCGCAATGGAATGGCCGAACGCGTGCGCGCGCTTTGCCTCGACGTGGCGGCACCGGTCGCCGAATTTGCGGCCGCCGGGCTTTCGCCCGGGATGGCAGATCATGTGTTGATGAACCCGCCGTTCAACGCGCCGCATAATCCGTCGCCGGATCCCGGCCGGCGGGCGGCGCATGCCGGATCGGACTCGACCTTGTCACGATGGCTGCGGACGGCCGCGTGGCTGTTGCGCGCGTCGGGAGACGTAACTTTGATCTGGCGGGCGGATGGCTTGGGCGATGTTCTCGCCGCGCTTGCCCCCGCGTTCGGCGCCATAATGATTTTGCCGGTGCATCCGAAGCCCGGCGCGGCCGCGATTCGTATTTTGGTGCGCGCGACAAAGGATCGAAGCGCGCCGATGGTTTTGCTGCCCGCTCTCGTCCTTGCCGACGCCGGCGGCACACCAAGCCCGGAAGCCGATGCGATATTACGAGACGCTATCGCGCTACGCTGGTCGCCGCGCTGATGCCGGTCGGAATTTCGTTAACTAATTCGATGACGCGCGGAGCAATTATTGCTCAGCCGATAGGCATTACGCTGGCAGTGAGTTAGGCGACACTTTGGCCTTCGCGCCGCTTGGCTTCGGCTCCGGACGAATCGGAATGTACGATAGGGCAACAAACACGCTGATTATCATCAGGAGGAAGTAGATCTTCATCGTTGCCTTGCCTCTGCCGTCTGTTTTGGCACTGGTCCTTCAAGCAAGAAGCGTTCCAGGCATTAAGAAACGGTTACTTGAGGCTTAAGGCGGCAGTTCTTATTTGAGGTTTCATGACAGACATTTACAGCAAAGCCGTCACGGCGCTCCGGCCGTTCGTGCCGCAACGTTTTCGCCGCGACCGGCCGGTGGTGCCGGTTGTCCGATTGACCGGCGTCATCGGATTCTCGACGCCGTTGCGGCCGGGGCTGAGTTTGACCGGCTTGGCCCGGACGCTTGACCGCGCTTTCGGCACCCGCAACGCCGTAGCTGTCGCGCTCGCCATCAATTCGCCGGGCGGCTCGCCGGTGCAGTCGCATCTTATTTTTCGCCGCATCCGCGACTTGGCGCGTGAGCATTCCCTTCCGGTGATCGCCTTCGTCGAGGATGCCGGCGCCTCCGGCGGCTATATGCTCGCCTGCGCCGCCGACGAAATCATCGCCGATCAGCATTCCGTGGTCGGCTCGATCGGCGTCGTCGGCGGTTCGTTCGGCTTCGACAAGCTGATTGCGAAGCTCGGCATCGAGCGGCGGCTTTATACCTCGGGCGAGCACAAGGCGATGCTCGATCCGTTTCTCCCCGAGAATGCCGAGGACGTCGAACGGCTCAAGCAATTGCAGGGTGAGATCCACCAGGACTTCATTGCGCTGGTGAAGTCGCGGCGCGGTGCCAAGCTCAATGGCCCGGAAAGCGACCTGTTCTCCGGCGCCTATTGGACCGGCCGCCGGGCACTGGAACTCGGCTTGGTCGACGCTATCGGCGATCTGCGCGGCGTGCTGCGCGAACGTTTTGGCGACAGGGTCGTTACACCCCTGATTACCGCCCAGCGTGGCCTGCTTGGCCGTCGTGTTTCCGGCGTCGCCGGAGCTATACCGGCCGCCGTTGCGGGTCTTGCCGAGGACACAATTTCAGCGCTTGAAGCCCGCGCCCTTTGGGCCCGTTATGGGTTATAATCCCGCAAGGTTTTAGGCCCGGAGATCGCACATGCCGCCGCTCATCGTCTTTGCATTCGGGGTCATGGGAGCGGCCGTGGTGGTGCGCTGGTGCGTCAAGGAAGTCCGCCGCGTCAATTCCGAGCTTGACGAGGTGCGGGCCAAGGCCACGGTCGATCCGCTCGACCGCACCACCCTGCCGAAACTGAAGCCCGATCCCAAGACCGGCGAGTATCGGCCGGGGTAGCGCGGACTTCGCCACCGTCATGGCCGGGCTTGTCCCGGCCATCTCGATTCTAAGGGCGCCGCGTTTTCTTTGCCGGGATGCCCGGGACGAGCCCGGGCATGACGTCGAACTTACTGCGTATCCTTGATGCCGCGATCGTGGACCACGCGGCCCCATTTCTCGTATTCGGCTTTCATGAAAGCGCCGAGCGCCTCGGGCGTGCCGGCGGCCGGCGTCGCACCCAGTTTGACCAGCTTGTCGTGAATGACCGGATCGTTGAGTGCGTCATTGACCGCCTTGTTGAGCTTCTGCGATCACCGCCGCCGGGGTCTTGGCCGGCGCCAGCAACGCGTACCAATTGGTCGCGTCGGTATTGGGATAGCCCTGCTCGGCAAGCGTCGGCACGTCCGGCAGAATGGCATCGCGTTGCCCCGATGCAGCGCCGATCGGCAACAGCGTGCCGGCTTGAATCTGCGCGATCAGCACTGGCACGTCGGCGGACAACACGTCCACTTGACCGGCCAGCAGGTCGGTCACGGCCGGTGCGGCGCCGCGGTAGGGGACATGCAAGAACTGCACGCCGGCCGAGGCATCGAGCAATTCCTGGGCGAGATGGGGCGGCGAGCCGATGCCGGTCGAAGCGAAAGGAATGGCGCCCGGTTTGGCCTTGGCAAGCGCCACCAGTTCTTTCACAGTTTTGATGCCGAGCTTGGGCGTGACGACCAGCACTTCCGTCACTTTGGTAACCAGCGCGACCGGCGCGAAATCGCGCAGTGCGTCGTAAGGCATGGTCGGCATGATGTGCGGCGAAACCGTCACGGCGCCGGCGGTGGTCAAAAACAGCGAATAGCCGTCGGCCTCGGATTTGGCGACATCGCCGCCGCCGAGCGTGCCGTTGGCGCCCGGCTTGTTGTCGATATAGACGCGTTGTCCGAGTTCTTGGGTCATCTTGTCGGCGACGATGCGGCCGACGAGATCGGTCGGACCACCCGGCGGGAAGGCGACCACGATGCGAACCGGGCGGCTCGGAAAATCGTCCGCCTGTGCCGCCGGACCGGCGATCAGCGGCAAGGCCGCAACGGCAGCTATCAGCAGGCCTTGAATTTTGCGCACGATTTCCTCCCTGAATTGGGTCTCACCTATCAGGAATCGTATATCAAGTCTCGGTCCCGGGCCCGTAACCTCGTTGCGGGACACTTGACCTCTTCGAGCCATTCCACCAACACGGGCGCATGAACCAAGCTTCGGCCGATTTGCCGTCCTATATGCGCCCCGAGCGGTCGTTCCAGGGGCTTATTCTCGCCTTGCAGCGCTATTGGGCGGACTGGGGTTGCGTGATTTTGCAGCCCTATGACATGGAGGTCGGCGCCGGCACCTTCCATCCGGCGACGACATTGCGGGCGCTCGGTCCGAAGCCGTGGAACGCCGCCTATGTGCAGCCGTCGCGGCGGCCCAAAGACGGCCGTTACGGCGAGAACCCGAACCGGCTGCAGCATTACTACCAGATGCAGGTGATCCTGAAGCCGTCGCCGGACGATCTGCAGGAGCTCTATCTGAAGTCGCTCTATGCGATCGGCATCGACCCGAAAATCCACGACATCCGTTTTGTCGAGGACGATTGGGAAAGCCCGACGCTCGGTGCCTGGGGGCTCGGCTGGGAATGCTGGTGCGACGGCATGGAAGTTTCGCAGTTCACCTACTTCCAACAAGTCGCCGGCTTCGAATGCGCGCCGGTGGCGGGCGAACTGACCTACGGGCTCGAACGGCTGGCGATGTATGTGCAGGGCGTCGAGAATGTGTTCGAGCTCAACTTCAACGGCCGCGACGGCGCGCGGAAGGTGAGCTACGGCGATATATTCCTGCAGGCCGAGCAGGAATATTCCCGGCACAATTTCGAATATGCCGACACCGACATGCTGTTCGAGCAGTTCCGCATGGCGGAAGCGGCGTGCCAAAAATATCTGGAAGACGGCTGGAAGGCCGGCGGCGACGATCGCAGCCGGCACCTGATGGCGCTGCCGGCCTACGACCAGTGCATCAAGGCGAGCCACGTCTTCAATTTGCTCGACGCGCGCGGTGTCATTTCGGTGACCGAGCGCCAGAGCTACATCTTGCGGGTGCGCGAGCTTGCCAAAGCTTGCGGCGGAGCTTGGCTCGCCACCGATGGCGGCGGCAAGGCCGCTTGACGAAGTCCGGGACAGACAAAGAAAACGCGGAGACAGCCAGATGAGTGAACGTGAAATCGGCGGACGACAACCGATCGCGATCGATGTCGAAGCCGGCAAAAGCTATTGGTGGTGCGCCTGCGGCCGTTCCAAGGCGCAGCCGTTCTGCGACGGCTCGCACAAAGGCACCGAATTTCGTCCGCAGGAATGGAAAGCGGAAAAAAGCGAAGAGACCTGGTTCTGCACTTGCAAGCGTTCGTCGCACGAGCCGCTCTGCGACGGCAGTCACAAGACGCTGTAGAACCTACACCTCCCCTGAAGGGGGAGGGTAAAAAGAAGAATCATGCCCGATCTCCTGCTCGAACTGTTTTCCGAAGAAATCCCGGCGCGCATGCAGGCGCGGGCGGCGGAGGATTTGCGCAAGGCGGTGACCGATCGGCTGGTGGCGGCGGGGCTTCTTTATGAGGGCGCCAAGTCGTTTGTCACGCCGCGGCGGCTGGCGCTTTCCGTTCATGGCGTGCCGGTGCGCCAGCCGGATTTGCGCGAGGAGAAGAAGGGCCCGCGCGTTGGCGCGCCGGACAACGCCATTGCCGGATTTTTGAAGGCCGCCGGATTGAAGTCGATTTCCGAAGCCAAGGTGCAACCGGACAAGAAGGGCGATTTCTACGTTGCGGTGATGGAGAAGCCGGGCCGCGCCGCGATCGATGTGATCGGCGAAATCCTGCCCGACATCATCAAAGGCTTTCCGTGGCCGAAATCGATGCGCTGGGGCGCGGCGTCGGCGGCGCCCGGGTCGCTGACCTGGGTGCGGCCGCTGCATTCCATCGTCGCCACTTTCGGTCCCGAAACCGAAGAGCCGGATATCGTGCCGTTCGAGGTCGGCGGCATCGCGGCGGGGAACGTCACGCGCGGCCATCGCTTCCTGGCGCCGCAGGAATTCACGGTGCGGCGCTTCGACGATTATCTGCAGAAGCTCGGTAACGCGAAGGTCGTGCTCGACGCCGAGCGCCGCCGCGACATCATCCGCACCGAGGCGAAGCAGCTTGCCTTCGCGCAGGGCCTCGAAGTCGTCGAGGACGAAGGTCTGCTCGCCGAAGTCGCCGGCCTGGTCGAGTGGCCGGTTGTGCTGATGGGCGCGTTCGACGAGCGCTTTCTGCAAATCCCGGAAGAAGTGATCCGCGCCACCATCCGCAACAACCAGAAGTGCTTCGTGCTGCGCGATGCCGCGCATGCCAAGCTCGTGAATAACTTTCTGCTGGTCTCCAATGTCGAAGCGACCGACGGCGGCAAAGCCATCGTCGCCGGCAATGAGCGCGTCATCCGCGCCCGGCTGTCGGATGCGAAGTTCTTCTACGAGACCGATCTGAAGACGCGTCTGGAAGACAGGCTGCCGAAATTCGAGCACATCGTGTTTCACGAAAAGCTCGGCACGCAGGCCGAGCGCATCAAACGCATCGAGCAACTCGCCGCCGAACTGGCGCCGCTGGTCGGCGCCGATGTGGAGAAGGCGAAACGCGCGGCGCAGCTGTGCAAGGCGGATTTGCTCACCGAAGATGGTCGGCGAATTCCCCGAGCTTCAAGGATTGATGGGACGATATTACGCCGAGGAGCAGGGCGAGGATGAAGCCGTCGCCCATGCCTGCGAGGATCATTACAAGCCGAAAGGGCCGGATGATCTGGTGCCTAGTGATTCTGTGTCGATTGCGGTGGCATTAGCCGACAAGATCGATGTTTTGGTTGGTTTCTGGGCGATCGATGAAAAGCCGACCGGGAGCAAAGACCCATTTGCACTGAGAAGGGCGGCATTGGGGGTCATTCGGATCCTTTTGGACAAATCTTTACGCCTGAGATTGCTCGATGTTGTGGACGCACACTATCGCTCCGGGCCCGCGATCTTTCGTGATGATCTACTGTCATTTTTCGCCGATCGCCTTAAGGTGCAGCTCCGCGATCAAGGGGCTCGGCACGATCTCGTCGATGCGGTGTTCGCCCTCGAAGGCCAGGACGATCTCCTGCTCATCGTCCGCCGCGTCGAGGCTCTGGGAAAATTCCTCGACACCGAAGACGGCAAGAATCTGCTCGCGGGCTATAAACGCGCGACCAACATCATCCGCATCGAGGAAAAGAAGGACGGCCGCGCCTACACCGGCGCGCCCGATCCGGCAGCTCTACCAGTCGGCTGAAGAAAAAGCGCTGGCGGTGGCGATCGACGCCGCCAAATCCGAGGCGACGCGCGCCGTGGCGGCCGAGGATTTCGGGGCCGCCATGCTGCCTATGGCGCGGCTGCGTTCCAGCGTCGATGCCTTTTTCGACAAAGTGACGGTGAATGTCGAGGATAAGGCGCTGCGCGAAAACCGGCTCAAACTGCTCAATGAAATCCGCGCCGCGACCCGTGCCGTGGCCGATTTTTCCAAGATAGAGGGTTGATCGACGGCCACAAGGCGGGCTGGCGTGGCGGCCGGCGGTGACATAGAACCGAAACGCGATTGGTGCGTTTAAGCTCCGTCGATTTCCGTCACTTCGCCCCTCCCAAATCGCATTTCAACCTCGAGGCAAGCCATGATCATCACGTCCGCCCACATTACGCCGCTGGTCGCCCTCATCGCCGGCGTCCTCATTCTGCTGATGCCGCGGCTGTTGAATTTTATCGTGGCGATCTATCTCATTATCGTCGGATTGGTGGGACTTAATGCCATCTATCATTTCGTTCATTAGCGCCGGATCGCGGCGGGTTGCCTCTGCTGGCCGGAATTGCCATCAGTAACCGAAGCTCCTGGAACGCATCACACCATGGCCAAATCGCGCGCTAAAATCTCCCGGCGACCGGTCAAGAAATCGGCGCCCCGCAAGCCTGCCCGCCAAGCGGCGCCACCCAAAGCCAGCAAGAACCCAAAAGCTGCCAAGGGCCAATGGGTCTATGCCTTCGGCGGCGGCAAGGCGGCCGGCCGCGCTTCGATGCGCAATCTGCTCGGCGGCAAGGGCGCGGGGCTTGCCGAAATGGCGAATCTTGGTCTTCCGGTACCGCCCGGCTTCACCATCACCACCGAGGTCTGCACCTATTTCTACGACCACGGCAAAACCTATCCGAAGGATTTGAAGGCCAAAGTCGATGCCGCGCTCGATGCGGTCGGCCGGATCACCGGCAAGAAATTCGGCGATGGCACGAATCCGCTGCTGGTGTCGGTGCGTTCGGGCGCCCGCGCGTCGATGCCCGGCATGATGGACACCGTGCTCAATCTCGGGCTCAACGACGTGACCGTGAAGGCGCTGGCGGAAAAGTCCGGCGATCGCCGCTTTGCTTTGGACAGCTACCGCCGCTTCATCACCATGTATTCCGACGTGGTGCTCGGCGTCGAGCACAGCATCGTTCGAGGAAATCCTCGACGAACTCAAGGACCGCAACGGCTATTCGCTCGATACCGACCTCAACGCCGACGATCTGGAAAAGCTCGTCACCCAATACAAGGAGCGCGTCGAGGAAGAGACCGGCAAGCCGTTCCCGCAGGATCCGCACGCGCAATTGTGGGGCGCGATCGGCGCGGTGTTCGGTTCATGGATGAATCCGCGCGCCATCACCTATCGGCGCCTGCATAATATTCCGGCAAGCTGGGGCACCGCGGTCAATGTGCAGGCCATGGTGTTCGGCAATATGGGCGAGACCTCGGCGACCGGCGTCGCCTTCACGCGCAACCCGTCGACCGGCGAGAAAAAGCTCTACGGCGAATTTCTGATCAACGCGCAGGGCGAGGACGTCGTCGCCGGCATCCGCACGCCGCAGGAAATCACCGAAGCGGCGCGCAAGGAAGCGGGCTCCGACAAGCCGTCGATGGAAGCGGCGCTGCCCCAGGCCTTCGCCGAACTCGGACGCATCCACGCCAAGCTCGAGCGGCATTACCGCGACATGCAGGACATGGAATTCACCGTCGAGCAGGGCAAGCTGTGGATGCTGCAGACGCGCAACGGCAAGCGCACCGCGCAGGCGGCGCTGCGCATCGCCGTCGAACTGGCGCAGGAAAAGCTGATCACCCGGGAAGAGGCGGTGACGCGGGTCGATGCCTGCGGCGCTCGATCAGCTGCTGCATCCGACCATCGATCCGAATGCCGAGCGCAAGGTCATCGCCACCGGCCTGCCGGCCTCGCCGGGCGCGGCCTGCGGCGAAATCGTGTTCTCTTCCGAAGATGCCGAGATGCTCAAGAGCCAGGGCCGCAAGGTGATCCTGGTGCGCATCGAAACCTCGCCGGAAGACATCCACGGCATGCACGCCGCCGAAGGCATCTTGACCACGCGCGGCGGCATGACCTCGCATGCGGCGGTGGTCGCGCGCGGCATGGGCAAGCCCTGCGTCTCCGGCGCCGGTTCGCTGCGCGTCGATTACAAGCGCGCAGACCATGACGGCCGGCGGCACGACGCTCAAGAAGGGCGAGACGCTGACCATCGACGGCTCGACCGGCCAGGTGCTGGTCGGCAAGGTGGCGATGCTCGAGCCGGCGCTCGCCGGCGAATTCGCCACCGTGATGAAGTGGGCCGACGGCGTGCGCAAATTGAAGGTGCGCGCCAATGCCGACACGCCGGCCGACGCCCGCGCCGCCATCAAATTCGGCGCCGAGGGCATCGGGCTGTGCCGCACCGAGCATATGTTCTTCGACGAAGATCGCATCCGCGCGGTGCGCGAGATGATCCTGGCCGATGACGAAACCGCTCGCCGCGCCGCGCTCGCCAAGATTCTGCCGATGCAGCGCGCCGATTTCGTCGAGCTGTTCCGGATCATGGGCGGCCTGCCGGTGACGATCCGGCTGCTCGATCCGCCGCTGCACGAATTCCTGCCGCACACCGAGAAGGAAATCGCCGAAGTCGCCCAGGCGATGGGCGCCGATCCGCAAAAGCTCGCGGATCGCGCGCGCGAACTGCATGAGTTCAATCCGATGCTCGGCTTCCGCGGCTGCCGCCTCGCCATCGCCTATCCGGAAATCGCCGAGATGCAGGCCCGCGCCATCTTCGAGGCCGCGGCCGAAGTCGGCCGCGAAACCGGCAAGCCGGTCGCGCCGGAAATCATGGTGCCGCTGATCGCCGGCAAGACCGAGCTCGATCTGGTCAAGGAGCGCATCGACGCCATGGCGGAGCAAGTTGTCCGCCGAAACCAAGACCAAGCTGAAATACCAGGTCGGCACCATGATCGAGCTGCCGCGCGCGGCGCTCAAGGCCGGCGAGATCGCCGAGACGGCCGAATTCTTCTCGTTCGGCACCAACGATCTGACGCAGACCGCGTTCGGCATCAGCCGCGACGACGCGGCGAGCTTTCTCGGCATCTATACCGCGAAGGGCATTTTGCCGGCCGATCCGTTCGTCTCGATCGACCGCGAGGGCGTCGGCGAACTGGTCCGCATCGCGACCGAGCGCGGCCGCAAGGTGCGGCCGAATCTCAAGCTCGGCATTTGCGGCGAGCACGGCGGCGATCCCGCTTCGGTCGCGTTCTGCCACGAGGTCGGCCTCGACTACGTGTCATGCTCGCCGTTCCGCGTCCCGATCGCGCGCCTCGCCGCAGCGCAGGCCGCGCTGGGCAAGGGCGCGGCGTCGGATGGGTAGGGCGTGGCTTATCAACGTCCCGTGGTGAGGAAATGACGGCACGTTCGCCGTTGGCGCCTCTGCTTGCGCCGCTTCCGGGAACGGACGGCCGCGTTCAATATATCAGCTTGGAGCGCGCCGAAGCGCTCGGCATCTGCGCCGCGAGCCGGCTGCCGCTGACGCTGAAAGTCCTGCTCGAATGCGCCTTGCGTCAGGCCGGCGACCCGGCTGCGCTCGATCTTGCCGCTCTCACCGAACGCCCGCGGCGCGGCAGTCTGGAGTTTCAGCCGGCGCGTTTGCTGCTGCAGGATTTTACCGGCACGCCTTTGATGACCGATCTGGCGTCGCTGCGCGATGCCGTGGCGCGATCCGGCCACGATCCGCGGCAGGTCAATCCGAGCATTCCGATCGACTTCGTCTGCGATCACGCCTTGATTGCCGTGCATGGCGGCCGGCCCGACGCCATGGCGCTCAACGAAAAGATCGAGATCGAGCGCAATCGCGAGCGGTTCGAATTCCTCAAATGGTGCGCCGGGGCTTTCTCCAACATCCGGTTGATCCCGCCCGGCAGCGGCATCATGCATCAGCTCAACCTCGAATGGCTTTCGACCGTGGTGTGGTTTGAGGAAACGGCCGGGATCACACTGGCGCGGCCCGACACGCTGCTCGGCACCGATAGCCACACGCCGATGGTCGGCGGGCTGGGCGTGCTCGGCTGGGGCGTCGGCGGAATCGAGGCGCAGGCGGCGATGCTGGGTCACAGCACGCTGGTCACCGCGCCGCGCGTGGTCGGGCTGCGGCTGTCCGGTGTCCCGCCGAAAAGCGTGACCGCAACCGATCTGGTGCTGCACGTGGCCGAGCTGCTCCGCAAATCCGGCGTGGTCAACGCGTTTGTCGAAGTTTTCGGCAGTGCGGTGAGTGCGCTGCCGATCGAAACGCGCGCAACGATCGCCAACATGGCGCCCGAGTATGGCGCGACCAGCGTCTATTTCCCGATCGATCGCGAGTCGCTGAACTATCTCCGGCTCACGGGCCGCGAGGAGCAGCACATCGCGCGCGTCGAGACCTACGCCAAGGCGCAGGGCTTGTGGCAAGGACCGGCTCCCGACGCCGGCGCGGACATCTACGACTTCGTCGTCGATTTCGATCTTTCATCGGTCGAGCCCTCGCTCGCCGGGCCGAAACGGCCGGAGCAGCGCACGCCGCTGTCAAAAGTGCCGGAGTCGTTTCGAAAGACCTTCGATGGCGCGACGGCGGGCCGGTCCTCTTCACCTGCCGCGCTCAAGCCGGGTGACGTCGTCATTGCGGCCATCACAAGCTGCACTAATACGGCCAATCCCAGCGTAATGCTGGGCGCCGGCCTGTTGGCGCGCAACGCGATTCAGCGCGGTCTTCGCGTCAGGCCGTGGGTGAAGACGTCGCTTGCGCCCGGCTCGCGGGTGGTCGGCGATTATCTGGCGGCGACCGGGCTGCAATCGCCTCTCGACGCGCTCGGCTTCCAGATCATCGGCTACGGCTGCACCACCTGTAACGGCAATTCCGGTCCGCTCGCCGATGAAATCGCAAGTCAAATAACGGAAAACGACATAGCGGCCGTGGCGGTACTATCGGGCAATCGTAATTTCGCCGGCCGTATCCATCCGCTGGTCCCGGCGTCGTATCTCGCTTCGCCGGCGCTGGTCGTCGCCTATGCCATTGCCGGCACCGTGCTGATCGATCTGTCGCGAGAGCCGCTCGGCATCGGCGCAAACGGCGAGCCGGTGATGCTCGCCGATATCTGGCCGGCCGACGCGGAGATCGCTGCGCTGCTGTCTCGGGTTTCGCCGGAGAGCTATCGCAAGGCCTACGGCACCGCGCCGCTCGGCCATGCAAGCTGGTCGGAGATTTCCGGCGCCGACGGCGTGCAATTCCCGTGGGCGCCGCACAGCACGTTCATCACGCCGTCGCCGCTCGCGATGCCCGAAGTGTCCGAGCAAAATCCCGATTCGATCGACGGAATGCGCCCGCTTGCCATCTTCGGCGACGGTATAACCACCGATACGCTGTCGCCGAATGGCGCGATCATGCGCGGCACGCCGGCAGCGCAGTTTCTGACGGAGCGCGGTGTCGCGCCGGCCGACTTCGGCAACTACGCGGCGCGGCGCGGCAGTCACGAGATCGCGGTACGCGGCATGTTCGCCAACCCGCATATCGAAAACGAAATGCTCGGCGGCAAGCGCGGGCCCTACACGCTGCTGATGCCGAAGGGCGAGCAGACGACGATCTTCGATGCCGGCATGGCCTATGTCGAGCGTGGCACGCCGGCGATCATCATCGCCGGAAAAGGCTACGGCAGCGGCTCGTCGCGCGACTGGGCGGCGAAGGGGTTATGGCATCTCGGAGTCCGCGCCGTCGTCGCCGAATCTTTCGAGCGCATCCACCGGGCCAATCTGGTCGGCGTCGGCATCCTGCCGCTGACTTTCACGGCGGGAACGGACCGCAAGACGCTCGGTCTCACCGGCCGTGAACAATTCCGTCTGCGCGGATTGCGGGACGGCTTTTCGGTCGGGGGAAAACTCGCTCTCGATATCATCCGCGACGACGGCCGATCCGATACCGTGACTGTCGATCTAAATCTTGAAACAGACAAAGAAATCCGCGTGCTGTGCGCCGGCGGGCTGCTGCCGGTATTGTTGCAAGAGTTTACCGCCGCTCGCTGACGGTTTCAGGCGGCGCATTGGATCTTGCCGCTCCCGCACGCTGCGCCGTCGGGTTATTCCGCCTTGATGTTGGCTGCCCGGATCACTTTACCCCACTTCGTTACCTCGCCGGCCATGAACTTGCCGAACACGTCAGGCGGCATCGGCATGGCAACGTCGCCAAGCGCGGCGAACTGCGCCTTGATCTTCGGATCGGCAAGGCCCGCATCGATCGCCTGGCTGAGCCGGTCGATGACTTCGACGGGCGTACCCTTGGGCGCGCCCAGGCCGTACCACGTGCTGATCTCATAGCCGGGGACGAATTCGCCGACGGTCGGAATATCCGGCAGAGTTTCCGAGCGCGCCGCGCTGGTGACCGCAAGCCCGCGCAGCTTGCCGGAGCGGATGAACTCGGCCGACGAGGCAAGCGATGGGAACAGCACTTCCACTTCGCCGCCGAGCAGCGCCGCCAGCGCCGGCCCGTTACCGCGATATGGCACATGCACTAGGCTGGTACCGGCCATCAGGTTGAGCAACTCACCGGCAAGATGGCCGATGCCGCCGGTTCCGGCGGAGGCCATGTTGACCTTGCCGGGATTGGCTTTGACGTAGGCGATGAATTCGGGGACGGTCTTGGCCGGAACCGACGGATTGACCATCAGCGCGAGCGGATTGAAGCCGATGCCCGCGACCGGGGCGATGTCGGTGAGCAGATTGAAATTGAGATTATCATAGAGCGTCGCGCTGGTCGTGTTGTTCACGCTGAGCAGCAGCAGCGAATAGCCGTCGGGCGGCGCATGCACCACTACGTCGGTGGCGAGCGTGCTGGCGGCGCCGGGACGGTTCTCGATGACGAAAGGCTGACCGAGCCGCTCCGATAGCCATTGACCCATGATGCGGGCGACGATGTCGTTGCCGCCGCTGGGCGCAAACCCGACGATCCAGTGCACCGGCCGGGACGGATAAGTTTGCGCCATGGCGAGGCGGGCGCTGACCGAAAGCCCGGCGACGCCTGCTGCCAGATGCAGAAATGCTCTACGGCGAAGTTTCATGATACCCCTTGACGCGGCTGCGCCATGCGCGCGGGCGCTCGACGAAAGTGAACTTGGAGGCAAGAGCTAGAGAGGCGCCGAACTAAATTCGGAACCGCTTTGCCTTTTGGTTAATGAACTCCAAACGCACAGTATCTACGGCACCGGCTTGGTCGCACGCAATGTGCAGTCCGTAATAATTATCCCGCCGCTGGCCGCCCGATGTTGTTGGAACTCGCGCGATTAACGGCTTCGCAACGTTAACACGACAATAAATTAAATCGTCGCATTCGCGTCACCACGGACGCGTTTGCTTAATCGTGTAGGCGTTGCGTGTTCGGGTGGCGTGAGGGGTAATGGTTGCGTCGCGTAGCCGGGTAATCCGCGCCTTTTGTCCTGCGCGCTTCTGGCTCAGTGCATTCTGTGCGGGGCTGATGCCGACATCGATCGGCTATCAGGATCTCGCCGCGCTCATCGCGCACGGGCACGATCGCGGCGGGGCGTCGGCCTGGCATCTGATCGCTTCACCGTTCGGTACCGTAGAAGCCGCGACCTTCAGCTATTCGCGCCCGATCGGCAGTGCGATTCCCGAGCCGCTCGGGCTCTTCCAGAACGTCAATTTCGATCCGCGTTCGCTCGACGCTTATGCGTGGAAGGTCGACGAGCCCTTGATTGCGCCTTCGGTGCGGCAGGTGGAATACCCGTCGGTCGACCGATCGCATAAGGGCGACCGGCTGCCGGCGGCCAGCGTGACGCCGTCAGAACCAGATCCGTCGGGCTTGCCGCAATTGCAGCCGATCAGCGCGCCTGTTCCCTTGCCGGCGACGCAGCCGGCGCCGTTGCCCGTGAAAACAGATCGGCGCGTCGAGGCCCCCGACGTTGTGACCGCGCCGCCCGTTGCGGCCGCCACAGCTGCGATGGACAGTCATGACGAGACGGCGTCCTTGCCGCCGTCCGCTTCCGGCGGTGTCGCAGCCGTCGCTGCCGCGGATGAGGAGACGGCCATCGCCGATAAGCCGCCGGAACTTCCGGCGCCGGGCGAGAGCGACACCAACAACTCGCAACTCGACGAATTGTCGTTCATGGACGACGATGCGGATCACCGCAGCACCCAAGTTTATTTCGGCGCCGGCATCATGGGCTCGCCGGCCAGCCTGGAGCGATGGGCGCCGGGCGCCGAGCCGATCCTGATACCACCGCCCGACAGCGGCGTCCGATTATCGGCGCTGGAAGGCGGCGACAGCGATGTCGGCTCGGGCGGCATCGTCGTCGGCAAGGACAACAGCCGGCTCGAAAGTCCGGCGGATCGTCTCGGTCTTTCCGGCAAGCCGCGCGCGGTGGCCGAGAAATGCCTCGCCGACGCGGTTTATTTCGAAGCGCGCGGCGAGGAATACAAAGGCCAGGAGGCGGTCGCGCAGGTCGTGATGAACCGCGTGTTCTCCGGCTATTATCCACATGACGTCTGCGGCGTGGTTTATCAGAACGCCGGCCGGCATCTGGCCTGCCAATTCACCTTCGCTTGCGAAGGCAAGGATCTCAGCCGCATTGAAGAGCCGGACATGTGGGAGCAGGCGAAACAGATCGCCAAGGATACGCTCGACGGCAAGATCTGGCTCACCGAAGTCGGCCACGCCACGCATTATCACGCCTATTGGGTGCACCCGAGCTGGGTCCACGAAATGGCGCGGCTCTACAAACTCGGCGTCCACACCTTCTACCGGCCGCTCAATTGGGGCGACGGCGGCGACGAGCCGATCTTTGGCGCGGCCGCAATCGCGGCGGCCAATAAAGCCGAAGCCGCGGCCGAGAAAACCGAACAGCAGCGGCCGGATCCTGAAGCCATGTCGGAGAATCCGATTGCCGCGCCATCGCGCCTGGAAGTGACCGGAAAGATTCCGCAAGCTTCGGCAGCGCCGGTTCCGTCGGCCGATAAGCGCGCCGCGACCGCGAAGCTGTAACCGTTACATCTCGATATCCAAACCGACATCGAGATTGATCACCGAGTGGGTCAGCGCGCCCGACGAGAGATAATCGACGCCGGTTTCGGCGATCGCCGCGGCGCTCTCGAGCGTGATGCCGCCGGAGGCTTCGATGACCAGGCGCCCGGCGACCAGGGCCACGGCTTTGCGCATCGCGTCGAGATCGAAATTGTCGATCAGCACGACATCGGCGAGACCGACATCGAGGACTTCCTGCAGCTGTTCGAGCGAATCGACCTCGATCTCGATCTTGACCAGATGGCCGGCGGCTTGTTTGGCGCGGGTCAGCACCGCCTTGATGCCGCCGGCGACCGCGACGTGGTTGTCTTTGATCAGGATCGCATCGTCGAGACCAAAGCGGTGATTGGAACCGCCGCCGCAGCGCACCGCGTACTTTTCCAGGGCGCGTAATCCCGGCGTGGTCTTGCGCGTGCAGACGACGCGCGCCTTGGTGTGCGCGATGCGCCGGGCAAATTCGGCGGTCGCCGTCGCAATGCCGGAGAGATGGCCGAGATAATTGAGCGCCGTGCGCTCGGCGGCGAGGATGACGCGCGCATTGCCGTCGATCGTCATCAGCTTGGTGCGCGGCTCGATCGCGGCGCCGTCGCGCACATGCGGCGTGATTTCGATTTCCGGCGACAGCCGGCGAAAGGCCGCGGCAACCAGCGGCAAACCGGCGATCACGCCTTTCTGGCGCGCCGCGACGACGGCGCGCCCGGCGACGTCTTCCGGCACCGTGGCGATCGAGGTGACATCGCCGGCGCGGCCGAGGTCTTCTTCAAGGGTGCGCGTTACCGCCGCTTCGATTTCAAGCGGGGACAGGAACGCATCGCCGCGGAGCAGCGACATCGGCAGATTCTGGGTCAGAGACATGTCCGGCAAGCCCTTACTCGTTCGGGGAATATGGCAAACCCGCCGCTTCACCGATATGCTGCGGTGCGAGCGTGCCGGTGGCCAGGCGTCGAGCGTAAAGAGTAACGACATGTCGCGTTTCAAAGCAATCGTCGTCGAAAAAGCCGAAGCCGGCCAGACGGTGCGGCTGACCGATTTTGACGAAAAGGATTTGATGGATGGCGACGTCACGGTCGATGTCGAATACTCGACGCTGAATTACAAAGACGGGCTCGCCGTTACCGGCAAGGCGCCGGTGGTGCGGCGTTTTCCGATGATCGCAGGAGTGGATTTCGCCGGCACGGTGGAGTCCTCATCGCATCCTGCCTGGAAGACCGGCGACAAGGTCATCCTCAACGGCTGGGGTCTGGGCGAGACCCATCTTGGCGCCTATGCCGAAAAGGCGCGGGTCAAAGGTGACTGGCTGGTGCGGCTGCCTGCGAGCATGAGCACGCGTGATGCCATGGCGATCGGCACCGCGGGCTATACCGCGATGCTTTCGGTCATGGCGCTGGAGCGGGCCGGTCTGACCCCGGCGCGCGGCCCGATCGTCGTGACCGGCGCGGCCGGCGGGGTCGGCTCGGTCGCGGTCGCGTTGCTCGCCAAGCTCGGCTACGCGGTGGTCGCCGCTACCGGACGCCCGGAGGAGGTCGACTATCTCAAGGGTCTGGGCGCAACGGAGATTATCGAACGCAAGGAATTGTCCGGTCCGGCGCGGCCGCTTGCCAAGGAGCGCTGGGCCGGCGGCATCGACGCTGTCGGTTCGACGATACTGGCGAATGTGCTGTCGATGACCCGCTACGGCGGCGCGGTCGCGGCCTGTGGATTGGCTGGCGGAATGGACTTGCCGGCCTCGGTGGCCCCGTTCATTCTGAGGGGCGTCTCGTTGCTCGGCATCGACTCCGTGATGTGTCCATTGCCGCTGCGGCAGGAAGCATGGCGCCGCCTCGAGACCGATCTCGACCGGTCCAAGATCGCGGCGATGGTGAGTGAAATCGGGCTGGACGAAGTGATTGCCGCGGGCCGGCGGATCGTCGAAGGCCAGGTCCGCGGACGCATTGTGGTTAAAATCGGGTAACCGTTTGCAAATTGCCTGCTAATTTAGACCATGATGCGAGGGCACTATGGTAAGGGGACAATTAAGAAGTTTTGTTAACATCATCCAACTGCCTGGCGTGCGTGTGCACGAAACGAGGGCGTTTGAAGTAGTCGCGGCCGGAGTGCGAGCGTACGGAGTGGAGTGGTCGATGTTGCTGCGCGTAGCTGTTGTCTGTGCGTGTATTTTCGGAGCCGGCCTTACAGCCGCGGTTTCGTCCGTTGCCGAAGAGCTTGGACCGGAACAGGCCCGCGCCTTTGTGGTCGGGAAACTGTTCTCCTACACCTGCTTCGAAGGCACCGCCGGCGTCGGCCGCATTTTTGCCGACGGGTCCGTCGTCGGCACGATCAGAATGCGCGGGCAGGGCCAGGTCCGCTTCGCCGCTTTGCCGGCCGGCACAATCAGGGTCGACGGCGCATCGATGTGCGCTCATCTGCCGGGTCTGCCGATCACGCCGTGCTTCAAAGTGGACAAGATCGATTACAAGAGTTTTCGCGGTTCGCTTTCCGGACTGGGCTTCGCCTATTGCGACTTCAATCAGCGCAATCCCCGCACCCAGCTGATCAACGGTCCTGCCGAGCAACCGGCGGCCACGCCGATCAACACGCGTCCGGTGCTGCGCCCGTCGCTGCAAGAGTAGTCGGCGTCTTCACTTCTGTCCAAGGCCGAGAGCCGCTTCCGCAGCGTCCGGTGCGCGCGGATAGAGCAGACGTTGATACAGGCGGCCGATGCCGAGCAGCACGATACCGAGCCCAATGATCGACATCGCGCGATAAATGCCGCTGATATTCGCGGTGTCGAAAATGAATACTTTGGCGATAGTCAGCGTGATCACGCCAAGTGCAAGCAGCCGCGCCGGCTGCGAGCGCAGGAAAAACCCGACCGCCAGAAGGACCACACCGAACGCGAGCCATGCCGTCGAGAGCGTGTACTGCTCGGCGTCGGTGATGTAACCCCCCATCGTCGGCCCCTGAAACAGCCGCTGCACTTCGAGCGAGAGATAAAATAATGCGAGCGTCACGGCGGTTATCGCGGCGATGGCGCGGTACCACATCGGTCGCGTGCTCCGGGCGATCAGCGCCAGGATGATAGCGAGTGCCGCCGGCAGGCCGTAGCCGAGCAGGATCACATTGATGAACGGAGCGGCGACCGGCTGGAATTGTCCTTCCATCGCGTTGAGCAGGTCCAGGATCACCGCTGCGAGCGTCAACGCGGCAACGATCAGCGCGCCGATGTCGTGCACGATGCTGCCGGTACGCCCGCGCACGCGTTCGAGCCCGATCGTCATTGCTAATCCGACATTGACGAAAAGCATGGCCTCGACCGCGACATGCCGGGTCATCGGCCGGTAGATGTCGCCGCCGGTGACGTAATGACGGATTTCCACGATTGCGAGCAGCACCGTGAAAAGGATGGCGCCGGAGTCGACGATGCGTGCCGGCAAATCGTCGGCGCGCCGCCGCAACAGCCATCCCGACAACCAGAACGAAGCCGCCGGGGCGCCGTAGCCGTAGAGCAGCCAATTGAAAATCGGCGTCGTTCCGAGATCGCTGCCGACAATGCGCGGCTCGTAGGCAATCCGTGCTGTTACGATAATGGCGGCTATCGCGGCGATCCAGCGGAGCAACGGCAGCGGCCGTTTCTCGGCGACCCAGGCGGCGCCCGGCGCCATCAGCGCTAGTCCGATGGTCAGCCAACCTTTTTCCAGCGCGAAGGTGAGCGTCAGCGCCAGCGCCGCGAGCGCGCCGGTCGCGAACAGGCCGCTCGCCGTCATCAGTCCTGGCCGTGGCTCACGCTGAACCAGCGTCTCAGTCGCCAAGGCATAAAGCGCGGCGAGCAGGAGCGCCAAGCCGGCGAAGGGCAGCGATCGATCCAATTCGGCGACGCGATAATAGAGCGCCATCAATAGCGCGAGCGGAACGGCAACGGCGGTTGCGGCCCACACCACCGTAACCAGCGCCCGCGCGGAGCGGCCTTGCGCCAAGAAACCTGCGACGCCGAACAGCAGCGCCCACGCAGTGGCGACGGCAAAGTGCGATCCATAGGCAAACCGCTCGGGCTCCGGTATTGCCGGAGCGGCCGGGCCGGATGGTGCGAGCAGTGCGTCTATGTTCATCCGCACGGCCCAGTGCGCCAACACCGCTACTGCGAGAAGTCCGGCGACCGCTACGGCGGCCGTCGCCGCCGCGGTGCGCCAAGCAATGGCGACCGTCGCGATGGTCAGGAAGACGAAGGCAGTAAGTGCGACCGCGTCGTGCCGGCTTGCCAACACCAGGAGTGTCGCGCCAAGCAGATAGACCGAAAGCGCAAGCGTCGAAAGCGGATCGATCCGTTCGTTCGCGGCCGGAGGGCCATAGAGAAAATTACAAACCAGCAACGCGGCGGCCAGCGCGAAACTTATGACCGCGTAGAACACGTGAGCGCCAAGCGCGGACACCGCATGAATATGGGGATCGATTCCGGGCAGTGTCCATAACGCGCCAAGCCCGAGCGCCATGAGGGCGATCGACGGCCACAGCCGGAAACGGGCCAGCGCGAAGGCCGCCCCATTGATCACGGCGAGATAGATATACAGCGCCCAGAAATCCGGCGTAGTGGACGAAACCAGCATCGGCGCGACGATAGGCGCCGATGCTGCCCAGTCCGGCGAGGGCAGGGCCGTGCAGCAAGGCGGCGCCGAGCGTGAGCAAAGCGACGATGCCGAGCAGAACGAACGCCGCCGGCGGCGGCAAGAATCCGTAGAGCGCATAAGCGGCATAGACAGTGGCGTAGGCCACCGCGGTGCCGGCAGCGGTCAAGATGCTCGGAATATTCGCCGACGGCACGCCGGGCAGTTGCGACAGGCTCTCATTGCGGCGTTCCCATTCGCCGGCGGCGATCAGTGCAAGCGCCAGCAAAGCACCAAGAAGAATCCGGACGCCGGGGCCGATAAGACCCTGCTCGATGGTGTAGCGCACCAGGAATATGCCGCCGAGCGCCAATGCGATGCCGCCGACCCAGACCACCCAGCGGGTACCGAACCGCTCTTCAAAGCCAATCGCCGGCGGCGTTAGCACTGCCTCCTGCGGAGCTCCGGAAGACGGCACCGACGTTGCGGCAACCGAAGGCGGCTGTGCCGGCGGCGATACCGGTTCTACCGGCGGAGGTTGCACGGGCGCGAGCGCCGGAGGCGCGGTGCGCGGCATAGTTTCCCGGGCGCGGACGGGCTGCCGCTCCAGCGAGTGCACCCTCGATTCGAGGTCTCGCACCTCGCGCCGCAGGCCGTTGGCACTGATCAAGGCGGCAACCGCAATGACCGGCGTCGCCAACACCGCCAAGACGAGGATCACGATTAAGTTGAACATCGAGGCCCCGGCTTTCACTCAGCCGGCGCACTTTATCCGTCAATTATGGATGGCGATAGCGTCGGCACTGCACGTTTCGCGCGAGGTCACGCCGCGGCCTTTGTTTCATTCCAGATCGAGCCGGAACGGCGCCGCTTCCGTCGCCATGATGCCGCGGCCGATGGTTTCGATCGCCGCGATCATGCGGCCGCCGCGGCCGAGCATCCGGTCGGCGATCGCCACGATGCGGATATTCGGCGTCGCCGTCGGCGAGGCATGGCGGAGCGCCTGCGCGATGCTGTTCTCGTCGCGATGCGGATTGAGCGCGCAGACGCTGGTGAAAGCGCACGCCGTCGAGCGGCTGATGCCCATATAGCAATGCACCACCAACGGCGCCCGGCGGTCCCAGCCGCGCACAAAGGCGAGCATTTCTTTGACATGGCCTTCGCCCGGCATGATGTAGCCGTCGAGCGGTTCGGAAATGTCGTGCATCTGCAGCCAGAGATGGTTCTCCGGCGCGACATTGGCCGGACGTTCGACTCTGTCCTCGAGGCCGATCAGCGATACGACGTGACGCGCGCCGGTGTCTTCGACGGTCTCGTGCAGGCGGGCGAGCGAGCAAACGTGAATCATGAAACGATGCAATCCTTGTCGGCGTCTTTCATAGGGATATTGCGACTAGCGCCAGGTGCCTTTGTAACGGGCCTGCTCATGCGCCGAGCAGCTTGCTGAAGCGCTCGAAATAGCGCGCTTGCGCCGTTTCGGCAGGCCATGGCTTCAGGTATTCGCGTTCAAGCGAGGCCGAGAATGCCGGCGGGCGACCGAAGAAGCGCTGCGCTTCGGCGGCTTCGAAACCGGCCAGCCGCGTCGCTTCGAGATAGGCGGCCTGCCGGTCGGCCGCTTTGATCAGCGCCGTCGACTTCAGGAGATGACTGCGCCGGCAGACCGAAGCGCAGATGGATCGCCGAAAGCAGCCGCCGCTCGACCGCCTTGTAGGCATCGCCGATGACCACCTTGAACGGCGAGATCATGTCGCCGATGACATATTCGGGCGCGTCATGCAGCAGTACCGCAAGACGCCGGCCGCGATCGAGCCGCGGTACGCGCGCCCGCGCCAGCGCTTCGACCAGGAGGCAGTGCTGCGCCACCGAGTAGATATTGGCGCCGATGGTCTGTCCGTTCCAGCGCGCGACCCGCGCCAGGCCATGCGCGATGTCTTCAAGCTCGATGTCGAGCGGCGAGGGGTCGAGCAGATCGAGCCGGCGGCCCGACAGCATCCGCTGCCAGGCGCGGGGAGCCGCTAGGCTGCGTGCTTTGCTGCGCTGCGACGGCTCAGGCACGGCCCTTCAATCCGAGTAGCCGGCAGGCTTCGTGGCGATAACAGGAAACGATGTGATCGTTGACCATGCCGACGGCCTGCATGAAGGCATAGACGATGGTCGGTCCGACGTATTTGAAGCCGCGCTGCGCCAGTTCCTTGGACATCGCGCGCGAGATCGCGGTTTCCGCCGGCACCTGGCTCGTCGAGCGAAATTTGTTGGCCTTCGGCACGCCGTCGAGGAAGTCCCACAGCAATTGCGAAAAGCCCGGACCCTTTTCCATGATATCGAGCCAGGCGCGCGCCGAAAGCACGGCGCCTTCGATCTTCGAACGATTGCGCACGATGCCGGCATCGTTCATCAGGCGCTCGATTTTGCTCGGGCGATAGCGCGCAATTTTTTCCGGCACGAAATCATCGAAGGCGCGGCGGAAATTTTCACGCTTGCGTAAAATCGTGATCCACGACAGGCCGGCCTGGAAGCCGTCGAGCACGAGCTTTTCGTAGAGCGCGCGGTCGTCGAATTCCGGCACGCCCCATTCCTGATCGTGATAGGCGACGTAAAGCGGATCCGTTTTCGGCCACGGGCAGCGTTTCTTGTCGTCGATCGGCGCAAGCTCGATCATTCGGCGGCCTTGGTATCGCCGGGAACAGAGAACTTTGCCCAATCCGGTTTGACGACGCGGATCGGCAGTCCGCCGGCGGTCAGGGTATCGCCGCGCGCCAGCGCGTCGGCGACGCGGTCGAGGCGCAGCAGTGCCACGCCGCGGCCGTCCGCGGCCGATCCCATGGTGCCCAAGGACTGTCCGCCGGCCGACACCGCGGTGCCGGACGGCGGCGCTGTGCCGTCGTAGCGGACCGGTACGGCGCGGGTGCGCGCGGTGCCGCGATGCTCCATCCGCGACACCACTTCCTGGCCGACATAGCAGCCTTTGGTGAAGTCGATGCCGCTCGAATTGATCCATGTCGGTCTCATGCGGGAAGGCATCACCGTAATTGAAATCAACACCGCCCTGCGGCACGCCGAGCCCGATGCGGTGCGCTTCATAGGCGCTTGCATCGACCAGTACCGCGCCAAGCTCGGCGGCCGCCTCGGCGCTACGCTGCGGCGGAATAAAAGCGCGCAGCCCGAGCGCCGGCAGGCGCGGATCGGAATAGCTCAGTCCATAAGTTGTCGTGCCGCCGCCATCCCATGCCGCAATGACGCTCAGCGTCTCCGACAAATCCTCGATCACGACCTTGGCGCGCAATTTATAGATATTCAGCCGTTCGATCAGCGTGCCGATCCGCCCGCGTGCGACGTCGAGAAACAATGCGCCGCCATCGGCCGTTGGGGCGATCGCGACGAAAAAATCGGCGATGATCTTACCTTGCGGCGTCAACAGGGCGCAGAACCGGGCCGCGCCCGGCGTCAGGCCGAGCACGTCGGCGGTAACCAGCCCGTGGAGAAAATTACGAGCGCCTTCGCCGGCGATTTTGACCACGCCGCGGTCGGGGAGGAGGGCAGCCTTCATGCGGCTCATGGCTTAAGCCCGCGGCGCGCTGATCGCAAGGGTCTAGCCTTGCCCGCTGTTTTTGAACTCCGCTAATTCGTAACTGGGGACGACCCGGACTGCTCCGGTGTTCTGATTTGTTGGGTATGCCGGCGTCGTCAGAATGTCGTGCGGCGGAACGATTATCCAGAATCACCAGTTAGCCCGGTGCGGTCAAACGCGCGCGCCGGGCAGCACGGACTCCCATGACCTTTGATCTGTTATCCCTGCGTGCGCTTGTCGTATCGCCGGAACAAGACTTACGCGATCTGTTTCGGCAGGCATCGTCGTCGCTGTCGGTACCGGTCGAGATTGTTGATGTTGCCGGCGCCGCGGCATGCCGTGCCGCGGCGGCCGGCGGCGTCGATCTTGCCTATCTCGACTCGGCGCTGCATTTGAGCGAGTTCATCCTCGCCACCGCCGCATTGCGGGCGGCAGGCAAGCCGCCCTTTACGGTGCAGCTTGCGGCAAGTGCTTCCACCCAGCCCTTTGAAACCGACGGGCTCGCCGGGCGGCCTTCGCGGATCGAAGAGGCGAAGTGGCTGTTGGAACGGTCGATGCGGGTACGGTTGCCGAGCCGCGTGCTGATCGTCGATGACTCGGCGACGATGCGCAGCATCGTGCGCAAAACTCTCGCCTCGACCCGTTTTCCGCTCGAAGTGAGCGAAGCGGATGAGGGCTTCGCCGCGATCAAGCTGTTGCGCGACGACGAGTTTCACATTGTCTTTCTGGATTACAACATGCCGGATTTTTCCGGGCTGGAGACCTTGGCCGAATTCAAACGGGAGCAGCGCCGCGTTTCCGTCGTGATGATGACGTCGACGCCGAACGCCGAGCTTGCCGATCGCGCCCGTTCGTTGGGCGCGGCGTTTCTGAAGAAGCCGTTTTTTCCGGCGGATATCGAGGCCGTGCTGTCGAACTTCTACGGCCTGCGTGCGCTCAATCCAAAAACGACTTGAGTCCGTCGCGGTTACTGGCGCGACAGCGCGATGGAGAATTCGCCGTTGCGAATCCGGGTGCTGAGGTTGTCGGTATAACGGGCGGCCGCTTCTTCGCCGTAGGTCGAAATCAGTTCGGCGAGCGCCAGGAACAACGAGGTCTGCGCCAGGCAGTCGCCGTCGATGCCCTCGTTGCGACGCTTCCGTCCACGCATCCTGAATATAGGCGAGCGCAAGTCTCTTCTCTTCCAGCTCGCTCAAAGCTTCACGAGCCGCGTTATCTTGCGTCGCCGTTCTCATTGCTATCACATGATCGCCGCGCGCCGCGGCGTCCCCTTGCCGGCAGCCAAACTAGCATGCCGGTCGGACTTTTGGGCGTGAAACTCGGGCAGGGTTAATAGGCCAAAGGACGACATTTTTCGGCGCTAATTGGCGTAGCGCGCGGTGATGTCGCGGGCGACTTTGGCGCCCTCTTGCAGATAACGGCGGATCACGACGTCGGCGGCCGGCGTGCAAGTCCGGTAGCTTTGCTGGAAGCCGCGATAGCCACGGTTGAAGCTTGCCACCATCGCGTCATGGCGGCCGCCGCTCGGCGCCTCGGCATCGATCAGCGTCTGGGCTTCGACGCGCCATTTCTGGCCTTCATTCGAATTGCAGATGCCACGCAAAAAGTGCAGAGCGCCGAGGATTTCCGACAGGCGCTGCAGATCGTGATCGTAGGGCGCGGGTTGTTCTTGCTGTGCCGCCTGGGGCGGTGCGGCCGGTGCAGCGGGCGCGAATGCAGTCCCGGGCGGCTTTGCCGGAGCCTGCGCCGGCGGTCTCGGTGCCGGGGCTGGCGCCAGCGGGGCTCCCCAAAACTGGGCCCGAGCCGGGGCGGCGAGGCAGCATGCCAGCGCGAGAATGGTGAGTGATCGTCGCATTGTCCCCGGCAACATAATGGTGAAGCGGAACCCCCATCAAGCACGACAAACCGGCATGGTTGAGGCGGATTTCAGCGAAGCGCCGCAATTCTGTCGCGGGCGGCGATGACGATCTCCGCCAGGCCGTCGGTGGTTTTAAGGCCGCCGAGGTCCATGGGGTCGAGCCAATGTGCCTCGGCCAATTCCTCGTTGAGTGAGATTTCGCCGGAGATAAACCGCGCCGCGAACGGCAGCACGACGAAATGCCGCTCGACACGCCCGGCCGCGTCGCGGACGATGGCCTGACGAAACCCGGCCAGTTCGATCGGCTCGATTTCGAGCGCGGTTTCCTCAC
This sequence comes from uncultured Alphaproteobacteria bacterium, assembly GCA_963819265.1. Taxonomy (GTDB): domain Bacteria; phylum Pseudomonadota; class Alphaproteobacteria; order Rhizobiales; family Xanthobacteraceae; genus BOG-931. The sequence goes on along the minus strand of CAWFVF010000006.1, from coordinate 55,401 downwards.
GGACTTCACGGATTACGGCCTGTTCGAGCGTTTCGCCGAGTTCGACGCCGCCACCCGGCAGCGTATAGAGCCCGTGCGCGGGCGGCCGTGCCCGGCGCGCGATCAGCACCTTGCCGTCGCGGAAGATCGCGGCGCTGACCGCGAGATAAGGCCGCGTTGGATAAGTCCGCGCGCTGTCCCGATCGCTCATTAAATTACGGTCCGATTGGCCCTATATCCCGAGGGTGCGGCATCACCCTCCGGGATTGTTTGGATAGCCATGTGCGGACGCTATGTCATCATTTCGACGCCGGAGGCAATCCGGGCGCATTTCGGCTATGGCGAGCAGCCGAATTTTCCGCCGCGCTATAATGTGGCGCCGACCCAGCCGATCCCGATCGTGCGGCTGGCTGAAGGCAAACGCTCGTTCGCGCTGATGCGCTGGGGCCTGCTGCCGTCCTGGGTCAAGGATCCGAAGGACTTCCCGCTGCTGATCAATGCGCGCGGCGAATCGGTGCTCGACAAGCCCGCCTTCCGCAACGCCATGCGGCGGCGGCGCTGCCTCATTCCGACCGATGGATTTTATGAATGGCAGGCGCAGAATGGAGGCAAAGCCGGCGGCCCGAAGCGCCCGCATTTTGTCGGCGCCAAGCGACAGGCCGACGGCGAAACACCGCCGCTCGCCTTCGCCGGTCTGTGGGAGACCTGGACCGGCCCGAACGGCGAAGAACTCGACACCGCCGCCATCATCACCACCACCGCGAACCGCACGCTGTCGGCATTGCACCACCGCATGCCGGTGTTCGTGCCGAAAGAGGCGTTCGATCTGTGGCTCGACTGCGCCAATGTCGAAGCCGAAGTCGCCGCGACCTTGATAAGTCCGGCCGACGAAGATCTGCTCGATGCCCGTGAAGTCGGAACGGCGGTCAATCGCGTGGCGAACGATTCCGCAGCGCTGATCGCGCCGTATTCCGAAGCTGTGGAACGACAAACGGCGCCTTCCGTGAAGCAAGAAAAACAAAAAAAGCCGAAGGCGCCCGACGATCAGGCCTCATTGTTTTAGCTGCTTCGCTGACGGTGATTATGAGATCGCTCTATTGTCGTTGCGTCGCGTCAACCGTCCGTCGAACCGCGTCGATCGTGGTCGGCAGGTGATCGTAGAGCGCGCGGCGACTGATCCGGAATATCGCCGTGCCGGCAACGGTTTTGCCAATTTGCGGAATTAGAGTAGCGATCTGGCCGAGCGGATGAATGTAGTGCGGGCGAAACAACTGGCCCGCCAGCCCTGCGATGGCGGCGGCGGTTTCGATCGGCTCGATCAGGGCAACGGCCGATTCTCCTGCTGTCAGCATGAAAATCGCGGAAAGCGGCCTGGCGCCGTCGACTGCGGTGATGTCGAGCGATAGCTGCAGCTTGGCCGAGCCGGAAAGTTCTGGACTCGCCGGGCGATCCTCCAGCCCGAGCGCTTGAACCGAGTCCGGCCAGAGCCGCAAATAACCCGGGACGGCCCATAAGTGCGCGGTTTGATCAGATCTCGTTTCTATAAGCGACATATCATCGGCCAGAGCGGCGTGCCCCGCGCCGACGAAGGCCCCCAGCAAGGTCGACTTTCCCGCGCCCTTAGGTCCGGCAAAAGCGACCGCGCCGCCCCCGATGGCCACCGCGCTGGCATGCAAAAGTAACAGTCCTCGCTGGATACAGATCGCGGCGAAGCCCGAGCTCAATACGTAGGGACAAAGATCGCCAAGATCCGCGCCGGCCGGCTGCACCAGGATTTCCCGGCCGTCGCGGGCGATAAAGCCACCGGCCGATGGATGTTTGAGCAACAACACGCCCGGCACCGCTTGGGTTATAGGATCGACCTGCACACCGCCCGGAAGAGCGTCCGGCACCGGTCCGCGCCGGATCGATAGTTGTCCGAACGGTGCAGTATCGCTTCGTGCCGGCATCTGGCCGGGCAAGGGCCATTCGGACTCTATCGAAAATCCCGCGCGCTCGTATCGATAGGACCCAGCGGTCAAGCGCAGCCCCTAGCGGACATCTGAAAGCCCTGCGGGGGAAAGATTCCCCTTCGTCGTGATGCATAGCTATGGGGCAGAGCCGCCCATGTCGCCGTCAGGGCAATGTCCACCGTGTAGCCGATGTCGATGTTCTGAAGCGTATGAGGTGCATTATGTTGCAAAACCTCGATTGAGGCGAGTCACGAAGGATGATTCGGTTGCAGCAAATTTTTGGATTCTGCCGCCGTTATGCGCACAGCCGTTGCGCAATCTCATGCGCTCCCCGCGATAGAATTTTCTGAATGGCTTTGAAATTACTATCCGGCACGCGGTCTGCCGGTCCGAAGCAGGAGAGCACGCCGATCAAATTGTGCGACAAGTCGTGCACCGGAACGGCAACCGCATTCACGCCGCTGACCCATTCGCCGCGGCTGAAGGCGAATTTGTTGGTCCGGGTTTCCGCGATTTGCGACGACAGCAGGTCGCCATAGGCGTCGTCCTTATGGAGTTGCTGTTGCACCTTGCGGGCGGCGGCACGTGCTTCGATCTGCGGCCGGCCGGCCAGAGCGATCAGCTGCAAGGCGGTGAGGCCTTTGCCGTTCATGATGACCCGGTCGATCGGGAATGGCTGGCCGACCGAAAAGAACACCCGAACCGGGCTCTGGGTTTCGACCTGGTCGATCGGCACCAGTTCGTCGCTCTCGACCACGCAGAACAGCACGCTCTCGTTGGTTTCCTCGACCAGCGATCGCAGCACCGGTCTGACCGGACGGCGCAGCGCGTCGAACGGCCGGCCGCGCCGCGATACTCGCCAGAGCTTGGTTGAGAGCAGATAGCGCTCGGTGCTGGCTTCCCGCGTGACATACCCGCATTTGGTCAAGGTTTGCAGCAGGCGATGCACGTTGCTTTTGGTGAGCGACAGTTGCAGCGCCAATTCGGATATGCCGCGGGATTCCTCGCCTTCCGCCAGCGCTTCGAGAAGCTGCAGGCCTTTTGTCAGGGTTTTGTCGACGGCCGGCTGCGCCGAAGTCTTAGGTGCGTTTTTGGGTGCGGTCTCATCCGGCTTGTTATTGTCTTTGCCGCCTGCGGGAGCCGACAGCGGCCTTCGGTTACCTCGTGCCAAGCCTTTGCTCCACGTCCCGAACTTCCCATCGCCCTACAGCCTACGATAGAATCACCCAGCAGGATAAAGCAAGAAGTGTGGCCGAATTCCAGTTCCTTCCTGCGTCGCTGCAACAGGCGGTGCTTAGCCGCTCGGATTCCCGCTTGCGCGGGAATGAGCGGAACGCTGTCTAGCGCGCGCTGACCAGCCCGGCGATGGAACCTTCGCGCTTCGGCAGCGCGTCCAGCAATACGACGGCGAGCCGGCATGGCTGGTCGCTGCGGTTGACCCAGGAATGATTGGTGCCGCGCTGGATCAGCACGTCGCCGGCGCGCAGCGTGACGAATTGCGAGTCGTCAAGGAACATGTCGATCTCGCCTGCGATGCAGATGACGTAGTCGACCGTGTCGGTGCGATGCAAATGGCCGGCATTGCCGGGCAGGAACTCCATCATGGTGAAGCGGCTGCCATTCGCCGGCGGCGCCGAGCCGAGGATGCGCGCGCCTTCGTCTTCGTTGCCGGCGATGCCGGTCGGGCTGGCGTCGGTCGACCACATCATGGTCGAGGATATCTTGTCTGATGGAAATTTTTGGTTGGTGGCGTCGCCGTCGATCAGGATCGTGGACTTGCCGTCGGCATCATGAGTGGTGACGATGCGCCGGAATTTGGGCGAAGGCCGGCTTGATCGATCAGACATGACGTAACTCGGGTTTCGGGGATCGCCCAGACGCGCCAGTCTGCCTTGCCGGCGGGGAGGGCGGAAGCAGGCCTTCGAGCGCGGCCTTGATCAGGATCGCGGTATATTGCGAATAGACCCGCGCCGCCGGAAAGCCGCCGCCGAGCACGTAAAAGCCCTGCTGCGCGGTGCGGGCATACATATTGCGGAGTTCGCCGTCGGCTCCCACGCCCCAGATCGGACCGACACGCTCGGCCACTTCATCGCCGAACAGGTTTCGGACGGCCTCTTGCAGCGGCGCATAGCCGGTGGCCAGCACCACGATATCCGCATCGAGAGCGCTGCCGTCCGTGAAAATGACCTGCCGCGCCGTCAGCCGCTCGATGCCGGCGCCCGATTTTATCTTGATTTTGCCGTCGATGATGAGATCGGAAGCGCCGACATTCAAATAATAGCCTGATTGCGATTTCAACAGTTTCAGGAAATAGCCGGCATTGTCTTCGTCGTCATTGTCGAGGAGGAAGCCCGTCTTCCGCAACCCATCGAGCAGCTCTTTGTCGTCTTCGGCCATCCGCTTGCTCAGCGGCTTGTGCAGCTTGGCCAACAGCTCATAAGGCGTCGCCGCCGCCATCATGTCGGTGTCGGCGAGCGGCCGGACCCCGTCATTAACCCGGTAGAGTTCATAGGCGCGCACCGAGCTCGGTTCGAGGCTCACCACGGTGATCGGCGAACGCTGCAGCATGGTCACATGGGCGCCGCGGGCGTGCATGTTTTGTGCGATGTCGTGTCCGCTGGTGCCGACCCCGACCACCAGAACGGATCTGTCTTTGACGTCGAGGTGATCGCTGTCGCCGCTGGAATGAATAATGTCGCCGGCAAAGTCGGACGTTCCTTCAAACTCCGGAATACGCGGAATGCCGCTGACGCCCACCGCCATGATGACATGGCTCGGCCGCATCGTACGCGTGCCGCCGTCCGCGGTGCGCAGCTGCACCGTCCATCGCTGGTCGTCTTGGTCGAAGGCGCCGTCGAGAAACGTGGTGCCGGTCCAGATATTGAGTTCCATGCTCTCGGCATAGAACTCGAACCAGTCGGCCAATTTATCCTTCGGCAGATAGACCGGCCAATTATCCGGAAATGGCATATAGGCAAAGTGATTCATGCAGATTTCATTATGCAGGCGAAGCGTGCGGTAGCGCTTCCGCCACACATCGCCGACGCGTGCGGACTTGTCGACGATCAGCGTGGAGACGCCGAGCTGGCCGAGCCGGGCCGCCATCATCAGGCCGGATTGGCCGGCGCCGACGATCAGTACTTCGGGGTCGCGATGCCGGAAGTCGCGAGCGGCGTTTCTTTGGTCGAGCCAGCTCTCGATCCCGTGGGAGGTTGCGCGCAGATCGTCGCGCACGCGTTTGCGCCCGGCCGGGTCTGGAAAATTCTTCAGCTCCTTCATCGTGGTCAGGATCGTGAAGATCTTCGCGCCATCGGGCGAGTTCGGATCCGGAATGAGTCTTACAAAGCCGCGGCCATTGCCGATCGCGGTGTCGAAAGTGAAGAAGAACTCCAGCGTTTCGCTGTGCGCGCCGATGGCTCCGGTCGCAGCTTCGCCTTCCGGACGGAAGTTGCTCGCGGTGTGCGTGCCGAAGGCTTCCGCCAGCCAGGCTTGGATGGCGGCGGGCCCGTGAAAAGTCTTGAATTCCCAGCCGAAGCCGAGGAGGTCGCGCCAATAGCCGTCGCCATCCATCATCGATGCAAGGCGCACGCTGTCGTTCCGCTCCATCGCCTCGTTGAAGGCGTCCAGCCAGAATTTGGCGAGCCTTCGGCGCGCCTCCGGAGACATCTCGCGCCAATCGGCCACGCGCCTTCTCCCGGTTACGCCGCGACGGGCTCGGCGGCGACGGCCGGATAGCGGTAAGGTCCCAGCGAGAAAATCAATCCGCTGGCGAACAACAGGCAGATCGCGAAGCCCAGGATCGCGGTGTTGTAGGAGCCGGTCTTGGCGAACGACAGCCCCATCAGAAACGGTCCAAGTCCTGCTCCGAAACAGAACAGTGAAAACATGTAGCTGTAGATCTCACCGAAGAAGCGCATGCCGAAATAGCGCGAGGTGAGATAGCCCATCAGGTCGATCTCGGCGCCGACGGCGATGCCGACGCAGGTCGTCGCCAGGATCGCCACCGTCGGCGACAGCGGCAGATAGAGCAGGCACATGCCGGAGAACGACACCAGCAGGAAGAACAAGGTGACATAGGGCGCAAAGATATGATCGAGCAGATAGCCGGCGACGAAGCGGCCGACGATCAAAGCGAGCCCGGCGGCGCTGATGGCGCTGACCGCGACTTGCGGCGGAATACCGCGATCGGTGAGCATCGGCATCACATGGGCGAACATGCCGCCGCCGGCCGCCACCAGTACGGCGAAGGCAAAAGTCAGCGACCAGAGTTCCGGTGTCGCCAGCGCCTCGCGGCCGGTCAGGCCGACGCCTTGCGGCGCGGTCGGCCGGCTGACCAGCGCCGGTTCGCGTAGCAGGAACAGCACCGAGGGGAACGAGACCAGCAGCATGAAGCCGCCGAGGCCGACATAAGCGGTGCGCCAGCCGAAATGGCCGATCAGGAATTGCGCGACTTGCGGGATCACGGCGGCGCCGAGACCGACGCCGGACATCGAGATGCCGAGTGCGAGGCCGCGCAGGTTATCGAAATTTCCCGCCACCGATTTCGAGTACGGCAGCGGCGTCTGGCCGGCGGAGAAAACTCCGGCGAGCCCATAAAGCGCGATGAAGGCGTAGGCCGAGGCCGGCGAAAGGCTCAGCGCGGCGATCGAGAGCGCGAACAGCACCAAGGCCGGCATCAGCACCTTGCGCACGCCGTAACGGTCGACCAGCCGGCCGACCACGGGCGTAAACAAACCGGCGAAGATGAACGCAACCAGGACCGCGATCGACAACGTGCCGCGGTCGACGTGGAACTCTTCGCCCAAAGGTTTGAGGAATGTGCCGAAACTGTACTGGATCAACGGACCATTGCTGACGCTCAGTCCGAGCGTGGCTGCGACCACCGTCCACCACCTGCTCTTTCCGTAAGGAAGTCCCAAGGCACCCTCCCGAATCTCGCCGGCTTGTTTATTTTGTAGTCGCGCGGCTGTTGTTCCATATATCGGAACGTAATTCCGAATTATATTTGGCGCATGAAGCCTGTCAATGCGCACGCTCTCTGCGCACGACGGCGGAGCGCACCGGACGGGGTTAAATCTTGGGGATTGCAGCGGCCGGCCGCGCCGTGACGGCCATGATGACGGCGGCAAGGATATTGCCGCCAACGCTGATCCAGATCGGCAGCGTATAGCTGTGGGTGGCGTCGAACACGAAACCGACAGCGCTCGGTCCGATCAGCGTTCCGATGCCGGCGCTGGTGTAGAGCATGCCGATGATGCCCGAGACATTGCGGCCGCCGAAATAATCCATGACCACGGCGGGCAGGAGCGCGACCCAGCCGCCATAGGCGGTCCCGAATACGAAGGCGAAGCCGGCCAGCGGCCAGAACGTCGTCGCGCTCGCCCAAATGACGAGGCCCAGCGCCATGCCGAGAAACATCGCCACCAGCGCCAACTGCCGGCCGATCTTGTCAGCGAGGCCGCCGAGAAAGAAGCGGCCGACGGTGCTGCCGACGCCGATGATGCTGACCAGCAGGACTGCTGAGGAATGCGCGATGCCGTGATCGGTCGCATAGGGCGTGAGGTGAACGAACGGAACAAACACACCGAACGAACAGGCGAGGCATGCGGCATAGAGACCGATGAAGCGGCGCGACGTGATTGCCTCGGCCATGTGCGTCCCATCGGACGGAGCACGCAGCGTATTTGATTCGGCTTTAAGTCCATCGGGAGCAAGGCCGCGATCGCGCGGATCGTTCTCGATCAGCAACGCCATGCCGCCGCCGAAGACCAAGGCGAGCGCGGCGAGACCCCAATAGGCCTCGCGCCATCCTGCGGCCGCGATCAACAGTGCCGCGATCGGCGGCACCACCAGCGTCCCGGCGCCGACGCCGCTCGACGCCAGACCCGAGGCAAAGCCGCGGTGCTTGACGAACCAGCGCTGCACCGCGCCCATCGCGGGAACGTAGGAGCAACCGACGCCGAGACCGACACCGAGACCATAGGCGATATAGACTTCGGTCAGGCTCCGCGCCGCGCTCGCCGCCGCCAGACCCGCCGCGATCAGGATCATGCCGAGCGCCGCCAGCCGGCGCGAACCGAAGCGATCGGCCAGCGGTCCGCTGATGCAGCCGGTGGTGAAGTACAGAAAACCCGCCAGCGAGAATACGAGAGAAATGGAGCCGCGCGAGGCGCCGAAATCGCTTTGCAGCGATTCGATAAAGGCGCTGAACGAATAGACGCAGCCAAAGCCGACAAAGGTCACGGCAAAACCGGCCGCCACGACGACCCAGCCGTAGAACAGTCGTGGGTTTACCGCGATCGTCGGGTTTGCCGTCACGTCCTTCTCCTGCGCCTTGTGGTAGATGGATCGGACGATTGCCGATAGCCACCCGGGTTGCTTCGGCCGCGAACGAAGTGTCGGCTGTGGCAATGCCGCCGCACCGCGCGCATATTTCGGCGATGTCGAATGCACCGCACATTGCCGAAGTGGCCGCGCTGGTCGGCGATCCGGCGCGCGCGAACATGCTCTGCGCGCTGCTCGGCGGCCGCGCGTTGACCGCGACCGAACTCGCCTATTGCGCCGGGGTGTCGCCGCAAACCACCAGCGGCCATCTCGGCAAACTGTTCGCGGCCCGGCTGGTCGTGCAGATGAAGCAGGGCCGGCATCGCTATTATCGCCTCGCCGGGCCGCATGTCGCGCAGATGCTGGAAAGCATCATGAATGTCGCACTCGCCGGGCCGCCGCGCTTTCAGCCGAAGACCAAGCTCGACGACAAGCTGCGCCATGCCCGCACCTGTTACGATCATTTCGCCGGCGTGCTCGGCGTCGGGCTTGCCGAGCGCATGGTCGCCCGCGAATTGGTTGTGCTCGGCGACGAGGCGGGCGAGGTGACGCCCGCCGGTTTGGATTTTCTGTCCGAACTGGGCGTCGATCTTTCGGCGGCGCGGGCCAAACGGCGGGTGTTTTGCCGACCATGCCTCGACTGGACCGAGCGGCGCTCGCATATCGGCGGCGCAGTCGGCGCGGCTTTGGCGAAACGCTGCTTCGATCTGAAATGGATCGAGCGTATCGGGAGCAGCCGGGCGGTGGCGATTACGCCGGCGGGCCGCCGCGGCTTGTTGGACCAATTCGGTCTTTCGATCTGAACGACCGGTCGGTTTGTTCTATTCCGGTTTGATGTCGGCGAACTTGACCACTTTGGCCCATTTCGCGGTTTCATCGGCGATGAATTTCGCGAAGTCACCCGGCGTGCCGGGCGCGACCAGATAGCCGAGATCGGTCAGGCGCTTCTTCACGACGGGATCGGCCAGCGCGAGGTTGATTTCGCTGTTGAGCTTGGCGACGATCTCGGCCGGAGCGGCCGCGGGCGCGACGATGCCGTACCAGCCGCTGGCCTCGTAGCCCGGCAGAAATTCCGCCATCGCCGGCACGTCCGGCAGTACATCCTGACGCGCCGCGCTGGTCACCGCCAGCGCCCGGACCTTACCGGCGACAATATAGCCAAGCGAAGCGGGCACGACGCCGAAAATGACCTGCTGCTGACCGGCGATCAGGTCGTACATCGCCGGTGTCTCGCCCTGGTGGGCAACCTCGATCATATCGACGCCGGCCATCATCTTGAACAACTCGCCGGCGACGTAGAGCGGGGTTCCGACACCGGAAGTCGCGATGTTGATCTTACCCGGGTTCGCCTTGGCATAGGCGATGAACTCGGGGACCGTTTTCGCCGGAACCGAAGGATGAACGCTCATCACGAGGGGGATGGTGGCAATCTTCGCCACCGGTGCGCTGTCGCGCATGAAATCGAAATTGAGATGCGGGTAAAGCGACGCGTTGATCGCGTTCGATGAAATAGCCAACAGCAGCGTGTAACCGTCCGGCGAGGATTTCAAGACCAGTTCGGTGCCGATATTGGCGCTGGCGCCCGGACGGTTCTCGACGACAAAGGGTTGTCCGAGCCGCTCCGACAGCCATTGTGCGAGGAGGCGTCCGATGATGTCTGGAGATCCGCCGGCAGGAACGGTCACGATCAAGCGCACCGGCCGCATCGGATAGGTTTGCGCCGCCGCCATGCGCGATAAAATCGGCAGCGCGGCCCCGCCTATCGCTAACTGCAACGCGTGTCGCCGGCGGATTTTCATCGTGATCACCCGATGCGGTCGGTTGTCAGGCGCGCCGGCTACAGCACCTTGCCGGGATTGAGGATGCCTTGGGGATCGAGCAGGTGCTTGATGCTCCGCATCAGGTCGAGCGCGACCGGATCTTTCACCGACGGCAACAGATCGCGCTTCATCACGCCGACGCCATGCTCCGCGGAAATCGAGCCGCCGAATTTCTTCACCACCGCGAACACCACCGCGTTCACCTCGTCCCAGCGTTTGAGATACTCGGCCTTGTCGGCGCCTACCGGCTGGCTGACATTATAATGGATGTTGCCGTCGCCGAGATGGCCGAACGGCAGCGGCCGCGCGCCGGGAATGAGCGCCAGCACGGCGGCATTGGCCTCCTTGATGAACTCCGGCACGGCGGCGACCGGCACCGACACGTCGTGTTTGATCGAGCCGCCGGCGTAGCCCTGCACCTCGCCGAACATTTCGCGGATGCGCCAGAAGGCCTTGGCCTGCTCCAGACTGTCGGCGACGGCGGCGTCGAGCACCAGGCCACGGTCGAGCCCCTGGCCCAAGATGCCTTCCAGCACATCGCGCGCGCCGTCGCGCTGCTGCGACGAGAGCTCGATCAACACATACCAGGAATACGGCGCGCCGAGCGGATCGCGGCAGCCGGCGCCATGTTGCAGCACGAGGTCGATGCCCTGCCGGGTCATGATCTCGAAACTCGTGATGTCGTTGCCGGCGCGCTCCTGCGCGATACCTAACAGTTCGAGGGCCGCCTCCGGCGAGGCGACGCCGGCAAAGGCGGTTTCGATCGCGCGCGGCCGCGGCACCAGCCGGAGCACCGCTGCGGTGATGATGCCGAGCGTGCCCTCGGCGCCGATGAACAGGTTTTTCAGATCGTAACCGGTATTGTCTTTCTTCAGCTTGTTGAGATTGTTGAGCACGCGGCCGTCGGCCAGCACGACTTCGAGACCGAGCGCATGCGAACGCGCAATGCCATAGGCGAGCGCCGCGGTGCCGCCGGCATTGGTCGAGAGATTACCGCCGATGGTGCAGGTGCCTTCCGACGGCAGCAGTTGCGGATAAAGCCGATCGGCCGCGGCCGCGGCCTCCCGCGTACGCTGCAAAGTGACGCCGGCCTCGCAGGTGATGGTGTTCGAGGTCGGATCGACCTCGCGGATGCGATCGAGCCGGTTGAGCGACAGCACGATTTCGTTGTGATGCGGAATCTGGCCGCCGACCAGCCCGGTATTGCCGCCCTGCGGCACGATCGCGGTGGCGGTCTCGCTGGCGAGCTTGAGGATCGCGGATACTTCGGCGACCGATCCCGGCCGCAGCACCATCGGCGTGCGGCCCTGGAACAAATTACGCATCTCATGGAGATACGGTGCCTTGAGATCGGGATCGGTGATGGCGAATTTGTCGCCGACGATCGCGGCAAAGCGCGCAAGCAGTGCGGGGTCGGCGCCGGCGCGCGGGCTGTTCAGCGGCTTGTCGAGCATCGGGCGGCGTCCCTCGCAGACGGATGGCTTTCGGTCAATAAATGACAGTCGGCCGACCCAGGCGCAAGCATGCCCCGGCGCGGCAATTCACCGGGGACTTGCCGCGCGGGCGAGCCGGTCATTGATCGCTTCGCCGAGGCCTTGGTGCGGGATCGGCATCACCGCGATGGCGCGGGCGCCGGCGGCATCGAGCGCGCGCAGATGTGAAAACAGATTGGCCGCCGCCTCGATCAGGTCGCCGCCTAGGGAGAGGTTCAGGATGCGGGCCGCGTCGTCGGCGCCGTCGGGCAGCACGGGGCCGAAAGCGAGCAGCGCTTCGCCTGCCGCGATGCGCTTGGCATCGAGCCGCACCGGGGTGTGCGGCGCGTAATGCGACGCCAGCATGCCGGGCGCGAGCGGCGCATCGTCGTCGGCGGCGATACCCGCAGGCGGATCGCCGAGCGGCCGCCCCAGCACCCGCTCGATCGCCTCGCGCGGCACGCCGCCCGGCCGCAGCAACAGCGGCTCGCCGAGGCAGGCGACGATGGTCGACTCCACGCCGACCGCGGTCGCGCCGCCGTCGACAATGAGATCGATACGGCCCTCGAGATCGGCGCGCACGTGGGCGGCGGTGGTCGGCGACACATGGCCGGAGCGATTGGCCGACGGCGCCACCACCGGACGGCCGAAGCCGGCCAGGATTTTCTGCGCCACCGCGTGACGCGGCACGCGCACGGCGATGCTGCCGAGGCCGGCGGTGGCCAATTCGGCCACCGGGCATCCGGCGGCCTTGGGCAGCACGAGCGTCAGCGGCCCGGGCCAGAACGCTTCAGCGAGGCGGGTCGCGTCGCCGTCGAATTCTGCGAGGGGCAGCGCTGCCGTCCGATCGGTGACGTGGGCGATCAGCGGATTGAAGGCGGGCCGGCCCTTGGCGGCATAAAGCCGGGCGACCGCCTTGCTATCGGTGGCATCGGCACCGAGCCCGTAGACGGTCTCGGTCGGAAACGCGACGAGACCGCCCGCCGCGAGGCAGCGGATAGCGTCGTCGATCGCGCCGGCGCCGGCGAGGCGTGTCGCCAATAGGCCTGTCATGGCGCGACTTTAGTGCCTAAATGGCGGCTACGTGCAAGCGCATCGCGGGCGGCTTGCAGCGTCCCGATGGCGACTGTATAAGCCGCCGCTTGTGTCGGAGTGTGGCTCAGCCTGGTAGAGCACCTCGTTCGGGACGAGGGGGTCGCAGGTTCAAATCCTGCCACTCCGACCAATACTTTCCTGACTTGCCTGTCCTGATTTACTTTTCGGAGGTGTCCAACGCAGGACGCCGCCGGGTATCTTAGAAAACGCACGCTCTCAGCTCTCGCCGTACCGGCGGCGTATCATCGCTCAGTGAGCTTCAATTCAATACGGCGATTGCGGCCATAGGCGTCATCGTTGGTGCCGGGGTCGATCGGCTGGAATTCGCCGAAGCCGGCGGCGACCAGGCGGTTGGGTTTGACGCCCTTGCTAATCAGATATTGCACGACCGAGATGGCGCGTGCCGCCGATAGATCCCAGTTCGACTTGAACTGCCCCATGATCGGCCGGACGTCGGTATGGCCGTCGACGCGCAGGACCCAGGGGATGTCGGCGGGAATCTGTCCTTCGAGGCCTACCAGCGCGGCCGCAACTTTATCGAGATCGCCGCGACCCTCCGGCTTGAGGTCGGCTTTGCCGGTGTCGAAGAACACCTCCGACTGCAGTACGAAGCGATCGCCGACAATGCGCATGTCGGGCCGGTTGCCGAGGATGTCGCGCAACTTGCCGAAGAAGTCGGACCGATAGCGAGAAAGCTCCTGAACGTTTTGCGCAAGCGCGGCATTCAGCCGCTGACCGAGATCGGTGATGCGCTGCTGTGACTCCGTATTCTTCTTGTCGGTGACGTCGAGTGCACTTTCCACCGCTACCAGCTGCTGGCGCAAAGCGGCGATCTGCTGATTGAGCAGGTCGACTTGGCTCAGCGCCTTGGCCGATGTTTCCTTCTCGCCTTGGAGCTGGCTGGAGAGATCGCCTAGCTTGCCTTGGGCCGTTGCCTCGCTCGCCGCCGCGCCTTCATAGAGGCCTTTATATTTGTCGCGATCGCTCTGGATCGTGGCGAGGGAAGATTGTAACTGGCCGAGCTGCTTCTCGATATTGGCCTTACTGGACTTTTCCATCGACAACATGTCGGTGAGCTGGCCGATTTGCGCATTGAGCCGCAGCAGCGCGGTGTTCTTGCCCTGCACTTCCTGCTGCAAATAGAATTGCACCACGACAAAAATCGTGAGCAGAAAAATGATGCTGAGGATCAGCGTCGATAAGGCGTCGACGAAGCCCGGCCAGTAGTTCATGCCGATCTCGCCGCGGCGGGTTCGTGCGAGCGCCATGTGCGTTATTCTCTACTTTTCCCACCGTCACGGCGCCCGCGGCGACCGCCCGATGGAGTCGCCGTTAAATGCGCTGACTGCCTTCGGGAATTGATCACCGTTTCGCATTCTCGCTCGCCATGACTTCCAGAAGCCGCTTCACCTCCCGCTGGTGCTCAGCCTGGCTGTCCGCCCAGTCTCGGATCATCTGCTGCTCGGTGCGCATGTTATGGACCAGACCCTGGATCGCTTCGGCCAGATTGGACATGGCGGCTGACGCAGCTTTGTTGCCGCCTGCCTCGCCGACCGCGAGGCGCAAGCGCTCAATGGCATTACGCATTTCGCCGGAACTGCCGGCGCGGACGAGCGGTTCTGCGGCTTGCTCATAGACCGTGGTGGAGAGCCAGTCCTCCAACTCGGTGTAGAAGCGGTTCTGCGCCTGGCCCGCCTGCAGATCGAGAAAACCCAGCACCAGGGATCCGGCGAGCCCGAATAACGAGGATGAGAACGAAATTCCCATACCGCTGAGCGGGGCGGCAAGGCCTTCGCGCAGCGAATCAAACATCGAGGCGGCGTCGCCGCCTGCCTTCAGCCCCTGAATAACGCTGCCGACCGAACTGACCGTCGCGATCAGTCCCCAGAATGTGCCGAGCAGGCCGAGGAACACGAGTAGACCGGTTATGTAACGCGAAATTTCGCGCGCCTCATCGAGGCGAGTGGCAATGGAGTCGAGGATGCCGCGCATCATTTGCGCAGAGATGGCCATGCGGCCGGTGCGGCTGCCCAAAATCGCCTTCATCGGCGCCAAAAGCACCGGCGGCCGCTCGGTTGCCAAGTCCGGATCAGCGAGCCGAAAACCATTCACCCATGCGATTTCCGGGTAGAGGCGCAACACCTGACGCAGCGTCAGCGCCACGCCGGTTACAAGGACCAGGATGATCAAGCTATTGAGGACTGGATTCGCCATGAATGCCACCTGAATCTGCTTGTAAAGCAGCGAGGCGATCAGCCCACATAGCAGCACGAAGACGATCATCCGGAACAGGAAGACCCGCGGGGAGGATAGCTTGTGGGGGTCGAGTTCTCTCGTCATGTTCCGAAATTAAACGAGAATCATTAGGTCGCAATATGGCATAGGCCCGAAGCAAAAGACGACACGGCAGGGTAAGCTTGGGAGTGCGCTGATCCGGAAAAGACAGATCGACGAAATGTCGCAACTTTATTCGCCCCCCTTCAACCGAGATTCAGCAGACGGTTGTATTCTGCTGCGAGGCGGCGCCGGGCGATGACGGCGTTTTCGGCAAACCGATGTCGATTGAATTTGACCGGGGCAGGTGTAAAGGCAGCGACTCTCATCGCTGATCCTCTGGCATCAGTTGGCCGGAGGCGGGCGCCTCGGATCAAGTTGGCCGCCGGCCACGCCGGTCCCGAGCGCACTTTGATGGTTGATGCCGCCCGCTCAGCACCGCCTATGCCGATACCAGGCTCTCGACGATCGCCAGGACCGCGCGGCTGGTTTTCCTGTCTCTGATCTTTGAAAATTCTTGCGCCATTTGCATGGTCAGCGGGTCACTGAGCAGATCAAACGGCGAAGCAGTCCGAAGCTTGGTCGGTTTCTCTTCGCCGCCGTAGAACGACGCCAGCGGTGCTTTCAGAAGTTCCGCGATTTGAAAAAGCCGACCGCTGCCAATTCGATTGGTGCCGATTTCGTATTTCTGAACCTGCTGAAAAGTGACGCCGAGCTTTTTGCCGAGTTGCTCCTGCGTCATACCCATTTCCAATCGACGCGCGCGGATATTGTTGCCGACGCGCTTGTCGGTTTTGGTCGCTGACTTGTTCGAGGTTTTCGGCGTTTGATTTTTGGCCGTTGGAACTCTGGGCATTGGCTATCATCCTGGGCTGGAGTCTGCGCCTGACGAAGGAGACGGTTTGAACCCGGCTGGTCGTAAAAAAGAGCCTCACGAAAGTGAGGCTCTTAGAGCCGGCGCGTCATGATTATCCGCCCGCCCCAGCCACTTTTTAACCGAAGCCATCTCGCCCGGATGTGCAAAATGCAACACCTCTCGTTATTTTTGTGATCCGGATCGGCGCAACTTGTCGTAATACGAACCTAGACGTCAGAGACGACGGCAATTGAAAAAGCCCGGAGATTCAAGTTGGCCTGACTGCGCTCCGTGCTGGCGGCGAGGGGAGCGGCGGGCCCAAGCTCGGCCGCGCCGGCAAGGTTTTCCCCAATTTTTTCGCGACGACATCGTCGGCGTCAGGACGCCAAAGTGATCTCACGTCGCCGCCGGCTCATGCGGAAGACATCTCGACGGGGCTATCCGGCAAAAACATAAGCGGCGAGAATGACGAAGCCGCTCACCGCCAGCGTGGCATGGATCCCGATCAGTATTCCCGCTGGCCGTCGTTGGCGCAGCCGGGTCACGATAAAGCCGGCGCCAAGCAAAGCCGTCAGCGCGATGAGCGCTGCGGCAATTACACCGAAGAAGCCGAATGCCTGATCAAGCCCGCGCGTCGGTCCGCGTAGCGCGAGAACGAGACAACCAAGGCCGGCGATGCCGAAAATCACGTGCAAAGCCGCCAGCCAGAAAGGCGGCGCGGTGCGGCCCTCCGACTGAAGGTGCATGACGCCCAGCGCGGAACCCGACAAAACCGCTATGGCAACGACGATGAAAGCTGCGACCGATACTTCGATCATGCCCCGACACTACGCCGTTCCGACGCCGCTTGGCCAATATCCAAGTGCAAGGAAACGCTCGGGGCGAGTGGTGCGCAAAGTCAGAAGGGGCGGAAGAAAATATCGAGCCGCTGCCGCCGCAGTGGCGCCGCGAGTTAGATCGCGCTTTGCAGAGCCGTGAAGATGTCGACCAATTTCACGCCGACATTCTTGATGGAAGGGATGATCGCGACCGAGATCCCGGAAGTGATGAGGCCATATTCGATCGCCGCCGCACCGGATTCGTCTTTCAGAAAACGCTGCATTTGCTTGAACATGTCGCCCTCGATCAAGTACTGCCTCGGTCACAGAGCTATGACAGAAAAACGATGGTAAATATATCGCGTTCCAAATTAACGATGAACCGGTAAACGAACCCGTTTCATTAATGATACCTCGCACCCATATAACTTGTATGTGAGGTTATTTGGCGCTTTTCCGGAGTTCCGATGTCGAAACCGTTCGTTGTGTCGATACCGCATCGCTTGGGTAAGGACGAGGCGCTGCGGCGTCTCAAATCCGGGCTGGGCATCGCCCAGGAAAACTACAAGCATTTGTTTACCGTCCAGGAAGAGACCTGGACCGGCGATCGCCTGCAGTTTCGCGTCAGCGCGCTGGCGCAGACGGTGAGCGGCACCATCGATGTCGCCGAAGATCAGGTCCATCTGCAGGTTTTCCTGCCATGGCTGCTGTCGAAGCTCGCTGCGGCGATTCAGCCACTGGTGCGCAAGGAAGGCACTCTGCTGCTGGAAAAGAAATAGCCTGCGCTTGTGAAAATAGACTGAGACAACACGCCGGCGTTTAGAGTTTTTCGCCGAGGAAATGCATCAGCCGCGGCGCCAGGAATTCCGGAAAGCTCCCCGGCTCGATCGGATCGCTCATCCAGTAATGCGGTGCGCCTTGCACGACGCAAGGCCGCACGAAGAAGCCGGCCTGCTTGAGCGCGAGCTGGAACGGATCGGTTTGCACTTTGCGGTCGACCAGATCGTCCTCGGTCCCGGTGACCAAAAGAACGCCGATCTTATTGTTGTCGTAGGTCGCGTAGCTGATCGGCGAGGCGTCGAAATAAATTTGCCGGTTTTCCATCGGCGAAGCACCGATGAATTTCTGAATGTTATTATCGCGCCCACCCTGCACCTGATACGCGGTCCACATCGCGCCGACGTCGTAGATGCCATAGACGCCGATCAGCGCTTTTACGGCGGCGTCGACCGACGCAAACGGATCGCCGCGGATAGCCGCCGGCGAATTTCTTGTTGCCGAGCGCGGCCAGGGCCGAGAGATGCGCGCCCGCTGAAGCGCCGAGCAGCCCGATGCGCGCCGGATCGATGCCGAATGCAGCCGGCCTTGCCGCGGACGAATTGTACGCCGGCCAATATGTCCTGCACCGCTTCCGGGAAAGTCTTTTCCTTGCCGGCGAGCCGATAGCTGATCGAAAATAGCGCGATGCCGCGGGCCGCGAGGTAATCGCCCCAGTATTTGAACACGCCGCGCGCGCCCGTCACCCAGCCGCCGCCATGCACGGCGACGAGCGCCGGGACCGCCTTCGCGTCCTTCGGCAGGTAGAGATCGCCGGCGAGTTCGACGCCGTCGTGGGTGGCATAGACAACGCCGTTGTGAACCGTGACCGAACCCGTCATTTCTGCGCCTCCGCTCTGCGCCGCGCCGCGATGGTAAAATACGGTTGTCGTGGTAGAACAACCGGCGCGGCTTTAAAAGCCTGCCTATGGGAGTGAAGATGCTGCAAGCGGCAGAGAGCGAGCCAACGCTCGTCGTCGAAGGCATAAGTGTCGATATGATCGACCGCGGCGCGGGGCCGCCGCTGCTCTTCCTTCACGCGGAAAACGGTATCGAGCCGGCGCTCGGAGCGGTCGATGCGCTGGCAGAGACCGCGCGTGTCGTTGCGCCGACGCATCCGGGCTTCGGCCGTTCGGAATTGCCGCAGGGCATGCGGACGATCGACGATCTGTCTTATTTCTATCTCGACCTGCTCGATAAGCTCGATCTGACCGGTCTCACGGTGGTCGGCGTTTCGCTCGGGGCGTGGCTGGCGGCCGAGATTGCGGTGAAATCGACCGCGCGCATCGCGAAGCTGGTGCTTGCCAATCCGGTCGGCGTCAAAGTCGGAAGCCGCGAGACGCGCGACATCGCCGATATTTTCGCCATCACCGAACAAGAATATCTCGAACTTACTTATTGCGATCCGGCCATCGGACGGCGGGATTACAAAACGCTGCCGGATGCGCAATCGCTCGCCGCGGCGCGGGCCCGCGAGGCGACGGCGCGCTATGCCTGGAGTCCGTATTTTCATAATCCGCGGCTCAAAAGCCGGCTGCACCGCATCCGCATTCCGACATTGTTCCTGTGGGGCCGTCACGACCGCATGCTGAGCGAGGCCTATGGCCGCGCCTATTGCGCGATGATCCCCGGCGCACGATTCGAACTCTTGGAACAAGCCGGACATTTTCCGCATCAGGAACAGCCGAAGCTTTTCGCCGAGCGCGTCGTGGCGTTCGCCAACGGCAAATGAAACGGTCGAGATAAGGAACGCGGCCCGTGATGAGAGTCTACCAGTTCTCCGAGCAGCCCTATTACCCGGTGTGGAACGATCATTCCGGCTCGCTGCGCGTCAATCTGCTCAATCGCAAATGCGATCCGCGCGTCGCCGCCGACTTGTTTCACCGGTACTACGACGAATATCAGCTCTGCGACGAGCTGGGGCTGCACATCATGCTCAACGAGCATCATCAGAGCGCGACCTGCATGTCGTCGACGGTGCTGGTCGGGCTTTCGGTGCTGGCGCGCGCCACCAAGAAGGCGCGGCTTCTGGTGCTCGGCTATCCGATCGGCCACCGGCCCGATCCGCTGCGCGTCGCGGAGGAACTATCCACCATCGACGTGATCTCGCGCGGCCGGCTCGACATGGGTTTCGTCAAAGGCATCCCCTACGAGATCGCCGCCTCCAACCGCAACCCGACCGAATTGATGGACCGGTTCTGGGAAGCGCATGATTTCATCATCAAGGCGATGACCACGCATGATGAGATGTTCAATTGGGAGGGCGAGTTCTTCCATTATCGCCAGGTCAATGTCTGGCCGCGGCCGTGGCAGCAACCGCATCCGCCGGTCTGGTCGACCACCGGCAGTTCCACCCAGGCCCGCGTCCTCGGCGAGCGCGGCTATGTCATGGCGACGCTCGGCACCGGCTTCGGCACCCGCCCGATCTACGATGCCTATCGCAAAAGCTATGCGGCGAAATTCGGCAAGGCACCCGGGGCCGATCGTTTCGCCTATCTCGGCCTAGTCGCCGTCGCCAATGACGAGAAGGAAGCTCGCGCGCGGGGCCATCACATCGCCGGCTACCTGCGCACCGCCGCCATCGTGCACCTGCCGTTCCGCAATCCGCCGGGCTATCTGCCGCCGCAGGACAATGCGCGGATGCTAAGGGGCGAGTCGCCGCCGCGTGGTTTCACCAAGGACGGCCGTCCGGTCAATATGCACGCCGCTACCCTCGACGATCTGATCGATGCCGGCATTCTGTTCTGCGGCACCCCCGATCAGGTCTATGCACAAATCGCAGGCTTCTGCGACCATTGCGGCGGGATGGGCAACCTCCTGATGATGGGCCATGGCGGCGAACTCAGCCACGAGCAGACGGTGGACAACCTGACGCTGTTTTCCCGCGAAGTTCTGCCCCGGCTCGAAGCCTATAAGCAGCCCGATGCCGAAGCGTCGGCGGTGGCGGCGTAAAGCCTGTTCAAGACCGGCACTCAACCTTGATTTCGGCGCTGGCCTGTCTCATTGCTGTTTGAGCCATGGCAACATCTGGCGAGCCCTTCGCATCCGCACCCCACGTCGTCGGCAAATCGCCGCCGGCCGCCGTTCCTGCGCATATCAGCGCCGAGGAGGCGCTGTGTCCGGTCGTGTCCCACGATTGGGTCAACGCCGAATATAAGCATCTCGTGGTCGAGGCCTCGCCCAAGGCGCTCACCGTCAAACCCGGCCAGTTCTTCAATCTGCTGTGTCCGTCGCCCGATGTCGGCGAACTGTTCTTCCGCCGGCCGCAAAGCGTCTATCGCATCGACCGCCGGCGCGGCCGCATCGAGTTCCTTTACAAATGCGTCGGCCGCGGCACCCGCGGCCTGGCAACGCTGCAAAAAGGCGATGCGCTCAACGTGGTCGGGCCGCTCGGGGTCGGGTTCCGCCTTGATCTGGGCTGGCGCCACATCGCCGTCCTCGGCCGCGGCGTCGGCATTGCGACGCTCGGGCCGATCTCCCAGCTTGCGCGTGAAAACAATATCGGCGTCACCGCAATCCTGTCGGCCCGCGACAAGGACTTCGTCATGGCCGACACGTTCTTTCGCGAGGCGGGCGACGCCATCAGCGTGCTCGATACCGACGGATCGAGCGCGGTGGAGAATATCGAGGCGATCCTGCAGCGGCTGATCGCGGAGCACCGCGCCGATGCGTTTTTTACCTGCGGGTCGAACCGCCTGTTCCAGCTGATGAAAAAACTCGGCAAGGCCCACGATATTCCCGGGCAAGTGGCGATGGAGCAGGTCATGGCTTGCGGGCTTGGCCCCTGCTACGTCTGCGTTCGTACCTTCGAGGTCGCCGGCAAGAAGGAACTGCGGCGGGTCTGCATCGAAGGCCCGGTTTTCGACATGCAGGAGGCGGTCGGATGGTAGATATGCGGGTCAAGATCGGCGCGGTGACCTTGCAAAATCCGGTCATGCCCGGCTCCGGCTGCTTTTCAACGGATCTCGCCCAGGTGATGGACATCAACCGGCTCGGCGCGATGGTCGCCAAGACCGTGTCGCGCGAATATCGCGTCGGCAATCCGCCGCCGCGCGCCGCCGAGGTCGAGGGCGGCATGATCAATTCGATCGGGCTGCCGACCAAGGGCATCGATTATTTCTTCGAGCATCAGGTGCCGGATTATCGGCGCTTCACGCCGCCGCTGGTGGGTTCGATCTCCGCGACCACGATCGAAGATTTCGAGGCCATGGCGCGCGACGTGGCGAAGTCCGACATCGACGTGCTCGAGGTCAATATCTCCTGCCCGACGCGCGACCCCAAGGGCGGCAATTTCGCGCTCCACGCCGAGCACACTTACGACGTGATCAAGCTCATTCGCGCCACCACCGACAAACCCGTTTGGGTGAAGCTGTCGCCGAACGCCGGCGACGTCGTCATGGTGGCGCAGGCGGCAGAGCGCGCCGGTGCCGATGCCTTGATCGTGTCGAATACGATTTTGGGGCTCAAGATCAACACCGATACCTTCCGCCCCGCAATCGGCAATAAGTTCGGCGGCCTGTCGGGACCCGGCATCAAGCCGGTCATCATGCGCATGGTCCATCAATGCTCGCAGGCGGTAAAAATTCCGATCATCGGCTGCGGCGGCATCGTCAAGGTCGAGGACGCGGTGGAATACATGCTCGCCGGCGCGACCGCGGTGATGATCGGTTATCTGACCTTCCGCAATCCGAGCGGCATGATCGCGATCATCGACGGGCTTGAAGCCTGGTGTGCCAAACGCGGCTTCGCCCGGGTCGCCGACCTGACCGGGGCGATGATCGACGAGGCGCCGATGGATACTTTTGCCGCGGCCGCAGCGCCGATCGGGTAATCACCGCCGTGACCACGCGTCTCACCATCCGCAAGCCGGACGACTGGCACCTGCATGTCCGCGACGGCGAAATGCTCAAGGCGGTGCTGCCGTTCACGGCGAAGAATTTCGGCCGCGCCATTCTGATGCCGAATCTGCTGCCGCCGGTGCGCACCACGGCGGATGGCGTAGCCTATCGCGCGCGGGTGACGGCCGCGCTGCCGCAGGGTTCTGTCTTTAAGCCGCTCATCACCTGCTATCTCACCGACGACACCGATCCGGACGATGTCGAGCGCGGTTTTCGCGATGGGCTGTTCACCGGCGTGAAGCTTTATCCGGCGAATGCCACGACCAATTCGGCGGCGGGCGTTACCGACTACGCCAAAGTGATGCGCGTTCTGGAACGCATGGAAAAACTCGACATGCCGTTTCTGATGCACGGCGAGGACACCGATCCGGCAGTCGATATTTTCGATCGCGAGAAGGCATTTATCGATCGCTACCTGTCGAAATGGATCAAACAGTTTCCCGGCTTGCGTTTCATCCTCGAGCATTTGTCGTCGAAGGACGGAGTCGATTTCGTGAAAAGCGCGGCGCCCCAGGTCGGCGGCACCATCACGCCCTATCACATGATCCTGACGCGGACCGACTGGCTCGGTCACGGGCTCAAGCCCTACATGTATGTCATGCCGGTGATCAAAACTGCGCGCGACCGCGAAGCGTTGCGCAAGGCCGCGACCTCGGGTGAGGCCTGTTACTTCCTCGGCACCGATTCCGCGCCGCATCCCTATGCCAAGAAGGTTTCGACCAACGGCATCCCCGGCATGTTTAATGCGCCGGTCGCGATCGAGACCTATGCACAGGTTTTCGAGGAGGAGGGTGCGCTCGACAAGCTCGAGGCATTTGCTTCGCTCAACGGGGCCAAGCATTATCGCCTGCCGGTCAACGAGGCGACGATCACGCTTGAGAAATCGCCTTGGGTCGCGCCGGAGGAGGTCAAAGTCCCCGGTCCCGACGAGCGCGCTTTGGTCTACCGCGGCGGCGAGACGATTGCGTGGCGGGTTGTGAATTAGTTCTTGGAGAAAAAAATGACGGGCTTTCCCGACAAAGCGGTGATAGCCGAGCTTACGGCAAAAATGCTGCTCGAAGTGGATGCGATCCGCTTCATGGCCGACAAGCCTTTCATCTACACGTCGGGCTGGGCGAGCCCTTTCTACACCGATTGCCGCCGGCTGATCTCGTTTCCGCGGGTGCGCCGGACGCTGATCGATTTCGGCGTCGCAACCGTCGAGCGCGAGATCGGTTTCGAGCAATTCGATTCGGTCGCCGGCGGCGAGACCGCGGGCATTCCATTCGCCGCCTGGATGGCGGAGCGCCTGATGCTGCCGATGCAATATGTGCGCAAGAAAGCCAAAGGCTTCGGCCGCAATGCGCAGATCGAGGGCCATCTGGAGCCCGGCGCGCGGGTGCTGCTGGTCGAGGACTTGGCGTCCGACGGCCGCAGCAAAGTGAACTTCTGCGAGGCGCTGCGCAGCGCCGGCGCCGTCGTCGAGCATGTCTTCGTGTTTTTCTTTTACGATATATTTCCGGAAGGAAAGACCATCCTGGCCGACCTCGGCATCACATTGCATTCGCTAGCCACCTGGTGGGATGTCCTGGAAGTGGCGAAGAAGAGCGGCCGGTTCGACCAAGGCAGGCTCAAGGACGTCGAAGAGTTCATGAAAGATCCGTCGGCTTGGTCGAAAGCCCATGGCGGCGTCGCGCAGGCGGCTGAATAAAGCGAAATAAAAGACCGGCACATGCCGAACGAAATTGCTGATGTATTTGTTATCGGCGATGTGTCCGGCAAAATCGCCGACGAGAACTGATCGGCATCGCCATGGTTGTAAAAGCGCATCGCCCGCTTAATGAGCTTTCCACGACCGAGATCGTGGCAAAGATCGCGGCGGGGGAAACCACCTGTGAGGCGGTGGCGCGCGATTGCGTGGCGCGCATCGAGGCGCGCGACGGCGTGGTCAAGGCCTTGGTGAATTTCGATCCCGAACTGGTATTCGCGCAGGCAAGCGCGCTCGATCGTGGTCCGCGGCGCGGTCCGCTGCACGGCGTGCCGATCGGCGTGAAGGACATTATCGACACATTCGATATGCCGACCGAAATGGGTTCGCCGCTCTATCGCGGCAACCGGCCGCGGTCGGATGCGGCGTGCGTTGCATTGCTGCGCCGCGCCGGCGCGGTGATCCTGGGCAAGACGGCAACCTGCGAATTCGCCGGCATGGCGCCGTCGGCGACCACCAATCCCGGCAATCCGGAATACTCTCCCGGCGGCTCGTCGAGCGGCTCGGCCGCCGCGGTAGCCGATTACATGGTGCCGGCGGCACTCGGCACCCAGACCGGCGGTTCGGTGCTGCGGCCGTCGTCCTATTGCGGGATTTTCGGGTACAAGCCGACCTACAACACCATCAACAAGGCCGGCGTCTGGCCCGCCGCCGAAAGCATCGACACCATCGGCTGGCTGGCGCGCTCGATTGACGATATCGCGCTCCTTACCGCTGTTACCGGTAACTTCACGCCGCGCCCACGGCGCGCATTGGATACCGCGCCTCGGATTGGACTATGCCGCACCGAATTATGGGACAGCGCCCAGCCCGAGACCAAAGCCGCGGTGGAAAGTGCGGCGCTGGCGCTTGGCAAGGCAGGCGCGGCGATGCGCGATGTAGAACTCCCGGAAGCCTTTGCGGGCCTGTCAGGCGTGGCGCGCGGCACGATCAATCATTACGAGCGCGCCGCCTGCATGGCTTCGCTGTGGGACCGTCATCGTGCCGGTCTGTCGCCGCAGATGCGGCGCTACGTCGAGAGCGGTCAAAAAACTTCGCGTGACGAATACGTCGCGGCATGGCGACGTGTCGAAGAAAGCCGCGCGCTGCTGCCGCTGGTGTTCGAAGACCTCGATATCTTGCTGCTGCCCTGTGTCACCGGCGAAGCGCCGAAGGGTCTCGAATTTACCGGCGATCCGAGCATGCAGGCAATGTGGACGGCCTTGCATACCCCCACCATGACGCTGCCGACCCATCGCGGGCCTAATAATATGCCGGTCGGCATCCAAATCGCCGCGCAGCGTTATGACGACGAACGGCTGTTCGCCGTCGCTGGATGGATTTGGGATAAGATCGGCGTGCCGGAACTGGTCGGGGCGGCGCGTTAAATGGAATTCGACAATGCTTTCGATGTTCCCCTGCCGCCGGCGCAAGCCTGGTCGGTGCTGATGGACATTCCGAACATTGCGCCCTGCATGCCGGGTGCCGAACTCACCGAGGTTGTCGATCCGCAGAATTTCAAAGGCAAGATTTCGGTCCGGCTTGGACCGGTCGCGCTGGCTTTTGCCGGCCGGGTCGAATTGTACGATATCGAGATGGCCAATCGCTCCGCCCGCATCAAGGCCCAGGGCAGCGACGCCAAAGGCCGGGGCGCCGCTAACGCGAAAGCGACCTTCCGGATCGAGCCCGACGGCGCCGGCTCCAAAGTATTGATCCACACCGACCTGATGCTGTCAGGCGCGGTCGCCCAATATGGCCGCGGCGTCGGCATGATTCAGGCAACGGCGGCGCAAATCATCGATCAATTTGCCGGCAATCTGCGCGCTCGGCTGGAGCAGCAGCAAACCGCCGCGCCGCCGCCTGAGGAAAAGCCGTCGATTGCCGCGGCCTCGAAGCCGATTGCCGGGTTTTCGCTTTTTGCCCGCGTGATCTGGTCGAGGATCATTGCCCTGTTCAGCGGCCGCGCCGATTAGCTATGATCGCTCCGACCAGAGCGAGTAACCCGTGAACGAATTGATCGGCGCCCGCGTTCCGCGTATCGAGGACCACGCGTTACTGACCGGCGGCGCCCGTTTCGTCGACGATATTGTCTGCTTCGGGGCTTTGCATGCCGCTTTCGTGCGCAGCCAGCATCCGCATGCGTTGATCGGCGGCG
The DNA here is from genome assembly GCA_963819265.1 of uncultured Alphaproteobacteria bacterium. Classification (GTDB taxonomy): domain Bacteria; phylum Pseudomonadota; class Alphaproteobacteria; order Rhizobiales; family Xanthobacteraceae; genus BOG-931. The sequence continues at coordinate 29,216 of CAWFVF010000006.1, read as the reverse complement.
TCGATGCCGATGCCGCCCGCGGCCTGCCCGGCGTCGTTGCCGTGCTTACGCTCGACGACCTCATGCCGGTGCTGAAGCGCCGCCGCATGATCCGAACCTCGAATTCCGGCACCCAACTGGATCGGAGCTGGTCCTTCGCGCTGGCTGACGGCGAAACCTCTTTTGTCGGCGAACCGATTGCCATCGTCATCGCCACAGACCGCTATATTGCCGAGGACGCCGCCGCGCTGGTCGCGGTCGACTACGAGCTTCTCCCGGCAGCGACCGATTGCCGGATCGAGCACGCGCCACCGGTGCGCCGTGAGCTGCCGTCGAACCGGGTGATCGCCTACCAGGTCGCCTATGGCGACAGCGACGCGGCCTTCGCCAAGGCCGCGCTTGTGTTGCACGAGGAGCTTTGGCTGCACCGCGGCGCCGCGCATTCGATGGAGGGCCGGGCCATCCTGGCGCAAATCGCCGATCGCGAAACCCAGGTCTGGGCCTCGACGCAGAAGGCGCACGATCTGCGCAACGCGCTCGCCGACTATATCGATCTCGATGAAAGCCGATTGCGGGTCGCCACCCCCGATGTCGGCGGCGGCTTCGGACCGAAACTCTGCATTTATCCCGAAGACGTTGCCGTGGTCGCGGCAGCGACGCTGCTGCGCCGCTCGGTCAAATGGATCGAGGACCGCCGCGAGCATTTCACCAATGCGGCGCAGGAACGCGATCAATATTGGTCGATCGAGATCGCCGCGGAGGCCGACGGCCGGGTGCGCGGCGTACGCGGCCGGCTGTTTCACGACATCGGCGCCTATGCACTGCAAGACGTCAACATCCCGTACAATTCCGCGACCACGCTGACCGGCCCTTACGTCGTGCCGGCGCTCTCGATCGACGTCGTCGCGGCCCACACCAACAAGGCGCCGGTCTCTTCGGTGCGGGGCGCGGGCTATCCGCAAGCGGCTTTCGCGATGGAACGCATGATGGACCGGCTGGCGCAGGCGCTGAAGCTCGACCGCGCCGAACTGCGCCGCCGCAACATGATCCCCGCGGACAAGATGCCCTATCTGAAACCTTATAGGGCGCGCTCCGGTGAACAGGTGCAATTCGACAGCGGCGACTATCCCGGCTGTCAGGCGGATATTTTACGCGCTGCCGCATGGGACGATTTTCCGCGGCGTCAAAAAGAGGCTCGCGAGCGTGGCCGCTATATCGGCATCGGGCTGGCGCACGGCATCAAGGGCACCGGACGCGGCCCGTTCGAATTCGGCAATGTCAAAGTGTCACCGACCGGCCATATTACGGTGTCGACCGGCGCCGCGCCGATGGGGCAGGGCCTCGCCACCGCGCTCGCGCAAATATGCGCCGACGCGTTCGGCATGCGCGCGCAGGACGTTTCCGTGGTCGCCGGTGACACGGCGGCGGCGGCGCTGGGGCTCGGCGGCTTCGCCAGCCGGCAAACGGTAACGGCCGGTTCCTCGGTCCAGATCGCGGCGCAGGCGGTCGCGGCCAAGGCCAGAAAACTCGCCAGTCACATGCTGGAGGCCGCCGAGGAGGATTTGGAAATCGCCGACGGCGAAGTGCGGGTCGTCGGTGCGCCGCAGCTTGCGGTAAAGCTCGGCGAACTGGCGCGCATTCTCAAAGGCGCGCCGGGCTACGGTTTTCCGGAGGGCATGGATCCGGGCCTCGATGCCAGCGCGACCTTTCGTGTCGACCGGCTGGCTTACGCCAACGGTTGTCACGTCGTCGAAGCCGAGGTCGACATCGAGACGGGCGGCGTCACCATCCTGCGTTATCTCGCGCTGCAGGACTCCGGCCGCCGCGTCAATCCGATGATCGTCGACGGCCAGGTCCACGGCGGCATCGCCCACGGCGTCGGCAATGCGATATTCGAATGGATGGGTTACGACGCCGAAGGGCAGCCGGTGACGACGACATTCGCCGATTATCTGTTGCCGACCGCGACCGAACTGCCGATGTTCGAGACGCTCTATAAGGAATCGCCGTCGCCGCATAACCCGCTTGGCGTCAAGGGCGTCGGCGAAATCGGCGTCATTCCCGCGGCGGCGGCGGTTATTTCCGCGATCGAAGACGCGCTGTCGCCGTTCAATGTGCGGATCGCGCAGATGCCGGTGATGCCGTACAAACTCGTCGAATTGATCGCCAAAGGGCGAGCGAAGACCTGAGACGATAAAGCTTTTGACCCATCGGCGGCGGCGGCGCAAACTGCGGTCGCCGGCGCGTTTGCTTTGGGGATGGGAGAACCGGATGAATCGCTTGAAATTTGTGGCGCTTGGACTGCTCTCGGCGACGCTCGCGGCCGCCGCAATTGCTCCCGTGCGCGCCGACGACTTTCCGGATCGTCCGCTGCATCTGATCATCCCCTATGGTCCGGGCGGCATCGTCGATTTCACCGGCCGCGTGCTGGCGCAGAAATTGAGTGATGTACTGAAACAGACGGTCGTTCCCGATAATCGCCCCGGCGCGGGCGGTATCGTCGGCACCGACTTCGTCGCCCATTCCGACCCCGACGGCTACAACCTCGTCATTATCGATCCCGCCATCGTCATCAACCCGACGCTGCAAAAATCGCTGCCCTACGACATCTTCAAGGATCTGGTGACGGTATCGCGCGTCAGTTCGTCGCCCGAGGTGCTGGTGGTAGCGCCGCAGCTTGGCGTGAAAACTTATGCCGAGCTTGTCGCCTACGGCAAAGCCAATCCGGGCAAGCTCAATTACGCCTCGGCCGGAGTTGGCACCGCGCCGCACCTTGCCGCCGTGTTGTGGGAGCAGGGGACAGGCGTCAAGGCCGAGCATGTGCCCTACAAAGGTATCGGCGGTTCGTTCACCGATATGATGAGCAACAAAGTTCAGATGGCGTTTTCCAGTATTCCGGGGGCGCTGCCGTTCACCAGCGACAATCGCGTGCTGCCGCTGGCGACCACCATGCTCAAACGCTCGTCGGTCTATCCCGATCTGCCGACCGTCGCCGAGTCCGGCTTGCCCGGCTACGATGTCGACGTGTGGCTGACGCTTTATGCCAGAGCCGGCACGCCGCCGGCCATCCTCGCCAAGCTCAACAGCGCTGTCGCCCAGGCGTTGGGCGACAGCGAACTCAAGGCCTCATTCGCCAAATTCGGTCTGACCCCGGTGCCGACCAGCTTGCAAGACGGCGCCGCTTTCACGAAATCGGAATATGACAAGTGGAAGAAGGTCATCGACGACGGCCATATTACGCTTGATTGATGATGGTCGAGAAGAAGGCAGACCTTTGGCCGACGGAATTGCGCCTGCATAAGGATCGTAAGACCCTCACCGTAACCTTCGACAACGGTGAGAATTTCGACTTGGCGGCCGAATATCTGCGCGTGCGCAGTCCGAGCGCCGAGGTGCAAGGTCATTCGCCGAGCGAACGCCGCACCGTCGTCGGCAAGCAAGACGTACAAATCCTCGAATTGGTTCCGATCGGCAATTACGCGGTGCGGCTGGTGTTCGACGATATGCATTCGACCGGAATTTTCAGCTGGGACTATTTGTCGGAGCTCGGCCGTAATCGCGAAAAATATTGGCGCGTCTATCTCGACGAGCTTGCCGAGAAGAAGCTGTCGCGCACGCCATTCTCCGCATAAGAGAATCGAATTTTATAGTTTTTATGCCGAGAATGTTCCCGGCGGTTTTAACAGCCTAATTCTTCGTCATCGGTATTTTCACCTACGCGCGTCCGAAGCGCGCGCCTGAGCATCGGTTTGCAAGGGGCCAGTTCAACGGGTGAGAGGATCGAGTCATGAAACTGAGCGGGTATTTTTGGAGCTTTCTTAACAATGAGCAAGGCGCAACGGCGATCGAATATGGACTGATCGCGGCCGGCATTTCGGTCGCTATCATTGCCACGGTCGCGGCGCTTGGCTCCAACCTCAACACGACGTTCTCGAGCGTTTCGACCAGCTTGAAGTGAACGGCCTCGCATCGCCGTCATCGTTCATGCGGCCTCGGTCCCATCGGGACCGGGGCCGTTTATCTAAGGCGACCGTGCCGGCACTTGCGTGCGCATCCAATGAAAATGCTAGAATAAACTGGGCAGCCAAAAAATGATGCTGCCGGCTAGGGAGGGATACCAATGAAGTTGTTGTCTTTGACTGCTTTTGCGTTGATCACCGGCGTTCTGGCCGGTGCGGCTAACGCACAACAGGCCGCTGCACCGGCGGCGCCGCCCGATCTCAATGCCGTCCCCGACAAAATGCCGTTCAACATCCCGTTCGGGACGCCGATTACGCTGGAGCGGGCGCAAGCGATAATTCAGGCGGGAATCGCGGAGGCCAACAAACGCGGCTGGCCGGAGGATTTCGCGGTGGTCGATCCCAGCGGTAGCCTAGTCGCTTTCGCGCGGATGGATGGTGCCGCGTTTGCTTCGATCGCCATTTCCGAACATAAGGCTCGGACCGCCGCCCGGTATCGCCGTCCGACGCGAGCCTTCGAGGACGCGGTACAAAAGTTCGGCTTCAACTACATCCTGACGCTGGACGATGTCATCGCCTCCCGCGGCGGTGTTCCGCTGGTCGAAGACGGCAAGATTATCGGCGCCATCGGCTGCTCCGGCGCCACCGGCTCCCAGGACGAGGTGCTCTGCAACGCCGCCACAGCCTCGATTAACAAATAACGGCAAAGCATCGTTTTGCTCGGATGGAGAAGCGAGGGCGGCAGCGATGCCGCCCTCGTTGCGTCATAGAATCGGCTATTAGGATGGGAGATCGGGGTTGCAACAGGCCTGGCGCGAAAACGCGCCTTGAGGGAACTGCGAAAATGGCAAATGCCACGACCCGCCGCCGCTTGTGTCACGGGCTCGCTGCCGCTGTGGTGCTTTGTCCGACGATCCTGCGCGCTCAATCCGCCGCGCCGCCGCCGGCGGACGCCGCGGCGGCAATGGCGCACTACCGTCAAGCGCTTGAAGAATATAATCGCGCCCGGCAAATGTATGCCGCCGCAGCAAGCGCCTATTGGGCCTCGGTCTCGGAAAAGCGCAAAGCACGCAATGCGAAGCGTGCGCGCAGCGAACCTCTTGCGCTCGACGATTATGTGCTCGATCAGCCGCCGGTCTATACCGGTCCGCCGAAACCGCGCAATCCGTTGCAGCCCGAGGCGCCGGCACATCAGGCCTACGTTCCGGTGGTCGCCGATTTTCTCGCCGCCGCGCAGCAGGAATTCAAATTCAGCCCGCGACTGCCGCAAAACGACAGCGAGTTCAAACGCGCCTACGCTAAAGTGGCCGCCGCGGCCGGACTGACCAAAGACCAGGCCGTGCGGATTTACAGCTTCGAGGCGACGGGAAACGGCAATTACGACGTCGAGGCGGGGCTGGAATATAACAAACACGGCCGCGCCATCACCACCGCGCTCGGCTATAATCAATTGCTGGCGACGAATTCGGTCGAGGTGGTTGCCGAGAGTGGCGATCGGTTTGTCGCTCACTTGCGGGAGGCCGCCGAACAGATGCCGATGGGCCGGCAAGCGTTCGACGCAAAAATCGAAACTTTGCGCCGCATGATTGCTTTCACCCGGAGCGTTCCTGATGTCTGGGGCCAGCATGAAATACTCGCCAACACCCCCAAGGGTCTCGGCGTCCATGCGCTTAATCTCGATGTCGATCTCGGTCCTTTGTTGCAGACCCAGAAGCTTCTGGATTCAGTCGTCTTCGCTCGGCGCAAGGGCTTTGCCAGGCCGCTCAGCGCGGCCGAGCTGGAAATGATGAATCTCACCGGCGACGGCAGCGGATTTCGACATGGTGACGATGCCTCTGCCGTGGCGGGACAAGGTGCCGACCGCTAATTTTTTCCAGCCCAGCGGCTATGGCGACAATCCGGTGGCGCAGCGTAATAATGTCGTCGCCAAACTGATCGCGGCGACCGACGGACGGATGGACGAAGAAAGCAAGAAGCCGGGCGCCAGGGAGTTGGCGGCGGCTTTTCAGTAAGAGGCTGTCATGAAGCGCCGTGAATTCATCGCGCTTGTTTCCGCGGCCGCGGCGTGGCCGTTCTCGGCACGGGCTCAAGTACCGGCGCCCGGCGGTCAAGCCGCGGCCGCGGTGAACGATGCTCCGGGATCGGTAGGTCAGGTCGCGACCTTGCACGGCACCGCCACGGTCACGCGGGCCAATGCCGCGCCCGCGGCCTTGAAGGTTTCCGATCCGATCTTCACGAACGATACGCTCGAGACCGCCGTGGAGTCGACGCTCGGCATCACCTTCGATGACGAGACGACATTCAGTCTGTCGGCCAATACCCGGATCGCCATCAATCAATTCGTCTATCAGGAAGGCGGCAATGCCAACGCCGCCACCTTCAATGTAGCGCTCGGCACCGCGGCTTTCGTTGCCAGTCTCGTTGCCAAAACCGGCGATATGAAGATCGCCACGCCGCAGGCAACGCTCGGGATTCGCGGCACCACCGGCGTTGTCGAGGTGCCGCAAGGCGGCGGGGCCGCGGCGCCGACCATAAAACTCTATCCGGATACCGACGGTCACGTCGGTCAGATCGAAGTGTTCGACCGCCAAGGCGGCCGGCTCGGTGCGTTGACACAAGGCATGAGTGCCTTTGCGCTCCGCCCGGGCGCCGGCGGCCGCTTCGCCGCGGTGCCGTATCAGATTCCGCCGCAAGAGGCGGCCCGCGACCGCGGCGTGTTGCAGCGGCTCAATGTCTCGCATAGCATCGGCCGGCAAATGACGATCCAGCGGCAGCAATTGCGCTCACGTAACCAGCCGAATAACCAGCGACCCAATAATCAACGTCCGAATAATCAACGGCCCAACAATCAGCGTCCCGATAATCAGCGACCGGGCGGACAACCGAACAACGGCCGTCCGCAGAATTTGCGCGGCAACGGCGGGCCCGGCAATGGCGGTCCGGGAAATCCACGCGGCCAGCCAAATAATGCGCGCACGCCGGGCCTGCTGCAGCCGCGCCCGCGGCGGGGCAATCCCACTTCGCCGAACAAAAAACATTAACCCACGAGGTTTTCATGCGTGCCTATCAACTGCCCAAAGGCGGGGCCGGTATCGACGCCTTGGTGCAAGTCGAGCGTCCGGATCCGAAGCCGGCCTATCGCCAGGTTTTGGTGAAGGTCAAAGCCTGTTCGCTTAATTTCCGCGATCTCGGCATCGTGCGCGGCACCTATCGCGTGCCGGTGAAGGAAAACATCATCCCGCTGTCCGACGGCGCCGGCGAGGTGGTTGCGGTCGGCCCCGGTGTGGTTCGAGTCAAGGTCGGCGATCGCGTCGCCGGCTGCTTTTTCCAGCGCTGGTTCGGCGGCGAGTCGACGGCCGAGGTACATGCCAGCGCGCTCGGCGGCAGCATCGACGGCATGCTCGCGGATTACGCGGTGCTGGAGGAAGACGGGGTGGTGAAGATCCCGCCGCACCTGTCGCTGGAAGAAGGCGCCACGCTGCCCTGCGCCGCTGTCACCGCGTGGCATGCGATGGTCGAGCACGCCAAGCTGAAGGCCGGCGATACGATCCTGCTGCAAGGCACCGGCGGGGTTTCGATCTTCGGTCTGCAATTCGCCCATGCCATGGGCGTGCGCGCCATCATCACCTCTTCCAGCGACGAAAAGCTCGATCGCGCCAAGAAGCTCGGCGCCGCTTTCGGCATCAATTATAAAACCACGCCCGACTGGGAAAAGGCAGCGATGGAATTCACCGGCGGTGCCGGCGTCGATCATGTCATCGAGGTCGGCGGCGCGGCTACGCTGGCGCGCTCGTTCGGCGCCATCCGGGTCGGCGGCAAGATCAGCATGATCGGCGGCTTGAGCGGCGGCGCGACCGAGCTCAATCCCGGGCTGATCTTCTCCCGCCGCGCCAATGTGCAGGGCATTTCGGTCGGCTCGGCGCAAATGTTCCTGGCGCTGGCGCGGGCCATCGAGGTCAACGCCATCAAACCGGTGATCGATAAGGTATTCACTTTCGCCGAGGCGCGCGAGGCTTACCGCCACATGGCGTCGGGCTCCCATTTCGGAAAGATCGTCATCGGCATCGGGTGAGCGATCTAACTGTTGCGTTCCAGCGCCGCGCGATCCCATTTCGCCAGATCGGCGGCGGCGCTGTAAGTCTCTTGCAGAAATCCAAGCAGCAGCGCATCGGGATCGCGCGCTTGGCGAACCGCGTCATACGGCAAAATGAATTGCCCGAGGTTCTTGTCGTAAAACGCCCCGGCGGTTTCGATCGCTGTGTCGCCATAACCTGCCGGTTCTGGATAGGCATAAACGTAAAAGGCCGCGCGGCCGTAGCCGCCGTTGCCGGGCCAGAAGCCGCAGCTCGAAACTTCGTGCGAATAGGCTTCCGCCATAACCCAGCTGGCGACATTGGGGGTGATGCCTTTCGGCGGCGGCGCGGTTCGGCCGGAAAAACGGCTCACCGCCAGATCGAAACTGCCCCAGAAGAAATGCACTGGGCTCGCTTTGCCGAGGAAGCGCGTGCGAAACGCATTCATCACCCGATTGGCCTGGAGCAGCGCCAGCCAAAATTTCTGGACATGAACCGGATCGTATTGCGCATGCGTACCATCCCGGTCGAACGGCACCGCATTCTCGATTTCGCCCGGCATGGTCCAGATGCGGACGTCGATACCGAGGCGCCGCAGCTTTTCCATGAAGGCGGCATAGAATTCGGCAACGGTCATCGGCTTGAGCGCGAAGCTTTCGGTCCGGCATTCGCTCGTTTCGATGATCAGGCGATGGCTGGCGAAATCAAAGATGACGTCGAAAGTGCCGCCGGGATAAGGCATCGCCGGTGCGGCCAAGCCGCGCCCGTTCACAAACAATGTCGCGTTCCACCAATGATTGGTGAGTGGCGTGCACGCGATCCGCACCTTGCCGACAATTTGCGTCCATAGATGCAGCGTGTCGCAGGTCTCGCTCCACGCCGCCAGCGGCAGATCGGGCCACTGCGGATTATCGCTCATGCGCACATCCTACCAACCGTATAGAATCTTTCATTGCGTTCCCCGGCGTATTGGCATCGCGCCTACGTTCCGATTTTAACTCTTGTCAGGTCGGACTCCAGCCGTCATGTTCCGCGCCACGCAGGATGATCGGTCGATCATTGGTAACGAGGTTAAGGCAATGAGCATAGAGCGTCACGAAACGGGACCGCGATTGAGCCGTGCGGTCGTCCATAACGGTACGGTTTATCTCGCCGGAATCGTCTCGGAACAGCCGAAGGGCAAGAATACGACCGATCAAACCAAGGAAGTCTTGGCGCAAATCGATTCATTGCTCGTCAAGGCCGGTAGCGACAAAAGCAAGCTGTTGTCGGCGCAGATCTGGCTTACCGATATGGCGAACTTCGCGGAAATGAATGCGGTCTGGGAAGCATGGCTGCCGCCCGGCGCCGCGCCGGCGCGGGCGACGGTGCAGGCGGCGCTGGCTTCAGCCGACCGCAAGGTCGAGATCATGGCGATCGCCGCCAAGTGACAGAAATTCCCATTGCCGTCACGCGCTCGCGTTGGCCGCGTATCTGCTCGCGGTGGCGACGAATGCGGTAATGGCGGGGTTGGTCGATTTGATCGGCGCGGCCAGGGCCAGCGAATAGCCGAGCGGGGTCTTTCCGGCGTCGATTTCCAAATAGGCGACATTGTCGAGTTGCACGACGCGCATGCTGCCGGGTATGAGCGCAATACCAAGGCCGCCCGAAACGAACGACAATTTGGTCAACATTTGCGTGGCGTATTGCACCACCCGCGGATAAAATCCCGGCGCGCTGGCACGCCGAAACGAAAATCCCTTCGAAGCTAGGACCTTCGGGCGGCGGATAGCTGATGAAGGGTTCCGCCGCGAGCATTTCGATCTTGACCGATTTGCGCCCGGCCAGCGGATGATCGGCCGGCACGGCGATCAGCATTTTCTCCTCGCACAGCACCGTCACTTTCAATCCGCGCGCGTCCTCGATCGGCACCCGGATCAATCCGAGGTCGACTTCGCCGCGTCTGAGCATTTCGATCTGATGAAACGTGCCCGCCATGGTGACGTTGAGTTCGATGCTGGGATAGTCGCGCTGAAAATGCCGCAGCAACGGCGGCAACAGGCCGAGCGTCGCGCTGCCGAGATGCGACAGATGCAGCACGCCGTTGCTGGCGCTTTGCGCGATCTGCACGGCGCGCTCCGCCTGCGCCAGGATGCGGCGTGCTTCGAACAGGAAGAGGTAGCCGGGCTCGGTCAGCTTCACATGGTGCTTGCTGCGGTCGAACAGCGGCCGGCCGATTTCGGCCTCGAGCGCCTTGACCGCCGCCGTCAGCGGCGGCTGCGACATATGCAGGCGCGCGGCGGCGCGACGAAAACTGAGTTCCTCCGCCACCGCCACGAATTGTTTGAGCTGTCGAAGCTCGACCATTGGTGATCGGTACCACATATCACCCACCGATAAAAATAGTATTGGCGATATCACGGGCGCTTATCCAGACTGCGGCGGGTTGCGAGGAGCTGACCGCATGGTCGTGCTGGAATTTTTCGATCCGTCGGGGAAGCTGGAGATCACGCAGCGGCATGCGCCGCGCCTCGACACGCTCAACGGCAAACGCATCGGCATCTTGAGCAACGAGCAATGGCAGGCGCATCGCACCTTGCCGATGCTCAAGGCCATCATGGAAGCCGACTTTCCCGGCATCGACATATTGCCGGTCGACGCCTTTCCACAGGGTGAGCACGCGGTCGGGGCGGATTCGACGATCGCGCTGGTCAAACAGAGCGGCGTCGACGGCGTCATCATCGGCAACGCCGCCTGCGGCTCGTGTTCGACCGCGCTCGCCCGCGCCGCCGCCAAGCTTGAAACGCTCGATATCCCGACGGTGCTATTGGGGCGGACCGATTTTCTCGGCGTCGTCAGGAACGCGGTCTCCGGCATGGGCCTGCCGCCGGAAATGCCGGTGGTGGCGTTTCCGGTCGAGACCTTCCTGCCGGGCAGCGATCTCGCCGGCGTGCAGTCGCGAAAGCAGGAGTTTTACGATGGCCTGACGTCCTGGCGTTCGGCTCAGAATTTCCTGCCGTCCGACGCCACGCCGCTGATCAAAGTGACCGGCGCGACCTATCAGGATGCGCTGACCAATGCCAACAACATGCTCCTGACCAACCTTTGGAGCGACGGTTTACCGATCTGGCCCGCCACCGAAGCCTTGGTGGATTGGATTCTGCAAGGCACCGATACGCCGCGCGACACCGTCCTGGGCAAAGTCATGCCGCGCGGCGCGGTCGCCACGGTCGAGTCTTGCGCCATCGCTCTGGCGATGGCGGGAGGGCGGCCGGAATATCTGCCGGTGCTGATCGCCGCGGTCGAAGCCTTTCTCGATCCGCTCTCCGACAGCGAACACATGCAGGCCGATTCGGCCGGCGCGTTCCCGGTCGTCATCGTCAACGGACCGATCGCCGGACAGATTCGGCTGAACACCTCGTTCGGCTGCCTCGGCCCCGATCCGCAGCGGCCCGCGGGCGCGAGCATCGGCCGGGCGCTGCGTCTGATGCAGCAGAATCTCGGCGGCGCGTTGCCGGGCATCGGCGCCATGGCGATGTGGGGCGCCATGCGTTTCACCAACGCGGTATTCGGCGAGGACGAAGACAATCTGCCGGACGGCTGGGAGCCGCACGGCACCGAACGCCACGGTTTTAAGCGAGGCGTCAGTTCGGTCTCGCTGGTGTGGGCGACCGGGGTCACCAATATCCGGCGCCGGGGCGTCAAGGCGGAGACGCCCGAAGTCGACGCGCTGCGCGGCATGCACCGGATGGCGGATTATCTGCGCTCGCCCAATCTCGGCTGTCTGATCGGCTACAGCGAGGGAACGCCGGGAATATTGATGCTCTCTCCGGTCGTCGCCAAGGCAATGGCGGCGATCGGATGGACCAAGCAATCGATTCGCGAATTTCTTTGGGAGCACTCCAAGATTCCCGCCGACGAGTTGCGCCGCGACGGCATCGATTCCTGGATCGCAGCCGACCGCGATCCAGTGGTGCGCGAGAGTCTGTCGCTGCCGCACTGGCCGCATGCGGTGCGTCCGGAAAATCTCGTGTTGCTGGTCGCCGGCGGCGGCCATCCGACCAACAGCTATTGGATGGAAGGCTATTCGCCGCATGTCGTCGGCCGGCCGATCAACACGCCGAAAGATTTCGCGAAACTGCTCGTGCAAGCAGAGCGCGACATCGGCTGCGGCGCGGAGGCGTGCCGAATTTGATGAACCTGCAAACGTCCCAACAGATCAGCAACAGGTGCGAATGAAAGCGTGACCCACGGCCTATGTCTCCCAGGGAGCGCCGAGCCCGGCGGCGATCTCATGGGGTTCCAGCGGTCACGCTATATCCGAGGAGTCGATCATGTCTAATGCTACGGCGACTATCGAGCGGCACGCTTGGTATCAAAATCTCACCCCGGTGCAATGGAAGACCGTCGTCGCGTCCAACCTCGGCTGGGTGTTTGACGGCTTCGAGGCCTATGCGCTGATCCTCACCGTCGGCACGGCGCTGCATCAACTGCTGGAGCCGTCACAATATTCGCAGATCCCGACCTTTGCGGGCGGCATCATCGCGACCACGCTGATCGGCTGGGCGATCGGCGGCATGATCGGCGGCGTGCTGGCCGATTACATCGGCCGCAAGCAGACCATGATCCTCGCCATCCTGATGTATTCGATCATGACCGGCTTGAGTGCCTTCTCGTGGGATTGGACCTCGTTTGCGGTGATGCGTTTCCTGGTCGGCCTTGCCATCGGATCGGAATGGGTCACCGGCGCATCGATGACCGCCGAGTTCTGGCCGGCCGATGCGCGCGGCCGCGGCGCCGGTCTATTCCAATGTGGTTTCGGTATCGGATTTTTCCTCGCCTCCGTCGTCTGGCTTTTTGTCGGAGCGACCGGGCCCGGCGCCTGGCGCACGATGTATCTGATCGGGGTGCTGCCGGCGCTGCTGACGCTGTGGATCCGCTACGCAATTCCGGAATCGCCGTTGTGGGAGCGGGCGAACGAACAGCGGCGCGCCGCCGCGAAACGTCGGCAAGCCGGCGGCGCCGCATCGGCGCAGGATCGCGCGCTCACCCGCTTCACGCTGGCCGAATTGTTCGTCGAGCCGGAAATCCGGCGGCGCACCATCATCGCACTGCTGACTGCAACGGCCTCGGCAGTGGGATTCTGGGCGATCTCGAGTTGGGTGCCGCCCTATGCCGGTTCGCTCGCCGCCAAGGCGGGTCTCTCTGCGCCGCAATGGGCGAGCTATACCGGCATGACGTTTACTGCTGGCACGATCGCAGGCTATGTCGGTTTCGGTTTTCTCGCCGACGCCTTCGGACGCAAGCCGATCACGCTGCTGTTCATGGCGCTGTCGCTCATCCTCACGCCGGTTCTGTTCTATTGGACCACCGATTTGAGGATGCTTCTGGTCGTCGCCGCTCTGTTGGGATGCTTTTCATCAGGCCAGTTCACCTGGACGTCGACCTGGCTTCCGGAACTCTATCCGACCCGGATGCGCGCCACCGGCGCCGGCTTCATATTTAATGCGGCACGAATACCGGCGGCGTTCGGCGTGCTGATCGCCGGCGGTCTGATCGCCAAATTCGGCGGTTATGGCAACGCCGCGATGATCATCGCCCTGATCTACGTGCTAGGGTTCATCTGCGCGCCGCTGCTGCCGGAAACGCGGGGCAAGCCCTTGCCGGCCTGAGCGCCCGCTCAGGAGGCAAAATGACAAACAAGCTCGATTTCATGGCTCGCGCGATCGAGCTTGCGCGGCACGCCGTTGCCGGCGGTCATGGTGGCCCTTTTGGCTGCGTGATCGTCAAAGACGGGGCGATTGTCGCCGAAGGCTTCAATCAGGTGCGTTCGAGCGGCGATCCGACGGCGCACGGCGAAATCGTCGGGCTGCGCGCCGCATCGCGCCGGCTCGGCACTCCCGATCTGTCCGGTTGTGAGATCTACAATATTTCGGTGCCGTGCCCGATGTGCATGGCGGCGCTCTATTGGGCGAAGATCGACAAGCTCTATTATTGCTGCCTGCCGCAAGATGCCGACGACTTCGGCTTCGATAACGTTAAAATTGCCGGCTATTTGCGGCAGCCCTTGGAAGCTCAGCCTTTGCGTAGCGAACGCATCGAAGCGCTTTATCCCAGTGCTCTCGATGCCTATCGAACCTGGGTATCGGCCGGCGGGGCGATGTCGCGCTGATTCGGATTGCGGCTGCGCTATTTTCCCCACCAGGTATTCCAGCAAGCGTCACGGCTCGTTATAGCTTGCGCCGATGAGCGCGGCCACGGCTGCCGTTAGAGCATGCCGAAGCAGGAGGAGTGATGCGCCTTCCGACGCTGCGAGTTGGGGCGGCCGCATTGCTGTTTTGGGCTGGGAGCGCGGCCTTGGCGGCCGCAGACGATGTCGATATATGCGCCAACGAGAACGGCGATGCCGCCATCGCCGCCTGTAGCCGTGCGATCGATTCGGGCAATTTGCATGACCGGGATCTCGCCATCGAATTTTACAATCGGGGCATAAAGTATGCGGCTAAGGGCGACTACGAGCGCGCCATTGCCGACTATACCGACGCGATCCGGTTCGATCCCAAATATGCGGAAGCTTATGGCAATCGCGCCAACGCCTATCGCGCCAAGAGCGATTTCGATCATGCGCTTGTCGATTACAACAAGGCGCTGGAAATCAGACCGGGGGCGATCGACTATTTCAATCGCGCCAACACGCTCTACGCGCTCAAAGCAGATTTCGACCGGATCATCGCCGACTACGACGAGGCGATCCAAATCGATCCCGCCTTCGCTCAGGCCTACTACAACCGCGGACTTGCGAAACGGGCTAAAGGCGATTCCGCCGGCAGCATGACAGACATTGCCCGCGCGATGCAGTTAAACCCCCGGGTGGGACGTTGATGCGCGCGGATGTTGACGGTTCAGGCCGGAACTCGCTGGGCACCCTATAGGCAATTGTTGTTCATGCTGGCGCCGGCGCTGCTGCAGGGCAGCTGCTTGCTCAATTGCTGTACGCGCTGCTTGGCATTCACCTGGGCGAACAGGTCGAAGACCGACTTCGGCTTCAATTCGGACGCCTTGCGGAGATCGGCGATCTCGAGTTCGCGGTTGCCCTGGGCTTCGTACACGGCAGCGCGTCCGGAATAGCTGGCGATCCTGCCGCCATCGCTCTCGATGGCGCGATTGAAATCGTCGAGGGCGCGGCCGTAGTCCTTGCTCCGCAGCCAGGCAAGCCCGCGTCCGGTCAGTGCGTCGCCGTTACCGGGTTTCAACTCAAGCGAATGATTGAAATCGGCGATCGCTTTGTCGAGATTTCCCTTTATCATCATGATCTGCCCATGGAGCCCGTAGGCGGCCGGGTTGTTGCTGTCCTTGGACAGATAGTCTTCCAGCGCGGCGGTCGCACGGTCGATCTCGCCGCTTGCCAGCAGCCCCGCGCTGCGCCCGTACAGGGCCATCGGGTTTCTGGGATCGGTCTCCAAGGCCCGCTCGAATTCGGGCAGCGCTTCGCTGGTGCGGCCCTTCAGCAGAAGCGCCATGCCCAGGCCGGCGCGGGCTTCCTCGTTTTTTGCGTCGATGATCAAGGCCCGATCGAATTCCACCGAGGCGTCGTCTACCTGTCCCTTCATGAGCAGCGCCGTGCCGCGGCCCGCGTGACCGACCGGATCGTTGGACCGTATTTGAATGGCTCGATCGAATTCGCCGATCGCCAGGTCGAATTGGTCCTTAAGGCGATAGACGGTGCCTCGTACCACGTGCGCAGGCTCGCTGTTTGGATCAAGGTCAAGCACCCGATTGGTATCGGCGAGCGCGGAGTCGATATTGCTTCGTCATAAGATAGGCAGTCGCGCGTCCTATCAGGAAATGTGCATTGCCGGGTTCCAAAGCGATCGATTGATTGAAGTCCGCCAGCGCATCGCTCGTCTGGAGTTTCCCGAGGCGCGCGGCGCCGCGCAGGCTATAGGCCGTGGCGAGATTTGGATTGGTCGCGATGACCTGAGTGAGGACCGCCGCCGCGTCATCGAACTTGCGCAACTGCAGCAGCGAACCCGCCAGCGCCAAGGCAGGCTGAACGGGTCGCTGGGCTTGCGGCGGGTTCGCCGGCGAGACTGCGGGCGCCGTCGGGGAGACTGTGGGTGAAACCGCTGCCGGTTGCGGGGTGGAAGGCACCGCATTTCCAAGCGCCGTCTTGGCGGCAAGCGCGAACTGCCTTTGCTGCTGGATCGCCCGGTTGTCCGGCGTGATCGACAAGGCTTTATCATAGTCGGCTATCGCGCGGTCGATATCGCCCTTCGCACTGTAAAGATCGCCACGCACCCAATAGGAGTTGGCGCCGGTCGGCGCCAGGGCAATGGCCCTGGTCAGTTCGACGATGGCGTGATCGAGATCGCCTCTTTTTCGATAAATGCCGCCCCGGACGAAGAAGGCATCGGCGAGATTCGGATTGAGCGCGATGGCGCGATCGACGTCCGCCATCGCTCGATCCAGAGCACCATTGATATTGAGCAGGGCGCCCCGCCGCACATAGGCGATCGCCACATCGGCCCGCAGATCGATGGCGTGGTCGAAATCCGCCATCGCGTCGGCGAGCTGATTCTGCCGTTGCCGCAATTCTCCACGCAACAGATAAGCGGCCGGCAGTTGCGGATTGAGCGCGATGGCGCGCTCGTACTGGGCGGCGGCCTCCTGCAATTGCCCCATCTGCGCCAGAGTCGCGCCATGACCCGCAATAGCCACGTAGGAATTCGGGTCGAGCTTTTCTGCGTGATTGAAGTCGGCCAGCGCCTCGTCGTTTCGCTTGCGGGCGCGGAACCATTCACCGCGGATCGCATAGGCACGCGCAATCTCGGCGTCGCCGCGGCCGCCCTGGTTGATCACGGCCGTGCACGCGATAGGCACTTGGTCCGGCTGATTGGAGATGCAGAGCTGCCAATCGTCCGCTTGGGCGGTGGTGGCCGCACACAGCAGCCCGATCATTACCACCCCGAAAGAACCGATTAACCCGATGCGCCGGCTTTTCGTTATCCGTCGGACTACATTCATTGCGCGTGATCCCCACCACTACAAATGGCGCAATGCGGCTTTTACAATATCGGGATGCTCGAGACAATTATGCCGGGACCGGCCCTTTGGGCAATCTCGAATTTCAAGCTACGGCTGAACTGCAGACCGCCGCTGCGAACCTGTCAGCCTCGAAGACCGATCATTGAGGCTCGATGCCGGCGGCATGTGCAACAAGGCCCCATTGCTTACGCTCCTTCTCGATTTCGGCTTTCGTTTCCGCGAGACTTCCGCCGACCGGTGTCATCTGAAGCGCGCCAAAGTTTTCCCGAATGACTTTGTCGTGCAGCACTTCATCGACGGCCTTGTTGAGCTGTAGTAACACGGCATCGGGCGTCCCGGGAGGCGCGCTGAGCGCATTCCAAGTCGAAGAGATGAAATCGGGATACCCCGAATTCCACGAATGTCGGCACATCCGGCAGCGCCTCAACGCGCTGTTCGGTGGCAACGCCAAGAATCCGAAGTTTGCCGCCTTTGGCGAATTCATAGGCCGCCTGCAAGGGCAGGAAACTGATATCGACGGTGCCGCCCAACAGGTCATTCAACGCCGGCGTGGTGCCGCCATAGGGAACATGGACAAGCTTGGTTCCGGTCTTCATCATGAAAAGCTCTGCCGTCAGATGGGACACCGTGCCGGCGCCCTGAGAGGCAAAGGTCAACTTCCCAGGCTGTTCTTTCGCATAGGAAACCAATTCCTTGACGTTTTTAACCGGGAGATCTTTTCGAACGATCAGCACATTGGGAATGCGCGACATGATGGAAATCGGTTCGAAGCCGCTCGGCTCATAGGCAAGCGACTTGAATATCCATCCGTTGAGCGCAAGCGGCGAACCGGAGGACGCCAGCAGCATGTAGCCGTCCGGTGTTGCGTGAAACACGGTGCCGGCGCCGGTATTTCCCGAGGCGCTCGGCCTGTTCTCAATGACGAACGGCTGGCCGAATTTCTGTTCCAGTCGCTGAGCGACGATCCGGGTCGTTGTATCGACGCCGCCGCCGGGCGTCACGTTGACAATGACCCGAACGGCTCGATCCGGGTAATCCGCCGCCGCCGCGGTTTGCGGCTGATAGAAAGCCGTGATCAGGAGAAGACTGATCAGGCCGAATGCTCTGGCTGCCGCAGCGGAGAGCGGCAAAACGAGTTTGTTTTGCAGAGCCATGGTCACCTCCCACATGGTTTTTAATTTTTGCGGCGGCCGATTCCCGCGCCGTAGGCGGGGCGGCCCTCAAACGGTCCGGCCCTTCATATGCCGAGCATGCTACCGCTTGCGGACCAGCCTGCATTCGTGTTCAGGTCGCATTCTTTCGAGAGTGGGCCATCGTGCGCAACGCGAAATTCCTTGAATTTGAAGAGACGCCGCGGCCTGTCGTCGCCATCGGCAACGTTTTCCCGGAAGGGCATGCGATCAGCCCGCACCGGCACGATCGCTGTCAGCTGGTCTATGCCGATCTCGGGATCATGACTGTGGGATCGGAGCAGGGACGATGGGTGGTCCCGCCGGGACGGGCGGTGTGGATTCCGAACGGCGTCCTGCACGAGCTTCGTATGATGGCTCGCGTCGAAACCATCACGATTTGGCTGGACCCGGCCGTCGCGCGCGATCTGCCATCGTCATGCCGGGTCGTCGAGGTTTCGCCGCTCGTGCATCATCTGCTGCATGAAGCGATCGAGATCGTGCCGGAATACAACCGTGAGGGCAGGGACGGTAATCTCATGGCGCTCCTGCTTCATGAGTTGAAGCACCTTGCTGAGCTGCCGCTTTGTTTGCCGTTTCCGCAGGATGAGCGCCTGGCGGCGCGCTGCCAAGCTTTCTTGAAGGAGCCGAGATCGTCGGAGACCATCGATCGGTGGTGCCGCGATCTGGGAATGAGCCGACGGGCTTTCACGCGGCTCTTCCGAAAAGAGACCGGCACGAGTTTTTCGGTCTGGCGGCAGCAGGCGTGTTTGATCGCCGCTTTGCCGAGACTTGCCGCCGGCGATCCGGTCACCGTGATCGCTTTGGACCTGGGCTACGAAAGTCCGGCGGCTTTCACGACGATGTTCAAACGTTTGCAGGGAGTGCCGCCGCGCCGATTTTCCCGGCCGAGCGCGCCGGAACGGCGATCCCTCGCCGGCGTCCCCTGAATGGCTCTCGGCCCCCGCCCTGCGCGTGCACTGCAGCGAAATTGCGCTGGCCCATTTTAAAAGAAAATCGACCCACGACCACAAGCGGGCCCCAAGCCGCGAATATATTAAAACACCGCTCGGCATCGGCGGCGTCTCACGTGACTAGGCGCGCCGCGGCCATATTTTTGCGGCGGTCTGCTTATGAAAGACTCCAAAGAACTGACGACTCCGGTCGCGATTGTCGGCGGCGGTCCAGTCGGTCTCGTTCTCGCGCTTTATCTCGATTTCTACGGCGTGAAGTGCACGATCTTCAACACGGAGAGCGAAGCGCGCTGGCATCCGAAGGGCAACGGACAAAACGCCCGCACGATGGAACACTACCGTCAGCTCGGATTTTCCGACGAAGTACGGGCGCTCGGTCTGCCCGACGACCATCCGTTCGATCAGGCCTATTTCACCCGGCTGAGCAAGCACGAGATTTACCGCTTCCCGATGCCGAACCGGGTCGAGCGTATCGCCATGCGGCGTCAGATGCCGGTCACCGATCAGATGCCGGAGCCGATGTATCACGTCAATCAGATGTTCGTGGAACGCTATCTGCTCGAGCGGGCGCGGAAGAGTTCGCTGATCGACGTCCGCTTCGGCTGGCAGGTCGAATGGTTCACGCAAGACGAAAATGAAGTGAAAATACACGCCCGCAAAACCGACGGGTCGCAGGAAGATACCTGGACCGCGTCTTATGCGGTGGCCTGCGACGGCGGGCGCAGCTTAATCCGCAAGACGCTTGGCATCGGCTATGAAGGCGACGTCCAGAAGAAGGATGCTTATTGGGCGGGACAGTTTTTTTCCATCCATATGCGCATCCCCGACCTCTATCCGAAATTCGTCGGTCATCGCCGCGCCTGGATGTATTGGGCGGTCAATCCGGACGCCAACACGCGCGGCGTGATCATCGCGCTCAACGGCGTTGACGAGTTCATGATGCTGGTCAAGCCGAAAGGCGGCAGGACGGACGTCGACAAGGATGAAATCGCCCATTGGATACAACAATCCATCGGCGCCGACATTCCGGTCCACATCATCGGTTATTATCCGTGGAGTGCGGGTCAGGCGCTGGTCGCCGAGCGCTACAAGGCCGGCCGCATCATGATCGCGGGCGATGCCGCGCATCTGTTCACCCCTACCGGCGGTTTCGGCATGAATACCGGCATCGACGACAGTGCCAATTTGGCCTGGAAACTTGCCGCCGTCGTGCAGGGGTGGGGCGGTCCGCGGCTCCTCGACAGCTACGAAACCGAGCGCAAGCCGGTCGGTTACCGTAACACCGGCGCCTCGCGCAAATATGCGTCGCGGATGCACGATGCCAATGTTCCGGAAGACGTCGAACTGGACGGTCCTATCGGCGACGCCGCGCGTAAGATCGCCTCGGAATTATCTTACGTCAGGAAAAATCACTTCGTGCGGCCGGAAGATCAGGATGCGGTCGGCGTTCAACTTGGCAGCCATTACGAGTCCCCAGTCATTATCCCGGATGGCGAGGCGCCGGCCGACGTCTTCCCGGAGACCTACGACGAATATACCCCGAGTGGGCTTCCGGGTGGGCGTGCTCCGCATCTGTGGCTCGATGACGAGCGTGTCATGGGGAGTTCGTTGTTCGACCGCTTCGGCAAGGGTTTCACTTTGTTGCGCCTTTCGCGCGACGCCGCGGACACGGCTGCGCTGGAGCGTGCGGCCGCCAAGCGCGGCATCCCGCTCGTCGTCCTGCACCTCGATCTTGCCGAAGCGCGTACGCTTTATGGCCGCGATCTCGCTCTGATAAGGCCCGATCAGCACATCGTCTGGCGCGGCGACGCCTTGCCGGAAGACCTCGATGCCCTGTTGTCGACGGTAACCGGGCATTGACGGAGCGGACGACAGGAGGGAGCGCGATGAAGCTATCCGGACTGGCCGTTGCCGCCTCGCTCTTGATCGGGGTTGTGCCGGGCCACGCGCAAGAAGACGCAAACTATCCGCAGCAGCCGATCAAGATCATCGTCAATGTAGCGCCCGGCGGCGGCGTCGATACGGCGACGCGGGTGATCGCCAAGAGACTGGGCGATGCGCTCGGTCAGCCGGTTATTGTCGATAATCGCGCGGGCGGCGCCGGCAATCTTGCCGGCGATCTGGTCTATCACGCCAAGCCGGACGGCTACACCTTGATGGCATCGCCGGGCGCGACGCTCTCGATCAACGATCTGCTGTTCAAGGATTTGGGCTACAAACCGAACGAGCTAGAGCCGGTGGCGCTCCTGACTTCGGTGCCGCTGGCGCTGATCGTCCGGCCGGACTTCCCAGCCAAGGATTTTGCGGAGTTTATGGCCTATGCGAAGGCCCACCCCGGCAAATTGAACTACGCTTCGAACGGCATCGGCACCGCGGCGCATCTCACGGCGCAGTTATTTATGCTGAAGTCCGGCACGGTCATGACCCATGTGCCGTACAAAGGGACCACGCCGGTTCTCAACGATCTGATTGGCGGTCAAGTCGATCTGACCTTCATACAATATTCCGCCTTCTATAATTTCTACAAAGACGGCCGCGCCAAGATCCTCGCGATCGCCGCCGATAAGCGGGTCGCCGCGTTGCCGGAAGTGCCGACAATGGCGGAGATGGGTTATCCGGGCATCGTCTCCAGCACCTGGAATATACTCAGCGCGCCGCCGCAAACGCCGCGCGGCATTCTCGTCAAGCTGAATCGAGCGATCGACGGCATCTTGTCCAATGCCGAGGTCAAGGCCTACTTCGCGGCGATGCAGACCGATGCCGAGGGCGGCAGCCTCGAAGCGGCGAAGAAATACGTCGCCCATGACCGCGACTATTGGTCGGGTGTGATCACGGCTGCGGGCGTGAAGCCGGAGTAATGGGAGGCCAAACCATGGAGCAAATCGACGAGACGATTTCAGATCTGGTTTTCGCCAACCATATTCTAGCTTTGGAAGGCGTGCTCGACGGCTTCGGGCATGTCAGCGTCAGAGATCCGAGAAATCCGCAATATTATCTGATGTCGCAGTCGATCGCGCCGGCGCTGGTGACGGCGGACGACGTCGTCCTGCATGACCTCGACAACAAGGCGGTGCTGGAAAAGGACCGCGACAAGAAGCTTTATTACGAGCGCTGGATTCACGGCGAGGTCTACAGAGCGCGGCCCGAGGTCAATGCGATCGTCCATAGCCATTCGCCGACGGTGGTGCCGTTTGCCTCGACCAAGGCGCCGCTGCGCCCGCTATTGCACAACGCATCTTTCCTCGGCTTCGGCGCGCCGGTATTCGAGATTCGCGATCATTTGCAGCGCTCGGACCTGATGATCAGCACGGCCGCGCTCGGCAGAGCCATGGCGGCAACGCTGGGTACGGCTGCCGACGTCGTGCTGTTGCGCGGCCACGGCAATGTCGTCGTGGGCCCGACCATCCAGATCGCGGTATTTCGCGCCTATTACACCGAAATAAATGCGCGCCAGCAGCTGCAGGCCATGCATCTCGACGGCGGCGATGTCGTTTACATGGATGCCGGCGAATGCGAAACGACTGACAAGGTCATGCAGGCGGTGGCGGGACGCCCGTGGGAGCTTTGGAAGGCCAAAGTCAAGGCGAGCAGAGGCCAATCCGAAACAAGGAAGTGAGAGAAAAGTGTCGAAGCTTTCAATGACGTTCGCCTGCGGTCTTTATGACCGGATGACGGCCTTGCAAACCGGCGAAGTGCAGGTCGACGGGGTCGATCTCAACTTCATTCCGGTGCACCATCCGCGCGATCTATTCGACCGCATGGTGGGCGGGCTTGAGTTCGATGCGTCGGAAATGTCGGCGTCGGAATATATCACGCGCCATGTTGCAAAAAAATCGGAATTCGTCGCGCTGCCGGTGTTTCCGTCGAGAACCTTTCGGCACGGCTTCATCACCGTGGATTCGCGGGTCATCAAGTCGGCCAAAGACCTCGCGGGAAAGAAGATCGGCGTTCAACTCTACACCATGACGGCCGCGATCTGGATCCGGGGCCTGTTGCAGCACGATCAAAACGTCGACCTTTCATCGGTGCAGTGGATCGAGGGCGCGATCGACTCGCCTAAGCCGCATGGCAAGCCGACAGTTCTGCCGCCGCTGAAGCCGGTCGCCATCAAGGCGAATGACAGCGGCAAATCGTTGAGCGATCTTTTGGAAGCAGGAGAAATCCAGGCCGTTATCGGCGCCGATCTGCCGCCCTGTTTCGGCAAGGCGCCGCACGTCAAACGGTTGTTCCCCGATTTCAAAGCCGAGGAGCAGGCTTATTTTAAGCGGACCGGTATTTTCCCGATTATGCATCTCGTGGTGCTGCGCCGCGCGTTTTATGAGCGGTATCCGTTTGTTGCCACCAGCCTGTTCAATGCCTTCAACGAGTCGAAGGCGCTCGCCTATAAGCGGATGCGTTATTTAGGTGCGCTTCGTTACATGCTGCCTTGGCTGCAGTTCGAAATTGAAGAGATCGACGCCGTGTTCGGGGCCGACCCTTGGCCCTATGGTGTCGAACCGAATCGCAAAGCGCTCGAGGCTCTCGTCCAATTCCTGGCCGATCAATCGATGATCGAACGGACCGTGCCTATCGAGGAGCTTTTCGCACCGGTGCGTGCGCATGATTGGACTCGCGACACCGGGCGCTAGCAGCACCCTAGACCTATCGAGCTTCATGCCGACGGCATTCGGCCGGGAGACGCTGCCTTGATGCGGCGTTTGCCGCTCGTGGCAATAACCACAACCCGGGCGGTCGGCCTGCGTTGACAAATCCCGTATTATAGGATTTGCCATAAATAACAGCGTGGCGTGCCGGTCACGCAAAACGAAATGTCAGGTCGGGAACGCCGGGGACTGAAATCGCATGAATAGGCTTTGCGTTGCATTGCTGGGTGTTGCTCTCGTCGGCTCGGGTGGAGTGTCCTGGCCGGTTTCGGCGCAGACCCCCGCTCCGCAGGAACAGAAACTCGACCCCTCGATCATCAACGATCTCGTCGCGGCGAACCGCACGTTAGCCGCGCTGGGCGTGTTGGACGCATTCGGGCATGTGAGCATCCGCGATCCGCGCGATCCCAATCATTACCTGATCTCCCGCTCCATCGCCCCGGAGTCAGTGACCGCAAACGACATCGTGGTCCTGGATCTCGATAACAATCCGGTCGACCCGAAGGACAAGGATAAGCTGCTCTATCGCGAGCGCTTTATCCACGGTTCGATCTACAAAACCCGTCCCGACGTCAACGCGATCGTTCACAGCCATTCGCCGACCGTCGTGCCGTTCAGCGTGACGCAGGTGAAGCTCCGGCCGATCCTGCACAATGCGGGTTTCCTCGGTGCGGGGCCGCGGGTGTTCGAGATTCGTAAATACGAAGGCGACGCCACCAATCTCGAAATCGAAAACCCAATGGTCGGCGCCGCTCTGGCGAAGGAATTGGGGAGCGATCCGGTTATTTTGATGCGCGGCCACGGCGATACGGTGGTTGCCGATACGCTGCAATATGCGGTGTTCCGTGCCTATTACACCGAAGTGAACGCTCGCCAGCTGGCGCAAGCGATTGCGCTCGGCGGCGCCGTCAATTATCTGACGCCCGGCGAAGCGCGCGTCAGCGACGAAAGCATGAAGCGGGCGGCGGCCCGGCCCTGGGCGCTGTGGAAAGCGAAGATGGCGCCGAACTGAAGCGTCACCTTCTTTTGTTGTGACTGAGCAAAACAAGAACAGGACAGAGCAGTGGCGATCGAACTGGATGTCCGGGCCGCCGGTGCGCTCAGGCTCAAGGATAAAGTCTGTATCGTGACCGGCGCCGGACAGGGTATCGGGCGCGCGGCCGCCAGACGTCTTGGCCAAGAGGGCGGCAAGATCATCGTCGCTGACCGCGTCGATGCCAGTGCTTCGGAAGCCACAACGGAACTCCGCGATCACGGCGTCGAGGCGACCAAGGTGCTGGTCGATCTCGCCACGCATGCCGGCGCGCAGCAACTAATGACTAAAGCTAAAGAGGCCTACGGCCGCATCGACGTGCTGGTGAACAATGTCGGCGGCACCATCTGGATCAAGCCCTATCACTTGTATACCGAAGAGGAAGTGAAGCAGGAACTTGAGCGATCGCTATTTCCGACGCTGTGGTGCTGCCTTGCCGTTTTGCCGATCATGATGGAGCAGAAGTCGGGTTCGATCGTGAATCTCGGCTCGCAATCGACCCGGGGCCTTTATCGCGTTCCCTATGCGACCAGCAAAGGCGGCATCGTGACGTTGAGCAAGGTGCTGGCGATGGAATACGGCCGCTACGGCATTCGCATCAACACCATGGCGCCAGGCGGCACCGATATCTCGGATCGCGTCACTTCCAGGGAGTTTATCAAGCCGGGTGTGATGGCAAATACGATCGCCAAGGAAGCAGCCGAGGATTATCGGCGTGAAATGGCGGAGGACATCCGCAATCAGCAGGCCTTGCGGCGGCGCGGGCTGCCCGAAGAGCAAGCCGCCGCCATAGCCTTTCTGGCATCCGACGATGCGAGTTTCATAACCGGCCAGACCATCAACTGCAGCGGCGGACAATCGTAGCAACGCGGCGGGCGGGACGATTCACTCGAGCCGCGCTCGCCGACGAGCAAAGTGCTATCGTTTTCCGGCAAAGGCGATCGGGGCCAGGGGAGCGCGTTTTGAAACGACGGAAGCCGACCCAGTCTGCGGAGACCGCGGGCGGCAATAGTCTCGAGCGGATGATCGGCATCCTGGATTTGTTCGAGGACAATACCTTTTGCTGGACGGTAGAGCAGTTGCATGACCGGCTGGGATTTACCCGCTCGACGCTGTATCGCTATCTGAAAGTTCTGACCGACGCCGAGCTTCTGACCTCGCTGCCGGATGTCGGTTATTCGCTCGGGCCGCGCATTATCGAACTCGATTACACCATCCGGCGTCAGGATCCGCTGATCCTGGCCAGCCGTCCCGCCATGCTGGAATTGATCCAGGAAATACCGGGAATAGCGCTGTTATGCCGTCGGTATCGCGACAAGGTGCTCTGCGTGCATCAGGAGCAGAGTACCGCGACCATTCAGAGCAAGTACGAGAGAGGCCGCGCGCGGCCGCTGCTGCGCGGCGCCGCATCGCGGATCATTCTTGCCTATCTGCCGATGCCGAAGATCAAGCGGTTGTTCGAAGCGCAGCCGGCGCAATTCACGGCGGCGGGTCTCGGCAGCACGCTCAACGATGTTCGCGCCCTGCTCAAGGAAATACGGCAAACCGGCTGGGATCAGACCACCGGCCAGGTGACGCCCGGGATCACCGGCATCGCCGCCGCCATTTTCGACGGCCGGGAAAACGTGCTCGGCAGCTTGAGCATCAGCATCCCGGCAAAGGGATTGGACCCGCAACGGATCAAGCAGACTGCCGACCGTGTGACATTCTGCGCCCGGATCGTAACCCAGGCAGTCTCCCGCCTGCCTTGACCCCTTGATGCACGTCCCAAGCCCATATTTGACAAATCCCACAATATGGGATTTGTCTCCATTGCCGCTGGCTGAACGCTATGGCCCGGCAGAGCGTCCGGACCGGGAGTTTCTGAATGAGCGGTGTTGCGATGGATACGGATGTCCTCATCGTCGGTGCCGGTCCGACCGGGCTGACGATGGCGATCGACCTCGGCAAACGCGGCGTCCGCTGCACCATTATCGAACAGAAGGAGGCGCCGCAGTTCCTGCCGAAAATGGAGCGCTGCAACGCCCGCACCATGGAGATCTATCGGCGCCTTGGGCTCGCCGGCAAAATCCGCGCCGCGGGGTTGCCGCGCGAATGCCCGATGGACGTGTTTGTCGTCCTCTCCGTCGTCGAGCCGCCGCTGTTGCACTTGCCCTATCCATCGGTCGCGGAAGCGGAGGCCGACATTGCCGCGCATAACGACGGCACCAGGCCTTTGGAGCCTTATCAGCTCATCTCGCAATACACGCTGGAGCCGGTGCTCAAATCCGTTGCGGAAACCCTGCCGACGGTTTCGGTCCGCTACGGCCATGAATGTTTGTCCTACGAGAACGACGAAAACGGCGTGATCGTTAACGTCCGGCGCCATGACGGCACCACCGGCAAGATCAGCACGCGCTATCTCGTCGGCTGCGATGGCGGCGCCAGCGGCGTGCGCAAGCAGCTCGGCATCAAGCTCAGCGGCGAGGGGAACCTGCTCAAGCTTCGACAGGCCCTGTTCTATTGCGAGGACCTCTACGAGAAGATCCCGATCGGTAAAGGGCGGCACTATCACGTCGCCGACGATCGAGCCACGTTCCTCATCACCCAGGATTCGACCCGCCACTTCACGCTTCACGCCGTGGTCGAGAACGACGCCGATATGGCGCGGCAGTTCGAGAAGACCATCGTCATGCCGCTCGCCTATGAGATGCTGTATGTCGGCGAATGGCGGCAGAACCTTCTGCTTGCCGATCGTTACGGCGACGGCGAGCGGGTGTTTCTGGCCGGCGATGCCGCTCATTTGGTCATCCCGACCGGCGGACTGGGGATGAATACCGGCGTCGGCGATGCGATCGATCTTTCCTGGAAGCTCGCCGCCGTGCTGCAAGGCTGGGGCGGCCCGGAACTGCTGCGATCCTACGAGATCGAGCGCCGCCAGATCGGCGACCGCAACGTGCAAGCGTCGCGCTATGCGTCGCAAGGGCGGCGCAAATGGCGGTCTCAATTCCGGCCCGACATCCGGGACGATACGCCCGCCGGCGCCGAGACCCGGGCCAACCTGGCGCGCGTCGCCGATATCGAGCAGCGCAAGACCAACGAAATGATCGGTGCCGAACTGGGCTATCGCTACAGCGATTCGCCGTTGATCTGCGCCGAGGACGGGACTGCGCCTGAGCACGACTTCCGGCGTTACGTGCCGTCGACCTGGCCCGGTTCGCGACTGCCTCATGTCTGGCTTGCCGACGGCACCGCCATACAGGACCGCATTGGATACGGCGCCGGTTACACGCTCCTGCAGGTGTCGGGTCATCACGGCGACGGCGGGCTTGCACAGGCCTTTGCCGCGATCGGTGCGCCGCTGCAGATCATCCGGATCGATGACAACCACGCGCGTGAGATTTACGGCGCGGATATCCTGCTGCTTCGCCCGGATATGCATGTTGTTTGGCGCGGCAATCATCCGCCGGAGAATGCTGCCAAACTCGCGAGGATCGCGACCGGCCATCAACCGCATCACGCGGCGATTGCAAATCCGGTGCGCACCGGCGTGCCGCAGCCGGCGTAACGAGAAGGGGGCGAAAGCCAGGTTCCCGCAGTCGTCTTTGCGACATAATCCCACACTGTAGGATTGTTTTGAAGTTTTCGTTTACAGCACAGTGCGGACGGCCGATAGTGAGTATGCGTAAAAGCAAAAAGAACGACGTTGGGGAGCAGCATGACCGGCACAAACGACTCAAGATTGACCTTTAATTGGGCATGTCGGCTGCTTTTGGCGTTGTTTGCGGTCATCGCCTGCGGGTCCGGCGCGAAGGCGAAAGACCCCGATCAAGTCCAGGTCGGAATCGCGCGGACAATGAGCGACGCCGGCTATTACATCGCCGACGCGATGGGGTATTTCCACGATGAAAACCTTGCAGTCACGCTGATACCGTTCAAGTCGGCGGCGCAAATGATCGCCCCGTTGGGAACCGGCGAACTCGATGTCGGCGGCGGCACGGTATCGGCCGGATTTTACAACGCCGTCCTGCGCGGCGTCCACGTCAAGATCGTCGCCGACGAAGCCTCGATGAAGCCGGGCTACGGCTATTCGTCATTGATGGTGCGCCAGGATCTGGTCGATGACGGTCATTACAAGAGCTTCGCCGATCTGCGCGGCATGAAAGTCGCCATCGGCGCGCCCGGCACCGGCACGGCGGCGGCCCTCAATGCCGTCCTTAAACGCGGCGACCTGAAATTTTCCGACGCCAATATCGTCTATCTCGGTTTCCCCGAGCATTTGGCCGCCTACAGCAACAAGGCGATCGACGCCAGCATTACCAACGAACCGACGATGACGGCGATCATCAAGGCCGGTTTGGCGAAGCGCATCATCGGCAACGA
>CAWFVF010000005.1:690000-2077068 GCA_963819265.1 uncultured Alphaproteobacteria bacterium | reverse complement strand
TTCGATCCGGGGCCGTTGAGCGCGCTCACATTGTCAGAGGCCAGGCCGCCATTGTTGCTGCCGCCGGTATTGGCGCCCGACGCATTGAGTGCGCTGACATTGGTCGCGGACGTGCTGTTTCCGCTGGTCGTGGTAGTGGCCCCGGGATCGTTGAATGCACCGACATTCGTCGTGGCCGGCTAAGTCATCGTGTTGGCCGGATTGTTGGTAATATTGGTCGATGCCGCGATGCCGCCGTTGCTGCCATCGCCGGTCGTGAAGCTGGCTGCCGGGTCCGGATTAACCCTTGCATTCACACCTTTCGCGCCGCCGATGTTGGCAGTGGTGGGCGCAAGACCCTTGCCGGGGGTTACGCTGGCCGTCCGGCTCGGATGTGTCGCGTAACCGATCTGCCGTTGAATGGTCGCGCTGTGATCGCTCAGAGTCGTCCGCGATTGCTCAATGGTGTCGTATTAGGATTACGATTGCTGAGCTTGGCACCAAGATTGCCGACTGTACCCAAGTGGTTCACTCGCGCAACGGTGTGCGGAAACGTGCGAACGGCATTACCGGTATTGCCGAAGGTCGCGGCGCCGAGAAGAAGTTACTGCCGCCGAGCGAAGAGTTCGGTGCGAAATGGCCACTGCGACCATGATTGTCGATGACATAACCGCCGATATCGGCATTAAAATTTGGCGCGCCGAGAGTGCTGCCCACTCCGCCAATGCTTCCGCCGACGCCACCAACCCCACCGCCGACCGCACCCCCAACACCACCGACAGCGCCTCCAACAGCAGCGCCCACGCCGCCCAGCGCGCCACCTAACGGACCGGCGCGGCTAGCTGTCGTCAGGGCGGTCACGCTCGTGCTGACCAAGAGACTGAGTATGGCGGCGCGCAAAACGCCGTCGAGAACTGTAGTAAGATGTTAAGTTTTCCGCATTTTGTCTCCTCCGTCGCGGCGCGGCTGCACCGTATAGAGGCAACGGACGGAAGCGGAAGTCGGTCGAGATCAGATAGCGATAAACCCTTACGTAGTTTATACTAGCCAACGGTATTTCGCGAATTTATTTATATTTTGAAATTTTGCAATCAGCCTAAAAGTTCTCTGCAAAACATCACCACCGCGCATTCAGCGAAAGCATGTAGACGTTTCTATGAAAAGGGAAAGCGGTAATCGGCGTGAACGGAGCCGGGGCTGCGCCGCCGCCTGACGTGAATGCGAGATTGCGATAATCGAAAGCTACGGTGATATTCGGCGTAGCAAAGTATTTTGCAGAAGCGAGCGGTCCGAGGCTGCGATCAATCCGGCCGAATGATAGGGGACCTTGATAATCATCCTCGAGATACGTCACGCCGCCGCCGACCACGACTTTCGGCATGATGCGATAGTCGAGGCGGCCGCCAATCTCCGACTCAATGTCGCTGACGCAGACCGCCAAATCGGCGGAGCATGTCGCAGAGTTCGCTCCCAGCGCGCCCGATGGCAGTGCCGCGAGACCAAGTGCCGCCTCCTTAGCCTCGCGACGGCCCTCGAACACAGCGGTGACGTCGTCGGTAACAAGCGCGGCGAGACCGAGGCCATAGGTCCACGTCGAAACATTCGACATCGTCGTACCGCTATAGTTTTGCGCCATATAACCAGCCCAGATCTCGCCCTTGAGGCGAGCATTCGTACCCTGTTCGAATAACAGGCCGGCCACCACCCGGTAGCCGGTGGAGTCGAAATAGCCGACGCCCCAGTTACGGGTATTGACGGCAGTTTCCACGAACACGCTGGTCAGGGGCGCGACCACATAACCGACACGCACATTAGAGGCGCCGATGCCGCCGTCGGCGTAACCAAGGTCGACGACCGTGCCGGAACCGGGTGCGCCGAAATTGCCGATCGTTGGGTTCTGATACTGGATTTCCATACCGGCGCCGCCGACCGAACTCCACCAATTGCCGTAGCGCTTGTTCAGCGCGATCGACTGCAGCTCTTCATCGTATGAGACCGGGTGGGCGAAGAGCGTGCTCAGCAATTGCGAGCCCAACGGCGTAGCCACGACGGTTTCCGAAGCACCGCGATCCAGATGGGCATGAATGTAACGGACACCGCCTACGATCTGCGTATTGTTGTCGGGAGTTTCGATAAAGCTCGCGCCGGCACCCCCGTTGATCTGATTTTCCGAGGTGAAGTGGTCGTAATCGCGGCCCTCGACATAGCCGTCGGTTTGAAACGTGAAGTTTCCCGCTTGCTTGATCCACTGCATTTCAGGGCGTGCGAAGAAGGCCCAATCGTGAAATTGGTTGGTGTGTGTCGCGAAGATGTTGTCGTCGAAGAATGAACCTATCGTCGCGCCGGTATAAAGTGTGCCGCCGTTGACAGGCACGCCGGCCGGCTGTTGCGGGCCTGACGCCGGAGTACTCTGCGATGTCTGGCTGCTGACCGGCTGAGCGGACGCCATCGGTTGCGTATTTGGCAATTGCCGGGCTGAGGTAAGCCCCGGCGTTGGTTGAGTCCCGGCTTGCCAGACGTTATCCGGCGCTGTCGAACCGGGGCCGACCTGGGCCACTGCAGGCGTCACGATGACAACAACGCCACACAGAATCAGAAAGCCTTTGCCGCGCAGCATCAACTCGACCTCTCAGTAAATGCGTGAAACGCGCGTTGCACTTCAACACTTCAGCGGCTTGGTTTTCGGCCCGCTGAATACTGTTCGGACTGATACACACAAACATCGAGGAGGCAAAAATCGCTGATGACGGTGTAAGTAAGTCGTCACACAACCGCCAACGTGGTTGTGGTGCGAGGGATCAGAACAGCGCAAGGTGTGGGAATTTCGCAACAAAAAGTTCCGTTTATTTGGAACCTGGAACTCGAGGTAATCTGATGGATACGTGAGGTCTAAAGTTGGCTCTGATCGCGACTTCGTTCGCGGCTACCGCCCATCATGACGAGCGGACCCCGGCACTGGTTATTATGGCTATTACGATGTGTGCCCGAGGGCAGCTATACCGGCTACGCCAACGACTATAGTGGCAGGGCATTTCCGGAGCGATCGGCGGCATCGGTCGCTAATCTGCCACTTCATGCGCCACGGGCGCGGGTACTCAATGGTGACCACGCGAGGCCTTATTTGGCTTCACGTGCTCGCCCAGTTCCATGCGTTATAGGTGCGGTGGGAGTTTGGCTGATGCGGCGGCGCGCCTTTCGCTGGAAAAACAATTTGCTCCAGTCGCTGGTTGCCGCAATGCAAACTCGATGACCTCACATTGGGCTTTTGGCACCGCTCACCTCCAAGCCGTCCGATTTGCGCTGCCTCCGACGAAGCACTCGGCATCTTGCGATCAATCACCCACCTTCATTTTGATCGTTCCAACGGCCATTAAGCGCTGATTAACGCAAACTCGCGAAGGCATATTGCCTTAAAAGTCCGCACATGCAGCGGGGTTATACTGGAAACCCGTAATTGAGCTGGCTGCGCAATGCCAAGTGCTAATGACCGCAAAAGTTTCCGGTGGCTAGCTTCCGTTGCGCTAGGGCTGATAGCTATATCTGCAATTGCTACGGGCCTCACAATTTGGGGACTGCACTCAGATGCGATCGACGAGGCCAATAGCAACACAAGTAACATCGCTACTATTTTAGGGGAGCAGTTTGCGCGGTCTATCCGGACCGTCGAATCAGTCCTATCCGATACGGCCAGCATGGCCGCTCTTTCGGACGCGTCTGCTGCGGGCGACTTCGACCAACGCCTCCGCAGCCACGCTGTTTACACTCAGTTGAAAACTTCAATAAATTCTGCCCTTCCGCAGGCTTCGTTCATCGCGGTGATCGACAGGGATGGACACGTTGCATCTACCAGCCAGCAGTGGCCGGCACCAAGAATGGAAGTGGGTGACCGCGACTACTTTATACGCTCCAAAACCTCCGACGATAATGAAATCTACATCAGCAGCTTAGTTAGAAGTCGTACGACTGGCGGCCGCACCATGTTCATAAGTAAGCGCATCCATGATAGGAATAATGCGTTTCTGGGCGTCGTCGTGATCGGATTGCCGCTTTCTTACTTCGAAAGCATCTATGATTCCATTAAGCCGCTGCGCGACGAGTTCCTCATGCTGCTACATCCCGACGGCGCGATAATTGTACGCTATCCGGATGTGACGGACCGCAGCAATCAAACTATGCCAGCCGGCTCTCCGTGGTATCCGTTAGTATTAGCAGGCGGCGGCCATTATAGATCGCCGGGATATTTCGATGAAAAGGCGCGTTTGGTTTCGGTGCGACCTCTTTTTGACTACCCGTTGGTCGTCAATGTTGCAGTCAGTGAATCTTCTGCATTAGCTACCTGGTACCGTCGCGCCACATTCATTGGGATAGGAGCTCTACTCGCGCTAACTTCTTCCGTTTTTCTTCTATATAAATTGGCTAAGCAATTTGATCGACTGTTCAGATCCGAAACGGTCCTGGCAGAGCGAGAATTTGGGCTAGCCGAGAAGACGTTGGAGCTGCAACAGGCAAACGTTAAGCTCGACGCTGCAATTAATAACATGTCGCAAGGACTGTGTATGTTCGCCGACGACGGTCGGTTGCTCATCTGCAACGAACGTTACCTCCAAATGTACAACCTGTCTGACAAGGTTGTTCGTCCGGGAGTGACCCTCATAGAGATGTTGGAGCACCGGAAGGAGCAAAGAAGCTTCGCGGATGATCCGGCCGAATATGAACGAAACATTCGAGCAGCCATTCGTCACAAGAGAAAGACGAATGTTATAATGGAGCTACAAGACGGCCGTATTATCGAGGTAGTGAACCAACCTATCGCCGATGGAGGCTGGGTGGCCACACACGAAGAGATCACGGAACGCAAGCGCGCAGAAGCCAAGATTTCTCACCTCGCGCTTCATGATGTTCTCACAGGCCTTTCAAATCGGGCTGCGTTCAACGAAACGTTTGCGACTACGATCTCAACGGCCGCTAACTCTGAAGCCTCGTTCGCACTCATTTGCGTTGATCTAGATCGATTTAAGTACGTCAATGATCTTTTCGGCCATGCCGTAGGCGATGCTCTCCTTTCCGAGGTCGGGAAGCGATTAAAGCTCGCGGCAGGAGATACTTTCGTGGCCCGCGTTGGCGGAGATGAATTTATGCTCCTCGTCCCCGGACCCCAAGCTGTTGAGAAGTCATCGCGCGTCGTAGAGCGGATCATTTCGGCGCTCGGTGACTATATAATGTTAGATGGGCATCGGCTGACAGCCAACGCCAGCGTGGGAGTCTCAATATATCCCGACGACGCCACGGACGGCGAAGAGCTGATCCGCAATGCCGACGCGGCTCTTTATAGGGCCAAGGCAGAAGGCGCGGGTTCTTATCGTTTCTTTGAACCTGAGATGGATCGCCACCTGCGGGAACGTCGCGAAATTCAGCACGATCTAGCGGCGGCCCTTGAAAAAGGTGAGTTTCACCTGGTTTATCAGCCTGAGGCGCGCATCGACGGTACGATTATCGGCTTCGAAGCCTTGGTCCGCTGGCAACATCCCAATCGTGGACTTATCCCGCCATTAACATTCATACCCCTTGCCGAAGATTGCGGGCTAATAATTCCAATAGGAGAATGGATACTGCGAACGGCATGCCAAGAAGCCGCATCATGGAAATCTCAAGCTGTCCTGGCTGTGAACCTATCGCCCGCGCAGTTTCGGCATAGCGATTTGTCAATCCTTGTGCACACGGTGTTGATGGAAACTGGACTTCCCCCCTCGCGTCTTGAGCTCGAAATTACTGAGAGCGTATTGATTGAAGATTTCGGGCGCACTCAAGCAATATTGCGTCGACTGAAAAGTCTTGGCGTGAAGGTAGTAATGGATGATTTTGGCTCCGGATATTCGTCTCTTTCATATCTTCATTCTTTTCCGTTTGATAAGCTGAAAATCGACCGTTCTTTCGTATCCGACCTGGAAACGAACAATAACAGTGCGGCTATAGTGCGGGCTGTTATCACGTTGGCGAAGAGCCTCCAAGTGCCGGTCCTTGCTGAGGGGGTCGAAACGGAAGGACAGCGCCTGTTCCTAAAATCAGAGGGTTGCGATCAAATTCAAGGCTTTTTGCTCGGTAAGCCCCAACCCATCTCATATTACAATCGCATCGGTAATCTAGTATCGATCGATCTCAAGGGTGGCGTTGAAGAGGATATCGAACCAGCGTCGTCTTTACTGGCGTCGTAATCCGATGGCGCTGACTTTGCTGATTTCTGTTGCCGGGCTTGAGTTAAGCGCCGGAGTGATGGGGAGAGGCGGGCCGTACGTTGGTGACGAACCGACTAGTGACGAAACCGGCTCAATTCTCGGCTATGCGAAAATCGCGCGGGACATTACCGAGCGCAAAGAATTTGAGGAGAAATTGATCAAGACCCGCGAAGCTCTGCATCAATCGCAGAAGATGGAGGCCATTGGCCACCTCACGGGCGGCATTGCCCATGACTTCAATAATCTCCTGATGGCGGTCCTGAGCAGCCTCGAGCTCATGCGGAAGCGCCTGCCCAACGATGCGAGGCTGAAAGCACTTCTGAACAATGCCGTTTCGGGAGCCGAGCGCGGCGCGGTGCTCACCCCGCGAATGCTGGCCTTCGCCCGCCGGCAGGGAGGCTCAACACTGCACGGCCGGGCCGACGATCGCGAAATCCTGCGCTACCAACCGGTCCGATGATATTTCCGGATCGTGGTGCCCAGCCTTGTTGGCCGGTTATGTCGCTCTGCCCGACGCCCGAATGGTTGTACCATCTAAGATTGTTGTTGGTGTCGACACCATGCCGTCGAATACATGCTAGAAATCTTGCCAGCCTTGGTTGATCGGGTTGCCCGAGTTCGGGCCCCATCCGATACTGCCGCTTGGCGAACTCACTCCCCCGCCGTTGTAGTAGTACCAATGCAGCACACCATCTTCGGTTACGGCATAGATTACGCTACCTGCCCCAAGGACATGCCGGAAATTCTGCCAGCCCTGGCCGACGCTGTTGCCTGAATTCGGTTTCCAGCCCGCGGTGAATGCTGGGTCGGCAGTGCCATCTCCCTCATACCCGAACCAACGCAGATCACCGTCGTCGGTAATGCCGAAGAGCTGGACGACCTCCTCGTTACCTGCCGCCGGTAGTTAGCTTTGCGTTTTCGACCAGCTTGCCTGGAGAAAAGCGGTATTTGCGTTTGAGCGCATCCAACGCGGCCCGCAATACACAGTTGCCGGCAGTGCTACGAAAACGCGCGTCGATCCCGAGGGCGGCTTCCCGCTCTACGGTCATTCGGCCCGATTCAGAGTATTTGTCGTCAAGCCCTCCGCTCAGGAGAGCCTCGAAGTGTTTAACCTCGAGCATTTTGATCTCGTCGCGGTGCTTGGTAACAGCGGGAGCGATATGCGGAACTTTTGCCGTCGCATCCAGAATGGCATTAACGGCGTGCCCGAGTTGTGGCGCAACAGTCGGCCAAATCTGTTTAACGGCACCGCGAGCACGCGCATCTAGTTCGTAAAGTTGATAGCGGGTCTCAACTCCCGTAACAACGTCACTTTGGTTCATGGACGCGGAATTCCGGCATTTGACTAGCAGCAAAGGCGCGACCGTACTTTAGATTGGTTGTGTCGATCTTAACGACAATGATATCATCGTGCGAGAGAACGGATTTGGTTTCAGGCATCCACTGCGCCTCCTCCGTCACCGTATCGAGGGCCCCCGCGAGGGCAAAAAGGACCGGAACCTAATACTGTCCGTATAATGCTCACTTTACCGACAGTGAGATCCGGGCCAAGGTTGCTTCACTTGGCGAATTCCGCCCGGAAATTGTAACCTCGACCACCGTAAACCGGACAGTTACACCCAGTTCTGAAATCCGACACACCGAATATATGGCTTTCCCGTCAGCTATCATACTGCCGAGCCTGATGACGCTTGGCGCCGGGCTTTAGAATAAGCTTGTTATATCAGCGCAGGTAATATTGGCATATTGCGCGGCTGACCACGGGCACGCGCCCTGGTCGATGACCGGTTAGCCTGCATCTAAAATCAGATAGCGAAGAAACTTCCTACTTGCGAAGAGCGCAGCGGCTTGGGATTGCCCAAGTCATGCCGTGTAGCGACTGTGGCAAGTAAGAGGGCTCGTATTATTATTAAGTGAAGGGGCGACGCCTGACCAATGTCTGCTGGTGTCTTCAATCGAAGGAGTCGCTGCCTGACGTTTTCCGTAAATCTTGAATATGGTAGTCGGGATGGTTCGCTAAACTCTGCTTTGTGGGCAACGGTTTAGCCGAACCCGTGATGCTGCTGACGCGCAATTTCATAAGCCTCATTACGTTGATCGGTAGCAATGTAGCGTGAAGAAATAAAACTGGTGGAATATGCGCGGAATATCCGTAAAGCATGAAGAGTATGTTGCTCAATATCGCAACCAACCTAAGCGGGAGCATGGTTGGCATAAGAAAGGTCGCCAACACCGCGATCGAGGCCGCGTAACCTAAGACGTCAATCATATTCAACGCCCCCTGCGGACCTTGTTAACGCGCAATTGCACCTATGCTTGATTGCCGCGAGAGGCCCCTTCTGCTTCGCGGCCATCTCGTCCCGCTGAAACACTATTCTCGGCTTCGACCTGCGCGCAACGCCAAGCAAATTCATTAATCGCTGCTCGACCGGTGCCCAATTCGATAAGTGACGCGTCAGGCACATCGGCCAGTTCATTTACCAGTCGGCGATAGATCAACCAGCGGCGTAAGATCTTCATGTGTCCCTCGTCTGTTGAATAGAGGTCAATGGCTGCTCGAATTTTCACGGTAGCCGCCGGTATCACCACTGATTTGATTGAATGATGAGTAGTGGCATTTGATCGAGGGGTTCGGAACTGGCGGCGAAGCAGATCGCTATCGCAGCTCCGATAATGCAAAAGCTGATAACTGCCCAAACGCCTGTTTCATCCGGCGTGCTGCTGACCTTGAAAGCTAATCGCGGAATAGCAAGTTCACTTCTCATGGGCATCTCACTCCTCCTTTGGAATTTAAATAGTTGGAGAACGGTAGATCGACTCTGACGGGACATGTGGTTGACTGAACGAAGGCGGCACGAAAGGTGTCCCCTCACAGACTCCTCTCGTTCTTCCATGCGGCGAGGCGCTGACTTTTCGGAAAGCACGCGGAAGGCCGGATTGGCGAGAACGCAAAGCACCAACTCGCATTGACGCCTGGTCTTCGTTTTTCTGAAAAGCTTGTTCAAATGTTCCTTGGCGGCATTGAGCGTAATACCGGCGAGCTTGGTGTAATCTCGGACCCTGTGGCCTCTTACAAGCGCATCCAGCAACCGAGTCTCGGTGCCAGTGAGTCCATAAAGGCGCGCGATCGGTCGGAGATCCACATTGGGATCGCCCGCCAGATCATTAATGAATAGGATGGAACCGGCTGTGCCGCCGGTGTCCTCTTTATCGCACCGGCACGGCACCGCGAGGACGACGAGGGATTCATCGTCTGCGGGAATTACTACGTTACGCCCATCCGCCTCCCTACAGTCGGCGAGGGCCTGACGAAGCTTTCGATCGAAGGGGGCCGGGCGCGAAGCACGGCCAGGAACTCTCGGATCTCCGCTCAGCCTGCCGTGAGCCTGCAACAGACTCTTTGCGAATTGATTAGCGAATGCGATCCGAGCTTCCCCGTCGACGATCAGGATTCCGAGATTGAGCATGTTGACCGCCGCGAGGATTTGAGCGCTCACATCCACTGGATCATGTAGGGTCCCGCCCGTCTGGACGGCCATTTTCTGCTGCGGCTCGATCACGGTCATCGATTTTCCGGGCGGTTCCAATCTGGGGGACAGGTAATGCCCCTTGAGCGAAGTTATCTTGTCCTCATGCCGCAACCGCGCGACAACGGCGGTGTAACGGAGCTGTAACAATCGCGCTTGACTGGCGGTCGCTTGGATGGTCAGGATTCAGCCGCTGTGGGGGCAGCCAGATGAAAAGGAAAGTTCTCGTTGTTGCCAGCGACGCGGAACTTAGGGCTGCGATCGTCCGGATTTTGCGCCCGGCGGGGTATGCAATCGAATTGGCAGGCCGCGAAGATCGAGCACGGGAACTGCTGCTGATTGGCGACATCAATGCGGCTATCGTAGTACCCTTTTCCCTCGGCGCTGGCGGCTTGAAACTGACAGCCGAGATTGGAAACACACTCGGGATCTTGATCGCTCTGGCCGAGGACGCCGAGGAGGCTAGCCAACTCGCCCGGTCTCTTCCTGGCGTGCTGGTACTTCGATCCGCGGATCGGGCACTTTTAGATCGCCTCAACGACCTGCTGGCAGCAAGAGAGAAAGCCCCGCAAGAGTTCGCAGACGCCGCAATTGCTGGGTTTCGAGGGTCGACTGATCGATCTTTCAGGCCGCACCTTTTACGGCGTCGATAGCAAGGAAGTATCGCTAACCCGCGCCGAGTTCCAATTGCTGGCGACATTCGTGCAAAGGCCAGGCCGCCTACTCTCGCGCGATCAGTTGCGCAATGCCGTTGTAGGCCGTGGCAGCGATTCCTACGACCGTTCAATAGACATGCTTGTGGCACGTCTGCGGCGTAAAATCGAACCAGATCCTAAAGTTCCACGTTTCATCCTCACTCTGCCGGGCGAAGGTTACAAGTTTGCTGCACGACCGGCCGCAGTCCAGCCGCCGGCTCCAGCAAGTATGTCACATCAGGAACCGAGCAACCTATCGGTGTCGTTTTTCGAACGACGCCTGATGACAATCGTAGCGTGCCAAATTAGCGGGTTTGCTGCACTTGCCTCAAAGCATGACCCTGAAGTTCTCCACACTGCTACGGATAGCGTATGCCGAAAGGTGCAGGAAATCGCGCGCCCCCTCCATGGCATTATGATGAAGACGCCGGGCGACGGTTTGCTGATTTATTTCGGCCATTTGGAAGCCCGGGAGGACGACGCGGAGCGGGCGGTTCGGGTATCACTTGAACTCGTACGAGCAGT
Organism: uncultured Alphaproteobacteria bacterium; assembly: GCA_963819265.1. GTDB lineage: Bacteria > Pseudomonadota > Alphaproteobacteria > Rhizobiales > Xanthobacteraceae > BOG-931. Next base: position 2,066,109 of record CAWFVF010000005.1, on the reverse strand, counting down.
GCCGACAATTGACGTCGGCTTGACGACGCAGCTTCACCTACGCATCGGCATCGCCACCGGAGTCATGCTCGTGGGGAATATAGACGGTCCACAGCATTATTCGGCGGTCGGCGAGGCGCTAAACTTGGCGCTGCACCTCCGATCAGTCGCTCCGCCAGATGGCGTGGTAATTGCCATTAGTACCCACGAACTGCTCGGTCGTTTCTTCGACTTCGAAAAACTGGAACCGGTTATTGTGGATGACGGCGCGACGACCGCATGGCGCGTCACGGGCGAGAGTGCGGTTATCGCCAGCCGATTTGATGCGCTGCGTCGAGTTGGAATGTTGGGATTGGTCGGCCGCGACGAACAAATGGAACTACTGCTACGCCGTTGGCAGCAGGCTAAATGTGGAGCCGGCCAAGTTGTCATGTTGACCGGCGAGCCGGGTATCGGGAAATCGCGGCTCGTTGCCGAAGTCGAACATCGCATGGCTGGTGAAGCGCATGTCTTGCAAAAGTATTTTGGCCTTCCGCACCAGGCAGATGCGTCAATGTCAGCCCTTATTGGCCAGCTGCGTACGGATTGCGATTTTAATCAGGACGATTCGACAGAAACGAAAATCAATAAACTTGCAGATATTCTGCGCGTCGCAGATAGCGATGTTGCAAAGAGCGTAGCGCTTATCTCCGATCTTCTGCTTCTGCGCTCTGAAGACAAACACGGGATCGCTCGCCTCTCGCCGTCCGAGCGTAAGAAGGAGACCTTTACGACGCTGCTTCGACGCATCGAACGGTCCGCCGCAGTTGCGCCCATCCTCGTGATCGTCGAAGATGTCCATTGGATCGATCCTGCGTCGCTCGAGTTCCTGGCTCTCCTCGTGGAGAATGTCTTAGCTCTTCCAGTACTGATCGTGATGACATCTCGTCCGGGATTTATCCCGCCTTGGATAGGAGGAGCTAATATAAGTGTGCTCGAGCTTCCGCGTCTTGGAAGAAGCGATGCGAGTCTGCTACTGGAACAGGTCGTTGGCGGTAAGAGCCTTCCCCGGGACGTCGCGGCTCAAATTCTAGCCCCGACTGAAGGGATTCCTCTCTTTATCGAAGAATTGACACGGAGTTTGATAGAAACCGGAATATTGCGCGGGAGCGATGGGAGCTTTGAACTCGACCCAGGGCATGTTCGGACCATTCCACGGACCCTGCGCGGCTCTCTGCTCGCCCAACTCGATCGTCTCGGTCCCGCTAAGGAGGTCGCGCAGATCGGGGCAGTTATCGGTCGGGAGTTTTCGTACGAACTTATAAGCGCCATCGCCGTCATGCCGGAAGAAGCGCTGCGGGTCGCGCTTGATCGGCTAAGCGCGTCCGAGCTGGTATATAGTCGGGGGACGCCCCCGCTTGCGACGTACATGTTTAAGCACGCCCTCATACGCGATGCCGCCTACGAGATGCTGTTGCGGGGCCGCCGAGTTAATCTTCATGGAGCAACTGCTCGTGCTTTGGAGGAGACTTTCCCGGAGATATGCGACGCGCAACCGGAGTTACTCGCGCATCATTACAAAGAAGCGGAAAATGCGGAGAAGGCCATTGTATATTTATCAGTCGCTGGCATACGGGCACTGTCCCGCTCCGCCCTGAATGAGGCGCACACCCAAGTCACTCAGGCTCTTGCGCTGATTTCCAGATTGCCGGAAACCGACGCGAGGCGCCGCGACCAGCTTAAACTGCAAGTTATCCTGGCTCGCACGCTTCTTGAACAAAAGGGGTATGCTAACGCGCAGGTAGGCGAAGCCTATGCAAAAGCCGCCGATTTATCGAAGAGTAGTACCGATAACGGTATGGAGCTCGCTGTACATTATGGATTGTGGGCCCATCACTATATCGGAGGCGAACCAAAGGCGATGCTCAGAGACGCTGACGGCTTTCTGGAATTGGCCAAACAGCGAAAAGACACCGGCCCTATCGTAACAGGACATCGATTAGTCGGGACAGCACGCCTGATCAATGGTGACATCGAGAAGGCAAAGGCCGCACTGGAAGAGTCGCTTACGCATTACGATGCTTACGAACACGGTGCCTCCTCGGCCGGCGGCCAGGATCTCAGGGCGAGATTCGGTCAGGACGTGGGCGTGACAGTGTATTCTTATCTTTCCTGGGCTTCTTGGCTATCCGGCTTTCCCGATCAGGCCCTCCGGGCAGCAACAGCGGCGGAAGAGCGCGGTCGGTCCTCGGGGCACGTACACTCGCTGTTCTACGCCCTATGGCATGTCGGAATGGCTAATATACTGCTCCGTAACAAACCTGTCGTAGCGCGGCTCGCCGCTGAGTTGACTAATCTCGCCGACGATCGCGGGCTTCCTTATTGGCAGGCGTTAGGAAATTTTTTATCGGGTTGGCACGCCAAGCACTCTGGGCGACCGTCGAAGTCCATCGCTCTGTTGCAACGCGGTCTAGAGCTTTGGCAACAAACCGGCTCGCGGGTATTTCGACCCATCTTGATAGCGTTTCTCGCCGACGCATACGCCGCCAACGAACAACCGGCACTCGCTCGCGGCAAATTCGATGAAGCTCTTCGAATCAGTATAGACACTGGCGAGCGATGGGCTCAACCAGAAATACATCGCCTATACGGCAATGCCCTTATCCGCCCAGGCGGCGATTTGGCGGCTACGGCCTCGCACTACAAGGAAGCAATTACGATCGCTCGGCAGCAAGGGTCGAAGTCGTTTGAACTACGCGCCATCATAAGCATGTGTCATCTCGCGCCACAAAGAAAGAAACAATTTGACTCCCGCCATAACCTATCAAACGTTTTCGATACGTTCACCGAGGGATTTGACACGGCGGATCTGATCGAAGCCAAGGCTCTGCTTAAACGCAAAGTGGTAGAGAAAAACAACTAAAAACAAAAATCGTTAGATCTTCACCAATCGGTCTGTAGTCTATGGCTCTTTCTTTCCAATAATCTCCGGTGGAATTACACCACCAGTATATGCGAAAGTCTTGTTTGTAATCTTCCAGACGCTTTCAATTCGCGTAACCGTGAAGAAATCGACAAAGGAGGCGGTCCCCCAACAGCCGTCTTCAGCGACCATCACCATTGCAGCCCCACCGGCCTGTGTCACAGAAACGATCGTCGATCGATAGCGTCCCCCCGTGCCAAGTTTGTGTGCTTCGCAAAGCGAAAAAAACGCGGCGATCGGCTCATCGTAACGGTCGCCGTTAACCTCGCCAAACATGCGAGCTTCGGAATGGTAAGCTTCTTCGAGTTTCGCGCGCGCCCCCTCTTCGGAGCCTTGCATTGCAAGCTCTACGACCTGGCGGATTTGTTTGAGACTATCTATATCGATACGTCCGCTACTCTCATTGTCGCTCATCGCCGCCCCCCTCCGGTTTGCGTTCAGAGTTAACTTCCAAAAATTGTCGATCAAGGAGCCAGGCGGCAATCAAAGGTTTCGACCGGGCCGGCACTGGCCATGCTTGCATAAGCGCCCCAAGGGATATGCCAGGGTAAAGGGGCCGCAGCAACGCCTCCACATCGCAGCCGCCAATGTAGGCCACTGGCCGATCTAGACCAGGACGAAGCAATGCTCGTTTAGTCGTTATCAGATCGTCGACGATGCAGGGTTCGTCGACAAACGATAGCTCTGGCGCCAGCATCACGGGCTGATCGGCTGACCACGTTTTACCCCAGCCGATCGCCCTTTCCGGCGGCGCTTCGGAAATTGGGACGGCATCATCTGCGCGAGTCCGCCAGAACGCTCCCGAATGTACCACTGCACCGTAGCGCTCCGCCGACCAGTGTCGATGCCGTTTAGAGGATTCTAATAGGTTGCTTTTGTAGAAACGGATGGCGGCATCCGCCTGCGCTGGACAGCGCAACAAAGTATTGAGCACAATCCCGCCCGTAAGACCCGTGTTGATGGCGTTTTGGACCCCGCTCGAGGATAGCGGGTCGAGCGCTAGAGCAGCTTCCCCGACTTTAATGCTACACGGGCCGATATTCTCACTGTCCAGATAAGGGGTTGCATCGGCGACGCGAACTGGCTCAGTCAAATCGGCATCTCGGCAAGGTGAAAGGAGACTAGAATGACCGATCAGCCCAAGATAAGTTCCGCTCAACGAATTGGCGCCAAGCCGGCGGAAATCGCCGGCATCAACAAACACCATTACGTTGTAAGTGCCGTCGGGAAGCGGCACTCCCCAATACCATGCCTCGGCGCCCGCTTCGATCCGCTGCTCGTCCGGAAGCCCACTCCCTCGCCACCTACCATAGAGCGCGAGCGTACGAGGACTCTTGCGCTGCTTGCGCCCACGGAGTGCTGCCGATCTGCCACTTGCGTCAACAAGGAAGTCGCAGTTGATGTCCATCATTCCGGTTGGCGTTTTGATTCCAATACGCCATCCCCTTTCACTGACAGAACGAGCTCTCAAAACCGCAGGCTGAAGGACACGAACTCCGCACGCCCGCGCCCGTTCCAGAAGGAGCATGTCGAACCGGCCTCGATCGACAAAGAGTCCGCGAGCACTGCCGAGGTCACGACGCACGACGACGTCGCTCTCCCATCGGAGCAGCGACCTCCGGCAAGGTAAAAAGCCGGCCGTAGCGACAGCGCTTTCAGCGTCGAGTAGTTTGAGCTTAGTCCAAATGCCAGGACTAAGTGATTCACCAACGTGGGATCGGGGAAATTTCGTCCTTTCAACCAAGCAAACGTCATGACCAAGTTGCGCCAAGCGAATCGAAATAGCATTCCCGGCGGGACCCGCCCCTATGACGCAGACATTGACATGAAAAGACGGCTTAGATTCGGTCATACGTGTTCGCGTCGGGACAAGCCGCCGCACCGAACCACTCAGGCCGCTGCCGCAACAGCCGCAGATAGGCGCTCATACAGTACGACAGCCAGCCGCGGATATAGCCACAGGCCGGTCGGCCGCGGCGAATTACTTCATGATGACAACCACCGCCACAAAGATACCTCGCCCAGCAATCATTGCATGGCTCTTGCCGGTGCACGTGGCGTTCAGTCAGCCAACGTGACCGCCTATCATGGTCGACGTCGGTAAGACTGCCCATCGCTCCCTCCCTATCGCCAACAAAGCGATGACATGCGGCAAGTTCCCCGTCGGCTGACACGCCAAGATATCCGGCACCAGCGCCACACGGATACGGCCGATGGGTGCCACGGTGAATTTCACGCATGGCATTTGTCATATTGGCGAACGGATAGCGTTCACCCGCAAGAAGCCTCCGCTCGAAAATGCGCCCACAGTCTATCATACCATCAAGCATACGCACGAGATCCCCGTCTGCATTTCGCCGCGTCCATCAGGCGCGCTGAGCATCGGCGAGAAGCCGACGCTGTGAAATCCCGCGGCGATAAATTCATCGAGAGTTTCTCGTAGCTCGGTATTTTTTGGCGTTACAGTTACGCGCGCCGATACTTGCATTCGGCATTGGTTCGACAAGAACGGCCGTAAGTTTCCTATGATGCGATCGAAGCTTCCGGCACCGCTCTGGTAAGGTCGAAGTCGGTCGTGAATGTTTCGCGGCCCATCGAGGCTGACAGTCACAGCAAATCCGTACCCTTCGAAAAAAGCAGCATCGGCCGCGGTGAGCAACGTCCCGTTCGTAGTGATTGAGAAGCCAAGCGCAATACCGCGCTGTTGAGCCAGCGTGGCGGCGTACCGCGTCGCCTCTTGAATGACCGTCCGATTAACTAGCGGTTCGCCGCCGAGAAAGGCCAGAGTGGCCTTCCCCCCGTCGCCCGCCTCGGACAACAAAAGATCCACGGCATGTTTCGCCGTTTCCGGCGACATGTTCTTCGCAGCGCCACCGAACTCGCCCTGTTGTGCGTAGCAATAAGTACAGCCCAGATTGCATTTTTGCGCAACTGCGAGCGAAAGGGCATGAATTGAAGGACGAACAAGCGGCTGGTCGTCTATGAGACGCGGAATATCCAAACCGATTTTGTCGAGAAAGTCACCAACGTGACCGGATGAAATCGCTTTCCCGAGACCCGCGAATAAGTCTCTGTCGATATCAAAGAGCCTGCTTCCGTTGGAAATGAACAGGTGATAGCCATCGGAGTTTTCGAAAAGATGGATGTCGGCGGAGCGCGGAGCGCTGACCGCCATAAATCTTTCGGCAACGGTGCTGCCTTTCTTTGCGCCGTGATCCATGACCTTCCGAGACGGATTGCCCATTACTTATCCCGCTTTTTTCGCTTGGCATCTTTGCCCTTAATTTGAAATTGCAATTGCTCCCAGTCTTGGAAGAGATCATCGTATCCGACGAGGCGTGGATCTGCGTAGTCATCGGGGACGTATTCTCCGGTTCGGGCTTTGGCAAACCAATTATCGCCGTGGGTTAGTCCGTCCTTTCCGATATACGTGTTGACAAAATCCGGCCGGCTGGACGCCCAATAATAGCACGAGCATTCGCGTAAATCGTTCTGCCACGGTGAACAGAGGCCTTGGGTCAACTCTCCTGCCTGAGCTAAGTCTTCCGAAATAACGGCTGTGCCTTCTTCGAAAAAATCGCGGACTACCAATGTAGCCCTCACATACTCACTCCTTTTTGCGGCCGCGGGATCGTAGCGCTGCCGATGTGCAGCAGGACTTCCGGTAAAAACACAATCAATTTTAAAGGGCTGCCTTGTGCCAAGTGTCGCCTCTTGACGCTTCTTGTGCTCCCGCAGGCCATTGACCACGTGCGCGAGGCAGTTCGACCACTCCATGGTCCAAACACCTTCAGGGTTATCTTTCGACATCAGGGGCGCCTTGCCGTCCGGATCAGAGGCTGATGCACCCTCCAATGTTACGACTACTTCGTTGCCGTCAAAGTCATCGCCGACTCTCAGCAGACGATGGCCCTTTAAATTCACCGCTTTACCGTCCGCATCGATGACGTTTCCCTCGACCACGTAATTGTCCCACTCCATAAGTTGGACGCCCTCGAAGAGTCGCCTCCAAACTGCCCGAAAATCGACTTCTAACCCCGGACAACAATTCGCGATCGCGATCTCCGGTCTTGATGTAATAGGATTGCCACTTACCTCGTAGCGGAGTTGGGCGGTTAGGTTCCGGGCCGTTAAACGTGGTCGCGCCTTTGCTTTAACTTTAGGCGCTTCTCGCAATTCAGCAGTTCGTCGTGTGGCAGCCTTCTTAATTGTGGCGATCTGACGATGCGTTAGCGCTAGGTAATAACTATCAGCCCCGCTCATCAGCGCTGGCATCTTACGACGGCCCCTATCAGTGAGGTCGCCGATCTCTTCCGGGCGCCGCAAAAGCCCAACAAACCATGGGATACTCCCGGCAGTTAGCGCGGCAAAAACATGCTGATGTAGCGCCAGAATCGCAGCGGTATCGACGATGTCCGGCGACATCACCGGCCTGAGCACTCGCTCCGTCCCAAAAAACTCTTCTGCCGGCATGCTATCGAATTCTGCCGCTATGCGGCCGTTAACTGAATTACCATTCATCACGGCGACATTCATGAAGCGAACGGCTTCGCAGGCACGCCGCAGAATATCGAGCGCACGGTCATGCGATTCCGCATCATCGATGTCACTGGCTTCCGTGCCGTGCAGCACCTGATCGAGGTCATCTGCTAAAGAACGAACAAACTTCGCATCGGTCACAAAGGCCGGAGGCCCTACGCAGATACGCGCCTTGGCCTCTAGGAGCCTACCGTCGACAAGCTTCATCCTCGCACGAATGAACCCGTCGCAGGCCTCATCGAGATAGCCACGACTCACCGCCCGATTGCCGTGCAGCCACGGCGGCGCCGGCGGGTCGATGGCGTAAAGCGATGGCGGCAAGGTCTGGCCCAGTCCCTCCCCGCCTCCCGCTATTTTCTCATCGAAACCAATCCAGCGGCCGTCCTTGTAGATTGGAACCAAGTAGTCGTTTTGATGGGCACGTTCGACGGGGCCGTAAATCCTGCCTTGTCCGGGCGTAAAACGGAGTTCGGATCTGAGAGCAGACAGCCGATTTCATCGTTGGAATGACGAACCGAACCGTACCGAAATTAACCGCCGTATTAGGGTCGAAGTTATTGCACTTGCCGCGAAGTGGTTGTCGAGCATGGCCAGAAAACCAATCGGTATCTGCCACCACGATATCGTTAGGATCGCCGGTACGGCGAAACACCTTGCGATTCTCGACGTGGACCGCCCATTCAACAGCTGGAGTTGGAAGTTTTTGGTCCGCAATTAAGTTCAGCGTAAGGGGCTCCAGATTTTCTTTGTCCGTCACTACATAGAGCTCAAAAAATGGCGCAACCGGCCGGATGCGGCCTTTTCGATCCCGAAAAATGGAGGCAAGATCAGTTTTTGAGTTAGCTCGCTTGACTGAAATCGTTCCGTCTTTCCCAACGATCAGGTTGTCCGTTGGCACGATTCGCCGAAAGCCAAGCGGATCATCTGAATTCTCCTCGAGTGTGTAATTTGCCTGCGGTTCTGGCGCTGATCCGAAACGTGCGAACGCCAGCGTGGGCAGTAAGCGAATTTCTTTGATGGTCATGATGCGGTCGTCCGCTGCGTCAGGCCGGCAATCACTGCCTCGATCCAAACCGTGGACGATTTATCCAATTCTGCCATCGCCCGGAGATACCGAAGAGCCGGATCTGAGGTTGTCGCCGGTTGCAAAAGCTCTTGAATTAGTTCACCGGCGCCGGCAATTAGTTCACGATGCTGTCGCCAACGATCAATCGCGCTTATCGGTAATGCCAGCGTATATGGCATTTGAAAGGGTGGCCCGGCGTGCTGGCCTGGTGTTTCGCGTAGCGGCAATTGGACCAAAATTCCTGCGACGGCCTTAAGGTTATACATTTCCGCAAACACCTTATTAATTACGGTACCGCGCAGCGGTGCATCGTTGCCCTCGCGGGCGAGCTGAAATGTGTGGCGCAAATATGTAAGGAGCATTTGGTAGCGAAGATTGAACAGACCAGCCCATTTGACGGTGGTGGCTGCCGTGATCTGGGAGCCTGCTGTTCGCCATTTTGCATTTTGTATGGGCACGTATGGATCGTCCGCTACCGGGTAGGTCGGCTCCCACTCTTTGGTATCCCCTCGATTTTTCTCTTTCGCTACCATGAACTCACTTGCGATGAACGAAAAGCGCTGGAAATGCGAGGACTGTTGCCATTTCGCCGACTCGCCTTGCTCAGCGATAAGCTTAAGCGCCTTGACGGCCTGATAGCGTGTTGCTGCCCGTTCGATGACGATGTCTGCACGTGTGGGATCGTTTCGCCACCTCTGCCAAGCTGTAACCAATTTTTGCATGAACTCGGAGGTTGCCAATGACCCCAATAACTTGTCGAGTAGTGACCTCTCCTCGTCCGCCCGCTTAACCGTCGCATCGGAAGTGATGACACGTCTACCCTCTTTGTAAACGTGACCACGGCCCCAGTCGTCCCAGGACGCCTGGTACCGAACACTCTCATGATGAAAGGCCGTATCTGGAATCGACTCATGATCTTGAAGGATCGTAATAATATCGGCATAAAGTTCGCCCACCCGATTTGCGCGAGCCTTAAGATCAATTGGAACATCGAGGTCACCCATTTCCTTCACAAGCTTCTCGGTCAGCCGCATAGCATCCGACTGATCTGCCGGTGCTTCCGCGGCTACGTAGAGCGCTAATGACGCCCCCGTCAGCCGTCTAAGGTGGAATTCGAAAGGTTGGACGTCGCTATCCCAAGGGAAATCCTCGCGCACTAACTCAACCGGCCCTCCTAACAGACAAAGAACATTCTGGACCGTTAAAAGATGGCCCATCTCTTCTTTGGCTACGCTTAGAATAAGATCCTTCCAATTTGCAATTTTTCGCTTTTCGCTTTCGTCTCTTCCTCGGCTTGGATCGAGCGAATACGCCGCAAACAGATACTGCACCATTAGCGCGTGCTCAATCGATGAAGCGATATGAAGAAGCTGCACAAGGTAAGCCAGCCAGGTGAGACCCGCGGGCCGCTCACGACTTAGCTTCTTTCCGGAAACAGCCGATCCGCGCTTGCCCGATAGTATATCCGCCGCAGCCCCCATCCGCCCCTCCCCATGTCACGGAGTTTGCATAAAAGCTTTTGAGATTGATAGAGGAAAACGCGGGCAACCAGCACCGCGGCCTGATTATTTCCGAATCAGTTTGGAGGCGTATTAAGGTCTGCTTCAGGGGATCTCAAATAGGGATCACCATTGATGCAAAAAATAGGACCAAAGCGGCAACGTAGCGAATGAGAGTACGATTCCGACTCCAACCATCAGCGACACTAGTTGTGGATTTAGGCCATGTTGAACCGCGACGATGGCACCGCCGATTTGCGGCCCCATCGCAGATTTAAATATTGTTACTCGGGATGTAACGTCGCTCTCATGGAGTACCGAGAGGTAAATGAAGGCTATCACCCCGGGCACGATTAATAGTTTAAATCCTAGGCCGAAAAGGAGAGGTACTTTATTGCCATCTGCTAAATCGAGGCGCAGCTGCAGACCTACAGACACAAGAGCGAGAGGCGCCAGTGTATCTCCTAATCTTTTTAGGGCGTCGGAAATCCACATCGGAAATTCGAGTGGCATCAATACTACCGCGATTACTAGGGCTATCAGAGGTGGGAACTTTATAATGCGTCCCAGAATAGAACCGAAGGTTTCAGTTCCTGTCGAATAAAATACCGCCACCATAATTCCGAGGGTGCTCAGTACTAGGTATGTACCTAGTTGGTCAATTACGATGCCGGTGACCATATTCGACGCGCCGAAAAATGCCTCGATCATCGGCAACCCAACAAAAGAGGTGTTTGCCAAGCCTCCGGTTAGCATAAGCGCGCCGGTTGTTTGACGGGAGAATTTGAAAACAAGCGACACAATAAAGAAGAAGGCGGCGCCAGTTATAAACAGAAGCCAGGGCATCAATGCGCTAAACACAAGCGCTGGTTGAATTGTAACGTGATGGATCTGTGCGATTACAAGTGCCGGGAGAGACACATGGATTATAAAGGTATTTAGTACCACATAGGCATTTTCTGGCATACGGCGTGACAACCGGAATAGAACGCCGACGACTAAACAAATAAAGAGCAGCGCGATGTTCGTCACCCGAGCCTCCCTTAAGTGGCTAGGTGGTCATAAAAGTTCGGTGCAACGCAGCGATAGCTGCAGTGTAACGCCGGTGTAACAAAATTGGCCCTATTCAGAATCGCGGGCAATGACTTGTCACGCAGATTATCTATGAAGGCGTTTCGCGGGGCGTGGATGCCCCAACCTCGATCAGGCGGCCACCGGCGCAGATGAGCGCGGCCATTATTTCCGCTTGGAAGATTTCTCAACGTAGATTTGTCTCGAAATTTTGTGAGCCGTTACACAGCCGAGGGATTTCCATAAACCGTCACTAGGCAATCGGACCGCTATGAAGCCTTTTGCCAACGGCTACTCATGGCCCAAAGCGCATGGTTCTTTCCGCCGGCATCGTCGTACCGTGTTGCGAATCCGACAGTGCAATGGGTTACCGGGCTGTAGCGATTTGCGCGGGGCACCGGAGATGATGATCGTCCGACGCTGGTTGGCCTATCGCCGCATCTTGGGCGAGCTTTCCGACTTACCCCGTAGCGAGCTCGGCACCTCGCCGAAAGCTGCACGCGATTTCGCCTGGCATTGCGCCAGCGTCGAAGCGGAGCACCGAACCTCGCGTGTCGTCAAACTAAGCGCTCTCCGGTCATTGCGCGCTCCGGCAAAAAAAGCGTGATCGAGGCGTTGGGCCCTCCTTCCCGGGCGGGACGAGGTTGGCCCCGCTTTCACAAAAGTCACGTTCCCGCACGAGGGCGGTTTTGAACAGGCAAGCTTGAACCCCGCAATGACGGCATATGCGGGACACCTCAGATCCGCTCGAAAGCCCGAAATTGAACTGCTTCTCGCTCGTAACGGAGACGACCGCCGCGGCTGCCGGTATGTGGATGGGAGTTCCCTTTTGCCAGCTGCCCAACAAGAGCTCACCTAAGGACTGGCTTCCCGGTCGCGTCACACGAGGGTCGCATCGGGCGCCTACGACCACGCGAGGTAAGCGACACGCTGAACTCGGAGCCTTTTAAATGGGCGTTGCGATGATCAAGTGTCCGAATACGGCACGAGAAATTTCCACAGGAATTGTCACTGATCGCGCAAGCTTTGAAATCCGATTTGCCGAATTGAGCATGAGTGGTTCGCCAAGGACGGCTGGGTATGCGACGCGCCTTCGCTTGCTCCGCGAAGCCTCTCGGCCGGCAACGTGGACACCGCCGACTGAGTGGACAATGCCGACTGAGGACAATCGCCGCGAACAGTCAACGAAATTGCGTATGCATCGCTTAGCCGGGCTGGCGCTCGATGCTTCTCAACGAGAAGCGCGGCGACGGCCTACTCAGGTTTTCTTCTCAGCCGGCTAACGGGGCGGGCTCCTTGCCACACTTCAATGTCGTGACTGTCGATCAGCTGTTTGGCGTGTTCGATCGCTGCTTTATCAGACGAGAAATCGATCACCTTAAGCGGGGCAGCGAGGGCCCCGTCCTTGAAAAAGTAGATACGATAGTCAGGCATTCCTTTGATGATGCAATCCATATGCCATCGATGGACGACAGCGGGAGAGTTCCGTAAGTCCTCTGCGGTGGATTTACCTAGTAGACCGTCGACGCGGCGCGTAATCTTCGGGAGCGGTCTGTCGGGGTATAGCGGCAGCAGCTCGGTGACTGGCAGGACCAAAAAACTTCTCTTCGATCTCTACCGAGATTTGATATAGCCATTTCTCGGCGCGGTCGGCCCGGGCTTCATGGTGCCGAACATCCGCCTCAAGATCCCGTATCCGGGCTTCGGCGGCTTGGAGTTGAATGGAAAGCTCGCGAGCGGCTTCCAAAGCCTGCTTGCTTTTTTCCGCTGCCATTTCCGCAGCGCGCCCAAGCATGGCCAAAATGGTTTGACCGGCGCTGTCCAGTAGGTCGGCGCCATCCGGAGCCGGATTAGCCCCGGCAGCACCGAAGGGTATGACCGTCTCAACCTTCTCTAAGGTGGATCCTCTTATAGCGACCGTTCCATGCATGGCGCTTAACCCCGCTACTGATACCGATAACTCTCCACCCTAGCATTCCAGCGCGAGGCCTGCTGTGAGGCGATATCGGTCTGTGGATAACCCTTGGGCCTAAAGCCAGCGGGGGCCGGGCTCAGCGTCGGATTTGAGTCGGATTTACAATTAATGGCCACAGGCGGCCTCATCTGGCGCAGCCCTACCGGCTTCGGTAATCGCGATCACGAAAGCGCCTAGGCCTACTACAATGACAATCGGGATGAACTCAGCCCAATGCATTCAAGGTCATCAGAACTGATTGTATTGTGCGATTACGGCGCCGAGTTCGGGGAAGCGAAAAATCAAATTCAGGGCCAGCAGCACCCCGATAAGAGTAAATCCTAGGACCGCGAGAAAATCTTTGTCGGTGGTAAGCTCGCGCCATGTCCGTATCGCTACCGCTTGAGTCGCCCCAGTCATCAATTGCTTATTCATTCCTAGATTTCCCTTTGGCCTGCTCGAATTCGCTCGTGATCTAACTTCGGCGTCTCTGGTGAGTGTCCCATAAAGGCAATAAAGTTCACGACGCAGGTTTAACCCCAGTGGTCGCGTTCCTATTATTGGCCCCGGCACAATCCTTCAATCATCGGCGACTTATTGGCCGCTGGCCTCGCCACTGCTTTGGGCTTTCTCGAGGAGACGGTGACGGCCGACCATTGACGAACATGCGATACCCCTTACCTCCGCACTCGCCGCATTCACTTCCGTTGTGCAGGCCTGAGCCGTGACAAGGCTCGCAGGGTGCGGGTAGCTTTTCTTCCACTAGCTCAGCTTTCTTGGCAGGAGGCGAGGAGCATCCGCATGCCATCGATCGGTCATACGTTTCCGAGCATACCGACATGCGCGTCCAGATGGCAGTTCGGCAGCGGGTGCATGGTCGACAATAAGCGGCGCTTAAACGCTGCAACCCATAAGGTGATTTTCGGCGGCGCTTTGATCCTTTCGAGCCGCCGGTCATAGGCCGGCGACCGTCCCAAATCGATCGTTTCGCACTTACGCAAGATCGAACGCATCGGGCAGCCCCCTGAAATAAAGAAGCCCCGGCAATTTATTCGAGGTTATGGGTCACCACTTACCATTTATGAAAATCGGCACTATTTCGGCCAACAACGCGGCTGTTCTATTTGTCTTTCGACGGGATTACTGCGACGCGCCGCCTATGGTCCCACAGTTCGAGATCATGCCCATCGACGCGCTGAGTTGCTTTCTCGATAGCATTCTCGTCGTCGGAGGCTTCGATGACTTCGGGCATTCCAAATAGGTGGCCGTCATTTGCGAGCTTATAGAGGCGGTACATCATCCCCCGTGTTAAGCACACATTGCCGGATCCTTTGGTACGTAACCGTACCAGAACAGCCGGAAACGAACAGTTCCACCCAACCCTTGCGGGTGTAGCGACGCCCGTGCAATTCTCTCTTCAACTTTTACTGGGGAGGGCCAATGGCTGTCGTTTTTATCGAGGCCCGTCCGAAGGGACGGCCAGAGGGTAGCCCAATCGAAGACTATGCGGCCGAAACCGAATGGGGTCATGTGATAGCGATGTTCAAGACCCAAGATGAAGCAATCGCTTGGGCAAAGAACAACGCTCACACGCCACGAGTTGCGCGAGTGCGACATCTCAACGACAAGAAAAAACCAGATCACTGGCGGGCTGTTTGAATGATCTCGGCGCCACAAGTTCGTCGATATCCGCGCGGCATTTAATGACCTGGGCGACGGGCCTCATCCGTCCATAGTTGAGCGATCCTCGACGGGCGGTGATTCCGATTGCGCAGTATATCTGCAATCGGATGCCCACCTTGGGCGTTTACTCCCTGAACTTCGTCCGGCGGCACGAGCCAGCCGGGCCCTTTTTATCTGTTGTGGCTTTCATAAAACCCGAGAGGTTACCAAACCCCGAAGAGCAAACCGAAGAGCGAATTCATCCGCAACGGTCATTATTTGGTTGGGAAAGTTATGCCGCGTTTATGTCAACAGTTCCCTCGCTGCCTTTCGACGCACGGGCCAAGATTATGGGAGCGGTTTAACCAGCTTTTTACGGGGAAGCGTCGTCCTAATTTGATTTTTCCACTGTCCTAATTTTCCGAAGAGTAGATTTGGGCGCGAAAGGGTATCCCGCGTTAGTGATGAGAGACGTGTCTTTCGACGCTCGACTCTAGCGAGTACGGAAGCGTACACTTCCCCTATGCCGCTGACATTCTACATCAATGACGCGTGCCCAAATGCATAGCGTCATCGAATCTCATTCGACCGACCGTGACTTAGCAGTCCGAAAACCTCACTGCGGGAACTGCGGACCGATAAAAACCGAGCTTCTCCCGCTCAAGCCAGTCGCGCCGAAACACGTGACGAGATAGGCCGTCTAGGCGCACAAACCGTGTCTGTTCTTTGTGTGTATAGAACTGTACTTCCAGAACGGGGACGGAACAGGATAAGGCAACGCCGCCTCAGTGGCGGGCCCCCGAACAGCTTCTTTGCTTGGGCTTCTATTGTTTCCTGGTCAGCCACGATTTCTTTGTCTAGTTCGAGTTTTTTAATAAGCATTTCGATTTCTTTGACCCCGATCTGTCCGCTCACAATCAAACGGAAATTGGCGTCCTTCGAGAGCAAGCCAGGCGCTTCGAGTATCGGTAAACAGTGAGTGCGGTGACGTCTACAGTGAACCAATTCACCCCAAGCGGGTTAGCGAACGGGCGTTCCATGGAGGAACAGCTCTTTGTCGGAGACGAAATAATGCGTAAATCGATTATCTTGGCCGTTTTCATTAGCGCCGCTTTTGCGGGAAATGTTTTCGCCCAGCCGGCGACCAACGGCCCCTCGGGTAGCGGCCCGGAGAGCAAGACCTCGCCCGCCGCCACGGGCTCGGCAGAGAACCCGGAGGCCGCGAAGATGAAGTCTGGTTCCGCTATGAAGACGAGCAAGCACAGCAAAAAGAAGACGAAAACCAGTATGTGATTGCGGCGCGGTCCTTATTTGCGACCGATCGCCGTCGCGCCGAAATTTGGTCCTCCAAGTGATATAAATGGCGTGGCATTTTGTGCCACGCTATTTTCGTGGCGTCGCGCTCACTTTGCGTACCGATTTCGATAATTCCGAAGCTGCCTCATCCGATCGTTTACGACCCAACATTCAAGCGTTCAACCGAGGTAAACGTACCGGCTTTATTCTGCGCGGCCGCGGCCCATGGCCTTTCTCGATATGGCGCGGGATTGGACGCTGGCCGCGATCCGAGTCGAAAGCCTATTGATCCCGGATAGCGAAATCGAGACGCACCGATCACTGCTCATGACCGTCCAAAGCAACAGCAGCCCCAAACAGACACTGTCCGATATCGAGGCAGTACGCTGGCCTACCGAACCCCGCCATCCATTGGAAGCGCCTCCGACAAACACGCGGATCGCACAAATAAAGAAGGGCCGCCCATTACTGGACGGCCCCCGATCCGCAGGCAATCTGCGTGTCAGTAGAGCGCGCGCTCTTTTCTCACTTGGTCCGCGCTGTAAGCGGTAGCGTTCGGGTCGAACTTGGTCCAGCCCGACTTGCGATAGAGGTTGCCTCGGTCCGCGATTTCGAACGGCGGAGCTGTCGAGCACCGTTTGCAAGCGCGAAGCATCCGCATCGTTCACGCGTGCGCTGACGACGGTGCCTCCACGGCGAAGGCCTTCGGCATAGATATCCGCCTCGTCCTTGCCGACGCCTGCGTGGGTGAGCGCACCGAGCACACCACCCGTGGCGCCCCCTGCGCTGCTCCAGTCACGGTCGCGACGAGCCAGCCGGCGGCAACGACAGGACCCACGCCTGGAATGGCGAGGAGGCCGAGCCCGGTCAACGCGCCGAGTGCACCACCTGTGAGAGCGCCAACACTGGCACCAGTGCCGGCCGCCTCGGCGCGATCATCCTTGCGATCGAGATCGCGATCCGGGAATGTGCTCGGCTTGCCTGTGCTGCCTTCTTTATACCACTCGTCGGCATTGCTCGCGAGCACGCTGATGTCGCCGTGCTTAACGCCGGCTGCTTCTAGGCGATTGATCGCCGCCTGAGCGTCCGGATAGCTGTTGTAGAGACGTGAGATTGTAACACTCATGATTGGTATCCTCTGATTTAAAGAATTCAGTTCGGGATCGTGCTAGCGCCGACGACATTGCCCTGGAAGTCGACGCTCACGTTCATGGTCTGATCGCCCTTCGATGCTTTGCCCCGCCATACGCCGGCGTCGTCTTTTTGCAGTCCGCTGACGTTTGTGAAGCCGTTGGCTTCGATGCGAGACTTCGCCTGCCCTTCGGTAAAACTATTGGCGCCGGCGACTGGGGCACCGGGATTCGGCGGGCTGTTCGGGGAATTCACCGCCGGCGTTTTCGCATCCGGATTTGCGGGTGGATTCATCTGCGATTGAGCAAGCGCAGGAAAAGCGACGGCCACGAGTGCCGTCGCAATCAAGAGTTGTCGCATGGCGTTTCCTCTATGTTGGACAAAGCCAATGCGCGAAAGCGAATGATCGTTCCACCGCAAAGCTCACCGCGGCGACACGTCGAAATGCACCAGGGACCATCGATTAAGATAAAGCGATGACATAGAGCGCTTTAGCAATTCCGGAGTGGTTCAGCCCTTGCCTTACGCTATGTCTTTCGACGCATCGTGCGACCGCCCTCCCGCCCAATCGCAGGCGACGAAGCGCAGTGGGTTTGTTGAACTCGCCCATGGGCAGATCAACTGGCCAGTGGCGTCGGCTTCATCGGATAAAGATAAATGGCAACGCCGCCCCATAGTCCCAGCAAACGAACATCTACATTGGCACCAGGGTTGGTTTCTCCGTCGTTAAGATCGACACAACCAATCTAAAGTACCCTCGCGACCGCCTGCCGCTATTCAAGTCGGATTTCCGCGTCCATGAACGAAAGCGATGTTGTTACGGGAGTTGAGACCCGCTATCAACTTTACGAATTGGATGCGCGTGCTCGCGGCGCGATTAAACGGGTTTGGCCGACCGTTGCGCCACGCTTAGGAAAGGCGGTTGATGCTTTTCTGGATGTTACGGCAAAAGTCCCGCATATTGCTCCCGCTGTCACCGAACACCGCAACGAGATCAAGATGCTCGAAGTCAAACACTTCGAGGCGCTCCTGAGCGGCGAGCTTGACGACAATTACTTTGACTTGTGCCGAATGATCGTAGAGCGGGAAGCCGCCCTTGGCATCGACGCGCGGTTTCGCAGCACCGCCGGCAATTGCGTGTTGCGTGCCGCATTCGACGCGCTTGAACGCAAGCACCGGTTTTCACCGGCCAAGCTGGTCGAAAGCGCAAAGCTTCTATCCCAAGTGATCGCCTTTGATGTCGCCAACGCGATGGCGCTGTATCGGGAAGCGGCAGAAATTGAAGCCTTGAATCGGCGACAAGCTATTGATGAGGCGATTACGACCTTTGACGACGCTATCGGCAAAGTGCTGGACGCGACTAAGAAAGCCACTTGTTTGCTGACCATCACCTGCAAGACGATGCGCGAGATAGCTGGCGAAACGCTCAAGCGCATGGCGCTCGCGTCGTCCGCCGCCGCGGAGACCGCGCAGCGGGTAAAAATGACAGGCAATGCCACCAATGAGCTTTCCGGCTCGATCCAACATATCGGCCAAGAGGCAGCCCGGGGCTTGGTCATGGCGGGAACCGCGGTGGACGATACTCATCGCACCGAACGTGTCATCCTTTCGTTGAACAGCACCGCCGAGCGTATTGGGTCGATCGTTGGCATGATCTCAACGATTGCGTCGCAGACCAATCTGCTCGCTCTCAACGCTACGATTGAGGCGGCACGTGCCGGTGATGCCGGCAAGGGCTTTGCCGTTGTGGCATCAGAAGTAAAGGCGCTCGCCAACCAAACCTCTCGGGCCACGGAGGAGATCTCGCAGCAAATCGCGGGTATTCAGAACGCCACTAGAAAATCTGTGGATGAAATCTCGTCGATTGCCCGCGTGATCGGGGAATTGGCAGAGGCCACTAAATCCATTGCGTCCGCTGTTGACGAACAGAGTGCGACGACCCGGGGTATCGCCGGCAGCATTCAGACGGCGGCCGAGTATACCGCCAGCGCTTCGGCTGAAATCTTGTCGATTGAAGAGGCCGCCGGACGCAGCGTTACGGTCTTCGACGAGGTTGCCGATTTGACCGCGCGGGTTTCCTTGCGAGCGAACGAACTTAAATCGAAAGTGGCCGAGTTCTTTAGCCGTGTTAGGGCCGCCTAACTCTGATGCGCCGCCTATGGTCTCACAGTTCGAGATCATGCCCGTCGACGCGCTGGGTCGCTTTATCGAGCGTCCTTGTCGTCCGAGGGCGACGGCGTGGGGCAAAGATCACCTTTTGCTGCCTGCCAATTGGTTCTAGCAACATGACCCGGCATTGCAGGAAACCCCGCGAAAGGATCAGCGCATAATGGCCTCCCGTAAGATCAGCCTTAAATTAATCAGCGCGCCCGCAACCGGGGCGGTTTTAGATGCTCCACCTATACTTCACGGGGCGGACCAATTTGTGGATTACACCTGCGGCCGGTGTGGCACTATCCTCCTGCACGCCGAGGAGAACCGAGTTCATAGCATCGTAATTCACTGCGGAAACTGCGGATCGTACAATTCAACTGACGGCTAGATAGTTGTGTCGCGAATTAAGGAAGAGACATGCTTCCGCACTCCGAAACCCTTTTGCGGCTCTTTATGGCTGCCGCGTTTGGCAGCCTGATCGGCTTCGAGCGCGAGCGGCTGCTTTGGGCCGCCGGCATTAGAACGCACATGCTAGTCTGCGTCGGCGCCTGCCTGTTCATGATCGTATCGGCCTACGGCTTCGGCCCGGTCCTCGGACCCAATGTTGTTCTCGATCCGTCGCGTGTGGCAGCGCAGGTCGTTTCAGGAATTGGCTTTCTCGGTGCCGGTGCGATTCTGGCCCGCGGCGAGATCGTCAAGGGACTTACGACGGCAGCAAGTATCTGGACTGTAGCCGCCATTGGACTTTCCGTTGGCGGCGGACTTTACTTTGCCGCCGGAGCCTCCACGGCAGTAATTCTCGCCATCTTGGCCGGTGTGAAGCCGCTTGAAGAACTCTACCGCGCGCGTAATCAGAGCTGCCGCCTAGTGATCGAGGCGAACCACGGCGCCTTGACGCCCGACCTCGTTAAAAAGACGCTTGGTATACGAAGCGGCCAGATAAAACGCTTCCTGGTGAGGCAAAAAGAAGGAACCGGGATTGACGAGGTCACGCTTATTCTGTCGCGGGTTGCTGCCCAGGATACCCAAACCATCGCTGATAAGCTGCAGAGCCTGCCGAACATAAAACAAGTCAGCATAGTTACTCGTGCCGAAGATCGTGCTGCGCTCGACGCTCTATAATGTAGGTCTCGGTCGGCCGAATTTTCGAGACGCCCAACTATCGTCATTCGATTAAAGTCGGAACGCGGAGTAGGTGTTACTACGACACATATTCACTCAGTGGGTCCCTGCTCCCGACCCATAAACAGACGATCCACTGCCCGGCGTGCTCGGCGACACAGGAGCCTCGGGCGATTGCCCTACGGTGTTTGGATTCGACGGATTGGTGATTGGGCCCGGCTCAGCCGGGACGCTGACGGTAGGTGAGGGCGCAGACGATGATGGAGCGGAACCGGGAGCGCCCCCATGGGATTGCGCCTTGGCGCTGGTCAGGCATAAGCCGCCGATCGCCGTATCGCACAGCTGGCCGTGTTTGCGGTGACGATTAACCGAAGGCGTTGCCGGTAAAGGCTCAGAGGGCTAAATTCCGGCGCGTTGGCTCAAGGGCGAAGTGAAAATCCTATCGCTCACTGTCGCAGCCTTGCCCCACATACCCGCAAGCTCGCCTAAGACGCCCTTTTCGTGTTCGTCTAACTGCCTGAACAGCTTTGAATTCTGAAATTGGCGACTCCCTGTCGAGGCGATGCCTTGAGGGCATCTTCCTACCGCGGAAGGCTGCGCCAATTCGATTTGGCAGTCTGTATCGGATTGCTCACCGCGGCGTCAGGGAAGCCTATGCGGCTTGAGCGAAAGAATTTCGGTTTTGATCGGGCCACAGGAAGCGCAGTGGAATTTTTGTACCGCAAGATCAGGCTCAGTCGGATGGCGCTCGATGGCGGCGTGCATCGTCGGCCTGCCGCATCGGTAACATGGACCACTGGAATAAAAGCTCAGGCGGCATGCCGTCGCAGTGAAACTCACCGGCCGTATTCGCCGGATAAATTAGGACGAAGCGGCGATGTCACGACCAAAAGTTTCGGAGGATGCGCTGAAAAAAATGCTGGTTAATGAAACCGGCAAGGTATTAGGCGCAGACGAAGCTCACATTATTAGCAAGATCAAGATCGCGCATATCCGCGGGGACCCTAATTGGGAAGCTGATATCGAGACGGTTAGCTTGGCCACCCTTAGAGCATTTACCGCGTCAATCCAAAAACTACAGAAACTCTATGATTATGAGGGGTCTGGCGTAGATGACCTCCGTCGCTGCCCGACACAGCCAGGTGACCACGAGAAAAGCGTAGAGCAGTCCACTTCACCTAAAGCAGTGGCGGCGGTTCCGTCGACGTGTGGTCAAGTCCAAACGAAACCTCGCATTCGGCCAGCATCGGCCACACCTGCTCGGGTCCGCCGCCGCTAGCATCATCAGTCTTCAATCGGTTCGGTGTTAAGTGCGTGCAACTCCACAACCGTGATTATGAACTAGGCGCGACAGGTCGAAAGTCAGCGCGTTCCCAAATTTCTATTGGCCCAATTTTGAATATCGCGCGTGAAAAGTCGAGCTTCATTTTGAGCCCTTAGCTCAAAGGACCCACCATAATAACCATCGAAAATATAGGCATCGATCGCCCAGAGAGCGAGAACAACAAAAGCTATTATGAAAAGAGCGCGCATGGCCGCCGACGTATTGTGTGGCATGCCGTTGCAAGGAAAATTGCTAGTCCTCGCCGCACGTCGTCAGAGCTAAACCTCCCCTGGCGTGAGCCTTTCCACGGGTCCCTCGCTTCGTGTGGATACTTCGCGTCACGCACGCGCGGTTACAGCGTTCGTCTCGCTCAGGCGTCTCTAACTAGTCCCTGTCGTCCGCGGTGGGACCAGGAAAAAGGTCCACGATTGCCAGCGAGAGCGCATCCGAGCCTGGGCCGCCCAAGTTCAAGGCATCGTTTATGTCGAGACGTCCGTTCGGCCCAGCCTCCACATGGACTGCCCTAAGCTCCGTATCATAAACCAGCTTCCAACCGTCTCCATGCAAATCGTGCTTCAATATCGTCATCGATTACTCCGATCCAGCTTGAGCAGCGTCGGGCAGTAGGCGGCGTCGAGCGGCGCCGAGGCAATGCCTACGTTTCAGTTCATAGGCGACCTTTGGCTTTCGGCTGTACGGCTCAAAGGGGCCTCCAACCTTAGCGCAGCGAGGGTCCAATCGCGTGCCATGTCGAGGAAGGCTTGCTTCTCATCGTCGGGGACTTCGTTAGCCCAACGGAGACATTCGGCGGCAAATTCCCGATACTCTTTGGGGGTGGATGGCATAGGCTGCCCTCCTGCTTACAGGCGGGAGCACTACCGAACTCTCAGCCACTGGCGCCTAGGGAAGCCCTTAGCCAGTGATGGTTAATTCAAGCACGGAGAGGAGCCTAATACCGTACGATTACGTACCTAGGCCGGCAAAATATGTAGGGCCTGCCTTTTTGCTTTTCAGCTAGGGCCGGTTAGTTCGATTTCTTCGAGCCAGGCGACGGTTTTGTAACAATAAAAGCCCGTCTTATCGATTTGCTCCTGCGCTTCCGGCCAGATTGTCGAGACCGTCCTTGCCTTCCGCCAGCTTTCAGGCTTGCCCCCTGCTGGAACGGGCTTGCCTTCCAACATGATTAGTCTGAACTGTGGTCGCATCTTGTGTTGATAGACGTCAAACATTGGAAGGGTCCTCCGCGCCGGCTGGCGTGTGCGGGCCGGGCCTTTTCTTATGCCAGCAATTTCATTCCGGCCCAGGGGCCTCGCGTCGGTGTTTCGCCATCATCAATCTTGCGGCACTCTATGATCGCATCCGCTTTGGAGCCGACCTCATAATCGGCGCGGCGACCGTTCGGCAGGTCAATAGCGACGCCCCAAACGCCATCACGGGCTTCCCACGGAATGACGTGCGCGGTTACCATTTTAGGCCTCTCGCTCATCGCCCGTTCCAATCCTCTTTCCATTCCCGCGCCGCGGCCGGCGCCCGCGGGTTCTTGATCTTGAGCCAATGATCGGTTCGGCCGGAGCGATAGGGCGACCCGAGCCGCTTCGAAACGATGCCCTCGCAGCCCAGCTTGCAGGCACCCTTGAAAACGGCGGTGCCGTCTGCGGTGTAATGCTCATTCAGCGCAATGCCGGCGTGCGATCTGCGCAACAGCTTTGCCAATATCCGCTTCCGCTTCTCGATCGGCTGCGGCCGCAGATCCTCGCCATCAAGTTCGAGGAGATCAAAGGCGCACAGCACCGCCGCGGCATGGATGCGCCGGGCGCGGAGAAGATGGAAGCTGGCAAGCCCCTTCTTATCGGTGACAATGGCCTCGCCGTCGACCAGACATGACCGGGCCGGCAGATGCCCGACGGCCAATCCAATGAATGGAAACCGGTTACTGAAATCGTGGCCGTTGCGAGTGATTAGCCGCACGCCAGCGCTGTCTCGCCGGGCCAGGATGCGAAAGCCATCGTGTTTGATCTCGTAAATCCAGTCCGGGCCGCTCGGCGGCACCTTTGCCAGAGACTCCACAATTCCCCGCCCTCGGCAGGCGACGCTCACGCAACAAAACCATGGTGAGTAAATATGAATTACTGGTTCTTCTTGGAGTCCTTACCGGCGGGCCATCGTGGTAACCGGGCCACTATTCTCGCCGCTTCCCAAATCTCGACGGCAATGCCTTCGGTGGTCTGCATCGCCTTGGCGACGGCTTCCTTATCGTCGGTGCATTCCACCATCTTAGGAAGGCCGGCGTACTTGCCATCGAAGCCTACCGTGTAGATGCGATATGAATTCGGCATGAATTAACCCACGCAACGCCAGAGGACGCGTCGACTTATGTCGCCCTAATGGATGGACGGAACGTCGAGGCGATATAATTCTTCGCCGTCCTCGTCCATTATTGCTAATTGCTGCCAAAGTTTCCGCGGATCGGACGCCAGTCGTTCAGCGAACCGCTCCGCGAGTTCTCTCACAAAACTTTCGCAAAGCTCGTCGCCCGATTGAGATTTACCTGAATGCTTTGCCATCGAGCGATAACGCGCGAAAATGCGTTTTGGAGGTACGGAAACGTACCGGGCCCAACGCTTTGGCAAGCTCCAAGCAACCAATATGCGCTCTCAAACGTCATTAAGTAGAGGGAACGGAGTGGCTTACAGGGCGACTTAAACGATGTGCGAAAAATGCATCGATCTCGACAAGAAAATCGAGCATTACCGGCGACTGGCAGCCGGCATCAATGACCCCGCGACAAACGAGAAGCTGGCGTCAATGGTCGACGACTTGGAGGCGCAGAAAGGCGAGCTTCACCCGGAAGGTAGGTAGGAGAGCGTGATCCTTTAATGTGATGCCGGCTTTCCCTAATCGGTACGGTACGGCGCTATCTAACGCTCTGAAAGTAGCGTAGCTAAGCCAAATACCCGCTTCTTTCAGGATTTCTAATGATTCACTACCGCATCTATAGGGTCGGTTCAGACGGGCATTTTATCGACGCTCAAGATATTGAATGCATCGGTGACGAGGAAGCCATTGTGAAAGCCAAGCAAGCCGTGGACGGGCACGATATCGAGCTATGGCAGCAAGGTCGATTTATCGATCGCTTCTTGCATCTTAAGCCCAATCCGAAACCCTAGCCCCTAGACGTCATCCCCGGTTGTCAGTGACTATTGAATAGAACTCCGCTGGCCGTGTGCGGCAGAGATAACTGCCCGAAATGTTACACGCCGACTATGCGGTCAGTGGTCGAAGCCCATCCGAATGACCGCTATTTTGCTCTTCTCAAATTCCATTGTGGAACTTGCGGGCCTATAAAAACAACGGCCATATCAATGCATGCAGCCAAGCGGCCGCCCGCGGGCGCGGCATGTCGATGCCGCTTTAGTGGCATCGCCTATGTCTTTACATACATGCGAAGCCAGATCAGCGACCACGAGCCAGCCATGGACGTTGCAGACCGGTTTTTTACGAAGTCTTTCCCTCGGTGCGTAGCGCCGGTAGAATAAATAGAAAGGTCCTCGGGGTGTGGGCCCCGAGGACCTTGATTGTTGCAGACCGCCCCGGGGGAGCTGGGGGGCTTTGTAAGGCGGTCCGCTGCATAATAAGCGCCCCACCGCCGAGTAGTTCCTAGCTAGGGCGCGTACTCATAATAGCTTTCGAAGGCGTAGCTCGCCGCGTTTCCGCCTTACTCAAAGCGAGCGATTACCGCGGCCGCGGAATGTCGCGAAGAGCCAAGCGACTACTAAAGCGGCCTTAAATGAATGAGACCACTAAGCGGCCTCGCCGTTATTTGGGGTGAAGCGAGGGATTATCCACGCCTCCGTGGCTGGGGCCGCGATCGCCCCCGGTGGGAACTGGCTCGGTCACCGGGTGGCACTTGCGACCGCCGCCCGGCGTTCCGTAGCAATTTCCAAGCACTTTGGACTGGGTCTTCGGCTTGGTTCCAGTAGTCGGTTTAGTCCCACTAGCCGAAGCTTTGGTGCCGGACGTGTTTATCTGGGCCGGGTGGCTTATCTCGGGAGGGTGAGCGCCACCACCACCACCACGAGCAAAAACGTGGCTTCCGCTCAAGGTCAAACCCGTCGCCAGAACGATTAGCAGCGTTACCTTCGATACTGATTTCATGGTCGCCTCCTACCCTTGATTTTTCCTGATTCCAAAACCTCTGTGAAGATTTAGAAGTGGGTCAAACTGACCCACTAGCGAAAGTTCAAAAGGGCCCAACCCTAGTTTTCAAAAGGGACCGGGGATGGAAAGGCCCTATTCGACAGAACAGGTTCGCTTTAGAATCAATGCTGGCGCCACGGTCGGGGCGACCGGCCGTTGGCTAGATCATCGGCCGCGTTGAGCCAAGCACGCGCCATTTCCAAGTACGTCTTTTTGAGCGCCGGCTCCGCGGCACGCTGCGCCTCGCGGACGCATTCAAAGGCGCGCGCTCTGCAATGCGGAATGTCGATTGGTTTTGGATTTCCGCGGGGCATCGGGTTCCGCATTCCCTCAATGGGTATTGATCAAGCCGTAAATCAGGATGCACACAACCGCGATTAGTGCCGCCGCCCCGATATAAACTGCCGACCGAAAAGTCGGCTCCGGAATCGTCGGCACTTCGTTTTGCGCGGTGGCGCGCCGACTATCGGCAGAAGATTTGTTGCTCGCCATCGTTGGCTCCGAATTGCGATATGGCCTCGGAGGGTCAAACCTCCGAGGCCAATTACGTACGGCATTGGCTGGCTGGTTTAGGCCGCGGCCGCGCAGAATAAAGCCGGTGCGCTGACCTCGGTTCCGGTAGACGATCAGAAGAGTAAACGATCAGATGAGGCCCGCTTCCGCCTACAACAATTCATCTTCGCCGATGTGGGATTCGACGAAGGCGCGGGTCGGCGCCATGAGCGGTTTCTGATCCGACGTTAACCCGTCGCGTCAATTCCCACGCTATGTCTTCCGACACGCCAACAGCCTTCGGCGGTGTTGAAGGCGATGACGCGGAGGAGATTGTTGAACTGCCCGGTAAGGAGATCGTCACCACGTCGGCTCGGCTGGCGCCGACTTCATCGGTCTCTCGATAGGCCCCGGCCGGGGGCGCCGAAGTCGTCGAGCACGATGTGCACCGTGACGTCGAAAGTCCGGCACCAGGCCTAGGGGTTTGGTGACATCACACAAAGCCACTTACGCAAGGACGCGAAATCAGGTTCCGTCGGCTTATTCCAGCGGCCACCTTTGCAGCACCCGCATGCCCTGGCGGATCATGTAGCGACCACACAGCATCAAGACGCTCGCCGATCCGGCAGCAGGACTTAACGGCATCAAGCCGCCGGCGGCCGCCGCCGGGCATTGGCCGGCCTTCGTCGAAGCCGTGCGACTGGTGCGCTCGGGTACCTACCGCTGGCGTACGGGACGCTGGCCTCGCCATTGGTTCAGGTGACGGCCGCACATTGACGAACATTTGATACCCTTTGCCGCCGCACTCGCCGCACGCGCTTCCCTTGAGCAGGCCGGAGCCGTCACACAACTCACACGGCGCTGGTAGTTTTTCATCCATTAGCTGAGCTTTCTTAGGAGGGGCGATGAGATCGAAATCTTCATCGTTCGTAATTCGGGAGCATGGCGCCCATGCTTCCCATCAGTCCGAATATCTGGGAAACAAGCTTGGCCAAAAAGTGAAGAAAAGTAATTGATTTTGTTGGTCGGAGCGCCGAGATTTGAACTCGGGACCCCCAGTCCCCCAGGTTGAGGCGGTTTCGAACGCAGATCGGTTACTATAAAGCGGGTTATCGGAAGTAAAATGGCGCACCAGGGGCGCCACGGTAAACGCCTATTTTTCTACTCCTCTGGCCTCGAATGCGGGCGAGGCAAATAGCTGCGTGCCCAGCATCGCGGTTGGCGTTCCGGCGAATAACGCGGCTGTCGCGCGGAAGTCAGGGATGAGAACTCCGAATTGTCGAACGAACCAGAGCCAAGCGTCACGCCCCAGCCCACGGGTGTACAAACCATTTCCTGACAGAAGCAGGAAGGATTACGATGAGCAACCAGAATAAAGGCGTGAGAACCAAGGCGGCCAGCACCAAAGGTGAATAACCCCGGCGGCAAAATCAATCCAACATGAATCCGAACCAGAAGCCCGGCGCGGGCGGCCAGCTGGCTGGTGGCTGCGGCGGGCAACCCAGGAGACTCCCATGCGTGAGTTCGTTCGTCCCACCGCCGCATTCAGCATTGCCTGCCTCGCGGCCGCGCTCGTCATCCTGCCAGCCGGTGGTGCGTTGGCGCAGGCCAAGCAGCAGATGGCGCAAGTCCAGTCCGCGCCGCCGCAGGAAGCCCCAATCAAGCAGATCGCGCTGACCGAAAAACAGGTGCAGGGCGTGCTTACGGCGCAAAAGGACATGGACGCCATCACCGACAAACTGCCGGAGAACAGCGAGCCCGGTCCGAAAGTGACGGCCCAGCTGGAAGGCGTCGCCAAGAGGAACGGCTTTGCCAGCTATGACGAATACAACAACGTCATCGACAACATCAGCCTGGTGCTCGGCGGCTTTGATCCGGCGAGCAAGAAATATGTCGGCTCGGATGCCGTCATCAAGGCGCAGATCGCCCAGCTACAGGCAGATACCAAAATGCCGGCCAAGGACAAGAAGGAAGCGCTTGCTGACCTCAACGAAGCGCTGAAGGCTCCAGCGCCGGCCATCGAGAACA
Organism: uncultured Alphaproteobacteria bacterium; assembly: GCA_963819265.1. Lineage (GTDB taxonomy): Bacteria > Pseudomonadota > Alphaproteobacteria > Rhizobiales > Xanthobacteraceae > BOG-931. The sequence continues at coordinate 2,037,633 of CAWFVF010000005.1, read as the reverse complement.
AGGGCAATATCGATCTGGTGGCGAAATATTACGACAAGCTCGCCGACGCCATGGGCAACGGTCAACAGTAAACCCGGGTGGTTTTCGTTGGGTTGCGCAGCGCCAGATACTCGGCGTGTTCAGCGAGTTTGAGCACGAGATTAGCGTCAATACCTCTTGGCGAAATCTGTCGCCATCTCAAGATGATGTCGCAGCGCAGGAAGCGTCGCTTCCGCCCAGTATCGATGCTTGAGCGCCCCACGGCAGGAATCCTTTGAGGCCGGCCAGGCGCCTCGCGTGGTCCTGCGCGCTACCCATAAGGCAGCCCTGGCTTACTGCTCACTCGCTGATCCGAAGCGGCTTGGCGTGGACTTGTCGTAACGGAGGTCCAGTCTTCCCATGACCTTCCAAATGGGTAAAACTGGGAAGATTAATTATTTTTGTCGTCACTAGGTGCCGCTAACTTATGCCGCTACTGCCGTTAAATTATCCCCTAAGGCTTTGATTTTGTTCTTGGTAACTCCCTTGGTAAGGGAGAGGTCGTGAGTTCAATCCTCCCCGGCAGCACCATTCCGAATCTGGCATTGTCCGAATCGGCGCCCTTCTCCCGCGAGCCAAAGATCGCCATGGATATCCTTGCCGAAACCAGTTTCGATTTTCTCGGACCGGTCAAGCGCGGCAAAGTTCGCGACATTTACGACCGCGGCGACAGGCTCATTCTGATCACGACCGACCGGCACTCGTCGTTCGACCGGATCATCGCCCACATTCCGTGGAAGGGTCAGGTGCTCAACGAGGTCAGCGCCTGGTGGTTCGACAAGACCAAAGATATCGTGCCGAACCAGGTGCTCGCGGTCCCGGATCCGAACGTCACGGTCGCCAGGAAATGCAAGCTGGTGCCGATCGAGGCGGTTGTGCGCGGCTATCTGACCGGCGTTACCGACACCGCCATCTGGACGCGGTATACCAAGGGCAAGCGCGATTTCGGCGGCGTCGTGCTGCCGGACGGCATGCGCAAGAACCAGAAGCTGCCGCAGCCGATCTTCGACCCCACCACCAAGGAGGAGCTGCACGACCGGACCCTCGCCCCCGACGAATTGATTGCCGAGGGCTTCATTACCGCCGAGCTGTTCGAGCGCGTGCGGCATACCGCGCTGGCGCTGTTTGCGCGCGGCCAGGAGATCGCGGCGCGCAACGGGCTGATCCTGGTCGATACCAAATACGAATTCGGCATCGGCGACGGCGGCGCGCTGACCCTCATCGACGAAATTCATACGCCCGACTCGTCGCGCTACTGGCAGCTTGATTCATATCCGCAGCGTTCTGCGGCCGGCGAGGAGCCGCATAATTTCGACAAGGAATTCATGCGGCTGTGGTTCATCGACCACTCCGATCCGTATCGCGATGCGACCCTGCCGCCGGCACCGCCGGAACTTGTGCAGGAACTGTCGCGCCGCTACATCGCAATGTACGAGCAGATCACCGGGACGAAATTCAGCTACGGCGCGACGCCAATTCTGCCGCGCATCGAAAAAAACCTGAAGGCTTTCAGAGCATGATTCCGAAAAGTGGAAGCCGGTTTTCGGAAAAGATCATGCTCGGACAAAAACTTAAGCGATCAGCACGATCGCGCCGGTAGTCCTGCGCGCCTCGAGATCGGCGTGCGCATGCGCAGCGTCGCGGAGCGGATATTCCTTAGTCACATCGATGCTGATTTTGCCAGCCGCGACCATGTCGAACAGGTCGTTCGCGGTTTCCAGCAGTTCGGCCCGCGTCGCGGTGTAGTCGCCGAGGCTCGGGTGGGTCAAAAAGATCGACCCAAGCTGACCGAGGCGGCGCGGCGCGATCGGGGTTGGATCGCCGGACGCTTCCCCGAATGAGGCGAGCATGCCGCGGCGGCGCAAGCACAACAGCGATTGCTCGAAGGTGGTTTGCCCGACCGAGTCATAAACCACGTCGACGCCGCGGCCGTCGGTGAGTTTGCGGACCTCATCGGCGAATCCGCCGGCGCTGTAATTGATGACATGATCGCAGCCATGGGCGCGCGCCACGGCGATCTTGTCGGCGCTACCGACCGTGCCGATGACATTGGCGCCGAGATGCTTGGCCCATTGGCCGAGAATGGTGCCGACGCCGCCGGCTGCGGCATGAATCAGAATCCAATCGCCGGGTTGCACGCGATAGGTCTGGCGCAGCAGATAGCGCGCCGTCATGCCGCGAATCATGATCGCAGCGGCAAGCCTGTCGTCGATCGCGTCCGGCAGCTTGACGACGCGGGCCGCCGGAACGAGCCGCGCCTCGGCATAGGCGCCGTCCGGGCCGGCGACACAAACGACACGGTCGCCGACCGACAAATCGGTAACGTCGGGGCCGACGGCGTCGATCACCCCGGCCGCTTCGAGCCCCAGGCCGCTCGGCAATTTCGGGCTGCTATGCAGTCCGTTGCGAATCAGGACATCGCGAAAATTAACCGCCACGGCGGTCTGTTTTACCCGCACTTGTCCCGGACCGGGAGCGGCCACCTCGACGTCCTCCCATTTGAGGACCTCCGGACCGCCAGTCTGATAAAACCGGATGGCTTTGGTCATCGACACGCTCTTTGGTTATTGCTCCGGCACCATGCCGGTGGCGGCGATCAGCGGACCGTTCATACCCAATTCGCGCTTGAGGAAGACATCGAAATCGGCGCGCGACATCAACATCGGTTCGGCACCAAAGCCGGCGAGCTTTCCGGCAATCTCTGGCGATTTCACAGCATCGTCGATTTGCTGATGCAAGGCGTCGACGATCGTGACCGGCGTTCGCGCGGGTGCGAAGGCCCCGATCCAGAAATTGTAATCGGCATTCGGATAGCCGGCTTCCGCGAGCGTCGGCACGTCGGGCAGTTTTTTCGCCCGCTCGGTGGTCGAGACGGCGAGTGCGTTGAGCTGGCCATTCTCGATGAAGGCCAAGGCCGGCAAGATCGGCAGGAAATAAAAATCGACGCGGCCGGCCAGCACTTCGCGCATGCCTTCCTGGCCGCCGCGAAACGGCACATGCACGCCCTTGAAGCCAGCCTGGAGGCGGAAACGCTCGGCGGCCAAATGCGTGGCGCTGCCGGCACCGCCCGAAGCATAGGTCACCTTGTCCGGATTGGCCTTGGCGTAGTCGACGAGCTCACGCGCGGTCTTGATGCCTTTCGCCGAGGAAACGATCAGCACCAGCGGGATCGTCGCGACCGAGCCGACGGTGACGAAATCCTTGACCGGATCGAAGTCGAGATTGTGATAGAAAAACGGCCGCGTGGTGTGCGCCGACGAATCGATCAGCAGCGTCTCGCCGTCCGGTGTGGCTTGCGCCACCACCGCCGCGCCGATGGTGCCGCCGGCGCCGGTACGGTTATCGACGATAATCGGCTTGCCGATCTGATTGCTGACCTTGTCGAGTACCGCGCGGGCGGCAACATCGCTGCCACTGCCGGCAGCAAACGGAATGATCGCCCGGATCGTGCCGGCCGGTATATTTTCCGTCCGGGCTGCACCAAGTCCGAAAGGCAACGCGGCGCCGATCGCCGCGCCGGAGACGAGAAGCCGCCGGCGGTTTAGACGTGCATTCCACATTTCAAGATTTCCTGTTCAGAGAAGCTCAGTTTGCGGCGAATTGTTGCCGCACCCACGGCACCACGACATTTTCAAAGATCCATTGATCTTTGACGGTGGCGGATCGTCCCATCGTCAGGCCGGTCGGATTGATCCAGGCGAATTTCGGACTGCCGTGTTGCAGCAACAATTCCAGATCTGAGAACGGCACCTGGCTGTCGAGATAGCCGCCGATCACCAGCATCGGCGGCGACGACTTGTCGATCAGACCGTCGTTCTTCAGCGACAGCGCAGGCATTACCGCAAAGGCTTCGTCCACCGATGCGACGCCCAGCATGTGAAGCCGCGACGGCACGTAGTCGAACAAAAACTCCCGGGTCTGGAAGGCCTTTTCCTGCCAGCTTTTCTGGAAATAGCCGTCAACCGGGCCGCTCTGAAACACGACGCCCTTAAGCCGCGCTGCATCCGCATAGCCGACGCGGGCCGCCCAGTAACTGCCCCAACTCTCGCCGCGCACGACGATGCGGTCGCCGTCGAGATCGGATCGGGTTTTGACGTAATCGATCAGCCGCGAATAGACCCGTTCAGCACCGGGCCGCGGCGAGACCGGCGAGTCGCCCGTCCCCGGCATGTCGACCGTGATCGCGGCAATGCCGGCAGGCAGGAAGGCGCGCATCGTCAGTGCGGCGTAGTCGCGCCAGAGATCGCTGCCGGCGATGCCGATCACCACCGGCGGATGGGCGACGCCGGCCGGCCGCTGCAGTGTGATGATGATTTCCTTGCCTTCGAATGGGATATGGACGGATTCGATCGGCGGATCGGCGAGCCGGCCATAGGCCTCGAATGCTTGCCACGCCTTGGCGCGGCTCTCGGCTTTTTTCGGCGAGGTCGCGACCGGCCAGCCGCCGAGCGAATAGAGCCGCCACGCATTGAGATATTCGTCTCGTGCCGTTGCCGGTTCCGCGGCGGTGTGCGCCCGTTCAAAATGAGCATCGCCGCGCTTCATCCAGGCCGCGCCCCACTCGTCCGGGCTCAGACTGTGAATGTCGTCGAGCGCTGTGTGAACATCGTTGAGATCGAGATGAAATACCGGATAGGCGCCGCGCTCGGCCCGCGCCAAGGTCTCGGCTTTCAGTTCGTCCCACGTTCTCGTCGGCGATGTTCCGGGAGGCGTGTGCTCCTCGCTGTGCGCGACCGACACCGCGAGCATGGCTGCCACGACTGCCAAACTAAGACGCTTCATCCCGTCCTGCCCCGATTATGAATTGTGCCGATTGACGAAAATTGCCGGGCGATCAGCCGAGAAAACGGCCGCCATCGATGACGATTTTAACACCGGTGCTGGTCTTCAAGCCGGTGATGCAAGCCATGATCGCGCGGGCGACATCGTCCGGCTGAATGATCTTTTTCAACGGTGTGGAAGCGGCGACCTTCTCCAGCGCGGCGCGATCGCGGCCCGGGACAAAATCCGTCTCCACCGCGCCGGGAGAAACGCAAAGAAACCGCACCTCCGGTCCCAAGGCCCGGCCGAGCGACATTGTCATGGTGTCGAGCGCCGCCTTGCAGGCACAATAGGCAACGCTGCTGCCCGATCCGGTGAAGCCCGAAACCGAGGACATGCTGATGACGACGCCGTCGCCGCTGGCCTTGAGCATCGGCATGAACGCCCTGATCACCGAGAATGGCCCGCGTACGTTGGCGATCAGCATCCGGTCGAAGATTTCGTCGGTGAGCGCTTCGACATTGGCGTGCGGCACCGGCATCGTGAAGCCGGCCGAATTCACCAGGATATCGGTCCGGCCGTAAGTTTCCTTTACCCGCGCGGCGAAATCGCGAACGCTTTGCAACTCCTCGAGCGTCACCGGGACGGCCGTATGCCCCTTGCCGCCGATCTCATCGATCAGCCGCAGCGCCCTGTCCTTGCCGCTCTTGTAGCCGACAACGACGCTGGCGCCGTCCGCTGCCAAAGCTCTGACTGTTGCGGCGCCGATGCCGCTCGAGCCGCCGGTCACGATCGCGACCTTATCCTTCAACTGCAATGGAAGCTCCACCAACCCGAAGCGGCCGCCGCCGCCGATTTAGCGCGTAGCGCGCGCTCATTGCGCGGTTTCGCGCGAAAAGCAATGGCTACGCGCGGTTGAAGCGCGGTACACGGTTTTGGCTGCCGCCCGATGATAGTGTGCGCCCTCGATCCGGGACGCGAAGGACCGAACAATGCCGCTTTTCACGCTGGACGAACTCGAAACCGCCGCCGCGAGCGTGCGCGCTTTCGTCACGCCAACACCCGCCTACGCCTGGCCGCTCCTTACCAAAAGGGCCGGCGCCGAAGTGGTCGTCAAGCATGAGAACCATACGCCGACCGGATCGTTCAAAGCGCGCGGCGGCCTGGCCTATGTCGACTCGCTGATGAAGTCCGGTCCGCGGCCGAAAGGGCTTGTCACCGCGACGCGCGGCAATCACGGACAATCGATCGCGTTGGCCGCCGCGCGCTACGGCATTCCGGCGGTGATCGTTGTCCCGGAGGGGAATTCGCTCGAGAAGAACGCGGCAATGGAAGCGTTCGGCGGCCAACTGGTGACGGCCGGCAAGGACTTCGACGAGAGCCGCGGCGTCGCCGCGCAAATCGAGCGCGAACGCGGCTATCATTTCATCCCGTCATTTCATCGTGAGTTGGTGAAAGGCGTCGCGACCTATGCGCTCGAACTGTTCAAGGCCTGTTCCGATCTCGATGCGGTCTATGTGCCGATCGGCATGGGTTCGGGAATCTGCGGATTGATTACGGTGCGGAATTTACTCGGCCTCAAAACGGAGATCATCGGGGTGGTCGCCGCAAACGCCCCGGCCTATGCCCTGTCGTTTGACGCCGGCCATACCGTGCAGACCAATGCGGCACGGACATTCGCCGACGGTATGGCCTGCCGCGACCCGCAGGCCGATGCGTTCGAGATCATTCGCAAGGGTGCCGCTCGCGTCGTTACCGTCAGCGAAGACCAAATTGCCGAAGCGGTCCGCATCTATTACACGACGACGCACAATCTGGCCGAGGGCGCCGGTGCCGCTCCGCTCGCGGCGTTGTTGAAGGAAAAGGACCGCTACGCCGGCAAGCGTGTCGGCCTCATCCTGTCGGGCGGCAATATCGACATGGCGGTGCTGGCGCGGATTCTAAAAGGCGAGACGCCCGCCGTTTAACCGTCGATCCCGACCGTGGGGCGGAGTTCTCTTTGGGTCAGACGGCGACTTTCTTGAGAAAGCCTTCGATCTCGGCGCGGAGCTTTCCGACCGAGCTGTCGACCGAATCCGAGGCATTGAGCACGGTCTCGGCGGCACTGCGGGTGCCGGTCGCCGCGTCGGCGACCTTGCCGAGCACTGACACGACGAGGCTGGTACCGTGCGCCGCGTTCGCCGCATTACGGCTGATTTCGGACGTAGCGGCATTCTGCTCCAGGATCGATGCCGCCGCGCTCGAAGCCCGCGTGCTGATTTCATGCATGCCCTGCTCGATCCCCTCAACCGCCTCAACCGCGCCGCCGGCCAATTCCTGCACCGCCAGGATGTGACGCGCTATCTCCTCCGTGGCTTTCGCGGTTTCCACCGCGAGGGATTTCACCTCGGCGGCGACCACGGCAAAGCCGCGGCCGGCCTCGCCGGCGCGCGCCGCTTCGATAGTGGCGTTGAGCGCCAGGAGATTGGTCTGTCCGGCGATGTTGCGGATCAGCTTGACGACATCGCCGATTTTTTCGGCCGCTTGCGCCAGTCCGGCATATTCCCCGTTCGAGGCCTCGGCCTTGGCAACAGCGTTGACCACGAGTTCGGTGGTCTGAGCAAGCTGCATATTGATCTCGGCGATTGACGCCGAGAGTTGCTCGGCCGAGCCCGCGACCAGCGACACATTCATCGCGGCCTGGTTTGATTCCCGGAGCGCCCCCTGCGCGTGTTGCGTAGTTTGTTGCGAGGAGGCGATCAGCGCGCCGGCGGTCGATTTCATCGCATTGGTGCTCGACGAGACGGCGCCGAGCATTTCCTCGACCCGCTCGCGGAACGAACCGATCGCACTTTCCGTCAACAGGCGGCGGCTTTCCTGCGCCAGCATGCTGTCGCGCTGGTTCTCAAGCCGATACCGCTCTGTGATGTCCTCGTGGGTGGCGACCCAGCCGCCACCCTTCATCGGCTGACGTGTGACCCGAATGCGATGGCCGTCCGACAATTCGTCGATCCGGGTTGAAATCTGCTCCGATGATAATTGCCCGAGCGCGCCGAGCTTTTTGTCGACGGCACCGGCGCTTTTTTCACCCTTGAGAAGGCCGTTCATCACGCGGTGGGCGATGATCGCCTCGTGCGTGGTGCCGGCCTTCAGCAATTCCGGCGGCAGCCGATACAGCGCGGCATAACGGTCGTTGCAGATGACCAGGCGCTTTTCGCCGTCGAACATGCACAGACCGTGCGTCATGTTTTCGAGCGCGGTATCGAAGCGCAGATTGGTCTGTTCGAGCGACAGCTGCCGGCGAATGCTGGCCGTCATGGTAACCATTTCGAGCAGCGTGAGGACGATGACGATCGGAATGAAGATCGGCGCGCGGTTCTCCGGGTCGGCCAGGGTGCCGTGATGATCGGTCAGCAGATAGGCGAGGCCGATCCAAAGCACCGCGATCATCGCCATGCCGAGCAGGGGCGCGGGCTGCAGCAGTGCGCGGAACCAGGTCACGTTAATCCACGAGAAGATGCGTTGGGTGGTCATACTCGGCCCGGCTGCCCCAGCGGTATTCGCATGACTATGGTTGGGATTCGGTTAAATTCCTGCCAGGCCGCAACGGATAGCGGTCGCCAAAAAAGACCCGGTCCAAGGGAGCGCTGCCCATGCTGACGCCGAATTCCACCCTCCGAAATCGAGCCGATCGGCTTGCCATGTATAACGGCAATGCCCTGAAAATCGGCCTTTTCGGTGCGAATTGCTCATCCGGCCGCTCCGCCACTAAAGTGCCGGAACGCTGGTCAGCGAGTTGGCCCGATTGTCTGGCTCTCGCCCGGTTCGCCGACGACGCCGGCCTCGATTTCATGCTGCCGATCGCGCGCTGGAAGGGGTATGGCGGCGACACCGACTTTCACGGCCGGACGCTTGAAACGATTACCTGGGCGGTAGGCCTGCTCGGCGCCACCAAGCGCATGACGGTATTCGGCACGGTCCACGCACCGCTGTTTCATCCGCTGATCGCGGCGAAGGAATTCGTCACCGCCGATCACATCGGCGCGGGCCGGGTTGGCGTCAATATCGTGGTCGGCTGGAACGAGGGCGAATTCGAGATGTTCGGCGTCAAGCAGCGCGAGCACGATGCCCGCTACGACTATGCGCAGGAGTGGATCGATATCGTCAAACAAGCCTGGGACCGTGACGAGGCGTTCGATTTCGACGGCCATTATCTGCAGGTCAAGGCGGCGCGCGCCTTTCCGAAACCTTATGGCGATACACGGCCGCTTATTATGAATGCCGGCTCTTCCGAGGCCGGGCAAGCTTTTGCCCTGCGCAATTGCGACGCGTTCTTCGTCGCGACCTCCGGCTCGCGCAAATCGCTCGCCGGCAACGCCGCCAAGGTCGCTGAAATAAAAGCGGCGGCGCGACAACTCGATCGCGATATCGAAGTCTATACCGTGGGCCAGGTGATCTGCCGGCCGACCCAAAAAGAGGCTGACGACTATTATCAGCACGTCAATATCGAGCACGCTGACTGGGGCGCGATCGACGGCATGCTGGCTAACAAGAGCATCACGCCGCAAACCATTCCGCCCGCGGAATATGAAACCAAACGCCGCTACTTCGCCGCCAATGCGGTCGGCGGCTATCCGTTCGTCGGCACGCCGGACCGCATCGCCGAAGAACTCGCCGCCATCAGCCAGGCCGGCGTACGCGGCATCGGCCTGTCGTTCGTCAATTATCTCACCGAACTGCCGTACTTTTGCGACGAGGTACTGCCGCGGCTGGTGCGGGCCGGAATCCGCGTAAAATAGCAAAACCTCGCCAATCGTTCCGAAACGCGATATCAGCGTCACGACAAGGAAACACCCATGAACACGCAAATCCGTCCCCCGCGCGTCGGTCCGCAGCCGTGGGATGTCGTCCGCGGCAAGCTCGATCAGTCGCTGCCATTCGCCAATATGCGCGACACGCCGTATTACCGCGATGCTGTGTGGGAGCAGTTTTCGAAAGCCGAATATCAGCGCCGCTACAAAGCGCTGCGCGACAAGATGCGCGAAGACAAGCTCGACGCCGTCATCGTGCCGGGCGGTCCGAGCCATTGGAGTTTCGGCGGCGGCATGTTGTGGCTGACCGGGCATTGGGAATGGCACGCGTTGGCGAGCTATGTGCTGGTTCCGCTCGATGGCGAGCCGACCATGATCTATTCGATGGGCGGCACGCATGCGGAAGCGGTGCGGCGCCAGGTCGAGGTCGCGGTAACGGATGTGCGCCACAGCCGCAGCGGGCGCTATGCCGACGTCATGGTCGAGCGGCTGCGGGAATTAAAGCTCGAGCGCGGCCGTATCGGACTGATGGAGATCGATCCGCGCCACGGCGATTATATGCCGGTGAATCAGTACAATGTGCTGCGCGACAACCTGCCGAACGCCGAGCTGGTTTTCACCAAAGGCTTTCTGCACGAACTGCTGTCGATCCACAGCGCCGAAGAACTCGACTGCATACGCAAAGCCGGCGTGCTGTGCGAGCGGGCGATGGAAGCGATGGTGGCGCGGGCGCGCCCGGGTGTGAAGGAATACGAGTTGCGGGCGGCGGCAGGCGCGGCAATTCTCGAAGGCGGCGGCGACATCGATTTCCTGATCATCGGCTCGACGCCGATGGCGAATCCGGCGCTGATCTTCGGCAATCCGCGGCCCTCAGGCCGCGTTCTGCAACAAGGCGACATGATCAATATGGAGCTGGCAGCCGGCTATCGCGGCTACACCGCGCAAATCGGTTCGCCGATCTGTGTCGGCGAGCCGACCGAAATGGTGCGCAAGTTCTGGGAAGAGATCACGCTGCCCGGCTATCATCGCATCGTCGCCGAGATCGCGCCCGGGCGGCCCGCCGAGGCGATGCGCGAGGCCAGTAAATTCTTCCGCGACAACGGCTACCAGTCGCGGCCGACCCAATGCCACGGCATCGACCTCGTGACCGACCAGCCGCATGTTTCGGCCGATCACGTGGCGGCGGAAAAATTCGAGGAAATCCTCAAGCCCGGCATGGTGATCATGGCCGAGCCCAATCCGATCACCGCGGACGGGCTGTTCGGCATTTTCCTCGGCCACACTTTCATCGTGACCGACAAAGGTCACGAGGTGGTCGACGATTTTCCGCTGGAGCTTGTGGTGGCGCGCGGTTGACTGCCTAGAACTCTTCAAGCAACCGGCCGAAGCCCGGAATCTTGTCCATGATCTTGTTGTGCCGTAGCGCGTGCCAATAGGTCGCGGTATTGATGGCAATGACCGGCTTGCCGAGCCACAGCTCGGCAGCCGCGGCGAGCCGAACCATGCTGAGGTTGGTCCCGACCTGAATGATGGCATCGACGTCGCGTCCGTCGCCGTTCAGCTCGATCAGCCTGTCGCGCAACGTGTCGGGCGTGACCTCGGCGATGGCGGTCCAACTTTTGCACTCCAGATAAATGTCGCGAACGACTTCAAAGCCGGATTCGGTGAAATAGCGCCGTACTTCGGCGTTGGCGACCTGATAATAGGGTGACAGGAAGGCGATGCGTTTGATGCCGCCATAGGCCTTGAGCGCGGCGGCAGACGAATGCGAACCGATGCTGATACCGACGCCGGCCGTGCTCTCCACCTCGGCCTGGAAAGCATCGGCGCCTGCTCTACCGCCGAAAAACGTCACCGCCGACATGCCCATGACCAGATAATCCGGTTCGCAGGTCATGACGTTGCGAACGGCGTCGAGCACATTGCCGCCGATGATATGGACGCCCGCCACGAACGTCTCGTTGCTGACTGCCTTGTTGTTGGGGGTGAATATGCCACGGTAGTGATTGGTGACGCCGGCCGGCCGCATCATGTCGAAATCGGGCTGCACGACGGTGTTGGTGGAGGGCCCGATGACGCCGAATTTGCGCCGCCAGCCGAGTACGTCTCTCATTGAAATTGCTCCTTGACGGCGACCGCACAGCCGAACCGCAGTGTGCGAGAGCGCAGCAAACGCCGTCAAGATCGATGAATGGATCTGCAAGTCTTGGCGCGTGCAGGAAGCTGCCTAAAACTTTCGCTTATCGCCTTTGCCGACACCGCGTAGCATCGCGTGAGAGCGTCGTCATCGAAACTCAACCCATGCCGAATGAAAAAGACCGCGTAATCGTCGTCGGCGCCGGGCCGGTCGGATTGACCGCAACGCTTGCGTTGGTCCGACGCGGCATCCCCACCACGCTGCTCGCGGCGGAGCCGGAGCTCGTGATGGAACTGCGCGGGTCGACCTTTCATCCGCCGACCCTCGATCTGCTCGACGAATTCGCCGTCGTGCCGCGGATGATCGACGTCGGCCTCAAGGCGCCGACATGGCAGTTCCGCGACCGCGAGACCGGCCCGGTGGCAACCTTCGATCTTTCTCTGCTTGTCGGAAGATACGAATCATCCCTATCGCGTTCAGTGCGAGCAGTGGAAACTGATGCGATTTCTCGAAGAGGAGCTTCGCAAGCTGCCCGGCGTCGAACTCCGCTTCGGACACCAGGTCACCGCGGTACGGCAGGACGATGACAGCGTCACGGTGACCGCCCGCGCAGAATCCGAAGAGGTTGTCACCACGGGACGCTATGTCATCGCCGCCGACGGCGCCCATAGTGCAGTGCGCCAGTCGCTCGGCGTCGAATTCGAGGGCTTTACCTATCCCGAATTGTTCCTGATTGCATCGACGGACTTTCCCTTCGAGAACACGCTCACCGACATTGCTTTCGTGAACTACATCGCCGATCCGCAAGAATGGCTGGTATTGTTGCGCGTGCCGCAGCTATGGCGTGTGCTGGTGCCGGCGCCGGAAAATTCCGACCGCGCGCGGCTGCTCTCCGATCAATCATTGCAACAGGTGCTGCAGCGCGTAGTGCCGCGCGCCGAGCCGTACCATATCGCCCACCGCTCCATCTATCATGTGCACCAGAAGGTGGCGAAAAGCTTCCGATGCGGCCGCGTACTGCTGGCTGGCGATGCCGCGCATATCAATAATCCGCTGGGCGGCATGGGCATGAACGGCGGCATCCAGGACGCTTTCAATCTCGCCGACAAGCTGCAGAAGATTTGGGCCGGCGGCGACGATCGCTCACTCGACCGTTATGATCGCCAGCGGCGTACCGTCGCCGTCGAAGCGGTGCAGCAGCAGACCCATCGCAATCGTCAAGTTATCAGCGAACGCGATCCGGCCGTGCGCCAGAAGGCGCTCGATGAGATGCGGCGCATCGCCGACGACAAAGTCGCGGCGCGGGAGTACATGTTGAAATCGTCGATGATCGCCAGCATGCGGCGCGCCGGCGAAATCGAATGATATACACTTAAAGCGCGACACTTAACGCTAGTCAGGTTAACGATGCGATGAACCGGGACGATACAGCAATTTATCGCGCGCAGGGTTTCGGCAATGCCGTGGGGATGGGATTGCGGCCGGCGCTCTGCGTCGTCGATTTCACCAATGGATTTGTCGATCCGGCGATTTTCGGCGGCGGCAATATTCCGGCAGCGGTGGCGAAGACTGTCGGATTGCTGGCAGCAGCGAGGCGGCGCGGGTTGCCGGTGGCGTTTTCCCGCGTGGTCTATGCCGAGGATGGCAGCGATCACTGCGCTTTCGTTCGCAAAGTGCCGGCGCTGGCGACACTGACCGAGGGCGCGGCCGCGGGCCAGGTCGTGCCGGAACTCGAGCCGCTCGCCCACGAGACGATCCTGCGCAAAACCCAGCCGTCGGCTTTCTTCGGCACCGGCTATGCAAAACTGCTGCAGGGGCTCGCCGTGGATACGGTCATCGTCACCGGCTGCACCACGTCGGGCTGTGTGCGGGCCACGGTTGTCGATGCCATGAGCCACGATTTCCGCACGGTGGTCGCGCGCGACTGCGTCGGCGACCGCTCGCTGCAAGCACACGACGCCAATCTGTTCGACATGGAGCAAAAATACGCCGACCTGATGGATTCCGAAGCCATCATCGCGGCGCTGCGAGAGCCACCCGCGGCCTGACTCTTTCTATGCCTCGGCTTTGTACCGCTCTTCGCTCTTCCAATAATCGGGAAATCCGACGACATTTTGCAATTCGGCAAACGAGATGCTCGCGCGGCTGCGGTGCGGTGGCGCCGGGCTTGAGCGAGGCAAGCGCGCCCTGCATAGCCGCGATTGCCGCCGAGAGCAGCATCACCGGATACAGCGCGAGCTTGTAACCGATCTCCTGCAATCGAGCGGGCGGCAGAACCGGCGTTTTGCCGCCGGGCACCATATTCGCCATGCAGGGCTTGCTCATGGCCTGGCAAAACCGCCGCATCTCGTCCTCGGTCTCAGGCGCTTCGAAAAAAATAATATCGGCGCCGGCTTCCTCGAAATCCCGGCAGCGCTCGAGGGCCGCGTCGAAGCCGTGGACTGCGCGGGCATCGGTCCGCGCCATGATGAGAATATCGGCGCCGGATTTTACGTCTGCCGCCGCGCGAATTTTCATCCGAGCCTCCTCGCGCGAAACCACCTGCTTGCCGCGGGTGTGGCCGCATTTTTTCGGACTGATCTGATCCTCGATCATCACCGCGGCGGCGCCGGCGCGCGCATATTCGACCACCGTGCGCTGCACGTTGAGCGCATTGCCGTAGCCGGTATCCCCGTCGCCGATCAGCGGAATGGCCCCGGCGGCACTGCAGCAATTGCGTAAACTGTCGAGCATCTCGGCAAACGAAATGAGGCCGGTGTCCGGCAGGCCAAGGCGGGCCGCAGCGACGGCGAAGCCGCTCATAAAAGCGACCTTGAAGCCCGCGTCGGCCACAAGCTTGGCGGACAGCCCATCGAAACATCCCGGCATGACGGCGATCCGCGGCTCAGCCAGAAGTTCGCGCAGTTTTTGCGCCGATGACATGAGGTGCGCCCCTTTGAATGAAAAAGGAGCAATATTGGTAGCGCGCCCTGCGGCCTGGAAACAAGGCCGCGGCCGACCTCTAGTTGTTGGACGGAATGCCCACGACCTTGATTACGGAAGCATAGGTCTCGTGTTCTTTCTGGAACATCGTTTCGATCTCGTCCCTGGAGAGCCCGCCTGGAACGATGCCGAGTTTTGTCAATCGCTGCGTGACGTCGGGCGTTTTGACAAACGCCGTCACCTCTTTTCTGATCGCGTCGATGATCGATGCGGGCGTTCCGACCGGCGCCAGAAAGCCATTCCATGAAACCGCCTCGAAGCCCGGCACGGTCTCCGCGACCGTGGGAAGATCGGGCGCCCCGACCAGGCGCTGCGGTGTGCTGACGGCGATCAAGCGAACTTGGTCGCTATTGACGAGTGGCAGCAAGGCCGAGGCGTTGCCGAAATACACGTCGGCGACGCCGCTCATCAAATCGGAAATTGCCTGCGGTTCGCTGCGCGCCGGCACCATGACCAGATCGACCCCGGTTGCCTTGAACAGCCGCACCGGCGAAAAGTGGCTGAGATTTTGAGTTCCGGCGACGGTGAAGTTGAGCTTGCCGGGATTGGCCTTCGCGTAGGCCAGAAATTCCGGCAGGTTCGTCACTGGCAGGCTGCGTTTGATCGCCATCACCTGCGCGCCGGTTCCGACATTGGTGATCGGTATCAACTGCTTGACCGGATCGAACTCGAGATTCTCCAGTTGCGGCGTCAACGTGACCATCGATGACGCACAAAACAGGATTGTATATCCGTCGGGGGCGGCCTCGACGACGGCTCTGGTGCCGATCACCCCGCCGGGGCTGGGACGGTTTTCAACAATGAAATTCTGACCGAATTTCTGCGACAGATCCTGCGCCGCCATACGCGCCATCATGTCGGTATTGCCGCCGGCGCCGAAGGGCACGACGATGGTCACCGGGTGGTTCGGCCAATCCTCGGCGTGCGCGGGAAAGCTTAACGCCGCGACGACGAAAAGCGCGGTCATGAACGTAGGCCAGCAGAATGGACGCCACATTGTTGTCACCATTTTTAAGCCCAGCCGGACGGGTGACACGCAAGATTGATGCCGCTTGAGCAAAGCGCGGCGCGCAGCGCGCCGGGCGAGCGCTAAAGTGTTACTGCGGCATCAGAAACTTGAAATCGCAACCCTCGTCGGCACCGAGTATTTGCTCGGCAAACAACTTGGCATAGCCGCGTTGTGGAATTTCTATGCGCGCCGATGATGCAGCGGCACGCTTTTTCAGTTCGGCGTCATCGACCAACAACTCGATACGGCGGTCCTTCACCGAAAGCCGGATGCGGTCGCCACTTTTAACCAGGCCGAGCGGGCCGCCCGACGCTGCGTCTGGCGTGACATGCAGAACGATGGTGCCGAAAGCGGTGCCGCTCATCCGCGCATCGGAAATACGGATCATGTCCTTGACGCCCCGCTGGGCGAGCTTCTTCGGGATCGGCAAATAACCTGCTTCGGGCATGCAGGCCGGCGCATGCGGGCCGGCATTTTGCAACACCAGGATATCGTGGGGCTCGACGTCGAGCGCCGGGTCGTCGATCCGCGCCGCAAGATCGGCCAGTGACGAGAACACCACGGCGCGGCCTTCGTGCTCGAACAGTTTCGCATCGGCGGCCGAACGCTTGAGGATCGCGCCCTTCGGCGCCAGATTGCCGAACAGCGCGACCAGTCCGCCTTGTGGTTCAAGCGGCTTGCCGAATTCGGCGATGATCGAGCGGTCGACGTAACTATCGGCGTCGCCATCGAGGCGCTCGGCCAGCGTTTCGCCGGTCACGGTCATGCAGTCGAGATGAAGCAGCGGCTTTAATTCGCGCAACAGCGCACCCATGCCGCCGGCCGCGCAAAAGTCCTCCATGTAGCCGTTGCCGACCGGCTTGAGATTGATCAATACCGGCGTCGTGTCCGACAGCTTGTTGAGCTGATCGAGCGAGATTTTCACGCCGGCCCGACCCGCGATGGCGGTGAGGTGGATCACCGCATTGGTCGAGCCGCCGAGCGCGAGAAGCACGCGCAATGCATTCTCCACCGACTTGGTATTGATGAGTGCCGAGGGCGTACGCTTCGATCCGATCAGTTTCACCGCCGCGGCGCCGGTCGCTTCGGCGGCCCGCAGCCGGTCGGCATGCACGGCGGGGATCGCCGCGGTGCCGGGAAGGCAAATGCCGAGCGCTTCGGCGAGGCAGGCCATGGTCGACGCCGTGCCCATCACCGCGCAGGTGCCCGCGGTGACGGCAAGCTGACCTTCGACTTCGGAGATTTCCTCGGCATCGATGTCGCCGGCGCGATAGCGCGCCCAGAACCGGCGGCAATCGGTGCAGGCGCCGAGCCGCTCGCCGCGATGCCGGCCCGTCATCATCGGCCCGGCGACCAGCGCGATGGCCGGGCGATCGGCCGACACCGCGCCCATCAACTGAGCCGGTACGGTCTTGTCGCAACCGCCCATCAGCACCACGGCATCCATCGGCTGGGCGCGGATCATCTCCTCGGTATCGATCGCCATCAGGTTGCGATATTTCAGGCTGGTCGGAGTCAGGAAGACTTCACCGAGGGAGATGGTCGGAAACTCGAGCGGCAACGCGCCCGCCGCGAGCACGCCGCGTTTCACCGCCGCCAAGAGCTCGGGAAAATGACGATGGCAATTGTTGAAGTCGGATCCGGTATAGGCGATGCCGACCACGGGTTTGTCCAACAGCGCGCGTGAATAGCCCATCGACTGGGCGAAGGAGCGGCGCAGATAGCGCGAGAAATCCCGATCGCCGTAATCGGTGAGATCGTGGTCGAGGCCGATGGGTCGCTGTGACATTTTTTTGTTATTTCCTGATCGCTTATTCGTTATGCCGATCCATACTCATGATGCGATTGGACAATCAGCATACATTTTGAGCAAGTTTGCCACTAATTCGTGCGGTGCGGTGCAGCATTGGGAAAGGTTTTAGTAATCGAATATGCGCAATTTCACCAATGTTCTCCAGGAATTTTCCCCGCGCGGGATTACGTCGATCCGAAATGGCCGCCGACCTGCACAAAAGCCCGATGCCGCTGTGGATCGTGCTGCCGTCGATGTCGGCCTGCGTCATCGCGGTATTGACCACCTGGGGCACGAATAGCCTTCTGCTCGGTCTGTTGACGGCGTTTACCGCCGCGGCCGCGGCCGCGTTATGGTGCGAGCGCAGGCTGCGCGCGGTCGTCGTGCCGATTACGCAGATCGCAGGCGGCGATCGCTATGCGGCACTGCCGGAGCGCAGCGGCAGCGGCGCACTCGCCGCCGGGTCGGTCGCCGCGGAGACCATGCGGCAGGCCCTGATCGACGCCGATGCGCTGGTGGTGGATCATCGCAGCCGGGACGCAGAGACGCGGCTGCGCCACGCCAGCCGCGGCTTTTTCACGCAGCGGTTCCGCTCCACCATCGACGAACTCACCGGCACCTTCCAATCCGCCGGCGAGGAAATCCGGGTCACCACCGCCAATCTCGGCGCCCGCAACAAGGACATGTCGCGGCGCACGTCGCACGCGGTCGAAGCCGCGGCTTGCGCCAGCCGCGACGTGGGGGCGGTTGCGGAAGCGGCGCGCGGTCTCCTCACTTTGATCGTCCAATGCACCACCGAAGCGGCCGCCGCCAAGGATGCGACCGAGCGCACCATCGCCGATCTCGGCCATACCGACTTCATCGTGCGCAGCCTCGCCGCCGCAGCCGAGCGGATCGGCGCTGTCGTGAAACTGATCGAGTCCATTGCCTCGCAAACGTCGCTGCTGGCGCTCAATGCCACCATCGAGGCGGCGCGTGCCGGCGCCGCCGGCCGCGGCTTTGCAGTCGTCGCCTCCGAGGTCAAGACGCTGGCGCAACAGACGGCGAAAGCGACCGGCGAGATCAGCGCGCAGGTCCACGACATTCAACATGCGGTGAACGAGACAGTCGACGCCATCGCCGGCGTGTCGTCGAGCGTGACGACGATGAGCAATGCCAACCGGCAATTGGCCGGCATCCTCGATCACCAGGCCGAGGAGATCAATCGCATCGGCAATCGCGCCGAGCAGGTCGCCGGCGCGGTCGCCGGCGTGCTGCCGGAGATTTCCACTATCGCATCGAGCGTCGAAGAGGCCGGCAACGGCGTCCTCGCCACCGCCGAGGATCTGCTCGGCCGTTCGCAATGGCTGGTCGATGCGGTGACGCGCTACTTTTCCGATATCGAATTCGGCTCGATCAAGATCGGCATCCTGCATTCGCTGTCCGGCACCATGACCGCGAGCGAACGCCCGCTGCAGGAACTCCTGGTCATGCTGATCGAGCAGCAGAACGCGCATGGCGGGCTGCTGGGCCGGCCGATCGAGCCGGTCATCGTCAATCCGCATTCCGATCCCAAGGCCTATGCCGAACTCGCCAAGAAGCTGATTACCGAAGACAAGGTGGCGGCGATCTTCGGCTGCTGGAGTTCCGCGTCACGCAAGGAAGTGCTGCCGATCGTCGAGCGAGACAACGCGCTGTTGTTCTATCCGAGCCAATACGAAGGCGAGGAATCCTCTCGCAACATTTTCTATACAGGCGCCACGCCGCCGCAACAGGCGATCCCCGCGGTCAACTTCCTGCGCGATCAGGGCATCCGCCGCTTCTTTCTGGTCGGCACCGACTACGTTTATCCGCGCACCACCAATGCCGTGCTCAAGGGCTATCTGGCGAGCCAAGGCGTCACCGCGGTCGAGGAGCGCTACACCGCGCTCGGCAAGGCTGATTGGCGGACGGTGGTCGAAGACATCCGCCGGTTCGCGCGCGGCGGCCGCACCGCGATCGTCGCCACCATCAGCGGCGACGCCAATGTGCATTTCTTCCGCGAGCTTGCGAACCAGGAGATTGCGGCAGCCGACATTCCTGTCATGTCGCTGTCGATCAACGAGGCCGAACTGCCCGCGCTGATGCGCTCCAATATCGGCGGCCATTTCGTAGCGTGGAATTATTTGCACGCCTTCGAGACCCCGGAGAACCGGACCTTCATCGCGGATTGGCGCCGCTTCACCGGCAAGCCCGACGCCGTGACCAACGACCCGATGGAAGCGACATGGATCGGGTTCCACCTCTGGGTCGACGCTGTTGCCGCCGCCGGCACCACCGATGTCGAGAGGGTGCGCGCCGCGCTCGGCGGACGGCGCGTCACCGCGCCGAGCGGCTTCTCGGTGCGCATGGACGATAAGACCCATCATCTTTTCAAGCCGGTGATGATCGGCCGGATCGGCGACGACGGCCGCATATTACCGGTCTCGGTCACCGAAGGCCTGGTGGCGCCGGAACCGTGGAGCCCCTGGCTCAAACGCCAGGGGCGCTATCCGGCCGCGCCCGGAACCGCCGTCGGGCTACGCGACGCCGTGGCCCAATAGGCTCAGCCCACAACGATTTTTCGCATCATTGATCGAGGTCAATCACGTGGCGGCGAGCCGCGGCTGGATACCCTCGACAAATGCCCTGGAACGCTTCTAGAACTACCTTGGTGGAGTTCCAAATTGCAGGGATCCGGTAACCGCCGGTGAATGCGTACCCCTCACTGTAGCCTAGTGCCCATGCCATACCCAAAGAACCGCCCCGACATTAATTACGGCGCCTATTTCACCGACGCGCTCGGCCGGCTGCACGACGAACGGCGCTACCGGGTGTTCGCCGATCTCGAACGCATCGCCGGACGGTTTCCGCACGCGGTCTGGCATACGCCCGAGGGCCCAAAGAACGTCGTGATCTGGTGCTCGAACGATTATCTCGGCATGGGCCAGCATCCCAAGGTCGTCGGCGCCATGGTCGAGACCGCGACCCGCATGGGCACCGGCGCGGGCGGCACCCGCAACATCGCCGGCAACAATCACCCTTTGGTCGAGCTTGAGCGCGAGCTCGCCGATCTTCACGGCAAGGAAGCCGCGCTGGTTTTCACCTCGGGCTACGTCTCGAACGAGACCGGCATTTCGACGCTCGCGAAGCTGATGCCGAACTGCCTGATCCTGTCGGATGCCTGGAACCACAATTCGATGATCGAGGGCGTGCGCCAAGCGTATTGCGAGAAGCAGATCTTCCGCCATAACGATGCCGCCCATCTCGAAGAGCTGCTGGCCTCGGCGGATCCGGCGCGGCCGAAGCTCGTGGTGTTCGAGAGCCTTTACTCGATGGACGGCGACGTCGCGCCGGTGGTCGAAATCTGCGATCTTGCCGCACGCTACGGCGCCATGACCTATATCGACGAGGTGCACGCCGTCGGCATGTATGGCCCGCGCGGCGGCGGCATCAGCGAACGTGACGCGGTCGCTTCCCGCATCGACGTAATCGAGGGCACGCTTGCCAAGGCGTTTGGCTGCCTGGGCGGTTATATCGCCGGTTCGTCGGCGCTGATCGACGCGGTCCGTTCCTATGCGCCGGGCTTTATCTTCACCACCGCGCTGCCGCCATCGGTCTGCGCCGCCGCGACAGCGGCAATTCGGCATCTGAAGACGTCGCAGTGGGAACGGGAGCGGCATCAGGATCGCGCCGCGCGCACCAAGGCCGTCCTCGCCGGCGCCGCACTGCCGGTGATGACCAGCCCGACGCATATCGTGCCGGTCTTCGTCGGCGATCCGGAATTATGCAAGGCGGCGAGCGATCTGCTGCTTGAGGAGCACGGCATCTATATCCAGCCGATCAATTATCCGACCGTGCCCAAGGGTACGGAGCGGTTGCGCATCACGCCAAGCCCCTATCATGACGACGCATTGATCGACCGGCTCGCCGAAGCCCTGGTCGATGTCTGGCAGCGGCTGGGATTGCCGTTCAAGGAACGCGCGCTCGCCGCCGAGTGATTAACACGGTACAGTCTCCAACGTACGCATGCTTTAATTGTCTCTGGAAGGCACTTTCACCCTCCCCACGTCATCGAACACCCTGCATCGAGCATTGACATGACAAAGAAGCCCGCGAAAAAGAAGCCTGCTGCCCGCAAGGTGGCCAAGAAGAAAGCCAAGATCGTTCATCCCGGCATGATGGGCGACGGCACCGAAGAGCAGAATCTCGGCGAGCGCGGCAATCCAGCGGCACGGATAAAAAAGAAAGAAGTGGTTGCCGCCTTCGGAAAGCCGCGCGGCAAAAAATAACTTTGGCGTCGAGGTCGGCCTGTTGCTAACAGACCGGCCGCTGCCGGAATCGCCGAAATGAAGCGATGGCGCTCATCCGCTGCTCGCCTCGGCGGCCGCGGCGCTCTCTTTTGGCATGTCGGGTGTCGACGGCCCCGGCACGTCGGCCTTTGGCGCCGCGGCAGCCTGCCCGGCGAGCGCCAACGCGACCACGGGATTCATGCTGTCGACCATCGAGGTCGGCATCAGAATCGTAGCGCCCCGCTCCTTGGTCGTCTCATAGATGATGTTCATGGCGCGCAGCTGCAGCGCCGCCGGGTGATCGGCATAGATCATCGCCGCCTCGACAAACTTGCCCGCGATCGCCGCCTCGGCCGAGCCGAGAATGACGCGGGCCTGTTTTTCTCGCTCAGCCTGCGCTTGCCTTGACATCGCATCCTGCAAAGCAACCGGGATCGCGACGTCGCGGATCTCGACCGACTTGACCGAAATGCCCCAGTCGGCGGTTTTGCGGCCGATTTCGCTGCGCAACAGATCGTCGGCGGCGGTGCGCTCCGATAGCAGCGCGGCCAGCATCGACGACCCGATCATTTCCCGCAGTGAGGTCTGAGAGACGCGATCGATCGCTTCGCGGTAATCGGTGATATTCAATGCCGCCTTCTGCGCGTCGTGGACGAACCAGAAGATGATCGCATCGACGTTCACCGGGACGGTATCTTTCGTCAGCGCCTCTTCGGCGCTGAAGGCCGTGGTCTGAATGCGCTCGTCAATGATGGCCACGACGTGGTCGAGCACCGGGACGATGAGGAACAGTCCCGGTCCCTTGACGCCTCGCAACTTGCCGGCGCGCAGAATGACGAATTTTTCCCAGGCATTGGCCATCTTCAGCGCCGCGGCGATGATAACCGCGACGATCACCATGGCGACGCCTGCGTAAAAATGGCCCACGGCGATCAGTGCCGCGCCGACGGCGAGACAGACGATGGTCAGAAATACGGTGATGGGGTTCATCGAAGCGGCTCCCTAATTCGATCCGTCGCTCTCGGACACATATAATGCCGCTCGACTCGATCCGCTTGTGAGAAAATCGCTCATTGCGGCGCGACTCCGCTCTCATTTGGACGTTCCCCGACCGTGCCCGGTGGCATCGTTACGCCGGCAAGAGATTACCCACAAACCGAGCGGACTCCTGGTAACGTACGGTTTCGTACCGCGCGCAACGCTGTTGCCTTGGAGTTAATGGCCTCCATCCGACACCGTCTCAGCGCCGTACCTGTCCGGCAAGACAACCTTCGCCAAAGAATTCGTCGGCGCCGAGAATAGCGATGACTGCTTCTTTGCCTCGCTCCGAAATAACGGCGAGCTTCACCTTGCCGTAAATTCAATTGCGCTTCGACGATCCACGCGACGCGATGTGAGCAATTTTGCACAGATCCCGTCGGCCTGACCAAGTAGCATTACCGGCGGTGGCGGAGCCCCTACCCGAGGGTGCAAAGAGGGAGATAAATTATGTCACTTGGACTTATTCTCGTTATCGTTCTGGTTATCTTCCTGTTCGGCGGCTTTAGCGGCCGCTTCGGCGGTTATGGATACGGCTACGGACATGGCGGCGTCGGCGTCATCGGCACCATCTTGATCATCGTTGTCGTTCTCATGCTGCTGGGCCGGCTTTGATCCGACTGTCGGTGGGCGTCTCTTGCAAGAAGATGCTCCGGCTAACGGCGGAAATTCCCGCCGAAAGGTCAGGTGAAAGGCCGAATATCCCTGAGACACTCCCTGCGGAAGAAGAGCGTGTTCTCTGCTGCCTTGGCGCGTCCGTTATCATGCGCTGGAATACGCTTCCCGCGAAGCTCCAACGCGAGCTGTTCGACACTGCCGGATCGATGGATGAACCATTGGACAGGGCCGCATTGAGAGGGCAGATCGCCAGGTTTCTGCACAATCATAAAGACGACGAGCCGGCGGCGTAACGGCCTTCTGCGATCTAAAGTCCCGCGTTGCCGTGATCGGGCGTCACCTTCGCATGCCGCGCCACGCGGCGTGCGCTCACGCCGATTGCAACCGTCACCACCAAAAAACGCGCCAGATGATGCGCGCCGACATAGACCGGATCGAGGTGCAGCGCCAGCGCGAGCACCATCATCGTGTCCTGCGCGCCGGGCGAGAACGCGATCACGATGTTGGCGATCGGAAAATGAAACAAATGCTCGACGATCAGGATGAAGAGCGTGGCGACCGCCATCGATACCGCGAATGACCCGAGAGCTGCGCCGAGATCGCGCGCCAGCATGCGCGGCGTGGTATTGACGAAACGCGAACCGATCAGTGCGCCGAGCGTGATTACCGAGGCGCTGCCAAGCCACCACGGCAATACCGCATGGACGAGGTTGGTGCCGTGAAGCAGGCCTGAGCCGGCCATGGCGCCGAACAGAAGTCCGCCGGGAAAGCGCAGCCGCAGGAAGACAATGGCGAACAGACCGGCGACCACCAGCAAGGCGATCATCTGGCCGAGCACCGCGAGGTCCGCCTCGCCGCGCACCGTCGGCACCGCCGGCACGACCAGACCGAACAGCGCGAGCCCGTTGGGCAGGCCGATGACCAGGAGAAGCACACGCACGGTCTGCACGACGGCGATGGCGCGGACATTGCCGCCGAGTTCGGTCGACAGCGCGATAACCTGCGCCATCGAACCGGGGCTGGAACCCATCAGGGCCGAGAACATATCCCAGCGATGGACGATGCATAGATAGCTCGTAGTCGCGACGATCATGCAAATCGTCGTCAGCATCAAAAGCGCGATGCTGGCCGGCCAGGCGGCGACGCCATGCAATGTCTCCGGCGTCACCACGGCGCCGAGCAGGATGCCGACAAAGACGTAACAAACCCGCGCCAGCAGCAGCGGCACGCGCACCGGCCGTCCAAGCAGCGCAGCAGCCGCCACTGCGACCACCGAGCCGGACACCAAGCTGGCGGGCAGACCCAGCCACGTGAAGAGAAGCCCGCCGGCGAGCGCGATGGCGAGCGTCTCGGCCGTCTCTATCACTATGCGCCGGGGAGGAAATTGGGACCACATGGATTTGGCCTGAATGCCCGCTGGGCGGGGCGCCGTCAACGCACCGTTATTGCAGCAAAACGAGGCATGGACAGCCAATCCCAAACGTGGTGACTTTGCTGAAAGTCGCGCGGGAAGGACCTAAAATGCCGACGCCGCAGGGGTGAGGTCATGTTGCAAGGGTGGGTCGTTGTCGCCATTGCGCTTGCCTATATCGGCTTTTTGTTCCTGGTCGCGAGCTATGGCGACCGTAGGCGGCTCGCCCGCGGTGCCGCATCCCGGCTTTTGATCTACCCGCTGTCGCTCGCCATCTATTGTACGTCGTGGACGTTTTTCGGCTCGGTCGGGCTTGCCTCGCGTACAGGTTTCGACTTCCTCACCATTTATATCGGCCCGATGCTGGTGGTCGGACTGGCCTATCCGTTCCTCATCCGCATCGTCCGCTTGGCCAAGGGCCAGAACATCACCTCGATCGCCGATTTCATCGCGGCGCGTTACGGCAAGAGCCCGGCGGTGGCGGCAACGGTCGCGCTGATCGCCATCGTCGGCATGATCCCCTACATCGCACTGCAGCTCAAAGCGGTCGCGTCCTCTGTCTCCGCGATCCTGAGCCAGGCCTCGCCGGGCGGCGCGCCACAGCCGTTGCTTGGCGACGTCGCGCTGTTTGTCGCGCTGGCGATGGCGACATTCGCGGTCTTGTTCGGCACCCGCCACACCGACGCGACCGAGCATCAGGACGGTTTGATGCTGGCGATCGCGACCGAGTCCATCGATCAAGCTGCTGGCGTTTCTCACCGTCGGCGTTTTCGTCACCTTCGTCATGTTCCACGGGCCGTTCGCGCTGCTCGACGCGCGCGATCGAGACCGCGCATACCGCCGCTGTCCTCCACAGCGTGCCGCAATTCACGTCGTTCTGCGCCATGACGGTGCTGTCGCTGTTCGCGATCGTGCTATTGCCGCGGCAATTCCACGTCACCGTGGTCGAAAACCACAGCGAGGCGGAAATCCGCCGCGCGGCTTGGATGTTTCCGCTTTATCTGGTGCTGATCAACCTGTTCGTGGTGCCGATCGCAATGGCGGGCCTGCTGACCTTTCCGGCCGGCGGCATCGACAGCGACATGTTCGTCGTAGCATTGCCGCTCGCCGCCCATTCGGAACTGATCACGCTCGTTGCTTTTGTCGGCGGGCTGTCGGCGGCGACCGCCATGGTGATCATGGAGACGGTTGCGCTTGCCATCATGGTTTCGAACGACATCGTCGTTCCGCTGATCCTTAAGCGCGATGCGGGCCTCGCCGGCGCCACCAGCGACGCCGGCGCGCAGCTTCTGACGACCCGCCGCATCGCGATCTTCGTCATTCTATTTTTCGCCTACATCTATTACCGCTCCGCCGGCGAGGCCCAGCTTGCCGCCATCGGCTTTCTCTCGATGGCCGCGGTCGCGCAATTCGCGCCGGCATTTCTCGGCGGGCTGATGTGGCGCCGCGGTACCGCGCTTGGCGCTATCGCCGGCATGAGCGCCGGCATTTTGACCTGGGGATACACGCTTTTGTTGCCCAGCGTGTCCGACGCCGGCATTGTCGGCGGGCGTATCCTGACCGACGGTCCGTGGGGTGTCGCGTTACTGCGACCGCAGGCCCTGTTCGGGCTCGACATGCCGCCGCTGGTCCATGGCGTGCTGCTGAGTCTCGCCGTCAATATCGCCTTTTATGTTTGCTGCTCGCTGGCCCGCCTGCCGACGGCGATCGAACGCGTCCAGGCCGACTTGTTCGTTCCATCGACACTGGCGCCGATGGCGCCGACGTTCCGGCTGCGCCGCGCCTCGGTTGCCGTTGGCGAATTGATTTCGACGGTCGCCCGCTATCTCGGCGAAGAGCGCACCCGCGAATCCTTCGCGGGTTTCGCATTGACCCGCCGCATCGATCTCGATCCGGCGGCCGAAGCCGACTTTCAGCTGCTGCAATATGCCGAGTATCTGTTGGCGTCCGCGATCGGCGCCGCGTCTTCGCGGCTCGTCCTATCGCTGCTGCTCCGCAAGCGCACGGTTTCGACCAAAGCCGCCCTGAAGCTTCTCGACGACGCCAATGCCGCAATCCACTACAATCGCGAAGTCCTGCAGACCGCGCTCGATCATGTGCGGCAGGGCATCGCGGTATTCGACAAGGAATTGACGCTGGTTTGCTGGAACCGGCAATTCGGCGAGATCTTCGATCTGCCGCATGAACTGACGCGGGTCGGTATCGCGCTCCGCGACGTGCTGCGCCATATCGGGCGCGACGGCGAGGGCCGCGACGATGTCGACGCCTTCATTGCCGCACGCATCGCCAAATATACCTCCGAAGCCGAGCCGTTCCTGGAGCGCTTCGCAGAGCGCGGCCTCGTCATCGAGGTTCGCTCCAACCCGATGCCCGGCGGCGGCCTGGTCACGACCTTTACCGACATTACGCCCAGCGTGAAGGCGGCGGAGGCCTTGGAACGCGCCAACGCAACGCTGGAACGCCGCGTGCGCGAGCGCACCGGCGAACTGACACGGCTGAACGCTGCGCTGGAACGGGCCAAGGCCGAAGCTGACGAGGCCAATGTGTCGAAGACGCGCTTCGTCGCCGCCGCCAGCCACGATATTTTACAGCCGCTCAATGCCGCACGGCTCTACGTCACGAGCTTGATCGAGCGCCAGCGCCAGAACGCCGGCGAGGATGGCGATCTGGTTTCCAATATCGACGCCTCGCTCGAAGCCGTGGAAGAAATTTTCACCGCGCTTCTGGATATTTCGCGGCTCGATACCGGCGCGATGAAGCCGGAGATCGGCGATTTTCGCATCGACGAATTGCTGGCGCGGCTTGAAGTCGAATTCGCGCCGCTCGCCCGTGAAAAGGGGCTCGACCTCATCTTCATGCCGTGCACGCTTACGGTGCGTTCAGACCGGCGGCTGCTGCGCCGGCTGCTGCAAAACCTCATTTCCAATGCGATCAAATACACGCCCACCGGCAGCGTCCTGGTCGGCTGCCGCCGCCGCGGTGCGCGGTTGCGCATCGAAGTCTACGATACCGGCATCGGCATTCCGTCGGGGAAGCGGCGCGCGGTGTTCAAGGAATTCCACCGGCTCGATCAGGGCGCGCGGGTGGCGCGCGGCGTCGGGCTTGGTCTGTCGATTGTCGAACGCATTGCGCGCGTGCTCGATTGCGAAGTGAACCTGAAATCGAATGTCGGCAGCGGCTCGCGTTTCTCGATCGAAGTGCCGCGCGCCAAAGCTTCCGCCGGCACGGCACGGCTGCGCACCGTACCCAAGCCCGGCGCCGGGCGGCTCGATGGCACGGTCGTGCTTTGCATCGACAATGAGCGCGCGATTCTCGATGGCATGGACACCCTGCTCGGCGGCTGGGGTTGCCGCACCCTCAAGGCCGCTGATCTCGCCGAAGCCCTGGCGGCCATCGAATCGAGCGGTGTCGAACCGGACGGTCTTCTGGTCGACTATCATCTCGACGGCGGCAACGGCATCGCCGTCATCGCCGAACTGCGCCGCCGCTTCGAGCGCCAGATTCCCGCGATCCTGATCACCGCGGACCGCTCGCTGCATGTGCGCGACGAAGCCCGCGGCGAAGGCGCGCATTTGCTCAACAAGCCGCTCAAGCCGGCGTCTTTGCGCGCGCTGATCACGCCAATGGCGGGTGCAGCGGGTCGCGGCCGAGTAGATTCGCTTATCCTTCACGCACGCCGCCCTGCGGCCACTGCCCCGCTTCGATCTTGCCGGCGGCGATGACGGCCTGGGTGCGGCTTTCGACGCCGAGCTTTTGCAGGATTGCGGAGACATGGGCCTTCACTGTCGCTTCCGACACGCCGAGCTCATAAGCGATTTGTTTGTTGAGCAGGCCGCCCGAGAGCATCATCAGGACCCGCACCTGTTGCGGCGTCAGGGTCGAGAGCCGCTCGATCATGGCGGCAACGTCGGCGTCGCCGCCGCGGGTAAGATCGATGTCCGGCGGCGTCCATACTTCGCCTTGCAGCACGCGCGAGATCGCCTTGCGCAGTGCTTCGATGCCGAGCGTCTTCGGAATGAAACCGGAAGCGCCGAACTCCATGCAGCGCCGGATCACCGCCGGATCGTCGTTGGCCGAAACCACGACGATCGGCAGGCCCGGATATTGTGCGCGCAAATACATCAGGCCGGAAAAACCGCGCACGCCCGGCATGCGCAGATCGAGCAACACCAGATCGATCTCGCCGCCGCGTTCGAGAATCTCCGTCACCTCCTCGAAGGTCCCGGCCTCGGCGACGGTCTGACGCTCGAACAAGCCGCTGACCGCCTCGCGCATCGCGCCGCGGAACAAGGGATGATCGTCGGCGATGAGAAAGTGATGAAATTCAGTCTGGTTCAACGGCGCGCGTCCAAATCTGCCGCGCGCATGTTACCGCCGATCAAAGGGCGGGGTCCACTGCGCCACCGTCAGCAGCCCGCTTTATTGTTGCTCCCGGCGCCAGTGACGCAGCTTTTCCGCCGTAATGAAGAGCAGCGGTATGAGGAAGATGCCGAGAATGGCCGCGGCGATCATGCCGCCAAACACCGGCGTTCCAACGGCGTGACGGGTCGCCGCACCGGCGCCATGGGCGATCACCAGCGGAAACAGCCCGAAGATGAAGGCGAAACTCGTCATCATTACCGGGCGGAATCGCAGGGCTGCGGCTTCGATGGCGGCAGCGACGGCATCCTTGCCGAGCGCCCGCTGCTCGACCGCAAAGGCGACGATCAGAATACCGTTCTTGGCGGCCAGCGCGATCAAAGCGACAAGTCCGATCTGCGCGTAAACGTCGAAGCTCAGGCCGGCGATCGCCACGGCGACGAGAGCACCGAATATCGCGACGCTGACGGACAGCAACGCCGGGATCGGTATGTTCCAGCTTTCATACAGCGCCACCAGAAACAGATAAGCGAACAAGATGGCGATCGCGAGCACGACCGTGGTGCGGCCGCCCGAAGCCTTTTCCTGGAAAGCGGTGCCGGTCCATTCGTAAGTGAAGCCGGACGGCAAGGTCGCGGCCGACATGCGCTCCATCGCGCTGAGCGCCTGGCCGGAACTATAGCCCGGCTTGGCGGCGCCGTTGACGACCGCGCCGCGGTAGCCGTTGTAGCGCACCACCGTTTGCGGTCCCTGGATGAGCTTCGCTTCGGCGAGCGCTCGGATCGGCACCATTTCGCCATGCGCGTTGCGCACATAGATCCGTTCGATGTCTTCGACCCGATCGCGAAACGGCGTCTCGGCCTGAACGTTGACTTGCCACGTGCGGCCGAAAACATTGAAGTCGTTGATATAGAAACTGCCCAGCGTCGATTGCAGCGCATTGAAAATATCGCTGATCTTGACGCCCAGCACCTGCGCCTTGTCGCGATTGATGTCGAGGTAGATCTGCGGCGTGTCGGCGGCGTAGGTGCTGAACACGCCCGCGAGTTCGGGCTGCGAGTTAGCCGCGACGATCAGCCCGCGCAGCACCGCCGCCACGTCGGTAGGTGCCTGACCCTGCAGCGCCTCGAGCACGTATTGGAATCCGCCGGTGCTGCCCAGGCCAAGGATGGGCGGCAGATTGAACGGAAACACGATGGCGCCCTGGATCGCCGCCAGTTGCGGCCGCAGCCGCGCGATGATGGCGGTCGCGCTTTGCGCCGGATCGGTGCGGTCTTCGTAGGGTTTGAGACGGATAACGAAGAACGCCTGATTCGACGACGCGACGTAGTCGATGAAATTCAGTCCGACCACGGACAAGATGCCTTCGACGCCGGGAATAGGTTTGACGATATCCTCGACCTGCTTGACCACGCCCTCGGTACGATTAAGCGAAGCGCCCTCCGGCAGCCGCAATGCCGCAAAGATCGCGCCCTGGTCTTCATCCGGCAGGAAGCTCTGCGGTATTCTATTGAACAACAACAGCGATGCCGCCACCACGCCGACCACGACCACGACGGCAACCACCGCGACGCTTGCTGAGCCGGCGCACCACCGCGACATAGCCGTCGCGTACTTTATCGATCGCACCCAGCACATGCCGCATCGGTCCGCGGCCGGTTTCGCCGCGCCGCAATAGCACCGCGCACAGCGCCGGACTGAGCGTCAGCGCGTTTAGTGCCGAGATCAGCATCGATACCGACACCGCCACCGCGAACTGCCGGAACAACTGGCCGCTGATGCCGGGAATAAAGGCGACCGGAACGAATACCGACAACAGCACGAAAGTGATGGCAAGGATCGGGCCGGTGATCTCGGCCATCGCTTTCTTGCAGGCCTCCGGAATCGTCAGCTCGGGCTCCTCCTCGATCACCCGCTCGATGTTTTCGACGACGACGATGGCATCATCGACCACGATGCCGATGGCCAGCACCAGCGCCAGCAGAGAAACGGTATTGGCCGAATATCCGATGATCAGCAGTACGGCGAAGGTGCCGATGATCGACACCGGCACCGCGACCAGCGGAATCAGCGTCGTGCGGACCTTGCCGAGAAACAGAAAGACCACGATAGCCGACCAGAACGATCGCAATCACCAGCGTGCGAACGACTTCGGCGATGGTCGCATTCACGAATACGGTGGTGTCGAAAAACAC
This sequence comes from uncultured Alphaproteobacteria bacterium, assembly GCA_963819265.1. Taxonomy (GTDB): domain Bacteria; phylum Pseudomonadota; class Alphaproteobacteria; order Rhizobiales; family Xanthobacteraceae; genus BOG-931. The sequence goes on along the minus strand of CAWFVF010000005.1, from coordinate 2,006,234 downwards.
CGTGAGGTCAGATCGGTGGGAAACCGCTTCGACAGCGTGGCCATGGTGTCGCGGACTTGTTGTCGCCACCTCCACGGCGTTGGAGCCGGGCGACTGATAGATTCCGATCGCGGCCGCCGGCGCGCCGTTGAACCGGCTGTAACGATCCTGCGATTTCGCTCCCATTTCGACCCGGGCAACGTCGCTGACGCGGACAGTCGAGCCGTCGGGATTGGCGCGCAGGATGATATTGGCGAACTCTTCCGGACGCGTCAGTCGGCCCTTGGTCTTGATGTTGATCTGGACCTGCTGCTCGCTCGAAACGGGCGCGGCGCCGATACGGCCGAGCGCGGCCTGGACGTTCTGCGCCTGCACCGCGGTGATGACGTCGTTCGGCGTCAGATTGAGTTCGGTCAGCCGGTCGGGGTCGAGCCAGATCCGCAACGAATAATCGAGCGGTCCGAACAAAGTGACCTGACCGACGCCTTTGATCCGCGCCAGCGGATCGATGATGTTGATGGTCGCGTAATTGCTCAGAAAGACGGCGTCGTAGGTATTCTTCGGTGAATAGATATTGATGACTTGGAGCAGCGCCGCCGACTTCTTGCGGACCGTGAGGCCGGCATGCGTCACCTCATCGGGCAATTGCGGGGTAGCGAGGCTGGAGCGGTTCTGGACGTTGACGGTGTTGATGTCCGGATCGGTCCCGAGCGCGAAGGTCACGTTGAGCGTGTAGCTGCCGTCCGACCCGCTGGCGGACTGATAATAGAGCGCGTTGTCGACGCCGTTGATCTGCTGCTCGATCGGTTGCGCCACCGTGGTTTCGACCACCTCGGCGTCCGCACCTGGATAATTTGCCGTCAGCGTGACCTGCGGCGGCACGATTTCGGGAAATTGCGCGATCGGTATCGCTGAAATCGCGATCGCGCCGGCCAGCGTGATGACGATGGCGATAACGACTGCAAATCGGGGCCGATCGATGAAAATGCTGGAGAACATCGAACTCTAATTTCCCGGCACGACGGTGGGCGCAACAATCTGGCCCGGGTGCACTTTCTGAATCCCCTCGACGATAACCCGCTCACCCTCCTTGAGACCGCCGGCAACGACGATGTCGCGGCCTTCCTCCACGCCGGTCGTTATCCGCCGTTGCTCGACTTTATTTGCATCGTCGACCACCATGACATAATTGCCCGCCTGATCGAGCAGGATAGAGGCTTGCGGCACCACCAGCGACGAGCCCGGTTTGCCGCGATCGACCACGACACCGACCACGCCGCCCGGAATCAGCAAGCCTTCGGGATTCGGGAATTGTGCGCGCACCAAGACCGTGTCGGTGTCGGTCTGCACCTGAGCGTCGAGGAAATTAGTGAGCCCGGGATGCTGATAGATAATTCCGTTCGGCAATTTGACGTGAACGGTCACATGCGGATTTTTATCAGCCGTCTCGGCGACCCGGCGCCGGTACTCGATGATATCGGCTTCGCTCGCCGGAAATGTAACGTAGATCGGATCCTGGCTGACGATCGTTGCCAGGTTGCCCGACGACGGACCGACCAGATTGCCGACGGTGTACCTGGCGAGTCCGATCCGTCCATCGATCGGCGAGCGTATTTCGGTATAGCCGAGATTGATCTGCGCCTGTTCCAGCAAGGCCTGCGCTTCCATCACGTCGGCTTGCGCTGATTGTTCATCGGCGGCGCGCTGATCGACGGTGGATTGCGGAATATTCTGGTTGCGCACCAACTCTTGGCCGCGCTGCAATTGAAAATTGGCGTTTACTTCGGTGGCCTTCGCCTTAGCGAGATTGGCGTTCTGCTGATCGACCGCGGCTTTGTAAGTGTCCTGTTCGATGCGGAACAGGAGGTCGCCCTTTTTGACATTCTGCCCTTCGGTAAAATTGCGCTGCTCGATAAAGCCGGGGACGCGGGCGACGATCTCGACTTTGTCGATAGCGACGACTCGCCCGATAAAATCACCGGTCGCGGTAACTTGGCGGCTGATGACAGGCGTTACAGAAACCGCGGGCGGCGGTGTTCCCTGGGCGGCAACGCCGCCGCAGCCGACGACGAGAAAAACGAAACCTGTAATGGTTCTGTCAAACATCGTGCATCCTCGCAGCGCATATATCTTACCGCCGTCCGGCGGTGAGGGTCCATCGCCGGTTTTTTCGTGGCGCTTCCGTTCAGCCACGGTTCAGCGATTCCGGCTTTAATGCAAACGCTGCATCCGTATATCGGCTGCATCACAACACTTGGGAGAAACGCCTGATGATTCGATCAATCGTGTTGAGCACCGCAATGCTTCTCGGTCTTGCAACCGCCGCCAGCGCGGGCATCGCCGCGGCTCCGGTCGGTAATACCCAGAGCCTAATCGTCAAAGTCGCGGAAGGTTGCGGCCCCGGATTCTGGCGGGGACCGGGCGGCCGCTGTCACCCGATGGCAATGGGCCGGGCATGCCCGCCAGGATACCACCTCGGACCGGAAGGCAAGCGGTGCTGGCCTAACGGCTGATCGCTACGCCCTATTGGCTTGCTGCCGCGGCCGGGCCCCTGCCCGGCCGTTTGCGTTTTTGATGGCGCATGCCAGCCCAAAAACTCAGCTGTCGCCGCAACGGCCAAGAAACTGCAGGACGACGTCGCGCTGATGCGGCCGCTCGCGGTGCTCGGCGACATAAATGCCCTGCCATGTGCCGAGTCCCCATTTTCCTGCGATTACAGGAACGTGGAGCGCCACACCATTGAGCATGGATTTGATGTGGGCGGGCATATCGTCCGGACCCTCGATGTCATGCACCCAGTCGCCATCCGCGGGCGCCAGCTTCCTGAGTGCGGCAACCAGATCGGTGCGAACGTCGGAATCGGCATTTTCCTGAATCACGAGCGACGCGGAGGTGTGCTTGAGATAAAGCAACATCACGCCGTCGCGGGCTTTGACCTGTTGCAGAAACTGGGCGACGTCGCCGGTAATCTCGAAAAAGCCTTCGCCGGAAGTCGCAACCGACAGCACGGCGCTGGCGATTGTCTCGACGGGACTGGTCTGGACACCGGATAGTTTGGTCAAAAGCGAGCCTTTCAGCGGCTAGGCAATCACACCTATTCGCCGTTTCAGCTTTTATTGAGAACCTGCTTTTCCGCCCGGTCGAGCGCATCCAGGAACCGATGCCAGACCCGGCCGGCAAGTCCCACCATGCGATCGACGTCGGCATCGCTCGGCAGCCGCAGTGTCGACGTGCCGTTTTGCGGCTGCTCGCTTTGCGCTACCGGCGGTTCGGACGAGGCGCTTGGCAATGGCAGGCCGCGCGCCAACAAATCCTTTTTCAACGCGGTATTCTCGCCGCGCAACCGCGCGATCTCGTTCTCCAAAACGGCGCGGTCGTCCGGCGCGGCTTGGCAGGCCCAGCCGACGGATTTTGGACTGCATAGCGAGACGTCGCCGGTCTGGGTGTCGAGCCGGACGAAACCGTCCGCCTGTTTGCTGAAAACGTAGCGGCCGCCCGCAGTATCCGGCGGGGCCGGGTCGGCGCGCAACGGCGCGATCAAGCACAATGCAACGAAACCGCAGGCCATGCTTTTTACGCTCATGACTCTAAACCCTCCGACTATTCTCGGGCGGGATTTTATCCGCCGCCAAAAGCCAACTGCATCATAGAACTTTCGAGGCAACTTCGCAGTGCACAAAGAGCGGTCGAAAAGACCGTCGCAGGGGGCCTCGGCAAAGCCATATCTCTCATGGATTCAAAGGATTAGCATGAAGCTACGGTTTCTTGACTTAACGGAACCCAGTCAGTATGGTCCGCGCGGCTTCAAGGTGCGGGCCTGCCGCGATCGCAAGCCGCGAGTGCCACAAGCATGAGCGACGCCAGCGAAAACGGCAACCAAGGCAAGCAACAAACTAATGAAGCCGCTCTCTCCGCGAGACTCCAGCGGCTGAACGAAGGCCTCGCCCGCAATCAAGCCGGACGGCCCTCCGATAGTCCTGAAGCGGATCGGGCAGCGACTGCATCGGGCTACGCCAGAGGCTTCCGGCTTTCCAGCGAACTCGTTGCGGGCGTCTTGGTCGGTGCCGGCATCGGCTGGTTGCTCGACCGGTGGCTCGGTATCTCGCCCTGGGGGCTTATCGTGTTCCTGTTGCTTGGTTTTGCCGCAGGCGTGTTGAATGTAATGCGCTCCGCGGGAGTGGTCGCGGGAACCGCGCTTGATGGCAGCACCCGGCTCGACCGGGACAATTAATTCCGGCACTGCGGCGAGACCGTAGTCGCCACTGATGGCGAATTGAGGACCATGCAGGTCGATCCGATCCACCAGTTCCAGATCGAAAACTTGATGCCGATGGCGAGCTTCGCCGGTCATCAGTTTAATTTCACCAACTCCGCGCTGGTCATGTTCATCATCGTCGGCGCGGTGTCGGCACTGCTGATCGGGGCAACGACGCCGCGCGCGATTGTGCCGGGCCGCTTTCAGGCGATCGCCGAGATTTCCTACGAGTTCGTCGCCAATACGGTGCGAAGCTCGGCCGGCACCGAGGGGATGAGATTCTTTCCCTTCGTGTTCACGCTTTTCATGTTCGTGCTGTTCGCCAACATGATCGGGCTTATTCCGTATTCCTTCACGGTGACCAGTCAATTGGTCGTCACCGCGTCGCTGGCGCTGTTGGTTTTCTTCATCGTCGTCGGCTACGGCTTCTGGCGCAACGGCCTGCACTTCCTCAATCTGTTCGTGCCGAAGGGCGTGCCGAAAGCGATCCTGCCCGCCATCGTGGTCATCGAAGTGCTGTCGTTTCTGTCGCGGCCGGTGTCGCATTCGGTTCGTCTGTTCGCCAATATGCTGGCGGGCCACATCACGCTGCAGGTTTTCGCCGGCTTCATCATCATGCTCGCCGGCGCCGGAATTCTCGGCTGGTTCGGCGCGGCGCTGCCCTTCATCATGGTGGTGATGCTGACCGCGCTCGAGCTTCTGGTGGCGTTCCTGCAAGCCTACGTCTTCGCCATTCTCACCTGCATCTATCTCAACGATGCGATACACCCCGGCCACTGACGGCCCCCCCTCCCTACCCCTCCCCCGCTGGCGGGGGAGTATCGGAGGGGGCTCGAAAGGAGTTTTCTGATGGATCCGACAGCCGCGAAATATATCGGGGCCGGCATTGCTTGCATCGGCATGGGCGGCGCCGGCGTCGGCGTGGGCATCATTTTCGGCAACTACCTGGCGGCGGCGCTGCGTAATCCGTCGGCGGCGCAAGGCCAGTTCGGCAACCTGATTTTCGGGTTCGCCATCACCGAAGCGCTCGGCATCTTTTCGCTGCTGATCGCGCTCTTGCTGCTGTTCGGGCTCTAAGCTCGTCTCGCCAAGGCACAATCCGTGGCCGAACCGACCGCCCACACCGAGCATCCCGCCGGGCACCCTGCATTTCCGCCGTTCCAGGCGGAGCATTTCCCGTCGCAGATCCTGTGGCTGACGGTCAGCTTCGTGCTGCTTTACGTGCTGATGTCGAAGATCGCATTGCCGCGGATCGGCTCGATCCTCGCCGAACGCAATAAGATCGTCGATGACGATCTGGCTGCGGCACAGCGCCTGAAGGGGCAGTCGGACGCGGCCCATACCGCCTATGAGAAGGCCCTGGCCGACGCCCGCGCCCGCGCCCAGGGCATCGCCAGTTCCACCCGGGAGCAGCAAGCGAGCGCCGCCGAGGCGGCGCAGAAGCAGCTGGAAGCCCAGCTTCACGAGCGCATGGTTGCCGCGGAGCAGTCGATCGCCGCGACCCGTACCGCCGCCATGGGCAATGTACGCGGCATCGCCGCCGACACCGCTTCGGCCATCGTCGAGCGGCTGATCGGCACTGCGCCGGCCGCGCAGGATGTTGCCGCCGCGCTCGGCGACGCGGGCAAGAGCTGAGGCACCGATGTTTGAGCCGCTCAAGGAAACCGAAAACTGGGTCGCGATCGCCTTTCTCTGCTTCATCGGGCTGCTGATTTATCTCGGCGCCCATCGCAAGATTTTCGACGCCATCGACGGCCGTCAGGCCCGCATCAAATCCGAGCTCGACGAAGCCCGGCGGTTGCGCGAAGAAGCGCAGGCGCTGCTGGCCGATTTCGAGCGCAAAGGACGCGAGGCTGAAAAAGAAGCCGAAGCGATCATCGCCGGCGCCAAGGTGGAAGCCGAGCGCCTTGCCGCCGAGACCAAAACCCGGATGGAAGATTTCGTCACCCGGCGCACCAAGATGGCCGAGGACAAGATCGTTCAGGCCGAAGCCCAGGCGGTGGCCGACGTTCGCTCCGCCGCAACCGATGCCGCCGTCATGGCAGCAGAAAAGATTCTCTCGACCGCCGCCAAAGGCAAGGTCGCCGAGAATTTGCTGGTGCGCGGCATCGAAGACGTACGGCAGAAGCTTAATTGAACTGGCCGGTTGCGGCGCTGACGAGAGCGGAAGTTTCTCGTCCGTTGATTTTCGCTAAATCACAGCTAGTGCCCGCATTATTAGATAAATGCGGGGATCATCTCGCCCACAATTTTTGTTTGTTTCCTGTGCATAATTGTTAGATTGCTGCTTGATTCGCTTTGCTGGGGCGGCGCGCACAGTATCCTGATCCTGCAATTTCCTGGAAAGCCGGAATGCGGCCGCGATTCGCGGCCGAACCCTCGGAGGGACCATTGGTCATCTTCGACTGTAACGGCGTGCTTGTAGATAGCGAAACGATGGTGGCTTCGGTGCTTGCCGAGGCGTTGCGGCGCGTCGGGCTTTGGTTAGCGCCCGAAACCGTGATGCGCAGCTTTCACGGCCGCCGTCCCGCCGACGTCTTTGCTGCTATCGAGAGGGCTGCCGGCATAACGCTGCCGCCGGATTTTGCGGCCACGGTCGCGTCGGACACGCTGCGGCGCCTGCGCAACGAATTGCGGCCGGTTGCCCATGCCGCTCATGCGCTCACCTGGATCCGCGGACCCAAGGCCGTTGCATCGTCATCGACGCCCGATCGCATCCGGCTCAGCCTCGAAGTCACCGGCCTGTTGCGCTATTTCGAGCCACGGCTTTATTCAGCGAGCCATGTCCGCGATGGCAAGCCCGCGCCGGATTTGTTTTTGCTGGTGGCGAAGCGAAACCAGGTCGATCCGGCTGATTGCATTGTCGTGGAAGATTCCGCCGCCGGTATCGGCGCCGCGGCGGCGGCGGGCATGATGCCGGTCGGCTTTGTCGGCGCCAGTCCGACGCCGGGCAGGCTTGCTACCGATCTCCTCGCCGCCGGCGCCCAAAGCGTTGTTGCCGATCTACGAAATTTGAAGGGCGCGATCACCGACCTGCGCGGGTGGTAGTGATTGCTACCCGGTAGGCGCTGACGGATTGCGCTTAGCCTTCGGCTTTGGCTTTGCCGCCGGCGCGGATCGGCGACCCTCGGCTGCGGCGCCGATCGGATCAAAGCCGATATAGACGATGTAGCTATCGAGCGTGACCGACGACGGCAGCGGGAAGCTCAGGCCTTCCTCGATATGGGTAAAGGTTGCGTTGGCGCCGTCGGGCCCGATGGTCACCGGAATATGGACCAGCTTGGTGGTGATCATCTTGGCGCCGGCTTGCGGCGCTTCGACCACGGCGATGCGTAACGGTACATCGACTTGGCCCGGTCCGCCGGCCGGTCCGACGATGATGCGGCCCTGGACGCCGATCTTCATCACCATCTGATTGCCGATAACTTTGCACTCGCGTGCGGCGCGAACGAAGTCGCCCTGGTATTTCAGCGCCATCGCTTCATTGGCGCCGTCGACCGGCGGCGGCGGAATGGTCAGCGTCGAGGCGCCCTGGCGTATATCGATGAACGGACAATCGACATCCGGCTGCGTCCCATTGGCGACCGGCCGCGGTTCGTTCGCCGTGTTGCCCGAGAAGAAGCTCGCCACCTTGTCCTTGAGCGACGGCGAGGGTGGCGGCGCCGGCGCGGCGGCAACGGCCGACGGCGCGACTGCCGGCGGGGCGGCAGCGGTTCCCGGCACGGGCGGAGGCGCCGCGGCTGTTGGCGCTGCCGTAGTCACGGCATTGACGCTACTGCTGCTGCAGCCCGGCACCAACAGCGCGAGCAACAACAACACAGCGACAGCCGGACGGCCGCTCAAGCGCAAAGGATAATCGTTCTGCGGCATTCCCCGCTCATCGCCTTAATTGCGATGCCCTCAATCTTATACCAAACAAACCGTGGCCATCCCAAGGCACCTCCGTCACCCTACCCTCCTGCAGGGTCGAGAGACGGAACGCGCGAGGGTATGGTTAAGGCCGCCCCGCCCGCACGAGCCCAAGAGACGTCAAGCTTAAACGCTGTCCTTCAACCGCGCGTAAAGCAGATGATCCTGCCAGATGCCGTTGATGCATAGATATTGCCGGGCATAGCCTTCGCGGCTGAAACCGGTGTTTTCCAGAAGCTTGATCGAACCGGCATTGCTCGGAATGCAAGCCGCCTCGAGCCGATGCAGCCGCAGGCTCGCTAGGGCGAACGGAACGACCGCACGCACCGCCGCCGTCATGTAGCCGTGCCGGATAAAGGGCAGCCCCATCCAATACCCAAGGCTGCCGGCCTGGGCCACGCCGCGGCGGATATTGGCGAGCGTCAGCCCGCCGACCAACGCGCCATCGTCATGACGAAAGATCAGGAAGGCATAGCCCTGGTCCGCGCGCAAATCTTCGGTGTAACGCTTGATGCGGCGCCGGAAGGCGCTACGGGTCAGGTCGTCGTCCGGCCAAGTCGGTTCCCAGGGCGTGAGAAAATCCCGACTTGCTTCACGCAGCGCCGCCCATTCCTCGAAATCGGTGGTCTGCGGGGTGCGCAGCATGACGCCGTTGCCTTCGATGCTCGGCAGCGGCTCGGTGAAATTGATGGTGCGGAAGAACGCCATGAAGCTTCGCGGCTGGACTCGGCGCCTTCAACTCACTTCGGCTCATTCCCGCAAATGCGGGAATCCAGATTAGCGCCCCGAAAACTGGGTCCCCGCTTTTGTGGGGACGAGCGAAAGGCAGGATAGCTCATCATGCGGCCCGGCGCGTCAAAGTCTCCGCAATCGCCGCCGCACTTTCAAGCCCGGAACCAAGCCCCAATACCGCAGTCGCAAGCTTGCCGCGCGAGATCAGGGCGCGGCCCGCGGCTCGCGCGCTCTCGACGGTGACGGCTTCGACCCTTTCCACCAGTTCATGCAGCGGAATCGGCCGGCCACGTGCGATCATCTGCCGGGCCAATTGCTCGATGCGGGCGCCCGAACTCTCCAGCGCCATCAAGAGGCCGGCTTTCATTTGCGCCTTGGCGCGGGCCACTTCGGCTTCGGAGATGGTGGCGATCGTGCCGCCGATCTCATCGACGATCAGCCGCATCAATTCGGACGTGTCGGCGGCGTCGGTGCCGGCATAAAGACCGAACATGCCGATGTCCGAATAGGGCACGTGAAAGGCATAGATCGAATAGCACAGCCCGCGCCGCTCGCGCGCTTCCTGGAACAGCCGCGACGACATTCCGCCGCCCAGCACATTGGTGAAAGTCTGCAAACTGTAGAGCGACGGGTCGGTGATCGAGACGCCGGGCAGCGCCAGCGCCAGATGGACCTGTTCGAGCTCGCGCTTCTCGACATGGGTACCGCCGCCGAAGCTTGCCGGCTCAGGCACCGGACCAGCCGGGCCATTGAAGGTGCCGAAGCGCTTCTCGACTTCGGCCAATACCGCCTGGTGGTTGACCGCGCCCGCGGCCGCAACGACGATGTCAGGGGCGCGGTAATTTCGGGCGAGATAGTCGCGCAAGCGGCCGTCGTCGAACGAGCGCACGGTTTTCGGCGTCCCGAGAATTGAGCGGCCGAGCGACTGATCCGGAAATGCCATCACATTCAGATGCTCGAAAATGAGATCGTCCGGCGTATCGGCCACGGCACCGATTTCCTGGACGATGACATTCTGCTCGCGCAGCAGTTCGCCGCGTTCGAACGCCGGCTCGGACAGAATGTCGGCCAGCACGTCGAGCGCCAGCGGCACGTCGGCCTTAAGCACGCGCGCATAATAGGCGGTGCTCTCGGCACCGGTCGCCGCGTTGAGATCGCCGCCGACGGCCTCGATCTCCTCCGCAATCTGGCGCGCGGTTCGGCGCCGCGTCCCCTTGAACGCCATGTGTTCGAGGAAGTGGGAAATGCCATGCTCGTCGCGGCGTTCGTCGCGGCTGCCGGAAGCGACCCACACGCCGAGCGACGCCGACTCGAGATGCGGCATCGCGTCGGTCACCACGCTGATGCCGGATTTCAAGGTCGTCACTTCAACACTCATGCTGCCGCTCCTTCTTGCGCGGCGCGGCTCGTCTTGAGGACGAAACGCTCGACCGCGGACTGATCCGCCGGAAGCGCCGTAACGCGCTCCGGGCGGTGCTCGATATCGGATAACCACGCCGGCAAGGCCGGCCGCGCGCCGCAGGCCGCTTCGACGGCATCGGGAAATTTGGCCGCATGCGCGGTCGACAGCACCACCATCGGCACCGATGGATCGCGCCGTTCTTTCTCGGCAACAGCAATCGCAACCGCGGTATGGGGGTCGACGAAATTGCCGGTTTCGCGCTTGACGGTGCGCATCGTCGCCGCGACTTCGTCCTCGTCGGCGCGATCGGCAGAAAACAGGGCGCGGATATAAGCCAGCGCCGGTGCCGAAAGCGCAAAGCGGCGCGATTGCGCGAGCGAACCCATGACAGCCCTGATCGCGCCGGCGTCGCGGCCATAGGCGTCGAACAGAAGACGTTCGAAATTCGACGATACCTGGATGTCCATCGACGGCGACGTTGTCGCCACCACATCGCGAAGCTCATAGGCGCCGGTGGCAAGCGTGCGGCTGAGGATGTCGTTGACATTGGTGGCGATGACCAGCCGGTCGATCGGCAGGCCCATGCGCTCGGCAATGTAGCCGGCATAGACGTCGCCGAAATTGCCGGTCGGAACGGTGAAGGCCACTTTGCGCGCCGGCGCGCCAAGCGACACCGCGGCGGTGAAGTAATAGACCACCTGCGCCACGATGCGCGCCCAGTTGATCGAATTGACGCCGGACAAGCGGACTTGGTCGCGAAAGGCGTGATGGTTGAACATCGCCTTCACCAGCGCCTGGCAATCGTCGAACGTGCCGTCGATGGCGATGGCGCTGACATTGGCCGGCGCCGGCCGTCGTCATCATGCGCCGTTGCACGTCCGAAACACGGCCATGGGGAAACAGCACCACGAGATCGACCTGGGCGCGGTCGCGAAACGCCTCGACAGCGGCGCCGCCGGTATCGCCCGAGGTGGCGACCACGATCGTCCGGCGCTCGCCACGCGACGCCAGCGCATGGTCCATCAGCCGCGCCAGGAGTTGCATCGCCAGGTCTTTGAAGGCGAGCGTCGGGCCGTGAAAAAGCTCGAGCATGAAAGTATTCGGGCCGAGCTGAGACAGCGGCGCCACCGCAGGGTGACGGAAGTTGCCATAGGCCTCGCGCGCCATGCGGGCGAGATCGGCTTCGGCGACGGCGCCCCCGGTGAAGGGCCGGATCACGTCGACGGCAACTTCGGCATAGGAACGCCCGGCAAAGCCGGCGATTTCCCCCGGCTCAAGCCGTGGCAAAGCCTCCGGCACGTAGAGGCCGCCATCGCGGGCGAGGCCCGCGAGCATGGCTTCGGCGAAGCCAAGGGAGGGGGCCTCGCCCCTGGTCGAGAGGTAGTGCACCGGTGCCTTTCCAGATGGCCGGGAAGTACCGGCGCGAGTTATTAAGGTATTGATTCCAAACGTTATTTATCCGAAGCATGGCACAGCCAATGCCCCACGGCAACGCCAGAACCGTCATCACACTAAGCGCAAAACGGATGGCTTCACAAGGAACGCCGGGACCTATGACCGTCGCGCCGGGAACCCGCCGGAACCGGCTTGGCGCGACGACGAGACCGCCCAGGCGACGAAAACCCCGGCCAGGACTGCCGCCAGCCCGAACCAGGTGATCGCGTATTGCAGGTGGTTGTCGGGCAGGCTGACGACAAGCCTGCCCGGCTGGGGCAGTCCTCCGGGCGGGACCGGGGTCTCCTGCTCGATGAAGAAGGGCGCCACCGAACCCGCGGCAATGCCTTTGGCCGCGGCGATGCTCCCCGGATCGCGGGTGAACCACAGGTTATGGGCCGGATCGTCATTGGGGGTGAACCAGTGCCGATCGTCCGGCCAGCGCATCACGCCGACGATATCGACCGGGCCGGAGATTTCGCCACCTGAACGCGACTTTGGATCTTGCCGGCCCTCGGGAACGAAGCCGCGGTTGACCTCGACAATACCGCCGTCGGCAAGCCGCGCCGGCGTGAAAACCCAATAGCCGGTCTCGGTGACGTCGGGACGGAACCCGGCCGCCGAGGCAAAAACCAGCGCCTCTTTGCTGTTATCGAATTCAGCACGGAACGTGACACGGCGATATTCGTCGGCGGATTGTTTGAGATTCGGCCACACAGTCTCCGGAGGCAGCGCTTGCGGCACCGCGGCGAGCCGCTCCGTCAGCATCGCGATCAAATTTTCTTTCCAGGCTTTGCGCTGGATTTGCCAGATCCCGAGCCCGATGAGGATGACAAAGGCAATGATCGCGGGGACCAGCAGGCCGAGCCAGCTGCGCTCATGACGGCGCGGCTTGATATCGCTATCGCCGCTCATGACCGCTCGGGCCCGCCGAAGCGGCCTTCGGCGGCCTTGTGATGATATTGCAGCGCTATCATCAGCCCCTTCATCGGCCGCAACGGCCCGAGCGTAACGATCAAGATGAGCGGCAGCCACAGCATCGCATGCACCCAATAGGGCGGGTGATATTTGACTTCGGTGAAAAGCGCCGCGCCGACCACGATAAAGCCGGCGAAAAACATGATGAAGACGGCCGGCCCGTCACCGGCATCGGCGAAGCCGTAATCGAGGCCGCAACGGTCACAGCGCGATCGCAATGTCAGAAAGCCGTCGAACAGCTTGCCTTGGCCGCATCGCGGACACGCGCAAGACAATCCGGCCCGGATCGATCCGGCGAGCGTCTCGATCGTTTTTTCAGTCATGTCACGTTCCCGGGCGCCGCGCAGCGAAGACGCGTTCACGGACGCTTTGCAACGCTATAGCGAAGCGACGCGCAGCCGGCCCTGGACCGTCCTGAGCTTGTAACGATCCCGGACGAAATCAGCCGGCGCCGGGCGGTCCCTGGCCCCACACATAGATGCAAGCGAACAGGAACAGCCACACCACGTCGACGAAGTGCCAATACCAAGCGGCGAATTCGAAGCCGAGATGCTGCGTCGGCGTGAACTGTCCGGCCAAGGCGCGAAACAAGCACACAATCAGGAAGATCGAGCCGATGATGACATGGGCGCCGTGGAAACCGGTCGCCATGAAGAAGGTCGCACCGTAAAGGTTGCCCGAATAGTGGAACGCCGCGTGGGCGTATTCCCAGGCCTGCACGCAGGTGAAGCTCAAACCGAGCAGAATGGTCAGCTGCAGCCCGCGGATCAGGCCTTTGCGATCGTTCTCAAGCAGCGCGTGGTGCGCCCAGGTCACCGTCGTCCCCGAGGTGAGCAGGATGAGCGTGTTGAGGAGCGGCAAATGCCACGGGTCGAAAGTCGCCACGCCCTTCGGCGGCCAGACCCCGCCGGTATAAGCAATCCGGGCAAGATCCTCGAATTGGGCCGGGAACAGTGCGGTGTTGAAATAGGCCCAGAACCAGGCGACGAAGAACATCACTTCCGAAGCGATGAACAAGATCATGCCGTAGCGGTGCGAAATCTGCACCACGCGGGTGTGATCGTGCTCCACTTCAGCCTCATGGATCACGTCGCGCCACCAGCCGATCATGGTGTAGGCGATGCCGATGGTGCCGGCGCCGAGAATAACCGGCGCATAGCTCACCATGTGGTGCATCCATAGGATGGCGCCGACCGCCGCGACGAACGCCGACACCGAGCCGACCGCCGGCCACGGGCTGGGGTTCACCAGATGGTAGTCGTGGTGCACTTCGGCATGCGCATTAGCCATCGTCTTCTTCTCCACCTTGGCGCAACTGTCTCATCCTTCGCGCCGTTCGTTGCCTCTATATCAGATACGTCGTCACCCTACCCGCCTCCGCTGGCCGCGGACGGCAACTCTGGCGCACTCGCGACCGGCCGCTCCGGCGTCGCCGCGGGATAGAACGTGTAGGACAGCGTGATATTGTTGAGCGCGTCCTGTTCGGAATCTTTGGCGAGCTTCGGATCGACATAGAACACGACCGCCATGTCGCGCTTTTCGCCGGGCTTCATGGTCTGCTCGGTGAAACAGAAGCAGTTGATCTTCTCGAAATACTGCCCGACGGTCGGCGGCGTCACGTTGTAGCCGGCCTGCCCGGTGGTGACGCGGGCCGTCTGATTGGTCACCGAATAATAAACCGTCACGACTTCGCCGAGCTTGACGTCGATGGTGCGGCGTTCCGGCTCGAAAGCCCACGGCAATCCCGGCGCGACATTCGAATCGAAACGGACGGTGACGGTACGGCCGGTCACTTCTCCCGGCGCCGCATGCGATACCTGCGTCGTGCCGCCAAAGCCGGTGGTGCGGCAGAACCAGGAATAGAGCGGCACCGCGGCAAACGAAACACCGACCATCACCGCGACAAAGCCGCCGCAGGCGAAGGCGATCAGAAGGTCGCGTCCGGTCTTGCGTGACGAGGGTGAACGTTGCGGGTTCATAGCGGCCGATCCAAAACGCCCGGACCCTTCACCAGGGTTACGATGTAGAACAGAATCACCAATGCGCCGAGCGCCAGGCCGATCGCAATGGAGCGCGCGCGACGGGCGCGCCGCTGCTGTTCGGTGAGCCTGATGCCCACTTCAGGCTTTTGCTCATTACCCGCGCTACTCATCGCTACACTCGCCGCCATGCGCCAAGCTCACGCCCAATGTCCGAACCAATTCACGGACAGCCGGTCGACCAGCAACATGGCAAACAACAGGAACAGATAAAGGATCGAGAAACCGAACATCTGTTTCGCCGCGACATAGCCGCGTTTCTCGGCACGAATGCGAAACGCCAGCGCGACCATGGCGGCGCCGGTCACTACGGCGGTCATGCCGTAGATGGCGCCGGTATAGCCGAGAAACCACGGCGCGACGCCGATCGGCGCCAGCAGCAACGTGTAAAGCAGGATCTGCCTACGTGTTTCGGGCTCGCCGGCGACCACCGGCAGCATCGGCACGCCCGCGCGTGCATAATCCTCGGCGCGGTAGAGCGACAGCGCCCAGAAATGCGGCGGCGTCCAGAAGAAGATGATGAGGAACAAGACAATCGGCTCGAGCGAGACGTCTCCGGTGACCGCGGCCCAGCCGATCATCGGCGGCAATGCGCCGGCGGCGCCGCCGATAACGATATTCTGCGGCGTCGAACGCTTCAGCCACATCGTGTAGACGAGGACGTAGAAAGCGATCGTCGCAGCCAGCAATACCGCCGCGAGAATATTGACGAGAAGGCCGAGCACGACGACGGCGAAGCCTGCGAGGGTTACACCGAAAGCGAGCGCTTCGCCGGGCAACACGCGGCCGGACGGAACCGGCCGCCCCGCGGTTCGCCCCATCCGCGCGTCGATATCGGCGTCGTACCACATATTGAGCGCGCCGGAAGCGCCGGCGCCGACCGCGATGCAGATCAGCGCCGTCAAGCCGATCACCGGATGCACGTGGCCGGGCGCAACCATCAGTCCGACAAACGCCGTGAAGACCACGAGCGACATCACCCGCGGCTTCATCAGCTCTATGTAGTCGCCGGCGCCCGCAAGCGAGGGCTCGGCGCGTGCAAGTGTGATGCTCATCGGATCAGCGGCAACGTCTCATACTGGTGGAAGGGTGGCGGCGACGACAGCGTCCATTCCAACGTGGTGGCGCCTGGACCCCACGGATTGTTCGGCGCGGGGACTTTCTTCGCGAAGGCGACCGCCATGCCGAACAGGAAGATCAGCGTACCGAAGCCTGAAATGTAAGAGCCGATCGACGAGACGTAATTCCAGCCCGCGAAGGCATCCGGATAATCGACGTAACGGCGCGGCATCCCGGCGAGGCCGAGGAAGTGCTGCGGGAAGAACACGATGTTGACGCCGATGAAGGTGAACCAGAAGTGCAGCTTGCCGATAGTCTCGTTGTACATGTAGCCGGTCATCTTCGGGAACCAGTAGTACCAGCCGCCGAAAATGCCGAACACCGCGCCGAGCGAGAGCACATAATGGAAGTGGGCGACCACGTAATAGGTGCCGTGCAAACTGCGGTCGACGCCGGCATTGGCCAGCACCACGCCGGTCACGCCGCCGATGGTGAACAGGAAGATGAAGCCCAGCGCCCACAGCATCGGAGTCTTGAACTCGATCGAGCCGCCCCACATCGTGGCGATCCAGGAGAAGATTTTAACGCCCGTCGGCACCGCGATCACCATCGTGGCGGCGATGAAATAGGCCTGGACGCTCGCCGACATGCCGACATTGTACATGTGGTGGGCCCACACGATGAAGCCGATGCCGCCGATCGCGACCATCGCGTAAGCCATGCCGAGATAACCGAACACCGGCTTCTTCGAGAATGTAGAGACGATCTGGCTGACCATGCCGAACGCCGGGAGGATGAGGATGTAAACCTCCGGATGGCCGAAGAACCAGAACAGATGTTGGAACAGCAGCGGATCGCCGCCGCCTTCCGGATTGAAGAAGGTGGTGCCGAAATTGCGGTCGGTCAGCAGCATGGTGATCGCACCGGCAAGCACCGGCAGCGACAGCAGCAATAGAAAAACCGTAACCAGGATCGACCAGACGAACAGCGGCATTTTATGCAGCGTCATGCCGGGCGCGCGCATATTGAAGATGGTGGTGATGAAGTTGATGGCGCCCAGGATCGACGAAGCGCCGGCCAGATGGATCGACAGGATGACGAAATCCATCGCCGGACCGGGATGGCCGTAGGTCGACAGCGGGGCATAGATCGTCCATCCGGTGCCGGCACCGTTGGTGCCGGGCTCGCCCTCGACGAACATCGACATCAACAACAGCGCGAACGAAGCCGGCAAGAGCCAGAACGAAATATTGTTCATGCGCGGGAACGCCATGTCCGGCGCTCCGATCATCAGCGGCACCATCCAATTGCCGAAGCCGCCGATCATCGCCGGCATGACCATGAAGAAGATCATGATCAGGCCGTGCGCGGTAACGATGACGTCGTAGGTGTGGGTCTCGTGAAAGATCTGGATGCCCGGATACATCAGCTCGACGCGGATCAGGATCGAAAATATCCCACCGATCAGCCCGGCAAATATCGCGAACACCAGATACATCGTGCCGATGTCCTTGTGGTTCGTCGAATAGACAAAGCGGCGCCAGCCGTGCGGAATTGCGTGTCCGCCGTCGTCGCTATGGGCCACGTGTGCCATCGTATCCATTGCCAGTTCCTTTATTCCCGAACCTTCGTTCTTGCTTTCGTTTAGATCGTCACCGCGGCGGCAGCGTCGCCACGGCCGCCGCAAAGCTGTTCGGCGGCACGCTTTCGACGCCGGCAAACTTTTTCTTGGCGTCGTCGACCCAGCTGGTGAATTCGTTATCCTTCACCACACGCACCGCGATCGGCATGAACGAATGATCTTTGCCGCAAAGCTCGGAGCATTGACCGTAATAGGTGCCCTCGATCGTCGCCTTGAACCAGGTCTCGTTGAGGCGGCCCGGAATGGCATCGATGCGAATACCGAATGACGGTACCGTGAAGGAATGGATCACGTCGGCGCCGGTCACCAGCACATGCACGACCTTGTTCACCGGCACGACCATTTCATTGTCGGCGGTCAAAAGCCGGGGCTGGCCGGGCTTGAGGTCCTTTTCCGGCACCATCAGCGAATCGAATTCGAAATTGCCGTTGTCCGGATAGGCGTAGCTCCAGAACCACTGCTTGCCGGTCGCCTTGATGGTCAGATCCGGCTTGGGCACGTCGAGCTCCAGGAACAGCAGCCGGAACGACGGCACCGCGATAACCGCCAGAATAATCACCGGAACGATGGTCCAGACGATTTCAATCGGTGTGTTGTGGGTCGTGCGCGACGGCGTCGGATTAGCCCGCGCGTTGAAGCGCATGACCACGATCCCCAGCAAAACCAGCACGAATAATGAAATCGCGGCGATCACCCAAAGCAGGAAGTAATGGAAACTTGCGATATCTTCCATGACCGGCGTGGCCGCATCCTGCAGGTCCATTTGCCAGGGCACAGCGTGCCCGAGCGCCGCGAACGCCGCCGTGGCACTCGCAACCATTGCGGCGCCGGCCACCGCGATTGCGCTCAAGCGTGAGAACACTTTCATCTGCCGTTCTGCTCCCTGTTTCTGATCTTGACCACGACCGTCCGCGATGGGCGCAGAACTAGCTCGGCACCGACCGCAACAGTATGACGCCACCTGCCTCCGGCGGGACTTGTGCCAAGCCTTATTCCAAGCCCCGCATTCAAGACTTGCGACACGGCTTCAGGCCCATGGCAGGCGTCGACGGGATAGGGGAATCCCAGTTCCTCCAAACCACAAATCGGGGTCTGCTGCAATGCACTCATCGCACTCAGACGGCGACGGTGCACAGTGCTGTCTTCTGCGCCACAATTGGCCGCCGGAGGCCGCCGTGAGGTCACCTTTGAGCGACCTTGGCGTGGCCACAATGGCTTGGTTTGGATCGATCTTGACAGGCCGGACTCACCATGTACGCAGGCTCGCGGGGAGATTTACGGCCGCAACCGATTCGTGCTTATGCGTGCATCGCAGCGGGTTCGGCAAGGCCTTCCGGTGGGCTCCGCCGAGATAGCTTTGGGGCTGGTCAAGGAAACATGATCATGGCGAAATTCGCTTGCCGACGGCGAAAGTGGCCGCTGGGCCGCGCACTCGCCGGTGTCGCCCTGCTGCTCGCGATTGCAAGCGCCGGCGATCGGGCTTTGGCGCAAGGCGCGGTGAAATCCGTGCACGGTGACTGGCAGATCCGCTGCGACACCCCGCCCGGCGCCCAGAGCGAGCAATGCGCGCTGATGCAAAGCGTGACCGCGGAGGACCGGCCGAATGTCGGACTGACCGTGATCGTGCTGAAGACCTCGGATCAGAAGAGCCGGCTGATGCGCGTGGTCGCACCGCTTGGCGTGCTGCTGCCGTCAGGACTTGGCCTCAAGATCGACAATCAAGACGTCGGCCGCGCCGGCTTCGTGCGCTGCCTGCCCAACGGCTGCGTTGCCGAAGTGGTCATGGACGATAAGCTGATCGGGGAACTGCGCACCGGACAGACCTCGACCTTCATCATCTTTCAGACGCCCGAAGAAGGCATCGGTTTTCCGATGAGCCTCAAGGGCTTCGGCGAAGGCTACGACCTTTTGCCGTAGCCGGCCGCGTGCAATTGACCCCTCACTATTAAGTCGTACCCTCGCGGTAAGAACTGCCAGGGGGGAATGTAGGTGCGTGCTAATCGTAGACTTGCGGCCATTGCCGCCGTTTTAACGGCTATTATCGCGGCGCCCGGTGCCGCGCAGAGTCCACCGGATTATCCCAGCCGGCCGATCTCGCTGCTGGTGCCTTATGCCGCCGGCGGTGTTGCCGACGTCGGCATGCGGATTTTGGGCGAAAAGCTGTCGAGCCGGCTCAAAGCGCAATTCGTCATCGAAAATCGCCCCGGCGCCGGCGGCGTAATCGCCGCTCAGGCCGGCGCGGCGGCCGCGCCGGACGGCTATACGCTGCTGATGACCGGGAACAATAACGCCATCGCCGCGGCGCTGTTCAAAGCCCTGCCCTACAATATCCTGACCGACTTCAACTCGGTTTCGACCGCAGCCTTCTTCGATCTCTTGATTGTCACCCGCGCCGGCTCGCCCTTGCATTCGGTGCAGGACCTCATTGCTGCGGCGCAGACCAATCCCGGCAAACTCAATTTCGGCACCATCAATCCGGGAAGCACGCAGAACCTCGCCGCCGAACTCTTCACCTCGACCACCGGCATCAAGGCGGCGATCGTGCCGTTCCGCACCTCGCCGGACATGGCCGGCGCGGTATTGCGCGGCGACGTCGATGCCGCCTTCGAATTCTACGCCGCGATCAGCGGACTGCTCGACGACAAGAAGCTCGTTGCACTGGCCTCGACCGGCCAGACGCGGACCGCCTATCTGCCCGATGTGCCGACGGTCGTGGAAAGCGGGGTAAAGAATTACGAGGTCAGCAGCTGGAACGGGATTTCCGCTCCCGCCAACACGCCGCCGCGCATCGTTGCGACGCTAGGCGAGGCCATCAAAGACGTCGTCCCAAGTCCCGACGTGCAGGACAAATCGCGGCAGATGGGCATGGCCATGCGCTGGAGCACCCCCGACGCCATGACCGCGCGCATGAAAGCCGATATCGGCAAATGGGGCGCGGTGATCGAAAAGGCCGGGATTGCCAAAAGGGATTGATGGGCCCCTCGCCGATCGGCCGCGGAGCGATTATCTAGGGCCTTCATGCATCCGCATGCCGCAGCATGGCGTCAGGACACCGCAATGACCGATACCCCCATTTCGCTCGTCGACCGTGCCGGCCTCGACCGGCCCAAGCTCGCAAAAATCATCTCCCGTGGCCTCGATGGCGCCGACGATGGCGAACTGTTTCTCGAATATCGCCAGGCTGAGGGGCTGGTGTTCGATAATGGCCGGCTGAAGCAGGCGACCTTCGATACGTCGCAGGGTTTCGGCCTGCGGGCGGTGAAAGACGAGGCGGTCGGCTATGCCCACGCCTCCGACGTTTCGGAGGCGGCGATCGAACGCGCGGCGGACGCGGTCCGCGCCGTCAAAGGCGGCTATACAGGCACCTATGCCGAGGCGCCGCCTCGCAGCAATGTGAAGCTCTATGGCGAGGATAGCCCGCTCGCCGCACCGTCATTTGAAGCCAAGGCGCAACTGCTGCAGACCATCGATGCCTATGCGCGCGCCAAGGATCCGCGGGTGCGCCAGGTTACCGCGACTTTGGCCGCCACCTGGCAGGCGGTCGAAGTTCTGCGTGGCGACGGCGAGACCTATCGCGACATCCGGCCCCTGGTCCGGGTGAACGTGTCGGTGGTTGTCGGCGATGGCGACCGGCAGGAAACCGGCAGCGACGGCTACGGCGGCCGGGAAGGCTATGAGCGGTTTATCGCCACGGATGCCTGGCAGGGCATCGTCGACAACGCCATCCGCCAGGCCCTGGTCAATCTCGAGGCGGTGCCGGCGCCGGCCGGCGAGTTCGATGTCGTGCTCGGCCCCGGCTGGCCCGGCGTCATGCTGCATGAAGCCGTCGGCCACGGGCTCGAAGGCGATTTCAACCGCAAGAAAACCTCAGCCTTCGCAGGCTTGATGGGCCAGCAGGTCGCGGCCAAGGGCGTGACCGTGGTCGACGACGGCACCATGGCGCAGCGCCGCGGCTCGCTGTCGATCGACGACGAGGGAACGCCGACCAACCGCACCGTGCTGATCGATGACGGCATCCTGGTCGGCTATATGCAGGACCGGCAGAACGCGCGGCTGATGGGCATGAAGCCGACCGGCAATGGCCGGCGCGAGAGTTTTGCCCATGTGCCGATGCCGCGCATGACCAACACCTACATGCTTGCCGGCACGCGCGACCCGCAAGAGATCATCGCCTCGGTGAAGGATGGCATTTACGCCACCTATTTCGGCGGCGGTCAGGTCGACATCACGTCCGGCAAATATGTGTTCCAGTGCACGGAGGCCTATCGCATCGAGAACGGCAAAGTCGGCGCCCCGATCAAGGGCGCCATGCTGATCGGCAACGGCCCGACCGACCTGCATCGCGTCACCATGGTCGGCAACGATCTGCAACTCGACAATGGCATCGGCACCTGCGGCAAGAACGGCCAGGGCGTGCCGGTGGGTGTCGGCCAGCCGACGCTGCGGCTCGACCGGATCACTGTCGGCGGGACCGGCTGATAGAATTTCGGGGCGCATTTCAGGAAATGTCTCGAATGAACCGCTCCGTCAAAAGCGTCATCGATGTTGCGGCCATAATTAGTGTCGTCCTCGCGGCGAAAACCGCGCTTGCCGAGCCCTATTATGTTCCGTCGGGATCGATGGAACCCACGCTGCAAATTGGCGACGAATTGCTCGCGACCAAATATCCGTACGGCTATAGCTCAGCCTCGCTGCCGGTATTTGTCAGGCTTCCGCAAACCCAACGCGTCCTCGGCGCGCTGCCGAGCCGCGGCGATGTTGTCGTTTTCCGCTGGCCGGGGGACCGCTCGCAAGTTTGGGTGAAACGCGTGATCGGACTTCCCGGCGATCGGATCGCGATGCGAGACGGGCATCTTTGGATCAACAACGCGCCGGTCGGTGTTGTCGCGGACGGCGAGGGTCAAGCCGAAGCAGAGGATGGCTCCCAAGAACCAGTGGGCCAATTCATCGAGACCCTCCCGGGCAACCGCCAGCATATGATCTTCAAACACACGATGACCGGGCCGCTCGACGATATGCCTGAAATTACCGTCCCGCCCGATCGGTTGTTCGTCATGGGCGATAACCGCGACAACTCGGCCGATAGCCGAGTCCCGCTTGCGCAGGGCGGCGTTGGCCTGCTGCCGGTTTCCGACCTCGTCGGACGGGTCGATGCCCTGGTCGGCTCCTGGGATCTGGCGACAAAGCGCCAACCGGTCTGGCATTGGCCATCGGGATTGCGCCTGTCCCGCTTTTTCACGGCGGTCCAATAGGACAAACGGCACAAATTCAGGTGCGGAAGTGCTTCGACAGTTTAAGGCCCTGCGCCTGATAATTCGAGCCGATGCCGGTGCCATAGAGCTTGTCCGGCCGTGCCAGCATCTTTTCGTAAACCAGCCGGCCGACGACTTGGCCGTGTTCGAGGATGAACGGCACTTCGCGCGAGCGCACTTCGAGCACCGCGCGCGAGCCCAGGCCGCCTGAGCCGGCATAGCCGAAGCCGGGATCGAAAAAGCCGGCATAGTGCACGCGGAACTCGCCGACCAGCGGATCGAACGGCACCATTTCCGCGGCAAAGTCGGGCGGCACCTGCACGGCTTCGTTGGAGGCGAGGATATAGAACTCGTCGGGATCGAGAATGAAGCTGTGGTCGGCGCGCGCCGCGATCGGCTCCCAAAAGTCGGCGATATCGTAAGCGGCGCGGCGCTCGACTTCGATCACCGCGGTGTGACGCTTGGCGCGATAGCCGACGATGCCACCTTTGCTTTCGCCCGACAGGTCGATGCTCACCGCGACGCCGTCGCCCATCACCGCTTCGGCCCGATCGACCAACCGCTCGCGCCCATGCAGCGTGCGCAGCGCCTCGGCGCTGAGCGACGCGTCGCCGCGGCGCAGCCGAAGTTGTGACAGCCGCGAGCCTTCGCGCACCAGAACCGGAAAAGTCTTGGGGCTGATCTCGGCGTAGAGCGGGCCGTGATAGCCGCCGGCAACACGATCAAAGCCCCGGGTTTCGTCGGCGATGACCCGGGTGAAGACATCGATCCGCCCGGTCGAACTCTTTGGGTTGGTGACGGCGGCGATATCCGCGGGCAGCGCCAGCGCCTCGAGCAGCGGCACGATATAAACGCAGTTGGTTTCCAGCACCGCGCCGTCGCGCAGCGAGAATTCGTGAAGCTTCAGTTCGGCAATGCGCTGCGCCACGGTGGTGCCGGGCCCGGGAAGAAAACTCGCACGCACGCGATAGGCCACTTTGCCGAGGCGAAGATCGATGCTTGCGGGCTGAATCTGATCGGACGCGAACGGATAGGGCGCGCTGACCGCTCCCTCGTCCGCCAACGCCGCGATCATGCGGTCGGGCAGGATTCCATGATTTGAAGGGTCTGGCATGTTCGGCACGGCGAGCGATCTAACCCGACGGCCGGTTTGACGCCAAGCCGAGCCGGGCTTATACACCGCCTTATCCCGTGGTCATTTGAGCCGGTCGGCTTGCAAGCCACGTAAAATAAGTTGCTAAAAGGCCGGGGACACGTGTGCCCGGCCCGAGGATTTTCCTCCCGGCCGGGTTTTTGTTTTTTTGGCCGATGTCGCATCGGTCACGGAGGAACACATGTCCGCGTCCGCAAAAAAACTCTACCGCCCGGAAACCCGCCTGGTGCAATCAGGCACGCTGCGCTCGCCGTTCGGCGAAACTTCGGAAGCACTGTTTCTGACGCAAGGCTACGTCTACGACACCGCAGCCCAAGCCGAAGCGCGTTTCAAGGGCGAGGATCCCGGTTACCAATATTCGCGCTTCGCCAATCCGACGGTCGACATGTTCGAGCGGCGCATGGCGGCGTTCGAAGGCGCCGAAGCCGCCCGCGCCACGGCGACCGGCATGGCCGCGGTGACTTTGTCGTTGGTCGGCCAGGTCAAGGCCGGCGATCACGTGGTGGCCTCGAAAGCGATGTTCGGCTCCTGCCGCTATATCGTCGAGGATTACCTGCCGCGCTTCGGCGTCTCCTCGACCTTGGTCGACGGCTGCGATCTCAATTCCTGGCGCAACGCGGTGCGGCCGAACACCAAGACCTTCTTCTTGGAAAGCCCGACCAACCCGGCGCTCGAAATTATCGACATCGCCGAAGTCGCCAAGATCGCCCATGCCGCCGGCGCAACGCTGGTGGTCGACAATGTGTTCGCGACGCCGCTGTTTCAAAGCCCGCTGGCGCTCGGCGCCGACTGCGTCGTCTATTCCGCGACCAAACATATCGACGGCCAGGGCCGCTGCCTCGGCGGCGTCATCCTCGGCTCGGAAAAATTCATCATGGACAATATCCAGATGCTGATCCGCCAGACCGGACCGTCGATGTCGCCGTTCAACGCCTGGGTCCTGCTCAAGAGCCTCGAGACTCTGGCGGTGCGGGTGCGCAGGCAGACCGACAGCGCGGCGGCACTCGCGGTCGCGCTCTCCGAGAACAGCAAAATTTCCCGGCTGATCTATCCCGGACGGCCGGATCATCCGCAGGCCGAGGTCGCACGCAAACAGATGCGCGGCGGCTCGACCTTGGTCGCCTTCGAGATCAAGGGCGACAAGGCGGCCACGTTCCGATTTCTCGACGCGCTCAAGCTCGTCCGCATCAGCAACAATCTCGGCAATTCAAAAAGCCTCGTGACCCATCCGGCCACGACTACACATCAGCGGCTCACGCCGGCGCAGCGCGCCGAGCTGGGCATCAGCGACGGGCTGGTTCGGGTCTCGGTCGGCCTCGAACATCCCGACGATATCGTTGAAGACGTGCTCGCCGCGCTCGATGCGGTGTGATGGCGCGGGGCTGCACGCTCGAATTAAGTGTTTGAGCAAAAATCGGTCCGCGCATTGCCGACGCGGCAACCGCCGGGCTGATTTTGCTCACCCTACAATCGGAATAGGATTGGATAATCAGCGGGCGCTATGCGCGGCGGCCGAGGCGACCGGACGCGTGGCGGCTTCGGCGATCGCCGAGCCGAGGAGCTTCGCCATGCAGCCATAACCCCAGTCGTTCATGTGCAAGCCGTCCGGCGACACGAACGTATCGAAAGCCAGATGCTGCTTCTCCCGCCAATCGCGCATCGCGGCGAAACGGCGGAACAGATCGACATTCTTTTCCTTGGCGGTGAGCGAGATCTGCTCGACCATGTCGGACGTTTCCGACTTGGCGATCACCGCCGGCGCATACTGCAGATCGACCAGCACGACGTCGGCGCCGGTCGCTTTCAATTCGTCGATGCCCTCGTGCAGTTGTGCCGAATGCTTGTCGAGCGGACGATCGCGCAGCACCGAATTGGTGCCGACCTGCCAGATCACCAATTGCGGATGTGCCGCGAATACGTCGGCGGCGAACCGCGCCATCATATTGTCGGTCTCTTCGCCGTTGACGCCGCGATTGAGCACCGTGATCTCGTGGTTTGGAAAGCGCTGACGAAGTTCGGTGGCGAGGCGGCTCGGATAAGACGCAGCCTGCGAACTCGCGCCCGCGCCTGCGGTCGACGACGAACCGATGGCAACGATGGTGAGCGGTTCCCCGCTCGCGAGCGTGCGCATGGTATGTAGCAACGGGCGATCAAGATGGGTGTATTCCGCCGACGTGTTGCACGCGATCGCCGGCGACGGCAGCGGGGCCGCCGGCAACACCGCGGCGTGCTTGATCTCGTCGACGGACACCGGACGGCTTCCGGACGAGCCGACTGCCGGCGTCGCGGCAGGTGTACCCGCCGGCGCCGCAACCGTAGCGACAAAGGGTGCGACAAAATGCGCAGGCGTTGGGAGCTGCGTAATAACCTGCGCGTAAACATTCGTGTGCAGCGCAATAACCGTTTGCACTGCAACAAAAGCCGTGACGACCGTGGCCCGCGCCAAGCGAGCGGCTGTTATTTGATGTTTGGGAGCCATCTAACGGGTCGTTTGCATTCTTACGGCGTCAAGATGTGCCGCATTGATTATCTGTGACGCCAAAGCCCAGCCAATGCAGTCATGAACACGGCGCGCAATATCATACTTCTTTGTAGCGGTATAGAGATCGAAGGTCCCAGCATCGTTCCAATAATGCATGAGCCCGAGCCGATCGAACAGCATGGCCCCGCGCTGCTGCGCCACTACATGCATGACGTCGGCGTAAGCCGAAACGTCGAGCATTGATTCAGTGCGCGGGCTGAATTGCATGTTCATCAAAATAACGTCGGCGCCGGCTGCCTGGATCGCGGCAACAC
Source organism: uncultured Alphaproteobacteria bacterium (assembly GCA_963819265.1). Taxonomy (GTDB): domain Bacteria; phylum Pseudomonadota; class Alphaproteobacteria; order Rhizobiales; family Xanthobacteraceae; genus BOG-931. The sequence continues at coordinate 1,979,604 of CAWFVF010000005.1, read as the reverse complement.
CGCTGTCGAGGCTGGCGCGAAAGTCGTCCGGTTCGATGCCGTTGATCGCATCCGCGGTGCCGGTTTGCCATATCACCAGCGCCGGTTTGTCGTCGGATAAGATCTTTTCCAGGCCCGGCACCATGGCTGCCGTCGTCGCGCGCGGCTGGACATGCGCGGTAACCTTGATCTCAATTCCCGTCAGATGTTGCCTGAGCACGTCGTCGAGCCGTGCCGGATAGGCGGATCGCAGGCCGTCGGGACCCGAGATCGACGACGAAGCGGTCCCGACCACGCTAATATCGAGGCGATGCCGATCCTTGGTTTCCTTCGTTACCGCCGGCAGATCGGTATCGCTTTCGACGAAGGATTGCGGCACGTCGCATTGTTCCGGCGGCGCGGTCGCGGCACGCGTTCCCCCGACCAGATAAAGGCTGGAGCAAAGCGCCGCGAGCGCCATCGTTGCGATTATGATCGAACCAAATTTCATGCCTCGCCTCCCGCGAGGTCGGCGTCGGGTGTTTTGACGCGCGATGAGGGACTTCGCCCTTCTATCACTTTGTACCACGATATCAGGCTGGCTGTCGCAATCATAATCAGGATGCCTAACAGGCTGATGGCGGTCTGAATCAAGGGCCCGCCGGACCACTCGCTGATGACGAACTGTCCGGCGAACGCCAAGAAAACGCCGAGACAGAAAATCTCAAGCGAATGCTGACCGCATACGATTGCCGGTTGCAGGAGCGGCGATTTCAACGCCGGCCAGTCGCGCGGCACGAAGCGGACCATGACCGCCGCGAGCGCCAGGAAATGCGCGAAGCGCAACACGTCGAGATTGGTCTTGTCGATCGGATACATCCAATCGCTCAGCCAAGCCGGCACGAAGCGTGCGAGCGAGTCGTTGGACCAGGTCAGCGTGATCGCGAAGGCAAACAACAGATAGGCGAAAGCCACGGCCAGCACGACCCGTGAGCGCAACACACCGGACAACCGTTGCGCGCCGCCGAGCGCGCACCAGGCGCCGAATACGAACAGCAGTTGCCAGGCGAACGGATTGAAGAACCAGACCCCGTTCGGGTAGGCCGGCAGATTCCAATCGAAATTCCATGCCAGCACATAAAGCAGCGCCGAGCCCGCCAGAGCAAAGGCCGGTTGCCTGATCAGCAACCAAAGCATCGGCGGGAAGAACAGCAGCAGCACGATGTAAAGCGGCAGCACGTCCATGTTGACGGGTTTGAACTTCAACAACAGCGCCTGAAAGATGGTGACGTCGGGCTGCTTGAGAAAGTCGAGGATGTTCATTTCTTCCGCATAAAGCGGGTTGTCGAAGGTCGCCGCGACGTAGGCTATTTCCGCCATGAAGATCGTGAACAGAAAGATGTGCGCCACATAGATCTGCCAGGCGCGACGCAGGATGCGCGCGCTGGCGACGAGGATGCCGCGATCGCGCATCGCGCGGCCATAGACGAAGGCCGCGGTGTAGCCGGAGATGAAGATGAAGATTTCGGTGGCGTCGCTGAAACCGTAGTTGCGGATAGTGAACCAGTTGACGACGTTTTGCGGAATATGGTCGAGAAAAATCAGCCACAGCGCGACGCCGCGGAACAGATCGAGCCGCAGATCGCGCTCGGCCGAGACCGCCGGAACGGCAGAGGCCAATTCTAGCGGCTGTGCGAACATGTGCTTGGCAAACATGTGCTGTTCTGCCGGTTTCCCCGTCACGGCGTGCCCCGTTCGCCGCGCATGAGCCACCTTTTGCCACTCTAAGCCGGTAAACTCGGCTTCAGAAGTAGTTTGGCTTGAGAAAGCTCTCTCGCCTAGTTATTGCAACACGCGCTATGACGTTATTCACTTCTGCGTGGGTTCGGCGGCCGTGCTGAAGTGCGCGGCTAGAGTCTTTGGCTCGAGAGTCCTTGACGGAACTGCACCGGCAATGGCGGCGACAGGAAAAGCGTCATGTATCGCGCGGTGACCCGCAACATAGAGGTCGTGGTGACGCCGCGATTCGTCGCCGACCGGTCGTCGCCGGAGAATAATTATTTCTTCTGGGCCTACACCATCTCCATCGTCAATAACGGCACCGAGACCGTACAATTGAAGACCCGGCACTGGCGGATTACCGATGCCCATGGCCGTCGCCAGGAGGTCCGCGGCGCCGGGGTCGTCGGCGAAGAGCCGGTTCTCAAAGCCGGTGAATCCTTTGAATATACCAGTGGGGTGCCGCTACAGACGCCATCGGGCTTCATGGTCGGAAGCTACGGAATGGTCAGCACGGGTGGGGAGCATTTCGAAATCGACGTACCCGCCTTTTCGCTCGACAGCGTCGAAAGCAAGCGCACGATCAATTGAAGCCGGGTAAAAAAGCGCGCGGGCCGGTAGCACGCATCCGGGCCTCATCGATTGATAATACGTCGGACCAGCCGTTATCGGCCGATATCGACGCCGACGCCGGGCACACGGACGTCGACGCCCGGACCGCGGTCGCGATAGCCGTCATGATCGTGCACGATGACGGTGCTGTCCGGATGATCCACGCACTTCGACACGCAAGTACCACCATCACAAACCTGCCGGCACACCTGCTCGGCATTGGCAACATGCGAGAGCGCGAACCATAAAGCGGCAGTGGCCACGCCAATCAGAATTTTGCCCATGATCATCGCCTCCGCTGAATTCTCCAGTTGCAATCCGTCTAACTCCAGTTGGTTCCCGGGTTTTGCCTGCCGTGCCCCGCAACGAAAAATTATTTTGCGACGCAATAATGCATATTTTTATAGTAATTTCAGATGCTTATAATAGGTTAAGGCAAGGTTAACAGGTCCGTCATATTGCATTGCACAAAAAAGTCTACATGTTACGGCAAGACGAGTCGTGGCGAAGGTTGGGAATGACGGAAATGGACATTATGCGCACCAAGTTCGTGGGGTCTGTCGCCCCCTTAGTGCTGGCATTGCTGGCGGCCCTTATCGGAGCCGGATATCAGCGCGCGACGATTCATCCCGACGCGACCGTCGACAGCTATGCGGTATCCCCTTCGCCGGCGGACACCGGTCCGGCCGAGCTGGACCCGGCCTTTACCCAAAGGCTGGTCGACAGGATGCGCGGGCCCTACCAGCGTTCACGCTGACCGGCGGCTAGGAGGCCGTGTTCCCGGTTGCGACTTCATCCGGCGCGAACACGTAGCTCGAACTGCAAAATTCGCACGTCACTTTAATGCGGCCATCCTCGACCATGTCGTCGCGATCCTGCTGAGAAAAGCTCTTCAGCATGTTTTCGACGTTGTGGCGCGAGCATGAGCATTGCGCCTTGACCGGCGTGGCGCGGAATACATGCACGCCGCGTTCGTGGAACAGCCTGTAAGCCAGCCGCTCGCTGGAAAGCTCAGGGTCGACAAGTTCGATATCGCGGACGGTCTCGACCAGCGAACGGGCTTCGACCCAGGCATCATCTTCAGGCGGCACGGGCAACGCGGCACCGGCCGGCGCATCGCCCGGATGCAAATCGGCTTGACGCTGGCGTTCGACTGAATTCGGCAGAAACTGCAGCAAAATCCCGCCGGCACGCCAGTGCCGGCGCGCACCGCTCTCGCCGCCACGAAATTCCTCGGCAACCGCAATCCGCACCCGGGTAGGAATTTGCTCCGAGCGCAGAAAATATTCGTGCGCCGCCTGTTCGAGATCGCCGCCCTCCAATGCCACCAGCCCCTGGTATCGGCTCATTTCCGGCCCCTGGTCGATGGTCATCGCGAGATGACCGTGGCCAAGCAGTTTTCCGGGCGCGGCCTCGTTGGCGGCAATAGCGGCGGCGACTCGCTCGGCGTCGAAGCGGGCGCAGGCGCGCACATTGCTGGGCGAGGTGAAATCGACCACCAGCATGCTCACCGGGCCATCGCTCTGGGTCTGCAGAATGAAGCGTCCTTCGAACTTGAGGCTCGTCCCGAGCATGACCGTCAGCACGATCGCTTCGCCGAGCAGCTTGGCTACCGGCACCGGGTAGTCATGACTCGACAGGATGGTGTCGACGGCGGGGCCGAGCCGCACAATACGGCCGCGCACATCGAGCGCCTTGACCGCGAACGGCAGGATGGTGTCGTCGAGGCCCGTTTGGGCAGGCTCACGCACCGGGATGGCTAAATCGGGGGTGTTCATCGTCGAGCAATATAGGTGACGAAAGCCGAAATGTGAGCCCGTCGGATGACGGCTCGCGCCCGTTCCAGGTCGGCCTTAATGGCCGTTGGCGTGCAGACACCAAGCCAAGATACCCTTCTGCGCATGCAGGCGGTTCTCGGCTTCGTCGAACACCACGGAATTCGGGCCGTCGATCACTTCGTCGGTGACTTCCTCGCCGCGATGGGCCGGCAGGCAATGCATAAAGATGGCGTCCGGCTTGGCGCGTTCCATCAGCCGGGCATTGACCTGGTAACGCTTGAGCATGTTGTGGCGCCGGGCGCCGTTGCGGTCGCCCATGGAAACCCAGGTATCGGTGACGACGCAGTCCGCGCCTTTCACCGCCTCGTCGGGATCGGTGCCGATGCTGATGTCCGCGCCGGAGGACTTGATCCACTGGAGCAGCGGCTTTTTCGGCGCGAGCTCCGGCGGTGACGCCACCCGCATACGAAAATCGAAGCGCTGCGCGGCATGCAGCCACGACGTCAGGACGTTATTGGCGTCGCCGGTCCAGGCCACGGTGCGGCCGCGGATCGGACCGCGATGCTCCTCGAAGGTCATCACGTCGGCCATTACCTGGCACGGATGCGACCGCCGGGTCAGCCCGTTGATCACCGGCACCGTGGCGTGTTCCGCCAGTTCCGCCAAAGAGTCGGCATCGAGCGTGCGGATCATGATGGCATCGATATAGCGCGACAGCACGCGCGCGGTATCCGCCAGAGTTTCACCACGGCCGAGTTGCATCTCCTCCGCGGTCAACAAAATGGTATCGCCGCCGAGCTGGCGCATCGCGACCTCGAAGGAGACGCGCGTGCGCGTCGAGGGCCGCTCGAAAATCATCGCCAGCGTTTTGCCGGCGAGCGGCCGATCGGCGCGGTCGCGTTTGGCCTTCATGGCCCGCGCATCGTCGATCATTCCGCGAAGTTCGGCGGCCGGAATGTCGATCAGATCAAGGAAATGGCGCACCGTGCTCATCGGGCCGCCCGTTCCTTGCCCCCCGTCTTGTCTCCGCCGGAAGCGGGAGAAGATGGGGTGTTGGCCGCACGGCTCAATCGGGCGCAGGCGCGGTCAAGCCGCGTCACGCCTTCGGCAATTTCCTGTTCGCTGACGATCAGCGGCGGCAATAAGCGCACGACATTGTCGCCGGCGGCGACCGTAAGCATCTTTTCGGCGCGCAACGCGTCCACCAAGTCGCCGGCCGGGACCAGCGCCTTGAGACCGATCAGCAAACCCTCGCCGCGCACCTCGCCGATCACCGACGGATAGCGGTCCTTGATTTCCGCCAGCCGCTGCTTGAGCAGCAGCGATATCTGTTTGACCCGATCGAAGAAGCCGGGCGCCAGCATGATATCGAGCGTCGCATCGGCCGCACTCATGGCGAGCGGATTGCCGCCGAACGTCGAGCCGTGGGTGCCGGCAGTCATGCCTTCCGCCGCCTCGCGGGTGGCGAGGCAGGCGCCGACCGGAAATCCACCGCCCAAGGCCTTGGCGAGCGCCATGATATCGGGGGCAACGCCGCTCCGCTGGTAAGCGAACAACTCGCCAGTGCGCCCCATCCCGGTCTGCACCTCGTCGAAGATCAGGAGGAGGCCATGCGTGTCGCACAGTTCGCGCAGCGCCCGCAGAAACGACGGCTCGATAACGCGCACGCCGCCTTCGCCCATCAGCGGTTCGATCATAATGGCTGCGGTTTCGCCGCCGATCGTCCGCTTGACCGCTTCCAGATCGCTGAATGGAACTTGATCGAAGCCTTCGACCACGGGGCCGAAACCATCGAGGTATTTCTTCTGACCGCCGGCGGCGAGCGTCGCCAGCGTGCGGCCGTGGAAGGCGCCCTCGAAGGTGATGATGCGGTAGCGCTCGGGACGGCCATTGGCCGCGTGATATTTGCGCGCGGTCTTGATCGCCGCTTCGGTGGCTTCGGCGCCGGAATTGCAGAAGAAGACGACGTCGGCGAAGCTTGCTTCGCACAGCCGCGTCGCGACGCGCTCGGCCTCCGGAATCTCGAATAGATTGGAAACGTGCCAAAGTTTCTGCGCCTGCGCGGTCAGTGCAGCGACCAGATGCGGATGAGCATGACCGAGCGCGTTGACGGCAACGCCCGAGGTAAAATCGAGATAGCGGTCGCCGTTGGTCGCGACCAGCCACACGCCCTCGCCCCGCTCGAAGGCGAGGTGAACACGTGCAAAAGTAGACATCAAATGCGAGGTCACGGCTCAAGCTCGCGCGCTGTCCGGCAAATCGGCACAGCCAAAATGAAATGTGCCGCCTCTCCGGGCGGCACGGGACAGCATTCTATTTCCGCGCGCCCCACTGTCAACACACGATAATTGGTCGCTGCGAACACGTTTTGTACCCAGATCATCCACACAGCACGAGGAATGTGTGGACGTAGCGGGCACGACTCTTGCGCCCAACTCCCGCCATATTGTAGCCTTTTGATTGTCAAGTACGACATCTCGTGCGGACAGTTTTCTAAAGCGTTGGTGATGAGTACGTGTCGGGCAGTTTGCGCTGCCTGGCTCGGTGGGGGATTCGCTAAAAAACTCTCTCGGGCGCTTCCAGGGTTCTTGGCGCAAGTATCTTGCCGCGCCGTTTAAGGAGGATTGTGCATGTCGTGGACTGACGAACGGGTCGAGCTTCTTAAAAAGCTTTGGTCCGACGGTCTTTCGGCGAGCCAGATCGCAGCTGAACTCGGCGGCATTACGCGCAACGCCGTGATCGGCAAGGTGCATCGGCTCGGCCTCTCTGGCCGCGCCAAAAGCACGTCCAGCACTGCACCGCGCCCGCGCAAGGCGCGCTCGCCGTCGATGCTGCGCATCGGGCGTCCGGCAATCCGCGGCAATACCGCGCTCGCTCACGCTTATGAGGTAGAAACCGAGGCGGAACCGGAACTGCTCGACAACATCATTCCGATCGGCCAGCGCCGCACGATTTTGGAACTCAACGATCAGACCTGCCATTGGCCGGTTGGCGATCCCGGCAGCGCCGATTTCTTCTTCTGTGGCGGCAACACGCTCGATGGTCTGCCCTATTGCGCCCATCACTCGCGCGTGGCCTACCAGCCGGCGTCCGACCGGCGCCGCGACCGGCGCCCGCCGCCGCGCTAGGCGCCTGACTGGAAATACTCCGCTCATTCCCGCGAAAGCGGGAATCCACCGGCTGGGTCTTGGCTTTCGCGGGGACGAGCGGAGCGGATATTAACTCGCGGCCTTGCCGAACCTGTCATCCAGCGAATAGCCGGCGCCGCGCACAGTGCGGATCGGATCGGTGGCGTGGCCGCGATTGAGCGCCTTGCGCAAGCGCCCGACATGGACGTCGACGGTGCGTTCGTCGATATAGACCTCGCTGCCCCAGACGCCGTCGAGCAATTGCTCGCGGCTGAACACCCGGCCTGGCCGCTCCATCAGAAATTCGAGCAGGCGAAATTCGGTCGGTCCGAGATCGACCGGTCGGGTTGAGCGCGATACCCGCTTTTTTTCGCGGTCGAGTTCAAGATCGCCGATGGTCAGAATCATGGCGACCCGTTCCGGACTGGCGCGGCGCAGCAGCGCACGCACGCGGGCCAGCAGTTCGGGAACCGAAAACGGTTTGACGATATAGTCGTCGGCGCCGGTGGCGAGGCCGCGCACCCGCTCGCTTTCCTCGCCGCGGGCGGTGAGCATGATGATCGGCAGCGACTGGGTTTGCGGCCGCGCCCGCAGCCGCCGGCACAGTTCGATGCCCGAGAGCCCGGGCAGCATCCAATCGAGCACGATCAGATCGGGAGCGGTTTCCTTCAGTCGCGTGTCGGCGTCGTCGCCTCGCGCCACCGCGTCAACCTCGTAGCCTTCGGCTTCGAGATTGTAGCGCAAGAGCGTGATCAGCGGCTCCTCGTCTTCCACGATCAGGATGTTGGCTCCCATCCCGGTCTCCTATTTTTGCAGCAAACCTGCAGGAAAACTCGTCGTATCGCCCTTGGGACGCTGGTCGGTGATCGGCCGGCCCTCGATCATGTAATAGACGGTCTCGGCGATGTTGGTGGCGTGATCGCCGATGCGCTCGATGTCCTTGGCGCAGAACATCAGATGCATGCAGAAGGTGATGTTGCGCGGATCCTCCATCATGTAAGTGAGGAGCTCGCGGAACAGCGACGTGCACATCGAATCGACTTCTTCGTCGCCGTTCCAGACCGCGAGCGCGGTTTGCAGATCGCGGCTGGCATAGGCGTCGAGCACCTGCTTGAGCTGCGCCAGCACCAGCGCAGACATATGTTCGACGCCGCGGATCAGCTTTTGCGGATAGAAGTCGCCGTCGAGCGCGACCACGCGTTTGCCGATATGCTTGGCGTGATCGCCGATGCGCTCGAGGTCGTTGCAGACCCGCATGGCGCTGACGCATTCGCGCAGATCGATCGCCATCGGCTGCCGCCGCGCAATGGTGAGAATGGCTTTCTCCTCGACTTCACGCTGCATGGCGTCGATCGCCGGATCCATCGTGATCACGCGCTCGCCCAGCTCTACATCGCGATCGACCAAAGCCTGGACGGAATCGGCGATCTGGCGCTCGGCGAGGCCGCCCATTTCCGCAACCTTGCGGGTGATTTCCTGCAAGTCGGTGTCGAAAGCTTTGGCGGTGTGATCGATCCTGGTGGTGAGTTCGGTCATGTTTGTTACCCGAAGCGGCCGGTGATGTAATCTTGCGTACGCTGATCGCGCGGCGCGGTGAACATTTTGCTGGTCGAATCGAATTCGATCAGTTCGCCGAGATACATAAAAGCGGTGAATTCCGAGACCCGCGCCGCCTGCTGCATGTTATGGGTGACGATCACGATCGTATAGTCGTCGGTCAGTTCGTCGATCAATTCCTCGATCTTGGCGGTAGAGATCGGGTCGAGCGCCGAACAGGGTTCGTCGAACAGGATCACCTCCGGCCGCACCGCGACGGTGCGGGCGATGCACAACCGCTGCTGCTGGCCGCCGGACAGGCTCTGACCGTTGGCATTGAGCTTGTCCTTGACCTCGTCCCATAAAGCCGCGCGCCGCAGCGACGTTTCCACCCGGCCGTCGAGTTCCGACTTCGGCAGCTTCTCGTAAAGCCGGATGCCGAAGGCGATATTCTCGTAGATCGACATCGGAAACGGCGTCGGTTTCTGAAACACCATGCCGATGCGCGCCCGCAACAGATTGAGATCCTGCTTCGGCGACAGGATATTGCCGCCGTCGAACAGTACTTCGCCGGTGGCCCGCTGGTGCGGATAAAGGTCGTACATCCGGTTGAGCACGCGCAACAAAGTCGACTTGCCGCAGCCCGACGGGCCGATGAACGCGGTGACCTTGTTCTGGTAGAGCGGCAGGCTGATCGACTTCAGCGCCCTCGACTCGCCGTAGAAGAAATTGAGATCCCGCAGCGTCACCTTCTCGGCCAAGCCGGTCTGATCGGTCGGCGCATGGCTGACGGACGGGACAGCGACGGAGGGACCGGTGGCGGATGCAACACTCATATTCATGACTGTTTTCCCGATGGGACGAGGGCGCGTGCGGAAATGCTCAAAGCGAGCACGGCAAGTGTAATGATCAATGCGCCGGTCCAGGCCAGATCCTGCCAGTCCTTGTAGGGACTGAGCGCGAACTGGAAGATGACGATCGGCAGACTGGAGATCGGCGCATTGAGATTGGTGCTCCAGAACTGATTATTGAGCGAAGTGAACAACAGCGGCGCGGTCTCGCCGCTGATTCGCGCAATGGCCAGCAGGACGCCGGTGACCATGCCGGCGCGCGCCGCGCGATAGCAGATGTGCCGGATCGTCAAGGAGCGCGGAAGGCCGATGGAGGTCGCAGCCTCGCGGAGCGCATTCGGCACCAGAGTCAGCATGTCTTCGGTGGTGCGCACCACTACCGGAATGACAAGGACCGCCAAAGCGATGGCGCCGGCCCAGCCGGAGAAATGTCCCATCGGCGCGACCACGACTTCATAAATGAACAGACCGACGACGATCGACGGGGCGCTGAGCAGGATATCGTTGATAAAGCGCACCACGCTCGAAAGGCGGTCGTAACGGCCGTACTCGGCCATATAAGTGCCGGCGAGGATGCCGATCGGCGTGCCGATCATGACCGCAAGGATGGTGAGGACCAAGCTGCCGAAGATCGGGTTGAGCAGGCCGCCGCTCGATCCCGGCGGCGGCGTCATTTCGGTGAACACGGCGAGGGACAAGCCGCTGAACCCCTTCCACAACAGCGCGCCCAGAATCAGCACCAGCCACCCCAAGCCGAAGGCGGTTGCCGCATAGGCCAGTCCGGTCGCTATCATATTGGAGCGGCGGCGGCCGGAATAGCGCGACGGCAAAATCATCTCCGGCATGGCGTCATCCAATCCGGCGTTCGATGCGCATCAGCATGTAACGGGCCAGCGCGAGTACGATGAAGGTAATGACGAAAAGGATCAGCCCAAGCGCGATCAGCGCCGAGGTATACAAATCGCCGACCGCTTCGGTGAATTCGTTGGCGATGGTGGCGGAGATGGTGGTCCCTGGCGCCAGCACCGAGGCCGATATTCGATGGGCGTTGCCGATGACGAAGGTGACCGCCATGGTTTCGCCGAGCGCCCGCCCGAGCGCCAGCATGACGCCGCCGATGACACCCACTCGGGCATAGGGCAGGACCACGTTGCGCACGACTTCCCAGGTCGTGCAGCCGAGGCCATAGGCCGCCTCTTTCAACACGCCGGGCACCGCCTCGAACACGTCGCGGGTGATCGAGGTTACGAACGGCAGCACCATGATGGCGAGGATCAATCCCGAGGTGAGCATGCCGATGCCGTAAGGCGGCCCGGCAAACAGCGATCCGATCCCGGGCACATTGCCGAGCGTATTGATCAGAAACGGCTGCAAGCGTCGCCTGCAGGAACGGGGCAAAGATAAACAGCCCCCAAATGCCGTAGATGATGCTTGGAATGCCGGCGAGCAGTTCGATGGCGATGCCGATCGGACGCCGCAGCCATTTCGGGCAAAGCTCGGTGAGAAAAAACGCGATCATCAAGCCGACCGGAACCGCGATCAGCATGGCGATGAACGACGTGACGATGGTGCCGTAGATCGCCGGCAATGCGCCGAAATTATCGGTGACCGGATTCCACCGCTGGCTGGTCAGAAAGCCGAAGCCAAAGGTCTTGATCGCGGGAATCGAACCGTCGATCAGCGAAATGATGACACCGCTCAGCAGCAGCAGGACCGTGATCGCCGCGCCGCGGGTCAAATGACGGAAGATGTTGTCGCCGAGCCGCAGCCGATCGAGGGCCCTTACGCGCGCAATGGCCTCGGCCGGGATCGCTACTCGTCCCGACAACGCAACATCGGCCACAGGTTGCCTCCTCGCAGTTTGCATTAGCTCTCCTTGGCCTTTCATGGCGGGAGAGCTAATCAAGCGGCCTCTCGGCCGTTAGACAAGGTGCCATTCGGGTCGCGGTGGAAAAAGAGAAGGCGCCTTGTCGGCGCCCTCTCCCGCGTCATTCGATCAAAAGATCGGCTTACCGTCGGCGTTCTTGATCTTGTCTTTCCAGCTCTTCTCGATCAGCGCCACGACGCTCTCCGGCATCGGGACGTAATCGAGATCGCTCGCCATCTGCTTGCCGTTCTTGTAACCCCAATCGAAGAATTTCAGGGCCTCGGCCGAAGACGCCACATCCTGCGGCACCGACTGCATCAGGATGAAGGTCGAGCCGGCGACCGGCCAGGACTTGTCGCCGGCCGCGTCGGTCATGATCACGCGGAAGTTCGGCGCGCTGGTCCAGTCGGCGCTGGCGGCGGCGGCCTGGAAGGCTTCCGCGTTCGGAGCGACGACCTTGCCGGAATGATTGAGCATCTTGGCGTAGGTCAGATTGTTCTGCTTGGCATAGGCATATTCGACATAGCCGAGCGAACCGACGGTTTGCGCGGTGTTGTTGGAGACGCCTTCCGAGCCCTTGGCGCCGATACCGACCGGCCATTCGACCGCGGTGTTCTCGCCGACCTTGTCCTTCCATTCCGGGCTGACCTTGGACAGATAGTTGGTCCAGATGAAAGTGGTGCCCGATCCGTCCGAACGGTGCACGACGGCGATCGCGGTGTCGGGCAAGTTGACGCCGGCATTCAGCTTGACGATCGCCGGATCGTTCCACTTCGTGATCTCGCCGAGGAAGATCTTGGCGATGGTCGGACCGTCGAGCGTGACTTCGCCCGGCTTGATCCCGGCAGATTCATGATCGGAACGACGGCGCCGTTGATGACCGGGAACTGCACGAAATTGTTCTTGGCGATATCCTCCGGCATCAGCGGCATGTCGGTGGCGCCGAAAGTCACGGTCTTGGCGGTGATCTGCTTGATGCCGCCGCCCGAACCGATCGATTGATAATTCAGGCCGACGTCGGTCTGCTTCTTGTAAACGTCCGCCCATTTAGCGAGCACCGGATAAACGAAAGTCGAACCGGCGCCGGTGATATCGCCGGCGGCGGCTGGCAGAACCGTCGCGGCAAGAACGCCGGCGGCGGCAAAAGCGGTAAGGTGTTTCACGGTCCGTCTCCTGTGAATGAAATCTCTGGCGACGCGAATGGCCGGCCCAAATCCCGAAGCGAATTCCGAAAAAGGCCGGCTTAACGTCCCTGTTTGGGCGCTTCTGTACTGGTCGCTGTTTTTTTAGAACGCGCTGCTTCGGGGCCTTGGTCGAACAAGAGGTCCAGCAGCGGCGATACGGTTAGATCGAGCACGTAACCGTTCTATGAGCCGGACATGACAATTAGATGACAGTGCAAGCTACTGAAATATATTACTTTTATTGTCGCGACGCAGAAGCCGCGGTGGGCAAGTGGATGGCAAAGGTGGCACCCGCCCCCGGTTCGCTGTCGATTGTCAGCCGGCCGCGGTGCCGGTTGAGGATGTGTTTGACCAGCGCCAAACCGAGCCCGGTTCCGCCTTGGGCGCGGCTTTCGGTGACATCGACGCGATAAAAGCGCTCGGTCAATCGCGGCAGATGTTCCGGCGCGATGCCCGGGCCGTAATCGCGCACGCTGACTTGCCCTTCGTTATGGCCATCGAACGAAGGCGTGAGCTTAAGCTTGATGTCGACACGCTTGCCGGCGGCGCCGTATTTCAGCGCGTTCTCGACCAGATTCTCGAAAATGCGGACCAGCTCGTCGTGATCGCCGAGCACCATGACCGGACCCGCGGCCTCGATATTGACGGTCACGCCGCGATCGCGCGCCAGCGTCTGCAGCCCGTCGACGACCTGGCGCACGATCGGCACCATATCGACCGGCGTATCGGGACGGCGATGGGCGTTGAGTTCGATGCGCGACAGCGACAACAGATCGTCGATCAGGCGCGCCATGCGCCGGGCCTGTTCCTGCATGATGCCGAGGAAGCGCTCGCGCGCCTTGGCATCCTCGCGCGCCGAACCCTGCAGCGTCTCGATGAATCCCAACAGCGCGGCCAGCGGCGTGCGCAGCTCGTGACTGGCATTGGCAACGAAGTCGGCGCGCATTTCCTCGACGCGGCGCAGCGGCGTCAGATCGTGAAAGGTCATCAGCACCAGATCGGGCACCGCCGCCGACGGCTCGCGCTTGACCGGCATGACGATGGTTTCGAACCAACGCTCGTGCGGCACGCGCTCGTAATAGACGACCCGCTTCTCTTCGCCTTCGGCGGCGGCGCGGCCGATCGCCTCGATCAATTCCGGCATCCGCAAAGCGAAAGCGACCGGTTCGCCCTGCCGCAGCGCCGGTGCCAGCGCCCGGGCGCGATCATTGAGCGCCAATACCCGGCCGTCGCGGTCCAGCGCGACCACAGGGTCCGGCAGACCGGCGACCAGCGCCCGCAACAATCCGTCGCCAGGGGCGGCGATGGCGACGGGCTGCGCCCGCTGATCGTCATCCGCACCGCTGCGCACGGCGAAGATCGCCGTCGTTACTAAGGCGAAACCGGCTACTGCATAAGGAACCTGCAGCATCCCGGCGAACGCGAGCCCGCCGAAAATGACGGCGGCAACGAGGATCGCGAGCCGTCCGCCGAGCCAGCGTCTCGCGGTGGCGAGCCCCCGATCTTCTGCCAAGCTCATAACAGCCCTCGCCTGCGCAGCACCGGCAGATCAAGACAACTCGGATTTGTCCCGGACCCGGGACTCAGCCGCAAGCGGCGGTGGTGCGGGTTGATGAGATATGCGGCGGGCCGACCGGCTGAGCAAGGCTTCACGAATTCCCAGCACGCCGAGCGAAATCACGAACGGCACAATATAATAGAGCAATCGAAACAGCAGCAGGCCCGCCAGAGATCTTCTTTGTCGAATTGCCACAGCGCGACCATCATGGCGGCGTCGAACACGCCGAGGCCGCCGGGTGCATGGCTGGCGAACCCGAGCAGCGTCGCGGCGACGAAAATGACCGCGACGGTCACAAAGCCGAGATTGGGCTCGTCCGGCACCAGCATATACATCGCCGCGGCGCAGCAGCCGAGATCGAGGATGCCGATGCCGATCTGCAAGAGCGTCAGCGGGCCGCCCGGCAACGTCACTTGCCAGCCGTCGCGGCCGATCACGCGCGGCTTGGTCCAGACCCAGGCGACGTAACCGGCAAGCGTGGCGAGAATCACAACACGCCAGGCCGCGATTGGCCCAGAGCGGCAGCTGATCGAGCGCCCGCGCGGCTTGCGGCGCATTGAGAACGCCGAGCCCAAGCACGGTGGCATTGCCGAGCCAGAACGTCAGCCCGGCAAGAAAGCAAATCTTGGTCACTTCGACGACGCTAAGCCCCCAGGCGGAATAGATGCGATAGCGCACCGCGCCGCCGGAAAAGACGCTGGCGCCGACATTGTGGCCGACCGCATAACTGGTGAACCCGGCCAGCGCCGCAACCCGATAGGGTATTTCGGTGCGACCGATCGCGCGCAGCGCAAACAGGTCGTAGAAGGTCAGCGTCAGATACCCGGCAGCGACAAACAGACCCGCGATGATCAGCGTGCGCCAATCGGTCGCCTCCATCGCGTCCAGCAATTCGTCGGGATCGATGTCACGCAGAATATGGTAAAGCACCACCACAGCCACGGCGATGATGGTGAGGCTCAGCACCAGGCCGATGCGGCTCAGACCGATCTTGCGGTCGAAGTAGCGCGCGGTCCCGCGCAGTTTCGTCAACATACTGCGCTCCGGACCGGCAGTTTGCGCATCCATCGAAAGTCTCGTTTCCGCCCGCTTCGCGGCAACCGCCCCACTAGCAGATGTCGTGTGTCAGGGCGAGAGTGGCTAGACCCTGATAATTGCGCGATCTTTGGCCACACCCCATCTGCCGGCCGCCGCGGCGGGCTGCTATCCTGGGTCCCGACCCCGGGTTTCCCAAAGCGCCGGACCAACGCCGCTTGGAACAAAGTGAGAGAGCATAATGAATAAGCATCGCATCGCACGACGCACCCTGATCGCCGGCGCCGGTCTCGGCATTGTGTCCGGTATCGCGCCCGCGCAAGCCGAGGTAGCGACCGCCGCGCCCGCGACAGTCTGGAGTCACGACTACTGGGCCAACAAAGGCGACGTGAAGCTTTCGCTTTATCGCAAGCGGATCGGCGCGCCGGCGGCGGGCGCGGAATTGATGCCCGTGCTGTTTCTGGTCCATGGTTCCTCGCTCTCGGCACGCTCCAGTTACGATCTCCAGGTTCCGGGCGGCGCCGAATATTCCCTGATGGACGTGTTCGCCCGTTACGGTTTCGACGTCTGGACCATGGACCATGAAGGTTACGGCCACTCCTCGATGACCAATGGCAGCGCCGACATCGCCAGCGGCGTCGAAGATCTCAAAGCCGCGATGGACGTTCTGGTTCACGAAACCGGCCGCAATAAATTTCACTTCTTCGGCGAGTCGTCCGGCAGCATCCGCGCCGGCGCCTTCGCCCAGGCCATGCCGGAACGGGTCGACCGGCTGATCCTCGCCGCCTCTACCTACAAAGGCGAAGGCGCCGATGAAATCGAACGCCGCCGCAAGAACCTCGAAACGCTTCGCGCCAGTCCGCGCCGCAAGCGTGACGCCGGCATGATCCGCTCGATATTCTCCCGCGACGGCCATCCCGGCATCTACGACCCGGCGATGGTCGAAGCGCTGGTCGCCGCCGAAATGCCGTTCGGCGACACCATCCCGGCCGGCACCTATGTCGACATGGCCGCGAACCTGCCCCTGGTCGATCCGACCAAAGTCAAATCGCCGGTGCTGATGACGCGCGGCGAATGGGACGGCAATTCGACCGACGCCGACCTCCTCGATTTCTTCCGCCAGCTGCCGAACGGCGATCGCCAATACGTCATCCTGCCGAACACCGCGCACAGCCAGGGCTTCAGCAAGAACCGGGAACTGGCCTGGTATGTGATGAAGAACTTCCTCGCCGAGCCGGCCCCCGCGGCGAGTTGAGGCTGCACGTAGAACGTCAGAGTTCCCCGCCGACAAAAAATTCCCGCAGCTCTTTATAAGTCTCGTCCGGCGCTTCCTCGGACAGATAATGTCCGCTCGCCACCGCATGCGCGCGGCGGATGTCGGTGGCGTAACGCTGCCAAATTTCGCCCGGGCCGGGATCGCGATTGCGGCCGACGCCGCCGGTCGCGCCCCACAGGATCAGGGAGGGACAAGTAATCCGTTTCCCCGCTTCGAAATCCTCGGTGTCCATCGCGAGATCGACGCCGGCGGTGGCGCGATAATCCTCGCACATGGCGTGGACGGTGGCCGGATTGCGCATGTAGCGCTTGTATTCCTCGAGCGCCGCCGGATCGAAGAAGCTCAGACCCTGTTCGGTCTTGGCGAGTTTCTTGGAGATGAAGAAATCCGGATCGGCAGCTCATCAGATGCTCCGGGAAATCATAAGGCTGGATCATGAAGAACCAGTGCCAGGAGAAGGTCGCCCAGCTTTTGGTGACATGATTGAACAGATGATGCTGCGGAATGATGTCGAGAATAGCCGCGCGCGCCACCTTTTCCTGATGATCGAGACACATGCGGTGCACCACCCGGGCGCCGCGATCGTGGCCGGCGACATAAAAGCGGTGATGGCCCAGCGATTCCATCACCTCGATCTGATCCTGCGCCATGGCGCGGAACGAATAGCCGGAATGATCGTCACCGCCCGGAGGCTTTTCGGAATCGCCGTAACCGCGAAGATCGGTGGCGACCACGGTGAATTCTTCCGCCAGCCGCGGCGCGAATTTCTGCCATGACAGATGGCTGAAAGGATTGCCGTGCAACAGCAAGAGCGGCGGTCCCTTGCCGCCATGGACGGTGACGATTCGCGCACCACTGGTTTTTATCTCGGTTTTGGTGAACCCTTCAAAGAACATCGAGCGTCCCTCTTTTTTGTTATCGTATGATCCAAGAAACCCACCGCATGCGCAACATGGGAAAGCCAATGCCGTCAGACATCGATCCGCAATCCGGATGCCGCCTGCCGCTGCGTAACCGCGACGACTTGGACGACGCCGGCAAGCGCGCCTACGATCGCGCTGCATCGCCGGGCCGCACCATCGTCGGCTTGCGCGGACCGGGCGGCATCAATCTCTACAGCACCAAGACGGTCGAGCCGAACAATGTCATCGGCGAGTATCTGCGCTATCAGGCGGCTTACGGTCCCAAAATCCGCGAGGTCGCGATCCTCACCGTCGCCCGCGAGATGGACAGCCAGTTCGAATGGGCCGCGCACGAGCCTGAAGCGTTGAAGGTCGGCGTCGCGCCGCAAACCATCGACGTCATCAAGCATCGCTCGAGCACGCAGGATTTAGACGAAGCCGACGCCGCGGTGATCGAATTCGGGCGGCAGATGCTGCGCGATCATAAAGTCACCTCCGACATGTTCGCACGCATGAGAAAACTGTTCGAACCGACGCAGCTTGTCGAACTCGTCCTGCTGATGGGCCGTTACGCCGGCACCGCGATGCTGCTTTGCGCCGTCGATATGCAGTTGCCGGACGGCCAGCAGCCGCTGCTGCCGGCATAGGCTCCCCGTTACTTTTCTTTTTTATCCAGCCCCAACTCGCTCCAGCGCGCCTTGGCCGCGGCAACGTCGTCCGGCGCCGGCCACACGGTCGGCGGAAAACGCGCGCCGCCGAGATCGGGATCGGGGTCGTAGTCGAGATTGATGGTCGCGTCGATCAGCACCCGATTCCACTTGCCGGTGCCGAATTGCGATGACATTGCGGTCGCGCCGCCGGGTCGACGGATCGAGCCCGGCGCCGAAGGTCGACGGCATGATGACGATGTCGTCTTCGCCGGCATTGACGCGATGCGCAATCGCCCAATCGATCGCGGCGTAATCGTGAATGTCGATATCGTCGTCGACCACGGTGACGTGCTTGTAGCGCACATGCGCCGCCGACGAGCCCCACAGCGCATTGGCGACCTGCTTGGCCTGGCCGCGATAGCTCTGCTTGATCGCAACGACGATGTTGATGCCGGTCTGCACCGGCGGGCACCACACGTCGGTGACGCCGGGCACGCCGGCGCGGTCGAGCACGTTCCACGCCGTCGCCGCGCGCATGATCGACGAGCAGACGCCGTTCTCCGAAAAGCTTCCGGGCATCGAACCTTCGATGGTGCCGCGCAGGATCGGATCGGTGCGATGGGTGATGGCGGTAACGCGGATGGTCGGTTTCGCCGAGCTTGTCGCCGGCGACGTAGCCGGTGAATTCGGCGAACGGGCCTTCCATCGTGTAGCTCTCCGGCTCGATGCCGAGATAGCCTTCGATCACGATCTCCGACGTCGCCGGCACGTAAAGATCGACGGTCTCGCATTTCACCAGTTCGACCGGCGCGCCGCGGATCGCGCCCACGACGTCATATTCGCAAACGCCCTTCGGCACCGGCGAGCCGCCGACAAAGTCGAGCGACGGCTCCCAGCCGATCGCGACCGCGATCGGCATTTCCTTATGGCCCTTGGCCTGCCAGGCGGTGACGTGATGGCCGACATGCTGGGCGCGCCACATCAGGATCGGAATCAGGTTCTTGCCGCCGACCATGCCGCGATAGACGCCGACATTCATCACATTGGTGTCGGGATCCTTGGTGACCACGCCGCCGTAAGTGAGAATGTAGCGGCCGCCGTCGATTCGATTCCACTGCGGCACCGGGAATTCGTAAAGATCGACGTCGTCGCCTTTGACGATGTTTTCCTTCACCGGACCGGTCGGCGACGATCTTCGGCGGAATGGCGTCCGACAGCACGGTGCGGCCGAGCTTCACCAGTTCGCGCGGCATGGGTATCGGCCGGCAGACCGAGCAGCATCGCAAGGCGGCGATAGCTGGCGAGCCCGCCGGTGAACACCTGGCGGCAACGCGCATTGGCGCCGTAGTCGCGGATATTGTTGAAGATCAGCGCCGGCCCGTCGGCTTCGCCCTGCGCCAGCCGCGCGATGGTGCCGAGTTCGACATTCCAATCGACTTCGGCATCGACATGTTTCAATTCACCCGCCGCGTCGAGCGCTTTCAGCCAGTTACGGAGATCGCCATAGGCGATCGGATTTCGTTCGATACTCATCACTTATTCCCGGTTCACCAAGCGGGCCGTTCTTGCGCCGGGCCCGGCGGGGCTGTCAATCAGGCGGCGGCCATCCCGTATTTACTTGAAGCATCGCAGTCGCGGCTTCTCCCGCGCCCCTTCCACCGCGCAAGCGCGCGGTCCCCCTCCCCGCTAGCGCGGGGGCAGGATGAAGCGTTCTCGCGGCGCCCCTTCGCACCCGAGTGATGCCAACCCTGTTACGTGAAGAACGAAGACCGGCAAGCTTGCGAGAAAAGCCCAAGGGGTGGGGCCCCGGTTTCTCAATGGCTTACGCCGTCTCCGCCATTTCCATTCCAACGATCAAATAAAAATAGGAAGCAGGACGCCGACAGACGCGGGCACCACCGCCGCACCTTACGGGTGCGGCGCCGCCCAGCGGGGCGGCTCGTCTGTCGGCGTCCCACCACGGCTCTCACCAAAGGGAGTCGTCGTCCCTAAGGCTCGGCTTCAGGCCAGGGTTTCCTGGGACGTGGTCTGACGCACGACAACCGATCATGCGTTGGCGACAATGCCAGCGGGCGTTACCCGCCATCGCCTGTCCCAGTCCAGGGAGCACCTCCCGCCCCGGTCGTAATGCCGGGAGACACGATGCCCAAGCCGCCCGGGAACGGGGTGGATGGCCCCATCCGCGGGCACCGCACTCGCCCCGCCACCCGGGAGTCCCCTCCCAGAGTGGCGTCCGTATTGAGCGAGCATTGAGCGGGCTATGTATCTACAGAAGTGACAAACGTCAAGAGCTCCGTATCTGTTAGAAGGACGATTATTTTCCGTCATTGCCGGGCTTGTCCCGGCAATCTCGATGACCCGGGCATCGCCTTGCCACCGGGAATCGGGATGGCCGGGACGAGCCCGGCCATGACGGCGGCCGCGCATTCCGTCAGCAGCCGTGGGCGCGGAGCTTGTGACGATCCCGGGTCTGCAGCGCATCATTCCGCTTCGCTTCATGCTGCGCTGCGCCCGGGAAACGTTCGATCTGCGGGCGTCGTTGCCGGGCTTTGTCCCGGCAATCTCGATGACCCGGGCATCGCATTGCCATCGGAATCGAGTGGCCGCGACACGGCCAAGACAATGCGGAAGGCTAGCGGCTAATCCAGCCGCGCGACCACGGCGAGCTTTTTGATCTCGTGTCTGAGATAGGCCTGCAGGAAGGCGTCGTAGTTGCGGAACGACACGCAGCCGTTGGAATCGCCGTTCGGGCCGAGCATGAAAGTGTGGGCGAGGAGGCCGGAGCGGCCGAACACTTTGCTTTCGTCGACCGGCTTCAGCCGCAACGCGCGCACGCCGTGAAACGGCGCTTCGCGCAGTTCGAGATCGTAGAGATCGGGCGGCGTCACGCCGCGATCCTTGGCATCGGCATGACGCGGATCGTCGAGCATGCTGCCGTAACCGGAATGGGCTTCGAGCCGCGTCCCGTCCGGCAGATAGACCACGTGGGCGGAAATATCATAAACCGCGGTCTCGCTGTCGTAGCGGCCGGTGATGTTCGAGCCGGCAGCCAAACCGCTGTCATCGGGCGAGGCGTAAGCCAGCGTCAGCGGCGAAGCCTTGCCGAACAGCTTCTCGAAAATTGTCGGTTGTTGGTCGGGTGCCGCGGCGGCTACGGCGCGGCTGGTACGCGCGCTGTCGTGAGACGACGGGTTGCGCGCATCCGTCAAGCGGAGCGGCGGCACCGGCGTCGCCGCACTCTGGGCGATGCTGCGCGTCGTCGGCTGTATGGCCGATGCGTTCTGCGCCTGCTGAGCCGAACCGCCGTCCGAGCGCAACGCGGCGAGTCGCGCGAATGTCCCGGGCGAGGAACCGGAGAAGTAACGCGGATCGAACAGCGAGACAAAATTGTTCACGACCGTTGCCGCCGCGGCGACACGCGAACTCGGCGTCGGCGCGGGCGGGGCGAGCTTGTCGCCACGGGTGCCGACGACTTCGACCTGATCGGAGAAGATTTGATCGGCGCGCGGACCGGCCAGGTTGACCCAAAGCGTCCAGCCGCAAGCCAGCGCGACCGAGGCGAGGGCTGCGCCAGCCAGCCTTCTTTGCCCCCGCGCATTCGGGGCCAATCGCCGGTAATCGTAGTCCCCCGCGCCGTAGCGCCAATCGGTACTAAAGCTCATTCCCCTCGCGCCCAGGCTGAATATCGCTTCCCCGCGTAGTGTCCGACGTCCATGCTGAAGACCCGTCGGGTGGGAGAAGCGAGCAAGGTGTGTCCCTCGTCGGCGAAAGACCACGCGACGTTGGTCGCGAAGCCCTCCGGACTCATTGGAGCAGTTTTAGTTAAATGCCGGTTAAATGCGCGCCGATGGAACCGGCGTCCCGACCCGCAACCCGGGAAGTTGCAGCGCTACTCGCGGAAATCAGGCTTCCTCTGGCGGCCAGCGCCAGGCTGAAAGATGATCGCATTGTTCGTCCCCTCGACACTCACACCAACCGCATTAGATTGGCGTCCCGAGGCGAAATTAGAGCAGACTTGAGGCAAATTTTCGTAAACCCGTTGTTAACCATAACGGCGCCGCCTGCCCTGATCTGCTATGGTATCGGCGACCATTTCCACCGTCAGAGGCGTTTCGCGCCTAATCCGAGGAAACACACGATGAGCAACGGCAGCACGCTTTCGCTTCCCGAGATCGAAGACCGCATCGCGATCCTTCGCGACAATATCCGTCAGCTCATCGAGCAGGCTGCCGCATTCTCGGGTGCCGAGGACGAGGCGCGCAATTCGGACCGCATCGCCCAGCAGACCGAAGAGCTTGAAACGCTGACCAAGCAACGCGACGCGATGCTGAAAAAATAGCACTTCCAGGCTGGTGCCCATGGAACTCCGGGGCTTCATCTCGCGTTGATCGCTGAGGCCGAACCCGTCCAGCGGGTTCGGGAATGGGGCGAGCGGAGTTTCCCTTAAATCGGCGGCAATTTCTGACGACATCGGTAGTGCCGGTGGTCGTGGCGTCTTCTTTTGGACAGGCCTTTGCCGCGGCGCAGAGCGCCGCGCCGGTCGACGTCCCTTTCGACCCCGCCAATGTGCGCCAGCTCGCGCACGAGGCCGCCCAGAAGCCATATCAGGCGCCGGATACCGCGCTGCCGGATAATCTCAAGAACCTGAGCTACGACAGCTACCGCAAGATTCGCTTCATCCCCGACAAGGCGCTGTGGCGCAGCGACGGCGTGCCGTTTCAAATCCAATTCTTTCATCGCGGCTTCTTCTTTTCCAATCGCGTCGATATTTTCGAGGTGGTCGGAGGCCGCGCCCGGCCGATCAAATATTCGCCGAGCCTGTTCAGCTTCGAAGACGTGCCGCCGCCGCCAAACGACGCCGATCTCGGCTTTGCCGGCTTTCGCATCCACGCACCGATCAACCGTCCGGATTATTTCGACGAGGTCGGCGTATTTCTCGGCGCCAGCTATTTCCGCGCCGTCGCCAAGGGTCAGACCTACGGACTCTCGGCACGCGGCCTCGCGATCAATACGGCCCAGCCGCAAGGCGAAGAATTCCCGCTGTTCAAGACGTTTTGGATCGAAAAGCCGCAGCCGACGACAAACTCGATTGTCGTTCACGCGCTGCTCGACAGCAAAAGCGCCACCGCCGCCTACCGCTTCACCATCAAGCCCGGCGAAACCACAATCTACGACATCGAGATGAATCTCTACCCGCGCGTCGACCTTCCCGAGGCCGGCATCGCGCCGATGACGAGCATGTTCCTGTTCGACGCCAATGACCGGGGAAAAGTCGACGATTTTCGTCCCGCGGTCCACGATTCCGATGGGCTCGCCATGCGCAACGGCCGCGGCGAAGTGCTGTGGCGCGTTCTCGCCAACCCGGCGGACCTTCAGATCAGCAGCTTCTACGATACCAATCCGCGCAGTTTCGGGCTCATTCAGCGGCAGCGCGATTTTCATGTCTATGAAGATCTGGAATCGCATTTCGAAAAGCGGCCGAGCCTGCGGGTCGAACCGATCGGGGATTGGGGCAACGGCGAAGTCCGCCTGATCGAAATTCCGACGCAGACCGAAATCCACGACAACATCGTCTCGTTCTGGCGTCCCAAAGACCCGCTGCGCGCCAAAGGCGAATACGCCATCACCTATCGGCTGCATTGGGGCGGCGAGGAAGCCGGCTCGCAACTGGCGCAATTCCAGAAGACGCGTTCCGGCGCGGCGCCGGACAATGCGCGCCTGTTCGTTCTCGATATCGTCGGCGACAAATTGCAGGGCGCCAAGGCCGATACGGTACGCGGTGTCGTCAGCGCCAATTTCGGCAAGGTGACGAATATCGTGACCCAGCCGGTTCCGGAAAACGGCGGCTGGCGGCTGAGTTTCAATCTCGCACCGGAGAAGGCGCCGGTGGTGGAGTTGCGCGCCCAGCTGATGGCAAACGACGATCCGCTATCCGAGGTCTGGGTTTATCGATGGACGGCCTAGCCGACGGCCCGGCGTCCGTTACCGACGTTGCAGGCGCGATGCCGTTTCTGCCGCCGGATGCGCCCATCGCGATGCCGGAGCAATCGCTGCACGGTCCGCAGCCGAAAGCACCGCCGATTGCGGTGCGCCCGCGAGCCTTGTTGCTGCGCCGCGCTTTTATTCTTCTCATCACGCTGGCCATGACGGCGGTGGCCGCCGAGCAGATGTATCTCGTGCTGTCGGTATCGACGCTGACGATCCTGGAATCGATCGTTCTGGTGCTGTTCGTCATTCTGTTCGCCTGGATCGCGTTTTCCAGCGCCAGCGCGCTGATCGGCTTCGCGTTGTCGCTGTTCGGCCGCGACCGCGCGCTCGACATCGACCCAAACGTCGCATTGCCTGCGCTCTCGGGCCGCCATGCGCTGCTGACGCCGACCTATAACGAAACGCCAAGCCGGGTAATGGCGCGGCTGCAGGCGATCTACGAGTCCGTCGCCGAATGCGGCAGGCTTTCGCATTTCGATTTCTTCCTGCTGAGCGACACCACCGATCCCGACATCTGGCTGCAGGAAGAGGCGCAGTATCTCGCCTTGCTGGCGCGCACCAAGAGCGATCAGATCTTCTACCGGCACCGACGCGAGAACACCGCCCGCAAAGCCGGCAATATCGGCGAATGGCTGATGCGTTTCGGCGGCCGCTACCAGAGCATGCTGATCCTCGACGCCGACAGCCTGATGACCGGCGACACCATCGTGCGCATCACCGCGGCCATGGAGCAGAACCCGCATGTCGGCCTGATCCAGACGCTGCCGATCATCGTCAATGGACGAAGCCTGTTCGCGCGGTTGCAGCAATTCGCCGGGCGGCTTTATGGGCCGATGCTGGCGCGCGGCATCGCCTGGTGGCACGGCACCGAAGGCAATTACTGGGGACATAACGCCTCGATCCGGGTCAAGGCGTTCGCGGCGCATGCCAGCCTGCCGCTGTTGTCCGGACGCAAGCCGTTCGGCGGCCACATCCTGAGCCACGACTTCGTCGAGGCGGCGCTGATGCGCCGCGCCGGCTGGGCCGTCGTGATGGCGCCGGGACTGCATGGCAGCTACGAGGAAACCCCGCCGTCCATCACCGAATATGCCGCCCGCGACCGGCGCTGGTGCCAAGGCAATCTGCAGCACATCAAGGTACTCGGCGCGCGTCGGCTCAATGCGATTTCGCGTCTGCACTTTCTGACCGGCATCGGCGCCTATCTTACCGCGCCGCTGTGGCTCCTCTTTCTGGTCGTCGGCATTTTGATTTCGTTACAGGCGCATTTCATCCGGCCGGAATATTTCCCGAGCGGCTTTTCGCTGTTTCCGCAGTGGCCGGAAGAAGACCCGGTCCGCGCCGCATGGGTATTCGCCGGCACCATGGGGATTCTGATCGCGCCCAAGCTGTTGGCCTTCATCGTCGCGCTGGTGCATCGAGGCGAACGCCGCGGTTTTGGCGGCGCATTCGCGGCCTCCATCAGCGTGCTGATCGAGATCGTGCTGTCGGGCCTCATGGCGCCGATCATGATGCTGGTGCAATCCGGCGCCGTGATCGGCGTGTTGACCGGCCGCGACTCCGGCTGGCAGGTGCAGCGCCGCGATGACGGCAGCCTGCCGCTCGCCGAACTCGTCAGCCGTTTCGGCAGGCTGACGATAGTCGGTATCCTGCTCGCGGCGGCGGCTTATGCGATATCGCTGTCGTTGTTTTTCTGGATGAGTCCGGTGACGCTGGGGCTGCTGCTGGCTATTCCTCTAGCGGCGTTCACGGCACGGGTCGATATCGGCTCAGGCTTGCGCCGGCTCCGGTTGCTTGTTGTCCCCGAAGAAACCGACCCGCCGAAAATCCTGACTCGCGCCAATGACCTCGCTGTCACGCTGCAAGACGACGGTGCGCCGTTGAGTGCGCTGCTGCGGGGCTATCGCGGGCTGCAACAAGCCCATCTCGCCATGCTGACTCCGGCGCTGCCCCGGCGGCGCGGCGACATCGATCCCGAGCTCGCCGTCGCCAAAGCCAAGATGGCCGAACTCGATACCATGGACGAAACGCTTGCGGCGCTGACAGCGCGCGAAAAGCGCGCGCTGTTGTCGGACCCGCAAGGTTTCCAGGCGCTGCTGGACAAGAGCAAATAACCAGCGGCCTCGGTATCAGCTCGGCAGCGGCTTGCCTTTGGTCTCGGGCAGGAACGGCGCGACACAGAACCCGAGGAAGTAGATGCAGGCGATCGTCATCGCCGCATGGCTGAAGCCGCCGAATTGCACGATCAGCACGCCGGCGAACAGCGGCCCCAGGAAAGCGATGAAGCGCGGCGCGTTGAAGGTGAAGGCAAGCCCGGTGGCCCGTGAACGGGTCGGAAACAATTCCGGCAGCCACACCGGCATCCAGGAATATTGCCCGAGCGTGAAGAACGCGTTGACCGCCGCCGCAATCAGCAACAGCGTCAAATCCTGCGTCCACAGAAACAGCACCGGTGTCATCACGAAGGCGAGCGCGAAATACACCATGGTGATCGGCTTGCGGCCGAATTTGTCGGCGAGGAAGCCGAGGCTGGCGTAACCCAGGATGGCGCCGAAATTATAAGCCATGCCGGCATAGCTCGCCCATTGCGCGCCCGGCAGGCCGGCCTTGGTCGCGACCGACGCGACATAGGGCGGCACCCAGGACGAGATGCCCCACCACGCCAGCGTCGTGGTCAAGGACATAAGAAACACCAGAATGGTGCGCCGCCGGGTTTCCGGCTCGGCGAACAGGTCCGCGACCGTGAAACGGTTAAGGCCCTGTTCCTCGGCCGTGAGCACGGCCCCGGAATCTTTGCGGGCACGGGCTTCCTTCCGGCGCGCGTCGGTTTGCTTCCACACTTCGGACTCGTCGATCGAAGTCCTGATCCACACCGTCAGCAAAGCCGGCAGGATGCCGATGACGAACATGTAGCGCCATGCTTCCGGGCCGAAGCCGGAGACGAACAGCCAGATGAAGGAGGCCAGGAAAAATCCGATGCCGAGACCGCATTGCATCAGGCCGGCGCCCTTGCCGCGCGCATTCTGCGGCCAGAGTTCCGCCAGCATCGAGGATCCGGTCGCCCATTCCGAACCGATGGCAATGCCGACCAGGAAGCGCAGCAGCGCGAACGAAATCCAGTTGAACGAGAACGCGGTGAGACCGGTGAGCAGCGAATAGCCCAGGATGGCGTAGATCATGGTCCGCTTGCGGCCGATATAATCGGCGAGCACGCCGCCGCAGACGCCGCCGATGCCCCAGCCCAACAGGGTGATGGCGACGATGGTGCCGGCATAGGCCGGGATCTGGGCATATTGGGAAGGCTCGAGCAGCGAATGCATCGCCGGACCGACGGTGAGCAAAAGCGCGTAGGTTTCGTAGCCGTCGAACAGCCAGCCAAGATTGGCGGCGAGCAGCGTGTACCACTGCTTCGGCGTCAGCGCCTTGTACCAGGGCGCCTCGGCAGGAGCGGCACCGGAAATATCGGTCAACTGCGTCATCATATCCTCCCCCAATGAAGCGATCCGCGGGTTGGTCCCGCTTCGGAGCGCGTTTGCCGCGCCATCGCCCGTCGTCGTTTAGACTCTAGCCGAAAGATCGCCGCAAGTCATAGCGCAGGTAAATCCAAAGAGACGGCGAGGTCACGGCGTCCCGGCCGCCGGTACGGCGAAAGCCGCGGCGAGCCGCGCGGCAAATTGTCGTTCCATCTCCTTGGCCTTGGAGCGCAGCACCGGCTGGCCGAGGCTGCCGAGCTTGCCGGTCAAAGCGGTTTCCACTTCGTAGGAAATCTTGGTGCCGGGGACGCCATCGACCTCGGCGTCGGAGAGCCTGGTCAGCGCGGTTCCGGTCAGCCGGCCGACAATGCCGAGCGGCGTGCCTTCGACCTTGGCCTCGATCTCGTCCGGCTCCTGCGCCCGCGTCACCTCGACCGTCACCTTGAACCTGAATTTCATGTAGGCGACCTTGGTCTCGAACACCGCCGCATACACATCGGGCGCGGTCTCGACGAGATCGGTCACGCCGTCGACGCAAGACGCGAAGAAGCGCGCGTCCCGCACCTTCTGGTACACCGCGGCGCGCGGCGCCTTGACCGTCAGTTCTCCGGAAAATTTCATCGGCCATTCTACCTGTGAAGACGCTCAGGCGCGCAATGCGGTGAGCATGTCCTTGATATATTCGTCGGCGCTCGAAATCACGAGCATCATGGCATGCGGGCGCAATTGCGCGAGCATCTTGGACAGCGTGTCGTCGGAGGTGGTGGCACTACCGAGGATCAGCGCCGTGGTCATGACGTGCTTAAGGTTGCAGGCTTCGCCGATCAGCGCCGCCGCCGCGGCATTCTCGCCGGCGCTCGCCACCATCACCACCAGATCGGCGCTGTCGACCTCGTCGACCAAATCCTTGGTGCGGCCGGCGAGGTCGTTGAGCCAGCCGCCCATCGAGAAGGGCTCGCCGTGGCGCGGCGCGCCGGAAAACGACGAGGCGGTGAGGAAGCTCGCACGCTGCCACGGCAGTTGCGACAGCGCCTTGACGACATGCTCGCTCGTCGCATCGAGGGCAATGACCTTGACCGCGCGGGCCTGCGAATTCGGGGCATCGATGCGGAACCTGGCCTCCGCCGCCGAACTCATCCGGGCCGATTCACTTGCCATCTTATGATCTCCGCATGCACTAAGAATGTCCCGTCATCCTGAGGCGCGAGCAAAGCGAGCCTCGAAGGATGGCGGCGGCACTGCCCGGGCAGCATCCTTCGAGGGGCGCTTCACGGCCGCCTCGGGATGACGGACGGGTTTCATATAACGGATAACCAAGGATATTTCATTATTCGGAAGCTCTTGTATAAGGGCGTCCGTTCCACGCCGTCCAACGATCAGGCATACCGGGAAGTCCATGTCCGCCGCAACCGACACCGCCGCAAAGCGCCTCGAACTCTGCTCCGCCGACGACATCGCACCGGGCTCGGCGCTCAAGGTCGAGATCGACGACCTGACGCTGGCGGTGTTCAACATCGACGGCGAATTCTATGTCACCGACGACGCCTGCACCCATGGCCCCGGCTCGCTGTCGGAAGGCTATATCGACGGGGATGTGGTCGAGTGCAATTTCCACCAGGGACAATTCAATATCCGCACCGGCGAAGTGGTGCTGCCGCCCTGCATGGTGCCGGTGAAGACCTATCCGGCGACGGTGGTCGACGGCAAAGTCACGATCGAGGTGTGACGCACCCAATTCTTCAAAGGAAGACGTGGATGCCCGCAACAAGTGCGGGCATGACGACGGCATGGGACGTTGCCCATTTGCAGTGGCGGAGCCGTCCTTTTCCAGTTGACGAACCGCACGCTCCCGGCTTGTGTCTTGCCAACAAATTTTGTGGAGGAACGCCGTTATGAGTTCGAGGAACAAGCCGCCGTTTCGCGCCGACGTGGTCGGCAGCATTCTGCGCACCGCGCCGCTGAAAGAAGCGCGCGCCAAGCGCGAAAAGGGCGAGATCACCGCGGCGCAACTGACCGAGATCGAAGACCGCGAGATCGAGAAGATCATCAAGAAGCAGGAAGAGGTCGGGCTCAAATGCGCCACCGACGGCGAATTCCGCCGCTCGTGGTGGCATTTCGATTTCTATGACGGCCTCGACGGCGTCGAGATCCAGGAGCTCGATCACGGCATCCAGTTCCAAGGCGTGCAGACCCGGCCGCGCACGCCGCGCATCACCGGCAAGATCGGATTTTCCAATCATCCGATGCTGGAGCACTTCAAGTTTCTCAAGGCGCACACCAAGGTGGTGCCGAAGATGTGCATTCCGAGCCCGGCGACGCTGCATTTCCGGCTCGAGCCGAGCGCCATCGCCACCAAGGAATACGCCGACCGCGATGCGATCTTCGACGATCTGGCCAATGCCTATAAGCAGGCGATCCGCGGCTTCTACGATGCCGGCTGCCGCTATCTGCAATTCGACGACACCGCCTGGGCCTATCTGTGCTCGCAGGCCGAACTGAAAAAGGCGCGCGAGCGCGGGCTCAACGCCGATCGCCTGCAGCAGGATTATGCCCGCGTCATCAACGGCGCGCTCGAAGGCAAGCCGGCCGACATGACGGTGACGACGCATGTCTGCCGCGGCAACTTTCGCTCGACCTGGATTTCCGAAGGCGGCTATGAGCCGGTCGCCGAGGTCATGCTCGGCAAGCTGAACTATGACGGCTATTTCCTCGAATACGATTCAAGCGCGCGCCGGCGGCTTCGAGCCGCTGCGGTTTCTGCCCAAGGGCAACAAGATCGTCGTGCTCGGCCTTATCACCACCAAATCCGGCACGCTGGAAAAGAAGGACGACGTCAAGCGGCGGATCGAGGAGGCGACCAAATTCGCTGCGCTCGATCAGCTTTGTCTGTCGCCGCAATGCGGCTTCGCTTCCACCGAAGAGGGCAATGTGCTCGCCGAGGAAGAGCAATGGGCCAAGCTGCGGATGGTGGTGGAATTGGCCGGCGAGGTTTGGGGCTGAGAGACGCAGGCCGCAAGATCTCGCGTGCCTATGATTTCTCGATCGCTTCGATGCGGCGGTCCGGGATGAACCACATCAGCGAGACCGCGACGTAGAGCACGATAGCGATCGATGGATGGACGAAGGCCAGCGGGACGGCCAGAACGTAGAGAACGATCGACAGCTTGCCTTTGAGATCGCGGCCGAGCGCTGCGGCAAGCGTCGAATTATGGCCGTTGCAGGCGAGTAACGCCGATTGCAGCAGGTTGTAACTCACCGCCGCCATCGCCAGTACGACGCCATAGGCCGCAGTCGGCAGCGCCTGGAAGCCGGCTTCGTCGATCCAGCGGATCACGAACGGCACCAGCGACATCCAAAAGAGCAAAAACAGATTGGCCCAAAGTACCTTGCCGTCGACGCGCGTGGTGGCGTGCAGCATGTGATGGTGATTATTCCAGAAGATACCGACGTTCACGAAACTGAGCGCGTAAGTGAGGAGCAATGGCAGACCGGCGACGAGCGCCGCAGGTCGGCGCCCTGCGGCACTTTGATCTCCAACACCATGATGGTGATGATGATGGCCATGACGCCGTCGGTGAATGCCTCAAGCCGCCCCTTGCTCACACTTGATCTCCGCCCGCGCGGTCAGTTGCGCGCGACCATAATCCGGCCGCTCAGCCGCTTATGCAAATGCACCATCAGGGCCATGGCGAAGAGCGGTGTCGCCAGATTGACGATCGGGATCGAGACGAAGGCGGCGATGAGCAGGCCGCCGACATAGACCGTTCCGGCATGGCGCCGGCGCAGCGCTTTAGCCTCCGGCGGCGGCCGAAACCGCATCGCGGCCAGTTCGAAATATTCCCGGCCGAGGATGTAGGCGGTGGCCAGGAAGAAAACGACGGCGCCGAACCCGGCAAACAGAATAAGCGGCGCGGCGCACAGATAGATCAAAACCGCGAGCAGCGCGGTCTTGAGACCCTCCCAGAACGCCAGCGACAGCGGCAGCGCGCGGCCGGGCGGATCGGCGGGATAATATTCCCGCTCGACCTCGTCGCCGATACGGTCGGCATAGAAACTGCCGACCACGGCGGTCACCGCCGGCATCAGCATCACGCTGCCGACGACGATGCCGAACCCGGCGGCAAACGACAGCAGCCACGCTAGGGCGACGACCGGCATATGCGCCTGGGGCCCGAGCGTGGTCTCGACCGAAGCGCCGCCGGCGCCGATCAGATGCACGATCAGACGTTCAAGCACCGCGCCGACAAAGACGATCAGCACCAGGGCGAGCCCGATCGACCGCCACAGCAGAGCGCGCAGCGGCGGCGAGAACATTTGGATAAGCGCGTTGGTCGCGGCGTCGAACATAAACATACCATTTCATTTCCCGAACGCGGTGCAGCGCGCGGCGGTGCACCGCAGATCCGGGATCGTCCCAGTCTCGGAGCTTGAGAAGGTCCCGGTTTTACAGCGCATCGCTACGCTTCGCTTGGTGCTGCGCAGCGCCCGGGACGCCAGCCGCTGGGAAGGCCGCAATGGCCTTAGCGGCGCGCACCGGCAAGCACAAGGGAGGATCAGGCCGGTACCGCTTCCGTTTCGCCGGGAGCTTGCGGTACCAGCGGCGGGCCGACGACATCGGCGATCCGCGACGGGTCGGCCCAATGCAGCGCCTTGTAGTCGAAGCCGCGCGCGATGGTCGGCTTGACCACGTTGAAATAGGGCGAGATGTCGAAATCGCGCGGGCAGTAGAGCGAGGAGTGGCGGATTTCCAAGATCTCCTCGCGGGCCTGGCGGCTGCCGGTCAGCCTGGTCTTGGGCAGGATCGGATAACGCACCGCGCGGAATGCGTCCGCGATCAGCGCCGAGCAGATAAGTCTGGTCGGATCGCCCGAGCCGAGCGCAATCAAGCGGCGCCGAAAGCGTTGCGGCACCGGCAAAGGCAGCAGATAGCGCATCAGATCGATGATGTTTTTCAGGTCATAGGCGAAGCCGATGCGCTCGACCGCGTAATCGCAGACCCGCGTGCAATCGGTAGCGGTCAGTCCGACCGGCCGGCAAATCCGGGTGTGGAAGCGATGATATTTCGACAGCGGCGCCGCGACCACGCCCTCGCCGAGATTGGCCTCGATCAGCACATGCGGCTCGCCGTCCGCCGTGGCCCAGCCGTCAAGCGGTCCGACATAGAGCGCCGCATGCGACCAGGTCGATTGCGTGAGATATTTGATGATGCCGGCAATGTGGTTATTGCCTTCGACCAGCAGCACGTCGCCGGGCTGCAGCGATTGGCGCAACGCATTCGGATCGCTCGGCGTGAACGGCTCGTAGCCGTGGACCGGCTTCTGCAAGTAACGGGCGATCAATCGCCCGATGCCATCGAGCATTCTGCTCATGGAGGGCCTCCCCAGCCGTCGCGCGGTATTGCCGCGTCTTGTGTTGACCGCAATTTACCCGAGCCGGGTTGCCATTCGGTTCATGTTGCGTCCGCTGCACTGCAGAACGGTTTGCCCCTAACGCCGGGTTCGGGCAATGTGCGGCGCGTCATTAAGTGTTTTGGAAAGCATGCCCCGACAAATTCCGCCGCACCGGCCATGCCGCGACTGAGTCGACGCTGGTTTCTCGCCGCTTCGGCCGCCTTGGCGGCCGCGCCGCTGCGCGATCGTGCCTTCGGGGCGACAGGACCGACCTCTGCTTCGGGGCCGCCCGAGGTCGTTATTGTCGGGGCCGGCGCCGCCGGTATTGCCGCCGCGCGAAAGCTCGCCGCCGCGGGCCGCCGCTACGTGGTGATCGAGGCGACCGATCATATCGGCGGCCGCTGCATCACCGACACTAAGAGTTTCGGCGTGCCCTACGACCGCGGCGCACGCTGGATCTATCTGCCCGACCTCAATCCGGTGACGAAGCTGACGCCGCGCCGCGGCGGCGACATCTATCCGGCGCCGCAGAGTCAAAAGGTGCGGATCGGCCGGCGCTTTGCGCGCGAAGGCGAGTTGGAGGATTTCTTCACCGCGCAGGTTCGCGCCACCCGCGCCATCGACGACGCCGCCCGCAAGGGAGATATTCCGAGCGAACAGGCGGTGCCGAACGATCTCGGCGACTGGCGTTCGACCGTCGAATTCGTGCTCGGGCCGTATAATTGCGCCAAGGACCTGGCGCAGGTGTCGTCGTTCGATTTTGCCAAGGCCGCCGAGCGGAATGCAGCCGCCTTCTGCAAACAAGGATTTGGCAGTCTGGTCGGGGGCCTCGGCCAGGGGCTCAATATTCAGCTTTCGACGCCGGCGAAATCGATCGACAACCGCAGCGGCATCTCCGTAGAAACCGCCAAAGGCACGATCAATGCCCGCGCCGCAATCGTCACAGTGCCGACCAACGTCGTCGCGTCCGGCGGCTTGCGCTTCACGCCCGACCTCGGTCACCATCAGATCGACGCCTTCGGCCGGATGTCGCTCGGCAGCTACGATCACATCGCGCTTGAGTTGTTGGGCAATCCGCTCGGGCTCGACAGCGACGACCTGGTATTCGAGAAATCATCCGACACGCACACCGCAGCCGTCCTCGCCAACATTTCCGGCTCGTCGCTCTGCACCGTCGATGTGGCCGGCGCGTTCGGCCGCGATCTTGCGGCGCATGGCGAAGCGGCGATGATCGATTTCGCGACCAACTGGCTGGCCGGACTCTATGGCGCGGAAGTGAAGAAGGCGATCGGCCGCAAACAAGCGACGCGCTGGAACAGCGAACCCTATGCGCTTGGCGCATGGTCCGCCGCCGTGCCCGGGAGCCAATTCGCGCGGCGGCAATTGATGGAGCCGCTAGCCGACAATGTCTGGTATGCCGGCGAGGCGGCGCATGAGACGTTGTGGGGCACCGTCGGCGGCGCCTGGGAATCCGGCGAGCGCGCGGCCGACGCGGTGCTGCGCCAGTTCGGTCCGGTCAAACAGCAGGCGCCCGCGGAGGCCGCAGCGGCACCGAAGAGCAAATCAAATCGCGCGCGTGCCGAATATCGCCAGCGCCGCTACGAGGAGACCGCGCCGCAAACTTACTACGGCACGCCAAACATCATGCGGCCGGAGCGGTGATCTGTCGGCGGCACTGATATTTCTTTGAAGAAACGATCACGACAGCAGATCAACGCTTCCGGTTTTGAGGGCGTAAACGCCGCCGACCACGCGGATTTTTTTGTCGTCGGCATAAGATTTCAGGATCGGTGCGGTATTCTTCAGCTTGTCGACATTGAGCGCGACATTGCGGCGGATGGCGTTTGTGAGCATGTCGCCGCTCTGACCCTGCACGGCCTTCACCGCCGGCGCGATGGCATCGACCAGCGACGGCAGGTGACCGGGCAGAGTCGTGCCGTCTTTGACCGACTTAATGGCGGCATCGACCGCGCCGCAGGAACTCATGGCCAAGCACCATGATCAGCGGCGTTTTCAACACGCTTACGGCATATTCCAGGCTGGCGATCATTTCGTCGCTGGCGAAATTGCCGGCAATGCGGCAGACGAAAACATCGCCACGCGCGGTGTCGAAGCAGAATTCGGGAGCGATGCGGGAATCGGCGCAGCTCAGAACCGCGGCGAAAGGATTCTGGCCGGCGCTGAGTGCTTCGCGTTCATGCTTGAAATCGTGCCGCCGACTGACGCCGTCGACATAGCGGCGGTTGCCCGCCATCAAGCGGTCGAGGGCGCTATCGGGCGATAGAACGTTTTCGGCCTTCGGCGGTGTTTTGGCCGCCGCCAGGTATGGTGCGGCGGCGAGACCGACGGCAGTTGCCGTTACCAGCTTCAAAACATTCCGTCGCGCCAATGGGACGCTTCTCGACGTTTGATGGCAGAGTTCGCACATGATCGCCTCTTATAAAATAATCGAAAATGTTTCTGCGTATCTTCGCGGTAGCCCGGCTAACTTACACAATTCTGCGCTGACAAAAACGTCAAGGCGAGCCAGCGAACGAGATACAAGCGTAAGGTCAGTCCGGAATTTGGACCGGGTTAGCCGCCGGCGGCGCCACCGCGGGCTTTTGCGGCGGCGGCGCAGGCGAGGCAGCAGGCGCGATGCTCTCCGGCACAGGCTTTATTGTCTCGTTTGATCTCGCCGTCCCGCCGCTGAAAGTCGGTTCGGCTGCAGGCGCGCCTACCGTTGCCGGCTTCGTAGCCGGCGGCGCCGCGGTGCGGCGCCCGCCTACGACCGCCAGCACTTCCGTGATGACCCGGGCATGCAGCCGCGGTGACTTGTCGATGGTGACGTGATCGATGCTGTGGTCGGCGCTCAGGTCGACATTGCTGAGCGAGCCGCGAAAGCCCGCACCCGGCCGCATATAGGCATAATCGCGCTGGGTGAAATTGATGACGCGGCCGACATTGCCGGGCACCGGAAACGATTGGGTACCGTCGAACGGCACCACCAGCGCCACCGGGACGCCTTTGTCGCCGAGGTAATCGGCCATCTCCATGACGGCGTCGGCGCCGAGCGAATGACCGATAAGAACGATCGGCGCTTCCTTGCCGGCCTTGTAGTCGGCGGCGGCTTTGTCGGCGAGCGGCTTCCAATCGGTATGGCTGTGCGCGGTCGCGTAAACGCCGCGGGCATTGAGCTCGTCGGCCAGCGTGTTCATGCCGAGCGAATAGACATCGGCGAGACCGCGGAACAGATAAACATGCGCGCGCGGCTGCGCCGTTCCCGGCGACGCCCAGAGAGCGAGCGTCATCACCACCGCGGCGGCGGCAAGGCATGACCAAGATCTCATGATCGCCTCTGGGATGGCCGTGCCCGCCATCGGGCCGGGAGATTTGGAACCGCTTTCGCCGTTCCCAAGCAATTACTCAGGCGCGCAAGACGCCGCCGGTGCGCTTGCCGACTTCGGCAACGATCTTGGCGGCGAGCGTTTCGATCTCGGCGTCGGTCATGGTCTTGTCGCGCGGCTGCAGCGTGACCGCGATCGCGATCGATTTCTTGCCCGCCTCGATACCCGGCCCCTCGTAAACGTCGAACACGCTGACGCCCGAGATCAGCTTGCGGTCGGTCGATTGCGCCGCGCGCACGATGTCGGCGGCCTTGACGTTGCGCTCGACCACGAAAGCGAAGTCGCGCTCCACCGGCTGGAATTGCGACAGATCGAGCGCGGATTTCGCGCGCGTCGGCTTCGCCTTCGGCTCGGGGATGCGTTCGAGAATGACTTCGAAGCCGACCAGCGGCCCGTCGGCGTCGAGCGCTTCCAGCGCGCTCGGATGCAGTTCGCCGAAATGGCCGAGCACGTTTTGCGGACCGATCTGAATCGTGCCGGAACGGCCGGGATGAAACCAGGCCGGTCCGCCCGGCACCACTTGCAGCGCCTGCGGGTGCGGCACCGGCCGCCGTCAGCACGGTGAGCGCGTCGGCCTTGGCATCGAACGCATCGACCTCGCCGTCGCGCTTCGACCAGTGCCGGCCGATGCCGGACGGCTTCGCCAGCGCGCGGCGGATGCCGGCTGCGGCGGTGAATTGATCGGCCGGCTGGTCGCCGCGAAAAATCTGGCCGACTTCGAACAAAGCCGTCATCGGGAAAGCCGCGATCGGCGTTTTTCTGCGCCGCGGCGACGAGGCCCGGGATGAGGCTCGGCCGCATGTCGGAAAGATCGGCCGCGATCGGATTGGCGAGCGCCAGTTCAGGCTTGCCGCCGCCGAACAGTTCGGCCTGCGGCTTGGCGATGAAGGACCAGGTCACCGCCTCGACCAGATTGCGCGCGGCGAGCGCGCGCTTGGCCTTGCGGGTGCGCACCTGGATCGGGGTCAGCACCGGCTTGCGCGGCACCTCGCCGCGCGGGAACGGCGTCAGCGGCACGCGGTCGACGCCGACGATGCGCACCACCTCCTCGACGATATCGGCCTTGCCCTGCACGTCGGGCCGCCACGACGGCACCGCGATCTTCACCCGCTCGCCCTGGCCGGCGACGAAGAAGCCGAGCCGCTCCAGCACGCGGCGCATCTCGGCGAGCGGCACGTCGATGCCGGCGAGCCGTTCAAGCTCGGACTGCGGAAAATCGATGATCCGTTCGGGCGCCTCGGCACTGCCGGCGACGACGACCTCCGACGGCGCGCCGCCGCACAGATCGAGCACCATGCGCGTCGCCAGTTCGAGGCCCGGCAGCATGAAGGCCGGATCGACGCCGCGCTCGAAGCGATAGCGCGCATCGGAATTGATGCCGAGCTTGCGGCCGGTCTGCGCGATATTGATCGGCTCCCACAACGCCGACTCGATCAGCACGTCGGTGGTCGTTTCCGAGCAGCCGGTCAGTCTCGCCGCCCATGATGCCGGCGAGCGATTCGACGCCCTGGTCGTCGGCGATGACGCAGATCGAGTCGTCGAGCGTGTAGGTCTTGCCGTCGAGCGCCAGCAGCGTTTCGCCGTCCCGGGCGCGGCGCACCGCGAGATTGCCGTGCACTTTCGCGGCATCGAACACATGCAGCGGCCGGCCGCGGTCGATAGGTGATGAAGTTGGTGATATCGACCAGCGCATTGATCGGGCGCAAGCCCGATCGCGATCGAGCCGCTTCTGCAGCCAGTCCGGCGACGGGCCGTTCTTGACGCCGCGCACCAGACGCAGCGCGAAGGCCG
Organism: uncultured Alphaproteobacteria bacterium; assembly: GCA_963819265.1. GTDB lineage: Bacteria > Pseudomonadota > Alphaproteobacteria > Rhizobiales > Xanthobacteraceae > BOG-931. Next base: position 1,941,465 of record CAWFVF010000005.1, on the reverse strand, counting down.
GACACAGCGGCGGCGTCGCGCCGAAATCGAGCGTCACCTTCACCGGACACGGGAAACTCGCCCTTGATCGGCTTGATCGCCGGCATCGCTTGAACTTGCCCATGTCGGCGGCGGCGAGATCGCGCGCGATGCCGTGCACGCCGGTGCAGTCGGACCGGTTCGGCGTCAGATTGATCTCGATCACCGGATCGTCGAGGCCGGCATATTGCGCGTAAGGCTCGCCGACCGGCGCATCGTCGGGCAGATCGATGATGCCGTCGTGGTCGTCGGAGATTTGCAGCTCGACTTCCGACACCAGCATGCCGCGGCTTTCGACGTCGCGGATCTTGCCGATGCCGAGCGTGATGTTCTTGCCGGGAATGAAAGCGCCCGGCGGCGCGAACACGCTGGTCATGCCGGTGCGCGCATTCGGCGCGCCGCACACCACCTGGACCGGATCGCCCGTCGCCGGTATCGACCATGCAGACGCGCAGGCGGTCGGCATTCGGATGCTGCTTGGCCTCGACGACGCGCGCGATGATGAACGGCGCGAACAGCTTCGCCTTGTCCTCGATGCGCTCGACCTCGAGCCCGATCATGGTGAGCTTGTCGGCGAGCTCGCCGAGCGGCCGGTCGGTGTCGAGATGCTCCTTGAGCCAGGCGAGGGTGAATTTCATGATCGATGCGCCTTCCCTCGGTAACAGCTTATCAAACCCTCCCCCGCTTGCGGGGGAGGGATAGGGAGGGGGCAACGGCAGTGCCGACCGCCGCAGCGATGACGTCCCAAACGCCTTCGCGGTTCGTCATCACGTCGTAATTACTGAATCGCAGTACGCGGAAGCCCTTTGGAGCGGAGGAAGCTGTCCCGATCGTGCATCGCGTCGCCTCGTGAACGCTCTCGTAGTGCTGCCCTCCATCCACTTCGATTACCAGCTTGCGCTGCGTGAGATACAAAGTCGACGATATAACGGTCCGATCGGGGTCTGACGGCGAAAGCCGACACCATTCAGGCGATGGGCGCGAAGCGAGGTACCACAGCCGATTGTTCAGCCTCCGTGCGAGTCCCGCCGCAATACGCGCGCACGCTTTCGCATAACTCGGCTTCACCCGCCATGTCGGCTTTTTCGAAACTTCGTCGGTCACAGTTTATGACGAGGCCGCAGGCCCCCTCCCTACCCTCCCCCGCAAGCGGGGGAGGGATAATCGTGTTCACGCACGCTCAAGTCCGCCGGCCAGCGTCGGGAAATCGAGCGGGCGGAAGCCGTAATGCGATGAGCCAGCGCACGTCGGCCTCGAAGAAGGCGCGCAGGTCCGGCATGCCGTATTTCAGCATGGCGATGCGGTCGATCCCCATGCCCCAGGCAAAGCCCTGATATTCGTCCGGGATCGAGCCCGCAATTCCGCAGCACGTTCGGATGCACCATGCCGCAGCCGAGGATTTCCAGCCAATCGTCGCCTTCGCCGAAGCGGATCTCGCCTTTGTCGCGCCGGCACTGGATGTCGACTTCGAGCGACGGCTCGGTGAAGGGAAAGAACGACGGCCGAAACCGCATGTCGACGCGATCGACCTCGAAGAACGCCTTGCAGAATTCCTCGAGGATCCATTTCAGGTGGCCGAGATGCGAGCGCTTGTCGATGACGAGGCCTTCGACCTGATGGAACATCGGCGTGTGGGTCTGATCGCGAATCGCAGCGATAGGTGCGGCCGGGACAGATGACGCGGATCGGCGGCTTCTGCGTCAGCATGGTGCGCACCTGCACCGGCGAGGTGTGGGTGCGCAGCAAGAGCCGCGAGCCGTCCGGCTTCGGATTGAAGAAGAACGTGTCGTGCATCTCGCGCGCCGGATGATCTTCCGGGAAATTCAGCTTGGTGAAATTGTAGTCGTCGGTCTCGATGTCCGGACCTTCGGCGACGGCGAAGCCCATATCGGCGAAGATCGCGGTGAGTTCGTCGATCACCTGGGTGATCGGATGGACGCGGCCGATCTCGGCCGGCGCTTCGCGCACCGGCAGCGTGACGTCGATGCTTTCGGAGTTGAGCCGCGCTTCGAGCGCCGCGCCCTTGAACGCGTCGCGGCGCGCGGCGAGCGCGGCGTTGACGCGATCCTTGAGGCCGTTGATCAGCGGGCCTTGGATTTTGCGCTCGTCCGGCGGCAGCGTGCCGAGCGTCTTCAACAGCGCGGTGAGCGAGCCGCTCTTGCCCAGCGCCGCGACGCGCACCGCTTCGAGCGCCGGCTTCGTCGCCGGCGGCTGCGATTGCGGCCAGGATTTCGTTTTCAAGCTGCGGTGTGTCGGACATGGTTCCGGCAGTCGTTATTTCGAGGCAATCAATCCGGCATGAACGGCAGATCGGTATCGGACGGCTTGCCACCGGCCGCGTCAGCATGCAATGGACCTGGCCGCGGTGATGGGTCTGGTGATTGAACATATGCGTGACCAGGAGCCAGCGCGGCTTGCGTCCATTCGCGCTTGGTCGCGCCGGAATAATATGTCTGATCGGCGCCAAGCCAGGCGTCGTCCACCGCGTCGGCCCAGCCGATGATCCTGCGATCGAATTCCGCGCGCTCCGATTTCAAACGCGTCCCAACTGCCGGCAGCATGACACCGACTCCGGAATGCCGACCGTGCGGCCCCGGCGCGCCGGTAAAACGGCTCATCCACCGCTGGTCGCCCCAGAGCATGTGATTGAGCGTCTTCTCGATCGAGCCGAAAAAGGCGCCGCGTTCGCGCTGCCGCTCGGCTTCCGACAGCCCGTCGGCGGCGCCGAAGAGATTCTCGTTCTGCCAGCGATTGTAGCGCGCCATGCGCTGCACATAGCCGCGGTCGATCATGACACGTCACGCCGGCAGCGCGGATTTGGCCTGGCCGACGATCGCCTCGAATGCCGCCGGCTCGTGGATGGCGAGGTCGGACAGCACCTTGCGGTCGACGGTGATGCCGGCCTGCTCAGGCCGGCGATGAAGCGGCTGTAGTTCAGCCCGAACGGCCGCACCGCCGCGTTGAGGCGCTGAATCCACAGCGCGCGGAAGGTGCGCTTGCGCCGCTTGCGGTCGCGGAAGGCATATTGGTTCGCCTTCTCCACCGCCTGCTTGGCGATGCGGATGGTGTTCTTGCGCCGGCCGAATAGCCCTTGGCGGCCTTGAGCACTTTCTTGTGCTTGGCATGAGAGGTGACGCCGCGTTTGACGCGAGCCATGGTCGATCTCCTTAAATGATTGCGAAGGCAAAGCGGAAGCCGCCGCACGCAACGTGGCGGCAAAGCGCGATCAGCCGTTCGGCAAAAAGTATTTTTTGATGTTGTCGCCGTCGGTCTTGAACAGCACGTTGGTGCCGCGCAATTGGCGGATCTGCTTCTTGGTGCGCTTGATCATGCCGTGGCGCTTGCGCGAATGCGCGTAGAGCACCTTTCCGGACCCCGTCACCTTGAAGCGCTTTTTAGCGCCCGACTTGGTCTTGATCTTGGGCATTTGGCTCTCCTTTGGCGCGCAGGCCATGGGTATGACCCCGGCCGGGCCGATATGCTCGAAAACGAGCTTTATGTGCATGAGCACTTCACGCCGCCACGGCAGCCCTAATCAGCCGGGCGACGAGAGGGCGGGGTTATGGCAGAGCGGGCCGCCAATGGCAAGAACCGGACGATATCCGGATGCCGGCTAAAAGCTGAAGCAGCGAAGGGGCTTAGACCCGGGCTTTACGGCGCCGCTTAACGCGGCGCCAGAACCATGACGACCTGACGGCCTTCGAACCGGGGCTCCTGCTCGATCTTGGCGATCTTGGCGGTGTCGCCCTTGACCCGGTCGAGGAGCTTGTAGCCGAGCTCCTGGTGCGCCATTTCGCGGCCGCGGAAGCGCAACGTCACCTTGACCTTGTCGCCTTCCTCGAAGAAGCGCTCGATCGACCGCATTTTCACGTCGTAATCGTGGTCGTCGATCATCGGCCGGAGCTTGATCTCCTTGATCTCGACGATCTTCTGCTTCTTGCGGGCCTCGGCGGCTTTCTTCTGCGCCTGATATTTGTATTTGCCGAAATCGAGAATTTTGCAGACCGGCGGAACCGAGTTCGGCGCGATCTCCACGAGATCGAGCCCGGCCTCCTGCGCCATGGCGATGGCGGCGTTGATTTCGGTGACGCCTTTGTTGGCGCCGTCTTTGTCGATGAGTTGGACCTCGCGGACGCGGATCTCCTCGTTGATGCGCGGCCCCTCTTTGGGAGCGGGCTGCGGCGTTCTGATCGGGCGACGAATGGGTGTTATCTCCTCAGCTGTTGCGACGTGATCGGTGCGAAAAATCCGCAGGCATCGCACGATACGATGGCTCTGATCGGCGGTGCTTAGCGGTAAACGTGCAAGATCGTGACTTTTGCGGCTTAAGTCAACGCCGCTGCTGACGTTTATAGCCGAAGCGCGCGGGCCGACCTAATGTTACTCGGCCGCGAATTGCGTGTATTTTCTGCACCGCACATTAGGCATGGCGATGAATGATAACAGTCTGAAATTCCTGGACATTGGCGAAGGCAGCGACCGCCGCCGCATCGCGGTGCGGCAGCAAGGCGGCAGCGCGCCCGGGCTGGTGTGGCTTGGCGGCTACAAGTCCGACATGAAAGGCACCAAGGCGCAGGCGCTGGCCGATTGGGCGAGCGAACACGGCCGCGCCTGCCTGCGGTTCGATTATTCCGGCCACGGCGAATTGGGGGGCGCCTTCACCGACGGCACGATCGGCCGCTGGCTCGCCGAGAGCCTCGCAGTGTTCGACGCGTTCTGCAGCGGGCCGCAAATCCTGGTCGGCTCGTCGATGGGCGGCTGGATCGCGCTGCTCCTGATCCGCGCATTGCAGCGGCGGCCCCCTCCCTGCCCTCCCCCGCAAGCGGGAGAGGAAAGTTCAATGAAGCCCACCGCGGCTTGCCCGGCAGGAAAGCTCCAATATCCCTCCGCCGCCTGCGGGGGAGGACAAGCTCCATGAACCCTCCCCCGCTTGCGGGGGAGGGCAGGGTGGGGGCGAGCGTCGCCGGCGTTGTGCTGATCGCACCGGCGGTGGATTTCACCGAAGAACTGATGTGGAAGCGCTTCACGCCCGAGATCAAAGAGCGAGCTTGAAGCGAAAGGCTTTTGGACGCGGCCGTCGGAATATTCGCCGGACCCTTACATCGTCACCAAGCAACTGATCGAGGAAGGCCGCCGTCATCTGCTGCTCGGCGGCATGATCGAAACCGGCTGCCCGGTGCGCATCCTGCAAGGCGTCGAAGACCCCGACGTGCCCTGGCAGCACGCCAAGGCGCTGGTCGCGCGGCTCGCCAGCGACGACGTCGTGCTCACGCTGATCAAAGACGGCGATCACCGGCTGTCGCGGCCGGAGGATATCGAGCGGCTGATCCGGGCGGTGGCGGAGTTTTAGGGGGCCGTAAACTGGCGCCGACTTTGTTGATGCGGAATTGATGCTTTCAAAGCAGAATGGCTCGAATTATCCGCCGTGCGTTTGAGCGCGCAACAATTCCTGCCAATTGAATTGTTTAGATTTTTGTGATTTGCGCCTTGCTTTAAAAATCGCGTCACACTGCGAAACTGGCCGGATGAACATAGGGCCGGATGAACATAGAATGGCGCGCCCGAAGGGATTCGAACCCCTGACCTCTGCCTTCGGAGGGCAGCGCTCTATCCAGCTGAGCTACGGGCGCGCAAAGCAGGTGCAATGCCGTGTAGATAGCGGAATGCCCCCCAGGCGGCAACGGCTGGCAAGGCCGGCCGGCCTTGCCCGGGTTGGGCATGCCTCTTAAGTTCGCCAAGGCGGGTTTAAGGCCGAGTTTAAGGGAGAAACGCGATGGCGCAGCCGGCGGAAAAGACCGAGAAACGCGAGCCGAAAGGCGCGCAGATCAAGGACGCCGCGTTCCAGTGGGACGATCCGCTTAATCTCGAAGGCGAATTGAGCGAGGAAGAACGCATGGTGCGCGACACCGCGCGCGATTATGCGCAGGAGAAGCTGTTCCCGCGGGTGATCGAGGCCAATCGCGAAGGCACATTCAATCCCGACATCATGAAGGAGATGGGCGCGCTCGGGCATGCTCGGCTCGACCATTCCGGAGGAATACGGCGGCGCCGGCCTCAATTACGTCTGCTACGGGTTGATCGCGCGCGAGATCGAGCGGGCCGATTCCGGCTTCCGCTCGATGATGTCGGTGCAGTCCTCGCTGGTGATGCACCCGATCTATGCCTATGGCAGCGAGGCGCAGCGCCGCAAATATCTGCCGAAGCTTGCCACCGGCGCGATGGTCGGCTGCTTCGGGCTCACCGAGCCCGACTACGGCTCCGATCCCGGCTCGATGATCACGCGCGCGGAGAAGGTGCCGGGCGGCTACAGTCTCAGCGGCGCCAAAATGTGGATCACCAACGCGCCGGTCGCCGACATTGCCGTGGTCTGGGCAAAGCTCGAGGGCAAGATCCGCGGCTTCATCGTCGAGCGCGGCACCAAGGGCTTCTCGACGCCGAAGATCGACGGCAAGCTGTCGCTGCGCGCCTCGATCACCGGCGAGATCGTGCTCGAGGGCGCGGTGGTGCCGGAAGACAACATCCTGCCGAATGTCGCAGGCCTTGCCGGCCCGTTCGGCTGTCTCAACGTGGCGCGCACCGGCATTGCCTGGGGCGCCATCGGCGCCGCCGAATTCTGCTGGCATCGGGCGCGCGAATACGTGCTGACCCGCAAGCAGTTCAACCGGCCGCTCGCCGCCAATCAGCTGGTGCAGAAAAAGCTCGCCGACATGCAGACCGAGATCACGCTCGGCCTGCACGCGGCGCTCCGGCTGTCGCGCATGATCGACGAGGGCAAGGCGTCGCCGCCGGCGATCTCGATGCTCAAGCGCAATAATTGCGGCAAGGCGCTCGACGTCGCCCGCATGGCCCGCGACATGCACGGCGGCAATGGCATCAGCGAAGAATTCCATGTCATGCGGGTGATGTGTAATCTTGAGACAGTGAATACCTATGAAGGTACCCACGACATCCATGCGCTGGTGCTCGGCCGGGCCCAGACGGGTATCCAGGCATTTATGTAATTCGTTATTTCGGGCGCGGCCGCAGCGCCGCGTACCCGGAATTCTTAATCACAAGAAAAGAATAGCAGTGGGGTGAGAGCCGATTTTCCCGAGGCCGGGGTTATGGATTCCGGGCTCCGCGCGGAGCCTGTCATTGGGCCGGCCACTTCGGGCCGGACCCGTTGGCTCGGACCCGGAATGACGAACCACGCAAACAAAGGAGATCGTTCATGCGCCTGCCATTGATTCCGCCCGCCGAGCTCACCGCCGAACAGCGTCCGGTCTACGACGACATGAAGGCCGGCATCGAAAAGAACTTTCAGGGTTTCAAGACCATCGCGGATAACGGCGCGCTCGAAGGCCCGTGGAATCCGTGGCTGCATGAACCGAAATTCGGCAAGCCGATCTGGGACCTGACCTTGGCGCTGTCGGTGTCGCCGTCATTGCCGCGTCCGGTACGCGAGGTGGCGATCCTGGTGACCGGCGCGCGGTTTCACTCGTCTTACGAACTCTATGCCCATGTCATCGCCGGCGAACGGCGCGGACTGTCCGACGACAAGCTCGCCACCATCGTCTCCGGCCAGCGCCCGACCGATCTCACCAAGGAAGAAGGCGTTGCCTACGATGTCGCCGCGTCGCTGCTCCACCACGGCACCCTGCCGGAGCTGAGCTATCGGCAAGCGGTGGCGACGTTCGGCATCCACGGCGCGGCGGAGCTGATTTATCTGGTCGGTCTCTATTGCCTCGTTTCCGTGACGCTCAACGGCTTCAACGTCCCGGTGCCGGAGTCCGAAGCTGAATAATCGCGACCCGCTCAGCCATATAGCGATCAAAGGCCGGCCAGCGACGAGATCGCCACGCTCACGCTGCCTTTGGCGTCGGCGATAACGCGGAGCGTCTTTGAATCGTAGGCGATGCCGACCAGGCGGAGCTCGTTGATCGCGGCAGTGGCGCGCAGCCCCGGCGATTGCGCCGCGAGATCGCCGACCGCAGCCGCGATGCGTTTTTTGGCGTCAGCGGCGAAGGGCTTCAGATCGACGACCGCTTTCTCCGCGAGCGTTTTTTGCAGATAGGGGACTGCCGCCTCGGCCGCCGCGCCCAACAGGCCGAACGCGGCTTGCGATTGCAGATCGAGCGCGACATCGGTGAAGCGCAGGATCTGCTGCGTCTGATCGAGCACCGGCCGGCCCCAGATATGCACGGTGGCGTCGGCGCCGAGACTGAAGAAGCCGCTCTTCTTGACGTGGACCACGAGCGAGATCAGCAGACGGTCGCTCGACGCGGCAATGGCCGCCTGTTTGATGGTCGCCGTAAATGCGCCTTTGCCGTCCTCCGGAAAGGTCTTGCCGACGAATTGGGTCTCCAGCAGCCGGCTCACTTCGGTGAACGGAATGTCGATCGGCACCGCGATATCGACCGCGCCGCCGCCGGTTTGCGGCACGATGTCGAGCGCCTGCGGGAACGGGCACATCGGCTTGGTCTCGGTCGGCACGATCCGGGTTTGCGCCTGCACGCCGACCAGCAGCGTCACCGCGCTGCCGTCGATCTGCGGCTGCGCCGCAATGGCGCGGACCGGACGCAGTTCGAGAAAAAGATTGGGCATGCCCGGCGCGGCCGCGCCGAGCGAAATCGAGCGGCACAGCTTGACCCATTCGCTGCGCGCCGCGGTCTCGATGAACGGATCGCCGCGGATGCGGCCGTCCAGGGCATTCATCTGTTCGCGCACTGCGGTGTCGAGCACCGGCTTCACCGCGCCGGCCATGCTGAGCTTGAGGCCGCCGAGCGGCAGCACGACATCGACGACATTGACCTGGCCCGACAGGTTCGGCGACAGCCGCCAATTCGGCGCGATGGTCGGCCGCGCTGTCGTCGTCACCGTGCCGTGGATATCGGCATGCTGGTCGAACGCCTTGCCGGCGAGACCTTGCACCTTCTCGCCGACGCTGCCGCCGATGACATTGCCGACGGCGCTGCCGACCGCGGTGACCCCGGTGTTGAGCCCGCCGGCGAGCGTGCCGAGCGCTTCGAAGGTGCCCGACAGCGGCGTCGTGATATTGAGCGCGCCGGGCTGTCCCGAGACGGCAAGCGGACCGCGCGACACCGAGAAAGTGAGTTGCGCGCTCGACAGCAGTTTCGAGACCGGATTTTGCGGCTTGCCGGACAGATTTTTGGGCGCCTGGGCGTCGAGGGCGTCACGAATTGCGGTGAGCGCGATGGCTGCCGGCGCCAGCACCATCGAGGTACCGGTCAGGGGTTGCAGCGGCGCCACCGCCGACAGCGCAGGACGGTCCTGCTGCAGCGATTTGGAACCCGGCCAGAGCAGGCTCATCAACAAGGTCGCACCGACAAACGCAGCGGCAACGACGGCGGCGCCAAGGAGAACGGTGCGAAGCCTCATGGGCGCATTATCTTATGATCTTGGAAACGCCCGATAGTATATACATTGTCGCGCGGGGCGTGGGATCGCCCGATTCGATCCCACACGGCGCCACTGGCGGCCGATATCCCTACCCCCCACATTAGGACTTCCCCCCACCAAGGAGCACTGCATGGCCACGCGCCAGATCAAAATGCCTGTCAAGGACAAGGACGAGCCCGAGAAGGAAAAGGAAATCGACGACGTTTTTTCGCAGCGCAAACGGCCGGAACGCGGCCGGTATCTGCTCCAGGTCGACCGGCAAACCAAAGGCTCCTATGCGGCCTCCGAAGCCGCGCACGCGGCGGCGCTGGCCATCAAGAAGTCATATCCGATCATTCAGGTCTCGGTCTATGACAGCGTCGACAACACCAGCACGATCGTCGAAGTGCCGGCTGCGGCCTCCTGAAGAACCGCATTCTCCGCCGTCATCCGCGATTGCGCCCAAGGATCCTCTTTCATGGCCACTCATCATTTTCATGCGGTCGTATGGATCGACCACCGTGAAGCCCGCGTCTTCCATTTCAGTCCGACTGACGTCGAGCGGCTGGTCTTGCACCCGGATGACCCGACGCGGCACATTCATCATAAGGCGAATGAAATCGGCAGCGGCAACGCGGCCGAGGATCACAACTTCCTCCAGGCCGTGGTCGGGTCGATTGCGGATGCCGGTGCGGTGCTGATCACCGGGCCGGGCAACGCCAAGAACGCGTTGATCAAGCATATCGAGCAGCACACGCCCCGGCTGATGAAGATCGTCGTCGGCGTCGAAACCGTCGATCATCCGACCGACGCGCAGCTCGTCGCCCACGCCCGGCATTACTTCAAAGCCGAGGACCGGATGACGCCGCAGAAGGAATAGGCGCATAAGCGCCGAAATGAGGCGCCATGAAAGGTGCAAGCTAGCTTCGCGCGCATCAACGCGCCCGCCCGGCGCTTGGTTGACGTTCATGGCGCGGCGACTAAAAAATAGCGCATGGAGGAGCCCATGTGCCGCAATATCCGCACGCTTTTCAATTTCGAGCCGTCTGCAACCGACGAGGAAATCCGCGCCTCGGCGCTGCAATTCGTGCGTAAGCTAAGCGGTTTCACGCATCCGTCACGCGCCAACGAGGCGGTGTTCAGTCAGGCGGTCGAAGAGGTTTCGGAAGCGGCGCGGCGGCTGTTGGCTTCGCTGGAAACGGCAAGCCCGGCCAAGAACCGCGAGGAGGAAGCGATCAAGGCGCGCGCCCGGGCCAAGGAAAGATTCGCCTAGTCTCGTGCGCCGCAGAGAGTTGGCCGCGTGGACGCCGAATTCATCCAAGAGCTATTCGCGCAATTTGGTCCGGTGACGGTCCGGCGCATGTTCGGCGGCGCCGGAATCTATTGCGACAGTCTGATGTTCGGGCTGGTTTTCGACGGCGCGATCTATCTGAAAGCCGATGAGACCAGCATCCCGGATTTCGAACGCGAAGGCTGCCGGCCGTTCGTCTACAGCCGCAAAAGCACCGGCGGTGTCGTCGAGCATTCACTGCCTTATTGGCGGCTGCCGGAGCGGCTTTACGACGATCCCGATGAGCTTGCGATTTGGGCAAAGCAGTCGCTCGCCATCCAGGAGCGGAAGAAATTCGCTTCACGCGCGCGAAGCAAGCGAAAGCCGAAGCCAGGCAAACGATAGGTGCGATCCATCCTACCCGCTCATCCGGTCCTTCGCGGCCGCAAGCCGTCCTTCGGCTTTGACGTGCTCCGTTGCCGCCGCTAATCCGAAGGCCGGCATGTTGACATAGACGCATTCGCTCTTGCCGGGCTCGATCAGAAAAGTCTCGTGCCAGATGCCGACCGACCCGTCGGTTCCGACGGTACGATTGAAGGCGGCCCAGGCAGGAAAATGCTGTTCCGACCGGTCATGTGCATAAGCCAGAAGCTTGTCGAAGCTCTCCCAATATTCCTGGACCATGATGACCCGGCCGGACCAATAAGTGCGGTAGGACAACAGCCCCGCTTCCGGTTTTCTTGACAGCTCCGCCAGCATGCGCGGCATGGCTCTGGTGACCGGAAGCCATTTTCGCGCCGCCATAAGCTTGTTGATGCGCATGCCGATCAGAAACAGCACGACCGGTCTTTCAACACGCGCGGTATAACGATCGGCGAATATTTCGACCATGGCGCGGTCTTTCCGGCTTTGCGATTTCAATTAATAGATGCGCTACAATGGCGGCTCCTCGCCGCCTTCCTGCTTGCAAGCGACGCTTGCTTCTTCCAGATCGAGTTCACGCTCGATGCGGCGGCGGGCTTCGTCGGTGATCTGTCCGTCTTGCAGCAGCCGATAGATGTATTCGCGCTCCGCCGTGATCAGTTCCATGCGGAGCCCGGCCGCGACCTGCGGCGTCTCGGTACCGTCCTCTGCGGTTTGCGGCAAACGGCCGGCGCGATATTCGTGGCGGGCGCGCAGAACGGTGTGGGCCTCCGGCGTAACCCGGCCTTCGGCGATGAATTGTTTCAACCGCTTATGCGCTATGTCCAAAGCGCCGGCGCGCGCGGCAAGTTCGGCGGCGTGCTCGCGCTGACGTTCTTCGGCGGCGTGTTTTTCCAAGCCCAGCCAGCGCACCACCATCGGCAGCGTCAAGCCCTGTCCGACGATCGTCACGATGATGAGACCGAAGGTCACGAACAGGATCAGATCGCGATCGGGAAACACCGCGCCGGAATCGGTGAAGAACGGTATCGCCAGCGCCGCGGCGAGCGAAACCACGCCGCGCACGCCGACAAAAGCGAGAAAGAATGTCCATTGCCAAGGCGGCAAGGGGTCGCGGCGCCGCAGCGCCGGACTGAGCCAGCGCGGCAGGTAGATCGCCGGATACATCCAGACGAAACGCGCCACCACAACGGTCGCTACGGTCAACAGCACGGCGTAGCCGAGATGCTGCCACGCCACTGTATCGGCGCGGTTGAGCAGCGTGCGCGTCTGCATGCCGGTGACGAGAAAGACGAAGCCTTCGAGCAGATAGATAACCAAATCCCAGAAGAAGATGCCCTGAAGCCGCGTCGCCGCCGGGATCAACAGCGGCCCATTCCAGCTCACGAATAGCCCGGCGGCCACCGTCGCGAGCACGCCGGAGCCGCCCAATTGCTGCGGCACCAGGAAGGCGGCGTAAGGCGTCATCAGCGACAACGTGATCTCGACGCGCGGGTCGTGCGCCCAGCGGCGCAGCCGCAGGCTGCACCAGCCGACGGCTATGCCATAGGCGATTTCACCGACGACGATGAGGCCAAATTCGCTGCCGGCCTTGCTGAAGGAAAACAGCCCGGTGGCCGCCGCGGCGACGGCGAAGCGGTACAGGATCAAGGCGGTGGCATCGTTGGCGAGGCCTTCGCCCTCCAGTATGACCGTGAGCCGGCGTGGCAAGCCCAAGCGGCGTACGATGGCGAGCGGCGCGACCGCGTCGGGCGGCGCCACAATGGCGCCAAGCACAAAACCCACGGCGAGCGGCATGCCGAGCAGCCAATGCGCCACGGCCGCCACGGCGCAGGTGGTGAATACCACGCATCCAAACGCTAACAACGCGATCGGCCGCAGATTGAAGCGGAACTCGCGCCAGCTCATGGCGACGCCGGCGGAATAGATCAGCGGCGGCAGAATGCCGAGCAGCACCAGTTCCGGCGCCAGTTCGATCCGCGGCAGCCCCGGTGCGAGCGCCAACATGATACCGGCGATGACCAGAAGGATCGAAGGCGCGGTGTTGAGCCGCCGCGCGACCACGGCGACGATCACCAGCACGGTGAGCAACAGCAATATCGTTTCGATGGCCGATGCCATGGATCACACCCTGCCTGGATCAACGCTTATCGTAAATCCAGCCGACCCAAACCTTGCCAATTCGAAGCGGTTCTCGCAAATCAAGTTGCCCGCCGCGGAGCGGCGCGATATCTCCTCGTGCCCGAGCCTTGCAGCCTGGGCGGGGTGCAGCCATATCCAGGCTTGCAATGCCTAGCTTTGCCGGGAAAATCCCTTTTTCCCATCGCTGGTTTTCCCCTCCCTCCCCATTCGATCAGCCAGGAACCCCTCCATGCCGCAATCAATGTCTCAATCGTCGCTGCCGGTTTTCGAGATGAACCTCAACGCGCTGTCCGGCATCCTGGACAAGGCCGAGGCGTTTGCCACCGCGAAGAAAATCGACCCTGCGGTTCTGCTGCAATCGCGGCTGTCGCCGGATATGTTCAACCTCACCCGCCAGGTGCAGGTGGCGACGGATGGCGCGAGGCGCGGCGCCGCCCGGCTCGCCGGAGTCGAGGCGCCGAAGGTCGAGGACAATGAGACGACGATCGCGCAGCTGAAGGAGCGGATCGCGAAAGCGGTCGCCTATCTGAAGACGCTCGACCGCAAGGCGATCGATGCTTCGGCGGATCGCGAAATCGTCTTCCCGCTCGGCCCGGAAAAGAAGGGCCACATGAAGGGCGACGACTATCTCAACCACTTCGTGCTGCCGAATTTCTATTTCCATTGCACCGCCGCCTACGCCATCCTGCGCCACAACGGCGTCGATATCGGCAAGCGCGATTTCTTGGGCGCGATCCCGATGACGATGTCGTAAGGGGCGCAAGGGCGTACCAATCCTGACTGTCTGACATCAGTCACGGCACAACAGGACCCATCCGAGAATTAGACAGACGATGGATGGGTCCATCTTCTCCAGGAACGACAATGGCCAGCGACAGCAAAAAGACCAAAACCGAATCGTCACCCAAAGAGGCGGCACCTAAGGCTGAGACCCCGGCGAAGGTCGAGAGCACAACCGCTGAAGCCGCGCCCAAGTCGGAGGGCGGCGAGGCCGCCGCCAAAGCGCCGTCCAATTACAGCCGGGGCGAGGGCCAGAAGCCTGTCACCGCGGCCTACAAGGAAAACTGGAACGCGATTTTTGCGAAGAAGAAAACCAAGAAGAAAAAGCGATAATTTTGCGATGAGACAGACCGGATCGATAAGGCTATTTTCAGATTTCGCTCCGGCCTAATTCGCGATAGGCTGGTTGCTCTCTCCTCCGGCGCACCAGCGAGGCGGCCATGCGTTGGCTTCACTTGACCATCGTCATCGTATTCGTTGCCATCATCGTAATTTTCGTTTTCCAGAACCGCGAACTGGTAACGATGTCGTTTCTCGGTTTAAGCGCCCGCGCGCCGCTCGCGATCCTGGCCGTGATCCTCTACGCGCTCGGCGCCGTCACCGGCGGTTCGGTATTCGCGCTGTTGTGGAAATCGGTCCGGGCGTCGCGGACGCATACGTAACGCCGCTTGTGTGAGCTTAGGCCTCACAAAAAGCTCTGCGGATCGACGTCGATATCGAGCTTGATATTGCCCTTCGTCTTCGGCGCTGCGCCGCAGCCATTCGCGCATGTAAGCCGATAGATCGAAAGCGCGCGGCGCGCGGATCAACAGACGCAGACGATGGCGGCCGCGCACCAGCGCGAGCGGCGCTTCGGCGGGGCCGAAGACGCGCACCTCGTCCGCCTTCGGCGCGGCCCGCGCCATGGCGCGCGCATGCGTCTCGGCGTCGTGCTTGTCAGGGCCGGAGACGACGATCGAAGCGAGCCGGCCGAACGGCGGGTAATGCGTCTTCTCGCGCAGCCCGATCTCGGCGTCGTAGAACGCCTCGCGGTCCTGCGCGATCAAGGCGCGCATCACCGGATGCTCGGGCTGGTGGGTCTGCAGATAGCCGCGCCCGATACCGGCGTCACGGCCGGCACGGCCGACCACCTGATGCAACAGCTGAAAGGTACGTTCGGCGGCGCGCGGATCGCCGTTGCTCAAGCCCAGATCGGCGTCGACCACGCCGACCAGATTGAGCATCGGAAAGTGATGGCCCTTGGCGACAAGCTGGGTGCCGATGACGATGTCGAACAGGCCTTTGGCGATGTCGGCGAATTCCTCGCGCATGCGCTCGACGGTGGCGACCAGATCGCTGGACAGCACCAGCACGCGGGCCTGCGGAAACAACTCCCGCACTTCTTCTTCCAGCCGTTCGACGCCCGGGCCGCAGGCGACGAAGGAGTTTTCCGCGTGGCATTTCGGGCAGGCCGCCGGATGCGGCGTGCTGTAGCCGCAATGATGGCAGACCAGGCGCTTGCGAAAGCGGTGATCGACCAGCCAGGAATCGCAGTTCGGGCAGGAGAAGCGGAAGCCGCAGGCGCGGCACAGCGTCAGCGGCGCATAGCCGCGCCGATTGAGGAACAACAGCGCCTGCTCTTTCCGCTCCAGCGAGGTCTGCACCGCTTCCGCCAGCACCGGCGAGATAAAACGGCCGCGCGGCGGCGCCGCTTGGCGCAGATCGATCGCCTCGACCGCGGGCATCAGCTGGCCGCCGAAGCGTTCCGGCAGCGCGACGCGCGCGTAGCGGCCGCGCCGCGCATTGACGATCGGTCTCGATCGAGGGCGTCGCCGAGCACAGCACCACCGGGATGCGGGCGATATGGCCGCGCACCACCGCCATGTCGCGGGCGTGGTAATGCACGCCGTCTTCCTGCTTGTAGGCGGGGTCGTGCTCTTCATCGACGATGATGAGACCGAGATCGGCGTAGGGCAGAAACAGCGCCGAGCGCGCGCCGACCACGACGGCAGCCTCGCCGCCGGCGACGGCGCGCCAGGTGCGCGCGCGTTTGCGCGGCGACAGTTCCGAATGCCATTCCGCCGGCCGCACCCCGAAGCGCGCGGCGAAGCGGTCGAGGAATTGCGCGGTGAGCGCGATCTCCGGCATCAGGATCAGACTTTGCCGGCCGGCGCGGATGGTGTCCGCCACCGCCTCGAAATAGACCTCGGTCTTGCCCGAGCCGGTGACGCCGTCGAGCAGCGTCACCGCATAGCCGCCGGCAGCGATCGTCGCTTTCAGCGCCGCCGCCGCGGCGCCCTGATCGGCGCCGAATTCCGGCTGCAGAAAATCGGGATCGGGCTTTTCCGCGACCGGCTCCGGCGGCAACACCAGCGTTTCCAGCGTGCCTTCGTCGATCAAGCCGTCGATCACCCCGGCACTGACGCCGGCCTCGCGCACGGCTTCGCCCTTGGCGCGCGTCATGCCGTCGGCAAGAAGTTCGAGCACGCGCTGACGTGCCGCGGTCATGCGCTGCGGCGGATCGCCGGCGAGCCGGACACCGACCCGCTCGCGCTCGGCGCCGAGATGCTCACCCATGCGCAGGCACATGCGCAGCACCATGCCGCGCGAACTCACGGTATAATTCGCCACCCAGTCGACGAAGCTGCGCAGTTCGGGACGAAGCGGCGGCAGTTCGAGTTTTTCCTCGACATCTTTCAGCCGGTTGTCGAGCCGGATGTCGGGCTTGGGATTCTCCGCCCACACCACCGCGGTCGCCTCGCGCGGGCCGAGCGGCACGCAGACGATGTCGCCCGGTGCGAGGTCGACCCCCTCAGGCACCCGGTAGGAATAGGCCCGGTCGAGCGCGACCGGGACCAGAACATCGACAACCCGCTTTGGCATAGGGCGACTGTGGGCCGATTCCGGAGGGTTTAGGAAGGGGAAACGGGTATGCGCTACGGTCCGCTTATTCCCGCGAAAGCCGGAATCTAGTGGCCAATGCATGATGCGAAAGAGCGGCTCCGCTGTCGCGGAGACCGGCGGAAAATGGACGACATCAGCTTCATTACGCCCCAAGTGGCGGCCGAAATCGGCAACTGGCTCGGGCACCTCGGCGCCGAGCGCAATCTGTCGCCAAAGACGGTTGAAGCCTACCAGCGCGACGTACTGCAATTCCTGCGCTTCCTCGCCGGCCATCTCGGCGGCGCCCCGTCGTTGAAGCAACTGGCGGCGCTCGCACCCGCCGACGTGCGCGCCTTCCTGGCGGCGCGGCGGGCAGACGATATCGGCAGCCGCTCGCTGATGCGGTCGCTCGCCGGCCTGCGCGCCTTCGGCCGATTCCTCGAAAAGACCGGCAAGGGCAAAGTCGGCGCGCTCGCCGCGGTGAAGGCGCCGAAAATCGGCAAAACGCTGCCGCGGCCGCTCGCCGTCGGCGCGGCGCGGAGCATGGCGGATCCCGATATGGCCGCCGGCGACGGCCGCGAGCCGTGGATTCATGCCCGCGACTCCGCCGTGCTGGGTCTGCTCTACGGCTGCGGTTTGCGCATTTCCGAAGCGCTCGGCCTCAAACGCGCCGATTTCGGCGCGCGCGACGTGCTGACGGTGATGGGAAAAGGCCGCAAGCAGCGCATGGTGCCGCTCATTACGCCGGTGCGAAAACTGGTCGACGACTATATCGCGCTCTGCCCCTACGATCTTCCCGACCAAGGCCCGCTGTTTGTCGGCGCCAAAGGCGGTCCGCTGTCGCCCCGCCTGGTGCAACTCGCGATGGCGCGGCTGCGCGGCGCCTTGGGGCTGCCCGAAACGGCGACGCCGCATGCGCTGCGGCATTCCTTCGCCACCCATCTGCTCGCCCGCGGCGGCGATCTGCGCTCGATCCAGGAACTGCTCGGCCACGCCTCGTTGTCGACCACGCAGATCTATACCGCGGTCGACGCCGATCGCCTGATCGAGGCCTATCGCAATGCCCATCCGCGCGCGTGACTGTCCGACGCTCCCTGCCTATAAGGCTATCTTTGAAACGAGGGGCAAGCATGTCGGAAATCAGCGAAGCGATCGATAAGGCCCGCGAGGGCGAACACGGCGAAGGCTTCAACAGAAGGGTTGCGCTGCTCATCGCGATCCTCGCGCTCTTCCTGGCGTTCTCCGAAACGCTCGGCAAAGGCGCGCAGACCGAAGTCGTGACCAAGAACATCGAGGCCTCGGACCTCTGGTCCTTTTTCCAGGCCAAGGACGTCCGCCGCACCGTGGTGAATGTCGCCGCCGACCAGACTAGTTTGCTCGCCGCGGGCCTGACCGATCCGGCCGCCAAAGCCGCCATCGACAAGCAGGTCGAGACTTGGCGCAAAACCGCCGAGCGCTACGAATCCGATCCGAAAGCGGGCAATGGCCGCAAGGAGCTGGAGGAGAAAGCCAAGACCGCGGAAGAAGAACGCGACCTGTCGACGGCGAAATACCACCATTACGAATTATCGTCGGCGGCATTCCAGATCGGCATCGTGCTCGCTTCTGCGGCGGTGATCACCGGCATGGCCGTCCTGGCATGGCTGGCCGGCGGGCTCGGCGTGATCGGACTGGCCTTGGTGCTGCTCGGCCTGTTCACGCCGCATGCGGTGCCGTTCATTGCGTCGTTGTAAACGCATCTCTCCGCTCATTCCCGCGGAAGCGGGAATCCAGTGCCGGGTCCCCGCTTCCGCGGGGACGCGCGGACCCTGTCAGTTCTTCAAAAATTAATCGCGCGCTTGTCGACGGCGAGCGCGGCTTCCTTGATCGCTTCCGTCAGGGTCGGATGGGCGTGGCAGGTGCGGGCGATGTCTTCGGACGACGCGCCGAATTCCATCGCGACCGCGGCCTCGCCGATCATGTTGCCGGCATCGGGGCCGAGGATGTGCACGCCGAGCACGCGATCGGTCTTGGCGTCGGCCAGGATTTTCACAAAGCCGTCGGTAGTCAGATTCACCTTGGCGCGGGCATTGGCGGTGAACGGAAATTTTCCGGCGTTGTAGGCAATGCCGGCCGCTTTCAGCTCTTCCTCGGTTTTGCCGACCGAAGCGATTTCCGGATAGGTGTAAACCACATTCGGGATCACGTCGTAATTCACGTGGCCGGCGTGGCCGGCAATGATCTCGGCAACCGCGACGCCTTCGTCCTCCGCCTTGTGCGCCAGCATCGGCCCGGCAATGGCGTCGCCGATGGCATAGACGCCGTCGACATTGGTCTTGTAATGCGGATCGACGGTGACGCGTCCACGGTTGTCCTTGCCGACGCCGATCTCTTCCAAACCGAGGCCGGCGGTGTAAGGCACCCGCCCGATCGCGACCAGCACGATATCGGCTTCGAGGGTCTCGGCCGCGCCGCCGCCGGCGGCAGGCTCGACCTTGACCTTGAGCGTCTTGCCGGAACTGTCGACCGCGGTCACTTTCGATGAAAGCTTGAACGCCAGCCCCTGCTTCTGCAGCATGCGGTGGAATTGCTTGGCCACCTCGCCGTCGATGCCGGGAAGAATGTGATCGAGGAATTCGACGATCGTCACCTCGGCGCCGAGCCGGCGCCACACCGAGCCGAGTTCGAGCCCGATAATGCCGGCGCCGACGATCAGAAGCTTCTGCGGCACTTTGGCCAATTCCAGCGCGCCGGTCGACGACACCACGCGTTTTTCGTCGATCTCGATGCCGGGGAGCCGCGCGACGTCGGAGCCGGTGGCAATGACGATGTTCTTGGTTTCCAGCACCTGGGTTTTGCCGTCGTCGGACTTCACTTCGACTTTGCCGGGCGCGGCGATGCGGCCGGTGCCGCGAAACGTCTCGATCTTGTTCTTCTTGAACAGATACTCGACGCCTTTGACGTTGCCGTCGACGCCCTTTTCTTTGTATTTGAGCATGGTCGCGAGATCGATGCTCGGCGTGCCGACCTTGATGCCCATCTCGCCGAATTTGTGCGCGGCTTCCTCGTAAAGCTCGGACGCGTTCAGCATCGCCTTCGACGGAATGCAGCCGATATTGAGACAGGTGCCGCCGAAGGTGGCGTTCTTTTCGACGACAGCCGTTTTCAGCCCGAGCTGCGCCGCGCGAATCGCGCAGACATAGCCGCCGGGGCCGCTACCGATGACGATGAGATCGTAGGACATAGACAAACTCCAGACCCTCAATCGTCATGGCCGGGCTCGTCCCGGCCATCCACGTCTTCCTTTGATCGAGAACACGACGTGGATGCCCGGCCAAAGGCCGGGCATGACGGAAATTACAAATCCAGCACCAACCGCGCCGGATCCTCCAGGCATTCCTTCACCCGCACCAGAAAGGTCACCGCCTCGCGGCCGTCGACGATGCGGTGGTCGTAGGACAAAGCGAGATACATCATCGGCCGGATCTCGACCTTGCCGCCGATCGCGATCGGCCGGTCCTGGATCTTGTGCATGCCGAGAATGCCGGATTGCGGCGCGTTGAGGATCGGCGTCGACATCAGCGAACCGTAGATGCCGCCATTGGTGATGGAGAAGGTGCCGCCCTGCAATTCGTCGATCTTGAGCGCGCCGTCGCGGGCGCGGCGGCCGAAATCGGTGATGCTCTTTTCGATCTCGGCGAGCGACTTGGTATCGCAGTCGTGCACCACCGGCACCACCAGACCGCGCTCGGTGCCGACCGCGATGCCGATATGATAGTAATTCTTGTAGATCAGATCGGTGCCGTCGACCTCGGCATTGACGGCGGGGATTTCCTTGAGCGCCTGAACGCAGGCCTTGACGAAAAATCCCATGAAGCCGAGCTTCACGCCGTGCTTCTTCTCGAACAGATCGCGGTATTGCGTGCGCAGCGCCATGACATGGCTCATATCGACCTCGTTGAAGGTCGTGAGCATGGCGGCGGTGTTCTGCGCGTCCTTGAGCCGCCGGGCGATGGTCTGACGCAGCCGCGTCATCTTCACGCGCTCTTCGCGTGCGGCATCGTCGGCCGGCGACGGCGCGCGGACCTGCACCGCGGCGGCGGGTTGCGCCACCGGCGTCGGTTGAGCGGCAGCACGCTCGATCGCGGCAAGCATGTCGCCCTTGGTGACGCGGCCGTCTTTACCGGAGCCGGGCACCGATGTGGCATCGACGCCGGATTCGGCGGATAGCCGTCGCACCGATGGCGCTTGTGGCGCATCGGCGGCCGGCGGCTTCGCGGCGACAGGCGGCGCTGCGGGCTTCGGTGCTGGCGGCGGCCGCCGGTGCGGCTTTCGCGGCGGCTGCGGCTGGCGCCTTGGCCGGCGCGCCGGCACCTTCATTGATCTGCCCGAGCACGGCGCCGACCGCCACCGTATCGCCGTCCTTGGCCGCGATGTCGCCGAGCACCCCGGCAGCCGGAGCCGGCACCTCGATCGTCACTTTGTCGGTCTCAAGCTCGACCAGCGGCTCGTCGACCGCCACCGGGTCGCCGGGCTTCTTGAACCATTTGCCGATAGTCGCCTCGGTCACCAATTCGCCGAGCGTCGGCACGCGGATTTCAGCCATAGTGTCCTCTTGGCATTTCCTTCGTCATAGCCGGATTCAGTGCCGGGCATGACGGCGTCATTATCAGCTCAGCGCATCATCCAAAAATTGCTTGAGCTGGGCGAGATGCAGTGACATCTGCCCGACCGCGGTCGACGCCGCTGCCGGCCGTCCGGCATAGCGGGCGCGGCGAGATTTTGCGCCGATTTGATTGAGCACCCATTCCAAAAAGATATCGACGAACACCCAGGCGCCCATATTGCGCGGCTCTTCCTGGCACCAGACGATCTCGGCCTGCTTGAAGCGCGACAATTCCATCATCAGCGCCTTGGTGGGGAACGGATAAAGCTGTTCGATCCGAAGCAGATAGATATCGTCGATGCCGCGCTTCTCGCGCTCGTCGTAGAGGTCGTAATAGACCTTGCCCGAGCAGATCACGACGCGGCGGATCTTGGCGTCGGCGGCGAGCTTGATCTTTTCATCCGGCTGGGTCTGCGCGTCATCCCACAGCAGGCGATGGAACGACGTGCCCGGTCCCATCTCATCGAGCCGCGACACCGCGCGCTTGTGGCGCAGCAGCGACTTCGGCGTCATCAGGATCAGGGGCTTGCGGAAGTCGCGTTTGAGCTGGCGGCGCAGGATGTGGAAATAGTTGGCGGGCGTCGTGCAGTTCGCCACCTGCATATTGTCCTCGGCGCACATCTGCAGAAAGCGCTCGAGACGCGCCGAAGAGTGCTCCGGCCCCTGCCCTTCATAGCCATGCGGCAGCAGACAGACGAGCCCCGACATGCGCAGCCATTTGCGTTCGCCCGACGAGATGAACTGGTCGAACAGCACCTGCGCGCCGTTGGCAAAATCGCCGAATTGCGCTTCCCACATCGTCAGCGCATTGGGCTCGGAGAGCGAATAGCCATATTCGAAGCCGAGCACCGCTTCCTCCGAGAGCATCGAATTGATGACCTCGTAGCGCGCCTGCCCCTCGGCGAGATGATTGAACGGCGTGTGGCGGCTTTCGGTTTCCTGATCGATCAGAACCGAATGGCGCTGCGAGAAGGTGCCGCGCTCGGAATCCTGGCCCGACAGCCGCACGCGGTGGCCGTCAAGCAGCAGCGAGCAAATGGCGAGCGCCTCGCCGGTCGACCAGTCGATGCCGACGCCGGTCTCGATCGACTTGCGGCGGCTCTCGATGAATCGGTTGAGCGTGCGATGCAGATGAAATCCCGGCGGCAGCGTCGTGATCTTGTCGCCGATCGATTTGAGCGTTGCGATCTCGACGCCGGTCTGGCCGCGGCGCGGATCCTCGGCGTCGCCGGCGGCCTTGAAGCCCGACCAGCGGCCGTCCAGCCAATCGGCCTTGTTGGCGCGATAGCCTTGCGCGGCCTCGAGTTCGACATCGAGGCGGTGACGCCAATCCGCCTTCATCTTCTCGACGTCGGCCTGCGGTGACGACGCCCTCGGTGACCAGCTTGTTGCCGTACATTTCGAGCGTGGTCGGATGCGTTGGCGATCGCCTTGTACATCAACGGCTGGGTGAACGACGGCTCGTCGCCTTCGTTGTGGCCGTGGCGGCGATAGCAGAACATGTCGATGACGACCGGCTTCTGGAACTTCTGCCGGAATTCGGTCGCGACCTTGGCGGCGAACACCACCGCTTCGGGATCGTCGCCGTTGACGTGGAAGATCGGCGCCTCGATCATCTTGGCGACGTCGGACGGATAAGGCGACGACCGCGAATAGCGCGGATTGGTAGTGAAGCCGATCTGATTGTTGACGATGAAGTGGACCGAGCCGCCGGTGCGGTGGCCGCGCAAGCCGGAAAGACCGAAACACTCGGCGACCACGCCCTGCCCGGCGAACGACGCGTCGCCGTGGATCAGGAGCGGCATGACCATGGTGCGGTCTTCGGCGGTGGCGCCGAACTGATCCTGCTTGGCGCGCACTTTGCCGAGCACCACCGGATCGACGATTTCCAGATGCGACGGATTGGCGGTGAGCGACAGATGGACTTTGTTCTGATCGAACTCGCGGTCCGACGAGGCGCCGAGGTGGTATTTCACGTCGCCCGAGCCCTCGATCGCGTCGGGGGTCGATGAGCCGCCCTTGAATTCGTGGAAGATGGCGCGGTGCGGCTTGGCCATGACCTGGGCGAGGACATTGAGCCGGCCGCGATGCGGCATGCCGACAATGATCTCCCGCACGCCGAGCGCGCCGCCGCGCTTGATGATCTGCTCGAGCGCCGGAATCATCGACTCGGCGCCGTCGAGACCGAAGCGCTTGGTGCCGGTGAATTTCACGTCGCAGAATTTTTCGAAGCCCTCGGCCTCGACCAGCTTGTTGAGAATGGCGCGCTTGCCCTCGCGGGTGAACGAGATCTCTTTGTCCGGTCCTTCGATGCGCTCCTGGATCCAGCCCTTCTGCGCGCCGTTCGAGATGTGCAGGAATTCGACGCCGAGCGTCTGGCAATAAGTGCGGCGCAGGATGGCGACGATCTGACGGATGGTGCCGAATTCGAGCCCAAGGACTTTGTCGAGGAAGATCGGGCGATCGAGATCGGCGTCGGTGAAGCCGTAGGTGCGCGGATCGAGTTCTTCTTCGTTATGCGGCGCGGCGATCCCGAGCGGATCGAGATTGGCGTGGAAATGGCCGCGCGCGCGATAGGCGCGGATCAGCATCAGCGCGCGGATCGAATCGCGGGTGGCACGCTCGACGTCGGCGGCCGAGATGTCGACGCCGCGGCTCTGCGCCTGGGCCTTTACTTTGTCGCCGATGGTCTTGCCGGTTTCGGCCCAATCGCCGTCCAGCGCGGAAATCAGATCGCTGCGCTCCGGCGCCGGCCAGCCGGACTGCTGCCAGGACGGACCGCGCGCGTTCTTTTCGACGTCGCGGGCGTCGTCCTTCAGGCTTTGGAAGAAGGCCTGCCATTCGGCGTCGACCGACTTCGGATCGGCTTCGTAGCGGGCATAGAGATCGTCGATATAGGCGGCATTGCCGCCATAAAGGAACGAGGTGAGCGCGAACGCGGCGTTCGCATCCTGGCGAGACATGAGAGATGACCTTCGGCGTGACCCTTTGAGCAATTCCGGACAAGCGGTGGAGGAACCATGCTGCAATTAAGAGGCCACCGCGACGCTGCGGTGGAGAGACGCAAATCAGCCCGGCCCGGCGCTGGGAGCTTCTGTTGTACCCTATTTAATGGCTCGATGCGGCAGGCGAAAGACACAAGGAATGAATTCGTCATTTCAATATTTCGGCGAGCGTTTTTCCCAGCCGGGCGGGCGATGGCGAAACCTTGATGCCTGCCGCTTCCATGGCCGCGATCTTGGATTCGGCGCCGCCCTTGCCGCCGGCGATGATGGCGCCGGCATGACCCATGCGCCGCCCCGGCGGGGCGGTGCGGCCGGCGATGAAGCCGACCATCGGCTTCTTGCGGCCGCGCTTGGCCTCATCCTTGAGGAATTGGGCGGCATCTTCTTCCGAGGCGCCGCCGATCTCGCCGATCATGACGATGGCTTCGGTCGCCTTGTCGGCCAGGAACATTTCCAGCATTTCGATGAAATCGGTGCCCTTGACCGGATCGCCGCCGATGCCGACCGCGGTGGTCTGGCCGAACCCCTCGCGGGTGGTCTGGAACACCGCCTCGTAGGTCAGCGTGCCGGAGCGCGACACGATGCCGACCTTGCCGGGCTTGAAAATATTGCCCGGCATGATGCCGATCTTGCATTCGCCGGCGGTCATGACGCCGGGGCAATTCGGGCCGATCAGGCGCGACTTCGAGCCGGACAGCGAGCGCTTGACCTTCACCATGTCGCTCAACCGGGATGCCCTCGGTGATGCAGATGATCAGCGGGATCTCCGCCTCGATCGCTTCGCAGATCGCGTCCGCGGCGCCGGGCGGCGGCACGTAGATCACGCTGGCGTCGCAGCCGGTCTTTTCGCGCGCCTCGGCGACGGTGTCGAACACCGGCAGACCGAGATGCGTCGAGCCGCCTTTGCCGGGCGACGTGCCGCCGACCATCTTGGTGCCGTAGGCGATCGCCTGTTCGGAATGAAAGGTGCCGTTCTTGCCGGTGAAGCCCTGGCAGATGACCTTGGTGTTCTTGTCGATGAGGATGGACATTACGCCGTCTCCTTCACGGCTTTGACGATCTTCTGCGCGGCATCGTCGAGATCGTCGGCCGAAGTGACGTTGAGATTGGATTTGGCGATGATTTCCTTGCCGAGCTCGACATTGGTGCCTTCGAGCCGCACCACCAGCGGCACCCGCAAGCCGACTTCCTTCACCGCCGCGACCACGCCTTCGGCGATGACATCGCACTTCATGATGCCGCCGAAGATATTGACCAGAATGCCCTTCACATTGGGGTCCGAGGTGATGATCTTGAACGCCGCCGCGACCTTTTCCTTGGTGGCGCTGCCGCCGACGTCGAGGAAGTTCGCCGGCGCCATGCCGTAGAGCTTGATGATGTCCATGGTCGCCATCGCGAGGCCGGCGCCGTTGACCATGCAGCCGATGGAGCCGTCGAGCGCGACGTAATTGAGGTCGTATTTCGAGGCTTCGATTTCCTTCGCGTCCTCTTCGGCTGAGATCGCGCAGCGCCGCGATGTCGGGATGCCGATACAGCGCGTTGTCGTCGAAGCCGATCTTGGCGTCGAGGCAGATCAGCTTCGCCGCTCCTTGGTGACCACCAGCGGATTGATCTCCAACAGGCTCATGTCCTTGGCGATGAACGCCGCGTAGAGCTTCGGCAGCATCGCTTCGGCCTGCTTCGCCAGTTCGCGGCTCAGGCCGAGCGCGCTGGCGACATGACGGGCATGGTGCGGCATGAAGCCGGTCGCCGGATCGACCGAGAAAGTGACGATTTTCTCCGGCGATGTTATGCGCGACCTCTTCGATGTCCATGCCGCCCTCGGTCGAGGCGACGATCGCGACCGACGACGTCTCGCGGTCGATCAGCGCGGACAGATAGATATTCGCGATCGATCGCCGAGCCTTCTTCGATATAGAGCCGGCGGACTTCCTTGCCGTGCGGCCCGGTCTGATGCGTGACCAGCGTCGAGCCGAGCAGCCGCGTCGCTTCGCTCTTCACGTCGGCGACGGATTTTACAACCTTGACGCCGCCGGCCTTGCCGCGGCCGCCGGCATGGATTTGCGCCTTCACCACCCAGACCGGCCCGCCGAGATCCTTGGCGGCTTTTTCCGCTTCCTCGACGCTAAACGCCGCAATGCCGCGCGGCACCGGCACGCCGAATTCGCGGAGCACCGCTTTCGCCTGATATTCGTGGATGTTCATGGAGGATCCTACCGATCGTCATTCCGGCCGAGAGAGCGCAGCGAACGAGAGCCGGAAGCCATAATCGCTACCCTATCAATTTCAATCGCGCAGCCGTGCCGTGTTGTCTTGAGATTATCGATTCCGGGTTCGGCGCGTCGCGCCGCCCGGAATGACGGCATGTTATTTCCCCAAACCGGGGGCGATCTTCTCGCAGGCATCGATCAAAGTCTGCACGGATTGCGCCGATTTCTCGAACATGTCGCGCTCGGCGCCGGTGAATTCGACCTCGACTACGCGTTCGACGCCTTTGCCGCCGATCACCACCGGCACGCCGACATAGATGTCCTTCAAGCCGTATTCGCCGTTGAGCCAGGCGGCGCACGGCACTACCCGCTTCTTATCGCGCAGATAGCTCTCGGCCATGGCGATCGCCGATGCCGCCGGTGCATAGAAAGCCGAGCCGGTCTTCAAAAGATTGACGATTTCGGCGCCGCCATTGCGGGTGCGGGTGACGATCTCGTCGAGCCGGGCCTGCGTGGTCCAGCCCATTTTGACCAGATCCGGCAGCGGGATGCCGGCAACCGCCGAATAGCGCACCAGCGGCACCATGGTATCGCCATGGCCGCCGAGCACGAAGGCGGTGACGTCTTCCACCGAGACATTGAACTCGTCGGCGAGGAAATAGCGAAACCGCGCCGAGTCCAGCACGCCCGCCATGCCGACCACCATGTTCTTCGGCAGGCCGCAGCACTTCTGCAGCGCCCAGACCATGGCGTCGAGCGGATTGGTGATGCAGATGATAAAGGCGTTCGGGGCGTATTTCTTGATGCCGGCGCCGACCTGCTCCATCACCTTGAGATTGATGCTGAGCAGATCGTCGCGGCTCATGCCGGGCTTGCGCGGCACGCCGGCGGTGACGATGCAGACGTCGGCGCCCTCGATCGCCTCGTAGGAATTGGTGCCGGAAAATTTCGCATCGAAGCCGTCGACCGGCGACGACTGGATAAGATCGAGCGACTTGCCCTGGGGTACGCCTTCGGCAATGTCGAACATGACGACATCGCCAAGCTCCTTGAGGCCGATCAGATGCGCCAGCGTTCCGCCGATTTGACCTGACCCTATCAATGCGATCTTGCTTCGCGCCATCAGACAAATGTCCTTAGATTGGGAAGAAAAGGGCCCGGCTGCCGCGTCATTAGCCCTTTCGGATGACGCGTTCAAGTCGGGCAAGCGGCCCGATAACGACACCGGAACGAAACGGTCCCGGCCCTATTGACCGGCGGATCATGCGGCGATTGCGCCGCCAAGGCGGGAACGGATGGCGCCGAAAAACGCAGCGGCCAAGAACGCAAAGGCCAGGCGCGCGCCTGCCAAGAACTCACGGCTGAAGACGATCTTCCGGATGCTCGGCCCCGGCCTTGTCACCGGCGCCGCCGACGACGACCCGAGCGGCATCGCCACCTATTCCCAGGGCGGCGCCCAGTTCGGTTATGCGCTGGGCTGGACCATGTTCCTGACCGCGCCGTTCATGATCGCCATCCAATTGGTCAGCGCGCGTATCGGCGCCGTAACCGGACAGGGTGTTGCGGCCAATATCGCCAAAGCGCTGCCGCGATCCGCATTGTATTTCATTGTCGGGCTGTTGCTGATCGCCAATACGCTGAATATCGCCGCCGACGTCGCCGCCATGGGCGATGCATTGCGGCTGGTCGCCGGCGGACCGATGCTGGTCTACATCGCGCTGTTCGGGATCGGCTGCCTCGCCGCCGAGATCCTGATCCCGTATCATAATTATTCGCGCTATCTGAAGGCGCTCACTTTGGTGTTGTTCGCTTACGTCGCCACCGCCTTCAGCATTCACATCCCCTGGGGCACGGTGGCGGAGCAGACTTTACTGCCGCATCCGCAGTGGAATCGCGATTACACCCTGATGCTGGTGGCGATCTTCGGGACTACGATCAGTCCCTATATGTTTTTCTGGCAGGCGTCGCTTGAGGCGGAGGGCCGCAAGCTCAGCGGCAAAGCGCATGACGCCGCGGCAGCGGCCGCGCTCCCCAACCGCCTTGCCGAAAAAGACGCCTTTCGGATCGCGTTCGACACCACCACCGGCATGGTGCTGTCGAACATCGTCGGCTTCTTCATCATCGTCACCACCGCGGCCACGTTGCATGCGCATGGCATCACCAATATCGGCACCGCCGAGCAGGCCGCCGAAGCGCTGCGGCCGCTGGCGGGGCCGTTGGCATTTCTTCTGTTCTCCATGGGGATTATCGGCACCGGCCTGCTCGCCGTGCCGGTGCTGGCGGGCTCGGCCGGCTTATGCGGTGGCGGAAAGCGTCGGCTGGGAAGGCAGCTTGGAAATGCCGGCGCGCAGCGCGCCCGGCTTCTATCTGATCGTCGCCGCGACCACGCTTGCCGGCCTCGGCGCGGCGCTCACCCGGCTCGATCCGATCCAGATGCTGTTCTGGAGCGCGGTCGTGAACGGCATCGTCGCCGTGCCGCTGATGGCCGCCATGATGATCGTCGTTGCCAGCCGCACCATCATGGGCAAATTCGCCGCGTCGCTTTGGCTGATCATTGCCGGCTGGTGCGCGACGGCATTGATGGCCGTCGTAGTCGCCGCGCTGCTCGCCACCAGCCTCGGCGCCTAGGCCTCGAGACTATGTTTCGACAATGCCGGTCGATGAGCCCGACAGCAGTCCATGGGCGGCGCCATGCGGCCGGGCCAGATAGGCTTCCGACCGCATCTCGATCAGCCGCGAGGCCGTTCGCTTGAATTCCTGGGCCTCGTAGCCTTCGTCGGCGCGATAGAGCGCATCCGGCTCCGCTGCGGCGGAAGCGATCAGTTTCACATTCATGTCGTAAAGCGTATCGATCAGAATGATGAAGCGCTTCGCCGCGTTGCGGTTGTCGTAGGTCATGACCGGCACATGATCGAGCACGATGGTGTGATATTCGCGCGCGATGCGCAGATAATCGGCCGCGGCGAGCGGCTGTTCGCAAAGATCGTGGAAATTGAAACGCGCCACCCCCATGAACGCATGCGGCACGCGGACGCTGCGGCCGTGGAGCGGGAGCGACACCGCGGCGCCGCCATTGCCGCCGGTCAGCCGCCGCCAGGCATCGTCGAGCGCCCGATCCGCGGCGGCATCGGCCGGCACGTACCACACCGGCTTGCCGGCGAGCTTCTCCAACCGAAAGTCAGCGCGCGCATCGAGCCGTACGATGTCCATGCGCGCTTCCAGCAAATGAATGAACGGCACGAACAGCGCGCGGTTCAAACCATCCTTGTAGAGATCGTCCGGAGCGACGTTCGAGGTCGCCACCATCACGACGCCGCGTTCGAACAGCCGCGTGAACAACCGGCCCAGGATCATCGCGTCGGCGATATCGGTGACGTGAAATTCGTCGAAACACAAAAGCCACGCCTGCTCGGCCAGTTCGTCGGCGACGACGCGGATCGGATCCTCATCCGCATGCTCGCCGCGTTTGATGCCCTGACGAAAAGCGTGGATGCGCTCATGCACGTCGAGCATGAATTCGTGAAAGTGCGCGCGGCGCTTACGTTCCACCGGACTTGCTTCGAAGAACAGATCCATCAGCATGGTCTTGCCGCGCCCGACATCGCCGTAGATGTAGAGCCCCTTGATCGGCGGCAGCGCGCGCTCGCGGCCCGCGAACAGCCAGCCGAGCGCCGAGGATTTCCGCGCCAGGCGATAGTCGACGATGCGCTGCTCGAGCTGCGACATCATGCCGATGACGGCAAGCTGGGCTTGGTCGCGTTCGACCCGGCCCGCGGCCACGCCGGCGGCGTATTGCGATGATGTGGAACCTGGCATGACGCGGCGCGAAGTTGTTACGTGCGATTAACTGGTGCGACTGAATCGAGGCGGACGTTTAAGTGGTTTTGCAGTCGTCGTGCAAAATATGCGCCGTGCAGCAATCTGTTTGTCGTCAAATCGTCGCCGACGCGGCGAGAGCCATGCGTATACGGAATGTAGGCATGTTGCTCAATCCTTCGCCTTGCCAAAATTTCCTGCCACCCGACATGATCAATACGATTCGGCGGCGCGCTGTTGCGCGCGGCTTAAGCTTCCTGGGGAGGAAGCATCAAGGCGGTCTTTGACGATAACGGTCAGGAGACCCAATGCAAGAAGTCCTTCCCGAAGGCGGCGTGATCCGCAAATTGTGGATCGGCGAAATACCTAAATATCGCGACCACATCCTGCGCCTCGACCCCGACAGCCGGCGGAGCCGGTTCGCCGGCGGCGTATCCGACGAGTTCGTTCGCAAATACGTCTCGCTGACCGGCGGGCTCGATGCCGTTGTTCACGGCTTTTTTGTCGGCAACACGATGCGTGGCGCCGCCGAACTCAGGCCGCTCGGCGCGCATTTCCCGCATCAGGCCGAAGCCGCGTTCAGCGTCGAAAAGCCCTGGCAGAGTCACGGCGTCGGCTCGGCGCTGCTCCGCCGCACGCTGCTTGCCGCGCGCAATCGCGGTTTCCGGCATCTGCACATGGCGTGCCTGTCCGAGAACCGCCGGATGCAGCAACTCGCGCGTAAATTCGCCGCCGAACTTACTTTCGATTTCGAAAGCGTGATCGGCGAAGTCGCACCCTCGCGGCCGACGCCGTTGTCGATGATGCGCGAACTGATGTCCGACGGCGACGGCTTCGCCACCGCGATGCTCGATCTGCAGTCGAGAATGCTGCGCGCTTGATTCTTTGTTGGAGCATGATCTTTCCCGAAAACCTGTATCCACCCCGGATCAAGTCCGGGCGGGCTTTTCGGGCTCATGCTCTAGCCGGCTTGCTGCGCCAATCTCACCTGGGCCGCCGCAAGCGGATAGGTTTCTTCGGCGATATACGGGCCGCCGCCGACCGAGGCGCGCGACGAGAACAGCACGAACCGCGATACTTCGAACGAGGGCGACGGCAGATAGCCCCTCGCCGCAAGATAATCCGCGACGTCGTGACTTGAAGCGTCGCGCAGCCGCGCGAGCGTAATGTGCGGCGTGTATTTGCGGCCTTCCGGCTCGAGACCGAGCCGTTGCAACAGTCGCTCCTGCTCGGCCTGCAACTCCATCAGTGCCGGCACCGGCGAGACGGTCGCAACGACGGCGCGCGGCTTGCGGCCGCCGAACGAGACCAGCCCGTTGACGCGCAGTTCGAACGGCCGGCGATGCACGCGCCCCAGCATTCCGGCGATCTCGCGGGCCAATGCGCCGTCGATATCGCCGATAAACCGCAGCGTGATGTGGTAGTTCTCGGGATCGATCCAGCGCGCTCCGGGCAGACCGCCGCGCATCATGGCAAGCGATTGGGCGACTGACGGCGGAATTTCGAGGCCGGTGAACAAGCGGGGCATGACAAACTCCAGCTCGCGATTCGCCCTGAGCGACAGAATGCGAGGATCGCCGCAGGCGTGCAACCCTCACGACGGCTTTTGGCCGCGGGTCTGAGCAACAAGTTCCTCGACCTTCGGCAAAATGCGCTGCACGATCACATCGACGCCGGCGGCATTGGGGTGCAAGCCGTCGCCTTGCAGAAGGTTCAGATCGCCGGCAACCCCGTCGAGAAAGAACGGATAGAGCAGCATGCCATATTTGGCGGCAAGCGCGGGATAGATCGCTTCGAAAGACGAAACATAATCGGCGCCGAGATTCGGCGCCGCCCGCATGCCGCACAACAACACGGCGATGTGACGCGCCGACAGCCGCTGCAAAATCGTATCGAGCGCGGCCCGCGTCAATTCCGGCTTGATGCCGCGCAGCATGTCATTGGCGCCGAGTTCGACGATCACCGCGTCGGTGCCGTCGGGCACCGACCAATCGAGCCGGGCAAGTCCATCCGATGCGGTATCGCCGGAGACGCCGGCATTGGCGATTTCGACGGCCGTGCCTTGCGCGGCGAGCGCGGTTTGCAGCCGCTGCACAAAACCATATTTGAGCGGCAGACCCAATCCGGCCGTAAGCGAATTGCCGAATGCGACAATATGGACCGGCTGTTGCGACGTGATCTGTTGCGCCGTTGCCGGTACCGCACCTGCGGTACCAATAAGAACGATACAACTCACCGCGATTTGGCGAAGGTGCTGCAGCCACCCATATGTGGTCCCGGGACGGCATGAAAGTTCTGGGCTAACGACAGGCATGAACGACATTTCAGGGCATCCTTCCGCCGGCGACGCCATCGTGCTTCGCGGCGTTAACCTGTCGCTCGGCCGCGGCGCCGCCCACGTCCACATCCTGCGCGACATCAACCTGAATATAGGGCGCGGCGAGGCGGTCGGCATGCTCGGTCCTTCCGGCTCGGGCAAATCGACGCTGCTGATGGTGATGACCGGGCTGGAGCGGCCGGACTCCGGCTCGGTCAAGGTCGCCGGCGAAGACCTGCCCGGGCTCGACGAAGACCGTCTGGCGCGCTTCCGCGGCAAGAATATCGGCATCGTATTCCAGGCCTTCCATCTGATCCCGACCATGACGGCGCTCGAAAACGTCGCGGTTCCGCTCGAACTGGCCGGCGTCGCTGACGCGCCGGCGCGCGCCGAGCGCGAACTCACCGCGGTCGGCCTGGGCCAGCGCCTGCATCATTATCCGGCCGAGCTCTCCGGCGGCGAACAACAGCGTGTTGCCGTTGCGCGCGCGCTTGCGCCCAATCCGGCGATACTGGTCGCCGACGAGCCGACCGGCAATCTCGACGAATCGACCGGCCGCGACATCATCGAGCTGTTGTTCCGCGGCCATGCGGAGCGCGGCACGACGCTGGTTCTGGTCACGCACGATACCGTGCTCGCGGCGCGTTGCGACCGGGTGCTGCATATGCGTTCGGGACAGATCGAACGGCTGGCGCTCGCCGAGGCGAAATCGAAATGACGCCGGCGACCGCAGCGCTGGCGGTGCCAGGCGCGCATCCAGGTGCCGCTGCGACCTGGCGCCTTGCTTTGCGTTTTGCCTGGCGCGAGTTGCGCGGCGGGGTGCGGGGTTTTGGCGTTTTCATCGCCTGCATCGCGCTCGGCGTCATGGCGATCGCCGGCGTCGGCTCGGTGGCGGCGAGCCTCAATGACGGCATATCCGGCGCCGGCCGTATCATTCTCGGCGGCGACCTCGATTTCTCGCTGATTCAGCGCCAAGCGAGCGACGCCGAACGCTCATTCCTGGAAAGCCAGGGCAAAGTTTCAATTGCAGCCACGCTGCGCGCGATGGCGCGTACCTCCGACGGCCGTTCGTCTCTGGTGGAGACGAAGGCAGTCGATGACAATTATCCGCTGTATGGGGCGGTGACGACCGACCCGGCGGCGCCGCTGTCCGAACTGTTGGCGCAGAACGGCGGCGCTTTCGGTGCCGTGGTCGACCCCGCGCTGCTGACGCGGCTCGATCTGAAAATCGGCGATAAAATCAACATTGGCGCAGCGGTTATCGCGTTGCGCGCCGCGCTGATCAGCGAACCCGATAAGCTGTCCGGCAGCATCGGACTTGGACCGCGCGTTCTGGTCAGCGCAGCGGCTTTGCAGGCGACCGGCCTGCTGCAGCCCGGCAGCCTGGTGCGCTGGCAATACCGGCTGCGCTTGCCCGATACGAACTCAAGCGACGACGCCGTGGCGGCGGTGCAAAAAGCAGGCCGAAGCGAAATTTCCAGATGCCGGCTGGGAAATCCGCAGCCGCAACAAGGCTTCGCCGCAGCTGGAACGCAGCGTCGAGCGTTTCACCCAATTTCTCACGCTGGTCGGCTTGACCACGCTGCTGGTCGGCGGCGTCGGCGTCGCCAATGCGGTGGCAAGCCATCTTGCCCGCAAGCGCGATGTGATCGGCACATTGAAAGCGCTCGGCGCCAGCGGCGGCGGCGTTTTCGCCATCTATTGCGCCGAGATCATGCTGGTCGCGCTCGTCGCCACCTGCCTCGGCGCGGCGCTCGGCGCGGCATTGCCGTTTATTATCGTCTGGGGATTCGGCTCGCTCATTCCATTGCCGGTAACGCCGGCGCTGTTTCCGGGCGTGCTGGTGCTCGCGATCATTTATGGCCTGTTCACGGCGCTCGCCTTCGCGCTGTGGCCGCTCGGGCGCGCCCACGACATCTCGGTCTCGATGCTGTTTCGCGATCAGATCGCGGCGGAGCAGCATTGGCCGCGCGGCCGTTATCTGTTCGCCACGCTGGCAATCGGTTGCCTGCTTGCGGCGCTTGCGATCTTCACCACCTATGACCCGCGCATCGCCGCCTATTTCGTCGTCGCCGCCTTTGCGGTCTTTATGCTGCTCCGGCTGGTCGCCGGGCTGACCATGCGGCTGGCGCGGCAATTGCCGCGGTCGCGATCGACGGTTCTTCGGCTTGGCGATCGCCAATATCCACCGCGCCGGCGCCTTGACGCCGAGCGTCATGCTTTCGCTCGGCCTAGGCCTTGCGCTGCTCGTCACCGTGGTCGAGATCGACGGCAATCTGCATCGCGAATTCGCCGCGGCACTGCCCGAAAAAGCGCCGTCGTTCTTTTTCCTCGATATTCCCTCGGCCGAGGCCGGGCGGCTTCGATGCTTTCCTGCAACACCACGCGCCGGGATCGAAGCTCGAGCGGGTGCCGATGCTGCGCGGCCGCATCGTGTCGGCCAACGGCATTGCCGCCGACGATCTCAAGGCTGCCTCGGGATCGCGCTGGGTGCTGCGCGGCGACCGCGGCATCACTTATGCCACCGCGGCACCGGCCGGTTCGCGCATCGTCGCCGGTCAGTGGTGGGCTGCCGATTATGCCGGACGAACCGCTGGTCTCGCTCGAGAGCCGGACCGCGCATGATCTCGACCTCAAGATCGGCGATACCATTACCGTCAATGTGCTCGGCCGCAATGTCACCGCGCATATCGCCAATCTGCGCGCCGTCGAGTGGGAAAATCTCGGCATCAATTTCGTGCTGGTGTTTTCGCCGGGCAGTTTCGGCGGCGCGCCGCATAGCGATATCGCTACGCTGACTTTTGCCGACGGCGGCACGGTGGCGGAGGAAACCGCGCTGATCAAAGCGCTATCCGAGCGCCTTCCCGACGGTCACCGCGGTGCGGGTCAAGGACGCGCTCGACGCCATCGACGCGCTGGTCGGCAAGCTCATTCTGGCGCTGCGCGGCGCGAGTTCGATCACGCTGATCGCCGCCGCCTTGGTGCTGGGCGGCGCGCTCGCCGCCGGCCAGCGTTTCCGGGTCTACGATGCGGTGGTGCTCAAGACGCTCGGCGCGACTCGAGCCCAGCTCACGGCCGCTTATGCCCTCGAATACCTGCTGATCGGCCTCGCCACGGTGGTCTTCGCCGTGGCGGCCGGGATCGCTGGCCGCCGACCTCGTGGTAACCCAGGTGATGGATTTCCCGTTCGTCTTTGTCGCGGGCCAGGCCATCGCCGCGGCCGCGGGGGCGCTGTTCGTCACGGTGGTGCTGGGCCTTGCCGGCACGTTTTCGGCGCTCGGGCGTAAGCCCGCCGAAGTGCTGAGAAATCTTTAACCATCCGAAGCCCGCCGGCCGCGCCGGGAGGCTCCATGAAAGGTTTGTAACGCTGCGAAATATGGCGTCGCACCCATCTGGCGCGGCGAGCGCTTTCGCACTAGATTTCAGCCACACTCTCCGGCCCAGTAGCCGGGACAACCCAGGGGTACTTCCATGTCCGACTTCGATCGGAATTTCGCGACCGCCCGGTCCGGCTACCGCACCGACCAGGTCGCGATCGATGCGGGTCTGCGCGCGCATATGATCCGCGTCTATAACTACATGGCCAGCCGGCGTAGCGCTGACCGGTATCGTGTCGTGGTTGACCTACTCAGGCGGCCGGTGGCGATGCCATTCAGGTCTCCGGCGGCCGGATCGCCGGACTGACCCCGTTCGGCCAAGCCATCTTCAGCGGCCCGCTGTCGATCGTGCTGCTGTTCGGCACGCTCGGCCTGGTCTTCTTCATGAGCTATCGCATCAACCGGCTGTCGGTCGGAACCGCGCTGACGCTGTTCTTCGTCTATGCCGGCCTGCTCGGGCTGATCGCTGGCGTCGATCTTCCTCGCCTATACCGGCGCGTCGATCACGCGGGTGTTCTTCATCTCGGCGGCGACCTTCGGCGCGATGAGCCTGTAGGGCTACACCACGCAGCGCGATCTCACCGGCTTCGGCTCGTTCCTGTTCATGGGCCTGATCGGCATCATCATCGCCAGGCTGGTCAACATCTTCCTGCAGTCGAGCGGGCTCGACTGGGCGATCTCGGTGCTCGGCGTGCTGATCTTCGCCGGCCTGACCGCCTACGACACCCAGAAGATCAAGGACATGTACAGCGCGATGGACGACGGCACGTCGCCGGCCGCAAGGCGGTGATGGGCGCGCTGTCGCTCTATCTCGACTTCATCAACCTGTTCCTGATGATGCTGCGGCTGTTCGGCGACCGCCGCTAAGTCAGGCGAAGCGATCTAATCTGAAGCCCCGGGCCAAAAGCCCGGGGCTTTTCGTTTGGACTGTCGGTTTGATCGGCTGACGGCGGATCTGATTTCAACGGCTTTTCGCCGACAGACACAGCAGCGCGGCAAAGGCCGCGAGGCAGAGCGCCGCCGAGACGAAGATAGCGGCGTACGACTCCCATCCCATCGAGCAACACCCCGAACAACAGCGGCGCGAAAGCCTGCGCCGCGCGGGCGGGCGCGCCGAGCAATCCGGTACGCTCGCCGTAGCCGTGCGGACCGAACACGGCGAGCGGCACGGTGCCGCGCGCGATGGTGAGAAGCCCGTTGCCGGCGCCGTAAAAGATAACAAAGGCCGCCGCGGCGGGTACGCCAACGACGGCAAAGACCGCAGCGCCGATAGGATGCAGCAAAGCCGCGATCCGCGCCGATACCAGCGGATGGATGCGGCGCAGGACGACAAATTCGCCGAGACGCGCCGCCACCTGCGCCGGTCCGACCAGAGCGGCCGCCGCGACCGCCTGCACCGGGGTCGCGCCCGCGCGCTCCAGCAGCGCCGGCAATTGGGATGCCATCGCACCGGTCACAAACCAGGCGGCGGCGAATACGAAGGCGAGAAGAAACATCTCCCTATGCGGCTTCCAGCCGATCGATGTTTTGCCGGGGGCAGCGACCTGCGCCGGATGGGCCGGAAGCGGCAACAGAAAGCGATTAAGCGGCAGTGCTACGAGCAGATTAAGCGCCGCCCATACCAGCACCGTCTCGCGCCAGCCGAGCGCGCCGTTGAGAAACGTCGAGACCGGCCAGCTCACGGTGGAGGCGAAGCCGGCGAACAGCGTGATGCCGGTTATCGGCCCGCGGGCGTGGTGACCGTAAAGCGCCGCGAGCGCGGCGAATGCGGAATCGTAAAGCCCGAGCGCCATGCCGAGGCCGAGGATGGCCCAGGCGGCGAACAGCGAGACAACGCCGTTGGCCGCCGCCAACGCGATCAGCCCGCCCGCCAGAACGATATTGGACAACGACAGAACGCCCCGCCCGCCGTAGCGGTCGATGACCCGCCCGACGGCCGGACCGGCGAATGCCGCGATCAATAGCGCCATCGAAAACGCGGCGAAAATCCACGAGCGCGGCACGCCGAGACTGGCGCCGATCGGATCGGCGAGAATGGCCGGCAGGTAATAGCTCGACGCCCATGCCAGGGTCTGGGTCAGCCCCAGGGTCGTAACGACGACTCCGCGCGACCGGGATAGAGGCGTTGGCTTCTGTTCTTCTGCCGGCAAGGGCCGCCCCCTCAACGAACGGGCCAACAGAGCCTTTCGGGGCGATTGGCGTCAACCTTTGCGGAAATCCGCCTACCGCGGTAATTCGGTTTGAAATTGCCGCGATCAAATTGCTGGATATCCATGACGACTGCCATCCTTCGACCGGCCTCGGGCGGCGACATCGCGGCCATCACCCGCATCTATGCCGATGCCGTCAGGCAGGGCACGGCATCGTTCGAGCTCGAACCGCCCGACGAAGCCGAGATGGCGCGCCGTCACCAGGCCTTGCTGGCCGGCGGTTATCCCTATCTTGTTGCCGAGGCGGCCGGCGCGATTGCCGGTTACGCCTATGCCGGCGCCTATCGCGCCCGGCCGGCCTATCGATGGTGTGTTGAAGATTCGGTCTATGTCGCGCCGGACCATCACCGCCGCGGCATCGGCCGGCTTCTGCTGGCGCGGCTCGTCGAAGAATGCGAGCAACGCGGCTTCCGGCAGATGATCGCGGTCATCGGCGATTCAGCGCAGACGCCCTCCATCGCGCTGCATGCCGCCGTGGGTTTCGACATGATCGGCATGCTGCGTTCGGTCGGCTTCAAGCATGGCCGCTGGCTCGATACGCCGCTGATGCAGCGCGCGCTCGGTCCGGGCGATACGGCGCCGCCCTGACGCTCAGCCGGCCACCACCCGCAGCGAGCGGTCGAGCGCGCTGAGCACGCGATCGAGCTCATGACCGCGGCGCAGGATGTGGCCGGTCGCCGAGATCACGCTATAGGCGCCCTGTTTGCGGTCGAGCTTCGGGTTTTTCTCGATCCGATAGATCGGCATTTCGGAGGACGCGGCGGAAAACCGAAAACACCGCGCGGTCTTTGAGAAAATCGATGGCGTAATCGCGCCATTCGCCGTCGGCGACCTTGCGGCCATAGAGCCTGAGAATGCGATCGAGTTCGCGCCGGCTAAAAGTCACTCCGCTGGCGGGAACGGGCATTCGCTGCTCGCCCCCGCGCGACGCGCTGGGATCGGTTTCGCCGAAATCCATTACGGCGCCTCCTGTCATTGACGCTTCATGATCGCGCCAGAACGGACAGGCGGCAAGAGCCTATTAGCGCGGCAAAACCGGATACCGCCGAGGCGCTTTTGCCGTCCTGACGCGGCGCGGCTCGTCGGAGCTGCGGCATCTTCGCCCGCTGGAATCACGGTTTTGTTAGACGAATCATAAAGCGGCCCTATTTCGGC
This sequence comes from uncultured Alphaproteobacteria bacterium, assembly GCA_963819265.1. Classification (GTDB taxonomy): domain Bacteria; phylum Pseudomonadota; class Alphaproteobacteria; order Rhizobiales; family Xanthobacteraceae; genus BOG-931. The sequence continues at coordinate 1,901,857 of CAWFVF010000005.1, read as the reverse complement.
CAAGCACGCGCCAAGCTGGACCGTCAAATAGCAGCGTGTTGCCTCAAGGCCCGGTTCGGATCGTGTTCCGGATTCCTCAGCCCCCCAGCCCCCCGGGGCGCGGCACGGATCGGGCCAGAGGCAGCTTGTTACAGTTCAACTCCCTAGAATACCCGAGGCCGGCAATCGCCGGCCTTTTTTATTGATGGCGGAGATTGCGGCGCTAACGACCGACGGCCGTATTGCGTTGCCATCGGCGGCAAGATGTCTGGATTACTTGCAGCGGCGTGTAAGCCGCCCCCAGCACGATACCCGGCCTGTCGTGCGTGCCTTCCTGGACCATGACGGCGGCGGCATCGACGTCGTCGGCCTTGGATCTGCGACAACGGCACCGTCCAATTTCGCTTTCGTCCCGTTCCAATCGCCGAGCTTGATCCAGCCGCGCACCACGTTGTGGTAGGTGACGGTACGGCCATGGTTCTCGCCGCGGCCGATTTCGACCTGCACTGCCTTGGCGAGCGGACACAACCAGACTTCGGCAGCGGCATGTTCGTTTTCAGCCGACTCGACCCGCACGTTCAAACCACCCGCGCTTTTCGACAGCAGCACCGGCAATGTCATTGCACCGGATTTTTGACCGGTCTGAACGATCGCGCGATCGACGGCGGAGCGGTCGCTGCCCAGCACATGGGTAGCGCCATTGATGACGATTTGCGGCGTATAAACTTGGCGGTCGCCGCGCACATGGGCATAAGCGCGCTGGCGCGCCGAATGCGCCGGGCTGGCCAGCGTGTCTTTCCAGCCGAGATAATCCCAGTAATCGATCGGCACGCTCATCGCGATCAACGACGGATCGGCCGCCAGTTCGCCGAGCAGCTTGTCGGCGGCGGGACAAGACGAGCAGCCTTGGCTGGTGAAAAGTTCGAGCAACGCGCGCGGCTCGGCAGCGCGCGCCACGGCAAAGCTCGCAATCAGGACCGCGGCAACGAGGGATGCCGAAGCGAGGCGGCGACGCAGCATTCCAACCTCCACCCCGCGACCCCACAATGACGGTTTTTTAGCTGGCGTCATTACTAACGCCAGCACCAGTCACCCGCCACTCACTTCGCGGTGAGGCATGCGCGCGGTGCATAAACCCCGAAAACGACCGACACCGCGCTACGCTGCAAGTGGCGCAGCACGTATTGCAGGATGCCGCCGTTCGGTAGTAGTCGAGCTCGTCGGCGGTATCGATGCGGCAGATCAGCGGCACGCGCTTGAGCCCGCCGTCGGAGGCGATGATCTCGGCTTGCAGGCGCTGATGCGGCTTGAGCTCGCCATGCAGGCCGCGGATCGTGACCTGCTCGTCGCCCTTCAGGCCGAGCGTCTGCCAGGAGGTGCCCTCTTCGAACACCAGCGGCACCACGCCCATGCCGACCAGATTGGAGCGATGGATGCGCTCGAAGGATTGCGCGATCACGGCGCGAACGCCGAGCAGCACCGTGCCCTTCGCCGCCCAGTCGCGCGACGAACCGGTGCCGTATTCCTTGCCGGCGAACACGACCAGCGGCACGTTCTCGGCTCTTGTAGCGCATCGCCGCGTCGTAGATCGTCATGCGCTGCTTCGACGGATAGTGGATGGTGTAGCCGCCTTCGACGCCCGGCACCATCTGGTTCTTGATGCGGATATTGGCGAAGGTGCCGCGCATCATCACCTGGTGATTGCCGCGCCGCGTGCCGTATTGGTTGAAGTCCTTCGGGCGGACCTGGTGGTCGCGCAGATATTCGCCGGCCGGGCTTTCTTCCTTGATCGATCCCGCCGGCGAGATGTGGTCGGTCGTGATCGAGTCGAGGAACAGGCCGAGGACGCGCGCATCGACGATGTCCTCGATCGGCTGGCTGCGCTTCTCCATGCCCTCGAAATAAGGCGGGTTCTGCACGTAAGTGGAACGATCGTCCCACTTATAGGTCAGGCCGCCCTGCACGCTGATCTTGCGCCAATTGGCGTCGCCCTTGAACACGTCGCCGTATTTCTTCGTGAACATCTGCTTGTTGATGCTCTTGCGGATGACCGACTCGATCTCGCGGTTGGTCGGCCAGATGTCGCGCAGATAGACCTTCTTGCCGTTCTTGTCGGTGCCGAGCGGCGCCTTGGCGACGTCGACCTGCATCGAGCCGGCGATCGCGTAGGCCACGACCAGCGGCGGCGAAGCGAGATAATTGGCGCGCACGTCGGCATTGACGCGGCCTTCGAAATTGCGATTGCCCGACAGCACCGCGGCGGCGACCAGATCGTTCTTCTTGATCGACTTCGGAAATCTCCTCCGGCAGCGGACCGGAATTGCCGATGCAGGTGGTGCAGCCGAAGCCGACCAGATTGAAGCCCAGCGCGTCGAGATATTTCTGCAGCCCGGACTTCTCGTAATATTCCTCGACGACCTGCGAACCCGGCGCCAGCGAGGTCTTGACCCACGGCTTGACGGTGAGGCCTTTCTCGACGGCCTTTTTGGCCAGCAAGCCTGCCGCCATCATCACGCTCGGGTTGGACGTATTGGTGCAGGAGGTGATCGCGGCGATCACCACGTCGCCGTTGCCGAGGGTGTGGTCGCGTCCTTCGACCGGGACGCGCTTGTCCATCTCGGACGCCTGGTTGAACTCCTTGTCCATCGACTGCGTGAACCCGCTCTTGACCTCCTTGAGCGGCACGCGGTCCTGCGGACGCTTCGGGCCGGCGAGCGAGGCTTCGATCGAGCCCAGTTCGAGCTTGAGCACCTCGGTGAAGAACGGCTCCAGCGTATTCTTGGTGCGGTACATGCCCTGCGCCTTGGCATAGGCGGTGACCAGCGCGACCCGGTCGGCGGTGCGGCCGGTTTCCCGCAGATACGTGATCGTATCGTCGTCGATCGGAAAGAAGCCGCAGGTGGCGCCGTATTCCGGCGACATGTTGCCGAGCGTGGCGCGGTCGGCGATCGTCAGGTCGGCGAGACCCGGACCGAAATATTCGACGAATTTTCCGACCACGCCGCGCTTGCGCAGCATTTGCGTGACGGTGAGGACGAGATCGGTCGCGGTAATGCCTTCCTTGAGCTTGCCGTTCAGCCGCACGCCGATCACTTCGGGCAGCAGCATCGAATAAGGCTGGCCGAGCATCGCCGCTTCCGCCTCGATGCCGCCGACGCCCCAGCCGAGCACCGACAAGCCGTTCACCATCGTGGTGTGCGAATTGGTGCCGACCAGCGTGTCCGGATAGGCAAGCTCGGTGGCGACCGTCTTCTTATCCGGGAAGGTGTATTTGATCTTCGCCGTCCAGACGGTCTGCGACAGATATTCGAGATTGACCTGATGGCAGATGCCGGTGCCGGGCGGCACGACGCGGAAATCCTCGAACGAGCGCTGCGCCCATTTCAGGAATTTGTAGCGTTCCTGGTTCTGCTTGTATTCCTCTTCGACGTTGCGTCTTGAACGAATCCTTGTGGCCGAAGAAATTCACCGCCACCGAGTGATCGATCACGAGATCGACCGGCACCAGCGGGTTGATCTTCTTCGGATCGCCGCCGAGATGCTCCATCGCGTCCCGCATCGCCGCAAGATCGACCACCGCCGGCACGCCGGTGAAATCCTGCATCAAGCACGCGCGCCGGCCGGAATGCGATCTCGCGATCCGAGGTCTTGGTCTTGAGCCATTGCGCGACCGCCTGGATGTCCTGCTTGGTGACGGTGCGGCCATCTTCGTTGCGCAGCAGATTCTCCAACAGCACCTTGAGCGAGAAAGGCAGCCGGGAAATTCCCTTCAGGCCATTCTTTTCGGCGACCGGAAGGCTGTAATAGGCATAGGTCTTCGAACCGACTTTGAGCGGACGCAGGCACTTGAAGCTATCGAGCGAATCCATGACTTTTTTCCCATCCTACCGGCGGGGAGCCGGCGCGAAATCGACAGGCAATTGATTGCCGGAACGGAGCGGAACCCTCCCTTTCCATCGTCCGCTGGCGGAAGATGGAGAGGGAGGGATCGGACGTGACTGGCGTCACCGGCGCGCCGCATGCCGACCTGCGGCTTATAAGAGTCTTTTCCGAACTTGTGCCAGTTCGGCAATGAATGGTCGGCTAACATGCTGCGCATAACGCTTCGCACCCTTGTCCGGCCGGGACCGAACTGATGCGGCTGACCGCCACCGATCTGCACTGCCACCGCGGCGGCCGCGATGTTTTCGCCGGCGTAAGCTTTGCCGTCGGCGCGGGCGAGGCTCTCACCATCACCGGACGCAACGGCGCCGGAAAATCGTCCCTGTTGCGGGCCATCGTCGGGCTTTTGCGCCTGTTCCAAGGAAAGCTGTCGCTCGAGGGCGGCGATCCGGAACTGACCATCGCCGAACAGGCGCATTATCTCGGCCACCAGGATGCGCTTAAGCCCGCGCTCTCGGTCGCCGAAAACCTGCGCTTTTGGGCTGGGTTTTTCGGTGCTCCGTCGGCCGATATCGGCGAACCGCTCGAAGCGGTCGGCCTTGGCACGCTGGCGGGGCTTCCGGCCGCCTATCTTTCCGCCGGGCAGCGCCGCCGCCTCTCGATCGCCCGCCTGATCGCGGTAAAACGTCCGATCTGGCTGCTCGACGAACCGACCAGCACGCTCGATGCCGCCGCGCAGGCTCGCCTGACCGATCTGATGCGGACGCATCTCGCCGGGGGCGGTCTCATCCTGGCCGCAACCCACGGACCGATCGGGCTCGCGAATACCCTGGAATTACAACTCGGTCCGGCGACGCCGTCCGCGCCCGCAGAGGAACAACGATGAGCCCGCTCGCCGCGATCCTCGCCCGTGACATGCGCATCGCCATTCGCGTCGGCGGCGGCGCCCTGATGGCGGTCTTGTTCTTCCTGGTGGTCGTCACGCTGACGCCCTTTGCGATCGGGCCGGATCTCGCGCTACTCAAGCGCATCGGGCCCGCCATCCTTTGGCTGGCGGCACTGCTGGCAAGCCTGCTGGCGCTCGACCGGCTATTCGCCGGCGACCATGAGGACGGCTCGCTCGATCTCATTTTGACCGGACGGGCGCCGCTCGAACTCGTGGTGGCGGCAAAGGGCCTTGCCCATTGGCTGACTACCGGCCTGCCGCTGGTTATCGCCGCGCCGCTGATCGGGCTGTTTCTCAATCTGGACCCGCCGGCGGAAGGAGCTTTGGTGCTGACCCTGCTGGTCGGCACGCCGGCTCTGACTTTCATCGGCCTGATCGGCGCCGCTATTGCCGTGACGCTGCGGCGCGGCGGCCTCCTTGTCGCCGTGATCGTGCTGCCCTTGACCGTACCGGTCCTGATTTTCGGGGTCGCCGCGGCAAACGCAGCCGTAACCGGGCCGGTGCCGTTCGGAACGCCGTTCACGATCCTTTGTGCCTTGACGCTCGCCAGTCTCGTTGTCGGTCCGTTCGCTGCCGCGGCCGCTTTGCGCCAGGAAATGGAATAGCAATATCGCCTATGTAAAACGCCGGGTGGCTTGGCAGCGGCACACTGTATCGTCGTGATCCGCCACCCCTTTGAAATTGAAAGTCCCGGGAATTAGAAGATACTGATGGCTCTCCTCGACCTCGCCAATCCGTCCCGATTTTTACGCTTCGCCAACCGGACGATTCCGTGGCTGAGCGGTCTCACGGTACTGGTCTTCGCCTTCGCGCATCGATCAGGCGATGATCGCGCCGGACGATTATCAGCAGGGCGCCACCGTCAAGATCATGTACCTGCATGTGCCGTCGGCCTGGCTCGGCATGCTGGGCTGGGGGCTGATGTCGGTGGCGTCGCTCGGCACCCTGGTCTGGCGCCATCCGCTGGCCGACGTCGCCGCCAAGGCCACGGCGCCGATCGGCGCCGGTTTCACGCTGCTTTGTCTCGTCACCGGCTCGCTGTGGGGACGGCCCGAATGGGGCACCTACTGGGTGTGGGACGCGCGGCTGACTTCCGAGCTCATTCTGCTTTTGCTCTATCTCGGCGTTATTGCGCTGTGGCGCACGGTGGACGATCCGTCGCGCGCGGCACGGGCGGCGGCCATTCTCACGCTGGTCGGCGCGATCGATTTGCCGATCATCAAATTCTCGGTCGATTGGTGGAACACGCTGCACCAGGGCGCTTCGGTATTCCGCGTCGGCGGCTCGACCATCGATCCGAGCATCCTCATTCCTTTGTTCATCATGGCCCTGGGATTCACCCTGTTGTTCTTCACACTGGTGCTCGCCGCGATGCGCAATGAGATCATGCGGCGGCGCGTGCGCACGCTGCAACTCCTGCAGGCGAGTGCCGCGACATGACGATGGGAGCAACCGCGCATCTCGATTTCATCGCGGCGGCCTATGTCGCCGCCGTCATCATCATCGGCGGCTTGATCGCCTGGGTGACGATTGATTTCCGCGCGCAGCAAAAAATTCTGGCCAAGCTCGAAATGCAGGGTGTAACCCGCCGCTCGGCACCGGCCCGCGCCGGTCTCGCCGTGGACCCGCCGGCCGAAAAATCGGGCGAAAAGGCAAAGCAAGGCGCATGACCGCGGTCGGAAACGACAAGCCCAGTCCGGTTACCGCGCCGCGCCGGCGCCGTGTCGTCGTGCTGCTGCCGCTTGCCATTTTTCTCGGCCTCGCGGCGCTGTTTCTCTTCCGGCTCAATGCCGGCGATCCGTCACTTATTCCCTCGGCGCTGATCGGCCGTCCGGCGCCGCAAACCAATCTGCCGCCGGTCGCCGGCCTCGAGCGTGATGGCGCGCCGGTTCCCGGCCTCGACCCAGCCAGTTTTGACGGCGCGGTGACGTTGGTGAATGTGTGGGCGTCATGGTGCGTGCCCTGCCACGACGAAGCACCGTTGTTGCTGCAACTCGCCAAGGACAGCCGGCTCCGGCTGGTCGGCATCAATTACAAGGACGACGCCGACAACGCACGGCGTTTTCTCGGCCGGTACGGCGATCCCTTCGCCGCGGCGGGCGCCGATCAAAACGGCCGCGCCGCGATCGAATGGGGCGTCTATGGCGTACCGGAAACCTTCATCGTCGGCCGCGATGGCCGCATCGCTTATAAGCTTGTCGGGCCGATCACCGAAGAAAATCTCGACAGCGTGCTCAAGCCGCAAATCGACAAGGCGCTGGCGGCCGGATCGTAATCACTCGGCCGGTTCGACGGCGTATTTCTTGAGCAGCGGCATCTGTGCAGCGCGCCGAACAAAAACGTCAGCGGCATCACGCCGAACACCTTGAAATCGACCCAGACATTGGTCGAGGTATTGCGCCAGACGATCTCGTTGAGAACCGCGAGCACCAGGAAAAAGATCGCCCAGCGCCATGTCAGCTTGCGCCAGCCCTCTTCGGTGATGTGGAACATCGAATCGAACACGATGCCGAGCAGCGGCTTGTTGAAGATCAGTCCACCGATCAATATCGCGCCGAACAGCGCATAGATGATGGTGGGCTTGACCTTGATGAAGGTCGCGTCATGCAGAATCAGCGTCAGGCCGCCGAACACCACGACGATGACCGCCGTCACGACCGGCATGATCGGCAGATGCCGCGTCAGCGCGTAAGAGACTGCGAGCGCCGCGAGAACCGCCACCATGAAGGTCGCCGGTGGCGGCGAAGATGCCGTAATGCGAATTGGCGAAGAAGAACAACGCCAGCGGCCCAAGGTCGAGCGCCAGCTTGAGGAAAGGATTGAGTTGCGGTTTTTTTGTCGGGATCATGTGCTGTAATTTATCGGCTGCAATTTATGGTGTGAAAGAATCCAAACCGGCGATGGCGCGGCCGAAATCGCGCGCCGAAAATGGCGAAAGATCGTCGACACCCTCGCCGACGCCGATGAAGTGAACCGGCACGGCGAATTTCGCCGCGATGGCGACCAGTATGCCGCCGCGCGCGGTGCCGTCGAGCTTGGTCATGACCAGGCCGGTAACACCGACCAGCTTCTTGAAAATATCGACCTGCGACAAGGCGTTCTGCCCGACCGTGGCATCGAGCACAAGCAGCACCGCATGCGGCGCCGCGGCATCGACTTTCTTGATGACGCGGACGATCTTCTGCAATTCATCCATCAATTCGGCGCGATTTTGCAGGCGGCCGGCGGTATCGATCAGCACGACATCGGTGCCGCGTTCTTTCGCCGCAGCAATGGCGTCGAACGCAAGGCCTGCGGCATCCGCGCCGGCGCCGCGCGACATGAAGGCAGCGCCGGTACGCTCCGACCAGATTTTCAGTTGCTCGATGGCGGCGGCGCGAAACGTGTCGCCGGCCGCCAGCATGACGCTCTTGCCCTCGGCGCGAAGTTTCGCCGCGAGCTTGCCGATGGTCGTAGTCTTGCCCGAGCCGTTGACGCCGACGACCAGGATCACGAATGGCTTGATCGCGGGATCGACGACGAGCGGCTGTGCCACCGCCGCCAGCGCCTGCTCGACTTCGGCCGCGACCACGGCCTTTACTTCATCGGGCGTAATGGCGGCGTCGTGGCGCCCTTCGCTCAGCGTTTGCGTGATCCGGCCCGCCGTCTCGATACCGAGATCGGTGCGAATGAGCGCATCGTGAATTTCCTCAAGCGTGGCATCGTCGAGCCGGCGCCTGGTGACAAGGTCGGAAATCGCGCTCAGCGCCGAGGAACTGCGCTTGAGGCCGCCGGTCAGGCGCCGCCACCAGCCCGCCCGCGCTTCGGCCGCGGTTTCGGGGATGCCCTCTGTCGTACTGTCTTGCATGCGGCGCCCGTGATAGCGGTTTCGGCATGACCCCGGAAGAGATGATGTCGCGGCTGCTCTACCGCGATGGGTTGATGCTGGTGATCGACAAGCCGGCCGGATTTGCCGTCCATCGCGGCCCGAAAGGCGGCGAAAGCCTGGAAGATCACTTCGATGGGCTGCGGTTCGGCCTGCCGCGGGCGCCGGCGCTGGCCCACCGGCTCGACCGCGATACCTCCGGCTGTCTCGTTCTGGGGCGCCACCGCAAGGCGCTGGCGCAACTCGGCAAGCTGTTCAAGAACGGCGCCATCGGCAAAACCTATTGGGCCGTGGTCGAAGGTTCCCCCGAGGCCGACGAAGGCCGTATCGATTTGCCGCTCGGCCGCCTCGATGAGAGCCGCGGCTGGTGGATGAAGCACGACCCGCAAGGTCAGCCCTCGGTGACGACCTGGAAGGTGCTCGGGCGCACCGGCGCGCTCCCAGGCTCCCTGACTTGGCTCGCGCTCGAACCGCTGACCGGGCGGACTCATCAGCTTCGGGTGCATTGCGCCGAAATGGGCTGGCCAATTCTCGGCGATCCGATCTACGGCAACGCGCCGCGCAGCGGCGGACCGGCGCTGCATCTGCACTCCCGCGAAATCATCGTGCCGCTCTACAAAAACCGCGCGCCGATCGAAGTGACCGCGCCGGTGCCGGAGCACATGCTTGAACGGCTTGAGGCACTGCGGATGGCACGGCGAGGATGCAGCCATCGTACCCGACCAATCCGGGACCCAAGCGGCGGTCAGTAAATCGTCGCCTTGACGCGTTCCGGCGCCAGACGATCATGCTCGGGCCCGCCCATTTTGCCGTCCGTCAGCTCGGCAATGATCGAACCCGCCGTCGGCAAGGTCTTGCGATCGACTTTGCTCGCGGGATCCCACAATTTGGAGCGGACGATCGCTTTGGTGCATTGGAAATAAGCTTTTTCGACCGTCACAATCAGGACGCTGCGCGGTATCTTGCCGTTGATGATGAAACTCTCGGTCAGCTTCGGATCGGTCGATATTTGCGCGCGACCGATAATACGCATCGTTTCGCCGACGCCGGGAATAAGAAACAGCAACGCAACGCGCGGATCGCGCACCAGATTGCGCAGGCTGTCGATTCGATTATTGCCGAGCCGATCGGGAATCAGCAAAGTGTGTTCATCGACCACCCGGACGAAACCCGGCGGATCGCCGCGCGGCGAACAATCGAGACCCTCGGGACCGCTCGTCGCCAGCACCACGAACGGCGCGGCTTCGATCAGCTTGCGATATTGCGGCGTGACGTAATCGGCTTCCTTGACGATCGACGGACCATAGGGCGCGTCACTGTAAACGCGCTCGAGCGCTTCGGTCGTCGTGATTGAATGGTCTTGCCCGCTACCGGTCATGCGCCGTCTCCGTTTCGGCGTGATCCTACCTCAAGCCGCAAGCAATTGCTTGCCGTCGTGGGCACCGATTTCCAGATCGACGATATTTCCCCGCGCGGTCCCCGCCGCAAGCTTCACCGGCGTGAATTGCTCGGTGCGGCCGATACCATGAGCCTCCGTCAAGACGCGGCGTGTATTGCCGATCTCGCCGTCGAGGTGCTGCGTCAGCGCGAGCGCGCCACGCTCGCGCAAACGTCGCGCCCGGTCCTTGATTGCGGTGGGAGCAAGCTGCGGCATGCGCGCCGCCGGCGTGCCCGGCCGCGGCGAAAACGGGAAGACATGCAGATGCGTCAGCCCGCATTCGTCCACCAGATCGAGCGAGCGCCGGAACATTTCCTCGGTCTCGGTCGGGAAGCCGGCAATCAGATCGGCGCCGAATACGGTGTCCGGCCGCAGCCGGCGTACCTGTTCGCAGAAGGCGATGGCGTCGTCGCGCAGATGACGCCGCTTCATGCGCTTGAGAATGAGATCGTCGCCGGACTGCAGTGACAGATGCAGATGCGGCATCAGGCGCGCGTCGCCGGCAAAGGCATCGAGCAGATCGCGATCGGCCTCGACGGAATCGATCGAGGAGAGCCGCAGCCGCTTGAGTTCCGGCACGTGCTTGAGGATCTGCTTTACCAGCGCGCCGAGTTTCGGCGCGCCAGGCAGATCGCCGCCGTAGCTGGTGATATCGACGCCGGTCAGCACGATCTCGCAATAGCCGTTCCCGACCAGGCGGCGCGCATCGTCGACCACGGCGCCCATCGGCACCGAGCGAGAATTGCCGCGGCCGTAGGGAATGATGCAGAACGTGCAGCGATGATCGCAGCCGTTCTGCACCTGAACGAAATGCGCGGGTATGGCCGGCAAACGCCTCCATGAGATGCGCCGCACTTTCGCGCACCAGCCATGATGTCATTGACGATCGCCTTCGGCGTGTTGCCGAGGTCGAACGCTGCGCGCGCCTTTGTCCAACCGGCCGCAGAAAGCTTCTCGGCGTTGCCGAGCACGCAGTCGGCTTCGGTCATGGCGACGAAGGTCTGCGGCTCGGTCTGCGCGGCGCAGCCGGTGACGACGATCTTCGATTGCGGCCGGTCGCGGCGCAGCGCGCGGATCGTCTGGCGCGCCTGACGCACCGCTTCCGCCGTTACCGCGCAAGTATTGACGACGACGGTGTCGGAAAAACCGGCGGTCTCCGCCTCGCGGCGGATCACTTCAGATTCGGCGGCGTTGAGCCGGCAGCCGAAAGTGACGACCTCGACGCTCACGGCATCAGACTCCGGCACCGGCAAACAAAGAGGCGTCGAACCGCCCTTTGTGTTCGTATTCGACCGGACCGGTCATCAGCACGTGATCGTCGCTTTCGCGCCACTCGATGGCGAGATCGCCACCGGGCAGCGTCACCCTCACCTTGCGGCCGGTGCGCTTGAGCCGCGCCGCAGCGACCGCGGCGGCGCAGGCGGCGGAGCCGCAAGCCTTGGTGAGGCCGGCGCCGCGTTCCCAGGTGCGGATCACGACATGGTCGCGCGACGGCGTCGCGGCGAGCGTGATATTGGCGCGCTCCGGAAACATCGGATGGTTTTCGAGCAGCGGACCGAACTTTGCCAGATCGAAAGCTGCGGGATCGTCGACCCAGAAGATCGCATGCGGATTGCCCATGCTGACCACCGAGGGCGAGTTGCAGAATCGGCGCGCCGCGCGGTCCGATTTCGAGTTCGATTCGCCGCGTATCGGCGAACTCCTCCGCCAGCGGGATCTCGTCCCAGCGCAGGCGCGGCCTGCCCATGTCGACGGTGAACAGGCCGCCGTCCCCGCGCCAGCATGGAATCAATCCCGCGGGCGTCTCGAAATTCAGCTGCGCGCGGCCGGTCTGTTCGCTGACAAGGGCTGCCACGCAGCGCATGCCGTTGCCGCAAGCGCCGGCCTCCGAGCCGTCATTGTTGTAGATGCGCACCGTTGCATCGATAGCGGCACCGCCATGCGCCGGATAAAGCGCCATGAGCTGATCGTAAGGCTCGTGGCGCGCCGCGGCGCGGGCTTCGGCGGCGTCGATCCGGCCTTTCGCAGAGCCGGCCGGTGCATGGCGCAAATCGACGACCACGATCTCGTTGCCGAGACCGTTCATCTTGACGAAGTCGCGATTGGCCAATGCGCCCACGGTAAAGCCTGCCAAAAACCCCAAATGCGAGGCACTTATATGAGGACTTGGACCCGCGGCGCCAGTAGCCGAGATTCCAACGGCGATGACGGGAATTTGAGCAAGGCACGATCCGGCCGGTCGTGTTAAAGAATCACGCGGGGCGCGATGGAATCAGAAAGAGACGGCGGTGCAGCCGGCAGCACCGGATCGTCCGTGCAAGGAGACCCAGCCCGATGTCGTTTCGCCTCGTCCCGACCGCCGGGAAAGCCGCAGCAATGGCCGCGACCCTGGCGCTGACGGCCCTATTGACGCCGTCGCTGGCGCAGACACCGGCGCCCGTACCACCCGCCGTAACGCCTGCCGCACCGCCGAGCGACGCGACGCCAGCGCAGCCCGGCGACGCCTTCGGCGAGGACGCGGCGCTGACGGCCAAGACCGATCATTTACATCAAGGGCAGCGGCACCTGGGATAAGGCCTTCGACACCATCACCGGCTCGTTCAAGAAGATCAAAGCCTATCTCGACAAGGAAGGTCTCAAGCAGGACGGGCTGGCGATGACGATCTTCACCGCCACCGACGACAATGGTTTCGAATATCAGGCCGCCGTGCCGATCGCCGAAGCGCCGAAAAACCCGCCGCATGGCGACATCGCGATGGGCCAGTCGCCGCAAGGCCAGGCCCTGAAATTCGTCCACCGCGGTTCGTACGACGATCTCGACAATACCTACGAGGCGATCACCAATTATCTCGACGATAAGCGCATGGAAGCCAAAGACATGTTCATCGAGGAATATGTCACCGACCCGGTCACCGCCGATTCGAAAAAGCTGGTGGTCAACGTCTATGTGCTGATCAAGCAGGGCCAGCCTCACAGCCTTCGCCGGGCTGACCGTCACACCTGCAGAACCTCGCCCGGCCGCAACGCACGAAATCGCTCAGGCGAAATTCCGGCGGCCTTCAAGGCTTCGGCAAGCGCGACAGTGGGCGCATCGATCGCTTCGTCGGTGAGTTGGAAAGTGCCGTAATGGTGGCCGAGCGCGAACTCGGCGCCGCAATCGATGAAAGCCTGAACCGATTCGGCCGGGTTCATGTGCTGATCGCTGCATGAACCAGCGCGGCTCATAGGCACCGATCGGCAGCAGCGCGAGCTTGAGCGGTCCGTAACGCTTCGCGCACCTCGCGGAAATTCAGGCCGTCGCCATAGGCCGAGTCGCCGACGAAATAGATGCACCCGCTCGGGGTCTCGATCACGAACGAAGCCCACAGCGACATATTGCGGTCGGACAGGCTGCGGGCCGACCAGTGCCGGGTCGGAACGATCGTCACCGCGACGCCGGGACCAATCGCCACCCGATCGCCCCAATCGTAGGCCTCGGCGGCGATGGCGGGATCGTGATTGCGCATGATGGTGTCATTGCCGAGCGGCGTGATCACCCGCGCGCCGTGGGCGGCCGCAAGCCGCGACAGCGTGACGACGTCGAGATGGTCGTAGTGACCGTGCGCTGACCAGCACCGTGTCGATCGGCGGCAATTCCTCGAAGGCGATGCCCGGATCGTTGACGCGCTTCGGCCCGATAAAGCGAAACGGCGATGCCCGTTTCGACCAGACCGGATCGAGCAGGATATTGAGGCCCGCGGTCTGAATGAGGAAGCTCGCATGGCCGACATAGGAGATGCGCCAGAGCCGCGCCCTCGACCCGCTCCGGCGGATGATCGGCATAAGGCGACGGCGCCCAGGCCGGCCACTTCGCGCGCGTGCTTCCTCGATTGCCGGCCGAATCGCCAGCGCAACAGCTCGCGCCGGCTGCGCGGCGGCACCCCGTTAGGGTCGAAAAAGCGTTCGCCGTCAAAGTGATCGGAGACTGGACCGTTGTAATAGCGCGACATTCGGCCCTTATATGGGGTTTGGCCGCCCGGAGCCGGTCCCAGAGCGTTCCGGTTGACGGGGACACGGTCCGCACCTATTTTCCGGCCGCTCTCGCAAGAGATCGAGATTACTGACCGCCGACCGGTCCTGGAGACCGGAGGCAACCGCCCGACAGCGCGATGCGCCCTCGGGCGTAAAACTGTTTGGCAATATTGCCGGACCAAGGAAGCGTATGTTCGACAGTCTTTCCGAACGGCTGAACGGCATCCTCGACCGCCTGACCCGGCGCGGCGCGCTGTCGGAGGCCGACGTCGATGCGGCGCTGCGCGAGGTGCGGCGCGCGCTGCTCGAAGCCGACGTGGCGCTCGATGTCGCCCGCGCCTTCACCGAGCAGGTCAAGAACGCGCGCCGTCGGCGTCGAAGTGATCAAGTCGGTCACGCCCGGCCAGATGGTCGTGAAGATCGTGCACGACCAGTTGATCGAGACCTTGGGCTCCGATGCGCAGCCGATCGATCTCGAACGCGCCGGCGCCGGTCGTCATCATGATGGTCGGCCTGCAGGGCTCCGGCAAAACCACCACCACGGCCAAGATCGCCAAGCGACTGACCGATGCGCAAAAGCGCAAAGTCCTGATGGCCTCGCTCGACACCCGCCGGCCGGCCGCCCATGGAGCAGCTTGCCGTGCTGGGACGACAGGTCGGCGTCGAGACGCTGCCGATCGTCGCCGGACAGACGCCGGTGCAGATCGCCAACCGCGCGCAGCAGGCGGCCCGGCTCGGCGGCTACGACGTGGTGATGCTCGATACCGCGGGCCGCATCACGCTCGACGAGGATTTGATGCGCGAGGCCGCGGACGTGCGCCGCGCCGCCAATCCGCACGAAGTCCTGCTGGTCGCCGATGCCCTGACCGGCCAGGACGCCGTCAATCTGGCGAAGAGCTTCGACGAGCGGCTCAACCTCACCGGCATCGTGCTGACCCGGGTCGACGGCGACGGCCGCGGCGGCGCCGCCTTGTCGATGCGCGCGGTCACCGGCAAGCCGATCAAGCTGATCGGCACCGGCGAAAAACTCGACGCCATCGAGGATTTCTACCCGGCGCGGATCGCCGACCGCATCCTCGGCATGGGCGACATCATCTCGCTGGTCGAGAAAGCCGCCACCACGATCGACGCCGAGCAGGCGGCGCGGGTCGCCGCCAAGATGCGCAAGGGCGCCTTCGATCTGGCCGATCTGCGCGAACAGCTGGCGCAAATGAAAAACATGGGCGGCATGAGCGGGCTGATGTCGATGCTGCCCGGCATGGCGAAAATCAAGAACCAGCTCGCCGATCGCAACCTCGACGAGACCGTGCTGAAGCGGCAGATGGCGATCATCGATTCGATGACGCCGCAGGAGCGTAAAAATCCCGACGTGCTCAAGGCGAGCCGCAAACGCCGCATCGCCGCCGGCTCCGGCACCAAGCCGGAGGACATCAACAAGCTCATCAAAATGCACCGCGGCATGGCCGACATGATGAAGGCCATGGGCGGCGCCAAGCGTGGCCCGATGGCAGGGCTCGCCAATATGCTTGGTTTCGGCGGCGGCATGCCGAGCCCGGAAGAGATGGCGAAGCTTGCCGAGAAATTGCCGGGCGGCCTGCCGGCGGGCATGCCCGGTGCGCCGGGCCTGCCGCCCAAGATGCCCGGCATGCCGAACTTGCCACCGAACTTGCCGCCGAATTTCCCCGGGCTACCCGGCCTTGGACCGAAGTTTCCAGGCGGTTTTCCCGGACTGGGAAAGAAGAAGTGATCCAACAGCTCAACGTCGTTCCGACGTCATCAACTTAACGAAAGGAAACTCAATGCCCCTCGTCATCCGCATGGCACGCGCCGGTACCAAGAAGCGGCCGTTCTATCACATCGTCGTCGCCGACAGCCGCAGTCCCCGCGACGGCCGCTTCATCGAACGGCTCGGCTATTTCAATCCGCTATTGCCGAAGGAAAAGACCGACCGGCTGAAGTGGGATCTGGAAAAGGCCAAAGCCTGGATCGCCAAAGGCGCGCAGCCGTCCGACCGCGTCATGCGTTTTCTCGACGCCGCCGGCGTGATGAAGCGCACGGCGCGCAACAATCCGCAAAAGGCGATCCCGCGCAAGGAACGCAAAGCCCAGGCCGAAGCGGCGAAGGCCGCGGCAGCCGCGGCTCCGGCGGCGGGCGCAGCGCCGGCCGCCTAAGCTTGAGGTAACACGATGGCGGGCGGCGAGCGCGTGTGTCTCGGACAGATCGGCGCCGCCCACGGCGTGCGCGGCGAAGTCCGGCTGCGCTCGTTCACCGCCGACCCTTCGGCGATCGTCAATTACGGCCCGCTCGAAACCGAGGACGGCAGCGTCATCGAGATCGAGAGCCTGCGGCCGGCGAAAGATCACTTCGTCGCGACGCTGTCGGGCATTGCCGACCGCAATGCCGCCGAACGGCTCACCAATATCAAGCTCTACGTGCCGCGCGAGCGGCTGCCGCCGACCGATGAGCCGGACGAATTTTATTATGCCGACCTGATCGGGCTCGCCGCGGTCGACCGTGCCGGCAAGCCTTTGGGCACCGTGCTCGCCGTTCACAATTTCGGTGCCGGCGACCTGATCGAGATTCGGCTGGATGGCGACAGCAAAACCGAGCTGCTGCCGTTCGACGCGGCGACCGTGCCCGAGGTTGACCTCAAGGCCCGGCGGCTGGTGATCGAACTGCCGGCAGGGCGCGAGTGAGATGTGGCGGGCGAGCGTCCTCACGATTTTTCCGGAGATGTTTCCGGGCCCATTGGGCGTAAGTCTTGCCGGCAAAGCCTTGGCGGCAGGCACCTGGTCGCTCGCCACGATCGATATTCGCGGCTTCGCCACCGATAAGCACCGTAGCGTCGACGACACGCCGGCCGGCGGCGGCCCCGGCATGGTGATGAAGGCCGATGTGCTCGGCCGCGCCATCGATGCCGTGGCGGGCGCCGACGACGCCCGGCCCCGGCTCCTGATGTCGCCGCGCGGCGTGCCGTTAACCCAAAGCCGGGTTGAGGCTCTCGCAGCGGGTGTCGGGGTGACGCTGGTCTGCGGCCGGTTCGAGGGGGTCGATGAGCGGGTCATCGCCGCCCGCGGCCTGGAAGAGGTCTCGGTGGGCGATTATGTGCTGTCCGGCGGCGAAATAGCGGCCTTGGCGCTGCTCGACGCCTGCGTGCGGTTGCTGCCCGGGGTCATGGGCGCCGCTGCCTCGGGTACCGAGGAAAGCTTTGCCGACGGGCTGTCTGGAGTACCCGCATTATACCCGGCCTCAGATCTGGGAGGGCCTGCCGATCCCGGAGGTCCTAACCTCAGGCGATCACGGCAAAATCGCCGCCTGGCGCCGGGCCGAGGCCGAAAGGACTGACCCGCGAGCGCCGTCCCGATCTGTGGAGCCGCCATACCGGCAAGGACAAGCCGCCGAGCCGCAAATAGCCCCGAACCGGAGGGGCTCAGATAGGGTGACAAAGCCCGCGCGGTGTAATAGAAGCACGCCCAACCCGCGTAGCACCGGTCGGAAAACGGCGCGAAAGCTAGAGCGCAGCCGATGGAGAATTTGCCATGAACCTTTTGCGAGAAATTGAAAACGAACAGATGGCGAAGCTCACCGCCGGCAAGGAAATCCCTGATTTTCAGCCGGGCGATACGGTCATCGTCAACGTCAAGATCGTCGAAGGCGAGCGCAGCCGCGTCCAGGCCTATGAAGGCGTCTGCATCGGCCGCGCCGGCGCGGGCCTGAACGAGAACTTCACCGTGCGGAAAATCTCCTACGGCGAGGGCGTCGAGCGCGTGTTTCCGCTGTATTCGCCGATGATCGACTCGATCTCGGTTGTGCGTCGCGGCAAGGTTCGCCGTGCCAAGCTTTATTACCTGCGTGGCCTGCGTGGAAAATCCGCGCGCATCGTCGAACGGCAGGATGCCGCCACCGCCGAGCCCGCCGCCAAGGGCAAAGCGGCAAAATAATAGTAATCCGCCGCGGCGCCATTACATTGCGCCCACTGGTGGACCGGAGTTTCGAGAGATGGCCAAGCCCCGCACGCTCTACGACAAAATCTGGGACGATCATCTGATCGAAGAGGCGGCGGACGGCGCGGCGCTGATCTATATCGATCGCCATGTTGTCCACGAGGTCACGAGCCCGCAGGCGTTCGAAGGCTTGCGGCTGGCCGGCCGCAAGGTGCATGCGCCGGACAAGACCCTGCTGGTCGTCGACCACAATGTGCCGACCACCGACCGCCATCTGCCCAATCCCGATCCGGAAAGCGCAACCCAGATCGCCTATCTCGCCGAGAACGCGAAGTTCTTTAATCTCGAATATTACGACGAGTTCGATAAGCGCCAGGGCATCGTCCATATCATCGGGCCCGAGCAGGGTTTCACGCTGCCCGGCGTGACGCTGGTCTGCGGCGACAGCCATACCGCCACCAACGGCGCCTTCGGGGCGCTCGCTTATGGCATCGGGACCTCGGAAGTCGAGCACGTGCTCGCGACCCAGACGCTGGTCCAAAAGAAATCGAAGAACATGCGCGCCGTGGTCGACGGCAAGCTGCCGGACGGCGTCACCGCGAAAGACATCATCCTCGCCATCATCGGCGAAATCGGCACCGCCGGCGGCACCGGCTACGCGCTGGAATATGCCGGCGAGGCGATCCGCGCGTTGTCGATGGAAGGCCGCATGACGGTCTGCAACATGTCGGTGGAGGCGGGCGCCAAAGCCGGCTTCATCGCGCCCGACGAGAAGACCTACACTTATCTGAACGGCCGGCCCAAGGCGCCGAAGGGCAAGGATTGGGACGCGGCCATGCGTTACTGGGAGACGCTGAAGTCCGATGACGGCGCCCAGTTCGACCGCGAGATCAGACTGGACGCGGCGAAATTGCCGCCGCTCGTCACCTGGGGCACGAGCCCGGAGCAGGTGATCGCCGTAA
The DNA here is from genome assembly GCA_963819265.1 of uncultured Alphaproteobacteria bacterium. Taxonomy (GTDB): domain Bacteria; phylum Pseudomonadota; class Alphaproteobacteria; order Rhizobiales; family Xanthobacteraceae; genus BOG-931. The sequence continues at coordinate 1,882,830 of CAWFVF010000005.1, read as the reverse complement.
CCGGCCGCGTGCCGAGCCTCGACGGCGTCACCGACGAGCACAAGCGCGAGTCGATCCAGCGCGCGCTGGCCTATATGGGGCTGCAAGGCGGCGAGAAGATTTCCGATATCGCGATCAATCGCGTGTTCATCGGCTCTTGCACCAACGCCCGGATCGAAGACTTGCGCGCTGCCGCCAAGATCGTCGACGGCAAGAAGGTCAGCGCCACCATCACCAACGCGATGATCGTGCCGGGCTCGGGCCTGGTCAAAGAGCAGGCCGAGCAGGAAGGCCTCGACAAGATCTTCGTCAAGGCCGGTTTCGAATGGCGCGAGCCGGGCTGTTCGATGTGTCTCGCGATGAACCCGGACAAGCTGGCGCCGGGCGAGCGTTGCGCCTCGACGTCAAATCGCAACTTCGAAGGCCGCCAGGGCTACAAAGGCCGCACCCACCTGGTGTCGCCCGCCATGGCCGCAGCTGCAGCGGTTGCCGGACACTTCGTCGACGTGCGGGATTGGCACTAAGCGGGGCGCCTCAGCCCCGCACCCACCAGCAATGCATTTGCGGATAGAGCACGGTGCCGCTCGGCCGGTACTGCAATTCGTACCAGTCGGTGCAGCGGCGATAAAGCGGTCGTCCGGGATAGATCGTGATGCGGCGGCCCGCCGGCGGCAATGACGGCACTGATGGTTGCGCGAGCGGCGACGATACGGTCTGTGCCGCGGCGTGCCGCGCCGATGCCAGCAGCGGCAGCGCGGCGAGAAGCGTTATGGCGATCAGCGTCTTCAACGGCATGCCAAACTCATAGCCTAGCCCCTCGCGTAATCAACGCTACATTACGATTATGGCCGATCTCGCATCCGATCCGCTCGCCTGGCGGGAGGTAAAAGCACCTTCGCTGGCCGCGCTCGAGGTCCTGGCGACGGAGGTATTCCGCCGCTTGCCGCAACGATTCCGCGCGCTTTGTACCGATCTGGTCATCCAGGTCGACGATTTCCCATCCGAGGAAGTGCAGGAGGAGATGCAGGCCGAGAGCGAGTTCGACCTCCTTGGCCTGTTTCACGGCATCGGCCTGCCATTCCGCTCCGAAAGCGTCTCCGGCCAGATGCCGAATATGATCTGGCTCTACCGGCGGCCGATCCTCGATTATTGGGCCGAGCACGACGAAACGCTCGGCGCCCTCGTCAAGCATGTGCTGATCCATGAAATCGGCCATCATTTTGGCCTCAGCGACGCCGACATGGCTGCCATCGAGGACGCGGCCGAGGCTTGACCGGCGCCCGCCGAGCCGCCATTAAGCCACCCAAACACCCGCTCCGGGCAGGAACGAAAATGGAAAAATTCACGGTTCTTGAAGGCGTTGCGGCGCCGATGCGGATGATAAATGTCGACACCGACATGATCATCCCCAAGCAATATCTGAAATCCATCAAACGCACCGGGTTCGGCGGCGGCCTGTTCGCCGAGAAGCGCTATCGCGACGACGGCAGCGAGAATCCGGATTTCGTGCTCAACAAGCCGGCCTATCGCAAATCCAAGATTCTGGTGGCCGGCGACAATTTCGGCTGTGGCTCGTCGCGCGAGCACGCGCCCTGGGCGCTGCTCGACTTCGGCATCACCTGCGTGATCTCGACCTCATTCGGCGACATTTTCTACAACAATTGCTTCAAGAACGGCGTGCTGCCGATCAAGGTCTCGCCGGAGGACTTGGAGAAACTGTTCGACGATGCCGACCGCGGCGCCAATGCGACGCTGACGGTCGATCTGGAAAAGCAGGAAATCCGCGGCCCCGATGGCGGCACCGTGAAATTCGACATCGACCCGCACAGGAAGCACGCACTTCTCAATGGCCTCGATGAGATCGGGCTGACGATGCAGAAAAGCAAGAAGATCGACAGCTTCGAGGAAGCGGCCAAGGCGTCGCGGCCTTGGATGTGATCAGGCTCTCATTCCGGACGGCCGCGCCGCGGCAAGCCCGGAATCCATAGCCATCGTCTGTGAATGCGGATTCCGGGCTATCGGCCGCACCCGGCCCCGGAATGACCAGATAAGCCCGCAATGACCGCTGCCATTTCAATCTCGCATCTCGGCAAGACTTACGCGTCGGGTTTCCAGGCGTTGAAAGACATCAACCTGGACATCCGTCATGGCGAGATCTTCGCACTGCTCGGTCCGAACGGCGCCGGCAAGACGACGCTGATCAGCATCATTTGCGGCATCGTCAATCCGTCCAGCGGCACGGTGACTGTCGACGGTCATGACATTCTCACCGATTATCGCGCCGCGCGTTCGCTGATCGGGCTGGTGCCGCAGGAATTGACCACCGACGCCTTCGAGACGCCGCCGGCAACGCTGCGTTTCTCGCGCGGACTGTTCGGCAAGCCGGCCGATCCCGCCTACATCGAGAAGGTGCTCAAACAGCTTTCGCTTTGGGATAAGCGAGACGCCAAGATCAGGATGCTGTCGGGCGGCATGAAACGCCGTCTGATGATCGCCAAAGCCTTGGCGCACGAGCCGCGCATCCTGTTTCTCGACGAACCCAGTGCCGGCGTCGATGTCGAATTGCGCAAGGGCATGTGGGAGCTGGTGCGCGAACTGCGCGCCTCCGGCGTCACCATCATCCTGACCACCCATTACATCGAGGAAGCCGAAGAGATGGCCGACCGGGTCGGCGTCATCAATCACGGCGAGATCATCCTGGTCGAGGACAAAGCCGAGCTGATGCGCAAGCTCGGCAAGAAGCAGTTGTCGCTGGAACTGCGCGAGCCGCTCGCCACGGTGCCGGCCGCTCCTCGCCGACTACCAACTGAGCCTCGCCAACAACGGCAAGGCGTTGATCTACACCTACGACACCAAAAGCGAGCACACCGGCATTACCGCGCTGCTCGACGATCTCAACCATGCCGGTATCAAGTTCAACGACCTGCAAACCACGCAGAGCTCGCTCGAAGACATCTTCGTCGGTCTGGTGGGGGAGCCGCGATGAACGCCTACGCCGTGCGCGCCATCTACCTCTATGAAATGGCGCGGACCGGTCGAACGCTGTTCCAAAGCGTCGTTTCGCCGGTGATCTCGACTTCGCTCTATTTCGTCGTGTTCGGCGCCGCGATCGGCTCGCGCATCACCCAGATCGACGGCGTGAGCTACGGCTCCTTCATCGTGCCGGGACTGATCATGCTGATGCTGCTGACGCAAAGCGTGACCAATGCCTCGTTCGGCATCTATTTTCCGCGCTTCGTCGGCACCATCTACGAACTGTTGTCGGCGCCGGTGTCGCCGTTCGAGATCGTGCTCGGCTATGTCGGCGCAGCCGCGACCAAGTCGATCATCCTCGGCCTGATCATCCTGGCGACGTCCTTCCTTTTTGTGCCCCTGCACATCGCGCATCCGTTCTGGATGCTGGCTTTTCTGGTGCTGACCGCCGTCACCTTCAGTCTGTTCGGCTTCATTCTCGGGCTTTGGGCCGACGGCTTTGAGAAATTGCAGATCGTGCCGCTTCTGATCATCACGCCGCTGACCTTTCTCGGCGGCACGTTCTACTCGACCAGCGTGTTGCCGCCGTTCTGGCGCACGGTGACGCTGTTCAATCCGCTGGTTTATCTGATCTCGGGTTTTCGCTGGAGCTTCTTCGGTATTGCCGATGTCAATATCGAAGTCAGTCTGGCGATGACGCTGGTGTTCCTCGCGGCCTGCATGGCCATCGTCTGGTGGTTCTTCAAGACCGGGTATCGGCTGAAGAACTAGCGCTCCGCGCGCGATCTGAGAAAGCGACGGCCGGATCAGGCCGATTGCCGTTTCGCTATCGCGTCGGCGATCGCCACGGTGCGGCGGCCCATATCGGCATGCAGGCGCTCGACCATCCGGCCTTCGAGCTGAATGACGCCCTTGTCTTTGTTTTCGGGCAGATCGAAAGCGGCGATCATCTTGCGCGCCACCTCGACCTCTTCCGGAGACGGCGAGAACGCATCGTTGCACGGCTCGATCTGGCGCGGGTGAATGAGCGTCTTGCCGTCGAAACCGAGATCGCGGGCCTGTTTGCATTCCTCGACGAAACCGTCGGCATTGCCAAGGTCGTTATAGACGCCATCGAGAATGTCGAGACCGTAAGCGCGCGCCGCCGCGACACAGGTCATCAGCCAGGGCAGCATCGGTGCGCGGCCCGACACCAGCCGCGCGCGGGTGTCCTTGGCAAGGTCGTTGGTGCCCATGACAAAGCCGGCCAGCCGCGTCTCGGAATCGAGCGCGGCGGCGGCGATCTGACCGGCATTGATCATGGCGAGCGGCGTTTCCATCATCGCCCAGACGCGCACATGGGGATCGGTGCCCATGTCGACCAGCCGCGCCGCCAAATCCTGAAGCTGCGCGGGGTCGGAGATTTTCGGCACCAGCACGGCGTCGGGCCGCCCGCCAACGACGGCATCGAGATCCTCGACCCACCAGCGGGTGTCGAGCCCGTTGATCCGCACCAGAACTTCGCGGTCGCCAAAGCCGGTCTTGAGCGCCTTGACGATATTCTCGCGGCCCTGCGCCTTGGCGTCCGGGGCCACCGAATCCTCGAGATCGAGAATGAGCGCATCGGCCGGCAGTTCGCGGGCTTTCTCCAGCGCGCGCGGGTTCGACCCAGGCATGTAAAGCACGCTACGGCGCGGCCGGTCGGTCATCGGTAAGCCCCCCATTATAATTTGACCAGGTTAGCGGCCTAGCACGAGCCGTGCCAAGCACGGTCGTTCCGGGACACCGCACGGCGGCGAGCCCGGAATCCATAGCCGCTGCCTTCGTGATTATGGATTCCGGAGTTGCCGCCGCGCAGCAATCCGGAACGGCGTGATGAAACGCTACGCCGCTTTCTGCTTGGCGGTGATCAGCTTGCGGTTGATCAGGCACTCGGCGATCTGGATGGCGTTGAGCGCCGCGCCTTTGCGGAGATTGTCGGACACGATCCACATCGCCAACCCGTTCTCGACGGTCGCGTCCTCGCGGATGCGGCTGATATAGGTCGCGTCTTCGCCGGCCGCCTCGTAGGGCGTGACGTAACCGCCAGGCTCGCGCGAGTCGATGACCAGGCAGCCCGGCGCGCCGCGCAAGATATCGCGCGCCTCGTCGGGCGTGATTTCATCCTCGAACTCGATATTGACCGCCTCGCAATGGCTGATGAAGACCGGCACGCGCACGCAGGTCGCGGTCAGCTTGATCTTGGGGTCGAGGATCTTCTTGGTCTCGACCACCATCTTCCACTCTTCACGGGTGTAGCCGTCTTCCATGAAGGTATCGATCTGCGGGATGACATTGAAGGCGATCCGCTTTGGAAACTTCTTCGCCTCGACCTCGTCGATCTGAAACACCGCCTTGGTCTGCGAGAACAATTCGTCCATCGCTTCCTTGCCGGCGCCGGATACCGATTGATAGGTCGAGACCACGACACGCTTGATCTTGGCTTTGTCGTGCAGCGGCTTGAGCGCGACGACCAGCTGCGCCGTCGAGCAATTCGGATTGGCGATGATGCCGCGCTTGCGGAAGCCGACCACCGCGTCGGCATTGACCTCCGGCACGATCAGGGGAACGTCGCTGTCGTAGCGCCAGGCCGAGGAATTATCGATCACCACCGCGCCGGCGGCTGCGATTTTCGGCGACCACTCTTTTGACACGGCGCCGCCCGCCGACATCAGGCAGATGTCGACGCCGGAAAAATCGAAATGCTCGAGCGCTTTGACCTTCAAGGTCCGGTCGCCATAGGAGACCTCGGTCCCCAGGCTCCGGCGCGAGGCCAGCGCGATCACTTCGTCGGCCGGAAACAGCCGTTCGGCCAGGATATTGAGCATTTCCCGGCCGACATTCCCGGTCGCGCCGACGACGGCGACTTTGTAACCCATCGTTAACTCTCCATCGAAAATTCGCGGCCGGCCTGGCGGCGCAGGAACCGGAGCGGAAGCGCTTCTAGGCGAGAACGGACGCAAATACAATGTTGTGGGGGCCTGCCGTGCAGTCGGCGTTGCGTTCCGTTCCAGGCGATATCGGCGCTACGGTTGTGCGTTTAGTTGCCTATATGGGCTCGCTGGCCATCCTTGCCATCGCCGCCGCGAGCTTTTTTAGCGGCCCGGACCTCGTGACCGCCGCCCGTCCCGCCGCGGTGCCTGAGTGGGTCAATGTCGAACGCCCGCATCCGGCCTTTGAGCTGCAAATGCCCGAGCTCGCAGCCGAAGATTTTGACTATGCGATCCTCCGCCGGACCGCCGACGGCGCCCGCAAGGACATTCTGAGCTTCGGCACCGCAACGGGCAGCGGTCCCTTTGTGAGGGTGGAAATCTATCGTCCCGGCCTCAATAGCGAGCGCTTCATCGATGCGCCGAGCGAAATCGCGGCCCGCATCGTCGCCTACAAAGTGGTCGATGACGTCAAGCCCGCGGGCTCGATCGACAGCAAGTTCGGCGACATGCCGCTGGTCGATTTCGCCGTTCTGGCGCCGGGAAAGCCGAACGGCAGGGCGCGGCGCTGCCTTGGCTTCGCGCACCCCTTCGCCGATCCTGCAATGCAGATCGCCGGCTGGTATTGCAGCGCCGGCGAGGAGGTGGTCGATCGGGCAACGCTGACTTGCGCGCTCGATCGGCTCACCATGCTGTCCGCCGGCGGCGACACCAAACTCGCCGGATTGTTCGCCAATGCCGAAATCAAACGCACGTTCTGCGGCCAGCGCAGTCCGATCCTGGCGGCGACACCCGAGCACGAGGCGCAGCTTGGTACGACGCCGCGCAACGCCAAGACTGCATCCAGCATCAAGCTGCGCGGACGCTTAGCCTCGCAGCGTTGATCGGCCTTCGAGGCACTTCCAAAGCCGCCGGCAATTACGTCCCGTAATTCTTGGTCAGATAATCGGCGATCGCTTTGGCATCCTCGTCGCTGATTGGTGCGCCGAACGCTTTTCTCATCTTGGCGACTTCGGCATTCCAGCCGGCCGCGTCGAGAAACGGCGAGTTCATCCGGATATAGGCAAGGCTGTGGCAGGCGCCGCAATTGCCTTGAACCTTTTCCAGACCGGCCGCCGGCTTGAGATCGATTTCAGGTTCGTCGGCGATGGCGGGGAATGCTGCAAGACAGGCGAACGCCGCGATAGAAATCACGCGCATGGCTTCCCTCCCTAGCTCGCGTTCAACGTCACGCTCTGCATGACGTTGTTGTGATAGCCGGCCGGATTGAAGACCAGGGTCGCGGTTTGCGTCTGGCCGATCTTGTTGGTGGCGTTGGCCATCACCGTGTTCGAGCCCTTTTTGGCGGTTAACGCGAAGCTCCACGGCCGAAACGCATAACGGCCAAGGTCTTCTCCAAGCGCGGCCGCCGACCAGGTCTTGCCGCCGTCGGTCGAGACTTCGACCGATTGGATGCCGTAACCGCCGTCCCAGGCCAAACCACCTACAGTTACCTTGCCGGCCTTCACTTTGGCGCCGTCGGCATGGCTGGTGATCAGTGAATTGACCACCATTTCAGTGATCGGCGTGTTTGTGGCGGTCTCTTGGCTGGTGAACCGCGCCACGATCGGGAATGCACCGAGCGGGATGCGGTATGCCGGGTTCATCCAGAAGCCGCCGAGCGGCTTGGTCAGCGCCGTGATGCTGACCAGGTGCTTCATCCAATAGGTGCCGGTCCAGCCCGGCACGATGAGGCGCGCCGGGAAGCCGTTGAAATGCGGCAATGGCTCGCCGTTCATCTCATAGGCGACTAGCGTGGATTCATCGATCGCCCGCCATGCCGGTACGCTCTTGATGAAATCCGGCGTCTTGTCATAGGCCGGCCCATCGGCGCCGTTGAACGCGACCTCGATTGCCTCGGGCTTGAGGCCGACGATATTGAGAATGTCCTTGAGCCGCGCGCCCTTCCAGCGGGCGCAGCCCATCGCGCCGTTGCCCCATTCGACGCCGGCAACATGCGGTTTCGAAAGTCCCCGCCGGTTGCCTGAACATTGGTTCACCGCGACCACTTCGTAGGCCGGCATCTTCTTAAGGTCGTCCAAGGTGAGCACGGTTTGTCCGTTGGCGCCGTCGCCGCCGACCTCGATCTTGTAGGTCTTGGCGTCGATCTCGGGGATGTCGGACAGGTGATACCGGACGAAGAACTGGTCGTTCGGCGTAATCGGCGTGCGGAAATATTCCAGCGGGGCCTCGTAATTCGGCGGCCGGTACGACAGCCGGATTAAGGGCTTTTTGTTCGGCAGCGACTCCATCGCCGCTAGACCGTTGAGCCCTGCAGGCACGCCTGGCGAGAGTTCAACACCGGCCGTTTCGGCTTTGGATAGTCCCGGAAATCCGACCGCACCGCCACCGACCGCAATCGTTGCGCCGGCAGCCTCCAATAGACTGCGTCGTGTCAACATGACACGCCTCCCATTTCTCGCGCGATTACGTCGGCGCGATGCTTGAATCGCCCTTCATCAAGAGCTCGCTGGGAAATAATGTGACATAAACTAATAGAATCAAAGCATATTGTTCTGCGAACGGATTTTTGCCGATGTAGCGGGTAGATAGAACGGCGCCGCGGGAACCCTTCGACCTGGCATCCCGTTGCCCAGGTACTGTTAAGACGCGCGGAAGCGGGCTAGATTGGCCCGATCAAGGTGAGGATGTCATGCGTTTGGAAGTAGTGGGTTTGCCGGTAGTGCGTTCGGGAGCCGCTTTGCTTGCTGTCGTCGCCGCGGTTTCCGCGCTGGCCACCCCAGGAATCGCGGCGCCCTCGAAAAGGCCGCTGCAGCCCGTCGTCGAACGCTCGGCCAGCGGTACGGTGATCCAGCCGACCACGACGATCCTCCATGACGGTTATGGCCACACCTCGGTTATCGTCATCCCACGCAAGCGCTCGTATCTCGATACCGGCACGGAAGTGTCGGTCGGCGATCGCAGCTTCCAGGACTACATGCTGTCGCCCGGCGGCGATCCCGGCCGGCCGAATTGGTTTTTCGGACCGGATGTTCAGGGCCGTGGCAGCTATCCGCTGCCGGGCCCCTTCAGCCTTCCAGGCTATAATCCCTACACACCGTTTTAGTCAGCCCGCTTAGGTCAGTTCGGCTTGGCGTCCAGCCCATCGCCGCACGGGGCGAGGCGGACGGCTGTTTGCAAAAGACATGCGCGAACAAAGCAGCTAGATCTGATCCAGATCGAAATCTGATGCGGCGGGGGCAGCATGAGCTTGGCGTTCCGGTGGCGGAATAAGTGGCGTCGCCGCTTTTTTAAACCATTCAACAGACTTGTTCATCGACGCCATTATTTTGTCTGCAGTTATTTCGGCGCCGACTTCCTCGTGCAGGCGGAGAATGTCGGCGGGTTCGAAATCTCGGCGCAGATCGGGGAGTACCGCGAGCTTGCAAATTTCGTGCGGACTTGCGCCGACCTCAAGCCCGACGTGTTCATCGATATCGGCGCCAATCTCGGCCTCTACACCTGCGTCATGATGAAAAAAGCGCTTGCGCCGCGCGCCATCCTGTTCGAGCCGGACCGCCGCAATCGGGTTCATCTGCGCGCCAATCTCCTGATCAACGATCTGCTCGAGGCCGCAATCGACATCAACGAAATGGCGCTAGGCGCGGAGCCCGGCAAATTCAGGCTGGTGCCTGGACCGGAACGCGATATCGGCTTGTCGCAGATCGTGGAAAACGCCGATGCCGCTGATGGCTATGAGGTCGACATTATCAGGCTCGACGATCTGGTTGCGCTGTCCGGCAAAACGCTCGCGATCAAGATCGATATCGAGCGCTATGAACGCAAAGCGCTGGCCGGCATGGCCCGCACGCTGCGCGACAATCGTGGCATCGTGCAGATCGAAGTGCTGGAGGCGCGCGACGAAACGATCGGATTGATGGCAGCGGCCGGCTATGCGCTGACGCAGGAATTCCCGCCGAACTTGGTGTTTCGAAAAGACTGAAACAGCCTCAGCCGGACAGGCCTTCCAACGCGCCGACCACCGCCTCGCCCATTTCCGAGGTGCTGATGACCTTGGTGCCCTCCGACTTGATGTCGGCGGTGCGCAATCCTTTAGCGAGCGTCGCCGCGATCGCCGCATCGAGCAGATCGGCTTCTTTGCCCATATTGAACGAATAGCGCAGCGCCATGCCGAACGACGCCAGCATGGCGATCGGATTGGCCATGCCCTTGCCGGCGATATCGGGCGCCGAGCCGTGCACCGGCTCATACATCGCCTTGCGCCGCTTGGTCTTGGCATCGACTTCGCCGAGCGACGCCGACGGCAGCATGCCGAGCGACCCGGTCAGCATCGCCGCGATGTCGGACAGCATGTCGCCGAACAGATTGTCGGTAACGATCACGTCGAACTGTTTCGGCCAGCGCACCAGCTGCATGCCGCCGGAATCGGCCAGCATATGTTCGAGTTCGACGTCTTTATAAGATCGCGCGTGAACGTCATCGACCACCTCGTGCCACAGCACGCCGGTCTTCATGACGTTGCGCTTTTCCATCGAGGTGACTTTGTTACGCCGCTGCCGCGCCAGTTCGAAGCCGACACGGGCGATCCGGTCGATCTCGTAGGTATCGTAAACCTGGGTATCGATGGCGCGCTTCTGGCCGTTGCCCAGATCGGTGATGGTTTTCGGCTCGCCGAAATACACGCCGCCGGTCAGCTCGCGCAGAATGATAATATCGAGCCCCTCGACCGCCTCGCGTTTGAGGCTCGAAGCCTCGGCGAGCGCCGGATAAACGATAGCCGGCCGGATATTGGCGAACAGGCCGAGGTCTTTGCGCAGCCGCAACAATCCTGCCTCAGGACGCGCCTCGAACGGTACCTTGTCCCATTTCGGCCCGCCGACAGCACCGAAAATCACCGCGTCGGCGGCATGCGCCTTCGCCATGGTCTCGTCGGTGATCGCGACCTGATGGGCATCGTAACAAGCGCCGCCGACAAGACCCTCCTCGATCCGGAAATCGGCGACACCCTTCTCGGCATAGAAACCAAGCAGCCGTTTCACCTCGGCCATGACTTCCGGGCCGATGCCGTCGCCGGCGAGCAGGAGGAGATTGAAGGTGGGCATGGCAAGTCGCCTCGTTGAATGAGGCGGGATTGCTAATGGGCCGCGCCGGGCTTGGCAAGCCGGCGAGGATCGCGAATTCTTCTCAAGGCCAGGCTACAGCCCGCTGAACCAGTTATAGCCCTGGTTCTCCCAATAGCCGCCGGCGTCGTTGTTCTGCACATACATCGCAGTGACGTATTTCGGGTTCTTGAAACCGAGCTTGGTCGGGATGCGGATTTTGACCGGGAAGCCGTAGGCCGTCGGCAAGGTCTTGTGATCGAATTTGAGCGTCAGCTGGGTCTGCGGATGCAGTGCGGTCGGCATATCGATCGTGGTCGAATAGCCCTCGGCGCATTGGAACCAGATATATTTCGCGGTGGTATCGGCGCCGATCATTTTGAGGAAGTCCGACAGCTTGACGCCTTGCCAGGAGCCGATCGCGCTCCAGCCCTCGACGCAGACGTGACGCGTGATCTGAGACACTTCCGGCAACTTGTTCAGTTCGGCAAGCGTCCATGGCTTCTTATTGTCGACCAGTCCGCCGACTTCGAGCTTCCAGGTGTCGCCATCGACGTCCGGCGCTTCGTCGACCGAATAATAGGCGTTGAACGGGAACGGCCGGGTGATGGCGCTTTCCGGATATTCCGGTGCCAATGTCGTCTCGCTGAACAACAACGCCTGGACGCGGTCGTTGAAGCGCGAGATGACGCGCAGCGCGCTTTCCGAAGTCGGGCCGTCAACGATATCGCATCCCGTCAGCATGGCGAGCGCGCCGAGGCTCGCGGCCCCGCGCATGAAAATTCTCCGCGACGGCTCCGGCAACAGTTTTGCCGCGTCCTTGATCAGGAGTTTCTTGTCGACGCCGGGCTCCGATTTCCGCGTAAGCGACATTGTTTTCTCTCTCAGCGGCCTACGATCATGGCACGCAAGCTTTTAGGGACGACAAGCGCGAGCACGATGTGGATCGCGAGGAATGCCACGATCGAAGACATGGCAAAGAAGTGCACGTAGCGCGCGATATCGTAGCCGCCGAAGAAGTCGGTCAGGTATTTCAGCTGTATCGGCTTCCAGATCGAGAACCCCGACGCCACCATGACGATGCCGGCGACAATAACGCCCAGATAGAGCAGGCGTTGGACCGCATTATAGACCGAGAGATCGTCATGCGAGAGCTTGCCGCTCAATGCCGCAGTCAGATCGCCGATGACGGCACCGGCGCGGATCGGCAACAGCTTGCGGCGGAAGCGGCCGGTCGCAATGCCGAGCGTGACGTAAACCGCGCCGTTGACCATGAAAAGCCACATCGCGGCGAAGTGCCACAACAAGGCGCCGGCCAGCCATCCGCCAAGGGTGACTTCACTGGGGAAGTAGATGAATGGGAATAAAGGCGAGGCATCGTAAACCTGCCAACCGGACCCGATCATCATCAAGATGGCCAGCGCATTGATCCAGTGCGTGACCCGCACCCAGCGTGGATGGATGAGCGGTCCTGACGCAGTCGCGGAGGCGCCGGGCAAATGGCTTGTGGCTTCGATCGTCATCGGCGGACCTGTACCAAAATACGCAAGCACAAGCGTCTCACATTGTTGTCAGTCTAATCCCTCTCCCCGCCGCTCGGGGAGAGGGAAAGTCGCGCCGGAACTCCGTTATGGCAACATCACGGTGTCGATGACGTGGATCACGCCGTTCGACTGCAGCACGTCGGCAATGGTGACCATGGCGACGTCGCCCTTGGAGTCGGTAACCGTGAGCTTGCCCGGACCGGCCTGTTTCACGACAAGGTCCTCGCCGGCCACCGTCTTCAGATGGGCCTCGCCCTCGCCGTCTTTAACAGCTTTCATCAGGTTCACGGCGGTCATGCGGCCCGGCACGACATGGTAAGTCAGGACCTTGACCAGCGTCGCCTTGTTTTCCGGCTTGAGCAGGTTGTCGACGGTGCCGGCCGGCAGCTTGGTGAAGGCCTCATTGGTCGGGGCGAACACGGTGAACGGCCCGGGGCCCGAGAGCGTATCGACCAAACCGGCAGCCTTTACCGCGGCGACGAGCGTGGTGTGATCCTTCGAATTGACCGCGTTTTGAATGATGTTTTTCGACGGATACATCGGTGCGCCGCCGACGGTCACGGTTTTTTCCGACATCGACTGCGCGTAGCTCGGAACCGACATTGCCGAGGCCAGGGCGAGAACGGCCGCACCGGCGAGCAAAGCAAAACGCTTGGACATGAGAGTCTCCATTTGGATGGGTTGCGGCGGTTGAACCGCCGGCGACGCGAAGGTCGCTTGGCGTCGTCGGCTAGAGATACGGAGGCGTAGACCGCAGGTTTCAGGCGGGCGCTCACGGCTGCGTGAACACTTTCCCCTCTCCCCATGCTGGGCTATGAAGCGCCAGCCAAATTGCCGGGTTTCGCGCTGTGAAGGTTTATTTCGATGTCGAAGAACAGTCCTGGAAATTTCTTTGAGGATTTCCGCATCGGCCAGGTGCTCCGCCATGCCACGCCGCGCACGGTGACGGTCGGCGACGTTGCGCTTTATTGCGGCCTGTTCGGCGCGCGCTTTGCCGTCCAATCCTCCGACGCTTTTGCCAAGGGGATCGGCTATCCGCGGTCGCCGATCGACGATCTTCTGGTCTTTCACATCGTGTTCGGAAAAACCGTGCCGGACGTATCGCTCAATGCGGTCGCCAATCTCGGCTACGCCAATTGCTGCTTCCGGGCTCCGGTCTATCCCGGCGATACGCTGAATGCGCAGTCCGAAGTTATCGGGTTGAAGGAAAATTCCAGCCGCAAAACCGGCATCGTTTATGTTCGCACCACCGGCTACAACCAGGACGCAAAGCCGGTGCTGGAATATGTGCGCTGGGTGATGGTGCGAAAGCGCGATGAGGCGGCGCCCGCGCCCGGCGATCATGTGCCGCGGCTGCCGACCGCGCTCGAACCGAAAGTCTTGGGCGAGGCCTGCCCGCGCGCTTGACGTCGCGGCCTACGATCTCGCGCTGGCCGGCAGCGCTGCCAAATTCGGCGATTATGCGGTCGGCGAAAAGATCGATCATGTCGACGGCATCACCGTCGAAGAAGCCGAGCACATGATCGCAACGCGGCTTTATCAGAACACCGCGCGCATTCACTTCGATCTGTTCGCCGCCAAGCAAGGCCGCTTCGGCCGCCGTCTGATTTACGGCGGCCACGTCATTTCGCTGGCGCGGGCTCTATCCTTCAACGGCCTCGCCAATGCGTTCCATGTTGCCGCCATCAATGGCGGCCGGCACGTCGCGCCGCTGTTTGCCGGCGGCACCGTCTATGCGTGGTCGGAAGTGCTGGCGAAATCCGAATTGCCCGGCCGCGAACGATGTCGGCGCGCTGCGGCTGCGGACGGTCGCCACCAGCGACAAGCCCTGCGGCGATTTCCCCTACAAGACCGGCGACGACTACGATCCCGCCGTGCTGCTCGATCTCGACTACTGGGTGCTGATGCCGCGCTAGAGCAGTTCAGGCGCTCGCCTCAAATGCTCGACCAACTGCCGCGCGTAAGGCGGCAACTCGTCGCGGTTGCGCACGCAGATGGTCAGTTCGCGCACCGCCCAGGGGTCGGACAGCGCGCACCGCCTTGATCGCCATGGTCTTCGCCACGCGGCGCGCCGTGGTTTCCGGCACGATGCCGATGCCGACATTGCATTCGACCAGCCGGCAGACGGCGTCGAAGCTGCGCAGCTGCACGCGCAGCCGCAGCGGCCGCCCGATGCGCACGGCCTTGGTGGCGAGAAAGCGCTGGATGGCGCTGGCGCGGTCGAGCCCGACGAAATCCTGATCGAGCACTTCGGCGAAGCCGATCTTCGCGCGCTTGGCCAGCGGGTGATCCTGCGCCACCACCAGCACGAAGCGGTCGCGGCGGAACGGATAGGTCTCGAGCCCGCCGGCATCGACGGTGCCGGCGACGATGCCGATGTCGGCGACGCCTTCGGCGATCAGGCCGACGATCTCGTCGCTCAGCCGCTCCTCCAGATCGACGCTGACATTCGGATGCGTGGCGAGGAACGACGACAGCGCCTCGGGCAAAAACTCGGTCAGCGCATTGGTGTTCGACAGCACGCGCATCTGGCCGGCGAACCCGCCGCCATAGGCGCCGAGATCTTCGTGCAGGCGTTCGGCCTGGCGCAGAATGGTGCGCGCATGGTGCAGCAACGTCCGGCCGGCCTGGGTCGGCGTCACGCCCTGCCGGCCGCGGGTCAGCAGCGCGACGCCGAGCACGTCCTCCATGTTGCGAATGCGCGTTGAGGCTGCGGCGAGCGCCAGATGCGCGCGCTCGGCGCCATGGGTGATGCTGCCGGCTTCGACGACGTGGCGGAACAGGCTGAGATCGGTGCAGGTCGAACCGCATCGAACGAGGTCCTATGGCTTCCTTCGTATTTGACGAAGTCAGGCTCCATATATTGCCGATTGTAACTGCTTGTTTCAATGCTAATTCTTTCGCATAATACGAAATTGCCACTCGCCTGCGCGCGAGACCGATCTGTGGCGGTGCTGCATTGCGGCAAGCGCGCGGATTGGCTAGGAACAGTTCTAAGCTTGGCGCGCCCGCGCTGAAGTGAATTCGGATGATGCCAATGGCCGAAACACGCCCGCTCGAAGGCCGCACGGTGGCCGCACGGCCGCTGTCGCCGCACCTGCAAATCTACCGGCCGATGCTGACGATGATGATGTCGATCGTGCATCGCATCACCGGCTTCGGCAATTATTTCGGCATGCTGCTGCTGGCCTGGTGGCTGATCGCCGCCGCAAGCCCCACCGGCTACGCCCGCTTCCAATGGTTCGCCGGTTCGCTGTATCGGCCGGCTGATCCTGTTCGGCTTCACCTGGGCGGTGATCCATCACATGCTCGGCGGCATCCGCCATCTGATCTGGGATACCGGACGCGGCTTCGGCCCGAGCGAGCGCGAATGGCTGGTCGCGGCCAATCTGATCGGCTCGATCGCGATCACGCTGATCCTGTTGGATCTTCGTGCTGCTCATCGATGGGAGGCCAGTCGATGAGCGACTCCGAAGCACATTCGCACGCCGCTGGCGCGCGTCCGCGGCCGCGGCGCGGCCAAATCCGGCACCGAACATTTCTGGCATCAGCGCCTGACCGCGGTTGCCGGCATTCCGCTGACCATCGCGGCGATCATCATCATGCTGATGCTGCTGGGCCGCAATCAGGCCGCCGCGGCGCAAATTCTCGGCTCGCCCGCCGTCGCCATCATCATGCTGCTGTTCATCCTCTCGACCACGGTCCACATGCGAATCGGCATGGCAGGTGATCATCGAGGATTACGTGCACGACGAATTGGCCAAGCTGACATTGCTGATGGCCAACACCTTCTTCACCATCGCCGTCGGCCTGGCCTGCGTTTACGGCATCCTCAAGCTCTCGTTCGGATTGTGATCATGGCAGACGAGCGGAACTAACGGAAGCGCGGCACCCGGCATCAACGGCCGCGCCTATCCGATCGAAGATCACGTCTATGACGTCGTCGTGATCGGCGCCGGCGGCTCGGGCCTGCGCGCCACCGTCGGCTGCAGCGAAGCCGGCCTGCGCACCGCCTGCATCACCAAGGTGTTCCCGACCCGCTCGCACACCGTCGCGGCGCAGGGCGGCATTGCCGCGGCGCTCGGCAATATGGGCGAGGACGACTGGCGCTGGCACATGTACGACACCGTCAAGGGGTCGGACTGGCTCGGCGACCAGGACGCCATCGAATATATGTGCCGCGACGCGCCGGAAGCGGTCTACGAGTTGGAGCATTGGGGCCTGCCGTTCTCGCGCCGCGAAGACGGCAAGATCTATCAGCGCCCGTTCGGCGGCATGACCACGCATTACGGCAAAGGCACCGCGCAGCGCACCTGCGCCGCCGCCGACCGCACCGGCCACGCCATGCTGCACACCATGTACGGCCAGGCGCTGCGCCATCAGACCGAATTCTTCATCGAGTATTTCGCCATCGACCTGATGATGGACGAAGACGGCCGCTGCCGCGGCGTCATCGCCATCAATCTGGACGACGGCACGATCCATCGCTTCTCGGCGCAGATGACCATCATCGCCACCGGCGGCTATGGCCGCGCCTATGCGTCCTGCACCGGCGCGCATACCCAGACCGGCGACGGCAACGCCATGGTGCTGCGCGCCGGCCTGCCGCTCCAGGACATGGAATTCGTGCAATTCCATCCGACCGGCATTTACGGCGCCGGCGTGCTGATCACCGAAGGTGCGCGCGGCGAAGGCGCCTATCTGGTCAATTCGGAAGGCGAGCGCTTCATGGAGCGCTATGCGCCGTCCGCCAAGGATCTGGCCTCGCGCGACGTGGTGTCGCGCGCCATGACCATCGAAATCCGCGAAGGCCGCGGCGTCGGGCCGAAGAAAGACCATATCTTCCTTCACCTCGATCATCTCGATCCGAAGATCCTGGCCGAACGGCTGCCCGGCATCACCGAATCCGCGCGCATCTTCGCCGGCGTCGATCTCACCCGCGAGCCGGTGCCGATCGTGCCGACCGTGCATTACAACATGGGCGGCATCGCCACGAATTATCACGGCGAGGCATTGATCAAGAAGGACGGCAATCCCGATTATGTCGTGCCCGGCATGATGGCGCTCGGCGAAGCGGCCTGCGTCTCGGTGCACGGCGCCAACCGGCTCGGCTCCAATTCGCTGATCGATCTTGTCGTGTTCGGCCGCGCCGCGGCCACCGCTGCGCCGAAATCCTCACGCCGGGCGACAAGCAGCCCGAACTGCCGAAGGATTCGGCCGACCGCGCGCTGTCGCGGCTCGACAAATACCGTTACGCGTCCGGCGGCACGCCGACCTCGCATCTGCGCGCCAGGATGCAGCACGTGATGCAGAGCAATTGCGCGGTATTCCGCACCGGCGAAGTGCTGCAGGAAGGCTCGAAGCTCATCCACGAAGTCTATGACGGCGCCGCCGACGTGCGCGTGTCCGACCGCTCGCTGATCTGGAATTCCGATCTGATCGAGACGCTGGAATTCGTCAATCTGATCGAACAGGCGGTGGTCACGGTGGATACCGCCGTCAACCGCACCGAAAGCCGCGGCGCGCATGCACGCGAAGACTTCCCTGATCGCGACGACCACAATTGGATGAAGCACTCGTTGTCGTGGCTCGATCCCGCCAGCGGCAAAGTCACGATCGACTACCGGCCGGTTCACACCTACACGCTGACCAACGACGTTTCCTATATCGAGCCGAAGAAGCGCGTTTATTAAGCGGTTTATCGAGGTTGCAATGGTCCAATTCACGCTTCCGAAGAATTCCAAGGTCGGCGAAGGCAAGACTTGGCCGCATCCGGCCAAAGCCAAGGCGGAACGCGAATACCGCGTTTACCGCTGGAGCCCCGACGACGGCGACAACCCGCGCGTCGACACTTATTACGTCGATACCGGCGATTGCGGTCCGATGGTGCTCGACGCGCTGATCTGGATCAAGAACAACGTCGACGCCACGCTGACCTTCCGCCGCTCCTGCCGCGAGGGTATTTGCGGCTCCTGCGCGATGAATATCGACGGCACCAATACGCTGGCCTGCACCAAGGCGATGGGCGATGTTTCCGGCCCGGTGCGGATCTACCCGTTGCCGCATCTGCCGGTGGTGAAGGACCTCGTGCCCGACCTCACCAATTTCTACGCCCAGCACGCCTCAATCGAACCGTGGCTGCAAACCAAATCGCCGACGCCGCGCAAGGAATGGAAGCAAAGCCACGAGGACCGGGCGAAGCTCGACGGCCTCTACGAATGCATCCTGTGCGCCTGTTGCTCGACCTCGTGCCCGAGCTATTGGTGGAATTCGGACCGCTATCTCGGACCTGCCGCGCTGTTGCAGGCGCAGCGCTTCATCGTCGACTCGCGCGACGAGGCGACCGGCGAACGGCTCGACAATCTCGAAGATCCGTTCCGGCTCTATCGCTGCCACACCATCATGAATTGCGCCAAGGCCTGCCCCAAGCACCTCAATCCGGCCAAGGCGATCGCCGAGATCAAGCGGGCGCTGGTGGAGCGGCAGGTTTAAGGAACTCCGGCATCCCTCTGCCGTTGCCCCGGCATGGCGGACCAAGTTCATCTCGATCGCGTCTGGGACATCATCGAGCGCGTCGGCGTGTGCATGCTCACGACGCGGTTTGCCGATGGCCTGCGGGCGCGGCCGCTGGAAGCGCGACCTGATCGCGCGACGGGCGTTATCTGGTTCGTCACCGACAATAACAGCGCCAAGCAGCACGAGATCGAAGGCGAGCACGACGTCGGCCTCGTGTTCGTCGATGCCAAGGCCAACGCTTATCTTTCGCATCACCGCGCGTGCCGGCGTGTGGCGCGATCACGCCAAGGCCGCCGAAATCTGGAAATCGACCGACAATATGTGGTGGCATGGACCGAACGACAGCAATGTCTGCGTGTTGCGCGTCACGCCCCTGACCGCCGAATTGTGGGACGGTCCCGCCAGCAGCGCCGTCGTTTGCCTTCGAGTTCGTCAAAGCGCTGCTCGGCGGGGAACCCAATCTCGGCGAAAATCGCAAAGTCACGGTTCCGATGTGACGATCGTCCGTCGCGCGGCCGACGGAACGACCTGCGCGCCGAATACGTTGCCCTAGCGAACGGATTTGATTTCGCTTTGGAGGAACCGATGGCCGATCACGACCGCGTTTGGGAATTGATGAAAAAGATTTCGATCTGCATGTTCGCGACCTGGGACGGCCGCGAACTGCATGCGCGCCCGATGGGCGCTTATGTGCGCCCGGAGGATAATGCGGTTTATTTCTTGTCCGACGCGCGGCGGCACAAGGAACAAGAAGTCGAGCAATATTCGAAGGTCTGCCTCGCCTTCGCCGACACCGGCGGACAGAAATACGTCTCGCTTGCCGGCCACGCCGAAGTTTCGAGCGATCGCGCCAAGATCCGCGAATTGTGGGGCACGCCTGCCAAAGCCTGGTGGGATTCGCCCGACGATCCGAATATTCGCGTGCTCAAGGTAACGCCGGCCGAGGCCGAATACTGGGACGGGCCCGGCACCACCGTCGCCTATATCAAGATGGCGACGGCGGCGCTGACCGGCCAGCGGCCGGACATGGGCGAGAACCGCAAGGTGGCGATGCGATGAGCCCGCCCAACCAGCCGGAACCCCCGAAACCGCCCGAGCCGAAAGGACCGCGCTCGCCCTACCCGGTAGAAGAGCCGCCGCTTCCGGGCCCAGGCTCGGAACCGGACTATTTTCCGGGCAAACCCGCGGGCGGGGATGTCCCGACGATGTAGTGCGACGACGGGACTACAATTTCAGCTTTTTCTTCCGCTGCCCAAGCGTGCGCAGCCGCAGCGCGTTGAGCCGGATGAAGCCCTCGGCATCGCGCTGGTCGTAGGCCACCGCGCCCTCTTCGAACGTCACCAGATCCTGGTCGTAGAGCGAGTATTTGCTCTCGCGCCCGACCACGCCGACGTTGCCTCGGTAGAGCTTCAGCCGCACCCGGCCGCTGACGAATTCCTGGCTGCGATCGATCGCCGCCTGCAGCATTTCGCGTTCCGGCGCGAACCAGAAACCGTTGTAAATCAGTTCGGCATATTTCGGCATCAGCTCGTCTTTGAGATGCGCGGCGCCGCGGTCGAGCGTGATCGATTCGATGCCGCGATGCGCGGCCAAGAGGATGGTGCCGCCCGGCGTCTCGTACATGCCGCGTGACTTCATGCCGACGAAGCGGTTCTCGACCAGATCGAGCCGGCCGATGCCGTGTTTGCGGCCATGCGCGTTGAGCTCGGTCAACAAGGCCGCCGGTGAGAGTTTCTTGCCGTCGATCGCCACCGGATCGCCGCGCTCGAAATCGATCGTGATATAGGCAGGCTTGTCCGGCGCGGTCAGCGGATCGTCGGTGCGCGAATAGACGTAATCCGGCACTTCGCCCGCCGGGTCTTCCAGCACTTTGCCCTCGGACGAGACGTGCAGAAGATTGGCGTCGGTCGAGAACGGCGCCTCGCCGCGCTTGTCCTTGGCGATCGGAATCTGATTGAGCTCGGCGAAGGCCAGCAGCGCCTCGCGCGACTTGAAATCCCATTCGCGCCACGGCGCGATCACTTTCACGTCGGGCTTGAGCGCGTAATAGCCGAGCTCGAAGCGGACCTGATCGTTGCCCTTGCCGGTCGCGCCATGGGCGACCGCGTCGGCGCCGACTTTCTCGGCGATCTCGATCTGCTTCTTGGCGATCAAGGGCCGCGCGATCGAGGTGCCGAGCAGATACTGACCCTCATAGACCGCGTTGGCGCGGAACATCGGAAATACGTAATCGCGGACGAATTCCTCGCGCAGATCCTCGATGAAAATGTTCTCCGGCTTGATGCCGAGCGTCAGCGCCTTGGCCCGCGCCGGCTCGAGCTCCTCGCCCTGGCCGAGATCGGCGGTAAAGGTCACCACCTCGCAGCCATAGGTGGTCTGCAGCCATTTGAGAATGATCGACGTGTCGAGGCCGCCGGAATAGGCCAGCACCACTTTTTTCACGTCTTTCAAGCCGTTCTTCGCCATGGAGAAATCCTGGATTACGCCGAAACCGAAATGCGCGCGGACTATAGGCAGGTGGCGAACCGACGCAAGCATTCCCGCGACGGCCCGCATCGCCTACACTCCCGTGCGGGATCGTCTTGGAGGGGCACCATGCGTTCGACCCTGACAACCATCATCGTCATCGCCATGCTGCTCGGCATCGCCGTCGGCTATGCCTGCCACACGCTGTGGCCGGACCCGGCCACCGCGAAGGCCATCTCCAACTCAATTTCTCTGATGACCGACATATTCCTGCGGCTGATCAAGATGATCATCGCCCCGCTGGTATTCTCGACCCTGGTGGTCGGCGTGGCGCATATGGGAGACCCGAAGGTCGTCGGGCGCATCGGCGCCAAGGCGATGCTGTGGTTCGTCTCGGCGTCGCTGGTGTCGCTTCTGCTCGGCCTCGTGCTGGTCAACATCCTGCGCCCCGGCGACAATCTCAACCTGCCGCTGCCGGACGCGCAGGCCTCGACCAATCTCAAGGTCGCCTCGCTGTCGATGAAGGATTTCGTGGCTCATCTGGTGCCGCGCTCGATCGTCGAAGCCATGGCCAACAATGAAATCCTCCAAATCGTGGTGTTTGCGCTGTTCTTCGGCGTCGCCTGTGCCGCGCTCGGCGAGCGCACGCATAAACTGGTCGAAGGCATCGAAGAACTGTCGCAGGCGATCCTCAAAATCACCGGCTACATCATGAAGCTCGCGCCGATCGCGGTGTTCGCCTCGGTCGCCGCCATCATCACCACCCAGGGACTTGGCATCCTGGTGACCTATGGCAAGTTCGTGGTCGAGTTCTATATCGGCCTGTTCCTGCTGTGGGGGCTTCTCGTCGCCGTCGGCTATCTGTTCTTTGGCGCTCACGCCTTTCGGCTGGTGCGGCTGGTGCGCGAGCCTTTTCTGCTCGCTTTCTCCACCGCAAGCAGCGAGGCGGCCTATCCGAAAATGATGGAGCAGCTCGAAAAATTTCCGATCAGCAAGAAGATCATCAGCTTCGTGCTGCCGATGGGCTATTCGTTCAATCTCGACGGCTCGATGATGTATTGCACCTTCGCGGTGATGTTCATCGCACAGGCCTATAATATCCAATTGGCGCTGGGGCAGCAGATTACGATGCTGCTGTTGCTGATGCTCACCAGCAAGGGCATGGCCGGCGTGCCGCGCGCTTCGCTTGTCGTCATTGCCGCCACCCTTGCGAGCTTCAATTTGCCGGAGGCCGGCCTCCTGCTGATCATCGGCATCGATCAATTCCTCGACATGGGCCGGTCGGCCACCAATGTGATCGGCAATTCGCTGGCGACCGCCGTCGTCGCCAAATGGGAGGGGGAGAAACTGCCGGCCACCGTCACGGCTGAAATCCCTCGTGACCCAGCCCGCAGCCTGAGCCGTGTCATGAGACATCTATCCGTGGCGGCCGCATTAATCGTGACCGCCTTGCCGGCCGCGGCGCAGGACACCACCATCGGCGCCTTGTCGGGGACGCTCGAAAAAATCAAAAACACCGGAACGATTACGCTCGGCTACCGCGAAAGCTCAATTCCTTTTTCCTATCTCAATAATCGCCAGCAGCCGATCGGCTATTCGATCGACCTGTGCCGGGAAATTGCCGACGAGGCCGCGACCGAACTTGACGGGATGGCGATCAAGACCGCACTCGCCCCGGTCACCTCGGCCGACCGCTTCACTAAGATCGAAAGCGGCGCGGTCGATCTTGAATGCGGCTCGACCACCAGCAATCTTCAACGCCAGAAAGAAGTGGCCTTTTCGCCGGTGTTTTTCGTCGCCGGCACCAAATTGATGGTGCCGAAGACGTCGGCGGTGAAATCCTATCGCGATCTCGCCGGCAAGATCGCCGTGGTGACCGCCGGCACCACCAACGAAGCAGCGCTGCGCAAGCTTTCCGACAAGCAAAATCTCGGCATCGATATCGTGACGGCGCCGGACCACGCACAGTCGTTCGCCATGCTGCTCGCCGGCAAAGCCGATGCTTTCGCCACCGACGACGTCTTGCTTTACGGCATCATCGCCACCGAGCCCGCCGCCCACGACATGAAAGTGGTCGGCGATTATCTGTCCTACGATCCTTATGGCTTGGCCTATCGCCGCAACGATCCGGCTTTCGCCACTGTCGTCGAGCGGACCTTCGCACGGATGGCGCGGGAGCGCCGGCTGGCCGAGCTTTACAACAAGTGGTTCCTGCGGCGTTTGCCGACCGGCGAAACGCTTGGTTTGCCGATGAGTCCGCAGCTTGAGGAAGCGTTCAGCGTGCTGGGGCAGCCGGACTGATCACGCCGATTTTTTTGAAGTGACCTTGGCCACGGCGGCGGCAAGCCGTCGCCACAACGCGCTCCACGAATCGCCTATCAACTCGCCCGCGCGCGCGAGCAAGTCGTCGATCCAGCCTTCGCCGATCCGGGTCGCCGCCCAGCGGTAGATCAGACCGTGGGCCAGCCATATCAGAAGGTACATGAACACGCCGGCGAACGCGACATCGGAGAAGAAATGGGCGCCGGCGGCGATGCGCAGTACGCCGACGCCGGTGCCGAAGACCAGCGCCGCAACGTAAGCAACGACGCGCAATTCCGGCGGCGCCAGCGCCGCCGGCGCCAACGTCCAGAACGCGCCGGACGGTTCGCCGGCGATGAACGAACAATTATTCGGACAATCGCCGCGCGGATCCCACCACGGCTTGAAATGATAGTCGCCGCCGAATTGCTGCACGTCGATCGGCCGCGGCCGGTGCCAATGGTCTTTGAGAATGAGATTGGTGAGAACGCCGGGTCCGAGCGCCAAGGTGGCGATCAGAAACAATGCGGCGCGGCCTTCGATCAGCATCCGCCGCCGCGGCAGGATGAGCTTGCCGAGCACGGCGATGAAAGCCGGCAATACCAAAAGCGTGATGATCAGGCGCGCGGCGCCGCGGGCGTATTGCACCCACGGCTGAGCGTTGACGACGAACATCGGCACTTTCTTGCCGAAGAACGCGGCCGATATGTCGAGATCGAGCTGCGGGTCGACCGCGCAGATAAGGCCGACCACAACGGCAATGGCGAGCGCGATCTTCAGCCCCGTTCTATTCATCGTCGCGTCCCGGTCACTTCCAAACGCCGGCCTGACGGCCGGCGAATAGCCAATAGACCAGCCCGCCGGCGATACCCGCCGCCGCGAACACTTCCTGTTCATGCGCGACATCGGTGCCGGGCGACGCGATGTGACCGGCGAAATCGAGGCCGAACGCCGAGGCCAATGCCAAGGCGCCTCCGGCCACGCCATAAATGATGGCCGAGCGCAGCGCGAAACCCTCGGTCAGCGCAACGATAAGAACGGCCGGCAAGAAGCCGACGACAAAAATCACCAGCGCGCCCAATCCGACCAGAATCCACATCGCTGTCGATTGCGCGTGTGCGGAATTGACACCGAACGAGGCGAACAGCTCGTTCCAGTCCGATCCCAGCGTGCCGAGCGCCAGCACCAGCGAGGCGGCGATGCAGGCGAGCATATAACCGGCGAACATCATCATGATGCGATAGAGGGCCATCATGCTGCTGGCGCGGCTCCGGCCCGGTTCGGTCGGTCACTGTAGTCGAAAGCAGGCATCTATCGGTCCGTCACAGCCATTAGTCGGTAACGCCTCAGTCCGTCACAGCCATGGCACGCAGCGCCAGCCGTTCGCGGGCGGAAAGCTTTTCGCTCGCGCTTTTGAGCTGGCCGCAGGCGGCGAGAATGTCGCGGCCGCGCGGCGTGCGCACCGGCGAGGCATAGCCGGCATTGAAGACGATCTCGGAGAATTTCTCGATCTGCTCCCAGTCGGAGCACTCGTATTGCGTCCCCGGCCACGGATTGAACGGGATCAGATTGATCTTGGCCGGAATGCCTTTGAGGAGGCGCACCAGCGCCTTGGCGTCGGCGAGCGAGTCGTTGATGCCTTTGAGCATCACATATTCGAAGGTGATGCGCCGGGCGTTGGAAAGGCCGGGATAATTGCGGCAGGCATCGAGCAGTTCGCGCAACGGATATTTGCGATTGAGCGGCACCAGCCGGTCGCGCAATTCGTCGGTTACGGCGTGCAACGAGATCGCCAGCATCGAGCCGATCTCGTCGCCGGCCCGCGCGATGTTGGGGACCACGCCGGAGGTCGACAGCGTGATCCGCCGCTTGGAAATGCTCAGGCCCTCGCCATCGGCAACGACCGCGAGCCCGTCGCGCACCGCCTCGAAATTGTAGAGCGGCTCGCCCATTCCCATCATGACGATGTTGGAGACGAGGCGCTTGTCCGGGCTCGCCGCCCCCGCTCTTCGCTGCCCCGCTCGCGGGCGAGGGAAGGGTAGCGGTCCAATCGTTGAGCCGATCGCGCGCCAGGACGACCTGGCCGGCAATCTCGGCGGCGGTGAGATTGCGCACCAGCCGCTGCGTGCCGGTGTGGCAGAAGCTGCAGGTCAGCGTGCAGCCGACCTGGCTCGATATGCACAGCGTGCCGCGGTCGGTCTCCGGGATATAGACGCATTCGACTTCATGCGGCGCACCGTCGATCTCGCCCGGCAATTTCAACAGCCATTTGCGCGTGCCGTCGGTGGAAATCTGCTCGGCTGCGACTTCAGGCCGCGCCAAAGTGAAGTGTTGCGACAGCAGCCCGCGCAGCTCTTTCGACAAGGTCGTTATCGCGTCGAAGTCTTGCGCGCCGCGCACATAGAGCCCTGCCAGATTTGCTGCGCGCGCATGCGGCGCTGCCGTTCCGGCACGCCGATGGTGCCGAGCGCATCGGCCAGCGCATCGCGCGACAGACCGACCAGCGACGGCTGCGCCGGCGGCCGGTACTGCGCGAGCGGCTGCTTTTCGACGAAAGGGGCAGCGGCAGGTCTGGTTTTTATCGCTGCGAGAGGCGTGGTCATGGGCGGTCCAAAATCAATTTCAAACGTCGGCAATCGGACAGTAGATGGGGTGGGCCTCGACGCTTGTCCCCCTACATCAGGAGGGCGAGCCAGACGAGCCGGCGCGGGTCGGCCCCCGATCCGCCGCTCAGGAGCACCCCTACCCTGCCGCCGTTGCAGGGGTATCGGCTTTTACTTGCATTCCTGGCCGATGCGGTCGAGAGCCTGCGACAGGCCCTTGAGCGCGAATGTATCGGTCGATTGGGTGCCCTTGGCGGATCCGCCCTTGACCACCGCGGTCTGCCCCGCCCGCATCGCTTCGACCATATGGGCTTCTTCGGCGGCATTCTTGATCCAGGCGCCGTCCTGCTGGGTGTACAGCGCAAATGACGTCGAGCCGACATCGGCACTCGCCTCGGAACCCGGCTTGAAGGGATAGCCGATGACGATCGAGACCTCGTTGGCGACTTTGTCGGCCGGACGGGTCGATATGAACATATAGGCGGGATTACGCGGCCGGTTCGGCGGATTGGTCTGCGAAGAGGCCGGCTTGGAAATCGCAAAGCAAACCTTCTTGCCGCCCGGTGACGCCGCATAGGCGCCCCAGTCGCCATATTGGCCGAGCAGTTTGGGCTGCACGCCGCCCGCAGCGGCCACGGCAGCCGCAGGCGCCGCAGGCTTGGCGGGTGCCGGCGCGGCTGCGGCCGGTTTGGGTGCGGCGGGCTTGGGCTTCGCCGGTGGCTTAGCCGGAGCGGCTGCTTGCGGCGCCGCCGGCGCAGGCGGTTGCTGGGCGATCGCCGCACCAGTAAAAAACGCCGCCAGAAACGGCGACATGAGCAGCGTAAAGACCAGCCGCCATCGTCTAAAGCTGCGCATCGGGCCTCGCGAAAATGCCCACATTCCTTCACCCCGGTTCCGATTCTAACCCAATTCGGCCGAAAACGGAATGAGATAGGCGTCTCGGTACCATACCCTCACCCCGCCGCGCCGTTTCGGAAGGATGTCAGTGTTACCGAAGCCTGATATGGAGGCGTCATGAAGGCCATTCTCTGCAATCGCTTCTGCGCGCCCGACGAACTTGAACTCGCCGACATCCCGGTGCCGCAGGCGCGCCCGGGCGAGGCCGTGGTGCGGGTGAAAGCAGCGGCGCTTAATTTTTTCGACACGCTGATCATCGCCGGAAAATATCAGCACAAGCCGCCGTTTCCGTTTTCACCGGCGGCCGAGTTCTCAGGCGTTGTGGAGAGCATCGGTTCGGGCGTCACCACCGTCGCGCCGGGCGATCGCGTGATGGCCAATACCGGCTGGGGCGCCGCCCGCGAAGCGGTCGCGGTCCCGGCCGACTTGCTGGTGAAACTCCCCGACGATCTCGATTTCGATCATGCCGCCGGCCTTACCGTGACCTACGGCACGACGCTTTACGCCTTGCGGGTGCGCGCAGAACTCCAAG
Source organism: uncultured Alphaproteobacteria bacterium (assembly GCA_963819265.1). Taxonomy (GTDB): domain Bacteria; phylum Pseudomonadota; class Alphaproteobacteria; order Rhizobiales; family Xanthobacteraceae; genus BOG-931. The sequence continues at coordinate 1,854,972 of CAWFVF010000005.1, read as the reverse complement.
CAGGGGAGACTCTGGTCGTGCTCGGCGCTTCCGGAGGCACCGGGCTCGCCACGATAGAACTCGGCAAGATCATGGGCGCGCGCGTCATCGCTTGCGCTTCCTCGGACGAAAAGCTCGACTTCGCCCGCGCCCATGGCGCCGACGAAACCGTCAATTACGCCAGCGAAGACTTGCGCGCGGCGCTTAAAAGGCTGGGTGGCGAGCGCGGCATCGACGTGGTTTACGACCCGGTCGGCGGGCCTTACGCCGAGCCGGCCTTACGCTCGCTCGGCTGGGAAGGCCGCTATCTCGTGATCGGCTTCGCCGCCGGTGAAATACCCAAAATACCGCTCAATCTGGTCCTCCTCAAAAGCTGCGATATCCGCGGCGTGTTGTGGGGCGCATGGGTCAAGCGCGAGCCGAAGGCCCAACTCGCTTTGATGGACGAAATCGTTCGATGGTGCGCGCAGGGCAAGCTCAGCGCGCACGTCCACGCCGTCTATCCCCTGGCCGAAACCGCAAATGCGCTGAAAGCCATCGCCGACCGCAAAGCGATGGGCAAAATAATCTTACATCCGTGACGGCTGGTCGTCGCGGAGCCGGGCCAGCATCTCCTGGGCGGCTTCGCGATGCTCCGGCTTGATATGCGACGACACCATCTTCATCGCCGTGGCAATCACGGCGGCGTCGTCGGCATAGCCGATCAGCGGAATATAATCCGGGATCAGATCGTCGGGGATGATGAAATAGGCGATGGCGCCGAGCAGCACGGCTTTGACATAGACCGGTGTCTGGCGATCGAAGGCGCAGTAGTATGCGGTCAGCGCCTCTTCGACGAAAGGAATGCGCGCCGCCTCGCGCTTGAGCCGGCGCCAGAATTTGCGGCGCAGGCTGTCCTCATCGGGGGCCGCCCGGCGCGTCAGCGCGGCAAAATCCGGCCACGAAGCGGTTTGCTGCCAGAACCCCATGGACCCCTCCGGACTGAGCGCGACCGGGTACCAAACCCAGGTCAACCAAACGGCTCAATCCGCCAAAAAGTGGTGCCCAAACGCGGCAATCGCAAGGCAACCCTAGCCGGCGAACTTATCCATTGCCTCGGCGAGCGTGACGTCGAGTGCGGTGAGACCGCCCGCATCATGGGTCGACAATGTCACTTCGACGTTTTTGTAGACGTTGAACCATTCCGGATGGTGGTCGAGCTTTTCCGCCATCAGAGCCGCGCGCGTCATGAAGCCGAAGGCCTGATTGAAATCGGCAAAGACGAATTTTTTGGTGATGGCGTCCCGATCCTTGACCTCGCTCCAGCCTTTGAGCCGGGCAAGCGCGCTTCGGCGCGCTTCGCCGGCGAGTTTTTGGCTCATATAAAACTCCCGTCAGTGCGGGCGACCGCGGCTTGACCCGCGCTCGCACCGATTAAGATGTCCTCAGGTAGCAAACAACAGTTCGGGACGCGAGGTTCCGTCCGAATTGCCTGCGGGGTCGGCCGGATTTTGCGGCGCGGTTTGGTCAAAGTCAGGCCATGAATCGGGTCCTGAATCGGGCCATCAAATCGGCGATGACGAGCGGCGGATTGATAACCGGCGACGCCGCAGGGTTAACCAAGGCGACGGTTTGGCGTTTGAACGCAGGGTTGCGCTATGGCGTCAAACCGGGGGAGCCGTGTTAGGATTAACCATGCCGCCCGGACTGCCGCATCGCCCGCCGCTCGCCATGCGACTTTGGCTGTTCCGCCGCACCGGCCGGAAGGATGAGACCGGTTCGGCTACGGCCGGCCACTCAGTGGGCAGGACCATGAGCATCGAATCGCTCGAACATATGGTGCGCAACCGGGTGCGGATGTTTCTCCGCCACACCTGGCTCGTGACCATCTGCGGCACGCTGATTCTTCTCGGTGCTGTTTGGGCGGCGGTCTATTTCGCGACTGAATCAAACCATATGCGCATCGCCGCCGGTCCGCGCGACGTGCCGTTTGTGCAGGCACTGACCAACCAGATCACGAAGCAGCATCAGGATCTTCAATTGCGGCTTGTGCCGACCGCCAGCGCCAAAGACAGCGCCGAGGCGATGAGCAAAGGCCAGGCCGATCTCGCCATTCTCCCCAGCAATCTGGTCGACTCGCTCAATTGGCCGGTCGTCGCCATTCTGCGGCAGAATGTCATGGCGCTGATCGTTCCGGCGCCGGCGGCGGCCGCTCCCCCCGCCGCGAGCGCCGGCAAAACCGGCGAGACCGCCGCAAGCGGCAAAGGCGCGGAAAAGAGCGCAGCGCCCGCGAAACCCGGCAAAAGCGCGAAAAGCAGCAAAGCAACGAAGGGCGGCAAAAGCGCGAAGAATTCGAAATCGGCCAAGGGCGGCAAAGGCGCCAAGACCGACGACAATGACGACGATAGCGACAGCGCCGACAGCACTGACGGTGGCGACGGCAACAAGAGCGATGGCGATAAGCTTACGAAAATATCGCAGCTTTCCGGCAAGCGTGTCGGCATCATCGCGGGAAACGAGGCGAGCAAAGGCCTGCTCGAGCTTCTGCTCGGCCATTACGGCGTTGCCCTTACCACGGTGGCTTTATCTGAGATCGATCTCGATAAAGTTGCCGACGCCATCAAAAATAATCAGGTCGACGTATTGTTCGCCGCCGGCCCCGCCACCGGACAAGCGATTTCAAGCGCGGTGACGGCGGCCACCGTCAATGGCACCGCTCCAACATTCATTGCCATCGATCAAGCGGACGGTATCGCCAAACGCAATCCGGCGTTCGATTCGGTCGATATCGACGCCGGTACCTTCGGCGGCAATCCGCCGACGCCCGACGACAGTCTCAAGAGCCTGAGTTTTCCCGAATATCTGGTCGCTCGCAAAAGTTTCAGCGACAGCGTCGTCGCGAGCCTCGCCAAGGCGCTCTACACATCGCGGCAATCGCTCGCCATCGCTCTGCCGGGCGAGGTCAAGATCGAAGCGCCGTCGACCGACAAGGATGCCGACGCCGTGCTGCATCCCGGAGCGCTGGCTTACCTGTCCGACACGCAGCAATCGTTTTTCGACAAATACGGCGACGATATCTTTTACGGCATGCTGATCTTTCCGGTGTTCGGTTCCGCGATTGCCGCCATGGCGACCTATCTCATGAGCGGCACCCGCACACGCCGGCTGCGGCTGCTGCAGCGCGTGCTCGACCTCGTCCGCAAGGCTCACGCGGCGCAGACCTTGGAAGCCCTCGAAGCCCTCCAGCTGGAGGCCGACCATCTGGTGATCGCCATCATCCACCAGAGCGAGCACGAGGAATTCGACGAGACGGTGCGGATGTCGTTTTCGTTCGCGCTGGACCAGTTGCGCTTTGCCATTGCCGGCCGCCGCACCGCGATCCTCGACCGCGCCGGCACTGGTGCAGCCGCCGGCGCCACGGCGGCGGCGGCTTAAAATCCCCGCCGGGCTTAATCTTAAGGCACCGGCCCGATTGCTTCCCGGCCGCCAATCACTATATATGCGCAGCAAATCGCGGGCCCCTTGGGGGCCCGCATTGGTTTAGCACCAACAAAATAACCCCATAAATCACACATGAATCTGCGCAATATCGCCATCATCGCCCACGTCGACCATGGCAAAACGACCCTGGTCGACCGGTTGCTCCAGCAATCCGGCTCGTTCCGCGAGAACCAGCGCGTGGTCGAGCGCGCGATGGACTCCAACGATCTCGAGCGTGAGCGCGGCATTACCATCCTCGCCAAGGCGACTTCGCTGGTCTGGAAGGACATCCGGATCAACATCGTCGACACCCCCGGCCACGCCGATTTCGGCGGCGAGGTCGAGCGCATCCTCAATATGGTGGATGGCGCGCTGGTGCTGGTGGACGCCGCCGAAGGGCCGCTGCCGCAGACCAAATTCGTCGTCTCCAAGGCCCTTAAAATGGGCCTCAAGCCCATCGTGGTCATCAATAAGGTGGATCGCGCCGACGCCCGCGCCACCGAAGTCGCCAATTCGGTGTTCGACCTGTTCGCGGCCCTCGATGCCACCGAAGAGCAGCTCGATTTCCCGATCCTCTACGGCTCGGCCAAGCAGGGTTGGATGGCGACCTCGCTCGAGGGGCCGAAAGATCAGGGCATGGCGCCGCTGTTCGACCTGGTATTGCGCCATGTGGCGCCTCCTACCGTCGAAGAGGGCCCGTTCCGCATGCTGGGAACGATCCTGGAAGCCAATCCCTATCTCGGCCGCATCGTCACCGGCCGCATTTTTTCCGGCTCGGTGAAGCCCAACCAGCCGGTCAAGGTGCTCGACCGCAACGGTGAACTGGTCGAAACCGGCCGCGTCACCAAAGTTTTGGCGTTCCGCGGCCTGGAGCGGACCCCGATCGAAGAGGGCATGGCCGGCGACATCATCGCCGTTGCCGGCCTGCCGGAAGCCTTCGTGTCGCATACGCTGTGCGCGCCCGAGGTGACGGAACCGCTGCCGGCCCAGCCGATCGACCCGCCGACGCTGACGATGACGTTTCGCATCAATGATTCGCCGCTCGCCGGCACGGAAGGCGACAAGGTGCAGAGCCGCGTCATCCGCGACCGCTTGCTGCGCGAAGGCGAGGGCAATGTCACATTGCGCATTTCGGAATCCACGGAGAAGGATTCGATGGAAGTCGCCGGCCGCGGCGAATTGCAGCTCGGCATTCTGATCGAAACCATGCGGCGCGAAGGCTTCGAACTCGCGGTATCGCGGCCGAAAGTTCTGTTCCAATACGGCCCGTCCGGCGACCTGCTCGAACCGATCGAAGAAGTGGTCATCGACGTCGACCAGGAGCATTCCGGCATCGTCGTCCAGAAGCTCGCCGAGCGTAAGGGCGAAATGGTCGAAATGCGTCCGTCCGGCGGCGATCGCGTGCGGCTGATCTTTTACGCGCCGACCCGCGGCCTGATCGGCTACCAGGGCGAACTCCTCACCGACACCCGCGGTACCGCGGTGATGAACCGGCTGTTCCATGCTTATGGGCCGCATCGCGGCGACATCGTCGGACGCCGCAACGGCGTGCTGATCTCGACCGATCAGGGCGAAGCGGTCGCCTATGCGATGTGGAATCTGGAAGACCGCGGCCCGATGATGATCGAGCCGGGCTGGAAGGTCTATCGCGGCATGATCATCGGCGAGCACACCCGCGGCAACGATCTCGAAGTCAACGTGCTGAAGGGCAAGAAGCTCACCAATATCCGCACCCATTCGAAGGACGAGGCGATCCGACTCACCCCGCCGATTCGGATGACGCTGGAAAAGGCGCTGGCCTATATCGAGGACGATGAACTCGTCGAAGTGACGCCGAAGTCGATCCGGCTGCGCAAGAAGCTGCTTGATCCGAACGATCGCAAGCGCGACGAGCGGCGTAAAGAGACCGAGCGCGTCTAGCGCGCGCGGATATATCGCGCGGGCAGACAACGCGGCAGCGGTTCCATGCATTCGATATCGCGCGCCAAGCGCCGTATCGGATGCGTCGCCATGATGTCATCCTGTCATAAATTTTATGGCACTGCGCTATCCCCGGAAAAATCCGGGTAACCGTGTCGCTTCGGCAACAGCCCGCACAGATCGCGCGGAGTGCTGAGATTTTCGCTCCAGCCGTCTTGGCAAAGCACCGGCGTTTGCCCCTATAATCGACATCGTTAACCGAGTGTGAATCTGCACCCTTGAAGGCGACTGAACCGCTTGCTTTGATCGCGTCATGAGTTTCGCATCATGAGCACAGTCCTTATCGAAATCCGTCGGGCCCGCGCCGCCGATGCCGGCACTGTCGCGGAAGCACACGACGATGCATGGCGAACCGCCTATCAGGGCATTATTCCCGGTGCCGAACTCGAAAGGCTGATCAATCGCCGCGGCCCGGCATGGTGGGAAAGCGCCATTCGCAAGGGCAGCCGCATCGCGCTGCTGCAATTCGGCGACAAGATCGCGGGTTATGCCAATTACGGCCGCAACCGCGCCCGCAGCCTCTATTACGATGGCGAAATCTACGAACTCTATTTGCGGCCGGAATTCCAGGGACTCGGCTTCGGTCGCCGCCTGTTCACCGCGGCGCGGCGCGACCTGGCGCAGAGCTCGCTCAAGTCGCTGATCGTCTGGGCGCTGTCGGAAAACGAAAACGCCGTCGAGTTCTACCGCGCGCTCGGCGGCAAAGCGGTGGCGCGCAGTTCCGAAAAATTCGGCACCCGCGTGCTGGATAAGGTCGCGTTCGGCTGGAACAGCTGACCGGTCATTCCGGAAGCCGCGAAGCGGCTATCCGGAATCCATAACCCCGACCATGGCAGAACGCTCTCTGAGATTTTTGCAGATTCGACCAAGACAGGGATTATGGATTCCGGGCTCGCGCCTGTCGGCGCGCCTCGGAATGACGATCACACCGCCGGCGCCGGCAATCCGGCCTGCATGCAGGCGGCGCGCAGCGTATTGACCAACAGGCAGACGATCGTCATCGGACCGACGCCGCCGGGAACCGGCGTGATCGCGCCCGCCACTTCCAAGGCTTCGGCGTAATTCACGTCGCCGACGATGCGGGATTTGCCGTCACGCGTGACGCGGTTGATGCCGACGTCGATCACGGTCGCGCCCGGTTTGATCCAGGCGCCGCGAATGAATTCCGGATTTCCTATTGCCACGCATAAAACTTCCGCCTGCCGGCACAGATCGGGCAGATGACGCGTGTGCGTATGCGCGACGGTGACGGTTGCGTTCTCGTTGAGCAGCATTTGCGAGAGCGGGTTGCCGACAATATGCGAGCGGCCGACCATCAGCACGTCGAGGCCGAGCAGCGAAGGATGCACCGTCTTGATCAGCTTGACGCAGGCGACCGGGGTGCACGGCACCAGCGCCGGCAGCCCCGTCATCAGCCGTCCGGCGTTGAGCGGGTGGAAGCCGTCGACATCCTTATCCGGATGGATGCTGCGGAAAATCCGCGCCGGATTGATCTGCGGCGGCAGCGGCAGCTGCACCAGTATGCCGCTCACGGCGGGATCGGCATTGAGCTTGTCGATCAGGCCGAGCAATTCCTTTTCGCTGGTCTCGGCGCCGAGATGATGATCGAACGGCCGCATGCCGACTTCGGCCACGGCGCGCGATTTGCTGGCGACATAGGTTTTGCTGGCAGGATTATCGCCGAGCAGGACGACCGCCAGCCCCGGCACCAGCCCATGCGCGGCGGCGAGCCGATGGGTTTCTGCCTTGACGGCATCGCGTAAGTCGGCGGCAATCGCCTTGCCGTCAATGATACGTGCTGTCACGGCGTTCAATAAACGTTGGGCAATATGTAAAGGGCGATCACATAGCGGATGAAGACGATAATCAAGAACAGGATCACCGGCGAGATATCGATGCCGCCGAGATTCGGCAGCATATTGCGGATCGGGCGCAACACCGGTTCGGTTATCCGGTAGAGAAAATCGCCGATCATGCCGACGGCGGAATTGCGCGTGTTGACCACATTGAAGGCGACCAGCCAGGAAAAGATCGCCATGGCGATCACAATCCAGATGTAGAGCTGGAGGGCCAAATCGATGACAAGAAATATAGCGCGCATGAAAATGGGGTTCGCTTTTCGAGGTCGGCGAGAAACTAGCGATTCGCGCGGGCGCTAACAAGCTGATGGTTCGGGCCATTATCGGGGGACGCCGCCCCATCCTTGACAGCCTGTGGCCGCGGTCCTAAATGGCGCCCACTCGCCTAGATCAGTGCCGTTTCGGCCTGGTTTTCGCCTCGGCGGGGCCATAGCTCAGCTGGGAGAGCGCCTCGTTCGCAATGAGGAGGTCGGCGGTTCGATCCCGCCTGGCTCCACCAGCCTTCGTTCGCTGCGCAAGGTACGTTCAAGCGGACCATCCTCTGCGCGAAAGCGCGGCGAACGAAGGCTGCCACGCCGAAATGAGGGCCCCTGTAGGCCCTGTGTCTTCCTGTCGTGCATTTGCGACTAAAAGGTTCTAGCTCTTCCGCAATGAGCGATTCCTCTCCGGCGCTGGCGCTTTTTCGCCATCGCGGCTTTCTGCGCTTTCTCTATGTGCGGGTTGCCGCATCCGTAGCGCTGCAGATCCAGGTCGTCGCCGTCGGTTGGCAGATGTACGAATTGACCGGCAGTCCGTTCTATCTCGGGCTGATCGGCCTCGTGCAATTCCTGCCGGTGATCAGCCTGTTTCCTTTCACCGGCCACGTCGCCGACCGTTACGACCGGCGCATCGTGGTTTTCATCGGCGAGATTATCGAGGCGGTCGCTGTTGCCGTTCTCGCTGTCGCCAATGGCACCGGACACCTCTCATCGGGTCTTTTGCTGGCGATGGCTTGCGTCGTCGGCACCGGCCGCGCCTTCGAGCAGCCAAGCCTGCAATCGGTGTTGCCAAGCCTCGTTCCGGCAAGCGTGCTGCCGCGCGCGGTAGCCGCTTCGACCTCGGCCTCGCAAACGGCGGTCGTCGCCGGGCCGGCGCTCGGCGGCATCATGGTCGCATTCAGCCCCACCCTGGTATTTAGCGTCTGCGCGCTGCTTTGGCTGTCCGCCGGCCTGGTCGTGCTCGGCATCGCACCGGAGCGGACCTTGCCGCATCGCACGCCGATCGATCTGAAAAACCTGTTTTCCGGCATTGGTTTCATCGTCCGAAACAAGGTCGTGCTGGGCGCGGTGATGCTCGATCTGTTTGCCGTGCTGTTCGGTAATGCGATGGCGCTGCTGCCGGTTTTCACCCGGGATATTTATCACGCCGGGCCATTGGGCTTCGGCCTGTTGCGCGCCGCGCCCGCCGTCGGCTCGATCGCGACGGCGCTGGTCCTGATGCGCTGGCCGATCTCCGCGCGGGTCGGCCGCATCATGTTTGCGACCGTGACCATGTTTGGCTTCGGCACGATCCTGCTGGCACTGGCCCCGGGTTTCGGCTTCGCCGTCGGCGCGCTGGTCGTCGTCGGCGCTTCCGATACGATCAGCGTCGTCATTCGCCAGACCATGGTGCAATTGCATACCCCCGATGACATGCGCGGCCGGGTCTATGCGGTGAATTCGATGGTGACCATCTCGTCAAATCAGCTCGGCGATTTTCGCGCCGGCGCGGCGGCTTGGCTGTTCGGCACTATTCCCTCGGTGCTGCTCGGCGGATGCTGCACCATCGTGGTCGTCCTGATTTCGACCAAGATTTTCCGCGACCTTTACCGCGCCGAGAGTTATCTGCCCGCCAAGCCCGGCTATTTATGACCATGGAATTGGCCGTTCTTGTACGGCATCATGGCCGCGACCGATTCCTGCCGGGTGGTAATATAAGGACGACACCCATGCGATCGCTCACCGTCCATTTGCTGTGGCTCATTCTGGCGCTGGGAGCCGCCATGGGCAGCGCCCAAGCGTCGGCCCCCTGCGGCGGCGATTTCGGCGCCTGGCTCCAGGGCGTCAAACAGGAAGCCGCCGCCGACGGCATCTCACAGCGCACCATTCAATCCGGTCTCGGCGGCATCACCTACGATCCCAGCATTATCGCACGCGACCAGGCTCAGGGCGTATTTCGGCAGAGTTTCGAGCAATTCTCCGGCCGCATGGTGCCGCCGCGAATGACGCGCGCGCGGCATATGCTGCTGCAATACGGCTCCGTCATCAGCCGCATCGAAACCGCAATTCGGCGTGCCCGGCGAAGTGATCGTCGCCATCTGGGGTCTTGAAACCGACTTCGGCGCCAATTCCGGCAAGTCGCCCACGATCCGCTCGCTCGCCTCGCTCGCCTATGATTGCCGCCGGCCGGACAAATTCCGCGGCGAATTGATCGCCGCGCTGCAAATTGTCGATCGCGGCGATATGGCGCCTGCCGATATGCATGGCGCCTGGGCGGGCGAGATCGGACAGACGCAGTTCCTGCCGTCGTCCTATCTGAAATACGCCGTCGACTATGACGGCATGGGCCGCCGCGATCTTATCCGCAGCGTCCCCGACGTGCTCGCCTCGACGGCGAACTATCTGAAAGGCTATGGCTGGCAGCGCGGCCAGCCTTGGGGCGAAGGCACCCCGAACTTCCAGGTGCTGCTGCAGTGGAACGCGTCGCCGGTCTATACCAAGACGGTGGCCTATTTCGCCCAGCAGCTTGCCGGTGGCGGGCAGTAGTCTCTAATAGGCGCTCAACAAGTCGATCTTGGCGTTGGCGTGAACCAGGCGGTTGGCGAGAATAGCCGCCAGATTGCGGGCAATACATTCGCCGATTTCCCGGCGCTCGCGGCGGAGCCTGTTGAACTCGGCGATCGGCAATTCCAGACAGGTGACATTGGTGTCGGCCCAAACATCGGCGGTCCGCGGCTCGTCGAGCAGCGTCATTTCACCGAATGCCATGCCTTCGTCGAGGCTCGCCAGCCGCACGCCGCTCGGCAGCTTAACGCTGACCATGCCGCTTTGCAGAAAGAACAGCGACGAGGCCGGCTCGCCGGCCGTAATGATGCGTTGCCCGGCCTGATAGGTGCGAACAGCGCCGAGCTTGGTCAGGTCGGCGAGTTCGGCGTCGGTCAGGCCCGCCAGCAGGGCCTGCTCCTTGAGGTGTAGACTGTCAGCCGTGGTGACGAAGCCGCCATACCGAAACACCAGTTGGTCCTCGGCCCATTCGATGGCCTCGTCGAGCAGCGCAAACAGGCGGACGCCGTCGATTTCGGCGATCAGCGGCCGGATGACGCTGGATATCGGCGAGTTCGGCTCGATGCCGGTCAGGATCGCTCGCGCCGTACCGGCGGTGAAGCCGCGAAGGATATCCGCCAGCAGCAAACCACCCGCGTGGGTGATCGACGCGACGCGGCGGAAATCCAAAATCAGGATTTGCGACGATCGTTCGCCGAGCCGCCGGGATGCGTAATCGATCGTCGCGAAAGTCAGCGCGCCGACCAGTTCGATGACCCGGATGTCGCGGTGATGCTGCTCGAGAATTTGCTGATCCCGCGGTTTGCGGCTGCGGCGCGATTTGATGCCGCCGATGTCGTAGTCGGCGATGATCGAGGTGCGCACGTCGCCCGAACGATTGAGCATGTGCAGACCGAAATGGGTCGACAGCGTTTCGCATATGCGCAGGCCGCGCACGCTGTTGCCGTGAATGTCGAGCGGCGGCGAGAAGGTGCCGAGCCCGAGTTGTGCGGGCAACGCCGCCACGATGCCGCCGCCGACGCCGCTCTTCGCCGGCATGCCGACGCGGTAGATCCACTCGCCGGCATAGTCGTACATTCCCGAACTGGTCATGACCGACAGCGTGCGCGCCACCGTATAGGGCTTCATGACCTGCTCGCTGGTGACCGGATTGACGCCGTTATTCGCCAGCGTCGCCGCCATGATGGCGAGGTCGCGCGCCGTCACCAGAACCGAACACTGTCGGAAATAGACATCGAGCACCGCCGAAACATCGCCTTCGACCACGGCGTAATTGCGCAGCAAATAAGCGATGGCGCGATTACGGTCGCCGGTCTCACGCTCGGAAGCGAAGACCGCTTCGTCGACGTCGAGTTCACGCCCGGCGAACCGACCGAGTGCGGCGCGGATGCATTCGAAGGCTTCGCGGCCCTTGGCTTGATGAATCAAACCCGAGCAGGCGATGGCGCCGGAATTGACCATCGGATTGAACGGCCGGTTGTCGGGGCGCAGCCGGATCGAGTTGAATGCGTCGCCGCTCGGCTCGACCCCGATCACCGCTTCGACGCGCTCGGCGCCCAGGATTTCAAGCGCCAGCGCGAACACGAAGGCCTTGGAGATCGATTGGATCGTGAACGGAACGTCGCTGTCGCCTACCTCATAGACATGGCCGTCGATGGTGGCGAGGCTGACGCCGAAAAGGCGTGGATCGGCCTTTTTCAACTCGGGAATATAATCGGCGACCGCGCCGCTTTGATCCTGACGAATCTCGGCGTGACAGGCGTGCAGAAAACGGCAGAGCGGTGACTGCTGCGAGACGTGCGAAACGACGTCGCCAGCCGGGAAGTTGCTGGAATGCATATCTGATCCGACGCAGGCCTTTGATGAACGACAATTTTGATGAACGGCACTACGGAATAAGCGTCGGCATTCGCCCCCACCGACACCCAATTATGACGGCTTTTAAAGCTGTTGAGAAGCGCCCAGCCATGACCGCGACGTTTTAACCAAACAAATTTTCTCCCCGCCGGCCGATCTATTCGCCGATCCATCGCTCCAGAAAAACGCTGAGCCAGGCCCGCGCCGAATAGTCGTAGACGGCGCGGTCGGCGAAATGCTCGTGGCGCGGCTTGGCGCCCGGCAATTCCATGCGGTCGTGGCCGCGCGTGGTCCATTTATGCATCATGGCGTGGGTGACGTCGGGGTGAAATTGCAGCGCGAAGGCGCGGCCGACGCGAATGGCCTGCACCTCGAAGGTGTCGCCTTCGGCCAAGAGTTCGGCGCCGGCCGGGCAATCGAAGCCTTCGCGATGCCATTGATAGACGCATTCCGGCCAGGCTTCGACAAGCGCAAGTCCGGCGCTGGTCGGGCGGATCGGGTAATAGCCGATCTCGGCATGGCCGTGCGGGTGGCCGAACACTTTGCCGCCGAGCTGCCGTGCGCACATCTGCGCGCCGAGGCAGATGCCGAGAAACGGCTTATTCTCTTTCATCGGCACCGCGATCCAGTCGATCTCGCGGTGGATGAATTCGTCGTCGTCATTGGCGCTCATCGGGCCGCCGAAAATGATGGCCGCGGTGTGCTCGGCCATGGTCGGCGGCAATTCGTCGCCGAAACGCGGCCGGCGGATATCGAGACGGTAGCCCAGTTGCTGCAGGGCGTTGCCGATACGGCCCGGTGTGGAGTGCTCCTGGTGCAGGACGATCAGGATCGGTTGTTTCATGACTCCGGCGATTCGAACGCGCTGTTGCAAATTCCTACCGCGTTCGCGAAATGAAGCAAGCCGTATGCCGTCGCCACTAGCGTGCGCCCGAACCGCGCTGCGCGACGGCCCGCAGCAGCACCGCGTTGGGAACGAAGCGCATCAAGGCCACCGCGATCCGGTTGCCGATGCCGGCAACGACGACGCGCTTGCCGCGCATCAAACCGTCGTAGCCCATTTGCGCCACGCGATCGGGCGGCAGCTCGATGATTTTTGAAGCCGCCGGAAGCTCCATGCCGGAACGGGCCTGAAATTCGGTCGGCACCGGCCCGGGGCAAAGCGCCGTCACCCGGATGCCGCGGCCCGCCAATTCGTGATGCAAGGCCTCGCTGAACGACAGCACATAGGCCTTGCTGGCGTAATAGACCGCCATGCCCGGCCCCGGCAGGAAGGCCGCGACCGATGCGAGATTGAGGATGCCGCCGCGATGGCGCTGCAGGCTGTCGACGAACATCAGCGACAATTCGGTGAGTGCGCGCACATTGAGGTCGATCATCGCAAGCTGTTCGTCGCGGTCGAGTTCGGCGGCAGCGCCGCTCAGCCCGAACCCGGCATTATTGACGACGTAGTTAGGCTCGAGCCCGCGCGACGCCAGCTCTCCGGCGATCCAGGCGGCCGCGCCGTGATGGCCGAGATCCGCCGCCAGCACCACCGGGCGGCCCCGGCCGGAGGCCGCGATTTCGTCGGCCAGCGCGGTGAGCCGGTCCTCGCGCCGCGCCACCAAAACGAGTTCGTGACCCTGCGCGGCGAAGATCCGCGCCAACTCCACGCCGATGCCGGCCGAGGCGCCGGTGATCAGCGTGACCGGCGTCATGTCTCGCTGGCCTTGAAGCCCGGTTCGGCGTCCTCGCCGCCGATCCGCCGGCGCAGCTCGATCCGCTCGCGCGGCGACACGCCAAGCAGATCGGCGGCGCGCCAGAGCAGATTGTCTTCCAGCTCGTCGCGCCGGCCGTCGGCATAGACGATCTGCCACATCATCTCGATGATGCGGGCGCGGCCTTCTTCGTTGAGTGCGCGATTGAGCACGTGGGTGAAGTGATAAAGGTCGACCGATTCGTGCTCGACCGCGGTGGCCTTTTCAATCAATTCCTCGGTCGCCGCATCGTCGAGCTCGAAGCGCTGCGCCAGCAGGCTGTGCAGCTTGTCGCGCTCGCTTTGCAGCATTTCGCCGTCGATCGCCGCCGCATGCACCAGGAGCGCCGCGGCCGACAGCCGGTAGTCGTCTTCGCCGAATTGGCTCGGATGCTTGCCGCCATCGACCATTTCGGCAATCAGGCTCTTGAACGATTCGAACATGAAATCTTCCGGTTGCGGCGGCGTTTATGTGCCCAGGGTCATATTGCCGCTTCAAGCTTCCGGTTCAAGTCTGCCGAGGCTCCGGACGTTCCGGAAATCGGCTTGCCAAGGGCGCTTATAAGCGCACTTACTCGGCTTTTCTTCACGGGGCATTACAATCGTTTAACGTAGCGCGGCAATGACCGGGAAAATCCTGACGTGACGGCGACCAGAACGCAAACGCGGACCCAGGTGGCGATTATCGGCGGCGGCCCGGCCGGTTTGCTGCTGTCGCATATGCTCGATCGCAACGGCGTCGACAGCATCGTCTTGGAGCGGCAGAGCCGCCGCTATGTCATGGACCGGATTCGGGCCGGTGTGCTGGAGGCCGGCACGGTGGCGCTGTTGCGCGACGTCGGCCTCGGCACGCGGATGGACCGCGACGGCCATCCGCATGACGGCGCGGCGATCGTCTGGGAAGGCCGGCCGGGTTTCTTCATCGACACCCGGAAATATACCGGCAAGCGGATGATGGCCTACGGCCAGACCGCCATCACCGAAGATCTTTATGCGGCGCGGGACGCGGCCGGCGGCCTGATCGTCGACGAAGCCGCCGATGTCCGGCTGCATGATCTCACCGCGGAGCGGCCTTACGTCACCTATAAGAAGGACGGCGTCGCCCACCGGATCGATTGCGATTACATCGCCGGCTGCGACGGCTATCACGGCGTCAGCCGGCCCTCGATTCCGGCCTCGGTGCTCAAGACCTATGAGAAGAGCTACCCGTTCGGCTGGCTCGGCATCATGTCGGAGACGCCGCCCTACCCCGATCTCTGCTACTGCTACCATCATCGCGGCTTCGCGCTGGCGTCGATGCGCAACCCGATGCTCAGCCGCTACTACATCCAATGCGATCTCGACGCCGATCTCAACGACTGGTCCGACGACCGCTTCTGGGAGGAGTTCAAGGCGCGCTGTCCGCCGGACATGGCGGCCGCCATCGTCACCGGGCCGTCGATCGAAAAATCGATCGCGCCGCTGCGCAGCTTCGTCGCCGCGCCGATGCGCTACGGCCGGCTGTTTCTCGCCGGCGACGCCGCCCACATCGTGCCGCCGACGGGGGCCAAGGGTCTCAATCTTGCGGTCTCCGATGTTTTTTATCTGTCGCGGGCGCTGACCGAAATCTTCCGCACCGGCAAATCGCATTATCTCGATTGCTATTCCGACATGGCGCTGCGCCGGGTCTGGAGTTCGGCGCGGGTATCGTGGTGGCTGACCGTGCTGCTGCATCGTTTTCCCGCCGAGACGCCCTTCGAGGAGCAAATGCGGCTTAATCAATTCGATTACCTGCAAGCCTCCGAGCACGCCCAGGCCTCGCTCGCCGAGCAATATGTCGGGCTGCCGTTCGAGGATTGAACGCAGCTCCGCCCCGCACGCGGGGAGAGGTCGGGGTGAGGGGGCGCTACCGCTGGGTTCAAACTTCGTCCTGCCCCGCGCTAGCGGGGAAGGGGGACCACGCGAAGCGTGGTGGAAGGGGCGTCTGACTCACCATCATGCAAACCTCCGTTTCGTCATCCTGAGGTGCGCGCCGCAGGCGCGCCTCGAAGGATGCACGCGCCGAGGCCCTGCCGCCGTCACCCTTCGAGGGCCGCGTTGCGGCCGCCTCAGGGTGACGGGAAATGAGCCGCACTTCGCCCAGCCCAAATCGTTCTCGCGGCGCCCCTTCGCGCCCGAGTGATGCCAGCCCTGTCACGTGAAGAACGAAGACCGGGAAGCTTGCGAGAAAGCCCAAGGGGTGGGGCCCCGGTTTCTCAATGGCTTACGCCGTCTCCGCCATTTCCAATTCCAACGACTAATAAAAAATAGGAAGCAGGACGCCGACAGACGCGGGCACCACCGCCGCACCTTACGGGTGCGGCGCCGCCCAGCGGGGCGGCTCGTCTGTCGGCGTCCCACCACGGCTCTCACCAAAGGGAGTCGTCGTCCCTAAGGCTCGGCTTCAGGCCAGGGTTTCCTGGGACGTGGTCTGACGCACGACAACCGATCATGCGTTGGCGACAATGCCAGCGGGCGTTACCCGCCATCGCCTGTCCCAGTCCAGGGAGCACCTCCCGCCCCGGTCGTAATGCCGGGAGACACGATGCCCAAGCCGCCCGGGAACGGGGTGGATGGCCCCATCCGCGGGCACCGCACTCGCCCCGCCGCCCGGGAAGTCCCCTCCAGAGTGGCGTCCGTATTGAGCGAGTATTGAGGGGGTATGTATCTACAGAAGTGACAAACGTCAAGAGGTCCGTATCTGTTACAAGGACGATTATTTCCGTCATTGCCGGGCTTGTCCCGGCAATCTCGATGACCCGGGCACTGCATTGCCACGGGAATCGGGATGGCCGGGACGAGCCCGGCCATGACGGCGGCCGCGCATTCCGTCAGCAGCCGTGGGCGCGGAGCTTGTGACGATCCCGGGTCTGCAGCGCATCATTCCGCTTCGCTTCATGCTGCGCTGCGCCCGGGAAACGTTCGATCTGCGGGCGTCGTTGCCGGGCTAAACACTTTTCCCGGCAATCTCGATGACTTTGGCACTGCATTGCCACCGGAATCGGGATGGCCGGGACGAGCCCGGCCATGACGACGGCCGCGCATTCTGTCAGCAGCCGTGGGCGCGGAGCTTGTGACGATCCCGGGTCTGCAGCGCATCATTCCGCTTCGCTTCATGCTGCGCTGCGCCCGGGAAAAGCCGTCTCACCCCGCGAGTCAGACCGGCTCCAGCGGCAAATGCTCCCCTTCAGGCAGCCGTACCGCGATCGGGTCGTTCGGGTGCACCACGCCGCCGGCGATAACGACGCTCATGACGCCGGTTTTCCGGATCAACGGCCCGCCCCGCGAGCGTTCAAGCACTGCTTGAACCAGACCCTTCTGAAATCGATCGATCTGAAAACACGGGTTGCGCAGGCCCGTCACCTTGACCACGGCCGTTGCGCCAAGGTGCAGCAGCGCACCGGCGGGCAGTCCCAATAGATCCAGGTGCCGCGTCGTGATGTTTTCGCCAAGGTCGCCGGGACCGACGCTAAAGCCCTTGGCGTTGACCTCGTCGAACAGCTCGGCCTGCATCAGATGGACTTGGCGGAGATTGGCCCGGCCCGGCTCTTTCTTGATATCGTAAAGATGCTGCACCGTGACGCCGCAATGAGCGTCGCCCTCCACGCCCAGGCCCTCAAGCAGCGTGATGCTCGCGTGAGCGTGCTTGCTGAAGGTGTGCGCGCTGTTGGCGAAGACGCCGAGGACGGTTGGGGTTGTGCTCAATGCGGCCGTTCCATCGCGCCCGGCGCGCGAAGCGCTTCCGTTTTTGAAAATATCGATCCGCGCATCGCCTGCCCGTCCAGCGCCGGATCGCTTCGGCATCGGCGCCCTTGTCATTTCGACAAGCCATGATCCTTTGGCAAGCCCAAATAATGTTTACCCGATGACGCAAAAGCGATCATCGGGATTCGATCGGTCTTTGTTTTGCAGGCAATGGTTGCGCCAGCGGCCTACTGCACCGCCTTGCCCTCGTGATAGCTCTCGGCGAGCAAATCGAGATTGGCCTGGACGTAGGGATTGGCGGGGTCTTTGATCTGGGCCTGCAGCAACAGCTTATGCGCGCGGTCGTAGTCGCCGCGCAGCATGTAGGAGAAGCCTTCGTCGTTGAGCACTTCGGCGGTGGGCCCGACGATGCGCAGCGCTTCGGTATAGGCGCGGTCGGCGAGATCGAAACGGCGCAGCCGGTCGTAGGACGCGGCGAGGCCGATCCAGGCTTCGGCGTCGCGCGGGTGCTTCTCGGCGGCGCTGCGGAAGCTTTTCTCGGCGAGACCGAAATTGTTGCTGCGGAAATATTTCTTGCCGCGCTGGATGTCGTCGTTGGGGTCGTCGCCGAGCAGTCCGGGCGCCGACAGCGGCGCCACCGTCTCGCCGCTCGGTCCCGGTTCGGCGGGCTGAGTGACGATGGAGCCGGTGGTGTCGGGGCTCGCAGCCGCATCGGCCGAAGGCCGGTCTGCCGCCGCCGTGTCGCCGAATTTCGGCGCACTCGAACAGCCGGCAAGGCAGCCGGCAAGGCCGATCAGGCCTGCCGCCGCAACGATCAGGAGACGCGGTAGTCGGATACTCATGACGCGCCCAGACGCCGGGACGGACACCCCCGTAGGGCCCAAGCTAGGCGACGGTGGTTAAGGAATTGCTGGCTGAGTTCCCCTCCCAACAATGGGTCGTGTTGGCTGCGGGTTCGGCGGCGGCGAGGCTGGTTGCGCGAGGCGAAATACTCACCCCTGCCGGCAGCTTCGCGGCACGGTTCGCGCGCCGACCTCCCCCGTGAACGGGGGAGGAATTACCGTCGTCACCAATTCCCCGTCGCCAGCCGGACGATGACCGGGCAGAGGATGACGATGAACAGCACCGGAAAGATGCAGACCATCATCGGGATCGCGAGCTTGGCCGGGAGGCTGTAGGCTTTCTCTTCGGCGCGCGACAGCCGCTTGTGGCGCATGTCGTCGGAATAGACGCGAAGCGCGTCGCCGATCGAGGAGCCGAGTTCGTCGGATTGCTGGATCAGGGTGGCGAAGGAGCGCGCTTCGTCGAGCCCGAGCCGGTCGCCGAGATGTTCGAGCGCTTCGGTCATGGTGCGGCCGGCGCGGATTTCGAGATTGGCCATGTGGATATTCGCCGACAGCGACGGGTAGGACATGCCGAGTTCGCGGCCGACGCGGTCGAGCGCCGCCTCCATGCTCAAACCGGCATCGGCGCAGACCACCAGCAGATCCATGAAATCGGGAAAGCCGGACTGGTGCTCGAGCCGCCGCGCCTTCACCCGGCGGTCGAGATAAAGGCCCGGAACCAGATAGCCCAATAGTCCGCCGCAGATCACAAACAGCCAGAACGAGGTCTTGGCTTCGAGACCGAGTAGCGGCAGCACGAAGAACGCCGCGGCGGCGAGACCGACCGCCATCCCGGCGCGGGCCATGAAGAAATAAGTCGCGCCGAGCGGATCGTAAATGCCGGCGGCGATCAGGCGGCGGCGCAGCACCTTGACATCCTGGCTGTCGGCCGAGGCGTAATGTTTGGTCGCATAGGCGACGAGCTTGCTGGCCGTATTCGCGCCCGAACCGCGCAGCGAACGCCGGCCTCCGGATGCACCATCCTCGACGCCGACCGTGGCGGCGCGCCGGCGCACCGCCTCGCGGGCGCGGATGCCGATCATCACCGCGAAAGCGAGCGTGCCGGCGGCGAGAAAGATCAGAACGCTCAGCATCGTCGCCGCGTTGTCGCCGAACAGGCTCATGGTGCTACCAGCGTTGATCGTTGAAAGCGGACTCGGCCCAATTCTCCGCTCCTTCCCGCGAAAGCGGGAATCCAGCCTGGGTCCCCGCCTTCGCGGGGACGAGCGGACAATGGTTGCGGGTTCCATTTCATCGACGTTATTCTAGATCTTGAAATTGACCATCTTGAACATGATCAGATTGCCGACCGCCATCCAGCAGCCGGCGCCGAGCAGCAAGAGCTTGGTCAATGGCTCGTGCCAGACCGCGCCGTAGAACTCCGGCGCGATGAACTGGATGACGATGAAGATGCCGATCGGCAACGACGACAGGATCATCGCCGAGGCGCGGCCTTCGGCCGCCAGCGCGCGGATCTTGCGCCGCATCTTGAAACGCTGGCGAATGACGCCGGACAGGTTCTCCAGAATCTCGCCGAGATTGCCGCCGGTGGCGCCCTGGATGGCGACCGCGGTCACGAACAGCGGCAGATCGTCGGAGCCGATGCGGGCGTAGAGGTTGCGCATCGCGCCTTCGAGGTCGGCGCCATAGGTGATCTCGTCGGAGACGATGCCGAATTCCGAGCCGATCGGATCCTTCATCTCGCGGCCGACCATGGTGACGGCGACCGGCACCGGATGGCCGGCGCGCAGACTGCGCACGATGATATCGAGCGCATCGGGAAATTGGCCGGCGAAGCTTTTCTGCCGCCGGCCGCGCAGCATTTTGAGGACGAACAGCGGCAGCAGCGTGCCGGCGACCAGCGCCGCCGCCAAAGCTTCGAGCACGCTGCCCCGGATGATCAGAGTCGCGCCGAAAGCCACCACGGCGGTGAAGACGACAATAACGATGAGACGGCCGAAGCCGATGGTGAGGCCGGACTGCAGGATCAGCCGGTTGAGCGCCACCAGATTGAGCCGGTAATCGCCGCCGGCAGTGAGTCCGCGTTCGCGCCGCAACTCGATCAGCACGCTTTCACGGTCGGTGCGGTCCTTCGAGATCATCAGCCGGCGGTTGATCCGGCTGCGGTAGGACGCCGCCGAGAAGCACATCAGATAGATCGCCTCGACCGTCAGCATCGCCGACACGGCGACGAACAGCCAGACCAGATAGATCGGGTTGAAGTCGAGAAAATCGAACATGCCGATCCTCAATCTCCGCTCATTCCCGCGCAAGCGGCGAATCCAGTTCGAGATCGAAGCGCGACAGTTACGCTGGGTCTCCGCTTTCGCGGGGACGAGCGGATGTAAGCGGGAGGGCCGTCTCATGGTCTGCACTACAGCGGCTGCGACGGGTCGAAATAGGTGCCCGGCAGCTTGATGCCCATGGCGACCAGATCGGCGAGAAAGCGCGGCCGCACGCCGGTGGCCTGGAAATGGCCCTGCACCGCGCCGTCGGCGGCAGTGCCGGTGCGGACGAACTTGAAGATTTCCTGCATCTGGATGATGTCGCCCTCCAGGCCGGTGATCTCGGCGATGCTCATCACGCGGCGCTTGCCGTCCGACAGCCGCGACACCTGCACGATCACGCGGATGGCCGAGGCGATCTGGCCGCGGATCGAGGCCACCGTCATCGGCAGGCCGGCCATGCCGATCATCTGCTCCAGGCGGGAGATGGCGTCGCGCGGCGTGTTGGCGTGGATCGTCGCCATCGAGCCTTCGTGGCCGGTGTTCATGGCCTGCAGCATGTCGAAGGCTTCCTCGCCGCGGCACTCGCCCAGGATCACGCGGTCGGGACGCATGCGCAGCGCGTTCTTGACCAGCTCGCGCTGGCGGATTTCGCCCTTGCCCTCGATGTTCGGCGGCCGCGTCTCCATGCGGACGACGTGCGGCTGCTGCAGTTGCAGTTCGGCGGCGTCCTCGATGGTGATCAGGCGCTCCTTCTCCGAGATGAAGGCGGACAGCGCGTTGAGCAGGGTGGTCTTGCCCGAGCCGGTGCCGCCGGAAATGATCAGCGTGATGCGCGCCTTGACCGCCGCCGCCAGCAATTCGGCCATTTGCGGCCGCAGCGCGCCGACATCGACCAGCTTGTTGAGGTTGAACGGCTTCTTGGAGAACTTGCGGATCGACATCAGCGGCCCGTCGATCGCCACCGGCCGCATCGCGACGTTGACGCGCGAGCCGTCGAGCAGGCGCGCGTCGCACATCGGATGCGATTCGTCGACCCGGCGGCCGACCGCGGAGACGATCTTGTTGATGATGCGCAGCAGGTGCGCCTCGTCCTTGAAGCGGACGCCGGTCGGCTCCAGCACGCCGTGGCGCTCGACGTAGACGCATTCGTGGCCGTTGATCAGGATGTCGTTGACGGTCGGGGTCCTTGAGCAGCGGCTCGAGCGGACCGAGCCCGGTCATCTCGTCGAGGATTTCGGAGACGAAGTCGTTGAGTTCCTGGGTGTTGAGCGCCAGCCGCTCGGTGAGCACATATTGCGACACCAGTTGCTGCACGTGGCCGCGCATCTCGCTCGTCCGGCAGCTTTTCCAGCGCCGACAGGTTGATCTCCTCGATCAGCCGGCGGTGCAGCCGCACCTTGGCGTCGAGCAGCTTGTCGGTCAGCAGCGGATTGGACGACACCGGCGCCGCGGCCTCGACCGGCATCTCCGCCAACAGCGTCTGCGTGACGCCCTGCTCCGCAGCATCCTCCAGCGCCGGTGCCGGCGACGGCACCAGATCGGGAGCGGCGACGCGATGGGTGGAGAAACGGCCGGCCATTGCTGTTCCCTGAAATTCCGAAGGCGCGATTCTATCCGCTCGTTCCCGCGCAAGCGGGGACCCAGTTCGTCACGTCGTCCCCGCCGCCGGATTCCCGCTTGCGCGGGAATGCGCGGATGGGGGCTTCCTAAGAGCGCGCCCACGACAGCGCCAATTTCTTCGCCGGTCCCGCCGCTTCCTTTGCCGCCTTGGCATTCGGCACGATCAGCTTCTTCAGTTCGAGCGTGATCTTGTTGCCTTTCTTGACCTCTTCGAGCGGCACGCCGCGGTCGATCGCTTCGCGCACCAGGCCGTAGTCGTTCGGAATGCAGGACAGGAACGCGTCGCCGATCGCCTGTTCGATGTCGCTCCGGCGCAAGCCCGGCGAAAACATCTTCGGCACGAAGCGGTTGATGATCACCTGCGGCTTCGGGCCTTCGCCCAGCCGTTCGCGAATGGCGTCGACCAATTGCTTGGCCTGGCGCAAGCCGGGCACCGTGGTTTCGCTGACGATGAACAACTTGTTGGAGCCGAGCAGCACGCTGTCGGTCCAGGAGAACCAGGTGCGCGGCATGTCGAACACGACATAGTCGAAATGCGACGACACGAGATCGAGCAGCCGCGTCACGACGTCGGGATCGAACGAGCGCATTTCCGCCGGCCGGTTCGGCGCCGCGATCACGGCGAGGCCGGACGGATGCTGCGAGATCATCACTTCGAGCAATTGCCGGTCGAGCCGCTCCGGGCGCGGCTCGATCTCGTTGAGATTGAGCCGCGGCTCGATGTCGAGATAATCGCAGCAGGCGCCGTGCTGGAAATCGAGATCGACCAGGCAGGTCGCGGTCTTGCCGCGCGCGCCGCTGTTGAGCAGCAGCATCGCGGTCTGCACCGCGAGCGTGGTGACGCCGGCGCCGCCGACCGCGGGAAGAAAAGTGAAAATCTGCGCTTCGGTGTTTTCAACGGCGCCGCCGGCGGAGGCCTTGGCGGCCCGACGGTCGTTGGCGGATTTGGCGACGCGGGCGCAGGTCCGCACCAGTTCGATCGGCGGCACCGGCTTGACCAGAAAGTCGGCGACCCGCATCTGCATCAGCCGGCGCACGACATTGGCGTCGAAGCTTTGCATGACGACGACCATCGGCGGCTCGTGGCCGATCCGCGCCGCCAGACGTCTCCAGCGCCTGCAGTTCGGTTTCCTCGCCGGCATCGATATCGGCGATCACGACCGCCGCACCGTCGAGCGACAACGCATCGGCGCAATCGGCGAGCCGCGCCGGAACGAGATCGAGCCCGATCGCGCGCTGGCGCCGAAGGTCGAGCGCACCAGGTCCTCGAAGATCGCGTCGGCGGTGACGACGACCATCTTGGCCTGGGCTGCCGGATCTGCTGCGCGGCTGGTCATTGTCAGTCGTATTGCGCCGCCGTCGTTGCCACCGGAGCGCCGGCCTGCGCGGCGGGCGGCGGGGCCGCCGCCGCGGGCGCCGGCCTCGAACACCGAGGTGGTGGCGCTGGTCGGCGGGATCACGCGATCGGTGCGGTAACGCTCGACCGCGGCCTGCATCTTCTGGCCGTTATAGGCGATGTTGCGGTTGCCGCTGCCGCGCGGCCACGGATCGACCATCTGCGTCGACTTCGTTGGCCGCCACCGCATCGCCGGCGCACAGCGCGATGGTTTCGCGGCGGTCCCAATAGAGGTCCGGGTCCGAGCAGCCGGCGAGCAAGCCGCCGAGGCCCGACGCCATAGCCGATCGCGGCGGCGAGGCGCGCGCTTCTTAGTCTCTGGCCGAGACATAGACGCCTCCGTTTTTCGGCAGATCGAGGATATGGCCGACATAGGGCCGGTTCAGCGCGCCGACGGCGAGCCGCGCCAGCGCCGGGCTGACTTCGGTCTTGCCCATCAGGAACAGGTCGACGTCGTTCGGCGGCAGCGTGTTGTCGAGCGGCGTATGGACCGGATCGTTCGGCGCCATCGGGCGCACCAGATGCGGCGTCACCAGAATGACGAGATCGGTCTCGTTCTTCTGGTATTGGGTGCTGCGGAACAGCGCGCCGAGCACCGGCATGTCGCCGAGCCACGGCAGCTGATCCATGTCGTTGGCGCCGGTGTTCTGCAGCAGGCCGCCGAGCATGAAGCTCTGGCCGTCGCGCAGTTCGAGCGTGGTCGAGGCGCGGCGCACGATCAGCGGCGGCACCGAAATGCCGGCGACGGTGACCGGATGGCTGGTGTCGAGCTCGACTGACCTCCGGCTTGATCTTCAGATTGATCAGGCCGCCGTTGAGCACGGTCGGGGTGAAGGCCAGGCCCGACGCCGTATTTCTTGTAATCGATGGTGACGGTGCCGAGCGAACCCGGAACCGGCACCGGAAACTCGCCGCCGGCGAGGAAGCTCGCGGTATCGCCGGACAGCGCCACCAGATTGGGCTCGGCCAGGCTGCGCGCGGCGCCCTTGGTCTCCAGCGCATTGACCGCGATCTGCAGCCGGTTGGTCGAGCTGGCCGACCAGGAAGCCGAAGGGCGACGCGCCGGACAGCACGCCGGCGGCGACCACCGGCGACAGCGGCGGCGCGGTCGGCATTGACGTTCGCGCCGCCGACGCCGGTGCCGGCGTAGGCCGGCTGCTGAAACGCGCCGTTCGGCTGCGTGATCGGCAGCTGCGACGCCGGCAGGCCGGAGCCGACATTGGCGAGCGTCGAATTGCCGAACGCGTTCCACTGCACGCCGAGTTCGCGGCTCGCCTGGCGGTCGGCTTCGATGAAGCGCACCTCCAGCATGATCTGCTGCGGCTGCATCACCTGAACCGTGTTGATCGGATCGGGACCGAACTGCCGCGCGATCTGGACCGCCTTGTCGAGCGTCGCGGCGTCCGGCGACCGTGCCGCTCAGCATGATGCGGCCGTTGACCGACGACACCCGGATGCCGCCGCCGGTGATATGCGCGATCTCGGCCGACAGCCGCGAAATGTCGTAGGACACTTCGACGTCGAAAATGCCGACCGGCTTCTTGTCGGCGTCGTAGGCGGTGACGCGGGTGGTGCCGATCTTCTTGCCGAGGATCGACAGCGCGTGATCGGTCAGCGGCGCTGACATCGGCGACGTCCGGATCGCCGACCGTGATGTCGGCGAGATTCTGATCGGTGCGCACGTCCTCGGTCTTGCCCAGCGTCACCGTCACCGTGGCGGTGTGGATGCTGCCGATCATCGCGATCTGCTGCTGCGCATGCGCCGCCGCCGGAACGATCGCCAGCGCCAGCGCCGCGACCAGCGCCGCGCGGGTCCAGCCGCGCCGCGACCAGGCGGCGATCGCGACGCCGCCGGTGTTATTGCCCCTGTCCGAATGCCGCGGGATTTTCGCCGCGGCAGAAGTTCGCTTCATCGATTTGTTTTTCACGTCGGCCTCCCCGCCGCTCGTTGTAGTCCCCAGAAACCCGTCAGAACGCTCCGCTTGGAATGGTTGGTGTGTCGTCGTGGTGTTGCATCAGTTTTGCACCGGCGCCGGATGCGGCAGTGCCGCCGACCGCGGATTGCCCTGCTCGGTCGGCACGCGTGTATTCGGCATGCAAATTCTTCGACGGCCGGTTGACCGACGACGTTGACGAAGCGCGAATCCGGCGCCGGATCGCTCGGCTTGCCGAGATCGACCGTGGTCACGCGCCGTGTATCGGCGTCCGCCGTTTCACCGGCCTTGCTCAGCAACAGCGACAGCGTGCCGACCGTCGACGCCAGCGCGACCTTCTCGCCGTCGGTGACATTGACTTCGAGCGTGACCGCTTTGACGACGGACGGCTTGTCGGTTTTCTGGTCGGCCAGTTGATCGATCGCGAGCACGCGCACGTCGGTGATGACGACGTCGGTGATGCCGACATTCTTGTCGCCGGTCCGCGTCAAGAGAACATCGACATGATCGCCCGGCAGGATGAAGCCGGCGACGCCTTCGACGTCGTTGACCCGGATGGTGGCGGCCTTCATGCCGTCGCCGAGCACCGCCGACAGCGTCGCGCGCTGGCCCGGTCCGGTGATCTTGGTGGCAAGCACCGCTTCGTTGACGTCGATCGGCATCAGCACGACGCGCTTGGTCGCGGTCAGATCCGCGATCTTGCCGAACGCGCCGGCCGGCAGCGCATCCTGCGGCCACGGCGATCTCGCGCAGCGCCGACGGTGCGAGTTCGTCGCCGAACCGCAACGGGCGATTGGCCACCACGATCGTGCGCGCCGGCGGCGGCGCCTTGCGCTGCGCCTCGAGGCTCTTCATGCGCTCATCGGCCTGGTTATTGATCCAGGTCTGCGCCAGGAAGACCGCGAGCAGTCCGAACAGGACCGCAAAGCCGATCATGACGAAAGTACTCGTACGCAAAACCGTCCCCTGTCGACGCCTGAAATCCCTTGAAGGACTTCAATCTTTGTTCGCGGGGATTATTGGTCCGCACCAAGTATTGAATTGGTGAAATTACGTACGCTTCTCGGCCTATGCTGAAGATTGGTTGAAGCGGTATTCTTTACAGCCCGTGTATTGGTTCACCGGCATCTAAGAGATAAGCTTTACAAAAAATCAGCGCTGCAATTCTCACGGATTGGGGCGCGGCCCACGCGGTCCGATTTATCCCGCCGCCATCGGCCTTTCGCCGTCACCGACGGTGGACGCGACGCGCGGCAATTCGCGCGGGCGCCATTTGCACAAAAGCGGTAGTACACTATTAAGGACGCGGCGCGGTGGACCGCCCTGACGGCGGCGCTGCGCTTGGAAAGTACCGGAGAAGCCCGTGAATAAGCTGCGCATCGGCCATATCGACCCGGCAACGGTAAATGACCCGGCCAGGATCGAGCAATTTGCGCGTAGCGCGCATGACGCCGCGGCGCGGCCGGAACGCTGCGACTGAACCATGGCCGATATCGTCAGCCTTAACCGTAAAACGGACCTGCAGTCCGACCCCGCGGCGGTGCGCATCCGGGTCCGCGGCTTGCGTAAACGCTATGGCGCGCTGGAGGTGTTCCGGGACGTCGAGTTCGACGCCGGCTCGCGCGAGGTGGTCGCCATCGTCGGTCCCTCGGGCTGCGGCAAGACCACGTTGCTGCGCTGCCTCGACGGTCTGCTGCCGGTCAGCGGCGGCGAGATCACCGTCGACGGCAAGCGCGTGACCGAACCGATCGCCGGCGTGGCGATGGTGTTCCAGCATTTCGGGCTGTTTCCCTGGAAGTCGGTGTACGACAACGTCGCCTATGGGCTGCGCATGGCGGGCGCTTCGCGCGACGAGATCGCGCATCGGGTACCGCATTTCATCCGCATGGTCGGGCTCGCCGGTTTCGAGCAGGCCTATCCGTACCAGATGTCCGGCGGCATGCAGCAGCGCTGCGGGCTGGCGCGGGCGCTGGCGATCGAGCCGAGCGTGCTGTTGATGGACGAGCCGTTCGCCGCCGTCGACGCGCAGACCCGTGAAATCCTGCAATTCGAGCTGCTGCGGATTTGGGAGCAGAAGCCGACGACCATGATCTTCGTCACCCATTCGATCGAGGAAGCGGTGCTGATGGGCGACCGCGTCTTCGTGCTCAAGGGCCGGCCGAGTTCGATCGCCGAAACCATCACCATCGATCTGCCGCATCCGCGCACCCGCGCGACCTTGCGGCTGCCGCGCTTTGCCGAATTGCGCGAGCAGGTTTGGGGCACGCTGATGAGCGAAGCCCGTGAGGCCGAATTTCATCTCGAACAGTAAAGCATAACCGCGAGAAGCGGATTACGGAGGAAACCACATGATCAGAAAATCCATGCTGCTGCTTGCCTGTGCGGCGGCGCTTTGCCTCACCGCGACGCTGCCGGCCCGGCAGGCTCTGGCACAAGACAAGAAGATCACGCTGGCGCTGCCCGGCATTCCGCCGATTTTCTCCGCGGTGAACGCCTATGTCGGCGTCAAGCAGGCCTTCTTCAAAAAATACGGCGTCGACCTCGAAATCCGGCCGTTCGACAACGGCACCGCCGCGGCGCGCGCCGTCATCGCCGGCGACGTCGATCTGGCGATTTCGCCGACCCCGCCGGTGATCGCGCAAGTGTCCAATGCCGACGTGCCGCTGGTCGGGATCTTCGGTTACAACAATCCTGACTGGATCCTGGCGTCGACCGATCCCAGCAAGACCTGCAAGGACATCGCCGGCCAGGCGGTCGGCGTCGACTCGATCGGCGGCGCCCGTTCGGTGGCGCTGCGCTCGATGCTGGTCGGCTGCCCCGGCGTGAGCTTCGATCAGGTCAACCAGGTCGCGCTCGGCTCCAATTCCGGCGAAGCCCTGCTCGCCGGCCAGCTCACCTTCGCCATTCTGCATCTCGACGACCTGGCGCTGCTCGAAGTCGCAGGGCAAGAAGGCCAACATCATATTGGCGATGAAGAACACCAACCCGACCAGCCATTATCTGCTCTATGTCGCCCGCAAGGACCGGCTGGCCGCCAATCGCGACGCTTATGTGCGCACTATCGCCGGTTTCATCGCCACCGATCGCTTCATGCAGGACCCGGCCAATGCCGACACCGTCGCCGAGATCGCCACGGTAACCGGCCACGACGCCGCGATCTGCAAGATCGCCTTGAAGGAATTCCTCGCCATCGATTTCTGGGCGACCAAGGATGACGGCATGGACCGGACCAAGATCGACGCGGTTTCCGCGCTGATGAAAAAGATCGGCGCGCTACAGCCCGGTAAGGAGCCGGTCACCTATGACAAACTGATCGATCCGAGCATCTGGCAGGACGCCAATGCCATGGTGAAGTGATCGGCATTTGGGACGATGAGGCCGCATATCTCCGCTCATTGCCGCGAAAGCGGGATCCAGTTCGGGCTCTGAGATCAAGGTCCGGGTCCCCGCTTTCACGGGGACGAGCGGAAAGTTCTGAAGAAGGCTGGCGCGTGCAAGAACAGTTGAAGCGTACATTTCCCTTCGTGGCGAGCCTCGCCGCGGGCCTCCTGTTGTGGGAAATCGTCGGCCGCCATTCGAGTCCGGCTTTTCTGGTGCCGCTGTCGGCGACGCTGGAGCGGATGTGGCAATTGCTGCTGGCCGGCACTCTGATCCCGCAGACGCTCGATTCGGCGGGACTTTTCCTCACCGGACTGGCGCTGTCGATCGCGGTCGGCATGCCGGCCGGGCTGTTGCTGGCACGGGTGCCGACGCTGCGGGTGGCGCTCGAACCCTACATTATGGTGCTTTATGCGACGCCGATGGTGGCGCTGATACCCTTCATTTTGTCGCTGATGGGCTTCGGCTTCGTACCCAAAGTCTTGGTGGTGTTTTTGTTCGGCGTATTTCCGGTGCTCTACAATACCGTGGAAGGCGCGCGCAGCATCAAACCGGAAATGATCGAAGTCGCGCGTTCCTTCCGCTCGGGAGAGTGGGCGCTGTGGCGCGAAATCATGGTGCCCTACACGCTGCCCTTCACCATGACCGGGATCAGGCTCGCCATCGGCCGCTGCCTGGTCGGCATGGTGGCGGCGGAATTTTTCCTGTCGTCGAACGGCCTCGGCCAGCTCATCATGAGCGCCTCGCAAAATTTCGATACCGGCGGCTTGTTCGCCGCGATCCTGATCATCTGCGTGGCAGGCGTCGGCTTGATGCGGCTCGGCCGCACCCTCGAACATCATTTTGCGCGCTGGCGGAATTAGCATGACCGATACGACCCTGCCGATCCCTGTCACGGCCGCCGCGGGCAAACGGCGCCTCGGCGTCCTGCTGCCCCGCCTGGTTGCCGGCTTGGCCCTGCTGGGAGCCTGGGAAATCGTGGTGCGGCTGTTCGCGCCGCCGTTTGTCGCCAAGCCGAGCCTCATTCTGCTCGCGATTCCGCGCGTCATCGTCAACCCGGCGTTTCTGACCGCGACCGGCTCGACGCTCGGCGCCGTGGCCGAAGGCCTCGCCATCGCGCTGGTCATCGGCACGGTCATCGGGCTCGCCATCGGACGCAGCGAACTCGCCGATCGTCTGCTGCGGCTTTATGTCAACGGCTTTTACGCCATGCCGATGGTCGTGGTCGTGCCGCTGTTCGCGCTGTGGTTCGGCTACACCGGCGCGGCGCGGCTCGCCACCATCGTATTCGCCTCGGTGTTCTCGATCATCGTCAATGTTTCCGACGGCGCGCGTTCGGTGCCGCGCGACTATATCGAAGTGTCACGCTCATTCCGGTCCGGGCGGCTGCGCGCGCTGATCGATGTGGTATTGCCGGCGTCGACGCCGTATTTCCTCGCGGGCCTCCGGCTTGCTGCCGGCCGCGCGCTGATCGGCGCGGTGGTGGCCGAATTCATCATCGCGATCGGCGGGCTTGGCTATTTCATTCTCAACAATTCGCGCACTTTTCACCAGAACGAGGCTTTCGTCGGCGTCTTGCTGCTGGCGGGTTTCGGCGTCGCCTTCGAACTGCTGATCGGCGGCGGCACCCGGCGTTTGCTGCCGTGGTATCGACACGACGAACGCAGCGAATAGCGCACCCGAGAGTCAGTGCAATCCACAGAACCGTGTGGCCAAAGCGCGCGCTCGCTTATTGAAGAAGAGCGCTTCATCATGCGGACCATGCAAGGGAGCCATTACCCCATGCCATTTGTGCGCGAGTAAACAGAAAACACACTATTTCCCGGTAGATTTCAGTTCGGGGCGGCTGGAATGGGAATGTTCGTACCTTTCGGGCGCACGCTATGCCGCCCGAAAGAGGAATACCAATGCCCGCCGTAAACAACTCGTTAATCATCGAATTGGAAGACGCCGTTCAGAGCCATTCGGCCGAACGACGCGTCGAGACACTGAGGCGGGTCACCGACCTCTTCCTCGGCGAGGCCGATCGATTGAACGATGAGCAGATCGCCGTATTCGACGACGTCCTGGGAAAGCTCATTCAGCGAATCGAGACTAAGGCTCTGGTCGAACTCAGTTCCCGTTTGGCGCCGATCGATACCGCCCCGATCGATGTGATACGCCGTCTGGCACGCGACGAGGAAATAGCCGTCGCCGGACCGGTGTTGACGCAATCGCCGCGACTTACCGCCGCAGATCTGATCGAAGTTGCGAAGACGAAAAGCCAGGGCCATCTGCTGGCGATCTCCGGCCGGAGCCAGCTTGAAGAAGCGGTGACCGACGCACTGCTGACGCGGGGCAATCACGAAGTTGCGTCGCGGCTGGCGGCCAATTCCGGCGCACGATTCTCTGAGGCCGGGTTCGAAACTCTCGTAAAGGCCGGCGAAGCGGACGCGGCTCTGGCCGAAAAGGTCGGGCTGCGGCTCGATCTTCCGATAAGGCTGCTGCGTGAACTGCTGTTGAAGGCGACCGAAGCGGTGCGGTCCCGCTTGCTGGCGCTGGCAACCCCGGAAAATCAGGACGAGATTCGACGGGTACTGGGCTCGATCTCCAGCGAAGTCGTTCAGGAAGTGACCGCGCCGCGCGACTTTAATAAAGCGCTCGAATTGGTTCTTGCCATGCAAAAGGAGAACCAGTTGAACGAAGCGCGTCTTTTGGAATTCGCCAATGCACGAAGATACGAGGAGATGGTCGCGGCGCTGGCGGTATTGAGTGCGGCCTCGATCGACATCATCAAGCCGGTCATGAAAGCCACGATGCCCGATGGATTGCTGATCCCCTGCAAATCCGCCGATCTAAAGTGGCCGACGGTGAGCGCTATCTTGAAGAATAGGTTCGCTCACCACGCGATATCCGAGCAGGAACTCGCTCATTGCAAAAGCACCTTCATTGCGCTGTCGAAGGCTACGGCGCAAAGGACCCTTCGATTTTGGATGGTACGGAATAGCGCCGGGCAGCCGTCACCGCGGGCTTCCTAGCCAGTATCATGACGGGCGCGTCACGATCCAAAGAGGAGACGGGAGAGGCCGCGAAGCACGAGCAGCGGAGCGCCCGCCGTCGCATCACCCGGCATCCGGGACTTTTGCTCAATCCCGACGGGTCGATACTCTGTCCATGCATGATGAACGACGTCTCGGCAGAGGGCGCCAAACTCGAACTGCAATCGCAAGGCCAGATACCCGACGAATTTACGCTGCTGCTTTCAAAATACGGCAACGTCAGCCGTAAATGCAAAGTGCTGTGGCGGTCGAAGAATAGCGTCGGTATTCGCTTCATAACCGCTTAGCGGGACGCCTGTTCAAAAGCCACGCTACTTTTTCTTCTTTCGATTATTCCGCGATGCCGTCAGTTCATCGCCATGAACCATCCCGGCCTTGCGGGGATCGAAGCCCTTCGGAAAACACGTCGCGTCGTCGAATACGCAGCCGGTCAAATTCGCGCCGCCCAAGCGCGCGCCGATCAATACCGCGCCGTCAAACCGGGCGGGACGCTCGGCTAGATCCGACTGACCGCGGGCGCCGCGCAGATCGGCATCCGCGAGGATGGCGCGGACAAAGCGGGCGCCGCCGATTTTAGCGCCGCGCAGGTCGGCCCCCGTCAGGTCCGCGCGTTCGAGCTCGGTCGGACCGCCAAGATTGTCGAGCGAGAGATCGGCATTGCGCAAGTCGGCGCCGCGCAAATCAGCCTCGTTGAGAGAGGCGCCGCGAAGGCAACAATCCCTCAGGATAGCGCCTTGAAGCACGCAGGATCGCAGCGCTCCCCAATAGAGATCGGCGCCCGTGAGGTCGACATGGGCAAGCTGCGCGAACATGAGATCGCGCCCCTGCATGATCGCACCGGCCAGTGAGCGGTCGCCCGGCGGCAAAGCGAAGAAAACAGGCGCGGCGTCTTCGTCGTTCATCGGCGCTCGCGTCGGCCGTTCAGGGCAGCGGCTTGCCCCGGACATCGCCGGCCCGCTCGATCTTGACCAGCACGCCGATGCCGGTGTCGGCGCCGACATGGGTTTGCTCGCGCGGCACCAGCAGATTGAATATGGCGTCGCGGATCGGCCCGCTCTCATGCAGTTCGGCCGTTCCGTAGAATCGCAAAAAGCCGGAGTCGAGAACGCCGTCGCGCTGCGCCTTGAAGTTGGCGTAGATCACGCAGACCCGCTTGTCGTGGGCGAGATTTTCCAGCGCGGTTTTTTTCGAGCGTTCCCAATAAGCGAGATGGTCGCCGTCGAACACGACCATGCTGCCCTTGGGCGAAATGTTGGGGCCGTTCGGGCCCTGCGTCGCCACCAGGCACGGGGCGCCGTCATCCCAGGCCGACCTGATGAGTGCGGTGAGCTTTTCGCTGATGGGCATGGATGTTTCTTCCGTTGCGGGCGAGCATTGATAACGGGAAATAGCAGATGTCGAAAGAGCGCATGCGTCGATAGAAAGGCCTCACGCGCGTGCCGTCAGACCCGGGCGAAGCCGCGCGGCATGGCGTGCATCGGCTCGATGCCGGTCTCGGTAATCAGCACCATCTCGCCGGTCTGCACGCCGGCCCTGCCGTCACGGGTCACCACATTGGGTTGGATCACCACCGTCATGCCGGCGCGGAATGGCTCGTCGGGGATCGAAGCGCTCGGCCGGCTCTTCGAGCCGAGCACCGGAGGCAGATAGCCGCCGCCATAGCCGTGCAGCAGATCGTCGATAATGGTGAAGCCCGCGTCCTCGATGACGTGCGAGGCGTCGACCACCTCTTGCGGCATCGCACCGGCTTTGAGGATCTTGGCCACCGCGTCGAAGGCTTCGTCGGCGGCGGCGTGCAGTTCGCGATAGAGCGCCGGCGGCTCATCCGCGACCGCGAAGCTGCGCAACACCTGGCCGGGGTGATCCCAGAACGCGGCGCTGATCTCGGCGGTGACGACGTCGCCGCGCGCGACCATGCGATTCGCTACGAATTGCGTCGGCACCGCGAGGTCCGGCGCCGCCATCGAGGTGACGCCGAAATAATGGATGACGTTGGTGCCGCCGAGCGCCAGATAGGCGCCCTCGACCAGGAAGGCGAGATCGCGTTCGCTCAAGCCGGGCCGCAACCCCTGGCGCAGCGCCCCCATGCCCCTATCGGTCAGGAAGGCGCCGACCCGCAGCCAGTCGAGCTCCTCGGACGATTTGACCTGGCGCAGCCGGATATAAGCGCGATTGAGATTGGCCACGGTGCCGAAGCGCCCGGCGAGCGTGCCATGCTGCTCGAAGGTCATCGGACCGATCACACCGATCCGGCCGGAGCGCGCGCCCCGGCGATCGAGGACCGCAACGGCTGCCGCTATCGAGGAGCCGCCACCCCATGCAACTTCGGCGCGGTCGGCGAGCCGCCGGGCCAGCGGCGCGTGGTTGACGTGCTGGACGAACAGCGCGTCCGGCTCGCCCGGCGTAAACACGCCGACCGCCTCGGCGGTCACCGGCCAGCCGGTGAGCCATTGCACTGCCGAGCCGAAGCGGTTGGCGCCGCAAAACACCAGGTGATCGAGTTCGGCCTCAAGCAGCAGGGTTTCGATCGCCGCGCGGCGCCGGTCCATCTCGGCCGCGCTGAACTGCGGATAATCGGCGTCGAGGAGGACTTGCAGCGGTGCGGGTAAAGCGAGCTTCGCGCCCGTTAGGGGTCTGATTCTTGTCGGTAGGCATCGGCGTCACTTTAAAGGGATGGGCTTGGCAAATCCATTTTGTTAAGTCACCTGTCCCGGGCGCAGCACGTAGCGCAGCGAAGTGGTGCGTTGCAGACCCGGGACCGCCGCCGGCACCGAACTTGATAAGGTCCCGGATCAGCAGTGCAGCACTACGCTTCGCTTCGCACCGCACAGCATCCGGGACACAACGTCAAATATCCCTATTGGAGGAAATCCACCCATGCCCTCGTCACTGATCGATTCCGCCGTATTCCGCGACATCTTTTCGACCGAGGCGATGCGGCGGGTGTGGTCGGACGAGAACCGGGTCACGAAATATCTCGATTTCGAGGCGGCGCTGGCGCGGGCGCAGGCCCGGCTCGGCATCATCCCGAAAGAGGCGGCCGAAGAAATCTGCAAGCATTGCCATGTCGGCGAGATGGATTTCGCCAAGCTCAAGACCCAGACCGAGCGCATCGGCTATCCGGTGCTGCCGGTGGTGCAGCAGCTGGTCGCGCTATGCCGCGACGGACTGGGCGAGTGGTGCCATTGGGGCGCGACCACGCAGGACATCACCGACTCGGCAACCGTGATGCAGATTCGTGAGGCGCTGGTCATTGTCGAGGCGCATATCGACAATATCGCCGACGCGCTGGCCGGACTGGCGCGCAAATACCGCGACACCCCGATGGCCGGCCGCAGCAATCTGCAGCAGGCGGTGCCGATCACCTTCGGCTACAAGATGGCGACGCTCTTGGCCGCCTTCGAGCGCCACAAGCAGCGCCTCCACGAGCTGCGCGCGCGCGTGCTGGTCGGCGAATTCGGCGGCGCCGCCGGCACGCTGTCGTCGCTCGCCGGCCGCGGCCTCGAGACCCAGGCCGAACTGATGAAGGAATTGAAGCTCGGCCAGCCGGCGATCGCCTGGCACACCGTGCGCGACACCATCGCCGAAGTCGGCTGCTTTCTCGGTTTGGTCACCGGCATCTGCGGCAAGATCGCGCTCGACGTGAAGCTGCTGATGCAGACCGAGGTCGAAGAAGTTTACGAGCCGTTTGCGCAAGGCCGCGGCTCGTCGTCGACCATGCCGCAGAAGCGCAACCCGATCTCCTCGGTCTATATCACCGCGCTGACATCGGTGGTGCGCCAGCAGACCGCCGCCTTGCTCGACGCCATGGTCGAGGACCACGAGCGCGCCACCGGCCCGTGGGAAATCGAATGGATCGTGCTGCCGGAAATCTTCTGCCTCGCCGCCGGCGCGCTGTCGCAGACCGAGTTTATTTTGAACGGGCTCCAGGTCGACGAGAAAAAGATGCGCTCCAATCTCGATCTGACCAAAGGCCTGATCGTGTCTGAAGCGGTGATGATGGGGCTCGGTCCCTATCTCGGCCGCCAATATGCCCACGACCTGGTTTACGACATCTGCCGCCAGGTGGTCGCCACCGGCCGGCCGCTGGTCGATCTGTTGGCCGAGAATGCGGAGATCACCAAACATCTCGACCGCGCCGCGCTGACCAAGCTCTGCGATCCGGCGAACTATCTCGGCGAGGCCGGCGCGATGGTCGATCGGGTGCTGGCGATGCGGGCGAAATGACTGCCTCAATCGACGTGCAACGGGGAAACAGGTTTGGCCGATCCGCATAACCCATCGCATGGCCGTTTTGTCTGGTACGAGTTGATGACGACGGACATGGCGGCCGCCAAGGCGTTCTACGCCAAGGTCGTCGGCTGGGGCATCGAAGACGCCTCGATGCCGGGTATGGACTATACTCTCTTCACTGTTGAAGGCATCTCGGTGGGCGGGGCGATGGGCTTGCCTGCCGGCGCCAAGAATGCCGGCGTGAAGCCGGGCTGGGTCGGCTATGTCAGCGTCGACGACGTCGATGCCGCCGCCGGTCGGGTCAGGCAGCTCGGCGGCATCGTCCACGTCCCGCCGACCGACATCCCCGCTATCAGCCGCTTTTCGGTAGTCGCCGACCCGCAGATGGCGACGCTTGTGCTGGTCAAGTGGCTCCGGCCGCGCAGCGGGCCGCCAGCGGAACTCAGCGCACCGGGCCATGTCCGCTGGCACGAACTGTTTGCCGCCGATTGGGAAAAGGCATTCGCTTTCTATGCCGCGCTGTTCGGCTGGCAAAATGCCGGCACCGATATCGACGCGGAGGGCGCCTATCGGCTGTTCTCGGCCGGCGGACAAACGCTCGGCGGCATGTTCACCAAGCCGCCGACGCGGCCGGCGCCGTTTTGGCTTTACTACTTTAACGTCGACGACATCGACGCGGCGGCCAAACGCGTGAAGGCCGGCGGCGGCGACATCATCAACGGTCCGGTGAAAGTGCTGGAAGGCAACTGGATCGTCGAATGCACCGACCCGCAGTCGGTGATGTTCGCGCTGGTGGGACAGCGCGCGCGCACGCCGATCGGCTATTTCGAACGCACAGCAGCCGATCCGTCGAAGGCGCGGGACCGGCGATGGTCTTGGTAGGACCGCCTTATCGATCGGCAGCCGGCGGTTCCAAGCCGCGACCGATGGCAAACTGCCCGACCGGACCCTCGACGTGAAATTCGATTCCGGTCAGCTTCGCAAACAGATCGATATTGGAGATCCCGATCGCACAGCCGCCGAGCGCCATGTCGGTCGCCGTCAGATAAAACGTCTGCATCAGCGCGCCGACGTCCTTGAGGATCAGGGCATAGGCGAGCGCGCTGTATTTCCACGACACCCGGCCGAAGCGCGCGGCGATGGTGATCAGGATCTGCGGGGCGGCGGCCGAGCCCATGGCAAATTGCGCTCCCGCCAGCAGCGCGTCCATCTCCGGCATGCCGACGCCGACCGGCATCAGCGCGTGCTCGCCGGCGTCGTAATGATAAAATCCCCGGGCCAGCCCTTCGCACTTGTCGACGGATAGATAAAGCTCGAGCGGGTATTCCGCGCCCGCCGACGGATAAGGACGAAGGGCATAGTCGACCATCGGACCGCTACCCGCGTCTGCCGGGATGCTCGATGTCGAGAGCACCCGCGCGGTGCTGTCGAGAAACCGCGCCAGTTCGGCAAGCGCGATCGGCCGCTGCTCGTCGAAGTCGCGCGTCGAATGCCGGTCGCGCAGAAGCTTGGCGATCGGCGAAACTGCCGATTCAGGCGCTGCGGATAATTTGCCCAAGTCGATCTTGTCGCCGGGCCAGCGCGGCCGCACCGCCGGCAGCGGCGGCAGCGCGTCGACATAGGGATAAACGCCGCCCAGCGGGTTGGCGTGCCGGCCTTCGGTGCTGCGGGTGTGAAACAGCAGATCGTGAAAATCCCAAAGAACGAGATTGTCGTCGCCTTCGTCCGGCCGCAGCCCGGCGCCGGCGGCGCCGATCTTGAAAAGGATTTGGCAATCCACCAGCAGCCCGAGAAGCTCGACGCCGGGAAACCCTTTTTGCCGGCGCAGCCGCTTGATGCGTTGCGGCGTAGCGAGGATAGCGACGGCGGCGGCGACGTTCGGATCGCAAATTCGAAACAATGCACCCGCGCGCGGCGATTCCAGCACCATCTCGCCGCCGCGCCGGCGCAGATAGGCGAACCGCGACAGCACGATAGTGTCATCGTCGCCGAGCTGCGGCGCTTGCGGCCAGTAATCGGCGAGCTGCGGCTCGATGACGACTTGGTCCTGGTCTTTTTTCGAGCCCGGGAGGCGGTACTCCAACAGGCCATGCCGGGCCAACCGACGCACCAACAGATCGACTTCCTTGTCGCTGCTTCTCTTGCCGGGCGCGAGCGACGCCAGCGGCAAGCCCTGGCGCAAATCCTGGCGCAAGTCGCGCTGCGCGCGCGCCGCGGCTTCCGGACTGAGCGTTCCCAGGCTGACCGCATAGCCTTCGAAACCGGCGGTGATTTTTCCGTCCGCCCGCGCGTCGAGCGTCACATGACGATTGAGCCGGGCAGCAATGGTCGGCCGTCGTCGCTTTTTTATTCCGGGCGCGGGCGCGGGCACGGCCGGGATGACCCTCAGGTATGGGGGTGAGCGGGATTAAGCTCGCTTTCCTCGATCGGGCGGTCGCGCCAGCCGAGCTTGACCGGAACATCGTAGAGCCGGCCCGGCGCGAAACGGCGGTAGAAATGCCGCAGTCCGGGAACGATCACCCGCACGACCGGGACTTCGATATCGGGACGGGTCTGATCGAGCACCATGAAATCGAGGCCGGCTCGCTTGGCGAGCGCGACGCAGGCGGTCACCTGGCCGCGGGCGTCGAGCTGGTCGAACTTCATGCCGGCGCCATGGTGAACCAGCGGCTCGCCGCCCGGCGTCAAATAGGGATAATCGTCGAGCCGCAACGGCGTGGTGCCGTCGAGGCTCGATTTCTCGCCGCTGCCGCCGCCCATCAGACCGATCGACAGGAATTGGTTGAGCTCGGTCAGCGCACGCAGCACCGCGATCCGCGGATCGAAATGCGCGCCGGAGCCGAACTCGATATTTTCCTGCCCGTTTTGCATCCAATGCGTCACCGCGACGAAGGTCGGAATGCCGAGGTCGCTGGTGACGTCGAGCACCCAAAGCTTGCGTCCGGTCTCGGCGAGCTGATGTCGCAGATCGCGGATATAGGAATCGTCGAACTGGGCAAGGTCGACTTGCGGCCGCTGCACGCGATTGTACCACCAGATCGCGTAGGCATCGCGTTCCACGAGTTCGAGGAATCCTTGGACGATCGCTTCCTCGCGGGTATTGCCGGCTGCGCAGCCGTTCGAGTCCGCCAGCTGCGCCGCGGGCCCCCGGTAGAAGAAATACAACAACGTGGTCGGAAGATATTTGAAGCGCTTGTCGCGCAGCGACCAGACCGGCGACCATTCGATCTCGGCCGAGCGATCGAATGGCGGCGGAGTCGGCATGTGCTCGGAATCGAACACCGGCGCCTGGCGCTGCCGATATTGCGCATCGCTGAATAACTGGATCTTGTTCGGAACGATCGCTTCGCCCGCGGCGAAGTCCTTGAACCGCCGTGTCGCCCTGATCTCGTCGCCCTGAAAAATCCCGGAATAGCGTTCGATCGCCTCCATCAGCGCGCTGGCTTCACCCTGCTCGGCGGTGCTGCCTTTACCGAAGCTGCCGCCGCCGAGTCCGGCCCGAAGATCGGCGACCGTCTCCGCCGGCGGCGAAAAATTATGGGTGGCGTGGAAGTTGGTGTTCAACGGCAGATCGGCTTCGATGCGTTCGAGGCGCGAGACCACGCCGGTCAGCGGGCTGACATATTTGCGGAAGCGGGCGACGGTGGCGCGCGACGACAGGGTGCGGTAGCCGCCGCTGGTCATGATCAGCTTGCCGCCGGCGGCAAGTTCGATCGGCTCCGGTGCACGGCGCGGATCGCGCAATTCCTTGCGGCCGCAGGCAGGACATTGCGGGCGGGCGGCAACGTGATGTTTCGCGATGGTCGAGCCCGACAGGTCGAGGCTGACGATGTGATCGTTTAATTCGGTACGGAAACCGGTGGCAATCGCCTTCGCGATCTCGACGGATGCAAGCTCGACGGCGCTCTGTCCGACCGGTTGCCGCACCAGCGGCGAAACCGCGACACAGCGCGCCTCGCCGCGTTCGAGCAGCGCCTTGATCTCCCGGTTCCGTTTCATCCGGTCGGCAAGACACATCCAACACGCACCCTGGCCCGGACTGAACACCGGTCCCACCAGCGGGAACATTCCTGCGGGTTGGGCGAGGAGCCACGGCGTCCGATCGGACAAATGCTGCCGGTTGAATTCAGCGAGCCGGCCGTCGAGATAATCGCCCACCAAGGTGACCGTCAGATCGGCGGAGCGCTTCACCACGCGAACGCCCATCGCGGTCAGGGCGTCGGTCAGTTCAGCCGCGCCTTCGACATCGACGGCTTGAACGCGCACGCGCGTTTTCTGCAGAGCTTTTTCCGCACTCTCCGGCAACAAACCAAGGCTCGCCCAGTAGGCCGCGACGACGCCGCCGGAGGTGCGCGTGCTGCGGACCACGTAGCGGCGGTCGACCAGCCGCTTCAGCGCTTCTTGGATTTTATCCGGCGGAAATCGCTGTTCCAGCCGGCGCGCGAGCTCGCGAAAACTCTTGCCGCCTTCGGCGATCTCGACGGCGAGCGCACAGAAGAGTTCGCCGTGAAGAAAAAACTTCCGGTTTTCGGAATAGAGGCACACCACATCGGGCGGCAGTACATAGACGCTGAAATTCGGCGCGAACTGCGGAATATCTTTGCTGCTGTGAAGCGTAGAACTTGCCGCGCGATCGCCTGTCATGAGGTCAGCATGCACACGTCACCAGAATGCCGGACCGCCGGCGCCGGGCATATTATTAGCCAGGTGGCGGAACTATGCCACAGGCTCGAGCGCTTGCGCGTCACGGCGGCAGCGGCACGCACGAAACACAATTGGCCGGGCCAAGCCCGGCCAATGTGGATATCTACAGGAGATCAGCCGAAGTCTAGCAGAGGCGGCAACCGCCCCATGACAGACAGCAGCCGCAACCGCAGCCGCCCCAGCAGCCGTGGCATCCGCCGCAGCCTCGCGCACAGCCACAGCCCCGCCCACAACCGCGGGCGCAACCACGACAGCCTCTGCAGCCGCCGCAGCCGCGGTAAGCGGTTTGCACGCCGCGCTCAGGCGCCGCGTTTTCGTTACCGAACACGTAGAAGGTTCCCAGACTGACGTCGGAAAGTTCCTCGTCACCGAGCGTAATTTCGTGACTCAGCGGGCCGGTTTGCGACGGTACATTCGCCGTCGGCGCCGTGAGTGCGGAGGCACCGCCCGCCATCGCCAGAGACACGCCGGCGATACCCGCCATCGGTACGGCCTTGCTCAGACGCTTTCGCTTCGCAGTTGGCTTCGCGCGCGACATAGTCGAGACCTCCCTACTTTCGAGTCAAATCTTAGAATATTCGGTGGTGCATGGTAACGCCATTCGATTTGCCCTGTCCAGGCTCGTTCGGCGTGACGGCGAAAAAACTCGCCGTATTTCGGCAATGCAAATCGCCGTTCCTGGTTCCCCGCTACCTTGAGCGATGTCGGCGTTCGCCCATTCGTGCTCACGGCCGCGCGCGCCGGCGCGGAACTTTCACTCGGCCGCGGCCGCTTTCGATGCCGCCTGCTCGCGGACGAATTTGTCGACCGCCAATTGATCGACCTTGCCGGAACCGAGCATCGGCAATTTGTCGAGCACGATGACTTCAGCCGGCAGCATCAGTTCGGAAGCGTGCTTGCTGCGCGCATAGGTCATGAATTCGGAACGCGTGGCGCCGTGCTTGTCGGTCACCATGATCAGGCGCTCGCCCTTACGCGGATCCGAAATCGGCGACACCGCGGTGACATTGTTAGGCCAGAGTTCCGCCGCGAGCATTTCTACCGCGGCAAGCGAGACCATTTCACCGCCGACCTTGGCGAAGCGCTTGGCGCGGCCCTTGATGGCGACAAAGCCCTGATCGTCGATGGTGACGATGTCGCCGGTATCGTGCCAGCCTTCCGGCGGCACATCGAGCACGCCCGGCTTATCGGCGCGCAAATAGCCGAGCATCACATTCGGACCCTTGATGAAGAGCCGGCCGCCCTCGTCGACGCCTTCGACCTTTTCGAGCTTCGCTTCCATGCCGGGCAGCAGCCGGCCGACGGTGCCGAACTTGTTGAACATCGGCGTGTTGAGCGCCATCACCGGCGAACATTCGGTGACGCCGTAGCCTTCCAGGATGCGCAGGCCGAATTTTTCCAGATAGATCTGCCGGGTCGAGGCCTTCACCGGCTCGGCGCCGGCGAAGACGTAGCGCAGGGAGCGGAAATCGTAAGGGTTGGCGACCCGTGCGTAGCCGTTGAGGAATGTGTCGGTGCCGAACATGATGGTGGCGCAGCTGCCATAGACCAGTTCCGGCACGGTGCGGTAATGCAGCGGCGACGGATAAAGATAGGTCGAGACGCCGGAGACCAGCGGCAGCACGGTGCCGGCGGTCAGGCCGAAGGAGTGGAACACCGGCAGGACGTTGAACAGCTTGTCCTCGCGGCCGAAATCGACGCGGGCCGCGGCCTGCGCGACATTCGCCAGCATGTTGCGGTGGGAGATCACGACGCCTTTCGGCGTGCCTTCCGAGCCGGACGTGAACATGATCACGGCCCAGTCATCAGGCTTGCGCGCGACCAGCGGCTTTTTCCAGCCGAGCGCGCCGCGCAGCTTGTCGAGGGTACCGACGGTCTTTCTGATGTCTTCCAGATAGACGATGCGCACCTGGCTCTGCAGCTGGGCGACGACATTGTCCAGCCGCCCCTTTTCGACAAAGGCGCGCGAGGTCAGGATGGTGTCGATCTCGGCGGCGCGGCAGGCCGCCAGGATATTGGCGGCGCCGGCGGTGAAATTGATCATCGCCGGGACGCGCCCGGCCGACATCACCGCGAACAATGTCACCACCGCGCCATTCGAGGTCGGCAGCATGATGCCGAGCGGGCGGCCTTCCAGCGCCAGCGGCATCAGCTTGCGGCCGAGGATCGCGGTCGCCTGCAACAGCCGCTTATAAGTGAGCTGGCCGCTCACCGGATCTTCGACCGCCAGCCATTGCGGACCGTGGATCTTGGCGGCGTCGATCAGCGCCTCGGACCACGGTGCGATCGGTCGAGGTCGTGCGGAAGATCAGATCGGACATGATGGTGTAGAGCGCGGCGCCCGCGGCCTGGCGGCGCTTGCGGCCTTTGATCTCCGGGTCGATTTTGAGTTCGACCGGATCGAGGACCGTCACCGTGATCTTCGGAAACAGCCGGCGGCGCACCTGCGAACTTTTCAGCCGGCTGAAAATCGTCGCTTCCGGTCCGTCGATCCGCACCGGCACCACCAGAGCGCCCGACTTGTCGGCGATCATTCCCGCGCCGTCATAGACCTTCATCAAGCTGCCGGTGACGGTGATGCGGCCTTCCGGAAAGATCACCAGCGTATTGCCGTTGCGCACCGCGTTGATCAGATCCCGGACCGAGAACGGCTTCAACGGATCGAGCGCCATGGTGCGCACGAATTTGAGGAAGGGCTGGATCCACCAATGCTTCGACATCGCGACGTCGATGGCAAACACCGGCCGCTTCGGCAGGATCGACACCGCGAGCGGCGCGTCGAGGAAGCTGACGTGGTTGAGCGCGATGATGGCGTTGGGGCCGGCCTTGGCGATGTTATCGAGGCCTTTGACCTCGAGCCGATAAAACGCGCGGAAAATGATCGACAATAGATCGTTCAGCCAGCTGGTCGGCATGGTCCGCCCGATGGCGATCGCGATCAGAAGATTGGCGCCGCCGATCAGCGCGAACAACAGCGGCGTGCCGAAGCCGATTTTTTGCAGCACGGCCAGGATAATCGCGCCGACCACCATGAAGGCGGCATTGAGCACGTTGACGCCGGCAATGACACGGGCGCGGTGTTCGGTGCCGGCCCAGACTTGCACCGCCGTGAACACCGGCACGATGAACAGCCCGCCGGAGACCGCCAGGCCGGCAAGGTCGATCGCGATGTGCCAGCTGTAACGCGAGGCAAAGAATTCGGCGATTGTCAGCGGCGTCGCCGAAGGCACGACCGCCGATGCGGTCCAGCCGAGATCGAGTGCGAACAGGCCGAGCAGCACGGTAGCGACCAGCGTCGGCAACAGCACGATCCGGCCGGCGGCGAGCCATGCCGCAAGTCCCGAACCGATCGCGACCGACACCGAGAAGATAGTGAGGAAAACGGTGACCACCGGCTCGCTGCCGCCGATGACATGCGACACCAGCGGCGGCAGCAGCGACAAAATCAGCGCGCCGACCAGCCAGAACCAGCTCGCGACGATTGCGCCCCACCACAGCCGCGGAGTCGGCACGAAGCTCTCCGATCAGTTCGCCGGTGGAAGCGAAAATATTGCGGTTAATCGCGAGGTTGGGCGCGGCTTCCGCGGTCGAAGGAATGAATCGGCTCGAGATCCAGCAGAGCAGCGCCGACACCATCATCAGCCAGGCGAAATGGATCGGGTCGCCGCCGTCCTTGGCGGCAAGGCCGGCGACGATGGTGCCGATCAGGATGGCGAGGAAGGTGCCGCCTTCGACCAGCGCATTGCCGGACGGCAGCTCTTCGCGCGCCAGATGGTCGGGCAGGATGCCGTATTTGATCGGGCCGAACAGCGACGCGATGGTGCCGAACAGGAATACCGCGACGAACAGCAGGATCAGCGAATGAAAGGCAAAGCCGGCGACGGCAAGCCCGGCGACGACGATCTCGCCGAGCT
Organism: uncultured Alphaproteobacteria bacterium; assembly: GCA_963819265.1. Taxonomy (GTDB): domain Bacteria; phylum Pseudomonadota; class Alphaproteobacteria; order Rhizobiales; family Xanthobacteraceae; genus BOG-931. The sequence continues at coordinate 1,810,250 of CAWFVF010000005.1, read as the reverse complement.
TCAGCCGCTGCGCCACCATGGCTTTGTCGTAGCGGTCGGCAAGCTCGCCGCCGAGCCCCGACAGCAGAAAGAACGGCGCGATCAGCGTGGCGCCGGCCAGCGTAATCAGCGCCTCGGAATCGGCGCCGCCGATCTGAAACAGGATGACAAAGACCAGCGCGGTCTTGAGGAAGTTGTCGCTGAACGCCGAGAAGAATTGACACCAGAACAGGGGCGCGAAGCGGCGCGTCGTCATCAGGGACGTGGACATTTATTTCCCGCCATTGGTGGTGGTGCCAGTTGGGTCAGCGCACCGCATTTTAGACCTTAGCGCGCGGCTTATAAAGCATACCGGGGCAGCCGCCTAACCCGCCGAAATTCGGCGTCAGCCGCGGGTTCTCGGTGTCATATCCAGCACATCGCGTATTTTCGCCGCCAGCGTCGCCTGCGTCAGCGGCTTCTGGATCAACTGCACGCCTTCATCGAGCCGGCCCTGATGGACGATGGCGTTGCGCGAATAGCCGGTCATGAACAGGACTTTGAGCGACGGCCGCTTGACCAAAGCATCGTTCACCAGTTCGCGGCCGTTCGGGCCGGGCAGGATCACGTCGGTGAGGAGAAGATCGATGTGGCCGGCGCCATCCAGCAGGTTGAGCGCCGCCGGCGCGTCACTGGCCTGCAACACGGTGTAATTCAGGTCCCGCAGTGTTTCGCAAATAAAGGCACGGACATCGGCGTCATCTTCGACCACCAGAATGGTCTCTTGGCCATAGGCCGACGGCGCCGCCGTCGTCTGTTCCGGCGCTTCACCGGATTTGCCATGGGCCCGCGGCAAATAGATATTCACGGTCGTGCCTTGGCCCGGCTCGCTGTAAATTTTGACGTTGCCGCCGGATTGCTTGACGAAGCCATAGACCTGACTCAATCCGAGACCGGTGCCCTGCCCGATCTGCTTGGTGGTGAAGAACGGCTCGAAGGCATGCGTCAGGATATCCGCGGTCATGCCGGAGCCGTTGTCGGTGACGGCGATCTGGACATATTGACCCGGCCGGACCTCGGCATTTTTCGAGCAGTAGTCCTCGTCAAGAAGGACGTTACTCGCCTCGACGGTCAGTTTGCCGCCGTTCGGCATGGCGTCGCGGCCATTGATCGCCAAATTGAGAATCGCCGTTTCCAGCTGCGCCGCATCGGCTTCGACCTGCCAGACACCGCCGGCGCCCACCGTCTCGAGCTGCACCTCTTCGCCCAGTGTCGGCTTGAGGAACACCGACAGCTGATTGAGCAGCTTGTTGACGTCGAGCAGTTTCGGCTCGAGCGGCTGGCGCCGCGAGAAGGCGAGCAGATGCCCGGTCAGGGTCGCCGCCCGATTGGCGCCGGTCAAAGCGTGATCGATGGCGCGCTGCAGCCGGCCTTGCGCGCCCTCCTTCCAGTTCTCCAGCGTACGCTTGGCGGTGTCGAGATTGCCGATGATGATGGTCAGAAGATTGTTGAAGTCGTGCGCGACGCCGCCGGTAAGCTGGCCGACGGCGTCCATCTTCTGCGACTGATAGAGCTGCTCGCGGGCGATCTCGAGCCGGTGCTGCGCGTCGCGCCGTTCGGTGATGTCGCGGGTGATCTTGGCGAAGCCGACAAGTTTGCCTTCGGCATCATTGATCCGGTCGATGACGACGCTTGCCCAGAAGCGGCTGCCGTCCTTGCGTAGCCGCCAGCCCTCGGCCTCGTATTTGCCTGCCGTCATCGCCGTCTGCAACGCCCGCGCCGGCAAGTTGTCGCCACGATCTTCCGGCGTGTAGAAGGTGGAAAAATGCCGGCCGATGATTTCGTCTGCCGCATAACCCTTGATCCGCGCCGCGCCCGAATTCCAGTTCGTCACGTTGCCGTTCGGGTCGATCATGTAGATCGCGTAGTCGGTCACGCCCTGGACCAGCAGTTGAAAGCGCTGTTCGCTTTCCTGCGTCGCCGTTTGCAGGCGCTGCTGCTCCGTTCGTTTCCGCCGGGCACTCGCGGCGACCAGTTCATGGCCGACATCGGCAAGTTCGCGAACCGGCATGGCGGCGCCGGCGACGGCGTCACCGCGGCCGAGCGCGTTGGCCTCGCCGGCAAGCATGCGGCTTGCTCTTGCAAGCCTGCCGCCAAAGAGCGACGCCAAGGCGATGGCAAGGATGGTCAGGGCGGCGCCGAGCGAACTCATTTTCCATAATGCGCCATGAAGCGAATTCTCGACGACGGCATCCGGGACGCCGACCCATACCAGCCATCCGGTCAGTTTCGACCGCGTATAGCCGACGCGGATCGTCTCGCCCCGGGCATCGGTTCCGACCCAGGTGCCCTCCTCTCCTTTGGCCAGCGCAATAAAGCGCGGGGCCGCCGGCTTGCCGTCGCGTACAGCGGCATCCGCGCTGCGCGCCATGACCACATTATTGCGATCGACGATGCCGGCGACGCGGCCGGATCCGAGATTCTCCTGAAGAATGCCGATAAGCCGCTGCGGATCGAGGCTCATATGGAGAAAATCGGCGACCGCATCGTTTTCCAAGACCGGAACGGTCACGAAATAAACTTGCCGCTTGGCAACCGTGCCCTGGCTCAAATTGCTGATATAGGGCTGCTTGGTGGCGACCACCTGGTCGTCGCCCTCCGCCGCGTCGCGCGGCAACGGCGTTCCCCACGGCAAGCGGGTATTCATCAATTGCTGGCCGCTGCGGTCGCGCAGCAACACGTCGGCGCCGGCATAGCCCCGCACCCTCAAGGAATGCTCGTAAAACCGGGCGTATTCGTGCGACGTCATCGAGCCCGAGGTTGCCAGCGTCTGCAGCGCGACGATCTCGCCTTGCAGATCGCGGTCGATGATCAGCGAGAGTTCGCGTGCATTGTTTTGCAGTTCCTGATCGATGCGCGCCAATTCGGAATCGTAATAACGCCAGAACACGATCGCCGCGAACAATACCACCGGCAGCAGAATCGCGACCACCATGACAATGAGGTAGCCGCGCATCGACAGGCTGCGCCGGGTCCGGTCGAGCGCGGTCGAAGTGGCAAGCGCCGGGTCAGACACCGTCGTCGTCAGATCGTCCATACAGTGCAAATGCTCCGAACCGCCCCGTTGCTGGAAGACCTAAAACCCCGGCGCGTTCTCGACCTGGTCGTACCAATCGAAACCCATGTCTTTGACGATGCGGTTGCTCATCACAATGATGCGGCATTCCTCGCCGGCATTGGAAAAATGCTGGTGCATGGTGAACGGCGGCACGTAGACGTAATCGCCGCGGGTCCATTCATAGCGTTTCGGCTCCCCGCTCCACTCCCACTCGAAGGCGTCGATGCAGTCCCATTTCAAATCCCAGTGCAGATCGTAGCCCGAGCCTTCGACCACGAAGAACAACTCTTCCCACATGTGGCGGTGCTTGCCGGAGCGTTCGCCGTTATTGAGAAACTGCATATAGGCTTCGATGCAGCATTCGCGGGTCTGCATCTTTTTGTTGACGAGATGCTTGATCAGGCCGTCGGGCGAACGCTCCCACGGCATGTCCTTGGCCTTGATGACGTTCGGCAGCGTGGCGTATTGGGCGCGGAACTCCGCCGACTCGGCCATCGCCTCTTTCAGGAAAGCGCTGCTGTTGGAGCCGGACAGCGCCGCTTGCTTGTCTTCGAAGGACGTCATGGCGCGCTCACAGATCCGCCGGCGGATGAAACTCTTCGACGCCCGGCGGCAGCTTGTCGGTCGGCCATTCCACCATCTTCTGGAACAACAGGTGCATGAACAGGAACAGCGGCTTCGCCTTGAACACGAGGAGAATGCAGGATTCCTTCTCGTCGTCGTTGAAATGCTGGTGCACGCAGCCGTTCTCGACCAGCATGACGTCCCCGGCCTCCCATTCCATGCTGCGGCCGTCGTGAACGTCGTGGCCGTGGCCCTTCAGCACGTAGAATACCGCGCTGTTGAGATGACCGTGCTTCTGGCCGGCATTGAGCGGCGCATAGCACTCGATGTGGGATTCGATCGACTGCACGATATTGACCGCCTGCGGCGAGATCACGTGCTTGCCGTACATCGCAGGTCCCCCCTTCCAGGGATGGTCCTTTGACGAATAGACCCGCGGCTCTTCCAGAAGCTTTTTGTAGAGATGGCTGTAGGTGCCTTCGAGCGCCCGCACGAACGTGCGCTTTTTAGCCCAGCGGTCCCACTTGCCGTGCTTGATCTCGTCGGCGTCTTCCTGTGACGGCTTGTTATGACCGAGCCCGGGGGCTTCGTGCTCCAGCATTCCAGTCATTGCGCGCTTTCAAATCTTCGAGGTTCAAGTCGTCCGAATTTGCTGCCGCTGCGGTGTTTTTCGAGGCGCACCGCACTTCGAAAAGCTCAAGCTTAAGGCGTGGTCATTACGGGATTTCCGACGCCCGTGCAATGTTGCCGGGGTCTCCGGCAGAGGCCGCTGGCGGTGCGTGAAGAGCGCATTAGAATGCCCGGCGATGGAACTGGGAGAGCGCCGATGGAGAGCAACGCGATCGTTACAATCGCGCGGATAAGCGCCGTGGCCATCGCTCTTTCGAGCCTGCAAATCGCGCCCGCGGCCGCGCAGAGCCCGGCCGAATTCTACCGGGGCAAAACGCTCGATTTGCAGATCGGCTACAGCGTCGGCGGCGGCTACGACCTTTACGCGCGGCTGGTCGCGCGCCATCTCGGCGGCCATATCCCGGGCAATCCCACCATCGTGCCGAAGAACATGGAGGGTGCCGGCAGCCTGCGGCTGGCCAACTATCTCTACGGCGCCGCGCCGCGCGACGGCAGCGTGATCGGCGCGACCAGCCGCGGCGCCGCGTTCGATCCGCTGCTCAACGAACCGGGTGCGCGCTACGACGCCTCGAAATTCTCCTGGATCGGCAGCGCCAATAACGAGGTCAGCGTCTGCGTCGCGCTGCAGTCCGCCGGCATCGACAAATTCGAGGATGTGCTGGTAAAGCCGCTCACCGTCGGCTCGACCGGCGCCGGCGACGACACTTTTCAATTCCCGACGGTGCTCAATGCCGTGCTCGGCACCAAGTTCAAGATCGTCACCGGCTATCCCGGCGGCAATGACGTCAGCCTCGCGCTCGAACGCGGCGAGGTGCAAGGCCGCTGCGGCTGGTCGCTGTCGAGCGTGATGACGACGCGGCCCGACTGGATCGCCAGCAAGAAGATCGTCGTGTTGGCGCAGATGTCATTGTCGAAGCATCCCGATCTGCCAAACGTGCCGCTGATCATGGATTTCGCGACGACCGACGAACAGCGCCAGATCTTCAAGCTGATCTTCGCCCGTCAGGTCATGGGCCGGCCGTTTCTGGCGCCGCCCGGCGTGCCGGCCGACCGTCTTGCCGCGCTCCGCCAGGCTTTTGCCGATACCATGACCGACAAGGCATTTCTCGCGGACGCCGCAGCGGGACAGTTCGAGATCAATCCGGTGCCGGGCGCCGACCTCGAAGCGCTGGTCGGCGAGATCTACAAGACCCCGCCGGAAGTCACCAAGAAGGCTTCGGCGATTTTAGGCCGGTAGCCCGCTTTGGTTTCTAAATCAGATGCGTCGCCTCGCGCAGTGCCGGGAATAGATCTCCGAGCAGCGACGGCGGCCAGGCGATTTGCAGCGCCCAATGGAACACGATCAGGCAGAGCAATGTGGTCCCCGCGGCAAAGCCGAGCGAGGATAGCGGCCGTTCGCCGAAGCCGTAGCGCATATAGGCGAAGACGAAGAACGCGATCGCGGGAACAAAGCCGATCAGCCAGACCGCGAAGATGAAAGCCGCCATCCAGAGAAAGAAGATCGTCGCCCGCCGCCGCGCCACCTCGTCGGTCACGCCCAGGTCGCCCGCTCCCTTCCCTCCCTCGCTTGCGGGGGAGGAAAGGGAGGGGGACAGCTTGGCGCCGGCGTCGGCATGCACGACGATTTTCTGCTCGCGTCCGAACAGCTCGGTGACGAGATTGAGAACGGCGGCGACCAGAGCCATGCCACAGGCGGTGAGCGGCACCAGCTTGGCATCGCGCGGCCAATCCGCCGACGAGAATATCGCGCCGACGATCAGCGCGATAACGGCGAGACTGAAAGCCGGCGCGGCGCCGAAGCGCACCCGCTGGGTACCGACGTCACGAAATTCGGCGATCAGGGTCGCCACGATCTGCGCCAGCGGCCGGTAGAGCACCCAGGCGACGCAGGCCAGGATCGCCAGAACCGGCCAGCGCAGCAGCCAGCCCCAGCCGTAAAGCTGCGTCGAGATGAACAGATAACGCTCGAAAATTCCGCCGACCACGATACCGAGCACCATCGGCGGCCGCGGCCAACCGAGCCGTTTCATGAACCAGCCGATCACGCCGAAGAACAGCAGCGACAGCAGGTCGCCCCAGTCATGCTCGCCCTCGAACGCGGCGACAAAGACCAGCGCCAGAATGACCGGCAGAAGAATCTCCGGGCGGATGCGCGAAATCTGCGCAAGCCAGCGGCTGCAGCCGAGACAGATCACGGCGCCGATGACGTGGGCGAGCGTCAGGCTCCAGACGATCAGGTAGGTCAGATCGAGATGCTTGGTCAGCATCTCCGGGCCCGGCGTCAGCCCGTGCATCAGAAAAGCGCCGAGCAGGAGCGCCATCGACGCGCCGGCCGGGACGCCGAAGGCGATGGTCGGAACGAGGTGACCGCCCTCTTTGGCATTGTTGGACGCTTCCGGCGCGATCACGCCGCGCACATCGCCGGAGCCGAAGGTTTCCGTGTTCTTCTCGGTGCGTTGCGCATAGCCGTAAGCGATCCAGTCGATCACCGCCGAGCCGATGCCGGGAATGGCGCCAAGTCCGGTGCCAAGCACGCCGCAACGCAGCACCAGCCACCAGTTCCGCGCCACGTCGCGCACGCCTTCCCACTGGCTCGAAAGATTGATGTTCGGCGTGTTGTCGCCGGCGATGCGCCGCCGCGACACCGCCAACTCGGCCAGTTCCGGCAGCGCGAAAATACCGAGCGTCGCCGGAATGAGCGGCACGCCGTCCCACAGATAGAGCCAATCGAAGGTCCAGCGCAGCGTGCCGCTCTGCGCGCGCGAGCCGACCATGGCGATCATCAGGCCGAGGCCCGCCGCGGTGAGGCCTTTGAGCGGCGCCCGGCCCGATAAGGTCGCCACCATGGACAGACCGAACAGCGTCAGGGCGAGAAGCTCGGGCGACCCGATGGCGAGCATGACCGGCCGCAAGATCGGAATGCTCACCGCCAGCACGATGGCGCCGACAATGCCGCCGGCCAGCGACGAGGCAAAGCCGGCGCCGAAGGCGCGGCCCGCCTCGCCCTTTTTCGCCATGGCGTGGCCGTCGATCACGGTCGCAGCCGCACCGACATGGCCGGGCACGCCGAACAGCACCGCAGTGATGAAATCCGAAGAGGTGATCACCGCCGCCATGCCGAGCAGCAGCGCGAAGGCGGTATATTCGTCGAGGTTGTAGGTAAACGGAATCAGCATCGCCATGCCGACGATGCCGCTCAGCCCCGGCAACACGCCGATGGCGAGGCCGATCAGCACGCCGATGCACAGGAACATGAGCCGCGTCGGCTCGAGCAGCAGCTGCAAGGCATGCACAGCGCTGCCGATCATATCCGGCGACATCGAGCGGCTCCTCCCTTTCGGCATCGCGCCCGAAAGCTGCAAAGCCGTCAAGTCCATGTTAGTAGTGCCGGCGCATCGGCACGTGTCATGCTGCCGCAGCGAGACGGTAACAGCCGGAGAGTAACGAGCCGGCAACGCATAGCAGGGAGGCCGATGCGCGATCAACGTAGCCGATTTGTCCGCAGCCGATTTCGCCGGTGCATGGCCGCTTGGCTGCTCGCATTGGGGGCGGCGATCGTGGCGCTGCCGGCGCATGTCCGCGCGCAGAGCCCGGCTGATTTCTACAAGGGCCGCGATCTCGATCTCTATATCGGCTACTCGCCGGGCGGCGCTTACGACCTTTATGCCCGCACCATCGGACGCCGGATGGGCGCCCATCTACCGGGTGCAGCCCGACGCTGGTGCCGAAAAACCTGGAAGGCGCCGGCAGTCTGCGGCTTGCCAATTATCTTTATCGTGTGGCGCCCAAGGACGGTTCGGCGTTCGGCACCATCGGCCGCGGCATCGCCTTCGATCCGCTGTTGATCGGCCAGGGCGATGCCTTCGATGCGCAGAAATTCGGCTGGATCGGCAGCGCCAATAACGAGGTCAGCCTTTGCGTGGTGCTGAAAAGCTCCGGCATCACCCGGTTCGAAGATCTGTACACCAAGGAGATCACGGTCGGCGGCACCGGCACCAGCGCCGACACCGACCAGTTTCCGCGCGTGCTCAACAGCGTGCTCGGCACCCATTTCAAGATCGTCGAGGGCTATCCCGGCGGCAACGATGTGGCGATGGCGATGGAGCGCGGCGAGGTGCAAGGCCGCTGCGGCTGGTCGTGGTCGAGCATCAAATCGTCGCACAAAGCCTGGATCGACGACAACAAGATCATTCTCCTGGTGCAGCTGTCGCTCGGCAAGCACCCCGAACTTCCGGATGTCCCTCTGGTGACCGATTTCGCCAAGACCGACGAGCAGCGCCAGATCCTGAAAATGATTTTCGCCCGTCAGGTGATGGGACGGCCCTTACCTGGCACCGCCCGGTCTGCCGCCGGATCGGCTGGCCGTGCTGCGCCAGGCCTTTATGGACACCATGACCGATAAGGACTTCGTTGCCGACGCCGACAAGATCCAGATCGAAATCAATCCGGTATCCGGCGCCGACGTCGACAAGCTCGTGAAGGATGTTTATGCGACGCCGCCGGACATCATCGCCAAAGCCAAGGAAGCGGCGGGGTCGGGAAAATAATCCGGCTGAGGCCGGCGAGCCGGTTGCGGTGTCATTCGCCGATCAGCAACCGGTCCGAATCGTCCTTCAGCGCCACGCCCGATGCGCCGCGCAAGCGCATGCTGCGCAAGAGATGCGCGATCTTGAAGCCGGCAAGCTCGTAGCCGATGCCATCGGGCCGGATGTTGGAAATGCAGTTACGCTCCGCGTCGGTCATGCCGGCATATGGCCTGAAGGTAAGATACGTGCCCATGCCGTCGGCTGACGAGAGTCCCGGGCGTTCGCCGATCAGCACCGCGACGCTTCTGGCACCAAGCGCAGAGGCGACGGCGTCGCCGATCGCGACCCGGCCATGGCGGACCACGACCAGTGGCGCGATTTTCCAGCCTTCGGCACGCAGCGCCGTGACAACCTGAGACAGCACCGGCCCGCGCATGCAGCGCGACGGCGCGCGCCGACAGCCCGTCGGCAATCACGAACGCCACATCGTAATCGCCGCGGTGCGGCGCTAGAGCGGCGTCGGAGGCCAGACGACGTCCGAGGTCGGGCCGCAGCAAATAGGATTGCCGATCTTCGGCGGCGCTCGCGACGGAAATGACCGGTTCGCCGAGGCCGGCGAGCTCGGTCACTAAGCTCGCTTCGTCGAGCGGCTCATGCACCGCGTCGCGCGCGCGGGCGTGCGCCAGCCTGAAATCGAGAAGCGGCGCGGTGGCGAGCGACGCCCCGCTGCGTTCAAGTCCGATGCGCGCCGCCGTCAGCCGGCGCAAGCTCGCCCAGATGTCGTTGTCGGCGGTCATGAAAGCAGCGCGCGGAATGGGTGGGGCAGGCTCTTCGGACGGATGCGGTCGCCCGCATCGATCAGTCCTTGCCGGCCGAGCCATGCCTCGAATTCCGGCGCCGGACGGCGGCCGAACAGATCGCGCATCGCGAGCGCGTCATGGAACGAGGTGCTCTGATAGCCCAGCATGATGTCGTCGGCACCCGGCACGCCCATCACGAAATTGACGCCGGCCGCGACCAACAGCGCCAACAGCGCGTCCATATCGTCCTGGTCGGCTTCCGCGTGGTTGGTGTAGCAGACATCGACCCCCATCGGCACGCCCATGAGCTTGGCGCAGAAATGATCTTCCAAGCCGGCGCGGGCGATCTGTTTGCCGTCGAACAGATATTCCGGTCCGATGAAACCGACCACGCTGTTGACAAGAAGCGGCTTGAATGCCCGCGCCACCGCGTAGGCGCGCGCCTCGATGGTCTGCTGGTCGGCGCCATGATGTGCACCGGCCGACAGCGCCGAGCCCTGTCCGGTTTCGAAATACATCACATTGTCGCCGATCGTACCGCGACGGAGCGACAGTGCGGCATCGCGCGCTTCGGCGAGCAGGCCGATGTCGATGCCGAAAGCTTTGTTGGCCGCCTCGGTTCCGGCGATCGATTGGAACACGAGATCGACCGGCGCGGTCTTTGCGATCAGGTCAAGCGTTGTGGTGACATGCGCCAGTACACAGCTCTGCGTCGGAATATCGAGCTTCAGACGAATCTCCTCGAGCATGTCGAGGAGGCGGCGCGCCCGGTCCGGGCTGTCGGTCGCGGGATTGATTCCGATGACGGCGTCGCCGGCGCCGAGCAGCAGGCCGTCAAGAATGCTTGCGGCGATGGCTTCGGGGTCGTCAGTCGGATGATTGGGCTGCAGCCGAACCGACAGCCGGCCCGGCAGCCCCAAGGTATTGCGGAACGCCGTCACCGCCGCGCATTTTGCCGAAACGATCATCAGATCCTGCAGCCGGCATAGCTTGCTTACGGCCGCCGCCATCTCCGGCGTGATGCCCGGCGCGAGCGCGGATAAGACCGCCGTCGTTGTTTCGTCGGCGAGCAGCCAGTCGCGAAGTCCGCCGACCGTCAGATGCGCAACTGCTGCAAAGGCGGCCCGATCATGGCCGTCGATAATCAGGCGCGTGACCTCGTCCCTCTCGTAGGGAATTATAAGCTCTTCGAGAAATGTGGAGAGCGGCACATCGGCAAGAGCGTATTGCGCGGCGACCCGCTCCTCGCCGGACTCCGCCGCCAGACCGGCAAGTTGATCGCCGCTGCGCAGCGGCGACGCCTTGGCCAACAGCGTCTTGAGATCGTCAAACACATAACGCCGTGCCCCGATCGCTGCAGCATACATTGGCGAAGTCCCGCGGATTGGCCGCACGGACTATACACCTCACGGGCGCCGTAGCAGCGCCGGCATCCAATGCGACGCCCGGCGCGCCATACGCGCTGCCGTCGTCTCGCCGTCATAATCGGTCGCGTTGGGGGCTTGAGTGAAGCTTGCCCGATCGTCGAGGCAATTCACATTGACGACGGCGCGCTGTCCGGTTGCTGTCTCGCAGACAGCGGCGATGTAGATGCCGCAGCGGCGGCAGACCAGATAATCCGCGCTGCGCGAGCCGAAGCGGTACGGCTCGACCAGCGCCCAATCGTCGGCCCACGCTTCGAACAATCCGGCCGGATCGGCGACGGTGCGGGTGTTGTGCCCGCGGCAGAACGAGCAGGCGCAGGCGCGCAACGGACTGTCTTGCGGCGATTTCGAGAGCCGCAAGCGCACATGGATATTGCCGCAATGACAGCCGCCACGATGTTCGCTATCGCCGTCAGCCAAGCGCAACTCTCCCTGCCGTGACGATCACACCTTCAAGTCCGCGGCGCGGTCGCCTGAATAAAAAGCACATCCAGATCGAAGCTGCCGTCGGCGCCGATATCGTAATAGCGGGTGACGGTTTCCGACATGGCTTTTTGCAGGGCGCGGATGGCGTCGCTTTGCACTTTCGGGGTGTTCATCCGTTCGGTCCAGACGTCGAATTGCATGCGCAGCCGATGCTGGCTGGCGGCGCCGGCCACCAATCCGGCACGGGTGATCGCGGCGACCCAGTCGGCGCGCGAATAGCTACGCACATGCGATGGATCGCGCAGCACTTCGACGGTTTGCAAATAGGTGTCGAGGACCGGCAGTCCCGGCGAACAACTGTCGACGATGGCTGCCGTGCCGCCCGCTTTCAGCACCCGCGTCACCTCGCGTAAGCCGGCATCGAGATCGCGCCAATGATGCGCGCTGAAGCGGCTGAAGACATAATCGAAGCTCGCCTCGGCAAACGGCAGATGTTCGGCGACACCTTGTTGCGTCTCGAGGTTCTTCAAACCGCGCTGAGCAGCGGCCTGCGCAACCACGTGCAGCATTTCCGGCGACAAATCGTAGGCCACGACGGTGCGGGCAAACGGGGCGACGTTGAAGCTGACATGGCCGGCGCCGCAGCCCAGATCCAGCACCCTGGCGTTCGGCTCCGTCACCAGCGCGGCAAGCGCCTGCAAATCAGCGCCTTGGGCATGGACGACACTGCGGAGATAGGCCGCAGCCCGCGCGCCGAACTGACCGCCGACCAGGGCTTCGTGCGTTTTATTGAGTGCTGGCATTGGGAATCCTCCGTGTGCCGAATTTCGAGCCGGACGGATAGCTCGTTCATTATACCAGTTTAAGCTTCTATTTTATCCTGGTATAAAAATTACCATGACCGCGAGACGCTCCTCCCAGCAACGCCGGGCTTTTGGCGAATTCGTGCGCGCGCAGCGGGAAAAATTGACTCCGGCGGCGGTGGGCCTGCCTTCCGGCAGCCGCCGCAGGACGCCGGGACTTCGCCGCGAAGAACTGGCGCAGCTTTGCGGGTTGAGCACGACCTGGTTCACCTGGATCGAGCAAGGCCGCGACATCTCCGTGTCGGCGCCGGCTCTGGTGCGGCTGTCGGCGGCGCTGCGGCTCGGCCGCGCCGAACGCTCTTATCTGTTCGATCTCGCCGGTATCCGCGACACCGACCCGGATCGCGGCAATACCGACAGCATCACGCCCGCCGTTCTCGCCTGCGTCGATGAGATCTCCGCGCCGGCCTATGTACTCGATAGCGAATGGAACGCGCTGCGTTGGAATGCATCCGCATCGCGGCTGTTCGCCGGCTGGCTCGATGCGCCGGGCGAACGCAATCTGCTTCGCTTCACATTCTGCGAGCCGCGCGCACGAACATTGATCTGCGACTGGGAAACACGCGCCCGCCGTCTTGCCGCCGAATTCCGCGCCGCTTCCAGCACGCATCTCGACGATCCGAACCTGAGTATGCTGGTCGATGCATTGCGCCAGGACAGTCGTGAGTTCGCGGAATTCTGGGATCAGCATGTCGTGCTGGGCCGCGAAGGCGGCGAGCGCACCTTCAATCACCCGACCGACGGTTTCCTCCGCTACCAGCAAGTGACTTTCAATCTCGCCGGCCACCCCGATTTGAGATTGACGATGCTGCTGCGCGGCGCCGGAGACGCAGACTAATATTTGCCAACGGCCTACCGCGGCGGCCACGTCCAAGCGGGTATTTGGTCAGCGTGGGCCCTGCGCGATATCGGCCAAAGGACGCACCGCGCGATAAAGGCTCGATTTGCCGCTGCCGTTTGCCCCGGTCACGACGTTGAGCGCGCCGAGTCCGAGCTTGACGTCGCGTAGCGACCGATAACCGGAAATCGCGATCTTTCTGATCATGGCGCTTTACGCCCCGCGAGCACGCCATGATAGCGCAACCTGTAAGTCGAACCACAACGCTACTTACGGCTTTGCCCGTCCGATCCGGCGCGGGCCGTGGTCGGTGACACCCAGATGCGTTTCCAGCGCCGTGCGATCGGCGGCAAGCGTGATGCTGTCGGCCGCGTGCACCACGTTGCCGCGCTCGACAATGATAGCGCGGTCGGTAACGCCAAGGATCTTCTTGGCGTTCTGTTCGACCAGAATGGCCGACATGCCTTCATCACGGATGATACGGCGCAACGCGGCCAACAATTCGTCGACAATGATCGGGGCCAACCCCTCGAGCGGTTCGTCGAGCAACAGCACGCGCGGATTGAGCACCAGCGCCCGGCCGACCGCGAGCATCTGCTGCTCGCCGCCCGACAGCTGATTACCCAGGTTCTGCCGCCGTTCCTTGAGCCGCGGGAACATCTCGTAGACTTTTTCCGTCGTCCAGCGGCCCGGCTGCGCTACCGCGGTGAGATTCTCGTGCACCGTGAGCGACTTGAAAATGTTGCGCTCCTGCGGCACCCAGCCGATGCCGATATGGGCACGCTGATCGGGCCGCATCCTGGTGATATCGGCGCCGTCGAGCGCCATCTTCCCGGAGAAATAGCGGGTGACACCGACGATGGTGTTGATCAACGTGGTCTTGCCCATGCCGTTTCGGCCGAGCAGCGCCAGCGCCTCGCCTTCGGCGAGCGACAGCGACAGGCTCGACAGCACCACGGCTTCGCCGTAGCCGGCGCAAAGCTGCTCGATGGCAAGAAGCTCAGGCATCGAGTTCCTCGCCGAGATACACCGCCTTCACCCGCGGATCGCGCGCCACTTCCTCGGGCGGTCCGTCGACGAACAGCGCGCCGTTGACCAGAACGGAAATGCGGTCGGCAAAAGAGAATACAAGGTCCATATCGTGCTCGATCAACAGCACGGTGACGTCGAGCGGCAGGGCTTCGATGGTGGCCAGAAGCTCATGCCGCTCGGCCTCCGGCACGCCCGCGGCCGGCTCATCGAGCAACAGCAGTTTCGGCCGGCAGGCAAATGCCAGCGCGATTTCAAGCAGCCGCTGCTTGCCATAGGGCAACGTCGAAGTGCGCTCGTGCATCACGTCGGTGAGCCGGAAGCGTTCGACGGTCTCGACGATCTCGTCGGTGACGGCCGACTTGGTGCCGACCAGGCGCCACCAATCGGCGCCGGCGCCGAGCCGTTCGGATACCACGAGCCCGATCGATTCCAGCGGCGTGAGATCGAGAAACAACTGGTTGATCTGGAAAGTGCGTGCCATGCCGAGATGCACCCGCTCGTGCGACGAGAGCGCGGTGATGTCGCGGCCTTCGAGCATGATCTGGCCGCCGCTCGGCTTGAGTACGCCGGTCAGGAGATTGATCACGGTGGTCTTGCCGGCGCCGTTCGGCCCGATCAGCGCGTGGCGGGCGCCCTTCTCGACCGAAAGATTGACGCGGTCGGTCGCGGTGATGCCGCCGAAGCGCTTCTCGAGGTTGATCGTTTCCAGGATCGGCATGATCAGCCCTCCCCGGCACGGTCGCCCGGGGCAGCGCTGCCGAGAGGAGCGCGGCCGGGTAACCAGGCGCGCGCCAAGCTTCGCGAACAGGTCGCGGGGCGCGCGGATCCAGCTTTCCATGCGATCGCGGCCGATCAGCACGATGACGACCAGCACCAGGCCGATCCAGAACTGCCAATATTGCGGCGTCAGACTGGAAATCCAGTCCTGCAAAAATTTATAGATCACGGCGCCGATCAGCCCGCCATAGAGATAGCCGGTACCGCCGATGATCAGGACGAGAAGGAGATCGGCCGAGCGTTCCAGTGAAAACACATCGAGCGAGCAGAACGCGGTGGTCTGGGTGAGCAAGGCGCCGGCGACACCGGCCATCCCGGCCGAGATCGTATAGATCGCAACCAGCCGCCATTTGACCGGAATGCCGATCGCCGCGGCGCGCAACGGATTGCCTTTCACCGAACGCAGCGACAGGCCGAATGGCGAATAAACGATGCGGCGGGCGAAGAGAAAACAGACGAACAACACGATCAGACAATAGACATAGCCGTTGTGGCCGTAGAGGTCGAAATGAAACCGGCCGAGCACCGGCGCAATCTCGACTCCTTGCAGGCCGTCGGCACCGCCGGTGATGTTGGAATAGCGGTTGGCGACTTCGCCCAGCATCAGCGAGACGCCAAGCGTCACCATTAGCCGGGTCAGGTCCGAACCGCGCAGCACCAGGAAGCTGGTCACGAAACCGAGTGCCGCCGCGACCAGGGCCGAGGCGAACAAGGCGATCACCGGCTCATCGATGAAGCCGTATTTGGCGACCAGCCCGGCGAAATATCCGGCAAAGCCGAAGAACGCCGCCTGGCCGAGCGAGATGATGCCGGCATAACCCAGGATCAGATCGAGCGACAACGCGAACAAAGCGAGGATCGCGGTGTCTTTCAAGATCAGATATTTGCCGGGAAACAGCCAGATCGTCGCGAAAGCGAAAACCCAGAACGCGATTTCGAGCGGCGACCAGCGGGCGCGGCGCTTGAGATAAGCGGTGACGTCGTCGGCGATCGCCGCCCGATTGTCTGTCGTCACGGCCATCACCTCGCCACCGAGCGGGCAAACAGGCCCTGCGGCCGCCAGATCAAGACGACGATCATGATGGCGTAGATGACGAAAGCGCCGAGCTTCGGCACGTAATATTTGCCGGCGACGTCGGCGATGCCGAGCAGGATCGAGGCAAGGAAAGGCCCGGTGATGCTCGAGGTGCCGCCGACCGTTACCACGATCAGAAAGTAGATCATGTATTTCAGCGGGAAGGTCGGATCGAGGCCGAGAATCTCGGCGCCGAGTGCACCGCCGAGCCCGGCGAGTCCGGAGCCGAAGGCGAACGTCACGGTAAAGACCGCGCCGACATTGATGCCGAGCCCGCGGGCGACGCGCTGGTCGTCGACCGCCGCGCGCAGCCGGCTGCCGAACCGCGTCTGGCCCAGGATAAGCTGCAGACCTAACGTGAGTAGCCCGCAGACCGCGATGATGAGCAGGCGATATTTGCCCATGCCGACGCCGAAGACATTGATCTGACCTTGGAGCGCCTGCGGAATCTGCACGAATTGCTGCGACGAGCCCATCGTGTAATCGACCGCCGCCACCGACATGAAGACGAGACCGATGGTGAACAGCACCTGGTCGAGATGGCTTCGCGCATAGACATGCGAATAGAGCGTCCGCTCGAAAAGCCCGCCGATCAGGGCGGTGACCAGAAACGCGATCGGCAGTCCGAGCGCAAACGGCACGCCGAGGCGATTGACCAGGATCACCGTGCAATAGCCGCCCGCCATGGCGAAGGCGCCATGGGCGAGATTGATGAAATTCATCAGGCCGAGCGTGACCGAAAGCCCGCATGCCAGTACGAACAGCAGCATGCCGTAAGCGACACCGTCGAACAGAATGGTCAGCATAATCTACTCAACGCCCGTCCCCTGCGCTTCCAATCCCCACCCGCGGGGAGCGGGGTGGGGTAAGGAAGCCACTCTGTTAGCTCGGATCGCCAAACTCAAATCGCGGCGAGGTCCCCTGACCCTCGCTGCTCAACTCGCCCGCTTGCGGGGCGAGGCAGTCTTACTTCGCCTCCGCGGCCTTGATCGGATCCTTCACGTTCGGGAACGTGGCGAATTCGACATTGTACAGTTCGCCGTTCTTCTTTTCGACCTTGCGGATATAGACGTTCTGGATGATGTCGCGGGTATCCGGGTCGATCGAGATCGGTCCGCGCGGGCTCTCCCAGGCGTCGCCTTTGATGGCAGCCATGAGCGAGTCGCCATCGGTCTTGCCGCCGCTCTTCTTCAGCGCATCGTAGATCAGATGCATGCCGTCATAGCCGGCCACCGCCATGAAGTTCGGCCGCAGGCCGTCATTGGCTTTCTTGAACGCGGCAACGAAGGCCTTGTTGGCAGCCGAGTTGTGATCGGCCGAATAGATATGCGCCGTAATGGTGCCGATCACGGCGTCGCCCATGCCGTTGAGCAGATCGTCGTCGGTCACGTCGCCGGGCCCGATGATCTTGATGCCGGCCTTGTCGAGACCGCGTTCGACGAATTGCTTGACGAAGACGCCGCCCTGGCCTGACGGCACGAACACGAAGATGGCGTCCGGCTTCTGGTCGGCGGCTTTCTGCAGGAACGGCGCGAAGTCGGGATTCGCCAGCGGGAAGCGGATGGAGTCGAGCACCTGCCCGCCCTGCTTGGTGAACTCCGCCTTGAACGAGTTTTCGGAATCGATGCCGGGTCCGTAATCGGACACCATGCTCACGACTTTCTTGATGCCGTTCTTCGCTGCCCAGTCGGCCATCGGCACCACCGATTGCGCCAGCGTGAAGCTGGTGCGCGCGATATAGGGCGACTTCTCGGTGATGATCGAAGTGCCCGCCGCGGTGACGATTTCGGGCGTCTTGGCCTCGGTCGCGAGCGGCGCGACCGAGAGCGCGGCCGGCGTAACGCCGAAGCCGGCGAGGAAACTCACCTTCTCATTGACGATCAGGTCTTGCGCGATGCGCTTGGTATTGTCCGGGACCGCGCCATCATCCTTGATGATGAGTTCGACCTTCTTGCCGGCGACGGTGTCGCCCTGCTGCGCCATGAAGAGCTTGATACCGGCCGAAATCTGCTTGCCGGTCGATTGTTGCTGACCGGTCATCGGCAGGATGAAGCCGACTTTGACCGAATCTTCGGCCCGGGCCGGGCCGACCGCCGCAAAGGCTATCGCGGCGCAGGCCGCGGCCAGAAAATATCGCCGTTTCTTTAGGTTTTTCATGGGGTTCCCTCCGTTGCACGGCCGTTCGGGCCGCATACCAACATTACGTCGCGTTATTGTCCAGCGACCGCTTTGTCTCAGGGTCGTTTCGAGCGTGACCTGCCCAGCACTCTTGGTAGCGCACTCCCGGCACATTCCTGGGCTCTGTCCGGCCGGGCGCCGTGGTAGCATGCGCCCAGCCTCGCGGCTTTAGGAAAAAAGAATAAGGAGAGAGGGATGGCCAAGATCGTGATCGGGCTCGGCACGTCGCACACACCCATGCTGCTCGCCGCCGATGAAACGCTTTTACGCTTTGCCGAGACCGATGCAAACATCAAGCACCGCGACAAAGACGGCCGGCCGACGACCTATGCCGAGCTTCTGGAACGCGCCGACCCCAAATTGGCGGCGATGGTGGTGCCGGCCGAACTGGTGGCCCGGCAGAACAAGGCCCGCGAAGCGATCGCCCATCTGAAGCAAACGCTCGCGAAGGCCAATCTCGATACGCTGATCGTCATGGGTGACGACCAGGACGAAAGCTATCTGGAAGACTGCCGGCCCGCTTTCGCGGTCTATTACGGCGAGACCATCCTCAACAGCAACGAACAGCACGAATTCTACCGGCAGCATTTTCCGGAATGGTACGTCAAGAACCGGCAAGCTTTCTTCGAGGACGACAAGCCCCGATCCTATCCGGTCGATGCAAAGCTCGCCTTGCATCTGATCGATTGGCTGATGGATCATGGCTTCGATCCGGCCTCGTCGAA
The DNA here is from genome assembly GCA_963819265.1 of uncultured Alphaproteobacteria bacterium. Taxonomy (GTDB): domain Bacteria; phylum Pseudomonadota; class Alphaproteobacteria; order Rhizobiales; family Xanthobacteraceae; genus BOG-931. The sequence continues at coordinate 1,791,316 of CAWFVF010000005.1, read as the reverse complement.
GACCTTGCGCAAGGGCGAAGGCGAAGGCCATGCGGTGGCTTATGTGCATCGCCGGGTGATGGATGCGGAAAAGCCGATTCCGGTCGTGCCGGTGTTCCTCAATACTTACTTCGCGCCGAACCAGCCGCGGCCGAAGCGCTGCTACGAACTCGGCAGGGCGATCCGCGAAGCGGTCGAGACATTTCCCGCCGATATGCGGGTCGGCATCATCGCCTCCGGCGGCTTGAGTCATTTCCTGGTCGACGAGGATTTCGACCGCGCGATCTTGAAAGCCTGCGCCGACAAGGACGCAAAATTTCTGCAAAATCTGCCGCGCAACAAGCTCAATGCCGGGTCATCGGAAATCCTCAACTGGGTCGGCATCGCCGCCGCCTGCGAGCATCTCGACCTCAACTGGTTCGAATATGTCCCGGGCTACCGGACACCGGCGGGAACGGGCACCGGGCTCAGTTTCGCGAGTTGGGCGTAACACGAGCGCTATTATTCGAACTTGATTCCGGCGGCTTTGATGATCGGACCCCATTTGTCGTAATCGTCGCGAATGAGCTTGGCGAACGCTTCCGACGAGGAGCCGATCGGCACGGCGCCGAGTTGCAACAGTTTGGCGCGCACCTCGGGGGCCTGGGCCGCCGCCGCGCAATCCTTGGCGAGTTTCGTCCCTACCGCGGCAGGCAATCCGGCCGGCCCGAGAAACCCCCACCACACGCCGGTGTCATAACCCGGCAGACCGGCTTCGGCGATGGCCGGAATGTCCGGCAGCACCGGAGACCGCGCCGCGGTGGTGACCCCGAGCGGCCGCACGGCGCCGGCCTGGATTTGTCCGAGCGATTCCGGAATGTTGTTGAAGGCGAGCGGAATATGGCCGCCGATCAGATCGGCCAGAACCGGCGCGCCGCCCTTATAGGGCACCGACGTGATGTCGATCTTCGCCATATATTTGAACAGCTCGGCGGAAAGATAGGGCGACGTGCCATTGCCGGCATGGCCGTAGGAGAGTTGGCCGGGCTTGGCGCGGGCTTGCGCGATCACGTCGCCGACGGATTTGAACGGCGAAGCGGCGCTCACCAGCAAAATGTTCGGCGACGAGCCGACCAGCGAAATCGGCGTGAAATCCTTGAACGTGTCATAGGGCAGGTTGTTGTAGAAATGACCGAGCAGGGAATGCCCGGAAGCAACAAGGATCAGCGTGTAGCCATCAGGCGGCGACTGCACCAAAGCCTGTTCGGCGATCACGCCGCCCGCGCCTGGCCGATTTTCGATGACGACCGTTTGACCCCACTGCCGCGATAACGCATCGCCCAATGTCCGCGCCACGATGTCGACCGCGCCGCCGGGCGGGTACGGCACGAAGATGTGGACCGGGCGCGAGGGATAGGCATCCTCGGCGTGCGTAACCGAAGGCTTTGCGGCGATAAAAGCGATGGCGACAAACGCAATGGCAACCAAGCCGCGAAACCCGCCGGTCATCGGGTCCTCCCCCATTTGTATTGTTGTTGGCGAGATTTGCCTGAGATGGAGGCGACTTCAATCCGGCAAATATGGATTTATTGACGAAGTAGCTTCCCGTAGCTACCTTTCATCCATGCGCTCCGTCGCGACCGTCGAGTTTCTGCGGGCGCGCGGCCAAGATATCGAATCGGCGAGCTTCGACCGCCGGCTTATCGCAGCGGCGCGGTCTCTCGGAATCGCAATCTATACACTTTAAGCTCGCCCGACGGTTACGCGTGCGCCTTGCGCTGCGGGTCGATGATGCTTTCGAGCTTGCCGAGCACATGCATGCAGGGAAGCAGCTGAGCCAGGCTCGCGTTCGGCTCGCGCTTTTCCTTGATCGCCGCGATGAATTCGCGGTCTTCGAGCTCGATGCCGTCCATCGACACGTCGACCTTGGAGACGTCGATCTTGTTGTCCTTGCCGTCGCTCAAGTCGTCGTAGAACGCCTTGTAGGTGCCGTTGTCGCAGATGTAGCGGAAGAACGAGCCGATCGGCCCGTCATTGTTGAACGACAGCGACAGGGTCAGAATCGCGCCGGACGGCGTCCGCGCGACGATGCCCATGTCCATCGCGATATTGAGTTGCGGATGGATCGGGCCCTGCACCGCGTAGCAGTCGGAAATGGTTTCGCCGGCCTGATACTGGAACAGATCGACGGTGTGCGCGGCGTGATGCCACAACAGATGGTCGGTCCAGCTGCGCGCATTGCCGGCAGCGTTGATGTTCTTGCGGCGGAAGAAATAGGTCTGCACGTCCATCTGCTGGATTTTCAGCTCGCCCTTGACGATCTTCTTGTGGACGTATTGATGGCTCGGATTGAAGCGGCGGACATGGCCGCCCATCGCGGTGACGCCGGTTTCCTTGGCGATCTTCACCAGCGCTTCGGCGTCCTCGACGCTGTCGGTGACCGGGATTTCGACCAGCACATGCTTGCCGGCGCGCATCACCTGCTCGCCCTGGCGGAAATGCATCTTGGTCGGCGTGGTGAGGATCACCGCGTCGGCGCGCTTGATGCCTTCGGCCAGATCGCCGGTGTAGTGCGGGACGCCGTATTTCTTCGGCGACCTCGGCGGTGGAATCCTGATTGCCGCCGACCAGCGACGTCACCTCGACGCCGGGAATGCGCTTGAGCGCATCGAGATGTTTTTGTCCGAACGCGCCCTGCCCCGCTACGCAAATCTTCATCGCTGACCTCCTATTTTCTCCACGTCATGCGCGGGCTTGACCCGCGCATCCCGATTATCTGGAGAATGTGCCTTGTTCATCGAGATGGCCGGGACAAGCCCGGCCATAACGGATGGGATTTTTTAACTGCGAACGCGGTCGACTTTCGCGCGGGCGGCCGCTCGCTTGATCTTGCCGGCCGGCCGCTTGGATTTCACGGCGGCTTTGTTCGCACCCGGACGCTTCGCGCCTTTGGCGCCGCGCGGCCGGTTTTCCAGGATGATATGGCCGACCGCGGTGTTCGAGGCCGGCACGGTGTAGAAGCGATAGACCTCGTCGACCTTGTCATCGAGCGCGCCGCGCATGATGAGCCACATCACCATCTCGATGCCTTCGGCGCCGGCCTCGCGCATGTAGTCGATATGCGGAATCTTGACGAGCTTCTGCGGATCCTTCGACAGATTGTCGAGGAACGCGGTATCCCATTTGCGGTTGATCAGGCCGGCGCGCGGGCCGGAAATCTGGTGCGACAGACCGCCGGTGCCGAAAATCACGACCCGCAAATCGTCGGGATAGGATTCGACCGCCTTGCGGATCGCTTTGCCGAGCATGTAGCAGCGATGGCCGGTCGGCGGCGGATACATCACGACATTGACCGCCAGCGGAACCACCGGACACGGCCAGCGCCCGTCCTTCTCCACCTTGCCGAACAAAAGGTTCATCGGCACCGTCATGCCGTGATCGACTTCCATCTTGTTGCAGATGGTGAGATCGAATTCGTCGAGGATGACCGACTGCGCGATATGCGAGGCGAGCGTCGGGTGACCCTGGACCACCGGCACCGGGCGCGGGCCCCAGCCCTCATCGGCCGGCGGGAACTCGGCGGCGCAGCCGAGCGCGAAGGTCGGGATCATCTCGACCGAGAACGCCGTCGCGTGATCGTTGTAAACGATGATGGCGACGTCGGGCTTTAGCTCGCGCATCCACTCTTGCGACTTCTCGAACCCGGAAAATACCCGCTTCCAATAGGGCTCTTCGGTCTTGCCGTTATCGATCGCCGCGCCGATGGCCGGCACATGCGATGAACCTATACCTGCGATGATCTTTGCCACGGCGTTACTTTCGTTTCGCTGATTTGGATTTGGTTTTTGCTTTGGATTTGGGCTTGGCGGCTTTGCTCTTGGCGCTTTTGGCCGATTTGGCTTTCGGTTTTGCCGCCGCCGACGAGAGATATTTAGACGGCGTATTCTTGCCGGTCCGCGAACGATTGCCTTCGACCGAGCGGCCGCCGCCGAGCATCATCCCGGCATAATCCTGCTGCGTCGAACCGGTCATCACCGCGGCGAGATGCTGGAACGAATGGCCGTCGGTCGCACCGAGCTTGGCGGTGAAGTAGATATTGCCGCCGAGCTCCAGCATGCGGTTGTAATCGCGCTTGAGGATGGCGTCGGTCTGCTCCGGCGTCAGGTTGAACTTCTTGAGGTATTCCGCCTCGTCCGCCTTGAACGCCTTGCGGTTCTCGTCCTTCAAGAGCGACATGCAGAACATATTGATGCCGAACCCCTGGCGGGACCGTTCGGCATCGAACACGAACGTCCCCGGAATGTCGTCATAATCGCGTTGTTCGCGGGCCATCGGCGTTACTCCCGTTTGGCTTCACATATATAGCACAGCAAAGCTTGGCAACTTAACCGCTGCCGTTTCGAAACGTTCTAAGCCCAGTAAAGCCGCATCGGATTGTCGACCAGCATCGCCTGCTGCGCCGCCGCGGTGGTCGCGACCTTGGGGATGTAGTCGACCAGCACCCCGTCGTCGGGCGCCACTTTCTTCATGTTCGGGTGCGGCCAGTCGGTGCCCCAGATCACGCGGTCGGGGAAATGCTCGACCAAAGCCCGGCCGAACGGCACCACATCGTCATAGGGCGGCCCGGCGAGGCTCATGCGTTCCGGGCAGGTCACTTTGACCCAGAAATTCTTGTGCTTGTCCATCAGCCGGTGGAAACGCTGGTTCTCCGGATCGTCGACGCCCTTGCTGACCGTGGGCGTGCCCATGTGGTCGACCACGACGGTGGTGGGCAATGAGGTGAAGAAACTCTCAAGCTCCGGCAGATCCGGCATCTCGAAATAGATCACGATATGCCAGCCGAGCTTTTCCACCCGCTTGGCAATGCGCTCAAGAACGTCGCGCGGGGTGAAGTCGACCAGCCGCTTGAGGAAATTGAAGCGCACGCCGCGCACGCCGGCCCTGTCCATCCATTTCAGCTGGTCGTCGGTGACTTCCTCGCCGACAAAGGCGACGCCCTTGGCCCGGCCGTTCGACGCCTCGAGCGCGTCGACCATCGCGCTGTTGTCCTTGGAATGGCACGAGGCCTGGACGATGACGTTCTTGTCGAAGCCGAGAAAGTCGCGCAGCGCGAACAGCTTTTCCTTCGGCGCGTCGCAGGGGGTGTATTTGCGCTCCGGCGCGTAAGGAAACTTCGCTTCCGGCCCGAACACATGGCAATGCGCATCGACCGCGCCCGCCGGCGGCTTGTAGGTCGGCTTCGAGGGATTGGGATGGAACGGGATGTAACCAGGCGACATCGGCACGAAAAATTCTCCTCGAGCTATTCAGACAGGCATTTCGACCTGTCGTATCGTAGCGTTGTACAGGCCAGACATTTGACTTCTAGTTGCATTTAATTCTAAACGTCTTAGAATTAGCCGGATTTATATCGGATAGGGGGTGTGAAATGGCAGGACAATTTTCCACCGGCGTAACTCGCAAGGACATCAAGTTTCTCAGCAAAAAACGGGTGGCTATTAAGAGCACCGGCCTTCTCAATACGTTTGTACACAGCGCTCCCCACGCCATTGAGAAACTTCAAAAGCATGTTGGCTCGATTTCGATGGATGACGTTAGCATCGACGATTCCGGAAGAATAGTCATCGATAATCCAACATTCGTTGCGGCATTGAAACGCAACCTAGCGGCAACAGCGGCAGATTCGAATACGGTCTGCAAGAACGCCTATCGCTGCGGCGAAAAATGAATCTTAGTTGTATCGACGACTTGATCGCGACCTCCCTCGATTCGCGCTATCTAGAGTTGATTTTATTGTCGACGGAGGCCTGCAATTTCCGTTGCAATTACTGCTACGAGGATTTCAAACACGGGAAAATGCAGCGGGGAGTTGTCGAGTTAATCAAGCTACTGCTCTCGAATCGGGCGGACGATCTGCAATCTTTGCATCTCAGCTGGTTCGGCGGAGAGCCGTTGCTCGCGAAAGACTTGGTTCTGGAATTAAATGGATACGCAAAAGATATTTACACGTCCGAACGTTATTATTCGAGCATCACAACGAATGGCTATCTGTTAACCGAGGAACTTTTTGAAGCGCTGCTGCAAGTCGGAATATTCTATTTCCAGGTTAGTCTCGACGGATCGAAGACCTATCATGACCGATCTCGCGTCACGGTCCGAGGGAGGGGCACTTTCGAAGTAATCTGGTCAAATCTCCTTGCCACGAGGAAATCTGCTCGCGATTTTTTGCTGACCTTCAGGGTCCATGTTACGCCCGAAAACTTCGATGATGTTTTGATGTTCGTTGAGGACATCCTGAAAGAGTTCGGAGGTGATCATCGTTACAAGATTTTCATAAAGGAGATTGTTAGATTAGGCAGCCCTAATGACGAAAAAATCGTTCCACTCGCTAAGGGCAAAATGTCAGAACTGATCGCTCTGATACAGAACAAATCCAGTGGCGCACTCAAAATTGAGTGCGACAGCGACAACGATGTGCATGTATGTTATGCTTCAAGGCTGAATTCATTTTTGATCAGGTCGGACGGGCGAATAGGAAAGTGCACTGTCGCTCTTAACGATGATGAGAACGTTGTCGGGATACTTAAGGACAACGGCAAGCTTGCTATAGACAGATTGAAGCTGATGCGGTGGACCGCTGGCCTCTTCACGAAAAATGAAGAACAGTTGGGTTGTCCCCTAGCCTTTAAAAATCGACACCACTAGCAAGAGGTTTCGCAACCCGGGCCGGGCTAAAAGAATTATACCTTCTCCAGCGCGAGCGACACGCCCTGCCCGACGCCCACGCACATGGTGGCAAGCGCGCGTTTGCCGGCCTGCTTCTCGAGGCCATGCACCGCCGTCAGCGTCAGCCGCGCGCCCGACATGCCGAGCGGATGGCCGAGCGCGATGGCGCCGCCATGCGGATTGACGTGCGCGGCATCGTCGGCGACGCCGAGCTGGCGCAGACAGGCCAGGCCCTGCGCGGCGAATGCTTCGTTGATCTCGATCAGATCGAAATCGCTGATCTTCAATCCAAGCCGTTCCATCAGCTTACGCGTCGACGGCACCGGGCCGATGCCCATGATGCGCGGCGGCACGCCGGCTGACGCCATGCCGAGAATGCGGGCGCGGGGCTTCAGTCCATGCGCCTTCACCGCGTCCTCGCTGGCGAGGATGATCGCCGCGGCGCCGTCATTGATGCCCGACGCATTGCCGGCGGTGACGGTGCCGGGAGTGCGCACGATCGGCTTGAGCTTCTGCAGCGTTTCGATCGTGGTGTCGCAGCGCGGATGCTCGTCTTCGTTGACGATGATCGGTCCGGCCTTGCCGCCCGGCGCCGCGACCGGAACGATCTCCTTGGCGAAGTAGCCGGTGGCGATGGCCTGCGCGGCGCGCTGCTGCGAGCGCAGCGCGAAGGCATCCTGATCCTGACGGGTGACCTGGAACTCCTCGGCGACGTTCTCGGCCGTCTCGGCCATGGCGTCGACGCCGTATTGCGCTTTCAGCGCCGGATTGATGAAGCGCCAGCCGAGCGTGGTGTCGAAGATTTCCGCCGAGCGCGAGAATGCCTCGCCGGCCTTGCCCATGACGAACGGCGCCCGCGTCATCGATTCGACGCCGCCGGCGATGGCAAAATCCATTTCGCCGGTCTTGATCGCGCGGGCCGCGTCGCCCACTGCATTGAGACCCGAAGCGCAGAGCCGATTGACGGTGACGCCGGGCACGCTGTCGGGCAGACCGGCAAGCAGCAGCGCCATCCGCGCGACATTGCGGTTGTCCTCGCCGGACTGATTGGCGCAGCCGAAAAACACCTCGTCGAGCCGCGACCAGTCGGCCTGGGCATTGCGGGCGACCAGCGCCCTGATCGGCACGGCGGCGAGATCGTCGGTGCGGACCTTGGCGAGCGCGCCGCCGTAGCGGCCGATCGGGGTGCGCACCGCGTCGCAAATAAAGACCTCCCGCATGGCCCGCTCCGTTTCGCGTCTTAATTCATTGTGCGCAGGCTATTTACGGGCCGCGGCGGACAGGGTCAAATGCCGCCGAATTGAGCAAATCGGTCAGGGCTAGATGACGACACCCGCATCCAAATTCGCGGATCTGCCGGCGACGCTGCGGGTCGAACGGCAGGGCGCCGTGGCCGTGCTGACATTAGCGCGGGCGCAAAAGCGCAACGCGCTCGACGATACCATGGTGCACGGCATCGAGACCTTTTTCAGTGCACTGCCGGAGGATATCCGCGCCGTTGTACTGGCCGGCGACGGCGAACATTTCAGCGCCGGGCTCGACCTGTCCGAGCTTTCCGAGCGCAATACTTTCGACGGCGTCGAGCATTCGCGGTCCTGGCATCGCGCCTTCGAGCGGATCGAATTCGGCAAGGTGCCGGTGGTCGCCGTGCTGCACGGCGCGGTGGTCGGCGGCGGCCTTGAACTCGCCGCGGCCGCGCATGTGCGGGTTGCCGAGCGCTCCGCATTTTATGCGCTGCCGGAAGCGAGCCGCGGCATCTATGTCGGCGGCGGCGGCTCGGTGCGGCTGCCGCCCTTGATCGGCACCGCGCGCGTGATGGACATGATGCTGACCGGACGCACGCTTCGGCCGAGGAAGGCCAGGCAGCGGGCTCACCGCAATATCTGGTCGATGAAGGCCACGGGCGCGCCAAAGGCATCGAGCTCGCGCACCGCATCGCCGGCAATGCGCCGTTCACCAATTTCGCCGTGATGCATCTGCTGCCGCGGATCGCCCGCAGCGATCCGGCGGCCGGCTTTCGTGACCGAGGCGCTCGCCGCCGCGATCGCGCAAGGCGACGAACAGGCCAAGGAACGGCTCAAGGCGTTTCTGGAGAAGCGCGCACCCAAAGTGACGCGCGGCTGACATGCCGAGCGCGCCGGCAAAAACCTTGGCGAAAACTTTCGACGGGAAGAAACTCGCGCCGCTTCGGCCGGTCAAACTTGCGCGGCCGGAAGTCGTCACCGAGCACCACGGTGACGGCACGATCCTGATGCGTTCGCCGCATCCGCTGCCGCCGCATCCGGAAAAAATCACCGAGCGGCTGGTGCATTGGGCCGATGCCGCGCCGGACGCGTGTCTTTCTGGCCCAGCGCGACGCCAAGTGGCGGCTGGCGCACGCTGAGCTATGCGCAAGCGCTGGCGGCGGTGCGCGCGATCGCGACGGCGCTGCTCGAGCGCGATCTCTCGCCCGAGCGGCCGATCGCGATCCTGTCCGGCAACGACATCGAGCACGCGCTGCTCGGCCTCGCCGCCATGCATGTCGGCATTCCCTATGCGCCGATTTCGGTCCCCTATTCGCTTGTCTCTCGAGGATTTCGGCAAGCTCAAAGCCATTATCGAAATTCTCACGCCGGGCCTGGTGTTTGCCGCCAGCGGCACCGCGTTCGCGCGCGCCATAGCCGCAACCGTGCCGGCCGGCGTCGAGATCGTGGTCGCCGGCGCGGCCGTCGAACGCCGGTCAAACCGCCTTCGCTCGTCTTGCCGAGACCAAGCCGGCGGCGAAGGTCGAGGCGGCGCATGCCACGCGTCACGCCCGATACGATCGCGAAATTCCTTTTTACCTCCGGCTCCACCGGCCAGCCGAAAGGCGTCATCAACACGCAGCGCATGCTGTGCGCCAACCAGGCGATGCTCAGCGCCGGATTTCCTTTCGTCGCGCGAAGAGCCGCCGGTCATTGTCGACTGGCTGCCGTGGAACCACACCTTCGGCAGCAATCACAATTTCAATCTGGTGCTCGACAATGGCGGCTCGCTCTATATCGACGACGGCAAGCCGCTGCCCGGCGCCATCGCCGCGACGGTGCGCAACCTGCGCGACATCGCGCCGACCATCTATTTCAACGTGCCCAAGGGCTATGAGATGCTGGTGCCGTATCTCGAAGCCGATCCGGCCCTGCGCGAGAAATTCTTCAGCCGCTTGAAAGTGCTGTTCTACGCGGGCGCCAGCCTGGCGCAGCACGTCTCCGAGGCGTTGCAGGCGCTTGCGGTAAAGACGACCGGCGAGCGCATCATTTTCGTCTCAAGCCTCGGCTCGACCGAAACCGCACCGCTGGCGATTGCCTGCACCTGGGAGTCCGACCGTGCCGGCAATATCGGCTTGCCGGCGCCCGGCGTCGACCTGAAGCTGGTGCCGCGCGAAGGCAAGCTCGAAGCGCGGCTGAAAGGCGCCAATATCACGCCGGGCTATTGGCGGGCCGCGGCGCTTACCGCGGCGGCCTTCGACGACGAGGGCTATTACAAGATCGGCGATGCGCTGAAATTCGAAGACCCGGCCGACCCGGCGAAGGGGCTGTTGTTCGACGGCCGGCTCGCCGAGGATTTCAAGCTCGCGACCGGCACCTGGGTCAGCGTCGGACCGTTGCGCGCAGCCTTCATCGCGCATTTCGCGCCGCTGGTTCGCGACGTGGTGCTGGCCGGCGCCGACCGCGACGACGATCGCCGCTCTGGTGTTTCCCGATCTCGATGCCTGCCGCAAAGCCGCTCCCGGCATTGCCGCCGATAGTCCGGCCCAATTATTGCTGGCCGACGCGCGCGTGACGGCGGCATTCGGCCGTCTCCTCGACAGCTTTGCCGCCGCGGCGAGCGGCGCCTCGAACCGCGTCGACTCGCGCCATTGTGCTTGCCGAACCGCCGTCGCTCGATGTCGGTGAGATGACCGACAAAGGCTCGATCAACCAGCGCGCCGTGCTCGCGCATCGGGCGGATTTGGTCGAGGAGCTTTACGCCGACGCGCCGCCGTCGCTACGTCATCGTCGCTCGGGCGCCGCAACCAGCCTAAGGTATTTCGACATGGACATTCGAGGACACGCCGCCATCGTCACCGGCGGCGCCTCGGGCCTGGGCGCCGCCACCGCGCGCATGCTGGCCGAAGCCGGCGCCAAAGTGGCGATCTTCGACGTCAATGACGAGGGCGCGAACGCCAGCCGCCAAAAAGATCGGCGGCCTCGCCGTTCATTGCGACGTCACCAAAGCGGACGGATACCGCCGCCGCCATTGCCGCGGCCAAGGACAAACACGGCACCGCGCGCATCCTGATCAATTGCGCCGGCGTCGGACCGGCCAAGCGCATCGTCGGCCGCGACGGCCCGATGCCGCTTGCCGAATTCGCCCGCGTCGTCGAGATCAATCTGATCGGCACCTTCAACACGATGCGGCTGGCGGCCGCCGCCATGCAGGCGCTCGAGCCGCTGCAGGACGGCGAGCGCGGCATCATCGTCTGCACCGCGTCGGTCGCGGCCTATGAGGGCCAGATCGGCCAGGCCGCCTATGCCGCATCGAAAGGCGGCGTGGTCGCACTCGTCCTGCCGGCGGCGCGCGAATTCGCCCAGTTCGGCATCCGCGTCAACGCCGTCGCGCCGGGAATTTTCTCGACGCCGATGCTGCATGCGCTGCCCGAACAGGCGCAGCAAAGTCTCGCCGCCTCGGTGCCGTTTCCGAAGCTGCTCGGCCAGCCGCCGCAATACGCGGCGCTGGTCCGGCACATGATCGAGAACCGCTATCTCAACGGCGAAGTCGTCCGGCTCGACGGCGCGCTGCGCATGGCGCCGCGATGAGCTGCCGCGATGTTGAAGAACACCCGCACACTGCGCATCGAATGGGGCGACTGCGATCCCGCCGGCATCATGTTCTATCCGCGCTATTTCGCGATGTTCGATACCTCGACCGACCTATCTCATGGAACGCGCCGCCGGCATGTCGAAGATTCGATTATCTCAAGGCATTATACAATTCGTCGGCCATCCGATGGTCGAAACCCGCGCGCATCTTCCGCGTGCCGACCCGGTTCGGCGACGAGGTATCGATCGAGACCGCGGTGGTCGCCTGCGGCCGCTCCAGCATCAAGATCGAGCATCGCCTGACCAAAGCGGGCGTGCTCGCGGTCGAAGGCTTCGAGACCCGCGTCTTTGTCGCCCACGACCCCGACGATCCCGAGAAATTAAAATCGCAGCCGATCCCGGCCGATTTGGCGGCCCGGCTGACGGGCGGTCCGTAAAGAGCCGCACCCTGCCGACTTTCGGTCCGAGATGCGCAGAATAAGCATAGCCGGGTCGCTTCATTTCCCGCTACCGATGCTTTAGAAGCCTAGCCACCAAAAAGGAGAGAAACGCCCATGCGGATCGACGCATATACCCACTTTTTTCCGGAAAAATTCTTCACCAAGCTCAATGAAGCCGCCGGCGACTACAAGGACATCGGCAAGCGCATCCGCTCGCTGCCGGCGCTTGTTCGATCTCGATGTGCGCAAGAAGATCGTCGATGGCCACAAGGACTATCAGCAGATCCTGTCCTATCCGCAGCCGCCGATCGAAAAATTCGCCAAGACGCCGAAGGACATCGACGAGTTCTGCAAGATCATCAATGACGGCTTTGCCGAACTGATCGCCAAGGAAAAGGATCACTTCCCGGGCTGGGTCGCGCAAGTCTCGCTCGCGGCGCCCGACGCCGGCGTCGCCGAGGCCGAACGCGCGATCAAGAACGGCGCGCTCGGCGTGCAGATCTATACCAATGTCGCCGGCAAGCCGCTCGACCGGCCGGAATACGCGCCGTTCTGGAAAAAGATGAACGAACTCGGCGCGCCGATCTGGCTGCATCCGGCGCGCGGCGCCGAGACGCCGGATTATCTCGACGAGAAGAAGTCGCTCTACGAAATCTGGTGGACCATCGGCTGGTCCTACGAAACCGCGGCCGCCATGCTGCGGCTGGTCTATTCCAAGATCATGGACACCCATCCGAACCTGAAAATCATCACCCACCATTTCGGCGGCATCGTGCCGATGCTGGAAGGCCGGCTCGGCCCGGGCAATGACGTGATGGGTCAGCGCACCACCGACGAGGATTACGCCGGCTTGCGCAAGAGCCTGAAGAAGCGCCCGCTCGATTACTTCAAGCACGACTTCTATGCCGACACCGCGGCGTTCACCGCGGTCCCGGCGACCAAGGCCGGCATGGAGTTCTTCCCGATCGACAAGATCGTGTTCGCCTCCGACTGCCCGTTCGATCCCGGAAGGCGGCACGATGTTCCCGCGCGTGACGCTGGAAATCCTCGACTCGCTGAAGATGGACAAGGCGACCAGCGAGAAGGTGTTCTATAAGAACCTCGAAGCCGTCACCGGCAAGAAGCTGGTGAAATAACGGCTTCAGGCCGGACGAAGAAGCGAGCTTCGACATTGTCCATGCTCGACGAACGAAACGAAGCGGCGGCCGGCACGGCGGAAAGCCGATGCCCGGTCCGCCGCTTTCCGCTCAATCAGCCCGAAGGCCATAAGGCTCCGGTGCCGCGCTATTCGGCGGCCGTGCCGCAGACCAATGTCGCAGTATTGTTTCTCGGTCTGCAGGTGAAGGCAGCCGATGCGCTGCCCGACGCCGGCCTGACCGAATTTTTGGCAAGCAGCGCCGCGGGCATGGCCGCGCCGGTTTATGTCGATCAGGCGAGCTACACCGATCTGCAGGGCTATTTGAATCGCGTCGCCGCCCTCTATTGGCTCGACGCGTCGCAATTCCGTGCCTGGCTCGAACTCGCCGGCGGTTGCCGCATGGCGCGCCGGCATTCGCGGCAACGCGGCCGTCGGCCTGTGGTGGGAACCGGTCGTGGTCGATGCGCCGCGCATGGAAACCATTACGTTCAAGGAATTCCGCCGCGGTTTCTCCGGCTGCCCGCATATGGGCCTCACTTCGACCGATCACACCGGCTATTGGGGCGCGGCGCGCGATCGCATTCCCGGCGCCGCGGACGATCGCTTCGAGCCGACGGTCGCGACCGCGGATCGTCATGGCGCAGCATCCGGCGTTTCCTACCGCGCGATCGTGCCGCCGAAGAATCTCTGCGTGATCCGCTCCGGCGTCTCGTGGGAAAAATGCGAAGGCGAGCAGCTCAAGGATTACCAGCAGCGCATCAAGCCGAAGCTCGATGCCGGCATGAGCTACCTGCGCAATAATCCGCGCGAAACCGGCTGCTTCTCGCTGCGCCAAGTCGACTGCATCGGCGGCGACGGCAGGAAACTCGCCGAGGGCTATTCGCTCGGCGCTTTTGTCTCCATGGGACACTTGGAGGCATGGAGCAAAGATCATCCCAGCCACTTGGCGATCTACACCAGCGCGCTTGCGGCCCGCAAAAAGTATCAGGACAAGCTGCAGCTCCACACCTACAACGAGATCTTCATCCTCGACGACGGCAACCCGCCTTTCGAGTATTTCAACTGCCACCCGCAGACCGGCCTGTTGCCGTTCGCTGGCGTGTTCGATAACCACGCCTGAACGCAGCGCCTAGGGAAAAAAGAAAGAAGCTGGCGAAATAGCTCATGATTGAAAGTATCGAACTGGAAAAATGCACCGGTTGCGGCATCTGCGACGTCGTTTGCCCGGCCGATGTCATTCACATGGAGCCGGCGCCGCCCGCGAGCGTCATCGCCGGCCTGAACTCGACCTTTAAGCTGCCGGTCATCAAATACCGCGAGCATTGCATCACCTGTTTCAGCTGCGAAATCTTCTGTCCCGAGCAGATCGTCGATGTGCATCCCTCGGTAAAGAACAGGCCGCGGCCGTGGTGAAGCCCTGTGCGCGAAAATTCGAAGGCTTGCTCACCGAGACCGACGTGCTGGTGATCGGTGGCGGCGCCGGCGGCATGCTGGCGGCGCTGAGCGCCAAACGGCACGGCACGCCGGGCACGCGCGTCACGCTGGTCGATTCCTGGAAAATCGGCCGCACCGGCCACACTGCGTTCTCCAACGCCTGGATGATCGTCGCGCTGCCCGATGACGACATTGACGGGATTCTGCGCGAGATCGTCGCCGGCAATGACGGCATCGCCGATCAGGTTCTGGTGCGGGAATGCCTGGCGAACTCGTTCGCGCGGCTGCGCGATTTCGAGGCGATGGGAATGAAATTCCATCGCGGCGCCGACGGCCAATATGCGCGGCGGCCGACGCGCGGGCTCGACCTCGCGCGCGTGATGTATCCGGACGGCGGCGGACTGGAGTTCTGCTGGCTATTGCGCCAAGCGCTGGAGCCGATCGGCGTCGAGCTGATCGACCGGCTGTTCATCACCGGCCTGCTTCGCGCCGAAGGCCGCGTTACCGGCGCTGTCGGCATCGACAGCCGGACCGGACAATTTCATGTCATCAAGGCGCGCACGACGATCGTATGCACCAATGCGATCACCTTCCGCTCAGGCTTCGTGCGCGACATCACCGGCACCGGCACGCTGCTCGCCTATCAGGCCGGCGCGACGCTGCGCAACGCCGAATTCAGTTACGTGCGGCCGGGCACGCCGAAATTTTATTTCGAGGGCATCACCTTTGCGATCCAGGAAGGCGCGCGGTGGGTCAACGCCACCGGTAAGCCGTTCATGGACGAATACGAGCCCGACTGGTCGGATCAGGCCGACGTGCCCCGCATCGCGCGCGCGATGGCGGCCGAGAAGCAAAAGGGCAACGACCCGATGTATCTCGATATGTCGGCGATCCCGGAAGACATGCGCGAGGTGTTCATCCATAGCAAAGTGAAATGGATGGACTATTTCTTCCGCAAACTCGGCAGCGAAGCCAAGACCGACATGTTCGGCAAGACGCCGTATTACGCGCTCAATCAGATGACCAAGATGGGCGTTCGAACCGGCTCCGATTGCCGCTCCGATGTGCCGGGACTGCTCGCCGCAGGTCTGGCGCAGGCCGGCTGTGCCAACCACTTCGCCGGATTTCATATCGGGCTTTGCGTCGGCAATGGCTGGATCGCCGGCCGCAGCGCGGTCGAAGACCTCGACAGCCTTCCCGCGCCGGCGGTCGACGCAGCACAAGTGCAAATGCTGTACGCCGAAGCGGTCAAGCCGCTCGATCCGGCGGCACAGGCCCAGTCCGATCGTATCCTGCGAGACTTGCAGCAGATCATGTTTGCCTACGACGTCGGCATTCTCAAACGGGCCGATCGTCTCGAGCACGCGCGTACCCAGGTCGATGCTTTGTCACGTGAATTCGAGGGCATCGGGGCGCCGCACGTCCATGAACTGGTGCGCCTGAAAGAAACCGAAGCGATGCTGCTCGCCGCCCGGATGATTCTCGGCGCTTCGCTGATCCGCACTGAATCGCGGCTCAGCCATTTCCGCGAAGACTACGAAGCGCGCGACGATCAGAACTGGCTCGCCTGGGTCGATGTCAGCGACCGCAACGGCGCCTTCGCTTTCGATCGCACGCCGGTGCCGACGCCGCTCTGTTCGGTCGAACTGGTACGCCGGCCGACGCGCCTGAAGGCGCAGCTCGCGGTCGGCGGCGCGGGCTAGTCGTCAAACAGGGGGGGGCCATGTCACGCACGGGTTTTGCACGGTTCGCTGTTGCGTTGTTCGTCCTTTCGCTCGTCGGCGTCAGCGCCAAGGCGAACGACAAGCTGACGCTCGCCCTCGGCCAGCGTGGCAACTGGGACACCGCAATCGCGCAGCTTGGGCAGCAAGCCGGCATTTTTCAGAAGCACGGCCTGTCGCTCGACATTTTATGGACGCAAGGCGCCGGTGAGAGCCAGCAGGCGCTGTTGGCCGGCAGCGCCGATGTCGCGCTTCTGGGTACCCAGAGCGCCTTTGCCGTCTTTGCCAAAGGCGCGCCGATCCATATCGTCGCCGCCGAGGCCACCGGCGCCGCGGATTTTTGGTACGCCCGCGCCGATTCTCCGATCAAATCCTTCAAGGACACCGCCGGCAAAACCGTCGCGTTCTCGACCGTCGGCGCCTCGACCAACACGATGGCGCTCGCCTTCACGCGCGAAGCCGGCGTCAAAGCCCAATTGGTCGCGACCGGCAGCCCGAGTGCAACGCTGGTTCAAGTGATGTCCGGACAGATCGATGTCGGCTGGTCGGCGCCGCCATTCGGGCTCGCGCAGATCAATAACAACGAGATCCGCGTCATCGGCTACGGCAAGGATTTGCAATCGGTGCGCGGCCAGACCATCCGGGTGCTGGGTGGACTCGCCAGCAAACAGGATGCCCGGCCCGCCGTCTATGCGCGCTTTCTGCAAGCCTATCGCGAAACCATAGACTGGATGTATGCCGGAGACGACGCGCTAAAGTCCTATGCCGCGTTCGCCGAAATTCCGTTCACGACGGCCAAACAGGTCCGCGATGAGTTCTTTCCCAAGGCCATATTGCAGCCCGGCGAGATCATGGGGCTCGACGCGCTGATGGCGGACGCCGTCACGTTCAAATACCTCGCGGCACCATTGACGCAAGATCAGCTCGCGGAACTGATCCGCATCCCGGCACCAGAAAAATAACGCACGCCGGCGGCTCTCCGGCAACCGATTTAAATCGTGGATGCCCGGCACAAGGCCGGGCGCGACGGCGGAATATTTGCTAGCGTCGTCTCATGGAAGCTGCACGCACCATCGTGACTGAGCGCACCGGAGCCGATCGCCGAGGCCGTGACGCGCGTCACGCCGATGATGGAGCAGTATATCGAGATCAAGGCCGCCAATCCGGATTGCCTGTTGTTCTACCGGATGGGCGACTTCTACGAGATGTTCTTCGACGACGCCGAGGTCGCGTCGCGCGCGCTCGGCATCATGCTGACCAAGCGCGGCAAGCATCTCGGCAACGACATTCCGATGTGCGGCGTGCCGATCGAGCGCTCCGACGAATATCTGCACCGGCTGATTGCGCTCGGTCACCGTGTCGCGGTCTGCGAACAGCTCGAGGATCCCGCCGAAGCGCGCAAGCGCGGCGCCAAAAGCGTGGTACGGCGCGATGTTGTCCGGCTGGTCACCTCCGGCACGCTGACCGAGGATTCACTGCTCGACGCCAAGCGCAACAATTACCTGCTGGCGCTGGCGCGGAGCCGCGCGTCCGCCGGCGAGGATCGCTTCGCGCTGGCCTGGATCGATATCTCGACCGGCGAATTCTGCGTCGCCGAATGCGACCGCTCGACGCTGGCGGCCGAAGTTGCCCGCATCGAGCCGGGCGAGATCATCGTCTCAGATGCGTTTTATGCCGACACCGAACTGGCGCCCTATTTGCGTTCACTGCCGGCGCTCACGCCGCTGCCTCGCGACGTATTCGATGGCGCGACGGCAGAGCGGCGGCTGGCCGGCTTCTTCGGCGTCGCCACCACGGCGTCGTTCGGCGCTTTTTCCCGCGTCGAACTGATCGCCGCGGCCGCCGCGGTCACCTATGTCGAGCGCACGCAGCTCGGCAAGCATCCGCCGCTGTCGCCGCCCGCGCGCGAGGCGGCAGGCGCCACGCTCGCGATCGACCAGGCCACCCGCGGCAATCTCGAACTGGTGCGAACGCTGTCCGGCGAACGCCGTGGTTCGCTGCTCTCCGCGATCGATCGGACGGCGACGGCGGCCGGATCGAGACTGCTGGCGCAGCGTCTTGCGGCGCCGCTGACCGATCCGGTGGAGATCGCACATCGGCTCGATGCCGTCGCCGTTTTCGTCGGCGACAGCGCGGCCCGCAGCGATCTGCGTGCCGGGCTCAAAGCGGTGCCCGATCTGGCGCGGGCGCTGTCGCGCATCGTCGTCGGCCGTGGCGGGCCGCGCGATCTCGCCGCGATCCGCGACGGCATTGTCGCGGCGGCGGAATTTTCGGCACGGCTGGCCGCACTTGGGGAAACACCGCGCGATGTCACGCAGGCGATCGCCGCGCTGCGCCGTCCCGACGCCGGCATCGCCGTCGAATTGCAGCGGGCACTCGCCGACGAATTGCCGGCGCTTCGCCGCGACGGCGGTTTCGTGCGCGCGGGCTTCGAACCGGCGCTCGATGAAGCGCGCGCCTTGCGCGACGAATCGCGCCGCGTCGTCGCCGCGCTGCAGATGCGTTACGCCGAAACCACCGGCGTCCGCGCGCTGAAGATCAAACACAACAATGTGCTGGGTTATTTCGTCGACGTTTCGACCCAGCATGGCGACAAGCTTCTGACCGCGCCGCTCAATGCCACCTTCATCCATCGCCAGACCACGGCCGGTCAGGTCCGCTTCACCACCACCGAGCTCGGCGAACTTGAAGCCAAGATCGCCAATGCCGCCGACCGCGCGCTGGCGCTCGAACTGGAAATTTTCGATCGCCTCGCCGCGCGGATCGCGACGGCGAGCATCGCAATCAAGGAAGCCGCGGCTGCGCTGGCCGCGCTCGATGTCGCGACCGCACTCGCGGCGCTCGCTGTCGAACGCGACTATGTCCGTCCCGAGGTCGACCGCAGCCTCGCCTTCGCCATCAGCGGCGGCCGGCATCCGGTGGTCGAACAGGCTTTAGTGGCAAGCGGCGGACCTTTCGTCGCCAATGATTGCGACCTTTCACCGCCGCCCCCACCCTACCCTCTCCCGCAAGCCGAGGAGGGTAGGGTGGGGGCTGGCCGCATCTGGCTGATCACCGGGCCGAACATGGCGGGCAAGTCGACCTTCCTGCGCCAGAACGCACTGATCGCCGTGCTTGCCCAAATGGGCAGCTACGTGCCGGCGCGTTCCGCCCATATCGGCGTCGTCGACCGCCTGTTCTCGCGCGTCGGTGCTGCCGACGATCTTGCCCGCGGCCATTCGACCTTCATGGTGGAGATGGTCGAGACCGCGGCCATCCTCAATCAGGCCGGCGAACGCGCGCTGGTGATCCTCGATGAGATCGGCCGCGGCACCGCGACCTACGACGGTCTCTCGATCGCCTGGGCCACCATCGAGCATCTGCACGAGAGCAACCGCTGCCGCGCCTTGTTCGCCACGCATTTCCACGAAATGACCGCGCTCGCCGCCAAGCTGACACGGCTGCACAACGCCACCATGCGGGTGAAGGAATGGCAGGGCGACGTGGTTTTTCTGCACGAAGTCGTTGCCGGCGCCGCCGATCGTTCCTACGGCATCCAGGTGGCAAAGCTCGCCGGACTGCCGCCGACCGTGATCGAGCGCGCCAAAGTGGTGCTGGCGCAAATCGAAGCCGAGGACCGCACGTCGCCGACGCGGCGGCTGATCGATGATTTGCCGCTGTTCGCTGCCGCGCGCCCGACGCCCGTGCCGCAAGCCGATGCAGCCTTGACCGCGATCGTCGAAGCGCTGGCCGCGCTGCATCCCGACGAAATGTCGCCGCGCGATGCGCTTGAGGCGCTTTATGCGCTCAAGGCGAAGCTTGCGCCGCGTTCGTAGCACGCCGCATCGACCTCGATCGCAGCAGCAGCAGAACTCCGTTCCAGGCCAGACAGAAGGCGATGCCGACCAGCATGGCCCACCACGAGCCGAGCGGCTCGGCGGTGTAATGCAGGACGATAAAGCCCAGCGCCAAACCGATGAAAGCGACTTGCGCGTGCGACAGCATGCTGGCGGTCGGCTTGCCGCCGACGCGCGGGTGCAGGATCACGACCGAACTGCAGAGGATGATCGGAAACAGCGCGAACATGCCGGAGGCGAACGAGCCGATGCTGTAGCTAGCCGTCGTCACGGTGGCGACCACGACAGCGGCGGCGAGCGCGCGCAAAGGAACATCGAACGGCGTACGCAGGAATTTCCGCATCGGCCCGGCATCGCGATACCGCCAGCTCAACGGAACGGTGACACCGAACACCACGGCGTTGAGCAGCACCGCCGTCAAAGGGGTCCAATCGACCAACCGCAGCAGGCCGGCGACGATGAACCACACGACGAGCGAAACCGTCAGGCAAAGAACCAGACCATGGCGCTGCGCCAGGACGGCATAGATCAAACAAAAAATCGACACCGCGGCGTCGGTCGCGGCGCTGCCGAGCGCGCTCGCCGCGATGAAGCTCGGCGGATGCTCGATGGCGAGGATGATATAGGCGGCGCCCGCCGCGGTCGGCAGCGCCGCCACCATCGCGCCAATGAAGGCGCCCGACCGCTCGACCACCAAGGACGTGATGACGACGACGACCGCCGTCATCGCCATTTTCAGGGCGAGGCCGTACCAGAACAAAAGGTCGGGGGAGATCATCTTGGAAGACGTGCCCTTGTCAGTCCGGCCGAACCAAGCGAAAGCCGGAACAACGGCTCCCCATCACGTCCGCTGCAAACTGACTTCGACCGGCGGACCGCTCTTGATGGTTTGATAGACCACGCAGTAGCGCTCGGTCAGTTTGAGAAGCTGGTCGAGCTTGTCCTGCGGCGCGTCGGTATCGACGTCAAAACGAAGCCGGATCTGCGCGAAGCCGACCGGCGCTTCCTTGGCGACGCCGAGCGTGCCGCGGAAATCGAGATCGCCTTCGGCGGAAACCGCGCCGGATTTGAGCGGAATATCGATCGCCGTCGCCACCGCTTTGAGTGTTACGCCGGCGCAGGCGACCAGCGCCTCAAGCAGCATGTCGCCCGAGCACAATTCCATGCCCGAACCGCCGGTGGCCGGATGCAGACCGGCAACCGCAAGCGCGCGGCCGGTTTCGACCTTGCAGGCGATAGCGCTGTCGTCGAGGGTGCCCTTGGCTTTGAGCGTGATGAAGCCGGCTTTCGGGTCGGCCTTGTAGCGTTCCTTGATCGGCGCTTGCAGCGCGCGCAGCCCGGCGGCGTCCATCGGAGGGTCCTTTCGCTAGTCACGTCATGGCCGGGCTTGTCCCGGCCATGCCGGTCAGATGATCTGAGCCGTGCCTAATCAATCGGGATCACCGGGACAAGTGTTTAGCCCGGCGATGAGGGTAACCATGGCGCTTATTGGCCTCACCACCACAAGGCGGCCCCGGCCTCAGCCTTCGGCTCGGGACCGGCATCGGTGGCGGCGCGGTCGAGCGAGCGGTCGAGTGCGGTGAGCACCCGGCGCTTAGCGAAATCGAACGCCGCCGACTGCCGGTCGCGCGGCCGCGGCAAGTCGACCCCGATCTCCTCGAACACCCGGCCGGGCCGCGGCCGCATCACCATGATGCGATCGGCCAGTACGATCGCCTCTTCGACATCGTGAGTGACCAGGATCAAAGTCGGCTTGGCGTCGGCCCACAGATCGAGCAGATGATCCTGCAGATCGGTGCGGGTGAAGGCATCGAGCGCCGAGAACGGCTCGTCGAGCAACAACACTTCCGGGCGCGGCACCAAGGCGCGGGCAATGGCCACGCGCTGGGCCTGGCCGCCGGACAGTTCGCGCGGCCATACCGTCGGCTTTTTCGCGCAAGCCCCACACGATCGAGCGCCGCCGCGACGCGCTGGTTTCGCTCCGGCTTTGGACGGTCGTCCAAGCCGAAGCCGACATTGCCGGCGACGTTGAGCCAGGGCAGCAGCCGCGGCTCTTGAAAGATAATGCCGATCTTTTCGTGCGGCGCGGTAATCCGTTCGCCGTCGAGCATCACCGTACCTTCGCTCGCCGGATCGAGGCCGCCGATGGCGCGCAACAATGTCGATTTGCCGCAACCCGAGCCGCCGATCACGGCGACGATCTCGCCCAGTTCGACCTGCAGCGACACGCCCCCGAGCGCGTGCACGCCGTTGGGATAAGTTTTGCCGACTCGGTCGAGGATAAGCATCGAGGTTCTTTAATCCTGCCGCACCACGTCTTCCCAGCGCAGGAACGGCGCGGCGGTGAGTGCGATCAGCCAATCGGTAGCTTTGCCGACGATGGCGAAGGCGACAATGGCGGCGACGATCTCGGCCGGCTTGCCGAGCTGCTGGCCGTCGATCAGCAGATACCCGAGCCCTTCGGATGCGCCCATCAGCTCCGCCGCGACCACGAACATCCAGCCGAGGCCGAGCCCCGAGCGCAGCGAAAGCACATAGGCCGGAAGCACGGCCGGCAGCAAAATCCGCCGCACCATCGCGATATCGGACAGCCGGAATGCGCGTCCGACCTCGACCAGCTTGCGATCGACCGATTGAATTGCACCCATCAGTCCCAGATAGACCGGAAAGAATACGCCGACCGCGATCAAGGTGATTTTCGACGCTTCGAAGATGCCGAGCCAGAGGATGAACAACGGCACCCAGGCGATCGACGGGATCGCCCGCAACGCCTGCAAGGTCGGATCGAGCAGCCGGCGCACCAGCGGCGAATAGCCGGCGGCGGCGCCCAGCACGGTTGCAACGCCGACGCCGATGCCGAAGCCGGCCGCGACCCGCGCCAAGGTCACAAGCGTATTGCGCTGCAGTTCGCCGGTACGGGCCAGATCAACAAATGTCGCGAATACCACGGACGGCGGCGGCGCCAGCCGCCCGCTGGCCCAGCCCATCCGCACAACAAATTCCCAGGCGACCGCGGCGGCCACCGGCAACAACAGGCCAAGCGCCGGCCGCGTCAGCCGAACCCAGGCCTTTCCTGAAGCCGGCGCGGGCGCCCGGCCGATCTCGGCATCAACAGTCATGCCGACAACTGACATGGCGCGATCCGCGAATGCAATGCGGTTCACCTCTCCCCGCCAGCGGGGAAAAGGAGTTAAGCCCCCGTCACAAACCGGTCGTCGACCAGATCGTCGAGCGTCTTCTTCACGTCGACATTGGCGGCAATCACGCCGGCCTGCTGCAAGGCAAGACCGGCCTGCAAAATAGTGTCGCGCTGCTCCGGGCCGATGTGATTGAAGGTGAGCTCGGTGCGCTCCTTGAGCTGAATGTCGACCACGGCGTCGGGCAGCTTGGTGACGTCGATGAAGACTTGCTTCTCGTCGTTGTAATTCGCCAGCGAATATTTGCGCGCATCTTCATAAACCCCAAGCACCCGCTTGGTCAGGTCGGGATATTTGCTCAGGAAGTCCTCGCTGGCATTGAGGATGCCGTAGGTATTGGCGGCCTTGTTGCGATAGAACAAACGCGCGCCGTCCTCGACCTGCGCCGCCGCCATCATCGGATCGAGACCGGCCCAGGCGTCGACGTCGCCGCGGATCAGCGCGGTCTTGCCGTCCGGGTGCTGCAGCAGCACCGGTACGATGTCCTTCTCGCTCAAACCGACGGACTGCAGCGCCCGCACCAGGAAGATGTGCGGATCGGTGCCGCGCGTCACCGCGACGCGCTTGCCTTTGAGGTCTTCGATTTTATTGATGGCGGTATCCTTGCGCGTCACCAGCGCGGTCCACTCGGGGCGGGAAAACACGTAGATCGATTTGATTGGATTGCCGTTGATCTTACCGAGCAGCGCCGCCGAACCCGCGGTCGAACCGAAATCGATCGACCCGGCATTGAGGAATTCGAGCGCCTTGTTGGAGCCGAGCGACTGCACCCAGCGGACGCCGATGCCGTCCTTGGCGAACTCCTTTTCCAGGAGCCCCTTCTGCTTGAGCACCATCGAGACCGGATTGTAAGTCGCCCAGTCGATGCGGATTTCACTCGGCTTGTCGGCGGCGCGCGCGCCGCGCGTCAGGCCAAGCGGCCCAAGGCTCGCGCCAACGGCGCTGGCGAGCAATCCACGGCGTGACAGCATGACAAAACTCCCGACCTGAAACTTCACTGGAGATCAATGCGTGAAATTTATTCTTTAAGAGAGCCGTCCATGCAGGTCAAATGAAAATAAATACCTTATATATCGCAATTTATGGAACATTATACTCCTATTATCGAGGCGATCTTGCTGCGTTTGCTGTCCTAACGGCCCGACGGCCGATGACAGTCCGCAATGGCTCCGCTATGGCGTAGCAATGATGTTGGACAGCAGCCGTTCTCCGCGCGAGCCCGTTCGACCTGATCGATCCCGGTACGCTCGCCGCCGATCTCAAAGAACTCGCCAAGACCCATGCCGGACGCGAGCGCGAATTGCGCACCGCGGTGGCGCATGCGGCTCAAGTCGGTGCTGACCGACGCTCGGGCGCGCGCCGAGCAGCTGTTGCTGAAAGACCGGCACGGCCGGCGCTGCGCCGAACGGCTTTGCCAGATGCAGGACGAGATCATCCGCATCCTGTTCGAATTCGCCGGCCAGGAGCTCTATCGGTCGCAAGTGCCGTCCGACGCCGAGCAGCATGGCGGTGGTCGCGACCGGCGGCTACGGCCGCGGCCTGCTGGCGCCCGGCTCCGACATCGATCTGCTGTTCCTGCTGCCCTACAAACAAACCGCCTGGGGCGAGTCGGTCGCCGAAGCGTTGCTCTATTGCCTCTGGGACATGGGGCTTAAGGTCGGCCACGCCACGCGCACGGTCAACGAATGCATCCGCCAGGCCAAGGCCGACATGACCATCCGCACCGCGCTGCTCGAGTCGCGCTATCTGTTCGGCGACAAGAAGCTGTTCGACGAACTGACGACGCGCTTCGACAAGGAAGTCGCGCAGGGCACCGCGCCGGAATTCGTCGCCGCCAAGCTCGCCGAGCGCGAGGAGCGGCATCGCCGCGCCGGCCAGTCGCGCTATCTGGTCGAGCCTAACGTCAAGGACGGCAAAGGCGGCTTGCGCGACCTGCACACGCTTGTTCTGGATCGCCAAATACGTCTATCGCGTCCGCGAGCCGGAAGAACTGATCGAGCGCGGCGTGTTCGACCGCGACGAGTTCAAGATGTTCCGCCGCTGCGAAGACTTTTTATGGTCGGTGCGCTGCAACATGCATTTCCTCACCGGGCGGCCCGAGGAGCGGCTGTCATTCGACGTCCAGCGCGACATCGCGGTGCGGCTCGGCTACACCGAACATCCCGGGCAGCGCGACGTCGAACGCTTCATGAAGCACTACTTCCTGACCGCCAAGCAGGTCGGCGATCTCACCGCGATCCTCTGCGCCAGACTTGAGGAACTGCAGGCCAAGCCGGCGCCGGTATTGAGCCGCGTGATGGCGCCGTGGCGCTCGACATCGAGCCGCAAGAAACTTGCCGGCACCGAGGATTTCGTCGTCGACAATAACCGCATCAACATCGCGCGCGCCGACGTATTCAAGCGCGATCCGGTCAACCTGATCCGGCTTTTCCACTTCGCGCAGAAGCGCAATCTGGCGCTCCATCCCGACGCCATGCGGCTCGCAACGCGATCGCTGAAGCTGATCGAAAAAGACATCCGCGAGGACAAGGAAGCCAATCGGCTGTTTCTGGAAATCCTGACCTCGAAGCACGATGCAGAAACCGTGCTGCGCCGGATGAACGAGGCCGGCGTGCTTGGCGCTTTCGTGCAGGCATTCGGCCGCATCGTGGCGATGATGCAGTTCAACATGTATCACCACTACACGGTCGACGAGCATCTGCTGCGCTGCATCGGCGTGCTCAACGAGATCGAGCGCGGCGACCAGCCGGAATTCGCGCTCGCCAACGAGTTGATCAAGACCATCCAGCCGCAGCATCGCGCGGTGCTCTGCGTCACGCTGTTCCTGCACGACATCGCCAAGGGACGGATCGAGGATCATTCCATCGCCGGCGCCCGTGTCGCGCGGCGGCTATGCCCGCGGCTCGGCTTCAACGCCGCCGAAACCGAGCTGGTGGCTTGGCTGGTCGAGGTCCATCTGGTGATGTCGACGGTGGCGCAATCGCGCGATCTGTCCGACCGCAGGACGATCGAGAATTTCGCCGCCGTGGTGCAATCGCTGGAGCGGATGAAGCTACTCACCATCCTCACCACCGCCGACATTCGCGCGGTCGGGCCGGGCGTGTGGAACGGCTGGAAGGCGCAGCTGTTGCGCACGCTCTATTACGAAACCGAACCGGTGCTCACGGGAGGCTTCTCCGAGGTCAATCGCGCCCAGCGCGTTGCCATCGCCCAGGCCGAATTTCGCGCCGAGATCAAGGATTGGCCGAGGCCGACAAGCTCGAAGCCTATATCGCAGCGGCTCTATCCGGCCTATTGGCTCAAAGTCGACCTGCCGCACAAGGTCGACCATGCGCGGTTCGTGCGCGAGATCGAGGCCGCCGGAAAGACGCTTGCGACCTGTGTCGGCTTCGACGCGGCGCGCGGTGTCACCGAGCTGACCGTATTCGCGCCGGACCATCCCTGGCTGCTGTCGATCATCGCCGGCGCCTGCGCGCTCGCCGGCGCCAATATCGTCGACGCCCAGATCTACACCACGACCGACGGGCTGGCGCTCGACACCATTTCGGTATCGCGCGAATTCGACCAGGACGAGGACGAGGGCCGCCGCGCCGGCCGGATCGGCGACGCCATCGAAAAGGCGCTGCGCGGCCAGCTCAAATTGCCCGACGTGGTGGCCAAGCGCGCGCCGCCGAAGGGCCGGCTCAAGGCTTTCGCCATCGAAGCCGAAGTCACCATCAACAACCAATGGTCGAGCCGCTACACCGTGGTCGAGGTCACCGGCCTCGACCGGCCGGGACTGCTCTACGAACTGACCACGACGCTGTCGAAGCTCAATCTCAATATCGCATCCGCCCATGTCGCGACCTTCGGCGAACGCGTGGTCGACGTGTTCTACGTCACCGACCTGCTCGGTGCGCAGATCGCGACCCCGACCCGCCAGGCAGCGATCAAGCGGCCGCTCTTGGCGCTGTTCTCGCCGCAGGCCGAGTAAATCCGGCACGCTTATCCCCTCTTGGGCGTGGGTCGACGGCGCCGAGTAACCCCCCCTTAAACCGCCCGCTCTACCGTGATTTTGGCGCATTTTCCGCGCTGGGGTGGCCTATGGCGTGGCGAGAGGGACGCAAGCGGAACGGCGAAGCCGACGGCTTCGATTTGCGCATGCGCCCGGGCGACCGGATCGGCGGTCCGGTCAAACGGCGCGATGGCGCCCCCCGGCGGCGTGAAGCGAGCGCGCCGCGCGAACCCAAGCGCAAGCGACGGGGCGGCAGCGGCGGCGGCAAGAAACGCTCGCGGCTCGGCCGCCTGTTCTATTGGGGCTTCGTGCTGGCGCTATGGATGCTGATCGTGGGCATCGGCACGCTGGTCTGGGTCGGTATCCATCTCCCGCCAATCGAGTCGCTGGAAATCCCGAAACGACCGCCTTCGGTTCTCATTCTCGGCGCCAATGGCGCGACCCTGGCGACGCGCGGCGACATGGGCGGCGCCGCCGTGCCGATTCGTGAATTGCCGGATTATGTGCCGAAGGCATTTGTCGCCATCGAGGACCGGCGCTTCTATTCGCACCACGGCGTCGATCCGCTCGGGATCGCGCGGGCCTTGGTCGCCGACATTTTGCGCCGCGGCGCCTCGCAAGGCGGTTCGACACTCACCCAGCAGCTCGCCAAGAATTTGTTCCTGACCCAGGAACGCACCGTGTCGCGCAAGCTGCAGGAAATCGCGCTCGCGCTTTGGCTCGAGCACAAATACAGCAAGACGCAGATTCTCGAACTCTATCTCAACCGCGTTTATTTCGGTTCCGGCGCCTATGGGATCGAAGGCGCTTCGCAGCGTTATTTCGGCAAATCGGCGCGGCTGTTGGCGCTGCCGGAAGCGGCGATGCTGGCCGGCCTGGTGCAGTCGCCGTCGCGGCTGGCCCCGAACCATAATCCCGATGGCGCGCAACGCCGCGCCGCGGTGGTGATCGGCGACATGGCCGAGCAAAAAATGATCACGCCCGAGGCCGAGAAGCTCGCGCTGGCGCACCCGGCGCGCGCCGTGCCGCCGTCAGGCGGCGGCTCGGCCAATTACGTCGCCGACTGGGTGATGGACGCGGTCGACGACCTGGTCGGCAAGTTCGATCAGGACATTGTCGTACAGACGACGATCGAGCCGTCGCTGCAAAGCGCGGCCGAGCAGGCGCTCGACGATGCGCTCAATGCCAAGGGCGAAAAGCTCAATATCGGCCAAGGCGCCGTCGTGGCGATGACGCCCGACGGCGTGGTGCGGGCTCTGGTCGGCGGCAGGAACTACGGCGAGAGCCAGTTCAACCGCGCCATCGACGCCAAGCGCCAGCCCGGTTCGTCGTTCAAGCCCTTCGTCTATCTCACCGCGCTGGAGCGCGGGCTGACGCCGGACACCGTGCGCGAGGACGCACCGATTTCGGTGAAGGGCTGGAGGCCCGAAAATTTCGAGCACGAATATGCCGGACCGGTGACGCTGACTCAGGCGCTCGCCAATTCGCTCAACACGGTGTCGGTGCGGCTGACGCTGGAAGTCGGCGCCGAATCGGTGGTGCGGACCGCCTATCGGCTCGGCATCACCTCGATGCTCGAGCCCAATGCCTCGATCGCGCTCGGCACTTCGGAAGTAAGCCCGCTCGAAATGGTTTCGGCCTATGCGACCTTCGCCAATGGCGGGCTCGCGGTTTCGCCGCATGTCGTCGAACGCATCAAGGGTGCCGACGGCAAGACGCTCTATGACCACGCCCAGAAGCCGCTCGGCCGCATCGTCGACGCCCGCTACATCGGCATGATGAATACGATGATGCGGCAGACGCTGCTCTCGGGCACCGCGCGCAGCGCGAGCCTGCCCGGTTGGGAAGCTGCCGGCAAAACCGGCACCAGCCAGGATTTCCGCGACGCCTGGTTCATCGGCTTCACCTCGCATCTCGTCACCGGCGTCTGGCTCGGCAATGACGACAATACGCCGACCAAAAAAGCCGTCGGCGGCGGCCTGCCGGTCGAAATCTGGAGCCGCTTCATGAAGACCGCGCATGCCGGCGTGGCCCCGACGACACTGCCGGGCCTGGCGGAAGGCGGCTGGTTTAATGCGCCGCCGCCGGCTCCAATGCCGGCGCCACCCGGCTATGACCGGAGCGGGCAGCCGGTCAATCAACAAAGCACCCAGCAAAACAACGGCGGCGGCCTCGACTTCTGGCTGCTCGACAAGCTGTTCGGAAAGCGATGAGGCCGGCGGAGGAAATCTAACCGCGCGGCGACAATCCGCCGCCCGTTACCTTATCCCGTACGCGCCGGAAGCGTTTCCACAGGTCTGAAATACCTGCGCCGCCACCGCTAACTTTCTCATAATTCGAGCCTATATACATTGGGTCATTTGCATAATGACCATTTTTTATTTGCGTTGGATATGTTTCGACGGCGTTCCGGTGCTTTGTTAAACGACCGCCGAATTTGAAGTTATCAGGACATCGAGGCCGCCTGCAGGTGCGTTCGCCGCCGGCGGTACGGAAGATGCCGCAACGAGGATTTGAATTAGTCATGGTTGAAAAAGTCATCAGCGAACAAGTTACCACCGAACCGGCGACAGTCGAGAAAGCGATAGCCGGATTTGATTATAACGCCGCGGCGGAACTTTTCCCCAGCCGGCATCGGAAATCGAGGCGGCAGCCGATCAGCTACAAGCGGTTTGGCCATGCCGCCGACGCCATCCGCTTTGCAATGGAAGAGCTTCCCGCCGAGTTTCTTTTGGGCGCCTGTCTCGAAGTCGACGAGGCGCGGTACGGCAGCGGCGGAATTCGCCGCCTTTATGAGAGCGTGGACTACCCCTTGGCGCGCGGCGCGGTGAATTAGCGGAACGGTCGCGGTCGCACAGGGCCGGAGCCAAAACGCGATGGAATTCACGGAGGCACCTAAGCCATGACACTTAGCTTTCCAAATCAAAGCCGTTCTTACGACGCGACCCGTCACGCGGTGCGGTTCTGGGGACATGACAGCGCCATGGAAGCGTCGTTTTTCGTCAATGCCGACGCATTGAAGCGCATCAAGCCCGACATGGCGTTCGATGAGGTCGGACTGCTCGGCGCGTTCGATCTGAACCGGAAATTGATCTATGCGACGGCAACGAAGGTTTACGATCGCCAGCGCAGAGGATCCTACGAACTGATGGCTGCTGATTTCTGACGATCGATTTGCTCAGCTGAGCGACTTTGCCCGTCAATCCTGATCGCCGTATCGATCGATCACGGCCTCGGCGATAAACTTTTTCCGCCCTTGAGCGCCCGGGCTCAGCCCATGGGCGGTGCACCACTCGGGGAAATGGACCGGATCGATCCGGACGCGGAACACGACGTGCCCGTAAGCCTTGAGGCCCTGTTCCATTTCCTTGGCGATCTTCAGCCACGCCGCCCAGGTGGGAGGCATCTTCTGGCCGTCGTCGAAAATTTTCCGGAGCGCCGGGTAATCCGCCTCGTCGATCCAGTAGACTCCGACAACGGGCGGTCGTTCGTCTGGGTCGGTCATGCCGGTCATCCTGAAAGGGCTTTCATCCGGAACAAGCCATAGCCCCGCCGGGATCACGGCTCGTTAACGGCTAACGGTCATTCTGCCCGCAGTTGTGATTCGTGGAGTGACGCGTGAGTGCCAAAATACTGAAATTAAGCGATTATCGCATCGACATCGACAACGACACTGAAGGCGATATCGACCTGATTACCGCCGTAGACGTCGCCATCCGCGACTTGCGTGAAATTCTGCTATGCTGGGGTTCTGAGATGGCGCGGCAGCGCACCGAGGAGTGCGAATTAATGTTACGCCGTGCCTTCTCCACAGTTACCATTGGCCAGCCTTAAACGCGACAGGACTCGGATGGAAAAGGCCCCAGTTTTCAACCCTATCGATTACACGCTCGCCATCAAGAACAAAGGGCGCCCGCCCAAATCGTGGCGCTGGGAGATCTATGCGGCGGGCAAAAGCAAGCCGGTGCGGCAGTCCGACTTCTTTGAAACCATGGCGGAAGCCACCCGTGAGGGCAAAGCGGCGCTGGCCGATGTCCGGGCCAATCACGGCCACTGACGGCGCGCCTGCCGGCGCTTACCCGCTAAGTAGCCGAGAAACTCAATTACCCTGCACATAGCTGGCCCGCGGCGGCCAGCGGCTGAGCAGGGCGCCTTCGATCATGACGAAGACGCCATTGAGCGCGAAGCCGACCAGCCCGACGATGACCAGCAGCCCATAAACTTCGGCGGCGTGAAATTGCCGCTGGCTGATGACGATCAGACTGCCGATACCGGGCAGACTGGTCAGCATTTCGACCAGCAAAGTGATGATGATGGCAAGCGGAACCGCGCTGCGGACGCCGACCAAAAAAGCCGGCACCGCGGAGGGAACCACGATCTTGCGCAAGGCGGCAAGACGGCCGAGACGCAGCGTGTGAGACACGTCGCCGAGCAGTTCGGGCAGCGCCGCGGTTGCCGCCGCGGTATTGAGCAGGATCGGCCATACCGCGACGAGGACAACGATCAGGAGTTTGAGACTTTCGACATAGCCGAGCACCAGCACCGCGACAGGCACAATGACCGGCGGCGGCAGACCGCGGCAGAATTCCATCAGCGGGCCGAGCGCGCGCCGCGCCGCGCGCGAGCGCCCGATCAGTACGCCGGTGAACCCGCCGATCACACAGGCGAGCACGATGGCTAAAGCAAAGGTGGTCAGCGTCGCGGTAAGCGCCGACAGCAGCCGTCCGCTATGCGCCAGGCCTGTGAGACCGCGCCACCACGCGCTGGGCGGCGGAAAATACGGCGAGCCTTGCGGGTCGATGACTTGCCACAGCGCCAGCAGGACAAAGAGCGGCAACAGCCCACGCAGTGGTGGAAAGCCAAAACGGAAAGCGGTGATCCACGGGGCGCGCCTAGACATGGGCAGCGGCCTCACGGCCATAGGCCGGCAAAACGCCCCGCGCCGCCAGCACCAGACAGCCGTTCAGCGCGATCGCCAATACGCCGATGAACAGCACATAGGCGAACATCTGTTCGGGCTGGATCGACATCAGCGCGCTGACCACCGCATACCCCAGGCCGTGCGGATTGCCGATCATCTCGGCGATGATCGCCATCACCAAAGTGGTGCCGAGGCAGAGCCGCGCCCCGACCAGGATGGCCGGCGCGGCCGCCGGCAGCAGCACTTTCAAGAGCGTATCGAGCCGCGACAGCTTGAGCGTCAGGCTGACGTCGTGCAGCCGCGACGCCACATTGGCGATGCCGCCCATGGTATTGATGAACATCGGCCAGATGCTGGCATAGACCATCACCACGAGTTCGGTGGTCAGCGAAAAATTGAACAGCAGCAGCGCCACCGGCAAGAAGGCGATGGCCGGCAATGGCCGCAGCACTTCGAGCGAAGCGAGGAAATAACGCCGGGCAAACCGCGACAGACCAAAAATCAGTCCGAGCGCACCGCCGATCACGAGAGCCAGCAGCCAGCCGATCAGAATCGAGCGCAGCGTATGCGCGGTATTGGCAGCAAGCTCGCCCGACCGAACGATACCGACGAAGGCCACCGCGATGGCCGACGGCGACGGCAAATACTCGAACGTCAGCAGGCCGCTCCGCACCGCCGCTTCCCAGGCGGCGACGACCGCCACCAAAGTGGCGATCCCCGGGAGATTGATGGCGGTGGCACGCATTTCCGTCAGTGACCGCCGGCGCCGAGCACTGCGGCGTGAATCTCGGCCCGATAATCCAGGAATTCGGCCGATTGCCGGGTGTACATTTGATCGCGCGGCCGCGGCAAAGCGATCGGCACCGTCTTGTGAATGCGCCCCGGCGGGCCGGCCAGAACGATCACGCGGTCGCCGAGATAGACCGCCTCTTCAATATCGTGGGTGATAAAGACGAAGCTGGTGCCGGTCTGCTGGTGCACTTTCAGGATTTCGTCCTGCAGGCTCGATTTGGTCATGGCGTCGAGCGCGCCGAACGGCTCGTCCATCAGCATCACATCGGGCTTCAGCGCCAGCGCGCGTGCGATCTGCACCCGCTGCTGCATGCCGCCGGAGAGCTGCCAGGGATGGTCCAGGGCATTGCGTTCAAGCCCGACCATTTGCAGCGATTGCCGCACTCGCCGATCGATCTCCGGCTTGTCGAGCTTGCCTTCGATGCCGAGGGCGACGTTGCGCGCGATGCTGCGCCATTGCAGCAGCGCGTTGGAATAGTCCTGGAACACGACGACCACCCCGGCCGGCGCCCCGGTCACGGCAGTGCCGCGGAAGCGAATGGTGCCGCCGGTCGCCGGCACCAGGCCGCCGAGCAAACGCAACAGCGTCGATTTGCCGGTGCCCGACGACCCGACGATGGTCAAAAATTCCCCGGCGCGCAGGTCGAGCGACAGCCGGTCGATGATCAGCCGCCGCTCGCCATGGGGAAACAATTCGAGACTGACATTGTCGCATTCATAGATATTGCCGCCGCCGGCAGGCCCTTGCCCAGCCGCACCGCGCGCCGTCTCGTCCGGCTTGGGGCGTTCTGCCACGGAGATCGTGCTCATTGGCGCTCGCGCTTAGGGCGCTGCTACGACGATGCGACTGATATCCAGATTTTTGAGCGGCAGGCCCTGCGACACCATCACATTGCGCCACACATCGAGCTGGTCCGGCGTGATCTTAAAGTCGTAATGCGGCAGCGGGATGCGCGCGACGACGGCGTCCGGCAAGCCGGAATAGGTCGCCAGCACCTTGCGCGCCTTGGCCTCGTCGGCCTGGATCGACTCCAGGCCGCCTTGCAGCGACGCCACCCAGCGTTTCAGCACATCGCGGTTGGCACGCGCCCAATCGGCGTCCGCGATCCAGAACGGAAACAGCACCGGATCGGCCACCGCAAGGAGAGGATCGCCGATCGACTTGTAACCGGCGCCGAGCATCTGGCCGACAAAGGGTTCGAGCGGTTCGACCGCGTCGACGCGGCCGGACTTGAGCTGATCGAACATCGCCGTGAACGGCGCCTCGAGACCGATGACAGTCGACGGGTCGCCGCCCTCTTTGGCTACCTGGTACAGCAGCGCCACATGCATCACCGAGCCGACACCCGGACCGGCGACACGTTTACCGGCGAGATCCTTGATCGAATTGATGCCGCTGTCGGGCTTCACGATCACCTGGAACGACTTATTGGCCGAGGTCTCGAGCGTCTCTCCCGCCACCGCCGCAATGTTCAATCCGCTCGCCACCGCATTGAGCAAATCCGGCGCCGTCGAGGGCGCAAGGTCGAACTGTTTGCCGAGCGTGCCGGGCAGATTGATCAGGTTCGGGAATTTGGTGAAGGTAACGTCGAGGCCGTTCTTTTCGAAAATGCCGTCCTCTTTCGCCACCAGCGCCGGCAGCCAGGTGACGACCGGAATATAAGCTACGCGCAGCGCCGTCTTTTGCTGGGCCTGCGCGGCACCGGACGGAGCCAACAGCCAGGCAGCTCCCAGCACCGCGGCAAGCACGAGACGCGACCGCGCTTTGATTTTGAGCATTATCCGTTTCCCCTCTGTCGCCGCATGCCGAAGCGGCGCGGCAATTGTCCCGCTTGCAACAATTAACCCGTCGCGGCTTATGCTTTAAACGTGCCGCAGCATACAGATGCAAGGAAGGCGGTCCAGTGCCGCATGCGGTGCGGCATATAAAAGGGGGCACCGTGCAGGAGAATGTGAGATTTCCGTCCGATGACGTCGAGCTTTCTGGCGTCGTTCATGTGCCCGAAGGGCTGAAACCCGGCGAGCGCCGGCCCGCGATCATCATGATGCACGGGTTCGGCGCCAATAAAAGCGGCGGGCCGGAGTGGATTTGCCGGCAATTCGAGAGCTGGGGCTACGTCGCGCTGCGGTTCGATTATCGCGGTTGCGGCGAGTCAGGCGGCGAGCGGGGCCGTGTCATCCCGCTCGAAGAGGTCGCCGACGCCCGCAACGCTCTCACTTACATGACAACGCGACCTGAAGTTGATCCGGCGCGTATCGCACTCTGTGGTTCGAGCCTCGGCGCCGGCGTTGCCGTTTATGCCGGCGGCATCGATCCACGGGTCGCCGCGGTGATCCTGGAAAACGGTCTGGGAAATGGCGAGCGCATCATCCGCGGCATGCATACACCGGAGTCATGGGCCAGGTTCATGCAACTGATGGCGGACGGCATCCGCCACCGCGAGACGACCGGCCAGTCGCTGATGGTGCATCGCTTCGACATTTTTGAAATGCCGAAGGAATTGCAGATCAATCTTACCTCGAACGGCTCGCTGATGCAGTTCACCGCCGAAACGGCGGTCGGCTTTTTCATGTTTCGGCCGGAAGAGATGATCGCCAAGATCGCGCCGCGGCCGATTCTGATCCTGCACAGCGCCCGCGACCGCGTCTGCAATTTCGAAGAGGCCTTCAGCTTGATGCGGCGGGCGTCGCCCCCGATCGAACTGCATCTGATCGACGGCGCCGATCATTTCATGTTCGTCGACCCCGATCCGCGCGTCGGATTTATCCTGCGCAACTGGCTCGACAAATTCTTTCCGTTACGAGCCTAAAACTAACACGCCGTCATTGCGGTTCTACATTCAGCTCCTTGCCGAAGGCGCGCCATTGCGCCTGCTCCTGGCGGATGATTTGCGCGGCGCTTTCGGCCGAACCGCCGTCGCCGGCGACCAGACCGAGCGAAATGAGCCGTTTCTGAATATCCGGACTCTGGAGATAGCGGCCGATCTCGCGATTGAGCGGCACAATTGCTTCTGCCGGCGTGCCAGCGGGCGCAACGATGGCGAAGAAGCCATTCATCACCACGCCCGGCACGCTTTCCGAAAGCGCGGGTAAATCGGGCAAACCTGGAAAACGCTTATCGGAGGTGACGGCGAGTTGCCGCACTTTGCCTGACTGGACGATGGCCGCCGCGGCGGCAATCGAACTCATCAGCACTCCATTGAGACCGCTCGCGACATCCTGGGTCATTTGCCCGCTCGACCGATACGGCACTTCGACAAGACCGAGACCGGCGCGCTTGTTGAAAAGCTTTGCCGCAAACGCCGCCGCGCCGGCGGTATTGTCGAAGGCGATCGACAGCTTGCCGGGATTGGCTTTGGCGTAAGCGATCAACTCGCCGACCGACTTGACCGGCAACTCCGCATTGACCGACAGCATCTGGGTTGCCGGATCGCTCACCATGGCGATCGCGGCGAAGTCCCGGGTCGGATCGTAGGGCAGTTGCTTGAACGAAATCAGATTGATCGCCATGCCCGAGGTATTGGTGAACAACAGCGTGTAGCCGTCAGGCGCGGCCCGCGCCGCGGTTTCATGCGCCAGGATGCCGGCGGCGCCCGGCATGTTCTCGACGAACATCGGTTGACCGAGAGCCCGCGACACATCGTCGGCGATCAGCCGCGCCATCACATCGGTGGCGGCGCCGGGACCGGTGGGAACGATCAGCTTGATCGGCCGGCTGGGCCAGTTCTGCGCGCTGGCCTGACCGGCCAGCAAGATGCCTGCCAGCAAGATGATGGCGCAGCACAGCGTTGCGCGTAAAATTCCTCTCAATGCGTCCACCCTCGTTCCCTCTTTTGCCGGAAGTGTATAGTGATGCGCAACGCTGGCAAGCGAGGGAGGAAGTACGTGACTGGTGAATTGCTATTGGTGGGAAGCATTCCCTTCGATACGCCGGAAGAAGTTTTTCAATCCTTCGGCGGGCCGCTGGGCCGATATCTTTTCGCCATGCCGGATGGCGAAGTCGGACCGCGGCGGCATTGGATCAGCCGCGTGCATTACCAGGTGCTCGCCGCACATCCCGAGCTTGAGGTGGTGCAGCGCCCGGCGCCGGACCAAAACGGTGTCGAGCAGCAGCATCCCCGCAATGCCGGCGACGCCTGGTGGTTCAAAGTCAAAGACGGCGTCAAGCAGGTGCGCTTCGGCGATCCGGGCTGGCGGCTCGGCTATGCGCGCGACGCCATCAATTCCTATTTTGTGTTCAAGACACTGAAGGAAAAAGGCGTGCTGGCACAGCACCTGCGTTTCCAGGTGTCGATACCGATGGTCAACAGCGTGCTGCCGCCGCGGATTTTCCCGAACCCGAAAGATCTTGAGCGCATCCGGCCGGGCTACGAGGCGGCAACGCGGGCGGAGATCGCCATGATCGTGGATAAGATCCCCGCCAGCGAACTGGCGATCCAGTGGGACTGCTCTACGGAGATTCAGGATTCCTACGGTGCCATTCCGGGTTTTCCGCTCGAAGGCGCTATCGAGCGCAATCTCGCCGAAGTGCGCAATCTCTCCCCGCACATTCCGCGCGAGGTCGCGCTTGGCTATCACTTCTGCTTCGGCACGCTGGGCGGCTGGCCGCGATTCCAGCCCGACGATCTCGGGCAGGCGGTGAAACTCGCCAATGCCTTCGTCGAAGCGTCCGGCCGGCCGGTGGACTGGATTCACATCCCGGTGCTCGATCGCAGCGACGACGCGTTCTATGCGCCGCTTGCCGACCTCAAGCCGCAAGGATCGCGCGTCTATCTCGGCGCCATCCACAATATGGCGCGGTTCAAGGAGCGCATCGCCACCGCGCGCAAATATCTGCCCGCGTTCGGATTGGGCGCCTATTGCGGCTTCGGGCGGCAACCGCCGTCCGAATTACGCAACATCCTCAACGATCACCTTAAGGCGGTCGAGCTGGCGGCGGCCTAAGCTATCCCGAACATCTTCGCGGCATTGCCGCCCAGGATCGCCGCCCGGTCCGCCTCGGGGATCTTCAAGCGTGTCACATGCGACGTATCGGAGCCGATGAACGGATCGTCGGTGCCGAACAGAATCTGGCCGACGCCGACCGAATCGATGGCGAACATCAGCGCCTTTTCGCCGAAGGCGCAGCTGTCGTAATAAAGCCGCTTGCCGTATTCGCTCGGCAGTTTGTCGATATATTTGCGGCAGTCGGGGAACAGCCGATAGCCGTTGTCGAGCCGTTCCATCAGCATGATCAGCGCCGCGCCGGTATGCGCCAGCACGAACGGAAAATCCGGATAGCGTTCGAAGATACCGGCATAGATCATGCGCGCCGCCATCAGCGTGGTGTCGAACATCAGCCCGACGCGGAGCGGCAGTTCGAATTCGCCCATGTCGGCGGTATCGCGCGGAAATACCGGGTGCTCGACCACGGGTAATTTCAAAGCATTGATCTTCGCCCATACCGGCTCGAACCGGGCGTCGTTGAGCGGCAAGCCGGAAATATTGGATCCGATCGCCACGCCTTTGAGCCCGAGTTCATTCACCGCGCGGTCGATCTCGCGGAGCGATGCGTCGACATCGGCGAGCGGCAGGCTGGCGAGGCCGATGAATTTCTTCGGATAGGCGCGGCAATAGCGCGACAGCGCGTCGTTGACGTGGCGCGCCATTTCCACTTGCTCGGTTGCCGGCCACGGATAGAGGTTGGGCGCGCTCACCGAGATCACCCGCGTATCGATTTTTTTCTCCGCCATGTCGGCGAGCCGATGCTCGATCGAAAACATGTCGGGCCGGGTCCAGGCAATGGTGGCGCCGTGATCGCGAAACAGCGTCTTGCCGTCGCTCGTCGTTTCGGTGTCGAGCCGCATCACGCGGATCAGGTCGTCGACATAATGGCGATCGACGAAATGGGCATGGATATCGATGGTGGTCATGAGGAACCGGCGCCGCTGTTGTGAAATCGGGGCGCCAACCTAGTCCATCATCGGAAAAAGAGGAAACTCACTCTTTCTTCCGATAGAACCCGGTAAAGGTCACATCGGCGCCGCCGCAATGGCCGTTGTCCTCGACCACCAAGAGCGCCTCGACGCGCCGCATCCGCACCAGGCAGGCATCCGCGCCGGCTTTATCGAACGCGACACTGCCGTCGTCGGCGAAGGCGATGACACCCTGCTCCAGTTTCGCGGTAGCATCGACGACACCGTTATGGGTGTCCTGCGCGGCGCGATAAATCGCTTCACCGTGGACTGTGACGCCGCCATTGGCGGCATTCTTGATGTCGATCTCACCGCCGGCATGAACCCAGGCGCCGAGCCAATCGGCCTGCGCCGGCGCTGGAGCGGGCGTCACTAGCGTCAGGCTCGCGACGGGAAGCCAGCCATTGGTCCAGTGTTGCTTCGGATCCGACGCCGACTGATAGGAGACACACGTATAAGCGGCGTTTGTCCGAGCGACGAGAACCATGTCGCCGGGAACCAGATACGACTGTTGCTGACAGTTTTCGCCGTCGGCCGGACAGGCCGCATCCTCCCAGCTGCTCTTGATAAAATTCACATGCGGTTTGTCGGTCGCCAGCTTGGCGACGGCAGCCGGATGATGCAGGTCGAAGTCGATGCCGAGGCAATCGCCCGGCTTGTCGTCGGCCGCGGCCGGAGAAAGCATCGCGCCGTGCGTCACGGCAACGATCGCTGCAGCAATGCACCAAAGGACGCGCATTTCAGATTGCATAGCCGAGATCATGATTCTTCAGCGGCAACGAGCGCAACCGCTTGCCGGTTGCGGCGAACACCGCGTTGTACAATGCCGGCGCCAAAGGTGGCACCGGCGGCTCGCCGACGCCGCCCCAGAAGCCGCCGCTCGGCACGATCACAGTCTCGACGACCGGCGCGTCAGCCATGTGCAGCATGCGGTAGGAATCGAAGTTTTCCTGCTCGGCGCCGCCGTTTTTGATGGTGATTTCTCCGTAGAGCGCCGCCGCGAGCGCGAACACGATCGCGCCTTGGGTCTGCATTTCGATCGACAATGGATTGACGGCGTAGCCCATATCGAGCGCCGAGACCACGCGATGCACGCGCAAACGGCCGTCCTTCAGCGCAACCTCCACCACCTGCGCGCAATGACTGCCGCAGGCCGTCATGATCGCAATGCCGCGGAATATCCCGGGCGGTGGCGGCGTTTCCCAACCCGCCTGCTTCGCCGCGGCGTCGAGCACCGCGAGATTTTTCGGATTCTTGGCGAGCAGCTTGCGGCGATAAAGATAAGGGTCGATGCCGGCGGCATGAGCCATCTCGTCGACAAAGCACTCTTTGTAAAAGGCGTTCTGCGTGTAGTTGATGGCGCGCCACACGCCGAGCGGCACCGGCGTACTGCGGATCACATAGTCGACCAGATAATTCGGTACGTCATACGGCATCTCTTCGGCAAGCCCGCTGACGAAAGTGCGGTCGCCGATATTGGGGCCGAAGGCCGGCACCAGCGATGCAACAAACGACGGCCCGGCGAGCCTGATAGTCCAGGCCACCGGCATGCCCTCGGCATCGAGACCGGCGGCGAGGTGCGCCATGCCGCAGGGCCGGTACTGGTCGTGGGTGACGTCCTGTTCGCGCGTCCACACCAGCTTGACCGGCTCCTTGAACTCTTTGGCGATCAGCACGGACTGGTGCACGAATTCCTGGATCGGCGCCCGCCGGCCGAAGCCGCCGCCGAGCATCATGCGATGGATCGTGACCTTGTCGTTCGGCACGCCGGCGGCGATCGCGGCGGTGGCGAGCGCGGTGGCGGGATCCTGAGTCGGCGCCCAGACTTCGACGCCGTCCGGCCGCACCTGCGCGGTGCAGGTCTGCGGTTCCATGGTGGCGTGCGCCAGAAACGGTACTTGATATTCAGCCTCGATGCGCCGCGTCGCACTGGTAAGCGCGGCTGAGGCATCGCCTTCGGCGCGGCCCATTTGCGCCGGCGAGGCGGTCAGCCCAGGACGAACACTGTCTGCGATATCGGTACTCGACAGCGCGCCGTGGCCGCGATCGTCCCATGTCACCTTGATTGCGTCGGCGGCACGCTTCGCCCGCCACCACGAATCCGCAACCACGGCGACCGCGTTCGGCATCCGTACGACGCCGCGTATGCCCTTCATCGACGCGACCGAACTTTCGTCGACCGACTGCAGCGCGCCGCCGAACACCGGGCATTGCACGATCGCGGCGTAGAGCATGTCCGGCAGCCTGACGTCGATGGCGTAAACCGGCTGACCGGTGATCTTGGCGAGAACGTCGAGCCGCTTGCGGGGCTTGCCGATCAGCGTCCAGGCGTCCGCTTCCTTTAAGGCGACATCGGTGGGCGGCTCGAGCTTGGCCGCGTCTTGCGCAACCGCGCCGAAACTCACGGTACGGCCGCTCGGCCGGTGGGTGATGACGCTGTTTCGCGCCGCGCATTCGCCGGCCGGCACCTTCCATTGCGCCGCCGCCGCGGCGATCAGCATTTCGCGCGCGGTAGCGCCGGCCTTGCGCAGGTAAAGGTGCGAGGTCGCGATCGAACGGCTGGCGCCGGTCGAGGTATCGCCCCAGATGCGGTTGCGCCGCACGTTTTCTTGCGGCGAGACCGTATGGGTGCGGACCTTGTTCCAATCGCAGTCGAGTTCTTCCGCGACCAGCATGGCGAGGCCGGTCATCGCGCCCTGCCCCATCTCGTCATGGGCGACGCGAATGGTCACGGCATCGTCGGGAGCGATCGCGACCCAGCAGTTGATGTCGGCGATGGCGGCGCCCGCTTGCGCGCGGGCCGACTTGGCAAAAGGTATGGCAAAGCCCAGCGCCAAGCCGCCGCTGACGGCAGCTGCCCCGACCACAAAGGAACGGCGATTGAGTGC
This sequence comes from uncultured Alphaproteobacteria bacterium, assembly GCA_963819265.1. Lineage (GTDB taxonomy): Bacteria > Pseudomonadota > Alphaproteobacteria > Rhizobiales > Xanthobacteraceae > BOG-931. Next base: position 1,749,500 of record CAWFVF010000005.1, on the reverse strand, counting down.
GCCGCCGGATGTCATAGCCAGCCCCTATTTGCATCGGAACGATGCCAGATTCCGACTGACTGTGCAGCGCAAAAATCGTCGCGCCTCGGTCGATAATTTAGCCCGCTAACGGGCTAAATAGACTACCCGAATCACCATTAAGGGATTGGTTCATGACCGAGACTGCAGATCCGCCGGGCCTTGAGCAGCGCCTCCGCGCCATCGAGGATCGGCTCGCCATCTATAATCTCATCGCCAGCCACCCGCCCAGCGCCGACACCGGCGCTGCCGCCTACGCCGAAGCCGTTTATGCCGAGGATGGCGTATTCGATCGCGGTCCCGGCCTGTCCGGCGCGACCGGCAACAAGGCGATTGCGGCAAGCCTCAAAAGCGAAGGCCATCAGGCAGCGATCGCCGGCGGGCTCGCCCATTTCACCGGGCTGCCGCACATTGCCCTCGACGGCGATACCGCGGTAGTCACATCGTACCTCCAAATCCTTACTCCCAATAAAGCCGGCGAGAGCATCGAGGTTCCCAATCACGGCGCCTCGCGGGGCTACCACATCCACCGGGTGGTGACGAACCGCTGGGAACTCGCCCGCGCGCCCGACGGCTGGAAGATCAAGCGGCGCACGCTGCGCCTGGTCGACGGCTCGGAGCCGTCGCGCGAACTTTTGCGCGGCGCGCTCGGGGCGCTGGCCTGAGCGAGCGACGGATACAAATCAATGGGCGATGGCGAGCGCGTGGTAGCCGAAGCTCTGGAACAGCACGGCGGTTTTTGGCGCGGTCAGAAATTCAAAAAAGCGCACGGCGTCGCCATTATGCCGGGCGCTCAGGAGGGCGGCCGGAAAAACGATCGGCGGATGCGAGTCCTTCGGGAAGATGCCCGCTACTTTGATGCCGGCGATACCGATCGCATCGGTGGAAAACACCACCGCCGCCGGCGCCTCGCCGCGCGCGACCAGCCCCACGGCGGCGGGCGGGCTGTCGGCGATCGCGACCTTATCGGCGACGGCGGGCCACAGGCCCAGTCTTTCAAGTCCGGCGCGGCCGATCCGGCCGGCCGGATGATCCGCGGGGTTGCACATCGCGACCCGGCCGGTGCCGATAATTTGCTGCAGCGGAAAATCGCGGCCGATCGCGGCGGCCGTCGGCGCCGCCGCATTGTCATTGCGTGTCACCATGACGAGATCGGCGGTCAGCAATTCGATGCGAGTGTCGGGCCGAATAAGCTTGTGGTCCTGAAGGTAATCCATCCAGTTGGCGTCGGCGGAAAGAAAAATATCCGCCGGCGCCATATTCTCGACCTGCTTCACCAGCATCGGCGTCATGCCATACATCGGCACGACCTCGCCGCCGCCGTCGGCCTTATAGGCGGCGATGACCTGATCGAGCGCGGTCTTGAAGGTGAATGCCGCCATGATGCGGACGGTCTCCGCCCGCGCCTCGGCTGAAAGCAAAAGAAACAAAGCCAGCGCCGCAAAATATTTTCGCATCGAACGACCTGTATCGCCAGTATCAACGGCGCCGCGCCCGAACTCAGATATAGACGCTCTTCATCTGCGGCTCGGGATAGCGCAGACCGGCGGCGGCGCCGATCGGCACCGCATCGGAAATTTGCGCCAGATCCTTGGCGCTCAATTCGACCGAGAGCGCGCCGATATTTTCGATCAACCGTTCTTTGTGTTTGGTGCCCGGGATCGGCACGATGTCGTCGCCTTGCGCCAGCACCCAGGCCAGCGCGAGCTGGCCGACGGTGCAGTTCTTCTCGCGTGCCAGATCTTCGATCCGTTGCGACAGCGCCACATTGCGATCGAGATTTTCCGCCGAGAAGCGCGGATGCCGCCGCCGCGCATCGGTCTCCGCCAATTGGACACCGCCGGTGAGCAAGCCGCGGCCGAGCGGGGAATAAGGCACGAAAGCGATGTTGAGTTCGCGCGTCGTCTGCAACGTCTCTTCGGCATCGGCGCGGTACAGCAGGGAAAACTCGTTCTGCACGGCGGCGATCGGATGGACGGCATGACCGCGGCGAATGGTCTTCGGACTGGCCTCGCTCAAGCCGAGTGCGCGTACTTTTCCGTCCTTCACCAGCCTGGCCATGGCGCCGACCGTGTCCTCGATCGGCACGTTCGGATCGATCCGGTGCTGGTAATAAAGATCGATGACGTCGACCCCGAGCCGCTTGAGGCTCGCGTCGCAGGAACTGATGACGAATTCCGGACGGCCGTCGGCGAATTTGCCGTCACGGCCGCCGAGATTACCGAACTTGGTTGCCAGCACGACTTCGGAGCGGCGCCCTTTGATCGCCTTGCCGACCAGTTGTTCGTTGTGGCCGGCGCCATAGGCGTCCGACGAGTTCGAGCAGCGTGATCCCGCGATCGAGCGCCTCGTGAATGAGCGCGATCCCGTCGTCGTCGCCGACCGAGCCGTATATGCCCGACAGCGACATGCAGCCGAGTCCGATCGCGGACACCTCGATACCTGAGGAACCGAGCTTACGTTTCTGGATCGCTTTGGCCATTTCAATACCTTTTCGTTTTAAGCCCGCGCTGTATTCTTTGGCATATAGCGTGCCGGGCGACAATCGCTACAGGCGCATCCTAGTCCTGCGGTTCCAGTTTTATGATTTCCGCGCCGTGATTGTTGCCGGCCCAGAACGTGACCGGGTCGGTCGAATTATCGACGAAGACGCGGCGGATATTGGTCGGCCGCGGCAACAGATACTCGACCGCGCGGCCGCTCCGCCGGTCGAACCGCAGCACGCGATCGCTCGCCATGCCGCCGCTCCATAATTCCCCGTTCTTATCGCTGAATACGTCGTAGGGATAGGTGTGCGGCGTCGGCACGTCCCATTCCTGGAACCTCTCGGTCCTGGTGTCGAACATCGCGAGCTTGTTGGCGGCAAATTCGGCGAACCAGAGCATGCCTTGGCTATCGAGCATGGTTCGCCGCGGCCGGGACTTTGGCGTCGGCGTCGGATAGATCGTCGCGGCGCCGGTTTTCGCATCGACCCGGACGATATTCTCGTCGCCGAAATCCATGAAGTAGAGATCGTTCGCGGTGTCCGCCGCCATGCCGTAGGGCGCGTGCAGGCGGCCTTGGCCGAGCTGTTCGAACGGATCGATGCGCTGATAGTTCCCGGTGGCGAGATCGAGCCGCATGATCGACGCCCGCGCCACATCATTGGTCCAGACCTTGCCATCCACGTCCGCTGCGCCCGGCATCACCATGGATTGCTGCATGGCGTTGTCGTCGAGCGCGGCGCCGATCGGAAACATGCGGAATGTTTTGCTCTTGATATCGAAGCGGGCAAGACCGGTCTGGAACATCATGGCAAGCCACAGATTGCCGGCGGCGTCAGCCTCGAGATCGAGCGAACCGGTCGGGAATGACGGCTTCTGCAGCGGAATCGGGTAATCGCTGTTCGCGCCGGTCTTGGGATCGAGTTCACCGAGAACATTCTCGACGAAATTCGAATACCAGACATGGCCTTGGTCGTCGGTGCGCACGTCGTGCGGCGCAATCGTCTTCCGCGGCAAATCGTATTCGGTGATGACGACATGCGTGGCCCGGCCTTTGGGCCGCGGCAAGCTTTGCAACGCGTAATTCCAAGATTGGTTATTCGAAGTCTTGGCACCGGAGAGATTGATCGTCGCCAGATAGGCGGCGAGCTTGTGCGCGGCGGCGTCGCTCACCTCGCGGTGAACGGGCCTCGATTGCACGCGCGCCTGGGTGGTGTTGTTGGCGTATTGCGCCATGCGTTCGAGCACGGGAACGAAGGTTTCGGCATCATAGGTCGAGCGCACGATGCGCTCGAAGCTGTGACAGCTCATGCACTCGATCAGCGGCCGTTTCTGCTCCGCGGTGCCGGGCATGCTCATGAACCATTCGGTGTTGGTGAGTTGAGCGGCGAGGTCAGCGGTCTTTTTCAGCGTGATCGCGACATCGGCCGGCGCCGTGCCGAGATCGAAGCTTTGCGGACCGGCGAGGTCGTAACCCACGGCGCGGATGCGCAACGCGTAATGCCCGGGCGAAAGACGGGCGTCCGGAAAGCGGAAGTGGCCGCCGGCATCGCTGACGACGGTAACGGTGATCGGCGAGCCTTCCTTTTGCGCGCTGACCAGTACGCCTTCCATCGCGCCTTCTTCGGCGGAGGAGACCGAACCACCAAGAGTCTGCGCGCGGCAATCGTCGACACGCACCGCAACAAGGACAAATGCAATCGCCCCGATGGCGCGAAGCGCACGCGTCATGAACACATGGGTCATGAACACATGCGTCATGAACACTCGGGTCATGAACACAAGAGTCACGGCCGCGTCACTCTTTCTGCAGGTAGCACTCGACTTCAATAGGGTCCTTGCCCTCGTCGGCCGTGTGCGGCCGCCGCACCACGTTGGCTTGCCTATAGCCCTCCTTGGCGCAGGCAATGTCGACGCTGTCCGGGTCGACGCCTTTTCCCATGCCCGGAATTTTATACACGCCCATGACATTGCTGCGAGTCACCAGCGCGCCGCCGGCTTTGAGGGTCGCAGTGACCTTGGCGTCGCCCACGGCAGCACCGCCGGCGTCGCGCACAAAGCCGAAAAACGCCGGCCCGGCATCGGTGTTGTTGTCGTCGTCATCATTACCGAGATTGACGCCGCCGGCGCTGGCCGATGCCAAGCCGGCAACAAGGCCAATCATCACCAAGATCTGGAATTGAACGCGATGAACCGCCATGCAGTACCTTACTTCATCAGCCAACCGCTGGGCAGATAGGCGATGGCAGCCGCCCCGCACAAGCGAGACTTCAGCGCGACGCCGGCTGTCCGACAATTTCCTGCTCTCAATCCACTCGTTTCGGCCGCCACTCCGGCGCGCGTACCCGCCGTGTCGCCGCCCAGATCGCCAGCGACACGAATCCCATCGCCACTACCGTGCCGGCAACGGGCCAAGCGGACGTCCCGAGGTAGAGCCCGATCGCGGCCGCGGCGATTGCGGCGCCGGATTGCTGAGCAAAGCCCATCAGCGACGACGCCGTGCCGGCCCGATCGGGAAACGGCGTCAGCGCGCCCGCCATTGCCATCGGCAGCGCGAGGCCGAGGCCCGCCAGATAGATCATCATCGCGCCGACGAACCAGAACACGCTGCCAAGGTCGAGCGCGACGACCGTCACCATGGCGACGCCGCCCAGTGCGAGCATCGCACAGCCGATGCCCATGGTGCGATCGAGGCCGATCCGCATCACGATGCGCGAGGCGGTGAACGTGCCGGCCGTATAGCCTGCCGCGCCGAGCGCGAAGGTGACGCCGAAAACCAGCGGCGATAATCCATAGTGGATGCCCTGCATCACGATCGGCGCGCCGGAAACCCAGGCGAACAGGCCGATGAAGCTCGCCGAGAGAATGCCGAGATTGGCGAGAAAGCCGCGATGCACCAGCACCGAACGGTAGAGCGCACCCATGGCGCTGAGCGAAAACGGTCCCGGCGTGCGTTCGCGCAGCGTTTCCGGCAACAGCCATGCCGCCATGCCGCCGGAAACCGCGGCGACCATCACCAGCAGCACGAAGATCGAACGCCAGCCGAGCACGGTCTGCAACACGCCGCCGATCATCGGCGCGACAATCGGCGCAAAGCCGGTGATCGCGCCCATCAGCGATAATTCGCGGCCGGCGCGTGCGCCGGAATAGATGTCGCGCACCACCGCGCGCGCCAGCACGATCGATCCGGCACCGCCGAGCGATTGCAGGAAACGCGCCGCGATCAGGCCCCCGACCGATTGCGCCATGGCGCAGCCGACGGTGGCGAGCGCATAGAGCACGATCGCGATCAGCAATACCGGCTTGCGGCCGAAGCGGTCGGAGATCGGCCCATAGAAAATCTGGCCGACGGCGAAGCCCAGCAAATAACTGGAAATGGTCAGTTGAACGTGCAGCACCGGCGCATGCAGCGTGTGCGCGATCTCCGGCAGCGACGGCAGATACATGTCCATCGACAGCGGACCGAGCGCGGTCAGGAATGACAGCAATAAAGTGAGCGCGAAGGAGCCCGGCGCTAGCATCGCTGGTCATGGCGAACGAAGCGAAGCAATCCAGACGGCGTCGCAAGCTCTGAATTGCGTCGTCGCCGCGCTCCTCGCAATGACGAACTAATTGATCGAATCATAATTCATCGTTCTGCCAACGGCTTTATCTTCAAATCTGCCGCCATCCTATCGAGTTGCGCGATCAGCGCCTTGGCGAGCGGAACACCATCGCGCAGACGCTCGGAACGGCATTCGGCGCGGCGGTCGCCGGGCAGGCGGATAACGTCGACGCCCGGCAATCGTTGCGATTGGCGCAGATCGCGAACGTGGCGATCCACTTCGGCAGTGAAGACCGAAAGCGGCAAAAAGCGCGTGATATCGACCACCATCAGGAAATGCCCGGTATTGGTCGCGCTTTGGTCGTCGGCGTTGAAGTCGACCACGTCGCGGCCGAATGCGGCGCCGTTAAGCACGCCGGCGATCAGTCCGATCATCAATGCCAGGCCAGAGCCCTTATATTCGCCCATCGGCAGCAGCATGCCTTCGCCGGAACGGCTGGGATCGGTGATCGGCTCACCGGTCTGCGGATTGACGAACCAGCCTTCCGGCATGGTCAGCCCGCGCAGCGCATATTTCTTCACCGTGCCGTAAGCGACGATCGAGGTCGCCATATCGAACACCAGCGGCCCGGCGCCGGATGGCACGCCGATCGCCAGCGGATTAGTGCCGAGAAGGTGATCGGCGCCGCCCCAGGTCGCCATGTGATTGGCATTGGCGACCGCCGCATAGATGCCGATCATGCCATGCACCGTCGGCATTTCCGCATAGAGGCCCGCCGGTCCGGCGTGATTGGAACGCCGCACGCCGACAAAGGCGGTGCCCTGTTCGCGCGGCGATCGCAATCGCCTCGTCGGTGGCGCGCGACATCACCAGATGACCCATGCCATTGTCGCCGTCGACCAGCGCGGTGGCCGGTGCGGTTTTCTTCACCGTGATGTTCGGCCGTTTGTTGAAGCCGTTCGCCGCGAGCCTGCGGATATATTGCGGCAAGCGGAAAATGCCGTGGCCGTCGGCCCCGGTCAGGTCGGCCTCCGTCATCAGTTCGGCGCAACGCGCGGCGTCAGCCATCGGCAGGCCGGCCGCGACGAACGCGTCGTTGATGAGTGCCGCGGTGGCGCGCGACGGTACTGGCACCAGATCGGAGGTCTCGCTCGCGTTCACGCCGTTCACCCCGCTGCTTTCACGCGCTTCTTGTTCAGGATCGCCGCCGCATGGCCGCCGAGAATGAGATCGCGGTCGGCTTCGGAAATGGCGAGCGAACGCACATGCCGCACGCAATCCATCATCCCCATGTCGTAGGGATAATCGCTGCCGAGGAAAATGCGGTCTGCGCCGGCCGAGCCGATCAAAAATTCGAGCGTGGTCTCGGAGTGCAGAATGGTGTCGTAATGGAAGCGGTCGAGATAGGGCTCGGGCGTGTGCTTTAGATGCACCTTCGGCTCCGGCCGGACTTCCCAGCCATGAACCCAGCGCGCACCCTGATAAGGAATGAAACCGCCGCCGTGCACCATGACGAAATTGAGGTTCGGGTAGCGTTCCAGCACGCCGCCGAAGATCAGACAGGCGCCGGCGATGGTGGTGTCGAGCGGATTGCCGATCAGATTGCCGAGATAATAGGACTTCAAGCGGTCGGCGCCGGCGACGTTGCCGGGATGGATCATCATCCAGGCGTCGAGTTCGGCCGCGGCCGCCCAAAGCGGCTCGAAACTCGGATCGTCGAGATTCTTGCCGCCGACATTGGAGCCGATCATGGCGCCATGCAGACCGAGCTTGGTCACGGCACGGCGCAACTCGTCGGCAGCCTTGTCCGGCGCCTGCATCGGCAGCGTGGCGATGGCGGCGAAGCGGTCGGGATGTTCTTTGACGAGACGCGCCATCTCGTCGTTCTGTATCGCGGCGGCCGCCACACCGACCGCGGCCTCCTGGCCGTAGAGCCAGGTCTGCGGCGCGCCCGACAGCACATGCATGTCGACATCCGTCGCATCCATATCGGCGAAGCGGCGTTCGATATCGTGGCCGCCGCGCGGAAACGGCCGATACGGCACGCCGGCGACCTCGATCAGCGCATTATCGCCGTCGAGCGGCGTCAGCTTGAGATTGAGGCTCGGGATCTCCTTTTGCAGGAGCTTGATGGTCGCATCGGCGAGTATATGGGTGTGGGTATCGATCGTCCGCGTCATTGTTCCTCCCCAGGCTGGCGCGGGCTTGTTCTGCGCATAAGCGGCATCCGATGCAAGCGCGCCGCGGCGCGTCAGGCCACAATACCGGCCGCAAAACGCACACGCCGTCGGCCGCGCGAAGGACTTTGGCAATCGGCGGTTTCCGCTATAAAGAGCCCTCGAATTCGTACCCTTCCCACCCTTCTATAAAAGCCTGCGGAACCGATATGGACGCCACCACCGAGAGCCAGCGCACCGCCTACCATCCCCGCGTCGAGGACGATGTCCTGGTCCGCGGCGCCGGCCGCTATGCCGCCGACGCGCCGATGCCGAACCAGGCCTTCGCGTATTTCGTACGTTCGCCGCACGCCTTCGCCCGCATCGTCAGCATCGACACCAGCGCGGCGGAAAGCGCCCCTGGCGTGGTCGGCGTGCTGACCGCCAAGGACATGGAAGGTCTCGGCAATCTCGGACGCCATCCGCCGGTGCCGGGCCGCGGCGGCAAGGGGCTGGTGCTGCCGCACCGGCCGGCGCTGGCCGGCGAACGGGTCATGCATATCGGCGAGCCGGTGGCGATGGTGGTCGCGGAGACCGCCGCGGCGGCGCAGGACGCCGGCGAATTCGTCACCGTCGAATACGAGCCGATGACGCCGGTGATCGATGCGCGCGACGCGTTGCGCGACGGCGCGCCGCAGATCTGGCCGCAGGCGCCGGGCAATCTCGCGGTCGATTGGCCGGGGCCGAGCCCCGATCCGGACGCCAATGCCAGGAAGGTCGAGGAGATTTTCGCCGCCGCGAAATATGTGGCGCGCGTCTCGCTGATGAATCAGCGCATGGTCGGCAATCCGATGGAGCCGCGCGGCGCCACCGCGAGCTACGATCGCTGCGACGCGACAACCTACACCCTGCGCGCCTGCTCGCAGGGCGCCGGCGCCATGCGCGAAAGCATCGTGCCGGTCATGAACCTGCCGAAGGAGCGATCGCGCGTCATCACCGACGACGTCGGCGGCGCGTTCGGCATCAAAACCGGCGGCCTATCCGGAAAACATCGCGCTGCTGGTCGGCGCCAAGAAGCTCGGCCGGCCGATCCATTGGATGTCGGCGCGCTCGGAAGTGTTCCTCACCGACAATCAGGCCCGCGACATCTATTCCGAAGTCGAGCTGGCGCTGGACGAGAAGGGCAAATTCCTGGCGCTGCGGCTGCGCAACGTCGCCAATCTCGGCGCCTATGTCGGCCCGGTCGGCGCCAACATCCCGACCACCAATCTTCACCCGCTGCCTGCCCGGCATGTACGACATCAAGCATATCGATGTCGGCGACCAAATGCGTGTTCACCAACACGTTGCCGACCGCGCCCTATCGCGGCGCCGGCCGCCCGGAAGCGAGCTACGCGCATCGAGCGCGTCGTCGACGAGGCGGCGCGCATCACCGGCATCGATCCGGTCAAAGCTGCGCCGGCGCAATCTCATCAAAAAATCGGCGATGCCGTACAAGACCGCGGTCGGCACCACCTACGACTGCGGCGATTTCGAACCGATGCTCGACAAGGCGCTCGAGCTCGCCGATTACGACGGCTTCAAAGCCCGCCGCCGCGAGCGTCGCAGAAAGCGCGGCAAATATCGCGGCTTCGGCATCTGCTGCATGCTGGAACATTCCGGCGGCTGCGCCGATCGAAAGCGCGCTGCTCTCATTTCCCGGCGACGGCACGCTGCGGCTGACGCTGAATGTGCAGAATACCGGCCAGGGCCACGCCACGGTGTTTCCGCGCGTCATCGCCGAACGGCTCGGCATTCCGGCAGAGAAGATCACCCACCGGCACGGCGATTCGGCGAATGAACTGCCGGGCTACGCCTCGGTCGGCTCGCGTTCGGCGATGACGGTCGGCCATTCGATCGCCAAGGCGATCGACGAACATCATCCAGAAGGGCAAGCCGATCGCCGCCGCCATGCTGGAAACCGGCGAGGCCGATATCGGCTTCGACGCCGGTCAGTTTCGAAGTGGTCGGCACCGACCGCCGCGTCTCTCTGTTCGAAGTCGCGGCGCAGCGCGGCCGCCATGAAAAAGCGCGGCGAGATCGCCGAAGACCTCGACACCAAGACCACCACCGAGACGCCGCTGACCTTTCCGAACGGCGTCCATATCGCCGAGGTCGAGATCGATCCGGACACCGGCCATCTGACGATCGCCACCTATGCCGCGGTCGACGATTGCGGCCACGCCGCTCGATCCCATGATCGTCGAAGGCCAGCTGCACGGCTCGGTCGCCGCCGGTCTCGGTCAGGTGCTGATGGAAAACACCGTCTACGACAAGGATTCCGGCCAGCTCGTCACCGGCTCGTTCATGGATTACGCCATGCCGCGCGCCGCCGACATGCCGCCGCTGCGCGACGCCCTGTACAACGTGCCCGCGACGACCAATCCGCTCGGCGTCAAAGGCGTCGGCGAAGCCGGCACCACCGCGGCGATTTCGGCGGTGATGAACGCGGTCGCCGACGCCATCCCGAACGGCGCCGGCAATCATCTCGACATGCCGGTCTCGGCGGAGGTGTTGTGGCAGGCCTGTCAGCGGGCGAAGCAACACGCCTGAAATCGTCATGCCCGACATCGGCCGTGCCCGTGAAACACCTGTGCCGCTGCCGATGCCGGTGCTGTTGAGCTTCGTCGCCGGCTATGTCGACAGCTACACCTACCTGGCGCTGTTCGGCCTGTTCGCCGCGCAGGTCACCGGCAGCTTTGTGATCGCCGGCGCGGAAATGATCCATCACGATTACGGCGTCGTCGGCAAAACCGTCGCGGTGCTCGCCTTTATCCTCGCCGCCGCATTGACCGCCGCGCTGGTGGGCTTGGCGCGCGACCGCGGACACCCCGCGCTGCCTTCGATGCTCGCTTTGGAAGCGGTGCTGCTGGCGGTCTTCGTGGCTCTCGTTCTGTTCGGGCCGGCGGTCAAAGATGCCCGCGACTGGCACGGCATCGTTGCCGGGATTTTCGCCGCCATGGCGATGGGCGCGCAGAGCGTGCTGGTGCGGCTATTGATGAAGGGCATTCCGCAAACCAACGTCATGACCGGCAACATGACCCAGCTCGGCGTCGCGACCACCGAACTGATCGTGGCATGGCGGCGCTTGCAGCACAGCGCGCATACGCCCGAGGACCGCGAGGAATTCGTCGACGTCCGCCGTCAGCTGACGACGGTTTTTTCGATCGCTCTCGGCTTTCTGGCCGGCGCCGCGGCAGGCGCGGTGGGTTTCGCCTGGATCGGGCTGCCAGGTGCACTTGTCGCTGTCGCTATCGTTTGCCTGCTGGCGCTGTGGGCGCTCGTCCGCGAGCAGGCAGCGTGAGCGTTTAGCAGTTCAGATTAATTTCGTGCGGCCTTGGGACGAAATGGGGCGCGGCTATGCTCGTTGTTGAGATGCACGAGATGCTTGAGCATCCCCATGAAGGCGACGCGCTCGGCCGGCTTCAGCGGCGCCAGAATCAGCCGCTGCGTTGCCTGCACCGCCGGCTCGATCCGCCCGAGCAGGCGGCGGCCGGCCGGCGTAATGTAAAGCGACTTGGTGCGGCGATCGTGCGCGCCGTTGAGACGCTTGATGAGTTTTTTCTTTTCCAGACGCCCGACCACGCCGCCGATGGTCGAGCGGTCGAAGGCAATGACGTTGCACAGCGCCGTCTGATCGATGCCCGGATGGTTGCCGATCGCAATAAGGGCGGAGTATTGGACCGGCGTAATACCGAAGGCTTCGGCCTGGTCCATGAACAACGCCAAGGCGATCTGCTGCAGCCGCCGGATGAGATGGCCGGGTTTGTCGAGAAAGCGGCTGTCATCGTTTGCCATGGCGGTGCCCGTTATTGCGGACGCGATTGCGGCGCGGCCCGGTCTTGATTGGCCCATCATACCGAGCGCCGACATGCGGACCAGCCGGTTGACGCTCTAATTACATCATAAGTATATACTGACCGAAATCGTCAGTATGCTGATGATTCATGTTCTCTGTCTTGCCGCGGTCAGGACTGAAAGCCTAATATCGCCGAGACAATAATCAGGGAGGGCGCGATGGCCCAGTCTCCGGAAGCGATCATCGAAGGCAAGAAGCGTCCCTTCACCGGCGCGGAATACCTGGAGTCGCTGCGCGACGGCCGCGAGGTCTATATCTACGGCGAGCGCGTCGACGATGTCACGACGCATCCGGCGTTTCGCAATGCCGCGGCCTCGGTGGCGCTGCTCTATGATGCGCTGCACGACAAGGCCACCAAGGAGGTGCTGACCGCGCCGACCGATACCGGCTCCGGCGGCTACACCCACAAATTCTTCAAGGCGGCGCTATTCGCGCGAGGAGGTCATCGCGCAGCGCGATGCTATCGCCGCCTGGGCGCGCATCTCCTACGGCTGGATGGGCCGCAGCCCGGATTACAAAGCGGCCTTCCTCAACACCCTCGGCGTCAATGCCGATTTCTACGGCAAGTTCGCCGACAATGCCCGCGCTTGGCACAAGCGCGGACAGGAGTCGGTGCTCTATCTCAATCACGCGCTGGTCAATCCGCCGATCGACCGCAACAAGGCGGTGGAGGACGTCAAGGACGTCTACATCACCGTGCAGAAGGAGACGGACGCCGGAATTTATGTGTCCGGCGCCAAGGTGGTCGCGACCAATTCGGCGCTGACGCAATATAATTTTCTCGGCCAGAACATGGGCCAGGAAATCACCGACCCGGCGATGGTGGTGATGTTCATCGCGCCGATGAACACGCCGGGCCTCAAACTGATTTCCCGGACCTCGTATGAGTTCGCCGCCGCCGCGACCGGCTCGCCGTGGGATTACCCGCTGACCTCGCGGTTCGACGAGAACGACGCCATCTTCATTTTCGACAATGCATTCATTCCCTGGGAAAACGTCATCATTCATCGCGATTTCGAGCGATTGAAGAACTTTTATCCGAAGTCGGGCTTCTTCAACGGCTTCACTTTACAGGGCTGCACCCGGCTCGCGGTGAAACTCGATTTCATCATCGGCCTGCTCTACAAGGCCGCCCGCGCCACCGGCGTCGAAGGCTTCCGCGGCGTGCAGGCGCAGATCGGCGAAGTGATCGGCTGGCGCAACCTGTTCTGGTCGCTAACCGATGCCATGGCCTGCAATCCGGAGCCGTGGGTCAACGGCGCGGTGCTGCCCAATGCGCGCGGCTCCGCAACCTATCGTCTGTTCATGACGGAAGCCTATCCGGCGGTGCGCAACATCGTCGAAAAGGTCGTCGCCTCCGGGCTGATCTATCTGCCGTCGCATGCCAAGCGATTTCAAGAATCCCGAACATCGACAAATATCTGGCGCGCTACGTGCGCGGCTCGAACGGCATCGATTACAAAGAGCGCATCAAGGTCATGAAGCTGTTATGGGACGCCATCGGCACCGAATTCGGCGCCCGACACGAGCTTTACGAAATGAACTATTCCGGCAGCCACGAACTGATCCGGGTCTTCCAATTGCAGCAGGCGCAAGGCAACGGCGCGCTCAAGGCGATGGAAGCGCTGGCCGATCAGTGCATGGCCGATTACGACGAGGACGGCTGGAAGCACCCGGCCTATAACAACAGCAACGATATTTCGCTGGTGTCGAAGAAGAAGTGAATACGAACTCTCCGGCGAACGCTCTCTGTTCGGGCGCGATTGCGTCCTGCCGGGTTCAATGCGCCGGAAGTTTTGCCTGGAAAAAGGCCACTACCGCGGGGTTGAATTGGCGATGGAACGCCGCACGGTCGAAACCGGCCGGGTCGCGACAGATTTCCGGCGCCAGCGCCGCCAGTTGCGGCACGCAGGGCGCCAGGAACGCGAAATGTCCCGCGTTCGGCACCACATGATATTCAGGCTTCACCGCGAGCCGGTCGTAGACAGCTTGGGCGTAGTTGGGGTGCGGCAGGATCTCATCACTGTCGCCGCGCCAAAGCTGGATCGGCACTGTGACGGCGGCAAGCTTTGCGGCGGAGAACGCGTAGCCTAGCGCCGGCGACGCAATCACGGCCGCCGCGATACGGGGATCGTGCACCCAGTCCGGTACCGCTGTCGGCGGACCCGCTGCGTTGGCCGCTAGATTGATATTGCGCTCTTTGAACATGCGGCACGACCACTCGTCCGGATGAGCTGCGCAATAAGGCGCTACGGTCGTCAAATCAGGCGTGCCGCCGATTGCCACCAGCGCGGTGAAGCCGCCGGCCGAGAATCCGAACATGCCGATGCGCGCGGGGTCGATCGCGTCGCGGTGCTGCCACGACGCCAGCATGTAATCGATCAAGGCCTTGATGTGGCGGGGCCGATTTTCCAGGCGTCCGACCGTGGTTCGATCCCGATAGTTGTCGCCCGTATGGGTCACAGCCGCGACCACGAAGCCCGCATCCGCGAGAGCCAGCGCGGTATCGTAATGGCCCTCGAAAGAGCCGCCGGTGCCGTGCGACATCACGATCAGCGGCAACCCGCGCCCCGCGATCGCGCCGCCGTTGGCGACGGTCTGCTGGAACAGCCCGAGCGGTTGCGGCGCGGTCGGATCCTGGCTCGGATACCAGATGCCGACTTCGAGCGGCGCGCCGCCGGGATCGGGCACCATGACTTGTTCGAACCCCGCCGACAGCGCCGGCGTCGCGCCCAGCAGCGCTATTCCAAAAGCAGCGACCGCGAAGTTCATGCCGGTCTCCTATGTTGTCACCGCTTACATTGCGCCGGAATGTAAGCTGTGTCAACATTGAGCTCGTGAAAGACAATTCGGCCTATCACCACGGTGACCTGCGTGCGGCCCTCCTCGCGGCCGCAGCGGTCGAGATCGAGCGCCACGGCTATGAAAATTTATCGCTGCGCGAACTCGCGGAATCGCTTGGTGTTTCACGCGCGGCGCCCTATCGGCATTTCGCCGACCGGCGCGCGTTGCTTGCAGCTGTCGCCGCAGGCGGTTTCGATGAGCTGACCGCGATCCACCGCAACGCGGCCGCCGCCGGAAATAACCCGCAGGCCCGGCTCACCGCCGCGGGCCGCGGCTACCTGGCGTTTGCGGCGGAACGTCCGCAATTATTCCGGCTGATGTTCGTTTCCGATTTGTTGGCCGGAACTACGCTGCCGCCCGATCCCGCGCTGATAAAGGCCGCGGGCGAATCCTACATTGTGTTCGAACAACTCGTCGCCGCGACGCTCGACGATCCCGACGACGGCGCCATCAAAGCGGCGGCCATTGCCATCATGTCGAGCACCTACGGCTTCGCGCTGCTGCGCATGAACGACCGGCTGAAACCGTTCATGTATGGCCCGCTCACGCAGGGCGAACTCGTCGACGCGGTGCTGTCGATAAAAGTCGCGGCGCGGCCACGTACCGCCGGCCGCAAGCCCCGAGGCCGCTAAGCCCTGCGCGCAGCGTCCTAGGGTTGAATTAAATTCGATTAGGCGCCCCGCCGACGCGGCTCTATCATCGCGCGCTTGACCGAATTCGCACGCCGCCGCGGGACACGGAGAAACCGGCTCTGATGGATCGCTGGACTTCGCTCATCGGGCGCATTCGTCCCCATTCGTTTTCCGCGTTCTGTGTCGCCATCGCCTGCCTGGGGGCCGCGACGCTATTGCGGTTCGCGTTCGGCTGGATCGGCGTCAGCCTGCCGTTCGGGACGTTTTATCCGGCGGTCCTCATTGCCGCCTTGCTGGCAGGCGTGCCGGCCGGCGTCGGCGTCATGCTGGGTGCGATCTTCATCGCCTGGTGGGCGTTTCTGCCGCCGTCTTACGAATTCAACCACCTCTCCGGCACCGATATAGCCAATTTTCTGATGTTTATCTTTTCCACCGGCTGCGTCGTCCTTCTGGCGCAATGGCACCGCGAGGTGTTGCGGCGCTCCCACCAGCGCGATCTTGAGCGCGGCTTGCTGCTCCAGGAACTGGAGCATCGCGGCCGCAACACCTATGCGGTGGTCGAATCGATCGTGCGAAATACCCTCCTCAATGACCGCGCCAGCGCCGATGCCATTGCCGGGCGGGTCCGCGCGGTGAGTTCGGCTAACGATCTGGTCAATCAGTCCGGCACGAAATCCGTGCAGCTCAAGACGCTGTTGGCGTTGGAATTCGCTCCCAACGCTGAAATCCGGCTGCGGACCTCCGGGCCGGACATCGCGGTTTCGGCCGACGCCGCGCGAAAATTGGGATTGGTGTTCCACGAACTGACGACCAACGCCATGAAACACGGCGCGCTCGCCAGGCCCGAGGGCCGCGTCATCACGTCGTGGCAGGCGGTCGGCGGTCAGGTGCGCCTGTCATGGAAGGAAGAGAACGGTCCACCCGTCTCGCCGCCGAGCCGTGAAGGCTTCGGCACCGTCGTCGTGACGCAAAGCCTGAAATCATTGTCGGGAGACATCGCATTCGCGTTCGAGCCTGCAGGGCTCTGTTGCGACATGACGTTCAGCTATCAATGAGCGATCCGCAGCCCAAGCCAATTCCGCGCCTGTTCCCACTTCGCCACCAGCCATGTCCAGCCGGCGGCAAACCACGGCAGCATCAATAGTTTCGGCTTTACGACGCCAAACAGCCAATGCGTGATGAAAAGACTAACCGCATAGGCGCATAACAGCGCAATCAGGCCGGTAATCCAGTGGCCGTCGCCGGCAATGAAAAGGGTCGCAAGCTTGAGCGGCTCGACGATCGCAAGCGGGATTACCAGCAAAAATAGCGACGGATAAGGACCGAGCCGTTCGATCCAACGCCGAAGTGGCTGCAGGTACCGCATGGAGATGTCGCCCTAACGACGGTGCTCGTCGGCAACGCGATACGGCGGAAAACGTTCAACGCGCGACGTCAAAGCCGACCGAAACGGTCGCCTGCAGTGTATCCTCGCCGGCGGCAATCGGAGCCGGCATACCGCCGGCCGCGGCGCGCATCATGCCGGCTTTCATGACCGGGGCGTAGCCCTGATCCTCCGTGATCCAGAGCACGCCGCCGAGGGTGAGGCCCGATGCTTGGGCATAAAGCGCGGCCTTGCGCCGCGCGTCGGCGACCGCGGCTTGCCGCGCTTGATCGAGCGCCTTGGCCGGATCGGCATGCATGAATTCGATGCCGCCAATATCGGTGGCGCCGGCCGAAACCAGTTTGTCGAGAATTTCGCCAAGCTTGGCGATCTGACGGACCGTGACGCCGACTTGATTGCTGGCCTCGAAGCCGGCCAAGGCACGAACGCTGTTGGCCTGCTGCTGCGCATAAACCGGCTCGATCGAAAATCGCGAAGTCTGGATGTCTTTCTGATCGACGCCCGAATTTTGCAGCGCGGCGGTGACCGCCGTCATCAGCTTCGAATTGGCGTCGAGCGCGTCCTTGGCGCTTTTGCCGCGCGTGGTCACGCCCGTCCTGATTTCCGCATAATCCGGCGGCGCGGTGACGCTGCCTTGCCCGGTCACGACAATACGCGCTTGCGGCACGAATTGCGGATCTTGCGCTTGCGCCGGAATGGCGATGCACAAGGCTGCAATCACGGCAACGACCGCAACGATTTCACGATGATGCAAAACGCGCATAATGAATTCCTCCCAATGCTCCGTCACGCTGAGCCGCAATCGCGACCGGTTGATGGCAATGGGACGCGCATTCCAATTCGCCGACATCCTGCCGGACGACCGGCATAGGGCGCCGCTCACGCCGCCTTGATCGCGATTTACGCCATAATTCGTTGACAGGGGGGGCGGCTTCGACGAAGTGACGGCCGGGGCGGCTGCGAACAAGACGGAATTGCAATGAAGGCTTTCGATAATTTCGTGCCCGCCCTCGGCCGTATTTTGTTATCGCTGATTTTCGTATTTGCCGGGTACAGAAAGCTCACCACCGTCGCCGCCACGATCGTGCAGATGGCGCACCAGGGCATCCCTTATTCGAATGTTCTGGTTTGGGGCGCGATCGCGATTGAGTTCGCCGGCGGTTTGATGCTGGCGGCCGGCCTGTTCACGCGCTGGATAGCGTTCGCTTTGGCCGTTTACATAGCCGTGCTGGCGGTCTTGTTTCACGCTTATTGGACCGTGCCGGCGGCCGAAGCGCGAAACCAGTTCAACGCGTTCTACGAGCATCTGGCGATGATCGGCGGCATGCTTTACGTCGTCGCGTTCGGTCCTGGCGCCTATAGTATCGACGCTTTGTTGCGCCGGCAGGCGAAACATCCCGCCATCGCCTGATGCTTCGCTCGCCGCCGTGAGAGCGCGCCGCCGGTGCAATGCCGGCGGGCGTTGACCTCGACGCCATTTCGGACAATGTGTCGCCGCGCGTTGTTCGGGGCGGTTCGCCATGGCGTTTATTCATTCCTTCGCGGTTCCTGATTTCCTCGACTCGCTGGTCAGCCTGTTCGCCGCCTTTGTGCTCGGCACGCTGATCGGCGCCGAGCGCCAATACCGCCAGCGCGGCGGCGGTCTTCGCACCCATGTGCTGGTGGCGGTCGGCGCGGCAACCTTCGTCGACATCGGCATGCATCTCAACGGCAATGCCGGCGCCACGCAGATCATCGCCTATGTGGTGTCGGGCGTCGGCTTTCTCGGCGCCGGCGTGATCATGAAAGAGGGCAGCAATGTCTGGGGCCTCAATACCGCGGCGACACTGTGGTGCTCGGCGGCAGTCGGCGCTTGCGCCGGCGCCGATCTCGCCTTCGAAGCGGTAGCGCTGACGCTGTTCGTGCTGGCAGGCAATACGCTGCTGCGTCCGCTGGTCAACGCCATCAATCGCGCGCCGCTCGACCAGGCGGCAACCGAAGCGATTTATGAAGTGCGCATGACAACGACAGCCGGCGATCTCGATGAAAGCCGCGACGTGCTGACCGAGCAATTGGAAACGGCCGGCTATCCGCCGCAGGACATCGAAATCGTCGAACGCGAACAGGGCGGCACCGAGCTCGTCGCCACCCTGCTCGGCACCACGGCCGACCCGAAGGAGCTCGACGCCATTGTCGAGCGGCTCGAGGCCAACCCGCTGGTGCAAAACGCGGGCTGGAGCCTGCGCACCACCGACTGACGCGCCGTTTGTTCGCGTGACCGATCAAGACCGCCGTCCGCACTACGGTTGCCACGACCTTGCCGCAATCGGAAATCCACTCGCAACAATAACTTAGCGGCAATCCACGGCGCATCTTGGGCCGAAACCGAACAATGCCATAATCGAAAGCTTAAAATTGAGTCCTTAAAGCTCCCCAGCGCGAGGCTCCTCCGACATGACCGAAGCTGGAGCCGGCGAAGCAAGATCGGCGGTCTTTCGTCCAGCTTTGGGCGCCGCAACCTACGGGCTTGAACTCGCCATCATCGCCGTCAGCTTCTTCGGCTTTGCCGCGTCGGTGCAATTGCTGCCGGCGTTAAATCCGACGGCGACACTGTTGTGGCCGCCGACCGGCGTCGCACTCGCGATCATACTGCTGCGCGGCTATCGCGCCTGGCCTGCGATCCTCGCGGGCTCGATCTTTGCTCATGCGTTTTCGTCCGGTGCGATGACGTCTCCCGACGCGTCCATCGCCCGATCGTTATTGGAGTCGGGCTCGATCGGAATCGGCACCACGATCGCCGCATTGGCCGGATCATGGCTGCTCAATCGCTGGTCATCCGGTTACAAGACTTTCGAAACGCCCTCACGGATCGCCAAATTCACTCTTATTTGCCTGGTTCCGACCGCGCTGGTCGGCTCAAGCCTCGTCGTCGGCGCCCTGATCCTTGGCGATGACTTCGGTCTCGCCGTTCCGTTGGCCAGTCCGCTCGGCACTTTCATAACTTGGTGGCTGGCCGATGCCGCCGGCACCGTGATCGTCGCACCCGTCATTGTGCTTTGGGTGACGACTCCGCTTTCGCCGCCGTCAAAATCAGCTGCGCTGGAAGTGATCGCGGTTTTCATCGCAGCGGCCGTCATCGGCGTCGTCGCCTACAGCCCGCTGCTCGGCGGTGATGCGAACGATCCGTTGCTGCCCTATCGTGCGCTCGTCGGATTTCTCATTGTGTTGCCCTTGATGTGGCTCGGTCTGCGCGGCTGCCAGCGCGACACCGCGACCGCCGCGTTCATTTTTTGCGGCATTGCCGTATGGGGCTTCGCGGCCATCACCGGCTCGTTTCCAACGGCGGATTTGAATGGATCGCTTTTGCTGTTGCTGATGCTTTCAACCAGCACATCGGTAGCGTCGCTCGTTCTAGGCGCCGCGATCGCCTCGCACCGGGATACCCAAGCGCGGCTGCTTTCCACGCAGGACCAATTGCAGCTTCAACTCGAGCAGACCCGATCGGCATTCGCCAGCGCCAAGCGGCACTTTCAGATTTTCATCGACGGCGTCGCCGACTATGCCATTTACGTGCTCGACAACTCCGGACACATCGCCAGCTGGAACAGCAGCGCGCAGCGCATCATCGGCTACAAGCCGGACGAAATCATCGGCAAGTATTTCGGCATATTGTACCGGCCGGACGAGCGCCGCGCCGGCGAACCGAACCGCGCGCTCGAATTGGCCATCCGAAACGGCAAGCACGAAGTGGAAGGCTGGCGCATTCGAAAGAACGGCACGCCGTTCTTCGTCACCGGCACGCTGACGGCGATCCGCGACGACAGCGGCAATCTGCTCGGTCTTGCCAATATCATCCGCGACGCCACCGAGCGGCGCGATGCCCAGGAAAAGCTGGTCGAAGCCCGCGAACAGCTGGCGATGGCGCAAAAAATGGAGGCCATCGGCAAGCTGACCGGCGGCATCGCACACGATTTCAACAATCTGCTGATGATCATCGGCGGCAATGCCCAGACCTTCAAGCGGCTGCTCGATCCGAAATTGCCCCGCGCCATCGAAGCCATCCAGATGGCCGCCAAGCGCGGCGAAAGCCTGACCCGGCAATTATTGACTTTTTCCCGCCGCCAGCATCTCAGCCCGACCGTCGTCGATTTGAATGCCAGTATCAGGAATATGCGAACGATGATCGAAAGTTCGCTGCGCGGCAACATCGTCTACAACGAAGAAATCAGCCCCGAAGTCTGGCCGATCAAGGTCGACCTGGCCGAATTGGAACTGTCCATCGTCAACATCGCCGTCAATGCCCGCGACGCCATGCCGAACGGCGGCACCTTCACTTTAACGGCGGGCAATGTGACGACAAACGAAGTGCTCGCCGACGACCGTCATAATGGCGACTTCGTCGCCATCCGGTTCGGCGACAGCGGCATGGGCATTCCGCCGAATCTGCTGTCGAAAATCTTCGATCCGTTTTTTACGACCAAGGAGGTCGGCAAGGGCACCGGGCTCGGCTTGTCACAAGTCTACGGCTTTGCTCACCAAGCCGGCGGGACGGTGACGGCGGAAAGCAAGGTCGGACGAGGCACGACGTTCACCGTCTATCTGCCGCGCTGCTCCGACGAGGAATTCGCCAGCAAGGAAATTCCCGAGATCGACGCGCCGCATCTGCAACGGCCGATGGTTCTCATTGTCGACGACAGCGCCGAAGTCGCCGAGGTGACGTCGTCGCTGTTCGAGCATCTCGGCTATGACACCGTCTACCGCGATTCCGCCGAAGCGGCGCTGAAACTGCTGGCGAAGGACGCCAAGATCGATCTGGTGTTCAGCGACATCGTCATGCCGGGCACCATCGACGGCGTCGGCCTCGCCAGCGAGGTGCGGTCGCGCTATCCGCATCTGCCGGTGATCCTGACGACCGGTTACAGCGATGCCGCCCAGGCCGCGCCGCCCGAATTGAAGATCCTGCGCAAGCCGTTCGACACCGATGCGTTGCGCGGTTTTATTCAGGACACGATGGAAGTGAGCCTGACGCATTGAGCGGCGAAGAATTGAGCAACGGACTTTGACGGGAAGCATCCATGCCGATCTACGTGCTCGAACCGCCGCTTCGCTACAATCATGCCTTTGCCGGGCCGGTGATAGAGCGCGTGCTGCCGTTACAGGAAGCGCGCCAGGCCTGCGCTCACATGGGCGTCACCGCCGACGCCTGTTCCTGGGTGATCAAGAACAAGTGCTATCTCGTCATCCCGCGCGGCGGACCGGTGAAAGACCTGGGCGGCTACCGCCGTCACGAACGGGCCCATTGCAACGGCTGGAGCGAGGGCCACGAAAATTGAAAACTAGCGGCGGAATTGATGGCCATCCAAGCCGATACCGGTGAGGTGGCCGAACAAGGCCGCGAGTTTTTGCCGGTCGGCGTCGGGGAGCGGCGGTTTCAGGAGCGACTGGACATTGGTGCGCAGATGGTCGGCGCTGCCGGTGCCGAACAGCACGACGTCGACACCGGGCTCGTGGCGCGCGAAACGATAGGCCGCTTCGACCACATTGGAGGCGCCGCCCTCGTAAACCAGGAAGCCGAGCGGATCGTCGCTTCGGGCCACATCAGGGTCGACCAAGCCTTTCGCCGCAAGCTCCTTGATTTCGCGCGCCACCCGCGGCGGGTCGGCGAAGATGCTGCGCACCGCGAACATCAACAGCGTGCCGACGCCCCGTTGTTGCGTGAGCGGGAATACATTGGTCCGCGCGCCTTGGTGCATCATGTGGAAGCCGACCATGAACACCTCCCACACCGGATCGCGCAGTGCGCGCTTGAGCGCCTCGTTGGTGAAGTCGACGATCGGATTCTCGGTAAGGCCGATGTGCCGGATCTTGCCCTTGCGCTGCTGCTCGACGAGCACGGGCGCCAGCGTATTGAGCGCATAATCGTAATGCTGCGCCTCGACGCCGTGGAGGTTGTAGACGTCGATGTAATCCGTGCCGAGGAGGCGCAGCGAATTGTCCAGGCTCGCGACCATGCGCTCCGGCGACCACCATTCGCCGTCGCGCCGGACGCTGGACTTGGTGGCGACGACGACCTTGTCCCGCGGTATCGATTGCAGCGCACGGCCGACCACGCCCTCGGTGCCGTAGGACGGGGCGGTGTCGATGAAATTGATGCCGAGTTCGTAGGCTTGAAGGACGAGACCGGCGGATTCGTCTTCGGTCTTGCCGGATTTCAGCCCCATCCGCGAGAAGCCCCCGGTGCCGAGGCCGGCGACACTGACGCGGAGGCCGGTTTTGCCGAGGGTGGTGTAGTCCATTGGCGACCTTCCATTCGAGATCGGCCCGAACGAAAAATGTCCTGCCGCGCCGCCAACTTACATCGTGCCGCGGGCGCCTCAAGCCGTTGACCGGCCGGGCCCTTTCGTGTCACGTCCCGCAGCCCTAAATACCGCCGGAAACGACTGCATTTCGATGGCAACCGAACGCTACAACGCCCGCGACGCCGAGGCGCGCTGGCAGAAAATCTGGGACGAGCGCGGATCTTCGCGACGAAGAACGACGATCCGCGCCCGAAATACTACGTGCTTGAAATGTTCCCCTACCCGTCGGGCCGCATCCATATGGGCCACGTGCGCAATTACACCATGGGCGACGTGGTGGCGCGGGTGAAGCGGGCGCGGGGCTTCAACGTGCTGCACCCGATGGGCTGGGATGCCTTCGGCATGCCGGCCGAGAACGCCGCCATGGAGCGCAAGGTCCATCCCAAGACCTGGACCTACCAAAACATCGCGGCGATGAAGAAGCAGCTCAAATCGATGGGGCTGTCGCTCGACTGGAGCCGCGAGATCGCGACCTGCGATCCGGCCTATTACAAGCACCAGCAGAAAATGTTTCTCGATTTCCTGCGCGCCGGCCTGGTCGAGCGCAAGCAATCGAAAGTGAATTGGGATCCGGTCGACAATACCGTGCTGGCGAACGAGCAGGTGATCGACGGCCGCGGCTGGCGCTCCGGCGCGCTGGTCGAGCAGCGCGACCTGACGCAATGGTTTTTCGCCATCACCAAATTCGCCGGCTCGTTGCTCGATGCGCTCGACACGCTCGATCGCTGGCCGGAAAAAGTCCGGCTGATGCAGAAGAACTGGATCGGCCGCTCCGAAGGCCTGTCGATCCGCTTCGCGCTCGATCCCGCCACGGCGCCGAACCGCGAAAGCGAGCTGGAGGTTTTCACCACGCGGCCGGACACGTTGTTCGGCGCCAAATTTCTGGCGCTTGGCGCCGGATCATCCGCTGGCCGCCGCGGCGGCAAAGCATAATCCCGCGCTCGCAGCCTTCATCGAGGAATGCCGCCACCGCGGCACCGCGCAGGCCGACATCGACACCGCCGAGAAGCTCGGTTTCGACACCGGCATCAAGGCCGTGCATCCGTTCGATGCGAACTGGAAGCTGCCGGTCTATGTCGCGAATTTCATTCTGATGGATTACGGCACCGGCGCCATTTTCGGCTGCCCGGCGCACGATCAGCGCGACCTCGACTTCGTCAACAAATACGGCCTCGGCAATGTGCCGGTGGTCTGCCCGCCGGACACCGATCCGAAGACCTTCGTCATCACCGACACCGCCTATGACGGCGACGGCCGCATGATCAATTCGCGCTTCCTCGACGGCATGACGATTGCGGAAGCCAAGGAAGAAGTAGCCGCGGCGCCTGGAGAAGGAGAGCGTCGGCAATCGTCCCGTCGCGCAGCGTCAAGTGAACTTCCGCCTGCGCGATTGGGGCATTTCGCGGCAGCGCTATTGGGGCTGCCCGATCCCGATCATCCATTGCGAAAAGTGCGGCGTCGTGCCGGTGCCGGAAAAAGACCTGCCGGTGACGCTGCCGGAAGACGTGACGTTCGACCGGCCGGGCAATCCGCTCGACCATCATCCGACCTGGAAGAACGTCGCCTGTCCGCAATGCGGCGGCAAGGCGCGGCGCGAAACCGATACCATGGACACCTTCGTCGACTCGTCGTGGTATTTCGAGCGCTTCACCGATCCGTGGATCACCACCGCGCCGACCGAGCGGCCGATGGTCGACGATTGGATGCCGGTCGATCAATATATCGGCGGCATCGAGCACGCGATTCTGCACCTGCTCTACAGCCGCTTCTTTACCCGCGCGATGAAGGAGACCGGACATGTCGGTTTCGACGAGCCGTTCGCCGGCCTGTTCACCCAGGGCATGGTCGTGCACGAGACCTATCGCCGGGCGAACGGCGAATGGGCGGCGCCGTCGGAAGTGGAAATCGAAACCGACGGCGAGGCGCGCACCGCCACGCTGGTTGCGACCGGCGAAAAGGTCGAGATCGGCGCCATCGAGAAAATGTCGAAGTCGAAGCGCAACACCATCGATCCCGACGACATCATCGCCAGCCACGGCGCCGATGTGGCGCGCTGGTTCATGCTGTCGGACTCGCCGCCGGAACGCGACGTCGAGTGGACCGAACGCGGCGTCCAGGGCGCCTGGCGGTTTTCGCAGCGGCTGTGGCGGCTGGCCGGCGAAGGCGCTGAAATCGGGCAAAATGCGCCGGCCGAACGGCCGGCTCAGTTTTCGCCGGCGGCGACGGCGCTGCGCAAAGCGAGCCACCGGGCGCTCGCCAATGTCACCGATGACATTGAAAAGCTGCACTTCAATGTTTGTGTTGCCCATATCTACGAATTCGCCAATGTACTCAATGGGGTAATTGGCGATATGGGGTCTGACGGGGGGGCCGCTGCGACACCCGATTTTCGCTGGGCGATGCGCGAAGCGGTTAATATTCTTGTGCAACTCTTCAATCCGATGATGCCGCATCTCGCCGAGGAATGCTGGGCCGTGCTCGGCCACAAGGGCTTGGTCGCGCAGGCGGCTTGGCCCGCGGTGGAACGGGAGCTTTTGATCGAACACACGGTGACGTTGCCGGTCCAGATCAACGGCAAAAAGCGCGGCGATGTCACCGTGCCGCGCGACGCCGCCAATGCCGATATCGAGGCTGCCGTTCTGGCGCTGGATGCGGTAAAACAGGTCCTTCAGGGCAAGCCGCCCAGGAAGGTGATCATCGTGCCGCAACGGATCGTCAATGTGGTGGCATAAGCACCGCGCAGCCGGCCATCTGGCGCGGCTCGCCATCGTGTTCGCGGCGGCCGGCCTGACGGCGGGCTGTTTCGAGCCGCTCTACGCCAATCGGCCGGCGGCGGGCATCGACAATGTCCACGATAAGCTCGCCGCGATTGAGCTCGCGCCGGCAACGTCGCGGCCGGGCGCCCCCGACGCCCGCATCGCCATCGGCATGCATAATACGTTGCAATACGCTTTGAACGGCGGCGCCGGCGCCACCGCACCGACCCACCGTCTTCTGGTCGCGGTCGGAGCGACCGGCATATCGTTCATTATCGACATCACGACCGGCAGGCCGACCGCGCAAATTGGCGGCGTCACCGTGAATTATCAGCTCGTTGAAATCGCCACCAACAAGGTCGTGCTGAAAGACACCGCCTATTCGCATGTCGACTACGATATTGCCGGCTCGCAGCAGCGCTTCACCCAGCAGCGCGCCGAGCTCGAAGCCCAGGACCGCGCGATCAAGATCGTCGCCGACGCGATCCGCAACCGACTGGCGTCGTATTTCGTCGCCGGCACCTGACGGCTGCCCCGGTCATGGTCGCGGTCAAAGCTGCCGACGTCGACGCCTTTGTCGCCCGCCCCGATCCGGCCCGGCAGGTGGTGCTGGTGTTCGGACCCGATTTGGGCCTCGTCAGCGAACGCGCCAATGCCATCGTCAAGGCGTCGGTCGACGACCCGAGCGATCCGTTCGCACTGGCGAGACTCGAAGGCGAAGAGATTGCCGGCGATCCGTCGCGGCTCGTCGAGGAAGCGCAAACCATTCCATTGTTTGGTGGCCGCCGCGCGGTATGGCTGAAGGCCGGAAGCCGCAACATCGCGCCGGCGGTCGAAGCCGTGCTCGGCGCCGGCAAGCTTGAATGCCGCGTCGTCATCGAAGCCGGCGATCTGCGCCGCAACGCGCCGCTGCGCACGCTGTGCGAACGCGCCAAGAATGCCGCGGCTTTGCCGTGCTACGCCGACAATGAGAAAGACCGGGCGCGCTTGATCGATGACGAAATGCGCGCCGCCGGATTGATCTTGGCGCCGGACGCCCGCGCTTTGTTGATCCCGCTGCTCGGCGGCGACCGCGCCGCTTCGCGTAACGAAATTCGCAAGCTCACGCTCTATGCGCGCGGCCAGGGCCAGATCGGCATCGATGACGTGACCGCGGTGGTGTCCGACGCCTCGGCGCTCGCGCTCGATGACATTGTCGATGCGGCTTTCGCCGGACGGCCCGCGGAGCTTGAAGCCCAGCTGGCGAAGGCGCGCACCGCCGGCACCAGTGCCGGGTCAATCCTGTTCAACGCCCAGCGCCAAGTCGCGCAGCTGCATAAATGGCGCACCGCCATCGAGGACGGCGCGCCGTTTTCACTCGACGCGGTGCAGCCGCCGCTGCATTTCCGGCGCAAGTCCCTGGTCGAAGCGGCGTTGAAAACGTGGAGCGCGGCGCGGCTTGCCGCGACCATGGCGGAGCTTGCCGAAGCGACGCTGGAATCGCGCCGTAAGTCGGGGCTCGCCGATACTATTGCCGAGCGCGCGCTGTTGGCCATCGCCACCAAAGGACGGCGGAACGCCGCTTAGGCGGAGAAACGCTAGCCGGATGTGTTTTGCCGCAGCGGCCGTACACCGCCGCGCGGCTCCGGCCAATCGGCGAGCTTGCTGCGGCCGATGATCGACATTTGCCCGGCCGCAGCCGCGATCGTGTCGTGGAGAACCTGATCGAAATTGATTCGCGCGGTGCGGTTTTCCGCCATCGCCGAACGCATCGCGTCGGCATCGAATGGCTGCGCCCTCAAGCTTTTGCGCACGTCCTCCTGCGACAGACGCAGATCCGCCTGCGCGGCCGCGATCCTTGGCGCATCGTGACGCAACTGCGTCAGCATCACGGCAGAATCGGCCGGCGGCAGACTCGTCGCGATGCGATCGAGACGGCCCGCCACGCTATGATCGATGTGCGCGACCGTCGCTAGCGGCACCGGACTGGTATAGCGGTATGCGACAGCACCGGCCGCGCCTACGAAAAACAAATTAAGCGCCAACGATCCAGACAATAGCCAGCGCGCATGGACGCCGGTTTGAGTGCTCGGCAAAATTGACATCATCGCCCTCGCTTTAATAGCGCTCGTAAAATAGTCGGCCCTGACCGGCCGCTAGCAAGCGGCTTATTCAGTCGTCAGACGGCGGTTAATGGCCCAATTTATGTCGGATTTTCGAGACTGAAGGTCTCGGAATCGTCGTCGTAAGCAAAAACTTCGGCGTAGCGCCCCCAAGCGATCACGGCACGCAGCGTGTGCTCCGCATCCTCCGTGGTCATGTGATCCTCGAGCTCGTCGAGGAACCGGCTTTTAGGCGCGCCGTGATTGGTGCGTTCTTGCAGGACGCGGCGGATGTGAGCGGCCAAAGGCACGTATGACAGAAGCTGACGCTGAAATAGCTTCTTGCGGTCGTCGGTGCCCAATTCGACGAATTGCTTGCCGATATCGGTCAGCTTGATGTCGCCGCCCTCGATTTCAGCCAGGCGAAACATTTGCAGCGACTCGACGACCGGGAAAAGCTCGTCCGACTCCATGTGAAGCTCATCGGCCAGCACCGGCAGATCGGCTTTGCCGTTGAACGGCGCGGCAACCAGGGTTTCGATGAGGCCTGACAAAAGATTGGCGGAAACGCGCGGCAGCACCGTGTTGATCGTGGTCGCCGGCGTTCGCTCGGCGACGGCGCCGACATGCGGCCCGGCGGGCGTGCGCGCCGTCATCGCCACATAGATTTTCTCGACCATGTCGCGGAACTGCGGATCGAGACGATTGCGCGGCTGCTTCAGGTCGACGGCAATGTCGCGAATGATGCGGCCGGGATTGGTGGAGAACAACAAGATGCGGTCGCACATCAGCACCGCTTCTTCGATATTATGCGTGACCAAAAGGACGCCCTTGATCGGCAGCTTGCCTTCGCCCCAGAGTTCGAGGAAGTCGGTTCGCAGCGTCTCTGCCGTGAGCACGTCGAGCGCCGAGAACGGCTCGTCCATCAGAAGAATATTGGGATGAACGACGAGCGCGCGGGCAAAACCGACGCGCTGGCGCATGCCGCCGGACAATTCGCGCGGATAAGCCGACTCGTAGCCGTCGAGTCCGATCAGATCGATTGCCGCCAGCGCGCGGGTGCGAATTTCCGGATCGGGAAGTCCGAGCGCCTCGAGACCGAGCTGGACGTTTTCCAGCACCGTCAGCCACGGAAACAGTGCGAAGGACTGAAACACCATCGCGATACCCGGCGCCGGCCCGGTAACGGGCTCGCCGAGATAGGTGACCTCGCCGCTCGACCGGCAGCGCCAAGCCGGCGATCAAACGCAGCAAAGTCGATTTGCCCGATCCGGTGCGGCCCAACAATCCGACGATCTGACCTTGCACCAGCGAAAGCTCGACATCGTCGAGCACCAGATGCTCGCCGCCATCGGCGCGTGGAAACGTCTGGCGCAGCGCGTGAATATCGAGCAATGGGGCGGTCATGCTGATCCTCGTCACAGCCTGAATTTGCGTTCGGCGTAAAGATAGAGCGGGCGCCAGAATACGCGATTGATGATGACGACAAACAAGCTCATCACCGCGATCCCGAGCACGACACGATGGAAATCGCCGGCGTCGGTCTGCTGCGCGATATAGGCACCCAGCCCCGCCGCTTGCAGGTGGACGTCTCCCCACGAAGCGACTTCCGCGACGATGCTGGCGTTCCATGAACCGCCCGATGCGGTGATGGCGCCGGTCACGTAATAGGGCAACACCGCCGGCAGAGCGATCCGCCGCCACCATAGCCAGCCGCGCACCCGCAAATTCGCGCCGACCGCCCGCAGTTCCGTCGGGATCGCGACAGCGCCGGCGATGACGTTGAAAAGAATGTACCATTGGGTGCCGAGGATCATCAGCGGGCTGAGCCAGATATTCGGATCGAGTTTCCAGAAAACGATCGCCGACACCGCGATCGGAAACAGAAGATTGGCCGGAAAGGCGGCGAGAAACTGCGCTACCGGCTGAACCATATTGGCGACGCGCGGCCGGGTCCCGACCCAAACGCCGACCGGCACCCAGATCACGGTCGCGATGGCGATAAGCACAATGACCCGGATGAGCGTTGCGAAGCCCAGCAGGATCGCTGTAGCGACATCGCGCAGCGTTATGCCTTCGATGGCGAAACTCACGATGTACCACAGGGCGACGGCGGACAGCACAAACCCGACCGCACCCAATTGGAACGACACCCAGCCCGACCGGGCGCGCCGCGCGTTCATCGCGGCGGCTGGTTTGGCGGGCGGCAGCGGGCGAAACGTCAGCCGCCAAAGACGGCCAAAAGGCTCGGTCAAACGCTCGATGATGCGCGACCGCCGCAATACGTCGAACACCCAGGACTGCGGCGGCACGCCGCCGGGCTCCTGCTCGAAGCGAAACCGGTCGGCCCAGGCCACCAGCGGCCGGAACAAAATCTGATCGTAGATGAAGATCACGATCAGCATCGCGCCGATCGCCCAGATCACAGCGGCGAGATCGCGGCGCTCGATGGCAAGCGCGATGTAGGAGCCGATACCGGGCAATGTGACAGTGGTATTGCCGACGCTGATCGCCTCCGACGCGACGACGAAAAACCAGCTGCCGGACATCGACATCATCATGTTCCAGATCAGCTGCGGCATCGCGAACGGCACATCGAGCCGCCAGAAGCTCATCCAGGGACTGAGCCTGAAATTGCGCGATGCCTCTTCGAGTTCGGTCGGTACCGTGCGCAACGATTGATAGAAGCTGAACGCCATGTTCCAGGCTTGGCTGGTAAAGATCGCGAAAATGGAGGCGAACTCGGCACCCAGCACGCGTCCTGGCGCCAGCGCCATGAAGAAGACGACCGTGATCGAAATGAAACCGAGAATCGGCACCGACTGGAGAATATCGAGCAGCGGGACCAGCAGCCGTTCGGCCTGCTTATTCTTCGCGGCGAAAGTCGCATAGGTGAAAGTGAACAGCAGCGACAGCACCATCGCGATAAGCATGCGCAGCGTCGTGCGCGCGGCATATTCGGGCAGATTGCGCGGGTCGAGCGACGGCGGCGTTCGCTGCAGATCGGATAGCGGCTCGAAAAGATGCCGGCTCGCCTCACCGAGAAATACCAAAAGGCCGAGAATCAAAAGAACCGCAAGAACGTCCCATCGGGTAAATAAACGGGCCCAGCCCCCGACCGAAATTGGGACGATCACTCGCATGTCTTCGCGCCCGGCTATGCTGGAGTCACTGTCACGGAATCGTCGTGAACCGCGACATGAACAGAAAGAGAGAGAGATCTGGCCGAAGCCCAGACTCACGGGATTTCGGTCATGAGACTTCCGCGCTCCCCATAACATTCGCCGCGGTGCGTTCAAGCCTTTTTGCAAACCCTATGGCAGCACTGGGCGTATTTTTTGCGACAGCGTATCGCCCAGTCGCAGGGAGGACCCAAAGCCAGCCCCGGTTTCACGCGGCGCGCGCCCTGCGGGCCCTCGGAACATCTCCGGTATCGCGATCCGGAGATAGATCGTCGTTAAATCACCGCATTGTGGATCGAATCTTCCTGCGTATTCAGCGTTTGGTGCCAATTATTCTGAGACAGCGGATTGGAGAGAACACTTGGTCACGCAACGAGCAAAGTTAGTCGGGATCGGCATCATCACAGTCGTCATTGCGGGTTTCATGACGGTATTCGCACCGCGGATTGTCACCGCGCAGGGAGCGGCGGGCGGTGAGCCCACCGTTGCCGGTTTGTGGCAGAAGCTCGACGAAGAGACCGGCCAGCCGGTCGGCTGGTTCCTGTTCGTCGATCAGGGCGAGGTTTATCAAGGCGCGATCGCAAAGCTGTTTTTGAAGCCGAGCGACCCGCCGCACCCGATCTGCTCGAACTGCCGGGACGATCGCAAGAACGCGCCATTGCTCGGCATATCGCTCATTCGAAATATGAAGCGGAACGGGCTGAGCTATGAAGGCGGCAATATTCTCGATCCGCGCGACGGCAATATCTACAATGCGGTCATGACGCTGAGCCCCGACGGTCAGACCTTGACTGTCCGCGGCTATCTGGGAATCGCGTTGTTTGGCCGTGACGAAATATGGCATCGGTTGCCGAACAGCGCCATGAAAGAGCTCGATCCGGTGGTGATCGCCCGGTACATGCCGGGCGCGGTTCACAATAAAGGTGCCGTCAACAGCCGCCCGCGCAACCGGAGAGGACTGCCAAGCAGCCGAGCGCCGTGCAAATCCACTAGGGCCCGATAAGGCGCTATTCGATGATGCCGAAATCGCAGCCCGGCGCGGCATATTGGTACCGGGGAACGCCGTAGCGATCCTGCACGATGGCCGGATGGCAGCGCGCTTCCCATTTGCGGTCGCGTTCCGCGGACCGCTCGCGTTCCACGTCATCGGCCGGAGGCGGCACCCTTCTGATGTAAGGGTCGCCGGCCTCTCCCCAACGCGCGACGCAACTCAGCCCGCCCCTCGATCCGACACAGCCGCCGACGGCGATGCCGTCGGCATACGCCGCGCTCAAGATCACAAGCAATGTCGCGGCAGAAAGTCCGATAGCCGCCCAT
The DNA here is from genome assembly GCA_963819265.1 of uncultured Alphaproteobacteria bacterium. GTDB lineage: Bacteria > Pseudomonadota > Alphaproteobacteria > Rhizobiales > Xanthobacteraceae > BOG-931. Next base: position 1,716,866 of record CAWFVF010000005.1, on the reverse strand, counting down.
GCCTGCGGAGTAAGCCCCGGCATCGAGGCCAATTTGGCGCAAGCCGTTCTGGCACTGCGAAAAGTTAACACCGCTCTCTCCCCCTGGCGCGCTTGCCCGGAACGACGGCGTCGTCATTCCGAAACAGGCGCAAAGCTGTGCACAAGGGATGAGCAAGGCCGGGGCCAGCGGATATGCCCTGTTTTGGTACACCGGCGCCGGGACGGCTGGTCGATTGAGGGGGGTTTAACGCTTCAGCGCCGGATAATGAGCGTGGACGGCTGTCGCCGTTGCTCCCATCCCGCCTGCTCGAGTTCCGGAATGGTGTCGTCGGCCTGCGGAAAGCCGAGACAGAAATAGCCGATGAATTTCCATTCCGCGGGGACGTCCAGAATTGCCGCAAGCGGCTCGGGATCGAGGATCGACACCCAGCCCATGCCGATGCCTTGCGGCCCGCGCCGCAAGCCAGATCGTGTGCACGGCCGTCACCGCGGAATATTCGATCATTTCCGGCATGGTGTGACGGCCGAGCCCGTGGCCTTGCGCGGTGGCCCGATCGGCAAAGACGGCGAACTGCGCCGGCGCTTCTTCAAGGCCGGCGAGTTTGAGCCGCGCATAAAGGCTGGCGCGCTGCGGGCTCTGTGCCGCAAGCGCTTGCGCATTGCATCGCGCGAAATTGTTGCGGACCGCCTGCCGTATCGCCTGGCTCTTCGACGATGACGAAGCGCCACGGCTGGCTCAATCCGACCGAAGGCGCCAAGCAGGCAAGCTCGATGAGCGCCTCCAAAACCCCGTCCGGCAACGGATCGCGGCGGAAGCGGCGTACGTCGCGGCGCCAGACCAGAAGGTCGCGCAGCCGCTCGCGAAACGCCGGCTCGAAAATCATCGGCCGTGCGGTCGCGGTGGGGCCTAACGCCACTTGTGGCTTCAGTCTCGCGCTCATGACGTAAAGCCTAACGATTGTCGTGGGGCGCGGCCATCGCAATCTGCAACCGCCGCCACTCCCGCTCGCTCGCCGGCAGGCCAAAGCGCAACCACGTCGGATGTTCGGCAAACGCCCGCGTCAATAGTCCCGCCCGTCCAAGGTGCCGGAACCATTCGTTCGCTCTTCGTCGTGCGGACCAGCCGAAACAGCGAGGTGCCGCCGACGATGTCGAGACCGGAACCCGCAAAGATCGCATCGAGCCGTTCCGCCGCTTGCGCAAGCCGCTGCCGCGTCGTGTCGATCCAGTCCCGATCGGCCAGTGCCTTGGTGCCGATCGCGAGCGCCGGTCCAGAAACGGCCCATGGACCGAGCTGCGCCGAAAGCCGCGCGGCCAGCGGCGGCGCGGCGAGCGCGAAACCAAGCCGCACCCCGGCAAGGCCGAAGAATTTGCCGAACGAGCGCAGCACCACGATGTTGCCGCGCGCCACCTCGGGCGCGAGGCTCAGCGCCGGCGGGCCGACATCCATGAAGGCCTCGTCGACCACGAGCAGACCGCCGCGCGGCCTGCAGATGTCTGGCGAGGTCCAGCAAGTCGTTCTTGGCGAATAATCTTCCGTCCGGATTATTGGGATTGGAGACGACGACGAGGGCGGCGTCGGCCGGCGCGCCAAGTTCGCCCATCTCGATGACATCGTGCCCAGCCAGCGCCGCGGCGCGGCTATGCTCCGAATAGGTCGGCGCCACGACAGCCGCGCGCCCCGGCCGAACCAGACCTGCGACCAGCGGCAACAAAATCTGCGTCCCGGGAGCGGCCACCACATGGGCGGGCGACGGCGCGCCATAGGCTTGTGCGGCTGTCGTCGCCAGCAAAGCCATGGCCGCGGTTTCCGGCAACCGGCCGAACAATTCGGCCGGCAGGTGCGGCAGCGGATAGGGATTGGGATTGATCCCGGTCGAAAGGTCGATGAAAGGTTCAGGCGCGTCCGGAAACAGGCGCCGGGCGGCGCTAAGATCGCCGCCATGCAGGAGCGGTTCGTCAAAACCACGCAAGGGAATCATGTCGGTTGCGCTTGCCCTTATCGCCATGCTGATCGAGCTCTGCCTCGGTTATCCGCAGTGGCTCGTGCGCATGATCGGCCATCCGGTCACCTGGATCGGCGCTCTCATCGCCGCGCTGGATCGCTTATTCAATCCCCCTCCCTTCCCTCCCCCGCTCGCGGGCGGGAAGGGAGGGGGCTCGCGCGCCAAGGGCATAGTCTCGCTTCTGATCGTTATCGTCATTGTCGGATCGGTCGCATTTTTGCTGCAGCGTGAACTGTTTCGCCTGCCGTTCGGTCTGTTCGTCGTTGCCCTGTTAGCGAGTTCATTGATCAGCGCAACGAAGCCTGTACCGTCACGTTGCCGATGTTGCCTCGGCGCTCGAGACGCGAGGCCTCGCGGCCGGCCGCACCGCAGTATCGCATATCGTCGGCCGCGACACCGAAGCGCTCGACGAAGCCGGCGTCGCCCGCGCCGCGATCGAGAGCCTCGCCGAGAATTTCTCCGACGCAGTCGTGGCGCCGGCGTTCTGGCTTGCCATCGCCGGCCTTCCCGGCGGCGCGCTCTACAAAGCCATCAACACCGCCGACAGCATGATCGGCCATCGCACCCCGCGCTACGCGGCGTTCGGCTGGGCGGCGGCGCGGCTCGACGATCTGGTCAATCTGCCGGCCTCGCGGCTCTCGGCGCTGCTGCTTGATCGCGGCGGCGGCGCTGCAACGGGAAGCGTCCGCCGCCGCGGCGTGGCGCGCCGTGCGGCGCGACGCGCCGCGTCACCGCTCGCCCAATGCCGGCTATCCGGAAGCGGCGATGGCGGGCGCGCTCGGACTCTCGCTGGCCGGGCCGCGGATCTATGGCGGCACATCGCGTCGACGACGCCCTGATGGGCGACGGCCGACGCGAGGCGGGCGCTGCCGATATTCGTCGCGCGCTTTCGCTCTATCGCTATGCCGATGCAATCCTGATCGCGGCACTCGCCGTTCTGACCGCGATCCTCATCGTGCCAATGTGAGCATCCGATCGAGATCGAGATGCGCAGCAAGGTGCGCGGCCAGCGCGTCGAGCGTGCGCTCGACCGATCGTCATAGGCGACGTTCGCAGTGCCCGCACCGAACCGTGCCAGCCAGGCTGCGCGCTGCCGGTCGTCGGCAAACAAACCATGGATGTAAGCTGCCGATCGACGCGGCCATCGGCCGAAATCGCGCCTTCGGCCGTGCCGTCGGCAAGCCGGCGCAAATGGCCGCGCACGATCCGGTCCTTCCGTCACGCCCATATGCATTTCGTAACCGTGAAAACGGCGCGCCCTCGGCCGTGGTGCCGTGCACCGCTTCAAGCCGTTTGTCGTTCGACAGCACGGTTTCGACCTCCAGCAGTCCGAGCCCCGCGACTTTTGCCGGCGGCCCTTCGACGCCGTCGGGATCGGCGATCGTGCGCCCCAGCATCTGATAACCGCCGCAGAGCCCCAACACTGTGCCGCCGCGGCGCCGATGCGCGGCAATGTCGATATCGAAGCCGGCGCGCGCGCAGCGCCGCAAGATCGGCGATCGTTGCCTTCGATCCCGGCAGCAGGATCAGATCGGCGTCGCCGGGCAGCGCCGCGCCCGGCCGCACGCGGATCAGTTCGACCGCCGGCTCGGCATCGAGCGGATCGAGATCGTCGAAATTGGCGATGTGCGGCAGGATCGGCACCGCGATGCGCAACCTCGCTGCCGACTTCGACCGGCCTGGATTGTTCAAGCGCCAGCGCGTCCTCCGCCGGCAACAGCCGCGCCTCGGCGAAATGCGGAACCAGCCCGAGCGCCGGCCAGCCGGTCAATTCCGCGATCCGCGCCATGCCCGTCTGCGAACAGTGCCGGATCGCCGCGAAATTTGTTGACGATGAAGCCGCAAACCAGCGCCGCGTCCTCCGGCGCGATCACCGCCTTGGTGCCGACCAGGCTCGCAATCACGCCGCCGCGGTCGATGTCGCCGATCAGCACCACCGGCACATCGGCGGCGCGTGCGAAGCCCATATTGGCGATGTCGTTGGCGCGCAGATTGACTTCGGAAGCGCTGCCGGCGCCTTCGACCAGCACGATGTCGGCCTCGCTTTTGCAGGCGTTCGTAGCTGTCGAGCACGAAAGGCAGCAATTCCCGCTTCATCTCCTGATAGGCGGCAGCCTTGGCGCTGCCATAGACCCGGCCCTGCACGATGATCTGCGCGCCGATCTCGCTCTGCGGTTTGAGCAGCACCGGATTCATATGCACGCTCGCGCGGCACCCGCGCCGCGCGGGCCTGCAAGGCCTGCGCGCGGCCGATCTCGCCGCCGTCGGCCGTCACCGCGGCGTTGTTCGACATGTTCTGCGGCTTGAATGGGCGCACCTTGAATCCGCGCAGGGTCAACGCGCGCGCCAGGCCGGCGACGATCAGCGATTTGCCGACGTCGGAGCCGGTGCCCTGGAACATCAGCGCGCGCGCCGGCATCGTTCAAGACTCCACGATCTGTAATTCAGGCTTAGAACTCGATGCCCGGCTGCGCCTTCACGCCGGCGGCGAAGTGATGTTTCACCAACGTCATCTCGGTGACGAGATCGGCGGCCGCGATCATCTCCGCTTTGGCATTGCGGCCGGTCACGACGACATGCAGATCGGGCCGCCGCGCCGTGAGCACGGCGATCACCGCGTCGAGATTCAAATAATCGTAGCGCAAGGCGATGTTGATCTCATCGAGCACCAGCATCGCGATGCTCGGATCGTCCAACAGCTCGCGCGCCTTGGTCCAGGCACGCTCGGCCGCCGCCACATCGCGGCTGCGATCCTGCGTTTCCCAAGTAAAGCCCTCGCCCATGCTGTGCCAGACCAGTTGATCGCCGAATCTTTCGAGCGCATCGCGCTCCGCCGAATGCCAGGCGCCCTTGATGAATTGCACGACGCCGACGCGATGGCCGCGGCCGAGCATCCGCAGCACCAGCCCAAAGGCGGCGGTGGATTTGCCTTTGCCGGTGCCGGTATGGACGATCAGCAAACCCTTTTCGAGCGTCTTCTCGGCGACTTCGGCATCCTGCACCGCTTTGCGCTTCGCCATTTTGGCGCGGTACCGCTCGGCTTCCTCGGGTGTTTGGTCCGTCACGTTACAAGGCTCCTTTCACCGCCAGCGGCAATCCGGCGACCACGAGGACGACGCGCCCCGCACGCGCGGCGACCTTTTGATTGAGAATGCCTTGCTGGTCGCGAAACCGCCGGCCGAGCGGATAATCCGGCACGATGCCGTAACCGACTTCGTTCGAGACCAGCACCACCGGCGCCGTCACGGCCGCCAGCGCGGCTTCGAGATGCCCCACTTCCGCTTCGATATCCGCCTCGGCCAGCATCAGATTTGACAGCCACAGCGTCAGGCAATCGACCAGCACCGGGGTGTTGTTGCCGGATGACTTCAGCACGGCGGCGAGATCGCGCGGCGCTTCGATGGTCTGCCAGCCCGGCCCGCGCCGGGCGCGATGCGCGGCAATGCGCTCCGCCATCTCGTCATCGCCCGCCCCTGCAGTCGCGATGTAGGTCCAAGGTGGCGGCAGCGCGGCGATTAAGCCTTCGGCATAGCGGCTTTTGCCCGAACGGGCGCCGCCAAGGACGAGGGTTAGCAGTTCCATGCAGCCAATTCCGGGGCCCTGTTGCGGGGTCATATGAGCCCGATTTCGTTATATTCGCTGTATGACAAAAGAGCAGGTGAAGGAAATCCTTAATCGGGTCCTGACTTGGCCGCCGGAGCGGCAGGCAGAGATTGCGCATGCCGTCGAACTGATGGAACAGCAGGATAAGAGCGAACTGCGGCTCAGTGAGGAGCAGCTTGCGGAAATTCGCCGCCGGCGCGCCAAGCAGAGCCCGAGTTATGTTTCGTTAGCCGATGCGCGCCGTCGCTTCGGTCTATGAGGATCATTTTTGATAACGAGGCACTTGAAGATCTTACGAACATTCACGCCTGGATCGCCAAAGACAGCCCTCGCGGCGCTGACGATCTGATCGAGCGGATTTTCGACAAGATCAATAATCTATTGTCCCCAGAACTCACCTATATGGGACGTCCCGGGCTTGATCCAGGCACCCATGAGTTAATCGAATACCCGTATATCGTCGTATATGAAGTCCGTGAGGGGCGCGACGAAATCGTCGTGCTGGCGATTGTTCACGGCGCGCAGGATCGCAAGCCTAAGACATGATGCTGCGCCGGACCGCGTCTGCCGTTGACAAAGGGCGCCGGGCGACCGTTAAGTGGCGCCTTCGATGGTCCCTCGCGATGAGGGTGAATAGGGAATGCGGTGCGGTCGCCACGCAAGCGGCGGCCAATGCCGCAGCTGCCCCCGCAACTGTGAGCGGGTAGTCTCGTCCGGTTAAGCCACTGGCGCCGCACTGGCGCCGGGAAGGCAGGGCGAGGCGACGATCCGCGAGCCAGGAGACCTGCCATCAGCCGTGTCGACGCGACAAACACGGGTCGGGGTGTACCTGTGGATGATCCAAAAGACGTCACGTCTTTTGGTCCTCGCTCGCGCCGACGATAGGTCAGCGAGGACCGTTCGTGGTTAGCTTTATCAAATCGGCAGCCGGCCGCGCATGGGTGGAACGATGGCACCGATGATTTACGTGTGCACCACCTGCCGGCAGCAAGGAAAACCGGAATCCGAACCGGACGGCGAACCGCGGCCTGGCGCGCTCCTCGCTGCGGCGACGGAGCAGGCGGCGGCAGGCACCGAAGTCGTGGTGCGGCGGTTGCGCTGCCTCGCCAATTGCACCCGCGGCCCGAGTGCCGCCATGCGGGCCAACGGTTCATGGACCTATTTGTTCGGCGGCCTCGACGTCGCCAATGCCGATGCCCTGATCCAAGGCGCGCGCCTTCTCGCCGGCGCCGCCGACGGCATTCTGCCGTGGCGCGGACGGCCGGACATTCTGAAGCGCGGCCTGATCGCCCGCGTCCCCCCGCTTGATTTTGAAGAGGCCGATCTATGAACAGCCCGCTTGCCCGCGTTCCCTGCACCATCATCACCGGCTTTCTCGGCTCCGGTAAGACGACGCTGATCCGCCACGTGCTGGCCAATGCCCAAGGCCGCCGTCTCGCCGTGATCGTCAACGAATTCGGCGACGTCGGCATCGACGGTGAAATCCTCAAAGGCTGCGGCAACGAAGCCTGTCCGGAAGACAATATCGTCGAACTCGCCAATGGTTGTCTCTGCTGCACCGTCGCCGACGAATTCGTGCCGGCGCTCGACGCCATTCTCGCCAAAAGCGGCGTCGAGCATATCGTGATCGAGACCTCCGGCTTGGCGCTGCCGAAGCCGCTGGTCCAGGCGTTCAACTGGCCGGCGATCAAGAGCCGCGTCACGGTCGACGGCGTCGTTGTTGTGGTCGACGGCGCCGCGCTGGCCGACGGCCGTGTTGCGCGCGATCTCGAAGCGCTCAAAAATCAGCGCCTCGCCGACAGCGCGCTCGATCATGACAATCCGATCGAGGAAGTATTCGAGGATCAGATCGCCTGTGCCGACCTCGTGGTGCTGAACAAGCGCGATCTGCTTGACGAGGCCGGCGTCAACGGCGCGCTGGCAACGATCGCCGGCGCGCTGCCGCGCAGCGTGAAAGTTCTCACCGTCACCGACGGCAAGGTCGACCAGGCGCTGCTGCTCGGGCTCGGCGTCGGCACCGAAGACGACATTGCGAACCGGCGCACCCGGCACGATGCCGAAGAGGACCACGATCACGACGATTTCGACAGTTTCGTCGTGCCGCTCGGCGAGATCGCCGACCCGGCGGCGCTCCTGAGCCGTGTAGCCGCGCTGTCGCAAGACTTCGATGTTTTGCGTGTAAAGGGCTTTGCCGCCGTTGCGCAAAAGCCGCTGCGCTTGCTGGTGCAGGCAGTCGGGGCGCGGGTCACGCACCAATACGACCGGCCCTGGAACGCCGCGGAGACGCGCAACGGCCAGCTCGTCGTCATCGGATTGAAGGGACTTGATCGCGCCGCGATAACCCGCGCGCTCGCAGGCTGACAAAGCAATGCATCTGTTGACCACGAGCTCGGCCGGTCTCGACGAAATCGTCGAAGCCATCGATCTCGGCCAACTGCCGGGCGACATCGCGATTTTGTCGTTCGCCGATACCGATCTCGCCGGGCTCGCTGCCGCATGGGAAGCCGAACGCACCGCGCTGCCGAGTGTGCGGCTGGCGCATCTGCGCGATCTGCGTCATCCGATGTCGGTCGATCTCTGGATCGATCGCGTCGGCATGCACGCCAAGGTGATCTTGGTTCGTCTCCTCGGCGGCCTCGATTGGTGGAAATACGGCATCGAGCGTCTCGCGGCGCTGGCGCGCGAACGCGGCATCGCGCTGGCGGTGCTGCCCGGCGAAGACCGGGACGATGCGCGGCTCGAAGCCGCCTCTACTCTGTCCGCCGACGAGCTTCACGCGCTGCTGGGCTTTTTCCGCGAAGGCGGCCGCGAGAATCTGCGGGCGCTGTTGCGGCGGCTGGCCCGTCACGCCGGCTGCGAATTGGAATTGCCGGAACCGCGGCCGGTGCCGCGGCTCGCCGGCTATCTGCCCGGCGAAGGCGCGGTCGAGCTCGATCGTTTGATCGCCTCGCTGCCGCGCGGCAAGCCGGTGGTGCCGATCATCTTCTATCGCGCTTTGTTGCTTGCAGCCGATACCGCACCGATCGATGCGCTTTGCGGAGCGCTCGCCGCGCGCGGTCTGGCGCCGGCTGCGCTGATGGTGACGAGCCTGAAGGAAAACGCCGCGACCGCGTTCCTTCGCGATGCATTCTCCCGACTAAATCCTGCTTTGATCGTCACGACAACGGCGTTTGCTGCCGGTGGCAGCAGTGATGATCGCACGATTCTCGACGAAACCGGCGTGCCGGTGCTGCAGGTGATCTCCGCGACCACAAAACGCGCCGCCTGGCAGGACAGCCCCCGCGGGCTCGGCGCCGCCGATCTCGCCATGCACATCGTATTACCGGAGCTCGACGGCCGCATCCTCGCCGGCGCCGTCGCCTTCAAGGATCCGCTGCCGCCGCAGGAAGGACTGTCCTTCACCGCGTCGGCGAGCCGGCCGGAACCGGACCGGATTGCGATGGTCGCGGACCGCATCGCCGCGCTTGTCCGCCTGCGCATGCTGCCGCGCGGCGAGCGGTGCGTCGCGATCCTGATACCAGATTATCCGGGCGCGCCCGGCCGTACCGGCTATGCGGTCGGCCTTGACGTACCTGCCAGCGTGATTGCCGCCATCGATGATCTGACCGCCGCGGGCTACACAATTCAGGGCGCGCCAAAAGCATCGCGCGATTTGCTCGCTGCCTTGTCGCCTAACGACGAAGCCAAGCTCACGATCCAGCGCTATGAAGAACTGCTGGCGCGGCTGCCGGAAGCCGCCGTCAAACGCATCCACGAAGCCTGGGGCGAAGCGGCGGGCGATCCCGATGCACGTGATGGCGCATTTCATTTCCGCGCAAGAAAATTCGGCAACATCTTCGTCGCGCTGCCGCCGGACCGCGGCCGCGCCGGAGAACGCCGCGCCGATTATCACGACCCGCAATTGCCGCCGCGCCATGGCCTGGTCGCGTTCGGCCTGTGGTTGCAACACGTGGTCAAAGCCGACGCACTCGTTCACATGGGTGCGCACGGCACGCTCGAATGGCTGCCGGGCAAGGCGGTTGCGCTGACCGCGCAATGCTTTCCCGAAATCGTCATCGGACCAATGCCAGTAATCTATCCCTTCATCGTCAGCAATCCGGGCGAGGCAGCCCAGGCGAAGCGGCGCATTGCCGGCGTGACCATCGGTCATTTGCCGCCGCCGCTGATCGCCGGCGGCCCGAGCCGGCGAGGCCCACGATCTTGAACTTCTGCTCGATGAATATGCCCAAGCCGACGGCCTCGACCGCAGGCGCCGCGAACGGCTCGCGACCCTGATCGTCGAGACCGCGCAGCGCACCGGCTTGGCGCGCGAGGCCGGCATCGGCAGCACGGCAGTTCCCGACGATGCGCTACGCCGCATCGACGCTTGGCTGTGCGACCTGAAAGACCTCGCCGTCAAAGACGGCCAGCACATCTACGGCCGCATCGCCGCCGACACGACGATCCGGCCTGGCGCCAAAGCGCCGAAGCCGAACGCGTGGCGCTGCTCGCGGCGCTCGACGGCAACCGGGTCGCGCCCGGACCGGCCGGCGCGCCGGCGCGTGGACGCCGCGATGTGCTGCCGACCGGCCGCAATCTGTTCACCGCCGATCCGCGCACGCTGCCGACACCGACGGCGATGGAGTTAGGCCGCCTCGCCGCCGCCGAAGTGGTGCGGGCGCATCTGCAGACCCATGGCGAGATGCCGCGCGCCGTCGTGATCGACCTCTGGGGCAGCGCCACCTTGCGCACCGGCGGCGAAGAAATCGCGCAAGGCCTGGCGCTGATGGGATGCCGGCCGATCTGGGATCACGCCAGCGGCCGCGTGACCGGCGTCGAAGTGTTGCCGACTGCCGCCATGGGCCGCGCACGGGTCGACGTCACCTGGCGGATTTCCGGTTTGTTTCGCGATCTCTTCCCGGCGCAGATCGCGCTTCTCGACACCGCAGTGCAGGCGGTCGCGGCGCGCGACGAAGCCGATGATGAAAACCCGCTGGCCGCTTCGCGCCGTGGTGCGAAAGGAGGCTCAACGCACCTCGATCGCATTTTCGGCACCGCGCCGGGCACTTACGGCGCCGGCGTCGAGGATTTGCTCGGCCGCGACGCCGATGGCGGCAAGATCGGCGCGGCCTATCTGGCGGCCGCTTCGCACGCCTATGGCGGCGCCGAAGGCGATGCCGGGGCGGCGCCCGGCGCGTTCGCGCAACGGGTCGCCGGCGCCGATTTGCTGGTGCATACCAGCGACGACCCGGCGCGCGATCTGCTCGAAGGCGCCGAGGACGCCGCCTTTATCGGCGGCTTTGCGGCGGCGGCAAAACTGCTCGGCCGCTCGGTCGATCTGGTGATGCTCGACATGACCGACCCGCAGCGGCCGCGCGCCCGCGCCTTGTCGGCGGCGTTGGCGCGCATCGTACGCGCGCGCGCGGTCAATCCGCGTTTCATCGCCGGCCAGATGCGCCACGGCCCGCGCGGCGCCGCCGAATTTGCCGAAACCGTCGACCGCCTCGCCGACTTCGCCGAAACGACCGACGCGGTCGCCGGCGAATTGTTCGATCTGTTGCACGAGGCTTATGTCGCCGATCCCGACGTTCGCGCTTTTCTGTTGCGCGAGAATCCCGAGGCCGCCGCCGCGATTGCCGCACGTCTCGATGCCGCGCGGCGCCGCGGTTTCTGGCATCCGCGCCGCAATGACGTCGATGCCGATCTCGCCGCGCTGCGCCTGGAGCGCGTGGCATGACGGCTCACGTCCTTGCCGCGCCAAGCCCGCGGGGCGCATGCCCCGGATTATCGGCGCCGATGCCGACCGGCGACGGGCTGCTGGTTCGGCTCATCCCGATCGGCACGATCCCGCTTGCGGCTTTCGGCGCGCTGTGCGCGGCCGCGCGCGCGCATGGCAACGGCGTCATCGAAATCACCTCGCGCGGCAGCATCCAGGTGCGCGGGTTGACCGCCGCTTCCGCACCGTCTTTCGCATCGGCCGTCGCGGCACTGGGTATCGCGGCAGAGGACGGCGTGCCTATTCACTGCAATCCGCTCGCCGGAATCGATGCGGACGAAATCTTCGATGCCGCCGCATTGGCGGGTGATCTCCGCCGAACACTGAGGCAGCAGTCGATGGCGGCACGGCTCTCCCCCAAGGTTTCCGTCGCGATCGACGGCGGCGGATCGCTCGACATCGCGACGCTTGCCGCCGACATCCGGCTGCGCGCTCAAAAGAACGTGGACGGCGTTGTCCTTCACGTCAGCTTCGGCGGCGATGAATCAAGCGCAGCCGCTTTGGGCATGATTGCTCCCGCGGACGGCATCGAGGCCGTCATGCGCTTGCTTGAGGTTTTGGCGAAGCGCGGTCGCACCGCGCGGGCACGTGATATTCTTGCCCAAGAAGGGTCCATTGCATTCCGGTCCGCAGTCGAAGGCCTTGCGATATCCATCAGCCCACACGAAAGCGGCAACGAGCGGGTGACGGCCTCGCCGATCGGCTTGTACGAACTACGCGGCGAATCGCGGGCCTGCGGCGTGGGTCTCGCTTTCGGCCATGCCGATGCGGCTTCACTCGAAAATCTGGCAACAGCGGCTGCGGCAGCCGGTGTCAAAGGTTTTCGTGCGGCGCCCGGTCGAGCGCTGCTGGCCATCGGACTTAAGCCGCAGACTACATCCGACTTTGTCGCCGCCGCGGAACGGCACGGCTTTATCGTGCGTACGGACGATCCGCGCCGCCGCGTCGTCGCCTGTGCCGGCGCACCGATCTGCGCCTCGGCGCATATCGCTTCGCGTATGATAGCGCCGGCTCTGGCCGAGCAGACCGCGCCGGGACTGAACGCTGGACAGACCATTCACGTTTCCGGCTGCGCCAAGGGCTGTGCGCGGGCCTCGCCCGCCGCCTTGACCATCGTCGGCACGCCGGAGGGATGCGCTCTTATCGCCAATGGCTCTACGCAGCGACGCACCCTTCGCTATGGTGCCGGCGAATGAACTTCCAGCCGCAATCGCGCACTATGTCCGCGAACAAACGCGTAAATCCGCGCATGTCTGAACGCACCGCCTATCTGCGCGACGGCACCGCGATCTATGAACGCTCGTTCGCGATCATCCGCGCCGAGGCCGACCTGTCGCGTTTTTCGCCGGAGGAAGCCGACGTCGCGGTGCGCATGATCCACGCCTGCGGGCAAGTCGATATGGCGCAACATATCGTGTTCGGCCGCGAACCTCGTCGCGGCGGCACGCGGCGCGCTCGACGCCGGCGCGCCGATCCTGTGCGATGTCGAAATGGTCGCGCGCGGCATTACGCGCGCGCGGCTGCCGGCGCGCAACGAGGTGATCTGCACGCTCAACGATCCGCGCACGACGCCGCTCGCCGCGAGCAACGCCACGACGCGCTCGGCGGCGGCGCTCGATCTGTGGCGCGATCGTCTCGCCGGCGCGGTGGTCGCCATCGGCAATGCGCCGACGGCCCTGTTCCGATTGCTCGATATGATTGACGCCGGCGCGCCGAAACCGGCCGCCATCCTCGGCATTCCGGTCGGCTTTGTCGGCGCCGCGGAATCGAAAGCCGCGCTTGCCGAAAATCCGCGCGGTGTTCCGTTTCTCGATCGTGCGCGGCCGCATGGGCGGCAGCGCCATGACCGCCGCCGCGGTCAACGCCCTGGCGAGGCCCGGCCTATGAGCGCGGGAAAACTGTTCGGCGTCGGCGTCGGTCCGGGCGATCCGGAATTGATGACGCTCAAAGCGCTGCGCGCCCTCGGCGAAGCCGACGTGGTCGCGCATTTCGCCAAGGCCGGCAATGCCAGCCATTCGCGCGCGATCGTCGAGCGGCATTTGCGCGCCCGGCGTGACCGAACTGCCGCTCTATTATCCGGTCACGACCGAACTGCCGTCGTGCAGCGACGGCTATCGCGATTCGATCCGCGAGTTCTACGACGGCGCCGCCGCGACCATTGCCGCGCATCTCGAAGCCGGACGCGTGGTCGCGGTCATCGCCGAAGGCGATCCGCTGTTCTATGGCTCCTACATGCATCTGCACACACGGCTGGCGCCGCGTTATCCGACCGAGATCGTCGCCGGCGTCACCGGCATGTCGGGCTGCTGGTCGTCGGCAGGAATGCCGATCGCGCAAGGCAACGACGTCTTCACCGTGCTGCCGGCGACATTGCCGGAAGCCGAACTCGAGCGCCGGCTCGCCGATACCGACGCCGTGGTGGTGATGAAAGTCGGCCGGCATCTGCCGAAACTGCGCCGCGCGCTCGAACGCAGCGGCCGGCTGCCGCGCGCCATCTATGTCGAGCGCGGCACGATGGCCGGCGCCAAGATGATCCCGCTCGCTGCCAAGCCCGACGATGAGGCGCCCTATTTCGCCATCGTGCTGGTACCGGGTTGGGAGGAACGAACGTGAGCGCCGGCGGCCGCATCGCCGTCGTCGGCTTGGGACCGGGCGATCCGCGCTATCTGACTCCGGAAGCCGCCGAGACGCCTGACATCGGCCGAGGCGCTCTACGGTTATGGACCTTATCTGGACCGCGTGCCGGTGCACGCCGGACAAAGCCGTCACCCCTCCGACAATCGCGAAGAAGGCGCCCGCGCCGCCGCGGCGCTGCGTCACGCCGCAAGCGGCACGAACGTCGCGGTCGTTTCCGGCGGCGATCCGGGCGTATTCGCCATGGCTGCGGCGATTTGCGAGCAGATCGAGCAAGGTCCGCAAGCCTGGCGCGCGTTGGACCTTGTTGTTGTGCCCGGCATCACCGCCATGCTCGCCGTCGCAGCGAAAATCGGCGCGCCGCTCGGCCACGATTTTTGCGCGCTGTCGCTGTCGGATAATCTCAAGCCCTGGGAATTGGTCGAACGCCGGCTCGATGCCGCGGCCAGCGCCGGCTTTGTCATCGCACTTTACAATCCGATATCGCGGGCGCGGCCATGGCAATTCGGCAAGGCCGTCGAACGGCTGCGGCGGCATTTGCCCGAGACGACACCGGTGGTGTTCGGCCGCGCCGTCGGCCGCGCGGATGAGCAGGTGAAAGTCACGACGCTGGCGGAGGCTGATGCGACCCCCGCCGATATGGCGACGATGGTGATCGTCGGCACACGCGAGACGCGGGTGATCGAGCGGCCTGGACGTTCGCCGCTGGTTTATACGCCGCGGGCGGCGGCGGAGGTGAGCGTATGATCGAGCCACTCGACCGCAGCGTCGATCGTCTCGACCGCCGGCGCTTCCGGCGCTGCGGACCGGCGCACCATGATGACGCTGAGCCCGAGTTCACGGGCCGCGGCGATTTTACCATAAGCGGCACTGCCGCCGCTGTTCTTCGAGATGACGACGTCGATCCCATGCGCAGTCAGCAGCGCACGATCATCGGCTTCGCTGAAAGGCCCGCGCGCGGTGATGTAGGTGACATGCGGCAGCGGCAACGCCGGATCGACCGGATCGACGCTGCGGATCAGATAATGATGCTGGGGCGGCGCGCCGGCGAAGGGCGCGAGTTCGTTCCGGCCAAGCGCAACAAAGACGCCGCGTGGTGCATCGCCGAGAGCGATCACTGCCGCCGCGGTATCGCTCACCTCGATCCAGCGATCGCCTGCGACGGCGGTCCACGGCGGCCGGCGCAACGCCACGTAAGGCACCGCGGCTTGGCGCGCGGCCGCTACGGCATTGGCGGAAATGATACTCGCATAGGGATGGGTGGCGTCGATCAATGCATCGATACGCTCCTCGACAAGATAATTCGCGAGACCGGGAGCGCCGCCAAAACCACCGACGCGAATCGGCACGGCATGCGGCACCGGCGAAGCGGTACGGCCGGCGAGCGACAGCGTGACATCGAGGCCGCCGCGCTTGGCGAGGCGTTCGCCGAGCAAGCGACCCTCCGTCGTGCCACCGAGGATGAGGACGCGTGGCATGTCTAATGTGCTGCTTCCCGACGAGGTTCCGCGCGACACTGCCGCATCGTCACGCTGGCTGTCCATCGTCGGCATCGGCGAGGACGGCGTCGAGGGCTTGAGCCCGGTGGCGCGGGGGCTGATTGCCGGCGCCGAGATCGTGTTCGGCGGCAGGCGGCATCTGACGCTGGCGGCTTCGCTTATTCGCGGCGCTTCACGGCCGTGGCCGAGCCCGTTCGACGGCGCTGTCGACGAGGTGCTGCGCCATCGCGGCCGCCCCGTCTGCGTCGTCGCCTCCGGCGATCCTTTCCAATACGGCGTCGGCGCCGTCCTGGCGCGGCACATCGATGCGCGCGAGATGACCGTCGTTCCGGCGCCGTCCGCGTTCAGCCTCGCCGCGGCGCGGCTCGGCTGGTCGCTGCCGGACAGCGTGCTGCTGTCGCTGCACGGCCGGGCGCTCGACCTGATACGCCCGCACCTGCAGCCGCAAGCGCGCATTCTCGCTCTCACTTCCGATGGCGAAGGACCGGCCGCGCTGGCGGCGCTGCTGACCGAAACCGGCTTTGGCGCGTCGCGCCTTTCCGTGCTCGAAGCGCTCGGCGGTCCGCGGGAGCGAATTCGGACTACGACGGCTGCCGAATACGCTCTCAGTTCAGTCGACGCCTTAAACACTGTCGCTATCGAAGTCGAAGCCGCGCCCGGCGCGCGCGTGCTGGCGCGAACGGCAGGACTCGCCGATGAACTGTTCGAGCATGACGGCCAGATTACCAAACGCGAAATCCGCGCCGTCACGCTGTCATCGCTGGCGCCGCGGCGCGGTGAGCTGCTCTGGGACATCGGCGCCGGCTCCGGCTCGGTGGCGATCGAATGGATGCTGGCCGATCCCACAATGCGCGCGATCGCGGTCGAACAGCGCGCCGATCGCGCCGCGCGCGCCCGCCGCAACGCGGCGGCGTTCGGCGTGCCTGGCTTGGAAGTCGTCGAGGGCGCGGCCCCGGGCGCGCTGACCGGGCTTGCAGATCCCGACGCGATCTTTATCGGCGGCGGCGCCGAAGTCGGCGTGCTCGATGCCGCGACCCGCGCGCTGAGGACGGGCGGCCGTATGGTCGTCAATGCGGTGACGCTCGAGACCGAAGCTTTGTTGCTCGCCCGCCACGCCGCTTTCGGCGGCGAATTGATCCGCCTTGCGATTGCGCGCGCCGACGCCGTCGGCGGCAAGACCGGCTGGCGCGCAGCAATGCCGGTGACGCAATGGCTATGGACCAAGCCATGACGGTGCATTTCATCGGCGCCGGCCCGGGCGCGGCCGATCTCATCACCGTGCGCGGGCGCGATCTGATCGCGCGCTGCCCGGTCTGCCTCTATGCCGGCTCGATCGTGCCGCGCGAATTGCTCGGCTATTGTCCGCCCGGCGCGCGCATCGTCGATACCGCGCCGCTGTCGCTCGACGAGATCGATGCCGAATTCGCACACGCGCACGCCGCCAGCCACGACGTGGCGCGGCTGCACTCCGGCGATCTGTCGATCTATTCGGCGCTGGCGGAACAGTTGCGCCGGCTCGACGCCCGCGGCATTCCCTATACGCTGACGCCCGGCGTGCCGGCTTTTGCCGCCGCGGCGGCGGCGTTGCAGTGCGAACTGACCGTGCCCGAGGTGGCGCAAAGCGTGGTGCTGACGCGCGTTTCCGGACGCGCCTCGCGGATGCCGGAAGGCGAGAAGCTCGCGCATTTTGCCGAGAGCGGCGCGACGCTCGTCATCCATCTCGCGATTCATGCCGTCGATGCCATCGTCAAGGAGATCACTCCGTTCTACGGCGCCGATTGTCCGGCGGCGGTGGTGGTGCAGGCCAGCACGCCGGCGCAACTGATCTTGCGCGGCACGCTGGGCGATATCGCCGCCCAGGTTGCCGCGGCGAAGATCGAGCGCACCGCGCTCATCCTCGTCGGCCGCGCGCTGGCGGCGCGGGATTTTCGCGACAGCGCGCTGTACGATGCGGAGTATCGCCGCCGGTTTCGCGGAGGCGCGGCATGACGGCGTGGGATGCCCTGGCGGCGCGGCGCAGCGGCGTTCCGGTGTTCGAGCCGGGCCATGTCTGGCTGGCCGGCGCCGGTCCGGGCGATCCGGGCCTGCTGACGCTCGACGCGCTGGCCGGGCTCGCCCAGGCCGACGTGGTGGTCCATGACGCGCTGGTCGACAAGCGCGTGCTGGCGCTGGCCGGCCCGCAGGCGCGGCTCGAATTCGCCGGCAAGCGCGGCGGCAAGCCGTCGGCGGTGCAGGCCGATATCAGCGAGCGGCTGGTGACGCTGGCCCGCGCCGGTGAAAGGGTGCTGCGGCTCAAGGGCGGCGATCCTTTCGTGTTCGGCCGCGGCGGCGAGGAAGCGATGACGCTCGCCACAGCCGGCATTCCGTTCCGCGTTATCCCCGGCGTCACCGCCGGCCTTGCCGCGCTCGCCGCGGCGGCGATACCGGCGACAGTGCGCGGCACCAATCGCGCGGTGATTTTTGCCGCCGGTCACGGTGAGGACGAGGACTTCGACTGGGCGCCGCTCGCCCGCACCGGCCAGCCGATCGTGTTCTACATGGTGATGCATAATCTCGAACGGATCACCGGCGCGCTGATGCAGGCGGGGCTCGCGGCAACGACGCCGGCAGCGGTGATCGCCTCGGCGACCACGCCGAAGCAGCGTGTGCTGGTCGCGCCGCTCGCCGACATCGCCGGCGCATCGCGCGCGCAGAATTTCGAGCCGCCGGCGATCGTCGTGATCGGCGACATCGTGACCATGCGCCACGCGCTGATCGGCGAAAGCGCGGCAGCAAGCGGAGATTCCCCGCCGTGACGGCGCGCGGGCTGATCATCGCCGCGCCGCATTCCGGCGCCGGCAAAACGACGGTCACGCTCGCTATCCTGGCGGCGCTGGCCCGGCGCGGCATTGCCGTGCGGGCGGCCAAGGCGGGGCCGGATTATATCGACCCGGCGTTCCACGCCGCCGTGATCGGCAGGCCGAGCGTCAATCTGGATTCCTGGGCAATGCCGGCGGCGCTGCTCGACATGCTGGCCGCGCAGGCGGCGAGTGAAGCGGAAATCTTTGTCATCGAAGGCGTGATGGGCCTGTTCGACGGCGCGCCCGGCGCCGGCGGCCGGCGCGGCGCCACCGCCGATCTCGCCGCGCATTTCGACTTGCCGGCGGTGCTGGTGCTCGACGTGTCGCGGCAGGCGCAATCGGCGGCCGCCGTGGTGCGCGGCTTTGCGACCCACGATCCCGCCGTGCGGGTCGCCGGCGTCATCCTCAATCGGGTCGGCAGCGAGCGGCACCGCGCGATGGTCGCAGGCGCCATCGCTGCGTTCGGCATTCCAGTGCTCGGCGCCATCCCGCGCGAGGCGGCGCTGGCTTTGCCGGAGCGGCATCTCGGCTTGGTGCAAGCCGGTGAGCATGCCGACCTGCACGAACTGATCGAGCGGCTCGCCGCGGTCGCGGAAACCCATCTCGATCTCGACGCATCGCCGCCATCGCGGCGCCGCTCGCGATCGCCGCCGACGCAAACCGCTTGCCGGCAGTGCCGCCGCCCGGGCAGCGCATCGCGCTCGCCAGCGATCCGGCTTTTACCTTCGCCTACCCTCACCTCGTCGGCGCCTGGCGCCAGGCCGGCGCCGAAGTCATTCCGTTCTCGCCGCTCGCCGACCAAGCGCCGCCGGAGCGCGCCGACAGTTGCTGGCTGCCCGGCGGCTATCCGGAGCTGCACGCGCCAGCGCTCGCCGCGGCCCATAATTTCTCCGCGGGCCTGCGGCGCTTTGCCGAGACCCGGCCGGTGCATGGCGAGTGCGGCGGCTACATGGTGCTCGGCCAAAGCCTCGAAGACGCCGACGGCAAGCTTCACGCCATGACCGGCCTCCTCGGCCACACCACGAGCTTCGCCAAGCGCAAATTGCATCTCGGCTATCGCACCGCGCGGCTCTTGTCCGACAGCGTGCTCGGAAAAAAAGACACCACGGTGCGCGGCCACGAATTTCATTACGCCTCGCTGGTCTCGGCCGGCGACGACGACGCCTTCGCCGAATTGCGCGACGGCGAAGGCCGCGCGCTCGGCCAATCCGGCGGCCGCCGCGGCCATGTCACCGGCACGTTCTTCCACGCCATCGCCGCAACGGCGGATTAGGCGCTTAACGCTCCAGCAGCGCGACCGTGCCGAGCCCGCCGTCGGAGCAGATACTGACAATGGCGCGGCTGCCCGGCGGCATCGCCGCCAATTCCTTGACCGCCTGGCTGAGAATGCGCGCGCCGGTCGCGGCGAACGGATGGCCGAGCGCGACGCTGCCGCCGTTCGGGTTCATCCGCTCGCGCGGGAAACTGCCGAAAGTATTTTCGATGCCGGTTTTGGCGCGGACGAAATCCTTATCCTGCAGTCCCTTGATGTGGCACAGCACCTGCGCCGAAAACGCCTCGTGGATTTCCCACAGCGCGATGTCGTCGTAGGTCAGGCCGTGCCGCGCCAGCAGCCGCGGGATCGCCGACACCGGCGCCATCAGCAGGCCTTCATGGAAAATATCGACCGCGGCGATTTCGAAATCGACCAGCCGCGCCCGCGGCAGTTGCGCCGGCAAGCGGCCAAGGCCCTCCTCGGTCGCGACCCAGAGGCCGGCGGCGCCGTCGGTCAGCGGCGAGCTGTTGCCTGCCGTCAGCGTGCCGCGGCCGCTGGTGCGGTCGAACACCGGCTTCAGCCTGCCGAGTTTCTCCATCGAGGTGTCGCGGCGCGGAAAGTGATCCTTGGCGACGCCGTCGAGCGGCACGATCAGATCGGCGAAGAAGCCGCGATCCTGCGCCGCGACCGCGCGCCGATGGCCTTCGAGCGCCAATTCGTCCTGTTCCTGACGGCCGATCTTCCAGTCCTTCGCCATGTCCTCGGTATGCTCGCCCATGCTGCGGCCGGTGACGCGGTTCTTGACCTCCGGCACGTAGAGCCGGATGTCGGAGGGACGAGAGCCGCCGCAGCAGCCGCAAGCGGTCGCCGGCGCTGCGGGCCTGAAACATGCGGCGCAGCCAGACCGACAAATTCTGACCGAGGCCGATCTGCACCCGCGTCATGCTTTCGACGCCGCCGACGATCGCCAGCGCCGCGCGCCGCGGACCGAGCATGCCGGCGGCTTCGAAGGCCGCGACCATGCTGGTGCTGCATTGCATGATGGTGGTGAAGGTCGTCACATGCGGGTCGAGCTTGGCCTCGAGCCAGACTTCGCGCGCCAGATTGGCGTAGGCCAGATTGACCACCACGGAGCCCCAGATGCCGAAGTCGATCGGTCCATCGGCTTGCTGCGCCATCGCCTGGACCACCGGCACCGACAGGCCGAGCGCGTCGCGGCCGGCGAACGGCCCGTCGACATTGACGAAGGGCGTGCGCAGCCCGGCCGCCAACCAAATAGTCTGTCCATCGGTGCCGGGCATCAGGAACGGCCTCTTGTTCTGAAATGCGCTAAAATGCGTTGCGCCGATTTGATTCTGCGCCGCGACGGCCCCATTGAACGCCGCTGGTTTCTAACAAATATCCCGGTTGCCAGCCATAACCGACCAGGTGATGCACGATGGCACTTTCCGCCGGCTGGTTTGAGGACCGCGTCCAGGAGATCAAAGCAAGCCTGGCCTTTTGCACGCGCTTGCCGTTGCTGCACGACACGCCGACCGGCGGCAGCGACGTCGGCAAGGCGGCTTGGGCGTTTCCGATCGCCGGCATCGTCGTCGGCCTGATCGGCGCCTTCGTTTACGGGGTCACGCATCACTTCGGCGTGCCCGCTTGGCCGGCCGCGGCGCTGAGCGTGGTTGCGACTCTGCTTGCGACCGGATGCCTGCATGAGGACGGCCTCGCCGACACCGCCGACGGCTTCGGCGGCGGCAAGACGCGTGAGCGCAAGCTCGAGATCATGCGCGACAGCCGGATCGGCACGTATGGCGTCTGCGCGCTGGTGCTGTCGCTGCTGTTGCGCGTCGGCGCGCTCGCTTCTTTTCCGAATGCGCATCTCGCGGTGTGGGCGCTGATCGCCGCGCATGGCGGCGCGCGCGCGACCATGCCGGCGCTGATGGTGCTGCTGCCGCCGGCGCGCAGCGACGGCTTGTCGTTTGCGGCCGGCGCGCCGTCGGGCCAAAGCGTCGCCGTCGCGGCACTGATCGGCTTTGTCGTCCTGGCCATCTGTCTTCACCCCCTCGGAGGCGTCGTCACGGTGGTTTATCTCGCCGTCGCCGTTGCGCTGATCGCCTGGCTGAGCCGCCGCCAGATCGGCGGCCAGACCGGCGACGTGTGCGGCGCGCTCGAGCAGGTGAGCGAGATCGTTATTTTGCTCGTCGCGCTTGGCTGAGACGCACACATTCGCCGTGACACTGCCGTCATAGCCGGGCTCGTCCCGGCTATCTCGACAAAATAGGCACGGCCTAATTGGAATCGGGATGCGCGGGTCAAGCCCGCGCATGACGAGCGTAATGGTCGCGTTCCTCCTCCGGATCGAGCGGCAGCTTCACCGGCTGCTTCAGCTTCGCCGACAGATCCAGCGCCTTGGTCAGCATCAGGCGGTTATGCGCTTCGGCCGCGGTCGCGGCCTGCGTCGGCAGGCCGAGCGAGACGCGGTTGAGCAACGACACCGTCTCCTCCGCCATCGGGCCGCGCAATTCGCCGAGCGCCATGTCGCCGGGCGGATAGGAGCCCATGAAATCGACCAGCCGGCTCTGAGTCCGGCGCATAGCCTTCGCTCTGCGGCGTCGATGACGGCCAGCACGATGTCGCGGTGGGTGTCGTCGATGGTGAGCACGCCGTGGGTGCCGTTGATGCCGACTTCGAGGCTGTAGACCGCGCCCGGCCAGGTCACCGGCAGCGCCCAGGAGATGCTGAGGTGATAGCACCGTGCCGTCCGAGAACATGATCATGCCGGCGGTGGCGTCGATGCCCTGATAGAGCGGGCCCAGCACCTTGTCGACCGAGCGGGCGTAGCATTCGACCGGCGTCTTCTTTTCCAGATACCACATCACGATATCGAGCGCGTGCGTGCCGGAAATCACCATCGGCGAGATCGTCGCCGGATCGTTGGTGCGCTTGTAATTGTCGATCGCGACCAGCCGGTTCATGAAGGCGCGCGACGTCACCATGGTGACGTCGCCGAGCGCGCCGGTGCGCACCTTTTCCTTGCCGGCCGAGCCATTTGCGGCGGAAGCGCTGGGTGTAGCCGACCACGGCGTCGAGCTTGGCGTCGGTGATCGCCTTGAGCACGCGGGCGGACTGCGCGAGATCGGTGGCGAGCGGCTTTTCGATCAGCATCGGCACGCCGCGCTCGACCGCGGCCAGCACCGGATCGACATGCAGATGCTCGTCGGTGGCGATGATGGCGCAGGTGACTTCCGGCCGCGCCAGCAATTCGCGATGGCTGGTGGTGATGAAATCGGCGCCGATGCGGGCGCCGACATCGCCGCCGCGATTGTGATTGAGCTCGGCGATGCCGATCCATTCCACCGCCGGATGGCGCGCCGCCACTTCGCCGCGGAACAGCCCGACGCGGCCGGCGCCGATGATGGCGAGGCCGATGCCCTTGGCGGATTTTTTCATATCGAAGGCTTCGCCGGATCTGCAATTCCGCTCATTGCCCGCGAAAGCGGGACGATCCAGGATCCTAATGACCCCGAGCGTGCGAAGATCATCGTGGTGCCCGCTTTCGCGGGGCACGAGCAGAGCGGAGTGCGTAATCATACGTTCAGTCCCGCGCGGTTTTTCGCCTTCAGCTCGGCGATGCCGGAAATCGTCTCGTTGGTGAGCGGCAGATCGATCGGCTCGTTGCGGTCGGCCGACAGATCGGCGGCGCTGTAGGTTTCCATCACGCGGCGCGCGCTTTCCGGCGTCACCATCACCGCGCGTGTCGCGGATGCAGGCTTCGAGGAAATGGATCGTCTCCGGCCCGATGCCGCCGGCGAAAACATGATCGACCCATTCGCCCGGCATGGTCGACATCGGAAATTCCTGGCCGCGCTTGGCGGTGTTGAGCCAGTTGTCGCGCTGGGTGTCGTCGAGCGTCAGCGCGCCTTCGGTGCCGGTGATCTCGATCCAGGTCGAGCAGTAATTCGGAAAGCTCGGCGGAAAATTCCAGCCGCCGCCGATCATCACCACCACGCCGTTGTCCATGGTCACGGTGGTGAACATGATGTCGTGCGAGCCGTTGACCGGCTTCATGTAGCCGTAGGCGCCCTGGCTGTAGACGCGCACCGGCTTCGCCGGCTCCGAGCAGCCAGAACACGAAGTCGAGATCGTGGGTCGATTCCATCACCACCGGCGACAGCCGCACCCGGCTCGCGATCTTCTTGCCGAGCTCGCGCGACAGATGGCGGCTGACCAGCACCGAGACGACTTTGCCGAGCGTGCCGTCGGTGATCTTCTTCTTGGCGTAGGCCACTTTCGGATTGAAGCGCTGCGAATAGCCGATGGTGAATTTCAGATTGTTGCGCTTCGCCAGCTGGATCAGCTCGTCGGCCTCCCACAATTCCAGCGCGATCGGCTTTTCCAGCATGACGTTCTTGCCGGCCTTCAGGCAGTCGCGCGCGATCGGATAGTGGTTGGCCTCCGGCGTGGTCGAGATATAGACGACGCGGATATTGTCGTTCTTGATGATGTCGTTGTAGTCGAGCGTCGCGGTCGCCGGCTTGTAGAGCTGCTTCACCTCGGCGAGCCGGTCCGGCTTGATGTCGCACAGGTGCAATTTGTCGACCAGCGCCGTGCGCGACAGCGTGTCCGCGCGCAAGCCGCCGATCCATCCGACACCGATAACCGCCTGCTTCCACCGTTTTCACTGCGCGTTTCCTCGTGTTTGTGCGGGGCGATAAAAACCACGGCCCGGCAGGGGGCGCAACGCTTTATCCGGCCTAGCTCCCGCCCCGCGCCAGCGGGGAGGGGGGACCATCCGCAGCGCGCAGCGCGAAGGATGGTGGGAGGGGCGGCCGACTCAGCGCGGCGTCGGCGCGGCAAGATATTGAGACCGGCGCGGCATGCATTTCCTTGAGCGCCTCATACTCGGCGAATCATGCGCCCCCTCCACCACGCTTCGCGTGGTCCCCCTCCCCCGCTATCGCGGGGGCGGAGCTTTTATTCATAAAGATCGCGCGGCATCGACAGCCGCGCCTCGCGCTCCGGCGCGCCGATATTGCGCGGCGTCGCCGCGACGATGCGGTCGCGCGTGCGTCTTTGCACCTCGCGCGGCACGCGAGGGAGCGTGCGTTTCAGGCAAGCGGCCGCATCGCCGCGGCAATGTCGGTTTCGGCGGCATTCCGACTGCCGGCAGTTTTTCCAGGCCGCGAACGCGTCGCAATAGCGCCGCTGCAGCGACAGCTTTTCGATAGCGACACGCCGCGCATATTCGACCGGGGTCGCTGCCGGCTTGGGCTTATGCCCCGCCTTCAGCATGGCGAAGTAGATGGCGAAATCGTCGTTGGTGTTCGACATGAAAATCTTTCCCGTTACGCCTTCTCCCGCCCCGCGCCAGCGGGGAGGGAGCAACAAGCGATCGCATTCCCGCGGCGCGCCTTGGCGCCCGAGTGATGCCAACCCTGTCACGTGAAGAACGAAGGGCGGGACGCTTTGCTGGAAACCCAAGGGGTGGGACCCCGGTCTCTCGATGCGTTACGCCGGCTTCGCCATTTCCAATGCCAAAACCAAAACCAATTCAATGACCGAATAAAAGTAAGGAAGTGGAACGCCGACAAACGCGGGCACCACCGCCGCACCTAACGGGCGCGGCGCCGCCTCCAGCGGGAGACGGCTCGTCTGTCGGCGTCCCACCACGGCTCTCACCAAAGGGAGTCGTCGTCCCTAAGGTTCAGCGTCAGGCCAGGTTTCCTGGGATGCGGTCTGAGCGGGTGTTGCCCGCCTTCGCCTGTCCCAGTCCAGGGGAGCACCCCCCGCCCCGGTCATAGTGCCGGGAGACATGATGCCCGAGCTGCCCGGAGGCGGAGTGCAAGTCCGCCCGCGGGTACCGCACTCGCCCCGCCCCCCGGCTTGCCTCCGGAAGGGCGTCCTTACTGGGCGAGATGATTCGTTTGCGATGTAGCTGACTTAGGGACGTTTGTCAATACACCGTCCCTGGGGTGGTTACAATAATTTTCGCCCTTGCGATGACCGCGGCAGGACATCTCCAATAAGCGTCAGGATGGCCGGAATAAGTCTGGCCATGACGGCAATTGCAGCGGCGGCGATCAAAGGCCTTGGCTGCGCTGCGTGTTCCGGGATGCGGCGCAACGCGAACATCTGCCGCGCCGCCTTATGGGTACGCGTGTCCGCTTCGCCGCTGAGTTGCCGCAAGGGCAGATCGCCATCGAGGCAGTTGAGGGCCAAAGGCGGACGTCCGGACCGATTTGGCTATCTTAGCCAAGGCGATCGTCGAGGATTTATTGCGGATAGAAACCCGAGGCTATTAGTCCTGGCGTCCCATCATATGTCGTCTTCTTCACGTAGGCCCATTTCTCGGAAAACTCGGTCTCTCCAGGCTTAGGAAACATATAGCTGACCCACCCCGATCCCTCGGTCGTAGCAATTTGCAGGATCAGGTCTTGAAACGGCTTGCCTTTGGTGTCCTTTTGGCCAACGACGTTTGTCCCTTCGCGCTTTGGGAAGGCGGCATTTAACAGAACATTGCCTTTGAGATCGTAGGCGTACAAGTACGTGCCACCGTGTAGCCACTCGCTGTCCGTCTTTCTGAATTCAGCGAACGCTGCCGCTTGTCCTTCTTTCTCGATCAATGCGGCTGCTTTGTTGACTAACGCCTCGACCGCCTTGGTCTGCTCCGTTGGTGGTGGCGTCTCGCCGGCAAATGCTGGCGCGAGTGTTACCGCCAATGCAAATACAGCAAAAAATGCGCGCAAGTAGTTCATCGTCCGCCTCTGAGAACTAAACCGGGACATCGCATCAGGCGAACTTATCACGCACGTCTTCGCTCGCCCAGAGGATAGCTGCATGATGTCCGCCAAGGTTCATTCGCTGCCGCGCCACCCCATCGGGGCGCGCGTCAGCTTAGCCCCAAAAGCCGCGACGACTGTCCGACAGATCAGCCCCTGAGAGCTAAAAGCAGACATTCACGCGTGAAAATATCCAATATGGCCGCAACTCACCACATCGGGGAACGACGACGCCACTGTTTCGGCGGCTTGTAACGAACACCGCCGATGTTATCGTCGCCCCCGGGGAGCGCTAGGGAGCGCCTGCAAACAAACATGAGACAAAAATGCGATACGCGATTTGCGGCTTGGCGCTGCTGGGGTTGCTGCTGATGGCGAGCCGCGCTTCCGCCGCCGATTACGACGTCACCACCCAGCGCGACCTGGTCTATGCCGAGCACGACGGCACCAAATTGCTGGGCGATCTTTATCTGCCGAAGGGTGCGGCCAAGGCGCCGGCGCTGGTGGCGATCCACGGCGGCGGCTGGCAGATCGGCAGCCGGGCGTTTTACAATTATTGGGGTCCGTTCCTCGCCCGCCACGGCTATGCGGTGTTCGCGATCGAATATCGCCTCGGCAAGCCGGGCGTCTATCCCGCCGCGGTCTATGACGCGCGAGCGGCGATTCAGTTCGTGCGGGCGAAGGCGGCGTCGTTCGACATCGATCCCGACCGCATCGGTCTCGTCGGCGATTCCGCGGGCAGCCACCTCGCGGCGCTGCTGGCGCTCGCCGGCGATCAATTCACCACCGCCTATCGCGACGATCCGAACGCCGCCACGCCGGCCAACGTCAAGGCCGTGGTCGCGTTCTACGGCGTCTACGACATGATGGCGCAATGGGAGCACGATCTCGCCGCGCGGCCGCGCGACAACATCACGGAAAAATTCCTCGGCGTGTCGCCGACCGAAAACCGCCGGGTCTATTTCGACTCATCCCCGATCAGCTACGCCACCGTCGGCAACAAGACCCGCTTCCTCCTGATCCACGGCACCAATGACGACATCGTCGATCCGCCGAGCCAATCGGGCGCCTTCCTCACCGCGCTGACCCGGGCCGGCATCTTCGTGCGCCGCATCGTCATCCCCGGCGCCGGGCATTTCTGGTCGTCGGATCCGTTCGAGAACGATCCCAACAGCTACGGCGCCGCCGCGGCGCCGCGGCTGCTGCTGTTTCTGGAAAGCGCGCTCTGAGGCGGTAAACGGGCAGCCCGATTCTGCTCGTCCCCGCCAAAGCGGGGATCCAGCGCCTGATTCCCGCTCGCGCGGGAATGAGCGGTAAAAGCCGTAAAACCGGGCTTCCGGCGAAGCGACTATTTGTGCTGCCAATCACATCCCGACTCGCCGGGCCGGGGCACCTTCCACTCACGAACAAAAAACACAGGGGTGCTGTCATGAACAATCTGAGCAACAAGTTGAGCCAACGAACCGGCCGGCGTGTCCTGTTCGCGGCCATCGCCGCCGCCGGTAGCTTGATCGCCAGTCCCAGTTTTGCCGGGCCCGCCTATGACGGCGTCTGGAGCGTGCTGGTCCATACCGAAAAAGGCGATTGCGATCCGGGCTACCGCTACCCGATCCGCATCGCCAACGGCCATCTGATCAATGCCGGCGACAACGCTTTCACCATCAGCGGCGCGGTGGCGCCGACCGGCGCCATCACCGTCACCGTGAGCGCGGCCGGCAAGAGCGCCAGCGGCTCGGGCCATCTGGCCGGCACCGAAGGCAGCGGCTCCTGGGCCGGCGGCGCCTGCTCGGGTTCTTGGACCGCAGAGCGCCGCGGCGCCTAGGTTTGGCGAAAAGGTTTCAAGTGACGGGCAGCCAGGCCCTGGTCCGCTTCGCGGACCGGGGTTTGGATTTTTTCCAACCGACCATCTGGTCAAGAATGTCGGAGGCCGAGCGAACGGTCGCACATCCGCGTGAGCCGCGGTTGCGCAACAGCACCGCGGACACGACCTGTTCGGGCAGACGCTTTTCAGGCTAGAAGAGCGACTTGAACGACTTCCCCCTCGCCCGCCCGTGACAACACAATGAAAAAAATCGGCTTCCTGTCCTTCGGCCATTGGACGCCGTCGCCGCAGTCGCAGACGCGCACGGCGGCCGACGCGCTGTTGCAATCGATCGATCTGGCGGTGGCGGCCGAAGCGCTCGGCGCCGACGGCGCCTACTACCGGGTGCATCACTTCGCCCGCCAGCTCGGCTCGCCGTTCCCGCTCTTGGCCGCGGCCGGCGCCAAGACCACGCGGATCGAGATCGGCACCGCGGTGATCGACATGCGCTACGAGAATCCGCTCTACATGGCGGAGGACGCCGGCTCAGCCGACCTCATCGCCGGCGGCCGCCTGCAATTGGGCATCAGCCGCGGCTCGCCGGAGCAGGTGATCGACGGCTGGCGCTATTTCGGCTACGCGCCGGCCGAGGGCAAGACCGACGCCGACATGGCGCGGCGCCACACCGAAGTGCTGCTCGAAGTGCTGCGCGGCGAAGGCTTCGCGCAGCCGAACCCAAGCCCGATGTTTCCGAACCCGCCGGGCCTGCTGCGGCTCGAACCCTATGCGCAAGGCCTGCGCGAGCGGATCTGGTGGGGCGCCGGCACCAATGCCACGGCGGAATGGGCCGCCAAGCACGGCATGAATCTGCAGAGTTCGACGCTCAAGATCGACGAGAGCGGACGCCCGTTCCACGTCCAGCAGGCCGAGCAGATTCGGATCTTCCGTGAGGCCTGGAAAGCCGCCGGGCATACGCGCACGCCGCGAGTGTCGGTCAGCCGCAGCATCTTCGCGCTGGTCGACGACCGCGACCGGGCCTATTTCGGCCGCGGCGACAAGGACGATGACACCATCGGCTATCTCGGCGGCAATGAACGCGCCATTTTCGGCCGCAGCTACGCCGCCGAGCCGGACGTGCTGATCGAGCAATTGGCGAAGGACGAAGCCATCGCCGCAGCCGACACGCTGCTGCTGACGGTTCCTAATCAGCTCGGCGTCGACTACTGCGCCCACACCATCGAGGCGATCCTGAAATATGTCGCCCCCGGGCTGGGCTGGCGCTGATACTTACCGGCGCGGGGAACTTAGGCGCGACAAAGTCGGTCAAATGGTAGGTTTAACCTTTAGCTGTCCGCAATTGCACACCTACTAAGATACCGCGGAGCGTCAATGCTCGGCACACCGGCGGTGTCAAAATGTCCGATACCAAAGAAATATCCGCACAGCGCGTCAAAGCGACATTGGCCAAGGCCGAAGAATATTTCGATCTCGCCAAAGCGCAGCATGAAGCCGCGGAAACGCTGCACCAAAACGCTGCCCGGCTTGAGGATATCGCCAAGAAGCAGCACCAGAACGCGGAAGCGCAAACCAGGATTGCGATCGTGCAGCATCAGACTGCGGATTATCTTGACGCCGGCGCAGAAAAGCTGGACGCCCTCGGGCGCGAAATCACCGCCGAAGCGGTCGAGATTGCGAATGCGTCGGATGATTTTGCCGCGCCGACCCTGACCTCCGAACTTCTCGAAAAGCTGCAACGGGTGCGCCATTAGCCGAGGCGCATTCGCTGCGGCGCTTCAAGGCGCAGCCGCCTTGAGGAGGGCTTCGGTGTCGGTCAGCCACACCGCGTCGTCTTTCTGAATGCGCGTGAGAACGCGCCGCAAGGCGGCCGCGCCGTCAGGCGTGCCGATCACAAAAGGATGGATGCCGATTACCACCGTGGTCGCCGCGCGCGCCGGATCGGCGCGCGCCTCATCGGCCAGTTCCAGCACGTAGTCCAGCCAAAGGTTTTCGATCTCGGCGGGCGACTTCATCCGCGCCAATTGCTGGCCCATATCGACGGTGACGACCGGATAGGGCAGCAACACCAGCGCTCCATCCGGCGTCTTCAACCGAGCGACGACGTCGGAATCCATCTGGTCGAGCGTGTAAGCGAGGCCCGCGGCGGCGGCCGCCTGCATGGTGTCGCGGTTTGCATAGACGCTCGGTGACGACCAGCCGGCGGGCCGCACGCCGGTTGCGGTCGGCGATCAGATCCAGGGTGCGGCGGATATAATCCTTCTGTGCGGCGAGCCCGCCCTCAAGCGGCAGGATGCGGTTGCTGTTGTTCATGCCGTGGGCGACGATCGGCGCCTTCGGCTGCGACGCCCGAAACTCCTGCCACACGGCGGCATGGGCGCCGGGGAATTCGGCGTTCAACGCGACACTGAGCGGAACGCCGAGCTCCTTGAACAGCCGCCCGACGCGGGGAATGCCCCAGTCGATGGCGTATTGGCGAAAAGCCTCGTTGACCAGATCCGGGTTGCGGGCCGCCAAATCGGGGCGAAACACCGGGCCCCGGCCGAAGCCGAATTCCTCGACGAACAGCGCAAAACTGACGGCGACCTTTTTTCCGCCTGGCCAGGCGGCAACGCGGATGGCCTCGCGCGGAAATCCGGTGACCGGGTCGGCGCCGTCCTGCGCCAGGCCCGCCGGAGGATGCACAACCGCGAACGACAAGATCAGTGCGGCGACCAAACCGGCGGTCCACGCTTTCCGAGTCATGACGCGCCTCATCCCCGCCGCGATGCGGCAGCGTTCACCAAACAAACACGCCGCTTGGCGGAACGAGGCTACGATCCGAAGCTGAAAGTTTCCATGAAGAAACGATACGCAACTTTCTGCTTCATCGCGTCGGTAGATTTTTACCGCGCGTTTCAGGCCGCCGGAACCGCCGCGCCGAACACCCGCGCGGCGAATTGCGGATAGACCTCGGCCAGCATCGGCGCGACGGTCGAGCGCAGCAGATGCAGCGTTTCGGCGGACGGCGGCGGCGTCACCGGCACGTCCGCGTCCCGGTCGAACTCGAACCCGGTATTGTCGAGCACTTCCGCGACGCTGTGGCCCGGATGCACGCTCGCCAGGCGAAAGCGCCGGCGGTGGCGGTCGAAGTCGAACAGGCACCGATTGGTCACCAGCGCGATCGGCCCGCCGGGCCGGAACACATTCTCGTCACTGCCGCCCGGCGCGCTGACGAAATCGACCTGCGGCACCAGCGTGCGGCGCGAATGCTCGAGACGGAACAGGATCACCTTCGGCACCACGTAATAGAGATAGGCCGAGCCGAACGAGCCGGGGAACCGCGCCTTGGGATGCCGGTAATCGCCGACGCTGACCAGATTGATATCGCCGGCACCGTCGATCTGGCCGCCGGACAAAAAGAACACGTCGATGCGGCCTTGGCCGGCGCAATCGAACAATTCACGCGCGCCGTCGGTGAAGAAGGTATGGTCGCGGCTGCCGAGCAGCGAAACGTAAGGCCGGCCCGAATTATTATTTGGATATGCGCGTTCGCGTGCCAGCAGCGCGGCGGCCGCCGGAATCGGCGAAGCGGCGCCGACCGCGATGTGGCGCACGTCACCGATCAGCCGGCAGATCACGTCGGCCAGAAGTTCTTCGTCGCGGAATGATTGTTCCGTCACATCACGCCGCGCGTTTTTCATGGACGTAGCGATCAAGATATTGCGCAAAGCCTTCGGCGGTCGCCGCGAGTTGCGCGTATTCGGTCATGTGCGCGGCATCGATGCCGTAGTGATCGGGCAGCGGCAGCGGCCAGGCGCCGCGCGGCTCGACCGCGACCGCTTCGACATAGAAGCCGGGCAAGGTACCGGCGGCGAACGCCGGATCGCGCAAGAGATCGCCGTCGTGCAGTTTCTCGACGGTGACGATGGTCTTCACCGCGGCATGCGCCATCGTGATCAGCTCGCGCTGGGTGCCGATGAAAACATTGCCGTGACGGTCGGCGAGCGGCGCGTGAAACAAGGCGACAGCGGGCTTGAGCGCCGGCAGCAGCACGATCGGGTCGTTATCGCCGAACGGATTGTCGACTACTTTCCAGTCGGGCCGCTGCGCCAGCACATCCGAACCGATCAGCCCGCGCAGCGGCATGAACGGGACGCCCTTCTCGGCCGCCTGGAATTGCGCGTGCAGCGCCGGACAGGTCGCGTCGAGCATGCGGATGGCGCCGCCAAGGATCGCCGCGTTGAAGCGCGGCGCCGGACCGAATTCGCCGAGGCTGACCGCTGAGGTTTCCAAGGTCGCGATGCAGCCGGCGCCGATCAGCAAATCCGCCTGCAAGGTCGAGGTCGGCAGCGTGACCAGATGCAATTGTTTGACGCCGCGCCGGATCAGCGCCCGCGTCGCCGCCATCGGCACGCCGGAGCTTTCGCGCGGCACCGCGAGCAGGCAGCCGTCCACGATCGGGGTTAGAGCTTCTTCAAGGGTGCGAATGATTGCGGCCATGACGCCACGCTACTCCCTCTCCCCGCGTGCGGGGAGAGGTGATCTTTCGTCCTTACGACAGCGCCGCCTTGACGTGCTCCGGCGAGAACGGCACGCGGCGGATGCGCACGCCGGTGGCGTCGAAGATGGCGTTGGCGATCGCGGCCGCGACCGGACGTGTCGATGGTTCGCCGGCGCCGGTCGAGGCGATCTCCGGATGATTGATCAGCACCGACTCGATCGATTCCGGCATCTCGGTGATGTCGAGGATCGGATAGGTCAGCCAATCGACGCTGGTGACGGTCTTGTTGTCGAACTTGACCTCTTCCC
Organism: uncultured Alphaproteobacteria bacterium; assembly: GCA_963819265.1. Taxonomy (GTDB): domain Bacteria; phylum Pseudomonadota; class Alphaproteobacteria; order Rhizobiales; family Xanthobacteraceae; genus BOG-931. The sequence continues at coordinate 1,683,916 of CAWFVF010000005.1, read as the reverse complement.
ACAGCGTCCGGCTGACGCCCTGAACGATGTTGCCTTCGATCGCCATGCGCAGTCCGTCGGGATTGACGATCTGACCGCAATCGTGGGCGACGGTGAACTTGCGCGCCCAGATCTTGCCGCTGCGGCGATCGATATCGACCTCGGCGATGACGGCGACGCGGGTGCCGCTGCGCTGCGCATAGGCGATGCCGCGTCCCGACACCTTATCGCCGGTCTGGTCCTTGCGCGGCGACGGCCGCGATTGCCAGCCGGCTTTGTCCGCCGCCGCCTTGATCACCGCGGCGTCGCGCGGATCCTTGATGTAACGCAGCCGGAATTCGATGGCGTCGAGATTAAGCGCGGCCGCCACTTCGTCCATGAAGGATTCGCTGGCGAAGTGGATTTGCGGGCCGACCGGATCGCGCAAATGCGAGGTCCGCAACGGCGACGCCCGGTCGAGCAGCGGCGCGATCACTTCCCAGGCGGTGCGCTTGTTGGCGAAGTCGTAGGATTCCGCCGGGATGCCGAAGCCGTCGCCGGACTTGAGCGCAACGCCGATCGTCTGTCCGGCAAGCGTGTCGTAGGGCTTGCTGCCGTTGGTGTCGACGTCGACGCGCGAGAACGCCTTGCTGACGAAATCGTAGGCGATGACATTGCCGGCAGCGTCGATCGCGGCGCGGGCCTTGTGGATCGAAGCCGGGCCTTTCGGATCCCAGCCGGTGCCCTGGTCGCGCATATATTGCACGCGCACCGGCTTGCCGACCGCTTTGGCCAGCACGGCGGCATCCATCGCCGCATCGTCGGCATCGTTGCGGCCGTAGGAGCCGGGGCCGGTCTGCCAGATGACATGGACCGAGTCCTCGGGCACTTCGAGCATGGCGGCGAGGCCTGAGCGCACGAAATGCGATTTCTGCGTGCCGCTCCAGCAGGTGACCTTGCCGTCCTTGATCTCGACCAGCGCGCAGGCCGGTCCCATGCTGGCGTGAGACTGGAACGGCCATTCGTATTCGGCCTCGATCACGCGCGCCGCATTCTGGAATGCGGCGTCGACATCGCCCGCCTGCTTGCCTTCGACTTCGCGATGGCGCACCGGCGCGCCGCGGATATGATCGTACAGCGCGTTCTGGTTCGGAAACGGCGGCGCGGCGGCCGACCACTCGACCTTGAGCTGGCGCGACGCCTTGATCGCATCCCACTCCTTGTCGGCAACGACGGCAAGGAAGCCGTTCTTCTGCACCACCTGCGCCGACGGAATATCCTTGATCGAGCTCTCGTCGACTTTCACCGGCACCGCGCCGGCGATGGCCGGCCGGATCATCCGGCCATGCACCATGCCCGGCACTTTGACGTCGGTGCAGAAATCCTGCTGCGCGAACACTTTCGGCGCGACGTCCTCGCGCTTGATCGGCTGGCCGACGATCTTGTGATCCTTGAAGTCCTTCGGCTTGGCTTTGCCCGGCGCATAAAGCGGATTGCCGTATTTGCCGTTCCAGTCGAGCTGCACATTGAAGAACTGGCCGCCGATCAGTTCGGCGTAGCTCGCCTTCTTCGCGGCATCGCTTGTTGAATGAACGACACCGTCGGTCACCGTGAGTTGTTCGGCCGGCAGGCTCAATTTGTCGGCGGCCATGTTCACCAGCACGCGGCGCGCTTCGGCCGCCGCCATGCGCATCTGCTTGCCGCCGTCCTGGATGCCGGTGGAACCCGACGCACCGCCCTGGTTCACGCTGGTCGCGGTGTCGGCCAGATAGACTTTCACCGCCTTGAACGGCACATCGAGCTCTTCCGCCACGATTTGCCCGACGGCGACTTGCAGGCCGTGGCCCATATCCATCTTGCCGAAGAATGCGGCGACCGTAGCCGTCGGCATTGACGGCGATGTAGCTGGAAAGCTGATCCGGCGTCAGCGGCGGCTTGGCGCCCTGCGCCAGCGCCTGGTTCACCGCGAACAGGGCATCGGCGGCGAACGGCGCGCCGATCGATATCACGACCGCCCCGCCGGCCTTGAGCAGAGCGCGGCGCGAGAAGGTTGCAGGCTTTTCCATTCTGGTCATGACGCTCTCCCTCAACCCATCATCGCGGCGGCGCGCTTGACGGCGCGCAGGATCGCCATGTGCGTGCCGCAGCGGCATTTCAGCCCTTCCAGCGCGCTTTTGATTTCGGCATCGGTCGGTTTCTTCTTGTCGCGCAGGAACGCGGCCGCGGTCATGATCCAGCCGTTGATGCAATAGCCGCATTGCGGCACTTCTTCCTCGACGTAAGCGGTTTGCAGCGGATGCGGCTTGTCCGGCGTGCCGAGACCGGCCAGCGTGACGATCTTGCTGTCGCCCACCGAAGAGACCGGCGTGATGCAGGAGCGGATGGCCTGGCCGTCGAGATGCACCGTGCAGGCGCCGCATTGCGCAAGTCCGCAGCCGAAATGCGGATTATTGAGGCCGAGGTCATTGCGCAGCGCGTAGAGAAGCGGCATGTCCTCGTCGGCTTCGACGGTGTGGACCGTGCCGTTGACGTTCAATGCGTATTTTTGGTTCATGGCGGGGGCGCCCTCCGTAAGCGGCGCGGCAGTTCTGATCGGGGGGAACCGCATGTGCCGGTGTGTCCCGATGCCGCTGCATCCGCTGGGCGAACATTATTCCCAAAGCGGCGCGTTGGGAACACGATATTGGCGGAGAATTCCTGCTATCGTCGCGGCAGGTATTGTGGGGAGAGTTGTCTAATGCCGGGAAGTATTACTCATCGTGCAGGCTTGTTGCTGGCGCTCATCCTGATCGGCGGCTGCACCGCGGCGGTGCTGGGCAGTGTTCCGGCGGCGGCGCAGGGCAAGCCGTGGCGGCACGCTTTGATCCAGCCGAAAAGCGACGCCGGCATCCTGCTGATGCCGATGCAGGGCGGCTTCTTCAAGAAGGTCGGCCTCGACGTCACGATTCAGAACGTCAAGGACGACGAGATCATGCTGCACGCTTTGATCGCCGGCGATCTGGACAGTTTCGAGGGCGGCCCGGGCGCCGCCATGATCGCGGATTCCCACGGCGCCGACGTCAAGATCATCGGCTGTTCGTGGCTGATGGTGCCGCACGGCTTTTTCGTCCATGACGACATCACTTCGATGGATCAACTCAAGGGCAAGACCGTCGCGATTTCGTCGCCGGGAGCGTTTCCCGACCTGTTCGCGCGCGGCGCCATCGATCACTTCAATGTTCCCGAGGGCAGCGTGAAATTCGCCAGCCTTGGCGGCGACCTCGACCGCTACAAGGCGCTGGTGGCGCGGGTGGTCGATGCGGCGGTGATTTCCGGCGAATACACGCCGATCGCCGAAAAAGAGCACATTAAAATGCTGGTGTCGGCCAAGGACGCGCTGCCGCATTTCGTCCGGATGTGCGAATACGTCACCGGCGCGACGTTGAAGGCCCGCGGCGACGATGCCGCAAAATTCATTGCCGGCGAAATGCTCGGCCTGCAGCACGCGGTCGCCAACAAGGACGAGGTCGTCAAGGCGACGCAAGAGATTACCGGCACCAAGCCTGACGATCCGCGCCCGGCCTTCATCTTCGACCTCGCCATGGCGCAGCATTCGATCGGCACCGATATGCCGATACCGACCGACGATCTGGCGTGGATGAACGAAGAGCTGGTCAAGGTCGGCAACATTTCCAAGCCGAACGATCTCGGCAAAATCATCGACCCCAAGCCGCGCGAAGATGCGCTGAAGCTTATTGCGCAGATGCATTGAGATTCTGATATGGGCGAAGTCAATCTAACCGACGTATCGAAACGCTTCGCATTGCGCATCGACGGCCAAGTGCAGACGGTGCGGGCGCTGGACCGTCTGAGCTTCACCGTCGCCGACGGCGAGATCGTCGCGCTGATCGGGCCGTCCGGCTGCGGCAAGACCACCGCCTTGCGCATCGCCATGGGACTCGAGACCGCGACCAGCGGCGCGGTGACGGTCGACGGCGTGGTCGTGAAAGGCTGCGGCTACGACCGCGGCATCGTATTCCAGCACGCCGAACTTTTGCCGTGGCTCACCGCCTTGCAGAACGTCGCGTTCGGCCTGGAAATGAAAGGCATGCGCGGCAAGGAACTGCACGACACCGCGATGAAATATCTCGACGCTGGTCGGATTGCAGGACAGCGTGAAGCGGCGGCCCTATCAGCTTTCCGGCGGCATGCAGCAGCGTGTCGGCATTGCCCGCGCGCTGGCGATCGATCCCAAGGTGCTGCTGATGGACGAGCCGTTCGGCGCGCTCGACGCCCAGACCCGCGAGAGCCTGCAGAGCGAACTGCTCGATATCCACGCCCGCACCAGAAAGACCATTCTGTTCGTCACCCACGATCTCGACGAGGCGGTGCTGCTCGCCGACCGGGTGGTGGTGATGCAGCACGGCCGGCTGCAGGAGATCGTGACCGTGCCGATGCCGCGGCCGCGCGACGACCTCGCCAAGATTCGCGGCTCGGACGAATTCGCGCAGACCCGCTATCATATCTGGCGGGCGCTGCACGACGGCGCGCCGACGGTGCATTGAGCCATGGTCGATCTCGCCGAGAACCGCATAGCCGACGATGAGGCGCTGGAACCCGCGCCGGTCAAGCACGGCGTGCCGCGCTGGGTCGTCACCACCGTCTCGATCATCGTCATGCTGTTGCTGTGGGAATATTTCGGCCGCGACGTCAATCCGATCTTCGGCTCCTATCCGTCCGCGATCTTCGCCGCCTTTTTGGATCTGGTCCGCAACGGCAAGCTCGGCGCGGCGCTGTTGCAAAGCATGCAGCCGTTCATCGTCGGCTACATCGCCGCCATCATCATCGGCGTGCCGCTCGGCCTGGTGATCGGACGCTTCTGGATCGCCGAAGCGGCGCTCGGCATGCTGGTCACCGGCGGCTACGCCATGCCGCTGGTGGCGCTGGTGCCGCTGCTGGTGCTGTGGTTCGGCCTCGGCTTCGAAGTGAAGGCCGCCGTGATCTTCCTGATGTCGGTGTTTCCGATCTGCATCAACACCTGGCTCGGCGTGAAATCGGTGCCGAAGACGCTGATCGACGTCGGCAAATCGCTGGTCGCTTCGGACGCCGTCATCCTGCGCCGCATCGTGCTGCCGGCGACGCTGCCCTACATCATGGCCGGCATCCGGCTCGCGGTCGGCCGCGCCGTGGTCGGCATGGTGATCGCGGAATTCTTCACCACGATCTCCGGCCTCGGCGCCATCATCATCAACTCGGCGAACAATTTCGACACCGCGACGATGTTCGTGCCGATCATCGTGCTGATGATTCTCGCCGTCGGTCTGAATTCATTGATCGGCTGGTTCGAGGGCTATGTCGCGCCGTGGCAAGACGAGATCGCCGGGCGCAATTAGAACATTGAGAACCGCTCGTCCCCGCGAAAGCGGGGATCCGGTTTTCTCGTCTCACGTCACTGGATTCCCGCTTGCGCGGCAATGAGCGGGGTTAGATGTCGGCCTTCGCCAGCGCCTGCACCGCCGCGAACAGCTCGCGCACATGGCGTTCTAAAATATTGCGGGTGATGAACACCACGCGGCTGGTGCGGTTGCCGTCCGGCCAGGCTTGCAGCTCGACCGGCGGATGCGCCAGATGCTGCACATATTGCACCACCACCGGACCGCGGCAGCCTGTGACGGCGAGAATGCCTTTGACGCGCAGCAGGTCGGCGCCGCGCAGCGCGATCAGCGTTTCCATCGCGCGCGAGAATACCGGCCATTCGAAAGGCGCTTGCTGTTCGAGGACGAAACTCGCGATGCCGTCGCCGTGCTCGGCCTCGGCGACAAAACCGGAGCGTTCGCCGGTTGCCGGATCGATCATGCGCTGCGGATCGAGCGCGCCGGCGATCGCGATATCGATGGTGGCGCGCGGATTGAGCTGTTGCAGGCGGCGCGTCAGCCGCGCCACCGTGTCCGGCGCGGCGAGGTCGGTTTTTGAGATCGCCAGCCGGTCGGCGAGGATGACCTGCTTGCGCGCCTCCGGCGCGTCGAGCGAGGCTTCGCCATTGACGGCGTCGACCACGGCCAGCACCACGTCGATATGAAATTCGCCGCCCAGCGCGCGGTCGGTGGAGAAGGTCTGCAGGATCGGCGCCGGGTCGGCCAGCCCACTGGTCTCGATGACGACGCGGGCAAACGGCGGCACCGTGCCGCGCTCGCGGTCGAACACCAGCCGGCGCAGCGCGACCTGCAAGTCGGTGCGGGTGATGCAGCAGACACAGCCGTTGCCGAGCAGAACGATCTCGTCGGTCGATTCGCGCAGCAGCGCGTCGTCGATGCCGACGGCGCCGAACTCGTTGACGATCACCGCGGTGCCCTGCCCCTCCGGCGAAGCGAGAAAACGGCGCAGCAGCGTGGTCTTGCCGGCGCCGAGGAAACCGGTGACCACCGTCACCGGAATCCTCGCACCGCGCTCGCGCTTCAACTGCCGCCCGAACGGGCCTGCTTCGCGCGAGGGAAACAGATCGAGCAAATCAGAAATCCATCTCGAGGATATAGAGCCCGCCGACATGGCGGTCGACGGTGTAGACGATGCCGCGCTCGTCGACGAAGACGTCGTTCATCTGGATGGTGCCGCTCGGCGCGCCGGGAGGCGCCGGCGGCATGAACACGCCGATCTCCTTCGGCTGATAGGCATTCGAGATGTCGTAGGCGCGCAAGCCGCCGTTGAAGAAAGTGCCGAGCACGATCTGATCCGACTTCCAGGCGGTCGGCAGCGGCACGTTCTCGTGGATGTTGTGGGCGCCGAACCGGCCGGCCTCGGCGTAGACCTTCGGATCGGGCAACGGGCAAGTGGCGATCGAAACCAGATTGGTCTCGTCGCGCGCGTCGAGCACCCAGATCAGTTTCGGCCAGTCCGCGGCATGGTCCTCGGTCGACTCGTCGGTCACCAGCATCAAGCCGCGGTCGAACAGCGGCACGATGGTGTGCATGAAGCCGGTGTAAGGCGGCGAATTGGTCCAGTGCGAGATTTTCTTCGGATTGGCCTTGTCGGAAATATCGAGCACGAACATGCCGCCGTCGATATAGGCGAGATAGCAGCGGTCGGGCCGCTGCGGATAGACATTGCAATTATGGGCGCGGTAGCCCTTGTCGATCGGATGGCGCTGCGGCGGCATGACATTGTCGCCCTGGCGCGTGCCGGGCATCCACCAGCGGCCGACCTCGACCGGCTTCGACGGATTGCGCACGTCGATGCAGCGGTAGAACTGATCGTCGGACGGGTTGGTCGGCACGAAATCGCGCGACCCGGACGCGCAATGCACATATTCGCCGTCGCAGAACCAGAGCTGGTGCACGCCGCGCGAATGCGGCCCCGAGCAGTCGAAGAAGCCGACCGACTTCGGATTTTCCGGCTTGGATATATCGAACAGTTCGAAACCGGCGGGCTGCAGATCCTTCTTCGAGGTCTGGTAGGCCACCGCCATCATGTTGCCGCAGGTCTCGAGCGAATTCGAGCGCATATTGGCGTGCGGCAGATCGGTCTGGCACACCACTTTCGGCTTGCGCGGATCGGAGACGTCGACCGCGGTGAAATTCTTCGGCGCGCTCTCATGCGCCAGCCAGATGATGCGCCGTCCGTCCGGCGCGATCTGCACCGACATGCCCTCGCCCATGCCGCCGAAACCGCCGAGCATGTCGTGCGCCAATAGCTTGAAATTCCAGGTGACGGGCTGATAGCCCTTGGTAAGCGGGCTTTTCTCAGTAACGGCCATTCCAAAGTCTCCTGTTGTCTTTTCTAAACGCGGCCAATCGGCGTTAGGCTTTTACGCCTTTGCCCGCGCCCGTTCCATGAAATCCGGACGCAGCGCCTTGCTCCAATCCGGGATGGCATCGATCCGCTTGTCCTTGAGCAGAATTTCCGCCTGTTCCTGCATGTAGGGTTGAAGATCGCCGGGGAAGCCGGGATGCACCTCGACGCGCGCCAGCGCCTTGGCAAAGGTGTCGCGCGACAGGGTGTAGCCCTTGTCGGTAAAGAACGTATAGATGACATCGGCGACTTTTTTCGGATTGTTCTTGAAATCGTCGGCGACGTCGAGCCAGGCCTTGAGATAGGCAACGACGGTGTCGGGCTTTTGCGCGACGAAATCCGGCGTCGCCGCCATGAACACCGGCATCGGATCGACGCTGGAGAAATCCATCAGGTCGGTGCCGATGCCCTGGTCGACGGCGATGACGTTATAGGGCTCGACATTGACCATGGCGTCGACGGTATTGGCGGCCAGCGCGGCCACCATATTATTCACGTCCATGCGGACTTCCTGGTAATCGCCTTTGTGCAGGCCGTGCTGCGGCATGATGGTGTCGACAAAGACATTGCCGATCGAGGAGCCGGTCTGATTGGCGATCTTGCGGCCCTTCAAGTCCTCGACCTTGGTGATGTTGAGATCCTTGCGGGTGACGATGCGCGCGGTCTTGCCGACATTTTCGATCTGGGCGATCGCGACCAGCCCGCCTTTGACATGGCCGATGATGAAGGATTGTCCGGCATAGGTGCCGAGATCGACCTGCCGCGCCACCATCTGCTGCATGGTGAGGTTGCCGGACGGCACGGCGAATTCCTGGAACGAGACGCCGTGCTTTTCCAGATAGCCCGACTTCATCAGGTAATAAGTCGGCATGCCCCAGATATTGGTCTGGTAGCCTTGGCGGACGGTTTCGGCGGCGATGGTGGCGCGGGACGGCAGAAGCCCGGCCGCGAGCGCACCGGCTCCGGAAGCAGCGAGCCATTGCCGCCGTGTCAAATCAGAATGCCTGGTCATCGGCTTTCCTCCACAAGGGTGACATTTACTGATCCTGCTGCATGCCGAATTCCTGGACGCTTGCGGCCACGTCGTTCAGCGTCTTGTCCATAACGGCGCCGAGTCCTTGTGGCGTGGATGAAACGGCAATCGTGCCGGCATTATCGACCAGCGCGCGATAATCCGCGCTGCCGACAATCGGCACAATGCGATCGTGCAGCGTCTGGACGATCGGCTGCGGCGTGCCGGCCGCGGCGCAAATGCCGAGCCAGCCGAACCGATCGAAATTTATGCCGAATTCCTTCAGCGCCGGTATTTCACGCAAGCCTTCGACCCGCTCGGGACTGGTCATGGCGAGGATCTTGAGCTGCTTGCTCTGATACTGCGGCATTATCGCAAGCGTGGGCGAGACATAGAAGCCGATCCGGCCCGCGATCAATTCCTGCACGACCTGGATGCCGCCGCGAAAGGGAATCCGGTTCATCGTGATGCCGGTGAGTTTTTCCAGTTGGCGGGCGATGACTTCCTGCGCCGAACCGGTGCCGACCGTTGCGTAAGTGACTTCGCCGGGATGCGCTTTCGCGTAAGCAACGAAGGAGCCGAAATCGGTCAGCCGGAATCGCATTGGACAGCGTCAAGGCATAGTAATACTTCGCGATCAGCGAAATGGGGGCGAGATCGCTGAGCTTGAAACCCGCGTTGCGGTAAACCGCGTAATTGATTTCCTCGAAATGCGTGCATAGCAGCAGCGTGTAGCCGTCCGCCGGCTGCGCAATCACATCGCGTGTCGCAACTATCCCACCCGCCGCCGGTTTGTTTTCGACGACGACAGGCTGGCCCAGCGCGGCGCCAAGCCGGTCGGCGACGAAGCGCGCCGGAATATCGGTCGGCCCGCCGGCGCCGAAGCCGACCAAAAGCCGGATCGGCCTGTTGGGGTAAACTTCCTGCGCGCGCGGCTGCACCATGCCGGCGAGCATCAGCACCAACGCCGTGAGCGTGGCGATGACTTTTTTCACGCGACGCGCTCCTGGCCGAGAAGGCGCAGCAGCTCTTTCTGGTGTTCGAGAAACTCAACGCTCAGCGGATCGCGCGGGCGCGGCAGCGTGATCGCCACTTCGGTTTTCACCGTGCCGGGGTGCGGCGTCATCACCACGACGCGGTCGGCGAGATAGACCGCCTCGGCGACATTATGGGTGACGTAGATCACCGTCTTGCGGGTCTCGCGCCACACTTCGGCGAGCAGCCGCTGCATGTCGTCGCGCGTCAAAGCATCGAGCGCGGCGAACGGCTCGTCCATCAGCAGCACCGCCGGATTGTAGGCCAGCGCACGCGCGATCGCGACGCGCTGCTGCATGCCGCCCGACAGATGATGCGGATAGGACCGCGCGAAATTTTCCAGTTTGACGAGACGCAATTGCTCGAGCGCGATCGCCTCGCGCTCGGCCTTCGCAACGCCCTTCATTTCCAGACCGAAACAGACATTGCCGAGCGCGGTGCGCCAGGGAAACAGCTGGGCGAAGTCCTGAAAGACCACGCCGCGGTCCATGCCGTGGCCCTTGACCGGCGCGCCGCCGATGCGGATTTCGCCTTGGGTCGGCGTCAGAAAACCGGCGATGATGTTGAGGAGCGTCGACTTGCCGCAGCCGCTGGGACCGACGATGCAGAGGAATTCGGAAGCCTCGATGCCGAAGCTGACGCCGCGCACGCCCGGCACGGTGCGGCCCGGTGTGTCATAGACCAGCGAGATATCCCGCGCCTCGATATGGGGCATCGGCGTTTCCCTCAACGTTCGGCTTTTGCGCCGATTGTCGCCGAAAAACGGTATCCCCGGTTCGGCATCGTGCTTTAACATCGCGCTTCTGGCGGCGCGCGCAGGCTTTTTGCCAGAAGCGCGCGATGACGGCCAGCGATAAACGGGGGAACGCCATGAAGCCGGTTCTGGGGAGCCGTGCGGCCAGAAATGCCGCGCTGACGATGGGAGTGCTGCTGGCGGCGACCGCGGCGGCTGTTCCGCCGGCATGGCCGCAAGCCTATCCCAGCCGGCCGATCCACCTGATCGTCAATTTCGCGCCGGGCGGCACCGGCGACATCGTCGCCCGGCTCGTGGGCAACAAACTCTCGATCGCGCTCGGCCAATCGGTCATCGTCGAAAACCGGCCCGGCGCCGGCGGCACGCTCGGCGCCCGCGACGTCGTCAATGCGCCGCCCGACGGTTACACGCTGACCGTCGCGCAGACGCCGGAGATCGCGATCAATCCGTATTTCATGAAAGACGCCGGCTACGACTCGCGCAAGGATTTGCAGCCGATCGCGCTTGCCGGGGTCGTACCGCTGGCGCTGGTGGTGCCGTCGAGCGCGCCCTATTCGACGATGGCGGACTTCGTGAAATTCCAGCGCGGCGGACAACCGGGCACGTTTGCATCCGCCGGGGTCGGCACGCCCGGTCATCTGGCCGGCGAATTGCTCCGACTGAAACTCAACAACAAGCTCACCCACGTTCCGTATAAAGGCGCCGGGCCGGCGCTCAACGACGTGGTCGGCAACCACGTCGATTTTTATTTTCCGGGCTATCCGGCGGCCGTGCCGCTGATGCAGGGCGGCAAAGTCAAACTGCTCGCGGTGTCGTCGGGCAAACGTTCGCCGGCGGCGCCCGAGATACCGACCGTCGCCGAAGTCTCGGGCATCGCCAATTTCGATTTCACGCTGTGGGTCGGTTTCTTCGCACCGCGCGGCACGCCAAAGGACTTGGCGATGCTGCTCAATACCGAGATCAACAAAATTCTGCAGCAGCCGGATATCAAGACGCGGCTCGAAAACGACGGCGCGGAAGTGCGAATCTTATCGATCGATCAATTCACCGCTTTTGTCAGTGACGAGATCGACAAATATCAGGCCATCATCAAGGCGGCGGACATCAAGGCCGAGTGACTTATACCTTCGCCGTTCGCGCCATGCCCCAGCGATAGATCGTAGCGCGCTCGATCGAGCCGAACACGAAGCGCTCGGTGGCAAAGCCGATGCAGCCGATGACGACGAGCGACGCCAGCATGACGTCGGTGTCGAGGAATTCCTTGGCGTCGAAAATCACCCAGCCGAGTCCGTAATCCGAGGCCGCCAGCATCTCGGCGCCGATCACCGCGACCCAGGCGCGCAGAAAAGACTGCCGGAGGCCGGCGATGATGAACGGCGACGCGCCGGGAACGATCACTTTCCAGAACAGCGCGCGTTCGCCGGCGCCCATGGCGCCGGCCGCGCGCAGCCAGATCGGATTGACCGCGCGCACGCCGGTCCAGGTGTTGAGCAGCATGGGGAACAGCGCAGCATAGAACACGATCAGGATGGTCACGGTATCGCCGAGACCGAACCACAGGATGAACACCGGCACCCAGGCGAGCGACGGTATCGGCATCAGCGCGCTGGCGAGCGGCAGGACGAAGTTCTCGACCGCGCGGAAACGGCCCATCAGCACCCCGAGCGGCAGCCCAACGGCAACCGCGAGGCCGAAGCCGATCAGCACGCGATAAAGCGTGGCGGCGGCATGCAGCAGCATCGAGCCGTCGAGAATCGAGGTGACGAGCGTGCGCCCGACGGCGCCAAGCGGCGGCATCAAAGCCGGGGCGAAGTAGCCGCTTCGCGCCGCCGCCTCATAGGCCGTGGCGACCACAAGCAGCGTGATCGCGCCGCGGCGGATCGAACGGATGCGGTCGCCGGTCATGTAAGCGGCCGTCATGCGATCATGCCCCAGCGCACCACCGTGAAATTCTCCAGCGGCTGGAAGACGAATTTCTCCAGCGCCAGGCCGATCAGCGCAATCACCGCGATGCCGGCCAGCATCACGTCGGTATTGAGGAATTCGCGCGCGCCGAAAATAAGCCAGCCCAGCCCCCAAGGCACCGCGGCGAGCATCTCGATCCCGACCAGGATGCGCCACGCCTGCGCCAGGCCGAGCCGAAGCCCGGTCATGATATAGGGCAGAGCATCCGGGCAGGATGACGTGACGAAACAAGCGGCGGTCGTCGGCGCCCATCGCCTGCGCCGAGCGCACCCAGATTTCCTTCACCGCTTTCACGCCGGTCCACGCATTGTAGATGATCGGGAAAGCCGAAACGAACGCGACCAGCAGCACCGCCGAGACATCGCCCAGCCCGAACCACAACAAAAACAGCGGCGCGTAAGCGAGGCCCGGAATCGGCGCGCCGATGCTGATCAGCGGCAGGAAAATATCTTCGGCCCGGCGCGAACGTCCCATCAGCACGCCGATCGCGATGCCGACGACCGCGGCCAGCGCGAACCCGGCGCCAAGGCGCATCAGTGTTTCGATGGTGTGATGCGGCAGGATGCCGTTCGCCGTCAGCCGCACGAACGTCCCGCCGATGGTCTCCAAGGACGGGAACAACCGCGGCGGAAATAGCCCGGCATGCGCCACCGCTTCCCATACCGTGCCCACCACGACAAAAGGAAACGCATTGCGTGCGATGCGCCGCACCAGCCCCGCGTCGGCCCTTCCGGAAATTGCGGCGATGCCCTGCAACTCGGCGAAATCGGTCATTGCAATTGAGGATAGTGCGGCCCCACGGCCGAGAACAAGCCGTTCCGTGTCCGGGGCGTTGCAGCCGCCGCGCCCTGTGCTAGGACAGCGCCAATTCCCGGAACATCTGGCACAGGAGTAAACAATGGCCACGAAGAACGCGCAGAAAATCGGCTGGATCGGCATGGGCCGGATGGGCTTCCCGATGGCCGAGCGGCTCATCAAGGCGGGCCATGACGTTTCGATCTGGAATCGCACCCGGGCGAAAGCCGAGCCGCTGGAGAAGATCGGCGGCAAGGTCGTCGATCACCTGTCCGATCTGAAGGACGTCGATGTTCTGTTCTCGATCGTCGCCACCGGCAGCGACGTCCAGGAGGTGCTCTACGGCAAGAACGGCGTATCGAGCCAGGGCGGCAAAATGCCGCCGATCGTGGTCGACTGTTCGACCATCGCGGTCGAGGAATCCGGCAGCGATCCGCGATAAGCTCAAGCAACTCGGCGCCGATTTCGTCGCCGCGCCGGTGAGCGGCAATGCCAAGGTGATCAAGGCCGGCAAGCTTTCATCCGTCGTTTCGGGTCCGGACGCCGCCTGCAAGATTGCGATGCCGCTGATCGAAGTATTTGCGCCGCGCGGCGTGTCCTATGTCGGCGATGGTGAGCTCGCCCGGGTCTGCAAGATTGCGCACAATGTCATGCTCGGCGTCGTGATCGAAAATCTGATCGAGATCACGCTGCTTGACCAACAAGATGGGCGTTCCGCGTCATGCATTCCTCGCCTTCCTCAACAACGGCGTGATGGGCTCGATGTTCACCGCCTATAAATCGCCGGCGCTGGTCAATCTCGACTGGACCACCACGTTTACGCCGGAGCTGCTGCGCAAGGATCTCGATCTCGGCCTCGAGATGGCGCGCGAAATGGACGTGCCGATGCCGATCACGGCGGCAACGCGCGAAGTGCTGCAAGGCCATTTCGGCGCCGCCATGCTGCAAAAGAATCCGGAGGACTATCTGGCGAAGGATTTCGCGGCATTGGCCGAAACCATGGCACTTGCCGCCGGCATGAAGCTCGAGAGCGAAAACAAGAACGTACCGACCGGGCTTGAAAACTAACCGCGGTTCGGCGTCCGCCGACAGCGGCGCCGTATCAACAAAATGGGGGAGACGATGCGCCTGACCTTGCGTTATTTGACCGGATTGACTTTCGGCCTGGTTGCTGCGGCGATTGCCGGACTGACAAGCATCGCCGGCTCGCACGCTGCGTCCGCCGACACGGCTTGGCCGACGCGTCCGGTCAAATTCATTCTGACGCTCGGCCCCGGCAGCGGCGCCGATATCGGCGCGCGGCTGTTCGCCGACCGGCTGTCGCAACGCTGGAAACAGCCCGTCATCATCGAAAACCGCCCGGGCGGCGACGGCATCGTCGCCATCAATGCCTTTGTCACCGCGCACGACGACCATGTCTTGCTCTATTCGCCGACCTCGTCGTTTACCGGGCACGTCTATCTGCATGAAAACCTGCCCTATAAATTCAGCGACCTCGTACCGATCGTGCGGGTTTCCAACACCGTGGTCGCGGTCGCCGTGCCGGCAAGCCTCAATGTCAATTCGATCAAAGACCTCATGACGCTGGCGCGCGCCGAGCCGGGCAAGCTCAATTGGGCCGGCATGACCGGGGCGCTCGATTTCCTGCTCGACGGCTGGCTGCACCAGGAACACTTGGACATTCCCAAAGTGGCCTACAAAAACCCGGTCGATGCCACCAACGATCTGGCCGAAGGCCGCGTGCAGCTTTTCGAGGCCGCGTTCGCGATCGTGCGGCCGCAGGTGGAAAGCGGAAAGATCAAAGTCATCGCCGTGACCAACACGACGCGGCTGCCGACCCAGCCCAACATTCCGACGGTCGAGGAAGCCGGCCAGCCGGCGCTGACCGTCGACGGCCTGGTCGGCCTGTTCGGACCGACCGGAATGCCGCTCGAACTTCGCCAGCGCATCGCCGCGGACTTCCGCGCGGTCGCCGACGACGTCATCAAAGACCGCCTGGCGACGACCGGGCAGCTTCTCAATATCGGCGGACCGGAAGAATTGGCGAAATCAGTCGAAGAGCAGCGCGCTCAGATTGCCGGCTTCGCCAAGTCACTGGGCATCGCGCCATTGCCGCAAAGCAATTAGCGCAGCATCGCCGGCGCCGGGCCCTCGCCGGCCCGGCGGTGTTACTCCGGCGCTTTCACCAGGGTCTGTGCGCTGATCGCCATCTGCCATTGGCCGTTACGCCGTACCCAGATACGAGCGATGCGAATCAGCGGGGCCGCGTTATTGGCGATGCCATTGGTCGAGATCATCGCGGCGCCGTCGCCGAAGACCCAGAGCCGCATCGATTGGATCTCGCTCAGAAGCGCCGGGATATTATGCTCTTTCTGACTCTGGATGATGGCGAGCCGGCCTGATTTCGTGATCGGCGCATAGCCGGAACGATAATGCACGAACTCGTCGGCAACATGCTTTGAATATTCCGCATCGTCGTGCGCGATTGCTGCTTTCTCGATCGCCTGGAAAGCGTTGACGATATCCTGCTCGGCCGGCGAACGAACCCGGTAGGGAATCGTCTGACAGGGATTTTTGCATTCGTAGAGCTTCGCTTCGATCCCCGGCGCTTCCGGCGTATCCGGCAAGACCCGCGGCGTTTCCTCGGCGGACAGCACCACATCCTGCATGTTCAAGGCCCGCCAGGCGCCCTTTTGCTTGGCCCAGATGTCGAGGAAAAACGCGTCATTGCCGTGCGCCGACTTGCGATGACCGGTAACCATCGCCACCAGACCATAGACGGCGACCTTCACGTCGATAGCGGGCGCGGCGGCGAGAGTTTTCAGATCGCCCAAGAACGGCTTGCGTTCGTGAATATCGCCGTTCTCGTCGGTAAAGGTGAATTGCAGCCCCAGAAGCTTCCGCGCGGCCGACCTGTCGCCGGCGCGCATCGCATTGGCGAGCGAAGTATCGGCGGCCAAGACGAGAGTGTCTTCGCCCACCGGTTCCGCCCTCGAACGGGCGAATGCCGCGAGCAGGACCACCAGCACCAGCATGCCGAAGCAAAATCGCTGCAAGACAGGCCGCTTGTCCTGTCCTCTGGAACGTCGCACCGCCGCCGGCATCACCTCTCCCCGAGAACCGGCGTTACCGCTGCGCCGTGCCGGAACCTAGCTTCAAACAATGACACTTTCCCGCGGGGACGCTCAAGACAACGTTGACCCTCGCGACGCAGCGCCGCAGGGGCGCTCATCAGATGTTGCGATCAAAGCCGGTGCAGGACGATCAGGAGGAATGACGGCTGTGGTGGCTGTAGTGATGAGACCTGTAGTGGTGCCCACCGCGTCCGCCACCACCGTTCATAACGACACGACAGGGCTCACTGAGCTGCGCCCTCTTGGCCTTCATGCAGGCCGTGACCTTGGCAACGTCGGGAATGAAATCGCCGCACAGCCGCATCGCATCGGGCGTGCAAGCTTGGCGGGCGGCGTCATCGGCCTGAGCCGCAGCGCGCTCCGGCTGATAAAAGAGGCCGCCGGCGAGTAATAACGTCACGCCAATAAAACCTGCAATGCGCATAAGCATGTCCCCCACTGGTGGATAGTCGAAGTCGCGATGGTGAGCGTAGCGGCGCCGAACCGCGCCGTCGATGGCCTAGAGGCAAATTTCAAGACCGCCCAGTGCCGGTGTCGCGATACCTGCTTGGGAAAAGGTGGCGAAAGTACGATCTGTGAGAACAGAAGTGCGGCCTAGAGAGAAGTCGTGAAGCCTACGGGGCCTAGTTATCAGTTCCCCACGTGAAATTTCTGCCGCCGGAATGGAAACGGTCGCGCACGGCATTTTTGATGACACTGTTCGGGCAAGGACCGACCGTGCTTTCAGCCAGCTCGGCGGTTGTGTTGTCGAACGACAGATGCCGGCAGAATTGACCGTCCGGCATCGGGTAAACGATATCGCCGGTGTTCTTGGCTTCGCGCGCTTCGGCCATGGAGCGCAGCAGCGGATCGATCGCGGCATGGCCGCCGACCAGTGTGGTGCTGGCGAACATGACAAGAAATGCCGAAGAGGCGATGACGGCGCGTAGCGATGTCGCACCGTCCCGGCGCCGAGCCGTCGCCGCCGGGCGCAGGCGCGGCCCGCCGCCGCCACGATTCGCCGCGGCAAACCATGACGGTTGTTCCTGACTGGCTGGTTCGGCCCATTCCATCGCGTCATAAAAACACGCCGGGCCTTGCGCGGCCGATAATAAATTATCTTTGATTTGATGGAATTGCGGGTCCGATCCCGCTTTGCCCTCTCCCAGGCTGCTTGGAGAGGTGAAATAATCGTTAGCGGGGAACGGGAGGCACTCGATTTAATGCGTACGCAAGTCGTCATCATCGGCGCCGGACCGGCCGGCTTGTTGCTCGGCCAGCTGCTGCACCGGCACGGCATCGATACCATCATCCTGGAGCGCCAGACCGCCGCCTACGTCCTTGGTCGGGTCCGCGCCGGTGTCATCGAGCAGGTCACGATGGATCTGCTGGACGAAGCCGGCGTCGGCGCCCGCATGCATACCGACGGCATCATTCACGAAGGCGCCCAGATCTGCGTCAATGGCACGCGGCACCGGTTGTCGTTCAGGGAGATGACCGGCAAGGCTGTGATGGTTTACGGCCAGACCGAGATCACCAAGGACCTGATGGACGGTCGTGCCGCCCTCGGTGCGTCGACGGTTTATTCCGCCCATGATGTGCGATTGCACGATATTTACAGCGACCGGCCGCGCGTCACTTATGAAGCGGAGGGTGCATCGCACGAAATCGCCTGCGATTTTATCGCCGGTTGCGACGGCTTTCACGGCGTCAGCCGGCAGAGCGTGCCGGCCGACGCGATCACCGCCTATGAGCGGGTCTATCCGTTCGGCTGGCTCGGCATATTGTCCGAAACACCGCCGGTCTCGGACGAGCTGATTTATGTGCGGCATCCGCGCGGCTTCGCGCTGTGCTCGATGCGCTCGCCGACCCGCAGCCGCTATTACCTCCAGTGCAGCCTCGACGACAAAATCGAGGCGTGGCCGGATCAGCGTTTTTGGGACGAGCTCAAGCCGCGGCTCGACGACGAGGCCCGCGCGAACCTCGTGACCGGGCCGTCGATTGAAAAAAGCATCGCCCCGCTGCGAAGCTTCGTCGCCGAACCGATGCGGTTCGGCCGTCTGTTTCTCGCCGGCGACGCCGCCCACATCGTGCCGCCGACCGGCGCCAAGGGTCTCAATCTGGCGGCAAGCGACGTGCAATATTTGTCCCGCGCCCTGGTCGAGCATTACGCCGAAAAGACCGACGCGGGCCTCGAGCACTATTCGGAGCGCGCGCTCAAACGGATTTGGAAGGCCGAGCGATTCTCATGGTGGATGACCATGACGCTGCATCGGGTTTCCGACAATCCGTTCGATCATCAGTTGCAGCTCGCCGAGCTCGATTATCTGTTCCGGTCGAAGGCCGCCGCGACGGCGTTTGCGGAGAACTATGTGGGACTGCCTTATTAGGCGGCCTTGATCTTCTTCGCTGCCGCGATATTCGGATCCGACCACTTCGCGATCAGCGCCGGAACTCGCTCGATCGGGACGGCGGCACTGTACAAATAGCCTTGCACGGCATCGCAGCCGAGCGCGGTCAAAAGCCGCTGTTGGCCCGGCGCTTCGACGCCTTCGGCGACGGTTGTCATCCCGAGCGAGCGCGCGATGATGATGACGGCTTGCACGATGACGTTGGTCTGCGTGTTTTCGCCGAGGTCCGAGACGAAACTTCGATCGATCTTGATTTCGATCGAACGGGAAGCTGCGCAACAGGCTGAGCGACGAATAGCCGATACCGAAATCGTCCATCGCAATGCCGATGCCGAGCGCCTTGAGCCGGTGCAAGATCGCCAGGGCCTTGTCGATATCGGAAATAAACAATCGTTCGGTGATTTCGAGAACCAGACGTTCGGGTGCAAGCCCGGTATCGGCGAGGATGCCGAGGACGATATCGGGGAAATTGGCCAGCGAGAACTGCACCGGCGACAGATTGACGGCGATCTTCAGCTCGTTCGGCCAGCGCGCCGCCTGGGTGCAGGCCTCGCGCAGCGCCCACTCGCCGAGCGGCAGTATGAGGCCGCTGTCCTCCGCGATCGGAATGAAATCCGCGGGCGAGATTGCGCCGCGCGTGGCATGCCGCCAGCGCGCCAAGGCTTCGAAGCCGACGACCGCGTTCCTGCGCAGATCGATGATCGGCTGATATTCCAGATGCAGCGCGTTTTGTTCGATCGCCTCGCGCAGGTCCATCTCGATTTGCCGCCGGTCATTGACCTCATGGTTCATGACGGGCTGGTAGAACAAATATGTCCCTCGGCCGCTGGTCTTGACCGCATAGAGAGCGAGATCCGCCGCCATCAGGATGTCGTCGGCGCTCTTGCCGTCGCGCGGGCCGATGGCAATGCCGATGCTGACGCTGGAGCGGATATGGTGGCCGTCGATTTCATAGGGCCGGCCGATAGTCTCCACGATCGCGTAGGCCAGCGTCTCGATGGCCGCCGCCGAATCGAACGCCGGCAACACGATTGCAAATTCATCGCCGCCAAGACGCGCCAGGACACGACGCGGCAAGACAGCACGCGCCGAAACTTTGTCCAGGCTCAACGAGGTACGGAGCCGCTGCGCAACTTCGACAAGCAGCATGTCGCCGACCCGATGGCCGAGCGTGTCATTGATAGCCTTGAAGCGGTCCAGATCGAGGAACAAGACCGCGAAATCGCGCGGCTGTGCATTTGCCTCGCTGCCGCTTCCGCAGAGTTTTTCAATCTTGGTTCGAAAGACGCGCCGGTTCGGCAGACCCGTCAGCGGGTCTTCCGAAGCGAGCCGGGCGATATGAGACCTCGGCTTGGCGCCGGGTCGTAACATCCGTGAAGGTCTGCACCATGCCGCCGTCAGGCAGCGGCGTGCTTCGCACTTCGATCACGGAACCGTCCGGCCCGATACGCTCGCTGAATTCGCCCTCCGGCGAAACCGCGCTCGAATCGCAACCCTCGCTATCTTCGTCATCCGCACCGGCTTGATGCGCCCGCCGCCCGGCCGCGAGCATCGGAAAGGCGGCAAACGCGAGGCGCGCCCGTCGGCTCCCGACAGGTCCAGCAACTCGCCGCACTTCTTGTTGATGACCGGAATTGCGCCATCCTTGGTCACCAGCATGATGCCCTGATTCATGTGCTCGAGCGTCAGCTTCAGCTGTTCCGCGTTCTGCCGGGCGCGCGCTTCGTTGCGCAGCATCTGCTCCATGGCGCCGAGTATGATCAGGGTGAAAAGCAGCCCGGTGAGAGCATTCCATTTCAAACTGTCCCACGACGGTTGCAGCACGTCGGATTTGCGCACGCCGACGCTGAGCCAGAGCGGATAACCGGTGACCTTGCGCAACGTCATCAGCAGCGGCTTGGTGTCCGGTGTTTCCTGGTATTCGAAATTCGAGTCGCCGCCTTGCTGCATCCGCTCGAACAGCGGGGTGCCTTTTAAATTCTGCCCAAGCGCAAAACGCCCGTCGCCGCCGCCGCTCGATCGGACGAGGCCGTCGCTGCCGATCAGGGCTATGGAGGTCGCCAGCCCGAGATCGATCTTGTCGTAGAAGCGGGTGAAATACAGCGGATCGAGCGAGGCGACGAGCATGCCGCCGAATGACCCGTCCGGCTGGTTGAACCGTCTCGTCAGTTGCACCGACCATTGTTTGGTGACGCGGCCGATGACCGGCTTGCTGATATAGAGCTGATCGTCGGTGCTGTTTTTCTGCACGCGAAAATGCGTTCGGTCGCTCAGGTCGACCGGCGGCGTCGGTTGCGGCCCGACCGTCGAAGCACGGATAATGCCGTTGGCGTCGACGATCGAGAGCTGAACCAGAAGTTCGCTCCGCACTCGGCTATCCTTCAAGATCGCGGGATAGTCGCCGGTGGCAAAGCCGGCCTCGACGTTTCGGCGCAGATAGAAAATCGCCGTATCGATTTCACTGAGCGAGCGAAGGACGTTTTCCTCGAACACCATCGCGAAGTTTTCATTGGTCCGCACCGCCTCGCTTTCATCGGTGCGAACCCGCTCGGAATATTTCACCGCGATGCCGATCCACAGCATCGCGATGATAATCGTGCCCAAAACAGCCGCGCTCCGCCGCTGGACGATCAGCCTTGGCAGATGAGCGACGTACAACTTCATGGTTTCCGTGCTGGAAATAACCCGGCCTGATGGAGAACGAAGCTAGCGGGGCAAGTTTCCGGCTAGGTAAATGCACCTAGCGCATTCCGGCGAGAGAGCTAACGAAGTGTGACGGGGAAAATTAAAAGGCCGTCAGAGGGCCGGCCGCAGGGGCTGCGAAATCGGCCTATTCTTTCGTCGAAGCCGCTTTCCGCAGCTTCGCCTGTTCGGCGAGAAAGCGCGACAGGCGGCTGCGCACGGCATCGGCCTCGGCCGCCGTCCATCTGCGCAAACCCTCCCCGGTCCTCATGCCGAGCTTGCCGGCCTTCACCTTATCGCGAAGATAGGGGTGCGGACCCGGGGTGCGATCGAGGTCCTGGTAGAGCACCTCGGCGATGTCGAGGGTGAGATCGACACCGACCAGATCGGTCTGCTCCATCGGCCCCAGCACGGCGGTCCGGGCGCCGAAGCCCGCTTTGACGACGGTGTCGATCGTTTCGGCATCGCAGACGCCTGCGGCGACCAGCGCGATCGCCTCACGCTTCATCGCATGCTGCAGCCGGTTGCCGACGAAGCCCGGGACATCGCGCTGCACGTGGACCGGGGTTTTCCCCGCTTCGCGCAACAGCGCCATGGTCCGTCGCACCGTTTCGTCGCTGGTTTTCTCGTTCTGAATGACTTCGACGAGCGGCACCAGATGCGGCGGATTCCAGAAATGCGTGCCGATAACGCGGTCGCGATGGATCAGGTGTCGGCCAATCTCCGTCGACTGAATCGCCGAACTGTTGCTGGCAAGGATCGCATTCGGCGCCACGGCGCTCTCGAGCTCGGCGAACAGCTTCTGCTTGAGCGGCAGCTTTTCCGGCGCGGCTTCGAAGACGAACGTCGCGCCCCGCATCGCCGGCAGAAGCACATCGTAACTCGCGATGCGGCCGAGCAGCGCCGGATCGTCCCCGAGCAGATCGACGATCGCGCGCAGTCGCTGCGGAAGCGAAGCGCGAATGTCCGGCATCGGTTCGAATATGTTGACGTCGTGACCGGCGGCGGCCAGCAGGTAAGCAATGCCGTGCCCCATCAGCCCGCCGCCGACGATCCCGATTTTTTGCTGTTCAGCCATATCGCCTTACCGAGTTTTTCTCGTCGCGGAGCGTCTTGGAACTGCGTTGCAGCAAGAACGTTGGGTCTTTGCGGATCTAAACATCAGCGATCCGCAGAGGAGAAACGGTCATGCCTGCACTGCTGTGGGTTGCTTTCTGGTCTTCGATCATGGCCGCTGCCGCCAGCTGGGGCGAAGTAGCCCGCCCGGTTCGCGTGACGGTGCCAAAACGACGCGATTAGCCCTCGCAGGGCTATACCCGGACATTCTAACCGTTAATCCGGCTCTGTCCTCCCCCGCTTACTAGCGCCCCCACCAGCCAACGGCTTGATGTTGCAGACGGCGAACCTCGCCGGTATCTATACGCGCCCTTTCACCCAAGAGCGTCTGCAGCCTCATGGCCCGTCTCGTCATGAAATTCGGCGGAACTTCGGTCGCCGATATCGACCGCATCCGCAATGTCGCGCGCCACGTCAAGCGCGAGGTCGACGCCGGCCATGAGGTCGCCGTCGTGGTTTCGGCGATGTCCGGCGTCACCAATCAGTTGGTCGCCTGGTGCGAGGCGGCCCTCAAGGAACGCCGGATTTTCGACGCTCGCGAATATGACGCCGTCGTCGCCACCGGCGAGCAGGTCACCGCCGGACTGCTCGCCATCACGCTGCAAGACCTCGACATCAATGCGCGCTCCTGGCAGGGATGGCAGCTGCCGATCCTGACGTCGGATGTGCATGGCTCCGCGCGCATTCTCGAATCGAACGGCGACGAACTGATCCGGCGTTTCAAGGAGCGCAAGGAGGTCGCGGTCATCGCCGGCTTCCAAGGCCTGCATCAAGCGACCGGCCGCATCACCACGCTCGGCCGCGGCGGATCGGATACCTCGGCGGTGGCCGATCGCCGCCGCGATCCACGCCGACCGCTGCGACATCTACACCGACGTCGACGGCGTCTATACCACCGATCCGCGCGTCGTGCCGCGGGCGCAGCGGCTCGACAAGGTCGCGTTCGAGGAAATGCTGGAGCTGGCTTCGCTCGGCGCCAAGGTGCTGCAGGTCCGCTCGGTCGAACTCGGCATGGTGCACAATGTCCGCATTTTCGTGCGTTCGAGCTTCGATGCGCCGGAAAAAATCGACCCGCACGGCATGCCGCCGGGCACACTCATTTGCGACGAGGAAGAGATCATGGAGCAACAGACCGTCACCGGCATCGCCTTTTCCCGGGACGAGGCGCAAATCTCGATTCGCCAGGTGCAGGACAAGCCCGGCGTGGCAGCGGCCATTTTTGGTCCGCTCGCCGAAGCCAGCATCAATGTCGACATGATCGTCCAGAACGTGTCGAGCGACGGCAAGACCACCGACCTGACCTTCACCGTGCCGGCGGTCGATTATCAGCGCTCGCTCGACGTGATCGCCAAGGCCCGTGAAGCCATCGGCTATACCCGGCTCGACGGCGCCACCGACGTCGCCAAGATTTCCGTCATCGGCATCGGCATGCGCAGCCACGCCGGCGTCGCCGCCGCAGGCCTTCCAGGCGCTCGCCGAGCGCTCCATCAATATCCGCGCCATAACCACGTCGGAGATCAAGTTCTCGCTTCTGATCGACGCCGCCTTTACCGAACTGGCGGTGCGGACGCTGCATTCGCTTTACGGCCTCGATAAAGCGACGCCTGATCGGCCTCGCGTTTGCGCTGCAACGCACAATAGTCGGGCGGCGTCATATCCTTGTCTCTGGCTTGCGGTTTGCATACCGCATTCGATATAGGCTGGAGAGTATTCGCCGCGGGCCGGGACCTGGGCGAATTCCTCTTTGATCGAGACCGGCGCGCCACGGGCTACGCTCCGGTCAAGCCATGCCCGAGGGACCTTCGCCATGCGTGGCGCGCTCGGCGGTCCGCGCGTGCTGTTGCGCCGGCTTCGCGAAGTCATGGCGGAGCAGGTCAGCGCGCAGGATCGCCTCGACAAGATCGTCGTGCTGATCGCCGCCAACATGGTTGCGGAGGTCTGCTCCGTCTATGTGCTGCGCGTCGACGCCACGCTCGAGCTCTACGCCACCGAAGGCCTCAACCGCGACGCCGTGCACCACACGGTGCTGAAGGCGGACGAGGGTCTCGTCGGCCTGGTTGCGAGCCAGGCGAGCCCGATCAATTTGTCGAACGCGCAAGCCCATCCGGCCTTCTCGTTCCGGCCGGAAACCGGCGAAGAAATCTACCACTCCTTCCTCGGCGTGCCGATCCTGCGCGCCGGCAATACGCTTGGCGTGCTGGTGGTGCAGAACCGGGCGCGGCGCACTTATTCCGAGGAAGAAGTCGAGGCGCTGCAGACCACCGCCATGGTGCTGGCGGAGATGATCGCGTCCGGCGAACTGTCGGCGCTGGCGCTGCCCGGCGCCGAGCCGGCGGCGCGGCGCACGGTCCACTTCAAAGGCTCAGGCTTGAGCGAGGGCATCGCGCTCGGCCATGTCGTGCTGCACGAGCCGCGCGTCGTCGTCACCAATTTCATCGCCGACGACGTCCCGAAGGAATTGGAGCATCTGCAGCGCGGCGGTCGAGACGCTTGCGCTCCAATCTCGACGAACTGCTCGAGCACGGCGACGTCGTCGAAGGCGGCGAGCATCGCGACGTGCTCGAAGCCTATCGCATGTTCGCCTATGACCGCGGCTGGGTGCACAAGCTCGAAGAAGCGGTGATGACCGGCCTGACCGCGGAAGCCGCCGTCGAGCGCGTGCAGTCCGACACCCGCGCGCGCATGCTGCGGCAGACCGATCCGTTCCTGCGCGAGCGGCTGCACGATCTCGACGATCTCGCCAATCGCCTGATGCGCCAGCTCACCGGCCGCGACCATGCGCCGTCGCGCGAAAGCCTGCCGGAAAACGCCATCCTGGTCGCCCGCTCGATGGGCCCCGCCGCGCTGCTCGATTACGACCGCAAGCGGCTGCGCGGCCTGGTGCTGGAAGAAGGCGGCCCGCATTCGCATGTCGCGATCGTGGCGCGCGCTCTCGGCATTCCCACGGTCGGCGAAATCGACAACGCCACCGGCATCGCCGATCCCGGCGACGCCATCATCGTCGACGGCACCACCGGCGATCTGCACATCCGGCCGCTGCCCGACATGGAGGCGGCCTATGCCGAGCGCGTCCGGCTGCGGGCGCGGCGGCAGCAGCAATATTCGGCGCTGCGCGACAAGCCCTGCGTCACCAAGGACGGCGCAGCGATGACGCTGCTGCTCAATGCCGGCCTGAGCGTCGACCTGCCGCATATCGCCGATACCGGCGCCGCCGGCATCGGCCTGTTCCGCACCGAACTGCAATTCATGGTGGCGCCGAATTTTCCGCGCACCAGCGAGCAATATGCGCTGTACCGCGCGGTGCTCGATGCCGCCGGCGACAAGCCGGTGACGTTCCGCACGCTCGATATCGGCGGCGACAAGGTGCTGCCCTATATGCGCAATGTCGAGGAGGAGAACCCGGCGCTGGGCTGGCGCGCGATCCGGCTCGGCCTCGATCGCCCCGGTTTGTTGCGCACGCAATTGCGGGCGCTGCTGCGCGCCGCCGGCAGCCGCGCGCTCAAGATCATGTTTCCGATGATCTCGACGGTCGAGGAATTCGATCAGGCCAAGGAGCTGGTCGAACGCGAACTGACGCATCTGCGCCGCCATGGCCACAAGCTGCCCGACGCGGTCGAGATCGGCAGCATGGTCGAAGTGCCGGCGCTGCTCTATCAGCTCGACGAACTGCTCGAGCGCGTCGATTTCCTCTCCGTCGGCTCGAACGATCTGGTGCAATTCCTCTATGCGATCGACCGCGGCAATCCGCGGGTCGCCGGCCGCTTCGATGCGCTGTCGGCGCCGGTGCTGCGGGCGCTCAAGGACATCGCCGACAAGGCGGCGCGAGCATCAACAAGCCGGTGACGGTGTGCGGCGAACTGGCGTCGCAGCCGATCGGCGCGCTGGCGCTGGCCGCCATCGGCTACCGCTCGCTTTCGCTCACGCCGTCCGCGGTCGGGCCGGTCAAGGCGATGCTGCTCGATCTCGACACGCCGCAAGGCCGCAGCGTTTCTCTGCAGCCCTTGATCGCGCAGAACAAACGTGGCGTGCCGATCCGCGCGCAACTCGAAACGTTTGCCGCCGACAACGGCTTGCAGATCTAGGACAATGATCAAAGGACTGTCTCGGCCGGGCCTGCCCGGCTGAGACGATACTAGACGATGCTGCCCGATCAGAAACTCAATGCGGTCGTGTCCCGCCATGCGCTGCTGGAGCGCGAACTCGCGACCTCGCTGCCGGCCGAGACCTTCGTCAAGCTGTCGCGCGAATTCGCCGAGCTGTCGCCGGTGGTCGATGCGGTCAATTCGTATCGCGCGGCGCAGCGCGAGCTCGACGGCATCTACCAGCCTGATCGCGGATCCGGCGACCGATGCCGAGATGCGCTCGATTGCCGAAGACGAGAAGCACGCAGCTTGAAGCGCGCCGCGCGGCGCTCGAACAGGAATTGCGGCTCGCGCTGCTGCCCAAAGACGCGATGGACGAGCGCAACGTCATTCTCGAAATCCGCGCCGGCACCGGCGGCGACGAGGCGTCGTTGTTCGCCGGCAATCTGTTCCGGATGTACGAGCGTTATGCCGCCAATCAGGGCTGGAAAGTCGAAATCGTCACCGCGAGCGAAGGCTCGATGGGCGGCTTCAAGGAAGTCATCGCTGAAATCCGCGGCCGCGGCGCGTTCGCCAAACTGAAATTCGAATCCGGCGTGCATCGGGTTCAGCGCGTACCCGATACCGAAGGCGTCCGGCCGCATCCATACCTCGACCGCGACCGTCGCCGTGCTGCCCGAAGCGCAGGATGTCGACGTTCCGATCAACGACAACGATCTGCGGATCGACACGCTGCGCTCGAGCGGCGCCGGCGGCCAGCACGTCAACAAGACCGAATCGGCGGTTCGCGTCACCCATATTCCGTCCGGGCATCGTCGTCATGATGCAGGAGGACCGCTCGCAGCATCGCAACCGCGCCAAGGCGATGGCCGTGCTGCGGACGCGGCTCTACGATTTCGAACGGCAGAAACTCGACGCGGCGCGCGCCGCCGAGCGGCGCGGCCAGGTCGGCACCGGCGACCGCTCGGAGCGCATCCGCACCTACAATTATCCGCAAGGCCGCGTGTCGGACCATCGCATCAATCTTACGCTCTACAAATTGCCGCAGATCATGGAAGGCGAGGCGCTCGGCGAAATCATCGATGCGCTGGTCGCCGAGAACCAGGCGGCGCAGCTCGCGGCCGAGGAGACGCAACTGATGACGTCGGCGGCCGACGCGGTGCATGCCGGCATCGGCGGGCGGCGCGAAGGCGCACACCGTTGCCGATGCGCGGCGTGCTCTGGGCGGCGAGACTTTCGCGCCGCCGGCATCGATTCGCCGGAACTCGACGCCCGGCATCTTGATCGGCCACGCGCTTTCGCTCGATCACGCCGGCCTGCGGCATCGGATCGCGCGCGCTCAACTCGGCACCGGCGAGACGAACGCGATCGCGGCCTTGGCCGCGGCGCCGCCTCGCGCATGAGCCGGTCGCGCGCATTGTCGGCTTCAAGGAATTCTGGAGCTTCGATCTCGCTATCGACGCCGCGACGCTGGTGCCGCGGCCGGAGACCGAAACGGTCGTCGAAGCCGCTCTCGCCGCGATCGACGACGGCGGACCGCGCGCGCGCGCCGTTGCGCATCGCCGATCTCGGCACCGGCTCGCGGCGCGATCCTGCTGGCGCTCTTGACCGAATTGCCGAACGCCTTCGGCGTCGGCAGCCGATGCTGAGCCTGCCGGCGCGCTTGCCGTCGCACGCGACAATGCGCGGCAGTCTCGGGCTTGAGCCGCGCCGCATTCGTCGCCTGCGATATGGCGGCGGCGTTGCGCGGGCCTTTCGACCTGATCGTTTCCAATCCGCCTTATATCGCATCGGCGGATATCGCAGCGCTTGCCCCCGAGGTGCGATTGTTCGATCCGCGCCTGCGCGCTCGATGGCGGAGCCGACGGCCTTGACTTCTATCGCGCGATTGCCGCCGCGGCGCCCGCTCTATTAGCGCCCGGCGGCGTCGCTTGGTCGTCGAATTGGGTGCCGGCCAGGCCGCGAAGGTCGCCGCCTTATTTGCCGGCGGCGGGGCTTGCGCCGTCGCCGCCGCGACCCGATCTTAGTGGTGTGCCACGCGCCCTCGTTGGCGAAAAACCGCCGTAAAGAGGGCATGAGCGTTGAGCGCCTCGGAGGCAGACGGACCCGCAAAAAGGCGAGTGGGGTCCAGCAAATAACACTTGGAATGTCGGTCGGAACCGACTAGCTTGCCGCCACGGAATCGGCCCGAGATGAGGGTGCCGCGCTGCCCTTAACGCCCCGGAGCGGAACTCCCAAGGCTGGCTTAACAAGAGCCGCGAAGAGTTGGCTTCTAGAGGTTGGCGGCGCAGGACAAGTGGATAGCGAAAGCCGGATTGGACGGCATACGGGATCGCCAGATTCAGATCGCGAAAGTTCATCGGTTGGCGCGCTTTAGAAGGATATCGACGCGCGTCGGCGCAGAAGTTTGCGACACCGCGGGTAAACCGCCGGTGAGGGCTGCTTTGCTGCGGGTTCGTGAAGTTTACAGGGGCGACGTGGGCGGGCGATTCGGAGCGGTCGATCTTGATCGGCTTGCAATCGGTTCGGGCGATTGCGGCTCGTTATGCGCGGCAATGGGCGAACGGACTATCTATGGCGACAGCTTGGTGAACGTGACATTCGGTGAAGCGAAGCGGCATCCATTGCCGTCCGCAAATTAAGGGGTTGGCGGAACAGCAAATCATGAGAAACGGTCAGAACAACAAAGCGCATGCGCGGTCGTAACCGTAAAGGTGGTGGCGCCATCACCAGAATCCGTTGTCGCGCATGTACGAATCCAACGGGCCGGACGTAAAAATCCGCGGCACGGCGTCCCACATCGCCGAAAAATATCTCCAGCTTGCCCGCGACGCGCAGAGTTCCGGAGACCCGATCGCCGCCGAAAATTATTATCAGCACGCCGAGCATTACTTCCGCTCTGATCGCCGCCGCGCAGGAACAGCTTCGCCAACCCAGCCCTATTTTCAGCAGCAGCCCGGCGATACGCGCGGCAATCATGGCCGACGACGGCTATGACGACGGCGACGGCGATGGCGATGGCGATCAGCCGCCGATGGCCGGCGAGCCGTTTGCGCCGCGCGAGCCGCAGCCGTTCTATCCGCGCGAGCAGCAACACCACCAGCCGCAGCAGTATCAGCCGCAGCACCGTCAGCAGCACCATCAGTCGCATCAACCCCAGCAAGCAACAGCCGCAGCAGTTTCAGCCGCGGCAGCAGCCGGTTCAGCCGCCAACGAAGCCGACGTCGAGCGGTTGCCGTCGTTCATCACCGGCGGCGGCCAGCCGCAAAGCAGCCGCAACAGACGGCCAAGGCCCGAATGGCGCTTTCAACGGCGGCAACGGTCAGAACGGCGGCCAAAGCGGCGGCAATGGACCGAACGGCTTTGACGGCTCGCCGGACCGCTTCCCGCTGCATCGGCGGCGCCGGCGGCATCGCGGCCCCGGCCCACGCGAGCATTCGGCCGATCAGCCTCGCGTCCGAGGGCGGCGGCTCAGCCTTCCGGCCTGCCGTCGAGCGACGAGTAGACCGAAACGTTTCGGGGCAGCCGCCAAGCGGCGTCCCGATGCGACCGTCCGCCTGAATGCCGGCCGGTTATACGCCCGCGCGGCGCCTTGGCCAACCGGACCAGCAGCCAGATCGGCAGCACGATCACGGCGCCGAGCAGGA
This sequence comes from uncultured Alphaproteobacteria bacterium, assembly GCA_963819265.1. Taxonomy (GTDB): domain Bacteria; phylum Pseudomonadota; class Alphaproteobacteria; order Rhizobiales; family Xanthobacteraceae; genus BOG-931. The sequence goes on along the minus strand of CAWFVF010000005.1, from coordinate 1,653,582 downwards.
AATACCGCCACAGCCAGCGCACGGCATCGAAGCCCATATTCCAGATGTGCTGGATCAGCCGCTCGACCGACTCGATGATGTTCCAGGGATCGAGCCCGATCGCGGCGAGGATGACGCCGACCAGGATCGACAGCAGGATCAGCCGGCCGACCACCGCCAGCGGCGGACCGCCGAAGAAACGCTGCACGTAATCCTGGGATTTCCGGGATTCGACCAATTCCTGCAGCGATTCCTGGCTCATCGAAATCTCCCGTTGGCGTGAGTTAAGAACTTGTGGCGGGCAACGCAAGCGGGATCGCTGCCCAACGGCTATTTTCAGGTGGTAATTTCCGTGCGCGCATGACAAATCCGCCTGACGAAACATCGGCTTCCCAACAGGCGCCCGGTGGCGGTAAGTTGCCGCCACCCCGACGCCAGTCTGGGGCATCCTGAGGATAATTCATGGCCACCATCGAGGACCGCGCGCTCGCCCCCAATGCGAGCCTCAACGACGATATCGGCGAGGAAATGCGGCTGCGCATGTATCGTCTCGCAGGTCGAACTTCGCGAAGCCGAGCAGCGCGCCTACGATCTGTTTCTGCAAAACCTGGTCAAGGGCACGAGCCACCTGTCGCTCGGCCAGGAGGCGGTGGCCGCCGGCTGCGCCGCCGCCATGAAGCCGGGCGATCTTTCGTTCTGCACCTATCGCGGCCATGCGCATACGCTGGCGCGCGGCGTGCCGATCGAAAAGGTGCTGGGCGAACTGATGCAGCGCGACAATGGCCTGATGCGCGGCAAAGGCGGCTCGATGCATCTGACCTCGGTCGAGCACGGCGTCATGGGCTCCTACGCCATCATCGGCGCGCATTTGCCGATCGCCTGCGGCGCCGCATGGCGCGCGCAGTACAAGGGCCAGAAGGACGTCTCGGTCTGTTTCTTCGGCGACGGCACCACCAATATCGGCGCCTTCCACGAAGCGCTGAATTTCGCCGCGGTCTGGAAGCTGCCGGTGATCTTCGTCTGCGAAAACAATCTCTACATGGAATATACGCCGATCGGCGACGTCACCGCGGTGCCGCATCCGGCCGGCGATCGCGCTTCGGCCTACGGATTGCCGCGCATCATCATCGACGGCAACGACGCCGATGTCGTCTATCGCACCGCGCCAGCGGCCTACGAGAAGGCGCGCGCCGGCGACGGGCCGTCCTTGATCGAATGTCTGACCTATCGCTACAGCGGACATTCGCGCGCCGATCCGGCCAAATACCGGCCCGAGGGCGAACTGGAAAAATGGAAAGAGCGCGATCCGATCAAAATCTATCGCGAGCGGCTCAAACAATTCGGTGTCACCGACGACGTCATCGCCGGAATCGAGGACGATGTGAAACGGCAAGTCGACGAAGCGACGGAAAAGTGCAAGGCGGCGCCGCCGCCGTCGCTCGATATCCTTACTACCGACGTCTACGCCGACGGGGGTTTCGCATGGCGGAATTGACATATCGCGATGCCGTGATCCGCGGCATCGCGCAGGAAATGACCCGCGATCCCGACGTGGTTTTTCTCGGCGAAGACATCGCCAAGGCCGGCGGCGTGTTCAAGGCGACGGTCGGTCTGTACGAGCAGTTCGGGCCGTTGCGGGTGCGCGATACGCCGATTTCCGAGCAGGCGATCATGGGCGCAGCGATGGGCGCGGCGATGACCGGACTGAAGCCGATCGCGGAAATCATGTTCTCGGATTTCTTCGCCGTCTGCTTCGACTATATCGCCAACGAATTTCCCAAAAGCCGCTACATGTCGAACGGCCAGGTCAAATGCCCGCTGGTGGTGCGCACCGGCAATGGCGCCGGCTCGCGCTTCGGCGCGCAGCATTCGCAGAGCGTCGAGAACTGGTGCATGATGATTCCCGGCCTGAAAGTCGTGGCGCCGTCATCGCCGCGCGACGTGATCGGGCTTTTGGCGGCGGCGGTGCGCGATCCCGATCCGGTGATCTTTCTCGAACACAAGTCGCTCTACGCCACCAAGGGCGAGGTGCCGGACGGCGAGATCGTCGACACGCTCGGCACCGCGAAGATCGTGCGCCCGGGCAAGGATGCGACCATTGTCGCGCTGGCACTGATGGTGCCGCGCGCGCTGGCGGCGGCCGAGAAGCTGAAAGCCGAACACGGCATCGATTGCGAAGTGGTCGACGTGCGCTCGCTGGTGCCGCTCGATACCCAGACCATCCTCGGTTCGGTCGCGCGCACGCATCGGCTGTTCACGGTCGAGGAAAATCCCCGGCTGTGCGGCTGGGGTGCGGAAATCGTCTCCATCGTCGCCGACGAAGCGTTCTACGATCTCGACGGGCCGCCGGTGCGGATCACCACGCCGCACATTCCGCTGCCCGCAGCCGATATTCTGGAAGACCTCGCCTTGCCGAGCGTCGACCGGATTGCGGAACGGGTGCGGCGCGCGCTGGAGAGCTAATCAACTTTGCTGCTCGTCCCCGCGAAAGCGGGGATCCAGGCTTTGAGACAAGTTGCTGGATTCCCGCCTTCCCGGGAATGAGCGGACGAAAACGGCAAGGGAATAACGCCATGGCCATGTACGACAATCTGCTTGCCAATGTTCCGACCGATCTGTGGATCGGCGGTCAATGGCGCAAAGCCTCCGATGGCGGCCGTTTCGACGTGATCGATCCGGCGACCGAGAACAAAGTCGCCTCCGTCGCCAGCGCCACGGTCGAGGACGCCAAAGCGGCGCTCGACGCGGCGCAGGCCGCGTTCCCCGGCTGGGCCGCCAAGAAGCCGCGCGAGCGCGGCGAGATTTTGCGCAAATCCTACGAACTGATCATGCGCGACGCCGAACGGCTGGCGAAACTCATCACCATCGAAAACGGCAAGGCGCTGTCGGACTTCGCGCGGCGAGGTCGCCTATGCGGCCGAGTTCTTCCGCTGGTACGCCGAGGAAGCGGTGCGCAATATCGGCCAGAACTCGGTCGCGCCGTCGACCGGCGCGCGCATCTTCGTGCATCACAAGCCGGCCGGCATCGCGGTGCTGGTGACGCCGTGGAATTTCCCGGCGGCGATGGCGACCCGCAAGATCGGCCCGGCGCTCGCCGCCGGCTGCCCGGTCGTGCTCAAGCCCGCGTCCGACACGCCGCTGACCATGCTGGCGCTGATGCCGATCCTGGAAGAAGCCGGCGTGCCGGCCGGCGTCGTCAATGTCATTCCGTCGCGCTCGTCGGGCAAGGTTGTCGGCGCCATGCTGCACGATCCGCGCGTGCGCGTCGTGTCGTTCACCGGATCGACCGAGGTCGGCCGCAAGCTGCTGCACGAAGCCGCCGATACCATCGTCAAGCCGGCGATGGAGCTTGGCGGCAACGCGCCTTTCATCGTGTTCGACGATGCCGATATCGACGCCGCGATCGACGGCGCCATGATCGCCAAGATGCGCAACATGGGCGAGGCCTGCACGGCGGCGAACCGCTTCTATGTGCACGAGAAGGTGCATGACGAATTCGCCAAGAAGCTCACCGCCAAGATGGCCGGACTGAAAATGGGCAACGGCCTCGACGACGGCATCGCGCTCGGCCCGCTGGTCAACAAAGAGGGTCTCGACAAGGTGATCGAACTGGTCGACGACGCCGTGCAAAAAGGCGCCAAGGTGCTGACCGGCGGCAAAGCGCCCGGGCGGTCCCGGCTTTTTCTATCCGGCCACCGTTCTGACCAATGTGTCCAACGATTCCAAAATGCTGAACGACGAAATCTTCGGCCCGGTCGCCTCGCTGCAGACCTTCAAGTCCGAAGACGAGGTGATCGCCCGCGCCAACGACACCGAATACGGCCTGGTCGCCTATCTCTACACCAAGGATTTGAGCCGCGGCATGCGGGTGTCGGAAAAGCTCGACTTCGGCATGATCGGACTGAACCGCGGTCTGGTCTCCGATCCCGCGGCGCCGTTCGGCGGCGTCAAGCAGTCCGGCCTCGGCCGCGAAGGCGCGCATGAAGGGCTGATGGAATTCATGGAGACGCAATACATTTCGGTGACGTGGTGAGCGAACGGGCCGCCATGGGCGAAAGCGAAGATCAAAAAGAAGCTGCTCGGCGCGTGGCGCTACGTCGGCACCCGAATCGACGGTGGCCCGTGGGACCGCGGCGCCAATCCGAAGGGCATGATCTATTACGGCCCGCATGGCGAGATGTCGGTCCAGGTCGCGCCCGACGTGAAGCGTACCCGCGCCGGCGCCGTGATGACGCCCGAAGAGGCCAAGCGCGCGCTGACCGATTACATCGCCTATTTCGGCACCTACACCGTCGACGAGCAGGCCGGGACCGTGACGCATCATCGGCTTGACAGCATTCAGCCGGGCGATTCCGGCGATCTGGTCCGGCGTTACGAATTCACCGGCGACCGGCTGGTGCTGCGTCCGCCCAGTTCGACGATGGAAATCACTTGGGAACGGATCAAGTGAGGCGCGATTGCCTCGCCTCATTCCGGAAGCCGCAAAGCGGCTGTCCGGAATCCATAAACGCGGTCTTTGCAGACATTGTACGGTCTGGGATTATGGATTCCGGGTTCCTCGCGTCGCGCGGCCCCGGAATGACAGATACAGGATTGTGAAATGGATGTGTTGATGCCCCAGCTCGGCGAAACGGTCGCCGAAGGGAAAATCACCAAATGGTTCAAGTCGGCCGGCGAACCGGTCAAGCCCGGCGATAATCTGTTCGAGATCGAAACCGACAAGGTTTCGATGGAAGTGCCGTCGACCACGACCGGCGTTTTGAGCGAGATTCGCGTTGCCGAGGGCGACGTCGTTCCGGTCGGCGCGGTGGTCGCCATTATTGCGGATGGCTCCGCAGCGGCAACGACAGCGCCGCCGCCGGCGGCGAAACCCGCCGCGCCGTCACCCGCCGCGAAGGCTGCGGCGCCGGCGGCGGCACCGAGCATTCAAACAACACCGCAGCAGCCGAAACACCAAGCACCGATCAAGCTCGATCCGTTCTTCGAAGTGCGGACGCCGGCTCATAATTTCGGCCCCGGACGGCTGGCCGGCGGCACCAGCGTGACGCCGCTGGCGCGGCGGCTTGCGGCCGAAAACGGCATCGACCTGTCACGCTTGCGCGGCACCGGCCCGCATGGCCGCATCGTGGCGCGCGACATCGACGAAGCGCCGCGGGCACCACGCGCGGGCGGTGCGATTTCGGAAGGCCCGAGCGCCGGCGAGATCAAGGCGCTCTACGCCGCCGACAGCTACGAAGAAGTGCCGCTCGACGGCATGCGCCGCACCATCGCGTCGCGGCTGACGCAGGCCGCCGCCGTCCCGCATTTCTATCTGATGGCCGATGTCACCCTCGACCGCCTGTTGGCTTTGCGCGAAGAGGCCAATGCCGCCGCGCCCAAGGACAAAGACGGCAATCCGGCATTCAAGCTCTCGGTCAATGATTTCGTGCATTCGTGCGCTGGCGCTCGCCCTGCAACGCGTGCCGGCGGCGAATGCGGTATGGGCCGGCGACCGCATCTTGCGTTTCAAGCATTCCGATATCGGCGTGGCGGTCGCGCTCGACGGCGGCTTGATCACGCCGGTGCTGCGCAATGCCGAAACCAAATCGCTGTCGGCGATTTCGGCCGAGATGAAGGACCTCGCCGCCCGCGCCCGCGACAAGAAACTCAAGCCGGGCGATTATCAGGGCGGCTCGACGGCGATTTCCAATCTCGGCATGCATGGCGTGCGCGAGTTCACCGCCATCATCAATCCGCCGCACGCCACGATCCTCGCGGTCGGCGCCGCGCGCCGGCAAGCGGTCGAGAACGAGGACGGCGGCGTGGCCTTCGCCAGCATGGTCAGCGTGACGCTGTCCTGCGACCATCGCGTGCTCGACGGCGCGCTCGGCGCGCAACTGCTGGCGGCCATCAAGGGCCTGATCGAATTGCCGGTGAGCCTTCTGGTGTAAGGATGGACCATGGCAAACCACAGACATGAGGTTGTCCTTTTCGGTCCGCCGAAGCCGACGATCGTGAAAGGTCTGGAAACGGCATGCACCGTTTATAAAGCCGCCGACGCCCCGGACCGCGATGCTTTCATCGCCGAACATGGCGAGGTCCGCGCCATCGCCTGCGCGCAGGGACAGATGTCGGCGAGCCTGCTTGGAGCGCTTTCCAAAACTTGAGATCGTGGCGAGCTTCGGCGTCGGTTACGATCATGTCGACGTCAAATATGCCGCCGACGCACGGCATCACCGTCACCAATACGCCCGAGGTGCTGACCGAGGAAGTCGCCGACACCGCGCTCGGGCTGTTGCTCTGCACCGTGCGCGAATTGCCGCAAGCCGAGCGTTATGTCCGCGCCGGCCTTTGGGCGAAGCAGGGTTTTCCGCTGAGCAAAGCGACATTGCGCAATCGAACGGTCGGCATGGTCGGCATGGGCGCGATCGGCCAGGCCATCGCGCGGCGGCTCGATGCTTTCGGCGTGCCGGTCGTCTATCACACCCGCAAGCCGCGCCCCGAGCTTGCCTATCGTCATTATCCGAAGCTCCTCGACATGGCGCGCGATGTCGACACCCTGATGGTCATCGTGCCGGGCGGCGCCGGCGACGGCGAATATGATCAATGCCGAGGTCCTCGACGCGCTCGGTCCGAACGGCATCGTGATCAACATGGCGCGCGGCTCGGTGGTCGATGAGCCGGCGCTGATCAAGGCGCTCAAGGACAAGCGGATCCTCGCCGCCGGGCTCGATGTCTATGTCAAGGAGCCGGAGGTGCCGCAGGAGCTGATCGAGATGGAAAACGTCGTGCTGTTGCCGCATGTCGGCTCGGCATCGGTCTATACCCGCGACAAGATGGATCAGCTTGTGGCCGATAACATTCTCGCCTGGGCCGCCGGCAAGCCGCCGCTCACCCCGGTGCCGGAAACGCCTTGGCGGGGCTGGAAATAAACACGGAGTGCCGGCGCTATGAAATATGGCGCTATTGTCGTCGCCGTTATGGGCTGCATCTACGGCGGCGTTTGCTGTGCGCAAGAGGCGCAGAAGGACGCGCCTGCCGCGCCATCGACCGATAACGCAGCGCCGCAAGGCGCGTCGAGCGGCGGCGCCGGCACGTTGGTCGGCGCCTGGGAATTCTCCAACGCCGATCACGACAAGATCTGCCGCTTCAATTTCCGCGCCGATGCCGTGCCCGGCGGCAGCCGGGTCGATATCGACAAGACTTGTCCGGGTCTGTTTCCCTCGACCGGCCACATCGTTGCCTGGGCGGTCGATAATTACGGCAGCCTGCGTCTGCTCGACGCCCAGGGGAACGCGGTGATCGAACTGACCGAAGTCGAGAGCGGCATGTATGACGGCTTCACCCCGGAAGAGGGCCGCTACATCTTGCAAACTGCCGCCGCGGCGCCGGTGCGTTCCGCCGACGACATGGTCGGGGATTGGGCGATTGCGCTCGGCACCGGCAAGCCGATCTGCGCGCTGACGCTCGCCAAAAATTCCGTCGGCACCGACCTGCTGGCGCTCAAGGTCAAGCCTGGCTGCGATGCCATGGTCACGCGCTTCGGGCCCACGGGCTGGCGCATGGTGCAAGGCGAATTGGTTCTGGTCTCACCGCGCGGGCAGTCGTGGCAGTTCGAAGAAAACGACGCCAATACCTGGCAGCGCGTGCCTGAATCCTCCGATGCGGTTCTGTTGGTACGGCAGTAGACCGCGCGAATTCTCAAATCGATAGAACGGTAATGAAGAAAAGCCATCAGGTTATTATTGTCGGCGGCGGTCCGGTCGGTGTCGCGCTCGCGGTCGAGCTTGGGCAGCGCGGCATTTCCTGCGTCGTGGTCGAACGCCGGCTGCGAGCCGCAGCGCATTCCGAAGGGACAGAATCTTACGCAGCGCACCGTCGAGCATTTCTATTTTTGGGGCGTTGCCGAAGAACTTCGCGAGGCGCGCCTGTTGCCGCCGTCCTATCCAATGAGCGGCATCGTCGCCTACCACGATCTCAGCAGCGAATACTGGTATGCGCCGCCGCTGCGCGAAATCGTCAACGCCTATTATTTCCAGGAAAACGAACGCCTGCCGCAATACCAAAGCGAATATGTGCTGCGTAAGCGCATGGCGCAGCTTCCCGGTATCGAGGCACGCTTCGGCTGGACGGCGGAATCGATCGAACAGGATGACGACGGCGTCCGGGTGACGATTGCCGAAGACGGCGGCGCCGGACGGGAAACTTTGACGGCTGATTACGCGATCGGTTGCGACGGCAGCCATTCGCTGGTCCGCAAGCAGATCGGTATCGAACGCGGCGGCGCCGACTTCAACGAGCTGATGGTGCTGGCGTTGTTCCGGTCGCGCGAGCTGCATGAAAAGCTGAAGCGGTTTCCGCCGCGCTCGACCTATCGCGTGATCCATCCCGATCTCGGCGGCTATTGGCAGTTCTTCGGCCGCGTCGATGTCGGCGAAAGCTGGTTCTTCCATTCGCCGGTGCCGGCCAATACGACGCGCGACAACTACGATTTTCAGGGTCTGCTTGAGAAGGCCACCGGCTTTCCGTTTGCCTGCGACTTCGACTATGTCGGCTTTTGGGACCTGCGCATCGCAGTGGCGGAGAAATATCAGGTCGGCCGGGTTTTCATCGCCGGCGACGCGGCGCATTCGCATCCGCCCTATGGCGCCTATGGCCTCAACAACGGGCTCGACGACGTCGTCAATCTCGGCTGGAAGCTCGCCGCCAAGCTCAAGGGCTGGGGCAGCGACGCGCTGTTGCAGACTTATACCGAGGAACGCCGGCCGATCTTCAAGGAGACGGCGGAAGATTTCATCGAGGCCGGCATTTAGCGCGACAAGGAGTTTCTGGAGCACCACAATCCCGAGCGCGATAAGGCGGAATTCGATCTCGCCTGGAAGGAACATGCCAACGCCGCGGCGCCGCGCGTGCTGACCTACGAGCCGAATTACGAGGGCTCGCCGATCGTGTTCGGACCGCCCGGCGGGGTCAGCAGCGCGCACGGATCGCATGTCTTCAAGGCGCGCGCCGGCCATCATCTGCCGCCGCAGAAGCTCTCGTCGGGCCGCAACGTGTTTGAAGAACTTGGGGCGGATTTCACTTTGCTGGCCTTCGACGCCGACGATGGTGCGGTGGCGGCAATCGAGGCGGCGGCGGCATCGCGGCGCGTGCCGCTGAAGATTGTGCGCGACAGTTACCGCGACGGGCGCGAAGCCTACGAGGCCAAACTCATCCTTGTCCGCCCCGACCGCTATGTCGCCTGGGCAGCCGACGGACCGCCCCCTGACGCAAGCGCACTCCTCGCCAAGGTGGTCGCCGGGGCCTGACCTGCCGGCCCGCTTTAACGCTGCCACCCGCCAAGCGCAGGGCTGCCTTTCGCCGTCTCTGAAAATCGATAATGGCTGGAACCTCATCCCTAACAGCGGGTTAGTTGGATTGTCGTGAGCCGTTGAACGGAGAGGATGCTGATTAAGCCACCAACACGGTGGAGTTTGCCGATACCCGTCGGCGACACAACGCAGAGGCGAACCGGGGATTCATTACTCCCGTCGCTAACAAGGTGGCTTCTTTCATGGACGCGATGACACCCTTATTGCCGCGAGCTTCGACCGGCGTTGCCGGGCTTGACGACGTGCTTGACGGCGGCCTGGCGCGCAACCGTCTGCACCTGCTGGAGGGCAGCCCCGGCACCGGCAAGACCACGATCGCCTTGCAGTTTCTGCTGGCCGGCGCCGAGACCGGCGAGACCGGCATCTATGTCAGCCTTGCCGAGACCGAGCATGAATTGCGCGACGGCGCTCGATCGCACGGCTGGACCGTCGGACCGAAGGTCGAGATTTTCGAACTGGTGCCGCCGGAAAGCGTGCTCGATCCCGATCAGCATCAGAGCCTGCTCTATTCGTCCGATCTCGAACTCGGCGAAACCGTCAAGCGCATATTTGATTCCATCGAACGGCTGAAACCGCAGCGCGTCGTCATCGACAGTCTGTCGGAAATACGGCTGTTGGCGCAGAGTTCGCTGCGCTATCGGCGCCAGATCCTGGCGCTCAAGCACTATTTCGCCCAGCACAATTCAACCGTCATCATGCTCGACGACCTGACGACCGAGACGACCGACCGCGCCGTCCACAGCATCGCCCACAGCGTCATCCACCTTGATGAGCTCGCGCCGCTCTACGGCGCGGAGCGACGGCGGTTGCGGATCGTCAAGTGCCGCGGCCAGAGTTTTCGCGGCGGCTATCACGATTTCAACATCGCGCAGGGCGGCATTGCCGTATTCCCCCGTTTGGTCGCTGCAGATTACCGGAAAGGCTTCTCGAGCAACGTCGTGCCGAGCGGCGTGCCGGAGCTCGATCAGCTTCTTGGCGGCGGCGTCACCACCGGCTCGAGCACGCTCATGGTCGGACCTGCAGGCACTGGCAAATCGCTGCTCTCGCTGCATTATCTCTCCGCCGCGGTGGCGCGCGGCGAACGTGGAGCCTTGTTTGTTTTCGACGAAGAGCTCGGTCTGCTGCTTTCCCGCGCCAAGAATCTCGGCATCGATCTCGAGGCGATGCGCGACAGTAAAAAACTGTTCATCGAGCAGATGGACGCCGCCGAGCTTTCGCCGGGCGAATTTTCACATCGGGTCCGCACCTGCGTCGATCGCGAAAATATCCGCACTGTCGTTATCGACAGCCTCAACGGCTATCAGGCCTCGATGCCTGAGGAGCAGTATCTGATCCTGCATCTCCACGAATTGCTGCAATATTTGAATCGCCAGGGCGCCGCGACCTTCCTCACCGTGGCTCAGCACGGCATGATCGGCGACATGAAGCAGACGATCGACGTCACCTATCTGGCCGACACCGTCATCATGCTTCGCTACTTCGAGGCGATGGGGCGGGTGCGGCGCGCGCTGTCGGTGGTCAAAAAGCGGACCGGCGCGCACGAGGACACCATTCGTGAATTCCGCATCACCGGACATGGGATCGAAGTAGGTCCCGCACTGCACGAATTTCAAGGCGTGTTGCGCGGCGTTCCGACCTATGTCGGCGGCAATCTGCCGGCGATCCGGGAGGATGCGTGAGCGCTTCTCAAAGCCCGATAAGCCGGCTCCGTGACGAACCGCGCAGCGAGCGGGTCTTGCTGCTGGCGCCGCGCGGACGCGATGCCGTCGTCGCCAAGGAGATTTTGCGCGACGCCAAGCTCCACGCCGACATTTGCGTGGATATGGCAGAGCTGGAGCAGGAGTTGATGCGCGGCGCCGATGTCGCGGTGGTTACCGAAGAGGCCACCCGCAACGGCAATATCCGCGGGCTTGCCGCCTGGGTCGGCGCGCAACCGCCATGGTCCGACTTTCCGTTTGTGCTGCTGACCGAGCATGGCGGCGGACTGGAGCGCAATCCGGCGGCGGCGCTCCTGGTCGGGACGCTCGGCAATGTCTCCTTCCTGGAACGCCCGTTTCATCCGACAACTTTGGTCAGCGTGGTGCAGACCGGTTTGCGCGGCCGGCAGCGCCAATATGAATGCCGACGCTTGAATGAAGAGCTCGAGTTCCGCGTCCAGGAAAGGACGTCGGAATTGGCCACGGCAAACCGGGAGCTTATCAATCAGATCCGGGAACGCGAAAGCGTCGAGTCGACGCTGCGGCAGATGCAGCGGCTGGAAGCGGTCGGCCAGCTCACCTCCGGCGTGGCGCACGATTTCAATAATCTGCTGACCGTCGTCCTCGGCAATATCAGCTTTCTGGAAAAGGGTCTCGCCGCCGCCGGGGCGGATCGGAAGCTTATTCAGCGGCTCGGCTATATGCGCGCGGCCGCCGAACGCGGCGCCAAGCTTACCGACCAGATGCTGACGTTCTCGCGGCGGCAGCGGCTCGAGCCGAAATCGCTCGATCTCAACGAGACCATCGTCGGCATGCGCGATCTGCTGCAAAGCACGATGGGCGGCACCACCCATATCGAGACGCGACTGCAGCGCAGTCTGTGGTCGGCGATGGTCGATCCGACCCAGCTTGAACTCGCCGTGCTCAATCTCGCCATCAACGCCCGCGACGCCATGCAGGTGGGTGGCAGCCTGCGGGTGGAAACCGCCAATCAATCCGTCGGCTTACCGATTTATCCCGAGGAACCGCCGGCCGGCGAATATGTCAGCGTCTGCGTTTCCGACACCGGCACGGGAATGACCGACGACATCCGTGCCAAAGTCTTCGAGCCGTTTTTCACCACCAAGGAGGTCGGCAAGGGCTCCGGTCTCGGACTGAGCCAGGTTCTCGGATTTGCCAAGCAGTCCGGCGGCGGGGTGCACATCGAGTCCCATGTCGGGAAAGGCACGTCGGTTTCCATCTATCTGCCACGCGCCGCAGCCGACGCCGCCAAAGCCGGGCCGGTGGCGGCCCAAACCGCCGCTGCGGCTTCGCGGCGCGGCGCCACGATCCTCCTGGTCGACGACGACAACGAGGTTCGCGAAGTCACGCGCGCGATGCTGCACGAGCTCGGTCATCGCGTGCTGGAGGCCGGCAGCGGCGGCGCCGCTCTGGATATTCTTCAACGTGAGTCGGGGATCGAATTGCTGATCGTGGATTTTGCCATGCCGGGAATGAACGGCGCCGAAGTCGCCCGCTTGGCGCGAGCGCGGCAGCCGCATTTACCGGTCCTGTTCGTGACCGGCTTCGCCGACCGCGGCGCGCTTGGCGGCATTGACGAAGCGACCATTGTCGGCAAGCCGTTTCTGCACAACGAGCTTGCCGACAAGGTAGGGCGCATACTCCAATACGGCGGTGCCGCGAATGTCGTGCCGCTGCGGCGAGACAGCCGATAGCTGGAGCGTTCGGGTGCGACCCCGGTCCTCAGATCAGCTTCAATCCCTTAAAGCTCGTATGCCCTTCCTTGCCGACGATGATGTGGTCGTGCACCGCAATGCCGAGCGGCGCCGCGACGGACACGATCTGCTGCGTCATCTGGATGTCGGCGCGCGACGGTGTCGGATCGCCCGAAGGATGATTGTGCACCAGAATGACGGCGGTGGCCGACAGCTCCAGCGCGCGCTTGACCACTTCGCGCGGATAGACCGGCGTATGATCGACCGTGCCGGTTTGCTGCAACTCGTCGGCGATGAGCTGATTGCGCTTGTCGAGAAACAGCACGCGGAACTGTTCGCGCTCGGCGAAGGCCTGCGCGGTACGGCAGTAATCGATCACGCTCGACCACGAAGACAGCACCGGACGTTTCTTCAGCACGCCGCGCATCATCCGGCTTGCCGCGGCATGGGCGATTTTTAGTTCGGTGATACCGCCGTCGCCCAAGCCACTGCACCTCGGCAAGACGTTTCTCGGGCGCCGCGATAACTTCCGCAAACGAGCCGAATTTTTCGATCAGCGATTTGGCGAGCGGCTTGACGTCGCGCCGCGGCAGAGCACGAAACAATAACAATTCCAACAGCTCGTAGTCCGACAAAGCGTCGGCGCCGGCTTCGCGAAAGCGAGCCGCGCAAGCGTTCGCGGTGACCGTGATAATGCGGCGCGGCCTCAGCGAAGCCGTCTGCGTCGGCGTGCTTTTTTTCCAACATGGGAATGCGGCCGCAACCCAATCCGTTGCACCACAACCATCGCGCGAGCTACGGTTGTCTGATGCTAGGATGCCCGGATTACGGGAATTTGCAATCGGCTTAAGCGGCCGGTCCGGTCAGACCGGATAAGGCGGCTTGTCCAAACCGCCCGGCGACAGGGTGAAGATCTCGACCCCGGTCTCGGTGACGCCGACCGAGTGTTCGAATTGCGCCGACAGCGAGCGGTCGCGGGTCACCGCGGTCCAGCCGTCGGACAGGACCTTCACGTGCGGCCGGCCGAGATTGATCATCGGCTCGACGGTGAAGAACATCCCGGGCTTGAGCACGATGCCTTCGCCGGGCCTTCCGACATGCACGATGTTCGGCTCGTCGTGGAACAGCAGGCCGAGGCCGTGGCCGCAGAAATCGCGCACCACGCTCATATGCTGGGCTTCGACAAAGGACTGGATGGCGTGGCCGATGTCGCCGGTGGTGGCGCCGGGCTTGATCGCGGCGATGCCGCGCATCATGCCCTCATAAGTGACTTCGATCAGCCGCTCGGCACGGCGGGGGATTTCGCCGACCGCATACATGCGGCTGGAATCGCCATGCCAGCTGTCGAGGATCAGGGTCACGTCGACATTGACGATGTCGCCTTCGCGCAGCGGCTTGTCGACCGGAATGCCGTGGCAGACCACGTGATTGACCGAGGTGCAGGTCGCCTTGCGGTAGCCGCGATACATCAGCGTCGCCGGCAGCGCGCCGTGATCGGCGCCGAACTCGTACACCAGCCGGTCGATGTGGTCGGTGGTGACGCCGGGCTTGATCTCGGGAACGAGCATATCGAGGCATTTGGCCGCGAGCCCACCCGCCTTGCGCATGCCTTCGAAGGCCGCCGGGCCGTGAATTTTGATCTGTCCGGTTTTACGGAGCGGCGCGCAGGCCGCATCGACATAGGTCATGGTGTATTGGAACGGTGATTGGGAGATAGGCCTGCGTTTAAGCCAGCAATGTAAGCATAGGCAAGCCCAACGCAAGCAATCCGAGCGGGCCCTCAGGCGGCGATCTTACCGCCCAATTCGTCGGCAATATGAACGCGGATGATCTCGTCGAACGACGCCTCCGCTTGGAACCCGAGCGCGAGCGCGCGGGCCGGATCGAACCGGCTCGGCCAGCCGGCGACAATGCGGGCAACCAGCGGATCCGGCACGCGGCGAATACGGGCGGCAACCTTGTCGCCGGCGATCCGGCGCAGCGCATCGATCTGTTCCGCCACCGTGCAGCAGACGCCCGGCATGGTCAGGCTGACGCGGGGGCCGAGCGCGGTCGCGTCGAGGCCCGCGGCATGAACCAGGAAGCCGACCGCCGCCCGGGGGCTGGCGTGCCAATGCAACACGCTGTCCTCGACCGGGAGTACGGCCTCCTCGCCATTGAGCGGCTCGCGGATTATTCCGGAGAAGAAGCCTGAGGCCGCTTTATTCGGCCGGCCCGGCCGCACCACGATGCTCGGCAGCCGGATGCCGACGCCATCGACAAAGCCGCGCCGGGTATAATCGGCGAGCAAGAGTTCGACGATCGCCTTTTGCGAGCCGTAGGAGGTGAGCGGGGTCAGATTGAAATCGTCCGGGATCGCGTCGGGAAACGGCGCACCGAACACCGCGATCGACGAGGTGAAGACGAGCCGCGGGCGATAATCCTCGCCGGCGGCGCGAATGGCTTCCAGCAGCGCGCGGGAGCCGTCGAGATTGATCCGCGTGCCCTTTTCGAAATCGAGCTCGGCCTCGCCGGAAACAATGGCGGCGAGATGAAAGATCACATCCGGCCGGTCTTGCACCAATGCAGGCACAGCCGAAGTATCGGCGATGTCGACAGCGGCGGTGTGAACTTTGCCGGCAAATTTCTCCGGCTTTGATGGTGCGGTGACGTCGATCAGCGTGAGCTGCTCGATCGGTTGCCCGTTGAGGCTGCCGTCATCGACAAGACGGGCCACGAGTTTGCGGCCGATCATCCCCGCCGCGCCGGTGATCAGAATGTGCATGGTTTTCCATCCCCTTTATCGTGCCGGGACAAGGCCGGCCACGACGGCAATGGAATGTTCGCGCGCCCCGGAATGACCCGCTACAGCGCCATCCCGCCGTCGACGAGATGCGCCTGGCCGGTAATGTAGCTTGCCTCGTCGCTGACAAGGAAGAGGGCGAGCGCCGCGACTTCCTGCGCGGTGCCGAGGCGGCCCATCGGCTGGCGATCGACAAAGCCCTGCTGGATCACCGCGGAGGATTTCCCGGTCTCCTTCGCCAAGGCCGCGATGCGCTCTTCGAGCGAGGGCGATTCGATCGTGCCGGGGCAGACCGCGTTGCAGCGGATGCCCTGTTTGATGAAATCGGCGGCTACCGCCTTGGTCAGGCCGATCACCGCCGCCTTGGTGGCGCCATAGGCGTAGCGATTGGGCACGCCGCGGATCGACGACACCGCCGACGAGATGTTGACGATCGCGCCGGATTTTTTCTGCAGCATCGCCGGCAGGAACGCCTTGATGGTGCGGTGCATGGATTTGACGTTGAGGTCGAAAGAAAAATCCCAATCCTTGTCGCTGCAATCGAGCACAGAACCGTTGGCGACGTAACCGGCGCAGTTGACCAGTATATCGAGCGCGCCGAATTCGCCGGCGACCGTCTTTTCCAGAGCGTCGACATTGTCCTGGGAGCGAACGTCGAGCTTGACGCGCTTGGCGGCCGCCAAATCCTTGACCTTGTCCTCGGCAACGTCGGTAGCGATGACCGTGGCGCCTTCGGCGATAAGAGCTTCGGCGATGGCGCGGCCGATGCCTTGGCCCGCGGCGGTCACCAAGGCGACTTTGCCTTTCACTCTGTTGCTCATCACGTGTTTCCTTCCGAACCGTTCAACGCCGCGAGGCTTTGTTTTTGCCGGCCGTCACCGTCGAAATTCCCCGGCTGCAGCCAGCGTTCGAAATTGAGTTTGCGCAAAGGCCATTCGCTATCGAGCATGGAAAACCACGCGTTGTCGCGATTGCGGCCCTTGGCGATCAAATGCTGACGGAGTGTGCCTTCGTAAACGAACCCATAGCGAAGCGCGGCGCGCCGTGACGCCGCATTCAATGCATTGCATTTCCATTCATAGCGCCGGTAGCCAAGCGTCTCGAAAGCGTAACGCGCCAGAAGGTATTGAGTTTCGGTGCCGAGCGGCGTCCGCTGCAGCGCCGGCGAATAAAGCACGTGACCGACCTCGATCACCTTCATTTCCGGCCGGATTTCCATCAGCGTCAGATAGCCGACGGCCCGATCGGACAGATCGATAATCGCGTAGGCGTAAGGATCGTTCGCCGCCGCGCGCTTGGCGATAAAGGCGGAGAAATCCGCTTCGTCCGCAAACGGCCCGTCGGTCGAAATGTAGGTCCAGACCCGATCATGACCGCCGAACGCCACCCACAGATCGCCGCTGTGATGCGGCGCGAGTTTCTCCAGCCGG
This sequence comes from uncultured Alphaproteobacteria bacterium, assembly GCA_963819265.1. Lineage (GTDB taxonomy): Bacteria > Pseudomonadota > Alphaproteobacteria > Rhizobiales > Xanthobacteraceae > BOG-931. The sequence continues at coordinate 1,636,629 of CAWFVF010000005.1, read as the reverse complement.
CCATAGCGCCCTTTCAGCGTGACCGGCCCGGGACGCTGCGCCGGTGTCGCATCGACCGCCACACCGATCGGCTGACCGGTTTGCGGGTGCGGTTCCGACCTACTCATCACGAGCCGGCGCCTTCTTGCGATCGTCGCTGAAGAATTTGTTCAGTTCCTGATTGGAAATCAGATCGGCAAAACCATCGAACTTGCCGTCTTTGGCGATTTCGGTCGCGGTATGAATGAAGGCATGCATGGCGACGCGGGCCAGCGAACCGCCAACGCTGATTCGGCGTACCCCCATGGCCGCGAGGTCGCTTACCGTAAAGCCGAACGCGCCGCTGTTGAGGAAATTGACCGGCTTGGGCGCCACCGCTTTGACCACCGCTTCGATCTGTTCGCGGGTTTTGATGCCGGGCGCATAGAGGCAATCGGCGCCGGCGTTCTTATAGGCAGTGAGGCGGCGAATAACGTCATCGAGGTCGGGCACACCGCGGATGAACCCTTCGGCACGACCGGTCAGCAGCACGTCGCCGCCGGCGCGATCGATCGCGGCGCGCGCCGCTTCGATACGGGCGGTCGCGAGCTCGAGCTCATAGAGCGGCGGTCCGGCCTTGCCCGTCGCGTCCTCGATCGACAATCCCGCCACACCGGTCACGATGCAGCGCGTCACGTTGAAGGCCACGCCATCGGGATCGTCGGCGAAGCCGTTTTCGAAGTCGGCATTGAGCGGCACATCGGTAGCCTCGACCATGTCGCGGAAATGACCGAGCACATCATCCAGACTTAATGCGCCGTCGGCATAACCAAGCGCATGGGCGAAACCGGAACTCGTCGTCGCCAGCGCCTTGAAGCCGAGGCCCTGCAGGTAACGCGCGGAACCGATATTCCAGGGGTTCGGAATCACGAAACAACCCGATTCATGCAGCGTGCGAAATGTCGCCCGCTTATCGGCAACGGTTGGTTTGGACGCGCTCATGACATATCTCCCGGCAAAGGCGGGCAAACGTGCCACGATCCGCGCACCCGGAATAGTGCAATTTCGTAGTAAGGTTCGGCCGCGGCCGTAGCGAGCCAATCAGTAAGTCAGGTTTGATGATGAGGTCCGTCGGGATTTACCTGCTTGTGATTCTAGTCATGATGTCGGCCGGCGCGGCCGCTGCGGCCGGCAATGAGGAAATGATGAAAGAGCTTGTGCCAACCGGAACACTTCGAGTCGGCCTCGTGGTCGCTCCCTCGCCTTCCGCGTTTTTCGTCAGCAAGGATGCGAGCGGCCGACCTCATGGTGTCACCGTTGAACTGGGCATCGCGTTGGCTAAGCAGCTAGGCGTGCCGGAGCGATTCATCGTCGCGCCGAATTCGGGCGAAGTTACCGACGATCTTGCCAAGGGATCGATCGATGTCAGCTTCATGCCGGTCGATGACGAACGTAAAAAGCGGATCGCATTTGGGCCGAATTACGCGCTCGTCGAAAGCACTTACATGGCGACCGCGGCCTCGGGAGCAAAAACCGTAGCCGACGTGGACCGCGCCGGCATGCGCGTCATCGGCATCGCCAATACCACAACGATCCGTGCGGCGATGCGAACGCTCAAGAACACGACGATAACATCGGTGACATCGGTGGCGGACGCGATGAAGGCGCTGCACGACGGCAAAGCCGACGCTTTTGCGCTGTCGCGCGATTCGCTGCCGGTTTACGTCAAACAGATCGCGGGGTCGCGCATCGTCGACGGCGGTTTTCAGCAAACCGGCATTGCCATCGCCGTTCCGCCCCACCGGCCCGATGCGCTCGCCTATGTCACCGCGTTCATGGAGGACGCTAAGAAAAACGGCCTGGTGCGGCGCGCGCTCGACAGTGCCGGCTTCAACGATGAACCGGTCGCCCCGCCGGCATGAAAGAATAGGCGGATGATGCCGCCTAGTGATTGTCGCGCGGCACCGACTTCTGCGCGACGCGCTGATATTTCACCGCCGGTTTCAGGACCATGCCGCTGCCGAGCTGATCGACCATGGCGCGCTGGATCTCCTGCCACGGCGTCTGGCTCGCCGGATAATGATAGCCGCCGTCTTTTTCCAGCGTTGCGCGTCGCGCGGCGAGCTCTTCGGGAGAAATCAAAATATCGGCGGAGCCTTTGTTGAGATCGATGCGCACCCGATCCCCGGTCTTGAGCAAGGCCAATCCGCCTCCTGCCGCGGCTTCCGGCGAGGCATTGAGGATCGAAGGCGAGCCGGAAGTGCCGGACTGCCGGCCGTCGCCGATGCAGGCAAGCGCCGTTATACCTTGTTTGATCAAGGCCGCCGGCGGCTGCATGTTCACGACTTCGGCGGAGCCGGGATAGCCGATCGGCCCGGCGCCGCGCATGAACAGGATCGCGTGCTCGTCGATCTTGAGCGACGGATCGTCGATGCGGTGATGATAGTCCTCCGGTCCGTCGAACACGACGGCGCGGCCCTCGAATGCATTCGGATCCTTGGGATCGGACAGATAGCGCTGCCGGAATTCCTCCGAGATCACGCTGGTTTTCATGATCGCCGAATCGAACAGATTGCCGCGCAGCACTTTGAAGCCGGCCTGCGCTTTCAGCGGCTTGTCATAGGACCGGATGACATCGGCGTTGTAGGTTTTCGCGCCCGAGACATTTTCGGCAATCGTCTTGCCGTTGATCGTCAAGGCGTCGCCATGCAGCCGCCCTGCGGTCAGCAGTTCATGCATCACCGCGGGCAAGCCGCCGGCGCGAAAATAATCCTCGCCAAGATAAGCGCCGGCCGGCTGCATATTGACGACCAGCGGAACGTCATAGCCGATTTTTTCCCAATCGCCGATGTCGAGCTCGACGCCGATATGCCGCGCCAGTGCGTTGAGATGGATCGGCGCATTGGTCGAGCCGCCGATCGCCGAGCAGGCGACAATCGCGTTCTCGAAGGCCGCACGCGTCAGAATGTCGGAGGGTTTCAGATCCTCGTGCACGATCTCGACGGCGCGCAGGCCGGTGGCATAGGCGATCTGGCCGCGCTCGCGATACGGCGCCGGGATCGCGGCGCAGCCTGGCAGCGACATGCCGAGCGCTTCCGCCAGGGCGTTCATGGTCGAGGCCGTGCCCATGGTGTTGCAATGGCCGATCGACGGCGCCGATGCCGCGACAATGTCGATGAGTTCGTCGTAGTCGATCATGCCTGCCGCCTGGTCCTGGCGCGCTTGCCAGATCAAGGTGCCGGAGCCCATCAGCTTGCCATTCACGACATGGTCCAGCATCGGACCACCGGACAACACGATCGCCGGTGTGTTCACGGTCGCCGCCGCCATCAGACAGGCGGGCGTGGTCTTGTCGCAGCCGGTCATCAGGACCACGCCGTCGAGCGGGTAGCCGTACAGCACCTCGACCAGCCCGAGATAGGCAAGATTGCGGTCGAGCGCCGCGGTCGGACGCTTGCCGGTTTCTTGGATTGGATGCACCGGGAATTCGAAGGCGATGCCGCCGGCGTCGCGAATGCCGGCGCGGACCCGTTGCGCCAGTTCGAGATGATGGCGATTGCAGGGGCTCAGGTCGGAGCCGGTCTGCGCAATGCCGATGATCGGCCGGCCCGATGTCAGTTCGGCGCGGGTAAGTCCGTAATTGAGATAGCGCTCGAGGTAGAGCGCGGTCATGCCCGGATTGTCCGGATTGTCGAACCACAATTGCGATCGGAGGCGGCGTCCGTTCGAACCCGGGGGGTTTTCCGTCTTGGTCATCACTGTCTCCAACGCCTCCAGGCCCACGCGGCTCGATCACATTTCGCGGATCGCGCAATGAGAAAGATATATCGGTTTAACGCACACGCGAGCGGCGAGAGACAAGTCGACGCCCTTTAGGGCCATTAGCAGGACGTTCTGTTGCGATGCAAAAATACAGACGTAAAACAGCGCATAAAAATCGCGTTAACATAATGATTCTAATAACAATTTTGTGACAACGCGCGTCATTGTGCAACGCCAAATCTCCGCTACATCGGCGGCAAGGGCGACGAATTGGAGATTCAAATGAAGTCATTGAACATGAAACTGGCACTGGCGGCTGTTGCCGTCGCGGTGCTCGCCAGCCCGGCTTTTGCTGCCCGCTCACATCAGCAAGCGCAGCAGCCGGATTACGCCACCAACGGCGCGTTCCAGCGCGGCCAGTTCTATACCTATCCGAACGGTGCGACGAAAACCGGCACCGCGGAAAATGTCGAATCCGGCGCCGAATTCAACCTGCTCCAGCATCCGGTTGATTGATCTCAGATCAGAAGCCCCGGCTCAGTCCGGGGCTTCTGCCTTCCAGCGCCGAACTTCGCATCCCCAGTGGGTGGCCGGTTTGTCGAGCGGCGGCTTTTTTTGCAGGCCCACAGCGCGCTGAAGGACGAGTTTTTTGCAATGCAGCAAAATGTGATAAACAACACAATAAAATTCGTATTAACATCATGATTCTAATAACGCTTTTGTGAGATTTCAAACGATTGTGCGACGCACCAAATCACTTACATAGACGGTCACGGGGCACGATTCGGAGAACAACCATGAAATCCCTCAAGACGAAATTGGCCTTGTCGGCCGTCGCGGTGGCGATGCTGGCGACGCCGGCACTGGCGCAGCGGAATCATCAGCAAACCCAGCAGCAGGTTCCGGGCTGGTACGACAATTCGAACGCGGTCATCGCGGGCGGCCGTTACCAGGGCACGGACCCGGATCCGAATGTCCGGCTGCAGCTCGAGAAGGACGGCGGCGACTACGGCCCGTCGGCCTACTGATCGCTTTTTCTCTCCATTATCTCGAGCGGTACCCAGAAGCCCCGGACCCATTGTCCGGGGCTTTTGCATTCGGGCTTGCGCGGCACGTCTCACCGGTTTGCATTTCGGAGGCGATTCGGCTGAATTACCGCGGCAAAATTCCGGGGGAAATGCCCATGCTCAAGACCGTCGCCGCTTTCGATCGTATCGGCGAGGAAAATGCCTTCGCCGTGCTGGCCCGCGCCATGCACCTCGCGGCGCAGGGCCGCGACATCATCAATCTCGGCATCGGCCAGCCGGATTTCCGCACGCCCGATTTCATCGTCGAGGCCGCCATCAAGGCGCTGCGCGACGGCCATCACGGCTACACGCCCGCGGTCGGCATCCTGCCGCTGCGCGAAGCGGTCGCCGCCGATCTGCACAAGCGATTTTCGCGTCGACGTCTCGCCCGACGAAGTGATGATCATGCCGGGCGGCAAGCCGACCATGTTCATGTCGATCCTGATGTTCGGCGAGCCGGGCGCCGACATCCTCTATCCCGATCCCGGCTTTCCGATCTATCGCTCGATGATCGAATATACCGGCGCGCGGCCGATCCCGGTGCCGATCCGCGAGGAAAACGATTTCGCTTTCTCGGCGGAAGAAACGCTCAAGCTGATCACGCCGCAGACGCGGCTGCTCATCCTCAACTCGCCGGCCAATCCGACCGGCGGCGTCACGCCAAAGGCCGAAGTCGACAAGCTCGTCGCCGGCCTCGAACGTTTTCCCGACGTCGCGATCATGTCGGACGAGATCTACGACCACATGGTCTATGACGGCGAGAAGCATGTCTGCCTGCTGTCCTATCCGTCGATCCGCGACCGGCTGATCCTGCTCAATGGCTGGTCGAAGACCTATGCCATGACCGGCTGGCGGCTCGGCTACGCGATATGGCCGGGCAAGCTTTACGACTACGCCCGCAAGCTCGCGGTGAACCTGCATTCCTGCGTCAATGCCTCGGCGCAATATGCCGGGCTTGCGGCGCTGACCGGCCCGCAGGATGAAGCGGTGAAGATGGTCGCCGAATTCGACAAGCGCCGCAAAGTCGTGGTCGACGGCCTGAACAAATTGCCCGGCATTGTCCTGCGCCACGCCGAAGGGCGCGTTCTATGCGTTTCCCAACATCAAGCACACCGGCTGGAAGGCGAAGCCGCTCGCCGCTTCGCTGCTTGAGGAAACCGGCGTCGCGCTGATCGGCGGCCCGGACTTCGGCATTCTCGGCGAAGGCTATATGCGCGTCTCCTACGCCAACTCGACCGAGAACATCCTCAAGGCGCTCGACCGCATGGGCGAGTTTCTCTCCAGCCGCAAGGCGGCGTGACTCCATTTCACGTCATGGCCGGGCTTGTCCCGGCCATTGACGTCTTTAGCCTTTGCCTAGCAACAGACGATACGGATGACCGGCGGAAATCCGGCCACGGCGAGTTTGAGGGAGCTTCGATGTCCAACGCCCTTTCCGAAGAACAGCGCATGATGCGGCAGAGTTGCCGCGATTTCGTCGACGGCGTGGTCATCCCGTTCATTCGCGGCAATTGGCAGCGCGAATGGTCGATGACGCCGGAAACCCGGCTGCCGCCGGAAATCCTCGAGGGCGCCGAGAAAGTCGGCGTGCGGACGCTTGGCGTGCCGGAAGAATTCGGCGGCATGGAGATCGATCCGAAAACCGAGGTGCAGACTTTCGCGCTGATTTCGGAAGAGATCGCCCGCGGCGATTCCGGGCTGGCCGATAAGCTGGTGCAAAATTGGAAAGTCTCGGTGCTGCTGCGCAACCTGGCGCCGCGGCACCTGCAGGAAAAATGGTTCAAACGGCTGCTTGAGGATCCGCAATTCCTGCTGGCGCATTGCCTCACCGAGCCGCGCGGCGCCTCCGATCGCTGGCTGCCTTACAACGTGCCGGAAGCCGCCATGCAGACGCGGGCGGTCAAGAAAAACGGCGAGTGGGTCATCAACGGCCGCAAGCAATTCATCTCCAACGGTTACGACGCCGGTCTGTACGTGGTCTATGCCAATACCAATCCGCAAGTCGGCATGATGCAGGGCACGTCGAGCTTCCTGGTGCCGCGTGATACGCCGGGCCTGACCGTGGCGCGCTGCAACGAGACCGTCGGCTGCCGCTTCATGAACAACGGCGAACTGGTGTTCGAGGACATGCGCGTGCCCGACGATCATCTGTTGGTCGAAGGCGACGCGCTCGGCAAGGCCGGGGTCTATTTCCGGCCGGGCAAGATCATCCAGGCGGCGAAGAATCTCGGTGTCGGCGTGCGCGCTTTCGAGGTCACGTCAGACTACGTGCAGAATTACGTGCAGGGCGGCCGCATCCTGATCAAGCATCAGGCGGTGGCGCTGCGGCTTGCCGACATGGCGACCAAGATCGAAGCGGTGCGGGCGCTGCTCGCGCATGCGTCACGCGCGGTCGACGAGAACGCGCCGGACGCCGACACCTTGTGCAACATGGCCAAGGTGTTCGCATCGGAAGAGATTCTCAAAGTGACCCAGCATGCGCTCGAATTGCACGGCGGCAACGGCGCCATGCTCGATTTCGGCGTCGAAAAATTGTTCCGCGATGCCGCGATCTTTCTGCACATGGATGCGACGGTCGATGTGTCGCGCATGAAGATCGTGAAGTCGATGTTCCCGCATACCGCCGGCAAATATGCCGGGCCGGAAGCGTAACGCTCGCGGCTTTCCGTCAGCTCTTCTGCGTCAGCTGGAAGCCGACCACGACGATCACCAGGCCGATGAGCTGCGACACGCTCGGGACCTCGCCCAGCGCGAAGTATCCGATCAGTAAGGTGAAAGGCGGCACCAGCGACGGAAACAAAGCCGCCCGGGCAACGCCGAGCAGTTCGACGGCCCGTGTGAACAGATAGATCGCGCCGGCGCCGGCGAGCCCGCCCTGCACCACCGCCTGCATCAGGTTTTCGTAAAAGCCCGCGGCCACCATGTTGTCGAAGGTCCAGAACAGCATCGGCAGGCCGACGACGGACAGCACGCTGGTTACGGCGACCGCGCGCAGCGGCGGCACCAGCCACAATCGCAGCAGCATGCCGAAGATGGCAAAGAAGCTCCCGGCGGCGACAAACAGTAAATCGCCGCCGACGCCGCTGCGGCCGATGGTCCGCAACGCCTCGGCCCCTATCACGACCAGGCCTGCAAGCATCGCGATCGCGCCGACAATGCGGCGCAGCGGCAGCGGCTCTTTCAACACCAGCCACGCCAGCAGAAGGCCGCCGAGCGCGGCGCAAGCCGGCTGTATCAGAGCGCCATGGCCCAGCGGAACGAGCACGTAGCCGAGATAACTGAACAGCGCGAGCGGCAGCCCGCCGAAAAAGGCGAGCGCGATGCCGCGACGCAGGCGGACGCCATGGAAATCCGCAAAGCCGTCGGCGGCGAGGACCGGGAGAAATACCAGGCCCGACCAGACGAATCTGTGCAACGCAATGACCAGGGGCGAGAGGCCGGTAGTGACGCCCTGGCGGGCAGCGACAAAGCCCAAGGCCCAGCACAGGGCCGAACCGGCACCGCATGCGACGCCCCAGGTCGCCGCGTGTTTGCTTGTCGGCGTCGAGACCGAATCCATTGTGAATTTATTATCTGCCGCACTGGGCCGGCACAACACGCCATTGTCGACGCCTAGCTTCGCCAAATGCGAAGCTCGGATCGTCAAATCTCATCGGCGTCGGCGTCCTTGAGAAGCTCCAGACCGCCTATCGCGGCGGCGCGGCCGTCCTCGATCCGTACCACGCTGGTCGCGATACGACGCAGTTCAGCGGGGGTGTGACTGACATAGACCATCGGTATCCCGGCATCGTCCCGAAGCCGCAGCAGGTAGGGCAAAATTTCGCGCTTGTGCCCGCTGTCCAGCGAAGCCAGCGGTTCGTCGAGCAACAGAAGCCGCGGACGCATCAATAGCGCCCGGCCCACTGCGACCCGCTGGCGCTCGCCGCCCGACAGCATACCCGGCCGCCGGTCGAGCAAATGAGCGATGCCGAGCATCGATCCGATGCGATCGAATTCGCCGGCGTCGCGCGATTGTCCGCTCATCCGGCGGCCATAGTCGAGGTTTTGCCGGACCGACAGATGCGGAAACAACCGGCCCTCCTGAAACACATAACCGATCCGGCGGCGGTGCGGCGGCACGTTGACGCCTTTGCCGGCATCGAACAGCACCGTGTCGTCGAGCGTGATCGCGCCGCGATCCGGCGTCAGCAGGCCCGCAATCATGTTGATGGTGGAGGTCTTGCCGGCGCCCGACCGGCCAAACAAAGCCGTCGCGCCGTTTGCGGCCTGGAACTGCACTTTCAGTTGCAGCACACCCAGTGTCTTCTCCACGTCGACCGTGAGCACGATCACTCCCCGTGGAAACGTATCGCGGCGCGGCGCGCCAGGAATTCGGATGCGATCAACGCCGCCATCGCCAGAACGACGGCCACCACGACCAGACGGCCCGCTGCCGCGTCGCCGCCGGGAACCTGCGTCAAAGTGTAGATCAGCGCCGAGATCGTCTGGGTCTCGCCGGGAATATTGGAGACGAAGGTGATGGTCGCGCCGAATTCGCCGAGCGCGCGGGCGAAACACAAAAGCACGCCGGCGATAATCCCGGGCAGCGCCAGCGGCAGCGTCACCGTGAGAAAGACGAGCAGGGTATTGGCGCCGAGTGTCGACGCGGCATCTTCCAGGCGCTTGTCGATCGCTTCGAGCGCGAGCCGGATCGGCCGCACCATCAGAGGAAATCCCATGATGCCGCAGGCGAGCGCCGCGCCGGTCCAGCGGAACGAGAAGACGATGCCGAGATGATCGTAAAGAAAGGCGCCGGCGGCGCCTTTTCGTCCGAATGTGATCAGCAGCAGGTAGCCGGTGACGACCGGCGGCAAGACCAGCGGCAGATGCACCAGCCCGTCGAGCAGGGTCTTGCCCCAGAATTGCTTACGCGCCAACAGCCAGCCGACGGCGATGCCGAACGGCAGCGCCCAAGCGGTCGCAACGATCGCAATACGCAGCGACAGCGCAACCGCCGTCCATTCATCGGGCGAGAGGTTGAACAAATCACACCGGTTGGTGCGTCGCGCCGGTCACGACGTCGGCTTTACCAGATAGGTGAAGCCGTAGCTCTCGAGAATCGTCTTCGCCGCCGCGGAGCGCAAGAATTCCAGATAGGGCGTCGCGTCCGGCTTGGCATTCACCGTCGCCGCGACCGGATAGACGATCGGATCGTGGGAGCTTTCGGGAAATACGCTGACTACTTTCACGCCGGGCTCGACCTTGGCGTCGGTCGAATAAACGATGCCGAGTGCCGCTTCGCCGCGTGCCACCAGAACAAGGGCTGCCCGCACGTTGGCCGCCATCGCCATTTTCGGCTCGACCGAAGCCCAGATGCCGAGCTTTTCCAGCGCCGCCTTGGCATAGATGCCGACCGGCACCGCCGCCACATCCCCGGTGGCGATCCGTCCGTCACCGGCAAGTTTGGCAAGATCGAAACCCGGACCGATCGTGACCTTGTCGACCTTGGAATCTTTGGGTGCGATCAGCACCAGCTCGTTGCCAAGCAGATTGATGCGGGTATCCTCCTTGATCAGCTTCTTCTGCGAGCCGTAATCCATCCACTTCAGGTCGGCCGAAACGAACACGTCGGCCGGTGCGCCGCCCTCGATCTGTTTCATCAGCGCCGAGCTTGCATCGTAGCTGGCGACAACCTTGATGCCGGTCTTCTTGGTGAAAGCGGCGTCGACATCGTCGAGCGCATTTTTCATCGAGGCGGCGGCGAAAACGGTGATCGATTTATCCTGCGCTCGCGCCGCGTTGGGCGCGGCGGCAAACAGAACGGCAGCGGCAAACGCCGCCAGCATAGATATTCTTTTGAGCACGACGGTTCTCCAAAGGGAAATGACACGCGCAGAGAATGCGCGCCGGATCGTCTGATCCATCAGGTCAGTGCGCAGCTGATGAGGCGACCACCTTTGGGAACCGTCGTTCCAGGCCGATCCAGCGCGCGCGCGGCGCGCCGTCTGTCGCCTTTGGATCATAGGCCTCCCGCCGATAGCGGACAAGCGAAGGCGGCGCCGGTCGGGGAGCTTGTTGCCGCACCCCTTCTTTCTTTCAATCCCGCTGCTATGGTCCCGACATACCCTTTCGAGCGCAAGACGGGGCGGGCCGTGCCGGAAACCGAGACCATCGAGGGCGATTACGACTACATCATTGTCGGGGCGGGGTCCGCCGGGTGTCTGCTGGCCAATCGGCTGTCCGCCGATGCCGACAAGCGCGTCCTCATCCTCGAAGCCGGCGGCCGCGACAATTGGATATGGTTTCACATCCCGGTCGGCTACCTGTTCGCGATCGGCAATCCGCGCTCCGACTGGTGCTTCAAGACCGAGCCGGTGCCGGGGCTGAACGGCCGCAGCCTGAATTACCCGCGCGGCAAGGTGATCGGCGGCTCGTCGGCGATCAATGCCATGGTCTATATGCGCGGCCAGGCCGCCGACTACGACCACTGGCGCCAGCTCGGCCTTACCGGCTGGGGCTATGACGATGTGCTGCCGTTTTTCAAGCGGCACGAAAATCATTTCATGGGCGAAAGCGATGTCCATGCCACCGGCGGCGAGTGGCACGTTTCCGCGCCGCGCGTCCGCTGGGATCTGCTCGACGCGTTTCGCACCGCCGCGGAACAGGCCGGCATCAAATCCATCGCCGACTTCAATAGCGGCGACAATGAAGGCTGCTGCGCTTTTCATGTAAATCAGCAACGCGGCCGGCGCGTCTCCACCGCGCGCGCTTTCCTCAAACCGGTACTCGGCCGCTCCAATCTCCGGCTCGAAACAGGATGCCTGGTCGAAGGCCTGGTGCTTGACGGCAAGCGCGCTACCGGCGTGCGCTGGCGTCAGGGCGGAGCAACGCGCATGGCGCATTGCCGGGGCGAAGTCATACTCTCCGCAGGCTCGCTAGGCTCGACGCAGATTTTGCTGTTGTCCGGCATCGGTCCGGCCGACCAGTTGAAGGAGCACGGCATTCCCGTCGTGCTCGACCGGCCCGGCGTCGGCGCAAACCTGCAAGATCATTTGCAGTTGCGACTGATTTATAAAGTCGACGGCATCACCACGCTCAACGAACGCTACCATTCGCGGCTCGGCTTCGCCGGCATGCTTGCCGAATATGCGCTGTTCAGGCGTGGCCCGCTGACGATGGCGCCATCGCAGCTTGGTCTGTTCACCCGCTCCGATTCCGATCAGTCGCGCGCCAATTTGCAGTATCACATCCAGCCGCTGTCGCTCGATCGCTTCGGCGAGCCGCTGCATAAATTCCCGGCTTTCACCGCCAGCGTTTGCAATCTGCAGCCGACCAGCCGCGGCTTTGTCAGACTGCGCTCGCGCGACGCCTCCGACGCGCCCGTCATTCAGCCGAATTATCTGGCGACCGATCCGGATCGCCGCGTCGCCGCGAACGCCCTCCGCCTGACCCGGCGTATCGCCGCCCAGCCCGCGCTCGCCCCGTTCCATCCCGACGAATATCTGCCCGGCCCATCCGTCGGCGACGACGACGCAGCTTTGATCAGGGCCGCGGGCGACATCGGCAGCACGATCTTTCATCCCGTCGGCACCGCCAAAATGGGATTGCCGAGCGATCCGTTCGCCGTCGTCGACGGCAAGCTTCGCGTTACCGGCATCGAACGGTTGCGCGTCATCGACGCTTCGGTGATGCCGACGATTACGTCGGGCAATACCAATGCGCCGACCATGATGATCGCCGAGAAAGGCGCGGCGCTGCTGCGCGAAGACGCCAAAGAGGCGGTGAAAGGCCTGGCCGCATGAATGCGGCGCTGCGGGCCAAGGCTATTATGCTCGATCCCGTCGCCGCGTGGGCGCGCATCGAACTGGAGAGCGGCGATCCGGCTCCGCTGATCAGCCGCTACGTCGTCTGGCTGGCGTTCATTCCCGCGTTATTCGGCTTTGTCGGCACCAGCCTCATCGGCGTCATCGTGCCGGGCATCGGCACGATACGCACACCCGTTGTCGATGGGCTTTTCAGCGCGATCTTCGGCTATGTGATGACCTGCGTCACCGTACTGGTGCTCGGCGTGATCATCAATTTCGCCGCGCCGTTCTTCGGCGGCCGCCGCGATTTCGACAGTGCGTTCAAACTTGCGGTTTATTCGTTCACGCCGGTCTGGCTCAGCGGCGTCTTTCTGCTGCTGCCCGGTCTGCGCTTTCTGTTGCTGCTGGGATTCTACGGCGCTTATATCCTATGGGTCGGCCTGCCGCGCCTGACCAAAGCCAAACGCGTCCCCGACTTCACCGCCCTGATCGTAATCGCAGCCTTTGCGCTGCTCTACGCCGCCGCGGCCGCGCAACGCGCGGTGTTCGGGACGCCCGGGCTGTAGTCATTCGTGTTCCGGGACTCGGCATTTGTGACGATCCCGGGTCTACCCGCAACACTGCGTGCTGCGCTGCGGCCGGGAAACGGAAGACGCTACGGCGCAGCCACGATCTGCTTGCACGCCGGCGGCAGCGCCGCCATCGTCATGCCGGGTTTCGGCGCCGGCGGAAAAAGCGGCGGGGTCGGATGCAGCGTCGAATCCTTGAACCAGAAATCAAGCTCGTGGCCGCAGCCGTCGCCGGCATCCGGCGGCGGTTGCGGCTTGCACTCGGCGCTGTCGGCCGGACAGGCGATGCGAACATGAAAGTGCTCGGCGTGGCCCCACCACGGCCGCACTTTGGAGAGCCAGGAGCGGTCTGAGCCTGCCTCGCGGCACATCGCTTTTTTGATCGCGGCATTGACGAAGATGCGCGTCACCGCGGGATCCTCCGCCGCGGTCCGGATCATCTCGGTGCGGGTATGGGTCCACAGCTTCGGATCGACATCGAGCCGGTCTGCAGCGACCATGTCGGCGGCACCGTTGAATTCGCGCTCCGCGCGGGTCTGCACGTGATCGGGCATTGGCGTGAACCAGATATCGGCGTCGAGACCGACCTGATGGCTGGCATGGCCGCTGATCATCGGGCCGCCGCGCGGCTGCGACATGTCACCGACCAGCAGCCCATTCCAGCCCACTTTCTTGGCATTGGTGGCAAACCGCTCCAGGAAAGTGACCAGCGCCGGATTGCCCCAATTGCGGTTGCGCGACAGCCGCATGACTTGCCAGGCCGGTCCATCGATCGGCAGCGGCACGCCGCCGGCGAGGCAGCCGTGGGCATAGAAGCCGATCGAGCGCGCCGGCCCGGGAAACGGCGTCGGCTTGCGCGCGAACAATTCTTTGGCCGGAGTCGACGGCGAATCCGGATTGAGGAGGGGCGCCAGCGGCGCCGGATTGAGCGAGCCGGGCGGCGTCGGGTCGAGCGTGTCGGTATCCGGCACCGGCGTGGGCTCGGGAGTCTGCGCTTGCGCCGACGCAAGGCCGATGCCGACGACCAGCAGCAGAAGGAGCATGTTGAGACGGGCGAGCATGGATAACTCTTATTGTTTGGCTTCGCCCCCGCGTGGCTTCGCCCGGTAGGCAACGGCACGGGCGCGGCGGCGATACGCTGCCGCGAGTCGGTCGCTCTGTCCAGATGTGAAAAGGTCTTCCGCCATGCCGTCCAGCTCCAAAAGTCTTTGTTCGGTGGCGGAATGCGGCTCGATCGTACCATCATGGAGGATATGACCAATGCCGAGCCCGCGCCCGGCAAGCGCACGGCCGACCAGCAGGCAGCGGTGACAATCGAGCGGTTCGCGCTCCGCGCACATCAGACAGACACGGCACCGCGCCGCATCGGTGCGCAATCGCTCAAGCCCGGCCGCAAAGTCCGGCTGCCGGGCCATCGCTTCATAATCGGCAATGCCGTCGCGATAGAGCGAGGGATCGCGCGGGCGGCCGCCGAGCGGCTCGCCATACGCCAGGTAGGTCACGCCTTGCTGCGCCAAAAGTGGCGCAAGATTCTTCGCCGAAAACCAGGGAAAAAACCGCGAGAACGGCGCCGAACGCACGTCGGCGACCGCGTTAACGTCCGCGTCGCGCAGCATCGACAGAAACCGATCTGCCGGGATGTTGGAATGGCCGATACTGAAAAGGTCGAAGGCCGGCATAGATTGCAATCCAATAATAAGGACGCTTGACGTTAATGGCGCGCCGACCCCGGCACCATCTTTACAAGTTCCATCAGGCCCTTAATTATATGGGTGCTGAGGCATCGAGTATCATGCGTTTTTTAGTTTGCGTATTTGCCGCGTTCGCTTTCATCACGCTCGCCGCCGGCGCTCGCGCCGAAGCGTCGATTGTGGTCCATATCGACCGCGGCAGCCAGCGGATGTCCGTTCTTGTCGACGGCGCGCCGCGCTACAATTGGCGGGTTTCGACCGCGCGCGCGGGATACATCACGCCGCCCGGCACCTATCATCCGCAGATGCTGGCGGTGCGGTGGTTTTCCAAGAAATATTACAACTCGCCGATGCCGCATTCGATCTTCTTTCACGGCGGCTTTGCCATTCATGGCACTTATGAAATCTCGCGGCTCGGCGGTCCGGCCTCCCATGGCTGCGTGCGGCTCGATCCGGCCAATGCCGCCACTTTGTTCGGTTTGGTCGAGCGCGAAGGCATGGCCCGAACGACGATCGTCATCCGCTGATCGAGCCTGCAATCAGTGCTGCGACAAGCCGCCGGTCGTTTCGATGAAGCGCACGATGGTCTGCAAGCCGTCACCCTGGCGCAGATTGGTCATCACGAAGGGCCGCGCACCGCGCATCCGCTTGGCATCGGTCTCCATCTTCGCAAGTGACGCCCCGACATGGGGCGCGAGATCGATCTTGTTGATCACCAGAAGATCCGACCGCGTGATGCCGGGACCGCCCTTCGACGGTATTTTATCGCCCGCCGCGACGTCGATCACATAGATCGTGAGGTCGGCCAATTCCGGCGAGAACGTCGCGGCAAGATTGTCGCCGCCGGATTCGATCAGCACCAGGTCGAGCTTCGGAAACTTCGCCCGCATATCGGCCACCGCGGCGAGATTCATCGACGCGTCTTCGCGGATCGCGGTATGCGGACAGCCGCCGGTCTCGACGCCGACAATGCGCTCGGCATCGAGCGAGCCGGCGCGCACCAGAAATTCGGCATCCCATTTGGTATAGATGTCGTTGGTGATGGCGGCGATGTCGTAGTGACCGCGCATCGACTTGCACAGCGAGTCCATCAAAGCGGTTTTGCCCGATCCGACCGGGCCGCCGATGCCGACGCGAAGCGGGCCATTGGGGCTCTGCATGATGTGATCCTCGGCTTAGCTGCGGAACAAGCGGGTATATTGGGTTTCGTGCCGGATGCCCGCCAGATCGGCGCGGAACGTGGCGCTGCCGAGATCGTCGAGTTCGGCGGCCAAAGCGCGCCGCGCGGCAGCCGCAATGGCCGGTTCGAGCGCCTGCAGCAGCCGCTGGCTGTCGGTATGGCCGAGCGGAACGAGCCGCACGCCGGCGGATATCCAGTTCGACACCACGGCGGTCAAGAACGCATGTAGCGCCGGAGTTAGCGGAATGTCGTGACCGGCGCAGGCGACGCCGACCGCGAGCGGATAGGCGATCGGCCCCGTCCAAACTTTGCGGAATCTAGCAAGCGCATCACAGGGCCATGCGGCTTGCGTGACTTCGACGAAGGCGCGGCCCAGCGTCGTCGTTTCAAGATGGCGCTCACGCGACGGCACAAAGGCGGCTGCCAGTTCGGCAAGCTCAGCAAGACCGGCATCGTTTCTCTCGGTGACGGCGCGGTGGGTGTGAGCGAAGAAAATACCGTCGCTCAAACCCGCGCCCAGGGTCAGCATGGATTCGATCCAGCCGCGCAATGTCGCAGCGCTGCCGATATCGCCGGCCTCGACGGCCCATTCGATGCCGCTCGAATACGCAAACGCGCCGACCGGATAGGCCGGCGAAAGCCAGATCATCAGCCGGTAGAGCGCGGCGTCTGCCAGAGGTTGTTCCGCCACGACGGCGCGGCGCGGCGTAGCGCGCGACATGCGTTTGTCACCGGCCATGGTCGTGCCCGTGATCGTGTGAATGGCCGTGGTGATGCTCGTGCCCATGGTGATCATGAGTATCGGCCGGCGCGGCATAGGCGCCGCCTTCCGGATCGAACGGCGCCTCGATCTCGACGACCTTGGCACCCAGGTTCAACGCCATCTCGGCGATGACGTGATCGCGGCGGATGCGCAGCTTGTTTTTCAAAAGCTGCGTCGGCAAATGCCGGTTGCCCAGATGCCACGCGACGCGGGCGAGATGCAGCGGATCGGTGCAGCGGATTTCAAGCAGTGCCTCCGGCGCCGCCACCACCTCGATCAGGCGGCCATCCTCCAGCACCAATGCATCGCCGCCGCGAAGCTCGGTGGCGGCGGGCAGGTCGAGCAAAAACGCGACGCCGCGCGATCCGGTCATGGCGAGGCGGCGCCGATGACGATCGTCATGGCCAAGCACGACCGCATCGGCGGCCGCGCCCGACCAGCTTGACGCCGGCTTGATCTCGATCGCGCGTATCACGGTCCCGGTCTGCCTGAACGATCAATACAAGAAATAGCGCTGCGCCATCGGCAGGACTTCCGCCGGTGCGCAGGTCAAAAGCTCGCCGTCGGCCCGCACTTCATAGGTCTCGGGATCGACCTCGATATCGGGCGTGGCGTCGTTATGGATCATGCTTTTCTTCGAAATCTTGCCGCGGGTATTGGCGACGGCAAATAACTGCTTCTGAATGCCGAGCTTCTTGCCGAGACCGGCCTGCACCGCGGCCTTCGAGGCGAACACCACCGACGACGCGGTGCGGGCGCGGCCATAGGCGCCGAACATCGGCCGGTAATGCACCGGCTGCGGCGTCGGGATCGAGGCGTTCGGATCGCCCATCGGCGCCGCGACGATGGTGCCGCCCTTGATGATGCATTCCGGCTTCACCCCGAAGAAGGCCGGCGACCACAGCACCAGGTCGGCGAGCTTGCCCTTCTCCACCGAGCCGATCAGCTTCGACACCCCATGCGCGATGGCGGGATTGATGGTGTATTTCGCGATGTAGCGCTTGACCCGGGCATTGTCGTTGTCGCCCTTTTCCTGCGGCAGCGGCCCGCGCTGCTTCTTCATCTTGTCGGCGGTCTGCCAGGTGCGGATGATGACCTCGCCGAGCCGGCCCATGGCCTGGCTGTCGGACGACATCATCGAAAGCGCGCCGATGTCGTGCAGAATGTCCTCGGCCGCGATGGTCTCCTTGCGGATGCGGCTTTCGGCGAAAGCAAGGTCTTCCGCGATCGACGGATCGAGATGGTGGCACACCATCAGCATATCGAGATGCTCGTCGATGGTGTTCTTGGTAAAGGGCCGCGTCGGGTTGGTCGATGACGGCAGCACATTCTTCAGCCCCGCCACCTTGATGATATCGGGCGCGTGGCCGCCGCCGGCGCCCTCGGTGTGGAAGGCGTGAATGGTGCGGCCCTTGAAGGCCTTGATGGTGTCCTCAACGAAACCGGATTCGTTGAGCGTGTCGGTGTGGATCATCACCTGGACGTCGTAGTCGTCGGCGACCGAGAGGCAGCAATCGATCGCCGCCGGCGTGGTGCCCCAGTCCTCGTGCAGCTTCAGCGCGCAGGCGCCGGCCTTGATCATCTCTTCGAGCGCCGCCGGACGCGAAGCGTTGCCCTTGCCGGCAAAGCCGAGATTGACCGGAAAATCGTCCGCCGCCTGGATCATGCGCGCGAGGTGGAACGGACCCGGCGTGCAGGTGGTGGCGAAGGTGCCATGTGCCGGGCCGGTGCCGCCGCCGAGCATCGAGGTGACGCCGGACATCAGGGCTTCGTCGACCTGCTGCGGACAGATGAAATGAATGTGGGTATCGAAGCCGCCGGCGGTGAGGATTTTTCCCTCGCCGGCGATCACCTCGGTGCCGGGACCGACGATGATGGTCACGCCGGGCTGGATGTCGGGATTGCCGGCTTTACCGATGGCGAAAATATTGCCGTCCTTGAGGCCGACATCGGCTTTGACGATGCCCCAGTGGTCGACGATCAGCGCATTGGTGATGACGGTATCGACCGCGCCCTGCCGGTTGGTGATCTGGCTCTGCCCCATGCCGTCGCGGATCACCTTGCCGCCGCCGAACTTCACCTCGTCGCCATAGACCGTGAAATCCTTCTCGACCTCGATGATCAGATCGGTGTCGGCGAGCCGCACCCGATCGCCGGTCGTCGGGCCGAACATGTCGGCATAGACGGAGCGTTTGATTTTTACAGCCATGCGGGGCGCCTCAAAGCTTTCCCATGATGTCCTGGCGGAAGCCATAGACCGTGCGCTTGCCGGCGAGCGCCACCAGATTGACCTCGCGCGTCTGCCCCGGCTCGAACCGCACCGCGGTGCCGGCGGCGATGTCGAGCCGCATGCCGCGCGCTTTCTTGCGCTCGAATTTCAGCGCCGGATTGGTTTCGAAGAAATGATAATGCGAGCCGACCTGGATCGGCCGGTCGCCGCTATTGGCCACCGTCAGCGTGACGGTGCGGCGGCCGGCATTGAGCTCGATGTCGCCGTCCTTGATGAACAGTTCGCCGGGGATCATTGCGCCCTCATCGGATCGGCTCGTGCACCGTGACGAGCTTGGTGCCGTCGGGAAACGTCGCCTCGACCTGGATTTCGGGAATCATCTCGGCGATGCCGTCCATGACCTGGGCGCGGGTGATCACATGGGCGCCTTTTTCCATCATTTCGGCCACGCTCCGGCCGTCGCGGGCGCCTTCGAGGATGAAATCGGAAATCAGCGCAATCGCCTCGGGGTGGTTGAGTTTGACGCCGCGTTCGAGCCGGCGCCGCGCGACGATCGCCGCCATGGAGATGAAGAGCTTGTCCTTTTCGCGCGGAGTGAGTTGCATGTCGCCTCAATTCAGCCAGAGCCGCGGCACCGATACCGGACTTAATACCGTCAGCACTTCTATCAGATCGTGGCGCAACGCGGCGCCATCCGGCGCCACCAGCCGCACCACCGCGAGCCCATTCCAAGCCGATATGCCGGCCTCGCCGGCAAGATTGTCAGACATCGCACGGATGGCCGCAACGTCATTTTCGGTGCCCGGGATTTTCAGCACCGTAGCAACCGCAACGCCGTCCGCCGCGACCGCCGGTTGCGCCAGCGACTGCGCGATCAGGCCGTCGAGCCGCACGGTTTCCGCGAAAACCAGCGTACCGCCGACGCGGACGCGCCAACGATCGATGAGGCGGCCCTGCCTGACCGTTTCGCCCATCGCGGAACGGCCGAACAGTACGGCTTCGGCCAACAGCAATTGCGCGCCGTGCTTGAGATCGACATCGATCGAGCGCTGGAGCCGGACCTGATCAAAGACGATGGTTTCCTGCGGCAGCCAGGCCAGCGTGCCGCCCTGGCCGACCTCGAGCTTCACCCGGATCTCGGTGTCGGGACCGAGCGAGCGGTAGATTTTCTCCGCAGCCGCGGTCGTCATTGTCAGCTTCGCGCCGGCGCCGACTTTCACGTCGACGTCGAAGCGATCGCCGCCGGTCATGCCGCCCGCGGTATTGACCGTCACCGCTTCGAGCGTCCGGCCGTCGCCATTGGGGAAGCGTACACGCAGCGCGCCCGCTTCATGCACCCGGCCGCGCCGGCTTCGGCCGGCATCGGCCGCGACAGTGAACGCGACGCGTCCCATCGACCGGTTGGCGGCGAAAGTTTCAGCGGGTAACGGCACGCTCGCGCTCATCGGGAAATCGCCGGATCTTGGATGCAATCGCTGCGGCGTGTGGAACGGTCAGACGGCCATCTCAGATCGCCATCTCAGATCGCCATGGCCCGCTTCAGCGCCGCCTCGTCGAGATTGTCGCGATCGGAAGTATAGATGATGGCGCCGCGATCCATGACGACGAAATGGTCGCCGAGTTCCTTGGCGAAGTCCAGATATTGCTCGACCAGTATGATGGCGATCTTGCCGAGCGACCGCAGGTAGCTGATGGCGCGGCCGATATCCTTGATGATCGACGGCTGGATGCCTTCGGTCGGCTCATCGAGCAAGAGAAGCCGCGGCCGCGTCACCAGCGCACGGCCGATGGCAAGCTGCTGCTGCTGGCCGCCGGACAAGTCGCCGCCGCGGCGGCGCAGCATGCTCTCCAACACCGGGAACAGCGAATAGACGTCGTCGGGAACGGTGCGCTGGTCACGCTTGATCGGGGCAAAGCCGGTCTTGAGATTCTCTTCGACGGTCAGCAACGGGAAGATTTCACGGCCCTGCGGCACATAAGCGATACCGCGGCGCGCCCGTTCCGCCGGCCGCAGTCCGGTAATGTCGTTGCCTTCCCAGATGATATGGCCTTGGCTGACCGGATGCTGGCCGGCCAGTGCGTCGAGCAGGCTGGTTTTGCCGACGCCGTTGCGCCCCAGCACGCAGGTGACTTTTCCCGGCTCCGCCTTGAGCGACACCGAGCGCAGCGCCTGCGCGGCGCCGTAATGCAGATCGAGAGCTTGTGCGTCGAGCATGGTTCAGCGTCCCAAATAGACTTCAACGACGCGCTCGTTTTCCGAAACCTGATCGATCGTGCCCTCGGCCAGCACCGAGCCTTCGTGCAGGCAGGTGACCTTGACGCCGAGTTCGCGCACGAACGTCATATCGTGTTCGACCACGACCACGGTGTGCTCGCGATTGATTTCCTTGAGCAGTTCCGCGGTCTGCTGGGTCTCCACGTCGGTCATGCCGGCGACCGGCTCGTCGACCAGAAGAAGCTTCGGGTCCTGCGCCAGCAGCATGCCGATTTCCAGCCACTGCTTCTGGCCATGCGACAGGCTGCCGGCCAGACGATTCTGCACGGCGGTCAGCCGGATGGTTTTGAGGATCTCGTCGATGCGTTCGTGTTCGATCGGGGTTTCCCGCCACCACAGTGTCGAGCGCACATGGCGATCGGCCTTTGAGGGCCAGTTCGAGATTGTCGAACACGGTGTGGCTGTTGAAAACCGTCGGCTTTTGAAACTTTCGGCCGATGCCAAGCGTGGCAATCTCGGCCTCATCCAGTTTGGTGAGATCATAGGTGCCGCCGAACACGACCTCGCCGGTGTCGGGACGCGTCTTGCCGGTGACCACGTCCATCATCGTTGTCTTGCCGGCGCCGTTCGGGCCGATGATGGCGCGCATTTCGCCCGGCTCGATGGTGAAGGACAGCTTGTTGAGCGCACGGAAACCGTCGAACGACACGGTCACTCCGTCGATATACAGCAAGGCGGTGGTCAGTGCTTCCATCGCGAGGCCCTCATTCCGCCGGCAGTTGCTTTGGCACAATGACGCCGTCTTCCGCGGCCGCAGAGAGCCGCGCGCGACGCAGTCCGGTCCAGTGATGCAGCGTGCCGATGATGCCGCGCGGCAATAGCAGCGTCACGCCGATGAACAGACTGCCGAGCATGAACAGCCAGTAGGGCGCGAGAAAGCCCGAAGTGAAAAATGTCTTGGCGTAGTTGACCAGCACCGCGCCAAGTGCGGCGCCGACCAGCGTGCCGCGGCCGCCCACCGCCACCCAGATGACGGCCTCGATGGAATTGCCGGGCTCGAATTCGCTCGGATTGATGATGCCGACCTGCGGCACGTAGAGCGCGCCGGCGATGCCTGCCATGCAGGCCGACAGCGTGAACACGAACAGCTTATAGGATTCGACGCGGTAACCCAGGAACCGGGTGCGGGACTCGGCGTCGCGGATGGCGATCAGCACCTTGCCGAGTTTCGAGGTGACCACCGCCCGGCAAACCATAAAGCCCAGGATCAGCGCCAGGCATGAAATGACGAACAGCGCGTTGCGGGTCGCCTCCGACTGGACGTTGAAACCGAGAATGTCCTTGAAATCGGTCAAGCCGTTATTGCCGCCGAAGCCGAAATTGTTGCGGAAGAACCCGAGCTTCAGGGCGTAGGTCAGAGCCTGGGTGATGATCGACAGATAGACGCCGGTGACGCGGCTGCGAAACGCGAACCAGCCGAACACGAAGGCGAGCGCGCCGGGCACGAACATCACCATCACGGCGGCGTAGGGAAAATGCTGGAAGCCATACCAGGCGACCGGCAATTCCTTCCAATTCAGGAACACCATGAAGTCGGGCAGGATCGGATCGGCATAGACGCCGCGGGTGCCGATCTGCCGCATCAGATACATGCCCATGGCGTAGCCGCCGAGCGCGAAGAACGCGCCATGGCCGAGCGACAGGATGCCGGCATAACCCCAGATCAGGTCGATCGAGAGCGCCAGGATCGCGTAGCAGAGATATTTGCCGAACAGCGCCACCAGATAAGTCGGCATATGAAACGCCGACGATTCCGGAATCGCGAGGTTGGCGATCGGCACCAGGATCGCAATCGCGGCAACCACGATCAGGAAGATCGCCGCGCTGCGGTCGACGGTGCGGATGAGGAAGTGGCTGCTCATGCCTCGACCGCCCGGCCCTTGAGCGCGAACATGCCGCGCGGGCGCTTCTGAATGAACAGAATGATGAGGACGAGAATGGCGATCTTGCCGAGCACGGCGCCGGCAAAAGGTTCGAGGAATTTATTGGCGATGCCGAGCACGAAGGCGCCGACGAAGGTGCCCCACAGATTGCCGACGCCGCCGAACACCACGACCATGAAGCTGTCGATGATGTAGCCCTGGCCGAGATTGGGACTGACATTGTCGATCTGCGACAGCGCCACGCCGGCGATCCCGGCAATCCCCGAGCCCAGACCGAAGGTCAGCGCATCCACGCGGCTGGTGCGGATGCCCATCGAGGCCGCCATGGTGCGGTTCTGCGTCACCGCGCGCATCTCGAGACCGAAGCGCGTGTAGCGCAGGATGCCGAGCAGCGCGACGAACACGCCGAGCGCGAAGCAGATGATCCAAAGCCGGTTATAGGTGATGGTGATGCCGCCGAGATCGAAGGCGCCGCTCATGAACGACGGATTGCCGACCTCACGGTTATTCGGACCGAACATCGAGCGCACGGCCTGCTGCAGGATCAGCGAGAGGCCCCAGGTGGCGAGCAAGGTCTCCAGCGGACGGGTGTAGAGAAAGCGGATGATGCTGCGTTCGATCAGGATGCCGATAAAGCCGGCAACGACGAATGCGAGCGGGATGGCGATGGCCAGCGAATAATCGAACAGGCCCGGATAATGATTGCGGATGGTCTCCTGCACGACATAGGTGACATAGGCGCCGATCATCACCATTTCGCCGTGCGCCATGTTGATGACGCCCATCACGCCGAAAGTGATGGCGAGGCCGATGGCGGCGAGCAGCAGCACCGAACCGAGCGACAGACCGTACCAGAGGTTCTGCACGCTATCCCAGATCGCCAGCCGGTGTTGGATCGCGATGACGGCGCTGGACGCGGCCTTGGCGACGGCAGGCGAGGCATCGGTCGGCAGGCTGGATAGCAAGCCCAATGCATCCTGATCGGCGCGCTGACTGATGATGTCGATCGCGGCGAGCCTGTCGGCCTCGCTGGTATCGGGCGAATTGAGCGCGATCGCAGCGCGCGCCTGCAGCAGCACGCGCTTGATGCGCGGGTCCTGTTCCTTGGCGATGGCGCTTTCCAGCGTCGGCAGGATGGTCGCCTCGCGCGATTTGAATACCGCCTGGGCGGCCTCGAGGCGTTTATTCGGATCGGCTGAGAACAGCGACAAGCCGCCGAGCGCGGCGGCGAGCGCGCCGCGGATACGATTATTGACGCGGACATTGTCGAGATCGGCCGGCGGATCGCCGGAAACCGGCTGGCCGCTCACGGCGTCCGTCAGTTTGCTGGCGTCGTCCTGAATGAAGACGGCCTTCTTCTCGGCGCTGAACATCAGCTGGCCGTCCTGCAGGGCCTGCAGGATGATCGCCGCCCGTGGACTGCCGCTGGCGGCAACTTCGCCGATGCCGGTAATGGTCTCGTCGAAATCGTCGGCGCTGAAATGTGCGACGGCATCGTCGAGGCTTGCAGCGTGAGCGCCGCGGCAGCCTAGTGTCAGGCCGGCGACCAGGCCGAAGACTAACAGCACGGCGACGAGGCAAGCTCGGCGAATACGCATTGCGAATTTCTTCCCGGCGCTGTTTTCGGGAAGGCGGCGCCGCGGCCTTCCCGCACTATCGTGGTCAAAGCATTGGCGCTTCGACCACGACTACGGTTTTGTCTGCGGTATTACGAACCGCCGCAGGTTTTGGTGACGGTGTTGTAGTTGCCGCAATTGAGCTTCACCCAATCCGCGACCAGATCCTTCGAGCCGGGAAGATAAGGCGACCAGGCATCGCCGGGCACCAGGCCTTTGGTCTTCCACACCACGTTGAACTGTCCGTCGCCGCGGATTTCGCCGATGAAGACGGGCTTGGTGATGTAGTGATTGGGCAGCATTTCAGAGACGCCGCCGGTCAAGTTGGCTTGCTTGATGCCCGGCAGCGCGGCAATCACCTTGTCGGGATTGGTCGTGCCGGCCTTCTCCACCGCCTTCACCCACATATTGAAGCCGATGTAGTGCGCTTCCATCGGATCGTTGGTGGTGCGCTTCGGATTCTTGGTGAAGTCGTGCCATTCCTTGATGAAGGCCTCGTTTGCCGGCGTCTTGATCGAATTCGAAGTAATTCCACGCCGCAAGATGACCGACCAGCGGCTTGGTATCGAGACCGGCGAGTTCTTCTTCGCCGACCGAGAATGCCACCACCGGGATGTCGGTCGCCTTGATGCCCTGGTTGCCGAGCTCCTTGTAGAACGGCACGTTGGCATCGCCGTTGACGGTGGACACCACCGCCGTCTTCTTGCCGGCCGAACCGAACGCCTTGATCTTGGAGACTTCGGTCTGCCAGTCGGAGAAGCCGAACGGCGTATAGTTGATCATGATGTCCTCGTCCTTCACCCCTTTTTGCTTGAGGTAGGCTTCGAGAACCTTGTTGGTGGTGCGCGGATAGACGTAGTCGGTGCCTTCCAGCACCCAACGCTTCACCGAGCCGCCGTCGGCGCTCATCAGATAATCGACCGCCGGGATCGCCTGCTGGTTCGGCGCGGCGCCGGTATAGAACACGTTGCGCTCGCCCTCTTCGCCCTCGAACTGGACCGGGTAGAACAGCACGCTGTTGAGCTCTTTGAACACCGGCAGCACGGATTTGCGCGACACCGAAGTCCAGCAGCCGAACACGACGGAAACCTTGTCCTTGTCGATCAGCTCACGGGCCTTTTCCGCAAACAACGGCCAGTTCGAAGCCGGGTCGACCACGACCGCCTCGAGCTTCTTGCCGAGCAAGCCGCCCTTTTTATTCTGTTGGTCGATGAGCATCAGCATCACGTCTTTCAGCGTCGTCTCGCTGATCGCCATGGTGCCGGAGAGCGAATGAAGAATTCCGATTTTGATCGTGTCGTCGGCGGCCTTGGCAGGCATCGCCGCGACGAGACCAAGCGCAAGTCCGGCTGCGGCAGCAAGCCAGCGACGTGCTTTTGGTCCCGTTGAATTTGTCCAGGAACTGAACATGAAAAGACCCTCACCTTAGGATTGGGCAGGCGCCGGGATAGCGCCGTACCAAGATCAGCGCCTCGCAAGCCATGTGCCAAACAGGTGACAGCCTATAGTATTGATTTACCTTTAGTTTTTTTGGCAGTCGGAAACCTCGACCGAACCGGACAAGAATCTCCTGCTCAATTAATAATCAGCGCTCCAGGATGGAGGGGGAGATTCTGAGCAAAAATCCGCAACAAATCCGGTATGCGGTCGAGCTCACTTCGTGCCGAACGAACGGTCGCCCGCGTCGCCGAGGCCCGGCACGATATAGGCGTGCTCATCGAGCTGATCGTCGATTGCGGCCGTCCAGATCCTCACATCGGGATGAGCGCTGCGGACTTGATCGATGCCCTGCCGCGCGCAGATCAGGCAAACGAAGCGAATCTGCTTGGCGCCGCGTTCTTTCAAGCGTTCGATCGCCGCGACGGCGGTGTTGCCGGTCGCCAGGATCGGCTCGATGACGATGACCAGACGGTCGTCGAGATCGGCCGGCGCCTTGAAATAATATTCGACCGCCGTCAGCGTATCCGGATCGCGATAAAGGCCGATATGGGCGACGCGCGCCGCCGGCACCAATTCCAGCATGCCGCCGACGAAGGTGAGACCCGACCGCAGGATCGGCGCGAACACCAGCTTCTTGCCGGCGATCCGCTTCGACGTCATTTTCGCCAGCGGGGTTTCGATCTCGACATCGGTCAGCGGCAGATCGCGCGTCACCTCGTAGCACAGCAGCATGCCGATTTCGTTGACCAGTTCGCGGAACGACTTGGTCGAGCGGTCCTTGTCGCGCACCAAAGTGAGCTTGTGCTGGACCAGCGGATGATCGACGACGGTGACGCCTTCCATAACCTATCTCCCAAGCGCGCGGATTGCGGCTCTAGATAACAGTCAAAACACCGTGCCGTCACTGACGACTTTGATCGGCGGCGAGCCGTCGGCACGCCGCGAAAACGCCACGGCACGGCCGGCCGCCCAGCTGCCGCCTTCGAGCACGCTCGCCAGCGGCAATGCCGCGGCATCCATATCGAGCCTGGCACGCAGCGCCAGCGCCAGCCGGTCGAGCAATGCCACGGTAAGCGCGCGCCACTCGACCACAAGCTCCGACGAAACATCGTGAGCGCGGTCGGCGTCCGCCGCGTCGCGCAGAGCCAGTACGCCGGTGTCGACGAACAGGCCGCCGTTGCGGTATTCGGCGAGACCCGTCAGGCCGTCGATATCGGTCACGGTGAAACCCGCTTGCTGCAGCGGCTCGATCAGCGAATAGCTCAGCCATTGCGACAGCTTGTGCAGCGGCACCAATCCGTTGGTCGCGTCGTCAGTCACGATGGCCGGATGCCGCCAGCAATCGCCCAGCGGCAAGCCGCCGAGCGTCAGCCGCGACGGCCAGATCGGCCCGAAATGCAGCAACAGTTCGGAGAGAATGAGCGGTGCCGGAATTGCGCCGCCTTCGGCCTTGGCGGCGAGGTGATCGAAAAAGCCACCGGGCCGCGCGGAGTCTTTGAGGGCGAATATTTCGGGGCGCAAAGCGACCAGCCGGCCGAGCGAGCGCAGCAGTTCCGCGCGGCTTTCAAAACCGACGATCGGATTGTTCTCGGTAACCTGAAAGCCTTGCCGCAGAGTCTCGATATCGAGATTTGCCAACGCCTCCGCATCGGCGCGGAATTTGCCGGCAGGGTCGTGAGTGATACCTGGGGCCGAAGAAAAATCGCCTGCCGCAAACATCATGAAACTGGCGAGCGCCAAGCCTTCGGAACGGCCGTAATCCGTGCCTTCTACGGGATCGCGGTAGCGCCATTGCGGCCCGGCGCCGGCGTCGAGCAACACGCTGATGATGGCGAGATCGAAGGCCGAACGCGCCCGCGCCGTCGGGTCCGTAAAATCCTCGGCAAGCGCCGCATAACGATCAACGCCCGCGGGTCACGAAATGCCGCCAGCGTGAGTGAAACGGCACATCCAGCGTCGGATAGTTTTTTCGAATGGTCGTGATAACGAGGTCGACAGCTTGATCGAACCGACCGAGTTCAATGCGAAAATGCGGCAGCTTGCCGTCGAGCCCGATCTGAAAAATCCGCTGGGCGCGCGCACGAACGGCCCCGGCGTTCAAAAGCGACAAGGCTGCGGCCGTATCGGAGTTCATAAAACCGAAAACCGCCGCTCAGTATTTGTCGAGCGCACGGCCGACCGTTGCCAGATCGTCCTGCGGCGGCAGTTCCGGCGTGAAATAGCCGGCGGCCTTTTTGGCGGCCATTTCGACATGGGCGTCGGCCGGCACCAATTCGTCGGGCAACGGCACGCGCTCGACGATGTCGATGCCCTGACCGACCAATGCGTCGTATTTCATGTCGCTCATGGAAACCAAGCGATCGATCCGCCGCAAACCTAGCCAATGAATGGTGTCCGGCATCAATTGCTGGAAGCGCGCATCCTGAACGCCGGCGACGCATTCGGTCCGCTCGAAATAGGCGGAAGCCGCGTCGCCGCCTTCCTGGCGCTTGCGGGCGTTGTAGACCAGGAATTTGGTCACCTCGCCGAGCGCGCGGCCTTCCTTGCGGTTATAGACGATGATGCCGAGGCCGCCCTCCTGCCCGGCACGGGCGCATTCCTCGATGCCGTGGATCAGATAAGGCCGGCAGGTGCAGATATCGGAACCGAACACATCCGAACCGTTGCACTCGTCATGCACGCGGCAGGTGATCTTGGTGGTCGGATCGGGCAGCTTGTCGACGTCGCCGAACAGATAGATCGTGGTGCCGCCGATCGGCGGCAGAAACACATTATGGTCCGGCCGCGTCACCAGTTCCGGAAACATGCCGGCGGTCTGCTCGAACAAAGTATGACGCAGCGTCGCCTCGGTGCAGCCGAAGCGCTGCGCAATGCCCGGAAGGTACCACACCGGATCGATCGCTATCTTGGACACGGCGATGCTGCCATTGGCACGCACGAGATCGCCGTCGGCTTTGAGGCGTCCGGCGGCGACAGCGCTTTGCATCTCGTGGAGGTCGAGCCGCGCTTTGGTCACCGCGATGCTGGGGCGGATATCGATGCCCTCCGCGATCTCTTTCTTGAAAGCCTCGGCGACCAGATGACCCCACGGATCGAGCGATACGATTTTCTGCGGCTCGCTCCATTGCGCGAACGGGCCGATTTTGACCGCCGGATAGGTGTTGGTCAGGTCCGGGCGCCGGATCGGATCGAGCGCGCCGGAGGAGACGGCAAGCGCGCGATAAACGGCATAGGAACCGCCATGGCTGCCGATCGCATTGCGATCGCCCAGCCGCGACACCGTGCCGATAATGGGACCGCGTTCTTGCGCCGTCGGCGCACCCCAGTGGATCGGAAACCGCGGCTTGGCGCCGGGCTCCGGATGCGAGGTGATGCGGATATGTTCGGTTCGATTGGAGCGGGTCATCGGTGAACCCAAAAAGCTAATGGCCCGCCTAAATGACGGGCCTGACTGTTAATTTTCAATGGTTCGGTCGGAGCGCGTCGGTCTGCGCTGCCGCTTTTATATAGCGTTCCCGGGCGGTTTTCGCAACGGGCCGGTCCTGGCGCATGGCCTCGAGCTTGCGGGTCAGGGTCTCGGCGAAGACCGCCGTGGCGATCGGCAGATTGCGGCCCCGCAGGCGGCCGATCACCAGATTGGCGCGCGGCACATCGCGGCCGTCGATTTCGCGGGCTACGACGCCAAGCTTGTTGCCCGGCGGCATGGTGCCGATCCTGATCTGAAAGGAAATCAAGTCCGGCATGGAGGACGAGGCCGCGCAGCATTTCGAAGGAATTCGATTCGGCGGCGATCTTGAAGGTGAGCCCGCTCCGCGCCGAAATGTCATCGAGCAATTGCCGTCCGCCGATCGAGCGCTCCGGCATCGCGACCGGATAAGCGGCGCAGTCGCTCAGCCGCAATTGCTTGCGGCCGGCCAGCGGATGATCCTTCGCCATCACCGCCACCAATTCCTGCTCAAGCGTCATCAGCGGCTGGAAACTGGCGAGAAATTGCGGCCGGAACACCACGACAAGGTCGACCTCGAAGGCCGCGAGCGCCGCCATCGCCCATTCATGGTCGACGACTTTCAGTTCGAACGACACCAGCGGATGATGCGCGCGGAATTCGGCGACCTGCCGCGGCAAAAAATCGAGTGCCAAGGCCTGGCTGCAGGCGATACGCACGGTGCCGCGCCGCAGGCCCTTGAGGTCCTCGATCTGCGACTTCATGCGCTCGACTTCGCCGTTCTGGCCGCGCAGATAGTGGACGAAGACCTCGCCGGCGGCAGTGAGACGCACGCCGCGCGGCCGGCGATCGAACAGCGGCGCGCCGAGTTCCTCTTCCAAATCGGCAATCCGCCGATTGACCGCGGACGCCGTGACGTTGAGCCGTTCGGCGGCCTTTCGGATCGAGCCCGAACGGGCGACCTCGTCGACATAGCTGAGAATGCGGAGATGCTTCATCGAACGGCCTTTTCGCCAGTGATGCCTTTTCGGCACCACTCTAGCAAGAAATCAGCAGTAGAAGGCAACGCTCATCCGCACTAGGTTTTGCTCCGAAGGCGGACGGAAGGCCGGGCCGACGCCTGTTTGCAGCCAACAAGAATCCGCAACAGGAGCCTTACCGATGATTTCGACCACGCGCCGATGCGTTCTCGCACTCACCGCCGCTATAGCCGTGGCGCTGCCGCTGGCGGCTGCGACAGCGGCATCCGCCGAGACCAATCTCAAAATGATGCTGAACTGGAAGTACCAGGGTCCGCAGGGCTGGTTCTTCCTGGCCGACGATCGCGGCTACTTCAAAGCCGCCGGCCTCAACGTCACCCTCGATCAGGGCAACGGCTCCGGCGCGCCGATCGTCGCGGTGGCGAGCGGCTCCTATGACGTCGGGTTCGGCGACATCAATGCTTTGATCGAGCTCGCCGCCAAGAAACCGGATGAGGCGCCGATCGCCGTCTATGTGATGTATAACCGGCCGCCGTTCACCATCGCGGTCCGGTCCGACAGCGGCATCAAGACGCCGAAAGACCTCGAGGGCAAAACGCTCGGCGGCGCCGCCGGCGACGGCGCGCTCAAGCTGTTCCCGGCGTTCTGCAAGAACGCCAAGATCGACTGCAGCAAGATCAACATCACCAATATGCAGCCGAGCCTGCGCGAGCAGATGCTGATGCAGAAGCAAGTCGACGGGGTGTTCGGCTACGTCAACACCATCCGCTTTTCCGCCAAGCTGATCGGCGTCGATCCGGACAAGGATATCCGCTTCATCAATTACGGCGACTACGGCATGGATCTGTATTCCAACAGCATCGTCGTCTCGAAGAAGCTCGTCAAAGACAATCCGCAGGCGGTGCGCGGCCTGATCGCCGCGATCAATCATGGGCTCGAAGATGCGCTCAAGGATCCCGACGCCGCGGTCGCCGCGGTCGCCAAGCGCGAGCCGCTGATCAAGGTGGCGGTCGAACGCGAACGGCTCGACGCCACGCTGAAGGATGAGATGAACCATCCGGAGATCGCCAAGCTCGGCGTCGGCAATGTCGACCCTGCCCGGCTGAAGCGCTCGATCGATATCCTGGTCGACGCCG
Organism: uncultured Alphaproteobacteria bacterium; assembly: GCA_963819265.1. GTDB lineage: Bacteria > Pseudomonadota > Alphaproteobacteria > Rhizobiales > Xanthobacteraceae > BOG-931. Next base: position 1,604,850 of record CAWFVF010000005.1, on the reverse strand, counting down.
ACAACCTGCCGCGCACGCCTTCGGTCAGCGAAATCTTCACGCCGGACTTCCTGCCGCCGACCAGCGATCTGCCGAAAAAGCTGTTCTGACCCTTTCACTATCCGCTCCTTCCCGCGTAGGCGGGAATCCGGCGAAATGAGTATGTCGCGGCGAACCTGCTGGGTCCCCGCGTCCGCGAGGACGAACGGACAAGAGATGCTGCCTGGAAACGTGACATGGATTTGAATCTGAAAGGCCGCGTGGCCATGATCACCGGACCGGCGAAGGGCATGGGCGCGGCGATCAGCGAAGCCTTCGCCGCCGAAGGCGCGCGGGTGTCGCTGGTCGGCCGCGACTGCGCGGCCATCGAGCCGGTCGCCGAGACGATCAAGGCGGCCGGCGGCGAAGCCATCATCGTTCCTTGCGACCTGACCGATCCGCAGCAATGCACCGACGCCGCGGCCAAGACCAAGGCGAGCTATGACGGCCGCATCGACATTCTGGTCAATGTCGCCGGCGGTTCGGGACCGATCGGCAAGACCGGCGTCGACACCACGCCGGAGGAGTTCGATTCCATCGTCACGTTGAACATGAACGGCTCGTTTCACACCATGCGCAGCGTGCTGCCGACCATGATCGCGCAGCGTTACGGCAAGATCGTCAATGTCGGCGGCACGTTCGGCATGCGCGGCCGCGCCGGCCGCATGGCCTATTCGGCGTCGAAATGGGGCCTGCGCGGCATCACCAAAAGTTTCGCGCTCGAAGTCGGGCAATACAACATCAACGTCAATTGCGTCGCGCCGGGCATGGTCGACGGACCGCGTTTTCGCGACAAGGTCTGCGCCGACATGGCGAAGCGGCTCAACATCAGCGTCGAGGAAGCGGCCGAACGCCACGCCGCCGAATATGCGCTCAAGCGCGTCACGGTCGATCGCGACGTCGCCAATGCCTGTCTGTTTTTCGCCAGCGACGCGTCCCGCCAGATCACCGGCGTCGATCTTCCGGTCGACGGCGGCTGGGCGATGTTATGAGGACACGGAGGACATGAGATGAGCGCCGTCACCGCCGATCTCGTCATCCGCAACGGCACCATCGTTTCGCCGGATGCGGCGATCGTCGGCAGCGTCGCCATCAAAGACGGCGTCGTGCTGGCGGTCGGCGCCGACGAAGCGATGCCGCCGGCGCGCGAGACTTTCGACGCGACGGGCTTGCATGTCCTGCCCGGCGCCATCGACGTCCATGTGCATTTCCGCGATCCCGGCTATCCGGCACAAGGAAGACTGGGAGAGCGGCACGGCGGCGGCGGCTTTCGGCGGCGTCACCACCGTGTTCGACATGCCGAACACCATTCCGCCGACCGGCACCGCGGAAATCCTCGCCGCCAAGCACGCCATCGCCGCGAGCAAGGCGCATGTCGATTTCGGCCTTTACGGCCTGCTCGGCGAGGACACCATCGCGCATGTGCCGGCTTTGGTCGCAGGCGGCGTCATCGGCTTCAAGCTCTATATGGGCAACACCTTCGGCAAGATCCCGTCGCCCTCGACCGGCGCGATGCTGGAAGCCTTCGAGGTGGTGGCGCCGACCGGCAAGCGCATTTCGCTGCACGCCGAGACCAATTCGATCATGGAGCGCCGCCAGGAGCGTCTGACCGCGGCCGGCCGGCGCGACCCGCTGGCGCATATCGCCGTCGCGCCCCGCCGTGGTCGCCGTCGAGGCGGTCAGCCGCGCCGCCATTCTCGCCGAATGGACCGGCGCGCGCATTCACATCCTGCACATCTCGTCGGCCGAGGAATTGCGGCCGCTGCGCGAAGGCCAAGGCGCGCGGCGTCGATATCACCGGCGAGACCTGTCCGCATTATCTGCTGCTCTCGGCCGACGATTATCACGACATGGCCGGCATCATCCGCGTCAACCCGCCGGTGCGCGAAGCGCGCAACCAGGAACCGCTGTGGGCGGCGCTGCCGACGGCACCATCGACCTGATCGCCACCGATCACGCGCCGCATACGCCGGAAGAAAAGACCCGCAACGATATCTGGGCGGTCGACTGCGGATTTCCGGGCGTCGAAACGCAGATGCCGCTGATGCTGACCGAGGTGAACAACGGGCGGATGTCGATCTGCGACTATGTCCGCAAGAGCGCGTTCAACCCGGCGAAAATCTGGGGGCTTTATCCGCGCAAGGGCGCGATCGCGCCGGGCGCCGACGCCGATATCGCGATTGTCGATCTCGGCCGCGAGCACACGATCTGACGACGCCGCGCTGCAATCGCGCTCCAAAATCTCGCCGTGGAACGGCCGCCGCATCAAGGGCCTGCCGCTGCATACGCTGGTGCGCGGCCGCTTCGTCATGAAGGACCGCACGCTGGTCGACGGCACGCGGGGCTGGGGCCGGTCGGTCCATGCGATCCAGCAAATGCCGGCACCGGCGCCGCGCAATACCGATCTCACGATGCAAGCCGTCACCGGCCATTCCGCTCGCGCCATGGAGCCCGTCGCATGACCGCCGCTTCCGAGCCTGAACGGCATTCCGAATTCTTTGTCGAACTCGAGGACGTGACCTTGAGTTACGGCCGCGGTGAAAAACAGGTCAACGCGCTCGGCATGACCAATCTCCGGCTCGAGCAGGGCGACTTCGTCGCGCTGGTCGGACCATCCGGCTGCGGCAAGTCGACCATTCTGAAGCTTGTCACCGGCCTCCTCACCGCATCGACCGGCTATGTCTATGTCGCCGGCCGCGAAGTCGGCGCCGAGCCGGTGCGTGTCGGCATGGCCTTTCAGAACCCGACCATGCTGCCGTGGCTGACGGTGCGCGACAATGTGATGATGCCGCTCAAGATCGTGCCGCCGTTCCGCGAGCAGTACCGGGCCAAGCGCAAGACCGAGTTCCGCGAGCGCGCGCAAGCCCTGCTCGAGGAAGTCGGCCTCGGCCAATTCGGCGACAAGCAGCCGTGGCAATTGTCCGGCGGCATGCTGCAGCGCGCCTCGCTGTGCCGCGCGCTGGTGCACGAGCCGCAACTCTTGATGCTCGACGAACCGTTCGGCGCGCTCGATCAGTTCACCCGCGAGGAACTGTGGGCGATCATGCAGGATCTGTGGATCAAGCTGAAGCCGACGGTGCTTCTCGTCACCCACGACCTCAAGGAGGCCGGCTATCTCGCCAACCGGATCTGCGTGATGCGGGCGCGGCCGGGACAGATCATCGACGACGCCGAAGTGCCGTTCGCCCGGCCGCGCACCATCGAGATGTCCTATACGCCGAGCTTCGTCAGCATGACGCAGCGGCTGCGCGAATTGATCGTCACCGCGCGCCCCAGCAAAGAGGCCGCCTGAATGGACCCGCAATTCCGCCGCCGTCTCGACTCGACGCTGTTCATCATCGGCTTTTTCGTGCTGTGGGAAGTGCTGTGCTGGGTGTTCCATGTCAGCGACTTCGTGCTGCCGAAGCCGAGCCAGATTCTCGTCACTTTGGTCGAACGCATGCCGGCGCTGTGGCCGCACACCGTGCAGACGCTTTACACGACGATGATCGGCTTCGCGCTCGGCATCGTCATCGGCATCCTGCTCGGCGCGCTGGTCGGCTCGTCGCGGCTCGCCTACGACGTTGCCTATCCGCTGCTGATCGGTTTTGCCACCATCCCGAAAGTCGCGGTGGTGCCGATCTTCGTGCTGTGGTTCGGCGCCGGCGCGGTGCCCGCGATCCTGACCGCGATGATCATGAGCATCTTTCCGATCGTCGTGAACGTCGCGACCGGGCTCGCCACCACCGAGCCCGAGCTCGAGGACGTGATGCGCGCGCTGCACGCCAGCAAGCTCGACATCCTCTGGAATGTCGGACTGCCGCGCACCATGCCGTATTTCTTCGCTTCGCTGAAAGTGGCGGTCACCTTGGCCTTCGTCGGCACGGTCATTTCCGAGACCGTGGCGTCGAACAAAGGCATCGGCAATGTGATGATGATCGCCAGTTCGAATTTCGACGTACCGCTGGTGTTTGCCGGGTTGCTCATTCTCGCGGTGATGGGTGTCGTGCTTTACGCCGTCTTCTCGCTGCTTGAATCCCACATCACCGGATGGGCCCATCGCAAGAGCGATTTTGCGATGGGTTGAACCCAGCATGGGCTGGGTTCCGTCCGGCACACAGGAGTTGATCATGTCCCTACCGCGATACGTCATCGCACTGCTCATCGCGTCGTGTTGCGCCATCTCGTCCGCCTCGGCGCAGGACAAAACGAAAATCCGCTTTACGCTGGATTGGAAGCTGCAAGGCATCCACGCCTGGTATTTCTGGGCCAAGGCCAAGAACTATTTCGCCGACGAGAACCTCGACGTCACCATCGACCAGGGCGAAGGCTCGGCAATGACGGTGACGCGCATCATGTCCGGCAGCCTATGACGCCGGTTTCGGCGACACCAATGCGGTGATCCAGACCGCGGCGCAGAAGCCGGGGGAAGCGCCGGTGATGGTCTATATGATCTACAGCAAGGCGCCGTTCGCGATCCTGACCAAAGCCAGCAGCCCGATCATGACGGTCAAGGATTTGAGCGGACACAAGCTCGATTCAGCCCCGGGCGGCGCCTCGCTGGCGCTGTTTCCGCTGCTCGCCAAGAAGAACGGCATCGATCCGGCAAGTGTCAGCGTGATGCAGGTTGCGCCCAATCTGCAGGAACAGATTCTGATCCAGGGCCAGGTCGACGCTGCCGCCGTGTTCACCGCGACGAGTTATATGAATCTCATCGCGCAGAAGCTCGATCCCGATAAGGATTTCCGCTGGATCTATTATGCCGATTCCGGCGTCGACCTTTATTCCAACGGCATCATGGTGTCGCCGAAGCTGGCGAAGGAGCATCCGGAAGCGGTCAAGGGCCTGGTGCGGGCCATCAACCGTGCCTTGAAGGAAACCATGACCGATCCCAATGCGGCGATCGACCTGCTCGCGCAGACCGAGCCGCTGCTCAACAAGGACATCGAAAAGCGCCGGCTGATCTACGTCTATAAGACGCTGATCGACACGCCGGAGGCCCGCTCGCTCGGCATCGGCGATGCCAGCGACGAGCGCCTCACCAACGCCATCGCCACCATCGCCGAATCGTACAATCTGCCGCGGGTGCCGAAGGCGAGCGAGGTGTTCGACCGCTCGTTCCTGCCGCCGAAGGCCGAGCGCATGCCGGTGACGCTGACGAACTGACGCACGAGCGGAGCTTTTCCCGGGCGCGGCGCAGCATGAAGCGGAGCGGAATGATGCGCCGCTGACCCGGGATCGTCGCAAAACGCAGAGCCTGTGAAGATCCCGGAACAGCGGCGCAGCCTTTCATGCTGCACCGCATCCGGGAATCGCGGCACTCACATCACCCGCGCCAGCGCGGTTTTCGCCAGCAGCACGTGAATGCCTTTGTGCACGTTGACCAATTGGGTGACATGCACATCGGCGGCGATGCTGCAGAGCGTATAGGCGTCCTCGGCGCTCAAGCCGGCGCGCCGTTCGATCAGCTTGATCATCTGGTGCACGGCGGATTTCGCCGCCTCGTCGAGATCGGGATCGAACGCCATGGTGATGACGTGCGACGGCGTTTCGGCCCAGGGCTGCTTGATGCCGCTGTTTTTGATCAGCGTCACCCGCAGCGTCGCCGATAAGCCGGTCTCGATCGCGGTCACGCAGACTTCGCCGTCGCCCTGCAGCGCGTGGCCGTCGCCGACCGAGAGCAGCGCGCCGGAATTGAACACCGGCAGATGCAGTGTGGCGCCCTTGCCGAGATGCTTGTTGTCGATATTGCCGCCGAAGGCCCGCGGGATGATCGAGGTCGCCTGCCCCATTTCCGGCGGCGGCGCCACGCCGATAATGCCGAAGAACGGCGCAGCCTTGAGCTTAAGACCCCACGGCATGGTGATGGTGCCGGTGGCGTTATCGGTCGGGACGTGAACACGCCGCGTCGTCGGAAAATGCTCCGGCAGCGTGCCGACATCCGGCTTGATCAGGTTCCAGCCCCAATCCTGCAACAGCGCGATGTCGACGATCTCGACGGCGAGTTCATCGCCAGGCTCGGCGCCCTTGATCGCGATCGGGCCGGTCATCAGGTGCGGCCCGACCCCCGCCGGAACGCCGGCCAGAACCTCGCGATGTTCCGGCAGGACGGTGAAGCCTGCGCTCGCGTCGGGCAGATCTTCCGGATTACCGGAAAGCGTCGTCAGCGCGACGCTGTCGCCGGATTCGATGGTCAGGACTGCGGGCAGCTTGGAGTCGAAGAAGCCGCGGTGCACGGTATGAACGCCGGCGCGCAATGTGTGCTGTGTCGTCACGGCAGCAAACCTCATCGATTAATTCGGTCGGACTTGGCTCAATGTGAGACGGCCGGGCGAAGGCGTCAACGCACCGTGAAATCCGCGCGCGAGTTGCGGAGACGGCGCCGGGCGCGGCGGTACCAAAGATTTTCTCAAGCCCCGCGGTCGCCGGATAGCTTACCGGAGTGCCGACTTTCCGGGCGGCATGCCGGGGGATATCGCCGTCACGCTGAAATGGGGCTAGAGTAACATCGGCTAAATGCGGGTGCCGGAGGGTCATGGCCGACCCCGCCGCATGCGGGAGAGCGCGCCATCGCCAGTTCCAAATAAGAAATCGATGTCCTAGTTGGAGTAGCGATCATGCCGACCAGAACTACCGTCGAGGCTTTCATTGCCCGTGTGATTTCAGGCGACCACCTCGGCGCAATCCGCGACTGGTATCACGACGATGCATGGATGCAGGAAAACCAGGCGCCGCCGCTCCAAGGAGGCCGAGAAGCGCTGATGAAGCGTGAGGCGGCGATGTTGGAGCGCAGCCAGTCGGTCGGAACCGAACTGCTCGGCGGCCCGCTGATCGAAGGCGACCAGGTCGCGATCCGCTGGCGCTTCACTTTCGCCTTCAAGGATGGCGGCAAACTGCAGCAGGAAGAGGTGGCATGGCAAACCTGGCGCGGTGAAAAAATTGCCACCGAGACATTCTTCTATGACCCGGCGCAGCGCGCCTAGGTGACCGCACTCGTCCCCGCCATCGACTTCATTGCTCGGGCGTGGATTTCAGGACGTGCATGTCCGCGACCAGGGCGGGCACGACGCGTGGGGAGCTTGGAGCGGGCGGCGGGAATCGAACCCGCGACATACAGCTTGGGAAGCTGTCGTTCTACCACTGAACTACGCCCGCGAACGGTGCGTGCCGGTTGCGGCGGCGCCGTTTGATCGGTCCGGACATTTACCCATTCCGGAGGCGATGGGGAACCCTCTAATAATAAGCCGGCGCCTTGCCGGCGAGGCCGTCGAAACGCGCCAGCAGCCGTTGCAGCCAGTCGCTCAGCGGATCGGCCGCATCCAAGATGCGGAACGGGCTGATGCAGCGGGCCCATTGGAACGGGCCGAAAACCGCGTAGTCGGCATAGAGCGGCGAGTTGCCGCCGAAGAAGGGCTGCGTTTTCAGCACCAGCCGCAACGGCGCGAGGCTGTCGCGAAACGACGGCAGGCGTTGCTCGCGGTCGGCCACTGCGGCTTCCAGCGTCACGCCGAAGCGTTTCTCGCGGCTGTCGCGAAAATAAGCACGATCCTTCTCGGCAACGCGCTGGTAGATATCGAGCACCAGCATGCGCGCCAGCGCCGGGGCCATCGCGTCGGCCACGGCCGAATAATAACGCGTGAGGCTGCGTCCCACGGCACCGCCGAACAATGACGGCGCGTCCGGATAGGTGTCTTCCAGATAATTGGCGATGGTCCAGGAGTCCGACACCCAGCGGCCGTTATCGACCAGCACCGGCACCAGCGGCTGCCCGCTCTTGGCGATCACATCTTTCTCGGTGAAGCGCCACGGAATGGTTTCGACCGGCAGGCCCTTGTGGGCCAACGCCATCTTGGTGCGCCAGCAATAGGGACTGAAGCGGCGCTCCGGTTCGGCTGCGGCGAGATCGTAGAGAATGCGCTGGTCGGTCATGCCTCTATCCCACGCTAGTTCGGCGCGTCCGACTTGGCGATCCCCGCCAAGTGCCGGGCGCGGGCTTTCTTGTCCTCGATCTTCATGCCGCGCGCAATCTGGATGCGCTGCGCCTGCGGCGAGCCGGCGCCGTGCAGGCTTTCGGTGAGATAGCCCACGGCATTTCTGCCGATGGTCATGTTCTCGATCAGGCGCAGCATGCGCATGCGGTCGACCACGTCGACGCCGTCGCGGCCCTGCAGGAATTTGCGGATCAGCGGGCCGACTTCGTTGTTCTGCAAATCCTTCTCCGACGGCATGGTGACGACCAGGCCGCCGGCGATGTCCTGCGCCAGCCGCGCGATCTCGAACGGAAAGCGCGTGACATTATGCTTGGCGACGTTGGAGAGCATCTCGTCGTTGATATAGGCGCCGGACGCCACCGGCTTCGACTGATGCGCGCCCGCCATGCAGCTTGAATAGATGGTCTCGTTGAGATGCGTCATCTCGACCAGCTTGTCCTTGATATGCGACGCGGCCTCGACGCCGTTGTGCTCGGCGGCAGACGCCGCGGCGCCGATCAGCACGTCGCCGAGCCCGGTTTTGCAGACATAGGAACTGCGGTGATAGGTGGTGAAGCGCTCGACCAGCGCGGTGGCATAGGCCCACTCGCCGTCCATGAAGACATGGGCGTGCGGTATGAATACATCCTCGAACACGATCAGCGATTCCTGGCCGGCGAATTGCGCATTGCCGGCGTCGAGCGCGCCGCCGTCGACAATGCGGGTGTCGTTGGTCTGGCGGCCGACGATGTAAGTCAGCCCCGGCGCGTCGACCCGCAATGCGCCGACCACCGACCAGGCGCGGTCGGCCTCGGTCATGCGCATGGTCGGCATCACGATCAGCCAATGCGAATTGACCGCGCCGGTCTGGTGCATCTTGGCGCCGGAGATGTAGATGCCGTTGTCGTCGCGCCGCGTCACATGAAGGAAGAGGTCGGGATCGCTTTGCTGATGCGGCGGCTTGGAGCGGTCGCCCTTGGGATCGGTCATGGCGCCGCCGATCACGACATTGGCCGCCTGCGCGCGCTTCAGGAAGGCGAGGAAGCGCTGGTGATAATCGGTGCCGTGCTTGGCGTCGATGTCGAAGGTCACCGAATGGCAGGTGCCGATGGCGTCGAGCCCGACGCAGCGCTGGAAACAGGTGCCGGTGCGGCGGCCGAGTTCGCGCTGCATCTCATGCTTGGCGACCAGTTCGCCGGGCGCGACCGGAACGTGCAGGAAGCGATTGATGGCCCGGTCGCTGATGCCGGAATGCACGGTGGCGAGCTTCGGCTGTTCGGTGGCGAGCCGGAAGGTTTCCGCCATGGCGTTGATCGAAGGCCGGATCACCGGATGATCGGCCGGCTCCGGCACGCGCTCGCCCATGAAATAAACATTCATGCGCCGCCCGCGCAGCGAGGCGATGTAGTCGTCGGCGTCGCGGATCGGCGCGGCGAAATCGGCCCACAACTCTTCGATACCCTGTGTCATTACCGCCTCCAATCCGCCCCTTCCGCTCGTCCCCGCGAAAGCGGGGACCCAGTTGAAACGAGACACTCCTTCTGGATTCCCGCTTTCGCGGGAATGAGCGGAACGGTGCCCTTTATGCGTTCAACGATTCACGCAGCTTGTAACGTATGATCTTGCCGGAGCCGGTGCGAGGGATCTCGGCGATGACGCGCACCAGATGCGGTACCTTGTAGGCCGACAATCGGGTCCGGCAATGCGTCAGCACCGCCTCGCTTTCGAGGGCGTGGCCCGGCCGCGGCACGACGAACAGCGCCGGCACCTCGCCGAGATGCTGGTGCGGCACGCCGACCACGGCGCAGTCGAGCACCGCTTCATAGGTGTTCACCACCTCCTCGATCTCGGCCGGCGCGATGTTCTGGCCGCCGCGAATGATCAGCTCCTTGAGCCGGCCGGTGATGGTGAGAAAGCCGTTCGCGTCGGCCTTGGCGAGATCGCCGGTATGATACCAGCCGTCGCGCAGCGCATTTTGGGTTTCCTCCGGCTTGTTGTGATAGCCGGGCATCACATGCGGCCCGTGCACGATCAGCTCGCCCTCCTGGCCTGCGGCGACATCCTTGCCGTGGAGATCGACGATGCGCACCGCGCTGCCGGGCACCGGCAGGCCGCACGAGCCCATGATGCGGGTGCCGGTCGGCCAGTTCATCGTCACCATGGTCGAGGTTTCGGTGATGCCGTAGCCGTCGAGCAGCGGCACGCCGAGCTGGTTTTCGAATTCGCGATTGAGCGTGGCCGGCATGATGGCGCCGGCGGACACGCAAAGCCGCAAGCCGGGGAATTTGATGCCGGCTTCCTTACGGGTGGCTTCCAGCAAATAATGAAACATGGTCGGCACGCCGGGGAAATAACGTGAAGTCCCCGGTTTTCAGCAGCCGCAGCGCTTCGCTGGTGGAGAATTTCTCCATGATGTATTCGCTCGCGCCGGCCGCCAGGATGCTCAGCACCGATAGATTGAGCGCGTAGGAATGAAACAGCGGCAACGGCGACAGCACCGTGTCGTTTTCGGAAAGCGCCGTGATCGGCGCCCAGCAGGCCGCCGTAACCCAGAGCATGCCGTGCACCGTGAGCTGCACGCCCTTGGCGCGCCCGGTAGTGCCGGAGGTGTAGAGAATGAACGCGGTGTCGTGCAGCGAAGCCGGATCGCGCGGCGCCGATCGCGCCGGCTCGGCGATCAGTTTGGCATACCGCAACGCCGCTGTACGGTCTTGGCCGCGATCTGTAACGATCACTGTTTTCAGATTCGGTGCGGAGGCCTGCAGCTTTGCCACCAGATCGCCGCGCTCGGCGGTAGTGAAGATCGCCCGGCAATTCGCGTCCGCCAGCCGATAGGCGATTTCCGGCTCGGTCGAGTCGTAGCTGATCGGCACGCCGATGGCGCCGGCACGCGCAATGGCAAAACAGCTTTCGACCCAGGCCACCGAATTCGGCAGCATGATCGCGACCGTGTCGTTCGGCGCGATGCCGTGATCGGCGAGATGGCCGGCAAGTCTGCCGGTGCGTTCGTCGAGTTCGGCATAAGTCACCGAGGACTGCGCGTCGCGAAAAGCACATTTGCCGCCACGCGCTGAGGCGTGACGGCGGAGCAGTTCGGGAATGGGAGCGATCAGGTCGGTGTGCAGCATGCGTGCTTGCTCCGTCAAACCATGCTGAAGCCGCCGCTGATGCTCAGCACCTGGCCGGTGATCCAGCCGCGAATGCGGCGAGGCACAGCAGCGTGACCATCGGCGCGACGTCGCCCGGCAGGCCGAGCCGGCGGACCGGATAAAGCCGCGTCAGCTTTTCGCGGTTGGCGTCGAGCCATTCCTTGTCGTGCGCGCGTCTCGACCAGCCCGAGCGACACCGTGTTGGCGGTGGTGCCGGAACGGCCGAATTCGCGCGCCAGCGATTTCACCAGCGCCGATCACGCCGGCGCGGGCGGCGGCGACGATGGCAAGCCCGGATTCGCCGACGCGGGACGAATCGCCGATGACGCCGACGATGCGGCCGTTCTTGGCGGCTTCAAGATGCGGCGCCGCGGCGTGGCAGCAATGGATCGCGCCGTAGAGGCAGGCATCGATCTGGCTTGTGCCAATCGTCCGGCGTGGTCTCGACGAAGCGCTGGCGCTTGGCCAGCCCGGCATTGTTGACCAGGATGTTGAGCCCGCCGAAGTCTTCGACGACGGCGCCGACCATGCTCTGCACCGCGGCGAAATCGGCGACGTCGGCCTGATAGGCCTTGGCCTTGCCGCCGTTGGCCGCGATCTCGGCGACCATGGCCTCGGCTTCCTTGGCGGAGTTGCGATAATTGACCGCGACGTCGCGCCCTTCGGCGGCGAGCGCCGAGCGCGATCGTCGCGCCCGACATCGCGCGCGGCGCCGGTCACCAGGGCGACCTTGCCTTTCATGCCTAAATCCATGTTCGCTCCCTAGTCTTCGTTGCCTGTATTTACTTTGCCGCGCGCCGCTTCGACCAGGCGGAAAATCCGCTCCGGCGTCATCGGCAGATTCGTTGACCTCGATGCCGAGCGGCGCCAGCGCGTCGGCGACCGCATTGGCGATCGCCGCCGGCGCGCCGATGGTGCCGCCCTCGCCCATGCCGCGAAAGCCGCCCAGCGTGGTCGGCGACAACGCGCTCGAGATGCACGACCTGCATCGCCGGAATTTCGGCGGCCGTCGGCACCAGATAGTCGACCAGGCTGGCGGTGTCGATCTGCCCGGCGTCGTCATAGACGACTTCTTCGTAGAGCGCGGCGCCGATGCCCTGCGCGACGCCGCCGTGCACCTGGCCGTCGACGATCAGCGGATTGATGATGCTTGCCGCAATCCTCCGCCACGGCGATAGGATCGATGCGGACCTGCGAAGGTTTCCGGGATCGATCTCGATCGCGGCGATATGCGTCGCCGAGGTGGTGGTGCCGAACACCGGATCGTAGGTTTTGGTGGCCTGCAAGCTCCTCGCGCTGCGTCCGCGCGGCATGCGGCCCATCGCCGAACAGACGGCGCGCGCGATGTGCGCGGAACGTCATCGAACGGTCGGTGCCGGCCACGCGCACTTCCCGTCCTCGGCGACTCGAGATCGGCCGCCGACGGCTTCGAGCAGATGCGAGGCCGCGTTGAACACTTTCTCGCGCACCGCCTGGGCGGCTAGCGTCGCGGCGCCGCCGGCCAGCACCATGCTGCGGCTGGCATAGGTGCCGGTGCCGCCGGCCACCGCGGCGCTGTCGCCCTGCATGATGCGGATATCCTCGACTGCGGCAGCCGAGATGTTCGGCGACGACCTGCGCCAGCGTGGTCTCCAGACCCTGGCCATGCGAGGCGACGCCGAACGCCGGCGGTGACCGCGCCCGTGTCGTCGATGCGGATCACGGCGGTTTCGGTGCCGGTATTGATCGGCATGCCGGGCGCGACCGGAATGCGCGAGCCGATGCCGGTCAGTTCGGCGTAGCAGGCGATGCCGATGCCGATCCAGCGGCCTTCCGCGCGCGCCGCCTGTTGCTTGATACGCAGCGCGTCGTAATCGACCGCGTCGCAGGCGGCGTCGAGACTTTCCTGAAAGCCGGATTGATCCCAGATGATGCCGGAGGCGATCTTGTAGGGCAGTTCGTCATCACTGACGAGATTGCGCCGGCGGATTTCCGCTGGCGTCGAGGCCGAGCTTGACGCGCCGCCATGTCGATCAGCCGCTCCATGACGAAAGTCGAAATCGGCCGGCCGACGCCGCGATAGGGCCCCATCGGCGCTTTCGAGGTCGGCGACGGCGCGCACCCTGCCGCGGTAATGTGCGAGGCGATAGGGGCCGGGCAGGAAGCTCACCACCTGCACCGGCTCGAGGCAGCAGGTCCACGGATAGATCGAGTAGGCGCCGACATCGCCGATCACGTCGGCGCTGAGCGCGATGCAGACGGCCATCGGCATCGAGCGCGAGTTCGGCATCGACGATCTCGTCAAAGCCCTGGCTGCTGGAGACCAGGTCCTCCATGCGGTCGCCGGTCCATTTGACCGGACGGCCGAGCCGGCGCGCCATGGCGCCGACGAAAATCTCTTCCGGATAAAGCGAGCCCTTGCCGCCGAAGCCGCCGCCGACGTCGGGCGCGATCACGCGTATCTGTCTCGCCCGGCATGTCGAGCGCGATGGCGAGCGCATCGCGGACAATGCCGGGTACTTGCGTGGCCGAGTGCAGCGTCAGCGCGGCGCGCGTGGCGTCGTATTCAGCGGCGCAGGCGCGCGGCTCGATCGCGACCGGCGTCTTGCGGCGCATGCGGAAGCGGCCGCCGACCCGCACCGGCGCGGCGGCGAAAGCCTGTTCGACATCGCCGCGCTTGAATTCGCGGCTGACCAGCACATTGGTGCCGGCTTCCTCGTGCAGCAGCGGCGCATCGGATCGAACAGCCTGCTCGGGATCGATGACGACCGGCAACGGCTCGTAATCGATCGCGATCAGTTCGAGCGCGTCCTCGGCCTGATAGCGGCTTTCCGCCACCACGCCGACCACCGGCTCGCCGACATAGCGCACCTTGCCGAGCGCCAGCGCGAAGATCGCGGTGCCGTGATAATTCGGCATGCGCGAGGTGGCGGTGAGCGGCTTGAGCTCGCCGGTCAAATCCGCCGCGGTGAACACCGCGACGACGCCCGGCGCCCCGCGGGCCGCATCGCAATCGATGGCGCGGATCCGCGCATGCGACTGATCGCTGCGGCGGAACGCGACGTGCAATGCGCCGTGCGTCTGGCGATCGTCGGTATAACCGCCGCGGCCCGTCAGCAGCCGCGGATCCTCGATGCGCTTGATGCGCGCGCCGATGATTTTCGGCCGGGTGACGATGTCGGGCACGATCATTCATAGGCATCGGCACCCTTGCGCAGGCTCGCCCATTGCGCGGCGTCGTGACCGCACAGAACGGTCGCGCCGCCGGCTTCGATGCGCCGGACCTCGGCCAGCGACTTTTCCAGCGCCTGCGCGTTCCAGGTGTTCTTCGGCAGGATGCCGGTGTCGAGCGTCGAGCGCAGCGTGACGGTATCGGAGGCGAGGAAGAAGGCCCCCGCGCGATCGAGCGTCACCAAGGCGCCGGTCGTGCCCGGCGTGTGGCCGGGCAGCGGCACCAGCACGATCCGCCCGTCGCCGAACAGATCGCGCTCGCCCTCGATCAGATCGAGCGGGCCGGCGTCTTCCCATTCGGCGGCAAGATAGCCTGACTTCTCCGCGCCGGGGGCGCGGGCGGCTTCGACTTCCGTGGCATGGATGATGAACGTCGCGCGCTTGAAGAAGGCGTTGCAGCCGCAATGGTCGGGATGCAGATGCGAGCACACCACGACATCGACGTCGTCGCAGGAAAGCCCGATGGCGGCGAGCGAGGTGACGACATTGTCGCCGGGCGGCATGATCGGCGTCATCAGTTTGGCGAGGCTGCCCCAGCGTGCCTCTCCGCGCTCCGCCACCGCCGGGTGGCAGCCGGTGTCGAACAGCACATTGCCTGAAGGGTGGCGCAGCAGCGCCGACGAGACCGGAATTTCGATCGTCTCCTCGCGCACGGCGTCGGGAATGAAGATGTTTTTGCGCATCCGCAGACGGCCGCCGGAGAGAAGATGCATCTTCATCGCGCCGCTCCGGATTTCTCAATCGCCGCGCGGATCGCTTTGACGATGTGCTCGTAGCCGGTGCAGCGGCACAGATTGCCCGACAGCCCGTTGCGGATGTCGTCATCGCTGGCGAGCGGATATTTTCGCAGCAGATCGGTTGCCGTCATCAGCATGCCCGGCGTGCAGAAGCCGCACTGCAAAGCGTGGTGGGCATGAAAGGATTCTTGCAGCGCATTCATGCTGCCGATCGCGCCGAGGCTTTCGACCGTTTCGATGGTTCTGCCGTCGGCTTGCACTGCAAGCATCAGGCACGACCGCGCGCTGTCGCCGTCGATCAGCACGGTGCAGGCGCCGCAGACGCCGTGCTCGCAGCCGACATGCGTGCCGGTAAGACCGAGCGTGTGGCGCAGGAAATCGGACAGCAGCAACCGCGGTTCCACGGCAGCTTTATGCGTCGAGCCGTTCACCGTTACCGTGATGTCGCCGGTCTTGATCATGCGGCACTCGCAAGCGCGCGATCCCACGCGGCGGTGAGCGCACGGCCGGTCAAGACACCGGCGAGATGACTCCGATAGTCCGACGAAGCATGCAGATCGGTCTCGGGCGCGATGGCGCCGCGCGCGGCATCGACGCTGCGGCCGATGAGCGCGGCGTCGAGCGCGTGGCCGATCAACGAGGCTTCGGCTTCCGGCACGCGCAATGGCGTCGGCCCGACACCGGTCAGCGCCAGCCGCGCCTGCGCAATCGCGCCATCCGCCACGGTCAAGGTTGCGGCGACCGCCGCAAGCGCGAAATCGCCATGACGGCGGGCGACTTCTTCAAAGCCCCAACCGGTATGCGGCGGCAATTTCGGCAGCACGATCTCGATGACGATCTCGGCGCCGCCGAGATCGACCGTCAAAGCATCGAGGAAAAAATCGCGGGCCGCGACCGTGCGCTTGCCGGCCGGTGAAGCGATATGCAGCTCGGCATCCAGCAGCATCGCCAGCAGCGGCAATTCGGCCGCCGGGTCGGCATGCGACAGGCTGCCGCCGATGGTGCCGCGATTGCGGATGGCGAGGTGCGCGACATGCGTCATCGCACACGACACCACCGGGAAATACGTCGCAACGACCGGCGAAGTCTCCAACTGGAAATGCCGCGTCAGCGCGCCGATGCGAACGCTGTCCGCGCTCTCCTCGATAAAGGCCAGGCCCGGGATGCGATTGATGTCGATCAGGATCGAAGGCCGCAACAGGCGGAAATTCAGCATCGGCACCAGGCTTTGGCCGCCGGCCAAGACCTTGGCATCGCCGCCCGCCGCGGCCAAGGCGGCGACAGCCATCTCGATGCTGGCGGGCGCCACGTAATCGAATATCGGCGGCTTCATGTGTCCGCTGTCCTCCCTGGTAGCTCCGGATATTATCACGCATGGCGCGGGATAAAGCCGGATAAACCGGGGCCGGGCTTCTCGCGTGCCATGACGGACCGAGGCTGATTTTAATTGAACCTGCGGCGGGTTATGCCGCGATGACCGCGCTCAGCAGTCTTTCCATCTCGGCGGTGAGCCGGCTGCCGTCCTGCGACAGCGACTTCGCCGAAGCCAGAATCTGTGCCGAGGCCGAGCTGATGCCGCCGGCGCTGTCGTTCACCTCGGCGATATTGGTCGCCACATGCACTGCGCTGCCGGTGGCCGCCTGGACGTTTTCGGCGATCTCACGCGTCGTTGCCGCCTGGAGTTCGACGGCGGAGGTGATCGCCATGGCGATCTCGGCGATTCGGCTGATGGTGCCGCCGATCTCCTTGATGCTGCCGACCGAATCCTGGGTCGCCGCCTGAACGCCGGCGATCTGCTGGCCGATCTCGTTGGTCGCTTTGGAGGTCTGTGCCGCCAGCGCCTTGACCTCCTGGGCGACCACGGCAAAGCCTTTGCCGGCTTCACCCGCCCGCGCCGCTTCGATGGTCGCATTCAGCGCCAGCAGATTTGTTTGTTCGGCGATGGCGTTGATCAGTTTGACCACGTCGCCGATGCGGCCCGCTGCTCTTGTCAGTTCGGCGATGCGGCTGTCCGTCATCTCGGCCTGCATCACCGCCTCGCGTGCGATGCGGGTCGACTCCTGGACCTGCCGGCTGATCTCGCCGACCGACGCGATCAATTCCTCGGTGGCAACGGACACCGAGCGCACGTTGTCGGCCGCCTGGGTCGACGCCGAGAGAACCTTGCCCGAAAGATCCCGCGTCGCGCCGGCCATGGCGCCGAGCGCTTCGGCGGCGGCCTCAAGCTCGGTCGACGACGACGACACCGAGCGCACGACACTCGCCACCGTCGTTTCGAAGGCATGAGCGAGCTTGTGGAGATCGGCGCGGCGCTGCTCGGCGCTCTGGCGTTCGGTTTCCTTCTCGGCCAGTTCCAGCTGGTCGATGCGAATGAGCTTTTCCTTGAAAGTCTGGGCCGCGCGGGCGTTGTCGCCGACCTCGTCGGCGCGCCCGGTGTAAGGCACCGCGATGTCTTTGTTGCCGTGCGCCAATTCGAGCAGCACCTCGCCGATGCGGCGGATCGGCTTGGAAATCGCAAGCGCGCCGAATACCGCGACGCTGCCGAGCACGATGATGACGAACAGGCCCATGCCGATATCGACGGTGCGAACATGCCGGCGCTCGGCATCGGCAGCCGCATTGCGCATGTTGGCGGCGCCGGTCAGCCGCTCCGTGGTCTGTTCGATCAGGGCATTCATCCGGTTGCCGATCTCGAGCGCACGCTGGACCTTTTCGACCGTGTCGCCATAGTCCTTCGCCGCCACAGCGAGCTCGTTGCTGACGCCGACATAGTCTTTCGACAATTTTTCGAGTGTCTCGAACGCATCCTTGTCGGCCGGATCGTCGCTCAGACTCAGTGCGGTCGTGATGTGCTTGCCCGCCGCGGCGCCGGCGGCATGTAGACGATCCAGCGCCCGGTCGACATCGCTTGGTGCGATGGCAAGGCGCATCTCGCGCAATTCGAGGCGCATGGTGCCCAGGTCCCTGGCCGCCAGCAGCGCCTCGACGGCGGTGAGCTGCTTGGACGTGGCCAGCGCACGCTGCTGCGATGCCGAATTGTCGCCGATCTGCTGTTCGACCAGCATGCCGGCAACCAGCAGCACGCCCAGCGCGGCCCAGATCGCGAGCTTCGTGCGGATGGGAAAATCGAAGCCCGGCATTAAACGGTCAACCCTGCAATCGCGAAGGAATTGCAATCGCGACAGGATTAACGGAGCCGGTTAATTCGCGGTAAATTTTGGGCCGGAAGGGCCGTTAAGCCCGCCTGCGGACAAGGAAACTGGCAAGGCCGACATCCACTCCCGGTTGAGGCGTTCAAGCGCCGCCGGTGCAGCGTGTCGTGTCATCTGCGGACAAGCCCCGTTTCCTATTACGACCGGTTGCAATTGCTCGGCGCGGGAAACCCGGCAAACCGGTCCGTCATCCAATCGACGGCGGAGGGGGCGGCGTCGTGGGCGATGATGCCGTGATTGGCAGCCGATAAAAACAACAGCTGCGCTTTGCCGCCGGCCCGGCACTGCCGCTGCATATAGGCTTCCGTCACCTGCGGCCGCACCAGTTCATCGGCGCCGCCTTGCGCCAAAAGCAGCGGGATATTCGGCGGCAAAGGCCCGGGCGAATTGCCGGCCATCAGGGAACGCCACGGCTCGGTGGTGTAAAAATTACTCACCGCGAGGAATTTCTGTTCCAGCGGCGCCGCCGTGCTGCGCCGCTGCAGAATGTCGTAGATCGATTCGATGCATTCTTCGGCGAGGCGATCGACGACCGGGACCGCTGACGGATCGAGCACCCGATCGATCGGCGCACCGAAGACGCGCGACCACGACCACAGCGTCATCGCGGTAAGATTGCGGCCGCCGCTGCTGTTGATATCGTCGCCGAGCAGCGTGGCGAGGTCGGTAGCGGGCGCCGCCGCGGCGACGCCGACCAGATCGAGATCGGAAGCGTAAGCCTTGGCGATAAGCCCCGTGAACAACGCCGCCTGACCACCTTGCGAGTGACCCCAGACTGCAAAGCGATTTTGAGTCGCGGTCAACGTCCTGGCAACGCGCACCGAATCCAGCACGGCGCGCGCCTCGCTGGCGCCGACCAAATACGGATGCGTCTCCGGCGTGCCAAGCCCCGGATAATCGGTCGCGGCAATGACATAGCCGCGATCGACCATTTCGCGCAGTCCCTGAATTTGCTGATAGATGAACAAAGCCATCGATGGCGCGCAACGCGGCACGACGCCAGTGGTCGGATGCGCCCAGGCGATAATCGGCCGGCCGGCCGATGGCGCAGGACCTCGGCGGCACAATGACAACGCCGGAAACGGCGATAGGCTCGTCATGTAATCCGGTCGACCGGTAAAGCACGCGATAGGCGTCGGCTCCTTCCAGGGTGCGCGCCATCGGCTCCTGGCGGATCAGCGTGCCGGGCGGTCCGGCGATTTCATCTTGTGACGCGCGATAGAACGCCGATTGCGCCTGCGCGGCCGCGGCGCTGCAAACAAGTGCCGCGACAACACATCCACGCAATGTGACCTTGGCAACGCCCTGCACCGGCCAGCCCCACGACCGTGTCATTATTCCGCGGCGATCCTGCGCGCCGATTGTGACTCAATCTCGGCAAGGCATTTGGTCAAAGCCTCGCCGTCGGGATCGAGCAGCGCGGCGGTACGGGCATTGGCGATACCTTCCGCCGCGGCATGTGCCGGCCGGTTACCGGCCAGCGCCGGCAGCATCAGTTCGGTTTCGATCAGACGATAATTGCCGGTACCGCGCTTATGGGTGTCGCCGTAGCCTTTGATCAGGCGGGCGCATTCGGCAATTTCCAGCGCCAGCTCCGACGACAAACCCGCCGCCTGCACGATATGGCGGAGCCAGGCCTCGATGGCGCGCTGTTCTTGCTGATAACGGAAGGTTTTGCGCCGGAACGGCCGCAACTTTGCCAGCATGGCGAAACGCAGGTAGCCGGTGATCGACGCGGTATTGACCGCCATGCCCCAATGGGTGCGGCCGAACGCCGGGTAGCGCTCGGCAAGCGCGAGGATGCGGCTCGCGAGCCACGGCGGCAGCACCGAGCAAAACTCGTCGACGCCCGGCTTGAGAAATTCCGTGACGGTGAAAAGCTGGTCCGGCTTGAGCGCCATGTCGCGCGCGATGCGGTCGAAGCGCGCCGGATCGAGCTTGACCTGGGCGACGCGGATCACGTCTTCGTAGGACATGCGCACCGCCAAATGCCGCGCGGTTTCGGCCAGGAGCCGCCCATTCGCTCCGGACTGGGCATCGGCATCGCGGATCGCGGCGAGCCGGTCGAGATACAGCCGCGCGTAAGCAATATCCTGATAGTCGGCGAGACGGCGCACGCCTTCGGTCATGAAGACGCGGGCGGCTTCCGGCATGGCCGCGATTTCGCGTTCGAGATCGGCGAGTGTCGCGTCACCCTCGCGATAGCGTTTTGCCGGCGCGGCGCGGCGGCGCGAGCCGCCTTGCGCGGCAACAAGGCCGGCGCGGAAGCCACGCAGATTGGTTTCGACCGCCTTGCCGTCGGCCCGGATCGCCGCTTCGAAGGCTTCGGCCGGAATCGGCAGCGCGCCGGCGCCGGCGATGGCGCCGAGCATCACCGCATTGATCATCGCTCCGCTCTCGCGCGCGATGGCTTCGAGATCGAGCAGCAAACTTTTTTGCGAATTTTGTTCAACTGCGGCGATCAGCCTGGCGTCGTCGTACCGGCCGTCGGCCATCGCGATCTTTTCGACCACGAGATAGGAGCGGCTGGTCGAGGCAATCGTCGTGGTGCGGTCGGGCGTGACAAAGCCGTTGCCGATGGCGCGGCCGGCTTCCATCAATTCGCTCGCCACCACGAGGTCGACGTCGCCGGTGCCCGGCGCCAGCGCGAGGATCGGGCGCCCCCTCCCTAGCCCTCCGCCGCCCGCGGGTGAGGCAGGGGTCTGCGCCGAAGGCACCAACTCGATATGATAGGTGGTCGCGCCGGTACGCTGGGCGACGCCCGGGATCGAGGTCGATTGCACCGGAAAATTCAGGCTGTCGGCCGCGGCAACGATCCAATCGGTCAACACGCCGCCGCCCTCGCCGCCGAGCGCCGCGATCAGGATGGTCATAGGGCGCGGCCCGGATGTACCGCCTTGCATGCTGCCCGAGCGCGCTCCCTCTCCCCAGCGGGGAGAGGGTTGGGGTGAGGGGGTTCCGGCGTCAGTGGTAGGCCCGAGCCCCCTCACCCCTCCCTCTGCCCCATGGGGAGAGGGCGAAGAAGCGCCGCGGATCCATCCGATTACCGTGGCTCGCATGCGAGCGAGCTTGCGATCCCACCAGCTCGGATTGCTGATCACGTCGGTCCGGTAGAACGACGGACAGAGCACGGCGGCATGGGCGACTTCGCCGCAAAGCCCGCAGCCGACGCAGCTTTCGACCACGGCGGCCACCGGATCGCTGCGCAACGGATCGGGATTGGGTTTGACGGTGAGCGACGGGCAGCCGGACAGCCGGATGCAGGAATGGTCGCCGGTGCAGATTTCGTCGTCGACACCGAACCGCGCTTTCATCACGCGCTCGCCGCGCTTGAGCTTGCCGGCATCCTCGGCGCGGATGCGGCGCTGACGCGCCAGCATGCATTCGCCGTCGGCGATGATGACCTTGAGCCCGCTGCTCGGCGGTGCGCATCGCCTCTTTCAGCGTCTTCGCCATCTTGGCGACGCTGTAAGTGCGCACCGTGCGCAGCCAGGTGCACGCCGAGCGAGCGCAGCGTCTTCTCGATGCTGATGCCGGTCGGCGTGCCGCTGCGGTTGTCTTTGCTCGACGGCAGATACTGCTGACCGGTGGCGGAGGCGTAGCCGTTCTGCATGACGATCAGAACGCCGTCGCCTTTGTTGAACATGTTGGACGCGACGCCGGTGATCAGGCCGTTATGCCAGAAGCCGCCGTCGCCCATGATCGAGATCGGGCGTTTCGCCATGTTGGGGCCGACCGCGGCGGCGCTGGCGAGCGACATGCCGTAGCCGAGAATCGAATTGCCGAGCGAAAACGGCGCGAAGGTTGCGAACGAATGGCAGCCGATGTCGGCGCTGATATGGGTGGGGCCGATCTCGCGCTGAGCAAGCTTGATCGCCGCGAACACCGGCCGCTCCGGGCAGCCGGTACAGAAATTCGGCGGCCGCGGCGGAATATCACCCAGTGCGGCGGCGACTATCGGCTTATGCGACAGCGCCGCGTCGACTTGCGCCACGATGGCGTCGGCATCGATGCCGGACGGCCGGATTTGGGCGAAGAAATTCGCCAGCCCGCGCAGCATGACTTCGGCGGTGTAGTCGCCGCTCCTCGGCAATGCGCTCTTGCCGACGATCCGGGTGTCGCTGTCGGCCTCGCGCAGCACGGCGTTGAGCTGCTGCTCGACATAGTCCGGCGAGCCTTCCTCGACCACCAGCACCGCGCGCTTGCCGGCGCAGAAATCTTTCACCTCGTCCGGCACCAGCGGATAGGCGACATTGAGCACATAGATCGGAATCCGCGAAACGCCGTAGAGATCGGCGAGATCGAGCCGGCCGAGCGCGCGCAACAGCCCGTTGGTGAGACCGCCGAGCACGATGATGCCGACCTCGCCGAGGTCGCCCGGGATCACTTCATTGAGTTTTTGCTCGCGGATGAATTTTTGCGCCGCCGGCAGGCGCTGTTCGATCTTCAGCCGCTCCTGGGTAAAGATGACCGGCGGATGGGCGAGCCGGCCGTATTCGAAACGCGGCGGCCCGGCGAGCCGATGCTGGCCGCTGAAGGCGCCGCGCTTATTGTCCTTGGCGACGAATTCGCCGGTGACGTGGCAGGCGCGCACCCGCAGATCCAGCATCACCGGCGCGTGGCTGGCTTCGGAAAGCTCGAAGCCCTTCTCCACCATGTTGACGATGGTCGGCAGATCCGGCCGCGGATCGAGCAGCCACATCGCCGACTTCATCGCATAGGCATAAGAGCGTTCCTGGATGACGCTCGCGCCCTCGCCGTAATCCTCGCCGAGCACGATCAGCGCGCCGCCGATGACGCCGGGCGAAGCGAGATTCGACAGCGCGTCGGCCGCGACATTGGTGCCGACGATCGACTTCCAGGTCACCGCGCCGCGCAGCGGATAATTGATCGAGGCGCCCAGCATGGCGGCGGCGGAAGCTTCGTTGGTGCAGGTTTCGACGTGGACGCCGAGATCGGCCAGCAAATCCTCGGCGTCGACCATGACGTCGAGCAGATGCGACACCGGCGCGCCCTGGTAGCCGCCGACATAGCTCACGCCCGATTGCAGCAGCGCCTTGGTGACGGCGAGAATGCCCTCGCCGCGAAATATCTCGCCGTCGCCGAGCCGCAGCGCGTCGACCTCTTTCTTGAATGAGCGTTCCATCACGCGATTCCGGGCGTTTTGCTTACGCGATCTATAACCGCTTTCGCTTGCCTGGATAAGCCGTCTTGGTCTTCGAGGCCACTCCGGTTTAGGGTGCGCCGCAACGGCGCCTTGGGGAGGCGTCTGGGGAGGCACCGGAATAGATGCAGGGTCAGGGACAGATCGTCATCGAGCGGGTGAACCACACCTATCGCCCGCCGCGCGGCCGCGCCGTGCTCGCTTTGTCGGACGTTTCGCTGGAAGTGCGGCCGCGCGAATTCATGGCGATGCTCGGCCCGTCCGGCTGCGGAAAATCGACGCTGCTTTATCTGGTCGGCGGCTTCATGCCGATCGAGGGCGGCCGGATCACCGTCGAAGGCAAGCCGGTCACCGCGCCCGGACCCGATCGCGGCATCGTCTTCCAGCATTTCGCGCTGTTTCCCTGGAAAACCGTGAAGCGCCAACGTTCTTTACGGCCTCGAACGCCAGGGCCTGCCGCGCGCCGAGCGGGAGCAACGCGCGCAGGACTTCATCGATCTGGTCGGCTTACGCGGCTTCGAGGACAGCTACCCGTCGCAGCTTTCCGGCGGCATGAAGCAGCGCACCGCAATTGCGCGCACGCTCGCCTTCGATCCCAATATTCTGTTGATGGACGAGCCGTTCGGCGCGCTCGACGCGCAGACCCGTCTGCTGATGCAGACCGAACTGCTGAAAATCTGGCAGCGCACGCCGAAGACCGTGATCTTCGTCACCCACGATGTGCAGGAAGCGGTTTATCTCGCCGAGCGCGTCGCGGTGATGTCGGCGCGGCCGGGCCGGATCAAGGCCATCGTCGAAACCAAATTCGCCAATCGCGACCCGAGCATCGTCCGCACCAAAGAGTTCGTCGAGAAGGTCGACGAACTCTGGAACCTGGTCCGCGACGAGGCGATCAAGGCGCAGGAGATCGCAACCGGAGCCAAGGGGTCGTGATGCAGACGGCATTGCGCTATCTGCCGCTGGTGCTGATCGCGCTCGCCTGGGAAGCGGCGTCGCGGTTCAACCTTGTCGATAGTTCGGCGTTGCCATCGCTGAGCAACGTCGGGGCGGCCTGGGTCGACCTGGTCCGTGACGGCGAACTGTTCGATAACGGTTCGGCATCGCTCTATCGGGCAGCCATGGGCCTGCTTTATGCGATCGTCTTCGGCGGCGCCCTGGGCCTCGTTGATGGCGCGCTCGCGGCTGCTCGATATGTTCATCAATCCGCTGGTGGAGCTGTTCTATCCGCTGCCGAAATCGGCGCTGATCCCGGTCACCGTGCTGTGGCTCGGCTTCGGCGACGGCTCGAAGATCCTGCTGATCTTTCTCGGCTGCATGATCCCGATCACCATCGGCGCCTATAACGGCGCGCGCGGCAGCGATCATGTTCTGGTCTGGTCGGCGCGCAGCATGGGCGCCAACCGGGCTGCGCCTGATGTGGGACGTCGTGGTGCCAAGCGCGCTGCCGGAAATGCTCAATGGCATTCGCACCGCGCTCGCCCTGGCGTTCATTCTCCTGGTCAGCTCGGAGCTGATCGTCTCGCAAAAGGGCTTCGGCTATCTGATCGGCTATCTCGGCTCCACCGGCAGCTATGACGGCATGTATGCGGTGGTGCTGACCGTCGCCTTTCTCGGCTTTGCCGCCGACCGGCTTTATCAGGCTTTGATGCAAAGGCTGCTGCGATGGCAGGAGTAGAGGACCAGACAACGCTCGCCGGCGCGGAGGCCGCCATCTCGATCGACGCGCTGCGGCGCTTCGATGCGATCTTCCGCACCGGCGCCGGCGTGTTTTCGATCGTGGTGGTGCTGATCGCCTGGGAACTGTTCGCCAAGCAGCGGCAAAGTCACGCCGTTCATGCTGCCGCCGTTTTCGGTGGTCGCGATGCGGATCTATGCCGACGCCATCAGCGGCGATCTTGTGGATCAATCTCGGGCTGACGATGTACGCGGGCGTTGACTGGCTTCTTTATTTCGGCGGTCGGCGGCGTTTTGCTCGGCGTTTTGATGTCGCGCAGCAAGATCGCGCATTGGTTCTTCGATCCCGATCATCTCGGTCGGCTTTCCGATGCCGAAGATCGCCTTCCTGCCGATCATCATCTTGTGGCTTGGCGTCTACGACACCGCGAAAATCTCCATCGTGGTGTTCGACGCGATTTTCCCGGTGGTGACGGCGACGCTCGCCGGCATCGCCAGCGTCGACAAAGTGCTGCTGTGGTCGGGCCGCAATATGGGCGCCAGCGAGCGCGAGATCATGTGGCAGATCGTCCTGCCGGCGGCACTGCCGCAAATCCTCACCGGCTTGCAGGTCGCACTGCCGATCGCGCTGATCGTCACGATCATCGCCGAGATGGTGATGGGCGGTTACGGGCTCGGCGGCGCCATGATGAACGCCTCGCGCTATGCCAATTCGCCCGGCGTGTTCGCCGGCATCGTCGAGATCGCGGTGGTCGGTTACGGCCTGATCAAGCTGATGGCGCTGATCCGACGCCGGCTGCTGGTCTGGCATCAGGAGACGGCGGGGCGGTAACGCGCTGCACCGCGTCCGGGAAACGTGGCAGTGACTAATGCAATTTGATCCGCGGCTCGGTGCGCCGGGTGAGGGTTCGAATCAGCGTATCGAGTGCGACTTTGAAATTGCCGTGC
Source organism: uncultured Alphaproteobacteria bacterium (assembly GCA_963819265.1). Classification (GTDB taxonomy): domain Bacteria; phylum Pseudomonadota; class Alphaproteobacteria; order Rhizobiales; family Xanthobacteraceae; genus BOG-931. The sequence goes on along the minus strand of CAWFVF010000005.1, from coordinate 1,578,789 downwards.
AGCGCGCGCAGATGCATCTGATGCAATGAGCGATAAGCGAGCCTGGCAAACAGTCCTTCGAGCTTCAGATTGTTCAGCACCAGGCCGAAGGTATTGTAGTCGGCGAGCGACACCAGCGAGCCGAGATCGCGGTACTTGAATTTCGGCAGCGGATCGCCCCGCAAACGGGCCTTCACCACCTTGACCATGTAGTCAGCCTCCTGCTGCGCGGTCTGGGCGCGCGGCGGCAGCGGGTGATCCATGCCCGGCAGGGTCAAAGACGCGCAGTCGCCGATCGCGAAGACATTGTCATCGCGCGTGGTCTGCATGGTCGGGCGCACGATCAGCCGATTGAGCTTGTCGGTTTCCAGCCCGTCGAGGTCGCGCAAGAAATCCGGCGCCTTGATGCCGGCCGCCCAGACGATCATCTCGGCCGGCACTATTTCGCCGCTGTCGAGCACCACCTCGCCGGGCCGAACCGCGGTGACGCGCGTGCCGGTTCGGATGGTGACATTAAGCTTGCGCAGCACTTCGGCGGTCCGCGCGGCGATCGATTCCGGCAAGGCGGGCAGAATCCGCGGCGCCGCTTCGATCAGATCGATCTTGACGTGCATATCGAAGTCGATGCGGTCGAGATTGTAGGACGCGAGATCGCGCATCGATTTGTGCAATTCCGCCGCAAGCTCCACGCCGGTCGCGCCGGCGCCGACGATGGCGCAACGCAATTGCCCCGGCCGCAACGGCTCGTATTGCGCATTGGCCCGCAGACAGGCGTTGATCATGCGGCGATTGAAGCGCGTGGCCTGATCGAGCGTATCGAGCGGAATGGCGTTTTCACCGACCCCGGGCGTGCCGAAATCGTTGGACAGGCTGCCGACCGCGATCACCAGCGTGTCGTAGCCGAGGACGCGCGGCGGAATCACGGTCTGGCCGTCCTCGTCGTGGCTCGGCGCGACGTGGATCTGCATTTTCGCCCGGTTGAGCCCGACCATTTCGCCGATGCGGTAGCGATAATGCCGGTGCCGTGCGTGGGCGATCAATTCGAGCGAATCTGTTTCGCCGTCCACGGCGCCCGATGCGACTTCGTGGAGCAGCGGCTTCCAGACATGGACACGCTGCCGGTCGACCAGCGTAATCGAGGCCTTGCCGCGCCGCCCCAGCGAGCCGCCGAGAAGCGAGGTCAGTCGCAGGCCCGCCGCGCCGCCGCCGACAATAACGACGCGATGCAGGGAGGAATCCTGCGTGGAGACGGTTTCCGCGATGTTTTCGAACGCTGGGCTTGGCATCGACGTCGCACCAAAGGCTTCGCGAGCATCCGTTACGCTATTCCATCCCTTCGCGGCCTCAAAGTCGGCTGCCGCTGCGACAAGGGGTGAGCTTGCGGGTTGCCGCGCTTTACGCCCACAATCTTCCCACTGGCCGGATCGCGGCGGCGATGATAAGCGAAAACCATAAATATCCTGGGAGGGAAAGCATGCGCGGCAGAACGGGGTTAGCGGCATTAGCGCTGGTGTTGATCGGCGCCGGGGCGGCCCAAGCGGAACCGCTGAAAATCCGGGGTGCCTGGGTCGCGCCGCTCGCCAATCTGGCCTCGGTCTGGATCCAGAAAAAAGACCTCGCGGTCCATTATGGGCAATCCTACGTGTTCGAGCCGTCCCGCTATGCCGGAACGCCGCCGATGATCACGGCGATCGCCAATAATGAGCTGGAGATCGGCAATCTCGCCTTTTCCACATTGCCGATCGCGATCGGCAATGCCGGATTGGACGACATCCGGGTGATCTCCGACGACTTTCAAGACGGCGTCACGGGTTACGATTCCAACGACTTCGAGGTACTGACCGACGGCCCGATCAAGAAGATCGAAGACCTCAAAGGCAAGGTGCTGGCCACCAATTCGATGGGCAGCGGCGTCGATGTCGCCATGCGCGCCATGCTGCGCAAGCACGGGCTCGAGGCCAATCGCGATTACACCATCGTCGAAGCGCCATTCCCCGCGATGAAGGCGATGCTGGCGGAAAAGAAGGTCGACCTGATCACCGGCGTGCTGCCGTTCAAACTCGATCCGGAATTGAGGAAGATCGCCACGCCGCTGTTCAATATGCGCGACGCGATCGGCGTCTCGCAATTCGTGATGTGGTCGGCGCGCAAGCCCTTCATCGACGCCCACCGCGCCGCGCTGGTCGATTTCCTCGAGGATTCGCTGCGGATCGAACACTGGTATATCGACCCGAAGAATCACGATGCGGTGGCCGATATTGCGGCACAAATGACCAAACAACCGGCCGATCATTTCGGCTGGCTGTTCACCAAGACCGACTACTATCGCGACCCGAAACTATTGCCGAACCTCGACGCGCTGCAGAAGAACGTCGACATGACCAAGGAGCTCGGCTTCATCAATGCCAGCTTCGACGTCAAGGCGCATTCCGATCTGAGCCTGATCGAAGAGGCCGATAAGCGGTTGAAATAAGCGCGCATTTCGTCCGCTCGTCCCCGCGAAAGCGGGGACCCCAGAGAGGACAGAGCTGTCTGCCGGATTCCGCTCGCGCGGGAATGAGCGGAAAACGAGCTACGTCACCAGCACGTTCTTGAACTGCCAGGGATCGCGCTTGTCGATGTCTTCCTTGAACAGGCCCGGACGATCGGTGATCGGGGTCCAGTCGGTATAGGCGCCGATCACCGGCCCGAGATAGGGCGTCTGCACTTCCAGGCAGCGGCGGAAATCCATCTCGTCGGCTTCGACGATGCCGGCGTTCGGATTTTCGAGCGCCCACACCATGCCGGCGAGCACGGCCGACGTGACCTGCAGGCCGGTGGCGTTCTGATAGGGCGCGATCTCGCGGGTCTCGTCGATCGACAGCTGCGAGCCGTACCAATAAGCGTTCTTCTTGTGGCCGTAGAGCAGCACGCCGAGTTCGTCGATGCCGTCGGCGATCTCGTGCTCGTCGAGAATATGGATCGCCGGCTGCCGCTTGCCGGCCTGACCGAACAGCTCGTGCAGCGACAGCACCGCGTCGTTGCACGGGTGATAGGCATAGTGACAGGTCGGCCGGTACACTACCTTGCGGCCATCACGCAGCGTGAAGTAGTCGGCGATCGAGATCGACTCGTTATGCGTGACCAGGAATCCGTATTGCGCCTTGGCGGTCGGCGTCCATGAGCGCACCCGCGTATTGGCGCCGGGCTGGGTCAGATAGATCGCCGCCTGACAGCCGGTCTTATGCTTGAAGCCGTTTTTCGGCAGCTTCTTCTCATGCGTGCCCCAGCCGAGTTCGGCCGGCTGCATGCCTTCGGAGAGGAAGCCCTCGACCGACCAGGTATTGACGAACACCTCGAGCGGCTTCGGCTTGATGGCGCGCTGGGTATCGCGCTCGGCGATGTGGATGCCCTTGATGCCGGCCTTCTTGGCAAGCTTGCCCCACTCCTCGCGGGTCTTCGGCTCCTTGAATTTCAGGCCGAGATCGCCGGCGACGTTGAGCAGCGCCTGTTTGACGAACCACGACACCATGCCGGGATTGGCGCCGCAGCAGGATACGGCGGTGGTGCCGCCCGGGTTCTTGCGCTTCGCCGCCAGCACCGCCTCGCGCAGCGCGTAATTCGAACGCGCCTCCGGCCCGAGCTTGGAATCGAAGTAGAAGCCGGTCCAGGGCTCGGCCACGGTGTCGATATAGAGCGCGCCGATCTCCCGGCAGAACGTCCATGATATCGACCGACGAGGTGTCGACCGAGAGGTTGACGCAAAAGCCCTGGCCGCCGCCTTCGGTGAGCAGCGGCCCCAGCAGCTTGCGATAATTGTCGCGGGTAATCGCCTGGTGGATGAAGCGGATGCCGCGCTCGTCCAGCAGCTTGCGGTCCTTGTCCTCGGGGTCGATGACCACGAAGCGGGATTTGTCGTAATCGAAATGACGCTCGATCAAAGGCAGCGTGCCTTTGCCGATCGAGCCGAAACCGATCATGACGATCGGGCCGCTGATGCGGCCGTGAACGGGCCATTCGGTCATGTGTCAAAGCCTCCGACAGCAATAGGGGGTGATATCCGCGACGATGACGACACGGAAGAGACACCGCGGATTTTTGTCCGCGGCGTCCCCGATTTTCTCGGTCGTTCGATCAGGCCGCGACGGCGGTGCCCGCGCTTTCGAGACGCCGGTCCTGCGCCACCAGGACGGCGAGATCGGGCGCCGGCGCAAACTTGCCGGTGGCGCCGATCAGACCGCGCGCGCCGTCCAGCGCGCCGGGCTTGAGTTCGAGCGCGAGCAGCCGGTCGCGCTCGAACCGGCCCGGCATCCACAGATCTGCCGGTCGCCGCGGCCGAGAAGCCGAAGCGGCCGTAATAAGGCGCGTCGCCGACCAACAGCACGGCGCCGTGGCCGGCAAGCGCGCGCGCGCGCGATGGCACGGCGCATCAGCGTCGTCCCGATGCCGCGATTGCGATAGCGCGGATGCACCGCAAGCGGGCCAAGCAACACCGCCGGACGCCCAGGCCCGGCCGCGATGTTCCAGAGCCGCACGGTGCCGACGATACGGCCGTGGTCGGTCGCGACCAGCGACAGTCCGTCGGCCGGCAGACGGCCTTCGCGCAGGCGCTCCGACGTCTTGGTGAAACGCACCGCGCCATAGGCTTCGTCGAGCAGCGCCTCGCGGGCCGCGATGTCGGCGAATTTCTCTTCCCGGATGGTCACCATGATCCGCTCCTTTGATCGTTTGTGCCGCGGCGCCCGCTCCCTGTTCTCCCCCGCTTATGGGGAGCATCAGCCTTCCCTCCCCCGCTCGCGGGGGAGGGTCAGGGTGGGGCAACCGAAGCAAGAGTGGTCAGATGTGGAAGGTGCGCAGCGGTGCGAAGCCGTTGAAGGCCACCGATGCGTAGGTCGCGGTATAGGCACCGGTGCCTTCGATCAGGACCTTGTCGCCGATCTCAAGGCTGATCGGCAGATCGTAAGGCCGCTTCTCGTACAGCACGTCGGCCCAGTCGCAGGTCGGACCGGCAAGCACGCACGGGCCGACCTCGCCGCCGTCGCGCGGCGTCTTGATCGGGTAGCGGATCGACTCGTCCATCGTCTCGGCGAGACCGCCGAATTTGCCGATGTCGAGATAGACCCAGCGGTTCTGGTCCTGCTCGCTCTTCTTCGAGACCAGCACGACTTCCGCCTCGATCATGCCGGCATTGCCGACCATGCCGCGGCCCGGCTCGATGATGGTTTCCGGGATGGCATTGCCGAAATGCTTGCGCAGCGCCCGGAAGATCGAACGGCCATAGGCCTGGACCGCCGGAACGTCGCGCAGATACTTGGTCGGAAAGCCGCCGCCGAAGATTGACCATCGTGAGATTGATGCCGCGGTCGGCGCAGGCGCGGAAGATCGCCGACGCCGACTTCAAGGCTTCATCCCAGGCCGCCGTACGGCGCTGCTGCGAGCCGACATGGAACGACACGCCGCAGGGCTCCAGTCCGAGCCGTTGCGCATGGTCGAGCACCTCGACCGCCATGTCCGTGTCGCAGCCGAACTTCCGCGACAGCGGCCATTCCGCGCCGGCGCAGCCGAACAGGAAGCGGCAGAACACCTTCGCGCCGGGAGCGGCGCGGGCGATCTTCTCGACCTCGGCCTTGCTGTCGACCGCGAAGAGCCGGACGCCGAGCGCATAGGCGCGCGCGATGTCGCGTTCCTTCTTGATCGTGTTGCCGAACGAAATGCGCTCGGGCGTGGCGCCGGCCGCGAGCACCATCTCGATCTCGGCGACCGAGGCGGTGTCGAAGCAGGAGCCCAGCGAGGCCAATAGCGACAGCAGCTCCGGCGCCGGGTTCGCCTTCACGGCATAGAACACCCGGCTGTCCGGCAGAGCCTTGGCAAAGGCGCCATAGTTTTCGCGCACGACGTCGAGATCGACGACGAGGCAGGGGCCGTCGTCCAGTCCTTCGTCGCGGCGGCGACGCAGAAAGTCGCGGATGCGCTCGGTCATGGGAGCCGCTCCTTCATCCAGGTTCAAGGGGCCAGCTCGCGAGAGCTGCGGCCCAGCGTTGAAGTTCGGGCGCACGCGTATACGTGCGACCGGCGTCAGCGGCTAAGGTGCGTGGCGCTTGCCGTGCGATGGGGACACGGTGGAAGCGCGTGGCAACTTCGCCGAGATGCTGCCTTGGATTGGAGCGGGAGACCCGTTCCGCACGGCCGGCAAGATGGACAAGCCTCTTCGGGTGCTGGCTTGTGGACAGCCAACGAGACCAAAAAAGCCCGCTCCGTCGTTGCTTTAAGCCGCGTCCCCCGTTGAGCGCGGGGTGCGCCGGTTTCGCCTCCGGCTGCCGATCACGTAGTGAGGCTCTAAACTTCGAACCTCAGGCGACTGTCCGGCCTCTTGTCCGGATGCCTACCGATCGACACACGGCCACAGGCACGTGCGAATTTGGGCGAGCGGCAAATAGGCGTTATGGAATCGCATTGCAAGAAAATTCGACATCGAGGTTGAAAAAAACTTCGGGTCGCGTCGCTCGCGAGCGCCGCGCGAGCTTGCTTCGCCGCGCGCGCGAGCCCATCGCGCCTCGAGATGACGACCGACGGAGCCTGTGATAGTGCGCGTATCTCATTTTTCACTCTTTCACAGGTGCTGCGATGACTTCGGTGTCGATGACTTTCGCCTGCGGGCTCTACGATCGCATGCTGGCGCTGCAAACCGGCGAGATCAAACCGGACGGCATCGATCTCAATTTCCTGGTCATGGACAATCCGCGCCAGATTTTCGACCGGATGAACAAGGGCCTGGAATTCGGCGCCTGCGAGATGTCGAGTTCCGAATTCATCAGCCGCCACGCCGCCGGCAAGCTGCCTTATGTGGCGCTGCCGGTGTTCGCCTCGCGGGTGTTCCGCCACGGCTTCATTGTCATTAACCGCCGCTTCGTGAAGTCGGCCGCCGACCTCGCCGGCAAGAAGATCGGCGTGCCGCTCTACACCCAGACCGCCGCGCTGTTCGTGCGCGGGCTGATGCAGCACGACCTCGGCATCGACCTGTCGGGCATCGAGTGGGTCCAGGGCGCGGTGAACGAGCCCGGCGCTTACGGCAATCCGTCGGTGATGCCGCTGCTCAAGCCGACCAAGATCACCATCAACAACAGCGGCAAGTCGCTGAGCGACCTGCTCGAGGCCGGCGAAATCCACGCCATCATCGGCTCGAACCTGCCGAAAGCGCTCAACCGCCATCCCGACGTGGTGCGGCTGTTCCCCGATTATCGCGCGCGCGAGCAGGACTATTTCCGCCGCACGCGGATTTTCCCGATCATGCATCTGATCGTCATCCGCAACGATATCTATGAGCGTCATCCCGAGCGTGGCGGCCAGCCTCTACAACGCCTTCACCGCCGCGAAGGACCGCGCGCTCGAAAAAATGCGCTTTCCGGGCACGCTGCGCTACATGCTGCCGTGGCTGCCGGCCGACATGGAAGAGATCGACGACCTGTTCGGCGGCGACTGCTGGCCCTATGGCGTCGAGCCGAACCGGCCGACGCTCGAGGCGCTGGTGACCTATATGGCCGAACAGGGCCTGATCCCCGAAAAGATCCCGATCGAAAAGCTGTTCGTGCCGGTCGGCCAGTGACCTAGCGCATGATCCCGAAAAGTGGATAGCGGTTTTCGGAAAAGATCATGCGCCAGGAGAGAATTTGCAATCTGATCCGATCCAATTGGATCAGGGTCTAGGCGGAAGGCGGCAAGCCGCCGGCCTTCTGCAGCCGCGTCGTCCAATATTCCCACGCCCGCCCCATCGGCCGCGGCGACAGCTGCCGCGGCTCCGAGCGCTCGCGCTCGGCGGCGGTGAGCGCGCCGATCTTGCCGATCGCCATCGAGCGCAACTGAATTTCAGCGTTGAAGCTCGAATAGATCGTGCGGAACACCAGCTCGCGGAGCGTCCGGCCCGCCAGCGTGGCGCCGTGGCGGCGCATCAGCACCATCCAATCGGGCCCAAGCGCCTTGGCCAGCGAACGCCCCTCCTCCGGCTTGACCACCATCAGATCGGTATCGCCGAAATCGTCACGGCTATCCCAGAACGGCACATGCTGGCCCATCACCGGACCCATGTGAAACACCGGCTCGAGCGCAACGCCGGTGACGCAAAACGGCAGCACCGATGCCGAATGATGATGGCAGACCGCGTTCACGTCCGGCCGCGCCTGATAGATGCAGCCATGAATGACGCGCTCGCCATACATCTCGACCTTGGGCGGCACCACAGGCTCCGAATCGAGGGTGAATTCGAGCAGGTCGGAAGGCTCGATCAGTTCCGGGCTGCGCGAGCGCGCCAGGAGATAGCGGCTCGGGTCGTTCGGATGACGAATGCTGACATGGCCGAAACCGTCGAGCACGCCTTCGTGCGCGATGATGCGATTGGCGAGCGCCAGTTCATAGCGCGCGGCATCTAAATCACTGGACATTTATTCCCACCTTCATCCTCACCTTCAATTTCCGGAGTTTCAATTCAGGGCACTGGCGCTTCGTAGCGCCCGCTCGACCATGACGCCAAGGAGCCCTTTCCGATAAGCGCCGCCGGCATGGATGTCATCCGGCGGATCGACCGCACCGGCTGCCGCCGCTTCGGCCTTGGCGATGACCGCATCATCGACGGTGTTGCCGTTGAGGATCTGCTCGACGGCGGTGAGCCGCAGCGGCCGATCGGCAATACCGACGGCGCCGACATGGGTGTTGCGCGCTTTGCCATCGGCATCCTGGTCGTAAAACACCGCGGCGGCGGCCAGCGCAAAATCGCCGCGACGGCGGGCAAATTCGTGGAAGCCGAACCGGCGCTCGGCCGGCCATACCGGGAAGCGGATTTCCGTAACGATCTCGTCGGACCGCAATGCGGTCATCAGCGGACCCTGAAAGAAGTCCGCCGCCTTGATGACGCGCTCGCCGGCTTGGCCGATGACGGCAATCTCGGCCTCGCAGGTGACGGCGATGCCCGGCAGTTCGGCCGCCGGATCGGCATGCGCCAGGCTGCCGCCGACGGTACCGCGGTTGCGAATTTGATAATGCGCGACATGCTCGATCGCCGCCACCAAGAGCGGATGCGCCTGCCTCAGCCGAGCGTCCTCAAGAATATCGCGCCAGCGCACCATGGCGCCCAGCGTCACTCCGGTTGCCGCGATCCTGATCTGTCGAAGTTCCGAAACCTTGCGCAGATCGACCAGCAGCGACGGCGCCGTGACGCGAAATGCCAGCATCGGCACCAGGCTCTGCCCGCCCGCCAGCGGCTTTGCCTCGCCGTCATGCGCCGCCAACAGCGCAACCGCCTCGGCGACGCTTCCCGGACAGGCATACTCAAAGGCCGGAAGTTTCATAACTGGGGTCGCCTGCCCTGACGCCGTCTTTGTCGCTCTGAAAATGGCAACGGCTCTCGTTGCCGGCATTCCTAGCATCCGGCCGGTTGCCGAACAATCGCGGCACCCCGTGACCCCGGCGGCGGATTGCTGTTAAGCTTCCCTCAATGTCGAGGCGCGATGAGACGCCCGCTCCGTCAATGGAGGAACCGATGCTCAAGAAGACGCCGCGCCAACGGCCGTAACGGCAAAAACGCCGTCAACGGCAAAAAGCGTCCGCTCGTCACCGAGCTGCCGAAGATCAACAATCTCACCGATACCCGCGACATCCTCGCCCACGCCGCCAAGGATGCGAAGCAGCACGATTATTTCATTGTCGACGTCGACGCCCATGTCACCGAGACCGCGTTCTGGTCGGAAGTCGTCGATCGCATGGAGAGCGACGTCTACAAGCAGATGGCGCGGGCCTTCAAGGAACGCGGCAACGCCGCCGGGCCTGCTCAACGCCACGCCGGGAATGCTTTACCAGGACGTGTTCGGCCGCATCCCGCATCAGGCGCGGCTCGGCGAAGCCGTGCCGGGCGGCCGCACCCATGCCCAGGTGACGCTGGTGCAGCGCGCCATGGATTCGATGGGCATCGACTACATGGTGGTATTCCCGACCCCGATGCTGGTGCTGGGCATGCATCCGCAGATCGAGATGGAGGTCGTGATCGGCAACGCCTTCAACAAATGGCTGACCGAAGAAATCCTGCCGCAGGATTCCCGCATCAAGGCGATGCTGTATCTGCCGTTCAATCATCCGGAAGCCTGCGTAAAGACGGTGGAGACCTACGCCAACACGCCGGGCGTGATCGGTTTTTCGGTCACCTCGACCCGGTTCCGCGCCGTCAATCACGACAGCTACATGCCGCTCTATGCGGCGATCCAGGCCACCGGCAAGCCGCTCGCCTTCCATTCCGGCTTCCACTGGGGCGACCAGTCGATGCAGCAGTGCAATCGCTTCATCTCGATGCATGCGATCTCGTTCGTCTATTACAACCTCATCCATCTGACCAACTGGATCATCAACGGGCTGCCGGAGCGCTTTCCCGAAACTCAAAGTATTATGGATCGAGAGCGGGCTGGCCTGGGTGCCGTTCATCATGCAGCGGCTCGATTCCGAATACATGATGCGCTCGTCGGAGGCGCCGCTCCTGAAACGTCGGCCGAGCGAGTACATCCAGGACATGTATTTCACCAGCCAGCCGCTGGAACGCTCCAACCTGAAACTCACCGAGGCGACGTTCGAGGCGATCAAGGCCGAGACGCAGCTGCTGTTCGCCTCCGACTGGCCGCACTGGGATTTCGATCTGCCGAGCTCGATCACGACGCTGCCGTTCCTCGACGAGCAGGCCAAACGCAATATCCTCGGCATGAATGCGGCGCGGCTGTTCAATCTCGAGGTGCCGAAGCACAAGCTCATCAAGCCCGCGGCCAAAAAGACGCCGGCCGGTCGCGTGCCGGTTACGGCCTGAGCTGCTATGCCGGCACGGAGCGCAATAAAACGGGCCAAGCGTGCGGGGAAGCCCGCGCGAAAACCGGCGCGCCCGCCGGCTGCCGTGAAGGATTTCGCCGCGCTCGCCCGCGACGCGCTCAAGCGCGGCGAACCCGACGCCGTGTCCGACAAAACGCTGCAACAGGTGCTGACGGCGGCAGTCAAAATCTATGCCGCCAAGGTCGAGCGGCGGGGCCACGACGTCGCGCCGTTTCCGGCTGACGCCGTCACCGCCACCGAAACGGTGGTTGCCGCCTGCGGCATGATCCGCGCGGCCGGGCTCAATATGTTCGACGTGGCGATCTGGTTTCATCGCCCGCCGGGGATCGAGTGAGAGGTCCGATTGAAATAAGTGTTCCGGGCGCGACGCAGCACGAAGCGAAGCGGAGTGGTACGCCGTAGAACCGGGACCTACACCAACTCGGAGCCTTGGGGACGATTCCGGAATAGCGGGGCAGCACGTCGTGCCGCACCGCATCCGGGAAACGGCGTGATAATGAACGAGGCAGCCATGGACGAAGTCGCAGTCGGCAAATTGAACGATATCGCAGACGGGGATTACCGCGTGTTCGCGCTGGAAAATCTCGAAGTCGGCATCTTCCGCACCGGCAGCAAGGTGCTGGCCTACGAAAATGTCTGTCCTCACGCCGGCGGCCCGGTCTGCCAGGGCAAGATTTTCAATCAGGTCGAAGAGGTCATCACGCCGGACAACAAGACCGCCGGCCTGCGCTTCGGCAAGCAGCGCCACATCGTCTGCCCGTGGCATGGCTATGAGTTCGACCTCGCTACCGGCTGCCATCCCGGCGACGCCGCCGTGCGGCTGACGCCGGTGCCGGTCGCGGTGCGCGACGGCCAGATTTTCGTCAGCGTTCCGGAGTGACCCGGGCTGGAGTGACCCAAGCCGCGCCGATCATTTCGGCGGTTTGACGTGGAAAATGACCGGCAGCGTGAAGTTCAATCCCTGATCGACGACCTGCGACGGCGGCGCCGGCACCGGATCGGCCCGTTGCAGCATATCGAGCGCCGCCTGATCGAAGGCGGCGTCGCCGGAACCTTTCACCAGCCGCGACGCGATGATGTGCCCGACACTGTCGAGCGAGAAGCTGACGGTTACTTCGGCGGCTTTTGCCGAGCGCTCCGCCGGATAACGTTTGAACTTGTTGAAATGCGCGGCAAGCTCTTTTTCCCAGGTCACACGCTGGCGCACCGCGCTTTCGCCGGTACCCGGTGACGGCGCCAGAGAACTGGTCAACTCCTGGGCATTTTCCACGCTCGGCATCGCGGTTGCCTCGGCGGCGGCGGATTGTTCCGACGGCATGGCCTGGACCGTCGGCGTCTTCGGATCGTCTTTCGGATTTTTCGTATCGGTCGGCGACGCCACCAGATTGGGATCGTCGCTTTCGGTCGTCGCCGCTTTCGGCAGATCGGTTTCTTTCAGAACTTCCTTTTGCTCGACCACGGCCGGCGACTGCGCCGAGGCTTCGGTGTCGGGCCCGACCGGCAGATCCTCGGCCTCGCGGCGCGGCGAGACGATGTCGACGCCGATGGCGATCGCCGGCGCGCCGAGATCGTCGCTGGTATCGGGCTGCATATAGCGATAGGCCAGCGCCCCGCCGCTCAGATGCAGCAGCAGCGCGCCGAGCGCGGCCGCGAGCCAGGCCCGGCGCGACAGCGGCATCGGACCGTCGAGCGGCGGCACATAGGCCGTTGCAAACTCGTCCCCGGCAAATTCCGACCCGTAGTCCGAACAAAGCTCCGCGGTCATAGCTCGGCCCAATAGCGAATGAGGTTGTGATAAAGCCCGCTCAGCTTGACGATCTCGGGATCGTTGCGATCGAGCCGCGCGGTGAGACCCTGAATGGCGTTGTCGAGATCGAAGATCATGCTGCGCGCCTGCGCGTCGCGGATCATGCTCTGCAGCCAGAAGAACGATGCGACGCGGACGCCGCGGGTAATCGGCGTCACCGTGTGCAGGCTGGTGGCCGGATAAAGCACCAGATGGCCGGCCGGCAGCTTGATCTCCTGCGAGCCGTAGTGATCTTCGACGATCAATTCGCCGCCGTCGTATTCGTCCGGCTCGGACAGAAACAGTGTCACCGACAGATCGGTGCGGATGCGCAAGCCGGTCAGCGGATCGCCGCGGACCGCGTTATCGACGTGGATGCCGAAATGCTGGCCTTCGCCATAGCGATTGAACAGCGGCGGAAAGATATGCCGTGGGATCGCCGCAGAGATAAACAACGGACTGGCGGTGAGCCCCTTGATGACGCGGTCACCCAATGCCCGCGACAACTCACCGTTTGGCGGCAGCTGCTCGTTCTTCTTGACCATCGCCGATTGCGCGCCGGCGGTGGAACGGCCGTCTTCCCACGCGGCCGCATCCATCGCGGCGCGAAAATCGGCCACGTCGGACTTGCTCAGCACATCAGGCACGCAAACCAGCATCGCGATCGCTTGTCGTTTAGAACTTTGCCGTCAGTTCCGCTCCGAGAACACGTCCAGGCGCGACCTGCACGAACGGCGCCGCGCTTTGATAGAAGGCGTCGTAGTAGAGCTTGTTGAAGATGTTGTTGGCGAACAGCTTCCATTCCCAGTTCTTGTGGACATAGCCCTCCAGGAATGCGTCGAAGCGCCAATAAGAGGGAAGCTGCGTGCCCTGATTTGCCGCGAGCAGCGTGCCGCCGTAAATCTTCGAGCGATAGGTCGCCTGCCCGCCGACTTCGAGATCGTAGGGCAGCTTGTATTTGGTCAACACGTTGAATGATTGGTTGGCGATGAAGGCGAGCGGCAGCCCGACATTGGTCGCCACAGCGGACGTGTCGACGCGGGTTTTCATCAGCACCAGGCCGCTATAGACGCTCCACTTGTCGGTAATGTTGCCTTCGGCGCTGAGATCGATGCCCTGCACGTGATAAGCGGCACCTGCTGTTATGTTGGTAACGGCGCCGGTTTTGACCGACTCGCGTGCATTATCGACATCGGTGCGGAACAAGGCGGCGGTGGCAAGGAGATGTCCGCCGAACAGCTCCCATTTGTTGCCGACTTCCTGAGCCCGGCTTTCGATCGGCCCAAAAATCTGATTGACCGTCAAGGTCGGGCTGAAGCCGCCATAATTCGCCGAGGTTCCGTCGAGTTCCGAGCCGACCGGCTCCGAAGAGGAGCCGTAGGCCCAATACAGGCTGGTGATGGGAATGGGCTTGTAGACCGCGCCGAGATTGTAATTCCACGAGCCGGTTGAGGCCGAAATCTCGGCGCTGCCTTTTTTCGCCGCGATGTCGGTCTGGTCGAAGCGGGCACCGGCGGTGAGGATGACGTAGTCGCGATAATTGGCGGTTTCGAGCGCGTAAGCATCCGTGGTATTGACCGGGATGATGGTCGGGGTGCCCATGAGTGTCGGCGTGCTGCCAAACGGCAGCGCATTGGGCGGATTCAAAACCGATGTCGGCCCGTAGGCGCCTGAGCCACTGAATGCACTTCCAGCCACTCCCTCGGACGTGAGGCCGGTATAACTGTCGATGGTCACTTTCTCATGCGACAGGTCGACGCCGGTCGTGAGCGTGTTGCGAACCGGCCCGGTGTCGAATTTGAACGTCGCCGCCGTCTGATCGGCCTGCACCGTCGTGACCTGATAACGACTCTGCGGATTAAGACAGACGGTCCAGCCTGCGGGACTTGGCCCGGCGAGCGTTGTCGGCGTCGCGGGAGTACCGCAGCTGCCTTGCTCGGGAATCGTGCCGACGTAGTTCAGGATCGATCTTTCATCCCGGATCTTGTTGCTCAAGGTGATGAAATCGTTGACGATGTATTCGCCGTTGATGGTGCCGAAGTCCTGCTGCACCTTCTGGAAATCGCGATTGTTGAAGCCGTAAAAGGTATCGCGCGGAACACCGAGCGATGTAACCGGCGCACCTAGCAGATTGTTGTAGGGAACGCCGAAATCCGGCAGCGACCACAAATTGGTGTGGACGTAATTGGCCGTGAGCGTGAATGAATCGTTCGGCTTCCATTTCAGCGCCGCCAGACCGCCGCCACGATCGTCATAGGTATCGTTACGCTCCGCGATATTGGCGTTCTGCCACATGCCGTCCATGCGAACCGCCAGCGTCGGGCTGATCACTTGATTGACGTCGAAGGTGACGCGCCGAGTGCCGTCGCCGGCAATGGTCGTGTCCGCATTATAGAAGCTTCGGTCTGTGGCCTGCTTGGTAACAATATTCAATGCGCCGCCGGTCGTGCCGCGGCCGTCGATGGTCGATGACGGACCTTTGAGAATTTCGATCTGCTCGGTGAAAAAGTTCTCGCGGATGCTAACGGCGGGATCGCGGATTCCGTCGACGAACACGTCATTGCGCGCGTCGAAGCCGCGAATGAAGAAACGATCGCCGAAGGCGTTGCCGCCCTCGCCGGTGCCGAGCGTCACGCCTGCGGTGGTCCGCGCTACTTCTTTGAGGCTGGTGGCGTCCTTGTCGTCGAGCACTTGCCGGGTGAGAACGGTAATGCTTTTCGGCGTATTGACGATCGGTTCGGCGAACTTCTGCGACGCCAGGCGGTCGGCCTTATACGGCGCTGCCGGATCGGCATAGGGATCGCGATCCGGTGCCAGCGCCGCGGTGGCTGCGGCCGCGGCAGCAGCAGCAGCGGCTTGAGCCGCCTTCTCCCGCGCGGCGCGGCGCACCGCGGCGCGGACACGCAATTGTTCCGCCGTCGGCTTTGCCGCAGTCTGTTTCTTCTTGGCAACCGGTGCTTCCACGGTGACCGGCGCCAGCGGCGCTTGCGCTTCCGCGCCGGAGATCGAGGCGACGGCGATCAGACAACCGAGGGTGACTTTGCGTCCCGGCGTCGCCTCGCGTGCCGCGCGCAAAGAGTCTGCCGCCAAGCGCGACCGTAGCGAGAGTGACAGTCCGGCCGAAGCCAGTGCGCAATCGATCGCGTTGTTCATTAGCCCGCCCCTTAAGTCGCCGCCTCAGCGACTAGTTACCGAGGGCAACTTTAGGCGGGAGGCCGCCGGGAGGTCAAATAATTAATTAGCAATTCCAATGGGTTACACTTGAATCATTCCAATATTAAACTGCCTGCGGAATGGAATCATTCCAAATCCAGTTCCGCTCCGGCAATTGCATCGGTTCTAAAACTTCAGGTGAGTGATTGAGGCCGCAGCGAAATTCGGCGCCTGAAATTTTTTCCAAAACGCACTTCGGAATTTGAGAATTCGAATAACCAACAAAACGAAGAGACGTCCGACCGAAGCACATGGCGGATACCCGCTGCGGACATGACTATTTGCCGCACGCTCAAACCAATTCATCGTCCGCGTCGGTGCTCGGCGGCTTCATCAAAGAAAAAAGTTCGTCGACGGTCGCAAGGGCGAATTGCCGCACCCGCTCGTTATCGAGCGAGCCGGCGATCCTGACCTGTCGTACCACGGCATGAATTTCATCGCGAAAGTCGGAAAGAAATCGCAGCGGGTCTTTTGAATCGTTGGCGACGCGCGCGATCAATCCCGTTACCAGGATCTGACAAGCAATCATCCGGCCGTTCAACTCTTCCATTGCGCCCTCCGCTTTCGCATCGCGGCTCAGCCGTAATGCGCGCTTGTGGGAACAGCAAGGAATTTGAAAGCCGGGCGCCGGTCTTCACGCCGGCGCGGCGTTATGCGGCGGCAGTCTTATGCGTCAGTGTCTGCTTGACCTCGAAGCCTTCGAACTTCGGATGCCCGAGATAAAGCGGTCCGGTCGCCTGGTTGCCGGCACGCGCATGCGCGGCGCGAAACTCCTCCGACTTGGTCCAGGCTTCGAAGGCGCTCTTGCTCTGCCACACCGTATGCGAGGCGTAGAGCGTGTGATCTTCCGCCTCGGGTCCCTTCAGCAGATGAAATTCGACAAAACCGGGCACGCGGTCGAGATACGAATCGCGGTTGGCCCAGACTTTTTCGAACGCGTCTTCCGAACCCTTCTTCACCTCAAATCGATTCATCGCGATGAACATCGTTTTCGTCTCCTCTGTTATTCGGTAGGAAGCTATGCGTCGTTCTTGCCCTTGGCGCGGCGCGGCGCCCAACGAGGGGTCCTTCGTGCTGCCGCGGACGATGACCTCAACCGAGCGTTTGGGCCCGCAGATCTAAACTACGCGCTCTCGCTCAGCATCTGATCGGCGAGCTTCTCCGCCACCATGACGGTCGGGATATGGGTATTGCCGCGCGGCACCGTCGGCATGATCGAAGCGTCGATCACGCGCAACGCCTCGACGCCGCGCACGCGGCCGGTCGTATCGGTTACCGCGTCGCGATCGTCGGCGGCGCCCATCCGGCAAGTTCCGACCGGATGGAACGTGCCGGCGACATTGCTGCGGATGTGATCGGCCAGCGCTTCGTCGTCCTCGACCAGTTTCGCCAGGTCGACCCGGCGGTCGGCCAGCGTGCCGAAGATCGGTCCGGCGAGTTGCGGTATCGCGTCGATCAGCATGGCGAGCGCGGTGCTTTGAATCTTGTTGCGGGTGGTGATCCGGTTGAGCCGCCGCAGCCGGTCATTGAATTTCACCGGAAAAGTCAGCGTGGTGACGGCGCGCACCGCGTCATGCGCCAGAATCTCGACGCAGCGGCGGAACCCCATCTTGAAGCGCTGCAGATCGAGATCGTGGCCGGTAAAATTGAACTCGACCTGGGGATAGACCGATGGGTCGGCGGCAGTCAGCGAGACCTTGCCGCGCGCCATCGGCTTGAGCAGCGAGGGTGCGAGATTGGCCACCTGATGGCCGAGCCGGCTCCACGACGTCTTGCATTGCACATTGAGATACATGTCGGCCGGCGGCGCGCCCGGCAGGCCGGACGAATAGCGAAAAGCCGACATCGCATGCGGGCGGATGGCCGACGACTGCCGCGCATCGGGCTTCTGCAACAGGCCGATGAAGATGATGGCGTGATTGGAAAGATTGTCGCCGACACCCGGCAGGTCGGCACGGACTTCGATGCCGAGTTCGCGCAGCGCCGAGGCCGGGCCAAGGCCGTTCCGCATCAGGAATGCCGGCGAATGAATGCCGCCCAAAGCGACGATGATGGTGCGACCGTGAAACCATTTGCGTTCGCCGCCGATCATGACCTTGACGCCGGTGGCACGGCGGCCGTCGAACAACAGGCCGGTCACGGTGGCGGCGTCGATAATGGTCAGATTGGCGCGGCGCCGCACCTCGGCATCGAGATAGCACAAGCCCGCCGAGGCGCGCCTTTCCGGTGAATTGCTCATTGGCACGCCGCCATAACCGTCGCGAAAATCGGCATTCATGTCGGCGACGAACGGAATTTGACGCTCTTGCGCATAAGCGTGCACCGCCTTCGACAGCGCCGGCCAGTCTTCCACTTTGGTGCGGCGGATCGGCAGCGGCCCGTCCTTGCCGTGCAGCACGCCGTCGAAATCCAAATCGTTTTCGAGCTTGCGGTAATAGGGCAGCACATCGTCCCAGCCCCAGCCGGCGGCGCCGAGCGATTGCCATTCGGCGTAATCGTCGGGCGTACCGCGATAGGCGATCATGCCCATGACGCTCGAACCGCCGCCGACGATCCGGCCCTGGGAAAATCCGACCGGCGGCGAATTGTCCTTGCGCCGCCAGTGCACTTTCAAGTCGGGCCAGAAATAAGCGTCGTTGTAATAGGACCGCGGATAGGCATCGAGCACGTCGGCGGGTTCCGCACCGGGCGGGATATCGCGTCCGGCCTCGAGCAGCAGAACGCGCAGGCTTGAACGCGCCGACAGCCGGTTCGCCAGCACGCAGCCGGCCGACCCGCCGCCGACGATAATGAAGTCAAAGCTCTCGCTCATTTCGCTCCCAAGTCCCAAGGCCGGTCCCCGCAAGTCTCGCGCTCGCGGTTCGATTGAACATCGCCGCCGCATGCTTTACTGGAACGGCGGCCGGCGCAAGCGGCGCCGGGGGAACGGCAGAACGAGAGCATCATGAGCGCCCCTTCAAAACTCCAAGGCGTTATCGCCGCAGTCGCAACCGCCTTCGACGGCAAGGGTGAACCGGATTGCGCGCGCTCGACCGCGCTGGCGCGGTTCCTGCTCGACAACGGCTGCGACGGCTTGAACGTGCTGGGCACGACCGGCGAAGCGACCTCGTTCTCGCTCGACCAGCGCCGCCGGGTGATGAGCGCTTATGCGGACAGCGGATTGCCGCTCGACCGGATGATGGTCGGCACCGGCGCCGCGGCAATGGCCGACGCCATCGCGCTTACCAAACACGCCGCCGAACTCGGCTTCGCCGGCGCGCTGGTGCTGCCGCCGTTCTATTATAAGGGCGTGCCCGACGACGGCTTGGTGGCCTATATCGAGGCCATCCTGGAAGCCACCGCGTCGCGACCCATACCGATTTACCTCTACCATTTCCCAGCACAGTCCGGCCTGCCGTGGCATGTCGCGCTGGTGCGCCGCCTGCTCGACAGTTTCGGCGAACGCATCGTCGGCTTGAAGGACTCGTCGGGCGACATGGCCTATGCGCGGGAGGCCGCCGCCATCTCGGCACGCTTCAAGGTATTTCCTTCGACCGAGGCGGCCTTGCCGGAAGCCCGCGCCGGCGTTTTTGCCGGCTGCATATCCGCCACCGCCAACTTGAACGCCGATCTCTGCGCCCGCGCCTATCGGACCGGCGACGCCACAGCGCTGCATGAGGCGGTCACGATCCGTAAATTGTTCGACGGCAAGGCGCTGGTTCCAGGAATAAAAGCCCTTCTCTCCCACATCCACGGCGAGGCGGCCTGGGCCCGGGTCGGACCGCCGCTGTCGGCGTTCCCCGCGGCCGACTATGCCGCCGTCGTTTCCGGCTATGACGCGGTCCGCGCCAAGCGGGTGGCGTGACAATCGACTTTTCGGATTATGATCTGCGGCGTTGACGCTGGCGCTTCGGGCCCTTATAAGCCGCGCTCTCGTCTATGACAGCGATACCGAATTACTGATGGCCAATACCAAGTCTGCCAAAAAAGCCGCTCGCCAGAGCGCCCGCCGCACCGTGATCAATAAATCGCGGCGGACGCGCATGCGTTCGGCCACACGTCAGGTCGAGGAAGCCATTACCGCCGGTGATCAAAAGCTTGCCGCTGCCGCCATGGCCAGTGCCGAGCCTGCGATTATTCGTGCAGCGCAAAAAGGTATCCTGCACCGCAATGCAGCGCAGCGCAAAGTGTCGCGGCTCGCTCAGCGGATCGCCAAGCTCGGAAAAAAATAACTTTCCGACGGCCTTGGTCTTTTAAGCTTCCAAACAAATACCCGCGATCAGAAAGCAGATTGACATCAATCTGTTGCCGTTTTGTCACGGCTTTAGTCAATGATCGCACAGATTGCGTTTTTGCGCCTTCGCGCCGTCATTTTTTATTTGCTCCGCAGCCGCGCTGCGATGGGTACCCTGAGAAAATGAGCAGAAGAAATCATGCTCGATTAAAGGGTTATTCCACATAACAAAGTCTGGAGTTCGATTCTGCCGGGATCGGGCGGACTTGTTTTTATTTGTTGCGGTGTTTGAATCTGATCCCTCTTGCGCATTTCGAATTCGTGAAAGAATTGTGAATTGACAAATTGAGTTAATACTTTGGGGCGGAGCCCCTTTGCCTTATTCGTTTCTGCTTAAAAAACCCCAATGGCACTGGCACTTTTTTGCCGGTTGCGGGTCGAATAACGCATGCTAGGTTGACCTTCCCTTCGGTTTTCGAAGGTCTTCAAAATCTAGGTCCGAACGGAAACCCGTCGCGTATGGGTGCGGGTAAGTTGTGTCTTGCTGGGTGTATGCCTGACCTTTTCATGGTCCGGCAGGTCTGGGCGAACTGGGTGGGTAGTGTCCGCCGAGTTACCTGAAATACGCACATGGAAGTATCGCGGCCGCGCGACGCCGAGCGGCAATCGATAACCATCGAATTCTGGGAGCGATGGAGGTGGGGGCCATGACAACGACGACACACGATCCGCGATCGGCTGCGCGTATCCCGCGACCCAATAACGCTCGGTCCAGGCACTATTGGGCCAATAGCTGTTGGCCCGGGGCCGCGTTCAGCGGCTGTACTTAGCTCTCGCCGCAGGGCGGACAGAACGGCCATCGGCGCGCTTCAACCGCCTCCATCACAATTTCGAAACTGAAGTGAGTTGCGTCTCGGCGTTGTCGGGAATCGGGGAGCGCTCCCTCCTGACATCTCCGGCTCGCTGCTCCGACCGAAAAATAGAGATCGAGAACGGATCGAAATGACAAGCATCGACACGACAAGCACGGATCAAGATCGCTGGCGGCAGGTCAAGGAACGGTTGCGCGCCGAACTGGGCGAGGACGTTTTCTCCAGCTGGTTTGGACGCATGGAGCTCGAAGGCGCGGAAAAGGGCGTGGTGCGGCTGTCGGTGCCGACGCGCTTCCTGCGCAACTGGATTCAGTCGCATTACAGCGAACGCGTGCTTGGCGCAGTGGCAGACGCAGGAGCCTGACATCACGCGGCTGGAATTGAGCGTGCGCTCGGCGACGATCCGCCCGCCCGTCGCCAAAGCCAAGCCGACCGAACCGGCGGCGCCGCGCGATCATGCGCGACGGCCCGATGGATGGCGCCATGGCGCGCGCCAGCGTGCCGTTCATGTCGGTGCATGAGGCGCTCGGCGGCTCGCCGCTCGATCCGCGCCTCACTTTCGAAAGCTTCATCGTCGGCCGCTCCAACACGCTTGCCCATGCCGCGGCCAAACAGGTGGCGACCAGCCGCCGCGGCGAGCCGCTGATGTTCAATCCGCTCTATATCCATGCCGCCGTCGGGCTCGGCAAAACCCATCTGCTGCAGGCGATCACCTGGGCCGGCAACAACGGCGGCGATCGCAAAATGCTCTATCTCACCGCCGAGCGGTTCATGTACGGCTTCGTCTCGGCGCTGCGCACCCAGACCACGCTTGCGTTCAAGGAAGCGGTGCGGGCTATCGACGTGCTGGTGATCGACGACCTGCAATTCCTGCAAGGGCCGCTCGACCCAGGCCGAGTTCTGCCACACCCTCAACACGCTGATCGATGCCGGCCGCCAGGTCGTGATCGCCAGCGACCGTCCGCCGGCGGACCTCGAAAGCCTCGACGATCGCGTGCGGTCGCGGCTCGCCGGCGGGCTGGTGGTCGAGATCGGCTCGCTCGGCGAAGAATTGCGGCTCGAGATCCTCAAAAGCCGCGTCGCCGCCGCGCGCATCGCATCATCCCGGCTTCGAAGTGCCGGCGGCGGTGCTGGGCTTCATCGCCAAGTCGGTGACCCATAACGGCCGCGACCTCGAAGGCGCCGTCAACCGGCTGCTGGCCCACTGCAAGCTCACCGGCCAGCCGGTGACGCTCGAAATGGCCGAGCGCGAAATGCGCGACCTGATCCGGCCGGCCGAGCCGAAGCGGGTGCGCATCGAGGACATCCAGCGCGTCGTCGCCCGCCAATACAATGTCAGCCGCGCCGACCTGTTGTCGTCGCGCCGCACCGCCAATGTGGTGCGGCCGCGTCAGGTGGCGATGTACCTGGCCAAGGTGCTGACGCTGCGCTCGCTGCCCGAAATCGGCCGCCGTTTCGGCGGCCGGGACCACACCACCGTGCTGCACGCGGTGCGCAAAATCGAGAACCTCGCCGGCAACGACACCGCCTTCGCCGAGGAGATCGAGGGCGCTCAAACGCCAGCTTCAGGACTGACGCCGTCTTCAAGATCGAACCTGCCCTGTGAATAGACCTGGAAAAGCCCAGGAAAAGCCGAGTCGAGGCGACCGCGGGCTTGCCGAAAGGGCCAGGTCACGCCACCTTTGGGTCCGCTATTTTGCGGTCCTCACGCCCAGGTCGCCAGATCGCTTTGGGCGGCCTCTGCAACGGATTGCGCGATGAAGGTCACGGTAGAGCGTTCCGAACTGTTGAAATCGCTGGGCCACGTTCACCGCGTGGTTGAACGCCGCAATACCATTCCGATCCTCGCCAATGTGCTGATTGCACGCCGACCGCTCGAAGCTTTCGTTGAAAGCCACCGATCTCGATGTCGAAGTCACCGATACGATCGCGGCCGAAGTCGGCCCGAGCGGCTCGACCACGGTGCCGGCGCATATGTTCTTCGACATCGTGCGCAAGCTGCCGGACGGCGCGCAGATCGTTCTGGAATCGTCGGGCGACCGCGCCGCGCTGGCGATCCGCGCCGGCCGCTCGCGCTTCACGCTGCAGACGCTTGCCGGAAAGCGACTTTCCCGATCTCGCGCCCGGCGAGATGACCCACAAATTCACGCTCAAGGCCGCCGACCTCAAACGGCTGATCGACAAGACCCAGTTCGCCATCTCGACCGAAGAGACGCGCTACTATCTCAACGGCATCTATCTGCACGCCGCCGGCACGGCCAAGGCGCCGACGTTGCGCGCGGTCGCGACCGACGGCCATCGCCTCGCGCAGATGGAACTCGACCTGCCGAGCGGCGCCGTCGGCATGCCGGGCATCATCGTGCCGCGCAAAACCGTCGGCGAAGTGCAGCGGCTGATGGAGGACGGCGAAGCCGAGGTTCCGATCGAGCTGTCGCCGGGCAAGATCCGTTTCACCGTCGGCCATGCCATCCTGACCTCGAAATTGATCGACGGCACGTTTCCCGATTACGGGCGCGTCATTCCGGTCGGCAACGACAAGGAACTGATCGTCGACAAGAAGGAATTCGAAGCCGCCGTCGACCGCGTCTCGACGGTGTCGAGCGAGCGCGGCCGCGCCGTCAAATTGTCCATCACCGGCGGCAAGCTGCTGCTGTCGGTGACCAATCCGGATTCCGGCAGCGCCACCGAGGAGCTCGAGGTCGAATACGAGGCCGATCCGATCGATATCGGCTTCAACTCGCGCTATCTGCTCGACATCGCCGCGCAGATCGAGGGCGAAGCGGCGGTGCTCAAGCTCGCCGATCCCGGTTCACCGACCCTGATCCAGGACAAGGATTCGCGCGGCGCGCTCTACGTGCTGATGCCGATGAGGGTGTAGCCTATCGATCCAGCCGCTGCGCGTGCGGCGGTGGACGATCACGCCGAGCCCTGATGCCTGTTCTTCGACTGACCACTGACCAATTTTCGCAATTATCACGCCGCCTCGATCAGCGTCGCGGCGAATACCATCGTGCTGGTCGGCCCGAATGGCGCCGGCAAGACCAACCTGATCGAGGCGATTTCGTTTCTGGCGCCCGGCCGCGGCCTGCGCCGCGCCACGCTCGAAGAAGTGGCCTTCAGCGAGGGCGACGGCTCATGGGCGGTCGCAGCCGAGATCGAAGGCGCCTTGGGCCTCGCCACGCTGGGCACCGGCATCGAGCGGGGGCTGGAAGCCGGCACGACGACACAACGCAAGTACCGGATCGATCGCGAGCCGGTCGGCTCGGCGACGGCTTTTGCCGATCATATCCGCGTGGTCTGGCTGGTGCCGGCGATGGATGCGCTGTTTGTCGGCGCGCCGTCGGAGCGTCGGCGTTTTCTCGATCGCCTGGTGCTTGCGGTGGACGCCGAGCATTCAAGCCGCGTCAATGCGCTGGAGCGTGCGCTGCGCTCGCGCAACCGGCTGTTGGAAGAGCCGCGGCCCGATGCGCATTGGCTCGACGCGGTCGAACACGAGACTGCCGAACTCGCGGTCGCGGTGGCGGGACTGCGGGTGGAAACGGTACGCCGGCTCGAAGCGGTATTGAAAACCCGCGACGGCTCGGCTTTCCCGCCGGCCGAGATCGCGCTCGACGGCTGGATGGAGCAACTGATCCCGGCCCACCCGGCCGCCGAAATCGAAGAACGCTACCGCGCAGTGCTGCGCGACAATCGCAGCCGCGACGCCGCCGCCGGGCGGACGCTCGACGGTCCGCATTTGACCGACCTCAAAGTCATCTATGCGGCTAAAAACATCCCTGCCGCCGACGCTTCGACCGGCGAACAAAAAGCGCTGCTGATCGGGCTGGTGCTGGCGCACAGCAAACTGATCGCCGAGATGACCGGCCACGCGCCGATTCTGCTGCTCGACGAAGTCGTCGCGCATCTCGATCCGGCGCGGCGCCATGCCTTGCATGGCGAATTGGCCCGGCTCGGCACCCAAGTTTGGATGACAGGCGCCGATCCGGCGCTGTTTGCCGAAATCGACCGACGATGCGGCGATCGTGGAAGTGCGCGCCGGGCGATTGGAACCGAGATCGAAGAACTTTGATAAGCTTCGGGCAGAATAGTTCCAACTTACCGGCAGGGATTCACCAAATAGCCCCCGCCAGAGCTCGGAACAAGACTGCGCGGCGAGTTTTAGCAACGAGAAAGAGACGTCCGATAACGGACCAAGGCCTGGTATCCATGGCGCAACCTGCAGAAGACATGATCGTGCGGAATTTGATCGAAGCGCTTGGGCGTCTGCACGAGGATTTGGATCGCATGGAGCTTTGGGCGGCCGCGCTGGGCTCCTTCCAGCATCCGGTTCCTGAGTACCAGCCTGGCGACCAACAATTGTTGCAGCCCTCGAAATGGCCGTCGCCTAGGCGCCAGTAGCGCCGCTCGGGCTCCGCTTTCGATCGCGTCCCTGCGGCTTCCAAACACGGTTACCGGTGGGGCGATTTCGGGGCGTAATCGAGGCCTCGTTCCGGCGCCTGCCGAAACCTTGAAAAACGCCGATTTGACAATATCTTACAGGAGCAGACTTTCGGCTGTACGACGGTCTGTTTTCGTGTACAAGATTCACCGATTTACACAGCGCTTTTTTCAAGCGATTCGAAAGCCCGCATTCGAAAGCTATTTGCATGGCCGAACCCGTCCGTAAGCCAAGCCCTGTCACCTTCCGATTACGACGCGGAATCGATCAAGGTGCTCAAGGGTCTCGATGCCGTGCGCAAGCGGCCGGGCATGTATATCGGCGACACCGATGACGGCTCGGGCCTGCATCACATGGTCTACGAGGTCGTCGACAACGCGATCGACGAAGCGCTCGCCGGCTACGCCAAAGAAGTAACCGTCACGCTCAATCCCGACGGCTCCTGCACCGTGCGCGACGACGGCCGCGGCATTCCGACCGACATCCACAAAGGCGAAGGCGTATCCGCCGCCGAGGTCATCATGACCCAGCTGCATGCCGGCGGAAAATTCGACCAGAATTCCTACAAGGTTTCCGGCGGCCTGCACGGCGTCGGCGTCTCGGTGGTCAACGCGCTGTCGAGCTGGCTCAAGCTTCGCATCTGGCGCGACGGCCAGGAACATTTCATGGAATTTCGCGACGGCGACGCGGTGGCGCCGCTCGCCGTGGTCGGCGCCGCGCGCGACAAGCGCGGCACCGAGGTGACGTTCCTGCCGTCGAAGAACACCTTCACCATGACGGAGTTCGACTTCGCCACGCTGGAGCACCGGCTGCGCGAACTCGCCTTCCTCAATTCCGGCGTCACCATCGTGCTGTCCGACATGCGTCACGCGGTCGAGAAGCGCGAGACGCTGCGCTACGAAGGCGGCGTCGAGGAATTCGTCAAATATCTCGATCGCAACAAGACGGCGCTGATCCCGCAGCCGATCGTCATGAAGGCGCGAGCGCGACGGCATCGGCGTCGAATGCGCGCTTGTGGTGGAACGACGGCTACCACGAGTCGGTGCTCTGCTTCACCAACAACATCCCGCAGCGCGACGGCGGCACCCATCTCGCCGGCTTCCGCGGCGCGCTGACCCGCCAGATCACCGGCTATGCCGAATCCGCGGGCGGCGCGCGCAAGGAAAAGGTCGCGCTGACCGGCGACGACTGCCGCGAAGGCCTGACCGCGGTGCTGTCGGTCAAGGTGCCCGATCCGAAATTTTCGTCGCAGACCAAGGACAAGCTGGTCTCCTCCGAAGTGCGCCCCGTGGTCGAGGGCGTCATCAACGACATGCTCAAGGCCTGGCTCGAGGAACATCCGAGCGAAGCCAAGATCATCGTCGGCAAGGTGGTCCAGGCGGCCGCGGCCCGCGAAGCCGCGCGCAAGGCCCGCGAGATGACGCGCAAGAGCGCGCTCGGCGTCACCTCGCTGCCGGGCAAGCTCGCCGATTGCCAGGAGCGCGATCCGGCCAAATCCGAATTGTTCATCGTCGAGGGCGATTCGGCCGGCGGCAGCGCCAAGCAGGGCCGCAACCGCGAATTCCAGGCGGTGCTGCCGCTGCGCGGCAAGATCCTCAACGTCGAACGCGCCCGCATGGACAAGATGCTGTCGTCCGAACAGATCGGCACGCTGATCACCGCGCTCGGCACCGGCATCGGCACCGACGAATTCACCGCCGACAAGCTGCGCTATCACAAGATCATCATCATGACCGACGCCGACGTCGACGGCGCCCATATCCGCACGCTGCTGCTGACGTTCTTCTACCGGCAGATGCGCGAGATCATCGACCGCGGCCATCTCTACATCGCCCAGCCGCCGCTTTATAAAATCAACCGCGGCAAGTCCGAGCAGTATCTCAAGGACGAGCGCGCGCTCGAGGATTATCTGATCGACACCGGCCTCGAGGATACGACGCTGCGGCTGTCGTCGGGCGAGGTGCGCGCCGGCAACGACCTGCGCAAGCTGGTCGAAGACTCGCGCGCCATCCGCAATCTGCTGCGCGGGCTGCACAGCCGCTACAACCGCAAGGTCGTCGAACAGGCCGCGATCCTCAGCGTGCTCAATCGCGACATCTACGGCGACCCGCAGAAGGCCATGGCGGCGGTGCCCTATATCGCCAAGCGCCTCGACGCTCTGTCGGAAGAGACCGAGCGCGGCTGGGAAGGTCACTTCACCGAAGGCGAGGGCTTTGTGTTCCAGCGCACCGTGCGCGGCGTCAAGGAAGTCGCGGCGATCGACCACGCGCTGCTCAACTCCGCCGATGCCCGCAGGCTCGACGAGTTCGCGCCGGCGCTGCAAAAGGTCTTCCCGCGGCCGACACCGCCGGCCATGCTGCGGCGCAAGGACGACGAAACCCCGATCCACGGCCCGGTCGGACTGTTCGAGGCGGTGATGGCCGCCGGCCGCAAGGGCGTCACGCTGCAGCGCTACAAAGGCCTCGGCGAGATGAATCCCAGCCAGCTCTGGGAGACCACGCTCGACACCAATGCCCGGACGATGCTGCAAGTCAGCGTCAAGGAAATCGACGAAGCCAACACCATCTTCGACGAGCTGATGGGCGACAAAGTCGAACCGCGCCGGGTGTTCATCGAGGCGAATGCGCTCACCGCCAGCGTGGACGTGTAAGCGCCCCAGCCGCTCATTCCGGATTGCCGTACAACGGCAAGTCCGGAATCCATATTCGCTGACCTGGGATTATGGATTTCGGGCCCCTCGCGGAGCTCGGACCCGGAATGACGTTCAATGCCCCGGCAGCACCAGCACCTCCGGCTTGGCCGGCAGCGTCCGCTTTGAAACCACCAGCGACGGGATCTCCGCCGCCTCGACGTCCCATTGCTGCCGTGCCCGGTCCAGGAAGCGGTTGAGCGTGTATTGGCTGAAATAGTGCATCGGGATGACGATCTGCGCTTTCAGCGCGGTCAGCACTTCCATCATGCCGTCGAGGTCGAGCGTGTAGGAGCCGTCGACCGGCGCCATCACCACGTCGGGCCGGCCGATGTCGTTGAGCTGCTGCTGCGTCAGCGTGTGATGCAGATGGCCGAGATGGACGATGCACAGGCCGGCGATCTCGAAGATGAAAATCGAATTGCCGTAGAATTCGGTACCGCCGTCGAAGCCGCGGATATTGGTCGGCACGTTGCGCACCCGCACGTCGCGATATTGCAGATCCCAATTCGCCGGCTTGTCCGGGCTCGGTCCCCAGCCGCGCAGCACGTATTTGATCGCCGGATCGGGATTGTCGGTGTAGTGGGTGTCGTGGGCGTGGTTCATGGTGGCGATGTCGGGCAGCACCGGCGGCCGCACATAATCGTTGTAATCCGTCGCAATCCGAACGAGCTGCGGGCTTTCGATCAGGAACGTGGCGTGGCCGACATAGGTCAGCCGCACCTGATCGGCCTCCAGCGCGGCGAGATCGAATGAGGCCGGGATGACGCGCGGCTTGTTACCGGCGACGAGTCCCGGACAGGCTTCGGTCATTTCCGGCTTGGCGGCAGGCGGGCTGGTCTGTGCGAGCGCCCCATCACTGAAGGCTACGAGCGCAAATACGGCGACAAGCACGGCGATGAGACCCGCGAAGCGGCCGAAGCCCTTCATGTCTCGCTCCATCGGTGCCCGGCAGCGGCGATATTAGAACAGAATTCGCCGCGCAAGGTGGCGGCAGCGTGACAGCAGCTATGACCGCGTAGACAGTACCAATGGCCGCTCATTCCCGCGCAAGCGGGAATGCAGGCGTCGATCATCGACAGACGGATGCGGCGTCTCTGCGTCCCCGCTTTCGCGGGGACGTGCGGCTTGCGCGATCTCAGTGTCCCGACGACGTGATCGTGCCGTTCTCGGTGACCACGACCCATTGGCCATCCTGGCGCTTGACGCTGCCGACGCGTCCCAAACCGGGCAGCACGCTGCCGGTGCTGACTTCGAACAGCCCGCCGCGGCTGCTCTCGATCAAAGCGCGGCCGGAGTGGACATCCTGGACCACCCAGTTCGGCAGCACGCGGTCGGTCAATTTGGGTTCTGCCGGTGCGGCCGGCGCCGGCGCAACCGGAGCTGCGGCGATCGAGCCGGTGGTTTCGGCCGCCGCCGTATGCTGATCGATCTTATCGAGCCGGTCGGCGAGCTTGGCGAATTGGCTGGTGGAATTGCGCGACGCGGAATCGAGATTGGCTTTGATCGCCGACAGTTCGGCGAGCTGCTGCTTCACCGCCCGCAAGCGTGTCGGCGGAAGCTTCGCTGCTGGCGGCGACCGGAGCCGGCGCCGGTTCGGCATAGACGAAGCGCGCCAGGCCCGAACCCGACACCGAACCGACGAACGACCCGAACGCGGCGGCAAAAGCGACGGAAGCGGCCAGCGCCAGAAAGCGGGTCGACGGTACCGCAGTGGCGGAAGCGTGGACTTCGCTCTCCGGCTCGCTCGGCGTCTCCTCGAATGCCTCGTCTTCGCCGGCGCCTAGTTTGGGCGCGAGCACCATCGGCAGATTCTTGTCGAGCGGGTTGGCGCCTTGCGTTTCGGCGGCCTCGGGCTTGGCTTTTTCGTTGTCGCCGGGGCTATTGTCCGCGCTCTGCGCCATGTCCTGATCTCCGTGTGGTGACCAGTCGTTAACCAATTTTGGTTGACAATTGGTTACCGGAGATGCGGCACCGGCAGAGCGTCAGTCGAGCAACCCGTTCTGGCGCGCCAGATCCTTGAGCGAAGTTTCCGGTCTGGCGCCGATATGCTGGATCACTTCGGCGGCCGCCATCGCGCCGAGCCGGCCGCAGGTGCGGTCGTCGGCGCCGCGCGCCAAGCCGGAGAGAAAACCGGCGGCGAACAGATCGCCGGCGCCGGTGGTGTCGACCACGCGCTCGACCGGGAAGGCCGGCACCGCCTCGGTGCCCTCGGGACCGACCACCAGGCAGCCCTTTTCGCTCCGCGTCACCACCGCGACGCCGATATCGGCGCGCAGCGCCGCGATCGCGGCGTCGAAATCCGAGCTTTGATAAAGGCTGTGCAGCTCGGCCTCATTGGCGAAGATCAGATCGACGGTGCTCGAGCGCATCAGATGCAGGAACTCGTCGCGCCAGCGGTCGACGCAGAACGCGTCCGACAGCGTCAGCGCGACTTTGCGCCCGGCGTCGTGAGCGATCTTCGCCGCCTTGAGGAACGCGTCCTTGGCGTGCTTCGGATCCCACAAATAGCCTTCGAGATAGGTCACCGCGCTCGCCGCGATGGCGTCGGCGTCGATGTCGCCCGGATGCAAATCCTGCGCGGCGCCAAGATAGGTATTCATGGTGCGCTCGCCATCCGGCGTCACCATGATGTAGCAGCGCCCGGTCGACGGACCGGCGGCGGCGGGCGGCGTGGTGAAGCTCACGCCGGCGGCGCGGATATCGTGGGCGAAGGCACGGCCGAGCCCGTCGGCCTTGATCTTGCCGACGAATGCGGCGCGGCCGCCGAGCGACGCCAGGCCGACAATGGTATTCGCCGCCGAGCCGCCGGACATTTCCGTCGCCGGCCCCATCGCGTCATAGATCGCCTGCGCGCGCGCCTCGTCGATCAGCGCCATGCCGCCCTTGCGCATGTCCTGCTTGAGCAAAAAGTCCTCGTCGGCGCGGGCGATGACATCGACAATTGCATTGCCGATACCGAGGACGTCGTAACGGGCTGATGTCATGGGTCTTTGTTCTCGCATTACCCGGCGGCGGGCGGCGCACTATAACGGCCGCCTCTTGCACGGCAAGCCAACCACATGGCATGGGGACGCCGGCAGGCGGCGTGCGCATTGGGCACGCGCCCCGCACGAACCCTGCGCAGGCTTTCACAGCAGGCTCTCAGACATGGCGTTCAAGGAACTGGTGTTTTCCGGCGTGCAGCCGACCGGCAATCTGCATCTCGGCAATTATCTCGGCGCCATCAAGCGCTTTGTCGAATTGCAGGACCGCTACGACTGCATCTATTGCGTCGTCGATCTGCATGCGATCACGGTGTGGCAGGACCCGGCCGAACTGCCGAAGGCCACGCGCGAAGTGACGGCGGCGTTTCTCGCCTGCGGCATCGATCCGAAGAAGAATATCGTGTTCAACCAGAGCCAGGTCTCCGGCCACGCCGAGCTCGCCTGGGTGTTCAATTGCGTCGCCCGCCTCGGCTGGCTCAACCGCATGACCCAGTTCAAGGAGAAGGCCGGCAAGGACCGCGAGAATGCTTCGGTCGGACTCTATGCCTATCCGAAGCTGATGGCGGCCGACATTCTGGTCTATCGCGCCACGCATGTGCCGGTCGGCGAGGACCAGAAGCAGCATCTGGAACTGGCGCGCGACATCGCGCAGAAATTCAACAACGACTTCGCCGCCTCGATCGCGAGCCACGGTTTCGGCGAAGCGTTTTTCCCGCTGCCGGAGCCGCTGATCACCGGCGAGGCCACCCGCGTGATGTCGCTGCGCGACGGCGCGAAGAAAATGTCGAAGTCGGACCCGTCGGACTATTCGCGCATCAATCTCACCGACGATGCCGACGCGATCGCGCAGAAGATCCGCAAGGCGAAGACCGATCCGGAGCCGCTGCCGAGCGAAGAAAAGGGACTCGAGGGACGCCCGGAGGCCGACAATCTGGTCGGCATCTATGCCGCACTCGCCGACACCACGCGCGCCGGCGTGCTGGCGGAATTCGGCGGCGCCCAGTTCTCGACCTTCAAGGCGGCGCTGATCGACCTCGCCGTCGCCAAGCTCGGCCCGATCGGCGCCGAGATGCAACGGCTGCTGAAGGATCCCGCCGCGATCGACGCCGTGCTGGCGGACGGCTCGCAGCGGGCGCGGCTGATCGCCGACGAAACCATGAATGCGGTGAAGGACATTGTCGGTTTTGTAAGGTCTTAGTTTCTGCCGTCATTCCGGATTGCTGCATGGCGGCAAATCCGGAATCCATATCCCTGACCTGGTGATTATGGATTCCGGGCTCCTCGCTTTGCTCGGCGCCGGAATGACCGCCCTTGAACTTCCAACGCAATTCGCCACGTAGTAGGGTGAATTGGCGCCGCGACGGCGCCCAACGCCAGAGGATGCCATGTTCATCCAGACCGAAGCGACGCCGAACCCGGCAACCCTGAAATTCCTGCCCGGCCGCAGCGTGCTCGATACCGGCACGCTGGAACTGCGCGAACCCGAAGAGGCGGCCCAGTCGCCGCTCGCCGAGCGGCTGTTCGGCATCCCGGGCGTCAGCGGCGTGTTCTACGGCTCCGACTTCATCACCGTGACCAAGAACGACGGCGAATGGCAGCAGCTCAAGCCGATGATCCTTGGCGCCATCATGGAACATTTCATGTCCGGCGAGCCGCTTCTGGCGGTAGGCAAGACTGGGACGGCCGACGGGGACGAGTTCTTTGACGAAGCCGACGCCGAGACGGTCGCCACCATCAAGGAACTGATCGAGACGCGGGTGCGTCCGGCCGTGGCCAATGACGGCGGCGACATCACCTTCCGCGGCTTCAAGGAGGGCGTCGTCTATCTCAACATGAAGGGCTCCTGCGCGGGTTGCCCGTCATCGACCGCCACTTTGCAGCACGGCATCCAGAATTTGTTGCGTCACTTCGTACCCGACGTCACCGAAGTCCGGCCGATTTAGTCCGGCGCGGCGCGCCGAGAACCAGCACTGTTCTATTTTCCATGCGCTTGCTCGCCCTCGACACAGCGTTGGCGGCCTGCTCTGCCGCCGTGCTCGACACGGCGTCCGGCGGCATTGTCGCGAGCGAGAGTCTCGTCATGGCGCGCGGCCACGCCGAGGCGCTGATGCCGCTGGTGGCGCGGGTCATGCAAACCTCCGGCGTGGCGTTTCGCGATCTCGACCGTATCGTGGTGACGACCGGACCCGGCAGCTTCACCGGGATGCGGGTCGGTATTGCCGCTGCCCGTGGCTTCGGCGTCGCCACTAAAGTGCCGGTCGTCGGCGTGACGACATTGTCCGCCTATGCCGCTCCCTATCTCGGCGCCGACGAGAGAAGCCCGGTCATCGTTGTCATCGATGCCCGGCATTCGCATGTTTATTTGCAAACGTTCGCGCCGGGCGGCCGCACGCTGATTGCGCCGCGGATTGCGCCGTTGAGCGAAGCGGTGCGCGTCGCCTCCGAGGCTTCGTCTCACATCGTCGGATCGGCCGCGCGATCGGTTGCTGCCGGGCTTGCCCCGACCGCGCCGCCGCCGATGACCGTCGATGCTAGCGATGCGCCCGACATCGCCTGGATCGCGCAGATGGGCGCTGTCGCTCCAGAATCGCAAGCGCCACCGAAGCCGCAATATTTGCGCGCGCCCGACGCCCAGCCGCAAAACGCCGCCCAACTGCCACGCCGATGATGAATTTGCTCGCCCGCCTGTTTGCCCGCGGCGCGCCGTCGTTTACCGGCGCGCGGCCAAGCGATGCGGCGGCGATCGCCGCGATTCACGGCGTATCGTTCCAGCGTGGCTGGGGCGAAGATGAGGTTCACCGCTTGCTGGTGGAGCGCAACGTCGTTGCCCACCGCGCCAACAGCGGCGCAAGCTTGATTGGATTTATCTTGTCGCGGCTCGCGGCCGGCGAAGCGGAAATTTTGTCGGTCGCCATCGCGCCGGCTTGGCGCGGCCGGGCGGTGTCGCGCCCGCTGCTCGACCTTCATCTTCGACAACTGGCGGGGCTCGCCGTCCGTTCGGTGTTTCTTGATGTCGATAAAAGCAATGCGCCGGCCCGGGCGCTCTACAAACGAGCCGGATTCTATGAAGTCGGCCAACGCCAGGGCTATTACGCCGGCGGCGCCACCGCGCTGGTCTTGCGCCGCGACCTCGGCTGACGCGCTGCCCTAAATCCGGTAACCTCCGTCAAAATAATGGCCGGCGAAACAACGCCGCAACCGGAGGAAACTGGGAGGCGGCTCATGCCGGCAATATCCTTGCTGCGCGTCGCGTTTATTCTCGTTTTCACGCTGGTGCTGGGATTGGCCGCCGATAAGTCCGGCGCACAAGACGCCGCTTTTCCGAACCGGCCGATCAAGATGCTGGTCGGTTTTGCCGCCGGCGGCGGCACCGATGTCGCGGCGCGGATCGCCGCGCAGACAATGTCCGAGATTCTCGGCCAAACAATGTTGGTCGAAAACCGCACCGGCGCCAGCGGCCTGATCGCGGCGCAGGATCTCGCGAAAGCCGATCCCGACGGTTACACGCTGATGATGGGGAGTCAGACCACCTGCGCGGTGGCGCCTAACCTTTATCACAAAGTGACCGTCGACCCCGTCAAAGACTTCGCAGGCATCGCGCTCACCGGCGCCTCACCGCTGGTGCTGGTGGTCAATCCGTCATCGCCGGCGCATTCGGTTGCCGACGTGATCGCCATGGCGAAGGCCAATCCCGGCAAGATCAATTTCGGCACCGGCGGGGTCGGCACGACGCCGCACATGACCGCCGAACTGTTTCAGTACAATGCCGGCATCCACATGGCGCATGTCGCCTATCGCGGTGAAGCCGGCGCGATCAACGATCTGCTCGCCGGACAAATTCCACTGATGTTCGCCAACCTCTCCGCCGTCATGGGCCACATCAAAGGCGGCTCGCTGCGCGCACTGGCGGTCACCAGCGCGCAGCGTTCGCCGTCGGTGCCGGACGTTCCGACCGTGGCGGAAGCGGCGTTGCCGGGTTTTCAATCCGAGACCTGGTTCGGCATCGTCGCGCCGGCCGGCACGCCGCACGATATTCGCGTCAAACTCAATAGCGCGGCGCGGCAGGCGATGGCGCGGGACGATACCAAGCAGCGCCTCGCCGAACTCGGCATGACCAACGGCAGCAGTAGTCCCGAGGAACTCGATGCCTATATCAGGGCCGAGGTCGTAAAATGGTCGAAGCTGATCCAAGAGGCTAACGTGCAGGCGCTCGACTAGCCGGGAGCGCGACAGCGCGGCGCCTCCGCCGGCATTCCTTTTCAGCCGAAATCCGGTTAAGACTAGCGGCCATGCGGCACCCCGCTAGGGCGCGGCGAAAGACCGTATTCGCAACTTAAAACAAAGGCTTAGACCGAACTCTGGCATGAACGGCCCCCGCAAGCTCTTCGTCAAATCGTTCGGTTGCCAGATGAACGCCTACGACTCGCGTCGGATGGCGGACACTTTGGCACCCGAGGGCTACACCGAGACCGCCACCCCCGAAGGGGCCGACCTCGTCATCCTCAACACCTGCCATATCCGCGAGAAGGCGGCCGAAAAGGTCTATTCGGAACTTGGCCGCCTGCGCGTCATGAAAGACGCCGCGGCAGCCGAAGGCCGCGACGTGGTGATCGCGGTCGCCGGCTGCGTCGCGCAGGCCGAGGGCAAAGAGATCATCCGCCGCCAGCCCGCTGTCGATCTGGTGTTCGGCCCGCAAAACTACCACCGCCTGCCGGAACTCCTGGCGCAGGCTGCCCGTGACGGCACTGCGATCGATACCGAATTCCCGGCCGACGATAAATTCGACCACCTCGCGGCGCCGGCCGCAGCGGCGATCCGCGCCCGCGGTATCTCGGCTTTTGTCACGGTGCAGGAGGGCTGCGACAAGTTTTGTACGTTCTGCGTCGTGCCCTATACGCGCGGCGCGGAACTCTCGCGGCCGATCGCCAAGATCGTCGCCGAGGTCGAGCACCTGGCGGCGGCCGGTGTGCGCGAGATCACGCTGATCGGCCAGAACGTCAACGCCTATCACGGCGAGGGTCCGGACGGACGGGCGTGGCCGCTGGCGCGGCTGCTTGAAAGCCTTGCCGCGGTGAACGGCATCGTCCGGCTGCGCTACACCACAAGTCATCCGTGCGACATGAATGACGATCTGATTGCGGCGCATCGCGACTTGCGTGAACTGATGCCGCAATTGCATCTGCCGGTGCAGTCGGGGTCCGACCGCATACTCGCCGCGATGAACCGCCGCCATAGCCGCGCCGATTATCTCGAGCTCATACGCCGCTTGCAGGATGCCCGGCCCGATTTGGCGCTGACATCGGATTTCATCGTCGGATTTCCCGGCGAGACGGAAAAAGATTTCGCCGAAACGCTCGATCTGATCGAAGAAGTCGGGTTTTCCGCCGCTTACTCGTTCAGCTACTCGCCGCGGCCGGGAACGCCGGCCGCCGAGATGGACGATCAGGTCGCCGAGGACGTGAAATACGAGCGCCTGCTGCGCCTGCAGCGAGCGATTGCCCATCGTCAGGATGTGTTTAATCGGCGCTGTATCGGCCGCAGCTTCGACGTGCTGTTCGAAAAGTCCGGCCGCCGCGACGGCCAACTGGTCGGACGTTCGCCTTATCTGCAGCCGGTGCACGTCACGGCGCCCGCGGCGCTGATCGGCGAAGTGGCGACGGTGACCGTCACCGACGCCATCAGCAACAGTCTGTTTGGTGCGCTGGTCCAGCAACCTTACGGCGTCGCGACATCACCCGCTCTCGTCGGCGCGCCGGTCTAAGAAGGAGCCAGAATTGCGAACACCCGATCCACTGCCGCCGGATGAAGCGGTCCTTATCGCGCCGGCAAGCCCGGCGCAGATCGTGCTCACCTTCGACGACAACCGGCTGGCTTCGGTGCTGTTCGGACAATACGGCCAAAACCTCGCATTGATCGAGCGCCGGCTCGGCGTGGTCGCCAATTCGCGCGGCAATCAGATCACCCTCGAAGGCCCGCGCGAAGCCTGCGATCAGGCGCGCCGCGTGCTCGAGAGTCTTTATGAACGGCTCAAACGCGGCGACGAACTGGTGCAGGGCGATGTCGAGGGCGCGATCCGGCTGGCCCTGTCGCAGGGCTCGCTGTTCGATTTCGATCCCAATGCCGCGCGCGAAAATTTCGAGGAGATCAATCTGCGCAAGCGCCGCGTCCGCGCCCGCACCGCGGCGCAGGACGGCTATATCCGCGCGCTCAAGCGCCACGCGCTGGTGTTCTCGACCGGGCCGGCCGGTACCGGCAAGACCTGGCTGGCGGTGGCGCATGCCGTGCAATTGTTCGAACGCAAAGAAGTCGATCGCATCGTGCTGTCGCGGCCGGCGGTCGAGGCCGGCGAACGGCTCGGCTTTCTGCCGGGCGACATGCGCGAAAAGGTCGATCCCTATCTGCGGCCGATCTACGACGCGCTCTATGACCTGATGGATACCCGCATCGTCGAACGCGCGCTGCAAACCGCCGAAATCGAAATCGCGCCGCTCGCCTTCATGCGCGGCCGCACGCTGGCGAATGCCGCCATCATTCTCGACGAGGCGCAGAACACCACCGCGATGCAGATGAAAATGCTGCTGACCCGGCTCGGCGAAAACAGCCGCATGATGGTGACCGGCGATCCGAGCCAGGTCGATCTGCCGCCGGGCCAGACTTCCGGCCTCGCCGACGCGGTGCGGCTGCTCGAAGGCGTCGAAGGCATCGGCCATGTCAGCTTCACCGCAGCCGACGTCATCCGCCATGAACTCGTCGCCCGTATCGTCGCCGCCTATGACAATGAAGCGGCGAAGAAACGCGAGCGGCGCGAATGACGCGGCCGGGCCGGCCCGTGCTGAAGATCGACGTTCTGGTCGCCAGCGACCGCTGGAAAAAGAGTGCCAAGAACGCAACTGCCAAGAACACAACTGCCAAGACGGCTGCAGCGAAAACAACCGCAGCGTCGGCGAAGGCGATTATACGACGCGCCGTCAGCCGCGCCGCCGCGGCGGTCCGATCGCCAGGCAAGGCCGAGCTTGCCGTCGTTCTCACCGATGATTCTTCGATACGCTCGCTCAACCGCGATTGGCGGGGTGTCGACGCGGCCACCAATGTGCTGTCGTTTCCGGCCAGACCTTCCAATCCCAGTAAGTCTTCCAATCCCAACAAGTCTGCCAATGCCGATAAGCCGGCCAATGGCAACGACACCGCCGCGCACCTTGGCGATATCGTGCTGGCGTTCGAGACTATCGCGCGCGAAGCGCGCGGCGAAGGCAAGCCGTTCGCGCACCACCTCGCCCACCTCGCCGTCCATGGCTTTCTGCATCTCGTCGGCTATGACCATGAGCGCGATAAGGACGCGCAGATCATGGAAGATGCCGAGCGCGACATATTGCGTCAGCTTGCTATCCCGGATCCCTATCGGACGAACGCCGGGGCGCCGCGGTCAGCCACGGTCCCCGCCGGCCGGGCGACGGCCAAAGAACCTGCTAAGCTCCGGACGACTTCCGCCGCCAAACGGCGCGGCAGCCGCTCGCGCAAATCCTGAAATCCGCCGCGCCTTCTGATGCCCAATTCCGCCGACCCGATCGACATGATGACTCAACCGCCACCGCGCAACGAACCGGCCGACAGCGAACACCGCGCCTTGCCGATGGTAGTGCCGGAGGCGGGCGAGCAAGCCCACGGCTGGCTGTCGCGGGTGATGCGAATCCTGTTCGGCTGGAAGGCGGCCTCGACGCGGGCCGATCTTGAACTGGTGCTGACCCATGAACAGCCGCAATCCGGTTTTTCGCCGGAAGAAGCCGCCATGCTCAAGAATATTCTCGGTCTCCGCGAAACGCGGGTCGAGAGCATCATGGTGCCGCGCGCCGATATCGTCGCGGTTCAGCAGGACATCGCGCTCGCCGATCTGCTCAAAGTGTTCGAAGTGGCGGCGCATTCCCGCCTCGTCGTCTACAACGACACGCTCGACGATCCGGCCGGCATGGTTCACATCCGCGATCTTGTGGCCTTCATGGCCGCGCGCGCGGCCGTCGATCCCGGCGACAGCGCGGAAGGCAAGCCAAAAGAGACGGTCAGTCTGAACTTTGCCGCGATCGATTTGTCGATTGCCTTATCGGCCACCAAAATCGTCCGCGAAATGCTGTACGCACCGCCGTCGATGCCGGCGCTGGACCTGCTGGCCAAGATGCAGGCGACCCGCATTCACCTCGCTCTGGTGATCGACGAATACGGCGGCAGCGACGGACTTGTCTCGATCGAAGACCTGGTCGAACTCATCGTCGGCGATATCGCCGACGAGCACGATACCGACGACGGCCCGGGCGTGACGCGGCAGGCGGACGGCTCGTTCCTCGCCAACGGCCGGGCCAGCCTCGACGATGTACGCGCCGCGATCGGCGACGAGTTCGATGTCGGCGAGGCCGCCAAGGAAGCCGATACCCTGGGCGGCTATCTGGTCATCAGGGCCGGCCATGTTCCGGTGCGCGGCGAGTTGGTGCCGGGACCCGAACCGTTCGAAGCCGAGGTGCTCGACGCCGATCCGCGCCGGGTCAAGCGCGCAAGGATTTATCTGCGCAAGAACCGCCGGCCGGCGGCCGCGCGCGAACTGCCGGCGCCGGCGCGGCCGCAACCGGCGAGACCGGCACCGTTGCGCGACGAAGCCGGCCGCCCCGACTCGAACATGCCGCGGACGCCGTGACGCTTACGCGGCTGATTCACGGCATCGTTCTGGCTTGGGGCTGGCGGCGCTGGCTGATCGCATTTATCGCGGGCGCCCTGTCGGCGCTGGCGATGGCGCCGTTTAACGCCTGGCCGATTTTGTTCCTGACATTTCCGACGCTGGTGTGGTTGATCGACGGTGTAGGCGTGAGCCGGCGGGGCGGCTTGGCGACAGCCGCGGCAACCGGCTGGTGGTTCGGTTTTGGCTACTTCCTCGCCGGACTTTATTGGATCGGCTACGCCTTTCTGGTCGATGCTCCGACCTTCGGCTGGCTGTTGCCGGTCGCAGTGATCGGCCTGCCCGCGGTCGCCGCGATCTACATGGCGCTGGGCGTCGTGCTGGCACGCCTGATTTGGACGCGTGGCGCGCTGCGTATCCTCGCTTTGGGCGTAACGCTGACCGCGTCGGAATGGCTGCGCGGCCATATCCTGACCGGTTTCCCGTGGAATGCATTTGGCTACGCGCTCGCCGCTCCGCTGCCGCTCGCGCAAGCCTTCTCCGTCGTCGGCATTTGGGGTCTCACCTTTATCGTGGTCGTGGTGTTCGCATCGCCCGCCACCCTGACCGACGACCGCAGCGAAACACGCCGGCCGTGGTTGCCGCCGGCATTCGGCGTCGCGGTGCTCGTCCTGCTCGGCGGTCTCGGCGCGCTGCGGCTTGCGACTTCGCCGACACGTCTCGTCGACGGCGTGCATCTGCGCATCATGCAGCCGAACCTGCAGCAAGATGTGCGCTTCAACTACGCCGCGAAGCAGCAGGTGATGGACACTTATGTCGCGCTGTCCAACCGCGCCTCCGGCCCGCAAGCGCAGAACCTGCGCGGTACGACGCATTTGATCTGGCCGGAATCGCCGTTTCCGTTTTTTCTCACCCGCGAAGCCGACGCGCTCGAACAGATCGCCAAGCTCCTGCCGCAAAACACCGTGCTGATCACCGGCGCCATGCGGCTCGCCGATCCGGACAACCCGAAGGAGTCCGGCGTCTATAATTCGATCTACGTCATCGATCATTCCGGCGGCATCGACGCGATCTACGACAAGGTGCACTTGGTGCCGTTCGGTGAATATTTGCCGTTCGAGCATCTCCTCGAACAACTGGGCTTGCAGGCGCTCACCGAGCAGCGCGGCGGATTCCTCGCCGGCGACCGGCACCGGCTGATCGCCATTCCGGGCGCGCCGAACGCGTTGCCGCTTATTTGCTACGAGATTGTTTTTCCGGGCGAAGCGACCCCGCCCGGCACTCGCCCGGGTTGGATCGTCAATGTCACCAATGACGGCTGGTTCGGCATTTCCAGCGGGCCTTATCAGCATTTCCAGCAGGCGCGTATCAGCGCGATCGAGCAAGGCCTGCCGCTGGCGCGCGCCGCCAATACCGGAATTTCCGCAGTGATCGATCCGCTGGGGCGGATCGTCAATTCGTTGCCCTTGGGAACCGAAGGCGTGCTCGATGCCCCACTGCCCCGCGCGATCGCCGCACCATTTTATGCCCGCGTCGGCGACGCGCCGGTCGCCATCATGATCGGGCTCGCACTCATCGCGGTGGTGAGACGTCGCCTCGGCGGCAACCTGATAAATAGTTGAGCAGCGGCGCGGCGCCGGCAGAGCGGCTTTTTGATCCGCCTTGCCGCCGGTGACGACTAGAAGCTGTCGGCCGGGGGCGCAACGCAACTGAAGCGGGCAAAAATTCCGCTGTTCATAGTTTCACCCCGCGATTCCTTGCCGAAGCGAAGTGGTTTCAAATAGGACGGGTTTGCTATCCATCCACATTAAGATAAATAAATGCGGGGGCAGAGGAGTTGATCATGCTGACCAAGAAGGCGCCGAATCCGACGGACAAGCACGTCGGCAGTCGCGTGCGGATGCGTCGCATGATGCTTGGAATGAGTCAGGAGAAACTCGGCGACGCTTTGGGTCTGACATTTCAACAAGTGCAAAAATACGAAAAGGGCACCAACCGAATCGGCGCGAGCCGGATTCAACAAATCGCTCACATTCTCCAGGTGCCTGTTTCATTCTTCTTCGAAGGGGGACCTAGCACGGCGAGCGGCCGCGCCGACGGCATGGGGGAAGCGCCGTCACCGGCTTATGTTTCCGAGTTTTTGTCGACGTCGGACGGCTTGGCGCTCACCAAAGCCTTCATGCGCATCGAGGATGCAAAGCTGCGGCGGCGCATCGTCGATCTGGTCGAGCAAATCGCCAGCCGCGAAAAGCGCTGACAAAATCGTCCGTTCGGCGCCACGCCGCATCCCACCATCGCCCACCTGCCGCCCACATCTTGACCGGGCAGAGGGACGCTGCAACAACCACGTTTTCTTGAGGCGGCCTAAAACCCTGCCGGGCCTGCCTTGCAAGACCGAAGCTTCAGGTCGCGTTACTTCAGGGCAGTTACGAGGGAGTGTTTCGCTGTGTCACGTACCAACTACCTGTTCACGAGCGAGTCGGTTTCGGAGGGGCATCCGGATAAAGTCTCCGATCAGATTTCCGACGCCATTCTCGATGCTTTCATCGAACGCGACATCAAGCTCGGCATCGCCGACGACAGCCTGATCAATACCCGGCTGGGCTGCGAAACGCTTTGCACGACCAACAAGATCATCGTGGCCGGCGAGGGCCGCGGCCAATTATTCCGCAAGATCGGCGGCACGGCGGTGGTCGATCGCGAGCTGATCACCGAAATCGCCCGCGGCGTCGTCAAGGACATCGGCTACGACCAGGACGGCTTCTCCTATCATGGCGCCGACGTCGAGGTGCTGCTGCACGGCCAGTCGCCCGACATCGCCATGGGCGTCGATGCCAAGAAGAAGAAGGGCGAAGAGAATGAAGGCGCCGGCGACCAGGGTATGATGTTCGGCTACGCCTGCAACGAGAGCGAGGTCTATGAAAAGGGCTCGTTCATGCCGGCGCCGATTTATTTTGCGCACAAGATCCTGAAGGTGCTGTCGGATAAGCGCCGCTCCGGCGCGCTGTTCGATCTGCAGCCCGACGCGAAGAGCCAGGTGACCGTGCAATATGTCGACGGCAAGCCGATCGGCTGCACCAAGGTCGTGGTCTCGACCCAGCACAATGCGCAGACCCGCAACGGCAAGAAATACACCCCGAGCATGGTCAGGGATCTGATCGGCGACGCGGTCGCCTCCGCGCTGCCGAAAGGCTGGATGCCGAAAAAGCGAATCCGATTTCCTGGTCAATCCGACCGGTAACTTCGTGGTCGGCGGTCCGGATGGCGACTGCGGCCTCACCGGCCGCAAGATCATCGTCGACACCTACGGCGGCTATGCCCCTCACGGCGGCGGCGCGTTCTCCGGCAAGGATCCCACCAAGGTGGATCGCTCGGCCGCTTACGCGGCGCGTTATCTCGCCAAAAACGTCGTCGCGGCGGGACTGGCCGAGCGATGCACCATCCAAGTCGCCTATGCGATCGGCGTCGCCGATCCGATGTCGCTCTATGTCGACACCCACGGCACCGGCAAGGTCGACGAGAAGAAGCTCGCCAAGGCGCTGCAGGAAATTTTCCCGCTGCGCCCGACCAACATCCGCCGGTCGCTGAAACTCAACCGGCCGATCTATCGGCGCACCGCGGCCTACGGCCATTTCGGCCGCGCGCCGGAAAAAGACGGCGGCTTTTCCTGGGAGCGCACCGACCTCGTCGATTCGCTCAAGCGCGCGTTGCGCTGATCCCCTCGGATCGTTTGCAGCGTTTCATCGTGATGGCCGGGCTTGTCCCGGCCATCTTCGTTTCTGATAGTGACGGCGATGATCGCCAGATCCAATCGAACCAGGACCGCGCGTTTTTTGGACGGCGCAAAGGCCACAAGCTGCGGCCCAATCATGCCCGGCTGCTCGACGA
Source organism: uncultured Alphaproteobacteria bacterium (assembly GCA_963819265.1). GTDB lineage: Bacteria > Pseudomonadota > Alphaproteobacteria > Rhizobiales > Xanthobacteraceae > BOG-931. The sequence goes on along the minus strand of CAWFVF010000005.1, from coordinate 1,535,232 downwards.
CACTGTTGCCGCAGCTCGCGCATCGATCTCACCCAGCCGCCGCCTGCCGCGCTTGAGCGCGTTGTTTCCGGTAGCCGTCGATGAGGTCACGCTCGACATCGGTTTCGGCGGCGGCGAATCCTTGATCGCGCAAGCGCAGCAAAATCCGCGGACCGGCTTCATCGGCGTCGAGCCTTTCGTCAACGGCATGGCCAAGGCGCTGGCCGCGATCGACGCCCACAGCTTGCGCAACATCCGGCTGCATTTCGACGACGCGGTTAATCTGCTGGCGTGGCTGCCGCCGCTGTCCTTGGCGCGGATCGATCTGCTTCACCCCGATCCATGGCCCAAGCGGCGGCATTGGAAACGCCGCTTCGTGCAGGACGATATGGTCGCAAAGCTCGCCCGCATCCTGCGGCCGGGCGGCGAATTCCGTTTCGTCACCGATATCGCCGACTATGCCGGCTGGACGCTGCAGCGTTTCGTCCGGTCGCGCGACTTCGCATGGACGGCGGAGTGCGCCGACGACTGGCGGACGGCCGTGGCCCGGCTTCGTCAAGCACGCGCTACCACGCCAAGGCGGCGCGGGAGGAACGCGCGTCGTGTTTTCTGATTTTCCGAAAGACTTGAGAGCGGCGTTTAGGCCGCGCCGTTCTGCTTGACCTGCCAAAAGCGCACCACGCGCTGCGCCGTCGAGGGCGACAGCCGGTCGTAATTGGCAAAAGCGGCATCGATAGTCTGGCTCGACGGCAATTTGCCTTGCGCTTGGACGCCGTCATGATCGACTTCACCGTCGGCCAGTCCATTCCGGCCGCCTTGCACAGGATCAGCACCGGATCGGGCCGTTCGCCTGCCATCAGCCGGTCGGCGACATCGATCGGCACCTTGGACAGCGCGGCAAGCGCCACCACGGTCTCTTCGTATTTGCCGTCGTCGGCGAAAGCCGCCAGGGCCGGTTCGTTCATGCTGCCCCGCCCGGTGCAGGCCGAGCACGACCCGCTGCGCCGCGCGATAGTCGCGCGGGCCGACCCGGGCGCCGACTTCCTCCGACACCCGCGCCAAGACCCGATGAATTTCGGCCTTCAATGCCGGCGAGGCCGAGGCCAGCAGCCGCTGATGCACGACCGCGGTCGCGCGCTCCAGCAATTCGCGAAACATCGGCGGCGGAATATCCGGCCGCAGCCCGACTTGCTCGGCAAGAACGCCGTCGCTCTCGGCGCGCTTGACCAGGCGAAAGAAGCCGGTCTCGGAAATCCGCGCCCCCCGATTGGCGGCGACGCTGCGGGCGACCTCCCGGTCGCCGCGGCGCACCAGCACGTCGGTCACCGCCTCGCCGAGCATCTGGCGCGCCGAAATCGCCCGCAAATGCGCCTGGCTTTTGGTCTGGGCGAGATCGACCAGGTCGACCTCCTGCGAGCCGCGGCGCCAGTTTGAGCACCGGCCCGGCGACGGCGATGTCGTCGTCGCGCGCCAGCGTCAGCATCAGTCTTAACGGGGCGTTGTCGACCGGCGCCAGGCGATGGGCGAGTTCGGCGCGCGCTTTGCTCTCGATTTCCTCGATCAGCCGCCCGAATACGGTGTCGAACAGATCGACATGGGCGTCGCCGAACCGGCTCGCGCCGTTGAGGAACAGGTCCGTGATACGCTGCAGAGTCTCGAGCACGCTTGCGGCGCGAGCCGTGCTGCAATCACGTCTTCCAGTTCCGGGATCAGCGAGAGCGCGGCACCCATCCGGGCAACGGTAATCCGTGGTCAATGGCCGGCATTTTGCGGCTTTTGCAGCGTAATTGACTACCTTTTACTGAATTACCGATCCCTGAAGAGGCCTTGCAACGGCCCGGTAATCCGCTATATTTCGCCTATCCGTCATGGATACCTCATAGCGATCGGTTGAACCGAACGGTTTTGAGAGTGGGTTCCCCCGGGACCCGCTCTTTTTTATTACCTGAGGCCTGACGGTGCTTCGCAGTTCAGAATGGAATACCGCGCAGAGCATGGACGATAGGCCGACCACAGTGCCGTATGCGAGTTTTGCCGACGAACCGCGGCTCATCGTCGAGCCGGGGCGGGCGGCGCGCGTCGCCGCCATCGTCGAGCCGGTGCTCGCTTCGCTCGGCTATCGGCTGGTGCGCGTCAAGGTCTCCGCCTATGCCGGCTGCACCGTGCAGATCATGGCCGAAAAGCCGGACGGCACCATGGCGATCGAGGATTGCGAGGCGGCCTCGCGCGCGCTGTCGCCGGTGCTGGATGTCACCGACCCGGTCGAGGGCGCCTATCGGCTGGAGATTTCGTCGCCCGGCATCGACCGCCCGCTGGTCCGCCGGTCGGATTTCGACCGCTATGCCGGCCATGCCGCCCAGATCGAGATGGCGGTACCGATCGACGGCCGCAAGCGATTTCGCGGCGAACTCGTCGGCACCGAGGGCGACAGCGCGCGCATCCGCTACGAAGCGGCCGGCGACACCACCTGCCGAAATCTTGCTGCGCATCGACGACATGGCCGAAGCCAGACTGGTACTCACCGACGCGCTCATTGCCGACTCGTTGCGCAAGAGCAAACAGAATCAACGCAAGGGAGACTGATCGATGGCGACCGTAAGCGCCAACAAACTCGAATTGCTGCAGATCGCCGAGGCGGTCGCCCGCGAAAAGTCGATCGATCGAAGGATCGTGCTCGGCGCCATGGAAGACGCCATCGCCAAGGCCGCGCGGTCGCGCTACGGCAGCGAAACCGAGGTGCGCGCCGAGATCGATCCGAAAAGCGGCGAGCTGCATCTGTCGCGCCACATGCTGGTGGTCGAGACCGTCGAGAACTCCGCGACCCAGATCAGTCTCGAAGATGCCCGCCGGCGCCATCCGGCCGCGCAGATCGGCGACACCATCGCCGATCCGCTGCCGCCGCTCGAATACGGCCGCATCGCCGCGCAATCGGCCAAGCAGGTGATCGTGCAGAAAGTGCGCGAGGCCGAGCGCGACCGGCAATACGACGAATACAAGGATCGCATCGGCGATATCGTCAACGGCATCGTCAAGCGCGTCGAATACGGCAACGTGGTGGTCGATCTCGGCCGCGGCGAAGCGATCGTGCGGCGAGACGAAATGCTGCCGCGCGAAGTGTTCCGCAACGGCGACCGCATCCGCGCCTATATCTACGACGTGCGGCGCGAACAGCGCGGGCCGCAGATTTTCCTGTCCCGCACGCATCCGCAATTCATGTCCAAGCTGTTCGCGCAGGAAGTGCCGGAAATCTACGACGGCATCGTCGAGGTCAAGGCGGTGGCGCGCGATCCCGGCTCGCGCGCCAAGATCGCCGTGGTATCGCGCGATTCATCGGTCGATCCGGTCGGCGCCTGCGTCGGCATGCGCGGCTCGCGCGTGCAGGCGGTGGTCAACGAGCTGCAGGGCGAGAAGATCGACATCATTCCGTGGTCGCAGGACATCGCCACCTTCGTCGTCAACGCGCTGGCGCCGGCGGAAGTCGCCAAGGTCGTGCTCGACGAAGAGCGCGAGCGCATCGAAGTGGTGGTGCCGGATCAGCAGCTTTCGCTCGCCATCGGCCGGCGCGGCCAGAACGTGCGGCTCGCGTCGCAACTCACCGGCTGGGACATCGACATCCTGACCGAGCAGGAAGAATCCGAACGCCGCCAGGCCGAATTCGAAAACCGCACCCGCATGTTCATCGACACGCTCAATGTCGACGAGGTGATCGGGCAGTTGCTGGCGTCGGAAGGCTTCAACTCGGTCGAGGAACTGGCGATGGTCGACGCCAAGGAAATCGCCGGCATCGAAGGCTTCGACGAGGATACCGCGAACGAATTGCAGACCCGCGCCCGCGAATATCTCGACAAGATCGAAGGCGAGCTCGATGCCAAGCGCAAGGAGCTTGGCGTCGAAGACGCAGCTCAAGGAGGTCGAGGGCGTCACCACGGCCATGCTGGTGCGGTTCGGCGAGAACGGCATCAAGACGGTCGAGGATCTCGCCGGCTGCGCCACCGACGATCTCGCCGGCTGGACCGAACGCAAGGACGGCGAGGCCGTGCGCCAGGCCGGCATCCTCGACGGTTTCGAGATGTCGCGCGAGGAAGCCGAGGCGCTGATCATGCAGGCGCGGCTCAAGGCCGGCTGGGTCACCGAGGCCGATCTCGCGCCGCCGCCGGCCGCCGAAGCCCGAAACCGCCGAAGCGCAGCCATAAACGGAGCCGAACTGCCGAATGACAGCTGCAGCCGACCGACATCGAGCTCGACAAGCGGACCGCGCGACAGCGGCCGCGAACGGCTGTGCGTCGCGACCCGCACGGTGCGGCCGGTCGACGAACTCGATCCGGTTCGTTGTCGGGCCGGACGGCGAGGCGGTGCCGGACCTCAAACGCAAGCTGCCGGGCCGCGGCGTGTGGGTGACCGCAACGCAAGGCGCGCTGGGCGAAGCCATCAAGCGCAAGGTTTTCGCCCGCGGCTTCAAGCGCGACGTGCGGCTCCCGCCGGATCTGGTGGACCGCACCGAGCTGCCTGCTGGAACAGGCCGTGCTCGATGCGCTGGCGATCGCCGGCAAGGCCGGCCTGGTCGTGACCGGTTTCGCCAAGGTTGAAGATGCGCTGGCCCGTGAAACGGTTAAGGCGCTGGTGCATGCCGCCGACGCGGCGCGCCGACGGGGTCAGAAAGCTCGATGCCGCACTGCGCCACAGCGAGCGGAGCGACGCGGTCGTGGTCACACGAATTCTGACGTCGGCACAATTGGATTTGGCACTGGGGCGCCCAAATGTGATACATGCAGCCCTGCTTGCCGGGCCCGCGAGCTGACACGTTTTTGGCGCGTTTGCGGCGCCTGGAACGGTTTCGGACCGGCGATCCGGCTCAACCGGCCGAAGCGGCTGGCGCGGCCGGTCGAATTGAGCTGGCCGAGACATTGGCTTGTACGGAACTGGATGCGAATGACCGAGACGACAAAAAATAGCGGCGAAAAGCTGAGCGTGACGCCAACCAAGACGCTGACCCTGAAGCGAACCGGCGTCGAGCAAGGCGTTGTGCGCCAGAGCTTTAGCCATGGCCGCAGCAAATCGGTCGTCGTCGAAAAAGTTAAGCGCCGCATCGGTCCGGGCGAGGTCAAGGCCGAGCCCGCCATAGCGCCGGATCGCAGTGCCACGCCGAAGCGCCCGACGACCGCAGCGCCGGCCGCCAGAGCGCCTGCGGCCGCGCCGGCCGCGCCCAGCGCCGCTGCGGCGGTCGCCCCCAAAGCTTCCGGCGTGGTGTTGCGCACGCTGACCGATGATGAGCGCAATGCCCGCGCCCATGCGCTTGCCGATGCGCGCGTTCGTGAGCCTGAAGAGCGCGAGCGCGCCGAGGAAGACGCCAAAGCGCGACGTCGGACCGCGAAGAATCCGACCGTGCCGAGCGCGTTGCCGCCGATAGCGCGCAAGCGCGACGAAGACGAACGCCGCAAGCACGACGAAGAAACCAAACGCAAGGCCGACGAAGTCGCCAAGAAGCGCTTCGGCGCCGCCGATACGACCGCCGGATTGGCAAAGCCCGGCACCACCACCGCGCGTCCGGTGCTTGAAGCCGATGAGGAAGAAGCGCCGCGCCCTCGCCGCGGTGTTACCGGAGCGCCGGCGCGACCCGCGCCCGCACCGAAGCCGACCCGAAGCACCGGTGAAAAGCGCCGCGGCCGGCTTACCGTCGTAACCGCGCTCTCGGCGGACGAGATTCGGGAACGTTCGGTCGCTTCGTTCCGCCGCCGCACGCAGCGCATGTCCGGTCACCGCGATGAGCCGAAGGAAAAAATCGCGCGCGAGGTCATTGTCCCCGAGACCATCACCATCCAGGAACTGGCCAACCGCATGGCCGAACGCGGCGTCGACGTGATCCGCATCCTGATGCAGCAGGGTCACATGGTGAAGATCACCGATACGATCGACGCCGATACCGCGCAGCTGATCGCCGAAGAGCTTGGCCACACCGTGCGGCGCGTGGCCGAATCCGACGTCGAAGAGGGCATGTTCGACGCGCCGGACGATCCGGCCAGCCTGCTGCCGCGCGCGCCGGTCGTGACCATCATGGGCCATGTCGACCACGGCAAGACGTCGCTGCTCGACGCCATCCGTTCGACCGAAGTCGCAGCCGGCGAGGCCGGCGGCATCACCCAGCATATCGGCGCCTATCAGGTGACGTCGCCGTCCGGCGGCCGCATCACCTTCATCGATACGCCCGGCCACGCCGCGTTCACCGCGATGCGCGCCCGCGGCGCCAAGATCACCGACATCGTCATTCTGGTGGTCGCCGCCGATGACGGCGTCATGCCGCAGACGGTGGAAGCGATTCATCACGCCAAGGCGGCGAAGGTGCCGATCATCGTCGCCATCAACAAAATCGACAAGCCGGACGCCAAGCCGGAGCGCGTGCGCACCGAATTGCTGCAGCATGAAATCCAGGTCGAATCGCTGGGCGGCGACGTGCTCGAACTCGAAGTCTCGGCGAAACAGAAGATCAATCTCGACAAGCTGCTCGATACCATCGCGCTGCAGTCCGAGGTGCTCGAGCTCAAAGCCAATCCGAACCGCGCCGCCGAAGGCACGGTGATCGAGGCGCGGCTCGACCGTGGCCGCGGCCCGGTCGCGACCGTGCTGGTCCAGCGCGGCACGCTCAAGCCGGGCGATATCGTCGTTGCCGGCACCGAATGGGGCCGCGTTCGCGCTCTGATGTCGGATACCGGCCATTCCGTCGTCGCGGCCGGTCCGTCGATGCCGGTCGAAATCCTCGGCTTCAACGGCACGCCGGAGGCCGGCGACCGGCTCGCCGTCGTCAATACCGAAGCGCGCGCCCGCGAAATCACCGATTATCGCGATCGTCAAAAGCGCGAAAAAGCCGCCGCGCGGCAGACCGGCATGCGCGGTTCGCTCGAGCAGATGATGAGTCAGCTCAAGACGTCGGGCCGCAAGGAATTCCCGCTGGTCATCAAGGGCGACGTGCAGGGCTCGATCGAAGCGATCATCGGCGCGCTGGACAAGCTCGGCACCGAGGAAGTCGGCGCGCGCGTGATCTTCGCCGGCGCCGGCGGCATCACCGAATCCGACGTCACCCTGGCGGAAGCCTCGGGCGCGGCCCTGATCGGCTTCAATGTCCGCGCGCACAAGGAAGCGCGCGAGGCCGCCGAACAGGCCGGGCGTCGAAATTCGCTATTACGACATCATCTACAATCTCGTCGACGACGTGAAGAAGGCGATGTCGGGACTGCTGGCGCCGACGCTGCGCGAGACCATGCTCGGCAACGCCGTCATTCTCGAAGTCTTCAAGGTTTCGAAGGTCGGCAATATCGCCGGCTGCCGCGTCACCGACGGCACCGTCGAGCGCGGCGCCAATGTGCGGCTCATCCGCGACAGCGTCGTCGTCCATCAAGGCAAGCTGTCGCAGCTCAAGCGCTTCAAGGACGATGCGCGCGAAGTGGTCGCCGGCCAGGAATGCGGCATGGCATTCGAGAATTATCAGGACATGAAAGCCGGCGACATTATCGAGTGCTACCGGGTGGAGAGCGTGCAGCGGACGCTGTGAGTTCAAATCTCACGTTCGCTTAGCGCCGGTCATTGCCGCGCCGGTCGCGGCAGTCGCTACATTTATAGCAGTGCACAGGGAAAGAGATGCGCGGGCCGAACCCGCGCATGACGCTTGTAGAAAAAACGCTTTTAGAAAAATGCCACGCCATCATCAACGCGATCAGTCCGCCGGAGCCTCGCAGCGTCAGCTCCGTGTCGGCGAATTGATTCGCCACGAGCTCGCCGCCCTGCTGTCGCGCGGCGACATCCACGATCCCGTCATCGAAACCCACATGATCACCGTTCCCGAAGTGCGCATGAGCCCCGATCTCCGGCTCGCCACCGTCTATGTCATGCCGCTCGGCGGCCGCGATGGCGAAGCGGTGGTCGAGGCGCTCGATCGCAACAAACGCTATGTGCGCGGCGAGATCGCGCGGCGCGTGAACTTGAAATTCGCTCCCGAGATTCGATTCCGGGTCGACGACCGCTTCGATGAAGCGGAGCGGATCGAGAAGCTGTTGCGAACGCCGGTGGTGCAACGTGACCTGAACAGCCAGAACGATCCGCGCAGCCAGGAAGATTCCGGCGAGGAGAACGAATGACGTTGCCGAATGAAACGCTGCCGGCCGATATTATCGCCGCGGCGCCTGCCGAGGGACGACCGAATAAAAAGCGCCAGAAGCGCGACGTGCACGGCTGGATCGTGCTCGACAAGCCGGTCGGCATGACATCGACCCACGCCGTCGCCGTCATCAAGCATCTCTACGGCGCCAAGCGGGCCGGCCACGCCGGCACGCTCGACCCGCTGGCTTCAGGATTGCCTGCCGATCGCGCTCGGCGAGGCGACCAAGACGGTGCCTTTCGTGGTCGATGGCCGAAAGGAGTATCGTTTTACCATTCGCTGGGGCGAGGAACGCGACACCGACGACGCCGAAGGCCGGGTCGCGGCGACCAGCGAAATCCGGCCCGATGCCGCAGCGATCCGGGCGCTGTTGCCGCGCTTCACCGGCACCATCGAACAGGTTCCGCCGCGGTATTCAGCGGTCAAAATCGACGGCGAACGGGCCTATGACCTCGCGCGCAGCGGTGAAACCGTCGAATTGGCGCCGCGGGCGATCGAAGTCCACCGGCTCGATTTGATCGATCAGCCCGATGCCGACCACGCCATGCTGACCGCGGAATGCGGTAAGGGCACCTATGTCCGCTCGCTGGCGCGCGACCTCGGCCGGGCGTTGGGCGCGCTCGGCCATGTCTCGGCGCTGCGCCGGAACCGGGTCGGGCCGTTCGGCGAGGGCGACATGATACCCCTGGAACAGGTCGAGGCTTTGTGCCATAGAGCGGCCGCCGGTGAGGGACACCTTGCCGACACACTTCTGCCGATCGAGACCGCGCTGGACGACATCCCGGCGCTGGCCGTGAGCCCGGCAGACGCGGCGAGGCTCCAAAGGGGCCAAGCCGTATTGTTGCGCGGACGGGACGCCTCCATCGTTCGCGGCATAGTCCAGGTCGCTTCAGGCGGCCAGTTCGTAGCCATAGCCGAGGCTGAACGGGGCGAAATCGTGCCTCGGCGCGTGTTTAATTTATCCGGCATCGCTGGTCGAGCCGGCAGACAAAGGGTTGATGACGATGTCGATAACGACCGCGCGTAAAGCGGAAGCTGATCAAGACTACGCCGCCAAGCCCGGCGACACCGGTTCGCCCGAAGTGCAGGTTGCGCTGCTTTCGGAGCGTATCAATAATTTGACGGAACACTTCAAGTCGCATGTGAAGGACAATCACTCGCGGCGCGGGCTGCTCAAGCTCGTGTCGCAGCGCCGTCAGATTCTCGATTACCTCCGGCGTACCGACGATGGCCGCTATAAGGGTTTGATCGAACGGCTGGGTATCCGCCGCTAAAATGTTTGCGCGCGGGAAGTCCCGCGCGTTTGTCGGCGGCGCGCCCAGGGCGCCCGCTTTTTGCCCGGCAGCAAAGCTGCCACCTGAAGTCCGGCAGCAAAGCTGCCGATCCCGGCAGCAATGGCGCCGATCCGTGCCTGTTCATATCTGATGAAGGTCCGAAGGCCATGGCAGGATCGCCGGACGCTGAAACGGCATTGCAGCAAAGCTGCGCCGTCAGCGTCTCGCCGTCTTGCTGATGGCTTTCGCGCTTTCGCAAAAACCATGAAAGACAATCGCAATGTTCAATATTCACAAAGTAGAACTTGATTGGGGTGGCCGCCCCTTAACGCTGGAGACCGGCAAGATCGCGCGTCAGGCCGACGGCGCCGTGCTCGCCACCTACGGTGAAACCACGGTTCTCGCCGCCGTCGTGGCGGCCAAGCAGCCGAAGGAAGGCATCGACTTCCTGCCGCTCACCGTCAATTACACCGAAAAATACTACGCCGCCGGCCGCATTCCGGGCGGCTATTTCAAGCGCGAACGCGGTCCGACCGAAAAGGACACGCTGACCTCGCGGCTGATCGACCGCCCGATCCGGCCGCTGTTCGCCGACGGCTGGCGCTGCGATACCCAAGTCACCGTCACCGTGCTGTCGCACGACCAGGAGAACGATCCCGACATCGTCGCGATGGTGGCGGCCTCGGCCGCGCTGACGCTCTCCGGCGCCCCGTTCATGGGCCCGATCGGCGGCGCGCGCGTCGGCTTCATCAACGGCGAATATGTGCTCAACCCGACCATCGACGAGATGAAAGAAAGCCAGCTCGATCTGGTCGTTGCCGGCACCCATGACGCCGTGATGATGGTCGAATCGGAAGCCAAGGAGCTGTCCGAGGAAATCATGCTCGGCGCGGTGATGTTCGGTCATCGGCATATCCAGCCGGTGATTCAGGCCATCATCAAGCTCGCGGAAAAGGCCGCGAAGGAGCCGCGGGATCTGGCGGTCAACGATCATTCGGCGCTCGAGAAGGAAATTCTCGGTCTGGCCGAAAAGGATCTGCGCGCCGCCTATTCGATCGTGCGCAAGCAGGATCGCCAGGATGCCGTCGCCGCGGTCAAGCAGAAGGTGATGGCGCATTTCTTCCCGGAAGGCGCCGAGCCGAAGCACGACAAGCTCGCGGTCGCAGGCGTGTTCAAGGAGCTCGAAGCCAAGATCGTTCGCTGGAACATCCTCGACACCGGCAACCGCATCGACGGCCGCGATCTCAAGACCGTTCGTCCGATCGTCGCCGAAGTCGGCGTATTGCCGCGCACCCACGGCTCGGCGCTGTTCACCCGCGGCGAGACCCAGGCGCTGGTGGTCGCGACGCTCGGCACCGGCGAAGACGAACAGTTCATCGACGCGCTGCAGGGAACGTACAAAGAGACGTTCCTGCTGCACTACAACTTCCCGCCCTATTCGGTCGGTGAAACCGGCCGCATGGGCGCGCCCGGCCGCCGCGAAATCGGCCACGGCAAGCTCGCCTGGCGCGCGATCCATCCGATGCTGCCGTCGACGCGAAGAATTCCCCTACACCATTCGCCTCGTCTCCGAGATCACCGAGTCGAACGGCTCGTCCTCGATGGCGACGGTGTGCGGCTCTTCGCTGGCGCTGATGGATGCCGGCGTGCCGCTGAAGCGGCCGACCGCCGGCATCGCGATGGGCCTCATTCTTGAAGACAAGCGCTTTGCGGTGCTGTCCGACATCCTCGGCGACGAGGACCATCTCGGCGACATGGACTTCAAGGTGGCGGGCACCGAGGGCGGCGTCACCTCGCTGCAAATGGACATCAAGATCGCCGGCATTACCGAGGAGATCATGAAGGTCGCTTTGGCCCAGGCCAAAGACGGCCGTCTGCACATCCTCGGCGAGATGGCAAAGGCGATCAACACCGCGCGCGCCGAGCTCGGCGAACATGCGCCGCGCATCGAGACCTTCAAGATCCCGACCGACAAGATCCGCGAAGTGATCGGCACCGGCGGCAAGGTGATCCGCGAGATCGTCGAGAAGACCGGCGCCAAGATCAATGTCGAGGACGACGGCACCGTGAAGGTGGCGTCGGCCGACGGCGAGTCGATCAAGGCCGCGATCAACTGGATCAAGTCGATCGCGTCCGAGCCGGAAGTCGGTCACATCTATGAAGGCACGGTCGTGAAGGTCATGGACTTCGGCGCCTTCGTGAACTTCTTCGGCGCCAAGGACGGCCTGGTCCATATCAGCCAGCTGGCGGCGCGCCGGGTGCAGAAGACCTCCGACGTGGTCAAGGAAGGCGACAAGGTCAAGGTGAAGCTCCTTGGCTTCGACGAACGCGGCAAAACGCGGCTGTCGATGAAGGTCGTCGACCAGACCACCGGCGAGGATCTCGAAGCCAAGCAAAAGGCCGAAGGCGACGAACCGCGCGAAGCCGCGGGCGGCGCCGAATAAGCTTTCGAAAAGAATTGAGAAAAGGGGGCCGTGAATGGCCCCCTTTTTTATTACCCGATCTAAGCGGCCGGCAGCGGCGACGTCGTTGCAGGTTCGCCGACTGCGATATCGGATCGGCCAAGTGCCTCGACCGCAATCCGTCCCAGCGCGAAGAAATCCGCCTTGCGCGGCGAGGTCCGGCGCCAGGCAAGTCCGACAGCGCGTCCGGGCTCCGGCGTGGTGAAACGCAACAGCTTCACCCGCTGGTCGCGCACTTCGACATCGACCGCGACCTCCGGCACCAGGGTCACGCCATAGCCGTTCGCGACCATTTGCATCACGGTGGCGAGACTGGTGGCGCCGAGACTGAGCGGCATGCCGTGCCGCGCCGTCGCGCAATAGGCCAGCGCCTGATCGCGCAGACAGTGACCTTCCTCAAGAAGAATAAGGCGCTGCTGATCGATCTCGCGCGGATTGACGCGGGCGCTTCGCGGCAACGGATCGCCGGCCGGCACCGCGAGCAAAAACGGATCGTCGAACAGGCGCAGGGTCTCGATCTCGGCGCCGGGCAGCGGCAGCGCCAGCATGACGACGTCGAGTTCGCCGCGTTCCAACTCCTCGATCAGCACCTTGGTCTGGGTCTCGCGCAGTTCGACCGCCAGGTCGGGATGGCGCGCTTGCAGCTTCGGAAGAATTTTCGGCAGCACATAGGGCGCCAGCGTCGGGATGATGCCGAGCTTCAGCCGGCCCGACAGCAACCGGCCGCGATGCCGGGCGAAATCGACCAGGTCGCGCGCCGCGGCCAGCACCCGTTCGCCGCGGCGAACCACTTCGACCCCCGTTTCGGTCAGGGCCGCCTCGCCGGGCCGGCGCTCAATCAATTCCGCCTCGAGTTCGCGTTCGAGATCGCGAATCTGCATGGAGAGCGCCGGCTGGGTGACAGCGCAAGCCTCCGCGGCCCGGCCGAAATGCCGATATTGGGCAAGGGCTTCGAGATAACGGAGCTGGCGGAGTGTGACCATGACGATAACTAATTCTTATCGGGAAGGTCAGTCAATACGATTAGACCTGATCCAAACGAAGGTCCATGGTCGCGCCTTCCCAATACGTTTGGGAGGTGATCCTATGGCGAAAATCCGGATGCTGACGGCCGAAAAGCGCATGCCAGTTCGCGACTGCTTGGCGTTGCGCATTTAGGCGATTGGAGGCAATTGGGTCCCGATCGCACACCTCCCGGAACTTGAAGAAAATCTCACAACACAAAATCTCAGAACACAATCGGAGAGAAACATGGACGCAAAAACTGACGACAAAAGCGCGGGCAAATGCCCGTTCACCGGCGGACCCCGCGGCCATTCGAACCGCGAGTGGTGGCCGGAGGCGCTGAACCTCGAAATGCTCCATCGTAATTCCGCCCTGTCCGATCCGATGGACAAGGATTTCAATTACGCCAAGGAGTTCAAGACCCTCGACCTCGACGCCGTGATCAAGGATCTGCACGCTTTGATGACGGACTCGCAACCCTGGTGGCCGGCCGATTTCGGTCACTACGGCGGCCTATTCATCCGCATGGCGTGGCACAGCGCGGGCACCTATCGCATCACCGACGGCCGCGGCGGCGCCGGCGCCGGTCAGCAGCGTTTCGCGCCGCTCAACTCCTGGCCGGACAATGCGAACCTCGACAAGGCGCGCCGGCTGTTGTGGCCGATCAAGCAGAAATACGGCAAGAAACTTTCCTGGGCCGACTTGATGGTGCTGGCCGGCAATGTCGCGCTCGAACTCGATGGGCTTCAAGACGTTCGGTTTCGCCGGCGGCCGCGCCGACGTCTGGGAGCCGGAAGAACTCTACTGGGGTCCGGAAGGCACCTGGCTCGGCGACGAACGCTACAGCGGCGAACGCCAGCTCGCGGAGCCGCTCGGCGCCGTGCAGATGGGCCTGATCTACGTCAATCCGGAAGGACCGAACGGCAATCCCGACCCGCTCGCGGCGGCCAAGGACATCCGTGAAACATTCTTCCGCATGGCGATGAATGACGAAGAGACCGTCGCGCTGATCGCCGGCGGCCACTCCTTCGGCAAGACCCACGGCGCCGGCGATCCGTCATTGGTCGGTCCGGAGCCGGAAGCCGGCGCGCTGGAAGATCAAGGCCTCGGCTGGAAGAGCAAGCACGGCACCGGCTTTGGCGCCGACGCCATCACCGGCGGTCCCGAAGTCACCTGGACGCAGACGCCGACCAAGTGGAGCAATCTGTTCTTCGACAACCTGTTCAAGTTCGAATGGGAGCTGACCAAGAGCCCGGCCGGCGCCAAGCAGTGGAAGGCGAAAGGCGCGGACGCCACCATCCCGGACGCGCACGACAAGTCGAAGAAGCATGTGCCGACCATGCTCACCACCGACCTGGCGCTGCGCTTCGACCCGGCCTACGAAAAGATCTCGCGCCGCTTCTACGAGCATCCGGATCAGTTCGCCGACGCGTTTGCCCGCGCCTGGTTCAAGCTCACGCACCGCGACATGGGTCCGATCCAGCGCTATCTCGGCCCGCTGGTGCCGAAGGAAACGCTGATCTGGCAGGACCCGATCCCGGCGGCGGGTTATTCGCTCAGCGATGCCGACATTGCCGCGCTGAAGGCGAAAATCCTCGGCTCCGGTCTGTCGGTGGCGCAACTGGTTTCGACCGCCTGGGCGTCGGCCTCGACGTTCCGCCGCTCGGACAAGCGCGGCGGCGCCAACGGCGCGCGCATCCGGCTCAGCCCGCAGAAGGACTGGGAGGTCAACCAGCCGGCTCAGCTCAAGACGGTGCTGGCGAAGCTCGAAACGATCCAGAAGGAGTTCGGCAAGAAGGTTTCGCTCGCCGACCTGATCGTGCTCGGCGGCACCGCGGCGGTCGAAAAGGCCGCGAAGGACGCCGGCGTCGACGTGAAGGTGCCGTTCACGCCGGGACGCGGCGACGCGACGCAGGAGCAGACCGACGTCGAATCCTTCGCGCCGCTCGAACCGCGCGCCGACGCCTTCCGCAACTACATCAGCAAAAAAACGCAGTTCATGCAGCCTGAAGAGGCGATGGTGGACCGCGCGCAATTGCTGACGCTGACCGGACCGGAGCTGACCGTCCTGATCGGCGGCCTGCGCGTGCTCGGCGCCAATGCCGGCGACTCCAAGCTCGGCGTCTTCACCAAAGAGCCCGGCAAGCTGACCAACGACTTCTTCGTCAACCTGCTCGACATGAGCACGGAATGGCAGCCGCCGAATGCCGAGGGCGTCTATGAGGGCCGCGACCGCAAGACCAAGGCCGTCAAATGGACCGCCACCCGCGTCGATCTGATCTTCGGCTCGCACTCGCAGCTTCGCGCCTTCGCGGAAGTCTACGGCAGTGCCGACTCGAAGACGAAGTTCGTCAAGGACTTCGTCGCGGCCTGGACCAAGGTGATGAACGCCGATCGCTACGACCTCGCCTGATCGTTCAGCGATCGAGAAGACAAGCGAGCGGCGCCGTCCGGCGCCGCTCGTTTTGTTTTCAATCGGCGACGGCGATGTGCCCGGCGGGCGGCGGCCCCGATGGACGAAACACCAGGAGGAGCGGCATCACCACCAGCGTCGCGATCATCAAGAGCTTGTAGTCGTCGATATAAGCGATGATCTGCGCCTGCCGCGTGATCACCGCATCGAGCGCCGTGCGGCCGGCGGCCGTCATCGGATCCCAGTATCGCGCCACAGCCGAATTGTCGAAGCCGCGGTTCACCGCGGTTACGTGCGACGCAATCGAGGCGTGGTTGACTTGCGTATTGGTCGTCAGCATCGCATTCATCACCGAAATACCGATGCTTGAGCCGATATTACGGAACAGGCTGTAGAGCCCGGCACCTTCGGTGCGATCCTGCAGCGGCAGCGTCGATAAGGTTGCGGCACTCAGCGGCACGAACAGAAATCCCAAGCCGGCGCCCTGCACCATGGTGACGCCGATGATCGTCCCCTGCGAGATATCCGGCGTCCAGCCGGTCATCTGCGAGAACGACCACGCCGTAATCGCAAGGCCGATGCCGAGCAGAATCCGGGTGTCGACTTTGCCGACCAGGCGCCCCACCACCAGCATGGAGATCATGGTGCCGACGCCGCGCGGACCCATGACCAGGCCGGATGTGACCACCGGATAATCCATGAGGCCCTGAAGATAGGGCGGCTGCAGCGCCATCGAGGCGTAATAAGTCAGCCCGACGACGACGATGAACAGCATGCCGGCGGTAAAATTGCGATCGCGGAACAGCGCCGGGCGTACGAACGGCTTCTCCACCGTGAACATGTGGACGATGAACAGATAGAACGCCGAGGCGGCGACGATCGCTTCGATGATGATCTCGCCGGAATTGAACCAATCCTTCTGCTCGCCGCGATCGAGCATGATCTGCAACGCGCCCAGCGTGAGACTCAAAGTGCCGAACCCGAACCAGTCGAGCTTGGCGCCCTCGCGGCGCGGCGTCTCGCTCAAGAAGAACATGATGCCGAGCAGATCGAGAATGCCGATAGGCAGGTTGATGTAGAACACATAGCGCCAGCTGTAATTATAAGTAAGCCAGCCGCCGAGCACCGGACCGAGCACCGGCCCGATCATCACGCCGACGCCGAACAGTGCCATGGCAAAGCCCTGGCGCTCTTTCGGATAGACGCTGAACAAGACGGATTGCGACAGCGGCACCAAAGCGGCGCCGAACGCGCCCTGCAATACCCGGAACAGCACGATCTCGGTCAGCGACTGCGCCATGCCGCAGAGCATCGAGGCCACCGTGAAGCCGGCGATCGACACGATGAACAACCGCTTGAGACCGAACCGTCCGGCCAGGAAGCCGGTCGGCGGCGTCATGATGGCGGCGGCGACGATGTAAGACGTCAACACCCAGTCGATCTGGTCCTGGCTCGCCGAGACGCTGCCTTGCATGTAGGGCAAGGCGACATTGGCGATGGTGGTGTCGAGCGCCTGCATCAGCGTGGCGAGGATCACGCAGACCGTGATCATGCCGCGATTTTTGACGTCCGCCGCGGGATCGCGAGGGGGAGAAGAACCGGCGGCCTTGGTATCGGCAGCCACGGCAGTCACCAGTTAAACAGATGCGGGAAGCCGCGCGCGTGACCGGTGTCGACATCGACCACCGCGCTCATGCCGGCGCGCAACGGCGGCATGTTCTTCTCGTCGGTATCGACGCGGATGCGCATCGGCACGCGCTGCACGACCTTGACCCAGTTGCCGCTGGTGTTCTGCGCCGGCAGCAAAGAGAACTCCTGGGCCGCCGCCGGGCTGATGCTCGCGACTGTGCCGTGCCAGACCGCGTTTGGATAGGTGTCGACCGTGACCGTGACCGGCTGCCCGGTCCGCACATAGGTCAATTCGGTTTCTTTCGGATTGGCGCTGACCCAGACATGGTCGGTGTCGACCAGATAGAACGCGGTGGTGGAGGCGGCGAGATATTTGCCGGGCGCAATGCTCGGCACGCTGGTCACCATGCCGCCGAATGGCGCTTTGATGACGGTGTGGTCGAGCTGCCGCTGCGCTTCGTCGACCTGCGCCTGCGCCTGCCGGTATTGCGGATGCTGCGTCGTCGGAATTTGGGGATCGCCGCCGAGCTTGGCGAGCTGGGTCGACGCCTGCTGGCGCAACGATTTAAGCTTGCTCTTGTCGTTTTGCAGCGTGTAGCGCGCCTGGTCGAACAGGGCCTGGGGCGCGGTGCCGCTGTGCAGCAGCATGCTCTCGCGATCGTAATTGGTCTGATCGAGGTCGACTTGCGCCTGCTGGGCGGCGGCATCGCTCAGCAAATGCTGGTAATCTTGCTTCATCGAGTCGACCATCATTCCGGTCTGCGCCAGATTGGCTTTCGCGTTGTCGAGCGCGATCTGAAATTGGCGCGGATCGAGGCGGTAGAGCACCTGACCTTCAGTGACGTGCTGATTGTCGGTGACATCGACGTCTTGGACGATGCCGGCGACATCGGTCGAGATCCCGACTTTATCGGCGTCGACATAGGCGTCGTCGGTCGACATGATCTTGCCGCCGGTGAAATACCAATAGCCGCCGATAATCAGCGCGATCGGCAACAGCGCAAACAACACCCAGCGCAGCGAGCCGCGGCGGCCGCTGCGCGCTGGCTTTTGCCCGCCTGTCGGCGCGCGCAAATCCGCCGGCATCTGCGCCGGAGCGGCCGGTGATTTTTCCCGAACCTCGGGCGCTTCGTCTTGCGCCGGGACCGATTTCAGAGCGCGTTCAGCCATATTGCTGTTCTCCTCCCGCGCTCGCGGCGACCGCATTCTTGTGCTGAATTGCCTGACGCAGGTTTTCCTTCACGATCGCGAGCTGTGCGACCATCTTTTCAATCGCCTCGCGCTGGACGCCTTCCAGCGCGGTGGCCATCAATTCGTCGCCGAGGTCGCCCAGGCGCTCGAGCATCGGCCGGGCCGCGGGCGTCAGAAACAGCCGCTTGGCGCGGCGATCATTGGGATCGGCGCGGCGCTCGATCAGCCCGCTGTCGCACAGCCGGTCCAACAGCCGGGTCAGCGTAATCGGCTGCAGATCGAGCATTTCAGCGAGCTCGGATTGCTTGATGCCTTCGAACCGGTCCAGCCGGACCAGCACCACCCATTGCGCCCGGGTAATGCCGAACTGGCTTGCCTTGTAATCCGCATAAGTCTTCAGCATGCGGGCTACATCATTGAGAGAGAAGGCGAATTCCCTGTGGAGCGAGCGCGCGAGCATGATCTCTGCCTGATTGGTGCAGGCACAATATAAGTCTGCTTACTAAATTTCGGCAAAGGTTTTAGTGCAAATCAGCGTTGCATCGCCGGCATGGAACGGCGGCCGCGGCAGCTTTTCAGGCGAGGCCGGCCGCGGCAAAAGCCGCGGCATGATGGTCGGCGGCGTCCGGCGCAAAGCAGCAGAACACCACCCGATCGATGCTGCGGCGGATATCAGTGAGTTCCGCGACCACCGTGCCGACTGCGATCCGGGCCGCCCGATCGGCCGGAAAGCGATAAATGCCGGTCGAGATCGCGGGAAAAGCCAGCGAGCCAAGCTTGTGCCGTGCGGCGAGAGCGAGCGACGTGCGGTAGCAGGCGGCGAGCAACTCCGCCTCGCCGGCAGCGCCGCCGTTCCACACCGGGCCGACGGCATGGATCACGTGGTTCGCCGGCAGCCGATAACCGCGCGTGATCTTGGCCGAGCCGGTTTCGCAGCCGCCGAGCGTGCGGCATTCGGCCAGCAATTCGGGACCCGCCGCGCGGTGGATGGCACCGTCGACGCCGCCGCCGCCGAGCAAACTTCGATTCGCGGCGTTGACGATGGCGTCCACGGCAAGCGTGGTGATGTCGGCAACGCAAATCTCAAGACGCGTCGCACCGATGGCAGCAGTCAGAAGCGGCGGAGCGTTCGACATCGCCGTGAAACTATCATGCCGGTCGGCCTTGGCCTCGGCCTGCAAGCCGGCCGTGGTGTTGCGATCAACTCACTCCGCGGTCCAGCCGCCGTCGATCGAGAGATTGGCGCCGGTGATGGACTTCGCCGCGTCGGAGCAAAGATAGACGAACAGATCGGCGACTTCGTCGACACCGACGAACTCTTTGGTCGGCTGCGCCGCCAAAATCACATCGCGCTTGACCTGCTCCTCGGTGATGCCGCGCGCTTTCGCGGTGTCGGGAATCTGCTTCTCGACCAGCGGGGTCCACACATAACCAGGGCTGACGCAGTTGCAGGTAATGCCGAAGGTCGCGACTTCGAGCGCCACCGTCTTGGTCAGGCCGGCAAGGCCGTGCTTGGCCGTGACATAAGCGCTTTTGAACGGCGAGGCGACCAGCGAATGGGCTGATGCCGTGCTGACGATGCGCCCCCATTTGCGCGACTTCATGCCGGGCACCGCGGCCCGGATGGCGTGGAACGCCGACGACAGATTGATGGCGATGATCTGGTCCCATTTCTCGATCGGAAAATCCTCGATCGGAGACACGAATTGGATGCCGGCATTGTTGACCAGCACATCCACCGACCCGAAGGTTTTCTCGGTGGAATGCACCATGTCGGCGATCTCGGCAGGCTTCGTCATGTCGGCGCCGGAATAGATCGCCTTGACCTTGAACTCGCTCTCGATGCCGGCGCGCTCTTTTTCGATCGCGTCCTTGTCGCCGAACCCGTTGATGGTGATGTTGGCGCCTTGCGCCGCCAGCGCACGCGCGATCGCAAGACCGATGCCCGAGGTCGAGCCGGTGACCAGTGCGGACTTTCCTTTAAGCATGACAACCCCCAAATGCATTGAGAGGCACCCGTCGAGGGGTGCCCCATCGGAACATGGATTGAGCGAACCAAACTGCCGTATTCGCCGGGACTTTGGGACGCTTCTTATTGCGGCGCAACATGAAAATCGGGCCAAGCGTCACGTTTTCGCGATCCCGCGACATTGGGCTACACTGCGCCTTCGGCGACGATCGAAGGCCGCCTCCGTCATCAATCGTCGCTGAAAATGACTCGGCGATGACAGGACTGGCGATGACAAAAGCGGCGATGACAAAGCTGGCGAAAACGAGCCGCGACGATATCGAGCAATGACGCAGATGCCCCGAGCGATTTTCCCAGCGCCCGACCACGATCACGAGGACTGTACCTCGGCAGCCATCGCCCATGCCGAAGCCCATTGCACGGCGCGGGCCCAACGGCTGACGCCGATGCGGCGGCAGGTGCTGGAAACGCTTTTGGCCAGCCATAAGCCGCTTGGCGCCTACGAGATCATCGAATGCATGGCGGACCGTCCGGCGCCGATCACGATTTATCGCGCGCTCGATTTCCTGCGCGAGAACGGTCTCGTGCACCGGATCGAAAGCCGCAACGCCTTTGTCGCTTGCGCCCATAATCACGGCGACGACGATCTCGTCGTGTTTCTGATCTGCGAGCGCTGCGGGGCGGTCGGTGAAGCGCCGGGCGGCAGCGCCGCCGAAGCGCTCAAAGCCTCGTCGCGCGCCGCGGGCTTCTTGCCGAAGAGTCCGCTCATTGAAATCGCCGGCATCTGTTCGCATTGCCGGGAACGATGACGCAAGCCGGCATCTGAACCCATCGCCAACACAGATCGCAGTGGCACAGGCCCCCTCGTCTCGCCCGCTCGACGCGCTCGCGGTCGCCGTCACCGTCGGGCTTTGTCTGAGCTGGGGCTTCAATAATGTCGCGATCAAGCTTGCGATCCACGACATTCCGCCGCTGATCCAATCCTCGTCCCGCTCGGTGCTGGCGGCAATCCTGGTCGGCGCCTGGACTCAGCTGCGCGGCATTCCGCTGTTCAAACGCGACGGCACGCTCACTGCAGGACTGCTGGCCGGCGGATTCTTCGCGCTCGAATTTTTGCTGATTTATCGCGGGCTGTTATGGACCACGGCGACGCGCGGCGTGTTGTTTCTCTATCTCGCGCCATTTTTTGTCGTGCTTGGGTCGCGCTGGCTCATCCCCGGTGATCGCTTCGACCTGTTGCAATGGCTGGGACTGCTGCTGTCGTTCATCGGGATCGTCATCGCCTTCGGCTTGCCGACGCCGGCCGTCGATCCGCGCCAGGCGCTTGGCGACCTCATGCTGGTCGGCGGCGCGGCGGCATGGGCAACCACCACGCTCATTATCAAGACCAGCGCGCTCAATCGCGTCAGCGCCGAAAAGACCATGCTCTATCAGTTGGTGGTCTCGGCGCCTTTGCTCGGCCTGG
Source organism: uncultured Alphaproteobacteria bacterium (assembly GCA_963819265.1). GTDB lineage: Bacteria > Pseudomonadota > Alphaproteobacteria > Rhizobiales > Xanthobacteraceae > BOG-931. The sequence goes on along the minus strand of CAWFVF010000005.1, from coordinate 1,513,699 downwards.
GCGCTCTGTTTTTCGGCGAGCATATCGACGCGCTGCCCTCGCCCATTGCGATCGGCGCCTTCCTCTACCAGGCCGTCTGGGTGGTGAGCGTCACATTCACGATATGGTTTGCGCTGATTGTGCGTTATTCGGCCGGCCGGCTGTCGGTTTTCACCTTTCTGGCACCCCTGTTTGGCGTGGCGGCGGGTCACTTTATGCTGAACGAGCCGCTGAACCCCGCCTTTGCCGTGGCGCTAGGACTGGTGGTCGCCGGCCTCCTTCTCGTCAACCGGCCCAAGTAAGGCTATATGACGGGCCTATCGGCCCCGCCATCCGGGAACCTGGGCCGGCCGTTTGAATGATCGCCGCTAAAGGACTGCCGCTATGATGGAATTTTCCGGCCCCGCCGCAAGGCACCAAACCGTCGCCGTCAAGGTCGGCAATGTGACCGTGGGCGGCGGCGCACCGGTGGTGGTGCAGTCGATGACCAACACCGACACCGCCGATGTCGAGGGGACGACGAAACAGGTTGCGGCGCTGGCCCGCGCCGGCTCCGAGCTGGTTCGCATCACCGTCGACCGCGACGAGGCTGCGGCCGCCGTGCCGCACATCAAGGAACGGCTGTTGAAAATGAACGTCGACGTGCCGATCGTCGGCGACTTCCATTACATCGGCCACAAGCTGTTGGCCGATCATCCGGCCTGCGCCGAAGCGCTCGATAAATACCGCATCAATCCCGGCAATGTCGGCTTCAAGGAGAAGAAGGACCGGCAGTTCGGCGCCATCGTCGAAACCGCCATCAAGCACAATAAGCCGGTGCGGATCGGCGCCAATTGGGGCTCGCTCGACCAGGAACTGCTCACGCACCTGATGGACGAGAACGCCAAGTCGGAGCGGCCGGTCGGCGCCCGCGACGTGACCCGCGAGGCCATGATCCAATCGGCGCTGCTGTCGGCGGGGCGCGCCGAGGAAATCGGCCTGCCGCGGTCGAAAATCATCCTCTCGGCCAAGGTGTCGGCGGTGCAGGATCTGATCGGGGTCTATGCCGAATTGGCGCGGCGCTGCAATTACGCGCTGCATCTCGGCCTCACCGAGGCCGGCATGGGCTCTAAGGGCATCGTCGCCTCGTCGGCGGCAATGGGCGTGCTGCTGCAGCAGGGTATCGGCGACACCATCCGCATTTCGCTGACGCCGGAGCCGAACGGCGACCGCACGCTGGAAGTCAAAGTCGCGCAGGAATTATTGCAGACCGTAGGCTTGCGTACTTTTGTGCCGCTGGTCGCCGCCTGCCCGGGCTGCGGCCGCACCACCTCGACGACGTTTCAGGAATTGGCGTCGAGCATCCAGAGCTTCATTCGCGAATCGATGCCGGAATGGAAAACCCGTTATCCCGGTGTCGAGGGTCTGAACGTCGCGGTGATGGGCTGCATCGTCAACGGGCCGGGCGAATCGAAGCACGCCGATATCGGGATTTCACTGCCCGGCACCGGCGAGCAGCCGACCGCTCCGGTGTTTATCGACGGTAAGAAGGCGATGACGCTTCGCGGCGCCACCGTCTCCGCCGACTTCCAAAAAATCGTCATCGATTATATCGAGCGGCGATTCGGCAATTCCGCGAGCCGGACCGCGGCGGAATAGATTACCTTCCAGGTCAAACGACTTCCGCTTGGAGCATTATCCGGCATCTAAATTCCGCCGTTCGGCTGGCTCGTTGTGGATAAAATGGTTGCCAAATAGGCACAGCTTTCAGGAATCTGCACGCCGCACCGCATCCGGCGCTCGACACCCCTCGACGGCTCATTCAGCATGGGCATTAACCATACGGTGAACACCCTTTTTGGGCTCGTCGATGTGGAGGGGGAGTCAATCGATATGAAACGGACGATTTCGGCGGCGCTGGCTTTGGTCTTGACGATGGGACTGGTGCCCACGGCGGCGCACGCGCAGGACAATGCTTTCACCGCCAATTGGAACACGCTCTGGAACTGGCTTTCCCACGGCCAAGATACGCGCCTTGCCGTCGCGGGCATCGGTGTTGGCATCGGGACCGACGTCGCTTCCTACTATCTGCTCAAGAAGCGCGGCGCCTGGCCCTCCAAAGCGCCGACCACCGCGCTCGGCGCCTACGGCATAACGACGGGCGCTTGCATGATCGTCTATCCGATGGTCGCGACCGTTATGGTCAACCGGCCGCTGACGCCGCGCGAAGCCTATACCGGCCTTGCCGATTGCGTCGTGCCGTTTATCGGCGGCTGGCTGGCTGACAAAGTCATCCCGCACGACGCCTGGACCGACGGCCTGCCGGCGAAGCCCGCGCCTCATAAGAAAGGCTGACGCTCCGATCCTGGAGATACGGAAAAGCTGGCCATGACGGCCAGCTTTTTTGTTGCGCGCCTATGACCCGGCAGCCGTTCCGCAAATTGCGGGTTCGGTCTAGCTTGGGCGGCAAATCGGATGCGGGGGCGGATGGAAGCGCTTATGGCGAAGAGTTCCGGCGAGCTGAGCGGCAAGGCCATCATTGCCGCCGTTAAATCGAGCGGCATCGAATTCGTTCTCTCCGTACCGGACATCACGACAAGCTCGGGCCTGCTGGCACCGATCGCCAGCGACAAATCACTCCGGCTGGTTCGCGTCTGCAAAGAAGACGAGTGCATCGGCATCGCTTCCGGACTCTCTTATGCCGATAAGCGCGCCTTGATTCTGATCCAGCACACCGGCTTCCTCGATTCCATCAATGCCATTCGCGGCATCGCCATCGAATACAAGCAACCGATCTGCATGATGATCGGCTTGCTGCAACACGACCCGGACTTCACGCCGCGCGAATCGCCGCGTTACGGGGTGCGGATTGTCGAACCGATCCTCGACGACATGGGTATCGCAGCATCACGTCATTAACGTGGATGCCGATGTCGCCAAGATCCAGCCGGCAATCGAAGCTGCCTACCGTCAATCGCACCCGGTTGCATTTCTGGTCGCACGGAGCCCGGCATGATGAAGCGCGACGAGTGTTTCCGGATTCTGGCGCGCCACATCGGCGACGCGGCCGTGGTCGCGACTTACAGTTCGGCGGTTGATTGGACGGAGATTGCCCCGCGGGTTCTCAATTACACCTCGATCGGCGCGATGGGCCTCGACACCTCGCATGGACTCGGTCTTGCGCTCGGCCGGCCGGACAAGCGCGTGGTGGTGTTGCAAGGCGACGGCTCGCTGCTGATGAACCTCGGCAGTCTGGTCACGATCGCCGAAGCCGCGCCCAAGAACCTGGTCCACCTGGTAGCGCAGAACCGGACCTACGAAGCCAATGGCGGCCATCCGATTCCGAATCCACACGTCGATTTCGCCGGCATGGCGCGAGCCGCCGGCTACGCGGCGGTTTACGACTTTGCCGATCTTGCCGCCTTCACCCAGCAGATCGCGCACGTGCTCGAACAGAGCGGGCCGGTTTTCGCCACGCTGCACATCGAGCCGACCAAAGAACTGACTTACGATTATCCGAGCCTGTACGATCCGGCTAAGCGCGCCGCTTTCAAAGCGGCGTGGCTAAGTTAGGCTGATCGCCCGGTTGACGAGCGGTCAGGAATTCTTTTCCAGCCGCCGCAGCACTTCATCGAGCTGATCGAGATTGCGATAGCGGATGGTCAACACGCCGCCACGCTGCCGATCGTCGATGTTGACGATCAGGCCAAGCGCATCGGATATGCGCTTCTCCAACGCAAGCAAATTGGCGTTTTTCTCAGTGCGATCCGGCGTCTTGGAGCCGTTAGCGTGACCTTTGGCGTTCTTCTGTCCCGCCTCGCGGGCCATCGCCTCGACCTGGCGAACATTGAGTCCGCGCGCGACAATATCTTCGGCGAGTTGTTCGGCATTGGGTTGGCCGATCAGCATCCGGGCATGACCGGCGGTCAGTTTGCCGCTGGCGATATAGCCCTTCACGGTCTCCGGCAATTTCAAGAGCCGGAGCGTATTGGCGACATGGCTGCGGCTCTTGCCGATGGTCTTGGCGACTTCGTCCTGGCTGTTGCCGAATTCTTCCATCAACGCGTGATAGCCTTCGGCCTCTTCGAGCGCGTTGAGGTCGGCCCGCTGCACGTTTTCGATGATGGCGATTTGCAGCGCTTCGGCATCGGTGGCGTCGATGCTGACCACTGGCACTTCATGCAGGCCGGCGCGTTGGGCGGCGCGCCAGCGCCGTTCGCCGGCGATGATTTCAAATGATTCCGCCGCGCCGCGCACCGGCCGCACCACAATCGGCTGAATGATGCCGCGCTCGCGCAGCGACGCGACGAGTTCATTGAGCTCGGTGTCGGAGAAGACCCGCCGGGGATTGCGCGTGTTGGGACGTAATGCGCCGGTCGGCACCTTGCGTTGGCCGCGCGGCCGATCGACTGAGGTCTCGGCCGAAACTTCGCCGATCAAAGCCGCAAGGCCGCGTCCCAATCGCGATCGCGTTGCATCTTCCGCCATCGCCGTGTTTCCTAGATTGTCAGTCACCCGCTTACCCACTCTCGATCGTTGATTTTTTTAGCCGCGTCACGCGGCATTCGACTCAAATCGCCTCGGCGGCGGCACCGGTCGTCAACTGGCGCAGAGTAATTTTTCGCGCTGGATGATCTCCGTTGCGAGCCGCAGATAGGCTTCGCTGCCGCTGCATTTGAGGTCATAGACCAGCACCGGCTTGCCGTAGGACGGCGCTTCCGAAACCCGCACATTGCGCGGGATGATGGTGTCGTAGACTTTCGAGCCCATGAATTCGCGCACGTCGGCGACGACCTGGCCCGAAAGATTATTGCGGGCATCAAACATCGTCAGTACGACGCCGTGGATCGTGAGATTGGGATTGAGTTGCTCGCGCACCGACTCGACGGTCTTGAGCAGTTGCGACAAACCTTCGAGTGCGAAGAACTCGCATTGCAACGGCACCAGGATGGCATTGGCCGCCGCCATCGCATTGACCGTCAGCAGATTGAGCGACGGCGGACAGTCGACCAGCACGTAGTTGAATTTGGTGCCGCCGACGGTGTTCAGCGGCGCCAGCGCGTTGCGCAAACGAAACGCGCGGTCGCGGGTCTGGCCGATCTCGAGTTCGAGCCCGGACAGATCGAGCGTCGACGGCGCCAGATGCAGGCGCGGCACCGCGGTCGGGACAATGGCATCGCGCAGCGCGGCTTCGCCGGTGAGCACGTCATAGGTCGAGTAGCGCCGGTTGCGGCGGTCGATGCCAAGCCCGGTCGAGGCGTTGCCCTGTGGGTCGAGATCGATCACCAGCACATCCTCGCCGATCGCGGCGAGCGCGGTGCCGAGATTGATGGCGGTGGTGGTTTTGCCAACGCCGCCCTTCTGGTTGGCGACGGCGAGGACCCGCGGCGGCTTGGTCATCTGGACCTGCGGGCCGCGATCAGGCGCCTCGAACGGCACCACGGTGGGGGACGGCTCGATCATCTCACTCATAACGGCGGTTTCCCGGCTTGAGGGCCACCCCTGATACAATCGCAGGATGTATCAGGTTGTATTTCTGGCGCGCCCGGGCTTAGGTTCCAGGCTGCTTAGGATAATAATCCTGGCGCGCTCATCGGTTTGGCTGGTCGCTAAAGTCGACTTGATGTTCCAACATTTAGCGGCCTCGGTCAATTCGGCATCAACATCTTGTCCCTTCGGAAATACGCCGCGAGCGCCTTTTTTCAACAACGGATAGGCCAGACCGAGCAATTCCGTGAGCGGCGCCACCGCTCGCGCGGTAACGACATCGATCCGTCCTGGCGCGTGGCCGACAAAGCTTTCGGCTCGTTCGGCGTGGACCTCAGCAGCCGCGCCGGTCAAACGTACCGCCTCGCGGAGAAAAGCGGCCTTCTTGGTGCTGCTTTCCACCAGATGGACACGCGCGCCCGGGATGTCAGCCATTGCGCAGGCGATGACCAGGCCCGGAAAGCCAGCGCCGGAGCCAAAATCTACCCAAATTCGGGCATCCGGCGCCAGCGCCAGGAGCTGAAGCGAATCGGCGATATGCCGGGTCCAAATGATCGGCTCGGTGGAGCGGGCGATCAGGTTCATGCGCTGCTGGTAATCGAGCAGGACAGCGACAAACTGGTCGAGCCGCTCGGCTGTTTCACGTGAAACAGGCACCAACGCCAGGGCCTGGGCTCGATCGGCGGCCAGGGCCGCCGGGGTCACGCCAACAGGGCGCGTCGTCCGTAGGACCTCATTCATGCGGCCCCGCGATTGGGCTTGCGGTGTTGCCGGCGGACATGCGCCACCAGCAAGGTCAGCGCCGCCGGCGTCATACCGTCGATCCGGCCTGCCTGGCCGATGGTCCGCGGCCGGTGGGTCTGCAATTTGTGCCGGGCTTCGTTGGAGAGGCCCGGGAGCGTTGCATAATCGAGATCGTCGCCAAGAACGACCGCCTCGTCGCGCCGATAGGATTCGACATCGGCGGCCTGTCGACCGAGATACACCTGATATTTGGCATCGATCTCGAGCTGTTCGGCGATCTTGGCATTGAGGCCAGCCAGATCGGGCCAAATCGGCGCCAGATCGGCCAGGTCGATGTTCGGATAGGACAACAGCTCGAAAGCGGTGCGCCGCTGGCCATCCTTGCGCAGCGAAAGACCGTGCTTGGAGGCTTCGCTTGGGGTCAATGACAGGGAATTGCGCCATGGCGCGGGCCGCCTGAAGGTCCGCCATTTTGGCCTGATGGCTACGCGCCCGATCGCTGCCGACGCAGCCTAGCGCGATACCCCTATCGGTCAGCCGCTGATCGGCGTTATCCGCCCGCAGCGTCAGGCGGTACTCGGCGCGCGAAGTGAACATGCGATAGGGTTCGCTGACCCCGCGCGTCACCAGATCGTCGATCATGACCCCGAGATAGCCCTCGGCACGGTCGAACAGGATGGCCGGTGCCTCGCCTGCCCGCGCCGCGGCATTCAAGCCCGCCACCAACCCCTGAGCGGCCGCCTCTTCGTAGCCGGTGGTGCCGTTGATCTGGCCGGCCAGGAAAAGCCCCGGTATTCGCCTGGTTTCGAGCGCCGGCGTGAGTTCGCGCGGATCGACGTGATCGTATTCAATGGCATAGCCGGGGCGAACCATCCGCGCCCGTTCCAGGCCCGGAATCGAGGCGACAATCGCCGCCTGAACCTCTTCGGGCAGCGACGTCGAGATCCCGTTGGGATAAACCGTAGTGTCGTCGAGGCCTTCCGGCTCAAGGAAGATCTGGTGCCCGTCGCGCTCGCCGAAACGCACGATCTTGTCCTCGATCGACGGGCAATAACGCGGGCCGCGGCTATGGATTTGCCCGGAATACATCGGCGAACGATGCACATTGGCCCGAATGATCTCATGCGTAACCGGCGTCGTCCGGGTGATGCCGCATTGGATTTGGCGGTTGTTGATGCGATCCGTCAGCATCGAAAATGGCTCCGGCGGGTCATCGCCAGGCTGCATCTCCACAGCGCCCCAGTCGATCGTCGACCCATCCAGGCGCGGCGGCGTGCCGGTCTTCAGCCGTCCCAGGGTCAGTCCGGCGCGCTCAAGAGTCCCGGAAAGCCCCAGCGCTGGCGCCTCACCTGCCCGGCCGGCCGGAATCTGCCGCTCACCGATATGGATGAGGCCGCGAAGAAACGTACCCGTGGTCAACACCACGGCGCCGGTTCCGAAAACACGCCCATCTGCAAGGCGTACGCCTGAAACCGACGTGTCGATCAGGAGATCGTCCACCTCGGCCTCGATCACCACTAAATTCGGCGTCGTCCGGATGGCCTCCTGCATCGCGGCTGCATAGAGCTTGCGATCCGCTTGAGCCCGCGGGCCCCGCACGGCCGGCCCCTTTCGGAGGTTCAGCATGCGGAACTGGATGCCGCCGGCGTCCGCCACCCGGCCCATCAAGCCATCCAGCGCATCGACTTCGCGGACCAGATGGCCCTTGCCGAGGCCGCCGATGGAGGGATTGCAAGACATGGCGCCGATGGTCGCAAAGCGCTGCGTGATCAGCGCCGTTTGCGCGCCCATGCGCGCGGCGGCGGCAGCGGCTTCACAGCCGGCATGGCCACCGCCGACGACGATCACATCGAAGCGGCCGTCCATCGTCATCTCCAAGGAGTCGCGCCGTTTTAGCGATGCCGCGAGGCGGGGTCAAAGCAACTCGGACGTCCTGTTTCACGTGAAACACTGACGGATCTCGAAGGCAAACGCGCTGGCGGTTTATTTCCCGATGCAGAAATCACGGAAAATCACGTCCAGAATATCCTCAACATCGACGCGGCCTGTCAGCCTGCCCAAGGTTGTTGCTGCCGCCCGCAAATCCTCGGCGATCAATTCTTCACGCCCGCCGGTCTCGTTCAACGCGCGGTCCAGCGCGGCAACCGTGCGATCCAAAGCCTCGCGGTGCCGCAAACGGGTTATGACCCCCGTCTCGGCACCACTGAAAAATTCGCGGGCGTAAGCCGCCAAAGCCGTCAACAGCCGATCAACGCCCTGCCCGGCTTTGGCCGAAATCAAATAACTGAATGACTCTTCATTTCTTATCGGTGCCGCCCCCTGAAGAGCGAGCTCAACCTTATTGCCAATCAGCCACCTATTTGATTTACCTTCACTTTCTTGATCGTACACACGCTCCGCGGCCGTTACATCTACCACCCATAGGACCAGATCGGCTTCGGCCGCACGGTCGCGAGCGCGCCGGACACCTTCCTGCTCCACCGGATCGACACCGTCGCGAATGCCGGCGGTGTCGAGCAGCGTGACCGGATAGCCGTCGAGATCGAGATGAACTTCGATGATGTCGCGCGTCGTACCGGCATAAGGCGACACGATCGCCACCTCCCGCCGCGCCAGCCGATTAAGCAGGGTCGATTTTCCGGCATTCGGCGGCCCGGCAATGGCGACAACCAAACCGTCGCGAAGACGCTCGCCCCGGCGTCCGTCCGCCAGAACGGCGGCAATTTCGTTGCGCAATTGCTGCGCAGCATGAAGCGCCGGCCTGATCAAATCCTCCGGGACATCGGCCTCGTCGGAAAAGTCGATCCGCGCCTCGACCAGCGCCAGCGCCTCGATCAACCTCCGCCGCCAGCTCTCCGCGCGGTCGCCGATCAGACCTTTCAGCTGCCGAAAGGCCTGACGCCGCTGCGCCTGCGTTTCAGCACCAATCAGATCAGCCAGACCTTCGACAGCGGTAAGATCAAGTTTCCCATTTTCGAAGGCCCGCCGGGTGAATTCCCCGGCCTCGGCCATCCGGCAGCCTTCGATCTTGCCGAGTGCATCGAGGACACCCGCGATCACTGCCGGGCCGCCGTGAAGCTGTAGCTCGGCTACGTCCTCGCCGGTCTCACTGTGAGGCGCCGGAAACCACAGCACCAAAGCTTCATCGAGCACATCGCCCGTCGCCGGATCGCGCACACGAGCCAGCCTGGCCTTACGCGGCTCCGGCAAACGGCCCGTGAGTTTCTCCAGCACCGGCCCGGCCGAGGACCCCGACAGACGAACCACGGCAATCGCCGCCGGCGGACGGCCGGACGACAACGCGAAAATCGTGGGACGATCACCCATATTAAACGGCCGGGGCCTGTGCGCGCTCAGCGCTTCGTCTTGTGCGGGCTACTTGCTACGGTGCTGCCATGTCAACGTCACCGCTAAATTCCGCCGTCCATCAAAACCGTCTGGCCGAGGAGACGAGCCCGTATCTCCTGCAGCATCGGCATAATCCCGTCGACTGGTGGGCCTGGGGGCCCGAAGCGCTGGCCGAAGCCAAACGGCACAACAAACCGATCCTGCTCTCGGTCGGCTACGCGGCCTGTCACTGGTGCCATGTGATGGCGCATGAAAGCTTCGAGGACGACGCCACCGCGCGCGTGATGAACGAGCTGTTCGTCAACATCAAAGTCGATCGCGAAGAGCGGCCCGACATCGATCAGATCTACATGGCGGCACTGCACCACCTCGGCGAGCACGGCGGCTGGCCGCTGACCATGTTCCTGACACCCGACGGCGAGCCGATCTGGGGCGGCACTTATTTCCCGAAAGAATCCCGCTACGGCAAACCGGCCTTCGTCGACGTGCTGCGCGAACTAGCCCGGCTGTTCCGGGAAGAGCCGCAAAAGATCGAGCAAAACCGTGCCTTGCTGATGGGGCGCCTTGCCGAAACCGCGCAGACCAGTACCACCGGCACGATCGGCATCGCCGGGCTCAACAGCGCGGCGTCGCAACTCGGCGGCATCATCGATCCGGTCAATGGCGGCACCCGCGGGGCGCCGAAATTTCCGCAAGCCGCTCTGTTCGAACTGCTCTGGCGCGCCGGCCTGCGCACCGGCGAGAAGCGCTACTTCGCGGCGGTCGAAATCTCGCTCGACCACATTTGCGAAGGCGGCATCTACGACCATCTCGGCGGCGGCTTTTCGCGCTATTCGGTCGACGAGCGCTGGCTGGTGCCGCATTTCGAAAAAATGCTCTACGACAATGCACAATTGCTCGACCTTCTCGCCGTCGCCTACCAGCGCAGCAGCAAACCGCTTTACCGGCAGCGCGCCGAAGAGACCGTCGGCTGGCTCAAGCGGGAAATGACCACGGCCGAAGGCGCCTTCTCGGCATCGCTCGATGCCGACTCCGAAGGCGAGGAGGGCAAATTCTACGTCTGGTCCTACGACGAGATAATCCAGCATGCTCGGCATCGAAGACGGCCGATTCTTTGCGCAACATTACGACGTCACGCCGGCAGGCAATTTCGAAGGCCACAACATTCTCAACCGGCTCAAGCGCCCCCTCCCTAATCCTCCCCCGCTTACGGGGGAGGCAGCATCAATCAGCCCTTTCCCGCATGCGGGGGAGGGAAGGGTGGGGGACCCTGACGAGATACGGCTCACAGCCCTGCGTGACAAACTTCTCTCCGCACGGAGCGTGCGCGTGCGGCCAGGTCTCGACGACAAAGTACTTGCCGACTGGAACGGGATGATGATCGCGGCGCTGGTCAACGCCAGCCTGATCTTTGATGAACCGTCCTGGCTCGGTCTGGCAACGCAGGCGTTCGATTTCGTCGCCGGCGCTATGAGCCGCGGCGATCGCCTCGGCCATTCCTGGCGCGAAGGTAAGCTCAAATTTCCCGGGCTTGCCTCCGATTTTGCCGCCATGATCCGCGCCGCGCTGACGCTCTACGAGGCGACCGGGCAGGGCGCTTATCTCGAGCGCGCGCTGACCTGGCAGCGCGCGCTCGATCGCGACTATGCCAATGCCGAGACCGGCACCTATTATCTCACCGCCGCCGATGCCGAAGGGCTGGTGATCCGTCCGGCCTCGACCGCGGACGAAGCCACGCCCAATCACAATGCGGTCGCTGCGCAAAACCTCGTTCGTCTTGCCGTACTCGCGGGCGACGACACATGGCGCGCCAAGGCCGATCGCTTGATTGCAGCCATCGCGCCGCTCGCCACCGAGAACCTTTACATGCACATGGCGCTGCTCAATGCCGTCGATCTGCGATTGCGCGCCGCGGAGATCGTCGTGACCGGCGAGGGGGTGGTTGCGGAAACTTTACTGACGGCGGCACGCCGCCGCTCACCGCTCGACCGTATTGTGCTGCATGCCGCGTCGTCGAAGTCCCTTTCGCCAGCCCATCCGGCCCGCGCCAAGATCGCCGCGGCCACGGCGCCGCAGGCTTTCGTCTGTGTCGGTGAGACGTGCTCGCTGCCGGTCACCGACGTGGCCGGCCTCAATGCCGCCATCGATGCCATGCGACATTCTTGACGCGTGGTTCGTTCACGCCGCTCTTTGTGCTTTATGACCTTCGCGGGGCGCTGACAGGAGACGAATCATGGATCGGATTCGATCTGGCCTCATCTTAGCCGCCGCCCTCACCGCGCTGTCGGCCACCGGCGCCAAGGCCGACGAATGGTGCGGCTACTCTCATCACGACGATGCGCTGGTGGAATGCGGCTACGCCACATCGGCAAGCTGCGAGAGCGCGGTCGGAAAAGGCGGCATGTGCTTTGTCGACCCAGACATCGCGCTTAATGCGCAAAAGTCGAAGCGCGCCGTACCGTCCCTCATTACGAAAACTTCTGCCCGCAGCTGACGAACAACGCAGCTCGCGATGCCGCGGCCGGGCTGATCCCGGCCGCCGGCATTTTATTTTCCGGCGTCAGGTATTCATCGAGTCGAAGAACTCGCCGTTGTTCTTGGTGTTGCGCAGCTTGTCGAGCAGGAAGTCCATCGCATCCATGGTGCCCATCGGGTTGAGGATGCGGCGCAGCACGTACATTTTCTTGAGCTGATCCGGCGGGACCAGCAGCTCTTCCTTGCGGGTGCCGGAACGGGTGATGTCCATCGCCGGGAAGGTGCGCTTGTCGGCGACCTTGCGGTCGAGAATGAGTTCCGAATTGCCGGTGCCCTTGAACTCTTCGAAGATCACTTCGTCCATGCGGCTGCCGGTATCGATCAGCGCGGTGGCGATGATGGTCAGCGAGCCGCCTTCTTCGATATTGCGCGCGGCGCCGAAGAAGCGCTTCGGCCGCTGCAAGGCGTTGGCGTCGACACCGCCGGTCAGCACCTTGCCGGAGGACGGCACCACGGTGTTGTAGGCGCGGCCGAGCCGGGTGATCGAATCGAGCAGGATAACGACGTCGCGGCCGTGTTCGACCAGGCGCTTGGCCTTTTCGATCACCATCTCGGCGACCTGAACGTGGCGCACCGCCGGCTCGTCGAAGGTCGAGGACACCACCTCGCCCTTCACCGAGCGCTGCATGTCGGTGACTTCCTCCGGCCGCTCGTCGATCAACAGCACGATCAGATAGCATTCCGGGTGATTGTGGGTGATCGAGTGCGCGATGTTCTGCAGCAGCACCGTCTTGCCGGTGCGCGGCGGCGACACGATCAGCGCGCGCTGGCCTTTGCCGACCGGGGCGACGATGTCGATGACGCGGGCCGAGAGATCCTTCTTGGTCGGATCCTCGAATTCCATCTTCAGCCATTCATCGGGATAGAGCGGCGTCAGATTGTCGAAATTGACCTTGTGCCGCGCCTTCTCAGGGTCCTCGAAATTGAGCGAGTTGACCTTGAGCAGCGCGAAATAACGCTCGCCTTCCTTCGGGCTGCGGATATGGCCGTCGATGGTGTCGCCGGTGCGCAAGCCGAAGCGGCGGATTTGCGAGGGCGAGACGTAGATGTCGTCGGGGCCGGGGAGGTAGTTCGCTTCCGGCGAGCGCAGAAAGCCGAAGCCGTCGGGCAGCACCTCGACCACGCCTTCGCCGACAATGTCGGTTTCGCGGGCGGAGAGTTGCTTGAGGATGCCGAACATCAGCTCCTGCTTGCGCATGGTCGAGGCGTTCTCGACCTCAAGCTCTTCGGCGAAGGACACAAGCTCCGCCGGAGTCTTGGCCTTGAGTTCTTGGAGTTTCATTTCCCGCATGGGGAGGTCCTATGGAAATTCGGGCCAGCGGCGAAATAAGTCGCGGGGTCGCTGGCGGAAGGGGAGAGATCGCAGGTCTCAGATCCGGACTTAGGCTTTAAGGATTGGGTCTTAGGGTAGGGGTCTTAAAGCCTTGGACAGAAGGGGCTTGGGCCCCCGGACCCGATGCATCAGCTGGCTCCAATACCCTGGAGCCAAAACGCACTGCATCCGCCTACGTTGGGTGGGATGGTCGGAAGATAGGAAAAGACAGCCCTTCAGGCAAGTGTCGCGACAGATTTTGCCTGACAGTTCATTAGCAACGCATAAAGTTCAGAACGGTTTCACCACCACCAAAATAACGATTCCGATCATCAAGATCGTCGGTACCTCATTGATAATTCTATAGAATCTCTCGGAATGCCGGTTATTGTCCACAGCGAAATCTTTGCGCCATTTGGCCAGCATGCCGTGCACCGCTGAAAGCGCCAAAACGAGCGCGATCTTGCCATGCAGCCAGGGCGCGGCGAACCAGCCGAAGCGAGAATCAGGTCCGTCCCAGGCGAGCCAGAGGCCGAAAAGCCAGGTTGCGACCATCGCCGGATTCATGATGGCACGGAGCAGGCGCCGCTCCATGACCTTGAAGGTTTCCGACTGCACCGACCCTTTCTCGGCAGCGCAATGATAGACGAACAGCCGCGGCAGATAGAGCATCCCCGCCATCCAGGCGATGACGGCAATGATGTGGAAGGCTTTGATCCACTCGTACATCGGCTAAGCGTCCTCAGTCCTCAACGTTGAACAGCACGGCCCCGTACGCGCGCTACTAGCCGCTCGACATGCGCAATCGGCGTCTCGGGCAAAACGCCATGTCCAAGGTTGAAAATAAACGGCCCGGATTCGAAAGCCGCCAGAACATTGTCGACTGCGCGATCGAGCGCTTCGCCGCCGACCAACAAAACCAGCGGATCGAGATTGCCCTGCACCGGCCGCAGCTTCTGGATGCGGTCGCGGGCGAAGTCGAGGTCGATCATCCAGTCGAGCCCGACCGCATCGACGGCAACGCCGGCGATATAGGCTTCGAGCTTCGAGTCGGCGCCACGCGGGAAACCGATGATCTTTGCTCCGGGAACACGCCGGCGCACCGCAGTGACGATCCGCGCGCAAGGCTCGATGCACCATTTTTGGAATTCCTCGGGCGGCAGAACGCCGGCCCAGGTATCGAAAATCTGCACCGCATCCACGCCGGCATCGAACTGCCGGATCAAATAATCCGCCGAGGCCTCGACCAGCAGGTCGATCAACTCGGCAAAGGCTTTCGGATAACGATAGGCAAACTGCCGCGCCGGCGCTTGATCGGGCGATCCTCGACCGGCAATCAGCATAGGTCGCGACGGTCCACGGCGCTCCGCAAAAGCCGAGAAAGGCGACCTCCGCCGGCAATTTCGGCTTCACCCGTGCGATCGTCTCATAGACCGGCGCCAGCACGTCATGATCGACAGCGGTTCGCAGCCTGGACAACGCCGAAGGCGTATCGATCGGCTCGAGCCGTGGGCCCTCGCCTTCCACGAATGTCACGGGCTGACCGAGCGCGTGCGGAATTACCAGAATATCGGAAAACAAAATTGCCGCGTCGAAGCCGAATCGGCGGATCGGCTGCAATGTGACTTCCGCCGCGAGTTCCGGATTGAAACACAGGTCGAGGAAACTTTTCGTCGTCGCGCGAATTGCTCGATATTCGGGAAGGTATCGTCCGGCCTGACGCATGATCCAAAGCGGAGGAACCGCCGTTCGCTTGCCCGCCAGCACTTCCATAAGAGGTTTTGTCACAAGATATCCGCCCTGCTTCCTTCCCCACTAATATAGATTTTAGAATCTGTTGTAGTGATTGGTCGGTTGATTAGACTCATACAGCCGCTCGCACATTTCATCCACGACTTACCCACATATCCTCCCTCGGCGTCCGGTTTCGAATTCAAGCGCGAAACCGAAAGTTACCGGCCTCTGACGGACGCTTCCGCGGCGGGCCGGCGCGTTCATCCACAGTTCACCGCCGTCATCCCGCTCTCCGGACCGACTGCCGGAGTTTAATCCCGGCCGGCACGGATGTGGACGGATGCGCAGCCCAGCCCCCTATTGTGCTTGCACCCCGGTAAAAGCCGTGGCCTTCTCCCCAGTCATCGACAGGTTGTCCCAGCAGTCTCAGGACGCAATGGCGAACGCTGCGGGTTATTTTCACCTCCATCTGATTTCCGACGCGACCGGCGAGACCTTGATTACGGTGGCGCGGGCCGCTGCCGCCCAGTACTCCAAGGTCATGCCGGTGGAGCATATGCATCCGCTGGTTCGTAACCAGAAGCAGCTCGACCGGGTCCTGGCCGATATCGAGGAATGGCCCGGCATCGTTTTATACACGCTGCTCGAAGAGGGCCTGGTACAGCGGCTGGAAGCCAAATGCCGTGAGCTCGGCTTGCCGTATCTGTCGATCCTCGGTCCGGTTCTGCACCTGTTCCAGGCCTATTTGGGCGCCGAGACCACCCACAAAGTCGGTGCCCAGCATACCCTCAATGCCGAATATTTCCGCCGCATCGATGCGCTGAATTACACCATGCTGCACGATGACGGCCAGCAAAGCGACGATCTCGAAGAAGCCGATGTAGTGCTGGTCGGCGTGTCGCGGACCTCGAAAACACCGACCTCGATCTATCTCGCCAATCGCGGGGTGAAGACGGCGAATGTGCCGCTGGTTCCGGGCGTGCCGCTGCCGCCGCATGTCGAAAAGCTGACGCATCCGCTGGTGGTCGGCCTGTTTGCGACCCCGGAGCGCATCGTGCAGATCCGGCAAAACCGCCTGCTCGGCCTCAAAGTAAACCGCGATGACGACCAATATATCGACCGCCAGGCGGTGACCGAGGAGATCGCCGCCTCGCGCCGGCTCTGTGCCAAGCATAATTGGCCGCTGATCGACGTGACGCGGCGCTCGATCGAGGAGACCGCAGCGGCGGTATTGGCGCATCTCGGCGAACGGCGCCGTAGCCGGGCGTCATGAGCGACGCGTTGTGGCTTGCCCGCGAGCCGCTGGTGCTCGCCTCGGGCAGCAAGATACGGCAGGCGCTGTTGTCGGCCGCCGGGGTTCGCGTCGAGGCGCGCCCGGCCGATCTCGATGAACGCGCTCTCGAAAATTCAGCGCCGCCGGACCCGTCGGCGATTGCCGGATTTTTGGCGCGGGCCAAAGCGACCGCGGTGGCGACAGCTCAATCCGGGGCGACTGACGCTTGGTGCGGATCAGGTCTTGGCGCTCAGGCGGCGCGTGCTTTTCCAAACCGGCCGATCGTGCCGCCGCGTTAGTGCAGCTTCGTGCCTTGCGCGGCAGGACGCATGAACTGCATTCCGCGGTCGCCGTCGTGGAGAACGGCGCGGTGTTGTTCGAGCATGTCGGCGTGGCGCGGCTTGCCATGCGTGCTTGCTCCGATCGGTTCCTCGAAAATTATCTCGATGCGGTCGGCGGAGCTGCGGTCGGCAAGCGTCGGCGCCTATCAGCTCGAAGGTCTCGGCGTGCAATTGTTCGAGCGCATCGACGGCGATTATTTTACGATCTTGGGCCTGCCGCTGTTGGAAACGTTGGACTTCCTGCGCCGGCACGGCAGTCTTGCGTCATGAGCGCCGCAATGAGCGGACAACGCCCTTTCGTGCTCTGCCTGACCGGCTCGCTCGGCATGGGCAAATCGACGGCGGCGAGATTTTTTGCCGAAGCCGGCGTGCCGGTGCACGATTCCGACGCCGTCGTACACGCCCTTTACGCCGGCGAAGCCGTGCCGCTGGTCGAACAAGCGTTTCCCGGCTCGACCACCGACGGGAAGATCGACCGCGGCAAGCTCGCCGCGATGGTGATCAACAATGCCGAGGCGTTGCGCCGGCTCGAGGCGATCGTCCATCCGCTGGTCAGCGCGTCGCGCGAGAAATTCCTGGCCGAGGCGGAGGCCGAGGGCGCCGCTGTCGTGGTGTTCGACATCCCGCTCTTGTTCGAAACCGGCGCGCATGGCGATTGCGATGCCGTCGTCGTGATCTCCGCGCCGCCCGCGCTGCAGCGCCAGCGCGCTTTCGAGCGGCCGGGCATGACTGACGAGAAATTTCTGGCGCTTCTTGCCAAGCAGATGCCCGACGCCGAGAAACGCCGCCGCGCCGACTTTGTCGTCGATAGTTCACAGGGCTTCGACCATGGGCGCGCTCAGATCCGCGACATTTTAGAGCGAGTCGCTAATATGCCGCGTCGGCCGCGCTGATTCGGGCGGATCGGATTTGCCGCCAAGGTAACGAGTTTGCCGACCAGGTGAGAGCAATGCGCGAGATCGTGTTCGACACCGAGACCACCGGGCTTGATCCCATGCAGGGCGATCGGCTGGTCGAGATCGGCTGCATCGAGCTGATCAATCGCTTCCCCTCCGGCAAGACGTTCCATTGCTACTTCAATCCGGAACGCGACATGCCGGAGCCGGCATTCAAGGTTCACGGGCTGAGTGTCGAATTCCTCAAGGACAAGCCGCTGTTTGCCCATAAGGTCGATGAACTCATCGAGTTTCTCAGCGACGCGCAGCTTGATCGCGCACAACGCGATGTTCGATCTCGGCTTCCTCAACGCCGAATTGGAACGCGCCGGCCGCGCCGGGGTCAGCCGCGAGCGCATCATCGACACGCTGCTGCTGGCGCGCCGCAAGCATCCCGGCGGCTCCAACCGCCTCGACGATCTGTGCGTGCGCTACTCGATCGATAATTCGCGCCGCACCAAGCACGGCGCTTTGCTCGATGCCGAGCTCTTGGCAGAGGTCTATATCGAGCTGATCGGCGCCCGGCAGGCGAGTTTGGTCTTGGCGCAGGCCGCCGCGGTACCCGAACGCGCCGTCGGCGAACCGATCGTGCTGCGCGAACGGCCGGTTCCACTCGCCGTGCGGCTGACCGACGAGATCCGCGCCGCGCATCGGCGCTTCATCGCCAGTCTCGGCGAGAACGCGATCTGGCGGGATTACGTCAGTTTGGATTGAGCGGCACGGCCGACGGCTGCGCCGCCGCCATGCGTTGCCGGTAAAGCTGCACGAAATCGACCGGCTCCAGCATCAGCGGCATGAAGCCGCCATTGCGCGTCCCGGTGGCGATAATTTCGCGCGCGAAGGGGAACAGCAGGCGGGGGCATTCGATCATGACGGTCGGCTGCAAGCTCTCGGCCGGCACGTTGAGGATGCGGAACACGCCGCAATAAAGCAGTTCGAAGCCGAACAGCAAAACCCCTTGCGATTCGGCCTTGCCTTCGAGCCGCAGCGTGATCTCGAAGTCGGTGTCGCTCATCGGGGCCGCTTCGACGCCGATATTGATATTGATGGCCGGCGGCTGGGTGCTCGGCGCCAGCGAGCGCGGGGCGTTCGGATTCTCGAATGAGAAGTCCTTGACGTATTGGGTCAACACGCCGATCCGCGGCATTTGGAAATCGTCTTGCGGCATATCGGCTTGGGGTCCGGGACCGCCATTTGTCGTCGACATTCTTATCTCCGGCCTTAAGGCTCAAGGACTTCGCGGCTTCGCTAACACAGGGCGAGGGGGAGGAACAATGGCGGCGGCGATTGCGGCAAACTTGCCTAAAACTGTTCCATCTCGGCCGCGCGTCCTAGGGCTTCCCGGTTTGGCTTCCAAGGTTGGCGCGGCGGTGACGATCGTTTAAGCTTTGCCCGGCACGTCACGGTTACGATCGGCGGCCATTTTATGGCTCCAACTCCGTGCCTAAATACAATTCCGTGCTTACTGGGGAGCGTGCCTATATAGAACGGGGGAACCGGGCGTCCTCCCCCGCGGCCGCGGTCCGGCTCGCTTGGACCGCACCGATCCGCGACGCGCTATGCCGAGAGAATTCCGCGAGAGATATGCCCGAAGTGTTCGACATTTATACCATCATCTTTCTGGCGCTGGCGGTCTTCATTTTCCTGCGGCTGCGCAGTGTCTTAGGCCAGCGTACCGGGCGCGAGCGGCCGCCCTACGACCCCTATTCGGCGCGCGATGCGGTGCGCAGTCCTTCGAACGACAAAGTCGTGACACTGCCGCCACGGACAACGGCGGAGGCGCCGACGCGCCCGGCCGAGCCTGCCGCCCCGCCGGCTGACCGCTGGAAGGACATGGTCGAGGCCGGATCGGCTGCCGCCGCGGGCCTCGACGCGATCGCGGCGGCCGACCCGACTTTCGACGGCAAGCATTTCATCGCCGGGGCGCGCGCGGCTTACGAGATGATCGTGACGGCTTTTGCCGCCGGCGATCGCAAGCAATTGCGCGATCTGTTGTCGCGGGAAGTGTTCGACGGTTTCGACACCGCGATCGGCGAGCGCGAGCGCCGCGGCGAAACTGCGGAGACGCGTTTTGTCTCGATCGATTCCTCGACCATAACCGCGGCCGAATTGCGCAACCGCGTCGCCCAGGTCACCGTCCGTTTCGTCTCCAAGCTGGTTTCAACCACGCGCGACAGCGCCGGCGCCGTGGTCGACGGCAGCGCCGAGAAGGTTACCGACGTTACCGACGTGTGGACCTTCACGCGCGATACCGCCTCGCGCGATCCGAACTGGAAAGTGGTCGCCACCGAAGCCGGAGAGTGAGGCCCGCGATGCGGCTGCCGTCAGCGCCAAGACGGGGCTCGGATTGTCGGGGCTTGTATCGTCGGGGCTGGAATTTTCGCGGTCTTTCTCTGGTGGTTTTGCTGGCGGGGCTCTGCGCCGCGCCCGGTGCTGCCCGCAGCGAACAGCCGATCACATTTCCCGATACGCAATACGAACCGGTCGAATGGTCGGACATCGACGGCTGGGCCGACGACGATCACGCCACCGCCTTTGCCGCTTACCTGACCAGTTGCCGCACGCTCGAAGCCAAACCGCGCCGCGCCCGCGAACTGGCTCCGATCCCCGCCGCGCTGAAGGATATTTGCGCCCGTGCGCGCGATGCCATCCCGCTCGACGAGGACGGCGCCCGGCAATTCTTCGAGGATAATTTTCGCCCGGTTCGGATCAACCGGCTGGGCGACGCCGCCGGTTTTCTCACCGGTTATTACGAGCCGATCATCGCCGGATCGCGGGTGCCGACCGGCGAGTTCACGGCGCCGCTCTATCGCCGGCCGCCCAATCTGGTTGCTTCCGGCCGCCGCCGGCTCGGCGATGCGTTTCCCAGCAAGGGCGTGTTCGTCGGCCGGCGCTTGGGCCGCCGCAAGATCGTGCCGTATTACGATCGCGGTCAGATCGAGGACGGCGCGCTCGACGGCTGGCATCTGGAAATCTGCTATCTGCACGATCAGGTCGATGTGCTGTTCGCGCAAATTCAGGGCTCGGCGCGGGTCCGGCTGGAAGACGGCAGCATTCTGCGCGTCAATTACGATTCGCATAACGGCTGGCCTTACACGCCGGTCGGCCGGGTGATGGTCGCCGCCAAGCTGATGAGCGGCGATCAGGTGTCGATGCAGAGCATCCGCGATTGGATGGAAGCCAATCCGGACCAGGCCAAAGACATCCGGCGGCTCAACAAGTCCTATGTGTTCTTCCGCATTACCGATCTTTCCACCGAAGACGAAGCAGTCGGCGGCGAAGGCGTGCAGCTTGTCCCGGGCCGCTCGATCGCGATCGATCGGGCGTTACATGCCTATGGCACGCCGTTCTTCATCCAGGCCGATCTGCCGATCGCCAATGAAAAAGCGACGACCAAATTCGACCGTCTGGTCATCGCCCAGGATACCGGCTCGGCCATCGTCGGGCCGGCGCGCGCCGATATCTATTTCGGCGCCGGCGACGAAGCCGCCCGCATCGCGGGACGCATCAAAAATCCCGGCGACTTCGTGATGCTGTTGCCGCGCCAGCTCGATCCGGTCGCCGCCGGGCATGATACGCCGCTGCCGCCGGAGCGGCCGAGCGCGTTCAGTTTCAATCTCGGCACCACCATGGAAGATCCGACCGCGGTAGAACCGGCCGACGGCGCCACAACGCAAGCCGTGCCTGAAGTGAAACCCGCAGTCGCGCCGGCGCCGAAAGCAAAACCCCGGCAGAAAAAATGACCCGCCGCCGCTCATTGAGCGATGAGGAAGAGGCGCTGTGGTCGAGCTACGCGCGCGCGATCAAGCCGTTGCGGCCCGGCAAAGCCAAGTCGAGCGACGAAGTCAGCCACGAAGCCCGCCGCCGCGCCGCGCGTGCAGGAATCGCCGCCGGCGCCGCGCGGCGAGGTGAAGCCGCCGCTCGTTCGGCCGCAAGCAAAGCCGCTTCCGCTTTCGCCGATCGACCGGCGCTTCAAACAGCGCGTGGCGCGCGGCCGCGATGAGATCGAAGCGCGCATCGATCTGCATGGCATGACGCAGCGCGAAGCGCATGCCGCGCTGTTCCAATTTCTGCACCGCGCCCAGACCGACGGAATGCAGGGTTGCGCTCGTTGTCACCGGCAAAGGCACGATGGCGCGCGACGCCACCAGCGAGCGCGGCGTGCTGCGGCGGCAGGTGCCGCTGTGGCTGGCGTTGCCGGAATTTCGCCGCTTTATCGTCGGTTTCGACGAGGCCCATGTGAGCCACGGCGGGCAAGGCGCGCTGTATGTGCGTGTACGGCGCGCCCGCTAGCGTTCCCCAATTAACGTTAACGATTGGAAAATCGCACAGCGCGCAAGAAATCGTCAATTTCGTCTGCGACGAATACCGGGCCGATCGGCCCGTTGTAAATCGGAGTAGTATGCGTCATGTCCGAGACTCTCGCCGCACCGATGAAGATTTCACCCGCGCGCGTTGGCACCACCGACGGCCAAGTGTTTGCCCAGGTCGAGAAGTGGATGGCGGCAATCCGCGACATCAATGGCGAACCGCAAAAGGGCGAGACGACGTTTCGCGTCCGCCTGCGACCCGCGAGCGCCGTTACAGAATAAACCGGCTCAGATCGGTATTCTTGGCGAGATCGCCGATGTGCTTATGCACATAGGCGGCGTCCACCTGCACGGTTTCGCCGGAGCGGTCCGGCGCGCCGAATGAGACTTCATCGAGCACGCGTTCCATCACCGTCTGCAGGCGGCGGGCGCCGATATTTTCCACGCTGGAATTCACCGCCACCGCGATGTCGGCGACGGCGTCGATCGAGTCTTCCGAAAACTCGAGCGTCAGGCCTTCGGTCGCCATCAGCGCGATATATTGCTTGATCAGCGACGCTTCCGGTTCGGTGAGGATGCGGCGCATATCGTCACGCGTCAGCGGTTTCAACTCGACGCGGATCGGCAGCCGGCCCTGCAATTCCGGCAACAGGTCGGACGGCTTCGAGATGTGGAACGCGCCGGAGGCGATGAACAGGATATGATCGGTCTTCACCGAGCCATGCTTGGTGGCGACGGTAGTGCCCTCGATCAGCGGCAGCAGATCGCGCTGCACGCCTTCGCGCGATACATCGGCGCCGGCGCGGCCCTCGCGCACGCAAATCTTGTCGATCTCGTCGAGAAAGACGATGCCGTTGTTCTCGACCACCTTGATCGCTTC
Organism: uncultured Alphaproteobacteria bacterium; assembly: GCA_963819265.1. Classification (GTDB taxonomy): domain Bacteria; phylum Pseudomonadota; class Alphaproteobacteria; order Rhizobiales; family Xanthobacteraceae; genus BOG-931. The sequence continues at coordinate 1,490,842 of CAWFVF010000005.1, read as the reverse complement.
CTGGGTGATCGCATCGGTGTCGAGCAGCTTGTCGGATTCCTCGTTGATCAGGATGCCGTAGGAGTCGTGCACCGTGACCCGCCGGGTCTTGGTGCGGCCGCCGCCGAGCTTGCCGAAAATGTCGCCGATCGAGATCGCGCCCATCTGCGCGCCGGGCATGCCGGGAACGTCGAACAGCGGCATGCCGCTGCCGGCGGCCTGTACTTCGATTTCGATCTCTTTGTCGTTCAACTCGCCGGCGCGCAGCTTTTTGCGGAAGGCCTCCTTGGTGGAAGTGCTGGCGCTGGCGCCGACCAGGGCGTCGAGCACGCGGTCTTCCGCCGACTGCTGGGCGCGGGCTTCGACATCCTTGCGCTTTCGCTCGCGCGTCAGTGTGAGCGAGACCTCGAGCAGATCGCGGATGATCTGTTCGACGTCGCGGCCGACATAGCCGACTTCGGTGAATTTGGTCGCTTCCACTTTGAGAAACGGCGCGCCGGCGAGCTTGGCGAGGCGCCGCGAAATCTCGGTCTTGCCGACGCCGGTCGGGCCGATCATCAAAATATTCTTCGGCAGCACTTCCTCGCGCAGCCGGTCGTCGAGCTGCAGCCGGCGCCAGCGGTTGCGCAGCGCGATCGCGACCGCGCGCTTGGCGTCGGACTGGCCGACGATGAAGCGGTCGAGTTCGGAGACGATTTCGCGGGGGAAAAGTCGGTCACGCTTTCAAGGTCTCAACGGTCACATTGCGGTTGGTGTAGACGCAGATGTCGGCGGCGATATCGAGCGAGCGGCGTACGATCGCTTCGGCATCGAGCGGCCCATCGGCAAGGGCACGCGCCGCCGCCAGCGCATAATTGCCGCCGGAGCCGATGCCGACGATGCCGGCTTCCGGCTCGAGCACGTCGCCGGTGCCGGTGAGCACCAGCGATACGTCCTTGTCGGCGACGATCATCATGGCTTCGAGGCGGCGCAAAAAGCGATCCGTGCGCCAATCCTTGGCCAGTTCTACCGCGGCGCGGGTCAGTTGCCCGGGATACTGCTCGAGCTTCGATTCCAGCCGTTCGAACAGGGTGAAGGCGTCGGCGGTAGCGCCCGCAAACCCGCCGATCACGGCGCCGCCGCCGAGCCGGCGCACCTTCTTGGCGTTCGACTTGACGATGGTCTGGCCGATCGACACCTGGCCGTCGCCGCCGACTGCGACCAGGCCGTCCTTGCGGACGGTCAGGATGGTCGTGCCGTGCCACAGGCCGGCAGACGTAGGCTCGGATGAGGACATGCGCTGGAAAACCCTTGGTCTCGGCATGATTTAGGAGTTGGCCGCCGGCAATGCAAATCGGCCGAAATGAGCCGATGTAGGGGTTCCGGAAGGATTGGCGGGTTAAACAAAGCCCTGATAAAAGGCCTGCGCCCGGAGAGTTCAATGCGCAAAGCGTCCGTGAAGCGGACTACCAAGGAAACCGACGTCGAGGTCGCGATCGATCTCGACGGCAGCGGGGCGTCGTCGATTGCCACCGGCATCGGCTTTCTCGACCATATGCTCGATTTGCTGGCGCGGCATTCGCGCATCGATCTCAGCGTCAAAGCCAAGGGCGATCTGCATATCGATCAGCACCACACCACCGAAGATGTCGGCATTGCGCTCGGCCAGGCGCTCAAACAGGCGCTCGGCGACATGAAGGGCATCACCCGCTATGCCGACGTCCATCTGCCGATGGACGAGGCGCTGACCCGGGTGGCGGTCGACATCTCCGGCCGGCCGTTCCTGGTGTTCAAGGTCGAGTTCGGCCGCGCCAAGATCGGACCGTTCGACACCGAGTTGGTTCAGGAATGGTTTCAGGCCTTCGCGATCAATGCCGCGCTGACATTGCACGTCGCCACGCTCTATGGCGGCAACGACCATCACATTGCCGAGTCCTGCTTCAAGGGCCTGGCGCGGGCGCTGCGCGCGGCAGTCGCGATCGATCCGCGGGCCGCCAACGAAGTGCCGTCCACCAAGGGTACGCTCGGCGGTTAGGCCGGAATTGGGGAAAGGCCTGCCGCAGGCGGGGCAGGCTTCCTAAATAGGCTCAAGAACGCCGAAAGACGAAGCCGATGTCCGTTTACACTGTCTACGAACCGCCGCTGCGGGCCGCCGATGCATTGGCCGACCCGCAGCGCTTCATCTTCGTGCGCGACGGCTTTTATTTTTGGGCCTTCCTGCTCGGACCATTCTGGATGATCCGGCACCGGTTGTGGCTGGTGCTGGCGCTTTATCTGGTGATTTTGATTGGTATCGAAGTGGGCCTGCGCGCCGTCGGGGGTTCGGGCGGCGCCATCATGCTGGTCGGGTTTTTGATCGCGCTGCTGGTCGGATTTGAGGCCGGCACGTTGCGGCGATCTACCTTGGAAGGGCGCGGCTGGCGGAATGTCGGGACCGCCACCGGCCGGCGGGAAGAGGCCGAATTGCGCTTCTTCGACGCCTGGTTAAAGCAGCCGGCGCGGCGATCCGCGCCGCCCGTTGCGACAGGTCCGTCCGCATCGGCGGTGGCCCAGCCGCCATCGTCGCCTGGGGCGACCGGCGTGATCGGCCTGTTTCCGGAGCACGGAGCCTCGCGGTGACCGTCGCCATCGTCGACTACGGTTCCGGCAATCTGCACTCGGCCGCGAAGGCGTTCGAGCGCGCTGCCCAGGAGGCCGGGCTCGATCAGCGCATCGTGGTGACGCAGGATCCGGCGGTGGTCGCCCAAGCCGATCGGATCGTGTTGCCGGGGGTAGGCGCCTTCGCCGATTGCCGGCGCGGGCTCGATGCCGTTCCCGGCATGGTCGAGGCGCTCGAGAAAACAGTGCGCGGCAAGGGCCGGCCGTTCTTCGGCATCTGTGTCGGCATGCAGCTTCTGGCCGAACGCGGCCGCGAATATGAAGTCACGGAAGGTCTCGGCTGGATTGCCGGCGAGGTCGACCGCATCACGCCGCGCGACGCCAGCTTGAAAATCCCGCATATGGGCTGGAACACGCTGAACGTCGCACGGCCGCATCCTCTGCTCGACGGGCTTACGCTCGGCCCGCAAGGGCTGCACGCTTATTTCGTGCATTCCTATCAGCTCAAACCGGCACAGAGTGCCGATCTCGTGGCGGAAGCCGACTATGGCGGCGCCGTCACCGCGATCGTCGGACGCGACAATATCGTCGGCACGCAATTTCATCCCGAGAAGAGCCAGAAGCTCGGTCTTGCGCTGATCGCCAATTTTTTGAAATGGAAGCCGTGATCCTTTTTCCCGCCATCGATCTGAAGAACGGCGAAGCCGTACGCTTGCAACAGGGCGACATGGCGCGCGCCACCGTGTTCAATCGCGATCCGGCCGCGCAGGCGGCAGCCTTCGCGCGGCAAGGTTTCGAATACCTCCATCTTGTCGATCTCGACGGCGCCTTTGCCGGCAAGCCGATGAATGCGGCGGCGGTCGAAGCGATCCTGGCGCAAGTGAAGATTCCGGTTCAACTCGGCGGCGGTATTCGCGACCGTGTCACGATCGACGCGTGGCTCGGCAAGGGGATCACGCGTGTCATCATCGGCACCGCCGCAGTGCGCGATCCGGCTCTGGTCAAGGATGCGGCGCGCGCGCATCCTGGCCGGGTCGCCGTCGGGCTCGATGCCCGCGACGGCAAAGTTGCGGTCGAAGGCTGGGCCGAGACGTCGACACTGTCCGCGCTCGACATCGCGCGCCGCTTCGAGGACGCCGGCGTCGCCGCGATCATTTATACCGACGTGGCACGCGACGGCATGCTCAGGGGCCTCAATCTCGACGCGACCATCGAACTGGCCGACAGGATCTCGATCCCGGTGATCGCCTCGGGCGGCCTCGCTTCAATCGGCGATGTGCGCGCACTGCTGGAGCCGCGCGCCCGAAAACTGCAGGGCGCCATCGCAGGCCGTGCGCTTTACGACGGCCGGCTCGATGCCGCCGAAGCGCTCGCGCTGCTCAAGGGCGTCGCGCAACGCGCCGGTGCGCCATGACCACGCCGCAGACCGGCGTCCTGAAAAGCCCGGCGTTCATTTGGCTCAGCATTTCATTCGTTCTGATCGTCCTGTTCGCCACCGCGCCGCTGATCTCGGCTTTCATCGGCGGCGGCATTGCCGATGCGTTAGGCTGCGCGATCAACGAAGGCGGCAGCGCGCCTTGCCTGTTCAGAGGCAACGATGTCAGCGGGGCGCTGACGGTCATGGTTGTTGTTGCCTGGTTCGCATTCGAGACACTGCCGCTTGGCGCGGTGTTGCTGGCGATCTGGCTGGTCGTCGCCGGTGGTGTCGTGATGATAAAGGCGTGGCGCCGTCGCCACCGCGAGGCTTAAGGCTGCGTCATGTTCAAAGTTCGTGTCATTCCCTGCCTCGACGTCAAGGACGGCCGAGTCGTCAAAGGCGTTAATTTCGTCAATCTGCGCGATGCCGGCGATCCGGTCGAAGCGGCCATCGCCTATGACAATGCCGGCGCCGACGAACTCACCTTCCTCGACATCACCGCAAGCCACGAGAACCGCGGCATCATGCTCGACGTGGTGCGGCGGACCGCCGAGGCCTGTTTCATGCCGTTGACCGTCGGCGGCGGCGTGCGCACCATCGACGATATCCGGGCGCTGCTGACTTCGGGCGCCGACAAGGTTTCGATCAACACCGCCGCGGTCACGCGCCGCGCCTTCGTGAAAGAGGCAGCGGAAAAATTCGGCGATCAATGCATCGTGGTCGCGATCGACGCCAAGAGTGTCGCGAAGCCGGGCGAGCCGCCGCGGTGGGAGATCTTCACGCACGGCGGCCGCAATCCGACCGGCATCGATGCGATCGGTTTCGCGCGCGAGGTTGTGGCGCTCGGCGCCGGCGAAATTCTGCTCACCTCGATGGACCGCGACGGCACCCGGCGCGGTTTCGATCTCGGGCTCACCCGTGCAGTCGCCGATGCGGTCTCGGTGCCGGTCATCGCCTCGGGCGGCGTCGGCACTCTCGATCACCTGGTCGAGGGCATTCGCGACGGCCATGCCAGTGCGGTGCTCGCCGCTTCGATCTTTCACTTCGGCGAATATTCCGTCCGCCAGGCCAAAGACCACATGGCCGGCGCCGGACTGCCGGTGCGGCTTGACCCTTAACTGCCGTTCTTGGCCCAGAGCAGCGCGCGCTCCAGACGATCGTTGCCCCAGAACAGCTCGCCGTCGCCGGTGATGAAAGTCGGCGCGCCGAACAAGCCGCGCTGTCGCGCTTCTTCGGTTTGGTGCCGCAGCCGCGTTTTGTTGGTCTCCGATTGAGCGTCGGTGAGCACCGCTTCCGGCGAAACGCCAAGCGCCGTGAGAAGGTCTGTTACCGTGGCCGGATCGTCGATCCGGCGGCCTTCGGCAAACTGAGCGCGAAACACCTCGACGCAGAATTGCTCGCCCCACGCAGCATCGAGACCGATCAGCGCGATGCGGGCGGCCAACAGGCTGTTCTGCGGAAACGGATCGGGCCGGTGAAACGGCAAAGCCGTGTCGGCGCAGATCCGCTCCAGGTCGCGCCACATGTGCCGGCCTTTCTCGGCATAGAGGTTGAACGGCGAGGTGGGCCAACCCAGCGCCTTGAAGATCGGCCCGAGCAGGAACGGCCGGAAGTTCACCGCCACGCCCGCATCGCCGGCCAGCGTCCGGATCCGCATCGCGGTCGGATAGGAGTAGGTCGAGGCGAAGTCGAACCAGAAATCGAGGGTCGGGGCGGCGGCCGGTTTCATGCTTCGGGTCCGTTTCCTGGTACCGGTTTGGCCGCGGCAAATACGGCCCGCACCCGCGACCTGGCGGCCCTCCCCGGATCGGCCCGGAGGTGCTAAGGAAGCGGCATGAGCGCTTTCACCCTCCACGATCTTGAAAAACGCGTCCAGGCCCGCGCCAAGGAGAGCGCGGATGTCTCCTATACGCGCAAGCTGCTCGACCGCGGCGTAGCGCATGCCGCCAAGAAGCTTGCCGAGGAAGCAGTCGAAGTGGTGATCGCTGCGGTCGATGAGGATAAAAGCCGCGTGACCGCGGAAGCCGCCGACGTGCTCTATCACCTGCTGGTCGTGCTTCACGGCCGCGGCGTCTCGCTCGACGAGGTCGAAGCCGAGCTCGGCTCCCGCACCCGCCAATCGGGGCTCGAAGAAAAAGCCGGGCGCAAAGGCGGCTGAAGGCTTTCTCGATGGAGCAGCGCACCGAACAGGAAGTTTCGCCCTACCGGGTGTTTCCGCGCGCCGAATGGGCGACGCTCCGCGACGATACGCCGATGACGCTCGAACCCGCCGAGGTCACACGGCTGCGCTCGATGCACGACCGGCTCGATATCTCCGAGGTCGAGGACATCTACCTGCCGCTCTCCCGGCTGCTGTCGCTCTATGTCGCCGCGACGCAGACCTTGTTCGGCGCGCAGCAGGACTTCCTCGGCACCGAGGACGCCAAGATGCCGTATATCATCGGCGTCGGCGGCTCGGTCGCGGTCGGCAAGTCGACCACCGCGCGCGTGCTGCAGGCTTTGCTGGCGCGCTGGCCCAATGTGCCCAAGGTCGATCTCATCACCACCGACGGTTTTCTCTATCCCAATGCAGTGCTCGACCGCGAAGGCCTGATGGAGAAAAAGGGCTTTCCGGAAAGCTACGACCTGCCGGCGCTGCTGCGGTTTCTCTCCGACATCAAAGCCGGCCGGCATCCGGTGCGGGCGCCGGTCTATTCGCATCTGATCTACGACGTCATTCCCAATCAGTGGATCGAGATCGACCGGCCGGACATCCTGATCGTCGAGGGGCTCAACGTGCTGCAGGCCGGGCGATTGCCGAGGGACGGCAAAGCGGTGCCCTTCGTCTCGGACTTTTTCGATTTCTCGATCTATCTCGACGCCGACGAGGATGTGCTGCTGGCATGGTATGTCAGCCGCTTCCTGACGTTGCGCGGCACCGCGTTTCGCCGATCCGAAATCCTATTTCCATCGCTATGCGCGTCTGTCGGATAGCGAAGCGGTCGCGACCGCGACCTCGATCTGGAACCGGATCAATCTCGTCAATCTGCACGAAAATATTCTGCCGACGCGGCCGCGCGCCGATCTGATTCTCAAAAAGAGTGAGAGCCACCGGGTCGAGGAAGTGGCGCTGCGGCGGCTGTGAGGCTTAAGCCGCGAAAGCTGCGGCGCGGCCGGTGCTGAGCGCGGACGCCAGCCGGTCGCGGTCGAGCGGTTTGACGATAAATCCATCCATGCCGGCGGCAAGACACGCGTCGCGATCCTCGGCGGAGGCGTTGGCGGTGAGCGCAATGATCGGCGTCGGCGCGATATCTTCCTCGGCCTCGATTTCCCGCATGCGGCGGGTGGCTTCGAGACCGTCCATGCTCGGCATGTGCAAGTCCATCAGCACGCGGTCGAACGGCATGCCGGCGGCGCGCGCGGCAAGCCAGCAATCGATTGCGGCGCTGCCGGTGCCGACCATGGTCGGACGATGGCCGAGCTTGACCAGCAGCGCGCGGGCGAGGAGCGCGTTGATCTCATTGTCCTCGGCGACCAGAATCGAAAACCCGTTTTGGGCCGGCCGCTCATTCGGCGTTTCGGTGGGTTCCGTGGTGGCGCCGGATTCGAAGACGTCATCGGTCGAGAACCGCGCGGCCAGCGAGGCGGCGCGCACCGGTTTGATCAGATAGCCGGTAAAGCCCGCTTCCTTCAGTGTCCCCAAGCTCATGGCGCATCGCCGGCGTCACCATCACGATCCGCCGCGGCACAACCGCGGCCAGCCGCGCCAGTCCCGTGCTTGCCGGAATATTCAACGCGTGATCGGCCAGCACGGCGCTCCAAGCCTGTTCGGGAAACAGTGCCGCCGCGACCTGCTCGTCGGGGACGATCGTGGTGCGCGCGCCCCAGCGCTGCAGCCGCCGCGCCAACAACGAGGCTTCGATCGCGGCCGGCGCGACGATGAGGATATCGTCACCGGTAAGATCGGGCACCGCCAGCGGCGGCGTATCGTCGGCATCGGCGCGAGGCAGCGGGACGCTGATGCGGAAGGTCGATCCCTGGCCGGGCGTGCTTTCGACGGCGATGGTGCCTGCCATGCGTTCGACGATGCGCTTCGAGATCGTCAGTCCGAGACCGATGCCGCCGATATTGCCGTGTCGAACTGCCGTCGGCTTGTTCGAATTCGAGAAAGATGCGCGCCTGGTCTTTCGCGCGCAATGCCGATGCCGGTGTCGCGCACCGTGATAGCAATTGCATCGGCATCGCCTGCCGGTTCGACGACGATCGAGACGCCGCCATGTTCGGTGAATTTGATGGCGTTGCCGACCAGGTTGAACAGCACCTGGCGCAGCCGCGCGGCGTCGCCGATCACGCGGGCCGGCAGGCGCTCGTCGACATAGCCGCAAATTTCGAGACCCTTGGCCTGGGCGCGCGGCCCCAGCAATTCGACCACTTGTTCGATGAAAGCACGCGAGCGCGAATGGCCGCGGCGTCAGATCGAGCCGGCCGGCTTCGATCTTCGTCAGATCCAGCATTTCCTCGATGAAGGAAACGAGCGTGCCGCCCGAAGTCTTCATTGCGGAAAGATAGGTTGTTTGCTCCGGCACCAAAGGCGTATCGCCGAGCAGGTCGGCCATGCCCAGAATCCCGTTCAGCGGCGTCCGTATCTCGTGCGAGACCATGGCGAGGAAACGCGACTTCGCCCGGTTCGCGGCTTCGGCCTGATCGCGGGCCTCGGCGAGCGCCCGCTCGGCCGATACCCGATCGGTCACGTCGCGGCCGACGCTCTGGGTTTCGCTCGTGCCGTCGGCACGCACGGTGACTTCGCGCCAGGCGATCCAGCGCGCGCCATCCGGCGCGGTGATTTTCTGATCGTGTCCGCGGCTGCCGTCGGGCAATGAGGCGGCGTCGCCTTGCTCTTCCACCGGCAGGGTAAACGCGGTGCCGAGAATGTCTTCGCGCGAACGGCCCGCCAGCACGCAGAAGGCATCATTGGCATAGGTGATCGCGCCATCGCCGTCGCGGCGGACGATCACGTCGCCCTGCGCCTCGAAAAAGCTCTTGGTGCGTTCCTGCGCTTCGCGGATTTCCCAATTGCGGTCTTCCGCCACGTCGAGCCGCGCCTCCAATTGCCGCAGCTCGGCCTTCATCTGGCGGACGCGGGACACCAGGATGCCTATGATGCCGCAGGACGCCCCGAACAACGCCGCGACGCCGATGGCGAATGAATTCGCGTCGTAATGCGCCGCCGGCGCCATGGTGCCCGACAAAAAGCCGAAGGCGACCGCGAACGACATCGAGGTGATGGCGAGCGCGCGCACGACGAGCGATACCAGCCGGCGGGTGAAGATGACGTGTTTTCCGACGCTGGCGCGAGGCCGCATGGTGCCTGTCCCCGCCGCTCCGGCTGTCGCGGTCGACGATCGACCGCGGTCCGGATTTGTTAGGCGATGACGCGGATTTTGGCCTATGAACCTTGCCCATCCCTTGTCGCCGGCGGTGAAAAACGCCGGACGATTGGAGGAAAGGTTGATGCTTTGTTAACATGGGCTGATCCACAACCCTGTGCCCGCCGTATCTATCGATTGATTGTTCCGCCGGAGAATTCGTATGGACAAAGTTGTGAGTACCAAAAACGCGCGGGCGAAATCCGCCGGCGCGAGCCGGTCGGCGCGGCCGTCGCGTGCCGACGCCGAGGCCGCGGTGCGGACCCTGATCCGCTGGACCGGCGACGATCCGGACCGCGAGGGCTTGCGCGCCACGCCGTCGCGGGTGGTGCGGGCCTATGAGGAATGGTTTTCCGGCTACAAGGACGAGCCGCGCGACTATCTCAAGCGCACTTTCGAAGAGACCGGCGGCTATGACGAAGTCGTAGTGCTGCGCGACATCCGTTTCGAGTCCCATTGCGAGCACCACATGTGCCCGATCATCGGCCGGGTGCATATCGGCTATTTGCCGCGCAGCCGCGTGGTCGGCATTTCGAAGCTGGCGCGGCTGGTCGATGTCTATGCGCGGCGGCTGCAGATCCAGGAAAAGATGACCGCCGAGATCGCCTCCTGCCTCGATGCCGTGCTCAAGCCGCATGGTGTCGCCGTGGTCACCGAAGCGACGCATCAATGCATGACGACGCGCGGCGTGCATAAGACCGGCGTCAGCATGGTGACCAGCCGGATGCTCGGGGTGTTTCGCGATCACGCCGAAACGCGGCAGGAGTTTTTGGCCGCGATCGGGCTGCGCGGCGCGGCCAACGTCGTCAACAGCGCCTAGTTCTGCGGGCAGCGCGGGCCGCGTGTTACGCCGCGCGCCGCACTTCGTCGGCCAGCGCGCGGTACGACAAGGCCTCGGCGAGATGAACGCGGCCGACTTTGTCGAGGCCGTCGAGATCGGCGAGCGTACGCGCCACGCGCAGCACGCGGTGATAGCCGCGGGCCGAGAGCCGCATTGCGTCGGAGGCTTCGCGCAACAGCGCCAGGCCGCTGGCATCGGGCCGGGCGACGTCTTCCAGCACCGCGCCCGACACCGCGGCATTGCTGCGGACATGCGGCAGCCCGATCGCGGCATAGCGCGCCGCCTGCCGGTCGCGGGCGAGCGCGACGCGGGCGGCGACTTCGCGGCTGCCCTCGGCCGGCGGCGGCAAGATCAGGTCCGCGGCGGTGACCGCCGGTACTTCGATATGCAGATCGATGCGATCGAGCAGCGGGCCGGAAATGCGGGTCTGATAATCCGCGGCGCAGCGGGTGTTCGGCCCCCGGCGGCAGGTGAAACCGGGTTCGTCGGCCCGGCCGCAGCGGCAGGGATTCATCGCTGCCACCAGCATGAAACGCGCCGGATAGGTGACGCGGTGATTGGCCCGCGAGATCGAGACTTCGCCGGTCTCGAGCGGCTGGCGGAGCGAGTCGAGCGCCTGCGGCTGGAATTCCGGCAATTCGTCGAGAAACAGCACGCCGTGATGCGCGAGCGAGATTTCGCCCGGCCGCGCCCGCAACCCGCCGCCGACCAAAGCCGGCATGCTGGCCGAGTGATGCGGCGCGCGAAACGGCCGCCGATTGGTCAGCGCGCCGCCTTCGATCTCGCCGGCGACCGAAGCGACCATCGACACTTCGAGAAGTTCGGCCGGCGCCAGCGGCGGCAGGATTGACGGCAAGCGCGCCGCCAGCATCGATTTGCCCGCGCCGGGCGGTCCGACCATCAACAAATTATGGCCGCCGGCCGCCGCGACTTCGAGCGCCCGCTTGGCGCTTTCCTGGCCTTTGATGTCGGCAAGGTCGAGCGCCGGCCCGGCCTGCTCCAGGATTTTGGGCTGCGGCCGCGACAGCACCTGGGTGCCTTTGAAATGATTGGCGAGCTGAATCAGCGAAGACGCGGCGATGATCTCGATTTCAGGACTGGCCCACGCCGCTTCAGGTCCGCAGGCGGCCGGACACATCAATCCTTCGCCGCGCGCGTTGGCGCCGATCGCGGCCGGCAGCACGCCGGCGACCGGCGCGATCGAGCCGTCGAGACCGAGTTCGCCGAGCACGGTGAAGCCCGCCAGCGCGTCGTGGGGAATGGCGCCGATCGCCGCCATCAATCCGAGTGCGATCGGCAGATCGTAATGGCTGCCCTCTTTGGGCAGATCGGCCGGCGCCAGGTTGATGGTGATGCGGCGCGCCGGCAGCGCAAGACCCGAAGCGATCAAGGCCGAACGCACCCGCTCGCGCGCCTCGGAAACCGCCTTGTCCGGCAGGCCGACGATGGTGAAGGCCGGCAGGCCCGGCGCAACCTGGACCTGGACATCGACCGGCCGCACCTCGATGCCCTCGAACGAAACCGTTGAGACGCGTTGGACCATGTCAGCCCCGAATCCGCGGCAAGCCTGTGCCAGTCCGCAACTTGTCGTAGAGGGGAGACTACCGGAACCGGAGACGACGTCAAGAACATTTAGGGAACAACATTGGCGGATGGCCGCTACCGGCCGGCGGCATCCAGGAGTTCGTGGCGCGCCGCGTCGAGGATCTCGTCGGAAAGCGATGAATCTTCCACCGCGCGCGACAGGATCAAGGCGCCGACCAGTTCGGCCACGGCCGCGACGGCCCGGCGGCGCCGCACCGCTTTGGAACGGCTGGGGACGGTCTTCGCCACGATCTCGATCAGCCGCTCAAGCCCCTCGGCAAACGCGGTGCGTACCGGCTTGCCGCAACGCGCCGCATCGCCGCTCAGCGCCGCGAACGCGCAGCCCTGGCCGGGATCGTCGCGATGACGCGGCGACAGGTAGTGCTTCAACAATGCCGCATAAGGATTATGCGGCGCATCGGTGACGATCTTGCCCCAGTTGGTGGCGGCGCGCGCCATCGCGCGCTCGCTCGCCTGCGCGGTGAGATCGTCCTTGGATTCGAAATGCCCGTAGAAGCCGCCATGAGTCAGATCGGCGGCTTTCATGATGTCGGCGACGCCGACGCGGTCGAAGCCCTTCTCGCGGAACAACGCGCCGGCGGCTTCGATAATCCGCTCGCGGTTCTCGGCAGCCTTCTGCCGGCTCACTCTCATCGTGCGATCCTGCTATGCGCCACGCGTCGGGCCGCCGCGGCGCTGCTTGACAAGTTATATGACAGCCGACATGAATAGGCAAGCCAATGATGATGATCATCATCTAACAGCCGCGGCCAAGCGCGGCATCGGAACAAGGCCAATGTCGATAGCGATCGCCGCGGCGCTGCAGCGCCGCAACATCCACTACGGCTGGGTCGTCGTGGCCGTGACGTTTCTGACGCTCTTGGTCACGGCCGCCGCCATGGGTACGCCGGGCGTGATGATCGTGCCGCTGGAACACGAATTCGGCTGGGACGATGCCCAGATCTCGTCGGCGCTGGCGCTGCGCATCCTGCTGTTCGGCTTGTTCGGGCCATTTGCTGCGGCCTTCATGAACCGCTTCGGCGTCCGCCGTGTCATCGTCTGCGCGCTCACTTTGATCGCGGCGGGGTTGCTGACCTCGCTGGCGATGACCAAGCTCTGGCAACTGATCTTGCTGTGGGGCGTGGTGGTCGGCGTCGGCACCGGCCTCACCGCCATGGTTCTGGCGGCAACGGTGGCGACGCGCTGGTTCAATCATCGCCGCGGTCTGGTCATGGGCATGCTGGCGGCAAGCTCGGCCACCGGGCAATTGATCTTCCTGCCGTTCATTGCCGCGCTGACCACCAACTACGGCTGGCGCATGGCGCTGGTGTTCGTTTGCTGTGTGCTCGGATTGACCGCGGTGGTCGCTCTGATCTTCATGCAGCGACCGGCCCGCCGATCTCGACCTGCCGCTCTACGGCGAAACCACGGTAACGCCGGCGCCGCCCGCCGGCACCGGCCTGCTGACGCTGATGATGTCGCCGCTTGAAGACGCTCAAGGATGCGTCGCGGGTGCCGATCTTCTGGGTGTTGTTCGCGACCTTCTTCGTCTGCGGCTCGAGCACCAATGGCTTGATCCAGACCCATTTCATCACGCTGTGCCATGACTATGGGCTGCCCGCGGTCGGCGCGGCGAGCGTGCTGGCGATGATGGGAGCGTTCGATTTCGTCGGCACCATCGGCTCCGGCTGGCTGTCCGACCGGTTCGACAATCGCTGGCTGCTGTTCTGGTATTACGGCCTGCGCGGCCTCTCGCTGCTCTATCTGCCGTTCACCGATTTCACCTTCTACGGCCTGTCGCTGTTCGCGATGTTCTACGGGCTCGACTGGATCGCGACCGTGCCGCCGACCGTGAAGCTGACCGCCGACCGGTTCGGGCCGGAACGCGCCGGCATGGTGTTCGGCTGGATCTTCGCCGGCCATCAGCTCGGCGCCGCCAGCGCGGCGTTCGGCGCCGGCTATATCCGCACCGAGTATTCGACCTACCTGCCGGCGTTCTTCATCGCCGGCGCGCTGTGCCTGTTCGCAGCGGTGCTGGTGCTGACGGTGCGGAAATCTTCGGGATCGGGATTCCGCGCGGCCGCGCCTGTGCCCGCGCGCGGGTGATCATTGGAGAGCTTTATTTCCGCTTCGCCTCGATCTTGTCCCAGATCAGCGCCGCGATGTCGGCGCCGCCGAAATTCTTCACGGCGCGAATGCCGGTGGGCGAGGTGACGTTGATCTCGGTGAGGTAGTCGCCGATCACGTCGATGCCGACGAACAGCAGGCCGCGCTCATGCAGCGACGGGCCGAGGCGGGCGCAGATTTCGCGCTCGCGCGCGGTGAGATCGGTCGCCTTCGGCATGCCGCCGCGCACCATATTGGAGCGCAGATCGTCGGGCGCCGGCACGCGATTGATGGCGCCGGCGAATTCGCCGTCGACCAGGATGATGCGCTTGTCGCCCTGTTTCACCTCCGGCAGGAATTTCTGCACCACCCAAGGCTCGCGGAAGGTCACCGAGAACAAATCGTACAGCGAGCCGAAATTCAGATCTTCCGGCGCCAGCCGAAACACCGCCTCGCCGCCTTTGCCGTAGAGCGGCTTCATGACGATATCGCCGAACTCGGCGCGGAATTGGTTGATGGCCTCGCGGTCGCGCGTGATGATCGTCGGCGGCATCAGATCGGGAAATTCGGTGACAAAGACTTTTTCCGGCGCGTTGCGCACATGCGCCGGATCGTTGACCACCAGGGTCTGCGGCTGGACGCGCTCGAGCATATGCGTCGAGGTGATGTAAGCGAGGTCGAACGGCGGATCCTGGCGCAACAGCACGACGTCGAACGATGTCAGTGCGGTGTGGCGCGGTTCGCCCAGCGTGACATGGTCGCCGGCCTTATCGCGCACGCTCAGAGACTGCACCGCTGCCGAGACTAGGCCGTCGCGCAGCGCCAGCCGGTCGGGCGTATAATAAGATAAAACGTGGCCGCGCGCTTGCGCTTCCAGCAACAAGGCAAAGGTGGAGTCACCGCGGATATTGATCCGCTCGATCGGGTCCATCTGGACGGCGACGTTCAAAGTCATCGGTGAATCCGTGTTGCAATGGCAGTGGTAAAGGTGGGCAGAGAGGTAACGGCCGGCAATGCTCTACGCAATTTTTGACCGGGCCGCTACGGCCGGCCTCAAGGGGTGGCGTCGAACGCATTGGTGACGTGAAACGGCATCTTCCCCGGCGCCACCACCATCACGTCGAAGCGAATCTCGGCGTCGACGTCGTCGGGATGCTGCGCCAGCCACAATTCGGCGGCGCTGATAATGCGGCGCCTGGTCCGCTCGGTCACCGCTTCGAGCCCGTCGTCGATCTTGTCGCGCGCTTTGACCTCGACGAACACCAGCGCACGCCGCCGCCGCGCAACGATGTCGATTTCGCCGAACGGCGTCTTCCAGCGCCGCGCCACGATCCGATAGGCTTTGGCGACCAGCATCATCGCGGCGCGGCTTTCCGCCGAAAGCCCGAGTTGGAACGCCTTGACCCGTTCCGGGCGTGGCGCCGGTTTCGGCGGCCGAAGCGGTTCAGCGCGGCGTGCCATTGGCGGCCTCGGCTGCAGCATTTTTGGTGAGCGCGAGCGCCCGCTGATAAAGGTCACGCCGCGGCAATCCGGTTGCGTCCGCGACTTCGGCCACCGCGTCCTTAAGCGAGACGCGGGTCAGCGCCTCGCGCAACATAGCGTCGCTGTCCGCGGCGCTGATTGGTTCCTGCGCTTGGGGCGGCGCGACGATCACAACGATCTCGCCGCGCGGCTCCGTGTCCGCATAGGCTTGCGCCAGCGTCGCGAGATCGCCGCGCCGGACCTCTTCGTGCAATTTGGTCAGTTCGCGGCACACCGCCGCTTCGCGCGCGACGCCGAGACTTTCGGCAAGGTCGGCAAGCGCCGCGGCCAGCCGCGGCCCGGTCTCATATAAAATGAGCGTTGCCGGCACGCGGCTGAGTTCGGCAATGCGGGCGCGGCGGGCGGCTTGCTTCGGCGGCAGAAATCCGGCGAACAGGAATTGATCGGTCGGCAATCCGGCCACGGTCAAACCCGCCAGCAAAGCGGAGGCGCCCGGCAGCGCCGTGATGGAGTGTCCGGCTTCGGCCGCGGCGCGCACCAGTTTGAAACCGGGATCCGAAACCAGCGGCGTGCCGGCATCCGAGATCAGCGCAATGGCGGCGCCCTCGGCGAGCCGGCGCAGCAAAACCGGGCGCGCCTGTGTCGCGTTATGGTCGTGATAGGGCGTCAGCGGCGTCTTGATGCTGTAGCGGTCGAGCAATTTGCGGCTGACGCGGGTGTCCTCGCAGGCGATCAGATCGGCGCCGGCCAGGGCGTCGAGCGCCCGCAAGGTGATGTCGCCGAGATTACCGATCGGGGTCGCGACGATATGCAGGCCGGGCGCAAGCTTCGGCGCCGCAACGTCCTGGCCGCGCAGCGTGTAGCGGTGTTGCGCGCCCGGGTCCGAACGCGATAGGCTTTGCGAAACATCCCTCATCCCGTCCACTCTAGCCCCAGCCCGCGCCATCGTCATGTTCGGGCCGAATTCCCTATCTTTTTCACTTGGTTAACCATTCGCCGCCAATATGTCCGAATGGCGTAGCCTTAAATGGCTTCGGCGCCGCAATCGGTGCGCCGTGGGGAGATCCGCCGTGTCCGCGGAAGTACGAGTTCAAGCGGCGGCGACGCTAGCACAACACCTGACGACGCGGCGCCGCGCCGTTGCCGGACTGACGGCGGCCACCGCTGCGCTATTGGCCGGCTGCTCCGGCAATTCGCAGTATCTTTCGTCGACCCCGCCGCCAGGGCTCGGTCAGCCGCCGCAAGGCGCGACCATCGGCACCGGCACGGTAAAGGCCGCACTCATTCTACCGCTGTCGGCGCCCGGCAATGCCGGGCTGGCCGGCCAGGCGATGCGCAATGCCGCCGACATGGCACTGGCCGAGTTCAACGCCCCGAATATCCAGCTGCTGGTAAAGGACGACGCCGGCACGCCGGAAGCGGCGCGGCAAGGCGCCCAGCAGGCGCTCGACGAAGGCGCCGAGATCATTTTGGGACCGCTGTTCGCCCAATCGGTCAGTTTCGTCGGCCAGGTGGCGCGTCCGCGCAACGTGCCGGTGATTGCCTTCTCGACCGATACCAATGTCGCCTCGAGCGGCGTCTATCTGTTGAGCTTTCTGCCGGAGTCCGATGTCGAGCGCACCGTGCAATATGCCGCCTCGATCGGGAAGCATGCCTATGCCGCTTTGATCCCGGACAATCCGTACGGCACGGTCGTCGAGGCTGCGTTCAAGCAGGCGGTGGCACGCCGCAATGGCCAGATCGTCGGGCTCGAGCGATATCCGCACGATAAATCCGGCATGGGCACGCCGATTCACAATATCGCTCAGGCCTCGGCGCGGGCCGATGCGCTGTTCATTCCGGACGGCGGGGATGCCGTGCCGGACGTGGTCGCGACGCTGGCGGCGGATGGGGTCAATACCAAGCGGCTGCAGCTGCTCGGCACCGGACTGTGGGACGATCCGCGAATCTATGCGGCGCCGGCGCTCGAAGGCGGCTTGTTCGCGGCCCCCGATGCCGCCGGATATCGAAATTTCGTGGCGCGCTACCGGGCGCGATACAAGCAGGACCCGGTGCGGACAGCGACCTTGGCCTATGACGCGGTCGCGCTTATCGCCGCTCTGGTCAAAACCCAAGGCGCCCAGCGGTTTTCCCAGCAGGTCTTGACCAGTCCGTCGGGTTTCTCCGGGATCGACGGCCTCTTCCGCTTCCGTCCCGACGGTACCAACGAGCGCGGCTTGGCCGTGCTCCGGGTCACCGCCGGCGGCCCGCAGACCGCTTCACCCCCGCCGAAAAGCTTCGGCAGCGCGGCTTGAATATAAGCTGGCTTACTAAATTTACGTTCCAAAATACGTTCTCGTTAGGATCGGCTGGCATCTGGCAACGCCAGTTCATGGAAGCGAAACCGCGCTTTAAAATAGGCATCCCGAATTAATAAGCAGGCTTATAATCGGCAGGCAGGCCGGCCTCAAGCAGCAAGGTCAGCAACCACCGCATCCAGGACCGGAAAGCCGGGCGGGGTGACCCGCAGGCGCCCCGAAGGCGTGGTTTCGACGAAGCCGTACTCATGCAGCGCCGCAATGCGGGCCGGATCGACCGGACGGCCGGCAATTTCGACAAACCGCGCCATGTCGATGCCTTCGGCGAGGCGAAGACCCATCAGCAGGTATTCGTCACCGCGTTCCTCGCGGGTCAGCACGTCGTCGGTGACAATGCCGTCGCCGCGGCTTTCGACGCTGGCAAGCCAGGCTTCCGGGCGCCGTTCGGTGGCGATGGCATGGCGCTCGTCGCCGATGTCGAGCCGGCCATGGGCGCCGGGACCGATGCCGGCATATTCGTGCGCCCGCCAATAAACCAGGTTGTGCCGGCATTCCGCGCCGGGGCGGGCATGATTGGAAACTTCGTAAGCCGGCAGCCCGTGCGCAGCGCATATTTCCTGGGTCGTGTCATACAAAGCGCGCGCGGTATCTTCGTCGGGCAGCTTCAGCTTGCCGGCGGCGTAGAGTGCGGCAAACGGCGTATCGGGCTCGATGGTCAGCTGATAGAGCGAGAGGTGCTCGCCGGCTTCGCCCAGCGCGATATTCAATTCGCGCTGCCAGTCGGCCGGTTGCTGGCCTGGCCGGGTATAGATCAGGTCGAATGAATAGCGGCCGAATACGGTGCGGGCGATGGCGACGGCATCGAGCGCCTCGCGCGCGGTATGCAGCCTACCCAGTTCAGTCAGGATCCGATCGTCGAGCGCCTGAACGCCGAGCGAAACGCGATTGACCCCTGCGGTGCGGTAGCCGCGAAACCGGGTCGCCTCGACGCTGGTCGGATTGGCTTCAAGCGTGATTTCGGCGTTGGGCGCGACGTGCCAATGCTGCGCAATAGAATCGAGCACGGCCGCGATAGTCGCAGGCTGCATCAATGACGGTGTGCCGCCGCCGAAAAAGATGGTGGACACGGTCCGGCCAGGCGCCCGCGCCGCTGTTGCGGCGATTTCGGCGGCAAAGGCGCGGACGAAACGCGGTTCATCGATCGGCTCGCGCCGGACGTGACTGTTGAAGTCGCAATAGGGGCACTTCGACAGGCAGAACGGCCAATGAACATAGACGCCGAAGCGTTCTTCAGCGTCGTCATGCGCAATCGGAATGATTTGATCCACGCGAGACACATAGGTGAAAGCGGCGCCGATGCCAAATCACGGTATCACGCGCAGGACCGTGCACGATCAGCGGGGGATGCCGGCGTTCCGATTGTCACCCGCCGGGCGGCTTGCCGTTAACCACATCATTCGGCGAATGCGGCGACGCCGCGCTCTGGTTGGTGTGGAACATCGCGGCTCCGACCGCCACCAGGATGGCAAAGCAAATGATCAGGGCCGCGAAATAGCGCCAATCCGATCGAAATGTTCCCGAAGGCTCCGCGCTCATTTTGCGACTCCTCAACCTGTGGTCAGGAGAACGGATCGACGCCCCGGCCGTTCCGGCCGTCTAGGCGACATGGCTAACGCAGCTCAGCCGAGGCAGGCCTGCGCAAGTTTCAGGAACGCGCGCGCCCGATGTGACAGGCCGCCGCCATGCGGCGGCAGGCCGTGCTTCTCGACGCTCGGCATTTCGCCGAAAGTGCGCTCGTGGCCATCGGGCAGAAACATCGGGTCATAGCCGAAGCCCTTGTCGCCGCGCGGCGGCCAGACCAGCACGCCGTCGACTTTGGCCTCGAAATCTTCGACATGGCCGTCCGGCCAGGCGACGCACAGCGCCGAGACGAAATGCGCCTTGCGCCGGTCCGGCGTCGTCGCCCCGCGCTCGTGGAGTTTGTCTTCGATGGTCTCCATGGCGCCGCGGAAATTCTTGTCGGGCCCGGCCCAGCGTGCCGAGTAAATTCCCGGCGCGCCGTCGAGCGCGTCGACGGCCAATCCCGAATCGTCGGCGAAAGCGGGCAGGCCGGTCGCGGCCACCGCAGCTTGCGCCTTGATCCGCGCATTATCGCGAAAGCTCGTGCCGGTCTCTTCCGGCTCCGGCAAGCCGAGTTCGCCGGCGGAAACGGCTTCGATGCCGTAAGGCGCCAGCAGTTCGCGCATCTCGGCGAGCTTGCCGGGATTATGCGTTGCGATGACGAGACGGCCGGTGATGCGGCGATGCCCCGGCTCGCTCACATCACCGCCATTTTCTGCAGATCGACCAGCTTGGTGACGCCCTTGCGCGCGAGTCCAAGGAGCGCCGAGAACTGCTCCTCGGAGAACGGCACTTTTTCCGCGGTGGCCTGTATTTCGACGATGTTGCCCGAGCCGGTAAGGACGAAATTGGCGTCGGTATCGGCTTGCGAGTCTTCGGCATAATCGAGATCGAGCACGGCGACGCCGGAACAGACGCCGCAGGAGATCGCCGCGATATGGTCGCGCAGCACTTCCATCTCGACCATCTGCCGAGTCTTCATCCAGGCGAGACAGTCATAGAGCGCGATCCAGGCGCCGGTGATCGATGCGGTGCGGGTGCCGCCGTCGGCCTGGATGACATCGCAATCGATGGTGATCTGGCGTTCGCCGAGCGCCTTGAGGTCGACCACGGCGCGAAGGCTGCGGCCGATCAGGCGCTGGATTTCCACGGTACGGCCGTTCTGCTTGCCGGTGGAGGCTTCGCGACGGGTGCGCTCCAGCGTCGCCCGCGGCAGCATGCCGTATTCCGCCGTGATCCAGCCGCGCGCCTGGCCCTTGAGCCAGGGCGGCAGGCGATCCTCGAGCGTCGCCGTCACCAGCACGTGGGTGTCGCCGAATTTCACGAAGCAAGAGCCTTCCGCATATTTCACCACGCCGCGCTCGAGTGAAACGGGGCGTAACTCGTCAGGCTGTCGGCGACTCGGCCGCATTCGGATCTCCCAATTTGCCGAGGCTCTCCATCGGCTGCGCATGCTTTTAGAGCATGATCCGGAAAAGGGGAAACCGGCTGATTGCCTTTTGCGGCGGCGAGCCGCTACCTTCCGCCCGGCCCCATGCTGCGTCCAAGGGGCGAGGGAGGTTCGACAATGGAAACGACACAAACACTGGCAAAATTCGCCACCGCGCTGGCCTATGACGATCTTCCCGACCGGGTGACCGATCATTGCAAGAACCTCCTGCTCGACGCGCTGGCCTGTGCGGTCGCCGGTCACCAGGGCGAAGAAACCGGCCAGGTCGCGGCGCTGGCCTCGGCGCTGGCGCAGAGCGATGAATTAAGCGTGATCGGCGGCGGCCATCTGTCGCTCGCCGGCGCGACCCTCTTTAACGGCTACCTCATCACCGCGGTGACGATGTGCGACGTGCACCGCGAGACCATGACCCACATCACGCCGGAAATCGTGCCGCCGTCACTCGCCATCGCCGAGCGCGACGGCCTGTCCGGCCGCGCGCTGCTGGTCGCGATCGCTGCCGGCTGCGAAGTGGCGACCCGGATCGGCATCGGGCTCGATTATCCGGTCTTCCGCGCCCGCGGCTGGCATGGGCCCGGCATCCTCGGCCCGTTCGGCGCCGCGGCCGCGGTCGGTTCGCTGCTTCGTTTCGACGCCGACACCATGGCGCGGGCTTTCGGGCTTGCCGGCAGTCAGGCCGCCGGCACGTTTGCCGCCTGGGGCACGCCGACGGTAAAATTTCACCAATGCCGCGGCGCGCTGTCCGGCCTGATGGCGGCGCTATTGGCGCAGCAAAACTTTGTCGCCACCCGCGAATTCATCAGCGCAAAGGACGGCGGCCTCTATAATACTTATGCCAATGGCGGCAAACCGGAGCTCGCGACGGGCGATCTCGGGCAACGCTTCGAGCTTGAACAGATCGCGCTGCGGCTGTGGCCGTCGGCGACGCGTGATTCAGGGCCTCAACACCGCGTTGTTTGAACTGGTCGAGAAGCACAAGATCGACGCCGCGCAGGTTCGCAAGGTCGATATCGGGCTCAGCCAGACCGCGTTCGATCTTCACGGCGGCTACAGCACCTACAAGGCGAAGTTCGAGGCGTTATTGTCGGCGCATTACACTGCGGCCGCGATCCTGCACGATCATGCGCTGACCTTGGCTCAGTTCGAGCCGCGCCGTTACGACGATCCGAAGCTGCGCAGCTTCGCTGCCGAGAAAGTCGAAATCCGTCCCGATGCCTCGGTGTCGGGATCGCAGGCCAAAGTGACGATCACCATGGCCGACGGCGCGAAGCTTTCGGCCTTTTGCCAGCATCCGCTCGGCGGCAAGGAAAACCCGCTGTCGCGGGCCCAGGTCGAGAACAAGTTCCGCACTTATGCCGAAGGCGTCCTGCCGCCGGCCCACATCGCCGATGTCATCGGCGCGGTCGACCGGATCGAGGACTTCGGCTCGATCCGCCAGTTGATGACGCTGTTGCGCGGCGCGGCAAAGACCACACCACGTGCGATGGCGGCGGCGGAGTGATATAGCGGAACGAACGAATGAGGACTGCAATTCTTGGCCAGCCATGACGTCCCGCTCGCGGCGAACCAACTGGGCCTGGCCCAGCTCAATGAGCGTTCGCGCGAGATTTTTCGCCGCATCGTCGAAAGCTATCTGGCGACCGGGGAACCGGTCGGCTCGCGGAACCTGTCGCGCATCCTGCCGATGACGTTGTCGCCGGCGTCGGTGCGCAATGTCATGTCCGATCTTGAACAGCTTGGGCTGGTCTATGCGCCGCACACTTCGGCCGGCCGGCTGCCGACCGAGATCGGGCTGCGGTTCTTTGTCGACGCGCTGATGCAGATCGGCGATTTGAGCGAGCGCGACCGCCAGGCGATCGAGGCGCAGGTCGCGGCATCCGGGCAGGCCAAATCGGTCGAGGCGGTGCTGACCGAGGCCTCGGGGCTGCTCTCGGGCCTCAGCCGCGCCGCCGGCGTGGTGCTGACCGCCAAGGCCAATCCCCGCCTCAAGCACATCGAATTCGTCCGGCTCGAACCGGAGCGCGCGCTGGTGATCCTGGTCGCCGAAGACGGCCAGGTCGAAAACCGCGTGCTCCATGTGCCGATCGGCCTGCCGACCTCGGCGCTCACCGAGGCTGCGAATTTTCTCAATTCCCGGGTCCGCGGCCACACGCTCGACGAGGTCAAGGCCGAGATCGCGCATTCGCTGAAGGAAAGCGAGGCCGCAGCTCGATCAATTGACCAAACAGATCGTGGCCGACGGGCTCGCCAGCTGGTCGGGCGGCGAAACCGACGAGCGCAAGCTGATCGTGCGCGGCCAGGCGCATCTGCTCGACGATCTCAAGGCGGTAAACGACCTGGAACGGGTGCGGCTGTTGTTCGACGATCTGGAAACCCGGCGCGAGGTGATCGATCTGCTCGGCCGCGCCGAGCAGGCCGAGGGGGTGCGGGTCTTCATCGGTTCGGAAAACAAGCTGTTTTCGCTATCGGGTTCCTCGACCATCGTCGCGCCCTACCACGATGCCTCCGGCCATATCGTCGGCGTGCTCGGCGTCATCGGCCCGACCCGGCTGAATTACGCCCGCATCGTGCCGATGGTGGATTACACGGCGAAGGTCGTCAGTAAGCTTCTCGGCGGTTAACCCTCCGGGTCCTTCAGTTCAGAACGCTTGATTTTTGTGCCTCGAACCCTGATATGCGGGGCAGCCGAAGGGGCGAGATAGCGAGATTGAGACAATGACTGAAAAGACCGCTCGTACTGAGGACGAAGCGGCCAGGCCGCAGGACGCTGCAGCATCGCCTGCGGCGGCTGGCGCCGCCGCCGATCCGGCACAGCCCGATCCGGTCGCCGTGGCGGTCGAGCTTCGCGACCGGCTGCTGCGCGCGCTTGCCGACATGGAAAACCTGCGCAAGCGCACCGACCGCGAGGTTGCCGATTCGCGGCTTTACGGCGTGACGTCGTTTGCCCGCGACATTCTCGGCGTCGCCGACAATATGCGCCGCGCGCTCGACGCGGTGGGTCCGGAACTGCGCGCCGGCGCGCAAGACGGCGTCAAGGCGCTGATCGACGGTGTCGAACTGACCGAGCGCGAACTGCTCAAGGCGCTGGAGAAGAACGGCATGCGGCAGTTCACGCCGCAGGGCGAGAAATTCGACCCCAATCTGCATCAAGCCATGTACGAAGTGCCCGATGCCTCGGTCCCGGCCGGCAGCGTCGTTCAGGTGGTGCAGCCCGGCTATATGATCGGCGAGCGCGTGCTGCGGCCGGCTCTGGTCGGTGTGTCGAAGGGCGGCCCGAAGACGGCCCCCGTTTCGGCGACCAACGACAACGCCCGAGCGAACTAACCGAAACCTCTAAAAATCACTTCGAGTCGACGCTGTCGCGCACCGTGCGCATGCGGTTGAAGACGTCGGGCCACGCTTCGGCGCGCGCGATGCCGATCATCTGCATGAAACCGCCGGTGCCGAAGCGCAGCCACTGCACCACCATGACGTCGGTATCGCTTTGCACGTCCTTGGCTTTCGCCAGAATCTGAAAGCCCGACATATTGCCGATACGCAGCGGCTCGGCGTCCTGGATTTGCACCTCTTTGAGGCCGACGATCTGACCGAACGCCACCCGGGCAAAACTGGCGCGGTCTTCGGATTCGTTGGGACCGCCCGGCACCACGGCGATCAGAAACCGCGCATTGGGCGTGGCAGGTGGCGCTGCGGATTGAGCGTCTTTTGCAGCGTCATTGGTGGCGGCCGTGGTGACCGGATTGTCGAGCATCAAAGCCCGGCCCGGCAACACGTCGTCGATCTTAAAGCCGGCAAAATCGCCGACAGTGAACGGCAACAGACTTAAGCGCTCCGCATCCGGTACGCTGGCGCGCACCGACAGCGTCGCAAAAGCATCGCGCAGCGCTTTTTCAGTATAGACCGGATCGTGATCGGGGATCTGGACGGTGACCAGCGCGGTGATGTCGGCTGCTCCCACCACCAAAAGCCATTTGTCGAACGGCGCGGTGCCGTGCATTTCCCGGCCGATGAGAATAAAGCCCTTGCCGGCATCGAGCGTGATCGGTTCGCGCCGGTCGATCAAAATACCTTGCTTCTGCAACTGGTCGGGGACCATCGTCTTTTCGATCTGGTCATAGGCGACGGCCGGCAGCGTGGAGAGAAGGATGGCGGCGTTCTTGTCGACGTCTTCGAAGCCTTCGAAGCTGCGGCTGACCACCATGCCGGGAGGCGGCACCAGGCCGAGCCGGGAGCCGGGCGGGAACACCGCATCGGCGGCGTGCGCCGGAATCACCGACGCCATGACAGCAAAGACCACAGCAAAAATAGCCGCCGATAATGCGCCGCCGCGAATCGCTTGAAATTTGTTGTTCATCGGAATCTTTGGCTAGAGGACAGCGCTTTCGGGCCGCGTCACCCGGCGCATCGTGAGATTGATCCGTCCGCCTTCGGCGAGCAAGGTCGAGGTGCCGGGATAAATCCGGTCGACGCCGTGGAAGGCAAGCCGCGCAGCCCCACCAAGAACGACCACATCGCCGGAATTGAGGCGAAACGAGCGGGTCGGATCGCCCCGTTTCCGCCCGCCGACACGAAACAAACAGGAATCGCCGAGCGATAGCGACACCACCGGCGCCTCGAAGTCGGTTTCATCGCGATCCTGATGCAGGCCCATTTTGGCGGTCTCGGCATAAAAATTGACGAGACAGGCCTCCGGCGCCTGCGGATATTGCGCGACTTCGTTCCATAAACCGACGAGGGCCTCCGGTATCGGCGGCCAGGGTTGCCCGGTTTCCGGATGTTTCGGCTCGTAACGGTAGCCGCCCTGGTCCGACAGCCACCCCAGCGACCCGCAATTCGACATCCGCACCGACATCGGCTGGCCCGAGCGCGGCATCCGCGAAGTGAAAAGCGGGGCTGCAGCCAAAACCTTGCGGAGTTCGGCCAGCACCGCGGCCTGCCGCTCCCGGTCAAGGTAGTCCGGATAAAAGCGCAATCCGGTGCCGTCGCTGACTACATTCATTTCCCCGCCTTCATGAGATTTTTACAGGTTTTGGTCAGGTTTTTCCTGATGTCGCTCGTCTCCCCACAAGCCGGTGTTGTGCCCCCCGTCAGGTCCGATCAAGACCAGGCCGACGATCTCTACGCCAAATTGACGGTCGCCGCCGCGGTGTTTTCAATCACTCTGGAGGTGGCCTACCTCGTGGTCGGAGGGCTGCCGCCACTCGCCAAGCCGTGGATCGACGCCACGCAATTCGTTTTCGGCCGCGACTTCCTCAATACCTGGATGGGCGGCCGTTCGGCGTTTTTCGGCGGTCCGGCCCCGTGGTTCGATTTGCATGTTTATAACGAGGCGCTGCAGCAAATGCTGGGCGGGCCTTATCAGGAACACTACTGGTCCTATCCGCCGCATGTGATGTTGTTCATCTGGCCGTTCGGGCTGATGCCCTACCTGCCGGCTTATATCGCGTGGTGCGCGATCGGCATCGCGCTTTATCTGTTGGCTTGTTCGAGTGCTATTCCGCGGGAACGGCTGCTGTTTCTCGCGGTCGCTCCGGGCATAGCGGTGTGCATCTTCTTCGGCCAGAACGGCTTCTACACATCGGCGCTTTTGATCGGCGGTTTGCTCAATCGCGAGCGGCGGCCGATTCTGGCCGGCGTTTTGTTCGGCATTCTCACCATCAAGCCGCAACTCGGCCTGCTGTTGCCGGTGGTCCTTCTGCTCGAGCGGCGATGGCTGACGATTGCCGCTGCGGCAGCAACGACGGCGGTCCTGGTGGCGCTCACCGGAATGCTGTTCGGCTGGAGCATCTGGCCCGAGTTCTGGCAGAAAGTCGTGCCGCAGCAACAGTCGCTCATGGTGACCGGCGGCGGCGTGCTGTATGCCGTGGTGTCGTCGATCTATTTCAGCGGCCGGCTGGTGCA
Organism: uncultured Alphaproteobacteria bacterium; assembly: GCA_963819265.1. Classification (GTDB taxonomy): domain Bacteria; phylum Pseudomonadota; class Alphaproteobacteria; order Rhizobiales; family Xanthobacteraceae; genus BOG-931. Next base: position 1,464,183 of record CAWFVF010000005.1, on the reverse strand, counting down.
TCTGCCGCTCAGTGTCGATTGGGCGATGCAATGGTTCGTCTCGGCGCTCGCTTTCGCCGCGGTGGTGTGGACATTTTGGAAGCGTCGCGATCCGGCGCTCTCGCTGGCGCTCTTGGTCGCCGCGACGTTTCTCTTCACCCCTTACATTCTCAACTACGACATGGTGTTGTTCGGCTTCGTGGTCGCGCTGTTGCGCGATCGGCCGGGCAATACGATGCGCGACCACTATCTGTTGATCGCAGTCTGGTCGCTGCCGGTGACGATGATGCTCGCCGCGGTCGCTTGGATTCCGCTGGCGCCGATCGTGTTGATCACCTTCGCCGTCTGGCTGCTCCGCCGCTTGGCGCAAGGCGACAAAAGCGAAGTGCGCCTGCCTTCGCCGGAAGCTTTGGCGGTCTCGGCCTGACGACAGTCGTAGCTAACGCCGCGCGACGACAGGAAGCTTTGAAGGTCGCGTCGTCGAACGTTACAGGCCGTCAGTCGGGATCGATTTCATCCAGCCATGCCCGGTTGAATTTCCGCCGCCGGCACGGCGCGAAACAGCATGATGCCGTTCTCGGCATCGAGAGGCGGTCCCAAAATTCCCTTTTCAATGAGCGCCGGCGTGGTCGTATCGGTGGACCCGTTCGGCCGGTAAAGCTCGTAAAACGCGGCATTGTCTTTGAGGAATTCCCTCGGCGCGCTGACCCGATAATCGGGATGGAACGCGGCCATGCGCGTGACCAGATTCTCATTGGTCGGGTCGGGGCTGACCGATCCTTGCTGCCTCAGGAGATACACGAGCCGTGATCGCGTACTTGGGTCGGCTGCCTCCATGAGTTCGACATAGAGCAGTCCCTCACCCACGACGATCGGCAGCGGCGGCGCGGCCTTTTGCAACACCGTCAAAGCCTCCCCGATGTAGTCCGGGGCCCGCGCCCGTTGGATCAGGATAACGACAAGAACCGGGATGAGGACGATTGCAACGGTCCGCCGCACCGGCGATCTATTCAACAGGTAGGGGGCGGCGATGGCCGGAAGCAGAGCGGCGCCGACCATATAGCGCGCATTGAATGACTTCGTGACCAACAAGGAAAATGCGAAGGTGATAAATGGCAGCAAGCAGAGCGCTATAACAACGATTCCAAGCCGAGATAGACGGACGGCGCGCGTCGCCGCGACCGGGGCTGCCGCCGCCGGCACTGACCGTCCGGATCGGTCCCTGAGATACGCAATTCCCATCATCAAGAGCGCCGCCAGCAGCACCATTGTTCCGAAGGCGCCGCCGCCGATCACTTCCAGCACGGCGTCAAAAAAACGAGCCTTGGTCGGTGCCGCGTAATATCCGGAGGCGACATTGTCTCCGGCGTTGAATATCGCCAGGTGAGCCGCGAGCGGATAAAGCGCCATCTCGACCGGCGCGGTCAGGAGCAACGCCGTCCACACCGAGAGGCGGAAGCGTCTCCGGCTGATCCAATAAATCGACTCCGCCACCCCGATCACGGCGACCTCGATGACGCCATAGAAATGAAGGCAGAGACAGGCAGCGAGCACCAGCCACAGGAAGAACGCTCTGACTTTTTGCCCGGGCGTGTCGTCCATCCCGGACCAGAGCAGCAATGCGATCGCCAGACCGAGGGTAAGCAAGCCGTATTGGCGGACTTGGATGGCATAGCTGAACAGGCTGAAAGACAGGACGATGCCGAATCCGAGCACGGCGACCCAGCGGCTCAATTGCGATTTCACCAGCAGCAAATAAGTGCAGACCGCGGCACCGTAGACGGCAAGGATCGACGGCAGGCGCCAGATCAAGCGGCTGTCCGCATGGCCGAAGATGCCGACGATGCCATGGAGCAAGACGTGAAAAGTCGGCGGCGAGAAATCGGTACCGCTCCAGATCGCGGTCCAGACATCGGACAGGGCCGGTTGCCGGGCGGCTGAAACCGCAAGGACTTCGTCCATCCAGAAGTGGTCGGCGATCGAGCGCGAAATCGCCGCGTAGAAGTAACCGATTGAAATAAGGACGAGTAATCCGGCAACGATAGCTCGCTCCGAGCGATCGAATGCCACGCCGCGACGCGCCGGTTCCAAGCCGCCGGGCGCTAGCTGCCCCAGTGTTTCTTGAATAGGCGCGGTGCCCCGCGAATTCATGCCTCTTTCACCTAGGCCGCGCGCGAATCGGCGACTTTCTCCGGAACCAGCCGAACGCTGTCGAGCGCGGCGCTCGCGCCGGACTCGCCTGCTTCGTGATATTCGGCATCTTCGTTGACGTTCCACACGTCATGCAGCCGCGCACCGGCGAGGATATTCCGCGCGGTCAGCATCGCCGTCATCATGGCGTGGTCTTGATTGTTGTATTTATGCATGCCGTTGCGCCCGACCATGTGCAGCGTCGGATAGCTGCCTTCGAGATCGAGCCGGATCGCGGCGACATTGTCGCGATAGGCCTCGTCATAGACCGGATAGGCCTTGGCCTGGCGGACCACGCAGGCATCGATCACCTCCTCGGCGGTGACCAAACCGATCTTGGCGATTTCTTTTTTGGCGAGCGCGATCAGCTCGCTGTCCGGCGCGTTCCACAACCCGTCGCCTTCGAAGCAGAAATATTCGAGGCCGAGACAGCTCATCCCCTCGGGCACCATTTCCGGCGACCAGGAGCGGAAATTCTGCACCCGGCCGACCTTGACGCTCGGATCGTGGATGTAAATCCAATTATCCGGAAACAGATCGTCCTTGCGCACCATCAGCGCGACGGTGAGGAAATCGCGATAGCGCAGCGCCCGCGCGTGCAACAGCGAGATCGGCACCGGCTTGATCCGCTCGACAAGCTCGCGCACCGGCGCCGAACTGATGACATGGCGCGCGGTGTAGCTTTCGCGCTTGCCGTCCTTGGCACTGACTTCGATGCACCAGATGTTGCGCGCGGCGTCGTAATCGAGACTGAGGAGTTCGCGGCCCATCAACAGGCGGCCGCCTTGCGCCCTGATCTTGCGCGCCGCGGCGTCCCACATCATGCCGGGACCCTTGCGCGGATATTGGAAGCTCGCGATCAGGGTCTTGACCGTGTCGTCGCCGGTGACGGCCGCTTTGGCCTTGCGGCCAAGTCCGAGCGACCGTTTCAGGCCGTCCATGACGGCGGTGATAAGGTCGAGGCCCTTGATGCGCTGCGCCGCCCAATCGGCGGAAATCTCGTCGCACGACATGCCCCACACTTTTTCGGTGTAGGTCTTGAAGAAAATCTGGAACAGCCGTTCGCCGAACTGATTGCGCACCCATTCGTGGAAGGTGCGCGCGTTCTTGATCGGAAAGAGTTTGGCATAGGCATAGGACAGCATGCAGGCGGTGCTGGTGAAGACGCCGAGCTTCATCAGCGCTTCAAAGGCCTTCAGCGGATAAGAGAAGAATTTGCCGTTGTAGTAGATGCGCGACAGCCGCGGCCGGGTGATGAAATCGTCCGGCAGGATCTCCTGCCACAGCGCCACGACTTCTTTCGATTTGGAAAAGAAACGGTGGCCGCCGATGTCGAACAGGAAGCCCTTGTAATCCACGGTCCGGCTGATGCCGCCGACATAGATCGGGTCGCGCTCGATGATGAGCACGGAGCGCGCTTCCTTGGTCAGGCAATAGGCCGCGGTGAGGCCGGCCGGGCCGGCGCCAATCACGAATATCTCGGCATCCACGGTCGTGGCGGCGGTCATGAGCAAGCCTTCAGGCGGGGATTTCGGGGATCGCGGCCGGTTTAACCGGCCGGAAGGCGAATGCCGCCTGGCCGCCATAGGAGACCAGCGCGCCGGCGGTCGCGCCGATCAGCACGGCAAGCTGCGGCATGGCGGCAAGGCTGCCGACCACAAGGCCGGCGAACGCGGCATAGCTCACCGCCTGAGCGGCGGCGGCAACCGCGGCATAGCGCATGGCTTCTTCGGCCGGCCGGCGGCCGCTGTGATCGAAGGTCAGCGCGCGATTGAGCCGCCAGGTCAGCAGGGTCGCGACCGCGAGCGAAACCAGCCGGGCCAGCAGCAAATGCGGCGTGTGGGCGATGATCAGCGTGAAGACGGCGAGATCGGTGATCAGGCCAAGCCCGCCGACGCCGAGAAAGCGGATCGGCCGCGGCAGGATCGCCACCAGGCGGCGAACGGGATCGGCCTCGGCGACCGCGCTTGCTGCGCCGAACTCGACATTACGCATCACGTTTTCCCGTCTCGGGTAATCGCGGCTTGGACATTTCCTCTTGGGCGGTCGTAATGCCCTCGAGGACGGTCGGCCGGCGCTTGCCCCTTTTGCCCGCGTCTATCCGTGGCAGGCTTTCCTTAATGCCGGGCTAGCGGGACCTTCGGGATTTCGAGCCCTGCGCGACAGCGTTAAAAGAAGCTCAATGCTCTTCTGCGAAACACGCGGGCCGCCGCCGCCGCACCCCTGCGATCCCGTTGCCGGGCCGGTTACAGAACCCGGGCGCGGCGGTTGCAGCATGTAAATCCTGCCTTGCAGGGCGAAGCCGCCCTCCTATATGAGCCAAGGGAAATCGCCACGGGCACGAGCTAGGCAGCCACCTGGGTAGCCGTTAACAAGGCAACCGGTGGCCGGGCAGTGTCCGGACGGTTGAGAGTAGATAAGGGGGTCGGACTTGAGGGCGCCATTCGGGCCTGCCCGACCTGCCGCAAGAGAGAGGAATTAAGACCATGGCCAAGGTCATCGGTATCGATCTAGGGACTACCAATTCGTGCGTCGCCGTTATGGAAGGCAAGACGCCGAAAGTTATCGAGAATGCAGAAGGCATGCGCACCACGCCGTCGATCGTCGCGTTCACCGACGATGGCGAGCGGCTGGTCGGCCAGCCGGCAAAACGCCAGGCGGTCACCAATCCGGAGCGCACGATTTTCGCGGTAAAACGTCTGGTCGGACGCCGTTACGACGATCCGATGGTCGAGAAGGACAAGAAGCTCGTCCCCTACAAGATCGCGCGCGCCTCGAATGGCGACGCCTGGGTCGAGGTCGAGGGCAAGACCTACTCGCCGTCGCAGATTTCCGCCTTCATCCTGCAGAAAATGAAGGAAACGGCGGAAGCCTATCTCGGCTCGAAGGTCGATCAGGCCGTCATCACCGTGCCGGCGTATTTCAACGACGCCCAGCGCCAGGCCACCAAGGACGCCGGCAAGATCGCCGGCCTCGAAGTGCTGCGCATCATCAACGAGCCGACCGCTGCGGCGCTCGCCTACGGTCTCGACAAGAGCAAGACCGGCACCATCGCGGTCTATGACCTCGGCGGCGGCACCTTCGACGTTTCGATGCTCGAAATCGGCGACGGCGTGTTCGAGGTGAAGTCGACCAACGGCGACACCTTCCTCGGCGGCGAAGACTTCGACATGCGGCTGGTCAACTACCTGGCCGACGAATTCCAGAAGGAGCAGGGCATCGACCTGCGCCGCGACAAGCTTGCGCTGCAGCGGCTCAAGGAAGCCGCTGAAAAGGCCAAGATCGAGCTGTCGTCGACCACCCAGACCGAAATCAACCTGCCGTTCATCACGGCGGATGCCTCCGGTCCGAAGCATCTGACGATGAAGCTGACCCGCGCCAAGTTCGAGGCGCTGGTCGACGACCTCATTCAGAAGACCATCGAGCCCTGCCGGCAAGCGCTCAAGGATGCCGGCCTGTCGGCGGCCGAGATCAATGAAGTGGTTCTGGTCGGCGGCATGACCCGCATGCCGAAGGTCCAGGAAGTGGTGAAGCAGTTGTTCGGCAAGGAGCCGCATAAGGGCGTCAATCCCGACGAAGTCGTCGCGATCGGCGCCGCGATCCAGGCCGGCGTGCTGCAAGGCGACGTCAAGGACGTGCTGCTGCTCGACGTGACGCCGCTGTCGCTCGGCATCGAGACGCTGGGCGGCGTGTTCACCCGGCTGATCGACCGCAACACCACGATCCCGACCAAGAAGAGCCAGGTGTTCTCCACGGCCGAGGACGGCCAGACCGCGGTGACCATCCGCGTGTTCCAGGGCGAGCGCGAAATGGCGGCCGACAACAAGATGCTCGGCCAGTTCGATCTCGTCGGCATGCCGCCGGCGCCGCGCGGCGTGCCGCAAGTCGAGGTCACCTTCGACATCGACGCCAACGGCATCGTCAACGTGTCGGCCAAGGACAAGGGCACCGGCAAGGAGCAGCAGATCCGCATCCAGGCTTCCGGCGGTCTGTCCGAGGGCGACATCCAGAAGATGGTCAAGGACGCCGAGGCGAACGCCGAAGAGGACAAGAAGCGCAAGGCGCAGGTCGAGGCCAAGAACCACGCCGAAGCCCTGGTGCATTCGACCGAGAAGACGCTCGCCGAGCACGGCTCCAAGGTCGGCGAGGCCGAGCGCCGCGCCATCGAGAACGCCATGGCCGACCTCAAGGAAGCCTTGAAGGGCGACGACGCGGAAGCGATCACGGCCAAGACCAACACGCTGGCGCAGGCTTCGATGAAGCTCGGCGAGGCGATGTACAAGCAGGCCGGCGATCAGCAGCCGGGCGGCGACGGCATGCCGGGCGCCGAAGGCAAGAAGGAAGAAGACGTGGTCGACGCCGAGTTCACCGAAGTCGACGACGACAAGAAGAACAAGAAGTCCGCCTGATTCAGCGAGGCGCTGATGCCGTTGCGAATGTCAGAACAGCACCCCCGGATGCAAAACGGGGGTGCATCTTTTTGCGTAAGCCCTCATATGTGTCCCGGACGATCGGCTCCTCGGATATGAACTGATGGCCAAGCGCTGCTACTACGAATCCCTCTCGATCGAACGCACGGCGACGGAAATCGACATCAAGTCCGCTTTCCGCAAGCAGGCCATGCAATGCCATCCGGATCGCCATCCCGGCGACAAGGATGCCGAGCACCGCTTCAAGGAAATCAACGAAGCCTACGAGGTCCTCAAAGACCCCGACAAGCGCGCGGCCTATGACCGGTTCGGCCACGCCGCATTCGAGCAGGGCATGGGCGGCGGCCAGCCCGGCTTCGGCGCCGAATTCGGCACCACTTTCTCCGACCTGTTCGAAGGCATTTTCGGCATGTCGAGCGGCCGCGGCGGTCGCGGCGGCACCGGCCGCGAGCGCGGCGCCGATCTGCGCTACAATATGGAAATCACGCTGCAGGAAGCGTTACGCCGGCAAGAATGCGCAAATCCGCATTCCGACCTCGGTGACCTGCGAGGCCTGCTCCGGCTCCGGCGCCAAGGCCGGCACCAAGCCTAAAACCTGTCCGACCTGCGGCGGCCAAGGCCGCGTCCGCCACGCTCAAGGGTTTTTCACGCTCGAGCGCACCTGCCCGAATTGCCATGGCCGCGGCCAATCGATCGACAGTCCCTGCGCGTCATGCGCCGGCTCCGGCCGCGTCACCCGCGAACGGACTTTGGCGGTGAATATCCCGGCCGGCGTCGAGGACGGCACCCGCATCCGGCTTTCCGGCGAAGGCGAAGCCGGGGTGCGCGGCGGGCCGGCCGGCGATCTCTACATTTTCCTGTCGATGGCCTCGCATCCGTTCTTTCAGCGCGAGGGCGCCGATCTGCATTGCCGCGTCCCGGTCTCGATGGTGACGGCGGCGATGGGCGGCGACTGCGAAGTGCCGACCATCGATGGCGGCAAGACCAAGGTGAAGGTCCCCGAAGGCACCCAGTCCGGCCGCCGTTTCCGGCTGCAGGGCAAGGGCATGCCGGTGCTGCGCACGCGCCAATACGGCGACATGTATGTCCAGGTTGTGGTCGAGACGCCGCAGAAGCTCAGCAAAAAGCAGCGCGATCTGTTGGCCGAATTCGACCGGCTGTCCTCGGTCGAGACCCATCCGGAATCCGCCGGCTTCCTCGGCAAGGTCAAGGAGTTCCTTGACGGGCTGGGCGGCCGCGCCGGCTCCCCCTGACCCCATGGTCTTTGCCACCGGAATGCTTTAAAAACGGCGACATCTTGTCACCGAGCATTTGCCGCGTGTTGTCATGCCGCTGCCGGCCCTGGAAAAGTTTGAACAGAAGATCGGGAGGCAGCTTCGAGTGCTAGAGCTTCGCAAACAGCTGATCGAACGCAAGATCGGACGTCAGATCCGGCTGTTCGAACAGACGCGCGACGGCATCGGCAGAAAAATCGAAAAACAGATCAAGCAATTCGAGCTCAAGAAGGGCATCCGCCTCGACGACGAAGTGCGCTTCATCCGCTCCTGGATCGAGCGGCCGCTGTCGATCGGCGCGGTCACGCCGTCCGGCAAAATTCTTGCCCGCGCCATGGCGCGCTATGTCGATCCGAATTCCAAGGGCCCGGTCGTCGAATTGGGTCCTGGGACCGGACCGGTGACCGAAGCCTTGGTCGAAGCCGGTGTCGATCCGGCGCGGCTGGTGCTGGTCGAATTCAATCCGAGCTTCTGCCGCATCCTCAAATCGCGCTATCCCGACGCCACTCTGGTGCAGGGCGACGCCTACAGCATGCGGAAGCTGCTTGAAACGCTGCTGATCCAGCCTGCCGCGGCGGTGGTGTCGGGCCTGCCGCTGATCACCAAGCCGATCAAACTGCGGATGCGGCTATTGCGCGACGCCTTCGACCTGATGCTGCCCGGTGCGCCGTTCGTGCAGTTCACCTATTCGGTGGCGTCGCCGCTGCCGAAGCGGCTCGGCGGCTTTTCCGCCGAAGCGTCCGAGCGGATCTGGATGAACATTCCGCCGGCGCGGGTCTGGGTCTATCGCAAGACTTAAGCGGTCTCTGAACCGCTCGTCCCCGCGCAAGCGGAGACCCAGTGCCGGATTCCCGCTTGCGCGGGAATGAGCGGAAAGCTTGGGCCACGCTAATGCCTAATCCCAAAATCCTCGTCATCCCCGGCTCGCTGCGCACCGGCTCGCATAATGCGCGGCTCGCGGCGCTCGCGGCCAAGGAATTGACGCTGGCCGAGGCCGAGGTCACCAGGATTTCGCTGGAAGATTATACGCTGCCGCTTTTCGATGCCGATCTTGCCGGTGGTTCGGGACCGCCGGGGGCCGCGGTGGCGCTCAAGCGCATGCTGATGGCGCATCAGGGTGTCTTTATCACCAGTCCGGAATACAGCGCTTCGGTCACGCCGCTCCTCAAAAACGCGATCGATTGGATTTCGCGCGTGCGCGACACCGGCGAGCCGACCTACGCCGCTTTCAAGGACCGCGTCTTTGCGCTCGGCTCGGCCACCAATAGTTCGGGCGGCGGGGTGCGGTCATTGATGGCGATGCGGCAGATTTTGGAACTCGGCTGCGGCGCCCTGGTCATCCCCGAGCAAGTCTCGGTCCCGCGCGCCGAACAGGCCTTCGACGACCGCGACAACCTCAAGGACGAGGCCCAAGCCGCGGCGCTCAAGGCCCTGGCCCGCCGGCTGGTCGAGCTGGCGAGCCTGCTGCGCAGAGGATGATCTGGATAAGCCCGTTCTGGGCTTGACCCGGAGCGAAAAGCGGCTTTCACAGAGGCTTATGCTGCAACGGATGGATAGACCCCGACGACTCGAACCGCGCGACCGCCTGATCGTCGCGCTCGATTTCTCTTCGGTCGACGCCGCGCAGGCCATGGTGGAGCGGCTCGGCGATACGGTGTCGTTTTACAAGATCGGCTATCAGCTCGGTTTCGCCGGCGGCATCACCTTCGCGCAGCAATTGATCGACGCCGACAAGCAGGTGTTCGTCGATCTCAAGCTGCACGACATCGGCAATACCGTCGCGCAGGGCGTCAAAAGCGTGGCGCGGCTCGGCGCCACCTTTCTCACCGTGCATGCCTATCCGCAGACCATGCAGGCCGCGGTCGATGCCCGCGAGCTTGGCTTGCACATCCTCGCCGTCACCGTGCTGACTTCGTCCGACGACGCCGATCTGGTGGCGGCCGGTTACGCTTATCCGGTCGCCGAACTGGTCGCCCGGCGCGCTGCGCAGGCGCGCGACATCGGCGTCGACGGTCTGGTCTGTTCGCCGGAAGAAGTGGCGAACCTCCGCGCCATCGTCGGGCCGAAAGTCGCTTTGGTCACCCCGGGCATCCGGCCCTCGGGCAGCGACCCGGGCGAGCAAAAGCGCATCGCGACGCCGACCGAAGCCATTAATGCCGGCGCCGATTATCTGGTGGTCGGCCGGCCGATCATCGCCGCGCCCGATCCGAAAGCGGCGGCCCAGGCGATCATCGCCGAGATCGCGGCCGCGGCGAAACAGAAGGTGTGAGGCGAGGGCGAGATGGCCAAGGGCTATTGGATCGGGCGGGTCGAAGTGCACGACGAGGAGGGCTACAAGCCCTACGCCGCCGCCAATCCGGCGATCTTCCGTAAATACGGCGGCCGTTTCGTGGTGCGCGCCGGCCAGTTCGAAAATCCGGAAGGCACGTCCCGCTCGCGCAACGTGGTGATCGAATTTCCCGATTATGCCGCGGCGCTCGCCTGTTATCGCTCGCCCGAATACCAGGCCAATATCAAGCTGCGGCAGCCGCATTCGGTGGTCGATATCATCGTCATCGAAGGCTACGACGGCCCGCAGCCTTAGCGGCTCCCTCTCCTCGAGGAGGAGAGGTGAAGGAAGAGCTGCGTTGCCGTGATCAGGATGCCCCGCTATATCCGCCCTGACCGGAGGCACCCATGGCGGCGGCTAATTCCGATATGCGGGTAGTGATTGCCGGCGCCGGCGGGCGCATGGGGCGCACGCTGATTCATGCCGTCGCCGCGACCAAGGGCATGGTGCTGGCGGGCGCCATCGATGCGCCGGACTCGGCGGTGATCGGCCGCGATGCCGGCGAGCTTGCCGGCCTCGGCCCGAACGGCGTCAAGGTGACGAGCGACGCCGCGGCGCTTGCTGCAGAACGCCGACGGGCTCGTCGAATTCGCCATTGCCGGCGGCGACGCTGGCGTTTGCCGAACAGACCGCCGCCGCCGGCAAGGTCCACATCATCGGCACCACCGGCCATTCCGCCGAGGAGGAAGCGGTGATCGCCGAGGCGGCGAACCGCGCCACCATCGTGAAGTCCGGCAATATGAGTCTCGGCGTCAATCTGCTGGCGGCGCTGACCAAGCGCGTGGCGAAGACGCTCGACGACAATTTCGACATCGAAATCGTCGAGATGCATCACAACAAAAAGATCGATGCGCCGTCCGGCACCGCGCTGATGCTCGGCCGCGCCGCCGCCGAAGGCCGCGGCATCGATCTCGCGCAGCATTCGGCAGCGCGGCCGCGACGGCGTCACCGGCGCGCGCTGCGCCGGCGATATCGGCTTCGCTTCGCTGCGCGGCGGCACCGTGGTCGGCGAGCACAGCGTGATCTTCGCCGGCCCGGCCGAGCGCATCGAACTGACGCACCGCGCCGAGGACCGCATGATCTTTGCCCGCGGCGCGCTGCACGCGGCGCTATGGGCGCGCGGCCGGCCGCCGGGGCTCTATTCGATGGCGGATGTGCTGGGACTGAAGGATATTTAGCGCACGATCCCGCACCCGGCCTCAGTGACCGCGCTGCGCCGCGTCGGTGACAATTTTGAAGGCCTCGGCGAGAGCGGGCTTATCCTTCGATATTTCGGCGCCGACCGCCGACATCGTCTTGATCATCTCCGCCTGGTCGCCGGCCGGCAGATTGATCAATTCGCCGCCGGAATCCGTCCAGGTCTTGACCGCGGCCTTCTCGATCTCGATCGCGCGCGGATTGAAACTGACGGCGATGCTGGCGGCGTCGCGGTCGAGAATCTGCTGCAAATCGGCCGGCAGCGAGTCGTACCACTTCTTGCTCAGCTCGACGACGAAGAAGATCGCGGCGTGGTTGGTCATGGTGATGTATTTCGCCGCGTCATAGAAGTGCAGACCGCTGAGCAGTTGAGCGCCGGCAACCGAGGCGTCGAGCGAGCCTTGTTGGAGCGCGGTCATGACGTCGCCGGGCGACATGGCGACCGGCGTGGTGCCCAGCCGCTTGAACGCGGCCGACTGGAATTCCGAGGCGAAGATGCGGATTTTCTTGCCCTTGAAATCGTCCAGATGCCGGATCGCGTTCTTCGAGATCACTTCGGCCGGCTCGGCAAAGGAAACCGCAACGCCGTGCAGCCCCTTGTTGGCGCCAAGCCCGAGATAGAATTTCAGCACCTCGGGATCGCCTGCGATCTTCTGGCCCTGCTCGGAGGACGTGACGAGGCCGGGCGCGGCCAGGACCTCGAAACGCTCGTCGACGCCGACGAAGAATTCGGGCGGGATGACGGCGCACTGGATCGCGCCGAACTGGGTGCCTTCGATCTGACGCGGAATCGAGCCGAGCTGGCTTGCCGGATAGACCTCGGTCTTGATGCGGCCGCCGGAATCCTTTTCCACCGCGGCGCCGAAAACTTTGGCGTATTGATCGAGCGCCGCGTTCAGCGTCGGCGTGGTGATCTTCATCACATAGGTCGTGTCGTCCGCCCGCGCGGCGCCCGATGCAACGGCCAGCGTCAGCACGCTTGCGGCGGCGGCAAGCGCCAATTTGCCTCGTGCAAAAATCACGTCGTCGTCCTCCCTTGGCGTCTATTTTTCGTTCTGCGGCGTTTGTTACAGAGCGGATCGGTATTGTCCAGTTCGCCAACTGCCGCAGGAAATGCGGCGTCCACCGCGGGCTTGACCGGCGAGGCTATGCTGACTAGCAGGTTTCCCGGCGCTGCGCGAAAGCAAAGGACCCGACATGAGCGAACGCATTCTCGTATTGGTGCGTCACGGCCAGAGCGAGTGGAATCTGAAAAACCTGTTCACCGGCTGGCGCGACGTCGATCTCACCGAGGTCGGCATCGGGGAAGCGCGCGCCGCCGGCAAGAAGCTCAAGGCGCAGGGGCTGCATTTCGATATCGGTTTCACCTCGGCGCTGATCCGCGCGCAGCGCTCGCTCGATCTGATCTTGGACGAGATGGGGCAGAAGAGCATTCCGGTGATCAAGAACCTGGCGCTCAACGAGCGCGACTACGGCGATCTCTCCGGCCTGAACAAAGACGACGCGCGGGCGAAGTGGGGCGAAGAGCAGGTGCATATCTGGCGCCGCTCCTATGACGTGCCGCCGCCGGGCGGTGAATTGCTGCGCGACACCGCCGCACGCGTGCTGCCTTATTACATCCAGGAAATCCTGCCGCGCGTGCTCGGCGGCAGCAATGTGCTGGTCGCCGCCCACGGCAATTCGCTGCGTGCGCTGGTGATGGTGCTGGAAAAGCTTACGCCCGAGCAGATCCTCAAGCGCGAAATCGGCACCGGCGTGCCGCTGATCTACCGGCTCAATGCCGATTCCACGGTGGCCGAGAAGCAGGATCTGGCGGCGTAATTCTTCCTCGCCGGCCGCTCATTCCCGCGAAAGCGGGAATCCAGTCCGGGTCCCCGCTTTCGCGGGGACGAGCGGACATAATGCACTACCCCCCACTCACCTGCCCCGCCTCCCAGCCGAGCATCGCGCGCTTGCGGGTGATGCCCCAGTGATAGCCGGTGAGATCGCCGGATTTGCCGACGACGCGGTGGCAGGGCACGACGAAGCTCACCGGATTCTTGCCGACCGCGGCGCCGACGGCGCGGGCGGCGGCGGGCGTGCAGATTTTCCCGGCGATGCCGGAATAGGTCGCGAGCCGTCCCATCGGGATTTGCAACAGCGCATCCCAGACGCGGACTTCCCAATCGGTGCCGATCAGCACCACGCGCAGCGGCTGCTGCGGCTTCCATTGCGACGGATCGAAAATCCGCTGCGCCACCGGCGCGGTACGCGCGGTGTCTTCGGCATAGCGCGCCTTGGGCCAGCGGCTCTTCATGTCGTCGAGCATCGCCCGCTCCTCGCCGGGATCGGCGAAAGCGAGGCCCGCAAGACCGCGCTCGGTGATCATGACCAGCGCCCGGCCGAACGGCGACGGATGAAAGCCGTAAGCGATGGTCAGGCCCTCGCCGCCGGATTTCCATTCGCCGGGCGACATCGCTTCATGGGTGACGAACAGGTCGTGCAGCCGGCTCGGGCCGGACAATCCGACCTCGTAAGTGGCGTCGAGCACGCTCGCGGAATCGCGCAGCAGGCTGCGGGCGCCGTCCAGCGTGAGCGCCTGCAAAAACGCTTTCGGCGTCAGCCCGGCCCAGCGCCGGAACAGATGATGCAATTCGGTCGGCGTCACGCCGGCCGCTTCGGCAATGGCCTCGACCTCGGGCTGCTGGCGCCAGTGGCCGCGGATATGACCGATGGCGCGGCGCACGACGTCGTAATCGTCGGCGGATTGGCGCAGCGGAATCGAATTGCTTTGGGTCTCGGTGACCCGATCGGGCGATAGCATGGGTGCCTCCATCATTGCTCCCGATCTATGGCGCGGCAGCCGCGCAAACCACCCGATTTCTGTCGTGAACAGCGGCAGCGTCCGCTATTCCACCACCGTCCGGGTCGGCCCGCGCTTGGCTTCGCCCAAGGCGTTCGACAGCGCATGCGCGAAGCTCGCCTTCTCGCCCGGGCCGAGGAAGGCGGCGATCGGCAGCCGGCGGCCGCGCGACACCAGGAACAGCCGCTGGATGCCGAATTCCTCATGCGCGATGCGCTCGAGCCTCACCCACAGCGGATTGAGCGTCCACTGGCGCACCCGGCCGCGATGGCTGACCTGCCGCACCGTCAATTCCGAGGCCGTGACCGTGACCTCTTCATAGGCCCGCGCGGCGCGGTAATTGGCGCGGAACGCCCAATAGACCAGGAAGACGTCGAGCCCGAAGAAGCCGAAGATCGGCCAGGCGCCCAGCAGCACGAAGATCATGCCGCACACGAAGCTTAAGCCGCCGATCGCGAGCATGAAGATCAGAAAGCCGCGCGGCCCGAGCGAGCGGTGCGGCGTGATCACGACGGAAAAGATTTTCGGGTCCGCGGCAATCGCTTCGTGGTTCTCGTCGTCATTCATGTCGGGCATTATAGGGCGAATAGGGCAGCGGGGACATGGCGAAAAAGACCACCAAGCAGGCTGTGAAGATCGCCAAGAAGGGCAAAGCCGCCAAGGTCAAACCCGGCAAAGCGCGGCGCAAGGCCGACGAAAAGGCCGGGCACGGCGAACTGCCGCAATGGACGCCGGCGGAAGTCGAAGAAGCGTTCCGCCGCTTCGCCGCCGCCAATCCGGAGCCGCGCGGCGAACTGCACTACGTCAATCCGTTCACGCTGCTGGTCGCGGTGGTGCTGTCGGCGCAGGCGACCGACGCCGGCGTCAACAAGGCGACGCCGGCTTTGTTCAAGCTCGCCGATACGCCGGAAAAAATGGTCAAGCTCGGCGAAGCCAAGGTGCGCGATCTGATCAAGACCATCGGCCTGTTTCGCACCAAGGCGAAGAACGTGGTCGCGCTGTCGCAGATGCTGGTCGAGCAGCACGGCGGCCAGGTCCCGCGCGATCGCGAGGCGCTCGAAGCGCTGCCCGGCGTCGGCCGCAAGACCGCCAACGTGGTGCTCAACATCGCCTTCGGCGAACCGACCATGGCGGTCGACACCCACATCTTCCGCGTCGGCAACCGCACCGGCCTCGCCGTCGGCAAGACGCCGCTCGAAGTCGAAATGAAACTGCTGGAAGTCATCCCGAAGCATTATCTGCTGCACGCCCATCACTGGCTGATCCTGCACGGCCGCTATACCTGCATCGCGCGGCGTCCGCTGTGCGAGACCTGCATCATCGCCGATCTCTGCAAATGGCCGGGCAAGACAGTCGCGCAAGTGGCCGTCGCGGTAAGCCGCTGACGATCGGGCTTGCTCGTGCGAACTCCCTCTCCCCAAAGGGGAGAGGGTTGGGGTGAGGGGGTTCGAATGCTTCAGACAGATCGCAGAGCGTGCGGCCGGGCGGCGGAATACGCTTCGCCATTCCGCCCTGCGCACCGCGGCGCATAACGGGCCATAAAACTGGAGACAACAATGCTCGTCCTTGGAAGCTGCCTCTGCGGCACGGTACGTTATGAAGCGCGTCTGCCGTTCGGCAAATTCGTGCAATGCCACTGCTCGCGATGCCGCAAGGCCACAGGCAGCGCGTTCGCCGCCAACGCTTATGTCGCGCCGGAAGCCTTCCGCTGGACGCAGGGCGAGACGAGCGTGGTGCGCTTTGATTTGCCCGAAGCGCGCAGTTTCTCCACTTCGTTCTGCGGCCAATGCGGATCGCCGGTCCCGCACAGCACCCGCAGCGGCCGCGAGATCATCATCCCGGCGGGTTCGCTTGACGGCGATCCGCAGGCCAAGCCGTCAACCAACCTTCATTTGGAGTCCCGCGCCGCATGGTCCGACGCGCTCTCGCTGTAGGAGAGAAGGTGAGAGGGGTCGGACGATCAAACAAATTGCCGTTAGGAGAGTATCTCCGCACCGCAGAGATACCGGCGAAACTCCACAACTTGGCAAGGATTTGCTAAGTCTCTCAAGCGGCAATCGAACCGCCGATTGCTAGGCGAGTTCAAATAGACGGGGATCGATCGTCCAAGCCATTGGAGACCCACAATGCCAGCTTCCCGACGTGAGATATTTGCTGCAGGCGCGGCCGCGGGTATCGGCGTTTTCGCAACGCGGGCCGGCGCTGCGGGCTTCGGCAATCCCGATGAGCCGCCGCAGGGCATCGTCAATACCCAGGGCAATCCGCGTGGCGCCGTCGACCCGGGACCGCAGAATCCCACGCTCTCGGGGCAGTTTCCAAAAGCCTTTACGCCGCCCGCGACCGACGTCGGCGATCTTCCGCTGTTCTGGGCCTCCTTTAACAGTGCACCGCGGCGCATTCAGGACGGCGGCTGGGCCCGTCAGGTCACGCAGGCGGACTTCCAGGTCGCCACTTCCATTTCCGGGGTCAATATGCGCCTCGCCGCCGGCGGCGTCCGGGAATTGCATTGGCACCAGGCCGCCGAGTGGGGATTCGTGACCTACGGCAGCTGCCGCGTCACCGTGCTCGACCCCCAAGGCCGCGCCTACGTCGCCGACACCACGGAAGGCGACCTCTGGTATTTCCCGGTCGGATACCCTCACTCGCTGCAGGGCCTCGGCCCGGACGGCTGCGAGTTCATCCTCGCCTTCGACAACGGCAAACAATCGGAGTTCAACACCCTGTTGGTGACGGACTGGGTTGCGCATACGCCGCCGGACGTTCTTGCGGCGAATTTCGGCGTGCCGGCCGAAACCTTCAGCAAGATCTTCACCCACGATCTTTGGATCTTCCAAAGCGCGGTCCCCGGTCCGCTCGCCGCGGACCAGGACGCGGTCAAGAGCCCGAACGGGCCGCCGCCAAACCCGTTCACCTACTCGCTGTCGCGCGGGCCGATCGCCAAGCAAACCAAAGGCGGCATGGCCCAGATCGCCGACAGCCACAATTTCAAGGCTTCCGCCACGATCGCCGCCGCGCTGGTCACCGTCCATCCCGGCGGCATGCGCGAGATGCACTGGCATCCGAACGCCGACGAATGGCAATACTACGTCAAAGGGTCGGCGCAGATGACGGTGTTCAATACCGGGCCGAAGGCGGTGACCAACAATTTCAATCCCGGCGACATCGGTTACGTCCCGGCGAACTTCGGTCATTACGTCAAGAACGTCGGCGATACCGATCTGGTGTTTTTGGAAATCTTCAAGACCGACACCTACCAGGACATATCGCTGTCGGACTGGCTCACCCACACGCCGCCGGCGATGGTCGCCGCTCACTTCAATCTATCGCCGCAGGATATCGCCAAGTTCCCCAACAGCGGTCCGGTCGTGGTGCCGGTCTAGAGCGTGGCAGGTCCAATCGGAATCGCGCTGAGGTGCTCGGCGCAAAGCCGAGCCTCGGGGCGACGCGGCCGTGCAGCCTCCACCCTTCGAGGCCCGCGCTCGCGCGGTCACCTCAGGGTGACGAGCAGCTCTCGGCATTTCCATTTCAAACAAACACGCTTTAAGGCCGAACGAAGGACTTCGGGAGAACGGCGGAATACGCTTCGCTATTCCGCCCTACGCGCTAAATGGCGCCTACGGCGAAAGCTCCGCCAGCTTCGCCACCGTCACCTCGCCGTCGGTGATGTAGTGATTGACCCGTTTGGTCGGCAGCGTCTGGCCGGCCTGATAGGATCGCACGTCTTCGACCGTCCGGCTCTTCTCCAGCTCGCCAATGATGTAATCCCGCTCGGCATTGGTGTCCGAATCGGTGGCGTGGGTGATCTGGAATGACAGCCTGGTCAGCGACAGGCCGGTATCCCGGGTGCCGGCGCCGACCCAGAAGACGTGCGCGTCGTCCGGCGGCCGGTCGTTGTTCAGCCAGAAGTCGGCGGTGCCCAGCACGGTCTCGGCGCTCTCCAGGCTCAACGCCCAGAACCGGATGTGATGGCGCTTGCGCGGGCTGTTGTCGACGCACTTCTGAAAACCGATATCCTGGCCGCGCCCGAACAGATAGAGCGTGCTGAACGGCGCGGTCGGATAGGGCGTGTTGCAGACGAAGGCCCGGACCATGCGCCACGAGCTCGCCAGACCGAGCCGGTCGGCCACCGTCCAGCCCGCGGCCGCGAAGGCGTCGCGAAGCTGCGGCAGCGTGCCGATCAGGACGACATTGACCGGATCGCCAGGCAGCCCGTCGCCGGTGATGGTAAAACTCGGCACCCGCTGGCGCTGCAGGATCTTGAGGCCGGTGCGAATGGCGCGCGGCATGAAAACATAAGCCGCGAACGCGTAAGTCAGCGCCAGCGCCAGGATCGACGGCAGCCGGCGGTCGACGATCTCGAATACGAATACGATCAGCCAGACGCCGAAAACGCCCAGGCCGAAGATCAGCAAGCGGCGCAGGAAGCGGATCAGCAGTCGCACGGTTGCTCCGGTATCGGTGGCTGACGGACTTTCAAATTCGCTCCCCCGCGATTACTTGGACGTGCGAAGCACCGCGAGCACTTGTCTAATATATTGAAGGTCGTTGGCTTCATCATGACGCATTCGATCTTGAAAGCCCTCAATACCGCCGGTAACGGTGTCGATTGTAGTCCGTGCTGCTACCGCTTTGAACGCCTCTGTCTCTCTGACGCAACGGGCCTGCACCGCTAGTACTGCGGTGTGGATGTCCACTTTATTGAGAGATTTGTTTTGAGCCTCTCGCGTAAAGCACTGCGTCTGTGCATCAATCACTTGCTTTAGTTCGTCTTGAATATCCGGCTGCGGCTCGGGCCTAGAGGCAGCGCCGCAATCGGCAAGCATCAATGCGAGGGCACACGCGGCAATCATCCGCATGGCGGAAACTCTCTAAACCAGGTATTCTACGCCCGCCCCTAGCAGCACCACAATCGCGGCTTATGAGTTATCCGCCTAATTGCTCGATTGCACGACCCTAACATGCTTGGTGTAGTAGGTGCTAGGCGCGCGCGTGCTTACTGCTTCAAGCAATCGCACAATATCGAAAATATCCACGTAATAAACGGTGCAGGCCGGTCCGTTCATCCCGCCGCGAATGACCATTCCACACAACGCGTTCGCCGTTTTGTTGAAAACCGGCGAACCACTAATCCCCGTCACGCTGCTGAATTCAGATTGGCCGAACAATGCTTGAGCGAACACCGCAAAAGCCCTGCGCAGAATCGGATCGGAAGTCGGTCCGCAATCTCTGAATGAGAGGTTGCAGTAGCCGATGATAATGTCAGGCGGACTAATCGTTGTTTTTTCCTTTAAGACCCCAGCAACAAAAAGTTCATCGCCGACTTTGCTAGTTGTAACCGTCTTTTCATCAACAATGTAAGCACTACCATTGAAAAACTCCGGGCGAGTGTCGTCGGAAAACTCGATCACGCAAATGTCGCCAATGTCCGAGCCTTCGAGTGCGTCTGTTGGCGAGGACGGACGGCAAATGCCCGTAACGTGCGCGGCCATACTTCCCTTTCGGGCTTGCTTTTCTTGTGTGATGAAAAGCATCCCGTAAGGGAAGCTCTTAAATACGTGGCCGCACGTTATCGCATAAAGCTTGTCCCTAAAAGTTCACGAGGAACAGCGTGCCGCCGTTAGTCGCGTACCGAAAATCATCTAGATCAGTGTAGAAAAACACGGGACGAACAGCGGAGCTAAAATTCTGCCCAATCACAGTGCCAGAGGCGAGCGTTTGCGTGGCGATCATCGCGCGGTTACACCTACTGGGTCGCGTCCTGCCTAAAGGCAACCGCGCAATCCGATTTCGTAGTTGGCACATCCTCTAGCAGCGACCGCGCTAACGCCGCACGTTCGTCCTGTCTCGCGCCGGGGCCAACAATAACCCTTTTGATCGGAAGCCGGATGCTCAGGCGGTCAAATAGAGCGACGTAGTGCTTATCCGAATTCGGGCGCAAGTTGATTTCCGGCAATGGTGCTGTTGCGTCAAACTCACACGGAAAGTCTTTTGCGGCGTACTTCGCCAATTTTTTAGTTCCGGGGATTGCAACAATTCTCACTTCGCGCTCAGATTTGTAAGACGCATCTTTCAGTCGTCGTGCCGATCAAATCTCCCGTCGCGACTCTCGATCTTCACAGGGGCAACTGCCGCAGAGTGCATCGAGATTGAAAACCAATTCTGGAAAGATTTGTCCAACAGGTTCGTCGGCATAGCGCGCGGGCCGAAGCATCAACCATGCCCAATAGCGAGCCGTGCCTTCAAGCTTGAGCATGTCAGCCAAAGCGCGCGTATCGAACACTAAGCAATAGCCCTCCGGCCCAGCATAGCTTTTCCACTGGCTCGGTAAGCCGTGCTCGCGCTCGGCGGCAGTATCGTCCGCGTTGAAGTTGAAAACGAAACGATATATGGTTCAAGGGCAGAGTATTTGCCTTCCCGTCATAGGTCGCACCGTACAACGAATTCACAAGGTCACGCGCCGTTCGATCCCCCCGGCCGGAAGCGTCCCCAAGTCCGGCGAATTTGCCGACTAAAATTCTTTTCAATCATTTCATCCATGAGCAGCGCTACAGCCGCAGAAAGCAGCCCGCGCGCTATCTCAATTTCTTTGTGGTCAATCGTCTTAAGCTGATCGTCCTGCATTTCGCGATAGTGCGAGCACCACAACGTTTGCGATTTAACAATGCCCTCAAAAGCCGCAGGTTTGGTGTAGCGAAATAGCTCCGGGTGCCGCGTCATCGTATCGACCGAGCAAATTTCGTTCTCGACGTTCGCTACCTTGTCCATGGTGGTTGCTCTTGGCTCCCGATCGCCGAGCGTACACGATTTGTTCTATCAGAGTTGAGACCGTCGGCGAGGCTTTTTGCTCGGTCGGCGCGTCACGTCCGGGACAAGCCCGGTCATGACCGTCCGTAAAAATGTTCCTATAACGAGGACATTGGTGTTGACAATAGTCCCCGATATTCGCTACATTCCGTTACGAATCATTCGCTCATTAAGAGACGCCATCCGGTGACTCCGGGTGGTGGGGCGAGTGCGGTTCCTGCGGGCGGGGGCTCGTCACCTCCGCTCCCGGGCGGCTCCGGGATCATACGCCCGGCCGGCACGACGACCGGCCTGCGGGGCAACCCGCTGCACTGTGGATGGCAGGGAACGGGTAACACCCGCTCCTCAACTCGTCCATCCCAGGAAGCGCGTTAGCTGGAGCTGAGCGGTGGCGTTCGGTCGCTGCCGCAAGAGCCGTGGTGGAACGCCGGGAGGCGAGCGCGCGACGCTTCGCGCGCGGCCGCATCCGCTGATGCGGTTCATGGACTATGCGTCTGCCGGCGTTCCGCCTCTCTTATTTTTTCGTGACTTCGTGGTTGGTAGGGTGGGTTAGCCGAAGGCGTAACCCACCGAAGGACGGCGCCGCTGCATCGGTGGGTTACGCCGCGTCGCGGCTAACCCACCCTACGGGGCCGTATCTGCAAAACTCGGGCGCGATCGCGCCGCGAGAACGAGTGCGCTTGTCCGTTTTCAGCTTCGTGATCTGAGCCTGGCGGAAGCGCCCCCTCACCCCAACCCTCTCCCTGCGTGCGGGGCGAGGGGGCGCGCGGCAATAACGGAGAGATCGATCATGTCCTCTCGGCGCAACAAACCATCGACCAAACAAAATTTCCTCAAGCGCCGCTCGTTCCAGGAAGGGCGGGCGCAGGTCGATGCCGCGCACCGCGCGACGCAGCGGCTTTATTGCGACGCGCTCGGCTTCTGGCGCCGCTGTTCGTCGCGGCGCTGCCGGCGGCATCGGCGCTGTTGCGGCGAGGCGGGGCGATGCCTGATACGCGGTTTGATCCATGTGCCGCCGTCGCAACGGCTGAAAGCGCGGCAAGAGGTGATCGCCGGGGGCAGGCGCCGCCTCGCGCCCGCGACGCATATCGAATGGCTCGTGCGGCGCGCCGAGTTCAGTACGGTGGTGTCGTGGAGCCTCGGCTAGCATGATCGCCGCGCCCGGCCGAAAGCCGCCGCCCATGGATCAACAGCGCCACTGCGAGGTTTGCGATCACCAAGGTGACCGGGAATACGCAGGTCGCCACCGAGATGCTGTCCATGGCGGCGAGCGCCGGCACGAATTTCAAGCCGTTGAGCAGGAACGTGCTGGCGCTGTCGGAGCGCGGGCGGGCCCAGGCCTTGGTCACCGTCGGACCGAAGCCGATCACACTGACGATCGAGGCGAGTGTCGCCGAGATCGCCGGCGCATGGCGGGCGAGAAAAGCGCGCGATGCTTCGCTCAGGCCGGCATGGAGGATGTCGGGCCGCCGCGACCACAGATAAAACAAAAAGATAATTGCCGCGGCGACCAGGAACGCCCATTCGTACCAGGGGAAAGCGCGCTCGCCGCGCCAAAAACTCATGACGCACAGCAGCAGACAAACAACGGCGGTGATGCCGGTGACCCAGCTTCCCGGACCGGCGGCCTGATCGAGCTGCACCAGATAGCCGGTGCCGCCGAGCACGCCGAAGATCAGCCACGACAAGGGATGCGGCCGCGCCTCGCCGCGCAGGCTCTTCCAAACATAGAGCGCATAGGCGACAACGGCCATGGCAACGGCCAGTGCGCCCATCGCGTCACGAAAGGAAATCGAAGCTGCCACAAATTTTTCTCGAATTGCTGCGCTGCAACTGATTATTTTATCAGATCGTCCACTGCCGGCCGGTCGATGATTTGTTGCGGTAATTCTCGTTTCTTTTGGATCAATCCACTGAGTTATCCCCAAAGCGATCGCGCATTGTTGCAGATACGCTTTAACTTGCGGGCTCCAAACAAAGGACTATCATGATTTTCAGATGCTCGCGTTTGGTTCTGCCGGATGTGAGGATCGCCAAGGTCGGATCGACCTGGGTGTGGCGCGCTACCGGCGACGCACCACGTGGAAGAGACGATCCTGGTTCCGAGCCGCGGGTAGCAGCGCGAGGAACGTGACGGGCGGGCGCAAGCTCGCCCGTCATGATTTCGTACTGTCGGGAATCTTGCCGTCGCATCCCGGCGATGCGAGGCCGCTTGAGTTTCCGCGGTTGACCCGCGCGCCGTTTCGCGGCGATACATGCCGCCATGACCACTCTGATCGGCCGCCGGCAATTCACCATCGAATGGGGCCATTGCGATCCCGCCGGCATCGTCTTCAATGCCCGCTTCTTCGAGTTTTTCGATTGGGGCACCTGGAGCCTGTTCGATGCGGCGCTCGGCGTAAAGCCGCACGAGCTTGCTTCGGTGTTCGGCATTGTCGGCATACCGCTGGTGGATTCCGGCGCGCGCTTCATCGCGCCGGCGCGGTTCGGCGACGTGGTGGAATTGAGCTCGCGGGTGACGGAATTCCGCCGCTCCAGTTTCGATGTCGAGCATAAGCTTGTGGTGCGCCGCGCGATCGCGGTCGAAGGCCGTGAAACCCGTGTCTGGGCGATCCGCGATCCGGCCGATCCTGATAAGATCAAGGGACAGGCTATTCCGGCCGCAGTCGTGGCCGGATTCCAGACGAAATAGCCTTTGGCCGGCGACGGTTGTTTGGAGTTCCTTGCCAGTCCGCCGGTTTTGGCGGAAAATCCTCGAAAATCACGGAGGATGCGCCGATGGAAATCGTCCCTCTGGGTCCGGGTTTCGCCGCCGAATTGCGCGGCGTGACGCTTGCGGAGATCGCTGCCAGCGATGCCGCTTATGCGGCGGCGCGGGCCGCGTTCGAGGACCATTCGGTGCTGGTGTTCCGCGGCCAGGATGTCACCGACGACGGCCAGCTTGAGTTTTCGCGCCGCTTCGGTCCGCCGGAAATCACCAAAGTCGGCTCGCTCGGCACCGGCTCGCATTTTGTCATTCTCACCACCATCGGTCCGGACGGCAAAGTCGTGCCGGCCGATCATCGCTATGCGATGCGCAACAAGGCCAATCAGCTTTGGCACACCGACAGTTCGTTCAAGAGCGTGCCGGCGCTGACCTCGATCCTGTCGGCGCGGATCATTCCGGACAATGGCGGCGAAACCGAATTCGTCTCCACCCGGCTCGCTTATGACCGGCTCGATCTCGCGACGCGGCAGAAGCTCGACAACGCGTTCGCCTGGCATCACTACGGCTATTCGCGCGGCAAGATCGCGCCCGGCCTCGCCACCGGCGACGAACTTGCGGCGCTGCCGCCGCAATGCTGGCGCATGGTCTGGAAAAATCCGGTCAATGGCAGGAAGGCGCTCTATCTCGCCTCGCACGCTTACGCGGTCGAAGGCATGGAGCCTGCCGCCGGCGAGAAACTGATCGATGAATTGACCCAAGCCGCCACCGCGCCGGGCACCAGCTATGTGCATGCCTGGAAATCAGGCGACGTGGTGATGTGGGACAACCGCGCCACCATGCATCGCGGCCGGCCTTGGCCGGCGCACGAGGCGCGCCACATGGTGCGCACCACGATCTCGGCGACGGCCGCCGACGGCCTGGAAAGCATGCGGCCGCCGCCGCGCCTTGCGGCGGAGTGATTGGGCTATTCCGCCGCGATCACGCTGTTTGACTGCCGCGCGTCGCGTTCCATGTCGCGGCGGATGCGCACCGCTTGCGAACGATCGTCGAGTTCGACGTCGGCCGCGCTCAAAAATTCGCCGGCCGCGATATCGCGCTTGAGCTTGACGTGGTGCGCCAGTCCGATCGGCAAGGCGTTGAGCGCCAGACTGCGCGCCGCCGGAATGAGCTTGGCATAGACGCAATAGCCGCCTTCGCCGTCGAGCGTTTCGCCGGCTTTCAGCGCCCGCTTGGCGACCGCCACCGCATCGCCGCGCCAGGACCGGCAGCTTCCGGTCGGCTCGCCGCGCAGCGCGACATTGAGCACCGAGATCGACAGTTCGAGCCCGATCAGATGAAACGGCTTATACATCGCTGCATAACGGCCGCTCGCGTCGGTCGGCAGACCGTATTGTTTGAAGCAGGCCGCGGCGTAATCGTTGTTGGCCTTGAACACCACATAGACGCCCCAGCGCAGATCGCGCGCCACCGCGCTGCCGTCGCGGTGGAGCGACGACACCACCTCGACCATGCCGTCGCCGTCGAGCACGCCGCCCAAAGTTTTCGGCCGCAGCACCTCGGCCAGCTCGTCGGCGCCGCACGGCGGAAAGTGCAAGCCGTCATGCGGCACGTCGAGCGAACAGGCATTGGCGACCGCCGCCATTTCGATCGCCGATTTGGTGCCGTCCAGAAACGAGTTGAACATTTGCGAATTCATGCCGGCGCGCTTGGCTTCTTCGGCAGTCAGGCCGTAATGCTGCCAGACGCCGTCAGGGGTCACGGTGTGATAGGCGGGCAGATATTTGGTGCCCTTGCCGGCCGCCGTCACTTCGAAACCCGCGGCCCGCGCCCAGTCGACCATTTCGGCAATCAGCGCCGGCTGGTCGCCATAGGCCAGCGAATAGATCACGTTCGCGGCGCGCGCCTTGCGGGCGAGCCAGGGACCGGCGAGCGCATCGGCCTCGACATTGACCATGACGACCGGCTTGCCGGCGTCGATCGCCGCGATCGCGTGCGCAATCCCCGCGCCCGGATCGCCGGTCGCCTCGATCACGACATCGACGCCCTCGTCGATACAGGCATCGCGGCCGGCCGCGGCAAAACGCGTGCGCGCGATCAGGCCTTCGTCCCAGCCGACATTGCGGCACGCCGCTTTGGCGCGCTCGGGATCGAGATCGCAGATCATCGCCACTTCGAGGCCGCGGATCGACGGCACCTGCGCCAGAAACATCGAGCCGAATTTGCCGGCGCCGATCAGCCCGACGCGGACCGGTTTGCCGGCTTCGGCGCGTGCCGCGAGGCGGGATTGCAGATTCAAGATGCTACTCCGCCGCGACCCGGTGCGAACGCGCATAGGCCAGCAGCGCGTCGTCGCCGACCGGCACCAGCGGCGCAAAGTCGCGATGCGCGATCCACTCCTCCCGGGTGAATTTGGTGATGTGGTTGGAGCAGGCGCACAGCGTCAGATAGACGATCTTGCGCGGATAGGGCGTAATGTTGGGCGGCGAGGCATGCACCAGATTGCCGTGGAACATCAGCACCGAACCGGGCTTGCCGGTCGGCGCGACGATGCCGCCTTCGGCCGCCAGCCGCGTCACCGTTTCCTGGTCGAGCGTCCACAGCGGATAGGACGTGGTCGCGGTATCGTGCCCCGCCGCGAGCACGCCCTGCCGGTGGCTTTTCGGAATCAGCATCAGCGCGCCGTTGATCGGCATCACTTCGTCGAGGAAGATCGCAATGTTCATGGCGCGCGGCTCGGGCATGCCGTCGTCGCGCGCCCAGGTGCCGTAGTCCTGGTGCCATTGCCAGACGTCACCCTCGAAGGCGGCTTTGGCATTGAGCTTGAACTGATGCACATAGACGTCCTCGCCGAACAGCTGGCGCAGCGGCTCGATCAGCCGCGGATGATGCGCCATCAGGCGAAACGTCTCGTTGAAGGTGTGAGCGGCAAAGGCGGTGCGCGGCGCGCCGGATTTCTCCCGCCACACTTCCTTGCGGTCGAGCTTGAGGATCGCCTCGGCGTCGTCGCGCAGCAGCGCGATTTCCTCCTCGTCGAAGCAGTTCGGGAAGAACAGATAGCCCTGTTCGTCGAATTCCTTGAGCTGCCCGGCTGTGAGCTGCATGGCGCGTTCCCCGCAGTTTTGTTGTCGTTCGGCTATCCTACTCCGGGCCGTGCCGGCGAGCTATGCCTCCGCGACGAAGCGATTGCGCATCTTGCCGAGGCCCTCGATCTCGGTTTCCATGATATCGCCGGCCTTCAGGAACGTGTTGGTGCCCTGGCCGACACCGCCGCAGGTGCCGCAGCTGAACATATCGCCGCTGTCGAGCGTCAGGATATGGGAGGCGTATTCGATCTGCTCCTCCGGCGTGAAAATGAACTGCGAGGTATTGCCGTTCTGCTTGATCTCGCCGTTGACGGAGAGCCGGATGAACAGGTTCTTGTGATCCGGCACGAAGGCGCGCGGCACCAGGAACGGCCCCGTCGGCGCGAAATTGTCGTGGCTCTTGCCGTTCAGCCAGTCCGAACGCAAGCCCGGCCGGTCGGCGCGGATCTGCAGGTCGCGCGCCGAAACGTCGTTGGTGGTCATGAAGCCCGCGACATGCTCCAGCGCCCGCTCGGCCTTGATGCGCTTGCCGCTCTTGCCGATGGCGAGCGCAATCTCCGCCTCCCAGTCGATCTTCTTCAGGCCGGTCGGAATCGCGATGTCGTCATGGGCGCCGGCCAGCGTGCTCGGCGCCTTGAGAAACAGATAAGGCTCGCTGGTCGATTTCTCGCCGGTGAATTTCGGGCCCGTCGCCGGCGTCATGCCGGCCCGGAGCATCTCGTCGACGTGTTCCTGAAAATTCTGCGCCGCATAGAACATTTTGCCGGGCCGCAGCACCGGCGGCAGCGGGCGCAGGCCGCCGAGCTTGACCGCGCCCGGCAAGCCTTTCTTTTCGAGGTCGGCGACGACGCTTTGCAATCTGGAGAAATTGGCATCCCAATCCTGCAACAGGCCATCGATACTGCCGGATGAAGTCAAAGCGCCGGCATGCGTCGACGCGGCGCCGGCGGCCGCGAGGTCGACCACATCGTCTCCCAGCACCAGGGCGGCAAAAGGCTTGCCGCCCGGCCGCGCAAACGTGCCCAGTTTGAAAGCAGTGCCGTTCATCGTGCCCTCATGGTTTTTTTGCTTCGGCGTAGGGATAGATCATGTCGGCCGATTTGTACTCATCCGGCCACACGATGACCTCATGGCTCGCGTCCTTGAATTGCTCGATCGAGTTGGGCGCGACATGCTGGAATTGGGTGAAGAAAACCCGCGCCTTCGCCCATTCGCCGTCCGGACCGAACTTGATGTCGCCGACCACGGTCGAGAATGAGTGGCTATGCATGTAGGCGGCGAGCGCTATCTGATCGAGGCTCTTGGTACCTTCGACGGCTTGGGCCAGCACTTGGCCCGCCGCATAGCCGAGCGGCGGGAAAGCCGGTCCGAGCGGATCGATGCCGGCGCCCTGAGCGGCGGCCTGATACTTGGTCAACACGTCACGTGTGCCCGGGAACATCAGGGACGGCGCCGGCAGAAACGGCGTGTTATTGACGATGCCGTTCATCAGCGGGCCGAGCTGCGCTTTGATCGGCGTCACCAGCAGCCCGATGAAGGCGCCGCCGAACATCTTAGGCGTCAGCCCGATTTCATTGGCGGCGCGCACGATGCCGACCGAATCCGGCGGATAGGCGGCAACGAAGACGATATCCGGATTGAGCGCCTGGACCGCGCGCATGATCGGCGTGTAGTCGGTGGTCGACGGCGGATATTTCTGGTCCAAGACGGTTTCGAAGCCGCCGATCTCCTTGATCGACTGCCGGGCGCCGTCGGCGGCGTTCTGGGCGAATTCGGCGTCGGCGGCGATGATCGCCACCGTCTTCGGCCGCGGCTTGGCCGCGGCGGCGAGTTCGAAGAAGCCGTGGGCGAACGACTTCTGCGGCTCGGGCCCGGTCGGCAGCATCGAGAAGTATTGGTCGTAGTGGAATTTGCTATTGGCGGCATTCGCCAGGATGCCGATGGTGGTCTTCTTGTGCTGCATCAGTACCGGAATCGCCGGCGCCACCATGTTGGTGGCATAGGGACCGATCAGCAGGTCGACTTTGTCGATCTCGATCAGCTTGGTGTAAAGCTGCGGCACATTCGCCGGATTGCTCTGATCGTCGTAGAACAATAGCTCGACCGGGCGTCCCAACAGGCCGCCTTTGGCGTTGACGTCGTCACGCCAGATTTGCAACGCCGCCAAAATCTGTTTGCCGATCGGCGCGACGCCGCCGGTCAATGCCAGGCTGGTGCCGATCCTGATCGGATCGGCGGCTTTCGCCGCGGTCGATAAAGCGAGCATGCCGATGACGAGGCACGCCGCCAGCACGCGGGATTTTCCGCAAACCCTCGAATTGCGCATTTCCGTTTCCTCCCCAGGCGCCTCGTTTTTTTCGGCGCTGTTTCCCTTCAGATCACGACAAGGTCTCCTTGGACTTTTCTGTTGTTATGACCGGCAGCCTAACATTGTTTACGTGCCGCGAAACACCGCCTTGCGCTTGCCGTGAAACGCCTCGACGCCTTCGCGGAAATCGTCGGATTGGCGTAGCCGGCTGTAGCAATGGCCTTCGAGCTCGATCGCGGCTTCGAGATTGGTGTCCTCGGTCTCGTTGAGCAGCGTCTTGGCGGTACGCTGCGCCAGCGGCGAGAACGCCCGCAATTCGTCGACCAGCGCGTCGGTGACGTTTTCCAGCCTGTCGTCGGCGACGCATTCGGTGGCGATGCCCCAGTCGTAGGCCTGCTTCGCCGCGATCCGCTTCGAGCGCATGACGATGTCTTTGGTCCGGGTGATGCCGATGATCTTTTGCAGCCGGGCCGAACCGCCGGAGCCCGGAATCTGGCCGAGCCGCTGTTCCGGCAGCGCATAGAGACAGGTTTCGGAGACGATGCGGAAATCGCAAGCCAGCGAAATTTCGAAACCGACGCCGAAGCAATAGCCGCGGTTGGCGACGATCACCGGCTTCGAACACCGCGCCGGCGCCGCGATATTCCAGGCGAGCTTCGACACATGTTCGGGCGAGGCGGCAAGGAAACCCGCGATATTGCCGCCCGAGGAAAAATGCTCGCCGACCGCGCGCAGCACGATGACGCGCACACGGGCATCGTCGTCGAGCGCCTCGAACACCAGACGGAGCTGATCGCGCTCACCCATTTCGATGACATTCAAAGGCGGCCGGTCGAGCACGATATCGGCGCGTTCGCGCGCGGGATCGATCTCGACCCGGAAGCCGTCGAGCTTTCGCAAACGCGGATCTGAGAAAGACAATGGAGACGCGTCGGTCATGCAGCCGTTCCTTGATGAGGCGAATTGGGTTCGACACTATATTCGCCGGCGACGAGCTTGCGGCGCAGCAGCTTGCCGACCGGCGATTTCGGTATCTCTTCAACAAAGACGTAACGGCGCGGCCGCTTGAAATTCGCCAGCCCGGAGCTGCGGCAATAGGCGTCGAGCTCTTCGGCGTCGATCGCGGTTCGCCGCCTAATGAAGGCGGTGACGATCTTGCCCCAGCGTTCGTCCGGCAAGCCGACGACGGCGACTTCCGATACCGCGCCGTGCAGCGACAGGCAGGATTCGATCTCGACCGGCGACACGTTCTCTCCGCCGGTTATGATCAGGTCGTCGACGCGGCCGGTGACAAAAAGATCGCCGTCGCCGTCGAAATAGCCGGTATCGCCGGTGAAATACCAGCCGTCGCGCAGCGCTTTCGCATCGGCGTCGGGCCGCCGCCAATAGCCCTCGAACGATTCGTCGCCGGCGAGAAGCGCGATGATTTCGCCTTCTTCGCCGGCGGCGGCGATCTCGTCGACCGATTCGTGCGCCGAGCCTGACCACGCGCACCATCTGATTGATGCCGGCGCGGCCGGCCGAGCCGGGTTTCAGCGGCGCCTTCTGGTCGATGGTGAAGGTATAGACCTCGGACGAACCGTAATGATTGACGAACAGTTCGGGCTTGAACGCCTTCTGGCATGCTTTGAGCAGCCCGTCGGTCATCGGCGCGCCGGCGAAGCCGAGCTTGCGCACGGTGCTGACGTCGCTCGCCGCGAACAGCGGATGATGGACCACGTCGTGATAGAGCGTCGGCACCAGATAAAGATTGGTGACGCGCTCGGCGGCGATCAGCCGCAGCGCCTCGGCGACATCGAAACGGCGCAGGCAGATGAAAGCGCCGCCGATCAGCGACATGGCCAGCAGCGAGCGCACGCCCATGGTGTGATAGAGCGGCATCACGCCGAGCGTGCGCTCGCCGTGGGCGTAGAGGTTCTGCGCGACATGAGCCAATGCCGCGGCGCGCTCGGCGCGCTGGCGTCGCGGCACCCCTTTCGGCTGTGCCGTGGTGCCGGATGTGTAGAGCATGACCGACCAGGCTTCGGCATCGGCACGTGGGGTAACGCCCGTTGCCCGCGGTTCCGCCAAGCCGGTGAAAGCGATTGACCCCCACGGCGGCGCATCGAGGGCGATCCGCAGCAACTTCTGCGCCGAGGCCGATGCCACGACGGCTGCGGCGGAAGCATCCTCGAAGACGATGGCTTTGGCTTCGGCATTGTCGAGATAGAAGTCGATCTCGCTGGCGCTGGAACGCCAGTTCACCGGGGTGATGACGATGCCGGCAAACTGACAGGCCCAATGCAGCGTCGCCGCTTCCCAGCGGTTCTGCAGCGCAGTGACCAGATGGTCGCCCGGCTTCAGCCCGATGGCGTCGAACCCTGCGACCACCGCCGCGATGCGCCGATACCATTGCGCGTAGGTCAGGCGCATCTCGCCATCGACAATGGCAAGCGCGTTAGGATCGCGGGCAACGCTGCCGAGAAAGCTGAGGCCTAAATCGAGCATGCGGCATGATAGGCATTTGCCGCCGCCTGACAAACCGGTGAATTTTCCCGGACGCAGCGCAGTACGAAGTGCTGCGCTGCAGAGCCGGGATCGTCACATATGCCAAGTCGGCGAAGGTCCCGGAACAGCGGTGCACCGCTACGCGCTGCACCGCATCCGGGAAGCGAGCGTATTACTGCCGTGTCGGGAACAGCGCCGCCGGGAAGTCAGCGGCGGAGCGGCGTGGGCGCTGGCTTGGCTTGTAATCCTCATGCGGGTTCGGGTCGGGTTCGACCGCCCGGCGATAAAGATGCCAGGTGGCGTGACCGAGCACCGGCATGACCACCGTTAGTCCGAGGAAGAACGGGATCGAACCAATCACAAGCAGTGCCGCCACGATCAGGCCCCACAGCGCCATGGTGATCGGATTTTCCGCGATGACCCGGATCGAGGTGAGGAGCGCTACCGCGGCGCCGACATCCCGATCGAGCAGCAGCGGAAACGAGATGGCGCTGATCGCCAGAACCACTACCGCGAACAAAAAGCCGACGCCGGTGCCGACCAGAATAAGATTCCATCCGGCCGAGGTGGTGAATACCTGATCGGCGAATTGGCGTACCGAAGCCGGCGCGCCGTAGCCGAAATTGGCGACATAGATCGCGTTGGCGACCGCGAGCCAGATCAGAAAGATCGCCATCAGCAGCAAGCCGAGCGCGACGATGGCGCCGAGCGATCGCGAATGCAGCACATCGAAGGCGTGGCTCGACGAACTGTCGAGACCGGCTTCCCGGCGACGGCTCAGTTCATAAAGCCCGATGGCGGCCAGCGGGCCGATCAGCGCAAAGCCCGCGGCGATCGGGAACGCCAGCGGCAGCATCGAATGGCCCATCGTCAGCGCGATCAGAAACAAACCGAGCAGCGGATAGATGACGCAGAGAAACACGGCGTGACTCGGCATCGCGGTGAAGTCGTCGATGCCGCGCGCGAGCGACTGATAGAGATCGGACGGCGAGATGCGGCGCACGACGGGCTGTGCCGGGTTCGTGGTCGCGCCGACAAGCAGATGCGAATTGGCCATGGCGCTCCTCCTGAACGTGTTTCGTTGGCAGGGGCGCTGCTGCGGCCGGGGCCGCAGGGCACCCGAGCAATTCAAGCAAGGGGAGCATGGCACCAAGCGCATGGCGATGCACGAGCCAAAACGTGGAACCTTCGTTCTCTGCCTTCACGTTCAAGTGTTGAATGCTGCTTGTGCGGCGCAACGGCTTCTTTGCTGCATTGCGAGCAAGCTTCAACAGGCTTCATGGACCGCTGATAGCAAAAAAGAGAGGGCCCCTTTCGGGGCCCTCTCCGTACTCCTCAACACGACGCGCAACCGGCGATCGCGTTATCGATGGTGGTGGCCGCCGTGGAAGTGCGGATGGCCATGCCAGCCGCCGCCGCCGATCACCACATCCGGGCCGCCGTAATAATCGTAGTAGCCGCCGCAGTTGTTGTAGTAGCCGCAGTCTCTGTAATACGGCCCCGGCGCGCCGACCCCGACGCCGACGCCGCCCGGCCCCGCGTAGAACCCAATCTGCGCCATGGCCGGCGCCGCAGCCGTTACCAACACCGCCGCTGTCGCGATCCCGAGAGCGAGCTTTTTCATGATGACTTCTCCTCTAAACGCTTTTTTTGATTACGACTTTCGTCGCGCTCCGAGGAAAAACGCAAACGCCTGGAATGGGGTTCCGCCGCAGTACGGAACTTGGCGAAAGTTTTACGACAATTTCTTTGGAACAAAAGTCAACCGACGCGGGCCCGCTATTCCGCGGCCAGCGGCAGAGGTTCCATTTCCGCGCGCTCGTCTTTCTTGCCGTTCAGCCAATTTTGGAACCGGTCGAGATAAAGATAAATCACCGGTGTCGTATACAGCGTCAAAACCTGGCTGAGCGCGAGGCCGCCGACCATGGCGTAGCCGAGCGGCTGGCGGAGTTCCGAGCCGGAGCCGTGGCCGAACATCAGCGGCAGGCCGCTCAGCAGCGCGGTCATGGTGGTCATAACGATCGGACGGAAGCGCAGCAGGCACGCCTGCCGGATGGCCTCGCGCGCCGACAGTCCGGCGCGTTCGCGGTTGATGGCGAAGTCGACCAGCATGATGCCGTTCTTTTTGACGATGCCGATCAGAAGAATGAGGCCGATAATGCCGATCACCGACAGATCGAAGCCGCCGGCCCATAATCCGAGCAAGGCTCCGACGCCGGCCGAGGGCAGCGTCGAAA
This sequence comes from uncultured Alphaproteobacteria bacterium, assembly GCA_963819265.1. Lineage (GTDB taxonomy): Bacteria > Pseudomonadota > Alphaproteobacteria > Rhizobiales > Xanthobacteraceae > BOG-931. Next base: position 1,430,316 of record CAWFVF010000005.1, on the reverse strand, counting down.
GAATCGTCAGCGGATGGATATAGCTCTCGTAGAGCACGCCGAGGATGACATAGACGACAACCAGGGCGGCGGCGATCAGCACCGGCTCGTTCGACAGCGACGCCTGGAATGCCTGGGCATTGCCTTGGAAAGTCGGGATCAGCGACGACGGCATGCCGATGTCGTCGGACACCTTCTGAATGGCATCGACCGCTTGTCCGAGTGCGACGCCCGGCGGCAGATTGAAGCTCAATGTCACGGCAGGAAATTGCGCCTGATGCGACACCAGCAGTGCGCCGGTATGGCTGGTGTCGAAGCTGACCAGCGTCGAGAGCGGGATCAGTTGACCGTTGGTCGGCGCCTTGACGTAGATCTGGTTCAGCGTTTCGGGCGTTTCCTGCATTCCCGGCAGCACTTCGAGAATGAGATAATAGGCGTTGCTGGTGAAATATTGCGTCACCTGGCGCTGCCCGAACGCGTCGTTGAGGGTGTCGTCGATAACCTGCGGCTGGATGCCGAAGCGGGACGCGGCGTCGCGATTGATGTGCACGGTGAGAAGCGGCGCGCTGTTTTGCTGGTCGGAAGCGACGTCGGCCAGTTGCGGCAGGGTCTTGAGCCTGGCCAGGAGCCGCGGCGCCCAGGTATTCAACTCGGCGAGATTGGGATCCTGCAGCGTGTATTGATATTGGCCGCGCGCGATACGGCCGCCGACCGTGATGTCTTGCGACGGTTGCAGATACAGCCGCACGCCGGGAACTTGCGCCAGCTTCGGCCGCAGCCGGTTGATGATCTGCGACGCGTCCGCGCCGCGCTCGTCGCGCGGTTTGAGGCCGATGAAATAGCGTGCGGTGTTCGGCGGATTGCCGCCGCTGGCGCCGAAGAACGCGCCAAAGGCGGCGACGTCCGGATCTTTCGTTATGACGTCGGAAAGCTCGCGCTGCACCAGCCGCATTTTTTGCGGCGAGATATCCTGCCCGGTTTCGGCAATGCCCATGATCAAACCGGTATCCTGCGTCGGGAAGAAGCCCTTCGGTATGAAGACGAACAGAACGCCTGTGAGCGCAACCGTCGCGAAGAAGACCATCAGCGTTACGAATTGATGCCGAAGCACCACGTCGAGGCCGCGGCGATAGCCGCCGACCAGCGCATCGAAGCCGGCTTCGATGAAACGATAAACCCGGCCATGGTGCTGGTCGGATTCGCGCACCAGAAATCGCGAGCACAACATCGGCGTCAATGTCAGCGACACGACGACCGAGACCAGGATCGCGGCGATCACGGTGATGGCAAATTCGTGGAACAGCCGGCCGACGATGCCGCTCATCAGCAGCAGCGGAATAAACACCGCGATCAGCGAGATGCTGATCGAAAGCACCGTGAAGCCGATTTCACGGGCGCCTTTGATCGCCGATTGCAACGGCGTCGTGCCCGCTTCGAGATGACGAAAAATATTTTCGACCACCACGATGGCGTCGTCGACCACGAAGCCGACGGCGATGGTCAAAGCCATCAGCGAAAGATTGTCCAGGCTGAAGCCGGCCAAATAGATGACGGCGACCGCGCCGAGCAGCGACAGCGGCACCGCCGCGCCGGGAATAAGCGTGGCGTGGATGCTGCGGAGAAACAAAAGGATCACGAGAACGACGAGGACGCAGGTGATGATCAAGGTGAATTCGACGTCCTTCACCGAGGCGCGGATCGTTTGGGTGCGGTCGATGATGGTGTCGAGATGCAGGCCCGGCGGCGTGAGCGTATGCAGCCCGGCCAGCGCGGACTTGATGTTGTCCACGGTGGAAATCACATTGGCGCCGGGCTGCTTGTAAACGATCAGCATCACCGCCGGCTTTCCGGCCTCGAGGGCGCCGAGCGTCGTGTCGGTCGGGCCGGCGACAGCGGTACCGATGTCGCGGATATGGACCGGAGCACCGTTGCGATAGGCGACGATGACGTTGAGATAGTCGTCGGCTTGGGTCAGCTGATCGTTGGCGGCGATGGTATAACTTTGCTCGCGGCCGTTGACGGTGCCCTTGGCGGCGTCGGTCGTGGTGGTGAACAGCGCCGCCCGCACGTCTTCCAATGTGAGCGTGCGCGCATAGAGCTTCGCCGGGTCGACCTGAACGCGGATCGCCGGCGTCTGCTGGCCGCCGATATTGACCTGGGCGACACCCGCGATCTGCGAGATTTGCTGCGCGACGACGTTCTCGGCGAAATCATCGACCTGATAAAGCGGCATGGTGTCGGAATGCGCCGCGAGGATCAGGATCGGCGAGTCCGACGGATTGACCTTCTTATAGGTCGGCGGCGTGCTCAGCGTTTTCGGCAGCTGCGCCGCTGCCGCCGTGATCGCGGCCTGCACGTCCTGTCCGGCCGAGTCGATATTCCGGTCGAGGTTGAATTGCAGCGTGATCGCGGTCGTGCCGATCGAACTCACCGACGTCATCTGGCTGATGCCGGCGATCTGGCCGAATTGGCGCTCCAGCGGCGTCGCCACGGTGGCGCCCATGGTTTCCGGGCTGGCGCCGGGAAGCGACGCGCTGATCTGGATGGTAGGAAAATCGACCTGCGGCAGCGGCGCCACCGGCAACAGCGGAAAGGCGACAATGCCCACCAGCGCCAGCGCCGCCATCAACAGCGATGTGGCAATCGGCCGGCGGATGAAGACTTCCGAGAAATTCATCAGGTCTTGTCCGGCGGCCGTGGCGCACTGGCCGGCGTGGCGGGCTTGATCGCCACATGCGAGCCGGCCTCGAGACGCGACTGCCCGTTGATGACGACGCGCTCGCCGGCGGCGAGGCCTTTGGTGGCAATCGCGGTGTCCTCATTGACGCTCAGCACGTCGATCGCGCGCTGGTCCGCGGTGTTGTCCGGCTTGATAATCCAGACATAGAAGCCGTCCGGTCCGCGCTGCAGGGCGACCGGCGGAAGCGTGATCGCATCCTTGTGCGTCGTGATCAGCATGTGGATGTGGACGAATTCGCCCGGCCACAGGTGTTCGTCGGCATTGGCGAATTCGGCCTTGAGCTGAATGGTGCTGGTGGCCTGGTCGATCTGATTGTTGATGAGAAGCAGATGGCCTTCCGCCAATTGCTTCTTGTCGTCCTGGTCGTAAGCAAGAACCGAGACCGTTCCTCCCAGCATCGCCTCGCGCACCGGGCCGAGGTCGCTCTGCGGCAGCGTGAAGATCACCGTTGAAGGTTTGATCTGGGTCAGGACGGTGAGCGGTCCGATATCGTTGGTATGGATGATGTTGCCGATATCGACCTGCCGGAAGCCGACGACGCCGTCGATCGGCGCCACGATGGTCGCAAAATTGAGCTGCGTCTGCGCCGCCTCGATGGCGGCTTGATCGGCATTGAGCGAAGCCTTGGTCTGGTCGACCTTGGACTGTTGCGCGTCGACGTTCTGCTGGGTCTCGAAGTCCTTGAGCACCAGCGTCTTGAATCGCGCCAAGTCCTTTTCGGCATCGACCAGCATCGCCTCGTCCTGGCTTTTTTTCGCAACCGCCTGGTCGAGCGCGGCTTTGAAAGGCGCCGGATCGATCTTTGCCAGCACGTCGCCGGCGTGCACTTCCTGGCCTTGGCGGAAGTTGATCGAAACGATCTGGCCGGTGACCTGAGCACGCAGGGCGACGGTATTGAGCGCCTGCACCGTGCCGAGCGCGTCGGTGTAGATCGGAACGTCTTGCTGCGCCGCTTCGGCGATCGAAACCGGAACGGAAGGCGGCGTCGGAGGCTGTGCAGCCTGCGAACTGCCGTGGCGCCAAAATATGATGTAGACGGCCAAGCAGGCGACGATTCCTGCGGCCACGAAGAGAATTCGCCGGGAGCTACGCCCGGTCATCCAGGCCTTCATGATCCCGCCACTCTGAAACTGGCCTTACCGTCCAGGTCTCGAATTTGCTCGAGTAGCACCTGCCCCCAAGTTGCGAACTATAACGGCCGGCCAGACGACGCAATGGCTATCGCATTAAAGTTAATTAACGTGGGGCGTTTCGCTGCGATTAAGGTTGCCGATTCAACGTCGCACCCAAAAGCGTGTTCAGCCTTGATCCGGCAATGAACATGGTGGCTAGTGAGTTTGGAAATTGCACCGGGAAGTCGACCTTGCACGTGTCGTCGCGGTCTGAAAACACTGCCAATCTCGCAGTCGTGATGCGCGCTTTCGAAGGCGGCGGCGCGCAGCGCGACATGGTCCTGCTCTGCAATGCGCTTGCTGCCAAAGGCGTCCGCGTCACCATTCTGGCGCTGCAGGTCGACGGCTCATTGCGTGCTTTGCTCGATCCGGCCATTCATGTCGCCGCGGTTCCCGGACAGAAGATGCGCTATGCGATTCCGGGGCTGCGCCGGCAGATCCGAGCATTAGCGCCCTGTACCGTCGTCAGCTCGGAAGCAAGCCTCAATCTTTGCACGCTGATCGCCATACGGTCGCTGCCGCCGGATAACCGGCCCAAACTCATTTTGCGCGAGGTGAGCAGCCCGTCGATAGCGCAGCTTCACGACCCCTATCTGCAGAACCGCGTCGCCTACCGGCTGTTGCGCCGTTTTTACCGCTATGCCGATCGCATCGTTACCCTCACCGAGGGAGCGCGCCGCGATCTACGGGAGAATTTCCGGGTCCCCGACACCGCGATTTCGCTGATGGCCACCAACGCCGTCGTGCCGCCATCTATCGAGCGGCGCCTCGCACAATGGGATGGTGAATCCGGCCGCGACGACGGGCTTATCGTGTGCGTCGGCCGGCTCTCGCCGGAGAAGGATCACCAGACGCTGTTGCGGGCGATGACCATGCTGCCGGACCGTTCCTCGCGGCTCGCCATCATCGGCGACGGCGACGAACGACCCGCGCTCGAGGCCTTCGTGCGGCGGCATGGACTTACCGATCGTGTCACTTTTACCGGCCACATCGCCGATCCTTTCGCCTGGCTGATGCGGGCGCGTGCCGCGGTATGCGCGTCGATTTACGAGGGTCTCTGCAACGCCATCATCGAGGCGCTGGCCTGCGGCACGCCGGTGGTATCGACCAACTGCCGCTATGGGCCTCGGGAAATCCTGCAAGGCGGACGTTACGGCACGCTGACACCGGTCGGAGACGCCGGAGCCATGGCCGCCGCCATCGCTGCCGCCATGACGGAAGTTCCAGACCGGAAATTCCTGAGGGCGCGCGGGCTCGACTATACGCCGGCGCGGGCGGCGGAACGCTTTCTTGAAATCATTGCCGACCTTGAGGGTAAGCCGGCTGTCGCAAGCGGTTCCTTCGCCCTGGCTCGCGCATCGTGAGGTAGACGGTGTTTGCACGGCTGTGCAGCGGCGTTTTGCGGCGGGCGGCCCGGCACTACCGGTCGAAGCCGTTCGCCATGCGCAATACCGCACCGTTGGTCAGCTTCACCTTCGACGATGTTCCGGACTCGGCCTATACCAACGGCGCCGCTGTTCTTGAAAATTACGGCGTCCGCGGCACGTTCTACATCGCCGGCGGCACGCTCGGCGCCGCCGATACGCATTGGCGCGTGATCGACCGCGCGCAGGTCCGCGCGCTGCACGAACAAGGTCATGAAATCGGCTGCCATACCTTTTCGCATGTTCCGGTCGAACAATTGAGCGCGCGCGCTTTGGCGGAAGAATGCCGGCGGAATCGGCAGGCATTGCTCGACCTGTGCCCGGATATCCGGCTCACGAATTTTTGCTTTCCGTTCGGCCGCGCCTCGCTGACTCGCAAACGCGAGCTTGAAAAGCAATTCGACACGTGCCGCGGCATTTATGAAGGCATCAACGCCGGCACGATCGATCTCGGCATGCTGCGGGTGATCGAGCTTTACGACCGCACGCTTACGCCGCAGAAGCTGCAAAGCGTTATTCGCGAGACGCGTGAACGCAACGGCTGGCTGATCTTCTATACCCATGACGTCGCGACGCCGCCGAGCTGGATCGGCTGTTCGCCGCGATTGTTGCAAACGGTCGTGGAAGCGGTTCAGGCGGAAGGCATGCCGTGCCTGACCATACGAGACGCACTCACGGCGATCGGCTATCAGGCCGCGCCAGCTCCGGCGAATTCAACGAACAGCGATCAGCGATTTGGTGAAGCCGGCAAAGCGCTCGCGCTCGATCGCGCCGTCGGGAAATAACTCCGCCATTGCGCTGAAGTCGAGCAGCCGCGCATCGTCGAGAATGCGGCGCGCCTCGTCGCTGGTTCGCGCGCGCGGATAGAAGCCGCAAGCGCGCTGCATGACGATCTTGACGCGCCAGGGTTCCGGCAGCCAGTGAATGAGCGGAAATCGGAAATGCGGTTCCACCGGAAACCAGAAATTCGGCGTCTGCACGAAATAGCGCGCGGCGAGCCGGCGCACTTCGTTCGCCATGCGGCACTGATCCTGCCAGCGGCCGACATGCTCGATCACCGAATTCGAATGCACCAGGTCGAAAGACCGGTCGCCGAATTGGCCGAGATCGCAGGCGTTGCCGGCAACACTTGAAAAGCGCGCGTCGCTGACCGGTTCGCTCGCCAGGTTGACCAGGGTGATATGGCACGGCCGATCGCCCCACAGCGGCTCCAGCGCCTGCCAATAGGCGTGCTTGCCGCCGACATCGAGGATCCGGCAGGTTCCTTTTTCCGCAACGACCTCGTCCACGATCGAAAGAAACCGGGCGAGCCGGCGTTGCCGAAAGCGATTGCCATAGACCGCGGCCTCGCTGGTGGCCAAAGGCAGTGTCATCGTCATCGTTTGTTACACCGCTGCAGGATGCAGTTGCGCTCATGCTTATCGCGGCAGCCGACGCCGCTGGCTGAAAAGTGCAAACAGGGTGAATATGCGCGGAGCGAAATTGCCGGCGGCATTCACCTTAAGGATCGAAGCAGCAGGGAACCGGCTGGCTTATCAGCGGCCGCCGACCGAGCGGGTTGCCATGAAGATTCGAAAGATTTTCGGCGATTGAACAAGATAGCGGTGCCACAGGCGCTGCGGTTCTTGCGCCAGACGGTAAGCCCATTCGAGGCTGAGCCGCTGTACCCAGCGCGGAGCGCGAGTTCGGGCGCCGACCAGAAAATCGATGGCTGAACCGACGCAGAGCGCGACGCCGGATTTGCAGCCGAGCTCGGCGAGTTGTTGGGCGATCAATTCCTGTGCCGGACAGCCGACGCAGAGCAGCGCAATATCCCATCGCTGCTCCATGCAAGCGCGTGCCAGGGCAAGCCGCAGTTCGGCACTTTGGGCTAGACCGGCCGGCGCCGGCATGATTTCGAAATTCACGTTTGGATAGGCATTCCGGAGTGCCGGCTGGATGCTGCGCGGCGGCCCGACGACGAGTATCCGCTGCGGCGGATATAAGGGATTTTGACCGTTCAGTGTTGCAAGGAGCGCCGCAACCAGATCGCTGCCGGTCACCAGAGGCAGCGAAAGACTGTCGAGTTTCGCCAACAGCCGCACGATTTGGCTGTCGCAGAGCGACAGCCACGCGCCCCGATAGAGCGGAAGCAGACGTGCCGGTTGATCGTGGATGGTAACCACATGATAGGCGTTCGGGGTCACGACATAGCGATAGGGGTCGCCGCGGCCGTCAAGAATGAGCTGGACGGCTTGCGCTCTGCGACAATGTGTTGAACGGCAGGCCGAGAAATTCGATTTGATCGACGGCCGGTTCGTTGGCGACCATCTGACCGATAGATCGGCGACGCGGCTGCTGGTCGGCGATAAGGATGGCATCGGTCGCGATGGTAGCCGGCGTGTCGTCCAATCTCAGAACGGTTCCATCGGCCGTCGGCATGTTTAATAGTCCAAATCGCCGCATCACGTAGAGGCTCAAGACCGCGAAGACGGCGGCATCGGCACAAAGCCGCACGAATTGGTTGGGGAACAGCGCTGCGGTGGTATGCGCCCCGAACACAAAGAGCATGGCCACCGACGGCATCACGCCCAGCGCGAGAAAATCGATCGGCAGCCGGTAGCGGCGGCGGCCCAGGGCGAAGAACGCAAAGCAGCCGATGATGCTCGATACCATCAAGGCGATCGCGGCTCCGTGCACGCCGAATTCCGGAACCAGCGTCAGCGAAAGCGCCATGGAGGCGACCAGCGCCAGCAGCGAGACGACGAGTTCCAGATAGCTGGCGTTGCTGAAATAGATCACCTGGCCGAAATAGAAGCTGCGCATCACCATAAAAGCGAAGCCGATGGCGAAAATCGGAATGAGGCCGCGGGTCGGCGCGACGAATTCCGGCCGGAGCACCGCCTGCAGCACCACATCGCCGAACACGATGAAGAATGCCGCGCCGAGCGTCGCCGCCGCCAGACAGGCATTGAAAGCCATCGACAGCGTCTTGTCGGTCGCCTGGCGGTCGCCGGCATTGGCATGCTGTTTCGCGACGGTCACCAGCGACAGGATGATCGCCTCGCCCAGCACGGTGAAACTCTGCCGCAAAATGTCGGCGACGACGCCGTAGGGGCCGAGCACCGCCAGGCCTAGATAATGGGCGAGCAGCAAGCGGTCGATGCTTTGTCCGATCGCGGTGACGCCGAACGACAGAAACAGCGGCCAGCCATAGCTGACGATGTGCAGCGAAGCGCCGCGCGAGAAGTCCGAAAAGCGGAACTTGGTGAAGGTCGCCAGCGAGGGCAGCGCGGCAAGCGTATGTCCGATCGCAATCGCAATGGCGAGACCGCGGGCGCCGCCGCCGAGCCACAGGCTGGTGCTGCCGAAGGCGACGGTGAGTGTCGCGCGCAGAATCATGGATAACGCGGCACCGCGGGCATTAAGAAGCGTACGGGCGACCTCGAAGGCGGCCTCGTAAATGGTCATGCCGCAGACCAGCGCGAACACCGCGAACAGGAAACTCGGTTCGAAAAATCCAAAGACGCCAAGCGCGGTCAGCACCAGCGCCACCGCGGTGACGCCGATCAAAAGCAGGCCGGCAAGCGAGCCGACATATTCACCGAAGCGGCCCGGATGGTAAACGCCGAAATAGGCAAAGCGCATCCACTGCGCGCCGAAGCCGTAAGCGATCAACGACCACGCGAAGATCAGCACATAGTGGCCGTATTCCGCCGGCCCGGCCAAACGCGAAAAGATGGCGACGGCGAGAAGATTCCCCGCCGCCGACATTGTCCGAGCACACAGATAAACCAAGCCCGACGTATTAAGCATTGCGCGTGATAGGTCATTGTTGCGGCGAAAAAAAGTGGGTACCAACCCTTTCACCGGGTATCGTTAAGTGCCGAGCGGCAAAGCAGCATCGGCCGAGCGACCAGAACAACAAACGTCGATGAGTCTTGTTTGATGCGCATCCTGCAAATACTTCATGACGACCAGCGCGGCGGCGTACAGAAGCTCGCGGCGATGATCGAAGCCGGGCTGCTGCCGCATAACGTCACTTTCAAAACCGTCTATTTGTATCCCGGTCCGGGGCTGTCGGTCTTCTCGAAGCTCGGTCATGTGTTCGGTCTTGTGCGCCGCATCTGGCAGGGCGATTTCGACGCGATCGTTGCCTATCAATCGACGGCCTCGATCCTGACCGGCGCGGTAGGCTGGGCTTGCGGCTGCCCGTTGCGGGTCGTTCATCAAACCTGCCTGCCGAGCGAAACGGCGTTGCCGCTCCGTTTGATGGACAAGCTTGTCGGAACTCTCGGCCTTTACAGCGCCAACATCGTCAACAGCGCCGCAACTTGGGCCGAGTTCGCGCGCTATCCGGCGCGCTACCGGCGCTCGGTGGTGCTGATCGAACACGGGCTCGACGCTCCGGCGGCGACGCACGAGCGCGATACGACGCGCCGGCTTTTCAAGCTCCCCTTGTCGCAGCCGGTCATTCTCAATGTCGGCCGGCTGGCGGCGGAAAAAAACCAGGACATTCTCATTCGCGCGCTGGCCTGCCTGCCGCAGGCGCATCTCGTGCTCGCCGGCGCCGGTCTAAAAATGGCGTCGCTGCGCGACCTCGCGGTCACGCTCGGGGTCGATGACAGGCTGCATATGCCGGGCGCCTTGCCGGCCGACGATATTGCCGACCTTTATGCCGCCGCCGATCTCGCCGTGTTTCCATCGATTTGGGAGACGTTCGGTTTTGCCGCCGTCGAAGCCGCCATGACCGGCATGCCGCTGGTCGTCGCCGATCTGCCGGCATTGCGCGAAGTATTGCGTTGGGATGGTTTGGAACCGGTGGCGTTTGTCGCGCCGACCGATGTCGAGGGCTGGATTTTGGCGATGCGCAACGCGCTCGCCGATCCGCCGTCGCGGCCGGCGCTTGCCGCCTACACGCGCGCCATCCGCCGCAAATATTCGCTGCAGCGGATGATCGAAAGCTACCAGAGCCTGTTTGCCGCGCCGGCGCAGCGTACGGCAAGGCCATTGGCGGGATTGCACGCCGCGGCGGAAGAGAGCCGGATTTGAGGCGGCCCTTATGGCTGGCGGTTGGCGCAGCCATCCTTTGGATTTTTGGAACCGCGTTTGCCTTTGCCGGCTCGACCGTACCGCCGTTCAAGCACGGCGCGACGCTGGTCGAGTTCTTTCAATTTCCCAAGACCGTCGGTGACGGATCGGCGAAACGTTATGCCGATCCCGCCTTCCCGGGCGTACCGGCGGCGCTGAAACTGTTCGATTTTGCCGAACTGCGCCGCGACGGCTTCGACCACATTCGTCTCTTGATCGATGTCGGCCCGCTGCTCGCGCGCGACGGCGCACAATTAAATGCCGTTATGACGCAGCTTCACACCGTCATCGCCGAATTGCACCGGCACGGCCTCGCAGTGCTTGTGACATTGCTGCCTCCGGCGCCGGGGGGCGAGGTCGCGGTGCCGTTGCTTGATGGTCTGCACGGCCCGCGTTTCGAGCGATATGTTACACTGAGCGTGCGAATCGCTGCCGAACTCGCGGCGGTGAAATCGGGAGTGGTCGCGCTCGAGCCGATGAACGAACCTCAGACCGAATGCCGCGCAACCGACGGCCCGGATTGGACCGCGTACCAGGAAATTCTGGTGGCGCAGATCAGGCGAGCCGCGCCCGACCTTGGACTTTTTCTGACCGGCGGCTGCTGGTCGAGCGTCGAGGGAACGGTGCTGCTCGACACGCCGCTGCTGCGCGATCCCCGCAACTTCGTCAGCGTGCACTTCTATAACCCCTTCATGTTCACCCATCAGACCGCGACCTGGGCGATGCCGTTTCTCGCCGGAGTGATCGGCCTTCCCTATCCTGCGGCGGAAGGAGCCGTGGATGGGACACTCGCCGACACGCGAACACGGTTCCAGGCGATGAACCTGCCGGGGGAAATCCGGCAATCGCAATTTGCCGAGGCCGAGAAAGCGATCCGGTGGTATTTCGCCGAGGAGGGCAAGCCTTCCACTATCGAAGATTGGATGAGCAAGCTGGCCGAATGGCAGAGGCGCGAGGGCGTTCCGTCCGATCGGATCGTTTTCACCGAATTCGGCGCGATGAAGCAATTGACCGACGGCATTGAGACCGACCGGGCGTCGCGTGCCCGCTGGCTGCACGACGCATCGGCGGCGATGGAGCGCCGCGGCTGGGGCTGGACGGTCTATGTGCTCCACGACGGACCGTTCAGCCTGTATGACAGCGATTCCGACCGTCATCCCGACCCGTCATTGTTGAGTGCGTTGCGGCTGTCGCCGGCCACGCATTGAAATTACATAGGCGGCCGGCCGCAGAAACCCGATTCGAGGAATCCGCGCGATGAGCGCTCTATGGGACAGTTCCGTCGTCCCGGCCGCCGACTATCCCGAGGCTCAAGCGGCACGGTATCGTCTTGCCGAAATTCTGATAGTCGCGGCGACCGTTTTCAATTTCGTCCTTTGCTTCGTCAACACCACGATGTTCGGTGTCGGCGCCAATCTCGTCATCTCGGTCGAAGTCGGACTGATCGGCCTGTCGTTCGCGCTGACCTGGGACCGCAGCAGCACGGAATACGCGATTCTTTTGATCCTGGGCGCTTATCTGATCGCCGTGATGGTGTTGCGGGCCAATTTCGATCCGCAGTTCGGCCGCGATATTCTGATCCCGATCGTGTTTTTGTTTTTGGGGCGTTATTTCGGCTCGGTGCAGGCCGGCGATCGTATCGTATTGCTGCTTTTGATCGCGACGCTTGCGACCTGCCTGTTCGAATGGTTCGCGCTCGACACTTACTTGCGTTTTTTCGACGTGCTCAAATATTACGTCGCGCGCGGGTCGGTGACGGGCATGGATACCGAGCTCCTGCCGGGTCTTTACATCAGCGGCACGCGGACCGATGCGCGCACGCTGTTGCCGTTTCTCGGCGATCACCGTGCCTCGGGGCTATTTCTCGAACCGGTGTCGATCGGAAATTTCGGGGCTGTCGCGTTCGCCTGGGTTCTGCTGCGCGATTATCGGCGGTCTTGGATTTTTATCCTCAAGATGCTGATCGTGGCGACGATCCTGGTGCTGGGCGACGCGCGGTTCGGTTTCTATCTTTGCTTCGCCACGCTCGCCGCCTACGTGGCGGCGCCGCTGTTGCGTCCGACCATGCTGTTCATGGCGCCGTTCCTGGTCGTCATCGCGCTGTTGGCCTATGCCGCCCTTACCACCAGGGATCTGGCCTCGATCGACAATGATTTCGCCGGACGGTTGTTGTTTGCCGGCGATCTGCTGCGGTCGCTTACGCCGTGGCAGATTTTCGGCCTGCAAACCAACGACGTCGCCATGGAAGATGCCGGTTACGCCTACACTTTTGTCAGCATGGGCGTGATCGGTGCGGCGGCGCTGTGGGGCGTGTTCGTCTATTCCGGCGTGCCGGATAGGGACGCCTGGCGATTTAAGATCTTCGTCGCCCTCTATATCGTCATTCTGCTGACCATCAGCACGTCGCTGTTCACCATAAAAACCGCGGCGCTGTTGTGGTTCCTGCTCGGCACCCTGAATAATCCGAACCGCGACCAAGGACGGTTGTCGCCGGCGGCGTAGCGATCAGGCGCTCGTCGCTCCGGTCAATACCGCGCCGCGAATTTTCTTCGGATCGAGACCCGCCCGCGCGATGATTTGTTCGAACGCATTCTGCTCGCGGCCGCCCACTCTCGCGACCAGCACGATATGGTCGACGAGGCCGGCGAAGAATCGCAGGCTCGGCTCGTCGTCATCGGTCGCCGCCACGACCACCATGTCGTAGCGTCGCGTCTGGTCGAAGGCACGCTTGATATCGGTGTCATAGATACGGCGATCGCGCCGGCTTTCCGGCGAAACGAACGCCATCAGATTGATATTGGTTTCGCGGTCGAGCTTGGTCACATCGGACAATAGCCGGCGGCCGAGGGCGACATCGATCAGACCGGCGTCGTTGTCTTCGGCGCCGATCGCCGACAGCGTGCGGCGCTCGAGATCGGCGTCGATCAGAAGCACCCGCTGCGTCGCCGCCGCGACCGCGGCGAGGCTAAGCGCAACGGTTGCGGAATCGTCCTCGGCGTCGGCAGCCAGAACCAGGACGCTCGGATTGCCGGCGGCGGCGTGGCTGGCGCGCAATTCGTCATAGACCTTGCGGATTTCCCGGGTAAACGGCGAGCGCGGATCGTCCATCGCCGCCAGCCCGAACGAAGCGTCGGTGGCGGGCAAGACGGCGATAATCTCGACTCCGGATGAGCCCCGCCAAAGGCCGCCGGTGAAGGCGCCGAACATTCTGCGGAACGAGTCTTCCCCCGGCGGCCGCCGCGTACCGTCGAGCGGCGCCGGCCGCATCAGCACGATGCCGGTGCCGGAGGCGATGCCGACCAGGATCGCCGCCAGCGCCATGATCGAAGTCGGCGGCGGCCAGCTGCGCGCCAGCGGCGGATCGGCCTTGGAAAGCACGTGAATGTTCTTGGTATCGAGTTGTTCCTGCGCGCTGGCTTCACGGGCGCGCACCAGGAATGCCTCGTAGACGGTCCGGGCGGCCTGGACTTGGCGTTCGAGCTCGCGCAGGCCGACCATGGCTTGGCTGTTGGTGACGCTGGTCTGTTTCTGCGCAGCGAGATGGCCGGTCAGCGCTTGTTCGTCCGCCTTGGCGGTTTCGTAATCGCTGCGCGCGGAAAGCGCGGTTCGGTTGATTTCTTCCGCGATCATGCCGTGCAGCCGTGCGACCTGGGCCTCGATATCGATCACCGCCGGATGAAGCGGACCGAGCGTCGCCATCTGCTCGGCCTGGCGCCGCACGATCTCGGCATATTGGCCGCGCAGCGCGGTAATGGTCTGCGATTGCAAAGCTTCAGGAAAAGACCCGCTCAGGTCCTTGGAACGCTGCACCTGCTCGATCTGATCGAGGCGCGACTTGGCCTCCGCGGTGCGGGCACGCGCGGCGACCACCTGATTGTTGACGTCGGAGAGCTGCTGGTCGGATACCGACTGGCCGTTCGCACTGACGAGGTTGTTGCTGACTTTAAAAGCCTCGACCTTGTCCTCGGCCTTGCGCACGCCGTCCTCGAGCTCTTTCAAGCGGGCATCGAGCGTCCGCGAAACCTGCCGGGCCGCATTGGTCCTGACGTCGGTCTGTTCCGCGAGATAGGCGTCCGCGATCGCATTGGCGATGCGGGCGGCCTTGGCCGGGCTTTTTGAGGTGACATTGACGTCGACGACGAAAGTGCGATCGGCGCGCTTCACGCGAATGTGGCGGTTCAGCTCATTCAGCGCGGCGATTGTCTTGTCGACCGGCGCGGCGTCGCCTCCACCCATCAAGCTGGCGAGGAGCGACGGGCCGTGAACGAATTCCGGATCGTCATCGAGCGATTGCGAAATGATCACGCGCCGCAACACGGCATCGGAAGTGAGGACGCGGACTTGGCTTTCGACCTGAAGAAGCGCGGAATCGCTCGACTGCGCGGCTGTCTCATTGCCCACCGCCCGCAAATCGCTCGGGTCGATGAGGATTTCTGTCATCGCGGTATATTCGCGTGACGCCAGCGCACCGAACATCAACGCCAGGAAAAGCATCCCGGCGGTCGTGAAAAAGATTGTTGCCCTGCCCCGCCAGATCGCGGACCAGAATTTCCGGAAATCGATTTTGGCGTATGGCGGCTGTCCGACGGTGAGACTGCCGCCGCCGACGACTGCCGATTTGATCTGACGCGACGCTTCGAACATTTCGGACTCGAACGTCTTTTCCCAGCTCGATGATCGCCCCGTCGCAGCGATAGCGCCAAACGGCGCGCGTCGGTGGGAGTTCGGCGCAGATGCCTGCTTGACGCTGGTGAACGTGCAGGTAGGCGGCCATGTCCGGAAATATCAGACATTCCCGATATGGTTAATCAATTCATAAGGGACCAAGGTTAACAGCGGGTATATGACCGGGCCGAACGGTCTGCCGCGCCTAGCGGTCAGAGCCGCCGAATGAGGCCGCCGACGGCGGCAATGATCAGGAAAACCGCGATCACCGGTATCCAGATCAGAGCGGTGCCGATCAGCACCAGCAGCATGACCGCGCCGAACAGGCCGACCATTGCCAGTATCAGCAAGAATCCGAGCGGCCCGATCCGGCCGACAAACACGCGTTGGGAGCCGTAGTTTTGCGAGCCGCGGTTTTGGGTGAAGCCGAACGGCGGCTGCGGCCAAGCCGGTCCCCGCCCACGGCCATTACCCTGGCCCGGGGGAATAATCTCCGGTTCGGCACGCGGCCGCTCCGGTTCGTCTGAATAGTTCGGCATAAGCTGTCATTGCTCGCAGGATTGTCTCGGCGGATTATGTAATGGTCCCGGCGGTCCCTACAAGCGGGCCTTTTGCGTGCCGATCAGCGCGTCAGCGTCCGCTCGTGATGTTCATGCAGGAATTTGGCGAGCTGTTCGCGCAGGCTTTCATCTTGCTCGCGCTGGTGACCGAGCACCACAGCCCGCTCGAACAACGTGTGTTGCAGCTCCTGCGGCAATTCGCTCCAAAGATCCGCCGCGGCGGCGCCAAGGATGAGGAAATAGCGGGCGGCGTTGTCGTTGACGACGCGATCCGAGGTACTCATGCCGTACTCCTGCCGTCGTCGCTGGAACACCATTCGCCGATAATTCGGCGAATCGGCTGCGCGCTTACGGCATCACGGAAATACGGTCGCGCTCTTTAGGTTCCGTCGCGCGGTGGCGGTGCACCGCCGGCCGTCACTCCGGCTTGATGCCGGCGTCGCGGATCACCTGACCCCACCGCGTGGTCTCGTCCTTGATGAAAGCGCCGGCCTCCGCGGACGTTCCGCCGGCGGGAATGATGCTCAACTCGCGGAAACGATCGAGCACTTCGGGTGAATGGATCGCGGCATTGGCCGCCGCATTGAGCTTGGCGACGATATCGGCCGAGGTTTTCGGCGGCGCGGTCAGCGCGTGCCAGGTATCCGACACGCAGCCCGGTACGCCGGCTTCTTCCAGCGTCGGGATATCCGGCAGCGATGCGATCCGTTGTTTGGTCGTGACCGCGAGGATTCGAGCGCGGCCGGCTTTGTGCAGTTCGATCGACGTCGCCAGTTCGTTGAACAT
Source organism: uncultured Alphaproteobacteria bacterium (assembly GCA_963819265.1). Classification (GTDB taxonomy): domain Bacteria; phylum Pseudomonadota; class Alphaproteobacteria; order Rhizobiales; family Xanthobacteraceae; genus BOG-931. The sequence continues at coordinate 1,413,920 of CAWFVF010000005.1, read as the reverse complement.
CAGATCGACATTGCCGGCGAGCAGATCGGCGACGGCGGGCGCGGTGCCCTTGTAGGGGACGTGGGTCAGTTTGGTATGAGTGAGCGTCTGAAAGAGCTCGGCGGTCAGATGCGACGTGGTGCCGATGCCTTGCGAGGCGTAATTGAGCTTGCCGGGATTGGCCTTGGCATAAGCGATGAATTCCGCCACGTCCTTGGCCGGCAGATCGGCGCGCACCAACAGCACATTGGGCACATGCGTCATGATCGCAATCGGCACCAGTTGCGTGGGATCGTAGTTCAGCGACTTGTAAAGAAATGGATTGGTCGTGATCGGCGACGGCTGTGACGCCAGGATGGTGTAGCCGTCGGGCGCCGAATTGAAAACCGATTCGGCGCCGACACTGCCGCCGACGCCGGGCTTGTTGTCGATGATCAGCGGCTGGTTGAGCGTATCGCGCATTTTCCCGGTGACGAGCCGGCTGATGGTGTCGACCCCGCCGCCCGCCGGGACCGGGACGATCACCCGGATCGGGTGATCCGGATAACCGGCCGCGCCGCCTTCCGCCAAACCCTGTGTGGCGGCAGCCGCCGCAACGGCAACCGCGCCGAGAATGCTGAAAACGGCAAGCAATGGAAAACGTCGTGACATGCAATGATCCCCGGTTCGCGAACGTCTATCGCATAGCGTAGATCGGGGGTTAAGTCCCGCGACCTGCTGCCGCTATGCATATCGCCCAGATCCGCGCTTGCGGAGTTCCGCAAGCCAATTAGGATCGCCGCCCAACCGACAGGGAGAAGGCGCTACCATGAGCAAGCTTGATTTTATCCTCGAAGAAATCGTCACCGCCAACCGTGTCTTGGCGAATGAGGGTATCGTCGATTCCTTCGGCCATGTCAGCGCCCGGCATCCCGACAAGCCGGACCATTACCTGCTGTCGCGCGCCCGCGCGCCCGAGCGGATCGAGCGCGATGATATCGTCGAATATACGCTGGACGGCACCGCGATCGACGAGCGCGGCCGCGCCCCTTACCTGGAGCGTTTCATCCATGGCGCGATCTACGAAGCGCGCCCGGACGTGCATGCCGTGGTGCATAATCACTCGCCGAGCACGATCCCGTTCGGCGTGACCGGCAAGAAGCTCAAGCCGCTGCTGCACATGTGCGCCAATATCGGTCACGAAGTGCCGGTATGGGATTCCCACGACAAATTCGGCGATACCACGTTATTGGTCAGCGACATGGAGATGGGGCGCGACCTTGCGAAGCTGTTGGGGTCGCGGCCGACAACCCTGATGCGCGGCCACGGTGCGACCGTGGCCGGCCGCTCGGTGCGTCACGCCGTCTTCATCTCGGTCTATCTCGAGGTCGGTGCCAAACTGCAAATGCAGGCGATGCAAATGGGCGACATCAAATTCCTCACCCCGGGCGAAGTCGACCAGATCGTCGCCCGTGTCAACGACTACACGCTCAACCGCGCCTGGGAGAATTGGGCGCGACGCGCGGGGCGGGACATGCAAAAACAGGCCGCCGGTTAGAACGAATACCGGTGGCTTCGTTGATCCAGACCGGAGAGTCTATCGACGTCGATGCAAGACACGGTCCGGGTTACGCTGTCGGAAGCGCTCAGACACGCTTATGCGGCCTACAAAGCCGGTAAGTTCGATGTCGCCGAGCGGCTGTGCCTGCAGGTCATCGACGCCAATGGCAGTCTATTCTCGGCGCACCACCTTCTCGGCATCGTGCAATCGGCCCGCGGCGAAAAGCTTCTGGCGCTGGCGAGTTTCGATCGCGCGATCGCGCTGCGGCCGGACTATGTCGAAGCACTCACCAATCGCGGCAACACGCTCCATGAGCTCGAGCGTTTCGACGAGGCCCTGACAAACTACGAGCGCGCGCTCGCGGTGCGGCCGGATTCCGTCGTGGTTCTCTACAATCGCGGCAATACGCTGCATGCCTTGGGACGGTTCGACGAAGCACTGGCAAGTCATGACCGCGCGCTGGCATTGCAGCCGAACCACCCCCAGGCGCTTTCCAATCGCGGTGCCACTCTTTGTATGTTGAAGCGCTTCGAGGAGGCGCTGGAAAGCTACGACCGCGCGCTCGCCGTGCGGCCGAACCATGCCGAATTGCTGGCCAATCGCGCCAATACGCTTTCTGAGATAAGGCGGTTCGACGAGGCCGTCGCCGGCTACGATCGCGCGCTGGCGCTGCGTCCGGACCATGCCGAAGCGCTTTCCAATCGCGGCACGGCGCTCCGCGCGTTGAAGCGTTTCGCGGAGTCGCTCGACAGTCACGACCGCGCCCTGGCCTTGAGGCCGGAAAACGTCGTTACGCTTTCCAACCGCGGGCTGACGCTCCATGACTTGGGCCGGTTCGACGAAGCTCTTGAGAGTTACGATCGAGCGCTGAGTTTGCAGCCCGACGATTACGCGGCGCTGATCAATCGCGGCAATACCTTGCGCCACCTGAAGCGGATCGATGAAGCCCTTGCCAGCTACGATCGCGCCTTGAGCCTGCAGCCGGGCGAGTTTGCGGCGCTGATCAATCGGGGCAATACGCTGCAGCAGGTAAAGCGCATCGATGAAGCGCTGGTGAACTACGGTCAAGCGATTAACGCGCGGCCCGACAACGGCGAGGCCCGATTCAATGCGGCGCTCTGTCGATTGCTCCTGGGCGATTTCGAACGCGGCTTTGCCGACTACGAATCGCGCTGGCACTCCCCGGCAAGGGCGAAGGACCGGCGGGATTTTCCGCAAACCTTATGGCTTGGAGCGGAAGAGATTGCAGGCAAAACCATTCTTCTCCATGCCGAACAGGGCTTAGGCGATACGATTCAGTTCAGCCGCTACGTGCCGCTGGTCGCAGCCCGTGCCGGCCGCGTGATTGTCGAAGCGCCTGCGTCGTTAATAGGACTGATGCGCACTCTGCCCGCGACTTTTGACATTGTAGCCAAAGGCGATGAGCTGCCTGTCTTCGATCTGCATAGTCCCTTGCTGAGCCTTCCCCTGGCATTGGGCACGCGTCTGGAAACGATCCCGTCCGCGATACCCTATCTCCAGGCGCCGCCGTCGTCGGTGACGGAGTGGAAGGCGCGATTAGGCTCCGAATACCGTCCCAGGATCGGTCTTGCCTGGTCGGGAAGCCCCAACCACAAAAGCGATCGTGCGCGATCCATTCCGCTTGATTTGCTCTTACCGCTGCTGAGCAGCGACGCGACCTTCGTCAGTCTGCAAAAAGATGTTCGCGCCGGCGATTTTGAGGTGCTGGGAGATCGCAGCGAGCTTACGCATTTCGGCGATGCATTGACCGATTTCTCAGACACGGCGGCGCTGATCGCGAATCTGGATCTCGTGATCTCGGTGGATACGGCTGTTGCTCATCTCGCCGGCGCGCTGGCAAAGCCGGTCTGGGTGTTGTTGCCTTTCGCTCCCGACTGGCGATGGCTGCTCGATCGCGACGACAGCCCGTGGTATCCGACCGCCCGTCTGTTTCGGCAAAGCGAAAGCCGGTCGTGGCCGGACGTGATCGCCCGCGTTCGCGCGGCGCTTGAGGAATTCCTCGCCGGACTCGCCAAACAACCTAATTCGCTGAACCGGGTGCGCTCATCCGGTCCGGCCGGAGGCCGGACCGACGGCAGGAAATCCTACTCCGCCGCGAGGCGAACCTCGGGGGCGGCGGCGCGGACTTCGGCGTCCACCGTCTGCTCGTATTTGGTGAAGTTCTTCTGGAACATGCCGACGAGCTTGCGCGCGGTTTCGTCGAAGGCGGCTTTGTCCTTCCAGGTCTTCTGCGGATAAAGGATGTGCGGTTCGATGCCCGGCACCGAGGTCGGCACTGCGAAGCCGAAATAGGGATCGGTGCGATAGCTGGCATTGCGGAGCGAGCCGTCGAGGGCGCCGGTGACCAGCGCGCGTGTCACCTTGATCGGCATGCGCCGGCCGACGCCGTAGATGCCGCCGGTCCAGCCGGAATTGACCAGCCAGCAGTCGACTTTGTGCTTGGCGATATAGTCGCGGAGCAGTCGTCCGTACTCGGCCGGCGGACGCGGCAGAAACGGTGCGCCGAAGCAGGTCGAGAATTCGGGCTCGACGCCGACCAGGCCCTTTTCGGTGCCGGCGACCTTCGCCGTATAGCCGGACAGGAAGTGATACATCGCCTGCGCCGGGGTCAGCTTGGCGATCGGCGGCATCACGCCGTAGGCGTCGGCGGTGAGGAAGATGATGTTCTTCGGATGGCCGGCGGTGCCGGTGCGCGACGCGCTCGGAATGAAGTCGAGCGGATAGGCAGAGCGGGTGTTCTCGGTCTTCTTGTCGCTGTCGTAATCGGGAATGCGGGTCTCCGGATCGAACACCACGTTTTCAAGCACCGCGCCGAAGCGGTTGGTGGCGTCCCAGATCTGCGGCTCGGCCTCGGCCGAGAGCTTGATGCACTTGGCGTAACAGCCGCCCTCGAAATTGAAGATGCCGTCCGGCGACCAGCCGGTTTCGTCGTCGCCGATCAGGATGCGGTTCGGGTCGGTCGACAGCGTCGTCTTGCCGGTGCCCGGACAGGCCGAAGAACAGCGCGCTGTCGCCGTCCTTGCCGACATTGGCCGAGCAGTGCATCGGCATCACGCCCTGCGCCGGCAGATAGAAGTTGAGCGTCGTGAACACCGACTTCTTCATCTCGCCCGCATAGGACGAGCCGCAGATCAGCACGATCTTGCGGGTGAAATCGATCGCCACCATCGTGTCGGAGCCTTCGCGGCCGCCATGACGCTTGGCGTCCGGCTTGAACGACGGCATGTCGACGATCGTCATGTCCGGGACGTAGCTTGCGAGTTCGGCGTGCTGCGGACGAATCAAAAGCTGACGGATGAACAGCGAGTGCCAGGCGTATTCGGTGAAGACGCGGGCCTTGATCCGGTATTTGGCATCGGCGCCGCCGTAGAGATCCTGCGCGAACAGGGTCTTGCCTTTGGCATGCGCGAGGAAGTCCGCCAGCAAATTTTCGAAATGCTCTTTGCTCTGTTTGCGGTTGCCGTCCCACCAGACGGTGTTTTCGGTCGTTGCGTCGACGACCGTATGCTTGTCCTTCGGCGAGCGGCCGGTGTGATGTCCGGTCTCGGCGCAAAGCGCGCCGCCGGCGACGATCATCGCCTCGCCGTTGCGAATGGCGTGTTCGTAGAGGGGGGCTTCGGTCAGATTCCAGTGAACCGTGGCGAGATTTTTGAAGCCGAATTTATCGGCACCATAAGGCGCCGTTCCGCGTACCCGTTTCCTGCACTCTATCCCTCCGCCACCGCGCCGTTCGTGCCTAGCCTAGAAGGCGATAACGGCAACTTGCGTTAAACCCACACCCGCCAGCGGCAGGTGTGCGACCCTATATCGACCATCCTTGTCGATGCCAAGCCGTAACCGGTCGCAAACCTAACCGGAAACAAACGTCCCTGTTCCTTCGCTGCAGTGCAACGTCGCCGCGTGTGAATACGTCCAGTTTCTAAGCAGCCGCGCGCGCGCGCTTGGCCAACTCGACGACGATCGTGCGCAATTGCTGGGCAGTCGTGACGCGCGTCGGAAATGCCAAGCGAACGGCGTTGTCGCCGCAGACCAGATCGAGGCCGTCGGGGTCGAGCCCGCTGAGCCGCCAGGCGCCGTCGGCCGCGCCGAGAAGCTTGGTCGCATAGAGACGCACCGCGTCAGCGTGATCGGCATTCATGTGTTCGACCGCACTTGCTTCAGTCTCGAGCAAATCGTCCGGCGCCTTCGACATCGGTCAGCACGTCGGCAGCCTTGAGATCGGCGGCGCGGGCGAAGCCGCCATTGAGATGAGCCGATACCGTGGCGAGCTTCCAGAACGAGAAATCGGCGAAACCGGCATAGAGCTCCGACTTGGGATGGCGCGCCAGGAAGCGCCGGCGCAGCCGCGCCTCCTGCGGGTCGTCCCGCAAGACCCGAGCGAAACTGCCAAGCACCGTGAGGCGTGGATGCGCCAGCGGATCGCCTTTGCCGGCCGCTGCCAGCAGTATCGAGGCGCGTCCGTCGGCCTCAAGATTGGCGGTGTGAGTGGAAAGCCGGGAAATAAGGATCAAAGGCGCGCCGTCGCTGTCGGTCGCGACATTGACCAGCGAGGCGAAGGGATGGCCGGTATTGCGGTCGATGGTTGCCAACGCCCCTGCGCGGGTGGCGCGCAACAGGCTCTTGGCCAGAGATTTGGGGTCGAAATCCGGAGCCGGGGCGTTTTCCGGCAGCCGGTTCGGCATCACGCCCGGCAGGGGGCTGGGAGCTTGGTTGGCGTCGGTCATCGGTTCTCCGGCCGTCTTTTGGTTAATGCGGCGACGGCCCGCCAGGGGCTTACCATCGCCGCTGTTTCGCCTAATGCCGCAGCGATTGCCCCGAATTTGCCTTGTCTGGACACACTTCCGCCCCCACATGGGTTTTCAAAGGCTTACGGGGCCGGGCAAAATTCGATGCTGCGGCCGACTCATGTTAAAAGGCCGCCCATGCCGACCATCGCTCTCGTCGACGACGACCGCAATATCCTGACCTCGGTATCGATCGCGCTTGAGGCCGAAGGATACCGGATCACGACCTACACCGACGGCGCCTCCGCGCTCGACGGTTTCAAGAGCGCGCCGCCGGACCTCGCCATCCTCGATATCAAAATGCCGCGGATGGACGGCATGGAGACGCTGCGGCGGCTGCGCCAGAAGTCCGATCTGCCGGTGATCTTCCTCACCTCCAAAGACGAAGAGATCGACGAACTGTTCGGCCTCAAAATGGGCGCCGACGATTTCATCCGCAAACCCTTCTCGCAGCGCCTGCTGGTCGAACGCGTTAAGGCCGTGCTGCGCCGGGTTTCGCCCAAAGACGGCATCGTGGTCAAAGAAGCCGACAGCAAGGTATTGGAGCGCGGCCTGCTGCGCATGGATCCGGAACGTCATACCTGCACCTGGAAGAACGAGCCGGTCACGCTGACCGTCACCGAATTTCTTATCCTGCAGGCGCTTGCCAGCAGGCCGGGCGTGGTGAAAAGCCGTAACGCCCTGATGGACGCGGCCTATGACGATCAGGTCTATGTCGACGACCGCACCATCGACAGCCACATCAAGCGGCTGCGCAAGAAGTTCAAAGCCAGCGACGACGAATTCGATATGATCGAGACGCTGTATGGCGTCGGCTATCGGTTCAAAGAATAGGTGCCGGTAAGGCATTAAGGGCCGTGGGCGACGGGTTTTAACCCCTGCGAACCGTGGCTCCTGACGGGGCGGCTGACCTGCGGTAATAATGGCGTTGGGCTCATCCGACCGTATCTCTCCCCAGGGAGGGGCGGCGGCCAACCAAACCCTGGCAGACGACGTGCTCGATCGAACGGCAGAAACCGAAGCACCCGGTAACGCGGGCGCCACATCGACGGAGGCCGAACCTCAGGTCGATAATCTGATCGACGGCCACGCCGAGCGCGATGGTTTCGACGAGGCGGGGTTGCGCGCCAAACCCCAAGGCTTCGCCCGCCTCGGCGATTGGGCGCAGCGCGCCTGGCAATTCTTCATCACTCAAAGCTTCTCGAGCCTTACCCGGCGCATCGTCGTCCTCAATCTGACCGGTCTGATCGCGCTGTCGATCGGCTTTATCTTTTTGTCGCAGTTCCGGGCCGGACTGATCGACGCGCGGATTCAGAGCCTGCTGGTTCAGAGTCAGATCATCGCCGGCGCGATCGCGTCGTCGGCGACGGTCGAGACCGACTCGTCGATCACGCTCGATCCCGACAAGCTCCTCAATCTGCAGCCCGGCCAAAGCTACGGTCCAAACGAAGACGCGCTTTATGGCATCGACTTTCCGATCAATCCGGAACGGGTGGCGCCGATCTTGCGCCGGCTGGTTTCGCCGACCAAAACGCGGGCACGCATCTACGATCGCGACGGCGTGCTGCTGGTCGACAGCCGCAATCTGTTCGGCCGCGGCGATGTGCTGCGTTACGACCTGCCGCCGCCGGCGGCGGAACGGCCGGGAATATTCGAGCGGGCTTACGTCGCGACGCGCCGCTGGCTCGGCCGGGGCGATCTGCCGCTCTACCACGAGCTCGGGGCCGACAACGGCAAAGGCTATTCCGAGATAGGGCAGGCGCTCGACGGCCAGGACTCCAGCATGGTGCGTATCAACGAGCGCGGCGATGTCATCGTTTCCGTCGCGGTGCCGGTGCAGCGTTTCCGTGCCGTGCGTGGCGCCCTGATGCTGTCGACCCAGGGTGCCGATATCGACGACATGGTCGAGGCGGAACGGCTGGCGATCCTGAAAGTATTTCTGGTCGCCGCCATCGTCATGGTCGTGCTGTCGATCCTGTTGGCCGGCACCATCGCCGAGCCGGTGCGGCGGCTCGCCGACGCCGCCGAAAGCGTGCGCCGGCGTATCCGCTCGCGGGTCGAGATTCCCGATTTCACGCGCCGCCGCGACGAGATCGGCCATCTGTCCGGTACGTTGCGCGACATGACCAATGCGCTCTACAGCCGCATCGAAGCGATCGAGAGTTTTGCTGCCGACGTTTCTCACGAGTTGAAAAACCCGCTGACATCGTTGCGCTCGGCGGTGGAGACGCTGCCGGTTGCCAAGACCGACGAAAGCCGCGCCAGGCTTCTCGCCGTCATCCAGCACGACGTGCAGCGGCTCGATCGTTTGATCTCGGACATTGCCGATGCCAGCCGGCTGGATGCCGAATTGCAGCGGCAGGAGGCGGCGCCGGTCGATTTCGCCAAGCTCCTGAACACGCTGGTGGCGGTGGCAAACGAGGTCAAACGCGACGACGGTGTCAAAGTCACCTTGCGCTTCGAGGGCGGCGGCACGCGTGCCTTCCAGGTCCCGGGTCACGATTCCCGGCTTGGCCAGATCATCGACAATCTGATCGAGAATGCGCGGTCATTCTCGCCGCCGGGAGGCACCGTGCGCGTCACCTGCCGGCGGTTGCGCAGCCTGGTCGAAGTCCTGGTCGATGACGACGGGCCTGGTGTCCGGCCCGACGCGCTGGAGAAGATTTTCGAGCGGTTTTATACCGACCGTCCGCATCAGGGCTTCGGCCAAAACTCAGGCCTCGGCCTGTCGATCTCCAAGCAGATCGTCGAAGCGCATGGCGGCACCATTGCGGTCGAGAACCGCGCCGGTCCGCCAGCCGCCGACGGCGAGGCGACCGTAGTCGGCGCCCGCTTCATCGTCCGCCTGCCGGCGATGTGACGATGGCGGTTCTTCCGACCGTACACGCTTCCGCGGTGCTTGTTGGCGCGCGGGCAGTCTTAATCCGTGGTCCCTCCGGCGCGGGCAAATCCCGTCTGGCCCTCGATCTGTTGGCAGCGGCCGCCGCCCGGGGGCGTTTCGCCAGGCTGGTCGGCGACGACCGCGTCCATCTGGAAAGCGCCGGGGGGCGGCTCCTGGTGCGGCCGGCAGCGACGCTCACCGGCCTGCTCGAACTGCGCGGCGCCGGCATCATGCGGCTTGATTACGAGCCCTGCGCCGTCGTCGGATTGGTGGTCGACCTTGATGCCAAAGACGCCGAACGCTTGCCGGAACATCGTTCTACGTCGGTCGAGGGCATCAATTTGCCGCGATATGCCGTCGCAGAGGGGGCCTCGGCCTTGCCCGGCGTCGTGGCACTCCTCACTTCAGGTGGTACCGGCCTAGACGCCGCCTTTTCATTCGAGATTTGCTGATATTCGATAGCTCCAGGTCTTTGGTTGGCGATTGGTTAACCATAGTGGGTCAACAATCATGACCCGGCATCGATCCTGACGGCGTGCCCCTACTGCAATGCAGCAACTCTCAGAAATACCTCAGAATGCCTCTTGCGCCGGGGCTTCGGATGGTCAAGATGAGCACCCTTTCGTGCGGTGCACCCGGGACGCGCCCGCGGGGAGTTCCATGATCGGTTTAGTGCTTGTTACCCACGGGCGGCTGGCTGTTGAGTTCCGCTCGGCCCTTGAGCATGTGGTCGGCCCTCAGGCGCAGATCGAGTCCGTCACCATCGGACCCGACGATGACGTCGAGGAGCGCCGCAAAGATATCATCGAGGCGGTGCGCCGCGTCGATACCGGCGACGGCGTCGCCATCCTGACCGACATGTTCGGCGGTACGCCGTCCAATCTCGCCATCTCGGTGATGAGCCGGCCCAAAGTCGAAGTCCTGGCCGGCATCAATCTGCCGATGCTGGTGAAGCTCGCCAAGGTTCGCGACGAGTGTCCGCTCGCCGAAGCGGTCGCCGCCGCCCAGGAGGCGGGACGAAAATACGTCACCATCGCCAGCCGGGTGTTGACCGGGAAATGATAGAACCGGCCGATAGCCGCGCCCTTGAGCCGGCAAAAGAAGCCATCAAAGAACCGGCGCCCGACGGGGCCGTCGTCCGTGTTTTGACCATCTGCAACAAGAAAGGCCTGCACGCCCGCGCGTCGGCTAAATTCGTGCAGACGGTGGAGAAATTCGAGGCCGAAGTGCGGGTGCGTCGTTGCAACGAAACCGTCGGCGGCACTTCGATCATGGGCCTGATGATGCTCGCCGCGGCGCCGGGCTCCTCGATCACCGTCGAAGCGACCGGCCGCGAGGCGGCCGAGGTTGTCGAAGCTTTGGCGACCTTGATCGCTTCCCGGTTCGGCGAGGCCGATTGATCCGGCTGCCGATTTAGGATTGTCTCGCCAAAATGACCAAGCGGCTTCGGCCAAAGAGGGCACCCAAGCCTGCGGCGCCGAAACACCCGGCGATGCTAAAAGACGAAGCATTGCCTGCCGACGTTGAATCTGAGGAGAAAACAAAAATGAGTTCCGAACCAAAGACGGCGAAGCCATCGGAACCGGCAGTGCCGGCCCCGGCCGAGCGTCCGGCCGCCTCGATCCGCTATCTCGATCGCGCCGACATGGAAGAAACTTTTGCCGACTCGATCGGCGGTCTCATTTTCGACGGTCAGACGCTGCGCATCGAATTCGCCGTCACGCGCTTCGACGAGGTCAAGCCCAATACCCCGATTTCCGGCCGGCGTTATCCGGCCTGCCGTCTGGTGCTGCCGCCGGCGGCCGCGGTCGATCTCATCAACCGCATGCAGCAGATCGCCACGGCGTTGACGCAGGCCGGCGTAGTGAAGCAGGCGGCGCCGCGCGCTGCCGCCGAGCCGCCGAAAGCGAGCTAGCCCGACTTTTCCTCCTATCCGCGCCTTCAGACCGGTAAATAATCCCCCAGCGGTCGCACGGCCGCCGGTCACCATGGCAGTCGTTACTTTATGGGCCGCCGGGCAAGCGAACGCCGGATCAAGGCAGAGATTCACGGGATCGACATAAAGCTATCTTTATGTGTTCATTGCCGCCGCCGCGCCGGCCTGCTATAGCCGCGCCACCTTGATCGGCCGTCGGGCCGATCCGCGCCCCCAAAACCCTGTCGCCGAAGGATCGTTATGAGCACGTCGCCCCAGACCAAAACCGCCCCGGCCACCGACTACGTCGTCAAGGACATCGGCCTCGCCGAATGGGGCCGCAAGGAAATCTCGCTGGCCGAAACCGAAATGCCGGGCCTGATGGCGACCCGCGAAGAGTACGGCCCGCGCCAGGTGCTCAAGGGCGCCCGCATCGCCGGCTCGCTGCACATGACCATCCAGACCGCCGTGCTGATCGAGACGCTCACCGCGCTCGGCGCCGACGTGCGCTGGGCCTCGTGCAACATCTATTCGACCCAGGACCACGCCGCCGCCGCGATCGCCGCCGCCGGCACGCCGGTCTTCGCCATCAAGGGCGAGAGCTTGAAGGACTATTGGGAATACACCCGCAAGATCCTGGAATGGGGGGACGGCGGCCTGCCCAACATGATCCTCGACGACGGCGGCGACGCCACCATGCTGGTTCATGCCGGGGTCCGCGCCGAGAAGGGCGACACCGCGTTTCTCGACAAGCCCGAGAACGAAGAAGAAGAGGTGTTCTACGCGCTGATCAAGCGCACGCTGAAGGAAAAGCCGGGCTGGTTCGCCAAGCTCGCCGCCAGCATCAAGGGCGTATCGGAAGAAACCACCACCGGCGTCCACCGGCTTTATCAGATGGAGAAAGACGGCCGGCTGCTGTTCCCCGCCATCAACGTCAATGACAGCGTGACCAAATCCAAGTTCGACAATCTCTATGGCTGCCGCGAGTCGCTGGTCGACGGTATCCGCCGCGGCACCGACGTCATGATGTCCGGCAAGGTGGCGATGGTCGCGGGCTTCGGCGACGTCGGCAAGGGCTCGGCCGCGTCGCTGCGCCAGGCCGGCTGCCGGGTGATGGTGTCGGAGATCGATCCGATCTGCGCGCTGCAGGCGGCGATGGAAGGCTATGAAGTCGTGACCATGGAAGAGGCGGCGCCGCGCGCCGACATCTTCGTCACCGCCACCGGCAATCTCGACGTCATCACCATCGAGCATATGCGCAAGATGAAGGACCGGGCCATCGTCTGCAATATCGGCCATTTCGACAGCGAGATTCAGGTCCACGCGCTGAAGAACCTGAAGTGGAACAACATCAAGCCGCAGGTCGACGAAATCGAATTCCCCGACCGCCACCGCATCATCCTTCTGTCCGAAGGCCGGCTGGTCAATCTCGGCAACGCCATGGGCCATCCGAGCTTCGTGATGTCGTCGTCGTTCACCAACCAGACGCTGGCGCAGATCGAACTGTGGACCAATCAGGGCAAGTATCAGAAGAAGGTTTATGTGCTGCCGAAGGCGCTCGACGAGAAAGTGGCGCGGCTGCATCTCGACAAGATCGGCGTGAAGCTGACCAAGCTTTCAGAGAAGCAGTCGGCCTATATCAGCATCCCGGTGAACGGCCCGTACAAGACGGACCAGTACCGCTACTGAGTTATTCCGCAGGATGCGCGGCGCCGGCGTCCAGTCCGACGCCGGCAAATTCTTCCTGCCGGAAACGCTCGAGCACCAGGGCTGCGAAATAGACCAGCAGCACCAGCGTGCCCAGCACCATGAAGCTGTGCTGATAAGCCCACACCGTTATTTCCTGGCCGACCGCATCGTTGCCGGTGACCGTAACCAGCACGAAACTGATCGCCAGCACGGCACGGCCGAGATTGACGGTCCGGCCGTCGCGGAAGCCAAGCGCGATCAGGGTCATGTAGGGCAGCAGCAACGCGATATAATGCGAGCGGCTGGTCATCGGCGACAACATCAGCATGCTGATCAGCAACAACGAGCCGTCGATCGCGATCGAAGAGCGGCGCGCCGGCGTCATCACGATCATCGTCCCGACCACGATGACGAATAGCGCGTCGACGGCATACAACACGGCGTGATGCAGCGTATGCTGCGTGGTCTCGTTGATGTTCAGCGAGACCGCGCCATGCAGCGAATGATTCATGATGTTAGCGCCGGACCAGAAGGCGAATTTGGCATGCGCGGCGTCGACCGAGGCGCCTGCGACCTCCTGCAGCCAAGTCACGAAATAGCCGTGACTGGCGCCAGCCGGCGTGAAGAACAGATCGGGCAGCAACGAAGCGGCGAGGAAAACAACGACGAACGCCGCCGCCGCCGCGAATTGCCGTTTCCACAACAGATAAGGCAGAAAGATCAACGGCGTTGCTTTGAGCGACGCGGCGATGGCGAGGCCGGCGCCGGCCCAGACATCGCGGCCGTTCATCAGCGCGACAAGGCCGCCGAGCAGAATAACCAGCACCAATCCGTCGTAAGCCTGGTTTTCAAATACCGCGAGGATCAGCTTGGAGCTTAGCAGCAGCGCCAGCAGCCGCAGCCAGAGGAGCTCACTATCCTTGAGCGGCGAGGGCAGCGCGCCCCGTGCAATGGTCTCGGCGAGCTTGAATGAGCCGATCGCCGCGCCGACGCTAACCAGATACCAGACCAAATCGCGCAGCCACAGCGGCAGCGGTTCAAGCGGCAGCATCAGAAAAGCGAAAATCGGCGGATAAGTGAATCCGTTATCGCAGACCTGCAGCATCTGGCCGTGCAACAGGCAGAACGCCGCCTGCGGGTACATCTCCATGCCGACGGGGTCTTTGACAAAGCGCGGATAATAGGCCGCCGCCGCGATCAGGATGAGCAGCCAGGGTCCGTAGCGCAAAAGATACTTGGAGGAATTCGCGACAGTCACCGCGACGACGATCCGGATTGTGGCAACATCCTACTCACTTTGATCCCGCTAAACGCTATCCGCGACCGGCGGACTTGGGTAGCGTGGGACCTCCTATAAAGCAATAAGTGCGGCGGCCCGAAAAGAGTGCAAGGCATTGGCTGAAATGGCGACAATCGGCGCGGAAAAGGCCGCCGTTGCAGCGGCTTCGGCCGGGTGTTCGCCGCGGCCGGCCCCGGAACTCAGCGTCATCGTGCCGACCTTCAACGAGCAGGCCAATATTCCGATCCTGGTCGAGCGGCTCGGCCGTGTGCTCGCCGGCTGCGACTGGGAAGTCATCTTCGTTGACGACAATTCGCCCGACGGTACCGCCGCCGTGACCCGCGCCATTGGCGCCGCGGATGACCGCGTGCGCTGCATCCGACGCATCGGCCGCCGGGGCCTCGCCGGCGCCTGTCTCGAAGGCATGCTGGCAAGCCAGGCGCGCTATGTCGCTGTGATGGATGCCGATCTGCAGCACGACGAAACACGGCTTGCCGCCATGCTCGATGCGTTGCGCGCCAACCGCGCCGACATCGTCATCGCCAGCCGTTATGTCGACGGCGGCAATTGGGCCGGACTGTCGCCGCTGCGCGCCAAAGTCAGCCGATGGTCGAACCGCGCGACGCAGCTCCTGCTCGGCATCGAACTGACCGATCCGATGAGCGGCTTTTTCATGATCCGCCGCGATGCCTTCGAGCCGCTGGCGCCGTCGCTGTCATCGCAGGGCTTCAAGATATTGCTCGATCTGCTCGCCACCGCGCGCGGCAGCCTGCGCACGCTCGAATTGCCTTCGGTGTTTCGCGAGCGCCAGCACGGCACCAGCAAGCTCGACAGCAAAGTCGCGCTCGACTTTGCCGCACTGGTGGTAGCGAAGCTCACCAACGACGTCATCTCGGCCCGCTTCATGCTGTTCTGCCTGGTCGGCCTGACCGGGCTTGTCGTCCATCTCGGCATTTTGCGGGGGCTGCTGGCGGCGGCGCTGTCGTTCGGCGTGGCGCAGGCCTTCGCCACCATTGTCGCCATCGCCTGGAATTTCGTGCTCAATAATCTTCTCACCTATCGCGACCAGCGGCTGACCGGCTGGCGGTTCGTCGCGGGTCTCATTGGCTTCGAGGCGATCTGCGCCGTCGGCGCCATATCCAATATCGGCATCGCCACCTGGATCTACGACTACGACAGCGTGTGGTGGATTGCGGGCCTCGGCGGCGCGCTGATCGGCACCGTCTGGAACTTCGTGGTGTCGGCGGCCCTGGTGTGGCGGCAGCGATGAATTTTGCCTCGTCCGATCCGGGAAAGGTCGCAGCGCAAATGCGAGGCGGGTGAGGTCGCCGCGCTTGCCGCACCGCGGCACGGGTGTTATCTGCCCGCCATGACTGCGGTACCCATCGACAGCATCCGTAATTTCGCGATCATCGCCCATATCGACCATGGCAAATCGACCCTTGCCGACCGGCTGATTCAGTCGACCGGGGGGCTTGAGGCGCGCGAAATGGTCGAACAGGTGCTCGATTCCATGGATATCGAGCGCGAGCGCGGCATCACGATCAAGGCGCAGACGGTACGGCTGAACTACCGGGCCCGTAACGGCAAAACCTATGTGCTCAATCTGATCGACACCCCCGGCCACGTCGATTTTGCCTATGAGGTCAGCCGCTCGCTTGCCGCCTGCGAGGGTTCGCTGCTGGTGGTCGACGCCTCCCAGGGCGTCGAGGCGCAGACGCTCGCCAATGTCTACCAGGCGCTCGACAACCATCACGAGATCGTCCCGGTTCTCAATAAAGTCGACCTGCCGGCCGCCGAGCCGGACAAGATCAAGCAGCAGATCGAGGACGTGATCGGGCTCGACGCCTCCGACGCCATTCTGATCTCGGCCAAGACCGGGTTGAACGTGCCGGAGGTGCTGGAAGCCATCGTCCATCGCCTGCCGCCGCCGAAGGGCGATGCCGCGGCGCCGCTCAAGGCGCTCTTGGTCGACTCTTGGTACGATGCCTATCTCGGCGTCGTGGTGCTGTTCCGGGTCGTCGACGGCGTGCTCAAAAAGGGCCAGCGCATCCGCATGATGGGCGCCAGCGCCACCTATGAGGTCGACCGGGTCGGCATTTTCACGCCGAAGCGGGTCGAGCTCAATGAGCTCGGTCCGGGCGAGATCGGCTTCCTCACCGCCTCGATCAAGGAGGTGGCCGACACCCGGATCGGCGACACCATTACCGACGACCGGCGGCCGGTGACCGAGCCGCTGCCGGGTTTCCGTCCGGCGATCCCGGTGGTTTTCTGCGGGCTGTTTCCGGTCGATGCCGCCGACTTCGAGGATCTGCGCGCCGCGATGGGCAAGCTCCGCCTCAACGACGCGAGTTTCACTTTCGAGATGGAAACCTCGGCCGCGCTCGGTTTCGGATTCCGCTGCGGCTTCTTAGGCCTTCTTCATCTGGAGATCATCCAGGAGCGGCTGGAGCGCGAATTCAATCTCAATCTGATCGCGACCGCGCCGTCGGTGATCTACAAGCTCAAGCTGCGCAACGGCGAACATTTGGAAATCCACAATCCGGTCGACATGCCGGACCCGAATTATATCGAGGAAATGCAGGAGCCGTGGATCGAGGCGACGATCCTGACGCCCGACGAATATCTCGGCTCGGTGCTGAAACTCTGCCAGGACCGCCGCGGCGAGCAAAAAGAACTGACCTACGTCGGCAACCGCGCGATGGTGAAATACGATTTGCCGCTCAACGAAGTGGTGTTCGATTTCTACGACCGGCTCAAATCGGTGTCGAAGGGCTATGCCTCGTTCGACTATCATCTCACCGATTACAAGCCGGCCGATCTGGTCAAGCTGCAGATGCTGGTCAATGCCGAGCCGGTGGACGCGCTCGCCATGCTGGTGCACCGCACCCGCGCCGAAAGCCGCGGCCGCGCCATGGCGGAGAAGCTGAAAGAACTTATTCCGCCGCACATGTTCCAGGTGCCGATCCAGGCCGCAATCGGCGGCAAGGTGATCGCCCGCGAGACCGTGCGCGCCTTCCGCAAGGATGTCACCGCGAAATGCTACGGCGGCGACGTCAGCCGCAAGCGCAAGCTTCTGGACAAGCAGAAGGAAGGCAAAAAGCGCATGCGGCAATTCGGCAAGGTCGATATTCCGCAGGAAGCGTTTATCGCTGCGCTGAAGGTGGATGTGTAAATCGCATCCTAAACGGTGGCTGGTGAGGGGCGGCCGTGCCGAAACAGTTGTTCATCACTGCGCATGCGCGTCTCAGAATGCGCGGACGAAATATTTCCTACGAATGGGTTGAACGGACAGCTCGCGCCCCTGAATGGAGAGAACCCGATCCCAATGATCCGGCGGTGGAGCGGCGTTTCTGCGTGATGTCGGAATTCGGGAACCGCATTCTGCGGGTGGTCTGCGTGGAGACAACACAAAGCATTCGCGTTATAAGCGTAATGTTCGATCGCAACGCCAGGAGAAAGTCATGATCGACATGACCTACGATCCGGAAGCCGATGCGATTTACATGTATCTTGCCCGCGGCAACGTTGACCGCACGACCGAGGCTGGCCCGTTTATTTATGATGTCGATGCGGAAGGCCGCATTCTCGGCATTGAAATTCTTTCGGCAAGCAAGGTACTGGCGCCCGGCGCTTGGCAGAGTGCGCCGCTTCCCGGTGCAGCGCGTACAAGTGCCGCGGAATGAAGCCGCTACGTGGCGGCATTAAGATAGGCCTGTAGAGCGGTGAGCTAGTCGGCTGCATCGGCCACGCGTCTTGCGCGCTGCGATAATTGCTTGCTGGCTTTGTCAGCCACGTTGAATAATTTCCGAATTTTATGAGCGTCGCGCAATCAACTTTGCGCGACTTCGTATCTCTTTATGCAATCCCGTCATTAAAATGAGACGCCTGCCGCAATAGGCCGGAGCAGTTTGAAAGCCGGAGGACCGCCATGCGAAGCCGTGTCGCCACGCGCCATCGTCGCGCTGCTTTTCTTTCCACCATTTCGCTCTTTCCCATTTCGGCATTTTTCGCGGCGCCATCGGCCATGCCTCAGGCTCTGGCACAGTCCGCGCCGCAAAATGGTTCGGCCAATACTTGCCCCGGCGACAATGGCGGCCTCACGCTTTCGCCTGGCTTCTGCGCCACTGTGTTTGCCGACAATGTCGGCCACGTCCGCCACATGGCGGTCGCGCCGAACGGTGTGCTCTATGTCAACACCTGGAGCGGCCGCTATTTTCATAACGACACGCCGCCGGCCGGCGGCTTTCTGGTGGCGCTGAAAGATTCCAAGGGCGGCGGCAAAGCCGATGTGATCCAGCGTTTCGGCGACGGTGTGCCGCAAGGCTCGGCCGGCGGCTCCGGCATCGCGCTCTACGACGGCGCCGTTTACGCCGAACAGAACGACAAGATCATCCGCTACGCCCTGCCAAAGGATTCGCTGGTGCCGAACGGGCCGCCGCAGGTGGTCGTCTCCGGCCTGCCGCTGACCGGCGATCATCCGATGCATCCATTCGTGATTGACGCCAAAGGTCAGATTTTCCTCGATGTCGGGTCGGCGACCAATTCCTGCCAAGATGAAAACCGGACGCTGAATTCACCGGGACACGACCCCTGCACCGAACTCGAGACCCGCGGCGGCACCTGGCGTTACGACGCCAATAAGACCGATCAGCATTTCTCGCCGGCCGAACGGTTTGTGACCGGTCTGCGCAATGGTGAAGGTTTCTCGTTCGATTCCTCCGGGCAATTGTTCGCTACCCAGCATGGCCGCGACCAGCTTTCGCAGAACTGGCCGAAGCTTTACTCGCCCCAGCAAAGCGCGGAATTGCCGGCCGAGGAAATCGTCGCTCTCAAGCAAGGGGCCGATTACGGCTGGCCTGAATGCTATTTCGATCAGTTCCAGAGGAAGCTCGTGCTGGCGCCGGAATATGGCGGCGACGGCGGCAAGAAAATCGGCATATGCGCCGAGAAGACCGCGCCGATCGCCGCCTTTCCCGGCCATTGGGCGCCGAACGATCTGTTGATCTATACCGGCAAGGCTTTCCCGGCGGCATACCAGGGCGGCGCCTTTGTTGCTTTCCATGGTTCGTGGAATCGCGCGCCGCTGCCGCAGGGCGGCTATGACGTCGTGTTCCAGCCGCTCAAGGACGGCAAGGCTTCGGGCGATTTTGTCACTTTCGCCGACGGGTTTGCCGGTGCGGTGAAGGAACCTGGCCGCGCCGCGTTCCGGCCGACCGGACTGGCGATGGCGCCGGACGGTGCGCTGTTTATTTCCGACGACGTGCACGGCCGCATCTGGCGCGTCACCTTCCAGGGGAATCCCAATACCCAGGTTGCGGCAGCTCCGGCGCCGCAAGTTGCCGTCCATACAGCTGGCGAAGCCGAGCCGCCCGAAGGCACCCATCCCGATGCCGGTCGGCCCGATACGGCGTCATTGCCGGTGCCGGACGGGTCGAGCCGGGACCAGGTGGCGCTCGGCGATCGTATATTCCATGGCGAAGCGGCCGACGGCACCTGTGCCGGCTGTCATGGCTCGGACGCCAAAGGCAGTCCGCAGGCACCGTCGCTGGTCAGCGGGACGTGGGTATTCGGCGACGGCAGCCTCAAGGCGATCGCCCACACCGTCGACGCCGGCGTGCAGAAGCCGAAAAATTATTCCGAGCCGATGCCCGCCAAAGGCGGCGCGCCGCTCTCGGACTCCGACGTCGCCGCCGTGGCCGCCTATGTCTGGGCGATCAGCCATCGCCGCGGATAGGGAAAACATTCGCCACAACAACCGACCGTTCGTCGTGGGCCCGGCGCGGGGCAGGATGCAAAACACCCGCGCTTTGCGCATGGCCACGCTGCGCTGCGTCATAATTTCGTTTTGATTCGCCGGCGGCCCCCCGCTATGGTCCGCCGCGGAGCGGATAACAGCTCGTTTGCAAGTCGTTGAATTTGCAAATCAAGCGGGCTGCTATCGGGGATGGAAACGGAGGGGCGATCATGAGCCTGCAAAACGCCGGCCGGCAGGGCGACAAGCGCGACGGTTGGAACTGGTGGTATCTGCTATTCGTGGTCCAGTTCGCCGCCGTGATCTGGCCGGCATTTTATAACAAGGCCGAGCCGACGCTGGGCGGCATACCGTTCTTCTACTGGTATCAGATGGCGGCCGTCATCGTCGGCGCCGTTCTCACGGCGATCGTCTACTTCGCCACCAGAGACGAGTAGGCCGCGGCGCGCAGCAGCGCTGTACTGCAGACAGCAAACAAGCAGCAAGCAATTAAGGACGACCGGGGGGATTTACCGTGGCTGAAGTCAATTGGACTGCGCTCACAGTTTTCGTTTTACTGTTTGCATTCATCACCTATCTCGGCTTTGCCGCCGCACATTGGCGCAAGGGCGATCTCGATCAGCTCCATGAATGGGGCCTCGGCGGCCGCCGGTTCGGCACGCTGATCACCTGGTTCCTGGTCGGCGGCGACATCTATACCGCCTACACCTTTATCGCCGTCCCGGCGCTGGCCTTCGGCGCCGGCGCCATCGCGTTCTTCGCGGTGCCCTACACCATTTTCATCTACCCGATCTTGTTCCTGGTATTCCCACGGCTGTGGAATGTCTGTCACAAGCACAATTACATCACGCCCGCGGATTTCGTCCGCGGCCGTTTCGGCAATCGCTGGCTCGCCCTGGCGATAACCGTGACCGGCATTGTTGCAACGATGCCCTATATCGCGTTGCAATTGGTCGGTCTGCAGGTCGTCATCGGCGCGATGGGCGTGTCCGGTACCGGCTATCTGGCCGATCTGCCGCTGCTGATCGCCTTCGTCATTCTTGCCGCTTTCACTTATTCGAGCGGGCTGCGCGCACCGGCGTCGATCGCGATCGTCAAGGACCTTTTGATCTACATCACCGCCATTGCTGCGGTCGTCATCATTCCGGCGCAACTCGGCGGTTTCGCCAAGATCTTCGCCGCGGTGCCGCCGGCGAAGCTGTTGCTCGCCGTGCCCGGCGCCACCACAACCGGCTCCTATGGCGTGTATGCAACGCTGGCGCTCGGCTCGGCGCTGGCATTGTTTCTCTACCCTCACTCCATCACGGGCATTTTGAGCGCATCGAGCGGACACGCCATCCGCCGCAATGCGGCGATGCTGCCGGCTTACTCCTTCATGCTCGGCCTATTGGCACTGGTCGGCTTTTTTGCCATCGCCGCCGGCGTCTCGACGATGCCCGAATATGCCGGCGGCTTTAAACAATTCGGCAACAGTTTCGCCGTGCCGGCGCTGATCGCGCACAGTTTCCCGTCGTGGTTTGCCGGCGTTGCCTTCGCCGCGGTCGGCATCGGCGCGCTGGTGCCGGCGGCGATCATGTCGATCGCCGCGGCCAATCTTTACACCCGCAACATTCATCGCGAATTCATCAATAAGAATCCGACCGATCGTGAAGAAGCCCAGATGGCCAAATTGGTGTCGTTGATCGTGAAGGTCGGCGCGCTGATCTTCATCGTGTTCGTGCCCACCACCTACGCCATTCAGTTCCAATTGCTCGGCGGCATCTGGATCATCCAGACGCTGCCCGCCGTGATGCTTGGCCTTTACACCCGCTGGTTCAACGATTGGGCACTGCTGATCGGGTGGGCAGTGGGCACGGTTGCGGGCACGGCGATGGCGGTGTCGGTGAATTTCGCCGCCGCCTATCCGCTGGTCATCGGCGGCTACACGTTGCCGGGTTACAGCGCTTTCTATACTGTGATCATCAACCTCGTGATCGCCATCGTGCTGACGCCGGTGTTCAACGCCATGGGTGGCAAGCGCTTCGACGCCACCGTGCCGTCCGATTACCACGCGGCATAAGCCCGGCCGGATTGATCGCGTAAGCATCAATAACGGCGCCGCGAACCGGCGCCGTGTAACGGAGGAAGTGGAATGTCCTGGGTCAAAGCACGCGATATCGCCTACGGACGTATGCGGTCTCCCGATCTCGATGTCGCCGAAGAATTCCTGACCCGCTTCGGCATGCATCGCTCCGAACGGACTGCCAACGCGCTCTACATGCGCGGCACCGATCCTGCTCACCACCTCCACGTCACCGAAAAGGGCGATCCTAAATTTCTCGGGCTCGCTTATTACGTCGATGACGAGGACGATCTGAAGCGGCTCAGCAAGGCGCCCGGCGCCTCGGGAGTCGAAAATATCGACGAGCCGGGCGGCGGCAAGCGCGTGCGCCTGACCGAACCGAACGGCTATCAGATCGAAGTGGTCTGCGGCATCGCGCCGGTCGAAGAAATCAAGGTGCCGCGCCAGAGGATGAATTCCGGCGAATCGCCGCTGTCACGCGCCGGCGAGATGATGCGGCTGCCGAAGGGTCCGGCGCACGTCAAGCGCGTCGGCCACGGCGTGCTGATGACGCCGCGCTTTACCGAGACGGTGGCCTGGTTCCGCGAGATGCTCGGCTTCATCTGCTCCGATGACGTCTATGTCGAAAAGCAGGACAACATTATCGGTTCGTTCAATCGCTGCGATCGCGGCGACAATTACGTCGATCACCACGTCTTTTTCTGTCTGGCGCATGAGAAGACCGGGCTTAATCATCTGTCGTTCGAAGTGCCGGACATCGACGACGTCGCCATGGGCCACCATCATCTGAAAAAGTTCGGCTACGAGCACATGTGGGGCATCGGCCGCCACGTCCTGGGCAGTCAGGTCTATGACTACTGGGCCGATCCGTGGGGCCGCGTCCACGAGCATTGGGCGGACAGCGATCGGCTCAATCTCGCCAACGGCTCGAACTTGGTTCCGGTGGACGAAGCCCTGGTGTCGCAATGGGGCGAGGCGCCGCCGGAAAAGTTCATCAATCACGCCAGCCCGTAGCCGGCGGCTTCATTTCCCGGGCGCAGCGCAGCACGAAGTGGTGCGCTGCCGAAACCGGGACCGTCTCAAATTCCGAGCTGTTGGACGCCGAACCGGTGAAGACCCCGGATCTGCGGTGCATCACTTCGTGCTGCACCGCGTCCGGGCAACGCCAATTTATCCCTACATCTTCGTCACGCGGACATGCAGCAGCGCGGCACGGCCGTCGCGGACCGACTTGATGCAGCGCGCCAGCGCTGCGGGTACATCGGCGGGATCGGTCAGTTCCTCGGCATAAGCGTCGAACGCCTCGGCGACCTTGGCGAAGTGGACTTTGGGCGCAAGCTCGGCTTCGAATTCATTGGCGGTCTTGGCTTCGCCTTCCGGATAGACCCGCAGCGTCGATTGCTTCACCGCGTTCCAGCCGGAATTGTCGAGCACGATCGACAGGATCGGCAATTTGTATTGCTGCGCGATGGCGAACACCGAGGTCGGATTGCCGAAGTAAAATCCGCCGTCGCCGCAGATCTGCACCATCAGCCGGTCCGGCGCGGCGAGCTTGGCGCCGAGCGCCATGCCGCCCGACCAGCCGAGCCCGCCGCCGCCGGCCACCACGATGGTATTCGGCACCCGGCGCGGAATCTGCAGATAGACCGCCGCGGCGTTGGTGATGCCTTCGTTGAAAATCATGTCCTCATCGTCGAGCAGTTTGGCGAGTTCGGCCGTGACGTAATGCGCATTGATCGCGCCCGGCCTGCCCTTGTCCGCCGCGAGCTTGGCGGCGCGGGCGAAGCGTTCGTCGCGCGCCGCCTTGATGCGCGGCAAACGCTCGGCCACCGCTTTCTGGAAGCGCGGCGTCACTTTGGCTTTCAAGGCCTCGAGCACTTGCTCGAGAATTTGTCCGCTGTCGCCCTGCATCCGCAGATTGCCGGGGAAGCTCCACATCGGCGAGCCGGGTTTTAGCGTATCGATGTCTATGTGGGCCCAGAACAAATCCGGCGCCGCCTGGACCTTGTTCGGGAACCAGGGCACGTCGACATCGACCAGCAGGCCGACATCGGCCTGCGGCACCGCCTTTTCCGCGGTGAAGCCGACGAAGCACGGATTATCGTGCGAGATATTATTGGTGGCGTTGACTTCGTACACGGCGATACCGGCGAACCGCGCCAGCGCTTCGATGGCGCGCGAGGCATTGGTCCGGCGTCCGGCATAGCCGGTAATCAGGATCGGGTTTTCGGCGGTCAAAAGCTTTTCCGCGAGCGCGTCGATAAGCTTTGGATCGGCGCCGCCGCCCGAGGTCGCGGCGAACTGATCGGCGGTGTAGCTTCTGATCTCGTCGGGGCTCCAATGTTGCGTCAGCGTCTCGCGCTGCATCATCAGATAGACCGGGCCGCGCGGCTCGCTGTGCATGATCGACGAAGCCCGCCGCAGCGCTTCCTTGACGACGACACCCGACGGCAGCGTCCATTCCCACTTCAGATAAGGCCGCACCAGACTTGCCTGGTCGAACGGCTCCTGAATGAAGTGAACATAGGTGTCGCGCGATCCGACCAGTTCGTTGTTGACGGTGTAGGGCGCTTTGCCGGCCATCAGCAGCACCGGCAAGCGGCTGCGAAACAGATTGTGCATGCCGTTCGCGGTGTTGGCGGTGCCGACATCGACATGCACCAGCACGCCTTGGCCGCGGCCGGTCACCAGTGCGTAGCCGCCGGCCATATGCGCCGCCGAGTTTTCGTGCGGACAGCGGACCACGTTCGGCATTTCCTCGCCGCGTTTGCGGCGGTGCGCCATCTCGTCGATGATCGGCGCGTGATCGGTGCCGAAATTACAGAACAAATAGTCGATGCCCGTCTCTTTGAGGCCTTCGAGCAAATAATAGGCCGTTGCAAATTCGGGAACATTGGTTTTGCGGGCGACTGACGTATCCATGATCTGCGTGCTCTCTCGACGTGTTTGGAAGTTTTTTTGAGTTCCAGTAGCGAGTTTCTGGTGGCGGTTCTTTTGGCAGTCACTGCCTAATCATTGGCGGGTTCCTTATAGCATCGCTTGTTGCAGTCGTCTTGCCGCCGCGTCATGATGTTTTTGGACGGAACACGGAGATTCCTCGAAGTCTTGCCACAATGCGGGGCCACACCACGATTGGTTGAGCGGGAGAGGGTGAACCATGAGATGGACGGCAGTTTGGGCCGGCGCGATGGCGTCGGCGGTAACGATGTTGTTTGCGATGGCGACAGCATCGGCGGATGTCCGGATTACCAATGATCCGGGGGGCGAAGTTTCTGCCTACATTCAGAAGTTCCAAGAGATGCGCGCCTCCGGAGAACGCATCGTCATCGACGGACCGTGTTTGTCAGCCTGTACGTTGCTGACGGGTCTTATGCCGCGCGACCATGTTTGTGTCACCAGCCGCGCGGTGCTGGGGTTTCACGCCGCCTCTTACTATAACGACGCCTCGCGGACCTTCGTGCCGACGCGCCAAGGCAGTTCGCTGGTCATGCATCTCTATCCGCCGGAGATCAAAGCCTGGATCGGCCGCCACGGTGGGTTAACGCCGCATCTGATCATGCTGCAGGGCCGCGAACTGACGGCACTCTATCGCACCTGTCAGTAGGCTCGGCTCGGGTTCCGCTACGACGCTAAGCGTGGCATTTCGGCCATTGCCGAGCCGCGCAATCCGGCCTATTTCCGCTCGGTCGGAGGATCGCTGTCCCGGCCTCGGCCTGTTAACCCTAGGCCTGATATGACACGCGTCTTCCTGAACGATCCGCACCCAGCTGGCCGGGGCGGATCGGCCGAGGATGAGCCGTGAACGCCAAAGCTTCCCGCGTAATGTTGATCTTCGCCGCCTTTCTCGGCGGTCTGGTGCTGTTTTTCGGCGCGATCCTGTTCGTCGCCGAACGGGGCGCTTCGCCGATCGGTCCGGCGATAGCGTCCGTCGGCGGTCCGTTTCATCTCGAAGACCAGAATGGCATTCCGGTTACCGATGCCGATATGAAGGGCCGTCCCTTCCTGGTGTTTTTCGGCTTTACCCATTGCCCGGACATCTGCCCCACGACCTTGTTCGACATGTCGCAGGTGATGAAGGCGCTGGGGCCGGACGCCAATAAGATCGGCGCGCTGTTCATTACCGTCGACCCGCAGCGCGATACCCCTTCGGTGATCAAGGACTATCTGTCGAATTTCGATCCGCATCTGCGCGGGTTGACCGGCGATCAGGCCTCGATCGATGCGGCGGTCAAAGCCTATCGGGTCTATGCCAAGAAAGTTCCGCTGGAAAACGGCGACTATACGATGGACCACACCGCCATCGTCTATCTGATGGACAAGGACGGCCGTTTCGTCGCGCCGTTCAGCACCAAGGGGACGCCGGAAGCGGAAGCCGCGGAATTGCGCCGCTATCTGTGACGCCTGCCGCCGATTTATCGGCGCGGAAACAAAACCGCGTCGCGGCTGCCTTCCATGAGTTTCATCGGCGCGATGGGCGCAGCAGGTCCGATTTGGGTTCGCGGGCTGACGCGATGCCGCAAGAGGCGCCGCTTCGGGCGTGGCGGCGGGCTGTCATCGCGGTGAACCGGCGCGATAGGCTGCAAACCGGCCGCGCGCGACGTTCTGGCGAGGCCGTGTTCGGTTTTCTCCCAGCGTTGCGGATCGGATAAAAGCTGAAACAGCGCGCGCCAAGCGGCCAGCGAAAGCAGCAGCCAGTGCAACGGCGTCAGCAACAACACCCAGGCCTGTTTCAGGAGACCGCGCCTGCCGAGACCGATGATGTCGAGCAAAATCGTGGACGCGTAGCCCGACAACAGGCCGGCGACGAAAATCGGAATGGCGTTGTCGAGAACCGCGTTCGCCCAATCCGTCGGCAAGGAAAACACCGTGTAGGCTAGTCCGATCATGAACAGCGGGTGGATCAAGGCCGCGAGCACGTTGGCGGCGAGCAGAATTTGAAACCCGATCGCACCGCCGGCGCCAAGCTCTTGCGACAGCCGGTTCGGCCGCCGCATATGCACCAGCCACGTTTGCATCCAGCCTTTGTACCAGCGGGTCCGCTGCTTGAGCCAAGCCGTGAACTTCGCCGGCGCTTCTTCGTAGGTTGTCGAAGGCAACGCCGCCGATCGATAGCCAAGACGATAAAGCCGAATGCCGAGATCGGCGTCTTCAGTGACATTGTAAGGATCCCACCCGCCGACTTTGCGCAGCACCGCAGTGCGGAAATGATTCGAGGAGCCGCCGAGCGGAAACGGCAGCGAAATCGCCGCGAGACCCGGCAGGAAAGCGTCGAACTGGCCGGCGTAATTGGCCGTGAACATGCGGGTCAGCAGATTGTCGGCGGTATTATCGATGGTCAGGCTCGCCTGCACGCAAGCCAGCCGCTTGTCGCTTTGCCCGAACAGCGCGAGTGCCCGGCGCAGCTGATCGGGGTCCGGGTCGTCTTCGGCGTCATAGACGACGGTGAAGACACCGCGGGCAAACGGCAGCGCCACATTGAGCGCTTTCGGCTTGGTGCGCGGACCGATCGCCGGCGCGACGATGACCTCGAACGGCGGGCCGAGACCGAGCCGCGCCAATGCGCGCCGGGTTTGCTGGTCGTCGGCTTCGAGCACGAATTTCACGTCGAGCTTTTCGGGCGGGTAATCCGGTATTATGGCGCAAACGCCACAAGAGTTTCAGACGCGCCGCCCCTCAATTCGGCGCATGGGTGAAATCAGAACCGTCACGACGCTGAAACGGAAGCGGAAGGAAATCGCCGCTTCCATCCGGCTCTATGAGAAGCACTTGGCCCAAGCCCGGCTAGACCTGGCTCACGTCACGGCCACGCTGCGGATATTCGACGCCTCCAGCAAGCCGTCCGATATGGCGCGCTATGTCGATACCTACCGCATGTTCGCTCGGGGCGAGCCTTGGGCGATCTGCGCCGCTGCGCTCGCCAGAGGCCCGCACGATACCCGCGAACTGGCCTTGGAGTTGATGAAGGCCAAAGGCCTCGACACGGGCGATAGCGTGCTCGCCAAGGGGCTTACCAACCGGCTTATTCATTCCCTGCGGATGCAGGAAAAACGCAGCAGGGTGCGCCGGGACGGCAAGCGGAAGGGAGTTACGATTTGGCGGCTGCCAGCATCCGAATTCCCAAAATTAAGTCAATGCTAATTCCACAGAATAATTTTGCTCTTAATGCCTAGCCGAAATACGGGAATTGGCTTAGCTGGGACTCGGCTGGGGGAGTGCAGAGCTGAGGAATGGAGCAATCAAATGCAGTCCCTTGTCCTTCGCGGGAAGAGAATTTCAGAGGATGCTAACGGCCATATTTGTCTCGATGATATTTGGGCCCTTTCAGGCCAGAAGGCGACCAAGCAGCCGACGCGCTGGCGCGCTACGGCATTGGCAAAAAGCCTGATTATTGCCCTAGAACAAAAGATCGCCATTTCTTCCATTAAAGAAAATAAGCCAAGAGTTCCAACGGTATATGCGAAACGCGGGCGCGGGAATGTCGGAACCTACGCCCACCCAATTCTAGCCGCCGCTTATGCCGGTTACCTCAGTCCCAAACTGGAAATTGAGGTCCGGGAAATCTGGCTTCGCTATCGCGCCGGCGATGCCACGCTTGCTGACGAGATTCTACAGCGCGCGACGGCAGAGGAAAATCGGTGGGCTGGCGTGCGGGCTCTCTCCCGCAGCCAGCGTGTCGCTTATACCGACGTCCTTAAGAAACATTTCGTGCAAGGCCGTGGCTATATGGAATGCACAGAAGCCGTCTATTCACGCCTCTTAGGCGGTAAATCTTTCGAGCTTCGACAGCGACGCGGCTTAGCGCCGAAAGTAAATATGCGTGACAACCTCGATATGGCCGAACTGTCTTTCGTCATGGCCGCGGAGGCACTTGCCGCCGAACGCATCGAGGAGGAGCGCCGCTTGGGAAATGATGAATGTGCCCAAGCGACAAGCCAGAGTGCAGCCGCGATCAAGGCGGCAATTGATGATGACCGCCGAAACCGCCAGAAACGCCTATTGGGTTAGTCGACTGCTACGTGGCGCTGCCAATAGCCGCTAAAATCGACTGACGGCTTTTGCGTCATCGCCAAACCCGCAAGGCGCGTCACCTGTGCGCCGTTTGCTTCGCGGCGGTTATCCTCGCGCCACGAGGCTTCTTGCGCGTAGCGGAGCAAATAAGCACCGGCGATATGGTGGTGGTGGCCGATTTCGGCGCGGCGCAGCGGCTGAAAAATTCCTCCGCCCAATTCGTGCAAGCGCCGTCCGCGCTGTAGGCCTCTTGGTGATTGATCGTGCTTCATCTCGAAGCGGTCGTGCAGGCCGTTCCCATGAGGCGGCTTCGTCGGCGTTGACGACGGTGCCCTTGGCGACACGCGAGCGGATGAAAGCGAGAGCATGGCTTTCGGTGCGGAACACGGCGGGGACCGAGTTGCCGCCGCGCTCGCGGACGATGACGACGACCTTGCGCTTGCCGTTCTGATTTTCGGCGAGGCGACGGTCCCGGCGGTTCTCGCGGAAATTGGCGGGCTTCACGTAGCCGCCGAAATATCCGCCATCGACTTCCGCGACCTTGCCCTCGCCGCCAATGGTGCGGCCCTTCAATTCCGCAGCCATCGCCTCGCGGAGCTTGTGCAGCAACACGAACGCGCACTTGTAGGACACGCCCAGATCGCGCGAGAGGGCCAGCGCCGACTTGCCCTTGACCTCGTTGCAGAAGATCGCGATGGCCGCGAGATAGCAGCGGAGCGGGAGCTTGTGGGTGGCGAACAGGGTGCCTGACGTGATCGTAAAATCCTTGACGCAAGCCCGGCAGCGGAAGCGAGGCGCACCCTTCAATCGGCGGCAATCGTAGGCGTCAACGCCGCCGCAATGCGGGCAGACCGGCGCGCCGTCCGTCTCGGCCCAGCGGACCTTGCGGAACGCCATTTCCGCCTGATCGTCCTTCATCGTGAAAATGGACGCCAGTGAAAGGCTTTTGGCGGCGGCGGAAAGGAGGAAATGTTGGGCCATCGGAGCTACCTATCGTTTATGCGAGCTATCATATGTGATAGGCGTTGACAGTCAAGCGCAAAATATCATATGTGATAGGCTATCGTGTGCGATAGGATCATGGCTCCATGAACATCAAGTCGGAGGATGAGTGGGCCAAGCGGGCCGCTGCCTTCCTCAAGCACAAGCTACAGGACTGTGAAGTTACCTATGCCGAGCTGGCCAACCGGCTCAAAAAACACGGCTTTAAAGAGGAAACGGAGGCCTCTGTAACGAATAAATTGAAGCGGGGGACGTTTCCGGCCACGTGGTTTTTGGCTGTCCTAGCCGCCTTAGAATTGGATGGCGTAGCGCTTGAGGAAATCTAGCTAATCGCTTAAATACCGCTTGTTATGATACGGGCAGACGTGAGCGCCTTCACCCTTGAGTGTAAAAGTACAGAGATTCTTCGACCCACCATTTTTTTCCAGTGTTTTTATCTCGATATCTTGCATAGAGCATAACGTAGAGACGTTCTGAGCCGGTTGTCATTAGCTGGTACTGCTCTTTTGAAATCTTGCCGTTCAGGGTCCGATAGCTAACTCCCCCGCGCGCCGTCTCATAGTCCCCAGATTTAGCGTCTCTCACTTTTCCTGTCGCCTGCAGAAGCTCGAATTGAGTATCAATATCGGAATTGCTCAATTCATTCGCTTCCATCCTTACCGAATCTTCAAAATGCATCGCGATAGCAGGAAGCAGTCCGGTATTAACGTAGATGCCATTAAACGTGATTGGGTCACCGTCTATAACCTGAACCGGAACAAGCAAGGTCATCTTTGCAAATTGTCCAGCAAAGGCATCCGTCATAAATCCATGCCTGTCGCCGAAGTCGAAAGCGACAAGCGCGCACGCAACGGCGGCTGCAACGAATGCAATCATTCGCTTGCGACGGATGCCGGCGATAATTGACCCGGCAACGGACAAAATCGCAGCGATAAAGACCCAATCGGTTAAGCCCATTCCCCCTCGCTTCTGCAAACCCAACTTTGGGGCAGCTACGGTTGTCGCCACGTGGTTAAGTCCAAGTAAAATAAGACCAGCCGAGCACGTTATAACGATGACCCATCCAATCCATACTTGCTGCTCAGGGACGATCTGACAGCGCCGGTACCGACGCCCAGAGCCAGCGTAAGGCCAATCGCAATTCCGCCCTCAGTGCTAATCCCCATCTCCGACTACTACCACGGCGGGAATAGGTGGGATTGCACCGTAACGTCGAAATCCACGGATTTTGGGGAACTCCGCTAGGCCTAACTGCGGGCATGGGGTGCCCCGTTAGGCTTGTGGCGTTTGCGCCATAATACCGGGGTAATCGAGCGCCTGGATCGCCGCCACCAGCTTGTCGACCACAGCCGCCTCGCGGTAGAGCGCGCAGATGATCGTGTAGGTCGGCAACTGCGCGTCCGCGATCCGTCCCGGTTCCGGCGAAGATCGGCCGCCGAACCCGGCGCACAGCAGCCGCAGCAGGGCTGCGGCCAGGAATAGCGCGCAAAACAGCCCGCTAAGCGATTCGATCACCAATAGGGGTGCGGCGGCAAAAAAAGCAAAGCCGGCCAGCGCCCATCCAGCCGTCGTCACAATGCGCCTTCCGGCCGGGCGCGGCGCGTTCGATAAATCGGGCCTGCGTCGGCGAAGGCCGTCCGCCGCACGCCGCCCGATCGCATGTTCGGCATGGCGTTCGATGAAAAGCCGCAGACGTTCCGGCGAGGTCAGACGAAAGGAGTTCAGCAACGACGGCGGCAGCCGCGTGTCGGACAGGCGTCGTGCCATGAGGCCGCGCGGGACAATGATCCAGGTGAATTTTCCGTTCTGGACCAGCGGCAACAATCCGGCCGCGTCCGCATCGACAAGCTGATCGTCGCTCAATGGACAGTCCACCCGTGCGATATGGTCGAACGTTTCGAAGGAGGTCCCAAGCCAGCCCGCCAGGGCCATCAAGTAGCGTTCTTCCGTCATGGCGCCGAGACAATGCAGCACCCGCTCGGCGCCGACACGAATAGACCGTGCCCGCCGTTCGGCTGCGGCGATGACCCGGCGGGGCATAAGATGGCGAACGCAATCGAGCTCCGGGCAGGGGCGTGGCTCTGTCGGCCGCGGTGCCCCTGGACGACGGCGCGCTTGAGGAAGTACGGCACCGAGCGGGCCGCCGCGCAGCCAGTTTTCGACCGCGATGGGGCTGACAGGTGCCCGTATTCCGTCGCTCAATCCCACCATCGACCCCCGACGCAACGCCACCTTGGGCCGCCGCCTCGACTTTTCCTCAGGTCCCCGCTAAGCGGGCCGAGGCCGGCAACCGTCCCGTTCCCAGATTTTGCCGGCAGATCGTGGCTTATGCAATTTACAGGTGCAAGACTTCGTTACACGCGGATAGCCCTGCTCGCGGCTCTGATGTGGGCCGGCGGGCCTTCCTTCGCCGTGCTCGCGCAGGACCGCGTCGCGCCTGAAGGGGTGTCGCCGGACAGCATTGCACCAAACGCCGTTGCCATGCCGCGCGGTGCGACCGTCCCCGGTTTCTGGGATCCGCGGCGGCGTCCGGAACGGCCGGATCTGTCGCGCATCCAATCGATCCGCTTCCTGACCGAGCTCGATTATCCGCCGTTCGACTATGCCGGGCCGGACGGCAATCCGGCCGGCTTCAACGTCGATCTGGCGCGGCTGCTCTGCGACGAGATCAAAGCCAGCTGCACCATCCAGGCGCGGCGTTTCGATACGCTGCTCGACGCGCTCAACGACAATCGCGGCGACGCGGTGATCGCCTCGATCGCGTCGACCGCCGAAACGCGCAAGCGCGCCGATTTCACCGACCCCTATTACCGCACCCCGGCCCGGTTCGTGGCGCGTGCCGACAGCCCGATCCGCGACGTGCTGCCGGAACTGGTCGAAGGCAAAAAAATCGCGGTGGTCGCCGGCACCGCGCACGAAGCTTTTCTCAAGGCGATGTTCACCGAGGCCGAGCTGCACCCCTATCCGAACGCCGAAGCGGCGCGCGAGGCGCTGCGCAACAAAGAGGTCGATCTGCTGTTCGGCGACGGCATCGCGCTGGCGTTCTGGCTCAACGGCACCGATTCCGCCGGCTGCTGCGCGTTCCGCGGCGGGCCGTTATCTTGAGAGCCGGTTTTTCGGCGAAGGCGTCGGCATCGCGGTCAAGCGCGGCAACGATCTGCTGCGGCAGGCTTTGAACTGGGCGCTGTTCCGGCAATGGGAAAAGGGCAGCTATACCGACCTGTGGCTGCGCTATTTCCCGATCAGCCCGTTTTGACTGTAGTTGACGCCGTTGATCCTCCGGGCGTTTGACGCTATACCGCGCCCGTACCTCGGCCTTGTGCCGGACTCCGTACCGACAAGCATGCCTATGATGACGACCGCTGAAATCCAAGCCGCCCCGTTGCGCGAACTCGCCGAGCAGTCGCACGCCTGGCCGTTCGAGGAGGCGCGCAAGATCGTCGCGCGGCTCGAAGCAGCAAGCCGAAGGACGAGGTGATCTTCGAGACCGGCTATGGCCCGTCCGGCCTGCCGCATATCGGCACCTTCGGCGAAGTCGCGCGCACCACCATGGTGCGCCATGCCTTCCGCGTTCTCACCGACGACAAGATCAAGACGCGGCTGATCGCGTTCTCCGACGACATGGACGGGCTGCGCAAGGTGCCGGACAACGTGCCCAACAAGGAGATGCTGGCGCAGCATCTCGGCAAGCCGCTGACGCAAGGTGCCGGATCCGTTCGGCACGCATGACAGTTTCGCCGCGCACAACAATGCGCGGCTGCGCGCCTTCCTCGACCAGTTCGGCTTCGACTACGAGTTCATGTCGGCGACCGCCTGCTACACGTCGGGCCGCTTCGACGCGGCGCTGCTGAAGATGCTGCGAGCATTTCGACGCGGTGATGGCGGTCATGCTGCCGTCGTTGCGCGAAGAGCGGGCGCAATCCTATTCGCCGTTCCTGCCGATCTCGCCGCAGACCGGCATCGTGCTGCAGGTGCCGGTGGTGGCGCACGATGCCAAGGCGGGAACCATCACCTACGAGGATCCCGACAGCCGCGAGCAGGTCACGACGCCGGTCACCGGCGGCCGCTGCAAGCTGCAATGGAAGCCGGACTGGGCGATGCGCTGGGTCGCGCTCGGCATCGATTACGAAATGGCCGGCAAGGATCTGATCGACTCGGTCAAGCTCTCCAGCGAGATCTGCCGCGTGCTCGGCGGCACGCCGCCGGAAGGCTTCAACTACGAGCTCTTCCTCGACGAGAACGGCCAGAAGATCTCGAAGTCGAAGGGCAACGGCCTGACCATCGACGAATGGCTGCGCTATGCCAGCCCCGAGAGCCTGTCGCTGTTCATGTATCGCGAGCCGAAAGCCGCGAAGCGGCTCTACTTCGACGTCATCCCGCGTCACGTCGACGAGTATCTGCAGTTTCTCGACGCTTACCCGCGGCAGGCCGACAAAGAGCGCTTGGGCAATCCGGTCTGGCACATTCACAGCGGCAAGCCGCCGGAGGCCGACAATCCGGTACCGTTCGCCATGCTGCTGTCGCTCGTCACGGCGTCGAATGCAGCGAACGCCGAAACGCTGTGGGGCTTTATCGGCCGCTATCGTCCCGGCGTGACGCCGGCAGTCGCATCCGCGGCTTGCCGCGCCAGGTCGACTACGCCATCAATTATTATCGCGATTTTGTTGCGCCGAAGAAACAATTCCGCGAACCCGATCGCGGCCGAACGCGCCGCGCTGATCGATCTGCGCGATGCGCTTGTCGCAATTGCCGGCTGACGCCGACCCGCAAGCCATTCAAGACGTGGTCTATGAAGTCGGCCGCCGCGAGCCGTTTCTCGACGAGAAGAAAAAGGCCAAGGACGGCAAGCCCGGCGTCTCGCTCGATTGGTTCAACATGCTGTATCAGGTGCTGCTCGGCCAGGAGAAAGGCCCGCGCTTCGGCTCGTTCGTTGCCGCCTATGGCATCGAAAACACCGTCGGCATGATCGACGGCGCGCTGGCGCGATCGGCCTGATTATTGGCGCACCCACATGACGCGGGCGTGCCATTTCACGTCGGTAAGCGGGAACGTCGCAACGGCTTGTCCGGCATCGATCGATTTCACTTCGATCGTTTTGACGGTTTCGGCCTTGAACTCCTTCACGACGCAGTTGCCATCGCGCAGGCACAACACGACACGGTCGCCGGCATGAAGCGGCGCCAGCCGGGATAGAATCAAAACGTCGCCGTCGTGATACACCGGCTCCATCGAGCGGCCGGCCACTTTGCACGCGAAATAGCCTTCCTTCTTGGCATCAAGAAACGGAATTGCGTCGCAGCCGTCGCCGGTCGGAATGCCGCTATCGTCGAAAAAACCGCTGAGCCCCGTCTTCGGCGAAACCCAGCAACGGCACTGTCTGCGTCTTTGCAGCGCCGTCGCCGTCGATCAAATCTGCAAAAGTGTGAATCGTGACTTGGGCCGCTTCGATCGCCTTGACGACCAATTCCATCGACGGCCAGCGTTCGTGACCCTCTTTCGTAATCCGCTTTGATTTGTTGAAGGTGGTTGGATCGAGACCGGCGCGGCGCGCCAGGCCCGAGGCCGACAATTGGGAATGCTTGGCGAGCCGATCGATGGCCGACCAGATGTCCGCGTGCTTGACCATCTCGACCCCGATAAGCAACCCGATGATAGGAATTATTGCCTCGGCGCTCAAGGGCCGATAGGGTCCGGCCGCAATCAGGGTGCATCGTTTCAGTCGTGGCGACGATCTACAAAATCTGCGAACAGGCTGCATGGCGGGCGGCGGAAGAGGCCGGCTTCTATCGCGGATCGGCGCTCGATATGCGTGACGGCTTCATCCATTTTTCGATCGCGGCGCAAGTCGCCGAGACCGCGGCGAAGCATTTTGCCAAGCAAACCAATCTGATGCTGGTGGCGGTCGATGGCGATACGCTCGGCGCGGCGCTGAAATGGGAGCCGTCGCGCGGCGGCGACTTGTTTCCTCATCTCTACGGAGCCTTACCGGTTGCGGCGGTCACTTGGGTGAAGCCGCTGGCCGACGAGGTCGGGGGCCATCGCGAACTTCCGGAGCTCGATCCGTGATCGGCCCCTTCGAGCGCCTCATACGCCCCTTTCTGCACAGGCTCGACCCCGAAGACGCTCATCGGCTTGCGATCAAGGGACTGAAATTCGCACCTTTGCCGCCGGCAGCGGCCGACGACGAGCGGCTGGCGACGCGGGTGTTCGGGCTCAATTTCCCAAATCCGGTCGGTATCGCCGCGGGCTTCGACAAGCACGCCGAAGTGCCGGACGCGCTGTTTCGTCTCGGCTTCGGCTTCGTCGAAGCCGGCACCATTACGCCCCTGCCGCAACCGGGCAATCCGCGGCCACGGGTATTTCGGCTCGACAGCGATCGCGGCGTCATCAACCGGCTCGGCTTCAATTCGGAAGGTGCCGACGCGGCACTGCGCCGGCTGGCCGCGCGTGCGAGCGCCCCCTCCCTTCCCTCCGCCGCTCGCGGAGGAGGGAAGGAGGCGGCATCGTCGGCATCAATGTCGGCGCCAACAAGGAAGCGCCGGATCGCATCGCCGACTATGTGCGGCTGATCGAGCGCTTCGCCGCGGTGGCGAGTTATGTCACGGTCAATGTTTCGTCGCCCAATACGCCCGGCTTGCGCAACATGCAGCAAGCGGCGGTGCTCGACGATCTGCTCGCGCGTGTCATCGACGCCCGCGAGCGGGTGGCGCCGCAAGCGGGGCCGACGCCGGTGCTGCTCAAGATCGCGCCCGATCTGTCGCTCGCCGATCTCGACGACATTGTCGGCATTGCGCGATCGCGCCGGGTCGACGGCATGATCGTCGGCAATACGACGGTGTCGCGGCCGCCGGGCTTGCGCGATGCCGGCAAGGCGAAGGAGGCCGGCGGATTGTCGGGACTGCCGCTGTTGCCGCTGTCGACGCGCATGCTGGCGGAGACCTATGTGCGGGTCGAGGGCGTGTTCCCGCTGATCGGCGCCGGCGGCATCGATTCCGGAGCCTCTGCGCTGGCCAAAATCCGCGCCGGCGCCAGCCTTGTTCAGCTCTATTCGGGATTGGTGTTCCGCGGCCTCGGCCTGATCGCCGACATCAAGACGGCGCTGGTCGAAGCCATGGAGCGCGACCGCAAACCGGCGCTGACCGACTACATCGGCGCCGACGCCGCGTCAGTCACCGCCGAGCCCTGGCCGCAATAAAATCGCGTACCGCCATCGGGCAGGCGTCGCCTTGTTTATCGCCGCTGCGGCGACTTCGGCTGTGCACTCGCCGCTGGGTTCAACGCAACCGAAGCTTCGGTCGTTAACAGCAGGAAGGTGAACGTCTCCTGCAGATAGAGGCGAACGGCAGTGTCGGTATGGCTCAAATAGCCGATCGATATGTCCTGGCCGATATGAAAGCCGAAGTCGCCGCCGCGGGTCGTCAGCACGAAGGCGCCGGCGATCGCCGGAGCCCAGATGATCTCGCCGTCGACGAGGCGCTTGATGTGTTCGAGCACCGGATAGCCGTGGTCGCTGGTCTCGGCTGAGCGCCGGTATAGGCGTCGGCACTGAGCAAGACCGAGTACGGACCGTTGACGCCGACCAGACGGAGCTGGCTCAGCGCCTGGGCGATGGCGTCGGGGTAATCGCGTCACGTCGGCCGGCAGCGTCATCACCGGATTGCTGGTGCCCTGGCGGATGCCTTCGATGCCGGCGGCGGCGTAGCCGTCGAAGATGGCGCGATCTTCGGCAAAGGCCAGCAGTCGCGCGGCGTCTTTCGCCGGCTGCCAGTCCGAATCCTCGGCGCCGCGCTCGACGTCGTCGATCTGCTGGCGGTCGAGATCGAACGGCACGCGGAGTTCGACCAGGGCTTTCACGTCTCGCTGTCGCGCCAGGATGCCGTCTCCGGACGCCGCGATGTTGCGCAAGTGGCCGGTGCCGACCGCCGAGAGCGCGACGCCGCCCGGCCCCTGCACGTCGACGACACGCCGCGCCGGCGAGATAGCGCTTGAAAGTGCGGGAGGTTTCTTCCTCGATTTCCGCCCATGCCGCTTCGGAAATCGGCGCGAGCTCGCGGTGAAGATTATTCATGAGAGGGGTCTCCTTTGAGGGAACCAATGCCGAGCGAACCGTCGCGCGCCGGGGCCTGCGCCGGCGGCTCCGCGACCGCGGGCGTGTCAGAAAGCACCGGCCGGCGGTGCGGGGTCGTCGTCCGCGACATTGTCGAGGAATGTCGCGGACGGCACGAAGAACAGATTGCCGGTGACGGCGCGGCTGAAATCCAGCAAGCGATCGTAGTTGCCGGCGGGCCGGCCGATAAACATGTTCGTCAGCATCTGCTCGATGGTTCGCGGCGAACGCGCGTAGCCGATGAAATAGGTGCCGAACTCGCCGCTCCGCGACGCTGCCGAACGGCATGTTGTCGCGAACGATCTTCACTTCCTTGCCGTCCTCCACGATCGTGGTCAGCGCGCTATGGGCGGAGGTCGGCTTGACGGCGTCGTCAAGCTCGATGTCGGAAAGCTTGTGGCGGCCGATGATGCGCTCCTGGGTTTCGGTCGGCAGCGCATTCCAGCCGGCCAGATCGTGAAGATATTTTTGCACGATCACGTAGCTGCCGCCGGCGAATGCCGTGTCCTCCGCGCCGATATAGACGGCATCGTTGGCTGTTTGACCCGTGGGGTTCTCCGTTCCGTCGACAAAGCCGATCAGATCGCGGTCGTCGAAATAGCGAAAGCCGTGCACTTCGTCGACCGGCGAAACCGCGTCACCGAGTTGCGTCATGATTTGCGTCGCCAGTTCGAAGCAGAGATCCATGCGCTTGGCGCGGATGTGAAACAACAGGTCGCCGGGCGTGGAGACCGCATGGCGAGAGCCGGCTTTGATTTCGCGGAACGGATGCAATTCCGCCGGCCGCGGTGCGCCAAACAGTCTGTCCCACGCGTCCGATCCGAACCCCATCACGCAGGACAGATTGCCTTCGATATCGCGAAAGCCCACCGCGCGGACCAGTCCGGCGAGATCGCCGCACAACGATCGGACGGCGTCGCGGCTTGCCGACCCGGGATTCACCGTGACGACCAGAAAGATCGCGGCGCGGGTCAGAGGTTGAACCACCACTTGCGGGACCGCCGGCAAGTCGACATTCGTTGCGGGGGCGGTCAATGGTTCGGACTCCAGCGCGAATAGCTATGCGAAGCGTGGGGAAATTATTGCCGTGAAATGCGTGCGGATATTACGAGAACGCAGAAAGCCTTGGAAGTCTCTACCTTGGACATTGCAGGGTGATGGCGTCAGCGCATTGCCGCTGCGCCGCGCGATGGCGCCAGCACCGGCTGCAGGCTTGGCACCAGCCGCCGCTTCTCGCGGCGCACCGGGATAGCGCGATAGACCTGCTTGGTCGCCTCGACGATGTGGACGCCGGCGAACGGCGCCGCCAGCGTCGCGCCGGTCCGCTCCCAGGCCGGGGCCGAACGCAAAAACCAGCCGCGCGCGATCGGCGGCACATAGAGCGCTTCGCCCCAACCGGTCGGTGTGAACCACGTATCGCGCAACAATTGCGTGATCTGGGTACGCGAATAGGGCCGGCCGAAACCGAACGGCGTCGTGTCCATGCGCGCCCACAAGCCGCGCCGGTTGGGCACCACCGCCAATAGCCGGCCGCCGGCGGCGAGCACCCGCCAGGCTTCGCGCAGCAGTTCGACCGGGTCGGCCGACATTTCCAGCGCATGCACCAGCAGCACGCGGTCGACCGCCGAGTCGGTCAGCGGCAGCTCGTCCTCTTCGACCAAAGCGGCGAGCGCCGGCCGCGACGACGGCCAGCGCACCACGCCGAGCGGCGCCGGCATCATGGCGAGGCAGCGCTCCGCCTCCTCGCGGAACAGGCCGAGATAGGGCGTTGCGTAACCGATGCCCAAGCAGCCGCAGTCCGCGGGTATCGGGCCAGCGGGCGCGGATGCCGTCGCCGACAAAGCGCCGCGCCACGACGCCGAGCCGCTGGGCGTAAAAATTGCGGAGATCGACCACATCCATGGGACAAAATAGCACGGATTGAGCCGTCGTTCCGCGCCGCTGTCGCGCATTAACCTTGACGTGTTGCCTCGCCCGCGCCGAAGGCGGATGATCCACCTCGCGCGAAAAATCGGGAAGAAACCATGCCGGCCCAGATCTATTTGTTCCCCTGCCTGACCGACAATTTCGGCGTCCTCATTCACGATCCGGAGACCGGCGCGACCGCGTCGATCGACGCGCCGGAGGCTGCTCCCGTCGAAGCGGCGCTGCAAAAAACCGGCTGGAAGCTCACCGACATTCTGGTGACGCATCACCACGCCGATCACACCGCCGGCATCGGCGAATTAAAGGCGCATCACAAATGCCGCGTCGTCGCGCCGCGCGGCGAGGCGCAGCGCATCGCGCATGTCGACGAAACGGTGGCCGAGGGCGACAACGTCAAGCGTCGGCGGCCTTTCGGCGCGGGTTATCGAGACGCCCGGCCATACCGCCGGGCACATCTCGTTTTTCTTTCCGGCCGACAAGCTCGCCTTTGTCGGCGACACGCTGTTCTCGATCGGCTGCGGCCGCGTCATCGAAGGCAATCCGGAGATGATGTGGAATTCGCTGCTCAAGCTTCGCGCGCTGCCCGACGACACGCAATTTTATTGCGGCCACGAATATACCCAGGCGAATATCCGCTTCGCCAAGACCATCGAGCCGAACAACAAGGCGCTTGCCGCGCGCGCCGATGAGGTCGACGAAGCTGCGCGCCGCCGGCAAGCCGACCATTCCCGCGACGATCGGTGCGGAGAAAGCCGCCAATCCATTCCTGCGCGCCGACGATGCCGAGGTAGCGAAGTCGGTCGGCCTGGGCGGCAGTCCGGCCTGGAAGGTGTTCGCGGAAATCCGCGAGCGCAAGAACCGCTCCTGACAGTGTCCGTCGCCGCCGACGCATCGCTGACCGCGGATGCCGTGATCCGGCTGCTCGATCTTCAAGCCGCATCCTGAAGGCGGCCATTTCCGCGAGACATTTCGCGATGCGCCCGCCCTACCCTCCTCCGCTTGCGGGGGAGGGTAGGGTGGGGGCTGACGCCGCGCCGCATCGACCGCGATCTATTTTCTCCTGGCCCGCGGCGAGCGCTCGCATTGGCACCGCATCGATGCCGTCGAGGTCTGGCATTGGTATGCCGGCGCGGCGCTTGCGCTCGCGATTGCGAGAAGCCGGCAGCATCGAACGCGTGACGCTGGGCACCGATCTCGCCGCCGGCGAGCGGCCGCAAGCGATCGTGCCGGCGCATGCCTGGCAGGCGGCGGAAAGTCTCGGCGACTGGACGCTGTGCGGCTGCACCGTGGCGCCGGGTTTCGACTTCAAGAGTTTTGAGCTGGCGCCGCCAGGGTGGACGCCTTAGCACCGCCGGTCGCCGCCAAGTAGGAATGCAGGGCAGCCACCACTTGCGCGCCTTCGCCGACTGCCGCGGCGACGCGTTTGATCGATGAGGCCCGCACATCGCCGATGGCGAAGATGCCGGGCCGCGCCGTCTCCAGGGGATGGCGTTCGCCGCCGGCATCGGACGCCGGTCAGCACGAAGCCCTTGTCGTCGAGCGCGACGCCCGAACCGGCAAGCCAGTCGGTATTGGGGTCGGCGCCGATGAACAGAAACAAGTGGCGGATCGGCCGCCGCGTTTCTTCGCCGGAGGCGCGCAACCGCCAGCGTACGGCTTCCAGTCTGCCATCCTCGCCTTCGAGCCCGCATGATTTCGGCGCCGGTAATGACTTCGATATTCGAGAGCCCCTCGATGCGGTCGACCAGATAGCGCGACATGGTGGCGCCGAGGTCGCGGCCGCGCACGATCATTTTGACCTTGGCTGACCTGGCTGGCGAGATAAACCGCCGCCTGGCCGGCGGAATTGCCGGCGCCGACCAGCGCCACTTCCTGATTGGCGCAGAGTTTCGCCTCGAGCGGTGAAGCCCAGTAATGGACGTTCGGCCCCTCGAACACGTCGAGGCTTTCGACATCGAGCCGCCGATAACGCGCGCCGCTGGCTATGACGACCGAGCGCGCGCTGACTCGCTCGCCGTTATAGAGGTGCAAAGCGAAACGGCCGGTGTCATCGGGCACGCTCAGCTTTTCCACTTCATCCGGGATCGCCATTTCGGCGCCGAATTTCTGCGCCTGATTGTAGGCCCGCGCCATCAGGGCGATGCCGGTGATGCCGGTCGGAAAGCCGAGATAGTTCTCGATCCGGGCCGACGCGCCGGCCTGGCCGCCGAACGCCCGGCAATCGAGCACAAGAACGGAGAGCCCTTCCGACGCGGCATAGACCGCGGTCGCGAGCCCGGCCGGACCGGCGCCGACGACGGCCACGTCGTAGACCCGGTTTGGATCGATCGGTCCGACCAGCCCGACGCAGCGGGCAAGTTCGTCCTCGCCGGGATTGCGCAAAAGCTGCCCGCCGGGGCAGAGCACGATCGGCAATTGTCCGGGGTCGACGTGGAATTTTTCGATCAAAGCCTCGCGCTGCAGGGTCCGTCTCCGGATTGAGCAATTGATGCGGATGGCCGTTGCGGCGGAGAAAGACTTCGAGACCGCAGCACGTCGCCGTTATCGGCATGGCCGACGATGATGGGACCGCCGGCGCCGGTTTCCAGCAAGCCCGACGCGGCGCAGGATCAGCGCGCGCATGATCCGCTCGCCGAGGTCGGCTTCCGCGATCAATAAGGCGCGCAGCCGCTCCGGCGCAATGATGAGAGCCTCCACGGCCCTTCGGCAATGCGCGTCCGCAAGCGAAGGTCTTCCGGCCATTTGCGCCAGTTCGCCCATGAACTGGCCGGGGCCGTAAGTGATGATCAGACTATCGCCGGTGGGATCGTGGCGGATGACCTTGATATGGCCGGTCAGGACGACGACAAGGCCGGGGCCAACCTGACCCGTCGTGAAGACCGCCTCGCCTGCCGCGTAAGAATGCGGAATTCGCCAAAGCGGCGCATCCGCTCGATCTCGGTCGCATCCAGCTCGGGAAACATCTGGTCGTGTCGCCGATCGAAGATCGATTGAGGTGGCAACGCCATGATGATCCGCCGTCCGCATATTCGGGGCGCTCCAAAGCGCCCTTACCTTACGCGAAATATTGCCCGCCGTTGGCGGTCAAAGTCGAGCCGGTGATCAGGCCCGCGTCATCCGAAGCGAGGAACACGACGCAGCGCGCGATCTCTTCAGGCTCGCCGAGCCGGCCGATCGGGATCAGCGGCAGCACGCTTCTCTTCAACACGTCCTGCGGCATCGCCTTGACCATGTCGGTGGCGATATAGCCCGGGCAGATCGCATTGACGGTGACGCCGACGCGCGCGCCCTCCTGCGCCAGCGCCTTGGTGAAGCCGATCTCGCCGGCCTTGGCGGCCGAATAATTGACCTGGCCGAACTGGCCCTTCTGGCCGTTGATCGACGAGATATTGACGATGCGGCCGAACTTGCGCGCGCGCATGCCTTCGATCACATGCCGGCACATATTGAACAGCGAGCCGAGATTGGTGTTGATCACCGCGGTCCATTGCTCCGGCTTCATGCGATGCAGCTGGCCGTCGCGCGTGATGCCGGCATTGTTGACCAGCACGTCGATCGGCCCGAGTTCGGCCTCGACCTGCTTGACGCCGGCACCGCAAGCCTCGAACGACGAAACGTCCCATTTGTAGACGTTGATGCCGGTTTCGGCCTTGAATTTCTGCGCCGCCTCGTCGTTGCCGCCGTAATTGGCGGCAACTTTGTAGCCGGCGGCTTTGAGCGCCTTGCAGATCGCGGCGCCGATGCCGCGTGTTCCCCCAGTAACCAATGCAACGCGGGGCATGATGTCCCTCCCTGTGTCCTCTGTTCATCGTGCTCAGCTTTGCGCCGGCATCCACGTTCTTTGATTTGCCATGTAGCTTAAAGACGTGGATGGCCGGGACAAGCCCGGCCAAGACGCAGACGGCGCTGACTTGAATCAAGCTGGTACTGCGGATCAGCGCTCCACGCACATCGCAATGCCCATGCCGCCGCCGATGCAGAGCGTCGCGAGGCCCTTCTTGGCGTTGCGCTTCTGCA
The DNA here is from genome assembly GCA_963819265.1 of uncultured Alphaproteobacteria bacterium. Classification (GTDB taxonomy): domain Bacteria; phylum Pseudomonadota; class Alphaproteobacteria; order Rhizobiales; family Xanthobacteraceae; genus BOG-931. The sequence continues at coordinate 1,369,955 of CAWFVF010000005.1, read as the reverse complement.
TCTCGTGCAGCAGCGTCACCAGCACGCGGGCGCCCGACGCGCCGATCGGATGGCCGATGGCGATGGCGCCGCCATTGACGTTGACCTTGCCGGTATCCCAGCCGAGGTCCTTGTTGACCGCGCAGGCCTGCGCGGCGAAGGCCTCGTTGGCCTCGATGAGATCGAGGTCGCCGACCTTCCAGCCGGCCTTCTTCAGCGCGGCGCGCGAGGCCGGGATCGGGCCGGTGCCCATGATCGTGGGATCGACGCCGGCCTGGGCCCAGGACACGATGCGGGCCAGCGGCGTCTTGCCGAGCTTGGCGGCTTCGCTGGCTCTCATCAGCACCACGGCGGCGGCGCCGTCATTGATGCCGGAGGCGTTGGCGGCGGTCACGGTGCCTTCCTTGTCGAAGGCCGGGCGCAGCTTGGCGATCGACGTCCAAGCGTGACGCCGGCCTTCGGATATTCGTCGGTGTCGACGACGATATCGCCCTTGCGCGCCTTTGATCGTGACGGGCGCGATCTCGTCCTTGAACTTGCCGGCCTTCTGCGCCGCCTCGGCCTTGTTCTGCGAGCTCGACCGCGAACTCGTCCTGCTGCTGGCGCGTGATCTGCCATTGCTGGGCGACGTTCTCGGCGGTCGTGCCCATGTGATAGCCGTTGAAGGCGTCCCACAGGCCGTCCTTGATCATGGTGTCGACCATTTCGAAATTGCCCATCTTCACGCCGCCGCGCAGATAGGCGCAGTGCGGCGCGACGCTCATGGACTCCTGGCCGCCGGCGACCACGATGTCGCTGTCGCCGTTGACGATGGCCTGATAGCCGAGCGCGACCGCGCGCAGGCCCGAGCCGCACAGCATGTTGACGCCCCAGGCCGGGGTTTCGACCGGGATGCCGGCCGCGATCGAGGCCTGGCGGGCCGGGTTCTGGCCCTGCCCGGCGGTCAGGATCTGCCCCATGATGACTTCGGAGACCCGTGCCGCTTCGACGCCGGCGCGCTCGAGCGCCGCCTTGATGGCGGCCTTGCCCAGCTCATGGGCGGGCAAGGTCGCGAAAGCGCCGTTGAACGCGCCGACCGGCGTACGCGTCGCGCTGACAATAACGACATCGTCTTTCATGGGAAATTCCTTCCGGGCTTGGGGTTGTTTCTCGGGTTGCGGCGGACGCGGGCTGGCCGCTTGCTCGTTGAGGTATGTCATAAGGAGGCAGCAGCGCCTCGACAAGGCGCAATCGGGCCGCATCGCCGGCATGGCGGCCGCGCTGTTGCCAGGGCTTCACGATCGCAGGCTTCACAATCGAGGCTTCACAAAACGGTAGCCGCGCCCGCCGAAACCGCCTATTTTGTCGGCAGAGTTGTGCGGTTGCCGGCCGCTCGTCTCAACCTTTGGTTCAAATGGGGCTGTGAGTACATGGCTGACACCATGACTAAGACCGCCGAGCCGATCACGATCAAAAAGTACGCCAATCGGCGGCTCTACAACACCGGCACGAGCACTTATGTGACGCTCGAAGACCTCGCCGCCATGGTCAAGACCGGCGAGGACTTTGTCGTCTATGACGCCAAGACCGGCGAGGAAATTACCCGCTCGGTGCTGACCCAGATCATCTTCGAGCAGGAGAACAAGGAAGGCCAGAATCTGCTGCCGATCGCCTTTCTGCGCCAGCTGATCCGCTTCTACGGCGACAGCATGCAGATGCTGGTGCCGCGTTATCTCGAAGTGTCGATCGAGTCGCTGACGCGCGAGCAGGAAAAATTCCGCAACCAGATGGCGCAAGCGTTCGGCGTCGGCGCCTTCACGTCGCTCGAAGATCAGGTCCGCCGCAACATGGAAATGTTCGAACGGGCCTTCGCCATGTTCGCACCGTTCGCGCGGCGCGAAGGCGCCGCCGGCGCCGAAACAACGCCTGAGCCCGAGAAGGCGCCGACCAAAGCCGGCGAATTCGACGATCTGAAACGGCAGCTCGACGAGATGAAGCGCAAGGTCGACAAGCTGACCGAGAAAGGACCGGAATAGTCCGTTCAAGCCGGTCATTCCCGCGTCAGCGGAATCGAGCACGGTCCCACGTTCGCGGGGACGAGCGGAATTAAATGATCAGACAGCCTTGGCGACGGCCGTCAGCCATGGCCGCTCGGTCGAGGCAAGGCCGATCAGCGCGCCTTGCAGATAATCGCAGCCCCAGCTCTGTCAGCATCTGCCGCGGCTGCATCGTCCTGCACCCATTCGGCGACAGTCTTCAGGTTCAACCGCCTGGCGAGATCGACGAGTGTGCGCACGAAGGCGCGGTCGTCCTCCGAGCTCATGATGTGCCTGCACGAAGGCGCCGTCGATCTTGACGACATCGACGCCGAGCTTGCGCAAATTGCGGAACGAGGTGTAGCCGGCGCCGAAATCGTCGATGGCGATACGGCAGCCGAGATCCTTCACGCGGGTGACGAAGCCGCGGGTTTCGTCGATGTCCTGGATCGCGGCGCTTTCGGTGATCTCGACGATAAGACGCTCGGCGACGCCGGCATGGCTGCGCAACAGCGACGCCAGGCCGGCCCACCAATCGGGATCGGTGGTCGAAGCCGGCGAGACGTTGAAGCTCGCTTGCAACGCCGGGCGCCGCGATCATCTCGTCGACGACGAGTTCGAGCACCCGGAAATCAAGCAGCCGGACCAGACCGAGCCGTTCGGCGACCGGAACGATGTCGTTGGGCGGCAATCAGGCTGCCGTCGGTGCGCCGGATCCGCATCAGGCATTCGTAGAATGCGGGCCGCCGATCCGTGGCTGACGCCACGGTCTCATAGGCCAGAAAGATGCGCCGCTCGTTCAGCGCGGCGACGATCTCGTCGGTCGCGCGCACGTTCTCGCGGCGCATCGCCTCGCGCTCGATACTCGGCCGGTAGGCCTGGAACGAGCCGCGGCGCCGCGTCTTGGCGCCGTCGAGGCTCTCCTGCGCGCGCGCCGAGCACTTCGGCGACGCTGCGGGCGTGGCGCGGCGCGGTGACGCCGCCGATGGTGACGGTCGACGGCGATCGGCCCGGCATTGGTCGGCACCATCTCGTCGCGGATGCCGGTCAGCATCCGCTCCGCGGCGATCGCCATGTCGTCGGGCGTGCAGTCGCGCAGCACCAAGCCGAATTTGTTGCCGGAGAAGCGGCCGAGCGTGTCCTTGCCGCGCATCCGGCTGCGCAGCCGCTTGGCGACCGCGCCGATCACCTGATCGGCGGTGTCGAAGCCATAGGATTCGTTGATGCGCGCCAGATTGTCGATGGCGACCAGCAGAAAGCCGCAGGAGGAGCGCGAAGCGCAGCGCTTCTTCGAGCGTGTCTTCGAGCACTTCGGTCAAACGGTGGCGGTTGAGTTCGCCGGTCAGCCCGTCGCAGCGGGCGAGAAAGGTCAGCTTGCGCTCGTGCTCATAGCGTTCGTTGATGACGCGCAGCACGCCATGCGCGCGCTGCGGACGGCCGTCCGGGCCGGCGAACCAGCGGCCGGTGTCCTCGACCCAGAGCCTGGTCTCGGACGCAGGGTCGGGACGGATGACATATTGGATTTGATAGGCGACGCCGTTGCCGTCGTCGCGCTTGTCGGATTGCGTCACGACGTCGAAGCGGGCCTGGGCGTTATCCGCCTCGAGCAGCTGCGCATAAGCGCGGCCGCTGGAAATTGCCGCGATGTCGGGGATCAGCAGAACGCCGGCGGCGTTGGCGCTCCAAGACAGCGCGTCGGTATCGATGTGCCAGTCATAGGCCACCTCGCCGACCGAAGCGAGAATTGCCGCGGCATCGAGCTGCGCGCGTGTCGCGCGGCGAGGTGCTGGCCGAGAAGGGATATTTGCAGACCGTTCTCGGTCACGGTCGCCTCATGTCACGGTTTGGCGGTTGTTGCGGTTCGCGGCCGGCGACGGCGGATGGACGGCGAGCCTATCCGCAAACTTTAAATGATTCGGGATGGGCCACGCGGCATGCCGTTTGCGATCTCCTGGGTCCGAGACCACTGACCGTCCCATTCCGGGACAGGAGATGTCGTTGCGCAACGCCCTGGTGCCAATCGGACCGAACCGCCGATGCCGAGAAATCGCGCACGCCGGCGCACGCTCAAGCGCGGATTTCATCGCGCAACTCATCGCCACCAGGAGCCAGGCGCCGCAAACCCGCGCCCGCCGCCGCGCCGAGCCGGAAGAGGCGACCGCGGCTTACCGCGCGCTCGGCCAATGGCCGACCGGAACGGGCCGCAGCCTGTCGCGGCTATCCTGAAAAGGATGAAATCGGGACGGCCGTAGTCAGACCTGTGCCCGGACCTTCGATCTCGACCTGGCGCTGCGCGCTGCGCATGCCGACGATAAAGCCGGAGAGCACGTCGACCAGCGCGATGATCATCAGCAGGAAGAACGTCGAGGTTCCGGCCTGCTTGACCAGCAGAAATTCGACCAGCATGGCGATGAACAGCGCCATCGCCAGGATGTGATCCATCACGCTCCGCGACCCGAGCCGGGTCGATTTGATGATCTCGATCCAAAGCAGAAATATCGAAAACGCGATCAGAAGGTCTTCCAAGCTGAGGACCCAATCCTGCCCGGACATCATGTGCACGGTTGCCGCCGGCGCGGTCCAGCTCACGCCCGGCGTCAGAAACGCGATCATGTTGTAGATGGCGAAGGGAACCAGCAGCAGCGGAAAGCCAAGCACGAACATGACGCCAGTTCTTTCGTCAGCTCTTTGTCCCGGGCGCTGCGCAGCATGGAGCGAAGCGTAATGATGCGCCACCGACCCGGGATCGCTACAAGCGCCGAGGCCGCGACGATCCCGGATCTGCGGCGCAACGCTGTGCGTTGCACCGCGTCCGGGAAAAGCTATTAGGCTTCCGCCTTCTTATTCAGCACCTGCCGGCCGCGATACATGCCGGTCTTGAGGTCGATGTGGTGCGGACGGCGCAATTCGCCGGAATCCTTGTCCTCGACATAAGTCGGGGCCTTCAGCGCATCGGCGGACCGGCGCATGCCGCGCCGCGACGGCGAAGTTTTTCTTTTCGGCACGGCCATGGGGTCGTTCTCCTCTGACAGGTCGCCTTGCTCGGAATTCCGGGCTTATAGAAGAACACGCCCGCCATTGCTAGGGGCATGGCTGGGGCTTCAACTCAGGGCCTTAGGTCCTAGCCTGGGCCTTGAGCAGGCCCCCGGACGCAGGCGTCCAGCGTCCCGATAGGCGGCCGCCCGGCGTTCATAAAGCCCGGCCAGCCGCCGCACGATAAAGCCGGGCGTCTTGGCGCTCCGCAGCATCGGATTAGGCAGGATCGCGGCGAGTTCCGCCGCCTCGCGGGGGTCGAGTTCGCGAGCCGATTTGCCGAAGGCCCAGCGCGCGCCCGCTTCGGCGCCGAATTCGCCGTTCGGGCCCCATTCGGCGATGTTGAGATAGATTTCCAGGACCCGCCGCTTCGGCAGGACGAGGTTGAGCCAGATCGCCAGCGGTATTTCCAGCCCTTTGCGGACGAAGCTGCGGCCCTGCCACAGGAACAGGTTCTTGGCCGTCTGCTGCGTGATGGTCGAGGCGCCGCGGGATTCGCCGGGGTTTTCGTCGGACTGCTCCAAGGCCTCCCGCATCGCGCCGATGTCGATGCCGCGATTGTGGCAGAAGCTGCCGTCCTCGGCGACGATGACGGTCAGCGGGAGTGCCGGCGCGATCCGGCTAAGCGGCACGAAAGTCTGCTCGACCCGCTGCCCGGTGAGCCGGCGCCACAGCATCGGCGTCGAGACCGGGTCGATGAAACGATAAAATGGCGCAATAGCGTAGGGCAGAAGCACGATAAGGACGAAGGGCGCGAGGAATAAAGCGAGGCGTCGTCGCACACGGTGTCTCCGCGCCATCGTCCAGGCGGCGCCTGCGATTTAAAGCCGGCCTTAATCCCGCGCGTAGCCGATCAGCGGTTTCTTCTTGCGGCCGAGCAGGATCAGGAACGCCGCCACGATACCGATAATCGTCCACGCTGGCAGATCGAAGCCATTCTGCAAATAGGGATCCCAAGCCCAGGCGAATTTCTGCTTCAGCCAGCCCTGCGCCAGGTTGAGGCTGTTCTGATCGACGATGGCCCACACATCGCCGACCTTGGTGTAGACGATCTGGTGATTGGCGATGGATTTAGTGCCGTCATAGACGAAGAACACAAAGGCCGTGGCCAACAGGCAAAGGCCGATAAAGCGGAACAGGAATCTGATCATAAGCGCGCCGGGCTGCGGGATGGGCCGAAAGCCGTTCGTGCAGGCTGTCGTGATGGAGCCATTACCCTTCCGGGCCGGCTTGTTCAATGTGCTTGCCTGCGGCGCTTTTTTGCACCACAGCCTTGCGGGCATGCGGCCCGCCAGCTGCCGAGGGTGCCTTGAGCACGAGGCGTCGGGTTCGCTAAGGTTCCTCTCGCCTCACCACCCCGCCCCGGCGAACATCGATAGGAAATTGAAATGGCTTCCAAAAACGGCGGCCCGACACAACGGCCGACCTTTACCGACCAGGAAGCGCTGCTGTTTCACAGCGAAGGCCGGCCGGGCAAACTCGAAGTCGTCGCCACCAAACCGATGGCGACGCAGCGCGACTTGTCGCTGGCCTATTCGCCGGGCGTCGCCGTGCCGGTGCTGGCCATCGCCGAGGACGAGTCGCAAGGCTTACGACTACACCGTCAAAGGCAATTTCGTCGCGGTGATCACCAATGGCACCGCCATCCTCGGTCTCGGCAATCGCGGCGCGCTGGCCGCCAAGCCGGTGATGGAAGGCAAATCGATCCTGTTCAAGCGCTTCGCCGATATCGATTCCATCGATCTCGAAGTGTCGACCGAGGATCCGGACGAATTCATCAATTGCGTCAAACTCCTCGGCAAAGGCTGGGGCGGCATCAACCTCGAAGATATCAAGGCGCCGGAGTGCTTCATCATCGAGCAGCGGCTGCGTGAACTGCTCGATATTCCGGTGTTCCACGACGACCAGCACGGCACCGCCATTATCGCGGCGGCCGGCCTGATCAATGCGCTGGAACTCACCGGGCGCGAGATCGAAAAAACCAAACTGGTCTGCAATGGCGCCGGCGCCGCCGGCATCGCCTGCCTCGAGCTGCTCCGCGCCATCGGTTTCCGCCACGAGAACCTTATTCTCTGCGACACCAAGGGTGTCATCTACGAAGGCCGTACCGAGGGCATGAACCAGTGGAAGTCGGGTTCGGCGGTGAAGACCAACGCCCGCAGCGCTTGCCGACGCGCTTGAAGGCGCCGATGTGTTCTTCGGTCTTTCGGTCAAGGGCGCGGTGACCAAGGAGATGGTGAAGTCCATGGCGGACAAGCCGATCATCTTCGCCATGGCCAATCCCGATCCGGAAATCACGCCGGAGGAAGTCGCCGAAGTGCGCAGCGATGCCATCATGGCAACCGGCCGTTCCGACTATCCGAACCAGATCAACAACGTGCTGGGCTTTCCCTATATCTTCCGCGGCGCGCTCGATGTCCGCGCCCGCGCCATCAATATGGAAATGAAGATCGCGGCGGCGCATGCGCTCGCGGCGCTGGCCCGCGAGGACGTGCCCGACGAGGTCGCCGCCGCCTATGGCGCGCGGCCGAAATACGGGCCCGACTACATTATCCCGGTGCCGTTCGATCCGCGGCTGATCTCCGACATTCCGCCGGCGGTGGCCAAGGCGGCGATGGAGTCCGATGTGGCGCGGCGGCCGATCGCCGACATGGACGCCTATCGGCACCAGTTGCGGACCCGGCTCGATCCGATCGCCGGCGTGCTGCAAGGCGTCTACGAACGGCTGCGCCGCCGCCCGCGGCGCGTCGTGTTCGCCGAAGGCGAAGAGGAGCAGGTGATCCGCGCCGCGGCGAGCTTCGTCAACCAAGGGCTTGGCTCCGCGCTCCTGGTCGGCCGCGAGCGTCGGGTGCGCGAGACCGCGCAGGCGCTCGGCGTCGAACTCGGCGGCAATATCGAAATCATCAATGCCGCGATATCGAAGCGCAATGCCGCCTATGCCGCTTATCTGTACGAGCGGCTCCAGCGCAAAGGCTTCCTGCAGCGCGATTGCCAGCGCCTGGTCAATCAGGATCGCAATCACTTTGCTTCCTGCATGGTGGCGCTCGGCGATGCCGATGCGCTGGTCACCGGCGTCACCCGCAATTTCTCGGTGGCGCTCGAAGACGTCCGGCGCTGCATCGATCCCAAGCCCGGGCACCGCGTCATGGGTGTCTCGCTGGTGCTGGCGCGCGGGCGCACCGTGCTGGTCGCCGATACCGCGGTGACCGAAATGCCGGATGCCGGCGATCTTGCCGAAATCGCCATCGAGGCGGCGCGCGTCGCCCGCTCGTTCGGCTATGTGCCGCGGGTGGCGCTGCTGGCGTTTTCGACTTTCGGCTATCCCGAGGGCGAGCGCTCCGATCGGGTGAAGGAAGCCGTGCAACTGCTCGATCAAAGACGGGTCGATTTCGAATACGACGGCGACATGGCGGCCGACGTCGCGCTGAACATGGAGTTGCGCGACGCCTACCCGTTCTGCCGGCTCACCGGCCCCGCCAATGTATTGGTCATGCCGGCATTCCACTCAGCCTCGATCGCGACCAAGATGCTGCGGGAACTCGGCGGCGCCAATGTGATCGGTCCGATGCTGGTCGGGCTCGACCGCTCGGTGCAGATCGTGCCGCTCGGGGCGAACGATGCCCAGCTGGTCAATATGTCGGCCTTGGCGGCCTACGGCGTCAGCGGCTGACAAAGCGGGATCGGCCGCAAATTCGCGGGACTGGATTCACAGCCCCGAAACCTCTGTCGATTATGCGTATTCGGCCTCTGGACCCGACCCAATTCAATCGAATTGGTTCAGGGTCCAGAATTCTTTGTTGGAGCATGATCTTTTCCGAAAAACGTCCCCACTTTTCGGGATCATGCTTATCGGGTTTAGGGCCAGACCATGCAGCTTTTTTCGCCGCCGGCGCCGTTCGCCCTCGATGTCTGCGGCCTGGCGAAGCGGTTCGACCGTCCGGCGGTTGACGGCCTCGACCTGCGGGTCCGGACCGGCGAATTTTACGCGCTGCTCGGCCCCAACGGGGCCGGCAAGACCACGACCCTGCGGATGATCGCAGGCCTGCTTCGTCCCGACGCCGGGACCATCCATGTCACCGGCATCGATGCGCTGGCCGATCCGGTCGGGGCCAAACGGGTGATGGCGTGGATTTCCGACGAGCCGATGATCTACGACAAGCTCACGCCGCAGGAATATCTCGAATTCGTCGCCGGCCTCTGGGCGGTCGAGCCGTCGCTGGCCGCTGCGCGGGCCGACGAATTGCTGGATTGGCTCGATCTCGCCGCCGCATGCGAACGAGCGCTGCGAGGGCTTCTCCAAAGGCATGCGGCAGAAAGTGGCGCTGGCCGGCGCGCTCATTCACGACCCGCGGCTGATCATTCTCGACGAGCCGCTCACCGGGCTCGACGCCGGTTCTGCACGCCAGGTCAAAAGCGTGTTGCGCGAACGCGTGCATGCCGGCGGCACCATCATCATGACCACGCATATTCTCGAAGTTGCCGAGCGCATGGCCGATCGCATCGGCGTCATCGCCCACGGCAGGCTCATTGCCGAAGGCACGCTGCAGGAACTGCGATTGCAGGCCGGCAAGATCGGCGACAAGGCCGGGAGCAATGACGGCGCGAGCCTCGAAGATACTTTCCTGGCGCTGGTTGCCGCGCCGGCCGAGGCGGCATGACGTTTCAGGCCGGCACCGCCGTCTGGTTCGCGCGGCACGAAGCGCGGCTGGCGTGGCGCGACTGGCTTGGCATGATGACCGCCGGCCGGCACGAGCGGCTGCGCCGTGTCGTCATCGCGATCGCGATCTTCGTGATTTTCATGCACTTCGTCGCCTATTGGACGGTCGGCCGTTATGCCGGCGCCGCGCCCGATAAGCCGACTTTGGTCGCGATCAGCGGCAGTATTTTGCTGTCGTGGTTCCTGATGATTTCGCAGGCGATGGAATCGATCACGCGCGCGTTCTATTCGCGCGCCGATCTCGATCTGATCCTGGCGTCGCCGGCTTCGGCGGAGAAGGTTTTCGCCGTCCGTATCGTCACGGTGGCGCTGTCGATGGCGATGCTGGCGATGCCGCTGGCGGCCCCTTTCATCGACGTGCTGATCGCGCTCGGCGGCTGGCGCTGGATCGGCGCCTATGGCGTGATCGTCGGCATGGGTGCCGCGGCGACGGCTCTGGCGGTCGGCGTGACCGTCGGACTGTTCCGGTCCTTCGGCCCCAAACGGACGCGGCTGATCGCGCAGGTCGTTGCCGCGGTGATCGGCGCCGCCTTCGTCATCGGCCTGCAGGTTGCCGCGATCCTGTCCTATGGCACCTTGTCGCGGGTCTCTGTTTTGCAATCGGAGACCTTGCTCGCACTCCTGCCCGGCACCGGCAGCGTCATCTGGTGGCCGGCACGCGCCGCGCTCGGCGACGGCTGGGCGCTGATCGGCGTGCTGGCACTGAGTTTTGCCTTTCTGGCGGCCGCCATCGCCGCGGTCGCACCGCGCTTCGGCGAATACGCCGTCACTGCCGCCAGCATCGGTGCCGCCACCGTGGCCCAGGCACGACGCGGCGGCGATTTCCGGCCGACCTCGCCGCAACGGGCTTTGCGCCGCAAGGAATGGGCGCTGCTGCGGCGCGATCCGTGGCTGGTGTCGCAGACGCTGATGCAGATGCTCTATCTGATACCTCCGGCGGTGCTGCTGTGGCGGAGCTTTGCCGAGGGCAACGGCGCCTTTCAGCTGCTGGTCCCGGTCTTGGTCATGGCATCCGGCCAATTGGCCGGCGGTCTCGCCTGGCTGGCGATTTCCGGCGAGGACGCGCCCGATCTCGTCGCCACGGCGCCGATCGCGCCGCGCGCGGTGGTGCGGGCCAAGATCGAGGCCGTTCTCTCGGTCATTGTGATCGTGTTCTGCCCGCTGGTCGCGGCACTGGCCCTGGCGTCGCCCTGGTATGCGCTGGTGACCAGCGTCGGCATCGCAGTCTCGGCGGCGGCGGCGACCGCGATCCAATTCTGGTTCCGCAGCCAGGCCAAACGCAGCCAGTTCCGCCGCCGCCAGGTCTCCTCGCGTTTCGCCACCTTTGCCGAGGCCTTTTCTTCGATCGGCTGGGCCGCGACCGCAGCCGTGGCCGCCTCCAGTCTCTGGCTGGCGATAGCGCCCGGCCTCCTCTCCATTCTGGTGGTGATCGGCGCCTGGTGCATGAGCCCGCGCTCGCGCCATGCATGAAAGCTGAGAGCCGTTCGGGCGTCTCGACGCCGCGAACCTACCTGTGATAATTCGCGCTCCAGGCGCGGCGGCGTCCTAAGAACGAAAATCGCCTGGAGAGGCGGGAGAAACGTCCAGTGATTCCCTTTGAAATGGCGGAGCCGGCGTCGCTCGCGGAAGCGGTGTCCATGCTCGATCCGGAAGACCCGACCGATTCGTCCGGTCGCCGGCGGCACCGCGCTGATGCTGATGATGAAGGCCGGCGTGTTTCAGCCGACCAGGCTGATCTGCCTGCACCGCATCGAGCCCGATTATGCGGGCGTCAGGGTCGGCAGCGGCGGCGAAGCGCGCATCGGCGCGATGACGACGCTGCGCGAATTGGAGCTCGACCAGACCGTCGCTCAGCGCTGGCCGGTCCTGACTTATGCGCTGCACCGGCTTTCGAACCCGCGCGTCCGCAATGTCGCTTGCGTCGGCGGCGCGCTGGCGCATGGCGACCCGCATATGGATCTGCCGCCGGTGCTGACCATGCTGGGCGGCCGCCTTACGATCGTCGGCCCGAACGGCCAGCGCGAACTGCCGCTCGAAAAACTCTATTCGGGCTATTACGAAACCGTGCTGGAAAAGAACGAACTGATCGCCTCGGTGACGGTGCCGCCGCTGGGCGACCGCAAAGCCGCTTACTCCAAGGTCACGTCACGCACACATGACGACTGGCCGGCCTTGGGCGTCGCGGTGTCGTTCGTGCTCGATGGCGGGGTGATGCGCGATCCGGTCGTCGTGGTCAGCGCCGCGACCGAAAAAGTCACGCGCATGAAAGATACGGAAAAGGCGCTGCAAGGCGCGGCGCCCGACCAGGCGACGCTGCAGCGAGCAGGCGAAGCCGCGGTGGCGGAAGCATCGATCCTGTCCGACGCGCACGGTTCTGCTGCCTATAAACGCGAACTGCTGCGGGTCTATCTCGGGCGCACCGTCAAGCGCGCCATGACCGGCGCCGAAGGCAAGGTGCGGCAATGAATCAGGTCGGACGCAGCATTCCGCGGCTCGAAGTCCACGCCAAGGTCACCGGCCGCGCCGATTACACGCATCATCTGCGCCTGCCCGGCATGCTCTACGGCAAGGTGTTTCGCTCGACGGTGCCGCACGGCCGCATTCTCAGCGTCGACACGCAAGCGGCGCGGGAATTACCGGGCGTGCATCGCGTGCTCACGATCGAAGACATCAAACAGCTTATCCCCGAACCCTATTACGGACCTGCCTTTCACGATCAGCCGATCCTGGCGCTCGACAAAGTGCGCCATGTCGGCGAGCCGGTTGCAGTCGTGCTGGCAAGCGATCCGCATATCGCCGAACAGGCGGTGCAGCTGATTTCAGCGGAATATGAAGAACTTCCGGCGGTCTATGACGAGGTCGAGGCGATGTCGCCGGATATTCTGGTGCACGACGTGCTGCGCCCGGCCGGCACTTTTGCCGATCTGAAACATCTCAAAGGCCGCGGCGGCACCAACGTCGCGCTCGATTATCACCTGCGCCGCGGCGATATCGACAAGGCGATGGCCGGCGCCGCGCATGTGTTCGAGCACACCTTCAAGACCCAGCAATGCCTGCATGTGGCGTTCGAGCCGTTCGTCTCGGTGGCCGAGCCGGGCGACAATCGCCTGACCATTTACACCGCCAACCAGTCGCCGTCCTTCGTTCGCATTGAGATCGCCCGGTTGTTCGGCTGGCCGGAGAACAAAGTCAGGGTCAAGGTGCCCTATCTCGGCGGCGGCTTCGGCGGCAAGCTCTACATCAAGCTCGAAGCTCTGGTCGCCGCGCTCGCCATGATCGTCCGTCGTCCGGTCAAGATCGCGCTGACGATGGAAGAGCAGTTCTACATGATCACCAAGCATGCCACGACGTTCCGCATCAAAAGCGGCGTCGGCAAAGACGGCAGGCTCGTTGGCGCGGACGTGCGAAGTCTTTTGGAACGGCGGCGCCTATGCCGACATCGGTCCGCGCGTCGCGCAAAAATCCGGCTTCACCGCGGCCGGCCCTTACGACATCGACAATGTCAGCGTCGATTCCTACGAGATTTACACCAATCGCACGCCGGCGGGCGCGCTCGCGCGGCTTCGGTGTGCCGCAACTGGTCTGGGCCTATGAGTCCCACACCGATATGGTCGCCCGCGAACTCGGCATCGATCCGGTCGATTTCCGCCGCAAGAATCTGTTGCGCAACGGACGGCCCCACGCCAGCGGCACCGTGCTGCAAGATGCGGCCGTGCCCGAGGTCTTCGATGCGGTCGTGGCCCGCATGGGCTGGGACAAACCATTCGACCGCGGTTCTGGAACGCTGCGGCGCGGCCGCGGCATCGCGATCGGCCTCAAAGCCGTTATTTCGCCGACCACCTCGGTCGCGATCGTCAATATTTCGGCCGACGGCAGCACCACGGCCTACACCGGCACCGTCGATATGGGGCAGGGCTCCGACACCGCCTATGCGCTGATCGTCGGCGAAGTGCTCGGCATCGATGCCGAGGAGGTCCGGGTCGTTCATTCGGACACTGACATTACGCCCTACGACATGGGCACGCTCGGTTCGCGCTCGCTCTATCACATGGGCAACGCGATGCGGCTCGCCGCCGAAGACGCCCGCAATAAATTGCGCGCGCTGGCCATTGAGGCCGGCTTGCCGGAAGGCACCAACTATCCGCCATCGGAAATTTTCAAGAAGCGCTTCGGCATGCAGGCCGGCAATGTCATCGGCTCGGCGAGTTTTGTTCCGAGCTACAAGCCGCCGGACGCCCAGACCGGCCAGTCCGATAACGTCACGCCGTTCTGGATGGTCGGCGGCGCCGGCGTCGAGGTCGAAGTCGATACCGAAACCGGCCATGTCCGCATCGTGCGGCTGGTCAACGCGGTGGACTGCGGCAAGCCGATCAATGCCGGCGTCGTGGGCGCGCAGATTTCCGGTGCCGCGATCATGCAGCTCGGCTTCACGTTGTCCGAGGCGATGCATCTCGACGGCGGCCAGGTCACCAATGCTTCGCTCGCCGACTACAAGATTCCCGGCATCGGCGATATTCCGCCGATGGAGAGCGAATATGTCGCCGCCGAGCAGCATACCGGGCCGTTCGGCGCCAAGGGCGTCGGCGAATCCGGAACCTTCGGCGTATCGCCGGCGATCGCCAACGCGATCCACGACGCCGTCGGCGTCCGCATCATGGAATTGCCGATCACAGCCGAAGCGGTGCTGCGCGCCTTGCGCGCCAAAGAAGGCCGCCCGCTGGAGGACGAATGATGAGTGCACGCACCATCAATTTCACGCTCAACGGCGCCGCGGTTTCGACCACGATCGAGCCGCATCGCAACCTCGTCGAACTGCTGCAGCGCTTCGACCTGTTCGGCGCGCGCGAAAGCTGCGGCCAGGGCCTGTGCGGCTGCTGCACCGTGCTGGTCGACGGCAAGGCGGTTTCCGGCTGCCTCTATTTCGGTGTCTGGGTCGACGGCAAAGAGGTGACGACCGTCGAGCATCTCGATGCCGGCGGCACTCTGTCCAATGTGCAACAAGCCTTTATCGATTGCGGCGCGTTCCAATGCGGCTTCTGCACGCCCGGGTTCGTGATGATGGCAACCCAATTGCTCAAAGAGCAGCCGGACCCGAGCGAGGATGACATCCGCCATTACTTCGCCGGCAACCTCTGCCGCTGCGCCGCTTATCCGGAGATCATCGAAGCGGTGAAGCGCGCGGCGAAAGCTTGAATCAGCCGCTCTTCTGCACCCAGAAGAAATACATATTGCTGAACGTGGAGGGATGGCGCTCTTCAAAGCGATGCCAAGACGCCAGGTCACGCACGGCGTCGGGACCCGGAAACAGCTGCCGGAAATTCTCAAGCGTGTCGGGCAGCAACTGCTCGAATCCCAGAAACGCCAGCCGGTTGGCATCCAGGAAATCCGCGATTTGCGGAATCGTGAACTGGTGCTCCATGACGTTGAACAAAAGATCGCGGCAGCCGCTGGTGCTGGAAAAGTCGCGGAACGGCGGCAGGCCGTTGCGGGCGATCAAATCCTGGCGGCAGAGCCGGATATCGTCGGCGGTGGCGCGATAGCCGCGCGCGGCGATTTGCGTGCGCACCGCGTTCAGCGAGCGCCGGGCGATCGCGCTGTAAAGGCCGATGAACATCAGGCCGTTGGGCCGCAATAGCGAGAGCAGGAGCCGCCAGCCCGCCGCCGGATCGGCAAGATGATGCAGCACGCCCGCCGTTTCGATCACATCGAACCGCCGGTCGAGCGTGTCGAGCTTGAGAATGTCGGCTTGGGCGTGCTCGATGTTGGACAGGCCGAGCTCGTGGGCCTTCCTGCCGGCATAGGCCAGGCTGGTGCGGCTGATGTCGATCGCAAGAATCGCGCGATTGCGGAAATCGCTGCGCGGTGTCGATCGAGTGCGCGCCGGTGCCGCACCCCGCGACCAGAATGTCGGCATGGCTGGGTTCGGTCCATCCCGGCGGCGTAACGCCCAGTCTGTCGCGCAGATATTCGCCGATCGTGGTCGGCTTGACCGGCGGCGGTATCGTCCAGCGCGGATAGGGATTTTCCTCGTACTGGTTCTGCACCTGCAACGAAACGGCGTCGTCGATGCGGGTCAGGACGGGAATGTCGTCGCGGTCCGATGCTTCCTCAAGCGGCTCGCTGATCTGCTGCGTCAAAAGCCGCGCAACGGCTTTCGGCCATTGTCGATCCAACAGCGATACCGCCTTCGGCACTTGATGCAGCGGCCGATAGCTCGCAGCCACAACGACATCGAGCGGCGCGATCGCTGCGCCGGATTCGATCGCGGTGGCGATCCGATCGCAAACCCGTTGCGATTGCACTCGTTCGTCGTCGCCGAGCGCGAATACATATTCGTTGAGGAAGCACTGCTGCGCCAAGGCGCCATAGAATTCGAGCGCATCATCGTCGACAGCCGGGCCGCCCTCGATCGCATGTTCAAGCAGCGCCCGCCGCAACGCCGTCAATAAACGCTCGAGCTCGAGGTCGTGAATGACCTTGGATTGAAGCAGCGCCACGAACAGCGCTTCGTCGGCGAGCGGTGCCGCGCCTTGCGGGCCGAGAAGTTCGGCAAGCCGCAAGGCCATCGGCTAGGCGGCGGCCAGGCGTTTGAGCGACGCCGCTACGGCTGCGCTTTGCTTGACCAGCATTTCGGCGCCGCCCAGTCCGAGCGCCACGGCGCGGGCGAAATGCTGAACCGCGTCGTCCCGGCGTCCCAGCGCCTGATAGGCGAGGGCGATGGTGTCGTGGGCGGCGGCGTCGCTGCAATCGAGCGCCAGCGCTTGCTTGAGCATTTTCACCGCCAGTTTATTGCGGCCGCTCTGCTGCAGCAGGTCGGCGAACAGCACCAACCCGCGCAAATGGCCGGGATCGCGTGCCAAAATAGCGCGACAGAGGTTTTCCGCTGGCGTGAATTCCCGGTGCCGATAGTGCGACATAGCCGCCGCATAAATTTCTGTGATGGGAGTTGCTGCAGCTGCGAGCGTTCGATTGCGGCCACTGCCGACGGTCATCCGCCCATATTTCATTTTATATAACGCTCTCAATGCATTGCCGCAGAATCGGGGCAGCCATCGGCAATCCGTGGCGGCCGAAATTCGACAACGGAAAGTTTATGTGATTTTTATGCAGACGGCGAGCGCCCGACGATCTTGTCGCAGGCAGCCGGGCCGAGCCGTTAAGCGCCTGCGGACGCCAACGCGCTCATCCGGCCGAGATCGACCAAGCGGCCATGACTGATCACCGCCCGCGGCCGGCCGTGAAAGCGCAGCGCCTCGCCGATATCCGGCTGATCCAAGACGACGAGGTTGGCGGGTGCGCCGACCGCGATGCCGTAGCCGGGAAGACGCAGCGCGGCGGCGGGCCGGGCGGTGACCATGCCGTAGAGCGTCTCCATATCTTTCCGCGACATCATCCAGAGCAGGTGGGCAGCGAGAAACGCCACTTCGAGCATGTTGTTACGGCCGAACGGGTAATAGGCGTCCGAAATATCGTCCTGCCCCAGACAGACATTGATCCCGGCGGCGAGAAGCTCGGGTATCCGCGCGTGCAGCGGGCCGGTATGCGGATTGCTGACGACGGCGACGCCGGCTTCACGCAACACCGGCAGCAGTTGCTCCATGTAGCTATCCGGGTAAGCCGACATAGCGCGGCAATGATGTGCCAGCGCGCGGCCTTGCCAGCCGCGCTTGATAGCCTCCTTCGCCATCATCTCCAGCGTGCGCAAATTGGGATCGCCGGAATCGTCAAGCAGCATCGAGACATCTTTGCCGTAGCGGACAGCGAGGTCGAAGCAGCACTCGACATGGGCCTGCATCTCCGCCGGCGTGCGCTCGATCCAGGGAATGCCGCCGACCACATCGGCGCCGAGCCGCATCGCCTGGTCCATCAGCCTATCCGTGCCGGGATCCTTGCCGATGCCGTCCTGCGCAAAGGCGACGACCTGCAATTCGACGATGCCGCGGAATTCCTCTCGGATCGCCAGCAGCGCCTTGACGGCTTCGAGCCTCGCCTTGCTGTCGACATCGGCGAAGGCGCGCATATGCGTCGTGCCGTAGAGCGCGGCAAGCGCAACGGCGCGGCGTGCGTTCTTTTCGATCCAGGAGGCGTGATAGGACTTCTTGACGTCGCTCGCGAGTTCGATCGCTGCGGCCGCTCCCGACATGCCGGCTTGCTGATAGGCCAGCAGCGCCGCTTCCGACATCATCGGCAAGGTCCACACTTTACATAGATGCATGTGCGGATTGACGAAGGACGGCGTGACAAGGTTGCCAGCGGCGTCGATCTCATTGGTCGCCTTACGGTCTGCCGGCGCGCCGATCTCCGCGATTCGTCCGCCGCTGATCTCAATGTCGACGCGTTGCTCGTTATCGCGGAGGCGGGCATTGCGGATGATCAATTCGGTTTTCTGCATGCTTGCTCAGGCCGTGTTCAGCGCGGCGATGAACCGCTGTTTGATCGCGTGTCCGTCGCGCAATGGCAGAACGCGTGGCGTGTCCACGGCATCGATCCGGGCGTTGATCAGGATCGGGCCTTCGGCATGGTGCAGAAGCGCCCGAACGTCCGAAGCCTCATCGTTGCGCGACACAGCGCGCGCGGCGCGGAAGCGGCAGGCCAGGGCCATCGCGACGAAGTCGACGCCCGCGGCGGTGGCGCTCGGCTGCATTCCGGTTTCGCCGTAATGGGCGTTGTCGAGCACCACGATGACGAGATTGTTCGGCCGCTTGACGCCAATGGTCGCGAGACTGCCCAGCCCCATCAGCATATCGCCGTCGCCGGTGATGACCGCGACCCGCCGGTCGGGCCGGGCCAAGGCCAGCCCCAGACCGATCATGGCGGTGCCGCCCATGGCGCCCCAGAGATAGAAATTCAGCGGATGATCGCCGGCCGCGGCGACGTCGTAAGTCGCCGAGCCCAGACCGGGCACGACCAGAAGGTCGCCGCGATCGGCCAGCAGTTCGCGCACGAAATTGCGGCGGTCCATCATCCGCTTCCTTTCATCCGCGTCATCGCGTCCATTGCTTGCGGCCGATCAGCTGCTGCGACAGCAGGATCGCGATTTGCAGGTTGCCTTCGAACGCCATGTCGCAGCCGGCGCCGACGATCTCATCGACGGTGTCGGCGTTCTCCACCCGATAGGTCAGGAAACCGCACAGCCGCAGCACGTCTTCGGTGATCGAGCCCATCGGCACTTGCCACGGATTGAACTCGCCGAATTCACCGCGCATGGTGACCAGCAAGACGCAACCGAAGCCGCAATTGCGCAGCAGCGAAAACATATTCACGCAATTGCCGACGCCGCTCGATTGCATCAGCAGCGCCGCGCGCTGGCCGCCGAGCGCCGCGCCGGCAACGAGGCCGACGCCTTCTTCCTCGGTGGTCAGCACCACGTCGGCGATGGCGGGGTCGTCCTTGCACAGCGCGATCAGCCGGCTATGCCCGGCATCCGGCACATAGCCGACCTGGCGAACGCCGACACGACGGAAATGGGCGTGGATGGCATCCGGCCAAGAGGTCTCGATCGACGGACTGTGCAATGCCGGTCTCCGCGTCAGCGGCGATCTTGCAAATATCCAGCCGCCCGGCGCAAGCCGAAAAGCCGTCTTATTCCGAGCCGGCAATGCCGGCCATTTCGACGACGCCGCGCCAGCGTACGATTTCGGAGCGCAGGAATTGCTGCATCTCCTCGGCGTCGCCCTTGCCGGCAGGCGTCATGCCGAGGTCCGCCATGCGGGCGCGGACATCCTCCATGGCGACGATGGCATTCAGTTTGGTATTCAGTTTGGCGATGATCGGCTGCGGTGTTTGCGCCGGCGCGATGACGCCTTGCCATGCCGAGGCGTCATAGCCGGGCACGCCCGCTTGATCGAGCGGCGGCACATTCGGCAGGGCCGTGACGCGTTGTTTGCTCGTCACCGCCAGCGGGCGCAATTTGCCGCCCTTGATCAACGGCAACGCCGGTCCAAGATCGCTGAACACCAGCTGGATATAGCCGCCCATGAGATCGGTCAGCGCCGGCGCGGTGCCGCGATAGGGCACATGGGTCATTTTGATGCCGGCCATGCTGGCGAACAGCGCGGCGGCAAGATGATGAAACGCGCCGATGCCGCCGGAGCCGTAGCTGAGCGGCCGCTGCTTGGCGAGCTTGATGAGATCCTCGACGCTGTTGACCGGCAGCGACGGATCGACCACCAGCACGAACGGCACCCAGGCGATCAGCGAAACCAAAGCGAGATCCTGCCCCGGATCGTAAGGCAGCGATTTGTAGAGCGTGACGTCGATGGCAAGCGACGACACCGACATCATGATGGTGTAGCCGTCGGGTGCCGACTTGGCGACGAAATTGGTCGCGATCACGGTGCCGGCGCCGGGACGGTTTTCGACGACAAACGGCTCGCCGAAGCCCTGTTCGAGCTTTTGCGCAAGCAGCCGGGCGAGAACGTCGGTGCCGCCGGCCGGCGCGAAGGGCACGACGAAGGTAACAGGGCGGTCCGGGTAGACTTCCGGTCCTGGCGCGGGGGGCGGAGCGACGTCTTTGCCGCCGGTTTGAGCATGAGCTACGGTTGCCGCCATTCCGGGCAGCGCGACGGTCAGCAATGTCCGGCGGGATAGACCAATCGCCGGCTCCTTTGCCACCATCGTTTCCTCCAAGCGCCGCCCGCGGCCTTTAGGCCATTCGCCGTGCAGGCTTTTTTTAACGCGCCAACCCCTTGAAAGTCACCGTCTCAATTGGTCACTGCCTTGAAAAAGCACGGGTTTAACGCCTTGGTGAGCGCGTTGCGCCAAGCGACGTTTCTTGACAGGAACTGGCCCTGCCGTCATAAGGACGCCGGTTAGCGCGGTTTCGGTGCGATATTCCGCCGTATTGCCGCTAATTATCAGCAGAAACGACTGGAAGAAGCCGGTCCGGACGCAAATCCGACGATCGGGTATCGAACACGAGGAATAAAGATGTTCGCGGTCTTTAAAACAGGTGGCAAGCAATACCGGGTGGCCGCCGAAGACGTGCTCAAGGTCGACAAGATCAAGGGCGAACCCGGTGAGATCGTCGAGTTCGGCGAGGTTTTGGTTGTCGGCGGCGACAGCGTGTCTCTGGGCGCGCCCACGGTTTCGGGCGCGACCGTCGCGGCCGAAGTATTGGACCAGGGCCGCGGCGCCAAGATCATCGCATTCAAGAAGCGCCGCCGCAAAAATTCGCGGCGCAAGATCGGTCATCGCCAGGAATTCACGCTTCTGCGCATCACCGAAATTCTGACCGACGGCAAAAAGGCCAGCAAGGAAGTGAAGCCGCGTCCGAAGCGCGAGCCGAAACCCGTCGTGACGACCGATGGTGCGACGGAGGATACGGAAAGCACCGCCTCCAAAAGCACCGCCGCCAAGTCGGCTGCATCGGCCAAGAAAAGTTCCAAGACCAAAGCCAAGCCGGCGGCGGCACGTTTCAAAAAGCCGGCCAGCAAGGGCAAGAAAAAGTGATTTTGCCCGACGATGGTTTTGTCACGAATCCGGTATAACCAGTAGCTAGAGAGTTCGGAGGCCAGCGATGGCACACAAAAAAGCAGGCGGCTCATCACGAAACGGCCGCGACTCGGCCGGCCAGCGGCTTGGTCTGAAGATTTCCGGCGGCAGCGAAGTTGTTGCCGGCAACATCATTGCGCGTCAGCGCGGCACCAAATGGCATCCCGGCCGGAATGTCGGGCTTGGCAAGGACCATACTCTGTTCGCGTTGATCGACGGCAAAGTCGAGTTCCGTACCAAAACCAAGGGCCGCATCTTCGTTTCCGTACTTCCGGCAACCGCGGCAGCTGCCCAGTAATACGGTGGATCATACGAGGTCTGCCGGCATCCAGTCGCCCGGCGGACCCGAAAAGGCTCCGAAAAAGGGGGACCGGCATGCCGGTTCCCCTTTTCGATTTCAGGAGCCCAGGCGATGACTGCAAGAACCGCAAGCCCTCGCGCAGCAACCATCAGGGCCAAGCCCCGTTCTGGATACCGCGCGGCTCGTGCTCCGGGCGCCGGTGCGAAGCGACATCAAAGCCATTGCACGTCTCGCCAACGACCGCCGCGTTGCCGAGAACACATTCGCGGATTCCGCATCCCTATCGCGTCGAGGACGGCGAACAATTCGTTGCCGCGATCAATCGTCAGCCTGGCGAGGCGGCGTTGGTCGTCACGCTCGACGGCGGGGCGATCGGGATCTGCAGTATCGAATTGCGCGAAGGCGAGGCCGAGATCGGCTATTGGCTCGGCGTGCCGTTTTGGGGCCGCGGCTACGCCACGGAAGCGGTGCGCGCTTTGATCGATCACGCCTTCGGCGAACTCGGTCATGACGCGCTGGTGTCCGGCGCCCGGGTCAGTAATCCGGCGTCGCGCCGGGTGCTGGAAAAGTGCGGCTTCCAATGGACCGGGGTCGGCCTCTACCGCATCCGCGCCATCAATTCGTCGGCGCCGTTCGATCGCTTCCGGCTCGACCGCGGCTTGTGGGCGTCGTTGAAGACCTGGGGGCGCACGAAAGAGGTGGCATAGCGCCTACGCGCGCTATGGCCCCGGCGCGCTCGCGAACAGCGGCGCCAGTTTTGCCACCAAGGCCGGGCCGAAATGACCCTGCGGGTTGGACGGCGGCGCGTGGTCCATCAGTTCCCAGCCCTGGATCAAGATGCGCGCATGATCGAACGAGTTTTCGAAATCCGAGCCGGGATGCAGGCTCTGCTGGAAGAAGGCGTCGCCGAAATAGGTCCAATCGCGTTCCGGCGCGCAGCCGAATGATGTGCTTTTGGCATCCGCGGCCGTCATGACGATGGTGTTGTCGTTGGCGAGCGGCGGAACGAAGCTGCCGGAGAAGCAGGCTGAGACAATCACCACACGGTTCTTGATGCCTTCGCCGTCGAGCGCCGCGGCCACTTGCGGCCCGGTCAGTTCGACGGTCTTGCCCGGCACTTGCAGCATGAATCCGCTCTCGCTGCCGTGAGACGTCATCATCAGGACGAGAACGTCGGCGTCCTTGTTCATGACTTGGGCGATGCCGTGTACGGCCGCCTTGAAATTCTGCAGATCGGCAAGCGGCACGGTATCCAGTGTTGCCCGATTGTTGATGAGGCGGACGGTGCGATCTTTGATCGGCAACACTCCGGCGAGGACAGCCAGGCCGCCGTCGAGTTCCTTGATGAAAACGTCCTGGTTGGCCCAGCCGGCAATGCCGAGCGCATAGACGCCGGTCACGCCCGGGCGCGGCGGCGCCAGCGCGGCGAATTGCTGCTTGAGAAGCGCGGTTTGCGCCTTTTCAAGCTTTGCCAATCCCGCAGGTGCTGCTTCCGCCTCGCCGCCATGCCCTTGGTGGAGCGCGTAAAGGAATTCCCACCAATTGGCGCCGCGGGCGTCGAAATGGGGCGGCAGGAAAACCGGCGCATGCGGCACCGCCGCATCGGCGACAAACAGCGCCACTCCCAGTGCCGCAACCCTTCCGATCAGGCGCAGGTTCAAGCCCGGCTGCAAACTGGCGACCACGGCGGACATCGCTCCGATCCACCAGACGACGCCGATACCGAAAAATACATTCGCCGCGATTGCGCCGGTCAGCATGGCGTTCTGTGTAACCGCCAGCGGCAGCAACGGCGCCAGGAAAGGCGCGCCGAACTGCAGTGCCGCGGTTAGAAGGTCGGCGAAAATCGACAGGACGAACATCGCCGACAAGGCCGAACCGCGCACCGCCGGCCGGACGAAAAACGCCGCCACGGCCAGTTCGAGCGCAATCCAGGCTACGGTCGCATTGAGGCCGTAAGGGTTGAAATCGTGCCACGAAGCGGCCGCCGGCAATTGCAGCGCAATGCGGACCGCGGCGAGGAGGACGGCAAAGCCCAGTAATGTCGGCAATTCCACCAGCGGCGGATCGGCCGTCGTGCGCCACACCGCCGCCCGGGCCGCAAGCTTAAAAACACGCCACACGTTTACCATAGCCGTACGAAATCCGAGGCGAACCCTGGCGCACTTCCAGGGGCCGCATTTCTGGAATTCCACCCTATATCAGGGGCGCGATGCCAGCCAACGCCGCATCGCGGTTGTGCCCGCCGCGTCCGCGATTTACCAAGTGGTCCCGATTTTTTCCAAGTGGTCCGATGAAATTTCTCGATGAAGCCAAGGTCTATATCCGGTCCGGAGACGGCGGCAACGGCTGCGTGTCGTTCCGGCGCGAGAAGTTCATCGAATATGGCGGACCGAACGGCGGCGACGGCGGCCGCGGCGGCGACGTGATCGCGGAGGCGGTCGATGGTCTCAACACGCTGATCGACTACCGCTATCAGCAGCATTTCAGAGCGAAGAACGGCGGCGGCGGCATGGGCAAGGATCGCCACGGCGCCAACGGCGCCGACGCCACGCTCAAAATTCCCGTCGGCACGCAAATTCTCGAGGAGGACGGCGAAACCGTCATCGCCGATATCACCGAAATCGGCCAGCGCGTGGTGCTGGCGCATGGCGGCAATGGCGGCTTCGGCAATGCGTACTTCAAGTCCTCGACCAATCGCGCGCCGCGCCGCGCCAATCCCGGACAGCCCGGCACCGAACTGACGATCCGGCTGCGACTCAAGCTTATTGCCGATTCAGGCATTGTCGGGCTGCCGAACGCCGGCAAGTCGACCTTCCTCGCGGCCGTCAGCGCGGCCAAGCCGAAAATCGCCGATTATCCGTTCACGACCCTGCATCCACAGCTTGGCGTGGTCGGGGTCGATGGCCGGGAATTCGTGCTCGCGGATATCCCCGGCCTGATCGAAGGCGCCCATGAAGGCATCGGGCTCGGCGACCGTTTCCTCGGCCATGTCGAGCGCTGCCGCGTGCTGCTGCATCTGATCGACGGCACCGACGGCGACGCCGGTACCGCCTACAAGACCGTCCGGGCCGAGCTTGCCGCCTATGGCGAGGGACTGATCGAAAAGCCGGAGATCGTCGTCCTCAACAAAGCCGACGCACTCAGCGCCGACGACATCAAACAACAAACGGCCCGGCTCAAGCGCGCCGCCAAGAAAACGCCGCTGGTGATTTCGGCGGTTAGCGGCGAAGGCGTGCCGGAAGTTTTGCGGGCACTCCTGAAAATCATCGACGGCGAGCGCAGCCTCGCCGACGCGCCGGGCACCGTCGAGGCCGCCTGGCAGCCGTGATTGGGCCGCGGCGTAATTCGCGGGGGGTCTTATGGCTTATACCTTTGTCCTGGTTCACGGCGCCTGGCACGGCGGCTGGTGCTGGCAGCGCGTGGCCGATCGGCTGCGTGGCGGCGGCCATGAGGTTTTCACGCCGACATTGACCGGCCTTGGCGAGCGTTCGCATCTTTTGCGCGCCGGCATAGATCTCAAGACCCACATCGCCGATGTGATCAATCTGATGAAGTGGGAAGCGCTCAGCGACGTCGTGCTGTGCGGCCATTCCTATGGCGGCTTCGTGATCTCCGGCGTAGCCGAAGCGATGGCGCCTGCGATCCGTTCGATCGTCTTTCTTGACGCCTTTGTGCCGGGCAACGGCGACGCGGTACGCGACGTCACTGCACCTGCGGTCCGGGAAGCCGTCGATGCCGCGATGCTGCGCGGCGATCTTGCGATCCCGCCGCGCGCCGCCGAAGCGTTCGGCGTCAATGCGGCCGACCGGGCCTGGGTCGATCGCCTCTGCGTCGGGCAGCCGATCGAAACCTTCACCGACAAGATCGCGCTCAGCGGCGCTCGCGACCGGATTGCGCGGAAGAGCTACATCCGCGCCAAGAACTACCCTAATCCTGGTTTCGACCGCGCCTATGACGCACTCAAGTCCGATCCGTCCTGGCGTTTGTACGACGTAGCCTGCGGCCACGACGTTATGGTCGACAATCCCGACAGGCTTACCGAGATCCTGCTTGAGGTTGCGCAGTGACGTCGTAATGGCTGAAGCGCAACGATCCGTCGCGTTCGATGCGCGGCAGCAGATCGGTTTCCCACGCCAGATATTCGCGCATCGCGCCTTCGACATCACCGGTGCGCTCGTAGGGCTTGCGCCATTGATCGATCGCCTCGTCGGCCATTTTGGCTTCGGCCGAGAACGCGTAGCCGGCCGCTTGCCATGCAGCGTTGCCGCCGTCGAGGAAGCGAACCGGACGATCGAACACCGCTTGCGCTTCCGC
The DNA here is from genome assembly GCA_963819265.1 of uncultured Alphaproteobacteria bacterium. GTDB lineage: Bacteria > Pseudomonadota > Alphaproteobacteria > Rhizobiales > Xanthobacteraceae > BOG-931. Next base: position 1,344,100 of record CAWFVF010000005.1, on the reverse strand, counting down.
CACGGCGAGGCGGGCCAAGGCGCCATCTTCCGATGTCAGAACCACGGTTTCGGCAAGGGGGATGTTTTTGAGAGCGGCGGCGAGCCGGGTCCTGATCGCGAACCATGCCCCTGGAATGTGCCGCGCCAGATAATTCCGGCTCAATGAAAGATCGATAACCGTCACCTTGTCGTGGGTGAGAAGGGCGTTGAGCGCCGTGCTGTCGATGGCGCTCTGCGGCGGCACCGTGCTTTCAAGCGCGGGAGTTTGAGGCCAGCCGGTTTCGCTTCCTGCTTCCGGCAAAACGAATACGTCGGCAAAGCCCATCTGCCGCAGCCAGGACGCCGTCATCGCGGCGCGGACTTCGGCATCGTCGGCCAGTACGAGCCGGGCACCGAGTGTGCCGACATATTGATCGGTGGCCTGGATCAGCTGGCCGCCGGGCGCCGACACGGCGCCGGGTAAATGCCCCGCTTCATATTCAGCCGGATCGCGCACATCGAAGAGGTAGAGCGTGCGGCTATCGTCTCTGCGCCAGGCTTCGAGCGTGGCGCGATCGACCGGCTTGACGCCGCAGCTCTCGGCAACATGCTGGGCGGCCCGGCGCGCCCACTCGCGCATTCTCGGGGAGGCGTCCGGCGCGCGGCGATTCTTGCCATTGTCGCAGGCAAAGCCGGCAAGGCTAAAGCCCATCGTGCCGTTGCGCAGCGCCACTACCTTGTTCGGCAGGCCGGCATTGATCAGCGACTGGGCGCCGATGATGCTGCGGGTGCGGCCGGCGCAATTGACGACCACCATCGTGTCGGGCGACGGCGCGATATCGCGGGCGCGCAACACCAGTTCGGCGCCCGGCACATTGGTCGAGGTCGGAATCGAAACCCGGAAATATTCGTCGAAGGGACGGCTATCGAGCACGACCATGTCGGCGTCGTCCCGGATCAGCTTGGCGAGTTCGTCCGCGCCGATATTGGGCGTGTCGTTGGCATGCTCGATATATTCGCCGAACGCCTTGCTCGGCACATTGACGCCGGAGAATAATTCAAAGCCCGCCGCGCCCCATGCCGCGACGCCGCCGGCCAGGATGCGCACATCGGTATAACCGTTGCGCTCAAGGATCGCCGCCGCCATCGGCGCGAGGCCGTCGGCGTCGTCGCACAATACGATGCGGGTGCCGCGGCGCGGCACCAGCGGCGCGAATTTCAGCTCCAAGCGGCTCAGCGGCACCGAGCGCGCCAGAAGCAGATGGCTTCGTGAAAAGATCAGCTCCTCGCGCACGTCGATGAGCGCAAGCTCGCCGCCGTCATCGATCATGCCCCGCAATGCGGCGGGGCTTATTGCTGTTGTCACGTTGAAATCGCGCCCGGATCAGGTGGCTTGCTGCGGCGTCATGCGTTTCACTTCGCCGGTTTTCAGGTCGAAGCGCACGCGATCGATATTGTCGAGATTGGTCCCGGTCACGCGGATGAAGCGCGAGTAATCCGGATAGTCGATCGAATGGATTTTGCCGTCCTGATAGATGCCCGCATGGCCAGGCGTCAGCCGGTATTTTTTCACCGGCTTGAGCTTGGCATGGTGAGGATCGCCGCCGTCGTCCTCGCGTTCCCATTCGATCATGTCGGTGTGATGGGTGGCCTGGCCGTAGATCGCCCATGAATCGCCGTGGTCGTGCGGCGGCGAGACCCGGGCCTTGTCGTTGATATGAGCGAGGATCTGAAAGCCGAGTTCAGGGTCTTCGTAAAGCGTGTGCAGGCCGCGCGGCGTCGCCTCACTGCAATGCTCGCGGATGAAGTCGGAATTCTGCAATAACCGCTCGAGATTGGCGCGGACCTGTTCGCGGCCGTCCGGTCCACCGTCGCGAGACAGAATGGAACGGCAATCGGAAATGAACTGGTCGAGTCCGTAAGCCATGGCGGTTACTCCCTGCGGCGATTAGCCGGCATTTTCGCGCAAACGCGGGTCCGGCGCCAGATATCCTTACCGCCTTTCCCGGGCGCGGCGCAGCACGTAGCGCAGCGGCGTGATGCGCCGCAGACCCGGGATCGTCACGGATACCGTGTATAGGACGATCCCGGAACTGCGGTGCACCGCTTCGCGCTGCATCGCGTCCGGGAAATGCCGCCTTGGGCTGTTTGGATCAAGCCCCAGCCGTTACATTAGCGCCATGTTCGGTCTGCCGCGAACCCATGAACACCCGCGCAATGTGCGGCTGGATACGCTGATCCGGCTGCGCTGGCTGGCGGTATTCGGCCAGTGCGCGGCGGTGGTGGTGGTCCATTTCGGCCTCGAATTCGAGGTCCCGATCCTGGCATGTCTCGCCGTGATTACGCTGTCGGCGCTGCTCAATGTCGCGCTCCGGCTGAGCTTTCGTCACACCCAATGGCTCGAGCCGGACCGCGCCGCCTGGCTGCTGGCTTTCGACACCGCCGAACTCGCGGCGCTGCTTTATCTCACCGGCGGCCTGGAAAACCCGTTCTCCTTCTTATTGCTCGGGCCGGTGCTGATCTCGGCCACGGCGCTGCCGCCGCGCATGACTTTGTTGATCGGCACTTTCGCCATGTTCTGCGCCACCATGCTGGTGTTCCTGCATTACGACCTGCCGTGGGACAGCGAAGATCCGCTGGAGCTGCCGGAAATCTACATGGTCGGGGTCTGGCTCTCGATCCTGCTCGCGATCGGCTATATCGGCGTTTATACGTGGCAAGTCGCGGAAGAAGCGCGTCAGCTGTCCGACGCGCTGGCGGCGACCGAGCTGGTGCTGGCGCGCGAGCAGCATTTGTCGCAGCTCGACGGACTGGCCGCGGCGGCGGCCCATGAGCTCGGCACGCCGCTCGCCACCATCACGGTGGTTATTCGCGAAATCGAACGCGCGCTGGAGGCGAACTCGCCGCATGCCGACGACATCAAATTGCTGCGCGAACAGGCGCAGCGCTGCCGCGCGATTCTGGCGAAGATCACCGAACTGCCGACCGGCGAGCCGTTCGATCGGATTCCGCTGTCGGCCTTGATCGACGAAGCGGTGTCGCCGCATCGCAATTTCGGCGTATCCATCGGCGTGACGCTGCCGCCCGACCGCGCCGCGGAACCGATGGGCGCGCGCAATCCGGCGATCCGCTACGGCCTCGGCAATCTGATCGAGAACGCGGTCGACTTCGCCCATAGCCGGGTCGAAATCTTTGCGCGGTGGACGGCGGACGAGGTCAGCGTGGTCATCAGCGACGACGGCCCCGGCTTTGCCGCCGAAGTGATCGACCGGATCGGGGCGCCCTATGTTACCCATCGGCGGCCGGTCCCGCGCGGACCGGAAGGCGAGGAGGACCTGGTGTTCGGTCTCGGCTTGGGCTTTTTCATCGCTAAAACACTGCTTGAGCGCTCCGGGGCTAAGCTTTCGCTCACCAACCAGGCCCCGCCGCTGCATGGCGCCAGCGTCACCGTGGCCTGGAGCCGGGCCGATTTCGAGCGGCCGATGGCGCCGTCGCCTCTTGAGCCCGCCGCCATGGCCTCTTAAGTGTGAATTACTCTTTGACTTGATTGTTGGCGGTTTATCGACATTACTTACTAAGGTCTTTTTGGCACTGCGAAGTATCGTTTGACCCGGTAAAGTTAGAGCGTGATTCCTACAAATCATGCTCCATCAGTGGCGACGGCGTGATGTTACCGTGTCGGATGGTTGCTTCGCTTTGACGGAGTAGGATGACCATGACCACAGCCGCCGCCGTTTCAGTTCCGATCGAGCGCAGCCTGCTGATCGTTGAAGACGATAAGTCGTTCCTGCAGCGCCTCGCGCGCGCCATGGAAGGCCGCGGTTTCGCGGTGACGACCGCGGAATCCGTGGCGGATGGTCTGTTGCAGGTCGAGAAGGCCGCGCCTGCCTTCGCAGTCGTCGACATGCGTCTGGGCGACGGCAATGGTCTCGATGTTATTTCGGCGATGAAGAAACGCCGCCCGGAGGCCCGCGCCATCATCCTCACCGGCTACGGCAATATCGCCACCGCCGTGAATGCGGTGAAACTCGGCGCCGTCGATTATCTGGCCAAGCCGGTCGACGCCGACGACGTCGCTGCGGCGCTGCTGGCGCTCGACAACAGAAAGATCGATCCGCCGGAAAATCCGATGTCGGCCGACCGGGTGCGCTGGGAGCACATCCAGCGGATCTACGAATTGTGCGGCCGCAATGTTTCCGAAACCGCGCGGCGCCTCAACATGCACCGCCGCACCTTGCAGCGCATTCTCGCCAAGCGCGCGCCTAAATAAAGCTTCTCAGAATTCGCCGGCGTACGGCCCCTGCGGATCGGCGAGCGCTTGCAGCCGCAATGCCGCCGCATGAGCAAAGCGCAGCATAATGGCCTTGCGCGTTGCTGCGCCCAGCCGATGCTCGGGCGCTTCGCAAAGGATCGACGCACCGAAGGCGTCGGCGACGATCAGCCCGGTATCCGGCGGAAAAATTTCACACGGCACGTCGACAACGGTGGCAAAGAACAGCCGGTCGCAATGCAGCCGGTAGTCCATCCATTTCTGATCGGCGCGGAAATCGGCGACCGAGGATTTAATCTCGACGATGATGATCTCGCCGTCGCCGCCCAGCGCGACCAGATCGGCGCGCCGTCCCGACGGCAGCGGCAATTCGGACACCACGCAATAGCCCAGCGCGTGCAGATAACGCGCGGTGCCCCGCGCGATCGCCAGCGCGGTCTGCGATTGCCGTCCGTCGACCGGCACGGCTGAGGCCAGAGTCGCGAGATTCATCGCCAGGATTCCAGGCAGCGGCAGGTTCGACAGCGGACGGCACGCAAGCTTACGCACGCCACGCACTCCGATAAAGCGACCGGCACCGAGGGAAGGCTCATTCTGCCGCTTTAGCGCGCTCCGGGAAAGCCCCTGCCAAGGCCTTCCGCGAGGCCGCAAGCACGCCGCGCTCGGTGATCAGGCCGGTCACGAGCCGCGCCGGCGTGACGTCGAAACCGTAATTCGCCACCGGCGAGCCGTCGGGGATGACGCGGACGGTCTCGATGCGGCCATCCGCCGTGCGGCCGGTCATGGTCGCCTGTTCTTCGGCGCCGCGCTGTTCGATCGGGATTTCCGCAACGCCGTCGCTCGACCGTGAAATCGATCGTCGGCGACGGCAGCGCCACATAGAACGGCACGTTGTTGTCATGGGCCGCCAGCGCCTTCAGATAAGTTCCGATCTTGTTGCAGACGTCGCCGTTCGCGGTGACGCGGTCGGTGCCGACAATGACGATATCGACCATGCCGTGCTGCATCAGATGGCCGCCGGTATTGTCGGCGATCACGGTATGCGGCACGCCGTGCTGGCCAAGCTCCCAGGCGGTGAGCGAGGCGCCCTGATTGCGCGGCCGGGTTTCGTCGGCGAAGACGTGAATCGGAATGCCGCTGTCGTGCGCCAGATAGATCGGCGCGGTCGCGGTGCCGACGTCGACCGCCGCAAGCCAGCCGGCATTGCAATGGGTGAGCACATTGACGCGCTCGCCGGGCTTCTTGCGTCGGGCGATGGCTTCGATCAGCGGCAGACCGTTCCGGCCCATCGCGGTATTGATCGCGATATCTTCCTCGGCGATTTCGGCGGCGCGCCGGTAGGCGGCGGCGCTTCGTTCGGCGCGCGGCCGGTTGCGCACCGCCGCGACCATTTCGTCGAGCGCCCATTTCAGATTGATCGCGGTCGGCCGCGTGGCAAGAAGCGCGGCGTAAGCTTGCTCCAGCGCTTCGTCGGAAGCATCGGCGCGCAGCGCAAGACAGACGCCATAGGCCGCAGTTACACCGATCAGCGGCGCGCCGCGGATCACCATGGCGCTGATCGCATGCGCGGCTTGATCGAGCGTTTCCAGCCGCTCCGTCACCAGGCGATGCGGCAACGCGGTCTGATCGATCACGCCGACGGCCCAGCCGTCGGGCTCGAGCCAGATGGTGCGCATCGGTTTGCCGGCGACTTTCATGGCGTTGACCTAGCAGATTTCGTTGGGCTGTCGATGCCGTAATTGGCGCGGCTGTCTTGCCAGCGGCGGGACCCTGCCGCAATCTTATGCGTTAGTTGGCTAAGGAGATGCCGGTGGCCGCCATCGATTACGAGGTCGAATACAACAACCGCGCCCGCGTGCCGGAATACGAGGAGATTTTCGCGCGGTGGAGCCGCGAGGGGGAGGATTATCGTGCCGACACGCTCAAGGCCGGGCGGGCACAGCTCGGTCTGTCTTATGGCGATACGCCGCGGCAATCGATCGATCTATTCCTGCCGGACGGCGGCGAGACGGCGCCGCTGGCGCTGTTCATTCACGGCGGCTGGTGGCGCTCGCTCGATGCCTCGATGTTCAGCCAGATGGCGCGCGGCCCCAATGCACGCGGTGTCATGGTGGCCGTCGCCGGCTACGATCTTTGTCCGAATGTCACGATCGGCGATATAATCGAGCAGATGCGGCGCGCCTGTTTGTTCTTGTGGCAGCGTTTCAACCGCCGCCTGTTTGTTTACGGCCATTCCGCCGGCGGACAATTGGCGGCCGCCATGCTCGCGACCGACTGGACGGCGCTTTATCCCAAAGTCCCGGCCGATCTGGTTCCGGCCGGCTACGCGGTCTCGGGCATATTCGACCTCACCCCGCTGGTCGGCATCAGCGTCAACCAGGATTTGCGCCTGACGCCTGATGGGGCTCGCGATCTCTCGCCGCTGTTTTGGCCGGTCAAATCCGGGCGCGTGTTCGATGCCGCCGCCGGCGGCCTGGAGTCGAACGAATTCAAACGGCAGGGCCGGACGATCGCGGAGACCTGGCGGCAAAGCGGGGCGCAGACGCGCTATGAAGAGATCGCCGGCACCAACCATTTCACCGTGATCGACAGGTTCGCCGATCCGCAAAGCACGATGACGGCACGCGTGGCTGAACTGGCGCTGCAGATAAAATCCTGAACGGCGTTATGTCACTTGCGACGGCGCTTCCACCGGCGCCGACCGCGACAGCAAAACGCAAGCGGATGCGGCGAAAATCAATGCAAAGCCGATGATATCGGTCGTGGTCGGAATCTCGCCCAGGAGAAAATACGCGGCGACGATTCCGATCACCGGCACGGCGAGCACGCCCAATGATGCGGCCACGGCCGGCAACCGCCGCACGATCGCGAACCAAAGCCCATAGGCGACGCCGTTGCCGACGATGCCGGTGAAGGCCAGGGCGAACAGCCCGCTCGAGCGCGCGTTTTCGAAATGCGGCCGGCCTTCGAAAATCATCATGAAGGCGACCACCACCACAAAGGCGACGATCAGTTGCCAGCACGCCGCGCCCATCGGATCGGCGTCGATCTGCGCCCATTTCAGATAAACCGTGCCGGCCGCCCAGCTCAGGCCGGTGATGACCGCGAGCAGGATGCCGAACGGCACGCCGGTTTTGGCCAGCGGATAGATCAGCACCGCAAGGCCCGCGGCGCACAGGCCGAGCGCAAACACTTGCATCCGGCTCGGCCGCTCGCCGAGGAACGGCCATGCCAACAGCACCGTCCAGACCGGCATCGTATAGGCGAGCACCGTCACCCGTCCGGTCGTTGCGATAAGCTGCGCGAACGAACTGATAACGGTGAAGCCGACGACGGTGAGCATCGAGGCAATGAAAATATGCACCCAGGCTTTGGCCGACGGCACACGGAAATTGCGGTGCGTGGCGAAACAGAACAAAGAAAGCGTCAAAGCACCAAGGCCGCCGCTCGCCGCCCGCATGGTCAGCGGCGGGATCTGATAAAGCGCGATCTTCATCAGCGGCCAGGTCACGCCCCAGATCAGGCACAAAGCGACCAGCATCAACCGCGCGCCGACATCGGTGTCGCTCGCCGCGGTCGGCGCTCGCTTTGGCGGATAGGCCGTGGGACTCACGGCGCCTTGGGTCCGACGTCGCGATACCAGTCCGCGATCTGGGCGCCGGTTAAGAACAGCACGTCGGATTTCTTGCGGATCGTCTCGAAGATGCGGCGGAAATATTTCACGCGGTGCGGCACGCCCATGATGTAGGGGTGAACCGACAGCGCCATGATCCGCGCCGAATCGGCGGAGTCGGCGTAGAGTTGCTCGAACTGGTCGAGCGCGCGCTCGCAATATTCCGAAGCCTTGTGATGCTGGATCAGCATCATGGCGACGTCGTTGCATTCCTGGGTGTAGGGCAGGTTGAGGATCGGCTTGCCGCGGGTCTTCAGCCAGGCCGGCTGATCGTCGAGCACCCAGTCGGCGACATAGTCGTAACCTTCCTCGGCCAGCACGTCCGGCGTCTGCCAGGTCTCGGTGAGGCCGGGCCCGAGCCAGCCGCGCGGCGGCTTGCCGGTCGCCTTGGTGATGACCTCGCGGACTTTGCGGATATCGGCGCGCTCGTCCGGCACCTTCTGCAAATTACGCTGGGTGAAGCCGTGGCCCATGAATTCCCAATTGCGGTCGACCGCGGCGCGCACGATCTGCGGATAGGCGGCCAGCGCCGAGCCGTTGATCGCGATCACGCCGGGGATGTCGAACTCGTCGAATATCTTGACGAAGCGCCAGAAGCCGACACGATTGCCGTATTCATGCCAGGCCCAGTTCGGCACGTCGGGCATCGGCGAGCCGCCGGCCGGCGGCGTCAGCACGGTGCGCGGCATGGTCTGGGTCGGGTCCCATTCCTCGACATTGACGACCACCCACACCGCCATGCGGGCGCCGTTCGGCAATTTCAGCGGCGCGCGCTCGGTGATCGGCGAATAGGCGAGGCGATCGTGCGGCAGCATCGGGCCTTTCGGCGCTGCTTTGCGCGGCGCGGGCTTCTTGGCAGCCGATTTTTTCGCCGTCGATTTTTTGGCTTGTTTGGCCATGCGGATGATCTCCTCCGTTTTTTACCGAATCTGTTTTGTTGACGCGGCGGCCGCCGCTCTTCCCGCCGGCCGCCAGCGGGTGACCATGGCGCCGAGGACCGTCAGGGTACAGGCGCAAATACACAGCGGCACGAAGGCCGTCCATGGTCTGCCGGTCGCGTCCCACAGCGCGCCGCAGATGGTCGGGATGACAATCGCGCACGTATAGCCGATGGTCAGCAAGCCCGCTGCCGTCCGCGGCAAGTCCGCGGGCGTACTCAGCACCGGCAGCAAGGCGAGTATCGGCGTGAATGTCATGGCTGTCGCGAAGCCGATGAGAATGCACGAAATGACGATGCCTGCCGTGGTCGGCATGAGCATCAGGATCAGAAAGCCGGCGAGCAGCGCCGGCCCGAAAATCAGAAAGGGCCAGGCGCGCTGTTGCATCCGTCCTGACATGGCGAACAGCAAAATCAGCGCGACGAGCTGGGTGCTGTTGAGCCAGCCCAATGCCGGGCCGAGCAGGTTGGATTTGCCTTTGGCGATCAGATAATCGCCGAGAAAGGCGCTGACCGCGAAATACGGGCTGTTGTTGCTGCCGAGCGTGAGACCGAGCAGCCACACCGCCGGGTTCCTGAAATCCGGCCACCATAATTGGGCCGCCGGCTTGGTACCGCCCGCCGGCCTCTCGCCTTTGGGACTGAGCAGTACGAATACCGGCGCGATCAGCAGCGCAGGAATGGCCCATAGGACGAGATTGAGCCGCCACGAACCGCCGACCAGCGGCAGCACATAGGGCAGCGTGAAAACCGGCGGAAAGGTCGCGCCCATCAGCATGCCGCTGGTATAGGCGAGCGTGCCGATCGCGATCCGGCTCGGCAGCCATTCCCGTACCAAGGTCGGCATCGCCGGCTGCATGATGGCAACGCCGAAGCCGGTCGCGATCGCCGCGGCGTAAAGCGTTGCGACATCGATCGCGGCGGCGCGGGCCGCACCCGCCAGTGCCGCGATCACCATGCCTGCAATTACCGCCAGCCGTGGACCGATCCGAGCGATCAAAAGCGAGCCGGGAATTGCCGCCAGCGCGAAGATCGACAGCGGCAGTCCGATCAGCAGGCCGACCTGCGTCTCCGACATGTGCAGGTCGTCGTGCACCAGTGGGATCACCGGCGGCACGGCGAGGATGGTCATGCGCATGGCGACGCCGGCAAGCCAGAGCACGGCCATGAGCTTGATGAACCGGCCGGGCGATAGCGCGGCGGCGGGATTTCCGGCAGGGAACATGAAACGGGTACGCGTTGGAAGCGGACCCTGCATCAGCGGTGGCGGCGGCGCAAGGAAGGCCGCCGCGAGCGCCGGTCAGCAACAGTTCGGCGGAATGATATCGATCGAGGCGGTCGGAAACGCGCCGACCGGTCCTGCCGATGCCTCAAGCGCGTCGTCGGACACTTCGAAGGCTAGGATGTCTTCGTCGGTTTGATCGGCGTCCTTCGGGGTTTTATCCATGGCAATCATTCCTTGTTCGCGCCGCCGGCGCAGCAAATGCATCCTAGCATCGAATCCAGGTGAGAATCGCCCGCGCAAAGGCCAAGATCAACTTGCGGGCCGACTGGAACAAAGATAGAACGCAACGATAGAAAAGGCTGCAATTGAGCCAAGCTTTACAACAGCAAGCGAGCGCGATGTCCGATCTTGCGGCGGCACAGGAGGTGCTCCGCAAAACCTTCGGTTTCGCAGAGTTTCGGCCGGGTCAGGCCGAGATCGTCGAGGCCATTCTCGCCGGCCGCGATGTGCTGGCGGTGATGCCGACCGGCAGCGGCAAGTCGGTCTGTTATCAATTGCCGGCGCTGCTGCGCGACGGTCTCACCGTCGTGGTGTCGCCTTTGATCGCGCTGATGCGCAATCAAGTGGCGCAATTGCGCGGCTACGGCATCGCCGCGGCGGCGCTGAATTCCAGCAATGACCCGTCCGAAAACCGCGCGGTGCTCGACGCTGTGGCGAGCGGCGACGCTGCGCCTGGTTTACATCGCGCCGGAGCGTCTGGTGCAATCCGACACGCTGGCACTGCTCAAGCGCGCCAAGGTCTCGCTGCTTGGCGGTCGATGAGGCGCATTGCATTTCGCAATGGGGCCACGATTTCCGCCCCGAATATGCGGCGCTCGGCAAGGTGCAGTCGGCGCTTGGCGACGTCCAGACGGTGGCGTTCACCGCCACCGCGGACGCGGCGACGCGCACCGACATTGTGCAACGCTTGTTCGGCCGCCCGCCCGAAATCTTCGTGCACGGTTTTGACCGCCCCAATCTGCGGCTCGCCATGCAGGCCAAAGCCGGCGGCCGGCAACAGATTTTGGACTTCATCAAAAATCATCCAGGCCAGAGCGGCATCATCTATTGCGCGTCACGGCGCAAGACCGAAGAACTTGCCGAATTCCTGGCCGGCAATGGCGTCAAGGCGCTGCCCTATCACGCCGGTCTGGAACCGGCCTTGCGCTCGCGCAACCAGGACACTTTTTTGCAGGACGACGGCGTCGTCATGGCGGCGACGGTGGCCTTCGGCATGGGGATCGACAAGCCGGACGTGCGTTTTGTGCTGCATGCCGACATGCCGTCCAATATCGAAAGCTATTACCAGGAGATCGGCCGCGCCGGCCGCGACGGCCTGCCGGCCGACACGCTGACGCTCTACGGCATGGGCGATATCCGGCTGCGCCGGCTGCAGATCGACGACAGCGACGCCTCCGACGAGCAGAAGCGGGTCGACCGCCAGCGGCTCAATGCGCTGGTTTCATTGTGTGAATCGCCGCGCTGCCGGCGCCAGACCTTGCTCGCTTATTTCGCCGAGACCGCGCCGGCCTGCGGCAATTGCGATTTCTGCTGCGACGGCGCGGCGGTGATCGACGGCACCATCGCGGCGCAGAAGGCGCTTTCGGCCATGGTGCGCACCGGCGAGCGGTTCGGCACCGAGCATCTGACCAAAATCCTGGTCGGCGACGCCACCGAGGCGGTCCGCAAATTCGGTCACGAACGGTTGCCGACGTTCGGCGTCGGCAAGGAATTCGGCGAGCAGGAATGGCGGTCGATCTTCCGCCAATTGCACGGCGCCGGCATCGTCGCGCTCGACATCACCGGCTACGGCAGCTGGTCGGTGACCGATGCCGGCCGCCGCGTGCTCAAGGGCGCCGACAAGGTCACGCTGCGCCAGGACACGCTCAAGCCCGCCACCAAAAAGGCCAAGCGGTCCGCCGCCGCTGCCACGGCATTGGCGGACGGCGGACCGGGCGATGCGGCGCTGTTCGAGGCGTTGCGCAGGCACCGCTCGGAACTCGCCAAGCAGCAGCAGGTGGCGGCCTATGTGGTTTTTGCCGACAAGACCCTGATCGACATGGTCCGGCTCAAGCCCCGGAACACCGACGAGATGGGCATGGTGCACGGGGTCGGCGAAGCCAAGCTCCGGCAATATGGCAAGAGCTTCCTGGAGGCGATCCGCCAGCACGCCGCCGCGAGCCCCTGATCGGCGCCTCGTGCCGCCGGAAACCCGCCGGAAATAGCCCATTTCCGCGGGGTTCCCGTTGTTGCGCCGCACTGCACTCTATGTTAGCAACGCGACGATTTCGTTGGGGTCGGCGCTTGCGCCAGTCTGGCGATTTCCAAGTCCCGATAAATCAAGTCCAACTTAAATCCCAAGGGCTTGTACCGACGTCTCACGCCGGTCCCGGGTCTTGCGGAAAACTCCAATTTCCGCGTCCCCACTCTTCCCCATGGGAGACGGATGGCGGTACGCGCGGAGAGCACGCGAAGTGGCAGGCGAAGAACACCCCGTCTCCGGCATGGCAGGCCGTTACGCGATCGCGTTGTTCGATCTCGCCCTTGAGACGAACACGATCGACAAGGTGACGGCCGACCTCCAGCGCTTCGACGCGCTGGTCGCCGAAAGCGCCGATCTCGAACGGCTGGTGCGCAGCCCGGTATTCTCCGCCGACGAACAATCGCAGGCGCTGGCGGCGGTGCTCGAGCGTGCCGAGGTCGGCGGCCTGGCGGCGAAATTCCTCAAGCTGGTAACGGCGAAACGCCGGCTGTTCGCCGTGCGCGACATGATCAAGGGGTTCCGCGAACTGGTCGCCAAGCACAAGGGCGAGGCGACCGCCGAAGTTACCGTCGCCGAACAGCTCAAGGACGAACACATCGAGGCGCTCCGCGCCGCGCTCAAACAAGTGAGCGGCAAGGACGTCGGACCTCGATATCAAGATCGATCCCGCCATCATCGGCGGGCTCGTGGTCAAGCTCGGTAGCCGCATGGTCGATACCTCGCTGCGCACCAAGCTCAACGCGATCAAGCACGCGATGAAAGAGGCCCGCTAATGGACATCCGCGCCGCGGAAATTTCCGCAATTCTCAAAGACCAGATCAAGAATTTCGGCCAGGAGGCCGAAGTTTCCGAAGTCGGCCAGGTGCTGTCGGTCGGCGACGGCATCGCCCGCGTTTACGGCCTCGACAATGTGCAGGCCGGCGAGATGGTCGAGTTCGAGAGCGGCGTCAAAGGCATGGCGCTCAACCTCGAAGCCGACAATGTCGGCATCGTGATCTTCGGCACCGACCGCGAGATCAAGGAAGGCCAGACCGTCAAGCGCACCCGCGCCATCGTCGAGGTGCCGGTCGGCAAGGGCCTGCTCGGCCGCGTCGTCGACGCGCTGGGCGATCCGATCGACGGCAAGGGGCCGATCAAGTCCGACCAGAAGGCGCGGGTCGACGTCAAGGCGCCGGGCATCATTCCGCGCAAATCGGTGAACGAGCCGATGGCGACCGGCCTCAAGGCCATCGACGCGCTGATCCCGATCGGCCGCGGCCAGCGCGAATTGATCATCGGCGACCGCCAGACCGGCAAGACCGCGATCGCGCTCGACACCATCCTCAATCAGAAATCGATCAACGCCTCGGGCGACGAGAAGCTCAAGCTCTATTGCGTCTATGTCGCGATCGGGCAGAAGCGCTCCACCGTCGCGCAATTCGTCAAGGTGCTGGAAGAGCAGGGCGCGCTTGAATATTCGATCGTGATCGCCGCCACCGCTTCCGATCCGGCGCCGATGCAGTTCCTGGCGCCGTTCGCCGGCTGCGCCATGGGCGAATACTTCCGCGACAACGGCATGCACGCCGTGATCATCTATGACGATCTGTCGAAGCAGGCCGTCGCCTATCGCCAGATGTCGCTGTTGCTGCGCCGGCCGCCGGGACGCGAGGCCTATCCGGGCGACGTGTTCTATCTGCACTCCCGGCTCCTGGAGCGCGCGGCGAAGATGAATGACGAGCACGGCGCCGGATCGCTCACCGCATTGCCGGTGATCGAAACCCAGGCCAACGACGTGTCGGCCTATATTCCGACCAACGTGATCTCGATCACCGACGGACAGATCTTTCTCGAAACCGATCTGTTCTATCAGGGCATCCGTCCCGCGGTGAATGTCGGTCTTTCGGTGTCGCGCGTCGGTTCCGCGGCGCAGACCAAGGCGATGAAAAAGGTCGCCGGCCGTATCAAGGGCGAGTTGGCGCAATACCGCGAAATGGCGGCGTTCGCGCAATTCGGCTCCGACCTCGACGCCACCACGCAGCGGCTCCTCAACCGCGGCTCGCGGCTCACCGAGCTGCTCAAGCAGTCGCAATTCTCGCCGCTGAAGATGGAAGAGCAGGTCTGCGTGATCTATGCCGGCGTCAACGGCTATCTCGATCCGCTGCCGCTCGACCGCATCCGTCCTTTCGAGGACGGCCTGCTCGGCGCATTGAACAATCAGCACGCCGACATTTTGACGTCGATTCGCGACTCGCGCGATCTCGACGACGCGACGGCGGCCAAGCTCAAGGGCGTGATCGACACTTACGTCAAGACATTCGCTTAAGACGTTCGCATGCGCGTTTTGCAATAGATCGAGCCTCGAATGCCTTCGCTTAAAGACCTGCGCAATCGCATCGCCGCTACCAAGGCGACGCAGAAGATCACCAAGGCCATGCAGATGGTCGCGGCGTCGAAGCTGCGCCGTGCGCAGGCCGCGGCTGAAGCGGGGCGTCCCTATGCCAGCCACATGGATACGGTGCTCGGCAATATCGCGTCTTCGGTTGCCGGCCTCGATACCGCGCCGCCGTTGCTGCGCGGCACCGGCGGCGATCAAAAGCAACTGCTGCTGGTCTGCACTGCCGAACGCGGGCTGTGCGGCCCGTTCAATACCGCGATCGTCCGGCTCGCCCGTGAGCGCGCCAATGCGCTGATGGCCGAGGGCAAAGAGGTCAAGTTCTTCTGCGTCGGCCGCAAGGGCTACGACCAATTGCGCAGGCTTTATCCGACCCAGATCGTCGAACTGGTCGACCTGCGTTCGGTCCGCGCGCTGCGCTTCGAGAACGCCGAGATGATCGCGCAGAAGGTCATCGCGCTGTTCGACAAGGGCGAGTTCGATATCTGCACGCTGTTCTTTTCGCGCTTCCGTTCGGTGATCGCGCAGATTCCGACCGCGCAGCAGATCATCCCGCCGGTCTTCGACGCCCCCGCAAGCGGGGGAGGGTCAGGGAGGGGGGATGCCCTGAACGGCGCGGTTTATGAATTCGAGCCGGACGCCGAGGACATTCTGCATGAGCTGTTGCCGCGCAACGTCGCGGTGCAGGTGTTCCGCGCGCTGCTGGAAAACGCCGCTTCGTTCTACGGCGCGCAGATGTCGGCGATGGATAATGCCACGCGCAATGCCGGCGACATGATCCGCCGCCAGACGCTGCTCTACAACCGGACCCGGCAGGCGATGATCACCAAGGAACTGATCGAGATCATCTCGGGCGCCGAAGCTCTCTAACGGGCATTGGCGCTGTAATTTAATTTAGTGAAGAGGACTACGATGGCGAACGCAGTTGGAAAAATCACCCAGGTCATCGGCGCCGTCATCGACGTGCAATTCGACGGCCACCTGCCGGCGATCCTCAACGCGCTGGAGACCACCAACCAGGGCAACCGCCTGGTGCTCGAAGTGGCGCAGCATCTCGGCGAGTCCACGGTGCGCACCGTCGCCATGGATACCAGCGAAGGTCTGGTCCGCGGCCAGGAAGTGCGCGACACCGGCGCGCCGATCTCGGTCCCGGTCGGACCCGGACTGCTCGGGCGGATCATCAACGTGATCGGCGAGCCGGTCGACGAAGCCGGTCCGGTCAACGGCGAAGTCGCTCCGCGCCATCCATCAGCCGGCACCGGCCTATACCGACCAGTCGACCGAAGCCGCAATTCTGGTCACCGGCATCAAGGTCGTCGATCTGCTCGCGCCCTATGCCAAAGGCGGCAAGATCGGCCTGTTCGGCGGCGCCGGCGTCGGCAAGACCGTGCTGATCATGGAACTGATCAACAACGTCGCCAAGGCGCATGGCGGCTATTCGGTGTTCGCCGGCGTCGGCGAGCGCACCCGCGAAGGCAACGACCTTTATCACGAGATGATCGAGTCCGGCGTGAACAAAGACCCGCATGAGGGTTCGGTCGAAGGCTCGAAATGCGCGCTGGTCTATGGCCAGATGAACGAGCCGCCGGGCGCCCGCGCCCGCGTCGGCCTGACCGGCCTCACCGTCGCCGAGCATTTCCGCGACCAGGGCCAGGACGTGCTGTTCTTCGTCGACAACATTTTCCGCTTCACCCAGGCCGGCTCGGAAGTGTCGGCGCTGCTCGGACGCATTCCCTCGGCGGTGGGCTATCAGCCGACGCTCGCCACCGACATGGGCGCGCTGCAGGAGCGCATCACCACCACCACCAAAGGTTCGGTGACCTCGGTGCAGGCGATCTATGTGCCGGCCGACGACTTGACCGACCCGGCGCCCGCGACCTCGTTCGCGCATCTGGACGCCACCACGGTGCTGTCGCGCGATATCGCCGCCAAGGGCATCTACCCGGCGGTCGACCCGCTCGAACTCGACCTCGCGCATGCTGTCGCCGCTGATCGTCGGCGAGGAGCATTACGCGGTGGCCCGCCGGGTGCAGCAGGTGCTGCAACGCTACAAGGCGCTGCAAGACATCATCGCCATTCTCGGCATGGACGAGCTTTCCGAAGAGGACAAGCTGACGGTGGCGCGCGCCCGCAAGATCGAGCGCTTCCTGTCGCAGCCGTTCTTCGTCGCCGAAGTGTTCACCGGCTCGCCGGGCAAGCTGGTCGACCTGAAGGACACCATCAGCGGCTTCAAGGGCCTGGTCGAAGGCAAATATGACCACCTGCCGGAAGCCGCCTTCTACATGGTCGGCTCGATCGACGAGGCGGTTGAAAAGGGCAAAAAACTCGCGGCCGAGGCCTAGTTCATGGCCACGCTGCATCTCGAATTCGTCTCGCCGGAAAGCGTGCTGTTCTCCGGCGAAGTCGATCAGGTGGATCTGCCCGGCGCCGAAGGCGACATGGGCATCCTGCCGGACCATGCGCCGATCGTTACCGCGCTGCGGCCCGGCATCGTGACGATCTTCCGCGGCAGTGCGCGTGAGCCGGTGGTCGTGATCGGCGGCTTTGCCGAAGTCAGCCCCGCCGGATTGACGGTGCTCGCCGACCGGGCCGTGGCCCGCGCCGATTTCGACATGGCCGTGCTGGCCACCGAGATCAAAGACGCCGAGGAAGACGTCGCCGACAGTAAGGACGACGCCGAGCGCGACCGGCTCGCCCGCCATCTCGATCAATTGAAGTCGCTGCAAGCCGCCTTGGCGTCGTAATAGCTCTATCGCTGTCCAATCCAGCGGCTCGGTTACGGGGTTACCTCCGGCCGGCACCTGTTGCATCCTGTCGCGCCGCTCGGGCATTCTGCCGGTGCCACACCGCATCCGGCAGGCGTCGATGAAACGAAAAATCGCAGCCATCTTCGCAGCCGACATCGCCGGCTACAGCAAGCTTGTGGCCGAGGACGAAGAGGAGACGCTTCGGCGGCTCGCGTCCTACCGTTCGGTGATGGACGACTTCATCGCGCGCGCCGGCGGACGGATATTCAATACCGCGGGTGACGCGGTGCTGGCCGAGTTTTCCAGCGCGGTCGAGGCGGTCCGTTGCGCCATCGACATTCAGGAAAGCCTGCGCACGCGCAACATGGCTTATCCGACCAGCCGCCAGATGAGCTTTCGGATCGGCATAACGGTCGGCGACGTCGTCGAGCGCGATGGCGACCTGCTGGGTGACGGCGTCAATATCGCGGCGCGGCTGGAAGGATTGGCGCCGGTCGGCGGGATTTGCATTTCCCGCACCGTGCACGAGCAGGTCGCGAACAAATTGTCGGTGCAATTCGCCGATATCGGCGAGCAACAAGTCAAGAATATCCCGAATCCGGTTCACGCTTTCAGAATCGAGATGCGGCCCGACGATACCCACGAATTGCCGGTGAAGAAGCCGGCACGATCGGCGTCGGGATCGGCATCGTGGGCGATACCGGTTGCCGTCGCGATCGCCTGCGTTGCTGCGCTTGCTACAGCGGTTCTGGTTTATCTGACGTTCGGCCGGCCGGTCGAACCGCGCGCGGCAATCGAACCGGTGCCGGCTGCGGCGTCCATGGCCTCGGCAACACCTACAACACCGCCGCCATCTGTGGCGCCGCAAATCGCCGCGCCTTTAACGGCTGCTCCTACACTACCAGCGCCGGCAGCAGCCCCATCAGCGTCGCGCCAAACCGAGAACCTGGTGCCGGAAGCGATTCCGTTCATTCCCGATCGTGCGCGCGAAGCCATTCGCAATGCTTATTTGCCTGCCGCCGATCATAAAGCGCTGGCGATCTCAACGGCGCCGATCGGCTTCAGCACCGGGCAGGCCGACGACGCCACCGCTGAATCGAGCGCGCTCGATACCTGCCAACGGCGCGCCGATGCGCTGCCGCAGCCGCGGAAGTGCGAGCTCTATGCCGTCGGCGAGACCGTGGTTTACACCCACGCCCGCCCGCCGATGCCGCCGACGCCCTGGGTGACCGGCGATCCGTCGATCGAAAGGCCTTTGGTCCCCGGCGAGATACCGCTGCTGCGCGAGAACGGTAAGGCGACGATTGCCGCGAACTATCTGCCGGCGCGCGCTTCGAAAGCCTTGGCCCTTAGTCCGCTGGGCACTTACTTTTTTCTGTTCGGACAGGAGAGCGCGGATGAGGCGGTGCGCCGAGCGCTGGAGCTCTGCGGCAATAACGCCGGCGTTCCTTGTTTGGTCGCTGCGGTCAATAACGACTTCGTGGTGCCGATTCCGACAACGATGAAAGCGACCGGCTTCTTTCAGGCGGCGAGCGCTGCTGCCATAGCGCCCGACCTTCGCGATGTTGTCGCAAGCCGGCTACGCAACAGCAGCGGCTGGACCGCGGTCGCGGTAGGCGCCGGAGATCACCCCGGCATCGGCGTCAACGCCGCGAACGAGCAGAGTGCGATCGAAGCCGCGCTATCGGATTGCAGCAAACAAGACCGGTCGTGCCATGTGATCGCCATCGGCCCGTTCGCCGTCGAGCCGAAATAATCCCGCGATGCTACTTTGCAAAGTGAGCGAATTCTGCGGCGACGCGTTCATAGACCGCGCGTTTGAACGGCACGATCAGATTGGGAACATTCTGTAGCGGCTCCCAGCGCCAATCGCTGAATTCAGGATCGTGACGGCCGTCCGGATCGGCGACATCGATTTCGCCGTCGGTCCCGAGGTGGCGCATGGCGAACCATTTTTGTTTCTGGCCGCGATATTTGCCGCTCCAGGCCTCGCCGACGAGGTCGCGCGGAATATCGTAAGTGAGCCACTCCGCTATTTCGCCGATACGCTCGACCGCGCGAATGTTGGTTTCCTCGCGCAATTCCCGCACCGCCGCCGGCCACGGCTCCTCGCCGGAATCGATACCGCCCTGCGGCAGCTGCCAGAAGTGCGTGAGATCGATGTGTTCGGGGCCGCCGAGACGGCGGCCGACAAAGACCAGGCCATCGCGGTTGAACAGTGCTACGCCGACGCAAGGCCGATAGGGAAGGTCTTCGAAACGCATATCGGAAGTCAGCTCTGTTTTGCTTTCGCCGCCGCCGCGGTGACCGGCACCAGCAGCAAGCCGCGGCTCTCCGCCGCTTTCGCCCATTTGGCGATGTGGTCGATCGATACCGGCAGTGCCGATGCAATGCCGACCGCGCTGCCGCGTTCGCGGGCGGCCATTTCGAGCCGTCCCAGCGCGCGTTCGATGTCGGCCGCGGTCGGCACCGAATCGAGAATCACGTCGGCCTGCACATAGGGCAGGCTGTTGGCGCCGGCGATGCGTCCGGCGAGGCTGCGCGGATTGGCGCCGTCGTCGACAAAAATCAGCCCGCGCTTGGCGGTCTCGCGCAAGATAGGCCCGAACGACGGTTCCGAAGCGGTAAACCGCGCGCCCATCGTGTTCGACAATCCGACATAGCCCTGGAACCGGCTCATCAGCCAGTACAGCCGGTCGATGTTCTGCTGCGGCGTGAGCGAGGTCAAAAGCGTCTGCGGCCCCGGATCGTTATCCGGATAATCGAACGGCTCCATCGGCACTTGCAGCAGCACCTCGTGGCCGCCGCTGCGCGCCCGCGCCACCAGCGCCGCGGCATTGGTGGCGTAGGGCACGAAGCCGAGCGTCACCGCCCCCGGCAGCTTGGCGATGGCGTCCGCCGTGGCGCTCGCGCTGACGCCCAGTCCATTGACGATCAGCGCAATCCGCGGCGCATCGGGGCGGCCGGCGAGCGGCTGCACCGGCCGGGCAAAAGCATCGGCCGGCCGGGTGCCGTCGGCGGCGATTTTCGGGATCGGGCCGTGCGCGGTGATCTCGGACGAATTTCTGGTCGGGCGGAAGCCTGCGGTGGGCCCCGCTCCATTCGGCGGCGTCGGCGCAGCCGGAGCGTTTGACGCCGGCGCCGGATTGACCGGTGCCGGGACCTGGATTTCCTGACGCGCACCGGTCTTGCCATCGATGATGGTGACCGTCGTGGTGTTGGCCGGCGCGTCCTTGGCCGGCGGCGCGACCGGGGCGGCAACGGCGTCGCGTCGTTGAGTGTTGGCGTCGGGAGCCGCGGCTTGCGGCGCCGCCGGCACGTCCGCCGGCTTGGCGGCGAGATGCGAGGTTGACCGGCGCCACGGCCATCGGTTCGCCGCCGAACGGATCGTCGGCAACGATGCTCCACAGCACGAAGACGCCGAGAAACAGCGCCAACGCCCCGGCAATGATCTGCGGGACGGGTATCTTGATGCCGCGTCGGCGCCTGCTCGGCTTCTGGCCGAGCGGCGCGCTCAGATCATCGACCGCCATCAGTGGATCTCTGGTCACCCTTGGCCCGTTCCTTCCAGCGAATCAGGCTGAGCGAATCACAGCCGGCACTTTATCACGGCCGTCAAATGATTGGTCCGAGCGTCGCGAATTGTCGCGGCCGGACGCCGCCCGGGTTCCAGCGATTGGACCAGGCACAAAAAAATCGGGGCGGCAGATGCCGCCCCGAAATTCACTTCGACCGATTCAACGAACCGGAATTTCTCCGATCAGTTCGGAACGGCGCCGTTCGGTATTCGGCGGGAAGGCGGCGTTGCTCGCCGTGCCGCGCAGCAGGTCGAGCGACATCTGCAGCGCCTTGTCGTCCTTCTCGTCCGGCGGCACGTAGGACTGCGAGCCGGATTCTTCGCCGCCTTCGGCCTTGAGATGGCCGCGCAGCGAGGCCTCGCCCTTGGTGTCGGTCTGCGCCCTTCAGATCCGCCGGTACGTCCTGCTGCACTTCGATATCCGGCGTGATGCCCTTGGCCTGGATCGAGCGGCCCGACGGCGTGTAATAGCGCGCCGTGGTCAGCCGCAGCGCGCCGTTGCCGGCGCCGAGCGGGATGATGGTCTGCACCGAACCCTTGCCGAAGGACCGGGTGCCGACCAGCGTCGCGCGCTTGTGGTCCTGCAGCGCGCCGGCGACGATTTCCGACGCCGAGGCCGAGCCGCCGTTGATCAGCACGATCACCGGCTTGCCCTTGGTCATATCGCCGGGCCGCGCATTGAAGCGCTGGGTCTCTTCGGGATTGCGGCCGCGGGTCGATACGATCTCGCCCTTGTCGAGGAACGTATCGGACACCGAAATCGCCTGATCGAGCAGGCCGCCCGGATTGTTGCGCAGATCGACAACCCAGCCTTTGATCTTGTCGGCGCCGAGCTGGCTGTTGAGATCGTTGATCGCCTGCTTCAGACCGTCGGTGGTCTGTTCGTTGAACTGGGTGATGCGGATATAGCCGACATCCTCGCCCTCGGGATGCGAGCGCACCGATTTCACGCGGATCACGTCGCGCATGATCGTCACGTCGATCGGCTTGTCCGCGCCTTTGCGCATGATGGTGAGCTTGATCTTGGTATTCACCGGGCCGCGCATCTTGTCGACGGCTTGATTGAGCGTCAGACCCTGCACCGCCTCGTCGTCGAGCTGGGTGATGATGTCGTTCGCCATCACGCCGGCCTTGGCGGCCGGCGTATCGTCGATCGGCGCGACGACCTTCACCAAGCCGTCTTCCATCGTGACTTCGATGCCGAGACCGCCGAATTCGCCGCGGGTCTGCACCTGCATGTCGCGGAAGCTCTTCGGATCCATGTAGCTCGAATGCGGATCGAGCCCGGCCAGCATGCCGTTGATCGCCGATTCGACGAGCTTCTGATCGTCCGGCTTCTCGACGTAATCGGCGCGGACGCGCTCGAACACGTCGCCGAACAGATTGAGCTCCCGGTAGGTGTCGGAAGCCGCTGCGCTGCGCCGCCGAGCCAATCAGCATGGAGTGTGGCTGCGTCAGCAGCAGCGTCGCCGCGGCGCCGGCCACCGCACCGAGGAATACCAGAGAAGTTTTGCGCATCATCCGCGAACCTTTTCGCCTTCGTTAGTCGCCCACCACGGGCTGGGATCGATGGGAGTGCCGTCCTTGCGGAACTCCACGTAGAGCACAGGTTGCTTGGGCCCCGTCGTGGCGGCCGCAGACGCCTGCGAGCCGTCGCCCATAACCGCAACCGGTTCACCGGTCAGCACGAATTGGCCGAGATCGACGGAAATCCGCTCCATCCCCGCTAACAGCACATGATACCCGCCACCGGCATTCAGGATCAAGAGTTGCCCGTAACTTCGAAACGCTCCGGCGTAAACAACCCACCCGTCGCACGGCGCCGTTATGTCGGAGCCGGGACGCGACACGATGGAAAGACCCTTTTGGGTTCCACCGGTGCCGTCGGAACCGCCGAATTCGCGCATCCTGGCCCCGTTGACCGGTAAACGCAGGCGTCCGCGCATGTCGGCGAACGCCACCGCCGGCGAAAGCCGGCCGGGGTCGCCCAGGGCCGCAGAGCTGCGGCTGCGTCGCGTCGTCGGTAATCGAACGGGAAGCGGCGCGGGCCGCCCGCGTCGCCGGGTCCAAGCCCTGCTCGAGCTTGGCGATGAGATCCTTGATGCTGTCGACCTGCCGGGCAAGATCGGCGGCCTGCTGCCGTTAGGCATCGAGCGATTGCTCGTCGTTGGCTTGTTTCTTCTGGCGCTGCTCGATCAGCATGCTCATGCGCAGCTGATCGCGAGCCGAGCACAGCGAGGCTTTGTGACAGCCGGTCGCGTTCGCCGACGATCTGTTTGCGCACCCGCAACAGGTCGGAAAGATCGCCTGCCAGCGCATCGGTCTCGGCCCGCATTTCGGGAACCACCGCGCCGAGCGCGATCGCGGTACGAACCGCCTGCAGCGCATCCTCCGGCCGCACGATGAGCGCCGGCGGCGGCTGCCGGCCGATGCGCTGGAGGGCGGCGAGAATCTCGGCAATGACGGTGCGGCGCTCGTCGAGCGATTTCTGAAACAGCTGCTCCTGCTCATCGAGCGGGACGAGACGCGCTTGGGTGGCGTCGATACTGGCTTCGATGTCGCGGATCTGTGCCGCGGTATCGATCAGTTGCTCATTGAATTTGCGGCGATCGGCACTCAAGGCCTCGATCTCGAGGCGCAATTTAGCCTGGCTCTCCACGGTTTCCCGCTGCGCGGGCGCGCGCCGCCTGGAGTTCCTGATCGTGTTGCTTAAGCGAATCCGCGCCGGCTCGGCGCAGGCACCGCAGCCGCCGGCGCCTGCGTGGCCGGAGGTTGCGCCGGCTGAGCTTGGGCGAAGGCGCCGGACTGTCCGAGATCGGCGCCGAACGGCAGGACGAGCGCCAGTAGCAATGGCGTTGCCGAGCCAAGCGCAAGGCCCGGGTCGGTTCGGCTCGCCCGTCGGAGAATCATCGTATTCAAGGTTAAACGCGGCCCTCAAGAAGGCAAAGCAAAAGCAGGCTTGCTGGACCGGATTAAGACGAGCGGCGCCGTATTTCGTCACAATTCGGTGATGCCGATTTCGGCCGCTCTTGGGTCAGGCGCGATGATAGGGATGTCCGGCCAAAATCGTGCCGGCGCGATAGATCTGCTCCAGCAGCATGACGCGCACCAATTGATGCGGCCAGGTCGCCGCGCCGAAGGCGAGCTTGAACTTGGTGCTCTCGGTCAGCGTTTGCGCCAGTCCGTCGGCGCCGCCGATGACAAAGCAAGCGGCCGGTCGATCCTCCGCGCGCCATTCGCGCAACAGCCCAGCCAACGCGGCGCTATCGAGATTGCTGCCGCGCTGATCGAGGATGGCGACTACCGCGCGTTCCGGAATGACATTGGCAATGGCGATCGATTCTTCGGTGCGCCGCCGCTCGGCATCCTGCGCGCGGCTTTCGCGGATTTCGACGATTTCGATGTCGCGAATGCCGAGGCCGCGCCCGACGGCTTCGGCGCGCTTGCGGTAAGCGGCGGCGAGATCGCGCTCGGGGCCTTGTTTGAGCCGGCCCACGGCGATGACGATAAGGCGCATGGGGCAGCCATCAACAAAAGAGCCGCGCGCCGGAGCGGCGATTAATGACGGCAGTCAAGCGAACGAAACCCGGGAGCAAAGCCCCCGAACTTTACGCGAACTGTTGCGCGCGAGCGACTAACTCGCGCGGCGCGCCGGGCCGCCCGCGTCCCACATCTTTTCGAGATTGTAGAAATCCCGAACTTCCGGACGGAAGACATGGACGATGACGTCGCCCGCATCGATCAGCACCCAATCGCAATACGGGGCGCCTTCGACCCGGGCTTGAACGCCGGCTTTGTGCAAATCCTCGACGACCCTGTCGGCCACCGCTCCGACATGGCGCTGCGACCGGCCGGAGGACACGACCATGTAGTCGCCGATTGAAGATTTATCGCGAAGATCGATGGTGAGGATGTCCTCCGCCTTCATATCGTCGAGGCGGGTGAGGACCAGGCGAAGGATCTCCTCGGCGTCAAGACGCATTCTGGAGACCGCTTCGGGCGCGCGACGTTCGGCCCGAGAGATTACAACTGTGGACAGGGGTGCTTATCCTTTCGCTCCTGTTTCGTTCGATCATTCCTTGTCGCGGTACTTATCTTTTCGCAGGTATCGCCGGTACTTGCTGTTTAGCTCTACATCGGCCCGGCCGGCGATTCCGGGACACCCTTAAGATAGGCATGGGCAGTTAATGGTTTCAACTGCCTTGCTTCAAACAACTGTCATTTCAAGGAACCGTTTCATTAGGCGGAGCCGTCAGGTTTCCCGCAAAGCGCGCGCCGCGCGCAGCGCGGTCGAAGACAGCGGCGATTTGAGGCCGTGCAGGTAAATCCAGGCCGGCGGCTTGCGTTCCGGCCAGCGTCCGCGCCGCCGATTCCGGCAGCCGCGCCCAAGCCAGCGCCTGACCGGCGACCCCCGCGGCCGAATAGAGGCTCGGACCCAGCCGGTCGACCACCGCGATCGGCACCAGCGACGCGATGTCGCGCCAGCGCTGCCAGCGATGGAAGTGCCGCAGATTGTCGGCGCCCATGATCCAGACGAAATGCACGCCGGGACAGCGCCGCACTACGATAACTGATGGTCGCGTAGGTGTAGCTGGTGCCGAGATCGGCTTCGAAATCGGTGACGTCGATCCGCGGATGGTTGCGCCAGCGCGCGCGCAGCGGCGACGCGTTCGGCGAGCGGCGCCAGCCCGTGGGTGTCCTTGAGCGGATTGCCCGGCGTGACCAGCCACCACACCCGGTCGAGCCCGAGCCGGCGCATCGCCAGCAGACAAGCGCGCGGTGCGCCGCATGCGGCGGATCGAAGGTGCCGCCGAACAGGCCGATGCGCATGCCGGGCGCATGCGGCGGCAGAACTAGGCCGCGATGGCGCCGCGCTTTCTCACGCCGTTGATCGGTGGGCCGATGCGCGGGCGCCGGCTGCGCGCGCGGGAAGGAACTCACAATTCATGGCCTTCAGAAAGACCCCCCTCGCCACGCATCGCTCGCTGCCGTGCCGCGATGATCCGCGGCGGCGGCGGCGAATGATCATGGCCGCGTCTGTCCGCTGCCGCGTATGCGGTATTTGAAACTCGTCAGTTGCTCGACCCCGACCGGGCCGCGCGCATGCAGCCGGCCGGTGGCGATGCCGATCTCGGCGCCGAAGCCGAATTCGCCGCCGTCGGCGAATTGCGTCGAGGCATTATGCAGCACGATCGCCGAATCCACTTCGCGCAGAAATTTCTCCGCCGCTTTCTTGTCCT
Organism: uncultured Alphaproteobacteria bacterium; assembly: GCA_963819265.1. Lineage (GTDB taxonomy): Bacteria > Pseudomonadota > Alphaproteobacteria > Rhizobiales > Xanthobacteraceae > BOG-931. Next base: position 1,317,798 of record CAWFVF010000005.1, on the reverse strand, counting down.
CGGTCACGATCGCGTCGGTGTGATGCGAGCCGTAGCGCTCGATATGCGCGATCGCGGCCTCGACGCCGTCGACCACGCCGGCGGTCATGAATGGCGTCGAGATATTCGGTGCCCCAATCGGCTTCGCTCGCCGGCTTGACCCGGCGATCGACGGCCTGCACGGCGGCGTCGCCGCGGATTTCGCAGCCGGCTTCGAGCAGCATCGTCGATCAGCGGCTTGAGGAATTTGTCGCGCCCCGGCGCGATCGACCAGCAAGGTTTCGGCCGCGCCGCAGACGCCGGTGCGGCGCATCTTGGCATTGAGCACGATCGACTTGGCCATGGCGAGCTTGGCCTTGCCGTCGACATAGACGTGGCAGACGCCTTCGAGATGAGCGAACACCGGCACCCGCGCCTCGGTCTGCACGCGGCCGACCAGGTTTTTGCCGCCGCGCGGCACGATCACGTCGATCGCGCCATCGAGGCCCGCGAGCATCATGCCGACCGCTTCGCGGTCGCGGGTCGGCACCAGCGTGATCGCCGCGGCGGGCAGACCGGCTTCGACCAGACCCTCGACCAGCGCGGCATGGATCGCGCGGCAGGAGCGGAAACTTTCCGAACCGCCGCGCAGGATCGCGGCATTGCCGGCCTTGAGGCAAAGCGCGCCGGCATCGGCCGTGACATTCGGGCCGGCTCTCGTAGATCACGCCGACGACGCCGAGCGGCACCCGCACGCGCTCGATGCGCATGCCGTTCGGGACGCCGCCATGACGCCATGACGGTACCGACCGGATCCTTGAGCTTGCGGATCACGTCGAGCCCGGCCGCCATCGCTTCGACCCGTTCGGCATCGAGCGACAAGCCGATCGAGGAACGCCGGCGTCGCGCCGGCCGGATTTCGCCGCCGCCAGTCTTCCGCATTGGCGGCGAGGATTGCGGTCGCGCGAGCGCGCGGATCGCCTTGGCCATTGCCGCGAGCGCCCGGTTCTTCTGCGCGGTGGGCGCGAGCGCCAGCGCGCGCGCCGCCGTGGCGCGCGGCGCGGCCGATCTCGCGCATCGTCGCCGCCAGCGTCGTCGTCGAGCTTTCCGGAAGCTCTGACCGCTTTGAGCGGGGCGTTCATTAGCCCGCAACCGTGTCCTGACCGTCATGGCCTTGATCCGCCTCGCATTCCGGAACTTCCTACCATGTTCGGCGGCCCGGCGAGGCGGGCTTTCCGACTTGCCGGCAGTTACCCACAGCAATCCACAGCGTTCTTCGGCCCGTCACAGAATTCGAGGAACCTCAGCGAAAATTACCGGCGTTCCCTATTTGAGTTCCACAAGCGAGAGGGTGGTCATGCATTTGTCAAGCTCAGTCGTAAGCCGAGCCCGCCTGCCCAAGCGGTTCCCGGTCGGAACCACTTATGTCGTCGAGGGACGCGGCGGCGAGGACGGCGATTTGCGCGTATTCTCCCGCTATGTGGTTCTGCCCGGCGGCGAACGCATCAATCTCGGTGTGGATTTCGACACGTGACCGCGACGCCGCGGCGCCGCCCAGTGCGCAGCCGCGGCCAGCGCGATGCGCAGCAATGCGCAGCGCGCCGCCAGGGAAAACCGCGCGCCGGCGGCACGAAAAAATTATCGCGTTCGGCCGGAACAACCCGCTCGCGGCATCGTTAACCATTCAGAGCGCCGGGCGAAGCCCCCCAGCCCCTCACCCTCAATCACCCGGCGTCGAACCCCGGCCGCTTTAGCGGCCGGGGTTCTTCTTTTCTGTCGATCCGCTCAAAGCGGCGGTCCAAAGCCTTGCCGGTCCAAAGCCTTGCGCTATTCGCGGCCCAAAACCGCCGCCACCACCAGATCGTCGCGATGGATCATCTCGGCCCGGCCGCTGAAACCCAGAATCGCATTCGATATCGGCCGATGAGCGGCCCCGGATTTTTTGCGCATCTTCCAGCGTCATAAGCGCATAGCCCGCGGCCGATCTCGGCGCCGTCCGGACCGCGGATGATCACCGCGTCGCCGCGCGCGAAATCGCCTTCGATCCGGATGACGCCGACCGGCAACAGGCTGTTGCCGCGCCGCAGCGCCGCGACGGCGCCCGGCGTCGATCGTCGAGCGTGCCTTTGGGTTCCAGCGAGCCGGCGATCCATTTTTTGCGCGCCGTCACCGGATTGCCGGCGGCGACGAAACCAGGTGCAGCGCGCGCCCTTGGCGATGGCGTCGAGCGGATGCTCGAGATGGCCGGAGGCGATCACCATGTGGGTGCCCGCGGCGGTGACGATCTTGGCCGCTTCGATCTTGGTCTGCATGCCGCCGCGCGACAGTCCCGAGCCGGCGGCGCCCGCCATCGCTTCGATCTCCGGCGTGATGCGCTCGACGCGCGGGATGTGCTGCGCCGATGCCGTGGTGCCGGGCGGCGCGTCATAAAGCCCGTCGATGTCGGACAGCAGCACGACCAGATCGGCGCTCACCATGGTGGCGACGCGTGCGGCGAGCCGGTCATTGTCGCCGTAGCGGATTTCGGTGGTCGCCACCGTATCGTTCTCGTTGATCACCGGCACCGCGCGCCATTCCAAAATCTTGTCGATGGTCGAGCGGGCGTTGAGATAGCGCCGCCGCTCCTCGGTATCGCCCAGCGTCACCAGCACCTGGCCGGCGGTGATGCCGTGCCGCGACAGCGCCTCGGTCCAGGTCCGCGCCAGCGCGATCTGGCCGACCGCGGCGGCGGCCTGGCTGTCTTCGAGTTCGAGCGGCCCGGGCGGCAGTTTGAGCACGGTGCGGCCGAGCGCGATGGCGCCCGACGAGACCACCAGCAGGTCGCGCTGCCGCGATGCAGCGCCGCGAGATCGGCGGCCAGCGAGGCCAGCCATGCTTCGTTGAGCTTGCCCGCTTGGGCGTCGACCAGGAGCGAAGAGCCGACCTTGACGACGATGCGGCGGAAGTCGGCAAGCCGAGGCGTGTTCATGGCAGAGCTTTTAGCGAGGCTTTTAGCGGAGGCGGTAGCTCGGCGTAGCGGCCTGGCGCGCTACAACTCGGCTTCGTCGCTGCAGCTTTGCCTTGTTTTCCAGGCAATAATAGCCGGACAGGCGGCTCACCAGCTTGCGGCGCTTCCAGTCGTTGAGGATGCGGCTGACATTTTCGCGGGCGATACCGGCCATGGCGGCGAGGTCGCTCTGGCCGATCTTCTGGCGGATGACGATGCGGCCCGAGCCGACGTCCTGGCCGAAATCCTGCGCCAATTCGAGCAGCGTACAGGCGACGCGGCCGCGCAGCGGCAGAAAGCTTCCGGCGGCGATCACCGCATCGGTTTCACGCAAGCGTGTCGGCAATCAGCGTCACCAGCGATTTGTAAACTTCGGGATGCTTTGCGGCGAAATCCTCGAACGCGGCGCGGCTGAGAAAGCTCAGCGCCGAGTCCCGCACCGCCACCACCGAAGCCGAGCGCGGCAGTCCGTCGATGATCGACAGTTCGCCGACGATCGCGCCGGGACCGAGGAAAGCAAGAATGCGCTCGGTGCCGGCGCGCGACACCATGGTGACTTTGAGCAGCCCCTCCTCGACGCGATAGCAGCCGTCGCCGGCATCGCCGGCCAGGAACAGCACCTCGTCGGCATTGAGCTTGACCGGCGTCGCGCTGGCGAACAGGTTGGCCGAAAGATGTTCGGGCAATCCCGATCAGCAGGCTCGGACTGGGACGCGGAGGTGGGCATGATGCCTGACGCCGCGCAATGCAGACGGGGTGCATTCTCGACCGGCCGCCAAAGCATGCGGCATAAACGGCAAAGGAAAAGCCCGCCCGGACGGTTTAGTCCGGGCGGGCGAGGATGACCCGTTCCAGGGCCATCGGGGTGTATGGGGACCAACGCACCCCTTGGACGTCGTCAGGTCATTGGGGGGTGGTTGGGGACCGAGAGATGACCAGACGCCGTCCGAAGCTATTGCACACACTAACGACCGGCGCAGACGCGAAGTGACCGCCAGTCACACAATGGCGCTTTGCCGTAAGCCAGCTGAATTTGATATGAATTATTACGTCGCGCACCGGCGGACGCGATCGCTAGGTATTCGGCGCGCGCACTTCGACGCCGGCACGTTGCTCGATCGGCTGCACCATCTGGGTGATGTCCTTTTCCGGGCCGATTCGTCGCAAGTCAGCTTGAGCAATGCGGCGACCGCCTCGCACGACTTCAATCGGCACGCCGAGCGCTTTGGCCTCGGAAACGAACAGGTTCACGTCCTTCATCATCAGGCCGGCGGCGAAATCCCAGATTGAATTTGCGCGGCAAGACGACATCGGGAAATTTCTGCTCGGTCGCGGTGATCGGCCCGAGCTGGCATTGATGACGTCGAGCATGATGCGCGGATCGAGTCCCGCCTTCACGCCCATCACCATCGATTCCGACGTCGCCGCCATGGCGGCGGCGGACAGCACATTGTTGCAAAGCTTCATCGTCTGGCCGGCGCCGGGCCGTTCGCCGATGTTGAAAAACTTGCCGATCACTTTCAGCGCCGGCTCGACCGCTTCGACGTCGGCGCGCGGGCCGGACGCCATCACCGCGACGGTGCCTTTCTCGGCGCCTTTGACGCCGCCGGAAACCGGCGCATCGATCTGCACGATGTTTTTGGCTTCGAGCAGCTTGAAGATGCGCTGCGCCATCACCGCTCCGGTGGTCGAGAGATCGACAAAGCGGCGGACTCTTCTTGCCTTCGATCACGCCGTCCGGCCCGGTTGCGACTTTCAGCACGATGTCGGGCGTCGGCAGGCTCGACCATCACGGTCTCGGCCAGGTCGGCGACCTCTTTCGGCGAACGCGCCGCCACGGCGCCGAGCGCGGCGAGATTGCCGATCGCTTCCTGACGGGTGTCGTAAACGATGACTTTGTGGCCGGCTTCGACCAGCCGGCGCGCCATATGCGCGCCCATGTTGCCGAGACCGATGAAGCCGATGTCCATGACGTTTCCTTCCCAACTTCTTTCGTTCCTCATGCCCGGCCATAGCCGTCCGGAGGACGGTGTCGCTCCGATCGTCTACCGCCGGGCATCCACGCCTTTGGTTCGCGAGAATAAAGACGTGGACGGCTGGGACAAGTGTTTAGCCCGACCATGACGGCTTCTAAGGCATGAACTCCGCGCGCAGCTTCTCCGTATGTTCGCCGAGCGCCGGCACTGGGCCGTAGTGCAGGTCAGCCGCGGCATTCTGCTTGGCCGGCGCCGGATATGAGACCGGGCCGCTCGGCGTGCCGATGGTGATGCGGCGCAGATGCGGATGACGGCCGAGATCGGCGGGTCCATTGACGCGGGCGAAGGCGATATCGGCGGCGGCGAGTTTTTGTTCGAGCGCATCGGCGTCGTGGGCTGCGAACACGGCGGCGACGCGGCCGTCGGTCTCGGCGCGGCGTTTGACCCGCTCGACATTGGTGGCAAAGCGCGGATCGGCGGCGAGCGCCGTGTCGCCCAGCACGCGCTCGGCGAGGACGCGCCATTCGCGATCGCTCTGGATCGAAATCAGGATGGCGACGCCGTCGCGGCTGCGGAACGCGCCGTAAGGCGAGATCGACGTATGCGCGAGGCCCATGCGCTTGCGGCGGCGAGCCGGCTTCCTCCTGCAGCAGCGGCACCGTCATCCAGTCGGCCATGGCGTCGAACATCGAAACCGAAAGCGCCGCGCCTTCGCCGGTGCGGCCGCGCGCGATCAGCGCTTCGAGAATCGATTCATAGGCATTCATGCCGGCGGCGATGTCGACCACCGAAACGCCGACGCGGGACGGATCGGTGGTGCCGGTGATCGATGCCAGCCCCGACTCGGCCTGGATCAGCATGTCGTAGGCTTTGCGCTTCGCCAGCGGGCCGGTGTCGCCGAAGCCGGAGATCGAGCAACAAATCAGCCGTGGATGATCGCGCCGCAATTTCTCGATGGAGAAACCGAGCTTCTCGACCGCGCCGGGTTTCAGATTTTGAATGAAGACGTCGGCGCGGGCGATCATCGCCGCCAGCAGCGCCTTGTCCTCGGGCTTGCCGAGATCGAGCACGATCGATTCCTTGCCGCGATTGAGCCAGATGAAATAGCTGCATTCGCCGTGAACCAGATCGTCATAGCCGCGGGCGAAGTCGCCCTCCGGCCGCTCGATCTTGATGACGCGCGCGCCGGCGTCCGCAAGCCGGCAGCTGCACATCGGCGCCGCCACGGCCTGTTCGAGCGCGACGACGAGGAGGCCGGAGAGGGGGAGAGTCATTCGCATTCTCGTCGTTTCCCGGGCGCAGCGCAGCACGAAGTGGTGCGCTGCTGACCCGGGATCGTCACACGCTCTGAATTGCGAAGGTCCCGGACCAGCGGTGCACCACTCCGTGCTGCACCGCATCCGGGACATACGCGTGGCTCAATACGACCTCGGCAGCCCCAAAACATGCTCGGCGATATAGGACAGCACCAAATTCGTCGAGATCGGCGCCACCGTATAAAGCCGGGTCTCGCGGAATTTGCGCTCGATGTCGAATTCCTCGGCGAAGCCGAAGCCGCCATGGGTCTGCACGCACATGTCGGCGGCGGCCCAGGATGCTTCGGCGGCAAGGTGCTTCGCCATATTGGCCTCGGCGCCGCAGTCCTTGCCAGCCTCGTAGAGCGCAGCCGCTTCGCGCACCATCAGTTCGGCGGCGCGCATGTCGATGTAGCAGCGCGCGATGGGAAACTGGACGCCCTGGTTTTGTCCGATCGGCCGGCCGAACACCACGCGCTCCCCGGCATAGGCGGTGGCTTTGGCAATGAACCACTTGGCGTCGCCGATGCATTCGGCGGCGATGAGAATGCGCTCGGCATTCATGCCGGAAAGAATGTAGCGGAAGCCTTCGCCTTCGTTGCCGATCAGATTCTCCGCCGGCACGCGCATGTTCTCGAAGAACACTTCGGTGGTGGCGTGGTTCATCATGGTGCGGATCGGCCGGATGGTGAGGCCGTTGCCTTTGACCTCGCGCATGTCGACCAGAAAAACCGAGAGGCCCGCGGTGCGTTTGGCCCGCATCCCGCCCTCCCCGCTTGCGGGGAAGGGGAAGGCGGGGACGCGGCGTGGTGCGGGCGAGCAGCAGCATCAGATCGGAATGCTCGGCGCGCGACGTCCAGATCTTCTGGCCGTTGACGATGTAAGCGTCGCCGTCGCGCACTGCCGTGGTGCGCAGGCTCAGCGTGTCGGTGCCGGAGGTCGGCTCGGTGACGCCGAAGGCCTGCAGGCGCAATTCGCCGCGCGCGATGCCCGGCAAGTATCGCTGCTTTCTGCGCGGCGCTGCCGTGCCGCAGCAGCGTGCCCATGGTGTACATCTGCGCATGGCAGGCGGCGCCGTTGCAGCCCGACGACTGAATCTCTTCCATGATCGCGGCCGCGGCGGTCATGGTCAGGCCGCTGCCGCCGTATTCTTCCGGGATCAGGGCGGCGAGAAATCCGGCCTTGGTCAGCGCCGAGACGAATTGGTCCGGATAGGCGCGCTCGCGATCGAGCGCCCGCCAATATTCGCCGGGGAAATCGGCGCACAGCGCGCGCACCGCGTCGCGGATCGGCTCGAGATCGGCGGCGTCGGTCATGGCCGCACCGCGGCGCGGCCGTTATTGATGGCGACGACGTCGCGCTCGACGACGCGCGAGCGGAAGCTCACCACATCGCCGTCGCGCCACATCTCGGTGCGCAGCGTCTCGCCGGGAAACACCGGCGCGGAAAAACGGCCGGCGAACGAAACGAGCTTTTGCGGATCGTAACCGCACATGGTTTTCAGCACCGCATGTCCGGCAACGCCGAAGCTGCCGAGCCCATGCATGATCGGCCGCGGAAAGCCGGCCGCTTTCGCCACCGCCGGGTCGGCATGGAGCGGATTGAGGTCGCCGCTCAGCCGGTAGATCGAGCGCGGTTTCCGGCCGGGTGCCGAGATCGCAAACCGCGTCCGGCGCGCGCTCCGGAATCGGATGCGGCGCCGGCGCGTCGCGCGGCGGCCCGCCGAAACCGCCATCGGCGCGGCAGAAGGTCGTCTGCGTTATGGTCGCGACCGGTTCGCCGGTCGCTTTGTCGGTCACCGTGCGTTCGGAGAGAACCAGCGCGCCTTTGCCCGCGCCCTTATCGATCACTTCGATGATGCGCAGCCGGCCGATCAGCGTGCCTGCGCCGGCGAGCGGCCGGTGCAGCGTGATGCCTTGTTCGCCGTTGACCAGCCTCACCCAGTCGATGCCGGTGTCGCGCTCGCGCGCCCAGAAGCCGACGCCGCCGAGCACGGTGCCCATGGTCGGCAGCACTTTCAGGTTTTTCTCATAGACGAAAGGCAGTTCGTCCTCGTTCATCGGATCGTGGCCGAGCCCGATGCCGAGCGCGTAGAGCATGCAGTCCTTGGCGTCGTAGCTTTGCTCCCGCGGCGGGACGTCGAGCGCCATCAGCTTGTCGTAGTTGATCGTCATCGGACGATGGCCATCACACCGGATCCCAGGAGAACACGTCGCTCGAGCGGTCGAGCGGCGTGAACGAGGCGGCGAACGCGCCTTTGAGCTGGGCGTCGAGCTTTTCCGGCGTCCAGCCGTCGGAGCGATGCAGCGTGCGGATCGGCCGGGTCTGGTTGAACAGATAAATCTCGTTGTTGCGCACCGAGAAAATCTGGCCGCTGATGCCGTCGGCGCGATCCGAGCCGAGATAGACGACAAGCGGCGCGATCTTTTCCGGCGTCATCTCGCGGAACGCGGCGACGCGGGCTTTTTCTTCCTCGGTCTCGGCCGGGATCGAATCGATCATGCGGGTCCAGGCGAACGGCGCGATGCAGTTCGAGCGCACATTGAAGCGCGCCATGTCGAGCGCGATGCCGCGCGACAGCCCGACGATGCCCATCTTGGCCGCCATGTAATTGGCCTGGCCGAAATTGCCGACCAGCCCGGAGGTCGAGGTCATGTGCACGAAGCTGCCGGAATTCTGCTCGCGGAAATGCGTGGCGCAGGCGCGGCTCATGGCGAAGCTGCCGTGCAGATGCACGGTGATCACGTCCGACCAGTCCGACCAGCTCATGCGGTGAAAGATGCGGTCGCGCAGAATGCCGGCATTGTTGACCAGGATATCGACGCGGCCGAACGCCTCGATGCGCAGCCTCGACGATCTTGTCGGCATTGCCCGGCTCGCTGATCGACAGCGTCGAGGCGATGGCTTCGCCGCCCGCTTTCTTGATCTCGTCGACCACGGCCTGCGCCGGCCCGGCATCGTTGCCGGAGCCGTCCAGGCCGCGCCGATGTCGCAGACGACGACGCGGGCGCCTTCCTGCGCCATCAACAGCGCGATGCCGCGGCCGATGCCGCGCGCCGCGCCGGTGACGATGGCGACTTTGCCCTTGACGATCTCACCCATGAATCACGATCCGCTCTAAATATCCGAAACGTCATGCGCGGGCTTGTCCCGCGCATCTTGATTACGGGGCGCATAGCATTCGGATCGGGATGGCCGGGTCAAGCCCGGCCATGACGACACGTAGCGATGTCTCGCCTAATTTCCCCACACCTCGCGGGCGACTTCGCCGATCATGCGCAGCTTCGCCCATTGCTCGTCCTCGGCGAGCGTATTGCCTTCCTCGGTCGAGGCGAAGCCGCATTGCGGCGACAGGCAAAGCTGATCGAGAGTCGGTGAATTTGGCGGCTTCCTCGATGCGGCGCTTGATCGCGTCCTTGGATTCCAGCGTGCCGGTCTTGGTGGTGACCAGGCCGAGCACCGCGATGCGGCCCTTCTGCAGCCGCTTGAGCGGCTCGAAGCCGCCGGCGCGCTCGGTGTCGTATTCCATGAAATAGCCGTGCACCTTGATCCGGTCGAACAGCACTTCCTGCATCGCGTCGTAGCCGCCGGAGCCCATGAAGGTCGATTTGTAATTGCCGCGGCACAGATGCATGGTCATCGTCATGTCGGACGGAATGTCGGAGATCGCGGTGTTGATCAGGTCGCCATAGAGGTGCCGAGCGCCTCCGGATCGTCGCCGCGGTCCTTCATCTGCTGGCGATATTTCGGATCGCACAGCATGGCGATGAACACCTCGTCGAGCTGCAGATAGCGGCAGCCGGCGTCGGCGAAGGCGCGCACCGCTTTCTTGTAGGCCTGGCCGAGATCGGCGAAGAACTTGTCGAGGTTCGGATAGACCGACTTGTCGATCGGCGTGCGGCATCGGGCGGCCATAGAGCGCCGACGGCGCCGGAATGGTCATCTTCGGCGTGCGCGTGGTGTGCGCTTTCGAGAAACTTGAAGTGCTCGATCATCGGGTGGCCGGCGAAAGCCGATCTTGCCGGTGACCTTGACGCCTTCGTTGCGGGTGGTGACGGCGGCAAAAGCGATCCCGCTATCCATGACGTGGCGCTCGACGCCGTCGAGACCCCAGAGAAAATCGAGATGCCACCACGAGCGGCGGAATTCGCCGTCGGTGATCGATTGCAGGCCGACGGCTTCCTGCTTCTTGATGACGTCGCTCGATGTCGCGGTCTTCGACCGCCTTGAGCGCCGCGGCGTCGATCTCGCCCTTGGCGCGCTGCTCGCGCGCCTGTTTCAGCGCGGCCGGACGCAGCAGGCTGCCGACGTGATCGGCGCGGAACGGCGGCTTGGTTCGTTGAGACATCTTGATTCGCTCCCCTTTAAATCTCTTCCCGCGTGCGGGAGACGGAGAAATTAGCCCCACACCTCGTCGGCCATTTCGACGATCATCCGCAGCTTCGCCCATTGCTCGTCCTCGGCCAGCACATTGCCTTCCTCGGTCGAGGCGAAGCCGCATTGCGGCGACAGGCAAAGCTGATCGAGCGGCGATGAATTTCGCCGCCTCGTCGATGCGGCGCTTGATGTCGTCCTTCGATTCCAGCGTGCCGGTCTTGGAGGTGACGAGGCCGAGCACGACGGTCTTGCCCTTCGGCACGAAGCGCAGCGGCTCGAAACCGCCGGCGCGCTCGCTGTCGTATTCCATGAAATAGCCGTGCACGTTGATCTGGTTGAACAGCAGTTCGGCCACCGGCTCGTAGCCGCCGGAAGCGACGAAGTTCGAGCGGAAATTGCCGCGGCACAGATGCATGGTGATCGTCATGTCGGACGGGATGTCGGAGATCGCGGCATTGATCATGCCGGCATAGATGTCCGGCAGCGTCGTCCGGGTTCTCGCCGCGGTCGGTGATCATCTTGCGCAGCGACGGATCGCAGAGATAGGCGAGGTTGACCTCGTCGAGCTGCAGATAGCGGCAGCCGGCATCGGCGAAGGCGCGCACCACCTTGCGGTAGGACTGGCCGAGGTCGCGATAGAAATCGTCCATGTCCGGATAGATCGATGCCGGCACCGCGTCGCGGCCGTAGCGGAAATGCAGCGACGACGGCGACGGGATCGTCATCTTCGGCGTCTGCCGGGTGTGCGCCTTCAGGAACTTGAAATGCTCGATCATCGGATGCGGGCTGTAATCGCCGAGCTTGCCGATGACGCGCAGCAGGATCGGCCGCGGCTGCGGCCCGGTGCTGTCGAACTTGATCTTGCGCTCGCCGACATAGGATTCGACGTTGTCGAGCCGCTCGAGGAAATCGAGATTCCAGGACAGCGCGGCGGTATTCGCCGTCGGTGATGGATTTGAGCCCGACGGCCTCCTGCTTGCGGATCACGCCTTCGATTTCGCGGTCCTCGATCGCCTTGAAGGCTTCGGCGCGCGATCTCGCCGCGCTCCCGCTTCTCGCGCGCCTCCTTCAGCGCCGCCGAGCGCAGCAGGCTGCCGACATGGTCGGCGCGGAACGGCGGCTTGGTTCGTTGCATACTCAACTCCACACTTCGTTGGCGATTTCGACGATCATCCGCAGCTTGGCCCATTGCTCGTCCTCGGCGAGGACGTTGCCTTCCTCGGTCGAGGCGAAGCCGCATTGCGGCGACAGGCAAAGCTGGTCGAGCGCGACGTATTTGGTCGCCTCGTCGATCCGGCGCTTGATGTCGTCTTTCTTTTCCAGCGCGCCGCTCTTCGACGTGACCAGCCCGAGCACCAGCTGCTTCTTGCCCTTCGGGAAGAATCGCAGCGGCTCGAAGCCGCCGGAACGCTCGCTGTCGTATTCGAGGAAATAGCCGTCGACGCCGATTCGTTGAACAGCCGCTCGGCGATCGGCTCGTAGCCGCCTTCGGCGATCCAGGTCGAGCGGAAATTGCCGCGGCAGGAATGCATCGTGACCGCCATGTCGGTCGGGCTTGCCTTCGAGCGCCGCGATTGATCATCCGCGCATAGACGCGCGGCAAGCTTTTCCGGCTCGTCGCCGCGCTCGCGCGAATGCGCGCAACTCGCGCTCGGATCGCACATCATCGACCAGGTGGTGTCGTCGAGTTGCAGATAGCGGCAGCCGGCATCGTAGAAAGCGCGGATCGCCTTGCGGTAGGCCTTGGCGACGTCGTCGAAATAGGGCTCGAGATCCGGATAGGCATCGCGGCTGATCGAGCGGCGGCCCTGGCGGAAATGCAGCATGCCGACGGCGCCGGGATGGTCATCTTCGGCATGACGCGGCTGTGCGCTTTGACGAAACGGAAATGCGTCGAGATGCGGATGGGTGGAGAAAGCCGACCTTGCCGTCGACCCGCACGCTCTCGGCTTTGGTTTTGACGCCGTGAAATTGATGCCTTCGCCGACCTGATAAAGTTCGACGCCGTCGCAGCCCGCGCGAAGAAATCGAAATGCCACCACGAGCGGCGGAACTCGCCGTCGGTCGCGAGCTTCAGTCCGATCTCCTCCTGCTTCTTGATCGCCTTTTCGATCTCGCGGTCCTCGACGGCGCGCAGCGCTTCGGCCGGTGATCTCGCTTGCGGTCGAATTTCGCGCGCGCTTCTTTCAGCGCGGCGGGACGCAACAGGCTGCCGACATGATCGGCGCGGAAAGGCGGTGCCGTTCGCTGAGTCATTTTCTTGCTCCCTTGCCGTCACGGCCGGGTTTATCCCGGCCATCCCGATTACCGAGGCACTCGTCGTGCCCCATCAATCGAGATCACCGGGACACGGCGCTGCCGCGCCGGCCCGGTGATGACGTCTTGTTATTTGCTATTTTCCTTCAGCACATACCGGCCGTCGTCGAGCCGGCCGAGGCGGCGGGCGGTGTAGAGCGCATCGAGCTCGCGCACGATTTCGCGGCCGTCCTTGCTGCCGGTCGCGGCCATCAAATCCAAAAAGCTCGCCGGCCCGGCGGCGAGCGCGTCGGCGGCGGATTTGTGCGCTGCGGCTTTTTTCAGCACCGGCGGGGTCGGCACCGAAAACTCCAGCGACTCCGCTTTGCCGAACGGAATCGTGCAATCGAAGCCGAGCTTGGCGCCGGTGCGGGCGCCGCCGAGCGACGGATCGAGCGGCACGACGCGAAAGCCCGAGCCGACGATGAGATCGCGGTCGGCCTGAAAACGCGTCGCCATCGCCCAGTCGGTCTCCTCGTCGGAGAACACGTCGATGTCGGGATCGAAGGCGAAGACGTGCTTGGCTTCGGCATGCGAGCCGAAGATCGCGGCGATGGCGTTGTTGGCGTCGCCCGGCACCCGCTGCCGCAACGAGACCCGCAGGTTGCAGCATGCCGCCGCTCGACGGCGTCGCATAGATCGCGAGCGGCTCGCGCACCGAGGCCATCAGCGCGGCCCAGGCCGCCGACTCGGTCTTCATGGTGGTGAGCTGCGCGGTGTCGGTGCGAGGCCAGATGGCGGCCGCCGATGGTGACGGTCTGGAAAAGCGCATCCTCGCGGCGGGTGATCGCGGTGACATGCAGCACCGGATTGCGCTTCACCACGCCGTAATAGCCGACATATTCGCCGTAGGGTCCTTCCGGCTCGACATGGCCGGCCGGATCGAGAAAGCCCTCGATGACATATTCGGCGTCGGCCGGCACGTGGATGTCGCTGGTGACGCATTTCACCAGCGGCACCGGCTGGCCGCGCAGCGCGCCGACAATGTCGAGTTCGTCGACACCCGGCAGCGCCACCATGGCGGCGAGATAATCGGCCGGATGCGAGCCGATGACATAGGCGACCGGCACCGGCTCCTTGCGCGCCGCAGCGGCCAGATAGATGGCGCGCATGTCGCTCGGCGCGATCAGATCGATCCCGGCCTGACGCCGACCGCGCAGCATGATGCGGCGGCAGCCGACATTGGTGAAACCGGTGCCGGGAAACAGCGCGTAGTCGATGCCGGCGGAAATATAGGGCGCGCCGTCGGCGCCGTGCTGCAGATGCACCGGGAGCGCGGTGAGATCGGCGTCGTCGCCCTGCAAGACCACTTGCTGCACCGGGGCTTGCTGCGACGGGATTTTGACCGGCGGCTGCAATCTGCCGAGCCGCTGGCTGAGCACGCCCAAGACCCCGCGCTCGTCGGTGTCGAGCGCAAGCCCGAGCCGTTTGCGCGAGCCCATCACATTGCCCACCAGTTCGGCCTTTTCCGGGCCCGCCGCCTTGAAATGCACGGCGCGCGGATTGCCGTCGAGCGCCGCGCCGACATCGATCAGGTCGATCGGGTCGTTGCGGACTTCGCATTCGCCGAGTTCGGTGAGCTTTTTGATGAAATTGCGCAGCCGGAAGCGCTCGGTATCGACCGTCGTCCGATGGACCACATTCATGTGCGTGTTTCCAATTTGGGCATCTTCCCACCTTGCGCCGCTGCATCCGGCCGCACCATCATGCTGCAGGACCGCGCTGTTTATCAGCGATTTATCGGGTGATTTAGCAATGGCGGCGCGCGGGTGTAAATGCCATTGCGAGCGCGGCCACGCGCAGAGACAGTCGTCTCGCGCATGACAAGGGAGGTCGGTGAATGCAGTTGGAGCTTCGGCTTTATGAGGACGTGCTGTCGAACGGCGCCGTGGCGTCACTGCCGGCGGCGCCGCGGATGGTGTTCGTCACCCATGGCGCGGCGACGGTCGGCGACCGGCAGGTGGCGGACGGCGAAACCTTTAACGACCAAAAAGCCATCGCGCTGAAGGCGGGCCCGGCAGGCGCCACGCTGTGGCGCTGGGAAATGGTTCCGGGCGGCAGCAGCGCCGTCGCTGCGCAAAACGGCGTGGTGACACGCGAAAAGCTTTCCGCACGGCTCGACACCCTGCCCAAGGGCGAACTGCTGCTGCGCGGCGACAGTGTCGCCTTCCCGCCCGGCGGTTGTGCCTATAAGCACCGGCATCAGGGTCCGGGCATTCGCTGCCTGCTCGAGGGCGGCATCCGCATCGACACCCACGGCCGCTCGACTTCCTACGGTCCCGGCGGCGCCTGGTACGAGACCGGCCCCGACGCCGTCTTTGCCCAGGGCGCCGACCGGCCGACGCGCTTCATCCGCGTCATGATCCTGCCGCTCGCCTATCTCGGCAAAAGCTCGGTCGAGTATCTCAACGAAGAAGACAAGGCCAAGCCGAAGTCGCAAACCTATAAGATCTTCGCCGACATGCCGCTGACCGCGGCGATGGCGCAGTCATAATGGCTTGATCGCCGGCGGCAGCTCCTGCGACACTGGGCTCTGAGCAAATCCCGAGGGCACGCGATGACGCTATCACAAGAAAACCAAGGCCCGGCGCCGCGACTGCGGCAGGATCTGATTGCCGGATCCTATGTGCGCAACGCCTGGTACACGGCGGCGTGGTCCGACAGTCTCGCCGAGTCGCAGGTCGTGGCCCGCACCATCATGGCCGAACCGATCGTGCTCTATCGCAAGGCCGACGGCGGCGTGGCGGCAATCGAGGACCGCTGTTCGCACCGCTTCGCGCCGCTGAGCATGGGCAAAGTCATTCACGGCGATCGCATCCAGTGCCCTTATCATGGCCTGGAGTTCGACGGCACCGGCGCCTGCGTGCACAACCCGCACGGCGCCAAGAACATTCCGCCGCGGGCCCGGGTCAAAAGCTATCCGGTGCTCGAAAAGCACAAGGCGATCTGGATCTGGATGGGCGACGCGCCGGCCGATCCCGACAAGGTGCCGGACTTCGGCGTTCTCGATAACGTGCCGGAGCTTCACACCACCAAGCGCGACAGCATCGTCATCCGCGCCAACTACCAGCTGGTGATCGACAATCTTGCTCGACCTCAGCCACACCTCCTACCTGCACGAGGGCATTCTCGGTAACGCCGACACGGTGGAATTCGAGATCACCGTCGAGCAGGACGGCGATGATGTGGTGGTGGGACGGCATGCCACCAATTCGGCACCGCCCGGGATGTTTGCGCAGTTCTGGCCGAACCATCCGCCGCGCGTCGACAAATTCACCAAGATGCGCTGGATGGCGCCGAGCACGCTGCGGCTGGTGACCGGCATCTGCAAGATGGGAGCGCCGTCGGACACCGGCACCGGCTATCATGCGATCCACCTGCTGACGCCCGAGAATGAACGCTCGACCCACTATTTCTTCACCGCTGTGCGTTTCGGCGTAACCACGACCGACGAGAAGCTGAACCGCGATCTGCAGAAGAAGGTCGCGGAGATGCGCCGTTTTGCGTTCGAGGAGCAGGACGCGCCGGTGATCGAGGCGCAGCAGCGGATCATCGAACAGGCCGACCGGCCGCTCGATCCGCTGACGCTCGCCATCGACGTCGGTCCGGTTCGATACAAACGTGTCCTAAGCAAAATGCGCGAAGCCGAGCGGCAGTGACGGCACCGCGATGCTGAAGCTGCCGCGCCGAAATTTTCTGCGCCTTGCCGCCGGCGCTACCGCGCTCCCCGCGATGACGCGGCTTGCCAAGGCGGACAGCTATCCGTCGCGGCCGGTGCGGCTTGTTGTCGGCTTCCCGCCGGCCGGCACCACCGATATCGGTGCGCGCCTGATCGCGCAGTGGCTGTCGGATCGTCTCGGCCAGCAATTCATTGTCGAGAACCGGCCCGGAGGCGGCAGCAGCATCGCCGCCGAATACGTCGTGCGATCGCCCGCGGACGGTTACACGCTCGTACTCTCGACCGTTGCGAATGCGATCAACACCTCGTTCTATCAAAATCTCAGCTTCGATTTCGCCCGCGACATCGCCGCCGTCGGCAATCTGTTCCGTGTGCCGCTGGTGATGGAGATCAATCCGTCGCTGCCGGTCAAAACCGTTGCCGAATTCATCGCCTACGCCAAGGCCAATCCCGGCAAGATCACGCTGGCCTCGGCCGGCACCGGCACCTCCGGCCATATCTCGGCGGAGCTGTTCGCGATGATGGCCGGCATCAAGATGGTTCACGTGCCCTATCGCGGCGCCGGGCCGGCTTTGGTCGACGTGATCGGCGGGCAGTGCCAGGTGATTTTCGATCTGCTGCCGTCGTCGATCGGCTATGTCCGCGCCGGCAGCACGCGGGCGCTGGCGGTGACCACCACGGCGCGGTCCGAGGCGCTGCCCGATGTTCCGGTGCTGGCCGATTTCGTGACCGGCTACGAGGCCAGCGCCTGGATCGGCATCGGCGCGCCGCGCGACACGCCTGCCGAGATCGTCGATCGGCTCAACCAGACGATCAATGCCGGCCTCGCCGATCCCGGCATGAAAGCCCGCTTCGCCGAGCTCGGCGGTACCGCGGCGCCGGGCACGCCCGCTGAGTTCGGCGCGTTCATCGCGAGCGAAACCGAAAAGTGGAGCCGGGTGATCAAGTTCGCGAACATCAAGGCCGATTGATATTTGCTCGCGGCGATCCGTGCCTACATCGGCTTATAGCCGCGCTCCATGTCGACATCGATCAGCATCGCCTTGCCGTCCTTGAGCGCCTTGCCGATCAGATCGGTGGCGTCTTTCACGGTGGCAGCGCGCTGGGCTTCGATGCCGAGCGAGCGGGCCAGTCCGACGAAATCGATCGCCGGGTCGTCGAGCTCCATGCCGACGAATTTGTCGGCTTGCTCGGCAAGCCCGCGCAGCATCACCAGGCGCTGTTTCAGGATGCGATAGCTGGTGTTGTTGAAGATCACCCAGACGATCGGCAGCCGGTAACGCGCCGCGGTCCAGAGTCCTTGAATCGTGTACATCGCGCTGCCGTCGCCGACCAGCGCCACCACCGGCCGGTCGGGCAGCGCCAGCTTGGCGCCGATCGCGGCCGGCAGTCCCCAGCCGATGCCGCCGCCGCGCAGGCCGAAGAAACTCTGCGCGTCGTTGCTGTTGATCAGCGAGCGTATGCCCGGCGCCGACGATAGAATCTCTTCGATCACGACCGCGTCGCTCGGCAGCATGGCCCCGATCGCTTCAAGCAGCGCCAGCGGCTGCACCGGCGTCTTGCCGGCAAGCGCGCGGGCCTTGGCGCGAAACGCGCCGAGGTCCTGTTTGATTTTCTCCGTCGTCGCTTTGAGCCGCGCGCGCCGCGGCGCTTTTGGCGCTCGCGGTCATGCGCGCGCCGACGGCCGCGGTGATCTCGGGCAGGGTCGCTTTCGGATCGCCGAGGATCGCGACCTGCGCCGGATAATTCTTGCCGATCTGCCACGGGATCGGTATCGAGATGAATGAGCGGCAGGCCCGCCGGCCAGGGATCGATGTCCGACGGCAGCGACCAGGTGAAAAGATCGCCGCCGACCGAGAACACCAGGTCGTGCCGGTCGAGCACTTCGCGGACGCCGGCCTGGCTGCGGACCATCATGCCGCGATAGAGCGGATGCGACGCCGGAAACGAGGCGGTGCTCGGCACGAACTCGACATAGACCGGCGCGGCGATCGCTTCAGCCAGCGCCGCAAGCTCCTTATGCGCCCGGCTCTGCGCCACCGCGTCGCCGGCGATGATCACCGGCCGTTCGGCCTTGGCCAGCAGCGCGGCGGCGGCAGCCACCGCCTCGGCATCGCCGCGCACGCGCGGCGCGACCCGGGTCGGTTCGAGCAGATCGATATCGGCATCGTTCTTCAGAATGTCGCCGGGCAGCGACAGGAAGACCGGCCCGGTCGGCGGCGCCAGCGCGGTCTTCACCGCGCGGTGCACGTAGCGCGGCAAGTCCTCGAGCCGATGGACCTCCGCGGCCCATTTGACGAACGGCCGCGCCAGCGTCGGCAAGTCAGCCGACAGGATCGGCTCGGTGGCGAGATATTCGAAATCCTGCTGGCCGGCGGTGACCAGCACCGGCGCGTTCGCCTTCATCGCGTCGTAGAGCATGCCCATGGCGTTGCCGAGGCCGGGCGCGACGTGAAGGTTGAGCACCGCAAGTCCGCCGGAAGCCTGGGCATAGCCGTCGGCCATCGACATCAGGGCGGCTTCCTGGAGGCCGAGGATGTAACGGATGTCGTGCTCGACCGCGAAGGCATCCATCAGCGGCAATTCGGTGGTGCCCGGATTGCCGAACATCACCGTGACGCCCTCCTGCTTGAGCAGGTCGAGAAAGGCGCGTTTTCCGGACATCACGGGCAAGGATTCTCTCCTTCATGTTCCGGGGGCCTGCGAACGCGGTACGCCCCGAATCCATAATCACGATGGTTGCGATCTTGCGAAGCTTACTCTTTCCAAATTTTCAACGAGCAATGGCCGGCAATATGCGTGAAATCCTTGTCACTCGTCAGCATCGTCAGATCATGATGGATACACAGCGCCGCCAGGAGCGCATCGATCGTGCCGATTTGTATTCCGGCGCGCCGACAATTGTTTCTTAATTCCGCGCCTCGGATGTGATCGTCCCGGTCCGGGATCAAGAGCGG
The DNA here is from genome assembly GCA_963819265.1 of uncultured Alphaproteobacteria bacterium. GTDB lineage: Bacteria > Pseudomonadota > Alphaproteobacteria > Rhizobiales > Xanthobacteraceae > BOG-931. Next base: position 1,298,275 of record CAWFVF010000005.1, on the reverse strand, counting down.
TACGTCGGAAAACCGGTCCAAGATTTGGCCGCGATCTTTCGGGCCTGAGAAACCCTGCAGCAGTTCTTGGAGCACGAGACCTGTCGTCAGGATTGTCTCGCCGGTTTCGATGGCTTGAACGAGCGCGTGTGCCTCCTTGGACGGAGCTGGAAAATCTCGCCTGAATGCAAGCGACCAGACGCTGGTATCGATAAAGAGGCTCAATCTCGCGTTCGCTCCGCCTTGTAGTCGTAGGAGGCGTCCCAATCGAGCTTGCCCATCAGCTCGAGCAGGCGCTTCTGCCTTCGCCGCGCGATAAATTCCTGCAAAGCCATTGTAACGGCGGCTTTTTTGGTACGTTCTCCGCTCAGCTTCAGCGCCCGCTCGATAAGCTCCGGATCGATCGACAGGTTGGTAGCCATGTGTGAACCTCCACACATAGTATCACACAAACCCTCCGATCCCACAATAGGACGATTCGAGGTGCTGGACTGATGAGTGTCACCGTGGTGCTGCCCAGCGCTGGGCATGGCGCACCACGGCCGGCGGTAAAGTTTCGAATTTACGCCGCGTTGGTTTTGGCCGAGGCTTTCTGCTTCGCCCAATAGTCCGGATCGGACTTCGATCGCACCAAAGCGTCCATGGTCTCGAAGCCCGGCGCCATCGAGGCGTCGGTGCCGGCGAGTATTTGATGATGCTCGATATTGAGCGTGCGCAGCCAGCGCTGCTGGCCCATGGTGATGGCGACGAAGTAGCCGATCTCGACCAATTCCGCTTCCGAAAAATGCTTGTGGAGGCGGGCCCACAAAGCGTCCTCCGACGGCAGGTCCCAGGTGATGCATTCGGCATAGGCCAGCGCGGCTTTTTGCTTGTCGTCGTATCGCGTCGACGATTCGAAATTGATCAGATCGAGATAGTCCGCTTCGACCACGCCGCTACGCGCGGATTTCATCGAGCGCTGGTTGCCGCAGAATTCGCACAGCACCGAGCGCGAGACATAAACACGGCAAAGCTCTTTGATGTTGTGGTCGGCAACGCCGTGGTGGAATACATCGCGCCAGGTATTGGCGAACGACCAGAACGCGGCCGGCACATGAGCGCGCACCGCCTGGCTTTCCGGCCGCGGCGTTCCCTCGCGCCGGCAGCGGTCAAGCTCCGCCAGCATGGCGTCATCTTTGATGGTTGCAGGATCGACGTAACTGATGCGGGGCGCCATTTTGTTGTTCTCCTTATGGACGTTTGCGTTGATCGAGGAATTGATTAAGCGGCGGCAGACGCGACGAGGTTTTCGAATCCCCGTTCCTTCAAATGCTGGTCGAGGCCCCAGCGCTCGACCTGTCGCAGCACTTCGTCGAACTCCGCTTTCGGGATCGGCTCATAGACGAAGCGCTCGCCGCGGCTGAATTTTGTATAGTCCCAGGTGCGGTTTTGAAATTCGGCCGGGACCGACATTTTCCAGAGCGGCAGATATTTCGGCAGATCGGCTTGAAGGGCCCGCTCGGCGCGATCGAGCGCCTTGAGGTATTTCGTCAGCACCTCCGGCGCCATGTCGTCGGGCACCCACCAGATGGTGTGGAAGGTGTCTTCCATAATCGAGCGCAGACCCAATTGCTTCGCCATGTCGATTTGCGGCGGCAACAGGCTTGCGGCCTCGACCTCGCCATCCAAGAGAGCAGTGAGGCGCGCGCCAAAGCCGCCGACATTCACCGTTTTGATGTGCTCCAGCGGCAGGTATTTTTCGAGACGATAAGGAACGTTGAAGTGGCTGCCCGCCCGCATGCCGACGGCGACCGGAACATCTTTCAAATCTTCCGGCTTGGCGATTGTTGAATCCGGGCGGACAAAAATTCCCCACGGCGATACGCCGTAGCAATCCGGCACGAATTTTCCCATGCCGGCGCTGGCGTTGCAGATGGTGCCCCAGGCGCAGGCGCCTTGGATGACCGAGCGGCCTTCGGCGAAAGGCTTGTCCTGCGGGCGTTCGAAATATTTCAGATCTTTCCAGCTGCTTTGGGTGCCGCGGAAGGTCTTCATATCGAATTCGACGTCGAGACCTTCGGCGCCGAAGAAGCCTTCCTGCATCGCCACAAAATCGTTCAGTCCCATGCCCTTCGGGGCAACCAGCACCTTGCTTGTCATCGATGCATTCCTCGCAAAAGGGCTGCGCTTGTGGAAAAACACGTAACGTGTATCGTATTACGTAATGAGCGGACGTCAAGGCAATGCGCCGGGTTAGGGACCGGGCGCGCGGGGCATCGTGACGGCATGACCAAGACCGCAAAACGCCGATCGAAAGCCACCGAAAAGCCGGAGCGCGGCGGCGTTCAGTCGGTGCGGATCGCGACCAAGATATTGAAGGTGCTGGCCTACGGCGACGGCGCCCAGCCGCTGAAGAGTCTCGCGGCGGCGACCGGATTGGCCCGCGCCAAGGTCCATCGCTATCTGACCAGCCTGCGCCATGCCGGCATGGTGTCGCAGGATCCGGACACCGGGCACTATCAGATCGGGCCGGCCGCGGTGACGATCGGCCTGGCCGGGCTACGGCGCATCAGCCCCATCGCCGAAGTGTCCCGTGCGCTTGCGGGCCTGCGCGACACGATCAACCAGACCGTTACGGTCGCGGTATGGAGCGAGGCCGGTCCCATTGTGGTCGCGATGCAGGAGAGCGATCACTGGGCGACGATGAATATCCGGATCGGCTCGCGGCTGCCGGTCCTGACATCGGCGATCGGGCGGATATTCCTCGCCTATCTTCCTGATGCCATGACGAGCCCGCTCGTTGCGGCCGAACGGGCGGACGCCCGATCGAGCGGATTATCGCTGCCGGCGATCGGCGAACTCGATAACCTCCTCGGAGAAATTCGCCAGCGCCGCCTGTCGCGGACTCCGGGCGCGATCGTTCCCGGCATCGATGCCATCGCGGCGCCGGTGTTCGATTATCGCGGTTATCTCGTCGCCGTGATGTGCGTCGTCGCGCGATCGGAGGCAAAAATAACCGGCTGGAACGGCAGCGCCGTCCGCGCGCTCACGGAAGTCGCGGCGGACGTTTCCGCGCGGCTTGGATTTACCGGCGGCGATGAAAGTCCGGCGCCGGCGGCGCCGATGTCTGGCCGTGACGGACAGGGGACAAGGCGCGGCGAAATCGGCGCCGCAAAGCCGGGCTAAAGATCGCTCGCGAATCCGCAATGAAGCTGGTGCCGCGGAAGGGATTCGAACCCCCGACCCCCGCATTACGAATGCGGTGCTCTACCAGCTGAGCTACCGCGGCACACAAACGGAATGGCGCCGTACTAATACCGGGGCGGTGTTAACGCAAGGTCGCCGGGCCGTTTTGGCCGTTGCGGCGGCGGTGCGGCCGACCTAGGCTCCCCTTCAATCGCCAATAATAAAACCGGGTCGGCTTGGCCGTCGCGCTGTGCCCGATCCGGACGGGGAAGGAACACCATGCGCAAGACGACGATATTGCTCGCGTCAGGGGCAGGTCTGCTGGCTTTGGCGCTAGACGCCGTGACGCCCGCCTGGGCGCAGGCGGCACTCTCCGGCCAGGTGTCCTCCGCCCGGGAAGGCGCCATGGAAGGCGTCGTCGTCAGCGCCAAAAAGGACGGTTCCACCATCACCGTCTCCGTCGTCAGCGACGACAAGGGCGCTTTCAGTTTCCCGGCGTCGCGCCTCGATCCGGGGCACTACGCGATCGGCATTCGCGCGGTCGGCTACGACCTCGACGGTCCCAAGGAGGCCACCGTCGCGGCGGGACAAGAAGCCAAGCTCGACGTCAAACTTGAGCCGACGCGGAACCTCGGCGCGCAACTGACCAATGCCGAGTGGCTGATGAGCATGCCCGGCACCGACGACCAGAAGCGCCTGGTGCTCGACTGCAACAGCTGCCACACGCTGGAGCGCATCGTGCGCTCGACCCACGATGCCGACGAGTTCAAGCAGCTGTTCCTGCGCATGGCCGGCTACTATCCCGGCAGCACGCCGTCGAAGCCGCAGCGCCTGGTCGGCGACGCGGTGCGCCGGCTGATCTCCGCCGAAGACGCGCCGGCGGCGGCGGAATGGCTCGCCAGCATCAATCTGAGCGCGCAGGACAAGTGGTCGTGGCCGCTCAAGACGCTGCCGCGGCTCACCGGCAAATCCACCCACGTCATCATCACCGAATACGACATGCCGGACAAACTGATCGAGCCGCACGACGTCGTGCTCGATCGCGAGGGCAACGTCTGGTACTCGGATTTCGGCCAGATGTTCATCGGCGAAATGGACCCGAAGACCGGCGCGGTCACGCAATATCCGATCCCGGTGACCAAGCCCGGCTATTCGCTCGGCACGCTCGATCTCGAAATCGACCAGGACGACAATCCCTGGGTCGGCGTGATGTATCAGAGCGCCATCGCCAAATTCGATCGCAAGACCGGCAAATTCGCGACCTGGTCGACGCCGAAGGAATGGGACAGCGACGCCGGCCAGCTCGGCCATCTCGCCATCCAGGGCACGCCGGCCGACGCCAAAGTATGGGCGAAGAACTCCGCCGGCGGCCACATCTACCGGATCGATCTTGCCTCCAACAATTTCGAGGACCTCGGCTCGCCGAAAGATCCGCGCACCGGCAAGCGCATCGGCACCTATGGCATCTATTCGGACGCGGTGAACAACCTCTACCTGCTCGATTTCTCCGCCGGCAATATCGTGCGTATCGATGCCAAGACCAAACAGCCGACGGTGTTTCTGACGCCGACGCCGAATTCGCATCCGCGCCGCGGCCGCGTCGACGACCAGGGCCGGCTGTGGTTCGCCGAATATTTCGGCGACGCCATCGGCATGCTCGATCCGGACTCGCGGCAAGATCTCCGAATGGAAAGTGCCGACGCCGTGGTCATCGCCCTATGACGCGGTGCTTGACCACAACGGCAATGCCTGGACCGGTTCGATGAATACCGATCGGGTCTCGCGTCTCGACGTCAAGACCGGGCAATACATCGAATATCCGCTGCCGCGCCCGACCAATATCCGCCGGGTCTTTGTCGACGACTCGAAGAACCCCGGCACGCTGTGGGTCGGCAGCAATCACGGCGCCTCGATCGTGAAGGTCGAGCCGCTGGATTAGTTCTTCCGATCATTGGGAAAGGAATGGACTTTCCCCGGACGCGATGCAGCGCGTAAGCGGTGCATCGCTGGTCCGGGGTCTTCACAAGCTCGGCGCTTGTCGTTCTGAGTTCGCGACGATCCCGGGTCTGCAGCGCATCATTCCGCTTCGCTTCATGCTGCGCTGCGCCCGGGAAACGTTCGAGTTTATGTGCCGGCTTCCGCACGCAACCTGAATCGCTGAATTTTCCCGGTCGCGGTCTTCGGCAGCTCGGTGCGGAATTCGATCCAGCGCGGATATTTGTAGACCGCGAGTTTCTGCCGGCATTCGTCCTGCAGCCTTTGCGCAACCGCGTCGCACGCGGTTTCCGGCGCTTTGAGCACGACGAAGGCTTTGGGCTTGATCAGCCGGTCGGTATCGGGCCAGCCGACCACGGCGGCCTCGAGCACATCGGGATGGCTCTGCAGCACGCCCTCGACCTCGAACGGCGAGACATACATGCCGGAGACTTTGAGCATGTCGTCGCGGCGGCCGCAGTAGACGAAATAGCCGTCGTCATCCTCGACATATTTGTCGCCGGAGCGGGTCCACTCGCCGACGAAAGTCGAGCGCGACTGCTCGCGGTTGTTCCAATACATCATCGCGCTGGTCGGGCCGCGCACTTGCAACTCGCCCATCGCGCCGCGCTGTTTGATGATTGCGCCGTCGTCGTCGACCAGCCGCACGTCGTAGCCCGGCACCGGCTTGCCGGTGGTGCCGTATTTCACGTCGCCGGGCCGGTTGGAAACGAAAGATGTGCAGCATCTCGGTCGAGCCGATGCCGTCGAGAATGTCGGTGCCGTAGCGCTCGCTCCAGCGCCGGCCGACCTCGAACGGCAGCGCTTCGCCGGCCGAGACGCAGCGGCGCAGTTTCACCGCGGCGCGCTCGGGCGCGGCGGGGCTCGCCAGAAATGCCGCATAGAACGTCGGCACCGCGTAGAAGACCGTGACGCCGTGTTTCTTCAGCAGCGCGGCGACGGCATCCGGCGTCGGCCGCTGCGGCAGCAGCACCGTGGTGGCGCCGGCCGACATCGGGAAGGTCAGCGCGTTGCCGAGCCCGTAAGCAAAGAACAGCTTCGCCACCGAATAGCAGATATCGTTTTCGGTGATGCCGAGGATCGGCCCGGCATAAAGTTCGTCGGTGAGTTTCAGATCGGCATGCGTATGCACCGCGCCCTTCGGCTTGCCGGTCGAGCCGGAGGTGTAGAGCCAGAAGCCCATGTCGTCGCGCGTCGTCGGCGCCGTGACCGGATCGGTCTTGGCTTCGGCCAGCATATCGGCAAAACGCAGATGGCCATGCGCGTTCTCGCCGGAGACGACGACATGGGCGAGATGCGGCGAAGCGGGGATGGCGCGGGCGAATTTCGGCAGCAGTTCCTCGGAGACGACGAGGAGCCGCGCGCGCGAATCCTCCAGCATGAAAGCGTAGTCGTCCTCGGTCATCAGCGTATTGACCGGCACCGCCACCACGCCGGCCTTGATGGCGCCGAGGAAGGCGGTCGGCCAATCGATGGTGTCGGTGAGGCAGATCAGGATGCGCTCTTCGCGGCGCATGCCGAGCGCGCGCAGCGCATGGCCGAAGCGTTCGACCCGGTCGGCAAGGTCGGCATAGGTATACGAGCCGCGATCGTCGATGAAGGCCGCCTTGCCGCCGCGGCCGGCGTCGAGATTGCGGGCGAGGATATCGGCGGCGAAATTGTAATCGCGCGGTATCGCGGCTGCGGCGGTCATCGCGGCGTTTCCCCTTGTGCCGCGGGTATTGCCCACGGCCTGCCCATTATAACCTATTATGCAGACGCAAAAATTTGACCGCAACGGCAGTGGCGCCAACACCGATTTGCGCTATGAGAAGGCCGTAAAAGCCAACGCCGCCGGAGGCCGCCCATGATTTTAAGCCGCGACCGCATTCTCACCACCCATGTCGGCAGCCTGCCGCGCAACGAGACGCTCAGCGACCTGCTGATCGCGCAGGAAGAAGGCGCCAGCTACGACGCCAAAGTGCTGGCCGACGAAATGGACAAGGCGGTCCGCCACGTCGTCGAGAAGCAGGTCGAGGCCGGCATCGACATCGGCAATGACGGCGAGCAGCGCCGCATCGGCTTTCAGACCTATGTGCCGCAGCGCATGTCGGGTTTCGCCGGCGTGTCGAAGCGCCGCCGCGGCCGCGAATTCGAGGAATTTCCCGAACTGGTCAGCTATCTGATGCGGCGCTTTCCCAATCCGCCGAAGAGCCAGCAGGGTGCGCCCGAAGCGCAGGCCGAGATCGAATATCGCGACCTCAAGCCGATCACCGACGAGACGACAGGCTTCAACAAGATCGCCGACGCACTGCATGCGTTCTCCGAGCGCTTCATGACGGCGCCGTCGCCCGGCATCATCTCGACCACGATGCTCAATGCGCATTACGAGTTCGCACGACGCCTATCTCGACGCCATCGCGCGCGAGATGAGCAAGGAATACCAGGCGATCCACAAGGCCGGCATCGTGCTGCAGATCGACGCGCCCGATCTGGCGATGGACCGCACCATGATGTACCGCGATCTGTCGGATGCCGATTTCGTCAAGCGCTGCGAGCGCCACGTCGCCGCCATCAACAAAGGCATCGAGGGCATTCCGCGCGACCGGGTGCGGCTGCATATTTGCTACGGCAATTGGGAAGGCCCGCACATCCACGACATCGCGCTCGATAAGATCCTGCCGGCGCTCTATCAGGCCAAGGTCGGCGCGCTGTCGATCGAGTTCTCCAATCCGCGCCACGCCCATGAATACGCGGCGCTCAAGCGCGTGCCGTTTCCGAAGGACATGATCCTCCTTCCCGGCGTGATCGAGACCACCAGCAATTTCGTCGAGCATCCGGAAGTGGTGGCGCGCCGCATCGAAGAAGCAGTCGCCACCATCGGCGACCGCGAGCGGGTGGTCGCCTCGACCGATTGCGGCTTCGGCACCTTCACCAAGCGCGAATGGGTGATCGAGCCGGCGGTGTGGCTCAAGCTCAAGGCGCTCCGCGACGGCGCCGATATCGCCTCGGCCCGGCTGTGGGGCAAGAAGGCGGCATGAGCGAACTCATCCTCTACGATTTCGGCAACTCGGTCTGCTGCCAGAAGGTGCGCATCACCTTGCGCGCCAAGGGGCTGGACTGGAAAGCGATCCCGGTCGATCTGTTCAAGGCCGAGCAGTATTCGCCGGAATACCGCAAGCTCAATCCCAAGGGCGTGGTGCCGACCTTGGTGCATGACGGCAAGCCGGTGATCGAGTTGACGCTGATCTGCGAATATATCGATCAGACTTTCACGCAGGCGCCGCGGCTCATTCCGGCCGATCCCTGGCGGCAGGCGCGGATGCGGCTCTGGAGCAAGATGGTCGATGACGGGTTGTTCGAGGGCGTCACCGAAATCAGCTTCTCGGCGATGTTCCGCGAGCGGATGAAGACCATGCCGGAGGAAATCCGGCAACGGCGCTTCCGCAATGTCGGCGATCCGCGCCGCACCGACCGCTTCAAATCGACCTATGAGCACGGCGTGCAGTCGCCGTTCGTGGTGCATGCCATCGCCGCCTATGAGCGCGCCTTCAAGATGCTGGAGGACGATCTCGCCGGCGGCGGTCCGTGGATCCTCGGCGCCGATCCGACGCTGGCCGACATCAATCTGATGCCGCTGGTGGCGCGGCTTGATTATCTCGGCTTGCTTGATCTATGGACGGACAGCCGCCCGCGCGTGCAGCAATGGTGGAAACATGCGCAGGCTTGGCCGTTCTTCAAGTCGGGCCTTTACGATCTCATCTCGGAAGCGGAATTTGCCGAAATGAGAGCGCACGGTCCGAGCATTCGCGACGGCGTCGCGGCCCATCTCGCCGCGCTCCGGCAGGCCGCTGCCGGAGGCCAAAACGCCGGCTGATGCGCTATATTCCGATCCTATAATCAGACAGGAAACGCCCCGTGATCGATCTCTACACCTGGACCACGCCGAACGGCCGCAAGGCCTCCATCGCGCTCGAGGAATTCGGGCTGCCCTATACCGTGCATCCGGTCGATATCGGCAAGGACGAGCAGTTCAAGCCGGAATTCCTCAAGATCAGCCCGAACAACCGCATCCCGGCGATCGTCGACCGCGACAACGGGTTGAGCCTGATGGAATCCGGCGCCATCCTGATTTATCTCGCCGACAAGACCGGCAAGCTTTTGCCGAAGTCCGGCGACGGCCGCTACAAGGTGATCGAATGGCTGATGTGGCAGATGGGCGGCCCGGGCCCGATGCTCGGCCAGGTCCATCACTTCGTGAAATACAATCCCGGCAAGGCGCCCTATGCCGAAGAGCGCTACCTGAAAGAGGCGCACCGGCTCTATGGCGTGCTCGACAAGCAGCTTGGCAGCTCACGAATACGTCGCCGGCGACTATTCGATCGCCGATATCGCGCTGTGGCCGTGGATTTCGCGCTACGAATGGCAGACCATCGACATGAACAAATACCCGAACGTGAAGCGCTGGTATGTCGCCATCGCCAGCCGCCCGGCGGTGCAGAAGGGCTATAAAGTGCCCAAGGATACCGGCCCGATTCCGATACCGTGAGAGCATACGGGCGGCCCCTCTCCCCCGCGGGGAGAGGGAGAACAACGCCGCCCGATGCGCTAGGATGCTACCGAAATTTGCAACAGCTTGCCCAAACGTCTTATGGGCATGACCGAATAGTTGAGGAGCCACCCATGGACGACATTACCCGACGCGACCCGGTCAAGATCACCGCCGAGGACATCAACCCGCGCTACAATTGGGGCCGCCATCTGCCGGTGCTCGGCACCATGGGGGTCGATTTCGAGGAGCGCGTCGATTACCGGCGCATGCACCGTTATCGGCTGGCCCGCGCCCAGGCGGCGCTCGAGGCTTCCGATCTCGGCGCGCTGTTGTTGTTCGACGACAACAATATCCGCTACGTCACCTCGACCAAGATCGGCGAGTGGGCGCGCGACAAGCTTTCGCGCTGGGCGCTGCTGGTGCGCGGCGGCGATCCGATCCTGTGGGACTTCGGCTCGGCCGCGGTGCATCACCGGCTCTATTCGCCCTGGCTGAAGCCGGAGAACTGCAAAGCCGGTCTGGTCGGCCTGCGCGGCACGGTCGATCCGGCCTTCGGCCTGATGAAGCGCCACGCCGAGGAAATGGCTTCGATCCTGCGCGACGCCGGCGTCGCCAAGATGCCGATCGGCGTCGACATCATCGAACCGCCGATGATGTTCGAACTGGAAAAGGCCGGGCTGAAGATCAAGGACGGCCAGCAGGTGATGCTGAGCGCGCGTGAAGTGAAGTCCGCCGACGAAATCGCGCTGCTCAACCGCGCCGCGGCGATGGTCGACGGCGCCTATGACGTCGTCAACCAGATGCTGCGTCCCGGCATCCGCGAGAACGACATCGTCGCCGAGGTCAACAAGTTCCTCTACACCCACGGCTCCGACGACGTCGAAGCGGTCAACGCGATCTCCGGCGAGCGCGGCAGTCCGCATCCGCATAATTTCACCGACCGCATGATCCGCCCCGGCGACCAGGCGTTCTTCGATATCCTGCAATCCTTCATGGGCTATCGCACCTGCTATTACCGCACCTTCAATGTCGGTCCGCGCCACGCCGGCGCAGCACGATGCCTACAAGAAGGCGCGCGAATGGCTCGACAACGCCATCGCCCGCATCAAGCCCGGCGCCTCGACCGCGCATATCTGCGAAGTGTTCCCGAAGGCGCAGGAGTTCGGCTTCCCCGACGAAATGACGGCGTTCGGCCTGCAATTCGCCCATGGCCTCGGACTCAATCTCCACGAACGGCCGATCATCTCGCGCGTGGTGTCGATGGATCACCCGACCGAGATCAAGGAAGGCATGGTGTTCGCGATCGAAACCTATTGCCCGGCGACCGACGGCTATTCGGCGGCGCGCATCGAGGAAGAGGTCGTGGTCACCGACAAGGGCTGCCGGCTGATCTCGCTGTTCCCGGCGGAAGAACTGCCGATCTCGGCGAAGTATTGATCACATATGTTCCCCGGACGCGGTGCAGCGCGAAGCGGTGCACCGCAGATCCGGGGTCTTCGCAGGCGCGGCGCTTAGTTGTTCGGAGCCCGGGACGATCCCGGGTCTGCGGCGCACCACTCCGCTTTGCTCCGTGCTGCGCCGCGCCCGGGAAACGCTCGCGCTGGCTCTAAGACGTACCGCGCAGCGCCGCGAGCCGCGTCTCCATTTCGCGCTTGAGATTATACTGCGGATTGCCGAACGACTTGTTGCGCGCGGCGACGAAGTCGCGCTGCTGCTGGCGGGTTTGCGCGGCCGTCTTGTTGTTGGGATCGGCCAGCGCCGCTCTATAGGCGGCATCGATCTCGCGGTCGAGCCGCGCCAGATCGGGGTCGGAGCAGATCGCCTTCTCGGCCGCCTGTTTCGCGCTCTTGCAATCGAAGCTCGGCAACAGCTTTTCCGAACTGACCGCGCCGCGCCGGTCGCGCTGCTGGCGCACGGCGGCGAGATTTTCGGCGGCCTCGTCGAATTGCGGATTGAGCCGCACCGCCTGTTCGTAATCGGCGATGGCGCGATCGAGATCGCCCTTCTTGCGATAGGCGGCGCCGCGATTATTGAAGGCCCGCGCGAAGCCCGGATCGAGCGCGATGGCGCGGTCGTAATCGGCGATGGCGTGGTCGGTATCGCCTTTGTGGTTATAGGCGTCGCCGCGGTCGGTCAGAAAATTGGCCTGCGGCGTCAGCCGGATCGCTTCGTTGTAGTCGGCGATGGCGCGGTCGTAATCGCCGTTCTCGTTATAGGACAGGCCGCGATTGTCGAAATATTCCGGCACCAGCGGATCGAGCCTGATCGCCTCGCTCTCGTCGGCGATGGCGCGATCGTTGCGGCCGAGCTTCTTATAGGCGGCGCCGCGATTGGTATAGGCGCGCGATTTTTTCGGATCGAGCTTGATCGCCTGGTCGTAGTCGTTGATCGCCGCCTGATAGTCCTTCTTGAAATAATAGGCGACGCCGCGGTCCATGTAGGTCTGCGCGTCGTCGGGCTTCAGCCGCAGCGCTTCGCCGTAATCGGCGATGGCGCGGTCGTATTGGCCGTTATTGTTGAAGACATTGCCGCGATAATCCAGCGCCTTCGCATCGTTGGGATCGAGCCGCACCGCCTGGTTGGCGTCGGCCAGCGCCTGGTCGAGCCGGCCGATGCTGCGACAGGCGTTGGAGCGCTCGCGGAACGCGCTTGCATTACTGGGATCGAGCGCGATGGCGCGGTCGAAGTCGGCGAGCGAAAGCTGGATCTTGTCGATGTACCAATAAGTCGAGCCGCGGTTGACCAGGGCCGCGGACAGCGCCTTCGGCTGGTCTTTCAGCGTGTCGATCAGCGCGCCGCAGGCGGCGATGCGCTGCTCCGGCGAATAGGCGGAATCCTTGGCGCTGGCGCAGATGTCGGCATTGGGGCTGCTCTGCGCCTGCGCCGGCAATGGGTTGAGCAAGAGACCGAGCAAGGCGGTCAGCCCGCCGATGGCGGGAACGAAAGCGATGGTGCGAACCACGGAACCCCCCGTCGGCTAACCGGCGATCGGGACCCGATCCGCCGTCTCGATAAGTCGCGCTCAAAGCCGAAAAGGTTTTAGGCCTTGCCGCGGCGCTGGCCGGGTTGAAGCGCTTGACGGGGCTTGGAATTCCAGTGACATGCCTGCGCCCGATCGACGCAAGCGAGATGTGACATGGTTTCCGACGCGCTGCCCAAAACCGCCATTGCCGAGCATCTGGTGCAGAAGATCGCCGCGCTGGATGCCGCAAGCCTGCCGGCGGCGGTGCGCGAGAAATGCGTCGAGCTTTTGATCGACGTGGTCGGTCTCGCCGTCACCGCGCGCAACGAAGATTATGTGCAGAGCGTCGTCGCCGCTTGCGACGACGACGGACCCTGCACCGCGATCGGCCACGCCGCGCACGCTGTCGGCCGCCGCCGCGGCGCTGGTCAACGGCACCGCGATCCACGGCGAGGATTTCGACGACACCTTCGAAGGCGGCCCGATCCATGCCGGCGCGGTGGTGGTGCCGGCGGTGCTGGCGGCCTGCGAGCGGCACAAGCTCGACGGCCAGGCCGCGCTGCTCGGCATCGCCGTCGGCGTCGAGACCATGTGCCGGCTGTCGACGGTGGCGCCGACGCTCACCCACAAAGCGGGCTTTCATCCGACCGCGGTGTTCGGCGCGGTCGGCGCCGCCGCCGGCGTCGGCGCAGCGCTTCAAACTCACGCCGCGGCAGATGATCGACGCGCTCGGCACCGTCGGCTCGATGGCCGGCGGCATCATCGAATATCTTGCCGAAGGCGCCTGGACCAAGCGGCTGCATGCCGGCTGGGCGGCGCAATCGGGCATCCGCGCCGCGCTGCTCGGCCGCGCCGGATTTCTCGGCCCGCGCACGGTGTTCGAAGGCACCCACGGCTTCTTCCACGGCTTCGCCAATACCACCCAGGGCGACTACGACGCGCTGATCGGCGATTTCGGCAGCCGCTGGGTCACCGAAACGCTGGCGTTCAAGCCCTATCCGTGCGGGACCATGACGCATCCCTATATCGACTGCGCGCGCCGGCTCGCCGCCGCGCATCAAGGCCGACGACGTGGTCGAGATGGTGTGCGACGTCGGCGAGGGCACCGTGCACCGGCTGTGGGAGCCGCTCGCCGCCAAGCAGCATCCGAAGAACGGCTATGCCGGAAAATTCTCCTCGCCTTACTGCATCGCCGCGGGCTTCGTGCGCGGCAATGTCGGCTTGAGCGATTTTTCCGACGCGGCGGTGCACGATCCCGCGGTGGTCGCGCTGGCGTCCAAGGTGCGCTACCGGATCGATCCGCAAAATCCCTATCCGAAAAACTTCACCGGCCATATCCGCGCCACGCTGCGCGACGGCACCGTGGTCGAGGAGCGCCAGCCCTATATGCGCGGCGGCGCCCAGGAGCCGCTGACCCGTACCGATATCGAGGACAAATTCCTGCTCAACGCCAAGCACGGCGGCTGGAGCGACGCGCGCGCCGCGGCGGCGCTGAAGCTCTGCGCCACGCTGTTCGACGGGCCGGTGAACCTTGAGGGGCTACGGGGGTAGGCGAAGTCATCCTCAAATTCGTCACCAGCGGGCTGGACCCGGTGGTCCACTTTTCTTTGATGCTCGAACCCCCTCACCCCAACCCTCTCCGCCATGGGGTGAGGGAGCGCGCCGCGATTGCGTTCGGCGCTTTCAGCATTTGATTCCGCCGTTGATCAGAATGCAGGACTGCACGCTGACGATGACCGACTCCCTCTCCCCATGGGGGAGAGGGCGGGGTGAGGGGGCTCGGGAATTCGCAGGATGATCCAAAAATAAATCGTTACATTCACGGAGACGTTATCTTGACATTCGTCCCCGTTATAGCTACATAGTCGCCAATGCTCGCTCAATACGGACGCGGCCGGCGAGGGGACTTTCTGGCGGCGGGGCGAGTGCGGTGCCCGCGGATGGGGCCATCCACCCTGTTCCCGGGCGGCTTGGGCATCAGTCTCCCAGCATTACGACCGGGGCGGGAGGTGCTTCCCTGGACTGGGACAGGCGAAGGCGGGTAACGCCCGTTAGCGCTGTTTTTGCTAGCGCATGATCGTTGGGCCGATCCTGCGTCAGACCGCGTCCCAGGAAGCCTGGCCTGAAGCCGAGCCTTAGGGACGACGACTCCCTTTGGTGAGAGCCGTGGTGGGACGCCGACAGACGAGCCGCCCCCTCCCGTTCCCTCCCCCGCTTGCGGGGGAGGGTTAGGGTGGGGGCGGCGCCGCTCCCGATGGTGCGGCGGGTACGACCAGCGTTTGTCGGCGTCCTGCTTCCTATTTTTATTGATCGTTGGAATGGAAATGGCGAAGACGGCGTAAGCCTTTGAGAAACCGGGGCCCCACCCCTTGGGCTTTTCTCGCGCTTCCCGATCTTCGTGCTTCACGTGACGGGGTTGGCATAGCTCGGGCGCAGCCGCGCCGCGAGAACGAATAAACCTGTTTGTTTTCATTGCGGGAATGCAGCGCTGAAGAATGTTTGGATCTGTGCGCGGATGGCCATTTGGGAACAGGGAGACCGACGATGCAGGAACCAAACTCCCCCGAGGAAGTGTTCGCGCTTCACAAGCTCCGCCGTGCCGATCCGCAGCGGTTCCTTCAAATCGTAGACGAATGGCTACGCGACGACCCGCAAAATTTTCGCGCTTATTTTAGGCGGCATTTTGTGTGGGTAGACGCGGGCGAGCCGCGGCGAGCTCTTGCCGATTTGGACAAGGTGATCGAACTCGCCCCGACGCAGGCGGCGTTTTGTGCGCGCGGAGCGGTTAATCGGGACCTCGGCGATTACGAGAACGCGTTAGCGGACTTTCGCCGGGGTGAGGCGATGAATCCGAAAGAATGGGAGGACGCGGCGATCACGCTGCTCTACCAGGCGGACACTCACGCCCGCTTGGGCGACGAGGCCGCCGCGCTAGCCTGTTGCGCCCGTCTGCCGGATGACTTTTGGACTCCCGGCCTGAACGGCGCTCCCGGCGGCGGCAAGGCGGAAATCGCCGATCGGCTGCGTTGCATAGCGGCGGATACCGCCCGCAAGAACCCTCCCGGCAACGATGGTTAATCGGGTCTTAACCTCGCCGCCCCTATGCTGTAGGACACCGGTTGATGCGGCGGGCGGTCCCGCTGTTGATGATGTACAGGATGACCCGCGAGTCTGTTCCCGATCCCGTCCCCGCGGCGCCGCTTCGCGCGCCCAATGGACGCTCGCCTTTCGTGCGGCTGCGCGAGCTGCTCGGCGACACGCCGCCCGGCAAGCCGGCGATCAGCCTGGCGGTCGGCGAGCCGCAACACCCGATCCCGCCCTTCGTCGGGCCGATGCATGGCGGCGCATGTCGACGAGTTCGGCCGCTATCCGGCGAACAAGGGCCTCGACGAATTCGGCGAGGCGGTCGGCGAATGGCTCGGCCGCCGCTACGCGCTCGACGCGCCCGGTCGATCCGGCGACCGAAGTGCTGGTGCTCAACGGCACCCGCGAGGGACTTTTTCTCGCCGCGCTCGCCGCCAAGAACTGGGTCAAGCCGCGCGCCGGCCGGCCGGCGGTGCTGATCCCCAATCCGTTCTATGCGGCCTATGCCGCCGGCGCGCTCGGCGCCGATTGCGAGCCGGTCTATCTGCCGACGACGCGCGAGACCGGCTTCCTGCCCGATCTCGATGCGCTCGACGAAGAGCTGCTTGGCGCGCACCGTCGCCTTCTACCTCGCCTCGCCGTCGAATCCGCAGGGCGCGGTCGCCGATCGCGCCTATCTGCGCGAAGCTTGACCGCGCTGGCGCGGCGCTTCGGCTTCCTGATTTTCTCCGACGAATGCTATTGCGAAATCTACAGCGACCGCCCGCCGCCCGGCATGCTGGAAGCCGCCGGGCCGGATTTCGCCAATGTCGTGGTATTTCATTCGCTGTCGAAGCGCTCGAGCCTGCCCGGCCTGCGCGTCGGCTTCGCCGCCGGCGACCGGAGTTTCCTGCAGGCCTATCTCGAACTGCGCAACGTCGCGGCGCCGCATGGTGCCGACGCCGATGCAGCACGTCGCCATCGCCGCCTATAACGACGAGACGCACGTCGAGGAAAACCGGCGGCTCTATCGCGAGAAATTCGATCTCGCCGATCAGATCATCGGCGACCGCTACGGCTATCGCCGGCCGGCCGGCGGATTCTTCCTGTGGCTCGATGTCTCGGCGCAGGGCGGCAGCGAGGCGGCGACGCTAGCTGTTGTGGCGCGAGGCCGGCGTGCGCGTCGTGCCCGGCCGCTATCTGGCGCGCGAGCAGGCCGACGGCAGCAATCCCGGCGCCGACTATATCCGCGTCGCCATGGTGCAGAACAAAGAGATCACCGCCGAGGCGATGCATCGCCTCGTCGCGGTGCTGGGCTGAGGTAGATGCACGGCGAATGTCGATGATCGACCGCAGTCTCGACGGCATGGCCTTCTTTCCGGCCATCTCGGCGCCGTGCTGCGGCGGCGGCTGCGCGAGGTCGGCGGCATTGCGCTGATCAGCCTCGCGCATGATGGCGGCGCTGGCGCTCGCGACCTGGTCGGTGCAGGACCCGTCGCTCAGCCACGCCACCGATGCGCCGGTGCACAATCTGCTCGGCATGCCGGGCGCGATCGCCGCCGATCTGATGATGCAGTTTCTCGGCCTGGGCTCGCTGGCGCTGCTGTTGCCGATCGGGGTCTGGGGCTATCGGCTGCTCGGCCATCGGCCGCTCAGCCGCGAGCGGCTGCGGGTGTTGTTGTGGATCGTCGGCGCGGTTTTGTCGGCGGCCTTCGCCTCCTGCCTGCCGCGCACCGCGCATTGGCCGCTGCCGTCGGGTCTCGGCGGCGTCGTCGGCGACGCGATGCTGCGGCTGCCGGCAGTGCTGTTCGACGCGCCGCTCATCGGCGCCAACCGGTTCGCCGCGGCGCTCATTCTCGGCGCCGCCGCCTGTATCACTTTTGCCGGCGCTGCGGGCGCGATCTGGCGCGATGCCGTCCGATGACCGAGCCTTTGCAGAACCGGAGGAAGAAGAGCCGGACGATGACGACGCCGACGAAGGCGGCGGCTGGATTTCGCTCGGCTGTCTCGAACATCCCATCCTGAGCTTCCGCGCGCGGCTCGGGCGCTTGCTCGGCCGCAACCGGCCCGCGCCGGCGCTGGTCCGCAACGGAATCGGCGCCGTCGCGGCGTCGCGTCGAGCCGCGCTTCGACAGTCGCCGGATCCGCGCCCGAATTGGACGACGAGGCCGAGGAAGAGGACGAGGACGAGGCCGCCGACGACGGCGCCGCGCGCGCCGAAGAAGCCGCGCGGCGCCGAAAGTCCGCCGCACCATCGGCGGCTACATGCTTGCCGCCGCTCGAATTGTTGACGCAGCCGAGCAAAACCGGCCGCGCCACGGTCAGCGCCGAAATCCCTGCAGGAAAATGCCACCGCGCTGGAAGGCGTGCTCGGCGATTTCGGCGTGCGCGGCGAGATCATCAATGCGCGGCCCGGCCCGGTGGTGACGCTCTACGAACTCGAGCCGGCGCCCGGCATCAAATCGTCGCGCGTCATCAGCCTCGCCGACGATATCGCCCGCTCGATGAGCGCGCTGTCCGCGCGCGTCGCGGTGGTGTCGGGCCGCAACGCCATCGGCATCGAATTGCCCAATCCGACCCGCGAGAAAGTCTTTCTGCGCGAGCTGCTGGCGACGCGCGATTATGCCGAGATCGACGACGCGCGCTGCCGCTCTGTCTCGGCAAGTCGATCGGCGGCGAATCCGTGCTGGTCGATCTCGCCCGCATGCCGCATCTGCTGATCGCCGGCACCACCGGCTCCGGCAAATCGGTCGCCATCAACACCATGATCCTGAGCCTGGTCTATCGGCTGCAAGCCCGACCAGTGCCGGCTGATCATGGTCGATCCGAAGATGCTCGAGCTCTCCGTCTATGACGGCATTCCGCATTTGCTCACGCCGGTCGTCACCGATCCGAAGAAGGCGGTGGTGGCGCTGAAATGGGCGGTGCGCGAGATGGAAGAGCGCTACAAGAAAATGTCGAAGCTCGGCGTGCGCAATATCGACGGCTACAATGCGCGCGTCGCCGAGGCCAACAAGAAGGGCGAGAAGCTCAGCCGCACCGTTCACACCGGCTACAACCGCGAGACCGGCGAGGCGATCTACGAGAACGAGGAGCTCGATCTCGAGCCGCTGCCCTACATCGTCGTCATCGTCGACGAAATGGCCGACCTGATGATGGTCGCCGGCAAGGACATCGAAGGCGCGGTGCAGCGGCTGGCGCAGATGGCGCGCGCCGCGGGCCTGCATGTCATCCTGGCGACGCAGCGGCCGTCGGTCGACGTCATCACCGGCACCATCAAGGCCAATTTCCCGACCCGCATCTCCTTCCAGGTCACCTCGAAGATCGACAGCCGCACCATTCTGGGCGAGCAGGGCGCCGAACAGCTGCTCGGCCAGGGCGACATGCTCTATATGGCCGGCGGCGGCCGCATCAGCCGCGTGCACGGCCCGTTCGTGTCCGACGAAGAAGTCGAAAAGGTCGTGCGCCACCTCAAGTCGCAGGGCGCGCCGGAATATCTCGAAGCCGTCACCGCCGAAGAGCCGCAGGACGAAGACGGCAATCCGATCTTCGATGCAACCGCGATGGGCGGCCGAAGGCGGCGACCTCTACCAGCAGGCGGTGCAGATCGTCACCCGCGACCGCAAGGCCTCGACCAGCTACATCCAGCGCCGGCTGCAGATCGGCTATAATCGCGCCGCATCCTTGATGGAGCGCATGGAGCAGGAAGGCATCGTCGGCCAGCCCAACCATGCCGGCAAACGCGAAATCCTGGTCGAAGGCGCGCAGGACGATGCCTATTGAGAATCAAGCAGGCGGGCCTTAAGCCAAGAAACATGTTTAATTGGAGCATGATCTCGTCCGAAAACCGGCGTCCACTTTTCGGGATCATGCTCGGGTAGCCGCCATTTCGCCATATCGGGCGAATAGCGGAGTCGTTCCGGGCGTGCGCGGGACATTGCGGCAGGAGACGGAAATGACGGCACGGGGCGCAACGCTTCGCCCGAAGGCTGTTTTCGCGGCGCTGATTTGCGGTCTGCTGACGACCGCATCCGCGCTCGCCGAAAACGTGCCGCTGCCGACGCCGGCGCCGTTGCCGAAGACCGGCGGCGCGATGCCGCCCGCATCGATGCAGCCGGCGCCCGCGGCCGCCAACAGCGCGCCGGCCGACTCGCAGCCGAAGGGTTTCTTCCCCTTCACGCCAAATCCAAAAAGGGCTGCAGGCGCTGACCGGGCAAAACGATAAATTCGACGCCAAGCAGCATGCGCTGCTCGACCGCATCAGCCTCTATCTGTCGAGCGCGCAGACTTTGGTCGGCAATTTCGTGCAGATCGGCCCGGACGGCAACCGCACCGAGGGCTCGTTCTACATCCAGAAGCCCGGCCGCGTGCGGTTCAACTACAATCCGCCGAGCCCGATCGACATTATCGCCGACGGCTCGTCGGTCGTGGTGCGCGATCGCCGGCTGGCGACCCAGGATCTGTTTCCGCTGTCGCAGACGCCGCTGCGCTATCTGCTCGCCGAGCGCATCGATCTGATGCGCGACACCAATGTCGTCAGCGTCAGCACCGACGATACTTTCGCCACCGTGACGATCGAAGAAAAAGAACTGATGATCGGCACCAGCCGGCTGATGATGATGTTCGACGCCAAGGATCTCACCTTGAAGCAGTGGACCGTGACCGATCCGCAAGGCTTCGACACCACGGTCGCGGTCTATAATCTCGACGCGACCAAAAAGCCCGACCCGAATCTGTTCGTGATCAATTACGATCGCAACCAGGGCATCAGCAATCAGTAAAGCGGGGATCGGTCGCGGCGATCGGGCTTCGGCCCTTGATCGCGCGGCGGCAGTTTATATGTTGGTCGCCCCGATTATAGATCCTTGATTGCCCGAGCGCCGTGAAACTCACCCTCACCACCTGGAACATCAATTCGGTGCGGCTGCGCATCGATCTGGTCGCCAAATTCATCAAGGCGGTCCGTCCCGATATTCTCTGCCTGCAAGAGACCAAGTGTCCGGACGACGCGTTTCCGCTCAAGCGCTTCAAGCGGCTCGGCTACGAGCATGTCGCGCTCAACGGCCAGAAGGGCTATCACGGCGTCGTCGTGCTGTCGCGGCTGCCGTTCGAAAGCTTCAACATCCAAGATCTTCTGCGGCAAGAGCGACTGCCGCCATGTCTCGGCGGTGTTCGGCGAGCGCGCCGGCCTGCGCGATCCGATCACGGTGCATAATTTCTACGTGCCGGCCGGCGGCGACATTCCCGATCCGGCGATCAATCCGAAATTCGCGCACAAGCTCGGCTTTCTCGACGAGATGCGCGAGCGCCGAAATCCTGCGGCCGGCGCCGTCGGAGCGCGCCATCCTGGTCGGCGATCTCAATGTCGCGCCGCTCGAGCACGACGTCTGGAGTCACAAGCAGATGCTCCGCGTGGTCTCGCACACGCCGATCGAGTGCGAGAAGCTCACCGCGGCGCGCAAGGCCGGCGCCTGGATCGACACCATGCGCGAACTCACGCCCGAGCCGACCAAGCTCTACACCTGGTGGAGCTATCGCGCGCCGGACTGGCAAACCGCCGACCGCGGCCGCCGGCTCGATCACGTCTGGACTTCGCACGCAGCTTGCCGACCGCGTCTCCGGCATCGCCATCGCCAAGAATTACCGCGGCGCGGTGCGGCCGTCCGACCACGTGCCGGTGACGGCGACGCTGGAGGTTTAGATCCGTCGATTTCGCGGCCCAGTCCCGCGCGCCAACACGGCGCGGACTTGTCCATGTCGCGCGCCCATTGTTCGGCGCGTGCCGCGATCAGGTCGCGCAGGCGCTGCGCGGCCTCCGGATAGCTTTCGAGCATCTTCAGAAACATCGTGCGTGAAATCCGCACCACCGTGGATCGCTCGCGCGCCGTCGCCGTCGCCGGCCGCAGCGTCTCCGCCAGCAGCGCCGGTCTCGCCCAGCAAAGTGCCCGGTCCGACGACGACCGCGCCCTCGCGCGCCTGGTCGGCGTAGAGCGTCGAACGAGCCGTCGCTGGACGATATAGGCGCAGTCGGCGGTGTCGCCGGCGGCGAACAGCACCTGGCCGGCTTCGACGGAATAGCTTTCGGCGCCGATCGCGAGGATGCGCAATGCGCCGCCGCCGAGCCGGCGCAGAATCGGCACCCGCTCAAGGAAAGCGATGTCGTCCTCGATCGTCATACTGATCCGCGATCACGGCACGAGTTTGTAGCCGCCCGCTTCGGTGACCAGGATGGCGGGCGCGGCGGCATCCTTCTCGATCTTCTGCCGTAACCGATAAATATGTGTCTCCAGCGTGTGCGTGGTGACGCCGGAATTGTAGCCCCACACTTCCTGCAGCAGCGTCTCGCGCGACACCGGCCGCTGCCCGGCGCGATAGAGATAGCGCAGGATCGAGGTTTCCTTCTCGGTCAGGCGGACCTTGCTGCCCTTGGGATTGAGCAAAAGTCTTCGAGCTCGGGCGGAACGTGTAGGGGCCGATGGCGAAGACCGCGTCTTCGCTGGCTTCGTGCTGGCGCAGCTGGGCGCGGATGCGCGCCAGCAGCACGGCGAAGCGGAACGGCTTGGTCACGTAATCGTTGGCGCCCGATTCGAGGCCGAGAATGGTGTCGGAATCGGTGTCGTGGCCGGTCAGCATGATGATCGGCGCCTTGAAGCCGTTCTTGCGCAAGATGCGCACCGCCTCGCGGCCGTCGATGTCGGGCAGGCCGACATCCATGATGACGAGGTCGATCTGCCCGGCCTTGGCGGCCTGCACGCCCTTGCTGCCGTTCTCGACCGCGACGGCCTCGAACTCTTCGTGCAGCGACAGCTGTTCGGTCAGCGCTTCGCGCAGTTCGGTGTCGTCGTCGACGATCAGGATTTTCCGTGTGTTCGGCATTACGCTTCGAGCCCCGCCGCCGCTTTGCCGCGCCATGTGGCGCGAAGTAGAACGAGTAAGGATACAAGAGCAAGCGGCCGTTGGGAATTCAGGGCATCGGTTCAATGCAGCGGGCTTTGCGTTTCATCGCATGTCCGCGCCCTGCCGGGCCGGCCGGTCGCAAGGGTTGGCTGATCGCCGGCGCGTAGAACATGCCGCGTCGCGCTGGGCCGGACCGGCATCAAGGCCACAAGCGCGAAGGCGACGGCGGCACGCCGGCCGGCCGGTTTCATCCGCTGCGGCTGTGGTGGCGCGCCGACCGCCTGCCGCGGCCGCGCACCATGCTGCCAGCGCGCCGGATCGACGCCTGATGACGCCTGGTGCGAGGATCCCGGCGGACCGGCGCTATAACCGCGCCGTTTCGGCGCTCGGCCAATGAACCAGGCGATCGGCTGCTGCGCGCTGACGACGGCCTCTACGACCTGATCATCGAGATCGACCACAACACCCGGCCGCGGGTCGCCGGCCGCGGCAGCGCCGTGTTCATTCACGTCGCCCGGCCCGGATTTCGGCCCGACCGCCGGCTGCGTCGCGCTGTCGCGGCCCGATCTTTTGCGGCTTGTATCGTCGCTGTCGCCGAAAGACAAGAATACATGATTCATTCTTAGCGCGCGGCGCCGGCCGCCGAAAATCGCAGTGCCGACGCGCACATGGGTGGCGCCGAAGGCGATCGCGGTCGGAAAATCGCTGCTCATGCCCATCGAGAGGAATTTCAGCCCGTTGCGCCCGGCGATCTTCGCGGTCAGGGCAAAATGCGGCGCCGGCGCCTCGTCATGCGGCGGAATGCACATCAGCCCGGAAATCGTCGAGGCCGTATCTGTCGCGGCAGGCGGCAAGAAAGCCGTCCGCATCCTGCGGCAGCACGCCGCCTTTTGCGGCTCGGCGCCGGTATTGATCTCGACGAACAGCAGCGGCCGGCGCTCCTGCTTGGCGATTTCCTTGCCGAGCGCTTCGGCCAGGCTGGCGCGATCGACCGAATGGATGGCGTCGAACAGCGCGACCGCCTCGCTTGGCCTTGTTCGATTGCAGCGCGCCGACGAGATGCAGTTCGATGCCGGCATGGCGCGCCAGGAGCGGCGGCCATTTGGCCTTGGCTTCCTGCACGCGGTTTTCGCCGAACACGCGCTGGCCGGCGGCGATCACCGGCTCGATCGCGTCGGCACCGAAAGTTTTCGATATCGCCACCAGCGTTACGGTCGCCGGATCGCGCCGGGCGTCACGGCAGGCGCGCGCGATCTCTTCGCGCACCGCGACGATTCCGCTTTCGTTAGTCATGACCGATCGATCCACAGCGCACCGAAAGTTCAAATTTTAGCGATACCGCGAAGCCCGCTTTTACGCGTGTCCGCTAGGTTGTGGAACCCGGGGGCGGGGGGAGCGGCGGATGTCGGATCAGCAGGCACGGACACGGCTTACGCCGGTGCGCAGCAAGCCGATATTGAGCATTCGCGCGCGGCTGATCGTGCTGACGCTGCTCGCGATCACCCCCTTGATGCTCGAGCGCTTTCACGGCCTTGAAGCGGCGCGAGCCGAACGTACCAAACGCGCCAACGCCGAGGTCGTCGACCTTGCCCATCGCGGCGTCGAGGCGCAGCGCGAAGTCATCTATTCGGTCCGGGCGCTGCTGCAACTGGTGTCGCGCGTCTATTCGACGGTGCCGCTCGAACAGCCGGGCTGCGACCAATACATCAGCGACCTGACCACCAACATTCCCTGGATCCGCGATCTGTCCATCGCCTCGCCTGACGGCCGCATCAAGTGTTCGACACGGTCGGTAGCGCTCGGATTGAATGTGTCGGACCGCCCGCATTTCCAAAACGCGCTCAAGTCACGCGATTTCGCCTTGAGCGATTACATGATCAATCAGGTCAACCAAGTGCCGAGCCTGGTCGGCACATTTCCGATCATAGCCGAGGACGGTTCGGTCAAAGGCGTCGTTCTCGCGGTGATCAATCTGCAATGGTTCAGCGACCTCGCCACGGCGGCCGCGCAGCGCTCCGGCGCATCGGTCATGCTGCTCGACGGCAGCGGTACGCTCGTTGCAGCCTCGACCGATCAGGAGCCGTTCATCGGCCGGCATGTCAGCGACCAGGCATTGACGCCGGAAATGCTCGGCAATGACGAGGGTGCGCTTACGGTGCCCGGTTTCGACGGCGCGCAGCGTATCCTCGCTTATATCCGCGTGCCGTGGACCAAGGCGCGCCTGGCGATCAGTCTCGACGAGATTTCGGTACACAGCGTCATCGATCGCGACATCAATGTCGCCTATCTGCAATTCGGCTTGTTCGGCCTGTTCGTGCTTCTCATTGCCTGGTTCGGCGGCGAGCAGCTGGTGGTGCGGCCGATCCGGTCGCTGGTCCGCACCGCAACGCGTTTCGGCCGCGGCGATTTGCATGCCCGCGCCAGCCAAGAACCCTGGGTGGCGGAATTCGCGCCGCTTGGCGGCGGCGCTCGACGACATGGCGGCAAAGCTCGCCGCCCGCGAAGAGGAATTGCAGATCGCCAACGAGCATCTCGAAGAATTGGCGAGCCTCGACGGGCTCACCGGGTTGGCCAATCGCCGCGCTTTCGACCGCAGCATCGCGCGCGAATGGCAGCAGGCCGTCGAGCACCGCAAGCCGCTGGCGCTGATGATGGTCGATATCGATCATTTCAAGCTGTTCAACGATCGCTACGGCCATGTTTCCGGCGATACCTGCCTGCGGGCCGTCGGCGAGACGCTGTCGCTGGTCACGCTCGAAGACGCCGTGCTGGTGGCGCGTTACGGCGGCGAGGAATTCGCGCTGCTGCTGCCCGGCGTCGGTATCGACCGCGCCGCTTCGCTCGCCGAAGAAGCGCGCAGCGCCATCGAAGATCTCTTCATCAAGCACTCGGAATCGCCGTGCGGTCACGTCACCATCAGTGTCGGCGTCGAGGCGCTGGTGCCCGAGAAATACCAAACCGTGGAAAATCTGGTGGAAGCCGCCGACAACGCGCTCTATGCCGCCAAACGCCGGGGCCGCAATACCGTGGTCACGCATGCGCGCACTATGCTGCGCGCCGTATCCTGACCGCCGGATCGATTTTCCGCTTGATCGACCTTATCTTCGCTCCGGTGCGAGAGCGCAGGCGCGTGCCCGAACACCGATTGCCCTCGCCGGGGCTACGGCGGTAGAACCGGGCAAGGAAACGCCATGGCAAAAACACTGTTCGACAAGATTTGGGACTTTCACCGCGTCGGTCAGCGTCCCGACGGCCGCGATCTGATCTATATCGATCGCCACGTCTTGCACGAACTGCACGCCCATCACGCTTTCGCGCGCATGGCGCGGGAACAACGCCAGGTGCCTCGCCCCGACCTTACTTTCGCGGTGCAGGACCATACCGTCGCCACTAAGCCCGGCCGCAACGACGATACTAATCCATCCGGCACGGCGTTTCTGAAGGCGATGCGGGAAGGCTGCCGCGCCTACGGCATCAGGCTTTTCGATATCGATGACCCGGAGCAGGGCATTTCCCACGTCGTGGCGCCCGAACTCGGCATCGTGCTGCCGGGTGCGACGCATGCGGTTCCGGACAGTCACGCCAGCACCGTCGGCGGCGTCGGCGCGCTGGCCTTCGGCTGCGGCACCAGCGAACTCGGCCACATCCTCGCGACCCAGGTTATCGCGATGAAGCGGCCGAAGAGCATGCGGGTGCGGCTCGACGGGACGCTCCACGGCCATGTCACCGCCAAGGATGTCGCGCTGAAAATCATTGCCGAACTCGGCGTCGCCGGCGCGCGCGGCTATGTCGTCGAATATGCCGGTTCCGCGGTACGCGCCATGCCGATCGAGCAGCGCATGACGCTGTGCAATCTCAATATCGAAATGGGCGGCCGGTCGGGTTTTGTCGCGCCCGACGATACGACTTTCTCCTGGCTTGCCGGGCGGCCCTATGTGCCGCAGGGGGCGCAGTGGGATCAGCGCGCTGGATTATTGGCGCACGCTGGCGACGGATGAGGGCGCTCCCTTCGATCGGGAAGTCGTGCTCGATTGCGGAACGCTCGAGCCGCAGATCACCTGGGGCACCGATCCGAGCCAGGTCGTCGGAATTTCCGGTCGGGTGCCCGAATCCGCTTCGGTCGAGCCAGGCCGTCGCGCCGCGGCGGAGAGTGCGTTCGCCTATATGGGCCTCACGCCCGGAACGCCGCTCATGGGGCTCCCCGTCGGCCGGGTTTTCATTGGCTCGTGCACCAATGCGCGCCTGCCGGATTTGCAGGCCGCCGCCGCGGTGGTGCGCGGACGGCATGTCGCCGACGGCGTCGTCGCCATGGTCGTGCCCGGCTCGTCGAGCGTCAAACGCGAAGCCGAGGCGGCCGGACTCGATCGGATCTTTCGCGACGCCGGATTTTTCTGGGGCGAGTCCGGGTGTTCGATGTGTGCCGGCGGCAACGGCGACCGCGGCTTGCCGGAAGAGCGCTGCGTCTCGACGACCAATCGCAATTTTGAAAATCGCCAGGGGCCGAAGGTGCGCACGCATCTCGCGAGCCCCGCCACAGCCGCGGCGACCGCTATCGCCGGCCATATCGCCGACGCCCGGCAATTGCTCGGCGAGGTGGCGTGATGCAGCCGTTCACGCGCCACACCGCAATCGCCGCGCCGATGTTGCGCGACGACATCAATACCGACCAGATTGCGCCGGCGCTCCATTCCGGCGGCTTGAAGGAGGACTACCAGGCGATGCTGTTTCACCGCGCGCGGCGGAATGAGGACGGCAGCGAGAAACCGGATTTCGTTCTCAACCAGCCGCAATTCCGCGCCGCGGGCATTCTGGTGACCGGCCATAATTTCGGCGCCGGTTCGTCGCGCGAGTCCGCGGTCTGGAGCATGCTCGCCAACAACATCCGCGTCATCGTCGCGCAGAGCTTCGCCGATATCTATCGCGAGAATTGCCTGCAGAACGGATTGCTGCCGGTCGTGCTCGGGCCGGAAGATGCCGCCGCTTTCACCGCGCGCGTCGTTGCCGCGGCAGGCACCGCGCCGTTTACGGTCGATCTCGTCACCCAGCGTATCAGTGGTCCCGGCGGTCCGGATATCGCGTTCGATATCCCAGGCCCGGATCGCACCAAGCTGCTCGAGGGTCTCGACGACATTGGATTTACGCTCAAGCACAAAGATGAGATTTTGAGCTGGGAACGTGCCGCCGCTGCAGCGCAGCCGTGGCTGCAGACCGCGCAGGATAGCCGCCGCTAGCCTTGTCGTTGCCTCCGCATCGAAGCGTTAATGGGTCTTCGGTCCGGCCGGCGGCTCGGCGCATTTGCTGAAGTACTTGAAAATTTCCGGCGCCTGCATCCAGAGCACGCGAAAAGACAGGCCGCCGTGCTGATTGAGCCATGCGTTGATGTCTTCAGGATAGAGGTCGAGCAACTGCTGCGTGACGGACGGCAGGGTCGCCAGATGAAATCCCAGCGAAGCATTAGGCGTCACGCAAATATCTCTGCGCGGGATGTAGCCGAGCAATACCGTGCAAGCTGAAAGGCAGGGACCCGCTATTTTTACATTTGCTTTTTGAGCCTGAAGCTTCTGCCATTTCTCGACGTAGAGGAAAACGAAGCCGCCACGGTCATCGGTGATTTCGACCGTTTCCGCGTTGGCGGGGTGGGTGAAAAGAGCTAGGTTGCCGGCCAATAGACATTGCGCAATTGTCAAAATTCGCAGGAGGCCCAGTCGCAGTTTCGTTCTCGCCTTCATTCCGGGCTTCCACCATGGGCAACAAAGCGACGGCCTGTCGCTTCGGATCGGCCAGATATCCCGGGGATTTATTTTCTAACAGCAAAATTCATTCAGCAAGTGCCTGCAACAGGACAAACGATAATGGAGGAAACGGTCCAATGAGCGTGCGAAAAAAACTCAAAGCCATCATGGCGGGCAAGCGGCTGGTTCTGATGCCGGGAGCCTATGACGGCCTGTCGGCCCGGATCATGGAGGCGGAGGGCTTTGAAGCGCTTTGTGCCGGCGGCTATGCCGCTATCGGCTCGATGCTGGCGCAGGCCGACATGGGCCAATCCAATATGCGCGACTACGCCGACCATTATGCGCGGATCTGCGCGGCGGTGGAGATTCCGGTTTATGTCGACGCCGATACCGGGTTCGGGGGCGTCAACAATGTCCGGCAGATGGTGCGCGCCTTCGAAGCCGCCGGCGTCGCCGGTGTTTTCATCAGCGATCAGGTATTCCCCAACCGCTGCGGTTATCTGCCGGGCAAGCAGGTCATCCCGGTCGAGCAGATGCTGGCCAAGATCAAGGCCGCGCTCGATGCGCGCCGCGATCCCGATTTCTTCATTGCCGGCCGCACCGATGCGGCCGGAGTCGACGGCCTCAACGCCGCGATCGAGCGCAGTCAGCTGTTCATGGCGGCAGGCGCCGATATGGCAAAGCCGATGGGGGTCGATGCCATCGACGACATCAAGCGCGTCATCCGCGAGGTGCCGGGCCCGCATATGGCGACCCTGTCGCAGGCGGCCGGACCGAAACGCCGCAGCCTGGAGGATCTCGAGGCCGCCGGCGTGGTCGCTGCGACTTTCCCGTCGCTGGCGCTGTTCGCCGCCGGCCAAGCGGTCCGGAACGTGCTGCGGATCCTCAAGCGGGAGAATTCGCTGACCCCGACCTTCGACCACGTGCTGACGCTCGAGGATTATTACGATCTGGTCGGGCTGAAGGAGCAATTGTCCCGCGAAGAGGCCTACGACCAAGCGGCTGCGGCGCTGGTGCAAAAGCGGGTGGCGGCCGAATAGCCGGCTGGAAACGGGCGATTATCAGCAAAAGACGATCAAGGGGGCTGCCCAAAAAGAAAGGGGCCGGCACAAGGCCGGCCCTTCCCCCATACAAGTGCTGTACAGCAACTTAGCCCTTGGTAACGACCGGCGGCGGGGCCTTGCCCTTACCGACCTGCGCGCAGCCGGCGATGCTGAGGAGAGCCAACACCGCGGCCGTTGCGATAGCGATCTTTTTCATTTGGGAAACTCCCCCTTGTCATGACAGAGTTAACCATACAGAGGGGGTGTCTCGGTCCTCTAGTGCTGAAAAGACACAGTCTCGATCTGATTGCACCTCAATTGAAGTTCCACTCGCCACTAAGTTGCCCGAAGCGCCGTGAATCGAGGCTAAATCGAGCGATAGACCGGGTTCTGGCCCTTGAAGTCGGCCTCTGGCCGGCGAATTGGCGGCCAATTGCCAATATTTTCTCCACAAGCCGGTCGATGGGCGAGCGTTGCAAATATGGCGCACTGGGGAAAATCCACCGTCCTTGCCGAACATTTGCCATCGGGCAGCGCCAATTGTTGCTAGCATTACCGCTGTCGATGCGATGACCAGTGCGAATCGCGACGGGGCGGGCGTGCTCCGCTAAGGTCAGAGGCATCCAATCGATTAATTTCGATGGTCCTTGCGGTTACTCGGAGGGCATCATGCGGCATAAACTAAGTGGACGAATTCACCGCCTCGGGTTTGGGGGGCTTTTGGCCGTCGGCACGCTGGCCGGGTTCGGCCTTGCCACGGCCTCCGCCCAGGACGCGGCTAAGCCAATGGCGGCCTCGGCAGCGACGCAAAAGATCGTCAGGCCTGCGGCCTCGAAGACCGCGGTCTATACGACCGGGTCGGGCGACTACTACATCGAGTTTCGCGCGCGCTACGCCTGGGACTACGGCCACACCTTTATCGTCCATGGCCGGGTCGGCGAGACGCCCACCAAAGCCAGCGTTGCCGGACTGTCGCCGGTCGGCGACGACTCGACGGCCTGGGTGATCGGCCACTACGTGCCGGTGCCGGCCGAGACAGGCTGGACCGACGGCGATCTCGAAGACAAATACATCTCGGCGAAGTTTCGCGTGCTGATGAACAAGGATCAGTACGATCGAAACATGGCCTATATCAGAGACCTGCAGTCCCGCTCGCATACCTGGAGCGCCGAACTCTATAACTGCAATGCCTTCGTCGCCGACATCGCGAAAAACATGGGCCTGAAGGTGCCGGCGTCGACGCTGATCTATCCGAAGGTATTCATCACGCATATGCGGTTGATGAACACCGGACATCCGGCCGCCGAGGACACGCTGGTCAGCGACAACGTCAAGGAAATGAGCAATCCGACACGTGACGGCCGGGCGATGATCAACAGTGGTGTCCACACCATCCGTCCCGACGGCACGCCGGCAACCGAAACAGCGGCAGCGGCGCCGCCGCCGGCGCCGACTTCAGCACCGAAGGTGACCATCGGTTCTGTTCATGTTTCCACAGGGCAGTGAGTCCGGCGTACGCGGTTAAATCCTCCTCCTAACGACGGACTAAACGTGAAGCCATCATCATTCGGAATCGCCGCTTTCGCGGCTGTCGCGCTTGCCGGCATCGCGCTTTCCGGCTGCGCCACCACAGCAACGACGTCGGACGCGGCCGGCACCGCCGCGGGCGCGACCGCCAGCGTCGGGCAGCGCGACCTCACCCCGCAAGAAAAGAAGGTGATCGTCGATTCGGTTTCGACGTCGCTGCGCGATCCCGGAACGGCGCATTACAAATGGGCCAAATTCCCGGCCATCGTGACGGAGGAATCGGTCAATTATTGCGCGATGGTCGACGGCAAGAGTCCTTATCCCGCCTACAACGGAACCCAGGCCTATATCGTCGAAGCCCATATGTCGGGCGGCAGGGTGACCTCGGCGGTCATGGGCCTGATCGCCGGCGGCAAGGACTTCAAGATCGTGACGACGATGTGCGCCAAATACGGCCTCGACCCCAAGAACGCCACCTGATCCTGGTCGGGCCGTTCGGAGAACGGCATCGTTTCATCGCTGGGTAGCCATCGCCGCCTAGACCCGGACGATAGCCGCTAGGCCTGCGCCCACTCTTCGGCGCTGGCGCCGGCCAGCGATTGCACCCGCGCCTCGTCGGCGGCCAGTTCGCGCGCCGGTCCGGAATAGACGACATGACCGTCGTCGAGCACGTAGGCGTGGTCGGCGACCTCGAGGCTCATGCGCACGTTCTGCTCGACCAGCAAAACCGAAATGCCCTCTTCGCGCATCTTGCTCACGATGCGGAAAACCTCGCGGACGATCAGCGGCGCCAAGCCCTTGCGACGGCTCGTCGAGAATGAGCAGCTTCGGGTTGAGCAACAGCGCGCGGGCGATCGACAGCATTTCCTGCTCGCCGCCGGAAAGCTGCCGGCCGCGATTGGACTTGCGCTCCTCCAAGCCGGGGAAACAACTCGTAGATGCGCGCGATGGTCCACGGGCCGGGCCGCTCCAGCGGCACCTTCAGGTTTTCCTCGACCGTGAGATTCGGAAAGATCTTGCGGCCTTCCGGCACGTAACCGACGCCCAGACGCGGCGATGCGAAACGGCGGCCAGCCCGTGGTGCGCGTGACCGAAAATCGTGACCGTGCCCTCGCGCGGCGGCGTCAGACCCATCAGGCTGCGCAGCGTCGTGGTCTTGCCGGCGCCGTTACGGCCGAGCAGCGCCGTCACTCTCGCCTTCGCGCAGCTTCGAGGCTGACGCCATGCAGGATGTGGCTCTTGCCGTAATAGGTGTGCAGGCCCTCGGCCTCAGCGCGGCGGTCATGCGCTCATCACGCGGCCTTTCCCAGATAGGCGGCCTGCACCGCTTCGTTGGCGGCGATTTCTTGCGGCGTGCCCTCGGCGAGCATCTTGCCTTGGTCGAGCACCATGATGCGGTCGGCGAGGTGGAAGACGACGCGCATGTCGTGCTCGATCAGCACGATCGTGCAGCTTCTGACTCCTTGTGCAGGCTGCGGATCAGCTGGGTGATGTCATAGGTTTCCTGGTCGCCCATGCCGGCGGTCGGCTCGTCGAGCAGCAGCAGGCGCGGCTTGAGCGCCAGCGCCATCATGATTTCGGTCGCGCGCTGATCGCCGTGCGACAGCTCGCCGACCAGGCCGGTCCGCCTTGTCGGACAGGCCGCCCATGTCGAGCAAGCTCGTCGACGCGTTCGTCGATCTTCGTTTCATCGACCTGCGACAGCCACGGCCGCAGTCGAAACCCGGCCGCGACTTCGACCGGAATGCGGAGATTTTCGCGCACCGACAGCTCGGGAAAAACTTCGGTGATTTGAAAGGTCCGGGCCATGCCGCGCCAGACCCGGCGCGCCGGCAGCAGATCGGTGATGTCCTGACCGTCGAAGATGATGCGTGCCTGATGTCGGCGTGAAAAAGCCGCTGATCAGATTGAAGAACGTGGTCTTGCCCGGCCCCGTTGGGGCCGATGACGGCGCGCAGCTCGCCGGGCTCGACCGTCATCGAGACATCGTTGACGGCGACCAGGCTGCCGAAATGCTTCGAGACGTTTTCGACCTGCAAGCAGACTCACGACACGGCCTTTCGTCGAATGATGCCGAGCACGCCGCGCGGGAAGAACAACACCACGACGCACGAAGATCAGCCCGACGAAGGACATCCAGTTTTCGGTGTGGCTCGATATGTAATCCCGCAGCACGAGGAAGATCGCCGCGCCGATCAGCGGTCCCCAGAAGCTGCGCATGCCGCCGAGCACCGCCATGATGACGAAATTGCCGGACTGATCCCAGCGCAGCGCGCGCGGGTCGACGAAGTCGTTGAGCAGCGCATAGAGCGTGCCGGCAAGGCTGACGAAGCCGCAGGAAATAACCCAGGACATCCAGATATGCCGATCGACCGGGATGCCGAGAAAGCGCGCCCGGCGCTCGTTTTCCCGGATCGCCAGCAAGCGTGCGGCCGAACGGCGAGCGCAACAGAAACGCCATCAGGCCGACCGCGACGGCGAAAAACGCCAGCACCATGTAGTAGAAGGCTTTGCTGCTGGAGAGGATGTCGAGCTGTGGCGAAGCCGAAATCGAGCGGCACGCGATGCCAGGCCGACAATCCGTCGTCGCCGCCGGTGACGTCGCGCCATTGAAAGGCGATGAAGTAGAACACCTGGCCGAAGGCGATGGTGCACATCGCGAAATAGACGCCGCGCAGCCGCACGATCAGCGGACCGATGAGCGCCGCGGCCACGGTGCCGACCACGATGCCGATCAGGATCGACAACGGCGTGCTCTCGGCCAGATATTTCATCGTCATCGCGGTGCCGTAGGCGCCGAGACCGAAATAGGCGGCGTGGCCGAACGACAGGACGCCGGTGTAGCCAAGCAGGAAATTCAGCGCCATCGCCGCCAAGCGCGAAGATGACGACCTGAGTGCCCAGTTCGACATAACCGCCGATCAGCGGCAACCAGAAGGGTGCGCCGATCAGCACCGCCCAGATGATGATGTCGCCCCAACGGGCGTTCAACTTGTCCATCAGAATCGGCCTTCCTCACCGAACAGGCCGCGCGGCCGAACCATCAGCACAGCCGCCATCATTACATACATCACCGCTTCGCTCGCCGCCGGCAGGAAGACGGTGGTGATGCCGGAGGCGACGCCGATCAGCAAGCCGCCCAACAGCGTGCCGGGCAGGCTGCCGAGGCCGCCGACGATGATGGCGATGAAGCTCGGCATGATCAAAGAGTCGCCGATATTCGGCTGCAGTCCGAGCATGCCGGCGGCCAGCACGCCGGCAAGCCCCGCCATGTAGATGCCGAGACCGAAATTGAGGTTGCGCAGGATGCGGACATTGACGCCCAGCACCGAAACAGTTTCGAGATCGAGCGTGCCGGCGCGAATGCGCAGGCCAAGCCGGGTGTAATTGAGAATGAAAAACAGCGCCCCCACCATGACCGCGACCATCGCCACCATGAACACGCGATAGCCGGTCAGGAAGAACAGCTGATAGCTCAGCGGCCGCTGCAGCCACGACGGAATCTGATACTGCAGGCCTTGCGCGCCCCAGATGAAGCGGGTGCCGTCCTCGATGATGAAGGCGAGACCGAAAGTGAGCAGCAAACTGTAGAGCGGATCGCGGCCGTATAGTCGGCGGATCAGCGTACGCTCGACCAGAAGCCCCAGCACCGCGGTCAATACCGGCGCGACGATCAGCGCGCCCCAGAAGCCGATATACGGGATCAGCATGTAGGCGATGTAGGCGCCGATCGCCAGAAATCCGCCGTGCGCGAAGTTGATCACGCCCGACAGATTGAGGATCAGCGACAAGCCGAGCGCCATCAACGCATAGAATGCGCCGATGATGAGTCCGTTGAACACGTTGAAGAAAAGCAGCTGCCCCATCTGTGAACCAGATCCTCCCCAAGAGCGTGAGTTTCCCCCATCACGCTTCTATCGCACCGAGGCGGCCCGTCCATTGAGCGCGGACCCCGTCGTAACGCATGAATAACGGCGTCGATAAATGACCGGGACGCGCGAACGCGCCCCGGTCTAAAGTGCGTCAGCTCGGCCAAACAATCTTGCAGCCGGTCTGGTCGACCGGCAACGCGGCCTGGTCGCCCTTGACCAGTTGCGTGACCTTGACGAGGTCTTCCGGATCGCCGCCGGCTGGCGCGGGCTGCGACTTGCCGACAAACAACGTCGGCATCAGCTGGTTGTCGCCGATCCGATAATACGGATCGTTCGGCATCAGCGCGATTTCCGGCGGCAGCACCAGGCCCTGCATCGCCTTGGCGAGCGCCACGGCGTCGAGCGATTTCGCCTTTTCGGCGGCAAGCTTGCAGGTGTGGGCGGCGGCATAGCCGAACCACGTTCGCGCGGTCGGTACGTGGCCGCCGCTTTTTTTGCGGACGTCGGCCACGAATTCCTTCACGAAGGGAACGTTCGGCTGATTCCAGTACCATTCGAACACCCAGTCGCCGATCAGGGCTTCCGGCGGCAAAGCGAGGTTCACTTCCAGCTCCTGTTGGGCGCCGGCAATGTGGGTTTTTTTGTCGAGCCCGAACTGCACCGCCTGTTTCAGGCAGTTGACCATGTCGTCGCCGGCCAACAGCAGGATGATGGCATCCGGGTTGGTCGATTGCGCCTTGATCAGATTGGCCGAGAAATCGGTGGTGCCGAGCGGCGTATAATCGGCGCCGAGTTCGGTGCCGTTCACCGCCTTCAGGCTGGCCTCGAAACCCTGCTGCAATGTGCGGCCGAAGGCGTAGTCGGTGGTGATGAAGTACCACTTCTTGCCGTAGCTATCGAGCAGCACCTTGGAAACCGAATTGGTTTCCATCCGCGTCGTGTTGCAAACCCGGAACACGTTCCAATGGCATTGCGAGCCGGTGACCGAATCGGTGTGGCCGCCGGGCACGATATGGAAAACCTTCTTCTCGAAGCTGACATTGGCCATCGCCTGGGCCAAGGCCGAGTTGATGTTGCCGAGCAGGAAGTTGACCTGGTCGCGTTCGATCAGCTTGTTGGCTTTTTGCACTGCAACAGCGGCTTCGCCGCTGGTCGAGTCTTCGACCAGAAGCTGGACCTGGCGGCCGAGGATGCCGCCTTTGGCGTTCATTTGTTCGACGGCGAGCTGCGCGCCGATCAGTTCGTTCTTGCCGAGCGCGGCGAAGGTGCCGGTCAGCGGATTGTCGAGGCCGATTTTCACCGGTTCGTCGGCAAGCGACTTCACCACAAACGGGCTTGCCACCTGCATCGCGCCGATCGCAAGGCCGGCTTTTAGAATGGTACGCCGCTTAATCGGCGCGCCGATAAGCTCCTTGGACATCGTCTTCTCCCCTGGCTGTTTTTTAAGTCGCTTCGAAGGTCGGCCATTTACGGTCAAATGGCTCTTTTGTTCAATCAAACGAATGTCGCATAGCCGGGGCAAATGCAACGTGCAATGGCGTGGAAACCCGGCGCGGCCTCTTTCTCCAGTCCGCCGCGGCAGAACTCGACCGCCACCCAGAGTAACCCCGCGTCTATTGGGCCTATGCCCTCCTATCGCGGTGAGACAAAGCGTCGCTGCGTCGGCGGATTGGCCGAAAGCCACGCGTCGCGGCGTAAGGGTTAATGCCGATATTTTCTGGCACCGGGTCGATTACGGCGCCGCGTACACCGTCTTTGCGTCGGCGGTGAAGGCCTTTCGCGACTCCGGGTCGAGATAGAACATGTGGCCGCCGCGATAGATTTTCAGGTCGGCGCGCTCCTCGCCGTCGACTGCGGGAAGGTGCTGGAGAACGTAACGGGTGTCCGAATAGGGGATCACCATGTCGCTGTAGCCGTGCGCCACCATCAGCCGGAATGACGGCGACAGCGCCAGCAAGACGCGGAGATCGTCGGTGACGCTGGCCTGCGCCCGGCCGTCGCCCCAATCCCATTTATTGGCAATGCCGCCGTCGAGCAGCTCGTAGGACATTTCCGTCTTGAAGCCGAGCTCGTCGCGCGCGTAGCCGACGAAGGCGCTGCCGTAAGCGCGGATGACGCCGTCGAGAATCGGGTCAGGACCGCGCGGCACCGGCAATTCCGGATAGGGATCGTCGCTGGCAAAGGTCGCGTCATAGCGGCTGACGATCTTGTGGGTGCCGGCATCGAGATTTTTGATATAGGCATCGCGGATAAAGCCCCGATTTTGGGCGATAACGTCGGCCGACAGGCCGGTTATGCCGGCAACACGCGCATAAAACTTGGCCGCGGCATCGCCGTGCAGCGGCGGCCCGGCCAAGGTGGACAGATAATCCGTCAAGGCAAAATGCTCGGCTTGCGCCAAAGCATCCTTGCTGAAGGTGCCTTTGCGCTCGAGCTCAGCGGCCGCGAGCGACGGCAGTTGCAGCGCGGCGCCGAGCGCAAAGCGGTCGCCGCCAAATTCCAGCGCACCTTCGAGCAGCGGCGACAGCATCACGATGCCGGAAAGCACGATGCCTTGATCGTTCTGCAGCACGCGCGCCACTTTGGCGGCGCGGAAGCCGCCATAGCTTTCGCCCAGGATGAATTTCGGCGAAGCGGTGCGGCTGTTCTTCGCGACATAGAGTGCGATGACCTTCGCCATGGACTGGGCATCGGTTTGCACGTCCCAGAAGGCGCGGCCGCCGTCGGGCTTGGCGGCGCGGCTCCAGCCGGTGCCGACCGGATCGATCAGAACCAGATCGGTGAAGGCGAGCCAGGTGTCCGGATTGTCGATCAAATGGACGTTCGATCCGTCACGGCCGTTCATGCCGAATTCGGCGATGCGCGGGCCGACCAGCCCGAGATTGAGGAAGGCCGAAGCCGCGCCCGGGCCGCCGTTGAAAACGAAAGTCACCGGCCGCGGTGACGGGCCCGCCGATTTTGCGGTGAACGCCGTGTAGAAGACGGCCGCGGACCGTGTGCCGGATTGGTCGAACAGCGCGAACGTGCCGGCGGTGGCGGTATAAGCGAGCTTGCCGGAGGGCAGATCGACACTGTGCTCGGTGACGGCGTCATTCGGCAACAGGGAGAGAACGCCAGGGCCGTTTTGCTGGCCGCCGCCCTGCTGGTTGTCGTGGGACTTATCGTCCTGCCGGTCGGATCGGTCGGCCGCCGCCCCGCCGGGATGATCCTGCGCGGATGCCGCCGCCGTCATGCCGGCAAGCACGGCAGCGAGCAAAAATGCGGTAAATCGGCGTCGCGGATCGCGCATCGTTGTTTCCCGGTCTATGGCCGCGCGGCTCGAACGCGGCCCGCTTATGATCGCCTGCCGAAGATGCCCGAAAGATGGCCGTCTGCGGCGCGATAAGCGCGATATAATGGCCCGTTATGCCGGTGCCGCCGGCGGTAGACAACGCCGGCCGGATCGGGGAAGTTCGGCGCCTCCGGCGCCCAGCCGGCAAGATGCGGGCCGCAAGCCACGGCCATCGGAGACGTCCGCGATGCCCTTTCCCCACGCTTCGAAAGCTCTTTCCCGCTTCACCGTGCTCGATCTCACCCGGGTGCGCTCGGGGCCGACTTGCGTGCGCCAGCTGGCCGATTGGGGCGCCAATGTCATCAAGATCGAGACCCCGCCGGGCGTGGAGGAGCCGATGGGCGGACCGCGCGAGGGGTCGGATTTTCAGAACCTGCATCGCAACAAGCGCAGCATGACGCTCAATCTGAAGGCGCCCGCGGGACTTGCAGCCTTCAAGCGGATGGCCAAAAAAGCCGACGTCATCGTCGAGAATTTCCGCCCCGACGTGAAGAAGCGCCTCGGCATCGACTACAAGGCCATCGCCAAGGTCAATCCGCGCATCGTTTACGCCAGCATTTCCGGCTTCGGCCAGGACGGGCCCTATGCCGATCGGCCGGGCTTCGATCAGATCGCGCAGGGCATGGGCGGGCTGATGTCGATCACCGGACTGCCGGGGCAGGGTCCGGTTCGCGTCGGCATTCCGATCGCCGATCTCACCGCCGGCCTGTTCGCGGCACTGGGCATCCTCGTTGCGCTTCTTGAGCGCGACAAATCCAAGAAGGGCCAGCACATCGAGACCTCGCTGTTGCAGGCGCAGATTTTCATGCTCGACTTCCAGGCCGCGCGTTATCTGGTCGAAGGGGAAGTGGCGAAGCAGGCCGGCAATAATCATCCGACCAGCATCCCGACCGGCGTGTTCAAGACCAAGGACGGCTACATCAATATCGCCACCACCGGTCAGCGCATCTGGCAGCGTTTCTGCGAAGCGGCGGACGCCACCGCGCTGTTGAAAAAGCCGGAATATGAAAACGCCGCGGCGCGGTCGAAAAACCGCGACGCGCTCAATGCCGAGATCGATACCTTTTTGCTGGGCCGGACCAGCGCCGACTGGGTCGAGCGTTTCAACAAAGCCGGCGTGCCCTCCGGGCCGATCTATGCCATCGACCAGATGTTTGCCGACCCGCAGGTCGAGCATCTCGGCATCGCCCAGAGCGTGACCAAGAAGGACAAGAGCAAGATGAAGCTCATTGCCCAGCCGGTGACGCTGTCGCGCACGCCGTCACGGCTCGCGGCGCGGCCGCCGGAACTCGGCGAGCATACCAATTCGGTGCTCAAGGAGTTCGGCTTCAGCGCGCGCGACATCGCGGCGCTGCATAAGGCGAACGCGGTGTGAGCGATTCGGCGCCGTAAATCGCTGAGCGCGGAAGCTTTGAGAATTCGGGATGCGCGGCTCAAGCCGGCGCATGACGGAATAGAAAAGGAACCGGCTATGACTCAAACCGACAAGATGCTGGCGCGCAAGGAAGGCGGTGTCGGCATCGTCACCTTCAACAATCCGGAGCGGCACAACGCGGTGTCGCTGGACATGTGGGAGGCGACCGCGACCATTCTCGACGATTTTGCCTCGGACAACGACATTCGCGTCGTGGTGCTGACCGGCGCCGGCGGCAAGGCCTTCGTATCCGGCGCCGACATTTCGAAATTCGCCAGCGAGCGCTCGACGATGGAAGCGGTGCGCGCCTACAACGTAAAATCCGACGCCGCCTATGCCAGCGTCGCCAATTTCGCCAAGCCGACCATCGCCATGATCCGCGGCTATTGCATCGGCGGCGGACTAGGGCTCGCCACCTGTTGCGATCTGCGCATCTGTTCCGACAATTCGCGCTTTGCGGTCCCGGCGGCGAAACTCGGGCTCGGCTACGGCTACACCGGGCTCAAGCGCCTGGTCGACATCGTCGGGCCGTCATTCGCCAAGGAAATTTTCTATACCGCGCGTCAGTTCGACGCCCAGGAGGCCCACGCCATGGGTCTCGTCAACCGCGTCGTGCCGAGCGCGGACCTCGAGACTTACGTCAAGAGCATCACCGACATGATCGGCGCCAATGCGCCGCTCACCATCAAGGCGGTGAAATTCACGGTCGGCGAAATCGTCAAGGAAGACTTCCAAGCGCGACCTCAAGCGTTCGGCGGAATTGGTCGAGGCCTGCTTTGCCAGCCGCGATTACACCGAGGGCAGAACCGCCTTCATGGAGAAGCGCAAGCCGGTTTTTACCGGGAC
The DNA here is from genome assembly GCA_963819265.1 of uncultured Alphaproteobacteria bacterium. Classification (GTDB taxonomy): domain Bacteria; phylum Pseudomonadota; class Alphaproteobacteria; order Rhizobiales; family Xanthobacteraceae; genus BOG-931. The sequence goes on along the minus strand of CAWFVF010000005.1, from coordinate 1,257,918 downwards.
TTAGGCGCAGACGCCATTGCCCACGCCTGTCCCATTGCAGCCGGCATGCAGGTGGGCAGGGTCTCGGTTCTCGATCCAACATAACGTCATCAACAATTGCTTATCATCCGGCGCGGCTGCTTGCTAAACTCGGCAAGAAGGCCGGCGCGAGAAGATGACCGGCGACATGCGGGGGAGGGCGTCACTATGTTTCGGGCTACCAAAGACATTAAACTGCCGACGACGATCACCGGCTCGCTGCCGCGGCCGAGCTGGTACACGGAAAATCTCGGCACCCGGCATTTCCTCGAAGCCATGGTCAGCCGGCGCTTCCGCGAGCAATACGAAGACGCGGTGACCTGCTATCTGCGCGACCAGGAGATCGCCGGTCTCGATATCGTCACCGACGGCGACTGCCCATTTCGACGACGATGTCGGCGGCCAGAGCTGGACCGCCTATCCGCCGAACCACATGAGCGGCCTCGATATCGACCATCCGGTGGCGACGCCCGCAGGCCGCGGCGGCATCTGGTTTCCGCGCGGACATATTCTGCACGATTACCTGGAGTCGCGGGTCATGCCGGTGATCACCGGCCCGATCGGCCGCGGCAATCTGCAATACACCGCGATGTGGAAGGCGGCGCAGCGCTTCACCACCAAGCCGGTCAAGTTCGGCGCGGTGTCGGCCGAGATCGTCGCCTTCGCGTTGCAGGACCGGCACTACAAGAGCGTGCCGGACCGCATGTTCGCCATCGCGGACGCATTTAATGAGGAATATCACGAGCTCGCCGATGCCGGCTGTCCGGTGATCCAGATCGAAGAGCCGCAGATCCATCTGATCGCGGTGCGCAAGATCCAGGACAAGGTGATCAATCCGCAATTGATGGTCGAGGTGTTCAATCGCACCGTGAAAGGGCTGCGCGCCAAGACCGAAGTCTGGGCGCATTCCTGCTGGGGCAATCCCTCGCAGCAGCGTATGTTTGCGGCGGTGCAGAGCTACAAGCCGGCGCTGGAAACCTACAACACCGTCGATGCCGACGTGATCACGTTCGAGTCGTCGAGCTCCGGCGGCATCGATCTCGAAGCCATCGGCAAGACCATCGCCGAAAAGAAGATCGCCATCGGCGTCATCGACCATCACACGCTGCAGGTCGAGAGCCCGGACGAAGTCGCCGAGAAAATCCGCGCCGCGCTCAAATTCATTCCGCCGGAGCGGCTGGTGATCTCGACCGACTGCGGCATGGGCCGTGAAGGCATGAGCCGCCGCCACGCCTTTTACAAAATCGTTTCGCTGGTGCTCGGCACCAATATCGTGCGCAAGGAACTCGGCATCCCCGAGGCCGAATGCCTGGCCGCCGACGAGCGCTATTCGCTGGTGGTGCCGACGAAGTAGGCTCGGTCTGGACCCGGCCCGGTCAGGCACGATCGGCCTTCTATTGCCTGCCCAAAGGGCAGGTGGGCCGCGCTCTTGTCTCCCGGGCGCGGCGCGGCTACATACGCGCCGCAACGCTCAGCCCTTATTCTACCCTCCCTCTCGAGCGGGGAATGGGTTGGGTGGGGGCCTCCGGAGAGGTGGCTGAGTGGTTGAAAGCACCGCACTCGAAATGCGGCGTACGGGCAACCGTATCGGGGGTTCGAATCCCTCCCTCTCCGCCAATTTTGAGCGCATAATGTTGATTTTACATGATTTTTTGCCGCAGGGGCATTCGTCAGTTCCGATTTAGCCCGCAAATATGAACCTATGGAATTTGGATTTTTTCCAACCGGAATATTTCATTCTCCGGCCGTGTGATCGACAGACTTCGCTCCAGATACTTCTCGACGTTTGGTTTGCGGTTGAGCGCGAGCGATGGATTGCGTCCGTGGGTTCACGCATCAATCAGGGCACGCCTATCCCGCTCGAAAAATTTTTTCGGCCGACCCTTGAAAAAGCATTCGGCCAAAACAAATCTTTTTTCGCTGGCGGAAAGCTGGCCCCTGGATGCCTGACGGGTCCGGGGTGAGGACGGGCACCGGGCGTGTCCGGTGCCGCTCGTAACCATTTTGCTCTTAGGAGGATCTGGCTATGCGCACTGTCGATTTTGCTCCCCTCTGGCGTTCGACCATCGGTTTCGATCGCTTCTTCGACCTCGTGGAAAGCACCCAAGGCGCCACCGAGGATACCTATCCGCCCTATAACATCGAGCGGTCTGGCGAGGATCAATTTCAGATATCGCTCGCGCTCGCTGGCTTTGGGCCTGACGATATCGCCATCACCGCCGAACAGAATGTTCTGACGGTCGAGGGCGCGAAGAAAATCAGCAACGATCAACGCGAACTTCTCTATCGCGGCATCTCGAACCGGCCGTTCAAGCGGCAATTCAGCTTGGCCGATTATGTGCAGGTTCGCGGCGCTTCATTCGACAACGGCCTGCTGAAGATCGAGTTGGTGCGTGAGATCCCCGAGGCGATGAAGCCGCGCCGGATCGCCATCAACGGGCAGCCATCGGCAACCGTGCAGAAGATCGAGACCGCCCAAGCGGCTTGATCGTTGGTGCCGCGCGTCTTCGGACGCGCGGCCTTTTCCCGCAACTTCGTCAGGAATAGGAGGCTACCATGCGGCCGACGACCGCTCCCCATCGGCAAAATATCGATCCCGACTTCGATGCGCTTGTTCATCCCGGCACTGTCTTCGAGCACCCCCGCGATGTCGTTGCGCACCCAGCGCTTAGCCTATCCGAGAAGCGCGCCATCCTGGCATCGTGGGCATCCGATGCATCCGCCATCGCTTCATGTCCTGCCTTGCGCGCGCCGGAAGGTTTGAAGAACCCCGTCACGATCGACGAAATCCTGGAGGCGCTCAGCGAGTTGGACCGCGGGCCTCAGCATCCGCCGGGCGGCAAGCCCATGCGCCTGCGCTCTATTGAACGCATGGCCGCTTAGAAAAACAGGTTTCGACAGCGCCGGCCGGCGCCATAGACACCTGAACACAGCTGGGGAGGCGGCATCAGCCGCCGTTAATCCGCTGAGCACCGCGCGCCCCAGCCGCTTTGAAACCGCCGGCTGCATCGAAGAACTCCGGCAAATGCTCCATCAGCCCGCTCAGCGTCCGACCGGGCCGGCATGCACAACCCTGGTGATAGGCGATGGCGAGTTTTGCCAATTCCGGACGGGCACGTGACGCCCAGCGCCGGACGTACTATGGTCCATCGGTAGAATGTCGTGACGCCCGGTACACCATTGGCGACGAACCCAGATCTTGATTGATCCGCACACATCCCGATCCTTGAGATTGTCGGCGATATGAAGTCGTCGAAATTTAGGATCACAATCACGAGCATAAGAAGTAGGGGCGCTTCGGAACGGCCTCGTTCATTCCTGATGAGGCGTTGAACGTTTTGTATCAAATATTCACGGGGCAGCCTTTACTCGCGCTTTTCACTACGATTGCGCTTGGTTATCTGATCGGAAAAATCAAAATTGGCGGGTTCGTTCTGGGCGGTATCGCTGGAACTCTAATGGCCGGCGTCCTCATTGGGCAACTTGGTATCAACATAGATAATGGCATCAAGTCGATATTTTTTGGTCTGTTCATCTACGCCGTGGGATTTCAAGGCGGACCCGAGTTCTTGCATGCGCTAAACTTGCGTTCGCTGAATCAGCTCGCATCGTCGTTTGTGATGTGCTTCGTCGGGCTGATCTGTGTCTTGGCCGCCGCATGGATATTCGGCTTGGACCGCGGCATGGCGGCAGGTCTCGCGGCGGGTGGACTCACGCAATCGACAATTCTCGGTACCGCAGGGGATGCGATTAACGAGCTAGGCTTGTCTCCGACTTCGACAAAGGCGATGCAGACCGACCTCGCCGTCGGATATGCCGTTTGTTACATCTTCGGCTCTTTAGGGCCGATCGCCATGGTGAGTTGGTTTTTGCCGAAGATAATGAAGTGGAATATCCGGCAGGAAGCATTGGAGCTTGCAAAGCGGTTGTCGGGCGGCCACGCAGCGCTTGAGCCAGGACAGTTCAATGCAGTGCAAGGCATATCAACACGCATTTATGAAGTTGCGCCGGACAGCAAAGCTGTCGGCAAGACAGTTTTAGCGATCGACCGGGAGCTTTCCGACCCTTCCCTGGAGGCCATCTTCCGCGAAGGCAAGACGCTCGAAATTACGGATGCAACACTTATTCAAGCCGGCGATCAGATAGCTATTACCGGGATGATCAAGGTCTTGGAGAGCGCCTCCGGCTTTTTCGGTCACGACGTCCCCGCTCCGGATGGCCTGCTGGTGGTCTTGGAGAGCCGTGAAATTATGCTGACGAACCGCGCCCTCAACGATCTGCAAGTGGGAACGATTTACGATCAGGTAAATGTAGATACGCGTCACGGAGTGTTTTTGACGGCGGTAAAACGGATGGGACTGGACCTGCCTCTGCTGAATAAGCTTAAGCTCCAAAGCGGAGACGAATTGCATTTTACGGGAAGCCCAGCCGACCTCAATCGGGTGCAAAAGAAGATCGGTTATAAAATTACCGCGGCCACGGGCGCAGACTTCGTTTTCTTCGGAATTGGCATGCTGGCTGGTATGCTCGTCGGGCTGATCCAATTCAGAATATGGGCCATTCCAATCTCGCTCGGTAGCGGCGGCGGATGCCTGCTGTCAGGCTTGTTCTTTGGTTGGCTGCACAGCGTACACCCCAATTTTTCAGCGCTACCGCTTGGCGCCTCAAGCTTTCTGCGCGACTTTGGATTAGCCGTCTTTGTCGGAATTGTCGGCATCACCGCGGGGCCTCAGGCGATTGTGGCCATTCACAAATTTGGCCTCACGCTATTGTTGCTCGGTGTCGGGGTGACTTTAATTCCGCAGATTGTCACATTCTTTTTTTCCTATTATGTCCTTCGCATCCGTAATCCTATCGAGGCGTTGGCCTGCGTCGCCGGCGGTCGCGCCGCGAACCCAGCCTTTGCCGCTTTGCTCGAGAAGGCGGGTAACGCTACGCCTGTTGTCTCTTTCACTGTCACTTACGCCGTCGCTAATGTCGTTCTTACGCTTTGGGGGCCGATTATTGTCGGCATCATCACGAGAAACGCCGCTTCGTAATCGACGGTGACTACACCCTCCCGCTGGGCGTCGAGTCCGGCCGCGCGACCACGTTTTTCATATGCGCGAAATCCCCGGCGAGGAATCGCCTGATATTTTCCTGGATAATCGGCAAATTAGTCCGTGCCGAGCCGTCGTGGGTCGCGGCCTGATGGCAGGTGATGATGACGTTCTCAATATCCCATAACGGATTGTCGGGTTTCAAAGGCTCCTGTTCGAAGACGTCGAGCGCCGCGCCGGCGATGCGGTTTCCGCGGAGTGTGGCCAAGAGTGCTGCTTCGTCGAGCACCCCGCCGCGGGCCAGATTGATGAAATAGGCGTCCGGCTTCATCGCCGCGAAAACCTCGGCGCCGATGATGTGGTGGGTGGCGGGCGTATAGGGCGTCAGCACGACGAAATAATCCAGCCGGCGTACCGTCTCGATCAGCCGGCTCTTGTCGACGATCTCGTCGAAGCCTGGCATCGGCCTTATCCCCGAGGTGATGCCGATCACCGTCATGTTGAACGCCTTGAACACCGGCGCCATGGTTTCGGCGATCGAGCCGAGCCCGAAAATGCCGACGGTCTTTTCGCTCAACAGCCGCGACGGCCAGTTCTCCCATTTGTGGTTGGCTTTGTTCTCCAGGCTTCGCGGCAATTTGCGGCTGAGCGCCAGCATCAGCGACACCGCCGCTTCCGACATCGGCCGCCCATGAACGCCGTGGATATTGGTTACGATCACGCCGTCGCGCAGCGACGGGCGGTCGGCAATATTATCGACCCCCGTGCCGATGCCCTGCACCCAGCGCAGTTTCCTGGCGTTGCCGAACACGTGGTCGGCTTTGTCCGCAAGATGCGGACCATGGGTGACGATGATGTCGCAGTCGGCCAGGTACGGATCGGCGTCCTCGACCTTCGCCACGACGTCGACCTTGAGGTCGGGGAACGCCGACGTGATCCCATTGTAGTATTGGGTTCGGATCCGTTCGTGCGAACGCAGGATGATGAGCAGCGACGTGCTGGCGTTCATCGACAAAACTCCCGAATGAAAGTCCGCTCGCCGTGCCGGCTGTCTTGGCGTGGATGGGAAACGGACGAAGCGAGGACGATCTATGAAGAATACCGCGGCCGAGCCTATACAAGCTGACGAAGGCGGGCGCGATCAACGCCAAGCTGTCGTACCCGAACGCACAGCCTGCGGAGGATTGATCTCGCGGCCCAATGCCTTCATCGAAACGCCTGGCATCACGAGCGAAAGGGCTGTTCGGGCATACCTTGCCTGAAATTGCCATTGGAAGGACTGACATGATTACTCGGCGCACCCTTATCATCGCGAGCGCGGCTTCCGCGGCCTATGGACTCGACCCGGCGCGGGCCGCCGACTGGCCGAGCCGTGCCGTCCAGGCGATCGTTCCGTTTCCGCCGGCCGGCAATGTCGACATCACAGCGCGCCTTGTCGGCGCCGCGGCATCGGCCGAGTGGGGCCAACAGCTGGTGGTGGAAAATCGGCCGGGCGCCGGCGGCAATATCGGCAACGAGGCGGTCGCGCGTGCCGCGCCCGACGGCTATACCGTGCTGTTTACCCAAGGCGGCATCGTCGTAAACAAGTTTCTCTATAAGTCGCTCAACTACGACGTGGTCGGCGATTTCGCGCCGATTTCGCTCCTGGTGATCGTGCCGAACGTGCTGGTCGTTCCGGCGAGCTCCGCCGCCAAGACGATGCAGGATTTAGTCGCCTTGGCAAAAACCAAAACGCTGCTCTACGCGTCGGCGGGCAACGGCACCTCGAGCCATCTGTCGGGCGAACTCCTCAAGCGGCGCCTCAATGTCGAGATGACGCATGTCCCCTATCGGGGCACGGCGCTGGCCGTCACCGATCTGATCGGCGGCCGGGTGGATCTGACCTGCGATAATGTCTCGGCGCTGTTGCCGCATATCAAATCGGGTGCGCTTCGCGCGCTGGCGGTGACGACCAGTCAGCGGCTCGCCGTGCTGCCGGATGTGCCGACCATGGCCGAGAGCGGCATCAGCGATTTCAAGTCCTATGGCTGGACTGCGGTGTTCGCGCCGGCCAAGACGCCGGCAAGCATCGTCGATGCAATGAACAAGACGATGGTGAGCGCGATCCGCCGCCCGGAAAGCCGCGCGGTCATGGAAGAGGCAGGCAACGTCGTCGTCGGCTCCTCGCCGGCCGAGCTTGCTTCGTTCGTCGCCGACGAGCAGCGCACCTGGGAGCCGATCATCAAGAACGCGGGCATTTCCATCGGCTGAGAAATTTCGCCCGAATTTTCGATTGAGGCGGGCCTATCGCAGACCTCGCCGCGCAACGCGCGTAATGACTTGGCGGCGCTGAAGGATAGTCGCGCCGTGGCGGATCGCCAACGACGTCAACCGGCGCTCGACGACTCGTGCTACTATGGCACTCGACGAGGCCGTCTGCGGCTCGTGGATAGGCTGCTGTTCGGCAATTCTCGGCCGTTTTGAAACATCGAATCGCTTTGTCGCGCGTTAATCCGATCAAGACCGCAACTCCGGAATAGGTGTCATGTCGATAGTTCCACTTCTCAAACAGGCGGCGTTCGAGCCGGAAGTGATCGAGACCCTGGTGTCGGTGTTCGAGACTGCTTGGCAGAAAGTCGAGAAGTCCGGCAGCAAGCTTGCCTCGCCGGCCTATCGGGGGCCGGCTCAGGAGATCATCGCCAAGCGCATCATCGAGATGACCCAGCGCGGCGAACGCGATCCTGGCATCTCGCCGACGACGCCGTGACTTATCTGGAAAGCTCTTACGCCTAGCCCTGATCGACCGCGGTCGAAGGCTCAGTCGGCGTAGCCGAGAAAGCGCGCGTCAAAATCCGGGTCTTGTTGATAAGCGAGATGTTTGTTGCGCTCCTGCCGTGCCAAGCGCCGCAACTGCGCCACCGATACCTGTCGTGATGGTTTACGCTTTTCGGCGTCTGGCGGCGTGCCGGGGATTGGTCGGTTACTTGCGGCCAGCGATGGCGCAACTCGCTTTGTCGCAGGCGCGGTTTGAGACAGGTTCACTGCCGGCGTACTCAGAACCGCGGCGGCGTGCCTTGCGGTTACCGCCGAATTCTGGGCTGTCACACTTGCGTGATCGGGCGCGGCGAACAGCACAAAAGCCGATAAAACAAACGCACCTACAATGCCGGCGACACATGTCATGTAGGCGAAAATCGACGCGAGGATATCCATAAACAAACCGACGCTTGCCGCCCGCCACGCCGTACAATGCGACGTTGTCGATTTGGTTCCGCGATGAATTTGATTGTCGATTGCCGCGCGAGCAACACATTTGCGTTCAAAAAACGGCGCGGATCATCCTCAATAAATGCCTAATTCAAATCTATCAATTCATCAGGCGCTATCAATCAATTGCGAACCGCAGCAAGGCGGTTCGTCTGGTTTCGACAACTGCCGATGCGATGCACCGGCAGTTGTTTGTAACGTGCATCAAGCTTGCGAGATGAACTTGGTGTTGAAATAGGCCTGCAACCCTTCGATGCCGCCTTCGCTGCCGTAACCGGATTCTTTGATGCCGCCGAACGGCGTCTCCGGCGTCGAGATGGCGATGGAGTTCACGCCGACCATGCCGGACTGCAGCGCGTCGCCGATGAGGGTTGCTGTCTGCGCCGAACTGGTGAAGGCGTATGACGCCAAGCCGAACGGCAGCGAATTTGCGCGTTCCACGACTTCGTCGAATGTCTTGAACGGCACCACCGGCGCGAGCGGGCCGAACGGCTCTTCCGTCATTACCTTGCTGTCGTCCGGCACGTCGGTAATCACCGTCGGTTCGAAGTAATAACCTTGATTGCCGCGGCGACTGCCGCCGGCGGCGATTTTGCCGCCGCGGTTCTTGGCGTCGTTGACGAAGGCTTCCATGGTGTCGATGCGCCGCGCATTCGCCATCGGTCCCATCGTGTTGCCTTTTTCCAGACCGTCGCCGACTTTGAGCGTCTTGGCGTATTCGGTGAAGCGCGCAACGAAGCGGTTGTAGATCGGCTCCTGTACATAGAATCGCGTCGGCGAAATGCAGACTTGCCCGGCATTGCGATATTTGAAAGCCGCGATGGTCTCGGCGGATTTTTCCGGATCGGCGTCGGCGAACACCACCACCGGCGAATGACCGCCGAGCTCCATGGTGGCGCGCTTCATGGTCTTGGCGGCGAGTTGCGCAAGATGCTTGCCCACCGGGATCGAGCCGGTGAAGGAGATCTTGCGCACGGCGTCCTTGGCGATGAGATGCTCGGAAATTTCCGCCGGCACCCCGAATACCAGATTGAGCACGCCGGGCGGCAGCCCGGCATCGGCGAAGCAACGCACCATTTCCACGCAAGCGCCGGGCGTCTCTTCCGACGCCTTGAGGATCAGCGAACAGCCGGCCGCGAGCGCGCCGCCGATTTTGCGCGCCGGCGTCAGCGTCGGGAAATTCCACGGCGTGAAGGCGGCGACGATACCGACCGGCTCCTGCAGCACGATTTGCCGCAGCCCTTTGCCGCCGCGGCCGGGCACGATACGGCCATAGGCGCGGCGGCCTTCTTCGGCATACCAGTCGATGATGTCGGCGGAAGTCATGACTTCCATCCGCGCTTCCGGAAAGACTTTGCCCTGTTCAAGCACCAGAATTTTCGCGATCGCGTCGTTGCGCTCGCGCATCAGATCGGCGGCCTTGCGCATGATCTTGGCGCGGTCATAGGCCGACGTGGCGCGCCAGATCGCAAAGCCCTTGGTGGCGGCTTCGAGCGCGTGATCGAGATCGCCGGTGCTGGCATGCGGCAGACGTGCCAGCGGCTTCTCGGTTGCCGGGTTGATCACGTCTTCGCCGCCGCGGCCGTTCGTGCCGTGCCACTGGCCGTCGATGAAAAGTTCGAGATTGGCGTACATGGGCGTCCTCGCTGGCTTATTTGTCGCGAGTGCCCTTAGCAGGTTTTGCCGGACCGTTCACCCCACGTCGGCAAGCCATAAAAAACGGCATGCAGCGTGGTCACTGCATGCCGTATACCGCTGAAAAAGTGAGAGGCCCTGGCGGATGCCAGGGCCTCTCGACGGACGGGGTGCTGCCGGGTATGCGCCCCAACCGTTGTTCTAGGCTTTCAGACGCATGATCTGATCCGAAAACCGGTACCCACTTTTCGAGATCATGCGTTACTGAACAGTCTCGCCGTGCAGCGCGAGATCGAGTCCGTCGCGTTCGACTTCTTCGCTGACGCGCAGCCCGATCACGAGATCGACGACTTTGAGGATGATCAGTGTCACGACGACGTCGTAAGCGAAGATGATGCCGACGCCGATCGCCTGATTGACCACTTGGCCCCAATTGCCTTCGATGGCGCCGGAGGTGCCGCCGTAGGCATTGACCGCGAAGATGCCGGTGAGGATGGCACCGACCGCGCCGCCGAGTCCGTGGACGCCGAAGCTGTCGAGTGCGTCGTCATAGCCGAACATGTGCTTGAGCCCGGTGCAGCCCCAGTAGCAGACCGCGCCGGCAGCGATGCCCATGGCAAAAGATCCCATCGGGCCGACGAAGCCCGAGGCCGGCGTGATCACGACCAGACCCGCGACCGCACCCGAGCAGATGCCGAGGACAGTCGGCTTACCGCGCATGATCCATTCGATGATCATCCAGGTCATGCCGGCAGTCGCCGTAGCGGTATGCGTCACCAGCATCGCCATGCCGGCCTGCATGCCGGCGCTGACCGCCGAGCCGGCGTTGAAGCCGAACCAGCCGACCCACAGCAGAGAGGCGCCGATCATGGTCAGCACCACGTTATGGGGCGGACCGGTTTCCTTGCGCTTGCCGAGCATCAGAGCGGCCATCAAACCGGCGGTGCCGGAATTGACGTGCACCACCGTTCCGCCGGCGAAGTCGAGCACCTTGACCCAGGCGCCGTCGTTGGCGGAGTTGAGGAAGCCGTCCGGTCCCCAGACCCAATGCGCGACCGGCGAATAGACGAAGATCGCCCACAGGCCGATGAACCACAGCATCGCGGAGAACTTCATGCGTTCCGCAAACGAACCTGCGATCAGCGCCGCGGTGATGATCGCGAAGGTCAGCTGGAACATCGAGTAGACAGTCTCGGGAATAGTCGGCGCCAGCGGATTTGGATTGCCGGTGCCGTTGGTAATGTCGCTGAGGATGCCCTGCAGGCCCGCTCGATCGAGCCCGCCGATGAATGGCGAGCCGGCGCGGAACGCGATGCTGTAGGTAAAGAGCAGCCACAGCACGCTGATCAGACAGGTAATGGCGAAGCTCGTCATCACCGTGTCGCCGACGTTCTTCTTGCGCACCATGCCGCCGTAGAACAGGGCGAGGCCCGGAATGGTCATCATCAGCACGATGGCCATCGAGGTCATCATCCAGGCGGTGTCGCCCGAATTCGGCGTAGCATTTCTCGAGCGTCTTGGCATCGCAGGCCGGCGGTGCGGCCGGCGCCGCCGCAGGTGCAGCAGCGTCGGCAGCCGGAGCTGCAGGCGCGGCCGCCGGCGTTTGCGCATAAGAGGCATGGTAGGTCGGCAAGCTGAGCACGATCCCGAGCAGGATCGCGCCGACAAAGCCGATCAGCCCCGCACGCGAGAATTTCTTCAACGACATTGTTTTACTCCTGTCCGTGTAATTGCGGGTGCGCATGATTAGAGCGCCGCGGCATCGGTCTCGCCGGTGCGAATGCGCACGGCGTGATCGAGGCCGAACACGAAAATCTTGCCGTCGCCGATCTGCCCGGTTTTAGCCGAGGCGCTGATGGTCTCGATGACCTTGTCAGCCACATTGGAGGAGCAAGCGATTTCGAGTTTGATCTTGGGAAGGAAGCTCACGGCGTATTCAGCGCCGCGATAGATTTCCGTGTGGCCCTTCTGACGCCCGTAGCCCTTCACCTCAGTGACGGTCAGTCCCTGAACGCCGATCTTGGTGAGAGCGTCGCGGACCTCGTCGAGCTTGAACGGCTTGATGATGGCCATGACGATTTTCATTTGAATTTATCTCCAGTGGCCCGCTCGTTGCGGCGAGCAGGCTTACGCAGTTAAGCGATACTCACGCAGGAAATTGCCCCCCAGCGCGTCATCGCCGCGGTCTGGCAATCAAGCCCCGTGCCAACTCCGTGGTCGGGGCGTAAAGCACTGATAAAAAGTAATATTGAGTGCTCGGGGGGTCTCGCGTCGACCGGATCAGCGTCAAGACGTAGGGCCAAGGAAAAACCTAAGCCCAATAAATAGTCATTCGCTTAAATATTAGTCTGCCGGCCTTGGCCGATCGGACGCCGAGGAAAATCGTTGCAATTACAAAGCGTCGGCGTCGGTCTCGCCGGTGCGGATTCGGACCGCCTGGTCGATGGGGGTCACGAAAATCTTGCCGTCGCCGATCTGACCGGTCTTTGCGGCGACGCCGATGGCTTCCACGATATCGTCGGCCTCATCGGAGGAAACCGCGACTTCGACCCGGATTTTCGGCAGGAAATTCACCGCATATTCGGCACCCCGATAGATTTCGGTGTGGCCCTTCTGCCGGCCATAGCCTTTGACTTCGGTGACGGTCATGCCGTGAACGCCCTTGGCAAGGAGCGCGTCGCGAACGGCATCGAGTTTGAAGGGTTTGATAATCGCTGTGACGAGCTTCATGGCACTGACCGGGTTTGCGGGGATGTCTAGCTGCACAGCATATCGGCATTATCGATGAGAATTAAGTCACGTCTTCGAACTTAATTGCCCAGGGACTTAATCACACAAGGACTTTATTACCGGAGCACTCAAGAGGCGGGATTTGTCCGCCGGAGCCGCAACAGCCCCTCCTGCGCCACCGATGCGACCAGGGTGCCGTCACTCGAGAAGATCAACCCGCGCGCAAAGCCGCGTGAACCGCCCAGGCTGGGGCTGTCCTGGGCATAGAGCAGCCACTCGTCGGCGCGAAACGGGCGATGAAACCACAGCGCATGGTCGAGGCTCGCCGCCATGATGTCGTCGCTGAATACGGTGCGGGAATGCGGGATCAGCGCGGCATCGAGCAGCGTCATATCGGAGGCATAAGCGAGCACGCATTGATGGATCGCGGGCTCGTCCGGCAGTCTGCCGGTGGCGCGAATCCAGACGTGGAAGCGGCCGTCCTTCGATTCTTCGCCCGAGATAGCGGCCATACTCGACCGGCCGCAGTTCGATCGGCCGCTCGCGCTCGTAATAGCGCCGCACCGGCTCGGGCATCATCGGCCAGACCCGTTCCTTGAATTCAGCCTCGCTCGGCAACGCGTCCGGCTTCGGCACGTCGGGCATATCGAGCTGATGCGACAGGCCTTCCTCATGCAAATGGAACGAGACCGACATCGAGAAGATGGCGTGGCCGTGCTGGATCGCGATCACGCGCCGCGTCGCAAAACTTTTGCCGTCGCGGATGCGGTCGACCTCATAGATAATCGGCACTTTCGGATCGCCGCCGATCAGGAAATAGCCGTGCAGCGAATGCGGCGGCCGCGTCGCCACGTCTTCGACGGTGCGGCATGCCGCAACCAGCGCTTGACCGATCACCTGTCCGCCAAATACCCGTTGCCACCGCGATTGCGGGGAGCGGCCGCGAAACAGATTCAATTCGAGCGTTTCGAGATTAAGCGTATCGACCAGTTCTTGGACGGCAGAGGCCATACTTTCCAACCTGTGTCGGGCCGTTCCGGCGGACTTTGTTGCATACGGGAACGGCTGCGGGGTCAAGCCCTCCGCCGCCGGCCGTGCTAGGGTGAGGGCATGATGCGGAACAATACCGACGTGCTGATCGCGGGCGGCGGACTGGCCGGGCTGACACTCGCTATCGCCTTGCGCCAAGCGCTGGGTCCGTCATTTGCCATTGTCGTCGCGGATCCCGCGCTCGGCAAAAGCCATGCGCATGACGAGCGCGCCTCGGCGATCGTCGCGGCGGCCCGGCGATTGTTCGAGACCGTCGGCATTTGGCAGAGCGTCGCCGGCGAGGTGCAGCCGATCCTCGATATGGTTGTTACCGACAGCCGGCTGGATGACGCGATGCGGCCGGTGTTTCTCACCTTCGCGGGCGAGGTCGAACCGGGCGAGCCGTTCGCCGATATGATCGAGAACCGGCTGCTGATCGATGCGCTTGTGGCCAAGGCGCGTGAGATCGGGATCGATTTGCGGCAAACCGCCGTCGCCAATTTCCAGATGCCGGCGCAAGGCGCCGCGGTCGCCGCCGAACTGGCCGACGGCAGCGCGGTCGCGGCAAAACTGATGGTGGCGGCCGACGGCGCCCGTTCGGGCATTCGCAGCCGTGCCGGCATCGCCACCCATGGCTGGAATTACGGACAGTCGGCCATTGTCATCAATGTCGCGCATGAGCGCGATCATCAGGGCCGCGCCGAGGAGCACTTTCTGCCGGCCGGTCCATTCGCGATCCTGCCGCTCAAGGGACGGCGCTCATCGATCGTCTGGACCGAGGCAACCGCCGAAGCCGAACGCATCGTCGCCTTGCCCGACGACGCGTTTCACGCGGCGCTTGAGCAACGCTTCAAGCTGCAATTGGGCGAAATCGAAGTCATCGGCGCGCGGCGTGTCCATCCGTTAGGTTATTTCGTCGCGCGCTCGTTCATCGCCGACCGTATCGCGCTGGTCGGCGATGCCGCGCACCTTATTCATCCGATCGCCGGCCAGGGCCTGAATATGGGATTGAAGGATGTCGCGGCGCTCGCCGAAGTGATCGTCGATGCGGCGCGGCTCGGCCTCGATCCAGGCGCGGCCGACGTGCTCGACCGCTACCAGCGCTGGCGGCGCTTCGACACCATGGCGATGGGGGTTGCCACCGACGGTCTCAATCGGCTGTTCTCCAATCGCTCCGATGTGCTGCGGGCGGTCCGCGACGTCGGGCTGGGCCTGGTCGATCGTATCCCGAATCTCAAGCGCTTGTTCATTCGCGAGGCGGCAGGATTGGTCGGCGAGGTCCCGAAACTGCTGCGCGGCGAATTGCTGTAATCCTACCATGACCTTCAACCACATAGCGGTGATCGGGGCCGGCGCCTGGGGCAGCGCGCTGGCGCTGACATGCGTTCGCGCCGGCCGCCAAGTGACGCTGTGGGAAGAGAACGCCGCCAATGCCGCGCAGATCGCGGACAAGCGCGAGAGCTTGTTTCTGCCCGGCGTAAAGATCGACGATCGCATCGTGCTGGCCCGCGACCTCGCCGCCGCCGCCGCCGCCGAGGCCGTTCTGCTCGTCGTACCGGCGCAAGCGGTGCGCGCGGCCTCCACCGCGCTTGCACCTTTGCTGGCAGATCGCACGCCGGTCATCGTCTGCGCCAAAGGTATCGAGCGCGGCAGCCGCAAATTCATGAGCGAGGTGATCGCGGAATGCGCTCCCGCCGCAGTGCCGGCGATTTTATCGGGGCCGAGCTTTGCCACCGACGTGGCGCGCGGCATGCCGACGGCGGTGACGCTGGCGGCGGCGGACGGTGCGCTTGCCGGCGCGTTGGCGCAGGCCGTCGGCTCGGCGTCGTTTCGGCCCTATCATTCGAGCGATCTGCGCGGCGTGGAAATCGGCGGCGCGGCAAAGAATGTGCTGGCGATCGCCGCCGGCGTCGTTACCGGCCGCGGTCTCGGCGCCAGTGCCTTGGCGGCCCTGACCACGCGCGGCTTCGCCGAACTCGTCCGCTTCGGCAAAGCCTATGGTGCAAAGACTGAAACCATGACCGGCCTGTCCGGTCTCGGCGATCTGCTTTTAACTTGCTCGAGCCCGCAATCGCGCAATTTCACGTTTGGCGTCAATCTCGGTCGCGGCCATAAAGCGGAAGACATTCACCGGACTACCGGCCTGGCCGAAGGCACTTTTACCGCCTCGGTTCTGTTGGAGATGGCGCGGGCGCGCTCGGTCGACATGCCGATCTCGGCCGCCGTTGTAGCTTTGCTCGATGGCACGATGAGCGTGGACGCGGCGATCGAATCACTTTTGACCCGGCCGTTGAAAGCGGAGGCATGAGCATGGCGCATTGGCTGTTGAAATCGGAGCCCGAGACCTATTCTTGGGACGAACAGGTCAAGCGCGGCGCCAAGGGCGAGCCGTGGACCGGCGTGCGCAATCATCAGGCGAAGAACAATCTGCTCAAGATGAAGAAGGGCGACCGCGGCTTTTTCTACCACTCCGGCGAATCCAAGGAGATCGTCGGCGTGGTCGAAATCATCCGCGAACACTATCCCGATCCGACCGCCAAAGCCGGCGAACCTTGGGTCGTGGTCGACGTCAAGGCGATCGAGCCGTTGAAGAAGCCGGTACGGCTCGCCGACGCCAAAGCCGAGCCGAAACTCAAGAGCATGGTGCTGGTCAACAACACCCGGCTTTCAGTGCAGCCGGTGAGCGGCGACGAATGGAAGATCATCTGCAAGATGGGCGGAATCTGATGCTCATCTAATGCGCGTCCTGCATCTGCGCCTTCACGTCCGCCATTATGGCTTGGCCCAGGTGCTGTCCAGCTGCGAGACTTTCGCCCGCGATTTCTGGCTGCTTCTGCAACAGTTTCTGACCCGCCGCGCTTCTGTAGAAACTAACCAACTGGTGCAGCTCATCGACCGTGAAATTGCGCGCATAGATCGCCGTGATGGCGTCGGTTAATTCGCTCAAATGCCGTTCGGCGCTTTGATTGAACATCGGGACCATCGCGTCGTATTGCTTTTCGACTTCCGGACGGCCCTGCACGATGGCCGCTTTCAGGTTCTGAAACAAAACCGGCAATACCGTCTTGAACTGATCGGTCGGCTTCAACACCTGGATCAGCTCGCGGGCGGCCGCGAGATTGTCGGCAGGCGGCGGGGCGTCGGTCTGCGCCCAGGCCGGACCGATGGTAAAAAGCGCGGCGAGTATTGCGGCAGCGAGAGTCAAAGAGCGCATAGCGGTTCTCCCATGGAATGGGGCTTATACCGCATCGGCGCCGTCGTGGAATGACGGGGGCTGCCTATCCGATGTAAAGCCCATGGGAGGCGATGCGAAAGACGAACCGAATCTAAACGGCGATCGTCTCGATTTTCGCCGCGACCTTGGCCAACAGCTTCTCGGACTGCGCGCTCGAACGGGTCGCCCGCAAGGTATCGGCAAATCGCTCAAGCGCGCCGTCTTCGAACGCGTTGACCACCGTCTGGTGCACGTAGCTCTTCCGGCAAATCGCCGGCGTGTTGCCGAGCTCGGCGGCAGCCGCGCAGATTGCATCGAGAATTTGTTTGCGCCGGGCGCGTTTGCTGGTCGCCGGGGCGGCACGCGTGAGCGCATCCAAGACCGACACCGACGCGACCAGCGTGCGGAAGTCCTTTAATGAAATTCCGACGCCGCCGATTTCGCGCAAAAAACCATTGACGTCTTGTGCGCTGGCGGTACGCACGCTGCCGTCTTCGGTACGGTATTGAAATAGCCGTCGGCCCGGCAGGTCCTGCAACAGCTTGATCGCAGCCGCAAGGCGCGGGGCATGGACTTCCTTCTCGATCAGTTTGCCGCCTTTGGCTTTGAAGCGAAGTTTGACGGTTTCACCGTAGATCGAAACGTTCGATTTCAACAATGTCGCGGCGCCGCGCGTTCCGCGCAATTTCGCATATTGTTCGCTGCCGGGGCGAATGGCGGTGCGCGCGACAAGCTCGACAATGGCGGCCAGGGTGAAAGTGCGCGTCGGCGTTTCCGAACTGAGGTGCTGGCCGATGCTGCGCCTGATCTGCGGCAGCACGTCCGCCAGTTTGGCGAGACGGCGGGCCTTGCGGGTTTCGCGCACGCGCTCCCAATCCGGATGATAGCGATATTGCAGCCGGCCGGCGGCGTCGCGCCCGATCGCCTGAATATGAGCGTGGGGATCGGCGGCATAAAGCACGTCTTCATAGGCGGGTGGAACGGCGAGCGACGCAAGCCGCTGGGTTTCTTCAGCGCGAACGGGGCGCCCGCGCGGGCTGAGGTAACGAAAGCCGCGGCCATGACGAAGGCGGCGAATTGTCAGATCCGACGTCGCAACGTAGGTCAAACCATGTCGCCGCACGAGCTTCATGGTCGATCGCGATGGTCGTAAAGGCTCACGTTGGGCCGTAGGACCGGGCCGGTCGTCGAGATGTTCCTGAATTCGACATAGGGCGGACTGCTTTCATTTCGGCAATCGCCCGCCTGGGAATTCGTTCCCGTCCGCCTGTGCAGCCGCTGACGCCGCAGCTAGGGTGTTCCCTGTCGGCGGCTGTCTGCAGCCGCATAGTGGGGCGTCACATCATGTCGATTTCGAAGCCGCGCGGCCATGATCGCCGCGCTGATCGCTTTAGCCGCCCCGCTTGCGGCCTGCGGCGACGGCGAGGCCGAGCAGCGCAAGTCCTTCATCGGCTTTTTGCAAGATATCAATGGCCGGTCCGGGGTTCACTTTCTGGTTCCGACCGCCGCGGATGAAAAGGCGTTCGGACCCTACTTGCAGCAATATGCGATCATCATGGACTACGATAAGGACATGAAAGCGCCGATGGATGACTTCGCCGCCCAGATCATGAAACTCGGCTACGGTCCGGCGTCGACCGCGCGCACCATCGAGCAGATGGCCGCGGCGCCGCAAGATCTCGTGGTCGCCAAAGCCGCCGTCGACAGGATGGAGCAAGGCGTCGAGACGCGGCTCGCAAAAGTGAACGCGGACCGCAGCGCGCTTAAGCAGCCCGACGATCTCAAAGCGGTCTATGACAAAACATTCAACAAGCTGGTGACCGCGCCGACAGTGGCGATGGAGAATTCCGCCAAGGCGCTTGAAACCGGGCTCGATGCCTCGATCAAGCTCGCCGATTACATAAACGGTCACCGCAGCAAGCTCACCGTGTCAGGCATGCAGATCCAGGCCAAAGACCAGCGGACCATGGACGAGATTCGACCGCTCTTGAACGCTCACCAGGAAGCCGGCGAACGTTTCGTCGCCGCGCAACGCGAAGGGCAGCGGGTTCTGCGGGACGACTAGCGTCTTTCCGGCCCGGCTTGTCGCTCGTCCGGAGAACGTCGCATAATGGTTTCGGAAACGTCTATAAGCTCACCATCGGTCGTGTGCGCGTGGAGGATGTGATGTCGGACAAGATTTATGAAGTGCCGCCCGAATGGAAGCGGCGCGCCTTCATCGACGAGGCGAAATACCAGGACATGTACCGGCAATCTCTCGCCGATCCCGACGGTTTTTGGGCCGAGCAGGCCAAGCGGATTCATTGGACCAGGCATTTCACCAAGGTGAAAAACACCTCGTTCGAAAAATCCAATGTTTCGATCAAATGGTTCGAGGACGGTTCGACCAACGTCGCCTACAATTGCATCGACCGTCATCTGCATAGCCGCGGCGACCAGACCGCGATCATCTGGGAAGGTGACGATCCGAAAGACTCAAAGCACATCACCTACAAAGAGCTGCATGACGAGGTCTGCCGCTTCGCCAATATTTTGCGCAACCGCAACGTCAAGAAGGGCGACCGCGTCACCATCTATATGCCGATGATCCCGGAAGCGGCTTACGCCATGCTTGCTTGCGCGCGCATCGGCGCGATTCATTCGGTGGTGTTCGGCGGCTTCTCGCCGGACTTGCTGGCCGGCCGCATCGAGGATTGCCAGTCGAAGGTTGTCATCACCGCCGATGAAGGCTTGCGCGGCGGCCGCAAAGTGCCGCTGAAAGCCAACACCGATGCTGCCATCGCCAAGGTCGGCGGCGTCGATTTCGTCGTCGTGGTCAAGCGCACCGGCGGCGCGGTCGAGATGGATCCGGTGCGCGACGTTTGGTACCACGAGGCCAAGGACGTGGTGACGGCCGACTGTCCCTGCGCGGACATGAACGCCGAGGATCCGCTGTTCATTCTCTATACGTCGGGTTCGACCGGCAAGCCGAAGGGCGTGCTGCACACCACCGCCGGCTATTTGCTCTACACGGCGATGACGCACCAATACGTCTTCGATTATCACGACGGCGATATCTACTGGTGCACCGCGGATGTCGGCTGGGTTACCGGCCACAGCTATATCGTCTACGGGCCACTCGCCAACGGCGCCACCACGCTGATGTTCGAAGGCGTGCCGAACTACCCGTCGAACTCGCGGTTCTGGGAGGTGATCGACAAGCACAAGGTCAACACCTTCTACACCGCGCCGACCGCGATCCGCGCACTGATGCAGGCGGGCGACGCGCCGGTGACCAAAACGTCACGCGCCTCATTGCGCCTGCTCGGTTCGGTCGGCGAGCCGATCAATCCCGAAGCCTGGGAGTGGTATCATCGCGTGGTCGGCGACGGCCGCTGTCCGATCGTCGATACCTGGTGGCAGACCGAAACCGGCGGCATCCTGATCACGCCGCTGCCGGGCGCTACGCCGCTGAAACCGGGCTCGGCGACGCGGCCGTTCTTCGGCATCGTGCCGCAGATCGTCGACGCCGAGGGCAAGGTGCTCGAAGGCGCCGCGACCGGCAATCTCTGCATCGCCGATTCATGGCCGGGGCAGATGCGCACGGTCTATGGCGATCATCAGCGCTTCGTCGACACTTATTTCAGCACCTATCCGGGCAAATATTTCACCGGCGACGGCTGCCGGCGCGACGAGGATGGCTATTACTGGATTACCGGCCGCGTCGACGACGTCATCAATGTCGCCGGCCATCGCCTCGGCACCGCGGAAGTGGAATCGGCCTTGGTCGCGCATCCGAAAGTGTCGGAGGCCGCAGTGGTCGGCTATCCGCACAACATCAAGGGTCAGGGCATTTACGCCTATGTGACCTTGATGGCCGGCGAACAGCCGACGGACGCGTTGCGCAAGGAATTGGTCAATTGGGTGCGCACTGAAATCGGTCCGATCGCATCGCCCGACATGCTGCAGTTCGCGCCGGGCCTGCCGAAGACCCGTTCGGGCAAGATCATGCGCCGCATCCTGCGCAAAATCGCCGAGGACGAGTTCGGCAATCTCGGCGACACCTCGACGCTGGCTGACCCCAGCGTGGTCGACGATCTCGTCAGCAACCGGCAGAACAAGAGCAAGGAGAGCGCATAAGTCCGCCCCCGACGCGAGAAGTGTCGCTGGTGCGCCGAGACCACACCTACCAAAAAATTGGCGAAAACTTTACCCTGAAGCTGGCGCGATACTGAGGAAGGCAGCCATTTAGGCTAGGATAGTTGTTGTTGGCGGTCCCGGTTGAGGGACCGGCGGGGCGGTTCCGTATCAAGGGTCTTGAAAATGCGAGCGAAAATCCTGCTGTCAGCCGCGATCGCGGCCTTCTTCGCTGTATTCGCTGTCGCGCCGAAGGCCGCGCATGCCAGCGGCACGCCGGTGAATGTTGCGGAAAACTATATGCCGGGCACCATCGTGATCCGGACCAATCAGCGCGCGCTCTATTATTTTGTCGGCATGGGTCAAGCGATCCGCTACCCGGTCGGCGTCGGCCGTCTCGGCATGCAATGGTCCGGCACCGCCTTTATCGACGGCAAATACATCCGGCCGGCATGGTCGCCGCCCGACTCGATCCGAAGCGATTACCGCAGGCTGCCCCCGGTGATTCCGGGCGGGTCGCCGCAAAATCCGATGGGTGTCGCCGCGATGACGCTGTCCGGCGGCGGACAATACGCAATCCACGGCACCAACAATGAGGGTTCGATCGGCGGCTTCGTTTCCCATGGCTGCATCCGGATGCACAACGCCGACATCACCGATCTGTACAACCGCGTCAGCATCGGCACACGGGTCGTGGTCACCCGGTAGCCGCTGAGACTTAAGTCAGCCGCACCAGCTGCCGCGCTTGCCGCCGTCGTAGCTGCGCGCATAGCCGCCCTTGAGCAACGCCGCCGATACGTCGGCGGTGTTGCGCGTCGAGACGGTGGCGTCGACCCGCCCGCCATATTTGTCGACGCCAACCCGCGAAATGGCGACACCGCCCTCCGCCAACAGGCTCTCGAGCGCGCTGCGGGCGGCCTGTGCCTGGGCGAGTTCGCCGGCGCAGCGGGCATGCAGTTCGGCCGCGTCGACATCGCGAAGCCGAATCTTGGTGTCGACGTCGAGACCGGGCCACACCCGCACGCGGGCCTGGAAAGTATCGCCGTCGATGACGTGCAACACTTCCGCCGGATAGGTGATCGAAGAATCGAGCCGTCGCGTCATGGGAAGTTCTGGCGCCGGCTCGCGATCCGGCGCTGCCGCTAGGGCGTTGCTTTCAACAACGTCGCGCGCCCGCGATGTGGCCCCGATGGCAAGTCCGAGTGCAAGCATCGCGGCGGCTGTTACGAGCGCGCCGCAGCCGCCCATGGAGGAGCTTCTGAGGAACGGGTTGCGTCGCATTTTCAATACTCGTAATACGAGTATTAATACCAGAATCAATCAATGCGAGAAGGATTATTTTCTCATTGGCAGACAAATCCGCCGAAAAGCTAGAAATCCGGGGTTAAGCCGTTGATTTCCCAGTCGCCGTAGCGGGTTGGGTCGAGGCCGCCGCGGCCGCCGATTTCCTCCGGCGGTGCGCTCTCGTTACGGGCACGTTCGGCGCGGCGGGCTGCGGCCTCGGCGAGCGCGCGCTCAGCCTCCGGCGTCAGCCGGCGCGGGCTACCGCTTCGCGCCTCATCTCCATTCGGGGCGTGCGGCTCCTCCGCCCGGTCGGTTGGCTTTGCATCTGACATCGTCCCTCACTTGGCGTAACCGTATCCGGCCTGCAAGGAGGATTTTTTCGCCGATGAAGCGTGCGCGTAGTCCCAAGTCCCGATCCGACGCCGCCCCGTCGATCGCCGGCCCCCGTCGTCCCCGCGAAGTGCCGGGTCTTGAGGTGCCGGGTTTTGCCGTGCGGCGTATTGCGGCTGTCATCATCGACGGCGTGCTGCGCCAGCGCCGCCCGCTCGATGAGATGCTGGACACGACCCGCGACCTCGCCGCGCTGGAAGAGCGCGACCGATCGCTGGCCCGCGCCTTGGTGGCGACGGTGCTGCGCCGGCTCGGCACCTTGCGGCATCTGCTCGGTCTTTTCCTCGATCGCGGGCCGCCGGCTCAGGCGCCGCGCGTCGAAACCGCGTTATTGATCGGGACCGCGCAAATCCTTTTTCTTGGCGTCCCCGACCACGCCGCCGTCGACCTGTCGGTTCGGCTGGTTCAGGCCGACCGCGAGGGCTTGCACTTTGCCGGCCTGGTCAACGCGGTACTGCGCCGCGTAGCACGCGAAGGAGCGGAGCGGCTTGCCACGCTCGACACGCCGGTTCTCGACACCCCGGATTGGCTGATGAAACGCTGGGCCGCCACCTACGGGGCGGAGACGGCACACGCCATCGCCGCCGCGAACGGCCACGAACCGGCGCTTGATCTGACGGTGAAGAGCGATGCCGGATTGTGGGCGGAAAAGCTCGGCGGCCGGGTATTGCCGACCGGCTCGGTCCGCACCATCGCGCACGGCGCGGTGACGGCGCTGCCGGGCTTCGCCGAAGGCGCCTGGTGGGTGCAGGACACCGCCGCTTCACTGCCGGCGCGCCTTCTCGGCGACATCAGCGGACGGCGCGTCGCGGATCTCTGCGCCGCCCCCGGCGGCAAGACGGCACAGCTCGCCGCTGCGGGCGCCTTGGTTACCGCGGTCGATCGCGCGCCGGGACGGCTTCGGCGGCTATCGGACAATCTCGCGCGGCTGTCGTTGCAAGCCGAAACGGTCCGCGCCGATGTTGCCGAGTGGGAGGCGGAACCCTTCGACGCCGTGCTGCTCGATGCGCCATGCTCGTCGACCGGGACCATCCGCCGCCATCCCGACGTGCCCTGGCTCAAGCAAGCGGCCGATCTCGCCGGGCTATCGGCGCTGCAGCGCCGCCTGCTCGAACGCGCCGCGGCGTTGACCAAACCCGGCGGCAAACTGGTCTATTGCACTTGCTCGCTCGAACCCGAAGAAAATGAGACCATCATCGCCGACTTTCTTGCGCGCGAGCCGTCGGTACGCCGTGAGCCGATTGGCCTCGCGGAGGTATTCGGCCAGCGCGAGTTCATCACCAGGGACGGCGATCTCCGAACCTTGCCTTGCCAGCTTGCCGATACCGATTCGCGGATGTCCGGACTCGATGGCTTCTATGCCGCGCGGCTGGTAAAGCTTTAGCGATATCAATCAACTAATTGGCAGTTTGGCCGTTCTGTCGTGATTTCGTTATGGTCCGGCGGCGGGGAAATCTGCCTCCGCACGCAGAAGGGGGCGAGCGCGTCGATGTCGCGCCTTGCAGTTTCCGATCACGCGAAGCTGTCGTGGTTGCTGTTGCGCGGCGCGTTGCGGCGGACCGCCGGCCGTGCCAACGGCCACCCGCTGCTGCGCTGGCCGCTGATTCCGCTCAAGGCCGACAGGCTGTTGATCGCGCCGCAGGATTTGCGGACGGCCGACGCCACCCGGGCGAGCGAAATCTATTCCGGCCGTTTCGCCTTCGCCGGCAAGGTCGTGCTATGCGACGGCCGCTCGATCTTCGAAATGGAGCCGCCGTCCCAGGACTGGGCGGCGGCACTGTTGGGGTTCAGCTGGCTGCGCCACCTGCGCGCAGCCGAATCCGGCATCACCCGTGCCAATGCCCGCGCGCTGGTCGACGAGTGGATCGCGCTGCAGGGCTCGTGGCATCCGATCGCTTGGCGGCCCGACGTGCTGTCGCGCCGTATTATTTCGTGGCTGAGCCACTCGACGCTCATTCTCCAAGACGCGGACGTGCGTTTTTATCGGCGCTTTCTGCGCAGCCTTGTGCGTCAGGTACGCTATCTCCGGCATACAGGAAACGACGCGCGGCGCGGCGTCGCGCGCATGCAGGCGACCATCGCGCTGAGTTACGCCGCGCTCTGCATCGCCGGTCAGGCGCGGCATATCAATGATACGACCGAGGGCCTCAAGCGCGAACTCGAACGGCAGATTCTTCCCGACGGCGGCCATGTCAGCCGCGACCCCGGCGCGATCATCGAGATTTTGCTCGAACTGTTGCCGCTGCGGCAGGCGTTCTCGTCGCGCAATATCGCTCCGCCGCAGGCGGTGTCGAACGCCATCGACCGGATGATGCCGATGCTGCGTTTCTTTCGCCATTCCGAAGGGACGTTCGCGCATTTCAACGGCATGGGGGCGACGCCCGCCGACCTGCTTTCGACGCTGCTCGCTTATGACGAGACCCGCGGCACGCCGTTTTCCAACGCGCCCTATTCGGCCTACCAGCGTCTCGAGGCCGGCGGCGGCGTCCTGCTTGCCGATACCGGCCGCGCGCCGCCGATCGAACTCAGTCTCGACGCGCACGCCGGATGTCTGTCGTTCGAATTCTCGTCGCCGAAGCAGAGCCTCATCGTGGTCAATTGCGGGATGCCGGCGGTCGGGCGCGAGGATTGGCGGCAACTGGCGCGCGCCACGGCGGCGCATTCTACGGTCACGTTCAATAATGCGTCATCGGCCCGTTTCGTGGAGGTGGCAAGCTTCCGCCGTGTGCTCGGCGGCTCGCCGATGCTGGGCGGTCCGAGCAAAATTGCAGTGAGCCGAGACGAAAATCACGATTCGATCGTGTTGCGGGCATCGCATAACGGTTATGCCGACCGCTTCGGCATCGTCCATGAGCGAGTGCTGACGCTGGCCGCCGACGGCATGCGGCTCGACGGCGAAGATATTTTCCTTGCCGCCGATGGCGGCCCGCAGCTGCAAACCGCCGACGACGAATTTGCCATCCGCTTTCATCTGCATCCTACCGTCAAGGCCACCCGGCTGACCGACGGCCACGGCGTGATGCTGATGATGCCGAACAAGGAAGTGTGGACCTTCAGCGCGCGCGAGGATCGTGTCGAACTCGAGGACAGCGTCTATCTCGCCGCCAGCGAAGGGCCGCGCCGGACGATGCAAATCGTCATCCACGGCCATGCCCGCACCGCGTCCCGCGTGCAGTGGAGTTTCAGCCAGGCTAATTCTACAACGCTTGCCGGCGGGAGCGCGGCCCGCCGCACCCGCGACGACGAGCCGAGATTACCGCTGTGAAAATGTTGGAAAGACAATGACCGATCGGCTGCGCCGCGCCACCCGTGCTCTCATTTCCGTCTCCGATAAATCCGGAGTGGTCGAGTTCGCCCGCGCGCTTTCGGGTTTCGGTATCGAACTGGTGTCGACCGGCGGGACGCGCCTGACGCTGAGCGATGCCGGCCTTGCGGTCATGGACGTTGGCGACCTCACCGGATTTCCAGAAATGATGGATGGCCGGGTCAAGACGCTGCATCCGGCGGTGCATGGCGGCCTGCTCGGCATTCGCGACAATCCGAAACACGTCGAGGCGATGCGGACGCATGCCATTCGCGGCATCGATATATTGGTGGTCAATCTCTATCCATTCGAAGCCACCGTCGCACGCGGCGCCGATCTTGCCGAGTGCATCGAGAATATCGATATCGGCGGCCCGGCGATGATCCGGGCCGCCGCAAAAAATCACGACGATGTCGCGGTCGTCGTCGACTCCGTCGACTACGCGGCCCTGCTCGGTGAACTCACCACGCATAACGGCATGACCGGGATCGAACTGCGGCGGCGGCTCGCCGCCAAGGCCTATGCGCGCACTGCAGTTTATGACGCGGCGATCTCAAACTGGTTCGCGGCTGCGCTTGGCGACAGCGCGCCGGCCTACCGGGCTTTCGGCGGCCGGCTGATCGAGCCGTTGCGTTATGGGGAGAATCCGCACCAGGCGGCGGCGTTCTATCGCACGCCGGACATGCGGTTCGGCGTCGCCACCGCGCGCCAGGCCCAGGGCAAGCAACTGTCCTACAACAACATCAATGACACCGACGCCGCCTACGAATGCGTCGCCGAGTTCGATGCCGCGCGGGCAGCGGCCTGCGCGATCATCAAACACGCCAATCCCTGCGGAGTCGCCGAGGGCGACAATCTTGCCGACGCTTATCGCAAGGCGCTGGCCTGCGATCCGACCTCGGCCTTCGGCGGCATCGTCGCGCTCAACCGCCCGCTCGACGCCGAGGCGGCGCGCGCCATCACCGAAATCTTCACCGAAGTCATCATCGCACCGGACGCGACCGAGGAAGCGATCGCCATTATCGGCGCCAAGAAGAACTTGCGGCTGCTCCTTGCCGGCGGCTTGCCTGATCCGCGCGCCGGCGGTCTGACCGCAAAAACGGTGGCGGGCGGGCTTCTGGTCCAGACACGGGACAATGCCGTAGTCGACGACATGAATTTGCGGCCGGTGACCAAACGTCGCGCCGACCGACGCCGAGTTGCGCGATCTGCGTTTCGCCTTTCGGGTCGCCAAGCATGTGAAATCGAACACCATCGTCTATGCCAAAGAGTTGGCCACCGTCGGCATTGGCGCCGGACAGATGAGCCGGGTCGATGCCGCCCGGATCGCCGTGCGCAAGGCGCAGGACGCGGCGGCGGAAGCCGGCCTCAAAGAGCCGCTGACCAAAGGCTCGGTGGTTGCGTCCGACGCGTTTTTTCCGTTTGCCGACGGACTGCTTGTTGCCATCGAGGCCGGCGCGACGGCCGTGATCCAGCCTGGCGGCTCAATGCGCGATCCGGAAGTGATCAAAGCCGCCGACGACCATGGCATTGCCATGGTGTTTACCGGCACGCGGCATTTCCGGCATTAGAAAGCGCGATGGCCGGGACGAGCCCGGCCATGACGACATTGAATCCGTTAAGGACTAGGGGTCACACCGAACCGGTGATCCACTGCTCCAGTTTCTGCTTCGGCGCGGCGCCGACCTGGCGGGAGGCGAGCTGGCCGTCCTTGAACAGCATCAAGGTCGGGATCGACATGATGCCGTATTTTGCCGCGGTGCCGGGGTTCTCGTCGACGTTCAGCTTGACGATCTTCACCTTGCCGTTGAGCGAGGTGGAAATCTCTTCCAGCGCCGGCGCAATCATGCGGCACGGGCCGCACCATTCGGCCCAGAAATCGACCACCACGGGGCCGCTCGCCTTCAGCACGTCCGTGTCGAACGTAGCATCGGTTGTTTTCTCGACCATGACAAACCTCGTTTAATTCGGGGAATCGGCGACCCGGGGCTGACAAACGTATGAACCGGCCCCCGGGGCGTCAAGGCGCCTCAGGACGCCATCACCGCAGCGTGACCGCCCTTCGTTACGACTTCGAAAAGCGCCGCATCCAGGGCTTCCGCCGGGAGTTCCATGAGAACGGGTCCGGTGGTGAAAATCAGCGCCGCGCGCACGGTTTTGCCGGGATAGAGGCGTGCCAGCACAGCGCGGTAAAGCGCCAGTTGGGTCACATAGGCTCCGACGTCCTCGAGCTTTCGCGGCACGTAACTGTCGGTTTTGTAGTCGGCGATGAGCACGGTATTTGCGGTAACGATTAAACGATCGACCTGGCCCGCAACCAGAATGGGCTTCCCGCCGCTACGCGTAATTCGGCCGACGATCGGCACCTCGGGGCGGCTACCCGGCGTGAAAACTTCGGCAAAGCGGGGATCGCCAAGGATGGCGAACATCTGCGTTGCCATCGCGGTCCGCTCGGCCTCCGAGAAATCCTCGGCCGCGCCGGCGAGATAGCGGTCAGCCGCGGCTTGGCGCCGCTCAGCCGGGATGTCGGGGAGCGCCTGCATCAGCCGATGCACGATCCGCCCGCGCCGCAACGCCTTCTGACGATCGGCAATACTGGCTGCGGCGAAACCGGTCCGGCCGATCTCCTCGTCAAAGACCCGAGAAGGCGACAGCGCCCCGGCACGCCGCGTCTCGGCCGGTGCCGACTCGCGCAGCCAGGATGGCAGTTTCGGACGTTCGACTTTCCGGTCGCCGTCGGCGGTGGCCACGGGCTTCTCCGCGGCAACATCCGGCGTCTTGCGATAGCGCAAGACCTTATCGTCGCCACTGCCTTCCTCGACCAGGAACGGTTCGAGGGCGCTATGAACGAGATTGTACCAGCAGCCGTCGGGCCGCTTGGTCCGGTTTTCAGCGCCGCAGACGATCAACCGGTCGGCGGCGCGGGTCATGGCGACGTACAGCAGGCGGCGGTATTCGTCGGCGGCAGCGTCAAGGGCCTGTTGCCGCGCCACCGCGACAGGCGGCGGGTCGTCGGCCTTGCGGCCGGCCCAGATCACGGCATTGCCGGCAACGGGCAGAAGCCGCGGCTGTTTCGGCCCGGCGGGCTGCGTGATCGTATCGGCAAGAATGACGATCGGCGCTTCCAGGCCCTTGGCGCCGTGGACGGTCATGACGCGGACCTCGTCGCGCGCGATTTCCATGTCGCGCTTCACTTCGGCGCGGGCCGCCCGCAGCCAGGCGACGAAACCCTGCAGCGACGGCGTTTCGCGCCGCTCGTAGTCGAAGGCGAGATTGAGGAATTCGTCGAGCGCATCGTTGGCTTCGACGCCAAGCCGGGCCAGGAAGCGGCGCCTGCCGCCGCCGGCGCCCAGGATCTGGGCATAAAACGCAAACGGCGTTTCGCGCCGCGCCAGCGCCGCGAGCTTGTCGAGAAACGCCGCCGCGTCGGCGAACAAGGCGCGTTGTCCGGCCTTTTGCAAAAGCGCATCGCGGAGCGAGCCGGGACGATCCCAGGCCACCGCGAACAGGTCGTCGTCGCTGAAGCCGAATAGCGGACTGCGCAGCACCGTCGCCAGCGCAAGATCGTCCTGCGGCAACAACAGCGCATCGGCGAGCGCGATGAGGTCCATCACCGCAATATGTTCGGCCAGCACCAGACGGTCGGCGCCGGCTACTTCGACGCCTTCTTGTTTGAGGGCGCGAATGATCGCTTCGAACAATTCGCCGCGCTGGCGGACCAGAACCAAAACATCGCCGTAGCGCACCGCGCGCCGTTCGATGCCGACCGGTTCGCGCGCGTCGACCATGCGCCGCACGGTGCGCGCGATGCGGCGTGCAAGTTTCACCCGCGGGCTGGTTTCGCTCACCACATCGAACGGGGCATCCCAGCCTTCGATCTCCTCGCGCTTATCCGGCGCGGCCGGCTCCCAGATTTCAACCAGGCTTGGCGCGGCGTCCGGCAACGCGATGTGCGGCGGAAAGCCGCCGCTGTCCGACGAAACGCTGGCCGCGATGCTCTGAGGCTTGAATACCTCATCGACCGCGGCGAGCACGCTCTCGCCGGAGCGAAACGAATGCTTGAACTCTTCGGCAACGAATTTGAGGCCGCCATTGTCGTGCGCGCGCTGGAAGTGCCGGCGCATCTCGGCGAACTCCTTCGGCGCTGCGTTCTGGAAGGAATAGATCGACTGCTTTTCGTCACCGACGGCAAAGATGGTGCGCGCCACATCGCGCGCGCCGGCGCCGGTGGTGAATTCGGCGACAAGCTGCCGCACGATCTGCCATTGCTTGCTGCTGGTGTCCTGCGCCTCGTCGATCAGCAGGTGATTGATGCCGAGATCGAGTTTGTAATGGACCCAGGCGGCGTCGACATTGGTGAGAAGTTCCAGCGTCTTGTCGATCAGGTCGTCGTAGTCGACCAGGCCGCGGCGGGCCTTCTCGCTCTGATAGCGGACCAACACCTCATGGGTGACCCTTAGCAGGGCGGCGGAGCGATCGCGGCAAATCACGGCGCGCTTGCGTTCGAGCAAGCGCGCAGACCCGGTGCTGCTCGGCCTTCAGGCGCTCGACCAGGCCCGCATCCTTGACCGACTTCGTTACCACGGATTTCCGCGGCGAGCGGTCGCTTGAGGTACAAAATATGTCGAGATAAGTTTCGACGCGGTCGGCGCGCGGCAGCGACGCGAGCAGGCGGAAACGCTCGGCCTGATCGGCATCGGTTTTGCCGCCCTGCATTAAAGCTGCGGCAAGCTTCACCCATTCGTTTGGGGCAATCGACGAGCTGGAGAAAAACGCGTCCTCGATACTTTCGATATCTTCTGTCGGATCGAGACCGAGCGCCCGCGACAGCACGGCGATCGCGCCATCGATGCCATCGGCGCCGGTCACCCAGCGGCCGATGGCGTCGCGCCGTCCGATCGCCGCGCGTACCACGTCCCGAAAAGTCTGATCGGCCGCCGCGGTCATGGCGGTCGCCAGCGCGCGGCCCAGCGCGCCGTCGGGCTCGCGCGCGCCATCGAGCAGCACATGCAGCGTCAGATCTTCGAGAAGCTGGGTTTGCTCGGCATCGTCAAGCACCGTGAAACGGGCGGCAACATTGGCTTCAAAAGGGAATTGATGCAGCAGCTGGGTGCAAAAGGCGTGGATGGTGTGGACCTTCAACCCGCCCGGCGTCTCCAGCGCGCGGGCGAACAGTCGCCGCGCCAGCGCACGCCGCCGGGCGTCGGGTTCGAGGTTGGAGCGGTCGCGGATCGCATCATCCAGTGCGGCATCGTCGAGCGTGGTCCATTGCGCGAGCGTGTCGAACACCCGCTTCGCCATATTGGCGGCGGCCGCTTTGGTGAAAGTGATGCAGAGGATTTTTTCCGGCTCGACCCCTTTGAGCAATAGATTGATGACACGCTGCGCCAGCACGTGGGTCTTGCCCGATCCGGCATTGGCGGCGACCCAGGCCGAGACGCTGGGATCGGCGACCGCGCGCTGCTGGTTCCGTACCTGCGGCGGAATGTGGTCCGGCTTTCTCATTCGCCGCCACCGTCATCGTTCGCACCGCTGGTGCTCGACCACTCTTTCACGCGCGCCAGATGATCGTATTGGCCGTAGTGGTTGGCCCACATCGGATGAACCAGCGAGCGATAGGGTTCGGCTTCGTCCTCGAAGCGCCGCGCCAGCGCGGTCAGCTTTTCGAGCGCGGCATCGGCTTGGCTGTCCGGCGTGCCCTCCTTGAACGTGATGGCTTCATATTTCCCGGCCGGCTCGCCGCCCTTGAGCAGCACATAGACGATCTCGGCGACCGACGCGTCGGCGGGGATGTTGTCGAAGCCGCCGCGGCGGAGAATTGCCGCTTCCAGCGTAAGCTGGGGCGCGAGCCCGGTGCGCACTTGCTTTTCGGTGCGCGCGGCACCGGTCTTGTAGTCGAGGATCACATAATTGCCGTCGGCTCTTCGCTCGATGCGGTCGGCGATGCCGCGCAGCCTGAACATTGTTTCGCCGAGTGGAATGTCGATCTTGCCGTGAATCTCGGCGGCGATTGCCGTGATGGCTGACCGCCGCTCGACTTCCCATCGGGCGAACCAATGGGCGATGCGCAGGAAGCGCGGCCGCCAAAAGGCGCGGGCCTCGGGAAAATCGTCCAGCGCTTCGAAATGCGGCTCGCCGAGCGCGATGAGTTCGCCGACCGGATCGGCCGGCAGGTCTTTGGCAAATAGTTTCGTGAAATCGCCGACGGCGGCATGGATGACGTTGCCGCGTTCGGCGGCGCCCGGCTCGGTGTCGACCGGATCGAGCGGCCGCAGACGCAAAATGTGCTTGGCGTAGATCGTATAGGGATCGCGCAGCCAATCCTCGATTTCGGTGACTGAAAGGCTTCTCGGCCGTGCGGCGCGGGGCGGTGTCGGCGCCGGCTGCGGCGCGGGCGTCACGCTACTCGGCCGATCGAGCTCGCGCGCCAAGGCGAGATACGCGTTGCCGCGCGCGATCGCCGTCTGCCATCGCGCGCCGGCGACCGCCGCAAGCCGCTGGATGAAACGCGATGGAACCGTGGGCGTGCCGGCGATCTTTGCGGCGTGGGTGAGAATGACTTCACGCGCGCCGAGAAGCTGCGCGAAGTCATGCGCGGTCAGACCGATGCGGCGCTCCGGCAGATCGAGCCCGAGCGCAAGCCGCATCGGCCGGCTCAGCCAAGCATCGTTATTGCTTTCCGGCGGCCAGGTGCCTTCGACCAGACCGCCGAGCACGACGCGGTCGCTCTCCGTCAGGCGGGCTTCAAGGAGTCCGAGGATGCGCACGCGCGTGCCGGGACGGGGCGGCCTGCGCACCACCCGGCCGGCCAGGGCCGCGGCGAACAACTCGACATAATCGCGCTTCGCGATCGGCAAACCGGCGGCCGCTTCGCTGTCCGCCAATTCATCGAGTGCTTCACCGAGCTTTGCGCCGTCGGGACCCGAGAGCGCGGATTCGGCGCCGTCGTGCCGCGACAGCGCGGCAAGCACTTGACGATGACGTCCGGCAAAATCCGCAAACGAATGGTCATCTGTGATCGTTTCCAGGGGCGCCAGGGCCTCGCCGAGACGCGCGACCAGTTCGGCCGCGGCATCGAGTTCGCGGTCCGTCAGGGCGGTGCGTGGATCCGAAGGATGGATGTCGCCGCGCTTGCCCCGGCGGAATTCGTTCAGCTGTGTGCGAATGGTTGCGAGCGCGTGGCCGAGCCCGGCGCTGCCGGCGCGCGGGCGCGGGCCGCGCAGAACCGCGCGTTCGAGCGCCGCGACCGCGGTTTGCGTTTCATCCAGTCCAAAACCCGACAGCGGATGCTTGAGCAGAGCGAGCAAGGCAACGGGTTCAAGCCCGCTCAGGGCGGCTTCGGCGGCGAGGCGGGCAAAAATTCCGGCCGAGGTATCCGCGAGCGCATCGCCGCCGGAATCTTCAACCACGATATCCCATCGCGACAGTGCGGCGAGCACGCGGCGGCCGAGCGCGCGATCGGGTGTCACCAGCGCCGCGGTCTTGCCGTCGTGCACGGCCTTGCGCAACGTCACCGCAATAGCGAGCGCTTCTTCTTCCGGCGTCGCGGCCTCGATCACGGTCAGCGTCGAAACCGCTTGTTCGGCGTGAGCGTCGAAGTCAGGCGCGGCGGCTCTTTCCCGCCAGATGTCGGTCGCGGCTGCGGGCCGCAGCACTTCCGAGACCAGCCGCTCCCGGCCGCAAGGCACCGCCAGGCTGTCGACCGAGTCGCGGCCGATCCCGATTCGCTTGAGCAGAGCCTGCATCGCAAATTGCGGATGTCCCGGCGCCACCCCCACCCTACCCTCCCCCGCGGGCGGGGGAGGGTAGGGTGGGGGTTTATCGCCGGCAATCATCTGCCATGACGCTTCGTCGAGATCGGTATCGAGACCAGGCAACACCACGGCGCCGTGCGGCAGCCGCGCGATTGTTGCGATCAATTCAGCCGTCGAAGGAATCGAGCCGGTCGAGCCCGCCACGATCACGGGCCCATCGGTCTTGCGCGCCAGCCGCGCGGCTTCGGCCTTGATCAACGCATCACGCCGTTCCACCGCTTCGATGCAATTGCGTTCTTTCAGAATCTCCGGCCATTG
Organism: uncultured Alphaproteobacteria bacterium; assembly: GCA_963819265.1. GTDB lineage: Bacteria > Pseudomonadota > Alphaproteobacteria > Rhizobiales > Xanthobacteraceae > BOG-931. The sequence goes on along the minus strand of CAWFVF010000005.1, from coordinate 1,223,841 downwards.
CCGGCGCGCGATCTGCAGGAATGTCAGAGTTTGCTGCCAGTAAACGTCGAACTGCGCTGGCACGAGATCGTCGAGTTTTTCCCACGGCACGGCGCGCGTCGTCATGTCGTCGATCAGCCGTGCCAGATCGTCGGCGAGCGCGCAGGCCGCCGCCGGTGTCTGGGCGACGAGCGGCGATCCGCCCAAGCCGTGAAGCATGGGCGACGACGCCCATCTCGTCACCAGATGTGTCAGCAATAGCCGACGCTCCAGCCCGCCAAGCGCCTGCGGCAAAGCGAGCGCGTCCGCGGCGATGTCGCCTGCCGCGGCTTCGGCGAACGCGATCTCGTCTTCGTCGATATCGCCGATCGCGATAATGCGCGGCAGGATCGCGGCGTCGCCGTCAAGCACATCGAGAAAGGCATCGCGCAGCAGCCGGCAAGCCCGTCGCGTCGGCAGATAGAGCGTCGCCGAAGCCAGCGCCAGCGGATCGCCGGCCGCAACGACGCCGAGTTTGCCGCCGGTCAAGGCCTTGATCAGCGTCGGCAAAAACGGTGCCGACGCCGGTATGGTGAAAACGCGCGGGGTCATTGCGGAGTCATGGCGATGATCGATTCAAATCCCGTCCGTCATTCCCGCGAAAGCGAGAATCCATAGACACTGCAAAGCCGTTCTGCTTGGCGCGAGACTATATAGGATTCCGCTTTCGCGGCGACCATGGAACGGAATGCGGACTATCAGATTCTACGCCATTTCGGCGAGGGCAGCCTCGGCTGCGGCCACGGCCTCGGGCGTGCCGACATGCATCCATACGCCTTCGAGGCGCAGTCCGAACAACCGGCCGTCCGCGCCGGCACGGTCGAACAGGCGGGTCAGCGCAAACGCCCCCGCGGGAGAGTCAACAAACAAAGCAGGCGAAAGGATCGCCGCGCCGGCATAGATGTAGGGAACGACTTCCTGCTCGCCGCGCCGGCGCAAACGGCCGTCGGCCAGCATCGCGTAATCGCCTCGTCCGGAATAACCGATGCTGTCGGTGGTCGGCGCCAGCAGCAGCAGCGCGTCCATTTTCGCGGCGTCGAAGGCTTCGGCAAGCCGCGCGAAATTGGGTTTCACGCCGTCGAGCCACAGCGTATCGGAATTCACCAGAAAGAACGGCGCGTCGCCGAGTTGCGGCAGCGCCTTGGCGATGCCGCCGCCGGTGCCGAGCAGTTCGGCACGCTCGTCGGAAATAACGATGTGCGGCTGCCGGCGCGGGGCGAGATGCTGCTCCACTGCGTCGGCGAGATGATGCACGTTGACGATGGCGCGTTCCACGCCGGAATCCGCCAGGCGGTCCAGCCCATAATCGATCAGGGACTTGCCGCCGACCGCGACCAGCGGTTTCGGGATATGGCCGTTATAGGGCCGCATCCGCGTACCGAGCCCGGCGGCCAGCACTATCGCGCTTTTCGGCATCATCCCGTCGCCAGCCATCATCTTCTTTCGAATCGAAATATTATAGCCCATCCGGAGCGGGTACATTCGCCGCATACCATGCCTTGAGGGGGGCCAGCGCCGGGTGTGCCAGCGAGCGCTGGAGATAGTTCCATAGGCGGGGCATGTGACGCAGATATTGCGATTTGCCGTCGCGCCGGTCGAGTCTGGCGAAGATGCCGAGGATCTTGGTCGCCCGTTGCGCCGCAAGCGTGGCATAGACCAGCGTGAAGCCTGCGGCGTCGAACGCACGATCGGTAGCGAAGCGTGCGCGCACGTAGCGGCTCAGCAGCGTCACTTCCATGGTTTCCGGAACATCGACGCGGGCATCCTGAAGCAGCGACGCGACATCATAGGCGGCAGGCCCGATCAGCGCGTCCTGAAAATCGAGCACGCCGATCCGGGCGATATCGTCGCGCTCCGGCAGCCAGATGAGGTTGGGCGAGTGATAGTCCCGCAATACCCAGGTCGGCGGTGCGGCGAGCGCCGGAGCGAGCGCCGTCTGCCAGAGCCGCACAAAGGCGGCGCGCGCCGCCGTCTGCGCCGGCGCTTCGGCGCCGACCAGATACCAATCGAGCAGCAGTTCGGCCTCGATCAAAAACGCCGCCTGGTCGTAGGACGGCAGGCGATAATCGAATTCCGAGATCACCGGCAGCGTCGGCGGCAATTCGCGGCTGTGCAGCGAGGCCAGCAGATCGATCGCCGCGGCATAATGCGCCTCGATCGGCGCCGGCGGCTCGCCGGCGACAACGCGCTTGTCGCCGAGGTCCTCCATGACAAGAAGACCGTCGTCGAGATCGGCATGCAGGATTTCCGGCGCCGACAGGCCAAGATTGCGAAGGCCCGCCGAGAGCGCGACATAAGGCACGATATCTTCGGCGAGGTGTGCAATCGCGCTATAGGGTTTGCCGTCGCGCACCGGCGGACCGTCGGGACGGCGCGGCGCATTCATCAGCACCGCCGTTTTATTGTCGATCAGTAGCCGTTCGAAGATGCGGGTCGACGCATCCCCTTGCATTCGCACGCGCCGGGCTTCCCTGAAACTTGTTTCGTCAAGAAAGGCGCGGATGCGCGCCATGCGCTCGGCGCGCGGTGCGAAACCGCCGTAACCGATGTAGCGGGCATGGCGGACATTGGGACCCTCGGCCGGCGCCAGCGTGAAGTTGATGTCGAGACGATCGGGCGGCAGGCATCCGGCGGCGCGGTCCGGCCACTCCATCAACACCACCGCGCCGTCGGGCAAGTCGTCGAAGCCGAGCTCGGCAAGTTCGGCGGCACCGGAAAGCCGGTAAAGATCGGTATGCGCCAGCGTGAAGCGCGGCAGATCGTAGGTCTGAATCAAAGTGAAGCTCGGGCTCGGCACTTCGACCGTGTCGTCGCCGGCCAGCGCCCGAATAAGCGCGCGCGCGAAGGTGGTTTTGCCGGCGCCGAGATCGCCGGACAGCGTAACGAGATCGCCGGGCTCGAGCGCGGTGGCGATATCGGCGGCGAAGCGCAGCGTTGCCTCTTCATTCGGCAGCGTCACGCTGATGCTCGAACCGCCGGCGGGTGTCAAAAGCATCGAGGCGCTCTGTTACTCGGCGGCCGTCAAGGCGACGGTTTCGCGAAGCGGAAACGTACAAGTCACGGTCGTGCCTCGCCCCACGATGGAAACGATATCGACGGTGCCGCCATGCAATTCCATAAACGAGCGGACCAGGGAAAGGCCGATTCCCGGACCGCGATGCTGCGAGCCGAGCGAATGTGTCTCGAACCAGTCGAACACCTTTTCCAACACTTCGGTCGGAATCCCGGGTCCACGGTCGGCGACCGAGAATATCACCGCTTGGGAACTGCGTTCGGCCCTCAAGGTGATGATGGCGCCGCCTGGCGAGAAAGTCGCGGCATTGGCCAACAGATTGAACAGGATTTGCCGCACCCGCAATTTGTCGGCGATGAAGCTGCCGATGCCTTCCGGCGCGCGGATGTCGAGAGTAAGCCCGGCGCTGACCAGCCGATCCTGTATGCCCTCGGCGGCCGCCGCCATGGTTTCGCGGATGTCGACCGGCCCGAGATTGAGCTGCATGCGCCCGGCGTCGATGGTCGCGAGGTCGAGGATATTATTGATCAGCGCGAGCAAGGTGTTGGTCGATACCGTGATGTAGTCGAGATATTCACGCTGCTTTTCCGCCAGCGGGCCGGTCGCCGGATCGCTCAGCAGGTGGACGAAGCCGATGATATTGGTGAGCGGCGAGCGTAACTCGTAAGATACGTGATGGACGAAATCGATCTTGATCTTGTCGGCGTCTTCGAGCGCTTCGTTGCGTTCGCGCAGCGCCAGCTCGACATTCACCGAGTCGGTAACGTCATGGAATGTCACCAATGTGGCGGCGTCCGGCAGCGGCACGGTGATGCAGTCGACCACGCTGCCGTCGCGCCGTTCGATGCGTCCCGGCGTCGTTTCGCGGCTGTCGATCGCGGTGACGACATTGCGCAGCGACTGCCAGGCGGGCGCGTTGCCGTGCAGCGGCTCGCATAGCGCGGTGATTTTCTCGATATGCGGCCGTTGCGCGAGCGTTTCCGGCGCCAGCCGCCACATCCGGGCGAAAGCGGCATTGTGCAGCCGCAGCCTGCCGTCGCTGCCGAACACCGCGACGCCTTCGGTAAGATTATCGAGCGTCTCGCCTTGGACGCGGATCAGCTCTTCAAAACGCCGTTCCAGGTCGAGCCGTTCGGTGACGTCGTGGAATAGATAGGTGACGCCGCCATCCGGGTTCGGCGTTGTGACGACACGAAGCGTCCGCCCGCCCGGAAGATGCCAGGTATGTTCGCGCGGCTCGACCGCGCGATAGGCTTCATGCAGTTGCGCTTTCCATTGCCGGAAATCCTGTTCCTCCGGCAGCTTGCGCGCCGCGCGCAACGTTTCGATCACCGTCGAGTTGGTCGGTGCCTGGTCGAGAAAGCCGGGGTCGAGGTCCCATAGCGCGCGATAGGCCGCATTGTAGAATGTCAGCCGGTGCTTGTCGTCGAACATGGCGACGCCGGTCGAGAGTTGATCGAGCGTGCGGCGATGCGCAGCGGCGAGATGGGCAAGTGCGCTGCGCATCGTTTCGAGCGGGGTTGCGTCGATGCCGACGCCCGCGCTTCCGGTCGCGGTATTGAAATCGAGCACGTCGAAACTATGGCGTGCGCCGGCGGCGATGGCGCGCACGCGGCCGGAATAGCTGCCGCCTGCGATGCGGGCCTGCGCGATGTCATCGCGCACGCTGCTGTCGAGAAGCTCCAGGCCGCGCTCGACCGCCTCGGCGGCGCTTTTGGCTTCGACGGCGCGAGCGTAAGCGGTGTTGACGAAGGTCAATCGGCCCGCCGCGTCGCGCGTCCACACCGGCGACTGCAAGGCTTCGACCACCACCCGCAACGACGCGGCCTCGGTCACGAGCTTTTCATGGCGCGTCACCAGATCGATGAGCTCGCGCTTGATGCCGCTGGCATTTTTGAGGCGGAGGACGGCGCGGCCGCCGATCGCGCGGCCCTGCGCTTCGAGCGGCTGGCCGGAAAGCGTCGTCAGCGTCATCGAGAATGCTTCACCGCGCAGGCGCAGCCCGTCGACGGCATGTTCCATGGCGGCGGCTTTGGCCGGGTCGAGCCAACTGCCGAAAGCGAGCACGCGATGCGATGCCGATACGCCGAGCGCGGCGGTATCGCCGTCGATGCTCGGCTGGTCGGAGCCGGCCGGCCAATCCACCACAACCTGCGGTTCGGAAAGCAAAAGCGCGTTGGCGCGATCGATCTCATCGCGCAGCCGCGCGATCTCGTCGCGCGACCAGGTCTCCAAGCGCGAGACGCGCGCCCGGCTCCGCACCAGCATGATCGCGGTGACGACGGCAAACAGCACGACGCCAAGCACCAGCGCTATGAAGGCCAGCGCATGCTGATCGATGCTGCGATGCGCGCTTAAGACGAGTTCCTGCAGCGCCAGTGACGGTTGCTCGGCGGCGCCCGCGGAACGCGTCGCACCCATAGCTGTGGCCATAGCGGCAAGGAATCCGCCCAGCCTTCCCACCTGCCGCCGTCGCCCGTAGCGCCGGCTGGTCCGGAACGTATCCGGCATGCCCCTTCGCCTCTGCTGGCTGTTACCGCTATTCCGCCAGCGGATCCGTCGCGGGGCTAACCCGCGAATCGGACGACTTTACTCTCAAGCGGAATCGCGCCGAAAGAGTCCAGATCGTGAACGATCGCGGATAGGTCAGATGGTTTTAAGTACGGGCGCGGCTGACCGGCTTTAGAGCCTGGGCGTCTCGCGCCATATCCTCAAGACTGATGCGAGCGAGCGCAACGCCGAACTCCTGTTCAGCGCTGGCCATGGCGGGAAGTACGACCTTATTCAGGAGTTCGGAGCCGGCGTGCTGGACGTCTTCGTCGTCGACCGTTCCGGCCGCGCGCAAAATGTCGTTGGCTGTCACTTGGCGGCGATCGCGCGCGAGTTCGTAACCGCCCCGTGGTCCGCGAATGCCGTTCAAAATTCCGCACCGCACCAGTGCCTGCAACACCGGTTCGAGATGCCGCGGCGGCAAACTATGGCGCGCAGCAAGCGCTTTCGCTGAGATCGGTTGCCCATGCGCTTGCATGGCAACATCGATCACGGCGGCGACAGCTAAAACTCCTTTGCGGGGAAGCAGAGGCATCGAGATAGACAAACTTCTCGCAAGGGAAATGGTTCGATCTTCAGTGGTAATATCTTACGATACTGCCGCGGTCTAGTTTGACTTTGTCTTACTCCCGCTTGTTTGTAGTATTTGTTGCGATACCCGTAGAGCCAAATCCTCCTGTGGCGCGCACAGTCGAATCTAGGCTTTCAGATTCAACAATATTTGTATGTTGTATGGGGGCGATGACTAACTGTGCGATCCGCATTCCACGCTGAACGACGAACGTTTCGTCGCCGTGATTTACAAGAATTACTTGTAGTTCACCACGATAATCTGCGTCGATCGTTCCCGGTGCATTAAGCACCGTGATGCCGTGGCGGAAGGCCAGGCCGGAGCGCGGCCGAATCTGACCTTCATTGCCAGGCGGCAAAGCGATGGCGATGCCGGTCGGAATCAAGGTCCGATGGCCCGGCGCGATCTCGACGGGCGCGCCCGACGGCACTGCGGCGACAAGATCGAGCCCGGCGGCAAGTGCACTTTGATAGGCCGGCAAAGGCAAGTCTGCCCCGTGCGGAAGGCGCATGATGCGCAATTCGGTGGTCATTTTTTGTTTCTCTGAAGCGAAGCGCCGATTCGCTGCACCAGCGTTCGCGCGACATCGTCCTTCGACTGCGGCGGCCAGTCCTCGATGCCATCGGCCGTGATCAGATGGATGGTGTTGGTATCGCCGCCCATGATCCCGGTTTGCGGCGAAACATCGTTGGCGAGAATCCAATCGCACCCCTTTTTGGCGAGCTTCGCTTTCGCATTGGCGATGACGTCATCGGTCTCGGCGGCAAAGCCGATCACAAGCGACGGGCGGTCGGATGCTCGGTGCGCGATGGTCGACAGGATGTCGGGATTCTCGACCAGTTTGAGTGTCGGGATCCGGCCCTGTTGTTTTTTGATCTTGCTGGCGCTCGGGTGCTCGGTGCGCCAGTCGGCGACCGCGGCGGCGAAGATGGCGACGTCGGCCGGCAATGCTTTTTCGACCGCTTCCAGCATCTGCCGCGCGGTTTCCACTTTGACGGCGGTGACGCCGGGCGGATCGGGCAAGTTGACCGGGCCGTGCACCAGGACCACTTCGGCGCCGGCCGCTGCCGCCGCCGCCGCAATGGCATGGCCCTGCTTGCCCGACGAGCGATTGACGATATAGCGCACCGGATCGATCGGCTCGGCGGTCGGACCCGATGTGACCAGGACGCGCCGGCCGCTAAGCGTACCTGCCGGCCGCAACAAGGCCTCAACGGCGGTGGCGATCTCCAGCGGCTCCGCCATCCGGCCCACACCGGCTTCGCCGCGCTCGGCCATCTCGCCGGCATGGGGCCCGACGACGTGGACGCCGTCGGCGGCGAGCTGCGCCAGATTGCGTTGCGTCGCCTTGTTCGACCACATGCGCGGGTTCATCGCCGGCGCCAGCAGGATCGGCTTGCCGGTCGCCAGCAGCACGGCGGTGGCGAGATCGTCGGCATAGCCGCCCGCCATTTTCGCCATCAGGTCGGCGGTCGCCGGCGCGACAACGACGAGATCGGTATCGCGCGCCAGACGGATATGGCCGACGTCGAATTCGCTCTGCGGATCGAACAAGTCGGTGTAAGCGCGCTCGACCGCTGAGCGCACCGGCGGCCAGCGGGGTGATGAAATGCTGGGCGCCGGCCGTGAGAATGCAGCGAACCTCGATGCTCCGTTCCCGCAGACGCCGGATGAGATCGAGCGACTTATAGGCTGCGATGCCGCCGCCGATGATGAGAAGAACGCGGCGACTTCCGATCGCGACGATATCTGCCCTCTGCCGGACGCCTTGCGCTGGCGGCGCGGAATTTTCGGAACCGTCGTTGTCGGTCCGTTGGCCGGTCTCTTCCGCCGCCTGGCGCAAAATGACCCGGATTTCGTCCTCCATCGACCGGCTGTTACGCGCGGCGCGCAGCCGCAGCAGCTTCTTCAGCTTGTCGTCGAGCTGGCGGACGGTGAGGCTGGCCATGGCAAGCGCTTCTCGCAGGGAAACATCGCTATTTTACACCAGATTGATTGCATTGCAATCAGTGCAATCAATGGCGCAGCGCGATCCAGGCCAGCAGCCCGGCGATGATCCAGAGGGCCCCCACGATCCAGCGGGCCAGGCGATTTTCCGACCTTTTGATTTCGGCGACGGTTTGCGGCGACAGCAGCAGAAGTCCGTCACGCGTGATCTCGTCCAATCGATCGAGCACACGGGCGCCCCGCGTCAACAGGCCCGAAACATTGCCGACGAAGCGTCCGATTTCGAGCGACGCCCTGGGCGGCACTTTCGAGCCTTCCGGCCGGCCCGAGATTGCGCGTCATCCATTCCCGCACCACCGGCTCGGCGGTGCTCCACATATCGAGCTTGGGATCGAGCGAGCGTGCCACGCCTTCGACCACCACCATGGTTTTCTGCAGCAGCAGCAATTCCGGCCGCGTCCGCATGTCGAACAGCCCGGTCACCTCGAACAGCAGCGTCAGCAGTTTCGCCATCGAAATATCTTCGGCGGGACGGTTGTGGATCGGCTCGCCGATGGCGCGGATCGCCTGCGCGAAATCGTCGATCGAATGATGCTGCGGTACATAGCCGGCTTCGAAATGGACTTCGGCGGTGCGGCGATAATCGCGCGTTATGAAGCCGTGCAGGATTTCCGCCAGAAACAACCGCTCCTTGGCGCCGAGCCTGCCCATGATGCCGAAGTCGACCGCGATCAGGCGCTGCTCGTCATCGACGAACAGATTGCCCGGATGCATGTCGGCGTGAAAAAAGCCGTCGCGCAAGGCGTGGCGGAGGAAGGTCTGGATGACCGTGCGGGCGAGCTGGGGCAGGTCGAACCCCTTGGCCAGCAACCGCGCCCGATCGGACAGCGGTGTGGCGTCGATCCATTCCAGCGTCAGCACTTCTTTGGTGGTGCGGTCCCAGTCCACCGCCGGCACCCGAAAATCCGGATCGTCCTTGGTGTTCTCCGCCATTTCCGACAGCGCCGCCGCTTCCAGGCGGAAGTCCATTTCCAGCATCACCGAGCGCCGCAAAGTCTCGACCACTTCGACCAGCCGGAGCCGGCGCGCTTCGACTGACAGATTTTCCGCGTGCTGCGGCCGCGAACATGAAAGCGGTCGAGATCGGCGCGAAAGCGCCGCTCGACATTGGGCCGCAACACCTTGACCGCGACAGCGCGCGACCCGTCCGGCGTCCTGATCGTCGCCCGGTGCACCTGCGCGATCGAAGCGGCAGCGACCGGCGGACCGAAACTCGCATAGACCGTGCTGACCGGCCGCTCGAACGCGGCGGCAATCGCCGCTTCGGCTTCGGCTTGGGGAAACGGCGGCATCTGGTCCTGCAGCCGTTCGAGATCGCGCGCCAAAGCCGGGCCGACCACATCGGGCCGCGTCGCCAGGAATTGTCCAAGCTTCACATAGCTCGGGCCCAGTCGCGATAGTGCCGCCGACAAGCGCGTCTGCGCCGCGCCGGTCGAGGGCCGCTCGAACAGACGGGCGAAACGCAGCAACGGCCGCGCCGGGACCGGCACCATCGCCGGATCGACAACGCCGAACACGCCCTCGCGGGCGAATACGAAGCCGGCTCGGCCAAGCCGGATCAGATGCGCGGGCGCCGAGATCACAAACGCCAGCCGGAATGCAACGCGACGATGCCGCCGCTCATCGGTTGGAACGACACGCGGGCAAAGCCCGCGGCCCGCATCATGGCGGCGAAATCTTGCGGCTTAGGAAAGCGGCGGATCGATTCCACCAGATAGCGGTAAGACTCGGCGTCGCCGGCGACCATGCGCCCGAGCGCCGGAATGATGTTGAACGAATAGAAATCATAGACCCGGTCCAAGCCGGGAACGTCGACGGCGGAGAATTCGAGGCAAAGAAAACGCCCGCCGATTTTGAGCACGCGATAGGCCTCGGCAAGCGCCCGATCGATCCGCGGCACGTTGCGGATGCCAAAAGCGATGGTCACGGCATCGAAGCTCCGGTCGGCAAACGGCAATGCCTCGGCGTTGGCTTCGCTAAAGCTGACGGCCTCGCCAAGCGCACCTGCAATCGCCCGCTCGCGGCCGACCTCGAGCATAGCGGCATTGATATCGCAGACGGTCGCCCGGGTGTCGGGACCGCCGCTTTTGATCACCCGAAAGGCGACGTCGCCGGTGCCGCCGGCAATGTCGAGCAGCGAAAACGTCCCCTTTTTCGGCGGATTAACCGCGTTAACCAGCGCATCCTTCCAGGCCCGATGCAGCCCGAGCGACATCAGGTCGTTCATCAGATCGTAGCGGCGCGCGACGCTGTGAAAGACGTCGTCGACCAAGCCTTGCTTGTCCTCGATCGGCACTTGGCGGGCGCCGAAATGAGCCGTTTCTGTCATCGCTTATCCTTTGATCGACGACCATAGCGCGGCCCGCGAAGCGGCGCTATGTGTTTGGAATTAACCACGTCCCCTCCCGCCGGATCGCGCAATGCCCGAACTACCCGAAGTCGAGACCGTGCGCCGCGGGCTGCAGCCGGCGATGGAGGGCAAGCGCTTCGTCAAAGTCGAGGCCCGCCGCGGCGATTTGCGCTGGCCGCTGCCGAAAGATTTTGCCCAGCGGCTCAAAGGCACCACCGTCACCGGTCTCGGCCGGCGGGCTAAATACCTGCTCGCGGATCTTTCGTCCGGGGACGTGCTGATCATGCATCTCGGCATGTCCGGTTCGTTTCATGTTTCTCGTGACCAGCCCGAACATCTCGGCGGCTATTATCACGAACACCAAAAACTCGCCGCTCACGATCACGTCGTCTTTCACATGTCGTCCGGCGCCGTCGTGACGTTCAACGACCCGCGCCGTTTCGGGTCGATGAAACTCGTGGCGCGGGCCAAGCTCGATACCGAGCCGCTGCTGCAGTCGCTCGGCCCTGAGCCGCTCGGCAATGCCTTCGATGCAGCAATGCTGGCGCGCGCCTGCCAGGGAAAGAAGACCAGTTTGAAGGCGGCGCTGCTCGACCAGCGTGTCGTCGCCGGGCTCGGCAATATTTATGTCTGCGAGGCGCTGCATCGGGCGCTGCTGTCGCCGAAACGCATGGCTTCGACCATCGCCGATCGGAAAGGCGAGCCGAATGAGCGCGCCGTGCGTCTGGTCGACAGTATCAAGGCGGTACTGAACGACGCGATCAAGGCTGGCGGCTCGTCGCTGCGCGACCATCGGCTCACCGACGGCGATCTCGGCATGTTCCAGCATAACTTCCGCGTCTACGATCGCGAAGGTGAGCGGTGCCGGACGCCCGGCTGCCCGGGCATGGTCAAGCGCATCGTGCAGAACGGCCGCTCGACGTTTTATTGTCCGACGTGTCAGAAATAACGGTCACCCTTCCTCGCAGTCGGAAGGGTGACCAAGCCCGGGAGCAACACACATGAGCACCGAAAATATCATCGTCGAGACGCGTGGCCGAGTCGGGCTCATCCGGCTCAATCGGCCGCAGGCGCTCAATGCGCTCAACAGCGCGCTGATGCGCGAAGTCGCACACGCCGTCGACGGCTTCGAGGCCGACGCCAATATCGGCTGTATGGTCATCACCGGATCCGAGAAAGCATTTGCGGCCGGCGCCGATATCAAGGAAATGGTGGACAAGAAGTTCACCGAAGTGTTCCTCGGCGATTTCGCCGCGGATTGGCATCGCGTCGCGCAAGCGCGCAAGCCGGTCATTGCCGCGGTCGCGGGTTTCGCGCTAGGCGGCGGCTGCGAACTGGCGCTGCAATGCGATCTCATCATCGCCGCCGACAACGCCAAATTCGGCCAGCCGGAGATCAAGCTCGGCATCATTCCTGGCATTGGCGGCACGCAGCGGCTTACCCATGCCGTCGGCAAGGCCAAGGCGATGGACCTCATCCTGACCGGGCGCATGATGGATGCGGAGGAAGCCGAGCGATCGGGCGTGGTTGCGCGTATCGTGCCGTTGGCGGATCTGCTCAACGAAACCCTCAAAGTCGCCGACACCATCGCTTCGATGTCGCTGCCCTCGGTCCTGGCCGCGAAGGAAGCGGTCAATACTGCGTTGGAAACATCGCTCGCCGAAGGCGTGCGTTTTGAGCGGCGGATCTTTCATTCGCTGTTCGCGACCGCCGATCAAAAGGAGGGGATGGCGGCTTTCGTGCAGAAGCGGCCGGCAAAATTCGAGAACAAATAACCGGCGGCAAGGTCATTTCCGTACGCAGATCAGCCGGACGACGGATTGATCCATCGCAACAGGACTGGCGTCGGGGGCGACCGGGACGATGCCTTGAGCTCCCAGGAATGCTCGCACCGTCGCAGCGGGCACCAAGCTTGCTTGAACCGGCGCTGAGGCGGCGTTCGCTACGACGAGCGCTTGCAGCGCGACGATGCCGGCAAAACGTCCTTGCGCATCGATCGCCGGCGCGCCGCTAAAACCCGGTTGCGGAGCGGGGGCGACACCTTGCGCGGTCATCTGGGCGGTGGCTTTGGTTACGGTGCCGTCGCTCTGCGCGAGTGGGTCGGGGATGCCGAACAGCGTGAGATTGGTACCGGTCGCGGCGTCCCCGCCGAGCGGCGCCGGGATGAGATTATGCACGCCGTAAAGCCGCAACAGCGCGAGACCGCCGGATTTGTCCTCGGCCACACGGTCGGCATGGCCGAAGCCGGGCACCATGAGCGACTGGCATTCATTGGTAGCCTCGCCGAGCGCGATCAGATCGCCGCTCGCCGTCGCCACGATAGCGGTACTGTATTCGACGCCGCGTTTGTGTCCGGCCGCCGCGGCGGTGTTACGGTCGGGGAATCCGATGAAGGTATCGGCCACCGCGATCGCGACCGGCGCCATAGTGCCCTCGGTCGCTTGATCGTAAAGAACGGTGACGCCGCGCACCTCGCCGTCCTTCGACTGTGCTCGGACCACCAGTTTCTTCAGCCGCTGCTCACCGATAATGACGAAGGAGTCCGGATTGAGGATGCTGTAGGCGATCTGTCGCTGCGACGTTTTCTTTTCCTGTTCGAATAAAGCCGGCAGCGATGCCTCGTGCAGCCGAAACGTTTCGATCTGGATCTGGCCGCCGCCGGACGCCCAGCGGCTGCCGATGCGGGCGGGACTCGAGTGCGGGACCAGCTTTTCCGGAATACCGATGCGTGCGCCGGTGGCGCCGTCGTCGATCAAGCGCCAGGCGAGCCGCGTCTGACGCGGCTTCGCGGCTTCCGCCAACTGCGCGCGCTCCTGGTCGCTGAGTGAACCGGTGTCCTTGCCGCTGTTGCGGCGCTGGAACGCCTTGATGGCATCGGCGGTGCGGCCGTCCACCTCTTCCGCGCTCATGCCGTCGAAATAGCCGAGCCAGGTCAGATCGGCCTGGATGGCGGAGCGCTGCGCTTCCGGCATCGCCATCAGGGCTGCCGGCAACGCGGCCTTCTCGCGGGCAGGCTTCGGTGAAGGTGCGGCGGCCGCTTTTGCCGCTGCGGGCCTGGTCGGCTTCGGCTGTTGCGCGAATGCCGGCGTGCCGGCAATCAGCAGGCCGACAGCGAGCCTCGCAATCTTGGCGTTCATCCCGGCACCCAAGCGACCCGGCAAGCGTAACGGAACGAGAGGCGAAGTCCACAGTGGGCGGCCATTCGGTACGGGTCGCCCAAGGGGCTGCCAAGACCTATATTGCCGTCATGCTGACGACCGACGAAATCGAACGTTATGCGCGCCACATCGTCCTGCGCGAGGTGGGGGGCCCCGGACAGGCCGCGCTTCGCCGATCGCGCGTGCTCGTCGTCGGCGCCGGCGGTCTTGGCGCGCCCGTTCTGCTCTACCTCGCGGCCGCCGGCGTCGGTACCCTCGGCGTCATCGACGATGATGTGGTGTCGCTATCGAATTTGCAGCGCCAAGTGATCCACACCACGCCTGACATCGGCGCGCCGAAAGTCGATAGCGCCGCTGCCATGATCAAGCGTCTCAATCCGCACGTCGCCGCGGTACAGCACAATATGCGGCTGACGGCGGAGAACGCGCTCGAGCTCATCGGCGAATACGACATTGTCGCCGACGGTTCGGATAATTTTGCCACGCGCTATCTGGTGGCGGACGCCTGTTACTTTGCCAGGAAGCCATTGGTGACGGCGGCGCTCGGCGTATTCGATGGCACGCTGACCACGATCCGGGCCCATGAGCATGCTGCCGACGGCAAGCCCAATCCGACCTATCGATGTCTGTTTCCCGAGCCGCCGCCGCCGGGAACCGTGCCGGCCTGCGCGGAGGCGGGAGTCCTCGGCGCTCTCGCCGGGGTTATCGGTTCCATGATGGCGCTCGAGGTGATCAGGGAGATCGTCGGTTTTGGCGAGGGCCTGGTCGGCCGCTTCGTCATGGTCGATGCCCGCGCGATGCGCTTCGAGACGCTGCGCTATGCCTGGGATCCGGCCAACCCGCTGACCGGCGACCAGCCGACAATCCGCGACCTATCGGTCCACCGATAGCTCCGCGCGCCGTGACGACGGGCTATTTGCTCCAGGTCGCCAAGACTGTCGAGCCTTTGAGAACCGACCATTTATTGTCGCCGGCGCTGAGCACGGTGAAGCAGTTCGCCCCGGCGTTTTTCCAAGTGGTGCAAAAGCCTTCCTTGGACAGTTTCCAGGTGCCTTCACCCTTGGCGCCACCGTTGCCGCCGGTCGGCTCACGCTTCATTTTGCCATCGGCTGAAAACGTCATCTTGAATTTGACGCTGGAGTTGGTCGACGCCGTGAACGGCTGACCGTTGAAGAATGTCGACTGGATCTGCTCGGGTGTCAGTTTTGCGGCAGGCGCGGCGGCCGCGCACGTGGCGAAAAAGACGACCGCGGTGAAGCTCGTGATGATACTTGCCATACCAGCAGACGTATTTTGAGCATGCATGGCGATCCCCCAAAGCGCTTGATTCGCAGGCCTATGATAGGTCAGCGCGCTTGCCGATGATACACGCTGTTTGGTCGCATATCGGTCGCCGATGCGATGCGATTGGTCATATTGAAGAAACCGGCAACGGCGGCGATATCCCAGATGTCGCGGTCGGTGAAGGCAAAACGGCGCAAATGCTCCCGATCCTCCTCCTCGATCAGCCACGGCTCGGCCGCCAGCTTCACCGCAAAATCGAGCATGGCGCGTTCGCGTTTCGACAGCCGCGCGGCGCGATAATTCATCGCCATCAGTTCGCCCAGCGGGGGATCGCCGGACAGTTGCCGCACCGCCGCGCCATGCGCCACAAGGCAATAATAGCAGCGATTGTGGGCCGACACCGCGACCGCAATCATCTCGCGTTCGAGCTTGCTTAAACCCGACGGGCGCCAGCATCAGGTCATTATACATCGCGACGAAGGCGGAAAGCTTGGACGCGTCGAATGCATAAGCTTTCAGCACATTCGGTACGAAGCCGAGTTTTTCCTCACATTTGGCGAAATAGGCCGTCATGTCCGGGGACAGGGGCGCCGGCGGCAAATTCAGCGCGGTAATCGTGGTGTCGTCGCCGGCCGCCGCGCTGGCGCGTGGCTTGGGTGTCTCACGGCTGGCCTTGTTCACACGCTTTTTCATGACGATCTCTGCTCATCCTGAACGTTTGAGCCGCGGGCGCGGTGCTAAAGCATTACTATATCAAAACTTGCCGGCCGCGCGGTCGAGCAATCGGCGGTAGCCGGGCAATGCACAACGCGCGTACTATCAAAACGAGTTAATGTCGTCAGAAATCGAAGGGCGGAGCATGAACGTCCAGAATACCGTTCGCGCCGGCGAAGACTATACCACCGCCGCGCTTATCGACGCCGCGACCAAGGCGCTCGCCGCGCGCGATCGCGGCGTGCCTGACGACTTCCTCGTTAAGCTGTTCGGCCTCGGCGTGCCGGAAGATCTCGAACGCTATAGCGCCGATGAACTGGCCGCTTTCGCCGAGCAGTCCTGGATTTTTATCGCCGAGCGTAAAGCAGGCAAACCGAAACTCCGCTTCGAGCCGGCCACTGCGCGTCCGGGCGTCTCGGTGCTCGAAATTCTCAATGACGACATGCCGTTCCTGGTCAATTCGATCATCGCCGAACTCAATCGGCGCAACCTCGATATCCGCCTGTTCGTCCATCCGGTGTTCGTCATTGAACGCGACCTCGCGGGCAAACTCATCAACTTCAAAGGTGCGCGCACGGTCGGCAGTCACCGCGAAAGTCTGATCCACCTGCACGTCGACGGTCTCGACGATCCGGGAACGCGCGCCGAAATCCTTCAAACGCTCGAAGCGATCCTTGCCGATGTCCGGGTGAGCGTCGATGACTGGCAGCCGATGCTGGCGCGCATCCGCGCGGCTGTCGCCGAACTGCGATCGAACCCGCCGCCGCTGCCGGTAGAGGAGATTGCCGAAGCCATCCAATTTCTCGAATGGATGGCGGATGAGAATTTCACGTTGCTTGGTACGCGCGACTATGCCTTCACCGCCAACGAAGATTTACTCGATCCGGTATTCGAAACCGGGCTGGGTATATTGCGTTCGCGCGACATGCGATTGCTGCAGCGGTGGAACGAGCCGCTCAAGATCACGCCTGAGATTCGCGACTTTCTGAAAGAGCCCAGGCTTTTGGTGGTCACCAAAGCGACGATACGTTCGCGGGTGCACCGCCGCGTTTATCTCGATTATATCGGCGTCAAACGCTTCGACGATGCCGGCAAGCTGGTCGGCGAACACCGCTTCTGCGGCCTGTTTACGTCGGCGGCCTATACCCGCCCGGCGCGCAGTATTCCCTATCTGCGGCGCAAGCTCGACGGCGTGATCCGGCGTGCCGGTTTCGATCCGTCGAGTCATTCCGGCAAGGCGCTTGTCAACGTTCTGGAGACCTACCCGCGCGACGACTTGTTTCAGATCGACGAGGATACGCTCTATCAGTTCGCACTGACGATTTTGCAGCTCGACGAGCGTCCGCGGGTGCGCGTCTTGCCGCGGCGCGACCGCTTCGACCGTTTCGTGGCGGTGCTGGTCTACATCCCGCGTGACCGCTACAGCGGCCAAATCCGCGCCGCCGTTGGAGATTACCTGGCCGCGGCCTTCAATGGGCATGTCAGCACCTACTATCCGTTCTTTCCGGAAGGTCCGTTGGTGCGCGTCGAATATATCATCGGCCGGTCCCAAGGCGATGTGCTCGATCCGGACCGTGCGTCGCTCGACAGCGGCGTCGAAGCCATCGTACGGAGCTGGACCGACGGCCTTCGTGAGGCCCTCACAGCCACGCTCGACCCGGTACGCGCACGCGTTCTATTCACGCGCTACCACGATGCCTTTCCAATCGATTACCGCGAGGTCTATTCGCCGGCCATCGCGGTCGGGGATATGCGGGTCCTGGAGACGCTCACCGCCGATCGTCTGCTCGGCGTCGATTTCTACCGCCAGGGCGGCACGGCGCCGGACCGTGCGGGATTGAAGGTCTTCAGCCAGGGCCGGGCGATCTCACTCTCCGAACGCGTGCCCATCCTGGAAAACATGGGCTTCCGCGTTGTCGACGAGCGCACTTATTTAATCCGGCGGGCCGACGCGCCGGAGGTGTGGTTCCACGACATGGAGATTGAGAGTGCGTCCGGCCAACCGATCGATCTGTCCACGCTCGAAGATCGGCTCGAAGCCTGTTTTCTCGTCGTCATGGGCAAAAAGGCGGAGAGCGACGGCTACAACGCGCTGGTTCTCGGCACTGGATTGGGATGGCGCGACGTCGCGCTGATTCGCGCGATCTCGCGCTTTCTGCGGCAGATCCGCGTCGCCTATTCGCAAGACTATATGTGGACGACGCTGTGCAAATATCCGGCGATCGCCGCGCAGCTCGTGAGCCTGTTCGCAACTCGCTTCGATCCGCATCTCGGTGTCACGGCGGACGAGCGCGCGGCCCGCGAGGGCGCCGTCGTTGCCGAGATCGAAACCGCGCTGCAGGCGGTCGAGAGCCTCGATGAGGATCGCATCCTCCGGCATTTCGTCAATGCGATTACGGCCGCGATCCGCACCAATTTTTATCAGCTCGGCGGCGATGGGCGCGCAAAGGACCTGATTGCGATCAAGTTTTCCAGCCGCAAGGTCGACGCCATGCCGTTGCCGCGTCCGCTTTATGAAATTTTCGTTTATTCGCCGCGGGTCGAGGCCGTCCATCTGCGATTCGGCAAAGTGGCGCGCGGCGGCATTCGCTGGTCCGACCGGCCGCAGGATTTCCGCACCGAAATTCTCGGTCTGGTGAAGGCGCAAAACGTCAAGAATGCCGTCATCGTGCCGGTCGGCGCCAAAGGCGGCTTCGTGCCGAAATTCCTGCCGAGCGGGGGGACGCGGGAAGCGATTCAAGCCGAAGGCATCGCTACCTATAAGATGTTCATCTCGACCCTGCTCGACATCACCGACAATATCGGTCCCGGCACCACGGGCGTGGTACCGCCACCGGATGTCGTCCGCCACGAGGGCGACGATCCTTACCTCGTGGTCGCGGCCGACAAGGGTACGGCGACTTTTTCCGACATCGCCAACGATCTGGCGATCGCACATGATTTCTGGCTCGGCGACGCTTTCGCCTCCGGCGGCTCGGCCGGCTACGACCACAAGAAGATCGGCATTACCGCGCGCGGCGCCTGGGAATCGGTGAAGCGCCATTTCCGCGAGATGGACGTGGATATTGCGGCGGCGCCGTTCACGGTCGTCGGCATCGGCGATATGTCCGGCGACGTCTTCGGCAATGGGCTGTTGCGCGAGACGACCACCAAACTCGTCGCCGCTTTCGATCATCGCGATATTTTTGTCGATCCCAACCCCGATCCGCTGCGGAGCTTCGCCGAACGCCAGCGCCTATTCGATCTGCCGCGATCGAGCTGGCAGGACTTCGACAAGACGATCATCTCCAAGGGCGGCGGCGTCTATCCGCGGTCCGCCAAGGACATCAGGCTTTCGCCCGAGGCGCAAAACCTGTTCGGGGTGGGTGAGCACGTCACGCCGCAGGAATTGATCCGCGCCATCCTCAAGGCGCCGGCCGATCTGATCTTCTTCGGCGGCATCGGCACTTATATCCGCGCGGCGGACGAGACAGACGACGCCGTCGGCGACCGCGCCAACGACGCCATCAGAATTGCCGCGCAAGGATTTGCGCTGCAAGGTGATCGGGGAGGGCGCCAATCTGGGCATGACCCAGCGCGGCCGTATCGAGGCGGCGCTGGGCGGCGTGCGGCTCAATACCGACGCGATCGATAATTCGGCCGGCGTGAACACGTCGGACATGGAAGTGAACATCAAGATCGCGCTGAGCATTCCGGTGCGTGACGGCCGGCTGACCATGGACGCGCGCAACATATTGCTGCACGAAATGACCGATGAAGTCGCCGCCCTGGTGCTGCGCAACAACTATCTGCAGCCCTTGGCGCTGTCGCTCTCGGAACGGCGCGGCCTCGAAGACTTTGGGTTCTTGCAGCGGCTGATCCAGACGCTTGAGACCCGTGGCTTGCTCGACCGCGCGGTCGAATTTCTGCCCGATGATCTGCAGCTCACCGAGCGCCGCCGCCGGTCGCAGCCATTCACGCGGCCTGAACTCGCGGTGCTGCTCGCCTATGCCAAGCTGACGCTCAATGACGACCTGCTCGAATTCGACGGTGCCGGACGAGCCCTATCTCGCCCGCGAGCTGTCACGGTATTTCCCGAAAGAGATCGCGGCGCGCTATCCGGACGCCCTCGAACATCATCGCCTCCGCCGCGAAATCATCGCCACCCAACTGGCCAATTCGATGATCAACCGCGGCGGCCCGTCGCTGATCGTCCGCATCTCCGACCAGACCGGGGCATCGCCGGCGGCGATTGCCGCGGCATTCGCCGCGGTTCGAGACAGCTACGACATGACGGCGCTGAATACGGCGATCGATACGCTCGACAATAAAATTCCCGGCAAGCTGCAGCTCGAACTTTATGCGGCGGTGCAAGATTTGCTGCTCGACCGCATCGTCTGGTTTCTCCGCAACGTCGACCTTTCCAAAAGCCTGGCCGATCTGGTCGCCCATTATCGCGCCGGCATCGCCGCGGTCACGACGGGATTGGATGGCGCCCTGTCGCCGGACTTCCGCAACGCCCGTGCCGCGCGCCGGCAGGAACTGATCGCGGCGGGTGTTCCCGAGGTGCTTGCTGGCCGTTTGGCCGATCTGAGCGCGCTGACGGCGGCGCCCGACATCGTCCTGGTGGCCGACCGGACCGGCAAACCGATCGGCGACGTGGCCGCGACCTATTTTGCCGTCGGGGCGTTCTTCCGGCTCGATCATATCGCCGGCGCCGCAAGCACTATTCCCGTCGCCGACTATTTCGATCGGCTGGCGCTCGACCGGGCGCGGGATTTAATCGGCGATGCCGAGCGCCGGCTGGCCGCCGCGATGGTCGGAAACGGTGCTGTCGGAAATGCCGCCGTCGCCGCGTGGGTTGCGCCCCGTGAGAACGAGGTAGAACGAATCCGCATGGCGATCCATGAAATCGCCAATTCCGGCCTCACACTGTCCAAACTTTCGGTCGCGGCTAGTCTTCTCGGCGATCTGGTCAAAGGCTGAGCGCACAAAAAAGAACCCCAAGCAGATACGCCGCTTGGGGTTCTCAAGTTGTTGCCTCAACTCAGGCTTATCTGGCCGGGCGACGGGTGTCGGGGGATGGGGGAGCCGCCCGGTCGGCCTTGATAGAGGGGGAGATAAGAGCCCGATCTGTCCCCGCAATGCGGATCACGGTTTAGTGTTATCTGCTGCGTCAAAACGCGCAGCAACAACAAGGCTGTGACGCGGTGCACAAATTCCAACGTTAAAAAAACTTCACACAACCAGCGCCGCTGGGACGAAGTCGGACGCGCGACAGCAGGCCGCCGATAGGCTACCATCCTGGGTGTCGGGGCAGTCACCCTCGGACTTATGTGGCGCACGACTAAACGCGTAGCGAAGGCTGAGATCGCACGATGGGCGCATTGCACATGCTGCAGCCGCTCTATTCCGCCACCGGGTTTGCCGTCGGTGTGTTGGTCGGATTGACCGGCGTCGGCGGCGGTTCGCTGATGACGCCGCTGCTGATCCTGTTGTTCGGCATTCACCCGGCGACAGCCGTCGGTACCGATCTGCTGTATGCGGCGGTGACGAAAACCGCCGGCAGCGCGGTGCACGGCTTCAACCGCAGTATCGA
This sequence comes from uncultured Alphaproteobacteria bacterium, assembly GCA_963819265.1. GTDB lineage: Bacteria > Pseudomonadota > Alphaproteobacteria > Rhizobiales > Xanthobacteraceae > BOG-931. The sequence goes on along the minus strand of CAWFVF010000005.1, from coordinate 1,202,598 downwards.
TTGGCGTGTCGTGCGGCGCCTGGCGACCGGCAGCGTGCCGATGACCGTGGTCACGATTTTGGCGCTCAGCCAAGTCGGCATCAACAGCCCGATGGTGCGGGAGGTGATCACGGCGGTGCTGACGGTCGCGTTGTTCATCACCGCCGCCGCACTTGTTTTCCGGAAGTCCATCATCGCGCGCTATGCCGCAAGGGTGAGCGCGATGCCGGAGCGGCAAATCGCCACCGTCACGGTGATTGTCGGCGCGGTGCTCGGCGTGCTGGTGTCGATCACGTCCGTCGGCGCGGGGGCGATCGGGGTAACGGCGCTGATCCTGCTTTACCCGAAACTTCCGACGACGCGGATTGTCGGCTCGGATATCGCACATGCCGTTCCGCTCACACTGGCGGCGGGCGTCGGCCATTGGTTTCTCGGGTCTATCGACGTCGACGTTTTGGTTTCGCTCCTGGTCGGCTCGGTGCCGGGAATTGTGATCGGCAGCTACGCCGCGCTCCGCATTCCCGAAACCGCACTCCGCCTGGTGCTCGCCGGCACGCTTGTGATCGTGGCGACGAAATTAGCTCTCGATCTGCGCCAGACGCCGGCGAATAGCGTCGCGGTGACGGCCATCGTCACGCATTGATCGTTCCGGCGTCAGTTGGCGCAGTTGCTCATATCGGGCATGCCATATCGATGCAGATCGGCGCCGTGCACGTCGAGCCATACCTTGGCCCGCGCGTGATCCGGAAACAGCCGCTGCACCAATCGCCAGAATTTCGCCGAATGATTCATTTCGATCAGGTGGGCCACTTCGTGCGCGGCGAGATATTCGAGCACGTGACCCGGCGCCAGGATGAGCCGCCAGGAGAACGACAGCATCCCGGTGGTGGAGCAGGAGCCCCAGCGGCTCGACTGGTCGCGCACCGTGACTCGCTGGATGGCGAGGCCGAGTTCGCGCGCGAAGCGGCGGCTGGCCTCTTCCAGTTCGCGCTTTGCTTCCCGCCGCAAGTAGTCGCCGATCCGCCGGTCGATATGAGGTGCCTGGCCGGCGACGCATAACAGCCGCTCACCGTCGGAGCCGACGTCGGTCCACACCGTCCCGCGCGCGTCGCGACGATGGGTGATGCGATGCGGTTCGCCGCGCAATGGCACCATGGCGCCATCGGCAAACGGCGCGGCCTGCGGCAATCGGCCGAGCCGCGCAGCGATCCAGCCGCCGTGCTTATGCGCGAAGGCGCCGGCTTCCTTCAACGTGCCGCGCGGCGGAATGGTGAGAACGACATCGCGGGTCGCCGCCTGGATGCGAAGCGTGTAGCGGCGCGCTTGCTTGTGGCGTCGTACCCGCACCGGATAAACCGCGTTGTCGAACACGATCTCGATCGTTTGCGGTTCACTCGGGCGACGATAAAGCAGGGCACGCTGCGGCATGGCGAACATCCCGAATCCCACCCAGCCGGATAATGCCGATACCCGGCTTGCGATGCTAGTGAGATTTGATCGATTTATATTCGGCACTGACGAGGCGGCTCTGTCGCGCCGCGGCGATCGGTCAGGCGTTTTGCAGCGCGGCAGCGTTGCTGGCGCGTCGTGTCGTGCCGCGCCGCTGGTTCAAATGGCTCATCGACAGCATGAAATCCGAAATACGCGGCACGATCTCGGCGCGAAAGCGCGAGCCGTTGAACACGCCGTAATGCCCGACGCCGAGCTGGAGATAATGCGCGCGGCGGTCCGGCGGAATGTTGCTGCATAGCTGGTGTGCCGCCTCGGTCTGCCCGACGCCGGAAATATCGTCGTGCTCGCCTTCGATGGTCAACAGCGCAACCCGCTTGATACGGCTCGGATCGACCGGCCGCCCGCGATGGGTCATCTCGCCCTTCGGCAGGGCCTGCTGCACGAAAACCGTGTCGACGGTCTGCAGATAGTATTCTGCCGCGAGATCCATCACGGCGAGATATTCGTCGTAGAATTCTTTGTGCTTATGCGCCGAGTTGCCGTCGCCGCGGACCAGATTGAGGAACAACTGCTTGTGCGCCTCGATATGCCGGTCGAGGTTCATGCTGACGAAGCCGTTGAGCTGCAGGAAGCCCGGATAAACGTCCCGGCCGACGCCGGGATTTGGAAACGGCACCTTGGTAATGACGTGGGTACGGAACCAATCGATGCCGCGCCGTTGCGCGAGCTGGTTCACCGCCGTGGGATTGACCCGGGTGTCGATCGGGCCGCCCATCAATGTCATCGAGGTCGGCACATAGGGATCGTTGTCGGCTTCCATTACCGACACGGCGGCCAAGACCGGGACCGCGGGCTGACACACCGCAATAACATGCGTATCGCCGCCGAGCGCGTGCAGGATCGAAATCACGTAGTCGATATAATCGTCGAGATCGAAACGCCCTTCCGACACCGGCACCATCCGCGCATCGACCCAGTCGGTGATGTAGACATCGTGATTGGGCAGGAATGCCTCGACGGTGCCGCGCAATAGCGAGGCAAAATGTCCAGACATCGGCGCGACGATGAGGACGCGCGGCTGTGGGCGCTTCGGCTGATGTTCGAAAATGCGCTCGAAGTGAACGAGCCTGCAGAACGGCCGTTCCCAGACCGTCGAAATCTGCACCGGCACTCGTTCGCCGCCCACAAGCGTGGATGGAATGCGCCATTCCGGCCGGCCGTAGCGGCGCGTCGAGCGCTCGAACAGTTCGCAACCCGCGGCGACGGATTTTCCGAATGTGGTGAAGGACCAGGGATTGAGCGGGTTCTTGAAAAACAGCCGCGTGGCATCGGCCCAGGCCCGCGACGGATTGAGCGCCGCGTGGCTCATTTCGTAATACCAATAGAGCGGCGTCGACAGCAGCATGCCATTGCTGGCAGGCAGAATGCCATTTACGCCCGGCACCGCTGGCGCGCCGCCAAACTCTCCGATGGCCATCGATGGACCTTGCCCGGCTTCTTGCTGCACTGCAGCATTGTCCTTTATATATGTCATATTGCTAACATAAGTGCAATTTCTTTCGGTTTTCCTTCATGTAGGGAGGGGTCCATGGCTTGGCCCCTGAAGCTCAACACGCTGCTGCTATTCGCAGCGCACATAGCGTGTATTCCTTCGCGCCAGGACGCTTACTCGCCGGTCTGCATCAGCGAGCCGTGGCGGCGGGCACTCTGGAGAAGCTTGAGGAAAGCGAACACGCCGCCGGCGAACAGCACCACGTTCAGGGCTAAGGCGTCGAGCATCAAATCGGCCCGGAACGCCTGATGGATCAGCAGCTCACGCATGCCCTCGAACACGTAGGTGGGTGGTAGCGCCCACGCCACCGGCTGCAGCCAGACCGGCAGCGTGGAGACCGGGTAATAGACGCAGGTCAGCGGCATGAACAAGAATGTAATCGACCAGGCTAGATTCTCGGCGCCCATGCCGTTACGCAGGATCAGGCCGGAGACGAAGATGCCGATCGCCCAGCTGGTCAGCATCAGATTGAAAAAGAACGCCACCAGCGCGAAGCCCATCCCGTAGAGATTGAAGCCGAAAAACGCGATGGCGAGAAAGGTGACCGGCACCGCACCGATCGCCAGCCGCACGATGCTCATGACCATCAGCGCCGTGATGAATTCGAACGGCCGCAGCGGGCTCATCATCAAGTTGCCGAGGTTGCGCGACCACATCTCCTCGAGAAACGAGATTGAAAAGCCGAGCTGGCCGCGAAACAAAATGTCCCACAGCAAAACCGCACCGATGAAAGTGCCGCCGGCACGGGCGAAAAAACCGGCATTGGTGGTGATGTAATATTGCAGGAAGCCCCAGGTGACCATCTGCACCGTCGGCCAATAAACCAGATCGAGCAGCCGCGGCCAGGATGAGCGCAGCAAATACCAGTATCGCAACATCATCGCGCCGATGCGGCGCGGAGAACCGCCGCCCCAGCCTACGTTCCCGGGAGAAGGTGCGGCGGGGGCGATTTCGACGCTGCTCATTGCGCGGCCTCGCTATGAATGCCGTTGCCGCGCGCGACGTCGAGAAAAACCTCTTCCAGCGTGCGACGGCCATAGCGCGCCAGTAATTTTGCCGGCGTATCGTCGTCCTCGATGCGGCCGCGCTTCATGATGATGACGCGTTCGCACAGCCGCTCGACTTCCGCCATGTTGTGCGAGGCGAGCAGCACCGTGGCATGTCGCTCGCGGCAATAGCGTTCGAGATGGCCGCGCACCCAATCGGCGGTATCCGGATCGAGCGACGCGGTCGGCTCGTCCAGCAACAGCACGTCCGGATTGTTGATCAGCGCCTTGGCGAGCGAGACCCGGGTCTTCTGTCCGGCCGAAAGCTTGCCGGTCGGCCGATCCAGCAGGTCGGCGAGATCGAGGTCCGCCGCCAGCTGTTTGATGCGCTCGGCGAGATCGGGCACGCCGTAGAGCATCCCGAATACTTTCAAGTTCTGCCTTATCGTGAGCCGCATCGGCACTTCGACATAGGGACTTTCGAAATTCATCCGGTGCAGCACGCGATAGCGCTGCCTCGGCATTTCCGCGCCGAGCACGGTGACGAGGCCCGAAGTCGGCATCACCAGTCCCATGATGCTGGCAATGGTCGTGGTCTTGCCGGCGCCATTACCGCCGAGCAACCCGGTGATCGATCCAGGCGTGAGCGAAAATGAAATGCCATCGACCGCGGGAACGGTCTTGTAGATTTTGACGAGGCGTTCGACCGCGATGGCTGGAGAGGCCGGCATCGCGCACATGTGGCGCGGTCCGCGGCCGGAGGCAAGAGCGTCGGTCACATGGACAAGCGACCTGGGAGATAAGTGACTTGGGATAGGTGACTTGCGAGCATGTGTATGGCACAGCGCGGCCGGAACTGGCACAAGACGCCCAACCGGGGAGGTCCCATGAGCATTGTCACGCTGGCACATGCCGAGCGCATTATCGATGCCGTCATCGAGCGCGGCGCGGCGCTTAATTGCCGGCCGTTGAGCGTGATCGTGGTCGAACCCGGCTGCAAGGTGAAGGCGTTCAAGAAAGAAGACGGTTCCTCCATGATCCGTTTTGAAATGGCCTTCGGTAAAGCCTATGCGGCGCTGTCGCTCGGGCGCAGTTCGAAGCTGGTCCACCAGCGCGCCGAGGAGAGGCCGATCTTCATGCGGTACCTGATCGCGGCGAGCGGCGAGCAGATTTTTCCCGAAGGCGGCGGCATGCTGATCCGCGACGCCCAGGGCGAGGTGATCGGCGCGGTCGGGGTCACCGGCGATACCGAGGATCGCGACGAGGAACTCGCAATCCATGGCATCCGCGCCGCCGGCCTCAAGACCGACGCCGATTGCGCCGGCATGGGCCGGCACGTTGGGCTGCCGAAAACGAACTGAATAGGTTGCCAAGACAAGAAGCCTGACTCCCGCCGGCGGGGGAACAGGTGGAAAAAGGGAAGGGGACTGTCATGAAGGTCGGACTTTTCGATCACGTCGAATATGGCGAACGGCCGTTGACCACGCTGTTCGACGAGCGGCTGCGCTTTGCCGAAGCGGCCGACGCCGCGGGCATTTATTGTCTGCATGTCGCCGAGCATCATCAGACGCCGCTCAACATGGTCCCGGTGCCCGGCGTTTATCTCGGCGCCGTGGCGCGGGCGACCAAGCGGATGCGGCTGGGGCCGCTGGTTTACCTGTTGCCGCTCTATTCGCCGCTGCGGCTGATCGAGGAAATCTGCATGCTCGATCATCTGAGCTACGGCCGGCTCGATGTCGGCGTCGGCCGCGGCGTGTCGCCTTACGAATTGAAATTCCACAAGGTCGATCACGATCAGTCGCGCGAGATATTCATCGACGCCTTCCACTGCATCAGTGCCGGGCTGACGACCGATTCTCTGAGCTACGCCGGCAAGCATTTCACCTACGAAAACGTGCCGATCGCGCTGTCGCCGTTGCAGCAGCCCTATCCGCCATTCTGGTATGGTTCATCCAATGAGATCGGCTCCACCTGGGCCGGCGAGCAGGGCCTGCATTTTGTCACGCTTGGCCCGACGCCGATGGCGAAGGCCAATATCGCCGCCTTTAAAGCCGCGCTCGCCAAGCGCGGCGGACCGGCGCAGCCGAAGTCGGAGTTTCCCGGCGGCGCCGTCATCGCCGTGCAGCGGCATATTTTTGTCGCCGATACGGATGCGGAAGCACACCGCTTCGCCAAGCCGGCGATGGAGGTGCACCTGGCGAACCTCAATTGGCTGCGTGTCAAGCACGGCCATAGCGGCGCGACCTCGCGGCTGAACATCCCACACGGCCAAAGCTACGAGGATACGCTCGCCAACGGCACGGTCATTGCCGGTTCGCCGGAAACCGTCCGCAAGGAAATCGAGCGACAGACTAAAGAGCTCGGCATCAACTATTTGCTGACGTATTTGTTTCTCGGCACGATGTCGCTCGCCGACGCGCTGCGTTCGCTTAATCTATTCAGCGCTGAAGTTATGCCGCATCTGGCGACGCTGTAGTTGCCGACCCCCGCTTCACGCGGACGAGCCGGAAGGACTATTTCGCGGCTTCGTCCGCCGCCTGTTTGTGATCGGCGCGGAGCGCGTCCGGATGCGGCATGGCGATGACGTTGTAGCCGGAATCGACGAAATGGATTTCGCCGGTAACGCCGCTCGATAGCTCCGAAAGCAGATAAAGTCCGGCGCCGCCGAGATCTTCGAGCGTGACGCCGCGGTGCAATGGCGAGTGTCGCTGCTGAAACGCAAACATGGCCCTGGCATCGCCGATGCCGGCGCCGGCGAGCGTCCGGATCGGTCCCGCCGAGATCGCGTTGACGCGGATTTTGCTCGAACCGAAATCGACGGCGAGATAGCGGACCGAAGCCTCGAGGGCCGCTTTGGCGACGCCCATGGCGTTGTAATTCGGCATCGCCCGCAAGCCGCCATTATAGGTGAGCGTCAGCATCGCGCCGCCGTTCGGCATCATGGCAGCGGCATGCCGCGCCGCTTCGGTGAACGAGAAGCAGGAGATCAGCATGGTGCGTGCAAAATTCTCGCGCGTGGTGTCGGCGTAGCGGCCGGTGAGCTGGGTCTTGTCGGAGAAAGCGACAGCGTGGACCAGGAAATCGAGCGTTCCCCAGGTCTGGCCGAGTGTGGCGAACACTGCTTCGACCGATGCGGTGTCCTCGACGTCGCAAGGCAGCACGAGGTCGGCGCCGACCGAGGCGGCCAGCGGCTTGACGCGTTTGCCGAGCGCTTCGCCCTGATAGGTGAAGGCGAGCGTGGCGCCATGCGCGGCGAGCGTCCGCGCGATGCCCCAGGCAATCGAGTGATCGTTGGCGACCCCCATGATCAGGCCGCGTTTGCCTGCCATTATCTGCGACACGTCAGGCGTCCGGATGCTTGAATACGAGACAGGCATTGGTGCCGCCGAAACCGAAGGAGTTCGACAGCACGCAGCCCAGCCTGACGTCGTCGCGCCGTTCACGCAGGATCGGCATATCGGCGAAAGCCGGATCGAGATTCTCGATATTGGCGCTCTCGCAGATGAAGCCGTTGTTCATCATCAGAAGCGAATAGATCGCTTCGTGAACCCCGGTCGCACCCTGCGAGTGACCGGTCAGCGACTTTGTCGCCGAGATTGGCGGGCACTTGTCGCCGGCGCCGAATACTTCACGGATCGCCTCGATCTCCTTGAGGTCGCCGATCGGCGTCGAAGTCGCATGCGGATTGATGTAATCCACTTTCGGGTTGACGTTGGCGAGCGCCATTTTCATGCATCGCACCGCGCCCTCGCCGGACGGCGCCACCATGTCGACGCCATCGGAACTGGCGCCGTAGCCGGCGATCTCGCCGTAGATCTTGGCGCCGCGCGCCTTGGCGCGTTCGAATTCTTCCAGCACCAGCACGCCCGCGCCGCCGCTGATGACGAACCCGTCGCGATCGGCGTCGTAAGCGCGCGACGCCTTGGCGGGCGTATCGTTGAACTTCGAAGACAGCGCGCCCATGGCGTCGAACAGCACCGTCAATGTCCAGTCGAGTTCTTCGCAGCCGCCGGCAAACATGACGTCCTGTTTGCCGTATTGGATCATCTCGTAAGCGTTGCCGATGCAATGATTGGAGGTCGCGCAGGCCGACGAGATCGAATAGCTCAGGCCCTTGATCTTGAACCAGGTCGCAAGCGTTGCGGAAGCGGTCGACGACATCGCTTTCGGCACCGCGAACGGGCCGACCCGTTTCGGGCCCTTGCTGCGGGTGATGTCGGCGGCTTCCACGATGGATCGCGTCGATGGGCCGCCGGAGCCCATGACGATGCCGGTGCGCGGATTCGAGATATCGGTCTCTTCGAGGCCGGCGTCGCGGATGGCCTGCTCCATCGCGACGTGATTCCAGGCGGCGCCGCCGCCGAGAAACCGCATCGCGCGACGATCGACCGACTCGCTCGGATCGAGCGTCGGTGCACCATGGACATGGGACCGGAAACCCAGTTCGGCATATTTATCGGCGCGCACGGTGCCGGACTTGGCCTCGCGCAGCGACGCCAATACTTCCTGCGTGTTGTTGCCGATGGACGAGACGATGCCCATCCCGGTGACGACCACACGTTTCATGTGACTTGCCTCGTCCGACTCAACTGCCAAACGCCGTTCGACTAGGCGTTATTGGGCTGCGGCTCTGGGTCGCGGAACAAGCCGACCTTGATGTCGAGCGCGCGATAGATCACCGAGCCGTCCGCCGACAGCCAGCCGTCGGCGATGCCGAGCACCAGCTTCGAGCGCATGACGCGCTTGATATCGATGCCGTAAACGATGTTTTTCATCGTCGGCAGCACCTGGCCCGAAAACTTGATCTCGCCCATGCCGAGCGCCCGGCCACGGCCGGGCGAGCCGAGCCAGCCGAGAAAGAAGCCCGACATCTGCCATAGCGCATCGAGGCCGAGGCAGCCCGGCATCACCGGATCGCCCTTGAAATGGCAGGGGAAAAACCAAAGGTCCGGCTTCAGATCGAGCACGGCGCGGACCAGACCCTTGCCGTATTCGCCGCCGTCCTCGGCGATTTCTGAGATGCGGTCGAACATCAACATCGGCGGCAAGGGCAGCTGCGGACCCTCGACGAACAGTTCGCCCCGCCCGCATGCCAGCAGGTCCTCATATTCGAAATTCGCCCGGCGCTCTTGCATCCGCGTTCCGCTCCGCCCTTTCGGCTGATCCGATAACCCCTAACATATGGGGAGAATGCGGCAAAGCCGCCCGCCCCATGCCCACTGCCGCGGTGGGAAAGTCATGGCCCGCCGCTCTGGCGCCTCGTGTCTGGGGAGTTGCAGCGCGCGCAAGGTGGCGTATAATGATTTCAACTGCAACAATCTCTTCGGCGTCCCGCAAGGGGCTGCAAGGTGCCGTTATGACAGAGTCGCGTTCAACCGTTCCTCCGCGTCCGATGTTCGCCGCCGCGCCGGCGATGCCGTCGCCCCTGCAGGCAATGCGGGCCGATCTCAACGGCTGCCCTTGGCATGACGTCAAGTCGAAGCTTCGGGATGTGGGGCTGCGGCCGACGCGGCAGCGCATGGCGCTGGGTTGGATCCTGTTCGGCAAAGGCGACCGCCATGTGACGGCGGAAATGCTCTACGAGGAAGCCAGCCGCGCCAAAGTGCCGGTGTCGCTTGCCACCGTGTACAACACGCTGCACCAGTTCACCGAAGTCGGCCTGTTGCGCCAGGTCGCCGTCGACGGCTCCAAGGCCTATTTCGACACCAACAATTCCGAACACCACCACTTCTTCATCGAGGATCAGAACGACCTCATGGACATCCCGTCGAGCGATGTGGTGGTCGGCAAGGCGCCGATGGCGCCCGAGGGCTTCGAGATCGCCCGGATCGATGTCGTGGTGCGGTTGCGGCGCAAGCGCTGAGACCCGCCGTCCGGCGGCGTATCTCGAATCTTTGTTGTCTCCTCGAACCTTTAACGTCATGTAGCGGGCGGTCATGCCGCTGCGTCTTCTTTGATTTTCTGGTGTGCGGCAGCGATCGCGCCATCCAGATTCGCGGCGAAACTTACCGCTGGCGACCGCACGCCATGCATCTTCAGCAAGCGGCGGACGGTCGGTAAGGCGCCGGCGATGTATACCGCCGCGTCATGCCGGCGCGCCTTGCGAACGAATCCCTCGATGGTAGCGGCCGCGGTCGAGTTCGATCACGGATACCGCCGAAAAATCGATCGCATAGGCCTTCGGATGTTCGCCAATGCGGTCGAGCGCGGCGGCGACGTTGGCTGCGGCGCCGAAGAAGAACGCTCCCGACAGGCGGTAAACAATCACATCCCGGTCGGTCGCGAGTGCGACATCGTAAGGCTTCTCTCGCGTGCCATTGCGATCGTCCGCCACATCGTCGTCGGGATTAGGCCTGCCCTGCTCGACGGCGACGGTCTGCTCCATGCGATGCATGAACAAGAGCGTCGCGAGGCCGAAACCGGCGAGGATGCCCTCGGTAAGATCGCGAAATACCACCAGCAGGAAAGTCGCGAGCAGCACCACGGCGTCGCCGCGAGAGGCGCGGAGCAGCGTCGCGAACTGATGCTTTTCCGCCATGTTCCAGGCCACAGCCGTAAGCACGGCGGCCAAGGCCGCAAGCGGAATGTAAGCCGCGAGCGGCGCACCCACGAGCACGAACAGCAACAGGAAGACCGAATGCATCATGCCGGCGACGGGACCGCGAGCGCCGGCGCGTACATTGGTTGCCGTCCGCGCGATCGTGCCGGTCACGCAGATGCCGCCGAACAGGGCCGAGGCGACGTTGGCGACACCCTGCGCCACCAGTTCCGCGTTCGAGCGATGACGGCGTCCGGTCATGCTGTCGGCGACGACCGCCGACAACAGGCTTTCGATACTGCCCAGCAGGGTGAACGAGAGCGCTGCCGGAAGCATTTCCTGGATTTTATCGAGTGAGAAGACCGGCAAATGCGGCAGGGGAAACGAACTTGGGATGCCGCCGAAGCGGCTGCCGATGGTTTCGATGTGCAGGCCGAATGACCAAGTGACGATGCTCGCCAATCCGACGCCGATCAGATAGGCGGGCCATTGCGGCCGCCAGCGCCGCACCGCGACGATCGCGCCTATCGAGAGCGCCGCAACCCCGACTGCCGCAACGTTCACCGTATCGGCGGCGCCGAACAAGGCGACGAATTTGGGAATGAGCGGTCCGGGTTCCTTGCCGGGAAGTTTCAGGCCGAACAGGTCCGCCAATTCGCCGGAAAAAATGATCACGGCGATGCCGGCCGTAAATCCGACCGTGACCGGATAGGGAATGTATTTGATGAAGGTGCCAAGCCGGAGAAGCCCGATGGCAAAAAGCAGCAGGCCGCTCATCGCCGTAGCCAGAATGAGTTCGTCTAGTCCGTGCTGGCTCACCGTTGCAGCGACCAGGACGATGAAGGCGCCGGCCGGGCCGCCGATCTGAAAGCGGCTGCCGCCGATCGCCGAGACGAAGAAGCCGCCGACGATCGAGGTGTAGAGGCCGCGCTCGGGCGAGACGCCCGAGGCGATGGCGATTGCCATCGACAGCGGCAGCGCAACGATGGCGACGGTCAGCCCGGCAAGGATGTCGGCCTTGAGGTCGCGCGAGCCGTAGTGCTCGCGCAACACCGTGAGCAGCTTCGGGGTGTAAAGCTCGACGAAGGTCGGCGGACGGTTGGGGGCGAGCATCGCTCGGCGGTCCCTGTTGGCGCGGAAAAGGGGAAGCTGGCCTGCTTATGCGCCTTTCTCGTTGATATAGGTCAAATCAATCGCGTGCGGGGCTGCATGTCAGAGCTACTCGGCAGGGCTACTCCGCCGGCGTGCAGTCCGACTTGGTGTCGAGCATGTAGCAGAGCCAAACGTCCTTGCCCTTCTGCAGCACGATGTAGGAGCCGTACGCGGCTTTGACGTCGAAGCCTTGCGCGGCGAGGGCCGGTAGAAATATTTTCGGCTTCTTCGGCGGCGTTTGCGCCGAGGCTGCGAGACATCCCGTGGCAATTGCGGCGATGCAGAGAAAAAGGCAGAGCGTGCGCCGCCGCAATCGGTCTTTCACGGCCTACTCGACCTTCTCGTCGGGATAAACGCCCCAAAGATCGGTCTGCAGCACCCAACCCTCGAAACCTTGACCGGCAATCTGGCACCACGAACCGGTACAGCGCTTGACCGTGCCGAGAACGCCGACCTGCAATTGCGCCGTGACGGCGCTCTTGGCGTCCGGCTGGGCATAGAGCGGCGCCAGGTCGGTCTTGGTTTTGAGCTGCACCGACGCGGTGCGCTTGCCCGACAGCAGCGAATGATAAACCCAGCCTTCGGCGCCGTCGGAATCGCGGATGCGGCGCCAGTTTTCGAATTCGGCGGTGATCTCGACCGGCCAGCCGAGCCGGGTATAGATCCAGGCCACATCGTGATCTTTGTCGGGGCCGCCGCGTACCGTGACGCGATCGGCCTTGAGGCTGACAAAGCGCGGCACCGGCAGACTGCTGGTGGTATCGCCCCCGGCGCGCGCGGTGCCGGCTCCGCCGAGTGCCGACAGCGCTGCGGCCAGCGCGAGAGCGATCACCCTGCCACGCCGCAACGTCATCGCGGCTTGCACATTCGCGACTTGCGATTTCAAGGCCTGCAAACTCACTTTGCCCCAACCCGTTATCGATGCCCGACGCGCCGGGGAAGGCCCGGCGCGCTTTGTGGGGAGCGCGGCCATCTGGTAGAGAGATTTGAACGGACTGCCCCCGCTCTTTAGTGTCGGCGAGGGCGGTTAAGGAGACCTGAATGGGGCCACTCAAGGTGGCCGCAGGCGTAAGAGGCAACGCATGGCGACGGGCAAGAAACTGCTGGTCGTGGTCACTCGCAAGCTGCCGGACAGCGTCGAAATGCGCATGCGGGAGCTGTTCGACGCCCGCCTGAACGAAGACGATAAGCCGATGAGCCAGGCCGAACTCGTCGAGGCCGCCAAGACCGCCGACGTAATCGTTCCGACGGTAACCGACCACATCGATCGCTCGGTGCTGACCCAATCGGGCGAGCGGCTCAAGCTGATCGCCAATTTCGGCAACGGCGTCGACAATATCGACGTGGCGACCGCCATTCAGCGCGGCATCACCGTGACCAATACGCCGGGCGTGCTTACCGAGGACACCGCCGACATGGCGCTGGCGCTGATTCTGGCGGTGCCGCGGCGGCTGGCCGAGGGCGCGCAGGTGCTGACCGGCGAGCGCGAATGGACCGGCTGGAGCCCGACCTGGATGCTCGGCCACCGCATCTGGGGCAAGCGGCTCGGCATCGTCGGCATGGGCCGCATCGGCCAGGCGGTGGCGCGCCGCGCCCACGCCTTCGGCCTGAAGATCCATTATTACGATCGCCGCCGCGTCGCCCCCGAAATCGAGGAGGAATTGCACGCGACCTACTGGGAGAGCCTCGACCAGATGCTCGCCCGCATGGACATCATCTCGATCAATTGTCCGCATACGCCCGCGACCTATCATCTGCTTGTCGGCGCGGCGGCTCAAGCTGATCCGCCCCGAGGCCTATATCGTCAACACCGCGCGCGGCGAGGTGATCGACGAGAACGCGCTCGGCCGCCTGATCGAGTCCGGCGATATCGCGGGCGCCGGTCTCGATGTGTTCGAGCACGAACCGGCGGTAAGCCCGAAGCTGGTCAAGCTCGCCCGCGCCGGCAAAGTGGTGCTGCTGCCGCATCTCGGCTCGGCCACCGTCGAAGGCCGCGTCGACATGGGTGAAAAAGTCATCGTCAACATCAAGACCTTTCTCGACGGCCATCGCCCGCCGGATCGCGTTTTGCCGTCGATGCTCTAATACGGAAACGGCCAATCGTCCGGACCGGCGACCGGCTTCATGCCTTCGACCGCCCGGCCGTCGCCCTGCGGCAGGCACATCATGTCGATCGATAGCGTGTTGGCGAATACGTTGGTCGGATTCCCAAAAAAATTGTCGGGGCTGAACAGCGGCGGCAGATGCCAGTAGGGAATGTAGTCGAGGTCGCGGATCTGCCGGATCAGATCGGCGGATTGCTGCCGGCGGTCGTTCTCCACATACAGCACCGGCCGAAATCGCGTTATCGTTTCGACCGCGCCGGCGATCACCGCTTGCTCGTGGCCCTCGACGTCGATCTTCATGAGATGACAGGCGGGCAGTTGCAGGCTGTCGATGGTCATCATGTCGACCGGCTCGCCGCCGGTCGCTGCCAGTTCGGCACCGCCGAAATTGCCCGGCTGGGTGTAATCATAGACCGGTATCGACGCCTGCCCGCGCGCCCGTCCGGCAGCGGCATGGATCGCGCGCACGTTATTGATATTGTTCAGCGCCAGGTTGGCGCACAGCAGCTGATAGACCGCTCGTTGCGGCTCGATGGCGAAAACCAGGCCGCGCGGTCCCACCACCTCGGCGAAGAACAGCGTATGCGCCCCGATATTGGCGCCGATGTCCAAGACCAGCGATTGCGGCCCGACAAGCTGGGCAAACAGCAGCGTTTCGCCGCGCGAAAACTCGCCGTAACAATCAAGTGACCGGCCGAGATAGATATCGTTGATATTGTAGGCCATCAGGCCGTGGCGCGTTTGCTTGATCCGCACACTGCCGTTGGCTAACAAAACTGCGCTCGGGTCCATCTGGGATTTTCCGTTTCCGAAAACAGTAACCGCATCGGCCTTGGCCGGAAAGTATGTGAGTAATGAAAGCCATGGTCCGATCCGTCGCATCGGCGGTTGCGCGTGTAATTCTCCTGATCGCCGTCGGCGCATTTGCGATCCAGCCTCGCGAGGCGGCGGCGCAGCGGCTGGCGGCGACGGGCAGCGCTATTGCGGCAGCGCAGCCGGTTGTCGCGGCGAACGGCATGGTGGTGGCGCAGGAGGCGCGCGCGGCGCGGATCGGCGCCGAGATTCTGCAAAAGGGCGGCAATGCCATCGATGCCGCGGTCGCGATCGGCTTCGCGATGGCGGTGAGCTATCCGCGCGCCGGCAATCTCGGCGGCGGCGGTTTCATGGTGATCCACCGCGCCGGCGGCGAAGACATCGCGATCGACTATCGCGAGACCGCGCCGGCGGCGATCGACGCCAAGAGCTTTCTCGACGCCGCCGGCAATGCCGATCCGCAGAAGTCGCGCGACTCCGCGCTTTCGGTCGGCGTGCCGGGCACGGTCGCCGGCTTGGCGCTTGCCGAGGAAAAATACGGCTCCGGCCGTTTCACGCTCGCCGAATTGATCGCGCCGGCGATCGCTATGGCGCGCGACGGCATTCCGGTCAGCGACGATACTGCGGATTCGCTGCCGGGCGTCCGCGACCGGCTGGCGCGCTGGCCGGCCTCGGCAAAGATCTTTCTCAATGCGAGCGGCGGCGACCTCGCGCCCGGCGATCTCCTGGTGCAGAGCGATCTCGCCGACACGCTCGAGGCCATCGCCCATGACGGTCCGCGCGCGTTTTACGACGGCCCGGTCGCCGTCAAGCTTGCCGCCGATGTCCAGGCCGCGGGCGGCGTGATGACCGCCGACGATCTGAAAAACTATCGCGCCATCGAGCGCGAGCCGGTGCGCGGCAGCTATCGCGGCTACGACATCGTCTCGATGCCGCCGTCGTCGTCCGGCGGCGTCAATCTGATCGAGATGCTCAACATCCTCGAAGGCTTCGATCTCGCCCACGACGACCGGACCCAGACCTTGTTCCTGATGATCGAGGCGATGAAGCGCGCTTACGCCGACCGCGCGCTGTTTCTCGGCGATCCCGGCCGGGTGCAAAATCCGGTCGCGCGCCTGACGTCGAAGGACTATGCGGCGGCGTGGCGCGCCACCATCGATCCGGCGCGCGCCACGCCGGCAAGCGCGATCCGCGCCGGCGGCAATGTTCAGAACGAAGGTCACAACACCACGCATTTTTCGGTCACCGATCGGTTCGGCAATGCGGTTTCCAACACCTACACGCTCAATTTCGGCTACGGCCTCGGGCTGGTCGCCGACGGCACCGGCATTCTTCTCAACAACGAACTCGACGACTTCGCCGCGAAGCCGGATGCGCCGAACGCCTATGGCCTGATCGGCTACGAGGCCAACGAGCCCGGCCCGGGCAAGCGGCCGCTGTCGTCGATGACGCCGACCATCGTGCTCAAGGACGGCAAGCCGTTTCTGGTCACCGGTTCGCCGGGCGGCAGCCGCATCATCACCACGGTGTTGCAAGTGATCGTCAATGTCATCGACCGCGGCATGGACATCGCGGCTGCGGTGTCGGAGCCGCGGCTGCACAATCAATGGATGCCCGACCAGGTTTTCGTCGAGCCGGGATTTCCCGACGCGGTCATTGCCGCCCTGCAGGCCCGCGGCGATGCCATCGTCGCGCAACGGCCGTATAGCTCCGCCAATTCGATCATGATCACGCCTGCGGGTTTTGTCGGCGCCGCCGATCCGCGCACCCGCGGCGGGCTCGCGGCCGGGAATTGATCGCGCTCATTGGACCGCCAAGCCGCCCTTCTTGGCGAGGTTCGCCCATTTGTCGATATCGCTGCGGAGGAAGGCGCCGAGCTGTTCCGGCGTGCCGCCGACCAGGCGGTAGCCGAGCGCCGCGGCGCGGGCTTTCATGTCGGCATCCGCAAGGATGAGATTAGTATCGGCGTTGATCTTTGAGATGATCGCGGGCGGCGTGCCGGCCGGTGCGAACAGCGCATACCAGCTGGTATCGTTGCCGTAAGGCACGCCGAGTTCGTCGAACGTCGCGACGTCGGGAAGCTGCGCCGAACGGGTCGCGCCCGAGACTGCCAGCGCGCGGACTTTGCCGGACTGGACCTGGCCGAGCGCACCGCCGAGCGTCGCGAGCCACATCGAGGTACGGCCGGCGCTGAGATCGGTCATCGCCTGGCCGTAGGAATTATACGGCACCTTCTGCAGCGTGATGCCGGTGACCTCGCTGAACAGCGCGGTGGCGAGATCGCTGCTCGAGCCGACGCCGAGGGAAGCGACATTGAGCTCGCCGGGATGCGCCTTGGCGTGATCGACCAGTTCCTTGACCGAATGAAACGGCGAGTCCGGCGGCACCAGCAGCACGTCCTGTCCGGTGGCGATCAGGACGATGGGAGCGAGATTGGTGCGCGGATCGAAATCCCGCATCGGCGCGATCGTGACATTGGCGGCAACGCATTGGCAGGCGAAATCCAAGGTGTAGCCGTCGGGCGCGGCCGCCGCCGCCACGCTTGAGCCGATATTGCCGCCGGCGCCGGCACGGTTCTCGACAAAGGCCGATTGATTCCACGTGTCGCCGAGCTTTTGCGCCACGATGCGCCCGAGCGTGTCGACGCTGCCGCCGGCCGGGAACGACACGATCAGCCGGACCGCATGATCGGGATAGGTCTGCGCCTGCGCGGGCAGGACGAACGATGCGCCGATCGTGAACGCCAGGGCGGCCGCGAGCCATTTCGGATTCACAAAAATTTCTCCTCACTCATGCCGCGATAAATGATGGATCGTTGCGCGCTATGCGGCGCCCGACTGCGGCTGCGCCGCATGGCGCACCGTCGACGATAAAACGATGATCAAGGTGCCGCACACCGCCACCGGCAGAAAGCCGGCGAGCGGCAGATGCGTCAGATCCCACAGCCAGCCGCCGAGTACCGACAGCGCCATCGCCAGGCTGTAGCTGATGGTGAACATGCCGGCCGAAGTGCGATGCACGTCGTCCGGCGCGCTGACCACCGACGGCAGCGCCAGCGCGAGGATGAGCGTGATCGCGGTGACAAAGCCGAGCACCGCCGCCCAGAACACCATCCAGACCGCGCTCATCGTCATCATGCCGATCAGAGACACCAGCGCCAGTCCGCCGGTCACCCGGTAGGCCCACGGGCTTCTCACCCAGCGTCCTGCCACGCCCAGCATCAGAAACGAGGCCGGTATTTGGGCGAGATTGAGCGCGGTGAGCGCCCAGGAAATCAGGTCGCGCCGGCCGGCCGCCGTCATGTAGTCCGGCAGGAAGGCGTTGGTGACGAAATACATCGCGTTGACGCTGCCGAGGATCAGACCGAGCCGCCAGATCATCGGCCGGCGCCAATCCGGCCACCATCGCCGCTTGGCCGTCACCGCCGGACCGGTATCCGCCCCGGCCTTTGCACGGGTCTTGCCGCCGAACCGCGACACGCAGACGACCACAAGCAGCGCGGTGAGCAGCACCGGGATCGACCAGACCACGAAATTCAGCCGCCAGCTGTTGTCGACCAGCGGCAGCACCAGCGGAATGGTGAGCGCCACCGCCAGCGTTTCGCCGATCAACAGGCCGTTGGTGTAGATCGCGGTGGCGAAGCCGATGCGGTCGGGAAACCACGCCCGCACCAAGGGCGGCAGCGCCGGCTGCATGATCGAAACGCCGGCCGCCATCACCACGGTCGAGGCGTAGAGCGAGGCCGCGTCGGGCAGCGCGCCGCGCGCCGCCGAGCCCACCGCGTTGAGGAGGAGGCCGATCACCAAGGCCGGCACGATGCCGAAGCGGGCGATCAACAGCGAACCCGGCACCGCGGCGATCGCGAACAGCATCGGCGGCAGGCTTGAGAGCCAGCCGATGCCGGTTTCCGTCAGATGCAGATCGGCATGCAGCAGCGGCACCACCGGCGGCACCGCCAGGACGGTGAGCCGCAGGCTCGCGCCGCAAAGCCAAAGCAGCACCAGCGCGAGCGCGCGCTGGCCCGCGGAAGGGGCAAGATGATTGTCCACGAGGGTCCCGGCAAACGTGGCAGACAACGAAACGGCGGCGGCTAACCTAACCGGATTGAGAGGCGACACAACCTGTCTCCCGCCCCGCGTAACGGGAAGGGGAGACCACCCGAAGGGTGGTGGGAGGGGCGTCTGACTCACCGTCATGCAAACCTCCATTCGTCATCCTGAGGTGCGCGCTGAAGGCGCGCCTCGAAGGATGCACGCTCCGAGGCCCTGCCGCCGCCACCCTTCGAGGGCCGCTGCGCGGCCACCTCAGGGTGACGGGAAATGTGCCGCACTTCGCAACAGCTCGATCGTTCTCGCGGCGCCCCTTCGCGCCCGAGTGATGCCAACCCTGTTACGTGAAGAACGAAGACCGGGAAGCTTGCGAGAAAGCCCAAGGGGTGGGGCCCCGGTTTCTCAATGGCTTACGCCGTCTCCGCCATTTCCATTCCAACGACTAAATAAAAATAGGAAGCAGGACGCCGACAGACGCGGGCACCACCGCCGCACCTTACGGGCGCGGCGCCGCCCAGCGGGGCGGCTCGTCTGTCGGCGTCCCACCACGGCTCTCACCAAAGGGAGTCGTCGTCCCTAAGGCTCGGCTTCAGGCCAGGGTTTCCTGGGACGTGGTCTGACGCACGACAACCGATCATGCGTTGGCGACAGTGCCAGCGGGCGTTACCCGCCATCGCCTGTCCCAGTCCAGGGAGCACCTCCCGCCCCGGTCGTAATGCCGGGAGACATGATGCCCAAGCCGCCCGGGAACGGGGTGGATGGCCCCATCCGCGGGCACCGCACTCGCCCCGCCGCCCGGGAATCCCCTCCAGAGTGGCGTCCGTATCGAGCGAGCATTGGCGCGCGATGTAGCCATAACAGGGACGAATGTCAAGATATCCGTCTCCGTGAATGTAACGATTATTTTTGGATCATCCTGCGGGTTTCGAGCCCCCTCACCCCGCCCTCTCCCCCATGGGGAGAGGGAGTCGGCCATCGTCAGCGTGCCGTCCTGCATTCTGATCAACGGCGGAATCAAATGCTGGAAACCGCCGAGCGCAATCGCGGCGCGCTCCCTCTCCCCATGGGGGAGAGGGTTGGGGTGAGGGGGTTCGAGCCTCAAAGAAAAGTGGACCACCGGGTCAAGCGTCTAGCCGGGACGATGACGTACCGGGCGCGGTGAAGAGGTACGTTAATTGCACGATCACCGGCATCACGACGCCTGCGACGACAGCGGCGAGCAAGGAGCGGAACGGTGAGCGACGCCAGTAGGACCGGCAAACGCAGCGGCGATCTGGAATCCTTTCTCGGCGGGCTCGGCGATGTGCCGATCGAAACCGATCCGAAGATCGTGCACCGGAAATCGCGCGACTTTTTCTGGTTCAGTCCGGTGCTCAAGCGCCAGCTCCAGGACAAGATCGCCGACGTGGTGGTGGTGCCGCGCGACGAAGCCGATGTGATCCGCGTCGCCGGCCTCGCGGCGCGCTATCGCGTGCCGCTGACCATCCGCGGCGGCGGCACCGGCAATTACGGCCAATGCGTACCGGTCGAGGGCGGCGCCGTCCTCGACGTCAGCGCGCTCAACGCCATCGAGTGGCAGAAGGGCCCGACGCTCCGCGTCGGCGCCGGCCGCAAGATGCATCACATCGACGCCGAGACGCGCAAAGCCGGCTATGAACTCCGCATCCATCCGTCGACCAAGCGGATGGCCTCGATCGGCGGCTTTGCCGCCGGCGGCTCGGCCGGTGTCGGCTCGGTGAGCTATGGCGGCTTGCGCGAGCTCGGCAACATCGCCGGCGCCCGCGTCATCAGCATCGAGGAAACGCCGCGCGTGTTCGAGCTGAAAGGCGACGCCGCGCTGAAGATCTGTCACGGCTGGGGCACCACCGGCATCGTCACCGCGCTGGAAATTCCGCTGGCGCCCGCGTTTGACTGGATCGACGTGATCGTTTCGTTCGGCGATTTCATGCGCGCGGTGCGCTTCGGCCATGAACTGGCGCTGGCCGACGGCGTGGTCAAAAAACTGGTGACGCCGCTCGACTGGCCGATCCCATCGTTCTTTCACGGCATGGAGTCCTATTTTCCGGCCGGCCGGCCCGCGGTGCTGGCCATGATCGCGGACCATTCGCTCGCGCCGTTCCTGTCGCTCGCCGCCGCGCACAGCGGCGACATCACCTATCGGCGGCCGACCGACGAAGCGATGGGCGCGCACCCGCTCTACGAACTGAGCTGGAACCACACCACCTTGCACGCGCTCAACGCCGACCGCGACATCACCTATCTGCAGGCGCTCTACCCGGCGGCGGGCTTTCTCGACAAGGTCGCCGAGATCGAGGCGCTGTTCGCGCCCGGCGAATTGCTGCAGCATCTCGAGTTCACCCGCTATGCCGGCGAGGTCACCGCGTTCGGACTCGGCCTGATCAAATACTCGACCGACGCGCGGCTCAACGAGATCATGGAGATCCACCGCCGCCACGGCGTCTCGATCGCCGATCCGCACATCTGGATGCTGGAAGACAGCGCCGGCTTCAAAAGCGCCGACACCGACCTGATGGGCTTCAAGCGCGAGGTCGATCCGCTGGGGATTTGTAATCCGGGCAAGATGCGGACGTATGTGGCGGTTAGGTGAGGGGGCAGGTAGGGCGGATGAGCGGAGCGTAATCCGCCATTTCCATTCCGAGAGGCGGCGGGTTCAAATTACAGGACTGCGCGCGTAATTTTGGAAAGTTGGAGCGGGCGAAGGGATTCGAACCCTCGACCCCGACCTTGGCAAGGTCGTGCTCTACCCCTGAGCTACACCCGCATCCGACGTAGGGTAATGGGTCATCGCCGTTCCGGCGCGACCGGGGCGAGGTATGCCAAAGAGCGCCCGGCTTGGCAACCCGTGGCGCTCTGGGCTAGAGGCGCTATCGGCCCTAGCATTTTGATCGGGCGTGATCTTTTCCGAAAACCCGTCCCGCCTCGATCGGGGCGGCCGGGGCCGAGGATCGCGCCTTCGGAACCGGTCCATGCCCGCCACGCCCGACGATCTGTTCGCCTATCTCGACACGCTCGGCATCGCCCACAAGACGGTCAGCCATCCGCGGCCTTCACGGTCGAGGATGCCCGCGCGCTGCGCGGCGACGGTGCCCGGCGGGCATACCAAGAACCTGTTCCTGCGCGACAAGAAGGGCGTGCCGTTCCTCGTCGTGGCCGAGCGAGGAGGCCGCGATCGAGTTGCGCGCGCTGCATCGGCTGCTCGGCGCCACCGGCCGGTTCTCGTTCGGCTCGGCCGAACTGATGCGGCGAACTGCTCGGCGTCACGCCCGGCTCGGTGACGCCGTTCGCCGCCATCAACGACACCGGCCGCCGCGTCACGGTGGTGCTCGACGCGGCCATGATGGCGCACCCGGTGCTCAATTTTCATCCGCTGGTGAATACCGCGACCACCACGATTTCGCGCGAGGGGCTGGTCAGGTTCCTCGAAGCCACCGGCCATCCGCCGCGGATCGAGCCGGTGTCGGACGCCGCGCCGTAAGTCGGACCCCGCGCGAGCCCCGATTGCATTCGGCGGCTTTGTTCCCATTTATCAGGCGAAATAGGGTACATCCCGGTCGGGCCCTTGCGGGGCCGGCTGAGAAATCGGGCTGAATTTCGGGCTCTTTGGGCGAGGACCATGTTGCAGGAAGCTGGAACCATGACCGCTGACGCGTCCGTCAAGGACACGACCACGCAAAGCTTCGTCAAGGACGTCATCGAGGAATCCAAGCGCCAGCCGGTGCTGGTCGATTTCTGGGCGCCGTGGTGCGGCCCGTGCAAGCAGCTGACGCCGATCCTGGAAAAGGCGGTGAAGGCCGCCAAGGGCAAGGTCAAGCTCGTCAAGATGAACATCGACGAGCATCCGGCGATTCCCGGCCAGATGGGCATCCAGTCGATCCCGGCCGTGATCGCTTTCGTCAACGGCCAGCCGGCCGACGGCTTCATGGGCGCGCTGCCGGAGAGCCAGGTCGTCGCGTTCCTGGAGCGGCTGACCAAGGGCAGCATCGGCGGCGAGGCCAAGGATCTGCTCAAGGCCGCCGAGGCGGCGCTCGCCGAAGGCGACGCCGCCGGCGCCGCGGAGATCTATGCGCATTTGCTCGCCGAGGACAGCACCAACGTGCCGGCGCTGGCCGGGCTCGCGCAGCAGCTATGTCGAGACCGGCGCGCTCGACCAGGCGCGGCAGACGCTCGCCATGGTGCCGGAAGCCAAGCAGAACGACGCCGCGGTCGCGGCGGCGCGTGCGGCGCTCGAATTCGCCGAACAGGCCAAGACGCTCGGCCCGGTCGCCGAGCTCGAGCAGAAGGTCGCCGCCAATCCGCTCGACCATCAGGCGCGGTTCGATCTCGCGCTGGCGCTCAACGGCCAAGGCCAGCGCAAAGAGGCGCTCGACCATCTGATCGCCATCGTCAAGCGCGACCGCAAATGGAACGACGACGGCGCGCGCAAGCAGCTGGTGCAGTTTTTCGATGCCTGGGGTCCGACCGACGAAGCGACGATCGAGGGCCGCACGCCGGCTGTCGTCGATTTTGTTCGCTTGACGGTTATTACCTGTACCATGCCGTTCGGTGCCGTCGCGGAGCGGAGTGCGACATGCCGATGAACGCCATCTTCAAAGGGCCTGAGGATTTGCCGGAGGTGATCCCGGTGTTTCCGCTGCCGGGCGCGCTGCTGCTGCCGCGCGGCCAGATGCCGCTCAACATTTTCGAGCCGCGCTATCTGGCGATGATCGACGATGCGCTGCGGTCCGGGCATCGCCTGATCGGCATGATCCAGCCCGATGCCGCGCATCCGGGGCCGGACAAGGACAAGCCGCGTCTGTTCCGTGTCGGCTGCGTCGGGCGCATGACGCAGTTCGCCGAGAGCGGCGACGGCCGCTATCTCATCCAGCTCACCGGCGTCGCGCGCTATCGCGATCGAGCAGGAGCTCGACGTCACCACGCCGTACCGGCAATGCCGGGTCAGCCTATGAGCCCTTCATCGACGATTTCACCGCGCGCAAGGGCGAGGACGAGGTCGACCGCAAGGCGCTGCTGCGCGCGCTGACCTCGTTTCTCAAAGCCAACAATCTCAAGGCCGACTGGGAAGGCATCGAGAACGCGCCCAACGAGGCTTTGGTGAATGCGCTGGCGATGATGTCGCCCTACGCCGCCGCCGAGAAGCAGGCCATGCTGGAGGCGCCGGACCTCAAAACCCGCGCCGAAATCCTGGTCGCCGTCACCGAGATCGAGCTTGCCAAGAGCAAGACGCCGGGCGAAACACAGACGGCGAGACGCGCTGCAATCAGAAGTGTGATGCCGGACGCGTCCGAATGTCCGACGCCCGCCGATCGACCGACCCGATGACAGCGTCGATCCGAAACTCCTTGAAATCCTGGTCTGTCCGCTGACCAAGACGCCGCTCGAATACGACGCCGAAAAGCAGGAACTGATCTCGCGCGCCGCCAAGCTCGCCTATCCGATCCGCGACGGCATTCCGATCATGCTGCCCGAGGAAGCGCGCCGGATCGATTGATTGCTCCCTCTCTCCGCTTGCGGGAGAGGGTCGGGGTGAGGGGGCGTTTCCGCTGAACTCAGACTTCGGCGTACAGATCGCGGAGAGGCCCCCTCACCCTCGTTCGTTTCACTCGCTCGACCTCTCCCCGCGCGGGGAGAGGTTATCTGTCGATGCTAATTCATAGGGAGAAGAAACGTGATCAAGATCTGGGGCCGCAATACGTCGTCGAATGTGCAGAAGGTGATGTGGGCGGTGGGCGAGATGAGTTTGCCGCATGAGCGCATCGACGTCGGCGGCGCCTTCGGCAAGACCCGCGAGTCGGCCTATCTGGCGATGAATCCGAACGGGCTGGTGCCGACGCTCGAAGAAGAAGACGGTTACCTGCTGTGGGAATCGAATTCGATCGTCCGCTATCTCGCCGCCAAGCATAAAGCGAGCGTGCTCGAACCGGCCGATCTGCGCACCCAGGCGCCACGCCGGCAAATGGATGGACTGGCAGCTTTCCGTTCTCGGCGCCGGCGATCACGCCGGTGTTCTGGAATCTGATCCGCACGCGCGCCGGAAAAGCGCGATCACGCCGCGATCGAAGAGGG
The DNA here is from genome assembly GCA_963819265.1 of uncultured Alphaproteobacteria bacterium. Classification (GTDB taxonomy): domain Bacteria; phylum Pseudomonadota; class Alphaproteobacteria; order Rhizobiales; family Xanthobacteraceae; genus BOG-931. Next base: position 1,177,888 of record CAWFVF010000005.1, on the reverse strand, counting down.
CAAGAAGAAAACCAACGCCGCCGTGAAGATGATGGACGAGCAGCTCGCCAAGACCGCTTATCTCGCCGGCGACAAATTCTCCTACGGCGATATTCCGGTCGGCATCATGGCCTATCGCTACCGCCAGCTTATTCCCGACCGGCCGCCGCTGCCGCATTTCGAGCGCTGGTATGCGGCGATCTCGTCGCGGCCCGCGTTCAAGGATCAAGTCGCGTCGGTGCCGTTGTCGTAGGCGAGCGGCAATAGCCGCTCGTCCCCGCGCCAGCGGGGACCCGGGCTGGATTCCCGCTGGCGCGGGAATGAGCGGCAAATGCTCTTGTTACTCCGCCGCGGCGCGGGCGCCGGTGGAATAGGCCGAGGCGATGTAATCCATCGCCGCCTGCACGCCGCCCTTCTTGTGCGGGATGCCGGCCAGCGCCAGACGCCATTTCGGTCAGCGCCAGCGCGCCGATCAGCGTGCCGTCATTGATGTCGCCGAGATGGCCGATGCGGAAATATTTCTTGGCGTAGGGACCGAAGCTCGCGCCATAGGAGATGTTGAAAGTGTCGAGCGCCAGGCCGCGGAACGCATCGGCGTCGTGGCCCTCCGGCAGCAGCACCGCGGTGATGGTCGGCGAATAATACTTCGGATCGCGGCACAGCATTTCGAGACCCCAGGTGCGCACCGCGCGCCGGGTCGCTTCGGCGAGCCGGTCATGGCGGGCGAACACGTTGTCGAGGCCTTCCTCGTGCAGCATGTCGATCGACACCGCGAGGCCTTGCAGCATCTGGGTCGCCGGCGTGTAGGGAAAGAAGCCGACCTTGTTCATGGTCAGCATGTCGTCCCAGGCCAAGAACGACTTCGGCAGCTTCGATGTCTTGGAAGCGGCGAGCGCCTTGTCGCTGATGGCGTTGAACGACATGCCGGGCGGCAGCATCAGGCCTTTCTGCGCGCCGCCGACGGTGACGTCGACGCCCCATTCGTCATGGCGATAGTCGGTCGAGGCCAGCGAGGAAATAGTGTCGACCATCAGCAGCGCCGGATGGCCGGCGGCGTTGATCGCCTTGCGGATCGGATCGATCGGCGTCAGGCAGCCGGTCGCGGTTTCGTTGTGCAGCACGCAGACCGCCTTGATCTCGTGCGCCTTGTCCTTGCGCAGATGCTCTTCGATCACCGCGGCGTCGACGCCGCTGCGCCAATCGCCGGGAATGAATTCCGGCTTCAGCCCGAGCTTCTGCGCCATGGTCTTCCATTGCGTCGCGAACTGGCCGGTCTCGACCATCAGCACGCGATCGCCGGGCGACAGCGTATTGACCAGCGCGCCTTCCCAGGCGCCGGTGCCGGTCGCGGTGTAGATGATGACCGGATTGGTGGTCTTGAAAATGGTCTTGATGCCGTCGAGGCAGCGCTTGGCGAGCTTGGCGAATTCAGGACCGCGATGGTCGATCATCGGCGTGTCCATCGCCCGCAACACGCGGTCGGGGACCGGCGTCGGCCCCGGAATTTGCAGAAAGTGGCGCCCGGCCTGCGCGCGATGAATTCTGCGGCATTTCCAGCACTCCTTCGGATCGATGGATTTCCCGGCGGCGCATGTCCGAGAGTGCGCGCGGCTTGTGGGGTTGAATAGCGAATGCGACATTCCGGTCAAGTGTGCCGGTCAAGTCTAATTGACGGGGCTGATATGTGATTGGTATCGCGTGATTTTTAGGGGCTCATCAAAGCCCCGGAGGAAAACGTGCCGGCGCGTTTAAGGCCAGTGTTGGAACGACGGCTCGAACGGCAGCTGAAAGCGGCGCAGGTCGGCGATGTGCGGTTCGACGCGTTTAGCCGTGGGCGGTATTCCACCGACGCGTCCCACTACCAAATTATGCCGCTCGGCGTGGTCACGCCGCGCACGATAGAAGAAGCCGATCGGGCGATTGCGATTTGCCGTGCAGACGGCGTGCCGGTGACGGCGCGCGGCGGCGGCACCTCGCAAGCCGGCCAGACCGTCAACGAGACGGTGGTGGTCGACTGCTCGCGGCATTTCAATCGCGTGATCTCGCTCGATGTCGCCGGCGCGCCGCTGCGTGGTCGAGCCGGGCATCGTGCTCGACGAACTCAACCGCGCGCTGAAGCCGTCCGGCCTGTGGTTTCCGGTCGATATCTCGACGGCTTCGCGCGCCACCATCGGCGGCATGGTCGGCAATAATTCCTGCGGCGCGCGCTCGCTGCGTTACGGCAATACCCGCGAGAACGTCATCGCGGTCGATGCCGTTCTGGCCGACGGCACGCATGCGCATTTCGGCGCGCTCGACGACCCCGCGACCAATGTGCCGCAGGATCTGGTGCGCGACCTGTTCGCCATCGCCGCGCGCGAGGCGAACGAGATCGAGCGGCGCTTTCCGAAAGTGCAGCGCCGGGTCGGCGGCTACAATCTCGATGCCATCGTGCCGGGACGAAACGACATCAATCTTGCGCATCTGCTGGTCGGCTCCGAAGGCACGCTCGCCTTCTCGACCAAGATCGAACTGAAACTGTCGCCGCTGCTCGGCCGCCGCGCCGTCGGCGCCGTTCATTTCGGCAGCTTCCACGAAGCGATGGCGGCGGCCCAGCACATCGTCAAGCTCAATCCGATCGCGGTCGAACTGATCGACCGCACCATGCTCGGGCTCGCTTGCGACATTCCGATTTTCAAGCCGACCATCGATGCCTTCCTGCGCGGCGATCCCGAGGCGATCCTGTTCGTCGAATTCGCCGAAGACGACGCCGAGAATGCGCGCCGGCTGAAATCGCTCGGCGAGCTGATCGGCGATCTCGGTCTGTCCTGGAGCGACAGCGGCGCCAAATGGGGCGGCGTGGTCGAGGTGCTCGATCCGAAGCTGCAGGCCGCCATCACCGAAGTGCGCACCGCCGGGCTGAACATCATGATGTCGATGAAGGAGGCCGGCAAGCCGATCTCCTTTGTCGAAGACTGCGCCGTGCCGCTCGAGCACCTGGCGGAATACACCGCGCGGCTGACGGAAGTTTTTGAACGGAACGGCACCCGCGGCACCTGGTATGCCCATGCCGCGGTCGGCTGCCTGCATGTGCGGCCGGTGCTGAACCTCCGGCTCGACAAGGATGTGCGGGCGATGCGCGCCATCGCCGAGGACGCCTTCGCCATGGTGCGCGAATACAAAGGTTCGCATTCCGGCGAGCATGGCGACGGCATCGTGCGTTCCGAATTCCATGAGAAAATGTTCGGCGCCGAACTGGTGCACGCTTTCGAGGAAGTCAAAGACCGCTTCGATCCGAACGGGCTCTACAATCCCGGCAAGATCGTGCGCGCGCCGAAATTCGACGACCGCGGCAACTTCCGCTACGGCCCGGACTACAGCGCCGACGATATCGCCACTGCGCTCGACTGGTCGGCCTATCCCGGCGCCGGCGGCGGTTTCCAGGGCGCGATCGAGATGTGCAACAACAACGGCGCCTGCCGCGCGCTCAAGGGCGGCGTGATGTGTCCGAGCTATCGCGTCACCCGCGACGAGCGCGACGTGACCCGCGGCCGCGCCAATTCGCTGCGGCTCGCCATTACCGGGCAGCTCGGACCCGACGCGCTGACGTCGGACGACATGGCGGAGACGCTGAAGCTTTGCGTGTCCTGCAAGGCCTGCCGGCGCGAATGCCCGACCGGTGTCGACATGGCGCGGATGAAGATCGAAGTATCGCGGGCGCGGGCCGAGAAATTCGGCCTGTCGTTGCACGACCGCCTGGTCGGCTATCTGCCGCGCTATGCGCCTTATGCGGCGCGGCTGCATGGGCTGCTCAATCTGCGTGACACTATTCCGGGGGCGGCAAAGCTGTCGGAAGCGATCGCCGGTTTCAGCGCGGGGCGGACCCTGCCGCGATGGCGGGGGGATTATTTTCCAAGAACCCAACGTGTCCGGGCATGGCGGCAGGTGGTAGCGGCGACGTCGTCCTCTTCGCCGACACCTTCAATCGCTATTTCGAGCGCGAGAATCTCGACGCGGCGGTCGCGGTGCTGAGCGCGGCTGGCTATCAAGTCCATTTTGCGATGCCGGCCGACGGCGGCCGCCCGCTGTGCTGCGGCCGGACTTTTCTGTCCGTCGGCAAAGTCGATGAGGCGCGCGCGGAAGCGGAGCGAACGCTGGCCGCGCTGCTTCCTTATGTCGAGCAGGGCATGCCCGTGCTCGGCCTCGAGCCGAGTTGTCTGTTCAGCTTCCGCGACGAGATACCGTCGCTGATGCAGAACGATGTGGCAGGCCAGGTCGGCGGTGCGACGCTTTTGTTCGAGGAATTTCTGGCGCGCGAGGCCGCTGCCGGGCAAGCTCAATCTCGACCTCGCGCCGATGAAAAAGCGCGCGCTGCTCCACGGCCATTGCCACCAGAAATCGTTCGATACGATGACGGCGGTCGAAAAGACGCTGCGCCTTGTTCCCGATCTCGATGTCGAAACCATCGAGTTCGAGCTGCTGCGGCATGGCCGGCGCCTTCGGCTATCACGCAGACACCATCGATGTTTCCCGCGCCATGGGAGAGCTGTCGCTATTGCCGGCGGTGCGCAATGCTGCCGCGGACACCGTCATCGTTGCCGATGGGACGTCGTGCCGGCATCAGATACACGACGGCGCCGGCCGCGACGCGCTGCATGTCGCGCGCGTATTGCAGCTCAGCCTTGCGGGTCAATAGAAGCGCGGCGGGCGGCGGACTATTCGGCCGCCGTTTGATATTTTTCCAGCGGCAGCCGCGGCGCCGTCTTGACGCGATTGCGGCCCTCGCGCTTGGCCGCATAGAGCGCTTCGTCGGCGCGCTTGAGCATGGTCTCGAAGCTCGCCATGCGCAGCGTGGCGCCGGCGACGCCGATGCTGACGCTGATCTGGGTGTCGTCGCCCGGAAAAACGCCGGAATGATCGGCAATCGTCTTGCGCAGCCGCTCCGCCACCACTTCTGCGGCGGCTTCGTTGGTTTCCGGCAGCAGCAGCACGAATTCTTCGCCGCCGAGGCGGGCGACAACGTCGCTCTCGCGCCGCATCGAACCGCAGTCGTCGGCAATGGCCTTGAGGACCAGATCGCCGGCGTCGTGGCCGAAACGGTCGTTGATCGTTTTGAAGTTGTCGACATCGAGCGACAACAACGACAGCGGCCGGCCGTAGCGTTGAAAACGCCCCCATTCGGCGCGCGCACGGGTTTCGAAATGCCTGCGGTTAAACAAGCCGGTCAGCCCATCCGTGGTGGCGAGCAATTGCAGCCCGGCGGAAAGCTGATCCGAATGGCCGCGCTCCCGCACCGCCTTCGGCAGCCAGCGCAACAGCAGCACCCCGATCACGAAGCAGCCGGCGGCGACATTGGTCAGCTTGGGGATAATGAGCAGAAACGGATTGCCAAGAACGCCGGCGATCGACGGCGAAAACAATCCGTATTGGCTGCCGAAAAACAGCCCGAAATAGGCATTCTCTATGATGTTACGACACGTATCCAGCGCAATGACCAATAGCAGCACACGCGTCGTACCGAAAATCCGTGGATTGCGGCTGTAGTAGAACAGTACCATTCCCAGAACGACGAGCCAGATCGCGACAATCACCCAATAGATAAGCGCCGCGACGAGATGCATCTGGAGCGTGGTGTCCTGTGTCGGATTCTGCGGGACCTCAGTGAGAACATCGGCGCGGCGATATCGGCGCAGACGATGCGTTCAATTTTAGAATTTTAGGTTTAGGAACCGTGAAGGGCAGCCGTCGACATCGTCACGGGCGGCGGCAGTGAGCAGATCGCTTGGCTGCCGTTTCGTCTTATTGCTTCGGCCGCAGATCGAGTCCGACCTTCTTGTCGACGAATTGCAGCGTGTAGCCCTTGCGGTAGTCGAGCCCGGTTTTGACCACGCCGGCGCGCGCCATCTCGTCGAAGAAACCCTTCATCCGCGCATCCGTCATGGCGCCGACGCCGAGCGTGGTGGAGTCGCCGGAATCGACGATGCCGTATTGCTTCATGGCGGCGACCGAATAAGCGAGGAGGTCGTCGGTCATCCCCGGGTTTTGTTTTTTGATCAGCGCATTGGCGGCGGAATTGTCGCCGTAGAGGTAGTTATACCAGCCGATGATCGAGGCATCGACGAAACGCTGCACCAGATCGGGCTTTTTCTCGACAAGTTCGCGCCGGGTCTCCAGCAGCGTCGAATAAGACGAGAAGCCCTGGTCGGCGAGCAGGAAGACCTTGGGCTTGACGTGCGTCGCCTGCTCGATGGCGAACGGCTCCGAGGTGACATAGCCCTGCATCGCGCTGTTCTTGTCGGCGAGGAACGGCTGCGGATTGAAGGTGTAGGGCTTCACCTTGGCGTCGGAGAAACCGTAATCGGCCTTGAGCCATTGGAAATAGCTCGCGACGCCCTCTTGCGAGACGAACAGCGTCAGATTTTTCAGGTCGGTGAATTTGTCGATGCCTTGATCGGGATGCGCGATCAGCACCTGCGGGTCTTTCTGAAACAGCGCCGCGACTTCGACGGTCGGTATGTTTTGCGCCACGGCGTCGAAGCCTTCGCAGCGTATTGGCGCTGAGGAAGAAATCGAGCCTGCCGACCACCAGCAACAGGCGATTGTTCACCTGCGGTCCGCCCGGCACGATGGTGACGTCGAGGCCGTATTTGCGATAGGTGCCGTCGGCGAGCGCCTGATAGAAGCCGCCGTGCTCGGCTTCCGCCACCCAATTGGTGCCGAACGACACTTTATCGAGGGCCTGGCCAAAGGCGGGCGCCATCGCGGCAGCCAATCCCGCCGCCGCCAGAATAATTCTTGTCAACTTCATCGGCCGCTCCTTGTCGAAGGCGGCCGGGACAATAGGAGAGCGCGAAAGACTTGGCGAGTGATTGTCATGGCCGGGTTGTCCCGGCCGGCTCGATCGTCACGGCGAGACCGAACAGGCTTCATCGGGATGCCCGGGACAAGCCCGGGCATGACGCATCGACGTCGGTGCCGCCCTGCAGTTATGCCGCGATCTTTACGTATTCGAAATCGCCGGGCTTGTTGTCGATGCCGACGCGCGGCGGCGCGATCCAGCTGGCGAACTGGCCGGGCTCGACGACTTGCTGCATCAGGCTGCCGATGAAATCGCCGTCGTCGGCTCGACGGCAGCCACTGGCTCTTGCCGCGATTCCAGGCCGCGTCGTCGAGCAGCTCGCCCGCCGGCGATATTTTCACGTCCTTGAACTCGCCGATCTGGCGGTGGAAGCCGACATGCGGCAGTGCCAGTCTGAATGCGACGCCGGTGCGGTCGATGATCTTGTTCCAGCGGTCGAGGCCGCGCTGGCAGTCGGCGGTGTAATCGTCGCGCAGCCGCATATTGAGCGCGGTCAGCGCCGGCTCGTCGACGCGCTTGATCTCGCCGTCGACGAATTTCAGCACCGGATAGGTCGCGTGTTCGAGCCGGTGATCGTCGTCGATCTTGGTTTCCTGGAAGCGGCCCTTGATGCCCGGCGGTGAAGGTGTTGGCGGCGTTGGTCGAGACTTCCGAGCCGAACAGATCGAGCGACAGCGTGTAATGCAGATTGAGCTTCTTCTGGATGGTCGGCAGATCGATCACGCCGAGCGCGCGGACCTTCTCGATGTCGTTCGGATCTTCGATGCCGGCCGCCTTCATCGCCTCGCAGGTGCGCTGGATGGTGCGGCCGACGCCGGTCTCGCCGACGAACATGTGGTGCGCTTCCTCGGTCAGCATGAAGCGGCAGGTGCGCGACAGCGGATCGAAGCCCGATTGCGCCAGGCTTTCGAGCTGCATCTTGCCGTCGCGATCGGTGAAGAACGTGAACATGTGGAAGGACAGCCAGTCCGGCGTCGCCTCGTTGAAGGCGCCGAGCATGCGCGGCTTGTCGGCGTCGCCGGAGCGGCGCTGCAACAGTTCGGCGGCCTCCTCGCGGCCGTCGCGGCCGAAATATTTCTGCAGGATATAGACCATCGCCCAGAGATGGCGGCCTTCCTCGACATTGACCTGGAACACGTTGCGCATGTCGTAGAGCGACGGCGCGGTCTTGCCGAGATGGCGCTGCTGCTCGACCGAAGCCGGCTCGGTGTCGCCCTGGATGACGACCAGACGCCGCAGCATGGCGCGATATTCGCCCGGCACGTCCTGCCACGCCGGCTCGCCGTAATGCCGGCCGAACGGGATCTTGCGGTCCTCTTCCTGCGGCGCCAGCAGGATGCCCCAGCGGTAGTCCGGCATTTTCACATAGTCGAACTTGGCCCAGCCTTTCGGATCGACCGAGACCGCGGTGCGCAGATAGACCAGCGCATCCTGGAAGCCTTCCGGTCCCATGTCCTTCCACCAGTCGATATAGCCGGGATGCCAGCTTTCCAGCGCCCGCAGCACCTGGCGGTCTTCGGCAAGATTGACGTTGTTCGGAATCTTGGTGGTGTAATCGACGTTGTTCGATATTCATGACTGGCTCCTGATCACACGCGTTTGGTATCGAACACCGGCTTCTGGCCGGTGCCGTAGCGTCTCAGCGCGCCGTCCTCGCCGATGGCGTTGGGGCGCTGGAAGATCCAGTTCTGCCACGCGGTCAGCCGCGCGAAGATTTTCGATTCCATCGTCTCCGGGCCGGCGAAGCGCAGATTGGCTTCGAGGCCGGTGAGCCCGTCGGGCGAAAAGCTCGCGCGCTCTTCGAGAAACACGCGCACTTCGTCGTCCCAGTCGATGTCGTCGAGCGCGAAAGTGACGAGGCCGAGTTGTTGCGCGCGCTCGGCGTCGAGCGTTTTGCCGCGTTCGGCTTTGGCGGCGTCGAGATCGGCAGGGTCGGCGAGGAAGCGCGATTCGCAGCCGGGTCAGTCCGTTCGACATCGGATAGGCGCCGAAATTGACATCGGCGAGCGCGATCGATGCGGCGAGCTTGTTGTCGCCGTCGTGCCCCTCCCTTCCCTCCCCCGCTTGCGGGGGAGGGAAGGTGGGGGACAGCATGTAAGAGCGATCGCTGGCGAGACGGCAGTTCGGCGAGCGTGCCGGCAAAGCACGAGCCCGGCTCGATCAGCGTGACCAAGGAGCGCGAGGTCAGATCGACGCGCTTGAGCACGCGCTTCCACAGCAGCCGGATTTCGCGCGCCAGCCAGTGATCCTTGTTGGCATCGAGGAAGTGGTCGTAAGCCAGCACCTGTTCCGGATCGCCGGACGACTTGAAGACGATGGCGGCGGTGTCGAGTTCGTTGAGCCTGATATCGAGGATGGCGTCGTCGAGTTCGCGCGCGAGCCGAAGCGGCCAGAAATCCGCGCCGAGCGCGACCATGGCATCGGCCGATGCCGGCGGCGGCGCCGTAGGGCCGCGCAAGGTTATGGTGGCGATGCGTTCGGCGCGGGCAAATTCGACTGTGACCGCGCTATATTCGATGCCGTCAGCGGCAAAGGTTCGCTTCAACGGCGTGAGCTTTACGCCGGGACCTGTGCCGGTACGCGGCGATTTTGCCGGCAAGCTCTTTTGCCCGCGCCGCCACCGCGGCGTCGAATTTCGAGCTGGGCACGACATCGTCGACCAGCCGCCATTCGACCGCGCGCTTGCCTTTGACGCCTTCCTCGGTGGTGCAGAACACGTCGGCATGGTCGCGGCGCACTTTGCGCTTGTCGGAAACGCGGGTCAGGCCGCCGGTGCCGGGCAGCACCGCAAGCAGCGGCAATTCCGGCAGCGACACCGCCGCCGAGCCGTCGTCGACCAGCATGATGTGGTCGGTCGCCAGCGCCAATTCGTAGCCGCCGCCGGCCGCGGTGCCGTTGATGGCGCAGATCGATTTCACCCCGGAATGGGCGCTCAAATCCTCGATGCCGTTTCGGGTCTCGTTGGTGAATTTGCAGAAGTTGACTTTGTGGCCGTGGGTCGCGCCGGCCAGCATGCGGATATTGGCGCCGGCGCAGAACACCCGCGGCTTGGCCGAGCGCAGCACCAGCGCGCGGACCTGCGGCTGTTCGAACCGCAGCCGCTCCAGCGCGTCGGCAAGCTCGATGTCGACGCCGAGATCGTAGGAATTGAGCTTGAGCTCGTAGCCGTCGAACAGCCCGCCCTTTTCGTCGACGTCGAGGAGGAGCGTCGCGATGTCGCCGTCGATGGCGAGACGCCAGTGGCGATAGCGCGCCGGCTCGGTCTGAAAATCGACCCGCGCTTTGCCGTTGGCTAGAGCCTGTCCCGCGTCGGCCATTTCGGTCCCTGTTTATGCATTATAATTCATCAGGCCTTGCCGCCTGACAGGGTGCATTATGTAATATAATGCATTAGGCCACAACCCGAAACATCGGCGCTTGTCAGCCCTCGCTCGCCGTCATTGCCGCGAGCCGAGGGGCAGCAGCGTCTGCCCTGATTTAAGAAACGGCTTGAGCGCCGCGTAAGGAATGATGGTCGGATTGAACGACTGACCATTTTCGCAGATCTGGATGACGTGCGGAAAACCGGTGACGCGAACGGCGAGGCCGGCTTGGAGCGGATAGGCGACGATCGCGATCGGATTGTCGCGGCTGTTTTGGTCGAGCATGTCTTTGATCGCTTGGCTGCATTCGGGCACGTCGTCGGCGTGAGGGGCGGCGATGCCGGCGCGGATCGCGTTCATCCAGAGCGCATCGAACTTCGACCGCTTCTCCCGGTCGGCGAGATCGAGCGCGCGGCCGAGCCACGCCGGATCGACGTCGCCGCTATCGCCGGATTTGCCGCTGCCGTCGTCGAGCCCGCTGAGCTGAGCGCCGTCGGCGAGGTCGAAGACATAAGCCTCCTCGATCAAATTCGGGTGGGCGCCGCCGCAGAACGCCATCTGGGTCTGCTCCAGCGTCAGTACGCGATCGGTGGCGAAGATCGGCGTCAAGGCGGCGGGGGAATCGTTTCGGGTGGCGGCGTTTTCCTTGTCGGCTTTGGCGAGAACTCCTGGCGCCGTCGCGGGCGTACATCTCGCGCACGCCTTGCAGGCAATCGCGGTCGGCAAGCCGCAGATAGCGCTGCAGCCGGTCAAGCGCCGCATTGACGGCTTCGACAGCGACGGTGTTCGGCGCTTTGACCAGCCGCGGCACGCTGTTGCCGAACTGCGGATCGCGCATCACGCGATAGGTCAACGGCCCGATGGTCTTCTCGGCGCCGTCAGCGATTAAAGCCGGCGCGGCCCGAAGCCAGCGCTCGCCATAGGCGCCGAGCGCGTTCTGGTGAAAAACGAAGTCGGCCAACTCGTCGTCATTCGACACGCGGCTGAGCGCGACCGGACGTTCGCGTTCGCCATGGGCGTCCTTCCAGGTGCCTTTGATCGCGCCGGCGGCGAAACTGACCGACCAGGCGCCGCTGACGAGATCGGGCTTGTCCTTGACGTCGTCGGCCTCGATGGCCGGCGCCAGCGTCTCGATCATGTTCAAGCGATCGCCTTCGGCCGAGACGATCAGGCCAAGGTCATTGGTCTGTCCGACATAGAAATAACGCGCGCCATCCGGCGCCAGCGCCACGACGACTTGGGCTTTGCCGATGCTGCCTTGATAGACGCCCTGCCAGGCCGGCGGTTTCGGCTGCGCGCAAACAGGCTGTGCGAATACCGCGACAAGGCAGGACGCTATCGCGACGGCAACCAGATTCCGTTCAAGTCGCGATCTGCGAATGATTGCCAAGCGCGCCTTCCTGATGGTTGAGCAAAAGACCATTGATGAACGCGGCGACGGTTGCCAGCGTCAGCTCCGGCGCCTCGCGATACGGCAGATGGCGCACGCCGGGCAAGATTGCGGTCTCGACCGGACAATAGCATTCGCGTTGCGCGGCTTCGATCTGCTCGATCGTGCCGTATTGATCCTTTTCGCCTTGAACGATGAGCATCGGCACGCGGATATAGCCGAGCGCCTCGGTGATGTCCCAGGTGCGGAATTCCGGGCTCAGCCATGGCCCGCTCCACGAATTGAAAGCGGCATCGACATCGGCGTGCCAGCGGCTCAACCGTTCGCGCAACGCGCCGGTGTCGAACGATTTGCGGGCGCGCGCGATTTCGGCGAGCCCGATCTCTTCGGCGAAAAAATGCGGCGCGATCAGCACGATCGCCGCGGACGCGATGGTCCTGGACGCTGCCGGCGTAAATCGTTGCGATCGAAGCGCCGTCGCTGTGGCCGAGCAACAGGCCGCGCTGAAAACCGATGGCGTCGAGCACGCGCGGCAGCACCTCGCAGGCTTCCTCGTTCAGGAAAGAAGTCGAGCGCGGCAGTTCGCCGGGCGGCGATCGGCCGTAAGCGGCGCGCGAATAGACGAACACGCCGGCGCCGGTCGCCGCCGCGATCTGGTCCGGAAACGATCCCCACAGTTCCGCCGAGCCCAAGCCCTCGTGCAGCATCACCACGGTCGGCGCCGCGTCCGGGCGCGGCCCGATCATGCGGTATTCGAGCCGCAGCGGAGCGAGATCGAGAAAGCCTGCGTCGGGGAGCATCGCGGCTATTGTCCTTCCGGCTTCAGCCACGGCGCTACAACCCGCAAGAACTTGGCAAAACTCTGCTCGACAGTATCGCCCGCGGTGTCCAATTCGGCTTCGGCGCGGGCATAGTCGGCGCGGCGCGCTTCCAGGATGGCGACCAGGTCGGCCATTGCCCCCTTCGCACTTTTGGCGCCGCTCGGGCCGCGGTTTTGCGCCATCGGGCGGAAATCGCCCTGCGCCATGACGCGGCTCATGTGATCGTCCGGCCGCGCCTTGATCCAGACCGTGTGGCAGCGGCGCAGCAACAGCGCGTAGGTTTCCGGATTGGAAACGATGCCGCCGGCGGTGGTGATCACGGCGGCTTCCTCGGTCGACACGATGCGATCGAGCGCGCCGCGCTCGTGACGGCGGAAGGTGCCGGTGCCGGCCATCTCGATCAGGTCGGGAATGCTGGCGCCGTATTCCTCCTCGACGACACGGTCGAGTTCGATGAACGGCCAGCCGAGATGCTGCGCCAGCATCCTGCCGAGTGTCGATTTGCCGGCGCCGCGCAAGCCGACCAGCGCGATGCGCCGGGCGCGGTTGGCATTCTCCGGGCGGGCGAGCCGGTTTTCGAGTTCCGCCGCGACCGCCGGCAACTCGCCCTCGGGCAGCCGCGCGACCAGATCCATGATGGCGCCGAGCGCCGCGGTACGCGGTCCGGTCTCCGGCAGCAACGCCGCGATCGGCAGATCGAGCGATCGGGCAATGGCGCGCAGCACGCTCGCCGAAGGATTGCCGGCGCCGCCTTCGATCTGCGCCAGATAACGTTCGGATGTGTCGGAGGCTTCCGCCAATTGCCGCCGCGTCATGCCGCGCTTGGCGCGGTGCCGCCGCACCTCGCGGCCGATCGCGGCGAGGAACGCGGCGTCGGATGCGGCAGCGCTTGGCGCGGTCGAGGCAGGCTTTGGACGGGCTTTGGATTTGGCTGTCGCCACCGGGAAAACCGCCTCATGCATTATAATTCATATCGGATAATGCGAAGAAAGCCGCCCGATGACAAGGCAGCGCGCGTCAGCCCAAAATCTTCCGCCAGCCGTTGTCCCGGTCGCCGGGAACCTCGATTTCCTCGGCGATGTCGGGGCCGGGATCGTCGGGGGCGTGAACCAGCGGAATGATCGGCTCGGCTCTGACCTCGGACCTGGACTTCGAATTTTGCCGGCGGCGGTTCGATCGGATGCAACACCGGTTCGCTTGCGGCCGCAGCGACGGGCACGCCATCGGGGTCGCGAGGCGGCGGACCTGACGCGATCTCGATCGGCGTTTCAACGGGCGCTTCAGGCTCGATCACCGGCGCGCCGAGCATGCCCGACAGCGGCACCCGCCATTCGAAGGCGTCGAGGCGTCCGGTCACCGGCGAGGCCGGCAGCCAGCGGTCGGAGACGTAACCGTCCGCCGTCCAGGCCGGGTCGGGCGCGGCATGGACGGCACGCGCGGTCCATTCGCGGGCGCGGCCTTCGTCGTTGCGCTCGGCGCGTTCGAGCGCTGCCATGAACAGCGCCACGCGTTTGGTCGGTGCCCGCAGGCAGGGCTCGATCGCGGCGCGCGCTTTGGCGAATTCCTGGGCGTCGAGCGCGGCGCGGGCCACCGCAAGCGCGCCTTCGACATGGCCGGGCGTCTGCCGCGCCAGCGCCTCGATGCGTTTGAGCCGGTCGCGCGCGGCGTCGCCGGCGCGAAGCTCCATATAGGCCTGGGCCAATTCGGGATGCGGATTGGCGCGCCAGGCGCGCTCGACCATGCGGTTGGCTTTGCGGAATTGCCCGCCCTCGGCGACCAGCCGGCCGGCAAGCGCGGCCGCCGGCACCAAAGTCGGCGCCAGCTTCTCGGCTTCGAGCGCAAACGTCTTGGCAGCGTCGCGATCGGAATCTTCCAACGCGAGGGCGCGGGCGGTGAGCAGCACCGCGCGCTGCCGGCGATACGTCGCTTTGTCGAAATGGGCGGCGTTGTGTTCGAGCAGACTAAGCGCCCCCGCCCAGTCTTGCTCCTTGGTTCGCGCCTCCAGTACGGCGCGGCCGGCCCAAGCGAGCGACGGCGCGCCGCGCGCGGCTTCCTCGGCAAAAGTGCGGGCGGTGGTATGATCGTCGCGGCGCCGTGCTTCAATGAAGAGGCCGTGCAGGCCGAGCGCCTTGGTGTCGGCACGGCCTGCCATGGTACGGAACACGCGTTCGGCGCCGTCGCGGTCGCCGGCAAGCTGGGCGGTCTGCGCGCTCAACAACAGCGCAAGCGGCTCGTTGGCGGCGATGCGGTTGACTTCGGCGCTCAGTCTCCGCGCGGCGGCCACGTCACCGGCGCCGATGGCGATCAAGCCGCTCGACATCGCCTCGTAAGCGCGCACACCGCGGCGATGGCGCCGGCGCCGGGCGAGGATGGCCGGCAGGCACAAAATCGCGACGATGACGGCCAGGCTGAATATCAGAACGACCGTCGCGGCGAGCGCGATCTCGCCCAGCACCATCACCGACATCTCGATGTGCCGGCCCTGCCAGGTGATGACGACGTCGCCGGGACGATCGGCAATCCAGGCCACGCCGAGCGCCAGACAGCCGATCGCGACGAGAAAGAGGGCGACCCGGATCATGGTGCGGCCGGTTTGCTGAGCGCCGCGAGCGCGTCGGCGGCAATCCGCCGGCTGGCGGCGATGGCGGCTTCCCGGGCCTGCGCTTTCTTCAGCCAGTCGGCGGTCAGCGGCTTGGCCGTGTCCGGCAACGCCGCAATGTCCGCCATGCCTGCCGGGATGTCGGCGTGCGCGGCGTCGAATGCGATCCGGGCGACGACCGAGGCCGGATCGGTGCCGGCCGGCGCATCGACCGGCGTGATGCGCACCAGCTTCTGCGCATTCGCCTCCAGACGCTCGATGAATGTCTTGTCGCCCGACGCCGTGCCGGAGGCCCGATCGAGCGCCGGCACCAAACCCGCGAGTTCGTGCGCCAGCGCGGCCGGGCTCGGCACGCCGCTCGCCGCGAACGGTTCGAGCGGCGCGATGGCATTGCGATCCGCGCCGAGCGACTGCACGGCCGCGAGCTCGGCCTGATACGGCACGCCGCGTTCGACCGCGGCACGCAACGCCTCGGCCGCGATGGTCAATCGCGCCGCGGTGTCGTCGGCGCGCGAGGCCTGACGTGCCGCGGTGTCGGCGAGTCCCTTCACCGCGCTTTCCAATGCGGCGATGCGCTCCGCAAGCGCATCGACATCCGCCTGCTGGACGCTTTTCTGCTGCGAGTTCACGGCCGCGCTCTTCGCGGCATCGGCGGCGGCGCCGGCCGCATCGGCTTGCTTTGCCGCGCTCAAACTTGTCGCCGCAACACCATCGACGCGCCGGTTCAAGGCGGCGAGCGTATCGCCGAGCGATTTGGTTTGCGTTTCCGCCGCCGTCAGACGGTTGCCCAGCGCGGTATCGGGCCGCGGCGCCTCGATCGCATGCTCGACTTTGTCGAGACGCGCCGAAATCGCATCGAGCGCTGCTGACGACGGTGCGGTTGTAGCGGAGGCTGTCGCGGGCGGCGATGCCGCCTCCGGCGTCGTGGTGGCAGTCGCAGGCGCCCCCTGGTGAAAGGGGTCAACGCCCTCAAGCCAAAGTCCGGCACCGATCGCGGCGATAATCGCAACAGCGAGGGCGGCGCCGATGGCCGCGCGCGTGCCATACGGCCGCGCCTCCCGCCGCGGGGTTTTCGCTTGCGGCTTGGGGCGGCGCCTGTTCGGAAGCCTTGCCTCCGGCGCCAGGCCCGCCGGCATTGTCGTGGCCCGCGGCCGGGTTCTCGATTTCGGTCGCCTTCAATTCGATGGTCGGCGGCCGCCGGCCCGTTTTGTCGTCAGGCTCGCTTGTCATGCTGTCCTCAAAGCGAGTTCGCCGATCACACCGTCACCGAATCAAGGGAGGGACCCTTAAGCTAACCGTCCAGGGCATAATACGGGGCAGGTACAGCGGCAACATGGCGGATTAATCGCGGCAAGTGGTGAAAACCGCCCTATCGGCCGCATAGGTCGATCAATGCGGCTTCGTCCGGCCGCGCCGCGATGCGGACCGTTGTCGCACCGGCCTGCGTCAGCGGCTCCGCGACCCTGGCGGACAGGCAGAAGTGCACCGGCCCTTGCAACGCGGCCTGCTGGAGCCCGGCATTGCGGGACGCCGTGACATAAGCCTCGGCGCTGCGGCGCGAAAAGTGCAGCACGCCGTCGAGGCCGGCCGCCAGTGCCGCCGCGGCATGCGGCGGCAATTGTTCAGCGATGACGGCCCGGTAGATCAGCACCGTTTCCACCGTGTAATGCCGCGCGCGCAACAGCCCGGCGAGATCGCCGGAGCGCTCCTCGCCGGCGAGGTAGAGCAGCCGCGTTTCGGGCGCGACGCGGGCCGCCACCAGCCTGGCGAGATCGCTCACGTCGCCGGCGGCGGAACTGACAGCGGCGAAGCCCGCCTCGCGCATCGCCTGTCCGGTGCGATCGCCGACGGTGAATGTCGGGATGCCGCGTAATTCGTCGGCGCGCCGATGCAGCGCAATGGCGCGCACCGCATTGGCGCTGGTGATCAGAGTAGCCGCCCAAGGTCCGGTCCCCAGCGCGGCATCCGGCGAAATCTCAATACCGAGCAGCGGCGCGACGATCGGCTCATGACCGCGCTCGCGCAGCGCCGCGGCGGTGCGTTCGGCGTCGGCGGCAGGGCGGGTCAGCAGCAGGCGCACGGTCAAGCCTGCGCAAAGAAGCCGGGACCGGCGCGGGTCTTGAGTTCATGGCCGGCGTCGGCGCCAAGCGCCGCGGCATCGGCGCCGCTGGCCTTGGCGCCGGACCTCGAAAGCTGCGCTGCCGTCGGTCTTGGCGATCAGGCCGTGGAATGAAACGGCATCGCCGCTGATTTGCGCATAGCCGGAGATCGGCGTCCGGCACGAGCCGTCGAGCACGGCGAGAAAGGCCCGCTCGGCGGCGAGCGCGGTCGCGGTGTCGGCATCGTCGATGGCGGCGATCAGCGCGCGGGTCTTGGCATCGTCGGCGCGGGTCTCGATGCCGATGGCGCCCTGGCCGACCGCGGGCGGAAAGGCGTCGAGATCGAGCAGCGCCGTTGCCGCCGCCAGGAGGCCGAGCCGCTTGAGGCCGGCCACGGCCAGAATGCGTGGCATCGACCTCGCCGGCCTCGAGCTTGCGCAGCCGCGTCTCGACATTGCCGCGGAACGGCACGATGGCGAGATCGGGCCGCAGCGCGTTTGAGCAAAGCCTGGCGCCGCAGCGAGGCGGTGCCGACCACGGCGCCGTGCGGCAGTTCGCGCGATGCTTTTGGCGGTGCGGCCGATGAAGGCGTCGCGCGGGTCCTCGCGCGGCAGGAATGCCGACAGCACCAGGCCTCGCCGGCAGCACGGTCGGCATGTCCTTCGAGGAATGCACGGCGAGATCGATGGCGCCGGCGAGCAGCGCCTCCTCGATCTCCTTGGTGAACAGGCCCTTGCCGCCGGCTTCCGCCAGCGGCCGGTCCTGGATCATGTCGCCGGTGGTGCGGATGATTTTGATCTCGATCCGCTCCGCGGTCGACGCCATGGGCCTTGGCGAGCCTGGCCTGCACCTCGTTGGCCTGCACCAGCGCCAGCGGCGAACCGCGCGAACCGATACGCAAAATCGGGGCTGTGATCGAGGATTGTGTCATCGGACCTTCAAATGCTACGCCGCAAATTCACCCTTTGCCCGCGCTAGCGGAAGGGGCAGACAGAACCATATAATACCCATGGTCATCCTCGGCATCGAGACGACCTGCGACGAGACCGCCGCCGCCGTGGTCAAGCGCGATCGACGACGGCCGGGGCCGGATCCTGTCGAATGTGGTGCTGTCGCAGATCAGCGAGCACGCCGCCTTCGGCGGCGTGGTGCCGGAAATCGCCGCCCGCGCCCATGTCGAGGCGCTCGACCGCATCATCGCCAAGGCGATGGACGAGGCGCAGGTCGCGTTCCATCGCGCTCGACGGCATTGCCGCCGCGGCCGGGCCCGGACTGATCGGCGGCGTGATCGTCGGGCTGACGACGGCGAAGGCGATCGCGCTGGCGCACGACAAGCCGCTGATCGCGGTCAATCACCTCGAAGGCCACGCGCTGACGGCGCGGCTGACCGACGATGTGCAGTTTCCCTATTGCCTGTTTCTGGCCTCCGGCGGCCACACCCAAATTCTCGCCGTGCGCGGCGTCGGCGATTACGTCCGGCTCGGCGGCACGGTCGACGATGCGATCGGCGAAGCCTTCGACAAGACCGCGAAATTGCTCGGCCTCGGCTATCCCGGCGGCCCGCTGGTCGAGAAGGAAGCCGAGCGCGGCGACCCGCAGCGCTTCGCGCTGCCGCGGCCGATGCACGGCCGCCGCGATGCGGATTTTTCGCTGTCCGGGCTCAAAACCGCGCTGCGGCTCGAAGCGGAGAAGATCGCGCCGCTCAGCGATCAGGACGTCGCCGATCTTTGCGCCTCGTTCCAGCAGGCGGTGGTCGATGTGGTCAAGGACCGGCTGCGCGTCCGGCTTGCGCATGTTCCGGCTGCGGATCGGCACGCCGACCGCGCTGGTCTGCGCCGGCGGGGTCGCCGCCAATCAGGCGATCCGCAAAGTCCTGCACCGCGTCGCGTTCGAAATCGGCATCGAACTGGTGGCGCCGCCGCCGGCGCTGTGCACCGACAACGGCGCCATGATCGCCTGGGCCGGCGTTGGAGCGGCTTGAGCTCGGCCTGACCGATTCGCTCGACTTCGCGCCGCTGCGCCCGCTGGCCGCTCGATGAATGTGACGAAGGGGGCGGGGCGTTAGGCCTCATATTCGTCGTTCCGGATTGCCGCGAAGCGGGTTCGCGCGTTGCGCGCCCCGGAATGACGTCACTGCTCGAACCGGTCGATGAACCAGCGCAGCAGCGCGGGTCCAGATTTCGTCCTTGCCGACCGAATCCTCGATGCCGTGCTCGAGGCTTGGATTGTCGTTGACCTCCATGACGACGATGCCGTGGTCGGTCTGTTTGAGGTCGACGCCGTAGAAGCCGTCGCCGATCGGACGGGCGGCGCGGACCGCGATATCGATCACCTCCGGCGGCGTCTGATCGAGACCGAAGGCGCGGAAGCCGCCCTCGTGGGACGAGCCGTCGGGCCGGTATTTCACCACCTGCCAATGGCCGCGGGCCATGCGGTATTGGCAGACGAACAGCGGCTCGCCGGCCAGCACGCCGACCCGCCAGTCGAAATCGGTCGGCAGGAATTTCTGCGCCAGCAGCAGATCGGTTTCTTCGAACAGCTCGTCGCAGATCGCGCTTCAACTCGGCGGCCGATTCGACCTTGTGCACGCCGCGCGAGAACGAGCCGTCCGGGATTTTCACCACCAGCGGCAGGCCGAGTTCGTCGATCACCTTGGTCAGGTCGGTGTCCTCGGCGAGGATCACGGTCGGCGGCGTCGGCACCTGGTTCTGCTGCAGCAGCTCCATCAGGAACACTTTATTGGTGCAGCGGATCATCGAAATCGGATCGTCGATGACCGGCATGCCTTCCTGCCAGGCGCGGCGCGCGAAACGGTAGGTGTGATTGTCGATCGAGGTGGTTTCGCGGATGAACAACCCGTCGAATTCGGCGAGCTCGCCGAGCTGGCGCTTGGTGATGCGCTCGACGTCGACCGACATTTTCTCGGCGATGCGGGCGAAATGCTTGATCGAATCGGGCGACGACGGCGCCGTTTTCTCGTTCGGATCGTACAGCACCGCGAGATCGTATTTGGCGATCGAGCGCGCTTTCGGGTCGCGCCATTCGCGCTTGGTGTGGCTGTGCAGCGACTCGCGGAAGAACGCCGCTTCGCCGTTGGCCAGCCGGGTGATGGTGCGCGGCCGGATGCGGTCGATCGAAAGCCACGTGCTGCCGATATCGACAATCACTTCAAGCGCGGGACAACGGAAGGTGTCGAACAACAAACGGCCGAACGGCTCGAAGCGGCTGTCGCGTGCGATCCCGAAGCAAACCAGGAGCTTGAATTCGCCGTCGGCTTGAAAATCGGACGCGCCGCGCGCAACGATTCAACTCTTCCTCGAGGTCGGGCAGCGCGTATTCGTAAAGCTTCTGCTCGCGCAGCTCCAGCATGGTCTCGACAGTCGGCACCACGCGGTGACCGCGCGCCTCGGCGAGCAGCGACGCGTAATAGCCCTTCGACTGATAGGCGTAAGAGCGCGCGAGATTGACGAGCTTCGGCCGGCCGATCTCGAACAGGCGAGGCCGCGCCAGATACTCGCTGGTGCTGATGACCTTGTGAGGGGTCTCGGCGTTCGGCAGATCGCGGGGCTGGTCAACCAGGATCACCCATCCGGTCATGGATGGGTTCCTTCCCAGTCGCGGCAGTTATTCAAGGCGAGGCCGATCATGCGTTGAAAGTCGGGCACGGCGCGATTCGTCATAGCGAAAATCAAGACGAGTGGCGACGGCGCATTCCACAATGTCCCCCATCAAATCCGATTCGCGGGTCGAAGTCAGGCTGCTTTGTCGGCGCAGGCCGGATCGCGGCGGAGTTTCACCGTATTTTTCCCGCCGATCGGCTTCTCAAAGCGGAAAGCATCAAAGCGATCCTCGTAATACAGGAGGTATTCGCCGAAACAGCGAAAGCCGGAACTCTTGTAAAATCGAATCGCCTTGCGGTCATAGGTCCGGACTTCGAGCCGAATGGCGCGGCATCGGCGACGGCCGGCGTCTTTATCCGCTGCCGCCAGAAGACGCCGACCTAATCCCTGCCCTCTGTGTTTTCGGTCGACGGCGATGGAATAGATCCGCGCCAGCCGGTGACGCGAGGAATAGCGCACCAAGACGTAACCGGCCAGATCGCCGTGAATTTTCGCCACGATAAACGCCGCATTCGGCGAAATGAGAAAATGGCGCAGACTCTTTCGTGACAGAGGTTCGGCTTTGAAAGCGTCATGCTCCAGCGCAAGCAAAGCATCGACATCGCTTATTCGGCCGCGACGCAGCGTGGCGGGCGGCGAACGCTTCACGACAGCGGCTCCGAAAGCTCGCCCTGTTCGATCCGTTGCACCATCGTCTCCAGCCGCTCCAAGCGGTCGGCTTCGCCGGGCGGCTTGTCCCAGCGCAGCCGGCTGATGCGGGGAAACCGCATCGCCAGTCCGGATTTGTGCCGGGTCGAGCGTTGCAATCCTTCGAACGCCACTTCCAGCACCAATCCTTCATCGGGCTTATGCACGACTTCGCGCACCGGCCCGAACCGTTCGATCGTATTACGGCGGACGAAGCGGTCGATCTGCAAGAGCTCTTCGTCGGTGAAGCCGAAATAGGCTTTGCCGACCGGGACGAGCTCGTCGCCGGTCGTCGCCCGCGGTCCAGACGCCGAAAGTGTAATCGGAATAAAATGACGAGCGTTTGCCGTGGCCGCGCTGCGCATACATCAGCACCGCGTCGATGATGAAGGGATCGCGCTTCCATTTCCACCACGGCCCTTTCGGCCGGCCGGGCAGATAGAGCGCATCGCGGCGCTTGAGCATCACGCCTTCGACCGCCGCGGCGTCCGCGCCGGCGCCGCCCGCCGCGGGATCCTTGCGCGCGGCGATGAGTTCGTCCCAGGTCGTAAATCGCACCAGCGGCGATAGATCGACGCGCTCCTCGTCGAGGCGCGCAATAAAAGTTTCGAGCCGCACCCGCCGCTCGGCGAACGGGAGGCCGCGCAAATCCGCCTCGCCGTCGGCGAGGAGATCGTAGGCGCGCAGGTGCGCGGGAAATTCGGTCAGCATTTTCGGCGTGACGGATTTTGCGATTGAGCCGCTGCTGCAGCACGTTGAACGACTGCACGCGATGATCGCGCATGATCAGCAATTCGCCGTCGATCGCGCCCGGCAGACGCAAAGCGTCGAGCAGATCGGGAAAGCCGCTGGAAATGTCTTCGCCGGTCCGCGAATAGAGCCGGGCGACCGTTTTGCCGTCGCTCTCCCCGGAGACCGCCTGCACGCGGATGCCGTCCCATTTCCATTCGGCCATGAAGGCCGCCGGATCGAGACCGGCGAGATCGGCTTCGTCCAGCGCATGCGCCAGCATCGGCGGCCGGAACGGCGCCGGATCGTCGCTCGCCGGCTTTTCGATCCTGCCTTCGAGCCAGGCGAACAGGTCGCGATAGGGCGGCGCGAGGCCCGGCCAGATCAGTTCGATTTCCTCGGCTTCCTTGCCGCCCAGCGCCGCGACGGCGGCTTTGGCAAGGCGCGCCGAGACGCCGATGCGCAAGGCGCCGGTAACCAGCTTGATCAGCGCCCAGCGCCCGGTCTCGTCGAGTGCATCGAGCCAGCGCGCGAGCTGTCGCGGCAATTGCGCTTTGCCCAGTGTGGCGAGGGTTTCGATCACGGCGGTGAGACTTATTTCTCCGCCGCCGCCCGCCGCGGCGGGATCTGTGGGCCACATCAGCGCGACGGTTTCGGACAAATCGCCGACGTAGTCGTAGGACAGCGCGAACAGCACCGGGTCGGTGCGTTCGGCGATCAGGCTGCGGATCAGGCCGGCTTTGGCGTGCGGGAAAGTCAGGGTCCCGGTCAGCGCCGCGAGCGCCCAGCCGCGTTCGGGATCGACGGTCGAACGAAAATAATCCGTCATCAGCCGCAGCTTGTTGTTGCGGCCGGGCTCGTAAGTCAGCCGGTCGAGGAGTTCGGCAAAGCGGTTCATGGTGTCGCTGCGCCGCCTTCGGCGTCCGCGGGCTCCTCTTCATCGCCGTAACCGACGATATCGAGCGGCCGCGCTTTCAGGCCCCGGGTGCCGCACCAATGCACCAGCGCGTCCTCCTGGCCATGGGTGACCCAGATCTCGCCGGCGCCGGTCGCCGCGATGGTGGCGATCAGCCCGTCCCAATCGGCGTGGTCGGAAATGACCAGCGGCAGTTCGACGCCGTATTGGCGGGCGCGGGCGCGTACCCGCATCCAGCCGGAGGCGAAAGCGGTCACCGGATCGGGAAAACGCCGCGCCCACACATCCTTGAGGGCCGACGGCGGGCACAGCGCGATGGTGCCGGCGAGTTCCGCCTTGGCGGCGCCGCGCACCGGGCGCAATTCGCCGAGCGGGATGCCGCGGCTCTCGTAATAGCCGGTGATCTTCTCCATCGCGCCATGCAGATAGATCGGCGCGTGATAGCCGGCTTGGCGCAACAGCGCGATCACGCGCTGGGCTTTGCCGAGCGAATAAGCGCCGACAAGATGAGCCCGCTCGGGAAACAGCGTCACCGAATTCAGCAGCTTTGCGATCTCGCCCTCGACGTCGCTGTGGCGGAACACCGGCAACGCGAAGGTCGCCTCGGTGATGAAGACGTCGCACGGCACCAGCTCGAACGGCGCGCAGGTCGGATCGGGCACGTTCTTGTAATCGCCGGAAGCGACGACCCGCAGCCCGTCGGCGGCGACCGCGATTTGCGCCGAGCCGAGCACATGGCCGGCAGGATGAAAACTGACCCGCACCGCGCCGAGGCCGACGCTCTCGCCATAGGCGATCGCCTGCGTCGCGCCGGCGAAATTCTCGCCGTAGCGCAGCCGCATCATGTCGAGGGTTTCCTGCGTCGCCAGCACCGCGCCGTGGCCCGCCCGCGCATGATCGGAATGGGCGTGCGTGATCAGCGCCCGATCGACCGGCCGGGTCGGGTCGATATGGAAACCGCCAAGCTTGCAGCACACGCCGGCCGGCGTCGGCACCAGGATGTCTTCAGGACGCATCGCGAGTGGTAGATAGTCATTCCCGCAGGCGGCGCGAGCGCACCCATGACCGATACCGGACCGTTGTTTGTCTCCTCGGGCGATCTGATCGCCGACCGGCGCTATAAATGGGCGCTCGATCAGGCCGCGCGCGGCGATTTCGCCGCCGCCGCCGATGTGCTCTCCCAGACCGTGGAACTGGTGCCGCGCTTCGCCACCGCCTGGTTCGCGCTCGGCGCCATCCGCGACCGGCTCGGCGACCGCGCCGGCGCCGTCGCGGCCTTCACCGAGGCCCGCGACGCCGACCCCGAGGATTATCACGGCGCACGCCTGCAGCTGGCGCGGCTTGGCGGCGGCGAAGCCGTGCCCGAAATGACCGAGACCTATGTGCGCCGGCTGTTCGACCAGTATGCCGGCCGCTACGACACCGCGCTGACGGAACATCTGGCCTATCGCGGTCCGGCGATCCTGCGCGATGCGGTCGAAGCCGTGGTGCGGACCGCGGACCGGCCGTTGCACTTTGACGCCGTGCTCGACCTCGGCTGCGGCACCGGGCTTGGCGGCGCCGCGTTTCGTGCCTTTGCCGATAGGATGGTGGGCGTCGATCTGTCGCCGGCGATGATCGCGCAAGCGGAGGCGAAGGGGATTTACGACCGTCTCGTCACCGCCAATATCGCCGATTTTCTCGCCGCAGAGGTTGCGGCCGGCGTCCACTATCGGCTCGTGCTGGCCGCCGATGTTTTTGTTTACGTCAACGATCTGAGCGCCGATCCTTGCGGACGTCGCGCTCTTGCTAACCGCGAATGGTCTCTTAGCTTTCACCGTCGAGGCGCATGCCGGCGCCGGCATAATGCTTTTGCCGACCCTTCGTTTTGCCTATGGCGAGGCCTATCTGCGGGATGCGATCGCCAAGGCCGGACTGACGCTGCTTTCGCTTTCGGCGGCCGCGGTGCGCACCGAAAAGGGAGTGCCGGTTCAAGGTCTGGTCGTTGTTGCCGGCGCCCGGTGAGGAAAGCGCAAAGCCTGCGTCTCGACCGGCGGGCGTTCAAGCTACGCTGAAAGGTCACTTTGCTCGACAAATCTGCACCGCTGCCGGACGTTTTCACGCGCTGGTTCGCCGGCCGCGGCTGGGCGCCGCGCGCGCATCAGCTGGAGCTGCTGGCCAAGGCGCAAGCCGGCCGTTCGGTGCTCCTGATCGCGCCGACCGGCGGCGGCAAGACGCTCGCCGGCTTTCTGCCGAGCCTCGTCGAGCTGAGCGATGCGCGGGACCGCAAGGAGCTGATCTCCACCGGACGCGGGCTGCGGCGGTCCGGCGGTCTGCACACGCTTTATATTTCGCCGCTGAAGGCGCTCGCCGTCGACATCGCGCGCAATCTTGAAGCGCCGGTCGCGGAAATGAGTCTGCCGATCCGCATCGAGACGCGCACCGGCGACACGCCGACATCGAAACGCCAGCGCCAGCGCCGCGATCCGCCGGATATTTTGCTCACCACGCCGGAGCAACTCGCGCTGCTGCTGGCTTCAGCCGACGCGCCGTATCTGTTCGGTTCGCTCCGCCGGATCATTCTCGACGAATTGCACGCGCTGGTGACGTCGAAGCGCGGCGATCTCTTGTCGCTCGGGCTGGCGCGGCTGTTCCGCGTTGCGCCCGGCCTCACCGGCATCGGACTTTCGGCGACCGTCGCCGAGCCGGACGATCTTCGCCGTTTCTTGGTGCCGCAGCGCGAGGGCGCGGACGCTTGCCGATCTGATTATCGCCGAAAGCGGCGCCGCGCCGGACGTCGCCATGCTTGATACCGTCGAGCGGCTGCCCTGGGCCGGCCATTCGGCGCGCTACGCGCTCGGCGAACTCTATGCACTGATCAAAGCAGCACCGCACCACGCTGGTCTTCGTCAATACCCGCAGCCAGGCCGAGGGCATCTTCCAAGACCTCTGGCGCATGAACGAAGACAATCTTCCGATCGCGCTGCATCACGGCTCGCTCGACGTGGCGCAGCGGCGCAAGGTCGAGGAAGCGATGACCGGCGGGCGTTTGCGCGCCGTGGTCTGCACCTCCTCGCTCGATCTCGGCGTCGACTGGGGCGACGTCGATCTGGTGGTCAATGTCGGCGCGCCGAAAGGCGCGTCGCGGCTGCTGCAGCGCATCGGCCGCGCCAATCACCGCATGGATGAGCCGTCGAAAGGCGTGCTGATTCCGGCCAATCGTTTCGAAGTGCTGGAATGCCGCGCCGCGCTCGACGCCATTGCCGTCAATGCGCAGGACACGCCGGGCTCGCGCACCGGCGCGCTCGACGTGCTGGCGCAGCACGTGCTCGGCTGCGCCTGCGGCGCGCCGTTTCAGAGCGACGAGCTCTTTGCCGAAGTGACGACGGCGGCGCCTTATGCCGCGCTGAGCCGGGCCGATTTCGATGCGGCGGTCGATTTTGTCGCCACCGGCGGCTATGCGCTTAAGGCTTACGACCGTTTCGCGCGAATCCGGCTCGGCAAGGACGGGCTGTGGCGGATCGCTCATCCAAGGGTCGCGCAGCGCTACCGGCTCAATGTCGGCACCATCGTCGAAGCCGACATGCTGCGCGTCCGGCTGGTTCGCTCGCGAGCGTCGAAAATCATTCCGCGCGGCGGGCGGGTTCTCGGCCAGGTCGAGGAATATTTCATCGAAACGCTGGTGCCGGGCGACACCTTCGTTTTTGCCGGCGAAATTCTCAAATACGAAACCCTGGTCGAGGATGAGGTTTACGTGTCGCGCTCGACTTCGGAAGATCCCAAGGTGCCGGCCTATGAAGGCGGCAAATTTCCCCTTTCGACCTATCTCGCCGAACGCGTGCGCGGCATCGTCTCCGACCCGCGCGCCTGGCGAAAGCTGCCGACCCAGGTCGGCGAATGGCTGGAAATCCAGCAATTGCGTTCGCAACTGCCGGGCCGGCGCGAACTTCTGGTCGAGACCTTTCCGCGCGCCGATAAATCTTATCTGGTCTGCTATCCGTTCGAAGGCCGGCTCGCGCATCAGACGCTGGGCATGCTGCTGACCCGACGGCTGGAGCGCGCCCGGCTGCGTCCGCTCGGTTTTGTCGCCAACGAATATGCGCTCGCGGTCTGGGGCTTGGGCGACGTTGCGGCACGGCTCGCCAAGGGCGAACTCTCGCTCGCCGCCTTGTTCGACGAGGACATGCTGGGCGACGATCTCGAAGCCTGGCTTGCCGAATCCGCGCTGATGAAGCGGACCTTCCGCAACTGCGCGATCATCGCCGGGCTGATCGAACGGCGCTTCCCCGGTGAGGAGAAGTCGCGGCGCCAGGTCACGATTTCGACCGACCTCGTCTATGACGTATTGCGCAGCCATCAGCCCGACCACGTCCTGCTCCGCGCCGCGCGGGCCGATGCGGCGACCGGGCTGCTCGACGTGCGCCGGCTCGGCGAAATGCTCTCGCGCATCAAAGGCCGAATCGTCCATAAAGCGCTCGATCATGTTTCGCCGCTGGCGGTTCCGGTGATGCTGGAGATCGGCCGCGAAGCGGTCTATGGCGAGGCGGGCGATTCGCTGTTGGCGGAAACCGAGGCCGAATTGGTGAAAGAGGCGATGCAGTGAGGGCTGGTCTATCCACCGCTCATTCCCGCGAAAGCGGGAATCCATCCCCTGGGTTCCCGCCTGCGCGGGGACAAGCGGATGACGTGCTGACTCTCGCCGGCGTGACACTGGCGGCCGATCCGGCCGGTGCGATGTATTGGCCGGAAGAAAGTCTCCTGGTCGTCGCCGATCTGCACCTGGAAAAAGGC
Organism: uncultured Alphaproteobacteria bacterium; assembly: GCA_963819265.1. GTDB lineage: Bacteria > Pseudomonadota > Alphaproteobacteria > Rhizobiales > Xanthobacteraceae > BOG-931. The sequence goes on along the minus strand of CAWFVF010000005.1, from coordinate 1,150,078 downwards.
TCGGCCTTTGCCGCCCGTGGTGTGCTGCTGCCGCCTTACGACACGGCGACGACGCTGGGGCGGCTTGGCCGCATTATCGAGCGTTACGCGCCGCGTCTTGTGGTCGCGCTCGGCGACAGTTTTCATGACGGCGGCGGTCCCGCGCGGATGGCCGACGTCAACCGCACCGCGCTCACCGCCTTGCAACGCGGGCGCGATTGGCTCTGGATCGCCGGCAATCACGATCCCGATCCGGCGGAAAATATCGGCGGCCGTTTCGCTGCTTCGCTGGTGCTTGGGGCTTTGACCTTCCGGCACGAACCCGCGGCCAAGCAAAACAAAGGCGAGATCGCCGGACACCTTCATCCGCAGGCGCGGGTGTCGCGGCGCGGCCGCGTCGGTGAGCCGGCGCTGCTTTGCCAGCAACGGCAATCGCCTGGTGATGCCGGCATTCGGCGCTTATGCCGGCGGACTCAATGTGCGCGACCGCGCGATCCTGTCGCTGTTCGGCACGCTGTCATTCACCGCGCATATGCTCGGCGCCGACCGGCTTTACGCCGTCCCGGCCGCGCGATGCCTGGCCGATTAGTTCAATTTAGTTGAGCTTGGTTTCCGGCACGACGGCCTTGGCGCCGACCGTCCGCGGTTTCGGCTTGGCGGCTTGCGGCGGCGGATCCCAGCCGCCCGGCGGCGACTTCACGTTGATCGCGTCGTCGGGCTGCGGCTCGGCGGTGAATTTCTGGATCGCGGCCTGGGCGGCGGCGAGCGATGGCGGATCGAGATGCGTCGCGACCTCGTCGCGCTTCTTGCCGGCTTCGGCATCGCCGGCATTGGCGGCCAGCGCGAACCACTTGTAGGATTCGGTGTAATTCTGCTCCACGCCGATGCCGCGCGCATACAGGATGGCGAGATTGTACTGGCTGTCGGTGATGCCGTGGTCGGCGGCTTTGCGGAACCAATGCGAGGCGGTGCGGTAATCGGCCGGCCCGTCGACGCCTTCGGCATAGAGCACCGCAAGATTGTGCATCGCCTTGCCATTGCCCTTGTTGGCGGCGGCCGTATAGAGGTCGCGCGCCGCGACGAGGTCTTTCTTTACCCCCATGCCTTTTTCGTAGAAGCCGCCGAGGCGGAATTGCGCCAGGGTCAATCCCTGCTTGGCGGCACGGCTCAGCCAGCGTGCCGCCTCTTCGTTGCTCGCCACGACGTCGTGACCTTCGGCGAAGCGCATCGCAATCTCGAACTCGGCCGGTGCGTCGCCGGCCAGCGCCGCGGCGCGAAGCGTCGGACCGCCGATCGTGGCCGGAAGTTTTTCGATAGCGACGTCCGGCGGCGGCACTTGCGCCGGCGCGACGACGATCGGCTGCGCGGGCGGTGCGGCGCGGCGCGGTAGCGAGCCGGTGACGTCGGCCGGATCGTGCGGAGCCGCTTGCGGCGACGGCAGCATCGCGGTTACCGGTGCTACCGGTGCCGGTGCGGCCGGAAGTTTTTCGACCGCGACATCTATCGGCCGCGCCGGCGCCGGCGCCACGAAACCGGGCGGCGGAACCCGGCGCGGCAGCGAGCCGGTGACGTCGCTGGGATCGTGCAACGCCGATTGCCGTGACGGCATCGTTGCCGGTTCGGGGGCCGCCGGCGTGATCGGCATCGCAGCAGGTTCGGCCGGTGCGGCGATCGTATTGCCGCTTGGAGCAGGAAGGCCGCCCTGCCGGCCGTTCGGAGAGGCCTTCGGCGCAACGCTTGGCGACATGACGTTTGGTGGCAAGGCTTGCGGTGCGGATTTAACCGGCGCGCCCGGTACCGGCAGGATCAGCGGTCCGGAAGGTGAGGCCGGCGCTTTCGCCGGCGGGCTGTCATCGAGTACGGCGGGGGACGCCGCCTGGTCGGCATGGGGCGGCGGTATCGAGGGACCGCCGTCCTGGAACATGTGCAATGCGATGTGCATGCAGCCGAAGGCGATCAGGACCGCTCCCCCGGCAACCAGCAATTTGCGGACGCGCGAGGTCGGTTGCCCGTCCTCCATGCCCACGATCTCGGCGCGCGTTTGACGCTCCGGACTGGCCGCCGCGGCCTGCGCGGCCCGGCGGGCCGCTGCGATGAAGTTCGGCTTTTCGGCCGCCGGGCGGCTGACCGGCGGTTTGGCATAGCCGGCGGCGGCTTCCGAGGCGGCGATACGATCGGCGGCCGACGGCGTTGCCCGCGTGCCGGCTGATGAACCGGGCTCCAGCGGATGATCGGGCGGCAGATCGGGATCGATCGGCTGGCGGGGCGTGGCGCTTCGCGGCGCCGCGGTGTTCGCAGGATCCGCCGGCGCCATCGGCGGGGGTTCGGCGATGGAAGGTGCGGCAACCGGTGCCGCCTGGCTCGTGGTCAGCGGTGCGGCGGCGACCGGGGCGAACTCCGCCGTTGGCAGCACGGACGTAACCACGCGCGGCTCGGCGACAAACTTGGCGGCGCGCGCCGGTTGTGGCGCGACGTCATGGATGCCGCTTTCAATCATCGCCAGACGATCGACGACATGCTCGACGGTGCCGTGGACGGCTTCGAGCGATTCCTGCGTGCGGCGCTCACTGCGCTTGATTTCGGCGACATTGCCGCCCTTGATCTGATCCAGATGGACCAGCAGATCGGCAAGCCCGCGCTCGACGGCTTCGAGATTGCCGAGCCGCGCGTCGGAGGCGTCGAGCCGTTTGATCAATTGCGCGATACGATCTTCCAGGTGCCCGAGCGCGGCATGATCGGTCTGCGTGAGCTGGACCCATTCCAGCTTCTCGATCAGTCCGCCCAGCATCTTCTCCAATTCGCGCGGCACCGCTTGGCCGGCTTCCGTTGAAGCATGGAGCGCATTGGTCAGCGTATCGAGACGACTCTCGATCATCGACACGGCGTGACCGCTCGCCGCGTTATTGGCGAAATCGTCGACCTTGCCGGCCAGCGCCCGCACGTCCTCGGCAACTTTCGTCAGCGTGTCGTTGGAGGCGACGTGGGAAACGATGCCGCGCAACGCGCCGATGGCGGTTTCAAGCTGCTGCAGCGCCGCCGGATCGTCTTTGGCGACGATCAGGTCGACCTTTTGCGAAAGCGTCCGCACGGTTTCGTCGAAGCCCACCAGACTCTCGGCAGGCGTGAGCCCGCGCAAGGCGTCGCGAACCTCGGCGAGACCGCGCTCGAGCCCGGCCAGCGCGCCCAGATCGATGCCGGATTCGCGCGAATGATCGATGCGCTTTGCCAGCGCCTGGACTTCGATTTCGAGCGATTCGACGGCGTGACGCGGCAGAGCTTCGGTGATTTGCTTCCTGATCTCGGCAAGATCGGTGCGGATCGCGGTGATCACGCGTTCGAAGTCGCTGGTCGGCCGCAACGATTTAATGCGGGTGGTGATATGGCGCAATTGTTCGCCGAGATTGCCGATGTCGACCGGCGGCTCGGGCGGCGGGCCGGGCCTGGGCGGCAACGGCACCGGCGTCTGCATCGGCGTCGGCGATGCTTCCACAGCCGGTGCGGCCGTAGGTGCGACAGGTGATGCGGCCGCAGGCGATGCAGCCATAGGCGATGCAGCCACAGGCGATCCAGCGATGGGCGATGCAGCCATAGGCGGTACCGCCGCGACGGTTTCGCCGTAAAGCGCGCGCTGCCGTGCATTGATTTCGGCAATCGCGTCATCGATCGCGAGCGCCGCGCCCAAACCCGGTGGGCGGGCCGCCGGCCGCGGTTGCGGCATTAACGGCGGCGGTGGGGCTGACGGCCTGGCCCGTGGCGGCTGCGGCGGGGCGCCGGTGAGCCGCGTGGCATCGGCTTGCGCCATGCGCTCGAGTTGCTGTGTCAGCCGATCGAGGCGGGCGTGGACTTCGCCAAATTCCTCGCGTGCCATTGTGGTTTCGGGGATCGGCGCCGGCTCGCGTTCGGGCCGATAGGCGCGCACTGGCGCGGGCTCGCGCTCGGGCCGATAGGCGCGCACGGGTGCCGGTTCGCGCTCCGGCCGATAGGCGCGCATAGGCGCCGGTTCACGCTCGTGCCGATAGTTGCGCGAAGGTGCCGGCTCGCGTTCGCGCCGGTGGCCGCGCTCAGGTGCCGGCTCGCGTTCGCGCCGGTGGCCGCGCTCAGGCGCCGGCCCGCGTTCGGGCCGATAGTCGCGCTCGCGTTGTTGGCGTGGCGGCGGCCGACGGGGCGGCTCGCGATAGTCGTCGCGCGGCCGATAGGCCTCATCGTCTTCGTCGTCATAATCGGCGTAGCGCGTTGGCTCGACGTATTCAGGCTCATCGGTGTCGATGACGCCGTTAAGCCATTCGCCGACCGACATGCCCGACCGCCGAGCCGCATCGCGGGCGGCTTGGCGCGCTTCGGGACGGAGGCCTCTCAGATTCCACGGACCGCCGGATTTCATGCGCGCCTGAACCACTTCAAGAGGAACGAGAGTCGCCCAGATTTGAGCGTTGGCCCGTTAACAGATGAAGCGTTGGGCGCGGTCTTCAGTCCTCGAGACCGACTTTTCCGGATTAGAGTAAACAACCGGTTAAGGAGCTTCGTGACGGGTTAATTCTTGCTGCGATGGGAGGTCTCCTGGGGCGAAATAGGTGGTCCGGTATGGCGGGGCAGGGCGTCTTAAATCGCCGTCGTGGTGCCCTTCTGAATCCGCTAGGCTGGTCCGGCCGGGCCGGGTTGCAATAATCGGGTGCGGTGGGGAGAACGAATCGTGCCCGTCTGCAAGGTTCCCGCCGAGGAAATGGCGTCACTGCCGAGCGATGTGTTCCCCATCGGTCGCTTCAACAACCTGCCGGGTTTCGCCGATGCGACGCCCGACTCCATCGAGACAGGACTTACCGAAGAGAGGGAGACGAATTGATGTCGGACGCCTTCATCTACGATCATGTCCGCACCCCGCGCGGCCGCGGCAAGGTTGACGGATCGCTGCACGAGGTCACCGCGCTCAATCTCGCGAGCCAGGCGCTCGGCGCCATCAAAAGCCGCAACAACCTCGATACCACCATGGTCGATGATGTGGTGATGGGCGTGGTCGATCCGGTCGGCGAAGCCGCCGCCGACATTGCCCGCACCGCGGCGCTGGTCGCCGGTTACGGCGACACCGTCGCCGGCGTGCAGATCAATCGCTTCTGCGCGTCAGGTCTCGACGCGGTGAATTTTGCCGCGGCGCAGATCATGTCCGGCCAGCAGCAGATGGCGATCGGCGGCGGGGTCGAGTCGATGAGCCGGGTCGGCATCGGCGCCGCCGGCGGTGCCTGGGGTGTCGATCCGTCGATCGCGGTCGCGCATTATTTCCTGCCGCAAGGCATATCCGCCGATCTGATCGCGACCAAATACGGCTTCTCCCGCGATGACGTCGATGCTTATGCGGTCGAAAGCCAGAAGCGCGCGGCGGCGGCCTGGAGCGAAGGCCGCTTCGACCGTTCGGTCATGGCGGTCAAGGACGTCAACGGCCTGACCATCCTGGCCAAGGACGAGCACATGCGGCCGGGCACCACCATGCAGTCGCTGGCTTCGCTGCAGCCATCGTTCGTGCAAATGGGCGAGCAGGGCGGTTTCGACGCCGTCGCGATCCAGGCCCATCCCGACGTGGAATATGTCAACCACGTTCATCATGCCGGCAATTCGTCAGGCATCGTCGATGGCGCCGCAGCCGTCCTTATCGGCAGCAAGGAAGCCGGCCAGAGAGCCGGATTGAAGCCGCGCGCCCGGGTGCGCGCCTTTGCCAATATCGGCTCCGATCCGGCGCTGATGCTGACCGGTCCGGTCGATGTCACCAAGAAGGTGCTGAAAACCGCCGGCATGGCGCTCGACGATATCGATCTGTTCGAGATCAACGAGGCCTTCGCTTCGGTGGTGCTGCGTTTCAATCAGGCTTTCGACCTCGACGCGGCGAAGGTCAACGTCAATGGCGGCGCCATCGCCTTGGGCCATCCGCTCGGCGCCACCGGCGCGATGATCCTCGGCATGCTGATCGACGAGCTTGAACGGCGCAATCTCTCCACCGGCCTGGTCACGCTCTGCATCGGCGCCGGCATGGGAACGGCGACGATCATCGAACGGGTGTGAACAATGCCTAAGATCGATATTGCGAAGATTCCGGTCGACAGCCGCACCAATTATCCGGCGCCGTTCGACCGCGTGGTGTTCGGTCGGCAACGTCAGCGGCTCGGGGTAGCGGCGGGACTCGACGCAGTTCGGGGTCAACTTGACGACGCTCAAGCCCGGCGCCGCGTCCTCGTTGCGCCACAGCCACGAGCAGGAGGATGAGTTCGTTTACATCCTTGAAGGCGAATTGGTTCTGATCGAGGACGAAGGTGAGACGATGCTCGGGCCGGGCGATGCCGCAGGTTTCAAGGCCGACAGCGGCAACGGCCATCAACTGATCAACCGCACGGCACGCGATGCGATCTATCTGGAGATCGGCACCCGCGCGCAGCATGAGCGCGTCGATTATGCCGACGTCGACATGCTGATGATCCGTGACGACAAAGGCGCGCGCTACACCCATAAGAACGGCGATGCTTACGAATAAGGGCGGAAAATGAGCTTTACGAATTTTACTCTCGACATCGACGGCGAGGGCATCGCGGTTGTGACGTGGAACGCGCCGGGCCGCAGCATGAATGTCATCGACGCCAAGGTGATCGAGGAACTCTCGGCGATCGTCGAACAATCGACGACCGACGGCGCGGTCAAGGGCGTGGTCATCACATCGGGCAAGGATACGTTCTGCGCCGGCGCCGATCTCGCGATGCTGGAAGCATTGAGCCGCGGTTTTGCCGAGATGGTCGCCGCCGAGGGCGAGGACGCGGCCAATTCCAGGCTGTTCGAGGACAGCCGCAAGCTTTCGTTGCTCTACCGCCGCATCGAGACCTGCGGCAAACCCTGGATCGCCGCCATCAACGGCACGGCGGTCGGGGGCGGTTTCGAATTGGCATTGGCCTGCCATCACCGCATCGCCGCCGACAACCCGAAGACTCGGCGTCGGCTTGCCGGAAATCAAGATCGGGCTGTTCCCCGGCGCCGGCGGCACGCAACGAATCGCGCGCCTGCTGCAGCCGGCCGACGCGCTGCAAGTTCTGCTCAAAGGCGATCAACTCGCCGTCGACCGCGCCAAGGCGATGAAGCTCATCGATGCCGTGGTGCCGCCCGCCGATCTGATCAAAGCGGCAAAGGAATGGATCAAGACCGTCGCCACCGCCAAGGCGCCATGGGACGTCGATAAATTCAAGCTGCCCGGCGGCCCGGTCTATTCGAAAGCGGGCTTGATGGTGTTCTCGTCGGCCGACGCCATCTATCGCCGCGAGACCTATGACAATTACCCGGCGGCGCGCGCCATCATGCAGGTGGTCTATGAGGGCCTGCAGTTGCCGATGGACCAGGCGCTGCGCGTCGAATTCGCGCTGGTTCGCCAAGATACTGAAGTCGCCGGAAGCGGCGGCAATGATCCGCTCGCTGTTTGTCTCGATGCAGGATCTCAACAAAGGCGCGCGGCGCCCGGCCGATGTGCCGGCCAAGTCGCTCAAGCGGGTCGGCATCCTCGGTGCCGGTTTCATGGGCGCCGGCATCGCTTATGTCAGTGCGCTTGCCGGTCTCGATGTGGTGCTGATCGACCGGGACCCGGAGACCGCCGAAAAAGGCAAGGCACACTCGCAGAAGCTGATGACCGAACAGGTCGATCGCGGCCGCGCCAGCACCGCGGAACGCGATGCGTTGCTGGCGCGCATCAAGCCGACTGCCGATTTCGTCGAGCTGAAAAACTGCGATCTTGTCATCGAGGCGGTGTTCGAGGATCGCAAGATCAAGGAAGAGGTGATCTCGCGGGCGCAGAATGTCATCGGCGAGCGCGCGATTTTCGGCTCCAACACGTCGACGCTGCCGATCACCTCGCTTGCCGCCGCATTTAAGGACCGCCCGCGCTTCATCGGCATCCATTTCTTCTCGCCGGTCGAGCGCATGATGCTGGTCGAGATCATCATGGGCAAGGAGACCGGCGACGCAGCATTGGCGACGGCGCTCGATTTTGTCCGTGCGATCCGCAAGACCCCGATCGTCGTCAACGATTCGCGCGGCTTCTACACCTCGCGGGTGGTCGGCACCTATCTCCGCGAAGGCCATCTGATGCTGAGCGAAGGCGTGCCGGCAGCGATGATCGAAAACGTTGCCCGCATGGCCGGCATGCCGGTCGGGCCGTTGGCGCTGACCGACGAGGTCGGCGTCGACCTTGCGTGGAAAATCCTCAAAGCCACCGAGGCCGATCTTGGACCGCAGGCAGATCGATCCCAAGCAAAAGGCGTTGCTCGAAGACATGGTCGAAAAGCGCGGCCGTTTCGGCCGCAAGAACGGCAAGGGTTTCTATGACTATCCGCAGAGCGGGCCGAAGCGATTATGGCGCGGCATGGCCGAACTGCAGCCAGCCAAGATCGATCCCGATTCGATCGATATCGCACGGTTGAAGCGGCGGCTGCTCGGCATTCAGGCCTTGGAATCCGCGCGTTGCGTCGAGGAAAATGTCATCACCGACGTGCGCGAGGCCGACGTCGGCTCGATCCTTGGCTTCGGTTTCGCGCCTTTCACCGGCGGCACCGTGTCCTATATTGACGGCATGGGCGCCAAGGCCTTCGTCGAACACTGCAACCATCTCGCCGAAACCTGCGGGGAACGGTTCAAGCCGCCGAAGCTGCTGTTCGATATGGCGAAACAAGGCGAGACCTTTTACGGCCGCTTTGCGCCGCAGCGGCGCCTCGCCGTTGCATAGCTTTCATCTCGACGCATTGCTCTTAGGCGCGGGCCGCGTATAAGGTCGCGGCCGCTTTTCCCGGGACCCTGCATGGCGCGTGATCAAGTCGACCTGACGCCGATCGAACGGCGCGACGAACTCGTTGACTGGCTTGCCCAAGGCATCAAGCCGAAATCGCAATTCCATATCGGTACCGAGCACGAGAAGTTCGCCTTCACGCTCGAAGGCCATCATCCGGTGCCCTATGAAGGGCGCCGCGGCATCCGTGCGCTGCTTGAGGGCATGCAGCATCTGCTCGGCTGGCAGCCGATCATGGAAGGACCGAACGTCATCGGCTTGTTCGACGTCACCGGCGGCGGCGCGATCTCGCTCGAGCCGGGCGGCCAGTTCGAACTGTCCGGCGCCCAGGTCGAAACCGTGCACCAGACGTCGAGCGAATTGATGGCGCATCTGGCGCAGGTGCGCGAGGTGGCGCAGCCGCTCCGCATCGGGTTCCTCGGCATGGGCATGACGCCGAGCTGGACGCGCGGCGAAATACCGAAAATGCCGAAGGGCCGCTACAAGATCATGACCGGCTATATGCCGAAAGTCGGCAGCTACGGCCTCGACATGATGTACCGCACCTGCACGGTGCAGACCAATCTCGACTTCTGTTCCGAAGCCGACATGGTCAAGAAACTGCGCGTATCGATCGCGCTGCAGCCGATAGCGACGGCGCTGTTCGCCAACTCGCCGTTCACCGAAGGAAAGCCGAACGGCTATCTCTCGTTCCGTTCGGAAATCTGGCGCGATACCGATAATGCGCGCTCCGGCATGCTGCCCTGGGTGTTCGAACAGGGCATGAGTTTCGAGCGCTGGGTCGATTACGCGCTCGACGTGCCGATGTATTTCGTCAAACACGGCGACGACTATGTCGACGCCTCCGGCCAATCGTTCCGCGATCTGTTGGCGGGAAAGCTGCCGGCCATGCCGGGGGCGCGCGCCACGATTTCCGATTGGGCGAACCATCTCAGCACCACCTTTCCGGAGGTGCGGCTGAAGCGCTATCTGGAAATGCGCGGTGCCGATTCCGGCTCGTTGCCGAACTTGCTGGCGCTGCCGGCGCTGTGGGTCGGCGTGCTTTACGACGACGTATCGCTCGATGCCGCCTGGGACCTGGTCAAGCATTGGACCGCCGAGCAACGGCAGCAGTTGCGCGACGATGTGCCGAAGCAGGGTCTCGCCGCCAAGATCGGCGGCCGCACCGTGTTCGAGGTCGCGACCGAAGTTCTGAAGCTTTCGCGTGCCGGACTTTCGCGGCGCAAATATCTGGATGCCAGCGGGCTTGACGAGACGCACTACCTCGAAGTGCTCGACGACCGACTGACCCGCGGCACTACGTCGGCGCAGGAACTACTCGATAAATTCCACGGGCCTTGGGCCGGCTCGGTCGATCCGATTTACACCGAGGAAGCCTATTAGGGCGCGTCGCGGCGCTGGGGCCAAAACGACCGATCAATCCATGCCGTAAAGATGCCGCGCTTCGTTGAGCGCGGCGTTGCATGTTTTGGCATCGCCGCGAGCGTCCGCCTTGCGCGCCCGCTCAAGCGCGACGTCGCCGTCTTTGCTCGCGACATACTCACCATGTGCCACGCTGCCGGGCGTCGGCTGGTGATGCAGTTGAGCGCCGATAGTCTGCGGGGCGCTCGGGCCGGATTCCGGACCCGGCGGGGTGGTGTTGATCTCGTGCTCAAGCGCCGCGATTTGTGTGGTGCAAGGCCCGCTATGCGCTACGCCGATGCCGCCGAGCAAGATCGCCCCCGCCGTGCACAGGACCCCGACCGCGCGCCTTTGGATGCCGATTTGAGTGATACTATGCCGCGTCACGCCGGCCTCCCGGAGTGCTGAATTTAAATTCCAACGTAAGAGTTCCATCGCGCTTCCACCAGTCTTCGGCGTTGAAATTTACCTCCCGGTAAGCAACGGACCAGCGATCCGCCGCATGCCGGACGGCTATCCGGGATAGTGCAGCGCCCTTGATTCAATATTTACGGATTTGGCGCAGACTGTCCTTTCATGACCAAAACTCTGACTGTCGAAGCCCAGCGTAGCCATGCCGAGCGGCGGCTGTTCACGGCGCGCCGGGCGTTGTCGCATCTTGTCGAAATGTACGACAGCGGGCAGTGGCGCACCTATTACAAAAAGGAAGAAACCTTTGCCGAGGCGGTCCGCGGTGCGCGCCAAGCGGTCGAGCAGTGGGGCAATGTCATGAAGACTTGCGGCGGCGACCCGGCCTAAAAGCGAACAGCCCGTCGACTTCTCGCGAGTTCGGGACCATGATCGTCCCGAACTGAAATCCGTCGCCCCCAGCTCATTCCATCATCGGTTATTCAATGGCATCGCCGGTCAATGCTGTTTTTGGCGCATTGCTGGCAGCCGCGTTCTGGACGGTGCTGGGCTTTGCCGTGTCACGCCACGTCTTGCCGCGCGTGCTGGCGCTCGCCGCGGCACCGGTGGTCGGTTGGGCGGCGTTCAGCGCGGTATCGCTGCCGATTTTAACCCTGGTCGGCTTTTCGCCGCCGGCGCTGGCCGCCGTCGCCGTTCTCGCTCTTGTGCTGTGCGCCGCCCTCATCGTTCGGAGCCCGCCGGCAGAGGCGGCACCGGTTGCCGTGGTGCCGCCTTGGAGTTTCGCCGCTGCCGGGCTCCTTGCGCTGGCGCCGGCGAGCGCGATTCTGCCGAAGTTTTCGGGCGACGCGGCCCATCCGAGTGTGTCTGTGGCCGACTCCATCTTCGATCATGCCAAGGTTGCGCTGATCGACGCGATGACCCGTCAGGGCTTGCCGCCGGTCAATCCGGTGTTCGGCGAATTCGGCGCGTCCGGGCGGCTCGCTTATTATTATCTGTGGCACTTCAGCGCCGCCGAGCTTTCATTGCCGCTGCGAATCAGCGGCTGGGAAGCCGATGTCGCGCTTACCTGGTTCACGGCTTTTGCTTCGCTCAGTTTGATGATGGGCATCGCGGTCTGGCTCGGCAAACGATCATACGCGGCGCTTATCGTGGTCGTGCTCGCGGCCGCGGCGTCGATGCGCGGCACGCTGAACTGGCTATTCCACGCCGGCGATCTTGAGCCGTTTCTGACGCCGCCCAGCGGCCTGGCCGGCTGGTGGTTTCAATCGAGCTGGGTGCCGCAACATCTGATGGCGGCGTCATGCGTGGTAACGGCCATGCTGCTCGTCGCGCATTACGCACAACGCCAGGATACGGCGCGGCTTTTGACGCTGGCTTTGTTAGCCACCGCAGGCTTCGAAAGCTCGGCCTATGTCGGCGGCATTACCTTTGCGATTGCGGCGCTCCTCGCATCGCCGTTCCTGTTTGCGCAAGTCATGCCGGCGCGGCGGCTACGTTTTATCGGCGGTCTCGCGGCGGCCGCGGCGCTTGCGATCTGTCTTGCGGCGCCGCTGATCCGCGATCAGGTGGCGGCGGTCGCGGCCCGTGGCGGCGGCAATCCGATCCTCCTTCGCCCCGCCGAAGTCATGGGCGATATGTTCTCGCTGCCCTGGCGCCGTGTACTCGATGTGCCGGCCTATTGGCTTCTCCTGCTGCCGATCGAACTTCCCGCAATCTACATCGCCGGCGCGATTTCGCTCCTCGCGCTGCGTCCCACTGTGCAGCCCGGTCCGGAAAAGCTCGCGCTGGCGGCGCTTTCGGCGCTTGTCGTGGCGGGTCTCTGCGTTCCCTGGCTGCTGGTCGGCACGCTGGGTGAAAACAACGACCTCGGCCTGCGCGCGATCTTGCCGGCGATTATGGTTCTAACGGTAAGCACGGCGATCGGAGTGACGGCACTGCCGCGCCGTGGCTGGATTATCGCTGTGGTGGTCGGCGGCCTTGTTCTCGGTCTGCCGGATACGGTGTGGATCGCACGCGACAATCTGTTCGGCAAAGCGGTGCCGGACGGTCAGGTTTTCGCACGATCCCCGGAGCTATGGGCCGCGGTGCGCCGCTATGCGCCGCCGACGGCACGGGTCGCCAATAATCCACTTTATTTGCAGGACCTGACGCCGTGGCCGGGCAATATGAGCTGGGCGCTGTTGTCCGATCGCAATTCGTGCTTTGCCGGCCGCGAAATGGCGCTCGCGTTTGCGCCGCTGCCGGCCGAGCGCCGCGAGGCCATCAATGCCCAATTCATCCGCGTCTTCGCGGGGCAAAGCGCGCCGGACGACGTCGACGCCATGGCGAAGAAATATGCCTGCGATGTCGTCGTCCTGGTGCCCCAGGACGGCGCCTGGAGCAACGACCCGTTCGCCGCCAGCGCCGATTACCGGCTCGCGGAAGCGCGCGACGGACAATGGCGAATTTACCTGAAGGCTAAATCCCCGCGAACCAATTGAAGCCTTGTTTGCTCCAGAAGGTTTCGCGAAAATCGTTGGTGACTTCGATCGCTTTCACCCACTTGGCATTCTTGTAGCCGAGCTTGGTCGAGGTCCGCAGCCGCATCGGGTAGCCGAATGGGTCGGCGAGTACGTCGCCGGCATACCGTGTGGCGAGGATGGTCTGCGGATGCAGCGCCGTCGGCATGTCGATGCTTTCGGTGTAGTCGTCGGCGCATATGAAATAAACGTATTTCGCGGTCAGATCGGCGCCGATGCGCTCGAAAAACTGGCGCAGATTGGGACCGGACCATTGCCCGATATAATCCCAGCCTTCGACGCAGACGTGGCGGATGATGATTTCCTGCTGCGGCAGCTGGTAAATTTGCTGCGCGGTCCACGGCCGCTTGTCGGCGATGCGGCCGGCCAATTCCAGCGTCCAACTCGCGCCGTCGACCGGCTTGACGTCTTCGATGTCGTAATAGGCATTGAAGCGCGGCGGCTTGACCACCTGAGACGGCGAAAACGTCGGCGCCAGGTGGTTCGGCCGAAAGATCGCTTCCTGCACGCGATCGTTCCAGGCCGACACCGTGCGCAAAACTTTCTGCACCGGTTCTTCCTCCGTGACGTCGCAGCCGGTCAACATCGTCAGCGCGCCCAGGCTCAGCGCGCCCCGCAGCACGCCGCGTCGATTGATGTCCCGAACCAGCGCCCGGTTTTCCTTCATCGCCCGCTGGTCGACGGGCTTGCGGGGGCGGAAGATCGAAGGCGTGCGCGTTGTCAGCATCGTGGCGTCTCTTCAATGCGTCGGTTGGATTTCGGCCGCCACCGCCGGAGGCTCGCCGTCATCGACGACAGGGCCGCCGTCGAGCATGGCGAGCAGGCTTTGCGGCACCAGCAGAGCAAGTGTCACGTGAATCAGAACGAACCCGACGATCGCCGACATGCAGAGGAAATGCACCAGCCGGATGGTCTGGAAAGTGCCGAATAAACCCGCAAGTGCCGAGAATTGCACCGGCTTCCATAGCGCCAGTCCGGAGATCACGATCATAAGACCGGCGGCGATGACGCCGAGATAAAGAACCTTCTGCACCGCATTGTAGTGGGTGAGGTCGTCGTGGCCGAGGCGAAAGCGCAATGCCTCGCCGACGGTTGTCAGAATTTCGCCGATCGAAATCGGAAACAGTTTTCGCCGAAAGCGGCCCGTTACAATGCCGTAAGTAAGATAGGCGAGCCCGTTCAGGACGAAGATCCACATGCCGAAGAAATGCCACTGCAGCCCATGCTGGGCCCATTTGCCGATGACCAGCCAGTCCGGAAAATGCAGCAGGCCGAAAATCACGTCGTCGTTGTAGATCTTCCAGCCGCTGCCGATCATGATGAAAATCGCCACTGCATTGATCCAGTGCATGATGCGGAGCGGCAGCGGATGCAGCCGGTGCTCCTTTTGCTCAGCGCGTTGTGGAGCAGTAAATTCCGCGGGCGAAACGGATGTTGCGGGCGGTGATGTCATCGAAGATCCGTCCGTGTTGGCGGCGTGAAGGCCGGGCGTCACGATAATCTTTCACAACAAATTGTCGCGACATAACGAAGCCGCGACGTTACCGTGTCACGGGACTGCCGTTGGATAGGTCGGATTGCAAACACGTGCACTTCACAAATCCGCGTGGGATGTTTGATCCGAAGGAATCATAGCATGCGTCGTCGTCTCGTCGGTATCTGTTTGGCGATTGGCATGACGGTACCCGCCGCTGCCGATCAGAGCTTGGTTCTGGCGCAAGCCATGGTGCCGCCGACCGGCATGGGCGATGCCGACAAGGCGATGGCCGCGGAAGAACGCATGCGGCGGCGCTTCCCCCAGCCGGTGCGGGTCGGCGACCTTATCGGGTTGCCGGTCCTCGACGACAGCGCGCTCACGCTCGGCTATGTACGCGAGGTGGTGCGAACCCCGCAGGAAAAAATCCAGCTGATCGTCGCCTATAACGGCTGGTGCGGATGGTGTGACGTGGATACCCGGCAGGTCGCGGTGCCGATCGAGGCGGTCGGGATCCTCGGCCGCGCGGTCGCCTCGCTCGATATGCCCCGAAGCGAATTTGCCAAGGCGCCGGCTTGGCGAGACCCGGACGCCACCAAGCTCGCGGACGACGACAGCATTCGGATCGCGCTGGCGCGGCGATAGGTGGCAAAAACCTACCGATCACGACTTTGTGAGGAGAATAACTTTTTCCTCCCCGCCGAATTGTATCGGGGTGAGGCGTAAGTGATTGGCGTGTGGCCGGGCACTTTGGCAAGCAGGCTTTGCGGCATCGCTTGAGCGTCGTCACGGGGGCAACGGATGAATCGTGCGGATCGAGTTCGCGGCAAATCCATCTCGAGCGATAAAGCCAAACCATCCGAAATTGCGTCTTGCGGCATCGCCTTCATGGCCAAAGCGTCGACCCCCGGCCGCGCCAAGACGCGCCTGGTGCCGCCGCTCACCTTCGATGAAGCCGCCGCTCTGAACACCACTTTTCTCCAGGACGTGTCCGATAACGTGCTCTTGGCCGCGCGCCATTCGACGCCCGACGCCGGCATCGCCGGGTATGCGGCCTATGGCCCGCCGGGCTCCGAGGATTTCTTCCGCCATACTTTGCCCGGCGCGATCGGTCTGATCGACGCCTGGCTGCCGAATTTCGGCGATTGCCTGCATCACACGATCCAGCAGATTCTAGCGCTTGGCCACCGTTCCGCCGTTGTCCTCAACGCCGATAGTCCCGACGCTGCCGACTTCGTTTCTGGTCGAGGCCGCCGACGGTCCTGGCGCGCCCCGGCGATCGCGCCGTGCTCGGCGCCTCGACCGACGGCGGCTATTACCTCTTGGGTCTCAAGACGGCTCACCGCCGCATGTTCGAAGATATCGCGTGGAGCACCGAACGGGTGGCCGCGCAGACGCTCGAGCGCGCCCGCGAAATCAATCTTGAGGTCCACAGCCTGCCGGTATGGTACGATATTGACGACAGCGATGATTTGCGCCGGCTCAACGCCGAGCTTTCGGGCGAGTCTGCGATAACACGGGACCTTGGTACCTTTTCGCCGCATTACCCATTGCAGACGGCAAAGCTTTTGAAACGGCTGTGGCTGGATCAGGATTTCGATCGTCGTAATCGGGCCGTTCTACAATCCGAAGAAGCGCGTGTTTAAGACGCGGCCTGCGGCAACAGACGTCAGAGGACGAAACGATAATGCCGGAAATGGTAGTGCCAGGTGTGGCGAAAAACCACGAAGGGTCGAAAGCCGACCGCATCGTCGATCCTCGGCGCTATTTCGAAAACGTCGAAGCGGATCGCGAAATTCCGGAGCACGATCCGGTTTGTCTCTATCTGGAAACGACCAACCGCTGCAACCTGCTCTGCACCACGTGCCCGCGCACCTACGAGGAGCTCGAGCCGCCGGCCGACATGAGCTGGAAGCTGTTCACGTCGATCGTCGATCAAATTCCGAAGCTGCAGCGCGCCGTGCTGCACGGCGTCGGCGAGCCGATGCTGGTGAAGAATTTGCCGCGCATGGTGCGCTACCTGAAAGATCGCGGCACTTATGTTTTGTTCAACACCAACGGCACAGTGCTGAACGAGAAGAACGGCCGCGCCCTGATCGAGGCCGATCTGGACGAGCTGCGGGTTTCGTTCGACGCGGCGAACGCCGAATCCTATCTCGCCGTTCGCGGCAAGAATTATTTCCACCGCATCCTGAAGAATGTGCGCGCCTTCCGCGAATTGCAGGAACGCGAGGGCCATCTCAAGCCGCGGGTCTCGGCATGGCTCACGGGCTTGCGCGAGACCATCGAGGAATTGCCGGACTTCGTTCGTGTCGCCGCCGAGACCGGCGTCAAGGAAGTACATTTGCAGCGGCTGGTCTTCTTCAACGACGATGCCATCGGCAAGGCGCGGCCGGACCAGGCTTTGTACGAGCGGCTTTCGGGTGAAGAGGCCGTTCATATCGATCGCGCCGCCGCGCTTGCCGAAACGCTGGGCGTCAGTTTCAGCGCATCGGGCGGCGCGTCCGAGCCCGGCGTCAGCCTCAAGCGCAATGACAGCGGTTCGCCCTGGTCGCTGTGCCGTCGGCCATGGACGGTGATGTACTTCACCGCCAACGGCCGGGCGCTGCCGTGCTGCATCGCGCCGTTCTCACAGCGCGGCTACGAGAACTACACGCTCGGCGACGCCACCCAGCAGAGCTTGCGTGAGATCTGGACCGGGCCGGCCTATAGCGATTTCCGCAAGGCGCTCAAATCGGACAAGCCGCCGGATGCCTGCGCCGGCTGCGGATTGCGCTGGAGCCTGTAGCGATGCCGCCGCCGGCCGGCGGTGTCGCCGTCATCATTCCCGCTTTTAACGAAGCCGAATCGATCGGTCCGGTCGTCATCGAACTGGCCGCCGAGCCCGTCGATCGCATCATCGTCGTCGATGGCGGTTCTCGCGATGCTACTGCAGGAAATCGCGCGCCGTGCCGGCGCCGAAGTCCTGACGGTCGGGCGCGGTTACGGGCTTGCCTGCCTCCGCGGCGCGGAAGCAGCGGACACCGCCGACATCCTGGTATTCATGGATGGCGACGGCGCCGACGATCCTTCCGTCCATCGCCGCAATGGTGGCACCGATCCGATCCGGTGCCTTCGATTTCGTTATCGCTTCGCGGGCGCGCGGCGCGCGCGAGCCCGGCAGCATGGCGTCGCATCAATTGCTCGCCGGTCTGGTCGCCGGCGGACTGACCAAGCTGCTCTACGGCGTGCGCTATACCGACATGTGCGCGTTCCGCGCCATTCGTCGCGACACGCTGCTGGCGCTCGGCATGCAGGAAATGACGTATGGCTGGAATCTGGAAATGCAGATGCGGGCGGCGCGGTCAGGCCTGCGCGTCCTCGAACTGCCCGTCCCTTATCGCCGCCGCCTCGGCGGCGAATCCAAGGTCGCGGGCTCGCTGCGCGGTTCGATGAAGGCCGGAGCGAAAATCATCTCGACTTTTGCGCGCGTTGCGATGGAGCCGGCGCCCCGGCGCACGTCGTAGCGCGACAGGCGGCGCTAAACCGCCACTTTGCTCAAAAATCCCTCGATGCTGTTGCGCAGTGCCTCGGCGGCGCTTTCGACGGTCGCGGACGCGGCCGAAACCGTATCCGCCGAACTCCGCATCTCGGCGATGGTGTCGGCGACACGATGCAGCACAGCGACGACCGATTTGGTGCTGTCGGCCGCGGCGCCGACATTGTTGGAAATTTCGTGGGTCGCACCGCCTTGCTGCGCCACCGAGGTCGCAATCGCGGCAGTGAATTGCCGGATGTCCTCCATCCGGCCGGTGATGCTGCCGATGGCGCGAACCGCGCTTTGCGTCGCCGATTGCACCGCGTCGATCTGGACGGCGATGATTTCGGTGGCCTTCGCGGTCTGCACCGCCAGCGCTTTGACCTCCGAGGCGACGACGGCAAATCCCTTGCCGGCAGTACCGGCACGGGCGGCTTCGATCGTGGCGTTGAGCGCCAGCAGATTGGTCTGCCCGGCAACGCTCTGGATCAGCTTGACCACGTCGTCGATCTTCTGCGCGGCCTGAGCCAGGCCGGCGATCACTTCGTTGGTCGATTGCGCCTCGGCGGTGGCGGCGCGCACCACGTCGCTGGCGTTGAGCAGCTGGCGATTGATCTCTGAGATCGATTTCGACAATTCGTCCGCCGCCATGGCCGCGCTCTCGACGCCGTGGAAAGCATCGCTCGACGTGCTGACCGCGCCGGCGGTTTCGTTGCTGGTTTCGTTCGAGGCCGCCGACAGCGCCGTCGCCGTCGTTTTCATGGCGCCGACACTGTCGGTGACGGTCTTGAGAATGCCGTCGACGCTGCCGCGAAACCAGACGATGGCGTCGTCGACCGTGGCGCGGCGCGCCTCCTGCTCGGCGAGCTGCGCGCTCTTTTGCTCCGCCGCACGTCGCTCGGTGATATCGTCGTGGGTGCCGACCCAATAATTATGGTTTGGAATCGCCCGGTTGACGACGGAGACGATGCGGCCGTCCGGCGTCTCGGAGACGAAATTCACGTCCCTGCCTTTGGCCATGCTGTCGAGCAGTTCGGC
Source organism: uncultured Alphaproteobacteria bacterium (assembly GCA_963819265.1). GTDB lineage: Bacteria > Pseudomonadota > Alphaproteobacteria > Rhizobiales > Xanthobacteraceae > BOG-931. The sequence continues at coordinate 1,130,942 of CAWFVF010000005.1, read as the reverse complement.
GGTGTATTGCTTCGGATCGCGTTGCAGGTTTCCCTGTTCGAAGCGATGACGCACGATCTCGGTGAGCCGGGCGCCGGGTCTGACGATATCCGGCGACAGCCCGTACATCTGGCGATAGCGTTCGTTGCAGACGAAAAGCCGCCCGGATTTGTCGAACATCACGACGCCTTGCGTCATGTTGTTCAGCGTCAGCGCCAGCAGGCGGCCGCTGCCGCCGCGGCGGCGGCGCTGGAAGAAGAAGCCGGCCGTTGCCCAGCAGGCGACGCCGGTGGCGAGGCCGAGAATCCAGCCGTATTCCATCGCAGAACCGGTCAAATCCCGGAGCATCGCGCGCTTCCGCCCAGCCGTTATTCAGGCTGCTTATTAGGTAGCCAACAGCAATTTAGGCTTCGTTAATGAAATGCCCTGACCGCCCGCCTGGGATTATCAACTCGTTAGGATGTTCTTGTCGGGATCGAGCCAGAACGCCCACACTGCTGCGCCGGCGACGAGGAGTGCGGCCGCGACGATGAACGGCGCCTCCCAATTGCCATAGGTCACGAGGAAGCCGAACACGATCGGCGACAGCGCGCCGCCGAAATTGCCGGCCATGTTCATCATGCCGGATACGGTGCCGGAATATTTGCCGCCGGTATCCATCGGCACGGCCCAGGACGGTCCGATGGTGCATTCCAGAAAGAACATCGCGGCGGTGAGACAATAGACGGCGACATAGGCGTCCTCGGTTAGCGCCGCGGGCACGATGAATACCGCGCAGCCGAGCAGGCCGGTGATGGCGACGACGCGCCGGCCGATCCTGGCGCTTCCGGTTCGCTTCAACAGCCAGTCGGTCGCAAGCCCGCCCACGGTATCGCCGACGACGCCGGCCCAGAGCGGCAGCGAAGCGAACAAGCCGCCTTTGAGCAGCGTGAAATGGCGGGCGTCGATCAAATAGGACGGCAGCCAACTCAAGAAGATCCACAGGCAATAGACGTAAGTGAAATAGGCGCACATCGTCGCCCACATATTGGGAGAGCGCAGCAGCGTCGCCCACGGCACATTGGTCTGTTTTTGGATCGGCGGCTGATTGATGGCTCCATTGGCATCGGTGCCGCGAATCGCCTCCAGTTCGGCCCGGTTCACCATGCCGTGTTCTTCGGGCAAATTGCGGTAGCTCCAGCTCCACCACAGCGACCACAGCAATCCGATTGCGCCGCACACCAGGAACACGCCGCGCCATCCGAGCGCAGGCACTGCAATGGAAAAATTGAGCGGCGACGGCAGATCGAATTGTCCGCCGAGCATGATCAGCACCACAATCGGCGGCGCGATCGCCGCACCTAGACGGCTGGCGCTGTGCGTGATGCCTTGCACGAAGCCGCGCTCGCGCTGCGGGTACCAGAGCTGCATCGCGCGCGTTGCGCCGGGGAAAGCACCGGCTTCGCCGATGCCGAACAGGAAGCGAAGCCCGATGAATGAAGTCGCGCTGAACGCCGCCGCGGTGGCGGCGGTGAGGATCGACCAATAGGTGACGACACCGGTCAGCACGCGGCGCGCCCCAAACCGGTCGCTCAACCAGCCGCCCGGAACCTGAAACAGCGCATAGGACCACACGAAGGCACTGAAAATGAAGCCCATGGTGATCTTGTCGAAGCCGAACTCCTTGCTGATGAGCGGCGCCGCGGTCGAGATATTGACCCGATCGAGATAGGTGATGAGATACATCACGCTGATCAACAGCAAGATATACCAGCGGCCGCGGCTCGGGCGCGCGGTTGCAGCATCGGCCATAGATTTCACTCCCCAACCATGTGTTTTTCTTAGCGATCGTTTATTAATGATAGCCTGCCCGTTTACGCTCCTTGCGGCAAGCACACAGGATGACGCGGCGCCATAAACACCGGTTTTCGACAGGGCCATTCGATGATCAAACGCTACAGCGACCACGCCGCCAACGAGCGAACTTTCCTCGCCTGGGTCCGCACCGCCATCGCAGTCATGGCGTTCGGCTTTGTGATCGAGCGGTTCGATCTGTTTCTCCAGATCGCCGTTCCGCAGTTGGCGCAGCGGCAGCTCAGCGCGCATGGGCAGGCCTTCGCCAACGCGGCCGGCCTCGCCTTCATTGCCATTGGCGTGGCAATGATCGTGCTGGCGGGCTTTCGGTTTGTCAGGACGGCGAAGGACATCGACTCGGAAGCGGACGTGCCGAGTCCCGGCGAGCGCTTTGACGTCGCGCTCGCTGCGCTGATCGGTCTCTTGGGTATTGCGCTGTTTCTCTATCTGTCGCGCGCCGTTCTGCCGGCGATGTAAAAACCTTCGGACCTGGAAGAGTAGATGCGACCGCTGAAGGCCCGGAATGGCCTGGCTCTTGCACGCCTAAAATCCGAAACTCGGCCAATATCTTCCTACCGATGGAGCGACCGGATGTCTGCCCATTCTCCTCCGCCGCACCGGTCCTCGCCATACCCGGCGCCGACCCGAAGCTTTACAGCGAAGACCTGGCGCCGGTTTCGCCGGCAGGGCGGCACTGGGGCTATTTCGATATTTTCGCCATGTGGATGTCGGACGTTCATTCGGTCGGCGGCTACACCTTTGCGGCAAGTCTGTTCTTTCTCGGGCTGACCGGATGGCAGGTCTTGCTGTCGATGGCGGTCGGTATCGTCGCGGTCTATTTTCTGATGAATCTGATCGGCGGCCCGTCGCTGCAATACGGCGTGCCTTATCCGGTGGTTGCGCGCATGTCGTTCGGCGTGATGGGCGCCAACCTGGCGGCGATTGTGCGCGGCATCGTCGGCATCGTCTGGTACGGCGTGCAAACCTATTTTGCTTCGAAGGCGGTCGAGGTGCTGGTCATCACGCTTTGGCCGAGCGCGGAGACCCTGCGGCATGGCGGCATGCTCGGCCTCTCGCCGCTCGGCTGGGGAAGCTTCCTGTTCATGTGGCTGTTCCAGCTTCTGATCTTCCTCAACGGCATGGAGACGATCCGCAAATTCATCGATTTCTGCGGCCCTGCAGTCTATGTGGTGATGTTCGCGTTGGCGATCTGGGTGATTTCGCAAACCGGACTGTCGAGCCTGTCGTTGCAGCTAGCGCCGCCGGCCGAGGGCTCGACACTCGGCCACATGGCGAATGCCGCGATGCTGATCGTCGCTTATTTCGCCGCGCTGTTGTTGAATTTCGGCGACTTCTCACGTTTCGCCAAGGGACGCGAGGCGATGAAGCTCGGCAACTTCCTCGGCCTGCCGATCAATTTCCTGGTCTTTTCGATCATCACCGTGATCGTGACCGCGGGCACCGTGAAAGTGTTCGGCGAGGCCATCATGGACCCGGTCCGCATCGTCGAGCGGATCGGCAATCCCGTGATCGTCGTTCTTGGGTCGGTCACTTTCATCATTGCCACGATGGGCATCAACATCGTCGCCAACTTCGTTTCGCCGGCTTACGACATCGCCAATCTCAATCCGCAGCGGATCAGCTTCCGCATCGGCGGGTTGATCACGTCGATTCTGTCGGTTCTGGTCTGTCCGTGGCTGTTCGTATCGAGTTCGCACGCCATCACGATCTTCGTCTCGATTTTCGGCGCGGTGCTCGGCCCGATGTTCGGCATCATCGTGGCCGACTACTACATCGTGAAACGCCAGCAGATAGCGATCGCAGATCTTTATACCATGTCGCCGGCGGGCTCGTTGCATTACCAGAACGGCTGGAATCGCGCGGCCTTGTACGCACTCGGCGCGTCCGGTCTGGTGTCGATCGGACTGGCGCTGCTCGGCAGCTACGGCGTGATCCTCAATGTCGGCGATTGGGGCTGGCTGATCGGCGCCTGCCTTGGCGGACTGCTTTATCTCGCGGCGATGCGCTCGCTCGGCGAGAGTAAGCTCGACAAGCCGGTGCTGATGAGCGGGACGTGAACGGCTAGTGCGAGGCGATCAGCCTGCCGCCTTCGGTTCGGCGCCGTCGTCGGGTTTGTCCGACACGCCGGCCTGGGCAAAGGTCGCCATGCCGGTGTGACAGGCCAAGGCGGCGCGCAGCATCAGCAATGCGACGGCGGCACCGGAGGCCTCGCCGAGCCGCATGTTCAGATCGACCAGCGGCGCAAGCGCAAGCTCGTTCAGCAACATTCGATGTCCGGCTTCGGCCGAGACATGGCCGGCCTGAACATGGGCGAGCGTATCGGTCCGCATTCTTGAGAGCGGCGCGACGGCTGCGGTGCAGACAAAGCCGTCCAGCAGAACCGGAATACGATGCTGGCGTGCCGCCAGGGTGGCGCCGAGGATGGCGGCAAGTTCGCGGCCGCCGAACGCCGCGGCAATGGCAAGCGGATCGTGCAATAGACCGGCATGACGCGACAGCGCGGCGTCGATAACGGCGCGCTTTCGCGCCAGGCCGCCTTCGTCGACGCCGGTGCCACGGCCTGCCCAGCGATCGCCGCCGCCGCCGAACAACGCCGCCGCGATCGCCGCCGCCGCGGTGGTGTTGCCGATACCCATCTCGCCGAGACAGATGAGATCGCTGTCCGGCGATACTGCTTCATAGCCCGTCGTTACGGCGCCGATGAATTCGGCCTCGCTCATCGCCGGCTGTTGCGTAAAATCGGCAGTCGGTCGATCGAGCGACAGCGGGATGACGCGCAGCTTTGCGCCGCCGGTCCGCGCCAGTTGATTGATGGCGGCGCCGCCGGCGGCGAAATTCGCCACCATTTGCACGGTGACCTCGGCGGGATAGGCCGATACGCCCAATTTCGTCACGCCGTGATTGCCAGCGAAGACGAGGATTTCGACCTGTTCCAAGCGCGGCGGTGCGTGGCCTTGCCAATGCGCCAGCCAGGCGACGAGATCCTCAAGCCGTCCAAGGCTGCGCGGCGGTTTGGTCAGCGTCGCTTCGCGTTGCGCGACCGCGGCGCTGGCGGCGGGATGACCGCTCGGCAGATCGAGACAAAAAGCGCGCAGGTCGGAGAACGATTGCAAATTCTTCATAGCGATCGGCTTTCGCGGCGGCGGACAGCCCCGCGAGGGGTCTAGCAAATCTACTCGGTGGCGGCCATAGGCCGGCGTGAGGAGGGCCTACGCCGCAAGCGCTTTCAGCACTTTCTTGGAATCCGAGACCCAGCCGAAAATGCCGCCCTGGGCTTTAATCATCGCCAGCGCCGCCTTTTGGAAATCCGGGAAATACGAGCCGACGCAGTCATCCGGCACCAGGCAATTGAAACCGCGATCATTGGCTTCGCGCACCGTGGTGTTGACGCACACTTCGGTGGTCACGCCGCAGACGATCAGGCTCTTGATGCCTTTGTTGCGCAAGATGGCCTCGAAATCGGTGGCGTAGAAGGCGCCTTTGCCCGGCTTGTCGATGACGATCTCGCCCGCCTTCGGATAGAGCTCCGGGATAATGTCGTGACCGGCTTCGCCGCGCACCAATAGCCGGCCCATCGAGCCGCCGTCGCCGATCTTCCGCTTCGGCTTGCCGCGCACCAGTTTGCTCGGCGGGCAGTCCGTCAGATCGGTGCGATGGCCTTCGCGCGTATGCACGACCATCATGCCGAGTTTGCGGCAGGCCTCGAGCACTTTTTTGATCGGGGTAATGGTCGTGCGCAAGATCGACACATCGTTTCCCAAAGCTTCACCGAAGCCTCCCGGCTCGACGAAGTCGCGCTGCATGTCGATGATCACCAACGCGGTTGTCGCTGGGTCGAACGTAAACTCGTAAGGCTCGGCCTTGATCTTACTGAGTGACATTTGCATCTCCAACTCGGCAGCGCCGCCTTTCCGGCATTGGCCAAAAATGCGGCAAGCTTTGCCTATGAACAAGGCTGCGAACCCTGCGCGTAGCTCTCGTAATTGCGGGCCCTCAGATTCGGCGGGGCGGCCGCGCGGATATATCGTGTGAACAACGCCCCGTTCTGTTTCTCATCAAGAATTATGCCAAAACGCCTTTTAACTTGGCTATAGGTGGCAAAATGACAGTCGCGTTTTCCGACATCGCTTGGCCGGCGTCCCGGCGTTTTTGGCTTGCGAATGCCCGCGTGCCGGCATGCCTTTTGGTCGAGACCGCGACGTCGCCGATCGACGCCGAAGGCGTTATCGAAGCTGATTTGTTGATCGATGACGGTAAGATCGCGCGGATCGAGCCATCGCGTAGGGAGCGAAATGACGGTATTGCGAATGTCGATCTCGGCGGCCGCCAAGTCTGGCCGACGCTGATCGACATCCACACCCATCTGGACAAGGGCCACACCGTCGACCGGAGTCCCAATACGGACGGCACGTTTCTCAACGCCCGGCTTGCGGCGGCCGCCGACCGCCCGAACTGGACGGAAGCGGATTTGCGCCGGCGCATGGAATTCGGCTTGCGTTGCGCTTACGCCCACGGCGTCTCGGCGATCCGCAGCCATATCGACACCTATCACGATACGGCCGAGCGGAGCTGGCGCGTGGTGCGGGAGATACGCGAGGAGTGGCGCGGCCGGATCGATCTCCAAGCGGTCGCACTGTGCCCGATCGATCTGATGACCGATGAATTCGGCGATCGGGTCGCGCGCATCGTCGCCGAATTCAAACGGCCTGCTCGGCGGGGTAACCCGCGGCGCCATTGCCAACCACGGCGCGCCGCTGATCAATCTCGATGCGCTGTTGGAGCGCGTATTTGCGCTGGCCGCGCGGCACGATCTCGATGTCGATCTGCATGTCGACGAGACGCACGATCCGGCGGCTGCGACATTGCCCTATGTCGCGCGTGCGGCGATGCGGCATGGTTACAAAGGCCGTGTGATCTGCGGTCATTGCTGCAGTCTGGCCAACCAGCCGGAGGCCGAGATCGACCGCACGCTCGATCTGCTGGCCGAAGCCGAAATTGCGGTCGTCACGCTCCCGACGGTCAATATGTATTTGCAGGACCGCCAGGCCGGCCGCACCCCGCGATGGCGCGGCGTGACCGTGGTGCAGGAAATGCTTCACCGCGGCATCCGCGTCGCGGCTGCCGGGGATAACTGCCGCGACAGTTTCTATGCCTATGGCGACCACGACGTGCTCGACACCTTTCGCCAGGCGGTGCGTATCCTGCACGCCGATCATCCGCTGACAGGTTCACCATCCTTGGTGGGTACGGCGCCGTCGCTCATGGGAAAATTCGTCGGTCATGGCCGGATCGCCGCGGGTGCGCCGGCGCGCCTCGTCGTCTTCAATGCCCGCACCATCAACGAGATTGTCAGCCGCCCGCAATCCGATCGCGTCGTCATCCTGGGAGGCGAACGAAGCCGCGCCAAAGCGCCGGACTATTCGGAACTGTGGCAGGAAACTGCGTCGTTGTAATTCGCAGTAAACGCTGAAAATCATGCGCATTCTCTATATTTATTGCCATCCGCTGCCGGAGAGTTTTCATGCAGCCATCAAGGCAAGAGCGCTGGCCGCGCTTGCCGCCGCCGGTCACGAGGTCGATTTACTCGATCTCTATGCGGAAAAATTCGATCCGGTTTTGTCGGAAGACGGGCGCCGGCATTATCACGACACCTCACGCAACCAAGTAGGTCTCGAAAGTTACGTGGCCCGGCTCACGTCGGCCGAAGCGCTCGTCCTGCAATTCCCGACCTGGTGCTTCGGCCTGCCGGCGATGCTCAAGGGCTTTCTCGATCGTATGATCATGCCCGGCGTGGCGTTCGATCTTGGCGACCCGGCACACGCCAAACCGCTGTTGCTCAATATCAAGCACGTCGTCGGCATCGTCACCTACGGACGGCCGCGCTACATGGCGCTGTGGATGAGCGATCCGCCGCGCAAGATCGTCAAACGCTATGTGCGCTGGTTCACCGGCGGGAAGGCGCGCGCGGATTATTACGCGCTCTATCATATGAATATCGCCTCGGAAGCGCAGCGTCGCGCCTTCATGGACAAAATCGATCGCGCCTTGCGCCGTCTTTAAATTAAATCGCCGCCGCGATGTCGCGGATGGCGGCGCGCAGCCAGACCTGCAACGGATCGCCCTCGGTGCGGCGATGCCAGAACATATGCGGAGAGACTTCGACGCCGGGCAATGGCGGCGTCAACATGCGCACATCCGCCATCGGCAACAGGCCTTTGACGATGCGGCTCGGCAGTGTCGCGATCAGATCGGTCGCCGCGACCACAAACGGAATCCCCGCCGCGTTGGGCAGCACCAGCGCGATGCGGCGGCGCAGTCCGCGCGCTTTCAATATGGCATCGACCACGCTCGTGCCGACGCCGTCAGCGGAGACCTGCACGTGTCCGGCGTCGACCAAATGCGGCGCGGCGGCGTAGGCCTCGATCGACATCGGGTCGTGCAGCGGATTGTCCTTGCCGACCAGCGTCACCAGGCGGTCGTTCCACAAGGGTTCGGCGCTGATCTCGGCGGTCCTGACACCGAGCGGTGCAAAGGCAAGATCGATTTCGCCGATGGCGAGTTGCTCGTGAAGATGCGAGCAGTCATTGGCGCGAACCTGCAGATCGACGAACGGCGCATGCTGCCGCAAATGCCGGACCAGCGAGGGCAACAGCCTGGTGTGATAGATATCGATCGTCGCGATCTTGATGGTTGCTTTGATGATCGCGGGCTCGAACGCCGCCGGCAAAGTCAGCGTGCGGGAAATTTCGGCCAGTGCGCCATGGATCGGGCCGGCAAGTTCGCGCGCCCGCGCGGTCGGCTCCATGCCGCGATCGCGTCTGACGAATAACGGATCGTCGAACAAATAGCGCAGCCGATTGAGCGCCTTGCTCACGGCCGGCTGACTCAGCCCGTTGCGTTCGGCCGCTCGCGTTACGTTGCGTTCCGCCATCAAGGCGTCGAACACCACCAGGAGGTTGAGGTCGACCGACCGTAAATTCCGTTCGGCTATGACATCCATATTGCTTTGTCATTTCCCAGGCGATGCCGGTTTCGGCATCATTAGGCCGTAGCTGAAGCCGTGTTGCGGACCTCAATTCCGGATCAAAGCCGAGGCCACGAGGCAAGGCCACAAGATTTGCCAAGTACGATCAATGGCTTGCCCGCCTGCATAGGAGAGTCAGCCAAGACGCATAATCCAATCATGCCCGAACGGCATGACGACCGTGCCCACGATCACAAAGCAAAATATATGCCGTCAAAAAGGACCGCCGCCAAACGCCAGCTTCGCGCGCCGCAGCGATATGTCGGGCTGGTTGGGTCATGACCAGCGATGCCGGAGCGCCGCTCCTCGAAGCCCGAGGCATCGTCAAGCGGTTCGGCGCCCTGGTCGCCAACGAGGTCGCGCATTTCAGCGTGCATAGCGGCGAGGTGGTGGCGCTGCTCGGCGAGAATGGCGCCGGCAAAAGCACCCTCGCCAAAATCCTTTACGGCTATTACGCGCCGGACGCCGGCGAGATTTTCGTCAACAACCAAAAAGCCGAAATCGCTTCGCCGCACGATGCGCGCACTTTGGGCATCGGCATGGTTTTTCAGAATTTCACGCTTATTCCGGCGCTCAGCGTGTTCGACAATGTCGCGCTGTTCCAGAAAGATCTGCCGGCCGTGGTGCCGCGCGCCGAAATTCTCGATCGCATGCGCCATTACGCCGGACGGTTTCGCCTTGCCGTCGACCCTTGGATGCCGGCGCGCGCGCTTGCGGTCGGCGACCAGCAGAAGGTGGAAATTCTCAAGCAGCTTCTGGCCGGCGCCCGCGTGCTTATTCTCGACGAGCCGACCAAAGTGTTGGCGCCGCAAGAGAGCGAGGGACTGTTCGAGACATTATCGGAACTCCGCGCCGAGGGATTGGGCATCGTCCTGATCACCCACAAGCTGCGCGAGGTACTGGCCTGCGCTGATCGGATCGCCGTGATGCGGCACGGCCGCATGGCCGGCGTCGTCGGCTGGCGCGATGCCAAGGAAGAGAATCTGCTGAGTTTGATGTTCGGCGACAAGCCCTTTCACGCGTCGCCGCCGCTTCTGGATACGGAGGGCCGTCATGACCGAGGTGAAACCGCGCTCGAGCTGATCGACGTTTCGACGTCCGGCGCCGGCGGCGGAACGCCGCTGCGCCATCTCTCCATGAAAGTCCGTTCCGGTGAAATTGTCGGCATTGCCGGCGTTTCAGGCAACGGCCAGCGCGAATTCGGCGATCTCGTCCTCGGGCTGCAACGCCCGCACACCGGATCCAAATTGCTGTGGGGCGAAGACGCCTCGCGATGGTCGGTGGCGGAAGTCCGGGAAAACGGCGTCGGCGCGATACCTGACGATCCGTTGGCATTTGCTTGCGTGCCCGGATTGACGGTGCGCGAGAATCTCGCGCTTGGCACCGGCGCCCGCTACCGCGACGGTCTCGGCGTCGACTGGCAACGCCTCGAAGCCGACATGAACAAGAGCTTCGCCCGTCTCGGGTTCTCGCGGCCGAGCCTCGATGTGCGCGCGGCGGCGCTGTCCGGGGGCAATCTGCAACGCGTCGTCCTGGCGCGCGAACTCGCGCTCGAGCCGCGGCTGATCGTTGCCCTTTACCCGACGCGCGGGCTCGACGCCCGCAGCACGGCAATGGTGCGATCGCTGCTGCGCGATATGCGCGACCGCGGCACGGCGGTGCTTCTGATCTCGGAGGATCTCGACGAATTGTTCGAGATCAGCGACCGGTTGCTGGTGCTGTTTCATGGCGCCATCGCCGCCGAATTCGGCCCGGACGATTTCCGCGCCGAAATCGTAGGCCCGCTGATGGTGGGTGTGACGGAGCAACCCGATGCAGCGTGACGGCACGGCGTTGTGGGCCTGCGCCTCGGCGCGCGCCAAAGGTTTTGTGCTGGTGAGCGGGCTCGCGCTCGCCGTCTTCGCGGCATTGCTGGTCATGGCCGGCAAGGATCCGCTGCGCGCCTATGCCGATACGCTCACTTACGTCTTCGGCAACGCCTACGGATTTTCCGAACTCCTGGTGCGCATGGTGCCGCTGATGTTGACCGCCGTTGCGGCATCGTTGCCGGCGCGGATGGGCCTGATCAATGTCGGCGCCGAAGGGCAGCTTTATATGGGCGGCTGGCTGGCGACCGCCGGCGCGCTCGCGTTGAGCGACCAGCCGGCATTTATCCTTTTGCCCACGCTGACGCTGCTCGGTTTCATCGGCGGCGGCCTCTGGGCGCTCATCGCCGGTGCATTGCGGGCGTCGCGGCTGGTGAATGAGACGATCTCGACGCTTTTGCTCAATTACATCGCGCCGCTGATCGTGAGCTATTTCATTTTCGGGCCGTGGCGCAGTCCGGAAAGCGCGTCCTATCCGCAGTCGCCGGCCTTCGTCGAAGCCGCACGGCTGCCGACTTTCTTCCATTCCAAGGTGCATCTCGGCCTCGTTTACGCGCTGGTCTGCCTCGCGCGTCTATTGGTTCGTCATGTCGCGGACCCGGTTCGGTCTCGACATGCGGGCGATCGGCGGCAATCCGGAGGCCGCGCGGCGGCTGGGCATTCCGATCACCCGCTTCATTCTGATCGTTATGTTTGCCGGCGGCGGCGTTGCCGGACTTGCCGGCATGGCGGAGGTCAGCGCCATTCAAGGCCGATTGGTTTCCGAGCTTTCGCCGGGATACGGCTTCATCGGCTTTCTCGTTTCATGGCTCGCCGGCACCAGCGCAACCGGCATCGTCACGATGTCGTTTCTGTTCGCGCTGATCAGTTCGGTCGGCGACGTTCTTCAGATAACACAGGGCGTGCCTTACTCGGTCGTCAATCTTCTGATGGCCGTGATCCTGTTCATCGTCCTTGGCCGCCAGGCGAGCGGAGGCGTGGCGCGATGAATACCGCTCTGCTCATCGGCGTCGTTGCCAGTTCGATCATGTCGGGGACGTCGCTGCTCTACGCGACGCTCGGCGAAGTCGTCGGCGAACGCGCCGGCATCGTCAATCTGGGCCTCGAAGGCATCATGCTGATCGGCGCCGCCGGCGGTTTCGCCGCGACGGTGCTGACCGGCTCGCCTTATCTCGGCGTCATTGCCGCGGCGCTCGCCGGTGCGGCTGCCAATATGATCTTCGCCTATCTGGTTGTCGGCCGTCACGCCAATCAGCTCGCGACCGGCTTGAGCCTGATGTTTTTCGGCATCGGCATCAGCGCGCTGATCGGCCGGCCGTTTGTCGGCGCGCTGATTAACGGTCTGCCGCGGCTGGTGCTGCCGGGTCTCGCACCTGGCGGCGCCGGCGCGCGTCTATTGGGCTACGACATTCTGGTTTATCTCGCCGTGCCGGTATCGATTTTCACCTGGTGGCTGATTTTCCGCACCCGCTGGGGTCTCGGCCTCCGCACCGTCGGCGAGAGCCCGGCAGCGGCCTTCGCCGCCGGACTGCGGCCGCAGCGGCTGCAATATCAGGCGCTGACATTCGCCGGCGCACTCGGCGGCATCGGCGGGCGCGCATATCTCGGTGGCGCTCACGCTGACCTGGGCCGAAGGCATGACAGCCGGGCGCGGCTTCATCGCCATCGCGCTGGTGATTTTCGCCAAATGGAATCCGCTGTGGGCCATTGCCGGCGCGCTGCTGTTCGGCGCCGCGGAAGGTCTGCAATTGCAGCTTCAGGCGATCGGCGCCGATGTCTCGCCTTTCATCATGAACATGACGCCGTATCTGCTGACGCTCGCGGTACTGATCGTTTGGGGCTGGAGCCGCCAGGCGGCCGCGCCCGCGGCGCTGGGCCGAAACTTTGTCGGGGTTGAATAGCAGGCAGTGAATGCGCGCGGCGACGCCGGGTCGCCGCGCGATAACAGGAGAGAACGATGGCACGATTTGGAATATTTGCGGCGGCATGCTGGGCGATGCTCGCTCTGTTGTCGCCGGCCCGGCCGCGGCGCAAGACAAGCCGCCGCTGATTGTCGGCGCGATCTATGTCGGCAGCGTCAACGACTACGGCTACAACCGCTCGATGAAGGACGGGCTCGAGGCGATGAAGAAAGCGATCCCCGGCCTCAAGCTGATCGAGGCCGAGAACGTGCCGGAGACCGCCGAGTCCGAGCGCGTCATGGAAGGCATGGTGCAGCAGGGCGCGAAGCTGATCTTCGCCACCAGCTTCGGCCACCAGCAATTCGCCTTCAACGTCGCCAAGAAACATCCCGACGTCGTGTTCGAGCATGCCGGCGGCTGGATGCAGGCGCCCAATTTCGGCAATTTCTTCGGCGCCACCCAGGCGGCCTGGTATCCGATGGGCGTCGCCGCCGGCAAGATGACCAAGTCGAACACGCTCGGTTTCGTGGTCGGCGTGCCGATCGGCTATGTGATCGGCAACGTCAACGCCTTCGAGATGGGCGCGCGCTCGGTCAATCCCGAAGGCGCAGACCCGCGTCGTCGTCACCGGCGGCTGGTCCGACAAGGCCAAGGAAGCCGCCGCCGCCAATGCGCTGATCGATCAAGGCGCCGACGTCGTCACCATGCACGTCGACTCGCCGGCGACCATTATCCAGGCCGCCGAAAGCCGCGGGGTGTATTCGATCGGATTCCAGTCGATCGAAGCGCGCGCGCTGGCGCCGAAATACTGGCTCACCGGTCTTGGCTTCACTTGGGGTCCGTTCATGACCGAAACCGCCAAGAGCGTGATGGCGGGGACCTTCAAGCCCGCAATGGTGCGCGAAGGCCTCGGCCAGATGATGGCGATCGCGCCGTTCGGCGCCGCGGTGCCGGCCGATGTCCAGGCGCTGGTCACCGCGTCCGGCGACAAGATCGAAAAAGGCTTCAATCCGTTCACCGGTCCGGTCACGGACAATACCGGCGCGGTGAAAATCCCGGCCGGCGAATCCTGGGGCGGCGACAAGATGGGCAATTTCGACTGGTACGTCGAAGGCGTCATCGGCAAGGCCAAATAGGCTCGCTTCAGGCGGTCAATTCACCAAACAATACCGGCGCTCGTGGATAGCGGGCGCCGGCGCAAAAAATCTCGCGAGGAGACGATGATGCTTGAGATGAATATTCCAGAAGTAGTCGCCGAGGTAACCGCGGCCTTCCAGCGCTACGAACGCGCGCTGGTCAAGAACGACGTCGAGGTGCTCGATTCGCTGTTCTGGAACAACCCCAACACGTTACGGTACGGCATCGCCGAGAATCTCTACGGCTATGACGCGATCGCGTCGTTTCGCGGCAGCCGGCCGCCGATGGACCTGACCCGCGAACTCAAGAACACGAAGATCGTCAGCTATGGACGCGATTTTGCCACCGCGAACACCGAATTTCAGCGCGTCGGATCGAGCATGACCGGCCGGCAGAGCCATGTCTGGGTCCGCACCAAGGATGGTTGGCGCATTGCGGCGGCGCATGTCAGCCTGATGCCGGCGGCGCCGCGCGGGGCCATGCAGGATGCGGCTGCGGCAACGACCTAGGCTTTGTCAGGAAAGCGCAATCGGCGGCAGAGCCTCGATGCCGGCGATTTCGTAATCCGGCGTCAGCGCCCGGCAGCGTTCCGCCTCGCCGAAACCATAAGAGGCCCAGCAACAGGATATTCCGCCCGCCTTGGCGAATTGGATGTCGGTCTCGGTGTCACCGACCATCAATATCTGCTCACGGCGCAGTAGCGGATATCGCGGCAGGATATAATGCGTAATCAGGGCCGGATCCGGCTTTCTCGGCAGTCCGGGCTCATCGCCCATGATGACGTCGATGAAAGCGGTGAGGCGGCTCTCGTCGAGCGACCGCCGAATGGCGGCGACGCCCTTGTTGCTGACGACCAGACATTTCGTGCCGGCGGCGTGAATTTGATTCAGGACCTCCGCGACGCCGGAGAAAGGCCTCAGCAGCGGCGTGCCTTCAGTGAGATAAAAAGACCGGTAAATTTTAACCTGCGCGTCTAACGCCGCGCGATCGCCGCGCAGGCCTTCGTCCAGAATCGCAAATGTATCCTGCAACGCAATTCCGCTTTTCACGGTATGCACGATGGCGTCGTTGGCGGGCATCGGCCGGCCTGATTGCTCGAACGTACGGCGAATGCAATGAACGATGGCGGCGCGGGTGTCGAACAGCGTGCCGTCGTAATCGAAGATGATCGCCGCGAAGGCGTTCATTGCCGGCCGGGGTTCAGTGCCCGGCCATGTGTTTGCCGATGGTGGAGCGGTCGGTTTCGCCGACCGGCGCCTGATAATTGATAGTCCCGCCGGACATCACGGCGACACTGTCGGCAAGCTCCAGAATCTCGTCGAGATCCTCCGAGACCAGCAGCACGGCGGCGCCGTGATTGCGCTGTTCCATGATCTGCGAGCGTATTTCGGCCACCGAAGCGAAATCGAGGCCGAAGCAGGGATTGGCGACAATCAGCACATCGACGTCGCCGGAGAGTTCGCGCGCCAGCACGGCGCGCTGCACATTGCCGCCGGAGAGATCGGAGATCGCCGTTTCCGGCGACGGCGTCTTGACGCGATAGCGCGCAATGAGCTCGCGCGCCTTCTCGCGCATCGGGCCCGGCGAAAGCCACCAGCCGAGCTTCGCATGCGGCGGCCGGTCGAATGAGCGGAATGCCATGTTCTCGGCAACCGTCATTTTCGGCACGGTGGCGTTCTTCAGCGGTTCTTCGGGCAGACCGAAAATCTTCAGCCGATAGAAACTATCCCGATCCGGCTCGAACGGGTGTTGTTTGATGATGATCCGGCCGTCGGTCAGCGGCCGCTGGCCGGCCAGCACTTCGACAAGCTCCGATTGGCCGTTGCCGGAAACGCCGGCGATGCCGACGATTTCGCCGGAATGAACCTTGAGATTGACCTGATCGAGCGCGCGAAGGCCCTCGTCGTCGTCGGCGTAGAGCGCGGCAAGCTCCAGCACGGTATCGCCGGCCGGTTTGGCGTTGCGGACGGCGCGGTCGCGGATCTGCGTATCGCCGATCATCATGTGCGCCATCTGCTCGGTGGTAAGCTCCCCGACTTCGCCGCCGCCGACTTTGCGGCCGCGGCGCAGCACCGTCACGCTGTCGCAGAAGCTCAGGACCTCGCGGAACTTGTGCGTGATCATGATCACCGTGATTTCCTTGCGGTGCGCCATATCACGCACCAGACCGAGCATTTCGTCGGCTTCGTCCGGCGTCAGCACCGAGGTCGGCTCGTCGAGAATAAGCAGCCGCTGATCGAGATAAAGGAGTTTCAGGATTTCGAGCTTTTGCTTTTCGCCGGCGGCCATCGCGGAAACCGGAACGTCGAGCGGGACGCGAAACGGCATCCGGTCGAGAAACGCTTCGAGCGAAGCCATTTCCTTCTTCCAGTCGATCACCGCCGGCGCGTCGGCGCGGCTGATGACGAGATTCTCCGCGCCGGTCAGCGACGGCACCAGAGTGAAATGCTGATACACCATGCCGATGCCGAGCGCGCGGGCGTCGCGCGGATTGCGGATCTGCACCTCGGCACCGTCGAGCAGGACTTGACCTTTGTCGGGTGAGTAGAACCCCATGATGCATTTCACCAGCGTCGACTTGCCGGCGCCGTTCTCACCCAAAAGCGCATGCACCGTCCCCGCCTTGACGTTGATGGAAACGTCCTCAAGCGCCACCAGCGAGCCGAAGATCTTGGTCATGCCGGTGGTTTCGAGCGACGGCGCGCGCATGGTCGATGCGGGAGCGGGATCGGCGGCACTAACCGGTGCAACGCTCATGGCAGGTTCTCCACGAAACTCTTGGAATTTGAAACCGAACCGAATACGCCGCCCTGCATCTTGACCATCTTCAAGGCGGCGAGATGATTGCCGGGATCGGTCGCGGCGCAGCAGTCCTCCAGCAGCA
Organism: uncultured Alphaproteobacteria bacterium; assembly: GCA_963819265.1. Lineage (GTDB taxonomy): Bacteria > Pseudomonadota > Alphaproteobacteria > Rhizobiales > Xanthobacteraceae > BOG-931. Next base: position 1,114,298 of record CAWFVF010000005.1, on the reverse strand, counting down.
GGCACTCGAAGCCGCGATCGTTGGCCTCGCGCATGGTGGTGTGGACGCAGACGTCCGTGGTGATGCCGGACAGCACGATGTTGCGCCAGCCCTTGGTCCGCAGCAGCAATTCAAGATCGGTGGCGCAAAACGAGCCCTTGCCGGGTTTGTCGATGATCGGCTCGCCCGGTTCGGGCTTGAGCTCCGGGATGATCTCCCAACCCGGTTCGCCGCGCACCAGGATACGCCCGCACGGACCGGGATCGCCGATGCCGGCACCGATCTGACGCGACCGCCAGCGCTTGTTGTCGGGAAGATCGGCAAGGTCGGGGCGATGTCCTTCCCGCGTATGAATGATGCCGTAACCCTTGGCCCGCATGGCGTCGAGCACCGTACGGATCGGGTTGATCGGCGCCTGGGTCAGCGACAGGTCGTAGCCCATCTTGTCGACATAGCCGCCTTTGCCGCAGAAATCGGTCTGCATGTCGATGACGATGAGGGTGGTGTTCTGCGGCGTGATGTTGCCGTCGAACGGCCAGGCATAAGGGTCACCGGGAATAGTGGGCATTTCTGTTACTCCGCAGCGCGATCGAACCGTTCGCCGTAGCGGCGTGTCGGTGCCGGAAATCCGCAACTCGTCCCATCGACATGTTCGACGTCGGCTTCCCATGGCAGCCGATAACGTCCGGCAACGAGGTCCTGCATGTAAGTGTAAGGACAATCCTGGGCGCCGCCCGCCACTGCGGTGAAGCCGCGGTGGCCGAACTGGTAGATGTTATTTTCGACCGACCAGTGCCGGCGCGCTTCGCGCACCAGGTCCGGACGCACTTCCGCGGTGATGATTTCGTCGGGCCGGCCGCTGGTGCCGTGGGCGAGGATAGTGCCGTCGAAATTGACGATCATGCCTTCGCCCATGGAATCGAATGTGCCGTCCGAGCCGCACATGCAGACATTGGCGGTGACCATCAGATTGCAGAACGCGTTCGACTGGTTGGTGAATTGCCAGGCGCCGCGCACCGGCGCGGTATAGCCGGCGGTGCGGATCATGATCTCGGCGCCCTTGTAGGCGCATTCCCGCGCCATCTCAGGAAACATGCCGTCGTGGCAGATGATGAGCGCGATCTTGGCGCCCTTCGGCCCCTCGATCACCGGAATGCCGATGTCGCCGGGCTCCCACGGTTCGACCGGGACCCATGGATGCATCTTGCGATAATAGAGCCGGAGCGTTCCGGTATCGTCGATGATGATTCCGGCATTGAACGGATAAGCGCCGGGGTTGCTTTCCATGATGGAGAAGCAGCCCCAGATCCGATTATCGGCGCAGGCTTTTTTGAAGGCCGCGACCTCCGGGCCATCGAGCGAACACATGATGGCGGGATTGGTATCCATCGACAGGCCGTGCAGGGCGTATTCCGGAAATACCACGAGATCCATCGTCGGCATGTTGCGGCGCGCCTTGCCGACCATCGCGACGATGCGGTCGGTCTGGGCGGCAAGCTCGTCCGGCGTCCGCACGGTCGGCAGTTGAAGCTGAACGAGGCCGAGCACGATGCCGTTGGGAGTTTTGTTCAGTCCGCCGAGTCCGCTCATGAAACAAGCCCGCTCATGCCAACCTCACCATCGGCCACCTATTTGGTGATGCTCAGCTCGCCCGGCACGTCGCGTGCGGCGCGCTTCGAGCCGGCCGACGCGATCATGATGAAGAGCGTGAGGATGTAGGGCGCGGCATTGAAGAAGTAATAGCCTTGGGTGATGCCGACCGATTGCAACGACGGGCCGATCGCGCCGGCGGCGCCGAACAGCAAGGCCGCGATCACGCAGCGGATCGGACTCCAGCGCGCGAAAATCACCAGCGCAACGGCCATCAGGCCCTGTCCGGAGGACAGGCCCTGATTCCAGGAGCCGGGATAGTAGAGCGACAAGAATGCGCCGCCGACGCCGGCCAAGAAGCCGCCTGCCGTGGTGCAGAGAAAGCGCACCAGATCGACCGACACGCCCATCGCTTTCGCAGACGCGGCGCTGTCGCCGGTCATGCGGATGATCAGGCCCCATTTGGTGTTGGCGAAGGCCCAGGCCATCACCAGGCCGACGATGATGCCGACGATCAGCAGCGGATTGACCTGAAGCGCGGTCGCGACCTCCTGATTGCCGGTCCAGGCGCCGAGCGAGAACGAGCCGAGGCGCGGCGCCGATGGCTGGATGTACGGCTTGCCGAAGAAGAACGCGACGCCGGTGCCGAACAGCATCATGGCAATGCCGACCGCGATATCGTTCACCCGCGGCAGCTTGCAGATATAGCCGTGCATGGCGCCAAGAACCGAACCGGCACAACCGGCGGCCAGCACCCCGAGCCAGGGCGAGCCGGAGTGGTAGGAGATCGCGTAACCCGACATCGCGCCGAGGACCAGCGTGCCTTCGAGACCTAGATTAACGCGGCCTGATTTTTCCGTCAGACACTCGCCGAGCGCGACGAACATGAAGGGTGTCGAAACCCGCAACGCGCCGCCGATCAGCGCGACAAGGACGACGATATAAGCGCTGTGGGTCATGTGCGATCCGCCGCTCCGCGTACCTGGAAGATTTTGAAACGGCCATAGAGCGTTTCCGACATCAGCAGGACGACGAAGGTCAGGCCCTGCAGCACGAGAACGGTGGCATCGGGAAGGCCCATACGCCGCTCGATCAAACCGCCCGAGGCGACGATGCCGCCGAACAGGATGGCGACCGGAACGATCGCCAGCGGATTATGACGCGCCAGGAAGGCCACCAGAATGCCGGTATAGCCGTAGCCTGCCGCCAGCGATGCATTGGCGCGTCCCTGGATCGCCGCGACTTCGAAGAAGCCGGCAAGACCGGCGCAAGCACCGGCGATGGCGCAGCAGATCACGATGAGCCTGCCGACCGGCAGGCCCTGGGCCAGCGCGGCGCGCGGATTGCCGCCGGCCACCCGGACAGCGAATCCGAAGGTGGTTCGCGACAGCAGAATGTAAAGCACGATCGATAGCAGTATGCCGGTCGGCAATCCCCAATGCACATCGGTGCCCGGCATGTCGCCGATCATATAGGCGTCGCCGATCGGCATGGTCGACGGCTTATTGGGATTGGTGAGATCGCGGAGCGAACCCTCGACAAAGAAGTTCATGATCGCGATGCCGATATAGGTCATCAGCAGCGAGGAGATCGTCTCGTTGACGCCGCGCGCATAGCGCAGGTAACCGACGATACCGATCCAGATCGCGCCGACGAGCATGCCGGCGATGGACATCAAACCGAGCGTCAGCGACACCGGCGCGTGTCCGCGCACCAGCGGTATGGCGACGACCGCGGCGGCAAAGCCGCCGAGGACGAGAGCGCCTTCGCCACCGATGACGACGAGGCCGATGCGCGCCGGCAGCGCGACGCAAAGCGCGGTGAGGATCAACGGCGAGGAGCGCTGCAGGGTGTTTTGCAGCGAAAAGGAGGTGCCGAATCCGCCGCGCTCCACCAGCTGGAAGAACTCGATCGGCGATTTGCCCAGCGCCAGCAGCAAAAGCGAGAACAACACCGCCGAAACGGCAAGGGCGAACAGCGGGATCACGACATATTCGGCGCCACGACGCAGCCGGATCGAAAGATCGCTCCAATGGTTGGAGGCGGTAGCTGCAGCGGGCAGCGGCTCTGCGATATCAGCCATCTCTGCTCGTACTCCCGAACTTTGATCGTGACGAAGTAGAAACTAACAAGCCGTGCGGCAGATGGATGTCCGCCGCGCGGCTTGATCTCACGCGATGCCGATCAGGTGATCGAACCTTGGACGCCCTCAAGCAGATAATTCATCTGGTCGAGGAACGGATCGAGATTGTCATAGGTCTTGCTGATGACGACGTTGCCTTTGTTGTCCTTCAGCGGACCGACATAGATCGGCTTCTTGGCCTTGAGGCCGGCGATCGCGTCGGTGGCGGCTTTGCGCGCTGCGTCGCTGGCGCCGGCGCCGAACGGAGAGTTCTGCACCATGTCGGCTTCGTAGCCGCCGCTCACCATGTTCGGCAGCGTCTTGCCGGCGGTCAGGTCGGTGGCGTAGCCCTTGTAGATGGTGATCCACTTGTATTCCGCGCCGGTGATAAAGCCCTTCGGAGCCAGCGGCGCCTGGGAAGCATTGTGGCCGCAGGTTTTGGCGCCACGCTTTTCGGCGGTTTCGATCACGACCTTCGGACCGTCGACGTGACAGGTGATGACGTCGTTGCCGGCGTCGATCAGGGCATTGGTTGCTTCGGCCTCGCGAACCGGAAGCGACCAGTCGCCGGTGAAGATTACCTGCACGGTCGCATTCGGATTGGTCGACTTGGCGCCCAGCATGAAGGAATTGATGTTGCTCAAAACCGAGGCAATGGGCTTGGCCGCTACGAAGCCGAGTTTGTTCGACTTGGTGGACAGGCCGGCCGCTACGCCATCGACGTAATGCGCTTGATTCAGATAGCCGAAATAGCTGCCCAGGTTCATCGGGAGCTTCGGCGTCCAGAGCGGCGCGGCGTGCCGGAATTGGACCTTTGCATATTTTTTGGACAGGTCGACCATAAAGGGATCAAAATAGCCGAACGAGGTTCCCAGAATGATGTTGGCGTTGTCCAGATTGACCATGGACTCCATGGCCTTGGCGCAAGCGTCGGTCTCGGGAACGTTTTCCTCTTCGACGACACTGACGCCCGGAATCGATTTCAGCGCCTTGGCGGCAACCGCGTGAGCCTGATTCCAACCGAAATCGTCCCGCGGTCCGACATACACGATACCGATTGTGACCCCCGCGGCATGCGCGGCGCGCCCCGCGGACCCAGCCGCTACTACCGAAGCCGCGCTCGCCTTTAGAAACGTGCGTCGGTCGAAATTTAAAAGCGCCATTTGACACCCTCCATAACGCTGTTTTTCAGCCCTTAGTCGCGGCAAAATATTTGCAAGCATCATGCCATGGACGATCAGGCGCGGGCCTTGCATCGCGTAGATCACGGCAGGCTTGGTCGAAGCAGTTTGGAGGCGGACAGATGTTGGATGTGATTGATCTTGCGGGACTTGGATCGGGCGACGCAACCGCGATACGGCGAGTTGCCGCGGAACTCGGACGCGCGTGCCGCGAGACGGGTTTCTTTTATATCCGCAATCACGGCGTTTCCGCTGCGTTGATGTCCGCGATGTTTGAACGTTCGGCCGCTTTCTTTGCTTCGACGCGCGAAGAGAAAGATGAATTCGGCATCAAAAGGTCACCGCACAATCGCGGCTATGTCGGCGTCGCGACGGAGAGCCTCAATCTCGCACAAGCGGATATGAAAGAGGCGTTCAATATCGGCCTCGATCTTCCCGAGTCGGATCCCGACGTTGTGGCGGGCAAGCCGTTTCGCGGCGTAAATTTGTGGCCGCGCACGCCCGGATTTCGCGAAGTAGCGTTGGATTATTTCAACGCGTGCTGGCGGGTCGGTGTCGATTTGCATCTCGCCATTGCCGCCGATCTGGGATTGCCGCCGACATATTTCGTCGACAAACTCGATCGGCCGATGGCCACATTGCGCTTGCTGCATTATCCGCCGCGCACGACGGAAGAAATGCCCGGCGCCGGCGAGCATACCGACTACGGCAGCGTCACCATTCTTTTGACCGACGATGTCGGCGGTCTCGAAGTACGGCGCCGCGATGGGACCTGGATCAAGGCGCCGCCGATTCCGGGAGCCTTCGTCTGCAACATCGGCGACTGCCTGATGCGCTGGAGCAACGACACCTACGTCTCGACGCCGCATCGCGTGACGAGTCCGCTGGGACGGGACCGCTATTCGATCGCGTTCTTTTTGGATCCCAATCCCGACGCCCTGGTCGAATGCCTGCCCGGCTGCAGTGCGCCCGATCAACCACCAAAGTACCCGCCCATTCTGGCGGCTGATTATCTTACACAACGGCTCGTCGCCACCTATGGCACGGGTTGACGCGCGCATCGGGCGGCATGGCTCAGACGCATTCAGCACCCGATCTCATCCTGCGTAATGCCCGCATCGGCAATCGCGAGCCGCGCATTGCCGATATTGCGATCGCCAGAGGTCGTATCGTCGACATCGCGCCCGCGATTGCCGCCGATGCTCCGGAGGACGATCTCGCCGGCAAGCTCGTCGTCCCTGGCTTTGTCGAAACACATATCCATCTCGACAAATCCTGCATTCTCGATCGCTGTAAATCGGAGCAAGGCACGCTTGCGGAGGCGATCGCCGAAGTGGCGGCGGCCAAGCGCCATTTCAGCGAGGACGACGTTTATCACCGTGCGCGCCGCACCCTGGAAAAATCGATCCTCCACGGCACGATGCGCATGCGCACCCATGTCGAGGTCGACCCGCGTATCGGACTGACCGGCTTTCACGCCATTCAACGGCTGCAAAAGGAATACCGCTGGGCGATCGACATCGAGATTTGCGTTTTTCCGCAGGAGGGCCTGCTCAACGACCCCGGTACGGATGAACTCTTGAGCGTGGCGTGCGAACAGGGCGCGGACCTGATCGGTGGCTGCCCTTATACCGACAGCGATCCGCATGGACATATCGGACGCGTTTTCGAGCTGGCGCGGCGCTACGATCGCGATATCGATTTTCATCTCGATTTCGATCTCGATCCATCGTGGATGCATCTCGACGAGGTCTGCCGTCAAACTAAAGCGGCGAACTGGGGCGGACGGGTTGCCATCGGCCACGTCACCAAGCTCTCCGCCGTGGAACCGGCGCGGCTCGACGCGATTGCGGTGCGTCTCGCCGATGCCGGCGTTGCGGTGACGGTGCTGCCGGCCACCGATCTCTATCTGATGGGCCGGGCTCACGACCACAAAGTGCCGCGCGGTGTCACCGCCGCGCACCGCCTCCTCGATCACGGCGTGGTGTGCTCGATCGCGACCAACAACGTACTCAACCCGTTCACGCCGTTCGGCGACTGCTCGCTCATCCGCATGGCAAATCTTTACGCCAATGTCGCGCAGGCCGGCCGACCGGCCGAGCTGGCGTCCTGCCTCGATATGGTGACGACGCTGCCGGCCAAGCTGATGAACCTGAAAGATTACGGCATCACGATCGGCAATCCGGCCGACCTCGTTGTGCTCGATTGCGACGATCCCGCGATGGCGGTCGCCGAATTGGCACGCCCGCTGTTCGGCATGAAAAACGGCCGGCGCAGTTTCGTCTGTCCGTCGCCGCGGCTCATGCCGGTTTCCTGAAAACGCTCTTCAGAAGCAGCCCGGACTCGGCTCGTAATGTTTGGCGATAACGCCTTCGAGCGCGGGCAATGCCGCGGTAATTTCCGCCTTATCGGGCATGCCGCTGCGTAAGCGGTCGAACAGCTCGGAGCGGGCCGCCTTGAAGTCGACGCCGCTCACCGCTCCGTCTTTTACAACGCTGCGGCCGCCGACGATCAATTCGCGGATGTGCTTGGCCGTGGCGCGTGTCAGGACAAGCTGCAAAGCGTCTATATCCGGGCGCAATCGGTCGTCGTCGATCGCGGCCCAATCGAGAATCAACAGATCCGCCGGGCCGCCGGCGCGGATCGCGCCGTCGTCGGGGTCGTTGGTGACCGAGAAGCGGCCATTCGCGAATCCTGCCCGCAGCAGCCGTTCACGGTTTACCGCGACGTCGAAGCCATTGCCGACGTGCAAAAGGTGCCAGAGCCGCAGTTCGCGCAAGGTGTCGTCGTCGTCATCGAGAGCGCCGCCGTCGATACCGATCGCGACACGGCAACCTGCCGCAACCATACGCGCGACCGGAGCGACGCCGGAACGCAGGTGCAAATTCGAGCTGGTATTGACGGCGATGGTCACGCCGCGCGCCGCTAGCAGTTCGAGTTCGTCGGGGCGTGCCCAGACGCAATGCGCCAGCGTCAATCGCGGAGACAACAGACCGAGTGCGTCGAGATGTTTGACGACGCCGCCCGGATGGGTCGCATCGGCCCAGGCCCGCTGATAGCGCGTTTCCAACAGATGCATGTGGATCCGGCGGCCGTTGCGTTCCGAAGCTTCCGCAATCGCCGTCAGCAGGGCGTCGCTGCACCATTGCACGCCATTGGGTCCGTATTGAACGTCGAACATCGGCCCGGCCGCTGCCGCGGCGACCTCGTCGACCAGCGCGATGAAATCGTTCGGCCGAGGCGGCGGCCGTGAGATCAATGCCTCGATCTGGCGGCGCGCCTGCGGCGGCAGTGCTTTGAGAATTGGTTCCGAAGGGCCGTAAACCAGCGGGTTGCGATCGCGCATCGCCACGGCAAAGCCGACGCGGATGCCGACCTCACGGCCGGCGCGCGCGATCGCTGCCGCTTCGGCGGGAAGATCGGTCAGGCCCTGCGGCCGGGTTAAATGCATCATGATCGCGCCGACGCCGCCAAGTGCCGCGCGCGACAGCGCAACCACGGCGACCAGATACGGATCGGCGGACGGAATCAGCGCCTGATATTGCAGCCAGGTTTCCAGCGGCTTGCCGGCAGCGCCGAGCGAACTCATGCGCACCGCGCGGCCGTGATCGTGCGCGTTGACAAGCGGCGGCATGACGAACAGCGGTTCGGCATCCGCGGGCGGGATCGCGGCGATCGCTTGCACGCATGTCTCGTCCAGGCGGAGCTGCTGATTTGCCGCGGCCGGCTTATCCGCCGCTTCGATAAGATGAGCGCAATTGATGGTCCGCATGGCTGTCGGCGATCTACCACACGCCGTCGTGGATCGCGGCAGCCTCGTCTTCCAGGAGCGGCCCGATGACCTCGACCGTGCGTTGACCGGCGGCAAAGACGGTGCGGCAGGGCAAATCGAGCGTCGGATTTTCCGGATGATCGCCGGTGATTGTTTTCAATTGGTGTTCGGTCATTCCGAAAACGACGCGCCCGATGCCGGCCCAATAGATCGCACCGGCGCACATGGCGCAGGGCTCGGCCGATGTATAGAGCGTGCAGCCGGCGAGGATTTTTGCGCCGAATTGTTTGGAGGCCTGCGTTGCAAGCAGGCGCTCGGCATGCCCGGTCATGTCGCGATCCGGCATGAAGCCGTTCTCGGCCTCGATCATCACCTCGCCCGAGGGCCCGACCAGGATGGCGCCGAACGGATGATTGCCGTGCTCACGTGCGCGCCGCGCGACGTCGAAGGCGCGCCGCAGAAACCCTTCATGGTCCGACCCGGTCAATGGAGCGTTTGAAGACATGATGTTGTGCTTAGACCGCGGTGCCGAACTTTTCGACGATAGCACGGAAAATGCGATCGGGCTTGAAGGGCGTGCTGCAGAACCGGATCCCGGTCGCGTCGAACAGCGCGTTGCCGATCGCGGCGTTGATCGGATTGTACGGACTCTCGCTCATCGACTTGGCGCCGAACGGGCCGATCGAATCGGTGGTGTCGGCGAAAAACACTTCGGTGCGGGGCACGTCGCCGAACTGCGGCAGATGATAATTGCGGAAGGTCGGGTTGGTGACGCGGCCGGCGTCGTCGATTACCATCTCCTCGTAGAGCGCGGCGCCGAGCGACTGCGCGACGCCGCCCTCGACCTGTCCGCGGCACTGCATCGGATTGATGACGCGGCCGGCGTCGGCGGCATGGATGCTGCGCAGTATCTTGATGGCGCCGGTGCATTTGTTCACCGCGATGCGGAAAGCCTGCACGTTGAAGGCCACCGATCGCGGCGTGCCGTTCCATCGTCCGCTGGCGGTGAGGCTCTTGCCCTTTGCTTTGGCGGCCGCGACGAGTTTGGTAAGATCGACGCGTTGTTCGGCATTGACTACCGCGCCTTCGACGAGCGACCAACTCTCCGGTGTGCCGCCGCCATGTTCGGCCGCAAAACGCAATAGTTCTTCCCGCAGCGCCTCGCACGCGAGCTGGGTGGCGCGGCCGGCGACGACGGTACCGGTGCTGCCATAGGCGCCGGTATCATGGCCGCCATTGTCGGTATCCGAAGAGAATACGCGGATATTGCCGGTCGTCGTACCGAGCGCGGTGGCGGCGATCTGCTGATGGACCGTCGTCGTGCCGTTGCCGAATTCGGCGGTGCCGACCACGACCTGATAGCTGCCGTCGTCGCGCAGCGTCGCGCTGACTTCGGCGAGATGGCCGAACGGCGGCACGGTATCGATCATGCCGAGCGCCATGCCCTGTCCGACCAGCCACTCATCCGACGCCGGCGGTGGCAGTCCGCCGCCGCGGTCGATCGCGTCCTTCACCAGTTTCAAACATTGATCGAGGCCGTAGCTGCCGTATTCGACGTCGTGGCCTTCGTCGGACCCGGTCGAGATCATCGGGTCGCCGGGATGCACGATATTGCGCTCGCGAAACGCGATCGGATCCATGCCGATCTTGCGGGCAAGCTCGTCCATCGCCGACTCCACGGCAAAATTGGTCTGCGGCAACCCATAGCCGCGAAAGGCGCCCGCCGGCACGGTGTTGGTATAGACCGCGTAGGCGTCGACCTTCTTGTTGTCGCAGTTATAGACCGCGATGCATTCGCTGCAGGCATGATTGAGCACGGCGAAGCCGTGATTGCCGTAGGCGCCTGTGTTCGACACCACGTGCATTTCGAGCGCCGTCAGCCGCCCGTCGCGCCGGGCGCCGGCTTTGATGCGCACCCGCATCGGATGCCGCGTGGTCGCGCCGATGAATTGCTCCTCGCGGGTGAATTCGAGCTTGACCGGCCGCCCGGTCTTGAGCACGGCAAGCGTGACGATGTCCTCGACCAGCATCTCCTGCTTGGCGCCGAAGCCGCCGCCCAAGTCGTTCGCAGAACACGCGCACTTTCGCCGGATCGAGACCGAATAGGCCGCACAGCGCCCGCCGGGTCAGGAACGGCGTCTGCGAACTGGTTCGGATGTTCAGCCGGCCCTTCTCGTCGAGCCAGCCGATGGCGCAATGCGTTTCCAGATGCGCGTGCTGGACCCGCTGCGTGACGTAGGTGCCCTCGTACTGGACGTCGGCTGCGGCAAATCCGGCGTCGATGTCGCCGACATGGCTATGGACTTCGCCGACGATGTTGCGCCGCGGAGTGCCGATGCGCGATTCCGGCCCCTTGTCGTGAAGGATCGGTGCGCCCGGAGCCATCGCCTCGTCCGGGTCGAAGACCGCCGGGAGTTCCTCGTAATCGACGACAAGCTTGCGGCAGCCGGCCTCGGCCGCGGCCTCGCTCTCCGCCACCACCGCCGCGACACGTTGGCCGACGAAACGAACCACCCGGTCCAGCAAGGCGGTGTCGTCCGGGTCGGCTCTCTCGTCTTCATGTCGAGCGCTCGAATAAAGTTTTTCCGGCGCGTCTTCGAAAGTCAGGACGGCATGCACGCCGGGCACGGCGAGCGCAGCATCTTTGTCAATCGACCGGATTCGCGCGTGCGCGTGCGGCGAACGCAGAAGCTTGAGGTGCAAAAGACCTTCCGGGACGACGTCGAGCGTATAGCGCGCGGCACCGGAGATGACGGCGCGCGCCGCCGGCGCGGGCACGCTGCGGCCGCAGGCATCGCCCGCCTCGGCTTGCTCGACCGAGGCGATGCCACGAATGGCGTTTTCGATCGCGCCATAGCCGGTGCAGCGGCAGATATTGCCCTTCAACGCCCAGGCCAGATCCTGCCGCTGCGACTGATTGAGACTCGCGGCCGTCATGATCATGCCAGGCGTGCAGAAGCCGCATTGGAAACCCTGGGCGTTGAGAAACGCTTGCTGCATCGGGTGCAGTTCGCCGTTCTTGGCCAGGCCTTCGATGGTCGTAACTTCGCGGTTGTCGGCGCGATAAGCCGGGAATAGGCAGGAGTGAACCGGCTCGCCGTCGACCATGACGGTGCAAGCGCCGCAATCGCCGGCATCGCAGCCCTTTTTCACGCCGAAGCAGCCGAGATCGCGCAGAAAGGTGCGCAGGCACTGGCCGGGCCGCGGCTCAGTCTCATGTGTCTTTCCGTTGACGAGATAGCTCATGCGGGGACCGCGCCGTTGCCGGCGAACTCGACGCGAATCTCTTCGGCGAATTGCAGCGTTACCTGCCGGCGCCACGGTGGGGCGCCGTGGACGTCGTTGTAATAGCCTTGCGGCGGAATCTCGGTTTCGAGCTTGTCGCGCAGCGCCTCGCGTGACGGCAGGCGAGGAAACGATAAACGAACGGGACGCGGCGTCGATGCCGTTACGGTCAGCGCAAACGATCCGTCGTCCGGCGACAAGGTGCCGATCAATAGCGCGCCGGATCGTCCCAGCGGGCTCAATGAAATCTGGCGAAAGGCGGTGCGCCGGCGCAGCGAAGCCATCGGCAGGTCGATGGCGCGAAGCAGTTCTCCGGGTTTGAGCGCATTGCGCTGCGGCCCCAAGATGAAATCGAAAATGCCTACCTGTCGCTCGGCGCCTTCCATCGTCCAGATCACGCACACGCCGTCGAGCCCTGCGGTCAGCGAGATCATCGGCCCCGCCGGAAGCGACATGCAGAGATTGCCGCCGACCGTCGCCATGTTCCAAATCTTGAACGAGGCCAGAAACGAACGGCAACATTGATTGAACAACGGTGCCGCGGTCCAATGCGATGGAAAGGCCATGCCATCCAGTTCGGCGATCTTGCAGGTCGCGGCGATGCGCAGGCCCTGATCGCTCGTCTCCAAGGCCGGCCATCCCAGATCGGCGATGTCGATCAGTCTCGAAACTTTCAGCTGTGGTTCGGAAAACAGCCATGTCCCGCCGGCGAGCCAGGCGTCGCCCGCGCTCCACGCCGGGAGCTCCGCGCGCTGGCGCGGTCGCGCGATTTCACTGATCGTGTTGAGGTCCATCTTACCCCATTACTGCACGATTCATGCCGCGTCGGGTACCCGGAACGCCCCCGGCGCGGTCCCGCATCGTGATGGCGGAGGGACGGCTAAGTATATCGAACCAAGAGAGAATCGCCTGCCATTGTTGCTGTCCGGCGATGCCGCTTCGCTAGGCAGCGTCGCTCAATGGTCATGCGGTCTCGGCAAGAACCCGATCGATCTCCGCCAGCGTATTGCTCTTCTCCGCAGCGGTCATCAGCGACGCCTGGATGCCATTGCGGACGATCGCCGCGATTTCGTCGCGGCCGAGCGTCAGTGCCTCCGATACGGCGCGATAATTCTCGTTCACATAACCGCCGAAATAGGCCGGATCGTCGGAATTGACGGTGACGACGAGGCCTTTGTCCATCATGCGCCGCAGCGGGTGACGCTTAAGATCGTCGATCACCCGCAGCCGTAGGTTGGAGAGCGGACATACCGTCAAAGCGATCCGTTCGCGCGCGAGCCGTCCCACCAAAGTCTGATCGTCCAGCGAACGATTGCCGTGATCGACGCGGGTGACGCCGAGTATGTCGAGCGCTTCCCAGACATAGCCCGCGGGGCCTTCCTCACCGGCATGCGCCGTCAGAAAGAAGCCGGCGTCGCGCGCCCGGCGGAAGACATTCTTGAATTTGCTCGGCGGATTTCCGGTCTCGGACGAATCGAGGCCGATGCCGACGATCTTGTCGCGGAAGGCGAGCGCGCTATCCAGTGTCCTTTCGGCATCGGCTTCGTCGAGGTGGCGCAGAAAGCACATGATCAAGCTTGCTTTGACGCCGAGTTCGCGTTCGGCGTCGGCGATGGCGCGGTGCAGGCCGCCGACCACGGTCGAAAAAGCGATGCCGCGCGCGGTATGGCCCTGCGGATCGAAGAACATCTCGACATGCCGGACGTTATCGGCGTGGGCGCGTCGCAGATAGGCAATCGCCAGATCGTAAAAATCCTGCTCCGTGATCAGGACCGACATGCCCTGATAATAAATGTCGAGAAAGTCCTGCAGATTGCCGAACGAATAGGCGCGCCGCACGGCTTCGACCGAATTGTAAGGCAGCCGGATGCCGTTGCGCTGCGCCAGCGTGAACATCAGTTCGGGCTCAAGACTTCCCTCGATGTGAATGTGCAACTCGCATTTCGGCAATCGCTGGATCAAAGAAACGGTGTCGTGCATATCGATGCTTCTCCCGCCGGCGTGAAGCACGCTCCCACTGGATATAGGCACGCATGCGATGCCGCTAAAGAGCGGGCTGACCGGCGATATAGGTCTGGCGCACGGCGCGATCGTCGCCCATCGTCATCAGGACGAAAAGTTCCTCTTCGAGATCGCGGGTCACTTCCATGCGGTGCGCCATGGCGGGAGTCGCGCGCGCATCAAGCACCACCAGGTCGGCGAAGGCGCCGGGCACAATCGCGCCGATCTCGTTGTCGAGGCCCAGGGCCGCCGCGTTGGCGCGCGTCATCAGATCGAAGGCCGCGAGCGCCGGCAAATTCTGGCCCTGCAGCTGCATCACTTTGTAGGCCTCGGCGGCGGTCCGCAGCATGGAATAGGAGGTGCCGCCGCCGACATCGGTCGCCAGCGCGATGCGCACGCCCGCCGCGGCAAGCCGGTCGTAATTGAATAATCCGCTGCCGATGAAAAGGTTGGACGTCGGACAGAACACCGCGACCGAGCGGGTGTCGCGCATCAAGGCGACCTCGTCATCGTCGAGATGGATGCAATGACCCATCAGCGAGCGGGGGCCGAGCAGCCCGCAGCGGCCATACACCGCGGTGTAACTCGGGTCTTCCGGAAACAGGGCTTTTACCGTGGCGATTTCATTGTGGTTCTCGTCGAGATGCGTCTGCATCAGCACGGTCGGAAATTCCTCGAGCAGCGCGCCTGCCGCGGTGAGCTGTTCGCCGGTCGAGGTGATGGCAAAGCGCGGGGTGACGGCGTAGCGCTGGCGGCCGGTGCCGTGCCAGCGGCGAATGAGATCGCGGCTGGCCGAGATGGCGTTGCTCGCCGGCTCCAGCAGCCCCGGCGGTCCGTTGCGGTTCATGATGGCGGTGCCGGCGATCATGCCGACGTTGCGCCGATGCGACGCGGCGAACAGCGATTCCGCGGAGGCCGGATGGGCCGAACAATAGGCCACCGCCGTGGTGGTGCCGTTTCGCGCCAGTTCGTCGAGGAAGAATTCGGCATTGCGGGCGGCGTGCGCCGGCTCCGCGAATTTTTGTTCCTCGACGAAGGTATATTTCTCCAGCCATTCGAGAAGCTGCGCGCCGTAGGAGGCGATCACTTGCGTTTGCGGATAATGAATATGCGGATCGATGAAGCCGGGCAGGATCAGCGCATCGGCGTGCCGGTCGATGACGATGCCGGCCGGCAGCCGGGGCAAAAGCTCGGCCGCGGGTCCGACGGCTTCGATCCGGCCGTCCTTCACCACAACGACGCCGTCGTCGATGTAGCGATAACTCTCCGCGTCGCCGGCGCCGCGCGGCGCGCGCAAAAAGGTCAATAGCCTGCCGCGGACGGCACGCGAAGCGGAGTCAGTCATTGAGCGATCACTTCCCCGGCGCGCCGGAGGCGAGCCACGAGGCCAGTACCAGCCGCTCATGCGGCGTCATCTCGGTGATGTTTCCCGGCGGCATCGCCAGCGAACGCACCGCGACGATATCGATCAATCGCGCATGCAGCGCGATCTGTTCCGGACTGTCGAGCATGACGCCTTCGGGCGGCGCCGGAATGCCGTCCCATACCGGTTCGGCGGCGTGGCACATGCTGCACCGTGAGATCACGATGTCGGCCACCTGCTTGAATTTCGGCGCCGGCGGCAAGGCCCCTTCGGTCTCCATGCGCGGCCCGGCGGCCGACAGCCAGGCGATGGCGATCATGCCCGCCGCTGCCACCGCCCAGGTCCACCAGGGGCTGCCTTTGCCCTCATGGCGCGAATTGAAGAAGTGGCGGATCACCGGGCCGATCAGCAGCACGATGGCGACAATCACCCAATTGTACTTGGTCGCAAAAAACAGCGGATAGTGATTGCTCAGCATCAAAAAGACGACGGGGAGCGTCAGGTAATTGTTGTGGACCGAGCGCTGCTTGCCGAGCGCGCCCCACACCGGATCCGGCTCCTTGCCGGCGATCATCGCGTCGACGGTCTTTCTTTGGTACGGAATGATGATGACGAAAACGTTCGCCACCATGATGGTGCCGATCAGTGCGCCGATCTGGGTGAAAGCGCCGCGGCCGCTGAACACGTGGGTGAAGGCATAAGTCAGCGCCACCAGGAAGACGTAACCGACCAGCGCCAGCGCGACTTCGTGCTTGCCGAGCGGCGATCGGCACAGCCCCTCATAGGCCAGCCAGGCGACCACCAGACTGAAAAAGGCGATGCCCGCGGCTTGTATCGCGGTGAGACTGAGCACCGAGGTGTCGATCAGAAACAGATCGGCGCCGAGGTAATAGACCACGACCAGCAAGGCGAAACCTGACAGCCAGGTCGTATAGGCTTCCCATTTGAACCAGGTCAGGCTGTCCGGCATCTGCGCCGGCGCGACCAGGTATTTCATCATGTGATAGAAGCCGCCGCCGTGAACCTGCCACTCGTCGCCCTTGACGCCGGCCGGCAGGCCCGGGCGCGCCTTGAGGCTGAGATCGAGGTGGATGAAATAAAACGAGCTTCCGATCCAGGCGATGCCGGCGATGACATGCAGCCAGCGGATGATGGCGCTTACCCACTCGATCAGCACAGGCTCCACGGTGCTGGCTCCTTACTCTGAAACAACCGGCGTTTATCAACATGCCAGACGCGTGCCGAGATTTACAAGCGCTATTGCTTTTTTGCTCCGCGCGTTCCGGCTACAGGCGTCTCTTCGTCATCCTGATGTGCCCGCGCGCAATGGGCCTCGACGGATGCACGCTCCGGGGCGGGGGCGCCATCGCCCTTCGAGGGCGCTTTCGCGGCCGCCTCAGGGTGACGGGAAATCCGCTACTATGCCGCGCCTCGGAAACGGTGCTCGGCCATGATGACGCTGACCCCAAAAACAAACATGCCCGGCACAAGGCCGGGCATGTCGCCGATCGGGAAGATGTCAGATCGGATTATTTGAAGTGGTAGGTCATGCCGGTATAGACCGTGCTTTCGATCGAGGTGCCCGGAGCGGCCAACGAGAACAGCGCTGCGCTGTGGTTGGTGCCGAACTTGTTCTCCCAGTACCGATAGCCGATGTAGGTGTCCCAGATGCCGGGCTTGCCCCAGAACACCTTGGAGGTGTCGAGCGACAGACGGGCGTCTTCGAAGATTTCGGTCTTGGTCTCGTTGTTGGCGAAGCCGTTGATGCCGCCGCCGGGAGTGCCAGGAGCCGCGCCGCAACCGAGCGCAAGACACTGTGCGCGGCTGATGCCGGTGCCCTTCGGGCCTTCGACGTTCAAGATGTTGATGAAGCTGACCGGGAACGAGTTCGGGCAGGAACGGCACCTTTTCGGCGACGAAGCTCTCGATCTTCCAGGTCGTCTCGAAGGAACGGTTGCCGTTGAACGTGACACCGGCCGGAGCGCAGAGGCCGTTCACGGCAACGCCGAAGCCGAGATTGCCGCAAGCATTGAAGTTATTGTAGGTGAATTCCTTGTCGGCCAAGATCGACACGATCACGGTTCCCGGCAGGTTCAGGTTGAGGCTCAAACCCGCCAGTCCGACCGTGGTCTCTTCCGACAGGAAGTCGTTCTGCACGCCGGCGGTGCCGCCGACCTCGATGCCCAAGTCGGTGAAGATCGGATTGCTGAACATCTTGCTGTGAGTGACGTCGTTCAGGCTGATGGTGCTGCGCGCGAAGCCGAAAAACTCGCGGCTGCCGGTGGCGCCGGGAACGCCCTGGGTGGGATCCTGGTCGCCATACTGGTTGAATTCGGCGTGGATCAGGTTGGTGCCGTATTCCCACACGTCGAAGTGGTCGATCGAGCCCTGATAGCGCGAGAAACTATTTTTCCGGCCGAACACGCCACCCGGGGTTTTGTTCGACGAGCCGGAGACGCCCGGGTCGGTCGAATTCGGATACCAGGTGAAGCTGACCGACGTGTCGTTCACGAAGAAGAACGGCACCGGCTTCGCCGCAGGCGGCGGCGCCTTGACCGGCATGTCCGCCGCTTGGGCGTAGCCTCCGGCTGATACGGCGAGGAGCGCGGCGAACGCAGCCGCCTTGGCACTCGATTTCAAATTCTTATTCATGATGGCCCCCTGCCAATTCATGGTGATTCTCTCCATTTCGACACCCCGACTCTCAGCCAATGACTCGCGACAGCGGGGTCATTAACTTCCATGGCCAGATTACGCACCGCGTTGCCCACTGAAAGCCCTTAGTTTGAGCAAGCTTCTGCCGTTTGTTTGATTGGTCGCGACAAAAATCACTGCAATCAGAATGGCAAAGCGATCGCGCAGGCATCGTGGGCCTTTAATTAAGTCTTTGGAAAATATGTAAAAACCGAATGTCTGCAAAAACGAATGGGTGTCGTGGAAGGACGCGAAACGCTTTGATATTGCGCTGATTCTGCGACGGTTCGCCCGCGGTTTTTGGGTTTGTTTGTTGCGCGATGTGACAAAATGGAGACACTTTTCGGGCGCTTTCCGCGGAAGCGGTGGAGAAAACATGCGGAGGTGGGCGATCAATCAACTCGTTTCGTCGTCAGCATTCGCGAGTCTCTGCCGGTAATATCAGGCCTTTGCGCCGCTGTGAGCCGTGACTCGAAGCGGATGACGCCGCTTTGAGCAAAACGTACCGCGGATTGCCTTTTTTATCGCCCATTGCCTGGCTTTGGTCGCGCGGCCTTTATCGGACCATGATGACAGCTTGACGGAGCAGGCTTCCATCGTTCGAATGATCCCAGCAGTGCCGCCCTATGTGCAGTCATTTCGATGCATGATGTTTCGCCACAACGCGCCTCGTTCGGAACAGAGCCGCTGTTGAGAGCGATCGGCATCACCAAGCGGTATGGCTCATTTCTCGCCAACGACGGTATCGACCTCGATCTGTTTCCGGCCGAAATTCACGCTTTGCTCGGCGAGAACGGGGCCGGCAAATCGACCCTTGTCAAAGTGATGTACGGCCTCATTCAGCCAAGCGAGGGCCAGCTGCAATGGATGGGGGAAAAAGTCGTTCTTTCCGGGCCTTCCGAGGCGCGCTCGCTCGGCATCGGCATGGTGTTCCAGCATTTTTCCCTGTTTGAAAATCTCACCGTTGCCGAAAACGTCGCGCTCGGTCTGGCGCCGACCGAGTCATTTACGTCGATTTCCGAACGGCTGGAGGAAACCGCGCGGGTCTACGGCTTGCCGCTGGAGCCCAAGCGGGAGGTTTGGCGGCTTTCGGTCGGCGAGCGCCAGCGCATCGAAATCGTGCGCGCGCTGATGCAGAATCCGAAGCTCCTTATCCTCGACGAACCGACGGCGGTCCTGACACCGCAAGAGGCCGACCAATTGTTCGTCGTGCTCGGCCGTCTCAAAAGCGAAGGCCGCGCCATCCTCTACATCAGTCACAAGCTCGACGAGGTGAAGCGGCTTTGCGACACCGCGACGATCCTGCGCGGCGGCAAGAAGATTTCGACCTGCGATCCGCGCCGGGAAACCGCCGTGTCGCTCGCCCGCATGATGGTCGGCGCCGAGATCGGCGAAGTGAAGGCCGAATCCGGCCGCAGCCCGACAGTGCCGCGGCTCGTCATCCATCAGCTTTCGCTCGAGCCGGACGATCCGCACGGCACCCATTTGGATCAGGTGTCGCTTGAAGTGCGCGGCGGCGAGATCGTCGGCATCGCCGGCGTTTCCGGCAACGGCCAGGACGAATTGTTCGCCGCGTTATCGGGAGAACGCCTGTCGCCGAGCGAGGGCGCCGTCGTGATCGATGGTCTCGCGGCCGGTCTGTTCGGCGTCAACGAGCGCCGGCGCATGGGCGCGGCCTTCGTCCCGGAGGAACGGCTTGGCCATGGCACCGCGCCGCGCATGAAACTGTCGGAGAACGCGTTGCTCACCGGCCACGCCGCCAGCGGGATGGTCAACCATGGTTTCATCGACAAGCCGGCGACGCTCGCCACCGTCGATCGGACGACCAAGGCGTTCGACGTGCGTAAGGCCAAGCGCGATCCGGAAGCGATGAGCCTGTCCGGCGGCAATCTGCAGAAATTCATCGTCGGCCGAGAAATCCTGCGCGAACCCGGCGTTCTGGTGGTGAGCCAGCCGACGTGGGGTGTCGACGCCGGCGCGGCGGCGACCATTCGCCAAGCGCTTATCGATCTTGCCGGCCGCGGCACCGCCGTGCTGGTCGTCAGTCAGGATCTCGACGAACTTGCCGAGATTGCCGACCGTATCGCGGTGATGTTTCACGGCAGACTATCGGCGCCGCTCAGTGCCGCCGAAGCAACGCGGGAGACATTGGGATTGCTGATGGGCGGCGCCAAAACCGGCGAGGAACCGAGCGTAGCGGAGGTGGCCCATGCAGCTGGCGCTTGAACGCCGCACCGAACGCGCGGTGGCGATCGCGGTGGCCTCTCCGGTGATCGCGATCGCGCTCACCCTCATCACCATGGCGATCCTGTTCGCGATCCTCGGCAAGAATCCGATCGAAGCCCTGGGGGTCTATTTCATCGATCCGCTGACCGACAGTTATTCGCTGCAGGAGATCGCGGTGAAGGCGACGCCGCTGGTCATGATCGCGATCGGCCTGTCGCTTTGTTACATCGCCAATATCTGGAACATCGGCGCCGAGGGACAATTCATCGTCGGCGCCGTCTGCGGCAGCTGGCTTGCCGTGCAGACCAACGGCGAAGATGTCGGTTATTGGGTGCTGCCGGTCATGCTGTTGCTGGGCGCGCTGGGCGGCGCGCTCTATGCGCTCATTCCGGCGATTTGCCGAGTCTATTTCGGCGCCAGCGAAATCCTCACCAGCCTGATGCTGGTCTATGTCGCCGATCTCGGCATGGATTATCTGGTGCGCGGCCCCTGGCGCGACCCGAAGGGCCTGAATTTTCCGACGACGGCCGATTTCGATCCGGTGGCGACGGTGCCGACGCTGATCGAGGGCGGCCGGCTGCATGCCGGTTCGATCATCGTGCTGGTCATCGTCATGCTGGCGACCGTGCTGCTCGGCCGCACCATTATGGGATTTGAAATCCGGCTGGTCGGCGCGGCACCGCGAGCGGCGCGCTTTTCCGGCTTCAACGCCGACAGACTGGTGCTGTTCACGTTTGCCGTTTCCGGCGCGTTGGCGGAACTCGCCGGCATCATCGAGGTGGCGGGCCCGGTCGGGCATCTGCAGCCGGGCATCTCGCCCGGTTACGGCTTCACCGCGATCATCGTCGCGTTCCTCGGCCGCCTCAATCCGATCGGCATCTTGATCGCCGGACTGTTCCTCGCCCTGACCTTTATCGGCGGCGAGGAGGCGCAAATTTCGATGAAGATCCCGCTCGATCTTACCAAGGTCTTCCAAGGCATTCTGCTGTTCTACGTGCTGGCTTGCGACTCGCTGATCGTCTATCGCGTCCGCCTGGTGCCGAGCACGCGAAAATCCGTGCCTGCCAATGCTTGATACCGTCATCGAAATTCTGAATCTGATGTTCTCGGTCAGCTTCATTCTGACCGTGATCACGGCTTCGACGCCGCTTCTGTTGGCGGCGTCCGGCGAACTCGTGGTCGAACGCTCCGGCGTCCTCAACCTCGGCGTCGAGGGCATGATGATAATGGGGGCGGCTTGCGGTTTCGCCTCGGCCTATCTGACCGGATCGATCACGATCGGCGCGTTGTGCGGCATCGTTGCCGGCGCGGCGACGTCGGCGATTTTCGGCATCCTGACGCTGGGCTTCGCGGTCAATCAGGTGGCGACCGGCCTTGCGCTCACCATCCTCGGCACCGGCCTGTCGGGACTGATCGGGGCGGGCTTTGTCGGCGATCAGATCGTGCAGGCGCCGCGGCTGCATCTGCCGGTGCTGACCGATCTGCCGGTCATCGGGCGAATCTTGTTCGGTCAGGACGCGTTCGTCTATTTCTCGTTCGCGCTGATCATCGGCATTTGGTATTTCCTCTATCGCACCCGCGCCGGGTTGGTGCTCCGCGCGGTCGGCGACAATCACACCTCCGGGCATGCGCTGGGCTATCCGGTGCTCAAGATCCGGATGCTGGCCGTGCTGTTCGGCGGCGCCTGCGCGGGGCTCGCCGGAGCGTTTTTGTCGCTGTCCTATACCCCGTTTTTCATTCCGGGCATGACGGCGGGGCGGGGCTGGATCGCACTGGCGCTGGTGGTTTTTGCCTCATGGCGGCCGGGCCGTTTGGTCGTCGGCGCTTATCTGTTCGGAACCGTCAGTATCTTGGGGCTGGCTTTGCAGCCGTTGCATCTCGGCGTGCCGCAACAAGTGATGAATGCGCTGCCCTACCTTGCCACCGTCATCGTTCTCGTGTTGATTTCACGGACGCGCGGCTATGCCGGGTCCGCCGCGCCTGCGTCACTTGGTGTGGTCTTCGTGCCTGATCGGTGAGCGTCTTGCGACAGCGTGTCTGACGCTTCGCACGAAGCGACACGAATGGGGATCGGTGAATACTTGGCTATGAGAATGCCTGGCAACCTGGGAGTTGAGTCATGAAAAAATTGAATATGATCGCTATGGCCGCGGTGCTCGCGACTGCCGTAGCGGGGTTTGGCGCCTATGCCGCCGATAAGCTGAAAGTCGGATTCATCTATGTCGGCCCGATCGGCGATCTCGGCTGGAGCTATCAACACGATCTCGGCCGCAAGGCGATGGAAAAGGCGCTCGCCGGCAAGGTCGAGACGACTTATCTCGAGAACGTCCCCGAGGGACCGGACGCCGAGCGTTCGATCGAGCAACTCGCGCGCAGCGGCCATAAGCTGATTTTCACCACGTCGTTCGGCTTCATGGACCCGACGCTGAAGGTCGCCAACAAATATCCGAACGTGTTCTTCGAGCATGCGACCGGGTTCAAGCGTTCGAAGAATATGGCCACCTACGCGGCCCGCTTCTACGAAGGGCGCTACATCCAGGGCCAAATCGCCGCCAAGATGTCGAAGACGGGTATCGTCGGCTACATCGTGTCGTTCCCGATCCCCGAAGTCATCTCCAACATCAACGCGACGATGCTGGGCGCGCAGTCGGTCAATCCGAATATCAAATTCAAGATCATCTGGGTGAACAGCTGGTTCGATCCGGGCAAGGAAGCCGACGCCGCCAAGACGCTGATCGATCAGGGCGCCGACATCCTGACGCAGCACACCGATTCGCCCGCCGCCACGCAGGTCGCGGAACAGCGCGGCGTGCACTCCTTCGGCGAGTCCTCCGACATGATCAAGTTCGGGCCGCATGCCCAGCTGACGGCGGATACCGACTACTGGGGCGACTATTACACCAAGCGCGCCCAGGCCGTGCTCGACGGCAAGTGGACCTCGGGCGATACCTGGGGCGGTCTGGATTCGGGAATGGTGGTGATGTCGCCTTACACCAACATGCCCGACGACGTGAAGAAGATGGCGATGGATACGGAAGCCGCGATCAAGTCCGGCAAGCTCAATCCGTTCAAATGCCCGATCGTCGATCAGGACGGCAAGACGGTCGAGTGCAAAGGCGGCGATCATCTCGACGCCGGCCAGATCCTCAGCATGAACTTCTACGTCAAGGGCATCGACGACAAAATTCCAGGGAAGTGATTATTGAACTTGCGCAAGGACGTGATGGCCGGGCTCAAAACCCGGCCATCACTGTTTTTGCTTTGCCGATCTGACGGCCCGCGACTTAAAGCGTCGTCGGGTCGGGCGTGGCGTGGCCGTTTTCGATCTTGAACTGCGGGATATGGCCAAGCCCCAGCACCAGATCGGCGTCAGGCCCCAAAACCTGCCGCCAAGCGTGGGCTTCGGTCAGGATGACGCCGATGCCGACGATCTCAGCGCCGGCCTGCCGGGCAAGCTTCAACGTCGCTGCCAGGCTTGAACCGGTCGCCACCACATCGTCGACCACGACCACGCGCTTGCCGGCAAGCAGCGGAATGGCGCGGCGATCCAGCAGCAGCCGCTGCGATCCGGATGAAGTCACCGACTTGACCTGTTCGACGAGCGCATTGCCGAGGTGAATTTTCGGCGACTTCTGCATGATGACGTATTGATCGAGTCCGAGATGGCGAGAGACCTCGATTGCCACCGGGATGCCGAGCGTTGCGGTCCCGACGACGATGTCCGGAGATTTGCCGGAGAGCCGTTGCGCCAGGGCCTTGCCGACGCGCTCGCCGAACCGCACGCCCATATCGATGACCATCAGGAGCGATATCGCGAGCGTGTCGTTGATCGCGACGAGCGGCAGATCGACGGATTCTCCGGCGATGTCGACCGCATAGGATTTGGGCGTCAGGGCAATGTCGGCGGGGGGAACTGGCTTGTCCATGTCGTCTCGACGGCGGTTGCAGCGAAAGCGAGTTGGAGGGAGGGCGGAGTCCGGCGCGCTGTCTCAGCGCGCTGAATAGGCATCGAGTTCGCCAAGGTAGCGATCCTTGGCCGCCCGCGGCAGCCACGTGCTTTCGAAGGCGTTGCGCGTAAGCTGCAGCACCTCTTGCGGTCCGAGGTCGGCCTCCTCCTGGGTGCGGACGAAGTTCTCGGAAATATAGCCGCGAAAATAGGCCGGGTCGTCCGAATGCACCGTTGCGCGAATGCCGAGCTCGAGCATCCGCTTTATTTCCTTGGCCTTGCTGCCGTTGGTGACATAGGCGTTGGAAACCGGGCAGATCGTGAGCGCCATCTGACGCCGCGCCACCGCGTCGGCAAGCGCGTTGCTGTCCAGCACATTGACGCCGTGATCGATGCGGTCGACGCCGATCTCCTCCAAACATTGGCGGATATGTTCGGTGGAGTTCTGCTGATCGACGTCGCAATGCATGGTCAGGAAATAGCCTTCGCGGCGGGCGCGCTCGAATACCGCACGGAATTTTATCGGCGGATTGTTCTTTTCGTCCGAATCTAGTCCGAAACCGACGATCCACTCGCGATACGGCAGCGATTGCACCAATGTGGTCATGGCGAATTCCGCGCTCCAATCGCGGAGCACGCAGAGAATGAGCTGGCTCTTGATGCCGAGAATCCGCTCGGCGTCGAGCTGCGCGCGCCGAATGCCGCGAATCACAACATCGAACGGCACGCCCCGCGCCGTATGGGCCTGCGGGTCGAAGAACATCTCCGCATAACGCACATTTTGCGACTTGGCTTTGGCGAGGTAGGCAAAAGTCAGGTCGAAAAAGTCCTGTTCGGTCATCAAGACGTTCATGCCCTCGTAATAGATTTTGAGAAACGAAGGCAGGTCGTTGAAATCATAGGCCGCTCGCATGGCGGCCGCGTCTTTGTAGGGCAGTGAGAGGCCATTGCGCTTGGCGAGCTCGAATTTCATTTCCGGCTCGAGCGTGCCCTCGATATGAACGTGCAGTTCGCACTTCGGCATGCCGGCGATAAAGTCGCGCAGATCGCTCATGAGTCCTCCGTCCCGGCGCGAGATACTTTAGCACGCGTTCTTCGGGCACGTCGTGAGCTTTTTGTCGCCACGGGAACACCGGACCGCGCCGCGCCGGCCGGTTTATTCGCCGGTCGGCGGGTGCGGCCCGAGGCCTTTTCAACGGCATCCGACAGGGCGGATTATTCGTGGGACGGCGTGTGGATGTCGGCCGAATAACAGGTGCCGTTATAGGGGTCGTAATTGCCGTCGCATTGGGCAGCGCGTCCAACCTGTTGGTTGTCTCCGCCCGATTGATCGAAGTAGCGCGGCGCAGTTCGCCGCTGCGCTGTTGCGGATGACTGGTCCGACCACGATGGGGCGGGCGCCGAAGCCGTCGGCAGCGATTGCGGATAGGCCGACACGGCCTGCGCAAGCGCCGATGCCTGGAAGCCGAGCAACAAGCCGCCTGCGACCATGGCGGCAATGAGGGTAGCGCGCATCGTATCAAACTCCGTGTTTTCGTTATTGTCGTTTTCGGAGCGCGAGCGCGCTCCGATGCCCCAGCGTGCGTTAGCTATTTCAACGCCGCGCGGATTCCAGAGTTGGCGTGCGAAAGATTAGCTGCCATGAATCGGTCGGCGGCTCTTGAATTTCGAATCGCTCGCCACGATGCACGAATAAACTTTTGCTCAGAAAATAATCCGGCCGCAAAATCGGGCAGAATTTGCCGATAAGAAAATTTATTGGTTATGTCAAATTTGTTTCATCCGGCATAATCGATGGCCATTACTTCAACATCAAATCCATCACGTCGCTCAGCCGCTTTTCGCGGTTGGTTTTGCAATAATTCAAAACCGTGCCGAGATTGTACCGTACGCGCGGCAGATTGACGCCGCGCTTTTTCTCCGAGCCGAAATACCAGCCGCTGTACCAGGACAGCAGCAGTTGCGCTTCTTCCGCAGAGGTATCGGCGAGGTGACCGCAGGTCAGTTGCCTGACATCGAGGTTGCCGTTGGCGTCGGCATATTTGCCGAGGTTCGATTGTGCCGACACTTGCGGCACTGAGACGGCCGCGCCCGCCGCGCCGGGCGGCGGCGATATCTGCGCGTTCGGGCAGGCTTTGGCGATGATGTCGACGATGTCGTAACCGCGGATCATGCGCCCGGAACTCAGGATGGCATCTTGCTGCACTTTGATGTCCGGTCCTTCGATGTAAGTGGTCTGCAGCACAGTCCACGAGCCGTCGGCATTCTTGGCAAAATTCTCGCAAGGCAATTTGTCGTTCAGGGCATGCGCGGCCTCCGGCCGGCCGACGATCGGCAAAGCGAGAACAACGGCGAGGGCGAACGCGAGGCGGCGCATGAACGGTCTCCTGTGAGGTCCGAGCGGCTAGTTTAGCAATAAATCAGCGGGGGAACTGCAGCCGGCGGGCGGCGGCGGAATGGCGCTGGATCAGCCCGCCCAGATCGAGATTGGGGATTTCGCCGTCTTTTACCAGCCAGCGTCCCCCGATCATGACGCGATCGGCACGGTGCGCGCCGCAGAGCACCAGCGCGGCCAGCGGATCGCCGCTGCCGGAAAAGCGCAGTTCGTCGAGCTTGAACAAAGCGAGGTCCGCCATCTTGCCGACCGCGATCTCGCCGATGTCGGAACGGCCGGCGCAGGCTGCCGAACCCTGGGTGGCCCAGCGCAACGCGTCGCGATGGCTGACTTTGTTGACGCCATAGCGGCTGCGCTGCAACAGGAAGGCTGCGCGCACTTCTTGCATCAGGTTCGAGCCGTCGTTCGACGCCGATCCGTCGACGCCGATCCCGATCCGCACCCCGGCCTCTTCCATGGCGCAGACCGGGCAGGTGCCCGAGGCCAGCGTCTGGTTGCTGCACGGACAATGCGCGATTGCGGTCCCGGCGCGCGCCAGCCGCTTCATTTCACCGGCATCGAAATGGATGCCGTGGGCGAGCCATGTCCGATTGTTGAGCCAGCCGCACTCTTCCAGATAGTCGAGCGGCCGGCACTTGTAGAGTTCCTGGCAGAAGCGGTTCTCGTCCTCCGTCTCGGCGAGGTGGGTGTGCATCCGGACATCAAGCCTGTCGGCCAGCGCCGCGGTCGATTTCATCAGCGAGGTGGTGACCGAGAACGGCGAGCAGGGCGCCAGCGCGATCTGAACCATCGCGCCTTCGCCGGACTGGTGATAGCGCGCCACGACGCGTTCGCTGTCGGCGAGGATGGTGTCTTCGTCCTGCACCACACTGTCCGGCGGCAGTCCGCCGTCGCGCTGCGACAGGTTCATCGAGCCGCGCGTCAACAACACCCGCAACCCGAGCCGTTGCGCCGCGGCGACTTCGATGTCGATCGAGTCTTCAAGGCCGGCGGGAAACACGTAATGATGATCGGTGGTCGTGGTGCAGCCGGACAGCAGCAGTTCGGCCATCGCGACCGTCATGCCGAGATCGAGCGCTTCCGGCGTCAGCCGCGCCCAGATCGGATAGAGCGCCTGCAGCCAGGGAAAAAGTTCGCGATCGAGCGCATCGGGAACGGCGCGCGTCAGCGTCTGATAGAAATGATGATGGGTGTTGATCAGCCCCGGCAGCACCACATGATCGCCGGCCTCGAACAGCGTGGCGTTCGGCGTTGCCGGACTTCGCCCGGCGGGCACCAATTCGACGATCCGGCCGTCTTGCACGACGACGCCGCGCGCGGCGCCGTCCGCGAGAATGGCGAGCGGGTCCTTGATCCAGAGTGCTGTCGCGGGTTCGCTCGCCATACTCTCACTGCCTGTCGTTAGCTGCCGCGATAGGTCGAATAACTCCACGGCGTGACGATGATGGGCACATGATAGTGGCCTTCGGGCTCGGCCACCGAAAACCGGATCGGGATGATGCCAAGGAACGGCGGATCGGTAACGGGCACGCCCCGGCGTGCAAAATAATCGCCGATGTTGAACCGCAGTTCGTATTGCGCGATCGGGATCGGCTGATCGGCGATGATCGGCCGGTCGGTGCGGCCGTCCGCATTGGTGGCGGCACGCGCAATGACCCGCGACGATCCGGACGCCCCGATCTCAAGCAGTTCGATGGCGATGTCCGCCCCCGGCGAACCGCGATGGGTGTCGAGCACATGCGTCGAGATCCGGCCGTGGACTTTGAGCCGGTCCGGCGCGGCGACGCGGAGATCGAGCCGCAAGGCGACGATCCGGAAAATCTCATTGAGCGCCGCCTCATGCTCGGCGGCGGTGTCGTTCTTCAGCCGGTGCTCGAATTGGCGCAGGATCGAATCCTTGCCGTGCCGGCGCACCGCGACGATGAACGGAATGTCGAACTTGGCGTGATAGGCATCGTTGAGCCGGTGGAACCGGGCGAACTCCTCTTCCGATAAACGATCCAGTCCGGCGCTCGACTGCTCGAGCTTGGAATTGTCCGTCATCGCGCCTTCACGGGCGGCTTTGCCGGCAAGTTCGGGGTGGCTCTTGATGAATGCCATTTTGCGGTCCGCATCGGCATTGCGGACCGCGCCGGTCATCGTCTCGTAGAGCGCTGCCACGCTGGCAAAAGGCCGCTCCGCAAAGGCCGTTTCAGCGACCCACGGCGCATGTTCGAAGACCTCGCCCACCGCGGCGACAAACGCGGCTTTATCCATCCGGTTGAGTTCATCGAGGGGAATTTTCGCCGGAATTGTCTGCGTCACGGTGAAACCCTCCCCTCAGGCGACGACCGGCGCCTTTTCGGCGAGCGCGAGATGCTCGCGGTGCCAATGCCGCGCGATGTCGAGCCGCGATGCGACCCAGACGCGATCGAACTTGGCGATGTGATCCAAGAATTCGGGCCAAGCCGGCGGTGCGGCCCGGGCGCCCGGCCAGGCGGCAGTGCAGCCCAATCGACATCATTTTGGGCGCCGTCGCGCCTTCGGCGTAGAGGTAGTCGAACGTGTCGCGCAGATAGATGAAAAACGCCTCGCCGTCGGAGAAGCCCTGCGCATTGATAAAGCGCATGTCGTTGGCATCGAGCGAGTAGGGTATGATCAGGTGCGGCCCCTTCGGCCCTTTGACCCAATAGGGCAGATCGTCGGAATAGGAGTCGGACGAATACAGAAAGCCGCCGTCTTCGAGCACGAGCTTCAAAGTGTGTTCCGACGTGCGGCCGGTGTACCAGCCCAGGGGCCGGTCGCCGGTCGCCGTGGCGTGGATGCGGACGGCGTCGCGCATATCGGCGGCTTCCTCCTGATAGGAGAAGTCCCGGTAGTCGATCCACTTCAAGCCGTGGCAGGCGATCTCCCAACCGGCCTCGCGCATGCCGTCGACAATTTGCGGATTGCGGTCGAGCGCGGTGGCGACGCCGAACACGGTCACCGGCAGCTTCCGCGCCGTGAACAAGCGCCACAGCCGCCAGAAGCCGGCACGCGAGCCGTATTCGAACATGGATTCCACATTCATATGCCGCTTGCCGGGCCACGGCCTGGTGCCGAGCACTTCGGTGAGAAACGCCTCCGACGTGGCGTCGCCGTGCAGGATGTCGCGCTCGCCGCCTTCCTCGAAATTCACCACCAATTGCACGGCGACACGTGCTTGCCCGGGCCAGCGCGGGTCCGGCGGGTTGCGGCCATAACCTGCGAGATCGCGCGGATATTCTGAAAAGGGGGCTGACATCCGCTGCCTAGACGCGCACGGCGGAGGCTGAATCAGGTCGCATAAAATCATGTCGCACAAAATGGAATGGACGAACAATCCATGTTATGTCTTTTCCGATATGCAACCGCTCCATCTTTCCTCTTGGTCTGTCCGCGACATTGATTTCTGCTGCCGGTTCGCCACACCATCGTCCGGCTTATTCACCATGGCAGATGCAGCGCCGCGTATTCAAGTCATGGTTTCCTTCAGGACCCGATTCCACCGGTTCGCATGTTGAAAGACCAAATTCGCGCAGCAACCGGCGCCGAAGCGCCGCCGGGCACTTTCGGCGCCAGGATACTCGAACTGGCCGGCCGGCTCGCACAGTGGTCGGATACGCCGGACGCATTGACCGCCACCTATTTTTCGCCGGCCCACAAAGCGGTCGCCGCGCAACTGCGCGACGCGATGCAAGCGGCGGGGCTGCAGGCGCACATCGATGCCGTGGGCAATGTGGTCGGCCGGCTCGCCAGCGCCGCCGCCGGCGCCAAGGCCCTGATCGTCGGCTCGCATTACGACACCGTGGTCAATGCCGGCAAATACGATGGCCGACTGGGCATTCTCACCGGGCTTGTTGTTGCCGAGCATTTGCATCGCTCCGGTCGTACTTTGCCGTTTCACCTCGATGTGGTCGGTTTTGCCGAGGAGGAGGGGGTGCGATTTTCCGCGCCCTATCTGGGCAGTTCCGCCATTGCCGGCCATTTCGACGAAACGATCCTGCGGCGCAGCGACGCCGCGGGCTCGACGCTCGAGGCGCTGCTCAAGGAGAATGGCGTGGGCCTGCCGGCGATCCGCGGATTGGCGCGGCGGCCGGAGACGTTATGCGGGTATGTCGAAGTTCATATCGAGCAGGGACCGGTGCTGTTGCAGCGTGATCTGCCGGTCGGGATCGTCACCTCGATCGCCGGTTCGGCGCGCTTCCGGGTGCTGCTTCGCGGCGTGGCCGGTCACGCCGGCACCGTCCCGATGGCCTTGCGCCACGATGCCGCCGCGGCCGCGGCCGAGATTGTCCTTGCCGTCGAAGCGCGCTGCGCCGCCGGCGGCACGCTGGTCGGTACCGTCGGCCGGCTCGCGGTGCCGCATGGCGCCATCAATGTCATTCCCGGCAGCTGCGAACTGTCGATCGATATCCGCGCCGGCGACGACGCCACGCGCGATGCCGCGATCGCCGATGTCCTCGCCGCGATCGCCCGCATCACTGCCCGGCGCGGCGTCACGGCCGAAACCACAGAAATCGGACGGCATGCCGCCGTGCCCTGCGCGCCGCGGATCCAATCGGCGCTCGCTCAGGCCGTGACGCGCGCCGGCGTCGAGCCGTTCTATCTTGCCAGCGGCGCCGGTCATGATGCCGTGATGTTCGCGGGCGTGACCGATATCGGCATGTTATTCGTCCGTTGCGGCCATGGCGGCATCAGTCACAGCCCGCTCGAGACCGTCACCGCCGAAGACGCCGATCTCGGCGCGCGGGCGTTGCTCGACCTTCTTACTTATCTCGATTAGTCGAATTTCAAGGAGCCGATCATGGCAAATATCCCGGAACGCATCCGCATCAAGGCAGGCAGCTTCAGTTTCGTGGCACGCTTCGAATCCGAGCGGGCGCCGAAAACCTGCGCCAAATTCCGCTCCATGCTGCCGTATAAAGAGCGGATCATCCACGTGCGCTGGAGCGGCGAAGGCTGCTGGATTCCGCTCGGCGACCTCAATCTCGGGCTGGCGCACGAGAACCACACCAGCTATCCGGCGCCGGGCGAGTTCATCCTCTATCCGGGCGGCATCAGCGAGACCGAAATCCTGCTGGCCTATGGCGGTGTTCATTTCGCCAGCAAAGTCGGACAGCTTGCGGGAAATCATTTTTTGACGATCATAGAGGGCAACGATCAGCTCCGCCCGCTCGGCGAGCATGTGCTGTGGCACGGCGCCCAGGATATTGTGTTCGAGGCGCTGTAATCGCTCGTCGGTTTCGGGGTAGAGCGGCATGATCTTTGCGTCGTCCGGGCCATCCACGGGAATCGGGGGGTCGACATGTCAACTGTCGCTGCAGGCACCGTACCGGGCGTCGGCGAACGCGTCCCGCTCTATAGGTCGCTGTTCGTCCAGATTTTGACCGCGCTCGCGCTCGGCATCATTCTCGGCGTCACCGTTCCGGATTTCGCGGTGTCGCTGAAAATACTGAGCGACGCCTTTCTCAAATTGATTTCGATGATCGTCGCACCGATCGTGTTCTGCGTTGTCGTTCACGGCATCGCCGGCGCCGGCGATCTGAAAAAAGTCGGCCGGGTCGGCCTTAAAGCGCTGGTCTATTTCGAAGTGATGACGACGGTCGCGCTCACCGTCGGGCTGCTGCTGGCGTATCTGTTCGCACCCGGCCATGGCATGAATATCGATCCCGCCACTCTCGATGCCAAAGCGCTCAGCAGCTACGCCGACAACGCCCATAAGCTGCAAGGCGCCGGCATCGGCAGCTTCATTCTCAACATCATTCCGACTACGTCGTTCGACGCACTGTCGCGCAACGATGTGCTCCAGGTGCTGTTCTTTGCGATACTGTTCGGTATTGCGCTCGCTTTGGTCGGCGAACCGGCCAAGCAGGTCACCTCGCTGGTGGAAGCGGTTTCCAAGGTTCTGTTCAAGGTCATGGGCCTGATCGTGCGGGTGGCGCCGCTCGGCGTCCTCGGCGCAGTCGCCTATACGGTCGGGCGCTACGGCATCGGATCGCTCAAGCAGCTGGTTTCGCTGGTGTTGATTTTCTATGTGTCGGTCGCGCTGTTCGTCGTCGTCATACTCGGCGCCGTGCTGCGCGCGGCCGGTCTTAACATTTTCAAGTTTCTCGCCTATTTCCGCGAAGAGCTGACGATCGTGTTCGCCACCGCGTCGTCGGACGCGGTGCTGCCGCAGATCATGCGCAAATTGGAGCGCCTGGGGGTCAAGGACTCCGTCGTCGGCCTGGTGATCCCGACGGGGTATTCCTTCAATCTCGACGCCTTTTCGATCTATCTGACGCTGGCGGTGGTGTTCATCGCGCAGGCGACCAATACGCCGCTGTCGCTCGGCGATCTGCTGCTGGTTCTGGCGGTGTCGCTGGTGACGTCGAAAGGGGCGCACGGCGTGCCCGGTTCGGCGATCGTGATCCTCTTGGCGACGCTGAACGCGGTGCCGACCGTGCCGGTGCTGGGCCTCGTCCTGGTGCTGTCGGTCGATTGGTTTATCGGCATCGCCCGCGCGCTCGGCAATCTGATCGGCAATTGCGTCGCCACCGTCGTGATCGGGACCTGGGAACACGAGGTCGATCTGCCGACCGCCAAGCGGGTGCTCGACGGCGACGTGGCGGTGGATGTGACTGCCGGCTGAAGAGCGGGCGCCCCGCTCCGTCTTCAGGCTGCGGCGTTCGGCTTCACCGCCGCTTTCACTTCGTCGGTCATTACCTTGAAGCCGGCCAGCGTGCAGGGTCCGAATGAAGTGACGATCGCGACATCGGTGGCATCGCGCCCGCGTCCCATCAGAATGCGGCCGATGCGCGGTCGGTTATGGCGCGCGTCGAAGGTGTACCAGCGGCCGCCGAGATAAACTTCGAACCAGGCGCTGAAATCCATCGGCGCCGGATCGGGCGGCACGCCGATATCGCCGAGATAGCCGGTGCAATACCGCGCCGGTATGTTCATGCAGCGGCAGAAAGTAACGGCGAGGTGGGCGAAGTCGCGGCATACGCCGTGCTGCTCGGAATGCGCCTCCCAGGCGGTTCTGGTCGGGCTGGCGTGCTCGTAGCCGAATTTGATGCGGTTATGGACATAATCGCAGATCGCGCTGCACCAGCGGCCATCCTTTGGGGACTTGGCCGAACAGTGACCACGCCGTGTCCGACAGACGATCGGTCTCGCAGTAGCGGCTGCCGAGCAAATAAATCAGAACGTCCACCGGCAGATCCTCGAGCGGATGCTGCTTTGCTTCCGGCGCGATCAGATCCGGCTGGCCGTCGTCCTGTATCAAAAAATCCGCCGACATCGTCAGCCGGCCGGCGGGCGCGCGGATCACGTGACAGAAATTGCCGAAGCTGTCGTGATAGGTGTTGGGAACGATCGGCGGATCGAGCCGCATGCGGTCGAGCGTCAGCAGATCGGAAAAGCGCGACGGATGAACGCTGAGCGTCAGGATCATCGGCGTCGGCTGCGGACAATCGTAGGAAATCTCGTAGCCGGCGCGAATCTTCATTGAAGGCTTCTTCGGTTGGCGGCGATGGACGCCGGCTCGGTTTCACGCGGGGCCGCGCTGACTTTCACTGCGACCTTCATGGCAAGATGATCCGACGCCGATCCGTACCACGTACCTTGCAGCGGGATCGCTTCGCGCGGGTGATCGACCACTGCGACGCGCACCCGATTCCGATTACCCACGACGCCGCCAGACGGATCGAAATCCACCCAGCCGGGACCGGGCACGTAGGCCTGAAGCCAGGCATGTGTGTTGCCCCCGACGTCTTTTCCATCGTCGTCATCGTCGGGAAGATGAAGGTATCCGGAAACGAAGCGGGCGGCGAATCCGCGTGCGCGCAGCACCGCGATCATCATTATCGCGAGGTCGCGGCAGCTGCCGCTCCCAAGAGCCAGGGTGCATCGAGGGGTCTGAATGCCCTTCTGGTGCCGGGCCCCATGCTTGAAGGAGCGCTGGATGGTCTGTGTCATTTCGGTGAGCAATTCGTGGGTGTCGGCGTGGCCGTCTGCGCGGAGGAAACGCGCACTCCAGCGATTGAGTTCCCGAGCGGCGGCGGGCTTGACGGCATATCGCTTCAAGGCCGCCCAAATGTCCGCGGCATAGGTAAAAGGATAGCGGCGGGCCGAATCGTCGATTTCGGCGGCATCGAAGCCGCTGGGGGCGTGATCGAGCCGGATATTGCTGACAAAACGAAGCTCGGTGGCGTGATCGGCGAAATGCGCCGTCGCCACGTGATTGCCGAACCGGTCGCGGGTCCAGTCCAGTTGCAGCGGCGCAGGCGTAATCTCGATCTGGGATTCCAGGACTTTCTGGTCCGCGTCGTCGCGGGGCAGCAGCATCAGCCGGTGCTCACCGAATCCGACCGGCTGAGCATAGCGATACGACGTAATGTGTCTGATATTGAGTATCGGCATTGCCGTCCCATGGTAGGAAATAAACCGCACACATACACTGCTGTGTCGCGTTTCCCTACAACGAGACTTGCACGATGCATTTATTGGGCCAAACATTCCGCATCTTTTTTCCGCAATCGTGAGCGCCATGGAACTGCTGCCTAATAAATTGCTGGCTGCGGACGAGCCGGCGGCGGTATCGGTGCACAATGCCGCTGGAAATTCGCCCTTCCTTCTGGTCGCCGATCATGCCGGCAATCTTATTCCACGCGCGCTTGGCCGCCTCGGCGTGCCCGAACCGGAGCTGATCCGGCACATCGCTTGGGACATCGGCATTGCCGGCGTCGGCCGGCAACTGGCTGAAGCGCTCGACGCGACATTGATTCAGCAAAACTATTCGCGCCTCGTCATCGATTGCAATCGCCCGCTGGCAGCCGACAGCTCGATCCCGGAGCTCAGTGAAGACACGCCGATCCCCGGCAATATCGGCATCGATGAAGCGGCCAAGACGATGCGCGCCCGCGAGATTTTCCGGCCTTATCACACCCGCATCGAGGCCGAGCTCGATCGCCGGCAACGAACCGGCGATCCGCCGGCGCTGATCGCGCTGCACAGCTTCACGCCGGTGTTCAAAGGCGCCGAGCGGCCGTGGCATGCCGGCGTGCTCTACAATCGCGACGGCCGCTTTGCGCATCGCCTGATGGCGCTGCTCAATGAGGAAAAAGGCTTGTTCGTCGGCGACAACGCGCCCTATTTCGTCACCGACGCTTCCGATTACACCATTCCCGTGCACGCGGAGCGCCGCGGGCTGCATCATGTCTTGATCGAAATTCGTCAGGATTTGATCGGCGATGAAGTCGGGCAACGCGAATGGGCGCGGCGCTTGGCGCGGCTGTTGCCGCTGGCGTATCGGGGGTTATTGGAAAGTTTGAGTGGTGCCCAGGGGCGGAATTGAACCACCGACACCTGCATTTTCAGTGCAGTGCTCTACCAACTGAGCTACCTGGGCCCAACGCTTAAGGCTCTCACCCCCGCCGCTCGCCGACGGAACTCTTGAGCGGCTTTTGCGAGAGCGCCGTCTTATAGAGGCTCGGTTTCACGCTGTCCAGAATAGCGCCCGAAGGGCGCAAAGCGGGCTAATTCGGCTCCTCACCGTCCTCAACGCGCCGCTCGTCCTCATCCTCGTCTTCCGTCACCGGAACGGCATAGACGCCGGAAAGCCAGCGGTTGAGATCGACATCGGCGCAGCGTTTCGAGCAGAACGGCTTGCGCTCCTCGGTCGGTGGGCTTGCCGCAAATCGGGCAGCGCGGGGTGGTCTTGGCGTCGGGCATGGCCGGGATATGGGGCGCGGCTACGCGCCGCGGCCAGCGTCAGATGGTATTGAGCCAGCCGAAGTGGATCGGATAGCCCTCGCCGCTCAACAGCGTAATGGTCTCGTAGAGCGGCAGGCCGACGATGTTGGAATAGGAGCCGACGATCTTCACCAGGAAGCTTCCGGCGATGCCCTGCGCGGCGTAGCCGCCGGCCTTGCCGCGCCATTCGCCCGACGCGAGATAGGCTTCGATGTCCTGGTCCGACAGCCGCTTGAAGCGCACGCGGGTCTCGACATGGCGCTGCCGGAACGTCTCTTTCGGCGTCACCAGACAGACCGCGGTATGGACGCGGTGATTGCGGCCGGACAACAGCCGCAAGCACTGCGCGGCTTCGTCGAGCAATTCCGCTTTCGGCAAAATGCGGCGGCCGACCGCGACCACGGTGTCGGCGGCGAGGATGTAGGCGCCTTTCAACTCGTCGTCGATGCGGATCATGTTCAGCGCCGCTTCCGCCTTCTGACGGGCGAGCCGTGTGGCGCAGGCGCGCGGCAGCTCGCCGCGCTTCGGCGTCTCGTCGATATCGGTCGGACGCAGCGCGTCCGGCTCGATGCCGACCTGATTGACGAGCGAGAGCCGGCGCGGCGAGCCGGAGGCGAGAACGAGTTTGGGGCGGCCGATCATTTGAACCGGTAGGTAATCCGGCCCTTGGTCAGATCGTAAGGTGTCATTTCTACCAGTACCTTGTCGCCGGCGAGAACGCGAATACGATTCTTGCGCATACGGCCGGCCGTGTGGGCGATGATCTCATGCTCGTTTTCGAGCTTGACGCGGAAGGTGGCGTTCGGCAGCAGTTCCGATACGACACCGGGAAATTCCAGCAGTTCTTCCTTCGCCATTCGCTACCCGGAGATGTTGCGGCCTTCCCGCGACACGGTACCGTCGTGAACCCAAAAATTGCTGCGGAACCTAGCGGATGACGCGCAAATTCACAACTGCGTTGGCGCGTTTGCAGAAGTAACGTCGCTATCTCCTTCGATCATTCCCGCTCAAACGGGAATCCGGTCTGGATGCCCGCTCGCGCGGGGATGAGCGGAAGATGAGCACGTCACTCATTGCCGGTGCTTCGCGTGAGAAAGCGTTCGCGGATGCGCTTCTCAATCTGGTCGCGCACCTCGCGATAAGCATCCAGCCGTTGCGCGCGGCTGCCTTCGACCGCGCTCGGATCGGCGGTCGGCCAATATTCCACATCGATGCCGCTCGTGCGGGTGATCTCGAGCGCGCGATGATGCGCCTCCGGCGCCAGCGTGACGATGAGATCGAAATTAAGTCCCTCCCATTCGTCGAGCTCTTCGAAGGTGATCGGCTTGTGGCGTGAAATATCGAGGCCGATTTCGTCCATCACCGCGACGGCGAACGGATCGAGTTCGCCTTTGCGCACGCCGGCCGAGCCGACATAGATCGCGCGCCCGAACATCTGCCCAAACAACGCAGCCGCCATCGGCGAGCGCACCGAATTGAGGCCGCAGGCGAACAACACCGCCAGCGGACGGCTCGCATGTGTCGGCATCGGGCCCTCAGCCCTTCCAGTGCAAGACCGAGATCAGCGTGAACAGCCGGCGCGCGGTGTCGAAATCGAGATCGACCTTGCGCTTGAGCCGTTCCATCACCAGCCGTGAGCCCTCGTCGTGCAGCCCGCGCCGCCCCATATCGAACGCCTCGATACGGTCCGGCGTCGCGGTGCGGATCGCGGCGTAATAGCTGTCGCACACCGTGAAATAGTCTTTGACGATGCGGCGGAACGGCGCCAGCGACAGCATATGGGCGATCACCGGTGTGCCATCGGTAAGGCGGATGTCGAACACCAGCCGGTTGCCGCTGATGCCGAGCTGCAGCGTATAAGGTCCGCCGCTGTGATCGACCACCCGGAAAGTGTTGGCTTCGAGCAGATCGTAGATCGCGACGCGGCGCTCGTGCTCGATGTCGTCGCTGGGCCGGCCGAGCGAAGCCTCGTCGAGTGTCACGGCGGCAAGCCGCCCGGCGTCTTCGTTGTTTTCGCCGGGGCCGCGCGGCATCAGCGGTTGAGCCGGATGGCGACGGAACGGGCGTGGGCATCGAGCCCTTCGGCCTTGCCGAGCGTGATCGCCGCGCCGGCGAGCGCGCGCAATTGCTCCGGTCCGCATTTGAGGATCGAGGTGCGCTTCATGAAATCGAGCACGCCGAGGCCGGACGAGAACCGCGCCGACCGTGCGGTCGGCAGCACGTGATTGGAACCGGCGACGTAGTCGCCGATCGCTTCCGGCGTATGCGCGCCGATAAAAATCGCGCCGGCATTGCGGATGCGGCCGGCGAGTTCGCTCGGCATCGGCGGCGACGATCTCCAGATGCTCGGCGGCGATGGCGTCGACCAGCGGCGGCGCTTCGTCGAGGTTGCGAACGAGAATGATCGCGCCGAAATCGCGCCACGACGCGCCGGCGATTTCCGCGCGCGGCAATCCCGCAAGCTGGCCGGCGACCGCGTTGCTCGACTGCGTTCGCGAGTTCCTCGCTGTCGGTGATCAGGATCGACTGCGCGCTGGTGTCATGCTCGGCCTGCGCCAACAAGTCGGCGGCGATCCAGTCGGGATTGCCGTTCTGGTCGGCGATGATCAGCACCTCCGAGGGGCCGGCGATCATGTCGATGCCGACCTTGCCGAACACGATGCGCTTGGCGGCGGCGACATAGGCGTTGCCGGGGCCGACGATCTTGGCGACCGGCGCGATGGTTTCGGTGCCGTAGGCGAGCGCCGCGATGGCCTGCGCGCCGCCGACGCGGAAAATCTCGTCGACGCCGGCCAAGCTCCGCTGCCGCCAGCACCAGCGGATTGAGTACGCCGCCCGGCGCCGGCACCACCATGACGATGCGCGGCACGCCGGCGACCTTGGCCGGCACCGCGTTCATCAGCACCGAGGACGGGTAGGCCGCGGTGCCGCCCGGCACGTAGAGCCCGACGGCTTCGATCGCGGTCCAGCGCGAGCCGAGTTCGACGCCGAGCGCGTCGGTGAAGCGATCGTCTTGCGGCAATTGGCGGCGGTGATAGGCCTCGATTCGGTCGCGCGCCAGGGCCAGCGCGTCGAGCGCGTCGCGGGCGCAATTCGCGCGCGCCGCCGCGATCTCGTCCGCGGTCACTTTCATCCCGGCAGAGCCGAGATCGAGCCGGTCGAATTTGAGCGTGTAATCCTTTAGCGCCGGATCGCCGCGTGCGGCGACATCGGCGACGATGGCGCGCACGGTTGCCTCGACATCGGCCGATGCCTCGCGCTTGGTGTCGAGAAA
Organism: uncultured Alphaproteobacteria bacterium; assembly: GCA_963819265.1. Lineage (GTDB taxonomy): Bacteria > Pseudomonadota > Alphaproteobacteria > Rhizobiales > Xanthobacteraceae > BOG-931. The sequence goes on along the minus strand of CAWFVF010000005.1, from coordinate 1,074,735 downwards.
GGCGCGAAACTTTTCTGCGAAATCTGCCGGAACGGATGTCGAGGCGAATGGCCATAATGTGACTTGATTGGTGCTTGCTTGCACGCCGCTGAGTAGCAGTCGCAGCATATTATAACAATTCTAATATTCGGCTTTTAGATTGACAAAAACAGCGTTGTTGCCCAACTCCTTAGCATCGTTCGCGATCGGGATTGGGTGCTTTGCCAATCGGATTGATCGAGCAAGCGTAAATGAAATTCGTACAGTGAGGTCGCCGTGCTGGCTGCGTTGCTGATCGTGTTCCGCGAAGTGTTCGAAGCGGGTCTGGTCGTCGGCATCGTCATGGCGGTGACGGCCGGTGTCGCCGGCCGCAGCCTCTGGATCGCCGGCGGTGTCGCTGCCGGCGTGCTCGGCGCCGGCGTGGTGGCCTTGTTCACCACCGGCCTGTCGGAGCTGTTCAACGGCAACGGCCAGGAGATTTTCAACGCCGGTATCCTCGGCTTCGCGGTGCTGATGCTGACTTGGCACAATGTCTGGATGGCGCGGCACGGCCGCGAACTCGTCGCCGAACTTCGCGCCGCCGGCGAGGCGGTGGCGGCCGGATCGAAATCGCTGCTGGCGCTGGCCATCGTGGTGGCGATTGCGGTGTTGCGCGAAGGTTCCGAGGTCGTGCTGTTTCTCTACGGCGTTGCGGCGGCCCAAGGCGGCGCCAGCTGGACCATGGTCGCCGGCGGCTTCGCTGGCCTTCTCCTTGGCGCGCTGACCTGCCTGCTGACTTATCTCGGCCTGATCACCATCCCGACGCGCTATCTGTTCAGCGTTACCAGTGCGCTGATCGCGTTATTGGCCGCCGGCCTGGCGGCGCAGGCCATCGCCTTCCTGGAACAGGCCAATATCGTCACCGCGCTCGACGAAACCGTGTGGGATACGTCTTGGATCTTGAGCGACTCGAGCCTGTTGGGCCGGGCGCTGCACACCTTGATCGGCTATGTCGATCAGCCGACCGCCATGCAGGTGGTTGTCTATGTGGCGACGCTCGGCACGATCATCGTTTTGATGAAGCTGTTCTCGGCGCCGGCCGCACCGCCGGCGCAGCACGCGCGCGCGGCATAAAGCGTCCGGTTGGACGTTCTTAGGCCGTTGCCGAGCCGGCGACGAAATGATCCGGACATAACGCCGCCGTCGATACCTCGCCGAGGTCGGCAAGTTCGGCTTCCAGACATTCGACATCAAGCCTGATCGCGCCGCCGCCCGAGAAGGTCAGCGTCACGGTTCCGGCGGGTGCATCGCTTTGGGCGAATTCGACGGCAAGGAGATTGAGCCGCGTATCCGGGTTGCTCGGGGTCGATGTTGCGGCATTGGCAAGCATTGACGCGTTCGAAGCGCAGTGCCGTGCGGCAACGCCGGTAATCCGCATTGTCGGCGGAATCGACCGCGGTCACCCAGTCAAAGCGGTTAAGCGCCATCACGAAGCGATGCTCGCGCGGCTGCCAAAAGATGTCGCCAACCTTGACCAGAGCGTCCTGCACATGGGCCGACACCACCTCGATGTCTTCCTTGTCCAACGCGACGAGTTTCAATTCGTCCGTGCAGGGGCTCATGGCGGGGCGCGTCCTCATTTGCTGTCTGTTACGAAGCTAGGAAGAACACGTGCAGGCTGCAAGTGCTCGCGGCCGGACTCTTCCAAAAACTCGTCCTAAAACGACACGCAGGCGGAGCGCACGATCACGCCGACCGCGTGCTGGTGAAATTGCTGGCGGTACGCCTTCACGATGGCATCGAGATGGGGATCGTCGTCGGCGTTGCCGGGCAGCACGATTTCGACGCGTTTGGACGCCTCCTGGACGATCTTGCCGGTCGCGGGGTTGCGCGATTGTCCGACCGCATCGCTGACGGTCAGACCGTCGGGAAAGCGCGGCGTCACTTCGTGCGCGAGAAAATTTGCCCAGGCGGTCTCGCTGACGCCGGGTTTGGCGCCGATATCGCGGCCAAACAACAATTCCGCCACCAGTTTCGGCTGCCGCGCGCCACGGCACGACAGCGCTTGGGCGTCGGCGCCGGAATGCATCGCGGCGAAAGCCGCGATGCCGAGCGCTCCGATCGAGGCGGCCCGCATCGCGAGCCTATTTGCAGCCCGCAGGCGTCAGTGTTTTGCCGGGCGGGCAAGCGGCCTTCGGCGGCGGAGGGGGAGCCCGCGGGGGTGGTGGCGGTGGGGGAGGCGGCGGTTTTGCCGCCGCAGGAGCCGGATGTGGCGGCGGTGGTGGTGGCGGCCTGGGTGCCGGTGGTGGTGCCGGACGCGGTGGCGCGGGCGGCGGCGGCGCAGCCGGTTTCGCCAAAGCCGGTGCAGGCGGCGGCGGTCGTCGCGGTTCTGGCGGCGGGCGCAACGCATTGGGACCCGGCGGCGGCGGAGCCGGCGGCTTGACCACTGCATTTGACGGCGGCGGTGGCGGCGCGACGCCAGGATGAGGCGGCGGAGCAATGCCGGGATGAGGGGGTGCCGCTTCAGGCTTGATCAATGCATGCGAGGGCGGTGGCGCCGGCGGCGCCGCAGTCCCGGGTTCGCCGGGATGAGACGGCGGCGTCTCCGGTTTGATCAAAGCGTTTGAAGGCGGCGCCTCGCCCGGGTGCGGTGGCCGGCCTTCCGGCCTGATCAGCGCATTTGATGGCGGCGGCGGCACGGCGCCGGGCACGCCGGCACGAGGCGGCGGGCCGGAGGCTGCCGGCGCGCCGAAGCCCGGGCGAACGCCAGGGGTGAGCGGAGTCGTTGCCGGCGTTGCGCCGGGTTGTACGGCGCGCGGCAGCGAGACGCGAGACTCCGGCCGAGCGCCGGGAGGTCCCGGCGGTTGCGGCCGCACCGCGACGCTGCGCGGCGGCCGCGCGAATGTCGGTATGGCGGCAGGCGTCGGCAACATGAAGCGCTCGCGCGGCGGCGGCGGTGGTGGCAGCACGGCAAATTCGCGCGGCCGGGGCGGCAGAAAGAATCCCGGCGGGCGCGGCGGCGGTGCGAAGCCCGGACCTCCGAATATCAGGATCGGCTGGTCGACATAGGTGAGTTCATCCGGCGGCGGGGGCGGCACACCGAAGTCGAACATCGCGAAATCCGGCGGCGAGTTCGACCGGCGCGCCGAGCATGGCCAAACGCCGCTGTGCGTCCCACGAGTGCGGACCGCGCGGATAGCGCCGCAGATAAGACCAGTAAGCCGGCGGCGTATCGGCCGAGACGCAACGGCGCCAGGCGATCTCCTCACGGCGCACCGCAATCATGTCGGCGACGCGCCGCGAATACGGACTGTCGGGATAGAGCGAGACGAACTGCTCGTAGCCGGCCAGCGTGTCGAGCGCGATCGCTGCGCCATAGGCATCGTCGGGATTACCGTAATCGCGCATCGGCCGGTTGCGAATGTCGGCGAGCGGCATCGCGTTCGGCGGCGGCGGCGCATCGGCGGTGCGCTCGGTCATAAAGAACGGCCCGGCAACCTGCGAGGCGTACCAGGGGACTTCGGCGCCTTGGGTCTGCTCGCTGACGCGCAATCGAACGCGCGTGAAAATATCGTCGAGGTTCAACCCGCCGGTCCCGATCATCTCGGTCAACGCGGTCGCATAGGTGCCGTAGGGACCCGGCTCGTTCGGTCCGACGGTGCCCGGCGCGGTGTTGAACGCGATCGCCATGTTGGGAGCGGGATCGACCAGCGCCAGGCCGCTTGCCAACGGCTGGCCGCCGCGCGCGAACGGGCTTTGCCGCGCCGCGTCGAGAATGACGATCTTGACGCCGCCCGGAATCGCCGCGAGCGGCTGGGTGAAATCCGATATCCGGATCGCCTGGAGCGGCACATCGACGTCGCGGGCGATGTCGGCATCGACCGGCACGAAATAATTGTCGCCCTCGAACTGCAGTCCGTAGCCGGCGAGATACACCAGCGCCACCGCATCGGGCCCTGCCGCGGAAACCTGCCCGACAAATTCACGGAACGTTTCGCGCAGCGTCGCCTGATCGAGATCGCGCGCGCCCGTCACGGTGAAGCCCGCGGCCTGCAGCGCGTCGGCCACGAGGCCCGCATCGTTGGCCGGCGTCGCCAGCGGGCCGGCTTTGTAATCGCTGTTGCCGATCACCAGTGCGAAGCGCAACTCGTCGGTCCGCCCGGGGCGAGGACCGATGAGAACTGCCAACAGAGCGATCAAACAGAAGAGAAGCTTGTGTGCAGATCGGCGCATGTGGGTGTTCCCGATTGGGCATTGTTGTCGCAGTGTCGTCGAAATCACCATAGCGATCAATTAGTCTGAATGATGTCTGGATGTCGGTCAGGGTCGTGCGCGATGATGGTGGCCAGAAACGATCGACCCAAACAAATCGATCGTCGTCCCGGGTTTGCTCATCGGATTTTTACAGGTCGCGAAGATCGATTTTTCTCAGTCGTGTATCGCTAAAGTTAGATTTGCCTCCCGGGGCCGAGCGCGCTAAGAGCAACCTAACAAAAGCATTTGTTAACTTGACTCCACTATCTGCTGCGGTATCCGTGTCCTTCCTCACTGCCAAACAGTTCCCCTGAAATGGTTTCGCGAGCGACTTGATTTCATGTGCTACTCTGTGACAGATGACATCTGGATCGTGACGGACGGATCGCGATTGACGCGAAACTGATCTGTTGGCTTTTCATTCACTCCCGCAAGGGATACAAACTGCCTTTCATGAAAGGGAGGTTTTATGGCGAAGAGAGCAAAGAAGCGTCGCGCGTGGACTGCTGCTGAAGTCCGCGATCTGAAGTCGCTGGCGAAGAAGAAGACTTCGGCATCGCAAATTGCCAAGAAGCTGAAGCGGACCGAAGGCGCAACGCGCCAGAAGGCTTTCAGCATCGGGCTGTCGCTCGACTCCCGTTCCTAATCTCCCAAAACTAATATCCAGGTAAGCATCGAACGGCGCCGGCCGGTGTGTGATTGCACACCAGGCCGGTTTTGCCGTCGTGATGCTGTTTTTGGTCGGAGGCGGCGGCCCCGCCAAGCAAGATCGGAAGATCGTGCATCAGCGGTGCGTGAAGGCGTATTCGCGCCCACAACATGGGCCTGCATCGTAGGAATGATGTCTCTACGCGGGCCTCCCGCCCCATTTTGAGGTCCCAAGATCCATATTTTGCAGCGCCGGCCGTTAACTAACGGCCGTGAACCTGCCCCAATGCATCTGTAACAAAGAGTATAGTGATCCCGATCCCGCGTTGGGGGGATTGTTCATTTCGGCCCATTTAAAAAGAGAACCGCCATCGCCCGGGCGAATTTTCCGTGCGAAATGGTGGTAACCTGATGTTATGAGCCAGCCCATCGGCCCGCGGCGGCAACCCGCCAGTTCCGAGCTTGCGGCAGCGCTTGGCGCGTGCCGGCGGGCCTTTATTGCTATCGCGCTGTTCAGTGGCATGAGCAACATTCTGATGCTCAGCGGCGCGCTGTTCATGCTCGAGGTGTACGATCGGGTGCTGCCCAGCCGCAGCGTGCCGACCCTGGTTGCGCTGTTGTTCCTGGTCGCGGGCCTTTACGCCGCGCAGGGCGTCATCGACATGATCAGAAGCCGCATCCTGGTCCGGATCGGCCATAGCCTCGATGAAGCGATGAGCCTGCGGGTTTATGAGACTATCGTTCGGCTCCCGCTCAAGATCGGCGCCAAGGGCGACGGCACTCAGCCGATCCGCGATCTCGATTCAGTGCGCGGCTTTCTGTCCGGCTCGGGTCCGGTCGCCTTCTTCGATCTGCCGTGGATGCCGGTCTATCTCGCCATCTGTTTTCTGTTCCACCCCTATATCGGACTGACCGCGCTCACCGGTGCCATCATCCTGATCGCGCTGACGGTGCTTACCGAGGTGCAGACGCGCCGCCCGACGCGCAGCGCCAGCCAGTTCGCGGTCGCGCGCAATACGCTCCTCGAAGCCAGCCGCCGCAACGCCGAAGCGATCACGGCGATGGGCATGGTCGGCCGCATCGCCAAGCGATGGAACGATCTCAACCGCAATTACGTGGCGGCCAGCGGCCGCGCCAGCGATGTCGGCGGCGGCCTTGGCGCGATGTCGAAAGTTTTGCGGCTGTTGCTGCAATCCACCATCCTCGCGGTCGGCGCCTGGCTGGTGATCAATCAGCAATCCACGCCCGGGCATCATCATCGCCGGCTCGATCCTCGGCGCCCGCGCGCTGGCGCCGGTCGATCTGGCAATCGCCAATTGGCGCGGCTTCGTCGGCGCGCGGCAAAGCTGGCAGCGGCTTTCGCAAATTGCTCGGCCATCTGCCGCCGCAGAGCCGAGCCGATGCCGTTGAAGCCGCCGTCGCACACGCTCGTGGTCCAGAATGCCGCGGTGGCGCCGCCCGGCCAGCAAAAGGTCGTCTGTCAGGACATCAATTTCACGCTGGCCGCAGGCAAGGCGCTGGGCGTGATCGGACCGACGGCGTCCGGCAAATCGTCGCTGGCGCGCATGCTGGTCGGCGTCTGGTCGCCGGTGCGCGGCACCGTCCGGCTTGATGGCGCGACGCTCGATCAATGGTCGCCGGAAGTGCTCGGCCGGCACATCGGCTACGTGCCCGCAGGACGTCGAATTGTTCAACGGCACCGTGGCGCAGAACATTTCGCGATTCGAAGATCCGCCGGATCCTGACGCGGTCATTGCCGCGGCGCAGGCCGCCGGCGTCCACGATCTCATCATCAATCTCGCCGGATGGCTATGAAACCGTGGTCGGCGAACAGGGCAGCGCGCTTTCCGCCGGTCAGGCGCAACGCATCGCGCTGGCGCGCGCGCTTTATCGCGATCCATTCCTGGTCGTGCTCGACGAGCCCAATTCCAATCTCGATGCCGAAGGCGATGAAGCGCTGACCCGGGCCATTCTCGGATTGCGTGCGCGCGGCGCCATCACCGTGGTGGTGGCGCATCGGCCGAGCGCGATCGCCGGCGTCGATTATATTCTGATCATGGCCAAGGGCCGCCAGCAGCAATTCGGGCCGAAGGAAGAAATTCTCACCCGGCTGGCGCCGCCCAATGCGGCGTCGACTGCCGCACCGCGGGCACTCAAGGTGGCCGATCAGGGAGGCGCCGGATGATCGGACGGCTGCGTCACGCAAGGTGGTGCCGCTGGCATCTCGCCCATGACGTGCCGGCACACAGCGCCGAGCGCTCGATCCGCCGCCACATCGTTGCCGGCAGCGTGCTGGTCGCGTTCCTCGGCGTTCGGCCTCGGCGGCTGGGCCTCGACCGCCGCAAATCTCCGGCGCGCTGATCGCACCGGGCTCATCTGGTCGTCGATTCCAACGTCAAGAAAGTGCAGCACCCGACCGGCGGCGTCGTCGGCGAACTCTTTGTCCGCGACGGCGATCACGTCAAGGCGGGCGACATTCTGATCCGGCTCGATGAGACCGTGACTCGCGCCAATCTCGCCATCGTCACCAAGGGCCTGACCGAGCTCTATGCGCGCAAGGCGCGGCTCGCCGCCGAGCGCGACGGCGCCGACACGGTCGCGGTGCCGCCGGAGCTGGCCGACAATCGTCGACAATCCCGACGTGAAGGAGGCGATGTCGAGCGAGCGCAAGCTGTTCGATCTGCGGCGGCAGGACCGGCTCGGCCAGAAGCAGCAGTTGCGCGAGCGGATCACCCAATTGCAGCAGCAGATCACCGGCCTCACCGCGCAGCAGGATGCCAAGGACAAGGAAGTCGCGCTGATCGAGCAGGAACTGGCCGGCGTGCGCGACCTGTGGCAGAAAAATCTGGTTCAGCTCAACCGGCTGACCTCGCTCGAACGCGAGGAAGCGCAGCTCGAGGGCGAGCGCGGCCAGCTCATCGCCCAAGCCGCCGAAGCCAAGGGCAAGATCGCCGAGATCCAGCTGCAGATCATTCAGGTCGACCAGGACCTGTCCAGCGACGTCGCCAAGGAGCTGCGCGAGACCGACAGCAAGATCGGCGAATATGTCGAGCGCAAGGTCACGGCCGAGGATCAGCTCAAGCGCACCGATATCCGCGCGCCGCAGGACGGCATCGTGTTCCAGTCGACCGCAAACACGGTCGGCGGCGTGGTCACCGCCGGCGACCCGATCATGCTGATCGTGCCGGAGAGCGACAATCTCCTGGTCGAGGTCAAGGTCGATCCCAAGGACATCGATCAGGTGCAGTTCGGCCAGCCGGTCGTGCTGCGGTTCTCCTCGTTCAATGCGCGCACCACGCCCGAGATCAACGGCACCGTGGTCGCGGATCGCCGCCGATACGACCACCGAGCAGCGCACCGGCCAGAGTTATTATCTGGTCCGGATTTCGATGACCGCGGACGAGATCAAGCGGCTGGGCGACGTCAAGCTGACGCCGGGCATGCCGGTCGAAGCCTTCATCCAGACCGGCGAGCGCACGATGCTGTCCTATCTGATCAAGCCGCTGCACGACCAGCTCATGCGCTCGTTCCGCGAGAAATAAGCGTCATTCCGGCCGCTGCGCCGTGCGCGATGACCGATAAGCTCGCTATGATTACGCGGCGTGCACAAGGCGCGGATCGCGGGGATTGACCGGCCATGAACAGGATCGCCCGCTGGGCGCGGCAGTTCGGGGTGGCGCGGGCGGTGTGCCTGTTGCTGCTGCTTGCGCTGGTGCCGCTGCGCCTCGCCGATCCGCGGCCGCTGCGAGGAATTGCGGCTGCGCACTTTCGATCTTCTTTCAGGTGCTGCGGCCCGCGCGAGCAGACGATCGCGGCCGGTCGTCATCGTCGATATCGACGAGGCAAGCCTCAAATCGATCGGGCAGTGGCCGTGGCCGCGCACCACCTTCGCCGACCTTGTCGACGCGCATTACCCAGCTCGGCGCGCATCGCCATCGGTTTCGATGTCATCTTTGCCGAGCCCGACCGCATGTCGCCGGCGTCGCGGAGCAGAGCTTTCGCGGTATCGACGCGGAAACCCGCGCCAAGCTCGACAGCCTGCCGAGCAACGACGACGTTTTCGCCGATGCGATCAAACACTCCCACGTCGTTGTCGGCCAGGTCGGCAGCGGCGACACCGACGCCGCGGACCGAAGCAGAATGCGGCGCTGCAGACCGGATTTGCCGTTCGCGGACCCGATCCGGCGCCGTTTCTGGTGACCTTCCCCGGTCTGCTGCGCAACGTACCGGCGATCGAGCAAGCGGCCGCCGGCCGCGGCCTGTTCTCGATCAATCCGGAGCACGACGGCATCATTCGCCGCGTGCCGGTGGTGATGGAGGCGCAAGGCGACGCTGGTGCCGTCGCTGACGATGGAAATGCTGCGGGTGGTCACCCATGCCGGCGCGATCCTGGTGCGCGTCGACGAAGCCGGCATCCAATCGGTCGCGGTGCCCGGCCTCGAAGTGCCGACCGACCGCAACGGCCAATTCTGGGTGCATTTCAACAAGCACGATCCGGCGCGCTATGTGTCGGCCAAGGACGTGCTGCAAGGCGACGTGCCGGCGGACCGGCTGCGCGGCCGGCTGGTGCTGATCGGCACTTCGGCGATCGGCCTTCTCGACATCAAGACCACGCCGCTCGACGCGGCGATGCCGGGCGTCGAGGTGCACGCGCAAATTCTCGAAAGCGTGCTCGACCAAGATCGCTTCTGGTGCAGCCGAATTATGCCATCGGCGCCGAACTCGTGATCGCGGTGCTGTTCGGCCTCGCCATCATCATCGCCGCGCCGATGCTGTCGGCGACCGTCGTTGTTCTCGCTTGGCGCCGCTGCTGATCGCCGGGCTGGTCGGGCTGTCGCTCTACCTGTTCGATAGAGCACAATCTGCTGATCGATTTCACCTATCCGCTGATTTCGAGCTGGCTGATCTATCTGGTGCTGACTTTCGTCAATTACTTTCGCGAGCAAAAGCAGCGCCAGCAAATCCGCTCCGCATTCGGCTATTACCTGTCGCCGCATATGGTCGAGCAACTGGCCCGGTCGCCGGACAAGCTCGTGCTCGGCGGCGAAGAGCGCCGCATGACCATCCTGTTCAGCGACGTGCGCGGCTTCACCACCATATCGGAACACTACAAGGACGATCCGCAGGGCCTGACCCGGCTGATGAACCGCTTTCTCACGCCGCTCACCAACGCCATCATCGAGCGCAAGGGCACCATCGATAAATATATCGGCGACGCCATCATGGCGTTCTGGAATGCGCCGGTCGACGACGCCGAGCAGGAAGCCAATGCCTGCGACGCGGCGCTCGAAATGCAGGCGCGTGCGGAAGCGCTCAATGTCGAACTCAAGCGCGAAGCCGAGGCCAATGGCGGCGCCTATATGCCGCTGCGAATCGGCATCGGGCTCAATACCGGACCCTGCGTCGTCGGCAATATGGGATCCGATTTCCGCTTCAACTATTCGGTGCTCGGCGACACCGTCAATTTCGCGTCGCGGCTGGAGGCGCGGACCAAGGATTATCGCCTGCCGCTGGTGATCGGCTCGCGCACCGCGGAAGGGGCGAAGAAAAAGTTCGCGACGATGGAAATCGATCTGATCCAGGTGAAAGGCAAGACCCAGCCCGAGGCCGTCTTTACCGTGCTCGGCCGCGCCGACCTTGAGCAGGATCCGCGCTGCCGCGAGTTGCGTGAGCTCAATGCGCAGATGCTGGCATATTTCCGCAAACAGGATTGGGATACGGCGCTTGAGCTTGATCGAGCGCTGCCGCAAGATCGCCAACGGTTTCGACGTCGCCGGCCTCTACGACATGTATGTGGAGCGCATCGAGGCCTACCGTGCCGACCCGCCCGGCGCGGATTGGGACGGCGTCTACGAAGCCGAATCGAAATAGCTGAAACCGGACCTGGGACAGACGCAAAGCGATGATTGCGTTTGAAATTGCTTTTACAGACCCGGAAATCTGCGATTAAATGGCGGCCTTGGGGATAAAGTTGGCGACAAAGCCAACTGGGGCAAATTTGGGGGAACGTCATGCATCGGATGCGCCAGCTGAAGCTTTGCGTGTTTGCCGCGTTTGCGCTCGCCGTCGGTCTCGGCAATGCAGTAGCGCAGGATAAGACCTTCGAACTCAAACTGTCGCATTGGGTGCCGCCGTCGCATCCGCTGCAAAAGGCGATCGAGGAATGGGCCGCCGATATCGAGAAGGCCTCGAACGGCACGATCAAATCGAAAATCTATCCGTCACAGCAGCTCGGCAAGGCGTTCGATCACTACGATATGGCGCGCGACGGCATCGTCGACTTCGCTTACGTCAATCCGGGCTACCAGCCGGGGCGTTTCCCGATTATCGCGGCCGGAGAATTGCCGTTCCTGGTCGGTCAGGCCAAAGGCGGCAATCGCGCCATCGACGCCTGGTATCGCAAATACGCCGCCGCCGAAATGAAGGACGTACATTATTGCTTCTCTTTCGTGCTCGATCCGGTGGCGTGGCATTCCATCAATAAGAAAATCATGGTGCCGGCGGACATCCAGGGCATGAAGATCAGGCCGGCCCAAGGCACCATCGCCGCCTGGATGACGCTCCTGGGCGGCACTAATGTGCAGTCCAGCGCGCCGGAGGTGCGGGACATTCTGGCGAAGGGTGTCGCCGACGCCGTCACCTTCCCGTGGGGCTCCACGGTGCTGTTCGGCATCGACAAGGTCACCAAATATCACATGGACGAGCCGCTCGGCTCGGTGATGTTCCAATGGCTGATGAGCCCGGCGACCTACGAGGCGATGTCGGCGTCGCAGAAGAAGGTGATCGACGATCACTGCACGACCGAATGGGCCGCGAAATTCGCCGATCCGTGGGTCGACTTCGAACATGCCGGGATCGAGAAGATCAGGGCCGAACCGGACCAGGAGGTCTACAAGATATCGGACGACCAGCTTGCCGAGTGGAAGAAATCGGCGGAGCCGCTCAAGCAGAAATGGGCCAACGACGTGAAAAAGGCCGGCGGCGACCCCGACAAGATCTGGAGCGAGCTCCAAGCCTCGCTGGCGCAGTACAAAGCAGGCTTCTGACGGCACCACTCAAACGGACGGCGGCGAAGCTTTCGCCGCCGTCACACATGCAGCAATGCCGATGCCGGAAATCAACCCTTCCCCCGAAGCGTCCGCCGCATCCGATACCGAACCCATGCCGCGCGTCGGGCGGGAGGCGCCCAAGCGCAATATCATGGATCGTTTCATCGATGCGATCGAGCTGATCGCGGCGTTTTTCGTCGGCATCGTCGCGCTTCGATATTTTCATTTCGGTGATGCTGCGCTACTTTTTTTCGACGTGCAAATTCCCGACAGTTACGATTTCGGCCGGTTACTGCTCGGCATCCTTATTTTCTGGGGCATCGCGGCGACGTCCTATCGCGGCAATCACATCACCGTCGATCTGCTCTACGCCAATGTCGGCGATCGCATGAAGCGAGTGATCGACGTGTTCGCGACGCTGGTCCTGCTGTTCGTGGTGACGGTGCAGACCTACACCTTGTTCGACAAGGTGAAGGGCACTTATGCCGATCACGTGCTGACATTCGACCTGCGGCTGCCGGTCTGGCCGTTTTTCCTCGTGGCCTGGATCGGCGATGTGTCCGCCGTGCTGTTGATCGCGGTGCGCACCTATCGGCTGATTTTCCATCCCGAGATGCTCGGCGGCCAATATCAGATCAAACCGGTGGAATGAGCCCGATCGCATGAGGATAACGTGAGCACCGACGCGGTCGCGATCCTCGGCTTTGTCAGTCTGTTCGCGCTGATGCTGTTGCGGGTACCGGTCGGCATGGCCATGGGCCTCGTCGGCGTGAGCGGCTTCGCCTACATCGTCGGCGGTACCGCGGCACTGAAAAGCGTCGGCCTTACCTCGATGCGGACGGTGACCGACTACACTTTCGGCGTCATCCCGATGTTTCTTTTGATGGGCGCCTTCGTGTCGAATTCCGGCATGAGCCGCGAATTGTTCCGGGCCGCCAACGCCTTTGTCGGCCATCTCAAGGGCGGTCTTGGCATCGCCACCATCGCCGCCTGCGCCGGCTTTGCCGCGATTTCCGGGTCTTCGGTCGCCACCGCGGCGACGTTCGCTACCGTCGCCTACCCGGAGATGCGCCGGTACAATTATCCGAAGAGTTTTGCCACCGGCGTGATTGCCGCCGGCGGCACGCTCGGCGCCATGCTGCCGCCGTCCACCGTGCTTGCGGTTTACGGCATCATCACCGAGCAGGACATCGGCAAGCTGTTCATTGCCGGCATCATTCCGGGCCTGATCGCCGCCGCCATGGACATGCTCACCGTCGTGATCATCGGCAAAGTGCGGCCGAAATTCCTGCCGGCCACGCCGCGCCATTCCTGGGCCGAACGGCGCGCCGGTTTGCGCGACATCTGGGCGACGCTGGTGCTGTTCTTGTTCGTGATCGGCGGCCTCTATGGCGGCCTTTTCACGCCGACCGAAGCAGGCGGCATGGGCGCGGCCGGCGCGTTCCTGATCGGGGTGGCGCGCGGCAGGCTTGATCGGACCGAAATCCGCCGCTCGCTGCTGCAGGCGGTGCGCACCGCCGCCGCCGTGCTGACGGTCCTGATCGGCGCGCTGTTGTTCGGGTATTTCCTCACCGTGACGCAGACGCCGCAAAAAGTGACGGAGTTTTTCACCAGCCTCGGCCTTGGCCGCTACGGCGTGCTGGCGCTGATCATGGTGATGTATATCGTGCTCGGCTGTTTGATGGACTCGCTGGCGATGATCATCCTGACAATCCCGATCATCTTTCCGGTGATCATGCAGCTCGGTTTCGATCCGATCTGGTTCGGAGTCATTATCGTGATGACGGTCGAACTCGGGCTCATTCATCCGCCGGTCGGGATGAATGTGTTCGTGATCAAAAGCGTCGTGCAGGACGTGAGCTTCTCGACGATCTTTGCCGGCGTGATGCCGTTCATTGTCACCGACATCATCCGGCTGGTGATCTTGATCGCATTCCCGGCATTGGCGCTGTGGTTGCCGTCGCACATGCTGCGGTGAGCGCGCGGCTCGACCCCATAAAGCAATTCAGCGCCCTGCGGCGCTGAATCCCGGTCATTCTTTTACCGGTATAGTCTAGCTTCGGCCGCCGCCCGCGAGGACCGCGCGCGTGGCGCGATCCGGGCCGAAGTCGTCGACGCTGTCGATGGCGAGAAGATCGGCCAGCCGGGTACGGGCGCGGTTGACCCGGCTTTTGATGGTGCCGACCGCGCATCCGCAAATCGCCGCGGCGTCGTCGTAGGAGAAGCCCGAGGCGCCGACCAGGATCAAGCGCTTCGCGCTGATCGGAGGGTAGTTTGGCCAAAGCGGCACGGAATTCCTCGAATTCGACGCGGCCGGTCTGCTCCGGATGGGATTTCAGCGTCTCGGCATAGCGGCCGTCGGCGTCCTCCACCTCGCGCCGCCGCTTGCGGTACTCCGAGCGGAACAGGTTGCGCAAAATCGTGAACAGCCATGCCGGCATGTTGGTGCCCGGCTCGAAAGCTGTCGATGTGAGCCAGCGCGCGCAACAGCGTTTCCTGCACCAGGTCGTCGGCGCGGTCGATATTGCCGCACAAGCGAAATGGCGAAGGCGCGCAGGCTTGGCACGGTGGCCAAAACTTGGTCGCGGATTGCTGGGTCGAGTTTCATGGGGCGTGCCTCGTCCACTGTCACTCGGTTTCTTGGTCGCTTAAGCGTCGGACCAGATCAGTGAGATGTTGCGGCACGCCTTGACTGACAACGTCGTTGTACATGGAGCGCAACTGCTGGCCGATACGGGCCTGGACCTCACGGCCCAAGCGAGCTTCCGGCTTTTTCGCGGTATTGAGCGTGCTACCCATCGGATCATGGCTCTCCGGCTTTTCTTCAGCCGGCTCTAGGGGTTCGACATTGGTGCTGCGGTGCTTCATTTCGGTGTCTTTCCCCCGTTCGCCCATTTTCGAGATCCCAGCTGTTCAGCGATCCTGCCCATTTGCCGCTAACGCACTCACGGGCGGCAAGGTTCCGCCGGAGGAACCGCGAATGGAACTTTTTTTGCGCTGCAAGGTTTTCGCTAGTAACCTCAGCACCGTGGAAGGGGAGGGTTTTTCGTGTCGACCTCACAAGCCGTATTGCAGCATTTGCCGTCGCTTCGCCGCTATGCCCGCGCGCTAACGGGCAGCCAGGCCTCGGGCGACGCCTATGTCGTGGCTACCGTCGAATCGCTGATTGCCAGCCCCAAAATGCTGGAATCGGCATCGAATTCGCGGGTCGGCCTCTATCGCCTGTTCACGAAAATCTGGAATTCGGTACCGGTGAACGGCAAGCCCGATGCCGGTGAGATCGTTCTGCCGCCGGAACAGCACCTTACCCAGATCACGCCGCGGCCGCGGCAGGCCTTTCTTCTCGTCGCCCTCGAGGGCTTTTCCGAAGAGGATGCCGCCGAAGTGCTCGACTGCGACCTTGCGACGCTGCGCGGGCTGGTCGAGGAGTCCGGCCGCGAACTCGCCGCCGAAATCGCCACCGATGTGCTCATTATCGAGGACGAGACCTTTATCGCGATGGATATTGAGGCACTGGTCGAAAGCCTCGGTCATAATGTCATCGGCATCGCCCGCACCCATAGCGAGGCCTTGGCGCTGGCCAAGCAGAAACGGCCGGGGCTTATTCTCGGCCGATATCCAATTGGCCGACGGCAGTTCGGGCCTCGACGCCGTCAATGAACTGCTGGCGACCTTCGAAGTGCCGGTGATCTTCATTACCGCCTATCCGGAGCGGTTCCTGACCGGGCAGCGGCCGGAGCCGGCCTTCCTGATCGCTAAACCGTTCCAGGTGGCGGTGGTTTCGGCAGTCGTCAGCCAGGCGCTGTTCTTCGGCCGCAAGGCGCGGCAGCGCGATCGCAAGCCCGCGGAGCGCCAGCCGACATTATAGCTGTCACACTGCTGCTTTTTTGAATGTCGTGCCCGGCCTTGCGCCGGGCATTGACGTTTTCGGGGGGTGGTACGGCCGAACTGGCATTGGCGGATTTGGAAAAAGTTAGGGCGCAACCGATCGGCATATCGGTTGCGCCCAAATGGTCGGCCAAGCACGGGGGGAGGGGGGAAGAATGGCCGTCCGTCTTGATAAATCGCTGCCGCCTTATTTGTTCCTGCTGCAGGTCTTTAACAGAGACGGAACGACCGATCACGACTTGGTGAAAGGGCGCAACCTCGGAACCGCCGGTGCCGACACACGTTGAGGATGCGTGTGGTGGCAGGGCGGGGGCTGGTTGGCGTCTGATCGATCATGGGGATCGGTGTGGCGCAGCGGAGAAGTCCGATGTTCAAAACCTTGCGCGCGCGTCAGCAATTATTTGTTCGGGTCGCCGGCGGTTTGGGCGCCACTGCGCTGGGCATATTCTTTCTTGGACTTATTCCCTTCATCGGGGCCGAGCCGAGCGCAGGCGCCGGACTGAGCCGTACTCCCGCAGTTTCGGTGAACCGCGAATTCAAGGGCGACAGGTTGCCGCTTGCCTCGGAAACCAATCGGGCGGTTTCCCGCGTCGAGCCTTCTCCTTCGCGCTTCGCGCCGCATGAAGTCCCGGTCGGTTGCGACCCGGCTTTCTCGCCGGTTTCCGCCCCGCGTCTGGCCTTCTATTTCGGACGCTGCACCACCTGAGCGTGCTCAATCACTGCAGCCGCACGGTCATCGCGCGTGTAAGGTTTTCAATTGCTGTACGCGCCGCAATATTTTGCTGACGAAAAATAATTTCGTTTCAGAACGCCTGTATTTTTAGAACCCCTGCACGTCATCCCGCATCAGATAGCGACGATGTTAACGCGCCGTTGCCGCCATCGCGCGAACCGCGGCATCGCGATTAGTCGTTTGTTTGGTTGATGTATCCAATTTGCGTGGAACTTTCCTCACTCACTGCTAATTGATGTGCAGGAACGAGTTCAGCACGGGAGAGTGTCATGTCGGAAAAGAAGCAGTCGCAGCGTTTGTGCGGCGCGTTGATCCTGGCGGGTATCCTGACCGTCCCCGGCGATGCCGGCCTTCGCTCAATCGCTGTCCTATGCACCGGATACGCAGTATCAGCAGGTCTTGCCGCAATATGCTCCGACGGACGAGCAAAACGACGCCAGCTCGGACGAATTGCCGGCGCCTTTGCGGCGTCAGATCGTGTCCTACGCCACCAGCGAGCCGCCGGGCACGATCGTCATCGATACGCCTCACACATTCCTCTATCTTACGCTCGGTAACGGCAAAGCGCTCCGTTACGGCATCGGCGTCGGCCGCCAAGGCTTCACCTGGGCCGGCACCCAGACGATCGTCCGCAAGGCCGAGTGGCCGGATTGGATCCCGCCTGCGGAAATGATCGCGCGTCAGCCGTATCTGCCGCGCTGGGTCGGCGGCGGCCCGGGTAATCCGCTTGGCGCCCGCGCGATGTATCTCGGTAATACCGACTACCGCATTCACGGCACCAACGATCCGACGACGATCGGCAAGCACGTGTCGAGCGGCTGCATCCGGCTGCAGAATGCCGACGTGATCGATCTTTTCCAGCGGGTCGGCCTTGGCACCAAGGTCGTGGTGTTGCCGAACGATCAGCTGCATGCCGCAAATGAGGATCAGCACCGCGTCGCCATCGATGCCGGTAATGGCGGCCGGATGAACGCGCAAATCAGCGTCGCCACTACAACGCTAGCGGCGCGGTAACAGATTGGCGAAGCGAAGCGAGTTGACCGGCGAGGCACGAGAAGCCCGTCCTTCAAGGTTCGGTTCCGAATAGTCATCGAGGTCGAAGCGCGATGAATTCCGCTTCGGCCTCTTTTCATGGCCGGGTTCGATAACGATCTCTACCAAAGCGGCCCGGCGTATAAATGTAAGGGCATGGACATGCCTAAAAATAACAAGTCCGAAGAAATGTCTCTGGAATTCCGGACCCAAGGTCGTGTGCAAAACCTTGCTCAAGACGACATCTCTCAATGGGACACGGCGCAGCTGGACACCACGCACGAACTCACCGAGCGGTCGAGTCTGGAAAATGAGTTGCGCAGCCGCGCGAGGCAGCAGGAAGCGCTGGCCCAGCTGGGCGAGCGCGCGTTGGTCGAACCCGATCTCGAACGGCTGCTCAACGATGCCGTCAGCACGGTCGCGCTCACGCTGTCGGTTGATTTCGTAAAAATCCTCGAGCTTCTCCCCGGCGATAGCGAACTGCTGCTCCGCGCCGGTTTTGGCTGGAAGAACGGCCCGGTCGGTACCATTCTGACGCAGGCCGGGCCAAATACGCTGGCCCGCTTGACGCTCGAACTCGTCCAAACCGGTCGTCATCACCGATTTCGCCACTGAATCGCGGTTCGCGGTCGAAGCCTATTTGAAGGACCACCACTGCGCGAGCGGCGTCAACGTGACCATTGCCGGCCGCGACGGCCGCGCCTTCGGCATCCTGGGCGTCTGCACCGCCAAGCAACGTCACTTCAGCGCACAGGATATTTCATTCCTTGCCGCTGCCGGGAACCTGTTGGCCGGTGCCATCCAGCGTCGCCAGCTGGAACAACGCAACGAACTGATGATCCGCGAGATGCGGCATCGCTCGGGTAATCTGTTTTCCCAACTGCTGGCGCTGTTCTCGCAGACGGCGCGGACGTCGAAGAGCATCGCCGACCTCACCAGCAAATATCAGGCACGCGTCCTTGCCATGGCCAATGCGCACCGCCTCATCACCGAGGGCGGCTGGCAGTCGATTCCGATCATGGAGCTGCTTTACGTCGTGCTCGGGCCGTATATCGACCGCGCGACGCTCGAAGGGCCCAACATCGACCTCGAGCCGGACCCGGTGTTCAATCTGAGTGCGGCGCTGCACGAGCTTGCCGGCAACGCAATCAAGCACGGCAGCCTGTCGCGGTCCAAGGGTCAACTGGAGCTGCGCTGGTCAGTAGCCCGGACCAATCGCGGGGTGACGCTGACGCTGGATTGGACCGAGATGAACGGTCCGCCGGCCCGCCGGCCGCGTCGCATCGGTTTCGGCTCGCGCCTGATCGATCTGGTCATCGAGCGGCAACTCAACGGCGAAGTGACACGTACCTTCTCGAAAAAGGGGCTCTCGGTGAGAATGCTGGTACCGCTCACCCATGAGCGGTGGCCGTCGCCGCCGGCAACCGATAATAAAACCACCACTTCCGTGAGCTAATCGCTCTATAAGCCTGGGCGGTGCCATCCGGGACGGCCGACTTGCGGCCTTGGGGGCGGGGGCTTTAGGTATGGGCGCGTAGCTTTGGTGCCTGGAAGGGGTTGGGGTTGTGTCGCAGCGCACGCCGTTCGAGCAGATTACCCTCGTGCTTCAGGGTGGGGGCGCGCTGGGGTCCTACCAGGCCGGGGTCTATCAGGCGCTCGCCGAAGCCGATCTCCATCCCGACTGGGTGGCCGGCATTTCAATCGGCGCGATCAATTCGGCGATTATTGCTGGCAATCCGCCGGACCGGCGGGTCGACCGGCTGCGCGAGTTTTGGGAGACGGTCAGCACCTCGCCGCTCGGTATCCCGCACTCCAAGTCGCTGGAGGCGAAGGACGATCTCGGCCATCAGCTGATCAATCAAGCGCGCGCCATGAGCATCCTGTTTTTCGGCGCGCCGAACTTCTTCATTCCCCGGCTGCCGCCGGCATGGCTCTGGCCGGCCGGCAGGGTCGATAAAGCAAGTTATTATGACAATACGCCCTTGCGCGGAACGCTGGAGCGCCTGGTCGATTTCGATCGGATCAATGACGGCGGCATGCGCTTTAGCGTCGGCGCGGTCGATATCCGCAGCGGAAATTTCACCTACTTCGACTCGACGACCCATCGCATCGGGGTCGAACATATCCTGGCGAGCGGCTCGCTGCCGCCCGGCTTTCCGGCCACCGAAATCGATGGCGAATACTACTGGGACGGCGGACTGATCTCGAACACGCCGCTGACCTGGGTGCTCGACTACCGGCCGCGCAAAGACACGCTGGCGTTCCAGGTCGACCTCTGGAATGCGCGGGGCGAATTGCCGAAGGATCTTATCGACGTCGAAGTGCGGCAAAAGGAAATCATCTATTCAAGCCGCACGCGCGCCGCCACCGAACATTATAAGCGCGCGCAAAAACTGCGAAACGCCGTCTCAAACCTGCTCAAGCAGATCCCGGAGGAATTCAAAGACAGCGAAGATGCCAAGCTCCTCGAAGGCGAGGTCGACGACAAGGTCTGCAACATCGTGCATCTGATCTATCGCGCCCAGGCCTATGAGGGGATTGCCAAGGATTTCGAGTTTTCCCGGCGCACGATGGAAGAGCATTGGCAAAGCGGCTACAGCAATGCGCGGAAAACGCTCGAGAATCCCGAGGTGTTCGAACTCCCGGATCGGCTCGAAGGGGTTCGAACTTTCGATATGGGCGAGGACGAGCAAACCTGAAAATTGCGAACGCAAAGTCAGGATCGTCAAACAATACAGAAGCTGGGCGAGGAAAGTGAAGTGCGGGAATCATGAAAGAAGAAACAGTCAGTTTTCAGTCAGCGGGTTTGCGTTTGCACGGCGTGCTGGGCGTGCCGGAGGGGTTAAAGCCTGCGGAGCGGCGCGGAGCCTTTCTGGTGCTGCACGGCTTCGGCTCGAATTCCGAAAGCCAGAACGTGCTGCAGCCGACGCGTATCTTGAGCGAATTCGGCTACGTCACGCTGCGTTTCGATATGCGCGGCTGCGGCAAGAGCGAAGGCGAATTCGGCCGGGTCATCTGCCTCGAACAGGTTGAGGATTTGGGCAATGCGCTCGAATTTCTGGCGCAGCATCCGGCGGTCGATCCGGACCGGATCGGCGCCATCGGCTCGAGTTTCGGCGGCGCCGTCGCGGTGTATGCCGGCGGCGTCAATCCGCGCGTCGCCGCCGTGGTGTCGAACGGCGGCTGGGGCCATGGCGAGCGCAAATTCCGCGGTCAGCATCCGAGCCCGGAAGGTTGGGCGAAATTCACCACAATGCTGGAGGAGGGCCGCGCCTATCGCGCCCGCACCGGCAAATCGCTGATGGTGCCGCGTTACGACATCGTGCCGATCCCGAAACACGTGAAGGAAAATCTCGATCGGCAGAAAGTCGGCATGCTGGCGCCGAATTCCGTAGAGGAATTTCCCGCCGAGACCGCGCAAAGCATGTTCGACTTCCGCGCCGAGGAGGTCGTCGGCAACATCGCGCCGCGGCCGCTGCTCCTCATTCATGCGGCGAACGATTCGGTGACGCCGACCGAACAGTCGATCGAACTATTCAAGCGGGCCGGCCAGCCGAGCGAATTGCATCTGCTCAGCGGGCTCGATCATTTTCTGTTCGCCGAGAAGTCCACGCGAGTCTGGAACCTGTTGCGCGGCTGGCTCGACAGCTATTTCCCGGCGTCGAAGTAAGTGGAGCGCGGCACGGTGGGCGGCCATAAGATCAGCCAGGACGAGTTGCTGCGCTTCATCCGCGACGTTCTGGTCGCGCACGGCGCGAGCGACGGCGATGCAACCGGCGTCGCCGAGGGCTTGGTCTGGGCCAATCTTCGCGGCGTCGACGGCCACGGCGTCTCACGGTTGCCGCGTTATCTCGATTTCATCGCCCGAGGCGAGATCGATACCAAGGTCAAGCCGCAGCTCAGTCACGACCGGGCGGCGACCTTCGTGATCGACGGCGGCCATGGCTTCGGTCCGCCCGCCTGCATGTGGGGGGCGAAGCTTGCGGTGGAGAAGGCGAAGGCCGCCGGTGTGTGCTACGGCCTGGTTCGCGAAACCACCCATACCGGCGCCATCGGACGCTATGCGCAATGGATCGCGGCGCATGATTGCGCCGCGCTGATCATGGGCGCGGGTCAAACGCTGATGGCCTATCACGGCGCCCGGATCGCGAGCCTCGGCACCTCGCCGGTCGCCATCGCGGTGCCGAGCGGCGCCGGGCCGATCGTCCTCGATATGGCGGCGAGCACGATTTCCAACGGCAAAATCTTGCAGGCGCGCGGCAGCGGGACGCCGCTTCCGGAAGGCACCGTGCTGACCGCCGAAGGCGAGCCCACCACCGATCCGCGCAAAGCCGAGACGCTGCTTCCCCTCGGCGGTCCCAAGGGCTCGGGTCTTGGATTCATGTTCGAAATGCTGGCGAGCATACTCGGCGCGAAGCCGATCCAGGCGCGGGCGTTGAGCCCGGAAAAGCGGACGCGCAACACCGCCAACACCGCGATGCTCGCAATCGATATCGCAACCTTCCGCGCCGTGGCCGACTTCAACAACGATGCCGACACGCTGATCGCCCTTCTCAAGGCGCTGCCGCGCCAGGCCGGTTTCGATGAAATCTCGATGCCCGGAGAACGTTCCGGCCGCACCGAGGTGCAACGGCGCAAGTCCGGCATTCCGATCCCGCCGAAACTGTGGGACGAACTGGAAAAAATCGCCGCGGCCAAAGCGATCGAACCACCTTTGGCTTTGAGTTAGGACTCCGCCAGCCGCAGTCCGATCAGCCGATCGAGAGTGGCGTGATCGGCCAGCAATTGCGCCGATGGCGCGCTGTGCACGACGCGGCCGCGTTCGATGACGATGGCATGCTGGGTCAACGGCAGCGCGAACTCGACATGCTGCTCGACCAGGATCAGCGCATTGGCGCTTGCGGTGGCCATCTGTCCGATTGCCGTGGCGAGTTCTTCGACGACCACCGGGGCCAGACCTTCGAGCGGTTCGTCGAGCAACAGCAAAGCCGGATTGGTCATCAGCGCGCGGGCGATGGCCAGCATCTGTTGCTCGCCGCCGGAGAGCTGATTGCCGAAATTGCGCCGGCGTTCGGCGAGCCGCGGAAACAGTTGATAGACCGACGGCAGGTCCCAGCGCCCCGATCGCGCGGCGACGGTGAGGTTTTCCTCGACGGTCAGCGACGGAAAAATCTCCCGTTCCTGAGCCACCCAGCCGATGCCGGCACGCGCGCGGCGATGCGGCGGCTGGCGCGTCATGTCCGCGCCGCGCCATAGAATGCAGCCGTGGCTGATCTGGGTGTAGCCCATGATGGTCAGCAGCAGCGTCGATTTGCCGACGCCGTTCCGGCCGAGCACGGCGAGGCTGCCATGCGCGGGCAGATCGAATGAGATGTCTTCGAGCACGACCGAGGCGGCATAGCCGGCGCGTACGCCCTGCAATGCGAGCAGCGGTTCGGCGTTTGTTTCAGCCATGCGGCGCCCCGCGCCGTGCATGGCCGAGATAAACCGCGCGCACCTGCGGATCGGCGGCGATTTCAGCAGGAGCGCCCTGCAGCAGAATTTGGCCGCCGACCATCACGATGATGCGGCTGGCGAAACGGAACACCAGATCCATGTCGTGCTCGATGAACAGCACGGTGATGTCGCGCGACAGGCCGGCGATGGCGGCAAACAAGTCCCTGCTTTCATCGCGCGGCACGCCGGCCGCCGGCTCGTCGAGCAGCAGCACCTTCGGCTTCGTCGCCAGCGCCAGGGCGATTTCCAGAAGCCGTTGCTGGCCGTAGGCCAGTTCGCGCGTCGGGCGGTGGCAAACCGGCGCCAGATTGAGCGTGGTGAGAATATCGTAAGCCTCGTCGATTTCGGCCGGGTAGGCGGTGAGCGGCCGCCACCAGGTCCGAGCGACGCGGCGCCGTTCGCAGACGGCGAGCGTCACGGATTCGAGCGCGGTGAGATGCGGAAACAGCGAATTGATCTGAAACGTGCGCACCAGACCGCGCCTTACGCGTTCTTCCGGCGGCAGCATCGTGATGTCCTCGCCGCCGAGCAGGATTTGGCCGGCGTCGGGCCGCAACATTCCGGTCATCAGGTTGATCAGCGTGGTCTTGCCGGCGCCGTTCGGGCCGATCAGCGCGTAGCGCACGCCGGCCGGCAGATCGAAGGCGATATCGGCGGCGACGACCAGCGAGCCGAAGCTTTTGTTCAGGCCGCGGACGGCGAGTGCGGTCTCGCTCACCGCTTCCCCCTCAAGCGTTCCGCCAGCACGGCGAGACCGCCGAGGATGCCGTTCGGCAAGAACATCACGACGGCGATCAGCAGAAGGCCGATCCAGAAGTACCAATATTGCGGATTGAGGCCGGAGAGCTGATCGCGCGCCACCATATAGACCACCGCGCCGACCAGGCCGCCGTAAAGCCGGCCGGTGCCGCCGAGGATCAGCATGACCAGAACGTCGGCCGAGCGCTGAAAGCCCAAGGCTTCGAGCGATACGGTTTCGGTGGTTTGCGTCAGCAAAGCGCCGGCGATGCCGGCGATCAGCGCGGCGATCGTGTAGATCGTGCGCATATGGCTCTGCGTCGGGGCGCCGATCGCCGGCATGCGCCGCGCGTTCTCGCGAATGCCGCGCAAGCGCCAGCCCGAACGGCGAATGGATGAGCCAGCCGCGCCACCAGGAATACCAGCGAACAACACGCCCAGCGCATAGCCATAAGCGGTATAGCCGTAGAGATCGAACTCGAACCTGCCCGAACAGCGGCCACGTGTGAATGCCCTGCAGGCCGTCGAAGCCGCCGGTCAGCCAGCCCGCGCTGTTGGCGCGCTTCCTGCAGCAGCAGGCCCAGCCCGAGCGTGATCATGATCAGCGCCAGATGGCGAAACCGCACGATCATGAAGCTTGTCAGATAGCCGAACAGACCCGCCGCGATCGCCGCGAGCAGCGAGCCCGGTGAGCGGCTCGCCCCAGCCCCATTTCGAAATCAGGCCGGCGGTATAGGCGCCGACCCCGAAATAGGCGGCATGGCCGAGCGAGACGATGCCGGCAGAAGCCGAGGATGAGATCGAGCGAGAGCGCGAACAGCGCCGTGATGGCGATCTGGCTCGCCAGCATCAGATAATCGGCGCCAGCACGAAGGGCAGCAATGTGGCGAGCCAAAATGCGATCTCGCTCCAGCGCCAGCGAATCTGCGCGGCGCAGATACAGCGTGCGCGATCGGCCGCCGCGCTCGATCGTCACGTCTAGCGTCTCCCGAACAGGCCGGCCGGCCGCCACATCAACAGCACGATCATGACCAGATAGATGAGAAAGGCGCCGATCGCCGGCACGTAATATTTGCCGGCGACGTCGCTGATGCCGAGCAGCGTGGCGGCGGCGAACGATCCGGCGATCGAGCCGAGGCCGCCGACCGAGACGACGATCAGCACGTAGATCGAGATAAGTGAAGGCGAAGGACGGATCGAGCCCGACGATCTCGATGGCGAGCGCGCCGCCGAGGCCGGCAAGTCCGCTGCCGAGCGCGAACGTGATCGCGAATACGCCGATCGACGTCGATGCCGAGTCCGCGCGCCATGCGCTGGTTGTCGACCGCGGCGCGGACCTGGGCGCCGAAGCGGGTTCGCTCGATCGCCGGCGACCAGGCAGACGGTGACCACGAGCGCGACGACGATCAGGAACAGCCGATAGAGCCGAAGATTAAGGCCGCCGACACGCAATCGAGCCGCGCAGATAAGACGGCAGCAGCACCGGCTGCTGCATCGTGCCGTAGACATAAGCCGCCGCCGCGATCGAGACGAAGACGATGCCGATCGTCAGCAGGCACTGGTCGAGATCGCTCGTGTGGTAAAAGCGGCGGAAGAACACGCGCTCGAGCACGACGCTGGCGACGGCGGCAGCATGAAGGCGGCCGGCAGCGTCGCCAGGAACGGCCAGCCCAGCGAGTTCATCAGCGTGACGGTGACGTAGCCGCCGAGCATGGCGAAGCTGCAATGCGCCAGATTGACGAAATTCATCATGCCGAGCGTCACCGACAGCCCGACCGACAGCAGGAACAGCAGCATCCCGTAGGCGAAGCCGTCGAACAGGACGCCGAACGCGGGAGGCATGCGGCCAAATCCCTTGCGTAGGCCGATAGTTAGTTCTTCGCATGCGCGCCTTCACCGGGTCTTTGACGTTCTCGACCTTGTCGATCTCGACGTTGACCAGTTCGTTATTCGACCTTCTCGACGCTTGCGGATATAGACGTTCTGACGATGTCGCGCGTCTCCGGATCGATGCTGATCGGGCCGCGCGGGCTTTCCCAGCTCATGCCTTTGGCGGCGGCGATCAGCGAATCGCCGTCGGCCTTGCCGCCGGTCTTCTTCAGCGCCTCGTAGATCAGGCGCATGCCGTCGTAGCCGCCGATCGAGAAGATGTCCGGATTGCGATGGAATTCGTCGTTGATAGGCCTTGACGAATTCCTGGTTGAGCGGCGAGTTGTGATTGTAGTCGTAATTCGACGACGGTGATGATGCCGAGCGCTGCGTCGCCCATGCTCTTGAGCGCGGTCTCGGCGGCGAGCGCGTCCTGTCCCATGATCTTTATCTTTTGACGGATCGACGCCGCGTTCGGCCAGCGCCTTGCCGACGGCGGCCGGCTGCGCGCCGCCGGGAATCCAGATGTAGATCGCGTCCGGATCGGCGTCCTTGGCGCGCTGAATGAAGGCGGAGAAATCCGGGTTGGCGACCGGGAAGCGCACCGAGCCGACGATCTCGCCGCCGGCTTCCTTGAAGCCGGTCTGGAACGCCTGTCTCGGCGTCGATGCCGGGGCCGTAGTCGGACACCATCGTGTAGGCGCGTCTTGATGCCGTGCTTGGCCGCCCAGGTGCCGAGCGTCTAATTGAGCATCGGCGTCGTCGACGAGGTGCGGGCGATGTAAGGCGACTTGGTGGTGATGATCGAGGTCGCGGCGTTCATGACCACCATGAACTTCTTTGCTGCGGCCGAGACGTCGGCGGCGGCGAGCGCGTTCGGCGTGAGCGTCGAAGCCGGCGAGGATGTCGGCGTTGTCGCGCACGATCAGCTTCCTGCGCCAGCCGCTTGGCGACGTCCGGCGCGATGCCGCCGGTGTCCTTGCGAATGAGCTCGATTTTCTTGCCGGCGACGGTGTCGCCATGCTGCTTCATGTAGAGCTTGATGCCGTTGTCCATCTGCGCGCCGGTGTCGGCGAACTGGCCCGAATAGGAGATGATCAGGCCGATCTTGACGGTGTCTTCCGCGATCGCCGCACCGGCGCCAATGATCGCGCCGACCACGGCGAGTGTCGCCAGCCCGGCAAGCCCGCATAAGAATTTTCGCATTGTGCTCCTCCCCCTTTGTATCGTTGCTTACGTCTTTATTGGCCTTATCCTCCTTCTAGCTTCGAACGCGAGTGCAACGCGTGTTTAGCTCGCATAGTCATGGGCGGCAGCCCGTGACGCCCTCGTTGCGACCCTTGCCCTGGCCTTCCGGGCGTGGTCGAGAATGACGAGCAAAGCAGGATCGACCATGGACCGGGAGCCAATCTGCGGCGGGCACGATCGACGACGGCGAGGTCGCGCGGTTTTCGCGGCTCGCCGGCCAATGGTGGGATCCGCGCGGCCCGATGGCGGCGCTGCACAAGTTCAATCCGGTCCGCCTGGCTTATATCCGCGACCGTGCCGCCGGCGCATTTCGGTCGCGATCCGACGCGGCTCGACAGCCTCGCCGGCCTGCGCATGCTCGACATCGGCTGCGGCGGCGGCATTTTGTCCGAGCCGCTGGCGCGGCTCGGCGCTTCCGTCGTCGGCGCCGATCCGTCGGAGCAGCA
This sequence comes from uncultured Alphaproteobacteria bacterium, assembly GCA_963819265.1. Lineage (GTDB taxonomy): Bacteria > Pseudomonadota > Alphaproteobacteria > Rhizobiales > Xanthobacteraceae > BOG-931. Next base: position 1,047,376 of record CAWFVF010000005.1, on the reverse strand, counting down.
ATATCGCGGTCGCCCGGCATCACGCCGCGCAGGGCGGCCTTGCCATCGATTACCGCAACACCAGTGCCGAGGCGCTTGGCCGAGGCCGGCGAGACGTTCGACGTCGTGCTCGCCATGGAAGTGGTCGAGCATGTCACCGATGTCGGCTTGTTCGTCGGCATCTGCGCCGAGATGGTAAAGCCCGGCGGACTTCTGTTCGTCGCCACGCTCAACCGCACCATGAAAAGCTTTGCGCTGGCGATTGTCGGCGCCGAATATATTCTGCGCTGGCTGCCGCGCGGCACCCATCAATGGGACAAATTCGTCACGCCGAACGAGCTCGAGATCGCGATCGAGCAGGGCGGCTTGCAGATCAGCCGGCGAGACCGGCGTGATCTATAATCTCCTCGCCGACCGCTGGCAGCTCTCCTCCGACATGGACGTGAACTACATGGTCGTCGCGGAGAAGGCGGCGTGACGCTGCGGTGACGGCCTATCCCTGGCTCTGGGCCGTCTTCACCGTCATCGCCGCCGCCGCGCAGACCGTGCGCAACGCCATGCAGCGCGAGCTGACGGCGAGCCTCGGCACGCTCGGCGCCACGCATGTGCGGTTTCTGTTCGGCTTTCCGTTCGCGCTGGTCTTTCTCGCCGGCGTGATGCTGTGCGACCGGCATCGCCGTTGCCGCATCCGGGTTGGAGTTCTGGCCGTGGGTGCTCGACGGCGCCGCGGCGCAAGTCGCGGCCACCGCGCTGATGCTCGTCGCCATGGGCGAGCGCTCCTTCGTCGTCACCATCGCCTACATCAAGACCGAGCCGATCCAGGTCGCGATCTTCGGCCTGATCTTTCTCGGCGATCGCGGTGACGCTGCCGATGGTGGCGGCGATTCTCGTCGCGACCGCGGGCGTCGTGATCATGTCGACCAAGCCGGGCGGCATGGTCGGCGGCATGAGGCCGACGCTGCTGGGGCTCGCCTCGGGCGGCATGTTCGCGCTGTCGGCGATCGGCTATCGCGGCGCGCATCCTCGATCTCGGCCTGCCGAATTTCGTCATGGCGGCGACCTTCACGCTGGCCGTCGGGCTCGCTCTGCAGACGCGTCATGCTGTCGCTCTATCTGCTGCTGCGCGCACCGGCCGTGATGACGGCCATCCTGCAGCGCCTGGCGGCCGTCGCTGTTCGCCGGCTTCATGGGCGCGTTGGCCTCGCAATTCTGGTTTCTCGCCTTCGCGCTGACCAGCGCCGCCAGCGTGCGGACGCTGGCGCTGGTGGAAGTCCTGTTCGCGCAGCTCATCGCGCGCTTTGCGTTCGGCCAGCGCACCACGGCGCGCGAAGCCGTCGGCATGGTGCTGGTCGTCGCCGGCGTCGTGCTGCTGATCTTGGCTTATCACTGACGCGTCAGTTCTTGATCGTCCGGCAGAATCGGCATCGGATGAAATTCGATGCCTTCGTCGTGCAATTCCTTGGCCTCGTCGGGCGACGCTTCGCCGTAGATCGAGCGGTGCTCGGTCTCGCCGTAATGGATCTTGCGCGCTTCTTCCGGAAAGCGCGTGCCCGACATAATTGGCGTTCTTGATGATGTGGTCGCGCAACTCCTTGAGCTTTTGCCGCAGTTCGCGTTCCGGCGGCGACATCATCGCCACCGGGCCCGTTGGCTGTATCGCCGGCATCGGTGCCGGCTGAGCGGCGGAGTTCGGACGCGGGCGCCGGCGATGTTGACCGGGCGTCGCGGCCCCGCATGCCTCCAGCAGCGCATCGAGACTTTTGCGCCAAGCGCGGCGCCATGATCGCCTTCTCGACCTTCGCCGAGCCGCAGACCGGGCAGGTGACCAGCGACGCGTTTGGCCTGCTTGTCGTAGGCGGCCGAGTTCTGAAACCAGCTTTCGAAATCGTGATCGTGGTCGCAGATGGAGCGCGTAGCGGATCATGTCGTTTCCCGCACGGCGTGAAGATAGGTCGGCTCGGCCAAGGGCTCGACCAATTCGAAACGCCGGCCGTGCAGCAACGAAGGCACCTTGCCGCGCGCCGCCGCGACTTGCGGCCGGATCGATCTCGGCGATCAGCACGCCAGGTTCGGTGCCGCCTTCGGCGAGGATGCGGCCCCACGGATCGACCACGAGCGAATGGCCGAAGGTCTCGCGGCCGTTCTGATGCCGGCCGCCCTGCGCAGCGGCGAACACGAAGCAGCCGTTTTCGATCGCGCGGGCGCGCAGCAGCACGTGCCAATGCGCTTCGCCGGTCTGGCGGGTGAATGCCGACGGGATGGCGAGGAACGAAGCGCCGGCTTCGGCCAGCGCCCGATAGAGCGCCGGGAAGCGCAGATCGTAGCAGATGGTGAGGCCGAGCCGGCCCCAGGGCAGGTCGGCGACGACCGCCAGTTCGCCCGGCCGGTAATTGTTGGATTCGCGATAGCTCTCGCCGCCGGCGAGATCGACGTCGAACATGTGGATCTTGTCGTAGCGCGCGATCACGTCGCCCTTGCGGTCGATCAGGAATGACCGATTGGCCGCCTTGTCGGGCGATGCCTTGATCGCGAGCGAGCCGATATGAATGTAGATCGCAGAGCTTGCGCGCCATTTCACGCAAGCGGCGCGAGTGTCGGATCGCTCTCCTCGTCGACGATTTTGGCAAACAGATCGTCGCGCTTGAGCGCCAGAATGTTGGTCATCTCCGGCGTCAGCACGTAATCGGCGCCGCCGCGCTTGGCCTCGTCAATCGCTGTTACCGCAGCCGCGAGATTGGCATCGGGCTCGAGACCCGATCGCATCTGAACGAGACCGACCTTGAAAGTCGAAGGCTCGGCCGTGCTCATGCCGGCTGTTCCTTCGAGGATTGCTGTCCGGCCTCTTTGGTTCCACCCGATTTGTCTTGAGCCAAGAGCGGGTCGAGCTTGCCGGCGGCGTCGAGCGCATAGAGATCGTCGCAGCCGCCGACATGGGTCGGGCCGATAAAAATCTGCGGAAAAGTGCTGCGGCCGTTGGCGCGCGCCATCATCTCCTTGCGGATTTCATGGTTGCCCGAGGCGTCGATCTCATGGAACTCGATGCCTTTGCCGGCCAGCAGTTCCTTGGCGTCCTGGCAATAGGGGCAATAGCGGATGGTATAGATGTCAATCGTGGCCACGAAAGGTATCAACACAGGGGGTTGGCGACCGAGCCCGCCAAATTGTGACGGTAGGCTAGTTTTATCAACTAGTTATATGGACGTTCGCACCGGCTCGGCAACCCTGGCGAAAACCAGCACATCGACATTGGCGGCGCCGGCGCGCAGCAGCGCCCGGGCGCAGCCGTCGACCGTGGCGCCCGACGTAAGCACGTCATCGACCAGAACCAGACGGCGTCCGGCCACCGCCGCTTTGCCTTCCGGCGGCACGCGGAAAGCGCCTTGGACGTTCTGCGCACGCTCGGTGCGCGACTGAGACCAACCTGCTGCACGGTCGGCTTGACCCGTTTGAGCGCGCCGGCCGCGATCGGCACGCCGCTCTCCTCCGAAATCGCGGCAGCGAGCATGGCCGATTGATTGAAACGCCGCGCCCATAAGCGCCGCCAGTGCAACGGCACCGGTACCAGCGCATCGGCCTCGGCGAGGAGTTCGCGCCCGGCCTGGCCGATCCAGCGCCCCATCATCGGCGCGAGATCGAGCCGGTCGCTATATTTAAGGCCATGGACCAGTGCGCGCGCCACCTCGTCGAAACGCACCGCGGCGCGGGCGCGATGATAGGCCGGCGGATCGGCGATCGCTTCCATGGACAGGATGCCCGGCCCCGGATCATAGACAAAGGGAATGCCGAGCCGCTCGCAATAGGGCCGTGTGATGAAAGACAGTTTCGACCAGCATGCCGGACACAGGCCGCGGCCTTCGACCGGCTCGCGGCAGGCCGGGCAGAGCGGCGGCAGCGCAAGATCGAGCGTGGTGCGCAGTACCGTCGCGCACCGCGTCGACGGCGCGTTTGACGGGTAAGGGCAAGGTAATGCTGACTGGTAGAACCATGGACGTCACGGTACCGCTGTGCGGGCAAAATGTCATCGCCAGCCGTGCAACAGCGCAGGCGGGCCTGAACCGATTGCGGAAATCACCGGACTATGTCTGATCCCCAAATGCCGCAAAGTCCGATGATTTTTGATCGCGCCTTGGTGCGCCGCCATCGCCGGCGCGCCGCGGCATTGGGCCGATACGACGTTTTTGCTCGACCGCGTCGCCGAGGATATGGCGGATCGGCTCGCAGTGGTGTTGCGCCGCTTCGATCGTCGCGCTCGATCTCGGCACGCCGGGCGAGGCGGTGCGTGACGCACTTGCCCGTCTTGGTTCGATCGGGATCATCATTGCCGTCGACGCCATGCCCGCGTCGCCGCCCGGCAGTCGTTGCCGATGAGGAGGCGTTGCCGTTTGGTGACGGCACGCTCGATCTCGTGGTGTCGGCGCTGGCCTTGCACCACGTCAACGATTTGCCGGGCACGCTGGTGCAAATTCGCCGCGCGCTGAAGCCGGACGGTTTGTTTATCGCGGCATTATTCGGCGGCGAAACGCTCACCGAACTGCGCCAATCCTTTGCCGCGGCCGAGAGCGAGATCGAGGGCGGCATCTCTCCCCGGGTGTCGCCGTTCGCCGATCTGCGCGATCTCGGCGCGCTGTTGCAACGTGCCGGGTTTGCCTTGCCGGTGACCGACGTCGATCGTGTCAGCGTGCGTTACGATTCCGCTTTTAATCTTATGGCCGATCTGCGGCGCATGGGCGCGACCAACGCGCTCGTTGCCCGGCGGCGCCAGCCGCTGCGCCGCGCCACGGTAACGCGCATGGCCGAGCTCTATGCACAGCGCTTCGCCGATGCCGACGGACGCGTGCGCGCGACATTCGAAATAGTCTGGCTGTTAGGTTGGGCGCCGCATCCGAGCCAGCAGCAGCCGCTCAAGCCGGGTACGGCGAAATCCCGGCTTGCCGAGGCACTGGGAACGCAGGAAATTTCGGCGGATGAGAAAGCCGGCCGCTAGCTGTTGGCTACTTCAACGAAGTCGAAACGCTGGTGAAGAGGGCCTTTACATTGGTCCCGAGGCTGGTAACCGCCGCCACGATGGTGACGGCGACGCCGGAAGCGATCAAGGCATATTCGATCGCGGTGGCGCCGCTTTCGTCGCGCATGAAGCGCGACAGCGGCCCGGCGATCTCTGCACTTGTGAACTTGAACATTGCTAAATGCCTTCTGGCTTTCGGATCATAGCAGCGTCGTAAGATGCGATATCAAAGGCTCGTCGGCAGGCGGCATCGGATAATTGCGCAGATCGTGCGGCCTCACCCATTTCAGCACTTGTTGCTCCCGCGCCTCGACAAACCCTTGCCAGCGCCGACAAACATAGAGCGGCATGACCAGGTAGAAGTCCGGGTAGGAATGGCTCGCGAAAGTGAGCGGTGCGAGGCATTCTTCCTGAACGGCGATTCCGAGTTCCTCCCGCAGTTCGCGGATCAGACATTGTTCGAGCCGTTCGCCCGGCTCCGCTTTGCCGCCGGGAAACTCCCATAATCCGGCCATCGACTTGCCGGCGGGGCGTTGTGCAATCAGCACGCGGCCATCGGGATCGATCAGCGCGCAGGCGGCAACCAGGATAAGTTTGACGCTCACGTCGCGTGCCCAATGTAAGGAGGGGAGGGTAAATGCATGCTCAATCCTGCCGTGTTCCTAGGCGCATCGGCTGCATTGGTAAATGAGAGACTAACGAAGTAATTCCAGGACGGCATCGGCAAAGATGTGCGGCGCTTCCTGAGGCGGGTTGTGCCCGATCCGCGGCAGAACGCGGCGGTCATAGGATCCCGTGAAATAGGCAGCGTGGTGTTCGGTGGTTTCCGGTGGCCAGACGCCGTCGGCTTCGCCCTGCAGCGCAATCGTCGGCACCGCGATTTTCGGCTTTGCCGCGAGCATTTGCTCTATCGCGTCGAGTGCCGGATCGCCCGCGGCGTTGCCGTAGCGGTGGCGATAAGACTGGATCGTCACCGCGACGAAGTCGGGATTGTCAAAAGAAACGGCGCTCCGTTCGAAGGTGGCGTCGTCGAACGTCCAATGCGGCGACCATAATTCCCATAACAAGCGGCTCATCGCCCGACGGTTGGCTCGCGAAGCCGGTGCGGCCGCGCTCGGTCTGAAAATACCACTGATACCAGAGCCGGCGCTCTTGATCGGGTGTCTGCGGCGCGCCGGAGCCGGGAATATCCTGGATGTTGTAGGCGTTGACGGTGACCAGACCGCGCACGCGTTCCGGCCATAAAGCGGCGACGATGCAGGCGGCGCGGCCGCCCCAGTCATAGCCGGCGAGCACGGCGCGCTCGACGAAGAGCGCATCCATCAATTCGCGCAGATCGTTGCCGAGCGCCGCCTGCTGGCCCGAGCGCGGCGTTTCGGCGGAAAGAAATCGTGTCGGGCCGAAGCCGCGCAGATAAGGCACGATGACGCGGCACCCTCCGGCGACGAGCGGCGGGACGACCGCATCGTAACAGCGCGGATCGTACGGCCAGCCATGCATCAGAAAGACCGGCTTGCCGTCGGCGGCGCCGTTCTCTTCGTAGGCGATGTCGAGTACAGAGGTCCGGATTTGCTTGACGGAATTGGTCATGCCGCTGCAATCCTTGGTGGGTAGTCCTGTCGCAATTTCCCGCGTGGTCAACAGGAGCAATGTGTGAGCGCCGACTTTCCCTGGGAAGGGCAGCCAGACGATATTGCTTGTAACCTTGCCCTGGGCGATCTCGTCAACAACCTGCCTCGGCGTTTGACCGTAAACGGCAGGATTCATGCGGAGACGTTTATGACGGCAAGCGGCGCTATCGCCGGATTCGCCGCGCAGCAGGCGCTCTTTTTCCAGCTTACCGAAATCAAGGACAACGCTACGTTCGACCAAATAAAAGTGATCGCGACGAAAGCCGGCCGAAAATACTACTTCGGGGAACCGCTCAATCGGGCTTTGTTCCCCCAGTCAAATGCGGAGGCACCTTCGAAGCTGTGGCCGCTCGCAGCCGGAGCGGCAATCGCCAACGGTCTGAGCGAGTCAGACTTGCCGGATCCAGTGAGGATGTTCGCCCATGTATCTGAGACGCTCGGCGGCGAACGCGAAGGCCTGCCGTCGATAGCAAAAGAGAATTATCCGCAACTGGCGGCAAGAGAGCTGTTGAAGCTGGTTTGGCCACTTGCGACGATGTGTTTCAACGGCGGTTTATCGGGCGTTGTCGCCAAGTCCGGTCCCGTCACGCAGCGCTGGCGACCGGTCATCGCCGCTCGTGCCGCCCATGCCTGCATGAGACAGGTCAAGGACGTTTTGGATCCGAAGAAGGCTTTGATCCTCGTTATGGAGGCGGCAATTTACGCTTCAAAGCTCGATCGCGTCGATATCGAGACGGCGTCTGCCTAGCTGCGGTAGTCGCCGTTGATCGCGATATATTCCTTGGTCAGGTCGCAGGTCAGCACCCGGTCGCGGCCCTTGCCGAGCCCGATCGCGACTTTCAGCGAAATCTCCGGCTTCTTCATTGCCGCGGACACCGCGGCCTCGTCGTAACCCGGATCGCGCGCGCCCTTATGAGCGACGCGAATGCCGCCGAACCAGATCGACAGGCGGTCGCGGTCGGCGGGCTCGCCGGCCTTGCCGACCGCCATGACGACGCGGCCCCAATTGGCGTCCTCGCCGGCGATCGCGGTCTTGACCAGCGGCGAATTGGCGATCGACATCGCGATGCGGCGGGCCGACGGTTTCGACACCGCGCCTTCGACCACGATCTCGACCAGCTTGCGCGCGCCTTCGCCGTCGCGCGCCACCTGCTCGGCGAGATTGGCCAGCACCGCGTCGAAGGCCTTGCGGAACGGCACCAGCCGCGGATCGTGAACGCGGGTGATGCGCGGCGCCGTCTTGGCGGCGCCGGTGGCGAAGGCCAGCAGGTGTCCGAAGTCGAAGTGTCGCCATCGATGGTGACCGCATTGAAGGTGTCGACCACGCCCTCCCGCAACAGCGCATGCAATACCGGCGTCGCGATCGGCGCATCGGTGAAGATGAAAGCGAGCATGGTCGCCATGTCGGGCGCGATCATGCCGGCGCCCTTGGCGAAGCCGTTGATGGTGACCTCCGTTCCGGCAATCCGGACGCGCGCCGTCGCCAGCTTCGGGAAGGTATCGGTGGTCATGATCGCGCGGGCGGCTTCGCTCATAGGCATCGGGCGTGGCCGCGGCCGCGAGTTTGGCCAGGACGCCGTCGAACGCCTGCGCCGGCAGCGGCTCGCCGATCACGCCGGTCGACGCCAGAAACACTTCGCCGGTCTTGCAGCCGACCGCGGCGGCGGCGAGCTTCGCGGTGAAGGCGCAAGCCGTGCGGCCGCTTTTGCCGGTAAAGGCGTTGGCATTGCCGGAATTGACCACGAGCGCACGGGCGCGTGCGCCCTGACAGCCGCGCCCGGCACCATTCGACCGGCGCAGACGGACATTTCGAGCGGGTGAAGACGCCGGCAACGCTGGTGCCTTCGTCGAACACCGCGAGCATTACGTCGGTGCGGTCGCGGTAGCGAATGCCGGCGGCGCCGGTCGCAAAGCGAACCCCGGCGACTGGGCGGCATTGCGGGGATGGATTTAGGGGCGAGAGGCGAGACGGTGCTGGACATGGCTTGTTCAATGTTTCCCGGCTGCAGCGCAACACGACACAAAGCGAAGTGATGCGCCGCCAACCGGAATGCTAGCATACGCCGCTGCCCGGACGATCCGGGAAGCGGCTGCTGTTATTTCTTGGCAGGTGCCGCCGGATTGAGCGTCGACGGATCGGCAGGCGCCGCCGGCGGTTGATCGAGGCGCTCGATATTGGCGGCGCTCGCGCAGCTTCTGCACCAGTTCGGCCTGCGCGCGATGGGCGACATAGGTCTGGATCTGGCTTTTGACCTCGTCGAAAGTCGGCGTCGGCTTGGTGCGCTTATCCTCGACCTTGATGATGTGCCAGCCGAACTGGGTCTTCACCGGATCGGAAATCTGGCCCTTGTCGAGCTTGAATGCGACTTCGGCGAATTCCGGCACCATCTGGTCCTTGGTGAAGTAGCCGAGATCGCCGCCTTCGGCCGCGCCGGGGTCCTTCGACTTCTCCTTGGCAAGCGTGGCGAAATCCGCGCCCTTCTTCAGCTCGGCTTCGATGGCCTTGGCTTCGTCTTCGGTCGGCACCAGGATGTGGCGCGCATGCACCTCTTGCTCGTTCGCCATCTGCTTGACGGCCTCGTCATAGACCTTGTGCATCGCGTCGTCGGTCACGGCGGCCTGGCCGGCGTCCTGCAGCAGCGTCTCCATCAGCACCTTGTTGCGCTCGAACGTGAGCCGGCGTTTGACGTCGTCGCGGTCGCCGAGCTTTTGCTGCTCGGCCGCCTGGGCCAGGACGACACGTCGCCGAGATAGGTGATCAGGTAGTCCCGCTTCTGATCCGGCGCCATTGCTGCGGCATGTTGGTGCCGACCTCCTCCTCGGCGACGGCCAGGTCGCTCTGGCGGATGTCGACGCCGTTGGCGCGGGCCACCACCGGATCGGAGACCTTATCCTTGGCGCTGTCTTTGGCGCTGTCCTGGGCCTGCGACGCTGCGAGCGGGACGGCCAGAACGGCGGCAAACAGCAGCGCGCCGAGCGCGAGAGTGACGGGCAAACGGGGGAAGGGCATGAATCGAGGTCCTTTGCCGCGGCGGGCGAACGCCGGCCTAGTTTTGGGGTGTCGGACGTTAGGGTTGCGGTCCGAAATCGGCGCGGACACTCGCCGAATCCCCTGTCTTGGCAATGGCAGAATTGGCCGGCTGCTTAACGACCGCGTGAAGGGCGATTCGGCCGCCAGGCACCTGCCGGTCGCATTGACAGGAAACTCACCCCCTCCTATCTCTCGCGGAGGTGTTCTGGACCTTCCGTCGCCTTGCAGAAGCCCGAATAGCGCCGCATTTTCAGCCGGTTGGACACGCTTTACCCGCGACGAGACAAACCGCCAAGCCGGAAAATCGAGAAGGATGTTATTGCGATGATCGGCGCCGTCGCCCGCAAGCTGTTCGGCTCCTCCAACGACCGCCGGATCCGCAGCTATCAGCCCCGCGTCGACGCCATCAACGCGCTGGAGCCCGAGCTCGCGGCGCTCTCGCGACGAAGCGCTGCGGGCGCGGACCGACGAATTCAAGAAGCAGCTCGCCGAGGGCGCGACGCTCGACGACATCCTGGTGCCGGCCTTCGCCACCGTGCGCGAGGCGGCCAAGCGCACGCTCGGCCAGCGCCATTTCGACGTGCAGCTGATCGGCGGCATGGTGCTGCACGAAGGCAAGATCGCCGAGATGAAGACCGGCGAAGGCAAGACGCTGGTGGCGACGCTGCCGGTCTATCTCAATGCGCTGTCCGGCCGCGGCGTCCATGTCGTCACCGTCAACGACTACCTCGCCAAGCGCGACTCCGAATGGATGGGTCAGATCTACAATTTCCTCGGCCTGACCACCGGCGTCATCGTGCACGGCCTCGACGACGAGCGAGCGCAAGAAGCAATACGACTGCGACGTCACCTACGGCACCAACAACGAGCTCGGCTTCGATTATCTGCGCGACAACATGAAGTACCGGCTCGAGGACATGGTGCAGCGCGGCCACGTCTACGCCATCGTCGACGAAGTCGACTCGATCCTGATCGACGAGGCGCGCACGCCGCTGATCATTTCCGGTCCGCTCGACGACCGCTCCGAATTCTACAACACGATCGACGCCTATATTCCGAAGCTCGACAAGGCCGATTACGAGCTCGACGAGAAGCAGCGCACCGTCAATCTCACCGAAGCCGGCATGGAGAAGCTCGAGCAGCTGCTGCGCGACGCCGGCCTGCTCAAAGTCGGACTCGCTCTACGACGTCGAGAACGTCTCCGTCGTGCATCACGTCAACCAGGCGCTGCGCGCCCACAAGCTGTTCCAGCGCGACAAGGACTACATCGTGCGCAACGGCGAGGTCGTCATCATCGACGAGTTCACCGGCCGCATGATGCCGGGCCGGCGCTATTCGGAAGGCCTGCACCAGGCGCTCGAAGCCAAGGAGCATCAGCCGATCCAGCCGGAAAACCAGACGCTCGCCTCGATCACGTTCCAGAATTACTTCCGCATGTACGAGAAGCTCGCGGGCATGACCGGCACGGCGCTGACCGAGGCCGACGAATTCCTGGACATCTACAATCTCGAAGTGCTGGAAATCCCGACCAACCGGCCGATGGTCCGCATCGACGACGACGACGAGGTCTATCGCACCGCGACCGAAAAATTCCGCGCCATCCTGACGCTGATCGAGGACTGCAAGACGCGCGGCCAGCCGGTGCTGGTCGGCACCACCTCGATCGAAAAATCCGAGCAGCTCGCCGAGATGCTGCGCCAGCACGGCTGGGAGCAGCACGACTTCTCCGATCCGAACGCCTTCGCCGCGCTCTATTCCGGCGACGAGGGCGCCTCCAAGGCCAAGGTGTTCGCCATCCTCAATGCGCGCTATCACGAGCAGGAGGCCTATATCGTCTCCCAGGCCGGCGTGCCGGGCGCGATCACGATCGCCACCAACATGGCCGGCCGCGGCACCGACATTCAGCTCGGCGGCAATGCCGATATGCGCATCCGCCAGGAACTGGCCGATGTCGAGGACTGGGGCGAGCGCGACAAAGGTCCGCGCGCCGCCGAAATCCGCGCCCAGGTCGCGCGCCTGAAGGAAAAGGCGCTCGCCGCCGGCGGCCTCTACGTGCTCGGCACCGAGCGGCACGAGAGCCGCCGCATCGACAACCAGCTGCGCGGCCGTTCCGGCCGCCAGGGCGATCCGGGCCATTCGAAGTTCTTCCTGTCGCTGGAAGACGATCTGATGCGCATCTTCGGCACCGACAAGCTCGACGGCATGCTGACCAAGCTCGGCTTGAAGGAAAACGAAGCGATCATCCATCCCTGGATCAACAAGGCGCTGGAAAAGGCGCAGCAGAAGGTCGAGGCGCGCAACTTCGATATCCGCAAGAACATCCTGAAGTTCGACAACGTGATGAACGACCAGCGCAAGGTCATCTTCGACCAGCGCGTCGAATGGATGCAGGACGACACCGTCGGCGAAGTGGTCGCCGACATGCGGCACAACGTGATCGACGATCTGGTCGCCAAGCACGTGCCGGAAAACGCCTATCCGGAGCAGTGGGACGTCGCCGGCTTGCGCGAGGAGCTCAAGCGCGTGCTCGGGCTCGATCTGCCGGTCGACGAATGGGCCAAGGAAGAAGGCATCGCCGACGAGGAGATTTTCAGCCGCGTCGAGCGCCGCGCCGACGAGCACATGGCGGCGAAGGTCGGCGCAGTGGGGCCCCGACGTCATGCGCTATGTCGAGAAGTCGATCCTGCTGCAGACGCTCGACCATCTCTGGCGCGAGCATCTCGTCATGCTCGATCATCTGCGCCAGGTGATCGGGCTGCGCGGCTACGGCCAGCGCGATCCGCTCAACGAATACAAGGCGGAATCCTTCAGCCTGTTCGAAGCGATGAGTCAGAAGCCTGCGCGAGGCGGTGACGGCGCAATTGATGCGGGTCGAAATCCAGGCCTCGCCGCCGCAACAGCCGGCGCCATTGCCGGCGATGGAAGCGCATAAGGCCGATCCGATGACCGGCGAGGATGAAATGGCGCTGGCGTCGGCCGGCGCGGAAACGCTGGCGCGCCATGGCATCGGGACGGCAACGGGCGCTGCCGCGGCCTTGGCCGCACCGGTGCGCAATCCGCAGGATCCGCAGACCTGGGGCAAAGTCGGCCGCAACGAAGTCTGCCCCTGCGGCTCGGGCAAGAAATTCAAGCATTGTCACGGCAAGTACGCGTGATCGGGCCGCGACAACGGCGCTGATCTATCGCATTTATCCCTGACGATCCGTTAGTCTATGGTGCGCCGGCGTCGCTTCGGCGCGACGGCAAAGCGCGGCATGGCTTCAACGAGTTCGCGGCAGGGGGATACGTGATGGGACAGTGGGTTGTCGCGCGTTTCGTCTATTCTTTGCATCTTGTTCTTGCGATCTTCAGTTTAGCAGGGACGATTCCGGCCGCGAACGCGCAGGCGCCTTATCCAAGCCGTCCGGTGCAACTGATCATCGCTTACGGCGCCGGCAGCGCCGGCGACGTCAGCATGCGGATCCTTGCCGAACAACTCAGCGCCAAACTCGGTCAGCCGTTCGTCGTCATCAATAAGCCCGGCGCCGGCGGTGTTGCCGCAGCCGAAGCCGTCATGGCCGCGGCGCCGGACGGCTATACTTTGATGCTGAACGGCAACAGCTATTCGATCAGCGCCGCGTTATTCAAGTCCTTGCCCTACAACATCCTCACTGACTTCGCCTCGGTGTCGATGGTCGCTTCGTTCGATATGCTGGTGCTGGTCAAAACCGGCTCGCCGTTGAAGTCGATGGCGGACATTGTCGCTTACGCCAAGGCCAATCCGGGCAAATTGAATGTCGGCAGTCTGGCGCCGGGGACCACGCAATATCTTGCCGCCTATCTGTTGAAGATCATCACCGGCATCGACCTGACGGTGGTGCCGTTCCGCACCTCGCCCGACATGGCGACGGCGTTGTTGCGCGGCGATATCGACATTGCGCTTGAATTCTATGCGCCGATGCAGGCGCTGATCGCCGACAACAAAGTGGTCGCGGTCGCCGCCGCCGGATCGAAACGGCAGTATTTTCTGCCTGACGTGCCGACCACGGCCGAAAGCGGCGTGCCGGGTTTCGATGTCTCGAGCTGGAATGCGATCTGCGCTCCGGCCGCCACGCCGAAGCCGATCATCGACAAGCTCAGTCAGGCCGCCATCGAGGTTCTGAAAACGCCCAGCGTGCAGGAGACCGGGCACCGGCTCGGCATGGAACTGCACGGCAGCACGCCCGACGAACTGACCGCGCATGTGAAACGCGAAATCGCCAAATGGACCGACGTGGTCGAGAAGGCGAATATTCCAAAAATGGATTGAGGCTGGACAAGCAGCCGGTATTTACGCCGCGCTTACTGCAAGCCCGCCCAGCGGCCTTCGAATCCGGCCGACGGCACGACCGGCTGGGCGCCCCTGATCAATCCGCCGGTGGTCACCGGTGCGGCGTTGGCGTCTTGCTGAGCCGGCTGCGATTTGGCTTTCGGCTTGCCGGCGTCGGCCACTTGCGGCGTCTGCTTCTGCGGCGCGGCGGCGACGTCGACCTTGGGCGCTTCGATCTTTGCCGGTTCGTTCTTCGTCGGCTTGATTCCGTAGAGCACCGCTCCCGGTGCGGCGGGAGGCGGCGGCGGTTCGGTTTTCTGTTTAAACAGGCTGGCGAAGAAACCGGGATGATCTTGGTCGCTGGTCGCGGCCGAAGCGACTTGGGTCGGCGGGGCGGCCGGTTGCGTGCCGGATTTTCCGTCGAACAGGTTGCCGAACAAACCGCGCGACGACGATGAAGTGGCGACGTCCTGGCGAGGCCCGCTCAGCAAGGGAGTCGACATGCCGGGATGGACCGGCGGTGCGTGCAGGTGCCCCTCGTTGTCCATGAACGGCTGGGTCGTTTCCAGCTTGGCAACGAAGACGCGGTTCATGCCGCCGTCGGTGCCCAACACGACCGGGGCGACCGGTGAATTATCCTTGGTCAGCTGGGCAATCTGAAAATCGTCGTTGCGTGCTTTCTCCAGCGCGGGTCCGGCGATCTCCTGCGGCACTTCATACGCCGGGCAACGGCCAGTGGGCGTGAAGGCCAAAGGCTTGGTCGAATTCGCCGGCGCTTGCGCGTCGAACACGTAGTGCCTGTCGCAGACATCGACCTTGGGTTCGAGATGGGTCACCTCGAAATGATCGCTGCCTTCCTTGAGCATTTTCCAGAACGGCATGTTCGGGCTGTTGCGGTGACGGGCGAGGTTGGCTGCCGTCAGGCGGAACGGGAATGCCTGAATCTGGAATTCCTTCTGGCCGCCGAGGAACGATTCACGCGCCAGCGAATAAATCTCGCCGATCTGTTCGTCGGTCATCGCGTAGCAGCCCGCCGACGAGCAGTCGCCGTGGATCATCAGGAACGCGCCGCTGTAATTGTTGGCTTTGTCGTAGGCGTTGGGGAAGCCGATATTGATCGCGAGATAATAATTGGAGTTGGGATTCATCAGGCCGGGCGTGATCGAATAGAAGCCCTCCGGCGCCTGCCGATCGCCCTGAACCTTCTTCGGTCCAAGCTCGCCGGACCAGCGGCAGATCGGGTAGACCTTGAGGAGCTGGTATTGACCGGTGGTGTCCTGTTTCCAGACTTCGAGCTCGGACTCTTCCTTGAACACGCGCACCAGGACCGGGGAATCCTTCGGCATGTTTTTCTGATTGAGCAGCGTCAGCATTTCCGGCGACAACTCTTTCATCGCCCGGGTCGGCAGCTGATAGCCTTCTTCGCCGTAACAGCCGGCAAGCGCCAATGCGCCGGCAAGCACCGCCGATGTCATGGCGATACGCACGCTTGGCACGCACGATTTAAATGCCCGGACAACGCAGGCGCGGATCACGGATTTTTTCCCCGACCGATGGACCATCCCTGTGCCATCATTTGCCAATCGTTACCCATATGAAATGGCTTTCGCAAGGCAACCGGCTATCCGCTCTCCGGTTGAACACCACCCCATTAAATGAATGGTAAATTATGGTCGAATTTTACCGGCATTTTCAACGAATTAACCGAGATTTCCACGATATGTGAGAGATCGCGGCGACATTGTGGCAGAGGCTTTGGAACAGGCGCTTTCCGGAGCGATGCCGCGAGCCCCGACGGCCAAGGCCTCAGGCTATGGTCCGCCCGATCGCCAGGAACTTTTCCCGGCGCATCCGAACGATGGTGGTGCGGTCGAAACCGCGCAATTCGGAAAGCCCTTCCGCGATGGCGTTACCCGCCGCGGCGATGGCCGCCGGGGGGTCGCGATGGGCGCCGCCGGTCGGTTCCTCGATGATCTCATCGACCACCCCGAACCGCACCAGATCCTGCGCGGTGATCTTCATATTCGACGCCGCGTCCTGCGCCTTCGCAGTATCGCGCCACAGGATCGAGGCCGCGCCTTCCGGCGAAATCACGCTGTAGATCGCGTGTTCGAGCATCATCACCCGGTTCGCAGTGGCGATCGCAATGGCGCCGCCGGAGCCGCCTTCGCCGATAATGGCGGCGACATTCGGCACCCCGATCTCAAGGCAGGCCGCGGTGGAGCGCGCGATCGCCTCGGCCTGGCCGCGCTCCTCGGCGCCGATGCCCGGATAAGCGCCGGCGGTGTCGATCAGGGCGATCACCGGCACATCGAAATGGTCGGCCATGCCCATCAGCCGCGCTGCCTTGCGGTAGCCTTCAGGCCGCGCCATGCCGAAATTATGCTTGAGGCGGCTGTCGGTGTCGGAGCCTTTTTCGTGGCCGATCACGCAGACGCTGTCGCCGCGGAAGCGGCCGAAACCGCCGACAATGGCGGCGTCCTCGCCGTGCTTGCGGTCGCCGGCGAGCGGCACGAAGTCGGTGATCAAAGCGGCGATGTAATCGAGGCAATGCGGCCGCTGCGGATGCCGGGCGACTTGCGTTTTCTGCCAGGGGGTCAGACCGGCATAGAGTTCCTTGAGCGCCTGTGCCGCCTTGCCCTCGATGCGATTGATTTCCTCGCCGATGGCGATGGCGTCGCCGCCGGTCGCCATGGCGCGCAACTCCTCAACCTTGGCTTCGAGCTCGGCCACGGGCTTTTCGAAATCGAGATAGCTACGCATTTATCGGCAACTTGTTCCAAATTCGGCGGCATACAAAGAAACGGCGGGCGCCAGGGCGGCGGCTAACTCGCCCGTCCCCCGCCTTCAAGTCAAGAAAGCGTCACGCTTCATATCGTTCGTGCTTCATTCTTGCGCCAGTGGGTGCAAGTCGCGCACCAGGCTTTTCAGCCGTTCTTCCAGCACGTGGGTATAGATTTGCGTGGTCGAAATATCGGCGTGGCCGAGCAGCGTCTGCACCACGCGGAGGTCCGCGCCGTTATGGAGCAGGTGACTGGCGAAAGCATGGCGCAGCACGTGGGGGCTTAGCTGGGCGGCCCGCAGCCCGGCGGCACCGGCGAGCATTTTAAGTTCGCGGGCAAAATGCTGGCGGGTGAGGTGGCCGCTGTCGCCGAATGACGGGAACAGCCATTTCGAGGGCGCTTCGCTGTCCGACTTCGGCGAGAAGTGCGAGGTAGTCGGTCATGGCCCGTTTGGCCGCGTCGTTGAGCGGCACGAGGCGTTCCTTGTTGCCCTTGCCGCGCACCATGATGACACGTGCGTCCTTGCGCGCGGCTGAAATCGGCAACGCCACCAGTTCGGAGACGCGCAGCCCGGTGGCGTAGAGAATCTCGATCAAACAGGCGAGCCGTGCCGCACGCAGCTTGGCCCCCGGGGACGCGGCGGGATCGACTTTCCCGGCGACCCCAATAAGATTGTCGACTTCGGCGAGCGAGAGGGTCTTCGGCAATACGCGTTCGCGCTTCGGGCCTTCGAGGACCGCCGCGGGATCGTCCTTGCGGTGACCTTCAGCGTAGAGAAAACGGTAGAGCTGGCGGATGGCCGAAAGCCGCCGCGCGACTGTCGTCACCTTCAATCCGCGTTTTGACAATGCGCCGAGATAACTCCGTATATCGTCGGTACGCGCATTGCCGATGGCGCGGCCTTCATCTTTGAGATGATCGGCGAAGTCCTCAAGATCGCGCGTGTAGGCGTCGAGCGTATTTGTTTGGGCGCCGCGTTCGGCGGCAAGCATGTCGAGATAGAGAGCGATCGACCGATCAAGCCCATGCCTTGAGCCAGGTTTTGGGTCACGACCCGGGCCGCGCGCCGGTATCCGCGCCATCGCACGTCCCGCTTGACCAGGCATTGGCCGGCTCCTCAACGATCCTTGAAGAACTTATCGGGCGGGAATCGTTACTGAAATCTCGCGCGGCTTCGGTTTCACGAAATGGGCGAGCGAATAGAGGCCGCCATAGACGGCCGCGCAAATTAAGGCGATGACTGCGAGTAAACGGAGCAGGCTCGGCATCGTCAGGTGCCCGCGATCGTCCCTATTGGTGCCGGCGCGTCGGAACGAGTACGATCATGTTCGGCACGGACTGGCAAGTGAAGCTCGGGAAACGCATCTTAAATGGTTGAAATCGCACTACAAAACTTGCTCGAGACGGCGGGCTCGTCGAGCGCCATAGTGGCGCGGCTGGGGGCTCGCTCAATCGTCCTGGTCGGCATGATGGGCGTCGGCAAATCCTCGATCGGCCGGCGGCTCGGTGCCCGGCTCGGCGTGCCGTTCGTCGATGCCGATACGGAAATCGAATAGGCCGCCGGCGGAATGGCCATTGCCGACATTTTCACCCGCCATGGCGAGGCGGCTTTTCGCACCCTCGAAGCCCGGGTGATCGCGCGTCTGCTTGAAGGCGGTCCGCAAGTTCTGGCGACCGGCGGCGGTGCGGTCATGAACGCCGACACCCAGGCGATCATCAAGGCCAAAGGGGTTTCGATCTGGCTCACTGCGGACGTCGACGTATTGATGCGCCGTATCAGCAAACGCAAACACGAACGGCCAATGCTGCATACCGACGATCCGGCCGCGACCTTGCGCCAGCTCTTGGCCGATCGAACGCCGGCCTATGCGCAGGCCGATCTCACC
This sequence comes from uncultured Alphaproteobacteria bacterium, assembly GCA_963819265.1. GTDB lineage: Bacteria > Pseudomonadota > Alphaproteobacteria > Rhizobiales > Xanthobacteraceae > BOG-931. The sequence goes on along the minus strand of CAWFVF010000005.1, from coordinate 1,028,773 downwards.
GTGCAGTCGCGCGAAGTCCCGCACGAGGCGATCGTGAGCGAGATCATCACGGCGCTGACCGTTTTGTTGGACACCGCGCGTCAGGAAAGGGCCGGCTCATGACCGCGGCCATCCCCCGCGAAACAACGACCGTCGGCGTCGCGCTCGGCGCGCGCAGCTATGACATCGTCATCGGGCGAGGCGTGCTGGGATCGCTCGGCACGCGCATCGGTAAGCTGCGGCCCGGGGCCAAGGTTTTTATCGTCACCGACGAAAATGTCGCGCGTCACGTGCTGGCTGGCGCCGAGGCCGCGCTGGATCAAGCGAACATCGCGGCGAGCCGCATTGTCGTTCCGCCGGGTGAAGGCTCGAAAAGCTATCGCACGTTCGAACAAGTCTGCGAGGCCGTTATCGCTTCGCGTATCGAGCGCGGCGATCTGGTGGTTGCGCTGGGCGGCGGCGTCATCGGCGATCTCGCCGGCTTTGCCGCGGCGGTGGTGCGGCGCGGCCTCGATTACGTTCAGGTGCCGACCAGTTTGCTGGCCCAGGTGGATTCCTCGGTCGGCGGCAAAACGGCGATCGATTCCACCCACGGCAAGAATCTGATCGGCGCCTTCCATCAGCCGATCCTGGTGCTTGCCGATACCGCGGCGCTCGACACGCTGCCGCCGCGTGAATTCCGCGCCGGCTATGCCGAACTCGTCAAGTTTGGACTGCTCGGCGACGCGGCGTTTTTTGATTGGCTCGATGCCAATTGGCGCGACGTGTTCGCCGGCGGGCGCCGCCCGGGAACATGCCATCGCCGTGGCCTGCCGCGGCAAAGCAGGAATAGTCGCCCGCGACGAGCGCGAACACGGCGAACGGGCGCTGCTTAATCTAGGCCACACTTTCGGTCATGCGCTCGAGGCGGCCTGCGGGTTTTCAGACCGGCTGCTTCACGGCGAGGCCGTTGCCGCCGGCATGGCGCTCGCCTTCGCATTCTCGGCGCGGCAGGGGCTGTTGCCGGCAGCCGAGGCCGAGCGCGCGGTGCGTCATTTGAAGGAAGTCGGGTTGCCGACGCGGCTGAAGGACATTCCGGGGACGCTGCCTCCCGTTGACCATCTGATGGACCTTATTGCGCAAGACAAGAAAGTGAAGCGCGGGATGCTTACATTCATCCTGGTGCGCGGCATCGGCGCGGCCTTCGTCGAGGCAGGCGTCGATCCGGGCACGGTGCGTACATTTCTTAGCGAGAAGCTTGCGGAGCGATGACTGTTGTCGACTGGCTGACCGTTCTCGCGGTCGTGATCTGTCTTTTGATATCGGCGTTCTTCTCGGCGAGCGAGACGGCGCTCACGGCGTCGTCGCGCGCCGCGATGGAGCGCTTGGAGAAGCAAGGCAATCGCCGCGCCGGCGTCGTCAACCGGCTGATGGCGACGCGCGAGCGCCTGCTCGGCGCCATCCTGTTCACCAACAATTTCGCCAATATCGCCGCGTCGACCTTGGCGACCGGCCTGCTGCTCGCTTTTTTCGGCACCACCGGCGAGGTCTATGCAGCCATCGTCATGACCTTGCTGATTTTCATTTTTGCCGAGGTGTTGCCGAAGACCGCCGCCTTCAACGCGCCCGATCGCATGGCACTCGCCGTGGCCAAACCGGTGCAACTGACTGTGCGCTGGTTCGCGCCGCTGTTGCGCGCCGTCGAGTGGCTGGTGCGGATCATCCTGCGCAGCATCGGTATGCCGGTCGGCAGCATCCAGTCGATCCTGTCGCCGCGCGAGGAGTTGCGCGGCACCGTCGATCTCATGCATCGCGCCGGCGTCGTCGAGAAGCTGGACCGCGACATGATGGGAGGCTTGCTCGATCTGCGCGAGCTTGCGGTCTATGACGTGATGATCCATCGCACCAAAATGGTGATGCTCGATGCCGACGAATCGCCACGCGAATTGATCGATGCGGTGCTCGCCGCCGGCGTCACCCGCATACCGCTGTGGCGCGGCTCGCCGGACAACGTCATCGGCGTGCTCCATGCCAAAGAAGTCTGGCGCGCGCTACACGCTGTCGGCGGCGATGCCGCCAAGCTCGACCTCGCCGGGCTGACCAAACCGCCATGGTTCGTGCCTGACACCACGCCGCTCTACGAGCAACTCAAGGCGTTCCGCCACCGCAAGACTCCCTTCGCGCTGGTTGTCGATGAATACGGCGAACTTGAGGGTCTCGTCACCCTTGAAGACATCGTCGAGGAGATCGTCGGCGACATCAGCGACGAACATGACATCGCGGTGCCCGGCGTGCGCGTGCTGCCGGACGGGTCGGTCAATGTCGACGGTGCGGTGCCGGTGCGCGACCTCAACCGCGCAATGGACTGGAATATTCCGGACCACGAGGCCACCACGATCGCCGGCGTGGTGATCCATGAATCGCGCTCCATCCCCGAACCGGGACAGAGTTTCACCTTTTACGGCTTCCGCTTCCAGGTCTTGCGCAAGACCCGCAACCGCATCACCGCGCTTCGCGTCACGCCGCTGGCGCGCAAGGTGACGGCCAAGGCGAGCTGATAAGTCAGCGAGTAAGCCGAGCCGGTTACCTCGCTGTGCCCCTATCTTGCGGAACGGCGCCGGCAGCAGCATTTATCTGTTGGCGATGTGGGGCAGGTGAATCATGTCTATTCAGACAGACAATTCGGCGGAAGGTAATGTTCTCGCAGCCCCGATCGATTCAGGGGTAAGGATCGGCCATGTCCATCTCAAGGTCGCCGACCTCGACCGGGCGCTCGCATTCTATTGCGGCGTTCTCGGTTTCCAGTTGATGCAGCGCATGGGTCAGCAGGCCGCGTTCATTTCCGCCGGCGGTTATCATCATCATATCGGGCTCAATACCTGGGAGAGCCGCGGCGGCTCGCCGCCGGCGCCGGGTACTACAGGCCTTTTCCACCTTGCCATTCTCTACCCGACCCGCGCCAAGCTCGCCGATGCACTCCGCCGGCTGATCGAAGCCGAAATCCCACTCGACGGCGCCTCCGATCACGGTGTCAGCGAAGCGCTTTATCTGCGCGATCCGGATGAGAACGGCGTGGAGCTTTATTGGGACCGGCCGCAGGAGCAATGGCCGCGCACCGCCAATGGCGAACTCGCGATGTTCACCCATCGGCTCGATTTGAAAGATTTGTTGCGCCAGGCCGAACCGGCGTCAATCGCCTGAGCGGCCTTGCGGTCTCTAGTCGGCCACCACCGCGATACCCTGAATCTCGATCAACATTCCCGGCCGCGCGAAGTCGGATACGGTGATCAGCGCGCTGCAGGGATAGCGGCCGGCCGCGAAGAACTCTTTGCGCAATTCGACAAAGCGATCGCCGTGGCGCGGGTCGTTGATAAAGACGGTCATGGTGACGAGATCTTTCAAAGCGCCGCCCGCGCTCTGCAAAGTGCGGTCGAGCAAGGCAAAGATCGTCCGGGTCTGCCCCTCGAAATCGCCGACCAGCGATTTTCCGTCCAGCCCTTGCAGCGCGGTCTGGCCGGCAAGATAGATGGTGCGGCCGCCGCGTGTGACGATCGCCGGCGAGTAGGCGCGGTTCGCCTGCTGCTCGGTCCCCGGCAGATGCTGAATGGAGGGAGCCTGATCGGTCGTTGACATGGAGTGTTCCTCTCGACTTGTTTTGGATGAGTTGTGAGCCCGTGAGATGCTACGGGCCGAACGGATGATCGCGGTCGAGCCGCTCGCGCGCCTCCTTGGCGATCGACAAATCGAATAGCTGTTCCGGCGTGAGCTTCTCCGACGCGAGGTGAAAGTAATCGACCCAATAATCCTGCATGCGCAGGATCGCCGCGGTCGACGGCAGGCCGTCTTCGCTGGTCGCCGTCCAATGCGGGGCGAACGACGTCAGCATGTCGATCTTGCCTTGCGTCGTCGCCTTGGCCAGCAGAGCCACCGTCTCGGGATATTTGTCGGGTGCGCCGGCCGCGGCATTGAATTCGCGTGCCGCATACATGATCGCCATGGCGAAGCGCACCGCGGCGTCGCGGTGCGCGACGACGTAGTCCTTGCGCACCGCATAGGCAGCGACCTGGCCGTCCGGATCGAGCGTACCGGCGTCCATGATCAGCGGCGCCAATTTTTGATCCTGGGCGAAGGAGCCGAACTGCCAGGCCAGATCGGCGGCATCGACGGCGTCGCGGCCGAGCATTTTAACGAGGTCGGGCTGGCCGATATTGCTGACCCATTGCACATCGGTGCGCGGATCGAGTCCGGCCTTCTGCAAGGCCAGCGCCGCCTCGTACTGGTTGATGCTGCCCAGCGCGGTGATGCCGAAGCGCTTGCCTTTCAGCAGAGCCATATCGCCCGGTCCCTTTACGCCGGCGGCATACATCGTGTTGCTGACATTAATGGCGCTGCCGCCGCGCCCGGTCCTGTTGTTGCCCCGGTCTAGAAAAATCGCCATCGGCGCGCCCTTGGCGATGCTGTTGAACAGGCCCGCCGACAGTGTCACGAGTGTCACGTCGAGTTCGCCGGAAACCATTGCCGGCACTGCGAGCGCGCCGTCCATGAAGATGCGGGTATCGACGTCGATACCGAGCTTGGCGAAATAGCCTTTGTCGCGCGCGATGAAAAAAGGGCCGCCGGAGATGAACGGCCCTTCGCCGACATGGATCGTGTCGTTAGCAGTCGCCGGCGCGGCATAGAGGGCCGTGAGACACAACGTCGTCGCGAGAAATTTGCTCAACATCTGATGACCTCGGTGGGTTAGCTCGGTTGGTGTCCGCTGACGACGGCCCACGGCGCCGCCTTGCGGTCGATAAATCGCTGCAGCTTGATGATGGCGGCGCCGGCCACCGCCATGACGACCAGACTGGCAAACACGCGGTCGGTATCCATCACCTGGCCGGCATTGATCAGCAGAAAGCCCATTCCGGTCTGGCTCGATCCGCCGATCATCTCGGCCGCTATCACGAGGATGATGGCCACGCCCATGCCGAGATGCAGGCCGTTGAAAATGTGCGGGATGGCGGCGGGAAGCACGACCTTGAGCTGAATTTGCCGCCGGTTGGCACCGAGATCGCGTGCCGCCTGGATCAATCCACGATCGACCTGCTGCACGCCGGCATAGGTGCTCAGCACGATCGGAAAGAAGGCGCTGATGGCGCTGATGACGATGTTGTAGGCCTCGCCGGTGCCGAGCCAGATGATCAGCAAGGGAATCAGCGAGATTTTCGGCAGCGGATATAGCGCGGCGAGCCACGGATCGGCGATCTGCGCCAAGATCCGCGACATGCCCATCAACAGCCCGACCGAAATGCCGCATACCGCGGCGACAATGAAGCCGGCGAAGATACGGAGCAGCGTCACGCCGAGATTGGTCCACAAACTGCCGTCGATCGCCATCCCGGCCAAAGCCCTGGCGATGGCGCTCGGTGCCGGCAGATAGATCGGCGGAATACCGCGCAGCACGACGACGGCCTGCCAAAGCGCGATGAAACCGACAATGCTCAGCGCCGGCAGGAAAAGCTCCGCTAATCGGGCACGCCGTCGCGTCATGCGGCCTGCTCCGCCATAGCCCGCGTGACTTCATCGCGAATGAGGTGAAAGGCGCGCTCGAACAGCGCGCCGAATTCCGGCGTGTTCACCAGTTCGAACGAGCGCGGACGCGGCAGATCGATCGGAATGACTTCTTTGATCCGGCCGGGCCGCGCCGTCATGACAACGATCTCGTCGCCGAGCAGGATGGCTTCGTCGATCGCGTGGGTGACGAATATCACCGTCTTATGCGTCGCCTCGAAAATGCGGAGCAGTTCTTCTTGCATGACGATCTTGGTTTGCGCGTCGAGCGCGGCAAACGGTTCGTCCATCAGAAGAATCGGCCGTTCCATGATGAGTGCGCGCGCCAGCGCCACGCGCTGGCGCATGCCGCCGGATAATTGCCGCGGGATGTGGCGGTCGAAGCCTTTGAGGCCGACCACCGACAGCATCGCCGTTGCTCGTTCATAGCGCTCGCGGCGGCCCACGCCCGCCATCTCAAGCCCGAATGCGACGTTGTCGATGACATTGCGCCACGGAAACAAATTAAGCCCTTGCCACATCATGATCGAGGCGGCGCCGACCGGCATGTTTTGGCCGGTCGCGGGATCGACGATCAGGATTTTTCCGCTGCTTGCCGTTTCCAGCCCGCCGACGATCTGCGCCAAGGTGCTCTTGCCGCAGCCGCTCGGTCCTAAAATGCAGCTGAAGCGCCCGGACGCGAAACGATGCTGCACCGCCTCGAGGGCCACGATCGGCTGAGCCCCGTCGACGTTCCAGACTTTGCCGACCGTTTCAACGCGTACTTCCATCGCACCTGACAATCTCGGAGGCGTGCTCCCGGCAAGTGGTCAGCAGCTTGCGCGCGTGATATCTTAACGTCAAGATAGTTTTCCGCTCAAAGATCCGATGAAAGAAAAGGCAATGCGGTCCCGGCGAGGAGGTACAGCGGCGGCGGTTGGGCGTCGTGACGCGCAACGGGATTCGATCGATATTCTGGTCGACGAGTGGCGGCGGGAGCGTCCGGATCTCGACGCGTCGCCGGTCGCGATTCTCGGTCGGCTCAATCGCATCTCGGCGCGGCTGCAGCGCCGCGTCGAGGCGTGGCTGTCTCCGCTCGGTCTGACCTGGGAAAGTTTCAGCGTGATTCTGACGCTGCGGCGCTCGGGCCCGCCGTTTGCGTTGCGGCCCACCGACCTCTATCGCGAGTCGCTCCTGACGTCGGGCGCGATGACCAACCGCCTTGCGCGGGTCGAAAAGCTCGGCTTGGTGCGCCGGCGTCGCGATCCGCATGACGGCCGAGTCGCGGTGGTGCAATTGACCGAGCGCGGCCGGCAACTGGCGGATCGGGCGACGACGATCCATTTCCGCGCCCTGGCTAAGACTTTAAGCGGCCTCTCCGGACGGGACCGGGACGGCCTCGACGCCGCGCTGACGAAATTGCTGGCGATCCTGGAGACGGACGAGGCCTAGCTCTCACCAGGCGCCTGGGCATGGATGGCGAGCGCATGCACGCGGCTCTTGAGTTCGTTCGCCAGTGCCGTATTGATCATGCGGTGCCGTTCGAGCCGGCTCTTCCCTCGGAAGGCTTCCGATACGATATAGACGCGGTAGTGGCTCTCGCCGCCCGGGCGATGCCCGGCGTGGCCTTGGTGTAAGTGGGATTCATCCTCGACATGCACACTCTTCGGCGCGAACGCCGCCATAAGCTTGGTCGTGATGATATCCTGCATTCCCATCTTTAAGCCTTAGCGACAGCATCGTGTTAAGGTCAATCTCCGCGCCGTCCCCTTTTGATTCTGTCAAGTCTTGAAGCTGCCATCGAGGCACCCGCATAATCGTGACGATGAAAATCAATTCCCCATTATTCGATCGAATTCGGGTCAAGCCCGATCAGGACCGCCGGGTGCGAACCGACCTGCCGTCCTGTCAGTGGCCGAAGTGCGACGCGCCGGCGACGCATCGCGCTCCCAAAGGGCGGTTGAGCGCGTCGGAATATTGGCGGTTCTGCCTCGACCACGTCCGCGAATACAACAGCACCTATAATTACTTCGCCGGAATGACCGAAGATGCGGTTGCGAAGTACCAGAAGGACTCGCTCACCGGCCATCGGCCGACCTGGAAAATGGGTTCGGTCGGCGGCAAAACCGCCGCCAAGCGCGGCCGCAAGGAGTTTCCCGGTGTGGAGCAGCCGCCGGACGATCCATTCTCGCTGTTCGGGGAAGCCGGCGACCGCACCGGTGGCCGCGCCAAGAAGACGCCGGAAGAACGTAAGATATTCAATGCTCAGCGCCGGGCGCTGGAAGTCCTGGGCCTTGAAGTCGACGCTCAGCGGGTCGATATCAAGGCCAGGTTCAAGGTGCTGGTGAAACGACACCACCCCGACGCCAATGGCGGCGACCGTGGTTCCGAGGCCCAGCTGCGGGAGATCATTCAGGCCTATAACTACCTGAAGTCGGCGGGATTCTGCTGAGCATTCAGGAATAGGTGCTCCCTTTCGCCGGTACTTTCGCCCCCTCGGGCGTTTCTGCTAGATGTACCCGCGATATATCCGACCGCCGGTAACAGCCAATTTCCTGCCTCGGCCGTTCGGAATTCTGCCGAGGTCACGGAGGAGCAATGACACTCGCTACTGACACCCCGTCCGGCTTGCCGGACATGAAGGTTTCCGTCCGCCAGGTGTTCGGGATCGACAGCGATCTCGAAGTCCCGGCCTATTCGGAGCCGGATGAGCACGTTCCGGATGCCGATCCGGATTACCGCTTCGACAAACCGACCACGCTCGCCATCCTCGCCGGCTTCGCCAGGAACCGCCGCGTCATCGTGACCGGCTATCACGGCACCGGGAAGTCGACCCATATCGAGCAGGTGGCGTCGCGGCTCAATTGGCCCTGCGTGCGCGTCAATCTCGACAGCCATATCAGCCGCGTCGATCTGATCGGCAAGGATGCCATCGTGATCCGCGATGGCATGCAGGTCACCGAATTCCGCGACGGCATCCTGCCATGGGCGCTGCAAAACAACGTCGCGCTGTGCTTTGACGAATATGACGCCGGCCGGCCCGACGTGATGTTCGTGATCCAGCGCGTGTTGGAATCGTCCGGGCGGCTGACGCTGCTCGATCAGAACAAGGTCATCAAGCCGCACCCGGCCTTCCGGCTGTTCGCGACCGCCAACACGGTCGGTCTCGGCGACACGTCCGGCCTCTATCACGGCACCCAGCAGATCAATCAGGGCCAGATGGACCGCTGGTCGATCGTCACCACGCTGAATTACCTGCCGCACGACAACGAGGTCGACATCGTTCTCGCCAAGGCGAAGCACTTCCAGAATGCCGAAGGCCGCGACACCGTCTCGAAGATGGTGCGGGTGGCGGATCTGACGCGCAACGCTTTCATGAACGGCGATATTTCGACGGTCATGAGCCCGCGCACGGTGATCATCTGGGCGGAGAATTCTGAAATCTTCAACGATGTCGGCTTCGCCTTCCGGCTTACTTTCGTCAATAAATGCGACGAGCTGGAGCGGCCGCTGGTGGCGGAGTTCTATCAGCGTTGTTTCGGACAGGAATTGCCGGAATCGGCGGTGAACGTGGCGCTGAGCTGATCGCTCAGCCGCCGAGGCCTCGTCGCCATGAGTTCAAATATCAAGCCGAAAGGCATGCCGAAGGAAGCGCCGACCGAGCCGTTCAAGCGCGCGGTCGGCGTTTGTCTGCGTGCGATTGCCGGCAAGGGCGATCTCGAAGTGAGCTTTGCTTCGGAGCGGCCCGGTCTGGCCGGCGGCAAGGTTCGGCTGCCGGAGCCGCCGCGGCGGCTTAACGAGCGCGAAGCCGCGATCGTGCGCGGCCATGCCGATTCGCTGGCGCTGCGGCTCGCCTGTCACGATCCTTCGGTCCATCGCAAACTGACGCCCGGCGGCCAGCAGGCACGGGCTGTTTTCGAGGCAGTGGAGCAGGCCCGCGTCGAAGCGATCGGGTCGCGCCGCATGGACGGCGTGGCGAAGAATCTCACCGCCATGCTCGACGACCGTTTTCACCGCGGCAAGTTCGACGAGATCACCGATCGCGCCGATGCGCCGATCGAGGAAGCCCTGGCCATGATGGTGCGCGAGCGGCTGACCGGAGAAGCACCGCCCGCCGCCGCCCGCAAGCTGGTCGACCTGTGGCGGCCTTTGATCGAAGAGCGCGCCGGCCGCGATCTCGACCGGTTGGAGCGCGTGCTCGACGACCAGCGCCGGTTCGGCGACGTCGTCCACGATCTGCTCGATTGCCTCGACATGGGCGAGGATCGCTCCAGCGATTCCGAGGAAGAGGACGGCGAAGAGGGCGAGGAGCAGAACCAGAAAGACGAAACCGGCGAGGACGGCGAAGCGTCCGATTCCGCCGAGAGCGATAAAATGAGCAGCGAGGCGGAAGCCTCGGCCGACGAATTGCCGGACAGCTCCTCGGAAGCGGTCGACGCACCGGCGGCCGAAATGGCCGACGATGCCGAGATGGGCGATTCGGAAACCGCCGCGGAGCCGTGGCGGCCGCGCAATCAGCGCAACGAGCCGCGCGGACCGGACTATCGGCCGTTCACCACCAAGTTCGACGAGACCATCGGCGCCGAGGATCTGTGCGAGCCCGAAGAACTCGATCGCTTGCGCGGCTATCTCGACAAGCAGTTGTCGAGCTTGCAGGGCGTCGTCGCCCGGCTCGCCAACCGGCTGCAGCGGTTGCTGCTGGCGCAGCAGAACCGCGCCTGGGAGTTCGATCTCGAAGAAGGCCTGCTCGACCCGTCGCGGCTGCCGCGGATCATCGTCGATCCGATGCATCCGCTGTCGTTCAAGCGCGAGAAGGATACCGATTTCCGCGATACCGTGGTCACGCTGCTGCTCGACAATTCAGGCTCGATGCGCGGCCGTCCGATTACCGTGGCGGCCACTTGCGCCGATATTCTGGCCCGCACGCTGGAGCGCTGCGGCGTCAAAGTCGAAATTCTCGGCTTCACCACACGGGCCTGGAAAGGCGGCCAGTCGCGCGAAAGCTGGCTCGGCCAGGGCAAGCCGGCCAATCCGGGACGGCTCAACGATCTGCGCCATATCATCTACAAGGCGGCCGATTCGCCGTGGCGCCGCGCCCGCAAGAATCTCGGTCTGATGATGCGCGAAGGTCTGCTCAAGGAAAATATCGACGGCGAGGCGCTCGATTGGGCGCATAAGCGGCTGTTGGCGCGGCCGGAATCGCGCAAGATCCTGATGATGATCTCCGACGGCGCGCCGGTCGACGATTCGACGCTGTCGGTCAATCCGGGCAATTACCTCGAACGCCATCTGCGCTGGATCATCGAGGAGATCGAAACCCGCTCGCCGGTCGAACTGATCGCCATCGGCATCGGCCATGACGTGACGCGGTACTACCGTCGCGCGGTGACCATCGTCGATGCCGAGGAGCTCGGCGGCGTCATGACCGAGAAGCTCGCGGAGCTGTTCGAAGAAAGTTCGAGCGAGGATCGCCCGCGGCCGACGCGGCGGCGCCGCTTGAACTCCTGATGACTAGTTCTTGCGCACGCTGAAGACATACATGAACCGGAAAGCTTGCGGGTTTTCGGTCTCGAATGCGTGCCATTTATCAAGATCGATCAGTGCCGCGGCACCCGAAAATTGCTTCTGAAATTTTTCGACGACCGCCGGCTCCGGATCGAAGCCGAGAAACGACAGGCTTTGCTCGTCCAAGAAGGCCTTGATCCGCGGAATGGTGAATTGGTGCTCCATCACGTTGAATAAAAGGTCGCGGCATCCGCTTACGCTGTAGAAGTCGCCGGATTCGATCAGCCGCCACCATCGGCGCTTGTCGTAATCGCGCAATATCTCCTGCCGGCATTTGCGAATGTCGTCTGCCGTCGGGCGATAGCCGCGCTCGGCAATCAGCCCGCGCGCTTCGATCACCGCATGGCGCGCCGCTTCGCTGTAAAGTCCGATCCGCATCACGCCGTTTTGCCGCAGCAAAGACAGCAAGACCCGCCAGCCGAATTCCGGCTCGGCAAGGTGGTGCAGTACGCCTACGGCCTCGATTCGATCGAAGCCGCGGCCGAGCGTGCCGAGTTTGAGAATGTCGGCCTGGGCATAGTCCACATTGCTTAACCCCGCCTCGCGCGTTTTTCGTCGCGCGTAAGCAAGGCCGGTCAGACCGATATCGACGGCAAGGATACGGGCATCGGGGAAAAGCTGCGCCACCTCCAAGGAATGCCGTCCGCTGCCGCAGCCGGCGATCAATATTTCCCCAGGGGCGTCCGCATCCGGCTCAGCCGGACCGTTGCGCGCCAGCGCGGCGAGAGGATTGATGGTCCAGCGCGGATAAGGATTCTCCTCGTATTGGTTCATGACCTGCAGCGAAACGGCATCATCGACGGGAGTCAGAGCGGGTATCTGCCCGCGGTCCTCGCGCTCGACCAAAGGTTCGCGCAGTTGCTGGAGGATCAAAGCGGCCGTCTCTTCCGGCCAATCTCTTTGCAGCAGCGGCGCCGCTTCGGGCAGTTTATGCAGCGGAAAATAGGCCGCGACCGCGCCGATCAAGTACGGCGGTATCGTCTCGCGGCCGGCCGATCTTTGCAGCAGAAGATCGCGCAATTGAACCGACTGCCGCGTTTCTTCGTCGCTTTGCACGAAGATGTATTCGTTGGTGAAGCATTGCTGGGCGAGGGCGGCCAGCAAGGGGACCAGATCGGGTCCAAACGGCTTGGCGCCGAGAAGACCGGCATGCGCCAAGCTGAGAAGCTTTGCCCGGAGCGGCGCCAGCAGCCGTTCCAGCGCCACGCCGCGCAGCGGCACGGTCGCTAGAGCACATTGTAAAAACAAATCACCCGCGATCTCAGTCAACGCCGCCGGCGAAAACAAATCATCCGATGGTACCGGCAGCGGCCAATGTTGTTCGATGCGGCCGATGCAAGCCGCGATCACCGGGCTCTGCAAAATCAGCTTTTCGGGAGGGTTTTCCCGCGAGCCGAAAGCGATAGCGTCATGGAAGTGCTGCCGTGCTTCGTGGTTTCGGCCGAGCATCTGATAGGCGGCCGCGATATTATAGTGGCTGGCAGCGTTGAATGGGTCGGCGGCAACGGCCTTGCTCAGGGTTTTCACCGCGAGCCGATGCCGGCCGGACTCCTGCAGGATCAGCCCTAGAAGATTCAAGGCATCGGCGTTGGCCGGTTCTCGCGCCAGGATTTGGTTGCAGACAATCTCGGCTTGTTCAGCTTGGCCCCGGTGACGGAGTTGGTCCGCATGCGTCATCAACTCGGCAGCGGAGACAGTGCCGCGTCCCGCTTCGGACCAATTGCTTGTTGTGGCGGAATGACCCGATTTCAGCCCGGCGCGTCGCGTTTTGCGATTCATGCGGCATGACGATCTGAAGATTTCCCCTTCCGGCAGGATAGGAGAGTATCGCCGCCGTCAAAAGACGTATTCGCAGCCGCGGCCGTGACGGCCGTGCCGGTAAATTTCAGAATGTCTCTGTAAACTAACGGCCGCCCAACCGACCGTGGGTATTAGGCAGCGGCGGCAGTGCGCTTCTTGACGACCTGGCGCTTGATCTCCAGCGCGCGAGGCGAGAGTTCGGTGTCGTCGGCCTTGAGCAGAAACGCATCGAATCCGCCGCGGTGGTCGACGGTCTTGAGGGCGTTGGCCGAGATCCGCAACCGGACTTTACGGCCGAGCGCATCCGACAACAGCGTGACGCTCAGCAGATTGGGCAAAAACCGCCGCTTGGTCTTGTGGTTGGAATGGCTGACCCGATTGCCGATTTGGCGCGTCTTTCCGGTCAATTCGCAACGCCATGACATGATCAAAATCCTTGAGTTCGCTGCAGCTTCGGATCTTCGCCGAATGCTCCCGCCAGCCGTGCGTCGTCACGCCGACAATTGGGGAGATGGCGCGGACCTATAGTGGGGGCGTTCAAAAGCGTCAAGCGGCCGTCAAAACCAGCCTATAAAGCAAGGAGTACCGCGCGCCCCGGAGTAAGTGTAAACCACACAAAGGACGCATTCTCCGACAAAATCTACCCGCGGCTGCACGCTGCCGTTTCGAGGAATTCCTTTGCCTGCTTACGTACGGCCCGCGATTGCCCGCCATGCCGCTGCGTCCGCCGCGGCTTTTTTCGTTGTGGTGGCCTCGGCGGCGACCATGGCCTCCGACACCGCCCATCAGCCTGCCGCCCAGCCGGCGAGCCAGGTATCCAGTGCCTCGCAGCGGCTCGAGGCTGAATATACCGTCACGATTGCCGGCATCCCGATCGGGCGCGGCAACTGGATTATCGAGATTTCGGACGATCAATATACCGCCGCGGCCAGCGGCGCGACCACCGGCGTATTGCGGTTTTTCACCGGCGCCCGCGGCACCGGTGCGGTTCACGGCACCGTGAGCGCGGGCCAGCCGGTGCCGAATACTTACGGCGCTACCATTACCTATGATCGCAGGGTCGATGACGTGCACATCTCGCTGGTCGGCGGCAATGTGACCGATTTTGCCGCCGAACCGCCGTTGCCGCCGGCGCCCGAGCGCATTCCGGTGACCGATGCCGATCGCCGCGGCGTGACCGACCCGATGACCTCGATGCTCAATCGCGTCGCCGGCACCGGCGATCCGGTCGCCCCGGAAGCTTGCAATCGCAAGGTCGCGGTGTTCGATGGCCGGGTTCGCTACGATCTCCACAGTGAGTTCAGGCGCATCGAAACGGTCAAGGCCGAGCGCGGCTATGAAGGGCCGGCCGTGGTCTGCGCCGTCTTTTTCACGCCGATCGCCGGTTACGTGCCGGACCGTCCGGCGATCAAATATCTGGTGACCTTGCACGATGCGGAAGTTTGGCTGGCCCCGATCGCCGGGACCCGTGTGCTGGTGCCGTTCCGCTTTTCGATGCCGACGCCGCTCGGTCAGGGACTTCTGCAAGCGACCCAATTCGTCTCCGTCACGCAGGCGTCGCATCCGGCGGCAAAAACCCAATAGGCCTGCCGCGGACCCTCTCGATTTTGGTTCGTCGGGAATAGTCCCCACTATTCACAAGAGGATGGCTCTTGACTCACCGCAAATCCTGATGGAGCGATCGATTAATAATTTTGGCGCAACGGCGCTGTGCCGGAATCCCCGATTCCACTCGATCTGGTATTCCGTCTGAGCGCGGCCTCCATATATCGCCGTGAACGAACTCGAACATGGCGAGAGTCGCCGATTCGGCCGCGATTTGTTCCAGACTCGTTCCACATCTTAAGCACAGCCCTATCCAACGTCACATTGTGATACAGAAGCACCGGGCTGTTGCCCCCAATAACACTTGTAAGCCGGGTTCTTGATGCCGATTTCGTTCTCGCCGCCTGCCGACCGTGACCTGCGTACCCGTGGTGCCGGCGTCACTGCCGTACTCGGTCCGACCAATACCGGGAAAACCCACCTCGCCATCGAGCGGATGCTGGCGCATTCCTCGGGGATGATCGGCCTGCCGCTGCGGCTGTTGGCCCGTGAAGTCTATAATCGCGCGGTCGAGCGGGTCGGCGCCGATTCCGTGGCCCTGATAACCGGCGAAGAAAAAATCAAACCGCCGAATCCGCGTTTTTGGGTGGCGACCGTCGAAGCCATGCCGCGCGATCTCGACGTCGCCTTTGTCGCCGTCGACGAAATCCAACTCGCCGCCGATTTCGACCGCGGTCATGTCTTTACCGACCGTATGCTGCACCGGCGCGGGCGCGAGGAGACGCTGGTGCTTGGCGCCGCCACCATGAAGCCGATCGTGGAACGGCTTCTGCCCGGAGCCAGCATCGTCAGCCGGCCGCGGCTGTCGCAGCTCACTTTCTCCGGGGAAAAGAAACTTACCCGGCTGCCGCGCCGTTCCGCCGTCGTCGCGTTCTCGGCCGACGAGGTCTATGCGATCGCCGAATTGATCCGCCGCCAGCGTGGCGGCGCCGCGGTGGTGCTCGGCTCCTTGTCGCCGCGCACGCGCAATGCCCAGGTCGAACTCTACCAGTCCGGTCAGGTCGATTATCTGGTCGCAACCGACGCGATCGGCATGGGACTCAATCTCGACGTCGATCACGTCGCTTTTGCCTCGGATCGCAAATTCGACGGCTACCAATACCGCAAGCTCAGCCCGTCCGAATTCGCCCAGATCGCCGGCCGCGCCGGCCGCGCCACCCGGGACGGCACCTTCGGCACCAGCGGCCGCTGTCCGCCATTCGATAACGACCTGGTCCAGGCGCTGGAGTCGCACACCTTCGAGCCCGTGAAATTGGTGCAATGGCGCAATACCGATCTCGACTTTTCGTCGATCGGGGCGTTGCAGGCGACACTCGCCATGGCGCCGACGGAAACGGCTATGGGCCGCGCGCCGGTGGCTGAGGATATTTTGGTGCTCGATCATGCCGCGCGCGACGCCGAGGTGCGCAACATGATCGGCACGCGCGCCGACGTCGAGCGGCTTTGGGACGTTTGCCAGCTGCCGGACTACCGCAAGATCGCGCCGGCGAACCATGCGGAGCTCGCCGTCACTGTCTTCGGCTATCTGCAGCGCGAGGGTAAGATCGCGAACGACTGGTTTGCCGAGCAGGTCGCGCAGGCCGATCGCACCGACGGCGATATCGACACGCTGTCGACGCGCATTGCCCATATCCGGACTTGGACCTTTGCCGCCAACCGCCCCGACTGGCTGGCCGATCCCGAGCATTGGCAAGGTGTAACGCGCGGCGTCGAGGATCGGCTGTCGGACGCGTTGCACGAGCGGCTGACGGAACGCTTCGTCGACCGGCGGACCAGCGTCTTGATGCGGCGGTTGCGCGAAAACGCCACGCTTGAGCCCGCCTTCAACAAGACCGGCGAGGTCGAGGTCGAAGGCCACATCATCGGCCGGCTCGACGGCTTCGTCTTTCTGCCGGATGCGTCCTCCGGCGGCTCGGAAGCCAAAGCCCTGCAAAACGCCGCGCAAAAGGCGCTCGCGGTCGAAATCGGGCACCGTGCGACGCGGCTTGCCGATGCGCCCGACGATCAATTCGTGCTGGCCTCCGACGGTACCCTGCGCTGGATCGGCGCCGCCGTCGGCAAGCTGTCCGCCGGCGACGAGGTGCTGCGGCCGCGGCTGCGGGTTATTGCCGACGAGCATTTGAACGGAGCGCCGCGCGAGGCCGTCGAGGCGCGGCTTGACCGTTTCGTCAAATCCCACATCGAAAAGCTGCTTGGGCCTTTGACCCAATTGTCGGCGGCCGCCGACATCACCGGAATCGCCCGCGGCATCGCGTTTCAACTGGTCGAAGCGCTCGGCGTTCTCGAACGCCAGCGCGTCGCCGAGGAGATGAAAGGGCTGGAGCAGCCGTCCCGCGCCAGCTTGCGGAAATACGGCGTCCGGTTCGGTGCTTATCACATCTATCTGCCGGCGCTGCTAAAGCCAGCGCCCCGCCGGCTCGCGGCCCAATTATGGGCGCTGCGCCACGATGCAACGCAGGGCACCGCGGCGGATCAGGCCGAGCCGCAAAACAAAGCCGTCAGCGACCTGTTGCACCTTGCCGGCAGCGGGCGAACCTCGATCCCGGTCGACCGCGACATCGACCCGTCGCTCTATCGCACCGCAGGCTACCGGGTGTGCGGCGAGCGCGCCGTCCGTGTCGATATCTTGGAGCGGCTCGCCGATCTGATCCGTCCGGCATTGAGCTGGCGCGAAGGCGCTCCCGGGGTGAAACCGGCCGGCGCGTTTCCCGGCGGTGGTTTCACCGTCGTGAACACGATGACCTCCTTGACCGGGGCCTCCGGCGAGGATTTCGCATCGATCTTGCGCTCGCTTGGCTATCGCATGGAGCGGCGACCGAAACCGCCGGAACCGCTGCCCGAGCCCTCGCCTGCGCCGGCCGCCGCTATTGCGTCGGCAGACGCGCCGACAGTTGACGCCGTAGCGGCGTCCGATGACAGCGCGTCGGCGACTGACGCCGAAACGACGCCGGAAGCGATTGCTCATACTGAGGTCGCTGACGCGTCGGAATTGGACTCGGCGCCTGCGAAGCAGCGCGTCGCGAGTGAAAGTCGCGAAGAGACTCTGCAGCCCGCTACGGAGCCAGTAACCGCCGAAGCGCCGGCCGATGCCGGCACTCCCGCACCGGTGCTGGAAGCGGAAGCGGCGTCCGCCGAAACGTCTCCGGAGCTTTCGGCGGCAGAGCCGGTTTTAGTCGAGGTTTGGCGTCCCGGCCGCGCCGAGGGACACCGCCGGCCGCGCCCCGCACGCCGCGAGTCGGGCCAGGAAAGAGGCCGCCAGCCGTTTCGCAAAAGAGCGGCGGGAACGCCGCAGCGTAGCGGAGAGACCGGGACACCCGTCACCGCGGCGGGCGAAGCCGCCGCCTCAACCGGCGAACCGACCAATGCTGAAGCCGCCGCAGCTACGCCGGCGCCACAAGGGCGAGGCGAGGGACGACCGCCATTCGCGCCAGCGCCACCGCCGTCCCGGCGGCGGCAAGCATTTTGGCGGTGAGCATCGCCCCGACCGGCCGCATCGCGATCGCGATCGCCAGCAGCCCCAGCGTCCGGCGCGTTTCGAACGGCGCGAGAAAGTGGCGGATCCAAACTCGCCGTTCGCGAAGCTGGCCGCTCTGAAGGCCCAATTGGAGGCCGACGCCAAGGAGCGCCGCTGAGTGCCGCTGAAGGCGATCGCCAGCGCATCGATCGCTGGCTGTGGCATGCGCGGGTGGTCCGCACCCGCGAAGCGGCAGCGGCACTGGCGGGCGCCGGCTATGTTCGCGTCAATGGCAGCCGAATCGATGCCCCAGGACGGCTGGTGCGGGCGGGGGACGTGATCACGGTCGCGCTCGACGGCGGAGTTCGTGTTTTGAAAGTGACAGGATTTGCCGAGCGGCGGGGTCCCGGCGGGACCGGCGCGTCGCTATATGAGTTGCTCGATTAGGAGCCCCACGCCTCCGTCCTTCTTGCGTGCATCTGAGCCATGCGATAGGAGCGAGGCTGCAAAAAGCCCGTTCAGAGTGTGAAAATGACCTATATCGTCAACGACAATTGCATCAAATGCAAATACATGGATTGCGTCGAAGTCTGCCCCGTAGATTGCTTTTACGAGGGCGAGAACATGTTGGTCATCCACCCGGATGAGTGCATCGATTGCGGCGTCTGCGAGCCGGAATGCCCGGTCGAGGCAATCAAGCCCGATACCGAGCCTGGCGTCGAAAACTGGCTCGGCGTTAATGCTGAATATGCAAAGACTTGGCCCAATATCACGGCCAAAAAAGCCCCTCCGGCCGACGCCAAGGAGTGGGAGGGCGTACCCAATAAATTCGAAGAGCACTTCTCGCCGAAGCCCGGGACCGGGGACTGATTAACGGTCGCCCAGGGCCGCGAGGCGGCACTTTCGCTCACGGTAATTATTAACCATTGTTAAGAACTGCGGCCTTTAAGGCCGCATGCGGCGCTTGGCCGTTGTCATAAGGCTTTGATTTTGGCTGAAAATGTGATATAAAGGCCTCACATAGAAGAAAAACACCCCTGAAACGCTGCTCCCCGTCCGGGAGCATATTTTTTCGGAGGGTTCCGAGGAACCGTCAATAGAGGCGTGATTTTCCACGCGAGAGCAGTGGCAGAGAAAACTCGTCGTTCGAAGAAAGTTGCAGCCGGCATGAGCCGGAAGCCAACGAAAGCTTCCTCCCGCGCAAGCCGGAGGCCATCACAGCCCGCGCGAGCCTTGGCCCGTAGCCGAGTTAGCGTGGCAAAGCCCGTGCCGCGGCGCAAGCCGGACGCGGAAGGAGCAGGTTTGGGAATGAATGCGAAGAAAACTACCCAACGACAAGGCTTTAAGACTCAGGAATTCATCGTTTATCCGGCACACGGCGTGGGCCAGATCATTTCGATTGAGGAGCAGGAGGTCGCCGGCGCGCGACTCGAGCTGTTCGTCATCAATTTCGTCAAGGATAAGATGACTCTCCGCGTCCCGACCTCGAAGGTCGTGTCGGTCGGCATGCGTAAGCTCGCCGAAACGCCGATGGTCAAGCGGGCGCTCGAGACGCTCAAGGGCCGGGCCCGGATCAAGCGCACGATGTGGTCGCGGCGGGCGCAGGAATACGAAGCCAAGATCAATTCCGGCGACATCGTTGCCATCGCCGAGGTGGTGCGTGACCTTTATCGGTCGGAAACCCAGCCGGAACAGTCCTATTCCGAGCGGCAGCTTTACGAAGCGGCGCTGGATCGGCTGTCTCGGGAAGTTGCCGCCGTACAGCGGGTTACCGAGACCGAAGCGGTCAAGGAGATCGAGGCTGCGCTGGCGAAAGGTCCGCGTCGCGGTCCGAAGCCTGAGGCCGAAGAGGAAGCCGTCGTCGAGGAAGAGGCGGCCTGATCGCAATTTAATGGTCGTAAGACCGAAAAGGCCCGGCTGTTGCCGGGCCTTTTTTCGTTTCGGAGCCGTCCGATTTCGCGTTTGAGTCCGTCTTGCCAGGAAATCTCCTATGGTTAGCCATAAATTAAGCTTCATTTGAAAGGAGTTAGAGTAGTAGCGTGGGAAGCGGAGGGGGCAAACATGCGGCGGAACAAGACGCACCAGCGTGGCCGAGTGCGCCTCTTCCCGAAGCTCCAGATCCGTCTCGTCCAGGCTTTGATCGTTTGCGGCGCCGCCTATCTGGTCGTCGGCTCGCGAACTGTGGTGCTCCGTAGCGCCGATCTCTCGGCCGCCGAGACTGTCGCCCTGCGATTTCCAGAAAATTGGGACAACGCCCCGGCAGTGCCGCGCGTGCTGGTCGCGGCGATCGGGAAAGCTCATGCGGCGGCGGATGCGCGATCGGCTTTACTCAGTCCCGAGCCGATGATGCCTCAGGCAAATCCGCCGCGAACGGCGATGCAGGACTCTGGCCGGCGTGGTACAGATTTGACTGCCCCAATAGAGGTGAAGGTCGCCTCAGCCGATACAGCGGTTCCGCAAGTTTCGGCCGAGATCAGCGCACCGGTACAAGGGCCGGCATTGCCGGCCGCTGTTAAAGTCGCCTCGGTGCCGGTCAAAGAAACCAAAGCCGCCGTTCCCGCCGTTCGGCACGTCATCAACCGCCCGGGCTATATGCTCAACGATTCGCAGATCGCGAGCATCAAGGCGCGGCTGCATCTGACGCCGGATCAAGAGCGTATGTGGCCGGGTGTCGAAGTCGCGCTGCGCAATATGACCTATACGCACCCGCCGGAGGCGCACGGACGCGGCGGCGCCGCGAACGAAAGCGCCGCGGTGGATCCCGATTCGGTGCAAGGCCTCAAGTCCGCGGCCGTGCCGCTGATCTTGAGCTTCAATACCGAGCAGAAAGATGAAGTCCGCAACATCGTCCACGTGATGGGACTGGATCAGCTCGCGTCGCAGTTCTGATCGGGAAGCTATTCTTCGATCGCGGAATTTTGTCGCGAAAAATTCGCTCCCGGTCGCAAGAGGTCGGCGGCGCATTTCGCCCCGATCAAAGCCAGGCCGGTGAAGCAGATCAATTCGCCCGCTTCCACCGGCGTTGCCACGTAGAAGCTATAGAGCGGATCGTAAAGGAAAAAGGCGGCGCAAGCCGTTGCGGCGAACGCGCAGAGTATTGCGGTCCGGGTCCCGTAGAGCACCGCCACCAAAGCGATCGGCAGCAAATAATAGAACACCAAATGCTGCGGTCCCACGGCCTCGTGCTTCACAAGCGTGAGCACGGCGGTGACGATCGATACGACCGCAAACGCGACAAAGGCGGGCATGGCCGCTTTGACGAGCCGCATTTTCTTTCCTCCCGGACCGCTTTTGCGGCCCCTTACCCATTAACGGCATCATAGCGGACAATGGGCAGAGAAAACAGGTGAAATAGCCGGGCAGGACCCTATTCCGCAACGATCTTAACAGAACTGCCGACCTTCAAACGATCGCCGGGGTCGAGGCCGTTGAGCACCCGGAAACGATCGGCGGCGCGGTCGGCAATCGCCATCCGGCCAGCCAGTTTTTCCACCGTGTCGCCTGGCGCCACGGTCACGACCTGAAGCCGCAGCGGTTTAGCATCTTCGATTTCGGCGAGACTCATGCGGCGAAAGGTGCCGACCGATTCCCGGAAGCCGCGGTCGGTTTCGGGCGTGCGATGTTTGGCGGCGAAGATGAAGCGATAGACGTCGCTGCCGAACCGGATCGCATAGAGCCGGAAATCCCATTGGTCACCCTTCGCCAAGGCGGTGGCGCCGGGGAATCCGTTGATGGTGATGTCTTCCACGGTGGCCGGGTCGATGTTCTCGATCCAGCCCGACGTCAGGTATTCGGCAAGCGTCTGTTCGGCCGGTACGCGCACCACGTCGAGGCGCAGCGCCTGGCCGCCGCCATGTTTGATGCCGAGCACCGCCTGCGCGGTGTTGTCGAGCGTGAAGCCATCCGGCGCGGTGAAGGTGAAGCCGAGTTTCGGATGCAGAAAACGCCGGCCGCGCACGAAACCTTCGCTCGGATCCTCGCCGTAGACGATGCCGTTGAGATCGGAAAGATAGGTCGCTTTGGCCTGGATGAAACTCTGGCCATTATCGACCGCGGGCGCCTGGTATTGGCGGGCATTGGCCAGCGCCTGGGTGACCCGCTCGGGGGTCGCCGGATGCGACGAGAGAAAGTCCGGCGCGCTCGGATTGATGGCGCCGGTCTGTTCCGGCTTCAGTTCGGAATTGTGTTCCATCGAGGTGAGGAAACGGACCGCGCCATAGGGGTCGAAACCGGCGCGCGACGCGATGCCGACGCCGATAGCGTCGGCCTCGAATTCCTGCGCGCGCGAAAAGCTCGCCAGCGCCAGCTTCGATTTGGCGAGCGCCAGCGCACCGGCCGCCGGGTCGGTCACCACATCGCTGACGACACGGCTGACCAGATCGGCCTGCCGGGCCTGCTCTTCGCGGATTTCGGCGTGGCGCGCGATCACGTGGCCCATCTCATGGGCGAGCACGGAGGCGAGTTCGGAATCGTCATTGGCGAGCGCGATCAGTCCACGCGTCACGTAAAGCTGACCGGTCGGCAAGGCAAAGGCGTTGACCGATTGCGAGTTCAGCATCGTGACTTTGTAATGCAGATCGGGCCGTTCGGACGCGGCGACCAGCCGCTCGACGGTGGCTTCTATCATGCTCTGCAGGCGAGGGTCGTTATAGACGCCGCCATAGGCAGCCAGGATGCGCTGATGTTCACGCAACACCGCCGGTGTCATCGCCGCGGTATCGGCCGTCTGTTTCGCCGGTGTGGTCAGTGAAGCTTGCGGCGAAAGGGCGGACGGCGAGGCGGTACAGGCGGCAAGCAGCAACGCCGCCGCAGCGACGGCCGCGCGACCCAATACGGTGCCTGGCCGATAGCTTGCGGCCGCCGATCGTCCCCGTGTCACCACGTCACCCAAAGTCACTTCACAGTCGCCCCGCAGGCGGTCAGTCTGCAAAAATTGCGGATATTTGGCCGCTCCTGGCGACGCCCTTCCGACAAGGCCGGTCGCCCGCGAAATTACGCCGATTTCGCTTCAGGATCGTAACCGTCCCGCCCTTGGCTTCGCCGCCCGGACTGAAGATCGTCGCCCCGCTTTCACGCCGAACACCGATGCGCGACCAAGCGAATACGGTCTCTCCGCACCATCAACCGCAGAAGGTGCCGACGCTAATCGCTATTTTAATACGAAACAGGCCCGCGGGCCAAGCCGGATCCGGCCGAAGGAATGCTCTGTTCAGGCCTCCGCGCTGCGTGAAATTCAATTTTGATTCCAATATGATATTGCCGCCGATGAAACACGCGGCCATTGCCGGATTCTGCCATAATTATGCCGATGCATTGAGTTCCCGCGGGTGAATTTTAATTTCAACCGCCTAGGCGATCTTGCCCGCGGCACGTGCAATGCCAATCCGTCACTCGCGTTTGACGGTTTCGATCTGCTCCGGCCGCTCGGCGGCAATCCACGGACTTGTTCCGCTGCTGCCGCGGGCTTCGACGAAGCCTCTGACCCGGACACGGCTGCCGCCCAACCGCGTCACATCGAGCCCTGACGCCGTGAAGCTGCGCTCGTTTCGCTTTTGGATGGTGACGGTGAAGTCCTCGGACCAACGCCGCCCGAAATTCAGATAGATCGTCGCGCCGCTTTCGCGCACCAACTCGATATCACCCTCGACCACCGCAAAGCGGCCACGCTGGGCCAGCACATCGGCGGGCGTCTGAGCATCGAAAACCCGGTACCCCGGATCCGCCCACAATCCGAGGCTCGCCCTGCGGGCGTCATTCTCACGGCGCAGAAGTTCGGCGGCGCAGGCACGACTGCCGACCCGGTCGCCGACGCGGGCGAGACCGGAAGCGATGAGTTCGCCCTGGACGAATAAGCTGTCGCCGTCGCGCAGCGTATAGGCGTAAGCGACGATGCGGCCATAACGATCCGAGAGAGTGTCGGCGCGAAGCAACAGCACCTCGTCACCGCCCGCCAGCGCATCGAGCGCATTTTTCGCCGCCACGCCGTCCGGCGCCGCGTCGAACGCCTGCGCCGGCGGTAACGGCGGCACTTCGATCGCCGCGAGCCGCACCTCGCGTCCATCGTCGAGCATGAAACTACGGCCGTCGATCACCCGGTTCACGGTGCCGCGTCCGATCTCGCCCGCGCCGCACGGTCGCGACTGGTCTTGCGCCGTCGCGTCCAAGTTTCCGGAGCCGGCGGCGATCGGAATAACCGCCGCTAAAATCAAAATTCGTTTGCGCAACATGACAGTCTGCCGGGAGCAATGAAGAATAATAACGAAGGATAATCCAAAATTCGAATGCAGATTGCCATCTGTGCGATGCCGACGGCATCGCGGCGGAAACTGATCGCGCGACAGGTGCGAGATCGCGGCCGGGAGAACCCTATTCAAAATGCATAACGCAACCGCGCATTGCCGCTGTAGGTTTGTGACCGTTGCGCCAGCGCGCTGTCCAGCCAGCAGCCAACCGAGAATCCATTGTTGAACGCGAGTTCTGCTCCGGCCGACGCAAGTAGGAAATTCGGCGCCGGCAACGCGCCGCTTACGGTGAAGCCCGTCCCGGGGAGCGACTGGAACGCAGCACTGATGTCGAGACCCGACCAATAATCGTGTGCCCAGGCGGTGCGGGTCCGCAGTGCGAGAACCGCACCATTGTCGAGAGTGACGTTCCGGTCGAACCAGGCGCCGAGTTCGGTGCGGGTCGTGGTGGTTGTCTGGGCGGCGTAATTGAGTGCGAAAACCGATGACGATCCCGATGCGGCGCTTTCGGCGTAGGACGGCGTGGAAAAGGTCTGCACCTGCAGCGCGGCGTACGGGACGAACCAGCCACGCCCCGGCAAGCCGGCAACATTCGGCGCTGCCAACCGATAGCCGCCCTCAACTCGGCCTGCGATCTGTTCGGCGGAAAAGGCGGCGGTCAGGTTATCGTTTCCCGCAACCGTCACGTAGCGGGAGGTGGAGACCCGATCCCAGCCGTAAGCCAGCGCGGCGGCGAGATAGACTGCGTTGAAATAAGTTCGGCTGTAGATTGCCGCCTGGAACAGATCGCTACTGCCGCCGCCGAGACCGTCCGCGAGGCCGAATCGGGTACCGCCGCCAGCGAGGGCAAAGCCGACGGTCGTTGCCGCGACGCGATAGTCCAGACCGACAGCCATGCCGTAGGCGCCCACCGACCGATCGTGACTTCCGGTAAAGGCATTGCCGTCGGCCAGCCCGGCCCCGCCATAGGCGGCCATCCAAGTGCTCCAGTGTCTGGGGTCCGGCGCGCCAAATCCAAGAGGCGCCTTATAGAGCGAGACCTTGTCGATGAGCGGCAACCGATCGGGCGGGTTTGCCACGACCCCGCGGTCGTCGAATGGATTGAGCACCAGCGACAAGAAAGAATTCATCGCCTGGATTCCGGCAGGCGGCGCGCCGGTTGCCGCCTCACCGGAAAGCTGCGTGAGGGCTGCGGCCAATGCGGCCGGCGACAGGGTGGTGAGGAAGTTCAGAAATGCCGGCGGCAACACGCCGCCGGCGGCGATAAAAGCGTCGAGCGTATTCGCGACAGCGATCTGATTGGCAGACGCCGAGCCGCCCAAGATCGAGGCGATAACCGTGACCGAGGCCGGACAGACCGCGATGGTGTTGTCGTCCAATGTCACGGCGCCGTTATGGGCCAAGGCGGCGCCGCAATTGATGGTGGCGCCGGCGTCCAGCGTGATGCTGGTCAGGGCGACGATGTCGCCTTCGAACGCGGTCGTGGTGCCGAGGGTCGCCGAACTGCCTACTCTGAAAAACACGTTGCTGCCCTGAGCGCCGTTGATCAGCACGATGGACGAGGCGCTGGCGGTGGTCAGCGCGCTGCCGACGTTGAAAACGAACACCGAGTTCGGATTGCCCAATCCGTTGAGCGTGAGGGTGCCGGTTAATTGCGCGGCGGCGTTGAAGCCGTAAACGCCGGGGGCCAAGACCAGCCCGCCGAGGTTCTGTCCGGTCAGATCCACCTGCGTCGGCCTGGCCGCCAAATTATTGTAGAAGTTGAAGAGATCGACTTGAGCCTGGATTGCCGTCGCGTCACTATTGAATATGGCGCTTGGAGGTACCACGATCCCCGGCGGAAAACCGACGATGGCGTTGCCCGGGCTCAGTCCGACATTGCCTGAGATGACGCTCGGGCCGGTGTTGGTAATGGTCGAACCGGCGAGCACGGCGAAGCTTGCCAGGTTTTGCGCGCGCACGGCTGTTGCGGAGAGGCATGACAGTGCAAATACCGTGAGCGCCGTGGCAGCAATGTTTTTTCGTATGCGCATAGCGCTCCCGTCGCTCGGCGCATGCGAATGCGCCGCCCGCAACCTGATGGTTTCTGCTACGCAAATTGGAACGAAAGCCCGCTCGCCCAGCGATGGCGAATCATTCGATGAGAATTATGCAAGTCGGAGGCGGGGCGTCTGTGCAAGATTGCACAGCGGGTGTTTTTTGGTTACGAGCTTGCACGATTGCCACAGTGCGACGGATTTTCTGCGGCGGATTTTTCGTGGTGAAAATGTCGCGCGACTACGTGTTTCTACGGTCCCGTAGCTCAGCCGGATAGAGCAGCGGTTTCCTAAACCGAAGGTCGGAAGTTCGAGTCTTCCCGGGACCGCCAATCTACAAAAACAAGCAACGCCCAAAGCAGCTCAGAACCAAGTCAAAAAAATCCAAGGGAAACCCGAGAGCCATCGATGACCGAACAAAATCCGGATGAGAACCGTGTCGCCGCCAACGCCGCCGCGGCGAGCACATTTCACAATCTGCACGAACTCGTCGCCAAAGCCCGCGCCAACCTCAACCAGAACGATTGGGATTACATCGTCGGCGGTACCGAGACCGAGACGACGCTGCGGCGCAATCGCATGGCGCTCGACTCGATCGCGTTCCGGCCCCGGATATTGCGCGACGTCAGCAAGGTCGATCCTTCGGTGGAGGTGCTCGGCAAGAAGCTGCGGCTGCCGGTGGTGCTTTGCCCGGTCGGCTCGCTGGAAAGCTTCCATCCCGGCGGTGCCGGTCCGGTGGTCAAGGCGGCAGCCGAATTCGGCATCGCTCACATGCTGAGTTCGGTCTGCGATCCCGGTCTTGAAGCGGTCGCACAGGCCGCGCCCGATGCGCTGCGCATGTTTCAGCTCTATGTGCGTGGCGATGAGGCCTGGGCCGACGACCACGTCGAACGTGCGATCAAACAGGGTTATTCGGCGTTCTGTCTGACGGTCGATACCGCCCATTACAGCCGCCGCGAGCGCGATCTCGCCAAGCGGCACACCACGGGCGGCCGCCGCCGCGCAACCGGCCGCGAATTCCAGATGGCGCTGGATTGGCGCACCGTCGAGCGGATGAAATCGAAGTTCAAGATTCCGCTCGGCATCAAGGGTATCGGCACCGCGGAGGACGCCAAGATCGCGCTCGATCACGGCGTCGAGATTATCTACGTCTCCAATCACGGCGGCCGCCAGCTCGACCACGGCCGCGGTTCGATGGACGTGCTGCCGGAGGTTGTCGAAGCGGTCAACGGCCGGGCGATGATCGTCGTCGACGGCGGGTTCTATCGCGGCACCGATATCGTCAAGGCGATTGCGCTCGGCGCCAATCTCGTCGGCCTGGGCCGGATGCAGTGCTACGGCCTCGCCGCGGCGGGGCAGGCCGGCATCGTGCGGATGCTGGAACTGATGGAAGACGAAGTGACCCGCGCCCTCGGGCTTCTCGGCGTCACGGGCTTCGCTAAGCTCGATCAGTCCTATTTGCACCCCGCAGCACCCGCCAATGCGCCGCATGTGTTCTCGGCGTTTCCGTTGTGGGAACACGCGCCGTACCGATACTGATCAAATTGTTTTCCGCTCGCTGTCATGGAAAATCTCATGAATCTGCAACTCAGTATCGGCATAACCTCGAACCCGCGCACGTGGCCGATCATCGACGGCACGGTGAAGCCGGACGGTATCGATCTTATTCCGACGGTACTGCACCCGTCCGAACTGTTCTGGCGGCAACTGCACTTCTCCGAATTTGCCGTTTCGGAAATGTCGTGCTCGTCGTTTCTGATCGCGATCGCGCGCGGCGATACGCGGTTTGTCGGCCTGCCGATCTTCACCACGCGGCGCTTCTTCCACACCAGCATTCTGGTGCGCCGCGCCGCCGGCATCGAAACGCCGGCCGATCTCAAGGGCAAGCGGGTCGGCGTGCCGGAATATCAGCAGACCGCAGCGCTATGGGCGCGGGGCGCGCTGCAGCATGAATTCGGTGTCGCGCCGAAGGACATGAAATTCTGGATGGAGCGTACGCCGGAAATGAGCCACGGCGGCGCCACCGGCTTCAATCCGCCGCCGGGCGTCACCGTCAACCAGATTCCTGCCGACGACAGCATCGGTTCGATGATGCTGGCGGGCGAACTCGATGCGGCGCTGCATTATCTCTCCAACCGCAATCTGGTCGACCGCAGCCGCGCCGATCTCGCCAGCCATCCGGATTTCAAGTTCCTGTTTCCCGATCCGGTCGCCGAAGGCATTCGTTTCTACAAAAAGACCGGCCTGCTGCCGATCAATCACCAGACCGTCGTGCGGCGCGACGTGTTCGAAAAAGAACCCTGGGTCGCGCTAAACCTGATGAAGGCTTTCAACCGCGCCAATGACATCGCCGATCAGCAGCGTCTCGCCCATGTCGAGGACCACATCGCCGCCGGACTGCTTGCCGGCGATGCCAAGCCCCGGCTGCTTCACCACGGCGTCAAGGCGAACCGCTCGGTGATCGAAACCATCGCTCAATATTCAGTGGAGCAGGGCCTCACGCCGCGCCCGATCAAGATCGAAGAGCTCTACGCACCAAACGTGATCGATACCTGAAAACTTCGCACCCCATGTGGCCTCAAGAAGCAGCACCGAGGCCGCGCGCGGCAAAGAGGGCGCCGACCTGATCGCTGCGCGTGCCATGGGCGTGCAGGACAGCCTCGATATCGCGGTCGCGTTCCGCGGCGCTGCGCTCGGCCGCCGGTTTGAGCTGCGCGGACAGATAGGCGCCTTGCTCGCGCGCCAAGGCCACCATGGCGCGGCCGAACGATAATTGCTCGCGCTCGTAACGCGCCAAGCCTGCCGTCAGGTCGTCGCCGGCGTCGCGCAGGCTGTCGGCGAGGCTCGCGGCATCGATCGCCGCTTTGGTGGTGCCGGCGCCGACATGAGGGCGTGCCACAAAAGCAGCGTCGCCGGTGAGCGCGACGCGGCCGAAGATCAGCCGCGGCGATTCCAGATCGAAGATCGGCTGAAAGAACGGCGCGGCGCGACTGAATATCTCGGCGATCTGCGGCGCCAGAAGCGCCTTGGCGTCCGCCTTCACTTGCGCAATGACCTCGGGACGGATCAGCGGCGGCGGAATCCCGCCGGCGTGCTGAACACCGGCCGCATCGGTGCAAATATCGGCGAGCATCCGCACATCGGTCGGGCGGTACCAGACGATGTTGTAGCCGCGGCGGCCGGCCTGGGTATCGTTATCGCGGCCCGGCACCGGATAGCCGACCAATTGTTCGCCGTCCGGCAGGCAGAATGTGTAGAGCTCGAAAATCTCGCGGTGGATGTGATTCGGGACCAAGGCTTCGTCCAACACCGCGCGCCAGGCTACATAACCGGCATAAATCGGTTGGACCTGCGGCAAATATTGCTGACGCACCGTTGATCGCCCGCCGTCGGCGCCGACGAGGATATCGCCGCGCTCGCTGGTGCCGTCGGCGAAGATTGCGGTGACGCCGTCGTCGTCCTGTTCCACCCGGAGCAGCGTCTTGGCGAGCCGATAATTCTCCGCCGGAAGTGCGTCGCGCAGCGCGCGATAAAGCCGCGCCCAACCGCTCATCGTTCGCGTCGTCGGTTGCTCGACCACGGTACTGCCGTCATGCGCCAGACAGATGACCTTCGGCACCCTGATGCCCATGGTCTCGTCGAACGCGATTCCGGCGCGCCGAATAACGTCGATCAGCTGCGGATGGGTGCCAAGTCCGACGCCGCGGCTTGCCAGTTCCTCGGCATTGCGCTCGAACACCACGGCGTCCCAGCCGGTGCTGCGCAGCAGGTGAGCGGCCAAAAGCCCGCCGAGCGAGCCGCCGATCACAACCGCGCGGCCTGCGGTCATGCGATCAGGGCATCGCCCAAGCCAAGATGTCGTGGCCGGGTTTGTAATCGGTATTGGTCTGCGCCGGATTGCGGTTGATCAAGGGGCGGCCATACATCGGATTGGTCTGGCTGCGGGTTTCGTGCTCGATCGTGAACAGCACTTCGCGGCTGTCGAGGTCGATCAGGTCTCTGAAACGATATTCGTACTCGTTGGTCTCCATCGTAATCAGGCCGAGCTCCTTGAGCCTGCGGTGCGGACCGGAAAAATTGGAAAGGTAAATCTGGACGTGGTGGTTATCGTACGGCGCTTCGGCGGCTTCGGTCTCGCGGAAATAAAAATATTGCTTCTCGCCGACCTGGACGCGCGCCTGCGGGCCGGAGCCGTTCTTGAGCACCTCCGACGGTGCATGCATCACTTCACGATAGAAATGCGCGATACGCTCGACGGTGCCCGGCCGGACGTCGAAACGGACATAGGGCATGCCGAGTTGAATGCGGCCGAACTGCTCCTCGTCCGGCGTGTGGACGTTGATGCGGTTGCCCCAGGGGCAAACCGTCTCGACGCAGTCGTTGCTTTCGCGGAAATCGAATTTGGTGCCGGCCAGCGCTTTGCGCGCTTGCGTGAGCCGGTCGAGCAGCGCCTCGCGGTCCGGAATGACCAGTCCGGTCACGCCGCGCAGCACTTCAGGCTTGCCCATCGGCAGATGGAATTGGCTCATGCCGACATTGATCCACATATTGCCGGCGCCGGTATTGAGAAACGGATCGCGCGTCAGCCCGAGCCCGGTGACATAGTAGCGGGTCGCCACGTGCTGATCGTCGATGCAGACATTGACGTGGCCGATATTGATGATGTTGCCGATATCCTGGGCAGCGCGGTCGTAATGTCGATCCAACATGGCGGCTTTCCTTGGCGAGCGTTTTTGCGGCGTGTTCTTGGTAAGCAGACGAAGTCCACTCGATAATAGAGCAAATCGGGCCGTGCTCAACAGAGCCCGCGGCGGGTACTTCTCGCACTAGCGGCCGGACATCAGCTATGGTCGCAACGCCGAAGTCTCGGCTGCGGAGGCAGTGGATGGCATTTAAGATTCCTGGCGTCACCCGGTTCGAACGCCGCGGCCAGCCCATCGCGTCGCGCTGGAAGTTCCTTGCCCGCATGACCGTCGCAATCGGCATGTGGTCGATTTTGACGATTGCCGGCCTCGCCATCGGCATCGCCGGCTATGCGATTTTCGAGCGCATGTCGTTTGTCGATGCCTATGTGAATGCGGCGATGATTCTTTCCGGAATGGGCCCGGTCGGCGAATTAAAGACCACCGGCGGCAAGGTGTTTGCGGGGTCCTACGCCATCTTTTCCGGTCTCATCATCGTGATCGCGACCGGATTTGTGCTGGCGCCGATCTTTCACCGCATCCTGCATCACTTCCACGTCGAGACGACTAAGGAATAGTCCGATGTCACGGCGGCAGCTTCTGCAATTCCGGAAACGGGGTGTAAGCCACGCCGGCGCATTGCTCGCGTGCCATTTCGATAAAATGGTCGAAACGGCCGACTAGAAAGCTCGCCGCAATTTCCTTCGCGCCGGCATACTCGCTGGCGTTCTTTTTCGCGGTGAATTTGAGGCAGACCAGATAGCGTGTCGCAGTGCCGGATGTCTTCAGCGCCGGTTCCGAGATAGCGGCATCGCGGATGCCGCTCGGGTTGTTGAGATAGGCGTGCATCGCGGCGAGAATGTCGGCCTTATAGTTGGCCGGATAGGCGTTGACGCCGTCATCCGCCGCATTGTCAGCGTCGGGCGGCCGTATATGGTGGCCGCAGGCGCCCAGCGTCAGCGATACCGCAAGCACCATTATTGCGCGCCAAGTCGCTCCGACACCCATCGATGGTAATGCCCCTTCGCCGCCAAACCCCTCCTCCTGTCTAATCTCAAACCGGAGCCGGTGCCATCGCCGCGTCACCGTGACTAGGCTATGACGTGTCGCCAGACTGAAAAATCCCCTATAAAGACTCTGCCAAATGCATTTCGTCGTTCACCTCATTCACGTCTACGGCCTCCTGACGGTGGCTGTTATTGTCGGCTTGGAATGCGTCGGTCTCCCGCTGCCGGGGGAAACGGCGCTTCTCGGGGCCGCGGTCTATGCCGGGACCAAGCACGACCTCAACATCGTCTCGGTTATCCTGACGGCGGCGGCGGCCGCTATCGTCGGCCGGATGATCGGCTATGTCATCGGCCGGGAGTATGGCTACTGGCTGTTGCTGCGCTACGGCAATTACGTGCGCATGACCCAAAGCCGGATCAAGCTCGGCCAGTACCTGTTCTTGCGCCACGGCGGCAAGATCGTCTTCATCGCCCAGTTCATCCCCGTGCTGCGTACCTTCGCCGGCATTTTCGCCGGCGCCAACGTCATGCCGTGGCGCAACTTCCTGGTGACCAACGCGGCCGGCGCGTTCTTGTGGGCGGTGAGTTACGGCTATGCCGCCTACGCGCTCGGGCGGGAATTCGAACAGCTTGAGGGACCCCTGGTCATCGTTTTGGCGATCATCACCGTGGTCCTGTTTATCGCCGGCGGCATATTCATCCATCGGCACGAGGCGCAACTCGCCGCCGAGGCCGAACGGGCCATGCCGGGGCCGCTGCAACTGCCCTGAAAGCCGCTGGTCCGGTTCCGAAAGCGGCTTCTTGAACCCCCTGACGGGTATCGCCATATTACTCGCGGTCGAGCGGTTAACCTTTGCCCGATCGCTGGGGTGCCGTAAGGGCCCCGCAAAGTCGCTTTAACAGGGCTTTGGTGATGTCCAGGGTGTCCTCGCTTTCGAGTCCCTTTTTGCTTGGCTTCGACGAAATCGAGCGGGTGCTCGACCGGGTCGGCAAGGCGGCCGAAGGCTATCCCCCCTACAATATCGAACGGGTGCCCCGCGACGGGAACAGTCCCGAGCGATTGCGCATTACCCTAGCGGTCGCAGGATTTACCCGCGACCAACTCGATGTCAGCGTAGAGGAGAGCCAGCTCGTTATTCGCGGACGCCAGCCGGACGACAAAGCCCGGCAATATATCCACCGCGGCATCGCCGCGCGCCAATTCCAGCGGACCTTCGTGCTGGCGGACGGCATGGAAGTATTGGGTGCAGATCTTAAAGAATGGATTGCTGTCGATCGATCTTGTGCGCCCTCAACCCGAGCGCATCGTTAAATCGATTTCAATCAAAGAGTGCGACTAGTGTGTAACCAGGACTCGACCAAATAAAAGAAAGGAGTTGAGGGCCATGAGTAACAATGAGATGAATCAAATCGACGTCAAATTCGATGTCTCTGCCGAGGCGCTTGCCCATCTCGGCGACGGCCGTATCGCTTATGTAAAGACGATTCGCTCCGAGGACGTCGGTGAACTTTTTCCGCAGGTCGAAGTACCGCCGCTGCAGCCGGGTCAAATCTTGTTCGCGTTGCATGCCGCCGACGGCACGCCGATCATGCTGACCGACACGCGGGAAGCGGCTATTGCCAATGCCTGGAGCCAGGAACTCGAAACGGTGAGCGTGCACTGATCGGGAATGAGTTTTCGATGCCGTTAAATCGAACGGGGCCGCGACGTTGTCGCTGCCCCGTTTTTTTATTTGCGGCTTACGGACTGCCGGACGAAATCAGGCGGCGCTGGCTGACGGCATCGCCAGCACGGCGTAAAGCGATTCTGCGTCGTGCGAGGCCCGCAGTTTGTGCGTGACATTGGAATCGCGCAACAGCCGTGCGACGCGAGCGAGCGCCTTGAGGTGATCGGCGCCCGCGCCTTCCGGCGCCAGCAACAGGAACACCAGATCGACCGGCTGATTGTCGAGCGCCTCGAAGTCCACCGGGCGGTCGAGCCGTGCGAACAATCCGAACAGCCGGTTCAAGGTCGGCATTTTGCCGTGCGGTATGGCGATGCCGTTGCCGATGGCGGTCGAGCCGAGCTTCTCGCGCTGCATCAAAATATCGAAGATGGCGCGTTCATTCTGGCCGCTGAGCACCGCCGCGCGTGCGGCAAGCTCCTGCAGCACCTGCTTTTTGTTGTTGACCTTGAGCGCCGGGAGAATCGCGTTCGGCGCAACCAGATCGATGAGCGGCATGAATGGAACCTGAAAGCGAGGCTTTTGCCCGTCGCCGGCGTTGGCTTATCGCTAAGCGTTTATTGAGCGTGATCTTCCCGAAAACCCAGTCTACCCCGCTGCGCGGGATCGCGGTCGAGAGCGGCGCGGAACATAGGGAGGTGTCGCCACGCCGTCAATGGGCATCCGCAGGCGCCAAGGCCTTCGGATCGATCCAGCCGAAATGACCGTCGGCGCGGCGATAAACAACACTGACGCCGCCATGCGCGGCATGGCGGAACACCAGAACCGGAGCGCCCGTCATGTCGAGTTCCGACACCGCGTCGCTGACCGATAATTGTTTCAAGGTGGTGGTGGATTCGGCGATGATGACCGGCGTGAACCCTTCGACCGGAACTTCGTCATCGTGTTCCGGCGCGGCGATGATATAGCTCGCGGCGTCGATCGCCGCCCAGCCTTTTTCGCTGTTGCCATTACGCTCGATACGGTGGTCCTTGAGGCGGCGGTGATAGCGGCGCAAGCGCTTCTCGATGTGCAGCGCCGCCTGGTCGGCGCTGGCATAGGCATCGGCCGCCGTGCCCTCCGCCTCCAGCGTGATCTTGGAATCAAGATGAATGGCGCATTCGGTGCGAAAACCGAAACCGTCTCGCGTCAGCGTGGCGTGGCCGGAATATCCGCCGTCGAAATACTTGCGGACGATTTCGACGATACGGTCGTTGATCCGGTCGCGTAACGCTTCGCCGACGTCGAGGTTTTTCCCGGAAACACGAAACGCCATGGCAGCCTCGCTCTCTGAATTCTTTATTTTAGCCGCTTTACTCGACCTAGGTATTGGGCGAAGCGGTGTCAACGCGGTATTGCGAACGAAATCAATGGGCCACCGCGGCTTGTTTCTCCCGCCGCCGCTGCACCGAAGACGGAATACGCATCGCTTCGCGGTATTTGGCAACCGTACGCCGGGCGATGTCGATGCCGGCCGTGCGCAGTCTTTCGACGATCGTGTCGTCGGACAATATTTCAGTGGCGCTTTCGCCGTCGATCAGTTGCTTGATGCGGTGGCGGACGGCTTCCGCGGAATGGGCTTCGCCGCCATGCGAGGCGGCGATCGACGAGGTGAAGAAATATTTCAGCTCGAATATGCCGCGGCTGGTCGCCATGTATTTGTTGGCGGTGACGCGCGACACGGTCGATTCATGCATGCCGATGGCTTCGGCCACGGTCTTGAGATTGAGCGGCCGCAGATGCTGGACGCCGCGTGCAAAAAACGCATCCTGCTGGCGGACGATTTCATTGGAGACTTTGAGGATGGTGCGGGCGCGCTGATCGAGCGCGCGAACCAGCCAGGTGGCGCTCTGCAGGCATTCGGCGAGATAGGATTTGTCGGTGTCGCGCCGCGCCGTGGCCGAGACCTCGGCGTAGTAGCTTTGATTGACCAGAACCTTGGGCAGCGTGTCGGAGTTGAGTTCGACCAGCCAGGCGCCGTCCGGCGCCGGGCGCACAAAAACGTCGGGCACGATCGGCTGCACGATCGCCGAGCCGAATGCGAGACCGGGTTTCGGATTGAGTCGTCGGATCTCGGCGATCATGTCGACCAGATCCTCTTCGCCGACGCCGCAGATTTTCTTCAGCGCGGCGAAATCGCGGCGCGCCAGCAGATCGAGCCGGGTGACCAGCGCCTGCATCGCCGGATCGTAGCGGTCGCGTTCCTTGAGCTGGATCGCGAGGCATTCGGCGAGGTCGCGCGCGCAGATGCCGGGCGGATCGAAGGTCTGCAACACCGTCAGGACGGCCTCGATCTCGGGGACCCCCGTGCCCAGTTTCTCCGCCGCGGCGGCGAGGTCGCCCGTGAGGTAACCGGACTCATCGACCAGATCGATCAGGTATTGACCGATCATGCGTTGCACGGGATCGGCGATGGCGAGGGTCAGCTGTTCGCGCAGCCAATCGGGCAGCGTGGCTTCGGCGGAGACGAAGGCTTCGAGATTGTAATCGCCGTCGTCGCGGCCGCCGGCTCCGGTGCCGGTCCATTCCGAATAGCCCGCCGGCGTCTCCGCGGCGCGTGACCGCGGCGGTTCGCCGTCGTCCAGGGAAGTATCGTCCACGTGATTGTCGGGCCGGTCGTCGCCGTCGCGGCTGCCGCTGTCGGCTTCGCCGCCGTTCAGGGCCTCGCCATTGACGGCCGGCTGATCGGGCGACGGCGCGCCGTCGGTGGCCCCGGCAGCCGGCTCGTTATCGGTGGTGGGGTCGAGCAGGGGATTGCGCTCAAGCTCGGCCTCGACATAGGCGACCAGGTCGAGATTGGAGAGTTGCAGCAGCTTGATGGCCTGCATCAGCTGCGGCGTCATGACCAACGCCTGGCTCTGCCGAAGCTGAAGTCGTTGGGAAAGCGCCATTAGTCGCTTACTACAGGGCTGCTCGGGTGCCGAACTGGTCCGATTCTTGCTTCTTTTCTAAAGCAGATTATCGGCCGTGTCGCCAGCCCCTTTGCAACAGCCTTAAAGCCGGAACTCTTCCCCAAGATAGAGTCGGCGTACGTCGGGATTATTGACGATATCGTCCGGCCGGCCCTCCATCAGCACTTCACCCGAATAGATGATGTAGGCGCGGTCGGTCAGGCCGAGGGTCTCGCGCACATTGTGGTCGGTGATGAGCACGCCGATGCCGCGATTGGTGAGGTGGCGGACCAG
This sequence comes from uncultured Alphaproteobacteria bacterium, assembly GCA_963819265.1. Lineage (GTDB taxonomy): Bacteria > Pseudomonadota > Alphaproteobacteria > Rhizobiales > Xanthobacteraceae > BOG-931. The sequence continues at coordinate 992,004 of CAWFVF010000005.1, read as the reverse complement.
CGACTGGATGTCGCCGACCGCGATCGGGTCGATGCCGGCGAACGGCTCGTCGAGCAGCATGTAATTCGGCCGCGTGGCGAGCGCGCGCGCGATCTCGACGCGCCGCCGCTCACCGCCGGACAGCGCGATCGCCGGCGATTTGCGCAAACGCCCGATGTTGAACTCGTCGAGCAGCGCATCGAGGTCGCGCGCCCGCCGCTTTTTGTCGGGCTCGACGACTTCGAGCACGGCGCGGATGTTGTCCTCCACCGTCAGCCCGCGGAAAATCGAGGCTTCCTGTGGCAGATAGCCGATGCCGAGCCGGGCGCGCTGGTACATCGGCAACCGCGTCACATCGGCGCCGTCGAGATCGATGCGGCCCTGGTCGGCCTTGATCAGGCCGGTGATCATGTAGAACACGGTGGTCTTGCCCGCTCCGTTGGGTCCGAGCAGACCGACCGCCTCGCCCTTGCGGACATAAAGACTGACGCCTTTCACCACCTTGCGGCCGACGAAGCTCTTCTCCACGCCGTGGACGGCGAGCAGGCCTTTGCGGTCGGGGGGCGCGGCCCCATTACCCTCCGGACGGCGGCGGGGCCGGCTGGGCGCCTTGGTTCCGTTTACCGGCGCTGGCGGCGGCCGTCGCGGCGCGCGCGCTTGCGCGGGTGGGGGTGCCTGGGTTGGCGCCGTCGGCGGCGCCATGTCGGGCTGGATTGGCGGCGGCACGAAAGCCGGGGGGACAAAGGGTGGCGGCGCCGGAGGCTGCGGCGGTCTGGCAGCTTGCTGTTGTGGCGGCGGAGCCGCCGGCGGCGCTTTTCCGCGCCGTTTTTCGGCCCGCGCGGGCACGCTCGCGATATCGAGATAGACCGTGCTGATGGCGCCGCCGATCGAGAGGAGATCGATAGCCTCATGCTCGGCGACCGGCTTGCGGCTCGCCGGCACGGAACGGCGGCGCAGATATGAGAGGATGTCCAGCACGCCTGTCTCGGCTATCTCGCCTTTGAATCGCAGTGGAACTGCGTTTAGCGCCGAGTTTAGCCCATTTCCCCGAGGGTAGGGCAAAACGCGGAGATATATTCTAGGTCAGGTCAATTGGTCTTACCGGGCCCGAGCGTCATGAAGTTGGACGCGCCCCCTTGGCCGCTCTTGCCCGGCTGGATCAGGGCGCGCACGCGGCTCGGACCGCCCGTGCCGCCGCCGCCGTTGGCGCTGCTGGCCGACTCCGACCCGGGCGTAGCCGGTCATGGTGTCGACCACGACCCGTTCGCCATGAATGACATTTTGGCCCTGACTGACCACGACGTTGCCGCTCAAGGTGATCGTCTTGGTCTTCAAGTCATAAACGCCGAGATCGCCGCTGGCATTCTGGTCCTTGGTGAGAACGGTGACGCCGCCACGCGCTTCGATGCGGCGGATGTTCTGGGCGCCTTGCGGCATTCCCGGCGTGGACTTGGCGGCGGCGACCGGCGCCGGCGCGCCGTCGGCGCCGATGCCGACCTCCTGGCCGTAGAAGACGATCAGGCTCTGGCATTTCATCGTGGTTTCGCCCTGCGTCACCTGCACATTGCCGGAAAAGGTTGCCTGCTTGGTTTTATCGCGCACTTCGAGGGTCGATGCTTCGATCTGGACCGGCTGATCGGTACCCTGGCCCAAGGTCTGGAACGGGCTCGGCGCCGGACGCGGGGCTTGCGCGGCCGCGGGCAGGGCGGCGGCGAGCGCCATCAAGGCTGTGAAAAATGCCAGACGATGCGTCATTGGTCGCCGGCCTTTGTGTCGTCCTTGCTGCCGTCCTTCGTGGCTTCCTTGGCGCCGTCCCTGTTCGGTTGAAGGGTCATCGACACGCCGCCGCCGAACCGCACCACGCTGCCATTTTCAACGATGTCGAGCCGATTGGCGTTGAGAACGCCTTGCAGCATTTTGATCGCCACCGGCTGATCCGAGACGACATTGCCTTTTTTCACGTCGACCACTGCTTCGCTCAAGCGGCCTTCGTAGCCGGTCGACGAGGTGAGCACGATGTCATCGTTGAGCCTGAGTATTTCCGACTTGGCGTCATAGACGCCGGCCTTGGCCGACATTTCCACGCTGCTTTTATCCTGCATTTCCATCTTGGCGTGGAGCTTATCCAATTCGATCATGTTGGGCTTGGTGATATCCTGCGCGGCGGCGTTCGCGGAAAATTCATAGGCGCGGGAATCGATGGTGAAGCCGGTCAGCCGAGGTTGTTCCATCGTGATCTTGGTGCCGTGGATGACGAGCTTGCCCAATTCGCCCGGTAGCCGGAAGCCGCCGATCGGCGGCATGTAATTGATGCCGACCACGGTCAGCAGCACGGCCGCAATACCTACCGGCACGCCGATCCGCAGCCAGCGCACATACCGGCTATGCCGCAACGCGGCCCGGTAGGTTTTCTCGAACTTGCCCTGGGAATTAGCCGAAAAACCCACGGCGCCGTTTTCGGGGTAGGCAATGGCCAAGAAGTTATCCCTTCAGGTCGCTATTCCCTTCAGGCGTCGCCCCGTTCGGGCACCTTAGACCACGCTTGCATGCCGCTTGTCTCGCAGAATTCATGCCTGAATATGGCCCGAAATGCCTCATTCCCAAGTCGCGGAACCCTGGACCGGCAGCACTTAAGAATGCGCGAAGATATCGTCTGCGGCAAAGCCGGCGAGATCGAGCCGGACCCGCTCCGGCAGGAAGCCGAAACAGGCCGCAGCGAGCGCTTCGCGGCCCTCACGCGCCAGCATGGCGTCGAGCCGGGTCTTGAGGGCATGCAGATGGGTGACGTCGGAGGCGGCGTAGGCGACCTGCGCCTCGCTTAAGTCCGCCGCGCCCCAATCGGACGATTGCTGCTGCTTCGAAATCTCCTGGCCGAGAATTTCGCGCACCAGGTCTTTCAGCCCGTGCTTGTCGGTGTAGGTACGGCTCAGCCGCGACGCGATCTTGGTGCAATAGACCGGCTCCGGCATCACCCCGAAGGCCTTGTACAGCATGCCGAGATCGAATCGCGCGAAGTGAAAGATTTTCAAAATATTTTTGTCGGCCAAGAGCCGCTTCAGATTAGGCGCATCGGTGGCATGGGGCGGAATTTGCACCACGTCGGCGGAGCCGTCGCCGGGCGATAGCTGCACGACACACAGCCGGTCGCGCTGCAGATCGAGTCCCATGGTCTCGGTGTCGATCGCGACCGCGCGCGAGCTTGCGCTGGTATAGCGTGAAATGTCCGGCAGATCGCCGCGATGCAGTCGGATGGTCATGCCGGCGGATCCGTTGCGAGTAAGTCTAAATGGTGCCCAGGAGAGGACTCGAACCTCCACGCCTCGCGGCGCTAGTACCTGAAACTAGTGCGTCTACCAATTCCGCCACCTGGGCCCAATCAGCAATTCCGGGATAGGTACGGATGGGTCATCCCCTTGTCAATCGAACCACTTAACCCCCCTATACAGTGCGTCGATGTTGATGTATTCGCCGGAAATGGCCTTGAAGAATACGCTTGAAACGCTGGTCACCGTGTTCGGCGGCTCGGGCTTTCTCGGCCGCCACGTGGTGCGCGCGCTCGCCGGCCGCGGTTATCGGATACGCGTTGCGTCGCGCCGCCCGGACTTGTGCGGCCATTTGCGGCCGATGGGCCGGGTCGGCCAGATCAACGCGGTCCAGGCCAATCTGCGTTACCCGGATTCGGTGGCGGCGGCGGTGCACGATGCCGATGCCGTGATCAATCTGGTGGGGATCCTGTTCGAGGGCGGCCGCCAACGCTTTGACGCCGTGCATAGCGGCGGCGCCGAAACTGTAGCGCGCGCCGCCAAAGCCGTCGGCGCACCGCTGGTTCATGTTTCCGCGATCGGCGCCGATGCCGGGGCGCCGTCGCACTACGCGCAGTCGAAGGCCGAAGGCGAACGGCTGGTGCTGGCGGCGGACGGCGGTGCGATCATCGTGCGCCCGTCGATCGTGTTCGGGCCGGAGGATGACTTCTTCAACCGCTTTGCCGCACTCGCCCGCATGGCGCCGGCGCTGCCGTTACCCGGCGGCGGTCTGACCCGCATGCAGCCGGTGTTTGCCGGTGACGTCGGCGAGGCAATCGCCAAAGCGGTCGATGGCGATCTGACGCCCGGCGCGGATTTACGAATTTGGCGGGCCGGATGTGCATACCTTCAAGGAATTGATGCAATTCGTGCTGGCGACCATCGAGCGCCGCCGCCTGCTGGTGCCGGTGCCGTTTCCGCTGATGAAGCTGCAAGCGTCGGTGCTGCAATTCCTGCCGACGCCGCCGATCACGCCCGATCAGGTCGAGCTTCTCAAGCGCGACAATGTCGTGTCCGATGCCGCCAAGCGCGATGGCCGCACGCTGGAAGGCTTAGGCATCACGCCGGAGCCGATCGAGGCTATCGTTCCGACCTATCTCTGGCGTTTTCGCAAAACCGGCCAGTTTCATCCGCACGCGGCTTAGTGCCCCAGCGCCAGCGCGATCAGTCCGAGCGCGCCGACGGCGATCCGCCACCAGGCGAACAACGCGAAGCCGTGCCGCGAGACGTAGCCGAGCAGCGTCTTGACCACGAACCAGCCGCAGATGAATGACACCGCGAAACCGATCGCGATGAGCACGGTATTACCGCCGCCGGTAAGCTCGGCCCGGCTCTTATAAGCTTCGAAAACGAAAGCCCCGACCATCGTCGGCATCGCCAGCCAGAACGAAAATTCGGTGGCGGCGCGCTTGTCGGCGCCGAACAGCATCGCCGCGACAATGCTCGCGCCCGAGCGCGACACGCCCGGAACCATCGACAGGCATTGCACGAAGCCGATGCCGAGATACATCGGCAGCGAGAATTTAGTCGCATCATGGTAGCGCGGCTTCAAATCGAGCCGGTCGATCCACAACAGCACAAAGCCGCCGATCACCAGCATCGTGCAGACAACCCAGACGTTGAACAGCACGCTTTTGATGAAGCCGTAGGCGAAGGCGCCGATCACCATGGCGGGAAGAAACGCCACCAACACGCCGATGACGAAGCGCCGATCCTCGTTGTTCCGGAATATGCCGAGAAACAACTGCCACAGCCGCGTGAAATAGATCGACAGCAGCGCGAGGATCGCACCGAGCTGGATCAACACCGCAAAAGCCTTGCCGAAATCCTCGTCATCGAAGCCGAAGAAGTGTTCGACCAGAAGCAGATGCCCGGTCGAAGACACCGGGATGAACTCGGTCAGGCCTTCGACGATGCCAAGAACAACCGCCTTGATCGTGTCCAAGGCGGTTACATCCAAGGTCACTACATCCAAGCTCATGCCGGGCTCCGCCGCTGGGAAAGGCACGTCATGCGCGGGAATTGGGGTGCATAACGTTTAAGTCAGACTTTTGACGCAAGGCTAGGATTCGGGCAAGGCTCGCCATTCCCCAAAGGCTCGCGATCCCCCATGTCGATGGCCGCATGCTGACATTATTCCACCATCCGATCTGTCCGCAGTCCCGCTTCGTGCGCCTGGTGCTCGAAGAATACGGGCTGCCGGTGCGGCTTGTGGAGGAACATGTGTGGGAAAGGCGCGAGGAATTCCTGACGCTCAATCCGGCGGGAACCACGCCGGTCCTGGTGGAAGAAGGCGGACCGCCGGTTCCCGGCGCGGCGGGCATCGCCGAATATATCGACGAGACCCGCGGCCGGGTCTTCGAACAAAACCGGTTGTTGCCGCAGGAACTCGGGGCGCGCGTCGAAGTACGCCGCCTGATGAGCTGGTTCAACGAGAAATTCGCCGAGGAGGTCTCCAACGCCGTGGTGATGGAGCGGGTCTATAAGCGCTATATCCCGTCCGGCAACGGCGGCGGCTCGCCCGACACCGAAACGCTGCGTGCTGCCAAGAACAACATCAGATACCATCTGCGCTATATCGGCTGGCTGATCCGCGGCCGCGACTGGCTGGCCGGCGACAGCCTGACCTATGCCGACCTGACCGCGGCGGCGCATTTATCCGCTGTCGATTATCTGGGCGATGTGCCGTGGGACGAGGACGAGACGGCGAGGAACTGGTACGCGCGGATCAAATCGCGCCCGTCGTTTCGTCTGTTGCTCGGCGAGACGCTGGCCGGCCTGCCGCCGTCACCAAGCTACGCCAATCTCGACTTCTGACGTCAGACGCGCTCAAGACAGCGCTCGCCGGCGCGGCGCGGGCGCAGGGGTTCGACTTGTTCGGCGTCACTCGCCCGGATTCCATCCCGCTCGCCGCCGGCCGATTGCGCGAATTCCTCGCCGCGGGCGCGCATGGCGACATGGCCTGGATGGCGGCCAATGCCGAACGGCGCGCCGATCCGCGCGCGCTTTGGCCGGAGGCCCGCTCGGTCATCATGCTCGGCGTTAATTACGGGCCCGACGAAGACCCGCTGGCGGTTTTGCGGGAGCGCGCGCGCGGCGGCATTTCGGTCTATGCCCGCGGCGACGACTATCACGACGTGATCAAGCCACGATTGAAAGCGATCGGGCGCTGGCTCATCGACAATGCCGGCGGCGACATCAAAGTGTTTGTCGACACCGCGCCGGTGATGGAAAAGCCGCTAGCCGCCGCGGCCGGCCTCGGCTGGCAGGGCAAGCACACCAATCTCGTCTCGCGGCAATTCGGCTCCTGGCTGTTTCTCGGCGCGATCTTCACCACCCTCGATCTGCCGCCGGATGCGCCGGAGAGCGATCATTGCGGCAATTGCCGCGCCTGTCTCGATATCTGCCCGACCGCGGCGTTTCCCGCGCCGTATCGGCTCGATGCGCGGCGCTGCATTTCCTATCTCACCATCGAACATAAGGGCCCGATCCCGCGCGAATTCCGTCCGCTGATCGGCAATCGCATCTACGGCTGCGACGATTGCCTGGCGGTGTGTCCGTGGAACAAATTCGCGGTCGGTGGGCGCGACATGAAACTTGCGGCGCGCGATGCTTTGCGCGCGCCGCGGCTTGCCGATCTGGCGCGGCTCGACGACGCCGCGTTCCGCGCGCTGTTTGCCAAAAGCCCGGTCAAGCGCATCGGCCGCGCCCGCTTCGTCCGCAATGTGCTGATCGCGATCGGCAATTCCGGCGATGCCGCGCTAGCACCCGAAGCCGAGCGGCTGCTCGACGATGTCTCGCCGCTGGTGCGCGGCGCCGCGATTTGGGCGCTCGGACGGCTCGACCCGGCACGGCTTCAACAATGTGCGGTCACGGCGCGACGGCGAAGCCGATCCTGAGGTCGTCGCCGAATGGACTATGGCGCAGCAGCAATGAGTATCTGATGGCAACGCTTCTATGCTTCGGCTTCGGCTATTGCGCCGAACATTTCGTCGCGACGTTCGGCCAAGACTTCGCGCACATCGCCGGCACGGTGCGCGGCGCCGAACGGGCCGCGGTCTTGAATGCCTACGACGCCGGACCACTACGGGCGCTGGTGTTCGATGGCAGCCATCCGACGCCGGAGCTGAACAATGCGATCGTCGCGGCGGATTATGTGCTCGTTTCGGTGCCCCCGGGCATGGACGGCGATCCGATCATTGCTTCATGCGGCAATATATTTGCCGATGCGAAGCAGTTGCGCGCCATCGTTTATTTGTCGACGGTCGGCGTTTACGGCGACCATGGCGGTGGCTGGGTCGACGAACAAACGCCGCCCCAGCCCGACGTGGCGCGCAGCCGCGAGCGGCTTGCGGCCGAGCAGGCCTGGCAAGAACTCGGTGCGCGTCTGCGGCGTCGCGGTTGCGATCCTTCGTCTCGCCGGAATTTACGGGCCCGGACAGAACGCGCTCGAGCAAATCCGGCGCGGCAAAGCCCGCCGCATTTTAAAACCCGGACAAGTTTTCAACCGCATTCATGTCGGCGATATCGCGCGAGCGATCGATGCGGCATTCACGCAGGAAGCGTCGGGAATTTACAATGTCAGCGACGATGAGCCGTCACCGCCCGGCGATCCGATCGCTTTTGCCGCGCGGCTGTTGGGACAGGAGCCGCCGCCGGAAATCGCCTTCGCCGACGCCGCGCCGTCGATGTCACCGATGGCGCTGACCTTCTGGCAGGACTGCCGGCGCGTGAACAACGACAAGCTCAAGCGCGAGCTCGGCATCGCCCTGCGCTATCCGACATATCGCGAAGGGTTGCGGGCATTGCTTGAAGAAAAATGAACACGTCATTGCGAGGGGCGAAGCGCCGAAGCAATACAGAACGGTGCCGCGGCACCGGGTTGCTTCGCTCAGCGCGCAATGACGGAGTTCAATGCAAGCTTGGCCCTTTAAGGAAGCGATTACGTTCGCTCGACTTGACGTGCATGTTCATGGTCTCGCCGTCGCGATAGATCGTGATCGGCACATCGACGCCGGCCTGGCCTTGCGCCCAGATGCGGCGGAAGAAGCCGGCGAGATCGTTCACGTCCTTGCCGGCGACCGACAAGATGATATCGCCGGTGCGCAAGTCGGCTTTCTTGGCCGGACCGCGATCGGCCAGTCCGACGACGACGAGGCGATCCTCGACTTCGGTCGCATAAAGGCCGAGCCACGGCCGCGGCGGCATATTGCGCCGGCCGAATTTCAAAAGATCGTCGATGATCGGTTTTAACAGGTCGATCGGCACCATCATGTTGATGTTCTGCGTCTTGCCCTTTTCGCCGGCGTGCTGCAGCTGCAGCGAGCCGATGCCGAGAAGGTCGCCGGCCGGTCCGATCAGCGCGGTGCCGCCCCAATTCGGATGCGCCGGCGCGGTGAAGATCGCTTCGTCGAGCACATATTCCCAATAGCCGGCGAATTCCTGCTTGGCGGCGATGCGGGCCGCGACCGAGCGTTGACGGCCGCCGAAGCCGCCGACGACGACGCGCTCGCCCGACCGAGGCCGAGGCCGATTCGCCGATTTCGAGCGCACGGCACGTCGAGCTTGGCCAGCGCCTGCACCAGGCCGAATCCGGTTTCCTGATCGTAGCCGAGCACGTGACCGGGCACCGAGCGGCCGTCGTTGAGCGTAATCCAGATCGTCTCGGCCTCGGTGATCAAATAGCCGATCGTCAGCACCAGGCCATTGCCGCGGATGAAGACGCCATTGCCGGCGCGCTCGGTGCCGAGCGTGTCGGCGGTGAATGCGTCGCCCGGGACCGTCACGCGCAGACCGACCACGGCGGACAGCGCGCGTTCGAGGTCGTAGGCATAATCCTCCGCCTTCGGCTGCGCAGAAGACGGCACCTTCCAGTCGCTCACGGATGGCATCGGCAATTCCTCTAGCTCGCGGCGGCGGTCATCCGATTTGTAGCCGACTTAGCGGCGGCGGCGAAATCCTAATAGTCACGCGCGCGGGGGTGATGAAGCTTACTTGTTGACGACGAGCCGATGGATCAAGCCCACCTTGTTCAGCCTGCCCCCGGAGCGGCATTAAGGAAGTCCCGCGACCATTTGGCATAGTCCGCCTGGCGGGTGACCTGCTTCATCAAATCGGGCGAAGCGATGCCCTTGATGCTGTCCGGCGCCGCGCCGTCGCGCAGCGCCTTGAGCGTCTCGTACACGGCCTTCACCGCGGCCATGAATGGCATATGGCCTTGCAGGCAAACCCGCACGTTGCGGGCGCTGAGATAATCGAGGTCAAACAGTTCCGGCGCGGGGTTGCCGAGAAACAACGGCAGCTTGACCGCCGCAGCGACGGTATCGAGCTGCGCGCGGGTTTTCACGCCGGTCATGAACAGCATGTCGACGCCGGCCTCTTCATAGGCCTTGAGCCGCGCGATGGTGTCTTCGATGCCCGAGATGGTGAGCGCACTGGTACGGCCGGCGATGACCAGCCGCTTGTCCTGGCGGCCGGCGAGTGCGGCCTTCATCTTGCCGACGCCCTCGGCGATCGGGATCAAGGTTTGCCCGGTCGCGCCGTAAGACGTCGGCAGCGCGGTGTCCTCGATCGTCAGGCCGGCGACGCCTGCAGTCTCGAGTTCTTCCACGGTGCGTTTGACGTTGAGCGCATTGCCGTAGCCATGGTCGGCATCGACCAGCAGCGGCAGTTTGCCGGCGCGGTTGATGCGATAGGCCTGCTGCGCGAATTCGGTCAGCGTGAGCAAGATGATGTCGGGCGCGCCGAGGACTGCGAAGGATGCGATCGAGCCGGCGAACATGCCGGCTTCGAAGCCGAGGTCTTCGGCAATGCGCGCCGAGATCGCATCGAACACCGAACCGGGATAGATGCAGCGCGGTCCCGCGATGATGGCGCGCAGCCGTTCCCGCCGGTCGGTCCAGTCCATGGATTACTCCTGATGTTTGTTCGCAGATCGTGCGCGGGGTTCTACCACGGCTGCGCGCTGCGAAGGCGGGCGACGCCTTTACTTGCCGGCAGGCGGCGTGGCCGCCTCGCGTTGCAGATCGTCGAGCTTCTTCTGCAGCTCGGGCAAGCCGGCGACGAGTGTGCAGTTGGCCTTATCCATCGCCGCCTGCTTCTGCACCTGCGTCCAGCGCGCTTCGGCGTCCTGCTGACTCCAGGGACGCTTGGTCTCGGGATTGTAGACGCCTTGCAGCGCCAGGCTCTCGAGCGAGCGATGATAGTCGTCGAGGTTGAGCACCCGGTCGCGCGCCTGGAAATAGAAATTGGTCCCGTCGAGTTCGTTGCAATGCTTCAAGCCGCCGGCGAAAGTCTGCTGCGCCATTTTCGCATCGAAGATCTTGCCTTTGAGGGTGTCGATCGCCGCGGTCTGCGCATGAAGCGGCGTTGCGATCAGTACGGCGGAAAGGCCGCCCGGCAAAAGGGCACGCAGAATTGCTCGCGTCATGTCCCGCCCCCGAAAAATTGTCCAAAAAATAGTTCCCCGCATAAATAGAATATGACGAGCGCCGGCATGGCAAGGTGCGTCATTACCAATTGTTCACCATGCTGCCGGAACTCGCGCCTGGACCAGCCGCGGTCCCCCTGTTATTGGACGCTATGCCTTCTTCCCGCCAAATGTCGCTTGCAAGGTTAACGGCGAAGGTCCTGGGATTTTGGGCGGTCGGGGGGTTGATCTTGCGTAACGGCATTTATCTCGTTGTGATCGCTGCGGCTCTCGCCGGCTCGCTCGGCAGCGCTGCCGCTCAATATGCGCCGCAGCCCGCGGGCTATCCGGCGCCGCCGCCCCAGCCCGTCTATCGCGATGCCAATGGCGTACCGTTCGCCCCGGGTTACGTGCAGCCGCGCCCGGAGGACGAGGACGCCGACGCGTACCCTCCGGACGCCTATCCCCCCGCGGGACGCCCCTATTTCGCGCCGCAGCCTATGCAAGGTCCGGCGGATATGCGCCCGCCGGCCAATGTTTCGGGTGCTTCGGCTCCCGAAGTGACCGGCTCGCTGCGTAACCCCAGCTACCCGCCCGGCCCGGCAATGGCTCAGCCCGACCGGCCGACGGTGGTCGCGGCATTGCCGCCCGATGAGCAGCCGGACCAGGGGCCGGCCAAGCAATTGCCGCCGCAGTTCCGCCGCCAGGTCGTCGACTTCACCACACCGGAGCCCGCCGGCACCGTCATCATCGATACGCCGAACACCTATCTCTACCTGGTGCTCGGCAACGGCAAGGCGATGCGTTACGGCATCGGCGTCGGCCGGGAAGGGTTCACCTGGACCGGCACCGAGCGCATCAGCCGCATGAAAGAATGGCCGGACTGGTTTCCGCCGAAGGAAATGATCGAGCGCCAGCCCTATCTGCCGCGCTTCATGGCCGGCGGCGATACCAACCCGCTCGGCGCCCGCGCGATGTATCTCGGCAGCACCCTCTATCGCATTCACGGCACCAATCAGCCTTCTACCATCGGCACCTTCGTGTCGTCCGGCTGTATCAGGCTGACCAATGACGATGTGGCGGATCTCTACAGCCGCGTGAATGTCGGCACGCGCGTCGTCGTACTGCCCGGCGTGCAGCCGGCAACCGCGTCGTCGCAAACGGCGGTGACGCGCTAGCGGCACAAACATCGCGCGCGATCGTTCCGCGCGTCGATCGGCGCACGTCCCGTCATTTTTAACATTGCCTTCCGCGCGACTCAGCTAATGTCGCGTGACCGCCACCCGAGTGTATTGGCCAGTGTGCGTTTCCGCGGCCGATCGGGGTGTGGTTTTCTTTCAAGGCGCCCTCGCGAGAATCCTGTTCCGTGTAACGCGTGCTTCGCAGCGGATCGCGCGCAGGTATTCGGCGAGGTTTCATGTTTCCGAACGGCCGTCTGGTGCTTGTGGCGATGGTGGCTTCGGTCGTCGCCGTGAGTTGCGGTCTCGGCGTATTCGCCGCATTCCGTGTCAACCATCAACCCTTCACGCGGATGCAAAGCGCTGACCCGCCGCTGCAGCTGGTATTCGGCAATGGCGCGCCGGCGCCTGTGAAGGATGTATCGGCGGCGCCATTCGGCATTCGCTTCCTCATGAATGTCCCGGTTGCGGTGCCGGAAACGGCTGCGGCGGTTTCGATTCAGCAAATGGCGGCGACGCCGCCCGATACCGCGGTTCCGGCAGCTGACTCCGACCCGGCAGCGCCGCCGCCGCCCGCGGCTACGATCGAAACGCCGGCGCCGGTTGCCGCGGCGTCTTCCGATCAGGAAGCGCCACAACAGGCCAGCCAGCCAGCGCCCAAAGAAGTCACTAAGGAAGTTCAATCGCCGGCTGAACAAGCCGCCAAGCCGGACAGCACAAGCGAGGATGTCGCGTTGACATCGCCGCCGGATCAAACGTCGACGATAGTTCCTGCAGGGGACGCCGCATCGTCGCCCGATGATGCGCGACCGGCCCAGAACAAGAAAAAGGTCGCGCCAAGCGTGAAACCAACGGTGAAAGCGGCTGCGAAGCGCCGCGTTGTGCGGCATTTCCGCAGAATACAGCCGGCCGACGCCGCGCAATCACCCGCGCAGACCTTTGGGATCGCGCCGGCTTACCAAGCCTTCCCGGACACCACTGTCCCGCCAGTCGTCAGGCGCCGCGTGGTGGTGAAACGGCACCGGCCCGCCGATAAGGCGGCGGCCCAAGCTCCGGCTGGAAATCAGGCTGCGGGAAGCGGACCGGTACTAGCGACAAGCAAGCGGTGATCACACCTAGCATTGACGGCCGCCACGGCGATGGCCGTTAAATCGCTGCACCCCGCCGAGCGGCCGCCCGGGCCTCTCCCGCCGTCAAGAGTTGAAGCCACGTGATTCCGCTTTCCATCCTCGATCTGTCGCCCGTTACCACCACCACGCCCGGCTCGGTGGCGTTGCGCAATTCGCTCGACCTCGCCAAGCTCGCCGACCGGCTCGGCTACAAGCGTTACTGGGTCGCCGAACATCATAATCTCGCGAATATCGCCAGTTCCGCGCCGGACATCATGATCGGGCAGATCGCGGCGGCGACGTCGCATCTGCGCGTCGGTTCCGGCGGCGTGATGTTGCCGAACCACGCGCCGCTGATGGTTGCGGAACGCTTCAAAGTGTTGGAGGCGCTGTTTCCCGGCCGGATCGATCTCGGACTCGGCCGGGCGCCGGGCACCGACCAAGTCACCTCCTATGCGTTGCGCGCCCGGCAAGACCCGCGGCAGGGCGACGATTTCCTCGAACGTTTTCAAGAACTGCTGCTGCTCGAACGTGGTGGTTTTCCGGACGGCCATCCCTTCCGCAATGTGCGCGCGGTTCCGGCCGATGTCCCACTGCCGCCGATATGGCTGTTGGGCTCGAGCGGCTACAGCGCCGAGCTCGCCGCCGCGGTCGGCATGGGTTTCGCCTTCGCGCATCATTTTGCCGATTATGATGCGGGCAGCGCCATGCTGTCCTATCGCGAGCATTTTAAGCCGTCGGCGACCATGCGGGAGCCCTGCGCCATCCTGGGCACGGCCGCGATCGTGGCCGATACCGACGCCGAAGCCGAGCGTATCGCCGCCAGCGCCGACCTGCATTATGCCCGCCGCGCCAAAGGCGAATATCAGCCGCTCGCCTCGCCGGAAGAGGCTGCAGCCTATGCCTATACCCCGGTCGACCGCGAACGCATTGCCAAGCACCGCGCCCGCCTTGTGGTCGGCGGCGTCGATCGGGTCAGGGAGCGCTTGCTTGCCTTAATCGCGGAAACCAAGGCCGACGAACTAATGATCACCACGATGGTTTACGATCATGCGGCGCGGCGGCATTCCTATGAACTTCTCGCCGGCGCTTTCGCACTCAAGTCGGTCGGTTAGGCGGAAGCAGAAGTGACGCTGGAAGAACGACTTGGCCTCAAAAGAAATACGCGCTGCGGTCAGGTCCGCGCCGTCATGCGGAGTGTCTCTTTTTGTGCTTTAGTCGCAGCGCGAATTAACCGTCAAACCGCCGTCATATAGCGGGAGGTGATTGTGTCGACTAAGGTTTGCAGCACGAATCGCATCCTTCCGCCGGCTTAATTCTAATGCCTTTGGGGGCGACGTTGAGCAGCACAGATCATCATGGTGTCGGCGCGGTCGCTCTCGGGCTGGCGCTGGTCTCGGCCGTTGCATTCGCCGCTACGCCGGCCGCCGCCAAGGCGCGATACAAGCCTGAGCCGAAGCAAACCGAACACGTCAGTACCGAGCCGTTCGGCAATATTCCGAAGGGCCCGATCCAGATCTTCGTATCCATCAATCAACAAAAACTGCACGTCTACAGCGACGGCGTCCATGTCGCCGACACTTCGGTCGCCACCGGTGTACCGAGCTTGCCGACCCCGTTAGGCGTGTTCAGCGTCATCCAGAAGCAGGTGTTTCACCGCTCGAATATCTACAGCAATGCGCCGATGCCTTTCATGCAGCGCATCACCTGGTCGGGCGTCGCGCTTCACGAAGGTGAGAATATCGGTCATCAGGCGTCGCACGGCTGCATCCGCATGCCGCGCGATTTTGCCATGCGGCTCTATAAGCTCACCCGGATCGGCGCGCGGGTGGTCGTGACGCGCGGCGAACTCAAGCCCGCCGAATTTGCCGATGCGCATCTGTTTGTCCACAAGGACAAGGCGCCGGCGCCGACCGCGGCGGCACCCGCGCCGGTACAAACCGCGCAAAGCATCGATGCCGGCACAGCGGCCGATGCCGCGCCGGCCGATGCTACGACGGCGGCGCGGCCGGCCGCGCTAGGCTTGCGTGCCAGCGCCGATACGGTGACCGCCGATAATTCCAAATCCGATCCCACCGCGAGCGATGCGCCGAAGGCCGACGCACCGGCGGCCGCCGCAAGTGTAACAGCGCCGGCTTCGACTCCCGCCGCCACCGCGCCGTCGAGCGCCAGCCCGGACAGCATGGTGCCGGTCCCGGCCGCCAAGCCCGCGGACATCGCCAAGGAACCGCCGGCGAAAAAGACGCCGATCGCGATCTTCATCAGCCGCAAAGAAAAGAAAATTTATGTACGGCAGGATTTCGAGCCGTTGTTCAACGCGGCGGTCACCATCGACCAGCCGGATAAACCGCTCGGCACCCACGTTTTCACGGCGATGAATTATCTCGACGACCACGCGACGTTCCGCTGGAACGTCATATCGCTCCCCGGCGAAGCGCCCAAGCCGTCGCGCAGCGCCGACAATGAGCGGCACTATGACCGCTACGGAAACGTCAAGCGCCGCAACGAGCCCGACAGTAAGCCGGTCGGCGATCTGCCGCCGCCGCAAACGCCGGCCGAAGCGCTGGCGCGGATCAGCATTCCGCAAGACGCCATCGATTATATTTCGCAACTGATGGTTCCCGGTTCCTCGCTGATCGTGTCCGATCAAGGCCTCGGCGACGAAACCGGTGAAGGTACCGACTTCATTGTCGTGACGCGCTGACGCATGCCCGCCAAGGTGGGTTGAGCGGAGCGGTACCGGCGGCTAGGCTGCAAGCCTCGACGGACATCGTCACATCGTTCGCGGCCACGCCGGGCACACGGCGCCAATCTCACAGGAGGATCGTCTTGGGTAAGCATTTTGCATTGACGGCATCGGACAATTTCAAGCTGGGCGCCTATCGCGCCGATCCGGTCGGGCCCGCCAAGGGCGGCGTCGTCGTCATTCAGGAAATCTTCGGCGTCAATCATCACATTCGCGCGATCTGCGACCGGCTCGCCGCGCAAGGCTATGCGGCGGTGGCGCCGGCGGTGTTCGACCGCCAAAAGCCGAATTTCGAATCCGGCTACACACCTGACGAGATCGCCGAAGCCCGCAAATTCGTCGCCAATCCGGACTGGGGCGCGATGATGCGCGATGTGCAAGCGGCCATCGACGAACTCAAGAAAGAAGGACCGGTCGCCATTGTCGGCTTCTGCATGGGCGGCACCATCGCTTTCCTCGCCGCCTCGAAGCTCAGCGGCCTGTCCTGCGCCGTGGGCTTCTACGGCGGCCAGATCGCCAAGAACGCGGACGAAAAGCCGAAGATCCCGGTGCAACTGCATTTCGGCGAGAAAGACGCTTCGATCCCGATGAGCGACGTCGACTTGATCAAACAGAAACGCGGCGGCGATTGCGAAATCTACGTCTATCCCGACGCGCAGCACGGCTTTAATTGCGAAGAGCGCGGCAGCTACAACGAAGCCGCCGCCAAGCTCGGTCGCCAGCGCGCCTCGGAATTTCTGGCAAAGCACCTCAAGAAATAAAGCATTTCGCCTTTACCTCGGATGCCGTGGCGCGATTCTGCTTCAGTCAGAATCGCGCCATTTGTTTGGATCCGGCAGCGGCGCCTCGGCGCCGCGCCTCACTTCAGTTTTTGCGCCAGTTCCGCGAGGCCGGCGGCGACCGCATCGGGATTTGTAAAAATTACCTCATGGCCGCCGGGAATATCGGCTTCGTCGAACGGACCGAGCGCCGCGACCATCCCTTTGAACGCGCCCGGCGGCAGCGACTTGTCGTCCGTTGCGAACAGAAATCCTCGTTTCACCGGCGCTTTCGCGAACGCCGCCGCGTCGACCACGCCGGTGTAATAGCCGTAGGGTTGGGTCACGAGATGGCTGATGACCAAATCCTGGTCGGCCTTGGAGTCATCCGGCATCAATACATGGCGGACCAAACCTTCGGGCACCGGCAGCGTGTTGTGGTTGTCGGCGGCGGTTTTTTCATAGGCCGCCTTGATATCGGGCGGCAGTGAATCCAGCAGTCTTTTGCCGTCACTGGCGAGAAAGGCGTCGAAGAAAACGACTTCCGCGATTTTCGAGGCTGCTTTGGGCGCCGCCTGCTGCGCCACCACGCCGCCGGCCGAATGCGCGACCAGGATCACCGGTTCCGTCTGCTTTTCCAGCACGGCAACCAACGCCGCGGTGTCGTCGGCGAGCGTTGCCGTCGACGGGTCGCCATTGCCCGGCCCATAGCCCGGCAGCGTGATGGCTTCCGCGGTGTAGCCCCGTTGCTGCAATCCTTTGATCACGCCGTCCCAGGCGGCGCCGGTATGCCAGGCGCCATGCACCAGGACGAAATGTTTGGGCGCGGCAAGCGGCGAACCTGTTGTCGCGGCAAGCGCGCCGGCGCACATCGCCAGCGTGGAAAGGATCGAGATTATTCTGCGGCGCATGCGCGTCTCCTTGGGCCGTGGTTGTCAGGGATTTATTCGGCCGGGCATGCGCGGCGGCAAGGCTTGCTACCGCCCCGGGCTTGTCAAACCGTGCGGTTATTTGGCCGCCGTAATTGCCAGCGTCGGGTGCGGGCGATAATTGTAACCGTGCCCGGGGCTCGCTGAGATCATGGACACGCGACCGGCGCTATGGACCTGCATCGTCCGCAATATCACGGCTATGACGTCGCGCGATTCTGGGATCGCGGCGAAGGCCTGTCCGTCCGCCGGCTGGTGCGCGACCAAGGCGTGGTCGCGATTCCTCGCAGCCTGCCGGGCTATCGCGTCGCGCTGTCATTGGCACATAACAGAGCGTCACTCGCCATCGGCCGGCGCGTCACTACCGACGGGGGCTTCGCGCCGGGCACCGATGTGCTCGGGCAGCCCGGCGATAATTTCAACGGCGAAATGCGCGATCGGGTCGATGTGCTGCTGTTTCTCATGGAGCCGTCCTATGTCGCCACCCAGTTTGACATGCGTGGCCTGCCCGGGGCGCGCGCCGAACTGCGCGACCTGCCGGCCCAGCCTGACGCCGGACTGCTCGACGCCGGACGCCGTTTGGCCGACGCGATGGCGCGCGGCCTGGCGGGAGACGAGCTCTACTGCGAGATGTTGATCGATGCGATGGTGACGCGCATCGTCACGCGGCATGCGTCGATGACGTCGGGGCGCATGCCGTATCGGGAGAATCTCTCGCCGGCGAAATTGCGGACATTGGTCGCTTTCATCGACGGCAATCTCGCAGCGCCGCTGCGGCTTGCCGAGCTCGCCGCGGCGGCGGCGCTGAGCCAGGCTCATCTGGCGCGCGCCTTCCGCAATGCCACCGGGGTTTCATTGCATCGCTTCGTGTTGCAGCGCCGGCTCGAACATGCCCGCGTGCTGCTGTCACGTTCGGATAAGCCGGTGCAGGCCGTCGCGACCCAATGCGGCTTTGCCGACGCCGCGCATCTGAGCAAAGCCTATCGGCGCGCCTTCGGCATCACGCCGGCAGCCACGGCATCCGGAATTTAGAACCAGCGCTCCTGGATCCTGACGGTATCGCCGGGCCGGACCGGGGCGCTGATCGGCGCCTGGAAGCGGAATTGCTGACCGTTGAAATTGCGGCTGATGATGACGTTCTCGCGCAGGCCGCGCGGCCCGAAGCCGCCGGCGATCGCCACCGCGGTCTCCACCGTCATGTTCGGCGTATAGGGGTATTGGCCGGGTGCTGCGACCTCGCCGAGGATGAAGAACGGCCGATAGGCTTCCACTTCGACCGCGACATGCGGCTCGCGCACATAGCCCTGGCGCAGCATGTCGGCGATCCGCCCGGACAGCTGGTCGGTGGTGAGACCGCGCGCCGGCACCGGGCCGATCAGCGGCATATCGATCTGGCCGCTGGCGTCGAGCACATAGGAATTGGTCAGGCCTTCCTGGCCGAATACCACGACGCGCAGCCGGTCGCCGGAATCGAGCGTGTAGGCCAGTTGCGGCGGCGGCGCGTAGGAGAGCGGCGCCGCCACCACCATGCCGCCCGGATTGGCGCCGTAGGCCTGGGGGGCACCATAGGCGGGCGTGGCCGTGGCGTAGCTATAAGCGGGCGCAGCGCTATAGGCGGGCGTGGCGGCCGGCGCGGCATAGCTTGGCCTTGCAACGCCGCCGTAGGACGGCGCGGCGGCGTAGCCGGGCGACCCGCCGTAAACGACATTGTCGATGCCCTGCGGAGCGGCAGCCACCTGATAGCGCACGAAGGGCGCTTGCGCGCATCCCCCAACCGCTACCGCTACGGCGAAAAACAGCATGAGAGTGCGGATAACCCGCATACGCGCAATCCGACCCCGTTCGAGCGAAACCGAGGGTCAGACTAAACGACGGTTATGGTTAACAAACCCTAACCGCTTGAGTTTTCGGGGGTTCAGTCTCGTCCGGTGCGACGGCCGAGCCGATCCGAAACGGCCAGCATCAGCATCACGGTGGCCAGCACCAGCGGGAACGCCAGCACCCAGATCAGCCGCGATGTATCGGTGTCTCTTTCGATGTCGAAATACCAGGCCAAGGCATCGACCGAGGCGATGCCGACCACCGAGCCGAGCAGCTTCTGCTTGAGCTCGCCGAAATCCACCTGGGTGAGGCCCTCGGGCCAATCCGGCCCCGGATTGATGCGGCGGATGAAGTTCTCATAGCTGGAGAAAATAACGATCAAGATGAGATTGGCGGTCAGCGCCAGATCGACGAGATTGAGGATGCCGGTGACGGTGTCGTGCCAGCTCATCCCCGGCACCTGGAAGGCGAGCTGATAGAGATCGCCAAAAAAGCGATACATCAGCAGCAAAAGGCACAGCAGCAGGCCGAGCAGAAACGGCGCCAGCAGCCATCGGCTGAAGAAAATCGCCGCCTGGATATAACGGCCGTCCGGCCAAGACATGGGGGGAGCTCCGGGGATTGCTTGCGGCTGCGATTATAGGGGGCAAAAAGCGAATGGCGAGCGGCTTTCCCGTGCCACGTTTGCCGCCTATGGTGCCGCCGTTCGATTCGATGGAGGCTCTGCCGATGTTTCTGAAACTCGCTTTTGCCGGCGCGCTCGCGCTGTCGGCCGGATCGGCTCTCGCCCAACAGTCGGCGGCGCCCGCGCCGGCGGCGGTGCCTGCCGCCCCGATGCCGGCCTACGGCCCGGTGATCACGCTCGATCAGGCCAAGCGGGCGATGGCGGCAGCCGAACTGGAAGCGGCCAAGAACTCCTGGCAGGTCGCCATCACCATCCTCGACAGCGGCGGCAACACCGTGATGTTCCACAAGCTGGATAACGCGCAGCTTTCCGCCGTCACCGTCTCCGAGGGCAAAGCCCGCACCGCGCTGGAGTTCAAGCGGCCGAGCAAGGCGCTCGACGACGCCATCGCCGGCGGCGGCGCCGGCATGCGGCTCCTGGCGCTCAAGAACATCACCCCGATCGAAGGCGGCGTGCTCATTCTGATCGACGGCAAGATCGCCGGCGCCATCGGCGTGTCCGGCGCGCTGTCGTCGCAGGACGCGCAGGTCGCCGGTGCCGGCGCCGCGGTTCTCGCCAAATCGGGAATGTAATCGTCATTCCGGCAATCGGAATGACAGCAGATACCGATTATGTGGCCGCTGACGCCGCCTTCAGCGCGCTGGCGGCGGCGGCGTAGCCGCCCTGCGCGCCGTCGATGAAATGCACATGATCGCTGCGGGTCGGTGACGGCGTGAAGCACGTCATCATCGCGCCGTCCTGCCGGTAGGTGCCGTAGAGCGCCGTTCCCGCCGCGGCGGCCAGCCGGCGCTCCAGCGTGTCGGCCAGCGCCGGCGTGCAGTCGATGATCATGCGCAGCCCGTCGTCATATTTGCGGAAGTCGGAATTCTCGACCACCTGCTGCAAATAAAGCGCCGGCACGAAGCCGCCGACCCGGATGCCGGAGCGCATGATCAGATAAGCGGCCAAGGTTCGCGCCAGCACCCGCGCGCGCTTGAAGCGGCCGGGACCCGGCAGCGTGCGGGCCTCGAGCGCGACGCCCTGCGGCGGCCAGCCGAAGGTCGGACCGCCGGCCGGCACCGGCCGCCCGGCGTCGGGACTGGTCTCGATCAGCGCCACGATAGCTTCGGTCAGCGCGCGGAACGCGGCCGGATCGGCGCCCGGCGCCGGCATGATCAGCACCGCGAGAATGAGCCCGCGCGCGGCGCGGAATTCCTGGAAGCGGCACGACAGGCCGGTGAGGTCGGGCCAGGTGCCGGGCGGCGCGGGGGCGATGGCAAACGCGCCGCGCTTGAGGGCGAGGTCCGCCCAGGCGAGCCCGCCGCCGGCAAACATCGCATAAGACAGATTTTCCGACGGCCCGTAGCGCGCCACCCGCACGTCGAAACCCTGCGCCCGGATATCCGCCACCGGGATCAGTGCGACCCGCAAGGTGAGCCCAAGCTCGCCGTCGGCCCAGGCCGCGGTCGCCGCCAGCGCCTCGCGCGCCTTGTCGGCATCGCGCGGCGGCACCGCGAAGCTCGCGCCGTCGCCGCCGAACACAAAGGGAAAATCATGCCCGCCGAGCGCATTGGTGACCGACGCGATCACCGCGGCGCCCGCCATATTGACGGCCTTGTAGCGCTTGTCCGCGATCGCCTTGGTCGATTGCACCACATCGGCGATGCCGACGCTCCAGTCGTCCGGCAACGGCGCATAGCGCGCCGGGTCCATCAGGCTGCGGAAGCCGCGCTGGACCGGGAGGGTGGCGTAGAAGGAGGCGGTGTCGTGTCGGCCATGTGCGTCGCTCAATGGACCTGACGACTATACGGGGCAGGGTCAATTGAGTTTCAATACACGTCGCCACGGCAGTGCGAATTACATTTTTTTGCTGATAACTGGCCTTCACAAATGTACCATTCATTCAATTCGTCAAATGGCGCTTCTTGAATACGGAAAATATAAAAACCCGACGTCGCTGTAACCCGCGGCGCCGGGTTCGCATCAGTAATCAGCGAAGCTATTCCGCGGCTTCCGCGTGCTCGTTGATCATCGAATTCGGCGAGGTCGGTGAGCGACTCGTCGGTGTTCTTTTCTTCGGTGAGGGTCTGGTCGAGCAGCTTGACCGCGTCGTTGAGGCCGAGCTGTTCGGCCCAGCGCTTCAAGGTGCCGTAGCGGGCGATCTCGTAATGCTCCACGGCTTGCGCGGATGACACCAGGCCGGCATCGAGCGCCGGGGTGCCCTTGAACTCCTTGATGATCTCGGAGCCCTCTTCGATGATGCCCTCGATCGCCTCGCACTTTTTGCCTTTCGGCGCCATGTCGATCGTCTTGAACACCTTTTCGAGCCGGACCACCTGGCCTTCGGTTTCTTTGAGGTGCTTCTCGAAGGCGGCTTTCAACTCACGCGACTGCGCGGCTTTCGCCATTTTTGGCAGCGCCTTGAGGATTTTGTTTTCGGCGTAATAGATGTCTTTGAGTGTGTCTTCGAACAGATCGTCCAGCGTCTTCGGTTTTGCTGCCATCGCAACGTCCTTTCACGGGTTGGGTTGATGACCGTCAACCCCACCTTCTTCGCTTGGTTCCTCGCGGGCGCGAACCAGCGCTGTTTGGCACTGTTTCATGTGAAATGACGTAGCTGGTGTGTGAAATGGAGTGCGTCGCGGGGCGGAGCTTCTCAGCCCCACGGACTCGCTTTCCAAGCCACAAAAACTGTGTCGCACAGGACGAGGCCTGCGACGGCACCGAGCAGGCCGCCGTAGATACGATGCCGGCGCCACAAGACGGCGCCGAGCGCTGCGCCGATCAGGAGGCCGGGAGCGCCGATAATCAGTGCGATCATGACGAAGTCGAGCGGACCCCAGTCGAGGCCGATATCCGACACCGCCGCGGGTCGCGGCCGGAATTACTTCTTGCCGAATGTGCCGGGCTTGGACTGGCTGTGCATGCCGGCGAACGGCGAGGGTGCCGCGCCGCCCTGCTTCTTGTTCTTGTCCTGCTTCGGCTTCTTCTTTTCCTTGTTGCCTCGCATCTGACCTTTAGCCATGGCGACCTCCGGGTTGTCTTTGCTGATTCGTGGGCGAACGGCACAACCTAACACATCGACTTGCGGCAACCGCATTCGTGCCAAGCCGATGCCTGAACCGGCTGGCGATCAGCGCCCGCGCGGCTTGAAGCCGCCGCGCATGCCGGGGCGGCCCAACGTCGAGCGCGGGCCGGAACGGTCGCCTTTGGCAGGCGCGGATTCGGGGCCCGGACCCATTTCGTCGAGCGTCGGCTTACGCGGGCCACTTCGTTGCGTCCCCGCCTCTTGCCGCCGGCCCGGCCGGTGCGGCGCGACTTCATGAAACAGCGCGATGCCCATTTCGTCGAGACGGGGTTTATGGACCTTGCTTGAAGAGCCGGCTCCGCCCCGTCGCGTGTTGCGCGCCGACCCTCCCCCTGCGGGGGAGGGTAATCTGACGACCTTCGCCGTCGGATCGTCGGTCACGGCGAGTTCGGTGGCGCGCAGCCGCTTGAGCTCGTCGCGCAGGCGGGCGGCTTCCTCGAAGTCGAGATCGGTGGCGGCGGCGCGCATCCGGGTTTCAAGATCGGCGATCACCGCCTCGAAATTATGGCCGATGGTGGCGGCCGCTTCGAAATCGCCGCCCTCGGCAGCACCGGCCGCGACCAGCACGTGATCGCGCTCGTAAACGCTGTTGAGGATGTCGCCGATGCCCTTGCGGATGCTTTCCGGGGTAATGCCGTTTTCGGTGTTGTAGGCTTCCTGCTTCTCGCGCCGCCGGCTGGTTTCCGCCATGGCCCGTTCCATCGAGCCGGTGATGTGATCGGCATAGAGAATGACCCGGCCGTCGACATTGCGCGCGGCGCGGCCGATGGTCTGCACCAGGCTGGTCTCGCTGCGCAGGAAGCCTTCCTTGTCGGCATCCAAAATGGCGACCAGTGCGCATTCCGGAATATCGAGGCCCTCGCGCAACAGATTGATGCCGACCAGCGCGTCGAAGGCGCCGAGCCGCAGGTCGCGGATGATCTCGATGCGCTCGATGGTATCGATGTCGGAATGCATGTAGCGCACGCGAATCCCCTGCTCGTGCAGGTATTCGGTCAAATCCTCCGCCATGCGCTTGGTCAGCACCGTGATCAGCGAGCGATAGCCCTGCTGCGCCACCTGCCGCACTTCGCCGACCAGATCGTCGACTTGCGTCCGCGCCGGGCGCACGTCGACCGGCGGATCGATCAGTCCGGTCGGGCGGATCACCTGTTCGGCGAACACGCCGCCCGCCTGATTGATCTCCCACGGTCCGGGCGTTGCCGACACGCACATCGTCTGCGGCCGCATCGCGTCCCATTCCTCGAACCGCAGCGGCCGGTTGTCCATGCAGGACGGCAGCCGGAAGCCGTATTCGGCCAGCGTCGCCTTGCGCCGAAAGTCGCCGCGATACATGCCGCCGAGCTGCGGCACGGTGACGTGGCTTTCGTCGACGAACACCAGCGCATTGTCGGGCACATATTCGAACAGCGTCGGCGGCGGCTCGCCGGGCTTGCGGCCGGTCAGATAGCGCGAATAGTTTTCGATGCCGGCGCAGACGCCGGTCGCTTCCATCATTTCCAGGTCGTAGACCGTGCGCTGTTCCAGCCGCTGCGCTTCGAGCAGGCGGCCGGCGGCATTGAGCTGTTCGAGCCGCTGCCGCAGTTCGAATTTGATGCCGGAAATCGCCTGCAGCAGCGTCGGCCGCGGCGTCACATAGTGCGAGTTGGCGTAGATTTTGACGAATTCCAGTTCGTCGGTCTTATGGCCGGTCAGCGGATCGAACTCATGGATCGATTCCACCTCATCGCCGAACAACGACACCCGCCAGGACCGGTCCTCATAGTGCGCCGGAAATATCTCGATGGCGTCGCCGCGGACCCGGAACGAGCCGCGATAGAAATCGCCTGCCGAGCGCTTGTATTGCAGCGCCACCAGGTCGGCGATCAGCTGGCGCTGGTTCAGCCGCTCACCGCGCTTGATGGTGAAAGTCATCGCCGAGTAGGTTTCGACCGAGCCGATACCGTAGATGCACGACACCGAGGCGACGATGACGACGTCGTCGCGCTCCAACAGCGCGCGCGTCGCCGAGTGGCGCATGCGGTCGATCTGTTCGTTGATCGATGAATCTTTCTCGATATAGGTGTCGGTGCGCGGAATATAGGCTTCCGGCTGGTAGTAATCGTAATAGCTGACGAAATATTCGACCGCGTTGTCGGGAAAGAAATTCTTGAACTCGCCATAGAGCTGCGCCGCCAGTGTCTTGTTGGGTGCGAGCACCAGGGCAGGCCGCTGCGTCGCCTCTATCACTTTCGCCGCGGTGAAGGTTTTGCCGGAGCCGGTGACGCCCAGCAGAACCTGGGTGCGGTCGTTGCGGCGCACCCCCTCGACCAGATCGGCGATCGCGGTCGGCTGATCGCCCTTCGGTTCGAAATCGGATTTGATGACGAAACGGCGGCCGCCCTCGGATTTTTCCGGTCGCGGCGGCCGATGCGGGGTCCACAATTGGCGTTCGCGGAACTCGTCGCGGCCTTCGCGCAGCAGGCGGTCGAGCGATTGCTGGCTGGCGGCGCTGCCGAACGAAGAAGGATCGCCGGGCAGCGGTGATACCGTCCGCGACAGCCGCGTCGGCGCCAGAGGCGATGGCAGTTCGTCGCTTTCGGCAGGCGGCGCGAAATCCCCGTCCGTTTCTTCGATGCCGAGCGCACGCGCCAGATCGGGGTCGAGTTCGCCGGGCGGCACCGGCGTCTTGCCGACATAGCCCTGTTGCGGCGCCTCGCCGAAGCCCTGCGCGACCGACGCGCGGGCACGGTGTGCATTGGCAAAATCGGCGCGACGGTCCCAGGAGTTATCCGGCGGCGGCTTGAGGCCGGTGCTTTCCCCGGGGGCAGCGGGCGAGCCGGTCTGCGCGCCCAGCCCGGCGCGGCCCTGGCCGATGGCGGGATTGAGGATTTCGGCAAGCGACGGGTCGAGCGCCGGCATCTCCGGCCGCGACGCCTTGGCGCGGGTCGGCTTGGCCGGGTCTTTTTTCGAGTGTTTCGCCGGATCGCGCGGCGTGGGGCGCTTCGCCATGGCCCCAATATGGGTCGAGTCTGGCGGAGAAAAAAGTGTCCGGTCGCGCTACTCGATCCTGATCCCCGCCCGCTCGATGACGTCGCCCCATTTCTTGGATTCCAGCGCAATCAGCGTGCCGAATTCGTGCGGCGAGCCGCCGGCGATATCGTCGCCGATCTGCGCAATTCGCGCCTTGAAAGCCTCCGATTGCAGCGCCTTGTTCGCGGCGGCGTTGAGCTTGTCGATGAGCGGCTGCGGCAGGCCGGCCGGCGCGATTACGCCGGTCCAGGATTCGCGCCGAATAGCCGGGCACGCCGGCCTGGGCGATAGTCGGCAAATCCGGGAATGCCGGCGACCGGTGATCGCCGCTCACCGCGATCCCGCGCACCTGCCCCGATTTCGCAAACGGCGCGATCGAATTGAGGCTTTCGAACATGATCTGCACGCGGCCGGCGATCAGATCGTTGATCGCCGACGCGCCGCCTTTATACGGCACGTGGACGATATTGGTGCCGGTCATGAATTTGAACAATTCGCCGTCGACATGGCCGGGCGAACCGTTGCTCGACGACGCATTGAGCAGCTTGCCGGGATTCTCCTTGGCGTAGTCGATGATGTCCTTGACGGTCTTGAACGGCGTCGTCGGCGATGCCGCGAGCAGGATCTGGCCGCGCGTCACCAGCACGATCGGCTGGAAATCATGGGCGATGTCGTAAGGCAGGTGGTCGACCATGTGCGGCGTCAGCGCCAGCGCGCCGATCGGCGCCATGCACAGCGTGTAGCCGTCGGGCGGCGACTTCGCGGTGAGGTCCATGCCGACGGTCAGCGCGCCGCCGGGCCGGTCGTCGACCACGATCTGCTGGCCGATGGCGTCGCCGAACGAAGCGGCGAACAGGCGCGCCAGCGTGTCGGTGGCGCTGCCGGCGGCCTGCGGCACGATGAGGTGGATCGGCCGATCCGGAAAGTCCGCCAGGGCCGGGCTCGCGACGGCGCAGGTTAGAAGCAAGGCGAGTAAGACGAGACGGCGCATGGGGGCTTCCTGCGTAAGGGTGGGCAAAACGCGCGCGACCATAGCAATTGCAGCGTGCCGCGCCAACCCGGATCGGCGCGAATTGCCGGAAATTTGAAAATCGTATTACTGTCGAAGGCGGGGAGAAAACATCCATGCCAGCGTTCGATTTCACGCCGCTTTTGGCCGAAAACCTGCCGCCGCCGGCAGCTAAATGGAACGGCTTTCCGAAATATAATTTCGTCGGCGGCCATAACGATGCGGATCAGCTGCCGCTCGCCGCCATCGTCAAAGCGGCCAACGACGTGCTGACACGCGAAGGCCGCGATCTCGCCACGTATGGCCTTGCCAGCGGGCCGCTCGGCTATCGGCCGCTGCGCGAATTTCTGGCGCAAAAGCTCAAGCGTAATGCCGGCATCTCCTGCGCCGCGGACGAAATCCTCATCACCTCCGGCTCGCTGCAGGCGCTCGATCTGGTCAACGGCATCCTGCTCGACCGCGGCGACACCGTCATCGTCGAGCAGGCCAGCTATCAGGGTGCGCTGACGCGGCTGGCGCGGCTCGGCGTCAACGCTGTCGGTATTCCGCTCGACGATGGCGGCATGCGGATGGACGTGCTGGCGGATGTGCTCGACGATCTGAAATCGCGCGCGGTGCGGCCGAAATATATTTACACCATCCCGACCGTGCAGAATCCGACCGGCACGATCATGGATGAGGCGCGCCGGCTCGAATTGCTGCGGCTCGCCGCCGAATACGGCGTGCCGATCTTCGAGGACGATTGCTACGCCGATCTGATCTGGGACGGACAGCGGCCGCCGGCGATTCATGCACTCGCCAAAAACGGCGGCGTCATCCATATCGGCTCGTTTTCCAAGTCGATCGCGCCCGCTTTGCGCGTCGGCTACATCGTCGCCGATTGGAGCGTGCTGTCGCGCATGCAGGCGATCAAAACCGATGCCGGCTCCGGCGCGCTCGAGCAGATGGTGCTCGGCGAATTCTGTCCGGCGCATTTCGACAGCCACGTGCCGCAACTGACGCGCGGTTTGCGGGCGAAACTCGAAACGCTGATGGATGCGCTCAACGAGCAATTCGGCACCGCCGCCGAATTCGACGATCCGAAGGGCGGCATTTTCCTCTGGGTCAAGCTGCCGGACCAGGTCGACACCCTCAAACTCTACCAACCGGCACTCGCCGCCGGCGTCGCCATCAATCCCGGGCCGGAATGGGCGACCGACAAGACCTACGGTAAAAGCCGCACCCGGCTGTGCTTCGCACATCCGTCGCATGAAGCGATCCGCGCCGGCGTCGCCGCGCTCGCCGAAGTCTGCCGCCGCGAATTCGGCGTGCCGGCCCGCATTGCCAATGTGGAGCGGGTGCGGGCCTGACGTCGTCATTCCGGGGCGCGCGCAGCGCGAGCCCGGAATTGATATTTGCTGACCTGTGAGCATGGATTCCGGACTTGCCGTTTCACGGCAATCCGGAATGACGGTGTATCAAAACCCCTTGACCACCTGCGTCACGTGCTCGACTTCCGGCGGCGAGGCGAAGCAATGCGCCACCAGCTTGCGCCACTCCTGGAAATCCGACGAGCCGCGAAAATCGACAGTGTGGTCTTCGACCGTCGCCCATTCGACGAACAAACGATAACGGGACGGCTTTTCGACCGAGCGCCGCAACTCCATGCTGCTGCAGCCTTTGGCGCGCTTGAATACCGGCGCGGCCGCTTTCACGCCGGCTTCGAATTCGCTTTCCATGCCGGGCTTGACTTCGATTTGTGCGATTTCGGTGACCATGTCTCTCCCTTGGCGTTCCTTGTGGCGATACCGGCACTCTAGCACGCGAAGCCGGGCCCAGAAGCCGCCGGGATTTAACCCGATGGCAATGGTATTGGCGTTCTGATCTGGCCTGTCATGGCCTCATTTTCCGATTTACCTGACGCCAAAGCTGCCGGCGCTTCCGGGCTGTCGCGGGGGCCTGCCATGCCGTCGCCGGCGCTGATCGAAAAGATCGCCCGCTGCTACGTCGCCGTCACCATCATTGTTTATCTGGTCGACCTGTGGCGGCAGACCCGCGACGGTCTGACCGACGGCGCCGGCCGGCCGTTCGGCGATGACTTCATCAATTTCTGGTCCGGCCCCTATCTGGCGTGGCATCAGCGCGCCGCCGAGATCTACAATTTCGAGGCCTTCCACGCCTTCGAGCAGAGTATCGTCGGCCTGCATCTGCAGGGCTACAATTACAGCTACCCTCCGGTCTTGCTGGTGCTCACGGCGCCGCTGGCGCTGGTGCCCTACATCCCCGGACTTCGTACTTTGGATTTCGGCGGGATGGTTTGCGTTTTACCGCGCGCTGCGGCTGGCGATGCCGAACGGCCGCACGCTGCTCCTCGCCTTGGCGACGCCGGCGGTATTTATCAATACGGTTGCCGGGCAGAACGGCACCTGGACCGCGGCGCTGTTCGGCGCCGGCCTTGGCTTGCTCGAGCGATGGCCGATCTTGGCCGGCGGTTTGCTCGGGCTGCTGGCCTACAAGCCGCAGCTTGGAATTTTGATTCCCATTGCGCTGTTGGCCGGGCGGCAATGGCGTGCGCTGGCGGGCGCGAGCGCGGCCGCCGGGGGTCTCGTCGTCATCAGCTTGCTTTGGCTTGGCCCCGATATCTATGCCGACTATCTGCAGCGGCTGGCATTGATCAGGCATTTTAGTTTGGAAGACGGCACCGGCGTCTGGCATCGCATGCTGTCGGTATTTACCGCGGCGCGCCGGCTCGGTGCCGACGTTCACGATCGCCTATGTCATTCAAGCCTCGGTCGGCGGGCTCGCCGCGCTTGGGGTCGCTCTGGTGTGGTTCCGCGGCGCGTCTGCCGGAATCAGAAACGCGGCGCTTATTCTCGGCACCTGTCTGGCGACACCCTATTTGCAGGACTACGACATGGTGTTCGGCGCGCTGGTCGTGGCGTGGCTCTGGCAGGACGAAGCGGTGCGGCGGATGCCGGAATTCCCGCTGTTTCTCGCTTGCGCCGCGGTTCTTCTGATTCCGCTGTTTGCCGCGTCACTGGCACTGGCGACCGGCCTTGAATGGGGACCGTTGTTCATCGCGCCGCTGTTCGCCATGACCCTGAAGATGCGGTCTCGCCAGGCAGGCCGTCGCGTCCACTGCGGCCGCATAGATTCGCCGCGATCAATCCGCCGTGATGCCGATGGCAGCGATGCGCCCGGCGCGCTAGCCTGGAGTTCGCCGCAGGCGTAAAGCTTGCGCGTCATCATCCCCATCAAAAGGCTTGTCATGATCGACGTACATTATTGGACCACGCCGAACGGCCACAAGGTTACGATTTTTCTCGAAGAAGCCGGGCTGGAGTACAAAATCATTCCGGTGAACATCGGCAAGGGCGAACAGTTCAAGGCGGAATTCCTGGCGGTGTCGCCGAACAACCGCATCCCGGCCATCGTCGATCACAAGCCGGCCGACGGCGGCAAGCCGATCTCGGTATTCGAATCCGGCGCCATTCTGCTTTATCTCGCCGACAAGACCGGCAAGTTCATTCCGAAGGATCTGCGCGGCCGCGTCGCGGCGCTCGAATGGCTGTTCTGGCAGATGGGCGGGCTCGGTCCGATGTCGGGACAGAACAATCACTTCAGCAATTATGCCGCCGACAAGCTTCAATACGCGATGGATCGCTATCGCAACGAGGTCAATCGGCTTTACGGCGTGATGAACAAACGGCTCGCCGATCACGAATATCTCGCCGGCGAATATTCGATCGCCGACATGGCCTGTTATCCGTGGGTCGTGCCGTGGGAGCGCCAGGGCCAGAACATCGCCGACTTCCCGCATCTCAAGCGCTGGCTGGAAGCGATCAAGGCGCGGCCGGCGGTGGTCAAGGCCTATGAGTGGACGCCGAAGATCAATCCCGGCCAGGGCGGCATCCGCACCGCCGAAGAGCGCGCGATTCTGTTCGGTCAGACATCGCAATCCGTTGCCGCAGCGCGGCGGTAGTGATGACGCGTCCCGGGCGCAGCGCAGCACGTAGTATTGCGCTGCTGAATCCGGGCCTTCGCAAATGCGGAGCCTGTGAAGTTCCCGGATCTGCGGTGCACCGCTGCGCGCTGCACCGCGTCCGGGAAAAGCGGGCTTAATCCTGCCGCACGATGACGTGCGTGCCGACCGGCACGCGGCCGTACAGATCCGACACGTCGTCATTGACGAGGCGGAAGCAGCCGGATGAAACGGCTTGGCCGATCGTCTCCGGCGCATTGGTGCCGTGGATGCGATAGACGGTATTGCCGAGATACATGGCGCGCGCGCCGAGCGGATTGCCCGGACCGCCGGCCATGAAGCGCGGCAGATAAGGCTGGCGCTCGATCATTTCCGGCGGCGGCCGCCAATCCGGCCACTCGGCCTTGCGGCTGATCTGCAACAGGCCCTGCCAGGTGAAGCCGTCGCGGCCGACGCCGATGCCATAGCGGATGGCGTGGGTCGGATCCTGGATCAGATAAAGATGCCGCTCCTGGGTGTCGATGATGATGGTGCCGGGCGGCTGCAGCGACCGGTAGAACACCATCTGCTTCTGGAATTCGTCCGGCAGATTGGCGGCGGAATTGCCGTGGTCGACGCCGGGATCGACGTCCGGCGCGGTCGGCTGGATACTGGAACAGTTGCTGGGCCGGCAAATGTGCCGGCACCATCCATAGAACCGTCGCCGCTATCCAAACGCGCAAGCTGCGGAAATTTGCCACTCGTCCCACCCTCGTCATGCCGCCATTGTCCTCCCGGACGGGTACATCAATTCAATACCCGTCCGGTTACCGCCGGCTAAGGGCGCTACGCCGCCGTAATATCCGGTGATTTTCCAGCCGCGCGCCGTCCTTAGTGTAGCACATCTGGTCGCCGCCGAGCGGCGACAATGACTGGGCGTCGATGAAGCCGGTTTTGCCGTCCGGCAGCGCGATGTGCAGCATCAGCGGACCGTTGGGGTCGGCGCCCTGGCCGCTGTCGGGCAGCACCCGCACGAGATAAATGCCGAGCTTCTGCGATTACCGGCGCTTTAGGCCGCGGCCGTTGCATGCACTTCGACGCCATCCTTGTTCGGATAGCCCCATTCGGACGGATCGGTCTGGGTCGCCTTGACTCGAGCCTTCGAACGCCGTCGAATCGATGGTCGGGTCGGCCGGCGCGCAATACACGCCTTTTTGCTGCTGCGACTCGGCTGCCGTCGGTTCATTGGCAAAGCCGGCCAGCACCTCCCAGCCTGAGCCATCCTTGGCGCCGAGATCGACCGCCTTGGCGAGATTGTCGATGCCCGGCTTGCTCTTGTCGGCGAGATCCTTGTCCTGGACCCAGAAAAAGTTTTGCGCGACGACAAGCTTGCCGAGTGCGGCGCGATCCTTGATGCGCGGCGATGTCGGCAAGCTGCTTGCGGAATGCGGCGAAGCTCGGATCGCTGAACAGCGTCGGCGGCGTTACGGCGACCGGCTTATACGGCTTGACCGGCGGCGGTGGCGGCGGCGTGAGTGGGGGAAGTCCTTGCTGGGCGAAAACCGGGGCTGCGGGAATGCTGAGCGCGGCGAAAATCAAGGCGGCGGCAATAAACGCTGGTCGCATCGAGTAATCTCCCGGTTCGCAGTCGGTGCAATGACGATTCCCGTAGCGGCGAATTGCGACGGCGGTGCGGCAGGCCGCCGCAGTTTGCAGCCTGGATCATTATAAGCGCTAGGCGGATCGCGAATTGGGGAAATAGCGTTGCCATGCGAGCGATCGGTTGACGATCATCGATCCGCTCAATCGATGAATTCGGCGGTTTTCACCGTCGAAGCGCTGGCCTGGGCTACTCCGCCGCCTGCATGTCGGGCGGGTCGATGAAGCCGCCGGCCTGGCGGCGCCACAGTGCGGCGTAGTGGCCGTCATGGGCGAGCAGTTCGCGATGCGAGCCCTGCTCGACGATGCGGCCGTGATCGATCACCACCAGCCGGTCCATCTGCGCGATGGTCGAGAGCCGGTGGGCGATGGCGATCACCGTCTTGCCCTCCATCAGCGTGCCGAGGCTCGACTGGATCGCGGCCTCCACTTCGCTGTCGAGCGCGGAGGTCGCCTCGTCGAACACCAGGATCGGCGCGTCCTTGAGAATGACGCGCGCGATCGCGATGCGCTGGCGCTGGCCGCCGGAGAGTTTGACGCCGCGTTCGCCGACATGGGCGTCGTAGCCGCGCCGGCCCATGCCAGTCTTCCAGATCGAGGATGAATTCGTGGGCGTGCGCCAGTCTTGCGGCGCGCTCGATCTCCTCGATGCTCGGCGTCCGGCCGGCCGTAGCGGATATTGGCGCGGATCGAGCGGTGCAGCAGCGAGGTGTCCTGCGTCACCACCGAGATTTGCGAGCGCAGCGATTCCTGCGTCAGGCCGGCGATGTCCTGGCCGTCGATCAGGATCGCGCCGCCTTCGAGATCGAAGAAGCGCAGCAGCAGATTGACCACCGTCGATTTGCCGGCGCCGGAGCGGCCGACCAGGCCGATCTTTTCGCCCGGCCGGATGGTCAGATTGAAATCCTGCAGCACGCCGATCTCGCGGCCGTAGCCGAAATCGACGTTCTTGAACTCGATGCGGCCGCCGCGCACGGTCAGCGGCTTGGCGTCGGCGGGATCGGGCAGTTGCAGCGGCTGCGCGATCGTCAGCATGCCTTCCTGCACCACGCCGATATCCTCGAAGATCTCGGTGATGCGGCTCGCGATCTGGCGCGACATGTTGGTGAGCTGCAGCGTCAGCGGCAGCACCATGGCGATGGCGCCGACCTCGACGATGCCGTAGCGCCACAGCATCAGCGCCAGCGCGCCCGAGCCGGCAATCAGCAGCGCATTGAGAACATCGAGCATGGCGCCGAAAACGGTCAGCAGCCGCTGCGATGCGGAAAACAGATCGACATGACGGTCGACCGCGTTGCGCACATATTGATCCTCTTCGCGGGCGCGGGCGAACAGCTTCACGGTGAGGATATTGGTGTAGCTGTCGACGATGCGGCCGGTCAGTTCGGAGCGCGCGATCGAGAGTTCTTTCGAGCGCTCGCGCATGCGCGGTACGAAATAAAACAACAGCGCCGCATAGCCGGCGAACCAGAACAGCAGCGGCAGTGGCGAGCCAGCGGTCGGCGCGGCGGTCAGTGCGATCGCGGACACGCCGTAGACCAAAATGTACCAGACCGTGGTGATGGTCGCGGTCAGCGTCGAGCGCACCGACGGTGCGGTCTGCATCACCCGGTTGGAAATGCGGCCGGCAAAATCGTTCTGAAAGAACGCCCAGCTCTGCCGCACCACATGCCAATGCGATTGCCAGCGGATCAAGCCGGTGAACGGCGCGGCGATGGCCTGATTGGTGATCAGATAGCGCGTCAGTGTCGCCACCGGCCGGACCAGCACGACGACGACCGCCATGCCGGCGAGCCATGGCCAGCCGGCGGCGAGGAACCGATCGGGCGGCGTCTTGGTCACCATGGTGACGACGCGGCCCATGAACCACGGCACCGCGCTGTCGCTCAGCGCGACGCAGAGTTCGGCGACGAACAAGGCGGCGAACAGCCATTTCGCCTGGCGGGCGAAGTGCCACAGAAACGCGATCAGGCCCGGCGGCGGCTCGGGATTTTGCGGCGCGCGCGTCGGGGTCAGGAATTGTTCGAAAAATGCGAACATTTGCGGATGGTTACAGGCGTCCTTGGTGTGGCGTCAATCGCATGGCGGCAGCACCTATGTAGGCATTGCGGCCGGGTCACGACAGTAGTGCTGACCTTTTTGCAAAGCCGCTGTCATGGCATCGTGACGGCGGCAAAACTCGAAAAGAAAAATGCCAAGGGGAAACGATACGGGGACGGGAATGAAATCCTCCATACGATCGCATTGCGTCTGGGCGCTCGTCGCGCTTTTGGCGGGCACGGCCGCGGCAGCGGCGGAAACCTATCCGTCGCGGCCGATCACCATGATTGTCGGCTTTCCGCCGGGCGGCCCGACCGACACGCTGGCGCGCATCGTTGCCGACGGCATGAAGGACGCGCTCGGCCAGCCGATCGTCATCCAGAACATCACCGGCGCCGGCGGCACGATCGGGACCGCCAGCGTCGTCCACGCCAATCCGGACGGCTACACGATCGGCATCGGCAATTGGACCAGCCATGTCGGCTCGCCGGCGATCTATCCGCTGCAATATGATGTGCTGAAGGATCTTGCGCCCGTGGCGTTCCTGGCGGCGGCGCCGCTTTGGATTCTCGGCAAGAACGATTTGCCGCCGCGCTCCGCCGCCGAACTCATCGCTGGCTGAAATCGAATCCGAAGCCGAGCACATTCGGGACGGTCGGCGCCGGCAGCGGCGCGCATATGTGCGGCTTCTTCTTCGCCCAGAAAACCGGCGCGAAATTTCAATATGTGCCCTACCGCGGTGCCGGACCGGCAATGCAGGATCTGATGGCCGGTCAGATCGACTTTTCGTGCCTGGACGGATCGTCGACGCTGGCGAACGTCCAGGCCGGCAGGATGCGGGCCTACGCCGTGATGGGCGAAACGCGCTGGAATAAATCGCCGCAAACCCCGACCATGGTCGAGTCCGGCGTGCCGGGTCTGACGGTGTCGTTCTGGCATGGCTTGTGGACCACCAAGGGCACGCCGCAAGCCGTCATCGAACGGCTCGATGTCGCGGTGAAAGCGGCGCTCGCCAATCCCGAAGTGCGCAAACGGCTCGATACCATCGGCCAGGATATTGCGACGCCGGAACAAGCGACGCCGGCCGGGCTTGCCGCCTACCAAAAAGCCGAGATCGAAAAGTGGTGGCCGATCATCAAGTCGGCCGACATCAAGGCGGAATAGACGCGATCAAAAATTAAAGCCGGACTCGAACAGCCGAGCCCGGCCTACGCGTCGCACCGATACAACCGCAAAGCTCTAATGAATCTTGCCGGCCATCGTCGCGCCGAGAAACGCCGAGACTGAAGCCGAGCGCGCCGCCGGCGTGACGGGCGGTGTAGCCTGCCTGGGCGCGCGCGACGCCGATCGATACCGCAGTCGCGGCGACGATCAGCGAAATCACCAGCGCGAGAGTTGCGAATAGTTCGACGCCCAGCCGGCGCCGCTTGGCAAAGGTCTTCTCGGCAATCGGCGACCCGAAACCGGCCCTTTCGGTCCAATCAGTCATGTTCGTGTCCTTGACCGTCATCTTTGACGAATCAGTGGTCTGTCTGTGCAGAATCGTGCCGGATGCAGGCGCGTGTTCGGCCGGACTTTGGCGAAGCCATTGAATAATAAAGGCGATTTCGTGATTTTGGTTAATGAATGATTAACGTCATGGCCTTAGGCGTTGGGCTCAGGCCGCCGGCATCGCGACCAACGGCCGAAATTCCATCGAGCACGTGGCCGGGCTGTGCCGCAACGCGATCAAGCCAGGTGCGGATCGCCGGAAACGTGGCGAGATCGTAATCGCACAGATGCGCCACATGCGTATAAGCATACAGCGCGATGTCGGCGATGGTGTAACGGTCGGCGGCGAAGAAGTCGTGCAGCGCGAGATGCTTTTCCATGACGCCGAGCGCGCGATTGCCTTCTTCCATCCAATCTTCGAGCGCGTGTTGCTGCAGATCGCGGCCGCCTTTGACCAGCGCGAGCCAGAAATAGGCCGCGCCGATATTGGGCTCGAGACTATGCTGCTCGAAGAACATCCACTGCAATATTTCGGCGCGGTCGATGCGATCCTCCGGCGCCATCGGCGTGCCGCCGGCGATGTACCAGAGAATGGCATTCGATTCGGCGAGGTAACGGCCGGGCGCGACTTCCAGAAGCGGTACCTGGCCGTTCGGATTCTTGGCAAGGAATTCAGGCGTGTGGCTGTCGCCTTTGAGGATGTCGATCTCGACCAGGCGATAAGGGATGCCGAGCTGCGCCAAAGCCAGCCGCGCCTTGTAGCTGTTGCCCGATCGCTGCATCGAATAGAGCGTAAACATCGCCGCTTCCAAATTTCTTTGCGGCAGTAACGCGCGAGTGTTGCCGTCTTACGACTGCACCGAGGCGATGTCGTGGCCGCGCGAACCGCCGCCCGATTCTGCGGCTATTTTAGCGGCCGGATCGAAGAAAGTCATTTTATTGCTGGAGTTTCTTCGAGCGCGACCGAACGCCGCGCGACGCAATATTAGAATGAATACAACGAACATGGCCGGCACGCCGAGTGGAATAAATGTCAGTTGCGCGATGCTGCGGGCAACGAGCGGCACCAGCCAGAGCGCGGCAAGCGCGGTTTTCTCCCACGGCCCGAAACCGCGTGCGAAACCGTCGACGGCGAAAAAGGCGATGGCCGGCGCCAGCACCATCATGTCGTAATCGAAGCTGTAAGGTGTCGCGAGAATGGTGGCGAGGCAGAGCGCCGCGGCTTTGAGCGGATAGGGCGCAGTGCCGCGCCACAGCCACGCGATCGCCGCCCGATCGCGACGATCGTCACACCCTGCAAAGCATAAGCGAGCGGGATCGGCGCGCCCCACATCCGCGCCCAGGCGAACACGCTCTGGATCTTATACCAGCCGGTATTGCCCTGTTCGAGCACGACCGTGCGGGTGAACTCGGAGAACACGGCAAAGGCGTGCCACACCGATAAGCCGAACACGAGCGTCGTCACGATCGCCGCCGCGGCGACCGTCGCTGCGGCAGCGGCGAAGACGCGCCAACGCCCGCTCACAGCGAGCGCGATCGGAATCATCAGTCCATATTGCGGCTTGTAGACCAGCAGGCCGAACATGATGCCGGCCAGGATCGGACGGCGGTCGAGCACGACCAAAGCGCCGCCGAGCAGCGCCGCGGTGAGAAAGCCGTTCTGACCGTGACCGATATTGATCAGCACCGATGGGAAGCCGAGCGCGAGAAGGAGCCACATCGCCGTCATCCCGGAAGCCGCGTGGCGGGTGTCCGGATCGATAATCCCGGCGTCCCAAAGTTCTGACGCGGCGATCGTTCTGCGGTTTCCGCGATTAGGTTTCCGGGCTCCCGCTGCGCGGGCCGGGAATGACGCAGCAACGATCGCCCGTATTGCAAACAAATAAAGCGCAAGCGTCGCCGCCTGCCAGACCGCGAGCGCAAGGCCGTAGGGCATCAAAGCCAGAGCGCCGGCGATGAACAGAAAAAACGGCGGATAATGCCAGCCGTAGAACTGCGTGTCGGGGCCGAAGATCGTTTGCTCGCGGGCGAATTGCTGCACCGGATCGAACGCCGCCGCGGCGTTGCCCTCGTCGACATAAGTGCCGGCCGCATAGACGTTGGAGAAGTCGGTGCCGAGCGGACGGCTCTGACGGTCGACGGAACCATGGGCGGTCACCACCAGGAACAGAAAACCCAAGGCCGAGGCGATCAGCAGCGCCGCGGCCACCAGCCGGACACGCTCGGGCGTCAGCCAGGCGCCGCTCCGCAGGGTCTCGCGCAAACGCTCCATGGCAGTCCGGTGTCTGATGTCTTGGATCGGGCATTAGGCCAGCCCGGCCTTAAAGGAGTGTTGCGCCGGAAACGCGCCTTGGGGAAATGCCGTAGATGTGAGGCTGTTATCGGGATTTGCCGCTTGCCTGTGCGGCAGGCGGGCTTTACCAAACACCCGCCTAAAAGCAGTTGGAGACTCGCAAATGGCCTTTCTCGCGGACCAGGTAATGCGCATCAAGCCGTCGGCCACCATCGCCGTCACGGATAAAGCGCGCGCGCTCAAAGCGGCCGGTCGCGACGTCATCGGCCTGGGCGCCGGCGAGCCCGACTTCGACACGCCCGACAACATCAAGGAAGCCGCGATCAAGGCGATCCGCGAAGGCAAGGCGTCGAAATACACCGCCGTGGACGGCATTGCCGAGCTCAAGGCCGCGGTCGTCGCGCAAGTTCAAGCGCGAGAACGAGCTCGACTACAAGCCGTCGCAGATCATCGTCGGCACCGGCGGCAAGCAGGTGCTGTACAACGCGTTGATCGCCACCATCAATCCGGGCGACGAGGTGATCATCCCGGCGCCTTACTGGGTGAGCTATCCGGACATGGTGCTGCTCGCCGGCGGCACGCCGGTCGAGGTCGTCACCACCATGGAATCCGGCTTCAAGATGAAGCCGGACGATCTGGAAAACGCGATCACGCCGAAGACCAAATGGATCATCTTCAACTCGCCGTCGAACCCGACCGGCGCGGCCTATACCAAGGCCGAGCTCAAGGCGGTGACCGACGTGCTGATGCGTCACCCGCATGTCCACGTCATGTCCGACGATATGTACGAACATCTCGTCTATGACGACTTCGAATTCTTTTCGCCGGCGCAAGTCGAGCCGCGGCTGTACGACCGCACGCTGACGGTGAACGGCACCTCGAAGGCCTATTGCATGACCGGCTGGCGCATCGGCTATGCCGGCGGCCCGGAGACGCTGATCAAGACCATGGCGATGATCCAGTCGCAGTCGACCTCGAACCCGACCGCGGTGTCGCAATGGGCCGCGGTCGAGGCGCTCGACGGGCCGCAGGATTTCATCCCGAAGCACAACAAGATCTTCAAGGAGCGCCGCGATCTCTGCGTGTCGATGCTCAATCAGGCCAACGGCATCCAGTGTCCGAAGCCGGAAGGCGCGTTTTACGTCTATCCGTCTTGCGCCGGCGCCATGGGCAAGACCGCGCCGAACGGCAAAAAGCTCGCAACCGACGAAGACTTCGTCACTGAGCTTCTTGAAGCCGAGGGCGTCGCGGTGGTGCAGGGCACGCCGTTCGGAGTCGGGCCGGCGTTCCGCATCTCCTACGCGACCGCGACCAGCGCGCTGGAGGAAGCGTGCACGCGCATCCAGCGCTTCTGCGGCAATCTCCGATAGGTCCCGTGATGGCCGGGCTTGTCCCGGCCATTTAGGTTCCGCGGATCGATTCAAACCGGATTCGGAAACAGCCGATACTGCTCCGGCCTTAAGCCCACCGCCTGGCCGACGCGCCATTGCTGGCTGCGCAACGCATCGACTTCGATGATGGTTTGCGACGCTTCGCTGCCGAGCGCAATTTCGACGCGCCGCGCCGCGCCGATGCCGTGAACGCGTTTGATGACGCCGCTCAGATCGTCTTCGGCCGACGCGGGCAGGATCGTCATGTTGAAAGGCCGCGCGAACAAGGTCGCCGCGCCGTCCGGCATGCCTTGCGGGTCGACGCGGATCGACCGCCCGGCGAACTGCACTTCGCTGCCCCGCACCGTGACCGGCAGCACGATCGATTCGCCGATGAATTCATGGACGAAGGGCGTTTGCGGGTGATCATAGACCTGTTGCGGCGTGCCGGTCTGCTCGATCCGGCCTTTGTCCATGACGACGACACGATCGGCCACCTCCAGGGCTTCCTCCTGGTCGTGGGTGACAAAGATCGAGGTGACGTGAATCTCGTTATGCAGATTGCGCAGCCAGCGCCGCAGCTCCTTGCGGACCTTGGCGTCGAGCGAACCGAACGGCTCGTCGAGCAAAAGGACCCGGGGCTCGATGGCGAGCGCGCGGGCAAGCGCGATGCGCTGGCGCTGTCCGCCTGAAAGCTGAGTCGGATAGCGCTTGGCGAGCCAGCCGAGTTGCACGAGATCGAGCAGCTTCTCGACCCGGCGGCGGATTTCCGGTTCGCTCGGCCGCTCCTTGCGCGGCTTGGCGCGCAGGCCGAACGCGACATTTTCGAACACCGTCATGTGGCGGAACAGCGCATAATGCTGGAACACGAATCCGACATGGCGCTGGCCGGCCGATTGCGACAGCGCGTCCTCGCCGTCGAACTGCACTTGGCCCTGGTCGGGCCAATCGAGCCCGGCGACGATGCGCAACAGCGTCGTCTTGCCGGAGCCGGACGGTCCCAAAAGCGCCAGTAATTCGCCGGAGCGTACTTCGAGCCTGACATTGTCGAGGGCCGCGAAATCACCGAAGCGCTTGACGACATCGACCACCGATATTTTCATCTTATTCCTCCACCAAGCGGTCTTCGAGGATGACCTTGAGCACGAGCGTCACCAGCGCGAGCAGCGCCAGCAGCGACGCCACGGCAAATGCGGCGGCGAACTGATAGCTGTCATACAGCGTCTCGACATGCAGCGGCATGGTGTTGGTCTGACCGCGGATATGGCCGGACACCACCGACACCGCGCCGAATTCGCCCATGGCGCGCGCGTTGCACAACAGCACGCCGTACAGCAGCGCCCACTTCACGTTCGGCAGCGTGACGCGAAAAAACGTCTTGAGTCCCGAAGCGCCGAGCGACAAGGCCGCTTCTTCCTCCTCGGTGCCTTGTTGCTGCATCAGCGGGGTGAGTTCGCGCACCACGAAAGGAAAGGTGACGAAGATCGTCGCCAGCGCCATGCCGGGCAGCGCAAAGATGATCTTGATATCGTGCGCCACCAGCCAGTGGCCGAAATAGCCCTGCAGTCCGAACAGCAGCACGAAGACAAGACCGGCGATTACCGGAGAGACCGAGAACGGCACGTCGATCAGCGTCAGCAGCAGCCATTTGCCGCGAAACTCGAATTTGGCGAGCG
Source organism: uncultured Alphaproteobacteria bacterium (assembly GCA_963819265.1). Lineage (GTDB taxonomy): Bacteria > Pseudomonadota > Alphaproteobacteria > Rhizobiales > Xanthobacteraceae > BOG-931. The sequence goes on along the minus strand of CAWFVF010000005.1, from coordinate 950,532 downwards.
CCCAGGCGGCGATGACGCCGAACACGACATTGGTCGCAACCGATATCGCGGCAATGATCAGTGTCAGCCGGATCGCCGACAGCGTGTCGGGATCGCTCAGTGCCGCGATATAGGTCGCCAAGCCCTTCGAGAAGGCCTGCGCGAATACGCAGACCAGCGGTAATACGATGAAGAGTCCCATGAAGCCGACCGCCACGGCGATCACCAGCCAGCGCACCCAGGCAGGGTCGGTGCGGGCGTCGGCATGGCGTCGGGTCACGTTTGAGACGACAGGCAAAGCGTCCTGCGCCGGTAGAGGCGTGCTTTTGTTGAAACCGGTCAGGGGCAGCGCGGTCACTGTCGTTTCCCGCTATGAGTTTCTGACCAATACTGCAGCGCGTTGATCAAAAGCAGAAACAGCAACGAGGCGACCAGCATCACCGCGGCGATCGCGGTGGCGTCGGCGTAGCGGAATTCCTGCAATCTGATGACGATCAACAGCGGGGCGATTTCCGAATAATTCGGCAGATTGCCGGCGATGAAGATGACCGAGCCGTATTCGCCGACGGCGCGCGCGAAGGCGAGCGTGAAACCGGTCAACAACGCCGGAATTAGGCCGGGTACGACGACGCGGCGTACGGTCATCCAGCGGCCGGCGCCCAGCGAGCAGGCGGCTTCCTCCAACTCCTCGTCGAGATCTTCCAGCACCGGCTGCACGGTGCGGACGACGAACGGCAGGCCGATGAAAACCAGTGCGACGAAAATACCGAGCGGCGTGAACGCGACCTTGATGCCGAGCGGTGCCAGCAAGCCGCCGATCCAGCCGGAGGGAGCGTAAAGTGTCGTCAGCGCAATGCCGGCGACTGCGGTCGGCAAGGCAAACGGAATGTCGACAATGGCATCGAGCAGCCGGCGGCCGGGAAAGCGATAGCGCACCAGCGCCCAGACCACGATTGAACCGAACACCAGATTGGCCAGCGCGGCCGCAAATGACAGTCCGAACGAAAGCGCGAAGGCGTGCAGCGCGCGGCGGCTGGTGATGACGGCGACGAACTGGTCGAAGCTAAGCTCGGCAGTCTTGAAGAACAGCGCGGCGAGCGGAATCAGCACGATCAGCCCGAGCCAGAGCAGTGTCATGCCGAGCGTGATGCCGAATCCCGGAATCACGCCCGGTCGACGCCCGACAAGACTGCCTGCGATACTCACGTCGACCTCGTATCATTGCGTATAGATCGAGTCGAAAACGCCGTGGTCGTTGAAGTGGGTCGCTTGCGCTTTGCGCCAGCCCCCGAAGCCGCCGATGGTCAGAAGTTCGACCTGCGGAAACTTTGCTTCGTACTCCTTGGCAACCGCCGGATCGCGTGGACGATAATAGTCCTTGGCGACGATTTCTTGTCCCTCGTGCGTGTAAAGAAAATTCAGAAATGCTTCGGCTGGAGCACGCGTCCCCTTGCGGTCGACGACCTTGTCGACCACCGCGACCGGCGGCTCGGCCAGGATTGAGATGCTCGGCACCACCAGGTCGAACTTGTCGACGCCGAGCCGGTTGATGGCGAGCTGGGCTTCGTTCTCCCAGGCCAGCAGCACGTCGCCGACGCCGCGTTCGACGAAAGTGATCGTCGAGCCGCGGGCGCCGGTGTCGAGCACCGGGACATTGGCGTAGACCGCCTTCACGAATTCCCGCGCCTTTTCCTCGCTGCCGTATTTCTTCTGCGCAAATCCCCAGGCCGCGAGATAGTTCCAGCGTGCGCCGCCCGACGTTTTGGGATTCGGCGTGATCACCTGGATGCCGGGTTTCACCAGGTCGTCCCAGTCATGAATGCCCTTGGGATTGCCCTTGCGCACGAGGAACACAATGGTCGACGTGTAGGGCGAAGAGTCATTGGGCAACCGCGACTGCCAATCTGCGGCGATCAAACCACGGTCGGCGATGGCGTCGATGTCGTATGCCAGCGCCAGCGTGACAACGTCGGCATCCAGCCCGTCGATCACGGCGCGGGCCTGCGCGCCGGAGCCGCCATTTGAGGTTTTGACCTCGACGGTTTTTCCGGCATCGGTCTTGTATTTGGCCGCGAAGGCCTGTCCGACATCCGTATAGAGTTCCCGGGTCGGATCGTAGGACGCATTGAGCAGGCTCAGGTCGGCGGCGTGGGCGACCCCGCACAGCAGGAAAGACCCGAACAGCGCCGCAATCGTCGTTTTCATCAAAGTCTCCATTTGCCTATTCGCGTGCCCGTCTCCGTGCGCGGCTGTCCAAGCCATGCAAAAACAAACTTCAGAATTCTTCCCGGCTAAGTCTGCAATTGACGAGAATTATTTTCCATATAGAAAGGTTGTGACGCCAGCAAACGAAAAAATATTCTACCAACAAGCCGCCGAGGTTTAGAAGAACTGATGAAAGTATTGCTAAGACAAGAGACGCTTTTTGCCGCCGGCTTCGTGACCCACAAGGTGCTCCTTGTTCAGTGTCCTATTTCGCGGCGCCGGCAGCGCCTGGAGTAACGCTGGTGGACCGGCTGGACGATCTCGAAGCACAGAGCATTTTCATCTTCCGCGAAGCCTTCGCCCGGCTGAAACGCGTCGCGCTGCTTTGGTCCTTGGGCAAAGATTCCAACGTGATGATCTGGCTGGCGCGCAAAGCCTTCTTTGGCCGGGTGCCGTTTCCGGCCATGCATGTCGATACCGGCAAGAAATTTCCGGAGATGTATGCGTTCCGCGACCGTTATGCGGCGGAATGGAATCTCGATCTTAAAGTAGAGCCGTGCCCGCCGCTCGAGACCATCGATCCGACTCTGCCGCCGGCGGCGCGGTCCGCCGCGCGCAAGACCGAGGGCCTAAAACTTGCTTTGGCGAAATATGGTTTTGACGGGCTGATCGCCGGCATCCGCCGCGACGAGGAGGCGACGCGTGCCAAGGAGCGGGTGTTTTCGCCGCGCGGCATTGAAGGAGGCTGGGACATCCGCGATCAGCCGCCGGAATTCTGGGATCAGTTCAACGCGTCGCCGCCGCCTGGCGCGCATTTGCGCATCCATCCCATCCTCCATTGGACCGAGCTCGACATCTGGGCCTATACCAAGCGCGAGGGCATCCCGATCATACCGCTCTATCTCGCCCGCGACGGCAAGCGTTACCGCTCGCTCGGCGATGCCGACATTACTTTCCCGGTGCCGTCGCAGGCGGCCACGATCGACGAGGTCATCCGCGAACTGGAAACGACCAACACCTCGGAGCGCGCCGGGCGCGCCATGGATCACGAAAGCGAAGACGCCTTCGAACGCTTGCGCGTTTCCGGCTATCTCTAGTTCAGGTTTTGTTTGTAACGTGGAATCACGGACCTCGCCCGATCATGAACATGCTTGTTACTGAAAAGCTTGCGCCGGCCCACGGCAGCAGTCTCCGTCCCTTGGTCCGCGTCGTGATCGCCGGCCATGTCGATCACGGCAAATCGACCTTGATAGGCCGGCTGCTGCACGAAACCAAAAGTCTGCCCGACGGCAAGCTGGAATCGCTGAAGGCGGTGAGCGACCGTCGGGGCGTGGCCTTCGAGTGGTCGTTCCTGCTCGACGCGCTGCAGACCGAACGCGACCAAGGCATCACCCTCGACACCAGCCAGATCCGGTTCCGCACCGCCTCGCGTGATGTCGTGCTGATCGATGCTCCCGGCCATGCCGAGTTCCTCCGCAACATGATCACCGGCGCCGCGCAGGCCGACGCCGCGGTGCTTGTGGTCGATGCTACCGAGGGACTTCGCGACCAAACCCGCCGGCATTGTTATCTGCTTCATCTGCTTGGTATTTCGCAGGTGGTTGTGGTCGTCAACAAAATGGACCGCGTCGGCTTCGATCAAACGCGCTTTCTCGAACTCGAGGCGGAGATCGCAAATCATTTTGCCGGTCTGGGCCTGTCGGCGACCGCCATCGTCCCGATTTCGGCGCGTCACGGCGACGGCGTGGAGCGGCGCACCGCCCCGATCGCCTGGTACATGGGGCCGACCTTGCTCGATGTGCTGGACCGTTTTTCCCCGGCCAAGCCGCTGACCGAATTGGCGCTGCGCATTCCGGTACAGGCGGTTTACAAGTTCGACGACCGGCGCATCGTCGCCGGCCGCATCGAGACCGGCCGGCTCGCTGTCGGCGACGAGGTGACGATCATGCCGCGCCGTACCACGGCGCGGATACAATCGATCGAAGCCTGGCCCGAGCCGGACGCGAAGCATCGGCCGCAAAGCGCGCGCGCCGGCAAATCGGTTGGCGTCACGCTGGACCGGCAGATTTTTGTCGAGCGCGGCGATATCATTTCGGCGGTCTCGGCACCGGCCCAAGTTGCGCACCGCATCTGGGCGCGGGTGTTCTGGCTGCATGAACAGCCGCTTGCGGTCGGGGCAACCATAGGCGTCCGCGTCGGCATGGCCGAACGCCGCGGCACCATCGCGGCGATCGCCAATGCCGTCGATCCCGGCGCGCTCGAACCGGTCGAGGCCAGGACCGTCGCGCGCAATCACGTCGGCGAAATCGAAATCGGCTTGGCGCAGCCGATTGCCGCCGATCTTTACGCGGTCAATCCACGAACCGGACGATTGGTGCTTGATCTCGGCGGCCGGATTGCCGGCGGCGGCCTCATTCTCGCCGTCGGCGACAGTGCCGAAGCGATCGATCCCAGGGGTGAGGGCAGCGCGGCCGGTTCCGATCGCCAAAGCCTGGCGGCGCAGGCGGCGCGCCTCAATACCGGACTGGCCGATCTGTCGCCCGCCGAACGCCTCGAATGCTTCCGGCGCGATGTTGCCGGCAAGCTCATCTTCACGACGAGTTTCGGTCTCGAGGATCAGGTCATAACCCAGATGATCTGCGAGCGCGATCTCGACATCGATATCGTCACCCTCGATACCGGCCGCCTGTTTCCGGAAACCTACGAATTATGGGCGGAGACCGAGCGGCGCTACGGCCGGCGCATCCGCGCCGTCTATCCGCGGCACGAGAAGCTTGAAGCGCTGATCGGGAAACAGGGCATCAACGGTTTCTATGAATCCGTCGCGGCTCGGCAGTCGTGCTGCTACGTCCGCAAGGTCGAACCGCTCGACCGCGCGCTGCTCGGTGCGGCGGGCTGGATCGTCGGCGTGCGGGCGGATCAATCCGCGCATCGTCAAGACACCGCTTTGGTTGCGGCCGACCAGCGCGATCTTTTGAAACTCAGCCCGGTGTTGGATTGGACTCGCGATACGGCTGAGTCATTCGCCGCCGCCAACAAAATTCCGCTCAATCCGCTGCACGCGCGAGGCTTCGCTTCGATCGGCTGCGCGCCCTGCACCCGCGCCATCGCGCCCGGCGAGCCGGAACGCGCCGGCCGCTGGTGGTGGGAAGAGGCAGACAAGAAAGAGTGCGGTCTTCACGTCACCGGCGATGGCCGGGTGGCGCGCTCGTCTTAGATCGCAAAGTTACGCGGCGCTCGTCCCGTCATCCTGAGGCGGCCGCAAAGCGGTCCTCGAAGGATGCAGCCCGGGCGGTGCAGCCGTCGCCCTTCGAGGCCGCGCTTCGCGCGGGCACATCAGGGTGACGGCACCAATCTCACCCCGTCGGCGGCGCGATCTCGTCGAGGCTCTTCTGCCGCGCTTCCGGGCCGAGTTGCGTCACCGACACGGCCGCGATGAACAGGAAGGACGCGAGACAGCCGAACACCGTCGTCAGCCCCCAGCCGTTCTGGATCCACAGGATCATCGGCATGATGAAGGCCGTCGCCAGCCGTCCGACGCCCGCGGCCCAGCCGAAGCCGGAGGCGCGCGCGTTGGTCGGGAATACTTCGGATGCGAAGATTTGCATCGAATTTCCCGCCACCTGAACGAAGAAGATCATGACGAAGCCGGCCACCATCAGTTCCGTGGCGGTCTCGGCATTGGCGAACACGATCGCCATCAGACCGGCGCCGATAAAAGCGCAAACCGAGGTGATCTTGCGGCCGAATTTGTCGAGCGCATACATCATGAAGAGGCTGGCGCACGGCACCGCGAAGTTCATCGCCAGCGTATATTGCAGCGACTTGGTGATCGAGAAGCCCTTGCCGTTCATGATGTTCGGCAGCCAGGCGCCGAGCCCGATGGCGATGCCGAAGAACGCCGAGAAGCAGATCATGCCGGCAATGACGCGGGTCGGGAACTGCTTGAAGACCACGCCGAACGGGTCGCTCTTGGTGTTGCTCGCGGCATCGGTCGACAGCGGCTGTGTCGGTCCGGCAATGCCCAGCTTGCCGAGCACGTCGAGCGCTTCCTTGCCTCGGCCGTGGGTCGCCAGATAGCGCGGCGATTCCGGCAGCGAAAAGCGGAACACCCAGACGATCAGCGCGCCGACGCCGATCGACAACCCAGACGCCGCGCCAGGCGTATTCGGCGAATCCGCGACGTCGGGATCGATGCCACGAGGAAGAAGCCGATCACAGCGCCGGTGCCGATCGGCCACACGCAGGCGCCGCCGATGAAATGCACGATCGCCAGGATGCGGCCGCGAATGCGCTTCGGCGCGTATTCGCCCGCATAGGCGAAGGCCAGCGGCTGCTCGGCGCCGAGCCCGATGCCGGCGATGAAGCGGCAGACGATCAGCAAGGTCACGCTCGGCGCGAAGGCGCCGAGGATCGTGAAGACGCCGAACAGCAGCAGATTGAACTGATAGATGAAGCGCCGGCCGAACCGGTCGGAGAACTCGCCCTGGCCGGCGGTGCCGAGCGAACAGGCCGAAAATGGTGGCGCTGCCGATTGCCGCGGCTTCGGGTCCGGTCGCGAATCTCGGATTTGCAGAATGAACGGCACCAGCGAGCCGAACACCGTGAAGTCGATGACGTCGAAGAAATAGCCGGCGGCGATCAGCGCGATGACTCTGCCGATGCAGCGGCGAAATTTTCGCGTCGTCCAGCGCAGCTGCCGACAAAACCTTCGATGGTCTGAGGCCCGGCGCCGCGCCATGTGCGTCGCGGATTACAGTTGCCGCCATGTGATCCGTCCGCCCTGATCGATGTCATTGTGTTCCGCCCGAGTGGCTTTAACATACCGGCCGCTGCGCGGCCCTTAGTTCGCGCGAGTGTGGAAGGGCATGCGCCGCACTGTCAATGCAGGTGCGCCGACATCACATCGTCCGCATGGCGACAATGGCGGCGTTCAGGCGCCCTCGAACTGCAGAATGTAAAGACCGGCATTGGAATCGGTGACATACATCACGCGCTTCGGCGTCGACGAAGCAGTCGGCAGGATTGGATCACCTGCGGCCGGTTCGGCCGCGGATCGAACATTCTCGCCGGATTGGGCGGCACGAAATAGCCGACCTCGCGCGGCGCGAACGGATTTTTGATGTCGTAGGCGCGCACGCCGGCATTGTGCAGCGTGGCGAAAATGTAGCGCGAGCTGACGAAGGCGCCGGGCCGGTTCTCCCACAGATTATGCGGACCGAAATTGCCGCCCTTCTTGCAATAATCGGCCTCGTCCGGGATCGGCATGGTGGCGATGCTGATCGGATTCGACGGCTCGCGCACGTCGAAGACCCAGATGTAACGCAGCCCAAGCTTGCAGTCGGCGAAATTGGCCTCGTCGGCGACGACCAGCAGATTGCGGTCCGGCAGCGGCAGCGGCGAATGGGTGCCGCCGCCGAATGGCGGATCCCAATTGCGATACGACACCATTTTCGGCTTGGCCGGATCGCCGACATCGACGATGGCCATGCCGCCGTCGCGCCAGGCGCTGTAGGCGAGATTGCCGGCGACCAGCGCGTGATGCAGCGCATAGCGCCGGCCCTTCGGCCAAGTCGGCGTTTCGCCGCCGCCGGTCCACATGCCGGGCAGCCAGAATTTGCCGACCACTTGCGGCTTGGTCGGCTCCGCCATGTCGACGATCACCAGGATATGGTCGGAGAATTCCGGCAGATGCACCGAGACATAGGCGTAGCGTCCGCCGACATACCAGATGCGGTGCGGGCCCAGCCCGCCGAGCGGCAGAAAGGCGATCTCGCGCGGCGCCTCTGGCTTGGCCGAGATCGTAGACGCGAAGTCCCGAGGTGAATTTCTGGCCGGCCAGCGCGTCGCCCGACGTGCCGGCGAAATAGGATTCCTGGCTCACCTGCATGGTCCACACGCTCGGACCGTTGACCGCCAGCAGCAGATCGCCAGTTTCGTGGGTATGTCTGCAGATGATGCGCGCGCGTGTTCGGCGGCACAGGCGAGGAAATTGACCGGCTTCGGCTTTTTCGGATCGCGCACGTCGATCACGGTGATGCCGTTGGAAAATCCGTGGCCGATATAGGCGAAGCCGCTGATGCACCATGACCTGCACGCCGTCGCCACGGCCGCCCTGGTCGGAATGGCCGAGGAATTTGATGTTATGCGACGCGACGGCGGTCATGATTATCCTCCCGGTAAAATATTATCGTTGCCGTCATGGTAATCGTCATGGCCGGGCTTGTCCCGCCTCCATAACCGAAGTCATTTTGGTGCCGCCAAGTTCTGTCGTCCGCGACTTGGTATTTTTCATCGCGGCGAAGACGCGATAAGGTTATTGCCAAGATCCAAGGGAAGAAACGATGGCCAACGAAAACAATTCACGCGGCATGATCGCGGTCGACAAGATGGGCGCGAAGGTCCTGTTCCTCAATCCGGCGACCTACGAGACCGAGGTCGTGATCGACGGTTTTACCCGCACCGTGCATGAGCTTCTTGTCATGCCGGAAACCGGCCGGGCCTATGTGCCGATCTTCGGCGACGGCATCCACGGCCGCAATCCCAATCCGCAGCACCATCTCTGCGTGTTCGATCTGCACAAGCGCGCGCTGGTCGACGACCATCGATCTGCGCCCCTATATCGCGCCGCATACGCTCAAGCTCGGCCCGGACGGGCTGATCTACATCACCTGCGAGAACTCGGCGAAAGTCGTGGTGATCGATCCGAACAGCAACAAGGTCGTCGACGCGATCGATTCCGGCTCGACCAACGGCCATCGCCTGATCATCGCGCCGGACGGCACGCGGCTCTATACCGAGAACGAAGAAGACGCCACGGTATCGGTCATCGATCTGCCGACGCGCAAACTGCTCGGCAAGATCAACACGCCGCGTGCCGCTCGCCGGCATCGCCATCTCGCCGGACAGCCGCACCGTGGTCGCGGTCGACGACGTCGCAGCCGACGCTGTTTCTGATCGACACCGCGGCCGGCCAGGTTCGCGAGGAAATCGTGCTGAAGGACGTGCCGAAGGCGGCGCAGATCGCGCGCTACGCGCCGGACTACGGTCTGCTTGCCGTAACGAGCCTCAACAGCGACACCGTCAGCCTGATCGATCCGTCGTTCCGCGAGCAGACCGCGATCAAAGTCGGCTCGCAGCCGATGGACATGGCGTTCCGCGGCGACGAATTGTTCGTCCCCTGCCAGGGCGACGGCTCGGTGCATGTCATCGACATTCCGGGCAAGCGGGTGAAGACAAGCTTTCTGGCCGGTACCGGGTGCGAGTCGGTCGGATTTTTCTAACCGTCCCACTATGGAATGGCGGCCAGAGGCCGGAAATTGCGCGATTTAACGATGCGCGAAACGGGGCGAGACGCGGGCCGCAATCTCGCTTATAAACGGCGGCAACGGCTCGGAACGGGCCAGAATGGGGCACAGCTGAGGAGCTAATTCGATGTTGGTAAAGGGGTTTTCGGCCGCGCTTATGGCAGCGGCGGCATTGGCGCTCACGCAGCCGGCAAGCGCGCAACAGAGCCGCGTGCAGGTCGGTCAGCTCTCCTGCTCGGTGTCGTCCGGCGTCGGCATGATCGTCGGCTCGCAACGCAATGTGAGCTGCAACTTCAAGCCGGATAATGGCCCGCCCGAAGCCTATACCGGCACCATGACCAAGATCGGCCTCGATGTCGGCTTCACCACCGGCAGCGCCATTATTTGGACGGTGTTTGCCGGGACCAACCGCTATGTCGGCATGCTTTCCGGCACCTATACCGGAGCGCAGGCCGAAGCGACCGTGGGCGCCGGCGTCGGCGCCAATGCCTTGATCGGCGGGTCGAACCGTTCGGTCGCTCTGCAGCCGCTATCGGTGCAAGGGCAGACCGGGCTCAATGTCGCGGCCGGCATCGGCTCGCTGGAACTGCACCTCGCGCAATAACGTCGGCACGGACGGCTACAGCACCATGCGGCAGATAAGGCGCCAACTTGGCGCTGATTTTTGCCGTCGGCTTGACAAAGGCCTAAGTGCGTCTTGTCGCGCCCCTTGACCGCCCCCGCCACCGCCTGAAACGATAGCCGACGCGGCCCGCGCCAAGACGGGCCGTCAGGGGGTTGTTGCGGGAGGTGGTTATGGCAACCAACTCGTCAGCCAACACGTCGGCCCATTCGACACCCAATGGCGGCGCCCGCGCCGGCGGTCCACGCTGTGTCGCGCTGGTCGGTCCGTTCCAAAGCGGCAAGACCACGCTGCTTGAAGCGATCCTTGCGCGCACCGGCGCGATCGCGCGCCAAGGCACGGTCGAAGCCGGCAACGACCGTCGGCGACGCCAGCAAGGAAGCGCGCCATCATCACATGAGCGTCGAACTCACGGTCGCCACCACGAGCTTCATGGGCGACGCCTATACATTTCTCGATTGTCCGGGCTCGGTCGAATTCGCGCACGACATGCGCGCGGTGCTGCCGGCGATCGATGTCGCTGTCGTCGTCTGCGAGATGGACGAGAAAAAAGTCCCGCAGCTGCAGCTCATCCTGCGCGAATTGGAAGACCGAAAAATCCCGCGCATCCTGTTCGTCAACAAGATCGACAAGGCCGATGCCGGCGTCCACGACGTGCTGAATCTGCTGCAGCCGGCCTCGCGCACCAAGCTGATCATGCGGCAAATCCCGACTTTCTCCGGCGACATCATCTCCGGCTTTGTCGACCTCGCGCTGGAACGCGCCTTTGTCTACAAGGAGCACGCCGCATCGGAAGTCGTGCCGCTCGAAGGCGATGCCGCCGATCTGGAAAAGACCGCGCGGTTCTCGATGCTGGAAACGCTCGCCGACCACGACGACGAATTGATGGAGCAGTTGCTCGAGGACATTCAGCCGCCGCGCGACAAGGTGTTCGACGATCTGACCCGCGAATTGCGCGACGGTCTGGTGTGTCCGGTGCTGATGGGAACGGCGACGCGCGCCAATGGCGTGCTGCGGCTGCTCAAGGCGCTGCGCCATGAATCGCCGGGCATTGCCGAAACCGCGAAGCGGCTCGGCGTAAAGGAAGGCCAGGACGCTGTCGCTTATGTGCTGAAAACCCAGAACACGGCGCATGGCGGCAAGATGTCGATCGTCCGCATGCTCTCGGGCCAGGCCGGCGACGGCACGACGTTTGTTGCCGGCGACGAAGAGGCCGGCCGTGTCGCCGGCGTGTTCAAGCTGGTCGGCCAAACCAGCGAGAAGCGCGGCCCGGCGCTGGCCGGCGAAACCGTCGCCTTCGCCAGGCTCGAAAAGGCCAAGACCGGCGACACGCTGTCGTCCGGCAAACAGGCACCCGCCGCCTCGCCAAAGTCGCGCCTTATCCGCCGGTGCTGGCGATCGCGATCTCGGCGAAAGAGCGCAAGGACGACGTGAAACTCGGCCTCGCGCTCAACAAGCTCGCCGAAGAGGATCCTTCGATCACCATCGTGCACAATGCGGAAACGCATGAAGTGGTGCTGTGGGGTCAGGGCGAAATGCACCTGCGCGTCGCCACCGAGCGCTTGAGCGATCGTTACGGCGTCGCCATCGAGCGCCGCACGCCGCGCGTCGGCTATCGCGAAACCATCCGCAAAGGTGTGACGCAGCGCGGCCGGCATAAGAAACAATCCGGCGGTCACGGCCAGTACGGCGATGTCGTGCATCGAGATCAAACCGATGCCGCGCGGCTCGGGCTTCTCGTTCGAAGACAAAATCACCGGCGGTGTTGTGCCGCGCAATTATATTCCCTCGGTCGAGGAAGGCATTGTCGACGCACTCAAGCACGGGCCGCTGGGCTTTCCGGTCGTCGATCTCACCGTGGCGCTGGTCGACGGCTCGTATCACACCGTCGATTCCTCCGACATGGCATTCCAGACCGCCGGCCGCATCGGCATCATCGAAGGCCTGCCGCAGTGTCAGCCGGTGCTGCTCGAGCCGATCCATCTGGTCGAGATCGTCTGCCCGACGGCGGCCTCCGCCAAGATCAACGCGCTGATGTCGGGCCGGCGCGGCCAGATCCTCGGCTTCGATACCCGCGACGGCTGGGACGGCTGGGATATCGTTCGCGCCAAAATGCCGGAAAGCGAAATCGGCGATCTGATCGTCGAAGTCCGCTCCGCCACCGCCGGCGCCGGCACTTTTACTTTCAAGTTCGACCACATGGCGGAACTGACCGGCCGCACCGCCGACCAGATCATCGCCGCGCGACGCGCGGCGGAGTAATTTCCTTCATTGTCATACCCGGGCCGGGCGAAGCGGACTTTCCGCTTTGCGGCAATCCGGAATGACGAAAACAACAACGGAGAATATCGAAAATGCCAGCCTATTGGGTCGCGCGCTCGAAGATCAACGATCCGGTCGAGTACAAAAAATATACCGATCGCGTTCCCGGCATCATCGCCAAATTCGGCGGCAAGGTTTTGGCGCGCGGCGGCAAATTCCAGATCATGGAAGGCCCGGACAAGTTTGAGCGTTTCGTGGTGATCGAATTTCCGACTTTCGAGCAGGGCGTCGCCTGCTTCACCTCCAAGGAATACGACGAAGCCGCCGCGTTCCGCCGGAGCGGCGCCGGCGAGGTCGAGACGATCATGGTCGAAGGCGGCGAGGCCACGAAGTGACCGCTCGCTACGCTCCGCTCCGCCCGTCCCCGCGAATGCGGAGACCCAGGCGGGATTCCCGCTTGCGCGGGAATGAACGGCGCAGATTATTGCGGCTTGATATTCGGCGAACTTGATCACCTTGCCCCATTTCTCGGTTTCGTTGGCGATCAGTTTGCCGAACTCGGCGGGCGTCATCGGCATCGGGATGCCGCCGAGATTGGCGATGCGTTCCTTGATCTTGGGGTCGGCGAGGCCGGCGGTGATCTCGCTGTTGAGCTTGGCGATGATATCGGGCGGCGTGTCCTTCGGCGCGCCGATGCCCTGCCAGGCGAAGGCCTCATAGCCGGGCACGAAATCGGCCACCGTCGGCAGATCCGGCAAGATCGCATGCGGGTCTTGCTGGTGACGGCCAGCGCCGCGCAGCCGGCCGGCGCGGATATGTTCGATCGCGAGGATGATCTGGTCGAACAACACCTGCACCTGACCGCCGAGCAGGTCGGTGACGGCCGGCGCGTCGCCGCGATAGGGCACATGCAGCATGTTGACGCCGGTCATCATCTTGAACAATTCGCCGGCCAGATGCGGCGTCGAGCCGATGCCGCCGGACGCCATATTGACTTCGCCCGGATGCGCCTTGGCATAGGCGATGAGTTCGGGAACGCGATGCACCGGCAGCGACGGATTGACCACCAGGACTTAGCGGATTGAGGTCGACGCCGCCGACCGGCGCGACGTCGTTGACGAAATTGAAGCTGAGTTCCGGATTGATCATCGCGTTGATGACATTCGGATTGGCGACGAACAACAGCGTGTAGCCGTCCGGCGGCGCGCGCACGACCGCTTCGGCGGCGATGCTGGAGCCGGCGCCGCCGCGGTTCTCGACCACGAAGGGCTGGCCGAGCCGTTCCGACAGCATGGCGCCGGTGAGCCGCGCCAAAGTGTCGGCGGTGCCGCCCGGCGGGAAGCCGACCAGCAGATGGATCGGGCGCGACGGATAGGTATCGGCGCGCGCGTGACGCAGCAATGCCGGCAGCGCGATCGCGCTGGCAGCAAGTTTTAACAATCGGCGGCGTTGAAGCTTCATGGCCGCGGCACCATACAAGGCGCCACCCGCGGCCGAAAGTGCGGAAGCGTTATGCCGCAACGCGCGGTTCGCCGCCGCCCGGCGGCGGCACCGGCAAGCCGTCGGCGGAATATTCGTTGAGCTTGTTGCGCAGCGTGCGGATCGAGATGCCGAGCACGTTGGCGGCGTGGGTGCGATTGCCGAGGCAATGCTTGAGCGTCTCCAGGATGAGATCGCGCTCGACTTCGGCGACGGTGCGGCCGACCAGTCCGCGCGACACCTGCTCGGCGGCAAAGGCGGCATGCGCCACCGCCGGCGCGCTCTTCTGCTGGTCGATCCGGATGCCGTCGGGCGTGAGGATCGCTTCCGGGCCGATCTCGGCGCCGGTCGCCATCAGCACGGCGCGATGCATGGTGTTTTCCAGCTCGCGCACATTGCCGGGCCAGTAGTTCAGCGTCAGCGTGCGGCGGGCGTCCTGCGACAGCAGCCGCGCCGGCATGCCGTTGGCGGCGGCATATTTCTTGATGAAATAGTCGGCGAGTTCGATGACGTCGGCCGGGCCGTTCGCGCAGCGGCGGGATTTTCAAGTTCGACGACGTTGAGGCGGAACAGCAAATCCTCGCGGAAGCTGCCGTCGCGCACCGCTTCGGCCAGATTGCGGTTCGAGGTGGCGATGATGCGGATGTCGATCGGCACCGGCCGGGTGCCGCCGACGCGGTCGATCACGCGCTCCTGGATGGCGCGCAAGCAGCTTGGCCTGCAGCCGCACGTCGATCTCGGAAATCTCGTCGAGCAACAGCGTGCCGCCATTGGCCTCTTCGAACTTGCCGACGCGGCGCGCGATCGCGCCGGTGAAGGCGCCTTTCTCGTGGCCGAACAATTCGGATTCCAGCAGCGTCTCCGGAATCGCGGCGCAATTGACGCAGATCAGCGGCTTCTTGGCGCGGCCCGAGCGGGCGTGGACGTAGCGCGCCAGCACTTCCTTGCCGGTGCCGGATTCGCCGGTGATCAGCACCGAGGCTTCGCTGCGATGCGACCTGCTGCGCGAGCTTGACCACCCGCGCCATGGCGTCGTCGCGATAGATCAGTTCGCGCCGATCGTCGGCGACGGCGGCGAGCACGGCGGCGATCAATTCGGCGTCCGGCGGCAGCGGGATGTATTCCTTGGCGCCGGCGTGAATGGCGGCGACCGCGGCGCGGGCATCGGTCGCGGTGCCGCAGGCGACGATCGGCGCGTGGATATGCTCGGCTTCGAGGCTGGTGACCAGCTCGCGGATATTGATGGCGACGTCGACCATCAGCAGGTCGGCGCCGCGGCCGGAGCGCAGCACCGCGAGCGCCTGCGCGCTGTCGGCGGCATGGGTCACCATGGCGCCCTTGTCCATCGCGATCTTGGTCGCGGTGGTGAGCTGGCCGTTGAGCGTGCCGACGATCAAAAGACGCATAGTCTTATTCCTTCTTCGCTAGGCCGGGCTTTCCGAGTCCTCACGCTCTCTCAGCCTTGATGATTTCCGTCATGGTCACGCCGAGTTTTTCCTCGACCAGAACGACTTCGCCGCGCGCCACCAGGCGGTTGTTGACATAGATGTCGATCGCCTCGCCGACCTTGCGGTCGAGCTCGAGCACGGTGCCCGGCCCGAGCTTGAGCAGGTCGCCGATATCCATCCGGGCGCGGCCGAGCACCGCCGAGACCTGCACCGGTACGTCGAACACCGCTTCGAGATCGGAGGCGATGCGCGTGGTCGGTCCTTCCGGCTCCGGCTGCGAGCGGCGCTTCGACCTGCGCCTCCGCCGCCTTCGAGGTTGGGCAGCGGGATTTTGCTGTCGTCACTCATTCTCGTATCTCCTCAGGATTTCATGTGCCGCCGGGTGCGGCGCGCCGGGCGTTGTCGGTGACGGCGCAAGACCGCGTCGCGCGCTGACGTAGCCGGTGACGGCATCGGCAATGATGGCTTCGGTGGCGGCGCTGTCGCGGTTGATGCCGCCGTCCGCCCATTCGATTCGGCAGTCGCCGACGGCGATGTCGGGTTCGGCGAGCACGACCAGCCGGCCCTCGAAGCTTTTCGCGCGGACGATATCCTCGAGTTTTTCCTTGGCAGCGGCGTAGAGCGCGTCGTTGACGCGCACCGCGATGTGCGGGCGATGTGATCAGCTCTCTGAAGCAACTGCTCGCCAGCGCGGCGATTTCGGCAAACGGCTCGCGCGCCACCAAAGCGGGCGCGAGCTTGCGCGCCACCGCCACGGCGACCTCGACCGCCTCGCATTCGAGCCGTGTTTCGATCGCGTGCAGCGCGTCATTCGCCACCGTGATGCCGGTGGCGATGTGTTCGAGAGCCGCGGCGAGACGGCGATCGGCTTCGACCCTGGCGTCGTTTTGCGCGTCGGCGTAGCCGCGCCGATGCGCGGCCATTTCGGCCTCGGCAAGCTTGATGGCATGTTCGGCAAGCGTGATCACCGGCTCGGCCGGCTTGCCCTCGGCTTTACCGCTAAAGTCGGTATCGAACAGGAATTTGGTCGCTGCGGTCATCGGCTGGGGCTCAATAAATCAGTTCTTCTTCGCCGCGGGTCTTCGAGATCACGATCTCGCCCTTGGCCGCGAGGTCTTTGGCAAGATTGACCAGGAGCCCCTGCGCTTCGTCGACCTCGCGCAATCGCACCGGACCCATGGCGGCCATGTCGTCCATCAGCATCTTGGCGGCGCGTGCCGACATGTTGGACAGGAAGAACTGGCGCACCGGTTCGGTGGCGCCCTTGAGCGCAACGCCGAGCTTGTCTTTTTCGACGTGGCGCATCAGCGTTTGCGCCGAGGCGGCATCGAGCTTGGTCAGATCGTCGAACGTGAACATCAGCGTCTTGATGCGTTCGGCGCTCTCGCGATTGTCTTCTTCCAGCGCGGTGAGGAAACGCGTCTCGGTCTGGCGATCGAAATTGTTGAAGATCTCGGCCATGACTTCGTGGGCGTCGCGGCGGCGGGTCTGCGACAGGTTCGACATGAATTCGGTGCGCAGCGTCTGTTCGACGCGCTCGAGCACTTCTTTCTGGACCGCTTCCATGCGCAGCATGCGGTTGACGACGTCGAGCGCCAGTTCGCCGGGCAGGATGGCAAGAACGCGGGCGGCGTGTTCCGGCCCGATCTTCGACAGCACCACAGCGACGGTCTGCGGGTATTCGTTCTTGAGATAATTGGCGAGCACCTCCTCCTGAACGTTGGAGAGCTTCTCCCACATATTGCGGCCGGCCGGGCCGCGGATTTCTTCCATGATATTGCCGACCCGCTCCGGCGGCAGATATTGCTGCAGCAGCCGTTCGGTCGCATCGTAGGTGCCCATGATCGCGCCCGACGCCGACATGCGGCCGACGAATTCGAGCAGCAGATTCTCGACCTGCTCGGCGTCGACCGAGCCCATGGTCGACATCAGGATGGAAATCTGACGCAATTCGTCGTCGTCGAGCAGGCTCCAGATCTTGCCGCCGTATTGTTCGCCGAGCGCGAGCAACAAGACGGCGGCGCGCTCCGGCCCGCGCAACGGCCGCTGGGTCGGCGGCGTCACGACCGTCTTGCTGCCGGCAAGGCTCGCCAGAGCGCTATTGATTTCGCGCTGGGCTTCGGCGGCGGCGGTCTTGTCGGCGGGTGCGGTGGCCATGCTGTGCGGCGATCAGGCGGCTGCGCTTTCGTGCAGCCATTGACGGATGATGGAAACGGTTTCGCGCGGATTCTTGTCGGCGAGTTCGCCAACCTTCTGAACGGATTGGGCGTGAACTTGACCCTGGATCTGGGCGATTTCGATCATTTTCGAGGTTCGGCTCTGCTCCGCCGCCAGCGCCGGGTCGGCGCTTTCCGTGGCGATCGCGGTTGACGCCGTGGTTCCCGGCAAGGCTTCGCCGGCGGCGCCCGCCGGCAGCGCGGTGAGCTTGCCTTCGTCAGGCGTGATGATGCGGCGGACCAGCGGCCGGACCACCAGCAGCAGCACGACCAGCCCGAGCACGCCCATCACCATCATTTCGATGGCGCGCATGATGTCGTCCTTGGTGAACTGGAAGGCGGCGAGCCATCCGGTCGGCTGACTGATCGCCATGACCGGTGTTTCGGCAAAACGCAGATTGACGACTTCGACGTGGTCGCCGCGCTTCTGGTCGAAGCCGATCGCGGAACGGACCAGCGCGCCGATCTGCTCGAGATCTTCCTTGCTGCGCGGTTGATAGCTGGCGTCGCCCTTGTCGTCCTTGGTGTAATTGCCGTCGACCAGAACGGCGACCGAAATGCGGTTGACGCGGCCGCCTTCGATCACCTCGGTCTTGGTGGTTTTGGAGATTTCGTAATTGACGACCTCTTCCGACTTGCGGCTTTCGTCGCGCGGGGAAGGCTCGGCGGCGCCCTGGCGCTGATTGGCGCCGGGCAGTTCGTTGCCGACCGTGACCTGATTGTTGCCGCTGCCGTTCGAGGCGGTAGTTTCCTCCCGGGTCTGGCTGGAGCGGACGACGCGGCCGTCGGGATTGTACTGGTCGGAGGTCTGGGTGATTCGATTGAAGTCGAAATCGGCATTGACCTGCACCCGCGCATGGCCCTGGGCCGACCACCGACGTGACGATCAACTCGATCTGTTCGCGCAGGTGCTTTTCAAAGGAAGCCTGGCGTTCGTCGGAGCCGATATCGCTGCTGCCGTCGTCGGTGGCGCCGTCGGCCAGCAATTGGCCGCGCTCGTCGACGATCGAGACGCGCTGCGGCCGCAACCCGTTGACCGCGGTGGCGACGAGGTGGCGGATGGCGCGCACCTGGGCCGGCTCGAGCGAGCCGCGCACCTTGAGCACGATCGAGGCGGACGGCTCGACCTTGTCGCGCGAAAACAGCGGCCGCTCGGGCATGACGAGATGCACCCGCGCCGCTTCGACCCGATCGAGCGCCTGGATGGTGCGGGACAGTTCGCCTTCGAGCGCCCGCAGATTATTGATGTTCTGCACGAAGCTCGTGGTGCCGAGCGCGTCCGACTTGTCGAAAATTTCGTAGCCGACGCCGCCGCCCTTGGGCAGGCCGTTCTCCGCCAGCGTCATGCGCAACCGCGCGACACGGTCGCTCGGGACCATGATGGCATTGCCGTTATTGCGCAGTTCGTAGGTGACGCCTTCGCGGTCGAGTTCCTTAACGATGGCGGCGGAATCTTCCAGCGACAGCTCCGTGAAGATCGGAGTCATTTGCGGCGTCGTCACCCGCAGCATCAGGAAGCCGAAGAAGCCGACCAGGGCGATGGTGACCGCGCCCATCGCGGCGATGCGCGGGGCGCCGAGCGTTTTGACGAACTCGACCAGACCTTGCACCGCGCCCACCCCCAAGCCTGCCGCCAAGAGCCCATCGCCAGGAGACCACCGCGGATAGCGACGCTCTGGCGATTTCACTCGGCAAGATTTGCCCGGTGGATGGTTAGCGCCCGGTTAATAAATTGGCCGGAAGGTAGGCGACCGACGCAAGTCGGCGAAAAATCGCGCGTACGAATCCGAACGCCGGCCCATTGAGGCCGGCGTTATCGGTTCGCTAAGCGATTAATCGTGGCGATACTGCTGAATGCGGGTGGTGCGCAGCCCGGCAAGACCATGCTGGTCGATCGAATACTGCCAGGAGAGGAATTCCTCCACCGTCAGCGTATAACGGCTGCACGCCTCTTCAAGCGAAAGCAAACCGCCGCGGACGGCCGCGACAACTTCTGCCTTACGGCGGATGACCCAACGCTTCGTCCCCGGCGCCGGAAGATCGGCAATAGTCAGGGGAGAACCGTCCGGCCCGATGACGTATTTAACCCTCGGGCGATGGGGTTCGGTCATATCTACTCTCACCAACTCGACAAACTCACAGTGGCTGACCATACGCGCGGCCACTTAAAATTTGCCTAAGCGGCGCGCGAAAATGGCCGCAATCTGTCGGCCGCGGCCGTGAAAGGCTGCGCGCGATCCTTGCCGGGGTGTAACGAGGGTCGCGGACGGAGCCATCGGCGGACCAGCAGGACGATAAAATCGACCGATCGCTAGAGGAACTGGCTCAGGTTGCTGATGCTGGTATTGAGATTTGAGATGCTGGTGTTGAGATTGCTCAACGTGGTGCTGCTGCTGTTGTTGATCGATTGGATGGCGGTGATCGGGTAACTCTGCCCACCGACGGTGATCTGTGGCGGGCTCTGGCTGAGATTCACCCGCAGAAACCGTCCCTTGAACCTGGCTGGTCACGCTGACCGCCTGACCGCTCGCGCCGGTGGCGGTGATCGCAAGCGTGTATTGGCCGGCGGGCCAGGTGACGCCGTTGGCACCCTGACCGTTCCAGCTATAGGAGTTGGCGCCGGTACTCAGCGACACCGTGCCGGTATAGGCGGTCTGACCGGTCGAACTGGTGATTGTGACGGTGCCGGTGGCAGGCGATGGCGAATTGAGCGACCAGGTGGCCGGCGAGCCGCTCGCCAGCGTAGCGCTGTTGCCGGTCACCGTGACGCTGCTGCCGATGTATTGCATGGCCGAGGCGGCCTCGGAGGCCTGCTGCAACGAGATCAGCGTCTGCATGTTGGAGTTCATGTCGACCTGCTGTTGCACCCCGGTAAATTCGACGAGTTGCTGAGTGAACTGATTGGTGTCGAGCGGATCGAGCGGGTCCTGATTTTGCAGCTGCGTGGTGAGCAGCGTCAGGAAGTCGTTGAAGTTGCCGGCGAGCTGATCGAGACTGTTGACGTTGCTGGACGAACTCGAATTGCTGGTATTGGTCGTGGCGGTGGTGGGCGTCGTGGTGGACGTGGTCGGTGTCGTGGTCATGATCGGTCCTCAGGCAATGGAGTTCATACGCGGATATCGATGCCGGCGCGCAGCGCGGAACGGGAATAGATCTGCGTGGTTTGGACGGGCGGAAGCGAGGCGTCGGGAATGACATAGCGCGGCGCATTCGGGTGCGAACCGCCGTTGCCGCCATTGTTGTTCTGTCCGCTGAATGATTGATCGCGCAGCGAGAATTGCAGGCCATTGTCGGCGGTTTTCAATCCGGCTTGTTCGAGCGCGCGTTCGAGCTGCGGCTGCTGGCTTTGCAACAGCGAAAGCGTATCCGGGCGATCCGCGGTGATATGCGAAGTCACCTGGCCGTTGGAGTCGACGTCGAGCCGGACGTCGATACGGCCGAGCTCGGCAGGATCGAGCCGGATATCGAATTGGCTCGATCCGAGGAGCGCGCGCGAGGCAATCGCGACCGGAAGTCCGGCGATCGATATCGCGGCAGCGGGCGCCGCGGCGGTCGGCGTCGCGCCCTGCGTCGTCGCCACATTGGCGGCGGTTAGGCCGAGATTCGACAGGTCCCCGGTCGGGGTCTTTGCCGCTCCAGGTGCTGATCGTTCGTTCGACGCACCGGTGACGCCGGACGAGGTTCCGTTCGCACGTGCCGTAGTCGGGTCGGCTGTGGTTTGGGCGGCGGGGTCCGTCTGTTGGGGCTGGCCGGGAACGCCGCTGGCCGCCGTTTGCTGCGCCGATGCATCGGCTGATGTGGCGGTGGTGCCGTCATTGCCGGTCCCGTGCAAAGCCGACGGCACGGGTTGTGTACCTTTGGCGCCGTCGGACGGCGGGGCCGGTTTTGCCTGCGTCGCATCGTTCGCGCTTTGGGCGTTTTGGTCGCCGGCAAGTGGCAGGCCTGCTTGCGCGCGTGCTTTGGTTTGGGCGCCGATCGCCGTGCTCGATCCATCCCCATTGCCGGCAGACATGCGGGCATCGCCGGTGATCGCCGTGTTAGCCACCACAGCCACCGCAATCGGCATCGATGTCGCGTTGCTCGCAGGGGTCGGGCTATCGTCAATTGGATCGCCGTCATCGGTGTTCGACGCGGCTTTTTTTGTTGTCGGTGCGGAGGCTGTCCCTGTCCCGTCCTGCGCGTCGGCGGTCGCCGCGGCAGCGGCGGTTGCTGCCGCTGATGAGACAGCGGAAGTGTCGACGGTGGTGGACGTTGAGGGGGCGGCTTGGTTATGAGGATCGATCGCCGAAGCGCCGGGTTGACCGCCGGGCGCTACGGTCGTCGCAGGTGCGGTCTTCGTTGCCGGGGGCGTCGTGCTTTTCGCATTTGATGCAGGTGCCGCCGTGCCAGCCGACGCATTGTTGGCCGTTTGCGTGCCGGTCTGGTTCGGCTGACGAGAATTGGCACTGGTATCGTTGCTGCCGCTGTTTCCCGCCCCCGAGGCTTGAGCTTGCTGCGGCCCGGAGGATGAATTGGTCGCCGTATTGGACGTCGGGTTAGCGCTATTTGCCGGTGGCGGCGACGGGGCGGGTGTGGATGTCGAGGTCGTGGCGTCGAGAAGCGCCGCGAAGGGCTGGCCGCCGGTGTCCTGGTTCGACGGCTGCGCCGACAAGGGCGGCGGCGCGATAACGGACGCCGCAGTAGATATGTCTGACGCTATACTCGGCACTGCAAACCTCTGGAACCGACCTTGAACATGGGTCAGCTTGCAACCGCCGGGCCAGCCCTTCGCGGCGGTTAAACCTTTTAAAATCAATTTGTTAGGGTGGGATGCCGCGGTGTGAGACCGGCAAGCCTTGCGTTCCGCCGGGCATTTTTTGCCGGTTGGGCCTGCAATCCTGCGTTCGGCGGCTCCTACCGCCTCTACGGCCACCATGGCGGACCGAAGACCTGCCGCTTATAGTATGAGGACTTCGCAGGATTCCGGTCGTATGGGCTTGAACACACTCGATATCGAAGGGCCGCCATCGGCAACCCGGGTCGTCGTCGCCATGTCGGGCGGGGTCGATTCCTCGGTGACCGCGGCGCTATTGGCCGATGCCGGCTATGACGTGGTCGGCATCACGCTGCAGCTCTACGACCATGGCGCCGCCACCCACCGCAAAGGCGCCTGCTGCGCCGGGCGCGATATCCACGACGCCCGGGCCGTCGCCGAGCGCATCGGCATTCCGCATTACGTTCTCGACTATGAGGATCGCTTCAAGGCGGCGGTGATCGACCGTTTCGCCGCCAGCTATGTCGCCGGCGAGACGCCGGTGCCCTGCGTGGAATGCAATCAATCGATCAAGTTTCGCGATCTTCTTGAGACCGCGCGCGACCTCGGCGCTGCGGTGCTGGCAACCGGCCATTACGTCGCCTCGCGCGCCTTGCCGGGCGGTGGCCGCGCGCTTTATCGCGCGCGCGAAGCCGAGCGCGATCAGAGCTACTTTTTGTTCGGAACCACGCGCGCACAGCTCGATCTGTTGCGCTTTCCGCTCGGCGATCGCACCAAGGCCGAGACGCGAGAGTTGGCGCATCACTTCGGGCTGGCCATTGCCGACAAGCAGGACAGCCAGGATATCTGCTTCGTGCCGACCGGGCATTATGCCGACATCATCGAACGGCTGCGGCCGGGCGCGGCCGGTCCGGGCGAGATCGTCGATCTCGACGGCCGCGTGCTCGGCCACCACGACGGCATCATTCATTTCACCGTCGGCCAGCGCCGCGGCCTGGGCATCGCCACCGGCTCGCCGCTCTATGTGGTGCGGCTCGACGCCGCCTCGCGCCGTGTCGTGGTCGGTCCGCGCGAGGCGCTCCGCACCAGCCGCATCCGCCTGCGCGACATCAATTGGCTCGGCGACGGCAGTATCGACGACGCGCTCCGCGATCATCCCGAAGTGTTCGTGAAAGTGCGTTCGACCCGGCCGCCGCAGCCCGGCGTGGCTGCGTATCGGTTCGGACGGCGGTCTCGAGGTCGAGTTGGTCGGCGGCGAAGATGGCGTTTCGCCGGGCCAGGCCTGCGTGTTCTACGAAGCCGCCGACGGCCAGGCGCGCGTTCTCGGCGGCGGCGTCATTGCCGGCACCACCGCCGCGCCGCGCGCCAAGACGCCGATCGCCGCCGATCTCGCCGCCGCGCGCTGATCGCGGCGTCCTTCCGAATGACCGTCATTCGCTTTGCCAAACCGCGCTCGAATTTTGCTAGGTTTTAGACGGACCGGCCTTGGGCATAACAAGGCTCGCAATAACAAGACGCGAGGGGGCGATAATGGCCAAGAGTTTGGAGAAGACCTATGACGGCATCATTATCGGCGCCGGTCATCATGGCCTTGTGCTGGGAAGCTATCTTGCCAAAGCCGGCTTGAGCGTTCTGCTGGTCGATCGACGCCTGAAGTATGGCGGCGGACTTGCGACCGAGGAAGCCACCGAGCCGGGCTTCTATCACAATCTGCATTCGATCAACCACTTCCACATTTCCGAGACGCCCTGGTTCAAGGATCTCGGCCTCGAGGATCGCGTCACCTATATCACGCCGCGCTACGAGTTCGGACAGGCCCATCGCGACGGCACGGCGCTGGTGTTCGGACGGGATCGCGAAGAGACGATCGCCAATGTCGCGCGCTTCTCCAAAAAAGACGCCGAGACTTTTCGCGACTGGAATCGGCGTGCCGAAGAGATCACGGCGCGCATCCTGATGCCGGAGCGTTATGCGGAACCGCTGCCGCAAGACGAACGTGAAGCATTGTTGGCAAAAACCGCGGTCGGGCGCGATTTTCTTGCGGTCAGCCGCCGCCAGCCGCTCGATGTCGTCGACGAGCTGTTCGAAAACGATCACGTCAAACTGCTTTTTCTGTTCAAGGTCTCGCTGTTCGGCACCTGGCTCACCGACACGCTGTCGAAGACCAGTCCGATGGGGTCGGTGATCCGGGCTTTCGATCTGGAAACCGGGTATCAGCTCTGCCAGGGCGGCTCGTTCAATCTGGCGCGCGGCTTGATGGAGACATTTATTGCGGCCGGCGGGACCTTCCAGCCGCAAGTGGCGATCGACCGTATTGTGATCGAGAACGGCCGCGCCTCCGGCATCGCCTTGGCCGATGGACGAACGGTGCGGGCGCGCCAATTCGTCGCCAGCACGCTCGATGTCCATCAGACCTTCGAGACGCTGATCGGGCGGCCGCAACTGCCGGCGAGCTACGCCGCGAAGCTCGATCGGTTTCAATATACCGGCTGGACGCTGTTCGGCCTGCACCTCGCCTTGAACGAAGCGCCGCAGTTCGCCGCCGCGGCGTTCGATCCGAACATCAATCGCACGCTAAAATGGAGCATCGGCGCCGAGACCATGGAAGATCTTTCTTCCGCGTTCGAGGATGTCAAAGCCAACCGGCCGCCGCGCATTATACAGTTTGGCTCCGGTCCGCTCAGCGTGATCGACCCGACACAAGCGCCGCCCGGCAAACACACCACCTATTGCTGGCACGTGATGCCGCTCGAGCCGGAGCTGAACGGCCAGAACTATGAAGACTTCAAGACGGAATTCGCCGAAAAGATCATCGAGACCTTCGCGCGCTACTGCCCCAACATGACCCGCCGCAATATCATCGGGCAATATGTCTACACCGCGAAGGAATATACCCGCGAACTCGTCAATATGCGCCAAGGCGACATCTTCATGGGCGCGTTCAATGCCGAGCAGGTCATGTACAATCACTTCGGCTACCGGACGCCGATTGCCAATCTTTACATGGCGGGTTCCGCGGGCCATCCCGGCGGCGCCATTTCAGGCGGATCCGGCTACATCGCCGCCGGGATCATTGCGCGCGATCTTGGTGTGAAGTTATGGTGGGTGCCTGCAAACGCTTCCGATGCTCTCGGCGCGCTCGCGGCGGCGGCCTGACGGTCGAGCGATACCAACAAAAGTTGCGGACGCGCCGTCATGGCTGAACTCGACAAGGCCGGCATCGCCAAAGCCTATGCCCGCTGGGCGCCGATCTACGACGTCGTGTTCGGCAAGGTGTTCGACCGCGGACGGCAGGCCTCGATCGCCGCGGCGGAGCAGGTCGGCGGCCGCATTCTCGAAGTCGGCGTCGGCACCGGGCTGTCGCTGCCGGATTATGCCCGCACCAACCGGCTGGTCGGCGTCGATCTTTCAGCGCCGATGCTGCGCAAGGCCAAAGAACGCGTCGACGAACTCCGGCTCGGTCATGTCGAAGGGCTTGCGGTGATGGATGCGCAGCAGCTCGGGTTTGCCGATGGCTCGTTCGATGTCGTGGTCGCGCAATATGTCATCACCACCGTGCCGGACGCCGAAGCGACGCTGGATGAATTTGCGCGCGTCACGCGGCCAGGCGGCGAGATCGTGCTGGTCAACCACCTCGGCGCCGAGACCGGTCCGCGTGCCGTCATGGAGCGGTGCTTCACGCCGCTGGCGCGCCGGCTCGGCTGGCATCCCGAGTTCCGCTGGCAACGCCTCGAACAATGGGCCGCACGGCACGGCGGTGTCCGCCTGATCGAGCGCCGGCCGATGCCGCCGCTCGGGCATTTCTCGCTGATCCGGTTTGCCAAGGCGTAGCTAGCCGGCGTGCTTCACCGGCTGACCCGGCAGATATCGGCCTGCTTCGAAGTAGAGAATGCGGTCGCAGTTCGACAGGCTCTCGTCGCGATGAGCGATCATCACGATCGTCGGCCGTGGATTGAATGCGGCAATCCGCTGAAGAATCTTCTGTTCGGTGGCGACGTCGATGGCGCTGGTCGCCTCGTCAAGGACGTAGAGCCATGGCCGCCGCAATACCGCGCGCGCGAGACAAAGTCTCTGCCGCTCGCCGCCGGATATGAGCGTGCCGCGTTCGCCGAGCACGGTATCGAGGCCGGCCGGCATCCGCTCCAGCAGCGCGCTCGCTTCGGCGACGGCGAGAGCGTCCCACAACTGCGCCTCGCTGGCTTGCGGATTAGCCCACAACAAATTGCGCCGGACGGTGTCGCCGAACAGATAGGGATCCTGCGCGACATAGCTGACATGATCGCGCCACGCTGCGGCGGCGCCGTCGCGCAACGGCGTTTCGCCCACCGCGATCTCACCTGATTGCGGCTCGATCAACCCGATCAACAGATCGGCGAAGGTGGTTTTTCCGGCACCGCTCGGGCCGGTTATGCCGACGTAGCTGCCCGGTTCGATGGTGAGATCAAGGTCGACGATCGCGCCGGCGCTTTGCTGTTCGTCGTCGTAGCGGAAACTCGCGTGGCGAAAAGCGATCGTTCCGGGCGTGATGTCCGCCGTCGCTCCGCGCCGGATCGGCTGCGGGGCCGCGGCGAGGTCGCGTTCGAGCCGGATGACCTCATCATAGGCCGGCAGCGTATGGGCGAATTGCTGCATCGATTGGCTTATCTGCATGACCGGCCCCGAAATGCGGGCGAAGATCAACAGCGTTGCGATCAGGACCGGTGGCGGCGTGTCGAGCACGGTCAAGCCGACAAATACGATCAGCGCGCCGGCCAGACCGGTAATGATTGTCGCGGTCCTCCGTCCGGCGGCCTGTTGGCGGATAAATGCAAGCTGCTGATCTTTTACCGCGGCGAGGCTCGTTTCGAATTCATCGACGAAATCGGCCTGCCGATTCTGGCCGGCAGCGAGCTTGAGGCCGCCGAGAAATTGGGTTGTCTCATGCGTCAGCGCGATGTTGCTGCGGCTCAAGCGCGCGCCGATGACATGCGCCCGACCGATCATCAAGAAACTGCCGATCGCTCCGACTGCGATCAATACGAGCGCCATGCCGGCAAGCGCCGGCGCGAGCAGGATCGCAATGACAATCTGAAACGATGTCAGAACGAGCGACGTGCTCAGTTGCACGACGAACAGCGCCGAACTGCCGATCCGCTGAATGTCGCCGCTCATCATGTGGGTGACGCGCGCATGCTGCAGCCGCGACACCACCGGCCAAGGTGCGGCGGCGAGCTTGCGGGCGATCTGCGCGCGGACGTGTTCGACGAAGTTTCTCTGCAACTGCATCAATGTCTGATCGCGCCGCGCCACCACAATCGCACGGACCACGATGAGAATGGCGAACAACCCGAGCAATACCGAAAGCTGGGCGTTACGGCTTTGCGCGCCGGTGAGTTCGAGAACATGCTCCGCGGTTCGGTGAGTCCAGCCGGAACTCCCGCCGGTCGCGGTCACGACCGAAAGCAGCGGCACCAGAAGCACCAGTCCGATGCTCTCAAAGCCCGCCGCGATGAAGGCGAGTGCTGCGCCGGTCACGGCGTCTTTGCCGGCGAAGGCCGCAAAGTCGCCGAGGAAGCGGCGCGCCTGTTTGGCGAATCCCGGAATTCCAATTGCCGAACCGGTCAGATCGGCGGCGGCTTGTCGGGGCCCTGTCAGGTCGGACATCGCTGAGCGGCTTTAGCCAGAGGAGGAATTATCCTGGACCGCAGTAGCTGTGGCACGCCAGTCACGATGTCAATTCGCTGCCACCGCCGGCCGAAGCGGATTGAGTGGTGACGCAGTTTGGTATAATACCACTTATGCGGGAATAGCGGGAACTCGATCATGTCAGACCGCCAGTTGGTCATCGAAGACTTCGCCGATAAAATCGGCAAAGTTTTCGTCATCAGCGAGGACGGTATGCCCGCAATCGCACTTACGCTTCGCGAAGCCGAGCCGCTCGATCCGGCCATGGCTCCTCGCGGCGTGCGGCCGCCCTTCTCATTGATATTCGTCGCGGCCGACCCGCGCTTGCTGCCGCAACGCCTTTATCGTTTGGAGCAGGAAGCCTTGGGGGCCGTGTCGATCTTTCTAGTCCCAGTCGGCAAGGACGCCGGCGGCGCGGCGTACCAGGCGGTATTCAACTGAGCGGGAAAGCCGCCGCCATAGCCTCAAGGCGGCGGTAAATCGCACCGAGATGCTGTTCGGCGGCGCGGTGGATGTTGGCGGTCGCGGCGCGCTGCTTTTCTTCGGCGTCGCCGGCGAACGGCAGGCCCGGCGACTTGATGTCCCGCTGCGTCGCTTGTCGCATGCATTCCCGCTCCGCGGCGCTGCAGGATACCCGGAAATGAGGCAGGATCGCCGAATAGACCGCCTCGGGAAGCTCGCGGTAATTGAGAACGAGCCCGCCGTTCAAATCGGGGGCAGGAATGTCGTGATGGTCGATGACGGCCTGACAGACCGCCGCCAGCACGCGGGCGCAATAATCCTCGTCCAGCGTAACTTCGCTCTCGGGTATGCCGTAAAGCCTGGGCGGCAGATATTGCGGCACCATTTGCATACCGCGCTGGCGCATCTGCGACACCAGGACCTCGACCGGATCCCGATAGAGAAAGATCCAGGGCACGGACGGAAAGGCGCGGCGGAACAGCGGCAGCGCCAATGTATGCCAGCAATCGAGCTTGACGAAAAAGCGCTTGTCTTGGCCGCTGCACCGGCGGCCGAACGCGGCGACGATGGCTCGCAGCGCCCGCACCGCATCGTCTTCAGACAGGCTCCGCGCGAGTTGCACGACCGTGTCGATCGGCGCGGCTTCCGAAATTACGACGCTGCCGGGGAGCGCCGCCAGCATTTGCGCGACGAGCGTCGAACCGCAGCGCGACATGTGGAAGATAAAACCGCGCGGCGTCGGATTGTCCGCCGCCTCGGCCTGCACGATCAGGTCGCGAAATAGGGTGCGATAGCGGAACAGGCGGTTGAACGGCAGTGCCAGTGCGCCGCGAATCGATTCTTCGTAGAAGGCAGCACGCAGGGATGCCGCGCCGAGTCTCGCCCAATCGACGCAGATCGCGCCGGGCTGCGCCGTGACGGCGATCGGCAGCCAGTCGCGCGGCGGCGGCGACGATCCGGCGATCAAAGGGTCGGACCAGCGCGAAAGCCCTAGCAGATCGGGCCGCCAGGCGTTCTGCAGGAGGTCCTCGCGCAGGACAATGCCGCGCGCGCCGGCGCATCGTCTGACCTCCGACACAAACGCGGCGCCGTCGTCGATCGCGGCGAGGTGCGCGGCCAAGCCGGCATCGGCCATGACCAACGCGGCGAAGCTCTTTAAGGCGTCCTGCTCGGTGAACTCGTTTGGCGTTGTGATGGCATCAGGCAACGTGCAACGAAGCTCCATCCGGCCGCCATTCCATCTCCAGATAGACGCCGTGATCGGCAAGGTCCGAGAAACCGAGCCGGCGATAGAGTTGCATCGCCGGGTTGAATTTTTCCACCATGATGCCGACCCCTTTGCCGCAACTGCGGCCCGCCTCCTGTAATGCGCCGAGGATCGCGGTGCCGATGCCGCGCCGGCGCCATGCCGGCAGCAGCGTAATGTCGATGACATGCAATTGCGTTTGGCGCACCTGCAGGTAAAGCCGGCCGGCCGGCTCGCCGCCCTGCTCGATGACGTCGAACGCACAGTCGGAGAAGTATTTGCGGTAATGGGTGCGCTGCGCCTGGAATTGGTCCGTCAGAAATGCCTGCTTTTGTTCGTCGCTCCACGGCACCGGGGCTAGTTCCTCCTCGCGCGTCGAGGCGTAGAGGCGCATCAGAAATGGAATGTCGGAATCGGTTTCGGCGCGAAGCGCGAAACCCTGCGACGACAACGCCGCCGGTAGGGCAAATGCCGCCGGTGGTCCTTGCCGTGCCGCCACGATGACCGCTCAGCCCGGCGTCGGAAACACGCCATAGAGCGAAATACAGAAATTCAGCGTCAGATAGGGCTGCATATTATCGTGGGGCAGCGACGCGCCAGTCATGGAAATCGCCTTGGGAGAAAACGGCGCGTTCGGCGTCACCGGCGGATCTTGATAAACAAAGCCGCCCTTGGCGTTCGAGAGATAACTTGTGGTGGTCGGGATAGCGGACCTTTCTACTCCGGTACTCGCCGTCGCGGAGGAGATGACGTGGTTGTGTTGTGGAATTCTGCTGAGTGGTCAGGTTCACCGAACTCTGGCCCTGGACCTCCCCGATCACAGTCGTCGGCAGTCCGGAGGTCGTACCCCAATGCATCGGAATTTGACCTTGAAGGTTGGGCAGACCGAAAGTTGTCGTGCCGTTGCCGCCATAGGTCGTGCCCAAGATCGAAAACAGCACTGCGTTCTGAGAAATGGCCATTTGCTGTCCATTGCACAACGCCCATTGATAAGGGGCGAAATTAAATCCGAAGCAGCGGATCTCACCGACATATGCTTCCGACATGGGGTTCTCCTTAACTGCGGCTCGGATAAGCGCCGACAAGGGCGATGATGAAGGTGACGCAAAGCGACGGCATCATGTTGGTGTGCGGCAGGTTACCGCCCGTCATCGTGCACGTTCCAGCGGCCATCGTCTGGGGAACGGGTGGCGGCTGCCCTGACACCGGTGCGGCGTAGAATTCCGGATTGGCGATGGGCCCCGTCGGCTGCGCGGGGAGAAGATTGGTCGCAATCGTGCCGGAAGTGGCGAGGGCTTGCGTCGCATTGAGGCTATGCGTGTGGGTCGGCATAGTCTGGGTCGTGAGCGTGACGGCGCCGGTGCCGCCGGACTGCCCCAGGACATATTGAGACAGTCCCAGACCGGTCCCGATGTGAACCGGCAATCGCGAGATTAGATTGGGAAGCGCGAAGTTGGTCGTGCCGTTACCGCCGTAATAGGTGCCGAGCAGCGAATACAGCGCCGTGTATTGCGATATGCTGAGAAGCTGTCCATCGCACAAGGCCCAGCCGCTGGGTGCGAAGTTGCCGCCGAACGTCGCAATCTGTCCGAGATATGGCGTGCCCATCGAGTTGACCCTCCGTCCGTCGAGTGATGTTGCGTGCCGTACTTAGCCGCGCGACGGGAAAATGCCGTACAACGCGATGCAGAAATTGATGGCTAGGTAGGGTTGGATGTTGGTGTGCGGCAGGTTACCCCCCGCCGGCGATATTGAACCTGAGTTGAGCGGCTGGGGGGTCGTGTCGGGCCCATAAAAGCTGTCCGGCGTCCCGCTTCCTATCGCGACCTTTGCAAGGGCCTGGCCCGGAGTTGGATTCGAGGTGCCGGCATTTGCCGAGGAACCAACAAAACCGTGATTGTGGAGCGGCATCATGTTGAGGGTCAGCGTGATATTTTCTTCGCCGGCCATCTCTCCCTGATAGTAAACTTCGCCGACCGGCGAGGTGCCGAAGTGCATCGGCACGCGGCTTTGCAGATTTGGAAGCTGGAAGGTGCTGACGCCGTTGCCGCCGTACATGGTGCCGAGCAAGGCGAACAACGCGGAGTTCTGCGAGATGGCCAAGGTTTGGCCATTGCATTGCGCCCAGTACCGCGGCGCGAAGCCGAAACCAAAAGCCTGAATCTGGCCAAGAAACGGTTGCGTCATGGCTTGCCACCTCCCGTACAACTTATAGCTTAGAGATTTATTACATGCAATTTTAATATGTTCAAGGCGATGATGCACCTAGAAGTAGATAATTATTCGCCGGGTACGACAGTACGGTGATGGTTTGATGATCGTGATGCCGCGCGTAGCCCGCCCTGGACGGTGTTTCGATCCCCCGGGTAGCCGGCCTTGGCAATGCAACTTTAGTTGGTTATTGTTTTGATAGTGTACGCAGAGTTGGGGGAATTTAGTGTCCGACGAACGCAACCAAGGCGTTACCAGGGACTGTATCGGCGGGCCTCACGCGACGCGTAAGCCCTGGCAGACACCGCGCGTGATCCTATCCGAAATGGCAGGGACCAATGCCGGAGGCGCAGTGACCAACGATCACATCGCACCGATTAATGAGAAATCACCGTCCTGACCCGAAGCGCATGGGGCGAGAATTGCGTTTGCGATGACCGCGTTCGCCGGCGTCGTTGTTTTTCGCGGCGCTACGGGCGTCCTTTTTAGCAGAGAACAGCTTTCCGGAGCGCTCGGCCTTCGCTCAGAGGGACAAATCCAGATTCGCGCCGCGGACGGGGCTCTGTTCGCGCAGCGACACGCCGCCTATCCGTCGCGCTATGCCGCGGGTGACAACGCGCGTTTGGCGCCTGATACTTTATTTCTTGCAGACGCCCGGCTCGACAACCGAAGCGAACTGGGCGACGCCCTTGGCTTGGCGTCGGCCGATCTGTCGCGGACATCCGACAGCGCACTTCTTCATCGCATGTACGAACGATGCGGCGACGCCGGCGTTGCGCGCTGTTTGGGCGCATTCGCTTTTGCGCTCTGGGATGCCGGCCGACGCCGGCTGGTTCTCGGCCGCGACTGTCTCGGCAACCGAAGTCTATTCTACCATCGTGGCGACGGCTTCGTGGCGTTCGCCAGCACAATTCGAGCTTTGCTGGCGCTGCCGGGCATTCCGCACCAACTCGACGAACTCGTTCTGGCGGATTTTCTCGCGGTCAATTATTCCGAGTTGCGGCAGACGATCTACCGCGGCATCGAACGGGTGCCGAGCCGGACTATCGCTGACATCGATGCCGTGGCCGTTCGCAGCCGCCATTATTGGTCGCCCAATCTCGACGCGCCGCCGCCATTCACGCGCGAACAGGACTATGTCGAACGCGCGCGCGAACTGTTCGATCAAGCCGTTGCCGCGGTAACCGCCGATACGCCGCACGTCGCTATTTCGGCAAGCGGAGGCCTCGATTCGAGCGCCATTGCCGCCACCGTCGCGCGACTCGGCCGGGCCGAGAGCATCACCTGTTATTCACTGGTGCCGCCGGAGGGCTTTCAGCTCGATGTGGGACGTTTCGGTTATCTTGACGAACGCGAGAAGGTCGATGCGCTCGCCCGCATGTATCCGCAACTGAAGGTCCGCTTCTTCGCGCCGGAACGAGCGCACCCCTACATGGAGGATGAAACGCGATTTTTCGCCCGCGCCGGCATGCCCACACCCGGTCCGGCCAACGTCGCCGCGTTTCCCTACCTCTACGATGCCGCCGCGGCGGCAGGACATCGCGCTCTTCTGGTCGGAAGTCGCGGCAATTGCGGATTGTCTTGGAACGGACGTTTTTCGCTGCTCGCCTTGCTGCGCAGCGGCCAGTGGACCGCGTTCGGGCCCGAACTTCTCGCCGTCGCGCGCAACAGTCATCGGGGACTGGCGAGAACATTTGCATCCGACATTGTGTGGCCGGGCTCGCCGGCCTGGTTACGACGCTTCGGCCATCGGTTGCGGGGCCGCGATCCGGACGACGTGGCGTGGTACACGGCGCTTAATCCAGGGTTCATCGCCGAGCGAAATCTTTCTTTGCGGTGGCGGCAACAAAGCTTCGATCCAGGATTCTTCGCGGACGGATGGCATCCGGCGCGCTATCGCGCCTTTCGGCTGTTCGATTACAGCCAAACCGGGCGCGACTTTGGCGCGATGACCGAGGAGCTTTTTCACGGCGAAACCCGCGATCCGCACGCCGACCGCAGGCTTCTGGAATTTCTGCTCTCGGTGCCCGAGCCGATGTACCGCCGCAACGGCGTGAGGCGCTCTTTCGCGCGGGCCGTGCTCGCCGATCGTCTGCCGCGGGAAATCCTTACCGAGCGCCGCGTGGGTGCCCAAGGCGTGACCTGGTTCCGCGATCTCGAGGCCAAGCGCAACGACATCGCCGGTGAAATCGAACGCCTCGAAGCCTCACCTGTCGCGAGCCGCATGCTCGATCTGCCGCGGCTGAAGCGATTGTTGCGCGAGTGGCCGGCCGACGCGCAAGCCGCCGAGGATCGCAAGCGCGAATATCGTCTGGCGCTTTGGCGCGGGGTTCACGTCGGCCGCTTTATCCGCTGGGTGGAAAGAGGAAACGCTTAAGCGGCAGTCAACGCATACGAGCAATATTGAGAAATTCTATTAGCGCGCTATGTTCCCCGTTGCTGCGGGCGCCGCTCAGCCGGGGCGGCGGATAGCCGCGGTGAAAGCATCCTGCCGGAGGCGATTGCGAATCCGATCAAACCGGCAAGCCGCTCAAATTTGGTTGACGATGTCGGCAGATTTTTCGATGGACGGCCATGTCCGCGGCGAGGACGGCCGACGCAGATATGACCTCACTACCGCCGCCGCCGACTACCCGTCCTGGCCGGGGCCGCCGCGGCGCTCGCTTGTCATCTGTACCCAGCAGCGCTGCGGCAGCACGCTATTAGGCGAAGCCATTTATTTCGCCAAGGGACTTGGATGTCCGCTGGAATATTTCCATCCCGGGTTCATTCTGGATCGCTGGCACGCACCGAATATCGTTGAATACGCCAAAACTCTGCACCGTCTGCGAACCGATCCGAGCGGTGTATTCTCCATCAAGGTTTTTTGGCGCGATCTCGTCGCGCTCGTTCGAGAGTTGGAGCCCACCGAACATTCTCGGTTCAAAGGGCCAAATCCTCGGCAGACAAACGAGTCCGATTATCGCCGGATTTTCGCGACCGTCGCCTGGCTGATGCCCGCGCCGACATTTGTGTTCCTGAAACGGCGCGATGAAATCCGCCAGGCGATCTCGATGTCTGTCGCGGGACAAACGCGGATTTGGCGGCGGTTTTCCACTCTCGATATGCCGAACGAGACGCAGCCGCCGAAGTACGATTTCGATGACATTGTATGGTTGCTCGCCCAGATTCAAAGCAGTAATGCGCACTGGGGCAATTTCTTCCGCGCTAATAACCTGGGGTTTTACGAGGTTTATTATGAGGATCTCGCCAGCGACTACGAGGGCACGCTACGGAAATTTTTTGCCGGGATCGGGCGACCCGATGCGCCCATTGGGCCGCCGCGCATGCACAGGCAGTCCGACGATCGCTCCGAAGAATTGGTGCGGCGGTTCATGGCCGACTTTCGCACTCGGGCGCGGGGCTGACGCCGCGCGGCTATAGCGAGCGCAACGCAATCCGACCTCCTGAATTGAACGGCGTCTTTTCAAGCTGCGTCAGACAAAACACGCGATCTCGGCGAATTGCGCCGCTACCGGATAGCCGGTCACCTCGACGCCGGCGGCGTCGAGCCAGGCATGGGCTTCGAGCGGCTTTTCGGTACTCTTCGCCGCCCCGAAATGCATCACGCTCTCGATGCCGCGGTGCCCGAGCATGATGCGCGCGGCCATCGCCTGCGGCAGGCACACCGCCTTGAACGGCAGGTAACGCGCCGCCCGTGTCACCGCCCAGCCGATGTCTTGCGCGAGCAATGCCTGGCTGTCTGCGGCCGCGGCCCCGGTCCGCAAAGCGCGCGGGTCGGTCGGCGGCACGAAGGTGCCGAGGCGGCGGGCAAGACGCGGAAACGGAATGAAAATCAAAGCGAGCCGCGCCGCGACCAAATAGGCCACGGCCTCGGCCAGCAAGGCGCGGCGGCGATTACTGACCTGCCCGAACCTACGGAGCAGGCGGCGGATCAAACGCAATCGCGCCATGTTGCACCAGTTCGTTGAGAAAACTCTCGACCTCGGCGCGGCAGACCTCGGGCGCGACCTCGAATTCATCCTGCAATCGGGTGCAGACCGCGTCGATATCCTGCGGCGTCTCGATCAATTCCCAGATGCGGGCGCCGACCTCGCTCAACCCGATGTAATTGCCTTTTTCGGCGCTCATCATCACCAGTTCGTCGCCGACCTTTGCCGCCAGCCAGTCGCCTTGTTTACGTACCATCATGACGAATGTTTCAGTCCCTTGCCCTATGCCGTGCGCGCCAGCGGTGGCGCGCCTGCGCGTTCGTAGCCGAGCCGCTGCATCATCGGCGCGTGCTCGGCTTCAATCCGCGCGACCTGTTCGGTCGTCAATTCGTCTCGCCATGCGCCGGCCTCGCCGCGGCGGAAGAAGGCCCCGTCCGATAGGCGCGGCCTTTCGCTGAATCCCTTGTCCTGTTCCTGCCGCCTCAATTCGCCGAAATCGGCGTTGCCGACGGCGCGGCGGATATCCGCGTCACCGGCCGGGCGGCCGGCGAACGCGAGCGCGCGGCGGAACGTGCCGACGGTATCGGTCTGCAAATCTTCATAGCGGACCAGGTACACCGGAATGTCGCTCTGGTCGAGCCAGCTCGCGATGTGGCCGCTCCAGCCGGGCAGCTTTTGCCGCAGCTGTTCGTGCATGCGGCGCGGCTGGCTGCAGGCGGCGGCATTTTTGTCGTTGATGCGGGCGATGGCGTCGTCGATGCTGATGCGATTGTGGTTGGCGAGCGACGGCACGACATCGCGCGGATCGCGCACGATGACGATCGCACCGTCGGCGCCGCGCCGGCTGCCGAGCAGGGGTTCGCCTTTAGGCGTCAATGTATAGGCGTCATGCACTTTGACGAAACGCACCGCAGGCCGCTCTTGA
The DNA here is from genome assembly GCA_963819265.1 of uncultured Alphaproteobacteria bacterium. Classification (GTDB taxonomy): domain Bacteria; phylum Pseudomonadota; class Alphaproteobacteria; order Rhizobiales; family Xanthobacteraceae; genus BOG-931. The sequence continues at coordinate 913,821 of CAWFVF010000005.1, read as the reverse complement.
CTGGCATCGTATTCGTCGTCGTCCGCGCCGCGCGCCAGCTCCTGATATAACCGCGGCCGCAGGCAATCGATTTCATCATGGGTCAGCAAGCTGGAATTGATCAGCGACAAATAATCGAACGGGCCGCGGGCGCTGGCGATGCCGCTGCGTTCCGGCAGGTCGTTGATATCGACCGGTTTGCCGTCCTTGGCCGACAGGTTCGCCACCAGCATCCGGAACCAGGTGTTGCCGGACTTCGGATAGGAAGCGAGCCAGATCGTCCTGGTCATGCCGCCTTTTCCATCAGGCGAAGCTCCAGCCAATGCTGCTCCAGCCGCGCGATGACGTCGGGCATCTTGCCGAAGTCGAGCGCGCGGGTCAGATAAAAAATACCGGCGACATTGGCGATCGTCGTCGCGGCGTGAAAATAATTCGCTTTCTGATCCATCCGCCGCACCAGCAAAGGCCGATAGGCGTTGCGCCGCAAGAGCAGCGCGGCGTCGACCACGTTGGGACGTTCGATGCCCGGCGCATACGGCGGCCGCGCTTCGCGCAGCGCATAGACCGCGCCGAGCGCGAGCGGCTCGGTAAAGACCTCGCTGGGCTCGACGTAGAATTTTTCCAGACTTTGACGCACGCGCTCGCCGCGCTGTTCGGCGAGATCGAGCCGTTCGATGGCTTGCGCCCAGAGCTTGAGCTGGCGTCCGTCGGGATGGACCAGCGGCGCCGCCGCGCCGTCGGCCGAGAGCGTGCAGAGATCGTCGGTCACCAGCGGGTAGCCGCGCTGGGCCAGCGCCGCTGCGAGCGTCGACTTGCCCGCGCCCGAGGGTCCGCAGAACAGCACCGCGCGGCCGTTGACGCGCACCGCGCTCGCATGCAGCACGATCTGCTCGCGCTGGTGCAACAGGATGCCGAACACGGTACCGAGAATGAAGATCGGGATATCGGCGACGTTGGTCTCCGACTCCGGCTCGACCACGATCTCGCGGCCGTCCTTGAGGAGAAAGCGGGCGATATCGGGGATCCGCATCAGGAACTGCTTGCCGGCGATCTGCCAGGTCAGGCCTACGGACTCAGGCTGCGGCAGGCTCTCCGGCACCGGGCCGCGCCGTATCGTGACCTCCGGTAGGGGTGCCGGAACGGCGGCAATCAGCCCGGGCAAATCGATCTCGCTGGCGACTGAAAGGCCGGAAATACGATAAAATGGCACCCGTCCCCTCGCAAAAGTTAATGTCCGAAGCGGTTCTTAGCCGGGGAAAGTAGCATAAACGCAACTTCCGCTTTCGAAGCAAGCCGGGCCGCAAGACCTTGCAAAAAGCCCCTGCGAATCGGGCCCATTGTGGGGTCCAGAATCGCCCGAAGAATCCCGCTTGGAAAGCGCGCCTTAGTACAATAAATGTGCGTCGCGCGGTTCGGGCACTGGCGCCCGCGGTCCCGGAACTCGATCCGGGGGGCGGGGGGTCGGAATGTCTCGTGCCGGACGGTTGGCGGAGTAGCTCAGTTGGTTAGAGCAGCGGAATCATAATCCGCGTGTCGGCGGTTCAAATCCGTCCTCCGCTACCAATTTTTTCAGAGACCTGACTGGACCCGGTTTCCGTCTTTGCTTTCGCCATGCTTCCTGGGCGAAGCGCATGCGGGACCGCTGATTGCATTCGCCGGCGGCAACGCATAGACCACGCCCAACTTTCCGCAAGGCAAGAAAAACGGTGAGGGGACCTGGACGCGCATGATCAAAGCACGCCGCATCGGACACGCGACTTTCGAAACCCCCGACTTGGATAGCGCGATCGAGCACTACACCCAGGCGATGGGATTGCTGCTTGCCGGCCGCGCCAAGGGCAGAGCCTATCTCGCCAGCCGCCTCGGTCAGCTCTCGGTCGAATTGCATGAAGGGCCGCAGCGGCAGTGTCAGCGATTGTCTTTCGAAGTGGCGGCGGAGTCGGATTTTGCGGCAATGAGCCGCTGGCTCACCGGCGAAGGCATCGCGAACGAGCGCCGCAGCGATTCCATCCCGGGCCATCCGGAAATGCTGTCCTTCCAAGACCCCAAGGGAACGCAGATCGACCTGTTCGCCCGCTGGAGTTTCATCAGCGAGGCGACCGACCTGATCGCCGGGCCGCTTAAATTCGGACATCTCGCATTCGTCGTTCCCGATCCGGCGTCGATGGCCGACTTTTATCAGCGCATTCTCGGTTTCCGCGTTTCCGACTGGATCGAGGACTTTTTCGTCTTCCTGCGATGCAATGCCGACCACCACGTCGTCAACTTCATCCGCGGCAAGACCGCCCGCATGCACCACATGGCCTTCGAGCTGAAGGACTTCGCCCAGCTTCAGAATGCCTCGGAGTTGCTGACGCGGCGGCGCGTTCCGATCGTCTGGGGCCCGGTGCGGCTTGGCCCCGGCCACAATGTCGCGATATTCCATCGCACCGTCGACGATCACGTGGTGGAGCTCTATGCCGAGCTCGATCAGATGAAGGACGAAGAACTCGGCTATTGGGATCCGCGGCCGTGGCATCGCGATCGTCCGCAGCGGCCGAAGGTTTGGAAGCAGGAGGATCGCCGCATCTGGGGTCCGCCGCCGCTGCCGGAATTCGAGCACGGCCAGTTCGGCAATCTCGATTGACCGGCTTGCCTGATTGATCGCGAGGACGCCATGAAAAAAGCCGGCGGCGAGAAAAAGCGGCCATGCAAGAATTGCGAAGGCAAAGGCACGCTCAAGAAGGGCGATAAAGTGGTGAGATGCCAGCGCTGCGGCGGCAGCGGGATCAAGCCGTCATAATTCGTCGAGGTTCGACGGCACTTCGCCGAAAGTTTTCAGAATCGTCGCTTCGCCGAAATTTCCCATATTCGGGTCGCCGCTGCGCTTGAACGCCAGCGCGCCGGCGATTGCAGGTTCGAGCGACATTGCTTCGGCGCGCCGGATTGCCGCCCTTTCGTTGGGCATCTCCTGCGCCTCGCCGGGCGCCACGCCGTCTTCCGTCCGCATGAACGGCAATGCGACATAATAGGTGACGGACATTGTTGCTTCCCTCGGTGATCCTTCGCATCCGCCGTTGACGGTCGCGAACGAGGCGAAGGTCATACCACACCATGACGCGCCTGACAGAGCAGCGCACCCATCCAATGATGGCAGCAGTCGGCTGCAATCGTGCGACATTACGTGATGGAACGGATATCACCGAGAATGCTTGCAGTGGGTGTCGATATAGGCCTGGGAGCTTTCATGCGAATTGAGCAACACGACAAAAGCCACATTGTAGAACTCGACGACGGTTCCAAGTGGCAGATCTGGCCCGGCGATATCGCCGTGACCTTGCAGTGGTTGCCGACGACCGAACTCCAGCTATCCGCCATCGACGACGAATTCTGCTCCCACGCGCTCATCGACCAGGAAGGTTCACGGGTGCGGGTGATCGAGGAGAGCGCTCAGTGGCCCGTTGCCGAGGTGCGGCAGTCGATGAAGGAAGGCTGAAGCGCTCGACGCGCCTTCTCGGCCTTTCGGCAATTCAAATCGTTCCACCGCTGTCGATCTGTTTGGCCGCGCCCGGTCCCGGAATCGCTCCCGGCGGACATTTGCCGAGAATGATCATGCCGAGGACTTCGTCCTTGGTGACGTCGGCGACGCGCGCCGTGCCGACGACGCGGCCGTTCTTCATGACGCAAATCCGGTCTGCAAGATCGAACACGTCGTGAATATCGTGGCTGATCAGGAAAATGCCGATGCCGTCGGATTTGAGCTGTTTGATCAGGTCGCCGACTTGCGCAGTCTCCTGCGGGCCGAGCGCCGCCGTCGGTTCGTCCATGATCAGAATTTGCGCATCGAACAGGATCGCCCGCGCGATGGCGACCGACTGCCGCTGGCCTCCGGAGAGCGATTTGACCGGATCCTTGAAGCGCTCAAAGTGCGGGTTGAGCCGGCCCATCACGTTGCGCGCCTCCGCCTCCATGGCGCTATCGTCGAGCGTGCCCCAGCGCGTGCGCAATTCGCGGCCGAGAAACAGATTGGCGGCGGCGTCGATATTGTCGGCAAGCGCCAGCGTCTGATAGATCGTCTCGATGCCGTATTTCCTGGCGTCGCGCGGATTGGCAATTGTCGCCGCCTCGCCGCGAATCGCTGATCGTGCCGTAATCGCGCTGATAGGCGCCGGCGAGAATCTTGATCAGCGTCGACTTGCCGGCGCCGTTATGACCGACCAGCGCCATCACCTCGCCTGGGTAAAGATCGATCGAGACCCGGTCGACGGCGTGAATGCCGCCGAAGGCGAGCGAAATGTCGCGCATCTCGACCAGCGGAGTCCCGAGCGCGTTCATGCCGCGCCTCTTTGCGCCCGGCGCCGATAGACGGTGTCGACCCACACCGCGAGCACGAGAACGACGCCGACGACAATGTTCTGCAACGGGGTATCGACGCCGAGCAGCACCATGCCGGACTGCAAGGACTGCATCAGTAGGGCACCCAGCATCGCTCCGGCCACGGTGCCGACGCCGCCGGCAAGCGACGTCCCGCCGATCACGGTCGCGGCAATGACCAACAGTTCGGCGAGCGTGCCTTCCGAGCTAGTCGCCGCGTTGAGCCGGGCGATCGACACCGCGGCACCGACGGCGGTCAAAAGCCCCATCAGCATGAAGATCTTCACGATCACCCAGCGGGTGTTGACGCCGGCGAGTTCGGCCGCCTCCGGGTTGCCGCCGATGGCATAGACATAGCGGCCGAAGCGCGTCCGCGTGGCGAGGAAAGTCATCGCCACGCCGGTCCCGATCGCGATCAGAACCGGAATCGCGATGCCGTGCGCGATAAAAAGCCCGCCGTCGGGAAGCGCGATATGATGCGCTTCGGCGTAGCGGCGCACGCTGCCGATCGGCCAGGGATAGGCGTTGGCGACGGTGACCGCGCCGAGAATTAGAGCGCAGGCAACGCCGCCGAGAAAGACTTCGGCGGCCACCGGTCGAAGCGGGAAGTGGAATCTCTTGCGCTGCGCGCGGCCCAGCAGCAGCAACAGCACGACGACGATGCAAGCCGCCGCTCCCACAATCCAGCTCCAGGTCGCCCCGATCGCGCCGTCCGGGCCGCCGCCCATGAGCCGGAATCTATCGTCGAGCGGCGCCACCGTCTGACCGCTGGTCACCCACCACGCGGCGCCGCGCCAGACCAGCAGCCCGCCGAGCGTGACGATGAAAGCCGGAATGCCGAGATAGGCGATCAAATAGCCCTGGAAGGCGCCGAGCATGACGCCGAGCGCGACGCCCGCCGCCAGCGTCAGCACCCAGTTCGCCGGCGATTCGAAGCCGAGGAGTTGCGGCAGCAGATCGGTTTGCACGACGCCCATCACCATGCCGATGAAGCCCAGCATCGAGCCGATCGACAGATCGATATTGCGGGTGACGATGACCAGCATCATGCCGGTCGCCATGATCGCAACCGACGACGACTGCACCGATAGATTCCACAGATTGCGCGGGGTGAGAAACAGGCCGCCCGACAGTACATGGAAGGCAATCCAGATCAGCAGCAGCGCGCCGATCATGCCGAGCATGCGGGTGTCGAGTTCGGTCGATTTGAGGAAGCGGGCGAGCACGATCAACCGCAGGCCTTGACCGTGCCGGGCCGCACGCCGCGGCAGACTTCGTCCTTCTTGATCCAGCCCGCATCGATGACGACGCCGAGATTGTCCCTGGTGATCGGGATCGGGGTGAGGAACAGCGCGTTCATCTCGACTTTCCTGCGGCCGCCGGCGAACTTCACCGCGCCGGGAATTTCACTCATGCGTCTTGCCGTCGGCAAGCAGTGCCGCGATCTCGGCGGCTTTCTGCCGAGCGCGCGGGCATCCTTCCACACCGAGACGGTCTGCGTGCCGAGCGCGACCCGGTTCAGCGCGGCGTGGTCGCCGTCCTGACCCGACACCGGCACGGCGCCGGCCAGGCCTTGCGCCGCCAGCGCCGCGATGGCGCCGCCGGCGGTGCCGTCGTTCGAAGCCACGACGGCGTCGACCTTGTTATTATTCTTGGTGAGGATCTGCTCCATGTTCTTTTGCGCATTGGCCGGCAGCCAGCCGTCGGTATAGGCCTCGCCGATATTCTTGATCTTGCCGGCAGAAAGCGCGTCTTTCAGCACTTCCATCTGGCCGGCGAACAAAAAATCAGCGTTCGGATCGGCCGGCGATCCCTTGATGAAGGCGTAATTGCCCTCCGGTTTGAGCGCGAACACGGTGCGCGCCTGCAGCCGGCCGACTTCCTTGTTGTCGAAGGTGATGTAAAAGGCGTTCGGGTTTTCGATCAGGCGGTCATAGCCGATCACCGGAATGCCTTCGTCGCCGCTTTCTGTACCGCGGGTCCGATGGCGGAGGCGTCCTGCGGCAGCACGATCAGCACATTGGCGTTCTGCGCGATCAGACTTTCGATATCGGTCAATTGCTTCTGCGCGGAGGATTGCGCGTCGGCGGAGATGTATTTGTCGCCGGCCGCCGCGATCGCTGCCTTGATCGCGGCTTCGTCGGTTTTCCATCGCTCTTCCTGAAAGTTCGACCAGGAAACGCCGATGATCTTTCCCTTGGCTTGGACCGAGGCGAGAAAACCGTACGACCATGCGGCGCCCGCCAGCAGGACGATTGCAAGCTTCCTCACGGCGATCCTCCCCGCACGATCCTCCCTGCGTTCCGCAGGCGGTCATGCCTTGACGATAAAGTCGCTCAAGATCTCCGGCCGGAACGCCAATCCGTGCCCCGGCCGTTCCGGCGCGGTGATGGTGCCTTTGACGATCGGCACCGGCTCGACCCACAAGTCTTCCGACAGTCCCATGTCTTCGATCCAAAGCCCGTTCGGGATCGAGGCGAGCAACTGCACGTTCAATTCGGGGAACAGATGCGGCGCCATCATCATGCCCCAGGTGTCGGCGACGGTGGCGATCTTGCGGAGTTCGGTGAGACCGCCGCGCATCGGGTCGGGCTGCAGGATCGGCAGTTTCGGATTTTCGAAAAACGGCCTGAGGTCGAACCGCGTGAAATGGGTTTCGCCGCCGACGATGCGCAGATCGAGCGCGTCGGCGATGCGCAGATAGCCGGCGAAATCGTCGGGCACCACCGGCTCCTCGAGCCAGTACACATCGTAGTCCTGGAATTTGCGGCCCATCTGGATGGCGACGTCGGCGGTCCAGCCCATATTGACGTCGATCATGATGGCGATGTCCGGCCCGAGCGCTTCGCGCATCCGTCGCACATTGTCGAGATCGGTCGCGAGACTGCCGATATGCGCGACCTGCATTTTGATCGCGCTGAAGCCGCGCTCCTTATAATAGAGCGCCTTCGCGATCATGCCGTCGCCGCCCGAATTGCGGAAACAGCCGGAGCCATAGGCCGGCAATGTCGCGCGGCTATGCCCCCACAGCCGATGCAGCGGCAGGCCGGCGCGCTTGCCGACGGCGTCCCACAGCGCGATGTCGAGCGCCGACATCGCCATGGTGGCGATGCCGCCGCGGCCGAATGTCATGGTCAGCCGCCACAGATCCTGCCAGATCGCCTCCACCGCGGTGGCGTCCTTGCCGATGACGAAGGGAATGATCGTTTCTTCGAGACAGGCGACGATGGTCCGGATGCCGCCGCGAAACAGCAGCAGATAGCCCATGCCGACGATGCCGCCGCGGGTCTCGACCTCCAGCACCAGGATGTTGCGGGCGTCGCCGAAGCGGTGGCCTTTAAGCCACGGCGTATCGGGCCACGGCACGCGCAGCATGGAGGTGCGGACGGCGGTAATGGTCATGTCGGTCATGGTCGGGTCACGCTCGAGAGGGGTGGGATTAAGCCGTCATACCTTACCAGGGGTAACCGGGTCGTCGAGTACCGGCGTACCTCGCCGGTACTTGACGGCAACGGAACGGCACATTGGGCTGCGACATATCGGTCACGCGAGGTTACGGTCATTGAGGACGACATGACCACGCTGCGAACGGGTCAATCCGGCGGCCAAAGGCACCGACCCGTCCCAAACAGGTTTACAGCGAACTCGGCTATGCCGGCAGCGAAACGCGGCCCGCAGGCGTAACTCATTGAACCGGACGGCTCGGCCGATGCGACACAGCGCCATGGCAGACAATGGCGCCGGCCGGCTTCGCTTCAATACCGACAATTTATCGGAGCGCGATCGCTTCCCGGCCTATTGCGAGGAAATGATACGCCGTTATGCGGCGCTCGATATCATGGCCCGTGACGACCCGCTTAATTTTCGGGCGCGGATCGAGTTGCAGCGCGTCGGCTCCGTCGATATTGGCTTCATCGCCACCACGCCCAGCGACTATGTGCGCACGCCGCCTTATCTGCGCGATGGCGACGACAACTTGTGCATCGTGCTGTGCAAGGCCGGCGGGTCTTATCAAACGCAACGCGGCGACCCCCAGGCATTGCATCCCGGCGAGGGCATCGTCTGCGATAATGCGCAGACCGGCGGCATTCACGTGCTCGACGATTCGCGGTTCTGGGTTCTCAAAGTTGCGCGCTCGAAAATGGCGCGCCTGCTGCCGCATATCGCTCGGTTCGGCGGCGCCAAACTCGATAAGGATCCCATCGCGCAGCGCCTGCTGTTCGGTTATCTCGATGCCGCCGCCGACATCGATATGAGCGGCAATGGCCGCGCCGCGGCGCTTTATGACGAGCACATCGTCAACCTGATGGCCTTGGCGCTCGGCGCCGAAGGCGATGCGCGCCATGTCGCAGAGGAGCAAAGCGGTGCCGCGATACGGCGTTCGGCAATTCTGCGCGAGATCGAGCGGCACAGCAGCGATCGGGTTTTCAGCGCCGCCAAAGTCGCGGCCGGATTGGGCGTGACGCCGCGCTACGTTCATCTTCTCCTCGAAGCGACCGGCAAGAGTTTCTCGCATCACGTATTGGAACGGCGGCTCGAAAAAGCGATGGCGCTGTTGCAGGATCCGGCGCGTCCGGACCGCAAGATCGCGGCGATCGCGCTGGAGGCCGGTTTCACCGACCTGTCTTATTTCAACCGGGCATTCCGCCGGCGCTATGGCGCCACGCCTTCGGATATCCGGGGAGCCGCCCGCCGGGTGAGCGAGCGCTGACGCCTCATCAGTGGATAGCGCGTCCGACTCGGCCTAATCTCCGGTAGCGGCCTTGCCGCTCCGGAGGAGATTGTGGCGGGGACGATCAATGTTGCGGCCTACAGCGATGCGCTCGTGGTGCTCGGCACGGCGGGCATCGTGGTGCCGATCGTCAGCCGGCTCGGCTTTTCGCCGGTGCTGGGCTATCTCGGCGCCGGCGCGCTCCTCGGGCCGCTCGGCCTGGGCTCGCTGGTCGGCTCTTTCCATCCGTTATTCTGGTTTACGGTCGCCGACGCCAAGGACGTTGCCGGCATTGCCGAGCTCGGCGTCGTCTTTCTGCTGTTTCTGATCGGCCTCGAGCTTTCGCTTCATCGGCTTCTGACCATGCGGCGGCTGGTCTTCGGACTCGGCGGCCTGCAGGTTCTTGTCACCACGGCGCTGCTCGCCGGAGCCGCGGCCTATTTCGGCAAGAGCCCTTCGGAATCGATCATTCTCGGCGCCAGCCTGTCGCTCTCCTCGACGGCAATCGTGCTCGAGCTGCTGTCGAGTCAGGAGCGCCTGACGACGAGTGTCGGCCGCGCCAGTTTTTCCGTGCTGCTGGCGCAGGATCTCGCCGTCATCCCGGTCCTGATGTTCATCTCGATCCTGGGAGCCGGCCCGAAGGGCTCGGTTCTCGCCAGCCTCGGCACCGCGCTGCTTCAGGCCGCCATCGCACTCGGCGTCATCGTTCTGTTCGGCCGCGTGCTGTTGCAGCCGCTGTTCCGGATGGTGGCGGCAACGCGCTCGCAGGACCTGTTCATCGCCACCGCGCTGTTCGTGATCATTGCCGCCGGCGTCGTCGCCAGTCAGGCCGGCCTTTCGATGGCGCTCGGCGCCTTCGTCGCCGGCCTGCTGCTGGCCGAGACCGAATACCGCAAGGCGATCGAGGCGACCATTCAGCCGTTCAAGGGATTGCTGCTCGGCATATTCTTTTTCACCGTCGGCATGGATATCGACGTGCGCGAATTGTTGCGCGAGCCGCTTTTGCTCGCCGCCGCCGTGTCGGGCCTGATCGTGCTCAAAGCACTGCTGATCATCGGCCTCGCCAAGCTGTTTCGGCTGTCGTGGCCGGTTGCCGTCGAGATGGGCTTTCTGCTCGGGCCCGGCGGCGAGTTTGCCTTTGTCGGCATCGGCGCCGCGGCGGGATTGAATTTGATCGAAGCGCCATTGGCGAGCTTCGTGCTTGCCGTCACCTCGATCACCATGGTGCTGACTCCGCTGCTGTCCTTCGTGGCGCGGCGTTTTGCGGCCCGCTTGCGGCCGCCTGCCGCCGCCGCGACCGAACTCGCCGTCCGGCCGAGCGCCAGCGCCAAGCATGCCATCGTCGTCGGCTATGGCCGCGTCGGCAAAGTCGTCTGCACGCTGTTGAAGGAGCACGGCATCCCTTACATCGCCGCCGATTCCAATACTTCGACGGTGACACGCGATCGCCGCGATGGCCTTGACGTCTATTACGGCGATGCCGCCGACGACAAATTTCTTGAAATCTGCGGCCTCGCTACCGCCGCCGGCGTCATTATCACCATTCACGACCACAATCTGATCGACGAGGTCGTCGAGCATGTACGCGGCCTGCGTCCGGACATCATGATCGTCTCGCGCGCGCGCGATGCCGATCATGCCCGCCATCTTTATCAGCTTGGTGCCACCGATGCGGTTCCTGAAACCGTCGAAGCGAGCTTGCAGCTTTCGGAAGCGGCCCTCGTCGGGCTGGGAATTCCGATGGGACCGGTGATCGCTTCGATCCACGAGAAGCGCGACGAACTGCGCGGCGCGCTGCAACAGGCCGCACGTGAGGCCGGACTGCTACAGAGTCATGCGGTGAAACCGAAGCGGCAAAAGTCGCAACCGGCACGCTGAAAATCCAGCCTGCGAAATCCTCCCCGGAGTTCCGCATCGGCTTGCGCGCCGCGCGGACCCGTCATGATCGCCTGGAATGCCGCTTTTGACTCAGATCAAAGCGGCTCGGTCCCGGCGACGTCATGCTCGCTCAAAAGGGAGCCAGCCATGCCGATCGCCAATATGCTCATCCTGACCGGGATCGTCCTTGCCTTCGTTTTCTTTGCGGGCCTGTTGGCGTGGGGCGATTATCAGACCCGACTCGTCGGTCGGGCCGCCGGGCAGACAGCCGGGCAAGCAGCCGGACAAACAGCCAGGGCCACGGCGCAAATCCACTCGCTGCAGCAAGTTGCGGAAGCCGCGAGCCGGAAAGGGCCGACGACGGCAAACGCTGCGAATCCGGCGGCGCCCCAGCCGGCCGATAGAGCCATCAATCAGCCTGGCTGACCAAGCGAAGGGTGCGAGGGAAAAACGCGCGCTGCTTTTGTCCAGTCCCACAATATCGATCGGGAGTATCCGACCATGAAGCAGGACATACCGGGCACGATCATGTTCGACGGGGTCCTGGCGCAAAAGGGCCTGGCGCTCAACCGCATGTGCTACTCGTTCAACAGCGCGGCCAATCGTTCGGCGTTTCTCAAGGACGAAGACGCCTATTGCGAAAAATTCGGCCTGAACGAGGAACAGCGCGCCGCGGTGAAGAAGCGCGACGTGCTCGCGATGATCGAGGCCGGCGGCAATGTCTATTATCTGGCGAAGCTTGCCGGAATATTCGGGCTCGGCGTCCAGGACATCGGCGCGCAGCAGACCGGAACGACGGTGGACGAATTCAAGGCAAGACTGGCCGCGGCCGGGAGGTAATCATGTCCAGAATAATCGGCGGGGTCGCGACCACCCATGTTCCTTCGATCGGCAAGGCGATCGCCGACAAGCAGCAGAACGATCCGTATTGGAAGCCGTTCTTCAGAGGCTTCGACTACGTGCATTATTGGCTCGCCCGCGAGAAGCCCGACGTCGCGGTGGTGTTCTCCAACGACCACGGGCTCAATTTTTTCCTCGATAAGATGCCGACCTTCGCGGTCGGCGCGGCGGCCGAATACCGCAACGAAGACGAGGGCTGGGGCATTCCGGTGGCGCGGGCGATCGCGGGCGATCCGGCATTGTCGTGGCATCTGATCAACGCGCTGGTCGCCGACGACTTCGACATAACGATGTGCCAGGAGATGCTGGTCGATCACGCGGTGACCATTCCGATGACGTTGATGTGGCCGGGCGAGAAGTGGCCGATAAAAATCGTCCCGGTATCGATCAATACGGTGCAGCATCCGCTGCCTTCGATGGCGCGCTGCCTCAAGCTCGGCCAATCGATCGGGCGCGCCATCGAGTCCTACAAAGAAGATCTGCGGGTGATGATCATCGGTACCGGCGGGCTATCGCACCAGCTCGACGGCAAGCGGGCCGGCTTCATCAACAAGGACTTCGACCTGTTCTGCATGGACAAACTGGTCAATGAGCCCGAGACACTGGCACGCTATTCGATCCACGACTGGGTCGACCTCGCCGGCGCGCAGGGCGTCGAGTTCCTCAACTGGATGGCGATGCGCGGGGCGCTCACCGGCCGCGTGAGCGAGGTGCACCGCAACTACCACATTCCGATTTCCAACACCGCCGCGGCGACGGTTGTGCTGGAGAATCACACCGACGCGGTGCGACAGGCGGCGTGACCGCGGCGGCGAAGCATCGCCGCCGGGCGCCTCAATACATCTGCATCGGCAAGACGCCGCCGGGACCGATGAGAAGACCCCAGGTTTCGTCGGCGCCGATCTCCACGTCCTCGCGTCGCGCGGGACCGCCCGGCAGTTTGATCGAGTAGGAGTATTTGCCGGGAGCGAGATCGAGCGACGGTCCGTCGGGGCCCTTGGTCCCGACGCCGCCCGCGACTTTGACGGTCTTATTGGCGATGGTGACGGCCGCTTCCGCCGGCAGTGCATTGCCGAACAGCATCTTGGCCTGGCCGGCTCTCGGCATGATGCCGGCTTTGGCGGCGGCCTGCGGATTTCGCACGGCGAGATCGACGCTGGTCTCGCCATCTTTGCGTCCGAGCTTCAGCACCGCCTGACCGTCCGGCGCCGCAAACGCGATGACGGCGCGATCCGCGGTGACGACGGCACCCTTGCTATCTTCCGTCCATTGCAGCTTGCCGAGTTCGCGGCGATAGAACGCCAGCACCGCGGTGAGATCGGCCGGCACGCTGGCGGAAACCTCATTGCGGAACGGCGTTTGCGAACCGTCGCTCAAGCTATGTTCTTTCGGCACCGGCAGACCGCCGCTGACGTCGGCTTCGAGATTCGGGTCCGCCCCTTGTGAGGATGCCGCTACGTCGGCGCTGCCGGATGCCACATCGGCATTTTTTGTCGCCGGCTTTCTTTCGGCGTTTTCCATGGCCGAACCGTCCGCCGTCACGTTCACCGTCTTGCCCATCTGCATGATGGTGAAGGAAACGTCCTTGCCGCTTTTGGTGTAGTCGAGTTCGACCATGGTGGGCGAGTTGATCACCGAAGGCTGCGACTTCCAGCCGAGCGGCTTCATCACCGAACGATAAAATGCCACGACCGCCTTGAAACTCGATGGACTGTTGAATTCGAGCCTGCCGCTGTCGGCGTCATAGTCGACGTCTTCGGCGGTTTCCGGGACCGGAACCGGCGCGGTGTTATCGGCAAGCGGGCGCAAAGTTTCCACCGGACCGTTGGCTGCTTGCGCATTGGCGGCGGCCCGCTTCGCATCGGACGCAAGCGCTGCGTTCACCATGTCCTGCGCATCGCTCATAAATTTGTCGTCGGCGTCCTTCTTGGCTTTTGCCCGTGCCGCCAGCACCGCCGGTGAAACCGTCATCACGAGGGTTGCCGTCGTCAGATCGTATTTGTGGCCGAGCTTCACCACCGCCGTACCATCCGGCGAAGTGAATGTAAGGAGCGCGCCATCAGGAGTGATGGCGGCGCCCGGCGCCTCTTCCTTGAAGTTGCGGCTGGCGAATTCGCGGCGATAGAATGCCGCCAGAGTGGTTACCTCGGCGGGTATCCGCGCCACGATTTCCGTCGTGGTGTCATTCGACCGACCCGCCGAGCTTATGGCCCGTTTCGGCACCGGCAGACCGGAGACGTCGGCGCCGGCTTCGAGGTTTTGCGGCTCCGCGAATGGCGGGTTTCTGATTTCGACCCGGGTCTTTTGATCCGTGCCGCGCTGGAGCGAAAGCACGATCGGCCGTTGATCGTCGTTGATGTAATAGGCGCGGGTGCCGTTGCCGCCGCCATCGTCCAAACTCGCGTTCGGCCAATGCGCGGCGGCGTCGGCAGCAGACAGCGGCGTCCAGCCCGATGCGGTCAGTTCCTTGGCGAAGAACGCCAGCGTTGCATCGACCGGCGCGCCCGTCACGCAGCTCAGATACGGCCGGTGATCGTCGAACACGATATCGGTCGCGTCATCGGGAAACGGCAGAGGATTGATCAATCGATCGGCGGTGAATTGGACGGCGGCGTGAATCGGCAATCCCGCCGGCATCATGAAAAATAAAGAAATCCCTTGCTGTCCTTTTTTAAAGCTCTTGTTGAGCGCGCTGGGCTCTTCCGAAGGGCTCGCATATTCCTTCCAGCCGTTCGCGGCCAATAGCCGCTTGGTCGCCGCGACCGTGTTTTCGAACGTGCCCGGAACGGAATAAGTCAATTCCGTCGGCGACGATTGACCGGGCTCTACCGTGGCGCCGTCGAGGCGCGGCAAGGTCGTTACATCGACCAGCGCATCGTCGGCATTGCCGGTTCGGTATCCGGCGGCGAGCGCAGCCAGGCCGACGAAGCCGAACACGGCCGCGCGAATGCCGCAGGAGCGGCTCGCCGCAAATCCGGTGGTGCTGCGCATAGGCGGTATCTCCGTGGCGATCGAATGTCTGAAAAACGGGCAACGCCGATAAAGCGCGCGCCTTGGGTCGCGGCGGAGGATCGCAAAGTTCATTCAGGCGCGGGGGCGGCAGGCTCGGCCGGTGGAAAAACGTAATGCGCTCAGGACACCGGCGCTCAGCGGGTCAGATTTACCTTCGCCAGATCGATCAGTTCGCCGAAGCGGCCGTCGATGACCGCCTTCATCATGAACACGCCGAAATTGCCCGCCTCGCCGAGCGGTGGTCGTGGGCGGCATGACCAGTTCCTGCCGCGCGCTGACGACGTCGACCAGCGCCGGTCCGTCATGCGCCGAGCGCCTCGGCCAGCGCCGCTTCGAGCTCCTGCGGCTTCTCGACCCGGATGCCCTTGATGCCCATGGCTTCCGCCATGGCGGCGAAATTCGGGATTCTTCAGGTCGCAGCCGGTGTCGAGGAAGCCGCCGGCCTTCATCTCCAGTCTCGACGAAGCCGAGCGTGCCGTTGTTGAGCACGATGATCTTCACCGGCAGCCCGAGCTGCGATCAGCGTGACGAAATCGCCCATCATCATGGTGAAGCCGCCGTCGCCGGACAACGAAACGACCTGCCGCTCGGGAAACGCCGCCTGCGCGCCGATGGCGTGCAGCATCGCGTTGGCCATCGAGCCGTGATTGAACGAGCCGACGATCCGGCGCTTGCCGTTGACCTTCAGATAGCGCGCCGTCCAGGCGATCGGCGTGCCGACGTCGCAGGTGAAGATCGCGTCGTCGGCCGCCAGTTCGCTGACCAGGCGCGTGACGTATTGCGGGTGGATCTTGGTGCTGCTCGGACGGCTTTCGGCAAGCGCGTCGAGGTCGCTTGCGGGCCGATTGCGATAATCCGCCAGCGCCTCGTTCGAGATGACGGGCGTCGGTCTTTTCGGCGACCGCGGGCATGAGTCGCGGCCAGGGTCTCCTTGACCGCGCCGAGCACGCCGAGTTCAAGCGGACAACGATTGCCCAGCGCTTCGGGACGGATGTCGACCTGCGCGATCTTCGCATGTCTCGGGAAAGAATTGCCGGTAGGGAAAGTCGGCGCCCAGCATCGAGCAGCGTGTCGCAATTCTTCATCGCCTTGTAGCCCGAGGCAAAGCCGACCAGCCCGGTCATGCCGACATCGAAAGGATTGTCGTATTCGATATGCTCCTTGCCGCGCAGCGTGTGGACGATCGGCGCCTTGAGCCGTGCGGCGAGCGCAACCACCTCGTCATGGGCGCCGGCGCAGCCGGCGCCGCAAAACATCGTGATGCGTGAGCCGGCGTTGAGCAGTCGAGGCCAAATGCGCGGCTTCCGTGTCGTCGGGGCGAATGACCGGCGGAGTCGGAACAAGCCATCGCGGAACCTTGGTGGCAAGCGGCCGCAACGCCACGTCGCCGGGCATCACCACCACGGCGACCCCGCGCTTGCCGACCGCAACCCGCATGGCGCGTGTGAGGATCTGCGGCAGCTGTTCCGGGCTGGAGACCAGTTCGACGTAATGACTGCATTCCTTGAAAAGGCTTTCGGGATGGGTCGCCTGGAAATAATCGATCCCGATCTCGCTGCTGGGAATGTGGGCGGCGATCGCCAGAACCGGAACGCCGCTGCGATGGCAGTCGAACAGACCGTTGATCAGATGGAGGTTGCCCGGGCCGCAACTGCCGGCGCAAACCGCGAGCGTGCCGGTCAGATGAGCCTCGGCGCCGGCGGCGAAGGCTGCCGCCTCTTCGTGCCGCATGTGCATCCATTCGATGGTCTTGGAACGCCGCAGCGCGTCGGTAAATCCGTTGAGCGAGTCGCCGACGACGCCGAAGATGCGTTTGACGCCGGCGTTCTCCAGCGTCTCTGCCAAAAACTCGGCGGCGTTTTTGCTCATGGCGATCTCCGGAAGCGTCCCGCGTGAGACTAGGGATTTCCGGTCGGCATTCAACCCGGGCGAAGGGTTACGCCGCCTGACGCCGCGACGTGATCGTCAGCCCTCGTCGCCGGACCGCAGCAATGGCGAGGCACTCCTGGTCGGCGCCGCGACGGGCGCGGCCGGCGCGGCCAAAGCCGGCGCCGGGACGTGCTTCAGCTTGGCGACGGCGGGCGCATTGGCGCCCGGGCGGCAGGATTCGCCGTGTGCTGCTTGCAGGACCGCAGCGAGCGCCTGGGCCTGCAGCCGCGGCGACTTATCGATGGTGAAATGGTCGATGCTGGTATCGCTCGACACATTCACGTTCGAAAGCTTGCCATGGAAGCCGGCGCCGGGCGTCATATAAGCGTAGAGCCGTTGCGTGATGTTGAGCACGCAGGCGACGTTCGGCGACGCGGCGTAGGAGCCGGTGCCGTCGAACGGCACCACCAGCGCGACCGGCACGCCTCGGGTGTTGAGCTGCTGCGCCATCGTCATCACGGCGTCGGCGCCGAGCGAATGGCCGACCAGGATGAAGGGGCCGTGATCGCCGCCGCGATATTTCTGCACGATATCGGCGACGACACCCTCTTCCACCGAGTGGTTGTAGACCACGGCCTCGACGCCGTGGTTGGCGATCTGCACCGCGAGCTGGTCCATGCCGAGCGAGAAGATGTTGAGCAGCCCGCGCATCAGATAAACGTGCGGGTGGGAAGCGTCGGCTCCGGCTTCCTTGCCTTTGACCGCGCTCTGGGCGGCGACCGGGGCGAGGATCAGGCCGGCAAGCAGCAAGCTTCCGGCAAATAGACGGCCGAACGAGGCTCTTGCAGCAAGATGGCCGGCATCAGCCCTGACACCACTCATGACACCACTCCACGCTACGCTACAAACCAGGCAACGCCCACGCACGGGTAATGCCGGGAACTATGACGAAATGGGGTAAAAATTTCCTTGTGATCGGCCAACCCGCGCGGGGCCGCCAAAACCCCCGAAACTGAACGTCAGCGACCCATCGCAGCGCGGCGGCTGGCCAGATCGAGCACAAACGGCCGGGTTACAGCCTGAAGAGGGCCGCGCCGTACGTCGGCCAGCGTGTGCAGGAAGTCGGCGAACCAGTTCTGTACCGACGCCGCCTTGAGCTTGAGCATCATCGAGCGATAGCGCTCGCGGCGCTCGTCGATCCGCATGCGCAGCGCGGCTGCCATCTGCCGGGCCATGCCGTCGATATCGTGGGGATTGATCTGCAGCGCGGCATCCAATTCCTTGGCGGCGCCGGCGAACGAGGACAGCACCAAGACGCCGGGATCGATCGGATCTTGCGCCGCGACATATTCCTTGGCGACGAGGTTCATGCCGTCATGCAGCGGGGTTACCAAGCCCACGGCGGCGAGGCGATAAAATCCCGCCAGCGTAAGCTGCGAATAGCCTTTGTTCAGATAGCGGATCGGCGCCCAATCGACTTCGCCATGCCGGCCATTGATCTCGCCGACCAGACCGGCAAGTTCGGACTTCAATTCGCGGTAGGCCTTGATATTGCCGCGCGACGGCACCGCGACTTGCAGCAGCGACACTTGGCGCTTCAAGGTCGGCTCGATCTCCAGCATGCGGTCCATCGCCCGCATCCGATTGGCGAGACCTTTGGAGTAGTCGAGCCGATCCACACCCAGGACAAGCTTGGCGCCGCGCATGCTTTCCTGCAGGCGAACGACCTCGGGACGCTTGATCGCCTTGGTCGCCCGCGAACCAAACTCTTCGACATCGATGCCGATCGGAAATGTCGCAAGCTGGGTTAGTCCCCAATGCGACGCCACGGTGCCGTCGACGACATTATGACCGAGCGTATTGCGCAGATAATCTTCGAAATTCAAGCGGTCTTCGACGGTCTGAAAGCCGATCAGATCGTAAGCGAGCATCGCTTCGACGAGATCGGCATTATGCGGCACCGCGCTCATGGTGCGGCGGTCTGCCCATGGCGTGTGCAGGAAAAAACCGATCGGACGGTCGATGCCGTGCTGGCGCATCTCTGCGCCTAACGTCAAGAAGTGATAATCCTGAATCCAGAATACCGCTTCAGGCTTGTTGAACCGCACCAGCGCGCGCGCCATGAAGGCGTTGATCTCGCGATAGGACTCGTAGTTCTCGGCGGTGACGTGGATCAGATCGGGACGCGAATGCAATGCCGGCCACAGCGCCGAATTGGCGAAACCCTCGTAGTAACCGAGATAGTGCTTGGCCGGCATGTCGACGGTGGCTAGCGCGCCGGTCCCGAGTGCTTCGATCTTCGCAAACGAATCATGGTTTTGCGAGGTATCGGCTTGACCGCTCGAACCGACCCAGATGGCGCCGGAGTCCCTGACCATCGGCAACAGCGCTGCTGCCAACCCGCCGGCGAGCGGCTCATCGGGCTTGGCACGCGCGACACGATTGGAAACGACAACGACGCTCACTGCGCACCTCCACCACCCTGCGCATCATCAACCCGTGTGGCGGAATGTTGTTCCCAAGTTTCGCTGCGGCGCAGCGAAGCTGTTTATAAATAACGCATTTTGCCGAAGTACCGGGCAATTGTGGCAAAATCGCCCGAGGTCGTCGAAGCGCAACTGCAAAGTTCGCCGTGTGGCTATGGTTACGAAATACGGTCCCGCGGGCTCACGATCCGAGAAAAATACGGTAATGCGGACATTGGCGGTGACATTGCCGGCGTTGAGAATGCACGCCATCTCGTGCGACGCGAGATCGGGATCGTAGGGATCTAGCCTTCGGCGACAGCCCAACGCCAACGCGTATGTCCAATGGCTTCCAGTTTTCAGATCGCGGCACCGGGAGTTTTTGCTGCAACGCGGCAAAAGTAATTGTGCGACGGCCGGTCCGGTTCCAATGCTGGCGCGGCCGCCGGCATTGAATTAGCATTCAACCTCTATCGCCAGCCGAGTTCACCTCAATACAGCAAAAGAAGCTGGGTGGCGAAAGCCGCGCGGAATCGTAAATGACCGTCGCCATGAGTCCTGGGAAGATCGACGCCGCGAACGCGCACGCGGCCCGGATCGAACGCATCGAGATCGTCCCGCTGCGCATGCCGCTCAAATCGGCGGTCAAGATATCGGATGGCGGCGCACGGGATTTCGTCGACACGCTGTTGGTTCGCCTGCATACGGATACCGGCTTGTCCGGTGTCGGCGAGACCCAGGCGTGGCGCCGCCAGGGCGCCAGCGAAACGCACGCCAGTCTTTGCAGTGTCATCCGCGACCATTTCGAACCGCACCTGGTCGGGGCCTCGCCGTTCTCGATTGCATCGATCATGCAGCGGCTTGAGCAGTCGATCTATCACAGCCTCTACGCGCAGGCCGCGATCTCCGATGCGCTCTATGATCTTCAAGGCAAGCTGTTGGGCGTGCCCGTCCATCAGCTGCTCGGGGGCAAATGCCGCGACGCCGTTGCAGCATGCGCGATTCTGTTCATCAAACCGACCGTCGCCGCCACCATCGAAGGGGCCCAGGAATTCTACGACCGTGGCTTTCGCAGCTTTACGGTGAAGGTCGGTGTCGATCTGCGCCGGGATATCGAAACCGTTGCCGGCTTGCGCGAACGCTTCGGCGACGACGTCGTCATCCGGGTCGACGCCAATGCCGGAATGGATTTCGACAGCGCCGCATTGCTGCTGCGCAAGCTCGAGCGCTACGACCTCGACGCAGCCGAGCAATTGCTGCCGATTTGGGATCTCGCCGGGATGGCCGAGCTCGCCAGGCGGACGCCGACACCGCTGATGATCGACGAGTTGCTTGCGACGGATAACGACCTGATCGCTGTCATTCGGGCACGCGCCGGCACCGTCATCCACACCAAAGTCGCCAAGAACGGCGGCATATGGGGCATGCGCAAGCTTTGGACCATCGCCGCCGCCGCCGGGCTTCGCATTTATCCCGGCAACCATCCGTCGACCAGCATTGCCACCGTCTCGGTCGTGCATCTGGCCGCGGCCTGGCCCGGGCCGCTGCTCGAGGGCGCTTTCGCCGTCGGTCTTGAGAATCTCGGCGCCGACATCGTGCAGCAGCCGTTGCGCAGCGAACAAAATCGCATCGTGGTGCCCGACGCGCCGGGCTTGGGTGTGACGATCGACGAAAATAAGGTCCGCGAATTTCGTGTGGCGGTATAGGCGAACATCAGGTTCTCGATAACCGTCGCCATCAGGGAGGTAACGATGCGGCTCGAGCGCTTTTTGCGCGTCGGCTTGGCGCTTGCGTGTGGCCTTGCCGTCATGCCGCGCGGCGGCGCGCAGGCCGGACAATATCCGTCGGAACCGGTGCATATCGTTGTCGGATTTGCACCGGGCGGCGGCACCGATGTCATGGCGCGGATCATGGCGCAGATGCTGTCGAATAAACTGGGAGGCAGCTTCGTCGTCCTCAACAAGCCGGGCGCGGGCGCGATGCTGGGCGCCGACTACGTGGCGAAATCCGCGGCCGACGGCTATACGCTGTTGCTCGGCACCTCGGCGGAACTGACGATCTCGCCGCCGCTCTATGGCAATGCCCCCTACGACCCGACGGCCGCGTTCGCACCGATCGCCTTCCTCGGCACGTCGCCGGCAATCCTCTTGAGCAATCCGAATTTTCCGGCCAACGATATTCGCGACGTCATTGCGCTGGCCAAAAACAAACCCGGCGAGTTGACGATGGCGACCGGAGGAACGGGCACCGCACCCGATCTCGCCGCGCATCAGTTGAAATTGATCGAGAACCTCAACTACACCATCGTCCCGTATAAGGGCGCTGGCCCGTCGCAGAGCGATGCGGTCGCCGGCCACGTCCCGCTGGTTTTCTCGACTGTTGCTTCCGCGCTGCCTTTGATCCTCGGCAACGAATTAAAGCCGCTTGCCGTCATCTCGCAGAAGCGCTCCGCGCTGGTGCCCGAGGTGCCCTCGGTGGGCGAAGCCGGGTTGAAGGACTATTCCGCCGTGACCTGGTTCGGCCTGTTCGCTCCCGCGGGCACGCCGCCCGAGATCGTGAGCGCGCTGCGCCGCGCCGTGGAGGCGATCGAGCAGGACCCCGCGGTGAACGCCCAGTTTGCCAAGCTCGGGGTCGAGCCCGCGTCATCCGACGATACGCCCGCCGCATTGATGCTGCGGATCAAGGCAGAGCAGGCCAGTTGGGCGCAGGTGATCGAAAAAGCGGGTATCAAAATACAGTAGCTTCTGGCCTGGCCGCACCCGACCTGTCTTCAAGTTCCCGGTGTGGAACTATATTCTTGCCTCGGCGTTTGCTCGGGGGCGCATGGGCTGCGCAGCCTCACGCCGTTGCGCGCCTCAAATAATAATGGATCGAAACAATGCGCGCCCTCACTGTTGCGCCCGGTGTCGCCAATTCCGCCAAGATCGAGGACGTCCCAGAGCCGCCGGTCTCCGACGGCGCCGTACTGGTGCGCACGATGGCGCTGGGCGTCTGCGGCACCGACCGCGAAATCGTGTCGGGTGAATATGGCTGGGCGCCGCCGGGCCAAAAGCGGTTGGTCATCGGCCACGAATCGCTCGGCACAGTGAAGGAGGCGCCCGCCGCTTCCGGCTTCAAGGCCGGCGACCTTGTCGTCGGCATCGTGCGCCGGCCGGATCCGGTGCCGTGTCGGTGCTGCGCGGTCGGCGAATGGGATATGTGCCTCAACGGCCGTTACACCGAGCGCGGCATCAAGGAGCGCAACGGTTACGGATCGGATCTTTTCCGCATCGAGCCGGAGTTCCTGGTCAAGCTCGATCCTGCACTCGACACGAGCGGAGTCCTGGTCGAGCCGACCAGCGTGGTCGCCAAGGCCTGGGATCAAACCGATCACATCGGCCGCCGCTCGCGCGCCTGGGCGCCGAAGACATGCCTTGTCACCGGCGCCGGCCCGATCGGTCTACTGGCCGCCATGATCGGCGCCCAGCGCGGCCTCGATGTGCATGTGCTGGATCACAACGAACGCGGACAAAAGAAATCGATCGTGCATGACCTCGGCGGCACCTTCCATCTCGGCAGCGTCTCCGATCTCGGTTTCAAACCTGACATCATCATGGAATGCACCGGGGTTCCCGGCGTCGTGCGCGATACGCTTGGCGGCACCGCTTCCGGCGGCATTGTTTGTCTGGTCGGCGTCTCCGCGCCCGGCCACGACTCGACGTCGACATCGGCGCGGTCAACCGCACCATGGTGCTCGACAACGATCTGATATTCGGCACCGTCAACGCCAACCTGCAGCATTATCAGGACGCCGTCGCCGCGCTGCAGAAAGCGGACAAGAAATGGCTGGGCCGGCTGATCACCCGCCGGGTTCCGCCGGAGCAATTCAAACAAGCGCTGGCCCAACAATCCGACGACATTAAAGTCGTCGTCGATTTTTCCTGACCCCGATCCCGGCATCATGTCGAGCAAGACCGAAGATTATGCCCTGATCGGCGACTGCAAGAGCGCCGCGCTGGTGTCGCGCGACGGCTCGATCGACTGGCTGTGCTGGCCGCGCTTCGATTCGGACGCCTGCTTTGCGGCGCTGCTCGGCACGCCGGAGCACGGCCGCTGGCTGGTGGCGCCGCAGGAAAAAGCGCGCATCACCCGCCGCTATCGGCCGGGCACGCTGATCCTCGAGACCCAATTCGAAACCGACGAGGGATCGGCGACGCTGGTCGACTTCATGCCGTTCCACAGCGACCATTCCGAGATCGTGCGTCTGGTCATCGGGACGCAAGGCAAATTGAAGATGCGTACCGAGCTGATATTGCGGTTCGGCTACGGCGCCATCGTCCCGTGGGTCACCAGCCTGGAGGACGGCACGCTTCGCGCCATCGCCGGACCGGACATGACGGTGTTGCGCACGCCCGTTCATCTCCGCGGCAAGGACATGACGACGGTCGGCGAATTTATCATCGCCCGCGGCGACACCATTCCTTTCATTCTCACTTACTCGCGGTCGCATAAGCCGCCGCCGGCCACCATGGATCCCAGCGAATCGCTGGAGGTGACCGAAAAATTCTGGACGGAATGGTCGGCAAAATGCCGGCCGGCCGGCGAGTGGTCGGAAGCGGTGCGGCGCTCCGTCATCACGCTCAAGGCGCTCACCTATCAGCCGACCGGCGGCATCGTCGCCGCGCCGACAACGTCGCTGCCCGAGCGGATCGGCGGCGAGCGCAACTGGGATTACCGATACTGCTGGCTGCGCGATGCGACGCTCACGCTGCTGGGCTCGATGCATGCCGGTTATTACGAAGAGGCGCAGGCGTGGCGCGAGTGGCTGTTGCGCGCGGTGGCCGGCAGTCCCGACCAGCTGCAGATCATGTACGGCCTCGGCGGCGAGCGGCGGCTGGCGGAATGGACCGCGGACTGGCTGCCGGGCTACGAAAAATCCGTGCCGGTGCGGATCGGCAATGCCGCGCATACCCAGCTGCAGCTCGATGTGTTCGGCGAGATCATGGATACCTACTACCAGGCCCGGCGTGGCGGGCTCGCGGCCAACGAATTCAGGTTGGGATGCGCAGATCAAATTCCTCGAACATCTGACCAAGATCTGGCGCACGCCGGACCAGGGCATCTGGGAAATACGCGGGCCGCCGCAGCAGTTCACCTACTCCAAGGTCATGGTCTGGGTGGCTTACGACCGGGCGATCAAGAGTGCCGAGACCTTCGGGCTCGAAGGGCCGCTGGACGACTGGCGCAAGCTCCGCGACGTGATCTTCGAGGAAGTGTGCGAGTGCGGCTTCAATCAAAAGCTCGGCACTTTCGTCCAGGCTTACGGGTCGGATCAGCTCGACGCCAACCTCCTGCAATTGCCCTGCGTCGGCTTTCTGCCGGCCGACGATCCGCGCATTGCAAGGACCGTCGCGGCGATCGAGCAGCGTCTGATGCGCGACGGCTTCGTCATGCGCTACAGCACCGATGAGGTGGAAGACGCGTTGCCGCCGGGCGAGGGCGCGTTTCTGGCCTGCAGCTTCTGGCTGGTCGATGTTTACATCCTGCAGCGGCGTTTCGAAGAAGCCGAGACGTTGTTTCGGCGGCTGGTCGGGCTTGCCAACGATGTCGGCCTGTTGAGCGAAGAATACGATTCCCGGCTCAAGCGGCTGGTCGGCAATTTCCCGCAGGCGTTTTCACATCTCGCGCTGATCAACAGCGCCTATAACCTGACGCGCGCGGAGAAGCCGGTGCATCAGCGGGCGAAAGACGAGAACGCGCCCGAGGAAGTCGTCGAAGCGGATTCCTGATCGAGTCCGGTGAACCGGATATGGCTTTCCTGCGTCAGACAGCCGATTATCGTCTGCCGGGGAATGCTACGGATGTGGCGCAATCGAACATTAGCTTTGCTGGCGCTCACCGCGATGGCCTGGGCCGCGGTGATCGTTGCGGCGGGGCGGCCGGCGGCCGCTGAGACGCCCGCGCCTGTGTGGCACACTTATCATAACGACCGCTACGGCACGACCATCGATTATCCCGATCTGTTCAAGGCCGAGCCGCCGCCCGACGCCGATGACGGCCGCAAATTTACCGCCGCGGACGGCGCGGAATTTTCGGTCTATGCGTCCTACAATGCGCTCGACTTCGACCTCGGCAAATTCCACGATTTCACCATCAAAAATCTCGATCCGAAAGCGGTCGTGACCTACCAGGCACGCGGCAATGAATGGTTCGTGGTCTCCGGAACGAACGGCGGCAATATCTTTTATGAGCGCGAGACTCTGTCGCACAAAGCGCAGATGACCGAAGGCTTCCTTGTGACCTATCCCGCATCGCTCAAACAGATCTACGATCCGATCGTCGCACGGATGGCGAAGTCGTTCCGGTCGGGGACCGGCTTTCAAACGCCCTGACGGGACGTCGCTTCGCGCTCGCCAACGGCCGTCGGAACGCGGCGCACTTTTCGGCGAATCCCAGCCATGCCAATGTGCGCGGCGGGACAAAGCAAATCATCGGGGGAAGGATGCCTTTGGACGGATTATCCGGTGCGCTTGCGCCGGACATGATAGCGGCGCGGCTCGAGCGGCTGCCGTTCTCGTCGTTCCATATCAAAGTTCGTCTCATTCTCGGCATCGCGACGTTTTTCGACGCGGTCGATCTGTTGGCGGTCAGCTTTGCGCTGCCGGCGCTCGCCGGTCCGTGGCAGCTTTCGCCGGCGCAAATCGGCGGCGTGATTTCGGCGGCCTTCGCCGGCCAGATCGTCGGCGCGTTTCTCGGCGGCTGGGCGGCCGAGCTGATCGGCCGCTTGCGCACGGTAGCCTTCGCCGTCGCGATTTTCGGCGTCATGAGCTTAGCCTGCGCCTTTGCCTGGGACGCGCAGTCGCTGATGACATTCCGTTTCATCCAGGGCATCGGCCTCGGCGCCGAGGTCCCGGTGGCGACGACGTACATCATCGAATTTGCCCGCCGCGACGGCCGGGGCCGTTTCTACATTCTCTACGAACTGCTGTTCAGCTTCGGTCTGGTCGGCGCGGCCGCGCTCGGCTATTGGCTGGTGCCGCTCCTGGGCTGGCAATCGCTGTTTTATCTCGGTGGCCTGCCCGCGATCCTGTCGGTGTTTTTGTTGTGGCTGTTGCCGGAATCGCCGCGCTGGCTCGCCGGTCAAGGCCGCCTGGATGAGGCAGATGCAATCGTCGGCCGGATCGAAAAGGAAATCGAGATAACCGGCGCCGTTCTGCCGCCGCCGATCGTCGTGGTCGCTCCGGCGCAACAGCCGCCGCGCCGGTGGCTCGAAATGCTCAATCCGTTTTATCGGCCAAGAACGCTGGGCGTCTGGGCGATGTGGTTCTGCTGCTTTTCGACGGTCTATGGGCTTAATACCTGGATGCCGACGCTTTACCGGACCCATTTCAATCTGACGCTGCCGCAAGCCTTGGGCTACGGATTGATCGTGCAGCTTTGCGGCATTGCCGGCTCCATCCTCTGCGCCTTCAATATCGATAAAATCGGCCGGCGCTTGTGGTTCGTGGCGGCGCTGTCGGGCGGCGGCGCGAGCCTTTTGATTCTGGCCTGGATCGGCGCGTCGACGGCGATCTTGCTGCTGACTTTCGTGTCGCTCGGCAGCTTCTTCATGTCGAGCGTGGCGATCGGCCTCAACCTCTACACCGCGGAGATCTATCCGACGCGGATGCGGGCCTTCGCCAGCAGCGTCGGCGGCGCCTGGCAACGCGCCGCGGCGGCGAGCGGGCCGATCGTGGTGGCGGCGCTGTTGACCCGTGGCGGGCTCAACTGGGTTTTTGTTTATTTCGGCGTGGTGGCACTGATCGGCGCGGCGGTGGCATCGCGTTTTACGGTCGACACCGCGCAGCGCTCATTGGAAGCGGTGTCGCCGTAACCGATCAGGGCGCGAAATCTAGCCGCGCCAGTAGCGGTCTTCCCAGCTTCGCGACAGCCGCATCGCCGAGAGAATGAGCCCGGCCATCGAATAGGTCTGCGGGAAATTGCCCCACAGCGCGCCGGTCTGCGGATCGACGTCTTCGGACAGCAGGCCGTAGCGGTTGCGGTGCTTCATGGCGTCGGCGAACAGGTCGTGCGCCGCCTCGCGGCGGCCGAGCGACCACAGCGCGTCGATCAGCCAGAACCGGCAGATCAGGAACGCCGTCACCGGCATGCCGAAATCGTCTTCGCGCGCATAGCGCATGACGTGCTTCTCGCGCACCAGTTCGCGTTCCATGGCGGCGACGGTCGAAACAAAGCGCGGATCGTCGACCTCGACCACGCCGAGATCGGCCAGCAGCAGCACGCTGGCGTCGAGATCGTCCGAGCCGAACGCCGCGGTGAAGGCGCCGCGCTTCGGATTCCAGGCGTGTTCGAGCAGCGCCGCATGGATCGGTTCGGCGATCGAATTCCAATGCTTGGCGCGCTTTTCCAGCCCGAGCCGCGATGGCGATCGCGGCGAGGCGCTGACAGCCCGCCCAGCACATCGCCGACGAATGGGTGTGGATGCGCTGCCGGCCGCGATATTCCCAGATGCCGGCATCGGGTTCGAACGCCTTGGTGGCGGCGCGATTGCCGAGCGATTCGAGCAAATGAAACAAGCCGTCGTCGCCCGGCCGCGGCAGACGGCGGTCGAAGAACATCGGCATCGCGCAAGGATGACGCTGCCATAGGTATCATGCTGCGCCTGACCGACCGCGGCATTGCCGATCCGCACCGGGCCATCGCCGCGATAGCCTTCGAGGTCCGGCGCGATGCGCTCGTCGACATTGATGTTCGACACCACGCTGTAGAGCGGCCGCAGCTCCTCGTCCGGATTCGAGGCGATCGACAGCGTGAACGAGATGAATTCTTCCATGGTGCGCGTCGCGCCGATGCGATTGAGCGCCTGCACCACGAAATAAGCGTCACGCAGCCAGCAATAACGGTAATCCCAGGTGCGGCCGGACGACGGCGCTTCCGGGATCGAGGTGGTGTGCGCGGCGATGATGGCGCCGGTCTCGTCGAAATTGGACAGTTTCAGCGTGATGGCGGCGCGGATAATGGCTTCCTGCCAATCGTAGGAGATCGACAGCCGGCGCACCCATTCGCGCCAATAATCCTGCGTGCGGTCGAGGAAATCGCGGCAGGTCTTTTCCAGATCGTCGGTGAACGGCTCGTCCGGCCCGAACACCAGATGCATCGGCCGCGTCAGGACGAAGGGCGCTTCGTCGTCGATCAGCGACAGCGGCGCATCGGTCGTCAGGCGGATGACGGTGCGGTCGTCGGAATAGCGGATATGATTGCTGCCGAGCGAGCGCCGCGGCAGCGGCTTGCCGTAATTGCAGGTCGGCCGCATCCGCACCGTGATCCGCGGCAAGCCGGCGATCGGCTCGATGGTGCGATAGAGCTGCGGCGGCCGGAACACGCGGCCGAACTGGCGAAAGCGCGGCGCGAGATCGGTAATCCGCACCTTGTTGCCGCGGCTGTCGGTCAGCACCGTGGAGACGATCGCGGTATTGCGCACGTATTCCGATTGGTAGTCCACCATGTCGTCGAGGACGACGTCGGAAAAACCCTTTTCCTCCTTGCCGGCAACGAGCCGGCAGAAGATCGGGTCGCCGTCAAAGCGCGGATAGCACCACCACACGATGCGCGAGCAGGGGTCGACCAGCGCCGCGGTGCGGCCGTTGCCGATCACCGCCAGATCCAGCCCGTGATCGATCGCGCCGTTTTTGCCCGGCGCTGAATGCTGCTGGCTGACGGCCCGATCTATTCCGGTGGCCGCGAAATCAATATCGTTCATTACCCGGAGCCTTGATTAGCGATGCGCCCGAGCCACTCGCGTACCGATTCGGGTCGTTCGAAATGGCCGTTGACGTTGGGCGCGATCCGGCCGACGGAAAATCCGAGACCATCGAACCGCGAAATAATGCCGAATACCGGCTCATCCGTGGTGTCATCGCCGATGAAGATCGGATTGCGATCCGCAAACGGCGGATAGGTCATCAGTTCGCAGACCGCGGTCGCTTTGCTGACGCCGATCTGTTTGATCTCGAGGACGAACTTTCCCGGCAAGATATCGATGGTGCCGGGCACCGCATCGGCGCAAATTTGCAGAACGGCGGCGTGCAACAGGTCGCCCTTCTCAGGCGCCAGCCGATAATGCAACGCCAGCGAATAGCCTTTGTCTTCGACCAATATGCCCGGGCCGAGTTCGGTCAGACCCGCGAGACGCCGCTTCAACACGGCGGGCAGCGAGGTTCGCGCGTTGCATAACCTCGCCGCCTGGTCTGGTGCGGATTTCGGCGCCGTGGCCGCCGATCACGGCCAGTTCCAACGGCGAGAATATGAGATCGATGTCGTGGAGCGAGCGGCCGGAAACCAGCGCCAGCGCGCCGCCGGTCAATGCGTCAAGCCGGGCGAGGATCTGGCGCAATCCGGTGGGAACCCAAACCTGCTGCGGCGACGGGGCCAGATCGAGAATTGTGCCGTCGATGTCGAGCAGGATCGCACAGCGACGCAAGTCGGGCATCAATGAAATCTGCCCGCGCTCCATGTCGAGGTCGGATAAGTCGAGTTCCAAAACGTGCGAATCCTGCAAAGCCATAGGTCGTTTTCTTTTCTATTGTTCAATCAACCAGCGCAAGCGGCCGGGACACGGATTCAAGCGGTTTGCGCTCCGCGGCGACGCCCCACAGCGCTTCGGCCGCCGCGGCGCCGATCATCAAGACGGCGCCGATGATATAGCCCGCGGCGACCGCCTCGCGCGAGCCGGTATTGATCAAAATGCCGAACAGCAAGGGTCCGACGATGCCGCCGACGGCGGTGCCGACCGCATAGAAGAACGCGATCGCCAGCGCTCGAATCTCGAGCGGAAAGACTTCGCTGACGGTGAGATAAGCGGAGCTCGCCGCCGCCGACGCAAAGAAGAACACCGTCATCCAGGCCATCGTCAGTGTCTGCGCCGAAAGCAGATCGCGGCTGAACAAGGCGGCGGTGCCGGCAAGCAACAGACCTGAAATCGCGTAGGTCGACGCGATCATCGGCTTGCGGCCGATGGTATCGAACAGCCGGCCGAGCACGATCGGCCCGAGCACATTGCCCGCGGCGAACGGCAGAATATACCAGCCGACCTGATTCGACGGCGTCCGATAGAAGTCGGTCAGTATCAACGCATAGGTGAAAAAGATCGCGTTGTAGAAGAACGCTTGTGCCGCCATCAGGCTCAAGCCGACCAGCGTGCGCTGCCGATAAGTGACGAAAAGGGCACGAGCGACTTCGCCGAGCGGCGTGTGGCTGCGGGTGCGAAGCCGCACCATCTTGCATTCCTGGGTCCGATGGCCGGCCCCGAACTGTGCTTCGATACCGCGCACCACCGCATCGGCACGGGCCTGGAAACCATGGGTGACCAGCCAGCGCGGACTTTCCGGAATCCATAATCGCATCACGAGAATCACAAGTCCGATTGTCGCGCCGATGAGGAACGCGAGCCGCCAGCCTATAGCCGGATTGATAATGGCCGGATCGAGCAGAATAAGTGAGCCGCCCGCACCCAGCGCCGCACCGACCCAGAAACTGCCGTTGATGACGAGGTCGGTCCATCCGCGGAACCGTGCCGGAATAAGCTCCTGGATTGTCGAATTGATGGCGGTGTATTCGCCGCCGATGCCGGCCCCGGTGAGAAAACGGAATAATACGAAAGTCCACCAATTCCATGACAGGCCGGTGGCGGCGGTCGCCAGCAAATAGACGGCAAGCGTGATGGTGAAGAGCTTTTTTCGGCCCAGACGGTCGGTCAACCAGCCGAAAAAGACCGCGCCGAACACCGCACCGCCCAGGTAGCAGCTTCCTGCAAGCCCGATTTGCGAATTACTCAAGCCTAAACCCCCGGAAGCTTTGAGCTCGCCCGAAAGCGCGCCGGCCAAGGTCACCTCCAGGCCGTCGAGAATCCAGGTGACGCCGAGCGCGACGATCACCAAGAGGTGAAAGCGGCCGAACGGCAGCCCGTCGAGTCGCGCCGGAATATCGGTCTCGATAATGTCGCCGGATCGCGAAGCGCGCGTTTCTCCCGAGTCCGTGAGCCGCCCCCGAGACAACGGAGGCGAAGCAAAGGGCCGGCCGGAAATCAAACGCGCGAATACGCCGTCTGCGGTTAATGTCATGTGGTAGTGCCGCCAACCCGGGCTTATTAGGGCTAACGCCCTGTGTCACCGGGTGTTCCGGCTGCGTTTTGCGGTGCGTTGGGGCCCCGGGTGTAACGGCAACAGGTTGACTTGAAAGCCGTTTGGGACGATTGCGTTCAGGTCAGTTCGATGCACTGATCGCAAGCATTGCTCACCGACCGGGCAAGATAATGATGGCACGGATTCGGCGGCGTACGACATGCTCCCGGCAGCGCGCGAGTGAGGAACAAGCCGCGGCGCAAGGGGGTCCTTGCGCCTCGGCGGCGCGCGGTCGGTATCTTGCGCCTGCTCTCCTTATGGGTTGCAAGCCGGTGACGGCGTGACCGGGAAAATCGCGGCCCGCGTGGAAATCCCGCGGCGGCTTCGCGCGCTGGTCCGGGCGCGGGAATCGAGCCTCATTCTGCTGGCGGCGATGGTCGGCGTCATTGCCGGGCTGGTCGTCGTCGTCATGGGCGATACGGTCGATCTTCTCCACGAAGTGCTGTTCGACCTGCAACATGGCGAGCGCCTGTCGGCGCGATTGACGCTCAATCCGATTCTGGCGCTGTCGGTGCCGCTGGTCGGCGGCTTGCTGTTCGGCGGGATCAGCGAGCTGATCAGCCGCTGGCGGCCGGAGCGGGAAATCGATCCGATCGAAGCCAATGCGCTGCACGGCGGACGCATGTCGCTTTTCGGCAGCATCATCGTCGCGGCGCAGACGGTGTGGTCGAGCGGCGTCGGCGCTTCGGTCGGCCTCGAGGCCGGCTATACGCAATTCGCGGCCGGCATTGCCTCGCGGATCGGCATCGCGTTTCGGCTGCGCCGCGGCGATCTGCGCATTCTGGTCGGTTGCGGCGCCGCCGCCGGCATCGCCGGCGCGTTCGGTGCGCCGCTGGCCGGCGCCTTCTACGGCTTCGAATTGATCATCGGCAGCTACACACCGACCAGCCTGGCTCCGGTCGGCATTTCGTCGCTGATCGGCTATCTGGTGGCGCGATCGCTGTCGCCGGCCGAACTCGGCATCGTCGCGCCGGAAAAAACCGTGATCGCGGTGCACGATCTTGTGCTCGCGGCGACGCTCGGACTGCTGGCGGCGGTGCTGGGCATTCTGTTGATGCGCGGCGTCGCGCTCAGCGAAGCGATGTTCGCCAAGCTGCGGACCCGGCCGGCATGGCGCACCATGACCGGCGGTCTGGTGGTCGGACTTCTGGCCATCGTGTCGCCGCAGGTGATGTCGTCGGGGCATGGCGCCTTGCGCGTCGCCGGCATGCTCGATTTGTCGTTCCGCGCGGTGGCCCTGTTGTTCATCCTCAAGATCGTGGCTTCGATCGTTTCGCTCGGCTCCGGTTTTCGCGGCGGCATGTTCTTTTCTTCGTTGCTGATCGGCGCGCTCGGCGGCCACCTGCTTGCCGTCGCGCTGACGATGTTCTGGCCGACCGTCTATTTCGACCCCAATGCCTATGCCGTGATCGGGATGAGCGCGCTGTCGGCCTCCGTCATCGGCGGACCGCTGACCATGATCTTCATCGCGCTGGAGACGACGGGCGATCTGTGGCTGACCACGGCGGTGCTGGTCGCCGTCATTATCGCCGCGCAGGTGACGCGCGAGGTGTTCGGCTATTCGTTCGCGACCTGGCGCTTTCATCTGCGCGGCGAGACGATCCGCAGTGCCGCCGACATCGGCTGGATGCGGGATCTCACCGTCGAGCGCATGATGCGCCAGGACGTGCAGACCGTGAACGCGGCGTCGACCATCGCCGAATTCCGCGACGCGTTTCCTCTCGGCTCCACCGCTTATGTGATCGCGGTCGACGAGGGCGACCGTTATGTCGGACTGATCCAGGTCGCGGACGCCCACGCCGTCGAAACCCCGGCGGAGGCACACCTCAAGAATTTGCTGCGCTATCCCGAGGACATGCTGCTGCCGGGCATGGCGGTGAAAGAGGCGGTGCTCGCGTTCGACCGCGCCGAGGCGGAAGCCCTGGCAGTGGTCGATTCGTTTCTCGACCGGCGCGTCGTCGGGCTCCTCACCGAAGCCTATGTGCTGCGGCGCTATTCCACGGCGCTGGAAGGCCGGCGCCGCGATCTCGGCGAAGACTGAGATTTTCTCGCTCGTTCCCGCGCAAGCGGGTATCCAGTTCCAAGCAACGGAATAACCGGGCTCCCGCTTTCGCGGGGACGAACGGGCGTGCTGCTACGGCCGCAAATAGGCGTAGCCCTGCGACTGCAATTGCGCGATGCGCACCACGCCGCCTTTGTCGGCAACGATAAAGCCCGGCAGCAAATCCTTCAGCGTGACATTGGTCGCCCGCATGGTGTTGACGCAGGCGTTGAGTTGCAGCCCGGACTTCGACAAGTCGCCGGCGCGCTGCGACACTTCGGGCGTTGCGCCGTCGGCGTGAAACGCCTTGAGCGCCGGACCGTGCACCACCAGCGCAATGGTGACGTTCTCGGGTCCACCCATGCCCTTGTAGTGATTGTTGATGTTGCCGAGCACGAAATCGACTTTGTCGAGATCGGCGAGATGATAGACGGCCTTGGCGGCGTCCGGCGTGGCGGCGCTGGCGCGGGTCGCGGCAAACGCGGCCGGCAGCATGGCGCCGATGGCAGCTAGAATCGCGCGGCGTTGCATAAGATGTCTCCTGTTGGACGGCGTTACATATCACGTCATTTGTGTCGTCGCATTGCGGCCAGTTCCTTACGGTCGGTGACCAGCGACGTGCACTCGCTCAAATTGGCGCGATCGAGACGAAACACCTTGTCGTCGGCGCCGCCGGTCAGCCCGGTGGCCGAATCGTCGCGATCCTTGCCCTTCCATATGGTGATCCGGTCGAGCTTGACGATGAGCGAGCCGTCGCCATTGGCGAGATTGACCGCGATGCCGCCGCCGTCGCAATCGACGTCGCATTGGAAATCGATGCCGGCGGTGACCGGCGGATCGGTGTCGGGGTTGCGCACCGTCGGTGCGTGGCCGCATTCGCCGCTGGAATCGAAGTCGCCGGGGCGATCGCGGAAATTGACGCCGAGCCGGAAAGAATATTCGAGCACCTGATCGTCCGGCGCTTTTTCCGCGCCGATGAGAAGCCTCATGACGCTGACTTTCTGCAGCGGGTGCTGCGCCAGATGCGCGGCATCGTAATGCCGGGTGAAACAAGCGTAAGATTTCTTGCCGGCGCTGCCGGCGAACATGCGTTTGGCGAAATCCGCATCCGCTTGCTGCTGATCGGCCAAGCCAGGCCGCGCCGCCAAGACCAATGCCGCGGCGAGCAAGCCGGCGAGCGCGAGCGATCGCGTATTGATCGAACCCATTTTATTACTCCTAAGCCCCGCTGGACGGCCGCCTTATTGGTCTTCGCCGGGGGCCGCATCGTTCAATACCGATGTCCGCAATGCAGGCAGAGGGGCGGGGTGAATGCGGCTTAACCGCATCACACGACTGCTGTTGACTCCCTGCGCGGGGATAGCCAACCATCCGGCCGTAACCGGAACCTGAGCCATGTTCTTTGAAGAGCGTGTTACCGCATTGACGCGGAAAATGCTTCGCAAGAAGCTCTTTGTGTTAATGACCAACCCGATCGTGCCGCCGGAATTCCTCCAGCCGTTCCTCTCGGCGCATCTCGAATACATGATCGACCTGGAAAAGCGCGGCCTGGTGTTCGCGTCGGGGCCGCTGTCGGACGCCGGCCAGCCGCCGACCGGTCAAGGTTTGACCGTGCTGCGCACCAAGGATGCCGCCGAGGCGCGCGCGCTCGCCGAAGCCGATCCCTTCTACATCCACGGGTTGCGCGGCTTCATCCTCAAGGAATGGACCGTCATGGAGGGCAGGCTGTCGCTCACCGTTAATCTTTCCGATCAGTCGGTAGAGGTGGCATAACAGAGGCGATCCGCCGCGGCCGTCTGCCGTGCCGGCATAAAAAAACGCAGGGTGGACGTTCATGGAGACCATCGGCTTTGTGGGGGTCGGCAAGATCGGCCTGCCGATCTCGGAAAACCTGATCAAAAGCGGCCATCGGGTGGTCGGTTATCGCCGCCATTCGCTCGATGAGTTCGAGAAGATCGGCGGGGTCGCGGCACGGTCGGCGGCCGATGTCGGGGCGCAGGCCGATATCGTCTTGTCATGTCTGCCGTCGAGCGAAGCGCTCGACGAGGTGGTGAACGGCCCCCAAGGCCTCATCCAGACCGCGCGGCCGGGGCAGATCGTGGTCGAACTCGGCTCGCATCCGGTGCCGGACAAGAAACGCCAGATCGCGCCGCTCGGCGCCAAAGGCGCGGCCTTCATCGACGGCGAAGTGTCCGGCACGCCGGGCATGGTCTCGGCGCGCAAGGCCGTGATCTATCTGGCCGGCGACGCGGCGGCCTGCAAGAAGCTCGAAAGCGTGGTGGCGGGTTTCGCCGATGCCTGCCTCTATTTCGGCGAGTTCGGCGCCGCCAGCCGGGTCAAGCTCGTCAACAATCTGCTGGTCGCGATCAATATCGCGGCGACCGCGGAAGCGATGGCGCTCGGGCTGAAAGCCGGCGTCGACGTGCCGCTGATGATCAAGGCGATCGCCAATGGCAGCGGCGGCTCGACCCAGTTCGGCATCCGCGCGCCGTGGATGGCGGATCGGCGCTTCACTGCCGGTGCAGGGCAGCGTGCCGGGCTTGCAGCACTATTTCGATATGATCGGCGACTTTGCCGGCAGCGTCGGGGTGGCGACGCCGCTGCTCGATGCCGTCGTGCCGCTTTACCAGCGCTTCATGGACATGGGGCTCGTCGACCAGGACGTCGCCGCCATGGTCGACGTCATCGGCGCGTTGCCGCGCCAGGACAAATAACCCTCCCGAGCCGGGCGGAACAAACAACAGAAGGAGATTTCATCATGATCCGCGTCAGCAAGATCGCGCATGCCAGCTACGAGACGCCCGATCTCGTGCAGCAGACCGAATATTACACCGACATTCTCGGGCTCACCCTCGTCAGCAAGGACAGCGACGCCGTCTATCTCGCCTCGACGGTCGATCATCATTCGGTCGTGCTGCGCCAAGGCGCGCAGGCGCAATGCGTGCGAGTCGGCTTTCAGATCGGCCAGGATGTCGACCTCGGCGATTTCGAGCGTCAGGTGCAAAACCACGGCATCCAGACCGAACGCAAGCGCGACCCCGAGCCGTCGATCTCCGACATGCTGGTGTTCGCCGATCCCAAGGGCACGGTGATGGAGGTGTTCAAGCGCGACGGCTTCGCGCACCAGAAATTCCAGCGGAAGGGCATCGTGCCGCACAAGCTCGGCCACGTCGCTTTCCACGTGCATCGACGTCAAGACAGGTCACCAAGTTCTACTGCGACGTGCTCGGCTTTCGCGAATCCGACTGGATGGCGGACTTCTTCTCGTTCCTGCGCTGCGGGCCCGACCATCACACCATCAATCTGATGGGGACCGGTTCGAACCGCCACTTCCACACCGCCTTCGAGTTGCGCGACTGGGCTCACATGCAGAGGCCTGCGATCGCGCTCAGCCTCAGCGGCTACAAGCTGCTGTGGGGCCCCGGCCGTCACGGCATCGGCCACAATCTGTTCGCCTATCATCGCGCGCCGAACGGTTTGATCACCGAACTGTTCGCCGAACTCGACCGCATGAATGACGAGCTCGGCTATTTCGAGCCGCGGCCCTGGCACCGCGACAATCCGCAGCGGCCGAAAGTCTGGGCCAAGGATCCCACGGCGTCGAATTTGTGGGGTATCCTGCCCGGCGATGAAATGATGCAGTAGGCCCCATTCCCCGAAACGGGGAATGGCTAAGAATAAAAAGGGGGAGGAACGTCCATGCCGTTTTTTCGGCGGATCTTTGCTGCCGTGGTCGGTGCTGTTGCGCTTGCCGCCGTCGCGCTGCACGAGTTCCCGCGCTCGCCGCCGATCCGATCAAGGTCGGGTTCAGCATGGCGCTCACCGGCGGGGTGGCGCAAAACGGCAAGCAGCTCATCATCGCGCTCGAGCTGTGGCGCGACGACGTCAATGCCAACGGCGGGCTGCTCGGCCGGCCGGTCGAGCTCGTCTATTACGACGATCAGAGCAATCCCTCGAATGTGCCGGGCATCTACACCAAGCTGATCACGGTCGACAAAGTCGATCTGTTGCTCGGTCCCTATGCCACCAACATGGCGGCGGCCGCGGTGCCGGTGATCATGCAGCACAACATGACCACCGTGACGATGCTGGCGGTCAATGTGAACCGCTATTTCAACTATCCGCGCTATTTCGACATGATCCCGATCGGCCCGGAAGGCACCAAGGCGTTTTCGCGCGGCTATTTCGAATTGGCCGCCGCGCAAAAGCCGAAGCCGCAGACCGTCGCCATCCTCGCCGCCGACGCCGAATTCTCCAAGACCTCGGCCGACGGCGCGCGCGAAAACGCCACCGCCAACGGCTTCAAGATCGTCTACGACCAAAGCTATCCGCCGAGCACCACCGACTTCACGCCGGTGGTGCGGGCGCTGCAGGCGGCGAATGCCGACGTGGTGTTCGTCGCCGCCTATCCGCCGGACACCGTCGGCATCGTCCGGGCGGCGCAGGAAATCGGGCTGAAGCCGAAAATGTTCGGCGGCACCATGATCGGATTGCTGATCACGCCGATCAAGACGCAGCTCGGCCCGATCATCGACGGCATCGTCATCATGGAAAGCTTCGTGCCGTCGCTGCAACTTCCCCGGCCTTGCCGATCTGCTCAAGGCCTATCAGCAGAAAGCCGCCGGCGAGAAAATCGATCCGATCGGCTACGCCTTCGTGCCGTTCGGCTATGCCGCCGGCCAGGTGCTGGCGCAGGCGGTCGCGGGCGCAGGCAGCCTCGATCAGTCGAAGCTCGCCGACTACATGCACAGCCACACCTTCCACACCGTGGTCGGCGACGTTGCCTACGACAAATCCGGCCAATGGACGGAAGAGCGCACGCTGTTCACGCAGTTCCAGAACGTCGCGCCGGGCAACATGGACCAGTTCCGCGACGGCAGCGTTCAGCCGGTGATATGGCCGCCGCAATACAAGACCGGCACCATGATCTATCCTTACGCGGGCGGGAACAAATAACGGCTCGAACACGCCGAAGACGCTGGGAGGAAGACGCATGACGTTCTGGCGCGGCATCGCGGCGGGTATCGTTTGTTTGGCGGCGGTTGCCGCGACCGGCGCGCGCGCCGACGGCTATCCGGCAAAGCCGATCACCATCATCGTGCCGGCCTCGCCCGGCGGCGTCACCGATATGCTGGGCCGCATATTGGCGCAGCACTTCATCACCGACTGGGGCGCCGAAGTGGTGGTGGAGAACAAGCCCGGCGCCAACAAT
Source organism: uncultured Alphaproteobacteria bacterium (assembly GCA_963819265.1). GTDB lineage: Bacteria > Pseudomonadota > Alphaproteobacteria > Rhizobiales > Xanthobacteraceae > BOG-931. The sequence continues at coordinate 875,243 of CAWFVF010000005.1, read as the reverse complement.
CAGGTCGCGGCGGAATATGTCGCGCACCAGGCCGGCGACGGCTACACTTTATTCATCGGTCCGGAGACCACCTTCATCGTCAATCCGACGCTGTACGATCATCTGCCCTACGACCCGGTGAAGGATTTCACGCCGATCACCGGTCTGGTGCAGATCAATCACGCGCTGATTCTCAATCCGTCGGTGCCGGCCGACAATGTCAAAGAGCTGATCGCGCTCGATAAGGCGAAGCCCGGCCAGCTCAATTACGGCACCTATGGCGTCGGTTCGAGCGGCCATCTCAACATGGAAATGTTCAAGACCGTCACCGGCACGAAATTCGTCGGCGTGCATTACAAAGGCGCGACACCGGCGATGCAGGACGTGCTGGCCGGCCATATCCAGCTGATGTTCGTGTCGGCCGGCAGCGCGATGCCGCAGGCCAAGTCCGGCGGCATCAAGATCATCGCCGTCGGCGCACCGAAGCGGATGGCCTTGCTGCCGGATGTGCCGACCGTCGCCGAGACCGTGCCGGATTATGTCGCGGTGTCCTGGTTCGGGCTGTTCGGTCCGGCCGGCATGCCGTCCGATGTCGTCGCCAAAATCAACGGCGAGGTGCGCAAGATCTTTGCCGATCCGGCGGTGCAGAAAAACTTCCTTGACGCGCAATATTTCGAGTCGATCGCAGGCTCGCCCAGGAGCTCACGGCGCGCATTCGCACCGAAGAGCCGAAGTGGCGCAACCTGCTGCTGACCGCGCATATCAAGCTCGATTAGAGCGGTTCAAGGCTGCACCGCGCCGCCTTGCGGGACGCGGCGAAAGTCGCCACTATCGCTTTCAGTTCGCGGCCCGGGGGCAAATGGCTGTGATTTTTTCCTGCGCCCGTCACTCCGGGCCTTCCGGCGGACGATGCAGTCTTTCAGGCGCCTTACAGTCTATCCATGGGTGCAGAAATTCCTCGGCGTTTCGGCCGCGGAATATTTCCGCTTCGTCCGCGCCACCAGCCGCTTCGGCCTCGACCCGGTCGACATCTATGAGCGCGTGCAGCCGGACATGCCGGCAATCGTCGCGATGTGGCATGGCCAGCATTTCATGATGCCGTTCTTCAAGCGGCGGGAGCACAAGGTCAAGGTGCTGATCTCGCGCCACCGCGACGGCGAGATCAATGCCATCGCCGCCGAACGGCTCGGCGTCGAAGCGATCCGCGGCTCCGGCACCAGCGGCCGCGATTTCGTCAAGAAGGGCGGCGTCGCCGGCTTCAAACAGATGCTCGACGCCTTGAGCAACGGCTATAACGTCGCGCTCACCGCCGACGTCCCGAAAATCTCGCGCGTCGCCGGCCGCGGCATCGTGCAGCTGGCGCGCGCCTCGGGGCGCCCGATCTATCCGGTCGCGGTGGCGACCAGCCGCCGGATCCAGCTGCACAGTTGGGACCGCTCGGTCATCGGTCTGCCGTTCGGCCGCTTCGCCATCGCGGTCGGCGAGCCGGTGCGGGTCGCCGCGGAAGCCGACGAGACCGCGCTGGAGGAAGCCCGCCGCATGGTGGAAACCGGCCTCAACCGCATCACCGAACGCGCCTATGCCATCGCCGAAGGCCGCGCCGAGGATTTCGACTGGCGCAGCCGGACAAGGGACGTCCGGCTCGCCTGAGCTGGAGCAATCGGCGACTATTGCGCCATATATGCGTATGGTATATTTGCCATATGGGAAGCGAGCCGAATTTCGAATGGGACGACGCCAAGGACCGCGTCAACCGGGCTAAACACGGCGTATCGTTCGCTTTTTCGCAAGCGGCATTTCTCGATCCGCACCGTGTTATCGCCGAGGATTTGGAGCATGGCGGTTCGGAACGCCGTTATTACTGCTTCGGCGCGGCTGCAGGCGGGATATTGACGGTGCGATTTACCTATCGTGCAGGCCGCATCCGTATCTTCGGGGCCGGTTATTGGCGGAAAGGAAAGCGGATCTATGAGCAGCAGAACCGTTAGATATGCCGCCGGTGAAATCGGCCGCGTCCGTGTCATCAAGGATTTTTTGCCGGCGCCCGACGATCTCGTGTTGCGGGAGGATAACGTCAAGGTAACGTTGTCCTTGTCGCGCCGGAGCCTTGATTTTTTCAAGCGCGAAGCCAAGAAACGCCGCGTGCCTTATCAGCGTATGATCCGCGCCCTGGTGGATACTTATGCTGAGAAGCAGGCGGGCGGTAAACGCTGACGAACGGAATTCCCGGACCAACTTAATGCATCGCGGACGGCGCCCTGCCGTAGCGCTGTTCACTGAAATCGGAGGAAACAACAATCATGCGAACCATAACACTCGAAGAGCATTTCACCACACCGGGATTTCGCAGCGGCGCCGGGAAGAAGCGCGAGGAACATGCGGCCAAGACCGGCGGCCGGCTCGCCGAAGTTTTCGCCAAGCTCGCCGATGTCGGCGACAAGCGGATCGCGGAAATGGATGCCGCCGGGATCGACATGCAGGTGCTGTCGCTGACCGCGCCGGGCACCGAGCAGTCGGAAGCCGCAGCGGCGGTCGGCGAGGCGCAGGAGGCGAACGACTTCCTCGCCGCGGCCGTGAAGAAATATCCGAAGCGCTTTGCCGGCTTCGCCATTCTGCCGACCGCCGCGCCCGAGAAGGCGGCGGAGGAACTGGAACGCCGGGTGCGCAACGACGGCTTCGTCGGCGCCAATATCCACGGCCACAACCGCGGCCGCTATCTCGACGACAAGTTCTACTGGCCGATCCTGGAGCGCGCCGAGGCGCTCGGCGTGCCGCTCTATCTGCACCCGACGCATGCCGCCGCAGGCGGTGATCGACGCCTCGTTCGGCGGCTTCTCGCCGCTGGTCACCGATCTGTTCGCCGGTCCGGGCTGGGGCTGGCACATCGAGACCGCGATCCACATCCTGCGCATGATCCTTGGCGGCGTGTTCGACCGCTATCCGAAGCTGCAATTCGTCATCGGCCATCTCGGCGAAGTCGCTGCCGTCGATGATGCAGCGGGTCGACCTGATGACCGCGGCCGCCAAGCTGCAGCGCCCGGTCAGCGCCTATCTGCGCGACAACGTGCACTACACGATCTCGGGCTTCACCTATCAGCCGAGCTTCCTCAATCTACTGCTTGAAGTCGGCGTCGACCGGATCATGTTCTCGGCCGATTATCCCTATGCCTCGATGGCGGAAGGCCGCGCATTCCTGGAGCAGCTTCCGGTCACCGCCGCCGACAAGGAGCGCATCGCCCACGGCAACGCCGAGAAGCTGTTCAAGCTGTAAATACGGAGGGTGGGTTAGCCGCGACGGCGTAACCCACCATCTGACCGGACGGTGGGTTACGCCTTCGCGGCTAACCCACCCTACAACTCCGCAATAAGGAGGAAACAAAAATGCGAACCATAACGCTCGAAGAACATTTCGCGACGCCGGCTTTTTTCGACGGCCCCGGCAAGGAACTCAAGAACCGCGCCGAGAAGGTCGGCGGCCGCTACGCCAATCTGATCGAGCGGCTGGTCGATGTCGGCTCAAAGCGCATCGCGGAAATGGATGCCGCGCGGATCGACTTTCAGGTGGTGTCGCTCACCGCGCCCGGCGTCGAGCAATTGGAGCCGGCCGACGCCATCGCGCTGGCGAGCGACAGCAACGACTACCTCGCCGATGCGGTAAAAAAAATCCGTCCCGCTTCGCCGCTTTTGCCGCGCTGCCGACGCCTTCGCCGAAGGAAGCCGCCATCGAGCTGGAAAAGCGGGTGCGCCATCAGGGTTTCAAGGGCGCCGCGATCAACGGCCATAATCGCGGCCGCTATCTCGACGACAAGTTCTACGCCCCGATCCTGGAAAGCGCCGAAGCGCTCGACGTGCCGATCTATCTGCACCCGACGCCGCCGCCGCAGCCGGTGCTCGATGTTTATTACGGCGGCTTCGCGCCGCTGGTGACGGAGATGCTGGCCGGCGGCGTCTGGGGCTGGCACATCGAGACCGCGGTCCATGTCATCCGCATGGTGCTCGGCGGCGTGTTCGACCGGCATCCGAAATTGCAGGTCGTGATCGGCCACATGGGCGAGGGGTTGCCGTTCTTCATGCAGCGCTTCGACATCATTCCGGGCGCGGTGACCAAGCTGAAGCGCACGGTCAGCGCCTATATGCACGAGAACGTGCACTACACGTTTTCCGGCTTCAACTTCCCGCCGACCTTCCTCGATCTGCTGCTCGAACTCGGCGGCATCGAGCGCATCATGTTCTCCGCCGACCATCCCTATCAGTCGATGCCGCAGGCGCGCGCCTTCCTCGACCAGATCCCGGTCAGCGCCGCCGATAAGGAACGCATTGCCCACGGCAATGCGGAGAAGCTGTTGAAGCTGTGATGCGGTTCCGCGTTTCCCGGGCGCGGTGCAGCACGGAGCGTAGCGGAGTGGTGCGCCGCAGGCCCGGGACCTTCACAAGCTCCGAGCAAGCGCTGAGACCGCGACGATCCCGCGACGATCCGCGACGATCCCGGATAGCGGTGCACCACTGCGTGCTGCACCGCATCCGGGAAAGGCGCGTATTAAATGCCTCGCCTCGCACACGACGCACACCGGCACCCCACGGGCTTGATGAACAGCTCGAAATACTCTTCGCCGTAATCGAGCGTGATCTCCTCGCCGACGGCGATGGCACGGATTGCGACAAACACGATCTTGCCCGCGCGCAGCACCGCTTCGGTGTTGGGGTCGCAGGCGTGATTGATGTAGCGGCCGAGATTGCGCCGCGACGAGCCGTCGATGCTCCAGCGCCGGTTGATCTCGAACATGTATTTGGCGGTGCCGCGCTGCTCGCGGCGGTGCGCTTCCACGGTCGGGATGCGCTTGCCGCGATAGGTGGCGATATAGGTCTTCTTGGCGATCGGTCTGGCGGCGAACAGGCCCAGCCCGGTCGCGGCGCGGCCGACACGGACGAGGCGTGCGGACATGCCGTGCCATTAGCAGATTCGCGACGATCCGGGCTACGCGCTGCGTTCCGCTTTGACGGTGACCCGTCCGGCGCCCGCGCAGGCCTTGCAGCGAATGCGGTCGCCGCGTTCGCGGATATAGCCGGTGCCGTAACAGCGCAGGCAGGTCTCCTGAATGACGGTGGGCACGCGGTTATTATGTTGCGAAAAACGCTTGCCGAAAGTCATTGCTGGAATTCCCTGGTTCGCGCGATTGGCGGGGACGGGGCGGACACTACCGATGCGGCGTTAAAGCCACCCCGGCCAATTAGATAAAATGCAACGGAATATCGGTGCGCCTTCAGCCGGAGCTACCGCGTTGCGGGCTTTGACGAAATGCCGTCCGTGGGCATGACCGGCCGCTTGTGTTTTTTCTTCTTTTCCGCGATCCGATCCAGCATTTTGGTCAGCGCGCCGATCGCAGCCAACTCCTTGTCGCTGAGCGGCTTTTCCGGCCGAAAATGCGTCAGCAGCACGACCAGGGCGTCTTCGACGCGGCCGAGCTGCATGCCGTAGCCCGCGACATCGCTCAGCACTTCCTTTTCGACGTTCTCGTCATTCGATTGACCGAGATTGATGTTGATCAGGCCGAACTGGCCGCCGGTCATGAAGGCGGTGAACGGGTTGATCGATTGCACGACATCGCCGGACAGCGGCAGCTTGAACATCGTCATGGCGCGGCTCCTTGGCGTGCCTTGTGCGGCTACGCCTCGTCGGGGCCCGGCGCGTGCATTGTAATGCGGATTCTACTTCTCGTCATTGGCCATAGCCCGGATCGAGCGGAGCGCCACAACCATCCGAACCGTCATGCCCGGGCTTGTCCCGGGCATCCGCGTCTTTCTTCATACAACAGCGAAATGCCGTGAAGGCGTAGCGACGCCGCTGTCAGACCGGCTTCGACTTCTTCTTCGCCGCGCTCTTGTTCCGCGCCGCGGCGGTCTTGCTCTTAGTGCCGGCTTTGCCCGCCGCAACTTTGCCCTTGGTCAGCGCCCAGCCCTTCCAGTTGATGTCGAAGATGATGCCGTTCGGGTCCTTGAACTTGCGCTCGAAATCGTCGTCGTCCGGATCGCCGAGATCGAAGAAGAATTGGCCGCCGGCCGCCTCGATCTGTTTCTGCTGCGCGTCCATGTCCTCGCATTGGAAGCCGAAATGATGGATGCCGACGAAGTCGCTCGGATTCTTCAGGCCGGAGCCGACTTCGCTCTTGTACTGCAGCAGCGCCAAATTGATCTCGCCGTCGCTCATATAGACGCGATAGGCGGTCGGCCCCTCCGATTTCGGCGACCGCGTCAGCCCGAAGGCCTTCTCGTAGAAATCGGCGGTGGCGTCGATGTCCTTCACCGACAAGGCGATATGGCGGATGCGTGCGGGCACGGGCAGTCTCCCCTTTTTTGACGTTGGGCTGATGAGGTGGCCGCAAGCTTAGCACAAGCCGAGGCGCCGTAGGATGGTCGAGCAACGCGAATCCCATCACGGCTGCCATGCCGTTGGCGATGTCCGCCGACCCCCATCGCGGCGGTCGCTTCGCCGACCCAGCGGATCACCACCGCGCCCGAACCCCCTCACCCCAACCCTCTCCCCCATGGGGAGAGGGAGCGCGCCGCGATTGCGCTCGGCGCTTTCAGCATTTGATTTCGCCGTTGATCAGAATGCAGGACCGGCACGCTGACGATAGCCAACTCCCTCTCCCCATGGGGGAGAGGGCGGGGTGAGGGGGCTCGAAACCCGCAGGATGATCCAAAAATATTCGTTACATTCACGGAGACGAATATCTTGACATTCGTCCCTGTTATGGCTACATAGGCGCCAATGCTCGCTCAATACGGACGCCACTCTGGAGGGGACTCCCGGGCGGCGGGGCGAGTGCGGTGCCCGCGGATGGGGCCATCCACCCCGTTCCCGGGCGGCTTGGGCATCATGTCTCCCGGCATTATGACCGGGGCGGGGGGTGCTCCCCTGGACTGGGACAGGCGATGGCGGGTAACGCCCGCTGCGGCAGACCCGTCCCAGGAAACCTGGCCTGAAGCTGAGCCTTAGGGACGACGACTCCCTTTGGTGAGAGCCGTGGTGGGACGCCGACAGACGAGCCGCCCCGCTGGGCGGCGCCGCACCCGTAAGGTGCGGCGGTGGTGCCCGCGTCTGTCGGCGTCCTGCTTCCTATTTTTATTTAGTCGTTGGAATTGGAAATGGCGGAGACGGCGTAAGCCATTGAGAAACCGGGGCCCCACCCCTTGGGCTTTCTCGCAAGCTTCCCGGTCTTCGTTCTTCATGGGGCGGGGCTGGCATAGCTCGGGCGCGAAGGGGCGCGGCGAGAATGCATTGCTGTTTGACATCGTCGGCCATCCAAAAGGGGGGGAGCCACGCCGCAACAACGAACTTGCTTGCCGCGATCGCGGCGCTCGTTACGTCACCCTGAGGTGGCCGCGAAGCGGCCCTCGAAGGGCGACGGCGGCACGACCTCGGAGCGTGCACCCTTCGAGGCCCTCGCCGTGCGGGCACCTCAGGGTGAAGACTGAGGGGGCCCGAGATAGCTTAAGCCGCTATGAGACCGTCGTGCTAGCAATTCCCTCGGTGCGTGATGTGGCAGCGGCCAAGATGCAAATGTTGGTTTTTACGAGGCGTCCATTGGTACCTGGAAACATCTGGTACGCCAATTAGCCTAAGTGACAATCTCCAAAATTTTCTTCACGACCTCCTCGTGACAGTCGAGCAATTTAAGGAGTTGGTTATGTCCGATGGACACGTTATGTCCGTGAGCAACCTGATTACGTAGTCCATTTATTGAATTTATTCCTTCCCGAATACGACCGTCCTTGAAAAACTCCTCTACATCGCGGCCCCACTCCGGCTTAAATCGACGCAAGACATTAATTATTCGGTCGTGAGAATAGTTTGTGCCCCGATCAAATTGCGACTTAACGTAGCTCTGTATAACTTCGTTGGATTTTCCCTGACAATAATTCATCACGATTAAAAGTATGCACCGTTCAAGATTGCCGCTAATCATCACGCAGCCAAGGCGACAAAGGTACGATTGTAGCTCTGCGTCTTGAACAATTAATATTTTTCTCGAGACAAACTCTCGCAATTCCGTCAGCCTATTATCGATAGCAAGCCGAGACATGGCTATGCTTCTTTGAAAGCTGCGGTTGCCAGTTCAATTCGACGTTTTACACTTTCCTCGTCGGCGGTAGCTCGAACATACGCTTTTTCAAAATCCGCATTCTTCAGAAGCTTGCTATAGGCGCGCCTCAATTTACCAATGCTCGGTTTCGTCCTGCCCTTCAGTCTATTAGCAACTCCGACCATAACGGCATCAAATATGGCGGCATTCAATGCATGGGAGATGCGAAAGGCTCTGTCCCCAAATGCTTCTCTGCAAGTGTTGATAGTTTTTTCAAACAAATCCGAAAATTCCTTGTCCGTTTTACCTGCCAATTCAGTGTGGCTTTCAGCGAAATTATTCAGAAACTCGTTCATCGGGCGAGCGTACCCTTTATAATTATAGTAAAGCGCGAAAAATCGCAGAATGAGCTCTTGATCCTTCATTCTCTTATTAGCTTTTGGTCCGTAAATTTTACGCCAATCCGAATTCACGTTCAGAGTCTTCAAACGTTCGATAAGCGGTCCGTAGTTTACGCAGGCTCGGATTTCGTGAGGCGATAATCTCATGCCGCCTGAGTTAATGCGCTCAAAGACGTAATAGATGCTTTGGTCTCTTCCTCTAGGGTGGTCCTGTTGGAATATAGTCGCATGAATAATCGAAGTTCTTTGAGTTTCAATTTATCAGCAGCATCTAATTCTTCGAATGAGAGGTCTGCCCAAACATCGTTTACTCCCTTGAGTTTAAAGCGCCTTTCGCCGAAGGTACCTTTTATGAAGTACTGCAATGAGCGCAGTCTTTGTTGGCCATCGACGACAAGATGTTTGTTGGTCTGATTTTCCTTAAACAAAAATATTCCAGGTACAGGTAGGCCCAATAATAGAGATTCAATGAAGCGCGATGCTTGTCGTTGGTTCCAAACAAATGACAGGGTTGGCATCAATCGGGCGCGAAGCGGCGCCGCGAGGACGATGGCGCTTATCCGCCCCCGCGATAGCGGGGGAGTGGCCACGCGAAACGTGGTGGAGGGGGCGTCTAAGTTCTGAGCGCGCCGCCGAGATTCCCACCTCTCCCGCCGGCGGGGAGGAGCGCGCATTGACCACTCGATCGAGCTTTTGACGGTCGGCTAGTCCTTCTTGGCGACTTGGCTTAATCAATACTCCGGTCCGGAACCTTCGTCCTTTGGCCAATCGAATGCAGAGCCTCCCATGAACGCCCCCCTCGCCACCCACCCGACACCCCCCTACAAGCACTCGCCGCTGTTCCCGCTCGGCAAGGACACCACGCCCTACCGCAAAATCTCCGCCGAGGGCCTGCGCACCGAGCGCGTCATGGGCGAGGACGTCCTGGTGGTGCCGCGCGAGGCGCTGCGCGTGCTGGCGGAAGCGGCGTTCACCGATATCGCGCATCTGCTGCGTCCCGCGCATCTCGCGAGCCTCCGGCGCATCGTCGAGGACCCCGAGGCGTCCGAGAACGACAAGTTCGTCGCCTACGATCTGCTCAAGAACGCCAATATCGCCGTCGGCGGCGTGCTGCCGATGTGCCAGGACACCGGCACCGCGCTGATCATGGGCAAGAAGGGCCGGCTGATCTGGACCGCGGGCGACGACGAGGCAGCCCTCGCCGAGGGCGCGCGCGACGCCTATCTCAAGCGCAATCTGCGCTATTCGCAGCTGGCGCCGATCTCGATGTTCGAGGAGAAGAACACCAAGAACAACATGCCGGCGCAGGTCGAGATTTTCGCCGAAGGCCATAATCCCGAACATCCCGATTACGATGCGGCCTACAAATTCCTGTTCATCGCCAAGGGCGGCGGCTCGGCCAACAAGGCGTTCCTGTTCCAGGCGACGCCGTCGATCCTGACCCGCGAGCGCATGCTGGCGTTCCTCAAAGAAAAAGTGCTGACGCTCGGCACCGCGGCCTGTCCGCCCTATCATCTCTCCATCGTCATCGGCGGCACCTCGGCCGAACTGACGATGAAGACGGTGAAGCTCGCCTCGACCAAATATTACGACACGCTGCCCGACCACGGCTCCGAGGACGGCCACGCTTTCCGCGACAAGGAGATGGAAGCGGAGATTCTCAAGATGACGCAGTCGCTCGGCGTCGGCGCGCAATTCGGCGGCAAATATTTCTGCCATGACGTGCGCGTGATCCGGCTGCCGCGCCACGGCGCCTCGCTGCCGATCGGGCTCGGCGTGTCGTGCTCGGCCGACCGCCAGGCGACAGGCAAGATCACCAAGGACGGCGTGTTCCTGGAAGAGCTCGAGCACAATCCGGCGCAATATCTGCCCGAGGTCGAGGAAGAAAAACTCGGCGGCGCGGTGGTGAAGATCGATCTCAATAAGCCGATGGCGGAAATCCTGGCGCAGCTGTCGCAATATCCGATCAAGACCCGGCTGTCGCTCACCGGTCCGATGATCGTGGCGCGCGATCTGGCGCACGCCAAGCTGCGCGAGCGCTTGGAGAAGGGGCAGGGGCTGCCGGATTATTTCAAGAACCATCCGGTCTATTACGCGGGACCCGGCGAAAACGCCGGAAGGCTACGCCTCGGGCGCGTTCGGCCCGACCACGGCGGGCCGCATGGACTCGTTCGTCGACGATTTCCAGGCGGCCGGCGGCTCGCTGGTGATGGTGGCGAAGGGCAATCGGGCGCCGGCGGTGCGCGAGGCCTGCAAGAAGCACGGCGGCTTCTATCTCGGCTCGATCGGCGGCGCCGCGGCGAACCTCGCCGAGCATTGCATCAAGAAGGTCGAGACCATCGAATATGCCGAGCTCGGCATGGAAGCGATCTGGCGCATCGAAGTGGTCGACTTCCCGGCCTTCATCGTCATCGACGACAAGGGCAACGACTTCTTCAAGGCGTTAAATCTGGGGTAGGACGGTGGTCAATCCGCTCGTCCCCGCGTAAGCGGAGACCCGGCGCCTGGATTGCCGCTTTCGCGGCAATGAGCGGAGTTCGGGAACTTTCATGGACGGCAGGTTCGCCGCAGCGCGGCCGGAATGACGTGAGGACATAGGAATGAATGTGATGACGCCGAGTGCGGCGCCGGCCCGGGCCAAAGGCCCGCTGGTCTGGCTCGATATGGACCAGCAGGCGCTCGACGATGCCTACGACCAGGCAGTCTATGCGCCGAACCGCGATCAGGTCGCCAAGCGCCGGCTGGCCAATAGCGCGATCGCCCGCGCGCGGATCGGCAATCCCGAGCGCTTCGCTTACGGGCCGACGCCGATCGAAGGTCTCGACCTCTACCGCTGCAAGAAGCCGAACGCGCCGATGGCGATCTTCGTGCACGGCGGTGCCTGGCGGAACGGCACGGCCGCGGAATTTTCCTGTCTCGCCGAACCCTTCGTCCATGCCGGCGCGCATTTCGTGGTGCTGGATTTCACCAATGTAGACGATGCCGGCGGCAACCTGTTCCCGATGGTCGAGCAGGTGCGGCGCGCGGTCGGCTTTGTCTATCGCAACGCCGACAAGTTCGGCGGCGACCGCAACCGGCTGCAGCTCGTCTCGCACTCGTCCGGCTCGCACCTCTCCGGCTGCGTGGTGACGCATGACTGGGCGAAGGAGGGATTACCGGCCGACATCCTCAAGGGCGCGACGCTGTCGAGCGGCATGTACGACCTCGCTCCGGTGCGGCTGTCGAAGCGCTCGAAATATGTGAATTTCACCGATGCGATGGAGGCTGAGCTCAGCGCCATCCGGCATCTCGACCGGCTGCATACGCCGCTGGTTCTGACCTACGGCACCTGCGAGACGCCGGAATTCCAGCGCCAGACCCGCGAATTCGCCGCCGCCGTGAAAGCGGCCGGCAAGCCGGTCGAGCTCCTGGTCGGCGAGGGCTACAATCACTTCGAAATGCTGGAAACGCTGGCCAATCCCTACGGCCTGCTCGGCCACGCGGTGCTCGGGCAGATGGGGCTGCGGCAAGCATTATAATGTGTGTCGTGATTCCGGACTTGCCGCTATGCGGCAATCCGGAATGACAGCTCAAGCCGCGGCGGGGGTCTTTTGGACTTCCGGAGATGAGGCCTTGCGCACGGTGGTGCGGATCAGTTCGGCGCCGCAGCGGCGGCAGGCGTAAACGCTGTCTTCGACATCGGCGGCGATCGGCCGGCGGCCATTAAATACCATGCGGCCCGCGCAAACCGGGCAGGGCATCATCAGGGAGGGAAGGCTCGAGGCGGAGGAAGCCGATTGATGTCGCATTAGCTCACCCACGGCTGGAAAAGACAGGACGAAAGTTCCGATGTGCTCAGGATGACCATTTTATGAAATTCTCGGCTCTTTTTGGGGAGAGTCAAGAAAATTGTGCATTGCACACAAGGTGCCGCAGTGCGGGATTTCGCCATTATGGTAAATTCCCAGCCGCCCGTGCCCCGTGCTTCCATGACAGAAAAACGACTGAGGCCGGTGCTCGTTCCCGATTCCGGGGCGGCGATATTTACGCCGCGGGAGTGGAACCAAGTTCGCCGGCGGCGATGCCGGCGATGCCGAGGCCTTGGAAGCTTGCACGTGTGGCCGCGACCGAGCCATCGACATCGATGCCGCGGCAGGCATCGGCGATGACGAAAACGGCGAAGTTTTCGCGGCGGGCGTCTTCCGCCGAGTAGCGAACGCAAAAATCGAAGGCGAGCCCGGTGACGAAAATTCGCTTCACGCCGCGCTCGCGCAAATAACCGACCAGCCCGGTCGGCGTGCTGCGATCGTTCTCATAAAACGCCGAGTAGGAATCGATGCTGCGGTCCATGCCTTTTCGTATCACCAAGCCGGCGTTGGGAATGCGCAGCGCCGGATGAAATGCGGCGCCGTCCGTCATCTGCACGCAGTGGTCCGGCCACAGCACCTGCGGACCGTAGGCGGCGGCGACGGTCTCGTACGGCGTTTTGCCCGGATGCGAGGACGCAAACGACAGATGCCCGCGCGGATGCCAGTCTTGCGTCAGCACGACGTGCCGGAATTTTCCGGCGAGACTGTTGATCACCGGGACCACTTCGTCGCCCTGCGGCACCGGCAGCGCGCCGCCGGGACAAAAATCGTTCTGCACGTCCACGACGAGGAGGAGGTCGTCAGTGCCGATGGTAATCGGTCCGCTCACTATTTGGTTTCCATGCGCCGATCGACCTCGGCCGCAAGCTCGATCAGATCGTCGGTGACTTCGACCGGATAGCGCGCGCCCGGCTCCAGCCGCTGCAAGGGAAGCGGCAGACGTTCAAGCTCGCGCTTGGCGTGATGCCGGATCTGGTCGAGCGACGGTGACGGCGCGATGCGCTTGCCGTGCCGCATCGCGGGCTGAAGAAGCGGCTCGGCACTCGGCTCCGGCGGTGCGGCACCGGAGTCGCGTGAAAGAACATCGCCGCTCATGCGGCCGTCGCCATCGTAGCGCCGCCAGACTTGCTTGCGTCCCGGCCAGGTCGCCTTGTTTTCCGACCGCTTGCGCCGCGGCAGGCCGGCGTAGTCCTGTAATTTATAGACGCAGTCGATCGACGGCACGTCGGCCGACGTCGTCAGGCTGGTGCCGATGCCGATGCCGTCGATCGGCGCATCGGCCCTGGCGAAATTCTGCAGCGAGTCTTCGTCGAGGCCGCCGCTGACAAAGATCGTCACGCTCATGGAGACCGCCACGATCGAGAATCGCACGTACGCTCTTGGACAGCGTAATGAGATCGCCGCTGTCGAGGCGCACGCCGCGAATGGCAATGCCCGCGGCTTTGAGTTTCGGCGCGAGGCCGACGACTTTGCGTGCGGCGGCTTCGGTGTCGTAGGTGTCGAGCAACAGCACGACATTGTCTGGCCGCGCCCGGGCAAACGTCTCGAACGCCGCGGTCTCGTCGTCGAACGCCTCGATGAAGGAATGCGCCATGGTGCCGAACAGCGGGATGCCGAAATTTTCTCCGGCCAGCACCGTCGCGGTGCCGGCAAAGCCCGCGACATAGCTCGCCCGCGCCGCCATCAAGCCGGCTTCGGCGCCGTGCGCGCGGCGCAGTCCGAAATCGACCAGAAGCTTGTCGGGCGCGGCCAGCACCGCGCGCGCCGCCTTCGACGCGACCAGGATTTGATAATGCATGATGTTGATGAGACGCAACTCGGCGAATTGCGCCTGCGGCAGCGGCGCGGTCACCCGCAGGATCGGTTCGTTGGCGAAGAAGGCGGTGCCCTTCAGGCATCGCAAGCACGTCGCCGGTGAAGCGGAAGCCGCGCAGATAATCGATCAGGTTCTTGCCAAAGCGGCCGGTGCGCTCGAGCCAGGCGATCTCCGCGTCGGAGAAACGCAGGGTTTCAAGAAAATCCAGCGCCTGCTCGAGGCCGGCGGCGAGCAGGAATCCGCGCCGCGCCGGCAACGTCCGGACGAACAACTCGAATACCGCGGTATCGGTGTCGCCATGATCCAGATAGGCCTGGATCATGGTGAGTTGGTAGAGGTCCGTCAGCAGCGGACTGGTTGCAGGTTCCATTGGCCTTAGCGGTGAGAGGGTGCGGTTCGAACCGGCCGAAGCCGGATCAGATCCGAAGGGCGGAGTCGATCCGGCTTCGCCACTTTATATCGGTTGGAAGAGGCTCTCCACGAGTTCGAACTGCCGGCGGAGGAGTTGCCGCGAACGGATCCATTCTCGAAGACTATCCGGCACCTTGGGTACCGTCGCCCCGGATCATGGCAATAGCCGGGAAACGGCCGGCAAGTCGGATGATTTTCCAGACGAATCCAGATGTTAGGCCGCTGAAAGGCCGCCGGGGACGACTTTACTTTTTGTTTACATTCCTGTTGCCCGGCCAGACAGAATGTCGCATTCTGGCCCCCGTCTGGAACGCCTGGGGATGGGGATCAGGGGCGGCTCCGGATTGCTGGCATGACGGGGACTTTTATCACGCTCTATAAGGGGCGGGGAATGACGGCTGCGTTTTCGAGGGAGGGGGGTTACGGAGCGCCAGCGTCCGTAATTCATGTCGATTCGTCGCATGCCGATCGGCTCATCGTCGACGACGCGCAGCTGCTGTTCACGGCGGATTTTCATCGCGCCGGGCCCGACCTGGTTCTGACCGGCCACGACGGCCGCCATCACATCATCCCCGATTATTTCGGCAGCGAGCATCGCCTCGCGCTGTCGGCGCCGAACGGGGCGAGCCTGTCCGCCGATCTCGTCGAATTGCTGGCGGGATCGCCGACGCCGAACCAATACGCGCAAGCGCAGCCAACCGCCGGCGCCGATCCGATCGGTCAGGTTGAAAAGGTCGTCGGCAATGTCGCCGTGATGCGCAACGGCGTCGCGGTCACGCTCAATGTCGGCGACAAAGTCTACAAGAGCGATGTGATCCAGACCGGCGCCGATGCGCAGGTCGGCATCAGCTTCCCCGACGGCACCGCGCTCAATCTCACCGCCAATACGCGAATGGCGCTCAACGACTACGCGTTCGATCCGAACGCGACGTCCGGCAACGGCGCGCTGATCAGTCTGGTCGAAGGCTCGTTCTCCTTCGTCGCCGGCAAGGTCGCCCATACCGGCGACATGAAGATCGACACGCCGGTCGCGACCATGGGCATCCGCGGCACCACCGGCTGGGTGATGGAACAGGTCGCGACGGTCTCGGCGTCGGCCGGCAACGTCACCGTCTCGTTTTCCATAGTTCCCGATTTCGGCACCAATCAGGTCGGTGCCTACGATCTGATCGACCGCAATGGCAATGTCGTCGCCACCGTGTCGCAGGCCGGATTTGCGACCACCCTGACCGGGCAAGGAGTCAATCTTCCGCCCTCGGTCAGCATCACGCAGCTGTCAGCGGCACAACAGCAGTTTCAGGACGCGGTCATTCCTGCCATCGGGGCGGTTGTCCAGCACGCCATTCAGAACAACCAAAATAACCAGAACAATCAGAACAACAAAAAAAAACAACCAGACCAGTCCGCCGTCCAGCACTCCAGGCAGTTCCACCGCACCGCAAGATCAGCCGGGCAATAATTCGACGCCGCCTTTGGTGAACAGCACGACGACCACAACGGTCGCCGTCAACACGCCTACAGGTCCGCAGACCACCACGATTGTCATAAACCCGCCGCCGACAACGACGACTCCGACGCCGCAGCCCACGCCTACACCGACTACGACGGGTCCGATTACCGCGACATGGAATCCTCCGTCCGCGGGCAATGGTCCTATCGCAACCTGGACCGCTCCGACAAATTGGAATCCTGCTCCGCCGACGGCAATCGACAGCGCTCAAGACAATTCTTCAATTCCCGCGACCATTAATACGGCCGTATCCATCCAGAACTTGACGGTCGGCGTCGGAGCCGCGGTCAATGTCGTCAGCAACAGTAACCCGAACGTTCCTAGTTCTCTTTTGGTATCGAACAGTGCTGATGATGCGGGGACGATTGAGGCTAACTCCACGATCAGCGATCCCACGATAACGTTTAATCTCGCGACCGTGACCGTCGAGGCCACCGGCAAGATCGAAGCGCGCGGCAGTTTGGGGACAGTCGTCTTTTCAGGCGATACGGTCAGCAATTTGGGAGCCATCGTTGCTGATCACCACGGGGGCGTTACATTTAACGTCGCGTCTCAAGGCAATACCCTCGTGGGCGATGTCGTCGACAACTTCGGCAAGTTGGTCGCAACGTCCGGCGGCGCGATTTTGATCGAGGCAACCCAGCTTACCAACGAAACCGGGGCGACGATCAAAGCGGAGTTCGGCGGCATTATCGATGTCGTGGACAGCCTCGTTAAGGAAAATCTCGGCACCATCGAAGCCGGCACGAACGGCACGATCGATATCGTTGACAGCACGATCGACAATACCGGCGGCACGGTGTTGTCGGTCAGCGGAGCCACCATCGATCTGTCCGATTCCGCCATCAATGGCGGCACCTTCACGAACGGCGGCCTGCTCGACATCGTCGGCTCGAGCACGCTCGAAGGCGGACTTGCGCTTAGCGGCGGTCAAATCACGATCGAGAGCGGCCAGACGCTGACGCTCGACGACGTCACGCTGACCAATGTCAGCATCACCGATAACGGCACGCTGAATATCGACGCCGGCGAGACGCTGACATTCGCCAGCGGCGATTCGATCGGCGGCTCGGGAACGCTGATCTACGATAATGCCGGCCACATCGTTTATACCGGCACATTGACCAACACCTTCACCACGGTGCTCTTTGAGGGCAACGGCACGGTAACTCGCGACGGCGGCGGGGTGTCGGGGCCTTCCGTCACGCTTATCACCAATGAAGGCAACACCTTCGACGGTTTCGGTTCGCAGGGCGGCGCGAACGCGACGTTCGTCAATGAAGCGCCCGGCGTCGTCGACGCCGATGTCGCAGGCAAAACCTACGCTCTCCAGTTCGGCAACATCACCAATGCCGGTATTCTCGAAGCTAACAACGGCGGCGTACTGGAGATCGACGGCGCAAAAGTAGTCAATGCGGCAAGCCAGTATTCTTTCACGACACTTAATGATCCGGCCGCTTCTCCGAACTCAATGGGTGTTTTGGGCATAAATGATACCGGCCAAGTTCTCGGCGTCTACGCTGACGCGACCGACCATCACGGCTTCATTTATAGCAACGGGAATTATACCAACCTTACAGATCCTGCCGCCAGTACGAGCTTCAATGGCACCCGTGTCGCTGGTTTGAATGACGCTGGTCAGGTCGTGGGTAACTATGAGCTCCCAAATTCGTCTGTCGGCAGCAATTCATTCGGGTTCATTTACAGCGACGGGACATACACGAACCTCTCCGACCCATCCGCGCTAACAGGTTCGATTTTCGGAGACGAGGGCACGACTGCATTCGCCATCAACGACCTGGGTCAGGTCGTTGGATATTATCTCGGCGCCGACGCCACGCAGCACGCCTTCATTTATACCGATGGCAGCTATTTAAATCTAACACTGCCAAATAGTTCGGCCTTAAGCATCAACGATAGCGGTCAAGTTGTCGGCTATGATTTTAGCGGCGGGATTGACCATGGGTTCATTTACAGCGGCGGGACTTACACGATCCTAGATGATCCATCCGCCGTTCATGGCACATTAGCGGCTGCGATAAATAACGCTGGTCGGGTTGTTGGGACATATTTCGATGCGCAGTACGAAGAGCATGGCTTCATTTACAGTAACGGCACCTATACAACGATTGATTTTCCCGCCGCGGTTCAGACCCTGCCGACGGGCATCAATAACATCGGTCAAATCGTAGGCATCTACTATGACGCCAGTGGCGATAGCCACGGCTTCCTTTATACCAACGGCACCTATACCAATATCGATGAACCCTCATCGATCGTTTCAAACGAAGGCAACGATCCCGAGTCTGTTAACGATCTAGGTCAGATCGCGGGAAATTATTTCGCTGCGGACGGCGACGATGCATACGTTGCAAATCCCGTAATATCGGGTTCGGTTCAAGCGGCCGCCGGCTCAGAGGTGTTGTTGTCCAGCGCGACGATCGATGGCGGTTTGGTCGTCACCGCGGCCCCAATTGACCAACTCGCCGGCGGCGTGATTCTGGTCACCGGCACCAGCGCCGTCGACAACGCCACCATCGATAATGCCGGCACCATCGTTCTCGCCAGCGCGCCCGGAAGCAACACCGTCCTCACGCTGGACGGCACTACGATCGATGGCGGGACCATCACCGGCAGCGGCGGCGGTGGGGGCAATCTCAACGTCGACGCCGGTAATACATTGACGCTCAACAGCGTCACGGCGCTCGCCAGCAGTGCGGACAGCGACGGCCATGTCGATAATGCCGGCACGATCGCGCTCGGAACTACCTTTACACTCGCCGGTCCGAATTTCACGCTGACGCTCGACGGAAGCGGCACGGTATCGCTCGACGGCGCGACGATCGAGGCAAGCGTGGCCGGCGAAACGCTGGAGAACGACGGCAACACCGTCTCCGGCGCCGGTCAGATCGGCACCGGCAACGGCGATCTGTCGGTACTGAACGATGCCGCGGGAAAAATCATCGCGCAGGGCGGCACGCTGAACATCGATGCCGCCATCGTCAATAACGGCACGATGACCGCGGCAAGCGGCGCCACCTTGAGTCTCAACGGCACGGTCAGCGGCACCGGATCGACGGTCATCGACGGCGGCGGCGACGTGATCATCGGCGCGCTCGACACCCAGTCGGTCACTTTCGCCGGCGACGGCACGCTGACCATCAATCCGACGGCGAGTTTCAACAATACCGGCATCGGCGGCCTTGCCGCCGGCGATACCATCGACTTTGCCGGCAAGACCGTTACCAGCGCGGTGATCAGCGGCTCGACCCTGATCGTGACCGAGAGCGGCGGTACGACGCTGAGCTACAACATCGCCGGTACGTTCGTCGGCGACTACTTTGCGCTAACCGGCGACGGCCACGGCGGCACCGATCTCGTTCTCTCGCCGGCGTCTGTCAGTGTCGCGGTCTCGGTGGTAGGCGGTGAGGCCGTTCAAGTGGGCCAGACGCTGGTCGCGTCGGCGACAATCGCAGGCGATGCCTCCGATCAGACCGACGCGATCACTTATCAGTGGCAGATCTCCAGCGACGGCGGTCAGCACTGGAACAACGTGGCGGCGACGACGACCGGTCAATTCAACGGCATCGCGTCGTCTTTCCTTCAACTCGGCCAGGCGGAGGCCGGGGACCTGGTTCGCGCAGAGGCATCGTTCACCGGCGACACCGGCCAAATTACCACCGGTGCGAGCGCCCAGACCGTCGCAGTTGCGGACATCACGCCCACGCTGTCTGTGCCCTTCAGCTACGCGGTCGATAATTTCACGGTCGTCGACGGCGGTTCGACATTCGACGACAATTTCAGCAATGGTCCGCCGCCGATCGGCGGCCTCTTCGGCGCCAAGACCGCAGCCTTCGGAACGATCGGCAGTGTTTGGACCGAGACCAACGGTCAGGCGATCATGGCGTCGGGCGGCGCCGACGCCAACGGTATCAATAACAGCGTCCAGGCGTTCCTTTTGACCAACGCCGACCCGGAAGGCACCGGCCCTGGCGAGAGCAACGCCGGCCTCAAGGAAAACGCTGCCTTTACCGTCAGCGGAACCTTTGCCCTGGTTACGCCGGCGGCAGGCACCGGTTATGGCATCGAGCTGTCGAACGCGCAGCCGGGTCAGCAGGCAACCGAAGAGGTTCAACTCGTCGTCAACTCGACTGGCTCGGGTGGCGTCAACGTGGAGCTTTTTCAATCAGCCCCATCGACGGACACGTTCACGCCGATCGCTTCCGCGAGCTACAGCGCGCAGCAGCTGTCGGGTGCTACAACGATCGTCCTCACTCTCGCGCACAATGCGGCGAACAGTTCCGCCGTCATCGGTTCGTTCGAGATTTTCGACGGCGGCACCCAAGCGTTCAGCGATATCTTCTCCACCACCGGCCACGCCTTCAATGACCAAACCTTCACCCGCGCGGCACTCCTCACCTTCTCCAATGACGGCGTGCTGATCGCCGGCACGGCGCAGCAAGGCCAGACGCTCACCGCCGAGACGTCGACCAACGATCCCAACGCCAGCATCGATTATCAGTGGCAAAAATCGAGCGACGGCGTGCACTGGACGGCGATCGACGGCGCCACCGGCATGACCTATACGCTGCAATCCTCCGATGTCGGCGACACCATCGAGGTGGTCGCGACAACCAGCGATCCCGACAATCCCCAGCCCGCGGCGACGGCAACCAGCACGGCGACCGCGACTGTGACCGCATCGGGCCCGCAGAACGACGAATGGATCAATACCAGCGGCGGCACCTGGACTGATACCGCGAACGCAACGACGAACTGGAGCGGCGGCGCGCTGCCGAGCAGCGACGATAGTGTATCGATCGATAAGCCCGGCACGTACAGCGTCACGATTCCGACCGGCGCCACGGCGCATGCGGCCTCGCTGACAATAAACGCTGCCGGTGCGACGCTTTCGGATCAAGGCACGCTCGATCTCAACGGCGGTCCCCTGACGATCGATCACGGCACGCTGCTACTTTCCGGTAGCGGAACGATTACCGATGCTGCCTCGGTCACCAATGGCGGAATGATCGAGCTTGCCGATTCCGCCACGCTGCCTCAGAGCATCAACAATGCCGGCGGCACGATTCAAATCGACACCGGGAACACGCTGACACTTGATGGCGGCACGATCACCGGCGGCGCAATCGACGGCGGCGCCGGAACGCAAGTGCTCCACTCGATCACCGAACTTTCGGTATCGGGCCTCAGCAGTTTCGTGCCCGCGGTCAGCGACGATGGCCAGATCATCACCTTCCTGGCCCAGAACAGCCTGCCCGGCGAAGGCGGCAACGGCACGACCGACGATCTATGGCTTTATGACACGACGACGGGCCACTACACCGAGATCAGCGATCCTGCGAACCCGGTGTTTCAGCCCGGCGAACAGTTCGACCAGGGATCGATCAGCGGCGACGGCAACCTCGTCGTGTTCCGCGGCGACTATACCGTCAACGGGCAGACATGAATCCTCGGACTATCTGTTCAACCGTTCGACCGACACGGTCACGGCGCTGATCCCCGGCGCAAACGACCAGCCGGTGATCAGCGAAAACGGCCAATACATCGCTTCGTCGGCGTCGGGTCAGAACGCGTCCGGCCGGGAAATTGTGGTCACGGATTTGACGGGCGACGTGCTCACCACGATCAGTGGCGATCCCAATTATACGCCGCCGCAGAACGGTGCTCCGCCCGGCAATGCCGGGACTGTTTACGACGTCAGTATCAGCGGCGACGGCCAGTTCGTGACGTTCTGGACGACGGCGTCCGAGGTCGACATCAACGGCACGACATACCAGACCGGCAATACTTCCGGTACGGCGCAGGTGTACGGCTACAGCAATGCGCCGGATGACTCGCAGCCGCTGTTCCTGATCTCGGCAAACAGCCAGGGTCAGGCCGGCAACGCCAACAGCGGCGCGTTGACATTCGACGGCATGCACGACGCGCCGGCGCCGATCGCCGACGACAAATACGTCGTTTTCGAGAGCATGGCCTCCAATCTGGTTTCCGGAACCGGCGATCAGAACGGCGTGTCCAACATTTTCCTTCTCAACGGCCAGACCGATGCGATGACGCTGGTCTCGATCGGGCTTGATGGCGCCGCCGCGAACGGCGCGAGCTTCCGGCCGACGGTCAGCGCCGACGGCAATTATGTTTATTTCGCCAGCGATGCCACCAATCTGGTCGCCGGCGTTACGGCGCAAGACCAGACCTATGCCTACGATATTCAGACCGGCGCGATCACGCTGGTCTCTGCAAGCGCCAATGGCGCGCCTGGCGACAATGTCAGCGATCTCGGCGCCGCGGGAAGCGCCGACGGTTCGGTGGTCGCTTATGGCAGCCTCGCCGACAATCTGGCGCCGACGACCGCCAACAGCGGCAACGTCAATGTCTATGTGAACGATTACACGTCGGTGCCGGCGGGCGCGATCGACGTCACCGGCGACACCACGATCAACGGCGGTGCAACGCTGAACGGCGATCTGGTAACGGTCGCAACCGGCGCGATGCTGACGCTCGACGACGTCACGCTCGACAATACGACGTTCACCGATCCGACCGGCGCCATCGTCACGGTGCAGGCAAACAACACTGTGACCGTTGAAGGTGTCTCGGCTGTCAGCGGCGGCACGGTCGATAATTTCGGCGCCGTCACGGCCGGACCCGGCAGCAACTTCACGCTGTCCGGCCATCTGATCAATGAAAACGGCGCCACGCTCGAGGCGCTCAACGGCGGCACGCTCGACATCAATCCCGCGGGCGGCGGCAATTACGGCACCATCGAATCCGTCGGCGCCGGGAGCAATATCACCGTCACCGCCTCCGGAAGCGGCAACGGCGGTGCCGGCAACGTCAATCTCATCGAGGCGCTCGACGGCGGCAGCCTGACCATCACCGGCACCAAGTTCCTCAACCCCGGCACGATCCTCGCCGGCGATGCCGGCCAGGTGACGATCGATGACGTCATCGTTCAAAACGCCGGCGGCACCATCGAGTCGCTCGGTGCCGATGGATCGCTCGTCCATATTTCCGGCGCCACCATCCAGGGCGGCACGCTGTCGACCGGCCCGGTGATCATGAGCGGGGACGGCGGCGACTCGATCTCGGTCGATACCAATAGCGGCGGTACGACGTCGGTGTTCGACGGCTCGACCACTCCCGTCACGATCGAAGGCGACGTCATCGTTCAAAACGGGGCCGAACTCGATCTCATCGGCGTCATCAATCTGCAGGGCGCCAACGGGCAGATTCAGGTCGCCAGCGCGGACAGCGGCGGCACGGCCACCGGCGGCAGCCTGGTCATCGACGGCACGGTCACGCTCGACGGCGGCAATCAGGTCAGTCTTTGGGCCACAACCGGCGTCACGGCGGAAGTTATCGCCGCGGACGGCGGCGGCACGCTCAATAATTACGATACGTTTTACAGCAGTGGCCAGATCGGTCTCGGCGACGGCACGCTCACGCTGATCAACGAAGCGAGCGGCGTGATCGAGGCGGCGACCGCCACCATCAACAGCGTCGACACCACCGGCATCTTGATCATCGACACCGGCAACACGGTCATCAATCTCGGCATGGTGTCCGCCACCGGGGGCGCCACGCTCGAGATCGACGATACGACGATCGACAATGCCAGCGAGTCCGGAACGAATACCGGGCAGGTGCAGGTCCAGTCGAACGCGTTTCTGGCCTTGGACAACGCCGACATTCTCGCCGGCAGTGTCTATATCCAGACCGGCGGCGAGCTCTATACCGTCGCCGGCGGCACCACGCTTAGCAGCAACGAGATCAACACCGCGCACGGGCAGGATAATCTCAATTCGCCGACTCTGACCAATGCGGGCACGATCGTCATCAACGACAACTCGTCGTTGGCGCTGGCGAGTCCTTACAATATCGAGAATTCCGGCACGATCGAACTGGATTCCGTAGGCGGCGCCGAAGCGACCATCCTCTCCATCGATCAGCCGTTCGCCACGCTGGACGGCGGCGGCCGGATCACGATGACCAATCACTTCAACAACTTGATCGGCGCCGTGACCAGCGGCGACCAGCTCACCAATCTCAACAATACCATCTCCGGCTCGGGCGAGATCGGTTACAACGGCCTCGTTGTCGTCAACCAGGGAATTATCGACGCGAATCTGACCGATACCAACCCGAACGGACCCGACGGCACCGGCATCGAGATCACCAGTCCCAACCTTACCAATAGCGGCACGATCGAAACTACGGGCACCGGCTCTCAGCTCGCCATCGAGCACGGCGCCAATAACACGAACGGCCTGATCGCCGCCGCGGGTACCGATACGACGCTCCAGATTTCCGGGACAGTGACCGGCGGTTCCGTGACCATAGCCGCCACCGACACGCTTTCGATCTATAACAGCGCCGCGCTCGACAATATCGCCGACGTGCAGAATTCCGGCGCGGTGCAAATCGACAGCGCCTCGTCCTTGACGCTCGACAACAGCGAAATCTCGGGCGGCACGGTCGATGTCGACAATGCCGACAGCTTTCTCATCGGCGCCGGCACCAGCAGCGTGCAAAACACCACGCTGACCAATTACGGCACGATCGAATCGCAGGGCGGTACGCTGACGATCGAAACCGGCCATACCGTCGTCAACGCCGGCACGCTCGGTACCACGGCGACCGGCGCGCTCTTGGTGATCGAAGACAGCGTCAACAACAGCGCCGGCACGATCGTGGCGGCCGGCACCAATTCTCTCGTCGAACTGGCCGGTTCTGCCGTTGGCGGCCTCACCGTCAGCGGCGGCGCGATCACCATCGGCGGCTCGACCGACAAGCTTTCGGTGGAAGGAACCGGCGCGACGCTGAGCGATGTCGACGTGACGAATTCCGGTACCGTTCAAGTCGATCCGGGCGGGGGCGGTGGAACGATAAAGCTCATCCTCTCCAGCAACACCGCCATCACCGGCGGCACGCTGACTGAGGGCGGCACGACCGGCGCGGTGGAGATCGCGGCGGGCACCGGCACCGGCGCCACGCTCGACGATGTCGGCGTCACCAACGCTATCCCGATTACGATCGACGCCTTGGCCACGCTCACGCTCGACGGCGGTACCACGATCTCGGGAAGCCCGATCACCAACGGCGGCACCATCCTGGCCACCGGCACGAGCGCTATCGACAACGCGATCATCGCCAACACCGGCGGTACGCTGAGCGTATCGGGTACGACGCTGACGCTCGACGGCGACACCGTGACCAACGGAACCATTACCGGCAGCGGCGGCGGCATCCTGAATATCGATTCCGGCTCGATGCTGACGCTCAACGGCGTGACCGCCAGCGATGGCACCGCGAGCAGCGGCACCGGCACGGTCGACAATTCCGGCACCATCAAGCTCACCGGCGCGCTGACGCTTGCCGGCACGGCGTTCACGCTGGCGCTCGATGACGGCGGCACCGTTCTGCTCAACGGCCAGAACATCGGGGTGACGACAAGCGGCGAAACGCTGCAGAACGACGGTAATACGATCAAAGGCGGCGGATCGATCGGCAGCGGCGGCACCACGCCGCTCACGCTCGACAACGCCTCCGGCACCATCGAAGCATTTGGCGCCGGCGCGACACTGACGATCAAGACCGGCGCCCCGGTTATCAACGAAGCCGACGGCACGCTTGAGGCGACGACCGGCGCGACGCTGCAGATCACGGCCGGCACGGTCGACAACAGCGGCAACATCCAGATCGCCGGCACTCTCGCAGCCGATCAGCCGACGGCGAACGGCGGCAAGCTGACCCTCAACGACGCCGGCACCGTGACGCTCGCCGGCGGCACCATCAAGAGCGATGTCAGCGGCAATCAGCTCGACAACAACGGCAACACCATTGCCGGCTTCGGCCAGATTGGCGACGGCACCGATACCCATCTTGTTCTCAATAACAATTCCGGGATCGTCGAGGCGCAAAGCGGCTTCCTGACGATCCAAACCGGAAACACCGTCACCAATGCCGGCGCGCTGGAAGCGGCGAGCGGCGCGACGCTGCAGATCGACGACGCGGTGACCAATACCGGCACCATCCACGATCTCGCCAGTGCGCACATTGTCCTCGACAACACGACCATTACCAACGGCGGCGCCATCACGCTGGATGCCGGCACAGCGGGCGCGCAGACGACGTTGCTGATCGACGGGGTCGTCACGCTTCAGGAGGAGACCAGCCCATCGGTGATGGTCGGCACGGTGACGCTTGCCGTCGACAGCCAGATCATCAGCTCCAATCCAGGCGTTGCGACAACGCTGGTCAATGCCAGCAACACAATCTCCGGCGCGGGCACGTTGGGCGACAGCCCGATGACCATCGACAACGATGCCGCCGGCACGATCGACGCGACCGGCTTCCTCGGGCTGGACGCCGGCACCGTCAACAATGCCGGCCTGTTGGAAGCAACGACCGGCGGCACGCTGCAGATCTTTGGCGACGTCGACAATTCCGGCACCATTAAAGCGGACGGCGGCACGGTCGATGTTACCGGCAACGGCGCCATCACCGGCACGATGCCGTCCGTGACCATCATGAATGGCGGCCTGGCCGACTTCGCCGGTTCTTCCAGCCAGCCGCTCGCGCTCGATGCGCAATTCTCCGGAACCGGCATGCTCGAACTTGAGCACGCGCAGGAGTACCGCGGCACCATCAGCGGCTTCGGCCCGGGCGACGCGCTCGATCTTCGCGACCTGGCTTTCGCGACGTCGGGAGAGCAATTGGCCTGGGACAGCGCCGATCACACATTGACGGTCAGCGGCGGCGGGCAATCGGCGGCGCTGGTGCTGGCGGGCACTTACACCCAGGCGAATTTCGCGGTCATGGGTGACAGCGGCGGCGGTACGTCCGGCGACGCGAAAGTGACGTTTGTCACCCAGCCGCCGGTCCTGGGCGGCGCGACCTCGGATACCGTCGCAGCGGGCGGTCCGGTGACACTCGGCGCCATCGATTTAGCGTCTTCCAGCGCCGACACGCTGGGTACTGTCACGATCACCGGCCTGGCCCACGATCTCACCGGCTTCAACGGCGGGACTTATACCGCGAACACCGGCACCTGGACCGGCACGGCGGCCGAGTTCAACGCGTTGACCTTCGACGCCGGCGCCGCCGGCATCTCCACGCTTGAGATTTCGGCGACCACGGTCGGCGCCGCGGTGCCGGCCACCGAGGGTTACACGCTCACGGTCAATCCGGCTTCCGATGATTGGCAGGGCCCGACCAGCGACAACGAATGGTCGACGGATGCCAACTGGAGCCTCGGTTCGCCGCCAGGCAACGGCGAGAGCGCATATATCTTCGGTGACAGCCATCCATCGGTCGATTCCAACGTCACGATCGACGGCGCATCCGTCAGCGTGCAAAGCGGCAGCGAGATCGATGTCGGGGTGACGTCGGGAGCGACGCTGACGCTCGACGACGATTCGACGATCAGCGGCGGCGGCGCAATCACCATCGCGAGCGGCGGCACGCTCGGCATCGAGGACGGCCCATCCGGCTCGGGCGCCACGCTATCCGATGTCAGCGTGACCGATAATGGCGCCATCGATATCGCCGACACGTCGCAGGATCCGGTGCTGGCGCTGCGCGACGGCGTGACGATCACCGGTAGTGGCAGCGGCAGGCTGACGATCGGCGCCAACGCCTACGGCGCGCTCGACGTTGAAGGCGGTCAGGATGGCCCCGGCGCCACGCTCGACGGCGTTGCCGTTACTGATAACGGCACGATCTACGTGGGGACATCCGTGTCGGGCACGATCCTGACACTCGATGACGGCGCCAGCATTACCGGCGGCGGCACCGGCGCGATGACGATCGGCTCCGCCGGAAACACCGCCGAGGTCGATATCGTCGGCGGGGCCAACGGTGCCGGTGCGACGCTCGACGGGGTCGCCGTCAACAACTCCTACGGCGTCATAGCGATTCATCAGCCGTCGATCCCGCTGAACTACACCACGGCGGATGATCCCGGCGAAGCGCAAACCTCCCTCAGTGGCATCAACAATGCCGGCGAGATCGTCGGTACCGGCGCGGACGGAGGCGCGGACCATAGCTACATCGTCGGCGTCGGCAATTTCGACTTCACCGATTCGAGTTCCGCCTATTCCGTAAACGCCTCGGGCGTGATTGTCGGCGGTGACGACGGCGGCGCCTATGAAAACGACGCCGGCACCATTACGTCGATAGACGCCTTCACCGGTTACAGCGCATCCGGTATCGATGATAATGGTGACATTGTCGCCGTTCTGGGCGGCCAACCCGTCATCGACATTGCGGGCACTATCACTGACCTCAATCTCGGCTCTGCCGCCGGTCCGGCGAGTTCGATAGCCATCAGCGCTAACGGCACGATCGCCATTTCCTATGCTGCGAGCAGCGTGGTGGGCACGGTGTCCGGCGGCTTCCATGCTGTCGATGTGCCCGCCGGCGACATGGTGGTGGGGATTAACGACAACGGGCAGCTCGTCGGCTACAGCAACGCCAACAACGAATTCGGCGACGCCTTCCTGATCGATAACGGCACGATCTATCAGATTGACGTCCCGGGAGCGACCGGCACGCGGGCCCAAGGAATCAACGACAGCGGCGAGATCGTCGGCGGTTATTTCAACTCAAACTTCATTGAGCACGGCTTTACCACGACGGTCGCGGCCGTCGAAGCGGCGGACCAAAGCCGGCTGACGCTGGACAACGGCACCAGCATCACCGGCGGCTCGCTGACGATTGGGTCGTCAAGTTTCCCGGACGGCGTACTCGACGTCGAAGCCGGTTCGGGCGGTGGCGCCCACGGCGCCACGCTCGACGATGTCGCGGTGCAAAATTACGGCACCATCCAGGTCGACCCGGCCGAAGTGATATCCGATTTGATCCTGTCCGACGGCACCACGGTGACCGGCGGCGCGCTGTCGATCGGTCCGATCGGCGAAGTCGAGATCGAGACCGGCAGCGGCACCAACGGCAATGGCGCGACGCTCGACGGCGTCACGGTGACCAATCAAGGCACGCTGCAGATCGACGGCGAGGCTTTTGCCACGTTCGCAGATACGGTCACGCTGCAAGGCGGCGGCACGCTGGCCCTGGGGGCCGGCAGCCAAATCAACGGCGCCTACGACGGCGACAGCAATCCCGCGCAGCTCGACAATATCGACAACACCATTACCGGGTCGGGCCAGATCGGCGATACCTCGGCAGATCTGGCGCTGACCAATTCCGGCGTCATCGATGCCTACGACGCGACGCTGACCATCAATACCGGCAATACCATCGTCAACAGCGGCCTGATCGAAGCGACCGACAGCGGCACGCTCCTTATCCAAGACGTCGAGATCGACAACACCGGCAGCGGCCCGGACGCCGGTATCGTGATCGACGGCACGTCGGAACTGCTGGTCGGCAATTCGTTCCTCGATCTGACCGGCGGCGGCACGGTGACACTCGAGGCGGGCGCCCAGATACTTGCGAACGTCACGTCGCCCTCAATGGGCGCCGTCATACTCGAAAACATCAGCGGCACCATCCATAATTCCGGCACCATCGGCGGCGGCGATGGATTCCTCGTGCTGCGGAACGACGCCGCCGGCATCATCGATGCCGACAGTCCCGGCGCGGCGCTTGCCCTCGACACCGGCAACACCATCGGGAATTCCGGCACGCTGGAAGCAACCTCGGGCGGAATCCTGCAAATCGACGACGCTGTCGACAATTCCGGCAACGGGATTATCGAGGTCAACGGCGGCGCCGTCGATTTTGCCAACGGCAATACCGCATCCGACAATGTGACGTTTACCGGCGCCGGAGGAACGCTCCAACTCGACGCTTCGCAATCTTACAGCGGCACGATCAGCGGTTTCAGCGCGGGCGATACGATCGATCTGACAGATGTTGCCTATTCGGCGTCGGGCGAGACCTTGGCTTGGGACAGCGGCGACAACACGCTGACGGTTAGCAACGGCTCGCAAACGGCGGCGATCGTGCTCTCAGACAGCTACGCCGAAGACGGCTTTGCCGTAGCTCCGGACGGCGGTCAGGGCACGGCCGTGCTGACCAATCTCGTCACCAATGGCGGTTTCGCAACGGGAGATTTCACCGGTTGGACCTTGACCGACCACGACAACGGCAATTTCGAGCATATCGTAACGCAGCAGAGCAGCGTCGACGCCATACAGCCGCATAGCGGAAATTATGAATACGAAATCGGCACGGGCGACCAGGACTCCGAGCTTGCGCAAACCATCGTTACCGTGCCGGGCAACACCTATCAGGTCGAATTCTGGCTCGCCAACCCGGCCGGCGATCCGCAAGTCGGTGAAACCGACTTTTCCGCCGACTTCGGCGGCACGCAACTGCTCAGCCTGATGAATTCGGATGTCCAGGGATACACCGGTTACACGTTCGACGTGACCGCGACCGGCTCATCGACATCGCTTCAATTTTTCGCGCAGAACAACCCCGGCTTCTGGTATTTGGACGACGTCTCGGTCGTGGCTTTGACCGGCGTGCCGGTGATAACCGCGCCGGCGGCGCAGACGCTCAATGGCGACGCGACGGCCCTCACCGGCATCAGCCTCGCCGAAACCGGCGCCGCCTCCGACGCGACCTTCACGCTGACCTTGACCGACACGACCGGCATCCTCGCGGCGACGGCCTCTGGGGGCACCGTGTCCGATCCCGGCACCACGCTCACCATCACCGGCACCTTGGATCAGATCAACACCGATCTTCTCACGCTCAACGATACCGATAATTCGTCCGACACTATCTTCTTGAACGCAAGCAACAGCAACGGCGCCGACGCTCTGCAGCAGACGATCGCGATTACGCCCGGGTCCGGCGGCGGGTCTGCGACAGCCGATAACTGGACCGGCAATGGCGGCGACGGCCTGTGGTCCGATACGAACAACTGGGACAACGGCGTCCCGGGCTCGAGCGGCGCGGTCGACATCGCTTCCAGCGGCTCGATTATCGTGACGTTCGATTCGGAGGCATCGCCCGCCACGATCTACAGTCTCGAAACGAGCGGGACGGCGACCCTCGATGTCGACGGCTCGCTGACCATCCTCAACGATGCCGGCATGTCCGGTCCGGTCGCGGTCGGGAGCGGCGGTTCGCTTTATGCGCCGAACGGTACGCTTTACCTTGCCGGCAATGCCGGCCTCGTCGAAATCAACGATGACGGCACGCTCTATCTCGCCTCCGATACCGACAACAGCGGCGGGACCATCGCGGCGGCGGCCGACGAGACCGGATCGACGATCCAGCTCGCAAACATCACGATCAGCAACGGCACGCTCACTCTGGATGCTCTGTCCACGCTGCTTGTCGGCGACGGCACCGGCGCCGTCCTCGACGGCGTCGATGTGACCAGTTCCGGCACGATCAATATCAGCGCCAACGGCGCGATATTGACGCTGCAGGACAACGCTACGGTGACCGGCGGCGCGCTCAATATCGGCCATTCGGGATCCGGCGGCGAACTCGATATCGAGACCGGCGCTGCCGGCTTCGGTTCCGGCGCGACGCTGGAAGACATAACGGTGACCAATAACGGCGCCATCGACATCGGCGACACCACGAGCGGCGCTTATCTGGCGGTCGGGTTTGGGACGAGCGTCGATGGCGGTACGCTCTCGATCGCGGGCGGCAGCGCCGCGGATTTCTTTGGCGGCGTCGATCCCAACACGCAGGCGATCGCTTTCCCGACGGTTGATGGCGTCACCGTCGATAATTCGGGCGAGATGACCATCGAGCCGGGCGGGACGCTTCAGATCGCCGACACCGTCACGCTGCAAGGCGGCGGCACAGTCCAGATCGAGAGCCAGACCGAAGCGCCTGCCTCGATTACCGGCAATGGCTCGCCCAATGCAGAACTCGACAATGTCGATAACACCATCGTCGGAACCGGCGACGGCGGAATATTCGGCAATGTCGTCTCCGGCACGACGATACCGTTGATTCTGGACAACGAAAGCGCCGGCACGATCGACGCCGACGGCAGCAATACCCAATTCGATATCGCCACCGGTGCCGAGATCGTGAATGCCGGCCTCATCGAGGCCATCAACGGCGCCACGATGGACGTCAGCGATGCGGTCGACAATACCGGCACGCTGGTTGCGAGCGGCGCCACGCTGAATTTATTCGACAATGTCGAGGGGGCCGGGGGGGCGGTCGCCATCGACAACGGCGGAACGGTCCAGTTCCAGGGCTCCGTCGATCAGGAGACGGTGACCTTCACGGGCCCCGGCACTCTGGCGCTCGGCGATCCGGCGCATTTCCACGCCACCATTGCCGGGCTGACGGCCGGCGACATCATCGATTTGACGGCGCTGTCGCCGACCGACGTCGCTTCGGTGACTCTGTCGGGCTCGACCCTGACGGTGACCGGGACGGAGGCCGTCAGCGGCGAGGTTCTCAATTTCGATTTGGCCGCCGATCTTCCGTCTAATGTCGTCGTACCGGTTTCGGATGGTAATGGCGGCACGGCACTGGAACTGGCTCCCGCGTCGAGCGACGTCTGGGTCGGTGGCGGCGATGGGACTAATTGGTCGGATGGGACGAACTGGAGTTCGGGGGTCGCGCCGGATGGTTCGACCAACGCCCAGATTTATTTGCCCGCGGACGTTACCGTCATCGCCGACGATCCGACTGCAAACCATCTCCTTGAATTCGGCGCCGGCACGCTAGAAGTGGCCTGCGATGCGACGCTCACGCTCAACGGTGAGAGCAGTGTTGCAAATCTCACCCTCGACGCCGGCGCTACGCTCGAAGTCACCTGTGGCAACTTGGCAATCGTCGGTGATCTTGCGATGGGCAACGACACGCAGATCGCGGTCGACGATGGCGCACTCACAATCGGTACGACCGATAGCCTGTCGCTGTCGTCGGACACCTCGAATGCGACCGCCGCACAACTCGAGGCTTCCGGTGATCTGACGATCGCCGCCATCAGCGGTAATCTGAGCCTTACGGCAAGCGACGGATCGACCAGCGAGATCAAGGCTCAAGGCGGCGACCTCAAAATCGGCGCCATCGGCGGCGGCATCACGCTGGACGCGGATGGCGGCAGCAAAGCGGCTATCGATGCCACCGGCGATATCGCTATCGCCTCGATCGGCGGTAATTTCAGCCTGACCGACACGAACGGCGCCGAGACCGGCAGCGCCAGTGTCCTGGGAAATGACGTGACGGTCGGAAGTATCGGCGGCAGTCTTGCGCTGTCGGTCGGCGCGACGTTCTCCGGCAGCAACGTTACGATTGGCGCCATCGGCGGCGGTATCAACAATTCCGGAGTCCTGGGCGCGTGGACCGGCAATTTGGCTTTCACCGGGGAAATCGGCGGCGACGTTGCCAACTCCGGAATCCTGGCCTCGCACAGCGGCAATCTTCTGTTCGGCGGCAAGATCGATGGCAATCTCGTCAATTCCGGCTCCGTCTTTGGTTCGACCAGCGGCAGTTTGTTCATTGATGGCGAGATCGGCGGCAGCGTGACCAACACCGGCACGATCATGGCCGGAGAGACCTTGTCGATCAGCGGCAAGATCGATGGAAGTTTCAATAATGAAGGGGGGGCGACGATCCAGGTCGGCGCGCTCGCGATCGCCGGCGGCGTCGGCGCGACCTTCGACAATGCGGGAACGGTGGAAATCTCCGGTAGCGCCGGCAACAGCGAGGTCGGCGTCGCTTTGAACAACAGCGGCTATGTCGACATTGACGCGGCGCAGGGCGCTTCCGCCGGCGGGGTTGCCACCTTCACGCAGGATGTGACGGGAACCGGCAGCTTCGAGATCGGCGGCGGCGCCACTGCCGACTTCCTCGGCAATTTCGACCAGAGCGTTACGTTCACCGGTCCGGGCGTTCTTGCTCTCGCCGATCCGGCCAACTACGATTCACAGCTTTCCGATCCGGCCGCGCTTAGCGGACTCTCCGCCGGCGACGTGATCGATCTGACTTCCATCGCGCCTAGCGAGATTCAATCCGTCACGATCGAGACTTCGTCGATCGTCGTTCAAGAAACGGCGAATGCCGGCGGCGCGACCTTCACCTTCAATACCGCGAGTGGAGTCCACGGCGATCCGTTCTTCGTCCTGCCGGACGGCCAGGGCGGCAGCGCGTTGGCGTTGGGCGACCGCGAACTGACGTGGACCGGCTCATCCGGCAGCGATTGGGGTACCGCTGCAAATTGGAACGACGCCACGACGGGCACGACGGCTTCCGGGGCGCCCGATGCCAATGACTCGAACGATATCGTGTTGATCGATCCTGCGAGCGGCACCGCAACGATCATGACGCAGGGCGCCGAGACCGGGTCCTCCGCCTATCTCCTGATCGAGGGCTCCGCCGCGATGAGCGGACTGTTTTCCACCGGCATCTTGACGATCGACAACGGCGGAACGCTGGCGGCCGGAGGAGCGCTGCAGATTGAGGAAGACGCGGTCGCTAACTACGGCGCCATCCAGGTGCAGGACGAGTATCAGTTGACGCTGACCGGCGGCGTCGACAATTTCGCCGCCATCACGGCGACCGGCCGGGTGAGCCAAAGCAGTACGGCGGGCGTTTCGTCGGACATTTCATTCGGCGGTGCAGTCGCCAACACCGGCACGGTCCAGGCGCTGGACGGCGGCCATGTCGATGCGGCCGGCGCGTTCGACAATACCGGCGGCGTGATCGCCAGCGGATCGCCCGACAATCTGGTGCCGTCGGATGCTTCTTACGTCAGCTTCCACGGTGTTCTGACAAACTCCGGCACGGCGCACGCCGAAGACGGAGGTCATTTCGAAATCTATCAGACGCTTGACAATCTGACCGGTGGAACGGTTGACGCGAGCGGTGTTGTCTTCGGCGGCTTTAACGGGGTGGTCGATATTTACAACAATGTCGACAATGCCGGCACGCTGGAATCGACCGACGGGGGCTCCATCAATTTCCGCCCGGAAGGCAATTACGTCATCGACAATAGCGGCTTGATCAGCGCCTCGGGCAGTTACGACGCGCAGCACGTCTCCAACATGACCATCGATACTGCGCTCGAACAATGCGGGGACGGTGGAGGCGAGCGACGGCGCTTCGATTTATATTGGCGCGGTCGTCGCCAACACCGGAACGGTGCTGGTTTCGTCAGGCGGCGATATCGATCTTCACGATGCAGTCACCGGCGGCTCCGCCACGATAAGCGGCGGCACGCTGCAATTCGACGGTTCTTCGAATGTCGCGGTGGCTTTCGATAACGGCAGCGGCACGCCCGCTTACGGTGAGCTTGTACTGTCCGACGCGCCGCAATTCAGCGGCGTGATCTCCGGCTTTGCCGGCACGGCGCCCGATGCCGCGCATTCCGATGCGATCGACCTGACCGACATCAATTACGGTTCCGCTGATTTTGCCGAACACTACGACAGCGTGACGGGCCTGCTGACGGTCACCGACGGCGCCAATACCGCGCATATCAGCTTCGCCGATTTCAATGCCACGCTGAGCTTCGCATCCGACGGCAGCGGCGGGACGCTGGTCACCGATCCGCCGGCTGGATCGGGCGGCGAGTCTTCGGCCGGCGCGCCGGTCAAATGGGGAATGAATTTCGGCGACGACAAGTTCAATTTCGATCCTGCGCAGCCGGAAAACCGTACGGCCGATGCGGCCGCTCCGTCGCCGAATGCCGCCCCGGCGGTCGGCGATTCCGGCCACGATAACTTCCTGTTTCACGCCAGCTTGGGCGCGGGCGCCGACGCCGCGCTAAGCTCCCACGCCGATGCCAATGACTTCTCCAGCCATCCCGGCGCAGCACTGGTCCAGCAGTTGACGGCGCTCACGACGCCCGCACCGCACGCGGCGGCGCTGTTCGATCTGTTGCACGACGATGGTCAAGCGCCGATGGGCACAACGCCGGCGCAGCTCCATCAGTTGATCGAGGCCGGACATTTGCTGCACTGAGACGGCGCGGTAAGCCCCCGCGGGCCGCGAACGGAGAACGCGCGCTACAACACCCGCGGAATGCCGAGCGCCTCGACCTCTTTCAGCACGGCGGCATTATTCTGGTGTCCCGCGCCGAAATGGCTTTTCGGATCGGGCAGCGCGGCTTCGTGCACGCCATCGAGATGATAATGTTTGTCATGCACCAGGCAGCGGCCGCGGATCAGCGGCCATAGCATTTGACCGAGCATGCGCTGGTCGTGGCCGTATTTCGCCGTCGGTCCCTGGGTGAAATAACGCCGCATCAGTTCGACGATGTCGATGCCGGTATCGGTGCGGCCGGCCCAGGTGCAGCCGATCATCAATTCGTTATGCAGCACATGGTCGCGCATCACGTGGAACGGGTAGCCGCTGTCGATCCATTGCTGGACCAGATCGGCCTCCGGCTTCGACAATCGGGCGTCGCAGTCGCGCACGAGAAAACGTCCGACGCTTCGATCGTTCATCACCAGGAAGCGCTGGAACAGGCCGACGCCGGGATATTCGTCCTCGATGTTGCGCACATCGGCGCCGTTGTCGCGCAGAAAAGCGACGCATGGTTTGGGGACATCGGCGCCGACATAATAGCGGCAGCTCCACTCCGGATACACGGTACGCGCGAGCACCAGATTGATCATGGCGCCGTAGGCGTAGAACGGCGCCGTGCCCCATAACGAAAATGAGATGACGTTCCGGCCGGACGGCGGACCGATAGGATCGGCCACAGCCACGGCCGGCGGGTTGCGGCAGGCTTCGGCATCGCGCAGCATCAGCGCCCGCTGGCCGTAACGCACCGCCTCGTCGATCTTGCCGGTGTAGAAATGCGCCACCTTGAGCGCATCCAGCATAATGAGATCTTCGCCGTGGCGATCGATATAGCGCGCCGCCTGGACGATGGTTTCCTCGTAGCGCTTCATATTCGACAGCGTGGCGATAAGCGCCTTCTGCAGCCGCGGAACATCCGGCTGGCGCCGCACCAGTTCCTCGGCCAGCGTCAGGGCCGGCAGCCAATCGCGTTTTTGGAAGAACGCGTCGAACAGCAATTCCCTGGCGACCAGATCGTCGGGTCGGATGGTGCCGATGGCGCATAGACGAACGATGGCGTCGTCGTTTTTGCCGGCGCGCAACAGCGCCCGAATGGCATCGTAAACCTGCGGCGCGACCCGTAGCGGCGCCCCGCTCCCGACATTGGACATTGCCGATTCCCGCCCCGGCGTCGAGCCGGACCGGAACTAGCGTAGCGGAAGATGGAAAGCCTTCAAGGCGGGGCAGTACCGGACAAGCGAGGAATTATTTTCCCCAGCCGAAACGATAATTCAGCCCGGCGCGGACGACATTGTCGTGCATCGACACATTATCGGTCGGAGCGACGCCGCAGTTGAGCCCGCAATCCAGATGGCCGAGATCGACGTGGAGGTATTCGGCCTTGGCGCTCCAATTGCCGGGCAGCGCGACTTCGAGACCGCCGCCGACCGTCCAGCCGGCATTGGTGGTGCTGGCGCCGGCAAAGCCGGGCGACGCGGCACGGATATCGCCGACCGCAAGACCGCCGGTGACATAGGGCAGCACACCGCCGAAGGCGTAACCGAGCCGGCCGCGTACCGTCGACAGCCACGTATCGCTGGTGGTGCAGCCGCCCGGACAAAGCGCCGTAGTGTTGGAGCCTTTAAGGTTCGACCAGTCGAGATCGCCTTCGAGGCCGAATACGGCATTGCCGGATTGCCAATTGTAACCGGCGGTGCCGCCGACTTGCCCACCGGAAAGGCTCATTCCGGTCGATTGTCCGCTCCAGAACGAGTGGCCCCAGCCGCCGCCGCCATTGGCGCCGACATAAAACCCGGTCCAGTCGTAGACCTGTGTCACCGCAGCCGGCGGCGCCTTGTAAAGTGGCGCAAGCGAAAGGTCGGCAGCCGAGGCCGCGTGCGCGCTGATCAGCGCGCCAATCGCAAAACATCCGGCGATCAGACTTCTATTCATTTTATTCCCGGCCTCGCTGGCGTCGGCGCCTTGATGCGGCCGTTCGCCATCAGGTTCTACGCAGAACTTCATTACCCGTAGCTTACCGCCAGGTTAAAGCTGCGGCCATCGCTGCCCCGCGTGCTATCCTATTGGCCAGATGGGCGAAAATGTGCCGGTCCAGGGGCGCCATAAAGGCGGTTACCAACTCTGGGCGTCGGCACTGGGAACTTTCCGCCGGGCGGAAAAGGAGGGACCGGGTGTCGTGGGTTGTATTTGCGTTTTCCGGCCCGGTGCTGTGGGCGATTTCCGTCCATCTCGACAAATATCTGGTCGATCGTTTTTTCAAGGAAAGCAGCGTCGCCGTGCTGTTGCTGTTCACCGCCCTTATCGGCGTGCTGCTGCTGCCGCTCATCTGGCTATTCGAACCCTCCGTGACCGCACCGGGCGCCGGCAGCATTGCGCTGATCGTATTGGCCGGCGTTCTCTATATGACGGGAATATGGCTCTATCTGTTGTCGCTTGCAGGGCGAGGAAGCCTCCGTCGTGGCGCCGTATTTCCAAGCCGGCCCGTTATTCGGCTACGTACTCGCCTACCTTGTCCTTGGCGAAACACTTTCGGCGCGCCAGATGACCGGCGGGGTGTTGATTCTCATGGGTGCCGCGATCGTATCGGTCCGACTCACCCACGGGATGCGCCTTTTCGATGGGCGGTTGGCGGCGCTAATGCTGGCCTGTGGGTTTGTCATGGCGGTGAGCAGCTTGATCTTTAAAATTTTCGCACTCCGGGTTGAATTCTGGACCACGACCTTCTGGATGTTCGTCGGCGAAGCGATGTTCGGTTGCGCGCTGTTGACGATCCCGGCCTATCGCCGGCAATTCGCGACCATGTTGCGGGTCAACACGCTGGCGCTGTTATCGGTCAACGGCGCCAACGAGTTGATCAATCTCGGCGGCGGGTTGGGCAACCGTTACGCGCTGATGTTCGCGCCGCTGAGCTTGGTTCAGGCGATCGGCTCGACCACGACGCTATTCGTCTTTGCTTTCGGCGTTGTATTGAGCTCGTTCTGGCCGAAATTCAGCCATGAGGATCTGTCGGGGCGCGAACTCTTTCAGAAGGGCGCCGCGGCGGCGCTGGTCGCCGCCGGCGTCGCGCTGGTGACACAATGAATGCATCGAATTGTGCAGGTACGGAATAATGGAAAACGCCAACGATAAGATTTCGATCGTCGATACCCATGAGGCCTATGCCGGCTGGACCAAGATGCTCATCGCGACGGTCCGGCTGCCCGACGGCCATACGCTCAAGCGCGAAATCGAGGATCACGGCGAGGCGGTTTGCGTGCTGCCATTCAACCCGATCCGAAAAACCGCGGTTCTGGTCCGGCAATGGCGCGCGCCCGTGCTCTATGCCGCCGAAGAGCAGGAGTCGCTCGAAGCCGTCGCCGGCGGCATCGAGGACGAACCTCCCGAGGCCTGCGCGCACCGCGAAGCGATGGAAGAGGCCCTCTTAAAACTCGATTCGCTCGAACACATGTTCACGGCGTGGACGATGCCCGGCCTATCCACCGAACTCATGCATTTCTATCTCGGAGTCTATTCGGGCGAGGCGCGGCCGGAAATGCGCGGCGGTGTGGACGAGGACGAAGATACCGTCGCTGTCGAGATTGCGCTTTCCACCCTGGCGAAGATGGCGGATGACAAGGCGTTGCCCGACACCAAGACGCTGCTTCTACTGCAGACCCTGCGGCTGCGCCGGCCCGATTTGTTTTGATTTATCCGCCTGGAATAGCGGCGGGACGCCGAAATCGTTAACGAGGCAGGATTCGTCTCGGCACTGGAGGGTGCTATAATGCCAACCTCAGACTGCAGCTTGGATCACGGGTAATGAATTGGATTTCCAACGTCGTACGGCCGAAAATTCGCAGCATCCTGCGGCGCGAAGTGCCGGAGAATTTGTGGATCAAATGTCCGGAGACCGGCCAGCTCGTCTTCTACAAGGACGTCGAGGCGAACCAGTTCGTGATCCCGGGCTCGAACTATCACATGCGCATGTCGCGCGACCGCGCGGCTCAAATCGATGTTCGACAATGCCACCTGG
The DNA here is from genome assembly GCA_963819265.1 of uncultured Alphaproteobacteria bacterium. Taxonomy (GTDB): domain Bacteria; phylum Pseudomonadota; class Alphaproteobacteria; order Rhizobiales; family Xanthobacteraceae; genus BOG-931. The sequence continues at coordinate 835,181 of CAWFVF010000005.1, read as the reverse complement.
TTCGACATCGCCGTGCCCGAGGTGCCGGTCGATCCGCTCAAATTCCGCGACGAGCGCCGTTATCTCGACCGGCTCAAGGATGCCCGCAGCAAGACCGGGATGAATGACGCGGTGAAGCTCGGTTACGGCAAGCTCGACGGTTTTGCCGCCGTGATCGGCGTGCAGGATTTCGATTTCATGGGCGGCTCGCTCGGCATGGCGGCGGGCGAAGCGGTCGTCAAAGGGCTTGAGACCGCGATCGAGAAAGTCTGTCCGTTCGTGCTGTTCGCGGCGTCCGGAGGCGCCCGCATGCAGGAAGGCATCCTGTCCCTGATGCAAATGCCGCGCACCACCATCGCGGTGCAGCGGCTGCGCGAGGCACGCCAGCCTTACATCGTCGTGCTCACCAACCCGACCACCGGCGGCGTCACCGCTTCCTATGCCATGCTCGGCGACGTTCATATCGCCGAGCCCGGCGCGCTGATCGGCTTCGCCGGCCCGCGCGTCATCGAGCAGACCATTCGCGAAAAACTGCCGGAAGGTTTTCAGCAGGCGGAATATCTGCGCGATCATGGCATGGTCGATATGGTCGTGCATCGCCGCGAATTGCGCGGCACGATCGCGAAACTGTGCCGGCTCTTGACCAAGGCGCCCGCGGGCGAGCCGCCGCCGCGCGCGCTGTCGGCGCCCGAACTCGCGACGACGTGAGCGCTACCAGCGCCAATGCCGCGCCGATCGACGCCATCCTGGCGCGATTACTGGCGCTGCATCCCAAGCGCATCGATCTGTCGCTCGACCGTATCGAGCGGCTCCTTGCCGCGCTCGATCATCCGGAGCGGCGGCTGCCGCCGGTAATCCATGTCGCCGGCACCAACGGCAAGGGATCGACCATCGCTTTCATGCGCGCGATCCTGGAAGCGGCGGGCCGGCGCGTCCACGTCTATACGTCGCCTAATCTTGTGCGAATCAACGAACGCTTCCGCATCGGCCAGGACGGCGGCGGCAAATATATCGGTGACGCCGAGCTCGCTTCTGCGCTTGCCGAATGCGAGACCAAAAACGGCGACGCGCCGATCACCGTGTTCGAAATGGAAACCGCCGCAGGATTTCTGCTGTTCTCGCGCCATCCAGCCGACGTTCTGCTGTTGGAAGTCGGGCTTGGCGGAAGGCTCGACGCCACCAATGTTGTCGAACGTCCGCTGGCGAGCGTCATCACGCGGCTTTCGCTCGACCACCACGAATTCCTCGGCAATACGCTGGTCGAGATTGCTGCCGAAAAGGCCGGCATTCTCAAGCGCGATGTACCGGCGGTGGTGACCAGCCAGGCGCGCGATGCGCTTGCCGTGATCGAACGGCAGGCCGCGCGGCTACGTGCGCCGCTGTCGATCGCCGGCGAGCAGTGGACCGCGACCGAGGAACGCGGCCGGCTGGTTTATCAGGACGACAACGGCTTGCTCGATCTGCCGGCGCCGAAACTCTATGGCCGGCATCAGTTCGAGAATGCCGGTGCCGCTGTCGCGGCGCTGCGCGTGAGCGGGCTGAAGCTGCCGGCAGAGGCTTTCGAGGCCGGCATGACGCGAGTCGATTGGCCGGCCCGCATGCAGCGGCTGTCGCATGGCCGGCTCGCCGATCTGCTGCCGCCGGATTGCGAACTCTGGCTCGACGGCGGTCACAATGCCGACGGCGGCCAGGCCATCGCGGCGGCGCTGGCCGATCTCGAGGAGCGCGTTTCGCGGCCGCTGGTTTTGATCGTCGGCATGCTGTCGACCAAGGATTCCGCCGGCTTCCTAAGGAATTTTTCCGGACTGGCGCGTCGGGTCATGACGGTGCCGATCCATCAGGACAAGGCTGTCCCCGCGGCGTCGCTCGCCGAAGTCGCCTCGAGCGTCGGCATTCCCGCCATCCCTCGTGACGACGTCGAAAGCGCACTCACGATCGCCGGCAAGCTCGATCTTCAGCCGGCACCGCGCATTCTGATCACCGGCTCGCTATACCTCGCCGGCGAAGTACTGGCCGCCAACGGCACGCCGCCGGAATGACGGGATCAATTCGGCTCTATGCCTGCGGCCTCGACCGCTTTGCCGGCGGCATCGACTTGCTGGTGAAAAAACTCCGCCGTCTGCGCCGGCGTTCGCTCGTCCGGCATATAGCCGGATTTCTGCACGACATTGGCGACCGCGGGCTGGAGCAACGCGTGCCGGATCGCCGCATTGAGCTTGTCGATAAGCGCAACCGGTGTTTTTGCCGGCGCCAGGAAAATACCCCAGGCTTTGATCGGCGGATAATTGGGAACTGAATCTTTCATCAGCGGTACGTCGGGCAGTTCCGGAAACGGCTTTTGACCGGTGAAGGCCAGCGCGCGCAATTTGCCGTCTTTGACCAGACCCATCACCGAGGGTGGCGTCACGAACATCACGTCGATATTGCCGCCTAATAGCGCCGCCGAAACCTCCGACGCGCCTTTGAACGGGACATGCTCCATGGTGAGGCCGGTCGCCTTGTTGAACAGCGCGGCCGCAAGATGCAGTCCGTTGCCGACACCGGGCGAGCCGTACAGCACGCGGTTCTTTTTCGCGTAAGCGATGAATTCGTTGACCGTGTGATAGGGCGACGATGGATTCGCCAGCATCAACAGGCCATCGAGAACGCCGCAGGTTGCCACCGGCGCGAGATCCTTGAAGACGTCATAGGGCAGGCTTTTGTAGATGAACGGCGTCGGCGCGATCGAGTCGCTGGTGAACAGCATCGTGTAGCCGTCGGGTGCCGATTGCGCCACGACATTGCTGGCGATCGTTGCGTTGGCGCCGGGACGGTTCTCGACGATGAAATTCTGACCGAAATCGGCGCCGAGCTGGGCGGCGATCGCGCGCGCCAGCACGTCGGGCCCGCTGCCCGCGGCGAAGCCGACGATGATATGGACCGGCCGATCCGGATATTGCTGCGCCTGCGCTATCGGCGCCAGGGCAAGAGTAAACAGCAAAGCTGCAACGACACGTCCGACAAAAGTTTTCATTGGTCTTACCTGACTTGTTATGTGTCGCGGCTGGCGGTCAATGCGCCACTATATTCTGCATCTCGCTGTGCCGCCCGGCGAGAAATAGCCGCATGTTGTCGACAATCAGCGGCATGATGAATTCTTCGTATTCGACGATGTAGCCGCCGACATGCGGGGTGATGAAAACGTTCGGCAGGCTCCAGAACGGGCTGTCCGGCGGCAGCGGCTCACTCTCGAATACATCGAGCGCAGCGCCGGCGATGCGGTGTTCCTGCAGCGCAGCGATCAACGCCGGTTCGTCGACGGTCTGCCCGCGGCCGGCGCTGATATAGTAAGCGGAAGGCTTCATCACGCCGAAAACCGCGCCGCCGAAAAGTCCGATATTGTCCGCGCTCGCCGGCAGCACATTAATGAGATAATCGGCCTTGGCAGCGGCATCGGCCAGCCGGTCCGCCGGCATGATCTCGTCGAATCCGGCCGCCTGGCGCGGCGAGCGGCTGACGCCGATAACACGCATGCCGAGCGCTTTGAGCATGTCCCCGATCGCTGCGCCGACAATGCCGGTGCCGACAATGACCGCGGTCTTGCCATGCAGTGTGCTCCACAGCCGCCGCTGCCAAATGCGATGCTGGTGGTCTTCGACCTGACGCTTGGCGTCACGGCTGACAGCCAGCATCATATACAAAACCTGCTCGCGCATCGGCGCACCGTGAATGCCGCGGCCGCTGGTGATCAGCACTTCGGGTTTGAGCGAAGGGCAGCGCAGGAAATGATCGACGCCGGTCGCCAGCGATTGAATCCATTTCAGCCGCGGCGCGCCGCTGATCATCTGGTCGCGAATCTCAAGGCCGAACATGATCATCGCGTCGATGTCGGATAAATCGCCGGCGACCTCGGCTGCGTTATGAAAGACGGCGAATTGCAGCGCCGGAAATTCCTGCTGCAATCGGTCGCGATACATCTCGGCGTGGACGTCGACGATGAGAATCTTGCTGGTCATGCGGAGGGAGGACGTATTCGGCGCGGCGGTCAAGGCTTTGCCAGGCCGAGGTGCCGCATGGCGTTGTTGGACGCAATATCCTCGCGCACGGTCTCGGTCAGCGGAGTATGATCGAGAAATTCGCCGGCTTCATGGGCCGATTCGAACGGGTAGTCGGCGGCGAACATCACCCGTTCATGGCCGAGCGCTGCGATCGAGCAATTGAGCGGCTCGGTCGAACACATGCCGGACGTCGTGACGGTAATATTTTCCTTGATGTAGTCGGACGGCTGTTTGGTGAGCTTCACGCCATAGAGCTTGGCGCGGCTGTCGAAACGCCACAGCAAGAACGGCAGCGTCTCGCCGAGATGCCCGAGCATGACTTTAGCGCGGGGAAAGCGGTCGAACAGCCCGCTAAAGACCAGGCGCAACGCGTGCGATCCGGTTTCAAAGCCCCATTCCCAGGTGGCGCGGCGCAGGCCATTGACGCCTTCGAGCGCAGGGGAGGGCATAACCGGATCGGTAGGATGGATATAGATCGCGGCGCCAAGCGCTTCGGCGCGCTCCCAGAATGGATAGAGCGAGGGATGATCGAGATATTGGCCAAAGGTATGACCATTGATCATGGCGCCGACGAATTTGAGTTCGCGCACGCAACGCTCCAATTCATCGGCGGCGCCGCGCGGATCCTGCATCGGCAAGTGCGCAAAGCCGGAATAGCGGTCCGGCCGCTTTTGCACTTCGCCGGCAAGGAAATCGTTTGAATGCCGCGGCATTTTTGAGTGCTCGCGCCGCATCGGGTTCGCTTTGCACGCCAGGGCCGGCGATAGCGAGGACCGAACGCGCGATCCCGGCCTCGTCCATGGCCTTGAGCCGCATCTCGCCAAAATCGGTCAGCCGGGCAAAGAGATTAGCGGCAACCTTGGGGTCGACATTGCCGACCGTCGGCTTCCAGTATTCGTCATAGCCCGGCGACAGAAAATGCTCTTCCAGCGCGATCTTGCCGACCATGTTTCCCCCGGGCTTTGCCGTCTTGTTAAGTTCCGCGGCGCCGCTGCTGTACCGCATGCTGGTGATCCTGTATCAAAGCGCAAAATGTCCAGCAAGCTTGCAGAAACGGGGGACTTGGATGAAGCCGGTTAGCTCGCGCGCTCGGAAGAGTGAGACGACCGCGGCGCGACGGGCTCCAACCCAGATTCAGGTCATTGCGCGGGCGGCGGCCATTTTGCGGGCGCTTGAAAACGAGGCGGACGGCCTGAGCCTCGGTCAGATCGCGCAGCGCGTGAAACTTGCCCGCTCGACTGTGCAGCGCATCGTCGCGGCGCTGGCCGCGGAAAAACTTCTGATGGCCGCATCGCCGACCGGGCGGGTGCGGCTCGGCCCAACCATCCTGCGTTTGGCCGCTGCGGCAAGACATTGATTTCGTTGCCGCGGCGCGGCCTTTCCTGGTCCAACTCTCGACGCGAGCTTAAGGAAACCGTCGATCTCGCCGTGGTCAGGGGCGACCATATGGAATTTGTCGATCAGGTGATTGGCTCGCATCGGCTACGCGCGGTTTCTGCAATTGGCGAAACCTTTCCGCTGCACTGCACGGCAAACGGCAAGGCCTATCTCGCTCAACTCGATGCCGAGACGATCGCGGCGCTGATCGGCTCGGGCTACGAACGGCGTACGCCACGTACGATTACGGCGCTCGACGATCTGCTCCGTGACCTGAAGGCGGCCCGCAAGACCGGCATTGCCATCGACCGCGAGGAGCATACCCGCGGTATCTGCGCCGCCGGCTTCGTCACGCGCGACCCGCTCGGCGACGTGCTGGCCATTTCGGTGCCGGTGCCGGCACATCGGTTCTACGATCATCAGCGCGACATCGTGGCGAGGCTGGTTGAGACCAAGAAAGCCCTGGAGCGCCAGATATTGGCGGCGGCCGCTTAACGGCCGCTTGTCGGGTCCGACGAAATTCGATACAGATGTATCATATACTGGTACATGGTCCGAACGCCGCCCGAGCCGGCGCGACCTGAAGGAAACGCGGAGGGCTTTTCGTGAAAAAAATTCGTGGCGTTGCGATGGAGGAGAACCTCGATAACTCGATGGGACTTCAGTTCTACAACCTGTCCCACCGGTTCGGGTACCAGTCGCCGAACTGGCCGTATTTCGAGGACGTCAAGATCGAACGCATCCATTACATGGCCAAATCGGGCGTGCTGTCGCAGCGCATCACCACCTCGATGCACAACACCACGCATATCGACGCGCCCGCCCATGTCGTTCAGGGCACGCCTTTCATCGACGAAGTGCCGCTGCCGCACTTCTTCGGCTCCGGCATCGTCATTTCGCTGCCGAAGAAAAAGTGGGAGCAGATCACTTACGACGATCTGGAAAAGGCCGCCGGCAAGATCGTGCGGCCGCGCGATGTCGTCATCGTCAACACCGGCTGGCACAAGCTCTACGAAGACAGCGAGGATTATTTCTGCCGCTCGCCGGGCTTCGTGTCGTCGGCGGGCGAATGGTTCGTCGAAAAGAAAGTCAAGGTCGTCGGTCACGACACCCAGGCCAACGATCATCCGCTGGCGACCGCGATCGGCCCGCAGCGCAACGGTCCGCTGCATCCGCATCTTGCCGACGAATACAAGAAATGGTCGGGCGGCCGTGACTGGAAGGACGATTTCCCGGAATGGGAGCCGGTGCACCGCATTCTTTTCAAGAACGGCATTCTCGGCATCGAGAATGTCGGCGGTGACATCGACAAGGTAACGGGTAAGCGCTGCACCTTCGCGTTCTTCCCCTGGAATTGGGATCGCGGCGACGGCTGCATCATTCGACTGGTTGCGATCGTCGACCCGAAGGGCACGTACCGGATCGAGAAGGGGGAGAAATTCGCATGATCGTCCGCAAATTTTCCGAGGCAAAGCCGTACGACGCGCCGAACCATCGCGAGTACAAGTCTTTTCGCTTGTTCGGCGCTGAAATGGGCGGTTCGCAGACGCTGGTATTCGGCATCTCGCATTTCCTGCCGGGCGGCGGCGCCGGTCCCGACGCATCGCCGCCGGAGAAGATCTATTACATCCTTGCCGGCGAACTCACGGTGATCGTCGGCGGCAAGGAGACCGTCCTGAAGGCGGGCGACACCTGCTACATCGGTCCGAATGAAAGCCGCGAGATCGTCAATCGGAGCCACGAGGTATGCACCCTCGCCGTCGCGGTTGCGCCGGTGAAATAAATCACCTCTCCCCTGCGCGGCGAGAGATCGAGCGTAGCGAGGGTGAGGGGGCACCTTCGCTACTCTGAGCCTGGCGGATAGGCCCCCTCATCCCGACTTTCTCTCACGTGGCGGGAGAAGGAAAAGAGGAATCCCATGTCCGAAGATTTCCTGAAAAACCCGGCCTCCTTATTCGACGTCCGCGGCCAGACCGCGATCGTGACCGGTGCAACCGGGGCGTTCGGCGCCATTGCGGCGAAGACTTTGGCGGCGTCCGGCGCCAGCGTCGTGATCGCCGCGAACAACGCCGACGGATTGAAAAAGCTTGCGGATGAATGCGGCAAGCTCGGCGGCAAGGCCGAGGTAGTCGCCAAGAGGCCGAGCTCCGAAGCGAATTGCGATGCTATTGTTGCCGCGGCAGTCGAGAAATTCGGCGGCCTCGACATTCTGGTCGTGGCTTCCGGACAAAACAAAGTAGCGAAAATCGTCGATCAGAAGGCGGAAGATTTTCTCGACGTGATGGACGCCAACGTGACGCAATCGTGGCTGATGGCGCGTGCCGCATCGCGGCAGATGATCAAGCAGGGCCGCGGCGGCAAGATCGTTCTGATGTCGTCCGCGCGCGGGCTGCTCGGGCATCCGGCCGGCTATACGGCTTATTGCGCGTCGAAATCGGCAGTCGACGGCATAACCAAGGCGCTCGGCTGCGAACTCGGTGCATCCGGCATCACCGTCAACGCGTTGGGGCCCACGGTTTTCCGCTCGCCCCTGACCGAATGGATGTTCGCCGACGACGAGCGCGGAAAAACCACCCGTGCCGGCTTCCTGACCCGCGTTCCGAAAGGCCGGCTCGGCGAGCCGTCCGATCTCGCCGGCCCACTGCTGTTCCTGGTTTCGAAAGCGTCCGATTTCTACACCGGCCACATTCTCTACGCCGACGGTGGATACACCGCGGGCTAACCTCGCCGTAAGCTTCCGATCGCGGGGCAAGCGGGGTTAGGAGTGTCAGCGTGCGTGCAAGTGCGAGATTCTTTATGACCAAGGCTAAAATCTCGGTTGTCGGCGCCGGCCTGATGGGACACGGCATTGCGCAGGTGTTCGCGCTTGCCGGGCATGAGGTCACCATCACCGACACGGTGATGAACAATCTCGACACGGTGATAGCGCGCATCGAGGCGAATTTGCGCGATCTTGGCGACGATGAGAATGCCGCAACGCGGGTGCGGCCTTGTGTGGATCTTGCCGAAGCGGTGCGCGACGCCGATTACGTCGTCGAAGCGGTGCTTGAAGACCTGCCGCTCAAGCAAAAGCTGTTCGGCGAAATCGAGCGCCATGTGCGGCCGGACACTATCCTCGCCAGCAACACCTCGGTCATTCCCATCACCTCGATCATGCAGGGCCTGAAGAAGCGCGAACGCGCGCTCGGCACCCATTGGTGGAACCCGCCGTTTCTGGTGCCGCTGGTCGAAGTCATCGAAACCCAATGGACATCGCAACAGGCAATCGCCTGGACGATGCAGTTACATCAAGCGGCCGGCAAGAAGCCGGCGCATGTAAAAAAAGACGTGCCGGGCTTCATCGGCAATCGGCTGCAGCACGCGCTGTGGCGCGAAGCGGTCTCGCTGGTGGAGCAGGGCATTTGCGATGCCGAAACGGTCGACGCCGTCGTCAAGGCGTCGTTCGGGCGCCGAATCGCGGTGCTTGGGCCGCTTGAGAATGCGGATCTGGTCGGGACCGATCTGACGCTGGCCATTCATAACAATGTGCTGCCGGCGATCGACAGCCGGCCGGAAGCGTCGCCTTATCTGAAAAAGCTTGTTGCGGACGGCAAACTCGGTTTCAAATCCGGTGAAGGATTTCGGAAGTGGAGTGCGGAACAACAGGCCGCGCTTCGAGCCAAGGTCGTGGCGCATCTGAAAACGTCACGGAACAACGAGTAGAACAATCGGACGAGGGAGACTCCCATGAGCGAAGACAACAAAAGCGATGGAATGAACGTCTCGATTAACCGCCGCGCCGTCGTCAAAGGCGGACTCGGTGCGCTGGCGGCGCCGGCGATCCTGCGCGTGATCCCGGCCAATGCACAATCGAAGGCCATCAAGATCGGCCACGTCAGCCCGCGGACAGGTCCGCTGGCGGGCTTTGGCGAATCCGACGGCTTTATCATCGACCAGATGAAGAAAATTCTGGCCCCGGGGCTCAAGAGCGGCGGCAAGACCTATCCGGTCGAGATCATCACCAAGGACAGCCAATCGAGCGGCACCCGCGCCGCCGAGGTTGCCGCCGAACTGATCTCGCACGACAAGGTCGACCTTCTGCTGGCATCGTCGGCGCCCGACACCACCAATCCGGTGGCCGATCAGGCTGAAGTCAACGAGATGCCCTGCATCACCACCAATTGCCCGTGGCAGCCTTATTTCTTCGGCCGCAACGGCGATCCGAAAAAGGGCTTCACCTGGACCTATCACTTCTTCTGGGGCCTGGAAGACGTGATCGCGGCGTATCTGCCGATGTGGGACAGCGTGTCGACCAATAAGGTCGCGGGCGGGTTGTTTCCCAATGACGCCGACGGCAACGCCTGGGGCGATCCGCAGCACGGCCTGCCGCCGGCGCTGACCCAGGCCGGCTACAAGCTGCTCGATCCCGGCCGCTACCAGGTGATGAACAACGACTTCACCTCGCAGATCACGCAGTTCAAGCAGGCCGGCGCCGAGATCGTCGTCGGCAACATGATCCCGCCCGATTTTGCGACGTTCTGGTCGCAATGCGCGCAGCAGAATTTCCACCCCAAGATCGTCACCATCGGCAAGGCGCTGTTGTTCCCGTCGGTGGTGAATTCGCTGGGGCCGCGCGGCAACGGGCTAACGACGGAAATCTGGTGGACGCCGAGCTTTCCGTACAAGTCCGGTCTGACCGGGCAGGGCGCCCGTGAGCTCACCGACGCCTATGTCGAGACGACCAAGCGGCCGTGGACCCAGCCGATCGGCTATCAGCACGCTTTGTTCGAAGTGGCGATCGACGTGCTCAAGCGCACCAAGGCGATCGATCCGAAATCGATCCTCGATGCGATCGTCTCGACCGATTACCAGTCGATTGTCGGCGGCATCAAATGGACCGGCCAGCCGGTCAAGAATGTCACCAAGACCTCGCTGGTTGCCGGCCAATGGCAGCGCAAGGGTAACGACTTCGAACTGGTGATCATGGAAAACAAGTCGGCGCCGAATATTCCGGTCGGCGGCAAGATCGAGACGTTGTCGTAAGCCTCGTTCTACCGTCATTGCGAGCGAAGCGAAGCAATCCGGCGAGACGGCGCCGATTCCGGACCGCCTCGTCGCTTCGCTCCTCGCAATGACGCGATGGCTGCTGCCTGGCGACCGTGAAACCTTACTAGGATTTCGACTGGGTATAGGCCGGTAAGCTGTCCGGATGCAGATCGCGCTGGGCGTCCTTCGCGGCCTGACTCAGAACAGTCTCCAGGCTTTGCAGCATGGCGCGCTGCTCCGGCGTCCGCGCACCCCTAGCCCAGACCCGGCAGCGCTCGGCCCATTGGCTGATTTCTTTCGCCGCCGAATTGAGCATGACGCACGCCTCTTAGGTCGTGAGCGGCACAGTCAACGTGGGGTCGAGCAAATGCCGGCCCCGTACCAAGGTAGCCCGTGCCGCGCGGGCATCGAGTGCCGTCTGCAGCAGAGCGGGGACTTCACGCGGCCGTCTCAATACCGACCGCACCATGGCGCCGATATTGGTAGTGCCGTTGGGGCGCATCGCCGCCACCGCCGAAGCCGGCAACGACCGCTTGGCCGGGTCGGTGATGACCCGGATCGCGGCCACCGGCAGATCGTGCGCCTGGCCCACCGCGGCGACGATGTGGGATTCCATATCGACGGCAATAGCGCCGGTTTTGAGGTAAAGCGCCCGTTTCTCGTCCGGATTGGCTACCGGCGCCGGAACGCCGAGCAGCATGCCGGAAACCGCCTCGGGGATGGTTTCGAGCAGTTTTTGCGACCATTCGGCGCTGATCGGCATCCGCGTCGAGCCGGAAAGAACGGCCGAGCCGATGACGCAGGTGCCGGGCCGCAAATGCGGCGCCAGACCCCCGGCAACGCCAAAACTCAGGATACCGGGGCAACCGTGAACCAGCTTGCGCGATTCGGAGATGGCCTCGGTAAGCCTGGCGACCAGGTTGCGGCCGTCACCGCTGCATATGACCTGCACGCCCGGCCCAGCGGCGATGCGTGCTTCAAATGCCAATCCGACTACGATAATCACGTGGACCCCACCTCCACATCAGCGGCACGCGGGGCACGCGAGACGTCGCCCGATAAAACCCGCCGTCTTCGCCGCAACATTATGGCGACGGGCACGGCCATCCGCTTTTCGGCGAATTAGCCTTTAGTCACGACCGGCGGCGGGGCTTTGCCCTTCCCGACCTGGGCACAGCCCGCGATGCTGAGAAGTGCGATGATGACGGCCGTGCCTACTGCGATCTTTTTCATGGGAAGTCCCCCTCGTGACGCTATGAACATGCAAGATAAAAGGGAGTGATACCGATTCACTAGTGCTGAAAAGACACACTGTCCGGCCGATTTTGCACTGCAAACATACATGCCGTATAGGCTGCGCAATCCTGCATCACGTCCAGAACGACAATCATTTCAAAGAATTGGAACCGAGATTCCGAGATGAAATTCCTGCCTTCGCTCGGCATTATCGCCGGGCTCGCACTTCTCTCTGGTCTTACTGCCTATTACGGCTTCGGCGCGGTGGCCGACGCGATCATCCGCTCGCAGTGGGCAACGGTGCTTGTTGTCGTCGTGCGGGCGCTGGCGGTTGCGCTGGCAGGCGCCGGATGGTGGCTTCTCCTCATACCTCTGCCGGGCTGGGCTTGGCGTTTTGTCGGATTGCGGTTTGTGCGCGAAGCGATCAATGCGCTGTTTCCCTTCGCGGTGGTCGGCGGCGACATCATCGGCGCGCGGCTTCTCGCCCAATTCGGTCTCCCCATGGCGCGGGCGATCGCGAGCGTTCTGGTCGATATCTTCATCCAGGTGGTGAGCCTGTTGATCTTCGTGCTGACCGGCGTCGCCATCGTGCTCGATCTCGCCGGCAGCCATCGGCTCGGCACCACGACTTTCGTGCTTCTGGCGGTATCGCTGCCCGCCGTCGGCGGATTTTTCCTGGCGCTCAATTTCGGGGCGTTCGAGCCGATCATGCGTTTCCTGATCGCTTTCGGCGAAAAACGCCGCTGGCCGGCGTTTAGCCACGTCGCCGATCTGGGTGACCGGCTGCAGGAGATCTGGAGCAATCATCGCGGCCTGGCGGCGTCGCTCGTGGTTCATCTCGCCGGGATCTTTCTAGGCGCTGCAGAAGTGTGGATCGCCCTGTTCTTTATGGGACATCCCGTTACCGTCGCGGAGGCGCTTGCCATCGAAAGCCTGGGCCAAGGCAGCCGGGCCGTCGCGTTTCTGCTGCCGGCCGGTCTCGGCGTGCAGGACGGCGCCTTGGTCGCCGTCTGTGCCATATTCGGCGTCCCGGCCGATGCCGCGTTGGCGATGGCGCTGATCAAGCGAGTTCCCGATCTCGTGCTCGGCATCCCTGCTTTATTTGCATGGCAAGCGCTGGAAGGACGCCATGTAATCGCGGCCGGCAAGGGGCGTCGAAACAGCAGCGGTTAAGAGTTACGCAGAACCGCCTCATAATGCAGCGTCGGAATGTCGCAACTCGTGGCCGATACGTCACACGTAGCCGCTCACGACAGTTTTGACCGGAAATCTCCGCCGACAGACTTGATAATCGGGCCAGCCCGGATACAGGATGGCCCCTAGGGGTGTAAGCGTGGACGAGTTTTTCCCAAATGCCGCCAACTGGGCGTCGGTGATCTGCTACGCAGCCGCAGCAGTCGGCTGCGTTTATGCGCTCGTCGCGGCGTGGGTGGCGCGCGGTTCCGCCCGCTGGGTTCCGGCGGCGACAACGACCAAATATCCGGCGGTTACGATTCTCAAGCCGCTGCATGGCGCGGAACATAGTCTTTACGCCAACCTCGCCGGATTTTGCGTGCAGGACTATCCGAGCCCGGTGCAGATCGTGTTCGGCGTCGACGATCCGTCCGACCCCGCGGTCGAAGTCGTCCGCCAGCTGATCGCGGATTTCCCCGATTGCGATTTCACGTTGACGGTCAATTCGCGCGGCCACGGCAGCAACCGCAAAGTTTCCAACCTGATCAACATGGTCAGCGAGGCCCGGCACGAAGTCCTGGTGATCTCCGACAGCGATATCATTGTCGGTCGCGATTACTTGAAAAGCGTCACCGCGAGCCTTGCCGCACCGGGCGTCGGCCTGGTGACGTGCCTCTATCACGGCGCCCCCGCGGCCGGCACCTGGGCGCGTCTGTCCACCGCGGCGATCGATTACCACTTTTTGCCGAGCGTGCTGGTCGGCCTGAAATTCGGTCTGGCCACGCCGTGCTTCGGCTCGACCATCGCGCTGCGTCAGGAAACCTTGCGGATGATCGGCGGTTTTGAAACCGTCGCCGATCATCTCGCCGACGATTATGCGCTCGGCGCCGCGGTCCGCCGCGCCGGCCTCGCCGTGGCGATGCCGTCCTGCGTCGTCGCCCATGTCTGCGCCGAACGTTCCGGGCGCGAAGTTTTCAGGCACGAACTGCGCTGGGCGCGCACGATCCGCACCGTCGATCCGCTCGGCTATTGCGGCCTCGTGCTCACGCATGCGCTGCCGTTCGCGCTGCTCGGCATTTTGTTCGGCGGCATTACGCCGGCGGCATCGATTGCCATAATTGCGCTGGCTTGCCGCTTTATCTTGCAGACCGAACTCGACCGTGTGTTTCAGCTGCGCAACGATCTTTTGTGGATGGGCCCGGTGCGGGACATCCTGTCGTTTGCGGTGTTCGTCGTCAGCTTCTTCGGCCGCGGTGTCGAATGGCGCGGCCATCGCTACAGCGTGCTGACCGACGACACGCTGGTCGCTTACAGCGAGGCTAATTCGTAATGCGTACATTGTTCCTCCAGGCGCCGTCGTTCGACGGCTTCGACGGCGGCGCCGGCTCGCGCTATCAGGCGCGGCGTGAAATCCGTTCGTTCTGGTATCCGACCTGGCTCGCCCAGCCGGCCGCTTTGGTCGAGAATTCCAAGCTGATCGACGCGCCGCCCCATGGCATCAAGCTCTCGCAGGTGGCGGCCGGTGCGCGCGACTACGATCTTGCCGTGCTGCATACCTCGGCGCCGTCGTTTCCGTCCGACATCGAAACCATCAAGGCGCTCAAGTCGGCCAATCCGGCGATCAAGGTCGGGCTGGTCGGCGCCAAGGTCGCGGTCGATCCCGCCGGCAGTCTGCAGGCTTCGCCGCTGATCGACTTTGTCGCCCGCAACGAATTCGATTTCACCATCAAGGAAATCGCCGACGGCCGGGCCTGGAGCGACATCGCCGGGCTGTCGTATCGCAATGCCGAGGACGTCATCATCCATAATGACGAGCGCGCGGTCCTGGAAAACATGGACCGCCTGCCGTTCGTCACCCCGGTCTACAAGCGCGATCTCGAGATCGAAAAATATTTCATCGGCTATCTGAAGCATCCTTATCTCTCGATCTATACCGGCCGCGGCTGCAAATCGCGCTGCACCTTCTGCCTGTGGCCGCAGACGGTCGGCGGTCACCGCTATCGCACCCGCTCGGTCGGTCACGTCATCGAGGAAATCGCCTGGGCGCAGAAGGCGTTTCCCGAGGTGAAGGAATTCTTCTTCGACGACGACACCTTTACCGACGACCTGCCGCGCGCCGAGGCGATCGCCAAGGAACTGAAGAAGCTCGGCGTCACCTGGTCCTGCAACGCCAAGGCCAACGTGCCGTACGAAACGCTGAAGGTGCTGCGCGACAACGGTCTGCGGCTGTTGCTGGTCGGTTATGAATCCGGCAATCAGCAGATCTTGCACAACATCAAAAAAGGCATGCTGGTCGACGTCGCCCGCAAGTTCACCAAGGACTGCCACACGCTCGGCATCGCCATCCACGGCACCTTCATCATGGGGCTGCCGGGCGAGACCAAGGAAACCATCGAAGAGACGATCCGTTACGCCACCGAAATCAATCCGCACACCATTCAGGTTTCGCTGGCGGCGCCCTATCCCGGCACTTTCCTGTTCAAGCAGGCGCTGGAAAAAGGCTGGCTCGACGAAGCCAATGCCGAACTGGTCGACGAGCATGGCGTCCAGATCGCGCCGCTGCATTATCCCCATCTCAACCACACCGAAATCTTCAATTCGGTCGAAGAATTCTATCGCCGCTTCTATTTCCGCTCCGGCAAGATCGCCTCGATCGTCGGCGAGATGGTGCGCAGCCCGCAAATGATGAAGCGGCGGCTGCGCGAGGGCGTCGAGTTCTTCCAGTTCCTCCGTGAACGCAGCGCCGCGCACTAATCAGTGTTTTAAATAACCGTTCTGCCGGAACCAGGCGATCGCCTCGGCGACCGCTTCGCCGTAGGGCCGCGGACGGTAATCCAGTTCGCGCTCCGCTTTGGCCGATGAAAAGAACATCCGGTCTTTGGCAAGCTTCAACCCGACCGTGGTGACGAACGGCTCGCGGCCGGTGAAATGCGCGATCGCCTCGGCGGCATAGGCGATCGGGAAAATCAGCCGGCGCGGCAGCCGCACGCGCGGCGGCTTGCGGCCGACGCGCTGCGCGATATCGCGCAGCATGTCGCCGAGCAGCACGTTCTGGCCGCCGAGTATGTAGCGTTCGCCGATGCGGCCTTTCTGCCAGGCCGCGATATGACCGGCGGCGACGTCGTCGACATGGACGAAGTTGAGCCCGGTATCGACATAGGCCGGCATCCGGCCCGCCGCCGCTTCGATGATGATCCGCCCGGTCGGCGTCGGCCGCACGTCGCCGGGGCCGATCGGCGTCGACGGATTGACGATGACCGCCGGCAGTTTTTGCTCGGCCACCATCGCCTCGACCACACGCTCGGCCGCGACCTTGCTGTATTTGTAGGCGCCGACCGCGTGCGCGGCGTCGAGCGGAAACGTCTCGTCGCTCGGTTCGCCGCCGGGCCGCGCCTTCAAGGTGGCGACGCTCGAGGTATAGACCACGCGCTCGACGCCGGCGCGCAGCGCCGCCGCCATCAGGGCGCGCGTGCCCTCGACATTGGTGTGGATGATTTCCTCGGGATGCCGCGCCCACAGCCGGTAATCGGCGGCGACGTGAAAAAGAACGCGAACGTCCTGCATCGCCCGCTCGATCGAGCCGGCGTCGCGCAGATCGCCGACGGCAACGTCGAGCCGCGGGTCGGCGATGTTGGTGCGCGGACTGGTCGGACGCACCAGCACGCGGACCGGATGTCCGGCCGCAACCAGCGACTTCGCAACCGCCGCGCCGACAAAACCGCTCGCGCCCGTGACCAGGATCATCCGCACCCTCTTCTGAGGCATCCATAACCGGTATAGCCTGACGGTAGAACCACTAAATTTCGCGCCGGAAAATCAGGCGGATAAGAAGCGGAGGAACCATGGAACTGCCCAGCCGGATCGTCGATCTGTCGTCGCCGCTCGATAACGAGACGGTCTACGATTATCCGTTCATGCGGCCGAAGATCGACTACCGCAGCAACACCGATACCGCCGCACAGCTCTGCGAAATCTTTCCGGGGCTGCGTCCCGAAGACCTGCCCGACGGCGAAGCCTGGGCGATCGAGCAGATCCAGCTCACCACCCACAACGGCACCCATATGGATGCGCCGGTGCATTTCCAGTCGCGCCGCATCGACGGCCAGCCGATGATGACCATCGACCAGGTGCCGCTCGACTGGTTCTTCCGCCCCGGCGTCAAATTCGATTTCCGCAAAGTGCCGGACGGTCACGTGGTGACGGCAGCCGAAGTCGAAGCCGAACTCAAGCGGATCGGCCATGAGCTCAAACCGTTCGACATCGTGCTGGTCAACACCCGCGCCAGCGAACGCGTCGGCACCGACGAGTATCTCACCGCCGGCTGCGGCATGGGCCGCGAGGCGACGCTCTATCTCACCTCGCGCGGCGTGCGCGTCACCGGCATCGATGCCTGGGGCTGGGATGCGCCGTTCTCCCACATGCGGGCGCGCTGGCTCGAAACCCGCGATCCGTCGATCATCTGGGAAGGCCACAAGGCCGGCCGCGAGATTCCGTATTGCCACATGGAAAAGCTCTGCAATCTCGAACAGCTTCCGGATCATGGATTCACCGTGGCGTGCTTTCCCTACAAGATAAAATCCGCCTCCGCCGGCTGGACCCGGGCGGTGGCGTTGTTTGATTGAGTTCATCCTGCCCCGCGCCAGCGGAGGAGGGTGCCGCGCGCAACGCGGCGGGAGGGGCGCGGGCGATGAAGCACCGCCGACCTTGAAAGGTGTTTGTTGATCGTCACGTTGTCTTCCTCCTGCTATCGAAACCAAGCTCGGAATCAGCCGCCCCTTCCACCGCGCAAGGGCGCGGTCCCCCTTCCCCGCTGGCGCGGGGCAGGATGATGCGTTCTCGCGGCGCGCCTTCGCGCCCGAGTGATGCCAACCCTGTCACGTGAAGAACGAAGACCGGGAAGCTTGCGAGAAAGCCCAAGGGGTGGGGCCCCGGTTTCTCAATGGCTTACGCCGTCTCCGCCATTTCCAATTCCAACGACTAAATAAAAAATAGGAAGCAGGACGCCGACAGACGCGGGCACCACCGCCGCACCTTACGGGCGCGGCGCCGCCCAGCGGGGCGGCTCGTCTGTCGGCGTCCCACCACGGCTCTCACCAAAGGGAGTCGTCGTCCCTAAGGCTCGGCTTCAGGCCAGGGTTTCCTGGGACGTGGTCTGACGCAGGATCGGACAACCGATCATGCGTTGGCGACAATGCCAGCGGGCGTTACCCGCCATCGCCTGTCCCAGTCCAGGGAGCACCTCCCGCCCCGGTCGTAATGCCGGGAGACACGATGCCCAAGCCGCCCGGGAACAGGGTGGATCGCCCCATCCGCGGGCACCGCACTCGCCCCGCCGCCCGGAAGTCCCCTCCAGAGCGGCGTCCGTATCGAGCGAGCATTGACCGGCTATGTATCTATCACAGGGACATAGGTCAAGGGTTATGTCGCTATTAAAGTGACATTATCTTTTCGTTATCGTGAGGGTCGTTTTCGGAGCGCCCAGCCATTGCAGCCGGACGGGTCCGGTCTAAATACAGTCCCATGGGCCCGATATCATTGCTCCTGAACATTCTGTGGATCGTCTTTGGCGGCCTCTGGATGGCCGTCGCCTGGGTGATCGCTGCACTGATCATGGCGATCACCATTATCGGCCTGCCCTGGGCATGGTCGGCGCTCAATATCGCCTCCTATACGCTGATGCCGTTCGGCCGGCGGGCGGTGTCGCGCGCCGACTATTCCGGCCACGATATCGGCACCGGCGCTTTCGGCATGCTCGGCAATATCATCTGGCTGGTGCTGGCCGGCTGGTGGCTGGCGCTCGGCCATCTGCTCACCGCGATCGGCCTGGCGATCACGATCGTCGGCATTCCATTCGCCTGGGCGCATCTGAAACTCGCCGGTGTCGCGCTGTGGCCGATCGGCAAGGAGATCGTCGCGGCCGATGCGATGCCGCTGCGCGTGCCGCGGGCGTCGTGATTTTTATAAATTGTAGGGCGGTTAGCCGCACAGCGGCGTAACCCGCCGTATTCTTCAACGGCGGGTTACGGCTTCGCCTAACCCACCCTACTTCTCCCCCATCAAATGCGCATCCGGGAAACGGCTTCTTGGTCCAAGCCACGCCGGTGGCGCCGGTCGCTACATCGTCTTCCGCACCCACACCTTATTGTCATGGAACGCAGCCCCGCCGAACGGGGCGATGGCGTCGGCGCCGGTGAGCGTATTGATGCCGCGGCCATCGGCGTAGGCCGAGTTCGGCCAGATCGATTCCGCGATCAAGACGCCGCGCCGCACGCCGTCGAATAATTTGGCATGCAGCCGTACTTGCCCGCGTTCGTTGCCGAGCGTGACCTGGTCGCCGCCGGCGATGCCGAGCGGCGCGGCGTCGTCCGGATGGATCATCACCTCCGGCCGCCGTTCGTTGCCGAGCGAGGTCGGCGTCTCGGTAAAGGTCGAATTGAGAAAGCCGCGCGCCGGCGAGGTGGCGAGCCGGAACGGGTGTTCGGTGTCGGCTTCCTCGATGACTTCCCAATGGTCCGGCAATTCCGGCAGCACCACCACCGCCGATACGTTCCTGTGCCAGCGGCGGAACGGCACTTCGGGCCAGTCCGGCTTGAAGCGGAATTTTCCGTCGGGATAGGCGAAGCCCTTGATGTAATGCGCGGTGTCGAAATCCGGCTGGCAGTCGAGCCAGCGGTTGGCCTCGAGTTCCTCGAGCGTGCCGCGGCCGGAATCCCGCAGCGTGGCGTCGATCAATTCGCGCGGCGTCATGCCGAAGCCCGGATGCTCGGCGCCGAGCCGCTTTGCCAGCGCGCAGATCACCTCGTGATTGTTGCGGCATTCGCCGGGCGGCTCGATCAGTTTGGGGCCGAGCAGGATGTATTGGCTGCCGCCGGCGGTATAGATGTCGTCGTGCTCGACGAACATGCTGGCGGGCAGAACGATATCCGCCATCTTGGCGGTATCGGTCATGATCTGCTCGTGCACGCAGACGAACAGATCGTCGCGGGCAAAGCCGCGCTTGACGATTTCCTGATCGGGCGCGACGGCGAGCGGATTGGTGTTCTGGATCAGCATCGCGGTGACCGGCGGTCCGCCGAACAGCGCTTCGCTGTCGCCGGTCAGGATCGCGCCGATGCGCGACTGATCGAGCATGCGGATCGCGGGATCGCGCAGATCGCCGCCGTCGATCAGCCGGGTATTGAGACCGAAGATCGCGCCGTTGTTGTGAAAGGCGCCGCCGCCTTCGTGGCGCCAGGCGCCGGTCACCGCGGCGATGCAGCTTGCGGCGTGCATGTTGACGGCGCCGTTGCGCGACCGCGAGAAGCCGTAGCCGAGCCGGAAAAACGCGCGCGGCCGTTCGCCGATCAGGCGGGCGAAGGCCTCGATGGTTTCCGCAGCGCAGCCGGTGATGGCCGCGGCCCAATGCGGATCGCGGCTGCGCAAATGCGCATCGAGCTCGTGCGGCGCATCGGTGTATTGGTGCAGGTAATCCCAGTCGGCTTTGCCGTCGCGGAACAGGCAATGCATCACCGCGCAGGCCAGCGCGCCGTCGGTGCCGGGCCGGATCAGCACCGGCAGATCGGCCTGCCGCATGGTGGAGTTCATATAGACGTCGACGACCGCGATCTTAGCGCCGCGTTCCTTGCGGGCGCGGCTGGCGTGGGTCATCACATTGACCTGGGTGTTGACCGCATTGGTGCCCCAGATCACCACCAGATCGGACTTGCGCCATCTCGCGCGGATCGGCGCCGGCGAGCTTGCCGGTGCCGGCGATGTAGCCGGTCCATGCCGGGTTGACGCAGATGGTCGAGAAGAAGCCGGAATATTTCTTGGCGTGGCGCAGACGGTGAATGCCGTCGCGCATCACATAGCCCATGGTGCCGGCGTACAAATAAGGCCACACCGCCTGCGAGCCGTATGTTTGTTCGGCCTGCAGAAACTTCTCGGCGACGAGATCGAGCGCGTCGTCCCAGGAGATCGGCGCAAACTGGCCGGAGCCTTTCGGCCCGATGCGGCGCAGCGGCTGCTTGAGCCGGTCGGGGTGGCTGACCCGTTCGGCATAGCGCGCCACCTTGGCGCAGATGACGCCGGCGGTATAGGCGTTGTCCTTGGCGCCGCGGATGCGGCCGATGGTCTGGCCGTCGAACACCTCGACTTCGAGCGCACAGGTCGACGGGCAGTCGTGCGGACAGGCCGATGCGGCAATGCGGGGGCGGATGAGCTCGTTCATCGCACCGCAGCTTAGCGCAGTCCCGACGGCCTAACCATCGGTACTTTCCAGCGGATTCGCGGGTATCCGGCGCAAATGGCGCGGAACCGGCGGCTTCGCGGTGATCCCGGAATGATGTTAGCTTGGGCACGAGGGATGGAAGCGAGGCTTCGGGGATAATGCGTCTGCTGTCACTGATTGCCGCCTTCACCGGTGCGGTGTTGATGATCGTGCCATGTCGGGCGCAGACGCCGGAAAGCGCCGATGCCCTGCCGCAAGGCGAATTGGTGCTCGGCACCAAAGAGGCGCCGCCGTTCGCGATGAAGGCTCCGGACGGCAGCTGGCGCGGCCTCAGTATCGATCTATGGCGCCATGTCGCGGACGATCTGCATCTGCACTATCGCTTCGTCGAGGAGCCGGACGTGCAGTCGCTGCTCGACGGCGTCACGACGGGAAAGTTCGATGCCGCGGTCGCGGCCGTCACGGTAACCGCCGGCCGCGCGCGCATCACGGATTTTACCCAGCCCTTCTACACCACCGGACTCGGTATCGCGGTTCCGGCCGGCGGCGAGGCGAGCTGGCAGCCGCTTATCCACACCTTGACGTCGTTCGGCTTCGCCCAGGCGGTCCTCGCCCTGGTCGGTCTGGCCTTGGCGGTAGGCTTCTTGGTCTGGCTGTTTGAGCGGCGCCACAATGAGGATTTTGGCGGCGGCTTGAGGAAGGGATTGAGTTCGGGCGTGTGGTGGTCGACGGTGGCGATGACGCAGCGCGCCACCGGAAATTTCAATCCGCAAACGCTGCCGGGACGGGTGGTGGCGATCGTATGGATGGTCGTATCGATCGTCATGATCGCGGTATTCACGGCGAGCATCACTTCGACCCTGACGATCAAGCATCTTCAAGGCCTGGTGCATGGCGTCAGCGATCTGTCGACGGCGCGAGTCGGCGTATTGGCCGGCACCGCGGCTGCCGACACGCTGACCCATATGCGCGTCAACTATCAGGGTTTCGCCACGCTGCAGAATGGCCTCAACGCGCTGCGCGCCCGCAAATTGGATGCGCTGGTTTATGACAAGCCGCTGCTTGCCTGGGCCATCCAGCAGGGTTATTCGTCCTCGATCGAACTGGTCGATGCCACTTTCGATCCGCAGGAATATGCCTTCGTGCTGCCGAGAAACAGTCCGCTCCGGCGCGCGCTCGACGTGGAGATCCTGTACGCGATCCACAGCGATTGGTGGGAGCAGACCAATTTCCGCTATCTCGGCCCGCGCTGATTCCAGCGATCAACAATCAGAAAAATGCACCAGGGGAGAAACGTCATGAAAGCAGCCGTGGTCGGCGAGAACGGGGTCGAAATCCGCGATCTGCCGAAGCCCGAGCCGAAGCCGAATGAGGTGTTGATCAAGGTGCGGGCGACGAGCCTCAACCGCGCCGATCTGTTGGTGGCGTCCGGCCATCGGCATGGCAGCGTCGGCGGCGTCGGCGCCCGGATCGGGCTTGAATCGGCCGGCGAGGTCGAGGCGGTCGGCGCCGACGTGAAAGACATCAAGCCGGGCGACCGGGTGATGGCGTCGTCGCCGGGCGGCATCGCCGAATATGTCGTGACCGATTCCGGCCGGGCGCATCGCATTCCCGGCAACAACATGACCTATGCGCAGGCGGCCTGCTTTCCGGTCGCGCTGCAGACGATGCACAATGCGGTGGCGACTGCCGGCCGCTTGAAGCGCGGCGAGACGCTGTTGATCCAGGGCGCCAGTTCCGGCGTCGGCCTGATGGGCATGCAGATCGGCAAGCTCCTCGGCGCGTCGCTGGTGATCGGCACCTCGACCAATGCCGCGCGCCGCGCCCGGCTGAAGGACTACGGCGCCGACCTGGCGCTCGATTCGAGCGACGCCAACTGGCCCGCCGAAGTGAAGAAGGCGACCGGCGGCAAGGGCGTCGATCTGATCGTCGATATGATTTCCGGCGGCGTCGCCAATCAGAACCTCGAAGCGGCGGCGCTGCTCGGCCGCATCGTCAATGTCGGCCGGCTCGGCGGCATGAAGGGCGAGTTCAATTTCGATATGCACGCGATGAAGCGCATCGACTATATCGGCGTCACGTTCCGCACCCGCACCGCGGAAGAGGTCCGCGAGATCAATCGGCTGTTGCGCGCCGACCTGTGGGATGCGGTCGAGGCCGGCACGCTGTCGCTGCCGATCGACAAGACTTTCAAGCTCGCCGCGGTTGCCGATGCGCTCGAGATGATGCGCGCCAACAAGCATTTCGGCAAAATCGTCATCGACGTGTCATAAAGGGGCGAACGCAGCCGAAATGCCCACAGCGCTGTTCAATCTTGGCTTGCCCGGCCGGATTCGGTCCGGCATAAATTTCTCATGACTGATTCGGCGAAGCGTCCGGCGCCGATTCTGGCCGCGGGCGGCATAGTCTTACGGGGAAATTTGCGGCCTCGCTTCGCCGTCGTCCGGTTGCGGCGTGAAAAGGCGTGGGTGCTGCCCAAGGGCAAACTGATGCCGCGCGAACATCCCCGCGACGCCGCCAAGCGCGAAGTGCTGGAAGAAACCGGCTACGAGGTTTCGGTCCACGAGTTCCTCGGCTCGATGGCCTATGCCGTCGAAGGCAAGATCAAGATCGTGCAGTTCTGGCTGATGCGCGCCGCAGGCCTGCCGACCGGCGAGTTGATGGACGACGTCAAAGCGGTGAAATGGCTGCCGCTGAAGCAAGCCGTCGAGACCTTGAGCCGGCCGCATGAGAAAGTCTTTCTCACCCATGTCGGGCCGATCGCGCTCGGTCACGTCAAGAAAACGCTGCGCGGAAAATCGCGAAGCGTGCGCGGCAAGGTCAAGCGGCGGCGCGCGGCCCCGGCGCCGGTCGAGCATGTGATCGCGATGGATGCCAATACGCGGCCCAACCTGTTCGTGCGGACGCTCGGCAATTGGATCGGCCGCAACGCGCAGGCCGCGGCGCGCAAGGCCGGCTGAGCTTCGGCCGCGGCTGTCGCCGGCGCTTCAAACCTTCACAGCGGCTTTCTGCAGTTGTTCGATCGCCGCACGCGCGGCCGGCTCAAGTCCCGCGCCGCCGGCGTCGAGATGCGCGAAGATCGCATTCCGCATCCGCGGATCCCAGAACTTCCTGATGTGCTCGGCGGTTCCCGCGACCGCCGCGGCATCGCCCTGGCTGACAAAGAATTTGCTGATCTGGTTCGCCATATAGACCAGCTTGTCGATCGTCTTGCCGTGTTCGGACGCAGCGTCATGCGACATGAGCGGGCACCTTTTCGGCGGGCGCATCCTGCAGGATGCGATCGGCGTGGGTGTAGATCTCGAAACCGTCGTGGCGCGCCACCGCGATCAGCGTGATCCCCGCCGCCTCCGCCATGCGCACGGCGAGCGCGGTCGGCGCCGATACCGCGACCACCAGCGGCACGCCGATCGCGGCCGACTTCTGGATCATTTCGACCGAAACCCGGCTGGTGAAAACCACAAACCCCGCCGCAGCCGATACGCGCCGCCGCGCCAGCGCGCCGGCGAGCTTGTCGAGCGCGTTGTGGCGGCCGACGTCTTCACGGATCGCGATCGGCGGCTGCCCGGGCACAAAGAATGCCGCCGCATGGACGGCGTGGGTTTCGCGGTTGAGCGCCTGAGCCGGCGGCAGGGCGTCGAGTGCGCTCATGATGTCATCGGGTCGGAACGTCGCGTTGCTTCGCACCGGGCGCGGCGTCCGCATCGCTTCCGCGAGCGATTCGATCCCGCACAGCCCGCAGCCGGTCGGGCCGGCCAGCCGCCGGCGGCGCTCGCCATACACCGCGCCGCGCGGCTCGGTGAGCCACATCCGCAACTCGATGCCGAGCTCTTCTTCGATAACCTCCAGCCGTTCGATCTCGTCGCCCGAGGCGACGATGCCTTCGGTCAGGCTGAAGCCGTGCGCGAAGTCTTCCAGGTCTTGCGGCGTCGCCATCATCACGGCGTAGGCGCCGCCGTTATAGGTAAACGAGATCGCCGTCTCCTGCGGAATGGCGCGTTCGCCCGCGGTGCGGCCGTGCTGCCGCCAGGCGATACGTTTCACCCGTTCGAGCGGCGGCATCACGCTATTACTCCGCGGCTTCCATCGGCGCGATACGGCGGCTTTGGCGGGAAAACTCCTCGTATTCCTCCTGCCAGGGCGACGGTCCGTTCGACGGCGAAATCTGCACCGCGGTGACCTTGTATTCCGGACAATTGGTCGCCCAGTCGGAATAGTCGGTGGTGATGACGTTGGCCTGGGTGTCGGGATGGTGGAAGGTCGTATAGACCACGCCCGGCGCCACGCGGTCGGTGAGCAGCGCGCGCAGCGTCGTCTCGCCGGCGCGGCTCGCCAGCCGTACCCAGTCGCCGTCCCGGATGCCGCGCTGCTCGGCGTCGTGCGGATGGATTTCGAGCAGGTCTTCCTTGTGCCAGAGCGAGTTGTCGGTGCGGCGGGTCTGCGCGCCGACATTGTACTGGCTTAGGATGCGGCCGGTGGTGAGCAGCAGCGGAAAGCGCGGTCCGGTCTTCTCGTCGGTGGCGATATATTCGGTGACGATGAACTTGCCCTTGCCGCGCACGAAGCCGTCGATGTGCATGATCGGCGAGCCTTCCGGCGCCTTGTCGTTGCAGGGCCACTGCACCGAGCCGCGCTTGTCGAGCATGGCGTAGGAAACATTGGCGAAGCCCGGAGTGAGGCGCGCGATCTCGTCCATGATCTGCGACGGATGATCGTAATGCATCGCATAGCCGAGGGCCTTGGAGAGCATCATGGTGATCTCCCAGTCCTCGTAGCCGTTCTTCGGCGCCATCACCTTGCGCACCAGCTGGATGCGGCGTTCGGCATTGGTGAAGGTGCCGTTCTTTTCCAGGAAGGTGGAGCCCGGCAGAAAGACATGGGCGAAGCGCGCGGTCTCGTTGAGAAAAAGATCCTGGACGACGACGCATTCCATCGCTTCGAGACCGGCCGACACGTGCTTGGTGTCGGGATCGGACTGCAGGATATCTTCGCCCTGGATGTAGATGCCCTTGAACGTGCCATCGACCGCGGCGTCGAGCATGTTCGGGATCCGCAAACCGGGTTCGCTGTCGAGCGTCACGCCCCAGTCGCTGCCGAACAGTGCGCGCACCGCGTCGCCTGAGATATGGCGGTAGCCGGCCAATTCGTGCGGGAACGAACCCATGTCGCAGGCGCCCTGCACATTGTTCTGGCCGCGCAGCGGATTAACGCCGACGCCGGGACGGCCGATATTGCCGGTCGCCATCGCCAGGTTGGCGATCGCCATCACGGTGGTCGAGCCCTGGCTGTGTTCGGTGACGCCGAGCCCGTAATAGATCGAGCCGTTGCCGCCGGTGGCGTAAAGCCGCGCCGCCCCGCGGATGGTTTGCGCCGGCACGCCGGAAAGCTTGGCGACCTCTTCCGGGCTGTTGCGCGGCTGCGACACGAACTCGGCCCAGTGCAGAAACTCGTCCCAGTCGCAGCGCGCGCGGATGAATTTCTCGTCGTAGAGCTTCTCGGTGACGATCACATGCGCCAGCGCCGTCACCACCGCGACATTGGTGCCGGGGCGGAGCGCCAGGTGATAGGCGGCATCGATATGGGCGCTTTTGACCATTTCGGTGCGCCGCGGATCGATCACGATCAGCTTGGCGCCCTGCCGCAGGCGCTTCTTCAAGCGCGACGCGAACACCGGATGGGCCGAGGCCGGATTGGCGCCGATGATCAGCGCCACGTCGGTTTCTTCCACCGAGTCGAAGTTCTGCGTGCCGGCCGATGTGCCGTAAGTCTGGCCGAGGCCATAGCCGGTCGGCGAATGACAGACCCGCGCGCAAGTGTCGACGTTGTTGTTGCCGAAGGCGGCGCGGATCAGTTTCTGGACGAGGAATGTTTCCTCGTTGGTGCAGCGCGACGAGGTGATGCCGCCGACCGAATCTTTGCCGTATTTCGCCTGGATGCGCTTGAATTCGGATGCGGCGTAATCGATTGCTTCGTCCCAGCTCACTTCCTTCCACGGATCGCTGACCCTGGCGCGGATCATGGGTTTCAGGACGCGCTCTTTGTGGGTCGCGTAACCCCAGGCGAAACGGCCTTTGACGCAGGAATGGCCGCGGTTTGCCTCGCCGTCCTTGTAGGGCACCATGCGCACCAGTTCGTCGCCGCGCATCTCGGCTTTGAATGAGCAGCCGACGCCGCAATAGGCGCAGGTCGTCACCACCGAATGCTCCGGTGTGCCGATCTCGATCATCTTCTTTTCATTGAGCGTCGCGGTCGGGCAGGCCTGAACACAGGCGCCGCACGACACGCATTCCGAGGTGAGGAAGGATTCCTCCATGCCCGGCGATACCCGGCTGCCGAATCCGCGGCCGGCGATGGTCAGCGCGAACGTGCCTTGCACCTCTTCGCAGGCGCGCACGCAGCGCGAACAGACGATGCATTTCGACGGATCATAGGTGAAATACGGATTGGACTCGTCTTTGGGCAGCCAATTTTCGTTGACCTTGCCGTCGCTCTTGGCGAACACGTGGTTCTCACCGGCATAGCCGTAACGCACGTCGCGCAAGCCGACGGCGCCCGCCATGTCCTGCAATTCGCAATCGCCGTTGGCCGAACAGGTAAGGCAATCGAGCGGATGATCGGAGATGTAAAGCTCCATCACGCCTTTGCGGATGGTCTTGAGCCGCTCGGTCTGGGTCTTCACCACGATGCCGGGGGCGACCGGCGTGGTGCAAGATGCCGGCGTGCCGGCGCGGCCTTCGATCTCGACCAGGCACAGCCGGCAGGAGCCGAAGGCGTCGACCATATCGGTGGCGCAGAGTTTCGGGATCTGGGTGCCGAGCTCCATCGCCGCGCGCATGATCGAGGTGCCCTCCGGCACCGTGACCTGTTGGCCGTCGATGGTCAGCGTGACGGTTTTCTCCGCCTTCGATTTCGGCGTGCCGTAGTCGATCTCATGCACGAGTGACATCGCGCTTCTCCTATTCCGCGGCCTGCAAGCGCGGCGCGGCGTTGAAATCGTCGGGGAAATGCTGGAGCGCGCTCATCACCGGATAGGGCGTGAAGCCTCCCAGCGCGCACAGCGAGCCGAATTTCATGGTGTTGCAGAGATCGGTGAGCACCGCGATGTTGTTGTCGCGCGCGTCGCCGCGCATGATGCGATCGACGGTCTCGACGCCGCGGGTCGAGCCTATCCGGCACGGCGTGCACTTGCCGCAGGATTCGACGGCGCAGAACGCAAAAGCGAAGCGCGCTTGCTTGGCCATGTCGACGCTGTCGTCGAACACCACGATGCCGCCGTGGCCGATCAGGCCGTCTCGCTTGGCGAAAGCTTCGTAGTCGAACGGCGTATCGAATAATGCGCGCGGGAAATAAGCGCCGAGCGGGCCGCCGACCTGCACGGCTTTCACCGGCCGTCCGGTGAAGCAGCCGCCGCCGATATCGTCGACCAGTTCGCCGAGCGTGATGCCGAACGCGGTCTCGAACAGGCCGCCATAGCGCAGATTGCCGGCAAGCTGGATCGGCATGGTGCCGCGCGACCGGCCGACGCCGAAATTCTTGTAGAACGCCGCGCCCTTGTCCATGACGATCGGCACGGTCGCAAGCGACAGCACATTGTTGATCACGGTCGGTTTGCCGAACAGCCCCTTGTGCGCCGGCAGCGGCGGCTTGGCGCGAACCAGGCCGCGTTTGCCTTCCAGGCTTTCGAGCAGCGATGTCTCCTCGCCGCAGACATAGGCGCCGGCGCCTTCGCGCACTTCCAGATCGAAGGCGAAGGCCGAACCGGCGACGCTGCTGCCGAGCATGCCGCCACGGCGCGCGGCACGGATGGCGTCGTTCATCGCCGCGATCGCGTGCGGATATTCCGAGCGGATATAGATGAAGCCCTTGGTGGCGCCGACGGCAATGCCGGCGATGGTCATGCCTTCGATCAGAACGAAGGGGTCGCCTTCCATGATCATGCGATCGGCGAAGGTGCCGCTGTCGCCTTCGTCGGCATTGCAGACGATGTATTTGCGGTCGGCCTCGGCCTCGGCCACCGTCTTCCACTTGATGCCGGTCGGGAATCCGGCGCCGCCGCGGCCGCGCAGGCCGGATTGGGTGACCTCGTCGACGATGCCGGCGGGATTGGCCAAAGCCTTGGCGAGGCCCTTATAGCCGTCGTGGGCCACGTAATCGTCGAGCGAACGCGGGTCGACGATGCCGCAGCGGACGAAAGTCAGCCGCGTCTGCTTTTTCAGGAACGGGTGGTCTTCAGGCACACCGACGCGCAATTTGTGCGCGCCGCCGCCGGCCAGCATGGCATCGAGCACGCTATCGACGTCGCCGAGTTCGACCGGACCATAGGCGATGCGACCCTTATCGGTCGCGACTTCGAGCATCGGTTCGAGCCAATGCATGCCGCGCGAGCCGTTGCGGACGATCTCGATGTCGCGTTTGCGCCTGCCCGCCGCCGCCGCGACGGCGCGGGCAATCTCGTCCGCGCCGCAGGCCACCGCGACGGCGTCGCCGGGAACGTAGATGCGGATGCCGCTCATCGGTCGGTCTCCGCCAGCAGCGCATCGAGTTTCTTGTCGTCGATGCGGGCGACGATGCGGCCGTCGATCATCGCCGATGGCGATACCGAGCAGAGGCCGAGGCAATAAACCGGCTCGAGCGTGACACGCCCGTCCAGCGTGGTGCCGCCGAAACGAACGCCAAGCCGTTCCTCCGCACGCGCCGCGAGCGCCTCGCCGCCGGCGGCCTGACAGGCTTCGGCGCGACAGAGCTTGAGCACGTGACGGCCGGCCGGCTGTTGCCGGAAGTCGTGATAGAAGGTGACGACGCCGTGGACTTCGGCGCGGGAAAGGTTCAGCGCCTCGGCGACGATCGGCACGGCTTGTTCGGGAACGCAGCCGAATGCGCGCTGGATCGCATGCAAAATAGGCAATAGCGGCCCTTCCAGGCCGCGATGCTCAGCCACGATCTGCGCGGTGCGTTCCGCGCTCCAAGCTTCTGGCGAATTTGGCACGGGCGGCTTCTAATAAATTTAGAAGCGTTACAAGTGACTTAGGTCTTGCCAATGATCAATAAAGCAGTCCCGTTGCTTCATCGGGAATCCCGATCAAGGGTTGGATTTGACTCCTTCGGCTCGGCGTTTATCGGGCTTGAAGCCGCAAGCGGCGAGCGCCCGTTCGCACAATCGGGTCGGATCGCGCTCGCCCCCGCTGGTCAGCATGATGATCCTGGTGGCGATGAACTTGGCGACGAACTTGTTAGGGTGCCCGAAGCCGTGAATGTCTTCCATCGCTCTACCGTAGGCTTCCGACATTAACTTTATCTCGGCCGGTTCAAACACCCTGTTGGTGATGAACGGAACAATCGAGGCCATCGCTCCCCCTTTGCCGCCGGCGTGCTCAGCATTGCCATTTCCGCTGGAACGATTCTGTGCAAAACCGGTCACATTCAATGCGGCAAAGCGCGCTCTTCGGGATCGCCGGATTTCGGCCGTTCGGGAGCAGAAGGGGTTGGCGCCCAATGACTGAGCCGCGCCCGACATTTCCCCGGCTCTTGGTGGCATAGACCACCGACAGAACCGCAAATACGTGCGATGCCGACGGCAGACTTTCAGGAGGTCCGCATGCTCGAAGCCAAATACCGGCGAAGGCACACTCTGGAGTGCCTGCGCCTCCAGGCCGACTGCATGGAGCTTGCCGGAATTGCTCTGGGCCACGATGTGCAATCGCACTTCGTTTCGATGGCGGGGTTTTGGGGCGCATTGGCGCTCTCCGGACCGGGCGCGGAGGTCATCAAAAGCAAGCGCGAATAGCCGCGACCGTAGATTGCCGCTCGTCATTTTGATCGTCGAACCTAACGGGTCGTTGACGACAAAACATCTTGATCCGCGACAGCGTGCTGTTTTGCTCAGACACATCTTATGAAAAGGTGTTGGCTGAGAAATGGATGTTCGTTCCGACGATGCGGCCGCAGCTAGACCACGAGCGGATACGCTGACCAATCAGTTGCTCGCCGTGCTGGAGCCCGCGAGCCGAAGACGGCTTGAAGCCCATCTTCAGCCTGTCGCGCTCAAGCTCGGCGCTGTCGTCTGCGAGGCGGGCGGCTTCCTCAAGCATGCGTATTTTCCGCAAGGCTCGGTTCTCTCGCTACTGACCGTTTTGGAAAACGGCTCGGCCATCGAGACCGCCAATATCGGGCGCGAAGGAGCCTTCGGGCTGTTTGCCGCCATGTACAGCCGGGTCTCCTTCAACCGATGCATGGTGCAACTGGAGGGCGGCATGGTGCGCTGTCCGATCGAATTGCTGCAAGTGGAATTCAAGAACAGCGAACACGTTCGCAATCTTTTCGTCAGCTATTCGGAAACGCTGCTGTCGCAGGTCCAGCAGACCGTCGCCTGCAATACCGTGCATACGACCGAAGAAAGAATGTGCCGCTGGCTGCTGATGATGCATGACCGGGCGGAAGGCGAATTGCTGACCTACACCCATCAATTCCTGGCGAATGTTCTCGGCGCCAATCGGAAGTCGGTGACGCTGGCGGCGCAGTCGGTCCAGGCGGCCGGCCTCATCTGTTACAGCCGCGGAACCATTCAGGTCCTTAATCGTGCGGGCCTGGAGCGGGCATCGTGCGAATGTTACGGCATCGTCAAAGAACGGTTCGATGCGTTTCTGACTCGGCCGGCGACGGCGGTTCGATATTGCGTCAAGCGACAAAGCTCCAATTAGCGGGCCAGGAATTTGATCCCCGACCCGATCGGAATAACGCCGGGCTGAAAAGCTCAAGGCGGCGTCATGCGGCGATCTCCGGCCGCGGCCTCGGCGGCTTCAGCGATATGGATTTGATTTTTATCGGCCCGCAATTGGCGCAGTGGAACTTTTGGATCGCAAGATCGCGGTCGGTCGGATGTGATTCGATCACCGCCTGCATGATCGGCCTGCGGCACTTGGGGCACAGGTCGTTGAAATAAAGGGTGAGAGGCATAGAGGAGTCCTTTCGCGCCGGGCGAACAGAGGACACTCAAAAGGGTCCCGAAAAGTTATGAGGGTCCAGGACGCCTTGCGACGGCGCCTGATCCCATAAAGATGCGCTTATAGAGGTTCTCTGTCCAGGCCTATGTACGAT
The DNA here is from genome assembly GCA_963819265.1 of uncultured Alphaproteobacteria bacterium. GTDB lineage: Bacteria > Pseudomonadota > Alphaproteobacteria > Rhizobiales > Xanthobacteraceae > BOG-931. Next base: position 803,051 of record CAWFVF010000005.1, on the reverse strand, counting down.
CGCGTACAAAGCCGGTCGCCGATGCGCGTTTACGCCGCATCGCTCTGTAGAAATTCCATAGTTTTGGCACGATGATTTCTTTTATTGGCCGGCGAGGGACTTCTCACGACCAGACATGGTTGCGCGAAGCGGGCGGCAGGACGTCTGCGGCCTAATGTCAGTGCCCGTTCGGGCGCTCTGGAGGCCGAATGCGTTGCAACCGAACTGCCCACGCTGCGCCGAGGCAGCTTGCGATCCGCGTTTGCGTGGCCTGCTTATCGCTGGTGGCGCTCACATCGGGCGCTCTGGCGGAGTCATGCAACGGCAAGTCCGGCGCGCTCGGCACGGCGCGCGTCATGGCGCTCGATCCCGCCGTCTTCCCGCAAGTCGGCACGGTGCAGTATCCGCAAACGGTGCCGCTACGGGACCACGAAGTCGTTCTTACTTTCGACGACGGTCCGTGGCCGTCGTCGACCCCGCAAGTGCTGGACGCTTTGGCGGCACAATGCGTCAAGGCGAATTTCTTTCTGGTCGGCGAGCATGCGCAGGCCTCGCCTGACCTCGTCCGGCGCGAATATGCGGAAGGCCATACCGTCGGCACGCATTCCGAAACCCACGCCGACTTGGCAAAGCTGCCGCTCGCCGACGCTGAAAAAGAAATCCAGGACGGCATCGCCGCGGCTAATGCAGCGCTGGGTGCGCCGACCGTCTCAGCTCCGTTTTTTCGCGCGCCCTATTTGTCGACCTCGGCGCCGATCCTGCAATACCTGGCCAAGACCGGCCTGATGCTGTGGAGCATCGACGTCGACCCCGAAGACTGGCGGCCCTCGACGCCCGATGAAGTCGTCGCGCGGACCATGGCGGAGTTGGAAAAGAAGCATTCCGGCATCGTCCTGATGCACGACGTGCAATCGCATACCGCGGCGGCATTGCCGAAATTCCTCGAAGCATTGAAATCCGGCGGCTACAGCGTCGTGCATGTGGTGTACGGCAGCGCCAAGGAAGCCGCTGCGCACGCGCCGTGACGCGGCGGGAACTTACGCGGACCATGCGGGTTATTACGGCATCGCAATGAATCACCACCGTTTGGCCATGCAATGTTTATTAATCCACCGGATCAAGGTGCGCGTTCAGCGCACGGGCCAACTGCGTCCCAGGGACGGCCTGCCAACACCCAGCTGCCGTCGCTGACTGCGCTGCGCGGCGTCGCCGCGTTCTGGGTCGTGCTCTATCATTACAGCGTCCAAGCCCTGCCGAACCTGGATGTGGTTCCGCACACTTATCTGATTCATAAGGGCTACCTCGCCGTCGACATGTTCTTCATGCTCAGCGGCTTCGTCATGACGCACGTCTATCACCGCGCGTTCTCCGAAAGCGTGACGCGGAATTATCGGAGCTTCCTGTTCGCCCGCGTCGCACGCATCTACCCGCTGCATCTGCTCATCCTGGTTCTGTTTGTCGCCACGGCGCTGGCCTCGCAATGGACCTCCGGCGCGACGCTTGGTTCGCTGCGCAACGTGCCCTTGCAAGGGTCGGAATCGGTCAGCGCGTTTGTCGCCAACGTGTTCATGGTGCAGGGCCTCGATGCCGGCAATCTGAGCTGGAATTATCCGTCGTGGTCGATCAGCGTCGAATTCATGGCCTATTTGCTGTTTCCGTTCGCGCTGCCGGCGATCTGGCGCGCGTCCGATAAAGCAAAATTCGCCATGGCGCTGTTCCTGGTCGCGCTCTTGGCGCTGCTGGCCGTCGTCACCAAGGGCAATTTCGATCAATGGGACGGCCCGATCACGCTGTTGCGCTGTCTGCCCGAATTCATCCTGGGCACGCTGCTCTACTGCGCCTTCCGCGCTGTCCCGCAAGGCTCGTTTCTGGGCCGCGACGCGATGGTGTTCGGCGTTCTGCTGCTTATTGTGTTCTGCCTGCATCTTGGCGCGCCGGATCTGCTGATCACCTGCCTGTTCGCGCTTCTTGTCCTTACCGCGGTGCTCAATCATGGTTCGTTTGCCGCGCTTGCGAATTTGTCCCCGCTGATCTGGCTGGGCGATGTTTCCTATTCGCTTTATCTGGTTCACGGCTTTGTCCAATTCCTGACGGCGAAACTGCTGGCTCATTATGGAATACAGAACCACGAGGACCTCTCGATCTACAGCTCATTGTCGCTGATGGTTCTGATGATCGCCGTCAGCCTGGCGGTCGCCCACCTGACTTATTTCGGCATCGAGATCGGCTGCCGGCAATATCTTCGGGATCTTTTCGGCGTCCGGCAAAAGCAACAACTGGTGCCGGTCAGGGTCCGTTCATCGCAGCCGATCGCCGTCCGGCAACAGGTGTCGTGACGGATCGCGTCGTCAGGACTTTTTGTTCGGGATATCGTCCGTCGCCGTCGGCTGTTCCAGCACTTTCGCCAGCTGGCGCGCTTCGGCGATCAAGGCCGTGACCAGAGGCGTGGTCGGCTCGCGATCAGGCACGACGAGGCCTACGGCGTGGGTGACGTTCGGCTCGACGATCGGTATCGAGCGGACGCTGTCGGTCAGGCCCAGTGTTTCGGCCAGCTTTGACGGCATGATGGTGGCCCATCGCCCGGTGCGGACATGGGCAAACAGCACGATCATCGAGTTCGATTCCAAGGTCGGCGACGGCTCGCCCCCGGCCGAGCGCAGCAAGCCGTCGAGGATGCGCCGGTTCTGCATGTCCGGCGTCAACAGGCAGAGCGGAATCTTGCCGACTTCCGCCCACGTCACCCGGTCGCGATCGCCGAGCGCGCCGGAGGGCGAAGTCAGGAGCCGGTATTCCTCCTGGTAAAGCGGGATCGATTTGACGCGGCCGAGCGGTTCATTGTCGAGATAGGTCAGCCCGGCGTCGGCCTCGAGATTTTCGATCATCCCGAATACCTGGATCGAGGTGCGCGACAGGATGGTGAAGCGGACTTCGGGATGCCGGGCACGGTAGGGCGTCGTCAGCATGGCGCTCATCGCCAGCGCGGTCGGGATCGCGGCGATGCGGAGGTGGCCGGCGAGCCCGCGCTTGAGCGCATCGATGTCCTGCCGCATGGCGCGGGCGTCGCCGACGATCCGGCGCGCCCATTCCAGCACCCGCTCGCCTTCCGGCGTAAAACCCTGGAAGCGCGAGCCGCGCTGCACCAGAAGAACGCCGAAGGTGTCCTCGAGATATTTGATCCCGGCCGACAGCGTCGGCTGGCTGACGTTACAGGCTTCGGCGGCGTGGCCGAAATGCTGTTCGCGGGCGAGCGCCAGGATGAATTCGAGCCGATCGATCATGAAAATACCGAGTCGCAAGGCGCGCCGAACCGTCAATGTAAGCGGCGCAAATTGAAAAGGCGATTCCCGACCGAGATTGCAGATCGCTCAATTGAGCGGAGTATCAGGCACGACCTCGTGAAACACTTCATAGTCGATCAGCAGCCTGCCGTCGGTGGATGTGGTGGTGATGTCGACATAACGGTGGTTCCAGCGGATGTCGCGGTGCGAATAGACGCGCCGGGCATAAAGTTGCTGGGCCGAACTGTCGTCGACGCCGCCGACATTGAGCGCCAGGGCGCCGTCGATCGAGGCGAGATCGTGAGCGGTCATCCGATAAAGCGGGCTTTCCTCGTCGATGATGTGGAACAGCGACCAGCTCAGCCCGAACATCGGATGCTCGCGGCGGTCGAGAACCAATTCGTGATAGCGCCGCAACGGGTGGCCTTCGACTGTTTTCTCGAGACGAAACAACCAAAGCCGTGCCGTCGCCTGCGAGATCGTATTGCTGCCGCGCATTGGCGACGCGAAGCATCAGGGTCGGCTTGCCCTGGTGCATGGTGACGACCGGATGTTGGGTAAAGATGAAACGCGCGCGCGGCCGCGAGAACCGGGCAAAGATCAGCCCGGTCATGACCGCAAGGAAGGACATGCCGGTGAAAATCTCGATCGTGGCGATGAGATGCCCGTAATTGGTCTGCGGGTGCATGTCGCCGTAGCCGACCGTCGCCAGCGTCTCGATCGAGAAATAGAACAAGCTCAAAGGCAAGTCCGGCGAGACATTGGCAATGGGGTCTTTGCCCAGCCAGAACAGGAACGCAAAGATGCCGTTGAGCAGAATAAAGATCGCCGCCGCGATGGCGAAGAACGACGCCCAATGGACGGTCACCGAGCGGTGATAGAGATCGGTCCAGAAGCCGTCGGCCAATCCGCGCGTTTCGATGACACGCTCGCCGAACCGGACGACATGCGTTCTGCGCATGCGCTTCGCCGCGATTTTTTTCGACAGCCTCGCCAACGTCGATGAGCCTCGCTGGTCATTTACAAGCCGTCATGCCCGCGAAGAACGCGGGCATGACGATACAATTACGCCGGTACTTTCAGCCGGCTGTAAACTTTTCGGGCATTGCCTTCGAAAATCTTGTGCTTGTCGGCGTCGCTGATCGGCGCCTTGTCGACATAGCGCTTGGTGTCGTCGAAGCCGAAGCCGGTCTTCGGGTCGTTGCCCTTGACCGCTCCCACCATCTCCGAGGCAAACAGAATGTTGTCGACCGGCACCACTTTGGTGAGCAGGTCGATGCCGGGCTGATGATAGACGCAGGTGTCGAAGAAAATATTGTCGCCCATGATCTCGGCGAGCTCCGGCTTGCCGTTATTGAGCGCGATGCCGCGAAAGCGGCCCCAATGGAACGGCACCGCGCCGCCGCCGTGCGGAATGATGAATTTCAGCTTGGGAAAATTCTTGAACAGGTCGGAGAGCAGCACCTGCATGAACACCATGGTATCGGCATTGAGATAATACGAGCCGGTGGTGTGCATCGCCGGATTGCAGCAGCCGGAGACGTGGATCATGCACGGCACGTCCAGCTCGATCATTTTCTCATAGAGCGGAAACCACGATTTGTCGGTCATCGGCGGCGAATTGAAATAGCCGCCGGACGGATCTGGATTGAGGTTGCAGCCGATGAAGCCCATCTTCACGCAGCGTTCGAGCTCGGCGATCGAGTGAGCCGGCGGCGCGCCGGGCGATTGCGGCAGCTGGCAGACGCCGATGAAGTTCTTCGGATAAAGCGAGACCACGCGCGCGATCAGGTCGTTGCAGATTTGCGACCATTCCAGGCTGACGCTCTCGTCGCCGACATGATGCCCCATGCCCGAGGCGCGCGGCGAGAAAATGGTCAGGTCGGTGCCGCGCTCGCGCTGCAGCTTGAGCTGGTTGTTCTCGATGCTTTCGCGGATTTCGTCGTCGGACATCTTCAGGCTGGCGCGTGACGGCATCGCCGTCTTTTCGGCCGAACTGGCGGCGGCGGTCTGTTCCTTGCGGAAGCGAAACAGGTCCTTGGGCTCGGTGGTGTAGTGGCCGTGGCAATCGATAATCATGAGACAGCGCCGTTTCTTTGGGGTTGGGCCAAGTGCAAGTCTTAGGGTTGGGGCAGCGGTTATAGCCGGGCGACGGGGGGCGATGCTACGGGGCAGGGCGGCATTGTCAAACCGCCGTAGATTTCGCTCCGCTGCTGCAATATGTCCGGGACAGGCAACCTGGCGTCCCCTTCGCAATGATGGTTTGAACACGCTAGGATACCGGCCGTATTAAAGGGAGACCAAGGATGGCTGAACTACCCCGGCTCAACAGCGTCATTCGCGCGCTCGAAGCGGGCCAGCATGCGCTGACGTGCTTTTCGCCGGCCGAGATCAATGCCGCCATCGGCATGAGCACCTCGAAATTCGATGGCTGTGTGTACGAAATGGAGCACCAGCCGTGGGACGGCCGGCTGCTGCGGGATTGCCTGCAATACATGCTCAACCGCGCCCAGATCGCCAAGGCCGGCTCGGTGGCGCCGGGCGTCACGCCGATGGTGCGTATTCCGGTGAACGGTGTCGAAATGGCCCAATGGCAGGCCAAGCAGGCGCTTGATATGGGCTGCTACGGCATCGTGTTTCCGCATATTTCGACGGTCGAGGAAGCGGCCAATGCGGTCGGCGCCTGCCGTTATCCGCGGCTTAAAACCGCCCCGCATTTCGCACCCGCCGGCATCCGCGGCGACGGCCCGACCGCGGCGGCGCGTTATTGGGGGCTCGGCCAGCAGGACTATTACCAGAAGGCCGACGTCTGGCCGCTCAATCCGCAGGGCGAGATTTTCTGCATCCTGCAGATCGAAGACACCCGCGGCGTCGACAATCTCGACGACATGCTCAAAAACGTGCCGGGCATCGGCTGCATCCTGATCGGCGAAGGCGATCTCTCGCAGGAACTCGGCTATCCGCGGCAATACGAGCACAAGGTGGTGCTCGAATGGATGAAGCGCGTGGTCGACACCTGCAAGAAGCACAACGTGGTCGTCGGCCATCCGCATGTCGAGCAGCACAATGTCGAACGCATCGTCAGCGAAGGCTATCGCTTCCTGATGTGCGCACCGGTGCAGAGCTACGGCCATCTCGAGGCCGCGCGCAAACAGACCGGACGCGCCTAAGTTTTCTCACCGGGGGCGGCGAGACCAGATGGAGACGGTCGATCTCTTTGCCATCGTGCTGGCGCTGGCGGTTCTGATCGGGTGCATCAATTATGCCTGGGTCAGGCTGCCGCCGGCGATCGGCATGCTGCTCGGCTCGCTCGTGGTGTCGCTGCTCGTCATCGGCGCCGACCGGCTGTTCCATCTGCACATCATGCACCGCCTGCGCGGCGCGCTCGATGCGGCCGATCTGCCGCATTTCTTCCTCGACGGCACCGTGGCGCTGTTGCTGTTCGCCGGCAGTCTTCATGTCGACGTGACGGAATTGAACCGGCGGCGCTGGCTGATCCTGCTGCTGGCGACCGCAAGCGTGGTGATCTCGACGTCGATTTTCGGCTACGGGATTTATTTCTCGTTCGCGCTCCTCAACATGGCGGTGCCGGCGGCGTGGTGCCTGGTGCTGGGCGCGGTGCTGGCGCCGACCGATGCCGTCGTGGTCGAAAACCTGATGCAGCGCTCGGGCCTGCCGGCGCATTTGCGCGCGGCGATCGTCGGCGAGAGCCTGTTCAATGACGGCGCCGGCGTCGTGCTGTTCCTTCTGGCGCTTGGCGTCACCCGCGGCGATGTCATTCATTTCGGCCACGGCCGCGTGGTCGGCGCGCTGGCGCGCGAGATCGCCGGCGGCGCCATGCTCGGCATCGTCGCCGGCTGGCTGGCGGCGTTTTTGCTGCGCCGCGTCAAGGACGAAGGCTTGCAGCTTCTGATATCGCTGGCGCTGGTGCTGGGCTGCTATCGCGTCGCGACACTGGCGGCCCTGTCCGGACCGATTGCGGTGGTGACCGCCGGACTGTGCCTGTCGTCGCCGTCTTCGAAGTTCGCCATGCCGCCCGATACCCGCGCGGCGCTGATCGGCTTCTGGTCGCCGCTCAATCAGATCCTGAACATCATTCTGTTTCTGCTGATGGGATTGCAGATCCTCGATCTGATCGTCAGTCCGGCCGATCTCTTGCCGATCCTGTTCGCGGTGCCGCTCGCGGTCGTGTCGCGTCTTGTCAGTGTCGCGGTGCCGCTGGCGCTGACCGGCGAAAACTTCAGCGAGAAGCTGCGCGCTACGACGGTGCTGACCTGGGCCGGCCTGCGCGGCGGCATATCGATCGCGCTGGCGCTCACCTTGCCCGACTCGCCGTGGCGAACCGAGCTTCTGGTCATCACCTACGCGGTGGTGGTGTTCACCATCGTCATTCAAGGGCTGACATTTCCGCACTGCTTGCGCACCGCTTACGGCGCCGATGAGCAGAAAAGCCCGGAAAGCCCGGAACTGGCGTAGCGCTGCTTTCTCCCGGCGATGCTACGCCGGCGTCAGAAATTCGCCGCCAGCTTCGGCTCGCGCTGCGCCGAATTGCCCTTCGGCAGATCATACATGCCTTCCGGCAGCGTATCGAGAAAGGCCAGCGCATCGGCGGTCTTCACCACGTCGGCGTATTTGGCGTTCATGTCGCAGAGATTGATGGCGTGGCTTGCCTGCGAGCGGTCGAAGCAGCCTTCCTCGGCCAGCGCGATGCGGTAATTCAGGCTGAAGGCATCGAGTACCGTGGCGCGCACGCAGCCCGATGTGGTGGTGCCGGTCACGATCAAGCTGTCGCAGCCGAGCAAAGTGAGATAGCTCGTCAGATTGGTGCCGAAGAAGCCGGACGGCTTTTGCTTGAGCACCACGATGTCCTGCGGCGCCGGCGCGATCGGGGTGACGATCTCATTACCGTCGAGATTGGTGACGATGGTCTGCCGGTCTTCATTGCCGCGCGAGTTCTTCCACAGCCACGAGCCGGAATCCCAATTGTCGTCGCGCCGCACGCCGGTGGTGTAGAGCACCGGCACCCCCTTGTCGTGGCACTTGTCGATCAGCGAGCGGATATAGGGCAGCGCCACCCAGGCATCCTCGCCGCAGGAATTGCGCCAGCGCTTGATCGATTCGAGGATCGGCTCGGGCCGGTCGCCGCAGAAGGCCCAATTGACGTCGATCACCAGCAGCGCCGGCCGCTTGCCGAAACCGCCCGGCGCGCCATAGCCCGACGTCTCGAATACCGCTTTGTCGCGTTCGGTGAGGAATTTGTTCCAGATTGGTTCGGACATGGCCGTTTTTCCTTTTGCTGACGGTTTGGATCGTACCGTCATTCCGGGCCCGCGCCACCGGGTCCGGCCTTTGGCCGGCCCGATGATGCGGCGACCCGGAATGACGAAAGATTTATAAGTTGGCGCGCAGGCTGTCGACAAAGCTCATATCGATGATGCCGTCATAGCTGACATCGGTCTTCAACAGCCCGGCGCCCATCACGACGCCTTTTGCCGTATCCCAGGAGGCGTGGCTGATCGAGCCGTCCTTGCTCCACAACTCGTCGGCAAACGAGCGCCCGAGCGTCGCCTTGAGATCGTCGAGCGACATGGTCGGGAATTGCTTCTTGGCGATGTCGGCGGCCTCGTCCTTGTTGTCGTAAACGAATTTCAACGCCTTCATCATGCCGCGGACGAAGCCGCGAACCAGCTCCGGCTCTTTTTGGATCGAATCCAGCCGGACATTGAAAGTCGAATAGGCGTACGGCCCAAGCTCCTTCGGCACGTTGAAGAACGGCTCGCCCCAGATGCCGTTGCGCACGCCCTGGGTGACGAACGGCTCGGTCGGATTGCCGATCTGCGCTTGTTTGCTCTTGACCGTGGCGATGACCGCCGAATTGGCGACTTCCAGCAGCGTGACGTCGCGGGTCGGGTCGAGCTTCCATTTGTTCAGCAGATACCGGGTAATCGAGTTCGGCGTGCCGCCGTAGGGACCGCAGGCAATCGCCTTGCCCTTGAAATAGCCCGGCCAGTCCGTGTTGCTCGGCTGGGCGTCCGGCGCGGCGCAGAAATAGACGTTGCCGCGGTCGACGCAATTGACCACCGCGCGCAGCTCGGCGCCTTTCGCCTTGGCATAGGCGTCGTGCTCGGGGCCGCCGATGAAGGCGAAGGCCTGGCCGCTGAGCACGGCATTGGTATGGCCGCCGCCGCTCTCGATGGTGACGAGATTGACCGCGACATCCTCGAACAGATTCTTCGCCATGCCGACATAGAGCGGCAGATAGCCGACGCTGTGAACCGGCTCGGCGATCAGGACCGATTTGGCGTCGGCCCGCGCGATCATCGGGCTGGCGAGCAGAGCGCCGCCGGCGGCCGTCGTTTTGAGGAACTGCCGGCGGCTGAACCCGCGGCTGCCGCGTTTTGGTCCGTCAAGCTTGCTTCGATTCATCACAACGGCTCCTGTGCGAGTGGGTTATTGCTTGACGCCTTTGCGCAGCATGCGCTCGATCCATGACACCGCCACGTACATGACCATGGCCAGGCTCGAGAGCACGAGCACCGCGACCCATACCAAGGCGATATCGTAAGTCTGTCCGGCGTAGAGAATCTGACGGCCGAGGCCATGCTGCGCGGCGATGAATTCGCCGACGATGGCGCCGGTCAGGGCGAGGCCGATATTGACCCGCAGCACCGAGATGATCCACGGCAGGCAAAACGGCATGACCAGCTTGAAAAACACCTGGGTCCGGCTGGCGCCGAGCGAATAGAACAGCCGCTCCTGATCCGGATCGACCGCCTTGACGCCGGCATAGGCGGTCAGCGTCGATACCACCAGCGTCAGCGCGGTCGCGATCGCGACTTTGGACACGAGCCCGATGCCGAACACCAGGACGACGAGCGGCGCAAGCGCAAGTTTCGGCAGCGATTCGAAACAGATCACATAAGGCTGCACGATCGCCGCGTAATTTCGCGACCACCAGAACGACAGTCCGAGCGTCGAGCCCAAACTTGTCCCGATGACAAAGCCCAAAATCGTCGAGCGGAAAGTGAAGCTGATATCGGTGAAGGCGTCGCCCTCGGTGAAGAACGTGATCAGTGTGGCAAAGATCGCGCTCGGCTTCGACCAGAAGAAGCCGTCGATCCAGCCGTAATCCGCGCCCGCCTGCCATATCGCTACGAGGCCCACCAGAACGCCGATCTGTATGGCGACGATCGCCCAGAACGGCCAGTCCTTGCGCACCGGCAGACGGCGGATCCGCTTCCGCGGCCGAACCGCGTTGGCCGGCCGGCCGGCGCTGTCGCGGCTGGCTTCAATGATCCTGGTGGTGTCCTGGACCGTCATACTGAACTCATGATGTTACGCCGCTTCGCCGACGGCGGAACTGTGCCATCGAGTTCAAGAGGTTCAGGCAATGCTCCTTGATCGCGATGAATTCCGGTTTGAGTATCGCGCTCGCGCGGGCGCGGCCGGGCGATCGTCACCGGGATCAACTCGACGACACGACCGGGCCGCGTCGCCATGACGTGGACTTCGTCCGACAAATAAATCGCTTCGTCGACATCGTGCGTGACGAACACCACCGTCTTGCCGAAGTCTCCCCACAATTGCAGCAGCCATTCCTGCATCTGCAGCTTGGTCTGTGCATCGAGCGCGCCGAACGGCTCGTCGAGCAGGATGATGTCGGTGTCGAACAGCAGCGTCCGCAGCAGCGCGGCGCGCTGGCGCATGCCGCCCGACAGCGCGTTCGGATAGAGAAATTCAAAACCGGATAGCCCGTAGCGCCGCAGCAGCGGCAACGCCCGTTCGCGCGCGGCGCGTAACGGGACGCCTTGGATTTCCATGCCGAGGACGACATTGTCGAGCACGGTCCGCCACGACAGCAACAAGTCCTTTTGCAGCATGTAGCCGACGCGGCCGATGGTGCCGGTGGCATCGGTGCCGTCGATCAGAATGCGGCCGCCGGTCGGCTCCAACAGCCCGGCGACAACGTTGAAAAGTGTGCTCTTGCCGCAGCCCGAAGGACCGATCAGGCTGACGAAACGGCCTTGGGGAATTGTCAGGCTGACCGGCGCCAGCGCCTCGAAGACGCCGCCCGGCGTGTTAAACCGCATGCTGACTTCATCGAGGTGGAGTTTTGCGGGCCCGAACATGACACTCCCGGTGGCCTTTTCAGCAACGCTTCCGCGCGCTGAAAATCCCGCAAGAACTATGCCACCTATCGATACTGGAGGCTATTTGGGTGCCGTACTGCCGGCAGCGTTCGGATTGCTTAATCCCGCGGCAGATCTGCCGCTTCGATCGTCGCTGCCGCAATGTTGCCGGGTTGGCTGCGCTGGTCAGCTCGCCGCGCGCCCCGCGGGGAGCAACGCCGCCTCGAATGCACTGCCGATGGCTTGTTTGCTCTTGCCGGCGCGCGCGGCGTCGCCGATCACCACGACATGCTGGCCCGGTTGCGCCAAATACCTGAAACGCGCCGCGGTGGCTTCCCGGGCGCGATAATAGAACCAGTCGCGCAGCGCCTGGTTCTTGAATAGCCGCGCCACGCCCGGCGCGCGCGCGAAATCGCGATCGAGCAGCCATTCGACCAGCTTGCCGACACCGAACCGATAGCGGGCGCCGCTTGCGATCACGATACGGTCGAACGGCGCCAGTAATCCCGGAAGCGCGGTCACGTCGGTGTTATAGCGGAACATGACGCCCTTCATCGCGCATGCCGCTGTCATATCGCCGACATAACGTTCGAAGCTTCGTTCGTTGGCTTCGACTTCCTGGAACAGCGGCGCCTTGCCGGCGTATCGGAACGAGCCGCCGGAACGTCGAGTTTTTTTCGAACACCGTGACGCTATTGCCGTCGGCGACCAGCGACGCATAGGTCAGCCCGGCGGGGCCCGCACCTATCACCGCGATGTGCTCGCCGCGCGGCGGCGCGGCGCCGGCGAACAAGGTCTCGCGTCCGGCCGCGCCGTTGACGACGCAGCCGATGCGGGCGCCGCCGCGCATTTCGTTGATGCAGGTGTTGCAGGCGAGGCAGCGGCGGATCGGCTCGCCGCGCCGCACTTTGTCGACCCATTGCGGATCGGCCACCAGCGTGCGGCCGAGCGCGATGAAATCGGTCTTGCCGCTGGCGACCGCGGCTTCAGCGGTGGCCGGATCGCCGAGCCGGCCGACGGCGATGATCGGCACGCTGACATGCTGTTTCACGTCGGCGGCGAAATCGAGAAAAGTCGCATCGGGAAAGTTCATCGGCGGCAGCACGATCTGCGCCGACGGCAGCGAGCGATAATGCCCCGCTGTGACGTGCAGCGCATCGGCGCCGGCCTCGGCGGCCCAGATTGCGATCTGCCGGCCTTCGCTATAGGGCAGGCCGCCGTCAAAGAAATCCTCGACCGAGAGTCGATAGACGACGCCGAGATTCGGCACGGCGGCTTTCACGGCGCGCAGGACGTCGAGCCCAAAGCGCGCGCGGTTTTCGAGGCTGCCGCCGTATTCGTCGTCGCGGCGGTTTTCGAACGGCGCGTGGAATTGCGAAATCAGATAGCCGTGTGCGGCATGGACTTCGACGCAATCGAATCCGGCCTGTTCTGCGCGCTGCGCGGCGGCGACATAGGCCGCCGTCGTCGCCGCGATGCGTTCCTTGGACATGGCCTCCGGAATGATGGTCTCGAACGTCGTCTCATAAACCGGATGCGGAATCGCCGACGGCGCCACCGGCGTCTCGCCGCAGATATCGATGCGGGTATGGCCGCCGCCATGGCCGAGCTGGATCGAGGCCTTGGCGCCGCCTGCATGGATCGCCGTGACCAGGCGGCTCAGGCCGGGAATGAAATCATCTTTGTAGATGCCGACCTCGTGGCGGCGATGGCGGCCGGCGCGTTCCGGCGATGCCATCTCGACGGTGATCATGCCGGTGCCGCCGCGCACCCGCGCCAGGTAATAGGCGACCGAGTCGTCGGTGACGAAACCTTCCGCATCGGCCGTGCGTGTCGTCATCGGCGGCATGATGATGCGGTTGGGAAGTTCGACCGGCCCGATCCGGGCCGGCGTGAGGAGGATGTTCATGGCAGCCTTTATCTCCCGGACGCGGCGCAGCGCGTAGCGGTGCGCCGCTGATCCGGGATCGTTCCAGACTCAGCGTTTGTGACGTTCCCGGGTCTGCAGCGCAACACTGCGTGCTGCGCTGCGCCCGGGAAACAGCGTCGACCATGCAAAGTCACAGCACCGGAATCTCGCCGCCGTCGAGGTCGATGGTGGCGCCCTGCAGCCAGCTGGCGCGCGACGAGACGATGAAGGTGACCAGGTTGCCGACATCGTCGATGGTGCCGAAGCGCATAGTGTTGAACTCGCGCAGGATTTCTCCGCGGATTTCCTGCTCCGGCTTGCCGGTGCGCTCGATCTCGGCCTTGATGCGCCGCCGCGTGCGGTCGGTCTCGACCACGCTCGGATGAATACAGTTCACCTGCACACCGTCGGTCTTGCCGCGGTCGGCGAGGCATTTGGTGAAAGCGGCGGCGGCGGCGTTGACCGAACTGCCGATGGTGAATTGCGCGGTCGGCTTGCGGGCTCCGGTGCCGCCGATGGTGATCATCGAGCCGTGCCGTTCCTTCAGCAGCGGCCACGCGGCGCGGGCGAGCCGCATATGGCCGAAGAATTTCAGCGCATAGCCGTCTTCCCAATCGGCATCGGTCAGCGCGAGAAAATCGCCGCGCTTGGTGGCGCCGGCATTGTTGACCAGGATGTCGAGCGTGCCGAATTCTTTTTTCACGTGCTGGATCAGCTTCTCGGCCGCGTCTTTCTCGCGGAGATCGAGCACCGATGTGGCGGCGCGGCGGCCCTTGCCGCGGATTTCAGCCGCCGCTTCCTCAAGCGCCGCCTGGTCGCGGCCGGTCAGCATCACGTCGCAGCCTTCCGCTGCGAGCGTCATTGCGATACCGCGGCCGATGCCGCGGCTCGATCCGGTCACGAGTGCGATCTTGTCTTTCAGTCCTAATTCCATTGCCGTCCTCTCATTCTTGTCGTTCCGGGGCCGAGCCCCGCGAGGAGCCCGAAATCCAAAATCACGACCCTTGGGTTATTTGCTCGGAGCGTCGTCTTCAAGGCTGGTGGTTATGGCTTCCGGGCTCGCCGCTTCGCGCCCCGGATTGACCGTCTATTCCAGTTTCAGCCCAAGCTTCTTGATCAGATCGGCCCACTTGCCTTCTTCATGATTGATGTTGGCGGCGTAGTCTTCCGGCGTGCCGGGCGTGGGTTCGCTGCCTTGGGCGATCAGCTGCTTCTTCATGTCGTCGGATTTCAGGATGCTCTGCAATTCCTTATTGAGCCGGTCGACGATCGGCCGCGGCGTTCCCGCCGGCGCCGCCAGACCGTAATATTGCACGGCTTCAAATCCGGGCAGACCCGCTTCGGCCGAAGTCGGCACGCTGGGCAGTGCCGGCGAGCGGGTCGCCGCGGTCACTGCGATCGGACGCAACTGGCCGGCCTGGATGTTGCTGACCGACGCAGGGATCGTATTGAAGCCGAGCGGCACGTGGCCGCCGAGCAGATCGGTGGTCAGCGGCCCGGTGCCCTTATAGGTGACGACGGTGATGTCGACATTGGCCATGGCGTTGAACAGCACCGCCGCGAAATAATTCAGCGTCGGTGCCGGCGGTGTGCCGGCGGAATATTTTCCGGGATCCTTCTTGGCCAGTGCGATCACGTCGGTCAGCGAGGTCGCCGGAAACGACGGATGCGACACCACGATAATCGGCGTCGAAGCCACCAGCCCGATCGGGGCGAAATCCTTGTTCACGTCGTAGCCGGTATTGGCGCCGAGGCTGATGCCGGTCAGCAGCATCACGATGGTGTAGCCGTCCGGCGGGGATTTGGCGGCATCGCGGGTGCCGATCATGCCGCCGGCGCCGCCGCGGTTTTCGATCACGACCTGCTGGCCAAGCGCCGCCGACAATTTCTGGCCGACGATACGGCCCATCGCGTCGACGCCGCCGCCGGCAGGATAAGGCACGATCATGGTGACGGGATGGTCCGGGTAATCGGCCGCCACGGCTTGGTGCGAAGCGAGCGCCACAATCAGCGCGGCGGCCGACAGCGCCGCGACCCGAAGCCGGTGCAACATCATGATTTCCTCCCCGGCCCACTATAGCTCCGGCGGCGGGGCATGCGCTACATTGCGGCCGCAACGCAGGGAGCCCGCACATGCGGTTCGGTCTATTCGGTAGCGCTACCGCCCGTCATGGCGGCCCGGACGTCGATTCCGGCCAGGGCTATCAGCAGTTCGTCGAATACAATGTCGAGGCCGAGGCGCTCGGCTACCATTCGACCTTTCTGGTCGAGCATCATTTCACCGGCTTCGGTCAGGTATCGGCCAGCCTGTCGCTGCTCACCTGGGTGGCGGCCAAGACCAAGACGCTGCGGCTCGGCACTGCCGTGTTGGTGCTGCCGTGGCACAATCCGGTGCTGGTCGCCGAGCAGGCCGCGACCATCGACCTGCTGTCCGGCGGCCGGCTCGATTTCGGCGTCGGCAAGGGCTACCGCCACAACGAGTTCGCCGGCTTCTGTCTGCCGATCGAGGAAGCCGATGCGACGCTTCAACGAGTCGCTCGACGTCATCGTGAAATCCTGGACGGCGAAGCAGCGTTTCTCGCATCGCGGCAAGTTCTGGCAGTTCGACGATATCATCGTCGAGCCGCCGACCGCGCAGAAGCCGCATCCGCCGATCTGGATGGGGGCCGGCAGCCCGGATTCGATCCGCCAGGTCGCGGCGCGCGGCTACAACCTGCTGCTCGATCAATTCGCCTCCTTCGAAACCATTGCCGAGCGGATCGCGATCTTCAAGGCCGCGGTGGAACAACGCGGCCGCGTGTTCGATCCTATGGAGGTCGGCGTTGCGCGCGCCTATTTCGTGGCCAAGGACGCACGCCGACAAGGAAGCGGCGATCGAGCGCCGGCTCGAAGCGCAGCGCCGTCTCGCCGTGATCTCGAATCCGACCGACGGCACCAAGAGCAAAGCCAGCATCATGGCGTTCTCCGATACCCGCGAGGCCAGCGAGGAAAGCGCGCTCTACGGCACGCCCGACGAGATCGCGGCGAAGCTCGCCAACCTGCAGAAACTCGGCGTCAATTACATCCTGCTCAATGGCGGCGGGCCGGCGCAAGAATCGCTGCGCCGCTTCGCCCGCGAAGTGATGCCCGCCTTCGGTGACGAGGCCCCGATGCGGGGGGTGGGGTAGAGGGGTGAGTTCGATCGTGACTTCGCGTCCCGGGTGCGGTGCAGTACGCAGCGCGACAGCGCTAAGTGGTGCGCCGCAGAACCGGTACCTTGGTAGACGCTGCGCTTGTGACGATCCCGGATCGGCGGTGCAGCGTTGCACGCTGCAGCGCGTCCGGGAAAAGCAAATCGGATGATCAACAAAATCGTGCAAAGCATCGCCGAGGCGATGGCCGGCATTGCCGACGGCTCGGTCGTGCTGCTCGGCGGTTTCGGCAGCATTGGCCAGCCCAATGCGCTGATCGAAGGGCTGATCGAGCAGGGCGCGAAAAACCTGACGGTGGTCTCCAACAATGCCGGCACCGGCCGGTCCGGACTGGCGCGGCTGCTCGAGCTCGGCCGGGTGCGCAAGATCATCTGTTCCTATCCGCGCAGCGCCAATTCGGTGGTGTTCGAGGAAGTCTATCGCGCCGGCAAGATCGAGCTCGAGATCGTGCCGCAAGGCACCATGTCGGAGCGGATGCGGGCCGCCGGCGCCGGGATTCCGGCCTTCTTCACCGCGACGGCGGTGGGCACCAAGCTCGCGGCCGGCAAGGAGGAGCGCGAGATCGCGGGACGCAAATATGTGCTCGAAGAAGCGCTCTCCGGCGATGTGGCGCTGATCGAAGCCTGGGAAGCCGACCGCTGGGGCAACCTGATCTATCGCTCGTCGGCGCGTAACTTCAATCCGGTGATGGCGGCGGCGGCGAAATTGACGGTCGCGCAAACGCAGCACGTCGTCGAATTGGGCGGGCTCGACCCCGAAAAGATCATGACGCCGGGTATTTATGTCAGCCGCGTCTTGCACGTGCCCTATGGCGAACCGACGGTAACGTGAGGAAACGACGATGAATGTCCTCGCCGCTTGCAAGCCGATGACCCGCGATGAAATGGCCGCGCGGGTCGCGGACGACATTCCGGAAGGCTGGTATGTCAATCTCGGCATCGGTGCGCCGCTGAAGGTCGCCGACCATGTGCCCGCCGAGCGCGAAGTGATTTTTCACTCCGAGAACGGCGTGCTCGGCATGGGTCCGGTGCCGAAGCCGGATGAGATCAATCGCTGGCTGATCAATGCCGGCAAGCAATATGTCACGCTGCGCACCGGCGGCTCCTATATGCATCATGCCGACAGTTTTGCGCTGATCCGCGGCGGGCACCTCGATCTCTGCGTGCTCGGCGCTTTCCAGGTCGCGGAGAACGGCGACGTCGCCAATTGGTCGACTTCGGACAACGACACCGCGCCGGCGGTCGGCGGCGCCATGGATCTTGCCGCCGGCGCCCGCCGGCTTTGGGTGCTGATGGATCACCAGACCAAGTCCGGCGAAAGCCGTCTGGTGCGGCGCTGCACCTATCCGCTCACCGCGCTCGGCGCAGTCAAGCGCATCTATACCAATCTCGCGGTAATCGACGTCACCGATGACGGTTTCGCGGTGCGGGAGATGGTGCCGGGCCTTACTTTCGAAGCGCTGCAACAGGCGACCGACGCACCGCTCCGCATGCTATAAAGACGCATGCTTCGAACCATCAAGACCCTGACATTTGTCTATATTCCGCGGGAAGACCGGATCATGACCGCCATCAATGCCGGTCAGCCCGAGGCCTGGTCCTGCTGGCTGACCCGCCGCTTGGCGCTGGCGGTGCTGGATCGCGCCTCGGGCTATCTCACCAGCACGTCGCAACTGGCGCAGCGGGCGCCGGCCGAGCTTCGCAGCGAAATGACCGCCTTCGAACGCGAGGCCGGCATCGCCAAGACCGCGGGCGCGATGTCGGTGACGCCGCCGGCCGTGCTCAAGCAGAGCGAGACGGTGGCCGAGCTTGCCGATCGCTTGATGATCGCCCAGCACGGCGACGGCTTCCGGATGGAGTTGCGCGGCCAAAGTGAGGAAGGCGCGGCCGGGCTGTTCAAACGGGCCGAGTTGCAGCGCGTGCTGCAGATGCTGCAGGTCGAGGTGACCAAGGCCGGTTGGATGGTCGGACCGGACAAGCCGCAAGCGCCGCCTGCACCCGCCGGGACCACGCCGCTTCGCAATTGAGCGAGCGCCGGCCGCCGGAACATCACCAGTTTGACAGTGACATGCGCCGCCGATGTGTCCTATTTTTGCAGGCTGAAAAAATACAAACCGAGAGAGAACGCACCATGGCGACGTTTACCTGGGACCACATCCATCTGCGCACGGCCAATCCCGAAGCGATGGCGGAGTGGTTCGAGACGATGCTCGGCGCCGAGGTGCTGCGCAGCATGCAGCAGGGCAAGCCGCGGATCGATTTGAAGCTCGGCGGCGCGAAGATTTTCATCGCGCCGGTGGCGGCCGGCGAGGCGGTCAACGATGCGCCGGCGATCCCCTATCGCGGCCTCGATCATTTCGGCCTGTCGGTGACCGGCATCGATGCGATCGCCGCCGACCTGAAGAAGAAGGGCGTCGAATTCACCCGTGAGCCGACCACCGTGCGGCCGGGAACGCGGGTCTGCTTCATCAAGGCGCCGGAAGGCGTGTCGATCGAACTCTTGGATCGCACGGTCTGACCGCGCGGCCTAATTCACCACCACCGGCGTCGACATTTTCACGCGGCTGTACAAGTCGACGATGTCGTCGTTGACCAGGCGGATGCAGCCGAAGGCGACGACATTGCCGATGGTGCTCGGCGCGTTGGTGCCGTGAATCCGCGAGGTGTTGTCGTCGAGCGCCAACAGCCGCGCGCCGAGCGGATTGCCGGGGCCGCCCGGCAGCGTGTTCGGATTGCGATTGAGCATTTCAGGCGGCGGCTGCCACGGCGGCCATTCCGCCATGCCGGCGATGTGGCGAAGGCCGGCGAGATCGGCACAATGCTGGCCGACCGCGATGCCGTAGCGCATCGCCACATTGTTCGGCTGGATCAAATAAAGAAAGCGCTGCAGCTTATCGACGATGACGGTGCCGACCGGCTCCAGCGTGCGATAGAAGGTCGGCTGGCGGCGGAAGACGTAAGGCAGCGCGGTATCGGACGAGCCGCCGTCGATGCCGGGCGCGAGATCGCCATCTTTCGCCGTGCTGACGACGCGGGGTTGGGCAGGCTGCGGCGCAGGTGTCGATGCCGCGGTCGGGGTGTTGCTCGCAGTCTTGCTTGGCGGGGCCGGCGCTGCGGATTTATGCGCGGCCGGCCATAGCGCAAAGGCGGCCGCAAACAACGCGGCGACGACGACGGCTCCGGCAACAAGCGGCGTCTTGCCGCGCCACAGCGAATTTTCGTCCGGCGCCGGCTGCGGTTCCGTCCGGTCCGCTGCGGGATAATAATCGTCATCGTCAAAGTCGCGCGGCGCCTTGGCCAGATCGGCTTCGATGCGCTTGATGGCGTCCTCGAGCGCCGCTTGCTCCGTTGCGATGGCCGCCATCGGCGCCGGCGGCTGCAATCCGCGCATCCGGGCCGACAGCATTTGCCGCGATCGGTCATAGATGACCCGGCGCCATTGCGCGTCGCCGGCGCCGGGCGCAGTCACCGCATGCCAAAGAACGGAATAATAATCGACCATCGCGCTATTATCGCCTAGGCAGCCGTTTTTCCCAAAAACTCGATCACGCGGGCATTAGTAGCGGTCTCGGTCTGGGCGTCCACCGCCACATCCCAATAGTCCGACCTCGGCAGGCATTCTTCAAGATAGCGCGCCGCCGAGGTGGCATGGGACGCGTCGTGGCCCGGGACGATCAGCGACGGTATCTCGGTGCGCATCAGGTCTTCGGGCGTGGCGCCGGGCGCGGTGTCGCGGTCGAAGAGGGCGTCACGCATCGCTTCGCAGATCCGGGCGTATTCGTCAATGCCGCGTTTGACGAAGGCGGCGGCGAAAGCCTCGTCGCGCTTGATGACCGACGCCCACGGCCCGCCGCGCGGATCGGCGCCGAACGGTCTTGCCTTCTTGGCGCACCAGCGCGACGACGCCGGCGAGGCCGTCGCTGCGGACGAATTCCAGATGGTCGGCAAATCGCTGATGGCTCGCCATGCGATATTTGGCGCCGCCGACCGGCCAGTAGAACACCAGGCTCGCGACCCGTTGCGGATGCGCGACCGCGAAGGCCGCGACCGGCGCGCAGCCCATGCAGCCGCCGATCAGATGGGCGCGTCCGATCTGCAGATGATCGAGCAGCCCTTTGCCCTGTGCGACATAATCCGACCATGTGATCGGCTCGACGCGGCCGCCGGATTGGCCGCATTCGCGGCGGTCGAACAGGATGCAGGTGAAGGACTTGCGGCAGATGATCGAGCAGCTTGATCTTGGCGTAGATGCCCTGCGTCGACCAGGTTTCGACCACGGCGTTGAAGCCGCCCGGCGCGTACATCAATAGCGGCGGCCCGGTGCCGATCACCTCGTACCGCGTCGCGATGCCGTCGATGTCGGCGGTCGGCATGATCAGCCTTTGATCTGCCGGCCGGCGCGCGCGTCGGCGATCAGCGCGGCGAAAGCGTCGAGCGTTGCTTTGGCGGAGTTGAAATAGGTGTCGGTCTTGCTGTCGAGCCACTTCTCGCCATAGCCGATGGCGGTGTGCGCAAGCCGCACCCGGCCGTCGAGCCATGGGCCGCCGCCGAAGCCGCCGATCACCGGAATCTTCACCGCGGCGGCGACGGCGGCGCCGGCGACCGGGCCGGAATTGGTGAAGTCGAGCAGGCACGCGCCGGCGTCTTCGAGGAGCTTTGCCTCGTCGACCAGCCGTGTCGCCGCTTCGGCGCTGGCCTGCGCGGCGGGCGAATTCTGCGCGCTATAGGGAATGCCGTATTTGGCCGCGGTCTGCGGCGTCAGGCCGAACTGCGCGAACACCGGGACGCCGGCGCGCACCAGAGCGCGCACCACGTCGGGAAAATCCGCCGCGGCATCGACCTTGATGATGTCGGCGCCGCCTTCCTTGATCAGGCGCGACGCCGCGGCGAGCGCGGCGTCGGCGCCTTGCTGCACCGGGCCGTAGGGCATGTCGCAGCTCACCAGCGCGCGTTCGGTGCCGCGGCGCACCGCCTTGCAGCAGATCAGCATCTCGTCGAGGCGTGACGTCGAGCACATCGTCGCGGCCCCACAGATTGACGCCGACGGAATCGCCGACCGAGATGAAATCGAAGCCGGCGCGGTCGGCGATGCGCGCGATCTGGTAATCCCAGGCGACGACGCCGACGCTTTTCTTGCCGTCGCGCTTCATCTGCGCCAGCGCGGCGACGGTCATTTTGGATGTCGGACTATGTGTCATGGCGGTTGCGCTTCTAGCACGGCGGCTGATGCCAAAAAACTTTTCCCGCGCGCTGCGCAGCACGTCGTGTAACGAAGTGATCCGCCGCTGACCCGGGATCGTCACGGACGCTGAACGTGCGAAGGATACGGATCGGCGGTGCACCGCTATCGCGCTGTACCGCGTCCGGGAAACGGAGCTATTGCGCCGGAGCAGGCTTGGCGGGCTTTTTCGGCTTTGCCGCGTCGGCTTTCAGATCGGGCGGCGGGCTTGCCGACAGCGATGACGACGACATCGGCGTCCAATGCGGCGCGGCGGATTTGCCGTCGGCGGGTTTGCCGGTGACGGTTTTGCCCGCGTCGGGCTTGGCCGGCGTTGCATCGGCCGGCTTCGCGGTGGCCGGTTGCGCGTCCGCAGCTTTGGCGCCGGCCTTCCCGGCTTTGCGCTTGCCTTTTTTCTTCGGTGCCGGATCTACGGCTTCAGGTTCAGCAGCAAGCACCGCGACCTGGGCCTGCGAGCGGGTCGGCCCGGTATAGACCGCGATCGGCGTCACCGCGCCTGGATCGCCCAACAGATTCTTCGAAATCGGCGCGCGCAGCGCCGTCATCAGAAACGACAATTGCGGGTTGCCTTCGCCGCTGCTGCCGTTGTCGTTGCTGGCGTCGGGATCGTCTTCTTCGGTAGCCGGCCGCTTGCGATGCGGGTCCGCACATCTCGTCTTTCAGATTCGGCGGCGTGGCGTCGATGGTCGCGAGTTCGTTCACGGTGCCGAGCGACGGCGTCAGCCACGACAGGGGTTTCTGATTGAAGCCGCCTTCCAGCAATTCCGCCGCCTTGATGGCGCGCGCCGAGGATGACGGCGCGCCGAGCACCACGGCGATCAATTGCTTGTTGTCGCGGGTCGCGGTGGCGACGAGATTGAAGCCCGAGGCGCAGATGAAACCGGTCTTCATGCCGTCGGTGCCGGGATAACGGCCGAGCAGCGGATTGTAGTTCCGCACCACGCGCCGGCCGAATTTGATCGCCGGGATGTGCCAATAGAAACTATATTCGGGAAATTCGCGGATCAGCGCGCGGGCAAGGATGGCGAGGTCGCGCGCCGACATGATCTGGCCGTCGGCCGGCAGGCCGTTGGGATTGACGAAATTGGACTCGGTCATGCCGAGCCGATGCGCGGTCGTGGTCATTTCCTGGGCGAAATCGTCGATCGAGCCGCCGATGCCCTCGGCGAGCAGCACCGCCATGTCGTTGGCCGACTTCACCATCATCATCTTGAGCGCGTTGTCGACGGTGACTTGGGTGCCGATCGGGAAGCCCATTTTGGTCGGCGACTGGGCGCTGGCGTTCGGCGACACCGTGAACAGAGTATCGAAGGTGATGCGGTGGTCGCGGATCGCCGACAGCGTCACGTAGAGCGTCATCAGTTTGGTGGTCGACGCCGGATACCAGGGATAGCTGGCATTCTCGGCGCGCAGCACCTTGCCGCTCTCGGCATCGATCAAAATGGACGACGACGCATGCGCCGGCGTCGCCGCCAGAAACGCGCATACGGCACCGGCTAAAATCGAAGACAGGGCGATGCCGAACTTGGACGCCCGAAGGGATCTCGTACAAGACACGTGTCGCGGTCCGTTCGGTTGGCCGGGCCCATGGTGCGCCCATGGGGCCGCGTCGGCAGGTTCACGAAAGCAGAGGTTCACGAAGCGTGGGCGGATCACTATCTACCTAAAGCTGCCCTCGAAGGCAAAGCCGATTGCCGCTATCCTGATGTGGTGTGGACAGCGCGCCGTCTTGGGCGTCCAGCGGTAAGCCACGGAAACACGACGAAAATTCGGCATCGGCGAAATCGCCGCAGGAGTTTGGGGAGGTATCATGACAGGCTGCATCGTAGGCTGGGCCCATACCCCGTTCGGCAAGCTCGCCGGCGAGACCGTCGAAAGCCTCATCGTCAAGGTTGCCGGCGAAGCGCTGGCGCATGCCGGTGTCGCCGCCAAGGACGTCGACGAGATCGTGCTCGGCCACTTCAATGCCGGCTTTTCGGCGCAGGATTTTACCGCTTCGCTGGTGCTGCAGGCGTCGCCCGATCTGCGCTTCAAGCGCGCCACCCGGGTCGAAAATGCCTGCGCCACCGGCTCCGCGGCCGTGCATCAAGGCCTGAAATCCATCGCCGCCGGGCAAGCCCGCATCGTGCTCGTCGTCGGCGTCGAACAGATGACCACGACGCCGCCCGCCGAGATCGGCCGCAATCTCCTCAAAGCCTCTTATGTGCGCGAGGAGGCGGAAATCGACGGCGGCTTTGCCGGCATCTTCGGCCAGATCGCCGGATTGTATTTCCAGCGCTGGGGCGACCAGTCCGACGCGCTGGCGCGGATCGCCGCCAAGAATCACAAGAACGGCGTCGGCAATCCTTATGCGCAAATCCGCAAGGACCTCGGCTACGACTTCTGCCGCGCCGAAAGCGACAAGAATCCGCTGGTCGCGGGTCCGCTCAAGCGGACCGATTGTTCGCTGGTGTCCGACGGCGCCGCCGCGCTGGTGCTGACCGATGTCGATACCGCGCTCAAGCTCGACCGGGCGATCGTGTTCCGCGCCGCCCAGCATGTGCAGGATTTCCTGCCGATGTCGCGCCGCGACATTTTGAAATTCGAAGGCTGCGCGCTCGCCTGGCAGCGCGCCTTCGATCAGGCCGGCGTCGGATTGAACGATCTCTCCTTCGCCGAGGTGCATGACTGTTTCACCATCGCCGAATTGATCGAATACGAAGCCATGGGGCTGGCGCCGGAAGGGCAGGGCGCGCGCGTCATCGCCGACGGCGTCGTCGCCAAGGACGGCGCGCTGCCGATCAATCCATCCGGCGGGTTGAAATCCAAAGGCCATCCGATCGGCGCCACCGGCGTCTCGATGCACGCCATCACCGCGATGCAGCTCACCGGGGAGGCCGGCGACATGCAGATCAAAGACGCCAAGCTCGGCGGCATCTTCAACATGGGCGGCGCCGCGGTGGCGAATTACGTGAGCATCCTGGAACGGCTGCGGTAACGCGCCAAATCCCGCCCCGCGACAGCGGGGAGGGGGGACCGCACGAAGTGCGGTGGGAGGGGCGTCTGACTCGACGTTACGCATGCGTCCCTCCGTCATTCTGAGGTGCGCGCTAAAAGCGCGCCTCGAAGGATGCACGCTCCGAGGCCGTGCCGCCGTCGCCCTTTGAGGCCCGCTTCGCGGGCGCCTCAGGGTGACGGGAAACGCCGAAGAGATATTCGATGCCGGAAAATACATACCAACAAAAGAAGCCCAACTCGCCTCAGATCGCCGTTCGAGAATTTGTGTGTCCCTGCCTCCAGACGACCTGCTTCGAAGCTTCGCCATGCCGTAAAGGCATCTGGGCTACGTTTGTTGCGCTAAAGCGATGCCGATCGCACCATCAGCCCGTCGAGCTCTTCATAATCCGGCAAGCGATCGTGAACGCGCCTGCCGCGGTTAAGGACGATCGCGGTCCGCCTGCGGCCGCGACAGCAGTTCGTTCAGTGTGCGGGCTCCGAATAGGATCAGCCGCGCCGGGCTGCCGGCGGCGATGCGGCCGTGCGGTTCGGCGCGGATCATGGTGGCGGGCACCGGCCCGACCGCCGCGGGCGCATCGGTCAGCGGATGATCGAAGTGAAAAATCCGCACCGCCTGCTGGAACGTGTCGACCATGTCGTGATCGCCATAGGCGTACCAGGTGTCGCGGCAATTATCGCCGGCGATGGCGACCGGAATGCCGGCGCTGCGCAATTCGTGCAGCAGCGTCACGCCGCGCCAGCGCGGCGTGCGGCCCGGATGGCGGTCCTGCAGATAGACCATCGGAGTCGGCAAGGTGACGATGGAGAGGCCGGCTTCGGCGCAAAGTTCGATGGTCTTTCGCGCGACTTCATCGGGCTGCAGCGCGAGATTGACGCAGTGGTCGCAGACGACGCGATGGCGAAACTTGTTGCGCAACACCGCGGCGGCGACCCGCGGCAGCGAAAATGCTTCGAGATCGTCGGACTCGTCGACATGCAGGTCGACATCGAGTTCGCGTTCGGCGGCGAGCGTCAGGATGGTGTCGAGCAACACATCGGTGTCGGACAGCGTGCCGACGTGATCCTTGCCGGCGGCGCGGGTCACGCCGCCCAACACGCCGCCCGACACCGCAACCAGATCGGCAAGCTTGATGCCGTAGTCGCCGCGGAAGGCGTCGATCGGCACCAGCGCCACCGCTTGCAGCGCGACCCGGCCGGCCCATTCCTTGCGCAGATCGCGGAACACCGACCAGCTTCGTTCCGCGAGCCCCTCATGCGAATCGAGATGGGTGCGGATCGCCGAGACGCCATGCGCGTAGGCGCAGCGCAGCCCGAACGACATGCGCCGGTAGAGATCGTCGTAGTTCCAGAAGCCGCGGTCGGCGACGGTGCCGACCCGGCCGCCGGTGAAAGTGCCGTCCGGATTGCTGCGCGGAATGACATGGCCCTTGTCGAGATGCGCGTGCATGTCGACCAGCGTCGGCCAGACCTGGCGGCCGGCGATATCGACAACCGGCACGCCGCCCGGCGCGTCCGCCGATGACGGCGCGATCCGCGTAATGCGCTCGCCCTCGATCAGAATATCGAGCAACAGCGCGCCATCAGTATCGGCGGCGGCGCCGCCATGCGGCCCGGCCAAAAAGCACGCCGGCACGCGTGCGCGCCGCAGCCAGTAAGGCCCGGTATCGGGGATGGCGACCGCGCCGATCTGAAAGCTCATGCGAATGCCGCCTGCAAGGATTCGTGCATGAGCCCTTTTATGCGTCACATCGCTGTCAGCCGGATAGCATCAAAATCCGTCCGCATCGTTGCGCCCAGGCTGTCATCCCGGCCGGCCGCCGAGCGCCACCACGGCATCCTTCAACATTTCGAGCATCAGGCTCGGCAGATGGTCGAGCGGGGTGGTCCGATGCCGGATGAGCTTGAGCGTCTCGGGCTTGAGCGTCCGGTCCCGCAACGGCACGAACACCAGTTCGCGCCGCCGCTGTTCTTCCGCGATCGAGGCCGCGACCAGAAAGGTCACGCCGAGGTCGTACATCGCCAATTGTTTCATCAGGTCGACCGACTCGGTGGCAAAGGCCGGCGTGACCTTGATGGCGGAGCGCGCGAAAGCATCGTCGAGCAGAATGCGGGTCGAAAAACCCTCGCTCCCGAAAATCAGCGGAAAAGCGGCGCATTCGGCGAGCGACACCGAGGATTTGCCGGCCAGCGGATGGTTCGGCACCATCACCGCGCCGAGCGGCAGTTCGGCTCTGGCTTCGACATGGGCGGTGGCGTTGTCCGGCATGCTGACGGCGAAGCCGAGATCGATATCGCTCGCCTCCAGTGCCGGCATGATCTCGTTAATCCGCATGATGCGCAGTTCGACCGTCGCCAGCGGGTGCCGGCGCCGGATCGCGGCGAGGACGGGAAGCATGATCGAGGCTGCGATCCCGGCCATGGTCCCCACGGTGACCTGACCGCGGCGCATGCCTTTGAGGTCTTCGATCTGCGCCATCACCCGCGCATGCTCTTTGAGCGTGTCGCGCACATGGGCGATCAGCAACTCGCCCGGCGTAGTCAACCGCATCCGGCGCTGCAACCGCTCGAACAGCGGCGTGCCGATGGTCTCTTCGAGCAGCAGGATCTGGCGGTTGATCGACGAGGCGGCAACATTGAGCCGCCTTGCCGCTTTTCGGATCGAGCCGGTGCGGGCGACTTCGTCGAGATAGCGCAGCATCCGCGAGTGAAATTGCATCGGTTTTCCGCCGGATGCCCTGGCCCGGACTGTTGCGTCCCGCGCAACAAAGTTAGCGCAAATTGATGCTTTACGAAATAGCACGGGACTTGCATCGTTTCACTGGTGCGGCGGGTTTAAGCCGCCGTTTGGCACCTGCCGGGCCAACACTGCGGAGAGCGATACCGATGGCCAAGATCTCATTGCGGTCGATTGCATGCGCGGGCGCCGCCGCGGCTGGCCTGTGGC
Source organism: uncultured Alphaproteobacteria bacterium (assembly GCA_963819265.1). Taxonomy (GTDB): domain Bacteria; phylum Pseudomonadota; class Alphaproteobacteria; order Rhizobiales; family Xanthobacteraceae; genus BOG-931. The sequence continues at coordinate 775,386 of CAWFVF010000005.1, read as the reverse complement.
TCGCGGGCACGATCGCGGCCAGCGCCAACGATGCGGTGAAGGTGGTGATGAGCTGGCTGCCCGATCCGCAGCACGGCGGCTATTATCAGGCGGCGGCGACCGGAATTTACGCCAAGCACGGCCTGGACGTGACGATCCTGCCGGGCGGTCCGCAGACCAATTCACAACTGATGCTGCTGTCCGGGCAAGTCGACTTCCGCGTCGCCTCGAGCTCGGCGTCGGCTTTCAACTACGCCCAGCAGAAGCTGCCGGCGGTGGTGATCGCCGCATCGTTTCAAAAAGAGCCGTCGATCCTGCTTATCGCATCCCGGCGTCGACAGCCTCCCGGCGATGAAGGGCAAGCCGATCGAACTCGGCCAGCAGTCGGTCGACACCTGGTGGCGTTTTCTGGTCGCCAAATACGGTTTCGACCAATCGCAGGTCCGGCCCTACACGTTCAGCCTGGCGCCGTTTCTCGCCGATCCGAACATGGTGCAGCAGGGCTATGTGACGTCCGAGCCTTATCTGGTCGAGAGGCAGGCCAAGTTTAAGCCGAACGTCTTCATGGTCGCGGATGTCGCCGACTACAATTCCTACGCCCAGACGCTGGAGACGACGGCGTCGATGATCGCGTCGAAGCCTGAACTGGTGCAGCGCTTCGTCGATGCCACCATCGAGGGCTGGTACAGCTATCTCAACGATCCGGCGCCCGGCAACGCGATGATCCAGAAAGAAAACCCCGACAACTCCGCCGAGGACATCGCCAATTCGATCAAAGCGATGAAGGAACGCGGTCTGGTCGATTCCGGCGACACCGCCAGTCTCGGCATCGGCGCGATGACCGATGCGCGCTGGACGTCGTTCTTCGCAACGGCATCGAAGCTCGGCCTCTATCCCGCCGATCTCGACTATCGGAGCGCCTATACGTTGCGCTTCGTCGATCACAAGGTCGGGCTGAAGTAACGGGACGCGGTGACGCGCGCCTCCTTCTCTCCGCACGCGGGGAGAAGATCGGGATGGGGGGTATTTCCGCCGGCGGGGATTACGAAGCTCAGACGCGTGAAGAGGCCGCCTCGCCCTCGCTGCGTTCGACTTCCTCCTGCGCTGCGAGGTGAGTCGCGGGCCCGAACTGCGCCTGCACCAGTTCGGCGAAAAAGCCGCCGCGTTGGTTGAGTTCATCGAACGTCCCGCTCTCGACGATTCGGCCGTTCTGAAACACCAGAATGCGCGTTGCCTCGCGCACAGTGGCGAGACGATGGGCGATGACGAAAGTGGTGCGGCCCTTCATCACTTCATCGAGCGCGGCGGTGACGCGCATCTCGGTGACCGGATCGAGCGCGCTGGTCGCTTCGTCGAGGATCAGGATCGGCGGGTCTTTCAGCAAAGCGCGTGCGATGGCGAGCCGCTGCCGCTCGCCGCCGGACAGAAGCCTGCCGCGTTCGCCGATCCGGGCTTCGAGACCTTCCGGATTGCGGTCGATGAAGTCGAGCGCTTGGGCGCGCGCCGCCGCCTCGCGGATTTCGGCGTCGCTGGCGTCCGGCTTGCCCACCCGCAAATTCTCGGCGATCGAGCGGTTGAACAGCAGCGTTTCCTGAAACACCACGCCGATATTGCGGCGCAGGCCCGACAGCGTCAGGTCGCGGATATCGACGCCATCGATCTTGATCGAGCCGGTCTGCGGATCGAAGGCGCGATGCAGCAGCGCGAGCGAGGTCGATTTGCCGCTGCCGGTCGGGCCGACCAAAGCGATGCGTTCGCCGGGCAGTACGGTGAAGGTGAGATCGGCCACCGCGGCGCGCTTGCCGTCATAGGACAATGACACGTCGTTGAACTCGACCAGGCCGCGCACCCGGCCGGGATCGACCGCATTGGGCCGGTCGCGCACCGCGGGTACCGTGTCGAGCACGCCGAAAAAATCGGCGAGTTTCGGCGCATCGACGAACAGGCGGTTGGCGAAGTTCACCGCTTGTTCCAGCCGGGTGATCAGCAGCGCGGCAATACTCATGAAACTGACGATCTCGCCGACCGAGGCGAGGCCTATGATTTTCAGATAGGCGCCGACCAGAAGGATCACCAGCAGTGTGAGCGTGGTGCCGGACCGCGTCAGCACTGCGGCGATCGCCCACCAGGACAGGACCGGCATCTGGGCGCGCAACAGCGAATCCACCAGCGCCTTCATGCCCGAAACTTCGGTCTCGATGCGGGTATAGCTTTGCACCAAAGCGACATTGCCGAGCGCATCGGCGGCGGTCTCGGCGATCTCGGAATAATGCCGTTCCACCGCCCGCTGCAGCGCCGAGGCGCGGCGCATCACCACGGTGGTCAATATCGTGAATGCGACGCAAAGCACGATCAACGGCAGCGCCAGGCGCCAGTTCAGGATCAGCGTCGTCGGCAGCAGCAGGACGATGAACACGAAGGCGGCGAAATGCTCGCGAAAGAACGACACCCACAGCCACCACAGCGTGTCGGTGCCGGTCAGCATGATTTTCATCTGGCGGCCGGAATGCTCGCCGGAATGATAGGCGAGCGGCAATTGCAGCACGTGCTCGAAGTAATCCGCCAGCACCAGGTTGCGGCGCTTATGGGCGAGGCGGTCGGCAAACCATGCGACCAGCGTGCCGGCGCCGATGATGAACAGGCCGAAGGCCACCCAAGCGCCGGTGAGCGGCGCCAGCGCCCGCGCCGCCGGCTCCACGCCTGACGGCAGCGGGCCCGACAACGCATCGACGATGCGGCCGAACAAAATCGGCTCGGCGAACTGCGCGCCGGCCAGCGCGATATTGGCGATCGCCAGCGTCATCGCGAGGCGGCGGTCGGAGCGCAGCAGGCCAAGAACACGGAGGTAGATACGGATAAACGACATGCGTGCGTTCTAGCAGCGGCCGGGGAACTTGGCAGCGTGGACAAACCCAATTCGTCCAGCTTGACACCCCAGCAATCGCAATGTATTGAACCATTCAGTTATTTAACTGGATGGTTCAATTGTCGCTCGACGCAGCCTTTTCCGCGCTTTCCGATCCCACCCGCCGCGCCATTCTGGCGAGGCTGGCGCTCGGCGAGACATCGGTGACCGAGCTTGCCAAGCCGTTCGCCATGAGCATGCCGGCGGTGTCGAAGCATCTCAAAGTGCTGGAGCGCGCCGGGCTGATCGCCCGCGGCCGCGCGGCGCAGTGGCGGCCGTGCCGCATCGAGCCGAAGGCGCTCAAGGAAATCGACGATTGGATGGAGCACTACCGCCGCTTCTTCGACGAAAGCTTCGACCGGCTCGACGTTTATCTGAAACAGCTTCAGGCCAAGGACGGCGTTCAAGATTCCAGTATGCGGAAGGCGGGCGAGGATGACGGCAACAAATAGCATCGGCTGCGAGCCGGACCCCGCATCGCGATGTCGTGAAAATGACAGAAGCGGCGCGATAATAACGCGACCGCCGATCATGGAGAGCCCATCATGAATCTGCAGCCTTATCTGTTCTTCGACGGCAAATGCGAAGAAGCGCTCGACTTCTACAAACAGACGCTCGGCGCCGAACCGAAAATGCTGATGCGTTTCAAAAACGCCCCCGACCAGTCCATGATCACGCCGGGCGCTGAAGAAAAGGTCATGCATGCGCAGGTGCAGATCGGCGATACCACGGTGCTGATGTCGGACGGGCGCTGCCTCGGCAAGCCGAATTTCCAAGGCTTTGCGCTCACCATCAATGCGAAGAGCGAGGCCGAGGCCGACAAATTGTTCGGCGCTCTCAGCGAGGGTGGCCAAGTGACGATGCCGCTGGCGAAGACGTTCTTCTCGCCGCGCTTCGGCATGCTGACCGACAAATTCGGTGTCGGGTGGATGGTCCTTGTTCAATAGCACCCCGACCGATCGAAATTGAAGCTGTGGAGTTGTTCGCATGCCGACCGAGAGCAAAAGCAAGGACTTCGTCATCTCGCGGGTGTTCGACGCGCCGCGCGATCTGGTCTGGCAATGCTTCACCGATCCGGAGCGGATGAAAGAATGGTGGGGCCCCAAGGGCTCGACCATCGTGGCCTCGACGATGGATTTCCGCGTCGGCGGCACCTATCACGGCGCCATGCGCGCCGGCGGCGGACCGGTGATGTGGGCGAAATTTGTCTATCGCGAGATCGCCCCGCCGGAACGGCTGGTGTGGGTGCATTCTTTTTCCGACGAGGCGGGCGGCGTCACGCGGCATCCGTTGAGTTCGACCTGGCCGCTCGAAATGCTGTCGACCGTGACCTTCACGGCGGAGCCCGGTGGGAAGACCAAAGTGCATCTCCGCTGGTCGCCGCTGAATGCCACGGCCGAAGAACAAGCCACTTTCGATGCCGCGCACGACAGCATGAAGGGCGGTTGGGGCGGCACCTTCGAGCGGCTCGATGCTTATCTCGCCGCAGAACTGCCGGAAGCCTGACGGGAGGACGACTTATGAATGCCGCGCCGACCAAGCCGTTCGCCGAACGCGAAGTCACCATCACCCGCGTCTTCGATGCGCCGCGCGCCCTGGTGTTTGCCGCCTGGACCGATGCCGAGCATTTGGCGCGATGGTGGGGCCCGAAGGGCTTCACCAATCCGGTCTGTACGATCGATGCCCGCGTCGGCGGCGCCTTGCGCATCCATATGCAGGCGCCGGACGGCAACGTCTATCCGATGAAGGGTGAAATCCGCGAGATCGTGCCGCCGGAGCGGCTGGTCTTCACCAATATTGCGCTCGATGCCGATGACAATGCCATCATCGACGGCTTCACCACCGTGACCTTCGCCGAAGACAACGGCAAGACCCGATTGACCATCCAAACCCGCGGCAGCGCGATGGTCGACTACGCCGCCGATTATCTGAAGGGCATGGAAATCGGCTGGACCCAGAGCATCGACAAGCTGCAGGCCTATTTGGCACGGTAATTCGTCGCTTTGCTCCGCGCCGTGACGCCGATACCCCTCCCGAACATTCCCGCGGAGGAATACCTTATCTGAATGAACGGGCTCCCCTCCGCCCTGCCGCCGTTTTCGGCACCGTTTGCTCCGCCCGATGAAGAACTCGCGGCGCAACTGATCGATAGTTCCGCGCGGGACCGTGCCGCCGAGGTTCGCGTCGACGGCCGCGCCCGGCGGCTGGTTGAAGCGATCCGCGCCCGATCGAGCCGGTTAGGCGGCATCGAAGATTTTCTCCACGCCTATTCGCTCTCCACCAAAGAGGGCCTGGCGCTGATGGTGCTCGCGGAGGCGCTGCTGCGCGTGCCGGATGCGGTGACGGCGGACCGGCTGATCGACGACAAGCTTGCCGGCGGCCATTGGCGCGACGGCGACATCAAATCGACCGCGCTCCTGGTTTCCGCTTCGGCATGGACGCTCGGGATCGCGGCCCGCATCGTTCATCCGGCGAGACGCCCGACGCCGTTTTCGATGGCCTCATCCGCCGCCTCGGCGTGCCGGCGGTTCGCGCGGCGACCCGGCAGGCGATGCGGCTCCTCGGCTCCCATTTCGTCATCGGCCAGACCATCGAAGAAGCGTTGACGCGCGCCCGCGGCCATCCCGAGGTCCGCTATTCATTCGACATGCTGGGCGAGGGCGCCCGCACCGCCGCCGACGCGGATAAATATTTCGACGCTTATGCGGCGGCGATTGTCGCGATCGGCGGCGATAGCGCTGCAAAAACTCGCCCGCGGGATTTCGGTCAAGCTCTCGGCGCTGCATCCGCGCTACGAGGCGATCTCGCGGCAGCGCGTGCGCGCCGAACTGACGCCGCGTCTGCTGGAACTGGCGCGGCTGGCGAAGTCCTACGATCTGCAATTCACCGTCGATGCCGAGGAGGCCGATCGCCTCGAATTGTCGCTCGACATCATCGGCGCCGCGCTGGAGGACAACTCGCTCGCCGGCTGGGAGGGATTTGGGCTGGCGGTGCAGGCCTATCAGAAACGCGCGCCGGCGGTGATCGACTGGGTCGAAGACCTGGCGGCGGCGAAAAATCGCAGGTTCGCGGTGCGGCTGGTGAAAGGCGCCTATTGGGACACCGAGGTCAAACGCGCGCAGGAGCGCGGGCTCGTGGACTATCCGGTGTTCACCCGCAAACCGATGACCGACCTTTGCTACATGGCCTGCGTGAAAAAACTTCTGGCCGCGCGCAACCGGCTTTATCCGCAATTCGGCACCCACAATGCGCTCACGGTCGCCGGCGTCATTGAAGACGCCGGCGGCGTCGAAGGCTTCGAGTTTCAGCGGCTCTACGGCATGGGCGAGGCGCTCTACGACGCCTTGCGCGGCGATTTTCCCAAGGCGGTCTGCAGTGTCTATGCGCCGGTCGGCGGCTATCGTGAACTGCTGGCTTATCTGGTGCGGCGGTTGTTGGAGAACGGCGCCAACTCGTCGTTCGTTTCCGCCGCCGCCGATCCCTCGGTGCCGATCGCCGCGATCTTGCGACGTCCGCAAAGCGCGATCGCCGGACCGCAAGACGCGCGCAATCGCAAGATTCCGTTGCCGCGCGATCTCTATCAGCCGGAACGGCTGAATTCGTCGGGCATGGAATTCGGCGAACGAGCCAGCCTCGACGCGCTGTTGCGCGATGCGCGCGACAGTGCCGCGGCGCCGGCGCGGGCCGCGCCGGTGATCAATGGCGTGGTGCTGGCGGGCACCGAACGCACGGTGCGGTCGCCGATCGATGGCAGTCCGGCCGGCGTCGTGGCGGAGGCCGACGAGAGTACCGCGCGTGACGCGGTGAGCGCCGCGATGGCAGGCTTCACGGCGTGGTCGACGACGCCGATCGACGAGCGCGCGGCGGCGCTGGAGCGGGCCGCCGAGCGGCTGGAATATCATCGCGGCCGGATCGTCGCGCTGTTGCAGATCGAAGCCGGCAAGACGCTCGATGACGCTCTCGCCGAATGCCGCGAAGCGGTGGACTATTGCCGTTACTACGCCGCCCAGGCTCGCCTCACGCTGGCGCCGCAGCCGATGCCCGGCCCGACCGGCGAGAGCAACGAATTGCGCTATCGCGGGCGCGGCGTTTTTGTTTGCATCAGCCCGTGGAATTTTCCGCTGGCGATCTTCCTCGGTCAGGTCAGTGCCGCGCTCGTTGCCGGCAATACCGTGGTGGCGAAGCCCGCCGAACAGACGCCGCTCGTCGCGGCGCTCGCGGTCGCGCTGCTGCACGAGGCCGGCGTGCCGATGAGTGCGCTGCATCTGGTGCCGGGCGACGGCGCGGTCGGGGCCATATTGGTGGCCGATCCGCGCATCGCCGGCGTGGTCTTTACCGGATCGACGGTGGTCGGCCGCGCGATCTACCGCGCGCTCGCCGCCAAGGACGGACCGATCGTGCCGCTGATCGCCGAGACCGGCGGCATCAATGCCATGATCGCCGATGCCACGGCGTTGCCGGAACAGGTGGTCGACGACGTCATCACATCGGCGTTTCGCTCCGCCGGCCAGCGCTGCTCGGCGCTGCGGCTGCTCTGTCTGCAGGACGACGTCGCCGACCAGCATGCTCGAGATGCTGGCCGGCGCGGCGCGTGAATTGAAAGTCGGCGATCCGCGCGACATCGCGACGCATGTCGGTCCGGTGATCGATACCGAGGCCAAGGCCAGTCTCGATGCCTGGATCGCGGCAAAGGAGAAAGCCGGCCAGGTCCGTTTCCGCTGGGATCGGGACCGGCCGCTGCCGGCGGCCGGCAGTTATGTTGCTCCGGTGATCGTCGCGCTCGGGAGCGCCCGCGATCTCAAAGACGAGGTGTTCGGCCCGGTGCTGCATGTGGTGCGATGGCAAGCCGATGAGCTCGAAACACTGCTCGACGACATCGCGGCCAACGGCACGGCGCTGACGCTCGGCGTGCATTCCCGCATCGATTTCACCGCCGAACGCATTGCCGCCCGGCTGCCGCAATGGCAACGTTTATGTGAACCGCAACATGATCGGAGCGGTGGTCGGCACCCAGCCGTTCGGCGGCACGCTGTTGTCCGGCACCGGTCCCAAGGCCGGCGGCCCGAACTACCTGCGCCGCTTCACGACCGAGCAGATGGTCACGGTCAACACCGCGGCGGCCGGCGGCAATGCCGGGCTTTTGGCCCAAGATGACGAGGACCAAGACGGCTGGGATCGATCTAATCAGGACCGGGCCGATGGCTCTGTCGGGATCGATGAAACCGCATTAGGGCGGCGGAATTAACACAATCGCGACAAGATCGCGCTATTGTGATGTGCCATGGTTGATTCGAAAAATGCCTGACTCCATCGCACGCCTGTTCCAGGCCGTCCAAGCCTGCCGGAACGACGACCCGTCGACCTCGCGGACCGCGCGGCTATTGCGTTCGGGCCGCAGCAAGATGGCAAAGAAGCTCGCCGAGGAGGCGGTCGAGGTGGTGATCGACGCCATGCATGGCGACCGCGAAGCCGTGGTCAAGGAAAGCGCCGATCTGATCTACAATCTCGTGGTGCTGTGGGTTTCCTCCGGCATCCGTCCCGAAGACGTCTGGAAAGAAATGGACCGGCGCGAGCGGCTCCTTGGCATCGCCGAGAAAGTGCCGAAGAAGATTCACGAAGACTATCCGCGCCGGAAAGTCGTCGTGCTCGAAGGCCGGCGCGCGCGCAAGCGGCGCTGATCGTTTCCTCTTTGTTTCATCCCAGCGATGCTTGATCAGATCATATCGGCGATCGCGGGCTTTATCGTCGAGATCATTTCGGCGGCCGGCTATCTCGGTGTCGTCCTGTTGATGGCGATCGAATCGGCCTGCATCCCGCTGCCTTCCGAAGTGATCATGCCGTTCGCCGGCTATCTGGTGTCGATCGGACAATTCAGCCTGGTGCTCGCGGCGACGGCCGGCGCTTTGGGCTGCAACCTCGGCTCGACCGCGGCCTATTACGTCGCCGCCAAAGGCGGCCGCACCGCGATCGAACGCTGGGGCTCGTACATTCTGATCAGCCCGCACGAACTCCATCGCGCCGACCTGTTCTTTGCGCGCTACGGCGCGGTGACGGTGTTTGTCGGCCGGCTGCTGCCGGTGGTGCGGACCTTCATCGCCTTTCCCGCCGGACTGGCGCGAATGCCGATGCTGAAATTCCAGATCTACACATTTCTCGGCTCGTGGCCGTGGTGTTTCGCGCTCGCCTATGTCGGCTACCGGCTCGGCGCCCGCTGGAACAGCGACCCCGAGCTTCGCCGGATCTTCCACGAATCCGATGCCGTCATTGTCCTCGTTCTGGTGGCCGGATTTGCCTGGCTGGTCTGGGCACGATGGCGCGAGATTCGCCGGCCGCGGGAATGAGAGAGCTCACCGTCCGGTGATTGGAATTGCCGGCACGAGTCACGTAGCCTGACCCTATTGACGCCTTAATTTGACCGGCACATCGAAGGCGGCGATACGACCGCTGACAGTGGTCTAATTTGTCCAAGTAGTGCATGTCGGGCGTGGCGAGCAGGCATAGGCCATGGACGGGGTGGCCGTGACACGACGCAACTTAACATCTGGCATTGACCGATCGGCGGCGATTGCTGCTCTGTTCGCGGCTGCGATGACGGTCGCGGGCGCGGAAACCGTGCGCGCTCAAGTCGCCCAGCCGGCTCAGCCCAGCCCGCCGGTTTCCCCAACCGCGGCCCCGCCGCCGGCACCGCAAGCCACGGCCGTTCCGGCCCCGACAGCGCCTGCCCCGGCGACACCAGCCGCCACCGCGAGCGTCGGCCAGCCGCCGCAGCCTGCGCCACCCCCGGCCGAGAAGCGCGGCTTTCTCAATGATTTCGGCGCGTGGTGGGATAAATCCATGGCCGATTTCAACGACAAGATGAAGGGCCAGCAGTCGAAGCTCGACGACTTCAACAATCAGCAAAAAGCCGCGGCCAAGGATGCCGCCAGCGCCACGCAAGACGCCATGAAGAGCGCGGCCGACGCCATGGTGCGGATGGCGACGCCGTCGCATGTGGTGGAAATGCAGGAAGTCTGTCCGCCGGCCGGCAACGGCGCTCCCGATTGCGCGGCGGCCGCGCTCAATGTCTGCCACACCAAGGGATACAAAGACGGGCAGCCGGTCGACATCCGCACCGCAGATAAATGCACTTCGTCGCTCTGGGTCTCCGGTCAGCCGCCGGTCAACGGCGAGTGCCCGGTCGAAACCATCGTGCTGCGTTCGGCCTGCCAATAAGCCTTCCCGCCTGGCCTGGCTTTGCTCCCGAGCAAATGTGCTGCTAGAGCCTTTCGCCGCTGCCTTGCACCGTTTAAGCGCGAGGCAAAATAGCGCCGGTAGATTGCAAGGGAAACGCCGCCATGATGTCCGATGCCGACCGCAGTAAGGCCGCCGATATTCTTCTCACCGCCGAGAAGGAGCGGAAGCAGGCGACCCAATTGTCCAAGACCTGGCCCGGCATCACCATCGAGGACGCCTATGCGATCTCGACCGCGGTCGCCAATCGCAAGATCGCAGCCGGCGCCAAGCTGATCGGTCATAAGGTCGGTCTCACCTCGAAAGCGATGCAGCGCTCGTCGCAGATCGATGAGCCGGACTACGGCCATCTGCTCGACAATATGATGGTGGCCGACGGCGCCCGCGTCCCGCACGAGAATTATTGCCTGCCGCGCGTCGAGATCGAGCTGGCCTTCGTCATGGGCAAATCGTTGCGCGGGCCCGGCGTCGGCCTTACCGACGTGCTGCGCGCCACCGAATATGTCGTGCCGGCGATCGAGATCGTCGACGCGCGCCTGCAGGACCAGCGCAAGATTTTCGACACCGTTTCCGACAACGGCGCCGCGGCCGGGATCGTGATGGGCGGCCGGCCGATCGGGCCACTCGATACCGATCTGCGCTGGGTCGGCGGCATCATGTATCGGAATTCGGAGATCGAGGAGACCGGCGTCGCCGCCGGCGTGCTCGGCCATCCCGCGCTCGGCGTCGCCTGGCTCGCCAACAAGCTCGGCCAGCACGGGGTAACGCTCGAAGCCGGCCATATCGTGCTGGCCGGTTCGTTCACCCGCGTGGTGTTCGCGCGCAAGGGCGACACGCTCCATGCCGATTTCGGCGATCTCGGCGGCATCGCGGTGCAATTCGTTTGAGAACGGGCAGCGTAAAGAAGTGCCGCGAATGAGCGACGCGGCCACCGATCTGCATGGCGTCTTTCCTTATCTGGTAACGCCGATCGATGCCGACGGCCGCATCAAAGCCGATGTGCTCGGCCGGCTTGCCGGCGATCTGATCGCCGCGGGCGTGCATGGCCTCACCCCGCTCGGTTCGACCGGTGAATTCGCCTATCTGAACACCGCGCAGCGCACCGAGGTGGTGCGCGTGACCATTGAAGCGGCTGCGGGTCGAGTTCCGGTGGTCGCCGGCGTTGCCGCCACCGCCACGGCGGACGCGGTGGCGCAGGCGCGAGCCTATCAGAGGCTCGGCGCCGACGGCATCCTCGCGATTCTGGAATCTATTTCCCGCTCAGCGAGCCGCAGGTCGAAGCTTATTTCCGCGCCATCGCCGACGCTGTCGACGTTCCGGTCGTGCTCTACACCAATCCGCAATTCCAGCGCACCGACCTTTCGCTCGATGTGATCGGGCGGCTCAGCGAGCATCCGCGCATCCGCTATATCAAGGATGCTTCGACCAATACCGGGCGGCTGCTGTCGATCATGAATCGCAACGCGGGGCTGAAGGTTTTCTCCGCTTCCGCGCACATTCCGGCTTGCGTCATGCTGATCGGCGGCGTCGGCTGGATGGCGGGCCCGGCCTGTGTCATTCCGCGCCAGAGCGTTGCGCTCTATCAATTGTGCCGCGCCGGCCGCTGGGCCGAGGCGATGGACTTGCAGCGCGGGCTGTGGCGGATCAACGAGATTTTCGCCCGCTTCAACCTCGCCGCCTGCATCAAGGCGGCGCTGGAGATTCAAGGCTACGCGGTCGGCGATCCGGTACCGCCGCAGCGGCCGCTGACGGACAACGAACGCGCCGTGGTCGAAGCAGCCTTGGCCGAGGTCGCCATGCCCGGTGCAAAGCTTACCGGCTAGTGATGCGCGGCAGGAATGCCGCCACATTTGTTAATTTATTCCAACAGAATGTTAACGCCTCGTTGCTAAACCTCCCGCGTCGGCTTCCCGCCGTTGTTGGCGGTGTTGAGGGTGGTTGTGGCATCGATCGGTTCGCAGTCCGCGCCGCGTTTCGCGCTCGAGCGCACCGCGTCCGCCATCGCCAGCGCGCGGCGCGCGGTGCTCGCCGACCGCTATGCCATCAATTCATTTACGGTCGAATGGCGCCCGGTCGGGGATCTGTTGGCCATCACCGACGAATGGCGCACGCTCGCCGCCCGCGCGCTCGAACCCAACGTCTTTTACGAGCCCGGCTTTGCGCTCGCCGCCGCGCCGGTGTTCGGCAACGATGTCGGCGCCGTGCTGGTATGGTCGGGCACGGCGCCGCGCGAATTGCTCGGATTTTTCCCGGCGCGTATCGGCGAGCGCCGTTACGGATTGCGGCTGCCGGTTCTGATCGGCTGGACGCATCCCTACGGCCCGCTTGGCACGCCGCTGGTCGAGCGCGATGCCGCCGAGCCGGTGATCGCCGCGTGGCTCGCGCATCTCGCGGTCAATCCGGCGCTGCCGGGCCTGCTCCTGTTGCCGCTGGTAGCCGCGCAGGGGCCGTTTGCAGCGGCGCTCGACGGCATTCTCAGCCGGGCGCAAATGCCGAGCGAGAATTTCGGCACGCATCAGCCGCGCTTTGCTCGAGCCCGGCGACGATCGCGCCGATTATCTCGAACGCACGCTGACGACGCACCGGCTGCGCGAATTGCAGCGCAGCGGCCGGCGGCTTGCCGATCGCGGCGCGCTGTTGTTCACCTCGACTTCGGAGCCGGTCGTGCGCCGAGATCGAGGAGTTTTTTGCGCTCGAAGCCGAGCGGCTGGAAGGGCGAGGCCGGCACGGCGGCGGCGAGCCGCGACGACACCCGCAGTTTTTTCAAGACTGCGGTGGCGGCGCTTGCCGTTGAGGGCAAAGTCACGCTCAATCGCCTGCTGCTCGACGGGCGCGCCATCGCCGCGGCGCTGACGCTGCGCAGCGGCGGCGCCGCCTGGTATTGGAAGACGGCCTATAACGAAGCACTTCGCGCGCCAAGCGCCGGGCATGTTGCTGACCGCGGCGCTGACCGAGCAACTCGCGGCCGACGTCACCGTTGCCCGCACCGATTCCTGCGCCGCCGACGACAACGTCGTGCTCAATCCGATCTGGCGCGAACGGCTGACGCTGTGCGACCGCCTGATCGCGGTGCGGCCCGAGGCGCCGTTCGGCTATGCCTGCCGGCTGGAGCGGCTGCGCCGCGCCGCCATAACCGCGGCGAAATCGGTTCGCGCGAGGCTGCGCCGCTAGCGTTGACTTTCGCATCGCCTTTCCCGCGTATCTCTGTCGCTACCGGAAACGCACAGGGCACTGCAAAAACAATGGCCAATCCGATTACCATCCGCATGGGCGGCTATGGACCGCCGACCACATCGTTCTCGCGTTCGCTGAAACTGATCGGCGATCGTTTGCAGGCGAAATTCGGCGACCGCATCGATGTCAAATATGTCTGGAACATCATGGATTTCGGCTATCGCGCCGAAGACATTTTGTGGCTGGTCGAAGACGGCATCCTGTCGCTCGGCTATCAATCGTCGAGTTATCTGACCGACCGCGTACCCGAACTGGGCTTCGTCGATCTGCCGTTTCTGTTCGACCGCCGCGACCGCGCGCGGGCCGCGATCGACGGCGCGCTTGGCAAGTTTCTCGCCGAGAAGATCGAGGATCGCGTCAATTACCGCATCCTCGGCTATTTCGAGAACGGCTTCCGCCATATCTCGAACCGGCTGCGCCCCGTCCGGGTGCCGGCCGATCTGAAAGACATGCGCATCCGCGTGCTGCCGAGCGAGGTGCAGGCCCGGACCTTCGAACTTTTAGGCGCCGTGCCGTTGCGCTGGGATTTGACCGAAGCGATCGCGGCCATCAAGGCCGGCACCATCGACGCGCAGGAAAATCCCTTCGCCAATACCGTGACCTATGGCGTGCACAAGTTTCATCGGTTCCACACCGTGACCAATCATTTCTACATCTCGCGGCCGATCTTCCTGCACCGGCCGGCATTCGACGGCTGGCCGGAGGATTTGCAGAATGCGATGCGCGAGGCAGTGACGCAGGCGATCGCGTTTCAGCGCGGGCTCGCCATCGAGGAGGACCGCGAAGCGCGGGCGGCGATCGAAGCGGCCGGCTGCGAGATCACCGAACTGACCGCCGCCCAGCACGCCCAATTTCGCGAGGCCGTGACGCCGCTTCTGGCCGAAGCACGCAACACCTACGGCAGCAAAATGTTCGAGATGATGTAGGACCGCACCCAACAATCCGGTTCGGTCATGTCGCGATGGGCCGGGAACGGACGGAAAGTTCGCAAAGCAGAGCAGCGAATGCTGTCACGCCGCCGTCACCTGACGGCGGCACTTTTGTTCCGCGTCGCGACCGCATCGGCAGAAGCCATTGGTTTATTACGTGCTGACAGTGGTTAGAGGCGATAGAGGCGGCGCCACCGTCCTGGGCTGTGGCCCTCGCTCTTGGAGAACACCCGCGTGAAGTGGCTTTGGTCAACAAAACCACAGAGTTGGGCAATATCCGCGAGTTCACGCCCCGGATCCTGTAAAAGCTCCTTAGCGCGCACGACGCGTTGGTTGGTTAGCCAACGGAATGGTGGGATACCGGTCGTCTGCTTGAAAGCCCGAGCGAAGTAGCTGCCCGATAGTCTGCACTCATTCGCGACCTCGGCCATCGAAGGATCACCTTCCAGATTGGCGATGATATAGTCGCAGGCGCGCCGCAGCTGCCACGGCGCAAGGCAACCACGGATGTTTTGCCCGCCGGACGACACACTGCCGTAAGCGCGCACAACATGAGCGAAGAAAGCTAGTGCTATACAGTCGGAAAACATGGTGGTGCCGTCGCCGGGCTGCTCCATCGCGCCGGCGAGCGTTTGCGCCAGACCGAACATGACGAGGTCGCGGCCACCAAAATTTGACGCACATAGTCCGCCAACTCTGCGAATCCCGGCTTCGTTGGCCATCTCATCGAGGGCAGTTTGAGGGATATAAAAGCGAAGCGAATCGAAAGGAATGTTCAGACTGACCGTCGGCTCGTCGCGCAAATCGATCAGCTGCGCATCGCCAAGACGCCAGTTGGGCACTTCTCTCCGCTTCCCCGCCGTCCACAGATTCGAGAAAAACGGCACGGCCAGCGGAACATGGAACGCAAAAGCCTCTTCCGGTTGTGCGGGCAGTGAACGGCTACGCGTCGGACATCTACTCTGCATGCGTGAAAAGCCGATACGTGCTTTCGACGACTTTCGCGCCAAGAGTGTTGGTGGACGATCTATCCGGAAGCGTTTAGCGAGGTCGTCCTCGATCGCATCCACACTCATCATTGCTCTCCGGGCTCGTCACTGAGCAACAAACGTCGCTGCTTCCACGCGAGTAGCCGCCGCCCCGGAAAGAAAGAGTACAATGATCGATGTCCCAAAAGAAGAGGCAGTCGTTAGTGACGCCGTCTGCCGAGGCGATTCCGGGCGAATTGTACAAGACGAGATAGCCTCGTACAATTTAGCAGGCCTTTTGAACGAATAAACTGTCCGCAACGAGGGTGTCGAAAGGGTTCAGGCGTTCCCGATCGAAAATCAAAATGGTTCGTTTGGACCTTTATTGTGGAGGAAATTGGTCATGGCGCAGCAAATTAAGAACGTGGTCCTGGTGCACGGAGCTTTCGCCGACGGCTCCGGCTGGGAGCCAGTCGCTCAGATCCTCATGAGTGACGGATACAAGGTGTCGGTGGTGCAACACCCGGAGACATCATACGCCGACGACCAGAAGTACACCAAGGCGGCCATCGACGCGATGGGCGGCCCAGTGGTTCTGGTAGGCCACAGTTATGGCGGGTCCGTCATCACCGAGGCAGGGAATCATCCAAACGTAAAGGCGCTCGTCTATATCGCCGCATTCGCTTTGGACGCCGGGGAAAGCTGCGCCACGATTGAGGCGGCCTTGCCGCAAGCCTCGAAGGCATTCAAGCCGGACAGCAACGGCAACTGGTGGATAGAACAGGAGCATTTTGCAGCCGACTTCGCGGCGGATATTCCAAAGGATCAAGCACAGTTCATGGCTATTTCGCAGGTGCCGATCTCCACCGATGCATTCACCCACAAAGTCACGAACCCTGCCTGGAAGACAAAACCCACTTGGTACATGGTGGCCACCGAAGACCGGTCGATCAATCCGGAGCAGGAGCGCATGATGGCGAAGCGCGCCAACGCTACGACGGTTGAAGTGAAGTCCAGCCATGTGGCCTATATGTCCCATCCGAAAGAAGCGGCCAAGCTTATCGAGGAAGCAGCCGCCTCCGTGTCGATCCAGTCAGTGAGATGACGCTTCCTCTCTAGCTAACAATCCTCTTAGGACACGTGGGACTTCCTAAGATTTGTCACTCGGCTCATCTGGAGAACGCATTGGAAAATCACATTGTCATCGAGTCTGCAGACGGGACGTTCCGCGCCTACATCGCGCGACCGATCAGGTTGCCTGCACCGGCAGTGGTTGTTCTCCAGGAGCTGTTCGGCGTTAACGCCGACATCCGGGCGACATGCGATGAGCTTGCGACCCAGGGCTTCATTGCGGTCGCGCCGGACTTGTTCTGGCGGCAAGAACCTGGCGTCGACCTTGGTGTCAGATCTGACGCAGACTGGCAGCACGGTCTGCGGCTTTACGGGGCCTATGATCGCGATGCCGGCGCAAAGGATATCAGGGAAACGATACGCGCCGTCGCCGAGCTGCCGGAGTCGACCGGCAAGGTTGCCGTGCAGGGCTACTGCCTCGGCGCGTTGATGGCCTTCATCGTCGCCGCCCGCTATGAGGTCGACGCAGCCGTTGCTTACCATGGCGGCGACACAGAAAAATATCTCGGCGAGGTTGGCGGGTTGCGCGCTCCCTTACTTATGCACCTCGGTGAAGAGGACGAATTCATCTCCAAGCCGGCGCAAGCTGAGATCAAAGCAGCGCTCGCGAATAAGCCGAACGCTACCGTTTACAGCTATCCGGGTCAGCGTCACGCCTTCTCCCGGCACAATGGGCTGCACTACAACGCCGCAGCGGCAGCACTCGCCAATGGGCGAACGAGCGAATTTCTACATCAACAACTGCGGTGAGCTTCGGTCGCATGATGGCGCGATAGCTGCCTAAGTGACCGGCATCCGGGAACGGGAATGTGACATGACCCAAGCCGCCACGCAAGCTTCCGTTACCTCACATACGATTGCCGTTGAGCACATCAGGATTTCGTCGGAACGGACATTTGCAGAGGTCCGCCGCAAGCTCGAAAGCACGCTCCCTCAGCTTGATTCAAGCATAGCGGAGGCGCTCGGCAGCGGTGATCAGAAACGGGTGAAGGACTACGAAGACAACGGACCAAAGCTGTCGATCTTTGAAGCGCGCGATCATGGCACTTTGCTACAGATTGTGGGCCAAAAGCGTAGCGCGCTCCAATATGAGATCGGCAATCCCCTCACGGCATCAAAAATGACCCGCCATCAACTTCCCGCCGCGCTGTACGCGCCCTTGCGGGTCGTCCTTTTTGAGGACGCGCAAGGCAGGGGAATTTTTGAATACGACAAGCCGTCATCCTTCTTTGGCCAGTACGGCGATGAACGCGTGACACGATAGGGCGCTATCTCGACGCCACTCTCGAAGCTGCTTTGCGCAACGCTGCCGACTAAGGGTGGCGAGTTACGCCCTCTGGCGGGGCGACGCTCTCTTGTTAGCTCTTGTGCCCGTCGGCGGTGGCGAGGATCAGCGCCCAATACACCTTGTATTTCGACTTCGCCGTATAGACCGCGGCGATGCCCATTCGCGTCACGCTGCCGTTGAGCATGTTGGCACGGTGCGGCGGCGAATCGCGCCATCCGGAAAAGGCTTCGGCAAGCGTGTGATAGCCGGCGCCGATGTTTTCGACCGCGACCGAAGCATCGAAGCCCGATTTGCGAATGCGTTCCTGAAACGGATGAGCGGCGTCGTGGTCGAGCTTGTCGCGCGCGGCCATGGCCTGGGCTTGCTCGTTGGCGAGCCGCATCAGTTCGGGGTCGATCGTCACCGCGCCGAGCCCGTTGTTGCTCCGATAGCCGCTGATCATGGATTGCGCCGCGCTGGCGTCGAGCACCGCGCCCGCCTGGGCGAGATCGAGATAGAAGCTCGGCTGGCCGGGCGGGGGCGCCGTGTCGGAACAGCCGGCGAGTCCGCATGCGGATATGAAAATACCGCCGACAACAACCACGGCAGACGGGCGGATCATTCCATTTCCCCCAAGCTTCCTACACAGTTCGGCGAAAAAGGTGACCGAAGGGTGAAGGTAGCATGCCCTGGCGCCGCCCCAGGCCCTAAACTAGCTTCGCCCGGACGACGATGTTTTCAAATTACCTCGTCATGGGTGCTTCGGGTGGGGTCCGCGGCATAAAAGCTGCATGAATTTGAATGCTATGTAAGCTTAGGCCGCTGCGCAGGAACCCGAGTGTCATGGCTAAAACGTCCTATTTCGCGGCGGTATCGACCGGCGCTTTGTTGGCCGGGTCGCTCGCCGTCATAGGCCTCGTCCATGCCGACAATTGGCCGGCTAAACCGATCCGCGCTTTCATTCCGTTCGCGGCGGGCAGCGCGACCGACATTATTCCCCGCGCCGTGTTCGATCAGGTCGGCCCGGCGCTCGGCCAGCCGATCGTGGTCGAGAACCGCGGCGGTGCCGGCGGCGCGCTTGGCGTCGGCGAAGTCACCCGGGCGGACCCTGACGGCTACACGATCCTGGCGGATTCCTCGGCGCTGACCATCGCGCCCTACATCGTGCCGAACCTGCCCTACGACACCGAAAAGGATCTCGCCGCCGTCATCCCGCTCGGCAAGAACGCCAACGTCCTGGTCGTCAATCCGGCGAAAGGCTGGAAGACGGCGCAAGATCTCGTCGCGGCGGCCAAGGCCAGTCCCGGCTCGCTCAATTACGGCTCGGCCGGCGTCGGCACCGCGACCCATGTCAGCGCCGAACGTTTCCGGGTCAGTGCGGGCTTCGAAGCGGCGCATATTCCCTACAAAGGCGGCGCGGAAGCGCTGACCGATCTGCTCGGCGGCCGTATCGATTTTTACTATTGCCCGATCTCGACGGCGCTGCCGCTGATCCGGGACGGCCGGCTCATCGCGCTGGCGGTGAGTACGCCGACGCGCGCCGCCGACCTTCCGGAGGTTCCGACTTCGATCGAGGCCGGCTATCCGCAGTCGGACTATACCGTCTGGTACGGCATCTTCATGCCCGGGCGGACGCCGCGCGAGATTATCCAGCAATTCTATTCGATTGCCGCCGACGTGCTGCAGACCCCGGCGATGAAACAAAAGCTGGCGCAGCTCGCCGTCGATCCGCTGCCGATGACGCCCGATCAGTTCGACAAATATGTCGCGGATGAGTTGGCGGCGAACCGTAAACTATTTCAGTCGGTCGCCGGCAAATGAAATAGACTATAGGGCGCGGACAGCCGGAACGGCGACGCGAAAAACAAGGCCGGGGAGGGTAGAGTGAAGCGCGACTTGATCAGGTTTGGCATTCTCGCATTGGCGCTGGCGGGCTTTGCCGGCAATGCGGCGTGGGCGCAGTCCTCCGACAAATATCCCTCCCGGCCGGTCAAAATCCTGGTGCCTTACGGACCCGGCGGCGCCACCGACATCGTGGCGCGCATCCTCGCCGATCAATTGACCAAGCGGCTTGGGCAATCGGTCTATGTCGAAAACAAGCCCGGCGCCTTCGGCATCGTCGCCCTGCAGGAAATGGTGCATGCGCCCGCCGACGGTTACACGCTGATGGTCGGCAATGTTTCCACCAATGCGATAACGCCGGTCGCCTATGCGGCGAAGCTCAATTTCGATTACATGAAAGACGTGGTGCCGATTACCGACACTGTCGATGTCCCGGCGTTTTTGGTCGCAGCCAAGAGCTTCGCGCCGACCACTATTTCCGAATTGGTCGCCTATGTGAAAAAGAATCCCGGCCAGGTGCGCTATGGCACGGTCGGGCCCGGCAGCTATCCGCATTACGACATGGCCTATTTCGCCAAGCGCGCCGGCGATCTCGATATGATCGCGGTGCCGAACAAAGCGGGTGCCGCGGGCGTGATCAACGACATGCTGACCGGCTCGGTGCAGGTCGCCTTCCTCAATGTCGCGAGCAGCGCGCCGCAGGTGCGGGCCGGCAACCTCCATCCGCTGGCTGTGGTCAATCGCGCCCGGCTGCCGGAATTCGCCAATTTGCCCACCATGCAGGAAGCGGGCTTCCCCGGCGTCGGCACCTTGGCGTGGAACGGCCTGTTCGCGGCCGCCGGCACGCCGAAGGACGTTCTTCAGACGATCTTCGACGCCGCGGTTGCGGCGATGCGGACGCCCGAGGCTGCCGAAGCGTTCAACAAGCAGGGCTTCAATGTCGTCCCCAACAGCTCGCTGGCCGACGCCAAGGCCTGGCTCGGGCGCGATATGGAAACCTGGCGCAAGATCACCAGTGAAGTGAAGATCGAGACGGAGTAATCGTCATTCCGGGGCGCGCCAAGGGCGCGAGCCCGGAATCCATATTCGCTAAACTTGCAGAATATTGTTCCGCGGTACCAATCCCTCCATGATCGTGACTATGAATTCCGGGTTCCTCGCTGGCGCTCGGCCCCGGAATGACGAGAGGCTTTACCGTCCATGACTGATCAGTCTTCCAATCCCAACTATCCTGTCGTGTTCGACCAGGACGTCGATGTGCCGATGCGCGACGGCGCGCGGCTGAAGGCGGATGTGTTCCGGCCCTACGACGACGGCAAATTCCCCGCCATCCTCAATCTCGGTCCGTATCAGAAAGACAAGCTCTGGATCGTGCCGGATAACTTGGCGGAGCCGCAGAACGAATGGATGAACTGGGAAACCGTCAATCCGCAATGGTGGGTGCCGCGCGGCTATGCGGCGGTGCGGGTCGACGGCCGCGGCACCGGCAAATCGCCGGGCCAATGCGAGCCATGGTCGCTCGCCGAAGCGGTCGATCTTTACGACGCGATCGAATGGGCGGCGGCGCAGCCGTGGTGCAACGGCAATGTCGGCCTGCTCGGCATTTCCTATTTCGCCATCAATCAGTGGTTCGTCGCCAATCTGCAGCCGCCGTCGCTGAAGGCGATCATTCCCTGGGAGGGCTTTGCCGATCTCTATCGCGACGCGCTCTATCACGGCGGCCTGCTCAATCTGTTCATGACCAATTGGTACACCGCGCATCTGCTGCATCATCTGCTGGGGCGCGCCTCGCAACAGATGCCCGACGGCTGGCAGATCAACACGCTGCATTTCTGGCTGCGCAACAATCTCGACAGCGGCGCGTTCCGCGGCAGCCAGGCGCAATGGGACAAGATCAATGTGCCGATGTTTTCGGTCGGCAATTGGTCGGGCATGGGCCTGCATCTGCGCGGCAACACCGAAGCCTTCATGCGCGCGGCGACGCCGCACAAGAAGCTGCGCATCCATCTCGGCTCACATGTCCATCCGTTCTACACCGAAGACGGCCGGCGCGATCAGATCCGCTTTCTCGACCATTGGCTCAAGGGCATCGACAACGGCGTGATGGACGAGCCGCCGGTGCGGCTCGCGATCCGCAAGGGCGCCGACGCCTTCGAATGGCGTGACGAACACGAATGGCCGCTCAAGCGCACGCGCTGGACCAAGCTCTATCTCGATCTGTCGCAGCCGCAGGCCGAAGGCGCGCCGGCGACCGGGCTGCTTGAAGTCAAGAACCCGGCCAAGACCGACTCGCGGACCTATCCAGCGTCGAGCCTCGGCACCATGGGTTCGACGTCGGCTGCCTCATCGCAGGTGCTGGGCGGCGGCATCAAGCCGGGAATGGGCGTTTCGCTGGAGACCGCGCGGCTCTGCGGTGGATACCGAAATCACCGGCCCGATCGCCGCGGTGCTGTGGGTGTCGAGCTCCAGCGAAGACATGGATCTCTGTCTGACGCTGCGCAATTTCGATTACCGACGGCAACGAGATCATGGAGACCGGCCAGCAAGGCGCGCCGGTGCCGGTGGCCAAGGGCTGGCTGCGGGTGTCGCATCGCGAACTCGACACCGAACTGTCGCGGCCGTATCGGCCGTACCATAAGCATGTCCGACGGCTTTATCTGACGCCGGGCGAGATCGTGCGCGTCGAGGTCGAAATCTGGCCGACCTCGATGGTATTCAAGAAGGGCCACCGCATCCGGCTGGACATCCAGCCGCGCGACGGCACCGGCAGCGCCGGCTACATGCATTATCACGCCGACTACAATTCCGGCGCCGTCAACACGATCTATGCCGGCGGCGATAAGGAGTCGTATTTGCTGCTGCCGGTGATTCCGCCGGCGGGGTAACGTGCTGTTGGAGTTATTGACAACACACCAGGCATGTTGTAATTTAATCCAACATGAAGGCGGAGCGGCTGCTTGACGAGCGATATGTCCTAGACGCGCGGACATTCGTCGAAATCGTCATATGGCAATTGCCGCGGCCGGCGCGTGGATCGGCTCATCCATTCAAGTACCGTCTTGCGCTGGTTGTCGATGACATTTGCGTGTTGCGCTATGACAATGAGGCGGGCAAAGGCGATCACCGTCACGATGGGGACAATGAGCAGTTCTATCGCTTTATCGATACCGACACGTTGCTTGCGGACTTTTGGCAGGACATCGAGAAGTGGAGACGATAAATGAAAACCGTAACGCTCCAGGTGTCAACTCTCGAAGAGGTTAAGCGGCGAACTCGCGATGCCTTCAAAGGCAAGAAACAAGGCTCGCACATCAGCTTCGCTACGCCCGAATTGTTATTCCGACTTTTGACGGCAAAACGCTGGGAGTTGATCCGCGCTTTGACCGGTGCCGGCGCGGTGACGATTCGCGAAGCGGCGCGCCGGGTGAAACGCGATGTGAAAGCGGTGCACGGCGACATCCACGCCTTGCTCAATGCCGGTGTCTTGCAGAAGACTGCCGACGGGCTTGTTATTTTTCCTTACGATGCCGTCCGTGTCGACGTCATTCTGCACGCTGCCTGAAGGCTCACTGCCTGATATTGGCGGCAATCGCGACATCGGTCGCCTTTTTCACTTCTGCGCCGATATAGGTCGCAAACGCTTCCGGCGTGCCGCCGACGATGTCCATGCCGATCTTGCGCAGCGGCTCGGTGAGATCGGGCGTCTTGAGGGCATCGTTGGCGATTTGCGCGAGCCTGTCGACGATCGGTTTCGGGGTGCCGGCGGGCGCCAGCAAGCCGAACCACAGGCCGAGGTCGTAACCCGGCAGGCCTGACTCGGCGATGGTCGGAACATTCGGCGCGATGCTGGAGCGTTGCGCCGTCGTCACCGCGATGGCCTTGAGCTTTCCCGCTTCGACCTGCGGCGCGGCGGCGGATGCCGGCGCGATCCACAACGGAACGCGGCCCGACACGACGTCGGTCATGGCCTGGGCGCTGCCCGGATAGGGCACATGCACCAGCTTGATCCCGGCCATGATGTTGATCAACTCCCCGGCGACATGGGCGATGGTGCCGACCCCGCCGGTGGCAAAGAAAATCTGATTGGGCTTTTCCTTGGCGAGCGCGATCAGCTGTTGCAGATTGTCGGCGCCGAGCGAGGGATTGGCGACCAGCATATTGGAAACTTCGGTGACCCGAATGATCGGCGCGAAATCCTTGGTGAGGTCGTAGGTCGGATTGACGGTCATGCCGGCATAGGTGGTCTGCGCCGTCGTCGCCATGAACAGCGTGTAGCCGTCATTCGGGGCGCGCGCCACGAATTCCGCCGCGACATTGCTGCCGGCGCCCGGTTTGTTTTCAACAATGAATTGCTGGCCGAGCGCGTCGCCGAATTTCTGCGCCAGAAGCCGTGCCGGCGTATCGGCGGCAGAGCCGGCGCCGAAGCCGATAATGATACGGACCGGACGCGTCGGATAGTCCGCCGCGCGGCTGCGGGCCGCAAAGGCGAAGGGCAGACAAGCCGTCAGTGTCGCCGCGGTACGGCGCGTGATCGCATTCATAAAGTTTGATTCCGTGTCAGCTCTTCAAGCCGGCCGCGCGCGCCACGGTCGACCAGCGTGCAAGCTCGCTCGCGACCAGCTTCCGAAGATCATCCGGGCCGCCGCTGAGCGGATCGATACCTTGTTGGGCGAGCATTTTCACCAGATCCGGTTTCCGCATGGTCTCTTGCACGGCGGCGGCGAGCTTGTCGACCACCGCCTGCGGCGTGCCTTTCGGCGCCATCACCGAAAACCAGATACCGGTGTCGAAGTCGGGCATGCCGGCCTCGGCCATGGTCGGCAGATCGGGCAGGATGCTCGGGCGCTTGTTCGCTGCCGAGGCAAGCGCGGTGAGCTTGCCGGCGGCGATCTGGCCGATCACGGTCGAGGCCGGACAGAACATCATCATGGTGCGGCCGGCGATCAGGTCGGCGACCGCCTGCGGGCTGCCCGGATAAGGCACATGAACGAGCTTCACGCCGGTGCGCTGCGAAAACAATTCGGCGGCAAGATGCGGCGCGGCGCCGACGCCGGTCGAGGCATAGAGCACTTCGCCCGGTTTCGCTTTGGCAAGCGCGATCAGTTCGTTGACCGAGTGGATGTTAAGCGACGGGTTGACCACGAGGACGACGGCGGCGGCCGAGACCGGCGCGACCGGGACAAAATCCTTGACCATGTCGAAGGTCAGATCGGGATTGATCACCTGATTGGTAATGTTGGCCGACGAGCCGAGAAACAACGTATAGCCGTCATTGGCAGCGTGGGCGGCGTAATCGGCGGCGATGCTGGAACCTGCGCCGGGCTTATTCTCGACCACGATTTGCTGACCGAGCACCTGGCTCAGACCGTTCGCCAGCGTCCGGCCGGTGACGTCGGCCGCGGCGCCCGGCGTAAAGCCGACGATAAGATGGATTGGCCGCGCCGGATATATGTCATCGGCACGCGCTTGTGGCGGCCCGAAAAATGCAAAGAGGATTGCCAACAACGGCAGGCAAATCACACGACGGTCGATCGCAGCCAAGGACGTCTCCCCTCGATTTCTTTGGACCCTTATAGCAGGCCGGTCGGACCGCAGGCCTTTCTTAAGAGTCTATTCACCAAGTCTTAACCGCAAAACAACCGCCGGGCGAATAGGCTGCGGCAATTAGCGCAGCGCTCGTGTGATGGTCGCCAGTCCTCTGCTTTCAAAAGCCAGTCGCAACTGGAAGCTCGTCGTCATGGCGGGTGGTGCCGGATTTGCCGTGGGCGCTCGCCGCCTTCGCCATCTGCGGTGCGCAATGGCTGATTGCCGTTCTGACGAACAGATCCGCACCTCTGGCCGCGATCGTGGTGGCGCTGCCGTTCGGGCTTGGGGCCGCGGCGCTGGCGGGCCTGTTCGTCAACGGGCGGCGGCGCGCTCAGGCGCGCTTGCTGCGCTCGGCGCTCAATAACATGACGCAGGGGCTGTGCATGTTCGACAGCGCCTCGCGCCTGATGATGTGCAACGGCCGCTATATCGAGATGTATCAATTGCGGCCCGAACACGCGCGTGCCGGCGTGCCGTTGCGCGCGCTTTTGGATTATCGGATCGCGGCGGGAACATTTTCCGGCGATCCGGATCGCTATGTCGCCGACTGCTTGCGCCAGGTCGTCGAGGGCCGCACCGAAACCAAGACCGTCGAGCTCAAAGACGGCCGCATCATCGCGGTGGTGAGCCGGCCGCTTGCCAATGGCGGCTGGGTGGCGACGCATACCGACATCACCGAGCGGCTGCTCGCCGAGAAGGAACGCGACTCGCTCCGCCAGGGCGATGAGCGGCGCCGCACCACCGATGCGGCGATCTCCTCGTTTCGCGCCCGCGTCGAGACCATGCTCAAAACCGTAGGCCAGAGCGCGACGGCGATGAAAGCCGCGGCGGGAACCTTGCTGACGACATCCGATCATACCTTGCAGCGGGCCGAAACCGCCGCGCACGGCTCCAATGAGGCCTCGGTCAATGTCGAGACCGCGGCCACCGCCGCCGAGGAGCTTTCGGTCTCGATCAAGGAGATCAGCCGCCAACTCGGCCAAACCAACAATGTGGTTCGCGCCGCTGCCGCGGACGCGAATACGACCAACGAGGATATCGCCGCGCTCGCGCATGTGGCGCAGAAGATCGGCGACGTGGTCAAGCTTATTTCGGACATCGCCGGTCAAACCAATCTGCTGGCGCTCAATGCCACCATCGAAGCGGCGCGTGCCGGCGAGGCCGGCCGCGGCTTTGCCGTTGTCGCGTCGGAAGTGAAATCACTTGCCGTGCAAACCGCAAAAGCGACCCAGGAGATCACCCACGAGATCACGGGCGTGCAGCAATCGAGCGCCAAGGCGGTGTCGGCGATCCGCGAAATAACCCAGCGGATGCAGGATATCAGCGACTATACCGGCGCGGTTGCGCTGTCGGTCGAGCAACAGGAAGCAGCGACCGGAGAGATCTCCCACAACGTTGCCAGCGCCGCGCTCGGGCGCCAAGGCGATCGTCGCTGGCGCTCGGCGAAGTGGCCGGCGGCATGACGCAAACCCGAAGCTCGGCGGAGACCATGCTGGCGGCTTGCGAGGACGTCGAAAGCGCCACTACCAAATTGCGCGGCGAAGTCGAAGAATTCTTGGGAACGGTAACGGCGTAGCGGCAGGTTCGGCGCGCGCGACTGGTTCCACTCGCAAGCGCCCGGCTTCATTGCCTGCGGCCCTGTCTAACTTATTGCTGCCGACGCTGACGGTTCCGTTGCGGTCCGTCTCGTCAGGCCCCGAACCACTCCGGGTGCTCGGTCAGCGCCACGACGCTGCAGGCGAAAGTGAGCACACAGATCGTCCAGAGCAGCAGCGAGAAGTAATGCTCATCGCTCATGATCTGCACAAAGCAAATCATATGCCACGCGGCTGGAGATTTGCGCCTCAGCGGTGCAAGAGCCGTTGACCGATAATTGTAGTTGTCAGCGTCCCGCAGCGTAGCCTTGCATGCCGCGCGCGTTGGCGGCGGCGCGGCGGCGGCGGCCGACGCGCGACGCGGCGGTGAGCCGGCCTTCCGACCAGTCCGGGCCGATCTCGACGATGTGACCGCGGCGCTTGAGTTCGTCGATGGTTTTCTTCGGCACGCGGCCTTCGACGACCAGCACGCCGGGCCGCGCCGTGCGCGGCCAGAACGAACTCGGGAAATGCTCGGAATGCCAGGCCGGCGCGTCGATCGCTTCCTGCATGTTCATGCCGGCATGGACGTGGCGCATGAAGAACTGCGTGATCCATTGATCCTGCTGATCGCCGCCGGGCGAGCCCCAGGCGAGATAGGGCTCGCCGTCGCGCAAGCGCGAGCGTCGGCGTCAGCGTGGTGCGCGGCCGCTTGCCGGGCGCGAGCGCCGCCGGATGGCCTTCGTCGAGCCAGAACATCTGCGCGCGGGTGCCGAGACAGAAGCCGAGTTCGGGAATGACCGGCGAGGAATGCAGCCAGCCGCCCGACGGCGTCGCCGAGACCATGTTGCCGGCTTGATCGACGATGTCGAAATGGACGGTGTCGCCGCGCGTCGCGCCGAGCCGGCCGACGGTCGGTTCGCCGGCACCAAGGCGTCCGACGGTCGGCTCGCCGGCGCCGGCCGCGGCCGGCGCGCGCCTCGCGGCGCAATTGCACGACGGCGCCGAAACCTGCGATCGAGCCCGGCCGCAATTCGAGCGAGGCCTTGTCGCCGATCGAGCTTGCGGCGCTCGGCGTTGTAGGCATCCGACAACAGCGTCGCCATCGGCACTTCGACGAAATCGGGATCGCCGTAAAACGCTTCGCGGTCGGCATAAGCGAGCTTCGACGCATTCGACGATCAGATGAATGAAATCCGGTCCGATCGGATCGAGGCCGTCGAAATCGAAGCCCTTGAGCAGCGCAAGCTGCTGCAGCATCACCGGACCCTGGCCCCACGGGCCGGTCTTGCACACCGTGTAACGGCCATAGTCATAGGTCAGCGGCGCTTCGATATGCGGCGTCCAGCGCGCCATGTCGTCGGCGGTGAGCACGCCGCGATGCCGGCTGCCGCTGGTATCCATGACCTCCTGGGTGCGGCAGAAGCGGTCGATCGCTTCCGCGACGAAACCCTTCGACCACGCTTGGCGCGCCCGCTCGATCTGCGCGACGCGATCGCCGCCGGCGCTCTCGGCTTCCTTGAGGATGCGGCCATAGGTGGCGGCGAGCGTGGTGTTGGTGAACAGCGAGCCGGTTGCCGGCACCTCATTGTTCGGGCAGATAGACCGCGGCCGATGTCGGCCAATGCTCGCGAAACAAGGCGGCGACCGTCGCGATGGTGGCGTTGGCGCGCTCCAGCAGCGGATGACCGTTCTGCGCATAACCGATCGCCGGCGCCAGCACCTCGCGCAAGCGGCATGGTGCCGTAATCGCGCAACAGCAGCATCCAGGTTTCGAACGTGCCGGGCACGCACGCGGCGAGAAGGCCCGGTGCCGGGAACGAGGTCGAGACCCTCGCTGCGGTAATGCGCGATGGTGGCGCCGGCCGGCGCAACGCCCTGGCCGCAAATCACTTCCGGTCTTGCCGCGCCTGACGTCGTAGACGATGACCGGCACGTCGCCGCCCGGCCCGTTGAGATGCGGCTCGACCACCTGCAGCGTGAATGCCGTCGCGACCGCGGCGTCGAAGGCATTGCCGCCCCGCTCCAGCATCGCCATGCCGACGGCGGTGGCGATCCAATGCGTCGAGGTCACCACGCCGAACGTGCCTTCGATCTCCGGCCGGGTGGTGAACGAGTTCGGATTGATATTGGACATTCGCAGTCTCCGCTCAGGTTGCAAGGCGCCGGGCTCCGGCCGCATTGCACGACCTGGGGCACGCATAGAGACTGTATCGGGCCGCGGCGATCGCGGCCAGCCTGAGGACAGAGCAACATGCCGCGGCAAGCTTTCAAGGTTGGATTGGCCGGGCTTGGCGCCGTCGGTCTCGACGTGGCGCGCCGCCTGGAAGCCGGCATTCCGGGCCTCGTTCTCACCGCCGTCGCGGTGCGCGACCAGGACAAAGCGCGGCGCAATCTGCCGGGCGCCGGCGACCGCATCCCGATCGTTCCCGCCGAAGCGCTGGCGCAATCCTGCGACGTGGTGGTCGAAGGGCTGCCGCCGACGGCATTTCGCGGCGTGGCGTCGTCGGTCGATCGAGGCAGGCAAGATTTTCATGCCGCTCTCGGTCGGCCAGCTTGCTGGACAATTGGGACCTGGTCGCGCGCGCCAAGGAAACCGGCGCGCGCATTCTGGTGCCGACCGGCGCGCTGCTCGGGCTCGACGCGGTGCGCGCCGCCGCCGAAGGCACCATCCACTCCGTCACCATGGTGACGCGCAAGCCGCCGGGCGGCCTCGAGGGCGCGCCTTATCTGGTCGAGCGCGGCATCTCGGTCAAAGACCTCAAGGAGCCGCTGAAAATTTTCGACGGCACCGCGCGCGAAGGCGCGCGAGGCTTTCCAGCCAACGTCAATGTCGCCGCGGCGCTGAGCCTCGCCGGTATCGGGCCGGACAAGACGCGGCTTGAAATCTGGGCCGATCCCGGCGCTGACGCGCAATACCCATCGCATCGAGGTCGATGCCGATACCGCGCGCTTTTCGATGTCGATCGAGGGCATCCCGTCGGCGAACCCGCGCACCGGCCGCATCGTGCCGCTGAGCGCGATCGCGACGCTGCGCGGACTGGTGTCGGAGCTGAAGGTCGGAACCTAGATTTCGCAGCCGCTAAGACTATTCTGACGGCCGCTCAGCCTGAACATGCGAGCGGCCGGCAACGAAGAAAAATAATCTCGCGGGGGGAATATGAGGACGTCGATCGTTTTCGCGCTGGCGATGCTCGTGCCTGGCGCCGTGTTGTTCCCCCATCGGGCTCACGCGCAGGAGCGGCCGGAATGGGCGTTCGGTCCCGACACGTCCGGCATTGCCTATCCGCGCAAGCCGGACGACGGTGTCCTCAAAGAAGTCCCCGGCAGCACCAAGCGCTACACCCAAGCGCAGATCGACGATCCGATGCATCCGCCGGATTGGTTTCCGGATGAGCATCCGCCGATGCCGCGCGTCGTTGCCGAAGGCAACGGCACCACGGTTCGGGCCTGTATCGGCTGTCATCTCGCGAATGGACATGGACACCCGGAGAATTCGCGCCTGCCCGGATCGAGCGCTGTTTATCTCAAACGCCAGCTGGAGGAATTCCGCGTCGGCAAGCGGGAGGGCCCGGCGTCGCTGCTGATGAACAACAGTGCCAAGCATCTCACCGATGACGAGATTGCCGCTGCGACGGATTATTTCTCGAAGCTCAATGCGGTGCCGTGGACCCGGGTTGTCGAAACCGAAAGCGTGCCGAAAACATGGTGGCGCGGCAACCGGCGCCTGCAATTGGCCGAGGGCGGCACCGAGCCGATCGGGCATCAACTGGTCGAAGTGCCCGAGGATCCGGCGCGAACCGCGCTTCGCGATCCGCATTCGGGCACCGTCACCTATGCTCCGCCGGGAAGTGTCGCGCGCGGCAAGACGTTGGTGACCACCGGCGACAACGGCAAGACCTTGGCCTGCGCGTCATGTCATGGCCCGGCGCTGCATGGCACAGCCGACATTCCAAATATCGCGGGTCAGCATTCGATCGTGATCGCGCGGCAATTGTTTGCCTTCAAGGCCGGCGATCGGGACGGCGCAATGGCGGTACTGATGCGGCCGGTGGTCGAGAAACTGACCGAAGACGATATCGTTGCCATCGCGGCCTATGTCGCGTCGCAGGATCCGACGCGCGAATGACGCTGCGCGGCGGCGGCTCGTCGTCGCGACGCGCTATGGCAAATGGAACATGATCAGCTGGTCGGTGATGCCGTCGCCGCCCGGACTGAGCGAGCCGCCGACAAAATAAGCGCTGTCGCCCAGCACGCCGCCGCCGAAGCCGTGCCGGCCGTGCGGCATCGGCGCCAGCGTCGTCCAGCGCTCGGTCTTCGGATCGTAGCCCTCGTTCTCGGGGAATGTATCGGGTTTCAGTTCGCCGCCGAGCACCAGGATCATGCCGCGGTAATAAGTCCCGGCGAGGCCGCTCCGCGGCGTCGGCAATGGCGGTGCCGATTTCCATTTGTCGGTTGCCGTGTCGTACACATCGTGCAGGCCGGTGCGTTCCGCCGGGCTCTTGAAGCGCCCGCCGATGGCGTGAATTTCTCTATCGACCGCGACGAGCGCCATGTGATCGCGCGCTGTCGGCAGCGGCGCGGCTTCGCTCCAGCTGTCCGCCTGCGGATCGTACACCTCGTGCGCCGCGACGGTGATGCCGTCGAGCCCGCGGCCGCCGATCACATGGATTTTGCCGCCGACCGCGGCAGCCCCGGCGGAGCCGCGTGCCATCTTCATGGACGGCAGCGCCCGCCAGGAGTCGGTGGCGGGGTCGTATGCGAAGGCGTCATTGCCGGCGCCTTGATGGACCGAACTGGTGAAGCCGCCGAACGCGAAGATTTTTCCGCCGCTCACCGCGAGCGCGAGATGATCTCTGCCTTCCGGCAACGGCGCGCGCGGGCGCCAGGTGTCGGTCGCTGGATCGTATTCATCGTGAAAAGGACCCGCCACGCCATTCACCGAACCGCCGATGGCGTGCAGCTTGCCGTCGAGCGCCACCGCCGCGACCTCGGAACGCACCGCCGGGAGCGGCCGCTTCATGGTCCACAGGCCTGGCGCCGGCTCCGCGTGGGCCATGATGATGCCCACACCCGCTATCGCGAATGCTGTCACCAACAGGATCGCGCGCAGTGGCGCAGAAATAAAATTGAATGGCACGCTTGACCTCCCGGGCATTGTTTTGAAGAGCGTAGCGCAATCGATCGTTTTTCGCGCGGTGTGGAACCTAATCTGGAACTTCTTGAGTGCAGTGCAACATAACGCTTGGAAAATCCGGAATTGAAATATCGCGATCGCGAGGGAGCCGAGCGAGATAAATTCCACGTAAATAACCGACGCGCTTCAACACATCGTGTGTATGATTGCGCCGGCCCATGCTATCAATTCGGGCGACGGCGCAACATGTGCGTCACATGTTTTTCTCTGTGTCACCTTTACTCTGGAGAGAGCCGCGGTGATCACGATCGAAGTCAACGGTACCCCGCATCAGGTCGACATCGAGCCCGATACGCCGCTGCTCTGGGTGCTGCGCGACGTCATCGGCCTGACCGGCACCAAATTCGGCTGCGGCATCGCGCGAATGCGGCGCCTGCACCGTGCATATCGACGGCCAGGCCGATGCGCTCCTGCTCGGTGCCGATCGGTGCGCTCGACGGCGCCAAGATCACCACCATCGAAGGCCTGTCGCCCGACAGCAGCCATCCGGTGCAGCAGGCCTGGATCGCCGAGGACGTGCCGCAATGCGGCTACTGCCAGTCCGGCCAGATCATGGCGACGGTCGCCTTCCTGAAGCAGTTTCCCAACCCGACCGACGCCGATATCGACGCCAACATCACCAATATCTGCCGCTGCGGCACCTACGAGCGCCTGCGCCGCGCGATCCATCGCGCCGCCGACGTGATGAAAGCGTGAGGGGGACATGGCGCATGCGCAACAGTCGACCAGCCTCACGCCGCCGCCATTTCATCTTCACCGGCGCCACGCTCGCCGGCGGCTTCGCGCATCGGCATCGGCGCTGACGCCGCGTGCCGCGCACGCGCTCACCGTCGCGGCACAGCCCTGGGACGAACGACGACGCCAGCCCCTACGACCTCGACGCCTGGATCGCCATCGAGCCGGACGACAGCATTCTCATCCGCTATGCCGCGCTCGGAGATGGGCCAGGGCAGCATGACCTCGCTGCCGATGATCGTCGCCGAAGAACTGCAATGCGACTGGTCGAAGGTGCGGGTCGAATACGCCTCGCCGAACCGCAACTTCCGCGAGAACAATGTCTATGGCGACATGTCCTCGGTCGGCAGCCATTCGGTCAAGGATTCGCATGTCAAGATGCAGCAGGTCGGCGCCAGCGCGCGCGAGCGCCTGATCGCCGCCGCCGCGGCGCGATGGAGCGTCGCGCCGGCCGAGTGCACGCGCCGCCAACAGCGTCGTGACCCACGCCGCCTCCGGCCGCACGCTGCGCTACGGCGAGCTCGCCGGCGGATGCGGCGAAGATCACGCTCGCCGCCGAGCCGGCGATCAAGACGCCCGACCAGTACACCTTCATCGGCAAGCCGCAGCCGCGCGTCGACGTGCCGCTCAAGGTCGACGGCGCGGCGCAATACGCCATCGATACGCGCCTGCCCGGCATGGTCTTTGCCGCGATCGCGGCCTGCCCGGTGCCCGGCGGCACGCTCGCCGAGCGTCGACGAGACGCCGCTGCAAGGATGCGCCGGGCATCGTCCAGGTCGTGCGGCTGCCGAACGCCGTCGCCGTCGTCGCCACCGGCAGCTTCTGGCGCGCCAAGCAGGCGCTGGCGCAAGCTGCAGCCGGAATGGGACGCCGGCGCCGCCGGCGACGACCGACAGCGCGCAGCTTCGCGCAAGACTATCGCGACGCGGCGCTGACCGGGCCGGCCGCCACCGCGCGCAACGACGGCGACGTCGACACGGCGCTGCCGGAGCGCGGCCAAGACCATCGAGCGCGGTCTACGAAGTGCCCTATCTCGCGCATGCGCCGATGGAGCCGATGAACGCGACGGTCCATCTGCAGGCCGACCGGCTCGACGTCTGGGTCGGCACCCAATCGGCCGACCGCACGCTCAAAGCCGCGGCCGACAGTCGCCGGGCTGAAGCCCGAGCAGGTCTATATCCACAACTGCCTTCGTCGGCGGCGGCTTCGGCCGCAAATCGCAACAACGACGAAATGGCCCAGGCGATCCAGATCGCCAAGGTCGGTGCAACCGCCCGGTGAAGCTGGTCTGGACGCGCGAAGAAGACATCCGCCACGACCGCTACCGGCCGCAAGCCGCGATCAGCTTCAAGGGTGCGCTGGGCGCGGACGGCATGCCGACGGCGCTCGTACATCCGCACCGCGGTCGGCTCATTGCTGCGCTCGCTCGGCGTGAACAAGGTGGCGAACGGCATCGAGCCGATGGCGGTCGAGGGGCTGGCAACAACCCCTACAAGATCGCCAATACCAAGGTCGAATGCGCTGCTCAAGAACACGCATATCCCGGTGTCGTTCTGGCGCTCGGTCGGCGCCTCGCAGAACGCCTTCGCGATCGAAAGCTTCATCGACGAGATGGCGCATGCCGGCGGCCAGGATCCCTACAAGTTGCGGCGCACGCTGCTCGAGGGCAAGCCCGATTGGCTCAAGGTGCTCGACACCGCCGCCGAGAAAGGCGATTGGGGCAAGCCGATCGCCGCCGGCCGCGGCGCGCGGCATCGCCATTCACGAATGCTACGGCACCATCGTCGGCGAGGTCGCCGAGATCACGCTCGAGCCCGGCGGGCGTGCTCAAGGTCGACCGGATCACGCTCGCGGTCGATTGCGGCCATGTCGTCAATCCGCTGACCGTTGCCGAGCAGATGGAAGGCGGCGCCATCTTCGCGCTGACGCGCCGCGCTCTACGGCAAGATCACGATCAAGAACGGCGCCCCGGAGCAAGGCAATTTCGATACCTATCCGATGGTGCGGCTGGCGCAGGCGCCGAAGATCGACGTGCATTTTGCATTGAGCGGCGGCAGCAAATGGGGCGGCGCCGGCGAGCCCGGTGCCGCGCCGGTCGCGGCCGCGGTCTGCAACGCGATCTTTGCGCTGACCGGCAAACGCATCCGGTCGCTGCCGATCATGGACCATGATCTGTCGAGCGCGGCGGCGCAGAAGCAGACTGACAACACCCAGTCTCACGCCGCCAAGGCCGCTCTCTAGCTCGCGCTGCGCAAATCAGAAAATACCGTGGCTCTACCTGCTCCGGGAGGCGGGACGGCGTGACACCAGGCCTTAAAATAATCTTCCGCGTGTTGGTCGTGCTTTGCCTGTTTGGCGTAGCGCCCGCGCGGGCTGACGACGCGGCCGTCGCTCCTCCTTCTAACCGCGGCGAATATCTGGCGCGCGCCGGCGATTGCGTCGCCTGCCATTCGGTCCCCGGCGGCAAGGCCTTTGCCGGCGGTCTTAAAATGGGCAGCCCGCTCGGCGCCATCTACTCCACCAATATCACGCCGGATCCCGAGACCGGCATCGGCAACTACACGCTCGAGGATTTCGACGGCGCGTTGCGGCGCGGCGTCGCCAAGGACGGCCACCGGCTTTATCCGGCGATGCCCTATCCGTCCTATGCCAAGCTCACCGACGACGACGTGCGCGCGCTCTACGACTTCTTCATGAAGGACGTGCCGCCGGTCCATCAGGCGAACAAGCCGAACGAAATTCCGTCCTGGCTCAGTTTCCGCTGGCCGCTCGCGTCTGGAATATCGTCTTCGCCGACGCGCGGCAGCTATGCCGTCGAAGCCCGAGCACGACGCAGTTTGGAATCGCGGCGCCTATCTGGTCCAGGGTCTCGGTCATTGCGGCGCCTGCCACACGCCGCGCGGCTTCGCCTTTCAGGAGAAAGCGCTTGACGACGGCAGTTCACGCTATCTATCCGGCGCGCTGCTGGACGCCTGGTCGGCGCCGAATCTGCGCGGCGATCTTCGCACCGGCCTCGGCCAGTGGTCGCAGGCCGATCTCGCTGAATTTCTGAAGACCGGCCACAATCGCGACGGTACCGCATTCGGCTCGATGATCGATGTCGTCAACAACAGCACGCCCTATCTGTCCGACGACGATATCGACGCGATCGCGGTTTATCTGAAATCGCTGCCGCCGACCGCCGACCAGCCGGCCTATGCTTACGACGGCGCGACCACGGCGGCGCTGCGCAGCGGCCATCCGTCGCAAGCCGGCGCGGCGTCCTACGCCGCCAATTGCGCGTCCTGCCACGGCCTCGACGCCAAAGGCTTCAGCCCCTATCTGCCGCCGCTGGCCGGCAATCCCGACGGTGCTCGACGGCGATCCGTCCTCGCTGATCAATCTGGTGCTGAACGGCTCGGTACCGCTGGTGGTGAAGGGCACGCCCGACGCCTATCGCATGCCGCAATTCCGTCTGCAGCTTGGCGACCAGGAGATCGCGGATGTGGTGAGCTTCATCCGCAGCGGCTGGGGTAACAATGCCTCGCCGGTGACCGCCTCGCAGGTTGCGGAGTTGCGCAAGACGACCGACCCGACCAGCGATCGGATCGTCATCCTCAAGATGCGGTGATTGCCGCGGCTATTGTTTGTTGAGCCCGAGCTTCTGCACCAGCTGCGCCATCTCGGTCGCTTCCTTCGCCATCAACGATCCCATCGCTTCCGGCGTGCTGGTGACGGCGGTGAGCCCGTTCTCGTCGATGCGCTGCAGCACAGTGGGATCTTGCGACGCCGCGATAAACGCATCGTGCAATTTAGCGATAACCGCCGGCGGAGTTCCGGGTGCGGCCGCCACGCCGAACCAGCCGGCGACGCTGGCGTCGCCAAGCTTCAGTTCTTGGAGCGTCGGCGTCTCCGCGATCAGCGACCATCGGTTCGGGCCGTCGATGGCCACCGGCTTGATCTTTTTACCGAGCAGATAGGACTTGGCCAGCGGCGTAGAGATCGCAGCGACGTCGAGGCGCGCCGCCAACAGATCGGTCACCATCGGCGCGCCGCCGTGATAATGCACGAACTGCACCGGTGTGCCGGTCGCCGCCATCAGGTTGGCGCTCATCAGATGCGACGGCGTGCCAAGACCGGGAGAGCCAAAGGTGAGGCCGCCGGATTTGGTTTTCCCGAGCGCGATCAAGTCGGCAAAATTATTCACCGGGCTCTCGGTCGGCACCGCCAGAACCGTCGCGAGATTGAACAACAGCGTGATCGGCTGCGCGCCCTTCACCGGGTCGTAGGCGGCGCTCGGCTCGATCGCCGGGATGGTGGCGTTCTGCGATCCGGAGAAGACGAGAAGGGTGTAGCCGTCGGGCGGGGCATTTTGCAGCGCGGCCGCAGCGACGGCCCCGCTGGCCGCTGGCTTATTTTCGACCACGACCGGCTGCCCGAGCAACTTTGAAGCGGCCTCGGCGTAAACCCGCGCCATCACATCGGACACGCCGCCGGGCGCCAAGCCGACCAGCATGGTGATCGGCCGCGCCGGAAAGTTCTGGGCTTGTGCCGTTACGTTCGGTGAACTCGCGATGGATAGAAGCAATACGATCGAAATCATCAGCCGGCGATACATTGTGTTCAACGCTCCGCTTCGAAATTCGAAAGGTGGGACTCTCGCGGCATGCCGTGAGTTGAAGAGAATAACTTAATCCGAATATTGGCTGCCGCTTACGTTTCGCCCGGCTTGCCGCCGACCGAAACTTCAACGCCGCAGACGGTACAGAAGATTTTGCCGTCGCGTCCAACTCGAAACCCTTCCGACACGCGGGTCAGCGTCGTTCCCCATTGGCCGCCTTGATAGACCGGGTCCTCGTTTTCTTCCCACACTGCCGCGCCTTTCTGCCCGCAGGCCGGGCAGACGACATAGGCAATGAAACGCTCCCGCATCGCAACGCAACCCGCTACCCGCTACCCGTTACACAGAACAGGGAAGCTAGCGGCCGCTATGGTCTCGAAATATGGCGGTGCCCGCGCCGGTTTCGCCGCAATTCGCGCGTGCGGCAGCGGCGGAGCGCGCGGTTTTTCTCAGGCAGCCCGGACCTGGACCGCGGCCGGTGCGTGCGCGTCGTTGATCGCCGCGACCGACCGTTCGATCGCCGACCAGAGCCGCGCCATCTCGCCGCCGGCCATCGAGTCGGGAGCGGTCTCGCCGATGCTTTCGCCGTCGGCGAGCGTGAGGACGAAGCCGGTGCGCTGGCTGATCTGACCCGACCACACCGGGATGGCGAGTTTGTCGAAGAATGTCCGCGACTGCGACACCGCCGGAGCTTCCTTGTCGCCGCGCTTCACCGGCGCGGCGTTGAGCACGACCGCATAGGGCTTGTTGCGGGCGCGCGCGGTCTCGACGGTTTCGCGCACCGCATTGAGATCGAAAAATCCGGGGCGTGCCGGAACGACCACGAGCGTCGCCGCACGGATCGCTTCTTGTGCCACGACCCAAAGGCTTGCCGCGGTATCGATGAAGACCCACTCGCAGCCGTCGATCATCGCCGAGGCCAGCGCCCGATCGATGCCGCGGGCGGCATTGCGCAATATCATCCGGTCATCGGCGCGCCGCGAATGCCAGAGCGTGAGTGAGCCTTGGGGGTCGGCATCGATGACGCTGCAGCGGTGGCCGGTGCTGTGACAGAACGCGGCGAGGTGGGCCGTCAGTGTGCTTTTGCCTGCGCCGCCCTTGCGGGACGCCATAGTGATGACGTTCATGCGCGATCTCCCGATCACCGACGCCATCATGCTTGGGCCAGCATGGTTAACGAATGGTTAATTCAGCTCGATCCCGCCGGGGCCGGGGCGAACTTCAGGGCCACACCGTTCATGCAGTAGCGCAGCCCGGTGGGCTTCGGACCGTCGGGAAAAACGTGGCCGAGATGGCCGCCGCAGCGATGGCACGACACCGCGGTCCGGGACATGCCGAAGGTGCGATCGGTGGCCTCGTCCACGGCGCCGTCGAGCGGCGCCCAGAAACTCGGCCAGCCGGTGCCGCTTTCGAACTTGGTCTTGGAGGAGTACAGCGCCAGATCGCAGCCGGCACAGCTGAAGGTGCCGTTGCGGTGCTCGTCGAGCAATTCGCTGGTGAACGGCCGTTCGGTGCCTTCTTGCCGCAGCACCTCGTATTGCGCCGGCGTCAGCAGTTTCTTCCATTCGGCGTCGGTATGGGTGACTTCATAAGGATGCGGCGCGGCGTTCACGGTCCGCGGCGTGGCGATGCGGCCGAGCGACCAGACCGCCAATCCGGCGGCACCGGCATAGAACACGTGTCGGCGTGTGAGCATGTGTCGTCCCTCCTGGCGCGGCGGCCCGCGAATATCGATGCGCCGAGTGTACAACAGATTTAGCGGCGCCGGATGGCGGGCCCCGCGATTTGATCGGGCCGGCGGAATAGCTCACACAGAGTTGATGTTCGCTATCGCCAGCCTTCGGGCGCGATTATTCTGTAGCCGACAAGCGCGGGGAGGAATGTGTGGCTTTGCCGACCGAGATCAAGGTGTTGGGTTCGACCGCGATGAAAGCGGTGTTGGAGGCGTTAGCGCCAAAGTTCGAGGCCGAAACCGGCCACCGGATCGCCGTCACGCTGGGTCCGTCGGCGCGCCTCGAAAAGCTCATCGCCGAAGGCGAAGTGGCCGATGTCGCGATCCTGGCTGCGGCCGGCGCCAAGGACCTGGCAGCCCAAGGCAAGATTACCGCAGGGAGCGTGACGGATCTGGCGCGATCGCGAATTGCCATTGCCGTGCCGAAGGGCGCGCCGAAGCCGGATATTTCCTCGGCCGAAAGCTTCAAGCGCGCACTGCTGGCGGCGAACGCCATTGCCGTGAGCAAGCCGACCGGCGGCGGCCAGAGCGGCGCGCATATGGCCAGGGTCTTCGAACAGCTCGGCATCGCCGAAGCGGTGCAGGGCAAGGCGAAATACGGCGCCGGCGGCGCCGCCGGTCTTGCCGGACTCGTGCTGCTGCGCGGCGAAGCCGATATCGGCATTCAACAAATGTCGGAGTTGATGGCGGTCGACGGCATCGACATCGTCGGACCGCTGCCCGATGAATTGCAGAGCGTCACGCTGTTCACGGCGTCGATTCCGGCGAATGCGATCCACCCGGACGCGGCGCGGGCGTTTATCGACTTGCTCGTGACCCCGGAATCGAAAAATATCGTCAAGGCAAAAGGACTTGAACCGGCGTGATCCGGCGAAACGTTTTCTTTCACACCTGTTGCGCCGGCACGACGGCTTTCTCGCCATGCCCCTTCAGCGGCTTCATGCCGGTGGCGGCGCGCAGCAGCACGTAAAACACCGGCGTGAGGAACAGACCGAAGAAGGTCACGCCCAGCATGCCGAAGAAAACGGCGATGCCCATGGCGTGACGCATCTCGGCGCCCGCGCCGGTGGAAAGCACCAGCGGCACCACGCCCATGATGAAGGCGAAGCTGGTCATCAAAATAGGCCGCAGCCGCAGCCGCGCGGCCTCGATCGCGGCGGCCAGGGTCGGTTTGCCCTGGATTTCCAGTTCGCGGGCGAACTCCACGATCAGGATGGCGTTCTTGCAGGCCAGGCCGATCAGGACGAACAGGCCGATCTGGGTGAAGATGTTGTTGTCGCCGCCGGTCAGCCAGACGCCGGTAATCGCCGAGAACAGACACATCGGCACGATCAGGATGATCGCCAGCGGCAGGAACAGGCTTTCGTATTGCGCCGCCAGCACCAGGAAGACCAGGAGCACGCAGATCGGAAACACCAATAGCGCGGTGTCGCCGGCGAGAATCTGCTGGTAGGTCAAATCCGTCCACTCGAATTGCATGCCCTTCGGCAGAGTATCGGCCAGGATCTGGGTGATGGCGGCTTGCGCCTGGCCCGATCGAATAGCCGGGCGCCGGGCCGCCGTTGAGGTCGGCGGCTGCGGAAGCCGTTGTAGCGCATGCGCTGTCCGGCCCGGTGGTCTGGGTGACGTCGACCACCGCGCCCAGCGGCACCATCTTGCCGGACGCGTTGCGGACCTGCAGCCGCAGAATATCGTCGGGCCTTGGTGCGGAACGGCGTGTCGGCCTGGGCGATCACCTCATAGGTGCGGCCGAAGCGGTTGAAGTCGTTGACGTAGATCGAACCCAGATAGGTTTGCATGGTGTCGAACACGTCCTGCACTTCGACGCCCAAGTTGCTCGCCTTGGTGCGGTCGAGATGGGCATAGAGCTGCGGCACGCCGATGTTGAAATTGGAAAACACGCCCTGCAGCTCCGGTGTCTTCCGCGCTTTGGTCTGGATCTCGGCCATGACCTGATTGAGCACCTGGTTGCCCTGATCGGTTCGGTCCTCCACTTGCAGCTTGAAGCCGGCGATGGTGCCCAAGCCCATTGACCGGCGGTGGCGGGAAGATGGCGATGATGGCGTCGCGGATGCCGGAGAACTTGGCCTGTAGCTTCTGCGAAATCGCCAAACCGGACAGATCGGGCGTGGTGCGCTCTTCGAACGGCTTGAGTGTTTCGAACACGATGCCGGCCGACGGGCTGTTGATGAAGCCGTTGATCGACAGGCCCGGGAATGCCACCGCGCTTTCGACGCCCGGCTCCTTGAGCGCGATGTCCGACATCTCGCGAATGACTTTTTCGGTGCGGTCCAGCGTGGCGCCTTGCGGCAGTTGCGCGAAGCTCACCAGATATTGCTTGTCCTGCAGCGGCACGAAGCCGGGCGGCACCATGCGGAAGATCACACACCGTTGCGATCAGCAGCATCGCATAGACGCCG
Source organism: uncultured Alphaproteobacteria bacterium (assembly GCA_963819265.1). GTDB lineage: Bacteria > Pseudomonadota > Alphaproteobacteria > Rhizobiales > Xanthobacteraceae > BOG-931. The sequence continues at coordinate 734,057 of CAWFVF010000005.1, read as the reverse complement.
ACCGCGCCGAGTTTATGCGACAGACAGCCGGCCGACGCCGTGGCTGTAGCGGGTCGAGCCGGCATGGAACACGCGATTGAAGCGGCTGAAGAATCGGCCCAAGCACGACTTCCATGCCGCGCGCCAACATATCCTTCGGCGCATCGTGGCCTTTGAGCAGCAGCGCCGCCAAGGCCGGCGACAGCGTCAGCGAATTGAACGCCGAGATGATGGTGGAGAAAGCGATGGTCAGCGCGAACTGGCGATAGAACTCGCCGGTCAACCCGCTGATGAAGGCGATCGGCACGAACACCGCGCACAGCACCAGCGCGATGGCGATGATCGGGCCGGTCACCTCGCTCATCGCCTTCAAGGTGGCGTCGCGCGGGTGCGAGTCCGGCCTCGATATTGCGTTCGACGTTTTCCACCACCACGATGGCGTCGTCGACCACGATGCCGATGGCCAGCACCAGGCCGAACAGCGACAGGGCGTTGATCGAAAAGCCGAACAGATACATCGCGGCGAAGGTGCCGATGATCGAGATCGGCACCGCCAACAGCGGAATGATCGAGGCCCGCCAGGTTTGCAGAAACAGGATGACGACCAGCACCACCAGCGCCACCGCTTCGAGCAGCGTATGGACCACCGCCTTGATCGAGTCCCGCACGAATACCGTCGGGTCATAAACGATGCTGTAGTCCATGCCTTGCGGAAAGTTCTTCTTCAGCTCTTCCATCGTCGCGCGCACGCGATTGGAAATCTGGATCGCGTTCGAGCCGGGCGACTGGAAAATCGGAATCGCGACCGCCTGCTGGTTGTCGAGCAGCGACCGCAGACTGTAGGCCGAGGCGTCGATCTCGACCCGCGCCACGTCGCTCAACCGCGTGACGACGCCGTTCTGATTCTTGATCACGATCTGGCCGAACTGCTCGGGGTCGGACAGGCGGCCCTCGACATTGATCGGAAGCTGCAACTCGCCCTTGTCGCTATAGGGCGGACCGTTGACCAAGCCGGCCGCGACCTGGACGTTCTGCCGCCGCACTGCGTTGACCACGTCGTCGGCGGTCAGGCCGAGTTCGGCGATCTTCTGCGGATTGAGCCAAAGCCGCATGGCGTAATCGCCCGAGCCGAACAGCTGGACGCTGCCGATGCCTTCGATCTTGGCGAGTTGGTCCTTGACGTTGAGCACCGCATAATTGCGCAGATACAGCATGTCATAGCGGTCGCCGGTCGATTTGAGATGCACCACCATGGTCAGGTCGGGCGAGCTTTTGACCGTGGTCACGCCGAGGTTCCGGGTGACGTCGGGCAGGCGCGGCAGCGCCTGGTTGACCCGGTTCTGCACCAGTTGCTTGCGCCAGGTTAGGATCGGTGCCGAGCTTGAAGGTAACGGTCAGCGTCAGCGTGCCGTCGCTGGCGGCCTGCGAGAACATGTAAAGCATGTTCTCGGTGCCGTTGATCTGCTCTTCCAGCGGCGTCGCCACGGTGTCGGCGATGGTTTCCGGATTGGCGCCGGGAAACAGCGCGGTGACCACCACGGACGGCGGCACCACCTCGGGATATTCCGAGATCGGCAATTGGGTCATCGCGATCAGGCCGGCCAGGAAAATGGCGACCGAGATGACGCCGGCAAAAATCGGCCGGTCGATGAAAAATTTCGACAGGGACATTTTGGCTATCCGTCCCGGGCGCAAAGCCCGGGATCAATTGCTCGCGGTACGGTCCGGCTGCGGCGCCACTTGAGCGCCGGGCGCCAGCCTTTGCAGGCGATCCAGGATGACGCGATCGCCGGCCTTGATGCCGGACAGCACGACGCGTTTGCCGTCGACCTGCGGGCCGAGCTGCACGGTCGCGATATTCCGCCTTGTTGTTGTCATCGACCACGAAGACAAAGCGCTTGCTCTGGTCGTTGCCGATGGCGCTTTCCGGCACGACGAGGGCGTCATCGAGCTTGCCGTTGCCCATGCGGACGGAAACGAACATGCCCGGGATCAGGCTGCCGTCGTTGTTGGCAAAGCGGGCGCGGGCGCGGATCGTACCCGAGCCATTATCGATCCTGTTGTCGAAGCTTTCGATCGTGCCGCGATAGATGTGCCCGGCTGTCGCCGCGGATGGCGAGTTCGCACCGGAATGGATTGCTCCTGCTCCTGCGTCTGGCCGTAATTGCGCACGTTGTTGAGATAAGTCTGCTCATCGACCTCGAAGTCGGCATAGACGCCGTTATCGGATACGATCGAGGCCAGCAGCGGCGGCGGCGCGGTCGGCGAGCCGACCAGATTGCCGAGCGTGATTTCGGCCCGGCTGATACGGCCGGAGATCGGCGCTTTGACATAGGCATAGTCGACATTGATCTGCGCCACGGTCAACGCCGCTTGCGCCGATTGTACCGCGGCTTGCGCCACCGCATCGGCATTGACGCGCTGGTCGTAGGTCTCCTGCGACAGCGCGCTGGTCTTGACCAATTGGCTGCCGCGCTCGCTTTCGAGTTTGGCAAATTTCGCGTTGTTCTGAGCCGTTACCAGGTCGGCTTGGGCCTTGGTCACCGCCGCTTCGTAGGGCCGCGGATCGATCACGAAAAGAATGTCGCCCTGATTGACCCGCTGGCCGTCGTGAAACCGGATGTCGACAATCCGTCCGGCGACCTGCGGCCGGATTTCGGCGTAATCCACCGCGTTGATGCGGCCGGAAAATTCCGCATAGGGGTTCACGGTCTGCGGCGCGAGAAGGTTGACCGTGACCGGGACCGCTGCTTCGGCGGCGGACGGGACGCTGGCCTGCGCGGCGCGCTCATACTCGCCCGGGACGATCGCGCCAATGGCAATCGCGGCCGCCCCCGCAGCCAGTCCAATGATAACCCAGCGCCGGGGACTTGAAGTCGTTGATGGTAAGGACCATTGACCCATGGCCGCCCTCCAATTATGTATCGGACGATACAGATGTGGAGGGGTGAGCGGTCCGTCAAGAGACTTGTGTAACGGATACTAAGAAAATCAAGGAGGAGGCGCAATGACCATGGGTCGGCCTCGGGAATTCGATACCGGTAAGGCATTGGACGAGGCGATGGAGGTGTTCTGGCGCCACGGCTATGAGGGCGCCACTATCTCCGAATTGACCGGCGCGATGGGGATCAATCCGCCGAGCCTTTATGCCGCGTTCGGCAGCAAAGAAGGGCTGCTGAAAGCAGCGCTCGACCGATACGCCGAAAAGCGGGCGGCATTCATAAGCGAAGTGCTTGCTGCGCCGACCGCTCGCGAGGCGGCAGCCCTGATCCTGCTGCGGATAGCCGATTCCCACACCGATCCCGCCAATCCGCCCGGTTGCCTGTTGGTCGCGGGCGGCCTCGCCTGCGGGGCAGGAGCTGAAAACGTTCCGTTCGAACTGGCGTCGCGCCGCGCCCAACTCGAAGACCAGTTGCGAGACCGTTTCGTTCGGGCAAAAAGCGAGGGAGACTTGGCCGCCGACTCGGATCCGCAAGCGCTGGCGCGATTTCTTTCCGCCGTGATCGCCGGCATGGGCGTGCTGGCGTCATCGGGTTCGACGCGTGAGGACTTGCGTCAAGTGGCTCTCGTTTCATTGAAGGCCTTCGACGAGCAGCCCGGCGTTCGCCGGGCGGGAAGCAACGACACCGTGTCGGCGGCCGCGCATTAGCGCTCCGTACCGAAAACCGGTCAAATCTTTCGACTGTCGTAAGCCCAATGCAGCAAAGCCTGACGTTGCCGCGGTCGGCAGGTGACGTCGCCGGGTTCGCAATTGCGCTCCACCTGGCGGATGTGGCGGCGTATTGCCTTCCAGCGCTTGATCTGCCGCGCATCTTCGCCGGCGATGCGCCGGCCCATGTAATAACGGCAATACCACTGAAACCATCCGCGCGGGTCTTCGCGATAAATCCAGCCTTTGTTGCGCCATACCGACAACGGCTGGCTGGCATCGACGCCGAAATAGTTGAGCGTGCGGTCGCGCTGTTTGCCGGCGAGCTTGGCGCGGACGAACCAGCTTTTCGGAAATTCCTTGCGGCAGTCGGTCATGTATTTGCCGCCGAATACGCCGAGCCGCAGCATTTCCGCCGGCGTCAATTGCGGTTGGAATTCAGGATCGAAATTGCGTCCCGCGGGTTCGGTCAGGGCGTAGCGATAGCCGCGCTGCATCCTGTCGTTGACGACAACGATCTTCTTTTTCAATGGGACGAACCCTTCAGCACGTCGGTGTTGATCACATTGATCGGCGTGCCCGCCGCATAGGCGGTGATCTGGTCGAAGATATCGGCGAACTGCAATTCATACTCGTCACGGGTGACGTAGCCGATATGCGGCGTGCATATCACGTTATCCATATTGAGGAGCGGATGGCCTGTGTCCAGGAGCGGCTCGTCCTCATAGACGTCGACCGCGGCCATGCCCGGGCGGCCGCGACGCAGCGCCTCGACCAGGGCGCCGGGTTCGATCAGCGGGGCCCGGCTGGTGTTGACCAAAAGCGCGCTCGATTTCATCCGGGCCAAGTCGGCGGCCTTGACGATGTGACGGGTTGCCGGGACGAGGCGCATGTGGAGCGAGATGACGTCGCATTCGGCGAAGAACGCTTCCTTGCTGACGGCCGTGGTGTAACCATCGGCGCGGGCGGTCTCGAGCGTCGCCGGCCGGGCCCAGACCACAACATTCATGCCGAAGGCGCGGGCGTAGCCGGCGACGGCGCCGCCGATCCGGCCGTAGCCATAGATGCCGAACGTCTTGCCGCGCAGTGTGGTGCCGACGCCGACCTGCCACTTTCCTGCTTTGAGACCCGCCATCTGTTGCGGAATCTGCCGCATCGCCGCCAGCACCAAACCCCAGGTCATTTCCGCCGTAGCGTATGACGGCGTACCGGGGTGTTGGCTCGACGACAGGATCACGCCCATGCGGGTACAGGCATCGACGTCGATATGCGGATAGACGCTGCGCTGGCTAATGAGCCGCAGCTTGGGCAGCCGTTCAAGGAGCGGCGCGCGGATTTGCGTGCGCTCGCGAAACAGCACCAGGACTTCGGTGTCCTGCAAACGTTCGGCGAGCGCGTCGACGTCTTGCACATGATCGTTCCAGATCGTGACGTCGTGACCGGCCAATTTGGCAAAACAGGTCAGCGTGCGCAGCGTGTCGAAATAATCGTCGAGGATCGAGATTTTCATCAAACCGTTTCCTCTATGTCGCGGCGTCCGGCGTTCGCCAGCGCAGGCCGGGAAACCGCGCATAGCCGCGGTCGAGGGTGATCCATTCGCAGCCCCACTCAATGGCCAATGCCGCGTACCAGGCGCCGGTGACGACGGTACCACGCGTGCCGGTTTCGACGCACTGTCCGCCGATCGTCAAACGCCCAGAGAAGCGCACAAAAGAAAACCGGGCCCTTTCGGGCCCGGTTAGTTCGCCGGCGTGGGGGCGCCAGCGACACCTTCCAGAGGGGAACAGCTGACTACTCGCGATTGCCAATCTGGGAGGATGGTGGCAACCGTTTGCCTTCAGCTGTCGTGACTATGCGATTGCGACTCGTTCGACACAACGCGAGACGAGGCATGTCAGCCATGCGACCATCGCAACGACCGCTGCGATATTACCGTGACATAAAATTCGTATCGCAACGGCGCTCAATTCCTTGCCGCAGCGGCATTTTTTTATCGTGAATTCGCTAGGCGAATAAAAATCTGGGGAGACGCGTCACGATGCCGCGCTGACGCAGCGTGATGCAACAGCTCAGAAATTCCAGCGCTGCGCGTTGGCGACAAGAAAATCGCGAAACGCCTGTACGCGGGCTACGGCTTTCAGTTCTTCCGGGTAGACGAAATAAGCATCGAGCGCGATGGCGTCGCCCTCGCCGAACAGCTGCACCAGCCCGCCGTTCTCCTCAACCAGATAGTCCGGCAGCATCGCAATGCCGAGGCCGCGCTGGCAGGCGCGCAAAACGCCGAGAATATTGTTGATGACGAGATGCGGCACGCGCGGTCCCTTGCCGTCCCGCGCGACCTCGATCAGCCAGCGCGAGCGTTGCAGGTAGGAGGGAATGTTGCCGCCGAGCACCAGCACGCGATGCGTGTCGAGATCCTCGAATGCGCGCGGCGTGCCGTATTTCTTGAGGTATTCGGGCGAGGCGTAGACATGGAAATGAACCGAGAAAAGCTTGCGCTGAATGAGATCGGGCTGGGTCGGCTGGCGCAAACGGATGGCCACATCGGCCTCGCGCATCGCGAGGTCGAGTTCTTCGTCGGTGGTCAGAAGCGTGATGTGAACTTCCGGATAAAGATCGAGGAATTCGCCCAGGCGTGGGGTCAGCCAATGAATGCCGATGCCCGGCGTCGTGGTGACGCGCAGGTCGCCGTTCGGCCGTTCCCGGCTGTCGGTGAGCTTGGCGCGCGCCGCCTCGAGTTTCATGAACACTTCGTGCGCGGTCCGGTAGAGCAACTCGCCCTGTTCGGTGAGAATCAAGCCGCGGGCGTGGCGGTGAAACAGCGATACCGTCAGTTCCTGTTCGAGCGCGCTCACTTGGCGCGACACCGCCGATTGCGACAGCCCGAGCTGTTCGCCGGCGTGCGTGAAGCTGCCGGCCTCGGCCGCGGCATGAAATACTTTGAGCTTGTCCCAATCCATCTTTGATACTTTCTTCCACCGTCCGCTTGCGGCAGAGGTGAAATTCACTCCGCCGCCATGCGTGGCTCGGCCTCGCCATGGGCGGCAAGAAATCGCTCGGCTTCGAGCGCCGCCATGCAGCCGAGACCCGCGGCGGTGACGGCCTGGCGATAAACCTCGTCGGCGACGTCGCCGGCGGCGAACAGACCCGGCACCGAGGTTGCGGTCGAATGCGATGCGGTCTTCACGTAGCCCGACGGCTTCATCTCGACCTGACCGGCGACCAGCTCGGTTGCCGGCGAATGGCCGATGGCGACGAAAATACCGTCGATCGGCTGTTCGGTGACTTCGTCGGTTTTGAGATTATGCAGGATCGCGGCCTTGACCTTCAGCGGGTTCTCGTCGCCGACCACGTCTTTAAGGGTGGTATTCCAAAGCACCGAGATTTTCGGATTCTGATAAAGCCGCTCCTGCAGGATGCGTTCGGCGCGCAAATGATCGCGCCGGTGAACCAGCGTCACCTTGGCGGCGAAATTGGTCAGGAACAGAGCTTCCTCGACCGCGGTATTGCCGCCGCCGATCACCAGCACTTCCTTGTTGCGATAGAAGAAGCCGTCGCAGGTGGCGCAGGCGGAGACGCCATGGCCGCGGAATTTCTGTTCGCCCGGCAGATCGAGCCAGCGCGCCTGGGCGCCGGTCGCGAGGATAACGGCGTCGGCCATGTAGACGTCGCCGGAATCGCATTCGAGGCGGAACGGACGCCGCTTCAGATCGAGGCTGTTGACGTGGTCGGCGACCAGCTTGGTGCCGACATGGGCCGCCTGCTTTTGCATCTGCTCCATGAGCCACGGGCCCTGGATCACATCGGCATAGCCCGGATAGTTCTCGACATCGGTGGTGATGGTGAGTTGGCCGCCGGGCGCGAAGCCTTGAATCAGAATCGGATCGAGCATGGCGCGGGCGGCATAGATCGCCGCCGTATAGCCCGCGGGCCCGGATCCGATGATGACGAGTTTAGCGTGAATGGTGTTCGACACCGCTCTATCTCGATCGTTGCGGCAGGGTTCGACGGACCGGCATCGAAAGCCAAGCCCGCCGGAAAGCCCCGGAAAGCGACGGTTTGGGATCGGACCGCCAGGATTTTCGCCAGAAAGCGGGGTTACGCCCCTGATTGCTGGCTTTCAGCTATTCCCGAGCAATGTAGGGATTCGTAGGAGCTATGCAAGACACGCAACCCGGGGAACCCACAGGGGCGTTCGCTCGGCTGTGGCGTGTCTTGGGCAGATCTGGGGGGTTACCGGCGACTTGGGCGCGCGGGGGTGGCCCGGCCTATTTCCACTCGATCTTCATGACCTCATAGGCCTTGGCGCCACCGGGCGTGACCACCTCGACCTGGGCGCCCTTCTTCTTGCCGACCAGCGCGCGGGCGAGCGGCGAGGTGATGGAAATCTTGCCCTTCTTGGCGTCAGCCTCGGGCTCGCCGACGATCTGCCAGACCGCCTTTTTCTCGGTATCCTCGTCGACCAGCGTGACGGTGGCGCCAAAGGTGATGGTCTCGCCGGAAAGCTTCGAAACATCAATAATTTCGGCGCGCGCCAGCTTGTCTTCAAGATCGGCGATGCGGCCTTCGTTGAGCGACTGGGATTCTTTAGCGGCGTGATATTCGGCGTTCTCCGACAGATCGCCATGGGTGCGGGCGTCGGCGATCTGCTGGATGATCCGCGGCCGCTCTTCCTTCTGGCAATGCTTGAGCTCGGCCTCGAGCACCGAGTAGCCCGCCGCCGTCATCGGAATCTTATCCACCATCGGTCTCAAACTCCCATAGCAATAGAGTCAAAATTCCAATCGCGGGCCGAAGCATTGTCCGGTCCCACGACTGGAAAACTGGCTCTACACATGCCGTCGCTGTGGCCGCCCCGATGTACGATCAGACCCGGCCCCGAAATAGCTTTGCAGCGCACACACCTCAAGGTCGCCCCCGAGATAGGCTTTAATGCCCTGCGCTGCGGCAACGGCCCCTGAAAGAGTGGTGTAGTACGGCACTTTATGCAAGAGGGCGGCGCGCCGGAGCGACCGGCTATCGTCCAGCGCGGTCGCCCCCTCGGTGGTGTTGAAAACCAGCTGCACTTCGCCGTTTTTGATGGCATCGACGATATGCGGCCGGCCTTCGGCGACTTTGTTGATCTTGATCGCGGGAACGCCTTCCTTGGCGAGATAGCGCTGGGTCCCCGAGGTTGCCAGGACCCGAAAGCCCAGTTCCGAAAGGAGCCGCGTCGCTTCGAGGATCCGCGGTTTGTCGCTGTCGCGAACCGATACGAAAACGGTGCCGCTTTTCGGCACCCGGGTGCCGCCGCCGAGCTGGCTCTTGGCGAAAGCGATGTTGTAATCGCGGTCGATCCCCATCACCTCGCCGGTCGATTTCATCTCCGGCCCCAGCACGGTGTCGACTTTGTCGCCGAAGCGGGCGAACGGAAACACCGCTTCCTTGACGCCGACATGGCGCGCGGCGCCGGGCTCGAAATGCTGCGGCTCGAGATCGAAATCCGCCAGCGGTTCGCCGGCCATGATGCGCGCTGCGATCTTGGCGGCCGGAATGCCGATCACCTTGGCGACGAACGGCACGGTGCGCGAGGCGCGCGGATTGACTTCGAGCACGTAGATGTCGCCGTCCTTGATGGCGTATTGCACGTTCATCAGGCCGCCGACCTTGAGCGCCAGCGCCAGCGCGCGGGTTTGCCGTTCGAGTTCGGCGATCAGTTCGGCCGACAGATTATGCGGCGGCAGCGAGCAGGCGCTGTCGCCGGAATGAATGCCGGCCTCCTCGATGTGCTCCATGATGCCGGCGATATAGGTGTCCTTGCCGTCGGCGAGGCAATCGACGTCGACTTCGATCGCGTCGGTGAGATAGCGGTCGATCAGCAGCGGGCGCTTGTCGGAAACCGCGAGCTCCGACGGCCGGTCGAGATCGGCGGTCAGCCGCACCACATAGCGGTCGAGCTGCTGATTATCGTGCACGATCTCCATGCCGCGGCCGCCGAGCACGTAGGACGGCCGGATCACGATCGGATAGCCGATCGCTTCGGCGATGGCGCGCGCCTTTTCTGGCGTGGTGGCGATGCCGCTTTTCGGCTGCCGCAGCTTGAGTTGGTCGAGCAACTTGCTTGAAGCGGTCGCGATCCTCGGCGAGGTCGATGGCGTCGGGCGAGGTGCCGAGGATCGGCACATTCGCCTTCTCCAGCGCTTCCGCGAGCTTGAGCGGCGTCTGGCCGCCGAACTGCACGATGACGCCGTGCAGCGTGCCGCGGCTGCGTTCGGTGTCGATGATCTCGATGACGTCTTCGGCGGTGAGCGGCTCGAAATACAGCCGGTCCGAGGTGTCGTAATCGGTCGACACGGTTTCCGGATTGCAATTGATCATGATGGTTTCGTAGCCGGCTTCCTTCAGCGCGAAGCAGGCATGACAGCAGCAATAATCGAACTCGATGCCCTGGCCGATGCGGTTCGGGCCGCCGCCGAGGATGATGACCTTCTTTTTGTCGGACGGCGCGGCCTCATTGGCAGCCTGGCCGGCGAACGGCACTTCGTAGGTCGAATACATATAGGCCGTAGGCGAAGCGAATTCGGCGGCGCAGGTGTCGATGCGCTTGAAGATCGGCCGCACGCTCGAGCGCGCGGCGATGTTGCGCGACGTCTTCGGTCGTTCGTCCGGTGAGCTTGCCGAGCCGGGCATCGGAAAAGCCCATCGCCTTGAGCCGGCGCAGCGTGCCGGCGGTCGCCGGCAGGCCCTTGGCGCGGATTTCGGCTTCGGTATCGACGATGCCGCGGATTTGCTCCAGAAACCACGGATCGATCTTGCAGGCATTGTGGATGTCGGCATCGCTCATGCCGAGCCGCATGGCCTGCGCCACTTTGAGAAGAGCCGTCGGGCGTCGGCGTGCCAAGCGCGGCGCGGATCGCGTTCTTGTCGTCGCCTTCGCCGAGGCCGGGGATGGCGATTTCATCGAGGCCGGTGAGTCCGGTCTCGAGCGAGCGCAGCGCCTTCTGCAGACTCTCGGCGAAAGTGCGGCCGATCGCCATCGCCTCGCCGACCGACTTCATCGAGGTGGTCAGCACCGGGTCGGCGCCGGGAAATTTCTCGAAGGCGAAACGCGGTATCTTGGTGACGATGTAATCGATGGTCGGCTCGAACGAGGCCGGCGTCGCGCCGCCGGTGATGTCGTTCGCGATCTCGTCGAGCGTGTAGCCGACCGCGAGCTTGGCGGCGACCTTGGCGATCGGAAAGCCGGTCGCCTTCGATGCCAGCGCCGACGAGCGCGAAACGCGCGGATTCATTTCGATGACGACCAGGCGGCCATCCGCCGGATTGACGGCGAATTGCACGTTGGAGCCGCCGGTCTCGACGCCGATCTCGCGCAGCACCGCGATCGAGGCGTCGCGCATGATCTGGTATTCCTTGTCGGTGAGCGTCAGCGCCGGCGCGATGGTGATCGAATCGCCGGTGTGCACGCCCATCGGGTCGATGTTCTCGATCGAGCAGACGATGATGCAGTTATCGTTCTTGTCGCGCACCACCTCCATCTCGAACTCTTTCCAGCCCAGCACCGATTCCTCGATCAGCACTTCGGAGGTCGGCGAGGCGTCGATGCCGCGTTCGACGATGTCGATGAACTCGGCCTTGTTGTAGGCGATGCCGCCGCCGGTGCCGCCGAGCGTGAACGACGGCCGGATGATGGCGGGCAGCCCGATATCGTCGAGCGCTTCGAGCGCCTGGATCAGCGTCTTGACCTGCTGCGAGCGCGGCGTCGCCAAGCCGATCTTGGTCATGGCGTCGCGGAACAGCTTGCGATCCTCGGCCTTGTCGATGGCGTCGGCTGTCGCGCCGATCATGGTAACGTCGAACTTTTCCAGCACGCCCATCTTGCGGAGCGACAGCGCGGTATTGAGCGCGGTCTGGCCGCCCATGGTGGGCAGCAGTCCGAAGCCGCCGGGCAGCACGTGGCGTTCTTTCTCGATGATCTTGGCGACGATCTCAGGCGTGATCGGCTCGATATAGGTCGCGTCGGCCAGATCCGGATCGGTCATGATCGTTGCCGGATTGGAATTGACCAGGACGACGCGATAGCCCTCGTCCTTGAGCGCCTTGCAGGCTTGGGTGCCGGAATAATCGAACTCGCAGGCCTGGCCGATGACGATCGGGCCCGCGCCGATGATCAGGATCGAGGAGATGTCGGTCCGCTTGGGCATTGCATCCGTTTTCTATTCGCGGCCCAGCCTTCGGCCGTCCCGGATTGACGGACTTGGTCAGTGGCTCGCGCGATAACAAGAGCACAAAAAAAGAGCGCCCCTCGGGCGCACTGGCGCTGGGGATTAAGCCCTGCGCGAGGGGGTCTTAGACCAGATTCGGAGGGGAGGGAAGGGCCGCGTCCCCCGCCGCTAGAGGCGCCCGTTGCAGCCCACAGGCGTTTTTTGCGCCTGGTTCTGACCTGTATCGGCCGCGGATTGACTTCCCTTGTAAGGGTCGTCGAAAGTCAGCTAACCGGCGGCTTCGCAACAAGCCGCGTCGAGAAAAACAACACAGGGGAGAGACGTCATGAACGTCCGTGCCGCCGTCGTGGCATCCAAGCCCACGTCCAAGCCGCCGTTTCGCGCCGAGCACATCGGCAGCCTGTTGCGCCCGGCCGAGTTGTTGCGGGAGCGCGCCCGTTTTGCGCGCGGCGAGATCGGTCAGGCCGAATTGACGGCTGCGGAGGACGCGGCCATCCGCGGTGCGATCCGGCTGCAAGAACAGCTTGGATTCAAGTTCGTCACCGACGGCGAATTCCGCCGCCGCTCCTATCACAGCTTCTTCTACGGTGAACTCGGCAGTCTGCGCATCGACACCATCGGCGGCACCGACGCGATCGGTACCGATAAAGGTGAAAAAACCGGCGGCGGCCGCGGCGCGCAGCCCCGGGCGGTGATCGGCGGCCGGGTGCAATGGACGCATCCGATCAACGGCGGCGATGTCACTTTCCTCAGGGCGAATTCGCAGCGTCAACCGAAGATCACCATCCCTGGTCCCTGCGCGCTGCATTTCCGCGGCGGCGATGCCGCCGTAACCGCGAGCGCATATAAAGACGTCGATCAATTCTGGTCGGATACGGTCGAGGCCTTCACCCGAGAGCTTCATGCGCTGGCGGCTGCCGGCTGCGGTTATGTGCAGATCGACGAGACTGCGTTCGCCAAATTCGGCGATCCCGATGTTCAGGCGATGCTGACCGCGCGCGGCGACGATTGGAGCAGGCTGATCGACACCTATATCGGCGTGACCAATCGCGTGCTCGAAGCGGCGCCCAAGGATCTGCATATCGGCATGCATCTGTGCCGCGGCAATCGCGGCGGCCATTGGCATTCCGAAGGCAGTTATGAAGAGGTGGCGGACCGGCTGTTCAATGCACTCGACATCGGTTTCTATTTTCTCGAATACGATACCCCGCGCGCCGGCAGCTTCACACCGCTGCGCTTCGTGCCGAAACAGAAGTCGGTGGTGCTCGGTCTGGTTTCGACCAAGGTGCCGGAGCTGGAGGACAAAGCGGCGCTCAGAGGGCGGCTCGACGACGCGACCAAATTCGTCTCACTCGATCGGCTCGCCGTCAGTCCGCAATGCGGCTTCGCCAGCGTCGACACCGGCAATCCGGTCACGGTCGAGGCGCAACAGCGCAAGCTCGAATTGGTCTGCGATCTGGCGCGCGATATCTGGGGCGAAACTTAAAAAACTATCGGGGAAACGAGATGCAGGTATTCGCGCGTGTTTCGGCCGTGGCAGCGATTGGATTGGCTGTCGTCATTTCGGCGGCGTTCGCCGATGAGCTTGCCTATCCGACGCGGCCGGTGCGCATCATCGCCGCCTCCGCGGCCGGCGGCAATCCCGATCTGATGTCGCGGCTGCTCGGCGCCAAGCTCGGCGAAATGCTCGGCAATCCATTCATCGTCGAAGACGTGCCCGGCGTCGGCGGGGTGATCGCCGCCAAGCAAGTCGCGGCGGCAAGCCCCGACGGCTACACGCTGATGGTCAACGATTCCGGCGCGCTCGCGATCAGCATCGCGATGAACCCGGATGCCAATTACCACCTGACCGATTTCACCCCTATCACCGCGCTGGCGACGCTGCCGACGGTGCTGCTGGTCAAGCCTTCGGTACCGGCCAGGACCTTGGCCGAGTTCGTCGCGCTGGCGAAGTCGAAGCCCAACGCCTTGAGCTTCGGATCGGCGGGCTCCGGCTCGATCCATCAACTCACCATGGTGATTTTCGAACAGCAGGCCGGCATCCAACTGCTGCACGTGCCCTATCGCGGGGGCACCGGCCTGGTGAACGCGCTGTTGACCGGAGAAGTCGATGCCGGCTGGTCCGGCATTTCCAACGTCCTGTCGTTGATCAAAACCGACAAGCTGCGTGCGCTCTGCGTCAGCGTGTTGCAGCGCGACGTGTCGCTGCCGGACGTGCCGACCTGCGCCGAACTCGGTTACCCGGGCTTCGATGTTGCGACCATGCTCGGCCTGCAGGCTCCCGCAGGCGTGCCGCCTGAAATCGTCGCGCGGCTGCAGTCCGCAGTGGCGAAAATCCTGCGTCAGCCGGAAATGGCGGAACGGCTGGCGACGCTCGGCATCCACATGCAGGAAAACGGCACCGCAGCCTACGCGAAGTTCATGCAGGACGACCTCGATCGTTACACCAAAGTCGTCAATGAGGTTCACTTGGAAATTAAACAGTAAGCTCGGCGTGCCGCGCTTCCTGCGCCTGTCCGCTCAGACGGCGAATTCCAGGCTCGCCGCGCAACCCGCCGCGGCGTTGGCATAGACGACATTCGATCCGAGCTGTTTCGCCAGCGCGTTGATGATGCGGCTGCCGAACCCGGTGCCCTGCACCGGGCCCTGGCCGTTCCAGCCGACGCCGTCGTCCTGCACCGTCAGCCGCAATTTACCCGGCTGTATCCTGCTCAAGCCTACTCTGATCTCGCCGGTCTGATCGTCTGGATAGGCGTATTTGAATGCATTGGTGACAAGCTCCGTCACCATGACGCCGATCGAAACCGCTTTGTCCGTCGGCACTTCGACATTGTCGGCGGCAAGTCTGACGGTGGCGGCGTGGCCGGCTTCTTTGAGCGTTGCTTCAAGGTCGTGCAACAGGCTTGCCAGATATTCCGAAATCTCGACCGAGCGGACATCCTGGGATGTATAGAGCCGGCGATGGACGCCGGCGATCGCTGAAATTCGGCCCTGTATTTCACCGAGCGCGGTACGCACCGCCGGCTCGCTGACCGATTTCGCCTGCATCGCGACCAGCGAAGCCACCAGCGCCAGGCTGTTGGCCACGCGATGATTAACCTCGTGCAACAGCACTTCGGCACGATCCCGTGCTTCACGCACCTCCCGTTCGGCGCGATCCCGCTCTCGCTGGAGCTTTGCTTTCTCGATCGCCTGGTCGACGGCGGTGCCGAGCAGCTCGAAAAATTCGTTGCCGACAGTCTTGAGCACGTAATCGGTCGCTCCTGCCTTGAGGGCTGCGACCGCAACCGCGGTATCGTCGGCGCCGGTGACGTAGACCACTGGCGGCGCGGCTCCCGCTGCCGACAGCGACCGCAAGAAGTCGAGGCCGGTTCCGGTCGGCAGAAAATGGTCGAGTGCGATCACATCGATGCCGCCCCGCGTAAGTCTGTCCAATCCGGCTTCGCTGGACGATACGCTCTCGACCTCGTAGCCGCGCCGACCCAAGGCGCGTTGCACCAGGCGCGCGAGTGCCGGATCGTCGTCGATATAGAGAACGCGTGCTGCCCCATTCGCCATGATGCTTAATTGGTTTCCGGCACCTGCATCACGGAAAAGAACAGCCCGAGCTGGCGAATAGCATTGGCGAAGCCCTCATAATTGACGGGCTTGGTGATGTAGACATTGGCGCCGAGATCGTAGCAGCGCTGAATTTCCCGGCTGTCGTCCGTAGTCGTGAGCACCACGACCGGCGATCGCTTGGTATGAATATTGGACTTGAGCTTTTCCAGGATGTCGATCCCGGTCATGTCCGGCAGATTAAGATCGAGCAGGATCAAAAGTTGCCGTCCGGCGCTGACTTCACCCGACCCATCCTTGCCCATCAAATAGCCGAGGGCCTCGCCGCCGTTCGCGAACGGAATGATCTCGTTGTTGACGCCGGCGCGGCGGATGTTTTTTTCGATCAGGCGGGCGTGGCCCTCGTCGTCTTCGATCATGACGATGATGACCGGTCTGGCATGCTTATCCACGTTAGGCGGCTCCCGTTTGTGTTGCGATGATTGGGCGCAGATCGCGCGGCAGATTGAGTTTCATCGTCGTGCCGTGTTCAATCTCGGATCGCAGCGTGATGTCGCCGCCGAGATTGCGGACCATCGTGCGCACATGGGCGAGACCGATGCCCTCTCCCGGCCGGTCCTGCGCGCCGGAGCGGCGGAACAGGTCGAACACGCGCTCATGGTCCTGTTTGGCGATGCCGCGGCCGTTGTCCTCTACTTCAACGATGATGCGTTGTCCGCGTTCCTCACGGGCGCGGATATGGATTTGAAGCGGCCGGTTCACCGCGCGGTATTTGACGGCATTATCCAGCAAATTGCCAAAAATCTGTTCCAGGGCGAGACGGTCGGATACGAGCGTTGCCACCTTGGCCTCGATTTCGACCGCGCCGCCCGCTTCGGTCACTTGGTGCTGTACATTGTCCGCGGCCAATTTAAGCAGCGCATCGAGCTTGATCGGCTCAGGCTTGAGCACGCGGCGTCCCTCCCGCGAAAGCTTCAGGATGGCATTGATCAGACCATCCATTTTTGCGGTCGACGAGCGGATGAAGCCGATCGCTTCCGGAAGTTCGTCGAGCGCCGCGGTGCGCGCATTTTTTGCGGCCTCGTCGTCGTTCGCCGCCTCGGATTGGCGGACATAAGCTTGTATCGAAGCCAGGGCGCCTTCCAACTCGCTGGTGAACCCCATGATATTGACCAGCGGCGCCCGCAGATCATGCGTGACGATGTAGGCGAAGCGCTGGATTTCGTCATTAGCGCGGCCGAGATCGGCGGTTCGCTCGCGCACCCGCGCTTCCAGCCCGATATTGAGTGCGGCGACCTCACGCTGAGCCGCGATGAGTTGGCGGGTGTAGAGCACGATGGTCCAGGCCGATCCGCCGACCACCAGAAGGATCACCAGCGCGCCGCCGATCGTGACCCACTGCAGCGCCCTAATGCTCGATTCCTGGTCCTGCACGGCCTTGTTGATGCTTTCTTCGGTCCGCTGCAGCATGGAGGAAAATGTGGCTCTGGCTTGATCCATCAAGTCTTTGCCGCGATTGGTTTTCACCCGCGCTATGGCTTCGTCCCGCTTGCCGGCCCGGAATAATTCGATTGTCGCCTGCAGCTCGGCGAGCTTCTCTTTGACGACCGGCAATACTTTCGTCGCATCATCTTTTTGCGCGGGATCGGCCTCCGACAGCCGCATCACCTGATCAAGTTGGCCTGGGATCCGGCCTTCGACGGCAAGATACGGATCGAGATAATCCTGGGTGCCGGTCAGCAGGTAACCGCGCTGTCCGGTTTCCGCATCGTCAAGCATGTTGCGCAAATCGACGATCGCAAAACGCTCGGCGCGCGCCACGGTAAGCCTGTCGGAGTACATGCTGGTCCTGTGCACCAGCCAGAGGTTGACGCCGACGATGATCAGAAGGGCACCCAGGCCAACCAAAATCGCGAGCAAGGTCGCCCGAATAAATGCAATCTTCGTGATGGGCATGGATCCGCCTGTTTCGGGCCGACCCTATAACCTAGCAACCGATGTTAGTCACTGATTGTGGAGCAACAATTTGTCCAACCGGCGAAATTTTGCCGAGCAACCCGGCGCGGCTTTTCACGCCCATTTTCCGGTTTTTGAGGCGCTGCCGAGGCAATGGAACATTTTTCAGGCAGCCTGCTTATCAGCTCGGAACAATTGCGTTCCGCCGGGAGCATAACATGTCATCTGACGTATATTCGGCGTCCACCGTCGTGGACGCGCAATCTGGCGTTTCATGGGGGGCGATTGCGGCGGGCGCGGTTGGCGCTGCAGCATTGTCACTTCTGCTGATCGCATTCGGCGCGGGTCTCGGCCTGTCGTCGATATCCCCGTGGGCCGACAGCGGCGTGTCCGCCTCCACCTTCAAAACCGGCACCGGCATCTATCTTGTGGTGGTGGCGGTGATGTCGTCGGCGGTCGGCGGTTATCTCGCGGCCCGGCTGCGGACCAAGTGGGTCGGCGTCCACAGCAACGAAGTTTTCTTTCGCGACACCGCTCACGGCTTTCTCGCCTGGGCGTTTGCAACTCTGCTGAGCGCGAGCGCCTTGAGCTCGGCAACAGCGTTTCTCGCCAACGGCACCGCGGCGGGGCTGGGCGGAGCGGCGTCTCAGGTCGGCCGGTCGGTGAATCCCGCGGACATCTATGTCGACAAGCTCTTCCGGCCGGCTGCCGGCGCGCAGCCTGCGGCGCCGTCCGCGCCGGCGGCGGATTCCGGGAATTCTAATCCCGCGCCATCGGGCAATGCGGCGGCTGCGGCACCCGGCGGAGCCAATAACGGCCAATCGCGCGCCGAAGTGGTGCGGCTGTGGACTTCGGACTTTCACGACAGCAACGGGCTGAGCGGCGCCGACAAGACCTATGTCGCTCAAGTGGTAGCGGCGCGGACCGGCATGAGTCAGGCCGACGCCGAAAAGCGCGTCAATGACGTGGTGGTCGAAGCCAAGACGGCGATCGATGACGCCCGCAAGGGCGCCGCCAAACTTTCTTTCTGGTTGACGGCCGCCATGCTGTTCGGCGCCTTCGCGGCAAGTCTCGCCGCGGTGGAAGGCGGTTCACTGCGTGACGGCACTTGGAACGACCGCGTACTCACCCCTCGGCCACTATAAGGAGCACACATCATGGGTAGAGGAATTCTTCTCTGGCTGCTTGGCGTCCCGATCCCGATCATCATCCTGCTCGCCTTGTTTTCTCATTGAAACAGAAGCCGCACCGAAAGGTGCGGCTTCTCGACTTTTCCAAAATAGATTCCAGACAACATTCCGAAAAATATTTCCCTGATGACAAGACCCCAAGATCGCGATCGGATTCTGACCCAGACCCGGAATCTGAAGATGGCGCAATCGGCGCACGCTTATGTGCGCGGCAGTACCGTCAAATTTTACGAATGGCTGGAAAGCAGCAACCGGACCAAGGTGCCGGAAGGGCCGCCGGTCTGGATTTGCGGCGATTGCCATGTCGGCAATTTGGGGCCGCTCGCCGATGCGAAGGGCCGTGTTTCGGTCCAGATCCGAGATCTCGATCAGACCGTCATCGGTAATCCGGCGCACGATCTGATCAGGCTCGGCCTGTCGCTGGCCTCCGCGGCGCGCGGCTCGGATTTGCCCGGCGTGACGACCGCGAAGGTTCTGGAAGAACTTGTCGCCGGCTATCGGGCCGCGCTGTCGGGCAGTTTTGCCACCGACAAAGATAAATCCAACCGGCCCAAGGCTATTCAGGCGCTATTGGCACGATCGACGCGACGGCGATGGCGGCATTTGGCCGAAGAGCGGCTCGATGCCGTAAAGCCGACTATCCCTTTGGGAAAGCGATTCTGGGCCCTGACCGGAAAAGAACGCCGCGCTTTGGATGAGATGTTTGCCAGCGACGCGGCGCGGCCGGTATTGACGGCGCTTCGCGGCGCCGCCGCCGATGCCTCGATCGAATTGGTCGACGCCGCCTATTGGATGAAGGGCTGCAGTTCGCTCGGAAGGCTTCGCTATGCCGCGTTACTGCGTATCGGCGAATCAAAGAACGCGGATATCTGTCTGATCGACGTGAAGGAAGGGGTCACGGCGGCCGCCCCAAGGGCGCCGAAGGCGGAGATGCCACGGGATAATGCGGTCCGCGTCGTGACCGGCGCCAAGGCGCTTTCGCCGAATCTGGGAGAGCGCATGATAGCGGCACGGCTGCTCGACAAAGCCGTCGTTGTGCGCGAGTTGATGCCGCAAGATCTGAAAATTGAAATCAATCGGCTGGGGCGGCGGCAGGCGATGAGCATGGCGCGCTATCTGGCCGGTGTGGTCGGTCGGGCGCACGGCCGCCAAATGGCAGCGAGCGTACGCCGGGGCTGGCGCTCCGATCTTGCGAAAAACCACAAAGCCGCGCTTGATGCGCCGTCGTGGTTATGGACAAGCGTCGTCGAACTGATGGGGCAGCACGAAGCCGCATACCTGGAACATTGCCGGCGATTTGCCTTAAGCGAGGCCGCGTAACAGCAACGCATCGCGTCGCGGCGTTGGCGGAGCTGCGATCACGAACGCCACAGTGTCAGCAGCGGTCCTTCAGCTCCGAACACCGGGTCCATCGCCGGCAGCGGCACTTTCGGAATGGTGACGAGCGCTTTGGCGTGGTCGGCTTTGCTGCCGCGGCAGAGATTATATTTGCCGCTCGGTGGATAGGCGCCGACGACTACCAGCTCCGGTGAATGCGACAGGCATTGATGTCCGGTGCCCGCCGGCAGGATGACGACGTCGCCGGGCATGACATCGATCGCTTCGCCATTTTCGCCGCCGAAGCGCACTTTGGCGCGGCCGCGCGCGATGCCCATCGCCTCGTGGATCATCGAGTGATAATGCGCGTAAGGGAAAATCCCGTTGCGCCACATATTGCCCCAGCCGTTCCGGCCGAAGGCTTTTTCGATCACGGCTTCGGGGTCGGGCGAACCGGTCAGATCGACACCGCCGCGGTAAAGCACGAACGGCAGGGTCGGATTATTCGGAATGCTGCCGTCGTCGGCAAATCGATGAGTAACGGGAGAAGGCGTTGCGCTTGGCATGGGTCTTGGCATGAGTTCCAACTCGCGGACCTGGCGCCGGTTTATTCCAATTCCGGTTGAGACTTCGTAACGGAATACCGCTGCGTTCGGCTCACGACTTTTTCGACTCGCGCATCATGCCGACAAATCGCTCGAACAACAAATGGCTGTCGCGCGGCCCGGGCGAGGCCTCCGGGTGATATTGCACCGAAAACACCGGGCGATCCTTCAGCGCCAGCCCGCAATTGGAGCCGTCGAACAGCGAAACGTGAGTCTCCACGGCGTTTGCCGGCAGCGTCGCACGATCGACGGCAAAACCGTGATTCATCGAGGTGATTTCGACCTTGCCGGTGGTCGAGGTCCTTGACCGGATGATTGGCGCCGTGATGGCCCTGATGCATTTTCATGGTCTTGCCGCCGACCGCGAGACCGAGCATCTGGTGGCCGAGACAGATGCCGAAGATCGGCGTTTCTTCTCGATCAGCGCGCGGATCACCGGCACGGCATAGGCACCGGTCGCGGCCGGATCGCCCGGGCCGTTGGAGAGAAAGATGCCGTCCGGATTGAGCGCGAGGATATCGGCAGCCGACGTTGTCGCCGGCACCACGGTGACCTTGCAGGCATTGCCGGCGAGCTGGCGCAGGATATTGCGCTTGATGCCGTAATCGATGGCGACGACGTTGAATTCCGCGTGCTGCTGCCGGCCATAGCCTTCGCCCCACTGCCACGGCATCTCGTCCCAGGTGAAGCGCTGCCCGGTCGTCACCATCGGCACCAGATCCATGCCGACCAGACCCGGCCAGGCTTTCGCCTCGCGCTTGAGGGCGTCGAGATCGAATCGGCCGGACGGCTCGTGCGCGATCACGGCGTTGGGCATGCCCTTTCCGCGGATGAGGGCCGCGAGCGCGCGGGTGTCGATGCC
This sequence comes from uncultured Alphaproteobacteria bacterium, assembly GCA_963819265.1. Taxonomy (GTDB): domain Bacteria; phylum Pseudomonadota; class Alphaproteobacteria; order Rhizobiales; family Xanthobacteraceae; genus BOG-931. The sequence continues at coordinate 712,737 of CAWFVF010000005.1, read as the reverse complement.
GGCAAGCCCGATAACGCCGCGGCTCTTCAGCCAGACGATCGAGATGCCGCGTCGAACGGTAATTCGACGGCTGGGTGATCGCCGAATGCAGCACCACACCGCGGGCGCCGGGGGTCGCTGCGAGGTTCACCGTCTCGATGTCTTCTTCGTTGGTGCCGACATTGCCGATGTGCGGAAAGGTAAAGGTGATGATCTGGCCGGCATAGGACGGGTCGGTGAGGATTTCCTGGTAGCCGGTCATCGCCGTGTTGAAACAGACTTCGCCGACCGCATGGCCGGTCGCGCCGAAGCCCTGGCCTTCCAGCACCGTGCCGTCCGCGAGCACGAGCAGCGCGGTCGGCTTGGGCTCTTCCCAGAGCGGCTTCGGCGACGATTGGGTCTGCGGTTGTGTCTGCATCGGCAAGGGCCTAAATCAGGCGCGGAATTGCGTCGTTTCGCGCCGGCCCGCACGGGACCGGCGGTTCCCGCGTCAATCGATGAGAGGCCTTAGCCGTGTTGCGCGACGATATCAACAGCGCCTTGAAAGAGGCGATGAAATCCGGCCAGTCGCGCCGGGTCTCGACGCTGCGGCTGATCAACGCGGCGGTGCTCGAGCGTGAGACCAAGGGCGCCGAGCGAGTGACGCTGAGCGACGCCGAGATCGTCGACGTCATGGGCAAGATGGTCAAGCAGCGCCAGGAATCGCTCGACATCTACGAGAAGGCCGGCCGCACCGACCTTGCCGCGCAAGAGCGCGAAGAGATCGAGATCATTTCGGCCTATCTGCCAAAGCAGATGTCCGATACCGAGGCCGCCGCCGCGATCTCCGCGCTGATCAAGGAACTCGGCGCCGCCACCATCAAGGATATGGGCCGCACCATGGCGGCGCTCAAGCAGCGCTTCTCCGGGCAGATCGACACCGCCAAAGCCAGCGCGCAGGTCAAGAAGCTGCTCGGCGGCTAACGGGGTCAAATATCATGTCATCGTGTCTGGTGCGCGGCGTGCGCAGCGTCGAATTTGCCGTCACTAATCTGGCCGAGGCGGCGCAATTCTATGAAGAAATTTGGCGACTGAAGCCGGTCGAGATGCCCCCACGTTACCCCGGGGAGGGTAAGGTGGGGGCATTCTCTTTCGCGGTTCGGCTGCCTACCATCACCTGCTCGGTATTCACGCCGGCAACCAGCCTGCCGTCGTCCGCATCATGTTCGATGTCGCCGACCGCGATGGCGTCGACGCGCTGCACCGCGCGGTCGCGGCGGCCGGCGCCAGGCCCACGGCGCCGGCAAATTTGCCGGAGCCGGCGGCGGTTATGGCTTCGGTTGCAAGGATCCCGACGGCCGCAATCTCGGCTTTGTTTGCGGCGCCGCCGATCATGCCGACACGGCGGACCAAGCCGACGTGCCGCGTAAAATCGCCCACATCAATCTCAATGCCAAGGATTTCGATGCAAGCCTCGCCTTCTTCACCGGCGCGCTCGGCTTTCGCCTGATCGACGACAACGCGCCGCTGTGGTTTCTGCATTGCAATAACAGCGATCATTCCTCGATCGTCTTGGCCAAGACCAATCAGCCGACGCTCAATCATGTCGCGTTCGAAATGCCGGAGATCGAATCGGTGATGCGCGGCATGGGGCGCATGAAGGACGCCGGCTATCCGATCGAATGGGGCCCGGGCCGCCATGGGCCGGGCGACAATGTCTTCGCCTATTTCTGCGGGCCGGACGAAGTGCCGCTCGAATATACCGCGGAGGTGCTGCAGGTCGACGATAGCTATCAGCCGCGGCCATCCAGCATATTGGAAATTCGCGCCGGGCCGCTCCGATCAATGGGGCATCACGCAACCGCGCTCGGCGCGCTATTATCGGGTGCAGCGGCTGTTCGGCTACACCGCGGACGGCCATCGCCTAGTCTAAGCGCTGCGCAATATTGCTTTAGAATGCTATGGTCACCGTCCAATAAAAACAACTGTCAGGGAGAAATCACCGTGCGCCGCTCGCTTCCAGCAATTGCCCTGGCATTTGTTTGCGCCGCTTTCAGCGCCCAGGCCCAGGATTACCCGACCCGCCCGATCCGCGCGCTGACGACCGCCAGTGCCGGCGGCATCAGCGATGTCTTCATGCGGGCGCTTGGCGACAAACTCGGTGCGCGGCTCGGCCAGCCCATCGTGGTCGAGAACCGGCCAGGCGGCATGCAGAATGTCGGCGCCCGGGCTTGCCAGGACGCGGCGCCGGACGGCTACACGATCTGCATCATCAACGCCGATCCGATCATCTACAATCAGTTCCTGATCAAGGACATGCCGTTCGATCCGGTGCATGGCTTGCAGCCAATCACCGATCTGTTCGATCTCATCCACACCTTGGTGGTGAATTCGAATCTGAAAGTCAAAAATATCGACGAGCTCATTGCGCTGTCGAAAGAGCGAGCCGGCACGCTGAGCTATGTGACGCCCGGCGCGCCGATGGTGCTCTACATGGAGACGCTCAAAAAGCAGCGCGGTGCCGACTGGGTGCGGGTCCCGTTCAAGGGCGGCGGCGAAGCGGTCAACGCCGTGCTCGGCGGCTCGACGCCGATTGCTTTGATAGGCGAGGGCAATGTGATCGGTCAGATCAGGGCCGGCACCATGACTCCGCTCGTCATGATGAACAATATCCACTCGCCGAACTTCCCGAATGTGCCGACGCTGAAAGAGACCGGCTATAACGGTCCGCCGTCGCGCGGATGGTACGGTCTGTTCGCGCCGGCCGGCACGCCACGACCGATCGTCGATCGTATCGCTAAGGAAGTCGCGGTCATCGTCGCCGATCCGGACTTCGCCGAAAAGCAATTGAAGGAGCGAAGCTTGGTCGGTTCCACCGACACGCCCGACGAATTTGCCAAGCAGATCGTCGAGGACCGCGTCGTCGCCGAGCAGGTGGTCAAGCAGGCGGGCATGGGGCCGGAGTGAGGCGCTGATTCCTCAGCACTATTTCGTCCGGGCGCTGGTCTAGCCGGGCCCGAGCAATTCAACCCCTGTGGATAGCAGGGGACAAGGCTGCCGGTCCTTGCCGCGGGACCCGGCCGCCCTATCTTCGTGCGACTTGCCCGCTACGCTCCCAAATCACCATGCGATTCACGCCGCAATTTCTCGACGAGCTGCGCGCGCGGCTTCCGGTTTCGGAAGTCGTGGGTCGGCGCGTGAAATTGCGCAAGGCGGGACGCGAATGGAAGGGGCTGTCGCCGTTCAATCAGGAGAAGACGCCGTCGTTTTTCGTCAATGACCAGAAGGCGATGTGGTTCGACTTCTCGTCCGGCAAGAACGGCAACATTTTCGATTTCCTGATGATGACGGAAGGGCGTGAGCTTCCCCGAGGCGGTCGAGCGGCTGGCGACGCAGGCCGGCGTGCCGATGCCGGTGATGACGCGGGAAGCCCAGGCCTACGAGGAACGGCGCAAGACGCTCAACGACATCGTCGAGATCGCCGCCAAATTCTTCGAGGCGACGCTCGCCACCCGCGCCGGCGCCCGCGGCCGCGGCTATCTGCTCGATCGCGGCATTTCGGCGGCGACCCAGCTCAAATTCCGCCTTGGCTATGCGGTGCCCGATCAATATGCGCTCAAGGAGCATCTCGGCGCGGCCAAAATCTCGGTCGAGGACATGGCGGAGGCAGGCCTTGTCGTCACCGGCGAGGACATCGCGGTGCCGTATGACCGCTTCCGCGACCGCGTCATGTTCCCGATCAGCGATTGGCGCGGCCGTGTCATCGCCTTCGGCGGCCGGGCGCTTGAGAAAGAAGTCTCGGCCAAATATCTCAACTCGCCGGAGACGCCGCTGTTTCACAAGGGCGCCACGCTTTACAACATCGCCGCTGCCCGCAAGGCCGCCCATGAGGGCGCCCGCCTGATCGCGGTCGAAGGCTATGTCGACGTCATCGCCATGGCGACCGCGGGCTTCGAGGCGACCGTCGCGCCGCTCGGCACCGCGCTCACCGCCGAGCAATTGGCCCTGATGTGGCGGATGGCCGACGAGCCGGTGCTGTGCTTCGACGGCGACGACGCCGGCCGCCGCGCCGCCTATCGCGCCATCGATATCGCGCTGCCGCTGCTGCAGCCCGGCAAGAGCCTGAAATTCGCCTCGCTGCCGGACGGCCAGGATCCCGACGATCTCGCCCGCTCCGGCGGCCGGGCCGCGATCGAGGACGTGCTCGGCGCCGCCCGCCCGCTCGCGGACGTATTGTGGACCCGCGAGAGCGAAGCCGGGTCGTTCGATACGCCGGAGCGCCGCGCCGCGCTCGAGGCGCGGCTTGGCGAGGTGACGGCCGCGGTCGGCGACGAGACCGTCCGGCGTTATTACAAGCAGGACTTCTCCACCCGGCTGCGCCAGATGTTCGCGCCGCAACGATATGCTTCGAACGAAGACCCGGCGCGGCGGCGCAACTTCGGCGAACGGCGTTTTGACGGCCAGAGCCGGCGCGACGGCCGCGGTCCGCAGCCGCTGACCAACCGCGATTGGGCCTCCGTGACCGCGAGCGCGGAACTGCTGGCCAGCCCGCTCAACCGCGGCCATCGCGCCGCCATCCCGCGCCGCGAGGCCTTGATCCTGCAGGCGGCGATCAATCATCCCTGGCTGCTCCACGATCACCTGGAGGAACTCGCCGAGGCCGAGTTCCGACATGCCGATACTCAAAAACTCAAAGGCGCGCTGATCGACGTCTTCGCCCACCACTTTGCCGACGATTTCAAGCGTGACGGCGAGGGCGCAAAAACCGAAGAGGCAACCGCGCTGGAGGCTGAGCTGACCCGGCGCGGCTTTTCCGACCTGTTGAACCGGATCGGGCGCACCATCACCACCCGCTCGGTCTGGGGCGCCCAGGCGGGAGCGGCTGCCACCGATGTTTTGCAGACCTGGAAGCAGCTTGTTGCCTTGCATCGGCAATGGCATTCCCTAACTAGGGAACTGAGAGACGCGGAAACGGCCCTTGGCGAGGACAATACGGAAGCCAGTTACGCGCGGTTGCGCGACGTCAAAGCCCGGCTGTCTTCGCTCGATGGAACCGAGGCCCTGATCGAAGGGTTCGGCGCTTCGTCGGGGCGGACGGCCAAATCCGTTTAGGACGGGAAATGCCGGTCTAAGACGACCGATACTGGGGTAAATCCGGGCACGGTTTCAGCCCGGCCCCGCTGGACTCTTCCCGCAGCAAGGGATTAAGAGGTCGCCTCGCTGCTAAGGTTAGTCGGAGCTTAACGGAGTTCCGACAAAGTCGGCCTCGATTCGGGGCGGTACCACAAATGGTGCTGCCCTTTTCGGCCGTCGGCAGGGGAAATCCCTATAAAAAGGGGGTGTCCCAGGCCGAGGGCCCAACAACAAGGGATTTAGGGCAGGCGGCCCGGTCCCGGCGTTCGGTCCTTTAATCCGGTGTGAGACTCACGCCATAGGGTAGGGGGACTCGTTCGGACGCCCCAAGCGGAGTTCGGCTCCCTGGAGAGATGATGATGGCATCGAAGAGCGTGGCCACCAAGACCGTAGCGGCCAAGGCCAAGATCGTTAGACCGGGCATGGCGGCCCCGCAAAAGGATTCCGATACCCCGGAAAAAGACGGCCCGGAAACGCCGGACGCCCCGCTGCCGCTGCTCGACCTCTCCGACGCCGCCGTCAAGAAGATGATCAAGCAGGCGAAGAAGCGCGGCTACGTCACCTATGAACAGCTCAATGCCGTGATGCCGTCCGAGGAAGTCACCTCGGAGAAGATCGAAGACATCCTCGCGATGATGAGCGAGATGGGCATCAACGTCGTCGAGACCGAGGAAGCCGAGTCCGAGGAGGAAGAGAGCCGCGACGAGCCCGAGGAGGAGGAATCCGAGGGCGGCGAAATCGTCGAGGCCACGCCCAAGGCCGTTACCAAATCCGAGGCCAAGGAGCCGAGCGAACGCACCGACGATCCGGTGCGGATGTATCTGCGCGAAATGGGCTCGGTGGAATTGCTCTCCCGCGAGGGCGAAATCGCCATCGCCAAGCGTATCGAGGCCGGCCGCGAGGCCATGATCGCAGGCCTTTGCGAAAGCCCGCTGTCGTTCCAGGCCGTCATCATCTGGCGCGACGAATTGAACGAGGGGAAAGTCTTCCTCCGCGACATTATCGATCTCGAAGCGACCTATGCCGGGCCCGACGCCAAGCAGGTGGCGCCCGGCGCTCCCGGCGACCCGAATGCCCCCGCTGCCAACGGCATGCCGGGCAACGGGGTCGCGGCCGGTCCGGGCTTCATTCCGGTCCAGGCGCCGCCGTCCGCACCCGCCGGCGCCACGCCGTTCAAGGCGCCGCCGGCCGCCGGCGAGGGCGAGGATGACGGCGAGCGCGCCGCCATCGCCGAAGCCGATCTCGACGAGGACGATCTCGAAAATTCGATGTCGCTTGCCGCCATCGAGGCCGAGCTCAAGCCGAAAGTGCTCGAGACCTTCGACAACATCGCCGACGCCTTCAAGCGGCTGCGCCGCCTGCAGGAACTCGACATCCAGGGCAAGCTGCACAACGAGCCGCTGTCGCCGTCGCAGGAACGCAAGTCGAAGAAGCTCAAGGAAGACATCATCCAGGAGGTGAAGTCGCTCCGGCTCAATCAGGCGCGCATCGACGCGCTGGTCGAGCAGCTTTACGGCATCAACAAGCAGCTGGTCGGCCATGAAGGCCGGCTGATGCGGCTGGCCGAAAGCCACGGCGTCGCCCGCGAGGATTTCCTGCGCAACTACCAGGGCTCCGAGCTCGATTCGCGCTGGCTCAACCGGGTGTCGAAACTCTCGGCGCGCGGCTGGAAGAATTTCGTCGCCCGCGACAAGGACCGCATCAAGGAACTGCGCACCAACATCCATACGCTCGCCTCGGAAACCGGTCTCGAGATCGGCGAATTCCGCAAGATCGTGCACATGGTGCAGAAGGGCGAGCGCGAAGCCCGCCAGGCCAAGAAGGAAATGGTCGAAGCGAACCTGCGCCTCGTCATCTCGATCGCCAAGAAATACACCAATCGCGGCCTGCAATTCCTCGACCTGATTCAGGAAGGCAATATCGGCCTGATGAAGGCGGTCGATAAGTTCGAATACCGCCGCGGCTACAAGTTCTCGACCTATGCGACGTGGTGGATCCGCCAGGCCATCACCCGCTCGATCGCCGATCAGGCCCGCACCATCCGCATTCCGGTGCACATGATCGAGACCATCAACAAGATCGTGCGCACCTCGCGGCAGATGCTCAACGAGATCGGCCGCGAGCCGACCCCGGAAGAGCTCGCCGAAAAGCTCGGCATGCCGCTCGAAAAGGTGCGCAAGGTTCTCAAGATCGCCAAAGAGCCGCTGTCGCTCGAAACGCCGATCGGCGACGAGGAAAACTCGCACCTCGGCGACTTCATCGAGGACAAGAACGCCATCCTGCCGATCGACGCCGCGATCCAGTCGAACCTGCGCGAGACCACCACCCGCGTGCTTGCCTCGCTCACGCCGCGCGAAGAGCGCGTGCTGCGCATGCGCTTCGGCATCGGCATGAACACCGACCACACGCTGGAAGAAGTCGGCCAGCAGTTCTCGGTCACCCGCGAGCGCATCCGGCAGATCGAGGCCAAGGCGCTGCGCAAGCTGAAGCATCCGAGCCGGTCGCCGGAAGCTGCGGAGCTTCCTGGATAACTGAAACGCGTCGCCGCGAAGGCGGGGACGCAGGCTGAATTCCCGCTTGCGCAGGAATGAGCGGGGAACGATCCGACCGTCATGCCCGCGCTTGTCGCGGGCATCCACGTCTTTAGGGCCTTTCAGCACGTAAGACGCGGACGGCCGGGACAAGCCCGGCCATGAGGGAGAATAAAATGCTCGACCCCGGCTGGTCCCTCCATCCGCAGCTTGAAAACGACACCACACCGGTCGGCGACCTCGCGCTCTGCCGCGTGCTTGCCATCGACGCTGCCGACTACCCGTGGCTGATCCTGGTGCCGCGCCGCCCGGGTGTCACCGAGATCGCCGATCTCGGCACTGAAGACGCCACCCGGCTGATGGCCGAGATCACGCAAACCTCTCGTATCCTCAAAGCCGTCACCCGCTGCGACAAGCTCAACATCGGCGCCATCGGCAACATCGTGCCGCAGCTTCACATCCACATCGTCGCGCGGCGGAAGAACGATCCGCTGTGGCCGAAACCGGTGTGGGGTCACGCCGCGCCGCCGCCCGGCGATGCACCGGCTTTCGCGCGGTTCGTCGATGCGGTCCGCGGCAGGCTCGGAATGTCCGGATGAGCGGTCCTCCGCGGCGACAAGGGCCCGCGACAAGCTTCATCCCACCATGTAAAACCAACCCGGGACGACAGAGAGGTGAGGGATGACCACCCGTTTCATGGCCCGCATTGGTGCGGCCGTTGTTGCACTGGCGGCGGCCTCTCTGGCGCCCGCCGCACCGGCGTCGGCCGCGACCTGCGGCGGCAGTTACGAAAGCTTCCTCGGCCAGATGCAGCGCGATGCGCTGGCCGCCGGCGTTTCGCAACAGGTGATCAGCACCGCCTTTGCCGGCCTCGCGCCCGACCAGACGGTGCTCGCCTTCGACCGCCGCCAGCACGGCATGTTCCACTCCAAGAGCTTCGAGGACTATGCGCGCACCCGCGTCATCCCGGCGCGCATCAACCGCGCCAAGAAGCTGATGGCGCAGGATGCCGAGCTGCTGTCGCGCATCGAGCGCCAGTTCGGGGTGCCGCGCGAACTCATCATGGCGATCTGGACCATGGAGACCGACAACGGCACCGGCGACATGGGCAAGCTGCCGGTGGTCCGCACGCTGTCCACGCTGGCCTGGGATTGCCGGCGCACCGATCTGTTCCAGGGCGAACTGATCGCGGCGCTGAAGATCCTGCAGCGCGGCGATCTGCCGTTGCGCGATCTGATCGGCGCCTATGCCGGCGAGATCGGCCAGACCCAGTTCCTGCCGTCGTCCTATATCAAATACGGCGTCGACTACGACCACGACGGCCGCGTCGACCTGCGCCACTCGGTGCCGGACGTGCTGGCCTCCACCGCGAACCTTCTGCACACCAATGGCTGGCAGCCGGGGCAGCCCTATCGCGAAGGCACCGCGAATTTCGACGCGATGCGCGAATGGAATCACTCCGAGGTCTATCGCAAGACGCTGGTGCTGTTCGCCGAGCAGCTCGGCGGGCATCCTTAGCAACTAGCTTATCCCGCCCACGCCAGCCGCGGCGCGCCGCCGTCACCGTCGCTTCCCCCGATCACGCAATTCCGCCCGGCCGACTTCGCCAGATAAAGTCTGCGGTCGGCGCAGGCGAACAGGCCTTCGTAGTCGGAGGCGTCGTCGGCGCAGGTGGCGAGCCCGATCGAGACGGTGACCAGCGGCGTTTCGGCGTCCATGTGGCCGGCGATGGTGCGGCGGATTTTCTCGCCGAGCGCGAGCGCGCCGGCGCGCGTCAGCGCATCGCCGATCACGACGAATTCCTCGCCGCCGTAGCGGAACACGTCGTCGCCGGGCGCGACGCATCCGGCAATGATGCGGACGATGCGCAGCAGCACGATATCGCCCGAGGCGTGGCCGTAGCGGTCGTTGAAGCTCTTGAAGTGATCGATGTCGATGACCAGAAGGCTGAGCGGCCGGCCGGCGAGTGCGGCCTCTTGAACACGCCGCCGCCCCGACGTTTCCAGCCGCCCGCGGTCGAGCGCGCCGGTCAGCGCGTCGCGGCCCGAGCGCGCCAACAGGTCTTCGTAGCGCTCGCGATAGGTCAACAGATCGAACACGTCGCTCACCCGCGGCGGCCGTTTCTTGCTGACGCGCGGCAATTCCAGCTTGCGCAGATAAACCGCGCCGAGGACGCTATAGAGCGCGACCGCCGCCATCTTCGCCACCCAGCCGCCGAACAGCACCGAAAGCGGCGCGCCGGTGAGATAGCGCAGGCCGGCATAGAAGGCGACCTGGTCGAACGACAGAATAAGCGCGCCGGTCAGCAGCAGGCGGGCGAGCACGTAGTCGCCGAACGGCTTCCGCAATCGCTCGTAGAGCAGGATCATCATGATGCAGTCGGCGAACAGGATCAGCGTGCCCCACACCATCAGCGCGCCCATCTCGTCGAGAAAGGCAAAATCCGCTTGGCGGTCGGCGGCGAGCGCCGCGGCGCCATGCTGGCGCGTCAGGAAGGCCAGCGCGAACAAGAGAAGATTGCCGATCAGCAGGCCGTAGATCGGCTGGCGCACCACCACCGCGTCTTCGCGGATGTAAACCAGCAGCAGCAGCATCAGCTTGCCGGTGAACAGCACGGTCGAGCCCGGCGAGGCGACGATGCCGAACGGCAAGGCGACGTAGAGGATCGAGGCGAGATAGGTTTCGAGGAAGTGCATGACGCCCAGCGCGCAGAAAAACGCGCCGATGCCCAGCCGATGCCGGGCCCGGAACAGTCCGGCGAGCACGGCGAAATAGAGCACCGCGTCGGCGCCGAGAAGGAGCGCGTTGACGGCGGCGTCGGAGCGCAATTCGGCGATCAGGCCGGCCGCGAATGGGGACATTGTCTGCGTACCCTGCGAGCCGTCCGAAGTTCCCGTCGACGGGCGGGCTCAAGGGTGGAATCGTACCAGCCGGTGGGTTAACGGAGCCGAAATCCGGGACGGGCAGGCGCCGGGAACTTTTGTCAAAAGGACCGCGACATCCGCGCCTAAGATGCGCGCCTTCGGTTTCCGCGCCGATTACAGCGCTGCGACCGCGCTGACCTCGATCAGAAACTGCTCCTGCACCAGGCGATCGACCACCAGCAGCGTGTTCGGCGGATAGGCGCCGCCGGCAAACAGCTTCGGAAATTCGCGGGTGCGATAGACCATGAATTTCGCGATGTCCTGCGAATGCACCAGATAGGTGGTGAACTCGACCACATTCGCAAAGCTCGCGCCCTGCGACGACAGCGCCGCGCCGAGATTGGCAAAGACGAGGCCGCATTGCGCGTCGAAGTCCGCAGGCGCTTTGCCGTCCTTGCCGGCGCCGACCTGACCGGCGATGAACAAAAACTCCGACGCTCTGACGCGGGTGATTTGAGAATATTGCCCGAGCGGCTTGCCGAGGCTGTCGGGATTGAGAATTTGAATGGGTGGCATGACCGGCTCCGCGCGCTGACGATGGAGCATCAAGCCTAGCGCAGCGCGCGGCCCGGCGCATCGGGCCGTTTCGTACGGATTCAGACGTTCCCTCGCCACGACATGGCCGCGCCTTGACCAATGCAGCGTCGGATACCTGCCTGATTCAGCCGTAACAACCCGCTCCGGGTGAGGGGCTAATCCCTGGAGCAAAAATGCACTATTCGGTTACACGCTATATCCTTGCGACTTGTCTTGTTGTGACGTTGCCGGCGGCGTCTGCGTTCGCGCACGAGCGTCGCGGCGAATTTCATCATGTATTTTACCGGCACCATCGCAATCATGCCGGAAACGTTAATGCCGCGGCGGCCCAACAGCCATTCGGCTTTGCTTTCGGCGCGCCGTTTTCCTTCGGAGCGGGTTCGTCGCCCCAAGGACGGCAAACGAGCTTCGGTTATGTCGCGCAATCCGGCGGCGGCGCCGACTCGATGTCGGCTTACCAGGGCATGGTCGCCGAACAGGCCAGCGCCAATGGCGTGCCGTCGTCGCTGGTGCATCGCGTCATCATGCGGGAGAGCCGTTACAATCCGCGCGCCGTCAGCCGCGGCAATTACGGGATAATGCAAATCCGGCTCGGCACCGCCCGCGCCATGGGCTACAGCGGCTCGGCCGAAGGCCTGCTCGATCCCGCCACCAATATGACCTACGCGGTGCGCTATCTCGCCGGCGCTTATCGTGCCGCCGGCGGCGACGAGAACCGCGCGGTCGCGCTCTACGCGCGCGGCTATTATCAGGAAGCGAAGGCGCAAGGCACCACGCCCTATGCCGCGCCGGCCTTCGTCCGATAAAGACGCGAATAGCTATCGCCTCCCTTGCCGGCGGACGAAAATCCGCCGGCAACCCCCACCACGAATGCAATAATGATATGCGGGCCGAAATCTCTTGCGCTTCGCCCCGATGCTCCCATTTGTGACGAGCAGCAAATGGCGGATGGGACAATGAACTTTTCGCGCGCAAGCAGTTTTGCCGGGTTCCCGTTCGGAACCCACGGTTTCGGCAACTCGAAATACGAAGGTGTGTCGCGCCGGGCCGCGCTCGACCGGATCGATCGGCTCGCCACGCTGCTCGATACCGCGTTCATCGTCCCGGGCACCAATGTGCGCTTCGGCGTTGAATCGATGCTTCGCCTGATTCCGGGAATCGGCGATGCGGCGGCGTCGGCCTTGTCGTGTTATCTGTTGTTCGAGGCGCATCGGCTCGGCGTGCCGCGGCTGCTGTTCGCCCGCATGGTCGCCAATGTCATGCTCGAAGGTACGGTCGGCATCGTACCGGTCGCCGGCGATGCTTTCGACGTATTCTTCCGCGCCAACCGGCGCAATGTCGCGCTGTTGCGCAGACATTTCGCCGGCGAGATCTGAAGCGCGATCTCGAAGCCGCCGCCTCGGTAAGGCGATCCCGGCTACGAGTACTCTTTGGTTCGCTTCTTCGCGCCCGAGCGTTCGATGTTGGTGATTTCGACCGCCGGCCGGCCGGATTTTTCCGCGATGTCGCGGTCCTGCTCGATCAGGAAGCCGCGCGCCGGCTTGTCGCCGTCGAGGCCGCCCAAAAGCGCACGCGGCACCTTGCGGTTCGACCGCTGCGTGCCGTCTTCATAGAACACGTCGAACATGACGAATTCAGAGTTCAGTCCTGGTTTTCTCGGCATTGTTATTCTCCTTTTTTGTTGACGCCGATAGAAATGAAAACACCGGCGCCAATAAGGCGCCGGCGTCTCCGATCATGCCGTCAATTACGCCGATTGCAGATTGGCGGCGGCGGACTTGCCGCTGCGCCGGTCGGCTTCGACGTCGAAGGACACTTTCTGTCCCTCGACCAGCGTGCGCATGCCGGCGCGCTCAACCGCGGAAATGTGAACGAACACATCCGGGCCGCCGCCGTCCTGCACGATGAAGCCATAACCCTTTTGGGCGTTGAAGAATTTGACGGTACCTTGAGCCATAATGGCCTCCTAGAAGTCGCAAAACACGTTTTGCGGCCGTGTGAACCATTCGCACGGTCTTCAATCCGGATTTTGCGAGTTCTTGAGAAATCCCCGCTGGAACGACCTTGTCCCCAGTGGCGAGACGGCAAGCCAGGCTAAATCGCGAATGGCGCCGATATAATGGTGCAGCGGCTCTTTTGCAATCGCGGTCTTGGCCCAAACCCGCCGATGGCGAACGTCCGGTTAGCGTTATTCGAGGCCTTCGACGATGCGAATATCGCGCACCGCGCCGTCGCCGAGCGCTTTGAGCGCTTCCTGGTAGGCCGGGCTTTCATAAGCGGCGATGGCTTTCTCGACGCTGGGAAATTCCGACATCACGATGCGCGCTTTCTGCCCGGCCTCGTAGGCCGCGGTCGCGTCGGCGCGTGCCAGATAACGTCCGCCGAACGGCGCGACCGCGAGTGGCGCCAGTTTGGCGTAAGCGGCGAGCTTTTGCGGATCGGAAATCGAGCGGTAGCAGGTCACCCAGTAACCCTTCGGCATCGGAGCCTCCCTGGAAGATGAACTTTATGGCGTTGAGGAGTAACATTCCGGGCCGGCGCGCGACAGCCAAAACCGGAATCGAGAAGCAATCGGAGACCGACGATGTCCTTTCTCAGTGCCCTGTTCGGCAAACGTCCCGCAGCCGAAACCGCGAAAGCCGCCGACCCGGTCGAGTACAAGGGCTTTGTCATCCGCGCCGCGCCCTACAAGAACAACGGCCAGTATCAGACCGCCGGTGCGATCGAGCGCGAAATCGGCGGCATCCGCAAGGAGCACCGCTTCATCCGCGCCGACGCCTACGCTTCCTATGACGATGCGGTGAATTTCACGGTCAACAAGGCCCGCCAGATCATCGACCTGCAGGGCGAGCGAATCTTCGACTGACGTTCAGGCCAAGCCTTCGACGATCCGCAAATCGCGGTCGACGGCATTGCCCAAGACTTTAAGCGCGGCCTGATAACCGGCGCCGTCGTGCGTTGCGGCGGCCGCGTCGACACTGTCGAACTCGACCAGCACGACGCGCTGCTTCAGCCCTTTCTCGTAAGCCTTGGCAGCGGTGCCGCGCGCGAGGAAGCGTCCGCCGCCGGCGGCGATCGCGGGACCGGCAAGCTTGGCGTATTCCGCAAGCGCGTCAGGATTGGAAACCGAAAAATACGTCGCAACCCAATAGGCCTTGGCCATGGCGGCTCTCTCCCTTTGATTTTCGGCGGGGAGATTATCAGGCCGGCAAACGAAAGCGAGGGTCAGGCGGCGGCTTCGTTGGCGGAGTCGGATTTTTCGTTCTTGAGCCGCTTGAGCAGCGCACGGAGCGTTGCGATTTCGGCCTCGAGCAGGGCTACGCGCTGGACCACTTCGCCGGCGCTCGGCGTAGCCTCGGGTTCGCGCTCGCGCTCGCCCGCGATGAAAGCGAGCCCGATCTCGTCATTGCGCCGCCACTGCACCCGCGCGCGCAAGGTCTGCTCGCGCTGCGGAATATAGAGCTCGACCGTATCGGGCAGTGTCACGGTGTCGGAAAAGATGATCCTGGCGCCCTTATCCGACAAATCGCGGATCAAGCAGGCAAGTGCGCCGCGCTTGCGGCTGACATAGACGAAGCCCTGCAGGAAGCTTTTGGCCCGTCTGGCATTGCGGCGCTCGCTCATCGACAACCCCCCACGCACGCGAAACCACCGCACGTGCTTACGACAATTTTACGCAGCCTCCGTTAAGGCCGGCTTAACACGAATTTAAGAATGTTTTCAGCGCGATAGCCGCGGGGGAATTGTGAAATCCGGGGCCTGCTTCACCACACTGCGATCAAGCGGCCGACGTCATAGAACAGGGCGCCGATCGCGCAGGCCACCAGGCCGGACCCGATCATGGTGACCATGAAAGCCGAATTCACCCGGCCGAGTGTTTCCCTGTCGAAATGGGCTTTGGCGGCAAGATGGACCATGGGCGTCGTCCTTAGCAGTCGCTGTCACTGCCCCCGCCGCAGCGCCTCCCCCAAATCATTAAACAACGAGTCCATCTTATCAGTATCGGCCATCCCGGCACAGCAGCTTTGCGTCGGTCGCGTGGCTCATCCACAACCAGCGCGCTCTACGCCGATACGGCAGGTAACGGCGGCATAAACCGGTCGCCAAAAATGGCCACTTGCCGTAGGTTCGAACAACAAAACGCGGGGAGGAACAAAAGATGCTGGTGTTCAGCGTGGTGCAGGAAGCCGAATTCAATCCGAAACATCACGTCGAGAAAATCCTCGGCAGCGTCGAGGAGGGTGATGTTACCGTGGCGTGCTGGGAGCCCGGCCAGATCAGCCCCTATCACTGCCATCCCGACGCCACCGAGATTTATTTCTGTTTCGAAGGCGGCGGCGTCATGCGAACGCCCCGCGAAACCATCGACGTCAAACCCGGCGCATTCGTCGTGCATCCGCCCGGCGAGGTGCACGAATATGCCAACGGCCCGCACCGCACGCTGTTATTCCGCGTCCGCTACGGCTCCGACATGGCGGCCCGCCATCTCGATTGGCGTGGAAAGCCGGGTTGGGTGCAGAGCGCGCAAGACGCCGAATATTATCGCGTCAACCCGGTGTGATATTGCAGGTGTGGTCTTGCAGGTGTGAGTCTTGAAAACTCAGTTCGGCGTGCGGGAGTAGCCGAGATCGCGAGCATTGCCGGAATAGCCATTCGCCGGATTGGTGGTGTTCAACTCGCAGAAGTCGGCATTGCCACGCTTCGATGCCAGGCATTGATTCATCGAGCTGAAGTCACATTCCGACGCCGATCCGGTCATCAGGCACCACTGTGCGTTCTGAGCCTGGGCGCTCGAACCGGCATACGGCGCGGCAAGCATGCCGCCCGCAAGCAAAACCGTCACGACAAGGATGCGCATCACGTCATCTCCGTTATTTGATCCGGACGGCAAATCGCGCGCGGGGGTTTGGTTCCTGAACCGGCGATCACCACACCGTTATGGCCGAATTGCTGCGATCGTTGCGATGACGGAGGTGACTCGGTACCCGCAGCTTGCTACCAGCGCCTCAGCTAATGTGATTATAAACCGGACGTAAAAAAGGAAGCTCCGATGTTCAAGAAACCGCATTGTCCCGTGATCGCGCTCGAAGAGCATTACTGGGACGAGGAGCTGGCCAAGACCTATGCCGGCGGCGAGGCCGGCCGGCCCGGTGAGCAATCGAAGCGGCTGCATGATTACGGCGCGCTGCGCATCAAAGAGATGGACGAGGCGCTGATCGATATTCAGGTGCTGTCGCATGGCGCGCCATCGACGCAAAAACTGCCGGCCGATATCGCGCCGGCCTTGACGCGCCGTGTCAACGATCGTCTGCACGCCATCGTCGCCGCCCATCCGACGCGCTTCGCCGCTTTTGCCGCGCTGCCGACCGCGGTGCCGGAGGCCGCCGCCGACGAACTCGAACGCGCGGTCAAACAACTCGGCTTCAAAGGCGCCATGCTGCACGGCATGGCGAACGGTACCTTCCTCGATCATCAAAAATTCTGGCCGATCTATGCGCGTGCCGAAGCGCTCGACGTGCCGATCTACTTTCATCCGTCGCTGCCGAACGCTGATGTGATGCGGATCTATTACGAGGATTACGTCAAGGACTTCCCGATGGTGGCGCGGCCGGCCTGGGGCTACACGGTCGAGACCGCGACACTCGCCATCCGGCTGGTGTTGTCCGGCGTATTCGAGCGCCATCCCAAGCTGAAAATCATGCTCGGCCATCTTGGTGAAACGCTGCCGTTCCTGGTGTGGCGGATCGATCAGGCGCTGGCGCGGCCCGGGCAGAAGGCGCTGAGCTTCCGCGATATTTTCTGCAAGAACTTCTACATCACGACCAGCGGCAATTTCTCCAATCCGGCGCTGCTCTGCTGCGTCATGGAGATGGGCGTCGATCACATCCTGTTTGCAGTGGACTGGCCGTTCGTCCCGAACCCGCCGGCAGTGCAGTGGATGGAAAGCGTGCCGCTGTGCGACGAGGACAAGGCGAAAATTCTAAGCGGCAACGCCAAGCGGTTGCTGCGGATGTAAAAACACCCTCCCCCGCGAAGCAGGGGAGGGTGCGTATCGCTCACTCGCCAACGCCAGGGCCTTCAACGGCCGTCCGGCGATAGCAAAGCGGAAGCTTAGCGGCCGACGCCGCCGATCGCTCCGGAAATGCCGCCGGTGCTGTAGCTGTTGGCGTAGCCTGAGTAGCTGCCCTCGGGCACGGCTGAATCATAGTAACCCGAATAGCTGGCGGGCGCCTTGGCCTGCTTGGCATGATGGGCCGTGGCGGCGAACGAGGTCGCAGTCATGGCCAGGCTCAAAATCGCACCGAGCGCGATAATCGTTGTTTGCTTTTTCATGGTGTGTCTCCGGCGTCTGATGGAAGAGTTGAGGAGGTAGGAAAGATTCGGACAGGAGGATACCCGCCGCTCCGTTCCCTATGTCTGCACGCCACCCGCTCCATTCAAGCTCCCGCTTTCGCGTTCGTGCGTTCGGGATTACCGGAGCGTTTCAGTTGAGAGCCTGGCGAAGGGATTCTTCTTGCTTGCGCCGGAAAGCAAGAGCGAAACCTTCTCCGCTTAGCCCGGACAATCGGAATTATCTTGCTTTTCGGGCCGCAAAAACGCGCTGCAGCGTAGTTGCATCGGAATGAGTGGCTGATTTAAAGGCACGCTGAAACTTCGGGCACGACCCAGCGACATCCCGTCGCGCGGCGGCGATCATCATCTGATCGAGTTCACGTGGAGGTGGGATTGCTAAAATTTTAACCGTCGGGCCGCAGGCGCCTCTTTTCCAGGCCGAGGCCGCTCCTATATTTACGATCGACGGATCGCTTTCGGGGATTCGTCAACCGCGGCATTGACGGGTGTCATGACCGGCGGTGGTGAGTTTTAAAACATAAACCCAGTGACGATGTTCCGGTCGTGCCGTCAGGGCGTCAGGAATAGGCCGAGGGGGAGATAGCCATGAACTTCGATAAATACACCGACCGCAGCCGCGGTTTCGTGCAGTCCGCCCAGTCGCTCGCGCAGCGCGAGGGACACCAGCAATTTGCGCCAGAGCATCTATTGAAAGTTCTGCTCGACGACCCGGAAGGGCTCGCCGCGGGACTGATCGACCGCGCCGGCGGTAATTCGCGCGCGGCGCTTGCCGCGACCGAAGCCGCGCTTGCCAAGCGGCCGAAGATTTCCGGCGGCGGTGCCGGCCAAGTCTATCTCGATCCGGCGCTGGGCCGGGTGTTCGACACCGCCGAGAAGGCGGGCGAGAAAGCCGGCGATTCATTCGTGACCGTCGAGCGGCTTTTGCTGGCGCTCGCGTTGGAGAAGAACAGCGAGGCCGGAAAGATCCTGGCCGATGCCGGCGTGACGCCGCAATCGCTTAACGCCGCGATCGAAGCCTTGCGCAAGGGCCGCACCGCGGACTCGGCGTCGGCCGAGAACGCCTACGACGCGCTGAAGAAATATGCGCGCGATCTCACCCAGGCCGCGCGCGACGGCAAGCTCGATCCGGTGATCGGGCGTGACGAAGAAATCCGCCGCACCATCCAGGTGCTGTCGCGGCGAACCAAGAACAATCCGGTGCTGATCGGCGAGCCAGGCGTCGGCAAGACCGCGATCGTCGAGGGACTGGCGCTGCGCATCGTCAATAAGGACGTGCCGGAGAGCCTCGAAGACAAGAAGCTTTTGGCGCTCGACATGGGCGCGCTGATCGCCGGTGCCAAATACCGCGGCGAATTCGAGGAGCGGCTCAAGGCCATCCTGCAGGAAGTGGTCGGTTCGGCCGGCCAGTACATCCTGTTCATCGACGAGATGCACACCATCATCGGCGCCGGCAAAGCCGACGGCGCGATGGATGCGTCCAATCTGCTCAAGCCAGCCTTGGCGCGGGGCGAATTGCATTGCGTCGGCGCCACCACGCTCGACGAATACAAGAAATATATCGAGAAGGACGCCGCCTTGGCGCGGCGCTTCCAGCCGGTTTATGTCAACGAGCCGTCGGTCGAGGACACCGTCTCGATCCTGCGGGGCTTGAAGGAAAAATACGAGGCGCACCACAAAGTGCGCGTCGCCGATGCCGCGCTGGTGGCCGCCGCGACGCTGTCGAACCGCTACATCACCAATCGCTTCCTGCCCGACAAGGCGATCGATCTGGTCGACGAAGCGGCGGCGCGCTTGCGCATGCAGATCGATTCCAAGCCGGAAGAGCTCGACAATCTCGACCGCGAGATCGTGCGCGGCAAGATCGAGCTCGAAGCGCTCAAGAAAGAGACCGACGCGGCGTCCAAGGACCGGTTGAAGCGGCTGGAAAAGGACCTCGCCCAGCTGCAGGAAAAAGCCGACGCGCTTACCGCCAAATGGAAGTCGGAGAAGGACAAGCTGTCCTCGGCCGCCGAACTGCAGACGCAGCTCGACACCGCGAAAAACGATCTCGCCGACGCGATCCGGCGCGGCGACTATCAGCGCGCCGGCGAATTGCAGTACAGCGTGCTGCCGCAGCTCGAGTCGAAGCTCAAGGCGACAGAAAACGCGTCCGCAAACGCCGGCACGTCCAATGCGCTGGCGGAAGAGGCGGTGACGGCCAATCATATCGCCCAGGTGGTGTCGCGCTGGACCGGCATTCCGGTCGACCGCATGCTCGAAGGCGAGCGCGAGAAGCTGCTCAAGATGGAGGAGCAGATCGCCAAGCGCGTCGTCGGCCAGGCGGAGGCGGTGAAATCGGTTTCGACCGCGGTGCGCCGGGCGCGTGCCGGCCTGCAGGATCCAAACCGGCCGATCGGCTCTTTCATGTTCCTGGGGCCGACAGGCGTCGGCAAGACCGAGCTCACCAAGGCGCTGGCGACGTTCCTGTTCGACGACGAGCAGGCGCTGATCCGCATCGACATGTCGGAATATATGGAAAAGCATTCGGTGGCCCGGCTGATCGGCGCGCCGCCCGGCTATGTCGGCTATGACGAAGGCGGCGCGCTCACCGAAGCGGTGCGGCGGCGGCCCTATCAGGTGGTGCTGTTCGACGAAATCGAGAAAGCCCATCCGGATGTCTTCAACGTGCTGCTCCAGGTGCTCGACGACGGCCGTCTCACCGACGGGCAGGGCCGAACCGTCGACTTCCGCAATACACTGATCATCATGACCTCGAATCTCGGCGCCGAATATCTGGTGGCGCAGCCGGACGGCGACGACACCGAGAAGGTGCGCGATCAGGTGATGGCGGAGGTGCGGGCGCATTTCCGGCCGGAGTTCTTGAACCGTGTCGACGAGATCATCCTGTTCCACCGGCTCAAGCGCGATCAGATGGCGCACATCGTCGATATCCAGATCGGCCGGCTGCAAAAGCTCCTGGAGGATCGCAAGATCACGCTGGCGCTCGACGCCAAGGCGCGCGAGTGGCTGGCGGAGAAGGGCTACGATCCGGCCTATGGCGCGCGGCCGCTCAAACGCACGATCCAGAAGTCGGTGCAGGATCCGCTCGCTGAGTTGATCCTGTCGGGCAAGATCAAGGACGGCGAGAAGGTCAAGGTCTCGGTCGGCCGCGACGGCCTGGTCTTCAACGGAGCGCCGGTCGCCGCCGCGGCGTAATTTTAATTTTGCCTCTGCTACCCGCTCATTCCCGCTTACGCGGGAACGAGCGGGACAGATTTCAGCGCGCCGGCCCCGGCGCAGCGGCCGTCGTGTTCAGTCGCTCGCGGACATGCTCGACGAAATAGCGCGCGCTCGATTTCGGCAATCCCGACACCACCAGCGGATCGAGGCCGCCGGAGCTCTCGATGCTGATGGAATCCCAAAAGAAACCGCGGGTATGCGAGACTTCGGCAATATGCGACAGCGGCAAATGCTCGTCGGTGCGTCGCCACGGCGTCAGCCAGTAGGTGACGATCTTGGTCGAGATGCCGATATGGTCGGCGATCAAATGCGCCGGAAAAATCCATCGCGTCAAATTGAAATGAAACAGCGCCCAAAGCCGGCTGGAGCGGACTTCAAGGCGATCGTCGGCGTTCGTTGCATCCGTCACCGGAATCTCCTGTCTCGCGACGCGAATTCGTCCCGCTCATTCCCGCCAAATCGGGTATCCAGTGCCGGATACCAGGCGCAAAAGCTGGGTCCCCGCTTGCGCGAGGACGAGCGGCACATGGAGCCGATCTGCATGTGATTTCTAATGCGCCTGCGCGATATGGGGCGACGGCGGCGCGTGCGACAGCACGGCGTCGAGCTGATCGCGATCCTTGTCGAAGCCGAGCAGCGTGTCGCCGGCAAGCACCCGGCCGCGCGGCAGCTTGATGCGCATCGGATCGACGAAGCGGTCGTTGACGATGATCTCGAAATGCACGTGCGAGCCGGTGGACATGCCGGACGAGCCGACGAAGCCGATGATCTGGCCCTGGCGCACCTTGCTGCCGACATCGAGGCCGCGCGCGAACGCGGTCATGTGGCCGTAAGCGGTCTCGTAGCCGTTGGGGTGGCGCATCCGGACATATTTGCCGTAGCCGCCTTTGAGGCCGATCTCTTCGATCTCGCCGTTGCCGGCGGCGAAGATCGGCGTGCCGAACGGCGCGCCCCAATCGACGCCGCTGTGCAACTCGCTGATGTGCAGCATCGGATGGGTGCGCCAGCCGAACGGCGACGTCATCATGCCGACCGCAACGGGCTTTCGCACCAGGAATTTCTTGGCGCTGACGCCGGTCTCGTCATAGTAGTCGTAAACTCCGTCGTCGGCAGTCTGGAAGCGATAGTATTTTTTGGTTTCGCCGCCGACGGTCAGCGCCGCGAAGCGTACTTCGCTATGGCCCTCGCCGCTTTCGTCGTCGGCATAGAGCACGTCGAACGAGTTGCCGGGCTGCACTTTGCGCTCGAAGTCGACGTCGTATGAATAGATCCGCACCAGATCCTGGATCACGGATTTCGGCACATTATTGCGCAACGCGGTCTCGTAGAGGCTTTGATAGAGCCGCACGCCGCCGCTGTCGTCGTCGGCGGTCTCATCGTCGTTGCCTTCGGCCGCCTCGGTATCGATATTGCGGATGTCGACCGGCACATATTGTCCGGTGTCGGACAGCGCGATCGCCGAGGTGATGCCGGTGTCGCCGGCGATGATGACGCGGAGCGGCTGATTATGGCCGAGGCCGGCCGGCGTCATCAGCACGCGAAGCTTCTGGCCTTCCTTGACGCCGCCTTCGAGCGCGGGCGGGCCGACGACGGCGATGATGCTTTTGATCTCGTCGGGCTGGGCGCCGAGTTCGCGCAGGATCGAGCCGACGGTCTCGCCTTTTTTCACCACGATGGCGCGTTCGCTCCAATCGCCGCCATTGGTCAACTGCGCCGTCGTCTTCGGCAACAGCGTGACGTTCTCTGGCACGACCCGCGGCGCAAAACCGAAATAGGCGTCCGGCTGGCCTTCGGCGGCGTAGCTCAGTTTCAGGTTCGGCGTGCCGTCGGCGTTCAAGCTGAAGGCGCTGCCGGTGCCGGCGCTGGCGGCGACATCGTGCACGCGGGTGAGCACATTATCGAGCGACAACAGCGTCGACGGCTTCACCCGCGGCAGCAGCGAATTGAGGTCGCAGGCCGCCGGCGCCACCTTGGGGCGCGGCGTCGGCGCGGCGAGATCGCAGGTGACGAACGACACTTCGGCGTCCGGCTCCGCCGCCGGCGTTTGATCGTCGCCGGTGACGGAATCGGACAAAAGCTTT
>CAWFVF010000005.1:0-682500 GCA_963819265.1 uncultured Alphaproteobacteria bacterium | reverse complement strand
CAACATGATCCACATCGCGCCTTGGGCGGCTTGTGAAGGCCTGATCGCCGGCGCCGCGCGCATCTTGCCGGCGGGCGGCCTTCTCTATCTCTATGGCCCCTACAAGATCGATGGCCGGCACACCGCACCGAGCAATCAGGAATTCGACGTGAGTCTGCGTGAGCGTAATCCGCTCTGGGGTATTCGTGACCTCGCCGATGTCGTGGCGCAGGCCGCCCAGCACGGCTTTGCGCCGGTGGAGACCGTGCCGATGCCGGCCAATAATTTGAGTGTTATTTTCCGGCGCGGCTAATTCGGCGCGCGTCAAACCGCCGGCGCCAGCGCGTGCTGGCGGAACTTCGGCATCACCTCTCGCGACAGAAGCCGCATCGACTCCTGCTCCCAGGCCGCGTTGGGGCCGCTCCAGTCCAGGCCGCTCACAAGCAACGTACCGAACGGGCCTGCCGCGTCGCGGAAGGCGACAAGCTTGTCGAGCATAGTCTTGGGCGAGCCGTAGATCGCACTGCCTTCGGTGATGGCATCGACCGTGGCTTCCTCGTCCGACATTTCAGGGCGCGGCTTCAGCGCCGACAGCAGGCCGACCCGCGACAGCACTTCGCGCATATAGGTGTAGAAATAGCGGTTGGAGCCTGCCGCACTGAACAGGCGATCGCGCGCCTCTGCGTCGCTCGGCGCCACCATGATATTGCGCGCCACCCGCCAGTTTTCGCCGCGCGCCGCTATGCCGGCGTCGGCGCAGGCCTTGCTGTAGATCTGCCAATGCGAACCGAGCGCATTGGTCGGCACATTGTTGGCCGAAATGATGCCGAAGCCGCGCAAGCCCGCGACCCGCGCGGTCGGCGAATTGCGGCTGGCGACCGACATCGCGATCGGCGGCCCTGACTTTCGGTAGGGCTTCGGCATGAAGCCGATGCCGAGTTCGGGAATGACAGCGTTCTTCAGATGCACCGACCAGAACTCGCCGTCGATCTCGTAAGGCGGATCCTGCGACCAGATGCGCTGGATCATGCCGATCGATTCCATCGCCTTGCGCTCGCGCACCGCGCGGTCGCCATTGCCGAACAATTCGAAGTCGGAAAACAGTCCGCCGACGCCGACACCGAGCGTGAAGCGGCCGCGGCTCATGTGATCGAATTGCGCGACTTCGGCCGCGACCTTCACCGGATGATGGTTCGGCAGACAGATCACCGCGGTGCCGAAGCTGAGGTTCTTGGTGCGCGACAACAAGCCGGCCATGAACATCAGCGGCGACGGGATAGGCTCGCTGGTCGCCGAAAAATGCTCGCCGAGCCATAATTCGTCAAAGCCGAGCCGGTCGGCGTAGAGCGATTTCTCCTCATCCTCGGCGAGCGTCTCGATAAACGAGCGCGCCGGCGGATGGACCGGCATCATGAAAAGGCCAAGCCGCATCTGCAACTCCTCCGCCCCCAGTTTGCGTTACCCTGAGGCGCGAGCGAAGCGAGCCTCGAAGGGCGGCACCGGCGGTGAAGCATCCTTCGAGGGCCGCTCCGCGGCCACCTCAGGATGACGAGCATGAGGGGCGCCGCTGGCGTCGAAGAGCCAAGTTACGACCGCGACCGTGGCTTGACAACGCACCGTTGCTTGCGCGTATGAAACGCCAACGAGCCCCCGAGGAAACAGCCCATGAACAGCGAAAACAGCGGCCGAAAGCCCACCAATCGCGTCTATCGCGTCGCGGTGATCCCGGGCGACGGCATCGGCAAGGAAACGGTGCCGGAAGGCGTGCGGGTTTTGGAAGCGGCGGCGAAGAAATTCGGCTTCGAGCTGCGCAACGACGATTTCGATTTTGCCTCCTACGATTATTATGAAAAACACCAGCGCATGATGCCGGAGGACTGGAAGGAAAAGATCGGCGGCCACGACGCCATCTTTTTCGGCGCGGTCGGCTGGCCGGCGAAAATTCCGGACCATATTTCGCTGTGGGGCTCGCTGATCCTGTTTCGCCGCGAGTTCGATCAATACGTCAATCTGCGCCCCGTGCGGCTGATGCCCGGGGTGCCGTCGCCGCTTGCCGATCGCAAGCCCGGCGATATCGATTTCTGGGTGGTGCGCGAGAATACCGAGGGCGAATATTCCGCGATCGGCGGCCGCATGTTCGCCGGTACCGAGCGTGAAGTCGTGGTGCAGGAAACCGTGATGTCGCGCACCGGCGTCGACCGCGTGCTGAAATTCGCCTTCGAGCTGGCGCGCAAGACGCCGAAGAAGCATCTCACCTCGGCGACCAAGTCGAACGGCATCGCCATTACCATGCCGTACTGGGACGAGCGGGTCGAAGAAATGGCGAAGAATTTCCCCGATGTGAAATGGGACAAATATCACATCGATATATTGTCGGCGCTGTTCGTGCTCAGGCCCGACAAGTTCAACGTCGTGGTGGCGTCGAACCTGTTCGGCGACATTCTCTCCGATCTCGGCCCGGCCTGCACCGGCACCATCGGCATCGCGCCGTCCGGCAATATCAATCCGGAGCGGAAATTCCCTTCGGTGTTCGAGCCGGTACACGGCTCGGCGCCGGATATCGCCGGGCAGGGCATTGCCAATCCGATCGGGCAGATCTGGTCGGGCGCGATGATGCTCGAGCATCTTGGCGAGACCGAAGCGGCCGCGGCGATCGTCAAAGCGATCGAAAAAGTGCTGTCAGAACAAAAGCTTCGTACCCGCGACCTCGGCGGCCCGCTCGGCACCGCCGCGTGCGGCAAGGCCGTCGCCGACGCGTTGGCGTAAAGGTCTTTCGGCTTTTCCCGGGCGCCGTGCAGCACGCAGCGGAGCGGAGTGATGCGCTGCAGACCCGGGATCTTCGCGATACAGAGCTTGTGAAGGTCCCGGAACAGCGACGCACCGCTACACGCTGCGTCGCACCGGGAAATGTCTCTCTATACCGTTTACGCCGCGATGCTGTCCGGGTCGCGCATCGGCACCAGATCGCGCAGTTTCGGCGCCACCTGCTCCATGAACATCCGCATCGAACGGAATACTTTTTCCGGCGTCGCCCAATTCTTGCCGGTGACGATCAACAGCGTGCCGAAGCCGCCGCTGGCGTCGTAGAATTCGCGAAGCTGGCGCGCCACGGTATCCGGATCGCCGATGTAGTAGAGTCCGGCTTCAGCAAGCTCGTCGAAGCTGACCTGGTCTTCTACCAATGACAGGCCATAGCTTGCATTGATGAGCCGGATGAAACCACGCTTCTTCTGATAGCTCAGCTCGTTATTGAAAGCTGGACGCAAATCGTCGAGCGCCTCGCGCCGGGAGTTGGCGAGATAGACATAGCGCGCCACGGTGAGATTGTTCAGCGGCACGGCGTGGCCGGCGGCCTTGGCCGCGCGCGCATAACGATCGGCCTTCTTGCGCACCGCCGCGGCTGAATCGATCTGTGCGGACAGCAGCGTATAGCCGCGCGCGCCGGCGAGGTCGATCATCGCCGGCGTGTCGGTCGCCGTCGCCATCGGCATGTGCGGCGCCACGAGCGGCTGCGGCGTCGCGACGATCCCCTTGCCGCGCCAGTATTTGCCGTCCCAGTCGAACGGCTCCGTCGAGGTCCAGCATTTCAGGATCAGATCGAGCGATTCCCGCAATCGCTCGTGGCGATCCTCGTAGGTCAAGCCGCGCTCATTGGCGAACTGAGGACTCGGAAACCCGGAACCGAAGCCGAAAATGAAACGGCTACCGCCGATGACGTGATCGGTCACCGCGGCCTGCATTGCGGTATCGAGCGGGTGCGTGAGGTGGATGAGCTTCACTGCGGCGCCCATGCGGATGCGCTTGGTCAGCGCCGCCGCTTTGCACATCAGCAGTTCGGGCACCGGCAGCGTGTCGACCTTGCCGATATAGACCGGCTCGCCGTGGTGCTCGCTGATGTAGGCGTCGCGAAAGCCGAGCTGGTCGGCGAGAATGATTTCATCGAGGTCCTGCTGGTAGGTCGCCGCCGCGCTGGTGTGGGGACGAAAGCCGTTCGAAAAAAGCCCGAATTCCATTGCCATTCCTCTATTTTCGGCAGCAGGTTACGGCCCCACGCACAGCTTGACAACGCTCAGTTCAGACCGCGTATGTCGGCCCGGAAACGAGCTCGGGAAGCGAATTCACCGTGGCCGATTGCAGTGTTGCGGCCGTCATCTGCCGCGCCATCGCTATGAATTTTGGCGGGGTGCCGAACCTGCGCGCCTGGGTGACGGGCTGTCTCGACCGGCCGGCGGCACGCGAGGCGTTCGCCCTGAAAAGCAAATCCGACGGCGACACCTTCGTCGAGGTCAGCCGCCGCATCGCGCCAATCAATCGGCTATGAGTTCGAGACCGGGCTTGATCAATCTCGGCCAGATGCTCGGCGAGGCGGTGGTCCTGCAGCGCCAGGGCAATCTGCGCGACGCGGAAAAGGCCTATGCCCGCATCCTGAAAATCGCGCCGGATAATTTCGATGCGCTCAATCTCCTTGGCGCGGTCAAGGCGCAGCGGGGCCGCATCGGCGAGGCGCACCGGCTGTTCAGCGCCGCGGTGAAGGTTCAGCCACGCGCGCCGCAGGGCTGGGCCAATCTCGGCCGGGCGCTCCATGAACTCAAGCGCGGCAACGAGGCGCTTGAATGTCTGGACAAAGCGCGCGCGCTCGCGCCGGACGACATCAGCATCCTCAGTCAGCACGCCAATACGTTGTTGAGCCTCGGCCGGCCGGGCGACGCGCTTGCCGAATTCCAACAGCTTCTGTTGCGAGACCCGCGGCATCTCGAAGCGCGAATCAATTCCGGTCTCGCTCAAGCCGCGCTCGGCTCTTCCGAGCAAGCGCTTGTGCAATTCGATGCCGCGCTGGCACTGGCGCCGGGCCATCCGATCGCGCAATTCAATCGCGGTGTCGCGCTTTTGAAGCTCGGCCGCTATGCCGAGGCGCTCGCCGCCAATGAGGCCGCGCTTGCGGCCGCGCCCGAGCATTCCGGCGCGTTGCTCAATCGCGGCCGGGCGCTGGCGCAGCTTAATCGCCTCGATGCCGCCATCGCCAGTTACGAGGCGTTGATCGCACGCCACAAAGACCATGCCGATGCGCATTCCAACCTGGCGCTCACTTTGCTCACGCACGGCGACTATCGCCGCGGTTTTGCCGAATACGAATGGCGCTGGCGGCGGACCGGCATGCCGGTGCCGAAAAATCGCGGCCGGCTTTGGCTTGGTGAATTTCCGCTGGCGAGAAAAACCATTCTGCTCCACGCCGAACAGGGACTGGGCGATACCATCCAGTTTGTGCGCTATGTGCCGTGGTTGGTCGCGGCCGGCGCCTCTGTGGTGCTCGAAGTGCCGGCGGAACTGAAGACGCTGATGGCCGGGTTTGACGGCGCCGCCACTGTGATCGCGCGCGGCGAGGCGCCGCCGCCGTTCGACGTGCATTGTCCGCTCGGCAGCCTGCCGCTCGCGTTGCAGACCGATCTGGCAACGGTGCCGGCGCAAATTCCTTATCTCGCCGCCGACGCGACGCGCCTTGCCAAATGGTCCGCCCATATCGATGGGCTGCCGCGTCCGCGGGTTGCGATCGCCTGGTCCGGCAATGCCAGTCACGACAACGATCGCAACCGTTCGATCGCCTTCGCGCGCCTCGCGCCGCTGTTCGACACTTCAGCTGGTTTTGTGAGCGTGCAGCGCGACGTGCGCGACAGCGATGCCGCCGCGCTCGCAGCTGAAACGCGGGTGACGAATACCGGCAGCGAACTTGATGACTTTGACGATACCGCCGCGGTGCTGGCGCTGAGCGATCTGGTGATCGCGGTCGATACCGCGGTCGTGCATCTCGCGGGCGCCATGGGCCGGCCGGTCTGGGTGCTGGTGCCCTTTGCGCCGGATTGGCGCTGGGGACTCACCGGCGAAACCACGCCGTGGTACCCGACCGCGCGCCTGTTCCGTCAGACCTCGCCCGACGATTGGGACGGCGTCATCGCGCGTGTCGGCGCCGAGCTGGCGCGTTTCGCGGCGCCAGCGGCATAGGCCGCGAGGGTCAGTTATTGCCGCAGCAGGCGAATACGATACTGACGGTCGGCGCATTAGGAAATGACATGGCGGCGCCGGCGACCGGGTTTGCCGCAGCCTCAAGAGCGTCGTCGGAAACGTTGAGAGTGAAGAAATCTTCGTCGTTCCGGTCGAATTCTTCGGTAGCGCTATTCATGAGTTGATCCATTCGGTCGTCATGCGGTCGATACCGGTCATGATAGCCGACTGTGTTTGGCGACGGAATGCGGCTTGGCACATTTTGGCGGTCCTTGTCGCTCCGCTGAGCGACGGACCGCAGCGCGCCTAGCCTGTACCTGTCGTGGAGGGCCGGCATAGGCTTGTGGTGGCCCGGTCCGCCAACGCCGATTCACCGTGAGCGCCCGTCATGGATAGTTTCGACTATGTCATTGTCGGCGCGGGGTCGGCCGGATGCGTTCTGGCCAATCGATTGTCCGCCGATCCATCGGTCACGGTGTGTTTGCTCGAAGCCGGCGGCTCCGACAATTACATCTGGATTCACATTCCGGTCGGCTATTTCTACACCTTCGACAATGCGCGCACCGACTGGCGATTCCGTACCGAGCCGGATGCCGGTCTGAATGGGCGAAGCATCAAATATCCGCGCGGCCGCGTGCTCGGCGGAACGTCGTCGATCAACGGCATGGTCTATATCCGGGGCCAGTCGCGCGACTACGACGGCTGGCGCCAGGAGGGCAATGTCGGCTGGGCCTGGGACGACGTCTTGCCCTATTTCAAGCGGTCCGAAGATCAGGCACGCGGAGCGGACGCCGCCCACGGTGTCGGCGGCGAATTGCGCGTCGAGGATTTGCGGGCATCCTGGGAGGTGCTTGACGCTTTTTGCGATGCCGCCGTCGCCTGCGGCATCCCCCGGACCGCCGACTTCAATCGCGGCGACAATGAAGGCGTCGGCCATTTCCAGGTCACCCAGCGCAACGGCCGCCGCATGAGCACGGCGCGGGCCTTCCTCAAGCCCGCGCGCGCGCGGCCCAATCTCCAGGTGATCCCGAAGGCGCAAGCGACTCGCGTTCTCTTGGAGCAATGCCGCGCCACCGGCGTTGAATATGTCCGGAACGGCCAACCCCACTCCGTCCATGCCCGCGGCGAGGTCATTGTCGCGGCGGGCTCTATCGGCTCGCCGCAGCTTTTGATGCTGTCGGGCATCGGCCCCGCGGAGCAATTGGCGGCGCACGGTATTACGCCCGTCCTGCATCAACCCGGTGTCGGGGCCAATCTCCAGGATCATCCGGCGATTCGCACGATGTACAGGGTCAAACACACGTCGACGCTGAATGAGCAGTCGCACAGCGTTTTCGGCCGCATCAAGATGGCGCTGGAGTATGCGGCCTTCCGCCGGGGTCCTCTGACCATCCCGCCAGCGCTGGTGAACGCCTTCGTCAAAAGCGATGCTGCGAAGGAAACCCCCGATCTCCAATTCGTGCTTTATCCTTTGACTTACGATTCGACCGGCGAACCGCCGCACCGCGAGCCCGGTTTCACCGCGGGTGTGTGTCTGCTCCATCCGGAAAGCCGTGGATCGGTCACGTTGCGCTCGTCCGATCCAGCCGCGCCGCCAAAAATCACGCTGAATTTCTTCGCCACCAAGAACGATCAGGACACCGCCGTCGCCGGCGTGAAAGCCATTCGTCGGGTCTGTCAGGCCGACGCTCTCCAGCGCTTCGAGCCGGCGGAGTTTTCGCCAGGGCCCGGGGTCGCCAGCGATGAGGAACTCCTGTCCGCGATCCGGCAGATGGCCGGCACGATTTTCCATCCGGTCGGGACCTGCAAGATGGGAACCGGGGCCGACGCCGTGGTCGACCCCCGGCTGCGCGTCGGCCGTATCGACGGGTTGCGTGTGGTCGACGCTTCTATCATGCCGACCATTATTTCCGGCAACACCAACGCCGCCGCCATCATGATCGCCGAGAAGGCCGCCGATATGATCCGGGCCGATCGCCGGCCGGATGTGATCGCGCTTTGATCCAGGATTCAGCCCTAAAATCAGGCTCTTGCCTTCTTGTGTCCGGCCGCTCCGGCGCGTAGCCTGGAGACAATAAAAAATAAGAAAACAAACCGGCTAGGGCAGGTGAACATGCTTGAAAATGTGATCCTCTCGATTGGATCGCCGCATTTCAGCGCCGTTCTTTTTGACGCCTTCGAGCGCGGCCTGCACGCGCGTCAGGTGGCGCTTTACCGCTTTGGCCCGACACTCGATCCCGAGACCTTGATGGCTCAGGATAATCGCTCGGACGGCTGCGTTCACGCGCTGGTCCACGACTATGTCGGCGGCTACCACCGCCACGATCCGCTACGCGCCAACTATCGCGCCTGCGAGGTCCGCAAGGTCGAGGTGGAGCGTTTGGTCGTCAAAGAAATCGCCGACACCCGCTATGCGCAGCACCTCTATGTCGAGCCCGGCATCGCCGGAAAGCTCAGTGTCATCCTGCGGCGCTCGAACGATGCGATTTGCCTGTCGCTTTATCGCGATCGCAAGGACCGCGGCTTTTCCAACGACGACGTCGAGCGCGTTCATCGCATGAAGCTCGATCTCGCCGCCGCGGTCGAACGGCATCTGTCGTTGACGGCGCAGCACGCACCGGCGTCATTGGATGAATTGGCGCTGGCTTTACTTGCGCATCCCAAGGGCAAATCGCTGTCGGCGCGGGAAGTGGCGGTGTGCACCCGATGCCTGACCGGCTATTCCAACGAGGCCATCGCGCTCGATCTTGATATTTCATTCCACTCCGTGCGGACCTATCGCCGCCGCGCTTATCTCAAGCTCGGCGTTACCTCGCAAAACGAGTTGTTCTCCCTCGTTCTTGCGCATAGATCGGCCTATTCGGCGCGCGGCTGATTGCTCCCGGTCCTGTCGCTCATCCGGCCGACTTGCTTGGCCCCGCACCTCGACCAAAATCCGATCAGGGCCTCCGCGCTTCGCTGTCGGCCCTTGTCGGCCCTTGCCGTTGTCGACAGACTGGGGATGCGCATGGCCTTTCTCCGCAACACTTGGTACGTGGCGCTGTGGTCGCAGGATCTGGCGCCCGGCCAACTGATCTCACGCAAGTTTCTCAACGAGCCGATCGTTCTGTTCCGCGACGCTGCCGGTAAGGCATCCGCGATCGCCGATGCTTGCGCCCACCGTTTCGCGCCGCTGTCGCAAGGCAAGGTCGTCAAAGGCGGTCACGTCCGCTGTCCCTATCACGCCCTTGAATTCGACGGTTCCGGCAAATGCGTCTTCAATCCGCACGGCAACGGCCACATCGCGTCGACGCTGAAGGTCCGCAGCTATCCGGTGGCCGAGAAGCATTCCCTGGTCTGGATATGGATGGGCGAGAAGGAAGCAAATCCAGAGCTTATTCCCGATTTCAGCCTGCTCGATCCCGATACGCCCTATCTGGTCAGCAAACGCGACTGGATATTGATGGAGACGAGCTACGACCTGATCGTCGATAATCTGATGGACTTGAGCCACACCGCTGTCGTCCACGACGGTATCCTCGGCAACGAAAATACCATCAAAGCCAACCTGACCATCGAGCAGGAAGGCAACGCCGTAAGCGTGGGCCGCAGCATTCCGAACACACCGGCGCCCGGCCTTTATGATTTGATCTACAAACGGGATGGACGGCTGGTCGATCTGTGGATGGATATGAAGTGGCATCCGCCGGCTTGCATGATCAATTACACCGGCGTCACCGAGCCGAACGCGCCACGCGACAAGGGCACCGGCTTCTGGGGCATGCATTTCCTGACGCCGCAAACCGAGCGCACGACCTATTATCTGTTCTGCGCGGTGCGGTTCAACCCGATTTCCTGGGGCCAGCCGCTCGACGGCGAAATCCAACAGCAGGTCTCGCACCTGCGCCGTGTCGCGTTTGAGGATCAGGACCAGGTGATCATCAAGGCGCAGCAGGACGTGATCGCCGGTCAGCCCGAGGCGGTGCGGCCGGTGCTGCTGGAAATCGACCTGGGGCCGGTCCGTTACAAGCGCGTGCTCGACAAGCTGATTGCCGAGGAACAGCGCGCCACGAACGCCAACGCCGCATAACAACGCGCCGCGGAATCGCGGGTTTATTCGCGCACGCATCGTGCGGGACACATGGGGGAGGAACGCATTCATGCGTACGCGGATAATCACGTGTCTTTATGCTGCCGTGCTGGCCGCATCGAGCGGCGTTGCCGTCGCTCAGGACAAGAGCGCCGAGCCGATCAAGATCGGCGTGCTCGGCGATCTCTCCGGCATTTATCAGGGCAATTCGGGCGCCGGCTCGATGGTCGCGGCCAAGCTCGCGGTCGAAGATGTCGGCGGTAAACTGCTCGGCCGGCCGATCGTGCTGTTGTCCGGCGATCACCAGGACAAGCCGGATGTCGCGAGCGCCATCGCCCGGCAATGGTACAATCAGGAGGGCGTCGACGCGGTCGTCGATGCGGTGAGTTCCGGCACCTCGCTCGCGGTTTCGGCGGTGGCGAACGAGTCGAAGCGCATTTTCCTCGCCAGCAATGCGGCGAGTTCCGCCTTCAACATGGCGGCCTGCAACCCCTATACCGTGCAGTGGCGCAGCGACACTTATGCCTCGGCCAACGCGATCGTCGCGGCAACACTCAAGAACGGGGCCAACACCTGGTTCACGATCGCCGCTGATTATAATTTCGGCCACGCGCTGCAGACCGAAGCGACGCAACTGGTCGAAGCGGCCGGCGGCAAGATGATCGGCAGTGTGTTCCATCCGGTCGGCACTTCGGACTTCTCGTCCTACATTTTGCAGGCGCAGTCATCGGGCGCGCAGATCGTGGCGCTGGCCAATGCCGGCGACGACATGGTCAATACGATCAAATCGGCCAGCGAATTCGGGCTGTTGACGTCGAAGACGCAAAAAATGACCAGCATGCTGGTGTTCATCACCGACGTTCATGCGCTCGGCTTGAAGACCATGAAGGGCCTCGTCGTCGTTACCGACTTCTATTGGGATTTCGACGACAAGACCCGCGCCTGGGCGGAGCGCTATTACAAGGCTATGGGCAAAATGCCGACCATGAGCCACGCCGCCGACTATTCCGCCTTGATGCATTATTTCAAGGCCGTCGAGGCCGCCAAGACCGACAAAGCCGAGGATGTCATGGCGATGATGCACAAGATCCCCGTGGACGATATGTATGCCCGCCACGCTGTACTTCGCGCCGACAATCTCCTGACCCACGACGTCTATCTGGTCCAGGTGAAGACGCCCGAGGAAAGCAAGCGCCCGTGGGATTATTACAAGGTGCTCGACATTATTCCAGGCGACAAGGCGTTCCGCCCGCTCAGCGCATCCAAGTGTCCGCTGGCGAAACAGTAGATCGCGGCTCGGGTCCGGCGAACGCGGCGGACGTCGCGCTTTGCCGGGACGCATGGCTGTCGGCTACCGGTTCGGTCCCGCCGGAAGCCGAAGAGATGCTGACGCGCAATGAATGCTACTTCGCGCTATTGCTGCTGCTCGAGGCGATGTACGGGCGGCCGCTCGATCGTTGGCGCATCACTTTCGCCGACAATGGCAGCGCCTATCGCAGCACGGTCTGGATAACCGATCGGTCCGGCCAAGCGCGGGTTTACGAGGGCCGTGACGACGCCTCGATGCTGCAGTCGCTATTGGCGGTTATCGATAGCGTAACGTTCGATATCTCTGCAGTCGCCAGTCGTCCGGGTTAGCTGCCTATAACGGCGCGGGTTATGGTTTCTCCTCCGCGATGCGCGTCAGCAGATCGGCGGTTAAATCCGGCTCGGTCGCCATCGGATAGTGATGCGACGCAATGACATGTGCGGTCCAACCGGGCTGCTGCCGGGCCCAATCGTAATACGATTGAAAATGGTGCGAGATTTTTTTCGTCGCCAGCACATAGGCCTTGTGAGAAACTTCGTTATATCGCCCTGACAATCGCAGCGGCTGCAATAATGAGGCGAGCGGGTGCGCGCTCATGCGCTGCAAGAAATCCTGC
The DNA here is from genome assembly GCA_963819265.1 of uncultured Alphaproteobacteria bacterium. GTDB lineage: Bacteria > Pseudomonadota > Alphaproteobacteria > Rhizobiales > Xanthobacteraceae > BOG-931. The sequence goes on along the minus strand of CAWFVF010000005.1, from coordinate 670,530 downwards.
CGCGCGTCGTCGTCTTCGATGCCGGTATCGAGCACCAGTGAGGAGGGAATGCGATAGCCGTCGCCTTCGGTGTCCGCCAGATTTTGCACCGCGGCGCGGCGTTCGGGCGATACGGTATCGAGCATGCATTTGCCGTTCGCCGGTAATGCGGCGTTGAGATAAATCAGGGTGCTTATGCGATCGGGCATGCGATCGGCCACGCCGGAAATGACGAGCCCGGCGTAACTGGTCCCGACCAGCACAAGATCGCGCAAGTCCTCTTTCGCAATAACCGCTGCGATATCCTGGATATGGGTGTCCAGATCGGTCTCTCGGGTCACCAGATGTTCGCGTTCGCCCAATCCGGTAAGCGTCGGCGTGAAGACGAGATGGCCTTTGGCGCGCAGGCGTTCCGCGACGCTGCGCCACTGCCAGCCACCGCCCCATGTTCCGTGAACGAGCAGGAAATCCTTCATTGTCATTCGACCTTGATATCCGCGCGCTTGATGATATCGGCCCACCGCGCGATTTCGCCGGTAACGATTCGGCGCGTCTCATCGGGCGATGTCGGCTTCGGCACGCTGCCGAGATCCGCCAGGTGCTGAATGAACGCAGGCTTCGCCAGCGTTTCCCTCACATCGGCGTTGAGGCGGTCGGATAAATCCTTCGGTGTGCCGGCGGGGACTGCGAGGCAGAGCCAGGACATGAATTTAACATTCGGCAAAGTTTCCGCCACGGTGGGAGCGTCCGGCAGCAGCGTGAATCGTTCGGGCGAGGTGACGGCGAGGATGCGAAACTGGCCGGCCTTGACCCGCGGAATGGCCGATGTGGATGCATCGACCAGGAGATCGATACGGCCGCTGAGCACATCGGCGACGCCGGCCGCTATCCCGGGATAGGGCACCGCGGTCATCGCCGCTCCGGACTCGAGCTCGATCCATTTCGTCATCATGTGATAGGCCGAACCGTAAGCCGTTATCGTGTAGGTGAGCTTGCCGGGCTTTTGTCTGGCGCGATCGAGCAGGTCCTGAAACGATTTGATGGGCGAGTTGACCGGAACGGCATAGACGAGCGGATAGGCGCAAAGCATCGACACGAAGGTGAAGCCCGCAATCGGATCGTAACTAGCGTCCGGGCGCAGCGTCACCTCTGATGCGTAGCCGGCGGTAAGGATGCCTATCGTGCCGCCATCGGGCGTCGCCCGCGCCAGCGTCCGATATGCCACCGCGCCGGCCGCCTGCGTCACGTTCTCCACATAGACCGCACTGGCCAGCCGGTCGCTCAAGCTATCGGCCAGCATCCGTCCGACGACGTCGGGACTGCCGCCGGGCGACGTGCCGACCAGAAGCCGCACGCGCGGCATCGGCCATGCCTGTGCCTTTGCGGGTCGCGCCAATCCAAAGGGTAACACCGGCGCGGCCGCCATCAGCTTGACGAGGTTGCGGCGGGTGAAATGCATTCTGTTTCGCTCCTCGATTCGTTGCAGCGAGATCCAGCGCGGCGGGACGCTGCGGGCCTGCGATCATTGCCGCGAGATTGAGGCAAAAGGCAACGGCGATCCCAGGGCAAGCCCGGTTGTCATCCTCGGACGAGAGCTGGACGGGCCCGATATATTCGGTTGCACCCGGCGCGTCGCGCGGTAGTCTGACAAGCGGCTGCCGAAGGCAGATCGTGCTGTTTGCGCGCGCTGACAAAATCGCGCGATGGCTGCGGCCCGTTGGGGAACGGGACAGGGTGCTGGGCGCGAGGGGAGCCGGTGCGTAAGGCGCCGGGCGCAATAGATGGTGATGGTGCAAGTCATCGTCGGCGGTCTTCTGCTGGGGGCCATCTACGCGCTGTTTTCCTCGGGTCTCACGCTGATCTGGGGCATGATGAATTTCATCAATTTCGCTCACGGCGAATTTGTCATGCTCGGCATGTATGTCGCGCTTCTCACCGTCACCTGGCTCGGCGGCGGCCCGGCGATGTTCGGCCTCGCCGCGGCCTGCGCGCTGTTCGTGCTCGGCGTCGGCATTTATCTGTCGCTGATCCGCCAAGTCATCCGCGGGCCGATGCTGTCGCAAATCCTGTCGACATTCGGGCTGGCGCTGCTGCTGCGCTACAGCGCGTTCTATATCTTCTCGGCCAATTTCGTCTCGCTGCCGCAAAACTCGCTCACCGGCACGGTCAAGCTCGGCGGCATTTTTCTTCCCATCGCGCAACTCGCCGCCGGCGCGGTCGCCATCGTGCTGACGCTCGCGCTGCACTTTCTTCTGACGCGGACCACGGTCGGCAGCCGGCTCTTGGCGGTGGCCGAAGACCGCGCCGCGGCGATGCTGATGGGCATTCGGCCGGACCGCATGCAGGCGCTGGCCTGGGGTCTATCCGCGGGCGCAGCGGGCATTGCCGGCGCCTTGATGGCGACTGCCTATCCGTGGTCGCCGTCGGTCGGCGAAACCTTCGGCCTGATCGCATTTGTCGTGGTGGCGCTCGGCGGCTTCGGCAGCGTGCTCGGTTCGCTCTATGCCGGATTGATCATCGGACTGATCCAGGCGGTGTCGGCGTTCTGGCTCGGCGCGCTCTATAAAGACATGGTTGTCTATGCGCTGTTCGTCGCGGTGCTCTGGCTGCGGCCGCAGGGCCTGATGGGCAAAGCATGAAGCAATTCGGCTCCACGCGCGTCGTTTTGTTGCTTCTTGGCGTGGGCTTAATGATCTATCCGGTGGTCCTCTCGGGCCCGTTCTATCGCGACATCGGCGTTACATTTCTGCTGGCGGCGATTTCCGCGTCGGCCTGGAACATTGTCGGCGGTTATGCCGGCCAGGTTTCGGTCGGTCACAGCATGTTCTTCGGCCTTGGCGCCTATGCGCCGCTGTTGTTCTATTCACTGTGGGGTTGGCCGCCGATCGCCGGCATTCCGATCGGCGTCGCGCTCAGCGTCGGGCTTGCCGTGCTGATCGGCATGCCGACTTTCCGGCTGACCGGGCATTATTTCAGCATGGCGACCATTGCCGTTGCCGAACTGGTCCGGATTTTCTTCGGCACCTGGGACCTGGTCGGCGCCGCAATCGGATTGCAGGGGCCGGCCGTGGGGCGCGGCTGGTGGGATCTAACCTTTCGCAGCGAGTTGCCGTACTACTATATCTTCCTCGCCGTGCTCGCTTGTTTGCTGCTGATCACGGCTTTGATCGAGCGCCGCCGTTTCGGCTTTTATCTGCGCTCCATCAAGGCGAGCGAACGCGCGGCGCGGAGCCTCGGCGTGCCGGTGCGGCGGACCAAGATGCAAGCGCTGGCGCTGTCGTCGGCGTTCACCTCGATCGCCGGATCGCTCTACGTGATCAAGACCGGCTTCATCGATCCCGATTCCGGTTTCGGCATTCTGATTTCGGTGCAGATGGTCATCGTCGCGGCGCTGGGCGGCGCCGGCACGCTGTTCGGACCGCTGGTCGGGGCGCTGATCCTCATTCCGCTGCAGACCGCGACCAATAGCTGGTTCGGCGGCGGGGGATCGGGCCTGACCTATATTCTCTACGGCGGCATCATTGTCGTGATCGCACGGTTCGAACCGGGCGGCTTGTTCGAGTTATGGCAACGCCTGATACCTGCGTTCCGAAGAAGCTTTGGGAAACGTGCCCATGCTGCTTGAGGCGAAAAACGTCTCCAAGGCGTTCGGCAATTTCCGCGCCGTCGCGGGCGCCGATCTCAATGTTGACGAAGGCGAGATCATCGGTCTGATCGGCCCGAACGGCGCCGGCAAGTCGACGTTTTTCAACTGCCTCGCCGGCGAAACCGTGCCGACCACCGGCCGCATCGTCTTCAATGGCGCGGACCTGACACGGGCGCCGCCGGAGGCGCATGCCCGCGCCGGTATCGGCCGCACCTTCCAGGTGCCGACGACCTTCGAAGACATGAGCGTGCTGCATAACGTGATGGTCGGCGCCTTCCTGCGCCATCCGCACCGCAGCGATGCGCGCGATCAGGCGCGCCGCATCGTCGAATTGACCGGGCTGCGCCCGGATCAAGCCGCGCGTTCGCTCGGCACGCCCGGGCGCAAGCGGCTGGAGATCGCCCGCGTGCTGGCGACCGAGCCGCGGCTTTTGTTGCTCGATGAATCGCTCGCCGGCCTGACACCGGGCGAAGTGCAGGACGCCATTGCCCTGGTGCGGCGTATCCACGAAACCGGCATCAGCATCGTCATCGTTGAGCACATCATGGAAGTGATCATGACGCTGACCCAGCGTGTTCTGGTGTTCAATCAGGGCCATGTGATCGCAAGCGGCACGCCGGACGAGGTGGTCAGGGAGGAGGCGGTGATCGAAGCCTATCTCGGCCGCCGCCATCGCCGGCCGCGACAAGGCGAGGCCTGACACATGAAATGGATATGGGTCCTATCATGCACGCGTCCCCGCGAAAGCGGGGACCCAGCGGGTGCGGCGCGGCGGTCGCTTCCGGATTCCCGCTTTCGCGCGAATGAGCGGACGTAAGCGGGAATGAGCGGACGTAAATGACCGAGCTTAGGGTCGAACATCTCGAAGTGCGTTACGGCGACCTGGTCGGCGTCGCCGACATTTCGTTGCGCGTCGCGAACGGGCAGGTGGTCGCCCTGTTGGGCTCGAACGGCTCCGGCAAGACCACGACGCTCAACGCGATTGCCGGACTGGTGCCGGCCGCCAGCGGGCGCATCGAATGGCGCGGCGAAACGATCTCGAACAAGCCCGCTTATGCCATCGTCGGCAAAGGCCTGGCATTATCGCCGGAAGGCTGGCGCTTATTCGTCGGCCAGACCGTCGAGCAAAATCTGCGTCTCGGTTCGACCGCGCTTGCCGATCGCTCGCGCGCAGCCGCGCTGTTCGAACGGGTCTATGCGCTGTTCCCGCGGCTGGCCGAGCGCCGCCGCCAAATGGCCGGCACGCTGTCCGGAGGCGAGCGGCAGATGCTGGCGCTCGGCCGCGCACTGATGAGCGAACCGCTTTTGCTGATGCTCGATGAACCGAGCCTCGGCCTGGCGCCCACCGTGGTCGAACAGCTCTACGACACGCTCAAGGCGTTGCACCGCGAGGGGCTGACATTGCTGCTCGCCGAGCAATCGATCCCGCTCGCGCTAGGCATCGCCGACTATGCCTATGTGCTGCAAACCGGGCGGATTGCGCTGGAAGGTCCGTCCGCCGAACTCGAGCGCAACGAACAGGTTCAGGAGATTTATTTGGGCATCGGCGCCCAGGCAGCGGCATCGGCCGGTCGATGAAGCAAAGCCGGATAGCTTCGCCTCGCGCACAATGACGGATTACTTCCCGTACTCCCAGAGCATTTCCAGCCGTTGGCGGAACGCTTTCGGCCGCTCGGCGAACAGCCGATGCGCGATCCGCGCGGCGCGTTGCGTCAGCGCGGCCGAGCATTCGGCGCAGGCCGGCGTCAGGCGCGAGCGCCAGCGCGCCAACGGCTGGTGCGGCGCGGTGAGGCGCTGCAGCACTTCGAGATCCTGGCATTGGCCGAGACGGCCGCGCAATCGCTCGGCTTCACCGGTCCACATCCGGGCGAAGCGCGGCCACAGCGGCTCGATCAACTCCATCTGATAGCGCAGCGTGACGACGCGCTGGCGCAGCGTGTGCAGATCCTCCGGACTGGCGGCGCTCCAGTCGTCGGGAATAAGGCGGCGCGCGTCGCGGTAGGCGCGGCTGAGCTGCGTCGCGATCGAGGAGAAATCGAACGGATCGAGCGGCCATCCTTCGACCGCGCTCGCCGTGGCGTCGAGCCAGCCGACGATGGTGTCGCGCAGCTCCGGCGTCAGGACTGCTTGCTCCTCGCTGCCGCGCAGCGCCTCGATGCGCGCGCGGATCGTCCGGCTCGATTGGGCGGAAAGGACGAGGATGCCCTTATCGACCAGACTGTCGAAGGCATTGAGGACAGCGGCGCCGTCTCGCGCGTGGGCCAGCGAGCGGGCATGGTCGCGGGCCTCGTGGCGCCAGCGTGTTGCATCGGGAATAAAGGGCGCCAACAGCCGCAACAGCGCCCGCCATTCCTTCATGGCGCGCCGGAAGTCGTGCACTGCGGTTTCGTTGGTCCGCTCCGGATCGACGATCGCGATGCGCGCTTTGCCGAGGATGCGGCCGGCAATGGCGCGCACGGTCGGTCCGATAGCCGTTTTCGGCCGCAAAGCGGGTTTATCGCCCATTTCGGGTTCTATGGGTGCGTGCATGACGAGAGGTCGAGGGCTCCCATGACATTATGACGAATTATTGGGCCGGCCGCACTTCCCTTATGCGGGAGGCCTTGCTACATGAGCGTGCGATCAATCAAAGCGTTGACGCGGGGTGGAGCAGCCCGGTAGCTCGTCAGGCTCATAACCTGAAGGTCATAGGTTCAAATCCTATCCCCGCAACCAACGTTTTCAATGAGTTAGGGCAGAATTCGCCGGCCCGTTGATCGCAACAATACCAAGCGCAGTTCTGCCCCTATAGGCGCCGCGACGCCTCTGCCATGGCTCGTGTGCCGATCGGCGATAATCCCGCCGGATAGGCGCGGAAGCGGTCGCTTATGGCGGCAAGTTAATTCGAAAATGAATGCGGGATTGTCGCTCAAAACGACAACGCGGCCGCCACCCATAAGGGCGGCGCCGCGTCAGCGAAGAAGCGTATAGTTACTTGAAAATTAAAACCGCGGGGTGCGCGGCGGGGCGCTTCGGCCGGGGGCGGCGCCCGGGACCACGCGGGGCTTCATCGGCAACAGGCCTTCGCGCTGGAGTTTCTTGCGGGCAAGCTTGCGGGCGCGGCGGATGGCCTCCGCTTTTTCCCGGACTTTCCTTTCGGACGGCTTCTCGTAATGACCGCGGAGCTTCATCTCGCGGAAAACGCCCTCGCGCTGCATCTTCTTTTTCAGCACTTTGAGAGCCTGGTCGACATTGTTGTCACGGACGAGAACCTGCACGCGGCGTTCCTCTTCGATTGAGCGATGACGGGCTGCCAGGGCGCTCGAGGCCGCTGGCGCACGGATGCGTAGGATAAGGGTGCGGACGGCACCCGCGGGACAAACTACCTTCGGTATGAATCGCGCCCGCCGAGGGCCACTATGGCTGCCAATGGAAACAAACGGGACTTCGGCGGGTCGCCGTTATAGGGCAGCTTTCCGTACTATCTCGCGCTTGGCTGTATAGATAGGCACGGATTTGTCAATGATCCAGGCCGTTTTTGCCAGGCGCCCGGCCGCTTTAGCTGCGCCGGCGGCCAGCCGCGCCTCAATCGGGGAAATCGCTCAGCAGTCGCCTGAGCGCCAAATTTCCGGCTTGGCTGGCCTCCGTCATCGACTCGAAACAAACCCGCGAGTGCTCGATCGGGCTGCTCCGGCCGGCGCGATAGATCTCCCATCTCCAGGATTTCGGAGGGGACGCCCTGTCCTTTACGACGACGGAGAAGTCGGGATGCTCGATCATGGCTCGGAAACTATCACACGACGTCGCGGTGTGATCGGCAAAACAGAACAGCGCTCGGAAATAAAAGCCGCAAGCGCACTTGTTTAATATGTCCCAGCCCACAACTCTGATAGTGTACTGAAAATACCTAAACTACCTAAGCAATTTGGTCTCGCGGGCCGCGACCTGAAATCGGCACCGGTAATTTTCGAAAATTGGGGGGACTAACCATGGCGATGGGCCACGCTCCTGTCGGCTTTGCGACCAAGGCTACCTATTTTCTCGTGGCGGCCGTGGTGCTGGTGTTCGTCTGCATGCTGGCGCTGACGGTTCTGCACCCCTGACCATCCGGCGTTCGCCACGCTGGTTTTCAATTCGCTATCGGGTCCGTCCGCGATGACCGGGCCCGCAAGGATATGGATTCAATCGCTTTCATACCGGAGATTATTATGAAATTTCGTCCGCTCCACGATCGTCTCGTGATCAAGCGTCTCGAAGCCGAGACCAAAACCGCGTCCGGCATCATCATTCCCGATACCGCCAAGGAAAAGCCGCAGCAGGGCGAGGTGATCGCGGTCGGTCCGGGCCGGCGCGACGAGGCGGGGAAACTGATCCCCATCGACATCAAGGCGCACGACCGGGTGCTGTTCGGCAAGTGGTCGGGAACCGAAGTCAAAATCGACGACGTCGAATACCTCATCATGAACGAGAGCGACATCATGGGCGTGGTCGTCGAAGCCGACGCGCGCAAGAAGGCGGCCTGACGGCGCTTTGCCGACGCCGGACCAATCGCGATCAACGACGCAAAGCTCATTTTAAAGGAACGACAGCCATGTCTGCCAAGGAAGTAAAATTTTCGGTCGACGCGCGCGACAGGATGCTGCGCGGCATCGACACGCTGGCCCACGCCGTGCGGGTAACTTTGGGACCTAAAGGCCGCAACGTCGTGCTCGACAAATCCTACGGCGCCCCGCGCATCACCAAAGATGGCGTGACGGTCGCCAAGGAGATCGAGCTTGACGACAAGTTCGAGAACATGGGCGCGCAAATGGTGCGCGAAGTGGCGTCCAAAAGCTCCGACATCGCCGGCGACGGCACCACCACCGCAACCGTGCTCGCTCATGCCATCGTCAAGGAAGGCGCCAAGGCGGTTGCCGCCGGGATGAACCCGATGGACCTCAAGCGTGGCGTCGATCTCGCCGTCGAAGCGGTGGTCGCGGATCTGCAGAAGAATTCCAAAAAGGTCACGTCGAACGAAGAGATCGCCCAAGTCGGCACTATTTCCGCCAATGGCGATGCCGAGATCGGTCGTTTTCTCGCCGACGCCATGAAGCGGGTCGGCAATGAAGGCGTGATCACGATCGAAGAAGCAAAATCGATGGAAACCGAGCTCGAAGTCGTCGAAGGCATGCAGTTCGACCGCGGCTATATTTCGCCCTACTTCATCACCAATGCGGAGAAGATGCGGGTCGAAATGGACGATCCGTACATTCTAATTTACGAAAAGAAGCTGTCCGGGCTGCAGGAAATGCTCCCGCTGCTCGAGGCCGTCGTCCAAAGCGGAAAACCGCTGGTCATCGTGGCCGAAGAGGTCGAAGGCGAAGCGCTTGCCACGCTCGTGGTCAACAAGCTGCGCGGCGGCTTGAAGGTCGCGGCGGTCAAGGCGCCGGGCTTCGGCGATCGGCGCAAGTCCATGCTGCAGGACATTGCGGTTCTCACCGGCGGTCAGGCGATCAGCGAAGATCTCGGCATCAAGCTCGAAAATGTCACGCTGGCGATGCTCGGCCGCGCCAAAAAGGTGACGATCGAAAAGGAAAACACCACGATCGTCAGCGGCGCCGGCAAGAAGAAGGACATCGAGGAGCGGATCACCCAAATCAAGGCGCAAATCGAAGAGACTACGTCCGACTACGATCGCGAGAAGCTCCAGGAACGGCTCGCCAAGCTCGCCGGCGGGGTCGCCGTGATCCGCGTCGGCGGCGCCACCGAAACCGAGGTCAAGGAGCGCAAGGACCGCGTCGACGACGCGATGCATGCGACCCGCGCTGCGGTCGAAGAGGGCATCCTGCCGGGCGGCGGCGTCGCGCTGCTGCGCGCCAGCGAAGTGCTCAAAAAGGTGCGCACCGCGAACGACGACCAGAAGCATGGCGTCGAGATCGTGCGCAAGGCGCTGTCCTGGCCGACTCGTCAGATCGCATTCAACGCGGGTGAAGACGGCTCGGTCATCGTCGGCAAGATCCTGGAAAAGGATCAGTACGGCTTCGGCTTCGATGCGCAGTCCGGCGAGTACGGCAATATGCTGACCAAGGGCATTATCGATCCGACCAAAGTGGTGCGTGCCGCGCTTCAGGGAGCGGCTTCCGTTGCCGGTCTTCTGATTACCACCGAAGCGATGGTGGCCGAGGTTCCGCAGAAGAATCATGGGCAGCCCGCCATGCCGGGCGGCGGCGGAATGGACTTCTAACGGCCACTCCGCAATCGGGAGCTTTCCAATATGACAATGCGGACGAGCAACAAAATAGTGACGTTTGCTCGTCCGTTTTTGTTGAAAGGCGTCGATCGGACTTTGCCGCCCGGGGATTATCGGGTGGTGACCGATGAGGAGTCGATCGAACAATTGTCGTTTCCGGTCTATCGTCGCGTCGGCACCATGATTTTCGTGCCTGCGGATTCTCGCCGGGCAGCTCCGGTCGAGATGGTGACCATCGATCCCGTCGATCTTCAGGCGGCGCAAGATCGCGATGCAGCGATTCCACACCCATCAAGCGCGGCGGTGTTGCCCCTAGCGGAGATGGGCCGAAAGAGAGACTGACGAATGCCGATCGACGATCCGCGCATCGGTCGACCACGATCGAGGACGCAGCTGTGACCGTTCTCAATGTGCGGCACACCACGGTTTATCGCTACAGCCGCCCGGTGGTGCTTGGCGATCATCGCATGATGCTGCGCCCGCGCGACAGCCACGATCTCCGACTCATCAAAACCAATTTGACGTTCTCTCCGGCCGCGTCGGTGCGCTGGATGCACGATGTCTTCGGCAATTCGGTTGCCATCGCGTCATTCTCGGAACCTTCGGCCGAATTGAAGATCGAAAGCAGGCTTCTATTGGAAACCTATGCGGCCGAACGGCCGCCGTTTCAGATAACGGCCGAGGCCAGAAGCTATCCGTTCGTCTATTCGGCGGACGACCGCATCGATCTCGGCCGCATGCTGGAGCGGCAGTATCCCGATTCCCGCGAACGGCTAGCTCAGTGGGCGCGCGGCTTCGTGCGCAGCAATCCGACCGATACCTCGGCGCTTTTGGCGGATCTGAATAACGGCGTGAAGGCGCAGATCTCCTACCAGAGCCGGGAGACCGAGGGAACGCAGACGCCGATTGAGACGCTCAACCGCGGCTGGGGCACCTGCCGCGATCTCGCGGTTCTCCTGATCGAAGCGGCCCGCAGCCTGGGCTTCGGTGCGCGCGTGGTAACGGGATATCTCTATCGAGCCGCCGCCGACGGTCCTACGGACGTCGTCGGTGCGGGAACCACCCATGCCTGGGCGGACATCTACGTGCCGGGCTTCGGCTGGATTGCCTATGATCCGACAAACGGCACGATCGGCGGCAGTGACTTGATACGCGTCGCCGTTACACGGGACATCGGCCAGGCGGTGCCCATCAGCGGCAGTTTCGTTGGCGCTTCCGGCAGCTATCTCGGCATGACGGTAAACGTCACGGTGGCCTCGGAATCCGCGAAAGCGGCGTGATGGACCCAATTCAGGCAACAATGTGACCGAGACTGGCAGCCGCCGGTTTCGATCTTATATTAGCACGGTCTTTTGAATGACTTTTCGTTCGAATGATGTGTGCGTTCATTTCCATGAGGCAACGCCGATGAGTGAATTCAATTATCGCGCCGCAGCGGAGTTGTATCCGACGCGAAGGCGTCTGCCCCGGCGCCAATCGTTTGGCTACAAGCGATTTGCCGAAGCTGCGCAGGCCATCCGTTTCGCCATGGAGGACCTGCCGCCGGAATGTCTGGTCGGTGCGTTTCTGGAAATCGACGAACAAAGATATGGCAGCGACGATATCCGGCGTCTGTACGAATGCCCCGAATATCCGCTCACCCGCAAAGCGGCGTAATGACCGACAAGACGATCGATCTCGATAAGCATCGCGGCATGTCGGCCCAAAAGGCTACCGGCATTCGGCGGCTGATGGCCGACGTTGAGGCCAACGAGAAAGCGCTGCGTCTCCGGCAGGATGAACTCGAGGCTCACTTGCTTGCGGCGCCGGCGGCGAGTTGGCAGGAAGCTGCGGAAAAAAGCCGGTACCTCCTCAATCTTTTTGCGGCGACACTGACGTCGCAGGATCCGCGCCGGCAAAAGCTGATCGACGCCGTCCTGGCCGACTTCAAGCGCCTCTCCAACGAAACCTAGCGGCCGTTCATACACCGCGCGCCGCATTCCGCTTCCAATTAATGGATGCGTGCATGGTCTTTCGATTGATTTGGTTCTTTTAAGATAAAACTGGCGTCGTCGCGTGTAGCGCGCTTTATTCGAGTAGGTTTTTCCAATACGGCACGAGGCGTTGCTGCGACGATTGAGTGCTGCGGTCGTCACGCCCGCTCTCATAGGTGCAATGCACGATTGGGATAGCCGGCGTACTTCCGATTCGAGGCGTCCTTCTTTATGACGCTGACTTAAGGGAGGCGCCCTTCAGCATGCCGCCGCGTCAAGGCTGCACCGCGGCCGTGGTCCGACAAAGGGCAAATCAAGGAAGTCTTACTCCGTGACTGAAGCCGTTATTGGCCGGCAGAAGACCGGCACCGACACCGCCTTCGCGATTCTCGCCGCGATCACATTTTGTCATCTGCTGAATGATCTGGCGACGTCGCTGTTGCCGGCGATTTATCCGATTCTCAAAACCAGCCTCGATCTGACGTTCGGACAGATCGGTCTTTTGACCTTCGTATATCAGGGCGTTGCTTCTCTCCTGCAGCCTGTCGTCGGAGTCTTCACCGATCGCCGGCCGCAGGCCTATTCACTGCCGCTCGGCATGGCTTGCGTGCTGGTGGGGCTCGCCTTCGTAGCCTTCGCGCCTGCCTTTATCGCTTTGCTCGCGGGTGCGGCATTCATGGGTGTCGGTTCGGCAATCTTCCATCCGGAATCGTCGCGGCTGGCGCGGCTGGCTTCGGGCGGCGCGCATGGATTCGCGCAGTCGCTGTTTCAGGTCGGCGGCAATTTCGGCAATTCGCTCGGCCCGCTGGTTGCCGCATTTTTCATCCTGCCGCGGGGTCAGAACAGCCTCGCCTGGTTCGCGCTGCTGGCGCTCGCCGGCATGATCATCCTGTCGGCGGTCGGGCGCTGGTATCAGAATTCCGGCCATATCGCTCAATCGGCGATGCCGTCCGCCGCGACCGTTGCGGCGGTGCCCGCGCGTCTCGTTCGCCGCGCGATTGCCGTGCTTGTGGTGCTGATCTTTTCCAAGTTCTTCTATCTGTCGAGCATCACCAGCTACTACATCTTTTATCTGATGCACCGCTTCGATCTGCCGACGCAGACGGCGCAGGTTTGTCTGTTCGTGTTCCTGGCCGCTTCCGCGGCCGGCACATTCATCGGCGGCCCGATCGGCGACAGGTTCGGCCGAAGGCGCGTCATCTGGGGTTCGATCCTCGGGGTGCTGCCGTTCACGCTGGCGCTGCCCTATGTCGGCCTTGCCGCGACTGTCGCGCTGAGCGTGGTGATAGGCCTGGTGCTGTCGTCGGCGTTCTCAGCGATCGTCGTCTATGCCCAGGAACTGATGCCGGGCCGCGTCGGCATGGTGTCGGGGCTGTTCTTCGGGCTGGCGTTCGGCATGGCCGGGATCGGCGCCGCCATATTGGGGGAACTGATCGACTTCACCAGCATCGATTTCGTCTATCGGATTTGCGCATTCCTGCCCGTGATCGGGCTGCTTACCGTTTTCCTGCCCGATCTTGACGCGCGAGAGCGACGGATGAAGCTGCAGAGTTGACGGCTACGATATAAGGCCGATCCACGCCCTACAGCGTCGGCGGGAAGTAGTGATTGACCGTCGCGAGCACGACGAGGAGCACGAGGCCGGTGGCGAGGCTCCAGCCGATCAACTTCTTTTCGATCGGCAACAGCGGCTCGGCGGCGGTGGCGCGCAACTCCTGTTGCAGTTCGGGGCGGATGTTTGACTGTGCCATTTGCTTCTCTCCTGATTTGAATTTTGTCAGCCGGCGAGCGGCGGCGTGATGCCGTGGAAGAAAATGTATGAGATCGCCAGCCCGACCCAGATCACGAAGCCGAAGATGCTGACGAGATAGACCGCGACGAGTTTGGCAAAGCCTTCCTGCCAGAGCGCCTTGAAGTTCGAGAGCACGCCGATCGAGAAGAAGGCGAGAATGAAAAAGATGACGCGGAAGGTATTGGCTTCGCCGATCGCCGCCGGGACAAGTTTGGCGATGTCCGCCGGGGTGCCGAGCGCGAGATAGAGCCCGGCGAAGAACGTGATCACGAAGCCGATGATGAATTTGGGAAAGCGTTCCCAGATTTCACGCGCCTTGGTCTTGTCGGCGTCCCGCGTGACGTTGATGTGGTTGGTCCAGATGTAACCGAGCACGAACGCCCAGACGCCGATAAAGATGTCGATGAACACCTTGATCGTCGCCGCGGTGCCGAGGATCCAGCCCGGCTGATAATGCACGCCTTCGGCCGCGTTCTTGGCCAGCACCAGCGCCTCGGTGATGGCGCCTGCCGCCACCGCGGCGCCGTCGGTTTTCACCGCCAGCCCCATCCAGGCACCGGCGACCAGCGGCTCGTGCGAGAGCCAAGTCTGCGCCACGAAGGGAAGGATCAGCACTTCGACGACCGCGAACACCAGAACCAGCGACGATACCAGCGCCGGCACGATCGGCCGCGCGCGGATAGCGCCGCCGATGGCGATCGCCGCCGATATGCCGCAAATCGAGATGCCGCCCGCCAGCGGAGCCGACCACTCGCGGGAGAAACCGAACCATTTGCGGGCGATGTAATAAACCACCGCCCAGTAGATCAGATAGGCCTCGATGATGGCGGCAATACCGCGCAGCAAGATCGAACTTGCGAAACCGAGCTTGCCCGCGGCCGTCACGGCGAAGAATCCGCCGAGAATGACGATGGCGATTTTGATATAGAGCTCCGGCCGCACCGCTTCCTTGATCGCTTCGGCGACGCGCGGCAGGAAATTGGCAATGATGAGCCCGGCAATGAGCGCGAAGATATAGGCGCCTTCATTGGTGAGTTTCAGCGACCAGGACACCCCGAACTTCTGCTGGTCGGCCGCCGTGACCGCGGCAAAGTTGGCGTAATTGCCGACGATCCAACTGGCATAGGCGATCCAGAATACGGCGGTAAAGGCGAGGGCAAACCGCTTCACGTCGCTTTTCAGCGCCGCTGCGCCCAGGCTGAGTACGATGGTCAGTGCCGCATAGGTCGCAATCAATGCGCCAATACCACCGAGCGACGCGTAGTTTTTCGACGCCGGTGCGAGCGCCAGATTGATATTCGACCAGACCGATGTGTTGACCACCCAGCCGAGAAGATCGAATTGAAAAAGACCACCCAAAGCAATGACGAAAATGGAAAGCCCCAGAATGAGGGCGAGCCAATCTTCGTTCACGCCGGTGGTGGACGCGGTGGCACTGCGTGGCGCCGCTTCGGTCAAGGCAGCATTGGACATATCAATCTCGTCGCCGGCCCAAGGCCAGCGCTCCCGGCAGTGATAAAAACAAATGACGTTCAGGTTGAATTGGCTAACGCGCGGGCGGTCGACACACGCCGGTCGCCGCCGATAATTCGCGATAAGGCCGGGACCTCGCGACGCGCAATTTCAGCGTCATCGGTCATCTCCATGGTTAAGGAGCCCACGAAGACATTCGTGGCGCTTTAGCGTTTTTTCGCGGCGCAAGCTACTCCGTCAAATCCCGCGACCCGACCGCAAAGCGATCGGATGCGCTGATCTCACCACCGGAGCGATGAATGTCAATGCAACCAACAAAAATAAGGGATTCTTGTTTGAAAGCTGCCGGGTTCGGCGAATGATTTCGTCGAGCATCGTTTAGATAATGAAACAATATTCCGGCCCGTTTCCACCATGTCCAGGACAGGCCGATAGCGGAGCCGCGTCGAAAAGCGACAGCTACGCCGCCTGCATGGCGAGGCGGTCCATCTCGCGCTGCAGAAGCTGGCGATAGAGGCCCTCGCGCCGCATCAGCAGATCAGGCTGGCCGTCCTGCATGACCCGGCCGGCTTGCAGTACGATGATGCGGTCGAAATTGCGCACGGTGGACAGCCGGTGCGCGATGGCGATTACCGTGCGGCCGTCCATGAGCCGGCCAAGAGCTTCGCGGATAGCTTCTTCGGAATCGCTGTCGAGCGCGGAGGTGGCCTCATCGAGCAACAGGAGCGGCGCGTCTTTGAGAAAGGCGCGGGCGATGGCGATGCGCTGACGCTGGCCGCCGGAAAGCTTTACGCCGCGTTCGCCGACAATCGTCCGCATGCCCTGCGGCAGCGCCTCGATGAAATCGCAGCGCGCAGCGAAGGCCGCTTCGCGCACCTCCTCATCCGTCGCCTCGGGCCGGCCGTAGCGGATATTCTCCATCACCGTGCGCTGAAACAACGAGATGTCCTGCGGCACGATGCCGATGGCGGCGCGCAGGCTCTCCTGGGTGACGCGCGCGATATCCTGACCGTCGATCAGAATGCGTCCGGCCTGGCACGTCGTAGAAACGCTGCAGCAAGGCGAAGAGCGTGGATTTGCCGCCGCCGGAGTGGCCGACCAGCCCGACCCGCTCGCCGGGGCGGAAGCTGAGCGTGAAGTCCTCGAAAATCTTCTGGCCGTCCGGATAGCGGAAATCGACATGCTCGAACTTCACGCTGGCGCCGTGACGGACCAGCGGCTCGGCCTCGGGATGGTCGCGCAAGTCGTGCGGCACCAGCAGGGTCGCGACCGCCTCCGACAAGCGCGCGAGATGCTGGGTGATGTCGACCAGCGCCACCGCGAGGTCGCGGGTCGCGCTCAACACCGAGATGGCAAGCGTGCAGGCCAGCACGACGTCGCCCGTGGTCGCCGCGCCCCGCTGCCACAGCATGATCGCCCAGGCCAGCAGACCGAGCGTCAACAGGATCGTCACCCCGGCGTGGAAGATGCGAAGCTTTTCCAGATAGAGCAGGCTCCGCCGCCGCGCGTCCATCTCGCGATCGACGGTGGCGTCGAAACGGCGATGTTCGCGCAAGAAGCCGCCGAACGCGCGCACCAGCGGCATATTGGTCACGACATCGACCATCTCGCCGTCGACGGTCGCGGCTTTTTTAGCGAAGTCGTGATGCAGCGGGCGGCCGGCGGCCGCCAAACGGAACATCACGCAGACCATCACGCCCGATATGGCCGCCAGAGTCGCCGCCATCGGCAGGCTGATGGTGAAAACCAGGCCGATCGCCGCCACGGTGGCAACGATGGGCGGCAGCACGTTCCAGACGAACATGTTTTCGGCGGTGAACACCGCATTGGAGGTCGCGGTGACGCGGCTGGTCAGCATGCCGGGCAACCGGTCGGCAAAGTAGCTGGGCGAATGGCCCATCAGATGGCGGAATAGATCGCGGCGCAGGTCGCCGCTGACGCCGACGAAGGCGAAGTTGGCGATCCAGGCCGCCACGCGCCACAGCAGGTTGTCGGCGGCAATCAAACCGCCGAGAACGCAAAACGCCGTCCATACCGCCGCATTGGCGCCGCCGGAAAGCGTATCGACCAGAAATTTGATGCCATATTGCGTCCCGGTCGAGCATGCGACCGCCCCAAGCACCGCGGCGAGGATTACCGTGTGCGATAGTGCCCGCAGCCGAATGTAACGGAACGTGAAAGCGAGGGGGTGTGAGGCGTAGCCGCTGAGTTCAGACATGCCGTTCCCAATGAGGGCGCAAATGTCGGCTCTCCAAGCCACTGGAAGACGACGGCGCGTTACGCAAACGGACAAAAACCACCGAAGTTCCCGGTGCCGCCGCATCGTCAGTCACCCGGCGCATGCCTTAATGCTAAGCACCGCGCGGGATTTCGATTTTGGGATGTTATTGCCGACGCCGCGCCGGTGAAAAAGTTCCCCGCCTGTCAAAAAATAAGTTCCGCTCCAGGAACAGTATTTTTTTGCGCCTGCGACGTTGTCGATTGTCGCGCGCCGGGCGAGCAACTTTTCCGTAAAAGAAAGGCCGATAAATGCACATCGCACAGGTTGCGCCGTTGACCGAAGCTGTTCCGCCCAAGCTTTACGGTGGAACGGAGCGCGTGGTGTCGTGGCTCACCGAAGAGCTGATCGCGCTCGGCCACGAAGTGACGCTTTTTGCCAGCGGCGATTCGGTGACGTCGGCGAAGCTGGAAGCGATGTGGCCGCGGGCCTTGCGGCTCGACGGCGCGGTACGCGATCCCAACGCGCTGCACATGATGATGCTGGAGCAGGTTTATCGGCCGCTCGTCGGACTTCGATATTCTGCACTGCCATCTCGATTACTATCCATTCTCGCTGTTCTCACGCCAAGCCACGCCGTTCGTCGACCACGCTTGCACGGCCGTCTCGATTTGCCGGAGCATCAGCCGATATTCGATACCTTCAACATCGGTACCGGTGGTTTCGATTTCGAATTCGCAGCGGCGGCCGTTGCCGCAGGCGAATTGGGTGCGCACCGTGCTATCATGGATTGCCGAAGGACCTGCTGGTTCCCAGGCCGATCAAGCCGAGTTACTTCGCGTTTCTCGGCCGCATCGCGCCGGAGAAGGGCATCGAGCGCGCCATCCGTATCGCGCAGCATTGCGGCGTAAAGCTCAAAGTCGCGGCCAAGGTCGATCGGGCCGACCAGGATTATTACGACGAAAAAATCAAGCCGCTGATCGCCGCCGAGCAGTGTCGAATTTATCGGCGAGATCAACGATCAGGGAGAAGCCCGAGTTCTTGAGCGGCGCGCTCGCTGTTGATGTTTCCGATCGACTGGCCCGAGCCATTCGGCCTGGTGATGATCGAAGCCATGGCCTGCGGCACGCCGGTGATCGCCTTCAATCGCGGCTCGGTGCCGGAAATCATCGAAGACGGGCTGACCGGCTTTGTCGTCGAAGACATCAATGGCGCCGTCGGCGCCGTCGACCGGCTCGGCCATTTGTCGCGCGAAAAAATCCGGCAGCCGTTTCGAAGAACGCTTCACCGCGCGCCGCATGGCGCAGGATTATCTCACCGTGTACCGCAGTCTATCCGACGCGGTCGCACCGCATCTGCGGCTGGTTCACGCCGAAGCGCCCGCGTTGTAGGCGCGAAATCGTGGGTTACGCCTTCGGCTAACCCACCTCCGCCTTCGGTTCTTCAACCGGCCGGGTTTCCGGCATCAAAAGCCACAACACGACGAAGCCGACCAACGCGATCGCGGCGAGCGTCGCAAAGGCCGTCGGGCTGCCGAAACGATCGGTCGACATAGCCGGCGAGTGTCGCGGACAGCGACGCGCCGATGCCGGTCGCGGTGCCGAGAATGCCCTGGCCGAGATTGAAGCGGCCGGTGCCGCGGGTGAGATCGGCGACGGTCAAGGGCACCATGACGCTGAACACCGCCGCCGTTATGCCGTCGAGGAGTTGCACGGCGAGGAGCAGCGACGGATCCGTCACGATGGCGAACAGCAAGCCGCGAATCGGCAGCGCGGCGAAGCCGATCAACAATAGCGGCCGGCGTCCGCAAATCTGCGCCCAAGTACCGATCCACGGCGACAAAGCAGCGACCAACAATTGCGGCACCACGATGCATGCGGCGATGATGACCGTCGCCCATTGGCTCGATCGCATGGTGACGACGCTGCCGACCAGCGGCAGCATGGCCGAATTGGCGAGATGGAAGAGCAGCAGGCAGCCGGCGAAAATCAGCAGCGGCCGATTGCGCATCAACTCGCCGGGCTTCACCGGCGGCTTGATGCGCGGCACCCGGGGCCGGGCGCCGTGCGCCCGCTCCGGGATCGATTTCGCTGTTGGATATCGTGCGCAGCGCGATCAGCGCCGGGACCAGCAACAGCACGGTGACGAAAAACACGGCGCGGGCCGAGAGCAGATAGCCGCAGGCGCCCATGGCGGCGGCGGCCAAGCCGTTGCCGACCGAGGCAAAGCGGGCATTGCGCCCGAGCCGTTCGCTGATCGCGATGTGGCCGACCAATCCGAGGCTGATCGCGGCCATCGCCGGACCGAGCACGCAGCTCGCCAGCGCATGCAGCACCGAACCGGCCAGCACCATCGGAAAATTCGGAAGCAGCGCATAGCTCAACGCGCTGAAGCAAATCGCGGCGACCGCGATGCCGGCAACGAAGCGCTCCGACTTTGCGCGGCATCGACCAGCGCGCCGCCGGGCATTTGGCCGATCAGCGAGACGAAGCCGGCGGCTGATAGAACAAGTCCGATATCGACCTGAGTCCATCGCTGCGTGGTCAGATAGACCGAGACGAACGGTCCAAAGCCGGTCTGCACGTCGGCAACGAAGAAGATGAACCAATCGAGCCCGCGTAAGCTGCGCCGCGAAGGCGCGGCCGGCGGTTCGCCGGCGCCGCCCGACTGTTCCGCGGCACCGGCTTTGCCGTCGTGCCTGCGGTCTGTCGACTAAGCGGCGTAAGGAATTCGCGGACAGGGCAAGTCTCCAGCAAAGTCGTTTCGATACGCATCCGGATTTGACGAACGGGCGGCGAGCGGCGCTATTCGAACGGCAACTGTTCAAGCTTGCCGAGGGGGCCGAGCACGACGACGGCCTTACCCTCCTGATATTCAGGCGCCGCTTTCACCTGATCGCGCGTGAGTTCGAGCGTGATCTTGAGCGTCGGGCTTGGCCGGCTGCGGAAAATGCAGCGCGTTCCAGTCGACGGCGATCTTGCGGCTGCCGACGCCGAGAAAGCCGCCGAAATCGATGATTGCGGCGCGCACCTGTCCGCTGCGGTCGACCAGCACGTCGACAATCCGGCCCATATTCTCACTGGCGGCGGTGCTCTCGACTTCGCGGCCGAGAATGCCTTGGACTTCGTGGTCGTTGAGGATGGTCACCGATGCCGGCGGCGTCGTAGCCGGTGCCGCGGGCGGATTATCGGGCGCTGGCCGGATGGTCTGCTGGCGGTGCCGATTGCGCCGGCGCCTGGCCGTCCTCCGGCCGTGCGCCGCTTGTGGCGCCACCAAGAAGAGCGGCGGCGACGGCGGTCATTGTGACAAGTCTTCACGTGGTGCCGCGCATCTTTGCTCCGCAACGCCGGTGGAACTCAGTCCACTAAGCCGACGCCGGACGCCTGGTTCCACATGCCAGGCGTCTGGCAAATTCCGCGAAGCCGCGTCGACTAGGACGAAAAAACGATCGAAACCCGAATATCGCCCCTGATCCGGGGCGTATCGAGCGAAACTGTCTCGACCGTGCCGGCGCACCCGCAGATCGACGCTGGACGACGAAAGTCTGCAAGTCGCGCAATGTCACCTCGTCGAGAAACTGCGGCAGCCGCGGATTGCGCAGCCGGATTTCGCCCGGTGAAAGGATCGAATTCGAGGCCAAGCGATGGCTTCGACGAGTGTGAATGGCGTTCGCGCTCGCCCATGCCTGCGGCGAGCAAGCCACCGGATAAAGCGTCGGTCCCTGTCCGCGCTGACGCGGGAAACCGCAGAACAATTCCGGCAAGCGGCGATGGTCCATATAGGTAGCCGGCGTTGAACAGGCCGCCGAATAAAGTTTCGACCGCGTTTTCTTGCGCCGTAACGGGCCATGCCCGAGTGCGATCAGCGCAGTTGTCGTGCGGCCAAATCGAGCCGTTGTGATAGGACATCGGATTGTAAGCGCGCTTCGCCCTTCGCCACGGTGCGAATGCCCCAGCCGGAAAAGAAGCTCGGCGCAAGCAAATCTCTGGCCACGTGCCGGGCGCGGTCGGCAGCGGCGATGCCGCTGAACAACACTTGCCCGGCATTGGACGTGCGCACCCGGCACGGCTTTTTCTCGCCGTCGAGCGCCAACGCATAGGTGCCGATGTCGGCACACCAGAACGCGGCTTCGAACCGCTCGGCGAGATCGGCTCGGCCTCGGCATCGAGCTTGCGCGCGCAGGCATCGCGGCCGATCCGCCTCGCGCAAGCGCGCCACCATGCGCTTGGCGGCATAGACATAGCCTTGCACTTCGACCAGCGCGATGGCGCCTTCCGCCAGGCGGCCGTCGGCGTGGAAGATCGCATCATGCGAATCCTTCCAGCCCTGATTGGCGAGCCCTTGCTCGGTGGCGCGCATATATTCGACGAAGCCGTCGCCGTCGGGATCGCCCGGCCCGTCGATCCACGACAAGGCCGCTTCGATAGCGGGCCACAGTTCGACGATCGTCTCGAGGTCGCCGGTGCGCTCGGCATATAGACCCGGCGAGCAACACGAAGAGCGGCGTCGAGTCGACGCTGCCGTAATACAGGCCGAACGGTACTTCGCGCAGCGCCGCCATTTCGCCGCCGCGCATCTCGTGGAGGATTTTTCCCGGCTGCGCGTCGGCCAACGGATCGACGGTCTTGGCCTGATAGGACGCCAGCCGCCGCAATACGCCGCGCGCGACTTCGGGCGACCACCACAGCATCTGCATCGCCGTGATCAGACCGTCACGGCCGAACGTCGTCGAATACCAGGGAATGCCGGCATAAGGATAACGGCCCTGCGGCGTATCGGTCATCAGCATCGCGAGATCGGCAGCCGAACGGCAAAGGATCTCGTTGAAGCGGTCGTTCGAGGTCTCGACCGAAGTGCGCTCGCGGGTTTGCTCGCGCATTTCGCGGCGCGAGCCGAGGAGACCGCGCAAGAACGGCAATGGCAGCGAGTCGGTCTGATCGCAACTCACGGCCAGGAAGATCGGCCGCATTTCGCCCGGCGCAAGGTGAAGGTCGTAAATTGCGGTGTCGGTGGTGATCTGATCCGGCGGCGGATCGAAATTCAGCGCGGTGCGCCGCGTCTTGCCGTCGAGACCATCATAGATCAGCAGCACCCGGTCGTTGCCATGAAGCTTCGCATGTGTCGGTGCCATGCCGTTCGCGGTGCGTGCCACGCACCTCGAACAGGTCGGCGAAATCGTTCTCGAACCGAATAGTCAGCTTGAGATCGACGGCGCTGTCGCCGTAATTGCGTACGCCGAGCCGCTGATAGGCGGTACCGCGCCAGACGAAGATCGTGCGCAGGATGTGGACGCGGTCCTTCTCCAGCACGATATGCTGGCCGTCCATCAGATCGGGATTGGTCAAATCGACGATGAAGGCCGAATTGTCGTCGCGCAGCGTCGAGCCGAGCAGCAGCGGCGGCCTGTTGTTCACCAGCAGTTCGAGGCGCGAGAGATGGCGCGTGTCCTCGATGAAACAATCCGCCGGCGCCTTCGCCAGACATGCCGATATCGCCACGGCTGTCGAGCACCGACGAAGGTGTCGCCATATTTGAGGGTACGCGGCGGCCGGGATGGCTGCGTCGCGGTAATGGTGAACGACGCGTCCGCGACTTCCGACTCGGTCACCCTCGGCGAAACCGGTGTGACCGTGGCTTCCGTGAGTTCGGCCACGGTCCGCACGGACATGGCTTTTTGTTTGGCCGAAATCACCATCGGTATTGGGGCTTATGGCTTGGCGTCCGTGAATAACCGCGACGACGCTCATTCTGACGGGATCGACCACCACCACATCGCCCTCCACCATGGCGTATTTAAGGTTCGTCGCCAGGGAATCTTCGAACGCCTCCTGGGAGATCGCCTGAGCGGGCAGATAGGCAAGCTCAAGCGCCGGCGAAACTGGGGCGCCCACTGCAACTGGAATCGTAGCGGAGCTACGCACCCGTTGTTGCAGCACGGCATTATAGATCGCCGCCTTTTGCGCGTCGGTGAGCCTGATTTGCCGCAATGGATTACCGGCATTTACCGCTTCATCAGGGCCGACGGTTTGCGCAAGGGCTCCGGCAGGCGCCAGCAGAAATAGCAATGCCGCGACAGGCGCGGCGGATCGGGCGGGAAAACGCGGCAACCAATTCCGGCCGGGCATACAACGCTCCAGAGTGAGGGTGGCTTTGGCCGCCTCCACACTCGAACGCTTAACTATCCAATCGGTTCAATCAGATTTTGTTGCAGTGCAACCGCATCCGAAGCTCGCAATCATTAATTGCGGCGAAGTGCCACGCGGGGGAAAATAACTCATGACAGATATGTAAATATTGGCAATATCGGCGTGGGGGACGCAAAAATCTACACAGAAAAGTTTCGAGGGACGAAACATCATGGCGGTCGCATCGACTGTTGCTGAGACACAAGCCCGTGACCAAGCCAAGGCCACGGCGGTCGGCGCGTTGGAGCTATCTCGCCATCTGCATCGTTTGCATGGTGATGATCGCCAACCTGCAATACGGCTGGACGCTGTTTGTCACATCCGATCAAGCAAGGCGCATGGCTGGTCGCTCGCGTCGATCCAATTCGCTTTCGCGATTTTCATCGCGCTGGAAACCTGGCTGACGCCGATCGAAGGCTGGATCGTCGACGTGCTCGGCCCGCAGCGCGGCCCCAAGATCATGGTCGCGCTTCGGCGGCATCATGGTCGGCGATCGGCTGGGTCATCAACGCCTATGCCGGCTCGCTGGCGATGCTTTATCTCGGCGCGGTGATTTCGGGCATCGGCGGCGGCGCGGTCTATGCGACCTGCGTCGGCATGGCGGTGAAATGGTTTCCCGGACCGGCGCGGCCTTGCGGTCGGCCTGACGGCTGCGGGCTATGGCGCGGGTGCCGCGCTCACCGTCATCCCGATCCAATACGTGATCGCCAATTACGGCTACAACACCGCATTCCTCTGGTTCGGCATCGGCCAAGGCGCCATCGTTTTCGTGCTGGCGCTGCTGCTGCGCGGACCGGAGGCCGGCGAAATGTCGGCGGCGCCGGCGCCCAAGGTGGCGCAGTCGTCGCGCAGTTTCTCGCCGAAGGAAGTGCTGTTGTCGCCGGTGTTCTGGCTGCTCTACATCATGTTCGTGATGGTGTCGGCATCGGGCCTGATGGCGACCGCGCAGATCGCGCCGATCGCGGCCGACTTCAACGTCGGCAACCAGATCGTGTTCTGGGGCGCGACGACGCTGACGGCGGCGCTGATCATCGACAATCTTGCCAACGGCGCGGCGCGCCCGCTGTTCGGCTGGATTTCCGACAATATCGGCCGCGAAGCCACCATGGCGATCGCGTTCGGCCTCGGCGGCGTTGCCTATTGGCTGTTGGGCGCAGCTCGGCGCGGCGCCCTGGGCCTTCGTGCTGTTCGCGGCGCTGATTTTCCTGACCTGGGGCGAAATCTTCAGCCTGTTTCCGTCGACCTGCACCGACACGTTTGGGCCGAAATTCGCCACCGTGAATTTGAGCCTGCTCTATACCGCCAAGGGCACCTCGGCCTTTCTGGTGCCGGTCGCCAACCTGATCAAGATCGTCGACCGGCAGCTGGCACATGGTGTTCGTCGTCACCGCGCTGATGAATTTCGTGGTGGTGGCGCTGGCGCTGTTCGTGCTCAAGCCGATGCGGCCCGAGGATGAAACAGGGCTGAGTTAAATCCGGCTTACGCATTGGAGGGCGCGGAGCAAGTCCGCGCCCTTTTCTGTTTGCGGCTGGGGCGAAACGAAATCAGTCGAGGGTCGAGACTACCCCGCAAAAATGCGATTTTTGCTCTGGTATAATGTATTACAGTGCGCTATGGATGCCGCCGGAACGCGGCCAAGGGCTACCAAGATCGCGTCCGCAAGGGTTGCAGAGCGTCCTTCGGTTCTGAGCGTCTTTCATGGCTTCCGGCGTCCATCGATTCTCAGTCGCCAGTGATGGCGACACAGTCGCCGCCGAGCGGCCGCGGCTCGATCCGATCGACACCTCCTTCAGCTTCAAGAACAAGGCCTATGCGGCGCTCAAATCCGTGATCGTCGGCATGGACGTTTATGGCAGCGCGAGCGACATCCGGCTCGACGAGCGCAGCCTGGCGCAGGAGTTCGGCATCAGCCGCACGCCGGTGCGCGAGGCCATGGCGCAGCTCGAGCGCGAAGGTTTCGTCCGCTCGGTGCCGCGGCGCGGCGTCTATGTGGTGCGCAAGACCAAGCGCGAAGTGATCGAGCTGATCACCGCCTGGGCGGCGCTCGAAAGCATGGCGGCGCGGCTGATCACCGAGATCGCTAGCGACGACGAGATCGCGTCGCTGCGCGCGCATGTTCGCCACCTTCGACAACGGCGAAGTGCGCGCGCATCTCGACGAATATTCCGAAGCTCAATATCGAATTCCATCAGACCATCATCCGCCTGAGCCGCAACAGCGTGCTGATGGCGCTGGCCGAAAACCTGTTCACCCATATGCGGATGATCCGGCGCAAGACGATCGGCGAAAAGGATCGCGCCGACCGTTCGATCCGCGATCACATGCACATCATCGAAGCGCTCGAAGCGCGCGACACGGTGCGCGCCGAGAAACTGGTGCGCGATCACGCGCTCGGCCTTGCCGAGCATGTCGAGAAATACGCCGATTATCTGGATTGAAGATCAGGGAGAGCCCCATGGCGGAAGCAGCAGTCAAGGAAAAGCCGGCGAGCTGCCGGCGGAAGAGCGGGAGCTGACCGACGGCTTTCATCTCGTCATCGACGCGCTCAAGCTCAACGGCGTCAAAACGATCTACGGCGTGCCCGGCATTCCGATCACGGATTTCGGCCGCATGGCGCAAGCCGCGGGCATCCGCGTCCTCTCCTTCCGTCACGAGCAGAACGCCGGCTATGCCGCCTCGATCGCGGGCTTCCTCACCAAGAAGCCCGGCGTCTGCCTCACCGTGTCGGCGCCCGGCTTTCTCAACGGCCTGACCGCGCTGGCGCACGCCACGACCAATTGCTTCCCGATGATCCTGATTTCGGGCTCGTCCGAGCGCGAGATCGTCGACCTGCAGCAGGGCGACTACGAGGAGATGGACCAGCTCGCGATCGCCAAGCCGCTGTGCAAGGCGGCGTTCCGCGTGCTGCATGCGGCGGATATCGGCATCGGCCTGGCGCGCGCCATCCGCGCCGCGGTCTCGGGCCGTCCGGGCGGCGTCTATCTCGATCTGCCGGCCAAGCTGTTCGGCCAGGTGATGGACGCCGAGGCCGGCAGAAAGTCGCTGGTGAAGGTCATCGACCCGGCGCCGGCGCAAATTCCGGCGCCGGACGCCGTCAAGCGCGCGCTCGACGTGCTCAAAGGCGCCAAGCGCCCGCTGATCATTCTCGGCAAAGGCGCGGCCTATGCGCAGGCCGACGACGCGATCCGCAGCTTTGTCGAAAAAAGCGGCATTCCGTTCCTGCCGATGAGCATGGCCAAGGGCCTGCTGCCCGACACCCATCCGCAATGCGCCGGGCGCGGCGCGCTCGACCGTGCTGAAGGACTCCGACGTCGTCATGCTGATCGGCGCGCGCCTCAACTGGCTGCTGTCGCACGGCAAAGGCAAAGCCTGGGGCGAGGCGCCGAAGAAGTTCATCCAGATCGACATCGAGCCGAAGGAGATGGACTCGCAACGTCGAGATCGCGGCGCCGGTGGTCGGCGACATCGGCTCCTGCGTCGCCGCGCTGCTCGAACGGCATGGGCGCGAATTGGCCGGCGCCGCCGGCGGACTGGATCAAGACCGTCACGTCGAAGCGCGAAGAGAACATCGCCAAGATGGCGCCGCGGCTGATGAACAACAATGTCGCCGATGGACTATCACGGCGCGCTCGGCGTGCTGCGCACCATCGTCAAGGAGCGGCCGGACGCCATCCTGGTCAACGAAGGCGCCAACACGCTCGATCTCGCGCGCGGCATCATCGACATGTATCAGCCGCGCAAGCGGATCGACGTCGGCACCTGGGGCGTCATGGGCATCGGCATGGGCTATGCCATCGCGCGCGGCGATCGAGACCGGCAAGCCGGTGCTCGCGGTCGAGGGCGACTCGGCTTTCGGTTTCTCCGGCATGGAGGTCGAGACGATCTGCCGCTACAACCTGCCGGTCTGCGTCGTCATCTTCAACAATGACGGCATCTATCGCGGCACCGACGTCAACAGCGCCGGCTCGGATCCGGCGACGACCGTCTTCGTCAAAGGCGCGCGCTACGACAAGATGATCGAGGCCTTCGGCGGCGTCGGCGTCAACGCGACCTCGCCGGATGAGCTTCAAGCGCGCGGTCAATGCGGCGATGGACTTCGGCAAGCCGACGCTGATCAACGCGGTGATCGATCCGGCCGCCGGCAGCGAGAGCGGCCGCATCGGCAATCTCAATCCGCAAAGCACAGCTCGCGCAAGAAGAAGTAAGGGATCAGGGAGAGCACACATGGCAACGAGAAAGAAAGCCAAAGCGAAATCCAAGCCAAGGCTGCTCAAAAAGCCGGCCGTCAAGAAGACGGCGGCGAAAAAGTCATCGGCAAAAGTCGTGACGCCTGAAGGCGAAGAAGCCGGCGGCGAAAGCCGCGAGCAACGGCTCCGCGTCCAAGCACCAAGCCGTGCGGCCAGGCGGGCAGGGCGCTCGACGGCGTGAAGATTCTCGACTTCACCCACGTGCAATCGGGGCCGACCTGCACGCAGCTGCTCGCCTATATGGGCGCCGACGTGATCAAGGTCGAGCGGCCCGGCGTCGGCGATATCACGCGCACGCCAGTTGCGCGACGTGAAGGGGCAGGACAGCCTCTACTTCACCATGCTCAACGGCACGAAGCGCTCGATCACGATCGATTCCAAACATCCCAAGGGCAAGGAAATCCTCGATCGCCTGGTGAAGACCTGCGACGTGCTGGTCGAGAATTTCGCGCCGGGCGCGCTCGACCGCATGGGCCTGACCTGGGAACACATCCACAAGCTCAACCCGCGCATGATCGTCGCCTCGGTGAAGGGCTTCGGCCCCGGCCCGTACGAGGACTGCAAGGTCTATGAGAACGTCGCGCAATGCGCCGGCGGCGCGGCGTCGACCACCGGCTTCCGCGAAGGGCCGCCGCTCGTCACCGGCGCGCAGATCGGCGATTCGGGCACCGGCCTGCATCTCGCGCTCGGCATCGTCTCGGCGCTCTATCAGCGCACCCGCACCGGCCGCGGCCAGAAGGTGCTGGCGCGCCATGCAGGACGGCGTGCTCAACCTGACGCGCGTCAAATTGCGCGACCAGCAGCGCCTCAAGCACGGCCCGCTCACCGAATACAGCCAATACGGCGAGGGCGTGCCGTTCGGCGCGGCGACGCCGCGCGCCGGCAACGATTCCGGCGGCGGCCAGCCGGGCTGGATCGTCAAATGCAAAGGCTGGGAGAACGATCCCGACGCCTACATCTATTTCATCACCCAGGCGCCGGTGTGGGGCGCGATCTGCGATCTGATCGGCAAGCCGGAATGGAAGACCGATCCGGATTACGCCACGCCGCCGGCGCGGCTGCCGCGGCTGCGGCAGATCTTCGACACGATCGAGCAATGGACCATGACCATGACCAAGTTCGAGGTCATGGAAAAGTGCAACGCCGTCGACATTCCGGTCGGGCCGATCCTGTCGATGAAGGAGATCGCCGAGGAGCCGTCGCTGCGCGCGACCGGCACGGTCGTCGAGGTCGATCATCCCGGCCGCGGCAAATATTTGACGGTCGGCAATCCGGTCAAGCTGTCGGACTCGCCCGCCGACGTGCGGCGCTCGCCGCTCCTGGGCGAGCACACCGACGAGATTCTGACGCAAGGTGCTGGGCTATTCGGAAAAGGAGTTCGCCGAGATCAAGACGTCCGGCGCGATCACCGCGCCGGAGAAGCCGGCCAAGGCGGCGTAACACAATCATGGCCGGGCGTGTCCCGGCGCATCCCGTTTCGCAAGGCACGGACTCATAATCGATCGCCGGCACAAGCCCGGCGATGACGGCAGAGGGGATGGAAGGGTATGCGTATCGTCGTTCACGGCCAGCAGGCGTTCGGCAAGGCGGTGCTCGAAGCGCTGCTCAAGCGCGGCGACGAAGTCGTCGCCGTCTATGTCGCGCCGGAGAAGCCCGGCGCCAAGGCCGATCCGCTGAAGGAAGCGGCGCTCGCCGCGAAGCTTCCGGTGCTATCAGCCGGACTCCTACAAGAAGCCCGAAGTCTGGGAGGAGTTCAAAGCGCTCAAGCCCGACCTTCAGGTCATGGCCTTCGTGACGCTGTTCGTGCCGGAAGAATTTCTCAACATGCCGACCCACGGCTCGATCCAGTATCACCCGTCGCTGCTGCCGGCCTATCGCGGCGCCAGCGCCATCAACTGGCCGATCATCAAGGGCGAGACCGAAACCGGCCTGTCGATCTTCTGGCCCGACAACGGCCTCGATACCGGCGACGTGCTGATCCAGAAAAAGACGCCGATCGGTCCGAACGACACGCTCGGCACGGTCTATTTCGACCGGCTGTTTCCGATGGGCGTCGATGCCATGCTGGAAGCGGTCGATCTGGTCAAAGCCGGCAAGGCGCCGCGCATCAAGCAAGACGAGGCGAAGGCCACCTATGAAGGCCGCTGCGGTCCCGACAACGCCAAGATCGACTGGGGCAAACCGTGGGAGCAGATCGACCGTCTGATCCGCGGCTGCAATCCGGCGCCGGGCGCCTGGACCACGCTCGACGGCAAGCAACTGAAGATTTTCGACGCCAAGCCGCTGCCGGCGAAAGACCCGAAGGGCATCGCCGGCAAGATCGGCGAGATCGCCGCGGTCGAAGCCGACGGCTTCACCGTGGTCTGCGCCGATGGGCGCTTCAAGGTCACGCGCGTTCAGCCCGCCGACGGCAAGAAGATCGAAGCCGGCGAGTGGGCGAAGTCCGCCAATCTCGCCGTCAAAGCGAGGTTCGGGTGAACGCTTGTCTCACGACGTCATTGCCGGGTCGTCGCGAAGCGACGAGCCGGGAATCCACACTCCGCAACAGGGGCTGTGGATTGCCGGTCCGCCGAGTTTCGCTCGCGTCCCGGAATGACGAAATCATAGCCCTCAACTTATTGGATCGCCCACCATGCCCGCCTCACAGCATCAATCGCCGAAATCCGACATTGAAATTTCCCAGGCCGCCAAGAAGCGGCCGATCCTCGACGTCGCGCGCGAACGGCTCGGCATCGCGCCGGAAAACCTCGAACCCTACGGCCACTACAAGGCCAAGGTGTCGATGGATTTCATCAAGTCCCTGCAGGACAAGCCGAACGGCAAGCTGATCCTGGTCACCGCCATCACGCCGACGCCGGCGGGCGAGGGCAAGACCACGACCACGGTCGGCCTCACCGACGCGCTCAACCACATCGGCAAGAAGGCGATGCTGTGCCTGCGCGAGCCGTCGCTCGGCCCGTCGTTCGGCGTCAAGGGCGGCGCCGCCGGCGGCGGCTATGCCCAGGTCGTGCCGATGGAGGACATCAACCTCCACTTCACCGGCGACTTCCACGCCATCACCTCGGCGAACAATCTGCTCGCCGCGCTGCTCGACAACCACATCTATTGGGGCAACGCGCTCGGCATCGACGAGCGCCGCGTCGCCTGGCGCCGCGTGCTCGACATGAACGATCGCGCGCTGCGCGCGATCGTCTCCTCGCTCGGCGGCGTCGCCAACGGCTTCCCGCGCGAGGACGGTTTCGACATCACCGTCGCCTCGGAAGTCATGGCGATCTTCTGTCTCGCCCGCGATCTCGACGACCTGAAGAAGCGGCTTGCCAATATCGTCGTCGCCTATACCCGCGATCGCAAGCCGGTCCGCGCCGGCGATCTCAAGGCGCACGGCGCCATGACGGTGCTGCTCAAGGAAGCGCTGGCGCCGAACCTGGTGCAGACGCTCGAGGGCACGCCCGCCTTCATCCATGGCGGCCCGTTCGCCAATATCGCGCACGGCTGCAATTCGGTGCTGGCGACGACGACCGCGCTGAAGCTCGCCGACTACGTCGTCACCGAAGCCGGCTTCGGCGCCGATCTCGGCGGCGAGAAATTCATGGACATCAAATGCCGCAAGGCCGGCATCGAACCGGCCTGCGCGGTGCTGGTCGCCACCATCCGCGCGCTCAAGATGCATGGCGGCGTCAAGAAAGAGGACCTCAAGACCGAGAATCTCAAGGCGCTCGAAGCCGGCATGAGCAATCTGCAGCGCCATGTCGAGAACGTGCAGAAATTCGGCATCGTGCCGGTGATCTCGATCAACCGCTTCTCCGCCGACACCGACGCCGAGATCAAGCTGGTCGAAGAGACCTGCAAATCGCTCGGCGTCGAGGCGCTGATGGCCGATCATTGGGCGATGGGCGGCGAGGGCGCCGCCGATGTCGCAAAGGCCGTCGTCAAAGTAGCCGAGAGCGGCAAGAGCAAGCTGAAATTTCTTTATCCCGACGACATGCCGCTGTTGGAGAAGATCCGCACCATCGCCAAGGAAATCTATCGCGCCAAGGACATCTCCGCCGACAAATCGGTGCGCGACCAGCTCGCCAATTTCGAGTCGATGGGCTACGGCAAATTCCCGATCTGCGTTGCCAAGACGCAGTACAGCTTCTCGACCAATGCCGACGCCAAGGGCGCGCCGACCGATCACGTCGTCAATGTGCGCGAGGTGCGATTGTCGGCCGGCGCCGAATTCGTGGTCGCGATCTGCGGCGAGATCATGACCATGCCGGGCCTGCCCAGGGTCCCGGCGGCGGACGTCATCGACGTCGGGCCCGACGGCAAGATCGTCGGACTGTTCTAGCGCGTCGCTCCGGCCAGCCTAACTTCGACGAACAAATAGACGGCGCGGCCTTGCGGCCGCGCCGTTCGCTTTTTCGTTTCGAAAAGAGCTTGAACAAAGGCGCAATCAGCCGTGGGAGAAATTCAGCGGCGAGAAAGTCAGATCGAGTGATTTCCACTCCTCATATCTGTTCGCCGGCAGCATGGTATAGGGCTGGCACCTTTGCAGCGCCGCCGTCGCGCTTTCCAACATCGCCACTTGTTTCGGCGATACGATGCTTCCGATCGGCTGCGGCGGCGCCGCCAGCATGCCGTCGGGGTTGAACGACACGTGGACCGATACGGCCACCTTGTCGGTCAGGCTCATGCCGGCCGGTAGAGACGAACACGAACTGACGCGTTCCAGGAATACCGTGGCGAAGTTCGGCGCGACCAGCGGCGAGTTGATGGCCGGCGCTTCGATACCGCCGCCAAACTGTCCGCCGGCCATTGCAAGCCGCGCGAAGGTTTCGGCGGTCTCCTCATCCGGGGTGGTCGCAGGCTGCGGCTGCGGTAAAGGCGGCGGGGCGGCAGTCGAGGCATCCGCCGTCTCGGATTTTGCCGTATCGGGCTGCTCCGCCTGGGAATGAGCCGCCTGCAGCTGCCCGACCTCGGATTGTACCATCTGCGGCGGCTCGGCCTTCGGCTGCGCCTGCTTATCAGGTTGCGCCGCTGCCTGACGAGCGTCGCGCTGCGGGTTCGGACGCTGCGGTTGTTGCGCCGCCTGTGCGGGCGGTTTAGGCGGCCGCGATTGCGCGGCGCCGCTTGAGCTGGCGGAATTGACCGGCGTCGGCGTTCCGGACGTTCTCGATTCTGCCGGGGTGCCTTCGAAGTGCGGCGTTTCGTCCGGCGGCACGATGTCGATCATCATCGCATCGGGCAGCTTCGCCTCGGGGGGCTTCGCAACCAGCGCCTCCGCAGCGATAAAATGCAAGCTCAGCAGCAATATCCCAAGATGAGCGACAACCGAAATGACGGCGCCGGGCCGAATATATCGCCTCAATCCGATCATGAAGGATCGTGTCACCAGCGTCGCGCCCCGCCGGCATCATACCGGCTTTATCCAGCCTGTCTCTGCTTTCATTGTAGGCTTACCGCGAAGACTTGAAAACGGCGCACCCGCCGGGGCCACCCCATTTCCGGTGTTGTACTTTATACCGTCGGAAGATATTGATCGCGCCTTCCTTCGGCGGACATGACCGATGCGGACGGCCGGCGAATTTGCCGCGCCGTTCAAATAAACCCAAGGAACGAAAAAAGGAGCGATTCCGATGCTGAAATTCTATTATAGCGGCGCGCCAAACCCGACCAAGGTGGCGCTGTTCCTGGAAGAGACCGGCCTGCCCCACGAGGCCATCCCGGTCGATACCCGCAAGGGCGAACAACACAAGCCGGAATTCCTGGCGATCAATCCGAACGCGAAATTGCCGGCAATCGTCGACGGCGATGTCACGGTATTCGACTCGAGCGCGATCCTGCTTTATCTCGCCGAGAAAACCGGCAAATTTCTCCCCGCCAAGACCGACAAGGCGCGCGGCGAATTGTTGTCGTGGATGTTCTTTGTTTCATCCGGCGTCGGCCCGTATTTCGGCCAGTCGGTTCACTTCCGCAATTACGCGCCGGAGAAGCTTCCTTACGCGATCAATCGTTATGCGTTCGAGGCGCAGCGTCACGCCGGCATTCTCGATGCGCGGCTCGCCAAGCATAAATATATGCTCGGCGACACCTACACCATCGTCGACATGAATGTCTGGGGCTGGGCGCGCATGCTGCCGATGGTGATAGGGGAAGGTGCTTGGGACAAGCATAAAAACCTCAAGCGTCTGGTCGACGAAATCAACGCCCGGCCTGCGGCGCAAAAGGCCGGTACGTTGAAGGATCGGCACAAATTCAAGACCGAGATGGACCAGGAAGCGCTTCACGCGATGTTCCCGCACCTGAAGGAAAAGGTCGCGTAATCCTGCGCTTATCACTGCATCGCGGTCCGGCCGGCGGCGGCGGGTCGGACCGCGACATTCCCAGACAAGAAAGTGTAACGCCCGGTTTGGATTGCTCCACAACATGAGGCGAAGCCGGGTCCGTGTTGCAAAATTAATTTAAAATTTTTGACATTTTGCGCCGTGTGCATAGGCGTTGTTTTTGCACTTCACTGCTATGGCATACGGCGTCTTCGCTGCTGGCTTGAGAGCAGCTTGCTCGGCGAAAGTCGGAATTGATTGTGTCTCGTTCATACTGTGGTGGCCATGCATAACATCCTTCCCTCCTCACAAAACTCCGGATCTGCAGCAATTCCGCCGCCGCTCATCGATGAATTGAACGATGCCATCTCGACTGGCGGCACCAAGAACGCTTAGAGGTTCTCGAACGCATCACCGACCTGTTCGCGTCCGGCTCACGCGGCTACTCCGGCGATCAAATTGCGCTGTTCGATGACGTGCTGCAGCGGCTTGCGATCGACGTCGAGATCAAAGCGCGGGCGCGGCTCGCCGAGCGGTTGGCGCATATCGACTTCAGTCCTCGCGGCATCGTGCGCTCGCTTGCCTTCGACGATGAGATCGCAGTGGCCGGGCCGATTCTTATGCATTCGCGCCAGCTCAGCGATGCCGACCTCGCCGAGAATGCGGCCAGTAAAAGCCAGGAGCATCTTTTAGCGATTGCTCAACGTCTGGAACTGAGCGACGCGATCACCGACATACTTGTCGAACGCGGCGATCGCCGGGTCGTCCACAAGGTGGTGCAGAACAAAGGCGCCCACATCTCGGCGAACGGTTATCGGAAACTTACGACGCGGGCACGGCGCGACAGCAAGCTCACTTCCGCGCTCGCCCGGCGCAACGATTTGCCGCGGCAATATTTTCTAAAGCTGCTGGAGACCGCTTCGGCTTCGGTGCGCCGCAAACTGGAAAGTGACAACCCTGAGGCGGCGGCCGCGATCCGGAGCACGGTCGATGACGTGGCAACGGCCATGCAGCAGGAGGTTCGCGGGGCGTCGCACCGGCATGCCGTCTTGATGCGCGACGCCATGCGGCGCTTTAATGTCCGCCCTTTTACCGAAGCGAGCATTCACGCTCCGGCGGAAAACCAGGAGTTCGTGCGGACGACGATCGTGTTGTCGAAACTCGCCAGTTTCCCGGTTGATCTGGTCGAACGCGCGCTTCTCGATAAAGGTGAGGATATGATTCTCATTCTTGCCAAGGCCGCCGGCTGCTCCTGGACGACCGCGAGAAAATTGCTGCTGATGCGTATCGCCGAACGCAAGTTGCAACCTTGCGATCTCGACCGCAGTTTTTCGCGGTACAGCAAACTGACGCAGGAAGCGGCCTGCAGTGTCGCGGCATTTTACCGGCAGCGCCTCACAAGCCGGTTGCGGCACGAGCATGGCGACTGCGAGGCGGCAACGGCATTCGCCTAATAGGCTTATCGGGCTAAACTGTTAAACGGCGCGGCCTGCGGTCGCGCCGTTTGTATGTCCGGCTTGCCGCCGATAGTCGGGCGTCGTTTTCTGCGGCGCCCTCCGAATCGCTCTTTTCTCCGCTCACGATCGAGAAATCAGACCATGAAAATCACCGCGATCGAAGCTTTCCACATCAGCGTTCCCTACGACTTCGGCAATTCGCCGCAGAATGCCGCGGCGACGCAGTGGCCGAAAATGGAAACGCTGTTCGTCAAAGTTACGACGGATGACGGCGTCGTCGGCTGGGGCGAAGGCTTCGGCCTGGCGGCTTGCGGCATTACCAAGGTCGCGGTGGAGCGAGCTATCGCGCCGCTGGCAGTCGGCCGCGATCCGACCGATATCGCGGCGCTGACGGCGGACATCGCCTACAAGCAGCGCAATTGCTCGCGCAACGGACCGGTCGGCTTCGCGTTGTCGGCGCTCGACATTGCATTATGGGATATTGCCGGAAAGCTTGCCGACAAGCCGCTCTATCGCCTGCTCGGCGGTACGGACCGAGTAGCGCGGATGCCCACTTATGCGAGCCTGCTGCGCTACGGCGATGCCGAACTCGTCAGGCGAAACAGCGCGAAAGCGGTCGATCGCGGCTACAGCCTCGTCAAGCTTCATGAGATCGGCGTCGCCGAAATAGCGGCCGCGCGCGAGGCGATCGGCAGCGATGCGGTCCTGATGGTCGATGCCAGCTGCCCGTGGAACGTCGAACAGGCCATCGCGATGGCACGGCAGTTCCAGCCTTACAATCTCTTGTGGCTGGAGGAGCCGCTGTGGCCGCCCGAGGATTATGCCGGCATGGCGCGGCTGAAAGCCGAAGGCGGCATAGCGGTGGCGGCGGGTGAAAATGCCGGCACGCTTGCCGATATCGCCCAGCTCCTCGGCACCGCCGGCGTCGACTACGTGCAACCGAGCATCACCAAGATCGGCGGGCTCAGCGCGTTTCAACGAATTGCCGAGATGGCGCGTCGGAACGGCGCAAAGATCGCGCCGCATTCGCCGTATTTTGGTCCAGGTCTGATCGCGACCATTCACTTCGCCGCGAGTTTGCCGGAACGGCCGCCGATAGAACGCTTTTATCTCGATCTTGAAGCAAGTCCGCTCGGCGATCTGGTCGAGGCGCCGGGTGGCTTCATGCGGGTCCCGGAGGGCCCAGGTCTAGGCATAGACGTCGATGAAGCGGTTCTAGAGCAATATCGGGCGCGTTGAGTAATTCGTATTTGTTTGAAAATTTAGCGACGCGATGCCATTGCGGCTTATACGTATGCGGGAGCTGAAATGCCGCAGGCCGTTAACCGCACTCGGGCCTAACGCTTAAGGCTTCCATAGGACTCACCTTCTAGCGTCAAAGAGGATATTCCGAATTCATTGAGTATTATTTATGTGCTTGATCATCAAGTTCCTGAAAGACGAAAATGCGGCGACGGCCATCGAATACGGTCTGATTGCAGCGGGAATTGCGGTTGCCATCATCCCGGTGATCACGGGGCTCGGCACCAAACTCAAAACGACATTCTCGGCAATTCAAACAGCGCTCAACTGACGGAGCGCCGGCTCGGCCGTCGATCTTCAAGAGGATAAACGCGATGCAAACTCTTCCGCCCCGATCTTGGACCGCGCGTCACATGCCGAGGCTGCAGGAGGGCGTCCTGCTGCTGGCACTAATGGCCGTCGCCACTGTGATCGCTTACGAATACGACATCTTCCCGGATTCGTCGGGTCTACCGACGCAGGGGCATGCCATCAGCCCCGACGAAATGCTCGCTTTGGCCGGGCTTCTTTGCGTCTGTCTGCTGGTGCTGGCGTGGCGTTTCCTGGTAGCGCAACGGCAGGAAATGGCAGGGCGTATCGCCGCCGAAAATCGCGTGCGCGAGCTTTCGCAGTCTCGCTGAGCCAGGTCGCCGGGTTACCGGCCGTTTGAACAGGCATTACCGTCCGCGGCGTCTTAGCCGATGAGGCGGCGATATTCCTTCTCAGGCACGCCGTAGGAATCCCGCGCCATCCGCTCAAGGCCCTTGCGGTTGAGCATGAAAATTTGATTCCGGGCGGTGTCGATGAGCTTCTGCCGCTTCAGGCTTTGCAACGACACCGTAACGCCGGCTCGCCGCACACCCAGCATCAATGCCAGGAACTCATGGGTGAGCAATAACGTATCGTCGCCGATCCGATCGTGGGCCATCAAAATCCACCGCGCCAGACGTCTATCGATTTTGGCCCGCGCATTGGCAATAGCGGTGTGCGCCGTCTGCACCATGAAGACGTGGGCGAATTTGAGCAGCAGGTTGCGCAATGTCTCGCTTGCATCCAATGCGCTGCGCAAATTCTTGGCTGTCATCCGCTGCCCTTCACCGGCGGATTGAATGTAGGTCGCGTGCGGCGATTGATTGCCGCCGAGCACGACGGCGATTCCGGTCATGCCCTCGCGGCCAATGAGGCCGACTTCGACCTGAGTTTGGTTGGCTTCCATGGCGACCACCGACGCGATGCCGGACTCCATGAAATAAACAGCCTCGATCGGCCGGTTGGGCCGCTCCATGTCGTGCCGAAGGGGCAAATGCATCGGCTGCAGGTGGGGCTGCAACAGCGCAAGATCGGCCCTTGACATCGCGGCGAGCAGCCGATTGCGCGGCGGCGAATGAGTGCGCTGTGCGGAAAGCGTGGGCATGATTGTCGGGTGGTTCAAACGGGACTTCGGGGACGGTAATAAGGGTCGGTTTCGAATCAAAAGCCGCGACCCGGGCGGGCGCGGTCGACGACGTTACCCCAGGCACTGACGTGCTTTGGTCCTGAACCGTACAGAGCGGTAATTTATTTCGAATTCTCGCGGGGGCGGAGACGCCGCTTGGCGATCGGCGCCGCGGTTTTGAACTGTACGGAAACGTACAGGGTACGAGTTTCTACGGTATTGAATCTGACGTATCGGGAGATTTGCGAAGGCCCTGTTGCCAAGGCGGCTGTAACTCAAGGGCCACAGGCCGGCATAAACGACGCCGGAGGGTGCCGGCCTTTCAAAAGACGCTTGCGGCCGTTCCTATTGCGCAGTTCAATCGCCCTATCGGGGGCGGCGCTATGCGCTTTCATACAGGCTCGCGGTCGTTTTTAATTTTGGTTGCCTGTTTGGCTGGCCTCGGCGAAGCCAACCGCCTGGAGCGGACGATCACGCCGGAGCAGAATCTCGGTCGGATTATCTCAGATCGGATAAGTCTGGATCGGGTCATTGAAGATCAAATAATTCTGAGCCGGATAACTCTCGATCCGATAACTTCGGATCAGATAACTTCGGACGAGACGGTGCCCGATCGCGGACCGACGATCGATGCCTTCGGGTATCTTGGCGGCTTGTTTGAGGCCCGCTTCTACGAACCTCACGCAACAACCGGCGATCCACGCGATGAAATCCAGCAGGCGTCGTCTTTATACGGCGTGGACCTGCCGATGATGTTGTCCATCGCCAAGGTCGAGAGCGACTTTAATCCCCGCGCGCACACCGGTTCATACAAGGGGCTCTTTCAACTGAGCGACTACGAGTTCGGGAAATA
Source organism: uncultured Alphaproteobacteria bacterium (assembly GCA_963819265.1). Classification (GTDB taxonomy): domain Bacteria; phylum Pseudomonadota; class Alphaproteobacteria; order Rhizobiales; family Xanthobacteraceae; genus BOG-931. The sequence continues at coordinate 631,477 of CAWFVF010000005.1, read as the reverse complement.
CGGCGACGGCGTCATCTGGGACGCCAGGGACAATGCCCGCGCGGCGGCGCATATGTTTCTCGTTCAAGCCGAGCAATTCCGATGGGCGCTCGGTCACTATCCCGACTACGCCGAGAGATACATGGTGCATCAGCAAGGCATCCAGGGCGCGATCGAACATTACAGCCACCCCGAGCGCGTTGCCTGGGAATCGATGTGCGCGACCGACGAGGGCATGAAGAAGGGCGAGCGCTGGTGCAAGCGGACCATTTGGGGAAACCTTCTGCCGCAATGGAAACAAAGCTTCGGCAGTGTGGAGAAGATATTAAGCGGCGACTTCATCAATCTGTGGACCGGACGGATCAATCATTTTGCGACGGCGTGGGCCGGCTAGCCGCCAAATGAAAATGGCACGGCTTTGCCAGCCGCGCCATTCGCATTCCGGAAGATGAAGCTATTACTGGAACAGCTTCATCGCATTTTGCAGCGTTTCCAGCACGCCCCAGGCCAGGGGGACGCCGACGAACCCCCAAGCCAGAATGAGCTGGATCGTCGATGAACCGGTTTGATCGTTGGTCATTGTTTTCTCCCTGCGCTGGTTCTTGTTAAGCGCCCGCCGGCTGGCCGGCGGCGACATTCACGCCACCGCGCTGTGCGTCGCGCTCGGCTTGCATGTGATAGCGCCGATCCACCGCCTTGATCATCAAGTTGGCGATGAAGCCGATCACGAACAGGCCGCCCATGATATACATGGTGACGTTGTAGGCCTGCGCCTTCGGCACGCCGTGATCGAGATTGTACTGGCGGATGTAATTCACCAGCACCGGGCCGAAAATGCCGGCCATCGACCATGCGGTGATCAGCATGCCGTGGATGGCGCCGACATAGCGCGTGCCGAACATGTCCCTCAGATAAGCCGGCACGGTAGCGAAGCCGCCGCCATACATGCTGATGATGACGAGAAAACACAGCACGAAACCGGCTACGCTGCCGACCGAGCCGGTATACGGCACCGTGCAGTACAGCAAGAGACCGAGCACCATGAAGCAGAAATAGGTGTTCTTCCGCCCGATATAGTCCGAGATCGAGGCCCAGAAGAAACGCCCGCCCATGTTGAACAGGCTCATCAGACCGACGAAGCCCGCCGCCGCGACCGCCGTGATCTTGCCGGGGAACATTTCCTGGCTCATGGCGGAGGCTTGACCGAGCACGCCGATGCCGGCGGTCACGTTGACGCACAGCACGATCCAGATGCACCAGAACTGCGGCGTCTTCAGCGCATCATAGACATAGACGTCGTTCCGGGTGATGAGCGCCGAGTCCTGCGTCGGCGCCGTGTAGCCTTCCGGCAGCCAACCCGGCGCCGGCAGGCGCACCAAAAAGGCGCCGACCATCATGAAGACGAAATAGACCGCGCCGAGAACGACAAATGTCTCGGCGACGCCGATATGGGTCGGTGTCGAGAACCGGCTCATCAGCCAGACCGAGAGCGGCGAGGCGATAAAAGCGGCGCCGCCGAAGCCCATGATCGCCATGCCGGTCGCCATGCCGGGCCGGTCGGGGAACCATTTGATCAGCGTCGACACCGGCGAGATGTAGCCGAGGCCGAGGCCGATGCCCCCGACCAGGCCGTAGCCAAAATAGATGATCCAGATGTTGTGGACATAGACGCCGATCGCCGAGATCAAGAAGCCGGCCGCCCAGCACACCGCCGAGGCAAACATCGCTTGACGCGGTCCGCCCTCTTCGACCCAGCGGCCGAAGATCGCGGCGGAGAAGCCCAGCACGAAAATGGCGATGGAGAAGATCCAGCCGAGATCGGTCAGTTTCCAATCGTCCGGGGCCGATTGCGTGATGCCGATCAATTTCGACATCGGCAGATTGAATACGCTGAATGCATAGGCCTGGCCGATGCAAAGATGAATGCAAAGCGCCGCGGGCGGCACCATCCACCGGTTAAAGCCCGGCTTGGCAATCGAGTGGCTGCGATCAAGAAAAGGGAGCATGCTCATGGCGCGGTCCTCCTACGTTCCCCGAAATCGCCGACTTCCACGTCTTCTTAATCGAAACATCCCGATGCCCGGGACGCGCGGAGTGGCGTTTTTATGTCTTTCAAAATCCTATAGCCGGACCGGAATAGCAAGCACGACCATAGTCGGTCGCGGCGAGCGAACGCGCTTTTTTTTCCACGGGGGATGGCCACGCCGGGAATAATCCGGACGATCGACGCCCCGTGCCGGCGGCTCCTGTGTCGTCAGGCCTCCGTTAAAGTTATGGTTGTGTTTTCAAATGGTTGTAATAGGTTATGAGAGGAGTTGAAGGCGCGGGACCCGGCAGTCCCGAGAAAGCCTCGCAACGTCTGTGAAAAGCCCAGGCACTGCTATGGGCTGGGTATTTCAGTTCCGTTGGTGCCGCCTGACCAACTTGATACAGCTGCATCGTGAGGCCAAGTGTCGCTGTGCACTGCAACGACGAGGCGCGGCCGTCCTTAAGTGGATTTTGCCCACCGGAATTCAATCTCGACGAGCGGCCGCGGAGATTATCCGCTCTGTTCCAACGGACTTCTTTGGTCGTAAAAGGTAACCGATGAGCTTGACTGAACTGCCGCCAAAAACACTGCCGGGGGAACGCGGAGGCGCCGGGCGTCGTCGCCCCTTGCGCACGCCCAAGGGCCGTCAGGTCGATCCGCGCGCGCGCGAGGAAGTGCTGGCTTTATTGACCGACCGGCCGCGCCGGCGCGATCTGCTGATCGAGCATCTGCATCTCATTCAAGATCACTACGGCCATCTCTCTGCCGCCCATCTTGCCGCCCTGGCGCAGGAGATGAGGCTCGCGCTCACCGAAGTGTACGAGGTCGCGACCTTCTACGCCCATTTCGATGTGGTGAAGGAGGGCGAAGCGCCGCCGCCGCCGGTCACGGTGCGGGTCTGCGATTCGCTGTCCTGCGCGCTGGCGGGGCCGAGCGGCTGCTTGCCGAATTGCCGCAACAAGCTCGGACGCCGATGTCCGCGTCGTGCGCGCGCCCTGCATGGGCGCCTGCGATCGGGCGCCGGTCTGCGCGGTCGGTCATGTGCAAGTTCACACAGGCCGATGTGGCGAAGGTTGTCGCGGCCGCGGCCAAGCCGGCGCATGCCGCATACCTATCCGACGCCCACCGCGTTCGACGCCTATGTGAAGAGCGGCGGCTACGCGCTGCTCAAAGCCTGCATCGGCGGCAAGCGCACGCCGCGACGACCTTATCAAGATCGTCAGCGACGCCGGGCTGCGCGGCCTGGGCGGCGCCGGATTTCCCACCGGGCGCAAATGGTCGCTGGTGCGGGCCGAGCCGGCGCCGCGCCTGTTTGCGGTCAATTGCGACGAAGGCGAGCCGGGCACCTTCAAGGACCGCTATTATCTCGAGCGCGATCCGCATCGCTTCATCGAAGGCATGCTGATCGCGGCATGGATCGTCGAGGCTGCGGACACCTATCTCTATGTCCGCGACGAATATCCGGAATTGATCCTGTTGCTGCAGCGAGGAAATCGGCAAAGCCGAAGAAGCCGGTCTGTCAAATCACACCAGGATTCATCTGCGCCGCGGCGCCGGCGCTTATATCTGCGGCGAAGAATCCGCGATGATCGAATCGATCGAGGGCAAGCGCGGCCTGCCGCGCCATCGGCCGCCTTATGTCGCGCAGGTCGGATTGTTCGGCCGGCCGACGCTCGAACAGAATGTCGAGACGCTGTTCTGGATGCGCGACATCGTCGAGAAAGGCGCGGAATGGGTCACCTCGCAGGGCCGCCACGAGCGCAAGGGCTTTCGCAGCTTTTCGGTGTCCGGCCGCGTCAAGAATCCCGGCGTCAAGCTCGCGCCGGCCGGTGTCACCGCGCGCGAACTGATCGACGAGTTCTGCGGCGGCATGGCCGACGGCCACACCTTCAAGGGCTATCTGCCGGGCGGCGCCTCGGGCGGCATCCTGCCGGCGGCGATGGCCGACATCCCGCTCGATTTCGGCACGCTGGAAAAATACGGCTGCTTCGTCGGGTCGCACGCGGTTGTGATCCTGTCCGACCAGGACGATATGAAGGCCGTGGCGCTCAACCTCATCAAGTTCTTCGAGGACGAGAGCTGCGGCCAGTGCACGCCGTGCCGCGTCGGCACCGAGAAGGCGGCCAAGCTGATGGCCGAAGGGCCGTGGGACGAGGCGCTGCTGACGAGTTGTCGACGCTTGATGCGCGACGCCTCGATCTGCGGCCTCGGCCAGGCGGCGCCTAATCCGCTGCTTTGCGTGCTAAAATATTTTCCCGACGAACTGACCAAGCCGCTGGGACGTTGGTAACCGAAGGTTTCCGTCATGAACGATACGAATAAACCGGTCGGTTACGGCCACGACAACAAAGGCGCGCGGGCGGCGACGAATTACGGCGACGGCAAGCCGGCGGTGGCGCATACCGCGCCGGCCGACAAAGCCGCCGGCAAGGGCGAGGCGGCCACCGCCAAAACCTTCTTCATCGACGGCCGCGAAGTCGACATCCGCGACGGCGAGACGATCTTCAGCGCCGCGCGGCGGCTCGGCATCGAGCTGCCGCATCTCTGCTATTCGCCGCAGCCCGGCTATCGCGCCGGACGGCAATTGCCGCGTCTGCATGGTGGAGATCGAAGGCGAGCGCGTGCTGGCCGCAAGCTGCATCCGCACGCCGTCGCCGGGCATGAAGGTCAAGACTGCAGACCGACCGCGCCAAGACCGCGCGCAAGATGGTCGCCGAGCTGCTGCTTGACCGATCAGCCGGAGCGGGAGGTCGCGCACGATCCCGAACTCGCAGCTTTGGCAGATCGCGACCGACATGGAATTGGTGCAGGGCCGCTTCCCAAGCGCCGCCACACGCGCCGGCGCCCGATCGCAGCCATCTGGCCATGGCGGTCAATCTCGACGCCTGCATCAATTGCAATCTCTGCGTCCGCGCCTGCCGCGAAGTGCAGGTCAACGACGTGATCGGCATGGCCGGCCGCGGCCACGGCGAAAAGATCGTATTCGATTTCGACGACCCGATGGGCGCCTCGACCTGCGTCGCCTGCGGCGAATGCGTGCAGGCCTGTCCGACCGGCGCGCTGATGCCGGCGACGATGGTCGATGAGAACAACGTCTATAAAGGCGAAGCCCGACCGCTCGGTCGACAGCGTCTGCCCCTATTGCGGCGTCGGCTGCCAGCTCACCTATCAGATCAAGGACGACAAGATCGTCGCTGTCACCGGCAGCGACGGTCCGGCCAACCAGAACCGGCTCTGCGTCAAGGGCCGTTTCGGTTTCGACTACGTGCACAATCCGCAGCGGCTGCTAAAGCCGATGATCCGCAAGGATGGCGTGCCGAAGGTGCCGCACGAACTGATCGATCCGTCCAATCCATGGACCCATTTCCGCGAAGCGACCTGGGAAGAGGCGCTCGACCGTGCCGCCGTCGGGCTTGAAGAAAATCCGCGACCGCGACGGACCGCAGGCGCTGGCCGGCTTCGGCTCGGCCAAAGGCTCGAACGAAGAAGCCTATCTGTTCCAGAAGCTCGTTCGTACCGGCTTCGGCACCAACAATGTCGATCACTGCACCCGGCTTTGCCATGCTTCGTCGGTGGCGGCGCTGCTCGAAGGCGTCGGCTCGGCCGCGGTGACCGCGACCTTCAACGAGTGCAAGAATTCCGACGTCATTATCGTGATCGGCGCCAACCCGACCGAGAACCATCCGGTCGCCGCCACCTTCTTCAAGCAGGCGGCCAAGCGCGGCGCCAAGCTCGTCGTGATGGACCCGCGCGGCCAGGCGCTCAAGCGCCATGCCTGGCGGATGATGCAATTCAAGAACGGCGCCGACGTGGCGATGCTCAACGCCATGCTCAACGTCATCGTCACCGAGAAGCTTTACGACCAGCAATATATCCAGACCTATGTCGAGGGCTTCGACGCCTGGAAGGAAGGCATCAAGGATTTCACGCCTGAGGAGATGGCGCCGATTTGCGGCATCGGCGCCGACACGCTGCGCGAGGTGGCGCGCGACTTACGCCCGCGCCGAAAGCGCCATCATCTTTTGGGGCATGGGCGTGTCGCAGCACACTCACGGCACCGACAATGCGCGCTGCCTGATCGCGCTGGCGCTGATCACCGGCCAGATCGGCCGGCCGGGCACCGGGCTGCATCCGCTGCGCGGCCAGAACAATGTGCAAGGCGCTTCCGATGCCGGCCTGATCCCGATGTTCTTCCCCGACTACAAGTCGGTCGAGGATCCGGTGATCGCGCGCGCTCATACGAGAAGGCCTGGGGCGTGACGCTCAACCCGAAGCGGGGCAAGACCGTGGTCGAGATCATGGACGCGGTCCACGCCGACGAGATCAAAGGCATGTATATCGAGGGTGAAAACCCGGCGATGTCCGATCCCGATCTCAATCATGCCCGCCAGGCGCTGGCCCATCTCGAGCATCTGGTGGTGCAGGATCTGTTTCTCACCGAGACCGCGGTCTATGCCGATGTCGTGCTGCCGGCATCCGGCTGGCCGGAGAAGGACGGCACCGTCACCAATACCAATCGTCAGGTGCAGATGGGCCGGCAAGCGCTGCCGCTGCCGGGCGATACGCGCCAGGATTTGTGGATCATCCAGGACATCGCCAACCGCATGGGCTGCGGCTGGACCTACAAACATGTCGGCGAAGTGTTCACCGAAATGGCGTCGATGATGCCGGCGCTCGCCAATATCACCTGGGACCGCGTCGAACGGGAAAACTCGGTCACTTATCCGGTCGACGGACCCGACGTGCCCGGCCGGGATGTGGTGTTCGACCAGGGCTTCCCGCGCCCGGGCGGCTTCGCCAAGCTGGTCGCAACCAAACTGCAACCGCCGGACGAGGTGCCGGATGAGGAATACCCCTTTATCCTCACCACCGGCCGCGAACTCGAGCATTGGCATACCGGCGCGATGACGCGCCGCGCCACCGTGCTCGATGCGCTCGAGCCAACCGCCGTCGCCTCGCTATCGCGCGGCACCATCGGCAAGCTCGGCATCAGGCCCGGCGATCCAGTGCGTGTCACCACCCGCCGCGGCACGGTCGAGCTTTATTCGCGTCAGGACGACGCCATCCCCGACGGCGTGGTGTTCATCCCATTCGCTTTCGTCGAGGCGGCGGCAAACCTCCTCACCAATCCGAAGCTCGACCCGTTCGGGAAAATTCCCGAGTTCAAGTTTTGCGCAGCGAAAGTCGAGGCCGCCGATCCGGCGACGCTTGTCGCCGCGGAATAAGCGCACCGACGGTCTTGTGCGATGGACGACAATGGCGACCCGCACGACGCGATTGAGCGCCTGGAGGCGCGAATCGAGCAACTGGAATTCAAGATCGAGGGTTGCCGCAAATTCATCTTGGCTTCGAAGATCGCGGTGACCGGCGGCGGCATCGCCCTCGTCGCTTTGTTGTTGGGCGTTATCCGCTTCGATCCTGCGTGGATGGCCGGTGGAGCGGCGGCCCTGATCGGCGGATTTGTGTTGTGGGGCTCCAACGTCGGCACCACCAGAGAGGCCGAAACCGAGATTGCCGATGCGCAAGCACGGCGCGCGGCTTTGATCGGACAGATCGATCTCCGGACCGTCCCGAGCGGCCTAACACTGCACTGAAAGTGTCGTTGCGCTGAACGCGCGCCGCTATTCTTTCTTCTCGTCCTTGAAATAGGCCTCGACCGGGCCGGTCAGCTTGATGGTCAGCGGATTGCCGTGGCGGTCCTTGGTCTTGCCGGCCTCGACCCGGATCCAGCCTTCACTGATGCAGTATTCCGCGACATTGGTTTTTTCAACGCCTTTGAAACGGATGCCGACGTCGCGTTTGAGCAACTCCTCGTCGTAAAACGGGCTGCGCGGATCGGTCGAGAGGCGATCGGGCAGCGGCGCGTCGGTCATTTGGCTGGTTCCCCTTGGACGGAGCGGTTTTCGGCCGCTTGGCGCGCCAATGCGGCGCGATCGATAAAAACTTCACTCGAGTTATAACGCGAATTTAAGCGTATCTGCCGGTTTCGGGCGCGGGCCCGCCCAGTCTGATATCGCACACTATCCCATAGTCCGAATTATGCGTTGTCGGTGCAGGAAGCAACCGGGGACCGTCTTCGCGACTTCGCGGCCACGTGCAAAGCGAGTAGAAATGGACGAGGCCACACCGCGCGGCACGTTTCGGCAATATGTGCCTTGCATCGTCACTGCTGCGCTGGGCGTCGGCCTATCGGTGGCCGCCGCGGTCACTACCATGGGATTTGAGACGCGGCATGCCGAGTCTCAGTTCCAGGTGCTCGCCCAGAATCATTTCATGATCGTGCAGAACGGGCTTGACGAATACGTGAACAGGCTCGAAGCGGTCCGCGCTTTTTTCGATAGTTCGGACGTGCCGGTATCGCGCGCCGCTTTCACGTCGTTCACGCGGCCGTTGCTGCTTGAAAATGCGGCCATTGCCACTTTGTCGTGGGTCCCGCGGGTGCGGAATGCGGATCGGGCCGCATTCGAGCATCAGGCCGCACTGGACGGCGTCCCCGGTTATCGCATCGGGGCGCTCGGCGACAACGGCGAGATCACGCCCGCTCCGGAACAGAGCGAATACTATCCGATATTCTACGCAACCGTGCCGACAACCTCGCCGCTCTACGGTCTCGATCTGCGCTCGGAGCCGCGGACACTGGTGGAAATGGAGAGCGCGCGCGACGACAATCGTCTGGGCTATTCGCCGGTGCCGACGCTTGTCAGTAGCGGCAACGTCAAGGGCGGATTTATCTTCTCGCTGCCGGTCTACAGGCGCGGAGCGCCGCACGATTCGATCGAAGATCGGCGCCTTAATCTGATCGGGTTCGTCCACGGCTCGCTCATCACCAGCACGATGATCGATACCATTATCGCGGCGAACAAAACGCCCGTCGGTCTCGATACTTATTTTTTCGAACCTGACAGCGGTACCGACTCCGTGCCGTTGTATGTGCGGCCTTCATTGTTACGCACCAGCCCGATGCCGGCTGCGGCCCGTGACATGCTGCCGGCAGGTCAGCTTTGGTCGAAGATGCTGATGACCGGCGGGCAGCCTTGGCTCCGGATGGTGGTGGCGCCGATGCCGCGCGGTCCGCTTGCCGCGCATCACGATCGCGCCTGGATCGTATTGATATTCGGGCTCATCATCACCGGCATCATTGCCACCTATCTCCGGGCGTCGCAGCGTCACGCCATGCGGATGATGCGGGCGAACCAGCAGGTATCCGACCTTGCCCAAACAGACGCACTGACTTCGCTGGCCAATCGGCGCGCCTTCACCGATCGGCTGGCCGCGGCGTTCGCCGCCTGCCGTCGCGGCGCCGCGCCCTTTGCGGTGATTTACTTCGATCTCGATCATTTCAAGGACGTCAACGACACTTTGGGCCACGCCGTCGGCGACGCGCTATTGCAACAAGTTGCGGCCCGGGTGGTGGCCACGGTCCGGGAAAACGACGTCGTCGCGCGTATCGGCGGCGACGAATTCGCGATTCTGCAGAGCGCCGTCGATGATCTCGATGCGGCGGGGGCGTTGGCCACCAAAATACGGACGGCGCTGGGCGAGGTTTATTTCATTGATGGCAACGAAGTTCGTCTCGCGGCGAGTATCGGCATATCGGGTTTTGCGGCGGACACCGCTGGGCCCGATGCCATGATGATTTAAGCCGATCTCGCGCTTTATCGCGCCAAGGCGGATGGCCGCAACTGCGTCCGCTTTCACAGCGCCGAACTCGATCGCGAGGTCAATGAGCGCGTCATTATCGCCGGCGAACTGCGTGGCGCTATCGCGCGCGACGAACTCGAGCTTTACTACCAGCCGCAAGTAGAACTCCGTTCCGGGCGTATCGTCGGCGTCGAGGCCTTGCTGCGATGGAATCACCCCAAGCGTGGCCGTATTCCGCCGGCGGTGTTCATCCCGATTGCGGAACGATCGGGTCAAATTCAATCCCTCGGGCAATGGGTGCTCGACGCCGTCTGCCGGCAGCTTCGGCTGTGGCAGGACGCGGGCATCGCACCCGAGACAGTCGGCGTAAATTTCTCGTCATTGCAGTTCAAGGCATCGAGCGAACTCGACCGCGACGTTGCCGCGAGCCTGGAAGAATGCGGAATTGCACCGGACAGCATCGAGATCGAACTGACGGAATCCGTGCTGATGGAGGTTACGCAACAGCACTGCGAAGGCTTCGAACGCCTGCGCGGCGTCGGTATCAGGATCGCGATCGACGATTTCGGCACCGGCTATTCATCGCTGAGCTATCTTGCCAATTACCCCGTCAGCCGCATCAAAATCGCGCGCGAACTGGTGGCCGCTGTCGGCGTAGAGTTTCGCGGTGCGACGGTGGTGCGGGCCGCCATCCGGTTAGCGCACGAGCTTGGCATCGGCGTCATCGCCGAGGGCGTCGAGACCGAGGCGCAGGAAAAGTTCTTGCTGTCGGCGGGATGCGATCACGCCCAAGGCTATTTTTTCAGCAAATCGGTCGATGCCGCGCGTGCGACCGCGCTGCTGCGGTCGGGAACGATCAAGCCTGTCCGCCCGGCGTTTCGCCTGGTGCAGATCAGCGCGGCATAGCGCGCGCTTCGTTTCGACGCCGTCACCGGGTCGTCAGTCCATCGGCACAATGTTCGCGTCCCTGCCGAGCTTGATCATGGCGGCGACGTCGTCGGCGAAGAATTTGGCGAAATCTTCCTGGCTCATCGGCTGCGTCTGCACGCCCAGATGCTGCAATTTCTCCTGCACGGCCGGCAATTCGAGCGCCTTGCGGAGTTCGGCGTTCATTCGGTTGACGATGGGCATCGGCGTCTTGGCCGGCGCCGAAAGTCCGCCCCAGAACAGATATTCCGCATCCGGGTAGCCCGCCTCGGCAATGGTTGGGACATCGGGCAGCGAGGGCGCGCGCTGCGGCGTCGATACCGCCAGCGCCACGATCTTACCCTGCGCGATCAGCGACAGGGCCGGCGCGATCGGCACGTAATAGAAGTCGATGCGGCCGGTCATCAGGTCGGAAAGCGCCTCGACCGGCCCGCGATAAGGAATGTGCTGGACGTTCAATCCCGCAGCCAGGCGAAAGCGTTCGGCGGCGATATGGGAAGCGGCGCCGATGCCGGCGGAGGCGAAGTTGAGTTCGCCCGGCCGCGCCTTTGCGGCGGCGACCAGATCGGCGACGGTTTTGAAACCCTTTTGCGGCGCCGCCACCAGCACTGTCGGCTGCACTCCGATCATGCCGATCGGAATAAGATCGTGCAATTCATCGTACGGCAGCGATCGGTGCAGAATGACCGCCGAACTCATCGATGCCGAGCTGATCACGAAGGTGTAGCCGTCGGGGTCGGCGCGCACGACCGAGGCGACGCCGACAATGCCGCCGCCGCCGGAACGGTTCTCGATGATGATCGGCTGGCCGACTTGCTGCCCGACCTGGTCGAACAGCACGCGGGCAATGGTGTCGTTGGCGCTGCCGGCCGCAAACGGGCTCACCACCAGGATCGGGCGCGACGGCCAGTTATCCGCCAGCGCAACCGAGCAGGCGGACAGTGCCACGGTCCCGAGCAGAGCGGCGTAAAGAAGCCGTATCAAGCCCACATTTTCCTCCCGCGCTGCGTTGTGTCACAATGCCCCGTTACATCGGGGCCGGCAACGCGGCCGCTTTGTGCCGGTAATGACGGGGTAAAAAAGGCCGATCATGTCACTGACTGCCGACACCATTTCGCTATTTCCGACCTCCGGTCTGCCGCGTCACGACTGGACGCGCGAGGAGATCCGCGCGCTGTTCGATCTGCCGTTCCCGGAATTGATGTTCCGCGCCCAAAGCGTGCACCGGGCGAATTTCGATCCCACCGAAGTGCAGATTTCGACCCTGCTGTCGATCAAGACCGGCGGCTGCCCGGAGGACTGCGCCTATTGCCCGCAAAGCGCGCGCTACGACACCGGCGTGCGCGCCGAAAAACTGATGGCGCTCGACGCGGTGCTGGCCGAGGCGCGCGCGGCGAAAGCCGCCGGCGCCAGCCGCTTCTGCATGGGCGCGGCCTGGCGTTCACCCAAGGATCGCGATCTCGACGCGGTCTGCGCCATGGTCGAGGGCGTCAAGGCGCTGGGCCTCGAAACCTGCGCCACGCTCGGCATGCTGACCGGTCCGCAGGCGCGGCGGCTCAAGGACTCGGGCCTCGATTATTACAACCACAACCTCGACACCTCGCCGGAGTTCTACGGTCAGATCATCACCACCCGCACTTATGCCGGACCGGCTTGACACGCTCGACCATGTGCGCGACGCCGGCATCAACGTCTGCTGCGGCGGCATCGTCGGCATGGGCGAGACACGCGAGGACCGCGTCGGCATGATCGCGACGCTTGGCGAGCCTGCCGGTGCATCCGGAATCGGTGCCGATCAACATGCTGGTCAAGGTCGCCGGCACGCCGCTCGATAACGACGGCGCACTCGACGCCATCGATTTCGTGCGCACGATCGCGGTGGCCCGCATCGCCATGCCGCGCTCGGTGGTGCGGCTCTCGGCCGGCCGCGAGGACATGAGCGAGGAGACGCAGGCGCTGTGTTTCCTCGCCGGCGCCAATTCGATTTTCTACGGTCCGAAACTCCTGACGACGCCCAATCCCGGACGGGATCGCGACCGGGATCTGATGGACACGGCTGGGCCTGTCGCCGATGGAATCAACACAGACGAATGGCCGGTTCGACACTCCATGAAAACAACACGAATTATCACGCGCCGCACGCGACCGGCGTTCCTTGGTTATCTCTTAGCCATCGTGGTTGCCGTGGTCTCTCTCTCGGCCATCGCAGTTGCCGAACAGTCTGATGACATTCTCAGTCGCGACAGCGTGCTGCGCGATCCCGACATCCCGTCTCTGGGCAATCCGAACGGCAACCTGACGGTGGTCGAATTTTTCGACTACCAGTGCCCCTATTGCAAAAAGCTCGCGCCCGAACTGGCGCAACTCGTAAAAGAAGACGGCAATATCAGAATTGTGCTGAAGGACTGGCCGGTGTTCGGCGATGCCTCGGTCTTTGCCGCCAAACTGGCCTTGGCGTCGAAATACCAGAACAAATATGCCGAAGCCCACGATGCGCTGATCGGCGCGTCCGGCAAGCTCACCGTTGCGGCGGTCAACGATATTCTCGCCAAGGCCGGCGTCGATGTCGCGGCGGCGACGGCGGATCTGGAAACGCACAAGAAAACGATCGAGGATCTGCTGGCCCGCAACGGCGCCCAAGCCGAGGCGTTCGGATTTCAGGGCACCCCGGGCTTCATCGTCGGCACCTTCCGGATACCGGGCGTGCTGGAAATGAAAGTGTTCAAGCAAGTGATCGCGGACGCCCGCGCCGCGGCGAAGAAGCGTGGATCGTAGGGCGTTCGGAGTGGGGACGAGGGCAGTAGCCCGGATAGAGCGAAGCGAAATCCGGTGTGCGGCGGCAAGGTCGATCCCGGATGCCGCTTCGCTCTATCCGGGCTACAAACTACACCCCCGCCGCTCCGCCGTCCGCCCGCGGATCGTGCCCGCCCTCGCAGCTGCCGTTCGGATGCAGCACCACCGCGCCGGCGTGACCCATGAGGTCGGCATAGGGTTCGTCGATCACCTCGACATCGTGGCCGGCGTCGACGAGCGCGTCGATCAGATTACCGTCGAAGCGCGGCTCCATCCGCAGCGCGGTTTTCGCCGCCCCCCAGGTGCGGCCGAGCAGCCAGCGCGGCCGGTCGAGCGCTTCGGCAAGCGGCTCGCGGAAATCGACATAGCGCGTGAACACCGCGCTCTGGGTCTGCGGCTGGCCGTCGCCGCCCATGGTGCCGTAGGCCATGACGCGGCCGTCGTCGAGCACCGCCAGCGCCGGATTGAGGGTGTGGAACGGCAGCCGTCCGGGCGTCAGATAATTCAGCGCGCCGGGGTCGAGCGAAAAGCTCGCGCCGCGGTTCTGCATCAGCACGCCGGTTGCCGGCAGCACGCAGCCCGAGCCGAACTCCCAATAGATCGATTGGATATAGGACACGACCAGGCCCGAAGTGTCGGCGGCGCCCATCCAGATGGTGTCGCCGCTGCCGCCGGCGGGCGGCCAGCGCGCGGCCCTGCGGCGGTCGATCTTCGCTGCTTCGCCGGCGATGAAGCTATCGTCGAGGCAGCGGTCGAGCGGTGCTTCCAGATAGTTCGGATCGGTGACGACGCGGTCGCGCATCCGCAGCGCGCGCTTGGTCGCCTCGACCAGGCCGTGGACATGATCGAAGCCTTCCGGCGCTTTCACGCCGAGCTTCGCAAACAGCGCCAGGATCATCAGCGAGACGACACCCTGGGTCGGCGCGCCGGTATTGTAGAGGGTGCCCGACGGCAGCGTCAGGCGCAGCGGTTCGGCAATCCTGGCGCGGTAACGCTCCAGATCGCTGCGCGTCAGCGGGCTGCCGATGCGGTCGAGGTCGGCTGCGATCTCGCGCCCGACGTCGCCGCGATAAAAATCGTCGAGGCCGGAATTGGCGAGTTGATCGAGCGTCGCGGCGAACGCCGCTTGCTTGAGTTTCGTCGCCGGCGGTCGGCGGCTTGCCGTCCACCAGGAAGGTCGCGGCGAAACCCGGCACGTCTTTCAGTTCCGCAAGATGCGCTTGCGTCAGCCGCGCCTGGCTCCGGGTAACGGTGTAGCGGTCGCGGGCGAGTGCCGATGGCCGGCGACAGCACCACCTCGAGCGGCATTTTTCCGCCGTTCGCTCTGGCCGCGTCCTGCGCCAGCATCCAGCCGCCGACGGCGCCGGGCACGGTCAGCGCGGCCAGCGGCGCCGCGGGTCGGTATCGTTTCATAGTCGCGATAAAGCTCCGGGTTCGCCTCGCGCCGCGCGGGGCCGGCCGCCATGATGGCGCGCACCCGGCCGCTCGGTTCGCGGATCAGCCAGAAGCCGTCGCCGCCGATATGGTTCATGTGCGGATAGACCGCGGCGATCGCCGCCGCCATCGCCAGCATCGCCTCGATCGCGTTGCCGCCTTCGGCGAGGATGGCGCGGCCGGCCTCGACGGCGGCCGCATGCGGCGCGCAGACGACGCCGCGGCGATGGCCGGCGCTGTGGAGGTCCATGGGGCTGCTCAATCGGGCCGGTCGATCTCTCAATTCGCCGCGGCGGGCTCGGCGAAGCCGCGTTTGCGCAGCAGCGCGTCGGCGGTCGGCAGACGGCCGCGGAAAGCGCGTGTAGGCGTCGGCCGGATCCTGCGAGCCGCCGGCCGATAGATGGTGTCATGCAGCCGCTTCGCGGTCGCCGGGTCGAAAATATCGCCGGTCTCCTCGAAGGCGGCGAAGGCGTCGGCGTCGAGCACCTCCGACCACATATAGCTGTAATAGGCCGCCGCATAGCCGCCGCCGGAAAAGATATGGCCGAAATGCGGCGGCCGGTGCCGCATCACGATCTCGTCCGGCAATGTCGATCCGCGCCATCGATTTGGTTTCGAACGCCGTGGCATCGATATTGGCGCTGTTTTCCGCCGGCAGCGAATGGAAATCGAGATCGACCATCGCGGAGGCGATGTACTCGACAGTGGCAAAGCCCTTGTCGAAATTGCGCGCGGCGACCAGCCGCTGCAGCAAGTCCTCCGGCATCGGTTCGCCGGTCTGGTAGTGCCGCGCGAAGCGCCGCAGCACGTCGGGCTGCTGGAACCAATGCTCGTAAAGCTGCGACGGCAGTTCGACGAAATCGGTGGCGACGCTGGTGCCGGAAATTGTCGGGTAGGTCACCGAGGAGAGGAGACCGTGCAGACGCATGGCCGAACTCGTGAAACAGCGTGCGGGCGTCGTCGAAGCTGAGCAGCGTCGGCTCGCCGTCGGGCGCCTTGGCGAAATTGCACACATTGATAATCAGCGGCGTGATGTCGCCGGCGAGCCTTTCCTGATCGCGCAACGATGTCATCCAGGCGCCGCTGCGCTTGGTGGCGCGGGCAAAGTAATCGCCGAAGAACAGCCCGACCTTGTTGCCGTCGGCGCCGCGCACCTCCCACACCCGCACGTCGGGATGCCAGACCGGCACGTCGGGGCGCGGCACGAAGCTCAAGCCGAACAGGCGCTGCGCGGTATCGAACGCGGCCTCGATCGATGCGGTCGAGTTTGAGATAGGGCTTGATCGCGGCCTCGTCGAAATCGCAGCGGCGCTGCCGCAGCTTGTCGGCGTAATAGCGCCAGTCCCACGGCTCGAGCTTGAAGTTGCCGCCTTCCTCGGCGATCAGCGCCTGCAAGGCGTCGCGGTCGGCCAGCGCCCGCGCGCGCGCCGGCGTCCACACCGCATCGAGCAGTTCGCGCGCCGCAGCGGGCGTGCGCGCCATGGCGTCGTCGAGCCGGTAATGGGCGAAGTCGGCATAGCCGAGAAGCTTCGCGCGCTCGGCGCGCAGCCGGACCATTTCGGCGATATTGTTCTTGTTGTCGGTCGCGCCGCCGTTGTCGCCGCGCGCCACGAAGCCGCGGAAGACTTTCTCGCGCAGATCGCGCCGGTCGGAAAATTGCAGAAACGGCTCGACGCTCGAGCGCGACAGCGTGACCACGTAGCCGTCGAGCCCGCGCTCCTGCGCGTCCGACTTCATCGCTTCGCGCATGAAATCGGGCAGGCCGGCGAGATCGGCCTCGTCTTTCAGCTGCAGCGTGAAAGCCTGCTCGTCGGCGAGCACGTTCTGGCTGAACGCGGTGCCGAGCTCGGCCAGTCGTTCGATGATCTTGGCGAGCTGCTGTTTGCCCGCGGCGTCGAGCGCCGCGCCGGAACGGCGGAAGCTGGTGTGATAGCGCTCGGTCACGCGCTTCTGTTCGGCATTGAGGCCCGAGCGCCTCGGCCTCGCGCATCACCGTGTCGATGCGGCGGAACAGCGCCGAATTGGTATGCATCTTGTGCCAGTGCCGGGCGATCGGCGCCGACATGTCGCGTTCGATCTCGAGCAGTGCGTCGTTCGAATGCGCGCCAGTCAAAAGGTGAAAGGCACTGCCGACGCGCTCAAGCGCGCGGCCGCTCAATTCCAGCGCGGCGATCGTGTTGTCGAAGGTCGGCGGTGCCGGGTTGGCGATAATGGCCGCCAGCTCCGCATCATGCTCGGCCAGCGCCTTGTCATAGGCCGGCCGGAAATGCTCCGGGGCGATGCTGCCGAAGGGCGGGACCTGATCGGGGGTGTTCCAGGTCTCGAAGAAGGGATTGGGCTTCGAGAACGGATTGGCTGGGTCGGCGGTCGGGGGGGTGGTTTTGATCATGGGAGGGTCATACCAAATGCGGGGGTGACCGTGATATATGTCCTCCCCGCCAAGACCAAACCCCGGAAGGAGAGCCGAAATGCCCCGTCACGCCCACTATGTACCGCACGGTGTCATTCCGGCCGTTCTGCTGCCCTTTTTCGACGACCTGTCGATCGACGAAAAGAGCTTCCGCACGCATCTTGCGCGACGTGGCCGCGGTCGAGGGCCTTTCGGCCATCACCATCAATGCCCATTCCACCGAGGTCGCCTCCTGCAGCTTCGACGAGCAGCGCCGGGTCCTTGAGATCGCCCAGGACGAGATCGGCGGCCGATTGCCGATCGTCAACGGCATCTGGGCCGACGGCAGCCTGGAGGCCGCGCGTCATCGCCCGCATGGCGGATGAGGGCGGCGCCTCCGCGCTCCTGGTATTTCCGCCGGCGCCGTTCACCCTCGGCCAATCTCCGGCCATGGCGGTCGAGCACTTCAAGCGCATTGCCGACGCCACCAGCCTGCCGATCATCGTGTTCCAATATCCGCTGGCGACCGGCCAGGGCTATCCGCGCGACACGCTCCTGAAGATGATCGAAGAGGTGCCGAGCATCCGCGCCATCAAGGATTGGGCCGGCAATGTGCCGCAGCACGAGATGCATATCCGCACGCTGCAAACCTGCCGCGGCCGGTGAACGTGCTCACCACCCACAGCGCCTGGCTGCTCTCGTCGCTGGTGCTCGGCTGCAACGGGCTTCTGTCCGGCTCGCGGCAGCGTCATCGCCGATCTGCAGGCGGCGCTGTTCCGCGCGGTCAAGGCCAACGATCTCGCCGAGGCGCGGCGCCTTAACGACCGCATCTATCCGCTGGCGCGGGTGTTCTACGCCGAGCCCTGGGCCGACATGCACAACCGCATGAAGGAAGCGCTGGTGCTGCTCGGCCGGCTGCCGCGCGCTGTGGTGCGGCCGCCGCTCGTCAAACTCACCCGCGCCGAGATCGATCGCATCGGCACAGCCCTTGTCGAGGCCGGCCTATTGGCGCAAAAGACCGCCCGTGACGCAGCGTGAGCACCATGGATAAAACGAGTTCTTCGCGCCCCCGGCGCATCCTCTGGCTGAACGTGCTGACCGTGCTCAGCGCGGCGATCCTGATCGGCGCCGAGGTGTTCGGCGCGGCGTTTGCCGGCAGCTGGGCGATCGCCAATCTGTTCGCGCTCGGCACGCTGGGCGCGCGCGTGCTCGACGGCTTGTTCATGCTGTGCGGCATCGCGGTGATGGTGCAGTTCGTGCGCGCAGCGCATCACGTCGAGCCGTTTGCCGACTGACGCGCGCGACGCGGAACGCACAAGCAGTCTACCGTACTTTACCTTTGCTTAAGACTAAATCGCTTGCGCCCGCAGGCTAAATCGCTTATTGGCGAAATTGCCCAATTTCGCACGTGCCTGTGGCCGTGTGTCGGTCGGTGGGCATCCGGACAAGAGGCCGGACAGCCGCCTAAGGAAGAAGCGCTTGTTTGTTGCGCCTACTTCCTTGCTCCAGCGACCGGCAGCCGGAGGCGAAACCGGCAATGCCCGTTCTCAACGGGCGACGCGGCTTAAAGCAACGACGGAAGGGCTTTTTTGGTTACTGCCGGCGCCAATGCCGGGGACACCGAAGAGGCTTGTCCATCTTTGCCAGCAGTGCGGAACGGGATTTCCCTCATCCGGACCAAGGCAACAATCACGGCGGCGCAACGCGTTTCGCAATGGTGCGGAACGACGCGCGTCGCAGGAGGTTCACTCGGCGGCTACGCCGCCGGCCGGATCAGGGAGCTGGGTTGAATGACCGCACGCATCCGCGAATTCCTCAAGCAACGCACCGATAACGGACCCTGCCTCGTGGTCGACCTCGATGTCGTCCGCGAGAACTATCAGAACTTCGCCAAGGCGCTGCCGGACACCAAGGTGTTCTACGCGGTGAAGGCCAATCCGGCGCCGGAGATACTGAAGCTCCTGGCCGGGCTCGGCTGCTGCTTCGACGTCGCCTCGATCGCCGAGACGCACGACGTGCTCGCCGCCGGCGCCACCGCCGACCGCATTTCCTACGGCAATACGATCAAGAAAGAGCGCGAGATCGCGCAAGCCTACGGGCTCGGCGTCACGCTGTTCGCCGTCGACTGCGAGGCCGAGGTCGAGAAGGTGGCGCGCGCCGCGCCGGGAAGCCGGGTGATCTGCCGCATTCATTGCGACGGCTCCGGCGCCGAATGGCCGCTGTCGCGCAAGTTCGGCTGCGAGCCGGCTTATGCCGCCGACATTCTGGAACTGGCGCATCGGTCCGGCCTGCTGCCCTATGGCATCTCCTTCCATGTCGGATCGCAGCAGCACAATGTCGAAGCTTGGGATCGCGCGCTCGCTTCGGCGGCGTCGATCTTCCGCACCTGCGCCGAGCGCGGCATCGATCTGTCGATGGTCAATCTGGGCGGCGGCTTCCCGGCCAAATACATTCGCAAGACGCCGAAGCTCGAAAGCTACGGCAAGGCGATCTTCAAGGCGCTGCGCAAGCATTTCGGCAACAATCTGCCCAACACCATCGTCGAACCGGGCCGCGGCCTGGTCGGCAATGCCGGCATCATCGAGGCCGAGGTGGTGCTGATCGCCAAGCGCTCGCCGGAAGACGAGTTGCGCTGGGTCTATCTCGACATCGGCAAATTCCACGGCCTTGCCGAGACCATCGGCGAGTTGATCCGCTACCCGATCCGCACCACGCATGATCGCGACGAGATGGTGCCCTGCGTCATCGCCGGACCGACGTGTGACTCGGTCGATGTGCTCTACGAAAAGACGCCCTATCCGCTGCCGGTCACGCTCGCCATCGGCGACAAAGTGCTGATCGAGGCCACCGGCGCCTACACCTCGACTTATTCCTCGGTCGGCTTCAACGGCTATCCGCCGTTGCGGCAATATGTGATCTGATAAACGGCGGAAGCTATTTCGGCTGCACATCCGGATTGCCGCCGGGGCTGCCGGGCGGCGGGATCACCGGCATTTTGCCGGTGTTCGGTGTCGGCGCTTTCATGCCTTGGTCGACGTTCGGCGGGCAGATGACGCCGTTCGATTGACTGAGCTTGTCGCTCAGCGTTCCGGATGAATTGGCTGCACTGTTGGCGCAAGCTTTCGGATCGGCGGCCTGTGATGTCTGAGCATGTGCTGCCGAACTCAAGACCAGCGCAAAGGTCAGCGTGACGCAGAAGGATTTGCCGTTTTTCATGCACTGATAACGGCCGACGATCGGACGAGGTTCCGCGCGCTTTTAGGCGAGATCGATCACGCCGGCTTCGCCGCTTTCGGTTCCGAAGGCGAGCAGCAGGCCGTCGGCGCTCCAGGCCAGCGCGGTGACCGGGGCATCGCCCGGTTTCTTGGCGAGGATCTCGGCGCCGTCCTCGATCCGCACCAGGAGCACCATCCGTCGCCATAGCCGGCGGCGACGATATCCTGGCGCGGATGGCAGGCCACCGTTTCGACGCGGTGCTCGAACGGCGCCAGCACCAGCGGCTGCTTGCCCATCGGGCCGTCTTTGGCATGGAACGGCCACAGGATGAGCTGCGTCGCGCCCGAGGTGGCGAGGAAGCGGCCGCCCGGGGTCCAGCCGACCGAGGTGACGCGGGCGGCGTAGCCGGACATGCGCATGTGCTGGCGATCGACCAGACGCCAGCCGTGCAGCATCGGCTCCTGCATGGTGGTGACGAGGAAGCGGCCGTCGGGGCTTACGGTGACGCCGAGATGCGAGCCCTTCCATTCGAGCTTTTCCGGAACGGCCTGCGGCGCGTTGGGAAACCACAGTGTGGCGCCGTTATAGTGGGCGATGGCGAGCCGAAATCCCTTCGGCAAAAACGCCAGCCCGCCGACGGTCGACGGCGCTTCGAATTGTCGGAGCTCTTTCGCCTGCACGAACGCTGTTTTGCCGGCCGACCAGGCCACGGCGCCGTCCGGGCCGAGCGCGACATGATCGATCCAGCGGTGTTTCGGATCGGTCGGCAATGCTTTCGGCTCTCTCCCTTGGCGTCGGTCGCGATCAGTTTGCCGTCGTCGCCGCCGCGAGACGACGCGCTCGCCGTCCGCGGCCGTCGCCAGGATCGCGCCGCCGTGAACGTCGACGCGCCGCGGCTCTCGGTCCGGCGCGGCGAACACGATCGCTTCCTCGCCGAGCACGAAAGCGGCGGTGCGGCCGAGAAAATGCGCGCCGACGACAGCGCCGCCGACCGCCACCGAGCGCGTGCGGTCGACGACGGAGACGGTGTCGCTGCGGGTGTCGGTCATGCGGTGTTTCGCCGGGGCTGGGGAAATTACGCCACGCAGCTTTCAAAGCCTTCGGTGATCTTCTTGCCCGGCAGGTTGCGGCCGATGAAGACGATGCGGCTGTCGCGCTTCTCGCCGTCTTTCCACGGCCGCTGATGGTCGCCGTCGAGGATCATGTGCACGCCCTGGAAGACAAAACGCTGGTCGTCGTTCTTGAATGAGAGAATGCCCTTGCTGCGCAGAATGCTCGGGCCTTCGGTCTGCACCAGGTTCTGCACCCACGGAAAGAACTTGTCCGGATCGAGCGGCTTGTCGGTTTTCAGCGAAATCGATTGCATATCCTCGTCGTGATAATGCTTGAGGCCGCCGTGATGATGGGCGTGATCGTGGTCATGATGATGATCGTGACCATGGTCGTCGTGGTCATGGCCGTGATGATCGTGGCCGTCGCCTTCGAGAAATTCCGGCTCGATTTCGAGGATGCGGTCGAGATCGAAGGCATTGCGGCCGAGAACTTCGTCCAAAGCGATTTGCGCGCGCTGGGTCTTGTGCAGCTTGGCGTAAGGGTTGATGCCGCGGATGCGGGCTTCGACCTCGGCGAGTTCGGCCGGCGACACCAGATCGGTCTTGTTGATCAGGATTACGTCGGCGAAAGCGATCTGGTTCTTGGCTTCCGGCGCATCCTTGAGCCGGTCGCTGAGCCATTTGGCGTCGGCGACCGTCACCACCGCATCGAGCCGCGTCTTGCTTGCCGACGTTCTCGTCCATGAAAAACGTCTGCGCCACCGGCGCCGGGTCGGCGAGGCCGGTGGTTTCGACGATGATGGCGTCGAACTTGCCCTTGCGCCGCATCAAGCCGTCGAGGATGCGCACCAGATCGCCGCGCACGGTGCAGCAGATGCAGCCGTTGTTCATCTCGAACACTTCCTCGTCGGCGCCGACCACCAGATCGTTGTCGATGCCGATCTCGCCGAATTCATTGACGATGACGGCGTATTTCTTGCCGTGCGGCTCGGACAGGATGCGGTTGAGCAGCGTGGTCTTGCCGGCGCCGAGATAGCCGGTGAGCACGGTGACGGGGACTTTTTCGGTTTGGGGCGCGTCGGTCGGGGAAACAGACATGGGACAATCACTCCGGATGAGCCGCAGATATATTGAGTAGGCAAGGAAAGCAAAACCCCCGTAGGCAAAACCGACGCACGCCGCTCAGGCTTCGAGGTGCCGCCCGGGAAAAGCCTGCCAGATGAGCCCGCCGATCGGCCCGAACAATACCGAGCCGGCATAGAGAATTCCCGCGGCCAAGGTCACAGCCGGCCCAGCGGGAATGGCCTGGTGAAAGGCAAACAGCAGCCCGGCCCAGCCGGACACGAGCGCGCTTGCGATCGCAAGCCCAATCATCATCGAAATGTCGCGGGTCCAGAACCGCGCGATGCCGGCGGGGATGATGATGATGCCGACGCCAAGCAGCGTGCCGAGCGCGTGGAAAGCGTCGATCAGGTTGAGCACCAACAGCGCCAGAAAGGTCAGATGCGCGATGCCGTCGGCGCGGCTGACCGAGCGCAAGAATCCGGGATCGACGCAACCGAGCACCAGCGGCCGGTAGATCAGCGCCAGCGCGATAAGGCTGACGGTCGAATTGCCGGCGATCACGAACAGCTTGTCGGTGCTCATCTTTGCCGCGGTCTCGCCGAACAAGAATGTCATCAGCCGCTCGATGTCGATGCCGTTGATCGTGACGATCACGACACCCAGCGCCAGCGACACCAGAAGGAATACCGCAAGCGATGCATCCTCCTGCAGTTTGGTGGCGCGGCTCACCGCGCCGGCGGCAAGCGCAATGACCAGGCCGGCGGCGAGACCGCCGAGCGTCATCGCAAACACGTCGAGGCCGGCGACCAGAAAACCGATCGCGACGCCTGGCAGAATGGCATGCGCCATCGCATCGCCGACCAGGCTCATGCGCCGCAGCATCAAAAATACGCCGATCGGCGCCGCACTGAAGGCCAGCGCAACGATGGCAGCCAGCGAATGGCGGACGGCGGCGTCCGAGAACGGCTCGAATAAATACTGATACATCGGCTGATACATGGGCTAAGCCGGCTCCGGCACGGCGCAGGCCGCCGCCCGCGTGTCGAACGCCTCGCACATGCGGCGCGCCTTGCTGAAATTCTCCGCCGTCAGTACGTCGGCGGTAAGCCCCCAGGCCACCGGCTCGCGCGCCAAGAGCAGCGTGTTGGGGAACCGCGCCTTCACCAGATCGATGTCGTGCAGCGCGACCAGCACGGTGCGCTGTTCGCCGTGCCAGCGCCGCACCAGCGCCAGCAGATCGGCGGTGGTGCTGGCGTCGAGCGCGGTGAACGGCTCGTCGAGCACGATGACGCGGGCATCCTGCACCAGAAGCCGCGCGAACAGCATGCGCTGCATCTGGCCGCCGGACAGTGTGCCGATGCTGCGGTCTTCGAAGCCGGTCAGGCCGACCGTCGCCATGGCGGCTTCGATGGTGCGATGATCCCTGGCACCGATGCCGCCGAACAGCCCTTTGCTGCGCCACAACCCCATCGCCACCAGGTCATAGACGTTGATGGGGAAGCTGCGGTCGATATCGGCGATTTGCGGCAGATAGGCGATGTCGCGGGCGTCGATGCCGCCGCGCTCGATCGCGCCGGCAAGCGGCTTGATCGCACCGGTAATGCCCTTGAACAAAGTCGACTTTCCGGCGCCGTTCGGACCGACCACCGCGATCAGCGCGCCGGCTTCCACCGCGCCGTCGAGATGATGGACGGCCGGGTGGCGCTCGTAACCGAGGGTGAGGTTGTGAAACTGCAGTTGCGGCATCGGCTCGCTCAACGGGTCGCCCACAGGAAGGCGGCCCAGATCACCGCGATCAAAGCGCCGGCGACGGCCAGCCGCAGCGGCGCCGAAAGCCGCAACAGCGACGGTAAAATCGCCGGCGAGGGGTGGCCGCCGCCGTCATGGTGGTGATGTGTCATGCGATCCCAGGCAATCGATAATGTAACAATATAACAGTTAGAAGCGCCGGTTCCAGCCCCTAAAGTTCGACAGGGGGGCTTGGGTCCGCCTTGCTAACCGCTGCAGCCACGCCGATAAGGCTGGCGATCAGCGAGCAAGTCCCATGAGCGAGCAGAAATCCGGCGCGGTCTGCGTCGGCGAGGTTTTGATCGAAATGGCGCGCGGCGCCGACGGCACTTTCGCGCTCTCGAGCGGCGGCGACGCGTTCAATACCGCCGTCTATCTCGCCCGCGCCGGCATCAGTGCCGGCTTCGCTACCGCGGTCGGCGATGACCCCTATTCCGACAGCGTCGTCGCGCTCGCTGCCGCCGAGGGCGTGTCGTCCGATCTCATTCTCCGGGTGCCGGGCCGGCTGCCCGGCCTGTGTCTTGTCGAAAACGGACCGGGCGGCGAACGCGCCGTCAGGACCTGGCGCGAGGGCGCCCCCGCGGCCGAACTGTTCGAATTGCCGGATTGGATGCGGGTTGCCGAAAGCCTCACCAAGGCGCGGCTGATCTATTTCTCGGGCATCACGCTGTCGCTCTATTCGACCCAAGGCCTGGGCCGCTTCCTCGCCGTGCTCGAAGTCGCGCGCCAGCAAGGCGCCAAAATCGCGTTCGACGGCAATTTCCGGCCGCGCGCCTGGAAGGGCGACCTCGCCCGCACCCGCACCGTATTCATGGAGGCGCTCAAGCGCGTCGATATCGCGTTGCCGGCGTTCGACGACGAAGCGGTGCTGTGGGGCGATCCGTCGCCGGAAAGCACGGTGGCGCGGCTGCAGGCCTTCGGCATCGGCGAGATCGTGATCAAGAACGGCCCGAACAGCGCGCTGGTCGCGGTTGCCGGCGCGCAGGAATTCGTTCCTGTTCCCGAAGTGCTGGTGCCGATCGATGCCACCGCCGCCGGCGACGGCTTCAATGCCGGCTATCTCGCCGCGCGGCTGTCCGGCGGCGATCCGGCGCAAGCCGCCGGCGCCGCCCATCGCCTCGCCGGCAATGTGATCCGCCACCCCGGCGCGCTGGTGCCGCGCACCGCGGTGGCGATGCATTAGCGCGCGTAAGTTAGGCAGTCTGATAGCCCAGCATGGCTTTGACTTCGAGATACTCTTCGAAGCCGAACACGCCGTGCTCAGTTCCGCTAAGCTAAAGTCTGCTGGTCTGCATCGGCCGGTCGGCGGGCGTAGGCGCTGCGCCATGGGTTCTCTTTGCATAATCCAACAGATCGGCGGGCGTCAGATCGCGTGCCGTGGACAAGTCCCCAGAATCCACCGCGCTCGACAGAGTGTCGAGAAAAGCAACCAACTCTCGCGGCGCGCGGCTCGGCCGCGCCAGCGTGGTGGTTTGCGACGCGGTCGCCGGCGCCGGTATCTCGGCCTGCGCGACCTGTCGTCGATCCGCGGCAGGGGCATTTCCCCGCTGATCGGCCGTCCGTTGCGGCGCCGGTATTACCGCGCCGGCTTGCGCCAACTGGATAGACGTCGGCTGCATAGACTTCGGCTGGATAGACTTCGGCACGGCCGCTTGCGCGATTTCAACGCGATCGCCGGCGGTGAATTTCGTGATTTCGGTTTTCACCAAGTTCCGGAATCCCGAATTGAACTGGGCGCCGGGATGAGAGTCGTTGTTGGCGATATATTCGATATTCGGACCGACCAGTTTCTTTGAGCCCATGCCGCCGAATGTCATCCAGGGATTCGGATTATAGATTTCGATCATGCGTCCGACCTTGCCGGTGATCGGCGGATTCCAGCTCAGCATCGACGGCTGCAGCGCAACGATGAGATCGATATATTTCGTCTTGTTGGCGACGAACGCCGTGGCGTTGGCGCCCAGGCTGTAACCGACGACGATGGTGTGGGTGCCCGGCGGCTGATGCTCGATATCCTCGACCAAAGACGGCCACGACTGATGCAGATAAGTGGTGACTTCGACGTCGGGCATGGTCTTGAGTTCGGCGACCAGTTCGGCCAATCCGAAAGCCGGCAATGGTCCGAACATCGGCCACAACACGCCGACGAATGTCTTGGCCTGGACCGGAGAGCCGATCAGCGAAACACACAAGGCAACAGCGATTGCCAGCTTCTTCACGCGTTACATCCCCATCGACGCCCCGCCCATAGACAACCGGCAAATGCGGGCATTTAGGGGACGCACCTGGGAGACTTTGCGGATGAAAAAGGGCTGCGATCGCGGCCGCGTCGCATTCGTTAATGAAGTCCGAAGATTGTGAGCCTGGCTAAATCGTCCGCCGATCAGGTTTTCTTGTTTTCACCGCCGCGCAGCCGCAGCACACGGCCCTTTTTATCGGCTGGACGGTGCAGCGACGCTATCTTCTCGGCCAGTTCCGCCTGGTTGAACGGCTTGGCGAGCCGCGGCAGCGGCACGGTGCCCGCCGGCGTCTCGGCAAAGCCGGTCGCCAGGATGACGGGAAGTTTCGGCCATTCGGCGCGGATCGCGGTTGCAAGCTCCGTTCCGGTCATGTCGGGCATGATCTGATCCGTTATGACCAGATCGAGCGAATCCATGCTGCGCAGAACGTCGAGCGCGATGCGGCCGGACGGCGCCGCAATCGCGGTATGTCCAAGGTCTTCCAGCATGGCGATGGTATTGTTGAGTACCAGCGGGTCGTCGTCCACGGCGAGAACGACCAGCGGCTCGTAGAATCTTTCCTTGGCGCGGGCCGGCGCAGCTGCCGGCGCGGGCCTTGCCGTACCCTTGTCGGCCGGCAGCCAGATTTCCGCGACCGTGCCTTCGCCGACCCGGCTGTGCAGGTCGAAGCGGCCGCCGAATTGTTCGGCGAGCCCATACACCATCGGCAAGCCGAGACCGGTGCCTTTGCCCGGACCTTTGGTGGTGAAGAACGGCTCGGTGGCGTGTCTGAGCGTTTCCGCATCCATGCCTTCGCCGCAGTCGGTCACGCTGAGGCGGACATATCGCCCGGGTTTCATCTCCTCGGCGTCATCGGCGCTTAAGTTTTCTTCGGCTGCGGCAATGATGATCTGGCCGCCCTGCGGCATGGCATCGCGCGCATTCACGGCGAGATTGAGCAGCGCCATCTCGAGCTGATTGGCGTCGGCGACGATGGGCGACAGTTTAAGCGGAAAGCGGGTCTCGATTGAAATCGACTGTCCCAGCGACCGCTGCAGCAGATCGCTCATGCCGCGCACCAGATCCGGAATATCGATGGTTTCGCTGTTGAGTTCCTGCCGTCGGGCAAAGGCGAGCATCCGCTTGGTGAGAGCCACGCCGCGATCGGCGCCTTGCGTTGCGTTATCGAGCAGCGCGGTGAGTTTCGGGTCCTCGGGCAAGCGCTTGCGAATGAGTTCGAGACTGCTCAGCACCGCCATCAGCAGATTGTTGAAATCATGCGCGATGCCGCCGGTCAGGTGCCCGATCGCCTCCATTTTCTGCGCCTGGTTGAGCGCGGCGCGGGTTTTGTCGAGTTTTATCTGGGCTTCCCGGCGTTCGCTGACGTCCTTGGTGATCTTGGCGAAGCCGAGCAAAGTGCCGGTCTCGTCCCGCAGCGGATCGATGACGACATGAGCCCAAAACCGGCTGCCGTCCTTGCGGACGCGCCAGCTCTCTTTCTCGAATTTGCCTTCGCGTTTTGCCGTCTCGAGCGCGCGTTGCGGCTCGCCTGAGGCCCGGTCCTCCTCGGTATAAAATTGCGAGAAATGACGGCCGACGATTTCCTCCGCGCCGTAGCCCTTGATGCGTTGCGCCCCGAGATTCCAGTTGGCGACGTTGCCGTCGGGATCGAGCATGTAGATGGCGTAGTCGGTGACGCCCTGCACCAGCAGCCGGAATTGCTCTTCGCTGAGCTTCAGCGTTCGCTCGGCTTGCTTGCGCTCGGTGAGGTCGCGCGTAATCTTGGCATAGCCGACGATGTCACCCGATGCCGAGCGGATCGGATCGATCACGACCGCCGCCCAGAACCGGGTGCCGTCCTTGCGGACACGCCAGCCTTCGTTCTCGAACTTACCCTCCAGCCGCGCGGTTTCGAGCGCCCGCGCCGGCAAACCTGTCTTTCGGTCTTCCTCGGTATAAAACCGCGAGAAATGCTGGCCGATTATTTCGGTCGGCAGATATCCCTTGAAACGCTGCGCCCCGGGATTCCAGCTCGAGACGATGCCGTTCCGATCCAGCATGTAGATGGCATAGTCCGTGACGGCTTCGACCAGAAGGCGATAACGGCCATCTTCGCTGAGCGAGGCGTCGAGCTTGTTTGTTGGTTCCATAAGCCCCTTCGCCCGCACGATACACTTTCCCCCGATGCATAATGCGCCGGACGGCGATCGGGTTCCGGTTTCCGCAGGCGGAAATTGATCAGACCGAGTCCGCGCAGGCTTCGCGGCGTGCTGTCGATTGGTGCGGCTGACGCAGCGGCGCTATTTCGGCCAATCGGTCGAGACCGATATCGAAGTGCTCCAGCTTGGTCTGCCGACTTTTATCGCCGGCGCCGTCACGACCGCGATGGTGCTGTGACGGTCCAAACATGTGCCGTCGGTACCGTGAAGGACATCAGCTGGGGGCTTTGCCGCTGGTCGCCGACCTGTTCGTCCTGGTCGAAGCGCTGGAGAAGACGGCGCCACCGATGCGCTGACCGCGCTGCTCCGGCAGCTTGTAGCCCATTCGGCCGTGCCCGCAGCCGGGGTGTCGGGCGTGGTGCTGGCGGTCGGCTGCAATCGGTCAATAACCTGCCCGCAGGGCTGCCGGCGGGCCGCATCGTCGAGACCGGGAACGTGCCGGAACAGGTCCGGGCCGCCGTTCTGATCGGCGTCGATCTCGGCCGAACCTGTCGGTGACCGGATCGCTCGCGACCATAGTGTGGCTTTCGGCGCTGCGCTGCGACGGGCTGCATGTCGGCGCTTGGACTTTCCTGAAGCTCGGAGCCGTGGTCATGCCCCCGGCGCTGATCTTGGCGCTGGCGGGGGCCTTCGCTTTCCACTGATCCGGTCGGTTCCGCCTTAACCGCGTGGCCCGGAAGGACAAAGGGTAGCATTGGCCCGCCGCCGCAATCACGCTATGAAATGGCCCAAGACTTTAATCAAAAGTCCAAAAGCAAATTCCATAGGCAGCCGCCTGGCTGCCGCTCTCGGGGAGGGAGATTATGACATTCCAGACGCCTAAATCGGGTCTTACACGCCGTGCCGCATTAGCGCTTGCCGCCGCGCCGCTCGCCGCCCCATTTCTCGGTCCCGTCAAAGCGGCGCGGGCCGACGCGATTGTGCTCAAATTCAGCCACGTGGTGTCTCCCGACGCCCCGAAGGGCAAGGCGGCGTTGCTGTTCAAGCAGCTTGCCGAGAAATACACCGACGGCAAAGCCACGGTCGAAGTCTATCCGAACTCTTCGCTCTATAAGGACAAGGAAGAACTCGAGGCTTTGCAACTCGGCTCGGTGCACCTCTTGGCG
The DNA here is from genome assembly GCA_963819265.1 of uncultured Alphaproteobacteria bacterium. GTDB lineage: Bacteria > Pseudomonadota > Alphaproteobacteria > Rhizobiales > Xanthobacteraceae > BOG-931. The sequence continues at coordinate 601,620 of CAWFVF010000005.1, read as the reverse complement.
CCGTCGATCTCCAAATTCGGTCCGCTCGGCGTCAAGGAATTCGACGTTTTCGATCTGCCGTTCCTGATGACCGACGACGCTCGCGCCCGCCAGATGATGGCAAGCCCGATGATGGAAGAGTTCAACAAGAAGCTTCAGGACAAGGGCGTGACGCCGCTCGCCTATTGGGACAACGGCGCGCATGTCTATACTGCCAACAAGCCGCTGATCGCGCCCGACGATTTCCAGGGCATGAAAATGCGCATCCAGGGCGGCAAGGTGCTCGACGCCGTGGCGCGGACGCTCGGCGCCATTCCGCAGATCATCGCCTTCGGCGAACTTTATCAGGCGCTGCAAACCGGCGTGGTCGACGGCGAAGATAATGTGCCGTCGAATATCTGGACTCAGAAATTCTACGACGTGCAGAAATATCTCACCGTGTCGCATCACGGCCGGCTGACTTATTCGCTCATCACCAACAAGAAGTTCTGGGACGGTCTGCCGCCCGACGTGCGGCCGGGTCTCGATCGCGCCGTGAAGGAATCGACGCAATTCTTCGACGACACCGCGGCAAAGGACAACGTCAGCGCGCTCGACCAGATCAAGGCGACCGGCAAGACCGAATTCCATGTGCTGACCGAGGGCGAAAAGAAGGCCTGGATCGCCAAACTGATGCCGGTGCACCAGGAGATGCAGAGCCGGTTCGGCAAGGATTTCATCGAAAAAGTCTACAAGGCGTCGGGCTTCGTCCCGCCGCAGGCGTAGCGCCGGCTCCCGCTGACGCGGGAATGGGCAGGAGATACGGTTGCTTCGTTCGAGATGTGCAGTAGCGCGTGGGGACGCCGGTGCTCGACCGTATTCTTAATCGGCTCGAAGAGTGGATCATCGTCACGCTGATCGCCGCGGCGACGGTCATAACCTTCGTCGCCGTCGTGCATCGTTACGGCGCCAGCAATTCGGCCAATCTGGCCCGCTGGGCGGGCACGCATCATCTGTTGATGCTGCAGCACGGCTCGAGCGCGGTCTATCGCTTCCTCGCCGCGATCAATCTGTCCTGGGCGAACGAGCTTGCCACCTACATGTTCGTCTGGATGGCGAAGTTCGGCGCGGCGCTTGGCGTGCGCACCGGCATCCATGTCGGGGTCGATGTGTTCGTCAATAAATTGTCCCCGGCCTCCCGCAAGCCGGTAATCGTATTCGCGCTGCTGTGCGGCGCCTTGTTCACCGGGGTGATCGGTACGCTGGGCGCGCTCTATGTCTATGAGCTCGATCCGGACCAGGTTTCGCCCGAACTCGAATGGCCGAGCTGGATGATCTATCTCTGCATCCCGCTCGGCTCTTATCTGATGTGCTTCCGGTTCCTGCAGGTGATGTGGCGTTTCCTGCGCACCGGCAAGGTGCCCCATCAGGGTCACGGCATCGACTACGAGGCGCCGCATGACGCCGCGGCGGCGGCACCGGCGGTGCTGCCTGCCGGCGAGGCCGCGCGATGACGGTGCTGTCGCACAGCTCCAAGCTCACGGAACCGCGGACATTTTCCTCCGCGGTGACCGCGACGCTGATTATCGTCATTCCGATCGCGCTCACGCTGCTCTGCTTTGCCGCCCGGCTCCACATTATCGAGCTGTCGCACACTGTGCGCGCCGAACTGCTGTTCGCGCTGCTGCTGGCGCTGATGGCATCGGGCATGCCGATCTCGATCGCGCTCGGGCTCTCGGTGCTGACCTATCTGTTCATTCTCTCGGATGTCGATCCGAAAATGGTCGGCCTGAAGCTGTTCACCAGCATCGATCGCTTCGAGATCATGGCGATTCCGTTCTTCATCCTGGCCGGCAACTTCCTCACCGCCGGCGGCGTGGCGCGGCGCATGATCGACTTTGCCTCGTCGCTGATCGGGCACTGGTACGGCGGACTGGGCCTCGCCGGCGTCGTCGCCTGCGCCCTGTTCGCCGCGATCTCCGGCTCTTCGGTCGCGACCGTGGTCGGCATCGGTTCGATCATCCTGCCGGCCTTGGCCGAGCAAGGCTATCCGCCGCGATTTTCCGCCGGCGTGATCGCGACCTCGGGTGCGCTCGGCATCCTGTTTCCGCCGTCGATCAACCTCGTCATCTTTGCGGTGGCGACCAGCGGCATGCAGCCGAAGGGGCCGACCGGCGCGGTCGTCGATTCCGCCTCGATCGGCCAATTGTTCATCGCGGCCCTCGTTCCGGGCCTTATTCTCGCGACCATGCTCGGCGCGACCACCTGGTATCGCGCCTGGCGCAATGACTATCCGCGGATGGAACGCTCGAGCTGGCATGAGTGCTGGCGCGCGTTTCGCGAAAGCGTTTGGGGTCTGCTGCTGATCGGGCTGGTGCTCGGCGGCATCTATTCCGGCCTGTTCACGCCGACCGAAGCGGCGGCGGTGGCGGCGGTCTATGCCTTCATCATCGCGGTGTTTGTCTACAAGGGATTGAAATTTTCGGAAGTGCCGGCGGTGCTGCTCAAAGCGGCGGCGATGAGCGCGATGATACTTTACATCATCACCAATGCGGCGGTGTTCTCCTGGCTGCTCACCTCGGAGCAGATTCCGCAGTCGATGGCGGAATGGATGACCGCGCAAGGCTTCGGCATGGTGGCATTCCTCTTCGTCACCAATATCGTGCTGCTGGCCGCCGGCAATTTCATGGACCCCGCCGCGATCACGCTGATCATGGCGCCTATCCTGTTTCCGATGTCGGCGCTGCTCGGCGTCCACCCGGTGCATCTCGGCATTCTGATGGCGGTGAACATGGAAGTCGGCCTGTGCCATCCGCCGGTCGGCCTCAATCTCTATGTCGCCTCAGGCATTACAAAAATGGGTATCACCGAGCTCACCGTTGCAGTTTTGCCATGGCTCCTCACCATGTTGGTGTTCCTGGCGATGGTCACCTACATCCCGGCACTTTCGCTGTGGCTGCCGCACCTGTTAGGAATGCTCTGAACGACACTAGGGATCACAGGGGGGACAGGCCCATGACCGAAGCAACCGCAGCCTTGCCGGTACGGGCCGCAGCGCCAGCGCGCAAGCCGTGGTACCGAATTCTCTACATCCAGGTTCTCATCGGCATCGTGCTTGGCGTCCTGGTCGGCTGGCTGTTCCCCGACCTCGCCAAGAACGATTGGATCAAGGCGCTCGGCGACGGCTTCGTGAAGCTCATTCGCATGGTGATCGCGCCGATCATCTTCTGCACGGTGGTCTCCGGCATCGCTCACATCAGCGACGTAAAGAAAGTCGGGCGGGTCGCGGTCAAGGCGCTGGTTTACTTCGAAATCGTCTCGACTTTCGCGCTGGTTCTCGGACTTCTGGTCGCCAATCTGCTGCATCCCGGCGCGGGTTTCTCCGGCCAATCCAACGCTTCCGCGGTCGCGGGCTATGCCAAGCAAGCCGGCGAAATGAAATCGGTCGACTTCATCCTGCATATCATTCCCGACAGTGCGGTGGGCGGCTTCGCCGCCGGCGATATCCTCCAGGTGCTGCTGTTCTCGGTGCTGTTCGGCTTTGCGCTGATGGCGCTGGGCGACCGCGGCAACACGCTGCGGTCGCTGATCGACGATCTGGCCCACACCGTATTCGGCATTATTTCGATCGTCGTCAAAGCGGCGCCGATCGGCGCGTTCGGCGCGATGGCCTACACGATCGGGCGTTATGGACCGACGGCGCTCGGCAACCTCGCCGGTCTGATCGCGACGTTCTATTTCACCTCGATCCTGTTCGTTGTCGTCGTGCTCGGCACCATCGCCAGGATCGCCGGTTTCTCGATCCTCAAATATGTCGCCTACATCAAAGACGAGCTTCTCATCGTCTTGGGGACGAGCTCGTCGGAAAGCGCGCTGCCCCAATTGATGGAAAAGATGGAACGGCTCGGCTGCTCCAAGTCCGTGGTCGGGCTGGTGGTGCCGACCGGCTATTCGTTCAATCTCGACGGCACCAATATCTATATGACGCTGGCCGCTTTGTTCATCGCGCAGGCGCTCAATGTCGACCTGAGCCTCGGCGACCAGCTCATTATCGTCGTGGTGGCGATGCTGACTTCCAAGGGCGCGAGCGGCATCACCGGCGCCGGTTTCATCACACTGGCGGCGACGCTCGCCGCGGTGCGGCCGGAGCTGGTTCCCGGTATGGCGATCGTGCTCGGCATCGACAAGTTCATGAGCGAGTGCCGGGCGCTGACCAACATCACCGGCAACGGCGTCGCCTGCATCGTCGTCGCCTGGTGGGAAGGCGAACTCGACCGCGACAAGCTCAATGCCGGGCTCAACCGCGAGATCGATCCGAGCAATATCGAGACCGCAGTGACTACCGGATAATCGGCCGAGCAAATAGCGGCCGGGTTCGCGGATGCGCATCCGGCCCGGTCCGCTATTCACTAACTTGTCGTTAATATCGCCGTGATTACGTGAACGGCTTATGGCCAATTTTCACGTCAAATCGATTCATCTCCCCAAGATCAGGCTCGCTGAATTGCTCAGCGCGCTCAGCCACGCGCTCGATATGGTCGAAGGCCAGCCGGTCGGACATTGCGTTCGCTGCTGCTGGATCGGCATCCACATCGGCCGTGAACTCGGGCTCGATGAAGCGCAGATTTGGGAACTCTATTATACGCTGCTGCTGAAAGACCTCGGCTGCAGCAGCAATGCCGCGCGGATCTGTCAGCTGTATATGTCCGACGATATTTCGCTCAAGCGCGACTTCAAGACGGTCGACGGCAGCCTGCCGCAGGTGCTGCGCTTCGTGCTTTCGCACACCGGAATGAACGCCGGCCTGGCGGAGCGATTTCGGGCATTGGTGCACATTTTTCAGAACGGCGGCCAGATCGCCCATGAGCTGATTGAAACCCGGTGCGATCGCGGCGCCGAAATCGCGCGCAAGATGCGTTTCTCGGAGGACGTGGCGCAAGGCATTCGCAGTCTCGACGAACACTGGGACGGCGGCGGCATGCCGGGCGGTCTCGGCGGCGACGCCATCCCGGTTTATTCCCGCATCGCGCTATTGGCCCAGGTCGTCGACGTCTTTCAGACCGCCAACGGTATCGAGGCCGCCAAGCGCGAGATCGAGAATCGTGCCGGCACCTGGTTCGATCCTCGCGTGGCGGCCGCGTTCGCCAAGGTCGCGGACGAGCCGGAGTTTTGGCATACGCTTCGCGATGAGGAACTGCAGCAGGCGATCTTCGCGCTCGAGCCCGCTCAGTCCGCCTCGGTTGTCGATGAAGATTATCTCGACGATATTGCCGCCGCTTTCGCCCGGGTCGTCGACTCCAAGAGTCCTTATACCAGCGGCCACAGCGAGCGCGTCACGTTATTCACGGACCTGATCGCCAAGGAGATGGCGCTGTCCGGCGATCAGCGGCGCTGGCTCAAGCGCGCGGCGCTGCTGCACGATATCGGCAAGCTCGGCGTCAGCAATTCGATTCTCGACAAGCCCGGCAAGCTCGATGCCGATGAATGGGTCGCGATGAAATTGCACCCGGCGCACACCGTGACGATTCTGTCGCGGATCGCGGCCTTCAGCGAACTCGCGCCGATCGCCGGCGCACATCACGAAAGACTCGACGGCAAAGGTTATCCGCTGGGGCTCGAAGGGCGATGACATCGCCTTCGAGACCCGGATCATAACCACCGCAGATATTTTCGACGCGCTGACGGCGGAGCGGCCGTATCGCGCGGCAATGCCGGTCGCCGCCGCATTGGCGATCATGACCGAGATGGTCGGAACGGCGATCGACCCCGATTGCTTTGCCGCGCTCCGGCAGGCGATGCGGAATCTCAGTCCCGCGCTTGCGGCCTAGGCCCGCTTCATCGTCTTCGGAACAGGGCGCTGCATGCAGCGATCGCGGTCTTCGCAATCGCCGAAGCCGGCATTCGTGAAAGAAGTCGGAACAGAACTTCATTATTTGTTGCGCGGAGAAGCCCTGATCGTATCTTGATCTTCAAGTACGAGGCATTCGCGATGACAGCACAAAGGCTTTTGCAGCGGCTCGGTATCGAACATCCCATCCTGCTCGCGCCGATGGCCGGCAGCGGCGGTACGCCCGAGCTTGCCGCCGCGGTGTCGAATGCCGGTGGCTTAGGCGCATGGGGCGGCGCCTATGCGAAGCCCGAGGAAATAGCCGCAGCGATCCGCCGCATCCGGCAGCTCACATCACGGCCGTTCAACATCAATCTGTTCGCCGGCGGTTACGAGACGGGCTCTGTCGATCCGCAGCCGATGCTGGCGATCGTGGCCGAGGCGCATGCCAGGCTCGGCTTGCCGCCGCCGACGCTGCCGCCGGTCCCCGGCAGTCCGTTCGATGCGCAGCTTGAAGCAGTGTTGCAGGAACGCCCGCCGGTATTCAGTTTCACTTTCGGCATACCGTCGCCTCCGCAGATCGCTGCGCTCAAAGACCGTGGCATTGCCGTCGTCGGCACGGCCACGACGGTCGCGGAAGCGCGCCGGTTGGCGGAAGCCGGCGTCGATGCGATTGCCGTCCAGGGCGCGGAAGCGGGCGCGCATCGCGGCACTTTCGCGGCCTCTTTCGAGGAGTCGATGGTGCCGCTGGCGGCGCTGCTGGGTGAAACATGCAGTGCCGTCGCGTTGCCGGTGATCGCCTCCGGCGGCATCATGGACGGACAAGACATTGCCGCCGTTCTCCGAACTCGGCGCCGCCGCGGTGCAGCTTGGCACCGCCTTTCTACCCTGTCCGGAGTTGGGCGCACCCGAAGCCTATAAGCGGGCGCTGCTCGACGCCAAGACGGATAACACCGTCATCACCCGTGCGTATTCGGGCCGGCCGGCCCGCGGCATCCCGAACACCTTCATCGCCATGGTCGCCGGCAAGGAGGCCGCTATCTTGCCGTTCCGTCAGCAGAACGATCTAACCCGGCCGATGCGCAATGCCTCCGGCGCGCAAGGCACGCCCGAATATATTTCGCTGTGGGCCGGGCAGGGCGTTGCGCGTTCGCGGGCACTGCCGGCAGCGCGCCTCGTCGAGACGCTGATGGAAGAGACGTTGCGCGCCGCGGCGGGCGCATCCGATCGGAAGTCGACATAGAATTCCGCCGCGCGTGATCCTGCATCGCACGCATACCGCGCGGCATGAAGGTCAACTCGCGCCGATCGCTCGCATTACTTTCTGCTGAAATCGTCCGGCGTCAGCGCGATCGGCAGGCCGTGGGGCGTGCGCGCGCAGGCGTGCTGCCAGGCGTCGCGGGTGCGCATCAGCAGCGCCGGATCGGCGATGCCTTTCTCGGCGACGATGCGTTCGAGTGCCGCCAGCCAGTGATAGTAATAGGTCTCGCCGGTATCGGGATCGCCGGCCGCTTGGGCCTTTTTGATCTCGTCGCCGAGCGTGTTCGCCCATTCTTGCCGGGTGAACAGCCCGCGCTCGCTCAGCGTCACCGCGAGGGCAAAGGCTTCCGCCTCCCAGGGCTCGCGGAAAACCGGGTTGGCGTCATTCCGGCCGAGCGAGCCGAGCGCTGCCGGGTCGGCGCTCATGCCGGATCCAGATACGGCTCAAACGCCTCGATCGAGACCTTGAGCGTCGGCTCGGCGCCGTCGCCCCATAATTCACGGCCCTCGAACAAGACGGTGTAGAGCCATTGCGGATTTTCGCCTTGGCCGATCGCGACGGTGTCGGGATAGACGTGACAACCGCGCAGCGCCTCGACCACGCCGACGCGGCCGCGGGCATAGCGCGGCAGCCGCGTATGCGTATCCGGATGGATGATCTTGGTGCGCACGCGATCGCCGGGCTTGAAGCGGGCCGGCGCCTGCGCGGGACGCGCATAGGAGCCGCGCGACAGCGACTTCGGCACGTCGGCAGCGGTGAGCTTGCGCGCCAGCGGCTTGCCGGGCCGCAACGCATGGCCGGCGGCGATCTCATCGGCGCCCGCAAGCCCGAGTTCGACGACGCGCTTTTCCAGACCCATCGCCCATTTCTTGTAGTAGGAGCTGGTCAGATAAACGTCGGGCGGCATGCTCTCGATCGAGGCGCGTGACTGATCGATCGTACAGACGCCGGTGTAGCCCATGGCGCGGTTGAGCGCGAGCGCATGGCCTTCCCACGCCTCGTGAAACACCGGCTCGTCCGGCTCCGGCTCGACTTTGCCGAAGCCGTGCATGCCGCCCATGTCGTGGATGCTGTCCATCACGCCGCCTCGGTCGCGGGCTTGGGCAGTCCGGTGCCGATCATGCTGTCGCGGGTGACGAGGCTTGCGAGTTTTTCCTCGCTCCAGCCCTCGGTGCCGGCCGGCCGCATCGGCAGCACGATGAAACGGGTCTCGGCGGTCGAGTCCCAGACGCGGATGCCGGTGCCGGCGGGCAGTGTCACGCCGAAATCCGCCAGCACGCCGCGCGGATCGCTGACCGCGCGCGAGCGATAGGGCGCCGATTTGTACCAGACCGGCGGCAGACCGAGCACTTCCCACGGATAGCAGGAGCACAACGTGCAGACGATCATGTTGTGCTGCTGCGGCGTGTTCTCGACCGCGATCAGATGATCGCCGACGCGGTTGAGCGCGCCGAATGCCAGCACCGCTTTGCTGCCGTCCTCGAGCAGCGCCTGCTTGAACGCCGGATTGCTCCAGGCCTTGGCGACGACGCGGGCGCCGATATGCGGTCCGACTTTGGTTTCGTAAGCCTCGATCAGGGCGTCGATCGCAGCCGGATCGATATAGCCTTTTTCCGCCAGCACGGTTTCGAGCGCGCGGACGCGCAATTGCATCTCGGACAGTTCCGAGCTGTGGTGGTGGTCGTCGCTGCTCGTGGTCGTGATGATCGTGTGCCATGGCGCTAATATAATGTGTTCTCGGCCGTCGTCACAACGTGCAATGACGATCACAAATCATCCAGGCCATATTCCTTCCAGCGCGCTTCCACTCGCGCGGCATCGTCGGCGTGCGGCTTGACCGTCGGCGGGAAGCGTTCGTTGTTCCATTGCGGCCGTCTCGGATTTTTCCACGAGCGGGTGGCGTCGATCAGCATCCGGTTCCATAGGCCGGTGCCGAGCTGGGCGACGTCGCGGTCTTCCATCGGCGTCGATGGATCGATCGGCGAGCCAAAGATGCCCGGAAAGATCACCACGCCGCCTTCGCCGGCATTGACGCGATGCGCGAACGCCCATTCGACCTGCTCGTCGTCGGAAGGGTCGATGTCTTCTTCCACCACGGTCACGTGCTTGTAGCGGTATTGCGCGGCGCTGTTGCCCCACAGCGCCGCGGCGATCTGCTTGGGCTGGCCTTGGTAGTGCTTCTTGATTTGGATGCGGATGTTGACGCCGTTGGTGATCGGCGGCGCAAAGACGTCGAGGATGCCGGGAATGCCGGCGCCGTTCAGAATATTCCAGGCGATCGCGGCGCGCTGCACCGACGACATCACGCTGTTCTCGCTGTAGGAGCCGGGCAGGGTGCCTTCGAGCGAGCCGACGAAGACCGGATCCTTGCGATGGGTGATGCAGCTTATCTGCATCGTCGGGCGCGGCGTCGGCAGATCGGACACGTAGCCGGTGAATTCGCCGAACGGCCCCTCGCTTTCGTAGGTCGCCTGGTCGTCGCTGATGGTGCCTTCGATGACGATCTCGGCGCTGGCCGGCACCGCGAGATCGACGGTCTCGCAGCGCACCAGCGGGACCGGTTCGCCGCGATAGCCGCCCATCACGTCCCATTCGCAGACGCCCGACGGCAATGGCGAGCCCGCCAAAAACGGCCATGATCGGATCCCAGCCGATGATGCAGGCGACCGGCATCGGCTGGCCGCGCGCCGCCCATTTGACGAAATGCGCGCCCCAGTGCTGGCCGCCTTTGATCAGCAGAAACGGCGCGGTGTTTTTGTGGCCGATCATGCCGCGGTAGAGGCCGACATTCATCACGCCGGTGTCGGGATCCTTGGTGACGATGGCGGAGAAGGTGTGGATATAGCGGCCGCCTTCGAGATAGTGCCATTTCGGCACCGGAAATTCGTTCTGGTCGATCGCATCGCCGCGCAGGATGACCTCTTTCACCGGCCCGGTATCGACATAAACCGGCGCAATGGTCTCGCGGTTCATCTTCATCACATGCTGGACGAGTTCGCGATTGGCCGCGTCGGCCGGGAAGCCGAGCGCCAGCGCCAGCCGCGAACGCGAGCCTAGCCCGCTGGCAAACAGCTTGGTGCAGCGGCCGGCATTGTAGCCCTTGATGTTTTCGAACAGCAGCGCCGGGCCCTTCTTCTCGAGGACGCGGCGCGTGACGGCGCCGATTTCGCGGTCCCAATCGACTTCGGCCTTGATGCGGCGCAGCTCGCCTTGCTGTTCCAGGCTTGCCATCCATTGCCGCAGATCGATAAAGCCCATGCTTGCACTCCCGAATTCCTGCGACGCAGACAGCCCGCGCTTGATCGCGGCATTAAATCCCGCAATTCTCCGCCTCCGCAATGGCTAAAGCCAAGCGACGGCGGGAGGGACGCATGAGCGCCAGGGATATCTTCGATCTTGCCGGCAAAGTGGCGCTGGTCACCGGCGCGTCGAGCGGTCTCGGTGTGCGTTTCGCCGAGGTCCTGGCCGAGAACGGCGCGTCGGTCGTGCTGGTGGCGCGGCGCGCCGAACGGCTTAAGACGCTGCAGGGAAAAATCGAAAAATCCGGCGGCAAGGCTTTGGCGGTCGAGGCCGATGTCGCCGACCGCACGGCGATGCAGGCGGCGTTCGATGCCGCCGAGAAGACCTTCGGGACCGTGACCGTCCTGGTCAACAATGCCGGGGTGGCGCACGCCGGCCGCGCCGTCGACATGCCGGAAGCGGAGTGGCGGCGCGTGCTGTCGACCAATCTCGATGCGGTATTCTACTGGGCCCAGGAAGCGTCACGCCGCATGCTCGCCGCGGGTGCAACGGGCGCCATCGTCAATATCGCCTCCGTGCTCGGCTTCGGCGTCGACAAAGGCGTGGTCGCCTATGCCACCGCCAAAGCCGGCGTGATCCAATTGACCAAGGCGCTGGCGCTCGAGCTTGCCTTCAAGGGCATCCGCGTCAACGCCATCGCGCCGGGCTGGATCTCTACCGAACTCAACCGCGATTATATGCAAAGCGAACGCGGCGCGAAGCTCAAGCGCGAAATCCCGATCGGCCGTTTCGGCGAAGAGCGCGATCTGGACGGCCCATTGCTGCTGTTGGTTTCCGACGCCGGCCGCTTCGTCACCGGCGCCACGATCGTCGTCGACGGCGGTCAGATGGTGGCATTGCGCGGCTGACTTCGCCTGGCGCGACGCAGGATTTCGCATCAAGAAAATGTGTGCGGTGCGTTATGCCCAGGACAATATAACGCTTCGACCCTATAACGCGTTTTGCTCGACGCGACGCGCAAGCTTTAAATGACGTGCTTGGCGAATTTCGCCGGTCATAAAGTGACGGGACAATCATGACCTTGCTGATATTGGCCTATCTCGGCGGCGTTCTGACCATCGTCAGTCCTTGCATCCTGCCGGTGCTGCCGTTCGTGTTTGCCCGCTCCGACCGGCCGTTCTTGAAAAGCGGGTTGCCGATGCTCTTCGGCATGGCCGTCACCTTTGCCGCCGTGGCGACGCTCGCCGCGGTCGCCGGCTCCTGGGCGGTCGACGCCAACAGCTATGGGCGCGACGCGGCGCTCGCGCTTCTGGCGGTGTTCGGCTTGACGCTGGTGTTTCCGAGCCTCGCCGACCGGGTCATGGCGCCGCTGGTCGGTCTCGGCGCCAGACTTTCCAATTCCGCAAGCGGCGATGCGGACCCGCGCGACGCCGCGATCCTGCCGTCGTTTCTGCTCGGCATCGCGACGGGTCTGCTGTGGGCGCCATGCGCCGGACCGGTGCTCGGCCTGATACTCACCGGTGCCGCTCTCCACGGCGCCAATGTCGGCACCACGTTTCTACTGCTCGCTTACGCCGCGGGTGCCGCGACTTCGCTGGCGCTGGCGCTGGCCGTGGGTGGACGGATATTCGCCGCGATGAAACGCTCGCTCGGCGCCGGCGAATGGGTGCGGCGCGGTCTCGGCATTGCCGTGCTGGCGGCGGTCGTGGCGATCGCACTTGGTGCCGATACCGGCTTTTTGACGCGCGTTTCGCTGTCGAGCACGGCGTCGCTCGAACAAAGCCTGGTCGATCGGTTACGGCCGTCGAGCGGCGGTCCGTCGATGACCGGTTCCGGCGACGCGGACTCCAATCTGGCGGTCGAAGGTGGTTTTCCGTCGCTCGCCGGCGCGACCGAATGGCTGAACTCGCCGCCGCTGACGCCCGAAGGTCTCAAGGGCAAAGTCGTCGTGATCGATTTCTGGACCTATTCCTGCATCAACTGCCTGCGCTCGATTCCCTATGTCAAAGCCTGGGCCGAGAAATATAAAGATCACGGGTTGGTGGTAATCGGCGTGCACACCCCGGAATTCGCCTTCGAGCGCAACGTCGCCAATATCCGCACCGCCATTGCCGACTTGAAGATCGGCTATCCGGTTGCGGTCGACAATGAATATAAAATCTGGCGCGCGTTCGATAACGAATACTGGCCGGCGCATTATTTCATCGATGCGCAAGGCCATATGCGCTACCGCCATTTCGGCGAAGGTGAATACGATAAATCCGAGCGCGTCATTCAGCGCCTGCTCACCGAGGCCGGCAACAAAGACGTGCCGACGGGAATCGCCGATGTCGCCGCCTCGGGCGCCGAGGCCGCGCCGAGCGCGAGCGATCAGTCGCCGGAGACTTATATCGGCTACAACAAGGCCGATAATTTCGTCTCGCCCGGCGGCCTCGTGCCGGACGAAAGTCACGACTACGCCGCAGCGGCCGCGCCGCAGGTCAATCAATGGAGCCTGGCGGGAAATTGGACCGACGGCGGCGAGCGCGCGGTGCTCGATCAGCCGGGCGGCCGCATCGTCTTTCGGTTTCATGCCCGCGATCTGCATCTGGTGCTCGGTCCCGCCGCCGACGGCAAACCGATCCGGTTCCGCGTCACCCTCGACGGCGCCGCGCCGGGCGCCGACCATGGCGCCGACACCGACGCCGGCGGCCAAGGCACCGTCGATGGGCAGCGGCTTTATCAATTGGTCCGGCAAAGCGGCGCGATCTCGGACCGCACCTTTGAAATCGAATTCCTGGATCCCGGCGTGCAGGCCTACGCGTTCACCTTCGGCTGACGCTTCAGCTCCCTCGGTCACGCCGCGTGTTGTGCTAAGGAGCGGACAGGCGGCAAAAAATCGGGGCGGAGGTCGAACGTGGGGTGGGAGCAGATCGCCTTTGTCTTTGCCGGCGCCTTGGCCGGCGGCGTCGTCAATGGGCTGACCGGATTCGGCACTGCGCTCACCGCGATGGGGCTCTGGCTTTATGCGGTGCCCGCCGCGGTCGCGGCCTCGCTGGCGATTATTTGCTCCTGCATCTCGCAATTGCAGACGCTGCATCTGATCTGGCGGGAGATTCGCTGGCGGCGGCTTTTGATCTTCGTGCTGCCGGGCGTGATCGGGGTGCCGATCGGCACATTGATCCTGCCGCATATCGAACCGCAATTGTTCAAGCTCGGCATCGGGATATTCCTGGTCGTGTATTCCTCCTACGTGCTGGTCCGCAGGGTGCATGTTAAAAGCGATTGGGGCGGCAGCGCCGCCGACGGCGCGGTCGGCTTCGGCGGCGGCGTCCTCGGCGGTATCGCCGGTCTTTCCGGTGTGCTGCCGATCGTCTGGACCGACATCCGCGGCTGGACCAAAGTGGAACGGCGCGCTGTCGTGCAAGGTTTCAACATCGCAATTCTGTGGCTGGCCTTGGCGTCGCACGCCGCTTCCGGATTGCTGACGCGCGAAGTGCTGTTGGATGCGGCGTTCGCACTGCCGGGCACGGTCGGCGGCGCCTGGCTGGGCGCCTTTTTCTACCGCCGGCTCGGCGATCACGGCTACCAGCGCATCGTGATGGCGTTGCTGTTCATATCGGGCGCCGGCCTGATCTGGACCAGCCGCTGAGCGCCAAGGCGCGGACTCGGCTAGGGAGTATAAGAGCGCGGGGGTGGCGGCGGGTGTTGGCCCGTCATTGTTCCGTGCTGGGTCGCCTGGATAATCAGCTGGAAGGCGTCGGATTCGCCCGCGCCGGTATTGGTCCAGGGCAGATTGATGCAATTATTGCCCGGCCGTCCCGCGGCGCCGCAGTTGCCGATGTGAACATTGGTGAGGCCGGCGACGCCGCCGTTCTGGCCGTGCTTGCTGGTCAGCAATGCCAGAAAAAAGGCGATCTCTTCCGCCGTCACCCGCACCGGCTGGCCCGGCGGTGTATTCCAGCTCGCGATCGTCACCTCGAAGCCTGGACGGCTGATGGTCACGGTGCCGGCGCCGTTATGGACGGTGATGACGCCGAAATGATTGATGATCTTGGTGCCGAATTTACCGACGCTGACGGTAACGGTGCCGCCGCGAATGCCGATATTGGCGCTGCTGGTGGTGATCTCGGCTTCCCCCCGGTGGCTGAGCTGGCCGCCGACAAAGCGCAGCGCGCCCTCCGTCAGATTGGTCAGCATGTGGCCGCCGCCGGATTTCGGATCGTAGACATATTCGTCGATCAGCAGGCTGGAGTTCGGCGCGATGCTCAAAGTGCTGGTGTCGAGAAAGGCAAGCTGCACCGTCCCGGTCGGCGTGGTGTGGATACGTTCCTTGTGCACGATATGCGCACCGACGGTCAGCGTGATGGTGCCGCCGCCCGGCGGCGTGCTCTCCGAGGTGGGATTGACCGCCGTCGCGGTGCCGACCTGCTGCGCGGCGGCGGGCGCGATGACGAGCGCGGCGCTGAGGAAAACAACAATGCTCGGCCAAGGTCGCATGGCGCACCTGTCAGAATTTGAGTGTCGGCCCAGCCGATATTTGCAGATCGTGCATCGTGAACGCCGCCACATTGGAGACATCGGCGCGGTACTGCACCAGCGTGTTCAGCGTGACTTGTTTCCACACCGGAATATCGAGACCGAGGCCGACCCGCCATTCGGTGTTGTGCGGCGTCACCGTCGGATCGATCGCCGGATCCGGCGCGTTATAGACCCAATAGCTGACGCCGGCGCTCGGCGTCAGCGTCCAGATGCGGCTGTCGCCCGGAAAAGAAAAATTCCACGGCAGCCAGACGTCGGCGGCGTAGGCGTCATAAGTGTAGGGGCCGAACGACGCGTTGGAATGGGCGTAAGCGAGGCGCGATTGCCAGGCCAGCCCTTCGCTCACCGGTCCCGATGCTTGGAGCGCGTAGGTCGTCAGCGGTCCGCTCATGCCGCTGGCAAGCGGGTAGAATGTCGAATTGCGAAAACTCTGCTGGACGAACTCGATGTAAGGATCGAGCGCCACGCTGCCGAGATTGGCATGCATCGTCAGGCCGCCGCCGGCGCCGCCGTAATAGGCGGCATCGGCCAACAGTGCGCCGGTGGCGATCGCGTAGGGCTTGATCGACCAGCCGTCGGGGCCGCCGGAAAGCCCGAAGCGCGGGCCGACACGAAATTCCAACAGTCCGATATCGAATTGATGCAGCCGGAATTGCTGCGCGTCGTAGCCGATCGCGGACGCCTCGAACGTATCGCCGTTCTGGTCCTCGAAATCGTGGACGTAATTCAAGCCGAAAGCGCCGAACCAATTCCAATCGCTTTGTGCGAAGAAGCGGCTGTTGAAGGTGCGGCCGGAGGCCAAGGCGGTCTGCGGTCCGGGGCCGGCGCTGGCATTGGTTTGATAGCGCAGTCCGGACTGGACGAAGCCGGAGAACTGATCGGGCTGCAGCTTCTTGTCGACGATCGCGAGCAGGTCTTCGGTGCGCTGCCGCAGTTCCGGCGAGATATCGGGCTCCTTGAGCGCGGTGTCGAAATAGCCGCGCGCCATTTCGTAGGAGCCGAGCCGGTAATAGAGTACGCCGAGTTCGAAACGGACCCGCGACAGCGACGGATTATAGAACAGCAGCTGCTCGTATGTTCCAATCGCGGACTCGATGTTGTCGGCCGACGCGCTGGCTGCGTATTGCAAAGTATTATCGAGGTCGCCCGGGCGTGCCAGGATACCTTGGAACGAAGGATTTGTATTTGAAGCGAAATCGCCGCCGACCTGCGCTGTTGCCACAATTGCCGACAGGGCGAGCAACGGTAACGACGCAAGAGCGCCTGCGACCGAGTTCCACAATGCCCGCCAAACCGTGGCTT
Source organism: uncultured Alphaproteobacteria bacterium (assembly GCA_963819265.1). GTDB lineage: Bacteria > Pseudomonadota > Alphaproteobacteria > Rhizobiales > Xanthobacteraceae > BOG-931. The sequence continues at coordinate 585,511 of CAWFVF010000005.1, read as the reverse complement.
GCAACGTCACCCACCCAACTTCATTCCAGCGTCATCAGTAACGGCGTCGCCCGATGAAGTCGAGGCCGCGATATGCGCCGGCTGAGATGCTATCCGGTCAGTGCGGGAATGCGGCGTGGAGGTTCAATTGGCCGGTCGGGACGATCGATCGGTGCCGCGCCGCGTTCGTCACGCCCTAGGGCCGCAGCGCATCAATAGATCGGCGGCACGTACAAATCCTTCGGCACCGGGTGCCGCGCATAATCGGGTTTGTGCTCGCGCTCCGGCAGCACGATCGCGGCGTGCTGGACGTCTTGGTACGGCACTTGCTGCAACAGATGATGGATGCAGTTCAGCCGCGCCTTCTTCTTGTCGACGCCCTCGACCACCCACCAGCGCGCTTCGGGAATGTGGGTGCGCGCCAGCATCTCCTCCTTGGCCTTGGTGTAGAGCTCCCAGCGGCGGCGCGATTCCAGATCCATCGGACTCAATTTCCATTGCTTGAGCGGGTCGTGGATGCGCATCAGGAAGCGCTGGTTCTGTTCTTCGTCGGTGATCGAGAACCAATATTTGACGAGGATGATGCCGGAGCTCACCAGCATGCGTTCGAATTCCGGCACGGTGCGAAAGAATTCTTCCACGTCGGCTTCGGAGCAGAATCCCATCACCCGTTCGACGCCGGCGCGGTTGTACCAGCTGCGGTCGAACAGCACGATCTCGCCCGCTGCAGGAAGATGCGACACGTAACGCTGGAAATACCATTGCGAACGCTCGCGTTCGCTCGGCGCCGACAGCGCCACGACTTTGCAGCTGCGCGGATTGAGCCGTTGCGTCACCCGCTTGATCACGCCGCCTTTGCCGGCGGCATCGCGGCCTTCGAACACCACCACCATTTTGAGGCCCTGATAGGCCACCCAATCCTGGAGCTTGATCAGCTCTTTCTGCAGCCGCAGCAGTTCCTTGAAATACGCGTGCCGTTCGAGGTGATCCTCGGGCTTTGCCACCCCCTCCGCCAGCAGCCCGGACAGCCGATGATCGTCGATCTCGAGTTCGATCTCTTCGTCGACCGCGTCGATCATCTCGTCGTGAAGACGGTCTTCGAGCGAGGGCTTCTTGACGTCCATCGGCGGGCACTCCGGAAAGCGGCGGGCGCAATATCCGGGATGGTGATGCCGGGATATGACGGTTGTACGACGCTAGTGCCTGTGCGGTCCGGCGACAAGGCGCCGCTTTCAATGGTTGGGCTGTATGCCGCCGTTAAGCTTGGCAAGTTCGCCTTGAGCGGCGACCTGGTCGGCCATGAACCGTCCGTAGGCTTCGGGGGTATTGGGCTGTGCGGCAACCGACATGCCGAATTGCACGATGCGTTTTTTCAGAGCGTCCGAGGCGAGCGCCTCGTTAATGGCCTTGTTGAGAACCGCGATCACCGGTGCCGGCGTATCGCGCGGCGCCGAAACCCCGACGAATGCGTCGTGCTGGAAATTCTTGAAGCCCAATTCCGTCATCGTCGGGATGTCCGGCAGATTGGCGAGCCGATGGGCGCCGGCGACCGCGAGCACGCGCATTTGCCCGCCGTCAACAAAACCGGCAACACTCGGATAAAACACAAAGCCGCCTTGTACGTCGCCGCTGACCACCGCCGTCGCCGCCGGCCCGGAGCCGTTGTATGGCACCGGCGTGATGGCGGTTCCGGCAATCGAGTTCAGTTGGGCGACGGCAATTGCCGGACTCGAGGCCGGTCCGGTGGTTGAAAGGTTTGTCTTGGTCGGATTGGCCTTCGCGTAGGCGATGAGATCGGCCACGCTTTTCAATTCGGACTTGCTGTTGACCACGAGAACCAGCGGCGGCCCATCGGCGATCTTTGCCACCGGGGCGAAGTCGGTCAAAATGTTGAACGGCACGTGGATGTAATAAAGATTCTGCACCTCGGCGATGGCGCTGATCAGCAAAGTGTAGCCGTCCGGAGTCGAACGCTGCACATAGGAGTCGCCGGTGACGCCCGAGGCGCCGGCTTTGTTTTCGACAATGACCGGCTGGCCGATGCGCTGCTGCAGTTCCGGCGCCAGCATTCTCGCCGGCACATCCGTCAGGCCGCCTGGTGCAAACGACACCACCAGTGTTATCGGCCGGCTGGGAAAATCCTCCGCCCGGCCGAGCGAGGTCAGGGCGAGGGTTGCGAGCAATAGTCCGATCGAAAATCGTACGGTCATGATTGCGTTGCTGCCTGTTCGCTAAGGTTTCCCAGCCGGCATGTTGCACAGAGTGAGAGCCGTGGCGAGGTAGATCCGCGAGGCGAGAACGACGTCGTCGAGCAGGACGTGATCGCCGATTTCATGCATCGACCTCCCCTTGGCGTCCGGATGCAGGCGCCCGCCCGGTCCGAACTGTACGCAGGGCACGTCGTAACGGGTGAGGTGGATGGCGTCGGATCCCGGCCGCCGCAGGAAGGTAGTGGTCTTCTGGCCCATCACCGCCGCCTGCGCTTGCCCCAATGCCGTCACCACCGGCAGGTTCTCATCGATGGTAAGCGCCGGATCGGTGACGATAAAGTCCAAGGACGGCATTTCGGTCTGGCGGCGTTCGGCGAATTGTCGCAACACGGCGCGCAGTTCGCGCTTGATGTCGTCGGGCTTCTGACCCGGCACCGTGCGGATGTCCAAGTAAATCCTGCAATCGTACGGATTGCGCGATAGCCGCCACGGGTCGCCGCCGCGAATGCCGGCGAGCGTGACATTGGCATGCTCGCCGAGGAAGACGTGGGCATTCATGAATTGCTTGGCCCAGGCATCGATGTCGTCGCACAACTGCCGCGCCACGTTGATGGCGTTGACCGTGCCGGGTTTGTTGGTCAGCGCCGCATGGGCGACGCTGCCTCCGACCGATATCCGCGCCCACAAACATCCCATGTTCGCGGTGCAGATGCGCAAGCCCGTCGGCTCGGCGAGGAGCGCGAAGTCGGCGGTGACGCCGTGCGATACCAGATGCTTGGTGCCGATGCCGTAGCCGGAATATTCCCGCCCCTGAAATTCTTCGATCGGGGCCTTCTCGATCTCGCCGACCACTGCGCCCAGCGAAATATCGCCGCGGAGCTTGATGCCGGACTTTGCGATGGCTTCGACCGCGACCACGAGGCCGGCGAGGCCGCTTTTCATATTGCTGGCGCCGAGGCCCCAGATCCAGCCGTCGCGATAGATGCCTTTAGGCCGGAAGCCCTCGCCGGAAAGGTGCGCCTCGTCGCCGCTGTACGATGTGTCCATGTGGCCGGTGAACAACAGATTCAATCCGTCGCCGCGGCCCGGCAGATGGCCGACTGCATTGGGGCGGTCCTCTTCGACCAGTTGCCGAGACGCGTCGAGGCCGGCGCCACGCAGACGATTGACAACGTAGTCCGCCATGGCGGCTTCGGAGCCGGTCGGGCTGCGGATGTCGATCATGTCCAGCAAGGTCTGGCGCACGGCGTCCGGCGTGACGAAAGCTTCAGCCTTGGAAAGATCTGGATGGCTCATCTATGCACGCCTTGTTCTCTTGATGTCTGTTTTCAATTGGCGCGGTGCAACGGCGCTTGACCCTTTATCAAGACCCGTTCGACATTCGCCCAGGCGGTGCGGAACAGAAACGCCGCCGATTGCCGGGTCACGCCGGCGATGTGCGGCGTGAGCAAGAGGCGTTGCGCCGCTTCGCCATCGAGGCCGAGCAGCGGGTTGTCGGCGGACGGCGGCTCGGCTGAATAAACGTCGACGGCGGCGCCGCCGAGATGTCCGGCGCGCAGGCAGTCCGCAAGCGCCTTCTCGTCGACAATGCCGCCGCGCGAGGCCTGGACCAGGATGGCGCTCTTTTTCATGCTGGCGAGCTGTTTCGCGCCGATCAGCCCTTGGGTCGCCGGGACCAGCGGGACGTGCAGCGTCACCACGTCGGCGCTTCGCAGCAATTCATCGAGCGGCATCGCCTGTGCGCCGAGATCGCGCGCCGCCTGCGGGTCGGCCGGCGCCGGATCGTAATAGCAGACGCGGCAGTTCGCACCGACAAAGGCTCTCGCCACCGCGAGCCCGATGGTGCCGAGACCCACCACGCCGACCAGCAGGCCTTCCAGGCCGGCGAGATTGTCGGCGATCAGCCGCGCGCGAAAGGCCGCGTAATGGCCGCGCTTGATTTCAGCGTCGGCCCAGCCGAAACGGCGGAGCAATTGCGATGACACCGTCAAGGCATATTCGGCAAGCGCGCTGTTGCTGCCGCCCGGCACATTGGCGATCGGAATGCCGGACCGGGTCAGCGCCGCGATGTCGAGCCGGTCGAGGCCTGCGCCGGTCACCTGGACGAGCTTGAGCGCGGTTCCTTCGAACAGCGCCGGTGCGAGCTTCGGCCCGACCGCCGGAATAACCAAAGCCGGGGCCTGCCGCATCAGCGCCGGCACATCGGTGTCCGTGGGCGCGCGATAATCGACCGCGAGCGAATCCGGCGGCAGGGCATCGACGCGGGCGAAATCGGCCTGCGGACGCAGACAAAGCACGCGGGTCATGAGATTAAAAACTCTTGAATTCGGTGGTGCCCGCGGTGACGTCCGGGACCGGGAAGAAGCACAGCAAGCGCAGCAACTCACTGCCGGTGTTCACCGTCATGTGTTTTTCGCCGGCCGGCACCAGCAAGATGTCACCCGGTCCGGCGTTATAGACGCCGCTCTCGGTGTGCATCGCGCCTTGGCCGGACAGGACGTAAATGCACTCCTCGAAATCGTGATGCAGATGCGGACCGCGCGGCGGCGCGCCGGGTTGCGGCGGCGCGATCTCGGCGATACGAAAGCTGACTTTCGAGCCGAGCGCGCCGGACACCGGCTCGAGCGATGTGCGTCCCGGCAATTCCAACCGTTTGGCGTCCGCTTGCTTGATCAGCCGGGTCATCGGGTGGTTTCCTTCAGATCGCTTGGCGCAATTGTTTGATCTCGGCGGTGCCGCCCTGCACGGTGTCGAGCTGCCGGAAGATTTCGGTTGCTTCCTTGGCGATAGCCTCGGTGATGTCGGCGAGCATCTTGGCGCCTTTTTCCGCCGTCGCATGTTGCGGGCTGCCGAACCAGCCGGTCGGCGCGATCGAACGGATATCGGTCAGCACCGGCTGATAGCTGCGCGTGCGCCGCAGCTTGTCCATCTTGTGGCCGTGGCCGTGATCGGAGGAGTTGCTGATGCGGTCGAGATGCACCAGCCCGGGCCGATAGGCCAGCACGGCCAGCGCTTCGATCTCGCCGCCATGGGTGAGGCCGTTGCAGGAATGCCCGTACATTTCCTCGGCGACATAACAGGCCTGCACCGTCAGCACGGTCATGCCGTGTTCGCGATGCAAGGCTTCCGCGGCAATCGCCAGCGACGGGATATTGCCCTCGTGCCAATTGAGGATCAGCAGATATTTGGCGCCGTGCTTCGCGGTGGAAACGCAGGTCTCGGTGACCACGCGCATGTAAGTATCGGGCGTGAAGCTGATGGTGCCTTCGAAAGGCATGTGCATCGGCGTGACGCCGAACGGCGTCGACGGCAGCACCAGCCCGTCCATGCGTTCCGCCACCGCGTGGCTGATGATGTTGGCGGCAAAAATATCGGTGCCGGTCGGCAGATGGGGACCGTGCTGCTCGACGCTGCCGGCCGGCAGGATGACCAGCGGGTTCGCCTTCAGCTGCTTGGCGATCTCCGGCTGGGTCAGTTCGATGAAATAGCGGCTAGGCAACATGACGTGCACCCTCTGTGCGGCCGGCTTCGGCGAGGATGTCCGCGATCGCGACAATCTCGCCGCGCCGTTCGATCGAACGCAGCGCCGCGTTCACGATCGCGACCGCCACATTGCCGTTATGCGCGGTGAGTTCGTTCGGCTTGCCGGTGCGGCAGCTATCGGCGAACATTTCCAGCTCGATGCGGAACATGTCGCTTTCCGGCACCTTCAATTCCTCGCGCTTGGCATAACCGTCCTTGCCGCGCTGGATATACAGCGTCGATGTTTCATGAAGCTTCGCCGGCGTATCCCAGGTGCCGAAGTCGATTTCGTAGTGCATCAATCCCTTGGAGCCGAACACCCGCACCGCAAAGATGCCGGGCGAGGTCCAGCAGGAACCGACATAGCCGATCTTGCCGTCGGCGAATTTGAGCAAGGTCATCGATTGATCGTCGACCTCGGCGCCGACCGGCGACAGCTTCGACGCCATCGAACTGGCGCCGACCACTTCGCCGCCGAGATAATGCAGCACGTCGAACTGGTGAATCGCGAGCTGCGACAGCGGTCCGCCCGGCGCGCGATCCTTGTACCAGCGCCAGGTGGCGGGCGTGAGTTCGAGCGCGCGCTCGTTGGAGAAATTCGCCTCCATGAAGGCGACGCGGCCGAGTTCGCCGGCGTCGATGGCCTCGCGGATCTTGCGGATACCCGCCATCAGCCGGGCGCTGTGACCGACCGTCACCGTCACGCCGTAACGGCTCTCCAATGCCTCGATCGCCAAGCCGTCCTGCAGCGTCGCCGCAATCGGCTTCTCGGTATAGACGTGCTTTTTGGCCATCGCCACTTCGCGCGCCACCGGCAGATGCTGTTCGTTCGGCACCGTCAGGATGACGCCCTTGATCTCCGGATCGGCCAGCATGGTTTTCATGTCGGGAGCGGCCGCAACGCCCATTTCGGCTGCGAAACTCTGACGCTTTTCTTCGGAGCGGCTGTAGCCTGAGACGATCTGGACGTGATCGGAGCCTCTGCTCGCCCGGGTCAGGACCTTGGCCCAGCGGCCGAGACCGACGATGCCGACTTTGACGGGAGCGGCGCTCATGGGGATTTCCTCGCTGAAAAGTCTTTTCGGATGGTCTCGTATTACGATATTACGATACTCCGACGAGGGCAACCGCATGCACCAGCCGCCACCCATCCTGCGATCGCACGCGCCGCTGCGCCATCAGGTGCTGGACTATTTGCGGCAGGGCATCATTTCCGGGCGGCTGGCCCCGGGCGCACGGCTGGTGGAGCGCGAGCTGATCGAGATGATGCAAGTGTCGCGCACGGTGATCCGCGAGGCCTTGCGTCAGCTCGAGACCGAAGGTCTGGTCGCCAGCGTCGCCAACAAAGGACCGGTGGTGCGCGAGCTCACCGTCGCCGAAGCCAAGGACCTTTACGCCATCCGCGGCGTGCTGATGGGTCTCGCGGCACGATTTTTCGTGCAAAATGCCGATGCCGCGGCGATCGCAAAATTGCGCGCGGCGCTGGATCAGACCGCGCGTTGCTACAAGGCCGGCGATCCGGCCCTGATCATCGAGGCCAAGAACCGCTTTTACGACGCGCTGGTGGACGGCGCCGGCAGTAAATCGCTGTCGACCATGATCGCCATTCTGCACGCCCGTATCGCGCGCTGGCGCGCGCTGGGCTTGAGCCACCCAAAGCGCTCGCCGGCGCGCGCGCGCGAAAGCATCGACGGGCTGCGCGCCATGTTCGCGGCGATCAAGGACGGCGACGTCGGCAAAGCCGAAAGCCTGGCCCGCGAAGAAACCACGCATGCCGCCGCCGAAGTCATCCAACTGGTGGCGGAGAAGAGCGCCGGGACCAAGTAAAGCCGACAGCGGCGAATTTAACGCCCCCTGTCAGCCATGCTTCGACTGCTCCCGCACCAGATTGATGATGCCGGAAAAATCGTCGCCGCTGTGGCCCGCTTTGGCGAATTGCTCGTAGATTTCGGCGGCATGGGCGCCGAGCGCGGTTTTGGCGTGCACTGATTTTGCCGCCTCGTGCGCGAGCTTGAGATCCTTGAGCATCAGAGCGCCGGCAAAGCCGGCCTTGTAGCCATTGTTCGCCGGGCTCGCCGGCACCGGGCCCGGCACCGGACAATAATTGGTCAGCGACCAGCATTGGCCGGAACTTGCGGATGCGACATCGAACAGCGCCTGGTGCGACAGGCCGAGCTTCTCGCCGAGCACGAAGGCCTCGCTGACCGCGATCATCGAAGCACCGAGGATCATATTGTTGCAGATCTTCGCCGCCTGGCCGTTGCCGGCCTCGCCGCAATGCACGACGCGCTTGCCCATGTGTTCGAGGATCGGCTTGCCGTGGGCGAACGCTTCCTTCGAGCCGCCGACCATGAAAGTCAGCGTCGCCGCCTTGGCGCCGCCGACGCCGCCCGACACCGGCGCGTCGAGCGTGGCGATGCCGCGCGCGGCGGCAAGCGCATGCGCCTTGCGGGCGCTCGCCACATCGATGGTCGAGCAATCGATGAACAGCGTGCCCTGCCGCGCACGCGGCACGATCTCGTTCCACACCGACAGCACATGCGCGCCGGCCGGCAGCATGGTGACGACCACGTCGGCATTCTCGACCGTCGCACTGGCGCTGCCGGCGATCTGCACGCCGTCTTTCCCCGCGGCGTCGCGTAGTGCCGGCACGACATCGAAGCCCGATACGTGCCCGCCGGCTTTGACCAGATTGGCGGCCATCGGCCCGCCCATATTGCCGAGACCGATGAAGCCAATATGCGCCATGGGCGTCTCCTCGATGTTAGAATTTCAGTTCAAGCGCGCCGATCGTTTGGAAATGTCGATCGACGATCTCCGGCGTTACCGCTTCGAGCGTAGCCGGCCGCCATGTCGGATTGCGGTCCTTGTCGACGATGGCGGCGCGGATGCCTTCGATAAAGTCGTGGCCGGCAATGCAGGCCAGCGAGATACGGTAGTCCTGCTGGAAGCACGCCTCAACCCGCTTGAAAGACGCCGCTTCGCGCACGTTCCGCAGCGTGATCTTGAGCGAGGTCGGCGATACCTTTTCGCATGATCGCGACCGCCGCATCCGCGTCGGGCAGATGCGCATTGCGCAATCGCTCGAAAATGTCCTCGACCCGCGCGGCGCTATAGCCGTGATCGATCCAGTGTCGCGCCGCAGGCAGTCGCCCCGGAACGGGGGGTTCGGCGAATTCCCCGAGCCGCAATCGCACGTCGGCGCCGGTGCGGCATTCGGCGAGTGCCGCAGGCAGCGCACCGAGCTTTGCCGCAGGAAGGTGAATGTCGGCAAGCCCGCATTCCATCGCATCGGCCGGCCCGATACGGCTGCCGGTCAGCGCCAGGTAATAGCCGAAATGATCGGGCGCCCGCGCCAGCAGATAAGAGGCGCCGATGTCCGGAAAATAGCCGATGCCGACTTCCGGCAAGGCGACCGCGGAGCGCTCGGTGACGACGCGGTGTCCCGCATAGGCCGACAGGCCGACGCCGCCGCCCATCACCAGGCCGTCCATGATGACGACCACCGGCTTCGGATAGCGCGCGATCAAGACATCGAGCTTGTATTCGGTCGACCAGAATTGCGCGGGAACGGAATTGCCCGCTTTGGCGCCGTCGTACAGCGCCCGCAGATCGCCGCCGGCACAGAAGGCGCGATCGCCCGCGCCGTCGATCAGGATCGTACCGACGGCGGGATCGTCGGCCCATGTCTGCAGGTAGCGCGTCATCGTCTCGGACATGCCGAGCGTGAGCGCGTTGAGCGCCTTCGGCCGGTTCAGCGTCAGCCGCCGCAGCGCACCGTGTCGGCGAACCAGAATGTCGCCGTCTTCAACAACGGCTTCGCTCATCGTCCGACAAGGCTTCTCGCCACGATCAGGCGCATGATCTCATTGGTGCCTTCGAGAATCTGATGGACGCGCAAATCGCGCACGATCTTCTCGATGCCGTATTCCGACAGATAACCGTAGCCGCCATGCAGTTGCAGCGCCTCGTTGGCGACGTTGAAACAGGCGTCGGTGACAAATCGCTTGGTCATGGCGGAGAGCTGCATCGCGTCCGGATCCTTGCGATCGAAGGCCGCCGCCGCGCGCCACAGCAAGGAACGCGACGCCTCGAGCTCGGTCGCCATATCGGCGAGGCGAAATTGCAGCGCCTGGAATTCGTCGAGCCGCTTGCCGAAGGCCTTGCGCTCTTTCATGTAAACCAGGGTCTTTTCCAGCGCCGCTTGCGCGCCGCCGAGCGAGCAGGCCGAGATGTTCAGCCGCCCGCCGTCGAGTCCCGCCATTGCGATCTTGAAACCGGTGCCTTCGTCTCCGAGCCGGTTTTCAACCGCCACGTTGACGTTCTGAAACAGGACGCCGCGGGTCGGCTGCGCATTCCAGCCCATCTTGCGTTCATTGGCGCCGAACGAGATGCCCGGCGTGTCGGCCGGCACGATGAACGCCGAAATCCCGTTGGGCCCGTCGCCGCCCGAGCGCGCCATCACCACATAGACATCGCTGGCGCCGGCGCCCGAGATGAACTGCTTCTGCCCATTGAGCACATAATGGTCGGCGTGGCGCACCGCGCGGGTCGTAAGCGCTGCGGCATCGGAGCCCGCGCCCGGCTCGGTCAGGCAATAGCTCGCCAGCAATTCCATGGTGCATAGTTTCGGCAGCCACGTTCGGCGCTGCGCGTCGGTGCCGAAGACATCGATCAGCGACGCCGTCATATTGTGGATCGACATATAGGCCGCGACGGTTGGGCAGCCGGTCGCCAGCGCCTCGAAGATAACCGCCGCGGTCAGCCGCGACAGGCCGGAGCCGCCGGCGTCCTCGGCGATGAAGATGCCGCCCATGCCGAGCGCCGCGGCCTTGCGCATTTCCGCAATGGGAAAGTGCTTGGTTTCGTCCCAGGCCAGCGCGTCCGGCGCGAAGATCTCATCGGCGAAAGCGCGCGCCATATCGCGCACCGCAATCTGGTCGGCGTCGAGCGAGAAGGGGGGCGTTCCGCCTGAGGTCTGGTCGAGCATGGCATTTTAAGCCGGTTGAGCGGGAGTTTGGAGAACTCCGGGGGCAGTGACAAGGCACGATCGGCGGGTCGCCTTTTCTTAAAGTCTTAAGAGTGCGCGGGCGTTGCCGGCCAGAATCCGATCGAGTTCCGGCTTCGGCAGGCCGAGTTCGCCGACGCCGCGGATGGTGTCGGCGATCAGGCCGCGGCCCTGCTCGGCGTCGAACGGCGCGTCGGTGGCGAACAGGCAATGCCCGGTGCCGAAAAAGGCGTGGCCGCAGCGCGTCGGCGCCGCTTCGCCGCCGAGCGCGGTGTCGGCATAGAGCATCTTATAATATTCGATCGGCCGTTTTTTGAGCCCGCGTTCCTGCGCCACCGGATTGCCGTCGCGGGTGCCGAAGAAAATCTGGCGGAAGCCGAGATTAATCTTGGCCGGAAAATACGGGATCATGCCGCCCATGTGATGCGAGATGATCTTCAGCGCCGGCAATTCGTCGAACAGTCCGGAATAGATCAGCCGCGTCATGCAGGCGGTGGTCTCATACGGCCAGCCGAAGCTGAACCAGATTTCGTCCTGCGAGGTCTTCTCGCTGGCGTAGTCCGGCGAATCCGGCCCGCGCATCGGATGCACCCATACCGGCAGATCGTGCGCGGCCATGCGCTGGAACAGCGGCCGGAATTGCGCATCGCTCAGCGGCACGCCGGCGACATGGGTAAAGACCTGGACGCCGCGCGCGCCGAGTTGAGCTGATGGCGCGATCGGTCTCGATCAGCGCCGCCTCGACATTATTCATCGGCAAGGCCGCGATGAAGGTCGGGAAACGATCGGGGTGCTTCCTGCAGATTTCGGCGAGCGCGTCGTTGGCGATCCGCGCCAACTCCGGTGTTAACTCGGGCGGCGCCACCAATTCCAGCGGCGGGTTGGCGAGCGACAGCACCTGCGCGTAATCGCCGAACGGTTCGAGAAGTTTCAGCCGCGCCTCGACATCGACCAGCGTCTTGAGCCGCGGAAATGCGGTGACGGCGACATGCCCGGGTATCAGCTGCGCCAGCCGGTCGAGATAGGCCTGCGGCATGAAGTGATTGAAAACGTCGATGATCATGACCGCGGCGCCGCTCCCTCTGTGGAAGCGCCGCACTGCATGGGCGCGGCAGCCTCCTTGTCACTGAAACCATTCTATTGCAGTCTTATTCCATCGCGGTATTGCGGTCGAATAACAACACGCCAGCACAAAAAGTGCGGCAGCTTTGGGGGAAACATGCCGGACGATCGTCAGACGTCTGCCGAACTGATCGCGCGGCTCGAGCGGCTGCCGTTCTCCAAGTGGCATCGCGACTTCTTCATTCTCGCCTTCTTCGGCATCGCACTAGATGCCGCCGACTTCGCGATGTTCGGCGCCGCCTTGCCGCCGGTCGCGCATGAATTCGGGCTCGGCCCGGCGCAGGCCGGTTTGCTGGCGACGGCCGGATTGATCGGCGCGTTTCTCGGCGCGCTGTTTTGGGGCACGGTGTCCGATTACATCGGCCGCCGCACGTCGTTCCAGGCGACCGTCGGTTTATTCGCGGTGTTCAGCGGACTGGTCGCGGTGTCATGGAATATCGCTTCGCTCACGGCCTTCCGCTTCCTGTCGAATTTCGGATTGGGCGGCGAAGTCCCGGTCAATTTGACGCTGAGTTCCGAGTTCAGCCCGGGACGGATCCGCGGCCGCATGTCCGGCAGCATCATGGCGGCGTTCCCGGTCGGCCTGGTCATCGCCGCGGCGCTGAGCCTGTTGATCATTCCGCACTGGGGCTGGCGGGCGCTGTTCGTGGTCGGCGTCGCGCCGGCGGTGCTGTTGTTCTTCGTGCGCCGCTACATGCCGGAATCGGTGCGCTTCCTGCTCAGCAAGGGCCGCATCGCCGAAGCCGAACGCACCGTCGCCGATATCGAGAAGGTCGCGCTCGGGCACGCGCTCGCACCCCACGAGATCAAGGCGCTGCCGAACGTACGGCCGGAAGTCGCGGTGTCGAGCAAAGTGACCGTGTTCGAATTGCTGGCCCGCGGCCGCACCAAGAACACGCTGCTGCTCTGGATCGTTTCGTTCGGCTTTCTGTGGGCCTCGAACGGCATCCTGTTCATGCTGCCGACGATTTTGCAGCAGCGCGGCATTCCGCTCACCCAGGCGATCACCTTTCAGCTGGTGCAGGCGCTCAGCGCCGTGGTCGGCTACACCGCCTGCGGCTTCCTGATCGACCGCTATGGCCGGCGGCCGGTGCTGTTCCTGTACTTCTTCATCGGCGCGTTCTGTCATCTGTGGTTCGCGATGGCGAGCGGCATGTGGCTCTATTTCGCCGCCGCGGCGGTCGGCTGGGTCAATCCCGGCGTCTATGGCGCGACCGGCATCTATGTCAGCGAATTGCATCCGACCCATCTGCGCGCCACCGCGGTCGGCTGGTTCTTCGGCATCGGCCGGATCGGCTCGTTCCTGGCGCCGACGGTGGTCGGCTTCATGCTGGCCTATGGCTTGGGCGCCTATGTGCTGCAGACCTTCGCGCTGTCTTATCTGATCTCGGCGATCGCGCTGTGGCTGATCGGCATCGAGACCAAGGGCCGCGTGCTCGAGCAGATCACCCAGCAGGACGGGATCGCCACCGCAGGCGTCGCGGAACGGACGCCGCTTGTGGCCTAGCGCTTTCCCTCCTAAGAAATCGCCGTATGGATTTCACCCTTCCGCCCGACATCGAGGATCTGCGCCAGCGCACCCGCGCCTTCGTTGCCGAGCATGTGCTGCCGCTCGAAGCCGATCGCGGGAATTTTTCGGATCACGAGAACATTCCGCACGACCGGCTCGAACCGGTGCGCGTCAAGGCGAGGCAGGCGGGACTATGGGCGCCGCAATCGCCGAAGGAATTCGGCGGCATGGATCTGCCGATCGTCGCCTGGGCGGTGATGTACGAAGAGGCCGCGCGCTCGCTGTTCGGGCCGCTGGCGTTCAATTGCATGGCGCCGGACGACGGCAATATGAACGTGCTGAAAAAGCTCGGCACGCCCCGGCAGCAGGAAAAATGGCTCAAGCCGATCGTCGAGGGCAAAGTGCGATCGGCTTTCGCGATGACCGAGCCGGCGCCGGGCGGCGGCTCCGATCCGAGCATGATCAAGACCTATGCCGAGAAGAAGGGCGGCGTCTGGAAGATCTACGGCCGCAAATGGTTCATCACCGGCGCCGACGGCGCCGCTCATTTCATCCTGGCGGCGCGCACCTCCGACGACAAGCGCAAGGGCATCACGACGTTTCTGTTCCACAAGGATCAGCCCGGCTGGCGCATCGTCCGCCGCATCGAGATCATGGGACCGGAGGAACACGGCGGCCATTGCGAACTCGAATTCGACGGCCTTGAAGTCCACGACGACGACGTGTTCGGCGGCCTGGGCAATGGACTGAAGGTCGTGCAGGTGCGGCTCGGCCCGGCGCGGCTGACGCATTGCATGCGCTGGCTCGGCTGGTCGAAACGCTGCGTCGAGATCGCACAGGAATATGTCGGCCGCCGCGAAGGTTTCGGCGTCAAGCTCGCCGACCGCGAAAGCGTGCAGATGAAGCTCGGCGAGGTCGGCCACGCCATCCAGGTCGGCCGGCTGCTCACCATGCACGCCGCCTGGAAACTCGATCAGGGCGATTTCGCACGCAAGGAAGTGTCGATGGCCAAGGTCCATTGCGCCAACATGCTGCACCAGGCGGCCGACGTCGCGATCCAGCTCAACGGCGCCCGCGGCTATTCCAAGGACACCATCGCCGAATGGGTCTATCGCGCCGCCCGCGCCGCGCGGCTGGTCGACGGCGCCGACGAGGTGCACAAGATGGTGCTGGCCAAATTCATGCGCGAGGAAGGCCGCGATTTCTGGAGCTGGAGCGCGGGGAATAGAGTGTGACGGTTACACGACTAGCCGCTTCCACGAATTAGAAACCCAATCTGGCCAAGGTCGCTCTAAGCCGGTAGGGATACGCCCACTTCCTCCCCAAGAAACTCCAAGGAGCTACAATGAAACTGGCATTTTTCGACGACTTCCGCTTTGGCGTCGTCACCGGCGACAAGATCGCCGACGTGACCGACGTGGTAAAGGACATCCCGCATCTCGGCCCGCAGGACATTATCCGCGGCGTGATCGAGAAGTTCGACACCTTCAAGGGCAAGCTTGCGGACGCCGCCGCCAAGGCGCCGTCGAAGTCGGTATCCCAGGTCAAGTTCCGCCCGCCGCTGCCGAAGCCGGAAAACATCATCTGCATGGCGGTGAACTACATGGAAGACGGCACGCTGCCGGAGCCGGCGCCGATCAACGCCTTCATGAAATCGCCGAGCGCGATCATCGGCGATGGCGACACCATGGTGCTGCCCGACATGCCGGCGAGCGTGTTCGAAGGCGAGGCCGAGATCGCGGTGGTGATCGGCAAGCGCGCCACGAACGTCAAGGCGGCCGACGCCATGAGCTATGTCTTCGGCTACACCAACTTCATCGACGGCTCGGCCCGCGGCGTGGTGCCGCCGACCAACGTCTTCTATCAGATGAAGTCGCGCGACACCTTCGCGCCGATCGGTCCCTATATCGTCACCGCCGACGAGATCAAGGATCCGCAAAAGCTGCAGATCAAGCTCACCAACAACGGCACGGTGATGCAGAACTTCAACACCGACGACATGGCGCACAAGATTCCGCGCTGCATCGAGTGGGTCACCGCGATCCACACGCTGCAGCCCGGCGACATCCTCGCCACCGGCACCAACCATCGCGGGCTCAACCCGTTCATGGACGGCGACAAGATCGAGCTGACCTGCGAAGGCTGCGGCACGCTGCACATCACGGTGCGGGACGAGCTCAAGCGCACCTGGGCGCGCATCACCCGCCTGCAGCACAAGCAGAGCGGCGCCGAAGGCGTGCACACCAAGCAGACCGGCGGCAAATACGCGAAGTGATGGGCTGAGTTTACGACGATCCGGATCTGCGGTGCAGCGTTTTCACGCTGCACCGCATTCCGGGAAGCACGAATTATAGTTTCTTATTTTAGTGCTTGCCGGGCCTTTATCTAAATCTGTGCAACTGTGCGAAGTGGCGCGGAGTTGGCTTCACGACAGCAGAGACAGCGTGCTTTTGTTCGGCGGCCGGCGCAGTCCACGATCCCCAATGCTGTCCGCCTTTGGCGTCGTAATAGTGCGGCAACATCGCGGCATCATGGCTCTGCGCTTGAGCTAAGGCCGGCGCGGATCCGAAAGCTGCGAGGGCGCCGAACAGACCAAGGCCCGCTGCAACAGCGATCGCATATCTGATGGGGCGCTTCGCCACCGCATCTGAACTGGCGATTGCGCTTGTGCCGAAAGCGGATTTGGAGGCTGGAATATGGACAAACATGGGACCTTCCTTTCGGATGCTCGGGATGAGCAGCCCCTGTGAGGTTGCACACCCAGGCCCGTCCTTAATCGGAGGTCCGCTGAATGGACTGTTCATCGCGGCGAACTAATCCGGGAATTTTTGTATATTTTGTCGCATTGCGGCCAATGAGGGTGATCGCTACCTCCCTGCCGGGACTTCTAACTGCGGCGCGATCGCGTCAGCAGGGATCGTGAAATGCGCGGTAGTCAGTTTGCCGAGCTGAGCGCCTTCGTGGCCGTGGCAGAGCATCGGAGCTTCACGAAGGCAGCCGCCCAGCTGAGCATTTCGCGCGCCGGCCTGAGCCAGATCATTCGTTCTCTGGAAGAGCGTTTAGGCGTCCGCCTTCTTAATCGCACCACGCGCAGCGTGGCGCTGACGGAAGCTGGCGAGCGTTTGTTGAATGATACGCAGCCGGTCCTGGTGGGCATCCAAAGGGCGATTGAGGGTGTCAATGCGTTCCGCGACAAACCAAGCGGCGCATTGCGCCTGAATATGCAACGGGCAGCCGCCGTGTGGCTTGTCGGTCCGGTGCTGCCGAAATTCCTGGCGAAGTTTCCGGACATAAAACTCGAAATCGCCGCGGACAATAATCATACCGATATCGTAAGCGGCCGATTCGACGCCGGCATTACCCGCGGCGAGTGGATTGCGAAAGATATGATTGTCGTTCCTCTGCTCGATCCACAACGCGTGACGGTGGTCGCCTCGCCGGCCTATCTGGCAAGCCAACCGCCGCCCGTTAGTCCCCAGGATCTTCTCGCGCACAACTGTATACGCTTGCGTTTGGATTGGGATGCCTCGATTCAGTCATGGGAATTCGAGAAAGACGGCCGGCGGCCCGAGGTCGCGGTCGACGGTTCGCTTATACTCAACGATTGGCACCTCGTGCTGAATGCCGTGCTCGAGGGAATCGGTATCGGCTATTTTCCCGAGATCATGGTTTCATCGCAACTCGCCGACGGGCGGTTGGTCCGCCTTTTGGACGATTGGTGCGGGCACTTCTCGCCGGTGTTTCTCTACTATCCAAGCCGTAGGCAAATGCCTGGAGCGTTGCGCGCATTCATAGATTTCATGCGCGCTCAATCCCGCGCCCACCCGCACCCCGGAGCGGATAGGCAATAAATTTGATGTTCAAACGATTGGCGGCAAATGCGCGCGGCGAAATAATGCGCAGACCGAGCCTGAGCGGCGGCTTTGCGTCCCCTGCGTCTTCTAATCTTGCTAGCACAGTACCTAATGACGCTTTTTCTGCAAGGAACGACACAATTTGGTATCGGGAGTGACAGGATTAGCTTGCTGCGACTGCGGCGTTACTTCGAAATGCAAAAAAGCAGTAAACTATTCCTCGGACGACCCCCAGCGATCCCGGGATAAGCATTCCAAAAAAGTCGCTGTGCCAAGAAACGTAGCCTGGATCGGATAGCAGCACCTGTATCGCGCCGAGAAACGACAGGCTAAGCGTCGCAATCGTCCAGGCTACAATCCAAAAAATAATCCCCGCGAGATTGCGTTGGATGCAGTAGTGCCGGCCGGCGTAGAGAGCGACCAGGTAGACTGGCGCACTTGCAACAAGCCACAACGGTAGCTGCAGGGCGTTAAAAAGCAAAGTGATAAGGAGAGATTTCACTATAGACGAAGGATCGAACGTGAAGAAGGTTTGTGAGCCGATTACGCCTAACTCTTTCAGCCTTTCGGGATCGTAATCGCATTCGTAATTGTTGCCGCTAACAAGACAATAATAGGTACTGGCGCCTTGGTAGATATCGAAAATTAACAAGGTAAAAAAGATCGTCAAAAAGTAATGGAGCGCAGGACAGTCAGAGAATCGAGGAGACTCCGAGTACGATTCGATCGTCTCAGCCGAGCCCATTGCGCTTCTCCATCGCCGATCAATTCCGCCAATTCGAATCGATCTTGTCGAGCATGCGCAGATAGGCCGGCCAGTCGGCCGAGCCGCGGCCGGAATCGTGATGCTCGTATTGATGCGCGGTCTTTTCGCAGATCGCGGCGGGGATCTCGATCAGCTCGCCGCCGGTCGCTTCCATGGTGAGCTGGATATGCGCCGCCTCGAGCAGCGACTTCATCAGCACGAAAGCTTCGCGCGGCGTCTTGCCGACGGTGAGCAGCCCGTGATTGTGCATGATCAGCGCGCGGTTCGAACCGAGCGCCTTGTTGATGCGGGCGCGCTCGCCGAAGTCTTCGGTGATGCCTTCATAGTCGTGGTAGCCGACGCGATTATAGAACCGGATCGCGGCCTGCGAGACCATGCGCAGTCCGTGCTTGAGGCCGGCGATCGCCATGCCGGTTTCGGTGTGGACGTGGACGGCGCAATTGATGTCCGGCCGCGCCGACAGCACGCCGCCATGCAGCGTGAAGCCCGGCCGGTTGACGCCGGCGCTCTCGTCGAGATCGTCGTCCATGCTGACCTTGACGAGGTTCGACGGCGTCACTTCGGTGTAGAGCAGTTCATGCCGCTTGATCAGGAATTTGCGGTCTTCGCCCGGCACGCGCAGCGACGAATGATTGTAAATGACGTCGCCCCAACCGTAATGCGCCACCAGCCGATAGATCGCGGCGAGGTCGATCCGCGCCTGCCATTCTGCCGGCGAGATGTCGGCCTCCGCGACGGCGGCAATCTTAACGTTGGCGACATGGGTATTCATCGGCCGGCCTCCCCTGAGCTTTTTCCCCGCGATATTTGATTAAAGACTATCACGGCGTGGCCCGCCGTGCAGCCCACTTCGCTCGCGGTGAGCTTACGCCGCAGCGCCGGCAAGGGCCGCGCCATAAGCGCGCAGGGCGTTGCCGGCGAATCGTGTTAACGCTCCGTAAACCGGCAGCGATAAATTGTCATTCATGCGAGGTCTGCATTTATTGGCTGCGCGAAAAGCCGCGGCGCTGGTCGGCGCTTTGGCGCTGCTGATCGGCGCCGGCGGCACGATCTACGGGGCCGCCGAGGGGCTGCATGCGCTGCGTCAGCAATACCGGCGGCCGGCGCAAATTCCTTATCCGAAGGACAATCCCTATTCGCATGCGAAATACGAACTCGGACGCATGTTATTTTTCGATCCAATCTTGTCCGGTTCGAAACTGCGATCCTGTTCGAGCTGTCATAATCCGGGACTGTCGTGGGGCGACGGTCAGCCGCGCGCGATCGGCGAGCATCAAACCCAGCTCGGATCGGGATTGCGCACCCCGACATTGCTCAATGTCGCCTGGACGCCGAAACTCGGCTGGGACGGGCATTTCTCCAGCCTCGAAGGCGTGGCGATCGGGCCGATTACGGCGACCGACAATATGAATCTGCCGGAGCCGGCGATGCTTGAGCGGCTCTCTGCGGTGCCCGGCTATGTGAAGGCGTTCGGCGCCGCATTCGGCAAAGGCGACGTCACCACGCTCAAACTCGAACAGGCCTTGGCGACATTCGAACGCGGCATCGTGTCGGAAGACGCGCCGTTCGATCATTGGGTCAACGGCAACGAAGCCGCCATCGGTGCTGCCGCCAAGCGCGGCTTTGTGCTGTTCAACGGCCGGGCCAATTGCGCGGCGTGTCACAGCGGCTGGGCGTTCACCGACGTGTCGTTTCACGACATCGGCGTCGCCAAGAACGACGATATCGGGCGAGGCCGGTTGTTTCCGACATCGGTGAAATTGAAATATGCCTTTAAGACGCCGACCTTGCGCGACGTGAGCCGCCGCGGGCCTTTCATGCATGACGGCTCGCTGTCGACGCTCGACGAGGTGATCGACCTTTACAATCGCGGCGGCATCGATCGGCCGAGCCGCGACGATGCCATCCATGTGCTCAATCTGCCGCAGAGCGACAAGGCCGATCTGGTCGCGTTTCTCGGAACGCTCAACAGCACGCCGAAACCGGTCGCGGTGCCGACGCTGCCGCGCTGACGCGGCTAAACCACCGCCGGCAGCGCGTAGCCCGACAGCGCCAGCCCCGAGATCAACAAGAATCCGGCGCCGGTTTCGAGCGACTCGACATGGGCGGGAAAGCGCTGGGCCGCATAGGCGACGACGGCGCCGACGACAAAGCTGAGCAAGCCTACTGCAACGATCATCGAAGTCTCTCGCGTGCAAAAGCTCTGACAAGAAGCTTGATCGATAGGCCGCTTGTTCTAAGCCCCATTGCTTACCAAGGGCCTAGTTCCGATTGCGCAAATCACGCCTAGCGCCGCGCGACGGTAACAAAGGTTAACCAATACCTAATTTAACCCTGACGTGGTGACCAAAAACCTAAGAACCGTGGTAAAAGATTAAACATACCAGGGAGCTGCGCGCAGCGGCGTAACTGGTCTGTGAAGACAGTTTTGTGACGTGTGGAGCCCCCATGATACGGCTTGCCAAGCGGCTGCCATTTGCGGCCGCGCTTCCGCTTGCGTGTTTGGTTAACGTCGCTTGCACCGGCTCGGCCAGCGCACATGTCAAATGGTTCTGCGCCTATAATGTCGCCGGCCAGCCGGACGGCCTCGAAAACGTGCTGTGTCCGGATTTCGAATTGCTGATCGGGCTGTCGGTCCTGGCGCTGATGACGGGCAGCGTCCTGGAAGGCACGCCGATCGGCTTTGCGATGTTGCGGGCGCTCGATCGCGCGACCCGGCTGATCCGCGACAATCTGGAAATCATCTTCCGCGCCTCCTGCGCGTTTTTCTTCATTGCGGTCTGGGGCGCCGGCGGCATCCTGCTGACGCCGGAACTGAAAACGGATTCGACTTTGGTCGGCGCCATTCAACTCGGCATCGCCGCGGGCATGCTGTCGCGCAAGACCATGCCGCTGTCGGCCGCCGGGATTTTCGTCTTGTTCGGCATCGGCGTCTGGAAATACGGCCCGTTTCATTTGGCCGATTATCCGATCTTCCTCGGCGTCGCGGCCTATATCGCGCTGGTCGGCGGCCAGACCAATTTCTTCGGCATTCGTCCGCTCGACGTCTTGCGCTATGCCGCCGGCATCACGCTGATGTGGGCCTCGATCGAAAAATGGGCCTATCCGGAATGGTCCTATCCGCTGTTCATCGAACATCCGGAAATGACCATGGGCTTCACGCCGGAGTTCTTCATGCGGGCGGCCGGCGCGGTGGAATTCGCCTTGGCGTTCGCCTTGATCTGGACGCCGCTGGTGCGCCGGGTCGCGGCGGTGATGCTGGCGGCGATGTTCATCAGCGCGGTTTTGGAGTTCGGCAAGATCGACCTGATCGGCCATTCGCTGATCGTGGTCGCTTTGTTCGGCATCATCGCCGACGATGCCGCCGAGCCGGTGCGGCCGCGTCAAACCTGGCTGCTGCCCGTGAGTTACGCGGCATCGCTGGCGCTGTTCCTGTCGGTGTATTATTTCGGCCACGCCGCGTTGTTCGGCACGGCTGTGCTGTAAGCATAGCGACCGCGCCGGCCGTTTTACTTGACGTGGACCGCGAGCCGCATCTTCGGATGGATGGCGCACAACACGTCGAAGTCGCCCGCCACCGGGAAGGTGATGTCGGTCTTGCTGCCCGGCTCCTGGTCGCCTGAATCGAACGAGAATTTCGGCGAGTCGACATAGGCGTGGTGCAGCAGGTCGCCGTCGTCGTTGACGATCTCAATGGTCTCGCCGCGCTTGATCGCGATGTCGCCGGGGTGGAATTCGCGGCCCTTTTGCGAAATCGAATATTGCGGCAATGCCAGTCCGACCAATGTTCCCAGTCCGACGATCAAAGCCGCCGCGAGAGCGACGGCGACCCAATGGCGCGTCCGAAACGCGGCATCAAGGCTCATGGCTCGGCCTCTTTCGCTGATCGATAGGCGCTTTTTGGCGCATGCGGCGCGCCTGCCGCAAACCTGAAGCGGCAGGGTTAATCGCGCGTTAACGGCCGCATAAGCCGCCATTAAGGAACCCGCGAAGATTGGGCCCGGTGCTGGAGTGCCTTTAACGGCTGGCCGTATAGGCATTACCGCGTATAGCGAGGATTCCGGGCATCACATGCGGGGCGGGCGGATTCATCCTCTGATCGACGGTTTGCAATTGCGCGGGCGGCGCGGCGTCGCCGGCGCCGTTTCGCTGTGCCGGACGATCCGCGGCCGCATCCTGGTCGCGTTCCTGATCATGAGCGTGATCACCGCGTCGCTCGGCGGCTATGCCGTTATGGGTATCCGCAATGCCGGTGTGCTGGTCGACAAGACCTTCGACAAGTCGCTGATGTCGATCAATTTCGCCCGCGCCGCGGCGACCGATTTCGCCTCGATGCGGGCCGCCTTCGCCCGGCAATGGATCGCTCCCGATCCGGCGATGCGGGCATCCCTCAACAATGAGATCGACAAGCTCGGCGCCTCGCTGTCGGCGGACCTCAAGATCGCCGCCGAGCGTTCGCAGTCGGTGCGCGCCACCCGCGCCGCCGAGAGCGTGCAGATCGCGGTGAGCAATTGGCGCAATATCTGCCAGCGCATGCTCGACGGCAGCCAGAGCGACGCCAACTGGGGCACGCTCGACCATTACGCCGCCAAGGTCGACGATCAGATCGACCTGCTGGTGAACTACACCGCCGGCGACGGCTTCCTCTACCGGCAGTCGGCGCGCGCCGCGGTCGGGCGCGACGTGCAGCTCAATATCGCCGGCACCGCGCTGGCGCTGTTGCTGTCCGCGCTGGTTGCCTGGGCCCTGGCGCGCCGCATTGTCGGCCCGGTGGCGGTCGCCTCCAACGTCGCCACCCGGATCGCCGCCGGCAAGCTCGATGTGGCGGTGCCGAAAGGCAGCGCCGACGAATTGGGCGCGCTGCTCGCCGCCATGGGCGTGATGCGCGACAACATCAAGGCGATGATGGACCGCGAAGTCGCGCAGCGGCGCTCGGCGCAGGCGCGGCTCGCCGACGCGCTGGAATGTTCGCCGGAAGGCGTGGTGGTGGTGGACGCCAATGATGGCATCGTGCTCGCCAATGCCCAGGCCGCCGATCTGCTCGGCGTGCCGGCGCGCCTGCTCAAGCCCGGCACGCCGCTCAAGGAACTCGAAGACGCGATGCAGGCCACCGCCGATGCCGCGCATCTGTTGAGCCGGCGCGACAAGAACTTGCAGGCGACCGGCGAAACCTTGATGGCCGACGGCCGGTGGCTGCGCATCAGCCGCAGCCCGACGCGCGACGAAGGCTTCATCGTGCTGTGCAGCGACATCAGCCGGCTGAAGAAGCAGGAATGGTCGCTGCGCGAAACCAATCTGCTGCTCGACGCCGCGCTGGAAAACATGTCGCAGGGGCTGTGCCTCTACGATGCCCAGAACCGGCTCGAGGTCTACAACAAGCGCTATCTCGAAATCCTGCGCTTGCCGCCCGATCGGATCAGGCCGGGCATGTCCTACAAGGAAGTGATCGAGGTCAGCGTCGCGGTGGGGAATCATCCCAACAAAACCGCCGATCAATTGTGGGCGGAGCGCATCAGGCTGGTCAGCGACGGCAACGAGGCGCCGCATCTTTATGAATTCAACGACGGCCGGGTGGTTTCCTGCCTGTACAGCCCGGCCGCCGACGGCCGCTGGGTCGCGACCTATGAAGACATCACCGAGCGCCGGCGCGCCGAGGCCAAGATCATTCACATGGCGCGGCACGACGCGCTGACCAACCTGCCGAACCGGGTGATGTTCCAGGACAAGATGGTGCAGGCGCTGAGCCGCGGCGACGAACTGGCGGTGATGTTCCTCGACCTCGACCGCTTCAAGAGCGTCAACGATTCGCTCGGTCATTCGGTCGGCGATGCGCTGCTGTGCGCGGTAAGCGAGCGGCTGCAGCGCGTGGTGCCCGGCGCCGAGACCATGGCGCGGCTCGGCGGCGACGAGTTTGCCATCGTGCACCGCAAGACCAATCCGGCCGATGCCAGCGAGCTCGCCGCGCGCATCATCGACACGCTGCTCGAACCGTTCGATGTGCACGGCCATCAGGTCATCATCGGCACCTCGATCGGCATCGCCATGGCGCCGGCCGACGGCAACGAGCCCGATCAATTGTTGCGCAATGCCGACATGGCGCTCTATCGCGCCAAGGCCGACGGCCGCGGCACCTTCCATTTCTTCCAGCCGGAAATGGACGCGCAGATGCAGGAGCGGCGCAAGCTCGAGCTCGATCTCCGGAAGGCGCTGCTCGCCGAACAATTCGAGCTGCATTACCAGCCGCTGATCGAGGTCGAAAGCGGCAAGGTCTCGGGCTTCGAGGCGCTGGTCCGCTGGAACCATCCGGAGCGCGGCCTGATCCCGCCCGACGACTTCATTCCGGTCGCCGAAGAGATCGGACTGATCGTTCCGCTCGGCGACTGGGTGCTCAAGACCGCGTGCCGCGAAGCCGCCACCTGGCCGCAGCCTCTCACCGTCGCGGTCAACCTGTCGCCGGTGCAATTCCGCAATCCGACCTTGGCGCTGTCGGTGGTGTCGGCGCTCGCCCAGTCCGGGCTGCCGGCCTCGCGGCTCGAACTGGAAATCACCGAAAGCGTGCTGCTGCAGGACGACCGCGCGGTGCTGGAATCGCTGCACCAGATCCGCGCGCTCGGCGCGCGCATCTGCATGGACGATTTCGGCACCGGCTATTCGTCGCTCAGCTATCTGCGCAGTTTCCCGTTCGACAAGATCAAGATCGACCAGACCTTTACCGGCGAACTCGGCAAGCAGAGCGATTGCGTCGTCATCGTCCGCGCCGTGCTCGGACTCGGCGCGAGCCTCGGCATGATCACCACCGCCGAAGGCGTCGAGACCGAGGAGCAGCTTGCCATCCTCAAGGCGGAAGGCTGCATGCAGGTGCAAGGCTATCTGTTCAGCCGGCCGATCCCGGCGGCCGGGCTGCCGGCCCTGCTGAAACAGCTCGAGCCTCGTGCGCCGGCACATTCTCCAGCGGTGCAGCTCAAGCGCGCCGCCTGCGCCGGCTAAATGCGCACCGACGTCATGATCCCCTTGGGAAATATCTCTTCCGGTTTGGCGTGGCGCTTGGCGATGCCCTGCTCGAAAGTGTAGCGCAGGAACTGCTCCAAGGTCGGGCGGTTCTCCTCGATGCCGAACGGGAACGGATCGCCGCCGAACATGTCGCTCATCTTGCGCGCATAGGTCGGCAGCCATGCCAGCGGATAGCGCGACACCGCCGGATCGAAGATCCGCTCGAGGCTGCGGCGCTTCGACTCGGCGAAGGCGTTGAACAGATTGCGCGCCGCCCACGGATTGTCATCGAGCACGGTCTTCTGCATCACGATGATATGCATGATCGGCCAGACCTTGGTGCGCCGGTAATAGGCTTCTTCCATCGCCCAATAGTCCGGGAACAAACGTTCCACGTCGGGATGGCCCTGTTTGAAGCAATCCGGCGGCCGGGCGATCAGCGCGCAATCGATTTCGCCCGCGGCCAGCATGTCGCTCAGCGACCGCTCCGCGACCCGCGTCAGCGTCACGCCGGCCGGCAGATTCAGCTCGACCTTCTCGATGCGGCCCGCTTCATTGGCGCCGGCCTGGTACCAGTGCACGTCCTTGAGCCCGATGCCGTGCTCGTCGCCGAGCCAGCCGCGCATATAGACCGCCGCGGTATGCGCCCATTCCGGCGAGCCGATGGTCTTGCCCTTCAGATCGGCCGCGGTTTTGATCTTGCTTTTCTTGTTCACGTAGAACGAGGAGAAGCGGAACAGCCGCGAGCATACCACCGGCAGGCCGATGATGTCGGAATTGTCCCGCGTCAGCTGGGCGACCGCCTTGGCGAAGGACAGTTCGCCGACCTGCCATTCGCGATTGAAAGTGAAGCGCGCGAATATCTCGTGATGCCCGAGCGTCAGCCAGGTGTGGTCGATGCCCTCGGCCCGCACCAGGCCGAGCCGGAAATCGCGGAAATGGTCGTAGTCGGTGGTCGCGATGGCGAGCTTCAGATTGCTCATTCTTTGGTCCCTCCCGGATTGCCCGCGCCGTAAACGACTCCCCGGCGCCGCGCAATAGCGCGCCGCGCTCTCTGGACGGCGGCATGGAACGCGTCCACTCTATCCGGCAACGTCCATACCAAAGATCCGAGCGACAAGGGCAGGGAAGCGCCGCCGGCGGGCAACCGGTGCGAACAGGTCGGTAATCACCGGACGCTTCCTTCCATCCGGCCATTGCGAGGACAGCATGGGTTCGCGGAGAGCTGAGGTTTGCCCCCGGGATTTGAAGTTGCGCGGCAAGGCCGTCGGAACACTCGCTGTCGCCGCCGCGATCGCTCTATTGGGGGCGACGGCGTCGTCGGCGCAACAGACCATCGAGGTCGGATTTTCGGCGCCGATCAGCGGGCCGTTCGCCGAAAACGGCAAGCAAATGTCCGCCGCCCTGAAGCTCTACGCCGAGGAGAACGGCACCACGGTCGCCGGCAAGACCGTCGAGGTGTTGTTGCGCGACGATGGCGGCGTTCCGGATCAGGCCAAACGCATCGCTCAGGAACTGGTGGTCGAGAAAAAAGTCGCGATCCTGGCCGGCTACAATCCGACGCCGGCCGCGCTGGCCGTGGCGCCGCTCGCCACCGAAGCCAAAATCCCGCTGATCGTGACCGGCTCCTCGGCCTCGATCACCACCCAGCGCTCGCCCTATATCGTGCGCACCTTCATGACCCAGGCCCAGGTCACGAGGCCGATGGCGCAGTGGGCGTTCAAGAACGGCATCAGGCGCGTCGTCACTCTGGTGGCCGACTATGCGCCGGGCATCGAGACCGAATTGGCCTTCATCGACGCCTTCAAGGCACAGGGCGGCGAGGTCATCGAGTCGGTGCGGGTGCCGCTGCAAAATCCGGATTTCGCACCGTTTTTACAGCGCGCCAGCGACGCCAAGCCGGAAGCTCTGTTCGTCTGGGTTCCGGGCGGCCTCGCCGGCACTTTCCTGCGGCAATATGCCGAGCGCGGCCTGCAAGCTTCAGGCATCAGGCTGATCGGCCCGGGCGACATCACCGACGATGACGTCGTCAATCAAATGGGCGATTCGATGCTCGGCGTCACGACATCGCTGCAGTATTCCGCCGCCCATCCGTCCGCGATCAACAAGGCGTTCGTCGCAGGCTTCGAGCGCGTCAGTAACGGGCTGCGGCCGGACCACGCCGGCGTCGCCGCCTACGACGCGTTTCACCTGATCTACGAGGCCTTGAAGAAGACCGGCGGCAATACCGACGGCGACGCCCTGATCGCGGCGATGAAGGGGATGGCCTGGGAAAGTCCGCGCGGTCCGGTGTCGATCGACCCCGACACGCGCGAAATGATCCAGGACATCTATATCCGCCGTGTCGAACGGGTCGACGGCGAATTATACAATGTCGAGTTCGACAAATACCCTGCCGTCAAGGATCCGCTGAAGCCCGCGCCGGCAAAATAGCAGCGGTAGCCCGGCTGTTCGCTAGGTTTCGCCGGGGCGCCGTTCGTTGGCGTCGATGCTGTCGAACGCGACGATCCCTACGGTGCGTCTCTGTTCCGCAATTTCCAGAGTCCATCCGACGCTTTGCATCGTGTGTTCGCGCTTGAAGTCACGGATCAACTGCCGGCCGAATGCCAGGGCTTCGGCATCGTCGGGCAGCACGATGGCGCCCAGCCATTCGGTATCGGCGGGACCCTGACGCGTAGAGAAGCGGTACGCGGGCATTTGGACCTGTCGGCAGAGCGTAGGGCTCGCAATCAAGCACGCCAATTCGTCCGCGTCGGTACGGTTGTGTACCGCAAACCACTCGCTCGCGCCGAAATTCTTCATCCGTGCGCGCTACCCGAGCGCGTCTTTGCGGGTTTAGCAAAGGACAATGAACCAAATCCGCAGGCCACAGTTCTAGACACAGATAAGGGAGAGCGTTCAATGAAAATGACAATCTTGCTAATGACGGCGGCGTTGTTGAGCCTGTCGACGGCGGCGCAGGCCCAGAGCGATTTCACGACCGGAACGCGGGCCGACCGGGGAAACGGCGCCTATTGGCGAGGCGGCGCGCATAGCGGTGGGCACGGTTCGGGATTGTATGCCTATGCGCCGGGCCATCATGCGCGCCATCACGGAAACAATTCGCGCTGAAGACCGTCATTTGTTTGGCCCGGCGGCGCGCGCCGCCGCCTAACCGAAGCGTCGCCCGGACGAGCAAACGACAGCCGGGGTCTTTTGCTTGCCCGCTCCCGCCGTGTGCCGGCGAAAAATTTCTCCCGGCCGCGCTGACCGGGCGGCGGCATCGCGCTGGTCAGGCGACAAGACCTTACATTAGTATCGCCGGGTGATCGGCGGGCGAGGCCGGCCATGACGCGCGAGGCTTCGGGGCGAATTCAAAAGACTGCAAAGGCAAGGATCCGGATGTTCGCTCATCCGGGCTACACTTGCCGCGCTACTCAGGAGGAAACGGTGGGAAAACGATGGATGGGGCTGCTCGTCGCGGCCGCACTGTGTTGTGGGCTGTGGTGCGGACAGGCGGCGGCGCAGGACGCCAAGGTCGATCTGCGGCTGGCGCATTGGCTGCCGCAGTCGCATCCCTTGCATCAATCACTGCTGCAATGGGCCGATTCCATCGCCAAGGACTCCAACGGATCTATTCATGTGACGATCTTTCCGTCGGAGCAGCTCGGCAAAGCCTTCGACGGCTACGACTTGGCGCGTGACGGCATCGCCGACATCGCGCTGGTGTCTCCCGGCTATCAGCCGGGGCGCTTTCCGATCTCGGCCGCCGGAGAATTGCCCTTCCTGATCTCGAGTGCGGAAAAAGGCTCGCCGGCCTTCGACGCGTGGTATCGCAATTACGCCGCGAGCGAGATGCAGGACGTGCATTATTGCACCGGCATGCTCCGCGCCGCGGCGTTCTTCCAGTCGCGCACCAAGCCGATCGTGGTGCCCGCCGACGTCAAAGGCATGCGCATCCGCCCGCCCGACGGCACCATGGCGAATTTCGTGACCTTGCTCGGCGGCACCAATGTGCAGGCTTCGGCGCCGGCCTCCCGCGACCTCCTGGAAAAGGGCGTGGCCGACGCGACCATCTTCCCGTGGGGATCGACCGTGCTGTTCGGTATCGACAAGACCGTGACGCAGCATCTCGATATGCCGGTCGAGATGGGCGTGTTCACGCTGGTCATGACCAAACAGCGCTACGCGCAACTGTCCGATGCGCAGCGCAAGGTGATGGACGATCATTGCACCACGGAATGGGGCGCGCGGCTCGGATCGCCCTGGGCGCAATTCGAGGACGCCGGGCTCGAAAAGATAGCGGCCGAGCCCGGCCACCAGGTGATCAAGCCCACGCCGGATCAGGTCGAGAGCTGGCGTCAGTCGGCGCAACCTTTGGCGGACGCCTGGAGCGCGGCCGTAGGCCGCACCAACAATGCCCCGGAAACAATCATGGCCGCGTTTAAGGCGAGCCTGGCGAAATACGACGCGAAGTTTTGAAATTCGCTGAGTTCAAGCAAGCGTAGCCCGGATGAGCGAAGCGAAATCCGGGGCATCGTGTTGGAATGGTAGGGTACCGGCGCATCACCATAGCGCGCGCAAGACGCGCATGAACGTGCTTATGGTGTTGCTCTGAATCCTGGAAACGCCGACGGGTAGTCGTTTCGATCGCCGTCGCCGTCATCACGATTCCGGTGGCAAGGCGATGCCCCGGTCATCGAGATTGCCGGGAAAAGTGTTTAGCCCGGCAATGACGCCCGCAGATCGAACGTTTCCCGGGCGCAGCGCAGCATGAAGCGAAGCGGAATGATGTGCTGTAGACCCGGGATCTTCGTAATCTCCGAGCAAAGATGCGCCGAGACCACGACGATCCCGGACCAGCGGTGCACCACTGCGTGCTGCACCGCATCCGGGAAACGCGGAAAATAACTGTTACGGTAACAGAGACGTGATCTTGACATCAGTCTCTAATATGGCTACATACCCGCCCAATGCTCGCTCAATACGGACGCCACTCTGGAGGGGACTCCCGAGCGGCGGGGCGAGTGCGGTGCCCGCGGATGGGGCCATCCACCCCGTTCCCGGGCGGCTTGGGCATCGTGTCTCCCGGCATTACGACCGGGGCGGGAGGTGCTCCCTGGACTGGGACAGGCGAAGGCGGGTAACGCCCGCTGGCATTGTCGCCAACGCATGATCGGTTGTCGTGCGTCAGACCACGTCCCAGGAAACCCTGGCCTGAAGCCGAGCCTTAGGGACGACGACTCCCTTTGGTGAGAGCCGTGGTGGGACGCCGACAGACGAGCCGCCCCGCTGGGCGGCGCCGCACCCGTAAGGTGCGGCGGTGGTGCCCGCGTCTGTCGGCGTCCTGCTTCCTATTTTTATTTGGTCGTTGGAATGGAAATGGCGGAGACGGCGTAAGCCATTGAGAAACCGGGGCCCCACCCCTTGGGCTTTCTCGCAAGCTTCCCGGTCTTCGTTCTTCACGTGACAGGGTTGGCATCACTCGGGCGCGAAGCGGCGCCGCGAGGACGCTAGCGCTTTGCTTCACTTCTCCCCGCACGCGGGGAGAGGGAGTGCGCTACGGATGCGGAGGCCGGCATTGCCGCGGGTGCTTGGCACACCATATCCCCGTGTAGAGCCGGACCCCTGGCAATATCGAGCCCGGAAGGGCAAACTGCCCGGCACCGTTCATCCGGGAGGCTTCGGCCCGATGCCGCTTCGCGACGTCCATCTCGACGACAAGTTCGACCTCGGTCAGCGCCGCGTCTTCGTGACCGGCTATCAGGCGCTGGTCCGGCTCTGCCTGATGCAGAAGGAGCTTGATCGCCGTAACGGGCTCAATACTGCAGGCTTCGTGACCGGGTATCGGGGCTCCCCCCTGGGGGGGCTCGACGGCCAGTTCATCCGCGCCAGGCCGTTTCTCGATAAAAGCGATATCCGCTTCCAGGGCGGCATCAATGAGGACCTGGCCGCCACCGCGGTCTGGGGTTCGCAGCAGGCCGAACTGCGCGGCGAAGGCAAGTTCGATGGCGTTTTCGCCATGTGGTACGGCAAGGGTCCCGGGGTCGACCGCACCGGCGACGTGTTCCGCCACGCCAATAATGCCGGCTCCGCCAAGCACGGCGGCGTGTTGGCGCTGATGGGCGACGACCACACCGCCGAATCCTCCACCACCGCCCACCAGTCCGAATATCACTTCATCGACGTGATGATCCCGATCCTGAACCCCGCCGGGGTCCAGGAAGTGCTCGATTACGGCCTCTACGGCTGGGCGATGTCGCGCTTCACCGGCGCCTGGACGGCGCTGAAGACGATGCACGAGACGATCGAATCGACGGCGGCGATCGACGCCAGCCTGGAGCGGATCAATATCGTCATCCCCGAAGACTTCCGGATGCCGCCCGGCGGGCTGAATATCCGGCTCAACGATCAGATCCTGGCGCAGGAAGCTCGCCTGCACGATTACAAGCGCGACGCCATGCTCGCCTTCGTGCATGCCAACAAGCTCAACCGCATCATCACCTCCGGCGGCCGCAATCCCAAGATCGGCATCATCACCACCGGCAAGAGCTATCTCGACGTCCGCCAGGCGTTCGACGAACTCGGTATCGACGAAATCAAATGCAACGAGCTCGGCATCCGGCTGTTCAAGATCGGCTGCGCCTGGCCGATCAGCCGTCAGGAACTTGCCGCCTTCGCCAGCGGCCTCGACCTTATTATCGTGGTCGAGGAGAAGCGGTCGCTGCTCGAAGTCCAGGTTCGCGAAGAGCTTTACGGCACCGCCAATCAGCCGGTCTGCATCGGCAAGCGCGACGAGAACGGCGACTGGCTGTTTCCGGTCAAAGGCGCGCTCGATCCCAACGAGGTCGCGATCTGCATCGGCGACCGTCTCCTTAAATATCACCGCAACGACGAACTCGCCGGCCGCGTCGCCCGGCTGAAGGACCTGCAGCGCGCCGCGCGAAGCCGCCAAAGACGTCGCCCAGCGCATTCCGTATTTCTGCTCCGGCTGTCCGCACAACACCTCGACCGTCGTCCCCGAAGGCATGCGGGCCTATGCCGGCATCGGCTGCCATTTCATGGCGCAGTGGATGGACCGCTCGACGCTCGGCTTCACCCATATGGGCGGCGAGGGCGCCAACTGGATCGGCGAGGCGCCGTTCTCCAACCGCGGCCACGTGTTCCAGAATCTCGGCGACGGCACCTACAATCACTCCGGCTACATGGCGATCCGCGCGGCGATCGCGTCGAACACCAACATCACCTACAAGATCCTGTTCAACGACGCGGTGGCGATGACCGGCGGCCAGGCCAATGACGGCGGCCTGACGGTGCCGCAGGTGGCGCGGCAGGTCGCGGCCGAAGGCGCCAAGCGCGTCGTCATCGTCACCGACGAGCCGGATAAATATGCCCGTGACGAAACGTGGCCTTCGGGTCTGACCATCCATCACCGCGACGAACTCAATACCGTGCAGACCGAGCTTGCCGGCGTGCCGGGCGTCACGGTGCTGATCTACGACCAGACCTGCGCATCGGAAAAGCGCCGCCGCCGCAAGCGCGGCAAATTTCCCGATCCGGACAAGCGCGTCATCATCAACGATCTGGTGTGCGAAGGCTGCGGCGATTGCGGCGTGCAGTCGAACTGCGTCTCGGTGCAGCCGCTCGATACCGAATGGGGCCGCAAGCGCACCATCGACCAGTCGAGCTGCAACAAGGATTTTTCCTGCGTCAAAGGCTTCTGCCCGTCCTTCGTCACGGTGCACGGCGCGACGCTGAAAAAGGGCACCGGCGTCGCCGGCGATCACGATCCGGTGCCGCTGCCCGAGCCGAAGCTGCCGACGATCGCGCAGACCTACAACATCATCGTCACCGGCGTCGGCGGTACCGGCGTCGTCACCATCGGCGGCATTCTCGGCATGGCGGCGCATCTCGAGGGCAGGGGCGTCGGCGTGCTCGACATGGCGGGGCTGGCGCAAAAAGGCGGCGCGGTGTTCAGCCATATCCGCTTCGCCGAAAAGCCCGACGACATCCACGCCATCCGCGTTGCGGCCGGCCGCGCCGATCTGGTGCTGGGCGGCGATATCGTGGTGGCCGGCGGCCGCAAGGTGCTGGCCGCGGTCAAGCACGGCGCGACCGAGATGGTCATCAATACCGACATGTTCCTGCCCGGCGAGTTTACCCATAACGCCGATTTCTCGCTGCCGAGCGAGCGGCTCAAGCGCGCCATCGTCACCGATGCCGGCGCGGAGAAGACACACTTCATCGACGCCACCCGGATTGCCCAGGCGCTGTTCGGCCAGTCGATCGGCGCCAACATGTTCATGGTCGGCTATGCCTATCAGCTTGGCGCCATTCCGGTGTCGGCTTCGGCCATCGAGCAGGCGATCGCGTTGAACGGCGAGGCGGTGGCGATGAACCGCGCCGCGTTCCATTGGGGCCGCCGCGCCGTGGTCGACCGCGCCGCGGTCGAGGCGCTGGCAAAGCCGGTCCCGGCGATGGCGAGCGATGCCGAGCGGCTGTCGGAGACCTTCGACGAGATGGTGGCGCGGCGCGAGACATTCCTCACCGCCTATCAGAATGCAGCTTATGCCCGGCGCTATCGCGGCATGGTCGACAAGGTCAGAGCGGCGGAAGCCGCCCGCGCACCGGGCAAGGAAGGGCTCGCCGATGCCGCGGCGCGCTATCTGTTCAAGCTGATGGCGTACAAAGACGAATACGAGGTGGCGCGGCTCTACACCGACGGCGCGTTCGAGAAGCAGGTCAAGGCCGAATTCGACGGCGCCGATCTGCGTTACGAGTTTCATCTGTCGCCGCCGCTCCTTGCCGGCATCGACAAGAACACCGGCTTGCCGCGCAAGATGAGCTTCGGCGCCTGGATGCTGCCGGCGTTCAGGGTGCTGGCGAAATTCAAATTTCTGCGCGGCACCGCGCTCGATCCGTTCGGCCGCACCGTCGAACGCCAGACCGAACGCAGGCTGATCGACGAATACGAGGCGACGCTCGGTGAAATCATGAGCGGTCTCACGCCCGAGAACTACAATCTTGCGGTCGGCATCGCCGCGATCCCGGAAAAAATCCGCGGCTACGGCCACGTCAAGCTCCGGCACCTGGCCGCGGCCAAGGCGGACGAAGCGGCCTTGCTCGAGCAGTTCCGCACCGGCGCACCGCCGATGCTCAAAGCGGCGGAATGATCCGACTGTCGTTCGTTTGCGTATTACAGTGAAGTGATTGGAAGGACCATGAGCGATACCGCGACCGATATTGCCCCTGCGCCTGCGAAGGAAATAGCTATTGCCGCGACCGGCTTTGCCGAAGCGCCGGCAGTTCCGGTTCTTGAGCACGAGCCCGCGGTCATCACGCCCGCCGCGCCGGTCGCTGCGCCGCTGGCGCCGATCGATCCGGCGCCCGCGCCTGCGGCGCCGACGAGTGCGACCGCGCCCGCACCGGCGGCGTCGAAGATCGGCGTGCTGCTGGTCAATCTCGGCACGCCCGATGCGGCGACGCCGGAGGCGGTGCGGCGCTATCTGAAGGAATTTCTTACCGATAGCCGGGTGATCGAAAGGAATACGCTGTTCTGGAAGCTTTTGCTCAACGGCCTCATTCTGCCGATCCGGTCACGGAGGAAGGCGCGCGACTATCAGAAAATATGGAATGGCGAGAAGGACGAGTCGCCGTTCAAGACCATCACCCGTTCGCAGGCGGAAAAGCTCGGCAGCATTCTCGAACCGCTCGGCAAGCACGTCATCGTCGACTGGGCGATGCGCTACGCCAGCCCCTCGATCGCGTCGCGGCTCGAAGCGCTCACGGCGCAAGGCTGCGAGCGCATTCTGGTGATGCCGCTCTATCCGCAATATTCGGCGGCGACGACGGCGACGGTGTGCGACGAAGTGTTCCGCTTCATGGAGCGCCAGCGCCGCCAGCCGGCGCTGCGGGTGCTGCCGGCCTATTACGACGACCCGTATTACATCGAGGTGCTGGCGTCATCGCTGAAGGCCGAATTGCGGGCGCTGCCTTTCACCCCGGATGTGATCGTCGCGTCGTTTCACGGCATGCCGAAGGAATACGTGGAAAAGGGCGATCCCTATGCGGCGCAATGCGTGCGCACCACCGAACTGCTGCGCGCGCAACTCGGCTACGACGACAAGCAGCTGATGCTGACGTTCCAGTCGCGGTTCGGCCGCGCCAAGTGGCTTGAGCCCTACACCATCAACACGGTGAAGGCGCTGGCGAAGAAGGGCGTGAAAAATATGGTCGTGATCACGCCCGGCTTCTCGTCCGATTGTCTGGAGACGCTGGAGGAGATATCGGTCGAGAACGCGCACGTCTTCAAGCGCTACGGCGGCGAGAATTTCGTCGCCATTCCCTGCCTCAACGACAGCGAGGCCGGCATGCTGATGATCTGGCAATTGGCGATGCGCGAATTGAAGGGCTGGGTGTGAGCGCGATCCGCGACGGCTCGCTGGTGTCGTGGGTCTGGTTCTTGTTCGCGCTGTTGATGTTCGTGATCGAAGCGATCCGTCCCGGCCGTTTCGCGCTGTGGCTCGGCTTTGCCGCCATCCTCGTCGGCGTCATCGCTTCGGTGGCGCGCTGGCCCTGGCCGGCGGAAGCCGCAGCCTGGGTGGCGCTCGTTCTGCTGATGGTACCCGCGTGGCGCCGGTATGAGCGTAAAGCCTGAAGGCATCTGCGGTTTTGGCCGCGGCCGAGGCCTCGTCAACCACTCGTTAACCATATCCGTTTTAACTCCGTTAACCGGCGGCCTGCCTCAGGCGGCCCGGACGGATTTTGGTGGCTCCCGAGGTAACGCGGACGGGCAGGGGCGGCTTCGGGACGAGGAGGTCGCAGTTGCCGCGCCGTTGCCGACCACGAAGCGTCATCGGCTTGGCCTTCCTCGCTGTGGCGTTACTGCCGGCGCTGGGCCGGGCGCAAACCGCGCCCGCGGAAACCGGCGACGATCTCCTCCAGCCGTCGCTCCAAGGCAATCCGAACGTCGCGCCGACTTTCGCCCCGCCGGGAACCTCGCCGCAGCAGAACCCGCCGACCGGCCGATTCAGCCGCGGCCCGATCCCCGCAGCGCCGCCGGTCTACGGCAGCCCGACCGGCTTCGGCGCCGGCGACACCGGCTTCGATTCCACCAATGCCCGGAAGCGGCGGGCGCAAACGCCGAATTCCGGCAGCACGATCGGGCCGTCGACCTCGACCTTCGATCAGGTCCCGGCGACACCGCCGCAAGTCTCGTCGCGGCCGCCGGTGTTGCCGCCGCCGCCGCCGCCCGTGATCTATCCGGCTCGCGCGGCGTCCCGCCCCGGCGCCGCCTTGCCGCCGCCGCCCGACCAATTGCCGATCTCGAATCCACCGGCGGAGGTTCATCCGTTGTCGGCCGCGAATCGGCCGGGCGCCGTCTTGGCCCTGCCGCCGGCGATCGATTACACCGCCTCGACGCCGGCGCCCGGCCTGCCGCTGCCCGGCACCTTGCCGCTCGGAACGCTGCCGATTCGCACCCTGCCGTTCGCCGGCGGCGATCCCTACGAGGCACTCGGCATCAAAGCCGGAAATTTTCTGATCCTGCCGGCGTTGGAGGTTTCAGCCGGCTTCAGCAACAATGCGGCGCGGGTGCCCGGCGGTCCCGGATCCTCCTATTACGTGGTCGCGCCGGAATTGCATGCGCGTTCCGACTGGGCCAGCAACTCGCTCACCGCCGACATTGTCAGTTCCTACACCGCCTACGGCAGCGACGCCTTCACGCCGTCGCTCAATGCGCCGTTTTTGAACGCCAAGGTGGACGGCCAGCTCGACGTCACCCGCTATACGCAAATTCTGCTCGAAGGCCGCACCATCGTCTCCACCTATGCGCCGGGCAGTCCAAATATTCAGGCCGGGCTCTCCACCCTGCCGACCACCACCACGGTCGGCGGTACGTTCGGTGTCGCGGAAACGCTCGGCAGGCTTCTGGTTTCGCTCAAGGGCACGTTCGACCGCTCGATGTACGCGGTCGCCCACTTCGCCGATGGCGAGACCCAGAATCAGGATTATCTGGACTTCGATCAATATGCCGGCATTTTGCGGGTAACCTACGAGATCGATCCCGGCATCAAGCCGTTCGTGGAAGTGAGCGAAGACACCCGCATCCATGACCAGCAGCTCGATATTTTCGGCGAGGATCGCAATTCCAACGGCTCCAGCGCCAAGCTCGGCGGCGACTTCAATCTGTTCGGC
Source organism: uncultured Alphaproteobacteria bacterium (assembly GCA_963819265.1). Classification (GTDB taxonomy): domain Bacteria; phylum Pseudomonadota; class Alphaproteobacteria; order Rhizobiales; family Xanthobacteraceae; genus BOG-931. The sequence continues at coordinate 548,376 of CAWFVF010000005.1, read as the reverse complement.
TCGCTGACCGGCGAAATGGCGATCGGTTACATGGCGCGCGACTACCACGATCCGACTTTGCCGAATATCGGCGGATTGACCGTCGACGGCTCGCTGATCTGGCAGGTGACCGGCCTGACGACAGCGAAACTGACTGCCGCAACGGCGGTCAATGAATTGATCCTGCAGGGTGTTTCCGGCGCCTTCAGCCGCGATATCGACTTCGAGGTCGATCATGCCTTGCGCACCTGGCTCATCGCCAATGTGCAGGCCGGCTACGGCAATGACGACTATGCCGGTTTGCCGCGCGACGACAATCGTTTCTTCGTGGCCGGCGGCCTGACCTATAAAATGAATCGCTACGTCTGGCTTAAAGGCGAATTGCGTCAGGACTGGCTTACCTCGTCGCAGCCGGGCAACGCCAATCAGGCGACCTCGGTGCTGTTGACGTTGCGCCTGCAGCGCTGATTTTACACGCTTGACGCTATCGCACGCCTCGTGGCGATATAGTAATATCGCCGTCGTGCACTCAGCTCACAATGTTCGTGACAGCGGCTGAGCGCGCTTGCGGCGCGAGGGGTGCAGAAAATGCGTCTCGACCCGGAACACCTATCCCGCCTTCAATTCGCATGGGTCGTCGGCTGGCATATCCTGCTACCTGCGTTCACCGTCGGCCTCGCGTCCTTTATCGCCTTTCTCGAAGGCGCCTATGCACTGACGAAGCGTCACGTCTTTCTGCATTTATCGCAATTCTGGTTGAAAATTTTCGCGGTATCGTTCGGCATGGGCGTCGTGACGGGCATCGTCATGCCGTTCCAGTTCGGCACCAATTGGAGCCGGCTGTCGGACGCGGCCGGCAATATCATATCGCCATTATTGGCCTATGAGGGACTGACGGCGTTTTTTCTCGAGGCGACCTTCCTTGGGGTCCTGCTGTTCGGGCGCAAACTCGTGCCGCCGTCGATGCATTTTGTCGCCGCCGTTCTTGTTGCCGTCGGTACGTTGTCGTCGTCGTTCTGGATTCTCGCCACCAATAGTTGGATGCAAACGCCGGCCGGTTACCAGATCGTCGAGGGGCGATTTTTTCCGAAGGATTGGTTCGAGATTATTTTCAATCCGTCGTTTCCGTTCCGCTTGGCGCATACCGTGAGCGCTTTCTATGTGACCACGGCGTTCGTCGTTCTCGGGGTGGGTGCCTACACGTCGAGGCGCGGACGATTTGTGCCCGAGGGCCGCATGATGTTGCGGCTCGCGCTGTGGTTTCTGGCGATCTTCGTGCCGCTGCAAATCGTTCTCGGCGACGCGCACGGCCTCAATACGCTTGAGCATCAGCCGGCGAAGCTTGCCGCGATGGAAGGTCTTTGGGACGGCGGCAAAGGCGTGCCGGCGTCGATTATCGGCTGGCCTGACCAGGCTGCGGAGCGAAATCTCGCCGAGATCGCGCTTCCCCATGTCGGCAGCCTTTATCTTACCCATTCCTGGGACGGCGCGGTCAAAGGACTAAAGGATTTTCCGCCCGATCAGCGGCCGCCGGTCGCGATTGTGTATTTCGCGTTCCGCATCATGGTCGGCGTCGCCTTGCTGATGCTGACCGTGATCGGCGCCGGCTTCGTTTTAATGGCGCGTGGCGAACTCGACCGGACACGGTGGTATCTGCGCCTTTGTCAGTTCACGACTTGCCTGGGTTTTATCGCGGTGATCGCCGGCTGGACGACGACGGAAGTCGGACGGCAGCCCTGGACGGTCTTTGGCCTGATGCGAACCGCCGACTCCGTCTCGCCTTCGCTGACCGGCGCCAATGTGTTGCTGTCGCTCTTGCTGTACATCGCGGTTTATCTGGTGATCTATCCGGTCGGATTGACCGTGATGCTTAGACTGGTCTGGCGCGGTCCGGTTCCGACCGATGAGGCCGTTCCGATCGGCGGCGGGCGGCCCAAATCGGCGATCGACGCCTTGCCCGCGATCGACCCGACGGCGTCTCCGACGGCGGAGACTGCGACATGAACCCGTCACTCAGCCTCATTCCGATCTGGACGGCGATTCTGGGCATCGGCGTCTTCTTCTATGTCGCGCTTGATGGTTTCGACCTCGGGGTCGGCATGCTTTACAACTTTGCGCCCGATCGACGCGCGCGAGACCTCGTGATGAATTCGATCGCGCCGATTTGGGATGGCAACGAGACCTGGCTCATTCTCGGCAGTGTCGGTCTGCTGGCGGCGTTTCCGGTCGCCTTCGCGATCATCATCCCCGCGGTCTACTTTCCGATTTTACTGATGCTGCTTTCCCTGATTTTCCGCGGACTGGCATTCGAATTCCGTTATCGGGACGCCGAGCACCGAACGTTCTGGGATCACGGCTTCGCCGTCGGCTCGGCGTCGGCGGCATTTGCTCAAGGCGTCGTGCTGGGCGCATTCATCCAGGGCTTTCAGGTCACGGGGCGGGAATTCGTCGGCGGCTCGTTCGACTGCTTCACGCCGTTCTCGATTTTTACCGGCATTGCCTTGATGTTCGGCTATGCGCTCCTTGGCGCCGGCTGGCTGGTGATCAAAACCGAGGGCCCGTTGCAGGACTGGGCGCGCGGCCTCGGCCGTTATTGTCTGATCGGCGTGACCCTTGCCGTCGCTATTGTCAGCCTGTGGACGCCCTATATCGATGCCCATATCGCGGCGCGATGGTTCTCCTGGCCGAATATCGGTTTTCTCGCGCCGGTGCCGCTGATCACCGTTGCTTTGGTGTTATATGAATGGCGATCGCTGAACGACCGATCGGAATATGCGCCCTTCCTCGCCGCGCTGGGTCTATTCCTGATGTCCTACCTCGGCATCGCCATCAGTCTGTGGCCGATGATCGTGCCGGGACATTTTACGCTTGAGCAGGCCGCGGCATCGCAAAGCACGCAAGCCTTTCTCCTGATCGGCACGCTGGTGCTGCTGCCGACCATATTGCTCTACACCGCCTGGTCGTATTGGGTCTTTCGCGGCAAGGTGCGCGCCGATATCGGCTATCACTAGAAAATGCACCGCGGTGCGGGCTGCTAGCCGGCGTTGATCTCGCCCAGTATCTTTTTGATCTCGGCGCGGAAACCCGGCGCGATATCGGGCCGCTCCAGCGCGTAGGAAACATTGGCGGCGAGAAAGCCGATCTTGGAGCCGCAATCGAAGCTGCGGCCCTCGAATTGCAGGCCGTAGAACGGCTGGCTCTGCGCCAATTGGATCATGGCGTCGGTCAATTGGATTTCGCCGCCGGTGCCGCGTTCCTGAGTGCCCAGTGTTTCGAGGATTTCAGGCTGCAAAATGTAGCGGCCGGTCAGGATGAGGTTCGAGGGCGCACGATCGATCGCCGGCTTTTCCACCATGCTGGTGATCGAGAACATCTTGCCTTTACGCTCGCCGATGCCGACCACGCCATATTGATCGACGCGGTCATGCGGCACTTCTTCGACCGCGACGATATTGGCCTGCTCCGGCAGCCCTCGCGCCGCCTCGATCATCTGCGCCAGACAGCCCTGCGGGTGCTGGACCAGAACGTCGGGCAGCAGCAGCGCGAACGGCTCGTGGCCGATCAACTCGCGCGCGCACCACACCGCATGGCCGAGTCCGAGCGGCTCCTGCTGGCGGGTGAAGCTTGCGGCGCCGGGAATCGGCAGGTCTTTTTCGAGAGATTCGAGCGCCTTGTGCTTTTGCCGATCCCGCAACGTCATTTCCAGTTCGAACTGGCGATCGAAATGATCCTCAATGACCCCTTTGTTGCGGCCGGTGACGAAGATGAAATGCTCGATGCCGGCTTCGCGGGCCTCGTCGACGACATGTTGAATCAGCGGCCGGTCGACGACCGGCAGCATTTCCTTCGGCATGGCTTTGGTGGCCGGCAGAAAGCGGGTACCGAGGCCTGCCACCGGGAATACGGCTTTGCGGATGGTTTTCATGGTGTTTCAATGCGGTTGGCGCGTTGCGAGGGGCAAAGCCCGTTCGCTTTCTTGCCCAAATTATCGTTCACGGTGATGGTTTCCAGGGTGGCGAAACAAACAGCTTAAACTGCATCGTGTTGCTGCATTGTGAATGCCGGAAGCTTAAAAGCGCCAGACGCGAAGCGGTAACAACCTGCTGTTAGTGATTCGCGATAGAGTAGCAGGTGCCTGTTGCTGCGGCCATAATTTGAAAATCCGATGGTTCGATTGAAACTCGCCCTTTATCTCGTTCTGATAAGCGTCGCGACCGGCGCGCTCGCTGGCGACGCCTATGCGGAGGATCCATCCGGCAACTGGCTCACCCGCCTGTTTCAACCTCCGTCGGCGGGCTCGGTTCCCATCACCGTCGATGCCAAGCCATGGAGCGGCCAGTCGGGCGCCTCGGGCAATCCGCAGATGACGGCGGAAGCCATCCGCGCCGCCGCCGCGGATTTCAGCAATTGTCTCGCCGGAATGTGGCCCGACGCCGCCCGGCGCGGCGTTTCGCGCGAAAATTTCGATCGCTTTACCGCCGGGCTGACCCCCGACCTGCACATTATGGACCTGCTCGACGCGCAGCCCGAATTCACCAAATCGCCCTGGGACTATCTCGACTTGCTGGTGAACGATGACCGCATCGCCCGAGGCCGCGCACTGCTCGCGCAATACGCGCCGACCTTTGCCGCCGTCGAACGTACCTACGGCGTGGATCGCGCCATCGTCACGGCAATCTGGGGCGTCGAATCGAATTACAGCACGCTCGGCGGCGATCGCCCCGTTATCCGTTCGACCGCGACGCTCGCCTGCGTCGGCCGCCGCCGCGACTATTTCCGCGAGGAATTTTTGTCGGCGCTGGAGATTCTGCAACGCGGCGACGTGCCGGCCGAACATCTGATCGGGTCCTGGGCCGGCGCTTTCGGCCCGACGCAGTTCATGCCGACTTCGTTCAAGCGTTATGCGGTCGATTTCGACGGCGACGGCCACCGCGACGTGGTCGACTCGGTCCCGGACCTTATCGCTTCGACCGCGAATAATCTGAAAATGGACGGCTGGGTTCCGGGCCAGACCTGGGGCTATGAAGTCGTTCTGCCGCAAAAATTCGATTATCTGTTGGCCGATCGTTCGCGCCAGCTCACGGTGCGGCAATGGCAGGATCTCGGCATCCGCCGCGCCGGCGCCGGCGGCTTCCCGCATCCCGACGAGCGCGCTTATCTGCTGCTGCCGGCGGGCGCACGCGGGCCCGCATTCCTGATGCTGCAGAACTTTCGCGTGATCATGAAATACAACCCGGCCGAGGCCTATGCGCTCGCCATCGGTCATCTCGCCGACCGGCTGCGCGGCGGCGCGACGTTCGTGCAGCCATGGCCGCGCGACGAGCGGGTGCTCACGCTCGACGAGCGCTACGAAATGCAGCAACTCCTCGCCCGGCGCGGGTTCGATATCGGCGATCCCGACGGGCTGTTGGGTCCGCGCAGCCGCATCGCCATCCGCAGCTTTCAGGCCTCGGTCGGACAGGTTCCGGACGGGTTCGCCTCAAGCGACGTGCTCGACCGCTTGCGCCAGCCGTGACGGCGCGCTGCGGCTGCGGTTGAACATCTTCAAACCGACACTTTTCGCGCCTGTGCTGCTGGAAGCTTTTTTCGCCGTAATGGCCTAATATGACAACGGTTCCGCGGAAGGCTGTTTTGATACCGCCATGGCAATCGTGAAAAAGCGACAGCGTGTAGTTTCAGGTCTTTCGGCGGTTCTTGCCGTCGCGGCGGGGCTCGTGGCTTTGCTCGCTCTTTGCCTGCCTGCGGCTGCCCAGTTCTGGGGCGACCGTTATCAGGAGCCGCGCTACAATCAGCCCCCGCAGCGCGATTATTTTTCTTTCCCATTCTCCAATGGCGGTTTCATAAGGCCGCCGCCGGTGGTCGATTCCACCCGGGCGCCGCCTGCGCGCAAGCTTGAGACTCCGCCGGTCAACACCGTCGTGGTGATCGGCGATTCGATGGCGGATTGGCTGGCCTACGGTCTCGACGAGACTTACGCCGATCAGCCCGATACCGGCTTCGAACGCAAAGTGCGCGCCTATTCCGGTCTTATTCACTACGATACCAAGAACGATGCGCTCGATTGGCCGCAGGCGATGAAGGACGCGCTGGCCAACGAAAAGCCGAACGCGATTATCGTCATGCTTGGTTTGAACGACCGCATCTCCCTGCGCGCCAGTGCCCCGCCGCCCGCGGCGCCGCCGAAAAAAGCCGACACCCCGGCGGCAGCGACGCAACCGGCACAGGCGTCGCCGCCGGCGACGGCTCCCGCACCGGCGGATACCGAAGCCGCCCAGCCCAACAATGCCGCAGTCAACGAGGCGCACGTGACGCCCGGCGGCTCATACGAATTTCACACCGATCAATGGGCGCTGCTCTACGCCAAGCGCATCGACGATATGATCGCGGTGCTCAAGGCCAAAGGCGTGCCGGTGCTTTGGGTCGGACTGCCGGCCTTGCGCGGCGCCAAATCGACCAGCGACATGAGCTATCTCGACGAGCTTTACCGCGAACGCGCCGAGAAGGCCGGCATCACTTATGTCGATATCTGGGATGGCTTTGTCGATGAGCGGGGCCAATTCGCGATCCAGGGCCCGGATTTCGAGGGCCAGATCAGGCGGCTGCGCACCGGCGACGGCGTCCATTTCACCAAACCCGGTGCGGTGAAGCTCGCGAGTTATGTCGATCACGAATTGCGCCGTTTGATGTCGAACCACGTCACGCCGGTGGCATTGCCGGGTCCGGAAGAAAACGCCCCGCCGAAGCCGGGCGTCGCCGGCCGCCCCGATGTCGGTCCCGTCGTGCCGCTGGCGTCCTCCGGCGGCAGCGACTCCGGCGACCTCCTCGGTTCGAACCGTCCGGCGCAAGCGACGCCGGACCCGGTTGCAGCGAAAGTGCTGAGCCGCGGCGATCCGATTGCCGCGCCCGCCGGCCGCGCCGACGACTTCTCTTGGCCGCGTCCCGGCACTGCGGCGGACGCCACGCCCGATGTCGCGCCGCAACCGGTCGCCTTGACGCCGGCTCCGCCGGCGAAAAAGGGCGCAACAGCCGCGGACGCCAAAAAGCCATCCGACGGCAAAAAGGATGCGAAGAAGTAGGCCGGCATCGGCCGGCGCGTGTCAGCGCGGCAGGACCGACGAGCCCATCAGATATTTGTCGACGGCGTGCGCCGCCTGACGGCCTTCGCGGATCGCCCAGACGACGAGCGATTGCCCGCGGCGCATATCGCCCGCCGCGAACACCTTTTCGATCGACGTGCGGTAATCGTCGGTCGTCGCGTTCACATTGCCGCGCTTGTCGAGGGCGAGATCGAGGCCTTTGATCAGGCCCTCATGCACCGGATGCACAAAACCCATCGCCAGCAGAACGAGGTCCGCCGCGATCTCGAATTCGGTTCCGGGCAGAGGCTTCATCTGGGCGTCGAGCCGTGTGCAGACGAGCTTCTTCACCGTGCCGTTCTCGCCGACGAATTTGGTCGTCGCCACTGCGAAGTCGCGCGTGGCGCCTTCCTCGTGGCTCGATGAGGTGCGCAGCTTCAACGGCCAATTGGGCCAGGTGAGCGCCTTGTTCTCATGGGCCGGAGGCTCCGGCATGATTTCGAAATTGGTCACGGAGAGCGCGCCCTGCCGGAACGAGGTGCCGATGCAGTCCGACCCGGTATCGCCGCCGCCGATGACGACGACGTGCTTGCCCTTGGCGAGTATCGTCTCGCCGGCGGCGGCGGCCTCGCCCGACACGCGCCGGTTCTGTTGCGGCAGGAATTCCATCGCGAAGTGGATGCCCTTGAGCTCGCGCCCGGGCACCGGCAGATCGCGCGGCTTCTCGGCACCGCCGGTCAGCACTACGGCGTCGTAGTCCTTGAGCAAGGCGTCGGCCGCGACATTGACGCCGACATGGGCGCCATAATGAAACACCACACCTTCGCCCTGCATCTGTTCGACGCGGCGGGCGACGTGATGCTTCTCCATTTTGAAATCGGGAATGCCGTAAGTGAGAAGGCCGCCGGCCTTGGCATATTTTTCGTAGACATGGACGTCGTGGCCGACGCGCCCCAATTGTTGCGCGCACGCAAGGCCGGCGGGGCCAGACCCGACGATCGCGACCTTCTTGCCGGTCCGTGCCGCAGGCGGCTCGGGTTTCAGCCCCTGGGCAATGGCGCGGTCGGCGATCGCGCATTCGATCGATTTAATGGTGACGGGATTCTCGTCGATATTGAGCGTGCATGAGGCTTCGCACGGCGCCGGGCAAACCCGCCCGGTGACTTCCGGGAAGTTATTGGTCGAATGCAGATTGCGCGCCGCTTCGTCCCAGTTGCCGGTATAGACGAGGTCGTTCCAATCGGGGATCTGGTTGTTGACCGGGCACCCCGGCGTGCCGGGTGCCACCGATCCGGTGCCCTGGCAATACGGCACGCCGCAATTCATGCAGCGCGCGGCCTGGGTAACATAGTCGCCCTCCGGCAGCGGCAGCACGAATTCGCGCCAATGGCGAACGCGGTCGGCGACCGGTTCGTAGTCGCGATCCTCACGCTCATATTCGAGAAAGCCGGTGATCTTGCCCAAAGTCGCTCTTTTCTCTTGGGACTCTTTAGGTCGCGCTATTCCGCGGCGATGGCCGCGGCCTTGAGTTCGTTGAGAGCGCGGCGATATTCCACCGGCATCACTTTACGGAATTTCGGGTACCACGTTTTCCAGTCGCCGAGAATCTTCTCCGCAACGACCGAGCCGGTAAAGCGCGCGTGACGCGAGATCAGGTGATGCAGCCGATGTCCGTCGAAGCTGCCCATGTCCGACATGATGTCGACCATGCCGTGCGCTTCGAGATCGCGGGAGTGATGGAAAACCCGCGCATTGATGTCTTCTTCGCCCGGCATCGGCTCGAGTTCGACCATCGCCATGTTGCAGCGGGAGGCGAAAGTGCCGTCCTCGTCGAGCACATAGGCGATGCCGCCCGACATGCCGGCGGCGAAATTGCGGCCGGTCGGACCGAGCACCACGACCGCGCCGCCGGTCATATATTCCAGGCAATGATCGCCGGCGCCCTCGATGACCGCCACCGCGCCAGAATTGCGCACCGCAAAACGTTCGCCGGCCACGCCGCGGAAATAGCATTCGCCGGCGATAGCGCCGTACATCACGGTATTGCCGACGATGATCGACTGCTCCGGCACGACGCTCGAGTCGTCATGCGGGCGCACGACGATGCGGCCGCCCGACAGGCCTTTGCCGACATAGTCGTTGGCGTCGCCGTAGAGTTCGAAGGTTACGCCGCGGGCGAGAAAGGCGCCGAAACTCTGGCCGGCCGTGCCGGTGAAGCGCGCCACGATCGTATCGGCCGGAAGGCCGGCATGGCCGTAACGCCGAGCAATCTTGCCCGACAGCATGGCGCCGACGGTACGGTCGACGTTATTGATCGGGAAGCTCAGTTGCACCGGCGTGCCGCTTTCGATGGCGGTCTGCGACTGCGCGATCAGCTTGCGGTCGAGGATGTCGTCGATCTTATGGTTCTGCCGCTCGCTGTTATAGGTCGCGACGCTTTTCGGCACATCGGGTTTCGTGAACAGCTTGGAAAAATCGAGCCCCGCGGCCTTGCCGTGGGCAATGAGCCTGTTCTGATCGAACATATGCATCTGTCCGATCATCTCGTTGAATGTGCGGTAGCCCAGCTCCGCCATCAACTCGCGCACTTCCTCGGCGACGAAGAAGAAATAATTGATGATGTGCTCGGGCTGGCCGGTGAAACGCTTGCGCAGCACCGGGTCCTGCGTGGCGACGCCGACCGGACAGGTGTTGAGATGGCACTTGCGCATCATGATGCAGCCGGCGGCGATCAGCGGCGCGGTGGCGAAGCCGAATTCGTCGGCGCCGAGCAGCGCACCGACTACGACATCGCGGCCGGTGCGAATACCGCCGTCGACCTGTACGGCAATGCGTCCGCGCAGCCGGTTGGCGACCAGCGTCTGATGCGTCTCGGCGAGCCCGATTTCCCAAGGCGAGCCGGCATGCTTGACCGAGGTCAGCGGCGCCGCGCCGGTGCCGCCTTCGAAGCCGGCGATCGTCACGTGATCGGAGCGCGCCTTAGACACGCCCGCGGCAACGGTGCCGACCCCGACTTCCGAGACCAGCTTGACCGAAACGTCGCCCTCGGGATTGACGTTTTTCAGATCGAAGATGAGCTGCGCCAGATCTTCGATCGAATAGATGTCGTGATGCGGCGGCGGCGAGATCAGGCCGACCCCCGGCGTCGAATGGCGCACTTTGGCGATGGTCTTATCGACTTTGTGGCCCGGCAACTGGCCGCCTTCGCCGGGCTTGGCGCCTTGCGCGATCTTGATCTGCATCATGTCCGAATTGACGAGATATTCGGCGGTGACGCCGAAGCGTCCCGATGCGACCTGCTTGATCGCCGAGCGCATCGAATTGCCGTTCGGCAGCGGCTTGTAACGATCGGATTCTTCGCCGCCTTCGCCGGTATTCGACTTGCCGCCGATGCGGTTCATGGCGATGGCGAGCGTGGTGTGGGCCTCGCGCGAGATCGAACCATAGGACATGGCGCCGGTCGCGAACCGCTTGACGATATCTTTGGCCGGCTCGACCTCTTCGAGCGGCACCGGCTTGCGTCCGTCTTCCTCGGCCGACTTGATGCGGAATAGGCCGCGGATGGTAAGCAGGTGCGCGGTCTGATCGTTGATGATCTTGGCGAATTGCCGGTATCTGTCCAAAGAATTGCCGCGCACCGCATGCTGCAGCGCCGACACGGTCGCCGCATTCCAGACGTGATCTTCGCCGCGGACGCGGAACGCATATTCGCCGCCGACGTCGAGCATCGAACGATAGATCGGGGCATCGCCGAACGCGTCAGAATGCCGGCGCACCGTGTCTGCGGCGACCTCGGCGAGCCCGATGCCTTCGATACGGGTGGCCGTGCCGGTGAAGTATTTGGCGACAAAGTCGGTCTTCAATCCGATCGCATCGAAGATCTGCCCGCCGCAATAGGATTGATAGGTCGAGATGCCCATCTTCGACATGACCTTGAGCAGGCCCTTATCGATCGACTTGATGTAACGCTTGATGATTTCCTTATCGTCGAGCTTTTGCGGCAGATCGCCCTTCATCGCCACGAGGGTCTCGAAGGCGAGATAAGGATTGATCGCTTCCGCGCCGTAGCCGGCGAGGCAGCAGAAGTGATGCACCTCGCGCGGTTCAGCCGATTCGACGACGATGCCTACCGAAGTGCGCAAGCCCTCGCGAATGAGATGATGATGCACGGCCGCGCAAGCCAGCAGCGACGGGATAGGAATGCGGTCGGCGCCGGCGAGGCGGTCGGAAAGAATGATGATGTTGATGCCGTCCCGGACTGCGGCCTCCGCCTTGGCGGACAGCGCGGCGATCGCGCCTTCCATGCCGGCGGCGCCGGCATCGGCCGGCCACGTGGTGTCGAGCGTGAGCGACTTGAAGTGATCGCCCATGTCGGAGATCGACCGGATCTTTTCCAGGTTGGCGTTGGTCAGGATCGGCTGCTGGACCTCGAGCCGCTTGGTTTTCGACGAGCCCTCGAGGTCGAACAGGTTTGGCCGCGGTCCGATGATCGAGACCAGACTCATCACCAGTTCTTCGCGGATCGGATCGATCGGGGGATTGGTGACCTGCGCGAAGTTCTGCTTGAAATAGGTGAACAGCAGTTTGGGCTTATCGGACAACGCCGATATCGGCGTGTCGTTGCCCATCGAGCCGACGGCTTCTTCGCCGGTCGTTCCCATCGGCATCATCAGGATTTTGGTATCTTCCTGGCTATAGCCGTACATCTGCTGACGATCGAGCAGCGCCAGGTTCGAGATCGGCGCCGCGTCCGCGGCTGTCGGCATGTCTTCCAGCACGATTTGCGTGCGCTGGAGCCATTCCTGGTAAGGATGGCTTTGCGCCAATTGCGACTTGAGTTCTTCGTCGGGGATGAGCCGGCCTTGTTCAAGGTCGACCAGCAGCATCTTGCCCGGTTGCAGCCGCCACTTGGTAACAATTTCGGCTTCCGGCACCGGCAGCACGCCGGTCTCCGAAGCCATGATGATGCGATGGTCGCGGGTGACGATGTAGCGCGCCGGCCGCAAGCCGTTGCGGTCGAGCGTCGCGCCGATCTGCCGGCCGTCGGTGAAAGCGATCGCCGCCGGGCCGTCCCACGGCTCCATCAGCGCCGCATTATATTCGTAGAAGGCGCGGCGCTGTTCATTCATCAGGCGATTGCCGGCCCAGGCTTCCGGAATCAGCATCATCATCGCATGGGCGAGCGTGTAGCCGCCCATCACCAGGAATTCGAGCGCATTGTCGAAGCAGGCGGTATCGGATTGGCCTTCATAGGAGATCGGCCAAAGCTTGCTGATGTCGGCGCCGAATTTCGGCGACGACACCGACGCCTGCCGCGCCGCCATCCAGTTATTGTTGCCGCGCAGCGTGTTGATCTCGCCGTTATGCGCGACCATGCGGTAGGGATGCGCCAGCGACCACGCCGGGAAGGTATTGGTCGAAAAGCGCTGATGGACCAGCGCAAGCGCGCTTTCAAAATCCGGGTCGTGCAGATCGGGATAGTAGGCGCCGAGCTGGTCGGCGAGGAACATGCCCTTGTAGATCACCGTGCGGCAGGAGATCGACACCGGGTAGTAGTGCGAGGTCCGCCGCTCACGCTTGGAATAGAGCTTGCCGGAAATGGTCTTGCGCAGGACGTAAAGCCGGCGCTCGAATTCATCCTCCGACGTCTTCGGATTGCGCGCCAGGAACAGCTGCATGTTGACCGGCTCGGTCGGCTTGACCGTTTCGCCGAGCGTCGAATTGTCGGTTGGCACGTCGCGCCAGCCGAGAATTGTCATGCCTTCCTCGGCGGCAACCGCCGCGTAGGTATCCATGATTTCGCGCCGCCACGCCTCCTCATGCGGCATGAACAGCGCGCCGACTGCGTAGTGACCGGGCGCGGGCAGCGTAAAGCCCAGCTCAGTCGCCTTTTTGGCGAAGAATTTATGCGGCAACTGCACCAGGATGCCGGCGCCGTCACCGGCGCGCGGATCGGCGCCAACGGCGCCGCGGTGTTCGAGATTGACGAGGATCGTCAGGGCATCTTCGACGATTTTGTGGGATTTGCGGCCCTTAATATCGGCAATAAATCCGACGCCGCAGGAATCCTTTTCCAGGGCCGGATCAAACAGACCGAAACCAGACACGTCCATCGCCGCACTCGTGCTCCTCGCCGCCACCTCGAACGCGCCCTGCATCGAGGTCTCGACGTAATTCGCCCCCGCGCATCCCTTTCCTCTGTCCCCGCTGGCGGGGAGGGAAGAAGAGCGTGCGCCGAAGGGCGAGCCACTCATCTTGGAGGCAACCTTCGTGCCGCTAGCGGCCGTGGGTTGCTTGTTAAGCCGCCGTCCGACGCGCCCTCGCCCACCGGCAGCCGACCCACGCGTTTTGACGCGCTTGGTCACCAATTGGGACAGCAATGCTGTCCTATACGGAACATGGCAAATTCCGGGCGCCTATTCAAGCGCCGGACCCGTCCCGGCGGAGAGATTAGACGCCCATTCCGTGTGCGAATTGGATCATGGCGGGTCTCGAAGCGCAATGGCTCTTGAAGGCTTCTAACCTGACGGACGAATTGGACGTTGAATTGAAGCGAGGCCCGGCTACCTTCCTCCGATGAATTTTGCCAGCGACAATACCGCGGGCGTCGCGCCCGCCATCCTCGAAGCATTGGCCGACGCCAACACAGGTTATGCCCGGGGCTATGGCAATGACGACTGGACCGCGCGCGTCGAGCGGCGTTTGGCCGAGGTCTTCGAGCACGACGTCGCGATTTTCCTGGTGCCGACCGGCACTGCCGCCAACGCGCTCGCGCTGGCTCAGGTGACGCCGCCATGGGGCGTGGTGCTCTGCCATGCCGAGTTCCACATCGCCACCGACGAATGCGGCGCGGTCGAGTTTTTCGGCGGCGGCCTGAAGCTGGTCGGTTTGGCCGGCGACGACGGCAAGATCACGCCCACAATGCTGGAGAAATCGCTTGCCGGCTATGGCGGGCACAGCCCGCATCAGATGATCCCATCGGCGCTGTCGATCACGCAGGCAAGCGAGGCCGGCACCATCTACCGGCCCGACGAGATCGCGGCACTTTGTGAAATCGCGCATGCCCGCGACCTCGCAGTCCACGTGGACGGCGCGCGGTTCGCCAATGCGCTGGTCCGGCTCAATGCGACGCCGGCCGATCTTACCTGGCGTTCCGGTATCGACGTGCTGTCGTTTGGCGCCACCAAAGGCGGCGCGCTCGCCGCCGAGGCCGTGGTGATTTTCGATGCCGCCCGCGCCGCTTTTTTTGGCGAGCGGCGCAAGCGCGCCGGGCATCTGCTGTCGAAGCACCGCTTCATCGCCGCGCAGTTTCTGGCCTATCTCGAAGACGATCGCTGGCTCACCTTGGCGCGCCACGCCAATGCCATGGCCGACCGGCTTTCGGATAAATTATCGGCGGTCGGATTGCGGCCGGTCTTTGCGGTCGAGGCCAACCTGATTTTCCTGGTGATCCCGCGCGCGCTTGATGCCAGGCTCAAGGCCGCAGGGGCGAACTATTATGTCCGCACCAGCGAAAGCCTCGATGTCGGCGCGGACAACGTCCTGGTGCGGCTCGTAACTTCCTTTTCGACCGAGCCTGAAGATATCGAGCGTTTTGTCGCTCTCTGTAAAAAATCCTGACTGCGCCTAAGCGCCGCCCTAATTCCAGTTAACCTAATGGAGTAAGTTGGTCATAGTTGGCGCGAGCGGGGAGGGTACGTCGGTCGTGCGTGCAAGAGTATTCGGGGCTGCCGCGTTCGCCTTGCTTTCGGCGCTGGCGCCGTCTTTCGCTTTTGCCCAGTCTCCGCCGCAACCGGCGCCGTTGCCGTCGCCCGGTTTCGTCTCGCCTTACGAGATCATGCGCACGGCCCGTGCAGCGGGCTTCGATCCGGTATCGCCGCCGTTGCGCGAAGGCACCACTTATGTGCTGCGCGCCTATGATTTTCGGGGCATTCTGATGCGGGTGGTGGTCGATGCGCGCAGCGGCGCCATTCGCGACGCCAATCGGATCGTGCGGGATCTTTACGATCCGAATGCCGGCGATGAAATCGGAATGGTTCCGCCTTATGCGCCGCCGCCGGGCTACATGCCGTCGGCTTACGGCCCGCCGCCAACTTATGGTCCTGCGCTCGAAGCGAGTCCAAGCGCACCGCCGCCTGTGGCGCACAGCGCCGTGCATGCAACGAGCCTAGCGTCCCCGCCGTTGCCGCGTCCGCGGCCCACCGAACTTGCCTCGCGCAAATCTGCCGCCGACGCCGGTTCGGAAGAGAAGGCCAAGCCGGAAGCAGAATCCCTCGCGCCGGCGGCGGTAAGTAAGGCGCCTGCCGTTTCACCGCCGCTCAACGATTGAGTGGCCGCTTTCCGCAACTAGTTCTTGTATTTGCCGAATTGCGAAAGCGCATGGCAACGTCGGCCCGAATTCGGCGGCCGGCAAAGATCCTCACCCGGCAAAATCTTCGAAAGGAAAAGATGGGCGGACAAATCGTTCAGTTCGATGCTCACAATCTCGCAGAGCAGATCGAACAGCTCAGCCAGCATGAGCTCGATTATCTGCCGTTCGGCGTGATCCTGCTCGACCGCGAAGGCACTGTGCTTTTCTACAGTGAAACCGAGGCGCAAAAATCGGGGTACGGCAAGATTCCACTCGGGCTCAACCTGTTCGATATCTCGCCGTGCATGGCGGCCAATGATTTCCGCGGCCGTATTCAGAGCGCGATGGAACAAGGGCCGGTCAACCTGGAGTTCGGCTGGGCCGGCGACTTCGCCGATCCGACGCGCGATCTGCGGCTGCGGGTAATGTCGTCGCTCAATAACGGCATTTGGATATTCATCGAGCGGGACGATATCGGCGCGGTGCGTCAGCCTTGTGCGGGCTAATGGCCGGCACCCATTATCCATAAAATGAAAGCGCCCCGGAAAACCGGGGCGCTCCTTTATCGCGTTACGAGTGTGAGAAGAACGCTTAGGCGGCCTTCTGAGTCTCGATTACCGCGGCACCGCTGCTTTGGCCGTTCGCTTTGCCATTGCCGATCGGGATCGAGCGCGGCTTTTTCGCCTCGGGGATCTCGCGCACCAGATCGACGTGCAGGAGACCGTTCTCGAGACTCGCGCCCTTCACCTGGACGAAGTCGGCAAGCTGGAATACGCGCTCGAAGGTACGGGCGGCGATGCCCTGGTAGAGCACCTCACCGCGCTTCTCTTCCTCCTTGGCGTTTTTTTCGCCGCGGATGGTCAGCGTATTCTCTTTGGCTACGATCGAGAGTTCGGGCTCATTGAAGCCCGCCACCGCGACTGACACGCGATAGGCGTTTTCGCCGGTCCGCTCGATATTATAGGGCGGGTAACCGGGGGCGGCGCCGTCGACGCCTTGGTCGAGCAACGAAAACAGCCGGTCGAAGCCGACGGTGGAACGATAAAGCGGAGCAAGATCGAAAGTTCGCATGGCATATCCTCCTTTGAAGCGACATGCAGATGGCCCACCCCTTGAAGGGTCGAACCTATGAGTGCGCCGCCGATTGGCCGGCGCGAAAATGATATGGGAACGGTTTTTTGAGCCCGCAAGAGGGCTCGATCGTACCGAGATAATCTTCTTAAGTATATGAAATTGTTATATAAAATAACAAACCAGTCGCTACGGGGATCGATAAAAGCACGCTTGGAAAACGCCGTATCTCACCACCGTTTCGTTGACGCGATGCTGCTATAAGCGAGACCAACAGCCTCCTGCGAAATCCAATTATAAGAACTGTATTCAATGAAACTTGTTTCCGTTCCCGCCAATCCCATTCCGGAAAATTACGTTACCGGCACGCTGAAGACTCCCGACGGCGTGTCGCTGCGCTTCGCGCGCTGGCTGCCTCCGGCCGGCCGGAGGGGCACGGTGTGCATTTTTCAGGGCCGCAGCGAATGGATCGAAAAATATTTCGAGACCGTGCGCGATCTGCGCGCGCGAGGCTTTGCCGTCGCGTCGCTGGATTGGCGCGGCCAGGGGTTGTCTGAGCGCGCCTTGAGCGATCCGCGCAAGGGTTATGTGCGCGACTTTGCCGAATACGATACCGACCTCGAGACCTTTATGCGCGAGATCGTGCTGCCGGATTGTCCGCCGCCGATTTTCGCCATGGGACATTCGACCGGTGCGACAGTGTTGATCCGCGCCGCCCATCGCGGCCGCCGCTGGTTCGATCGCATGGTGCTGTCGGCGCCGCTGATCGCACTGGCCGGCAAGGACTATTCGGTCGGGGCGCCGGCGATGCTGATCCGCGCCATGCGGCTTGCCGGATTCGGCTCGATGTATGTGCCGAAGTCGTCCAAGAGCGAAAGCGGCGTTATCGAGTCCCGGCCGTTCGTCGGCAATATTCTGACCTCCGATCCGGTACGCTATGCGCGCAACGCCGCTATTCTCGAAGCCGAGCCGGCGCTCGCACTTGGCGCGCCGACTGTGGCCTGGTGTGACGCCGCTTTCACGGCTATGCGAGCGGTGCGCGAACGCTCTTATCCAGGACGTATCCGCCAGCCGATGCTGATCGTCGCCGGCGGCAACGATGCCGTAGTTTCGAACGCGGCGATCGAGGATTTCGCCAGCATGCTGCGCGCCGGCTCGCATCTCGTGATCGTCGGCGCTCAACATGAAATCCTGATGGAGCAGGACCGCTTCCGCTCGCAATTCTGGGCGGCGTTCGATGCTTTCGTGCCGGGGACGCCGTTATATTGACGATCTACCCGTTCAGCAGCGCCATCGCCTCGGCGTGCACCCGTTTATCGCCGGCGGCGATAATGCGACCGCCATTGCCGGCGGGGGTATTTTCCCAGGTGGTGATGATGCCGCCGGCGCCTTCGATGATCGGGATCAGGGCCAGAACGTCATAAGGCTTCAATTCGGTCTCGATGACGAGATCGACATGACCGGCCGCCAGCACGCAATAGGCATAACAATCGCCGCCATAGCGCGACAACCGCGCATTTTGCTCGACCTTGCCAAATCGTTCGCGGTCGGCGGCGTTCATCAGCAGCGGACTCGTGGTGCACAGCACCGCATCCGCTACCGAGGCGCAACTGCGCACCCGCAAATCGCGATCGCCGGCCGGGCCGCGGTAACGGGAGCCGCCGCCATCGCCGGTAAATTGCTCGCGCGTGAACGGCTGATGCATCATGCCGTAGATCGGTATCCCGTGCCGCGTCAGCGCAATCAGTGTGCCCCAGGCCGGCATGCCGCAGATGAAGGATTTGGTGCCGTCGATCGGATCGAGCACCCAGACATATTCGGCGTCCGGACGCTCGGCGCCGAATTCCTCGCCGATAATCCCGTGTTCGGGGAAATTCCGCCTGATCAAGGTCCGCATCGCGGTCTCGGCGGCATGGTCGGCGGCGGTGACCGGGTCGAAACCGCCGGAGCGGCTTTTATTCTCCAGGCCCAGGCTCCCGGCGCCAAGGGCGCTCCGGAAGAACGGCCGGATGGTTTCTCCCGAGACGGCGGCGAGTTCGCCGACAAAAGCCGCGAAATCGATTGCCGTCATGAAGGCCTCCCAGGTTCGGGCTTCGACGTATCGAAGCCGGAGAGAAACGGCAATTGGAGTGTTGCGGCTCCGCGATAGTCCGATAGTTATTGGCTATGCGTGGGAGACAGACCCGGCTCCCGCCTCGCGCCGATTTATTGGCGCATTTTTACGCATTTGCGCAACCCCCTGAGATAACTCACTTATTTTTTGTCGACTGGGGTCGTTAAGAGTCCCCGTCCACGACAAGGCCCGATAAGAGGCAAATAGCTGGGAAAAACACCCGGGGGCAAAGTCAGCGGCACTTGTAATTTGTGCGGCGCGGTGTATGTTGTTGCAGTGCGGTAGCGAGAGGCTCTCTCCCGTTACCGTCGCCCTCCTTGGGCGTTTCCTCCCTAGACTTGGGCCGCTCCCGTAAGGTGAGCGGCCCTTTTTCTTTTTGGGCGCCGGCTGGATTTTGGTTGTTGGGCTTCTTGGGCTATTCCGCGGCTGCGGCGCGATAGGGTCGCAACTCTTCCATCGGTATGGCGGCGAGGCGATCGGCCAGCACTTCGAACTGCCGCGCCAGCTTGTCGAATGAGGCCGATTTTTCGTAGCGGCGTTCGTCCATATAGAGCGCGCGGTTGATCTCAAGCTGGATGGCATGCAGGCCGGTAGTCGGATTGCCGTAATGTTCGGTGATGAAGCCGCCGGCATAAGGCTTGTTGCGGCTCACGGAATAGCCGAATTCGCGCATGCATTGCTCGACGGTCTCGGCGACAATGCCGACACAACTGGTGCCGTAGCGGTCGCCCAGGACGAGGTCGGCACGCGGCCGCTCGTCACGACCGCCGGTGGTCGAAGGCATCGAATGGCAATCCACCAGGATAGCGGCGCCGAATTCGCGCTGCAGCCGCATGAACAGCCGCCGCAGAATTCGATGATAGGGCTTGTACAACCCATCGATCCGCCGCAACGCCTCGGCAACGGCGATACGCTGATCGTAGATTTCCTGGGCGTCGCCGACCACGCGCGCCACGGTGCCAAGCCCGCCGGCGACCCGCATCGAGCGGGTATTGGCGAACGACGGCAGCCTGCCGTCGAACATTCGCGGGTCGAGTTCGTAGGGTTCCCGATTGACGTCGACATAGCAGCGCGGGAAGTGCGCGCGCACCACCGGGTGGCCGCGCTCCACCACGCCCTCGATCAGTTCGCCGACGAAACTGTCCTCGGAGCGGCGCAGCGTTGCCAGATCGAGCCGTGACGCCAGAAGGAAAGCTTCGGGGTAAACGCGCCCGCTATGAGGCGAATTGAACAGCAGCGGGCCGCGGCACGCCACAGGCTCGATGGCCTCGAATGGGGGATCGAATTCGTCTTCGATTTGCGACATGACGCCTGGCGGGCAATCCCTGAGGACTCGCAACCCCGGCAACGTTCCCTAACGCGAAGCCCTTGTCCATAGGCCTCCCGCGACCGTAGGATCAGGGTGCAGGGTCAGAACGCCCGAGCACGTCCCGGAATTTACCTACCACGACCGATTTGCGCCGTCTTTCACCTCATGTTTACCGGCCATCCGGCTAATGTGATGAAGGGGGCCGGCGGAAGCCGGATCAAAGCTATCATGTCCAAAATCCTGCTCGCGGAAGACGACATCGACATGCGGCGGTTCCTGGTCAAGGCGCTGCAGAATGCCGGATTCGACGTTATCTCCTATGACAACGGCCTATCGGCCTATCAGCGTTTGCGCGAGGAGCCGTTCGAGCTCCTGTTGACCGATATCGTCATGCCGGAAATGGATGGCATCGAATTGGCCCGCCGTGCCGCCGAACTGGACCCCGACATCAAGATCATGTTCATCACCGGCTTTGCCGCGGTTGCGCTGAACTCCGATTCTACCGCGCCAAAACACGCCAAGGTGCTGTCAAAACCGATCCATCTGCGCGAACTGGTCAGCGAAGTGCACAAGATGCTGGCTGCGTGAATCTCACGGCAGCCGCTTGCCGATACCGCGTTCGGTGGCGCGGCGCAGGATCAGATCGGCAAACGCGACATCCTCAAGCGCAATACCCAGCGACTTGAATAACGTGATGTCGGCAGGCCCGCGCCGGCCGGCGGCCTTCCCGGTCAAAATGTCGCCGAGCTCGGTGATGTCCGTCCATTGCAGCCGGCCGGCCGCGACAAGGTCGCGATATTCGGCGGCTTCCAGTTTCGCCTGACTGATCTGATCGGTCGCCCGCACGGTGGCACGCAGCACGGACTCGGCATCGACTTCGCGCCGCACCGGTGAATTGGCGCCGGCCGCATTGATGTGCACGCCGGATTTGAGCCAATTCGCCCGCAACACCGGTTCGGCCGATTTGGTGATGGTAATCGCGACGTCGGCATCGGCGACGGCGGCTTCGGCCGTCGGCATCGGCAGTGCGGCGACGCGCAGACCGCGCTCGACCTTGCGCGCGAAGCTGTCGCGGTGTTCGGCGGTGCGGCTCGACACGAAGATCTTTTCGATCTTGCGTACGGCGCAGACCGCGGCAACTTGGGTGAACGCCTGCCGTCCGGTGCCGATCACGCCGAGCGTACGCGCGTCCGGTTTGGCGAGCAGCTTGGTGGCAAGGCCGCTCACCGCGCCGGTGCGCATCTGGCCGAGATGGTCGGCTTCGATCATCGCCTTGAGCTTGCCGTCCTTCGACGAGAACAATAGCGCATAATAACGGCCGTCGCCGCCGCCGCCGAAATAGGCCTTGAGCCCGAACAGTTGTTTCGGACCCCACGCGGCGCCCATCAGGTTGAATGTGCCGTCGCCGGCCTTCGCGCGCTGCCGCGGCATATTGATGGTCGTCGGATCGGACCATGTCGCAAACAGAACCTCCAGCGTCGCGATTGCGTCCTTGACGCTCACGAGGCTTTGCACATCGCCTTCGCTGAGAAAGATCGGCCCGTCGTCGCGCGCCCTGGTCTTCGCTTTGGACTCGGCACGAATCTTCGTCTTGGTACCGGCTCTACTTTTTGCCGCGGCTTTAATCGTGTTCTTGGTTCGCTTCTTCGTGCTCATCTTGGTCTTTGCTTCCAACTTGGCTTTTATCATAATGTCCGGCATGCCATACGAAGAAGACCGACGGGAAGGAAGCACATGAAAGCCGAAAAAATCAAATATGCCATGGGCAAGCTCACCGCCGAAGGTGCGCTGGTGTACGACGATTCGATATCCGGCAAGCGCCCGGCCATGCTGATGGCGCCGAATTGGATGGGCATGACCGACAAGGCGATCGAACGCGCCAAGCTTGTGGCCGGCGACCGTTACGTCGTCTTCGTCGCCGACATGTATGGCGAGGGCAATCGTCCTTCCGACTTCGGCGGTGCCGCCGCTTTGGCTAATCCGCTCCGCGAAGACGCGGTCGAGCAGCGCGCCCGTATCCGCGCCGCCTATGACACAATGATCGCCGAAGCCGGCAAGCGCAATCTGATCGACGACCGACGTGCCGCGATCGGCTTCTGCTTCGGCGGGGGCAATGTGCTCGAACTCGCCCGCGACGGCGCCGATATCGCGGCCGTGGTCGCGGTTCACTCCGATCTGATAACGGCAGCGCCGGCCAAGAAAGGCGCGATCAAAGCAAAGCTCCTGGTCACCCATGGCGCTCCCGATCCGGTGGCACCGAAGGAACATCGCGACGCTTTCGAAAAGGAGATGGACGCCGCCGGCGCCCAGTGGGAAATGCTGTTGTTCTCCGGCATCCTGCACGCTTACACCGATCAGGGCGCCGATGTGCCCGGTATCGCCGGCTGGCACGAACCATCGACGCGGCAGACCTATGCGCTCGCACATCAGTTCGTCGCCGACGCGTTCGCCGGGAAGCTCTAGGGTCTTCCTGGGCTTTTTTTGCCTGCCGTCCCCCACTCGGTTTTACCCAGACCGTGATCCGATCAGATTGAATCGGATCATGGTCTGAATTTCATTTTGATCTGCACTTTTCGGCCGCCGAAAGCGTCGTTCGTGAACGCGACGAGGCGATTTTCGCCCTGTCAGCGCGCAATCGATTCACCGTGACGGTCAATTAAGCCTTTCCACCAATAAACGAAGTCGGCAAGCCTCCGTTATGCTTCGGGAGCGATAAATTCGCAGCCGCTCCGATTGCCAACTGAGATGGAAAATCCGCGCCGGCCATTTTTGGGTGCATTCGTCGATGTCGGCGGAACAAGGAGGATACCGTGAAAATGCAAATCAATAACAGCATATCGAGATCGCTCGTTCTGAGCGCGGTGCTCGGCCTCGTCGTCGTGCCGCCCGCCCAGGCTTGTACCGGCATCGAACTCATTGCCACCGACGGTACCGTCGTTCATGCGCGGACTTTGGAGTTCGGCATCGATCTCAAATCCAATGTCATCATGGTACCGCGGGGTTATTCCCGCACCGGAACGACCCCCGACGGCAAGCCCGGCAAGACCTGGACGTCCAAATATGCAACACTCGGCGCCAATGCGCTCGGCTTGCCGATCCTGATCGATGGACTGAACGAACGGGGTCTGGCGGTCGGACTGTTCTATTTCCCGACCTCCGCGCAATATCAGCCCTACACCGCGGATGATGCGAGCAAGACTCTCGCGCCATGGGAGCTTGGCTCCTACATTCTCGAGAATTTTGCCACTGTCGACGAAGTGCGGGCGAACCTGCCGAGCATCGTCGTACCGGGCGTGGTGCTTGAAGCCTGGAAGTTCTCGCCGCCGGCGCACTATGTCGTGCACGACGCCACCGGCAAGAGCATCGCTGTCGAATACACCGACGGCAAGCTTCACATCTACGACAATCCGCTCGGCGTCATGACCAACTCGCCGGCGTTCGACTGGCAGATGACCAATCTCCGCAATTACGTGAATTTTTCCCTGACTGACTTGCCGCCCGTCAAAGTGGGCAGCGTGACG
This sequence comes from uncultured Alphaproteobacteria bacterium, assembly GCA_963819265.1. GTDB lineage: Bacteria > Pseudomonadota > Alphaproteobacteria > Rhizobiales > Xanthobacteraceae > BOG-931. Next base: position 524,957 of record CAWFVF010000005.1, on the reverse strand, counting down.
CTCACGCCGTTCGGCCAAGGGACGGGGATGCTGGGACTGCCGGGCGATTTCACACCGCCGTCACGGTTTGTGCGCGCCGTCGCGTTCAGTCAGTCGGTGCTGCCGTCGCAGACCGGCTATGAGGCGATACTTTCGGCGTTTCACATCCTCAATGACTTCGATATTCCCAAAGGCTCTTCGCGCGCCGCCGAAAAGGACGCCAATGGCAATATCATAGCCGACTACACGCTCTGGACCAGCGCCAGCGATCTGAAGGCCAAGCGGTTCTACTTCCGGACCAATGAGAACAGCGAAATCCGCATGGTCGATCTCACCAAGCAGAAGCTGGATGGCAAGGCCATCGTCACATGGTCGATGAAGGGTGACGAGGCGGTGAAGGAATTGGCGGCGCCGTCGCTTTAGCGACAAAGCTAAACCGGCGAGCCTCCGATCATGGGGGCTCGCCGGCGGTGCTTCGTCGTTGGACGTTTATTAGCCGCGGTAGTTGGGCGGCGGCATATCCGGGGCGCGCTGCCAAATCGCTCCGCGGTCGAATTGCAGCGTGAAGCCGTTGGGGGAAAAAATTGCGCCCTGCTGGGATCTATCGATCCAGATGTGACCCGGATAATCGACCCACGCGCGGGACGGTTCGCCGACATCGTTGAGGACGTTCAGATCCCAGCCGTTCTGCGTGATGAAGGCGTAGCTGCCGGTTGGGCCTAGGCAAAGCGCCATGCATTGCCAGCGGCCGCTCAGGTTTGCGCTCTGCGCCGACGCATCGACCGCATAGAGCGAAGAAAATACCGCGACGGCACTCAATAGGATTTTCATTCTCATTTGTTGCTCTCCATTGGGCAAAGCTTCGCCGAGCCCGGTTGACGACAGCAATACCAACCAGCACGGATTATCGGCTGGCTGTTATGAATCGGATGAACGTGGCGAGAGCGGCGTGTGTCGCCGCTCTCGCCTGGCTAAGTCAGCATGGCGGGTTCGGGTAGATTCCGCATCCGACACTGTTGTAATAGCGCGGTGCCACCGCCGCCGCGCCGACCGCAGCAGCACCCAGGCCGACGCCTACACCCACGCCGATGCCGCGACCGGCATACCCACGATAACCGCCGCCGCGATAGACGCCGCCGACGCGGGTACCGCCGCGGTATCCACCGGCGCGAGCGCCGTGGAATCCGCCGACGTGACCGGCGCCGTGGAAACCGCCGCGGCCGCCGCCTCGCGCCATCGCATCTGTCGAAACACAAGCGATGCCGAGCATTGCAGCCGCCGCAATTGAGACAGCTGTTCGATACGAGATTCGATACGACATGGAGTTTCCTTTCTCCGGTTAGGAGACTGACAACAGTGATGCCTTTTGCCGTAGCGAGCACTGATGAGCGTCATTCACTGCATGACGCTCCAACTGCAAAGATTCCCGCGCCGGTATTGCCTCAAAGTGACGGGGCAACCGGAAGGCGCGATATTAAGTTCAAATGCGCAGGCGCTTATCGTTGAATATGATCAAACGAGTCTTTAGGAACGTGCATCTTTCTTACGTCTCTCGCCATCTCGAGACACGTAATCAGGTCCGTATAGCTTGCCTCGCCGCCCATCGTCGCTTCATTGGTGCAGTGTTGCTTGTCCGCCGACGCGAAGCTTGACCATGCTTTGACCAGTTGTCCCCGCACTTCCTGCTCGCTGGCAACGCACTGAGACATTGCCAGATCCGGTCCGCCGGTCTCCGACGGGTCCATTCCTTGAGCGGCGATGCCGTGGCAGACCGGTTTCACGTCAAGCACGGGGACGTCGTCGGACCGTGCCGCAAGTATCGGCGTCATAAGTAGAACTACTGAGGCGCCGGCAATGAGAATTGCGCGCATCGGAAATACTCCCTATTTTGAAAAGCTATGAGATCGAATCGACTAACAAATTGGTACGTAGCTAGAACGCAATAAGCTCAGATTGAATCGATTGTGTCCGCAGAAAGAGACGAACACGGCCCGGTGTGTGGCATGAAAAGTCTTCGTAAGATCAGATGTAACTAAATTCCATCCTCTCACGGTTTGACGAGCAACGCCCCTTTGCGCGGCAGAACGATCTTGAATTCAGTAAAATGCTCCGGCTCGGTATCGACCGTGATGGAACCGCCGTGCTGCTTCACAATGATGTCGTGACTGATGGACAGGCCGAGCCCGGTGCCTTCGCCGGCGGGCTTGGTCGTAAAGAACGGATTGAACATCTTGTCCTTGACCTCGGGCGGAATGCCGGCGCCGTTGTCGCGGATCGTAATTTCGACGCTGCCGCCGAGATTTTTGGTTGCGGCGCTCAGCGTGGGTTCGTATTTGCCGCCGTCGGTTTGTGCCAGCCGCTTGGTCGCGGCGTAGAAGCCGTTTGAGATCAAGTTGAGCAGCACCCGCGTGATCTCCTGCGGGAATAGATCGGCTTCGCCGGCGCTGGGATCGAAAGAACGTTCCAAGGTTATGTTGAAGCCCTGCCTCTCGGCGCGCGCCCCGTGATAGGCGAGATTGAGGCTCTCTTCCACCAGTGCGTTGATATCGACCGGCCGGTGCTCTCCGGAACCTTCCCGCGAGTGCAACAGCATATTCTTGACGATCGAATTGGCGCGCTTGCCGTGCTGTACGACCTTGTCGAGATTGCCCTGCAACATATCGGCAAGTTCGCCGATCTCGGCGCGAAGCTTGTCGTCCAGCTGCGCACGCGAAAGCGCCTCGCGTAGTTCCTCGATCAATTCGACCGAGACGGACGAAAAATTATTGACGAAATTAAGCGGGTTCTTGATCTCGTGGGCGATGCCGGCCGTCAACTGGCCGAGCGAGGCGAGCTTCTCGGTTTGCACCAGGCGGTCCTGGGCGGTGTGCAGTTCCTCAAGCGATTTCGCCAGTTCGCGGGTGCGCGCCTCGACGCTCTCGAATAGCCGGACGTTCTCGATCGCGATCACCGCCTGATCGGCGAAGGTTTGCGCGAGTTCGATCTGTCTTTCCGTGAAGGGCCGCACCTCGTTTCGCATCAGGACAATGACGCCGGTGGGCTTGCCTTCGCGCAACATCGGCACGCCGAGTATCGTTCGAATTTGGCCGAAATCTATGATCTCCGACATTTTGTAATCGGGGTCGGCCGTCACATCGGGGACTTGAATTGGCGCGCCCTGCGTCACGGTGCGGCCGACCACCGAAGCATTGCCGGCGGGAATAGTGTAATTGGCCGCGAACGTCTTGAATTCGGGCGGAAAGCCGTGCATCGCGATCGCGCGATAGGCATCGTCCTGCGCGCGATTGATCGATGCCTTGTCGGCCTCGCACAGCAGCGCCGCCGACTCGACCAGCGTGTCGAGGACGGTCTGCAGATCGAAGGTCGAGCGGCTGATGACTTTGAGTACGTCGGCGGTGGCGGTCTGCTGCTGCAGCGACTCGCGCAATTCGCTGAGCAGGCGCGTGTTCTCGATGGCGATGACAGCCTGGGCCGCGAAGTTCGTCATCAGCGCGATCTGTTTGTCGGTGAACGGCCTCACTTCATTCCGGTAGATTGCGATACCGCCGATCAGTGCACCGTCCTTCAGCATCGGGACGATCAGCAAGCTCCGGATGTTACCGAGCTCAACGCCGGCGACCGCCAGGGGATCGCGATCCAAATAAGACGGATCGGAACTGTAGTCGGTGACATGCACCGTTTGCCTCTGCGCGATGAGACGACTGAAGGGATGGAGCGGGCCGGGGCGCAGCGCCGAGCGTCGCAGGAACGAGAAAAATTGCTCCGGCACCCTCAGCTTTGCGATAAACTGCGGTTGGCCATTCTCGAACCGGAGTATGTTTCCGAAATTCGCCTCGCAGATACGCGCCGCGTTCTCCAGGATGATTTCAAAAACAGGCTCCAATTCGCCGGGCGAACTGCTGATGACCTTGAGCACGTTGGCCGTGGCGATCTGCTGCTGCAGCGATTCCGTCAGTTCCGCGGTGCGCTTTTGCACGTCGTCGAACAGCCGCACGTTCTCGATGGCGATCACCGCCTGGTCGGCGAAAGTCGTGACCAGCTCGATCTGCCGGTCCGTGAAGGGTTTTACCTCGGATCGGGTCAGCGACAGCACGCCGATCGGCGCCCCCCCGCGCATCAAAGGCACGCCCAGCATGGTGCGATACCCGCCTCGTAACTGAGATTCCTTCCAGGTGTATTCTGGATCGTTGCGGGCATCCGCGATGTGGACGGGCTTGCCCTCCAGAATCGTTCGTCCCACCAGGGTTTGCCGGCCGGGGCCTATCGGTTGTCCGATCATATACGTTTTGTATTCCACCGAGAATCCAAACGTGGAATCCAGCCGGTATTTTTCACCTTCCCGCCGATACACGAAAGCGCTGGTCGCCTCGCATAATTGCGCGGCCGTCTCCACCAGCGCGTCGAGAACTGCCTGCAGATCGAAAGTCGAGCGACTGATCACTTTAAGGACGTCGGCGGTCGCGGTCTGCTGTTTCAGCGACTCCCGCAATTCGCTGAGCAGGCGCGCGTTCTCGATCGCGATGACGGCCTGGGCCGCGAAGCTCCGGATCAGTTCGATCTGCTTGGCGTGAAATGGCTTGGCCGTGCCGCGTGCCGCGATGATCGCGCCCACGACTTTGTCGCCGCGAAGCATTGGCGCCGAAATCAGCGAATTGAAGCCGAAGTCGCGCGCAAACTTGACGGACGACGCCGGTGTATCGGGGTTGCCGATCATCGGCGCCAAGTGAATGACATGCTTCGACGACATCGCCCGACCGGGAACGCTCGTGTCGTTGAGCGGTAACGGGTAGCGTTCCGCCATTCTTTCGAATCCCGGCTCGCCGCCGAGTGCGCCGACGTGGATCATCCCGTCTCGCAAAAGGGCGACGAGCGCGGTGCTCGCACCGAATAGCCGCAGCAGATTGCGCACGATCGCGTCGAGCACCGGCTTGACGTCGGTCGACGCACTGCTGATCGAGGACAGTATTTCAGCGGTCGCGCGCTGATACGCCAACGCCTCGTCGCGCTCGAGCTTCAGGAGCGCGATCCGCTTGTTCGGGCCGGTAGCGGTGGAACTGGCGCGGCGGACGGGTTTGGGCGCAGCGACGCGTTTGGGCGCGGCCGCCTTGCGGCGGCTCGTCTTTGCTTTCTTTACCTTCTTGCCCGTTTTAGAGCCCCGTCGCATCGCCTCCCCCTGAGCCGCCCGATGCCATGGTATCGGCTCAGACCGGCGTTCAGGAAGGGGTCGCGCGTTCAGTTCAGTGCTTCTTCCTCATTTCACCCGAAGAATTGACGGTGGCATGCAGGTTCCGGGCGAATTCGACGGCGCCGTACACCGCCATGTCGGGGGCGGTTTTCACGTATTCCTTGACCCCGTAAATCGCAGGCTTGGGCGCCTTGAGGATCGCGGCGCAAAGCGTCTCGACCGCGGCGTCAAGCTTGGCGGCCGGCACGACGTCGCTGACGATGCCGAAGCTCAAAGCGCGCTCCGGTGTGATTTCCGCCGTCGAATAGACCAGATAGCTGATCGCCTTGCGCGGCAAGCGGTCGATGAAGGACGACATCACCATGGTCGGCAAAATGTTGTGGGCCATTTCCGGCACCTGGAAGACCGCCTTGTCGCTGGCGAGCGTGATATCGCAGGCCGCAGCGATGGCGCAGCCGAAACCGAGCGCCCGGCCCTGCACCACGGCGATGATCGGTACTTTGGCGTTACGCATCGCGCCGTAGCAATCGAACACCACGTCGCTGAAAGCGCGGCGTTCGTAAGCATCCGGATCGTTTTTTGGCGCCGCGCCCATGACGGCGCGGCCGACGCAAAAATCATCGCCGGCGCCGCGCAGCACGACCACGCTGGCCGTCTTCTCCGCGCTCGCGATGACGCCGGTGAGTTCGGCGACCATCTCGTCGGAAACCGCATTGCCGCGCTCCGGCTGATTGAGGGTGACGCGTCAGAATCGCGCCGTCTTGTTTGGTCAAAATGTCGGACATTTTCATTTCCTTTGATGCAAGAGACTATTTCTTGGCCGCGTGAATCGCGCGCCAGATTTTCTCCGGCGTGATCGGCATTTCGATATGGCTGACGCCGAATTCGGCAAGCGCGTCGACCACCGCATTGACCACGGCGCCGAGCGCGCCAGTGGTGCCGCCTTCGCCGGCGCCGCGCACGCCGAGCGGGTTGGTCGGCGTGAGCACCTGGCTGATATCGGTTGTGAACGACGGCAGATAATCGGCGCGCGGCATGGCGTAGTCCATGAACGACGCCGGCGAGCAATTGTCCCTGCGCGTCGTAAGCGCAAAGCTCCCACAACGCCTGGCCGACCCCTTGTGCGACGCCGCCATGGGTCTGTCCGTCCACCACCATCGGATTGATCGCGCGGCCGACATCGTCGATCGCGGTGTAATTGACGAGTTGCAGCGCGCCGGTCTGCGGGTCGATCTCGACCTCGCAGACGTGGGCGCCGTACGGGAAGCCGAGTTGCAAGATCGTCTCGTCGCAGCTCGCGTCCAGTGGGCCGCGTAATTCCTCCGGCACGCTTTTGCCGTCGGCCGCGGCTCCCGCCGCATCGAAGATGCTGACCGAACGATCGGTGCCTTTGACGGTGAAGCGGCCGGCGGCAAAGCCGATATCGTCCTCGGCCGTTTCAAGCAGGTGCGCGGCGATCCGCTTGCCTTTCTCGATGACGGCGTCGGATGCTTTGCCCATGACGATGCCGGCCAAGCCGCATCGAGCGTGCGGAATGCGAACCGCCGCCTTCCTTAACGATGTCGGTGTCGCTTTCATTGACATGGACATCGTCGAACGGCACGCCAAGCCATTCCGCGACGCATTGCGCGAAGGTGGTTTCGTGGCTCTGGCCGCTGGACAGCGTACCGACCACGACGTCGACCTTGCCATGCGGCTGCACCGTGACGTCGGCGCGTTCGCGCGGATAGCCGCCGGTGGTCTCGAGATAATTGCAGAGCCCGATGCCGCGCAGCTTTTTTCGCTTCTTGGCTTCGGCCCGCCGCTTCTTGAAACCGCTCCAGTCGCCGAGCTCCATGGCCCGGTCCATGACTACGCGATAGGTGCCGTTGTCGTAAGTGATGCCCTGCGCGTTCTTGTATGGAAAGGCCGACGGCGGAATGAGATTGCGCTTGCGCAAACCAACGCGGTCGAAGCCGTGCTCTTGCGCGGCTTTATCGATCAGCCGCTCGATCACATAGATGACCTCGGGCCGGCCGGCGCTGCGATAGGGCGTGGTCGGCATGGTGGTCGAAAGCACGGCGCGGGCGCTGATATGCGACACTGGAATGCTTGTAACCGGCGGTCATCAGCCCAACGCCTTTGACCAGCGGCACGTAAGAGCCGCTATGAGCGCCGACATTGCTGAGATTGGAGCTGCGCAGCGCCAGGAAACGGCCGTCGGCGTCGAGCGCGAGTTCGGCCGATACGGTAAGATCGCGGCCCATATAGTCGCTGACAAAGGCTTCGTTACGTTCCGCGGTCCACTTCACCGGCCGCCCGATGCGCCGCGAACCCCAGGCCACCATCGCGAACTCGGGAAAGAAACTATTGCGGGTGCCGAAATTGCCGCCGATCTCGCGAGCGACGACGCGCACCGACTTCGAACGGCACGCCGAGGATCGCCGACAGCTCCTTTTTCTGGCGGACGATGCCGCCGGAGCCGGCATAGAGCGTGTAGCGGCCGGTCCCGGCGTCATAAATGCCGACCGCGGCGCGTGGCTCCATCGGCACGCCGGTGACGCGATTGATCCAGGTGTCGAGCCGCGTGACGTGAGCCGCGCGCGCGAAAACTTCGGCGGTCGCCGCGGCGTCGCCGATTTCGGCGTCGATCATGATGTTGGGCAGATCGTCGTAGAGCCGGGGGGCGGTGGGCTCGACCGCGTCCCTGGCGTCGATCACCGTCGGCAAAGGCTCGTATTCGACGACGATAGTTTCAGCGGCATCCTTGGCGGCGGCGACAGTCTCGGCGATCACGAAGGCAACGGCAGTGCCGACATGGCGCACCCGGTCGATCGGCAAAACGGGGTGAGGGGCCGCCGGGACCGGCGAGCCGTCGCGATTATGCAGCACAATGTCGGGTGCGGTCCCGGGGGCGACCAGATGCGGAATCGATTTGAGACCGTCCTTGCGCGCTTCCACGCCGGTCAGCACATCGAGCACGCCAGGCATGGCCCGCGCCGCCGATACGTCGATCGAGCGGATCAGGGCATGCGCATGCGGCGATCGTAGCGCCGCACCATAGGCCTGCCCTGGAAAATTGAAGTCGTCGCTATAACAGCCCTGGCCGGTGACAAGGCGTAAATCTTCCTTGCGACGTACCGCGTCTCCGATCCCTGCGTGCATGATTTTCGTGTTTTTTCCGATGCCCTGGCCATCCTATAGTCCGCCAGGACGCCGTGCGCCATCACTTGCCGGTTGTCGGCATCGGCCGGCCGTGACACCATTTAGGCATCGCCCGCTCCGGATTTCGAGCCCCATGCCGCGCAAGAGCTATCCCTGGGCCAAGCTGCCCGACGACGAGTTGCTGGCGGTCCGGCTCAAGGACCTCAAGGTGACCGTCGAGGGGACCTGGCTCGAAACCTGTCTGCATAATCTCTACGCCGAGCTTGCCGAGCATGGCATCCGGGTCCGGCCGCATGCCTGGATTTCCAGCGAGTGGTTTTCGCCGGAGAACACTCCGGGAATCGCTATTCCGTTCTTCCTGGCCCATCCACGGCTGATGCAGCTTGAAAAGAAAATGATCCTCGAAGTCGAGGGCGGCACCGTTTCCGAATGCATGCGGATTCTGCGCCATGAATGCGGCCATGTCGTCACCCATGCCTACCAGCTTTATCGCCGCCGCCGTTGGCAGCAATTGTTCGGCCCGTCGTCGCGGCGCTATCCGCGCTATTACCGGCCGAACCCGGCAAGCCGCAATCACGTCCAGCATTTACGGCTGTGGTATGCCCAGAGTCATCCCGACGAGGATTTCGCCGAAACTTTCGCGGTGTGGCTGCGGCCGCGCTCGCATTGGCGCACCCGTTATGCCGGCTGGCCGGCGCTCAAGAAGCTCGAATATGTCGACGAACTGATGGGCGAGATCGCGGGCAAGCGGCCGGTGCTCACGCACCGGGAGAAAGTCGACCCGCTCAGCACGCTCAATCAGACGCTCGGCGAATATTACAAAAAGAAGCGCGCGCTCTACGTCGTCGACACGCCGAAGACCTACGACCGCGACCTGCGGCGGCTGTTTTCAGACGATCCCAAACACCGCCGCTCCGAAGCCGCATCGACATTTATCAGGCGCAATCGCTCCAATGTCCGCGAACTCGTTTCGAAATGGACCGGCGAATATCAGCTTACCTTCGATGTCGTGCTCGATGATATGATCCAGCGGTGCCGGGAGCTCAATTTGCGTGCGGTGGGTTCCGAGCGCAAACTGATCATGGAGTTTACGGTGCTGTTGACCGCTAAAACCATGCATACCTTGTTTGGTCCGTCGCGGCGAAGGTGGATCGCGCTATGAAACCGCTTCGCGTCCTGATGCTGACGCATCCGGACCTGATACCCCCGGAATCGAGCAAGGGGTACACCGAGCAAGAAATCAACGTTTGGAAAACCGAATACGACGTGGTTACGACGCTGCGCGCCGCCGGTCACGAGGTGAAGCCGCTTGGCGTGCACGACGAGCTCAAGCCGATCCGCGAAGCGATCGAGGCGTTCAAGCCGGACGCGGTGTTCACGCTGCTCGAACAGTTTCACGGCGAGGCGATCTACGATCAGAACGTCGTCAGTTATCTCGAGCTTCTCCGCGTGCCCTATACCGGCTGCAATCCGCGCGGCTTGATGCTGGCGCGCGGCAAGGATCTGTCGAAAACGCTGGTGCATTATCATCGGGTGCCGGTGCCGGAATTCGCGGTTTTCCCCCGCGGCCGCAAGGTGAAGCGGCCGGCGCGGCTTACGCTGCCGCTGATCGTCAAAAGCGTCAATGAAGACGCCTCCCTCGGCATTTCACAAGCCTCCGTTGTCGATACCGATGAGAAACTCGCCGAACGGGTGAACTTCATCCATGAGCGGATCGGCAGCGCCGCCATCGTCGAGCAATATATCGAGGGCCGCGAAATCTATGTCGGCATCGTCGGCAACGAACGGCTGATGGTGCTGCCGGTCTGGGAGCTGCAATTCAAGAACATGGCCGAAGGTGACTGGCTGATTGCGACCGAGAAGGTCAAGCACGACACCGACTATCAGGAGCGGCGCGGCATCCGGCATGGACCGGCCAAGGATCTTGCGCCCGAAATGGCCACGCGCATTCAGGTCATGGCGAAACGGATTTACCGGACGCTCGAACTCGATGGTTATGCCCGAATCGATTTCCGCCTGGCCGCCGACGGCACGCCGTATTTTCTCGAAGCCAATCCCAATCCGGAAATCGCCGAGAGTCAGGAATTTGCCACCGCAGCGCGGCACGTCGGCATCAGCTATCCCGATTTATTGCAGCGTATCGTCGCGCTCGGCATTCGCCGCGGTGCGCCGGGTGTAGCGTCAAGCTGAATAAGAAGGCGTTATGCGCTCCGGCGCCGCTCATGTCCGGCATGGGGCGTGTGCTCGGCCTCGCGTTTGGCGGGGTGATGGTCATGGACGGCAGCACGGCGGGCTTCGCGATGTTCAGGGCGTTCGTGGCCGTGACTACGCTCGGCGCTGTGTTGATGGCCGTCTTGTTTGGTTATCGTCGCGGTTGTTTCCGCCGCCAATTCTTCCGGCTCTTGCAGTTCGGCCTTGGCCGCTTCCACTTGAGCTTGCTCGAACTGGGTCTGCTCCACACTGGCGTAAGCGGGCAGGCTTCGGCACGGCAGCCGCGGCACGAATGTAAGAGCCGCATTATCCACCGGCATGTTGCGCCATGCCTCGACCGAAAGACCGGTCACCCGTACGACATAGGTGCGGGTTTCCTGCGGCAGGCTGCTGCGATGCATCAGCCAATCGGCCACCCGGTGCGCACCGGCATTGTAGGCGGCCGCAACGAAGCCGAGATTGCCGAATTGCAGTCGCAACTCGCGCAGGAAGCGCGCCGAGGCGGGAATCGCCTGCATCGGGTCGAACGGATTTGCCAGACCCTTTTCGACGGCGGTCTCCGGCATGAATTGGGCGATGCCCTGTGCGCCTTTTCGGCTGACGTCGTCGGCGCGCAGTCGGCTCTCCTGCCAAATCAAGTTGGCGAAGAACGGAACCGGCAGATCGTTATTCTGCGCCGAGGTGTAAAGCGCATTGCAAAGGTCGTCGACGGAGGCTACGGCGTGCGCGGTTTCGTTTTGGGTATCGAGACCGGCGGTTTCGTTGACCTCCAGGTCGGTGCCGGCGGACGCGAAAATCAGCGGCCTCACGACGCGGGGAGTGTCGGGTGCGCCGTCGTCCAAATCTTGTTGGGCCGCATCCTGAGTTTGAGCGGCAGTCAGCCGATCGCCACGTCCGATCGACGATTCGATTTCAATCAGTGAAGTGCCGGCGCTGGCAGTCTGCACATAATCGTGGAACAGCGAGGAATATTCCGGTTCGGACGCTGTTCCCCCTACGCCAAGCCAAAGAATGGCAAACGCAATGATCGGCCGCATCGGCTCCCCCAACAGAGTCATGCTCGCGCGGCGTGCCCATCGGCACGTGCGATATGATTAATGAATGGTTAGTCCCTCGACGCCTTCCGCTGATGCAGGCCCAAGCGGGCGGCTTTTTGAGCGGAATGTGCGACATTCGAGGCGAATTGCGGCAAGGGATACCGTCAAGGAACTTGGAACCATTCCAAGGTCCTTGCGCCAAGGGGCCGAAAGAGGGATATTGGTTACAAGAGAGACCAATTATCTCCGCATGATTACGGGGAAAGCGGCGTGCGCCAGTCGGACAGGGAGTTGCCGGACGGCGTCGGCGCTTCGCTCCTGCAGGCGACAAAGCGGCAGCCGGGAGGTTTACGATGAATCAGGAAACCAAAATCCGGAAAGCGGATAACAAGACCGCTCTCCGCCGTGGCCGGCCTGCGATATCAATCCGGCTTCGGCAATCATTTCGTCTCGGAGGCGCATCCCGGCGCATTGCCGGTCGGACGGAACTCGCCGCAGCGACCGCCGCACGGGCTTTACGCCGAACTGATATCGGGCACCTCGTTTACGACGCCGCGCGGTGAAAACCGCCGCACCTGGACCTATCGCATCCAGCCCTCGGTGGTGCACCGGCCCTATGCACGCATCGAGAACCGGCTCATCCGCAGCGCGCCGTTCAACGACGTCGACGCCACGCCGACGCAATTGCGCTGGAGCCCGATCCCGATCCCGAAAGAGCCGACCGATTTCGTCGAAGGCCTGGTTACGCTGGGCGGCAATGGCGACGTCGCGACCCAGGTCGGCATGGCGGTCCACATCTACGCCGCCAACCGTTCGATGACCGATCGGGTCTTCTACAACGCCGACGGCGAAATGCTGATCGTGCCGCAACTCGGCCGCGCCCGCTTCGTCACTGAGCTCGGCATCATCGAAGCATGCCCCGGCGAGATCGTCATCATCCCGCGCGGTCTGCGCCTTCGTATCGAACTGCCCGATGGCCCGTCGCGCGGCTATGTCTGCGAAAACTACGGCATGAATTTGCGGCTGCCGGAGCTCGGGCCGCTCGGTTCCAACGGGCTTGCCAATGTCCGCGATTTCGAGGCGCCGGTGGCGGCTTACGAAGACACCAGATCGCCCTGCCTCCTGGTGGCGAAATTCCAGGGCAATCTCTGGGCCGCGGAAATGGACCATTCGCCGCTCGACGTGGTCGCCTGGCACGGCAATTTTGCGCCGTACAAATACGATCTGGCGCGCTTCATGGTGATCGGCACCATCAGCTTCGATCATCCGGATCCGTCGATCTACAGCGTACTTACCGCACCGTCCGATGTGCCCGGTACCGCGAATATCGACTTCGTGATCTTTCCGCCGCGCTGGCTGGTCGGCGAGGACACCTTCCGGCCGCCGTGGTATCACCGCAACGTCATGACCGAGTTCATGGGCCTGCTGCACGGCGTTTACGACGCCAAGGCCGAGGGCTTCCTGCCCGGCGGCGCCAGCCTGCACAATTGCATGACGGCGCACGGTCCCGATGCCGAGACCTGGGCGCGGGCGAGCGCCGCCGAGCTCAAGCCGCATAAGATCGAAGACACCATGGCCTTCATGTTCGAAAGCCGTTATGCGATGCGGCTCACCCGCTACGCCGTCGAGTCGTCCGAATTGCAGCACGATTATTTCGAAGGCTGGCAGGGCCTGGAGAAGCACTTCAAGAAGTAAAGCTTTTCCATGCTGGAATTGTACCATCACGGCTCGTCGGTCTGCGCGGCGAAAGTGCGCTTCGCGCTGGCGGAAAAACAACTCGAATGGACCGGGCACTACGTCGACATTCTGCGCGGCGAACAATTCAAACCTGATTTTCTCGCGATCAATCCGAAGGCGGTCGTTCCGGTCCTGGTGCATGACGATGTCGTCATTCCGGAATCGACGGTGATCTGCGAATATGCGGAAGAAGTCTTTCCGCAGCATCCGATCTTTCCGTCGTCGCCGCGGCACCGTGCCGAGGTTCGAATCTGGACCAAGGCGGTCGACGAAGAATTGCACCCGGCCTGCTCGGCGATCACTTACGTGGTATCGCACCGCCACACGATTTTGCGCAACGGCGCCGGTAATTTCGATGAATTTCTGCAGAAAGGCGCCAGCGAAGGCACGGCGGCGCGGATGCTGAAATGGCAATGGGTGCAGCACGGCATGCAGGCGCCGGGCGCTGCCGACAAACTTCGGCTTTACGACGCTTATCTTCGCAAGATGGAGACCGCATTGGCCGAATCCGATTGGCTGGTCGGCGACGAATTTTCCATGGCCGATATCGCGATGACGCCTTACGTCAATCGGCTGGCGGCCCTGGCGATGGACGCATTGTGGCGGGGACGGCTTCCTCGCGTCGAAGATTGGTTCGAGCGGGTGCGAAGCCGGCCGACCTTCAAAGGTGCTTTGCTCGACTGGATGCCGGCAGAACTGACAACGGAAATGTACGAGAACGGGGTCAAGTCGTGGCCGGAGGTCAAAGCGGCGGTCGGTGTGTGAATTGCCGGTCGCTTTCGGCCGGACTTATAAGAAGAGTCGAGTCTCAGGAATTGCGCTCACGACCGAGCGCGAACCGCGGTAGCTGTCGAATATGAGCGAGCAGCCCACCTTCATCGAAAAGCACGGCTTGTGGAGCGATGACCAGAGACGCCAGGCCGGCGAAATCAAGCGTCGACTGCAAGCAGAAAAGTTCCGCTATGTGAGGCTCGCTTGGGGTGACACCCATGGTTATTCGCGTGCCAAGACGCTGACCGTTCCGGCTTTCATATCGGCGCTCAACAGCGGCTACAATATCGGCGTCGCCACCACGACGCTGGACTCTGCGGGCGCACGCGTATTCGCCTCCTTCACCCCGGGCGGCGGCATGGGCCTCGCGGAAATGACGGGATCGCCAAATCTCACCGTCGTGGCCGACCCTTCGACTTTCCGCGCGCTGCCCTGGGCGCCCGGCGTCGGCTGGATATTGTGCGACGAGTATTTCAAAGATGGCCGGCCGTTACATTTCGCGCCGCGCCAGCTGTTGCGCAAGGCGCTGCAAAAACTCGCCGATCGCGGCTGCACCAGCATCATCGGCGCGGAAATCGAATGGTATCTGCTGCGCGTCGCCGACGACCATCTGAACGACGACAATATCGGGGCGCCCGGCACCCGCGGTCGTCCCATCCGGACCTGGCCGGTTGAACCGGGTTATCACTACCACTCCGAATCCAATATGGATTTGATGCAGCCGGTGTTCGATGCGCTGGGCGAGGCTTACGAAACACTGGGGCTTGGGCTCCGCTCCATCGAAAACGAGTGGGGACCCGGCCAGGTCGAGTGCACCTTTTCTCCGCGCACAGCGATGGAGGCCGCGGACAATGTGCTGCTGTTCCGCACCGCGACACGGCAGATTTGCCGGCGGCTCGGCTACTTCGCGACCTTCATGGCGCGGCCGGCACTCAACGGATTTTATGCAAGCGGCTGGCATCTCCATCAATCGCTGGTCAATGCGGCGACTGGCGCCAATCTGTTCATGCCGAAAGAACCCGCGGAAGCACTCTCGCCTGTCGGCCTTGCCTATCTCGCCGGTCTTCTCAAATACGCGGTGCCGGGCACGGTATTCACCACGCCCACTGTTAACGGTTATCGGCGCTTCCGCCCGAATTCGCTGGCTCCGGATCGGGCCACCTGGGCCTGTGACCATCGTGGCGCGATGATCCGTGTATTGGGCGGTGCCGGCGATGCCGCGACGCGGCTCGAAAACCGCGCCGGCGAGCCTGCCGCCAATCCCTATCTTTATATTCTTTCGCAAATCGTCGCCGGCAGCGCCGGTATCGAAGCCCGCCTGCAGCCGCCGCCGTCGGACGATACGCCGTACGCCGCCGAACGCCCGGCACTGCCAAAAAGTCTGCCGGAAGCGCTCGACGTGCTCGACAAGGAGCCGTTGTTCCGTCGCGAACTCGGCGATACCTTTATCGACTACTTCATCAAGCTCAAGCGAACGGAAGCCGGTAGGTATCTAAGCTCGCTCGGTGAAGACGGAGCCTCGTCCCAGAACGATGAGCCGAGTATCTGGGAGCAGAACGAGTACTTCGATTTCTTCTGAGTTAGCCGTCGCGACCGGAATGAACTCCGGCCCGAGGAGTGAGTAACAAGGAGCATGTCATGACGGCGTTGGAAAAGATCGGTTCGCCGCCGACACGGCTCGGCGGTACCGCGCTCTATGATTGGGAATATCTGGTCCAGGAGGATCGCGCCCATCGCCTCATCTACACCGATCCGGCGATCTTTGAAGCCGAGATGACCAACATCTTCGGCGGCACCTGGACTTATCTCGCGCACGACAGCGAAGTCCCGAACGACAATGATTTTATCACCCGCCGCATGGGACTGCGCCCGCTGATCATCGTGCGCGACGGGACCGGGAAAATCCGCGCGCTCTACAACCGGTGCACCCATCGCGGCACGACGCTGTGCCGCTGGGACAAAGGCAATGCCAAGTCGTTCCAGTGCCCCTACCACGGCTGGAATTTCCTCAACACCGGGAAGCTTCGCGGCGTGCCGTGGCCGGAAGGCTATGCCGAAGACATGCGCGATCCGAAATACAATGTCGCGCAAGTGCCGCGGGTGGAATCCTATCGCGGCTTCATCTTCGGCACGCTGAACATGGATGCGCTTCCGCTTGCCGAGCATCTGGGCCCGATCACCTCCATCATCGACGAATGGCTCGACCGCAACCCCGGAGGCAAGGTGGTGGTCTGCGAAGCCAATCGTTTCCGCTTCAAGGGCAATTGGAAGCTCGCCTACGACAATTCGTGCGATGGTTATCACGTCGCCTATTCGCACCGTTCGCTCTTGGAAACTGAAAACCGCTTTGCCGGCGAGAACGCCAAGGGCATGTCCTATTACCGCAACTCCCCGGACAGTCTGCCGATGTATATGCGCTATACCGGGCACGGCAATCACTTCAAGGACAAGCGGCCAAATCTTGAAAAGCGGCCCGGCGGCTTATGGGCGCTGGAAAGCGCGCATCCCGGGATGGAGCATTTTGAAGCCGAGTTCATCCGCCGCTATGGCGACCGCGCCTTTGAGCTTCTCGATCTCGCCGGTTCCGAGCCGGTCAACATCAATGTCTTTCCGAATTTCTCGCTGCTCGGCAATCATATCCAGGTGTTCGAGCCGATCGGTGTCGGCGAGACCAATGCGATCTGGTACGGCACGATGATCGTCGACGACGGCAAGCTCGGAGACGCCGTCGGCGACATCAACGCGTTGCGGATGCGAACCCAGGAAGGTTTTCCGAATTTTGGCGAGGTCGACGACATCGCCAATTTCGAGCAGATCCAGCGCGGCTTGATGGCGCTTGAAGACGAATGGGTCTACATGAATCGCGGCCTCGGAATTCCCGGCCGGATCAAAACCCACGAAGACGGCAGCATTACCGCGCCGGCGACCGACGAAGCCTTCATGCGCGAACATTTCAAGGAATGGAAAAAGCTCATGAAGGCGCGCCCTAACCTCGCAATCCAGCGGGAGCCGTAAAGATGAACGCGCCGGCGTCCCTCGATCCGTCCCGCAGTTCGTATTACATCAGTGATGCGCTTTATCGCGAGCTGATCGAAAGCTTCTCCAGCTGGCAGGATGACGCCCGCGCTATCACTGATCTCGCCGTCCGTGATGAATTCCGGCGTCTCCTGGAGCGCGAGGCGCGGCTGCTCGACCAGCTTCGCTATGAGGATTGGCTCGCCATGTACGCGCCTGAGTGCGTCTATTGGGTGCCGTCGACTCCAGCCGCCGGCGATCCGCGGCGCGAGATCTCGATCATGTTCGATGATCGCCGCCGTCTGGAGGATCGGGTCTATCGTCTGCGCACCGGCTTTGCCTGGTCCCAGGCTCCCGCATCGCGAACGGTGCGTCTCATCACCAATATCGAAGTATTTGCGGCCGCCCGCGACGATGCGCGCATGGTGCGGTCGAATTTCCTCATCAGCGAGTTCTGGGGTGACGAAACGCGGATTCTCACCGGCTGGGCGGGATACCGTCTGCTCCGCGACGGCACCGGCTGGAGAATTCAGGCCAAACAAGTAAACCTGATCGACTGCGATCAGTGCATCCGCAATCCCAGCATCATTCTGTAGCTTGATGAGCAAAATAAAAACCCCAATATCGTATAACCTCTGATCTCGCGAAGTATTCGCGCGGACCGGCGAAGATGGAGAGTAAGACGATGGCGCTGCGAAAGAGTTTTTCAATAGCGATCGTCGGTGGCGGAATCGGCGGTCTGTTCACCGCGAATGCGTTGATCGCGCAAGGCTTTGCCGTAAAGGTTTATGAGCAGGCGCCCGCCCTCGGCGAGATCGGCGCCGGCGTCTATCTTACGCCGAATAGCGTACGCCAGCTCGAACGCGTCGGGCTCGGGCCGGCTGTCGAGAAATTCGGCGCGCGGGTCGGTTCGAACTCAACTTACTTCCGTGACGATGGAACGCGGATTGCGCCGGTTCGGGTCACGGATTCGAGCGGATGGAACGCCACCTTCGGCATGCATCGCGCCGATTTCATCGAATTTCTGGCGGCGGCCTTGCCGAGCGGCGTAGTCCATTGCGACCATCGCTGCACGGGATTTGTAGAAGACGGGGATGTCGCCCGGCTGTCGTTTGCCAATGGCGCCACGGTGGAAGCCGATCTTGTCGTCGCAGCCGATGGCATCCATTCCGTGCTTCGGCCGTTCGTGACACCGGCTTCTACGCCGGTTTTTTCCGGTTCGGTCGCCTACCGGGGCACCGTGCCGCATGAGCGTGTTCCGGAGTGGCCGATGGACCGCTGGCAGATGTGGCTCGGCAAGAACAAACATTTTCTCAGTTTCCCGCTGCGCGCCGGCAAGCTGATCAATTATGTCGGCTTCGTGCCGGCCGACCAGCAGATGAAGGAATCCTGGACCGCGCCCGGCGATCCGGACACGCTTCGCCAAGAATTTGCCGGATGGGATCCGAAGATCGGCCTGCTGCTCAAAGAAGTGCAGGTGACCTTTCGCTGGGCGCTGTACGATCGCGATCCGCTCCCGACCTGGACACGCGGCCGCCTGACACTGCTTGGCGATGCGGCGCATCCAATGCTGCCGCATCTCGGGCAGGGTGCCAATCAGTCGATCGAGGATGGCATGGCGCTGGCGGCGATCCTCAAGCAATATGGTCCTGAACGCTTGGAGGCGGCGCTCGGCGTTTATGAACATCTGCGACGCGAGCGCGTTGCCCAGGTGCAGCGCGGCGCGCGCGAGAATGGGCTGCGTTATGACACGGCTTCCGGCAACATTGGTGAACGCGACGCCGAGATTACCGCTCATGCCGATTTCCGGCGGCGGCTGTACGACTACGATGTCGTGAACGAAGTTCGTTCCGCCGCAACGGCGAACGCTTAGCGGCGGGTCAACCGCGCCGTGACGCTCTAAGAATTGGCGCAGCGGCCGTAACGCGTGCGTCGAAAGTAAAACGGTTCAGAGAAAGGGCGGAGCGTCGGCCACGCGTCCCAGTGTCGCAACTATCTCGATATCTGGCGGGCGCAGCAGAAGCGTCGTAAAAGACAGCGAAATGCTAATGGGGGGAACAGCGCCGTGAAGGCTTCATTTGGAATGAAATTCCTGCTCGGTGCAGCCGTGGCGTTGGCTGCCGCCGGCGTCTCCAGCGCAGCCCAGGCGCAAAGCTATCCCACCCATGCCATCACCGCGATCATTCCGTTCGCCGGCGGCAGCGCCAGCGATGTCGTCAGCCGCATTCTGTTCGAGCGCATGTCGAAGTCGATGGGCCAGCCGATCATCGTCGAGAACCGTCCGGGAGCCGGCGGCAATACCGGCAGCGCCTATGTCGCCAAAGCGACGCCGGACGGTTACACGCTGCTCGGCGGCGGCTCGGGACCGGTCGCGGCCAACGTGTCGCTCTACAAACAACTCGATTACGATCCGCGCGCCGATTTCGAAACCATCTCGCCGTTTGCAGCCTTTACCATCGTCGTCGCTGCCAGCAACAAGCTGCCGGTGAACAGCCTGCAAGAGCTGATTTCCTATGCTAAAGCCCATCCCGGTGAATTGAATTACGGGTCGGTCGGCATCGGCAGTTCGCAGCATCTCGCCGGTGAGTTTTTCAGCCAGATCACCGGCGTGAAGATCACTCATGTGCCGTACAAGAATATCGGACAATACGTGCCCGATCTGATGTCGGGCGCAGTGCCGCTCGGCTTTCAATGGTACCCGAATGTTTCCGCGGCCCTCCAGGGCAAGGGCGCGAAGGCGCTGGCGGTCGCCGGCCCCAATCGGCTCGATGCCTTGCCGGATACACCGACCACCAAGGAAGCGGGCTTGCCCGATTATGTCGTCTCCGGCTGGTTTGCGCTTTTGGTGCCGAAGGGCACGCCGGCGCCGATCGTTGCCAAGCTCAATAGCGAAGTAAAGGCAGCACTCGCCGATCCGGACGTGCGCGCTAGGTTCCAGCAGCAAGGCGCCGAACCGATCTATCTGCCGCCGGATCAGGCGAAGCAGTTCATCGCCGACGAGATCACCAAATATCGCGACATTATCACCAAGGCAGCCATCCCGCAGATCGACTGATGCCGGTGCGTAAATCGAGTAATTTTGGCTTTGCCGCGCCGGTCAGCCGGCGGGATTGGCTGTTAGGCGCGGGCGCCGCCGGTCTCATCGCGGGTCGTGGGAACGCTCAAAGCCAAGCTCCGGCACCGCAGATCGATCATACCATCCGGATCGGACCGGTCTCGCTCGAACTCGCGCCGGGCAAAACGATCACGACCACGGGCTACAACGGCACCGTTCCAGGCCCGGTATTGCGGCTGCGTGAGGGAACCCCGGTCAACATCAACGTCATCAATGATGCCGGTTACGCCGATATCGTCCACTGGCACGGCCTTTACCTTCCCGCCGTTCAGGACGGTGCGACCGAGGAGGGCTCGCTGATCATCCCGCCCGGACAGTCGCAGCTTTATTCCTTCACGCCGAAGCCTGCCGGAACGCGCTGGTATCACAGCCACGCCATGGCGATGAGCGATCTCACCCGTAGCACTTATTCCGGCGAGTTCGGTTTTTTGATCGTCGAGCCGGCCGCGGGCGATCCCGGCCAATACGATCGCGAGGTACTGCTCGCGGCACGGCGCTGGGAAGGTGAGTGGGTCAGCATGCAGGATCTGCGCAAGGGACCGCCGCCCGATAACGGCCTGGAAGTCATGTATAGATCGGCGACGCTCGGCGATCGGATGCTGGGGCACGGCGAACCGATCCGCGTGCGGCAGGGCGAGCGGGTGCTGTTCCGGCTGCTCAATGCCAGCGCGACCATGGATGTATCGCTGGCCCTGCCGGGCCATAGCTTCACCGTGCTGGCGCTCGACGGCAATCCGGTGCCGGTGCCGGCAAGCGTCGACGTTCTCAAGCTCGATGTCGCGGAGCGCGCCGACGTCATTGTCGAAATGAAAAATCCCGGCATCTGGGTGCTCGGCTCGGCCGACGACATGGACCGGACTATGGGCATGGGCGTCGTCGTCGAATACGAAAACCAGAAAGGCGAGCCGCAATGGATCGCGCCGCCAAAGACCCGATGGGACTACACGGCCTTCGCGCTGCCGACCCGCGCAGCGGCGCCCGACGAAACCATTGCGCTGAAATTCGAAAAAGTGCCGGGTGGCCGCGGCGGCTATAACCGCTGGACCATCAACGGCAAGTCATGGCCGGACACCAATCCGCTGTTCACCGTGCAAGAGGGCAAGCGCTATCGGCTTGTGATGACCAACAACAGCGGCGACACGCATCCCGTCCACACCCACCGGCATACGTTCGAAGTCACCAAGATCGGCAACAGCGCGATCTCGGGACTGATGAAGGACACGCTCAGCATGCCGCGCTATTCGACCGCGGAAATCGATTTTATCGCCAACGATCCCGGACCGACGTTCTTTCATTGCCACCATCAGGACCACATGGACGAAGGTTTCGCCGGACTGATCACCTACGTATAGGTCGACATTTCGTCGTACCGCGGTCTAGACGAGTGCCGACGTAATTCCGCCAATCGCGCTGATCAAAACAACCAGCAGCGGCGGCGCGCGCCAGACGGTCAAGAGAACGAAGCCGACGAGCGCGATGGCGAAATCGCCCGGCGTATGGACCGAACTGGTCCACACCGGATTGTAGAGTGCCGCCCCGAGCAGGCCGACGACCGCGGCATTGACGCCGCGCATGATCGCCTGCGCGCCGCTTTGCTGACGAAAGCGGTCCCAAAACGGCAACGTGCCGAGAAGGATTAGGAAGCCGGGAAGGAATATGCCGACCAGCCCTATCATCGCGCCGGCAACGCCGTGCGGCGCGGGAGCGACGATCGTGCCGAGATAGGCAGCGAATGTGAAAAGCGGTCCCGGCACGGCCTGTGCCGCGCCATAGCCGGCAAGGAAGCTGCCGTCGCTGACCCAGCCGGGGCCGACGAATGCCTCGCGCAACAGCGGCAGCACGACATGTCCGCCGCCGAACACCAGTGCGCCCGAGCGATAGAATGCGTCGAACAGCGCGACGCCCGGCGAAAGGCTCATATCGCGTAGAATCGGCAGGCCGACGAGCAGAACAAAAAATCCAATCAGCGCCGAGATACTCACCACGCGCGACACTGGCACTGTCATGTGGCCGGCCGTCACGGCGGGCGTGCCGCGGCAAAGCCAAAAGCCTGCAATGCCACCGAACAGAATGGCGCCGATCTGGGCTGCCGACGAAGTGCTGAATAAAACGATCAGCGCGGCGACGACAGCGACAGAAGCCCGCTCCCGGTCCGGGCAGAGGCTGCGCGCCATGCCCCAGACCGCCTGCGCAACAATGGCGACGGCGACGAGTTTGAGGCCGTGCAGTAAGCCCGTTCCTATCGGGCCGGTCAGCGCGCCCGCGCCATAGGCGAAGAGAACGAGCGCAACGGCCGAGGGCAGTGTGAAGCCGAACCATGCCGCGAGCGCGCCGCGATAGCCGGCCCGCATTAGCCCGATCGAAAATCCGACCTGGCTGGAGGCCGGCCCCGGCAAGAATTGGCACAAGGCGACGAGATCGACATAAGCCTGTTCGTCGAGCCAGCGCCGGCGCACGACAAATTCTTCGCGGAAATAGCCGATATGAGCAATCGGGCCGCCGAAGCAGCTCATGCCGAGCTTGAGAAAAACCAGCAGGACTTCGAGCGGTGAGCCCATGGGCTGGTCCCAGTTGCGGGCTAGGCTTCGAGCCCACCGCTACGGCCGGTGCCGAGGCCGTTCATGAAGCGACTGCGGATCAGCGCCGGATCGCGTGGCGTCTGGCCCTTGCCGGCTTCGTCGTCGATCTTCGCTGCCAGCAAAAGCGGCCCCCCGTCATCGAAGCGACGGTCAAGCAGTTGGTCGAAATGCGCCTCGTCGCGCACCCATTCGCTCGCCGCAATGCCGGCGCCGCGGGCCACGGCGACGATGTCGGCCAGGCCGCTGGTCGCCGCCTGCTGTTTGCCGGTGATCTGATAAATGCCGTTGTCCCAGATGATGATGGTGAGATTGCGCGGCTTCATGTTGGCGATGGTGGCGAGACAGCCGAGCCCCATCAGGATTGAGCCGTCGCCCTCGAGCGCAACGACACCCCGCTCCGGCTGGGCGAGCGCGACGCCGAGCGCGATCGGGCAGGCAAGCCCCATGCTGCCAAGCATGTAGAAATTCTGCGGCCGGTGCCCGGCAGCGAACAGATCGAAATTGGCGTTGCCGATGCCGGCCACCACTGCTTCGTCGTGCTTGAGCTTCTGCACGAGAAGCTTGGTAAGGGCGGTACGGTTGAGCGTTTTCGCCGCAGCGCGATCGTTACTCATAAGAACTCTCAGACTTTCAACTTGGCATGCGCCGCCGGATTGCCGCCGGTAAGAAGCGGCGAAAGGATGAAGGCGACCGGCGCCTGGGTGGCGAAAGCCTGCTTGATCGATGAGTCGACGATAAACGGCATGGTCGCTTCGTCGGTCAGCGTGTGATGGGTGATGTTCAGCGCCTCGAGCGTAGGCCGCATGGTGCGGGCAACCAGCGACTGGCCGATATTGAATTCGCCGAGCGTGCCGCGCTCCGAGATCACCATGATCGACGGGATCTGGTACGGCACGGTCAGCGAGGCAAGCGCGTTGGCGATCAGTGCAAAGCCGGAAGTCTGCATCATCACCGCGCCGCGCAGACCCGCCATATAGGCGCCGGCAACGGTGCCGATCGCTTCGTCTTCGCGGGTCGCGCCGACCGACAGGAAATAATTGTCTGTCGTCACCCCCTTGAGCAGCGGCGTCAGCACATTGTCCGGCACATAAGCGATGAGGCGGACGTCGTTTTCCTTCAACAAGCCGAGGAAGGTGTCGGACCAAGCCATTCGAACTCCTCGGGCCAAGGTTTCTTATGGTAACGAGCGACATGACAAAGGGCCGGGCCAGCGGTTAGGCTGGAGCAGGCCGCGAATATCGGCTTTCAGCGGCTGCCGCTGCAACAAGAAAATGGAGGATCGCTTGACGAGGCTTAAGACGCTGGCTGCGGCCGTCGCAACACTTGCGGCAATTGCATTATCGGGGCCGCTAGAGGCCGACGATTACCCGAGCCGGCCGATCGTGCTGGTGATCCCGCTGCCCCCGGGCGGTACCAACGATATTTTGGCGCGCGCGGTATCCGATAAGATGAGCGCGGCGCTCGGCCAGCAGATCGTGATCGAAAACCGCAACGCCGGCGGCGGCGGTACCGCCGGCACGCGCCTCACCGCGCGCGCCGCGCCCGACGGCTATACGATCCTGCTCGGTTACACCTCGACGCTGGCCACCGGGCCAAACCTCTACAAGGATGTCGGCTACGACCCGCGCAAGGATTTCGTCCCGATCGGGCAGATCGCATCGGCTCCGGCGCTGTTGCTGGTCTACAAGGATTTGCCGGCGCATTCGGTCGCCGAATTGATCGCTCTGATGAAGACCGCCAAGGAGCCGGTGCAGGTCGGCACACCGGGCGTCGGTACGGTGAATTACCTCGCTTCGATTCTGTTTGCCCAACAGGCCGGCGTCAAAGTTCAGCAAATCCCCGAGAAAGGGTCCAATCCGCTGATCACGGATATGATCGGCGGCTTTGTCAAAGTCGGGTTCAATCCAATCCCGGTGTCGC
The DNA here is from genome assembly GCA_963819265.1 of uncultured Alphaproteobacteria bacterium. Taxonomy (GTDB): domain Bacteria; phylum Pseudomonadota; class Alphaproteobacteria; order Rhizobiales; family Xanthobacteraceae; genus BOG-931. The sequence continues at coordinate 500,264 of CAWFVF010000005.1, read as the reverse complement.
GCGCAGCGCTCGACGGCGGCTATATCCGCGCATTGGCGGTGACGTCCCGCCAGCATTCGACATTGATGCCCCAATTGCCGACGCTTGCGGAATCCGGCCTGCCGGGGTTTGACGCGACCCTGAATTACGGGCTGCTGGCGCCCGCCGGTACGCCGCGTGCCATCGTCGACCGGCTGAGCAGGGAATTGCGCGCGGCGCTCGCGACCGACGAGGTGCAAAAGCGCATCATCAACGAAGGCGCCGAACCGGCCTCGACGACGCCCGAAGAATATGCGGCCGTGATCGACCGCGATGAGAGCAAATGGTCGGCCGTCATTCACGCCGCCGGCATTCCGGCAGAGTGAGGCCGCCTGTGCGAGCACGAGTGCGGGGGCTGACGGCATTTTGCTTTGTGATCTTTTTCATTGCGGCTGCGTTAGCCGCCGCGGATTATCCGACGCGGCCGATCACCCTCATCGTTCCCTATCCGCCCGGCGGCGGCAATGACGTGATCGCGCGGCTGGTCGCTGCCAAGATGAGCACCAGTCTCGGGCAGCCGATCGTGATCGAGAACCGTGGCGGCGCCGGCAGCACCATCGGCACCCGCGACGCGGCGCGAAGCGCCCCGGATGGTTATACGCTCCTCATTGCCACGAGTTCGCTTGCGATCAATCCCTCGCTTTATCCCGACGCGGCCTATGATCCGAAGAAGGATTTCGCGCCGATCGGGCTGATCGGATCGAGCCCGAATTTGGTGATCGTGCCGGCATCATCGGCACTGCATTCTATCGCGGATTTGATCGCCTTCGGGCGGGCGCAACCGGGCAAGCTCGATTTCGCTTCGACCGGCACCGGAACCAGCACGCATCTTTCCGGTCAGCTGTTTGCCACCATGGCGGGCGTCAAGCTCACGGCGGTGCCGTACAAAGGCGTGGCGCCTGCGCTCACCGATCTTATGGGCGGCCAGGTAGCGCTGATGTTTTGCCCGATGGCGAGCGTTGTCGGTCTGGCGCACGGCGGGCAAGTCCGTGTGCTCGCCGTGACCGGCGCTAGGCGCTCGCCGCTATTTCCGGAAGTGCCGACGGTTGCCGAAGCCGGACTGCCGGGCTACGTCGCCGAACTGCACTACGGTCTTGTCGCGCCCGGCGGCACGAGCCCCGCGATCATCGCCAAACTCAACATCGTGCTGAACGAGGCCCTCGCCGACGGCGGCGTGCGCGACAGGCTTGCCGTTGATGGCGCCGTGACGCTGCCCGGTACGCCGCAGGCTTACGCCGATGACATTGCCGGCGAGGAAGCCAAATGGGCGGCGATCATCCATTCGACCGGCATTCAGCCACAGTAAGGAGCGGCCGGCGGTTACGCTACCACGGCCGTTCGGCAACCGACGTAATGTGCTCCAGGTTCGGGGAAGTCAGGCACAGCCCGATACAGGTGTAATTCAGCTCGGGATGCGGGTTGTGGCCGCGGTGATATTTCCCGATCGGTTCGGAATAGACCTCGCCGGGCTTCGCCTTGACCAGGGTGCCTTCCTGGAAATGCGCTTCGAACAGACCTTGCGTCGCCACGAAGAAGGTCGCGCCGTTATGGCAATGCCAGTTGGTATAACCGAGCGGCGCGATTTCCGCGGTGAAAACCAGCACTTTGGCTTCAGAGTCCTTGGGCAGAAAAGCATACATGCTGTCGAGCAGAAGCCCGCGCCTATGCTGCTCTCCCGGCCCTAACATGCCGCCGATCTGCAGCTTCAGATTGGTATAGTCCTTGGCGTCCGCCATCCCGATCTCCGTCCGATTTCATTATGATCGGGTATTTATATCCATGCCGCCCCGTGTCGCCCATCCCGTCATCCGGGCCTCGATGGCGCCGGCAACAGCATACATCCCGATGCCCATCGCGCCGGTAACGAGGAGCGCCGCGAAGGCCAGCGGCACTTCGAAGCGTGACGAAGCCACCAGCATGAAGTTGCCGATGCCGGCATTGGAGCCGACCGTTTCCGCAATGATAGATCCGACGAAGGCGACGGTGATCGCGACCTTGAGCGACGCGAAAAAGTAAGGCATGGCGCGCGGCAGCCCGACCTTGCGGATCATCTGCCATTTGCTGGCGCCAAGCGCCCGCAATACGTCCTGCAGTTCGGGCTCGACGGTGGCGATGCCGGTCGCGACATTGACCAGAATCGGGAAGAACGACAGCAGGAACGCGGTGATGATCGCCGGAATGGCGCCGACGCCGAACCAAATGATGAGAATCGGAACGACGGCCACTTTCGGGATGGTATTGAAACCGACGAGAGCGGGATAGAAGCCGTCATAAATCAGCGAGGACGAACCGATGGCGACGCCGGCCGCCAGTCCGAACAGGATGGCGAAGCAAAATCCGATCGTAGTCTCGATGAAGGTTTGCCAGGCGCTTTCAAGAATAGGTCCATGCCATTGCCACCCGGCTGCGAAGATGGCGCTGGGCGACGGCAGCACGAACGATTCAATGTGGAAACCATCCACCAGTACCTGCCAAAACAGGAATAGCGCGGCGATCACCAGCCAAGGCAGCGTCCGGCGAAACAGCTTCTTGCGCGATATTCTCCTGCGGCGCTGCTTGGGCGCGGACGCCGGGACGGCGATCTCGGTCATGCCGCCTCCCGTGCGGCACTGATATGATCGCGCAAATCCTGCACCAGTCCGACGGCGTATGGCTCGTAGGTGGCGGCCAGCGCGCGGGGCCGCGGCAGTTCGACATTCCGCTCGGCGACAATGCGGCCGGGGCGCGCGCTCATCACCAAAATACGATCGGCCAGAAACACGGCTTCGCGCAAATCATGCGTGACCAGGATCACGGTCGGGCGCTTCGCCAGCCATAGCTGCTGCATCGCCAGCCACAATTCCTCGCGCGTGAACATGTCGAGGGCGCCAAACGGCTCATCGAGCATCAGCAAGGACGGATCGTGAATAAGCGCCCGGCATATCGAGGCGCGCTGCTGCATGCCGCCGGACAATTCCCAGGGCGATTTGTCCTCGAAACCCTTCAGCCCGACGAGCGCGAGCAGATCCCGCGCCTTCGCTTCATACATCGCGCGCTCGCGGCGGAGCCGCGATGCGTGCGGCTGCGCAATTTCCAATGGCAGCATGACATTGCCGAGCGTCGTGCGCCACGGCAGCAAGGTCGGGTTCTGAAACGCCATGCCGGTGATCGACAGTGGACCGTCGATTTCCTTGCCGTCGACGATGACGCCGCCTTTGGTGACGGGCCATAGACCGGTCACCACCTTCATCAATGTCGACTTGCCGCAACCGGACGGACCGACGACGGCGACAAATTCGCCTTGGTCGACACGCATTGTCGCGTCCTGCAACGCGAGCGTGCCATCACCGTCTTCGCCGTAGCGCAGCGAGACTTGGAAGAGCTCCACGAAGTTCTTCATCGCAATGTTTGTGTACTTTATGTGGCAAGCAACAATGACGTGCAGCGTGTGATTAGCGATCAGGCACTACCGGACCAAATGCCGTTGCAACGTGAACGACCGAGAGTCCTGTCCAGCTCAGGGTGCAACCATCGTGCCAGGGCACGCTTCTTGCAAAGTGCCGAACATGCCGGGTGCAAGGAGCAGGAACGATGGCTGCACACGACGCGGATCATAAAGAACCGGGTGACGCGGGGACGAATAAAGTTGCCGGCGGCCGTTTGAGCCGGCGCCGCATCGTCTTCGGCGCGCTGGGCGCGCCGCTTCTGACAGGCATTGGATCGCGGCTGGCGCGCGCCGAAACTAAAAACGTCAGGCTGATGATGGATTGGATCATTCAGGGCACCCATGCGCCGTTTTTTATCGCGCAAAAGCAGGGCTATTTCAAAGACGGCGGAGTCACCGTCGACGCGATCGATGCCGGCAAGGGCGCGACCAATGTGGCCGTGAGTGTTGCCAGTGGCGCGTATCAATTTGGCTGGGTCGATCTGCCGTCGATGATCCGTTTTAATGCGATGAATCCCTCGTCGCCGCTTATAGCCGTTTACATCAGCTTCGATGATTCACCACTCGCAGTCGTCACCCGCGCTGACGCCGGTATCCGCAAGCCGGCCGATCTCGACGGCAAGAAGATCGCCGGAGGACCGGGTACCGCGGTTCACGATACGATTTCGATCCTGTTGAAATCGGCGCATGCCGAAAACGTCAATGTCGATTGGGTCAACGTCCAGCCCCAACTGTTCGGCCCGATGCTCAAGCGCGGAGACGTTGTCGGCACCGGAGGCTTTACCAATTCGAATGTTCCGGCGGCGCTCGACGTCGGTTTCCAGATGAGCGAGCTTTTCGTCGTCAAATACGCCGACTTCGGCGCCAATATGTACGGGCTGACGCTCGTGACGACGCAAAAATTCGCCGACGAGAATCCGGAAACCGTGCGTGGCGTCGTCGCGGCCCTCAATCACGGCACCAAAGATACGATAGCAGACCCGGACGGGGCGCTCGAAGTGATCAAAGAGCGGGATCCGATGATGAAAATGGATATCGAGAAAATCCGCTTGTCGCTGGCGCTCGATCTCACCAAGACCCCGCATGTTGTACAAAACGGACTAAGCGTGGTCGACGCGAAGAAGCTTCAGTTCACCATCGATTCGATTGCGGACGCCTACAAACTTCCGGCGGAGCCGGATCCGAAGACGGTATACACCGAAAGGTTTCTGCCGCCGCTGGCTCAACGTAAGATTTAGCGAGCGGGGTCTGTCAGGAACAATCCGTAATAAGCGCTGACAAAACGCCGTGCGAGGCAATCTCCCCGCACGGCGCCGTTTCAAACTTGCTGACTTTTTAGATATTCGCCTTACAGGCGTCGTCCGAAGCCGCCACGGAAGCCCGTGGTTGCGAGCGAAATCAGGAACAGCACCAAGGCGACGAAGAAGACGATCTTGGCGATACCTACAGCGGCGCCGGCGATGCCGCCGAATCCCAAAATGCCGGCGATCAGGGCGATGATCAAAAGGGTGACGACAAGGCTTAACATTTCTCTGCTCCGCAAATCGGTTGTCGGACGATAAACTCACGACAACCGCGGCGGTTCCGTCGATGCCGAGAAGCCTTAACGCAGACGCCTCAACGGCCGAAACGATTTAGATTTGATCGGGGTCGTTCTTCGGCGGGAAAAACAGAACGCCAAGGACGAGGAGCAGCGTCAGAGTCGCGTAGATATGCAACTCGGAATTGTGCATCGCGGTAGCCAGTTGGCCGCAGACGCCATCAACATCCGCGAACATCGAAGCAATGTCACCCATCCGTAGCCCCATTGAATGCCGAAGCCCCGCTCGCGGGGTATTTCGATTCCGAAATGAGCGAAAGTGAGGCGCCGCAGTCGGTGGAGCCTAGGTGCTAGTGCGCGGTCGCGCCTTAGGGGTAAAGTTCCCGGCACGGTCGCAAGACCGATAGATCGGGGGCGGGCCATGCACTTTGAATTCACGCCGGAGCAGCGCCAGTTCGCCGATCGGGTCCGGGGCTTTGCGCGCGGGCACTTGGCCGCGGGAGCGCTCAAGCGCGCCCATGAGCCAGGCTTCCCTTTCGATGTCGCACAACTGATGGCCAGGCATGGACTGATGGGCATCACACTGCCGGAAAGCGAAGGCGGGCAGGGCGGGACGCTGATCGATGCCGTGATCGCCATCATGGAGGTCGCCGCGGTATGCCCGCGCAGTGCCGACGTGGTGCAATTCGGCAATTTCGGTCCGATCCGTACCTTTGCCGAATATGGCACGCCGGCGCAGAAGGAGCGCTGGCTCGGCGAATTGCTGGCAGGCCGTATGGTCATGAGTCTCGGCATGACCGAGTCGGACGCCGGCTCCGCGCTGACCGACCTTAAAACCAGCGCAAGAGCGGACGGCTCCGATTACGTCATCGATGGCAGCAAGGTGTTTTCCACCTTCAGTCCGGACGCGCAGATTTTTCTGGTCTACGTGCGCTACGGTCCCGGTCTGGGCGGCATCGGCTCGGTGCTGGTCGAGCGCGGCACGCCTGGATTTTCCGTCGGTGCGCCGTCGGCCTTCATGAGCGGCGAGGAGTGGTCCGAGCTTTCCTTTACCGAGTGCCGAATTCCCGCCGACAACGTCCTACTCGGTCCCGGCGGCTTCAAGAAGCAGATGGCCGGATTCAACGTCGAGCGCCTCGGCAACACAGCCCGTTCGCTCGCCTATGGCCGCTACGCCTTCAACGCAGCGCGCGACTATGCGAGCACTCGCCGGCAATTCGACCGGCCGTTGTGCGAATTCCAGGGACTACAATGGAAATTCGCCGAAATGGCGATCAAACTCGACGCTGCGGAACTTCTTCTTTATCGCGCTGCGACCAACGCCGATCGCGGCTTGCCTTCAGCTTATGAGACCGCGGTTGCCAAAGCTGCCTGCAATCAAACCGGCTTCGATGTGGCGAGCGAAGCGGTCCAGATCATGGGCGCTCTCGGCTATAGCCGCGAGACTCTTGTCGAATATTGCATGCGCCGCACGCGCGGCTGGATGATCGCCGGCGGCTCGATCGAAATGCTGAAGAACCGCATCGCCGAGCACATCTTCGAACGGCGCTTCGATCAGCGCAAACGGCCCGCCGTAGCGGCGGAGTGATCCGGTTGCGCGCAACGCAGGATCGCCTTATGCAGCGGCCGGATGGAGGTCGACGATGACCGCTGCCGATCGCTTCGAGCTTTTTCGGCATAATGAACTCCCGCAAATTGCAGACTGGCTCGCGTTGGGTGCTGCGGCGTCGTTGCCATGGTCGACCTCGGCGACCGGAATCCTCATCGCGCTTTGGCTGATCGCGACTGTGCCGACCCTGAGGTTCGCGACGCTTCGCCGTGAAGTGGCGACGTTGGCGGGCGGTCTTCCGGTTGCGCTCTGGCTGCTCGCGACGCTCGGCATGCTCTGGGCGGATGTCAGTTGGGGCGAACGCCTCGGCGGCCTCGACAGCTATCATCGGCTCTTGGTCATTCCGGTGCTGCTGGCGCAATTCCGCCGTTCGGACAACGGCGCCTATGTGCTCTACGCCTACCTGGTCTCGGCAACATGCTTGTTGCTGACCTCTTGGGTCTTCGCGATCGTTCCGGCTTTTTGGTCGTACGGAAAATTCTACGGCGTGCCGGTCAAGGATTATATCCTGCAGAGCGATGAGTTTCTCATTTGCGGCTTCGCGCTTCTCGGCACGGCCGGCGAATTTGCGGCGCGGCGCATGTGGCGCATCGCGTCGTTGCTTTTCATTCTCGGCGTGCTGTTTCTTGCCAATCTGGCCTTTGTTTTCACGAGCCGCACCGGCCTTGTGGTAGCGCCGTTCCTTATTGCTGCGCTCGGCTGGCGGCTGTCCGGCCTCAGGGGTTTGCTGGTGGCCGTTGCGATTGCCGTCGTTATCGCACCCGTGCTGTGGTACGGCTCGCCGCATCTGCACGACTTCGCCTTGCAGTCGTATGCCGATTTGCGAGGTTATTTCGCCGCCAATGCCGTGACTTCCTCAGGCCTGCATTTTGAATTCTTGCGCAAGTCGCTCGAGATCATCGAAGCCGCGCCGCTCTTTGGTCATGGGACCGGTTCAATCGCCGAAGAGTTTCGCCGCTTCGCCACCGGTGCTTCCGGCGCTACCGCTGTCGTATCGATTAACCCGCATAACCAATTTTTTGCCGTAGCGATCCAGATCGGCTGCGTCGGCGCCGTGGTGTTGGCGGCAATGTGGATCGCGCATCTAATGTTGTTTCGCGGTAGCGGATGGGCAGCTTGGACCGGCATGGTCGTAGTCGTCGAAAATGTCGTGTCGTCGACCACGAACTCTCACTTGTTCGACTTCAGCCAGGGCTGGCTTTACGTGTTCGGTGTCGGTGTCGCGGGCGGCATTGTGCTAAGGAAGAAGGACGCCGCGCCGGAGCCATCTGCCGGCTAGACTAGCGTTTGCCCTTTGCAAATGCAGCAAGCAGCCACGCCACCAGCGCGGCGCCGGCGGCAAGCGCGGCCAGATCGTTGAACCGTCCCGGCAGAATCACGGTTGCGATCGAGAGCGCGGCGAGGCCGAGATTGATGGCAAAAACGCGCGCCACGACGCCGATGACGGTAAAGCCGCCGTCGGTCGCACGCTGATAGAAGTGGCTCCGATGGGCTTGCCAGATGCGCTCGCCCTTCATCAAGCGCCGCAACAGCGTCAGCGTGCTGTCGACAAGATAATATAACGGCAACAACAGCGCTGCTGCGCGGCCGCCGTGACCGGCGAGAAGCACGAGCAGCCATCCAAGCAACAGGCCGATCGGAAGGCTGCCGACGTCGCCGAGAAAGAGCTTCGCCACCGGTCGGTTGAAGTAAGCGAAGCCAATCATGGCGCCGCAAAGCGCGAGGCTAATAAAGATCGCAGCAGGCGGGAGCAGGCCGCAGAGCCCGATGACCGCGAGTGCCGCGGTGATCGGAATAACTTCCGCCGCGGTAATCCAATCCAGCCCGTCCATGAAGTTCACGAGATTGACGAACCAGACGCCGCCGAGAATCATTAAAATCCGCTCGGCCCACCAAGGCAGTACCGGCACGACTCGCAGGTCGGCGGGCAAAGCGAAAATCACGACCGCGACCGTAAGGATTTGCAGTAGCAAGCGCGGCGCGACCGAGATCGGACGCAGGTCGGCCGTGACACCAATCCCGGCCATGACGATCACTGCCGCAAGGAGTATCGGCGATGGCGCTATAACTGGATTGCCGGGCGCATAGAAAAAAACGCGCCGCAAGCCACGGCCATTGTTGCCGCGACGACGGCAATACCGCCGCCCTGCGGCGTCGGTATTTTATGTGAAGACCGCGCGTTGGGTTGCGCCAGCGCATAGCGCTGCAGCCAAGGCAAAATGAAAAAGATCAGCCCGGCACACACAATCGCGGCAATGACTGCAATTGCCACGCTGAAAACCGCCGACATAGCCGATCTCAGGTCCGCTTGCCGAACATCGACTGTTCAACGAGAGTACAGACCACGTGCGCCGCGGTGATGTGTATTTGCTGGATCAATGGGGTTTCCTGCGACGGCGCGAACAAGCAAACGTCGCATAAATCCTTCATCGTACCGCCTTCGGCGCTGGTGAATCCCATCGTCGTTATGCCGAGGGCGCGTGCGGCGCGCAGCGCCGCGAGGATGTTGGGCGACCGGCCGGACGTGGAAATGGCGAGGAACCCATCGCCGCGTTTACCCAGTCCGCGAATCTGGCGCTCGAACACCTGCTCGAAGCCATAATCATTGCCGACCGCAGTAAGCACCGAAGTATCCGTACTCAAGGCAATGGCCGGAAGCGGAGCGCGATCGAAATTCAAGCCGGGAAAGGAATTCACCAGCGATATGTTGGGCGTCGCCGGCACTACCGCCGTTGCCGGCCAGCATCAGCTTGTTGCCGGAGCGGAAAATCGTCTCGATCAGGTCGGCCATGGTCCGAATGGCGCGATGGAGCGTCTCATCGCCTGCTGCTCGTTCCATGGTGGAAACCGAGTGGCGAAAATAGGTGGTGATGGGGTCGTTTGCGGCTTTGTCCATGGGAGCTTCACATTTCGGCCGCCGAACGAGCGCCAAGGAGACCAAGGATTTGTCTCCAGGACCGAAAGCGTCTATGGGCTTGTAATAGCTGGGCGGTTTGATAGCAAGTTTCCGCTTCACTCGATTCTTTCTTTTATTTGAATAGCTTAGCTTTATGTTCACGCCGTGAACGAAGGGCTTGACGTTCACCGCATGAACACGGTAGCGATTGGGGGAGGGTAAGGGGACCCATGCTCAACGCCGCCAAAAGCGAAAAAGCCGAGGATTCGCGCATCCTGCTCGATCTCCTCAATTCCGTCGAACGCGACGGCGGCGTGTCGCAGCGTCGGCTCGCGTCCGATCTCGGGATCGCCCTCGGTCTGGTCAACGCCTATCTGCGCCGCTGCGTGCGGAAGGGGCTGGTTAAGGTCACGGAAGCCCCAGCGCGCCGCTACATTTATTATCTGACGCCACAGGGTTTCAGCGAGAAATCGCGCCTCACCGTCGAGTATCTATCGGTGTCGTTCGGCTTCTTCCGACGCGCCAAGGCCGAGTGCGGCGTCGTGTTCGGCGCCGCGGCCGAACGCGGTTTTCATCGCATCGCGCTCGCCGGCATTTCTGATCTCGCGGAAATTGCCATGATCTGCGCGCTGGATACCGCGGTTCACGTCACGGCCATCGTCGATGACAAGTCAACGCTGTCGCACTTTATCGGTGTACCGGTGGTGTCGTCATTCGAGGCCATCGCCGATAGCTGCGACGCCGTTCTCATCACCGATTTGCAACACGCAGCCACGATCACCGAGCAGGCGAGCCGGTATTTTGGACCCGAGCGGGTGCTCACGCCGAAATTGACCTTGCCGCCGCCGCGGGTGCCGAACGGGAGCATGTCATGACCGAGCACATGCCGGCAGAACGGCTGATCGCCGAATCGCCGTGGCACGTCGTCCAGGTTCATACCCACGCCGAAGCCAAGGCGCAGATGCATCTGGGCCGCCAGGGTTTTGCGACCTATTTGCCGCGTTATCTCAAGCGCCGACGTCACGCGCGGCGCGTAGAGATCGTCGCGGCTCCGCTTTATCCGTCATACCTGTTCGTGAGCTTTAATCCGGCGGTTCACCGCTGGCGCGCGATCCAATCGACCGTCGGTGTTACACGCTTGGTCTGTAACGGTGATGTTCCGGCGACGATCGATAATACGATCATTGGCAAGCTGAAGAGTCGTGAGAACGCCGAAGGATTCATTCAACTCGATCGCCGGCCGCAATTTTCGGTGGGCGACAAGGTCCGCGTACGCGATGGCGTCTTTACCGATTGCCTTGGCCTATTCGAAGGCATGGGCGATCGCGATCGCGTTACTATTCTTCTCGATCTGCTCGGCCGCAAAGTGCGCGTCGTTCTAGACGAGGAGTTTGTCGTCGCGGCGTAAGCCGCATCCAAAGCATGATCCGGAAGGGCGGCTGCGTGTTGCCTGCAAGGTCGTGTGTTGAAAATTGGGTGGATTGGGAGGCGTTGAGTTACCCGATGTGCGGTAGCGTGGAAAAAATCATTCTCCGCCAGGTAATGAAGGAAGTTTTGGCCTTGATACGGAAGATATCGCATCTCCGCTTTGCTCACCGCAGCCCGGCTTCGCTGAGTAAATCTCGCCTGCGCGTCGTCCACTGGGTCTAGCGGAGATTTTCGGTGGCTCGGATCGCTCTAGAAAATGTCATCGCCGACTTCCCGGTCTATGGGACTCAGCCGAGCCTGCGCAATGCGCTGTTCGGGCGTGTCGTCGGTGGCGTGCTGCGGCGGCAAAGCGAGCATGGCAAGCGCGTCGTGGTCCGGGCGCTTGAAGATGTGACGCTCACGGTGAACCACGGCGATCAGCTTGGCATTATCGGGCACAACGGCGCCGGCAAGTCGACGATGTTGCGCATCTTCGCCGGCATCTACGAGCCAAGCGCCGGGACGATCAGCATCGAGGGGCGTGTATCGCCGCTGTTCAGTACCTCGCCGGGCCTCGATCTCGACGATACCGGCTACGAGAATATCGTGACTTGCGGTCTGCTGCTCGGCATGAGCCGTGACGAAATCGAGCAGAAACTGCCGGAAATCGAAGCCTTCAGCGAATTGAGCGACTACTTGGCGCTGCCGGCGCGAACCTATTCGACCGGAATGCTGGTTCGTCTTGGCTTCGCGATCGCGACCGCGATCGACCCGGAAATCTTGTTGCTCGACGAGGAGCTGGGCGCCGGCGATGCTCGATTTACCGCGCAGGCGGCGAAGCGCGTGGAAGGCTTGATCGAGCGCTCGAGCATCGTCGTGCTGGCATCGCAATCCGTCGACCTGATCCGACGGATCTGCAGCCGGGCGATATTGCTGGACCACGGACGGGTTATTGCCGACGGTCCGACCGAAGAAGTGCTTGAGGTCCATAGCCGGATGAATAAGGAAACGCCGGCGGAGAGCGGGCCTTCCAGCGAAATTCCGGTCAACTCCGGTCAAGCCGCGCCCCTGGCCGCCGGCGCGCATTAGCATCGATTTGCCATCGACGGCACAAACGACGAGGAAACCATGAGCCCAGTCAAACAGGTCAAAATATTCGCCGACGGTGCCGATCTCGACGGCATTCTCGCGCTTTATAAAAATCCGCTCATCAAGGGCTTCACCACCAACCCGACACTGATGCGCAAGGCCGGCATTACCGATTACGAAGATTTCGCGCGCAAGCTGGTGAAGGCCATTCCCGACCGTCCGATTTCTTTCGAGGTTTTCGCCGATGATTTCGACGAGATGATCGCGCAGGGTCGCGTCATCGCCTCATGGGGCGACAACGTCAATGTCAAAATCCCCGTGACGACGACCAAGGGTGCATTCACCGGACCGGTTATCAGCGCGCTGGCTAATGCCGGCGTCATCGTCAACGTAACCGCCATCACGACGCTGCAGCAGGTCGAGCGCGTCGCCGAATGTCTGGCCCCCAATGTCGCCGCGATCGTGTCGGTCTTCGCCGGCCGCGTCGCCGATACCGGGCGGGATCCGGTTCCGCTGATGCAGGCCTGTCTGCGCGCCCTCGGCGAACGGCCAAAGGCCGAGTTGCTCTGGGCCAGTCCGCGCGAACTGCTCAATATCTTCCAGGCCGATGAAATCGGCTGCCATATCATCACGGTCAGTCATGATGTGCTGGCCAAGCTGTCGCTGGTCGGCAAGGATCTCGACGATTATTCGCTCGAAACCGTCAAAATGTTTCACCGTGATGCAACGGCGGCCGGTTTTACGATCGCCACTCCTGCACGCCGAGCGGCGTCCTGAGTATTGGCACTCGAAGCCGCAATTGAAAAACTAGGGAGACGAGGCAATGGCAAATAAGTTTTCGCGCGTTTTCGTGACCGGCGGTGCGGGTTATATCGGCTCACTTCTGGTGCCGAAACTGCTCGACCGCGGCTATAAGGTCACCAGCTACGATATTTCCTATTACGGCGATAGTTTTCTGCCGAAAAACAACCCCAACCTGCAAGTCATCAGCGGCGACATCCGCGATACCGCGAAACTCGCCAAAGCTGTCGCCGGCCACGACGCCTTTGTCAGCCTCGCTTGCATTTCCAACGACGCCAGCTTCGAACTCGACGAGAACCTCTCGACATCGGTCAATCTCGATGCTTTCGAGCCCATGGTGCTGGCCGCGAAGAAAGCCGGCGTGAAGCGTTTCGTGTTCGCTTCGTCGAGCTCGGTTTACGGCGTCTCCGACCAGCCGAACGTGACCGAAGAGCATCCGCTGGTGCCGTTGACGCTCTATAATAAATACAAGGGCATGTGCGAGCCGCTGTTGCTCAAGCACACCGACAAGGATTTCGTCGGCGTCGTGTTCCGTCCGGCGACGGTGTGCGGTTACGCGCCGCGGCAGCGTTTCGATCTGTCGGTCAATATCCTCACCAATCACGCCATCAATAACGGCAAGATCACGGTGTTCGGTGGTGAGCAATTGCGGCCGAACCTGCACATCCTCGATTATTGCGACGCGGTGCAGGTGCTGCTCGACGCGCCCGACGACAAGATCGCCAATGAGATATTCAATGTCGGCTATCAGAATATGTCCATCATGGACATCGCGCTTCTGGTTAAGCGGATTGTCCAGGAGGAGTTCCCGGAAAAGGGCGACATTGGCGTCGTCACGACGCCGAGCGATGACAAGCGCTCGTACCATATCAATTCGGACAAGGTGAAACGCGTGCTCGGCTACGCGCCCAAGCGCTCCATCGAGGAAGCGGTGCGCGACCTATGCCGAGCATTCAAGGACGGCAGGCTGCCAAATTCGATGGCGGACGACATCTATTACAACGTCCGCCGCATGAAGAATCTCCAGGCCGCGTAACAAAGCGTATCGAGTAAGCGTCAATGAGTGAGCGTATAGCGGTCGTCACCGGCGGCGCCGGTTTTATCGGCAGCCACATGGTCGATCAATTGATGGCCCGCGGTTACAGCGTGCGGGTGATCGACAATCTGGTCGGCGGCCGCGAGGCCAATCTGGCTCATCACGGCAACGATCCAAAGCTGACGCTTGAGCGGCGCGACGTCCGGCAGCTCGATCCCGCCGATGCCCTGTTCAGAGATGCCGCGCTGGTCTTCCATTTCGCCGGCATCGGCGACATCGTGCCGTCGATCGAGCGCCCGATCGACTACATGGAGACGAATGTCCAAGGAACGGTGCGCGTTCTCGAATGCGCGCGCTCGGCGAACGTGGAAAAGTTCGTCTATGCGGCATCGTCATCGTGCTACGGCTTGGCCGATGTTCCGACCCGCGAAGACCACCCGATCGCGCCCGAGCACCCCTACGCCCTGAGCAAATACCAGGGCGAGATGGCGGTACTGCATTGGCACCGCGTCTATCGGCTGCCGGCGAATTCGATCCGCATTTTCAACGCCTACGGCCCGCGCGTACGCACCACCGGCGCTTACGGCGCGGTGTTCGGCGTTTTCTTCAAGCAGAAGCTTGCCGGCAAACCGTTCACCGTGATCGGCGACGGCACGCAAAGCCGTGATTTTCTTTTCGTCACCGACGTCGCCGCGGCGTTTCTGCGCGCCGCGGAAAGCGATTTTACCGGTGAAATCTGGAATCTCGGCGCCGGCAATCCGCAGAGCGTCAACCGGCTCGTCGAATTGCTGGAGGGTCCGGTGGTCTATATTCCAAAGCGTCCCGGCGAGCCCGACTGCACATTCGCGGACATCGGCAAGATTCAGCGCGACCTTGGCTGGAAACCCGTCGTTCCGTTCGATCAAGGCGTACGGCGGATGATGCAGGATATCGATCTCTGGCGCGACGCGCCGTTATGGGATCCGCAATCGATCGCGGTCGCCACCAAAACTTGGTTTCAATATCTGGGCAGGGAGGCCTAACGCCGTGGAATCGTTCGGCAGCCATTACAAGCACAAGATCAAGACCGCGGCGGAAATCGCTCAACTCATCGGCGAGCCGCCGCGCAAGCGTAAAGTCATCATGTGTCACGGCGTATTCGACGTGGTGCATCCGGGACATCTGCGCCATCTGCTCTATGCCAAGAGCAAGGCCGACATTCTGGTCGCCAGCCTGACGGCCGATCACCACATTACTAAGGGACGCTATCGGCCGCATGTGCCGCAGGATCTGCGCGCCATCAATCTCGCGGCTTTCGAGATCGTCGACTACGTCATCATCGATCCCGAGCCGACGCCGCTGAAGAACCTGTCGCTGATCAAGCCCGACATCTTCGCCAAGGGCTATGAATATCAGGCGAGCGGCCTGCCGCTGAAGACCCAGGAAGAACTGGAAGTGATCCGCGGCTACGGCGGTGAGATCATATTTACGCCGGGCGATTATGTCTTCTCATCGAGTCAGATGATCGAAGCGGCGCCGCCGTCGCTGCGCATCGAAAAATTGATGACGCTGATGGAGGGTGCCGGACTCACCTTCGACAAGCTGCGGCGCACGCTCGACACGCTCGGCGGCCGGCGTGTCCACGTCGTCGGCGATACCATCGTCGACTCGTTCACCTACACGAGCATGATCGGCGGCCAGACCAAGACGCCGACGATCAGCGTGCTGTTCGACAAGCGAACGGATTATATCGGCGGGGCCGGCGTGGTCGCCGAGCACCTGCGGGCGGCCGGCGCGGATGTCGCCTTTTCGACGGTGCTCGGCGAAGACTCCTTCAAGGACTTCGTGCTCGAGGGCCTGAGCAGGACCGGCGTCGAGTGCCGGCCGATCATCGACAAGACCCGTCCGACCACCAATAAGAACGCCATCATTTCCGGCGGCTATCGCCTTTTGAAGGTCGACACGCTGGACAATCGTTCGATCTCCGATGAGATCGTGCTGTCGCTGGCCAAAGCGGTTGCCACCGAGAAGGCCGAAGCCCTGGTATTCAGCGACTTCCGTCACGGCATGTTCAACCGCCGCACCATTCCGACGCTGACCGACGCGATCCCCGCCGGCATGTATAAGGTGGCGGACAGCCAGGTGGCGAGCCGCTGGGGCAACATCACCGAGTTCCGCGGCTTCGATCTGATCACGCCGAATGAGCGCGAGGCTCGGTTCGCACTGGGCGACCAGGATTCCGGCATCCGGCCGCTGGCGGCGTCGCTTTTATGACGCGGCGCAATGCAAGACGCTGATTCTCAAGCTCGGCGACAAGGGCGTGCTGACCTGCCGCCACGGCGATCATCAGGCGCTCGACTCGTTCTTCGTCATCGACAGCTTTGTCGACCATCTGGTCGACGGTGTCGGCGCCGGCGATGCGCTGCTGGCTTATTCCACGCTGTCGATGCTGGCCAGCAAATGCGAGTTCACCGCGACGATCATCGGCACCTTGGCCGCAGCCTGCGAATGCGAGAAGGACGGCAATATCCCGATCAATATCGAGGACGTTCACCGCAAGCTCGACGCGGTCGAACGCGAAGTGAAGTTCGATTAGCAACGTCATGCGGTGCATCGTTGTCGGTCTTGGCGTTCAGGGCTACAAGCGGCGGCGTTTTGCCGGCGACGACTTCGTATGCTCCGTCGATCTGCATAACCGGGAAGCCGATGTCCGCGAGTTGCGCGATGTCCCGCTCGATACGTTCGATGCGGCGCTGCTCTGCGTTCCCGATTCCGCCAAGATCGAATTGCTCGATTATCTGGTCGAGCACGGCAAGCATGCGCTGGTCGAAAAGCCGCTGGTGGCGGATGACGAAACGGTTCTGTCACGGCTCGAACAAAAGGCGCGGCAAAAGGGCGCCGTCCTCTACACCGCCTACAACCACCGCTTCGAGCCGCATTTCGTACGGATGCGCGACCTCATCGCCTCGGGCGCACTGGGTACGGTCTATCGCTGCCGCATGTTCTACGGCAATGGCACGGCGCGGCTGGTTCGCAATTCCGATTGGCGCGATCAGGGCGCCGGCGTGCTCGACGATCTCGGCTCCCATGTGCTCGACACGGCGCGGTTCTGGTTCGGCGATATCGGCGACGCCTTCTCGATTGTTTCGGCCGACCGCTTCGAAAACCGCAGCCCCGATCATGTCGTTTTCGCATCGACCCACAGCCGGCCGCGGCTCGAATTCGAAATGACTCTGCTGAGCTGGCGTAATCATTTCACCTGCGACGTGTTCGCCGAAAACGGCAGTGCGCATATCAGCTCGCTCTGCAAATGGGGCCCGTCGGAATTCACCCATCGCGTCCGCGTGCTGCCGAGCGGACGCCCGCCCGAGGAGTCGGTGACGTTGATCGAGGACGATCCGACCTGGGCGCTCGAATACGCGCACTTCAAGTCGCTCTGCGGCGAGCGGCGGCCGACTGATTTGGCAAACGACATCTGGCTCAATCGCGTGTTGCGCAAGCTCGGCGCCGAGGCATCGGAAGCGAGACCATCGTGACCAAGCCCGTCATCGGTTATGCCGGGATGACCCATCTCGGCCTGCTCTCGGCGAGTGCCGCGGCGGCGCAAGGCTTCCGCACCATTGCGTTCGACGCCGATGCCGGCTCTGATCGGCCGCCTCAATGGCGGCGACCTTCCGGTGAACGAGCCGGGCCTGCCGGAACTGATCGCCAAGCATAAGCGCGATCTGGTCTTCACCGCCGATACCGGCGCGCTTTCGGCCAATGCGACGTGGTCTATGTCGCCGTCGATGTGCCGACCGACGACACCGGGCAAAGCGATCTGCGGCCAATCAAAGCCATGGTCGAGCGGGTGCAGCCGAAATTGTCCGGTGAAGCGCTGCTTGTGATTCTGTCGCAGGTGCCGCCGGGTTATACGCGGGCGCTGCCGGTGCCGCCCGAGCGGCTTTACTACCAAGTCGAGACGCTGGTTTTCGGCCGCGCGGTCGAACGCGCCACCAAGCCCGAGCGCTTTATCGTCGGTTGTGCCGATCCGCGCCAGCCGATTGCGCCGGCATTGAAGACTTTTCTCGAATCGTTTTCATGCCCGATCCTGCCGATGGCGCTATGAGAGCGCGGAACTCGCCAAAATCAGTATCAATTTCTGCCTGGTGGCCTCGATCTCGGTGGCGAATACGCTGGCGGAAATTTGCGAGCGCGTCGGCGCCGACTGGTCGGATATCGCCCCGGCGCTGAAGCTCGACAAGCGGATCGGACAGGGCGCTTATCTGACGCCGGGCCTTGGTATCGCCGGCGGCAACCTGGAACGCGATCTGCGCACCATCGTACAGATTGGCGACGCCAGAAAAACCGATACCGGCGTCGTCAAAGCCTGGCTCGTCAACTCGGCCCACCGCAAGGACTGGCCGTGGCAGGTGCTGCAGGATTCGAAAGCGCGGTCCCGGATCGACGATCGCCGTTCTTGGATTAGCTTACAAAGAGAATACACATTCGACCAAGAACTCGCCGTCATTGGCGTTGCTCGACCATCTGCGGGGCGTGCCGGTCAAGGTTCACGATCCGGTGGTACCCGCTTCCGTCGTTCCCTGGGCGACCGGCGCGGCCGATCCTCTGGCGACCGCAACCGGCGCCGATGTGCTGGTGATCGCGACGCCGTGGCCGCAATACCGCGAGCTTCAGCCGGCCGATCTCGCCCGCGTGATGAAGGGTCGCACCGTGCTCGACCCTTATCGGGTGCTCGACGGACCGGCCTGCGCGGCGGCCGGCTTGACCTATCACACCCTGGGCATGCCGCCCCTGGCGCCGGCGGCCTGAAAATCCGATGCTGCAACATCATAATGCGACGCCACGCTTGCCTTCCCGCACCGTCATCCTCGGTGCCGGCGGTTTCATCGGCGAGCACGATTGCGCGTAAGCTTGGCAGTTCAGGCGCCCCGACGCTCGGGCTCGGGCGGAAGGAACTCGATCTCCTCGACGGTGCCGCCGCCCAAAGGCTTGCAAGCCTGTTGCGCGCGGATGACGCGCTTGTCGTTGTCTCGGCGCGCGCGCCGTGCAAGACGCCCGCCATGATGCTCGAAAATATCCGCATGGTGGCACCGGTCTGCGAGGCGTTGGCAAAGCGGTCGGTCTGCGCATGTCGTCTATGTGAGTTCGGATGCGGTCTATGCCGATGGTCCGTTGCCGCTCACCGAAGCTTCGCCGGCGGCGCCGGCGAGCCTGCATGGCGCCATGCATCTCGCGCGCGAGCAGATGCTGCTTGCCGCCAGCAGTGACACGCCGCTTGCGATACTGCGGCCGACGCTGGTTTACGGCGCCGGCGATCCGCACAATGGCTATGGCCCGAACAAATTCCGCCGTCAGGCCAATCGCGGCGAAGCTATCGTGCTATTCGGCGAGGGCGAAGAGCGCCGCGACCACGTCGATGTCGACGACATTGCCGAGATCGTCAGCCGCGTGCTCGCGCATCGTTCGGCAGGCATGCTTAATATCGCCACCGGAACGGTCGCGAGCTTCCGCGCCTTGGCCGACAAGGCCGTCGCGCTGTCGCCGCACAAGGTCGAGATCAAACCTTCGCCGCGCAGCGGACCGATGCCGCATAACGGCTATCGCCCATTCGATCCCGCGGCGACGCGCGCGCTTTTCCGGATTTCCACTACACAGCCATCGACGCCGGTCTGGCGCGGGCGCAGCGGCAGGAATTCGGCTGATGCCGACATCTCGATCTGTTGCGCGCTCTGCCGAAGACCAAGCGCAATATCCAGAAGCGCGCCGAAGCCAAGGATCCGGCCGTCATCGCCATCGCCAAGCAATATGGCGAGATGTATTGGGACGGTCCGCGCGAATACGGCTACGGCGGCTATCGCGATGACGGCCGCTGGCATCCGGTGGCGCGCGATATCATCGCGCAATACGGCTTGAAGCCCGGCATGCGCGTGCTCGATGTCGGCTGCGGCAAGGGATTTCTGGTCAAGGCGCTGATGGCCGAGTGTCCGGGGCTCGAAGCCTTCGGGCTCGATATCTCGCTTTATGCGCTGATGCACTGTTCGCCTGAAGTGATCGGCCGCATTCATCTCGGCACCGCGGAGAAGTTGCCGTTCCCCGACGCCTCGTTCGATTGCGTGCTATCGCTCAACACCATCCATAACTTTCCGCGGCCGCGCGCCGTGACCGCGATGCGCGAGATCCAGCGCTTAAGCGGCGGCAAGGCCTTCGTTCAGGTTGACTCTTATCTCACGCCCGAGCAGAAGGAGATCTTCGAGAGCTGGGTGCTGACGGCGGAATTCCACGACTTTCCAGAGGGTTGGCTGAAGGTCTTTGCCGAGGCCGGCTACACCGGCGACTACGATTGGACGATTATCGAATGAATTTTCGGATCAGGTTGCGAGGAAGTTTTTGATGGGCAAGAGATACGCAATATTGGGCGGCGGCGGATCGTTCGGAATCCATTCGGCGCTTTATCTGCTCGATCATGCCGATCCGGAACTGGTGATGGGCATCGGCCGCAACCTGCTGCGGCCCGAGCCCTTCTCGCTGAATATCGAGAAACGGCCGCGCTACGAATATCACGCCTATCACGTCACCTATGAACTCGACCTGCTGCTCGAGCTGCTCGATCGCAAGAAGCCGCAAGTCATCGTCAATTTCGCCGCGCAAGGCGAAGGCGCGGTGTCGTGGAAGCATTCCTGGCGCTTTTTCGAAACCAATTCGATGGCGCTGGCGCGGCTGTCTGAAGAATTGATGAAGCGCGATTGGCTGGAGCGCTTCATCCAGATCGGCACGTCGGAGATGTACGGCTCGGTCGAACACGCCACCAAGGAGGACGAGCCGATCAAGCCGTCGAGCCCCTATGCCGCCTCCAAAGTGGCGTTCGACATGTATCTGATGTCGGTGCACAAATTCCTCAAATTCCCGATGAACATCATCCGGCCGTCGAATGCCTATTGCCCCGGCCAGTTGCTGCATCGGGTGATCCCCAAGGCGGTGATCTGCGGGTTGAAGGGCGAGAAGCTGCCGCTGCACGGCGGCGGCCGCGCCGAAAAATCCTACATCCATGCCCGCGATCTCGGCCGCGCCATCCATATGGTCGCGGAGAAGGCGCCGCTCGGCACGGTCTATAATGCCGGGCCGGCGTTGCCGACCTCGATCCGCGAAGTGGTGGAGCGCACCGCCAAGGCGCTCGGCATGCCGTTCGATCAATTGTGCGAAGTCACCGGTGACCGGCTTGGTCAGGATTCGCGCTATTGGCTCGACTCGTCGGCGATCAAGCAGCGACATCGGCTGGGAGCCGCAGATCGGCTGGGACGAAGGCCTTGCCGAGATGGTCGCCTGGGGCCGCAAATATTTCGACGCACTGAAGACCTGGCCGACCGACTACACCTTGCGGGCGTGAGAGAGCAGGCGTGGACGACGAGCACATCAGCGCTCAGACGGAACAGCCTCGATGTCGCCGCGGCGCGGCGGCGCTGTCTCGGCTACCGCCGCCGCATTCTCGATATTTCGCAGCAGGTCGGCGCACTGCACATCGCGCCGGCGTTTTCCTGCACCGAGATCACCGACGTGCTCTACAACAGCCTGATGCGCCGGCAGGCCGGCGGTGGCTATCGCGACGTCTTTCTGATGTCGAAGGGTCATGGCTGCATGATCCAATACGTCATTCTCGAGGAGCAGGGCGTTCTGTCGCGTGCCAGATCTCGACGCCTATTGCAAGCCGAATGGCCGGCTCGGCGCGCATCCCGATTACGAAACGCCGGGCATTGCCGCGTCGACCGGCTCGCTCGGGCCACGGGCTCGGCATGGCGACCGGCCAGGCCTATGCCGAAAAGCTCAAAGAGACCGACGTGCTGATCTATTGCGTGCTGTCCGACGGCGAATTCCAGGAGGGCTCGACCTGGGAAGCGATGATGATGGCGGCCAATCTCAAGCTCGATAATCTCATCGCGTTGATGGACTACAACGACTTCGGCGGTCTCGAGCGGATGAGCGAAGGCCATCAGGCGTTTTATCCGCTGGTGCCGAAGGCCGAAGCCTTCGGCTGGGAAGCGGTCGAAGTGGACGGCCATGACGAGGCGGCGATGTCAGGAGGCGGTCGCTGAGCCGCCGCGGCGGCCGTCCGCTGCTGGTGGTGTGCCGCACCGTGAAGGGCAAGGGCGTCTCCTACATGGAGAACGTGCCGATCTGGCATTATCGGTCGCCCAACAAGGACGAATATCAGCAGGGCCTCAAGGAACTGGCGGAGGCGCCGCTGATGAGAAACCGTTTTGCCGATACGTTCTACGAGCTGGGCAAGGCCGATCCGCGGCTTTGCGTCGTCGTCGCCGATATCTCGCCGGCCGGTTCGATCGCGAAATTCCGCAGCGAATTCCCGCGCCGCTTCATCAATACCGGCGTTTCCGAGCAGATCATGATCGGCATGACCGCCGGCATGGCGCAACGCGGTCTGAAGCCGTTTGCCTATACGATCGCGACCTTCACGCTCTACCGGCCGTTCGAGATGGTGCGCGACGATCTCTGCTATCAGAACCTTCCCGTCACCATCGTCGGCATCGGCGGCGGCGTGACCTATTCGACGCTCGGCGCCACGCATCACGCGCAGGAAGATGTCGCCATCGCCAGCACCATCCCCAATCTGTCGGTCATCGCGCCGTGCGATCCGAGCGAAACCGAGGCTGCGACACGCTGGTGCGCGGCGCAGGAGCAAGGGCCGGTCTATCTTCGGCTCGGCAAAGCCGGCGAGCCGGATTTTTCCAAGGCGGCGCCCGATCCCTGGGTTTTCGGCAAACTGCGCCGGCTGCGCGAGGGGCGCGACGTCTGCATTCTCTCCTATGGGCCGATCATGAAGCGCGCATTTGCGCTGGCGGAACGATTTGAGGCCGCCGGCAAAAGCGCGGCGATTGTTTCGGTCCATACGCTCAAGCCGCTCGACCGCGAGGGCGCTGGCCGAGATTCTGCGGACTTACGCGCCATGTCGTCGTCATCGAGGAATGCGCGCCGAACGGCAGCCTCGCCATGCGCGTGAAGGAACTGGCCTGGGACGCCGGCGCGGCCTGCCGGCTCGATACCTTCACGCTGAAGGACGCCTTCATCCATTGCTACGGCAGTCACGATGACATTCTCGATGCCCACGGGCTTGGTCGTGCCGAGATGACGGCCCGGCTTGGTCTTCAGTGAGCATGATCTTGGAGGCGGCATGAGCACCGTTACGGTCGGCCACAACAAGCCGGCTCTCGCCATCGACGGCGGCGAGCCGGTCCGCAAGCGGCCGATGCCGCCGCGCTTTGCGCTCGGCGAGGCCGAGATCGCGCAAGATTCACAGCGTTATCGCGCATTATCAGGAAAAGCAGATCGATCCGGGCTACGCCGGTGTTTTCGAGAAGGCTTACACCGACGCCTTCGTCAAATTCATGGGCGGGGGTTACGCCGACGCGGTCGCGACCGGCACGGCGTCTCTTTACATCGCGGTGGCGGCGCTCGATCTGCCGGCCGGCAGCGAAGTGATCGTGTCGCCGGTGACCGATCCCGGCACGCTGGCGGCGATCATCCTCAATCAATCTGGTGCCGCGCGTCGCCGACAGCGAGCCCGGCACCTTCAATATGGGTCCCGAGCAATTTGTCGCCCGCATCACGCCGAAAACCCGCGCCGTCATGCTGGTCCACTCGCTCGGCCGCGCCGCCGACGCCTTCGGCGTGACCAAGGAAGCCCACGCGCGCGATATCCGCGTCATCGAGGATTGCAGCCAGTCGCACGGCGCTCGCATCAAAGGCAAACCGATCGGGAATTTCGGCGACATCGCCGCGTTCTCGACCATGTACCGCAAGGCTCACATGACCGGCGGCGCCGGCGGCGTGGTGTTCTCAAACGATATCGACCTTCATCATCGCGCGCTGGCCGCGGCCGATCGCGGCAAGCCGTCATGGCGCGACGATTTCGACGATCGCAATCCGAACCAGTTCCTGTTCCCGGCGCTGAACTTCCATACCGACGAAATCTCCTGCGCTATCGGCGTCGCCTCGCTGCGGCGGCTGCCCGATACGCATATTGAAACGACTGACGTTTTTGGCCGAATTGACCGGCCGCCTCAACGACCGTGCCGATATTTGCAAGCCCTATGGCTACTCGCCGAACGATGCGCCGTTCGTTTATCCGATCCTGGTCGATGTGGGTCGCATCACTTGCGGCAAGGAGCAGTTTGCCAAGGCGGTGCTGGCCGAAGGCATCGGGCTTAATCCACACTATCGTTATCTGGTGACCGATTGGCCGTGGCTGAAGAAATATCTTCCCGACGATTTCAACACGCCGAATGCCCGGGATATTCGCGATCGCTCCTTCATGCTGTACCTCAACGAAGCCTACGGTAATTCGGAGGCCGCCGATTGCGCCAAAGCGATCGTCAAGGTCGAGAACCATTTCAAGCGCTGATCGCACCTTAGCTCGATATCGCCGTGCTCCCCGTTCACTTCCTTACCGATAGTCATCCGCTGCGCGGTGACGACGCCGTGGCGGCGATCATCACAGTCGAGGACGGCCGTTATCTGATGCAATTGCGGGACGATATTCCGCGCATCTTCTATCCCGGCCACTGGGGCTGCTTCGGCGGGGCGGTTGGTCCCGGCGAAGACCCTGTGGAAGCTTTGGCGCGCGAACTTGCCGAAGAACTGGAAATGCCGCCGGCCAGCGTCGATGAATTCGTCCGGCTCGATTTCGATTTGCGCAAGCTCGGGCAGAAGCAGTGTTACCGCACCTATTACGAAATCAAGGTCACCGAAGACGAGGTCTCGCGCTTCGTGCTGCACGAAGGCGCCGAGATGCGGTTGTTCGCGCCCGACGCGTTATTCGATCAACGGCTTACGCCTTATGATTCGTTTGCGCTTTGGCTGCATGTCGCCCGCCGCCGGTTGACGCCGGAAGCCGCCCAATGAAATTTGACCCTGTTGATATCGATTTTGTCGAAAACCTCACCGACAAGATCGCTCAGCCTCGTCCCCTCATCAGAATTCTTCCGGGCGCGAAAATCATTCGCTCCAAAATCTTGGGGCCGCTCTATCTCAGCCGCTATACCCAACTCGGCCCGGACGTGACGGTAGGCAAATATTCGGGCATGAACGAGCATGGCTTCATCGCCCGCGCCACCATGGGGGCATTCTGCGCCATCGGCGCCCGGACCGCGATCAATCCGTTCAATCATCCGACCGATTGGCTCAGCATTCACGAATTCCAATATCACCCGAACTCGTATGATTGGGTGGACGAATACAAGGCGATGGACCGGCTCAGCCGGACACCGGACATGTTTAAGCAGGTGACGATCGGCAATGACGTTTGGACCGGGCACAACGTCAATATCATGAGCGGCATCAATGTCGGGGATGGGGCCATAATCGCCGCCGGTGCCGTGGTCACCAAGGATGTGCCGCCCTATGCCGTAGTGGCCGGTGTTCCCGCGACCATCAAGCGCTACCGCTTTTCAGAAAAAATCATCAAACGGTTATTGCGCAGCAAATGGTGGGACCTCGAACTCGCCGAGCTGAGTGGATTGCCGTTCAATGACATCGAGCGCTGTCTCGATGCGATCGAGCGCATCAAAGAACGCCAGCCAGCCGCATGCTGATGTCGCGCACCCGTGAAAGCGATGCGCTCGTTCCGCTCCTGGAGCGGATGCGGATTCCTTCGGATGGCATTCTGGTCGTGCACAGCGCGATCGCAAAATTAAGCCGACGCGGCTTTCGTGCTGAAGCCATGATCGAGACCTTTCTCGACTACATGACGGGTGGCACCGTGGTGATGCCGACCATGAGTTGGCGGGCCGTGACGCGGGAGCATCCGCACTGGGACGAAATCGAAACGCGTTCGGAAACCGGAGTCCTCAGCGAGATTTTCCGCACCCGTTATGCCTCGCGCCGCAGCATTCATCCGACCCATTCGGTCGCCGCGCACGGTACCAAGGCCGATGCTCTGGTCGCACGGCACCATCTCGACGATACGCCGGTCTCGCCCAACAGCCCGTATGGTTTGATGAGACCCTATCAGGCTTTTGTGCTGATGATCGGTGTCGGGCTTGAGACGTGCACGGCGATCCATCTTGCCGAGGAAACGGCGGCGCCGGACGTGTATCTGCGGCCGCTTGATCCCGCCGAACTCTATCAATGCCGCGAGCGGAGCGGCCGCGTTCACGAGGTCCGTACCAGGCGGCACTGGCGGCTCGACCGCGACTTTCCGCAATTTGCTGGTCCGCTGGAACGAAACGGTGTGCTGCAAACGGGCAGCATCGAGGGTTGCGGTTACACGGTCGTGGGATTGGGCGATCTGCTGAATACCGTCGTCGCCGCATTGAATGCCGATCCGCGGGCCACATTACGGCCGGCTGCCTAGCTCGAGGCAAAACTGTCGCGGCTTCGGGCGCTTCCCCGCATGAACAGGTTATCTGCATGTCAAACGCGTTAGCGCTCAATGTTCCCCATGCCGGTCCCGCGATGTCGTCGTACCGCGTCGCGTGTATCGACGTCATCGCCGGAATCCGCGCCGGCGATATCTGGGGCAGGTTGGGCTGGCGGGAGACCAAGCGGCGTTATCGCCGCACGGCCTTCGGACCGTTTTGGACGACCGTAAGTCTCGCGCTGTTCGTCGCTACGCTCGGGCTCGTCTGGTCGAATTTGTGGCACAAGGATCCCAAGACATATCTGCCGTATTTGACATCGGGAATGTTGTGCTGGGTGCTTTTTGTCGCGATCTGCACCGAGGGCTGTTCGAGCTTCATTGCTTATGAAAAACTCATCAAGCAATTGCGGATATCATATACGTTGCTGGCCTGCGCGGTAGTTTGGCGCAACACCATCGTGTTTTTTCACAACATAATAATATTCGTTCTGGTCGCCATCTATGCCGGCATATCCGTCAATTGGTCGACCCTGCTCGTTATTCCCGGCTTTGTATTATTGTCGCTGAACGCGACGTGGATCGTTATTATTCTCGGCGCCGCCTGCGCGCGCTATCGGGACTTGCAGCAACTGGTGGCCAATTTGCTGCAGATTTCGCTCTTTCTGACCCCTATATTCTGGTCGCCCGATCAATTGACCGGGCGCGCAAAGTTGTTGGCGCTGTTCAACCCGCTCTATCATCTGATTGCGATCGTCCGCGAGCCGCTATTGGGGATAGCACCGGAGCCGTTGAACTGGGCTGTGGCTGGGTTGATAACGGTTGCCGGCTGGATCGCTGCGCTGCAAATCCTGACCAGGCTTCGGCACCGCATCGTGTACTGGCTCTAAGGGCGCGGTGATCGATCGGCCGACCAAACCGCGGCTATCTGCCCAGGTCCCCCGAGCTATGACCGGTGCCTAATACGAATGTTCGTGCAAACCACGCGATGCGTCCCAAGGCCATACGGTCGCCACGCATCACCTTGGCGAGATGAAACCAGATGCGCCGCCGAAACATCCAGCCGTAGGCGATGAATCTGAGAGCCCCAAGTGACAGTCCGCCGGTCGGGCTTGCGCTCTTCTTGAACGATGCGGAAGTCGAGGCCGCCTCCTCAGGCGGGTGCACCCAGCGGCGCAGTTCGCTCGCCGCGCGCTCTTCCACGGCACTCCATTTGGCATTCAGCGGTTTTGCGTGCCATCGCACCGGCAAAAAGAACAGCTTTCGTTTCAACGGATCGAAAAATCCGCTGTAGAAGCTCTGCTTGAAGAAGAGGCCGGCCAGACGATCCTCGAACGGAAACCTGGTCTTCTTCACCGGCCGCTCGGCCAGCGGTCCCCAACTCGCCAGGAAAATCTCGTCGGAATCCTGAACGACATGGACGCGCTCGCTGTTGTTGAAGTTGTTGAACAAATAGTCGCCATCCAGAGTCCACTGATCGAAAGTGGAGGTATCGTGATCCTCGATAGAGGCGTAATCGAGCAAGAGCGGCGCCCAGCTCAAACTGTGCAGTACGATGCCGTCCTCGCCGGGAACGCGCCACCATGCTGCGGGGCTTATCGCCATCAGACCGGGTTCATCCCATTCGTATGCCAGAGTTTCACTGTGGAAGCCGTTGACCGCAGCATAAGCCATCTGGCGTCCGCTCAGTGCGATGGGCTTTGCATCGTCGCCCCGGTTGTCGGCGGGTAGGGCGCCCATATCGCGAAGATGCGCAAAGAACGGTTCCTCGCCGAAGCGCAAAGCGGCGGTGAGCACGAGTTGCGTACCCGCGTGAGCAAGCTCTTGCAGCCGGGCGATGCTGCCGTCCGAAAGCATGGAATCGGGGGTAAGCACCAGCGCGTAGGCCTTGTCGCGATGGGCCATTTCCAGGGCGATGCGGTGCCCGACGCCCATATGCTGGCAGCCGGAGCGGCCCGGCGGGCATGGTGGAATCTCGATAAAAACCGGCTCGACGTAGCGTTCGAGCAGCTTGAAGTTGGCCGCATTGCGAAGCGCCGCCCAATCGCCCGGAAGGGTCGCGATCAGGAATTTGCTGCGGCTTGAAGTATTGAGCGCCGGTATATTACCGGGCGACAGGACACTGGCGAGACAGCATTCAAGGAAGTAGTTCCGGAATGCCTGGCCCCATAATACGATGATAAAGTAAAATGGCCGATCGAGCGGCCCCGGCAACGGCATTTCATCCTCGTGTGCGGCGGACATCGAAGCCTCGACTTTTTCGAGCTACCCGCGGCCGACGGAAATGTCCACGATATCTGCGGCAGCGTAAGCTACATATAGCCTTATTGAAGGCGGAGAGAAATCTGACGTTGCGCCGATAGCATAAAGGTCTAATTTACGGAAGTTGCGTCAGCGGGCCAAATCCGATGCCGCCACATGAGTTTATTTACACGCGTAATCCTTGATGTAATCCCTGGGTGATTGTGGCAATAGACCATCCCAGGTTTCGACCGGAGTTCCCAAAGTCCAGATGAATCAAGTTCCTTCACTCGCGTCTTCCGAAGCTTCGCGCTGGATCGGCAGTGATCGTGTCTCCAGTTTGGAGGATATGCGCGAGACGATGCGGGCGTATCATACGACGCTCGATGTCAAGAATTTACGGTCCCTGGCGATCGTCGGCGCCGCCGGCGAAGGACAGCGATTGGCTCAAATCTGCCAAGCGCAAGGCATCAAAATCGACGCCATCGTCGACGACGATCCCGCGAAGAAAGGATTGGTCGTCGCCGGAGTGCGGGTGATGCCGATCCAGGCTGTGGCGTCGCTGCCGAAATCCACCCCGATTGTCATCGCTTCGCACCGGGTGTTGCGCGTCACACAAAGATTGCGCGAACTCGGATTCAAGCATGTCGTTCCGTTCGCCATGCTGCAGGTTTTGGCCGGCGAGATTTTTCCGCCGCATATGTTCTACAATGGATTGCTGGACGACCTCTGGACGAGCCGTTCGGAAATCCAGGCGCTCCATGACCGTCTGGCCGACGACCATTCGCGGCGCGTGCTGGAAGCCGTTATCGGGTTCCGGCGCACCCTGGATCCCGCGTTGCTGCAGCCCGTCGTCACCGAGCATGATCTTTATGCGCCGGAAAAGTTGTTCGAGTTTGCCGACGACGAAGTCTATGTCGACGGCGGTTCTTATGACGGCGACACGATCCGCAGTTTTATAGGGCGGGTAAAAGGCCGGTTCGCCGATATCTATGCCTTCGAACCGGACCCGGTGACGTTCGAAAAGCTGAAAGCCAATTTCCGCGACGAGCCGCGGGTGCATCCCATTCATGCCGGGCTTTACAGCCGCGGCGGCAGCCTGCGGTTTCGCGACGACGCGAGCCGCGGCGCGATTTTTGCGGCCGACGGCGAAATCGAAATGCCGGTCACCACGATCGACGAGGTGCTCGGCGACAAGCGGCTGACCTATATCAAGATGAATATCGAGGGAGCGGAGATCGACGCGCTGCAGGGCGGGCGCAAGGCGATCAGCAAGTGGCATCCGCGCCTTGCGCTTTCGATTTACCATCGCGCCGACGACCTTTGGCGCATTCCGCAATTGGTGCTCGAACTCAATCCGGACTATCAGCTTTATTTGCGCCAGCACGACGGCGGCATCATCGAGACGGTCCTGTATGCGCTCCACAAGAAGTGAGAGCGGCAAGTGAACTGCGGAGAGCATGATGACTGACCACTCCCACGCGCCGTGGGTCGATCCGAGCCTTGGCTGGAAGCCGCTGCCGGTTTCCGAATTGCCGGAGCGCGTGCTGATCGACTACGCCACCAAGTGCAACCTGCGCTGCCCGATGTGCCCGGTCTGGGGGTCGGAAGACAATGAGGCAATCGATTCCGTCAAAGGCATCATGAACGCCGACTCGTCGAAGCGTCTGCTCGACGACATCGCTCCGGGCCATCCGCTGGTTCAGCCCAACATGTATGGCGAGCCGCTATTGGTGCCGAATCTGCGCGAGCGCCTGCGGGAAATGAAGTCGCGCGGCATCGCGATCGCGTTCAACACCAACGGCTTGACGCTCGACGATGATCTGGCGCGATTCATGGTCGAGATCGAGCTGGATTCGATCTCGTTCAGCATCGATTCGGTGACGCGCGGCACGCTGGAGAAGATCCGCGGCGTGGAAAAACTGGAAAAGATCGAAGCGGCGGTGTTCCGCATGCTGGCCGCGCGCGGCGACCGCGATCTGCCGCGCATCAGCGTTTCCTTCACGCTGCAGGACAATAATCGCCATGAGGAACAGGCGTTTGTCGAGCGCTGGAGCGGGCTGGTCGATTGCGTGCGCGTCAACCTGCTGTTTGAGAACGGCACGTTTCCGGACATGAAGCCGCCGGAAAAGCGGCTGCCTTGCCCGACGCTTTACAAGACACTGCCGGTCCACAATGACGGCACCGTCACGATCTGCTGCCTCGACGGCTTCAAGAGCACGAATGTCGGTAACGTCTTCGAGGGCGGCGTGAAGGCGGTATGGAACGGTGAGGAGTTCGCCAAGGTCCGCTACTATCACGAGACCGGACAATGGGACAAAGTTCCGTTCTGTGCGAGTTGCAACGGATGGGCGCAATACGAGTACGAGGAAGAAATCCGCGACGGCTTGTTGATCCGCCGGTCGCCGGAATTCACCTATTATAACCGGATCGAGCGCCTGAAGAACTGGAAGGGCCAGTTGCTCGGCGGCCATGACGCGCCGCCTTCCGGTCTGATCGAGATTGCCGATACGGGCACCGCGCAAGCATAGGCGCGTTGCGCTGCTTCGCTCCGTTGGAATGCCGGCTGATTGATCCGGCCCCGTTCCGTCGGTGCATCAAAGCGGTCTTCCGGAACAAGCAGAAAAGTCGACGTGTTCGCATGCGTTCCGGTGCGCTAATGGATGCCTCCGTTCCCGGCTCGGAACTGGATTCAGCAACGGCCGATGCGAATCGGCCCATTTCGCTGTCGGTGGTTCTGCCCAATTACAATCACGCCAAGCTCATTCCGCGCGCGCTCCACGCCTTCCTCGATCAGACGCCGCCGGCCAAGGAAATCATCGTCGTCGACGACGGATCCACTGACGACAGCGTTGCGGTAATCGAGGAAATCGCCCGGCGCCACCGCTCGATCCGGCTCGTCCGCCACGCCGCCAATCGCGGCATCGTCGCTGCCGTCAAATCCGGTCTTGAGATTGCGACCGGCGAATATCTGCTGTTCGGTTCATCCGACGATTTCGTCCTGCCCGGGCTTTACGGGCGGGCGTACGCCGCTTTGACCGCCAATCCCGCCGCGGCGCTGTTTTGTGCAGGCGTGGCGCTCATGGACAACGACACGCGCGTGATCGGCTTGCGGCCGGTGACGGCGCCGTGCCGCCGAGCCCAATACCTCTCACCGGGCGATGTCCGCCGCGCCATCCGCGCCTCGGATTTTTGGTATCTTGGAACGACGACCATCTACCGGCGCCAACTCCTCGCCGAGGCCGGATATTTCGATCCACGGCTGGGTTCGATCGGCGATACCTTGACCAATCGGCTGCTCGCCTTCCGCCACGGGTTCTGCTTCGATCCCGCGGTGCTCGGCGTCTACAATAAGGATCCGGCGAGTTTCTCCGCGCGGAGCGCGCTGTCCGTCAAGGATAGCCTGCATATTCTCGACGCCGCGCGGTCGTGGATTTTGGAGAAACTGCCCGAAGATGTACGGGACGAACAACAAGCTCTGTTCGATCGCCGCATGCGTTTCGGATTTGCGCGCCTCTGGGTGATTTGGCGCGACGGCACCGCCAGCACGCAACCCATAAGTGATATCCTCGGTTTTCAATCCTTCGATCGGAAAGTTCTGTCCGGCCTGGCGCGGATGCCGCTGTTGTCCGGCCGGCTCATGCTGGCTTGGATGACGATACGGATGCGGCCCTTCGGTGTCGTGGCGATGCTCGAAGCATGGTGGCGGACATTTCGCTTCAATCGTTCCGGCCGCGCGGCCATTCAGCGGCAAGCGGATACGCTGCGGGAAGTGACGCGATGAAGCCCGATCAAGGAAAAACCGAATTAGCGGACGTGCAGTTTAACAAGCCTGCGATTACCGGCCGCGAACTCGGTCTGCTTGAAGAGGCCCTTCAGCGTCGTGAACTGTCCGGCGACGGCCATTTCACCAAGCAATGCGAAGCCTGGCTCAGCAAGCGGTTGGGCGTGAGGCGCGCGCTGCTTACCCATTCGTGCACTGCCGCGCTGGAAATGGCGGCCATCCTCGCCGGCCTTGAGCCGGGCGACGAAGTGATCATGCCATCCTTCACATTTGTGTCCACGGCCAATGCCGTGGCATTGCGTGGCGCCATACCGGTCTTCGTCGATATTCGCGCGGATACGCTCAACCTCGATGAGCGGCTGGTCGAGGCAGCGATTACGCTGCGGACCAAGGCGATTTTCGTGGTGCATTATGCCGGCGTCTGCGCCGAAATGGATGCATTTCGGGCCATCGCGGCCGCTCATCGCCTGCTCCTGGTCGAAGATGCCGCCCAGGCACTGCTTTCGACCTATCGCGGCAAGGCTGCCGGCACCCTCGCGGACATGGCTTGTTTCAGCTTCCATGCATCGAAAAACATCATCAGCGGCGAAGGCGGTGCGCTGGTCACCGGCCGCAGCGATCTAGCCGAACGTGCCGAGGTCATCCGCGAGAAGGGCACCAATCGCGCGCGTTTCATGCTCGGCCTGGTCGATAAATACACCTGGACCGATCTCGGCTCCTCCTACATTCCGAGCGAACTCGTGGCGGCATTTTTACGGGCGCAACTCGACGAGGCCGAAACAATCACTGCGGATCGGCGGGCGATTTGGCAGCGTTATCACGCCGCATTCGCCGACCTTGAGGCCCGCGATGTCGGCGCGCGACGCCCGATCGTGCCCCCGCATTGCGAGCATAACGGACATCTATACTATTTGTTGCTGCCGAACCGCGCGCGCCGCGACGCCATGATTGCCGCGTTGCGTAGCCGTGGGATCGGCGCGCCGTTCCACTACGTCCCGTTGCATTCGAGCGAAGGGGGACTGCGGTTTGGACGCGTCTGCGGCAACCTCGAATTGACCGACAGTCTCAGCGAGCGTTTGATCCGTCTGCCGATGTGGAGCGGCATGCGCGACGAAACCGAGCGCGTCATCGACGCGGTCTATGACGTCATTCGCTGAGCGGCGCCGCGGATTTCCGTATTCGGGTCGCGATCGACCTTTGCCGCAACGATCACGCGCGAACCGCCGGCAGGGAAGCGAATGCCGGAAAGCGTAAGCGCGACCTCGAATTGAAGCACGGCCTTCAACGCGCCGTTGGCGATTTTCGGCAATTCAAACTGCCTTCGCAGCGAGTCGGACTGATCGGTGTCGGTCAAGCGGCTAGCCGCCATCAGCGGCAGCAACAATGCCGTATAGGACGCGGAAAACAGCACGCGAAAGCCGGCAGCCTCGACTTTTCCCTCCAATTCGCCCCTTCGATAGCGGCGAACATGTTGCGCACTGACATCGGTATTTGACCAAAGCCAGGGGTGTTGCGGCACCGCGAGCGCCAGTCCGCCATTCGGGCGGATTGCACCATGCATGGCGGTCAAGACGGCGACGTCGTCCTCGATATGCTCAAGGACGTCGAATGCGCCGATGACGTCGAAAACGTCGCGCGCCGGAATCTTCCTCGCATCCAATTGTACGAACTCGGCGCGCTGACCAAGGCGCTTGCGCGCGATAGCCATGCCCGATGGGTGAAGCTCGGAGCCGACCAAACGGCGCCATGGTTTCATGTCTGCAATGGCGGAGAGCACAAAGCCGCTGCCGCATCCGACCTCCATCAAATTTTCCGCGCCGGGAAAATAGCGCGCGATCAGTCCGGTGATCAGCCGGTTGCGCGGAACGAACCAGTAATTATCGACTTCCCAGTTCGCCAGCTTCGCAAATAAGGCCGGATCCATTCCGCTGATCGTGTCTGCCAGGCCAGGCGCGAATACCGGAATAGCCTCGCGGGCTTCGACCGCATGACCGCACGCGGAACATACCCAGCCGGGAGGCCAAACGGCTTCACCATCCGCAATTTCGGCGTTTGCGCCGCAGTTCGGGCAAACCCGACAGGGTACGTCCATCTTGATCTGCGTTTGCAAGCAGTACCGTTCCAGAACCGAAAGCGATCTAACGTGTCAATGTACTCATCGTCACCCCGATCACGATCAGCGCCATACCGAGGATCTGGAGGGGCGGCAATGGCTCATGGAACATAAATCTCGCTCCTACCGGGACGAGGACGAAACTCAGCGCCATGAACGGATAAGCGAAGCCGACGTCAAGTCGCTCGATGACAAGCATCCACGCGACGGCGGCCAGGCCCGCCGCCGCGAGGCCGCTGAGCACGCCGGGATCAAAGAGCATGGCTTTGAGATAAGAAAATCTATCGCTCGCCACTCCGGCGCCATGCGCCAATGCGCGCGCTTTGATGATCAGCTGACCATAGACCGTCAATGCGAGAACGGTAAGAAGCAAAAATGTTGCACGCGTTTTTACGTCCACCGGCGTTCTCTATCTCGATTGGTTTAAAGCTCGATATTAGGAGCTTTTATTAGAGCGCATCAAATTGGCAATCCAGGCGGTGTCCTGCGTCAGGAACCGGCTGCGAAGATGTTTAAAATGAAACGGCTCGCCGTTGTCCTTGGAGGCCTCTTCGATCCAAAGTGTGCCGCTGCCGCAAACCACCAGTGCACGCCGATCCTCGACCTGCCATAGTTTTCCAGGATTGCGAATGGCAAAGACAAGATCCGGTCCGGCGGTCGCATTCTGAATAGTGACGATTTGATCGTCTATCACGCCCTTGGCGCCACTGTACGGAAAGCCTAGAGCCCGCACAAAACGTAAAACCTCGAGTGAGCTTGTGCGCCAATCGATGAAATAATCATACTCGTCGCGCCAAAGACTAAGCGTGCCGGAACTCTGGTCCTGTGTCTGTTCCACAAGGGTCCCATCCGGAACTCTTTGTAGGATTTCCATGGCCAGATCGACCATCGCGCCTGACTGAAGCTCAAGCGCCTCGCGAATTGAGGTTCCGGAAGAAATACTGACGCTGCGTCGGCCGCAGATCGGACCGGTATCGATCCCTTCATCCGGGCGAAGCGCAGTCACGCCGATGACGTCTAAGTCGAGAATCAAGGCTGATACCGTTGGAGTAAATCCCCTCAAGTCCGGTAGCAGCAAATCATGAAGAACGATGCAACGATCCAATCCGTGGTGCAGTAGAAATTGCCAGCCCACCAAGAAGACCGGCGCATCTCCGGTGATGTCGGGGCGTTTACTTTCCTCGAATGCGATGCCGAAATTTCCCGACAGTTCGCTCAAGCGATCAAATGAATTGGATTTATCGTCAGGCTGCCTATAACTGACGATACGGAGCGGTTTTACCCCCGCCTGCAAAAGTCCCGCTATAAATAAGGCACCCTTAAATCCGGCAGCTAGGACTATCGGGCGTATCGCCTTTTTAGCGGTCATCGGCCGATCAAAGCCTTACCCAAGTGCCGGAGGATATGGTCCCTGCCGGCGACATATCAGATTTTGTCAAGATTGAGAGTGTCCTTGACGATATAAAGCGGTCGACGCTTTGCTTCATCGAATGTCTTGCCGACGTAAATCCCTAGGACGCCGATCAATGCAATTTGAAAGCTGCTGACGAACAAGATGGTGACGAAAATGCTGGTCCATCCAACAACGCTGGTGCCGATGAACAGTGCTCGACCGAAGTAGATAAGCGCAACTAAAAACGTGACGGCCGACATCGCAAAGCCCAAGACAGCAACCGCTTTCAGCGGAACCTGGGAATGGGCCAAGATGGTATTGCCGGCAAGCCTCATAAGTTTGCCAAGCGTGTAAGACGATCGGCCTTCAGCCCGTGCATGATGGGGGAGTTCGACATGGGCAGCCTCGAAGCCCATCCATTCGAAGGATGCCGGAACAAAGCGAAGCTGCTCCCGCATGTCTCGAAAGCCATCGGCAACGGCATTAGAAAATATCCGAAAGTTTCCAATCGACCAATCCAGTTCCACGCCGGAAAGCAGTCCAAAAAGCCTATAGAAAATTTTGGATATGCTTCGCTTTACGGCATTATGGCCTTCCTTGCGTCGCACTCCGATAACAAGGTCGTGGCCCTCCTGGGCCTTGGCATAGAGGCGCGGGATATCCTCTGGTGCATCCTGCAAGTCGCAGTCCATGATGACGTACCAGTGAGCGCGCGCCGCATCGATTCCGGCAGTAAGAGCGTAGTGCTGTCCGAAGTTTCGGCTCAGCCGAATACCCTTGATGCGTGAAATCGTCGCGCGAGAGTTCGCGGATAATAGGCCATGGATTATCCGGTGCCGCATCGTCGACCAAGACTATGATGAAGCTCTCGGTAATGTTGCTCAGCGTTTCGCTGAGACGGCGGCAAAGTTCCCTGAGCATCGATCGGCCGTTGTAAACCGGCACGATCACGGCAATTTCCGGTACGGCTTCGGGTGGCGAACTATCGGATATACCAACCCGCGTTTTATTGCTCGTCATCAGCAAGGGCGGCACTCCGCGCGACACGCTTCCACTGGGCCAGTGTCGTGGTGTGTGTAGTAGCTGTTCTATTTTTTCAATGCAATCTGCATCGAAAAAGGGCTACGAGTTGTTGGCTTTGAGGTTGCCGCTGGCTCTGGCCTTGGCGCCGACCGATCTCCGGATTAGCGAAGCCCGCTCCATTGGTCTTCCAGGACACGTAGCAAATACGAGCGATAGTCCGATATCGGCGTTTGCTCGGCGAGGTGGGTGAAGGCCGCGCGATCGATAAATCCCAAGCGATAGGCCAATTCCTCCGGGCAGGCGATGCGCAGCCCGGTCCGGTCTTGAATCACTTTCACGAATTGGCCCGCCTCGTACAGATCATCCGGCTTCCCGCCATCGAGCCATGCGACACCGCGGCCGAGATTCCGCACACGCAGTCGACCTTGCTGTAGAAATAATCGGTTCAGGTCGGTAACCTCAAGCTCTTCCCGCGCCGATGGACGTATCTGTGTTGCCGCATCGACGACGTCCGCGGAATAAATGTATAGTCCGGTGATCGCCAGGCGTGATTTCGGGTTGAGCGGCTTTTCCTCGAGAGCGACCGGATTGCCGTGATCATCCAAGGTCACAACCCCGAATTCGCTGGGATTGGCGACTTGGTAGCCGAACACTGTTGCTCCGGGATTGTTGCGCATCGAATCCGTAAGAGTCGCGGCAAGACCCGCGCCGAAAAAAATGTTGTCGCCGAGGATGAGGACGACATTGTGATCCCGTATGTCGGTCGTAGCGACGCGCAGTCCGTCGACAATGCCTGCCGGTCGAAGCTGCACGCGATAGCTGATCTCGATACCCCATTGGCTTCCGTCGCCGAGGAGTGTCTCGAACTGCCCGACACTTTCAGAGCCCGTGACGATTATGACCTCTCGGATGCCGCCCAGCATGAGGGTGGTCAGCGGATAATAGATCATCGGTTTGTCGAAAACCGGAAGCAGGTGCTTGTTGACGACGCGCGTCAGCGGGGTCAGGCGGCTGCCGGTGCCGCCGGCGAGGATTACACCCTTCCACCCGTTCACTGCGTTGCTCCGATGGTATTTGCATTACGCGATCCCAGCCGCCCGAGCACCGCGCCGGGCACGAGCCATTGGGGATTGGCGAGGTACCAGTCGATTGTCTTGGTCAGGCCGGTTTCGAGTTGTTCGTGAGCCGTCCAGCGAAGGGTGCTCTCCGCGTGCGACGGATCGATCGAATAACGAAAGTCGTGCCCGGGACGGTCGGTAACAAGATCGATTTGCGCAGCATAGCCTTTTTTGTCGTGGCGCGGGACCCGCCTATCCAATATGCGGCAGATCGCGTGGGCAAGATCGATATTGCGAACGTCAGACCGTCCGCCGAATAGATAGGTACCGCCTGGCTGGCCGTGATGCAGGGTGGCCATCAGTCCAGCGACGTGATCGTCGACATAGATCCAGTCCCGGACATTTTGCCCGTTTCCATAGACCGGAATTGGCTCGCCGGCCCGTGCGTGTCGTATCACGGTGGGTATGAATTTCTCGGCATGCTGGCGCGGTCCATAATTGTTCGAGCAATTGGTGACGATGACCGGCAGCCCATAGGTCCGCTCCCAGGCTCGCGCCAAATGATCGGCCGCCGCCTTGCTGGCGGCATAGGGCGAATTGGGTGCGTAACGGCTGTCGAGATCGAAGCAGCCGTCTTCGCCGAGCGCACCGAATACCTCGTCAGTCGATATATGAATGAAACGAAAGTCGTTGCGGCGTCGCGACCAATAACGCAGCGCCGCTTCAAGTAGGGTGAATGTCCCTTGCACATTGGTAGTGATGAAGGAATTGGGATCGTCGATCGACCGGTCGACATGGCTTTCGGCGGCAAGATGCAGTACGGCGTCGGGCTCGAATTCGGCGAACGCGCGTTCCATGGCTCGGCTGTCGGTGATATCGGCCTTGAGAAATTGATGGCTCGGAGACGCGCTAACCTCATCAAGCGCCTCCATGCGTCCGGCATAGGTCAGCTTGTCAACGGTCAGCACGGCGTGGCCGTCGCCTATGGCGCGGCATACGACAGCAGAACCGATAAACCCGGCGCCGCCGGTTACGACCAGCCTCATGCGAACCCCCAACTGGGTATCTTTAGATAACGTAAGGCACTGCTCATAGCACTCACGTTGCCGCCTGCAACCGGTTCTAGGAGCGCGGCGGCACTTCGCCGACCTTCAGCGCCCGAGCATCAAACAGATCCCTTAACCGGCATGCCGGATTGAGGAACGGTCCGGTTCGAAGCGATAACGTGGCGTCTAAGTAACCGGAAAATACGATACCCGTTTCAACGAGGTTGGCACGGAACAGAGCAGGCCTTTCGCTCCCGGCAGCTTTCGCTTCGAGGCAGCGGCTGAATTCCAGAGGAAGCAGCAATATCGAATTCCCGTCGCTCTTCGCCTGAATCCGCAGCGATGGGCCCAGGAAGGTGAGGCTTGCGTCGCGGGCCGGTACCAATCGTTCTCCCGCTTCGCCGATATCGGCGACGATCTCGGTTTTCGGATTGAAGTCGGCTTGGCCCAGCCGGGCAATGATATCGGTCGCGGTGGCGAGCTTCGTCACCTTGGTTGGAGAATAGTTTCCAAGATTGGGGTCGGCGATCTCATAAAGCCGCAGCGTTCGGTCTTTGACCGGGACGCTTATGCGCAGCCTTGCCGGCCCGTCATATTCGCGATCGGTGATGACGAAGCGCACTCCAAGCATGGCCAGAGCAGGCGGATTGATATCACGAAGCACGATGACGTTTCGCATCTGCTTGTCCCCTGGCAGGCCGAGCAGGCGCGACGTTACGGCGTAGAAAAATGGAGTGATCGTCGGGTTGTACTGAAATAGACCCGGAATTCCAAAATAGTGCAAACCGACGACGCGAAGTTCGTTTCCGGTCGCCTGCACCAGGCCGGCATCCATGCTATGAAGTTCGAGCCAGTCGACATTCCGGTCGATCGATCTCCCGTTCATATCGGCGGTACGGCCGTGGAACACCGAGCCTGGCCGGAGTGCGGTTTCCTGTGAAAGGATGCTCGTGATCGGCGTTAATGTCGGGGGATAGGGAAAGCCAAAATCCTTGCGCGAGGTGACCAATGCCATCGCCACGACGAGGACGGCCGCTCCGCCCACCAGTCTGACGTCAAGGCTGGGGCCGGTCGGCACTACCCAGCCACGCGAATGCCAAAAGCGATCGAGCATCCGCGCCCAGAACAGGACGGCAAAGATCGCGTAAAGCGGCATCACGAAAAATTCGAAATACAGCGGGGCCGGGCCCCGCCAAAAATCGAACAAAACAATCAAGATCGCGAATGTAAGCCGACTGCCGAGATAACTGAGAAGCGTGATGGCAAATATCCGCAGGGTAGGGTGGGTTCGATCCCTCGCCGCGAATACGGCGCCGGCAATGGCGGAAATCACCAGTAAAGGGCCGGCGGGACCGATGGACTTTCCCTGGAACAGGATCGAAGCAAAAAAGAACGAGCCGCGATCATTCGCAAGTTCTTCGGGGAACATTACGGCGGCGGTGTCGACGATTGTGCTGACCAGATAGATCGCCGGACCGGCTGCCGCCAGAAACAACCCGGCAACAAGGACCAGTCCGATTTTGCATCGACGTTCCGCCGGACTGGCGGCGGCAATTGTCCCCGAAAGGGCACACAGGAGAAGAAACGGCGCGGCAAGCAGAATGATCGTGACGCTGACCAGTGCGGACCACGCCAGCAGTGCGAGAACGATCAGGGCGTAGGGAAGATCGGCCAGCCAGTTGCGGCGGCCGTATGCGAGAAACGAGGCGCCCGCCAGTAACGCGCCGGCGATCAGAGAACCCATATGCGGGGTTATTGGAAGAATCCCGTAGATAAGGGTCGGATGCGCGAACGGCAGAAGCGTAACGCAGATTACCAGCGCCGCCGCGATCGCGACCGTTCGCGAGGCGCCCAGCGCGATTGCGAACGCAATGGTTGCGATCGAAAGCTCGCAAAGAACCACCTCATAAATGGCAACTTTCGCGGCGGTGATGCTGGCGAACAGCGAGCCGAGGATGAAGGCGGGCAGCAGCCTGAAATTGACCGCAAAATATACGTCGCCCAGGCCTTGGAACCAATCCATGCTCGCCGTGAACAGCGGCAGATGCCAGTCGAATTGGCGTGCCGCCAAGTTCATCATGTACCCGCCGTCGAAACCGATAAGCAACTGCGTGTGCTTCCAGTAGAACGCGAGTGTTGTGGCGCAGAGCCACAAAGCGATAAGCGCAAGCGGCGTCCGGAGACCGGTCGTTTCACCGCTGCGATCGGCCTCCGCAGGGCGCGGCAAATCGGAGTTTGCTTCACGCGCAAGAATGTAATCGGTCGCCTCCGCAAGCGATCTCACCGTCTTATCCGGCTCCGCCGGCTGATCCTGGACGTAGCCGTAATCGACAAAGATCGTCCGGCAACCGGCCGCCTTGCCGGCGTGGACGTCCTTCCAGCGGTCGCCGATAAAGTAGCTCGATCCCAGATCGATGCCGTGCTTGCTGGCGGCCTCCAGCAACAGGCCGGGCTTCGGTTTGCGGCAGGCACAATTGTCGGCATCGTTATGAAGGCAGATCATGATGTCGTCGATCGGCAGCAGTCTGCGGATTTCGTCGTGCATCGCCTCCATGGTGGGTTGCGGCGTGAGGCCGTTGCGCACGTCAGGCTGATTGGTGGCGATCACCAGCAGAAAGCCCGCGTCCTTCAGGCGCCGCGCCGCTTCGACCACGCCGGGCAGGATACGAAATTCGGCGAGCGTCGTCGGTGCAACCGGCTTGCCGTTCCGTTCCAGGTTCGCGTTGATCACTCCGTCGCGGTCGAGGAAGACGGCCTTCACCATTTGGTGGCGTTTTTCTGCAGCTTCGGGTGCGACACCAGGCAATGCCAGACCACGGCTTGGAACGCCTCGGCGTGCGGCGTGACGCGGCTGTCCTCCACCGTAGGAATGACGACGACGCAATCGCCGGCCTTCTTGGTATAGCCGCCGTCGCGGCCGACGATGCCGAGCACCCGCAATCCGCGCTCTTTGGCGAGCGCAATCGCCGATACGATATTGGGGCTCACGTTCTTTTCCATATTGCCGCCGCCGACCGAAAGGATCAGCAGGGCGTCCTTGGCATTGGCACGGCTTACTTTCAGCCATTCCGAGAACACCGTCGGCCAGCCTTCGTCGTTGGTCCGTGCGGTCAGTTCCGAGACGTTGTCGGTCGGCGCATAGGCCTCGATACCGCACAGCTTGCGGAAATCGTTTACCGCATGCGCGGCATTGCCGGCGCTGCCCCCGACGCCGATAATGAACAGACGGCCCTCCCGATCGCGCAAGCCGACAAGCTCGCCGCACAATGCCTCGATCACCGCCGGCTCGATGCGTCGGGCGGTCTCGACGACCTCGCCGAGATAGGTTGCCGCGTGGCTCATTGTCTGTTCCTCATGACCAAAACCCGATGGGCGGGCCAGTTTCTAACCTTTGTCGCGGCTCGATGTACAGTGTATCGGGGGAGGCTGTTTCGTGCTCCCGGCCGGGTCGTTAGGCCGGCGGGCAACGTCTGAGGGTAAGGGCTGCGTTTGTCGAACGTGACGATGTCGCAACAGCCGGTTCTGGTGACCGGCGCCGCGGGCTTTATCGGCTTCGCGCTGGCGCGGCGGCTGCTTGAGGGCGGCCGCGGCGTGCTCGGCGTCGACAGCATCAATGATTATTACGACCCCTCGCTCAAGGAAGCCCGCCTTGCCGTGCTGCGGCAATTTCCGCGGTTCGCCTTTCACAAGCTCGATCTCGCCGATCGGAAGCCCGTCGAGGCATTATTCGGCAGCGGGGATTTCGGTCCGGTCGTCCACCTCGCTGCCCAGGCCGGCGTGCGTTATTCGCTGGAAAACCCGCAGGCCTATCTCGATGCCAATCTTTCGGGCTTTCTCAACGTGCTGGAGGGATGCCGTCGCCGCAACACCGGGCATCTTGTCTTTGCCTCATCGAGCTCGGTCTATGGCGCAAACACGCGGCTGCCGTTTTCCGTCCATGACAATGTGGATCATCCGATCAGTCTCTATGCCGCCACCAAGAAGTCGAACGAGCTGATGGCGCATGCCTATAGCCATCTTTACGGGCTGCCGGCGACCGGCTTGCGGTTCTTTACGGTCTACGGCCCGTGGGGCCGCCCGGACATGGCGATGTTCATTTTTGCCAAGGCTATCGTCGAAGGCCGGCCGATCAAGCTGTTCAATTACGGCCGGATGCTGCGCGATTTCACCTATGTCGATGATGTGGTGGAAGCCGTCGACCGGCTCATCGACAAGGTTCCGGAGAAAAGCCAAGTTGTCCCAGGCGCCGAGCCCGATCCGTCCACCAGCACCGCGCCCTGGCGGCTCTATAATATCGGCAATAATCGCAGTATCGAGATTTCCCGCGTTGTCGGGCTGCTCGAGCAGGAGTTCGGCCGGAAGGCCAGCATCGAACTTTTGCCGATGCAGCCGGGCGACGTGCCGGAAACTTGCGCCGAGATCGGCGATTTGATGCGCGATGTCGGCTTCAAGCCCGCCACACCGATCGAAGACGGCGTGCGCAAGTTCGCGGCCTGGTACCGCGACTATTACCGCGCAATGATTTGGCAGCAGGCCCGCCGCGCGAAGCCGGTTCGTCTTATCGGGAAGCCTGTCCTATAATGACGCCATGATTGCATTCTTCCGCAACCCCCGCCGCGTGCTGATCGTCGTGCATGACCTCGTCATGACCGCGCTGGCGCTCGTGGGCGCGCTCTATATTCGGGTCGAGAATGGCATCAATGGCGGGCTTGAGCCGCGGTACCATTGGATTCTCATCATCCTGCCTTGCTTCGTCGTCTATGCCGGGTGCGTCTATTGGTATTTCCAACTCTATATCGGCAAGTGGCGCTTCGCCTCGGTGCAGGACCTGTCGAATATCGTCCGTGCGGTATCGGTGCTGGCGATTTCGCTCCTGGTGCTCGACTACGTCCTGCTCTATCCGACTTTGTACGGCACTTATTTCTTCGGCAAGGTTACGATTGCGGTTTATTGGCTGCTGCAGATGTTTTTGCTTGGCGGCCCGCGCTTCGCCTACCGACTGTTCAGACACGCTCGGACCCAACAGCACGTTAAATTTTCCGATGCCGTACCGACGCTCCTCGTCGGCGTGGCGGCTGACGCCGACGTGCTGTTGCGGGCGATAGAAAACGGAGCCGTCAGGAAAGTTCGTCCCGTCGGCATTCTGTCGCCGTCGCGGTCCGACCAAGGCCTCGCGGTCCGCCGCGTTCCGGTCCTCGGCTCGCCGAGCGATCTTGAAACGGCCGTGACCAGTTTAGCGGCGCAGGACATCCGCGTCGGCCGCCTCGTGCTGATGCCGAGC
This sequence comes from uncultured Alphaproteobacteria bacterium, assembly GCA_963819265.1. GTDB lineage: Bacteria > Pseudomonadota > Alphaproteobacteria > Rhizobiales > Xanthobacteraceae > BOG-931. The sequence goes on along the minus strand of CAWFVF010000005.1, from coordinate 456,159 downwards.
GCGCTGGAACCGGAGCGTCATCCCGAGACCATGCTGATGCTGGCGCGCCGGCTCGGGCTGACGACCAGCCGGCTACCGTCGCTGGAAGCCGGCGAAGAGGCGCTGCAATTGGCGCCGGTCAATGTCGAGGACCTGCTGCTGCGGCCGAGCGTGCGGATCGATTACCGGAGGCTCGAAGATTTCATCCGCGGCAAGACGGTCGTGGTCACCGGTGGCGGCGGGTCGATCGGTTCCGAAATATGCGACCGGGTCGTTGCTTTCAGCGCCGGGCGGCTATTGGTGATCGAGAATTCCGAACCGGCGCTGCACGCTGTGCTGGAAAGCCTCGCCGACAAATCGAGCGCGACCATCGTCGAGGGACGCCTCGCTGATATCCGCGACCGCGAGCGCATGTTCCGCCTGATCGCAGAGTTCAAGCCGGACTTGGTGTTCCACGCCGCGGCGCTCAAGCACGTGCCTTTGCTGGAGCGCGATTGGGATGAGGGCATCAAGACCAACGTATTCGGATCGGTCAATGTTGCCGACGCGGCGCTGGCCGCCGGTGCCGAAGCGATGGTTATGATATCGACCGATAAGGCGATCGAGCCGGTTTCCGTGCTCGGTGCGACCAAGCGGCTTGCGGAAATGTATTGTCAGGCGCTCGATTCCGGTGGCGGGAGCGCGCCAAGCAACGGTCACGCCAACGGCGGCAAGCTGCCGATGCGCATGATCGCGGTGCGGTTCGGCAATGTGCTCGCTTCGAACGGTTCGGTGGTGCCGAAATTCAAGGCGCAGATCGAAGCCGGTGGCCCGGTTACCGTGACTCATCCGGACATGGTCCGCTACTTCATGACCATCCGCGAGGCCTGCGACCTGGTCGTCACCGCCGCGAGCCATGCGCTCGGGCCCGCGCGCTCCGAGACGTCCGTCTATGTTCTCAACATGGGACAGCCGATCAAGATAGTCGATCTCGCCGAACGCATGATCCGGTTGAGCGGGCTCGAGCCCGGCCGCGATGTCGACATCGTCTTCACCGGCATTCGCCCCGGCGAGCGGCTAAATGAAATTCTGTTTGCGAGCGAGGAAGGCAGCGCCGATGTCGGCATCGAGGGCGTCGTCGCCGCCAAACCGGTCTGTCCGCCGCTCGACGTCGTGAAGGGTTGGATCGCGCAATTGAAGAACGATCTCGACGCCGGCGAGCGCACGGCCATCGACGGGGTGCTGCGCGAGGCGGTACCGAAATTCAACGGGGGATTGCACTCGGCCAATAAGCAGTAATCTGATAATAAACAAACAAACGACATGGGGAGGATGAAATGCGCTATCTGGAAATGCGCCGGGGCGGCCCTGGGCGCGCGATGCGCTCGATCGCCGCTTTCGCGACTGTGGTCTTGACCTTGGCGCTGACGCTCGGCGTGGCGCGGGCGCAAGACAAGACCTACACGATGAAAATATCGCTCGCCACCATCAACGACCAGATTCACGCTCTGGCCAAAAACTTCGCCGCGGCCATCGACAGGAACTCGGGCGGTCGCATCAAGACCGAAGTTTATCCGGCGAGCCAATTGGGCTCGATTCCACGGCAAACCGAAGGCGTGCAGTTCGGCGCGATCCAGTGTCAGGTCGTTCCGCCGGAGTTTCTGGTCGGGATCGATGAGCGCTTCGAGATGATGGCGGCGCCGGGACTTGTTGCCTCGATGGCGCAAGGCCAGAAGCTTGCGGCCGACCCCGAAGTGTTAAAGCTCATGCTCGGTCTCGGCGCCGATAAGGGCTTGCACGGCGTCGGGCTGTTCATGGTCAATCCGTCGGCGATCGCGTTCAAGACGCCGGTCCGCCATCTTGCCGATTTCAAAGGCAAGAAGATCAGGATCTTCGCCTCGGCATTCCAGAGCACGTCTTTCGATCGGCTCGGCGCGACCGGGGTGGTGATGACCTTGGGAGACGTACTGCCGGCTCTGCAACAAGGCGCCATCGATGGCGCTGTTGCCTCGACCGCGATCTTCACCGCGTTCCACTACCAGGATGCGGCGAAATACGCGACCGAAACCGGCCAGCCCGCTATCTTCGCCATCATTGAAATTTCAAAAAAGTGGTTCGACACGTTGCCGTCCGATCTGCAGCAGGTGATCGAGCAGACTGCCGCCAAGGAAACGGTGGCGGTCAATCCGCAAGCGACCGCCATCACCGAGGGGTCGCGCAAAGCCTGGACTGACGGTGGCGGCGAATTGATCAGTCTGCCTCCGGACGAACAGGCGTCATATCTCAAACTATTGTCGAGCGTTGGCGCCGACGTGTCGAAAGAGAAGCCCCGGCTCAACGAGGCCTATCAAATCGTGTCCGCGGCGGCAGCGCGGGCCCGCTAAGCGCAGGCAGTCGAACGGACGCTTCCTCGGAGCGAGCGCGGCAGTGCGTCACAGCATGAGATTCCGGCCCCTCACGGGCCGGATTGCTGTATCCTCGGCTCGATACGGATAAGCCCGACGCCGCTACAACGCGGAAGCACGGGCATCCAACAGGGAGGGTGCCATGAACAGCCAGCAAGACCGGGCTTTTGCGCGTTCGCTCCTCACGGTCGGGGCGCTCGCCGTGTTCGCGGCGTTGCCGTTCGGCGCGGCGCGGGCGGCAGATCCGCTTTACGTCATGAAGATTACCTCGCCGACCATCAATGACGTGCCGGATACCTACGCCCGCTACTTCGCAGCCGCCGTGGAAAAAGCCTCAGGCGGCCGCATCAAGGGCGAGGTCTATCCGGCGAGCCAGCTCGGCTCGATCCCACGGCAGATTGAGGGCACCCAATTCGGCGCGATCCAGATGGCGGTCATGCCGCCGGAATTTTTTGTCGGCATTGACGAGCGTTTCGAAGTGCTCGCGGCGCCCGGGTTGGTCAACTCCATCGAGCAGGGCCAAAAGCTCACCGCCGACCCGGCGGTGCGTAAGATGTATCTCTCGTTCGGCGCCGAAAAAGGCCTGCACGGTGTCGGGCTATTCATGTCGGAGCCGTCCGACGTCCTCGCCAAGAACCCGATCCGTCGTCTCGCGGATTTTAAGGGCAAGAAGCTTCGCACCTTCGCCTCGCAATTCCAGACCGAGACATTTTCCCGCCTAGGCGCGACGGCGGTGGTGATGACGCTTGGCGATGTGCTGCCGGCGCTGCAGCAAGGCACGATCGACGGCTCGGCCGCCGGCATGGGGCCTTTCACCAAGATGCACTTCAGCGACGTGGCCAAATCGGTCACGATGACCAATCAACCGTCGATCTTCGTCGTCGCCGAGATCAACAAGAAGTGGTACGACGCGCTGCCGCCCGATCTGCAGAAAATCATCGACGACGAGGGCGCGGCGCAATCCGTTGCCATTAATCCGACGGCGCTGGACATGCGGCAAAAAGCCGAGGCGGCCTGGGCCGCAGCGGGCGGCGAATTCATCAAGCTGCCGCCGGACGAGCAGGAATCGATGATGAAAACGATGTCGAGCGTCGGCGCCGACGTTTCGAAATCGAAGCCGCAGCTCACCGATGCCTACAAATTGGTCAGCGACACCGCCGAGCGTCTGCGCGCGGGGATGTAGCGATTGCCGATGAACCGTTGTCGCGAGGGTATCGATCATCTAACGTCACGGCGGATTGTCACAGTGGGGCCCGATCGCAAGATCGGGTGTGGCGGCCCGCCGAATAAAATGTTCGGATAATAAATATCAGAGGGAGAACGAATTGCGTTCCGCCGCGTCTGGAATTGTGTCTCGGGTTCGGCCGTGATCGAGGTCATCACCCGAAGCGTGCGCTGGCTTCTGGCGGTTACACGCGCCGCGGCAGGCATTTTCCTCATCGCCAGCGTTGCGATCAATTTCGTCAACATCATCGGACGCTATTTCTTCAGCATCTCGATCCCGTGGGCTGAGGAAATCATGCTGTTTCTCATGGTCGGCTGCGTGTTCACCGGCTGCTGCGCGGTCGCCTGGGAAGGACGGCAGATCAGAATGGACGTCGTGCTGATGATGCTGCCGGCCAAACTGCGCGAATGCATTCACGTGCTTTCGGAACTTGTCATGCTGGCGGCCTCTGCAGCAGTCACGGTGTTCGCCTGGCCGGTAATCAGCCAACTCGCCGACTTCGACGAGCGCAGCCAGGCGGCGAACTTTCCGCTGGTCATCCCGCAGGCGATGATACCGATCGGCTACACGTTGATGGCGCTGCTGGTCGCATTCCGCCTGCTGGTGCGCTGGCAAACCGGCATCGATCGCGCCGTTCCCGGCGACGGCGACAAAGCACATTGAAGAGCGGGCATTGACGATGGGTTATCTCATCTATTTCGGCCTGCCGGTCGTGCTGCTCATCCTCGGCTTCCCGATCTTTCTGATCTTGCTCGTCACCTCGATCGTCGCGGTGCTGACCATTGCCGACGTGCCGACCGAGGCCATCCAAACTTACATGTTCGGCAGTCTCGACAATTTTCCGCTGCTGGCGGTGCCGTTCTTCGTACTCGCCGGCGAGATCATGGCACAGGGCGGCATCGCGCGGCGCGTCATCGCCATGGTCATGGCCATTGTCGGCCGCGTGCCGGGCTCACTTGCGGTGACGACCGTTGCGGCATCGGAACTGTTCGGTGCGATGTCGCATACCGCGGTAGGCACCGTGGTGGCGATGGGCCGCATGCTTTACCCGGCATTGCGTGAGGGCGGCTACAATGATCGCTTCGCGGTGGGCCTGATCGCGTCATCGGGTGCGATCGCTGTCGTCATCCCGCCCTCGATCGCGATGATCCTTTACGCCGTTTCCGCCGAGCAATCGGCTGTGCTGCTGTTCACCGCCGGCATTTTGCCGAGCCTTCTGATCGGCGCCATCGATGCCGCCTACGTCATCGGCTACGCCAAATTCAAGGGCGTACCGCTCGGCGCCCCGGCCCATTGGGAGACGATATGGAAGACCAGCAAAGAAGCGAGCTGGGCGCTCGGTTCGCTGGTGGTGATCTTCGGCGGCATCTATGGCGGCGTGTTCACGCCGACCGAGGCCGCCGGCGTAGCGGTGGTCTATTCGCTGTTCGTCACCATGGTGATCTATCGCGAGGTCGATCTCGCCGGCTTTTGGCGCATTCTGATGGCGTCGTCCTTTCTGATCGCACAAATTCTCCTGATCGTGACCTCGGCCGGAATCTATTCCTGGCTGCTCACGACCAGCGGCATTCCGCAGCAGATCGTCCAGACCATCAACGGTATGAACATGCCGAAATGGGAACTGCTGCTCATCCTCAATGCCGGCTTGCTGCTGGCCGGCAGCTTTCTCGAGCCGCCGGCGGCGATCCTGATCCTCACCCCGCTGTTGCTGCCGATCGTGCGCGCGGTCGGCGTCGATCCGATTCATTTCGGCATCATCGTCGCGGTCAATCTCAGCGTCGGCATGTATACGCCGCCATTCGGATTGAACCTGTTCGCCTCGCAGGCGATCTTCAACGCGCCATTGAGCCGGATCTATCTCGGCGTGCTGCCGTTCCTCCTTATCAATTTCATCGGCTTGATGATCATCACTTACATCCCGGCGATCTCGATGGTGCTGCTGCAGCACTGATTTTCCTTGATTGCTTTTTTCGTTTGCTTTCTCTTCGCCATCCGATAGTCAAGCGAGCGCCTACCCAGGGCGCGAGGAGCAGCATTTCTCATGACCAAAGCGGTGCTCGGAATTATCGGCGGTTCAGGCATTTACGATCTTCCCGGCTTGGAGAAGGTCCGCTCAAAAACCATCAAGAGCCCCTGGGGCGAGCCGTCGGGGCCGTTGCGCATCGGCCAGATCGCCGGCCTGCCGGTGGTCTTTCTGGCGCGCCACAGCGAGGGGCATCGCCATTCGCCGTCCGATATCAATTATCGCGCCAATATCGACGTGCTCAAGCGCGCGGGTGTCACCGATCTCGTCTCGTTGTCGGCCTGCGGCTCGTTCAAAGAGAATTTGCCGCCCGGCACTTTCGTGCTGGTCGACCAATTTGTCGACCGCACCTACAAACGTGAGAGTTCGTTCTTCGGCAAGGGCTGCGTGGCGCATGTCTCGATGGCGCATCCGGTGTCGCCGCGGCTGCGCATCCATCTCGCCGAGGCGGCGATGGCCGAGGACATCGCGGTGGTGCGCGACGGCACCTATGTCTGCATGGAGGGGCCGCAATTCTCGACGCTCGCCGAGAGTCTCACCTACAAGAATCTCGGCTATTCGGTGATCGGCATGACCAATATGCCCGAGGCCAAGCTCGCCCGCGAGGCTGAGATTTGTTACGCCACCGTCGCCATGGTGACCGATTTCGATTGCTGGCATCCCGACCATGACGCAGTCACGGTGCAAGACATCATCAAGGTCCTGGTCGCCAATGCGGAGAAGGGCGCGCGGCTGGTGGCGCGGCTCGCCAAAGACTTTCCGCGCGAGCACGAGCCTTGCCCGATCGGCTCTGACCGGGCGCTCGACAATGCGCTGATCACCGCGCCGAAGGCTCGCGATCCGAAGCTGCTTAAGAAGCTCGACGCGGTCGCCGGGCGGGTCTTGCGCAAGCGGTAAACCGGCTTTGCCAGGCCGCTTTTGCGGCCAATTCGGGACCTGGAACGGTCCGCGGCGTACCTATTCTTAATCAAATTGTGCGAAGGTTCCGGCATCGCTAAATCCCCAGAATCCTCTGGCGCAGACGCAAACCGGCTGAACTCACCTTGGCTCTTCCGATCATTCCCCTGATCATGTGCGGCGGCGCCGGCACCCGGCTGTGGCCGGCGTCGCGCGAAGGCCGGCCCAAACAGTTCCTGCCATTGTTTGGCCCGTTGTCGACTTTTCAGGAGACGATCCGCCGCGTCTCCGATCCGGCGCTGTTCGGCCGCCCGATCATCGTGACCAACAATCAATATCGGTTTGTCGTCGCCGAGCAACTCGCCGCCATCGGAGTCGAGGCCGATATCATGCTCGAGCCGATCAGGCGCGATTCCGGGCCGGCGATCGCGGCCGGCGCCGCCTTCGCGGTCAAACGCGGCGGCGATCCTTTGGTCGTAGCGCTTGCCGCCGATCACGTCGTCACCGATGCCGCAGCTTTCGCTAAAGTCTGCGGCGAGGCTGCGAATGCTGCTGCGGCCGATCGCATCGTCACTTTCGGGGTGCGGCCGAGCCGCCCGGCGACCGAATACGGTTACATCCGCGCCGGTGCGGCGCTCGGCGCCGCATTCGGGCCCGACGTTTTTGCCATCGAAAAGTTTGTCGAAAAGCCCGACGCAACGACGGCCGAACGCTACGTCAAAGAGGGCTATCTCTGGAATTCCGGCAACTTCATGTTTCGCGCCGGCTTGCTGCTCGACGAGTACAAGAGCTTCGAACCGGAGAGCGTTGCCGCGGTCACCGAGGCCGTTGAGGCCGCCGGCACCGATCTCGGTTTTGTCACGATCGACAAGGATGCGTTTTCGCGGGCCACCGCGAAGTCGATCGACTATGCGGTCATGGAGCGGACCAAGCGGGCCGCCGTCATGCCGGTGTCCTACGGCTGGTCCGATGTCGGCTCTTGGCAGGCGGTGTGGGAATTGTCCGGCCGCGACGCGCTTGGCAATTCCGCTAACGGCGCCGGTCAGGGTTCCGTCGTCTTCGTCGACTTGCGCGGCTCCTATGTCACCAGCGACAAGCAGCTCGTGGCGCTGTTCGGCGTCGAAAATCTGGTCGTGGTAACGACCGACGATGCGGTGCTGGTCGCCAAACGCGAAGACGGCGACGGCATGCGCCGATTGGTGAAGAAGCTCAAAGAAGTGGCGCCCGCCGTTACCGAGGAGCACCTCAAGGTGCATCGGCCGTGGGGTTCCTATCAGTCGGTCGATCAGGGGCCGCGCTTTCAGGTCAAGCGCATCGTCGTCAAGCAGGGCGGCCGTCTGTCGTTGCAACTGCATCACCACCGCGCCGAGCATTGGATCGTGGTGCAGGGTACCGCGCGGGTGACGGTTGGCGACGAAACCAGAATCGTGCACGAGAATGAATCGACCTACATCCCGATCGGCGCCAAGCACCGTCTGGAAAATCCAGGCAAGATCGATCTCGAATTGATCGAAGTGCAGACCGGCGGCTATCTGGGCGAAGACGATATCGTCCGCATTGAAGACGATTATCGCCGGTCGTAATCTGTGACGGTATTCGTTCCGGGTTTGGCTCCTGGCTTGGCGGGACGGTCAGTCTGCGGTAGTCAAACAACAGACATTTCCGGCAAGGCCCGCATATGCATCGAAAAATTCTGATCATGGGTTTGCCCGGTGCCGGCAAGACGACGCTGGCCAATACGCTCGCGCCGCTTCTCAATGCGGTGGTTTTCAATGCCGATGCGGTGCGTGCCAATCTGTCGCGCGATCTCGGCTTCAGTGTTGAAGATCGTGTCGAGCACGCGCGCCGCATGGGATGGATGTGCGATCGCGTGGTGGAAGCGGGTGGCACCGTGATCGCGGATTTCATCTGCCCGACGGCGGAAACGCGCGCGGTTTTCGGCGACGCCTTCACCATTTGGGTCGACCGCATCGATGAAGGACGTTTCGCCGACACCAACCGTTTGTTTGTCGCACCGGATGAGTTCGATCTGCGCGTCACGCCCGAAGGCACCCCGCAGTATTGGGCCGAGCAGGCGCTGGCAAAATTACGGCCGCCGTTCGATCCGCAGAAGCCGACGGCATTGTTCATCGGCCGCTATCAGCCGTTTCACGCCGGCCACCAGCGACTGATCGAAGAAGGCTTGCGGCGTGTCGGTCAGGTCTGCATCGCGGTGCGCAATACCCACGGAATCGACGGGAAAAACCCACTGACTTTTTTTGCAGTCAAGCAGCGCATCGAGACGGCGCTGTCGGCCCATGCCGGGCGCTTCGTGGTGGTGCCGCTGCCCAACATCACCAACGTCTATTATGGCCGCGATGTCGGCTATACGGTCGAGCGCATCCTGCTCGACGAAACGACCGAAGCGATCTCGGCCAGCAAAGTGCGGGCGCTAAGCGCCGCCCCGTCTTCAGGCGGTTGAGCCTAAATTTACAGTCAGAGACTGTGTATATTTAATAGGCATTGCCGGCAAGATAAGCCCGCAGAGGCTCTTCGCGGCACTGCAACAAACTGAATCCAAATGTGTTCACAGGGCTTTGCACGTCGGGTCGCCAGTTGGCCCGGCGCATGCTACTGGGGGTAGGTTGGCTGGGTGACTGAGCTTGGGGGACCCTTTGGGTCATGAGTGAGGACAAGGTGACGGGGGATACTGCATTACGATTGGGCGTCGTCGGCGTAGGCGTGATGGGCAGCAACCATGCCCGCGTCTTGTCCGAACTTCCGGGCGTGAAACTGGTCGGCGTCGCCGATCCCGACCGCAAGCGCTGCGACCAAGTCGCCAAGACGCTTGGTTGCGGCTCATTCAGCGATACCGATGGACTGATCCGCGAGGGCATCGACGCCGTTACCATCGCTGCGCCGACCCACCTGCACCGCGATATCGCGACCGAATGTGCCGCCCGCGGCATCCACATCATGGTCGAGAAGCCGATTGCCTCGACGGTCGAGGAAAGCCGCGCCGTGGTCGCCGCGGCTCGACGCGCCGGCGTCACGCTGATGGTCGGCCATGTCGAGCGCTTCAATCCGGCGGTGCAGTCGATCAAGCGGGCGATCAAGGATCAGGACATTCTCTCAATCGCCATCACCCGCGTCGGCCCGTTTCCGCCGCGCATGTCGAATGTCGGCGTCGTCATCGATCTCGCGGTCCATGACATCGATCTGATCCGCTGGTTCACCGATTCTGAAATTGTCGAAATCCAGCCGCAAACCTCGAGCGCGGTTGCCGAGCGCGAAGATATCGCGCTGTTGCAGTTTCGCACCGCGTCCGGCGTGCTGGCACACATCAACACCAATTGGCTGACGCCGTTCAAAGCGCGCACCATCCACATCGCGACGCGCGACAAATATGTCATCGGCGATCTTCTTACCCTCCAGGTCACCGAGTGCTTCGGCTTCCAGCCGGATGGCAGTTATTCGATGCGGCATTTGTCGGTCGGCTATGCGGAGCCGCTGCGCTCGGAATTGTTGGCCTTCGTCAACGCCATCCGCACCGGCCAGCCGCCGGCGGTGACCGGCGAGGAAGCGCTCGCCAGTCTGGAAATCGCCATTCGCTGTCTCGATGCCCGATCGGCAGAATCGGCCGCCCCGGCGCGCAAGGGACCGCGTCGCGTCGTCGGTTGATCATTTCCGCCGGCGGCTCTAACACCGAAGCAAACAACAAAGCGATCATGAATCAACACACGCGCCTTGAAACAACGCCGATCCCCTTCATCGATGTCGGAGCTCAGCGCCGCCGCCTGGGCCGCGCCATCGACGATGCCGTGACGCGCGTTCTGACCCACTGCCAATTCGTCAATGGGCCGGAAGTGGGTGCATTCGAAGCCGACCTCGCCGCGTTTTGCGGGGTGCGGCATGCCATCGGCTGCGCCAGCGGCACCGACGCTCTCCTTCTGGTGCTGATGGCTTGGGGGATCGGCCGCGGCGACGCCGTGATCTGCCCTTCTTTTACCTATCACGCGACGGCCGAAATGGTGGCCCTGCTCGGCGCAACGCCGATCATCGCCGATGTTGCGGCGGAGACCTTCAATCTCGATCCGGCAAGCTGCGAAGGCGCGATTGCGGCCGCGAAACGTCTCGGCCTGAAGCCGCGCGCCATCATCCCGGTCGATCTGTTCGGCCTGCCGGCCGATCACGATGCGATCAACGCGATCGCGGCTGCCCACGGATTATTGGTGCTCGACGACGCGGCACAGGCGTTCGGCGCGACCTATAACGGCCGCAAGCTGGGTTCGCTGACCACCGCCACCGCAACCAGCTTCTTTCCGGCGAAGCCGCTCGGCTGTTACGGCGACGGCGGCGCGGTCTTCACCGACGACGACGCGCTCGCAGCGCGGGTCAAGAGCATCCGGCTGCATGGCGAAGGCGTCGACCGCTCGGAGGCGGCGCGTATCGGCATTACCGGGCGGCTCGATACCATCCAGGCCGCGGTCCTCATTGAAAAGCTGAAAATTTTCCCTGAAGAGATTACCGCGCGCAATCGGGTGGCGTCGCGTTATTCCGATGCTTTGGCCGATCTCGCGATCGTGCCCGGAACGGGGAATCGGGCGACCTCGGTGTGGGCGCAATATACAATCCGGCTCAAGCCCGGCCGGCGCGACGCCTTCGCAGCGACCCTGAAAGCGCAGGGCATTCCGACGGCGATCTACTACACCAAGCCGCTGCACAAGCAGCCGGCCTATCGCGATTTCCCGCTCGCCGACGGCGGCGTGCCGGTGAGCGAGCAGCTTTCCGCCGAGGTGATCAGCCTGCCGATGCACGCCTATCTTGAGGAGCCGGTCCAGGATCGCATCATCGAGGCGGTGAGCAGCGCGCTCAGGGGTTAGCCGGACGCTTTTCCGGGCAACACGGCCTCCGGGAAACGAAGCGGGCTCCGGCGGATCGTGATAACTACGCTGCCATGATCGGGAAGATTCTCACCGTCGGCGGCTATACGCTTTTATCGCGCCTGACCGGCTTTGCGCGCGATATCATGCTGGCGGCCATTATCGGCGCCGGGCCGGTGGCGGACGCCTTTTTCGTCGCTTTCCGACTGCCGAACCATTTCCGCGCCATTTTCGCCGAAGGCGCTTTCAACGCGGCCTTCATCCCGGCCTATGCCCGCATTCGCACCCAAGGCGGCCCGGAAGCGGCGAGCCGCTTCGGTGACAGAATCTTCACGCTGCTGCTGGCCTCCCAGGTGGTGCTGCTGGCGATCGCACTTCTCTTCACGCCGCAGGTGATCGAGTTGCTGGCGCCGGGCTTCTCCCGCGAACCGAACCAATTCGCGCTCGCGATTTCGCTCACCCGCATCACGTTCCCCTACCTCCTTCTGATCACGCTGGTGACGCTGTGGAGCGGCATCCTCAACGCGATGCATCGCTTCGCCGCGGCGGCCGCCGCGCCGATCCTGCTCAATGTGGCGATGATGGCGACGCTGGCGCTGGCGTTCCGCTTTCCCAGCGCCGGCCACGCCGCGGCCTGGGGCGTGCTGATTTCGGGCGTGCTGCAAGCGGCGCTGGTCGGCGGCGCCGCGTTTTATTCCGGCGTGATGACGTCGTTCCGGGCATTGCGCTGGGACGACGATGTGAAGCGCTTCTTTAAGGCGCTGGTGCCGGCCACTATCGGCTCGGCGGGCACCCAGCTCGCGCTGTTCGCCGACACCATCATCGCAAGCTTTCTGTCGGCGGGCGCAATTTCGGCGCTGTACTACGCCGACCGCATCGACCAGCTTCCGATCGGCGTGATCGGCATCGCGGTCGGCACCGTGCTGGTGCCGGAAATGACCCACCGGCTGGCGTCCGGCGACGAGCAGGGCGCACGCTCGGCGCAGAACCGAGCGATTGAATTTGCTCTGCTGCTGGCGCTGCCTTGCGTCGTTGCCTTCCTGGTGGTGCCCAGCCTGATCATGCGGGCCTTGTTCATGCGCGGCGCGTTCACCGATGCCGATGCGCATGCCGCCGCGATGACGCTGATGGCCTACACCATCGGTCTCGTGCCGTTTGTCCTCATCCGCAGCGTGGTGGCGCCGTTTCTCGCTCGCGGCGATACCGCGACGCCGGTCAAGGCCGCGCTGATCGGCACCGCGGTCAACATTGTATTCAAAGTCGTTCTGATGGTGCCGCTGTCACAGGTCGGCTTGGCGCTGGCGACCTCGATCGGCGCCTGGATCAATTTCATCCTGGTGCTGGTGTTCGCGGCGCGCGCCGGCCTGATTGCTCCCGATGCGAATCTCAAAGCCTCGCTCGTCAAGCTCGCCGCGGCGGGGATTGTCCTGGCGCTGGCGCTGTTGATCGCGGATCCGTTCGTCACCGCACTGTCATCCTCTTTGTCCAGGTTCCGTGACGAATCGGCGCTGGCCTTGTTGGCGCTGCTCGGCGGCGTGGTCTATGGGGGGCTCGTTGCCGTGCTGTTCGGCCGCCGCTGGCTCCGGCTGATGCGCCGCGGCGCGGAGGCCGCACCGGCGGCGACGCTCGATGAACTGGAAGGCACCTCGGCGCCGGTCGCAGGGCCGGATCGGGTTTAGGTCGAAACGGGGATTGCGATGCGCGTGACCATGATCGGTGCCGGCTATGTCGGGCTCGTGTCCGGGGCGTGCTTTGCCGACTTCGGTCACCAGGTGATTTGCATCGACAAGGATGCCGCCAAGGTGGCCGCACTCACCCGCGGCGAAATCCCGATTTTCGAGCCCGGCCTCGCCGATCTGGTCGAGAGCAATATGCGCCAGGGCCGGCTCGAATTCGCCGGCGACACCTCGCGGATCGGCGAGGCGGAAGCCGTTTTCATCGCTGTCGGCACACCGTCGCGGCGCGGCGATGGCCATGCCGATCTGTCTTTCGTTTATGAGGCGGTGCGCGAGATCGCGCCGCTGCTCTCTGCGACCGCGGTGGTGGTCACCAAATCGACGGTGCCGGTCGGCACCGGCGACGAGATCGAAAATATTCTCCGGAACAAGCGCCCCGATGCCGAGATTCAGGTCGTCTCCAATCCTGAATTCCTGCGCGAAGGCGCCGCCATCCAGGACTTCAAACATCCCGATCGCATCGTCGTCGGCACCGAAAATACGCGGGCGCGCGAAGTGCTCGCCGAAATCTACCGTCCGCTCTATCTGAATTCGCTGCCGATCATCTATGTCACCCGGCGCACCGCCGAGTTGATCAAATATTCGGCCAATGCGTTCCTCGCCACCAAGATCACCTTCATCAACGAAATTGCCGATTTGTGCGAGGCGGTCGGCGCCGACGTGCAGGAAGTGGCGCGCGGCATGGGGCTCGATAACCGTATCGGCGGAAAATTTCTCCATGCCGGTCCGGGTTTCGGCGGCTCGTGCTTTCCCAAAGATACCAGCGCGCTTCTGAAAACCGCGCATGATCACGGCGTCGCGCTTCGCATTGTCGAGGCGGTGACGGCGGTCAACGATCAGCGCAAGCGCGCCATGGCGCGCAAAGTGGTCGCGGCGCTCGACGGCTCGGTCCGCGGCAAAACCGTGGCCGTGCTCGGTCTGACGTTCAAGCCCAACACCGACGATACTCGCAACTCGCCGGCGATACCGTTGATCACGGCGCTGCACGATCTCGGCGCCACGGTGCGCGGCTACGATCCGGCCGGCATGGAGCAGGCCAAGCCGCTCCTCCCCAATGTGACCTATTGCAACAGCGCCTACGGCGCGGCCGAAGGCGCCGACGCCGTCGTGATCGCGACCGAATGGGAGCAATTTCGCGCGCTCGATCTCGCTCGGCTTAAAAATGTAATGGTGCGGCCGGTGATCGTCGATCTGCGTAACATCTATCGCCCCGATGAATTGAGGCGCGCGGGCTTCCGCTATGCCGGAATCGGCCGCGCCGGCGTCGATTAGAGCGATTCCCGCGCCGCTTGGCCGCGGATTCGCTGCGCTGCGTCGACAGCAACAACAAACTCACTATCCGTATTTTGACGTATTGATCTCTTATCGGTCGTGTTTGACGAATCTCGTCAAGCCGCGGGCAACCACGTCGTCCATCGGCAGATCCATACGTAAGACTCCGCACGGCGAAAATCTTAACATCTGCGAGTCCAGATGCATCGATGCTCTGGAGGAGCGCCATGCGCAAAAATCCGCTTTTGAAGCCATTCGCTTGTTTGACCATAACCTGTTGTTTCTTCGCGGGGACGATCGGTGCGGCCTCGGCGGAGGATCTGCCGGCTTATATGCAGCCGATTTCCGGCCACGTCGCCTCCAGTCCCGGTGAAACCGCGACGAAGGACGTGTTGGCGCTCAATACCGGCATGTTCGAGCTTTACGGCGATGCATCCAAAATCTTCCAGAACAACATTCTCAGCCAGCACCCCGTCATCCTGGGCCTGTTTTCCGGCGCCGGCGGTAAATTCACGCTGTATCGGCCCGATCAGGCTCCGCTCGATGCGCCGCCGGTGCCGGTGGTTTATCAGCTCCTGAAATCCGTCGGTCACAGCACCATGGCGCTGGCCGAGGTGGTCGGGCCTTATCTGAATAATCCCGACGATCAGGCATGGCGCGGCTCGATGCTCGCCTACCGCAGCCGAATGAAATCAGCGCTGGACGGCCTCGACGCAACACCGATGCCGCCGGAGTGGCGCGACAATAATAAGACGATTCTCACCAACAATATCGCGTTCATGGACGAGTGCTTGAGCAAGGGCGCGGTCTCCTTTGCCGCGTTGAAAGCGTTCTCCGACAAACAGGGCCCATTCTTGAAGCTCGATATCACCTGGGCGGCGCAGACCCAGGTTGGGCATTGGATGACCGTGATCGCGGACTGGAAGAAGATGCTCGGCCCGGCCTGGGACCAGACTTACGCCGCCAGCAACACCATCTATGTCGCGCGGCAGAACAATGTGCTGTTCAGCGTGTTGGCGCAATTCTTCGGTCCGGAAGCCATCAATGATCGGCTGCTGCTGATCGAGACGGTCGCATTCACCACGACATCGGCCGACATGCTGGACTCGCTGACCCGCATCATCGCCGACCGCTCCGTCGGCTCGATGTTCTTCGGCAATTATCATCTGATGGATTATGAGCTGATGGGCGGCGACGCCCGCACCGCGATCATGGCGGAAGACGCCAAGCGCGGCATGACGGCGTTTTTGCCTCCGGCGGTGCCGTTCGGCTCCAAGCAGTGGCCGACCTTGGTTACCCCAGGCACCGGACCTGCATCGATCGCCGACTTGCATTGACCGGAACGGATGAACGGTCATTGAAGCAGCCCGACAGAGGACGCGTAATTCGAGCCTACGCGAAGCGGTAGCAGCTCATGGGAATTTCGCGGCGTGAATTTATCAGCTTGGCCGCCTCAAGCGGTATTGCGCTTAGTTTCTCGCATGTGGCGTTCGCCGAAGCTCCAGGCTTCGAGAGTCGCGAGACTTTGCCGCAACGCGACGGCTGGAATCCGGCTGCGACCGGGGCAGGCCGCATTGACGGTGTCGCCAAGGTCACGGGCGCGAAACTCTACGCTTCCGATTTTCGTGCCGCCGATATGCCGGGTTGGCCTGCGGCTACATCGCACGCCATTCTCGTCCGGGCTTCTGACGCCACCCACGTCTATACCGGCATCGATCTGGCGCGCCTGAGCGGCCCGTCGAAGCCTGCCGTGGTCGTCACCGCGGCGGACCTCGAGACAATCGGCACCCGCGTTCCGGAATTCTTCACCGGCGATCTGTTTTGCCCGGTCGGCACGACCCCGATCTACCTGGGCCAGCCGGTGGCGCTGCTGCTGTTCGATAAATTCGAAGGCTTCAATGCCGCGCGCCTCGCGCTGCGCGACGGCACATTCGTGAAATTCGGCGAGGAAACCGGCGCTGTCGAGATGCCCGATTACGGCGCCTTTCGCTTCACGCGCGTCGCCGGCGCGACACCGGATGCGCCCGATATTTATTCGCCGGTCCAGGCCGGCTGGGTCAGTCCGGGGAAAATCCAGAATTCGGCGCTTCCGGTCTGGTCGCCGCTGGCGAAGGAGTCCGGGGCCGCCTACGCCAAAGCCGCGTTTTATGGCGAGGGCATTCGCGCCGAACTGGCCGCGAACAATCCGGCGCAGCTGATGCTCGACCGCGAATTCGAGACTCAATCCGTCGATCCGGCGTTTCTAGAGCCGGAAGGCGGGCTCGGCTGGTACAATGCCGGCGCCAAAACCCTTGAACTCGTATTGGGCGTGCAGTCGCCCTATGACGCTGCCGAAGGGCTGGCGTTTATGCTCGGCAATGCGCGGGCTCCCTTCAAGCCGGCGCACATCAAAACCCTGTTCGCCTATATGGGCGGCGGATTTGGCGGGCGCGATCACACGCCGTTCCCGTTCTACGTCGCGCTGGCAGCGCTGTTCCTGCCCGGCCGCCCGGTCCGGTTGGCGCATGACCGCTATCAGCAGTTTCAAGGCGGCATCAAGCGTCACGCCTTCAAGATGCACACGCGGATCGGCGTCGATCGCGCGACCGGCCTGATCACCGCATTTGCCGCCGATCACGTGCTGGACGGCGGCGGCCTCGCCAATTTTTCCGGCACCGTTTCGACCGTCAGCGCGATCGCGGCGATGGGCATCTACGAGATTCCAAAAGCCGATATCACCACCGTCGCGTTGCATTCCCGCGGCGTTACCGCAGGATCGATGCGCGGTTACGGAACGCTGCAAACCATGACGGCGCTGGAGGTGCTGATCGACGAAGCGGCGGCGGCGCTGCCGCTCGACCCGATCGCGTTCCGGCGGCGCAATGCGCTCAAAGCCGGCGGCCGGATCGTGACCGGCAACACCTACATTGTTTCCGTCCGCACGCCGGAGATTTTGGACAAAATAGAGCGGCATCCGATCTGGCAACGACGTGCCGAGGAAAAGGCGCGCGGACAGCAGGGCGGTATCGCTGTCGGCACCGGCCTCGCCTGCGCCACCAAAAATTACGGCGGCGGCGCGGACTGCGCGCAGAGCACCGTGGAAATCGATGCACAGGGCCGGATCGCGATCCATAGCGATCATGTCGATATGGGCAATGGGATCGGCACGGCGCTCGCCAACCGAGTGGCGGCTCATCTCGGCGGCGTCGCCGATCAAGTCACGGTGCACGACGTCGACGCTTATGGCCCGCTTGGTCTCGTCACCTCGGGCAACTCCTACACCATGGATCAGGCCACCCAGGACGCCGTCGCCAAAAATCCACGCTGGGTGCCGGCGATCAGCACGGCCACTTTCGCCTCGAACGGCGCGCATGTCGGCACGCAAGCCGCAGCCGAAGCCGCCCGCGTCATATTCCGCTTTGGTTTGTGGCCGGCCGCGCTTGACCTGTGGGGTGTCGCGCCAAACCATCCGACGGCAAGCCAATGGGAGGCGGCGCGCTGGCAGGACGGCAGCCTGCTGATGGCGGGCTTGGCACCGCTGTCGTTGCCCGTGATTGCCGCCAAGGCCCATGCGCGTCGTGACGTGACCGGAGCCATGGCGCATGCCTTCTCGCGCTGGGGATGGTCGCAGGCGAGTTTTGCGATCGCCGGACAGACGTGGAGCGGTGGTATCGATGCGCTGGCGGTGCGCAGGGGCGGCGGCAGTTTCGTCTGCCTCGATCGGTCGAGCGTGCATTTTCCGCCGACCGCGAACAACATCTCCGGCCCGGTCTACACCGCGGGCTGCGGCACCTTGGTCCGCGTCGAGGTCGAGCGCGCTACCGGCGCAGTGCGCGTCGCCAAAGCCTACAGCGTATTCGAATGCGGCAATGCGCTGGTGCCGGAAATTGTCGTCGGCCAGGCGCAAGGCGGCTTCGCCATGGGCGTCGGCTACGCCTTGCTGGAAACACTGCCGCCCTACGAGGGCGGCCCCGGCAATGGAAAGTGGAATTTCGGTCAGTACGTGGTCGCCCGCGCCACCGACTTGCCCTTGGAGGGAGTGGAGATCGAGGTGCTGCCGTCGCTCGATCCGCATGAACCGCCGAAAGGCATGGCGGAGGTGGTGATGATCCCCACTGCGCCGGCGATCTTGAATGCGATTTACGACGCCATCGGGCATCGCTTCCAAACCTTGCCGGTGACGCAGGCCATGCTCAAGGGAGTGCTGTCGTGAACAAGATGAGCGTCACGATCAACGGCAAAGCCTACGGACCGTTCGATGTCGGGGACGAATTGTCGATGAACGATTTCCTGCGCGAATATTTAGGACTGACCGGCACCAAATTCGGCTGCGGGCTGGCGCAGTGTTTGAGCTGCGCGGTAATCATCGACAACGCCGACGGCACCAGCGAGACTAGTCCGACCTGCGTTGTGCCGGCGGTTAGCTTCGCCGGCAAGTCGATCCGCACTGTCGAGGGCCATGCCAGGAACGGCCAACTCTCGGTGCTGCAAAAAGCTTTCGTCGAACATTTTTCGTTTCAGTGTGGCTATTGCACGCCCGGCTTTTTGAACGAGGGCCAGGTGCTGCTCGAACGCCTGGCAAGAACGCCGGTGGCGCGTGCCGACCTCGACACCACGATCCGGGATGCGCTCAACGGCCATCTTTGCCGCTGTACCGGCTACGTCAAATACCACGAGGCGATGCGCGACGTGATTCTGGCGGATCCGAGTCGTTATTTGAGCTAGCGAAGCCGCGCGGCGGTGCCGTCGCGCCGCAGGAGATACCGATGATGACTTCGGCCAAGCGCTTGACCTTGCTCGTGGCGCTGATGGCGGCACTCGGTGCGGCACTCTTGACCGAGGTTTATTCCGCGGAGCCGCCGGAGGCGCTGGCAGCGCCACAGAGTTTTGACGGCATCGCCGACACGGCGGCGCGCTCGGCCGCGCTGTTCACCGAAGCCGGCAAGGTGCTGACTTCGGCACGTTGCGTGAATTGCCATCCGGCCGGCGATCGGCCCCTGCAAGGCGAGACCCACAGGCTGCATCAGCCGCCGGTTACGCGCGGTGCCGATGGCTTCGGCACCGCATCGATGCGTTGCGCCTCGTGCCACCAGGCTGCCAATTTCGATACCGCCGGCGTGCCGGGCAATCCGCATTGGCATCTGGCGCCGCGCGAGATGGCTTGGCAGGGCAAGACGCTCGCCGAGATCTGCGCGCAGATCAAAGACCCGGCCCGCAATGGCGGCCGTTCGCTGCAGCAGATTTTGACTCATATGGCGACCGACACGCTGGTCGGGTGGGCGTGGGCGCCCGGCTTCGGCCGCAAACCCGCGCCCGGCACGCAGCAGCAACTGGGCGCCCTGATCGACGCCTGGGTGAAAACCGGAGCGTCGTGTCCGGCCTAAAGAAGCGTGCCGACTTTCGCTACGCTTTCATCGGCGGCAGGGGCGCTTCGGCGCGGACCACCGGTGCGACCTTGGTGGCGAACAGTTCGATCACCCGTGCCACTTTCGCAAACGGCAAGCCGCCGACATCGATCTGGGCGAGGAAGCGCTGGTGGCCGAAGAGCTCGCGCTTGTACATGATTTCGGATCCCTTACCCCGGTAAAGCTCGGCGGCCCGAATTCGAAGGCCGCTGCCACGTCATCCTTGCCGCAGGATCATGGCATGCGGTCAGGCTTTCTCCAATTCGAGCACGAAGCCGGTGAGCGCCGCGCCGATGCCGAACTGCATCGCCAGCACCGCACCTAGGGCGGTGCGCGTCGAGGCTGGGTCGAGGCCGCTTTCGATCACGTCGGTGATATTGGCTACATCGAAGTAAAGCAGGCACAGGCCGAGAATCATGCCAAGCGCAGCCCCCATGGCGAAATGCAGCGCGATGCGCGGCGCCAGCCGGCGCTTCTGGACGGTCCGAAGAACCTGCCGCCATTTCGGAGTTTTGCGCATAAAACAAAGCCACGTTGAATCGAGTGTTCAACGTGGCTTGGAAGTTGTCGTTCCTGGCGGCTTTGATATTTCTTGCCGCCAATTTTGGTTCTTTGCTTAATTTTATGCTTGCGCCACTGGTCCAGCCTGCGCGCTGGTCAGGTTGCGCTCGACGCTGAGCCCGAACAGGGGGCGCAGATAGGTGCCGAAAATGCTGCCGATGAAGGCGGCAACAAGCCACAGCCAGCCGTGCAAACTCGCCGAAGCGATGCCGCTGAAATAAGCACCGATATTGCAGCCGTAAGCGAGCCGGGCGCCGTAGCCGAGCAGGAGGCCGCCGATTACCGCCGCGAGCAGCGAGCGCGGCGGTACCTTCCAGCCCGGATGGAATTTGCCGGCCAGACCCGATGCCAACAGCGCGCCGAGGATGATGCCGAAATCCATCACCGAAGTGATGTCGGCAAACACACTGTCGTGCAGCGCCTTGGCGCGCTCGGCGGAGTGCCAGTAACCCCACGAGGCGACATCGACACCGGCAGCCGCAAACAGCTTCGAGCCCCACAGCGCGAAGGCAGACGTAATGCCCCACGGCCGGCCGGCGAGATAAAGCGTGGCGAAATTGCCGACGGCGAGCGCCACCGCGCCGGCGAGAAGCGGCCATGGTCCGTGCAGGAAGCGGGTGAAGCCGCGCCGGTCGGTGACGACACCGGTGCGCAGATCGCCATGGATGCGCCGCTCGATCACCATGGTGACGGCGGCGATGGCGGCGAACGCGGCGAGGCTGGCGGCCAGCGCCGGCATCCAGCCCCAGGACTTGATCAGCGATACCGATCCGATATTCGGCGTTGCCGACCACCACGGCAGATGCCAGGCGCCAAACGCCGAGCCGACGATGAAGAAGAACAAGGTCACCAGCATGCGGCTATTGCCGCCGCCGGCGGTATAAAGCGTGCCCGAGGCGCAGCCGCCGCCGAGTTGCATGCCGAGTCCGAAAATAAAGGCGCCGACCAGAACCGAGACGCCGACCGCACCGTATTCGCCATGCACCGGCTGGCCGAATAGCGTGCCATGGTCGAGCGCCGGAAAGAACAGCACGACCGCCGCCGCGAGCATCAGCATTTGCGCCCGCAAGCCCGCGCCGCGCCCGTCGGCGATAAAGACCCGCCACGCCGAGGTGAAGCCGAACAGCGCGTGATACAGGACCAGCCCCAAGGCGCCGCCGAGCAGGAACAGCACACCCTGCCGCCACGCATAAGCATCGCCGAGTGCGATCGCGCCGGCGCCGAGCCCGGCGGACGCGAGAATAACAACCCAGGTATTCATTGCCGGCGCGGCGCCGCGTTCGCTCGCGAGCAGGCGGGCATCAACTGAAAGATCGGTCATGGATGTCTCACAATTCCCGGCACAACGCATCCGGACAAACGGCGGGGAAGCCGCCTGGGGGTCATGATTTAGGCTCGGAAGCGCCGTGTTCCAAGCCGGTGGCATTGCGTTTTAAGGCATCCGACGCCCATTATGTTCTTTTTGCGAACCTACGCTTAGAAGGAAATTCTTCATAAGTATAAAGAGGCTGGCGTCATTGGAAAATCATTTCTCTCCCGGCTTCGTGACAGACTTCAATGACCCGGCGAAGCCGTCGCGGCGCGGTGCCGTTGCTTCGCGCTGGGAGGGTCGTCGCTCTCGTCCCCGGCCAGCGGCGCGGCCGCGGTCCGTAGCGATCTCGCTTGATCCTGCCGACCGCGGACGATAGCTTTTTAAAAAATATTCCGGGTGGAATACGCGCCGGGGTGTTCATGAAAACCTATCAGGGGAAGCGCACCATCGACGGCCTTGTCGTCAGCGTCGACGGCCGTCCATTGCCCGAGCACTACGAGGTCAAGCGCTTCACCAAATATGGCTTCGAGTGGACCTATCACGGCGACAGCCCGCAACAATTGGCGCTGGCGATCCTGTTCGATCACACCGGCGACAAGGATCGCGCCATCGCGCTGTCCGCGCCTTACATGAAAGACGTGATCGCCAATCTCGACAACGATTGGTGGCTGACCGGCGATGAAGTCGACGCCTATCTTCGCCATCGTGCGGAATACGCCGCGCTTGAGGGAGAACGGCGATGATCCGGCAGCGTCAGATCGATTTTCGCAACGAATATCGCCGGCGGATCATGGGCTGGTACGACGGCTACTTTCACATCGCCATCGTATACGCGATGGGAGCGGCCGCGGTTTATATTTACGTAGCGCATATCCACGGCGTGACCGCGCTCGAATGGCTTACCGTGCCGGCGACTTTTCTGTTCACCAATATCTTCGAATGGGCCGTGCACAAATACATCATGCACCGGCCGGTCAACATCAAAGGTCTGCGCGCGATCTATGAGCGGCACACCCTCAACCATCATCAGTTCTTTACCGACGACGAAATGCGCTTTCGCGATCACAAGGACTGGAGAGTGACGGTGTTTCCGCCTTACGCGCTGGTGGTGTTCATCCTGATGTCGATCCCACCGGCTGCTGTGCTCGGCACCGTTCTATCGCCGAATGTCGGCTGGCTGTTCATGGCGTCGACCACCGGCATGTATCTGATTTACGAATTCATGCATTTCTGCTGCCATGTCGACGAGAACGCCTTCGTGCGGCATTGCCCGTTCGTCAATACACTGCGCCGTCATCATACCGCGCACCACAACGCGCGGCTGATGATGGAGGTCAACATGAACCTGACCTTTCCGATGGCCGATTGGCTGCTCGGCACCTCGGATCTCGATCGCGGCCTTATCGGCACGCTGCTCAACGGCTATGATACGCGCTACCTCAAGAAAGACCTGCGCGGCGCGCCGCGTCGCCCCGACGAGGCCGCCGCCGCCCCGGTCGGCATGAATTAGTTCGAAGGCGGCCGCGCGAGGAACACCCCATGCCGAGCGATGTCAAAGCGGGCGTATCGGCCGTGACGCTGATTGTCGCGGTGGTGCTCGCGTTCTGGAGCGGATCGCCGATCCGCCACGATCTGTCGCTCTTTGTCGTCCTCGTCGCCGTTTTCATGATCGCGGCGATGTGGGTATTTCCGGAAGCCGGCGTGAAGAAGGGCGATCAGCGCAGAGTGGGCTGAGCGAAGCGAAACTCATCGCTTATTTCCGCGGCGTCTCTATGATGGCTTCGCTGCCTTCCGCCCATCCTACAAAGACGTCAACATGGCTGTGACAATTCTGATCGCACTGGCCGGGCTGATGGGTGCGGCCGGTGTGGCGCTGGCGGCCGCCGCCGCGCATTTGGCGCCGGGCGCAGGTCTCGACAGTGCCGCTTACATGTTGTTGTTCCACGCCGCCGCCGTGCTTGGCGGTGCCGCATTGGTTCAACAAAACGTGCCGTGGCGGCCGTTGGCGCTAATCGTGCTCGCCGCCTGGGTGCTCGGCGCCGGGCTGTTCTCCGGCGACATCGCGATTCGCGCTTTAGCCGGCCATCGTTTGTTCCCGATGGCCGCGCCGACCGGCGGGGTGCTCCTGATCGGTGCCTGGCTTGGGCTTGCAGCGGCCGCGGCTGCGGCGATGCTGCGGCGCTAGCCGTCACTCCACCTGAACATTGAGCGTTCGGATGATCTCGCCCCAGCGCTTGGTCTCCGCGGCGGCAAAACTGCCGAGCTCGTCGGGCGTACTGGATTTGATTTCGTAACCCAGTCGCCTCGAAGCGGCCGACGAAAGACGGCGCCGTAATGATGCGGACGAGTTCGCGGTTGAGCCGGTCGACGATCGGCTGCGGCGTTCCGGCGTTGGTGTAAAGTGCGGTCCAGATCGGGCTTAGAATCTGTTTCGGGATGCCGAGTTCGGCCGTGGTCGGAATGCCCGGCAATGCCTTGGAGCGCTGCTCGCTCATCGCCGCGAAGGCCTTGAGCTGGCCGCCTTGGACGAACGAAAATACATCGGCGACCAGCGGAAACACCGCGTCGATCCGGTTGGCGAGCAGATCGTTCAGTGCCGGGCCCTGACCGCGGTAGGGCACATGCACCAAGGCGGTGCCGGTCACGCGATTGAGCAACACGCCGGCGATATGGGTCGACGAGCCGATACCGGACGAACCGAAGCTCGCGCTGCCGCCGGCATCCTTCAGTCTCGCGACAAACTCGCTCAGCGTCATATCCGCGTAGCGCGGCGCACCGACGATCAGCTGCGGGTTGAGCGTGACCAAGGTGACAGGCGCGAAGTCCTTGACCGGATCGAAGGCGAGATTTTTGTAAAGGCTGACATTGCTGGCGTGCGTGCTGGTCGTCGCCATGAACAGCGTATAGCCGTCAGGGGCGGCGTGCGCGGCCTCGGCGGCGCCGATATTGCCGCCGGCGCCCGGCCGATTGTCGACGATCACCGGCTGGCCGATCGCCGCCGCAAGCCCTTCGGCAATCACCCGGGATTGCGTGTCGGCACTCCCGCCGGCCGGGAACGGGACAATCAGCCGGAGCGGATGGGCGGGCCAGTCTTCGGCCCGGGCTGTGCCGGTGACGGCGGCAATGATGGCGAGTGCGTGAAGGATGCGAACCAGTTGCATGGTTCTGTTGCTATCACGCTCGCCCGCGCCTCGTCATCTTTCCGCGCGCTTCCGCTCCTGCGGCACCACCGATACCGTAAGCCGTTCGACCCCGCGCAACACGTCGAGCGCCACCGCACGACCGATTTTGTCGCCGGTGAGCGCGCGCACCAGATCGTCGGCGCCGGCGATGATGTCGCCGTCGATGCCGACGATGATGTCGCCCGGCCTTAATCCGGCACGTCCGGCCGCCGAATCCGGTTCGACAGTGCCGACCATCACCGCGCCGTCTTGCGACAGCCCGGCAGCGCGGCGGCGGCGTTGCGGAAGCGCGGTCTGCTGCGCGGCGATGCCGATGAAAGCACGGCGCACGCGGCCGTGGCGGACCAACTCGCCGAGCACGAAGCTCGCGGTATTGGCGGCGACCGCAAAGCAGATGCCTTGCGCGCCCATGATCACCGCGGTGTTGATGCCGACCACTTCGCCACGCGACGACACCAGCGGCCCGCCGGAATTGCCGGGATTGAGCGCGGCGTCGGTCTGGATCACGTCGTCGATCAGCCGGCCGTTGCGCGACCGCAGCGAGCGGCCAAGCGCCGAAACCACGCCGGTCGTCACCGTCGATTCGAAACCAAGTGGATTACCGATCGCGATCACGAGTTGCCCCCGCTTGAGGCGCTTGGAGTTGCCGAGCGGGGCTGCCGGCAAGGTCACCGCCTCGTCAACGCGCAGCAGCGCGAGATCGGTGTCCGGATCGTCGCCGACCAGGCGGGCGCGCAACTCCTGGCCGTCGGCGGTCGTGACGTCGATGCGCGACGCGCCGCCGGCCACGTGGCTATTGGTGAGGATAAGCCCATCGGGCGCCATTATGACGCCGGAGCCTGAGCCGCCACGGCCCCCACCCTTACCCTCCCCCGCACGCGGGGGAGGGTAGGGAGGGGGCGCCTGGACGGCGAGGCGGACGACGGCCGGTCCGACCGTGTCGACCACGTCGATCACGGCACGGGAATAGGCATCGAGCAGCGCCTGGTCGTCGGCCGGAACGGATTCCGCTGCCGCGGCACCTTGGCGGCTGCGAAGAGCATCTGAAAGCGGTATGATTGTCATGACTTTCCAAGCCGTTAGCCCGCCATTTGCGGCGGGTCTTGGTGATTTCAAAGATTGGGCGCACATATGGGAAGCCTTGCCGGGCGCGAAAAGGGCGACGATCCGGCCGCATCGGTGATTGACGAATGCGGACGCCTATGGTGGCAAGGCGCTTAAGGGGAGAACTCATGAATTTCGCCAACGCGGCGCGTCATGCCGTGCTGTTTTCCGTGGCGGCCGCGTTGACCGGATGCGGCCAAAGCCAACAGAGCGCGGCCCCGGCGCCGCCCGCCGTTACCGTTGCCACTCCGGTACAGCGCACCGTGGTCGATCAGGACGAATATGTCGGCCGCTTCGTCGCGGTGAATTCGGTCGAGATTCGCGCCCGGCTGTCCGGCTATCTGCAAAAAATCGATTTTACCGACGGCCAGCTGGTGAAGCAGGGCGATCCGTTGTTCACCATCGATCGCCGGCCGTTCGAGATCGCGCTCGAACAGATGCGGGCGAATCTCGCCCAGGCCCGCGCCAATCTTGCGTTTGCCGATGCCGATATGACGCGCGGCCAAAGCCTGGTGCAGAACAAGACCATCACCGAGCAGGCCTACGACCAGCGCACCCAGGCCAAGGCGGTCGCCCAGGCCTCGGTCACAGCGCAGGAGGCCATGGTGCATTCGGCCGAACTCGATCTCAACGAATATAGCGAGTTGCGCGCACCGATCGACGGCAGGATCGGCGACCGCCGCGTCGCCGTCGGCAACCTCGTGACCGGCGGTCCGGGCGGCAGCACCACGCTGCTTGCCACCATCGTCTCGGTCGATCCGATCCGTTTCGAATTCACCTTCGATGAGGCATCGTATCTGCGCTATCAGCGCTTCGCCGGCAAACAAGGCGGTGTCGACGGCGGCGTTCAGGTGGCGCTGAAGCTGATCGACGAAAAGGATTTCGTTCACACCGGCAAGATCGACTTTGTCGACAATGTCATCAATCAATCCTCCGGCACCATTCGCGGCCGGGCCGTGTTCGCCAATCCGGACGGCATCTTCACGCCCGGCATGTTCGGCCGCATCCGTGTACCCGGCTCGTCGCCTTATACCGCGCTGCTTATCCCGGACGCCGCGATCGGCTCGGAGCAAGCGCGCAAATATGTGCTGGTGGTCGGCGACGACGGCATGGTGGCGCAGAAATACGTGACGCTCGGTCAACTCGACGGTGGGCTCCGCGTCATCAAAGACGGGCTCGCAATCGGCGACCGCGTCATCGTCAACGGCCTGATGCGGGCCCGCGCCGGCATCAAGGTGAAGGCTGAAATGCAAGGCGCGCCGGCTACGCCTCCGCCGCCCAAAGCCGGCAGCGAAGCCAAAGCCGGTTGATGGCGTAAAATGCGCATCTCGCATTTCTTTATCGACCGGCCGATCTTCGCCGCCGTGGTGTCGATCGTGTTCCTGATCCTCGGCGGCGTGTCGTTTGCGCGGCTGCCGATCGCGCAATATCCCGAGATCGCGCCGCCGGTGATCAACGTTTCCGGCCAGTATCCCGGCGCCAGCGCCGACGTCGTTGCCGCGACGGTGGTGACCCCGATCGAGGAGCAGATCAACGGCGTCGAGAACATGCTCTACATGTACTCGAACTCGACCGCCGACGGCCGTTTCACCATCCAGGTCAGTTTCGATCTCGGCACCAATCTCGATATCGCCCAGGTGCAGGTGCAGAACCGCGTCGCGATTGCGCAGCCGCGGCTGCCGACCGACGTCCGCAATATCGGCGTGACGGTGACCAAGGCGTCGCCCGATCTGATGATGATCGTGCACCTTTATTCACCCGACAAGTCGCGCGACGCCTTGTTCATCTCGAACTACGCCACGCTCGAAGTCACCGATCCGCTCACCCGGGTCGACGGCGTCGGTTCGATCTCGGTGTTCGGCAGCCGCGATTATTCGATGCGCATCTGGCTCGATCCGGACCGCCTGCAATCGCTCGGCATGACCGCAACCGACGTCACGAGTGCCTTGCAGGCGCAGAATATCCAGGTCGCCTCCGGCGTGCTGGGTCAGCCGCCGGTCGCACATCCGGGCGCGTTCCAGATCGCAGTGCAGACGCTCGGCCGGCTCGATAATCCCGACGAGTTCGGCTCGATCGTCGTGAAGCAGACGCCCGGCGCCGTGGTGCGGCTGAAAGACGTCGCCGACATCCAGCTCGCCGCGCTCGATTATTCGTCGAACTCCTATCTGGACCACGATCCGGCGGTGGCGCTCGCGATCTTTCAGCGGCCCGGCTCGAACGCGCTCGATACCGCCAAGGGCGTCGTCAATCTGATGGAAGTTATTTCGAAGCGCTTCCCGCCCGGTGTCAAATACGCCATCGTCTACAACCCGACGCAATTCATCCAGCAGTCGGTCGATGCCGTGATCGAGACGATCGGCGAAGCCATCGTCCTCGTCGTGCTGGTCGTAATCCTGTTCCTGCAAACCTGGCGCGCCGCGATCATTCCGCTGGTCGCCATCCCGGTATCGCTGGTCGGAACATTCCTGTTCATGGCGGCGTTCGGCTACACGCTGAACAATCTCACGCTGTTCGGTCTGGTTCTCGCAATCGGCATCGTGGTCGACGACGCCATCGTCGTGGTCGAGAACGTCGAGCGCAATATCGCGTCCGGGCTGCCGCCGCGCGAGGCGGCGAAGCAAAGCATGGACGAGGTCGGTTCGGCGCTGGTCGCGATCGCGCTGGTGCTCTGCGCTGTATTCGTGCCGTCGATGTTCATTACCGGCATATCCGGTCAGTTCTATCGGCAATTCGCCCTGACCATTGCCGGCGCCACCGTCATTTCGCTGATCGTGTCGTTGACGCTGTCGCCGGCGATGTGCGCGCTGTTGCTCAAGCGGCATGAAGCCGGCCATCGCGATCGCTGGTGGGAACGGCCGATCCACCGCTTCTTCGCCTATTTCAACACCGGCTTCGACAAGGTCGGCATCGGCATTTCCTGGCTGGCGACGCGCACGGTGCGGCGAACGGTTTTGATGGTTGCGGTTTACCTGGTCGTCATCGGTCTCGGCTTGAACGCGTTCCGTTCGACGCCGATCGGGTTCATTCCTCAGGTCGATGGCGGCTATATCATCGTCGTGGTGCAATTGCCGCCCGGCGCTTCGCTCGCCCGCACCGATGAGGTGCAGCAGCGCGTGCTCGACATAGCGATGACGGTGCCCGGCGTGGTGCATGCCGTCAACGTCGTCGGCTTCTCCGGCGCGACGTTCACCAACGCGCCCAATGCCGGCGCGCTGTTTCTGACGCTCGACGATTACAAGAAACGCGGCCACGATTCGCGCCTGTCGGCGGTCTCGATCCAGCGTGAATTGATCCGCAAGCTCGCCGGGGTCCAGGAAGCTTTCGTCGTCGCGGTGCTGCCGCCGCCGGTACGGGGCATCGGCACCGCGGGCGGTTTCCGCATGATGGTCGAAGATCGCGAGGGCAAAGGCCCGGCGGCGCTGCGCGAGGCCACCCAGGCCTTGATGGCGCAGGCCGGTCACACCCCCGGTCTGTCCCAGGTGTTCACGCTGTTCGAGACCTCGACGCCCGAGGTCTATCTCAATATCGACCGCATCAAGGCGCAGCTGCTCGGCGTCAATGTGCAGGACGTTTTCAACGCGCTGCAGATCTATATCGGTTCGTCCTACGTCAATGACTTCAATCTGTTCGGCCGCACCTTCCGCGTCACCGCGCAGGCGCGCGACCAGGACCGGATGAATGTCAGCGACGTGCTGAAGATCCGGGTGCGCAATTCCAACGGCAATACCGTGCCGCTCGGCTCGTTCACCACGGTGGATAGTATCGCCGGCCCCTACCGGGTGCCGCATTACAATCTCTATCCGGCCGCCGAACTCGATGGCGCCGCTGCTCCAGGCTATTCGCAAGGGCAGGCGATCGCGACCATGGATAAACTGGCGGCCGAGACGCTGCCGCCGGGCTTCGCCACCGAATGGACGACGCTCGCCTATCAGCAGATCAGGGCGGGCAGCACCGCGATGTTCGCCTTCGTGCTGGCGGTGGTGTTCGTATTCCTGGTGCTGGCGGCGCAATATGAGAGCCTGACACTGCCGCTGGCCGTCATCATGATCGTGCCGATGTGCCTGGTCGCGGCCATTACCGGGGTCATTATTCGCGGCCAGGACAACAACATCCTCACCCAGGTCGGTTTCGTCGTGCTGATCGGCTTGGCGGCGAAGAACGCCATCTTGATCGTCGAATTTGCCCGGCAGCTTGAAGACCAGGGCCGCAGCCGGTGGGAGGCGGCGGTCGAGGCGACGCGGCTGCGGCTGCGTCCGATCCTGATGACGTCGTTTGCGTTCATCCTCGGCGTGACGCCGCTGGTGTGGGCGATCGGGGCCGGCGCGGAATTGCGCCAGGCGCTCGGCACCGCGGTTTTCTTCGGCATGATCGGGGTGACGGCGTTCGGCCTGATCTTTACCCCGGTGTTCTATGTCATCGCCCGATGGATCGCTCAGCTCGGCTCGCGGCGCGGCACGCCGGGCGTCGAGACGCCGCCCCGTCCGGTCGAATAGCCGGGCAAATCCCGTGCACCGAAGCGGGCGGTTGAGCTATTGTCGGCCCCGCCGGAATAACACCCTGCGTGCGGTGTTGGTGGCGGCAGGACCGATCAGGGAGGTTATGAGATGATTCGTACCGTAATTACCGTTGCCGTGGTTGCACTTGGCATCGGCTCAGCGATTGCCCAGCAAGATCCGATCGCCGCACGGAAAGCGTTGATGAAAGCCAATGGCGATGCGGCCAAAATCGGCGCCGCGATGGTCAAAGGCGACGCGCCGTTCGATCTCGCCGCGGCGCATAAGATTTTCGCCACGTTCCAAGATGCCGCCGCGAAAATGCCGGCGCTGTTCCCCGACAATTCCAAGACCGGCGGCGAGACCTCCGCCGACCCGAAGATCTGGGAGAGCATGGACGACTTCAAGGCGCGTTTCGCCAAGTTTGGCAGCGATGCCAAGGCCGCGGACGCGAGCGTCAAGGACCTCGACAGCTTCAAGGCGTCGTTTGCCACGATCGGCAAGGAAGATTGCGGCAGCTGCCACCAGAATTATCGCATTAAGAAAAGCTGAGAGGCGCTGACCGGTTGGCGTGGGCGGGCGCCGTGGGCAACCCGTGGTGGGCCCGCCCTTCGCTTTTCGCGCTCGATTGGCTATGTCTGTCCTCAGGCGGGATCAATGACTGACTGAGGCAGCGGATGCCGGCATTGCGGAAGATCGCGCTCATTGCCGCGCTTGGCATTATCGCCGCTCTCGCTGTTTTCTGGATATTGACCTTGCCGGCTGTTGTACCGGCCGCGGCACTGGCGCCTTACAGCGCCAATGTCGCCAACGGCAAGATTATGTTCGACATCGGCGGATGTGCCTCCTGCCACGCCGTTCCCAACAAGGTTCCCGAAAAGGTCGATCGCACGCGGCTCGGCGGCGGGCTTGCCCTTAAATCGCCGTTCGGGACTTTCTACGCGCCCAACATTTCGTCCGATCCGAAGGACGGTATCGGGAATTGGAGCGAAGCGAATTTCGTCACCGCGCTGTGGAAGGGGACTTCGGAGCGCGACACCAACCTCTATCCGGCCTTTCCTTACACGTCGTACCAGCACATGCGGCTCGACGATGTGCGCGACCTGTTCGCCTATTTGAAAACCCTGCCGGCGGTCCCGGGCCGGGCGCGCCATCACGAGCTGGCGTTTCCTTTCAACGATCGGCGATTGCTCGGCGGCTGGAAATTGCTGTTCCTGCACGGCGGGCCGTTCGTGTCCGATCCGGCGCAATCGGCGCAATGGAACAGGGGGGCCTATCTGGTCAACGGACCGGGACATTGCGCCGAATGCCATTCGCCGCGCAATGTGCTTGGCGGCATTATCGAAAGCCAACGCTTTGCCGGCGGCCCTGCGGTGGAGGGCGATGGTTGGGTGCCGAACATCACGCCGGCCGGACTGCGGCAGGGCGACAACGTCTGGTCGGAAAAGGATATCGCAAGCTTCCTCGGTGACGGGATGAGCCCGTCGGGCGATTTCGCCGGCGGCGGCATGGCCGAGGTCATCCGCAATACGTCGCTGCTCCCCGCCGAAGACCGCGCCGCGATCGCGGCCTATATTGCGTCGCTGCCGCCGGTGCAGGGACCGCCCCGGCCGCCGAAGAAGAACTGAACCGCTTCCCCGCCGGACACGCATGAATATCGGCAAAGGAATCTTTCTCAAGCTTGTCTCGGCGGTGCTGTTCGCCGGGATGTCGGCGCTGATCCGCTATCTCGGCGCGCGCTATCCGATCGGCGAAGTGGTGTTTTATCGCTCGGCCTTCGCAATTGTGCCGGTGGTGGTGGTTTACGCCTGGCGCGGCGAGCTTATGGCGGCGGTGCGCACCGAACGCCCGCTCGGCCAAGCGAGCCGCGGTGCGATCAGTATCGTCGGCATGTTCTGCAATTTCGGCGCGCTGGCGCGGCTGCCCTTGATCGAGGCCAACGCCATTTCATTTACCTCACCATTGTTCAGCGTGGCGCTGGCCGCCCTGGTGCTCAAGGAGCGTGTGCGTTTCTATCGCTGGTCCGCCGTCATCGTCGGCTTTATCGGCGTGCTAGTGGTGCTGGCCCCGCATTTTTCCGGCGATGAATTGGCTATCGTCCTCGCCAGTACAGCGAGCGTGGCCGGTGTTTGCTATGCGCTTGCCGGTTCGCTCTGTAACGCCGGCGCCATGATTCAAACCCGGCGGCTGACGGTGAGCGAAACGACATCATCGATTGTGTTCTACTTTTCACTGATCTGCGCGCTGGCGGGTCTCGTGACCTTACCGTTCGGCTGGCTCACGCCCACCGGTGTCGAGTTTCTGGCCTTGATCGGCACCGGAATTCTCGGCGGTCTGGCGCATATCCTCATGACCGAAAGCTATCGTTACGCGTCCGCCTCGGTCGTCGCGCCATTCGACTACACGTCGATGATCTGGGCGCTGGTTCTCGGCTATGTGATGTTCGGCGAGACGCCGACCGTCATGATCATCCTCGGCTCGGCGATCATCGCCGCCGCCGGACTGTTCGTGATCTGGCGCGAACATCAGCTCGCATTGGCGCACAAGCGCGATACCAAAATTGCGGTGGCGATGGCCGGTGGCGCTATAACGCCCCGAACGCCTTGAAGGTCAGGATGGTGCGGGTATCGGCAATGCCGGGAATGACCTGTACTTTCTCGGCGATGAAATGGCCGATGTCGACCGAGGGATCGACGTAGAATTTCACCAACAGGTCGAAGTCGCCGGCGGTGGAATAGATTTCCGAGGCGATTTCGGCATCGGCCAGCTTATTGGCGACTTCGTAGGACTTGCCGAGCTGGCACTTGATCTGGACGAAAAAGGGAATCATGCGCATCTCCGAAACCGGCCTAGATGCTATATACCACATCGGTCATCCGGGCGCGCCTGTCATGGAGTTATGCCGTTATGCCGGTCGATGTTCGTCTCAATGCCATTGTCGATCCCGAGCGCGCCGGCGGCCGTGATCTGGCGGAATTGGCGCGGCTGTGTGCCGAGGGCGGCGCCACGCTCATTCAACTGCGCGACAAGAAAGGCGATACGCGCGACATGGTGGCGTCGGCGCGAGCGATCAAACAGGCGCTTGCGCCATTCGGCGTGCCGTTTGTCGTCAATGACCGCGTCGATGTCGCGCTGGCCGCCGAAGCCGACGGCGTGCATCTCGGCCCCGAGGACATGACGGCGCAGGACGCCCGGCGCTTGCTCGGACCGAAGGCGCTGATCGGCGTATCGATCAAATCGACCGGCGCAGCCGAGGCCGCTCCGATCGAACTCATCGATTATGTCGGCTCCGGCGGCGTCTATGGCACGCTGTCGAAGCAGCAGAAGAATCCGCCGATCGGGCCGGAAGGCCTGGGCCGCATTGTCGCGGTGCTGCATCGCCGCGCCCCCAAACTGCCGCTCGCTGGAATCGCCGGTATCGACGCCGACAATGCCGCCTTGGTTATCGACGCCGGCGCCGATGGCGTCGCCGTAATTTCGGCTATCTCGCTGGCGCCGGATCCGGCGGCGGCGGCGCGCGCGTTGCGCACCATCGTCGATGCGGCGCTGGCGAAACGAGGCGGATGATGGCGGTGCCGGTCGCCCTGACGATTGCCGGTTCGGATTCGGGCGCCGGCGCCGGCGTACAGGCGGATCTGAAAACATTCGCCGCGCTCGGCGTATATGGCACAACCGTCATCACGGCGCTGACGGCGCAGAATACCAAGGGCGTTTTCGGCATTCACGAGGTGCCGGCGGATTTCATCGCGGCGCAAATTGATGCGGTGTTCTCCGATTTCGATGTCGCTGCGGTGAAGATCGGCATGTTGGGAAGTGGCATCGCGATCGCGGCGGTCGCGGCAGGACTCGACCGCTATAGCGCCGGCCATGTGGTGCTCGACCCGGTCTTGGCTTCGAGTTCGGGCGAGAAATTGCTACGGACCGATTCCATCGACGCGCTGCGGAGGCTGATCGCGACGGTCGATGTACTCACACCGAATTTGCACGAAGCGGCTTTGCTGCTGGATACGTCAGTCGCGGCCGACGAAAACGAGATGCGGAGGCAAGCGCAGGCGTTGCTCGCGCTCGGCCCTCGCGCCGTGCTGATCAAAGGCGGACACGGCGGCGGCCCCGAGAGCGTCGATCTTCTGGTCGATGCTGATGGTTCAACGCGGTTCGCTGCGCCGCGCAGCGAAACCAACAATACCCACGGCACCGGCTGCACTTTATCCTCGGCCATTGCCGCCGGATTGGCCAAGGGCCAAACCCTTGCCGAGGCGGTGCGCGACGCCAAGGCCTACATCACCGCCGCGATCGCCGCAGCCGACCGTCTCGGCGTCGGTTCGGGCCATGGCCCGGTGCATCATTTCGCGAAATGGTGGTAACGCCTCACGCCGTGGCGGGGGCGCCCGGCTGCTTCAACGGATGGGCACGGGCGAAAGCATCGATCTGCGACAGCGCGCCGGTGATCCGCGAGAAGACCGGGAACGGCGCGGTGTCGACGTTGAAGAATTTCGCCCCCGCCGCCTGACTGGCGAGACAGATGTCGGCGAGCGTGATGGTGTCGCCGTGGCAATAGCGGCCGGTGGCGCTGTCCTGCAGATTGGTTTCGAGCGCGGTCAGCGCCGCCTTGTGCCAATGCTGGCACCATTTGATCCGCGTCGGCCTCGTCGATATGGAGCTCGTTCTCAAGATATTCGCGCACCCGCGGCACGATCAGCGGATGCGAGTCGCAGGCGACGATCTGGGCAATGCCGCGGACGCGGGCGCGGCCGCGCGGGTCAGCGCGGCAACAGCGGCGGCTCGGGATGGGTTTCGTCGAGATATTCGATGATGGCGAGCGATTCGAACAAAGCCGGCCCGGGGCCGTCGATCAGTGCCGGCAGCGCCATCATCGGATTGACCGCGCGATAGGAGGCGTCGCGCTGCGCGCCCTTTATCAGATTGATATCGATCACCTCGTCCGGCACCACGCTCTTGAGGTTGAGCGCGATGCGGACGCGGTAGGTCGCGAGCGAGCGCCAGAATCCGAAGAATTTCATGACTCGCTCTCCTGCCGTCGATCAGTCGTCAGTCAATACCCGGATCGGCTTTGAGGCCCGCCGCCTCGATGCCGGCGATGGCGCACATTTCATCCTTATCGGAGGTGTCGCCGGAAATGCCGCAAGCGCCGATGACGTCGCCGCCGCCGTCGCGGATCAGCACGCCGCCCGGATTGGAAATCATGCGGCCGCCGCTTGCCGCCGCCAGCATGGTAAAAAACTGCGGGGTCTTGGCCGCGCGGCTCGCCAGCGTGCGCGAGCCGAAGCCCATGCCCAGCGCGCCCCAGGCTTTGCCGAAGGCGATATCGAAACGCAGCATGCCGGATTTATCCTCGCGCTTGAAAGCGACCAGATGGCCACCGGCATCGAGCACGGCCACGGTGAGCGGCGCGAGATTGCTGTCGCGCGCCTTCTTCAGCGCGACGTCGAGGATGGTGGAAGCTTGCGCAAGCGTAATCGACATGTTGGCTCCGATGGGTTGGTTGGAATCTTCACCGCTTATTGCGGTTGGCCCAATAGACCGAGACGGTGGAGACTTCGGCGCCGCCTGAACGGTTGCGCTTGGTCTCTTCGTAGCAGGCGAGCGTCCGCTCTACGAGTGGCAAGTCGATGCCGCGGGTCTTCGCCTCGGCGAGCATCGATTGCATGTCCTTGATGCCGCCGTCGACATTGAACGTCACCGGGCCGGCATCGCCGCCTTTGAGCATCGAGGCGACGCCGGACCCGCGCGTTTTGAGCACGTTCGGCCCGCCGGAGGTTTCGCTCAGCAAATCCATCAGCCGCGCCGGATCGACCGGCAACGAGCGGGCGAGCGCCAGCGCCTCGCCGAGCGCCTGCCAATACACCATCAGCGGCAGGTTGACGGTGAATTTGAGAATGGCGCCGGAGCCGACCGGGCCGGCATGCTCGACGCGCCGGCAAAGCTGTTCCAGGATCGGCCGGGCGCGGGCGGCGTCGGCGTCGTCCGCGCCCAACAGCCCGATCAGCTTGCCTTGCCGCGCCGGGCCGGTCGAACCGCCGACCGGGCATTCGACAAACGCGGCGCCTTTGCTCCGCACCGCGGCGGCGAGCGCGATCTCGGTCGCCGGCACCACCGTGCTCATTTCGATGAACAATTTGCCGGCGACGTTGCCGCCGAGCAGGCCGGATGGCCGGTTGTAAACCGCATCGAGCGCGGCGGCGTCGGTGAGAATAGTGATGACGGCGTCAGACGCGCTGCGCCAATTCAGCCGGCGTCGCCACGACCGTTGCGCCGGTCACGGCCTTGGCCTTGTCGGGCGTTCGATTCCAAACCGCGACCTCGTGCCCGACTTCGATCAGGCGAGCCGCGATTGCCGCGCCCATTTTGCCGATGCCGGCAACGCCGATGCGCATGCAGCGCTCTCCTTACGTTTCTTCCCAGCATCGACGATAGGCGATCGGCGCGCGATGAGAAAGCCGCTTGCGCGGAGGGGAGCGGATGCCATAGCGTCGCGGGCTTTTAGAAAAGACAAGGGGAGCAGCATGGTTCGGAAGCAAAGGCGTCGTCGGCGTCATCGGCCTCGGCATCATGGGCGGCTCGTTCGCGCAAAATCTCGTCGCCGCCGGCTGGCGTGTCATCGGCTATGACGTCGCGCCGCAGCGGCGGCGCGCGCTGGCGAAGCCGGTGTCGAGATCGCAGCCGATGCCGTCGATGTCGCGCGCAAGGCGAAGACCGTCATCACCAGCCTGCCCAAGCCGGAAGCGCTGGCGGCGACCGCTGCCGCGATCGCCGAAGGCCGAAGCTGCCGCGCGCGTGTCATCGTCGAAATGTCGACCTTCACCATCGAGGACAAGACCAAAGCCGAAGCCGTGCTGCGCAAGGCCGGCCACTCTTGCTCGATTGCCCGGTCAGCGGCACCGGCGCGCAGGCCAAGACCAAGGACCTCGTGGTTTATGCCTCGGGCGGCGCGGCCGAAATCAAGAAGCTGCGAGCCGCTGTTCGCCGGCTTCACCCGCGCGGTTCACGACGTCGGCGCATTCGGCAACGGCAGCCGGATGAAATACGTCGCCAACCTTCTGGTCGCCATCCACAACGTGGCGAGCGCCGAAGCGATGGTGCTGGGCATGAAGGCCGGCCTGCCGCCGCAGCTGATCTTCGATCTGATCCAGACCGGCGCCGGCAATTCGCGCGTGTTCGAACTGCGCGCGCCGATGATGGTGAAGGACAACTACAAGAACGTCACCATGAAGATCTCGGTCTGGCAGAAGGACATGGATGTCATCGGCAGCTACGCCAAGCAAGATCAAAGTGCCGACGCCGATGTTCGACGCCTCGAGCGCGATCTACCAAAAGGCGCTGAAAAGCGGCCACGGCGCCGAAGACACCGCCGCGGTCTGTGCGGTGCTGGAAAAGATGGCCGGGGTGAAGCGAGGGAGGTCGAAACGTAAAAAGTAAGTTTCGCGCGAGGTCAATGCACCGTCATTGCGAGGAGCGAACCGACGAAGTCATCCAGAACGGCGCCGCAGCGCTGAATTACTTTGCTCCGCCCGCAATAACGCCGCGATAATTCGCGCTCGACAAATTCGTCATGCCCGGGCTTGTCCCGGGCATCCATGTCTTTAATCTCCTCCCGCTGAGCAAAACGTGGATGGCCGGAACAAGTCCGGCCATGACGACGAAGAAATCTCGGGAGGAAACGCATGTCATCGCTTGAAGGCGAAGCCCGCATGGCGGCGAGTGCGGGCGACCGCAAGACCCACCAGCAGCGCAGCGAAACCCGCGACGGCATGCACATCGATTGGGACGTGCCGATCACTATGGATGACGGCCTGGTGCTGCGCGCCGACGTGTTCCGGCCGATCGCCGCCGGCCGCTATCCGGTGATCCTGAGCTACGGTCCTTATGCCAAGGGGCTTGCTTTCCAGGACGGCTATCCGAGCGCCTGGCAGCGCATGGTGGAAAAGCATCCCGACGTCGCCGCCGGCTCCAGCAATCTCTACCAGAGCTGGGAGGTGGTCGATCCGGAGAAATGGGTGCCGCATGACTACGCCTGCGTGCGCGTCGATTCACGCGGCTGCGGCGTCTCGCCGGGCTTCATCGATCATTTCTCGCCGCGCGAGACCAAGGATTTCTACGACTGCATCGAATGGGCCGGCGGCGAGCCGTGGTCGAACGGCAAGGTCGGGCTCAACGGCATTTCCTATTACGGCATCAACCAGTGGCATGTGGCGTCGCTCGAACCGCCGCATCTCGCCGCGATGTGCATCTGGGAAGGCGCCGCCGACTGGTACCGCGACATGACGCATCACGGCGGCATCGTCTCCACGTTCTGGGAAAACTGGTACGACATGCAGGTCAAGACCGTGCAGTACGGTGCCGGCGAGCGCGGCAAGCGCAGCCGCGTGCACGGCGAATTGGTCTGCGGCCCGGAATTCCTTTCGGAAGATGAACTGGCGAAAAACCGCAGCGAATTCGGCGCCGAGATTGCCGCCCATCCGCTCGACGACGATTATCACCGCGCCCGCTCGCCGGTCTGGAGCAAGGTCAAGGTGCCGTTCCTGTCGGCGGCAAATTGGGGCGGGCAGGGGCTGCATCCGCGCGGCAATTTCGAAGGCTTCGTGCGCGCCGCGTCGAAGCAGAAATGGCTCGAAGCCCACGGCATCGAACATTGGACGCATTTTTACACCGATTACGGCCGCGAGCTGCAGCTGCGCTTCTTCGATTATTTCTTGCACGGCAAGAAAAACGGCTGGGACAAGCAGCCGCCGGTGCAGCTCCAGGTCCGCCACATCGACCGCTTTGCCGAGCGAGCCGAGCGGGAATGGCCGCTCAAACGCACGAAGTGGACGCGGCTTTACCTCGACCCCGCGCAGGGCACGCTGACCGGCAAGCCGGCCGGCGTGAAAAAGAAAACGGCGCTCCGCTTCGAGGCAACCGGTGACGGCGTGACTTTCGTCACGCCGCCGGCCGCGCACGATACCGAGATCACCGGGCCGTCGGCGCTGAAACTATTTGTGTCGTCTTCGACCAGCGATGCCGACATCTTCGTGGTGTTGCGTGTGTTCTCGCCCGACTTCAAGGAAGTGGTTTTCCAGGGTGCCATCGATCCGCATACGCCGGTCGGCCAGGGCTGGCTGCGGGCCTCGCATCGCCAGCTCGACAGCAAGCTGACCAAGCCGTATCGGCCCTATCACACCCATACCAAAGAACAGCCGCTCAAACCGGGCGAGGCGGTGGAACTCGACATCGAAATCTGGCCGACCTCGATTGTCGTGCCGGCCGGCCATCGCGTCGCGCTGACGATCCGCGGCAAGGATTATGTCTATGGCGGACCGAGCGGCGGCAAGCTGTCTAATTTCAAAAACGAATTGACCGGCTGCGGGCCGTTCCTGCACGACGACCCGCGCGACCGGCCGCCGCAGATCTTCGGCGGCACCACTACGCTGCATTTCGGCGGCAAGGCGCGGCCTTATCTGCTGCTGCCGATCATCCCGGCGAAGAAGCCGCAAAAGCGGAAAGCGAAAACAGCGAAGCGAAAAACTTGAGTGTCATTTTTACAATGTAAAATCGGCGCCATGATCGTATAAATGCCGCGCAGCCCATAAGCCGGTAAGGCACGCTGCGACGCCTGCGCCAACAGAGCGGAAACGGGGAGGACGGAATGTCTCGCAAGGGCCTATCACATAAAGTTACGCGCCGTGCGCTACTCGCCGGCAGCGCAGCAGGAGCGGCGGCCGCGTTCGGCGGCTTTCCGGCCCCCGCCATCGCGCAAGCCGCTCCGTTCAAGCTCGGGCTTCTCACCGTGAAGACCGGCCCGCTGGCTCAAGGCGGCATTCAGATGGAGCAGGGCGTCCTCACCTATTTGAAGGAAACCGACTACACGATGGCCGGCCGCAAGGTCGAACTGGTCACCGCCGATACCGGCGGCGCTCCCGCCGGCGCCAAAACCAAAGCTCAGGAATTGATCGAGCGCGACAAGGTCGACGTCATCCTCGGCCCGCTTGCCGCCTTCGAGCTATTGGCGATCACCGACTACATCCGCGAGCAGAAGACGCCGCTATTGAGCCTCGCCGCTGCCGACGACATGTCACAGCGGCGCCCCAATCCATATTTCCTGCGTGCGTCGGCGACCTCATCGCAGGCGATGCACCCGATGGGACATTACGCAGCAACCGAATTGAAGCTCAAACGCATCGTGACGGTCTCGGAAGATCTCGCTTTCGGCTACGAGCAGATGGGCGGCTTCCAATCGGCCTTCGAGGCCGACGGCGGCTGCATCGTCAACAAGCTGTGGCCGCCCTTGGTTACGCCGGATTACACGCCCTATATCGCGCAGATCGCGGATTGCGACGGCGTCTGCCAGGGCTTTGCCGGCTCCAATCCGCTGCGCTTCATGAAGGCCTATGCCGATGCCGGCATGAAATTTCCAGTGGTGACGGGGTGGACCGGCGGCGACGATGCGCTGCTGCACAGTTTCGGCAACGAGGCGATCGGGCTGATCTCCTGCTCGGCCTATTCGCTCGACCTCGACACCGAACGTAATCACCGTTTCATCGACGGCATGGCGAAGAACTTCAACAATGTTCCGGGTTTCTATGCCGCCGGGCTTTACATCAATTGCCAGGTGGTCGAGGCCGCGCTCAAGGCAGTCGGCGGCGAGGCCGGCGACAAAGACAAGCTGATGGCGGCGCTGCGCGCGGTGCAGCTCACCGACACGCCGCGCGGGCCGCTGAAGTTCGATCACTTAGGCAATGTGGTGGGGAATTTCTATGTCCGGCGCTGCGGCACCGACGGCGCTAAATACGGACTGAAACTGTGGAACAAGGTCATCAAGACCTACGAGAATGTCGGTCAGTTCTGGACCTGGCCGGAGCAGGACTTCCTCGCCCACCCGGTTTATTCGCGCGACTATCCGCCGCTGAAGAAGTGCTGAAGCGCGCGACACTAGAAGCCTTTACACGGCCATAGGGCTTCGCCGATGATGCCAAGAAATACCGGAGCGCGGGGGCGCAACCGGCGGATATGTGCCCAAAAAATAATCGGGCGCCAGAGGGAGGATCGGAATGTCTCGCAGGAATTCGACTCGTAAGCTATCGCGCCGCGCGCTGTTGGCCGGCTCCGCGGCCGGCGCAGCCGCGGCACTCGCCCGCTTTCCGACACCCGCCATCGCCGACGCCGAACCGTTCCGGCTCGGTCTGCTGACGGTCAAGACCGGGCCGCTCGCCCAAGGCGGCATTCAGATGGAGCAGGGCGTTCTGACCTATCTGAAGGAAACCAATTACACGATGGGCGGCCGCAAGGTCGATTTCATCTCGGCCGATACCGGCGGCAATCCGGCCGGCACCAAGACCAAGGCGCAGGAGTTGATCGAGCGCGACAAGGTCGACGCCATTCTCGGGCCTCTTGCCGCCTTCGAACTGCTCGCGATCAGCGACTATGTCCGCGACCAAAAAATGCCGACGCTCAGTCTCGCCGGCGCCGACGACATGACCCAGCGCCGCGCCAATCCGTATTTCTTGCGCGCCTCCGCCGCCTCTTCCCAATTCATGCATCCGATGGCGCATTATGCGGCCACCGAACTGAAGCTCAAACGCGTCGTCACCGTCTCGGAAGACTTTGCCTTCGGCTACGAACAGATGGGCGGCTTCCAAGCGTCCTTCCAGCAGCATGGCGGCTGCGTCGTCAACAAACTGTGGCCGCCCTTGGTGACGCCGGATTACACGCCCTATGTTGCCCAGATCAGCGATTGCGACGGCGTCTGTCAGGGCTTCGCCGGCTCAAACCCGCTGCGCTTCATGAAGGCCTATGCCAGCGCCGGGCTTAAATATCCGGTGGTGAGCGGCGAAACCGGCGGCGACGATGCGCTGTTGCACAGCTTCGGCGAAGAAGCGATCGGTCTCGTCAGTTGCACGCCCTACACGCTCGATCTCGATAACGGCGGCAACAATCGCTTCATCGAGGGCATGCTGAAGAACTACGACACCGTTCCCGGCCAATACGCCGCGCTGCTCTATGTCAGCTGCCAGGTGGTCGATGCCGGGCTCAAGGCGGTCGGCGGCGACGCCAGCGACAAAGAGAAGTTCATGGCGGCGATGCGCGGGGTCAATCTGACCGACACGCCGCGCGGACCGGTCAAGTTCGACCACCTCGGCAACATCGTCGGCACCTTCTACGTCAGGCGCCTCGGCACCGATGGCGCCAAATACGGCCTGAAACTCTGGAACAAGACGATCAAGACCTACGAGAACGTCAGTCAGTTCTGGACCTGGCCGGAGCAGGAGTTCCTCGCCCATCCGGTCTATTCGCGTGACTATCCGCCGCTGGCGAAGTGCTAGCCCATTCATTGTCTCCCCCGTTCGCGGGGAGGGCTAGGGCGAGGGATTTCGGCACAAGATTGTAGGTCGGCGGATATGACGTTCTGGGTGCTGCTCACCGTCAACAGCGTGACGTTCGGCGGCCTGCTGTTCCTGTTGTCGGCGGGATTCTCCCTGATCTTCGGGCTGATGCGGATTCCCAATCTGACGCATGGCTCGATGTTCATGGTCGGCGCCTATCTGGGCACCTCGCTATTGTCCGGCGCGCTCGGCTTCACGCTCAATTTCTGGCTGGCGGCGATCGTCTGCGCGCTCGAAGTCGCGGTGCTCGGCGCCTTGATGGAGCGATTGCTGCTGCGCCGGCTGGCAGGCCAGCAATTGGCGCAAGTGCTGGTGACGCTCGGCGTTTCTTTCATGGCCGCCGATCTGTGCTTGATGGCATGGGGCGGCGATCCGATATCGGTGTCGACGCCGGCGGGCCTCACCGGCTTCGTCCGCGCCGCAGGCGCGGTGTTTCCTCTGTATCGGCTCGCGGTGATCGCGATCGCGGTGGTATTCGCGATCGCACTCTGGCTGATGCTGGAGCGCACCCGGCTCGGCGCCATGATCCGCGCCGGCGTCGACGATCCGCAAATGGCGCGGGTGGTCGGCATCCGCGTTTCGCAGCTTTTCACCATCGTCTTCGCGCTCGGCGCCGGCCTTGCCGGTTTTGCCGGCATGATCGGCGGCCCGATCCTGTCGGTTTATCCGGGGCTCGATCAGGACATGCTGCCGCTGGCGCTGGTCGTGGTCATTCTCGGCGGCACCGGCAGTCTGATCGGCTCGTTCGTCGGCAGCATCATCGTCGGCTTCATCTATAATTTCGGCCAGGCGCTGCTGCCGGAACTCGCTTATTTCGTGCTGTTTCTGCCGATGGTGCTGGTGCTGGTGTTGCGGCCGCAGGGATTGTTCGGAGGACAAGTCCTGTGAACGACACCGCCAGCGTTCCGGTCACCGTGCGGCGCGTCGCCATTGTTGTCGCCGTTCTGGCGCTCGTGGCGGTGCCGTTCGCGGTGAAGGAAATCTATTACGTCAATATCGCGAGCCAGATCCTGCTCTACGCGATCTTCGCGCTGGGGATAAACGTTCTGGTCGGCTATGCCGGGCTGGTATCGCTTGGCCATGCCGGGCTGTTCGGCATCTCCGCTTATGTCACCGCCTATTTGCTCGCCGCCGGTCACGGCCACACCGTCTCGATCCTCGCCGCCATCGTTGCCGGACTGATCGGCACCGCCGGCTTTGCCGCGCTGGCATTGCGTGCGAGCGGCATCAGCTTCATCATGATCACGCTGGCGCTCGGCGAAATCATCTGGGGCCTGGCCTATCGCTGGATCAGCCTCACCAACGGCGACAACGGCATCAGCGTCACGAGCCGTCCACAGCCGTTCGGCTTTTCGCTCGCCAATGCGCGCGGCTTCTACGACGCGACGCTGGTGATTTTCCTCCTCGCGGTCGCGGCCTCGGCGATTTTCGTCCGCTCGCCGTTCGGTGCCGCGTTGTGCGGCACCCGCGATCAGCCGCGGCGGATGAATGCGCTCGGCTATCACGTCTGGATGATCCGGTTCGGCGCCTTCATGTTTTCCGGGCTGCTGACGTCCGTCGCCGGCATCCTGTTCGTCTATTACAACCAGTTTATCAGCCCGCAGGCGCTG
Organism: uncultured Alphaproteobacteria bacterium; assembly: GCA_963819265.1. GTDB lineage: Bacteria > Pseudomonadota > Alphaproteobacteria > Rhizobiales > Xanthobacteraceae > BOG-931. The sequence goes on along the minus strand of CAWFVF010000005.1, from coordinate 411,758 downwards.
GCGCTGACCGCTTCCGCGGAAGGTTTGCTGATGGTGATTTCGGGCGGCGCCGGCACGCTGCTCGGGCCGGTGGTCGGCGCGGCGCTTGTCGTCATCGTCAAGAACGTAGTCAGCGCCTATGTGACGCGGTGGAATTTCATGCTCGGCGCGATCTTCGTCGCCATCGTGATCTTCATGCCGGAGGGTTTGGTGCCCGGCGCGGTACGCCTCAGCCGTTCGGCGTGGCGCGCAAGCCATAAGCAGAAAGCGGCGGCGCCGGTCGTGGAACAGCCATGACCGCACTCGTCATCAAGAACCTCAGCAAATCGTTCGGCGGACTTCGCGTCACCACCGGCGTCAATCTCAATGTCGATCCGGGCGAGCGCCGGCTGATCATCGGGCCGAATGGCGCCGGCAAGACCACGTTGTTCAACCTCATCACCGGCGAACTGTCGCCGAATGGCGGGTCGGTCGAGCTGTTCGGCCGCGACATTACCCGGATGCCGAGCCGCAAGCGCACCCATCTCGGCATGGCCCGGACCTATCAGATCATCACGCTGTTCGCGCGCGACACCATCGAGCGCAATGTGATGCTGGCCTTGCTCGGGCTGTCGCCGTTGCGCTGGAATCCGCTGGTGGCGCTGCATCGGCAGGGCCATTTGCGCGCGCAGGCGCGCGCCGCGCTCGACCGCGTCGGCCTCGGCACTATCGCGATGCGGCCGCTGTCGGAGACCTCCTACGGCGAACGCCGCCGCGTCGAGATCGCGATGGCGCTGGCGCAGAATCCGAAGCTGTTGCTGCTCGACGAGCCATTCGCGGGACTGTCGATCGACGAGCGGCAGGACGTGCGCAAGCTGCTGCTGGCGATCCCGCGCGACGTCACTATCGTGATGATCGAGCACGACATGGACGTGGCGCTGGATTTCGCCGATCGCATCACGCTGCTGCATTTCGGCAAAGTGATCGTCGAAGGCAGCCGCAGCGAAGTCGTGGCCGATCCGCGCACGCGGGAGGTCTATCTTGGCGAATAGCGCGCTCGATCTTTGCGACGTCGATGCCTTCTACGGCGACAGCCATGCGCTGCAGAAGGTGTCGTTTACCCTCGGCGAGGGCCGGCTGCTCGGACTGCTGGGCCGCAACGGCGCCGGCAAATCGACCTGCATGAATGTCAGCGTCGGCCTGTTGCCGCCGCGCCGCGGCTCGGTCGAGGTATTCGGGACAGCGGTGACCCGGTTTGGGCCGGAGATGATCGCCGCGCGCGGCGTCGCACTGGTACCGCAAGGCCGCCGGATCTTCAAAAGCCTCACCGTACGCGAGAACCTCCTGGTCGCCGCGGCCACGGGTTTCGCCAGCCGCCACGCGCCGTGGACCGAAGCGACCGTGTTCGCAATGTTTCCGCGGCTCGGCGAACGGCGCACCCAGATGGCGGGACATCTTTCGGGCGGCGAGCAGCAGATGCTCGCCATCGGCCGCGCGCTGATGGCCAATCCGCGGGTGCTGCTGATGGACGAACCATCCGAGGGGCTCGCGCCGCAGATCGTCGCCGAAGTCATGGCGACGATCCGCAAGCTCAAGGAAAGCGGCCTCTCGATCGTGCTGGTCGAGCAAAGCCCGAAGCTGGTTTTCGATATCGCCGATGACATCGTCATTCTCAACTCCGGCCGTGTCGCCGTGGTTTCGACCGCGGCGGCGCTGAAAGCCGACAACGTCGATCTGCGTCAGCATCTCGGTATTTTTTGAAATTCATCGCGCCTGACGATTTTGCCGTGCGACACCGCCGCGCAATTTTCTTGTTCAAGATCGCGCCGCGTCGGCACAACATGACATTCGCATGACAGGAACGAAAATGAAGTTCCAAGTGTTTGGAAAGCAGATGCGGGCAAACGAGCTTACCATCTCGTCGTCAGTCGTTCCGAAACACCTGGAGATTTTGCTTGCTGACTAATCTCGATCCCGCCTCTTCACTCGCCGTCGGACTTCTGATTTTCGCGCTCTTGCTCGTAATGGCCTTCGAAGCCACCAATGGCTTTCATGATGCCGCCAATGCGGTCGCCACGGTCATCTATACGAAGTCGCTGAAGCCGGTTCCGGCGGTGATCTGGTCCGGGTTCATGAATTTCCTCGGCGTGCTGATCGGCGGCATCAGCGTCGCTTACGCGCTGGTCGAACTCTTGCCGGCCGAAGTGCTGTCGCCGCCCAGCGGAGGCCCCGCCGTCGGCATGCTGGTGGCGCTGTTCGTCGCCGCCTTGATTTGGAATATCGGCACGTGGTGGTTTGGCCTGCCGAATTCGAGCTCGCATTGCCTGATCGGCGCGCTGATCGGCGTCGCGCTCGGCGACGCCTTGATCCACAATCGCAGTTTCGGCAATGGCGTGCATTGGGCACAGCTTTGGACGGTGTTGGAAGCGCTCGCGCTATCGCCGCTGCTCGGTGCGGTGCTGTCGGGACTTTTATACTTGGGACTGCGCAGGTTCGCGCACGATAAGAATCTCTACAAACCGGCCGGTGAAGAGCCTCCGGTCTGGTGGATGCGCGGCATTCTCATCCTCACCTGCACCGGCGTCAGCTTCGCGCACGGTACCAATGACGGTCAGAAAAGTATCGGCCTGATCATGCTGACCATTATCGGATTGTTCCCGGCCCTGTTCGCGCTTAACCCGATGGCGGTGCAGTCGCTCAACGGTCTGCAAAAGACGGTGCAGCAGGCGGCACCCTTGATCGACAGGTACGGCGACGACCAAAAAGCGACCGCGCTGGAGGCGGCGAAGCGGCTGCAGAATGGTCCGGTGCCGGCGCCGCAACCTTCGAGCTTCATTGGTTTCCCCAACACCGACCGTGCCGCAGACCGGCAGCCGGCCTGCGCAGCGACGATGCCAAGGAGCGGTCGACGGTGCGCGACGACGTCTACCAACTTATCTCGCAGCTCAAGCACGTCGAAGAAGCGAAGGGCATCAGCGACGACGATAAAAAGCAGGCCGAAGGCTTGAGCAGGCAGCTCGGCGATACGGTCGAATATGCACCCTGGTGGGTGCGCATTCTCAGCGCTCTATGCCTCGGCATCGGGACCATGATCGGTTATCAGCGCATCGTGACGACGCTCGGCCAGCGGCTCGGCAATGTGCATCTCACGCCGGCGCAAGGCGCATCCGCCGAACTGGTATCGAGCGTTCTGATCGGCATATCCGGATTTACCGGGCTTCCCGTCAGCACCACCCATATCGTGACCTCCGGCATCGCGGGCACCATGGTCAGTTCGGGAGCCGGATTGCGCTATGGGATGCTGTCGCGCATTGCCATCGCTTGGCTTGTGACGCTTCCCGTTACGATCTTGATCGCCGGCGGACTCTATTATCTGCTCGACAGTCCTACCTTCTGAGAAAATCCGGAAGAAATCGGGCCGGCTTTCCAGCGGATACGAAGTCTGGCTATGATCGCGTATGGCTTTGACGCAATGCGATGTTGCAATTCACCGACGGATGAAACCCGCTTCTGCCAAAAACTGTACAGATCGGACGTGCAGCCTCCGCCTGGCGACGGCGCTCGCTTTGTGGATGGCCGTTTGCGGCGGTGCGAATGCGGCGGAAAATGCCGTCGCCGCGAAATCCTCGCCGGCTGCGCTGGTCGCCGAGGTGCGGCACTCTTTTACCGTTCACGGCCAGCCCATCCCGCCGGAGATCTTCCGCGATATGGGCGACGGCGATATAGCGGATTCGGGCAGCATCTGGGTGACGGTGGACGTCGCGGCTGCGGTCGGCAGCAATCTTTATTTCGATACGATCAAGCAGGATAACGGCTGGGTCCGTCAGAAAAAAGAACGCGAGAAAACCGACACCGAGGAGACCGCCTACAAATTCCTCGGTTCGACCGATAATGGACTCGTCGTCGTCATCGCAACCTATAGCGGCGGCGGCTCCGGCAACTTTTTTACCTTGCATATCTTGGATGTTTCGGCCGCGCGCGCCTTCGACGACGATGGCAAGACCTACGCGCGCATCAATCTTACCGGCATCCGCAATGTCGCGTTGGGAGACCGCTGGGACGGCGAAGCTAGTATTGCTAAAAACACCGTCATCGTAACCAAACGAGGCCCTGGCGTCGGTATTGATAGCAAAGGCCGGCCCACCGTGACGGTCAGGGCGGTAAGGCCGTAAGCCAATCCGGTCGGGCCGGATGGCTACGTCCGGTTGCGCCCGACCTTTTATTTGGCTGTCACGCAGATCGGCACCGCGGGCCCCGGCCATTTTTGCATGGCTTGGCTAAGCATGGTTTGGCTAAGCATGGCTTCGAGCCGAGAAAAATCGCCGATGGCGATATTGCAAATCGTGAAACTCGCCGTCACGATGGCGGCCGGTTTCGAGGGGGGAATTACTTGATTACCGTTCCCGAATTATCGGCGGAGGCGCTGGGCTCTTACCTCACCGATCATTTGACTCGCCGCTTCGGCTCGACACACGCCGATCTGACCGAGCTCATTCCCTCGATCGCCCGGCTGTCGATCGAATGCATCGGCAACAGCGACGCGCTCTATCACAACGTCGAACACACCATGCTGGTGACCATGGTCGGTTACGACATCATGAAAGGCCGGTCGTTGCTGACGCCGACCTTTCCCAGCGACTACGCCCATCTGCTGGTCGCCTGTCTGATGCACGACATCGGCTATGTGCGCGGCATTCTCAAAGGCGACGGCAATGACGGCTATGTCATCGATGCCAAAGGCAACAAGGCCAAACTGCCGCGCGGTTCGTCCGACGCGGCCTTGATGCCGTATCACGTCGATCGCTCGAAACTGTTCGTATTGGACCGGATCGCCAAGGTCGAGGTCCTCGACGCCGAGCGGATCGCGCGGGCCATCGAGTTCACCCGGTTTCCGTCGGCGCACGAGCCGGACGATGCCGAGAACGAAGAGGGCCAACTGGTACGCGCCGCCGACCTGATCGGCCAGCTCGGCGATCCGCATTATCTGCGAAAGGCCAACGCGCTCTATTTCGAATTCGAGGAAGTCGGCGTCAACAAACAGCTCGGCTACACCTCGCCGGCCGACCTCACCGATCTTTATCCGCAGTTCTATTGGAACAGCGTCTCGGCGCATGTCCAAACCGCGATCCGCTATCTCAACGTCACTTCGAGCGGGCGGCAATGGATCGCCAACATGTACAGCAACATTTTCCGCGCCGAGCGCGAATTGAGTCTCTGCGGACCGCAGCACTGAAGCAACAGCCGGAAGGGCTCGCGGCGGCGGCTTGCAATCGCGCCGCTGACCGGACACAACAGCGAAAACGCCGAGGAAACGCATGCCCGAGCAATGGAATAAATACGGCCCAACCGCCGCGCGCCGTCATGGCAAGCCCGGTCGCGAGACGCGGCCGAAAAGCGTCACCATCGACATTCATTCCCATGTCGGCGTGCCGGAAGCGGCGAAGTTCGTCGAGCCGCATCTCGACTGGTCGACGATCCCGCTGGCGCATTTTTCCAACGCCGAGACGAAGGCGCTCAACCAGAAGCAGGAAGCCGATATTCGGGAGCGTGCCGACTACGAGCACCGGCTGGCCGATCTCGATGCCATGGGCATCGACATGCAGATGATCGCGCCGCCGCCGCCGCAATGCTATTACACCGTGCCGCTCGATATCGCCGTCAAGGCGACGCAGATGGTCAATGACGGCATCGCCGCGTTCTGCGCCAAGCAGCCGGACCGCTTCAAAGGCTTCGGTTCGGTGCCGATGACGGACGCCAACGAGGCGGTCAAGGAGTTGGAGCGCTGCGTCAAGCGGCTCGGCTTCACCGGCGTGCAAATCCTCACCACCATCGCCGGCAAGGAATTATCCGATCCCGCCTTCGCGCCGTTCTGGAAGAAGGCGGAGGAGCTCGGCGTGCTGGTGATGCTGCACCCGAACGGCTTCACCGAAGCGTCGCGGCTGTCGCGGTTCTATTTCAACAACGTGCTCGGCAATCCGCTGGAGACGACGATCGCGCTGCATTATCTGATCTTCGACGGCGTGCTCGAGCGTCATCCCAAGCTGAAGATTCTCGCCGTCCACGGCGGCGGCTATCTCGGCGCCTATTCCGGCCGCATCGACCACGCCTGGGGCGCGCGCTCCGACACCCACGGCGCTCTGCCGCAACCGCCGACCAGCTATCTCAAGCGCATCTATGTCGACACCGTGGTGTTCACGCCCAACCAGCTTGCCGAACTGGTCCGCGTGTTCGGCGCCGATCACGTCGTGATGGGCACCGATTATCCCTACGACATGGCCGAATACGATCCGCTCGGCCATATCGTGGGCGCCGAAGGCTTCGATGCCGCAACCGTTGCGGCGCTAGCCGGGGGCAATACCAAGAAGCTGTTGGGTCTCTGAACGATCGGCCTGTCTGTCCGCGTTCGGCCCGTCAGCTCGCCCATTATCGCCGCTTTTTGCCGCCGCGCTTCGGCACCGCTGTGGGTAATCGATGGACGGCGGCCGAGACCCCGGCGCTGCGCCGCAGCGCTTCTTTGAGGCTCGACGGCCTGCCGTGTTTCTTGAGCAGGTCGCGGAACGCTTCGTCGGCCAGTTCCTGGAAGTCTTTCATCTGATCGCGGCCCAACAGGTCGACCTGTTGCCAGGTCTCGTCGTCGAATTGCACCCGCTTGCCGGGCATCAGCTCGCCTTCTTATGCTTGGTCCCCCCGCGCGAGGCCTTTTTCGGGGCACGTGCGCTCGATCGCGCCGGAGTGCTGCGGGCGCCGCCGCCGCTTCGTCCCTTGCCGTCGGCTTTAACGCTCTGCCGCAGCGCGTCCATCAGATTGACGACGTTCGACGGCGCGCGCTCTTTCGGCGCCTCGATCTTCTCGCCCTTCTGCTTCTTGCGCAGCAGGTCCTTCAGGGCGTCTTCGTATTCATCCTTGAATTGCTGCGGCTTGAAATGGCCGGTCTTGGTCTCGACGATATGGACCGCGAGATCGATCATGTCCTTCGGGATTTTCTCGTTCTCGATGGTGTCGAAATAATCCTCTTCCTTGCGCACCTCGTACGGATAGCGCAGCGTGATACCCATCAGGCCTTTGCCGCGCGCCTCCAGCGCGATGATGTGCTCGCGCGAGGTGAACACCACCTTGCCCAAGGCGACCATGCCTTCCTTGCGGATCGCTTCGCGGATCACGGCGAAAGCCTGCTGCCCGACATCGCCGTCCGGCACGATGTAATAGGGATCGCGCATATAGAGTTCGTCGATTTCGCCGCGCGGCACGAATTCGTCGATCTCGATGATGCGCTTGCTCTCCAGCGCCACGGCCTCAAGCTCTTCGGGATCGAGCTCGATATATTCGCCTTTCGAAACCTCGTAGCCTTTGACGATATCGGCGTTCTCGACCTCGTCGCCGGTTTCGGCGTCGATCTTCTTGTAACGGACGCGGTTGCCGGTTTCCTTGTTGAGCTGATGGAAGCTGATTTTCTCCCGCTCCGAGGTCGCCGGAAACAGCGCAATCGGACACGACACCAGCGACAGCTTCAAATAGCCTTTCCAATACGCACGCGGGGCCATCGGCCATACTCCTGACTTGAAGGGCGCTAGCTCAACGATATCAAGGAACAGGTGTTCCACAAGGGAACTTACGCGGGCGTTTCTTCTTTGTTCTTGCCCGGGCCGCGCCTAGACTCGGGGCCCTGACCCGATGATTCGCGAGTAAAAGTCATGCCGGCTCGAAGCGCTCTCAAACCGATCCCGAAAAACAAGACACGGCTGTTTCATGCCAAAATGCAGGTGACCCGCCTGGAAGAATGGTGCGTCGAGGCGGAAACGGCTGAGGAAGCGCGCGCGCTGTTCGCCGCGGGCGGCGGCCACCGCTGCACGCCGGGCGACAGTATTCACGCCGAACTCGAGCAGATGATCGACGACTAGCGGCCGCGCACCGCGCCGCTCGCGGATATAATTCGGCCAAGCTTGCCGTTATAATGACCCAGGGCTTCGGAGCCTTTGGGGGGCTTCGGTCTTTGCCGACTAGATATCAAGCAAACCGCAACAATGCGCCGACGCGTCTTCAACGAACAGCCGATCTCGCGGCTCGCCATCTGGGCGCGGCGCATCGCGCTGTTCTCACTGGTCGCGACCGTGATTGCCGTCATCATCGTGCGCTCCGGCGCGCTCGATCTGGTGCCGGCGCTGTCCACCTTGGCCGGCGCCCTGGTGCTGGCCTGCGTCGCCATCCTGCTCGCTTTCGGTGCCGGCATCGTGATCTGGCACGACGGCCTCGGCGGCGGCCGCCATGCCGTCACCGCGTTTTTTGTCGGTCTCGCCCTGATCGCCTATCCGCTTTATCTCGGCGCCAAGGCCTATCGCCTGCCGGCGATCTACGACATCACCACCGATCCGATCGATCCGCCGCGGTTCGACGCCATCGCGCGGCTGCGGCCGCGCGACGCCAATCCGATCACCTATGCCGGTCTTTACACCGCCGAGCTGCAGCACAATGCCTATTCGGATATCGAGCCGGACGAGACCGACGTCTCGCCCCAGGAAGCCTATGACGCGGCGATGAAAGTCATCGCCAAGCGGCGCTGGCGGGTGGTCGACGCGCGGCCGCCGCAAGGCAGCCTGCCGCCTTTGCCGGCGCCGGGCGCGAAGCCGCGCCAGGTCGACACCCGGCCGGCGCCGAACGCCCCGCCGGTGCGCGACGGCATCATCGAGGCGGTGGCGCGCACGCCGATCCTCGGTTTCCGCGACGACGTGGTGGTGCGGGTGCGCGCCACCAGCGACGGCTCCCGCATCGATGTGCGCTCGGCGTCGCGTTACGGCCGCAACGATCTCGGCACCAATGCGTCGCGGGTGCGCAATCTGATCGACGATATCGATGACGTTTTGGCGGCGCCGCAGAAGAAAGCGCCGGCGCCGGCTCAGCCGCCGGCCAAGGGCGCGTCGGCCAAGCGATAGGTGCCGGCGATCGACGGCGGGCCTTCGGTCTTCACGGTGCCGCGGGCGACCATGTCTTCAAGATGCGCCAGCACCGAAAGCCCGGCGGCGGCGTTCAGCCGCGGATCGAGTCCGATATAGACCGCCCGCACCAAAGTCGGAATATCGGCTGCGCCCTTGCCGAGCCGGTGCAGCAATGAGGCTTCGCGCGCTTGGCGATGCCGGATCAGGTGCTGCACGTAGCGCGGCGCTTCCGGGATCGGCGCGCCGTGGCCGGAGAGATAGAGCGGCTCGCTTCGGCGCGCGAGTTTCTCGAGCGACGCCATATAGTCGCTCATGGCCCCGTCGGGCGGCGCCACGATGGTGGTCGACCAGCCCATCACATGATCGCCGGCGAACAGCAGATCGGCTTCCTTGAAGGCATAGGCCATGTGATTGCCGGTGTGGCCGGGGGTCGTCACCGCTTCCAGCGTCCAACCGTTGCCGCTCACCACCTCGCCGTCGGGAAGCGCGACATCGGGACGGAAATCCATATCGGCCGACGCATCGAGCCGATGGGTTTCGCCGATATGCAGCGGACGGGCGAGGCGATGCGGCCCTTGCGCGTAGACTGTCGCGCCGGTCGCCGCCTTGATCTTCGGCACCGCCGGCGAGTGATCGCGGTGAGTGTGGGTGACGAAAATATGGGTGACGGTCTCGTTGCGCACGGCATCGAGCAATGCAGCGACATGGGCGTCGTCATCGGGGCCGGGATCGAGGATCGCCACTTTGCCGCGGCCGATGATGTAGCTCATCGTGCCCTTGAAAGTGAACGGGCCCGGATTATTGGCCACCATGGCGCGGACGCCGGGCGCCACCTCGCGTGCGGTGTCGGGTTTGAAATCGAACGCTTTGTTGAAGGTGATGTCGTCGCTCATGCGGCCTTATAGGGCCTGCAAAGACGAGGGCAAAGACGGCAAAAGCGGAAGGGGTACCCAGAAAATAATAGAGCCCCGGTGCCGGGAATGCCGGGGCTCTAGCAACCTCAATTTATCACGGTAAGTGAGACCGAGATCGCATCCATAGTAATGCAAACCTGATGCCAAGTCGGGCCGGGAAGGGACAGCGCGTAAATCCGGGGTGATTCACAGCCGATCGCGTATTTCGCTACGCCAAAACCCGCATATTGGCCGGTTTGCGGGCTGTTGCTGGCTAAATTGCAGGCATTCAATGCGGATGATTAAAAAGGCATCCGGCTTCGCATCGCGGCGGCCAGGGTGCCCTCGTCGAGATAGTCGAGTTCGCCGCCGACCGGCACGCCATGGGCGAGGCGGGTGACTTTCACATCGGCCTCGTGCAGCAGGTCGGTGATGTAATGCGCGGTACTCTGGCCGTCGACGGTGGCGGACAGAGCCAGGATCACTTCCTTGATCGCCGGCTCGCTGGCGCGCTTGACCAGCGCCTCGATGGTCAGATCGTCGGGCCCGACGCCGTCGAGCGGCGATAGCGTGCCGCCGAGCACGTGATAGCGCGCATTGATGGCATGCGCCCGCTCCAGCGCCCACAGATCGGCGACGTCGGCGACAACGACAATGGCGGATTGATCGCGCCGGGCATCGGTGCAAACGGTGCAGGGGTTTTGCGTATCGATATTGCCGCAGGTGCGGCAGATCTCGATCTTCTCGATCGCCGTCTGGAGCGCCGCCGCCAGCGGCGCCATCAGCAATTCGCGCTTCTTGATCAGGAACAGCGCCGCGCGCCGCGCCGAGCGCGGGCCAAGCCCCGGCAGGCGCGCCAGCAGTTGAATCAGACGTTCGATTTCCGGACCGGCGATGGCAGGCATTAAAACAGCTTCAGCCCCGGCGGCAGCGGCAACCCGCCGGTCAGCGCCTGCATTTTTTCCTGCAGCACGGTCTCAAGCTTGCGGCGCGCATCGGCATGCGCCGCGACGATCAGGTCCTCGACGATTTCCTTCTGGTCGGGCTTGAGCAGCGTGCCGTCGATGCCGACGCCGCGCAGATCGCCTTTCCCGGAAATCTTCACGGTGACCAGGCCGGCGCCGGCGGCGCCGTCGACCTCGATGCGGTCGAGCTCGGCCTGCATTGCCTCCATCTTCGATTTCAGTTCGGTGGCTTGTTTCATCATGCCGAGAAAATCAGGCATCGAGATCGCTTTCGTTCGGAGGGGGTTCCAACACATCGTCAGGCGCGGGGGATGCACTGCCGGCCGGCGCGCGGACGTCGACAATCTCGGCGCCGGGAAAACGCGCCAGCACCGCCTGCACCAGCGGATCGGCGCGCGCATCGTCTTTCATCTCGGCCTTGCGCGCATCGGCTTGCGATCGCAGCGAGGGCAGGCCGGCTTCGGCCGAGACCGCGACCATCCAGCGCCGACCGGTCCACTCGCCGAGCTTCTTGGAGATTTCGCCGACCAGCGTCGGCCGCGCGCTTGGCTCCAACGCAACTTCAAGCGTGCCGTCTTCGAAGCGCACCAGCCGGACATCGCGTTCGAGCGCGCTTTTCATGCCGATGTCGCGTTTCTCGCCGGCCAGCGCGATCAGTTCCTGGAACGTCTTGACGGCGCGGGCCGGCGCCGAGGGTTTGTTTTGCGCAATCGGTTCGTCAAACGGCTCCGGCGCCGGCGCTGCGGAAGTGAGCGGTCCGCGTGCGCGAGGATCGGAGCGCAGCTCTGCGCGCGGCGCGGCGGATGCAGGCGCCGCTGTCATTGCGGCGGCGCCGTTGCCGCGGCTGTCGCCGAGCGAACGGATCACTTCGTCGGGCGTCGGCAGATCGGCGGCATAGGCGATGCGCACCAGCACCATTTCGGCGGCATCGATCGGCCGGCCGGCGGCCTCGACTTCGCCGATGCCCTTGAGCAGCATCTGCCAGGTGCGCGCCAGAACCCGCATTGAAAGCTTGGTAGCGAAGGCGCGGCCGCGGGTCCGTTCGGCTTCGGTCAGCGAAACATCGTCGGCCAGCGCCGGCACGATTTTGACCCGGGTGACGAAATGCGTGAACTCGGCAAGATCGCCAAGCACCATCGCCGGATCGGCGCCGGCGTCATATTGGTCGCGCAATTCGGTCAGCGCGGCTGCGATATCGGCGCGCATCAGCGCTTCGAACAGATCGATCACGCGCGTGCGATCGGCAAGTCCGAGCATCTGCCGCACGTCTTCGGCGCGCACCAATCCCGCCGCATGCGCGATGGCTTGATCGAATAGCGATAGTGAATCGCGCACCGAGCCTTCGGCGGCGCGCGCGATCAGGCCCAGCGCTTCCGGTTCGGCCTCGATGGCTTCCTTGCCGGCGATGCTCTGCAAATGTTTGACCAGCAAGGCGGCATCGACCCGGCGCAGATCGAATCGCTGGCAGCGCGACAGCACCGTGATCGGCACTTTGCGGATTTCGGTGGTTGCGAAAATGAATTTGGCGTGCGGCGGCGGCTCTTCCAGCGTCTTCAACAGCGCATTGAAGGCGGCGCCGGACAGCATGTGCACTTCGTCGAGGATATAGACTTTGTAGCGCGCCGAGACCGGCGCATAGCGGATAGCGTCGTTGATCTGGCGCACGTCGTCGACGCCGTTATGGGAGGCGGCGTCCATCTCGATGACGTCGAGATGGCGGCTCTCCATGATCGCTTCGCAGTGGATTCCCAGCACCGGCATCTTGACGGTCGGCGCGGTGATCGAGCCGTCGGGCAATTCGTAATTCAACGCGCGTGCCAGAATGCGCGCGGTGGTGGTCTTGCCGACCCCGCGTACCCCGGTGAGAATCCAGGCCTGCGGAATCCGGCCGGTCTCGAAGCCGTTCGAGACCGTGCGCACCATGGCGTCCTGACCGATCAGATCGTCGAACGTCGCCGGCCGGTATTTGCGCGCCAGTACGCGATAGGCGGATGGGGTGGTGGTGTCGTTCATGGCGTTTGATCGTAGCCGGATGAGCGAAACGAAATCCAGGGAGCTTCGTGGCCCGGATGGGGCGCAGCGAAATCCGGGATCTGCCAACCCGCATTACGCTTCGCTCATCCGGGCGCCACTATGAAAAGGGTGGGAGGCTGACGAGCGACCCGAACCGCGCTCGTTAGGGCTGCTTCCTTCCGGACCTGACCCGGTTGGCGAGTGGCTCGTCCACCGCCAACCTCCCGGCTCCTATATCGTCGCAAGAGGCCGCGAAAGCAAGCGAGTGCAGGATTGAACTTTGACACCTAATCGCCTCGAAAAGGGACCAATGCGTTCATTGCGCAGTCAGCTTACATGCCGTTACATCGGGCATCGATTCGACGGGCTTGGTGCGAACCCTTTTGGCGCCGATCGCGTTTATAGCGATAGCTGGATTTCAATTGACTTCCACAACCGATAACCGGGAGACCGCGATGTCACGTACTACGTTACGTGGGCGACTAACTGGGCTTGCCATTACTGCGCTGTTTGCAGTGATGGTGCCGACACTGGCGACCGCCCAGGAACACCACGACGAACACGGCGCTCCGCCCCATGCCGGCGGTGCGCCTCATCCGCCGCCGCATCCCGGCGTGCCGCCGCCCCATGTCGGCGGAGCGCCGTTGCGCGCCGCGCCGGGTCCGCACGGACCGATGGGTGGCCCGCCGCATCCGCCGGGTCCGGCCTTTGCTCATCCGGTTGGCCCACCACCCGGTGGCCGTCCGGGCGGTGCCGAATTCGCTCATCCCGGCGGTCCGCCGCCAGGGGGCGGCGGTGCGCGGTTCAGCTTCCACGGCCATGACTTCGCGCGGGTTCACACCCGTCCGTTCATCTATCCGCATGGCTGGGAATACCGGCAATGGGCGGTCGGCGCGATGTTGCCGCCGCTGTTCCTGACGCCGGATTATTATTATCCGGAATGGGCCCAGCTCGGCCTGGAGCCGCCGCCGCCCGGTTGCCAATGGGTGCGTTACGGACCGGATTTGCTGCTGGTCGACGTCAACACCGGCCAGGTCGTCGATACCGCCTACGGGGTGTTCTACGACGATTAAATCCCTCTGCAGTTCCTGATGATGAAATGGCCGGGCTTGTCCCGGCCATTTTTGTGAGAACGATTTCCTGTGTTGCTTCGCCATAATGGGACGAGGTCGCCGCCATCGGATTTCGCTTTCGCTCGATCCGGGCTACAGTCAACGAAACACGGCGCGAAACGCCGGCAAGAGCGAAACCAGAGGAGTTGCGCCATGACCTTCCGCATCGCCGTTGTGCAGCCGATTTCGCATCGTCCCGGCGAGGACGAGCGCAATGTTGCCGATGCGGAGCGCGCGATCGAACGCGCCGCCGGCGAGGGCGCCCATTTCGTCTGTTTCCCGGAAACCTATCCCGGCCCCTGGCGCATGCCGGCGACTTACGATCCGACCGCGGCGCTCGCGGCGGCCGCCGCCAAATACGGCGTCCATACGGTGTTCGGGACCATCGAGCCGGTCGATGCGAAAGCCGCCACCGCCTACAACCTCATTGTTATGGCCTATCCCGACGGCCGGGCGCCGGCGCGCTATCGCCGCACCCATCCGAACGGGCCCTGGATTTATACCGGCGGCCGGTCGTGGGAATTTCAATATGTCGCCGGCGACGATTTTCCGGTGTTCGACACCGCGCATGGCAAAGTCGGGCTGGCGATGTGCAGCGAGGTCTATATGCCGGAAGTCACCCGCGCGCTGGCGCTGCGCGGCGCCGAGCTGATCTTCATGCCGGCCGGTGTCGACAAGAACCGGCTGTGGGCGACCTGGCGGACGCTGATCTTCGCCCGTGCCATCGAGAATCTCGCGATCGTGGTGACGACGCAGAATTTGTTCGACCACTCGCAGCGCGGCCTCGCCATGGTGGCGACGCCGGAAGAAATTTTGTTCGAGAGCACCGCGGCGGGCATCAGCACCGTCGATGTCAGCCTCGACCGGGTGCGTTATCTGCGCGCGTCGCGCGACGAAGTCGGTTCTTCGGCGCAATGCGGCGCCAAGCAGGGCCTGCTCGGTCCGCAATGGCAGCGGCCGGATCTCTACGACACTTTCTATCCGCGTCCGCGGCGCGAAGCGGCGGAATGATGCGGTTGCGCCCTTGCTAAATCAGCGTTCCTGATCGTGAAAGATCGCCCCGATCTCGGCCCGCCGCCCCGGCTCGGCTATATCGAAAATCCGCTCGACCGCGCTGCGCTGTTGCGCAACGACGCCGCCGCGATGGCGAAATTTGCCGCGCAAGACCGGCCAAGCGTCTACGTGATCGGCGGCGAAAACATCGTCATGAAAGCCAATGGCGGGACCAACGACCCGCTGTTCGCGCCGGACGAGGCGCATGCGCTCGGCGCCGTGCGCGACACTATATTTCTCGGTCTGCTCGCCGATGAACCGCGCTTCGGCTTCAGCCTCGATCCGCAAGCCCTCGAACCGCTCAAGACGCGCAACGATCTCAACATCACCGATCTGCGCACGATTGCGGTGCAGGGGCTGGTCGACGCGCAGCACCTGCCGCCGCTCTCCGAAGCCAAAGCGCTGCTCGGCTGGCACGCGCGGCATCGCTTCTGTCCGAATTGCGGTTCGCCGACCCACACGGTGCAGAGCGGCTGGCGGCGCGATTGCCCGGTCTGCGGTGCCGAGCATTTTCCCCGTACCGATCCGGTCGTCATCATGCTGGTGATCGCCGGCGAGCGCGCGCTGCTCGGCCGCTCGCGCCGTTTCGCGCCGACCATGTGGTCGTGTCTTGCCGGCTTCGCCGAACCGGGCGAAACCATCGAAGAGGCGGTGCGGCGTGAAGTCTTTGAAGAAGCCGGCATCCGCTGCGGCCGGGTCGGATATTTCGCCTCGCAGCCGTGGCCGTTTCCGTCGTCGATCATGATCGGCTGCCATGCGCTAGGCGGTGACGGAGGACTATCGTTGTCGATCGCGAGGAGTTGGAAGACGCGCGCTGGTTCGCGCGCGAGGAATTGGCGGCGATGCTGCTGCGGCAACATCCGGATGGCCTGACCACGCCGCCGCCGGTCGCGATCGCGCACCACATCATCCGCGATTATGTCGAGCATGGCGCCGATGTCTCTCCGCTGACGGCGCCGCGCATTCTCTGCGCCGGCATCATCGTGCTCGACGAAGTGTTCCGCGTCGAAGAATTCCCGCAAGCCGACGGCAAAGTGCAGGCGAATGGATTCTTTGTCGTCAATGGCGGATGCGCGGCGAATGCCGCCGTCGCGATCGCGCGGCTTGGCGGCCGTGCCGCGCTCGCGGGCCGATGGGCGGGCCGGCGGGCGAAGACGACAACGGCGACCGTGTGCTTCGCGCGCTCAACGCGCGAAAAGGTCGATTGCACCTTCTGCCAGCGCATCGACGGACTCTCCACCGCGCTGTCGGCGATCTTCATGAATGCGCGCGGCGACCGCACCATCGTCACCTATCGCGACGAACGGATTGCCGCGACCAGGCCCGCCGATGCCGAGGCCATCGTCGCGGCGGCCGACGCGGTTCTGGTCGACAACCGGTATCCCGCTTTCGTGCAGCCGATCTGCGAAGCGGCGCGGCGCCGCGGGCGTGCCGGTGGTGCTCGACGGCGACCGGCCGACCGTCGAAGACGATCCGCTGTTTCGCCTCGCCACACATGTCATTTTCTCCTCGGAATGCCTGCGCGAGACCACCGGGCGTTAGCGATCTCGCCGAAGGGCTCGACCGCATCGCGCGCAAGACCGAGGCATTTCTCGCGGTCAGCAACGGGCCTGACGACGATCGTCTATCTCGAGGGCGGGAGCTTGCGCCGGCTGCCGGTGTTCAAGATCACCGCCGGTCGATACGCTCGGCGCCGGCGACGCTTTTCACGGCGGCTTCGTGCTGGCGCTGGCCGAAGGCCGAAACGAGGTCGCGGCCATGCGCTTCGGCGCCGCCGTCGCGGGCATCAAATGCACCCGGATCGGCGGCTCGGCCGGCGCCCCGAGCCGGCTCGAAGTCGAGGCTTTTTTGGCGGAAAGCGCAGTCTCAGCCACCGGCACCTTGATTTAGAATATTTTTCTCTATAAATAGATTTTCCGGCTAGTGATTGGAAATTAATACTATAGAGGTTCACGTGGACGCCATAGATCGCAAAATCCTTGCTGTTCTGCAGGAAAACGCCGCGCTTTCGGTCGCCGAAATCGGATCGCGGGTCGGGCTGTCGTCGACTCCCTGCTGGAAGCGCATTCAGCGGCTCGAAGCCGACGGCGTCATCCAGAAGCGCGTCGCGCTGGTCGACCAGGACCGCATCGGGCTCAGCATCAGCGTCTTCGTCTCGATCGAGACCGGCGACCATTCGCAGGATTGGCTCGACCGTTTCGCCAAGACCGTCACCGCCATGCCGGAAGTGATGGAATTCTATCGCATGGCCGGCGACGTCGATTACATGCTGCGCGTCGTGGTGCCGGACATCGCGCGGCTACGACGCGTTCTACAAGCGCCTGATCGCCACGGTGCCGTTGAAGAACGTCACCTCGCGTTTCGCCATGGAAAAGATCAAATCGACGACGGCGCTGCCGATCCCGGAAATCAGATGATCGCGACGCCGCCTATCACGACGCGGTGCGTGCGATCGAAGTCGACTGGCGCGGCCGCATGAAGATCTGATCGCTCAGGTTCAGCGTGCCGGTCATCACATAGCCATAAGTCGGATTGTAGCTGTACTGGACCTGGGCGAGCAGCAGATAAGTGTTCGGCACCGCGAGCGACGACGGAATGGTGACGGTCTGCCCGACGGTGAGCGCGGTGCCATTGAGCGTGTCGCTCCAGACCACCGAGGCGATGGCCCTGCGCATTGATCGATATTTCCGACACGACTTCCTTGAAGATTGGCCGCCGCATAGGGCGCGATGATCGCCGAGCCGGCAGCGAGGATGTTGGTCATGTCGGCATTGGTGATGTCGGTATATTGGCTGGACAGATCGGCGAGCGCCCGCGTGGTCAATGGTTACCTTGCGGTGCGCGGCGATGCCTTGCGATGCTTCGACGCTGCCGAGATAAAGCGTCATCATCATCGGCAACAGCAGCGCGAATTCGACCGCCGAAACGCCGCTCGACTCGCCGGCGAAATGCTTCAACCGGCACAATGCGGATTTGCGACAATCCGGTTTCGAATGGAAAACGCATGATGCTGCTCATGACGATGCGTAGGGTTCGTTCTTGAAGACGGCGGTGGCGGCGAACAGATTTGTCCCGTTCTTGAGTCTGCTCAAATTGAAGCCGAGCAAATTGACGAAGACCGGATATTGATAATACAGCCGCAGCATCACGATATCGCCCGGGCCGCCGGGATTATAGCCGAGCGCCGACGCGTTGAAGACGCCGTTGGTCACCGGAAGTCCGGTGCTGATCGACGAAAACGACGGATAGGTTTCGACATCGACATAGACACCGCTGTTGCAGTTGAAGATGCCGTGGATCTGATTGCACACCTGCGTCTTGAACTGGGCCGCGCTCCAGCCGCTGGTTTGCGCCTGTCCGGTTTGAATAAGCCGTGCCGACGCGGCGGCCGCGGTTTCCAGCGTCTGGCCGGCGAAGAAGGTCATGGCGGTCTGCAGGATGGCGAACAGCCCGGCAACGAACGGCGCGAGCAGAAGTCCGAATTCCACCGTGGTCATGGCGTCGCGCTGGCGGATGAAACGAGAGAGCAGCCGCGCCAATGCATTCCCACCCGACAGGAGCCGATTCGACATGGAGCGTCCTCAGCCGATGCACTTCGCACGGCAATGCGCGAAGCCTCACGCTGAAAAACTAGCAATGCCGGATTGGCGATTTATTGCGGCGAGGATCGAAACTTCGGCCGCCGGCTTTAACGGGCGCTAACCCTGTCAGTGCACGCCGGCGCCGGCGGTCAGCGCTTGAACGCTGCGGACGGTGGATTGGGCCAGGGCTTTGTCAAAGAAGTCCGGATCGTCGCCGAGGCTGATGCGCGGCGCGCATTGCGGCGTGCAGCTATAGGTGCTGCGGGCGGGGCCGCGATAGACGATGATGATCGGATCGGGCGGCCCTTTGACCTCGAGATTGCGGTCCATCAGCACGGCGCCGCTGCGATCGAGGGCGACAAGATTGGTGGCGCCGTAGCTCTTGCCGGTAATGACGACGAGGCCGCCGGGTTGAATCGAGACGTCGGCAATCAGCGGATCGCCGAGCACGACGGTCGCGGCGCGTTCCGGCAGCTTGATGATCCGAGCCTGATCGAGCATCACCGGGATCACGTCGTTGCCAGGTGCCCGTAAGGTGACGGGCACCGGGGTCGGCGTTGCCGCCTCGTCGGCGGCGGCCCACGAGGCCGTGAGCGCGACACCGGCCCCGACAAGGAGCGCGGCCGCAAACCCATGCAGCCTCCGGGAGGCCAAAAGGCCTCGTGCGCTCAACGCCGTCATCGATACTCTCCGAAACTCTACGCGGATTCGACAACTAACAAGCCATTACACTGGCCCGTCCACTTGACTGTAAATTCATGAATGAAGTGCAAATCGGCGCCGCCGCGGCGAACGAGAGAAGGGCAGAAAACAACGGCAACGCTTGTTTAACGATAACCGCGAAAAGACTTCGCTACAGCGTGAACGGATGAACCATTTGGGCCGGAAAACTCGCCGGGTATTCCGGCTCGCCGATGCCGTAGCGATCGGGCAGTTCGCCCTTCGGCATGTAGAAGGTGCCGAACAGGATGTCCAAGACCGGGAAGGTCGAGGCGAAATTCTTTTCGCCGCCGCGATCGGCCGCGGTGTGGTGCCAGCGGTGGAACACCGGCGTCGCAATCACGTATTTCAACGGGCCGAGCGTCCAATTGAGATTGGCGTGGACGAAGGCGGAATGGGCAATCGTCAGCGGGCCGAGCACGACCAGCACGTTCGGCGAAATGCCGATCAGAAGCATGATCACGTCGGCCGAGACGCCGCGCAGAAACAACTCGACCGGGTGAAAGCGCGCCGCCGAGATCCAGTCCAGCTCCTCGGATGAATGATGCACCGCGTGGTAGCGCCACATCCTTTTGCCGTGGAACAGGCGGTGTGCCCAGTAAAGGATGATGTCTTCACCGACCAGGAAGATGACCATCTGTACCGGCAGCGGCAGCGACGCCAGGGGGCCATGACCGTTGTCGTAGAACGCGACCAGGCCGTCGGCGGTGGTGATGCGGAACAACAGCGCGGCGCCGACGATCAGCAGGCCGATGCGCAGATAGCGGGCCATCACCGGAATGAAGAACCAGTAGCATAGATCGGTCACGAGATCGCGCTTGCGCCACCACGGCTGGCCCGGATTGCAGGCCCAGAACGCGGTCAGCACGGTAAAGGCTGCGGCCAGCGCCAGCGAGATCGGAATGGTTTTCTCGAAGGTTTGACCGAGACTGATGAAGAAGGCGAGAAATTCCTGAGTCATGGTGTTACGCGCTTACGCCGCTGCCTTCGTTCGATTGTCGGTGGTGCACTTTCATAGGACGGCTGCGCTTAAGACGCCGTGAATGTTTGCGGCGCGAGCACTGCATCAACGGACCACCAGATAGGCCGCGCATGCGCGGCGCGGCGAACATGGAACATTCTCCACCCGCGCGTGTTCGCGTGTTATGACGCGACGCGTTTCGCAACGGCGTTTGGTGTATCAGTAGTAAACAAAATAATGGTCGGTGCGTCGGCGCCAGACTCGAAGTATTTTTGCAAGACGATGTTAACTACATCGCGGAAAGCGGGCTAATACGTAGCTTTAGTCAGCCGATTTAACCCCCTCGAAATTTATCGCCGATAGTTTCCCCTCACGATCTAAACGGTGCTGAAAATGCCGTTGGGTCAGATCAGACAGCTACGTTTGGACCTTAAGGAGCCAGCTCATGAAGACCCTTTTCTCGCGTTTCGTGAAGGACGAGTCGGGTGCCACGGCCATCGAATACGGTCTCATCGCTGCCGGCATTTCGGTTGCGATCATCGCCGTCGTCCAGGGCCTCGGCAGCAAGCTGAACACCACGTTCAGCAGCGTTTCGACCGCCCTCAAGTAAGCGACGTTTTCTTGGAATGCTACGAGAGGGCTCCGGCCGTTCTACCGGGGCCTTTTCGCTTTTTTGCCATCCGGAATAAACGTCATCGGGCGAGTGTGTCATGTTGACTGAAGCAATCAGTTTGACGCTGTTCCCGGCGATGATGGCATTCGCCGCCTCCAGCGATCTTCTGACGATGACGATCGCCAACCGGGTTTCGCTGGCATTGGTCGCCGGCTTCGTCATTCTTGCCGCGATGTCGGGAATGAGCGGCGCCGACATGGCGACGCATGCCGGCGCGGCCGGTGCGGTTCTGGTCGTGGCGTTTATTTGTTTTGCCCGCGGATGGATCGGCGGCGGCGACGCCAAGCTTGCCGCTGCGACGGCGCTGTGGCTGGGCTTCAGTCATCTGTTCGACTATCTGGTTTATGCGTCGCTGCTCGGCGGCGCACTCACCCTGATGATCGTCCAATTTCGCCACATGCCGTTGCCGCAATTGCTGGCCGGCCGGGATTGGGCGGAACGCCTGCACCGCCAGGGCGGCGGCGTTCCTTATGGCATCGCGCTCGCGGCGGCAGCGCTTCTGGTCTATCCGCAGACCGAATGGATGACGGCGCTCGGGCTGTAACGGTATTCGGCGACCCGGCATCAACTCGACATTAACTCGGTTTAGATACGCCTCATTAACCATGCCTTGACGTTTAGCTGCTGAAATCCAGCGGTGACGGTCGCATCGGCCGTTGCGTCACGTGGGAAGCGAAGCGTAATGAAGGCCGCGCGTCTCGTGGTATTGGGTGTCGCTGTCGTCGCCGGCGGCATCGCCGCGTATTTGGCGGCGGGCAGCAAATCCGCGCCGCCGCCGGTAGCGCCGCCGCCGCCGCCGCAAATCGCGACGGTCGAAGTGCTGGTCGCCAAATCCGATCTCAGCCGCGGCACGGTCATCGAGGCTCCCGACATCGGCTGGCAGGAGTGGCCGGCGGCTTCGGTCAACGGAACCTACATCAAGAAGACCGACCGGCCGGACGCAATCAACAATTTCACCGGCGCCATCGTGCGCGTCGCCATGGTGGCGGGCGATCCGATTCGCGATCCCAATGTGGTGATGGCCAAGGGATCGGGCTTCATGGCCGCGGTGCTGCCGCAAGGCATGCGCGCCGTCGCTGTCGAGATTTCGCCGGAAGCCGGCGCCGGCGGCTTCATCCTGCCCGACGATCGGGTCGACGTCGTCCTCACGCATCATGACAAGGCGGCGGAGAAGACCAGCGGGGTGGAGAAATTCGTCAGCGACACCATCCTCCGCAACATCCGCGTGCTGGCGGTCGATCAGGCGATCGACGAGAAGCCCGGCGTCAAAGTCGCGATCGGCAAGACGGCGACGCTCGAATTGACGCCGCAGCAGGCCGAGACGCTGCAGCTTTCGCGTCAGATGGGCTCGATCACGCTGACGCTGCGCAGCATCCTCGATACCAGCCAGCCGGTCGGCGACGACAGCGAAGCCGCCAACAAAGAAAAGAACAGGCCCATCAATACGGTGCGCTACGGCATCAGCACCTTCGGTAACAGCAATTGAGCGCGCGGAGGAACCTGATGAAGACGACCAGGATATCGGCCCGCGCGGCAGGGGCGGCGGTTCTCATCGCCGCCGTCTGCATCGGCATGTCCTGGCTCGCTCCGGGTGCCATCGCCGGCAACGTCGTCTTCAATCCGCCGCCGACCCAGACCATTCATGTTTCCGCCAGTGACGCCGAATCCCAGTCCATTGCGCTCGGTGTCAGCAAATCCGTCGTCATCGACCTGCCGCGCGACATCCGCGACGTTTTGGTCGCGGATCCCAAGATCGCCAACGCCGTCGTCCGGTCCTCGCGCCGCGCCTACATCATCGGCACCGCGGTCGGTCAGACCAATGTGTTTTTCTTCGATACCGAGGGCAAGCAGATCGGCGGCTTCGATATCGCGGTGACGCGCGACCTCAACGGCATCCGCACCGCGATCCACCAGGTCTTGCCGGATGCTAACATTGCGGTCGAGGGCATCGGCGACGGCGTTATTCTGTCCGGTTCGGCGTCGAGCCAGGAGGAGGCGCAGCAGGCCTTCGATATCGCGACCCGCCTGCTCAATTCCGGCAGCAGCGACACCGCGCAGGCCGGCACCAAGATCGTCAATGCCATCGTGGTTCGCGGCCGCGATCAGGTCATGCTCAAGGTCACGGTCGCAGAAGTCGAACGCGACGTTCTCAAGCAGCTGGGCCTCAACCTCTCGGGCACGCTGAACTACGGCACCACCGTGGTCAATTTCAATACCAACAATCCGTTCGCGGCGACTGGTCAAACGCCGCCGAACAGCATTGTCGGCAGTTTCAAGTCGGTGACCGCCACCTTGCAGGCGCTGGAACAGGCCGCGGTGATCCACACGCTGGCAGAGCCGAATCTGACGGCGATCTCCGGCGAGAGCGCGACTTTCGTGGCCGGCGGCGAATTTCCCGTGCTCAACGGTTTCAGCTGTTCCAGCGCGACCACCGGGAGCAGTGTGTCGACCTGTCAGCCTTCGATCGACTTCAAGAAGTTCGGCGTCAGCCTCAATTTCACGCCGGTGGTGCTCAGCGAAGGCCGCATCAGCCTCAAAGTGCTGACCGAAGTCTCGGATCTGTCCCCGGAAAATTCGCTCAACATTTCCGTGCCGGGAACGTCACAGAGCGTCACCGTTCCTTCGATCCGCACCCGCCGCGCCGAGACCACGGTCGAGATTCCCTCCGGCGGCTCGCTCGCCATGGCCGGCATGATTCAGAATTCGACCAAGCACGCCGTCAGCGGATTGCCCGGCCTGATGGAGCTGCCGATCCTCGGCGCTCTGTTCAAGAGCCGCGACTACACCAACCAGCGGACCGAACTGATGGTGCTGGTGACGCCGTATATCGTGCATGCGGTGGCGCAGAAGGATCTTGCCCGGCCAGACGACGGCTATGCCGACCCGAGCGACCCGTCCGCCGTGCTGCTCGGCCGGCTCAACCGCATCTACGGCGTCAGCGGCGCCCCTCCGGACGCCGCCGACACCTATCACGGCAAATACGGCTTCATCCTCGATTGATCGGCCGTGGGAGACGACGCATGCAGACGATCCGCAGACTGACGACCGGCCGCCGCGGCGTCGCGGCGCTGGCCGCGCGCTCGGCGATCGCGATCGGATGCGCGCTCTTTCTCTGCAGCTGCAATTCCGATCAGCAGATCACCGGCACGCCCGACGTCTCGCCCGATTACCGGTTGCGGCATCCGATCACGCTGCAGGAATCCAGCCACGCGATGGAAATTTTCATCGGCACCAATCGCGGCGAACTCAACCCGACGCAGCGGGCGGAAGTGCTTTCCTTCGGCCTCGGCTGGAAGCGCGAAGCAACCGGCGGCATCGTCGTCGATCGTCCGGTCGGCAGCAGCAACGAACGCGCATCGTCCGACGCGATGCGCGAAGTTCTATCGATTCTCGCCGCGAGCGGCATGCCGGCGAACAGCGTCGTGCTGCGGACCTATCCCGCGACCGGACCCAACCTCGCCACAGTGCGGCTCAGTTATCCGAAAATTTCCGCGCAAGCCGGACCATGCGGCTTGTGGCCGAGGGATATCGGCCCGACCATGAACCGCGAATTTTTCGAAAATCAGCCGCCCTGGAATGCCGGTTGTGCAACTCAGCACAATCTCGCCGCAATGATCGACAATCCGGCAGACCTGGTGCAGCCGCGCGGCGAGACCGCCGCCTCCACGGCGCGGCGCACTGTGGTGCTGGAAAAATATCGCCAGGGACAAGACCCATCGACCCAGGCTTCGACCGGGGCCAGTTCCGCCAAGATCAGCGATATCGCCAAATAACGCGTGACTGTCCGAGACGTGACCAAATAGCGCCCGAGCAAGTAACGCATGAGAAAGTAACCGTGAGTTAGACCGGAACCATGAGAGAAGCCAGTCAAGCTCTGCAAGAGGACTCCGGCCCCGTCGCCGTCGTCGCCCGCGAAGATCATATCGCGCCGGCGCCGCGGGTGTCGGTGCAGGCCTTTTGCGAAAACGTCGATACCGCCGCGGCGATCCAGGCCGCCGGCGAGGATCGGCGCATGGCGAAAGCGCATCTGCGCATCCAAATGGGCGGACTGACGGCGGCTATCGAAGCCTATCAAAGCTCGCCGACGCCTAACGTCATTATTCTCGAGTTGGAAAATCGCCACGACGATATTCTCGGCACGCTCGATCAACTTGCTGAGTATTGCGACGCCGGCACCCGCGTCGTCGTCATCGGGCGGACCAACGACGTTGCGTTGTACCGCGAACTGGTCCGGCGCGGCGTCAGCGACTATCTGATCTCACCGGTCGACGTGCTGCAGATCGTGCGGGCGGTGTGCGGATTGTTCTCGGCGCCGGATGCCAAGCCCGTCGGCCGCATCATCGCCGTGGTCGGCGCCAAGGGCGGCGTCGGCGCATCCACCATCGCTCACAATATCGCATTCTCCATTGCCCGCGATCTCACCCTCGATGCGGTCGTGACCGATCTCGATCTCGCCTTCGGCACGGCCGGCCTCGATTTCAATCAGGACCCGGCGCAGGGTATCGCCGAGGCGGTGTTCTCGCCGGATCGTGTCGATACCGCCTTTGTCGACCGGCTGCTGGCGAAGTGCACCGATCACCTCAATTTGCTGGCGGCGCCGGCGACCCTCGACCGGGTTTACGACTTCGGCGCCGACGCGTTCGAGGCGATCTTCGATTCGCTGCGTTCGACGGTGCCGTGCATCGTGCTCGACGTGCCGCATCAATGGACCGGCTGGACCAAGCAGACCCTGGTCGGCGCCGACGAAATTCTGATCGTCGCAACGCCGGACCTCGCCAATCTGCGCAATACCAAGAACATCTACGACTTCCTCAAAGCGGCGCGGCCGAACGATCATCATCCGCATTATTGCCTCAATCAGGTCGGGGTCCCCAAACGCCCGGAGATCAAGGCCGCCGATTTCGCCAAGGCGCTCGAGGACGAGGCCATGGCGATCATTCCGTTCGAGCCGCAGTTGTTCGGCGCGGCGGCCAATAACGGACAGATGATTGCCGAAATATCTGCCGGTCATCGCACCGCCGAATTGTTCCGCGAACTGGCCCAGCGACTGACCGGCCGGTCCGAACCGAAGAAGCAGGTTTCCGCCCTGTCCTCCCTGTTCCAGAAACTTTTGGGATAAGCGTGGACTGTTGGAGTTGAGTTAGTGTTTGGCAAGCGTCCCAATACAGCCACACCGGCAGCCGGCGCACCGCCGCCGGCCGTCGTGCGTTCGCAAGCGCCGGTCGCGCCGCCGCCGCCGGCCGCGGCGCCTGCCGGCGGCGGCCGCACGCCGTTTCCGTCCGCCGGCCTTGGTGCCCCGATCATCGGCGCCCCGACCGGTAAACCGAATGTCGGCGGCGCGCCGAACGCTCCGGCGCCGATCGCCACCGCGATCGATTCGCGCCGCTCGGAAACCTATTACGAAGTCAAAGGCACGATTTTCGGCGCGCTGATCGAGGCGATCGATCTCGCGCAACTCGCCAAACTCGACGCCGATTCCGCGCGCGAAGAAATCCGCGACATCGTCAACGAAATCATCGCGATCAAAAATATCGTGATGTCGATCGCCGAGCAGGAAGATCTGCTCGACGACATCTGCAACGACGTCTTGGGCTATGGACCGCTCGAGCCGCTGTTGGCGCGCGACGAGATCGCCGACATCATGGTCAATGGCTCCGGCACGGTCTACATCGAAGTCGCGGGCAAGATCCAAAAGACCGGCATCCGCTTCCGCGACAACCAGCAGCTTTTGAATATCTGCCAGCGCATCGTCAGCCAAGTCGGCCGCCGCGTCGATGAAACTTCGCCGATCTGCGACGCGCGCTTGCCCGACGGTTCGCGTGTCAACGCCATCGTGCCGCCGCTCGCCATCGACGGTCCCGCGCTCACCATCCGCAAGTTCAAAAAGGACAAGCTCACGCTCGAGCAATTGGTGCGGTACGGCTCGATTTCGCCGGAGGGCGCGGAAATCCTCAAGATCATCGGACGCTGCCGGGCCAATACCCTGATCTCGGGCGGAACCGGTTCGGGTAAGACGACGCTGCTCAACTGCATGACGCGTTACATCGACGACGACGAACGCATCGTCACCTGCGAGGACGCCGCCGAGTTGCAACTGCAGCAACCGCATGTGGTGCGGCTGGAAACGCGGCCGCCCAATCTCGAGGGTGAGGGACAGATCACGATGCGCGATCTGGTGCGCAATTGCCTGCGTATGCGCCCGGAACGCATCATCGTCGGCGAAGTCCGCGGTCCCGAAGCATTCGACCTGTTGCAGGCGATGAATACCGGCCACGACGGCTCGATGGGGACGCTGCACGCCAACACGCCGCGCGAAGCGTTGTCGCGTCTTGAGTCGATGATCACGATGGGCGGCTATTCGCTGCCGTCACGGACCATCCGGGAGATGATCTGCGCCGCCGTCGACGTCGTCGTCCAGGCGGCGCGCCTGCGCGACGGTTCGCGCCGCATCACCCACATCACCGAAGTGCTCGGTCTCGAAGGCGATGTCATCATCACTCAGGACGTTTTCCTCTACGACATCATCGGCGAGGACGCCGACGGCAACCTCGTCGGCCGCCACAAGTCGACCGGCATCGGCCGTCCGAAATTCGCCGAGCGCGCCCGATACTACGGCGAGGAGGGCCGTCTTGCCGCGGCGCTCGATGCGGCCGAAGCCGCCAACGAAGCGGCCAAGGTCTGACGTGCGAAGAGTATTGAGAGTCTGGTCATGAGCGCTTTCGGCAGCTCTTACGGGGTATTTTTCCTCGTGGCGATCGCCATCGGCGGCGTCATTTGGGTGTTCGTCTATCCGCATCTTTCCGGCGAGCGCAAAACCGAACGGCGGATGGCGAGCGTCGCGCGCTCCGAGCCGATCGCGGCGCGACCGGCGCGAACGGCGCAGAAATCGCGGCGTGAACAGGTCGAAGGCACGCTCAAGGAAATCGAAGAAAAGCGGAAAAAAGTCCGGCGTCCGCCGCTTGCGGTGCGGCTGCGACAGGCCGGGCTCGCCTGGACCAAGCGCCGCTTCATCATCACCTCGGCCGGGCTTGGGATCGGAGCTTTTGTCGGGGCGATCGTGATGGGGCTTGCGGTCCTTCCCGCGCTCGGCTTCGGCTTTGCCGCCGGATTCGGCCTGCCGCTTTGGGTGCTGAAATTTCTCAAGAAGCGGCGCGAGGCGAAGTTTCTCAATAACTTCCCGGATGCGGTCGACGTCATCGTGCGCGGCATCAAGGCCGGCCTGCCGCTGCTCGACAGCCTTAAATTGATCGCGGCCGATGCCGAGGAGCCGGTGAGGGGCGAATTCCGCGCCATCATCGAGACGCAGACCATCAGTCTGCCGATCGGCGAAGCCTGCCTGAAATTGCATGAAAGCATGCCGGTACCCGAGGCCAACTTCTTCGGCATCGTGGTTGCCATTCAGCAACGCGCCGGCGGCAATCTATCCGAGGCGCTCGGCAACCTGTCGCGCGTGCTGCGCGACCGCAAGAAGATGAAGGCCAAGATTCAGGCGATGTCGATGGAAGCCAAGGCCTCCGCGAGCATCATCGGCGCGCTGCCGATCGCGGTCGGAACGCTGGTCTGGCTGACGAGCCCAGCCTATATCGATCTGCTTTTTACCGATCCGTTCGGGCGCGTGATGATCGCCTGCTGCGGCGCATGGATGGCAATCGGCGTCTTTGTGATGCGCAAGATGATCAATTTCGACTTCTGACGGCCACAGCAATGAACTCGCTGATCGCTCAATATTTCGACATGAAGGTGATGACGGTGATTTTCGCCGCCATTGCCGCCGGGGCGACCGTGCTGACGCTGGCCATGCCGCTTCTGGTCACCGATACGCTCGGCAAACGCATGAAAGCGGTGGCACTCGAGCGCGAGAAAATCCGTCTGCGCGAGCGCGAGCGAATGGCGCAGGGCAACAAGATCGCGTTGCGGCAATCGCCGCGACTCTACATGAAGCGCGCCGTCGACAACTTCAATCTCACCAAATGGGTCGGTCAGGAAGAGGCCCGCGCCAAGCTGATGCAGGCGGGTTTCCGCGGCCAGGCGCCGTATGTCACTTTCTTGTTCTTCCGCATGACGATGCCGGTGGTGATGCTGCTGGTGTCGCTGTTCTACATCTTCGTCGTGCTCGACCTCGACTATCCACCCCTGATCAAGATCGGGATTTCGATCGGCTGCGCCTATTTGGGCATGCAAAGCCCGAGTCTTTATTTGAAAAACAAGATTCAGCGCCGCCAGGTTTCGATCAAGCGGGCTTTTCCGGACGCGCTCGATCTGCTGTTGATCTGCGTCGAATCCGGCATGTCGATCGAGGCGGCGTTTCGCAAGGTCAGCGAGGAAGTCGGCACCCAGTCGGTGGCGCTTGCCGAGGAATTCACGCTGACCACCGCCGAGCTTTCGTATCTGCCCGACCGGCGGCAGGCTTATGAGAATCTGGCGCAGCGCACCGGTCTCGAAGGCGTCAAGGCGGTCTGTCTAGCGTTGCAGCAATCGGAACGCTACGGCACGCCGCTGGCGACAACCTTGCGGGTCCTGGCCCAGGAAAATCGCGACATGCGCATGTCGGAAGCCGAGAAGAAGGCCGCCGGCCTGCCGCCGAAGCTGACGGTGCCGATGATCGTATTCTTCCTGCCGGTGCTGTTCGTCGTCATTCTCGGCCCGGCGGCGATCCGGGTGATGGCGATCAATCATTAGAGACCATTCCGCTCGTTGCCGCGAAAGCGGGAATCCGGCGGTGATCGGAAGCTCTGAGAAGCTGGGTCCCGGCTTTCGCGGGGACGAGCGGTCGAGTTAGCTCGGCCCCGGCGTATAGCGGCTGGCCTGATTGCTCAGCGGCACGGTCTCTTTGTGCGCCAGCATTTGCCGCAGATAGGCGACATTGGCGGCGGCCTGATCCGGCGGCAGATCGGCGCGGGCGATCGTCTCGGCTTCGGGAAAGCGGCCCTGCAAGCCGACGACCAGCGCCAGATTCTGCCGCACCCTTGGATCGACCGGCTGATGCACCGCGGCACGCCGCAGCGTCGTCTCGGCGTCTTTGAGATTTTTCGACAGCGCATAGGACAGGCCGAGGTTGGACAGCACGGTCGGGTCGTCCGGCATGATCTTGAGCGCCGCGAGGTAATGCCGCTGCGCTTCATCGTGCCGGCCCATCTGGTCGAGCACGGCGCCTTGCGCCGACAGGATGCGCCAGTCGGGTTGCTCAGGCGTGTGGGCGCGATCGAACACCTCGAGCGCCTGTTCGTATTGGCCGGCGTCGGCGAGCGCGCGGCCGTATTCGCCGAGCACCACTTTGTTCTTTGGGTTCTGCATCGACGTCTGAGTCAGAATGGCGACCGCCTGCGCGCGCTGCCCGGTGGCGCGCAGCGCCTGCGCATAGCGCACCGCGACAGCGGCATCGGCGGTGTTTTGCTGGTATTTCTGCCCGAGGGTCTCGACGTCGTGCCGCCAGTCCGCGTCGCTGCGGTCGGAAGGCGCGAGCGTAATCGAGCCGGTGGTGTCGGTGCTCTGGGTCGTCTGGCATCCCGCCGTCACGGCGGCGAGGCCGAGGACAATCGCGGCCGAGGCGATCAGGCGTGTGGAGCGGGATCGGGTCGGACGCATCTCTCGATCGCTGCCGGTACTGCCAAGGGGTAGCGGCCGCGGCACTGGCGCAAGCGGAAGCCGGGCCGCGGGGGACCGGTCAGCAATAGACCGTTAACCCTAACGAGCCGTTAACGGATCGCGGCCCGGCGCCCGGCACCGTTCCGATATCATTGTTTTCGCAGGAGCTTTTCGGCATTGCCGGAAAAGATCTTGCGCCGGTCGTCGGCGGAAAGATCGAGCGATTTGAGCGCCTCGATGGCCGGCTTGATCGGGCCGAGCGGCGTGTCGGTCGCGAACACGACCCGGTCGGCGCCGAAAAACTCGAAGCCGCAGCGCAACGCATGCGCGCCGCCGCCGAACATCGCGGTGTCGGCATAGAACTCGCGCAGGTAATCGAGATGCGGCCGCTTCAGCGACGGCAGGATCTTCGAATAATCCTCGTCCGAGGTGCGCGCGCCGAGCACGTCGAGACCGGGACCGACGCGGCCGTCGTAAAACGGGATCATGCCGCCGAGATGGTGGGTGATGATCTTCAGATTGGGATAGCGATCGAACACGCCGCAAAACACCAGCCGCACCATGGCGACCGAGGTGTCGTAGGGCCAGCCGAAGCACCACCACATTTCGAAACGCGATTTCTGCTCGCTCGGATAGTCCGGCATGGCCGCGGTGCGCGCCGGATGCAGCCAGATCGGCCGGTCGAGCTGCGCCATGGTGGCGTAAAGCGGCTCGAACACCGGCTCGTCGAGCGGCCGGCCGTTCAGCGGCGAAAAAATCTGCACGCCCGAGGCGCCGAGCTGATTGATGGCGCGCTTGGCCTCCTCCACCGAGCCCATGACATCGGTCAGCGACAGGGCCGCGACAAAGCCGGCGAAACGATCCGGGTGCTTGGCGCACAACTCCGCCATGGCGTCATTGGCGACGCGCGCCAGCATCAGTCCTTGGCCGGGTGCGGCGAAATCCTCGATCGGCGGGTTCGGCAGCGATATGACTTGGCGATAGTCGCCGAATTCATCCATCTCGCGAAACCGCGCGTCGAGATCGTAAATCTTGGTGACGCCGCGCAGCCGCGCGGCGATAGCGCCGAGCTTCGGCGCCGCCTTGTTCATCTCCTGGAAGAAACGCTCCGGATAGATGTGGCAATAGAGGTCGATCAGGGTGTCTGTCATGGCACTTTCTCGGCAATCTCTCGGTGTTCAGGCCATCACGCGGACGGGCTTGCCGTCGAGAAAGCCGCGAATGTCTTCGACCACGCCGGAAAAGTAGCCGCGATAATTCTGCTCGGAGACGTAGCCGAGGTGCGGCGTGATCACAGCGTTGTCCATCTTGCGCAGCGGATGATCGAGCGGCAGCGGCTCGACGTCGAAAGTATCGAGGCCGGCGCCGGCGATCTTCTTGTCGCGCAGCGCCGCCAGCATCGCCGCTTCGTCGATGATCGGTCCGCGCGAGGTGTTGATGAGAAATGCGGTGGGTTTCATCAGCCCGATTTCGTGGGCGCCGACAATGCCGCGTGTGCGCTCCGACAACACGACGTGGATGGATATGAAATCGGACTGGCGGAACAGATCGTCCTTGCCGACATAGCCGACGCCCGCCTCCTGGCATTTTTCCGGCGTCAGGTTCTGGCTCCAGGCGATCACCTTCATGCCGAAGGCCTTGGCGATATTGGCGGTGCGCACGCCGAGCTTGCCGAGACCGAGAATGCCGAGCGTCTGGCCTTCGAGATCGGGGCCGATGGTGGTCTGCCAGGTGGCGCCGCTATGCATCCGGGCGTTTTCATAGCCGATGTGGCGGGTCAGTTCGAGCATGAGCCCGATGGCGATGCCCGAGGTCGGGCTGCCGAATGAGGAGGTGCCGCAGACGGTGACGCCGCGCGCCTTCGCCGCCTCGGTATCGATCGAGGCGTTGCGCATGCCGGTGGTGATCAGAAGCTTGAGGTCGGGCAGCGCGTCGATGACCTGTTTCGGGAAGCCGGTCCGCTCGCGCATCGCGACGACGATCTGGAAACCTTGCAAGGCGGCGATGACCTTGTCGGGGCCGCCGAGGTGTTCGTTGAACACCGTGAACGCGACGTCGCCTTTGACTTTCGACCAGTCGGCGACTTTGAGCACGACATTCTGATAATCGTCGAGAATTGCGCAGCGTAACGCCATGATTTCCACCCCGTCGGTTTATGCCTTAGCCGTCTCATAACGGATCGGCCAAAACAAGCGGGGGTCGGCGCCGCGTATTTACGCGCGATGCTGCGCCAAATTCTGCAGCGCCAAGTTCTGCAGCGCCGGAGCGGCCGAGCCGTTCATCGGCTTGCCCTTGGGATAAAGCGTGCCGTATTTCGCCTGCCACTTCGGGCCGGGCCCGCGCATGTAATGCAGGTCGGGCCGGTAGGCGCCGCCGTCCGGGGTGGAAAGGCGCCACACTTGATGGAGAGCTTTGCCGAGATCACGCAACATGGAACGCTCCCGCAGTCCTTTGCCTTCGTTCGCCGTCTTGCGCCTAGGCCGTCGGTTCGGCCAAAGCGTCAAAGCGGGGAATTATTTTTCAAACGGGTGTTTGACACCGAGTGTCGCCGAGAAATCATTAAAATTTGTTGCGATTTCGGCGCTGGGTGGCCGGAACTGTGATTAGGCTTTACGGAGCTTTACCATCCGGCCGTGTCGGGCTGCGCCGGAGCTATGTCCGGCGCTTGCCGTCAGCGCAGAGGCTCGCTACATCAGCCCGGTATTTCCCGAAATGAGCGCCTTTACGCCACGCCTATGTTTTGTGCATAGGCCGGCGGCGCCAACCGAGAGGGCAGGGCGCCTCAAGCCCGGACCGAAACATGGCCCGTCAATTCATCTATCACATGCAGGAATTGTCGAAGACCTATCCGGGCAACCGGAAGGTGTTGGATAACGTCTACCTGCAGTTCTATCCCGATGCCAAGATCGGCGTGCTCGGCGTCAACGGCGCCGGCAAGTCGACGCTGCTCCGCATCATGGCCGGGATCGACAAGGAATATACCGGCGAAGCCTGGGTGGCGCAGGGCGCCCGTGTCGGTTATCTGCCGCAGGAGCCGCAGCTCGATCCGACCAAGTCGGTCCGTGAGAACGTCATGGAGGGCGTGGCGCCGCAGAAGGCGATCGTCGACCGTTACAACGAGCTCGCGGTCAATTATTCCGACGAGACCGCCGACGAGATGACCAAGCTGCAGGACGAGATCGAGGCCAAGGGCTTGTGGGATCTCGATTCCAAAGTCGATCTGGCGATGGAGGCGCTGCGCTGCCCGCCGGACGAGGCCGAAGTCGCCAAGCTCTCCGGCGGCGAGCGGCGCCGCGTCGCGCTATGCCGGCTGCTGCTCGAACAGCCCGAACTGCTCCTCCTCGACGAGCCGACCAACCATCTCGACGCCGAGTCGGTATCGTGGCTCGAAGGCCATCTGCGCAATTATCCGGGCGCCATCCTGATCGTCACCCACGACCGCTACTTTCTCGACAACGTCACCAGCTGGATTCTCGAACTCGACCGCGGCAAGGGCATTCCCTACGAGGGCAATTATTCGTCGTGGCTGGTGCAGAAGCAGAAACGTCTCGAGCAGGAAGGCCGCGAGGAAGACGCGCACCAGCGCACGCTCGCCCGCGAACAGGAGTGGATCAAGTCGTCGCCGCGCGCGCGGCAGGCCAAGTCCAAGGCGCGCTACGAGCGCTACGAGGAATTGCTGAAAAAGGCCGGCGAAAAGCAGACCCAGACGGCGCAGATCGTCATCCCGGTCGCCGAGCGGCTCGGCCAGAATGTCGTCGACTTCACCGGTTTGAAGAAAGGCTTCGGCGGCAATCTTCTGATCGACGATCTCACCTTCAAGCTGCCGCCGGGCGGCATTGTCGGCGTCATCGGCCCGAACGGCGCCGGCAAGACCACGCTGTTCCGCATGATCACCCAGCAGGAAAAGCCCGACGAAGGCACCATCAAGGTCGGCGAGTCGGTTCAGCTCGGCTACGTCGACCAGTCGCGCGATTCGCTCGACGGCAAGAAAAACGTCTGGGAGGAAATCTCCGGCGGCCTCGACCAGCTGATGCTCGGCAAGCGCGAGGTCAATTCGCGCGGCTATGTCTCGGCCTTCAATTTCAAAGGCGCCGACCAGCAGAAGAAAGTCGGCCAGCTGTCCGGCGGCGAGCGCAATCGCGTGCATCTCGCCAAGATGCTCAAATCCGGCGCCAATGTGCTGCTGCTCGACGAACCGACCAACGATCTCGACGTCGATACGCTGCGCGCGCTGGAAGAGGCGCTCGAGGATTTCGCCGGCTGCGCCGTGATCATCAGCCACGATCGCTGGTTCCTCGACCGCATCGCCACGCACATTCTCGCCTTCGAAGGCGAGAGCCATGTCGAGTGGTTCGAGGGCAACTTCCAGGACTACGAGAAAGACAAAATGCGGCGTCTGGGCACCGACTCGATCGTGCCGCAGCGGATCAAATACAAGAAGTTTTCACGATAATCCGACGTCTCGACGCTGAATCCCGCCTCTTTTGCCGGCGCGACGGGGTTATATTTCCGCGTCCTGCTACCTATTTAATAGGCAAGGCAGCCGGAGGCTCACTTTATCGGCGGCCATCTATTGAAACGACCGCGCGACCCGCGGCAGGAGACGACATTGGCCACCAAGACATTAGAGACCGAACCGACCAAAGCCCGCGCCGAGGCCAATTTCAAAAAGGAAGAACGCGCCAAGGACGGGGCCAAGGCCATGATGGAATATCTGGCCAATAGCCGCGAAGTCCGCGAACGGATGGCGAAATTGAAGGCGCTGCGCCTGGCTCAAGAACAGGCCGATACGGATAAGGCCGCAACGACCAAGGCCGCAACACGCCAAGGCTGTGACGACGAAGGCTACGACGACCAAGGCCGAAACGAAAAAAGCCGAGACCAAGAAGACCGGGACGAAGAGCGCCGGCGCAAAGAAGGCCGGTAAGAAAGCGGTTAACGTCTGATTCCGCCAGACGAATGATTTGCCTTGAAACTACCACATCAACGGCGCATATGAACGTAGCGGCCGATTCGGCCGGCGGCGAACCGCGTGTACGGGTGCCATTAGCAGTTTCTGGCTAGACGGCTTCCGGTTCGCTCTTTTAACACCCCATCGACAGCCCTGATCGCGCGGGATGTCTCTTATTCCCCGCTATGCCGGCCCGGCGCTTCGCGCGCGGCCGCGGCATCGCATGCAATAGAAAGTCTATTCTTTGACCGAATTTTCCGCGTTCAATCTTCACGACGCGATTTCTCGCGCTCTTATTGAAGAAAAATACACCGTTCCGACCCCGATCCAGCAGCAGACCATACCGATCGTCATGTCGGGCCGGGACGTCATCGGGATCGCGCAGACCGGCACCGGTAAGACCGCCGCGTTTGCCTTGCCGATCCTCCATCGCCTGGCCGGCAATCCGCGCCAGACCGAGCGGAAAAGCTGCCGCGTCCTGGTTTTGAGCCCGACCCGCGAACTGTCCGGCCAGATCCTCGACAGCTTCCGGGCCTATGGCCGCCACCTGCGCCTCAAGTCGGCGCTGGCGATCGGCGGCGTATCGATGGGGGCGCAAGTCCGCTCTTTGCTCGATGGCGTCGACGTCCTGGTGGCGACGCCCGGCCGGCTGCTCGATCTTGTTCAGAGCAACGCGCTTCGCCTCAACCAGGTGGAATGCCTGGTGCTCGACGAAGCCGACCGCATGCTCGACATGGGCTTCATCAACGACATCCGTAAGATCGTTTCCAAGCTGCCGGCGGTACGGCAGACGCTGATGTTCTCGGCCACCATGCCGCGCGCCATCGCCGATCTCGCCGCCCATATGTTGCGCGACCCGGCCCAGGTCGCGGTCGCTCCGGTCGCGACGACGGCGGAACGCATCGAACAGCGCATCATCCACGTCGATCGCGGCGCCAAGCCCGGCGTTCTCGTCGATGTGCTGCGCAGCGAGACGATCGATCGCGTCCTGGTCTTCACCCGCACCAAGCACGGCGCCGACAAGGTCACGCGGCGGCTGGTCGAGTCCGGGATTTCGGCCGAGGCGATCCACGGCAACAAATCGCAAGGCCAGCGCGAACGCGCGCTCGCCTCGTTCCGCAACGGCAAGGTCCGCACCCTGGTCGCGACCGACATCGCCGCCCGCGGCATCGATGTCGACGGCATCAGCCATGTGGTGAATTTCGATCTGCCGAACGTGGCGGAGACCTATGTGCACCGCATCGGGCGCACCGCACGCGCCGGCGCGGAAGGTATCGCGATCTCGCTCTGCGATGCCGAGGAGACCGCCTTCCTGCGCGATATCGAGAAGCTGATCCGGATGTCGATTCCGTCGAGCGATCGGCGCACCCATCGTCAGGGCGGCGAGCCGTCGGCGGAAAGGCACACCGCTCAAAGAAATGGATCGAGAAACGGCGCGGCGAAAAACGGCTCCGGCCGTCATCCGCACGGGGCGCCCGCCAAGGATCGGCATTGGCACCGCGGCAATGGTGGAAACGGCGGAGGCGGCCGCAAGCAGCAGCGCCGTCACCAGCAGCCGTCCGGCCAGCCGGCGTCGGGCGACGCGGGCATCGCTTCGGTTGCCTTCATGCATCGCAACGACCAGGCGCGGCGCGACGATACGCATCGGGGCTCGCGCTCTTCCGGGAATGCAAAGGTTCAATAACGCTAAAGGGGATGTGACTTGGCCAAGGAAGAACTTCTCGCATTCGAAGGTCTGGTGACCGAAATCCTGCCCGATGCGCGCTATCGCGTTCAGCTCGATAACGGGCATCAGCTCGTTGCCTACACCGCCGGCAAGATGAAGAAGAACCGCATCAAGACGCTGGCCGGCGACCGGGTGACGGTCGAAGTATCGCCTTACGATCTGGAAAAGGGACGGCTGATCTTCCGTCACAAGGAAGAACGCTCGGGCGCCGTCGCGCGTCCGCCGGTGCGCAATCAGTTCCGGCGGCGCTGAGCGGAGCGCGCAACCCGAACCTCAGTGGTCCGGAGTAGTAATAAGCGCGACATGCGGAAAATACGTGCGGTATCGGCGTGCATCGCGGGTCAGGACCGGACAACCGAAGGCCACTAGGATCAAGCCTTCGCCAGCAGCCCGTTGAGCACCACGTCGAGGTGGGCGTCGAAATAGGCCTTCAGATCGAGCGGCTGGCGGTCGTCGAACATCATCAGCCAGACATCGACCAGGGCGATCGGCGCGATCACCACCTGCGGATTGTTGATGATCGAGGCGTTGCGGATTTCGCCGCGATCGATGCCGCGCTGGATGGCTTGCTTGAGCATCTCCAGGCAGGGGCTCAGAATTTCCGCATGATAGCGGTCGGCGAGTGCCGGAAAGCGCGCGGCTTCCGCGATCAGCATGCGCAGCACTTCGCGGCGGCGGCGATCCTCGACGATATGTTCGTAGATGAAGCTGAACTGGGCGCGTAAGAGTTCCGCGGTCGACGCGTCGTGGTTTTCGAGCATGCCCTGCACGGTCTCGGTCGCCGACTTGGTGAACTCGCGCACCATCGAAATGAACAGGTGCTCTTTGCTCTCGAAGTAGACGTAGATCGTGCCCTTGGTGACGCCGGCGCGCTCGGCGATCTGATCGAGCGTGGTCGTGGAATAGCCGTTGCGGGAAAACTCGGCGAAGGCGGCTTCGATGATTTCCTGCGGACGCTCCGCCTTGCGGCGGCGCCGGGTCTCGGGGCGTACCTCGAAAACGTCCGTCATTGGCTCACATGGGCGCAGAAGGCGCTAAAAGTCAAGTTATTGACTAACCGGATAGTAAATAACTAATCTAGCCCTCTGAGGGTTAGGGATTTGTTAAGGTTCAGTCCATTCATCAGGCGCCGATCCGCGTTCAGGCGCCGGCAAGGCGGCTTCTCGTCGCAAAGCAGCAGCCTCGGTCGGCCAATGGCCGCTGCCGCGCTGTCTCTGCTGACCTTGTCGGCTTGCGCCGTCGGTCCGGATTTCAAGACGCCGCAAGCGCCGCCCGGTCGCGGGCTATACCCCCGAAGCGAAACCGGCGGCGACCGTCTCTACCAGCGTTGCCGGCGGCGCGGCACAGCGTTTCGCCACCGGCCGCGATATCCCCGGCGAGTGGTGGAAGGTGTTCCATTCCCGGGAACTCGACGGTCTGATCGCCGAGGCGCTGCAGGCCAATCCTAATCTGCAGGCTGCGCAAGCGGCGTTGTGGCAGGCCAAGGAAAATCTCTACGCCCAGACCGGCAAGCTGTTGCCGCAGGCGGATGCTCAATCGTCGGCCGAGCGCCAGCAATTCTCGCCGGCGGCGTTCGGCGGCAGCGGGCCGCCGCAATTGTTCAATCTGTACCAGGCCAGCATCAACGTCTCCTATGCGCCTGACGTATTCGGCGGCCAGCGCCGGCAGATCGAATCGACGGCGGCGCAGGCCGACTACGAACGCTTCGAACTGGAAGCGACCTATCTGACGCTGACCGCGAACGTAGTGACGGCCGCCGTCCAGGAAGCGTCGTTGCGCGGCCAGATCGAAGCGACCCGCGACATCATCAAGGTCGAAAGCGATCAGCTTGTCGTCGTCAAAAATCAATTCGAGGTCGGCGCCGCGGCGCGGACCGACGTGCTGACCCAGCAATCCGAAGTCGCGACCTCCGAGGCGACTTTGCCGCCGCTGCAAAAGCAGCTCGAGCAGCAACATCATCTGCTGCTTGCTCTGATCGGGCGCTTTCCGAGCGAGCCTGCACGGCGACCGCATCACGCTCGCGTCGCTGCGGCTGCCGACGGATCTGCCGCTGAGCCTGCCGTCGCAACTGGTCGAACAGCGCCCCGATGTTCGCGCCGCCGAATCGCAACTGCACGAAGCCAGCGCCCAGGTCGGCGTCGCCATCGCCAACCGGCTGCCGCAGTTCAATCTCACCGGCGCCTATGGCACTGCGGCACTGACCACGGCGGCGCTGTTTTCGCCGCCGTCGCTGGTCTGGAGCATTGCGGCGAACGGCACCCAGCCGCTGTTCCACGGCTTCACGCTGTTGCATCAGCAGCGCGCCGCCGAAGCCGCCTACGACGTGGCCGAAGCGCAATATCGCAACACCGTGCTCGGCGCCTTCCAGAACGTCGCCGATGCGCTGCGCGCGATCCAGCTCGACGCCGCGACGCTGCGGGCGGATCGCGCCGCGCTGAGCGCCGCCTCCGAGACGATCAATCTCGCCCAGGGGCAATATCGGCTCGGCGCCATCACCTATGTCACGCTGCTCAATGCGCAGCGGCTTTATCAGCAGTCCCGTCTCGCCGTAGTGCAGGCCCAAGCCGCGCGCTACGCCGACACCGCCGCGCTGTTCCAGGCGCTCGGCGGCGGCTGGTGGAACCGCACCGACGTGGCGCCCAATCCGCTGAGCCCCGATGCCGCGGACAGCGCGCCCGCCGTCGACAGCACGACAACGCCAATAACGGAGCTCCATCAATGATCAAGCGCATGGTGATCATGCTGGTCGCGGTCGCCGTCGTGCTCGGCGGCATTTCGGATTCCAGGTGTTCAAGGGCATCATGATCAAGAAATTCATGAGCACCTTGAGCAATCCGCCCCAGACGGTGTCGGTGACCAAGGCGGGCTACAGCGACTGGCAGCCGACCATCGAGGCGGTCGGCAGCCTGCGCGCGGTGAAGGGCGCCGATCTGTCGATCGAAGTCGCCGGCGTGGTCGATTCGATCTCGTTCAATTCCGGCGACGACGTCGAGGCCGGCGCGGTGCTGCTGAAGCTGCGGTCACGAGGACGACGCCGCCAAGCTGAAGTCGCTGCAGGCCACCGCCGAGCTCACCAGATCACCTACGACCGCGACCAGAAGCAGTTCAAGCTCCAGGCGGTCAGCCAGGCCGACCGTTGGACACCGACGCGGCCAATCTGAAGAACGCCAAGGCCCAGGTCGCCCAGCAGCAGGCGATCCTCGACAAGAAGACCTTGCGAGCGCCGTTCGCCGGCCATCTCGGCATCCGCGCCGGTCGATCTCGGCCAGTATCTCAGCGCCGGCACGGCGATCGTGACGCTGCAGGCGCTGGATCCGATCTTCGTCGATTTCTTCCTGCCGCAGCAGGCGGTGGCGCAGGTCAAGATCGGCCAGACGGTCGACGGTGCAAGGTCGATGCCTATCCGGGCCAGACCTTCACCGGCGAGATCTCGGCGATCAATCCCAAGGTCGACGCATCGACGCCGCAACGTCCAGGTTCGCGCCACGCTCGAAAATCGCCGATCACAAGCTGCTGCCGGGCATGTATCGCCACGGTCGACATCGACGACCGGCGCGCCGCAGAAACTACGTCACGCTGCCGCAGACCGCGATCACCTATAATCCCTATGGCAACACCGGTCTACATCGTCGACGACAAGGGCAAGGACGCCGACGGCAAGCCGCAGCTGATCGCGCGGCAGACCTTCGTCACCACCGGCGCCGACGCGCGGCGATCAGGTCGCCGTGCTCAAGGGCGTCAAGGAAGGCGACAGCATCGTCACCGCCGGCCAGATCAAGCTGCACAACGGCTCGATCGGTCGTGATCGACAACACGATTTCGCCGACGGCCGACGCCACGCCCAACGTCCGCTCGATCGATAGGCGAGGCCGCCGCCATGAATTTCACCGACATCTTCATCCGCCGGCCGGTGCTCGCCACGGTCGTCAGCCTGCTGATCCTGGTGCTCGGGCCTGCGCGCCGTATGGCGTCGCTGCCGGTCCTGCAATATCCGCGCACCGAGAACGCCATCGTCACCGTCACGACGACCTATTACGGCGCCGATCCCGACGTCGTCGCCGGCTTCATCACCACGCCGCTCGAGAACGCGATCGCCCAGGCCAACGGCATCGACTACATGACGTCGACCAGCCAGAGCGGCGCTCAGCACGATCACGGTCAACCTGCGGCTCAACTACGATGCCGACAAGGCGCTGACCGAGATCAACACCAAGGTCAACTCGGTGCTGAACCAGCTGCCGCCCGGCACGCAGCAGCCGGTCGCTGACCGTGCAAGGTCGGCCAGACCATCGACGCGATGTATATCGGCTTCAACAGCGACGTGCTGGCGCCGAACCAGATCACCGACTATCTGGTGCGCGTCGTGCAGCCCAAGCTGCAGGCGGTGACGGGCGTGCAGACCGCCGAGATTGCTCGGCGCGCAAGAACTTCGCGCTGCGCGCCTGGCTCGATCCGCAGAAGCTCGCGGCCTACGGCCTGACCGCGACCGATGTCAGCGCGGCGCTGACCGCGCAACGACTACATCTCCGGCCTCGGCAACACCAAGGGCCAGATGGTGCAGGTCAACCTGACGGCCTCGACCAGCCTGCATTCGCTCGACGAGTTCCGCAACCTGGTCATCAAGCAGGTCGAACGGCGCCATCGTCCGGCTGAAGGATGTCGCCAATGTCACGCTCGGCTCCGACGATTACGAATCCGCAGGTCGGCTTCGACGGCAAGCAGGCGGTCTATATCGGCATCCAGGTCGCGCCCGCCGCCAACCTGCTCGACGTCATCAAGGGCGTGCGCAACGTCTTCCCGGAGATCCAGGCGCAGCTGCCGCACGGGCTGCAACGGCGAGATCGTCTACGACTCGACCGAATTCGTGAACAGCGCGATCAACGAGGTGATCCGCACGCCTGGTCGAGGCGCTGCTGATCGTCACGGTGGTGGTGTTCCTGTTCCTCGGCTCGCTGCGCTCGGTGCTGATCCCGACCGTCGCCATCCCGCTGTCGCTGGTCGGCACCTTCATCGATGATGCTGGCGCTTCGGCTTCTCGATCAATCTGCTGACCCTGCTGGCGCTGGTGCTCGCCATCGGCCTGGTGGTCGACGACGCCATCATCGTGGTCGAGAACGTCAACCGCCATCTCGAGGAAGGGCATGACGCCGATCGACGCCGCCATCCAGGCGGCGCGCGAGCTGGGCGGCCCGATCATCGCCATGACCGTGGTGCTGGTCGCGGTCTATGTGCCGATCGGCTTCCAGGGCGGCCTGACCGGCGCGCTGTTCACCGAATTCGCCTTCACGCTGGTCGGCGCGGTCACGGTTTCGGCCATCGTCGCGCTGACGCTGTCGCCGATGATGTGCTCGCGCCTGCTCAAGCCGCACAGCATAGCGGCGAACGCGGCTGGGAAGCGCGGCTGACGGATTTCATCGACCGCAGCTTCGACGCGCTGCGCGGCGGCTATCGAGCGGCTGGCTGCACGGCAGCTTGAATACGCTGCCGGTGACCTTGGTCTTCGCCGCCATCGTCCTCGGCAGCATCTACTTCCTCTATCACCAGCGCCAAGACCGAACTGGCGCCGCAGGAAGACCAGGGCGTCATCATCACCCTCTCGATCGCGCCGCCGAACGCGACGCTGCAGCAGCGCCAGCTCTATTCCAGCGAGGTCTACCGGACTTTCGCCAAGCATCCGGAGACCGAGCACGTCTTCCAGCTCGACGTGCCGGGTCAGTCGATCGCCGGCATGGTGCTCAAGCCGTGGGATCAGCGCAAGCAAGACCGCCAATGCAGCTGCAGCCGGTCATGCAGCAGGAGCTGAGCAAGATCGCCGGCGTGCGGATCGCGGCGTTCCAGCCGCCGCCGCTGCCGGGCAGCATCGGCCTGCCGGTGCAGTTCGTGCATCAACACGACCGATCCGTTCGACCGCCTGAACGAGATCGCGCAGCAATTCCTGCAAGAGGCGCTGCAAGAGCGGCATGTTCATCTTCCTCGACACCGATCTGAAGATCGACCAGCCGCAGTCCGACGTCGACATCGACCGCGACAAGACGGCGCAGCTCGGCCTGAAGATGAGCGATGTCGGCGGCGCGCTGGCGGCGATGCTCGGCGGCGGCTATGTCAATTACTTCAGCCTCGAGCGGCCGCTCCTACAAAGTCATTCCGCAGGTGCAGCAGCAGTTCGCGGCTCAATCCGCATCAGCTGCTCGACTATTACATCCGCACCGCGGACGGCACGCCGGTGCCGCTGTCGACCGTCGCCACGATCGTCGACCAAGACCGTGCCGGAATCGCTCAACCACTTCCAGCAGCTCAACAGCGCCACGATCCAGGGCGTCGCGATGCCGGGCGTGGCGCAGGGCGATGCGCTGGCAGCTACTGCAGGACCTCGCCGAAGCAACTGCTGCCGCAAGGCTACTCGGTCGATTACGGCGGCCTGACCCGGCAATATGTCCAGGAGATCGAGCGGCTTCATCGCCACCTTCGGCTTCGCGCTGATCATCATCTTCCTGTCGCTGGCCGCGCTGTTCGAAAGCTTCCGCGATCCGCTCATCATCCTGGTCTCGGTGCCGATGTCGATCGCCGGCGCGCTGATCTTCATCAGCGCTCGGCTTCGGCGGCATGTCGCTCAACATCTATACCGAGGTCGGGCTGGTCACGCTGATGGGCCTGATCAGCAAGCACGGCATTCTGATCGTGGAATTCGCCAATGATCTGCAGCACGAAGGCCGCACCAAGCGCGAGGCGATCGAAGAGGCCGCCGGCATCCGGCTGCGCCCGATCCTGATGACGACCGCGGCGATGGTGCTCGGCGTCGTGCCGCTGATCATCGCGAGCGGCGCCGGCGCGGTGTCGCGCTTTCAGATGGGCCTGGTGATCGCGTCGGGCTTGTCGATCGGCACGCTGTTCACGCTGTTCGTCGTGCCGGCGGTCTACCTGGTGTTGGCGGCGGATCATCATTCCACCACCGCGCCGGTTGCCGATTAGGGTTCGGCCATCGGCCCGCATGCGACGGCCTGAATATCGCGATGGCTTTGCGATGGTTCCGTTCCAAACAAATAACAGATTTAAGCTGGATAAAAAGTTCCAAGACACTGTTTGCTAACGTTCATGGCGCCGGGCCTGCGATATTCCGTCGCGAGGGCGTGTTTCTGGTTCCATATTAATTTCGTGAAAGTCGTCATCAGGTAAAACCGATACGGTATGGAAATGACGAGGCCGCATCGTGAAAGAGTTCGTGAAAGACTTCGTGGGAGACTTGGCGAAGCGTTTTTTGCGGGATGAATCCGGAGCGACCGCCATCGAATACGGCTTGATCGCCGCCGGCGTCGCGGTTGCGATCATCACCGTGGTGAGCGGACTGGGTTCCAAGCTCAAGACGACTTTCTCGTCGGTCTCGACCGCGCTGAAATAGGCTGAAAGCCGCCGCGTTGGCGCCGCCGCGCGGTCCCCTCCCTCCGTCGAATTCGCTCTTCGCGATCTCCAGGCCGAGGGTTCCCCCTCGATTTGCCCGGTGCTATGGGTCGGCGCCGGACGTCGAACGGGGATTCGCGCGCCATGGAAGACTGGAGCGCCCGCCAATACCTCAAATTCGAGGATGAGCGCACCCGGCCGCCGCGCGATCTTCTTGCCCAGGTGCCGCTGGCAGCGTCCGCACCGCGTCGTCGACCTCGGCTGCGGGCCGGGCAATTCCACCGAGCTTCTGGTCGACCGCTTCCCGCAATCGGAAGTCGTCGGGCTCGATTCCGTCGCCCGACATGCTGCGCAAGGCGCGCGAACGGCTGCCGCAATGCCGCTTCGTCGAGGCCGATATCGCCACC
Source organism: uncultured Alphaproteobacteria bacterium (assembly GCA_963819265.1). Classification (GTDB taxonomy): domain Bacteria; phylum Pseudomonadota; class Alphaproteobacteria; order Rhizobiales; family Xanthobacteraceae; genus BOG-931. Next base: position 366,835 of record CAWFVF010000005.1, on the reverse strand, counting down.
TGGCAGCCCGAACCGGGCACCGATCTGATCTTCGGCAATGCGGTGATGCAATGGCTGCCGGACCATCCGGCGATCATGCGCCGGCATGCTCGAAGGCATGCCGCAGGGCGGCGTGCTGGCGATCCAGATGCCCGACAATACCCGTGAGCCGGCGCTGCGTTTCCAGCGCGAGGTCGGCGAGAGCGGTCCATGGAACGGATCATCCGGAGATCAAGGCCGCGCCGCGCGACGACCTGCCGACGCCGGAGCACTATTACGATCTGCTCAAGCCGGTCGTGCTCGCATATCGACATCTGGCACACCGTCTATAATCACGTGATGGCGTCGCCGCAGGCGATCACCGAATGGTTCAAGGGCTCGTCGCTGCAGCCGTTCCTGTCGCCGCTCGACTGCCGCCGCGCGCGAGCAATTCCTCGCCGCCTATACCGCGAAGATCGTCGGCGCCTACAAGCCGCGTTTCGACGGCAAGGTGCTGCTGCGGTTTCCGCGGCTGTTCATTCTGGCGGTGCGATGAGCGCTCCCTCTCTCCATGAAGGGGGGGTGCGGAGTCACAGGCGCAGTGCTTGTTAGCCAATATCTCTCTCTCCCCAGGGGAGAGGGCTGGGGTGCGGGCTCGGCCCTCCTCGGCAAGGTCGGAACCCCCTCACCCCCAACCCTCTCCCCGCAGGGGAGATGGGAGATCGGTGTTCGCCAGCGCGATTTTTCTTATTGCTCTAACCCTGCTGTCGTTCATTCTCTCCACGTCGCTTGCTCGCGCCGACGCCGCCTTCCAGACCTGGCTGCAATCGCTGTGGCCGCAGGCGCAAGCGCTCGGCGTTTCGCGCGCGACATTCGACGCGGCGACCCGCGGGCTCGAGCCCGATCTGACGCTTGCCCGATCTGGTGCTGCCCGGGCGGCCGGAAAAGCCGCAGGCCGGACAGGCGGAATTCGTCCAGACGCCGGCGGATTATATCAAAGAGCCGGCGATCGAACGGCTCGCGGTGCAGGGCCGCAAGCTTTACGAGCAATACCGCGCGCCGCTGACTGCGATCGAGCGCCAGTTCGGCGTGCCGCCTTCGATCCTGCTCGCGATCTTCGGCCGCGAGACCGATTACGGCCGCGCCGCCGACACCCACGGCGCGATCCGCGTGCTGGCGACGCAAGCTTATCTCGGCAAGCGCAAGGACCAGTTCCTCAACGAGTTTTTGCTGGCGCTGAAAATCCTGCAGCGCGGCGATATCAAGCTTGCCGATATGAAAAGCTCCTGGGCCGGCGCCATGGGGCTGACGCAGCTTCATGCCGTCGGACTATCTGAAATATGCCGTGGATTTTGACGGCGACGGCAAAGCCGATATCTGGACATTCGGTGCCGGACGCGCTGGCCTCGGCCGCCAAGCAACTGGTCGACAAGGGCTGGCAGCGCGGCGTGCACTGGGCTTATGAAGTGCACCCGCCCGCGAATGTCGATTGCACCATCGGCGTCCCGGAAAACACGCTGCCGATCGGCGACTGGCTCAAGCGCGGTTTCGTGCCGGCTTATGGCCGCTGCGTTGTCGGCGGCGGAGCGCGCCGAACCGGCCTCGCTGCTGCAGGCCGGCCGGTCTCTACGGCCCGTCGTTCCTCGCCACCAAAAACTATTTCGTCATCAAGGAATACAATTTCTCCGATCTCTATGTGCTCTTCGTCGGCCATCTCAGCGACCTGCATCGCCGATCCGCGGCCGTTCGAAACGCCTGGGGCAAGGTCGCGCAACTGCCGACCGCGCGACCTCGACCGCATGCAGCAGATCCTCACCGCGCGCGGCTATTACCACGACAAGATCGACGGCAAGGCCGGCATGAAAACCCGCGCCGCGCTCGGCGATTATCAGAAGAAGAACGGGCTGAAGGTCGATTGCTGGCCGACCGCGGCGGTGCTGCAGCAGATGGAAGCCGGAAAATGACCGGAGTTTTTCCCGGACGCGGTGCAGCGCGACAGCGGTGCACCGTTGATCCGGGATCGTCCCAAGCGCGGCGTTCGTGAAGATCCCGGGTCAGCAGCGCATCACTTCGTGCTGCGCTGCGCCCGGGAGCGGGATGAGCAACTTAATCCTCGCCCGGCTCGGCGACCGGCAGGCGATCGTCGTCCTCGGAATAGCCGAGCGGGTGCGGCGCGCCCTTGACTCGGATCGAGCCGGTTACGCCGGGATCATTGTAATGCTCGCCGCCGTGCTGCGCGGCGAAGCGCGAGCGCACGCGCTCGGCGACGACTTCGCCGGGGATCGCCGTCGGCTCGCAGATGTGGCGGCCGTTGTAATGCCGCATCAGATCGACGTGGATGTGATTGTAGTGATAAACATTGGCGCCCGGCGCCAGCACGGTGGTGAACTCGTCGCAGGCCGCCGATTGCACGTCGTGCAGAAATCCCTGCTCCTCCGGCGTGCCCTTCCAGCCATATTGCACGCTGATCTTGTGGCCGTCGGCGAGATCGAATTCGGCGACGTCGAGCGCATTGCCGAAAGCGTGTTCGGAAATATGCGCGTTCGGATCGCCGTTCATGCCGCGGCAGGAATAAGCCGAGATTTGTTTGATGCTCGACGACCGGCTGGCGGAACCAGTGCAAGGCCGCCGGCTGCACCGCGCCGTCGATCCATTGATCGAGCGCCGAGACGATCGGGCAGGCGAGCGTCGCCGGCGGCTGCACCGTCACCTGTCCGGCCGCCGCCGTGACCATCGGATCGCGCGGCGGACCGAGCGCCGGCAGCGGCGTGCGCGGCGGCAAGCCTGCGGCGGGCGGCGATGGCGACGGGCTCATGCCGTAATAGGGATGGGGCGGCCCGCCCGGAATGCCGAGATCGTCGGCCTCGGGCGGCGGCAGTCCCGGCGGATTGAGCGACAGCGGCTGGCCGGATTGCTGACCGGCCGAGTAGGGCTGACTTGAGGGGTAGGGCTTATTCGCCGGATAAGGTTGAGAGCCCAGATACGGCTGCGGCGCGCTTTGCACCGGCGGCAAGGCGTTCGATTGAATCGCAATCGGCGAGGCGCCCGGCCAGCGCTGCGGCATCGAACCGTTCGGCGCCGTCGAATTCGGGATCGCGCTTGGCGGCCGCACCGCCTCGTCGTCGTAACTCATCGGCGGGTTGTCGCCGAGCGCCGAGACGCGGATCGGATAATCGATGCCGCAGGCGCCGGCGCCGCCGACCGCGGAGATGCGCACGCGCTCCGGCGTCTCTTTCACCGCACCGGAATTCAGGCATGAAAGTTCAGCCTCGTGTCGCCATGGTTCGCGCTCGGCCAGCAGATAATGACTGCAACCGGCGAGCGCGATCAAAGCACCGAGGACGAGGGAGCTGACGAGATACCAGCGAACTCCGCGCGTCATTCGCGGACAATGCGAGGAATATCCTTAAGGACTGTTCAATGCTACCCGCGCCCGTGTTGCGGCAACGCGATGTTAACCATGCGCGGCAGGCCCGATCCGGACCGGGCCTTGATCCCGAAGCGGCTTTGAGGCCACATCGCTCCGGGGAGGCCGACATTCATGACCAGCGATATGACGATCATCGTTGCGGCCGGGCAGGCATGATGCTTTCGGCGCTCGATCTTGCCCGCCGCATCGAAGCCGGCGAACTCACACCGCGCGCCGTCGTCGAGCTTTGCGCCGAGGCGATCGCCGCGCGTGAGACCGACGTCGGCGCCTTTGTCACGCTCGATCTCGACGCTGCGCGCCGCGCCGCCGAAACGCCCGGCATCGCGTCGTCGCCGTTGCGCGGCCTGCCGGTGGCGTTCAAGGACATTTTCAACACCGCCGATCTGCCGACGCAATACGGCTCGCCGATCTATGCCGGCAACCGGCCGCGCGCCGACGCGTCTGCCGTCGCGCTGACGCGGCGCGCCGGCGGCGTCGTCATCGGCAAGACGGTGACGACCGAAATGGCGTCGCTGGTGCCGTCGCGCACCCGCAACCCGCACAACCTCGCGCACACACCGGGCGGCTCGTCGTCGGGCTCGGCGGCCGCGGTCGCGGCTGCGATGGTGCCGATCGCGTTCGGCACCCAGACCGCAGGCTCCGTGATCCGGCCGGCGGCGTTCTGCGGCGTCGCCGGCTTCAAGCCGTCGTACCGGCTGATCCCGATGGTCGGCGTCAAGGATGTGTCCTGGCATCTCGACACCGCCGGCGTGTTCGGCGCGGGCGTTGCCGACGTTGCTTTCGTCACCGCCGCGGTGCTCGGCCGCGACCTCCGCGTCGACGGCAAAGCGCCGGCGGCGCCGCGCATCGCGCTGGTGCGCAGTCATTTGTGGCCGCAGGCGAGCGCGGCGATGCAGCAGGCGGTCGAAACCGCGGCGCGGCTGGCGCACGCCGCCGGCGCGCGGATTTCAGAGATGACGCTGCCGCCGATTTTGGAAGACGCCTACGCCGCGCAATATGTGATTCAAGATTACGAGCATCTGTGCGCGCTGGCTTACGAATACGATCGCCACCGCGACGAGATCGATCCGCGGCTGCGCGAGCAGCTCGATGCCGCCACCGCGATCACGCCGGAAAAATACGACGCGGCGCGCCGCACCGCGAGCCGCGGCCGCCAGGCCTTCATGGATGTGATCGCCGATTGCGACGTGATCCTGACGCCGTCGGCGCCCGGTGCCGCGCCGGCGGGCTTTGCCTCGACCGGCAATGCGATCTTCAACCGGCTGTGGACGCTGATGGGCACGCCCTGCGTCAATGTCGCAGGCTTGCACGACAACGGTCTGCCGCTCGGGGTTCAGATCGTCGGCCGCTTCGGCCGCGACCGCGCCACGCTCGAAGCCGCATTGTTTCTGGAACAGGCGATCGCGCGCGGCATGGAATAAAGCACGTCATTCCGGATGGCCGCGAAGCGCCTTTGGCGCGCCCCGGAATGACAAGCTACTCCGCCGCGGTCCGCGCCAGCGGATCGTAATTGAGGATCGGCGCCAGCCATTTCTCGGCTTCGGCGACGCTCCAGTCCTTGCGCGCCGCGTAATCCTCGACCTGATCGCGCTCGATCTTGCCGACGCCGAAATAGGCGGCTTCGGGATGGCTGAAATAAAGCCCGCAGACCGAGGCGCCGGGCCACATCGCGAAGCTTTCGGTGAGCTTGATGCCGATCGCCTGCTCGCCGTCGAGCAGCGTAAACAGCGTCGCCTTCTCGGTGTGGTCGGGCTGCGCCGGATAGCCGGGCGCCGGGCGGATGCCGCGATATTGCTCGGCGATCAGTCGCGCTCGCGTCGAGCGCCTCGTCGGGCGCGTAGCCCCAGAACTCGCGGCGCACGCGGTGGTGCATGCGTTCGGCCAGCGCCTCGGCGAGCCGGTCGGCCAGCGCCTTCGCCATGATCGCCGAGTAGTCGTCATTGGCGCGCTTGAAGCGTTCGGCGACGGCTTCTTCGCCGATGCCGGCGGTGACCGCGAAGGCGCCGATATAGTCGGCAAGCCCGCTGGCGCGCGGCGCGACGAAATCGGCAAGCGCGACATTGGCGCGGCCTTCGCGGCGCGACAGCTGCTGGCGCAGCGTATGCAGCGTCGCGATCGGGTCGTGCCGCGCGCCTCGTCGGCGAAGATCAGAATGTCGTCGCCTTCGCTGTTGGCCGGCCAGAAGCCGATCACGGCGCGGGCGCGGAACCATTGCTCGGCGACCATCCGCCGCAGCATCTGCTGCGCGTCGTCGAACAGATCTGCGCGCCGCTTCGCCGACTTTGTCGTCGTCGAGGATCGCCGGATATTTGCCGGTGAGCTCCCAGGTGGCGAAGAACGGCGACCAGTCGATGAACGTCGACCAGCTCGGCGATCGGGACGTCGGCGAAGATCTGTGCGTGCCGAGCGTTGCGGCGCCGGCGGCGCGTAGCGGCCGGACCAATCGAGCTTGAGCGCATTGGCGCGCGCGTCGGACAGCGACAGCCGCTGCTTGTTCTCTTCGCCGCGGGCATGCGCCGCGGCGATGCGGGCATATTCGGCGCGGATGTCGGCGACATAGCTGCGCGCGCCGGTTCGCGCGACAGCAGCGCCGAGACCACGCCGACGGCGCGGCTTGCGTCGGTGACATAGACCGCCTGGCCGCGCCGGTAATTGGGATGGATTTTCACCGCGGTGTGGACGCGGCTGGTGGTCGCGCCGCCGATCAGCAGCGGCACGTCGAAGCCCTGCCGCTCCATCTCGGCCGCGACGTGGCACATCTCGTCGAGCGACGGCGTGATCAGGCCCGGACAGGCCGATGATGTCGGCGCGCTCCTCGATCGCGCGCCTGCAGGATTTTTTCCGCCGGCACCATCACGCCGAGATCGACGACGTCGTAATTGTTGCACTGGAGCACGACGCCGACGATGTTCTTGCCGATGTCGTGGACGTCGCCCTTGACCGTCGCCATCACGATCTTGCCGTTCGACGATGCGTGCTCGCGGCCGTCCTTCTCCTGCTCCATGTAGGGCATGCAGGTAGGCGACCGCCTGCTTCATCACCCGCGCCGACTTGACCACCTGCGGCAGGAACATCCGGCCCGAGCCGAACAGGTCGCCGACGACGTTCATGCCGTCCATCAGCGGGCCTTCGATCACGGCGAGCGGGCGCGGCGCCTTGCAGCCGCGCTTCCTCGACGTCGACCTCGATGAAGTCGGTGATGCCGTGCACCAGCGCGTGCGACAGCCGCTTCTCCACCGGCCATTCGCGCCAGGCGAGATCGGCCTCCTTCTTTTCCTTGCCGTGACCGCGATGGCGTTCGGCCAGCGCCAGCAGCCGCTCGGCGGCATCGGGGCGGCGGTTGAGCACGACGTCCTCGCAGGCCTCGCGCAGTTCCGGCATCGAGATCGTCGTAGACCGCCATCTGGCCGGCATTGACGATGCCCATATCCATGCCGGCCTTGATGGCGTGATAGAGGAACACCGAATGCATCGCCTCGCGCACCGGTTCATTGCCGCGGAACGAGAACGACAGATTCGAGACGCCGCCGGAGACATGGGCGTGCGGCAGGTTCTGCCTGATCCAGCGCGTCGCCTTCGATGAAAGCGACGCCGTAGCCGTTGTGCTCCTCCATGCCGGTGGCGACGGCGAAGATGTTCGGATCGAAGATGATGTCCTGCGGCGGAAAGCCGACCCGGTTGACCAGGATGTCGTAGGCGCGCGCGGCGATCGCGGTCTTGCGCTCGAAGCGTGTCGGCCTGGCCCGCTTCGTCGAACGCCATGACCACGACGGCGGCGCCGTAGCGGCGCACGATTCGGCGTGGCGGATGAAAGCCTCTTCGCCCTCCTTGAGCGAGATCGAATTGACCACCGGCTTGCCCTGCACGCATTTCAGGCCGGCCTCGATCACCGAGAATTTCGAGGAGTCGATCATCACCGGCACGCGGGCGATGTCGGGCTCGGCCGCGATCAGATTGAGGAACGTGGTCATGGCCTTCTCGGAATCGAGCAGGCCCTCGTCCATGTTGACGTCGATGATCTGCGCGCCGTTCTCGACCTGATCGCGCGCCACCGCGAGCGCCGCGGTATAGTCGCCGGCGGTGACCAGCTTGCGGAAGCGCGCCGAGCCGGTGACATTGGTGCGCTCGCCGACATTGACGAACGGAATTTCCGGCGTCAGCGTGAAGGCTTCGAGGCCGGACAGCCGCAGCCGCGGCGCGATCTTCGGGATCGCGCGCGGCGCCTTGCCGGCGACGGCGCGCGGCGATGGCGCGGATATGATCGGGCGTGGTGCCGCAGCAGCCGCCGACGATATTGACCAGGCCGGCTGCGGCGAATTCGCCGAGCAGCGCGGCCATCGCCTCCGGGCTTTCGTCGTAGTGGCCGAATTCGTTGGGCAGTCCGGCATTCGGATAGGCGCAGATCAGCGTGTCGGCGACGCGGCCGAGTTCGGCGATATGCGCGCGCATCTCCTTGGCGCCGAGCGCGCAATTGAAGCCGATCGAGAGCGGCGCGGCGTGCGCGACCGAATTCCAGAACGCTTCCGGCGTCTGGCCGGACAGCAGGCGGCCGGAACGGTCGGTGATGGTGCCGGAGATCATCACCGGCACGTCGATGCCGCGCGCCGCGAGCTCTTCGGCGATGGCGAAGATCGCGGCCTTGGCGTTGAGCGTGTCGAAGATGGTTTCGATCAGCAGCGCGTCGACGCCGCCGTCGAGCAGGCCGCGCACCTGCTCGCCATAGGCGATGCGCAATTCGTCGAACGTGATGGCGCGGAAGCTCGGATTGCAGACGTCGGGCGAGATCGACGCGGTGCGGTTGGTCGGGCCGATGGCGCCGGCGACGAAGCGCTCGCGGCCGTCTTCGTCTTGCGCGGCTGCGGCGGCCTCGCGGGCGAGCCGCGCGCCTTCGAGCGTTCAGTTCGTAGGCGATCTCGCGCCATGCCGTAGTCGGCCTGCGCGATCCGGGTCGAGGAGAACGTGTTGGTCGAGACGATGTCGGCGCCGGCGCGGAAATAGGCGAGGTGGATGGCGCGGATCGCGTCCGGCCGGCTGAGATTGAGCAGATCGTTGTTGCCGCGCACCTCGCGGTTCCAGGCGTCGAAGCGCGCGCCGCGATAGCCCTGCTCGTCGAGCCCGAGCGCCTGGATCATCGTGCCCATGGCGCCGTCGAGCACCAGGATGCGCTCGGCCGCGAGCCGGCGCAGCGCGTTTTCGGTGTTGGATCGGGGTTCGCGACGCTGTACTCATGACCTACGCGCGCTCCTTTTCGGCCGGCGCATGCGGGCTGGCGTTGCGTCCAGAGTCCGGCCGCAGTCCCAGCAGATGGCAGATCGCGTAAACCAGATCGGCGCGGTTCATGGTGTAGAAGTGGAAATCGGTCACGCCGTGATCGACCAGATCGAGCACCTGCTCGGCGGCGACCGCGGCGGCGATCAGCTTGCGCGTCGCCGGATCGTCGTCGAGGCCGTCGAAGCGCTCGGCGAGCCAGTCGCGGCACCGAGGCGCCGGTGCGCGCCGCGAAATTCCTCGTCTGCTTGAAATTCTGCACCGGCAGGATGCCCGGCACGATCGGGATATCGATGCCGGCGCGCGCGCACGCGGTCGAGATAGCGGAAATAGAGATCGTTCTCGAAAAAGAACTGCGTGATCGCGCGCGTCGCGCCGGCATCGACCTTGGCCTTGAGCATGTCGATGTCGGCGGCGACCGACGGGCTGTCCGGATGCTTCTCCGGATAGGCCGACACCGAAACTTCGATATCGGCGATGCGCTTGATGCCGGCGACGAGATCGGCGGCGTTGCGATAGCCGCCGGGATGCGGCGCGTAGCGCTCGCCGACGCCGCCGAGCGGATCGCCGCGCAGCGCCACGATGTGGCGCACGCCGGCCTGCGCATAGGCCGCGATCACCGCGTCGATTTCGGCCGCGGCTGGCGCCGACGCAGGTCAGATGCGCGGCCGGCGTCAGCATGGTCTCGGCGAGGATGCGCTTCACCGTGGCGTGGGTGCGCTCGCGGGTCGAGCCGCCGGCGCCGTAGGTCACCGAGACGAAATTCGGCGCGCAGCGGCGCCAGCCGCTCGATCGACTCCCACAGCGACTGCTTCCATCTCCGCGGTCTTGGCGGAAAGAATTCGAACGAGACGCGCAGATCCGGGCCGTGCGCCGGCCGAGACGAAGCGGCTCATGCGGGGCTCGTTCATCACGCCACCTCGCGTCTTGCCGGTCGTGGGCTGCGCCAGCACGATGCGCGGATCGCGCGCCAGCCAGAGCGAAACCGCGATCTTGCCTTCCGGGCCCGGCGGCAACGTCTGTTGCCGCAGCGACGTCGAGGCCGGCGGCTTCCAGCCATTGCGTCACCGTCTCGGCGGCGAAGCCGAGCCGGCGATGGGCGTGCTCCTCGCGCAGGAATTCGAGATCGTGCGGCGCGAAGTCGACGACCAGCAAGCCGGCCGCCCGGCCGCAGCACGCGCGCCGCCTCGCGGATGGCGCGCGCGCCGTCGTCGAGGAAGTGCAGCACCTGATGGATGATGACGACGTCGAACGAGTTGCGCGGCAGCGCCAGATCGTAGATGTCGCCCTGGCGCACGCTGCAATGCTTCAGGCCGGCGCGGTCGAGCCGCGCGCGCGCCAGCGCCAGCATGTCGAGCGACAGATCGAGGCCGAGGCCGCGCTCGATGTCGCCGGCGAACAGTTCGAGCATGCGCCCGGTGCCGGTGCCGAGATCGAGCAGCGCGCGGATCGGCCGGTCGGCGAGCGCCGCCCGGATCGCCTCTTCGACCGCGGCGTCGGCGACATGGAGCTTGCGGATGCGGTCCCATTCGGCGGCGTGGCGGCGGAAATAATTCTGCGCCGCGGCGGCGCGCGCTCGCCCGCACCGCGGCCAGCCGCTCGCGGTCGCGGGCGATGATCGGGTCGTCGGGATCGAGCCGCGCGATCAGCGCGCGGGCGATGTCGGCGCCGCCGCCGCCGCGCTCGCCGAGCCGGAAGAACGCCCAGGAGCCCTCGCGAAACCGCTCGACCAGTCCGGCTTCGGCGAGGAGCCGCAGATGCCGCGACAGCCGCGGCTGCGACTGGCGCAGGATTTCGGTGAGGTCGGAGACCGTCAGTTCGGCCTCGGCCAGCAGCGCAAGGATGCGCAGCCGGGTCGCCTCGCCGGCGGATTTCAGCGTGGCGGTCAGGCCGGCGAAGGTCAGAAGCTCATTATTCATGGTCATTCACGGCTTGGAGGTAAGTGTGTTCAGAGGCCTTTTCGCCATCCATATAAAGATATCTTTATGTCATTAAATGTGGGCCAGCAAGGCAAAAGTGGGACTTGTCCCACGACGGCGCAACAGGGGCGCTGCGGCGTTTTCGGTGGCCGATCTGGCGACGGACCAAGCCCCATGCCAATTTGCGGCCATGGCCGGGATCGAATCCGACGACAAAGCCGAAACAACGGCGCCGCAAAGCCCGTCGAACGGCGAAAACTACGGACTGCGCGAGGGCGAACTCGCCGCCGCGCTGCCGGCCACGTTCGACGCCTCGCTGTATTATATCGGCCGCATCCGCACGCCGTGGCGGCGGCGCCAGGAATGCCCGAAGAACGGTCGCGAGACCGACGCGGTCTGCACCGTCGAACTCGATCCGCGCTGGGCCGCGGGCCTCACCGGCCTCGACACCGTCAGCCACCTGGTGCTGCTCTATTGGATGGACCAGGCGCGGCGCGATCTGATCGTGCAGTCGCCGCGGCATTACGCCGAGCACCGCGGCACCTTTGCGCTGCGCTCGCCGGCGCGGCCCAATCCGATCGCTGTCTCGGTGGTGCGCCTCGTCGGCATCGACGGCACCACGCTCAAGGTCGTCGGCCTCGACTGCCTCGACGGCACCCCGCTCCTCGACATCAAGCCGTATTTCGCCTCGACGGATTCGGTGCCGGATGCGTCGGTAGGCTGGCACGCGAAGCGCAGGAGCTAGCGGCTCCCTCTCCCCGCGCGCGGGGAGAAATCCGCCAAGCCAGCGCCGCAAATGAAATCCAGCCGCGTATCCTTCGCCGTCATGGCCGGGCTTGTCCCGGCCATCCCGATTCCGGTGGCAAGGCGATGCCCCGGATCATCGAGATTGCCGGGACAAGGCCCGGCAATGAGCGCCCGCAGATCGAACGTTTCCCGGGCGCAGCGCAGCATGAAGCGAAGCGGAATGATGCTGCTGCAGACCCGGGATCGTTCGTAATCTCCGAGCATGAGAGTGCGCCGAGACCACGACGATCCCGGACCAGCGGTGCACCACTGCGTGCTCGCACCGCATCCGGGAAACGCGGAAAATAACTGTTACGGTAACAGAGACGTGATCTTGACATCAGTCCCTGATATGGCTACATAGCCGCTCAATGCTCGCTCAATACGGACGCCGCCTGGAGGGGACTCCCGGGCGGCGGGGCGAGTGCGGTGCCCGCGGATGGGGCCATCCACCCTGTTCCCGGGCGGCTTGGGCATCATGTCCCCCGGCATTACGACCGGGGCGGGAGGTGCTCCCTGGACTGGGACAGGCGATGGCGGGTAACGCCCGCTGGCATTGTCGCCAACGCATGATCGGTTGCCATCCTGCGTCAGACCGCGTCCCAGGAAACCTGGCCTGAAGCCGAGCCTTAGGGACGACGACTCCCTTTGGTGAGAGCCGTGGTGGGACGCCGACAGACGAGCCGCCCCGCTGGGCGGCGCCGCGCCCGAAGGTGCGGCGGTGGTGCCCGCGTCTGTCGGCGTCCTGCTTCCTATTTTTATTTGATCGTTGGAATGGAAATGGCGGAGACGGCGTAAGCCATTGAGAAACCGGGGCCCCACCCCTTGGGCTTTCTCGCAAGCTTCCCGGTCTTCGTTCTTCACGTGACGGGGTTGGCATCACTCGGGCGCGAAGGGGCGCCGCGAGAACGATCCAGCGTTGGAAAATTGCAGCGCATTTCCCGTCACCCTGAGGCGGCCGCCAACGGGTCCGGCCCGAAGTGGCCGGCCCGATGACAAGCGCAGCGGCCCTCGAAGGGCGACGGCGGCAGGGCCTCGGAGCGTGCATCCTTCGAGGCCCACGCTACGCGCGCGCACCTCAGGATGACGAATGGAGGTTTGCATGACCGTCAGTCAGTCGCCCCGCCCACCACGCTTCGGGTGGTCCCCCTCCCTGCTACCGCGGGGCGGGATGAAGCGGCATCAAAACAACGCCGGCAGCGTGCCGAGCGGGATCAGGCCGAGATACACCGTGCCGTCGTCGATGCGGAGCGGCAGCGCGATCGCCGGCTGTTTGTCGATTTCGGTCGGCTGGCCCATTTTCTTGATGTTGTCGATCACGCCGGCATTGGCGTTTTGGCGCACCACGCCGCTCAGACCCGGCATCAGGCGGTCGAGCGCGCCGAGTCCTTGCGACGACGAGCCGCTGCCGCCGGTCAGCTTGTCGATGCCCTGGCCGATCAATTGATCGATTCCGATCAGCGGCACGATATTGTCGATGCCGGCAACCTCGATATGGATCAGCCCGTCGAGCCGGCCATGCGCGTTCACGGTCAGCGTGCCGGCGCCGATGATGATGGCGTCGGGACGCTCGATGCGCAGCGATTTGATCTCGATGCCGCCGCCTGCCGCCTGCATGTCGCGAAACAGCGCCGGCCACGGCTTCGGCGAGAAGTCCTTGAAGCCGCGCAGCACGGCGTCGATATCGCCCTGCAGCGGCTCGGCCAGCAGAGGATGAAAGCTCGGCGCGGTGGCGCCTTCGAAATGGCCGGTCGCCTCGATCACCGGATTGTTGCTCGCCGAGCCTTCGACGATGCGGCCGTCGACCGCGGCCGCGTCGGCCTGGAAGATCATGCCGGTACCGGGACCGGCGAGGCGATCGAGCCGCGGCTTTTGCAGCGTAACGGCGATGCGTTCCGGCTCCGGCGGCAGGCCGAGCAGGGTCAGGCGCGCATCGGTCCAATTGGCGGAGAAGATCGGCGGCTGGCCCGGATCGGCGAGCGTCACCGGACCGCCGATCTCTCCGGTCAACAGCGTCGGCCGGAACACCTGGGCCGAAAAAGTGACGTCGCCGGCTTTGACGTCGAACGGCGGCCGGTTGTTTTTGAATTCTGCCGCCGCATCGGTGCAGTGGCTGACGATGCTGAAGGGAAAGCCGCCGATGCTTTGCGTACCGCAAGCATAGACCCGGCCGACGGCGGCCTCGCGGTCGATCCAGCCGTTGAGCGCGCGTTCGGCGATCGAAGCGCCGAAGTACCAAAGCCAGCTCCATCCCACCGCCAGCACAATGACGATCACCACCGGCGCGACATAGGGCCAAAGCCGACGGCGCTGCGGAACCGGCCGCTTGCGCAGCGGCCGTGGTGCCGATTGCATCATGCTCAGTGGAGATTCGCCGGCCATCGCCCTTTAACGCCCCAAAACGCGGCGCCATTGTGCCGCCGCGGTCATCCTGTTAGGCGAGCAAAAGCCGGGTGGGAAGAGCTTAATCGACGAGGCGGAATGCAGACCACGGCGGAACACGAAACCGGCGATCTCTGGGTATTTGGCTACGGTTCGCTGATGTGGCGGCCGGGGTTCGCGTTCAAGGAGCGGCTTTCCGCCCGGCTGATCGGGCTGCATCGGGCGCTTTGCGTTTTCTCCTTCGTCCATCGCGGCACGCCGGAACGGCCGGGGCTGGTGCTCGGGCTCGATCGCGGCGGCATGTGCCGCGGCGTCGCCTATCTGGTCGCTGCGGCGAGGCGCGCGGAAACCATCGCCTATCTCCGCGAGCGCGAGCAGGTGACGTCGGTCTATCTGGAGACCATGCGGCAAATCGAACTTGAAGACGCCGGACGGCGGCGGGTGCGGGCGCTGTGCTACATCGTCGACCGCAGCCATGTGCAATATGCCGGGCGCCTCTCCATGGACGAAAGTCTGCACCTCATCCGGCAGGGCCGCGGCAGCTCGGGCGCCAATCCGGATTACGTGGTCGAGACGGTGCGCGCGCTGGAAGAGCTGGGATATCGCGAAGGCGAATTGCATCGTCTCGCCGCGCATTTGCGGGGCGGGCACGACACGGGAGTCAGCGGCGAGTAGTCGGCAGTCGGAGAAGTCGGCGATGCGCTGTTATTTCCGATTACTGATGTCCGGCTTCGGCGACCAGAGCGGTCGTGGCGTGTTCGAGCGCGTTTTGCAGCCGGGCGGCAAAAGCCTGCCGGTCGAGGCCGGGCGCGATCGGATCGAGAACCTGGACGACGATGGTGCCGGGCAGGCGCAGCAGCGAACGCCGCGGCCAGTACAGTCCGGAATTGAGCGCGAACGGCACGCAGGACACGCCGGCTTTGCCGTAGAGATAAGCCACGCCGGGCTTATAGGTCGGCTCGGCGCCCGGCGGCCGCCGCGTGCCTTCCGGAAAGATGACGAGCTGGCGGCCGGCGGCGAGCGCCTGTTGCGCGCGCGCCGTCATCCGCGACAACGAGGCCATGCCGGCGCTGCGGTCGATCGGAATCAGTCCGGCTTTCCACATGTACCAGCCGAACAGAGGGATCCACATCAGCTCGCGTTTGAGCACATAGACCGGATCGTCGAGCACGGCGTAAAGCGCGAAGGTTTCCCAGGCCGATTGATGTTTGCAGGCGACGATACACGCTCCCTTTGGGATTTTCTCGGCGCTGCGCCATTCGACCTTGGTGCCGCAGACGACGCGCAGCAGCCACAGGCTGGTCATCGCATAGGAGCGGATGAAAACACGCAGGATCGGATAAGGCAGCATCAAAGTCGGCAAAGCGACCAGGAGGTGAATGGTCAAATTCGCATAAAACAAAATGTTGAACAGCAGCGAACGGATCAGGATGAAAGAACGGGACACCGACGACCTATTAAAAAAGTTCCGGGAGAGGGCAGCGCGTTTTGAAACTACGCGGCGTCAAAAGTGAGCGCGGGCAATGCGCTGGTCTCGGCGACCGAGTCGAACTGCATCCGCACCTTGGCGGCAAGGTATTTGAGATATTCCGACAGCACCAGCCGCGTCGTCGTTCCGTTCGACCACCATGGCTCGATGCGCAATTGGTCGGACACCACGGGATAGGGAATCAAGGCGATGTCGGGAAGCTGATGCGACAATTCGGCGAGTGCGCGCGGCATGTGATACATCGACGTGACGACGATCAGCGAGCGGAAGCCGTGCTCGGTCGCCCAGCGCCGCGTCTGCATCGCATTGCCCAGCGTATTGAGCGCCGAATAGTCGAGGTCGACGCAGCAGGCCATCAGCCGGTCATAGTCGACGACATGGCGGGCGATCGCGGTTTCCGAGGTGGTGACGTTGACGCCGCTGATCAACAGCCGCTTGCCCCGTCCGCTGGACAGCAGCTGGAGCGCGTCGGCGATGCGCGATGAGCCGCCGGTCAAAACCACGATGCCGTCGGCGTTGCGATCCGGCTCGACCTGCTCGCTGGGCAGCAGCCAGGTGAAAACGGCGAAGCCCACGATCAGCGCCACGACGCCAAAAGCGGCGAGCCTCAGGCTTATCGACCTGATCCGCCGCCTCTTCACTGCGGTTCTAAGGCTGACCATCGTCGCGCGTCCCTCGCGCCAATCCGTCGTCGAAAATGCGCACCCAACCCGGCGAAATTATAACCGCGATTTCGGCGGCAAGTTGAATTTGTTGCCCGGCTTATTCGATATTCTCGAGGGTATGATTGACGGTCCGGCGCGAGGTCAAGGCCGTCACCGCGGCCATCAAGACGATCTGGCCGAAAATAGCGAGATAGCTGCCGTATCCCATCGAGGACACCCCGAACAGGGCGGCGGCCTCGTCGCCGCCGGGCGTGCCGGCGATCCAGGCATTGGCGATGCCCAGGACAACAAACAGCAGGATCGCCGCCCCGCCGCCGATGGCACCGCCTTTGAGGCCGAGCAGGAGGAAATGGCGCTGAAACTGCCCGGCGACGAAGCTATCCTTCGCGCCGACATAGTGCAGCACCTCGACGATCGGACGATTGGCCGCCATGGTGCCTCGGGTGGCAAACGTCACCGACAGCACGGTCGCGGCCACGACCAGCGCGAGGATAGCGAGGCCGCCGATCACCGCCGCATCCGCCATGGTGCGCATCCGGTCGATCCAGCCGCGATGATCGTCGAGGATGGCGCTCGGCACTTGCGCCGTGAGTGCGCTGCGCAGCGCCCTGAGATCCGGCGCGGCGCCCGGCTGCAGCTTGACCACGATCATGCGCGGGATCGGCAAGTCGCCGAGCGCCAGTCCGGAGCCGAGCCACGGTTCGACCAGGGCTTGGGATTCTTCTTTGGTGTAGGCGCGAACGTCGGCGATGCCGGCCGTGCTGCCGGCGATGCCGACGGCGGTGCGCACGTCGGTCTCGATATTGCGATTGGCGATCGAGCGGACCTGAATGGTGATCTCGCGGCCGACATCGGACTGCCAATCGTTCGCCGATTTGACCACGATCGTCACGGCGCCGGTGGTGATGACCGCGAGAAAAGTCATGATGGCGACGACCGCCGTCAGCGAGCGGCCGGCGATCGATCCGCTCGGTACGATCGGTGTCGGCGCGGGCAGCGCGTAGTTTCGCACCGACGCCGCATGCTGGTTGTCCCACGGCTCGGCCGTCGTTTCGATCGGCTCAATCGTAGACATGCAGGCGTCCTTCGTGCAGCACCAGACGGCGCGCGTCGTATTCGTCCATCAGGGCGATGTCATGGGTAGCGATCACCACCGCGGTCCCGGATTTGTTCAACTCGATGAAGAGCCGCAGCAGGCGCTGGCCGAGATTGGGATCGACGTTTCCGGTGGGTTCATCGGCGAGCAGAAGCTGCGGCCGCGCGATCACGGCACGCGCGATCGCCGCGCGCTGCTTCTCGCCGCCGGAAAGCACCGGCGGCAACGCGGTCAACCGTTCGCCGAGGCCGACCCAGTGCAGCAGTTCGATCACTTCGGCGCGATAGCCGGACTCCTCCTTGCCGATCACGCGCAGCGGCAGCGCCACGTTCTCATAGGTCGTCAAGTGATCGAGCAGGCGGAAATCCTGAAACACGATGCCGATGCGGCGCCGCAATGTCGCGCGGTTATCTTTGCTCAGCCTGGCGGTGTCGTGGTCGAACATCGAGATCAGGCCGCGCGTCGGTTTGAGCGTCAGGAACAGCAGCCGCAACAGCGAGGTCTTGCCGGCGCCGGACGGGCCGGTCAGGAACTGGAACGAATGGGTGTCGATGCGGAAACTGAGGTCGCGCAAAACCTCGGGGCCGAGCCCATAGCGCAAACCGACATTTTCAAATCGGATCACGCGGTCCTCCGCAACGGCTGCCGCGGCGAACTGCCCCGCAGCCCGATTCGCCGTCCGGTGAACTTATCACCTCGCCCTGCCGCGGCATTGCGGTCCGGTCTTGGTTTCCAATTCGTTAACGGATCGGCTGCTACGGTCCACCGGCAAGCCGCCGCGCCATCTGATTCGCCCATGCTCATCGTCTGCCCGAATTGCGCTACATCTTACGATGTCGAGGTGGCAAGCCTGCGGCCGAACGGCCGCCGGGTCCGCTGCGTCCGCTGCCGTACGATCTGGCAAGCCGAAATGTCTCATGCCGACAAGCTGCTGGCCGCGGCCGACGCGCTTGCGCCGGTGCGCCGCACCGTCGAGGCGGTGGCCGAAGCCGTTGCGGTGCGGCCGGAAATCCCGGTTTCGGCCGAGCGGTTTGATGCTGCAAGCCGACGTGGATTTGGACGGTTTCGGGCCGCCGGAGGGCGATGATTCCGCCGCCGCCGTCGGCAAGCGCGGGCGAAGCCGCGCTCACCGACTTCCCGGAGATCGATTCGCCGCCGACCGCGCCCGAGGATCTCGATGCCGGCGGCGTCGAAAACGGCAACGACGCCATGGAATACGGCGCCGCGGATACCGAGCCTGGGTCCATCGCGGCGGACCCGCCGGCGGAAATCGAAGGCGGCGCCGGGCGCCGCGCATTGGGACGCATCAAACCGGGCAGCTGGGGCTGGTCGCTGTCGCCGGCGCAATGGGGCATCCTGGCGCTGATCATCCTCGACGCGATCGTGATCGGCTGGCGCGCCGACTTCGTGCGCTTCATGCCGCAGACCGCTTCGTTTTACGCCGCGATCGGCATGCCGGTTAATCTGCGCGGGCTCGCTTTCACCGGTATCGCGACGACCACCGAGCAGCATGAAGGCGTGCCGATACTGGTCGTGGAAGGCAGCATCGTCAACGAAAGCCGCAAGCTCGCAGACATGCCGCATCTGCGTTTCGCCGTTCGCAATGCCGCCCATCAGGAGGTCTATTCATGGACCGCGGCGCCGCCGCGCGCCATGCTGGCCTCGGGCGAGGCGGTGTCGTTCCACACCCGGCTGGCGTCGCCGCCGCCCGACGCCCGCGACGTGCTGGTCCGTTTTCTCAACCGCTACGACATTATGAACGGGGCCCGCTGAATGAACGGAGTTCATTGACATGGCACGCATCATGATCGCCGAAGACGAGGAAGCGCTGCGCGCGATGTGCGCGCGGGCGCTCTCGACCGCCGGCCACGAGGTCAAGACCGCCTGCGACGGCGGCGATGCCCTCGACCTGCTGCAGCGCGAGGCCGGCAACTTCGATCTGTTGCTGACCGATATCCGCATGCCGATCATGGACGGCATCGCGCTCGCGCTGTCGGCCGCGCGCGACTATCCCAATCTGACGATACTCTTGATGACCGGCTATGCCGATCAGCGCGAGCGCGCCCACGGTCTCGACGCGATCATCCACGACGTCATCACCAAGCCTTTCACGCTGGCGATGCTGCGCGGGGCGGTTGACGAAGCGCTCGCCGTCAAGGCGCGTTGACCGGTTCAGTTCTCGTCCGAAACCGCGTAGGGCCGCGGCAGCGGCTCGACCGGCAATTCGGGATGGGCGCGGCCGAAATCGGGCGCCGGCGAATCCTGCCCGATCTGGACAATGCCGCGGCGGATCGCGCGGGTGCGGGTGAAATGGTCGAACAAAGCCTCGCCGTCGCCGCGGCGGATCGCGCGCGTGAGCTTGGCCAGATCCTCGTTGAAGGTACCGAGCATCTCCAGCACCGCGTCCTTGTTGGTAAGGAAAACGTCGCGCCACATCGTCGGGTCGGACGCGGCGATGCGGGTGAAATCGCGAAATCCGCCGGCGGAGAATTTAAGCACTTCCGAGCGCGTGACTTCGGCGAGTTCGTCGGCGGTACCGACGATCGTATAGGCGATCAGATGCGGCAAATGACTGGTGATTGCCAGCACCAGATCATGATGGGCTGCCGGCATCTGTTCGACATTGGCGCCGAGCGCGGTCCAGAACGCTGCGAGTTTTTCGACCGCCGCCGGATCGGCATTCTCGGGCGGCGTGAGAATGCACCAGCGTCCGACGAACAATTCGGCAAAACCCGCATCCGGGCCCGAATTCTCGGTGCCGGCGACCGGATGCGCCGGAACGAAATGCACGCCGGACGGCAAATGCGGACTCATGTCGCGCAGGATCGCGCCCTTGACCGAACCGACGTCGGAAACCACAGCGCCGGGCTTCAGATGCGGCCCGATTTCCTTGGCGATGTCGCCGCAGGCGCCGACCGGAGCGCAAACGATGACCAGATCGGCGCCGGCCACTGCCGCCGCGTTGGTTTCGGCCACCTGATCGGCAATGCCGAGTTCGGCGACGCGCCGGCGCGTTGCAGCCGAGCGGGCGCTGGCTGCGATCTCACGCACGGCGCCCTGCGCCCGGGCGGCACGTGCGATCGACGAGCCGATCAGGCCGACGCCGATCAGCGCCAGCCGGTTGAACAGTGGTGCCGGGCTTTCGCGTCACTTGGTCAGAAAGTCCTTGAGCGCCGCGACGACCAGGCGATTGGCCTCTTCGGTGCCGACGCTCATGCGCAAGGCATGCGGCAGCTTGTAGGCCGAGACCCGGCGCAGAATCAGCCCGCGCGCGGTGAGGAAAGCGTCGGCGTCCTGCGCGGTGCGGCCTTTGGTTTCCGGAAAATGGATCAGCACGAAATTGGCGACGCTCGGCGTCACTTTCAGTCCGAGCTTGCCGATCTCGGCGGTCAGCCATTCGAGCCAGCGGGTATTGTGTTCGCGCGAGCGTTCCTGATGTTCCAGGTCTTCGATCGCGGCGATTCCGGCCGCGATCGCCGGCGAGGTGATGTTGAACGGGCCGCGAATCCGATTGACGGCATCGACGATGTGCGCCGGGCCGAACATCCAGCCGAGCCGCAAAGCCGCGAGGCCGTGGATTTTCGAGAAGGTCCGGCACATCACGACATTTTCCGAGGTGGCAACGAGTTCGATGCCGGATTCATAATCGTTGCGCTGCACATATTCGGCGTAAGCGGCGTCGAGCACCAGCAGCACATGCGGCGGCAGCGCGCGGTGCAGGCGCTTGACCTCGTCGAAGGCAAGGCAGGTGCCGGTCGGATTGTTCGGATTGGCAAGAAAGACGATCTTGGTCTTATCCGTCACCGCGGCAAGGATCGCATCGACATCGGCGGTGTAGTTCTTTTCCGGCGCCACGACCGGCTTCGCACCGGTGCCGAGGGTGGCGATCGGATAGACCAAAAAGCCGTGCGTGGTGTGGATCGCCTCATCGCCGTCGCGCAGATAGGCGTTCGCCAGCAGGTGCAGCAAATCGTCGGAGCCGGCGCCGCAGACGATGCGATCGGGATCCAGTCCGAATACCCGGCCGATCGCTTCGCGCAATTCGCTTGCTGCGCCGTCGGGATAGTCCTCAAGATGATCGGCGCAGGCCTTATAGGCGGCGATCGCGCGCGGGCTCGGGCCCAGCGGCGTTTCGTTCGACGACAGCTTGAAGACCTTGGCGACGCCCGGCGCGCTGCTCTTGCCGGGCACGTAGGCCTCGATATCGAGCACACCGGGACGGGGCAACGGACGGGTAGCAGACATTATCTCATCTCTTTGTATTCACGCTTGGGCACATTCTTGACCCGTAAGGCGAGCCGAAAAGCTCAAGGCACCGTATAGCGGGTCGCGTGACTGCCGACGAGGGCCGAGGAGCGGATCGACACGCCGGTCTTGAGCAGGGCTTCCGACACCGCCTCGATGCCGCCGCGCTCGACCGAGACCAGAAGCGCCGCGCCGTCGAAGGCCTGATCGGGCACGGCGATGACATCCGCCAGCGCCGCGACCGCATTGACTGCCGCCGCGCTCCAGCCGGAGACCCGCAAACTCCAGACTTCGCTCTCGGTCACCATGGCATCGGCGGCAACGCGGGAAATAACGAAAACCGGCAGCGCCGCCGGGTGATCGGCACGCTCGACGAACGGCAGCCGGGCGATGATTTTAGGGGCGCTCGCGAACTCGAGCGCCGGCCACCAGGGACCGGCGCCGGCGACTGCAAAAGCCGGCACCAGACCGAGGTCGCCGCGGGATTCCGAGACCGCTTCGACCACGCTCGAGGCGCCGAGATGCGGCTCGAACGGCACGGTAAAACCGAAATGAAAGCGGGCGGAATCGCGCATCAGCGCGTCGCCGGCGGACAGGTCGGCGTGCACGGCGAATGGCGCCTGCACATAGGTGAACGTAGAGATAATGACGCGCCAGATGCTCTCGGCGGTGTCGAGCGGCAGAATGCCGTGATGACGGGCCACCAGCCGCCGCATCATTTCGGCCTCGCGCGCCGGGCGGAAAGCCGAGCCGGTCTCCTGGCTTTTCTTCACCGCGATGAGGCGGCCGATGATGTCGCCGCGCTCGATCAAAAGCGCATGCATCTGTTCATCGATGCGATCGATGTCACGCCGCAGATCGGTGAGCGATATGGTTTTCTCAGGTGGCTTTGGCATGGCTAGACCCGGCAAATTGGCCCGATTGATAGGTGCCGTCAGGCCCGAAATCAAAGAAAACGTTGACTCCAGGGCGAACCGGCCTATTTACGCCCCTTTGACCGCCCGGTTGGCGGTTCGACCACGCCGGGAAGCGTGGCATGCCCAGGACCGTGCTAATATGGTAGGTATATAGTGTAATGGCCGACCTCAGCGCCACGCTCGATCTCGCCGACCGTACCCGCGAAGCGGACCGCCCGCATTCGCCGGTGGTGCGTTTTGCCGCCAATAATCCGCTTCGCCTCGACGCCGGCGTCGATTTCGCGCCCCTGCAGATCGCCTACCAGACCTATGGCTCGCTCAACGCCGCGCGGACCAACGCCATTTTGGTCTGCCATGCGCTGACCGGCGATCAGCACGCGTTCAACGATCACCCGGTGACCGGCAAGGGCGGCTGGTGGGAGACCATGGTCGGTCCCGGCCGGCCGATCGATACCGAACGCTATTTCGTGATTTGTCCGAATGTCGTCGGCGGCTGCATGGGCAGTTCCGGTCCGGCTTCGACCAATCCCGCGACCGGCATGCCGTGGGGCCTCGACTTTCCCGTTATTACGGTGCGCGACATGGTGCGCGCACAGGCGATGCTGCTCGACCATTTCGGCATCGACACCTTGTTCGCTGTTGCCGGCGGCTCGATGGGCGGCATGCAGGCGCTGCAATGGGCGGCGAGTTATCCGGAACGCGTCTTTGCGTCGCTGCCGATCGCAGCGGCGACCCGGCATTCAGCGCAAAATATCGCCTTTCACGAAGTCGGCCGCCAGGCGGTGATGGCCGATCCGGACTGGCGCGGCGGCCGCTATTTTGCCGAAGGCGTCTATCCGCGCCGCGGGCTCGCGGTCGCGCGCATGGGCGCGCATATCACTTATCTGTCCGACGCGGCGCTGCATCGCAAATTCGGCCGCCGCTTCCAGGATCGCGACAATCCGACATTTTCGTTCGACGCCGATTTTCAGGTCGAATCCTATCTGCGGCACCAGGGCATCACTTTCGTCGAACGCTTCGACGCCAATTCCTATCTCTATCTGACGCGTGCGATGGATTATTTCGATCTCGCCGGCGATTACGACGGCGCGGTGGCGAATGCGTTTCGCGGCGCGCCGACCCGGTTTTGCGTCATCTCTTTCACCAGCGACTGGCTGTTTCCGAGCGCGGAATCGCGCGCCATCGTTCATGCGCTCAATGCCGCGGGCGCCCGGGTGTCGTTTGCCGAGATTACCACCGACAAGGGCCACGACGCGTTCCTGCTCGACGAGCCGGAATTGTTCGCGATCGTGCGCGGTTTTCTCGAAGGCGCCGCCAAGGCGCGCGGCCTGCCGGCGAGGTGAGAATGCTGTCGCGCCTCAAATACGATCTCACCATGGCGGAAGCGGCGCGCGGCGCCGGCGGCTCGCGCATCGACTTGCTGGTCGTTGCCGCGATGGTGTCGCCGGGCGCGCGGGTGCTCGACGTCGGCTGCGGCGACGGCGAATTGCTGCGGCTGCTGGAAACCCGCGGCGTCGACGGCCGCGGCATCGAACTGTCGCGCGAGGGCGTCAATGAATGCGTCGCGAAGGGGCTCGCCGTGGTCCAGGGCGACGCCGACACCGATCTCGAGAATTATCCGAACGACGCGTTCGACTTCGTCATCCTGTCGCAGACGCTGCAGGCCACCCGGCAGCCGCGCGTCGTGCTCGAGCATATGCTGCGGATCGGCAGCCACGGCATCGTGTCGTTTCCGAATTTCGGCCACTGGCGGATCCGGCTGCAGATCGCGCTCGGCGGCCACATGCCGCGGACCGACAATCTGCCTTACGCGTGGTGGGAGACGCCGAATATTCACTTCTGCAGCATCAAGGATTTCCGCCAGCTGTGCCACGCGGCCGGCGCCAAGATGGAGCAGGCGGTGGCGCTCAATGCCTGGGGCGGCCGGATACGGCTGAAAATGCCCTGGTGGTTTTGGAATCTCTTCGGCGAGCAGGCGGTGTTCTTGCTGAGCCGGCAGGGCTGAGGGAAATTCTGCTATAGAGTGCCTATCGATGCTTCGTCCTCCCGCTCATCGCCGGGGGTACGGGCCCGTAGCTCAATGGTTAGAGCTAGCGGCTCATAACCGCTTGGTTGGAGGTTCGAGTCCTCCCGGGCCCACCACAAATATTTCAGGTTTTCCGTCGCGAGGCCCGCCGATGTCCGCCCAACTCGATCCGATCGTCGGACGCTATATTTATCTTCGGCTGCAGGGTCGTGAGCACCGGGTCTATTTCGAGGAAGCCGGCACTGGCATTCCCTTGCTCTGTCTTCACACCGCGGGTGCCGACGGGCGGCAGTTCCGTTACATGATGAACGACCCGGCGATCACCGATCATTTCCGTGTCGTCAGCTTCGACCTTCCCTGGCACGGCAAATCGACGCCGCCGGACGGCTGGCAGGACGAGGAGTATCGTCTGACCACCGACGCCTATATCGAGGCCATCAGGAGCTTTCGCGACGCGCTTGGCTTGGAGCGGCCCGTCGTGCTGGGCTGCTCGATCGGCGGCCGTGTCGTTTTAAGTCTGGCAATCCGCCACGCGGAGGAGTTTCGCGCGCTGATCGGGCTTGAGGCTGCGGCGCATCAGACACCTTGGTACGACCGGGAGTGGCTGCAATCGGCCCGACGTTCACGGCGGCGAAGTCTGCGCCGGACTGGTCTCCGGCCTGATCGCGCCACAGAGCCCCGATTCCACCCGCCGGGAAACACTGTGGCATATACATGCAGGGCGGTCCCGGCGTATTCAAAGGCGATCTCTATTTTTATCGGGTCGACAGCGATTTGCGCGACCAGATCGGCAAAATCGATACGCGCGTTTGTCCGCTCTATCTGATGACGGGCGAATACGATTTCGTCATGCGCCCCGCAAGATACGGCCGCGACCGCGAAGGAAATCGCGGGCGTGGAAATGACGGTGATGAAAGAGCTCGGTCATTTCCCGATGAGCGAGAACCCGAACCAGTTTCGCGGCTATATCCTCCCGGTGCTGGATAAGATTCGCGGCGCCAGCAAGACTGCGGAGTTGTGACCTTCGCATGGAGCCCGCGAGCGTAGTTGCCGAGTTTATCGGCGCTATTCGTTCAGCATGACATTGACAATAGAGGTCTTGCCACCCTGAACGGCGGCATAGGCCGTGGCGAGCTTGTCTTTGATCTCTGCCGGCTTGCTCACTCTGTGGCCGACGCCGCCGGTCCATTTGGCGAGGTCGGAATAGTCCGGATTTTCAATGTGAACGCCGTAATGCAGCTTCTCGCCGGCAGCGACGCCTTGCGGATACCAGCTCACATGGGTCCGCCGCATCACTTCGTATTTATTGTTGTTGAAGATGATTATCAGGATCGGCAGATCCTGATCCTTGGAAAAGGTCAGACACGGCAGCACGGGATTGTAGAGAAACGAGCCGTCGCCGATCAGCATGACCACCGGCCGCTTCGGCGCCGCGAGTTTGGTGCCGAGCGCGATGCCCAGTCCCTGGCCGAGCCCGCTCGGGATGCGGAAAAAGCCGTGCGGCTCGTTCCATTCCAACAAGTCGCGGATGATCGGGCTGTGCACGATAGTCTCGTCGAGGAAAATCGTGTCCGGCGGCAACACATCGTTGAGCGCGCGGCAGAGGAGCGCGGCCGAGATCGTGTCGGCTTTCCTGGCTTCGTCCTGGGTCGCTTTGCGCCGCGCGATCAGTTTGTCGTGCTCCGCTTGCCAGCGCTCGCGGCGATCGGCATGCGTGGCCGAAGTTACGCCGTTGCTCCGGAGCCCGGCCGTCAGCAGTCGCAGCGACTGCGCGACGTCGCCCTCGAGATAATGATCGGCCTCCATGGTCTGATAGACCATGTGATCTTTGAGCGGGTTTTCGCTGATCGCGACGATTTTCGCGTTCGGCGGCAGATTGCTCGGCGGATACCACGGCACGCGGCTCTCGATCAGCAGCGCCAAGTCGGTCTCCTTATGCAGCGCCGCGATATTGGTGCCGAGGTGGAGCGGATGCGACTTCGGAAAATTGGCATAGGCCGCGGCGCGGCCCTCGATCACCGGAATGGCCATAAGTTCGGCGAATTCGATCAGCGCAGCGACGGCGTCCGGATCGCGACCGACGCTCTCGGTGACGATCACCGGGCATTTGGCTTTTGCGATCAGCGCCGCAATCTTCGCGACATCCGCCGGCAACGCCTGCGTCTTCGGCGGTTCGGGCGTGTCGCGCAGGCGCGGCGGCGGCGTCCAGCCGTGCATCATGGTTTCGACCGGCAGATTGAGATAGACCGGGCCGCGCGGCTGGCGCTTGGCCATTTCGCCGGCGCGGATCACGGTCTGATAGAGCGTCTGCGGACTCGGCACCTGGTTGGCCCATTTCACCACCGAGTTGATCAATCGCTGCGGACCGCCGACGACGCCGAGATTGCGATACCATTGATTGCCGGGATCGAAGTCTAGAAGTCTCGCCGTAACTCAGCGATTTACCCGACATCACCAGCATCGGCACTTCATAGGCGCGGGCGCCCTGCAACCCCATGGCGCCTTGCAGCAAGCCTGCACCGGCGTGGAGCAGCACCGCCTGCATGCGGCCGGTGACCTGCGTGTAGCCGACCGCCACGCCCACCGCGAGCGTCTCATGGCCGCAGTCCATGTAAGTGGGGCCGGTGAGGCCCGCAATCTTCTGGCGTGCCAGCGCTTCCCAGATTGGCGGCCATTCCGAACCGGGCGAGGAGATCACGTAATCGACATGCAACCGGCGAAAGGCTTCGAGCAGCGCTTCGCCGCCATCGGGCTCGTTTTTCAAAGTCTTAAACTCCCGTCACGATTTGAATCGGTGCTGCCGCGCTCCACGTTGAGTGCGCGGTTCAGCTAGTCGATCACCTTGATGTTTGCGGCTTTGACGATGGCGCCCCATTTGGCGCCGTCGGATTGGATCAAGTGTTGCAGGGTGTCAGGTCCGAGCGGGCCAATTGTCGCTCCCTGAATGCGGAGCCGTTCCTGATACGCGGGATCGCTCTGCGCTGAACGTAACGCGTCGCGAAGGCGTTTGACGACATCGGGCGATGTTTTCGAGGACACGACGAGGCCGTGCCAGCCTTCAGCCTCAACCGCCGGATAGCCGGCCTCACCGATGGTCGGCGTATCAGGCAAAGCCGGCGTCCGCTCCGGCGCGGCGACGCCGATTGCCATGAGCTTTCCGGCTTTGACCTGCGGTGCAACCGTTGAAGCGTCGCCGAACAGTCCGTCGATCTGGCCGCCGAGCAGCAACGGCAAGCTTTCGCTGGTGCTGCGAAACGGCACATGCACGAGCGTGATGCCGGCTTCACGCTGCAGCAGCAACGAGCCGAGATGTGACACGGTGCCGACTCCCGCCGAGCCGATCGTGAGTTTGCCGGGATTGGCTTTGGCGTATGCGACGAATTCCGCCATCGTTTTGACGCCGAGCGACGGCCGCACGACCAGCGTCTGCGCCGAACGCCATACCGTGCCGATCGCAACGAAATCGCGATCCGGCACGTAGGAGACCTGCTTGATCCAGGGAATAATGGTGAGCGGCGCGATGCCGGCGTTCAAGAGGGTGTAACCATCGAGATCGCCGGCCAGAAACTCCTCGGTGCCGTTGAGCCCGCCGCCGCCGCCGCGATTTTCGACATAGACCGGCTTGCCGAGCGCGCGGCTCAGTCCGTCCAGCACCAGCCGTGCGCCGGTATCGCTCGGACCGCCCGCCGCATAGGGCACGATGATCCGCACCGGTTTGGTCGGAAAATCCTCGGCGTAAACGCGAGGCCCGGCGACGACCAGCGTCGCAGCCATTATCGGCCCGAAAATCGTCCAACGCATGACGGCTCCGATGTTCAGAGAGCTTGCGATCGTGCGATCAAGCTTCAGGGATGGCGTTCAATGGCCGCTTTCAGCAGCGCAGTGCCGCGATAGATGCCGTGGACGAATTTGCTGTAGGGCAGCATCAGGAACAGGCCGAGAATGACGCCGAGATGCACCGCCAGCAGAATCGCCATGGCACCGGTGTCGCGCAGCGCCAGCAGCAACAGGCCGGTCACGGCCGCCAGCAGCAGCAAAAACAACAGCGCGTAATCCGAGCCGATCACGCTTTGCGCGACCGGCACTTGGTCGGTGGTGATCTTGACCCAGATCAGGCCGATCGTGCCGATGATAAGGCCGATGCCGCCGAGCGTGCCGAGCAACACCGGCACGCTCCAGAACGGGTAGGGCGCCGGCCAACCGAGAAAATGATCATAGACCGTGGCGACGCAGGTCGCCGCGAAGCACAGCAGAAATCCGTAAGCCATCGCGTGGTGCAGGCGGCGGCGGATTTGCGAGAATTGCTCGTCTTCGTCATTGCAGCCGTTGCCGTCGTTGCCGAGATAGCGCAGCGTCATGACGTCGTGCAGCGCGGTCGCCAGCGCGGGCAGCGTGATTTTTTTGGTCAGGGCAGTGCGCGTGTCGCGCCAGAAGTTCACCGCGCCCATTATCAGGGCCAGCATCGAGAACAGGAAGGTCACTGCGGCAATGGCCGTCATCAGCCCCCAGGGCACGATGGCATAGAAGGCGCCAGGCCCGACGCGCGGTTGCAGCAGCGTGTCGGCATGAAAGCTCATGGTGAGGACCAGCACCACGGCGATCGCGGCGGCGGTGACCAGGGAGACGATCGTGCCGTTCCTCACAAACAGTCCGGCGAGCGGCCGCGGCCACGCGTATTCCTCATAACTCTCGACCCGCAGTTCGGCGAAGGTCTTGGGCAGATTGATGCCGAATGGATGCGGCGGTGCGAATTGGCAGGCGTGATAGCAGCCTTTGCAGTTGTGGCAGAGATTGGCGAAATACGACATGTCGGCGTCGCTGAACGCCCGCTGCAACTCCATGGCGGGAAATACCGGGCAATAGCCTTCGCAATAGCGGCAGGCATTGCAGATCTCGATGGCTCGTTTGGCCTCGGCGACAGCCTCAGTTGCGCGCAATTTTTGCAGCCTCCCTGCCGGCGATGCGGCCGAACACCGCGCCTATCGTCATGCCGAAGCCGGCCAGATAGCCCTTGCTCAAGATGCTGCCGGCCATCATTTCGCCGGCGGCGAACAAATTCGCGCTCGGTCTGCCGCTCGCCATCAATACTTGCGCGTTCTCGTCGACCTTGACGCCGAGATAGGTAAAGGTGATGCCCGGCCGGTGCGGATAGGACGAGAACGGCGGCGTGTCGATGGTGCGCGCCCAATGCGATTTCGGCGGCGTCAGTCCTTCGGTGTGGCAATTGTCGAGCTTCTGGCCTTCGAAGTGCCCCGGCTTCACCGCCGCATTGTAGTCAGCCACCGTCTTTTCCAGCGCCGCGCGATCGACGCCAATCAGGGTCGCGAGTTCGCCGATGCTGTTGGCGCGATAGGGCGGAAACACCGAGGGCATGAAGTCGCGTTCCGACTTTGCGTCGAAGATCGAATGCGCGATCTGGCCGGGCTGCTGCGCCACCAAGCGGCCCCAGATCGCGTAGCGCTTGGGCCAGGTGTCCTCGCCCTCGTCATAGAAGCGCTTGCCGTCGCGATCGACGACGATGCTGAAGGGAATACAGTCGATGCGGGTGACGATGCCGCCGTCGAATTTCGGCGCGCGCGCATCGATGGCGACGCAATGGAATTGCGTCGGGTCGCCGGTCGGCTGCACGTTCTGACCGAGGAGGCTTTTGAGCACCGCGCCTTGCGCGTAGGAGGTGCCGCGGATCAGGAAATTGTCGGCGGCGTCGCCCCAATACTGCTTGAGCCAATCGATATTGGCCTGAAAACCGCCGGCGGCGGCGACATAGGTTTTGGCTGTGACCGTCGCCGGAAATCCTTTGCTGACGATCTTTAATTGCGCGACGCGGTCGCCGTCCATGTCCACCGATTGGACCTCGGTGTCGTAGAGCACCTCGACGCCAAGCGCTGCCGCCGTCACGTAACAGGCGTTGATCAGCGCCTTGCCGCCGCCGAGGTAAAAGGCATTCGTGCGCGACAAATTGAGTGTGCCGGTAAGCGAGGGCTGGAACCGCGCGCCGCATTGCTCCATCCAGGCCGGAATGAGTGCAGAATCGCGTATGGTGAGGCGTGCCAGCTTCTCGTCGGTGTTGCCGCCGGTGATGCGGACTAGGTCGTCCCAATACTCGTCTTCGCGATAGGCTTCGGTCAGCGTCGCGGTCGGCGCTTCGTGCATGACGCGGGCATTGCGGGTGTGCCGGCTGTTGCCGCCGCGGAACTGCTTGGGCGCGGCTTCCAAAAGCAAAACCGAGCAACCGGCGAGCCGCGCCGTAATCGCAGCACTGAGAGCGGCATTGCCGCCACCGATGACCAGAAGATCGTAAATTTTTGTGAGATCCGTCATTGCCGATCAGCCGACACTTTCCGCGGGCGCTGCCGGAGCGAAGCGATCGTGCGGCTCTCGGTCACTCGCATGGCGAATTCTGTCCAATATCGGAAGCAGATAAGAGCGGAATTTGGTTGGATTCTCGCTCATGGCGAAATGGCCGATGTCTCGCATGATGACAAGCTCCGCGCCCGGAATTTGCTCCGCCGTGTCTCGGCTGTTCTGGGGCGTACAAGAAAAATCGTATTCACCGGTCATCAAATAGAGCGGACAAGTCTTGGTGTCGATCTTGGACAATTCGCCGCGCAGATCGGAATCAACCCGGTAAAAATGAATGTCGCCTCTGAATACGCCTGGACCGCTCTGCATATATTGCCAGAGCGTATCCCAGCGGTTCGCGTCCGGGCTTTGCGGCGCGATAAGTCCGGAAACGAAGCCGGCGCAGGCTTCGCCGCCGTGGACATCCGGCCGGTGCAGCCACGTCGAATCATACCAGCCCGTTTGATAAGCGGCGGCGTCGATGCCGATCAATGCCCGGAACTCCCGGGCATGACGGATCGCCAGACTGAGTACGATGCGGCCTCCGATTGAGCAGCCGAGCGTGACCGGCTTATCCAGATCAAGCGCATCGCGGACGACACGGATCGCTTCGATATAAGCGTCCGTCGTCAATGCATATTCGTCATTCTGCCAGCCGTCGGGCGGCGTCGACTTGCCGTGCCACGGCATGTCAAAGGCGATGACGCGAAAATGCTCGGTGATCGCGCTGTCGGTCATCATGTGACGAAACTGACGTCCGTCGGCACCGGCGGTGTGGAGACACAACAGCGGGATGCCTTGTCCGGCCTCTTCGAAATAAATGCGATGGGCGCGATCGCCCAGCATCACATTGACGTAGCGGCCGACAATCGGATCCAGATGCGCCGCCATCAATGCGCCTTCGATCGTAGAGCGCGGGGCGCCGCCAGCAGCGCTTTAAAATAAAGGAGGTTGGTCAGCAGCGGCTGGTAATCACCTTCGATGCGAAACTCGCCGAGTTTGGCCAGCGCAAAAATATCGTGGAAATTCGGCGGTGGAAACGGCTGCCAGAAGGTCTGCCAGGCTGCCTCACTGCCGCGGACGGCGAACGACCACGAGCGCATGACGAGCGGGCCGCGCTGAAACGCGGCAATTCGCCCGCGTTCGATCGACAGGTAATAGGGCTGCGCGCCGATTTCGATCATGATGTCGGCGGTCAGGTACCGGCCGCGCCGTAGCAAAGACGCATCGCCGTTGACGAGGTCTGGGAGGCGCTCGACCATCGCCAAAACGGCATGCGCACTTGCTCCCATGCCGCTTTGAACTGATTTTTCGGTCGCCACCTGGTCCTCACCATCGCCTTCGGTGCGGGGCCATGATCGACGATCATCACCGCTCGCCGCGCCAATTTTTCTTGCCCGTGTTTACCGCAATTTATGCAGGCAAGACAGGAGTTTATCACGGACCATGCGGGAGGGCCCAAGGGGAACAAATGCCAAGCAGCCAGCCCCCTTCGCCCATTTGACTTAGGCAGACAAATTCGTAATGGGTAACGGCGGTTGAGTTTTGGTCAAAAGGGACGCGTTTTGGCTTGGTCGGTACCGCCCCTCAATCCGTTGCATGTGTTCGAGGTTGCGGCTCGCGTCGGCAGCTTCACGAAGGCAGCGGAGATTCTCAGCGTTTCGCCGTCGGCCGTAAGCCGGCAGATCGCGACGCTCGAATCCTTCCTTGATGTTCGCCTTTTTCACCGGGCGCGCGATGGTAACGTCTTGACCGAAGCAGGCGCGGAATATTACCGCGGCATTTCACCCGCCTTCGAGATCATCACATCGGTGACGGATCGCGTCACGCGCGCCCAGGGCAGCGCGCCGCTCATCGTCCGTGTCCCGGCAACATTCGCCGTGCGCTTCCTCATTCCGCACCTTTCGGAATTCAAAGAAGAGCATCCCGACACCAATGTGCGTATTGTCACCGGCTTCGGCCCGGTCGACTTCGTGCGCGAAGATGTCGATATCTCGATCCAGGTCGGATCGGGCGACTGGCCGGGGACCGAGAGCAAGGAGTTGTTCTCCAATTGGGCGCAACCGATGTGCAGTCCGAAGTTATTCAAGAACGGCAAATCCATCGAAAGCATCGACGACTTGCGCGGCCACCGCCTCCTGATTTCAAACAACCGGCGGAGTGATTGGCGCGATTGGTTGGCTGAAATGGGCCATGCCGATTTTCCGCTTAATGAAATGGAGATGATCGAATTCCCTAATTCGATGCTAGCCTACCAGGCGGCGGCCGACGGGCTTGGCATAGTCATCGGCCAGGTCCCGGTGCTTGGTCCTGAATTCGCCGCTCAATCGCTTGTGCCGCTGTTTGGCAAGCCGATACGCCAAGGCTCTTATTGTGCGGTGTGGCGCGCCGAAACCGGACCGAGCCGCAAAGCGAGGCTATTTCTGTCCTGGCTGCAGCGGCAGCTCGATCCGATCCTGGCGCGATTGCCGCCGAGGACCGTGGCGGCCTAGGCCGCCGTGAAGCTGGCGTGAACAAAAGTCATGCTGCCGTGCCGATTGCGAAGTTGCGCCAGTTCGACCGACACTCCATAAGCATCGAGCGACGACGCCCTAAGATTTATCTAATTAAGTCGCCCGCCACATCGTCGGAATCCGTTGTGGCCGAAGACAAGAACGAGAGCATGGGAGGCAGTACGTGAGTGCGGACAAATCTTACGAACAAGGAATGGAAGTGCGCCGCTCGGTTCTGGGCGATGCTTGGGTCGATCGCACGCTGAAAAATCGCACTCCATTCAACACCGAATTCCAGGAGATGATCACCCGTCACGTTTGGGGAGATATCTGGACTCGACCGGCGATTGATCAAAAGACACGACGCTACATGGTCATGTCGATGATGATCGCCCTCCATCAGTGGGAGGAGTTCAAACTCCACGTCCGGGCCGCCCTGACGCACGGGTTCACCAAGGACGACATCAAGGAAATCATTCTTCAGGCGACTGTTTATTGCGGCGCGCCGGCGGGCAATCACGCAATGCAGGAAGCGGCGGCAGCTTTCACCGAAGCTGGCGTCTGAATCCGACGGCGTTACATAATTCCTGTAACGACGCGTATCTTCAATTGAGTTTTATCCCGGCCTCGTCAATGACCGTTTTCCACTTCACTGCGTCGGTTTTGATGATGTTGGCATAGGCGTCCGGCCCGGGGTCGCCGAAGCTCGCACCCTGCTTGGCGAGGACCGCGAGGTAATCGGGATCTTTTTGCGCGGCGCTCATCGCGTCCTGGAGCCGCTTGACGATGGGAGCCGGGGTCTTCGACGACGCGACAAAGCCGAACCAACTCGCCGCTTCAACATTCTTTTGACCGGCCTCGGCCATCGTCGGCACGTCGGGGATTGCCGTCTCGCGCTTCTTTGCCGCGACAGCAATGCCGACGATCGCTCCGGATTTAATTTGCGAAGCGATGATCGGCGTGTCCCCGAACAAGGCATCGATTTGTCCGCCCATGAGCGCAGGAAGGCTTTCGCTGGTGCTGTGATACGGGACATGGGTCAGTTCGATCCCGGCCTCATGCATGAACAGCGCGATAGCGAGATGCGTGACGGAGCCCACGCCGGCCGAGCCGATCGTAAGTTTACCCGGATTGGCTTTGGCGTAAGCTATGAAGTCCTTCAACGTCTTGATGCCCAAGGTGGGACTCACAGCAAGCGTCAAAGGCGACGTCCACACCAGGCCCAAAGGCACGAAATCGTTGAATGGGTCATAGGTGACCTTTTCGGCGGCGGGAATAATGGTCAAAGGACCGATGGCGCCGAGAAGGAGCGTGTAACCGTCCGGTGCATATTTCGCGTAGGATTCGGTCGAGTTCAAACCGCCGCCACCGCCCTGATTTTCAATGACGATAGGTTGACCGAGTTGGCGGCCCAAAGGCCCTGTCATCAGCCGCGCGCCGGTATCGCTCGGACCGCCCGGAGCGTAGCCTACGATCACCCTTATCGGCCGGGTGGGAAAATCATCGGCGGCGGCTAGCTGTTGTCCAAGGGACCCGAGCATTCCGGCCGCAACAAGAGCCCTAACAACGAAGCGCATCAAATCCGTCCATATCCCATTGCCGAGCGGCAATTTAATGTTCGAGACGCCTATAGCATCGGCTTCGAGACGCAAGATTGCAATAAACTCACAGCTCTGTGCCGATAAGGAAATTGCCGGTCTTCGGTAAAGCTTTTAGCGCTCAGGGCCTCCGTTCGGACCTTTTGACGCCTAGAGTGACCCGGCGGTGACGATGCGCCGCAGCCTGCGTCTTCGGACGGCGGAACGGCCACAAACCGAGCAAGCAATCATGATCATCGACGCCCATGCCCATTTCGTTCCTCAGGCTTTGCTCGACGAGGCGCTTAAGCAGCGCGCGTTCCCCTCGGTAAAGGCTACAACGGAGAACGGCGGTGTCCGCTTTGCCTTTGCCGGACAGGAGGCGAAACGCCCGGTTCCAGCGGGCATGAGCGACGTGGAGCGCCGCCGCAAATGGCTCGGCGATCGCGGCATCGACAGGCAAGTGGTCGGCGGGTGGCTCGACATGTTCGGTTACGACTTGCCGCCCGATGAAGGCCTGGAATGGAATCGCTTCCTGAATGGCCATTTGCTCAAGGCTACGAAACAGATCCCATTTCTGGTGCCGCTTGCCACCGTACCGATGCAATCCGGCAAACTCGCCGCTCAGGCGCTGGAAGAGGCACTCGACCAAGGATTTCATGGCGCCATGATCGGCACCCAGCCCAAGGGCGCAAGCGGGGTGCTCGACGATCCCGACCTCGATCCATTTTGGGAAATGGCCTCGGCCCGCAAGGCGACCTTGTTCGTACACCCGACGTTTGGCGCGCGGGACGATCGGTTAAAGGCCTATGGCTTGGTCAGCGCCGTTGGCCGGGTAACCGACACGACGCTTGCGGTAGCCCGGCTTCTCTATTCGGGTCATCTGGTGCGTTATCCGGATGTCAATCTCGTCATCTCGCATGGCGGGGCGGCCCTGCCGATGGTGTTCGGCCGTCTCAAGCGCAGCTTCGCGACAGCGCCGGCGCAAAACGCCGATCCGGCACTCGGCTTTCATAAGCTCTATTTCGATTCGGTCGTTTACGATGCCCTGACGGTTCGCTTTGTCTGCGATATGGCGGGTACCGATCGTGTTCTAATGGGAACCGACGAACCGTTCGCCATCGCCGAACAGCAACCGGTGAAGCTGATCGACTCCTGCGATTTCAGTCCAGCCGAGCGGCAAGCGATCCTCGGCGGTACGGCGGCCAAGCTTTTCAGAATCTCGTGACGCTACCGTCGGGCGTCTGAACTGGCGGCATAGCGTAAGGACCGACATGCCCTGCGTGACAATGACAGTGAATGGACAAGTCCGCAGTGCGGAAGTCGAGAACCGCACATTGCTGGTTCAGTTCCTGCGCGACCATCTGCGGCTGACCGGAACGCATGTCGGATGCGATACCAGCCAATGCGGCGCCTGCACCGTGCATGTCGACGGCATCGGGATCAAATCCTGCACCGCGCTCGCGGTCGAATATGAGGGCTCAACCGTTACTACGATCGAAGGCCTGCAGCAGGGCGATAAACTGCATCCGATGCAGCAGGCCTTCCACGAGAAACACGGGCTGCAATGCGGCTTCTGTACGCCCGGCATGATCATGTCGGCGGTCGAAATGGTTCGCCGCAACGGCTACGATCTTGACGAACATACCGTTCGCAAGCAGCTCGACGGTAATATCTGCCGCTGCACCGGCTATCATAATATCGTCCTCGCCATCCAAGCCGGCGCGGCGGCGATGCGCCCGGAGTAATGGACGATGCATGATTTCAATTATCACCGGCCCGATAGTGTGGCGAACGCCGCCGCGCTCATAGCAAATAGCGAGGCAAAGCTTCTTGCCGGCGGCATGAGCCTTTTGCCGTCGCTGAAATTGCGGCTGGCGCGGTATTCCGATCTCGTCGATCTAAAATCGATACAAGGGCTGCGTGGCATTACGCGTGACGGCAGCACGTTGCGCATTGGGGCTGCGACGCAACATGCCGTCGTCGCGGCATCCGATATTGTTCGGCGGGCCATACCGGCATTGGCCGTTCTGGCCGGCGGAATTGGCGATCCCCTGGTCCGCAATCGCGGTACGGTCGGCGGATCGATCGCCAATGCCGACCCGGCTGCGGATTATCCATCCAGCGTGCTCGGCCTTGGCGCCACCATCATCACGCAGCAACGGGAAATTCCCGGGGACGATTTTTTCACCGGCTTGTTCGAGACTGCCTTGGCGCCGGGTGAGATCATCACCGCCGTGCGCTTTCCAATTCCGGAACGCGCGGGTTACGTCAAGTTGCCACATCCGGCCTCACGCTTCGCCATGGTCGGCGTCTTCGTTGCCAAGACGACAGAGGGCGTTCGTGTCGGCGTCACCGGCGCCGGCTCGTCGGCGTTCCGCTTTCGCGAGGCCGAGCGGCTACTCGGCGCCGATTTCTCCCCGGCGGCGGTAAGCGAGATCGCGGTCGACGCCACGGGGCTGAATTCGGATATCCACGCCAGTGCCGAATATCGCGCGCACGCCATCGGTGTTCTAACAAGGCGCGCCGTAGAAGCCGCTATCGCGGCCTAGGAGACGAGGGCGATGCACGGTCCCGCCACCAGCGCTCGCATCGGTCAGCCGGTCCCACGCAAGGAGGATTTACGTTTTGTTGCCGGCAAGGGCCGTTATGCCGACGATTTCAACGTCGAAGGGCAGGCCTATGCCTGGATGGTGCGCTCGCCTCACGCCCATGCCGTCATCCGGTCGATTGATGTCGAGGAGGCGCTTCGCGTTCCCGGCGTGCTCGCGGTGCTCACCGGAGCCGATTTCATCGCCGACAGGATGAATCCAATTCCCAACAAGACGTTCTCTTTGCATCCCGCGGAAATGCCGCTGATCAATACCGATGGGACGCCGGCGTTCAACGTTCCCGATTATCCATTGCCGGCGGACAGGGCGCGCTTCGTCGGCGAGGCTATCGCGATGGTCATCGCGGAGAGTGTCGCGGCGGCCAAGGACGGCGCAGAATGCGTGATCATCGATTACGAGCCTCTACCCTGCGTGACCTTCACCGTCGACGCCGCCGCGCTTGATGCGCCCCGGGTGCGCGACGAGAACGCGTCCAATGTTTGCATCGACGCTCAGGTCGGGGAAGCCGAACCGACCGAAGCTGCTTTTCGCAAAGCAGCGCATATCGCCAAGGTCAAAACCTGGATTCCGCGCGTCGCCGGCTCGCCGATGGAGCCTCGCGCCGCGACCGGCGAATACGATCCGGCCACCGACCATTATACAATTCATACCTGCAGCGGCTCGACGCTGCGGCTGCGGCGCGACCTGTCTATCGTCCTTAACGTACCGGAGCCGAATGTCCGCCTCGTGATCGGCGATGTCGGCGGCAATTTCGGCACCCGCGGCGCGATCTTTGCCGAGCAGCCGCTCGTTGCCTGGGCGGCGCGGCGCGTCGGTCGTCCGGTGAAGTGGACCAGTGAACGCAGCGAGCTTCTGCTCAGCGATTATCAAGGGCGCGATCTTGCCGTCGAAGCCGAGCTGGCGCTCGACAAGGACGGCAACTTCCTGGCGATGCGCGGCTCCAATGTCGGTAATCTCGGCTCGCATACCGGCAATTTCTCGATGGTCCAGAAGGGCGTCGAGATCATGTCGAGCATATACCGCATGCCGGCGGCACATTTTCGCGCGCGGGCCGTGCTGAGTCACACGGCTCCGACCCGACCGTACCGGAGCTCAGGACGGCCGGAAGTTATTTACGTTATGGAACGGCTGATCGACATCGCCGCCCGACAAGCGGGATTCGACGGCGTGGAATTGCGGCTGCGCAATCTCGTGACGCAATCCGAATTGCCGTACAAGAATCCGTTCGGTCTGGTCTATGACAGCGGTGACTATATCGGCGTCATGAAGCATGCGGTGAAGCTCGCTGACTTGGAGGGTTTTCCGGCGCGCAAAGCCGAAGCGCGCATCCGCGGCAAATATCGTGGCGTCGGCGTCGCCAATTATGTCGACACCGCTACCGGAATTCCGCGAGAGAAAGCCAAGATAACGGTCCATCCGAACGGCGGGACCGACTTGGTGATCGGCACCATATCGAACGGCCAGGGTCACGAGACGAGCTTCGCTCAACTGATTCACGAATGGCTCGGTGTTGCCTTCGAGAAAGTGAAACTCATTACCGGGGATACCGATCTTGTCGATGTCGGCGGCGGTACGCATTCCGGCCGCGGCATGCGGCTCGGCAGCATCGTCATTTGGCACGCCTCCAATAAGATCATCGATAAGGGCAAAAAAGTTGTCGGGTTGCTGACGCAAAAAAATCCGGCGGAGATCAAATTCAGCGATGGAAATTTCTTCGCCGGTACCGATCAGATCATGACTTTAAATGAAGTCGCGGCGGCCATGGCTTCGCGCGCCGATCTGCCGGAGGATTTCCGCGGACCTTTGATCGGAGAATGCGACCAGACCGTGAATGAGGCGGGCTTCCCCTATGGCTGCCACGTGTGCGAAGTCGAGATCGATCCGGAAATGGGTTTTGTCGAGATTATCCGTCACACCACGGTCGATGATGTAGGCAGGGCGGTGAACCCGCTGATCATCCACGGTCAAACCCATGGCGGCATCGCCCAAGGTGTCGGACAGGCGCTGCTCGAGCATTGCTTTTACGATGCCAGCTCGGGGCAGCTTCTTTCGGGATCTTTCATGGACTACGCCATGCCCCGCGCCGATGTTCTGCCGTTTTTTACGACCGACATCAGCGAAGTGCCTTCGACAACGCATCCGCTCGGTATGCGGCCAGCCGGCGAGGGCGGTACCACGCCGGCGCTCGGCGTCGTTATCAACGCCATCGTCGATGCGCTGGCTGAGTTCGGCGTCACCCATATGGAAATGCCGGCGACGCCGGAACGAATCTGGCGCGCAATTCACGGCAGGCCGCAACGTTCACGCATCGTCCCGGACGAGGTCGAGCAGGACTTCTCGCTCCGCTGACGAACGACGCCTAAGCGCCTTCATTCTCCAACGAGCGTACCGGTGTCTCGGGCTTCATGCCGCCGCGCCGGCGCGCAAACGTGTTGGCGCCGTTCTCTTCCCATTTTCCGGCGGCGGCGTTCTGCGCGAATTTTTCCCAACTATCGCTCCAGTCGCCGAGCTGGTAGCCGTGCCACGGCGCTTGAAATGAGATCGGCGGCAGCTTCAGCTGAGTCCACAATTCGCGGGCCCGCTCCATGTAGGGCTTCGCCGGCAACGCGATGGGCGGCATGACGTGCTTGAGCGTTGCGTCGATCAGCAGAGTGGAGTTCGCCGTTCGCGGATCATGCGGCGTGTCCAAGCCGCTGTCCGAGCTTGGGCCGTGGTCCGGCGCGCGAAACGGCAGCACCTGCAGATCTTCGATGGGATTGGAGCGATAGGCCATCGACCAGAACACCGCATTCGCATTGTTGGGATCGACATCTTCACTGACCGCAATCACGATCTTTCCGCAATCCGCGATGCGCGAAGATGTCGATTGCAGCGCGCGCCAGATTTCCGTCCGAGTAACGCCGTTGGCAAATTGCAGGAAAATCAGCGGCCGGAGGTTGCTCAACGTCTCATGCATCACGACCTTGCGGATTCCGCCGATGCCAATCTGGCGAAGATGCGTCAGGAACACGGGCTCCATCGCCACCTTGCGCATGACGCTTGATTCGCTCGGCGTCACTTGGCTGATGATCGACGGGAAGACCGGTGACCGCCGATGGGTGATCGCGGTCACCTCCATCGAAAGATTGTAATCTTCCAGGGCCACATAGCCGGTGCTTTCGCCAAAGGGCCCTTCGGGTTCCAAGAGCTCGGTGCTGATGAGACCTTCGATGACGATTTCGCCGTTGGCGGGAACCATAAGGTCGACAGTTTTCGCTTTCACCACCTGGATCGGCTGTCCCGCGAGCGCGCCAGCGACGGTGATCTCATCGAAGTCGGTCGGCAGACGCTGCGGACCGTTATAAACCACGACCGGTGCGCAGCCGAGAACGATGGCGATCGGCATCGGCTTGCCCATCTTTTGATATTTCTGCCAGTGCAGGTAACCGCCGGTGCGTCCGAGGCGCGACGCCATACGGACCCCGAGCCGGTTGGTGCTCTTCAACGCGGCCCGGTTCATAGACATGTTCGGAATGCCGCTTTCGGGATCTTTGGTTATGCACAGTGTCGCCGTCAGGGTCGGCGCGGCATCAAATCCCGGCGTCGATACCGGAACCGGCAGCATTGCGAGACCGCCGCCGGGCTTGGTCAAGTCCTTGCCGGTGATCACCACCTCCTGGCAAGGTGCGGAAGTGACCTCCACCGGAGGCGCCGGATTCGCAATCGCCTTCACCCATTTGCTGCTGATCTCCTCCACCGCGCAGCCCATACCGATCGAATAGATTTCGGGCGACGCCGCAAGCGCACCGACCGCTACCGGCATCTCGTATTTCTTCCCGGTTGAGTCGACCACATTCGTGAACAGAAATGCGCGGCGATCCTGTTCGGCAACGCCGCCGACGAATTGGCAGCGCACCAGAGGATGCAACTCGGTATCTTTGTTTATCGGCTGGTCGATGCGAACGAGAAGACCTCGTCTTTCGAGATCGGCGAGGTGGGACTGGAAATCCAAACTGACGGTAAGATGGCGTGGCGCGGTCATGCGACGGGTTATCCTTCGCGTTGTGATCTGAAGATCGCCCGGTCTCATCATTGGTGGTGGGAGCGGCGATGAGCGAGC
Organism: uncultured Alphaproteobacteria bacterium; assembly: GCA_963819265.1. Lineage (GTDB taxonomy): Bacteria > Pseudomonadota > Alphaproteobacteria > Rhizobiales > Xanthobacteraceae > BOG-931. The sequence continues at coordinate 325,532 of CAWFVF010000005.1, read as the reverse complement.
TCTCGACAAACGGATTTAATGAGGTAACAGGTCTACTGGACCAGTTCCGCTTTGCCGGCGAGATCCGTCCATTTCTTGATATCTCTTTCGATCGAGGCGTGAAGTTCCACGGGCGAGTGCGGATCGACGAAAATGGCTTGATTGGCAAGATCTCGCTGGATCTCGTCTTGCGCCAGAATCTGATTGATGTCGCGGCTCAGCGTAGCGACGATATTCGAAGGCAATTTGGCGGGAGCGATAATCGCCATCCAAAGCGTAACTTCGAAACCGGGCAGGCCGGATTCGGCGATCGTCGGCACATCCGGAAGATCCGCAATGCGCTGCGGCGCAGTAACCCCGAGCGCTCGGAGCTGGCCGTTGTTGATATAGCGTTTTGTCGTTGTCAGAATGCCGAATTGTGAATCGATGCGTCCCGCGAGCAGATCGATGACGGCCTGCGTCGAGCTCTTGTACGGAATCTGATTGAGTTTGATATTAGCCGTTTTAGCGAACAATTCAGCGCCAAGGCGGGCAAGGCTTGCTTCACCCTCCGATGAATAGGACAGCGATCCAGGCTTTGCCTTCGCGAGCGCGATATATTCGGCAACAGTCGCAGCCGGCACGGCCGGGTGGACGACCAGCATGAACGGTGAATAGCCGATCATCGCGACCGGCGCGAAATCAGTCAAAGGGTTGTACCCGACGCCCTTATTGAGCACCGGTACTGTCACGAGTGTCGTGGTCGTCGCCAAGCCGATCGTGTAGCCGTCAGGGTCCGAATTGGCGAGTTTGGCGGTGCCAATCGCCCCGCTGGCACCGTCACGATTATCGACGATGAATGGTTGCCCAAGCTTGTCGGACAATTTCGACCCGATCAGCCGCGCCACCGTGTCGGCAGCGGAGCCTGCGGGAAACGGCACGATAATATGGACAGGACGATCCGGCCATTCGGTTGCGCCTGGCGACGGCCGCAGGCATGAAAAAGGCACCTGCGGTCGCCAAGACGAAAGCAAAGGCCGCGCGAATGATCATTGGTCCTCCCCGCTGCGAAACGTGCTTTAGAGCAGCGCATTTCGCTCAACATAGCGCGGGTGGGAAGGCACTCAATGAACAATTCTGAATTCGCCCGTGAGGTTTTAGCAAGGGCAGAACCGACGGCATTCAGCCATAGGGCCACGCCCGGGCAAGCGGACGGCCGATCTGCGAATTCTTAGCTGAGGCAGCCCTGGTGCTCGGCGCAACGTCGCCCGGTCCGTGAATAACCGCGCCTAGCGGCTTTGCGGAACGGCATTCAGTTAACGGACGACCCCTAACTAGCCTTCGCCGTCTCCGCACGATGGGGGAGTTTCCAATTCGGGCGTACGAAATGGCAAGTGTAGCCTTCCGGGTATTTTTCCAGGTAATCCTGGTGTTCCGGTTCGGCTTCCCAGAACGGACCGACCGGTGCGACCTCGGTTACGACCTTGCCCGGCCAAATGCCGGACGCGTCGACATCCGCAATCGTGTCTTCCGCAATCCTCTTCTGCTCGGCATTCACGTAATAAATTCCGGAGCGGTAACTGGTGCCTCTGTCATTGCCCTGACGATTGCGTGTGGTCGGATCGTGAATTTGAAAAAAGAATTCGAGCAGCGTTCGGTATGAAATGACATTCGGATCGAAAAGGATCTCGATGGCTTCCGCATGAGTGCCGTGATTGCGATAGGTGGCGTTGGGGACATCGCCGCCGCTATATCCGACTCGCGTCGAGAGCACCCCGGGCATTTTGCGGATCAAATCCTGCATACCCCAAAAGCAACCGCCGGCGAGAACCGCGCGTTCTGTGGATGTCATCGTGTTTCCTTTCAAGGACGCAAGGAGTCAGCCCAGTGTGCCATTGCCGGTTCGGCTCGGCAACGAGTTTGGGCACCCGGCAGGGTACCGCCGCGTTACAGGTTCCGCCGGTCTACTTCTGCCTGGATGTAGGTGCGCGAAGTATGTTCGTGTAGATGCCGCGATATCGCGATGGCGCCGCAGCCTATGCACTGGGCGAAGGTGCAAGAAAGTCGGGCGTGATATCCTTCAGCCTCGCCGCACCCGCGAGTTGCATGGTGCGCACCAGTTCGACGCGCAGGTGCTCAAGGACGGTTTTGACCCCGTCGGCCCCTTGCATGGTGAGGCCCCAGATGATGGGACGGCCGATCATCACGGCGCGGGCACCGAGCGCCATGGCTTTAAAAATATCAGAACCGCGCCGAATCCCCCCGTCAACATAGACTTCGGCCTTGTCGGAAAGTGCGGACGCTATCTCGCCGACCGCGGCGGCGGTGGTCACGGTGGTGTCGAGATGACGGCCGCCGTGATTGGAGACCATGATGGCGCGGGCGCCGCATTCGACACAACGGACGGCATCGTCGGCGCGTAACACGCCCTTGACGATGACCGGCATCGGCGAACGCTTTACCAGCCATGCCAGGTCCGGCCAGGTCGCGGGATAAAGGACCCGTCCGACAAAGTCAGGATGATAGAAAGTTCGTGCCATCGGCGAGCCAGGCATGTTGATGTTGAGAATGTCCGGTGACGGCTCATGCTGCTCACGTGCCGCGCGCGGGCTCCAGCCGCCAACCGGCGCATCCACGGTCAGCACCAAGGCGGTGAAACCCGCGGCCGCGATACGGTCTATCAGAGCCTCGACCTCCGCACGGTTCGGCCAGTAGTAAAGCTGGAACCACTGGGGTGCATCGAGCCGTTCGGCCGCGACATCCTCGACCGTTACATTGGCGTTGCTCGCCATCACGTAGGGCGCACCGGCCGCCGAAGCACCGCGCGCGGTAGCGCGTTCACCCTCGGTATTGAACAGTTTGTGGCGGCCGGTCGGCGCTACCATAATAGGAGCAGTAACCGCATGGCCGAGCAACGAGACACGGGTGTCGATATTTGAAATGTCGTTCAGCATGCGCGGCCGCAATCGCAGATTTCGCCAAGCCGTTATGTTCTCGACAGCGCTGATCTCGTCGTCAGCGCCGGCGGCGCAAAATGCGAATGACGCCGGGGCCATTTTCGCCCGTGCCTGCGCTTCCATGGCATCAAAATCGACACTGTCCACGTTGGACTCCCCACTTCGCATTCTTTGCGCTCAGGCACTCGTCAGGCCGCCGTCGATGACAATCGTTTGTCCGGTGATGGACGCCGCGCCCGGCCCGGCGAGGAAGACGGCCGCCGCCGCGACTTCCTCCGCCGTGGCCAGGCGATGCAGCGGAATTCGCTTGAGCATCGCTTCCATATAATCTTTGTTCGATCCGGTCCCGGCGCGTGACGGCGATGTGGTATCGAGACGCCCGGGTGCAACTGCGTTCACGGTGATGCCGTATTCGGCCCATTCGATCGCCAGCATGCGGGTCATTTGCAGCAGTGCCGCTTTGCTGATGCCATAGGCCGAGCGTTCGGCCGCTCCGACCAGCGCATGGGCCGAAGCGATGGTGACGATGCGTCCCGGCGCGCGCCGCGCGATCAGGTAACGGCCGATCTGTTGGGTCAAGAAGAAGGTGCCCGTTACATTGGTCAATAAGACATCTTCGAACTCGTCGCGGGCGGTCTCGATCGCTTTACTGCGCAGGTTGACGCCCGCATTGTTCACCAGCACGTCGATTTGGCCAAAAGCTTCGATCGCAGCGGCTGCTGCTTTCTCGATGCTCAATTGCGAGCGGAGATCGAGTTCGATGGCATAAGCATTTTGACCAGTTTTCCGCACGGTCGCCAAAGTCGAATCGAGGTTGCGTTCGCGGGTAGCGGTAAGAGCAAGGTCGAAGCCATCGCGGGCCAAGGCGAGCGCGGTCGCCGCGCCGACGCCGTAGGAGGCCCCTGTGACTAGCGCAACCTTCATCGCTTTGGCCGAATGGCTCGATCCATTATTCTTACGCCCAGCCGCGCGGTTCCGAGTTCATCACGCTCGTCGCGGCCAGTCCGGCGAGCAGAACCTTCGTATCGGCTTCGCTCGGGCTCGTCAGCGGCGGACGTGGTATGCCGCAATCGCGACCCATCGCCTGCAAACTTGTCTTGAGACCGCCGACGCCGCTATCGTGCAACGCTCGGTACAAGATCGCTGCTTGTTCCTGGGCCGGCCTGGCTTCGGTGAATTTCTCGGCCATGCACAGAGCATAGAGGTTGCCGATCAGTTTGGGCGCAATCGCGGCCAACGGCGACAGCAGGCCCGTAGCACCGATGGCCGCGGCCGAGATCATATATTCGTTGCCGGAAACAAGTTGGAAATCGGGGCGTACGGCGCGTGCGACAGTGATGACCTCGATCATATATTGCCAATCCAGACTCATATCGATCAGACCCGCCATGTTCGGCAAGCGTCTTAACAGATCGGTCACGGACGTGCTCGCAATTCCCACCTCGTTCATTTCGCCGGGCGAATTGAGCAGAAAGAGCGGAATCTTGGCCGCCTCGCCGATGGCGATGAAATGCTCAACGAGCATGCTTTGCGGCGGCGTCCAATAATAAGGAACCGAAGCGATGACCGCCGCGGCGCCCGCCTTCGCGGCATGGCTGGCGAGCGAAGCCGCAATCTCGGTACCGGCTTCGCTGACATTGGCGATCACCGGGACGCGGCCTTTGATGTGGCCGATGGCGAATTCAAGCAAAGCCTCGCGTTCCCCGACCGTAAGGCTCACGGATTCGCCGGCGTGCATCGGAAGCGCCAAGCTTTCGGCGCCGCTGCGTAGATGAAAGTCGAGGACTTTGCCGTAGCCGGCTAGATCGACCTGACCGCTTGCGAAGGGAGTAACGGGAGTATGCGCCAAAGTAAGTTTGAAAGCAGTCACAGAGTAATCCTCTCGTTGTGCGCTATTCTAATTCGGTTTTCGTCACCAGCCGTGAGGCTCGCTTTGCAGAATGCCAAGCGCCTCGAGCTGCCGCTCGATGAATTTGATGCGTTCCGGCGACGCGGTCGGGAGCGGCGGCCTGGTCGGACCAACGGGCCGCCCCATGATTACGCAGCCGCCTTTGAGCGATGATGGATATTGATCGCGGAATATCAGCCAGAGCTGCGACAGCTTGTATTGCAGTTCCCGCGCACGCGCCCATTTGCCGGCAGCGCAGCACTCGTATAGCTCGACGCATAGATTGGGACAGATCGCGCCGGCGGAAGAATAAGAACCGGCGCCGCCGAGTGAGACCGACGGCAGGAGGTATTCCACCCCGGCGATCATCGCGAAGTCCGGCCGCAGCGGCAAAGCGGCTCGGAGAATTTCGAAGAATTTCTCGCTGTTGAAGCTTGCTTCCTTCATGCCGATCAGATTGGGCAGTCGCTCGATCAGCCTGGCCGTCAATTCGCCGGTGAATTCGATGCCCGCAAGATAGCTTGGCGAATTGTAGGTGATCAGGGGCAGATCGATCGAGGTGCCGAGATCGACGAAATAATCGTAGATCGCCTCGGGCGGATATTTCCAGAAATAGGGCGTGATCGCGATGATGGCGTCGGCATCTGATTTCTGCGCGTGGCGAGCCAGATCGTAGGTGTCTTCGAGCGCCAGCGTGCTGACGTGGATGGAAATCGGAACGCGCTTGGCGACGGTCTTGATCGCTACCTCCGCCAGGGCCTTGCGTTCGGCAATGGTGAGGTTGTGCGATTCCGCCTTGTGGTGCGGCCACGAAATCGCGGTTGCGCCGGTCCGGACGTGAAAATCCACCAATTTCTCGAAAGTCTCGAAGTCGGGACTGAAATCCTCCTTGAGCGGTGTCACTGGGCTTTGCATCACGCCCTTGAGGACAAGTGTCATTGCTGCTCCTGTATTTCAAAACTCTGCTGGTTCCAATTACTGCGCGGCTATGTGAGCTTCGTCGACCACTTTGCCCCAACGCAGGCCTTCGTCATGAACGAATTGGGCATACTCTTGCGGCGACGCGCTGGGCGCAGGCGTCATGGCGAGCTCTTCGTAACGTTTCTTTACATCCGGATCACCAAGAGCCTTGGTGACGGCGGCATGCAATTTGTCGATTATATCTTTCGGCGTTCCGGCGGGCGCGGCGAGGCCGAACCACTGCACCGCCTCGAAGCCCGGCAAACCGGCCTCCGCGACCGTCGCCAGATTGGGCGCCGCCGACGAGCGCGCAGCGCTGGTGACGCCATAGGCGCGTAAATTGCCGGATTGAATATTACTGAGCGCGATCGTCAGGTCCGGCATCATGACTGCAACCTGTCCGCCAAGCACATCGTTTAGCGCCGGTTGCGTGCCGCGGTATGGCACATGCAGCAGCTTTACGCCCGCGTCCTGTTCGAACAGTTCGACGATCAAATGCGAAAGGCTGCCGACACCCGCGGACCCAAATGTGATTTTTCCGGGATTGGCTTTCATGTAAGCGAGCAGTTCTTTCAGAGTCTTCGCCGGCAAGGTAGGACTACCGACGAGAACTTCCGGCGCCGTGACGGTGCGGGAAATCATCGCAAAATCATGATCGATGTCGTACGGCACCGACTTCAGAACGAAGGGGTTCATCACATGCGAGGAAATCATAGCCAGAAGCGTGTAGCCGTCCGGATCCGCCTTCGCCACGGCTTGGGCGCCGATATTGCCGCTGGCGCCGCCGCGATTTTCGATCACGACTGCCTGACCAAGCAATTCGCTTAATTTGGGGGCGAGGATTCGAGCTTGGGTATCGGTGCCACCGCCCGCAGGGGCCGGCACGATCAGCGTAATGGAATGACTGGGGTAGCTTTCGGCATTCGCCGTGGTTGCCGACAGGCCAATAATCGAAGCCGCGATCGCGAGTGCAAGCTTCACGACTTGAAGAGAACTGGCGTATGCCATTATCCGATTTTCCTCCCATGTGCTGCGCGGTGAGCCCGCGTCTTTGTGCCATTTCTGTAATGCCAAAACTTCGGAGCGTCGCTCAACCCCAAACTTCGCGTGCGGTCTCCACCACTAATTCCAGCTTGCGTTTCTCATCGTCGACGGTAAGCCGGTTGCCGCCGATGGTGGATGCGAAGCCGCATTGTGGCGACAGCGCAAGTCGTTCGAGGGGTACGAATTTTGCGGCCTCCTCGATGCGGCGCACAAGTGCGGCCTTGCTCTCGATCGCTGGCTTCTTGGTTGTCACAAGGCCGAGCACGGCGACCTTATTCTTCGACAAATGCCGCAACGGCTCGAAGCCGCCGGCACGATCGCTGTCGTATTCGAGGAAAAAGCCATCGGCGTCGATTTGCCCAAAGGCGATCTCGGCCACCGGCTCATAGCCGCCGGAGGCAACCCATGCGCTTTCGTGATTGCCGCGACACATGTGCATGACAATCCGCATATCCGCCGGCCGCTCGCGCGTCACATCGTTCAGGAGTTTCGCATAAGTGTGCTGGATCGTCTTCGGATCCTCGCCGATCGAGCGAACATGCCCGTGAAGTTTCGGGTCGCATAGAAACGGAAAGTTCGTCTCGTCGATCTGCAGGTAACGGCAACCGGCCTGATAAAGCGCGGCGATTTCCTCTCGATAGACCCGCGCCAGATCGGAAAAATACTCAGTGATATCGGGATAGGCTTTGGCGTCGACGCCGGCCCGCCCACTGCGAAAATGCAGCAGCGTCGGTGACGGAATCACTTGCTTGGGCATGAGGCCCGCAGCGTCGGCGAGCGGCTTGAAATCCTTGAATTCATCGACCGCCAGCGTGCGCGTTCGCTTCAGCTTGCGCGCGGTGATGACGCGCGGCGGCGCAAATTCTATTGGTCCGGATTCCGTCTGGAAAGTCGTCTTCAATCCGCCCTCGAAGGCGACGCCTTCGATTCGTTCGACGAAGTCCATAAACCAATGACGGCGATGATATTCCCCATCGGTGCAAACCTTCAGCCCGACGCCCTTCTGCAGGTCAACGGCTTCGCCGATGTGGGCGCGTTCGATGTCCCAAAGGGCTTCGCGCGCGAGCTTGCCCGCTCCGTGGGCGGCGCGCGCCTCAAGAATGGCTTGCGGCCGCAGCAGCGACCCCACGACGTCAGCTTTGAACGGTGGAGTGAAACTGTTTGGCGCCTGCGCAGTCATAGCAGCTCCGATTTTCGCTGAGGCCGCTGTCTCGCGGCTGGCTTTGTTATTTCGCTGGGTGAAACTGATAGCCTTGCTCGGCGCGTTCGATGCGGCCGAAGCCCGGAAACGGCAAATGCGCGCCTGCCACGATGAGATCCTCGGTCGCGGCGAATTCAAGGACGCGCTCACGCGAGGCCCGTGCCATTGCCGGGTCCACATCGAAGACGAGGGTGGCATCGGGACACGGCATCTGTACCGATGCAAGATGAACGATGTCGCCCCATATAAGGATACGCTTGTCGCCGGACTGGATGAGCCAATTGGTGTGCCCCGGCGTATGACCGGCCCGCAGCATGGCGGTCACACCGGGCAGCACCTCGCCATCCTCGATACGCCGGATACGGTCACGGTAGGGCGCAGTCGCGCTACGTTGAGCTTTGGTGTTGCGTGTGACGCGCGCGGAATCGCCGGGCTGTGCGGCGCGGTCGAGCCAGAATGCGGCCTCTACTTTATGCACCATCAACTCGGCTTTGGGGAACACGGCGTCGCCGGCCTCGTCTATCAGCCCAAGCGAGTGATCGGGGTGCAGGTGTGTCAGCGTGATAATGTCGATCGTCTCCGGTGTAACGCCGAGCGCCCGGAGATTCTGCGGCAGCTTACCGAGCGTCGGTCCCATGGTGTGGCCCGAGCCGGCGTCACTCAGGATCAACCGGTCGCGGTGACGAATGAGAAAGCAATTCACGTCGAGAGGCAGCGGCTGGCCATAGGGGACACCGGTCAGGCGTTCGCTCTCGGCTTGGTCGATGCCCAGGATGATGTCGTGAGCGCTGTTGAGCACGCCATCCGAGACGGCGGTCACGGTGAACTCACCGACGACAATCGCCGGCGCCGCGCTCATGGCTGCGCCGGTTCGAGCACCGGCTTGCCGGCAATAAGGTCGGAGGCTTTCTCCGCCATCATCAGCACGCAGGCATTTATATGCGCGGAAACGAGGTCGGGCATCGCGGACGCGTCTACGACGCGGAGTTGCTCCGTGCCGTGCACGCGGAATTGCGGATCAAGCACGGTGCCGGGGCCGGTTCCCATAATGCAGGTCGAGGCTGGATGATTGGCGGTTACAGCGACATTGCGAATCCAATTGTCGATTTCAGGGTCTGTCTTGATTTTCGCGCCGGGCGACATTTCAACGCCGCGAAAGCGGTCCAACGGCGGTTGGGCTGCGACCTCACGGGCGATTTTGAAGCCTTGGCGGAGCGTCGGCAGATCATTCGGTGCGGTGAAAAAATTCGTCACGATCTTCACCTTGTCGCGCGGATCGTTCGATCGCAGCAGTACCTCGCCACGACTGTCGGGATGCAACAGCGCGGGCCTGATGCCGTAGCCGTCGGCATACGGTTTCTTCCAGCCGGGAAACCACAGTGCAGCGCCCGGCGGCGTTCCCCGGAACATGAACTCCACGTCAGGGACCGACAGCTCCGGCCGCGTCTTGATGAAAGCGTGCAAGCCGCCGGGGACTACCGTCGCGGGTCCGGTGCCGAACATCCAGGCGCGCATCATGTTGAGCGCCATTTTGTCGAGCCGCATGTTGTCGCGGAATTCGCTGCCGTCGGTGCGGGCGTACATGATCAGTACGGCAAGATGGTCCTGCAGATTTCTGCCGACCGGCAGATCGACGATCGGCTTGATATCGACGGAACGGAGGTGGTCGGCCGGACCGATGCCGGAAAGCATCAGAAGCTGCGGCGAGTTGAAGGCGCCGCCGCAAAGGATCACCTCGCGCGCGGCATGCGCGGTGGCCGGTCGGCCGTTACGAATGAACTCAACGCCGGTAGCACGGTTTTGCCGCATGGAGACGCGCGCGGCGTGAGTGCGGGTCTTCACCGTAAGATTTTTTCGTGACAGCGCCGGATGCAGATAGCCGACGGCAGCCGAGCAGCGCTTGCCGTCGCGGATAGAATATTGGCTGCGGCCGAAACCCACCGCCGAACTTCCGTTATAGTCGTCGGTGACCGGCAGGCCGGCCATGCGTGCGGCATCGATCCAGGCATTAAAGACTGGGTCCGTTGTCTTGGCCCACTGCACACCAATGTTACCGGACTTGCCGCGGAACTCGTTCTCGCCGTCCTGCCAGTTTTCGACGCGTTTGAAGTAGGGCAGCACATCGGCATAGGACCAGCCGCGCGCGCCTTTTTGCGCCCAGCGGTCATAGTCGGCCGGATCGCCGCGGGTGAACGCCATTACATTGATCGATGAAGACCCGCCCAGCACCTTGCCGCGCATTTCCTCTACGCGCCGGCCGTTGAGGTTAGGGTCCGGCTCTGACTGATACCCCCAGTCATGCATCTTGTATTCGTGCAGCTTGCCCAGCCCGATCGGAATGTGGATCAACGGGTTGAAGTCGCTGCCGCCGGCTTCGAGCAGCAGCACTGTCGCCTGCGGATCTTCTGACAATCGGTTGGCGAGTACGCAGCCGGCGGAGCCGCCGCCGACGATGATGTAGTCGTAGCTGTCAACGGCCATGGCTTACTGCTTACGTTCCGGGACTTGAATGAGTTCGTCGAGCTGCTGCTTGCTGAGCGGCGCAGGAATGTATTTGTACGCTACCGCGTCGGCCATGACGTCGTCGACTCCCGCGATCCGGTCGGGATCGACGGCCTGTGCGGGCAGAAATTCGGTGAGCGCGCGCTTGGCAGTCGTTTCCGAAATACCGGCCCATTGGGCGTAGGCGGCGAGACCCTCCGGGGTTGTATAAACCCACGCCAGCGCCTCGCGATAGGCGCGCATGAAACGCGCAAACACGTCCGGCCGTTCGGCGAGTTCAGTCGCGTTGGCGACGATGAGGCGGATGGTCTGGCGATTAAGCGCGGGGTCGTCGGACGCCTTGGCGATGACGCGAATTTTGCCTTCTTCGACCTCGTTGACGCCGAATGGGGCGCCGGCCCAGCCGACGTCGATCTGCCCACTCATGACCTGTGTGTAAGTTGCGGGCGCAGCGCCGGTTTGCGTCGGCTTGAAATCGACACCGGAGAATTTCTTCAGCGCCAGCACGGCGGTGTGCGTCGACGAACCGGTGGTTGAAAAGGCGACCGTCTTGCCGACGGTATCCTTGAGCGAACGAATGGCGGATTCGGCCGGAACATACCAAAACAGTTGACTGCCGCCGGTAAAAGTCGAGCCGATCACGCGCAACGGCGCGCCCTTGCTGAATGCACCCAGCGTGCCGAGGAAGCCGTTGGCGATGCCGATCTGAGCGCTGTCGGAAATTACGACTTGCTGGGTGACGCCGCCGCCATCGGTATAAAGTACTTCAAGAGTCAGACCGTGTTTCCGGAAAATGCCGGCAACCTGGCCAAGCTCCGGCACGAAAGTCTCGCCAACCCCGCGCGCGCCGACCGCGATCTTGAGATGATCCTGGGCACGAGCCATTAGCGGTAGCGACACAGACGCGGCGACGGCTAAGCCGACGATCAATCTCGCCCAACCCATAGGACCGCCTCCGGTGTACGGCACGTTCTGCTTTGCGTGCTTATCCGCTTCTTAACGCTAGCACATTCCATCATGCGTGATAGGCCGCCGGCGCGGTGAGCGATGACTGGCCACGCGAGCCTCTTACGCTTGGCCCAGCGTCTTGGCTGCATCCTGCCAGCGCTTGGTGGCGGTCGGATTGGCAACAATGTCGTCGACGTTGGCAAGCACCACCCGGTCGCGTATCAGCCCTTTGTAGAAATCAGCCTTCGAAACCGGTGGTACGTCGGCAATGATCGTCCATGTGTCGCCGCCGTCGATGCTTTCGAAAACCTGGCCGTCGGTGTCGACGGCGTGGAGCGACCAACTTCCCGGACAGGCTTCGACCGTCAAAGCGCTGAACAATGCCCGCTGGCCATTCGGCAGGCCGCCCAGAAGACGCTCCCAGGTCTGCCCGGCGTCGCGACTGCGAAAAATCTTTCCGCGCGCACGGCCGAGTTCGTACCAATGCGGCGGCCAACCGACGCCGGCCGACATAAACAAAAGATCGGGCTGGTCGGGATGGACGATAACCGCGTCCGGATAGTTCGCGCCGGCCGGCATTGGATTCTTTCGCCAAGATGCGCCGCGGTCCTCGCTTGTCATCATGCCGACGAGGCCATTGGCGATGATGATGCGGTCCGGCCGGTCCGGATGTACGAGAATACGGTGGATGTCGCATTCCTGCGGATCGGGATCGACGGGCAGTTCGGCAAAACTCTTGCCGAAATCGTCGGACACCTGAAGCGAACCGATCTCCACGCCGACCAGAAGGCGCTTGCCGTCGATCACGATGTCCTTGATGTGTCCGATGCGCGGCGGCGGCGGAAAGGTCCATTGTGAAACGGTCTTTGCCTCACGGAATGCCGTGAGTTCGCGCCATGACGTGCCTTTGTTCTCACTGACGTAAAGATGCGCGGGCAGCGCGCCGGCGAAAACTACGTCGCGGCCGTGCAGGCGGCCGGCGCGCGTTGACCAAAATTCGTGGTGTGAAAGGCCCTCGTTGACCCAGTTCCATTTCATGCCGCCATCGTCGCTTCGGGCCATGCCGACGCCGCGGGTCGAAGCGAACAATGTTCCGTCGTCCAGCGCGGTCACGCCGCTGACGAACACCCCTTTCATGGCACGATGCTTGACGGTCCATCCCTGTGGAGTCCGTGCAAGTAGTGCGATGCCGTCGACAGTGCCGATCAGGATCGTGTCAGACGGCGCCGCGCTCTTTTGGATGTTGGTCCCACCGTTGGACAGTAAAATCATGACTACTCCTTGAGCGCCCGCTCACCCGGCTCGATGAACCGTCTTAGTAATTGCCGAAATTATCTTAATTGCCGAATTTCTCGGCCGCGCAATGTGGCGGGCTTCTCCCTTGGATCGAGTCAATCTGCCGGCGTCACGCTATTTGTTTCGGGCGGCAGCCTCGATGACGACATTCACCGCCTTGTTCAGGTCCGGCTTGTCTTTCGTCATTACCTCAGCGATGTCGGATATCTTGGACATGAATGCGGCCTGTTCGTCTGCAGGAAGCGCGATCAACTCGCCGCCTTGATCGGTCCACGTCTTACGCTGCGCGGCGTAGAAATCGGTAATGAATGGGATAATCCCGGTGGAATCCGCCGCCGCGTCGTCGCGCACGATCTTTTGCAGGTCGGGCGGCAAGGCTTCGAGCCACTTCTTGTTCATGACGACGATGGTGTTGACATAGGGTTGGCCGATCTCGGTGTCGTATTTCGCGGCATCGACGTAGTGCATCGGTCCGAATACCGGGATGGAGCCCAGCGCGCCGTCCAGCGCGCCCTGCTGCAACGCGGTCAAAACATCGCCGAGCGACATCGCGACCGGCGAGGCATCGAGCCGCTTGATCATCTCCAATTGGAATGGCGAGGCCAGCACCCGAATCTTCATGCCCTTGAATTCGGCGAGATGACGCACCGGTTTGCGCGCGACGATCCCCGACGGCGCCAGCGGGAACAGTCCGATGCCGGTCAGGCCCTTATTGCCGCCCAAGCCGAGCATCATGTCGCGAACAGCCGGATCGTTGATCAGGCGCGCATCCTGCTCGGCAGAAAATGTGCCGGGCGCGCTCAGGGCCTCGTAGCGTTCGTCGACACCGACCAAAAATTCCGGTGGACCGATCCAAGCCTGGATCGAGCCGAACTGAGTGCCTTCGATTTGGCGCGGAATAGAACCAAGCTGACTTGCCGGATAGATCTCACCCTTGATACGGCCGCCGGAATTTTTCTCGACGGCCGCCGCAAAGCGCTTCATCCACTCGTGCTGGGTATCGTTGAGGGTCGCCGTGCTCAACTTCATGACGTAAGTCTTGGTGTCCTGAGCATATCCCGTCGGGGGTGCTGCAAGCACGGCAGCAGCCATTATTGCCGCGAACGCGATACCGCGTGCCGATCCGAATCGTTTGTTTGTCATTTTCATTATCTTCGCCTCCCTGGCAGCGGCTGCGTTTCCCGCTTATTGGAGATTTTACGATAGCACCAATTTCCGAAGGCACGTCAATGATGTCCGCGGCGTCAGATCGGCGCAGCACATCCTTTCGGATATTTATCCGAGCCAAGCCGATCAGTGGCCCTCAATGGGTACCAGGATCTTGCCGTTGTCGATGCGCTTGACGCCGTCGACATAGAGTGTCGGATGCAGGATCACGCCGTCCATGTGGATCTTCGATTTTATCGACCCGCCGACATCGACATTGGTACCGAGCCCGAAATGCAACGTGCCCATGATGTTCTTGTCTTCGCGCTGGATGCCGCGCACCACCGCTTTGGCATTGACGCCGACCGATGCTTCGGCCGGGCACATGTAGGCGTTCTCGTCGCCGTACTCTTCCAGGTAGTCGCGCAGAATACGCGCTTCGGCGCCACCGTCGATATCGGTCACGCGGCCGTCTTTGACGGTCAATTCGATCGGCGTGATCAAGCGGCCGATGTGGTGCATGGTCAGGTCGATGACCAACTTGCCATTGGCACTGCCTTCAACCGGCGCGACGTTGAATTCGCCGGTGGGGAATAGATAGTAGAGCAGGTTGTTACCCGGCCGGTTTTCGTCCTTGGCGAAATTGACGATTCCATAGGGATCGAATTTGTCGGTCGGCAGCGGCGGCTGGGTGATGCGATTGGCGACGCTGTAGGTAAATTCGGTGCCGTATTTGGACGTCACGCGGCACTCCCGCGCGTTCGGGCCGAACACGTTCTTGGCGACGTAATGTTTGCGGACCGCGATCTGCTTCATGTCGTCGGTCACCGCACCGGACTGAAACCACTCGAGCTGCATGCCGCCGTCCATGCAGATCGCAGGAATGCCGGCCGCCATGGCGGTGAAATTGGCGTGGCAATGCAGCATGCCGGTCGACGACAAAAGCACGTTGAAGTCCGACTTCATCATCGCTTCACAGACGGCGGACGGCGGATCGTAATAATCGGCCGGCCGGCGCTCGAATAACGCAACCGTCGTTTCTGCGCCAAGCTCGGCGCAGATGCTCTGTACCACCTGCCAGACTCGCGGATCGTGCGAAAAATCGCTGAGGATGAGAACGCGGTGACCGGGTTTGATGGTGGCGACGAAAGGGCGGCGAATGTAGTCCATATTGCCGGTAACGAATGAACCTGCTGCCATCGTTGCGTCTCGCGTTTCCTCTCGAAATGACGGGGCGGGTTGGTCCTCGCCTCGACCCATTATGTCGACACTCAATCGAGAATCCGACGGATCGTCAAGGCCATCTTCAGTCAAAAAGTCGCGTAAATTTACCGCTATAGTTTTGAACGCCGAAAATGAGTGTCGACAATATGGAAGCTGCAGCCCTATGTTGTTCGGCGTGATAAAGTCATTCTTGGCAGGAGGATCAGCGCCATCGACGCCTCAGCGAAGCTCAGACCCGCCGCGAAGCCGGTCCGCGACGCGCGCTCGTTCGCGCGGGCGCTTGAGGCCGTGCGAGGGATCATTGCCGAGCATCATGATCGGCCGTCCCTGGTGTCTAAAATCGCCTGCGAACTCGCGGCCGAAATTATCGAAGAGCTACGCGGGGCAGGCGACGATTTGAATTCGGTCGAACTGTCGCGCCGTTTTCACACCAGCCGTACCCCTATCCGCGAAGCCTTGATGCTGCTCGAAAAAGAAGGACTGGTTCAAATTCCGCCGCGCCGTCGGCCGCGTGTCGTCTCGCTGGACGTCAGCGAAGTACGCGATATCTACCGTGCGCGCGCGGCGCTGTTCCAAGTGATCGCTGTCGATGTCGCGCGCAACGGTGAGGCAGCTGACATCGCCAAGCTGTGCGAACCGCTCGGCGCGATGGAAGAGGCTGCGCGCGGTAACGACCTCAACGGTTTTGTCTGGGCCAATGTGGATTTTTACGATCGCAACACCCAGCTTGCTGAAAATAAAACGGTCAAGCGCATTTTGGACTCGTTATTGCTGCGAACCCTGCGGCTGCGGCGTCTCAGTTTGTCGCAACCCGGTCGTATGCGGTCATCGCTCGACGACAGCACGCGTCTGGTCAAAGCTTACCAGGATCGCGACGCCAATCTCGCGGCCGCCCTCATTCGCTCCAATCACATGAGCGCGCTGGCGGCATTGGAAAAATGCTTGCCCGAGATTTCCGATATCGCCGAGACGAGTGAACTCTCGGCCTGACGCCGCTCATTACGCAGAGTCTTCTCCTAGAAGGAGGACATCGCAACCGAGATCATGTTCTGCGCCAAATGCGCCGACGCTCCGGCATCAACATAGAGCGCGCTCCAAAGATATTCCTTGATGGTCGTCAGCGCGCCGCGCGGCTTCTCAACAAGATTGGCGACGATGCGGTCGAGAGCGGCATCAAGTTCAGCGCGCTCATTAACCTGAGTGACGAGGCCGAATTGTCGCGCCTCGTCCGCCGTGATGGTCTGGCGTGTATAGACCATGTGGGCAATGATTTTTGGCGGCACCCGCTGCAGTAGCGCCGACATCGCCAGCGTTGGCGGGATCGTCGTGTCCAGCTCCGGCAAAGAAAACAATGCTGTCCGCGATGCGATGGTAATATCGGATTGCGCGGCAATCGCGCAGCCAAAGCCGCGCGCCTCGCCCTGCGCCACGCAGATGACCGGGATCGGGGCATTCCGGACCGCCGCATAGAACGCCATGATCGTGTCGGCGACGCTGGCACGCATCTCCAGCGCCGTCGGCCGCGTGGCACCTTTGGCATCGGGAATCCGGCCCAGGCAGAAATGGTCGCCATCGGCGCGCAGCACCAAGAGCTTGTTCTTGTTATCATGTCCGCCATCGCGGATCGCCGCGGCGAGCGCGCTGATATCGGCGCCGGTCAGGCGATTGCCGCTGTCCGCTTTGCTCAAGGTCAGCGTAGTGGTGTGACGGGCAGCGTCGAATGCCGCCGTGAAGGGTTTATCGGTCATCGATCAATTCCGTTGGCGCGGCCGCCGATAGGCGTCAGCTGCAGTGAGCGAGGCGACGATTTTATCTGGCAGAAGCGGCGTGTCGGAGAAGGTGACGCTGAACGGCGACAGCGCATCCTCGACGGCCGCAATGATAGCGGCCGCCGCCGGAATGGTGCCGCCTTCGCCTGCGCCTTTGACACCGATCGGGTTGAGCGGACAGGGCGTTTCGACATGTTCGATGACGCAATCAGGCACATCGGTCGCCATCGGCATCAGATAATCGGCGAAGGTCACCGTTATCGGCTGCGCATTCTCGTCATATTGCATGAATTCGAGGAGTGCATTGCCGATGCCGTGTGCGACGCCGCCCTGCACCTGGCCGTCGACGATCAGCGGATTGATGACGTTGCCGCAGTCATGCGCCACGACGTAATTTGTGACTTTCACGCCACCCGTGCCGATATCGACTTCGACTTCGGCGACATGAGTCCCGCTGCAATAGGCGGCCTGCGGCGGCATGTAGAAAGCGGTGTGTTCCAGACCGACGCTGTCGCCAGGCTCCATCGAGAAGCCCGGCATGCCTTGCGACGCGAATGACAGCCTACCGAAACTGATCGACTGACGGTTTCCGGAACGGGAAATCGCCATGCCATCTTCAAGGTCGATCTGGTCTTCCGGCGCGCCGAGATGCCGCGCGGCTACGCGGAGAATCTGCTTGCGGACTTCGAGGCCGGCGATCCGCGCCGACGAACCGGCATTGACGGCCTGACGGCTGGCGAAGGCGCCGAGTCCGTTCGCGATAGTCGCGGTGTCGCCAAGCGTCATCGCGATATCTTCCATCCGGCAGCCGACGGCGTCGGCGACGATCTGCGACAGCGTAGTGCGGGTGCCCTGACCTTGATTGGTGGCGCCTGAGATCACCCGCACCTTGCCGTCAGGCAGCACGCGGACGGTGACGCCTTCGAAGGGTCCAAGTCCGGTGCCTTCCACGTAATTAGCGATGCCTATGCCGATATAAAGTCCCGCTTTCAGCGCTTCCGCCTGTCGTTGCTTGAAACCGCGGTAGTGCGAAAGTTCGAGAGCGACCTGTTGCGCCTTGGGATAGTCGCCGCTGTCGTAAATCAGCGGTTTGCCGTCGCGGAAGATAAGGCCGACCGGATATGGCATCTGCTCCGGCTGGATGAAATTGCGGCGCCGAACCTCGGCGGGATCGAGCTTGAACTCGCGCGCAACCCGATCCATCAACCGTTCCATGGCGAATACGGCTTGCGGGCGGCCGGCGCCGCGCACCGGCGTCGTCGGCACCTTGTTGGTGAAAGCGACCGTCATGTCGAGGCGATAGGCCGGGATGACATAAGGCCCGGGCATCGTCGTCGCGGCGATATAGGGCATGATGATGCCCCACGGCAGATAAGCACCGGTGTCGTGCAGCAAATGCCCGCGCACGCCCAGGATGCGGGCGTCGTCATCGACGGCGATGGAGACGTCCCAATATTGATCGCGTTCCTGCGACGCGCACAGGAAATGTTCGCGCCGATCCTCGACCCATTTGATCGGCCGGCGAAGCTGCAGTGCAACTTCGGCGATGACCGTGTCCTCGCAATACATTGTCGCTTTCGGCCCGAAGCCGCCGCCGACGTCCGGCGCAACAACGCGGATCTGATCGAGGTTACGGCCCATCAATTCGGCGATCATGCGCCGCGTGGTGTGCGGCACCTGCGTTGCCGACCACACCGTCAGCAGATCGTTCATCGGATCGTAATTCGCCAGTACCGCGCGGGTTTCGAGCGCATTGCCGCCGCCGCGATGCTGCCAGATTCGCTCCTCGAACACGTGTTTTGCATTGGCAAAGGCGGCATCGACATCACCGTAGGACATCGGGGCTGCGGCGACGATATTAGTACCGAGGTCGGGATGGACCAACGGCGCACCGGGCTTGAGTGCGTCACGCACGTTGTTGAGGGCCTGGCGCACGTCATAGTCGACGCTTACCCGATCGGCGCCATCCTCGGCGATATATTGCGTGTCCGCCAGAACCACCGCCACTGCCTGTCCGACGTGGCAGATTTCGTCGACCACCAGACAATGCTGCGTTCGCAATGTCTGCATTGCAGCGTTGGGCACGAGTTGCGGCATCCGCATCGTGCGCATCGGCTGCGGCAGATCGTTGGCAGTGAATACCGCGTGCACGCCCGGCAGGGCCAGCGCGGCGCTGGCATCGATGCCGCGAAGTGCTGCCGCCGCATGTGGACTGCGCACAAATACCGCATGCAGCGTGCCGGGTAGTTTGATGTCGTCGGTATATTGGCCGCGACCGACCAGGAGCGCTGGATCCTCCAGGCGTTGAACCCGTGCGCCGAATTGCTTGGCTCCCAAGGCTCAGCCTCCTGCGCCGCGGCCGTGCCGAGCTGCTTGCCGCGCTGCCGCGACAATGCCGGAATAGCCGGTGCAGCGGCAAAGATTGCCGGTTATCGTCTCGCGTATTTTGGTGTCGTCCGGGTTCGGATCGTCGCGCAACAGTTCGGTCAATGTAATCAGCATGCCGGGGGTACAGAAACCGCATTGCAGGCCGTGATTATCGGCCATCGCCTGCTGCAACGGACTGAGCGTGCCATCCGGCGCGGCAAGTCCTTCGATCGTTGTAACCTGTTGACCGTTGGCCTGCACGGCAAATGTCAGACAGGAACGGGTCGACAATCCGTTCAGCAGAACGGTGCAAGCCCCGCACACACCGTGCTCGCAGCCGATATGGGTGCCGGTAAGGTCGATTTCATGCCGCAGAAAATCGGCCAGTGTCAGCCGCGGTTCGACCTCGCGCCGGTATTGCTTGCCGTTCACTGTTACGGAGATGGCTTGTTTGACCGTCATGATGCCGCTCTGACCTTTTCATGGAGCGCCCGCTCATTGGCTTCCCGCAAGGCGCGCGCCGAAAGGACGCGGGCAAGATGTTGACGGTAAACCTTGGTCGCATGGTGATCTTCGAGGACGGCAACATCGCCGGCACTATCCGCGGCGTCCTCGATTATCTCGTCGGTGAGAATCTGCCCGATGAGTGAGGATTCCACGGCTGGCAGTCGTTTGGGCATGGCATCCACACCGCAAAGCGAGACAGCGGCTCGCGCGACCCGATCATTGTTGTCGAGTTGGAGGAGGGCCGCGACGCCGACGATGGCGAAATCACCATGCCGGCGGGCGTATTCCAGGAACGAATAGCCGTGGCCTGCGGGCCATAATTCGATTTCGACCGCGGTCAGTATTTCGTCGGCTTCGACCGCCGTGGTCATGAAGGTCTGGCCGAATTCGGCGATCGGCACCAGACGCCGCCCGTTGGGCCCGTGAATCTCTATCTTGGCGTCATGGGCGGAGCACACATTGGGCAGTTCCGCCGAGGGATCGGCATGGGCGAGACTGCCGCCAATGGTGCCGCGATTGCGCGTCTGCCGATGACCGACCAGCAGGATCGCTTCCCGCATCAGCGGACAGTGTCTGGCAATCTCGGCGCTGAATTCCAAATCGCGTTGCCGCGTCGTCGCACCGATCCGCAGGTGCTTGCCGGTAATGGTGATGCCGGATAGGCCTTCGATATGATTGACGTCGATCAGATGATCAGGCGTTACAACGCGGAAATTCATCATTGCGACGAGAGACTGCCCGCCGGCCAGGATTTTTGCATTGTCGAGCGAAGCCAGATGGCGCAGGGCTTCGTCGAGAGTTTTCGGCGCGTGATACTCGAACGAAGCCGGCTTCATAGAAGGTCCGAAAAAATCGTCGCTGCCGCACCGCGGTCGATGCTTGGACTTCGTCCCAGGAAAAGAAGCGGCGCGCCGGTAGCCCCTATGGTCACAGCGAATCTCACTCGGCTTCTCTCCCTGTTGGGCATTATTTTTGTTAAACAAGTCGTCGCCTGTATATGTCGACACTAATCACCCGTCGAATTAGTGTCAACGGACACCGTTGTTGCGCCAATTCGAAGTTGAATCAGGTCGACCTGCCGACAGGCGATCCATGCAGAAGAGCCTAGATTGGTTGACACTCCAATCAAATGTCGACACTATTTCCAGTCACGGGCGATAAATAATACGAACAAGACTCGGAAGGGAGAGGTTGCCGATGAATTACGCGCCGGCGGTTATATCGAATACCGAGAAGCCGCGAGTTTCGGTCGATTTCCAGGATCATCTTAAGCAGCTCGAAGCGCACAATCTCGTCACCCGGATCGATCACCCGATCAACAAAGACACCGAACTGCATCCGCTGGTGCGTCTGCAATTCATCGGCGACCTCGCGGAAAGCGAACGGCGCGCCTTCCTCTTCACCAATGTCGTCGACGGAACCGGCAATCGCTTTGACATTCCTGTTGTTGTGGGCGCCTTCGCGGCCTCTCCCGAGATTTACGCCCAGGGCATGGGTTGTGCCGTTGGCGAGATCGGCGCCGCTTGGCTCAAAGCGATCCGCAATCCGATCGCGCCGGTGCAAGTCCCCTCCGGCGAATGCCAAGACATCGTCATGACCGGCGATGCGCTTCGCGGTGCCAATGGCGGGTTGAAGAAGCTGCCTATTCCGATCTCGACACCGGGATTCGATTCCGCGCCTTATTTGACCGCGACGCTGTGCGTCACCAAGGATCCCGAGTCCGGTATCCAGAACATGGGGACCTATCGTGCCGGCCTCAAGGCGACCGACCGGATCGCGATGCGCATGGTCGTCGGCGAAAACGGCGCCGGAGGTTACAAACATTGGCGGAAGTACAAGGCGCTCGGTCAGAAAATGCCGATCGCTATCGTCGTGGGCGTGCCGCCGGTGGTGATGTTCACGGGGCCGCAGAAACTGCCGATCGACGTCGACGAAATGGGTGTCGCCGGCGCGCTCGCCGGTCAGCCGATACGCATTGTGAAGTGCAAGACCATCGATCTTGAAGTGCCGGCCGCGGCCGAAATCGTCATCGAAGGTCTGATCGATACCGACCTCCTCGAACCGGAAGCGCCGTTCGGCGAAAGCAACGGCTATGTCGCTCTCGAAGCCTTCAACATGGTGATGGAGGTGACCGCCATCACCCATCGGCAATCGCCGATGTTTGCCTCGATCATCAGCCAGGTGACGCCGAGCGAGTCGAGTATGGTCAAGAAGGTGGCTTACGAGCCACTTTGGCTGAACCATCTGAAAGAAAATTTGAACGTCCGCGGTGTGCGCCGCGTCGTCATGCACGAGCCGCTGACCAATCTTCGGCCGGTGATTTTCGTGCAATACGCGCCGGGCACGCCGCGATCAGAGGTTTGGCGCGGTTTACATGGCGCTTCGACGCTGATGGCGGATTGCGGCAAGATCTGCATCGCCGTCAGCGAAGACATCGAGCCTTCCAACACCGACGCCGTGTTCTGGTCGTTGGCTTATCGCTGCAACCCGGCCGAGGATGTCCACATCGCGCCGTATCGCGGCGCCGTCCAGGGCGCGCAATATGGCAGCCGCGCATCGGACTCCTCGCTTCTCATTGACGCGACGATCAAGGGAGTGATGCCGCCACTGGCATTGCCCAAGAAGGAATATATGGAGCGCGCCCAGGCGCTGTGGACTGAGCTCAAGCTGCCGCCCGTCAAGCTGAAGACGCCGTGGCACGGCTACACCCTCGGCAAATGGACCGAGAATTGGGAGTTGTTCGCGCAGCGTGCCACGCGCGGCGAGTGGGAAAAGAACGGCGACGCCACGAAGCCGCGTCAACGCGGCGGGCTGACGCCTGAAACCATGGTCTGGCGTGTCGAAAAAGATATCGACATCAAAGAGTAGAGACCCGGCCGCACTAAGCGTGCCGGTAGCGAAGAAAAAACATATCGGGAGGAGACGGTCATGGGGCAGGGCGACGCCGTGGCGGCAAAACCGCGGGCCATGTTTGATGTCGGCATTCACGAGAAGCTGCCGTTTGGACAGCTTTTGTTGCTGGGTTTCCAAAATATCTTCGGCATGACCGGCATATTCGTTTTTCCGGGCCTGCTCGGCCGCTCGTTCAACATGCCGCCGGAACAGATCGCTTATCTCTACGGCATGACTTTCGTCACCTCCGGTCTGACGACCTGCTTCCAATCGGTGGGACTGCTGCGCATGCCGATCGTGCAGGGACCCTATTTCGGCACCTTCATTGCGATCCTGATCATGGGCCATTCGCCCGGCATCGGGCTCGGTACCGCTTACGGTTCGCTGTTCGTCGCCTGCCTGATCTGGGCCGTTCTGGCGGTTCCGATCCGCGGCTTCAGCATCATCGGTTTGTTCGGCCGTTTCTTTCAATCTTCGATGATCAGTGGACTGATGGTCATTCTGATCTCGTTTCAGATCGCGTCGGTGTCTTTGCCGAACTGGCTCGGGCTCCGCACCACGCCCGGGTTTCCTTTCATCAACCTGCTCGGCGGCTTCGTGGCCGTGGTCGTTTTCATCTTGGTGACCCTCATGGGCACCCGCCGTTTGCGTCGTACCGCGATCCTGCTCGGCCTGGTCGCCGGCACCGTGACTTATTCGGCTTTCCTGCCGATTTCGTTCGCGCCGGTGGTTACGGCGCCGTGGCTGGTCGTACCGCAGGCGTTTCCGTTTGGTTTTGGCGTTCAGCCCGAAGCGGTCTTTCTCTTTGTCCTGGTCATGGTCCCATGCAGCATTACTTGTATGCCGCTTTATCAAGCAGTCGCGAACTGGATGGACGAGCCGATGCCGGCATCGCGGATGGCCGAGGGCTGTTTCGGCGCCGCCCTTGGCTCCGCTTTCGGCGCAGTGGTCGGCAGCTTCGCCATGAACGTCTATCCCGACAATATCGGCATGCTGCGCTCGACCCGGGTGGGCTCGCGCTATGCGACGCTCGCGGCCGGCGTGCTACTGGTCGTGCTCGGCTGCTTCATCAAATTTGATATGCTCCTGGTGCTTGTTCCGATCGTCGTCTTGGGCGGTCTAGCGACTATCCTTTTCGGCATCGTTTTGGTGCACGGCATCCACCTCTTGAACAATGTCGAGTGGCATGATCGCAATCTCATTGTCGCCGGCTCGGCGTTGATGATCGGCCTCGGAGGATTGTTCATTTCGCCGGACGTCATGGAGCATCTGCCGTTGGTCGCCCAGTTGATCCTCAAGCAATCGGCTGTGACCGGCGGCATTACCATGCTCATCCTCGATCCCCTGCTCAACAGCACCAAAACAGTCGAGGCGGATGTCGAAATGAGCACGGAGGCGAAATCGGAACCGGTCAGCCTCCAGGCCGGATGATCGGCCAATCGGCAAGCCGGCTTATGAGGTCACTTCCCTGTTATCAGGGAAATTTACAGAGAAAAGGAACCCGCTTCTGACGGAAGCGACGAGTCTCTTGGCAAATTCATCAATAATTTTAGTGATTTAACGCAAACTCCCTGCTGCCTGGAACAGGGAATTTATGTAGCGTATCAGGGATTTTATCTAGCCGAACAGGGCTGCTTTGTAAGCGTCCATTTTTCGCACACTTGTTCTGCTGCCGGCAAACTCGATCTGTTCTCGCCATCGATTTGCAGATGGAGAGAGCGAGATGGCAGACAATCATCGAAGGTGGACACGCCAGGGCGAGGTGTTCTGGCGTGCGCATCATGAGGCCTGGAAGCGTAGTGACTTGAACCAGCGGCAGTATTGCGAGGCGGAAGGGATTCCGCTCAAATCTTTCGGCAATTGGCGCGCGCAGTTTAAGGCCGAACCTCAACCGCTGGAGCGCCGGCTGCTCTACCGCCGTCGTCCCTTAAGTCCTCCCCTAAGTCCGCCCGCTAGTCCTCTCATAAGTCCGGTGGCTTATCCCTCCTCGCAGCTGGCAGGTCCTATTGTTCCGCGACTGCGTCAAGGGCATCGGCGCCGGTTCAGCGGCGCAGACAAACGGTGGATCCTCGAGGAAGCAGCGCGACAGGACGTGAGCGCCGCGGAGGTGGCGCGCCGGTATGGCATCGCGCAACGTGTTCTACGTCGATGGAAGCAGGAGCTGGCGGCGACAGCACTGGCCTTCGTCACGGTGCAGATCACCGATGCGGCTGGACCACGCTGTGCAACACCGGCCGCCGAATGTGAAGGTGCATCTGGCCTTGCTTCATCGATATGCGCAAAGGCTTCGATGGCTCGCCATGCTGGTGAAGGCTGCATCTGGATCCGCTCAGGCCACCTATCGATCATGGCGCACCAGGCAATCTGATCAAGATCGTCTTTGGGACGCCGATTCTGTCTGTTCACTAAGCGTGCTTCGAGCAGGCGTATTCCTGTGGCCTCCGAGCGTCACCGGCCGAGACGCTGTCGCTGACCTCGGCGCAGCTGTCGCAGTTGATCGACGGTGTTGACTGGCGGGCGCCGGAACAGCGTTGGCGTCCGGCGATCGCAGGCTGATCCTGCGGCTGATTGACTCATAAGCCGCGTCGATCGCTGAGAAGACATGCGAGTCAAAGTAGACTGTCGGCTTATGAACATCGATCTTGCCGCCCTGCCAGACGATGTGGCAACGCTGCAGCGGATGGTGCGAACGCTCGCGGCGGAACGCCCCAACCTCACCGCGGCGCAGGCCGAGATCGAACGGCTGCGTCTCATCGTTGCGAAGCTGCAGCGCAGCCAATTTGGCCGACGTGCCGAACGGCTCGATGACGACCAGCTGCAGCTCGGCTTTGAAGACCTCGGCGCCGATATCGCGCGGGCCGAAGCCACGCTTCCATCAGCGGCCGTTAAGGCACCCAGGCCGCAGACCGACCGAGCAAGCCTTCCGGCGCATCTGCCCCGCGAGGACGTCCGGCTTGATGTCGACCATCAGAGCTGCCCCTGCTGCGGCGGCCCGCTGCATGCGATCGGCGAGACCGTCAGCGAGATGCTCGATCATGTGCCGGCTCGGCTTCGGGTGATCCGCGTGTGCCGGCCACGCTATGGCTGCCGCGCCTGCGGAACCATCCATCAGGCGCCGGCTCCGGAGCGGCCGATCGCCAAGGGCCTCGCCACTCCTGGTCTTCTCGCTCATGTCCTGGTCGCCAAATATTGCGATCACCTTCCGCTCTACCGGCAGAGCCAGATCTTCGCCCGGCACGGCGTGGAGCTTGATCGCTCGACGCTGGCCAACTGGGTCGGCGGCGCCTGCTGGTGGCTGGAGCCGCTGCAGGCGCGGCTCGCAAGCCCATGTGTTCGCCTCAGCCAGATACTCTTTGCCGACGACACGCCGATCCCGGTGCTCGATCCCGGCCGCGGCCGCACCAAGACCGGCCGGCTCTGGGTCTACGCCCGCGATGACCGTCCCTGGGCCGGGCCCGATCCGCCGGCGGCCGTCTATCTCTACAGTCCCGATCGCGAGGCCGAGCGGCCCGCCGCCCATCTGGCAGCAGTTCAAGGGCGTGCTGCAGGTCGACGGTTATGCCGGCTTCGAGCGGCTGACGCGCCGGCGGCGACATCCAGCTGGCGGCGTGCTGGGCCCATGCGCGGCGCAAGTTCTACGAAGTCCACGCAGGCGACCGGCTCGCCCATCGCCGCCGAAGCCCTGCGCCGCATCGCCGAGCTCTATGCCATCGAGGCGACCATCCGGGGTCGAGACCGCCGAGATACGCCGCAGGATGTGCGGCAAGCCAGATCGCGCCGCTTGTCGACGGCGATGAAGGCCTGGCTCGAGGCGGAGCTCAATCGCGTTCCGCCGCGCGGCGGCCTTGCCGAGGCGATCCGCTATGCGCTCGCCCGCTGGAGCGCCCTCTGCCGCTTCCTCGACGACGGCCGCATCGAACTCGACACCAACACCGTCGAGCGCGCCATCCGGCCGATCGCGCTCGGCCGCAAGAACCATCTCTTCGCCGGATCCGATGGCGGCGCGGCGCGCTGGGCGACCGTCGCCTCCCTGCTCGACCACCGCCAAGCTCAACGGCGTCGAGCCCTTTGCCTACCTCAAGGATGTGCTGGAGCGCATGTCCAACGGCCATCCGATGAACCGGCTCGACGACTCCTGCCCTGGAATTGGGCCGCATCAAACTTGTCAATTGACCCACGTGTAAGGAATGGACGCTTACCGAACAGGGATGTGTTTTCGAGCGTCCGCCTCCCACACAGTTTTATTCTACGGCGCGCCGCTCCAAAGGCGTTCAGAGAGATGTTCAACGCCGATAACTCACGAGAGGGAATAACACAAAGCCGGTTAGTCGGGAGCGAAGGCAGACAGTGTTTGCTTTTGGGTGCTCAACCGTCAGGACCGTCAGCAGCGTCATCGGGAGCAAGGTGTTCTATGATCGCGCGCGTTGATGCCGCTGCTTTGTTATCATGATCTGCCGTGTCCCCTTGCGACCCCCGCGTCTGAAGGCCACCTCGATACCGAGGCCGCGGAGCGATGTTTGGCTGCGCCGCAGGCGGCCCGAGACGGCGCGAGGGCTGCTTGGCCAGCCGCGGGGTGACGCTCCGACGCTGCGATGGTGCTGGGTACCGGTGCGCAATAGATCGCTCGCGGTTCCTGACCAGCGCGAGGTCCGTTCCATGATCTGGGTTACGCAGGCGGCAACGGCATCGCCGTCGATCACGGCCTCGATCGCCGACTGGCGGTTCGCCGCATAGGCCCGCAGGTAGCGGGGCTGTCTCCAGAGCGCGCCTTCACAAGCGGCGACCCAGTGGGCGAAGTCTGCCATGCGCGGCAGTTGGTCGAGGTGGGTGCGCGGCAACGCGCGCAGGCCATGGACCACGGCGTCGAGCAAGGCGCCGAGGACACCGGGGTGGATCTGGGCAAAGCTGTCCCAGATCGCCTTTTCCGGGCGGCGAGCGGTCGGGTCTATGGCGTTTAATTCCAGGAACAGCGCGCGATCGGCAAGGTCGGCACGGGTGATGACGTCTTCGATGCCGTTGAGCAGCACCGGCCTTGCCGCCTGCATCAAAACCTCGTCGTCGTCGGTATAGAGGCGGCGAACCGCCAAGCTTGCCCCGGTTGCCAGCCGGCACAGTGCGTCGGAGAACCATGGCGTCAGCGTCGAGACGTTATCGAAGGCCAAGACCAGATTATGCTTGGCAGCGATCATGAGTTCGCGGTCGTCGCGAGCCGGTGTGCGGGCGGTGGCGACATGGGGGTCGATCAGGGATTTGAGGAGTTTTGACAGCACCGTCTTTGCCGAACCTTGTTCGCCGGTGATCGACAGCAGCGGATAAGGACCCCGAGGCCGCAGTGCGGCGAGGAGCCAGGCAACCACCAGGGTAAAGTCATCAGTCCCGGCGAGGTTGAGAAGGCCCGCGAGCGCCCGGATTGAACCGCCGCGTTCGGGAACCGGCAACGGCAGCATGCCGGCGGAGCGATGGAAGCGTACCGGGGGCGACGTCACCATCCGCCAGCCATCGCAGCCGATCTCGACCGCGCGCCATTGCTGATCGGCAAGGTCAAGGAAGATCGAGCCTTGGTGGTCGGCAATCCGGGTAAAGACCGCACGGATCGGGGCATCGAACTGCGCCCGGGCCTCCAACAGATCGAGCTTGTCACGCAGCTGGTCGGGACGCAGTGCAAGTCCGGTGGCCTGGTAATGCCGCCGGCGCAGCCAACCGCGGAACGGCTTGCCGCGGATCGCCCAGGTCTGGCGCTGGCCATTGGCGATCAAATCCGCATAGGCCACCGCATCGGGGGTCTGGAACAGTTCGATACCGCCGGTGGTCGGATCAAAGACAGGGCCATGCATGGCAAGGCTCAAGCGACTGGCTACGAATAGAGAGAGAGAAGATCAGGCGAGCCGAACGGACTAACAGTCAGTGCCGTGCGGTAGCGGCGGGCGATTGTACGCCGACGCCTCGGGCGCGCGTTCTAGATCGCCGCCGTGGCGTATCCTGCAGCCGGCCGTTCTTGCGCCGCGAGCTCCGCCACAGCCGTTGCGCCACCTTGAGCGGATCAATCTTGGTCGATCGCCACCACTGCTGTTCGTTGCCGGTGCGGTGGAGCGCACGGTGATGGATCCGGCACAGCGGCACGGTGAACTCGTCGCTGGCCTTGAGGCCGAGCGCCCGCGGCTGCATGTGGCGAAGATGATGAGCATCCGACGGGGTGCGGGCACAGACCAGGCAGGGCTGTTGGGCGACAAAGCGCAGATGCTCGCGGTCGCGGTGCCGGCGCGGTGTGCTCAAGGCGAGCGCGCTTTTGTCGACCCGCGATCGCGGGGTTGCTTCACCGCCGGCCGGCGCGGCTTCGACCGCGCCGTGCGACGTATTCTTGGTGCGGGGATTGTTGTTCAAATCGGCTGCCGTTGCCGCGATGGGCAGCGCTGCCACGGTAGCAGCGGCCAAGATCGCCGCCTCGTCCACCGCGGGCAGGCTTGCCTCGTCCACCGCAGGCAGGCTCGCCTCGTCCACGGCAGGAAGCTCAGCCAAGCGGGCTCGGAATGCCGCCTCGATAACGCCGGCATCGTCAGCCGTCAGCCTTCGCTTCTCGTGCAGCGAGCGGAGTGCCCACAGTGCGGCATCGTCGCCGGAACCAAGCGCCTTGACCTCGACCAATAGCCGTTCTCGCAGTTCGGCCGATGCCGCGGCGCCAAGTTCAGGCTCCGGCAATCGAACAGGCCGCCTGTCCTGCCGCCCGGAAGCGGAACAGCTCAGGTTGGATTGCCGTCGTGGATAGGACGGGCCGTGGCCGTTAAGGCCTCTGTTGCCATTGAGGCCTCCATTGGCGTTGAGATTTGCAGTGCCGGTGTGGCTGCCGTTCCCACTGCCATTCCCGCGGCCACTCCCATCGCCATTACTATGGCCACTCCCATGGCCGAGCCCGCCCCATGTGCTGCCGTCCGGTTCAGCAGTCTCGCTGCTCGGAGAGACAAGGTCGGGTGCATCGAGATCGTCCTCGCCGGCAATGCCGACCAGAGTGAACAGCGCATAACGCCGGGCATAGGTCAGCGCCGCCCCCATCCGCTGCGGATTGGCGGTCTCGGCAATCGGACACACCGGCCAGTCCGACGCGATCCATTCGCCCGAAGCATGCGCCAGCACCGTGGTCAGGTTCACCTGCCCCGCAGTCTGATCGATCGCCGTGGTCTGCACCGTCGCGATCTCATGCTGACCCAAAGTCTTGCGCACAATGTCGAGGCCGCTCGAGAGCGGCGCATAACGGAACAGCCGTTCGATGCCCGTCTGCCGTCCTGCGCCAGATCCTGCGCCAGAACCCGCCCGCCCGCCACCGCCGGCAATAACCCCGGTCAACGACTTCTCCGGATTGACCAATTCGGCTTGCGCCTTGGCCAAAGCCGCCAGCCAAAGCGGCGATCGATTCACTGGACCGCTGCATGGGAAGCCTCCTGCAGCTACCGGCCTCCAGAGCGACAAGGTCAAAGCTCACCGCACCCGACTTCGAACGCTTGGCGCGAAGACCATGACCGATCGCCTCCTTGGCATCCTCCGGCATCAGGCTCTTAAGCTCGGCCTTGGCCGCTTCATGCTCGGCATGGGCCGAGCGGGTGCGGGCATAGATCCCGGCAAACTCCGCCCAGGCGTTCGAACTGCTCATATCGACAATCCGGACCGCCTCGACCCGAGGCTTCGGCGGATCGACCCCGAACAGCGAGGGCTTCTCGCCGTTCTCGACACAGCGCCAGAACTTCCGTTCCGCGGTAAAGACCAGGTGCTGATAGAGCGGATCGGCATGCGCCACGATCTCCACCCATTTGCCGCCCCCGGTAATGATCGACAGCACCGCCGTCCGTGCCGCCACCACCCACATATTGTGCTGCAGCTGCGGCATGTACTTCTCGATCGCGGCTTCTTCCGAGAACGACCACGGCAGCATGAACTTGGCCTCGAACACCGCATCGCTGCCCACCACCCGGCCATCCAACGTCGCCCCCAGCCATCGCACCGCCGGATGGCGAACATGACGCTGAATGTCGGTGATGGTCTACGCCGGACTGAAGTTCATACCAACGCCTATTAGGTCCTCGGTGGCAACGCCAAGCTGGACAATGAGATTGCCGGATAAATCCTCAGCCGCCACTTCGCCGCGCTTTTCCCGCCACAACCGCAGCAGCGCCTCTTCGTCCTTGCCCATGATGATCCGGGCATCCGAGCCGCCGATAAACTGCCGCCGATCGGGTTTTTTCCACACCGTATCCTTCATGACTTCCTCCGGGTCGAGAATCGCGCTTTGGTGGAGCTACGATTCAATGATTGTCATACATCCAAGTGATATATAACATATCATACACACCCCAGGAGGTCAATAGGTGACCCACCGCAACCTGACCAGCGGCCAAATCCGTGCCGCCCGCGCCCTCCTGCGCTGGCGGGCCGAGGACCTGGCGCGCGAATCCTCAGTCGGGGTCGCCACCATCCGCCGCGCCGAACTCGCCGACCATGAAACCTCGATGAATGCCCCAAACGATATCGCTATCCGCCGCGCCTTCGAGGCCGCGGGCGTCGTGTTCATCGAGGAAAATGGCGGAGGGGAAGGGGTATGGCTGTGCAACGAACCGCCGAAAACAAACACATAAGAGCTCAACTCACATATGCAGTGCCCAAAGATTTTATTATGGGATTGCGCCGACGCGAATAAGGCTCTCCGCACACATTCCGATAATCCTATTATTCAGTCCGCATAGGAGTTTTCTTAAAGTTCTTAATTCATGCGTTTCTCGTCGACTGTCGATGAGGGTGATATCGGAGCTTCTAAAGGCGCCGGACGTGGAAAGAATTCTTCGGATCACTTAATGGGTAGATTACGATCGCATCTTTCAATAACATCGTATTTAACTTGACCACGCTCTCTCGCAATCGTCAAACAAACAAAGCGACCGTTAGATCATGCCACAGGAACTTATCCCGTTCGGCAAGGCACTTACGCTCGCTGACCGGGCGCGCC
Organism: uncultured Alphaproteobacteria bacterium; assembly: GCA_963819265.1. Lineage (GTDB taxonomy): Bacteria > Pseudomonadota > Alphaproteobacteria > Rhizobiales > Xanthobacteraceae > BOG-931. The sequence continues at coordinate 293,884 of CAWFVF010000005.1, read as the reverse complement.
GCGAAAGCCGCCTGGAGGAGGCCGAGGCGCTTTGCCGGGGCGCGCTTGAGGCGCAGCCCAACTCGTATGAGGCCGAGCAATTGCTCGGCCTGATCGCCCATCAGGGCGGCAAACTTGACGAGGCGATCGACCACTTCCACCGGACCGTCAACCTCGCCCCGCAGATCGCGCTCCATCACGCTAATTTGGGGGAAATGTATCGGCTCGCCGGTCGATTGGACGAGGCCGCCGCCTCCAGTTTGCAGGCGCTGGCGCTGGATCCGGAATTCCCTGAACCCTTGAACAATCTCGCGCGCATCGCGATTGCGCGGGGCGATCCGAAGGCGCTCGATTACTGCCGTCAGGCGATCGCGCTGAAGCCGGATTTCGCCGACGCCTACAATAATCTCGGAAACGTTCTCAAGGAGCTCGGCGAACTGGAACCGGCGCGACAGGCGTTCCTGAAAGCCATCGAACTTAATCCCAACGCCGTCGGCTGTTACGTCAATCTCGCCGAGGTGCACAAATTCACCACCGGGGATCCGCACCTCGCGGCGATGGAGGCACTTGCCGCCAACGCGGCTGGCTTGTCGAAGTCTGACCGAATGCATCTCGACTTCGCGCTCGGCCGCGCCTATGGCGATCTCCAGGATTACCGTTCTTCCTTTCGGCGGCTTCGGGCGGGGAACGCTAAGAAGCGCGCGGAAATCAACTATGATGAAAAATCGACGCTTGCCCTGTTCGATCACATCGAGCGCGTGTTTACATCCGCGCTAATCGAGACGAAATCCGGCCACGGTAACCCATCATCGGTACCGATCTTCGTGCTTGGCATGCCGCGCTCGGGTACGACACTGGTCGAGCAGATACTGTCCAGCCATCCGATGGTTCATGGCGCGGGCGAACTGACGACATTTTACGAGACCGTGATGGCCATGCGCGGGCCCGACGGCCGTCCGATCGCCGGTCCGGGAGTTGTTCCTTTACTCGATGCCAGGGTGTTCGGTGAGATCGGGGCTCGCTACTTGGCGGCAATCCAGGATCTCGCGCCCAGCGCGCCGCACATTACCGACAAGAGGCCGAATAATTATTATTTCATCGGCCTCATTCACTTGGCGCTGCCTAATGCCAAGATCATTCACGTGATCCGCGACCCGGCGGATAACTGCGTCTCGTGTTTCTCGAAACTTTTCACTGTGGCGGAGCGGGGAGAACTCAACCACACCTACGATCTTGCCGAGCTTGGCCGTTACTACAGACGCTACGAGCGACTGATGGCGCATTGGCGCCGGGTGCTGCCTGCCGGACCGTATTCTCGATGTCCGATACGAGAATTTAGTTGCCGATCTTGCGGGCGAGACGCGGCGTATGCTGAGCTATTGCGGCCTGCCCTGGGACGATCGCTGTCTCACCTTCCACGAAACGAAGCGGCCGGTGCGCACGGCAAGCGCCGCTCAGGTGCGACAGCCGCTCTTCGATAGCTCCATTGGTCGCTGGCGCGTCTATGAGGAATTTCTTGGTCCGCTGTTGGCGGAATTGAGTTCGTCGAGCAACGGCTGAAGCATTTTCTCATAGGGCCGCCAGCGTTCGACCGATGTGCGGTAAATCGGCCGGCGCACCTGTACGGCACTCGCGGTTCGCACCGGCCGCTTCGTCTGGTGAAAAGCAAGGCAACGATCGTCCCAGGGCAGGCCGCAAAAAGCTACGATGCGGCGGGCTTGGCTCTCGAAATCGGCGACGAGTTCCTCATATTGCACTTCCAGCATTGCGTCCTGCGGCAGAACCCGACGCCAATGTTCCATCAATTCTGCATAGCTGCGGTAGTAGCGGCCGAGTTCGCCGAGGTCGTAAGTGTAGAGCAACTCGCTTGCGAACAATTTCGAAAAACACGAGAAGCAGGTGTCGGCGGCGTTTCGAGACGCGTGAATGATGCGTGCGTTGGGCAACGTGAGATGGATGAGACCGATGAAAACGAAATTGCCCAGCGCCTTATCCACAATCCGAACTGCGTCCGGCGCCATCGCGGACACCTCGCGCACATAACGTTCGCCGACTTGGTCCAAGTCCTCAGCTGTCATTGCTGGGACAGCCTCCGGGAACGGCAGCGGACCGTCCGGCCCCACGAGGCTGTTCGCCGCATTGTGTAACGCCAAGATCTCGCCGGCGCCGAACACGCTCGGGTGGCTTGCCAGTATCTGCTCGATCAAGGTCGTTCCAGAGCGCGGCATGCCGACGACGAATACCGGCGTAGCCGAAGAGTCGCCGCGCCCGGCCTTGCTCCGCATAAGCTCTGTCGTGAATATGCGGCGCACCCGGTCGTGAAAGCTCAAGGTCGTCCGTTCGTCGTAATCGACCTGGCCGCGCCTTCGCTTATTGCCTTGGCGCAACTGTTCGGAAGCTGCCTCGTGGTCTCCGACGTCATCATAGGCCTTTGCCAGCCCGTAGTTCAGGACGATGCGCTGCTCTTCCGACCGCGAGTCCGGCTCTGGCGCCGGGTATGTTGTCAAGCTTTGCGCGAGTTCTTCCATCGCCGCGAGGTGCGGATCGCCCAGGGTAAATTTCTTGCACTCGCCGAGGCTGCGGTAATATTCGGGCTGCCGGGGGTCCAGCGCGATGGCCGTTTCCAGCGATTGTCGCGCTTCGTCAATGCGGCCGAGTGTAATCAGCGCGCTGCCGAGACTGCCGTATGTCCCGGCCATTTTGGGATCGATGGCGATCGCGCGGCGAAAGCAGGCGACCGCTTCCTCGTAACGCGCCAACGCCCCTAACACGTTCCCGAGATTATTTTGGGCTTCGGCGTAAGCGGGATTGATTTCGAGCGCCTTGCGATAATGCGCGATGGCCTCGGCCGGCTGCTCGATGGCCGCCACCGCATTGCCGAGATTGTTATGCGCTTCGAAAAAAGCCGGCCGCAATTCGATGGCCCGGCGATAGTGCTGCGCCGCTTCGGCGTACCGCTTCATCCCGAGGAGCACATTGCCGTAACTGTTATGCGTGCCGGCCGACTCCGGATTTACCGATAGCGCATCGTCGAAGTGTGAAATCGCCTCCGCATAGCGCCCGAGCGCGGCGAGCGCGTTCCCGAGATTGTTGAGTGCCTCGACATAGTTCGGCTTCAGCGCAATGGCCCGTTCATAGGCCGCAACGGCTTCCTGGTATTTTCCAAGCGAGACCAAAGTGACGCCGAGATTATTGTTGGCCTCGGCGTAATCGGGCCGGATGGCAAGCGCGTTGCGGAAGCTTCCGATTGCCTCTTGCTCCCGGTGTACCGCCCGCAACGCGTTACCGAGATTATTATGCAGCTCCGGCACATCCGGTCCGAGTAATAGCGCCTGTTCGAAATGCGGGATCGCCTCGCCGGAGCGGTGCAACGCGTGCAAGGCATTGCCGAGATTATTCCGCGCCTCGAGATAGCTGGGATTGAATGCCACAGCCTGTTCGTATTCGGCGAGCGCTTCTTCGACACGACCGAGGCCCGCGAGCGCGATGCCGAGATTATTGTGCGCCTCCGCCGATTTCGGCTGCAGTATCACGGCCTGACGGATCAGCCGTTCCGCCTCCTGCCCGCGGCCGTGAAGGCCCTCGATGACGCCGAGATAGAGCAGTGCGCCGAAGTTATTCGGATCATGCTGGAGAATGGCGCGATAAATCTGCTCAGCCTCACCAAGCCTGCCATAACGATGCAGTGTCACGGCCCGTTCGAACGCCTGCGCCGGACTGAAGCTTTGCCGGGGGCCGCTTGGCGTCTGTTGCTCGGTCACGCCGCCCGGCTACCTCTTGCTTGAGTTCGATCGCGTTTCGATCGCTCGCGGTGATTTCCGGGACATCGAAGGTGACGCGGCAACGCAACCCCCCGGGCAGGCTATAATTCGGATTCGGCAGATTGAGCCTTACTCCGAAAGTACCGCTGGCGGCGTCGAACACCTGGTCGACGATACTGACCGCGGCATTGTGATCGCCGCCGATCGGCTCGTCAGGATGGACCACTGCGATATCGCCGACTTTGATCTTTCCGTAATAGCGCACCGGCAGATAGGCTTCGACGCTCAGCGGATCGACGCTGGCGACGGTGACGATATTGGCTTCCGGGCGCACATATTCACCGGGACCGAGCGAACGCTGGACAATGATGCCGTCAATCGGGCTGCGGATAGTGCGTTCCTCCAATAGCGCCTTGGAGCGATTGGTTTCGAGTTCCGCCATTTGACGGTTGAGGCGCGCCAACACCAGATCCTGGGTGGCGACGTTGAATTCGGCCTGGGCGTTCTCGACATCCTGGGTGCTCGAGACGTTCTTGGTCTGCAAGTCCAGTTTCCGCTTGTAGACGCCGCTCTTTTCGTCGAGCAGCGCCTGCTTTGCTTCGATTTCGGCGGTGCTCGAAGCGCGAGCTTCATTGATCTTGACGACGGCTTGCTCGACGGCGGATTCGATCTGGGCGATCGGCTGGCCTTTCTTGACGACGTCGCCGCGATCGACGAGGACCGCGGACAGGATGCTTGTTACCGGACTGCCCAGCTTCACGGTGAGAAAGGGATCCATCACGCAGTCAAAAGTTGCAGCAGATGCGTTCTTGGCGAAAGCCAAGGCAAAGGTTGCGGCAAGGCATCCGGCTACAATTGCCGACCTCGGCCGGCCGAAGCGCCCGCGCGCGCCGGCAGTAAAAATTGTCGGTACGTCCAAGACTTTACCCTCCACCGCAAACCAGATTGCGCCGTTGATCTACCACGTCGGGCTGATTGGAAAAATCGTTTTGCGCGCCCAATCGGGCCAAGGAATGGTCGGCCGCGCTGGTTAACAGGCCTGCGCCAGACACCCGCCTTGTGCCTGCCATCATGGGGCCTTACTCTCAAATCCGGGCGCCGCCATGGCGGGCTTTTCCTCTATGAGCGGGAATCCTGTGACGGCACGTCGGATAGCGCTGGCCTGCTTGACGCCTCGTCCGGATACCGAGGAACTCGGTTATCTGCAGCTTCCCAGCTACGGCGTCCGGCGCATCGAGGCTGCGGTCCGCGGCGACCCGCAGCAGCCCGGGCACAAGGTCAAGCTCATCGATCTCGGCCGTGACGATGTCGATTCCTATGTGCGCGAAATCACGGCCTTCGATCCTGACATTGTCGGGTTCTCAATTTACGTCTGGTCGACGGCAACACTGGTTGCGGTCGCGCGTGAGGTTAAGCGCCGTCGCCCCGGCTGCGTAGTCGTATTTGGCGGGCCATCTGCCCGGTCTGCGCTGTTTGATCTGGACTTTTACAGCCGCCCCGGCAGTTATCTGGATGCAATCGTCGAGGGCGACGGCGAAGTCACCTTCCGTACCCTCGCCGCGTTGCCCGATCTGTCGCGGACCGCGCTGGAATTGGTGCCGGGTCTGACGCTGCCGGCGAACGGCGGGTGGCTGCGGACGCCGGCGGTTGCGGACATGGGTGATCTCGATCACTTGAAGTCCCCGTCCCAACTCGGGCTGATGCCGCCGGGCGCTGTCGCCTATCTTGAAACCTACCGCGGCTGCCCGATGTCGTGCCGCTTTTGCGAATGGGGAATGAGCGAGAAGGCGAAAGCAGTATTTTCCGCCGAATATATCGCCCGGGAATTGCGCGCTTTCGAAAAGCTGGCCGCGCCCGCCGTCTTTCTGCTCGACGCCGGGCTCAACCTTAACATCCGAGCCTTTCGCAATTTGCGCGAGGCCAACCGCCAAACCGGCTTTCTGAAGAAGACGCTGTTCTGGGCTGAAATCTACCCTTCGATCATCCGCGACGAACATTTCGAGTTCCTGCGCGAGATCGGACCCGCTTATCTCGGCGTCGGCATGCAATCGATGGATCAAGCGGTGCTCAAACTGCATCAGCGACCTTCGGACTTGCCTCGCTTCGAACAAGCGGTGCGCGATCTGGCCGCGGTGACCAATATCGAGTTGCAAATAATTTGCGGGCTGCCCGGCGATACGCCGGAGGGTTTCCGCCGCACGCTCGATTACGCTCTTTCGCTCCCGGCGGCCGTTCGCGCCTATCATTGCCTGGTGCTGCCCGATGCCTTGATGACGCGCGGCCTGCCGGAGTGGGACATGCGCTTCGATCCGCGTAATCTCGCCATGACGTCGTGTCTCGGCTGGAGCGAGCAAGCTATTGCCGGCATGCGCGACGAACTTGACAAGCGCGTGCGTGCCCGCGGGGGAAAAGCTGGGCGGTACTGGTGGTCGTTTCCGCGTCCGCTGCCGGTCGGCGCAATCGCGGTCCCGGCGTGATCGGATTTCCCGGAATAGCGCAGCAAGCGGGCGGGGTGCCGACTCACGCTCGGCCGCCCGAAGTCGCGCGCCGCTCGGGAAGACGCGTGGCACTGTTGGCGCGCTATCCGGACCGCGATCCGGCGATGCCGCAGTTCATTCCCAATCTCGGTCTCTATATGGTGGAAGCGGCGTTGCGCGCATCGCGCCTGCCCGATCTCGAGGTCAAAGTCTGGGATTTGACCGGCGGAGACGCCGATCGCATCGCCGCGGAAGTCATCGCGTTTGATCCCGATGTCGTCGGCTGTTCGGTTTTTCTTTGGTCATTCGGCTTTTTTCTCGACGTCGCCGCAGCGGTGAAGAGCGACGATCCAGGCCGCCTGATCGTATTCGGGGGCCCTTCCGCACGACCGGTGATGCTGGATCACGAACCGCACCGGCAGAAATCGGCGGCGATTGATCTCCTTGTCATCAACGAGGGCGAAGACACTTTTCGCGAGGTTGTCGATTTTGCCGATCGTTCGCCGGAAGGATTAGCGGGCATCCCCGGTTTGGCGTTTCGCACGGATTTCGCATGGCACGAAACGAAACCGCGGGCCCAAGGCGATCTCAATCTGTTGCCGTCGCCCTACGAGATGAACCTCATGCCGGCCGGCGGGCTGGGCATTCTGCAAACTTATCGCGGCTGCCCATTTACCTGTTCGTTTTGCGAATGGGGGACTATGGAATCGCCCAAGCGCGTCCGGACGGCCGACAGCCTGTGCGTCGAATTCGGCGCGATGGACCGACTGGGGTTGGGTGCGGCGCTGCTTGCAGACGCCGGGCTGAACTTGAACCAGCCTGCTTTTCAGAACTTGCAGCGCGCCGCCCAAGAGACCGGATTCCTGGCGAAGCGCGGGCTGATCTGCGAGGTTTATCCCGCGAAGGTGCGGCGCGAGCACCTGGATTTTCTAGCCGGCGTCGGCAACGCTTATGTCGGTGTCGGCTTGCAATCCTTCGACAATACCGTCCTGGCCAATGTCGAGCGCAAATACGATGAAGCGCGGTTCGAGGATACGCTGCGTGCGCTCGGCGAAGTATCGACAATCGCGGTCGAGGTCATCGTTGGCCTGCCGGGGGATACGCCGGAAAATTTTCGCCGCAATTTCGAACGTGCCCGGCGACTGCCCTGCGCATTGCGGGTCTATCACTGTGTGGTATTGCCGTCTGCGCTGATGGTGCGGTCCCCGCCCGAACATCGGCTCGACTACGATCCCGTGTCGCTCAAAATGCGTTCTTGCCTCGGCTGGTCGACCGAGGCGCTTGCGCGCGAGGCGGATTTTCTGACAGATCAGGCCGTCAAGTCGGGCGGCCGGGCCGGGCAGTTCTTCTGGGTCTTTCCGCCGCCGGGCATTATGTAGAGCGCGCTGACGAGACCGGAGCAATCGATGTCGTTTTTCCGAACGGTCACGGTGGCGGCGGAAGACGCCGGGCATTCGCCGCACATCCTGACGCGGCTGCGCGCTCAAGATGTCGATGCCATCATTGTCAAAGGGCTTTATGATCGCGCGGCATGCGACGCGGTGTGCGCCGAATTGGAAGCCGGCAAGCACGGCTTGGTCAGAACGGATTTTCCGGCCAAATTCGCCGCCTTTTTCTACGGTATTAATCTTAACCTAACCCATCCCGATTTGAGGGAATACTTCGCCGAGGTGCCTCGCTTTCGTACCGGGCTGTCCCGATTGTTTCCGGGCAAACTCGATTTGGAGAGTCGCGTAACCGGGCTGCTGGCTGGCTTAGATCAAGGCTGCGACTATGCGGCGCCGCCGGGGCCGCAGTCCGGGATGAGTTACATGTTCACGACCCTTCGTGCGCATCTTCCCGGCGGATTTATCCCGGCGCATTTCGACGATGAACAGGCGGCGCGGCCAAGCTATCGGCATTTGCTTTCATTGATAAAGATGAAGTTGTTTTCTTTTGTGCTGGCCTTTTCTCAAGCGGAGGAGGGTGGCGCGCTGGAGATATTCAATCTCAAGCCCGAGCAAGAGGGTCAGCGCATCGCAATCAATGACCGCAACGCCGTTAAGCCTAATCTCGAGACCGCGGAAAAGGTTTCCTTCCGGTTGGATCCCGGCGACATGATTATCTTCACCTCAGGCCAATACTTACATCGCGTGACCCCGGTCGTCGGTGCTAAGATTCGCTGGACAGCGTGCAGTTTCATGGCGGAGAGCAGAGACCCGGGCCGCGTCTACTGCTGGGGTTGACGCATGCCCGCGGCGGTGCCGGGTTATTTTGATTACCTGATTGAAGGTTTCTGGTCCGGCGGTGTGGGCCGGAACGTCCATCTCGGCTACTGGGATGAGCCGCCGTCTCTGGATACGCCATGCTTTTCGGAGGAATTCGAGGCGGCGCAGGCCCGGCTGACCGATATTTTGATCGGGCTTGCGGACTTGCAGGATAGCCAAACCGTGCTCGATATCGGCTGCGGTTTTGGCGGTACGCTTGAGGTCCTCGGCAGACGGCCGGCTATGCGGCTCTTCGGCGTCAACATAGACCGTCGTCAATTGGACATCTGCCGCACTTTGCCGATGCAGGGCAGCTCGCTGTCGCTCGTTCTGGCCGATGCGTGCGCCTTGCCGTTTCGCAGGGCGAGCTTCGATCGGGTGATATGCGTCGAGGCCATGTTCCATTTCGCTTCGCGGCGGACGTTCTTACGCGAGGCCGCGGGTATGTTGCGTGACGGCGGGCGTCTGGTGCTCTCGGACATCCTGCTACGCAACCCGCAGGAGCACGCTCCCCTGGAGGCCGCTGCGATCGAAAGCGCGATTAAGCGCGAATATGGACCGTGGCCGCAGCTCTGGATTGGCAGGGAAGAGGTTTTGGATCTTGCGCTGCAAGCCGGACTGAAACCCGACCTCGTGATCGATGCCACGCCCCATACTTTGCCGACCCACCGGGTGACGGCTCCCCAGGAGCATGATGGCTTGCCGCCCGATCCTTCGGCCGGCAGCGCGTTACGATGGCTGCACGCCAGCGGCTATCTATCTTATCTCTGCGCGTCGTTCACGAAGGTCTGATATTGTGCTGGGCGAGAGCCTTTCCAATCAAGTTTGCCGACTCGTCGGCGGGCCTGCTGCCGTCGAGGGTCAGATCGGCCGACAATGAAAGCGCCTGCTGTTGGGCCCGATACATCGGACGAACGGCCTCGTAATTCAGCAAATACTGTCTTTGCCATCGGACGAAATCGGGTAGCGCGTTCAGTGCTTGATCGCTTTGCGCAGCGACCAGAAATTTGAGGATCGCGCGCGACAATGCGAGTTCCAAGGGGGTGTCGACCCAGACAAGAAGATCGATGAAAGCGCCGGTCGCGCGGTGCAGGCGTCCGAACGGGGTTTCAAACAGCACGAGCGGCGCACGGTGTTCGCCCGGACCAATTAGGGTCTGCCGTTCGAGTTCCTCGACGAGCTCGGAAAGAGGAAATTCATTGGGATCGGCCCCGCGGCCGAACCAGTCGCAGAGTTCGGCATGTGACATCCGCGTGATCGACTGATGGTGATCGTAATAGACGGCGCGGGCTTGCCTGAAGTCCTGCAACAGAAGCTTCGTCAGAGTGGATTTGCCGGCGCCTGGAACTCCGGACAAGCCGACAACAAATGCCCGCGCTGCCATGCGAAACGTCCCACTCACGTCGCCAGCTTGTCGAAGTGCCGAGCGTTATTCGCGTTTACCGGAAATCGCGAGAGTTTTTGCCTGCCATTGATCGGATCGCAGCAGGTCCATGCGCATGCGGGCGTGAAGCCGCTCCGCGCGTCGCTGCGCGTACCGGGAAGCGCCGCGTCCTATCTTGTCCCCGATCGGGCCGCCCGCGGTCTTGGCCATTTGTGAAAGCATGCCACCCAATGGAAAATCCAGCAGGGAATCCTGCAGTGAGAGAATGGCTTCGAAGCTGCCCGCCTGACCTTGACGGCCGGCGCGTCCCGCAAGTTGCTGGTCGATGCGCAGTGCATCGTGACGTTCGGTCATGATGACGTGCAGGCCGCCGAGCTCATTCACACCTTCGCCAAGATGGATGTCGGTGCCTCGTCCGGCCATGTTGGTGGCGACGGTGATGCGGCCCGGTTGGCCGGCCTCGGCGACGATCTCGGCCTCGTGCCGATCCTGCGCGGCGTTGAGCACCGTATGAGGCAGTCCCGCAGCATGAAGCGCCGCGCTGGCGCGCTCGGATGCGACCACCGAACGGGTTCCGATCAAGACCGGCAGGCCGCGCTCGTGCAAGCTCGCGACGCGCGCGACGATCAACTTCCACTTTGCTTCATCCGTCGGAAGGACAACATCCGGATGGCGAATGCGGCGAACCGGCTTTGCGGTGGGAATGCTTACGACCGGCAGCCGATACACTTTCCATATCTCCCGCGCCACCGGATGAAGCGTGCCGCTCATGCCGCCGAGCCGCCGATAACGGCGAAAGAAACGCTGATAAGTAATGCGGGCGATCGTGGTCCGGCGGTCCGACTGGGCGCACCCTTCCTTGTGCTCGATCATCTGGTGCAGGCCGTCGCTCCAGAACCGGTCAGGCATGACACGCCCGGTATACTCATCGACGATTTGCACTTTGTTTTCGACGACGACGTATTCGTCGCCTTTCCGGAACAGATGGAGCGCCGCCAGGGCTTGCCTGGCGAGTTCCTCGCGGGTGATGACGCTGCGCCACGGCGGTCCAAGCCCGGCGGCGAATGCGGTGACCCGATCCTGGCCGTGGGCCGTCAGGAATACCCGTTGTTCTTCGAGGTCCAGGATATAGTCCTTACCGGCCTCCAGCATTGCAGCAAGTTCGAGCGCGCGGGCGACCGCGTCCGGGTTGATTTCGGATTCGGCTGTGGCGGAAATGATAAGTGGCGTTCTGGCCTCATCGATCAGCACGCTATCGGCCTCATCGACCAACGCAAAATGCAGGCCGCGCATGCGCAACTCCTGCGTCCGCGGCGACCGGCTGGAGAGCGCCTCCATTTTCAACGTCAGATCGCCGGCAGACTGGCCCAGCACCATGCGGTCGCGCAGATAATCGAAGGTGAGTTCCTTATTGGTGCAATAGGTGATGTCGCAAGCATAGGCGGCCCGGCGCTCCTCCGCGCTTTGCCCTGCGATCACGATTCCGACGGTAAGACCGAGCTGGGAGTAAAGCGGCCGCATCAATTCGGCGTCGCGTTGAACAAGGTAATCGTTGACCGTGATGACGTGAATGGGAACGCCGGCCAGGCCCGCCGTGCCCGCGACAAGCGTCGCCGTGAGAGTCTTGCCCTCGCCGGTGGCCATCTCGGCCAGCATACCTTTGATCATTGCGAAGGCGCCGAGAATCTGAACGTCGAAATGCCGCTTGCCCAGAATACGATCCGACAACTCGCGTATCAGCGCGAAGGCCCGCGCCGTAGCCTCGTCCGGGAAATCCGGCTCACGGCGCAGCGTCGTCGCGATCGCGCGAATGGCGGGCTCAAATTCCTCCAAGGCGAGTGCGCGGAATTCCTGGGTATGGGCATCGACCAGCGGCAGGATTCGTTTCAGGCGCCGTGCCCGTTCGCGCGCGGATGCGACGACGCATTCAGCCTGGGCCGCGACCGCGATTGCATCCAACGCGTTTTCGCGCCGTTCCGGCTTTTCCAGATAAATCCGCTGCCGTGGCAATACCAATGCCGGCGCCGGGCCCTGCATCGTGACGTCAGACACGGAACTGCCCGAGGAAGAACTGCCGCATCGAACGCAAGATGCGCCAGGCCACGGCCTCGTCGCCGTGCAGGAAGCGGACATAGACGCGGGAGCCCTGGGTCTGCATCCGCATCGGATCCAGCAGTTCGACATCCAACTGGAAAAGGCTGAAAAGCGCCTGCGGACGTTGCGTTTTTGAGGGGTCGAGCGCGATGCTGCCGCCGCCCCGCGTCGTCAGCGCCAGGCTCGGCACGTCCTGTTGCGCGGCAGGCACTTCCCGGAGGATGCGGGCCGGGATGGGGCGCTCCAGATCCTCGAGCACATGAGCCTCGACGCGCGTGGTCCGCTGGTGAATCAGGTCGACGTCGGATTGCGGCACGACCGTTCTGACCACGAGATTGTTGGCCGGTATCACGTAGCCGAGAAGGTCGCCACGCTTGACGAAGCGGCCGGGCATATCCTCGGCATTGGCCATGACGAATTGTCCGGCCTGGTCGGAGATCACAGTGAGATCCTGCCGTCGCTTGCGGAACGTTGCGAGCTTGTCGGCGAGGTGGGCGGCCTGATCCGCGAACATCTCGGCCTGCACACGGTCGATCTGCCTTACCGCCTCCAGACGTTGGCGTGTCGCATCGAGTTGAGACTCGATAACGGCGACCTGAGCGTCAAGCGTCGGATCTTCGAGCGCAACGAGCGGTTGGCGCGATGTCACCGCCGAGCCGGGAGCAGTAAGCACGCTGGTCACGAAACCTTCGGTCTTGGCGCGCACCTCGGCCTGATCGGGAACAATGACTACGCCCTCGGCGACCGTCGAGTATGGCAGCGGAACGATGAAAAGGATCAGCCACGCCGCGGCCGCCAGTCCGCCGACCACGGTGAAGGCCCGCTGTCTGCGGCCGCGCAAGCGCGGGCTGGTCGCGAGAAATCTGATGCCCTTGATCACCGGCATGACCGCGATCATGCCGATCGCCCAGAACGCCATGACGAAACCGATCGCGGGCATCCGTGCCGACAAAAACAGCGCAATGCCGATCGACACACTGAAGCGGTAGAGGAACGAAAGGACCGCGTAGCCGATCAACCACTTTCTCTCGCCGGGGCCGGTGACCGGGGTCTCGACGCTGTCGATTTGAAACAGGTGCCTTTGGATAAGATAGAAAAGATAGGCATTGGCGCGTGTGCCGAGATTGGGAACCTCGATCAAGTCGGAGAAAATATAATAGCCGTCGAACCGCAGCAGTGGGTTGCCGTTAAACAGCAGCGTCGAGACGCCGCCGATCAGAATGATGTTGAACGCAACCGTACGGCCCAGGCCTGGAGCGGCATAGACCCAAACGATGATGGAGATCGCGGCGAGCGCCATTTCCACCAGAATGCCCGCCGCTCCGACAATTATGCGACGGTGCTTCTGGCGGAAGGCTGCTGACGCGGAGGCGTCGACATAGAGAACCGGAATGAAGACCAACAGCATCACGCCGACTTCGTGCACTTCGCCGCCCCAGACCTTGGTCGCATAGGCGTGACCAAGCTCGTGGAGGCTTTTGACCACCGGATAGACGCACATGATCAAAGCGACATTTTCGGTCGCCAGCACCCGGTCGGCGACGTCGGACGTCAGTTCCGGCCAATGCAAAATAGCTAGGGTCAGGCCGGTCAGGATAAGCGCGAGCCAAGCCAGGAATCCGTAGACGGTAAAAATCGGGCGCACCAACGGAAGTGTCAGGCTGAGCAACCGATCAGGGTCGAACAGCGGGACTCGCAGCGCAAGCGGGTTGCGCAACCGCTGCATCAGGCGCCGCTGATCGGCTTTTTCCGAGCGCTCCGCCATCTCGTCAAAGTCGGGTGGGATTTCGCCTTGGAGCAGATCGGCGGCGTGCAACTGCGCCAGCAGATGGATCGTCTCATCCTGGGTAGGCGGGTCGTCCTTGGCCTTGCGCCCGGCGGCTTCCCAAATATCGCGCATCGTCCGCCGGCCATCCATCAGGCACGTCATCAGATTGGCGATCGGCGACAGGCGATGAAAACGGCCGGTCTGATGATCCTGGAGCACGTACCAAATCTTGCCGCGGAACACCTGACGGTGGACGGCGGTGTGCGCGCGCAGGCGAGGCTTAAGATCGGCTACGCGATACCAGGAACTGCTGAAAAGCGAAGTCGTCATTGCCGTTCACGGTAGCCAATGCCAGGACCAGATTCGCGCCCAGTCGATCAGCGGATGCAGCCAGATCCAGGCGAGGCTTCGCCGTCCGATTTCGATCTTACCCACGCCTTCCATGCCGGGCCGCAAGCGTGCCGGATTTTCGGTGAGCAGGCCCTCGACACGAAAGACGTTGCGGCCTGATTGGGCTTCGGCGATAGGCGTGACCTTGTCGACTTTGAAGGACAAGGTGTCGTTCGGCAATGCCGAGACCACCAGATCGCCGGTCTGGCCGGGATTGATAAGACCGATCTCACGTTCGTCGACACTGAGGATGACGCGATAGGATTCGAGTGGCGCGACCTCGAACAATACTTGGCCGCGCTGCACGGATGCGCCGATGAGTTGGCTGAGATCTCCGGTGACCACCAAGCCGGAAATCGACGAGCGTAACTTGATCCTGTCCAATTCTTCGTCGAGCAGCTTGATCTGCGCGTCCGCCTGATCGATCTGGCTGCGGATGACGTTGATTGCCGCCGGTTCGCGGGTCGCCAGAGCTTTGTCGTATTCGAAACGATGCTGTTGCCGCTCCGTGACCCATTTGAGGCGCTCAAGCAACAAATCGCGGTCTTCGAGTGTAGCCAGCACATCGCCCGCATTCACGGTATCGCCGGCGCGCGCGGTGGCTTCTTTAATAAACCCATCGTACGGCGCGACCACGGCGCGGCGCACCAAGCCTTCGATCCGGGCATCGGCGTTGACGCGATAGGTGCTGTGCACGAACGTCAACAATAACGCCGCCAGAACGATGGCCGCGGCGACCAGCTTGCGCACCAGATGGCCCGGTCCGAACAGCCGCGTCAGCTGTTGATGGAAGCTTTTACCGGCCTTGACGATGAGCCATCGGTCGTTCTGACGCTTTTCCTCAAGTACGGGCCCAACGACCGAGGTCACGAGTTCAAGCAATTCGATTGATTTCACGCTCGAAGGGAGCGTCGGGAGGCCGTTCGAAGGTCAGAGCACCGACAAAACGATCACCGACCAGCAAGGGCAGCGTGAGAACCTGTCCGTCTTGCTGCACGCGGGAAAGTTCGGCGTGCGCCGATGTCGCCAGCAATTGATCGGTTGAGCCCGGATAGAGGATGATGCAACGCTGGTCCAGCGCTTCGTCCATGGCGGCGCCGAGACACGCCACCAAGTTCATCTGCTGGCCGAACTGCGCCGTGTGCGAGATGACTTTCACGACCACGGATTTCGAGTCACGGAAACCGAGGCTTACCCGCGAGCACCTGGATCGTACGGCAAGTCCGGTGACGACGGCCATCGCCGCGGCGTCGAAACCTTCATGATCGAGCGCGCCGCCGAGCAGATTGAGCGCCGTGCGCGTGCGATCGAGCAGTTGCTCCTGTTCGGCGCCGTGCGCCTGATGCAGCCGCTCGCGAATCCAGGCTGTGCCCCATTGCAATTGCCGCAACGCCTGCCGGCTGTCTTCGGCACGGCCGCTCCGCAAGGTCACGGCGACTGCACCTTCAAGCTCAGCGCCGAGCAAAATCGGGACCGCGACATGTTGGACGCCGGGAGATTCGGTGGCCTCGGCATTGTCGCCGCTGGCAACCCCGCGCCGTTCACGCAATGCCAGTTCCGCCACTTCGGCAAGCGCCGGCGCGCGCCCCGAGCCTTCCGGCCAAAATGCTGCGGCATCGAAGCTATTGGGCGCTTGGCCTGCCAGAAGCAGAATCCCGCGACTGGCGCCATTGATCATCTGGCACTGCAGCGCAAGCCAGGCCCGCGCCACGTCGGCAAGATTCCCTGCGTCGTTGAGGCGCTTCCACAGCGCCGGCTCGAGCGATGCGACGGCCGCTCCGGCCGGCGAACCGTCATCGCCCGTTCGGGAATCGCGCTGGGCTTTATTTGTTTCAGACGGCCCAACAGCGCCCGCGGACGCAGGATCGCCGAGCGGATGCTGGGATCGTGTGCCGGCGGTCACGTGCGTTTATCGCTCGATATCGAGCGCGCCGTGTCGCGACTCGTATTCTCGCAATACGCCGCCGAGCACGGTCCAGAGCCGTTTGGCGGCAAACGGTGTCAGAATGATCCTGTTCGTCAGATCGACCGCGACTTGGCTGTTGCCGGCTACGTTCCAGGTCTGGTTGGTGCCGAAGAACAGGTCGACTTGCTCGCGCGTGCTTTGCACGTTCACCACGTTCGCAAAATGCGTGGCCATATTCTTGTCGATCCACTGAACAGTCGCCGGGCGGGCTGGTTCTGGCGTGGTCGGTTGAGTTTCGGATGCGGCCGGGTTCTTTGCCATAAAGCGATGATACTCCATAATAATCTATTGGGCCGGGGCCTTGTTTCAGGCCCGCCCAGGGATCGCATTGCACTGGATCATATCAAAATTAAGGTCGCGCGGGGACTCAAGCCGACAGCGCGATCAGAGATGCAAAGCCAGCCCAACCGTTGCCGATGCCGCCGAGGGCCGGATGGTGAATTCGTTGGGCACCACGCCTTGGAAGATGATTTCGTGGCCGGTGTGAGTATAGAGACCTTCGACCCGGACACTGACATAGCGGGTCAGGTAGCTCTCGACCCCGAACCCGGCCTCATAACCTGACATCGTGGTGACCGGAGTCGTGTTGATCGGGTTTTGCGCGGTCCAGTAGATGTTGTTGGGGGTCATTCTCAACCAGGCCGGCCCGCCTTTGACGTAGAAAAGCGTCTCGGGCTTTGCGAGCCAGCCGACTCGCCCCGTGACTGCAAACTCGCGATCGACCCTGGCGAAATTAGCGATCGGCGGGCCGCCAGTGGCGTTGTTGAAGCTCGTGGCGGCATAGTTGCCGCTCGCCTCGGCGCCGATAACGATTTGCTGGATCTGGTAATTGGCGCCGGCGAACCAGCCGCCGCCGATGGCGAAGTCGGTATAGGGGCCGGACTCGGCGAGCGCCGAATCGTTGTATCTCATCATGTTGCCGTTCGCCGACACGAAGCCGCCGGCTTCGAGACCGGTCCAGTTAGGCGTATTGGCGACCGGAGCGACGGGTGGCGGAGCCTTGTAGAGCATGGCGGACGACTTGTGGGCCACGGCCGACGACGCGTCTTGGACGGTCGCCACACCCGGATTCCCCCAACCCGACGGCACATCGAATTTGTAAGCCAAGCCAAGTTGGACCTGTAGAAAGCTCGGCCGGTAGAGGTCCGTGCCGAAATTCAGCGACAACAGGTTGTCGGCGTAGGTGTAGGAGGCTTCGGCTCTTAAAGCGATATTCTGTGTGACCAGCGTTTCGATGCCGACGCCGGTCTGGATGCCAGGAAGAAGTTTCTGGAAAGCGGTGCCAAAGCCATCGAAGCCTTGGACTTTCATCCAGGCCGGCCCAGCCTTTCCGTAGATCATGGTGTTGGGCCACAACAGAAAGCCTGCGCGCCCCGTGACAGAATTGATGCGGCTGGCCTCTTCCAGGAAGTCGAACGCCGGTCCGAGTTCACGAAAGGTCGCTAAGCTGAGCTTAGTGTGTTCTGCTTCGACGCCGATGACTGCCCACGGCAGGACTTGGTAATTTAGTCCGCCGTAGATGCTGTAGGTCGGACGGGCATCGATGGCTCCGATCGAATCGTCCGAAAGCCCTGTCCCAGGACGGTTGAAGCGGGCGGTGTCGAATACGCCGCCGACGGCGCCACCGACATATAGCCCGGTCCAATTCACAGCCGCGACCGGCGTAATGAGGTTCGGCGGAGGAGCTTTGGTCGGAATGATTAGGTCCGCAGCGGATGCTATTTGGGCCGAACTCGCCCCTGCGAGGGCTACAGCGGCAAAACCGAAAATCCGCACCCGTCGATCCATGTTCATTCCGAACCGCTTTGCTTCGCCTGAATATTTCGGCAACGCCAGGACCGCACACAGCCGGTCATTCTGGCCGGCCACCGAATGAAACATTCTCCAAGAATGAAGAATCCCCTTAACCACATTATCGCCCGAACTGGAGGCCGTCCATCGCCGAACCGAAAACAGTCGACGACAGTGACATTTACGCTTCACCTCACCCGGGCACCCGACCGTTCCGTTTCCGTCCAGGCGGCCCGCGATGGTTGGATCAGGCCCGTTCGGCTATAATCGAGGCCCATGCCCGATTATGAATTTCTCTGCGTGAGTGCTTTTCTGAGCACTGAAATGGACGCCCGCGCGATTAAGAGCGCGATGGAACTAGGCGTTTTCGACGCGCTCGATGCCGGTGTCCCTGTCTCGTTGCCGGCGCTCGCGGCGGAGCGCCGGATCAATCCGGCCGGTCTGCGGCTCTTGATCGATCTGCTCGAGGTCAATGGCGTGGTCGTTCGGACCGGCGATCTGATCGAACTCACCCCGGCTTTCCGAACGGCGCTGCGATTTCGGGACCTGCTCGAATCCCGGATCGCTTTCGCGGATTTGGTGTGGCCTGACATTCACAGCCTTTTCACGCCGCTTCTGATCGATCTGCCGCAATTCATGGCGCGCTCCAAGGTCTTCGACCTGTTCCGCTACGATCGATGTCTCGAAATTACACCGGAAAACCTGGAAGCGACCTCGGCGTGGACGAGGTTTACGACCTGCCTGACAAAATACGAGGCGCCGGGCGCGCTAGATGGTGTCGACATCGCTGCCGTCCGGAGATTTATCGACCTCGGCGGCAACACCGGCGAGTTCGCCCTTCAAGTATGCAAGCGCAACCCGCTTGTTGAGGCGATCGTGGTCGATCTTCCGGTAGTATGCGCACTCGGGCGGAAGCACATTGCGGCGACTGCGAATACGGCGGACGCCGCCCGTATCGGTTTTTTTCCATCCGACATGCGGAGTCAGGCTCTCCCGGCGGCGGCCGATATGGTCGCTTTCAAATCGGTGCTGCACGATTGGCCGGATGCCGATGCCGAGCAATTGCTCGAGCGCGCCTATGCGCTGGTGCGGCCGGGCGGTCGGCTTCTCATTTTCGAGCGCGCGCCGATCAATATGCGAGGCCGGCGCATTCCCTATGTCATGGCCCCAGATTTGGTGTTCCTGCACTTTCTACGGCCAGCGGATATCTATCTGAGAAAGCTCACTCAATTGGGTTTCGTCTCGATTGAGCATCGGCAAGTAGAGCTCGACGTGCAATTTCATCATATCGTCGCGCGACGCCCGGCATGAACGCTCCGGCAAAGGCCATGGTGATCGCGATCGCGGCGCCGCCGGGCGGCGGCAAAACGACACTGTCCAAAACCATCTCGGCCGGACTTTGCAATGCGCCAATCCTCCACTACGACGATTTTGAACGCATCACCCGGCAGAGTCCGGCCGAAATCGAAGCCTGGCTCGACCGCGGCGCACGGCTTGATGAAATTCCGGCGCCGGGTTTTGCTGAAGAATTAAGAAAGATGCGAACCGGCGATGCGGAATATGTCGTGGTCGATAGTCCATTGGGGCGTGCCCACCCGCCGACTGCCGCCATGGTCGATTTCCTTATCTTCGTCGATACGCCGCTTGACATCGCGCTGGCGCGCATCGTTCGCGACCAGGCAAAACTGGCCGCCGGTTCGCCACAACCCGGTGCCGCGCGGGATTTTGCGACATGGCTTGAAGGTTATCTTGATAATTACACGCGCTTCATGCGCCGCAGTTACGACGTGCAGCGTACCACCGTGATGCCGCAGGCCGATCTTGTGCTGGACGGCAGCCTTACCCCCGAGCGACTTTGCGAGCTGGCGATGCTGGCCATATCCAAAAGAGAACGATGATGGCTGCCGCCACTCAGCAGTCAAACCGGATCGAGACGCTCGTCATCGTCGGCGGCGGGACTGCGGGCTGGATGGCAGCGATCTATCTGAACCGCTTCATGCGCGCGGATGAACGGCAAAGTCGTTCTCGTCGAATCTCCGACGATCGGCACCATCGGGGTGGGCGAGGCAACAATCCCCTCGTTGGTTCGGTTCATCCGGCTGCTGAACCTCGACGAAAAGGAGTTCATGCGGCGCTGCTCGGCGACCTTCAAGCTCGCCATCAAATTCGAAGACTGGGCGAATGACGGGTATCACCTATTGGCACCCGTTTGGGCTCGCCGGCGGCCATCGCGTCAACGGGCATCGATCTCTTTCACTACTGGCTGAAGCGCCGTCTCGAGGCCGGCAGCAAGCTGTCTTATGCCGATTACGCCGTGCAGACCCTGCTGAGCGATGAAGACAAGGCGCCGTGGCCTTATGGCGGCTCATCGTCGATCGCGGAACTCGGCTCTTATGCCTTCCATCTCGATGCTTCGGCTCTCGGCGACTATCTGCGCGAGATCGCGACCGGGGAGGGAGTTCAGCACCTGTTCGGCAATGTCCAGGACGTCGCATTCGACGATAAGGGCAATATCGCGAACCTCGACATCGGGGGCGGCCGCACGATCGCTGGCGACCTGTTCGTGGACGCGACCGGGTTTCGCGGCCGGCTGATCGAGCAGGCGCTCGGCGATCCGTGGATCGATTGGTCGAATTACATGTTGTGCGACAGTGCAGTGGCGATGCCATTGCCGCGCATGGGATCGTGTCCCGCCTTACACGCTTTCAAAAGCCATGCCTGCAGGCTGGATGTGGAAAATTCCGCTGAGCAGCCGAACCGGAAGCGGCTACGTGTTCTCCAGCGCGCACCTTTCGCCGGAGGCCGCGACCGAGGCCTTGATCGGGCAGTCCGGCTTGCGCGGGACTCGGGGAGCCGATCCGCGTCTGATCTCAATTCGGGTCGGGCGCCGGACGAATTTTTGGTCGCGCAATTGCATTTCGGTCGGACTGGCATCGGGTTTCATCGAGCCGTTGGAATCGACGGGCATTCATCTGATCCAGCGGGCGGTGATGCTGCTGGTCGACTATATGCCCGACCGCCAGTTCAACGGCGCCTTGCGCCAAGCCTACAATGCCAGAATGGCCGTCTCTACGACGAGATTCGCGACTTCATCGTGCTGCACTACATACTGTCGCAGCGCGACGAGCCGTTCTGGCGCGATGCGCGCAATGTACCGCTGCCCGATACGCTTCGCGAGAACCTCGCGCTCTACGACGAGACGGGACGGATCGATAGTCCGAGGCTGCAGCTTTTCCTGGACGCCAATTACTTCTTCATCCTATCCGGCAACGGGCGATTGCCGCGCCGGCCGATCATCGAAGCCGATCTGGCTCCATCAAATGAAATCCGGCACCTGCTCGATCGCGTCGAGGCAGGAGAATCGCGATTTTGCGATCCGGATGCCGATCGCATGCGACTTACATCGGCGAATTGAACCGGACGCCGTTGTAATGTCCTCCGCCGACCTCATCCGGCTCGTCGAAACACTTGGTGCGCCGTATGGTCTGGAGCGTTCGGTAAAGATCTCGCCGGGCGCTTTGGCCGACGACCGATGTTTGATCAGTCTCGGCCGTTCGGCACTTGGGCGAAGCTCCGGCCGATCGATTGGTCGAAATGGGCCGGGCGTTCGGTATGCCGCCGAGCTTTGCGGACGCGCTGCCTGTTGCGCTCGAAGCGCGCCGACATCGTCCACTTCGGTTATGAGGCGTCGCGGCAGCACGATATCTACAAGATTTATCTGGAATATGCGTCCGAAGCGCGAAAAGCCATGGCGACGAGTCGGACGCCGGTGCTCGTTCATCTTGCCTACAAGTGGGCTGTCCAAAAGCCGGACAGCAGCACCGTTACGCGCTACACTTGGGTTCCGTGCCAGAATCGCGCGGAGATCGAATCGAAGTTGCAGGAACTGATCCCGCTTAATGAAGCCGCCAACGCGCGCCGCTGCGTGTTAGGCCTGCTGGCGCGAATTGCCCGTTTCGCCGACACCGGGGAACTTTTGTTGATGGAAGTCGAAGAGCCCGACAATCCGCGGCGGTCCTGCGATCTGAATGTCTATGATGCCGGTGTGCGTATGAACGACATATCGGATTTGACCGATGCCGCACTGACCGAGTTTGCCGTTCCGCCTCCGCACGCGCGAGCGGTGTTCGATCGCGTCGCCGATCAGGCGCTGGGCCATCTGTCAGCGGGCGTCGGCCGAGATGGCCAGGAATTCGTAACGTTCTATTTCGGTGTCGAGGCGCACTGAGTGAGATACCGATGAATGTTGCCGGAAATTTCTTGACGAAAGATCTGGAGTACGCGGGTCCGGCGGATCGCTACGCGGATTATTGCTTGTGGGACTATCCGCCGGTGACGCCGCCGGCGGGTAAGCTGCGTTGTGCCAACCTGTTGTGGCGGGCCATCGATAGCGCCGGCGGCGCGCCGCACCTGAAGGCGGCTTGCATGGCGCTGCGCGAACGGCTTGGACCTTTTCGCACCGTGTTCGGTGTCAAGAAAATCGCGGGCCGGCTCAGCTACGAGTTCTATTTCTACGATTACGCACGGCTCGAGCGGGACGTATCGATCACCCGGATTCTGCGAAATCCTGTCGCCATTTGTGGACTGTCCGTTGAACTACTCGGAAGGCCGGCCCTACTTTATGTTCTCGATCGATCTCGATGAGGACGTTACCAGCCGCAAGCGGCCGCTCGACACCATTAACGTCTATGTCGGCAATCCCGGCAGTTCCGTCTCTTCGGGCATTTGTTACGAGTTGTCGCCGGCGGGCCTGCGTCTCGCCAATTTCTATTTTTTCTTCGATGCCCGCAAGGAAATGGACCAGATCACCGCGAAAGTCGCCTGCTCCTCGCATCATGACCTGCGCGGTTTGCCAATATCCGCCATTCTGCGTCCGGAACTGCTGGACTGCGAGGTGGTCGTCGTCGCCAACAAGAAATTCAATGACGGCGTTTATTTCTCGCGAATCAAGATCGACCCGCTGATCGAGTTCCTGGAGCGGGAAAGCTTCCCGGACGACCTCGTCGCCTTCGCCAAACAGCATCGCAACGGCCTCGACCACATGCTATATGACGTCGGCATCGATTATGCGGTGGAAGGCGGTGCCGTGAAGGTTTTAAAGACCGCCTTCTATGGCCTGCTGTGATTTCGACGGTTCCGGCCGATCGGCGCGCGATCTGGGAATTTGGGGTCGCATCCCTCGCGAAAAAGTGACCACCGCAGGCCGTATTTGTTGCTGTGCCGTGAAATGATGAAGCTCGTGGAGCGCTGATTGCAACGTTTCGACCATCGCGAATATGTCTCCATGACAATGGAGTTTCGCTGCAATTTGCGATGCGTGCATTGCATGATCGAAGACACGATGCACCGTCTCGTGCCGGAATCGGCGGATCGCTTCGAGGAACTTCTCGCGCAAAACACCCAACAGCGCCGCTGGAAGGGACTGATCCTGACCGGCTCGGAAATCACGTTGCGGCGCGATCTCGCCGACCTCGCGCGGCGAGCGCGGGGCGCCGGCTTCGAGCATGTTCGCATTCAGACCCACGGCATGCATCTGGCGCAACAGGCCTATTGCGACAGCCTGGTCGAGGCGGGCGTCGACGAATATTTCGTCAGCGTTGCCGGGCCCGATGCCGAAACCCACGATGCCATCACCACGGTGCCGGGATCTTTCGAGAAGACGCTGCGCGGCCTTGAAATTCTGGACCGCCACGACGGCGTCGTCACGCTGACAAATACGGTAGTGACGAGCCGAAGCTTTAAATTGCTGCCGAGAGTCGTGGAGCGCCTCGCGCATTTGCGGCGGCTCGTGCAGATGGAGTTCTGGGTTTATTGGCCGATGAGCGAATCGGACGAGAAGGACTTGCTCGCGTCGCACACCGAGATCGCGCCGTATCTGCGCGAGGCGGTCGCCCTCGCACGCGCGCTCGGTACGGGGCGTGGAGGTGAAGAACTTTCCCCAGTGCCTGCTCGGCGACGACGCCCCGGCGCTCATGAATACGCAGCCCCAGCTCTTCGTCGATCCGGCATTCTGGCCGGAATTTATGCGCAATGGGTTCTATCAATGCGTGTATCGGGATAGGTGCGCATCGACGGAATGTCTGGGACTAAGCACGGCCTATATTGCGAAGTACGGCTATGACGAGAAAATTTTGAAGCCATTGTCGACCGAGAGTAACTATTAAGCCATTAGAATTTAATGGTTTTCAACTGGGTGCCTCGTCGCGGTCTTTGGGTGTCTGTTTCGAAGCTGCGTGTCTATGAAAAGTTGTTCATCTTAGAAATAAACAATCCCAGGTTTGTGAAACATCCGTGTCGGTCCGATTTCAATTTTTTGTGTCCGGTTTACCGGATTACCGCTCGTTGCTCGGAACTTTTATCACAGCATAAATACGGGTTTTATCAAGCTTTTAACCACTAGCGGCGGGCCTTTTCGCGTGCTACCCGTTTGCGTAAGGGTCCCAAATTCTAGCCAGACTGCCCGTCGTGTGAGCGCACACGGCCGCGGTCTTAATTAGCAGGTAGTGACGCATGCCCAAGCAGCTCTTGATCTACGAAAAGGCAGTTCCGGTAACGCGTAAAGAGCATGGGGATGTGTCGATCAAGGCAGGCAACGATTACGGCTTCGCCAGGGACGTGAATTCCGTCCCGCTGATGGCGACCGAATTCGATCTCAGCTGCGTCGAATATGCGATCGTCTTTTCGGGCGAGGGCAAAGACGTCATGCCCGCGGCACTGCTTGGCATCCGCGATAATGAAAATCTCTACGTCGATGAAAACGGCGCGTGGAATGCGAAATACATTCCGGCCTTCGTTCGGCGTTACCCCTTCGTGTTTTCAAGCCAGAACAGGACGACGTTCACGCTGTGCCTCGACGAGGATTTCCCGGGCGTGAACCGCCGTGGTCTCGGCGAGCGGCTGTTCGACGTGGAAGGCGAGCGCACCCAATATCTGCGCGGCGTGCTGGGTTTCTTGCAGGCTTATCAGGCGCAATTCGAGGCGACGCGCGCGTTCTGCCAGCGGCTGGTCGATCTCAATCTGCTGGAAGCGATGCAGGCCCAGTTCGCGCTGCGGTCCGGCAAGCGAATCACGCTTGGCGGCTTCATGTCGGTGAACCGGGATCGGCTCAAGGCGCTGCCCGGCGACGCGCTCGCGCGACTTGCCGCCAGCGGCGATCTCGATCTGATTTACGCGCATCTGCACTCGCAGCGTAATTTCACGCCCACGGCCGAGCGCATCGGCCGCATTGTTGCGCCTGAGGAAACGCCGTCGTGGGAGCAGACCAAAAAGGTCGCTGCAACTACTGACAGCTGATTGGACGACCGGGCCGGGAACGGCCCCAAGCTGCCGGCGCAGTCGGGCGCCGCGAAGCTTTGATCTCTGCCTTTCGACGGTCTCGCTTGGAGGAGTTTCAAACCGGTGGCTTTCCCATTTCAATCGATCGGCCTTTTCGGTCGACCAGCCGGACGCTCGTCGCATCGGCCGCGACGGCATCGCGGCCCCGCACGCTGGTTTTGGCGCAATCCATCCCGCGCGGCGCGCCCCAATGTGGGTCACGAACGCCTTGTGTTCGATCCGCTCGAGCCGCGGCTGCTGCTCAATGCCGATGTGCTCACCGTCAGCCTGGCGCAGCAAGCTGCAGCGCAGCCGGTCGATCACAGCGTCATCGTGCAAATGGTTCAGCAGACCGAGCAGGTCAACAACCAGGCTGTTTCGGTGCAGCGGGTCCAGGTGGTCGACCAGACCAACAACAATGCCGTCCTGGCGTTCGGAGATATCAACGAAATTTCCGCGATTTCGATCGCGGGCGGTTCAGGCAACAATACGATCACGATCGATGCGGCTTCGTTCGGCGGTCAAAAGGCGCCGACGATCGATATCGATGGCGGCAGCGGCCAGAATACCGTTGTTTTCGACAACACCACCGCGACCAATTGGACGTTGACCGGCCAGAATTCCGGCACCGTCAGCGGCGGCGGTGTCACGGCGACGTTCCAGAACGTCGCCAATCTGACGGGCGCTGCCAACAACAGCGATACGCTCACGGTCGATAACGGCGGTGCGCTGTCCGGCGTATTCGACGGCGGCGCCGGCGGCGGCAACACACTTAACTTTGATACTTCGCCGCATCAGAACGTAGCGTTTTCCACCGGCCCCCAATACAACACTTTGACGCTCGACGGTCAGGCGCTCAATTTTACCGACGCGCAGTCTGCGAGCATTGGCGATCCGGGCAGCGTATCGTTCGCCGGTGACACGTCCAACGGCGTCATTACCATGACGCAGAGTGGCGGCACGCTTTCGTTCATCGACACGAATAGCGCCTTTTCCCTTACCGGAATCACGCCGACACAGAATACCTCCGGCAATAGTACGCCGTTTGAGGTTGATGTCGGGGCGGGCAATACGCTCAAAATCAGCGGCAACATCAATTTTAATTCTTATGACACTGGGCTGAACATCGACGGCGGCGGCGCCGCGGTCGAGCTGCTCGGCAATTCGCAGCTTACCGTCGACGACGGCGTCAGCATTTCTGCATCGACGATCACGCTCGATGCAAATAGCGGCATTACCAGCACTGGCACCGCTGGTACTTTTGCCGGCGCAAACCCCGACAGCGTTACGCTCGATGCGACGGCCACGGGCGGCCAGACCGTTACCAATGCCAGCGGTAATAAATCCTTTTCCGCGACCGGCTTGAATGCCATCGATGCCGGCATCACGATCAATTCGGGCGCGGTCATCACCGCCAATACGATATCTCTGTCTGCCAATTCGTCGACGACCGCGACATTCACGACAAACGGCTCGTCCGACCTGCTCGATAGTGCGGCGATCACGACGAGCAATAGCGCGACCATAGACATTTACGGTACGTTGGACGCGACCGGCAGTCTTTCCGTTCTCACCAATGTGACTGTGGACGATCAGGTTTCGGCGACGGATGGCGCCAGCCTTGTCGACGTTGTGATCAACGCGACGAACAAATCAACCGTGACGCTCGAGTCGACCGCGCAGCTGTCCGGTAGCAGCATCGACATCGAGGCCACGACAGATGTCGATCCTCCGGCCACCGTGAATGGCCCGACGCCAGTCATGATTCTGGCGGATGATCTTGCCGACAGCTACCTCGATCCGACCAATGTCGATAACGGTCCGACGAACGGAAACAGCGACAACGCTACCACGCTTGCCGGGCATCCGATTGGCACGCTGGTCGGCCTGGCTGTTACCATCGCCAATACCACTGAAGTGGTCATCGCGAGCGGCGCGCAAGTCGATGCCGGGTCCGGTGAAGTCGGAAGTACCGGCGACAGTCTGGTTATCAATGCTGCGGACCAAACCAACGTTATTACCGAATTTCAGCCGGCGTCGACGGTCTATCTTCCGCTGATCAACGGCGTCGTAATTTTCTCGGCTATCGACAGCACCATTTCGCTGGATCGCACGACGGACGTTTTGATCGGCGATACGAATTCGACGGCCGCCAATCCTACTCTGGCGGCAGGGCTGGATACCCACGATACGGCCAGCACACCTTCGCTATCCGCCAACAATACTCTTCAGGCGACCGGCGATGCCGCCGTCACCGCGTCGAGCGGCGGCTCGATCATGAACGAGGAAACCTCCGACCCCGCGCAGGGCTCGGCGGTCGGCTCAACTGAAACGACAGCCGGCAGTTCGAGTTCCAGCCCGGGCGACACCACGATCGTCGAGTTGCGGGGCATCAACGTCAATGTCGGCGGCCTTGCGGCGAGTGCGACAAGTGCGACCGATTATCTTTCCGAGTCTCACTATGTCACCAACACCGTGTTCGGCGCGACCGACGGGCTTATCGACCACTCCAATGTCACTGCGGGTGTCGGCGGCCTGTCGCTCGATAAGTACAGATAATTCGACGCTCACCGCGATCGCGGATTCGTTCGACATCAATAGCGAGCATCTAACCGGTGGCATCGACCAATTTACGCTGACTGTCAGCGCGACCGACGCGCTCAACTCGCTCGACAAGGATGTCTCTGCGCAGTTAGTCAATTCAATCCATGTCACTTCGGGCGGTACCGTCACCATCGAGGCGGTCGACAACGAGACCATTGTTGCGACCGCGGATACCGAGACGGTCACCATCACGACGACGCCGCTGGACAAGGGCTATTTCGAGTTCGGCGGGACTTTTGCGGCGAACGCCATCCTGGGTCAGGTCATCGCTTCGATCCAGAGCGTAACTTTGACGACGACGACGGCCGACACCGTTGGCGCGCCAACTGCAGGCGACGTCAATGTCGACGCCGGCAATACCTCGCTCATCGTTGCCAACGCGCAGGCCGGATCCACCGCAACGGGCGGCTCGCTGGCGGCGGGCCTTTCGGGTGCGGTCGCGATCAATACCATCGGCTGGGCCGGCACGGCTCTCCCCGCGGACGGCGCTGCGCTCAGCACGCTTGCCGCGATTTTCAACGGTCTCCTAGGCACGACGGTTGGCGAGACCGAAACGCCGTCAAATGTCACCGCCAGTGTTGTCGGTTCGACGCTGGAGGTGGCGGGAGCATTGGCGCTGATGGCGGCCGCGCAAGCCACCATCAATGCCACCAACAGCAACGTATCGAACATCACCGGCTCCGCCATCGGCGGTACGAAGACCGCGGCGGCGGGCGGCCTGATTGCGAGCAATCAGGTCAGCAGCACGGCGCAGGCCTTTATTCAGAATACGACGACGCAAACCGCGATCGGCGGCGCTGCCACCGTCCAGGCGACCAATTTCGACACGATCAATGCCAACGCGACGCTGATCAACAATGCCGATGCCAGCACCTCTGGCGCGACGCAACTCGCGGCCGAGGCGCTCGCCAAGATCCTCAAGCTCGCCAATGCGACGCCGTATACGTCCGGCAGCGGCACGACAAATCAGGTTCTGCAATTCGGCGACCTCGTCCAGTACACGCCGACCTACGACACATCCCGCTCTCTGTTCGCGCCGCTGACCACGACACAGATGGTCGCGATCCAGGACGGCCAGACCGTGCATGTGTCGAAAGGCTACAATCCCGAGCTCGGCGTTTTCGATCAGACCTACACTTATATCGGGCCGGCGCTTGCGCCCGGCGCAAAGATCGATCTGGAGAGCACCAATTATCTCGACACCGCGAATTGGGCGGTCACAACCGGCAGCAATGGCGGTGTCTACAAGTTCATGGGCGCGTCCGGGAGCGTGGTCAATCTCGCCACCGGCGTAGTTGTCGGCGAAAATGCTTCGGAGCAGCCGCTCGGCTACGGCAATCTCGACTACTGGTATCTTGAGCCGTATTCGCAGCTGTTGCCGCAAGGCGTGAACATCAAGAGCGCGACCGGCGTCGGCGCCGGCGGTGTCGCCGTCACCAACACGGTCGACGGCGGCGCGACCGCCTTTGTAACGACGAGTACGTTGGCCGCCGGTGGCGCATTTACCGTCGCTGCATCCGATACCGCCCAGATCACGGCCAACATCAACGCGACGGCTACCGCCTCGGGCGGCAGCGTGTTCGGCGGCGCCAATTCGGGCACCGTGCTTGCCGTCAACGCCACCATCGCCACCAATCAGGTGATCGGCAGCGCCACCGCCGACATCACCAATAGCTCGGTCACGACCACCGGCACGTCGAGCGATATTTCCGTCACGGCCACCAACCAGTCGACGATCGACGCCACGACGCAAAGTTCGATCACGGCGGGCGGCAGCGGCACCGGGACGGCGATTGGTGCCGCGGTGGCGTTTAACGCCATCGGTGTCGAGCTTGGCGATATCTTCCTCGACACGATCGATACGATTCTCAGCGGCTCTTTCGGTTTGGGGACCAATCCCGCGCCGACCACCGCCTTCATTCAGGATTCGACCATCAGTTCCGGCGGCGCATTGACGGTCACCG
This sequence comes from uncultured Alphaproteobacteria bacterium, assembly GCA_963819265.1. Lineage (GTDB taxonomy): Bacteria > Pseudomonadota > Alphaproteobacteria > Rhizobiales > Xanthobacteraceae > BOG-931. Next base: position 264,146 of record CAWFVF010000005.1, on the reverse strand, counting down.
CGACCTCGACGGAACAAATCACCTCGACGATCGGCAACGATACGACCTCGGATGCGCAGGCATTCGCCAACGCCAGCGGCACCACCGCCGACGGCATGGCCGCGGCCAATTTCATCCAGGCCGACGTCACGGCCTATGTTAATAACGACAACGACGGCAAGCACATCTCAAGCGTCGGTGCCATGTCGGTCACGGCGACCGATAATGCCTCCGACACCGCCAGCTCCGAAGAAACCTCGACCAACGCACCGAGCAACGACGGCGGCGCCGGCCTGATCAACGGCTACGCCAATCTCGCGCTCGACAGTTACGAATATACCGACCAATCCGGCACCCAAAATCTTGTGTTCGGCGACGAGGTCTGGGTCGACGACGGCACCGGCCACGGTACCGGTAGTGTTTATCAATATATGGGTCCGGGCGTGCTCGGAACGCCGGATAGCGTCAATCTGTCGACCGGCAATGGCCCGGGCAATACGGGCGGCTACGCCAATCTCCAATATTGGAAACAACTCAGTCAGAACAACATCATCCAGGGCCAGGAAACCGACATCGAGCTTGGCGTCATCGGCCAAGCAACCGACAACGACAAGATCACCGGCAATGCCAATTCTTATTTTGTCTTGTTCGATTTCAACGAGGTCAACAGCTCGACCAAGGCCTATGTCGAGAATGTGGATTTTACGATCAGCGCGGCGAGCCTCACCGTCAGCGCGACCGACGCCGCCTCCATTACGGCGACGGACTCAAGCGTGGTCAGCGCATCGACTACGGGCGGCAACAACGGCAATGGCGAAGGCTACGGCGGCCTGATCGCCACCAATCAGGTCAACGGCGATGCGATCGCCGATATTTACGATGCTTCGGTCAAGACAACGTCAGGCGACGTATCGGTTACTGCCGACAACACCTCCTCGATCACGGCCACTGAAACGTCGTCGCTCACCGCCGCCGGCAACACCATTTCGCTGATGGCCGCGTTCAACGTCATCGGCTGGAGCAACGATAATTTCGCATTCATGACCGTGGATTCGCTGCTCGGCGACAGCAGCCTTCTCGGCACTCAGACCCCGGATTTGACGCAAGCCTTCATCGACGGCAACTCGCATATTACCGGCGGCGGGTAACGTCAAAGTCACCGCGACCGATTCTGCGACGATCACGGCCGACGCCGGCAACTCGAACAGTTCGTCGAAGGGCAACGCCCTGTTATTCGACTTCGAAGATACCGAACTGGGCTACAGCTATGGCGGCTTGATCGCGACCAATATGATCGCGACCCAGACCAACGCCTATATCCAGAACGGCGTGGGCTCCGGCCGGACGACGGCCACGGCCACGGCCGGCTCGATCGATGTGACCGCGAATGATACGTCGATCGACGAAGCGACGTCGATTCTTCAACGTCAGCGACGTGCATGCCAACGACGAATCCGACATCGTCGCGCTGCTCGATCAGCTGTTTACGACGAGCTACGACTATACCAGCGCATCGGGTACCCAATCGCTTATTGCCGGCGATGAGGTCCTCGACGATTCAACCGGCACGCCGCAGATCTACACCTATAACGGACCGGCCGGCCTGTGGATCTTGATCCAGGCGTTCAACATTACGGTTCCGGCACGGGCAATGGACTAAATTGGACAGCGCTGCCCGAAGGCGCGCCGACAGTCGCTAGCCTGACCGCGCCGTTCGCCAATTTCAATCTGACGGCGTCGAATGCTGAAGGCGTCGGCTTGATCTTCGTGATGAACGAAGTTCAAGCGCAAACCACCGCCACAGTCACCAGCGCGACGCTGACCGCGGGTAGCGGCATCGATGTTTCGGCGACGGAATCCGCCCAAATTGCCGCGTTCACCGAAAACAGCATCAGCTCCGCGGGCGGCAGTGAAGGCGTCGTGGCGCCGACCGCCGGCGGCAGCATGGCGGCCAACGGTTCGCTCGTCACCAATCTGGTCGATGCCTCGGCGACGGCCGATATCGATCGCGCCAACTTCACCAGTACGCCCGCCGATGCGTCGGCCTGGACCAACTCGGAGTGGCTGACGCCCGGCCAAACGGTGCAGATCGGCGACGATACCGACGGCAATCCTTACGGCAGTGTGACGCCTACGGTGCCCCGCGACGTCGTGGGCTCCGCCGGCAGCGTGACGACTCAATCCCGGCGACGTCATTCAAGACGGCTCGACGTTCTACCGCTATGTCGGCTTTCTGCCGCTGATCGGCGCCAATCTGTCGTCTACCGCGAATTTCAATACGCTATTCAACGTGACCGAGCCGGGAGCCTTCGCGCGGGTCGCCGGTACGACGGGTACCGTCTATCAGTACAAAGGGCCCGCCGGCAGCGTCGACCTCTACAATACCGATTATACCAACACCGCGGAATTGGACGGCGCTGACGCCGACGCAGGTGACTCCAGTCGTTTCGGCGGGCGCCGGCGGCATCACAGTCAATGCCAGCAATGCAGCGCAACTCGATGCGCAGGCGCTGGTTGCTTCCGCGACCAGCGGCGGCGGCGCTCAATCCAGCTACGGCCTCGTCCTCGCCTTTAATTCGCTCGGCTACAATCCCGAACTGTTCCTGTTCAACTCATTCGATGCGCTGCTCGGCTCCAACTATCTCTCGGACCCCGATCCGTCGAACGCGACCGCCTACATTCACGACACCACCATTACGCACGACGGCGGCGATCTCGATGTGCTTGCCACCAGCGAAGAACAGATCAACGCGACCAACAGCAATGCGGCGATCACCACGGCTTCCGCTCTGTTCGATGCCACCGGCGCGGCCTATGGCGGCTCGCTCGCCTCGAACAAAGTCGACGGCAGCGCTTATGCCTATATCGATGAATCCGACCTCAGCAGCGGCGCCTATACGTTTACGATCGGCGGCTCGCTTTCGGTAGACGCCAGCGATACCGCCGGCATTTTCTCCAACGTCAAACTGGTCTCGTCATCGACCGTCACCAATGACGGCGGCGCCGGCATCCTGCAGACCGAATTCAACGCGCTGACGCCGGCGACCTGGTCGACAACCGCAAACAGCGACGGTGTTCATCCCGGCGATACTGTCGACACCGTAAATCGGACGCTGGCGTTTGGCGATACCGTCAAACTCGGCAATGGCTCCGATGGCGGTCCGGTCTACGACGCGCCGACGTATACGATAGGCGGAACGAACGGCCTGCCGAACACGGCAGTCAACACCGGCGATGTCGTCGAAGACTCCGACGGAACGCTTTACCGCTATATCGGCACGGGTTCCGGGACATACGATCTTTCCGGCACCGCCGACCCGCTCCATCCGACTACCGATCCGCTGCCGAGCTTCACCACAGGGCTTGATGCAGCCAATTGGGCCCAGATCGGCGGTACGGCGGGCAACGTCTATGAATATATGGGCCCGGCCGGATCGGTAAATCTGGCGACGCAGGACTACACGGATCTCAATCTCTGGAAGCCGCTGATCACGACGCAACTCGTGCCGCAGGGCCTCAACGTCACCAATTCCGACACCACTGCGGCCGGCGTCATCTTCGTCGTCAACGACGTCAAGTCGGACACCAAGGCCTATGTGCTCAATGCCGGAATCACCGTCGCCGGTGGCGTTGCGGCGGTCAAAGCGCTCGATCAGGCGACGATCACCGCGACCAACGACAGCACCGTCACCAATTCCGGCGGCAGCGCGCTCGGCGACGGCAGCGAAAGTTCCTATAATGGCGTAGTCGCCACCAATCTGGTCCAGAACTCCGCCACCGCCTACCTGCAGTCGAGCCCGCTTACTGTTCATGGCAGCGACGTCGCCGCCAACGGCAATAACCCCGCCGTCGCCGCGATCACGGTTTACGCCTCCAACACCTCGGACATCGAAGCCACCAATTCGGCGAATACCGGCAGCGGCGGCAACGGCAGGGGCGTCGTGTTGGCGTTCAACACGCTCGGCTATCAATCGGAAAACTTCCTGGAGAACGCGCTCGATACGCTCCTCGGCGCCCCCGATTTCGCGTCAACCGGCGGCGGCGATGTCAGCGCCTATGTGACGGATTCCGCGCTCGACGCGAGCGCAGGCAGCATTAGTGTCGAGGCCATCGAACAAGCGACGATTACGGCCACCACGAGCAACACGACGACGTCACTGGCGTCCGGCTTCATTAACGAGAACAGCTCGGCGAAAAGCGGCCTGCTCGCCAGCAACATGATCAATGCGATCGGCAAGCGCCTATATTGATTCGGCGTCGAGCGCGCAGACCACCGAGGCAAACGGCGGCTCGCTCTCCATCATTGCCAAAGACGATGCAGAGATAAACGCGACGAACGACTCAGGAAGTGTCGTCGACCTCGGTCAGCACGCCGCAAGGCCTGTTGTTGAGCTATCTCGGCAACGCCGTGAACGATTACCAGTTCACCACATCGTCGGGGACTCAGACCGTCGCCAATGGCGACATGGTCTATGTCGGCAGTGATACCCCCGGCTTTACACCGACTTACACCACGAGCAGTGGAACCCAGACGATGGTCTCCGGCAATACCGTGCTTGCCAGCAATGGCGAGGTCTATCGTTATGATGGCCCGACCAGCGAAAGCGTCAATCTGGGCACGACGAATTTCGCCACCGCGCCGTTCTTCGATCCCAATATCTATATCTACAATGGCGTGACGCCGACAGTTGTCGCGAGTGTCGCCGGCAGCACCTTTGTGACGTTGAATACCGGCGACACCGTGCTTGCCGCGAACGGGAATGTCTACAAGTACATTGGCTCGACGTCTCAGGCGTTCAACTTCGCCAACACTGCTTTTCTGAGCACTAGCGCCTTCCAGCTTGACAACGGCGCGACGCCAACCGTCACCGCGAGCGGCGCTGCCAACCCAATGTTACGCTGAATAACGGCGACACTGTGCTTGCTGCCGACGGCAAGATCTACAAGTATACCGGAGCCTCCAAGCGTTCAACTTTGCCGACACCAGCTTTCTTAGCACCAGCGCCTTCCAGACGATCAATGTGCTCGATCTCGGCACGGAAAATTACAGCTCGAGTGCGTGGACGCCGCTGTCCTATTCCGGACTCGCAAATACGATTCCGGGATTCAATCTGAGCGATTCGAATGCGACAGCCGACGGCGCGATCTTCGTTCTCAACGACGTCCACAGCACAGTCGCCGCGACGGTCGAACAGCGGGACGCTTTCCGCCGGCCGGCAATCTGACGATCGACGCGGAAAACAACGCGACGATCGACGCCATCAATACCAGCACCGTCACCGCCTCGGGCGGCAGCCCGTTCACGCCGGACGGTTCGGCGACCGGCTTCAACGTCACGATCGCCTCGAACTATGTGCTGGCCAGCACGATCGCCTCGGCGGTCAACTCGAGCCTCAGCACCAGCGACGACGGCAATATCGACATCACGGCGCTCGGCAATGCGTCGATCAACTCCGAGATGGACGCTTCGACCATTGCCAATACATCCACCATCGGCATCGTGCTTGCCTTCAACACGGTCGGCATCAACGAGCCGGCGGCAGGCTTCCTGGAAGGCACCGTCGATGCTCTGTTCGGCACGGATCTGGCCAGTGAAAACCCGGACACGGTCGAGGCTTATGCCTCCGATACGACGATCGATGCGGCGGGCGGCGTCGCCGTTACCGCCACCGATACGGCGCATATTACCGCCGACGTCAGCAATTCGTCGCTGGCGATTCCTCAGCTTTCGTCAATCGCCTCCGGGCCCGGCGTAAGCGTCGGCGCCACCGTCTCGCTCAACCACGTCGCGACCGACTGTCGAAGCCTATGTCACGCAGGACGGCACCGACAGCATCAATCACACGGTTACGGCGGGCAGCGGCGATCTCGATATCGAAAGCAGCGACACTGCTCAGATCATCATCGACGGTTGTCACGCCGGTCATCAAGTTCGGCGTAACTTCACGAGTCCGGCGGCACGTCCAACGCCATCGGCGTCAGCATCGCGCGCAACATCATCGACAGTAATGTGTCCGCCAATGACGGCGGCCGGGTGATCGGCGGGACGCCGTCGAGCCCGGTCTACGATATGGGCCTCGCGGCGACCGCGAGTAACGGCAACGTCAACATCACCGCGTCCGATACCGCCGGCATCAACGCAACGTCGGCCTCGGCCGCCGTCGCAATCGGCGTGTCGCTCAGCAATGCCGGCAGCTTCGCCGGCGGCTGGCGCGGTCGCCATCAACACCATCCTCGGCAGCGTCGTCGCCGAGGCGAGCGGCATCGCTATCGTCGCGGCAGGCACCGGCGCGGGCAATGTTACGGTGTCGACCACCGACAACCGCGAGATCACGGCGACGGTCGCTGCGCTTTCCGCGGCAGCGACGCCGGCAATGCCGTCGCGCTCGGCGCAGCCGTCGCGCTCAATCTGATCGGCTGGAACGGCACTGTCGCCGACGAAACCGAAGATTCCCAGGATCCGATCATCGTCAATGCCGGCGTTATCGGCGGTTCGATCAACGCCGGCGGCAAGGTTTCGATCACGGCCACTTCGGAATCGACCATCAATGCGACAACCGCGGCGGTCGCCGTCGCCATCGGTGTTTCGCTCACCGGCAGCGGCAGCGGCGAAGAGGGTTCAGGGGGCGGCGAAGCCACTGAAGGCGAAGAGGGCACTGTCGCCGAGGGTGAAGGCGGCAGCCCGACATCCGCCGAAGAAGAAGGCGAAGGCGAGACCCGGTCGCGCTCCAACGCAGTGGACGAGACCAACACCGACGAAGGCCAGGCCAACGGTACCGAGATCGACGAAGGTGCCGATAATGCCGGCGGTGCCGAAACCAACGAAGCCGAAGACGGCGGCACGGCGGCCGGCGAATCCGGCAACACCGCCGGCAAAGAAAGCGGCGCGCAACAGGGCAGCGCGACCAGCACCGCCAAGGGCGTCGGCCAGGGCGCCGGCCTTTTGGTCGGCCTCGGCGGCGTGGTCAATAGTTCGCAATCCGGCAGTTCGGCGTCGCCGGACTTCACGACGGACTCGACGCAAAGCGCGACCGACGCTCAGAACCTCGCGGCGGGTCAAACCGTCCAGCTCGACTCCAACTACGTCACGCCGACCTATTATGTCGGCACCAACTCGACGCAGATCGGATCAAGCTCGACCGTCAATCCGGGCAATGTCGTCAACGACAACGGAGTGCTGTACCGCTATATCGGCACCAGCGCGACCACCGCCGATTTCCAGAACGGCGCGACGCCGCCGGATTTCACCGACACGACGCAGTGGGCGCAGATCGGCGGCGTCAACGGCGACACCTATCAATATATCGGCCCATCCGGCTCGGTCGATCTCAACAATCAGGATTATACCAACGCCAGCCTGTGGTCCGACATCACCGGCGGCAACAGTTCGGGCTCTGCCTCCACGTCATCGGTTCCGGCCGGTGTCATCACCGGGACGCTCGGCGCCGGTCTGGCATTCCTGACCGGGGGCTCGAGCATCCGACCACGCCGCCCGCATCGACAGGCGGCGGCGAGGAAGAAGCCGCGGGCGGCGACGGCGCGGAAGCGGCCGGCGGCGAGGAAAGCAAGACCGATCCGGCAGGCGAAAATAACCCGGCCGAGTCCGCCACGCCCGACAGCGCGGAGGAAGCGCCGGCAGACGAGAGCGGCAGCGAAGGTGGCGGCGGCGAGCCAGCCGAAAGCGTTTCGGCGGCCGGCGTCTATACCGAAAACAAGATTGCGACCGTCGTCACCGCGACCGTCCAAAATACGACCGACGATCATCACCGGCTCCGGCAGCCATAATGGCCTGAGTGTCACTGCCAGCGACACGTCGACCATCCATTCGTTCGATGGCGCCGCTGCCGTAACAGCCGACTTCTCCGATCAGAGCAGCAACTCGATCACTATCGGCATCGGCATCGCCCGTAATACGATCCAGGATACGGTTGCCGCATCGGTCACGAACGCCGGCACCATCACCGCGTCGAATGCGCCGATCACCATCTCGGCGACCCAAAGCGGCACGATCGATGCGACGTCGCTCGCTGCCGCGCTGGCGGTTTCCGGCGGCGCCGAAGGCAGCGAATAGCGTTGCCGGCGGCGGTTCGCTCGCCGACAACCTCATCGGCACGGATACCACTGCGACGCTGTCGGGTACGACCATCGGCGCGAGCGGCTGGAACGCGGTCGGTGCACTCGATGTCACCGCGACGGATAGCTCGACCATTGACGCCGATGTGGCCGCGATCTCGGCCGACTTCAGTATCGCAGGCGAGGGTGCCTCCGCAGTCGGCATCGGCGCCTCTCTGGCGCACAACCGCATCGGCGACGGCACCGATACGGGTGACGGCACTGTCTCGGCCTCGATCACCGACTCGACGATTTATTCGGGAGCTATTGATGTCGGAGCGACGTCGCAACCAGACGATCACGGCGACCGTGGAAGCCGCTGCCGTCGGACTTTCCGGCGGCGGTGAGGGAAGCGACGCGCTTGTTGGGGCCGGTGCGTTTGGATTTAACGAAGTGGCGGTCGCTGTCAGCGCCACCATCGATGGTGGCAACGCCGACAATATCAATGCGGCGGGCGTCACTGTCGCCGCCGCCGATACGGCCACCATCTCGGCAGAGGTGCTGGCGGGTTCGGTCGGCGCCGCTATCGGCGGCGAAACCGGAACCAGCATCGCCATTGGCGTATCGTTCGCGCGCAATTCGATCAGCGATCCGGTGACCGCTTACATTTCGGACGTCCCGACTTTGACGTCGGTCGGCGGCGATGTTTCGGTCACGGCACAAGAGGGCGGTTCGATCGAATCGGAATCCGCTGCGGTCGCGTTCTCGGTCGGCATCGGCGGCGAGAGCGGTCTTGCGGTTGGCGGAGGTGGAGCGCTCGCGGCCAATTTCATTGAGGCGGAAACGCAAGCCTATATTTACGGCTCGACCGTGAATACGTCCGGCGCGCCCGCCGGCAATGTCATTGTGACGGCAACCGATAATTCGGCGATCACTGCGGAAACCCTCGCCATTGCCGCATCGCTCGGGATCGGCGGCGAGAGCGGGACCGCGGTCGCGATCGGCGTCTCGCTTGCCTACAACGAAATCGGCGATGCCAGCGGCTTTGGGTCGGGCCAGATCACGGCCGACATTTCTAACAGTGCGATCAGCGCCAACGGCCAAGTCGAGGTCACGGCGACATCGAGCGGATCGATCGAGGCACTGACAGCGTCGGTGGCCGGCGCGTTGTCGGGCGGCGGTGAATTCAGGCATCGCCGTCGCCGGCGCCGGCGTTGGCGTCTTCAACTCAATCGATGTCGGCATCTCGGCCTATATCAGCCCGATCATCGCTTTCGTTGCCAATCCGGTTCTCGGTGATACTCAAGACGTCGAACTCGCCAGCGGCGACACCGTAACATTGGGTAACGGCTCGAACGGCGGCGCCGTCTATGACACCGTGACCGCCGGCGATATCGTCGGCCAAGGCGCGGCGCACACCACTGTCAGTGCCGGCAATGTGGTCCGAGACGGATCGACGCTTTATCGATACATCGGCGCCACGCCGACCACGGTCGATTTCTCGTCAGCAGGCGCCGCGGGTTTCGCAGCAGTTCTTGCCGCCAACCCCGGTAACTGGGCGCAGATCGGCGGCACGCAGGGCACGACCTATCAATATATTGGTCCGCCGGACGTCGTCGATCTCAACAATATCGATTACACCAACACCGCGTTTTGGACCCCGACAAACACTGTTGCCGCCGCAGCGAGCACTGTCTCGGCGGCGGCGGTAAGCGTCGCGGCTTCCGACACCGCTACCATTTCGTCGAAAGCGGCTGCGGCATCCGTCTCTTTCAGTGTGGCCGGCGAGTTTGCGGTATCGGCCGCGATCGGACTTTCGATCGCCGTCAATATGATCAACGATCCGGTTACGGCCTATATCTCCAATGTTTCGTCGCTCACCACCGGCAACCACGCCGTCAATGTGACCGCGTCGGAGAACGCGACGATCAACGCTTGGTCGGTCGCAGCTGGAATTGCATTCGCCGGGGCCGGCGAATCCGGCATTGCGGTTGCCGGCGGCGGTGCGACCGCTGAAAACCTGATCGGTGCCGATACGTCGGCCTATATTTCCAATTCATCTTTGTCGAACGTGAGCACCGTTACCGTTACGGCCACGGACGACTCCACGATCAATGCGCTGGTGGGCGCTATTACGGTAGGTATCGCCGCGGGCGGAGAGGCCGGCATCGGTGTCAGCATCGGCGTCGCCTATGCGCACAATAGAATTAGTGACGGCAGCGAATCAGGCTCGGGCGAAGTCGAAGCCTATCTGTCGAATACCTCGATCAGCGGCTCCGGCCTGGTGGATGTCGAAGCCAATGCGGACGAAACCATCGATGCGCTGACGGCCGCAGCGGCAGTTACACTGGCGGGCGGCGGATCGACCGGTGTTGGTGTTTCGGGCGCCGGCGTCGGCGACGTCAACGAAAGCGACGTCGAGATCGATGCTTTCATTCAGGGTGGCTCGATTAACGCCGGCAGCGTCAAAGTCGCCGCCAGCGACAGTTCCACCATCGATGCCGTCGCCGGTGCTGCGGCGGTATCCGGCGCCATCGGCGGCAGCGCCGGCGTGGCGGTTTCGATCGGCATTTCGATCGCCGAGAATTCCATCAAGGATCCGGTTACCGCCGACATTACCGGCGTTACGTCGCTGACGACGACGGCCGGCGGCGTGACCGTCAACGCGCTCGAAAGCGCTCAGATCAGCGCCATATCGTGGCCGCTTCCGCGGCGCTAACGGCAGCAGGCAGCGCCAGCATCGGCGTCGCCGCGGCGGGCGCCTCCTCGGTCAACTTCATCGAGGATATGACCGAAGCGTTTATCAGCAGCTCCACGATAACGAATGATGCCGGCGGCGTGACCGTCAAGGCGACGGACTCGGCCGGCATTCAAGCCTTGGTCGGCGCAGCCGCGGTGGCTGCCGCGATCGGTGGCTCGGCGGGTGTCGGCATCGCGGTCGGCATCGCCGTGGGTCTCAACGAAATCAATGCCGGGACCGCAGGCAGCATCGGCGCAGTCGAGGCCTACATCCTCAACACGTCGATGAACGCCACCGGCGTGATCGACGTCGAGGCCAACGTCGGCGGAAACCATTAACGCGATTAGCGCTGCCGCGGCGGTCGCGATCTCCGGCGGCGGCGCCGCCGGTGTCGGCGCCAGCGGCGCCGGCGCTTCCGACGTCAACGTCATCTCGGTCGACACCACGGCCTACGTCCAAGGTAATGGCAGCAGCACGAACATCACGTCCGGCGGGCTTACCATTCTCGCCCAGGACACCTCGAGCATAGTCGCCAATGTCGGCGCGGCATCGGTCGCCGGCGCGGTCGGCGGTTCGGCCGGCGTCGCAGTCGCGATCGGACTCTCGATCGCAGAAAACACCATCGTCGACAGCATTGCGGCCTACGCCACCTCGATCCATTCGCTGTCGACCGGCACCGATGCGATCTCGATTACGGCGATGAACAACGCCAGCATCAGCGCGACGGCGCTCACCGCCTCGTTGACGGTCGCCGGCGGCGGCGCCGCGGGCGTCGGAGTGTCCGGCGGCGGCGCGACGGCCAACAATGTTATCGGCGTCAGCACGCTGGCGTATATTTCCAGTTCGACGATCGCGCATGCGGGCACCATCACCGTCGATGCGAGCGACGGCGGATCGATCAACGCGACCATCGCGGCTGTTGCCGCTTCGGCAGCCGCCGGCGGCGCGGCCGGCGTCGGCGTTGCGATCGGTGCGTCGATCGCCAACAACAGCATCAGCGGCGTCACCGGCACCGCGCTTGGCACCGGCACGGGCCAGGTCTTTGCTTACATTCTGGACAGCGCCATCACGGCATCGGGCGCGATCAGCGTCAACGCGACGTCCGGCGACACCATCAATGCGCTGATCGCGGCGGGTGCCGCGGCGCTCGCCGGCGGCGGAGCAGCCGGCGTCGGCGTCTCCTTCGGCGGCGCCTTCGGCACCAATGAGATTGCGATTTCGACGCGCGCCTATGTCGAGAACGGCATCGGCACCAACAACGCGACGCCGACTTACAGCATCACCTCGGGCGGCCTCGCCGTCGCTGCGATGGACACGGCCAACATCACCGCAGCCGTCGGCGCGGCTTCCATCGGCGTCGGTATCGGCGGCGCCGCGGGTGTCGGTGTCAGCATCGCGCTTTCACTCGCCCGCAACACCATCACCGATGACCAGCAGGCCTATATCAGCGACGTCAAGACGCTGAACGCCGGCAGCGGCGCGGTCAGCGCCGAGGCGACCGAAAACGCAACTATAAACGCCGGCGCGTTTGCCGCCTCGATCGCCGCCGGCATCGGCGGCGCCGCGGGCGTTGCGGTTTCCGGCGGCGCGACGACTGTCGAAAACCTGATCGAAGCCGACGTTCTCGCCTACATCAACAATTCGACGATCACGCAGGCCGGCAATGTGACGGTCAGCAGTTCGGATACGTCGACGATCAGTGCGGTCACCGACGCTGCTTCGGCGGCGCTTGCCGGCGGTATTGCCGGCGTTGGCGTGTCGGTCGGCGCCGCGCTCGCCCACAATGCCATCGGTAACGGCACGACCGGCGAAACCGCGCCGGGCCAGGTCCAGGCCTATATCAAAAACACCTCGATCAACTCCACGGGTGCACTCAGCGTCACGACCACCGACCCATGAGACGATCACGGCAGAAGTCGGCAGCGTGTCGGCGGCCGTTGGCGTCGGGTTTGTCGGTGTGTCGGTTGCCGCGGCGGGCACGGTCGCGCGCAACGACATCGGCTTGAATATCGACGCTTATATCAGCGGCAATCAGGCGTCCGGCGGATCGCAAACCGGCGTCGTTGCCGGCAGCGTAGCGCTGTCCGGGACGGATACCTCGCTGATCGACGCGACGGTCGATTCCGCGGCGCTGAGCGCCTCATTCGGCGCTGTCGGTGTCGCTGCCGCGGTTGGTATTTCGCAAGCGACCAACGAAATCACCAATAATATGGAAGTCGACATCGCCAATGCGACGGTGACGGCGAACACGGGTTCGGTCACGGTCTCGGCGAATGAAGGCGCCACGATTTCGGCCTATGCCGCGTCTGCGGCCGTTGCGATCAGCGGCGGCGCCGTCGGCGTGTCGGTTTCGGGCGGCGGCGCCGAAGCGACCAACGTCATTCTCGACGACACGAATGCCTATCTGTCGGGCAGCGTGATTTCGGCGCACAACAATGTGTCGACCAGCGCGATCGCTGCGGCGACCATCACCGCCGACATTCTCGCCGCCTCCGCCAGCGCCGCATTCGGCGCCGGCGCCGCGGCCGCTTCGATCGGTGTCGGCATTGCCGAGAACTACATCGGCTACAGCTATGACGGCGTTACCGCGACCTACGATCCGGACCAGGTTGAGGCCTATTCGACCGGAACGAGCGTCAACGCAGGCGGTGCCTTCAATCAGACGGCGACCGATACCTCGACGATCAATGCCAATGTTGCCGCACTCTCGGCGGCTCTGGTCGGCGCGCTGGTGGGCGATGCTCTCTCCGGCGCCGGCGCAACGGCGCTCAACCAGATCGCGGTCGACACCGAGACGACCCTTTCCGGCAGCGGCAGCGCCGGAATTCACGTCGGTTCGCTCGACTTCGGCGCGACCGATAATACGACGATCAACGCCAATGTGGCGGCGGTGTCGTTGGCGATTGCCGTCAGCCTCGGCAACTCGCTTTCGATGAGCGAGTCGCTGGCGCAGAACTCGATCGACAATCAAGTCCAATCTTCGATCACCAGCGCCACGGTCGTGGCGAGCGGACCGGTAACGGTCGACGCGACCGAAAACGCCAATATCTCGGCGATCTCCGCTGCGGCGAGTGTCGCCGCCTCGATCGGATTTCTCAGGCAGCGCCGGTGCGGCGATTGCGCTCAACACGATCAACACCAATACCTCGGCTTATGTCGAATCGAGTTCGCTCACCGTCACCGGCGGCGGGGCGATCACGATCGATGCGCAGGACGCATCGTCGGCAAGCGCCTTGACCGGTTCCGCGTCGGTCGCGGCCGGAATAATTTCGATCGCCGCCGGCGGCTCGGCTGCAACCGACAACGTGACCGACGTCGTCGCGGCCTATATCGACGCGTCCAACGTCGCGGCCAGCGGCAGCAGCGTTACGGTCGAAGCCACGGCGACACCGGAAGCCTCGGCAACCGCCTACGGCGTTGCTGCCGGCTCACTGGCAGTCGGCGGTTCGGTCGCTATCGTCAATCTGACACCGACGGTGACCGCGACGGTTGGCGGTCCGAATATCACGGTCGGCAATCTTTCGATCATCGCGGACGTCAATCTGCCCAGCAATGGACCATCGGGCAGCACGTTCGCCGGCGGTTCGACGGGCGGCATCGTTGCCGTCGTCGCCAGCGACGCCGAGACAACCAACAACGCCACGATCACTTCCGGAATTGGAAGTTTCGCCAACGTCGCCAGCGCGACCGGCATGGTCGTGGTGGTCGGCGGCGCGCTTCTCGTCGTCGCCAACGGCAATACGCAGCAGAATTCGAATGCGTCGAACGCTTCCATCGGCCTGATCGCCGCGGGCATCGCCAAGAGCGTCTCGTCGGCGAGCAACACCACCACCGCTACCGTCGGCAGCTCCGCGCGGATCACCACCGGCACGATGAGCGTCAGTGCCAACGGCAACGACAACAATTTCGCCGCGACTACGGCGGGTGCCGGCGGCGTCGCCGCGGGTGTCGCGGTTTCGCCGACCACGAGCGACGAAGCGACGACGACCGCGACGATCGGCGCGGGCACGATCGTCAGCGTACTCGGCGGGTCGATCTCGTCGGCATTCAGCATCTCGGCGGCGCATCTGGCGACGGCCGATACGCAGGTGATTGCCAACGCGGTGGGCTTCCTGTCCGGCGCCGGCGCGAGCGCCAGCAACGACATCACGTCGAATGTCACCGTCAATTTGGACGGCAGTGTCTCTGCGCTCTCCATCACCGGGCATGCCGAGAACGATTTCAACCATCCCTCGCTCGGCAACGGCGTCGACAATCTCGGCGGCGACACCGCGGGTCTGGCCAGCGCCGCCGGCGGCACCGACACCACGCTGATCGACTTCTCGACCATCGTCGATGTCGGATCGGGCGCCAGTCTCAATGTTATCGGCGCCAGCTCCGATGCCGGTAATTTGGCCTTGTCCGCGGACAACACCTTCCAGGGCTACGACCAGGTCACGTTCAAGACCGGCGGCGCCTTCGCCGGCGCGCAGGCCCTGTCGCAAATCCAGACCTATTCGCCGAGCAATCCGAGTGGATTCGACGACCCGGCGGGCTATGTCGCAGCCGGCGATCTTGCTGAAGTTCATGTCGAGGCGGGCGCGACATTGATCAGCGTCGGCCAGATCGATCTTTCCGCCGACGGCAGCGCCAACCTGACCACTCAGGTCAACACCGACACCTACGGCGCCGTCACGGTGGCCGCGGCCAACAGCAATATCGATCTGCGCCCCGACAACGAGATCGTCATCGGCACCAGCGGATCAAATACCGCGGCGACGCTCACCGCCTACGGCGATGTCGATCTGCTGGCGGGCGAAGATGCCCTGTTCAACATGGATTCGTACACGGCGGACGCCTATGTGGACGCCTTCGCCGGTGCGCTGATTCCGATTTCATCGGTCAATGCGCATGCTTACGTGGTCCAGACCAACCGGATCACGGTTTACGGCGACGCGACGCTCAACACCGGCGGCGACGCCAATCTGATGGCGAATACGGTCGGCCTCGCCAGCGTTTTCGCGCAGGCTAAAACCACGAGCTGGGCGAGCGATGTGCAAGACGCCATCCTCAGCATCACCGGCGGCAATCCGGCGAACCAGTTCAACGGCACGGCTTTCTCGACATCGCACGGCATCGTCGATGTCGACGGCGCCATTCACACCGGCATCTCCAGCAATCTCTACGTGACGTTCAGTTACGCCAACATCCAGCTCAGCGAGACCGGAAATCCGGGCGTACAGACGCTGAGCAATGGCGAAGTGGTCGATGCCAGCGACGGGAATGTCTATCGCTACATAGGGACCGGCGGCAGCGTCAATCTGACCACCACCGACTACAGCAATGCGGCGCTCTGGGAAATCATCCCGGGCGACATCATCGCTACCGTCTCGAATTTCAGCACGGCACAGGCCAGTGAACTCCTGACCAGCGGACAATCGATCGTCGGCGACGGCCTCGGGAACGTCTACACCTATATCGGCACCACCGGGTCTGTGGATCTCGGGACCATTACTTTCAGCGACCACAGCAAGTGGCAGGCCGCTACCGCGGGCACGACGCCCAATTACTTGACGACCCAGGCTTCGCTACCGCTGACCAACGGCAATACCGTCTACGATACCGTCAGCGGCAACGTTTATCGCTATCAAGGTCCGGATGAAGAGATAAATCTCGGCAATATCAATTTCGGCAATGGCAATTGGATCCAGGTGGTTTCCGGCCAGATCGTCGGAGGCACTCCTGTCACTTACGTAACCGCGGCCCAGGTCCAAGGTGCCGTTTACTTGGCGCCCGGCAATACAGTCGAGGCCTCGAACGGAGCCGTCTATAAATATCTCGGCTTCTACAACGTCTCGACCAACACGGTATCGACCACGGCGAGAACGCAAACCGTCAATCTGAACAGCACCGACTTCACCAATCAGTCGCTGTGGCAGCTTATTCCCGCCAACATCGTCGGCGTCGTGGTGAACTTCACCGAGGGTCAGGGCGTCCAGAACTCTGACGACCGGTCAAAACGTTCAGGCGACCAGCGGCATTATTTATCAATACCTCGGCTCGTCCGGCTCGGTCGATCTCGGTAACACCAATTACAGCAACCAACAGCTCTGGGCGCAGATTCCGATCATCAGCAATTCCCCCGGCGCAAACTTTTCCTTCGTGCTCGGGCAGGAGGCCGAATCCTCTACGCTCTACAATGCGTATCTCACCGTCTCGCAGCAGCTCAGCACCTACCAGCAAATCGCGTCTGGGCTTTCGGCGGCGAATTACAATTCGAGCGACGGCACGCAAAACGTCGCGGTCGGCACGATCGTCAAGACCAGCGACGGCACGCTGTATTCCTATTTCGGCGCGAATCCCGGTTCGATGAATCTGAGCACGATCTCCTATTCCACCGACACGGCGGACTGGGCAGTCGTACATTCCTCGGGCGCCGACAACCCGTCGATCGATGCTCAGATCACCTTCGACCAGTCCGAGCTTGCGACCATTAGAATCTCAAATGGAGGCGCAGGGCGTCGGCGGCTGGTTCGATAGCAACCATAATCCGGTCGCGAACGGTTCTTCGGCGGCGGGGGACATCTTTCTCCCGATCAATCGCGTTGTCGAAACGATCGATATCCCGGCGCTCTCGGCTCAAGCCGGCCAAATCTTCATTTTTGCCGATCAGATCGAAGGGTCTGGCATCCTCGACGCGCCGGCCACGGCCAATGTCAATATCATCAACACCACCGGCGCCACCCCGAATATCGAAGGGATTACGATCCCGCAGCTTATCGGCGGCGTTTACGCCAACGGCGTGATCCTCTCCGCGAGCACTCTGGCGGGAGACATCACCGCCATCAACACGGGCAACACCAGCGCCGCAAACCACGACAATCAGGATCCGCAAAGCAATACGGATACCGAAGTAGCGGCCTCTGCCAATTTCTCGAACATCACCCTGGCTGCGCAACCGACGCCGCCGAGCCAGCCGGGGACGGGTCAGCCCTCGACCGCCTTCATCACCATCACCAATCAAACGCCTCATGCGCCGACCGGACCGGGCGCGCCGACCGTAACTTTCGGTTCGGCTCCCGACATCATCATCAGCGGCGACATCAACGCGATAGAGGCCGACCTGACGGTCACGTCGCAGAACAACATCGATATCACCGCGCAGCTGATCGACGTCAACGCTCAGACCTTCTCCGCCAAGAACGACATTTCCATCAGCACGATTGTGTTCAACGCGGCGGGCAATCCTGCGAGCCAGTTGCTGCCGACCGGCAACACTTCGCTGGACGCGATCGGTGATACGGCCGACGGCCCGACGATCATCGGCGAGAACCCTTCGCTCGGCTCGACGCCGACCGCGAGCGAAAGCTATATCGAGACGTATGAGCATGCGGTCCAGCAGAGCACGCTGTTGGCCCAGACCATTTCGATCGACGCCGAATACGTCAACCTGAACGGCACGATCACCGCCGGCTCCTATACCGATACGCTGACTATCAACCAGTCGGATATCCAGGATCAGATCAACACCATCACATCCGAAGGGCTCTCAGGCATTACGCCGCTGTCGCTGCCGAACGGCGACGATCCCAATGGCGAGTTCGATGTAGGCTACAACCCGGCCAATGGCGGCAGCCTGGTCGTCGCCGACCTGACGCTCGCCGGCGGCATCATCAACATCAAAGGCAAAGTCTACAGCACCTCGCAAGCCAGTCTGAATGCATTCGGCTATTACGGCGACGTCACCATCAACAACAACACCAACATAAATTTGGTGGTGAACAACATCAACGTCGCGCAGCCCGGCGCCGGTATTATCTCGATCACGGACTACAATCAGACGCAGGCAAGCACGGGCACCGCTGCCTGGACCGGCAGTGGCAACGACGTATTGGAGACCACGTACCAATCGGTGCAGGGTCAGACGATGCAGATCCAGAAACAGTGGGTCAACGGCACGACTGGCGCACTCGACAAGCTGGCGCCGACGTATCAGCTCGGTACCGCGGGGGCTTCGACGCAATACCAGCCGGAGGTAGGTCAACGGTACGAATTCTCGGTGATCTACGGCACCCAAACCACGGTCACCAGGACCTACCACTCGAGCAATTGGGTCGGCACGTTCCACATCGGCAGCGGCACCAACTATTCGTCGAACACGGTCGTTACCGATCAGCCGCAGATCCTGGCGTCCAGCGAGCGCTTCTATCTGGATACCCACACCGGGGATCCGAGCACCGCCTATATCTATACAACGCAGACCAATGTCGCTTCTTCGACCGGCTTCACGGCGGGCGCCAACTGGTCGACCAGCACGTGGTACGGCAAGACCACCTACTACCAGCAGACCGTCAACGTCATAAACGAGCAGACCGTTTCGACTGACTCGATCCGCGCCGACCTTGCGATCGACATCAATTTCCAAGGTTACGCGTCGTCGGGCATTAACATCACCTCGGGTGGCAATGTCACCATTCTCGGTAATCTGTCGAATTTGACGGGCACGACCTCGATCACCGCGGGCGGCACGATAACGCAGCCGAACTCCGGCGGCTCGGCGGCGAGCACGATCGAAGGCGTTCAGGTCAGTCTCACCGCGGCAGCCGGCATCGGCACCAAGAGCCAGCCGGTCAATGTCGTTCTCGTCGGCAGCGTCGGGGAGAGTTTGACTGCGGCGACCACGAACGGCGCGATCTACATCAATGCGCCGCAGAGTGGCCTTGCGATCAATACCGTTTTGGCCGGTGGCGATCAGGCAGTGGTGCTGTCGGCTAACGGCGCGATAACCACCGCGACGGGCTCTACCGGCCTCATCACCGGTGGCAATGTGTCCCTCACGGCTGTCGGGGCAGGTATTGGCTCTTCTTCCAATTATCTTCAGCTCGACGTCGGCCAGGCCAACGGCGACCAGCTCAACGTGTCGGCCGGCGGCGACGTCTTCCTCGAGCAGGAAAGCGGCAACCTGCCGCTGTTCGCGCTGACGACCGGCGGCAACGCCACTATCGTCGTCGACGACGGCAGCCTGGTGAACGTCAACACCAATGTGCAGGTGGATCCGCGCACAGTCGCCGAACTCGAAGCGGGACTGTTCAACGAGCTGCAGCTGACCACGGCGACCGGCGCCGAAGCCAAGATCCAGAGCGCGCTGACCGAATATCAGCTCTCGCAGCAGCAGGACTACGTCGAGTTCTGGAATGACTTCAATCTGCTGACACAGAACGGCCTGTCGACCAATCCGGCGGACGGTGCCTTAATCCCGCTGTCGGCGAGCGACAATCAGTACTACACGCAGCTTTACGAGACCCAATACAACACCACCAATCCCAACGACCCGAGGGTTTTGGCGGCGATCGCTGCGATCGAAAACTCGAATACTTCACAATACGCGAACCTGTACGGGATCTTCGGACCGGGCGGGACCTACAATCCGTCAGGAGCGAACACCTACGATCCGGCGACCGAATCCAACATCACGATCACCAGCAGCCTGACCGGCATCACGACCCCGACCCAGGTTATTTACGGCAATGTCAGCGGCAAGGGCACGCTGACGCTGACCAACAGCGAAACCTGGGCAAGCCTCGGCTACGTGGTAGGCCAGGGCATCTACATCAATTCGTCCACCGATCCGAACAGCAACGGCGCGACGTTCAACGCCGGCGCGGCGAATGCGTTCTATACGATCGCCTCGATGAGCGGCGGCGTGCTCACGCTGTCGACGGCCTTGACGGTTGACGCACAAACCACTGTCAGCATCTCGCCGGTCGCGATCAACGCCCAGAACGCCAGCAACAGCACCTTGCAGGCGGTTGCTACCGCGGCGCAGGTGAGCTTCGGCAATGCGGCGGGCGCCGGCACCATCACGCTGACCAATGGCGCAAGCTGGGCCGCGCTCGGCTACACGGTGGGACAGGGAATCTTCGTCGGTTCGTCGACCGATGCCAATGCGAACGGCGCGAGCTTCAGCGCCAGTGCGTCGCATCCCTACTATACTGTCGCTTCAATCAACGGCAGCATCCTCACGCTGCAGACCGGCCAGACCTTCACAGCCGAAAGCAATGTGACGGTCAATCTCGCGCCGGTCGCGATCAGCCTGCAGGACAACAGCACCGTAAACCCGGCTGTCATCCCGACCGCGGTGAATTTCAGCAACGTCGCCGGTACGATCACGCTCAGCGGTAACGGCAACTGGAACACGCTCGGCTACACGGTCGGTGAGGGCATCTATGTTCAAGGGACCGGCGCGAACGGTAACGGCGCGGCGTTCAATCCTCTCAGCACCAACCCGTATTACACGATTGCCGCGATCAGCAATGGCGGCAGCACCATCACTTTGGTCGGCGGGGAGCCGCTGACCGCTGGCGCCAACCAGACCGTCAGCATCGCGGCGGTCACGATCGACGCGCAGAACGCAAGCAATGACGTTTTGGTCGGATCGCCGACGTCGACGCAAGTGACTTTCGGCAACACCGCGGGCACGATCACGCTCGCCGGCGGCGGATCGTGGGCCGCGCTTGGCTACACGGTCGGTCAAGGCATCTTCGTCGGCTCGTCGACTGATGGCAACGCCAACGGCGCGACCTTCAATGCCGGCGCCGCAAATCCCTATTACACAATCGCTGCGATCAACGGCAGCGTGATCACTCTGCAAGCCGGCCAGACCTTCACGGCCGAGACCGGCGCGACGGTCAATCTCGCGCCGGTCGCGATCAACACGCAGAACCCCGCGAACAGCATCCTCCAGCCGACGGTCACGGTGGCATTCGGCAATGCCAACAACGCCGGTACCATTACGTTGACCGACGGCGGAAGCTGGGCTGCGCTCGGCTTTAGCGTCGGTCAGGGCATCTTCGTCAGTTCTTCCACCAACGCCAACGCCAACGGCACGACCTTCAATGTCGGCGCCGCGAACCCGTATTACACGATCGCCGCCATCAACGGCTCCGTGATTACCCTCGAAGCCGGGGAGACGCTGACTCCGGTCACCAACATCAGCACCCTGGTGGCTGCGCCCGTATCCACCCAGGTGGCCTTCGGTAATTCCGGCGGCGCCGGCACGATCACGCTGACCGGCGGCGGATCATGGGCCGGTTACTCGGTCGGCCAGGGAATCTTCGTTGGTTCGTCCACCGACATCAACGCGAACGGCACGACGTTCAGCGCGAGCGCGGCGAACCCCTATTACACGATCGCCGCGATCAACGGGAATGTGGTCACGCTTCAAACGGGACAAACGCTGACGACCGAAGCCAGCGCGACGGTTAATCTCGCGGCTGTCAATATCGCTGTCCAAACCGTCGCGACTGTCAATGTCTCGCGGGTTGCGATCAACATTCAGAACAACAGCACGCTTGTCCCGGTGGCCGTGCCGACCGGAAGTCATCTTCCAGAATTCCGGCAATGCGGGCACCATCACGCTCGGCGAACGGCGGCAACTGGGCGGCGCTCGGCTATACAGTCGGACAGGGCATCTATGTCGGTTCGTCGACCGACCCGAACAGCAACGGCGTTTCGTTCAACGCGAGTGCATCGAACGCCTACTACACGATCGCCGCCATCAACGGCAGCGTGATCACGCTGCAAAGCGGCCAGACGCTCAAGGCCGAGACGACACTGAACCTCGCGCCGGTCACGATCAGCGGCACCACGGCGTCAACAGCTACCTGACGCCGGTGAGCACCGTGGTCGACTTCAGCAATTCGGCTGGGACCATCACGCGGACCGACGGCCAAAGTTGGTCAAGTCTCGGCTACACCGTCGGAGAGGGCATCTACATTCAAGGAACCGGCACCAATGGTAATGGGGCCACGTTCAATCCCAATGGCAACAGCGGCTATTACACGATCTCTGCGATTAATGGCGATGTGATCACCCTGCAGGGTGGACAGTCGCTGACGGTAGGCTCCGATCAAACCGTCAATATCGCGCCGGTTACGACCAACGTGCCGGTCACTTTCGGCAATGCCGGTAATGCCGGAACAATCACGCTCGACAACGATCAGACCTGGGCTTCGCTCGGTTACACGGTCGGACAGGAAATCTTTGTCGGCTCGTCGACCGATGCCAACGCCAACGGCACGTCGTTCAATGCTAGCGCGTCGAAATCCCTATTACACGATCGCCGCGATCAATGGGAATGTGGTCACCTTGCAGGCCGGTCAGACCTTGACCGCCGAAGCCAACGCGACGGTCAATCTCGCGGTGGTTGCGATTAATACCCAGAATCCCAGCAACAGCGCCCTGGTGGTGACGACTGCGTCTACGCAAGTCGATTTCGGCAACAACACCGCGAGCACGATCACGCTCGCGAACGGCGGCAACTGGTCAAGCCTGGGCTACACGGTCGGCGACGGCATCTATGTTCAGGGCACCGGGACGAACGGCAACGGCGCAACGTTCAATTCCAGCAACGCCAATGCCTATTACACCATCGGTGCCATCAACGGTTCGACCCTCACGGTCAACCAAACGCTGACCGCGGGATCGAATGTCACGGTCAGCCTGGCGCCAGTGAATGTCGTCACGACGGCGATTGACGACGCCACCACCACGAGCCTGACGCCGACGCTGATCAGCACCGCGGTCAGTTTCGGCAATGTGTCTGGTGCCGGCACCATTACGCTGACCAATGGCGGCAACTGGTCCGCGCTCGGCTATACGGTCGGACAGGGGATCTTTGTCGGCTCATCGACGGATGCCAATGCCAACGGCACTTCGTTCAACGCCAGCGCTACAAAACCCTACTACACCATCGCCGCGATCAACGGCAGCACGATCACCTTGAAAGCCGGCCAGACGCTGACCGCCGAAGCGCACGCGACGGTGAATCTCGGCGCGGTCGCGATCAACGCCCAAAATCCGACTCAAAGCACGCTGGTGCCGACCACGCCGTTGCAGGTGAGCTTCGCCAACGTCACCACCAACAACACCATCAACGGAACGATCACGCTGGCGAGCGGCACATGGGCGGCTCTCGGCTACTCGGTCGGCGACGGCATCTATGTCAATTCGGCAACCGATCCGAACGGCAACGGCACAACGTTTAACATCCACGCCTCGCTGCCGTACTACACCATCACCGCGATCAATGGCGCGACCGTCACCCTGAGCCAGGCGGTGAATGTCGAGAGCAACGTCACGGTCGCCATCGGGCATGTCGTTACCGGCGTGAGCCACGCCACCGTCACGCTCGACAACTACAATCCGTACGTTTTCGATCCGAATTTCACCTATCTGCTTACTGCCGATCAGGTCTCGACGCTCACCAGCAAGATCAAGGTGTGGACGCCGGATGAATTGCTTTCCGGCATCGCCGCCGGCCTGCTCGAGCAGACCACCAGCACGCAGGTCAATATCGAAGCACCGAATATCACGGCGCAAAACATCGTCATCCGAGCGGCCAACGGCAACATCGGCACACTGATCAATCCGGTCACCAACCAGGTCGGATTCGTCCCGGGCCAGACGCTCTCGGATGGCTCCGCGGCCCAGCTTGGGCTGGCGGCGGCGGCACGGACCGATCTGAACTTCCTGCAAGTGACGACGGTCGACGAAGTTGTGAACTTCGGCACCAGCGGCGGCGACGGCACGATGACGCTCGCCGGCGGCGGGACTTGGGCCAGCACCGATATCGTTGCCGGCGATGAGATTTACATAGGCAACCAGCTGGATTCCAATGGCGTCGCGATCGCCGCGACGCAGAATGCCACCACGACGGGCGGCGAGTTCTTGAAGGTACTTTCGGTCAGCGGCTCGACCATCACGTTCGCGCCGGGCCAGAATATCGTCTCCGAAAGCAATCGTTCGGTCGTTATCGAAGTCACGCCAAATCCGCTGACCGTCAATTTCGGCACCAGCAATGGCGACGGGACGATGACGCTTGCCAATGGCGCGTCGTGGGCCAGCACCGGCGTGTTTACGCAAAGCCGAACTGACTTCGCCCGCCGGCATCATGCTTTACATCGGCGGTACCACGCAGAATGCAACCGAAGGCGGCGCCTATCTCCAGATCCTGTCGATCGCCGGCTCGGTCATTACTTTCGCCCCCGGCCAGAAGATCGTGTCCGAAACCAGCCAGACGGTTTTGACCGCGCCGGTCGTCGTGACCACCGATCAAAGCACCGTCGGCGCCAACACCGAAGTCAGCTTCAGCAACCCGGGCGGCGTCGGCACGATTACGCTCACCCAGGGCGGCAGCTGGTCGTCGCTTGGCTATACTGTCGGCCAAGGCATCTTCGTAGGCTCGTCCAGCGATGCCAATGCCAACGGCACCACGCTGAACGTCAACGCCGCCAAGCCGTTTTACACGATCACCGGAATCAACGGAGCGACCCTGACGATCCAGGGTACTTTCGCCCACGCGGAAACCAACGTCGTGGTCGACGTGGCGCCGGTTACCGTCACCGAGGTCAATTACAACAACTACAATAATTCCGGCACGATCACGCTGACCAACGGCGGCAACTGGACGGGCTACTCGATCGGCGAAGGCATCTATCTGGGTTCGGCGAGTGGCGACAACAACGCCAACGGCACGAACTTCAACGCCAGCAGCTCGAACCCGTATTACACGATCACCGCGATCAACGGTCAGACCCTCACGGTCACCACTCAGGGTCCGTTTACGGCGGAAACCGGCGCGACGGTCGATGTCGCTCCGGTCAACATCGATATCAATCTCAACACGATCAGCTATGTTCTGATCAATCAGAACAAGGACGTGGCCGTCACGGCCAGCGGCACGCTGACGGCTACCGCCGGCGGCTTCATCTATATCGGCTCGCAGAACGATCTCGAGATCAACTCCGTGATCGCTGGAACGGTCAATAATCCGGCCGACGTCCGCATCAAGACCCAGGGCAATCTCACCAGCGACGCGGGCGCGGCTTACACCATCGGCACGGTGGTCTCGACCAAGGTCAATTTCGGCAATTCGGGCAACGCCGGTACGATCACGCTGGCGCTCGGCGGAAGCTGGTCGGGTTACGCGGTCGGTGATGACATTTTCGTCGACTCCTCCACCGACGCGAACGGCAATGGCACGAGCCTCAATCTCGATAGCGCGACGCCATTCTATACCATTGCGGCGATCAACGGCTCGACGATCACCTTGGAGGCCGGGCAGACGCTGCATGCCGAAAGCGGTGTGACGGTTGGCATTGCCAAGATCACGCCAAACGCTGTCGACGTCCAAGGCCAGAAGATCACGCTCGAAGGCGGCCAGGGCAGCATCGGAACGGCGGCGGCGCCGTTTACGGTCAACGTGCTTGGCGCGTCGGGCAGCCTGACGGCACGTGCGCTCAACGATATTTATCTCGATGCGCCGTTCGGCAACATTCCTGTCGACGCCATCTATACGGCGTCGGGCACGCTCTATCTGACCGCCGTCGGCTCCATCTACGACGCGGTCGCCTCGGATTTCGCCAAAATCGAGGCCAATAAGATCATATTGTCATCCGGCGCCAGCATCGGCGACCAGTCCGGCAATGCGCTGCATATCGACATCGTCGGCACCGATCCGTCCGACGGCCTGCGTGCCGCCGCACAGTCGAACGTCAACATCGATGCGCCGGACGGCGACCTCAACGTGCTTGCCGTGCTCTCCAATTCCGGCAACGTCACCCTGGGTGCCGGAGGGTCGATATTCAATATCGGCAACCTCGCCAATCCGACCGATCTGACTTCGGCTGCAATCGCGGGCAATGGCGCCAACGTCTACGGCAACAGCATCGTCCTCGACGCGGCGCAATTGGGCGGCGGCGGTATCGGCGGCAGCCCGAATGCGTTCGGCAGCGCGGCCACCTCGTTCAACATCGTCAGCGCGTTCTCCGGCGCCGGCACTGTGAGTGCCAACGGCATCTTGGAGAATATCGTCATCGACGAGGTGCCGAGCTCCATCGCGAATACCACGACGACCGGCAACATCTCCTTGCTGGGAATCAGCGATTTCGGGGCGGTCGCCTTCATCACCGCGGCTGGCGGCGATATTCTCAACGGACGCAGCGACAACGATGCGATCATCACGTCCGGTGGCGCCGACCTCAGCGCCGGCGGCAACGTCGGATCCGGCACATCGCGCGCCGGGAACCTGACCGGCCGCATCGTCAGCACGGTCGGCAATGTCGACGCCCAGGCGGCCACCGGCAGTATCTATCTGTGGAACATCGGCGCGCTGGTCGTCGGCCACGTCAACGGCGTGGTGACGCCATACGCCCTGTACGCGCCGGAAGGCGTCGTCGATGTCCAGACGTCGAGCCCGATGGAAATCAGCCAGGATATCCTGGCCGACGGTTCGATCACCAAGCAGGCCGGAACGGTCGCCGAAGACGATGACAATCTGACCGTCGACGCCGGCATCACCATTCAGTCGCTGACCTCTTCGATCACGCTCGCCGCCGGCAACAATATCTGGCTGCAGGGTGTCGGCAGCAATGCCGCCAAGCTCCTGGCCGTGACCGGCGTCACACTCGAAGCGGGCGATTACGATACATCGTCCGTCATCGGCGCGCCGATCGACGCCACGGTCAATTTCGGCACCGACGCCAACGGCAATCCGACGATGACGTTGTCGGCGGTCAACACCAGCTGGAATTCGAGCTTCGCGATCGGCGACCGGATTCTGATCAACAGTGTCCCGGGCGGTTCGACGTCGAACCTTACGCAAGGCGAGGATTTCCTCACGATCACCGGCATCACCGCCGGCACCGCGACCAGCGGCGGCATCCTCACCTTCTCCCCCGATGCCACCGTTACGGCCGCGGCGGTCGCGACCCAGGTCACCCTCGCCAATGCCACTACGGGCGGCGCGACCTACGGCACCATCACGTTGACCAATGGCGGCACCTGGGCGGGGTACTCGATCGGCGACGGCCTCTACATCCAGTCGTCGACCGACGCCGAACGGCAATGGTGCGTCATTCAACCCGAACGCTTCGTCGCCCTATTACACCATCACCGCGATCAACGGGTCGACGGTCACGCTCAATCGGACCGTGACCGCGGAAAGCAACGTCACGCTCGCTTTGGCCCCGGTTGCTCTCAAGAGCTTCACGACCGAGACCAACGAAGCGATCGGTGTCTCGATCGCGCCGGCGATATCGATCGGCGCGACCGTGAATTTCGCCGATGTCGCCGGTGTCGCTACGATGACGCTCGCCACCGTCGGCGCAAGTTGGGATCCGAGCCTCGCCGTCGGCGATAAGATCTATATCGGCGGCTCGACGGCCAATGCCACGCAGGCCGGTCAGTATTTGACCATTGCGAGCATCGTTTCCGGCACCTTGTCGAGCGGCGGCGTCATCACCTTTACCAGTGGTACGACGCTCACAGCCGAGACCAACAAGACGGTCAATGTATCGATCCTGCCGTCCTCGACCATCGGCGGTACGGTAAATTTCACCGACATCGGCGGCGTCGCGAAAATGACGCTGGCCCAGGTCGGCGCCAACTGGGACCCCAGCCTTGTCGTCGGCGACGAAATTCTCATCAGCGGGCCGACCACGCAAAACGCCAGCCAGGGCGATCAGTACCTGTTGATCGCCAGCATCACCGCCGGCACTTCGACGAGCGGCGGGATCATCACCTTCGCCAGCGGCACCACCGTGACGAACGAGACCAATCAGGCGATCACCGTCACGCCGGTGCTGCGCGACGTCCGTATCGACGCCGGTGTGGTCATCGATACGACCAATGCGCCGGTTACCAATACCGGCACTGTCAACGCGCCGGTCTACACGGCGTCCGGGCCGGCCGATCCGTCGTCGTCGATTACGATCGACAGCTCCGGGTCGGTCAACATTTCCGGCGCGGTCAACGGTGTTGCGGCTCCGGTTCTCAAGGCCGCGAACGCCATCAATATCAACGCCGCCTACCTCGCGGGCGCATCGGGCGCCTTCGTCAATACCAACGTCACGCTGAATCTGCTCGGGACCTTCAATTCGCTTTATCTGAACGTCACCACGGGCGGCGGCGATGACGATATTGAATTCAGCCCGGCCGGTCTCACCGCGCGCACGACCATCGATGCCGGCGCCGGCGACGATCTGATCCATGTTTACGGCATGCCGAATCTGCTGGCCGTGCCGACCACCGCGGCCCAGGCCGATATCTGGGCCACCGTCAGTCTCGACGGCCAGGACGGCGCCGATAAATATCTGATCGATGCCACCGCGGACTCGAACTACATCATCAATATCAATGACAGCGGCGGTCTCACCACCGGCAACAATTCGCTGGTCATTAATGGCGCCCTGACGACGGCGGGTCAGACCTTCCTGGTGCGCGATTCCTTCGTCGCCATCGTCGAGTCCGACGGCACCGGCTCGTATCAGCGGATCAACTACAACGACACCATCACCGACCGTCTGACCATCGACGGCGGCGATGTGACGGATCCGGTCGACTTCGGCGACTTCTATTATCTCGACGGCAATTCGGCCGCGATGACGATCAATGCCGGCAATGGGTTGGACTTCTTCCAGGTCGGCCAGGTGTACGACCAGGCCGATGTCGGCTCGGCGCCGGGCGACGTCGGCGCCCTTGCCGGCGACAGTCTCACCACCACCCTCACGACGATCGGCGATCTGTCCGACGGCGTCGACAAGGCAACGGTGCTGTACGGCGGCGCCGGCGTCGACACGTTCGAAGTCTATTCGAACAAGGCCGATCTATCGCTGATCGGCGGCAGCGGCGACGACACCTTCATCGTCCGCGCCTTCCTGGTCGCGGCGGGCACCCATATCGGCGTCACCGGCGGCAGCGGCAACGACACGATCGAATACAACATCAACGCGCCGGTCGATATCGAAGGCGGCACCGGCTTCAATACGCTGGTGCTGCTCGGCACCGAAGCCAACGACACCTTTGTCGTGACGCAGGACGGCATCTTCGGCGGCGGTCTCAATATCTCCTACACCAACATCCAGGCCATCACGATCGATACGCTCGAAGGCAACGACACCATCGACGTGCTCAGCACGCCGCAGGATGTCGTCACCACGATCAACGGCGGCGAAGGCGGCGACACGATCAATGTCGGCGGCGACGTCAGCGGGTCGGTCATTTCGGCCAACAGCCAAGGCTCGTCCAGCGTCACCGATCACACCGTCACCAGCAGTAATCCGGATTCTCAGTACAACGGGCTCTTTATCCCCGGCATCAGTGTCATCGTCGGTGGGAGTGGCGGGGCGATCATCAGCCAGCCGTCGCAATCGATTGTCCACGTCAATGACCCGAGCTCGATCACCAGCTTCCAGGTCAGTGCGCCAACGCTGACGGATTCGCAGGGCAACCCGATAACGCTGAGCAACGGCCAGACCGCTTACGTCAACGTGGCCCCGGCAATGCCGTCTTCGGAGTGGGGCGCCGAAGGCGCAGCCGCGCTCGAAGTGTCGACCGACGGTACCCATTGGTCGTCCGCACTGACGCTGGCCTTCACCAATAATAACGGCACGATTACCGCGCCGCAGATCGTCTATATGCGGGCGGTAGGCGTACCGACGACCGACACCTATACGAGAGACGAGACCATCGTCGTCGCCAGCTCGATCGTCGCTACCGGCGGCAGCAACGATGCGTTGTTCAACGCTCTCGTGGTTCCGACCGTGAAGGTGACGCTGGAGACCAGCGCCAGCGGGCTCATCGTCGATCAAGGACTCCAATCGACGACGATTACCGGCGGCTCCACCAGCCAGCAACAAGTCGGCTACACTTACCAGCTCTCGCTCAATAAGCAGCCGGCGCCGGGCGAAACCGTAACCGTTGCCCTGACCGGGCCGGGTGGCGCGGCGCTGCCGAGCGATCTCGTGTTCAAGGACAGCAATGGCAACGTGCTGTCGACGAACAGCTCCGGCCAGCCGATCGTCACCTTCACCGCGTCGGATTACAATGTTCCGCAAAGCATTACGGTAACTTCGACTCTTACCGGCTCGCACGGCGAGATCACCGACGACATCGTCGAGGCGCTCTCGACGTCCGGATCCCAGACCCCGGTATTCGCCAATACGGCCGATGCCGGCGATGTGAAACTGACAGTGGCCGCGACCGACATAGCCGGCGTGCAACTGATCGAACCGCAGGGCGAAGCGCTCGTCACCGCTACCCAGACCTACAGCTACCAGATGCTGCTGACGCAGGCGCCCGCGCCAGGCGAGACCGTTACCGTCAGCATCCTCGGCGATGGGCAAACGGTCGCTTCGGCCACCGAGCCGGCGGGCTTTACGTCCAATCCCAGCCGCTTCAATGCGGCGGCGCAAACCGTCACATTCAACTCGACGAATTGGAATGTGCCGATCACCATTACGCTGTCCTCGACCGGTCACGCGGCCAATGGCAGTTCGCAATCCACGAATCCGGCGACCGATCTGACATTCCCGAACCAGCCCCATACGTTGGCTGCGATCAACGGGCCGCTGATCATCGACGGCGGGACGCAAGCCGGACAACCGACGCTGGTTCAGGCTGTAGGGCTTGCCTTACGAGACCAATAATTCGCCGGTGAGCGAGCCGATCCTTCAAGGCGAAGGTGTCGGCAGCGGCGCGATCGACGTCGTGAATATATTCGACGACGGCAATACCGCGGGCGCCACCGGTTATCTGACCGACATCCCCGCCAATCCGCCGAACAATCCGTCGGGGAATTACGAGTTCGGCACGCCGATCACGACCGGCGATCCGGACTTCTTCAGCGGCCAGGGCATCAACATCAGCGGTCTCGACCTGCCGGGCACCAACACCCACTACGACAGCCATGGGAACGTGATCACCGGCGGCGATATTTCGCACACCAGTTCCAGCACCGGGATCAACACGACCTACGAAGCCGGCATCGACATCGTCAACGTCGATGCGGTCCAAATCCTGCTCGGTACCGGCAACGATACTTTCACCATCGACACCACGACTCCGACTACCAACGCGGATGATGGACTGCAGACCATGATGGTGGTCGAAGGCGGCGGCGGCTCCAATACGATCAATGTTACCGCCAGCAGCGATCCGCTGGTCCTTTACGGCAACGAATCCGCCAGCGGCATCGAATACAATTCGACGGAGCGGAGTAACGGCATCGCCGACGGCAACGGCGTCGTATTCACCAATTTCGGCTCCGACACGATCGATGCATCCGGCGCGACCGGAACGGTCGTGATCGTCGGCGGCCCGAATAACGACACGCTTACCGGCGGCAGCGGCACCAACTGGATCGCCGGCGGCGAGGGTGACGATACGATCTCCGCCTCGGGCGCGCTGAACTACATCTTCGGCGACTCGAGCTTCACGGTCGGCGAGACCGTATCGGTGACCTTCGATGGCGCCACCAGTACGGCGCTCGATTTGGCGAGCCGTCTGCTCACGATCGACAACGATCTTCTGCTGATGGATGCCGGCGTGAACGGCGGCGTGCAGTCGGCGGGCAGCGACACGATCACCGTCACCGGAAGCGGCGAGAGCTACGTCTTTGGCGACTACGGCATCATCGATATCGCCAGCCAGTCGAGCCCCGGGGTGGTCGGATCCGTTCAGCAGCCTGAGCCAGCAGATCATCACCGAAATTGCGTCCGCCAATACGGCGCTGGGCGGCAACGACATCATCAATGTCAACAACGTCAACAGCAGCGACGTCGTCATCGGCGGCGCCGGCGCCGACCGGATCATCCTCGGTTCGGGCGGTCAGAATGTCGTCCTCGGCGACAACGGCGAGATCGATTACACCAACAGCGGCCAGGTCCTCAGCGGTCTGTCGACGCAGGTCAGCTTCGGCAACGTCGGCGGTGCCGGCACCATCACGCTGACCGACGGCGGCAGCTGGTCGGGCCTGGGCTATAGCGTCGGACAGGGCATCTTCATTGGTTCGGCGACCGATCCGAACAGCAACGGCACGACCTTCAACGCCAGTGCGAACGAAGCCGTATTACACCATCGCGGCGATCAACGGCGCCACGCTCACGCTGAATAGCGGAGAGACCCTGACCGCGGAGGCCAGTGCGACGGTCAATCTTGCGCCGGTCGCGATCGATACGCAGAACGCTGCAAACAGCAGCTTGAGTGCCGTTCCCACGCTGGTCTCTTTCGGCAACAGCAACGGGGCCGGTACGATCACGCAAATCAACGGCCAGAGCTGGGCGGCGCTCGGCTATGCGGTCGGCGAGGGTATTTTCGTCGGCTCGACGGTCAACGTGGACGCCAACGGCGCGACATTCGATCCGACCGCACCGAACGCCTATTACACAATTGCGGCGATCAGCGGCGCCACGCTGACGCTACAGAGCGGAGAGACGCTCACCAGCGAGATCAGTGCGACGGTGAATCTGTCGCCGGTCGCGATCAGCGGCACCAACGGCAGCACCAGCACGCTGACGGGATTGTCGACCTTCGCCAAGACGTTGACCTCGATCGAGTCGACGGATCCGGCGCACGGCGGCAACGACGTCATCAGCGGCGCTTGGGCCATCGGGAACACCGTCTCCAGCGAGGTGACGTTCGGAAATTCCAATGGGGCCGGCACCATGACGCTGGCGAGTGGTACCTGGGCGGCCGCCGGCTACGTGGTCGGCGGGGGCGTCTATGTTCAAGGCACCGGCGCCAACGGTAACGGCGCCACCTTCACGGGGAGCAATTATTACACGATCGCCGCGATCAGCGGCGGGACGCTCACCCTGCAGACCGGGCAGACGCTTACGCCGGCAACCGATGTCACAGTGGGCCTTGCGGCCTTCGGACCGACGCCCGCGGGCGCCGGCAACAACATCGTCATCGGCGGCGTCGGGGCCGACACTATCGACATCGGCGGCACCAACAATACCGTCCTCGGCGATGACGGCCAGGCGACCTACAACGGCGCGACCGGAAAGATCACGTCGATCAGCACGGAAGATCCGACGGTCGGCGGCAACGACTTCATCAACGTGACCGGCGGCGGCAATGCCATCCTCGGCGGCTTCGGCGCCGATACGATCAATGTCGGCGGCCCGGACAACACCATCCTCGGCGACAACGGCTCGGCGACGTTCGATCCGGCCAATGGCTTAATCACGACGATCACGACCTTTACCGGGATTCCGAGCGACGTCCCCAGCGTCGGCGGCGATGACGTCATCAACGTTACCAGCGGCGGTAACGTCATCATCGGGGGTGTAGGCGCCGACCAGATCACCATTGGCGGCGGCGGCAATACGGTCTTAGGCGACGACGGCCAAGCCTTCTTCACCGACGGCGTGCTGACCAATCAGCTCAGTCTAAGTGTCGCCATTGAGACTACCGACCAGACCGTCGGCGGCAACGACACCATCGTTGTCAATGGTAACGGCAGCAACGTGATATTTGGCGGTTCTGGCGCGGATACCGTCACCGTCAACGGTACAGGCAATAACGTCATTTTCGGTGACAACGGCGCCGCGTCTTACATCAACGGGGTTCTCACCGAGGTCGAAACGGTCGGCGAAACTGCGCCCGCTGAGGCTTTCGGCAATACCGTCTTTCCGAGTTCGGAATCCAACAATAGCGGTGTTGTGTATGGCGGCAGCGACACCATCCAGGTCGGTGCCGGCAATAACGTCATCGTCGGCGGATTCGGCGCTGACTCGATCACGACCGGTACGGGCAATGCTATCGTCCTCGGCGACAGCGGCTATGCGGTATTCGACCCGACGACGAGCAATCTCGTTTCGATCGCTTCGGATGTCGTTACTTTCGCCGCCGGCGCGCCGCAGTTGGACTTTTCGCTTGGCAGCCCAAACCTTGGTACGTCGAGCAACGACGTCATCACCCTCGGCAGCGGCAACAACGTCGTCATCGGCGGTGCGGGTGGCGATCAGATCGTGGTCGGTACGACAGGCCAAAATGTCATTATCGGCGACGATGGCGAGGCGGATTACACCAACGGCAATTTGACATCGATCTTCTCCACCGACGGCTCTCTCGGTATCGGCGGTAACGACTCGATCACCGGCCCGATCGTGAACAACGTCGGTACCTTCGGCGGCTCCGGCAACAACGTCGTTATCGGCGGCATCGGCGCCGATACCATCACGCTCGGCGGTGCCGGCAACATCATTATCGGTGACGACGGCAAAGCCACCTTCACCAGTGAGCAGGTGAGCAGCTCGGTGTTCACCAGCGTGCTCAACTTTATCCAGACCACCGACCAGACCCTCGTCGGCGACGACACCATCGACGTCAACGGCGGCGGCAACGTGATTTTTGGCGGCTCCGGTGCCGACACGATCACAGCAGGCGACGGCAACAGCGTCATCCTTGGCGATAATGGCGACGCAACATTCGCGGTCGCTCTTTTGAGCGGTTCGGTCGCGGCAAGCGACGCAACCTACAGCCGGACTCTGACTCAAATTGAGACGGCGGCCCAAGAAGCCAACGGCACTGAAACGGCGGATCAGACTGCCGGCGGCACGGTCTATGGCGGCAACGACACCATCGTTGTCGGCAACGGCAATAACGTGATCATCGGCGGCCTCGGCGCCGACAGCATCAGCACCGGCACCGGCAACAACGTCATTCTCGGTGACAGCGGCACCGCGAATTTCGACGCCGTGACCGGCGATCTAGTCACGATCTTCTCGACCTTCGGTTCGCGCCGCGGTTGGCGGCACCGTCGATACCGGTACGTCGGGCAATGACACGATCACGCTCGGCAACGGCAATAACGTCGTGATCGGCGGCGCCGGCGCGGACCAGATCGTGGTCGGCGCTACCGGCGCCAATGTCATCATCGGCGACGATGGCGAGGCCGACTATACCAACGGCATCTTGACCGACATCTTCTCGACCGACGGCACACTCGGCATCGGCGGCAATGATTCGATCACCGGTCCGATCGTGAACAACGTCCCGACCTTCGGTGGCTCGGGCAATAACGTCGCCATCGGCGGCATCGGCGCCGACACCATCAAGCTCGGCGGCGCCAACAACACCATCATCGGCGACGACGGCAAAGCCACGTTCGGAACTTCGGGCCAGATCCTGACAATCACGACGCAGGATCCGACCTACGGCGGCAACGACACCATCACGGTCAGCGGCGGCAACAACGTGATCTTCGGCGGTACCGGAGCGGACACGATCACCGTGCAGACCGTTGGCGGAAACACGCCTTCAGGCAACGTCATCGTCGGTGACGACGGCGACGCGACCTTCACCAGTGAGCCGGTCAGCAACACGATCGCGACCAGCGTGCTCGCCTTTATCGAGACGACCAACCAGACCGACGGCGGCGACGACATCATTACGACCGGCGACGGCAACAATGTGATCTTCGGCGGCTCCGGCGCAGACACGATCTCTGTCGGCAATGGCAACAGCATCATTCTCGGCGACAACGGCAACGCGACTTTCACTGTGGCGTTGGCGACTGGCTCGGTGGCTGCGGGCAATGCGACTTACAGCCGGACGCTGACGCAGATCGAGACCACGGCGGAACTCGCCGGCGGCACTCAGACGACCGATCAGACGGCCGGCGGCATCGTCTATGGCGGCGACGATCAGATCACTGCGGGTGCAGGTAACAATGTGATCTTCGGCGGCCTGGGCGCCGACCAGATTACGACGGGAGACGGCAACAACATCGTCCTCGGCGACAGCGGCACCGCGAATTTCGATCCGGCCTCGGGAATTATCGTCACGATCTTCTCGACTTTCGTCGGCGTCCCGGTTGGCGGCACGGTGGATACCGGTACGTCGAGCAACGACACCATCAAAGTCGGCACCGGCAACAATATCGTCTTCGGCGGTTCCGGCGCGGATTTGATCACTGCGGACTATGACAACCCGGGCACCGTTCCGGCGTCGCCCAACGCCATTAACGACATCATTCTTGGCGATGATGGCGAAGCTGATTTTACCGCGGGCGTTCTCACTTTGCTGATCAGCACTTCTACCAATGATGGAGGCGATGACACGATCA
Source organism: uncultured Alphaproteobacteria bacterium (assembly GCA_963819265.1). GTDB lineage: Bacteria > Pseudomonadota > Alphaproteobacteria > Rhizobiales > Xanthobacteraceae > BOG-931. The sequence continues at coordinate 227,484 of CAWFVF010000005.1, read as the reverse complement.
GCGCCGGGAACGGCAACGATATCGTGTTCGGCGGCCTTGGCGCCGATATGATCACGCTGCTCGACGGCGCCGATGTTGTGCTCGGTGACAGCGGCGAAGCTCTATTCTCCACCGCCGGGATCATCCAAACCGCCTACGATATCGCGCCGAATGCGGTCGTCGGAGGTACGGTGGCCACCGGCACGTCGAGCAACGATACGATTCAAGTCGGCAACGGCAATGACGTGGTGGTTGGAGGCTCAGGCGGCGACAGGATCACCGCCGGCAACGGCATCGACTACATTCTCGGGGATAACGGCGTGGTCGATTTCGTCGTAATTTCCGGTGCCAACATGGTGTCGCGCGCCGACACCGGCGACGCCCTCTACGGCGGCGATGACACCATCATCGCCGGTACCGGCAACGATTCCATCATCGGTGGCGACGGCAACGATAACATCACCGCCACCGACGGCGCCGATATTGTCCTCGGCGACAATGGCGAGATCGTCCAGGCCTTCGGTGCCAGCGCTGCACCAGTACTCAACTCGGATGGTACGCTGCACCGGGACGTCGTGCTCGAGGAGATCGGCACGATCACCGGCTCGATCATGCTGGACAGTCAGGGTGATGCAGTATCCGGCGATCTTTCCGGTATCAGCAGCGCGGACCTGATCCTGCTCGCCGGCGAATTCACCGCGGGTGGGTCACCGGTGCTTTCGCAGGCCTCGGGTGCGTGGGAAACCGAGGCGCTTCTTGTCGCGATCCAGGCCGACGGTAACGACACAATCCACGTCGGCGGCGGCACTGACGTCGTTTTCGGTCAGAACGGCAATGATACGATCGTGGCTGGCAACGGCAACGATACGATCTTCGGCGATAACGGGGCCAACACGGTCTCCTACGCGACCGATCTGCCGCATATCGTCGATGGCACGCTGATCGTCGGCGCCGCCAACAACACGTCGATCGCGTTGCCCGCTGCAGGCCAGTTGGTCACGCCGTCAATCAATCTATTGCCGTCCGCGCTCACGCCCAGCACGCCGCAGCTCGTACTCGGCCCATCGACCGGCGCTGGTTCGCTCCAGGATATGGCTGGCAGCGGCAATCTCGCGAACACCGACGGTACAGTCGTCCAGGTGTTCGCCTCGGTCGTTCCGGACCTGATTCAGGGCCGCAATGCACTGCCCGGCAACGACACCATCACCGTCGGCAACGGCAATGACGTAATCTTCGGAGATTTCGGCCTGATTGCCGCGTTGCCTTCGACCGGCATTTCGCAGATCGATGCACAGCTCCAGGGCCTCTCGGTTACGATGATGGGCCTCTTGACCCAGTTCTCGGCATTGTCGACCGCCCAGGATGCGCTCAACATTGCCGAGGGCAATTCGACCGCGCCGTTTACGATCTCGGCCGGCGACGACCACATCACCGTCGGCAACGGCAACGACACCGTGTTCGGCGACGATGGCGAATATCTCGTGCCCGGCGTGGCTTTCGCCCAGGGCACGGGCTCGCTCGCCAGCAATGCCGTCGCGCTCGACACCTACCTCCTGGAAATGCAGGAGGTCTTTGCCGACATGTCGTATGTCGTGAACCAGGCGGGGCTTGCTGTCATCAGCAGCTTTGCAACGGCGACAAACTTCTCGGGAGTTTATAATCCGGCCGCGGCGCTACGGGCGGCGACCCACCAGCTCAATTTGGGTAACGACGTCATTATTGACGGCAGCGGTACCGATCTCGTCATCGGCGACGATGGCTTCGTCATCATGCCGGGAGTTGGGACGCCGACGTCCAACTGGACCAACGGTGTAGCGGGAGCGACGCTACAATCGGTGCAGCAGCAGCTCCAGCAACTCGAAACCACCTTCGACGCCACGCTGAAAACTCAGTTGGCTGCCGACCATCCCTTCACCGCCAGCGACAGTGCAGCTGCGCAATACTTGTTCAACGGCGGCACCGGTTTCCTGCTCGCCATCGGCAACGACCAAATCTCGGGCGGCGCCGGCAACAGCATACTGATTGGTGATAACGGCGTCGTTCTCGACCCGGTTCTGGCGGCCGGTGTGAGCGGTCCTTCGAATTCGAATGCTCTTCAGGCGATCATGGCGACGGCGGTCGACCGCTTATTCCTCGGCCCCACGTCTACGGCGGGCGCATACGGCGAATCATGGGGAGTTGTCGCGAGCCTCTATGCGAGCGGTGGAACCGATTGGTCCAGCGGCGGCGGCTACGTCTTCAACGATCCGAACAAGAATCGAGATACAGATCGACAGCGACACTATCACTTCGGGCAGCGGCAGCGACGTGATTGACGGCGACATGGGCGTCGTGCTGCCTCAGCTAGGGTCTTCGCCCGGAGTTGGCTCAGGCTTCTATACCTACCCGGTGGATGAGACCGGTGAGACCTCAACCGCCAACTACAATTATGCCTACGGGTTCGGTCCGTTCGGTTCGCTGCAGCAATGGAGCAGCGATCCGGGCGCTCCGTCGAAATACGCGGTCGATGCCGATACGATTACCGGCGGCACCGGCAACAACGTCATCTTCGGCGAACTCGGCGATGACACGATCACCGGTGGCGCCGGCAACGACCAGATCTCGGGCGGGTACGGCTTCAACACGGTGTCGGGCGGCGGTGGCACCAACCAGGTCGTCTTCAATCGCAACACCGACACTCATGTCGCGGGCGGTGGGACCGATATTAGCCGGACCTCGCTCAACGTTACCGCCGGCAGTTCCATTCTCTCCGGCAGCTGGCAGTCCATAACCGGCACGACGCTCGCCGCTGGGATGGGCGTGCCGCTCAATACGGTTACTTGGTTTGGAAGCGCCGCCGACAGCCGGATGATTCAGATCGATGGCTCGACGGCCTTGGAGGAAGTCGGCAATAACTACGAAATCGATAATATTGGCGGATCCATCGTTACGCTGAAGTTCTCCGGCTCCAACATCGTTCAAGGTCAGTTTGGCGCCTGGGTACCGATCGGCGCTGTGCAGACCGCTAATGGTTACGATATCGCCCTGGAGATTCCGGGTTCGGACGAATACACGATCTGGAGCGTCGACAGTACCGGCAATTATATTTCGAATCTTATCGGCGATGTGGCGGGGTCGAGCTCCATGCTGGAAGCGTTCGAAGTCACGTTCAACCAAGATCTCAATCGCGACGGTGCGATCGGGGTCCCGGCTGTGCCGCAGGGCGGTACGGAGACCGTCGTCCAGGTTGGGAATTACTATTATCTCAATAATAGCGGTGGGACTTCAGTCACGCTGAAATTCTCCAATGCCAATGTTGTGGTTGGGCAATTCGGCGCTTGGGTACCTGTCGCTGCCGTACAGACCGCTAATGGCTACGATGTGGCGATGAAGATGTCAGGTTCGGACGAATATACGATCTGGAGCACTGATAGTAACGGCAACTACATTTCAAATCTCATCGGCGACGTGGCCGGATCCAGCTCCACGCTGGACGCGTTCGAAGTCACGTTCAATCAAGATCTGAACGGCGACGGCGTGATCGGTGCGCCGGCTGTGCCGCAAGGCGGTACGGAAACCGTCGTCCAAGTGGGCAACAATTATTATCTGGATAACAGCGGCGGGACTTCAGTTTCGCTGAAATTCTCCAATTCCAATGTTGTGGTCGGTCAATTTGGAGCTTTTGTGCCTTTCGCCGCTGTGCAGACGGCCAACGGCTACGATGTGGCTCTGAAGCTTTCGGGTTCGGACCAATATACGATCTGGAGCACCGACGCTAACGGCAACTATATCTCAAATCTCATCGGTGACGTGGCGGGATCCAGTTCCACGCTGGAAACCTTCGAAGCTACGTTCAACCAGGATCTGAATGGTGACGGCGTGATTGGTGATCCGGCAGTACCGCAAACTGGAACGGAGATCGTCGCGCAAGTTGGTAACAACTACTATCTCGATAACAGCGGCGGAACGTCGGTTTCCCTGAAATTCTCCGACGCCAATATTGTGGTTGGTCAATTCGGGGCTTGGGTACCCTTCGCCGCTGTACAGGCCGGCAACGGGTACGATGTCGCCCTCAAAAATGCCGGCACAGACCAATATACGATCTGGAGCACTGACAGCAGCGGCAACTATATTTCGAATCTTATCGGCGACGTGGCGGGGGCTAGTTCTGCGCTGCAATCGTTCGAAGTCACGTTCAACCAGGATCTGAACGGTGACGGCGTAATCGGTGCCTCGGCTGTGCCGCAGGGCGGAACCGAGACCGTCGTCCAAGTCGGCAATAATTATTATCTCGATAACAGCGGGGGAACTTCGGTCTCGCTGAAATTTTCCAACTCCAATGTTGTGGTTGGTCAATTTGGCGCGGTTGCACCAATTGCTGCCGTACAGACCGCCAACGGCTACGATGTGGCCCTGAAGTTTTCAGGCTCGGGCGAGTATACGATCTGGACCACCGACAGTAACGGCAATTACATTTCGAATATTATCGGCGACGTGACGGGGACCAGCTCCACGCTGGAAACCTACGAAGTTACGTTCAACCAGGATCTGAACGGCGACGGCGTCATCGGTCCGGTGGTGACATCGGCCGCGACATTCGAACTGCCATCGGCCTACACCGGACCGGTCACATTTGCAGCCTCGACCGGAACGCTGCAACTGGATCAGTCCGTGGCATTTGGCGGCCAGGTGTTTAATTTCACCGGCACTGGCAATCTCGCCAGTTCCGACGTCATCGATCTGAGAGACGTCGCCTACGCAGCGGGAACAACGACGGAATCCTACAGCGGCACAAACAGCGGCGGAACGCTGACGGTCAGCGACGCCCAGCATCACACGGCGAGCATCCTTTTTTCAGGAAACTATCTGAGCTCGACCTTCACGCTTTCAAGCGACGGGCATGGCGGGACCTTCGTTATCGATCCTCCCATCGAACAAACGCTTTCCGGCGGCGTATCGATAGCCAGCGATGCCGTTGTGACGGGCGCCCAGACGATAAAAATATCGTCGCAAAACAGCGAGCTGGGTAATGCCGAAGGCTTTATGCCAATCGTCGTCAATGCGCCCAATGCGCAGAGCGCTGCGGCCGGGGAGACTAATGCCGATCCCAACTCCGTTGGCCGGACCGTTACGCAGTCCTACAATGTGCCGCTTGGCGGCGCTCAGTCTTCCCGTGCCAACATTGCTGTAGTGCATTCGGCTGTCAGCGTCACAAAGCGACAAAGCGACGATTATCCGGCGACGCTCGTGCTTGGGTCACCGGTCATTGGATCAGGTATCGTCGGCATAAGCGATGACAAGCTCGATTCGAGCACAGCCGAAACGCCTGCGGCGGATAACGCCGCTGTCGGCGGCGATGTCGTCCCCGCGAACGCGTTCCATCGCGAAATCGTTTTGCCGCGCGACCTGATCCGTGCCGTCGGCGACGGCAATATCGCCATCAAGGTCGGGGATGGCCTTGGTGAACGGGCCCACCGCCAAGTCTGGCTGTTCGACGACGCGGGTGGAAATTTCGTGGCACCGGATCCGGAGCCGCTGACGATCGTGATCGACCGGGCCGAGGTGCCGGTGGCGCCGACGCACCACGAACACTCGCTGGGAGTCGTCACGACAGCGGCTGTGATAGCGGCAGTCCCATCCTGGCTTGGCGTGCTGCGCCAATTCGGACGCAAGGCTGCGCTGGCCGTGCAGCAGAGAGCCAAATGGACGGAGTAAAGACGAGCGCCCGGGCCATAGCCAAGATCGGAGCCAAAACCAGGGCGCTCAAAAAGTACGAAGCAGCGCCCGTGCCTTACGGCACGGAACAAGGCAATCCGCCGCTCGACCTCTTCTCTCCGTTCGGCCCGATGATCGCTCTTGCTGAAATGCCGCAAGTTCTCATCGATAAAATCAACGGCTACGCCGATCGGATGGTAGGCGACGACGCCGGCGCAGAATTCCTGCTTCCCAAGGAATTGGTCGCCGAGGGCGGCGAAAACTCGCTTGTCCACCAGACTGAAAACGTCATCCGGCGCTACCTACCTCTGGTCGACGAAGAGGCCGGAAGCCGGATCAGGATCGATGTCTTCTGGATTGTGAGCCAGCGCGCCGGTACGCCAAGCCCGGTGCATTTTCACTCATGCGATATTTCCGGCGTACTCTATCTAAAGGTGCCCGAGATCGACCGCGAAGACGAGGAATTGCAGAAAACTTACATTTCGGGACGGCGGGCCGGCTATATCAATTTCTTGATCGGCGGAAAGCAACGGTTCTCCAAGTCGCTGGTGAGCTTTCGCCCGCGCGTCGGCGACTTCTACATCTTCCCGGGCTGGCTTCTGCACGGTGCAGAGCCGTTTCGCGGAACCGGCGAGCGCCGTTCTCTCGCCTTTAATGCCTATGTTGACGCGCCCAATGGATGAGACGTCACTGGCGACCGTTGGCCGGTTGAACACTTGCTGCAGTTTGCCACTTTGGCTTCGATTTGATGCGACGATCGTTGCGTTAGGACGAGTTGCTCTTCGAGCTGATAGCAGACCATAAGAAGTTCTTCTGCCTTCGATTAATGTTTCTGACGCCCACCTTTTGACCTTGCGTGCTTCCGGGTGAGGCTCAATCATCGTGCAGCGCATGCCAACAGGGAGGAATGGCGCCATGGCAAAGCTTCGTCACGTCGCATTAATCGTCGAAGATCCCGAGGCTTCAGCCCAATTCTTCGAACAAGCCTTCGACATGAAGCGAGCCGGCACGGCCCGTCGCGGCATTTACATGTCCGACGGCGTCATCAACGTCGCGCTTCTCAAGAAGGAGAGCGACAAGGAAAAGATCGGTATCTACCACTTCGGCATGTGGGTGGATGACCTCGATGCCGCCGAAAAGAAAGTCGTAGCCGCGGGCGGCGAATATCTTGCCGGACGGCCGACCTCGGCCAATTCATTTTATGAAGCCAAGTATCGCAATCCCGACGGCGTCGTATTCGATCTGACCCATACGGGCTGGGCGGGTGCGGTCAAGGAAGTCGTCGCGAAGTAAATTGCTTCGAGGGCGCGGTGGCAGCGGTGAAGCCGGTAATCGTGATTGGCGCAGGCCCGGTCGGCCTGTGTCTGGCGCTCGCACTTGCTCAGGCCGGCATACCGGTGACGATCGTCGAGACCATGTCCGACGATAATTTTCTTTGCCAGGTCCCTCGCGCCGGCAGCAATCATCCGTCGACGCTGGAATTTTTCGACAAGATCGGCCTTTACGAGCGGCTCGTGCCACGCGGCATTGTCGCGCCGAAGTTTCAATACTGGGATCGGCAAAGCTCGGCGGTGATCGCCGAGTTCGACCATATCCATCTCAAGGACGATACCAAATTTCCTTTCGTTCTGCAGTGCGAGCGCATCAAGATCATCGAGGAAGCCTTACAAATGGCGAAGGCGCATCCGCTCATTGCGGTGCGAATGTCGACCACCTTTATCGGCTTCAGTCAGACCGAAGCGGATGTCACTGTTACAGTGACAAATGCGGAAGGTGAGCGTGAAGCCATCGCCGGCAGCTATCTGGCCAGTGCCGAAGGCGCGCGCAGTATCGCGCGGAAGGATTTAGGCGTGGAATTTGAAGGGTTTACCTACCCCGAACGGACGCTGAATATCGAAGTCGCCTATGATTTCACTCAACACGGTTTTACCGAGCGGAACTATATTTCGGATCCCGTGGAATACTCGAACCTGTTTCATTGGAAAGGTCCGCCCGATCGCTGGCGTATCCATTTTCCGACCGATCCGGATGAGGACGAAGGGAAACTCACCGATCCCGGGGCGCTGCAGGCACGCCTTAAGGGGTTTCTTGCCATAGACGGCGATTTCGAAATTTGCGGCTGGAACCTCTATGCCGTTCATCAACGCGTTGCAAAAAAGTTCCGTGTCGGACGAACGATTTTGTTGGGCGATGCGGCGCATGTGAACAGCCCCATCGGCGGTATGGGGCTCAACAGCGGCGTGCACGACGCCTTCAACCTTGCTGACAAGCTGGCGCGCATCTTGCTTGGCAAAGCGGATGAAGCCGAGCTCGACCGTTACGACAGACAGCGTCGGCACATTGCTGTCAAACACACCCAGGCTCAAACCGTGCGTAACAAGCGTTTGCTGGAAGAGCGCGATCCTGAAGTCCGGAAACGCAACCACGACGAACTTAGACGGTCGGCGGAAGACCCGACGCTGGCGCGCCAATTTCTGCTCCGTACCTCGCTTATCGAAAGCCTGCGCGAGGCTGAGAAGATTCAGTAGCGCGTTACGTGGAGGCTTTAAATTGGTCGTCGACCACCACGAGATGATCGGCCATTTTCGGCATCGTGGTCTGCAGCCGCGGCAGATAGTCCTTCCGCAATATATCGCGGCAGAGCGCGACGATCTTCCTAGGCAGATCTCCCAATTCGCCCTTGCGCGCGACCAACACGATATTTCGTCCAAATCCCGGTTTCGGCAGCGCGCGCAATTCAACCGGCGAGTCACGGAGTCACCGCATGCATGACATGGGTCGGCGCGGTGATAGCCCAGCCTTGGCCCATGCCGATCATGGCGAACAGGTCCTCGGGCGAGTCGAAGGTGTGGCCATGCGGAATATCGAGCCGCAAGCGCCGCAAATGCTGCTCGACCAGTCGGCCGATCTCAGTTCGCGCCGAATAGCGGATCATCGGCAGGCGAGCGGCCATGTCGCGGAGACTGTTTTGGCGGCTCAGTTCGCCCTTAGGCACGATGAGCAGGAACCGCTCGTGGATCAATTCATGCCGTTCCATCCCGTCGACATCCATCAAGGCATTCGACGAGATCACGATATCGACTTCACGGCGCGGCAGATCGCGAGCATGCTGCACGGCCATGCCGCGCAAAATCGAGACGGTTTCGATCGGCAGTGTTTTTTGAACAACGGCCTTCACCAAGGCGGGCGCAAGCGTCCGGGCCAATGTTCCGAACATGGCGATGCGCAGATGCGGCAGCGGCCGGGATGTGATCTGGCGAACTTCGGCACGCACTTCGTCAGCGTGGAGAAGAATTTCAGCGGCGTGGTGTCGGAGCAAATGTCCCGCGGTCGTGAGCCGCAGCGGTCTGCCGTCGCGGTCGATCAAGGTCACGCCCATTTCGCTTTCCAGAAGCTTGAGCTGCTGCGAGATAGCCGATTGCGTGATCTTCAATTGCCGCGCGGCCTTGGTCATGCTGCCGGCGTCGGCGGCAGCGATGAAAACCTCCAGTGCCCGCAGCAGATCGATTTTCTTATGTTCGCGCATGGTCTTGCTTCAGTTCTAAAACCGGCCGGTAGGTCGAAGTGAGTTTATGACATGATCCGCATGACTTTGGCGCTACTATCCGCTTTGTCGATATTTTTTGCGGCGATACCCAGCGGTCAGGCCGCCGATTGGCCCGAGCGGCCGCTCAGGCTGATCGTTCCGTTCGATGCCGGCAGCAGCTCCGATACGATTGCGCGGATTGTCGCCGCCAAAATGGGTAGTCAGCTCGGCCAGCAGATTGTGGTCGAAAACCGGGTCGGCGGCGGCACGCTGATCGGGACGAACGAGATCGCAAAATCATTACCGGATGGCTACACTTTGGGGCTTGCCAATACCTCGACACATGTCGTCAGCGCGGTGGTCCGCGCCCAGGTCCCGTTCGATCCGTTGCGGGACTTTGCTCCCATCGGCATGATCGGGAGTTCTCCCTTCGTCCTGGTGTCGACGCCGCACCTTCCTGCCACCACGCTGAAAGAGTTTATCGATTTCGCCAAGACCAAGCCGGGATCGCTGAGCTATGCCTCGGCCGGAACCGGGACGCTTGCGCACCTCGCCGGCGAGTTGTTCAAACGAAAGGCCGATGTGGACCTCGTCCACATTCCCTATCACGGCACCGAGCAATCGATGTTGGACCTCATGGAGGGACGCATCGATCTGTCGATCAGCACCATTCCGCCGACGCTGGCACAGGTGCAACAAAAGACGGTTCGGGCGCTCGCCGTCATGAGCGACAAGCGCAACGGCATGTTGCCGGATGTTCCAACCGTGGCCGAGGCCGGGGTTCCCGGTTGCGAGGCGGCACTCTGGACCGCGATCGTGGTGCCTGCCGGTGTTCCCGCCGCGATCCGTACCCGCCTTACACAAGTCTTGATGGTGGTCGTCAACCAACCCGAAGTGCAACAAGCTCTGCGGGTTCAAGGCGTCGATCCGCAGCCAGGTACGCCGGAAGCCGTGACCGCGGCGATCAATGCCGACACGCCAAAATGGCGGGACGTGGTCAAGGCCGCGAATATCGCGGAAGCCAAATAGGTGTGATCCGTTACAAGCCGCCTATACTGGTTCTTTGCCCAAGCTTGCTCAAACATCGTCGCTTTCGTAATGAGGATATGGACCGCATATCGGGCCGGGTTCTGGTTTAACGCGCATGCCTCTTCTGAACCGCCGTTCCGTTCTTGGCTTGCTGCCGCTGCTTGCAAGCGGGGTCCATGCGGAAACGTCAACGGATGCAGGGGATTGGCCTCGGCGTGCGGTGCGCTTCATCGTTTCAGCCGCGCCTGGCAGCGCGGGCGACGTTGTCTGCCGGATTGTCGGGCAAAAGCTCAGCGAAAGGCTGGGCCAACAGTTCATTATGGACAATCGGCCTGCAGTCGGCGGCACGCTTGCCGCTGAAGCCTTGGCGCGATCTGCGCCGGATGGCTACACCGTCGGCATGGTGACGACCAGCACGCATGTGATCGCAAAGATCATCGACGCACATTTGTCCTATGATCCGATCAAGGACTTCGTTCCGGTGTCGATGATCGGAAGTTCGCCCTACGTGCTGGCGGTGTCTCCAAGCCTCCCCGTGAAATCGGTCGCCGACCTCATCGCGCTCGCAAAATCGAGACAGCAGCCGCTGAACAATGCAGCGTTCGGCACCACGAGCCTCGGCTTTCTTACGAGCCTCCTGTTCGCGCAGCGGGCCGGAATTAGGCTCAATCAAATCTCCTATCGTTCATCGGCACAGGCCGTGGTCGACGTGATGGAGGGGCGTGTCGATATGCAGTTCAGCACCCTGCCGCCCTCGGTGCCGCTCTTGAAAGCCGGCAAGCTGCGCGGCCTTGCGACCACCGGCACGCATCGGGTGTCGAGCCTCGCGGAAATCCCCACGCTGGCGGAGGCTGGACTGGCCGACTTCGATGTCGCTTTGTGGATAGGTGTGGCGGCGCCTGCCGGCACGTCTTCGGCCATTGTTATGAAGCTCAATCGCGAAATGACAGAAATCCTCAACTCACCGGAGACAAAAGAGGCGCTGCGACAGCAGGAATTCGTCGCCGAGCCGGCGCCGCCGAGCTATCTCGCCGGCCGTATCGGTGGCGACCCGGCGGTCTGGCGGGATGTGGTAGCGAAGAGCGACATTGAAATTCAGTAAACAAGACGGTGCTGCATCTACGGAATGCCCGGCCGCGCTCACAACATGAGATAGCCATTGCCCGATTTGCCACGGGCCGATAAAGCCGCTCAGTAAGAAGAAACCAGGGGGGTCTCATGCCGCGAACGGGCTTGTTCAGCCTGAGCTTCATCGGTGTCGTCTTAGCGGCGCTGACCGCGCATGCCGAAGACTACCCCGCGCGGCCTGTGAGGGTCGTCGTGCCGTTTGCGGCTGCTGGTGTGACAGATATCGTGGCCCGTGTCCTGTTCGACCGGGTGTCGCAGGCGACCGGAAAGACCCTGGTGATCGACAACCGGCCCGGGGCAGGGGGCACCATCGCGGTCGAGCAGGTGGTGAACGCCGCGCCGGACGGCTATACGCTGGTCCTAGCCGACCCGTCGGGCTCGCTGCCAGCCAACGTCACGCTCTATCCCGACTTGAAATACGATCCACGGCGGGATCTATTGCCAATAGCAAACCTGGGTTCGTCCGGCGCGGTGCTTCTGGTTGCCAATACGCTGCCGGTGAAGACCGCTCAGGAACTGGTGGCGCTGGCCAAGAGCAAGCCCGGCGAATTGACGTTCGCCTCGACCGGCATCGGCACCCCCGGCCATCTCAACGGCGAGTTGTTCTGTGCGCTTGCCGGCATCAAGGCCGTGCATGTGCCCTATCGCGTGGTCGGACAGGGGGTTACCGACCTCCTTGCCGGCCGGATATCGTTTTGGATCGCGCCGATCGCGACCATGCTGCCGCAAATACAACAGGGCTTGGTTCGTCCGCTCGCCGTTGCCGGCAGTGAACGATCGCCCGACCTGCCCGACGTGCCGACGGTCCGGGAAACCGGCATCGGCGATTTCGACGCGTCGACGACTTATGCGCTTTTCGCTCCGGCGGGTACCGGGAAGGAGCCCGTAGCGTGGCTTAAAGCGCAGATCAAGAACGCGCTCGACGACGAGAGTGTCGAGAAAAAACTAAAGGCAGCAGGCGTCCTGCCTAAATACGGCGCGGCCGAAGAAGTCACGCGATTGCTCGAGGTACGAACCCCGCAATGGGCGGACGTCATCAAGAGCGCGGGTATTCATCTTAACTAAAAAGGATTCCACGTGTCCTATGTTATTGCCGTCGACATCGGCGGCACCTTCACCGATCTGGTGGCCTGCGACGTCGAAACGGGTGCGGTCGCCTATACCAAAAGCCCCACGACTTATGGCCGCTTGGGCGACGCGATCTTCGAGTGCATTCGGAAAGCGAAGCTCGATCCGCGCGACGCCGGTTCGGTCAAGCACGGCACTACACTCGTCATCAATGCGCTGCTGCAGCGTGCCGGCGCCAAAACCGCGCTGATCACTACCAAGGGCTTTCGCGACATCCTGGAGATCGGCCGCGGCAATCGCACCCAGCCGTTCAACTTGCGCTTCCATCGCGAGCCGCCGCTGGTTTCACGCGAGCTTAGATTCGAAGTCGATGAACGTGTGGACGGGGCGGGGCATATCCGTACGCCGCTGGCGATGTCCCAACTCGCAGATTTGTCAAAGAGGCTTCGGTCGCTCGAGGTCGAGGCGATCGCCGTAAGCTTCCTGAATTCCTATCTGACGCCGGACCACGAGCAACAGGCTGCAGCGGAGTTGCGGCGTCTATTGCCAGAGGTATTTGTCACCACCGGCACCGAGCTGACGCGCGAGTGGCATGAATTCGAGCGCACGGCCACGGTCGCAGCGAACGCCTATGTCGGGCCACAGGTCAGCAAATACGTCGCGGAACTCAACTCCGGTCTGCGCGCGAGCGGCTTTGAGGGATCGTTTCTTCTCATGGGATCGCACGGCGGCGTCATCTCGGCCGAGCGAAGTTGCCGGGAGCCGGTGACGCTGGTGGAGTCGGGACCGGTGGGCGGATGCATCGGGGCGGCACGTTACGGCAAGCTGCTCGGCATCGACAATCTCGTCGCTTTCGACATGGGCGGCACGACGTCGAAATGCGCCTTGATAGAGCGCGGCCGGTACGCAGTGGAATCGATCTATCATATCGGCGGGCCCGATAACGGGTTTCCGATCCGCGGCAATGTCATCGACATTCTCGAGGTCGGGGTCGGCGGCGGATCGATCGCCTGGCTCGATAGCCAGCGCCGCCTTGGCGTTGGGCCGGTCAGTGCCGGCTCGACGCCGGGACCTGCCGCTTACGCGCGCGGCGGCAAGGAGCCGACCGTAACCGACGCTAATCTCCTTCTCGGACGGCTCGACCCCGACAACTTTCTCGGCGGCGAGATGCGGCTCGATCTCGATCTGGCCCGTGATGCGATGGTGCAGCGTATTGCCGAACCGCTTGGCTACGGCGGCGCCGATAGCGCCATCCGTGCCGCCAAAGGCGTGTTGACGATCGCCAATCTGACGATGTCCTCGATCATCAAGAAGATATCGATCGCGCGCGGCTATGACCCGCGCGATTTCGCCTTGTTTTGTTACGGCGGCGGCGGACCGCTGCACGGCATCGAGCTGGCAAGGGCATTGAAGATACCGCGGGTGATCGTGCCGCCCGAGCCCGGAAACTTCTCCGCGGTGGGAATGCTGCTCGCCGATCCGCGCATCGACATCGCGCGGACCTTCATCGTCCGACTCAGTGCCGAAAGCATCGCGACGGTGAAATCGATCTTCGCCGAGCTGGAAACCGAGGGGCGAACGGCGTTGCATCGAGAATTCGGCGAAGGAAAGGTGACGATCGAGCGTGAAGCCGAGATGCGCTATAAGGGCCAGCACCATTCGATCAAGATCGGCATTGCCGAGACCGACAATTCCACGGGACTGCGCGCGCGTTTCGACGAGGAGTATTTGCGTCGTTACGGTCACGCCAATGCCACCGCGGAAGTGGAGGTTGTCGTCCTGCACTCGCTGGCGACGCTTCACACCCGGCAACCGGACATCGCGCGGCTCGCGCGTGGCGAGCGCAACGGCAACGCGCCGTTACTGGAAACCCGCCCGACCTTCTTCTTGGAGGAGGATCGCTTTCTGCCGACCGATATCTATGACCGCTACGCACTCGGCGCCGAATTTTCCGGGCAGGGGCCCGCGCTTATCGTCGAATACGGATCGAGCACGCTGGTCGGGCCCGAGGACACCTTCACGATTGGCAAACTCGGGGAGATTCACATTGACTGCCATTGATACCGGGCGCGCGCAGGCCGCCGCCACGGCGCCGCTCGACCCCATCACCGTCGAGGTGATCCGGCGCCGTCTGGTCGCTATCGCCGACGAGGTCGACGTCAATATCACGCGTACCGCGTTCAGCCCCTATATCTACGAATACAAGGACTATGCCGTCGGCGTTGTCGATGCGAACGGCGACCTGATCTGCCAATGCACCGCGGGGATGCCGGTTTTTGTCGCTGACGTGATGCGGGCTGCGGTGCAGGACGGTCTCGCTATTTACGGTCGCGGCGATCTCAACAACGGCGATATCGTCGTTACCAACTACGCCGGCACCATCGGCCAGCACCTCAACAATGTCACGATGTACACGCCTATCTACGCCGCGGCGGAGAGCGAATTGATCGGCTTTATGGTCGTCGTCATGCATTGGATCGATGTCGGGGGCCGTGATGTCGGCTCGATTTCCAAATTCGCTACCGATATTTTCCAAGAAGGAATCCAGTTCCGCACCGTTAAGCTATACGCGCGCGGCGAGCCGGTGCGCGAAATGTATCGGATGATCGAGCATAATACGCGGTTTCCGGTTGAGATGATGGGCGACATAAACTCGCAGATCGGCGGCTGTCTCTTGGGCCGGGACGGCGTCGCCGAGTTGGCCGATCGGTACGGCAGCGCAACGTTCCTCGGCGCTATTGAAGAGATATGGAGTCAATCCGAGAAGGAAGCGCGTGCCATCATCGCCGCCTTACCGGACGGCACTTACACGGCGGAAGCGACCCTCGACAATGACGGCCTTCATCCGGAGCCGATGCCCTGCAAGGTAACTGTCATCATCAAAGATGATGAGATGACGATCGACCTCTCGGCGCTGCCTCGCGAAGTCAGCGCGCCGATGAATTCGGGAAGGAGCGGCGGCGGCTCGACGGTGGCGCGGCTGGCATTTCGCTATCTGTTGTTGCCCGAGGGGGATGCCAACGAGGGCACTTTCCGTCCGCTCAATCTGATCCTTCCCGAAGGCACTATCGTCAGCGCCGGGCCGACCGCGCCAATGGGTTCGTATAATTCGGCACTGCCGCTTTTGATCGATCTGGTGATCCGCGCGCTCGGGCCGGCCATGCCCGATCGGGTGGCGGCGGCCCATTACGGCACCTTTTCGACCCTCGCTTATGCCGGCCGGCATCCCGGCAGCGGGCTGTTCTGGCAATGCCACGACAGCGGCTTTGGCGGCTGGGGCGCACTGTGCGACATGGATGGGCCAGGGCCGTTCCGCACTATGTGCCATGGCGACACCCGCCTGATCCCGATCGAACTGCATGAAGCAAGCTATCCTTTCATGTTTGAGAGCTTCAGCCTGCGGACCGATTCCGGCGGCCCCGGCGAGTACCGCGGCGGTCTCGGCCTCGAACGTCGCTATCTGATGCTGGCGCCGTGCCGTATTTCGACCCGCATCGAGCGGACGCTGAGCCCGGCTTGGGGCATGAACGGCGGCGGCGAGGGTGAACCTGGCGCCGCGATCATCGAGCGGACCGACGGCACCACCCAAAGCGCGCTCAAGGACGTGGTGAATCTCAATGCCGGCGACCGGGTGCGCGTCCATACGGGCGGCGGCGGCGGCTTTGGCGATCCGAGGCGCCGCGATCGCGACCGTGTTCGCAACGATCTGCAGCGTGGGTATATTTCGGCGGCCGCCGCCCGCGACGTCTATGGCCTGGAAGAGTTCGGGTCTGGACGAGCCCGCTTGAGCGCTCGCGTAGAAGACTGATGGAAAGGGAGTTTTGATGCAGGCCCTGAAGCACGCGCCGATCAATCTCGATGCCTGGATCGAGAACAACAAACAGACTTTATTGCCACCGATCAACAATCGGCAATTCTGGAAGGACGATTGGCAAAATATGATGGTGATGATGGTCGGCGGGCCTAATTCCCGCCCCGACTATCATGACGACCCCGGCGAGGAACTCTTCATCCAATTGCGGGGCGAAGTGACGCTCAAGCTGATCGATCCGGCAACCAAAGAACGCGGCGAGGTTGTCGTTCGGGAAGGCGAGATGTATCTTCTGCCGTCACATGTCCGCCATTCGCCGCAACGCGGCGAAAATACCTACGGTCTGGTGATCGAGCGGTACCGGCAACCCGGCGAAGTCGACGCGCTCGAATGGTATGATGCCGCCGGCAATCTGGAATTTCGCGGCGAATTTTTTGTCAAGAATATCGAGCGCGATCTGGTAAAGGTCCAGGAGGCGTGGAAGGCGTGGGCGAAGGACGCCGGCCGGAAGATACCGACGGTCTGGCGCGTTGGCGCTTAGACCGGTGTTTTGGCGTCCGAGCATCCGTCAGTGTTCGTCGATAATATGCGTCCGCAGTGTGCCGATGCCGGTGATCTCGACTTCGAGGGTGTCGCCGGGCTTCATCCACAACGGCGGCTTGCGGCGATGACCGACACCCTCCGGCGTGCCGGTAGCGATGATATCGCCGGGCGATAGCGCGGTGAAATCCGAGCAAAACGCGATGATCTGCGGAATCGAATAGATCAAGAGATCGGTCCCGGAACGCTGCATCTCCTGGCCGTTGAGCCGCGTCGTCAGTGTGAGTTTGCTGGGGTCCGGAATTTCGTCGGTGGTGACCAGCCACGGGCCGAGCGGCCCGGTTGCGGGAAAGTTCTTTCCCGAAGTCACCGAAAACTTCTGAAAATCGCGGACGCTGCCGTCGACAAAGCAGGTGTAGCCGGCGACGTGGTCGAGCGCATTCTCGGCGTTGATGTGACGGCCACCGGCGCCGATCACCACGCTAAGCTCGCCTTCGAAGTCGAAATTATCGGACACCGTTGGCCGGACCATATTGCCGCCGTGTCCGACAAGCGTATCGGAGAAGCGGGCGAACATGCTCGGCTGTTTTGGCAATTCGCGGCCGGTCTCGGCGGCATGGGAGCGATAATTGATGCCCGCGCAAAGGATCTTGTCCGGGTGCGGGATGACCGGCAAAAATGCAATGTCGTCGAGTTGGTAATCTGGCTTCGCGTCTTTGGCGGTTTGCCGCATGGCTTGCAGCTTACCGGACGCGAGCGCCGAGCGGAGATCGGGCTCGCCGACCTTGTCGTTCAGCGTCACCACGCCGTTGCCGTTGGCCGCACCGAACAACTTTCTGCCGCCCACGGTAAAACTCAGAAGCTTCATGCTGCACCTGCTCGCGTGTACTTATCGCGTCACCTTGGCGAATTTATCGGCCGGGTGCAAATCGCGGCACACCGCCGCCAACTGCTGACGCATCCAGATATGCGCCGTCTGTTTGGTCAACGATCGATTCCAGACCGCGACGACATCGACGTCGAAACGAAGCGGCGCGGCAGTGATATGAAGCTCTTTGAGATCGAGATGACCCATCACGCCGCGCAGCATGAAGGCGAGAAAGTCGGTGTGTACCAGGATCGGCGGCGCGGCGAGAAACTGGTCCACGGTCATGACGACACGGCGTTGCATGCCGCGCGCTGCGAGCACCCGATCGATTTGGCTCGCTCCCTCGTGCCGCGGCCGAACCGCGAGGAATTCCGCCGTCTTGAAGTCCGACAGCCGCAGCGGGCGGACCGCAAGCGCGTGGTCGCGGCGCATCAGGCAATCGTAAGTGTCATCAAACAGCGGCATCCGGCTGAAGCGGTTCCTCAGCGGCGGAATGACGCCGATGGCGAAATCGATTTCATTGGCGTCGAGTTGTTCGGCGACTTCGGCGTTGACCTTGGGGCGCAAGATCAGCCGCACACCGGGCGCCACGCGTGCAAGGTGCTCGGTCAGCTTCGGCAGCATGACGATCGAGGCGTGATCGGAAATCGCCACCCGATAAGTCCAGGTCGAGCGGGACGGGTCGAACAGCGACGGCTCGAGCGCGCCTTGGAAAAGCTGCAACGCCTGACGGATCGGCGGTGCAAATCGGAGCGCAAAGGGGGTCGGCTGCATGCCGGCGCCCGTCCGCACGAACAACTGATCAGCCAACAGATCGCGTAGCCGGTTGAGCGCGTTGCTGGTCGCCGATTGCGACATGCCGATGCGGGCTCCTGCCAGCGAGACGCTGCGCTCGCTCATTACGGCGTCGAACACGACAAGAAGCTTGAGGTCGACCGAGCCTAAATTCACGGACATGATAATACCTTCGCGAATTTCAATTTGCTAAATAATGCGGCTGGTGAAATGGTTTCGTCAACAGCCGTGCCGCCCACCGTGGCGAGCGAACGAGCGCCGTCCGGAGGAAGCCGCCAGTGCAGCAGGAGGGATTCCGCATTGGTGTTGATATTGGCGGCACTTTCACCGATCTCGTCGTCCTCGACGAGCGCGCCGGCGAGGTGCGAACGCTCAAAGTCCCCTCAACCCCGCACGATCCGTCGCAAGCCGTTCTGAATGCGGTTCGCCGTCTGCATGGCGAATTCGGCATCGATCTGTCGCAGGTGACCCAGTTCACCCATGCCACCACGGTCGCTTGCAACACGATCCTGGAAGGCACCGGTGCTCGCACCGGTCTCTTGGTCACCGACGGCTTCCGGGATGTGCTGCAGATCCAGCGGCACAAGCGCTACCGGCTATTCGACCTGGCTTACAAGAAAATTGCTCCACTCGTCCCGCGGCATCTGATCCATGGCGTTCCGGAGCGGGTCGATGCAGCCGGAGCGGTGGTACGGGCGCTTGATGAAGACGTCGTCGCGGGCGCCGTCGAGGCGCTGGGGCGCGAAGGCATCGAGGCTTTGGCGATCTGCTTTCTATTCTCGTTTCGCAATGCCGCGCATGAACAGCGTGCCGCCGAGATCGCGCGGCAAATCCTGCCGCATGTCTTCGTCACGATTTCGAGCGATGTTCTGCCGCAGTATCGCGAATATGAGCGAACCAGTACCACCGCGGTCAATGGTCTGCTCGGTCCGCGGATGTCGCACTATCTGCGCAATATGAACGGCTCGCTCGAAGATAACGGCATTCGTGCACCGCTGCATCTGATGCAATCGAACGGCGGCGTGCTGCATTGGCAAGAGGCGAGCCGCACGCCGTGCCGTATTGTCGAGTCTGGACCGGCGGCGGGCGTGATTGCGGCGGCCCATTTCGGCGCGGTCGCCGGGCGTAAACATCTGATCGCCTTCGACATGGGCGGCACCACCGCCAAGGCCGGGCTCGTCGAGAACGGCAGTGTGCGTCAATCCGAGGGCCAGGAAGTCGGCGCCGGGATCAACATCTCGCGGGTCCTCCAAGGCGGCGGTTATTACATTGGCGCTCCGACCGTCGATCTGGCCGAAGTCGGTGCCGGCGGCGGCTCGATCGCATGGCTCGACGCCGCAGGAATGCTCAAGGTCGGGCCGCGCAGCGCCGGTGCCGATCCGGGGCCTATCGCTTATGGCCTCGGCGGCGAGAGCGTCACGGTCACGGACGCCAACCTGCTGCTAGGCCGGATACCGGCGGACCAGTTCCTCGGCGGTGAGATGCAGCTCGATGTCGAGCGCGCCCGCCGTGTGCTGGAGGAAACCATTGCCAAGCCCCTCGGCACCTCGGTTGACGATGCCTGCGCGGCCATCGTCGAGGTCGCCAACGCCAGCATGCTCAAGATGCTGCGCATCGTGACAGTGGAGAAGGGTCTCGACCCGGCCGATTTCACGTTGGTGGCGTTCGGCGGCAACGGTCCGGTATTCGGCATCGAACTGGCCGACGATCTGGGTATGCGCGAAGTCATCATCCCACCTTCGCCAGGCCTGCTTTCGGCCCAGGGCTTGCTCGCCGCCGATTTGCGTTACGACTTTCGTCAAACTTTTGTTGGCGCCGTCGCCTCCGCCGACCTCGCCGAGATCGAAGCCCGCTTCGCCGCGCTCGAGGGGCAGGGGCGAAACGCGCTCCAGAGCCACGGCATCGGCGACGCGGCGATTGTCGTGACCCGCACCGCCGACATGCGTTATCGGCGGCAAGCCTATGAACTCAACGTGCCGCTGCCGCCAGGCGCACTGTCGGCGGCGACGCTCCCGGCACTGGTGGAAAGCTTCCACCTCGCCCATGAGCGGCTTTACGGCCGCCGCGACGTCGCAGGCGCCGTCGAGATCGTCAACCTTTGCGTCGCACTCACCGGCAATGTGAGCCGTCCGCAATATCGCGAGATCGCGACCGGAAATGGCAGTGCGAAGCATGCCGGCAAAGGTACGCGTAAGGTCTTTTTCGCCAATCGGGGCTCGTTCGACTGCGTCCGCTATGAGCGCTCGCAATTGCGCGCCGGCGAGAGCTTGGAAGGACCTGCCATTGTCGAAGCAGCGGATTCGACGACGCTGTTGCCGCCGGACTGGTCGCTGCGCTGCGATCGGATCGGCAACCTGTTCGCGACACGGAACGGATGATGGCTATGAACGATTCTCCGCGGCTCTCGCTGGAATCTTATCGTCTCGAAATCCTGTCGAACGCGCTGACCGCCCTGACGGAAGAGATTCAGATCACCTTGCTGCGCTCGGCTTATTCACAGGTCGTGAAGGAAGCGCAGGACGCATCCTGCGCGATCTTCACCGCTGATGGCCGCATCGTTGCGCAGCCGGTGGTTATTCCGGGCCATCTCGGCTCGATGAAATTCATGCTGGCGGAGGTTTTGAAGGACATTCCGACCGATACGCTCCTGCCGGGCGATGTTTTGGTCAGCAACGATCCCTATCGCGGCGGCAGCCATCTGCCCGACATAGCCGTGTTCCGGCCGATCTTCTTCGAAACGCGTCTGGTCGGTTTTGCCGGTTGTATCGTGCATTACACCGATGTCGGCGGCATGGTGCCCGGCAGTAATCCGCAGCGCGCCACCGAACTCTATCAAGAGGGTCTGGTGATCCCGCCGAGCAAGCTCTACGAGGCCGGCCAGCCGAATGTCTCGCTGCATCGCATGATCAAGGCCAATGTGCGCGATCCCGATATTTTCTTCGGCGATATGCGGGCTCAGGAAGCGGCCTTGCTCAAGGGCGAGCAGCGGGTCTGCGATCTGGTCCGGCGTTACGGCGCCGACGAAGTATGCCGCGCCATGGACGGGCTGATCGAGCATACCGAGGCGCAGGCCAAGGCGGCGATCCGGGCGATCTCGAACGGCGTGTTCGAGTTCGTCGACTTCATGGATCACGACGGTATCGATCTGACGCGGCCGATCCGTGTCCAGGTACGGGTCGAAATCCAGGATGAGAAAATCAAGCTCGATTTCACCGGTACCGATCCGCAGGTCAAGGGGCCGCTCAACGCGCCGCTGGCGAAGACCTGGACCACGGTGTTCTATTGCCTGCGTTGCATCTTGCCCGACGACATTGCGTTTAATGACGGGCTGACCAATGTTCTCGAGATTTACGTGCCGGAAGGCACGCTGCTCAATCCGCGCCATCCGGCGCCGGTGAATGCGCGCTCCGTCACGGTCAACCGCATCGCCGATGCCGTGCTGGGAGCGCTGGCGCAAGCCGTGCCGGAGAAGGTGGGGGCTCAAGTTTGCGGCGTGCCGACCGGCGTGTCGTTTGGCGGCATCGATCCGCGGACCAGTCGCAGCTTCGTGTTCTACGAGAGCTACTGCGGCGGCATGGGCGCGACCATGCACGGTGACGGCGCCGACGGAATCAGTACCGGCACGTCGAATGCGATGAATATTCCGGTCGAGGCGATCGAGATCGATTATCCAATTCGTATCACGCGTTACGAATTGGTGCCCGACTCCGGCGGTGCCGGCCAGTTCCGGGGCGGTCTCGGGCTGTTGCGCGAATACGAGATGCTGGCCGAGGAAGCGAGCATCAATGTTCGTGGCGACCGCACGATTTTCCCGCCGCAAGGCGCTGCCGGCGGCCATGACGCCAACAAGGCCGCGTATTTTCTGGAAAACAAGGATGGCGAGAAGCGGCCGATACCGAGCAAATACAGCGATCGCATCCGCCGCGGCGACCGCCTCCTGGTCACGACCGCGGGCGGTGGCGGTTACGGTGACCCGAAACTCCGCGACCGCGTGCAAATTGTTGCAGACATCGCCGAAGGCATGATTTCGGCGCCGCAGGCGTCCAAGGATTACGGCATCGATACCGAGGCCGAACTCCGGCAGCGTAAGAAAATTGCGTGATACCGAGAAAACGAGCGAGGGAAGTGAAGTGTCGATAACCGAGACGTCGTCCAGAAGCCGCCTGCGCCTGTCGGCGGACATCGGCGGTACATTTACCGATGTTGCCGGCTTCGATGAAGCGACCGGCGAACTGCGGCTCGGCAAGACCCTGACTACGCCGTCGCGGCTGGTGGAAGGTATTCAGACCGGCGTCGAAAAGGCCGGCGCCTCGTTCGATGCCGCGCGGCTTCTCCTCCACGGCACCACCGTCGCCATCAATACCATTCTCGAGCGCAAGGGCGCCCGTTGTGCGCTTCTGATCACCCAAGGTTTTCGCGACGTTTATGAGATCGGCCGGATCAATCGTCCTGAAGCCTATAACCTGTTCTTCCGCAAGCATGAGCCGTTGATCGAACGGGCGCTGCGCTTCGAGATCCGCGAGCGCGTCGATGCCCAAGGCAAGCTGCTGATAGGGCTCGACGAGGACCAGGTGCGGCAGGCCGCGAAAGCGGCGGTCGCCGCCGGCGTCCAGGCGATCGCCATTCTGTTTCTGCACTCTTACCGGAATCCGGAGCATGAAAGGCGGGCGAAGCAGCTGATCGAGCAGGATCATCCGCAGCTTTACATCACCGCCTCGCACGAACTGTCGCAAGAATACCGCGAGTTCGAGCGGACCTCGACGGTGGCGGCCAATGCCTATGTCGGCCCGCGCGTGAAAACTTATCTCGAAGAATTGCGGGCGCGGATCGAAGAGAAGGGCTTTGCCGGCTCGTTCCTGATCGTGCAGTCGAATGGCGGCCTGTTCGATGTCGAGGAGGCCAAGCGATCCTGCATCCGCATGCTGGAATCGGGGCCTGCCGCCGGCGTCATCGGCACCAAAGCACTCTGCGACAGCATCGGATTGCGCAATGCCATCGCCTTCGACATGGGCGGCACCACGGCGAAGGCCGGCGTGATCTATGACGGCACTGTGCTGATGACAGGCGGCTCCTTGATCGGCGGTTATGCCACCGGCCTGCCGGTGCAAATCCCGATGATCGACATCCAGGAGGTCGGCACCGGAGGCGGCAGCATAGCGCGCGCCGGGCCTGCGGGGGCGCTGCGGGTCGGCCCGGAAAGTGCCGGCGCGGAGCCGGGTCCGGTCTGCTATGGGCTGGGCGGTGTCGAGCCGACGGTGACCGACGCCAATCTTGTTCTCGGCCGTCTCGGCGCAGATCGTTTCCTCGGCGGCGAAATGCAGCTCGACCTCGAAGCCGCCAAAAAGGCGCTGGCGGACAAGATCGCCGCGCCGCTCGCCCTCGATGTCACGGCGGCAGCCGAGGGCATCATCCGGGTCGCTACAACGCGGATGTCGCATGTTGTGCGGTGGGTCACAACGGAACGCGGGCTCGATGCGGCGGATTTCGTCATGGTGGCTTATGGCGGTGCCGGGCCGCTCCACGCCGTAATGGTGGCGCGCGAGATCGGCATCGCCAAAGTGATCATTCCGCGCGCACCGGGACATTTCTCGGCGGTCGGCATGCTGGTCGCCGATTTGCGCCGCGATTTCGTCAGTACCTGGTTCACGCCGCTCGCTTCCGCAAGTTTCGCCGAAATGAAGGCGCTCTATGAAACCATGGAGCAAAGCGGCTCGGAGAGCGTGAAGCAGAGCGACATTGAACTGAACGACGTCGTTCTGACGCGCTACGCGGACATGCGTTATGTCGGCCAGGAGCACGCTGTGACGGTCGAACTGCCGCTCGCTTTGTTCACGGCCGAAGATCGCGCCGGCATCAAGCGCCATTTCGACGACGTGCACGCGCAGCGCTATGGTTTCTCGTCGCCGGAAGAAAAAGCCGAGATCGTCAGCCTGCGCAGCGCGGTGAGCGGTATTCTGCCGAAGCCGCCGTTCGAGAAGATCGAGGCAGGCGACGCCCAGCCGAAGGCGGAAGCCTCGGCCGGCGATCGGCCGGTTTATTTTGGCGAGGCGCGCGGCTTCGTTCGTACGCCGGTATTTTCCCGGTGGGCGCTGGTCGCGGGCAATGTGATTGCCGGACCGGCGCTGATCGAGGAGCACGCTTCCACCACAGTCGTCCATCCGGGCGACCGGCTGGAGGTCGATGCCTTTGGCAATCTCGTGATCGATATTCGGAGGAGCTGAGATGAGCGAAGCATTCGCTAGCGACATCGATACCGCCGTCAAGCCGGAGGTCGATCCGGTCACGACCGAAATCGTCCGCAATTGCCTGATCGCCGCGACGGAGGAAATGAAGACGATCCTGATGCGGACCGCCTACAACATGATCATCTACGAGGCGCTGGATTTCACGGTCGGATTATTCGACGTCGAGGGCAATACGCTATCCATCGGCATCGGCCTGCCGATGTTCATCCGCGGCATGGCAGAGACGGTAAAGGCTAAGATCAAACATTACGGTCTCGCCAAGATGAAGCCGGGCGATATTCTGCTGACCAACGACGCCTATATCACCGGCAGCCATCTCAACCATATGACGTTTTCGGTTCCGGTCTTTCACGAGGGAAAGATCGTCGGCTTCTCCTGCTGTATGGCGCATTGGCCCGATGTCGGCGGCACGCTGCATGGCCTGACCACGGACATCTACGCCGAAGGGCTGCAGATGCCGATCGTCAAGGCCTATCGCGGCGGCGAGCCGAACGAGGATGTGTTCGACATTATCCGCATGAACGTGCGCATGCCCGATCGCGCCATGGGCGACTTGCGGGCACAGATCGCGGCGGTGAAAGCCGGCGAGCGCCGTTTCCTGGAAATGATCGAGAAATACGGCTGCCGGGAGGTTCTCGCCTCGCTTTGCCGCCATCATGGACCAGAGCGAAGCGATTGCGCGCGCCCGGGTGCGCGAGATTCCGGATGGCGTCTATGAAGCGGAATCGTTCATGGACGACGATGGCGTTTCGGTCGGCAAGCGCATTCCGATCCGCGTTCGGGTTGAGGTGTCGGGCGACCGGATGAAGGTTGATTTGAGCGAGGTCGCAGCCCAGGTCACCGGCTTTTACAATTCCGGCGAGACCGCCGGTCTCTCGTGCTGTCAGGTTGCGTTCAAATGTCTCACTTCGCCGCTCGATCTGCCGATCAATGATGGGCAATTCCGCTCCATCGACGTGGTGCTGCCGCCGGGGAAGGTCGTCAGCGCGGTGCGCCCGTCGGCGATGCGCATGTGGATGCTGTTTCCGATGACCGTCATCGACACGATCTTCAAGGCGTTGGCGCCGGCGCTGCCGAACAAGGTGATCGCCGGCCATCACGCCGATCTGGTGATCACGCGTACCAGCGGACGTCGGACGCATGACAATAGCCTGTTCCTGTTCAGCGGCCTGATCGGCGGCGGCTGGGGCGCCAAGCACGATAGCGACGGCATGTGCGGCACCGTCGCCATCAACGACGGCGATACTCACAACAGCCCGGCCGAGCAGATCGAGGCCAAGTTCCCGCTGCTGGTCGAGCGCTATGCGCTTCGCCAGGACTCCGGCGGAGCCGGCCATTTTCGCGGCGGGCTCGGTGTCGAGCAGGTCGTGCAAGCGCGTTCGGAAATCCGCTTTCATGCCCAGATGGACCGGACCAAATGCCGGCCCTGGGGCCTCTATGGCGGGCTTGCCGGTTTCGGCAATGCGGTCGCGATCCATCGCTTCGGCGAGGAGGAACACCGCTTCGACAACGGCAAAGCGTTCAACCTCGTGCTTGAGGCAGGCGATGCTTTCATAAAACGCTCGGGCGGTGGCGGCGGTTTCGGCTCACCGCTCGACCGCGACCTCGATCGGGTCGAGGACGATTTGCACCAGGGCTATATCTCGAGGGAGTCGGCCGAGAAGCATTATGGCATCGTGTTCAAGCCCGGCACGGTATTGGCGGATCGCCCGGCGACCGAAGCCAGACGTAAGGAGATGCGTGCCAGAGGACTTCCGGTCGACGATCCCGTGCCGCCGGAGCAAATCGCAAAGCCCGATGGACACCATCACAATCACCACCATGGCGACCATGCACCGATGAGCGACGAAGAACGACTTGTAATCGCGCTGTCAGGACGCTGCTGCTCATGACCATGGTTCGCAACAGCGCCCGCGAACGTCTAGCCGCCGGCGAACTGGCGATCGGTGTCGGCGTGCGGCTTGCCCGCACCGTCGAGATCGGCAAATTGATGCGAGGCTGCGGCTACGATTGGATGCTGATCGATCTTGAGCACGGCACGATTTCGCTCGATACCGTATCGCAGATCTCGATTGCCGCGCTCGACGCCGGTATCGCGCCTATTGTCCGGGTGCCGCAGGACGAATACGCGATGGCGGCGCGCGCCATCGACGGCGGGGCGCTCGGCATCATCATGCCGCATGTCGATACGGCAGAGCAGGCCAAAGAGACCGTGGCACACTTGAAATATCCGCCGCTCGGTCATCTGTCGGCGGGCGGGGTGATGCCGCAATCCGGATTCAAACCAGTGCGCGGCGCCGAAGCCGCGCTGGCGATGAACGAGGCCATCCTGCTCGCGGTGATGCTGGAGACGCCGACGGCTATCGCCAATGCCGACGCGATCGCGGCGGTGCCCGGCATCGACATTGTCATGATCGGCACCAACGATCTGATGATGGAAATGGGGATCGGGGGGAACCCCGACCATCCCGAGATCAATAAGGCCTACGCCACCATGATAGCGGCATGCCGTCGGCACAAGAAATGGCCCGGCATGGGTGGCGTCCATCGTGACGAATCGATGAATGCCTACATCAAGGTGGGAGCACGTTTTATCCTCACCACCAGCGATCTCGCCTTGCTGGTGGCACGGGCGACGCAACGAGAAAAATTTGTCCGCGGCCTGAAGTAGCTGGCCGCAAGCGTGAGCGGCAAACGCCACGCGGTACAAGGGGGAGCGACACCAACATGACGCAGATCGACATTGCCGATCACGCGCCGCAAGCCATGCTGATTGCCCGTCTCGAGCGGTTGCCGGTGACGCGCCTGCACATCATGGCCCGGCTGATCGTCGGCTGTGCCACGTTCTTCGACGGCTATACCTCGCTGACCATTGCTTATGCGCTGCCCGTCCTAGTGCGCGAATGGCACATGGATACGCAAAGCGCCGGATACATTATTTCGGTGGGTTATCTTGGCCAGCTTTGTGGCGCTCTATTTTTCGGCTGGCTGGCGGAAAGGATGGGGCGCTTGAGGGTGACCACAATGACGGTCGCCGTCTATTCGTTGATGAATCTGTTCTGTGTTTTTGCCTGGAGCCCGCTCTCGCTCGGCCTGTTCCGCTTCATCCAGGGGATCGGTATCGGCGGCGAGGTTCCGGTCGCTGGCACCTATATCAACGAATTATCATCGGCCCGCGGCCGCGGCCGGTTCTTTCTGCTCTATGAGATCATCTTCGGCGTCGGCCTGACCGCCGCCGGCGTGTTCGGCTATTTTTTAGTGCCGGTGTTCGGCTGGCAGGTGATGTTCTACATCGGCATCATTCCAGTCGTACTGATCGCGCCGCTGCGCTTGCTGCTGCCGGAATCGCCGCGCTGGCTCATCTCTGAAGGGCGTCTTGGCGAGGCTGAGGCGGTCATTATGCGCATGGAGAACATGTGCAAGAGAAGCGGCGTCGATTTGCCGGCGCCGGTGCCACTCGCTTGGCATCCCGTGGTCGCCCAAAAGGGCGCGTGGCGTGAACTGTTCAGTAAAACCTATCGCACCCGGACATTGATGTTGTGGGTGCTCTGGCTTTGCTCCTACCTCGTCATCAACGGCATGGTGACATGGCTGCCGACGCTTTATCGCTCGATCTTCAGCCTGCCGCTGTCCACCAGCCTCGCTTACGGCTTCACCATGACCGGTGTTTCAGTCTGTCTTGGTGTCGTTTGCGCGCTCAACATCGACCGGGTCGGACGACGGCGCTGGTTCACGCTGGCGTTCTTCTGCGGCATGGTTCCGCTGATCGTGCTGGCCGTGACCGGCGCAAAATCCGCGATCCAGGTTCTGGTCTTTGCGACCGCTGCCTATTCCATCATTCAGACGATTACCGTGAGCCTCTATCTTTATACCGGAGAACTCTATCCGACCCGGATCCGGGCGATCGGCACAGCGTTCGGATCGGCTTGGCTGCGTCTCGGTTCGGCGATCGGTCCGGCCTTGGTTGGGCTGATCGTCGCGAGCTATGGCATCGATCTGGTGTTTCTCACCTTCGCCGGCGTGCTCTGTATTGGCGGGGTGATCTGCTATCGGTTTTCACTGGAAAGCAAAGGCAGGGTCCTCGAAGAATTGTCGCCTTGATGCAGGGCGGCTCTCAATCATCTGCCTTCGCGGCTATAGCCTCGACCTCGACCTTGAACTCCGGTCTGGTGAAGCCCGTGACAATGACCAGCGTCGAGGCCGGCGGAGGTTGCGCCACGTAGCGGTCCCTTACCGCCATATAACCACCCATGTGCGCGCGGTCGGTCACATAGGCGTTGATGCGGACGATATCGGCAAACGACATGCCGGCTTCGGCCAGACAGGCTCCGATGGCTTCGAAACAAAGCACCGCCTGGTCTTCCGCCGTTTCCGGAATTCGATCGTCGGCCGCGATGCCGAGTTGCCCCGAACACACCAGCCATCGCGCGCCGGGCGGAATTTCGACGGCGTGGCTGTAGCGCGCGAACGGGGCGCGAATCGCTTTCGGCACAAGATGGCGCAACCACCTCATGAGACAGCCGGCGTCGGTGGAGACATCGACTTGATAAGAATTGCAGCGGTCACTGCACGGGATCCCGAGGCACGAAACTTCGCATTTTTCCGGGATTGAGCAAGCCCATCGGATCGGCGACATGCTTGAAGCCCAGTTGATCGGCATCGACGCGCTTATAACGGCTGCCGTCCTCGACGGTCACGACATGAGGATTGGCGATCATCACGCCGCTCGCCTCATAGCCGGCCATGATTTCATAGACGCGCTCCGGTGAGCGATAGCGCAAGACCGGAATCCCGCTCGCGGTCATCAAGCCGTTCACGCGAATGAACTCGAGGTGTTGGGAAACTTCCGCGCCGAATTTCTCGCGAACACTGGCCACGGACTCCACCAACCGGTCATGCGGATAAAGGCATTGCAGATAGGTCACGCCGCGGTCGGTCTTGAGCGTCTGCAGCGTAGTGTGATTCCAAGCGTGTTCATAGAGCGGGGTCTTGCCGGCTACGTCCTCGCTCGGCGCGTTGTAAGTTATGGTCCCGCCATACGGCGCCAATAATGTTTCAAATCCTTCGATCGACATCTCACCGATCATGCCGAGGAGCAGGCTCTTGCCATCGGGACAAGAGGCACGGAACGCCGCGAAGTGCTGCGGCAGTGGCCATTCGATCGCTGATAGCAGCTTCTTGACGATGCCGTCGGCCATGGCGATGGCGTGCCCGAAGCGCACCGCGTCGATGAAATTGTCGAATGCGACGATGACGTCGATCCAGCGCTGCGCCGGCGCCAGCGGCATTTCCAGGACAGTGATGATGCCGGTGGTCCCAAACGCGCGGCTGATCTTCTGTGCGGCGTCGCCGCGCAGCTCGATGACGCGCGGTTGTTCTTCGAGCGTCACGATCCGCGCCGCGACGATGTTGCCCGGCTCGCGCATGCCGCCGAAGGTCACGCTGCCGACCCCGCCGCTGCCGCCGGCGACAAAGCCTCCGATCTGCGACATCCGTTTGGTCGACGGATGCATGCGCAGCTCGAAGCCGTTCGGCCTCGTGGCCGCATCGATGTCGAACAGCTTGGCGCCGGCTTCGACCCGAATCAGGCCCGGCTTCTGCCATTCGATCCGGGTCATCGCCGCCATGTCGAGGACGACACCGCCTTCGAGCGGAACGCATTGCCCGTAATTGCCGGTGCCGCCGCCGCGCACCGTCAGCGGAATGCGATGCCGGGCGCAGGCCGCTGCCACCTTGATCACCTCGGTTTCGCTGTGCGGCGTGACGATCACGTCCGCGTAGAGATCCTTGAGTTGCGCGTAGAGGATCGGGCTGTACCAGAAATAGTCGCGCGATTTGCGCTTGACCTCGATGGGGTCGGTGGTCGCGTCGATACCGGCAATATCGGCGAGAAAGGCACCGATCGGATACCGGGCCGGTCTCTGTTCGGGGGCGAGCGCTGCGGTCTGCGGCATGGTCTATTTTCCCTGACGATCGCTCTTTCGGCCTACGGTTAGATTGCCCGGACGAAGCAAGTCTGATGCCGATCCGCCCGGTTCACGGGAACCGCCAAGCAGGCGTTGCATGCACGACTCACTGCCGAGAACCCCCGTGCGGCTGATGAAGCCGTAAAGGCATCGTCCAGCGGCGCCGAGAAGTGGTTAAATCATATTGCATTCCAGGCTGTTGCAGTATTTCGATGGGCGCGCGTGCTAGGGTTCGATCCGCAAAGCCGCCGGCCAGTCTCGCTCAAACTGTTGGTGCTCGCCCGCGGCCTCGATACATTTCCAAGCGTTGTGGTCGAGGAATTGTGCAAGGCGATGCCTGATGAGTGATGCGACCGTCGGGGCATCGCGAGAGGGGAGAGTGGCCGTGCCGAGAAGGTTCTGTTGGGCTGAATTGAAAAGCAACGATTTCCGCTCCCTCGATCCGGAACGGACCATCGCCGTTCTCCCGGTGGCGGCCATCGAGCAGCACGGCCCGCATCTGCCGGTGATGACCGACACCGCCATCGCCCAGGGCATGCTCGAGGTGTTGCGCGAACGGCTGCCGGAAGATCTCGATGTGCTGATCCTGCCGATTCAGGCGTTCGGTAAATCGAACGAACATATTTTATCACCTGGCACGTTGACGCTTTCGGCTGAGACGCTGACGCGCGTGCTGGTCGAGATCGGCGAAAGCGTCCATCGCGCCGGCTTGCGAAAGATCGTCTTGGTCAATTCGCATGGCGGCAACGTGCCGGTGCTGGGGATCGTCACCCGTGAATTGCGGGTTCGGCTCGGCATGCTGGCTGTCGCGACGCAATGGGGCCGTTTCGGCCATCCGGACGGGCTCTATCCGCCGCTCGAAATGCGGCACGGTATCCACGCCGGCGATATCGAGACCTCGCTGATGCTGCAATTCCGGCCCGACCTCGTCGACATGGCGGCGGCGAAGAACTTTGTCTCCTCCGGCGTCGCCATGGAGAATGAGTTCAAGCACCTCAGTGCCACCGGCTTACACGGTTTCGGCTGGATCGCTCAGGATCTAAACCCCGACGGGGCCGTCGGCGATGCAGCCAAGGGTACCGCCGATAAGGGACGAAAGTCCGCCGGGCATCAAGTCGATGGCTTTATCGCGCTGCTGCGCGACATGAACGCCTTCCAACTCAGCCGGCTGTTTGAACCGCAAGGCTAGGGTGGCGGGCGCGGCTCTGGACGGGCAAAGCCCAATGGATTATATTAACTTAGGGTCCTAAGTGTTTTTGATCCGGGTTGCTTATAATACGGGAGAGACGCCTCGTGCTTACCGCCGCCGAAAATGATCTGTTGTGCCGGGTCGAGGGCCAAGCGCCGATGGGGCAGTTAATGCGCCGCCATTGGGTGCCGGCGATCCTGTCGGAGCAGATTGCCGACCCGGACGGGGCGCCGATTCGCGTGGAGCTTTTCGGCGAAAAGCTCGTCGTCTTCCGCGACAGCGACGGCAAAGTCGGTGTGCTGGGGGAATCCTGCCCGCACCGCAAGGCGTCGCTGGCCTTCGCCCGCAATGAAGAATGTGGGTTGCGCTGCCTTTATCACGGCTGGAAGTTCGACGTGGACGGCAACGTCGTCGACATGCCGTCGGAGCCCAAGCAGAGCCAATTGGGCGAGCGGGTCAAGCACCTGTCTTATCCGGCCCGAGAAGCCGGCGGCTTTGTCTGGACCTATATGGGTCCGGCCGACGCGATGCCGGAATTCGAAGCGCCGCCATGGGCGCCGCGGGACGATACCGAGGTTGCAATCGCGCGGATCGAACTGCCCTGCAATTGGGCGCAGATCATGGAAGGGCAGATCGACTCGGCGCATTCCTCGACGCTGCATTCCAGCGACATGCGGCCGGCGCGCGGCGAGGCCGCCGCCAAGGGCGACCACTGGGTGCGGCCGTCCACCGACAAGAATCCGCGCATCCAGGTGCAACTCACCAATTACGGCATGCGATACGCAGCGATCCGCCGCCCGATCGTCAATGCCGCGACCCACGATTACGTGCGGATCACGACCTATGTGGCGCCGTTTATCGCGCTTATTCCGCCTAACGCGTCTTACAACGTCGTCAGCGTCATTGTGCCGAGAAACGACACCAGCAGCTATTTCAGCTTCATCGCCTGGAAGGAAGGCGATCAGGTCGGCATCAGGACCGAGGCGTGGCGCAAATTCTGCTACTTGCAAGTTGGCGAGGATGTTGACGCCGAATTTCGGCCGATCAAGCGGCACGCCTCCAACAATTATCTTCAGGATCGGAATTCGATGAAGGAGGGCAATTTCACCGGCATTCCCGGCATTCCTAATCAGGACATTGCAATGTGGGAAGTCCATGGGCGGCATTGCCGACCGCACCCAGGAGCGGCTCGGTGCAAGCGACATCGCCATCGTTCAGTTCCGGCGCCTGATGCTGGACGCCGTGCGGCTCTTTCAGGAAAGCGGCAATACGATCGGCCGCATTGAGCCGCATTTGCCGCCGGTCAAGCTGCGGTCGTATCAAGGCGTGGTCGAAAAATCGGTCTCCTGGCGGACTCTAGGAGCCTCGGCCGAGGAAATAT
The DNA here is from genome assembly GCA_963819265.1 of uncultured Alphaproteobacteria bacterium. Lineage (GTDB taxonomy): Bacteria > Pseudomonadota > Alphaproteobacteria > Rhizobiales > Xanthobacteraceae > BOG-931. Next base: position 194,265 of record CAWFVF010000005.1, on the reverse strand, counting down.
CCTTACTCGCCGGACTGGAAGAGGACGAAACCGATCGCGAAATGTCAGGCGCGGCGGCCTGATCGCCGGCGTTGGAGGCCCTCTATGGCGCTGATCCGCATCGAACCCGTCAGAGATGAGCGCCTGGACCTGTACTACCTGGCAATCTATCACCCCGCCGACGCCGAGCAACCTTTCGTCACGACACAGCCGCGCTATAAAACAGCTGCGGCCGCCGAGAACGATGTCATCGCCATCATCGCCTCTAGCGCCAATCGTCCTGCCTGACGCTCAGATCTGATGCTCGAGGCGAACTTCCTGCTTGGCTGCGGCCGAGCGGAGAATGGCGAGGCATATCTCAAGCGTCGCCATGCCCCATTCTCCACTATGCAAGGGCGGTTCTCCCAACGCCACGGCGGTATAAAGCTCGTCGCCGACCTCGCCGCGCGGCACCCCAGGCCGCTCCAGCTTTTCCAGGTGCTTCTCGTCATTGGCATAAACGAGCACGCCGTCGGGCATCGGACGCAAATCCGCAAGCTCGCAGCTCGCAATAACAAGGCCGAAATGATTGTGGCCAAACTCCTTGCCGCCGCGGAAGGCGTCGCGCGCGGAGGGTCCATAGGCCCGCCGATCCTTGAGGCGGGTTTCCTCTTCCGGTGTCGTTGCTTGGCGCAGCAGCGCACGCGCAGTACCGTAGCTCTCGGGATCGCGCGTTTGGCCGAGTTCGCCAGACCAGCCGTTGAACTCGTCGGTATCGAACCGGCCGTAGCCGCTATAGGTCAGCGAGGCAAAAGCGCCGCCGTCGAAAAGGATTTGCGCGTTATAGGCGCCTTCGGTCGGCCGCGCCGCATCCCATTGGCCGGTGAAGGCGCGCACCGACAGGGCGCGACGGCCTGCAAGAAGCCGTACCACGTCGACCTGATGCGCGCCCTGACTGAAGACGACACCGCCGCCTTGGGCGGTGACGAGTTCTTCGGGCCGGCGCGGGCGATAGAGGAAGTCGGTGAAGTTCACCGCATTGATCATGCGGACCTCGCCGTATTTGCCGCTCGAAATCAATTCCCGGGCGCGCAGATAGGGTGTGTCGAAGCTGTGGCTATGGCCGACCAGAAGCCTGATGCCGCCGCGCGTCGCCGCCGCAATCATCTCCCGGCAATCGTCGATGGTGAGCGCCATCGGCTTTTCGACCAGCACATGTTTGCCGTGTTTGGCGGCGAGCTTGACGTGCTCGACATGAAACTGGTGCGGTGAGGCGATGTATACGGCCTGCACAGCGGGATCGGCGCAGAGCGCCTCGGCGGTGTCGTACACATTGGCGGAAAAGTCGCTGGCAAAACGGGCGCGCGCGTCGGCACGCGGATCGCAGGCGGCCACCAGGCGAATGCGCGGATGCGCCAGATAAGTCGGCAGCATCAGTGTGAAGGCGCGGCCGAGGCCGATGACCCCAAGTCTAACGGCGTTGCTTCTGGTTGCGTCAGTCACGGCCTATCCGATCAGATATCGAGGGTGAGTTCCGGCGACTTGGCGCGGGAAACGCAGATCATGAGCTCGCTGCGCTTCTCGCGGTCGGACAGCACAAAATCGCGGTGATCCGGTTCGCCGGAAGTATAGCGGGTTCTGCACGTGCCGCAGGTGCCGCTTTCGCACGAGCTCGGCAGCACATGGCCATGGCGGCGCAGCGTATCGAGGATCGACGTACGAACCGGTACTTCGTAACGCTTGCCGCTTTTGGCAAGGAAGACGAAGAAGGCGGTGTCGTCGGCATGGCTGACCGTCGCGCCGACGAAATCTTCGAAGTGCACCGCGGAGTTGGGCCAATGCCCGGTCATGTCGCGTACGGCATCCATCAGGCCGCGAGGGCCGCAGCAATAAAGATGAGCGCCGCGCGGCTCCTCCAGCACCGGCCACAGATCGTAGGCCCGTTCCGGATCGCCATCGTCGTGATGGAGCACGACGTTACCGGCAAATGCCGGTAAAGCGAATTCGTCGCGGAATGCCATCAGCGACGCTGTCCGGCTGAAGTAATACAGCTTGAAGTTTGCCTGACCTTGCGCCGCCAGGTGCCGGATCATCGAACGGATCGGTGTAATGCCGATGCCGCCGGCAATGAAGATGTAGGACTTCGGCGTTGCCGGCGACATTGCGAAATCGTTGGCCGGCGGTTCGATATCGATCCGCGCGCCGGCTTCGGCCTCTGTGGTCAGGCTCAGCGATCCGCCGCGCCCGGATTTCTCCTGCTTGACCGCGATGACGTAGCGGTCACGTTCCCGGCAATCGTTGCACAGCGAATAGCGCCGCTTTTGGCCGCCGGGCGTCGTCACGGTAATGTGGGCGCCGGGGGCGAATGCCGGCAGTTCGCCGCCGGAAGGATGCCGGAGTTCGAATAGATAGATGTCGTCGGCGATTTTTGACTTTGAAGTTACGGTCAGCTTGAGCTGCCGTCTGTCGGCTTCTTCGGGCATCGTCGGGCTAGATCCTCCGCCCGGAAACTTAGTCTTCTAAGCGAAAATCGCAACACTGGAATTCGACGCGGCCGCAAGGCAGTGATATTTGCGTAGCGTCGCTTAGGTCTGGGCTGGAGGCCGCGCCGATGAAAAAGAACGCTCCTGACAGAAACCCGCGGACGCGTAAGATTGCGGTCAAAGAGCCTGCCGTCGATCTTCCGTTCGGTGAAAGCGTCGGGTACCAGATTCGCGCCACGCATCGCCTGTTGCAGCGTTACCTGCAAATGAAGATAGAACCTTACGGCGTCACGCCGGGCATCTGGTATTTCCTGCGCGCGCTGTGGACCGAAGACGGCTTGACGCAGAAAGAACTGTCCGACCGCATCGGCACCAGTGAGCCGACGACCTTGATCGCCATCAAATACATGTCGGCAAACGGCATGGTCAGCCGGGTTCGCAATAAAGCGGACCGTCGAAAGCTACACGTGTGGCTCACGCCCAAGGGCATGGAGCTGAAAAAGGAGCTAATCCCGCTGGCGCGGCATGTCGTCGGCGTCGCCGCCGAGACACTGTCGGCGACGGAAGTCCGTCGTCTGCTGAAATCGCTCGGCGAAATTCAAAAAAATCTGACTGAGGCAATCAATGCCCCGGCGGCCAGCCCACGCCGCTCTGCCGATGAATGAGGCTTGCGAGACTGAGGATGAGCGGTTCCTCGAACCGCGGCGCTACGATTTGGATGCCCACCGGAAGTCCGTCTCGGGTCATCCCGGCGGGCGCGCTACCGGCGGGCAGGCTCACCAGCGTCACCAGGAAGGCGGGCGCGATCCAATCGATGTAATTTTCGAATTGCCGCCCATTGATCTGGTCGGGAAAGTTCTTCTCCAAGGGGAAAGGCTTCACCGGCGCCGCCGGCGTCAGCAAGACGTCGAAGCGCTCGAACAGCTTGCGGAAGCGATGAAAAACGTCCTGTCGGGTTAGCTCTGCCGCAGCAAAATCAGTCGCGGTGATCTTCAATCCAGCGTCGACATTGCCGCGCAGGTTCGGACCGAATTTTTCCAACACGCCGAGGCGCTGGTATTGCTGACCGACCATCCAGAGGCCGCGCCAGGTTTGATAGGGCGCCCGGCCGTCGCCGACGTTGAAGTCGATTTCATCCACGCTTGCGCCGGCGGCTTTAAGCGATATGGCCGCGTTGCGGCAGATGTCATCGATTTCAGCCTCGACGCCGATCGCGGCGATGTCGGAGACGTAAGCCACGCGCAGGCCCTTGGCATCCGGCCGCGTCCGCATCGCCGTAAGCGCGCTTGACCACGGCGGCGCCACCGAGATCGGCGACAGCCGACTGAAGCCGGTGATGGCGTCGAGCATCAGCGCCGCGTCTTCGGCGTTGCGGGCCAGCGGGCCATGAACCTGGCCCGGGTCCCAGGCCAGCGGCATCGGATAGTTCGGCGTGAGGCCCGGCGTCGGCCGCAACCCGACAATGCCGCAGAACGCCGCCGGTATGCGGATCGAGCAGCCGAAATCGGTGCCCTGCGCCAGCGGCACCATGCCGGTCGCTGCGGCGACCGCCGAGCCTCCGGACGAGCCCGCAGGACTCAGCGCCGGGTTCCACGGATTGCGCGTCGGGCCGAACAACTCATTCGTCGTATTGGCGCCGCAAGCAAATTCCGGCGTGTTGGTCTTGGCGAGGATGATGGCGCCGGCCGCCTTCAGCCGCCGCACCACCTCGGCATCTTCGTCCGGCACATTGTCCTTGAAAAGCGGCGAAGCATAAGTCGTGCGGATTCCAGCAGTTTGGGTGACGTCCTTGATCGCGACCGGCAGGCCATGCAGCGGGCCGAGCGTTTCGTCGTTGATGACCGCGGCTTCGGCACGCCGGGCTGCGTCACGCGCCTGATCGACAGCAAGCGTGACGATCGCATTCAGCTTCGGATTGACCGCCTCGATCACCGCAAGATGGGCGTCGAGCACTTCAACCGGGCTCACGGCGCGTTCGCGAATGAGTTTCGCCAATTCGCGCGCCGATTTACGGGTGAGCGTGTTGTCAGCCATCGCCTGCGTCCGCCAGAAACTATTTGCCGGCCCAATGCACGAAGCGGCGCTCGACCAGGATAAAGAGCAGGTTGAGGCCGTAGCCGAGTGCGCCGGCGGCGAATATAGCGGCATACATGCGCGGCATCTCGAATAATTGCTGGGCCTCGAACACGCTATGGCCGAGGCCGTCCTGAGAACCGATGAACATCTCGGCGACGACAATGATTACCAAGGCGAGCGATACGCCGTTACGCAAACCGACGAAGGTTTGCGGCAGCGATTCCAGCAGCATCACGTCGAACAAGACGCGAACCCGCGACGCTCCCATGACCTTGGCCGCCAACAGGCGCGTCTTGCGTGCATTCATGACGCCGTAGGCGACGTTGAACAGAATTACCAGAATAGCGCCGAAGGCCGCCACCGATATCTTGGTTTCGTCGCCGACACCGAACAGCACCAGAAACAAGGGGAACATGGCGGAGGCCGGGGTCGAGCGGAAAAAATCGATAACGAATTCGAGCGAGCGATAGACTTTTTCCGAGGAACCGAGAACGATGCCAAGTGGAATGCCGATCACCGCCGCGATCGCTGTGGAGGCCGCGGTGCGGTACAGCGTTTTGACGAAATCGAAGCCCATGGCGCCGCCGTCCATGCCGGCCCAGAGCGCTTTGGCCGTTTCGACCGGCGAGGGCAGCAGCACCGGATCGACCCATTGCTGCCAGGTGACGAACGACCATACGGCGAGGAGGCCGACCACGCCGATGATCGGCAGGAATGGTTTGGCGGTATCCGAGTTCACACCCGCCTCACTTCGCGCTGGAAGACGTCGAGGCAGTGCGCTTTGGTGCGCACGAAGTCGGGGTCCGAAAGGGTCGCGTCGGTCCGTGGGCGCAGTGCCGCAACCGGCGTGAAGTCGGCAACCAGCGCCGGGTGCCGCGACAGCAGTAGCACGCGGTCGGCGAGGAACACCGCCTCTTCCAGATCGTGCGATACCAGTACCGTGGTGGTGCCGGTCTCCATGAAGATGCGCTGCAATTGTTCGCGCATGAACAGGGTCATCTCATAGTCGAGCGCGGAGAACGGCTCGTCGAGAAACAGGATTTCCGGCTCGACGACCAGCGCCCGCATAATCGAAACCAGTTGCTGTTGGCCGCCTGACATCTGATACGGATACAGGTTGAGATTGATCTTGACGCCGAGATGCGCAACAAGCTTCTCGGTGCGGGCGCGGCGTTCGGCCGGGGCCACCTGCATCATCTTCAGCGGATAGGCGATATTGTCGAAAGCGCGCAGCCAGGGAAACAGCGCCTCACGATAGTTCTGGAATACATAGCCGAATTTGATCTCGTCGAGACGCATTCCGTCGAACAGGATCTGACCGGCATCGGGCGCAATCAGCCCGGCAATCATGTTGATCAAAGTACTCTTGCCGCAGCCATTCGGGCCGAATACCGAGATCAGTTCGCCGCGTGGAATATCGAGATCGAATTTGTCGTAGATAACGGTGTTGTCGAAGCGCTTGCTCAAGCCGCGGATGGTGACATGCGGACGCAAACTCGGCGTCGCAGCGAGCGGGGCCGACGACTGCGATTGCAGGGCCGGCGCAGCCGCGGTCATCGGGCGTCACTCATCGCGATCCCACGTTAGAACGATTTAAGATCCTGCTTTACGTCGATCTTTTCCGGTACGACGCCGATCTGCTGACCGAAATCGGCGAATTCCTGCAGATAGCCGAGCTGTTTCGGGGTCATATCCTTGACCATAGTATAGCCGAGCATCGGCACGGTATCGACGACGTTATCAGGCGTCATGGTGTTCTTGGCGAGAAATTTGCGCGCCGCTTCCGGATTCGCGCGGATGTAGTCGATCGCCTTGGACCAAGCTTGCGCGAAGCGCTTGGCGACGTCGGGGCGGCTGTTGATGAACTCCGTTGTGAACGCACAACCGGCGGCATAAGCGTCGGCGTCGGGACTGCCGAGAATGTATTTGGCGATCACGCCGGCCTCGACCGTGTCCGCCACGCCGAGATTGTGCATGATGGTGGCAGCCGGCTCGAGCGTATAGCCGCCGTCGAAGGTGCCGGCCTTCATCGCATTGACGTGCTGGCCCATATCGAGTTGGTCGATGGTGTAGTCGCCATCCTTCAAGCCGACTTTGGCGAGAATGCCTTTGGCGGTGTTCAGATTGGCGGGACCCGGCGCTGACATCAACTTCATGCCCTTGAAATCGGCCAAAGTCTTGACCTTGTCGGCGAGACCCGAACGCACGACGAACTGTTCCATTTTGTAGGTCGCGGTTTGGCTGTGCATGGCGACATACATGGCAACGCCCGGCTTTTTCACATCGGCGTTGAGTCCTTCGAGGGTGACCAGCACCGCGGCGACTTCGATCTGATTGGTGATCAAGGCCGCGACGTTCGGCGGGCCGCCCATCAGGGTCGACAGTTCCGGCTCGATATTGAGCTCCTTGAAGTAGCCAAGGTCGCGCGCGACAAAAAGCGGCAGCGACGAACTGATCGGGAACACACCGACCTTGACTTTGTCCTGCGCCCAGGCGGGCGCGGCGGCCGCGATCGTGGCGGCGACGAGCAAAAGACCGCCCAATGCCGCGCGAATTTGCCGTATTTTCATAGCTTTGCTCCCGGTTACAGGTTGCGCAAACGCCAGGCGTTTACGCCGCTTCCATGTTGCAAAACCTGTGCCGCCGTCACTCGCCGGCATCGATAATGGCGATCACCGGGCCACCGCCCTGCGGGCCCTGATGCATGGCGTCGACCGACACGAATACCGCCGCATCGCCGATCGCGGTCGCGGCGACGCCGCCCACTGCTGCCTTGATGTGGCGGTGCCAAGGGACGTCGGAATCGTCCATCATGATCTGACGCCGGCCCCGGAGCGTGCCATTGCGGTCAGCTTCGCATTTCATGAAGCAATTCACGACGCGGCCCTTGAGGTCTTCGGCGCGCGGCCGGTCCGGCAGTTCAAGGCCGGCATTGCGGATCGACTCGTAAATGCCATCGATATCGAGTGCGTCCTTCATCACCGAATGGCCGATACGATAGCGGCCGCCGGCCCCCGGTTTGTTGCCGAGCAGAACGATCTGCGCTTGCGTCAGTTCGACACCCGATGAGCACGACGCCACCGAAGAGTAGAGATCGAGGTTGTGGCAAATCTCTTCCGCTTTCGGCATGCCGATTTCGCCGAGCCCGACCGCGATACCGAGGCCCGTAGTGCCGTTCGACACGCCCATCGAGGTATGCACTTCGCAGGCGACGGTTTGGCCGCGCGACTGTGCATCCTGGACCGACTCGACGGTCAGCAGTGGTGTCTTGGTCTGCACGTAATGCACGTCGGCCGGGTTCTCGATGCCGGCGTCCTTCATCGCCGCCTTCACGCCCGCCGCGACTTTTTCGACCATCGCCAGCCGGCCAATATCCTCCGGCAATAGTTCGACGCTCATCGCGGTGCCGATGGCGAGACGCGACTTCGACGCCGGCCCGGTCTTGTCGTTGCGCGCGAAGACCGTTGCATGCGGCGTGATCACGCCGTCGCAGCCGCCCGACCACACCATCGGGATTTGTGCGATATGTGCTTCCGATCGGTGTCCGTGCTTCATCAGCGTTTTGCGGAACGCCTGATCGGCGAGAATACGGGTGAAATCGTTCACGCCGCCATTGCCTTCGGTCTTGCCGATGACGGCGATCACTTGATCGGCTGTGAACTGGCCGGACTTGATACAGGCTTCGACACCCGAGGCGTCCTGTACGTTTTTCAGTTCGACTTTTGCGACTTCAATAGCCATCCGGTTCAATCCTCATTCAGCATTTCAATTTCAGGCGGAGCGGATCCACGGCTTGAATTCGCCGCGCAGCATGCGCTCGAAACCCTCGCCGCGATCGATGATTGGTCGGTCGCCCTTGCGTTCGGTCTTCAGCCGCGCACGCAAGTCCGTCGTCGCCTGCTCGTCGGGCGAGAACGCGCCGTTCTTGCCGGCTGCGAGCACCACGCCGTAATCGTCGCGCGCCGCTGCCGCCGAGACTTTGCCGTCGACGACGTCGGCCAGAACCAGTTCCGGTTCGCGGTCGAGCGGGTCGCCCCAGCCCCCGCCGCCGGTGGTGAGCACGCGGACGATTTGGCCGGCCAGCACCGGTTCGCCGTCGACCAGCCCGCCGAGATCGCGCGGCGTGCCTTCGGTATCGATCGTTACGAGAAACGGCAGTCCGGCCTTGCCGCCATTGACGCCGTAACAGCCGAGTCGCACCCGGTCGGCGGTGACAATGGTCCGGCAATCGACCAGTGCGCGATAATGCTTCTCGTAGCCAAGCCCGCCGCGGCGTTTGCCGGCGCCGCCGGAATCGCTGCGCAGCGCGAGCTTCTCGACCAGGATCGGAAACCGTGTTTCGGTGAATTCGGCCGGCTGATTGCGCGAGTCCGGCACGATATGGATGGCGTCGTTGCCATCGGCGTAATAGCGGCCGCCGGAGCCGCCGCCCAGCACCTCGCGCGACAGGAACGATTTGCCGTTCTTGTCGGTGCCATAGAAGCCGGTGTAGCGGATGGTTTCCTGGTCCGCCGGCATCCGGCCGTTCACCGCCGGTGCGATGACGCCGGCAAGGAGGCCGATGCAGCGCAACAGCACGAATGAGCGCGCATTAGTCGCCGCCGGCCATTCCGGCGTGATCAAGGTGCCCTTTGGCGGGAAGATCACATCGAAGACTTCGCAGACGCCCTCATTGACGTGAATTTCCGCGGCGCGTTCCGGCGTGTCGGCGAGATTGCGCAGGATCGGCGCGATCCATTTGATCAGAAAGGCACCGCCGGCATAGTCGGCCGGCCAGTTGATCGGTCCCGAAGATTGCGGATCGGTGCCGGTAAAATCGAGTGTGATCCGGTCGGCGCTCTTGATCATGGTGATCGCGAGCTTGTGCAGCTTGGGGTCGGTCAGTCCGTCATGCTCGACATAGTCTTCCCAGCGATAGGTGCCGTCGGCGATTTTTGGCAATAGCTCATTGCGGAAAATATCGCGGCATTTATCGAGGATGGCCTGGAAGCAGGCCTCTACCGTCTCGCGGCCGAAGCGCGCGAACAACTCGCCCATCCGGCGCGCGCCCATCAAACAAGCTTGCACCTCGCTGTCGAGATCGGCCGCCAGCATGTCGGGCACGCGGGTGTTGCGCTTGATGATGGTGTAGACGGCGTCGTTGCGGACGCCCTCGCTGTAAAGCTTGACGGGCGGAACGGCGAGGCCTTCTTCGAACACCGTCGCCGCGGTGCCCGGCATCGAGCCCGGCACGCGGCCGCCGACATCGTCGTGATGGCCGAACGCCTGGATATAGGCGACGACTTCGCCGTCATGAAACACCGGAACCGTGCTGCACAGATCGGGCAAATGGCCGATCGAGCCTTCGGTGAGATAGGTGTCGTTCATCAAGAACACGTCGCCCGGCTTCATGGTTTCAGGCGGGAAGTCGCGTACCACCGCGTTCGGCATCGCCGAATAGGAGCGGCCGGTGAGCTTGCGGCAATAGCGATCGAATAGGCCGACACGGTAATCATGCGCCTCACGGATCATCGGCGAGCGCGCGGTGCGCTCAATGGCGTATTCGATTTCGGCCTCGATCGAATTGAGCGTGCCTTCGACGATTTGGAGCACGATCGGATCGATATGGCGCGGCTTGGTTTGCGGCGCGGTCGGCCACGGCCAAGTTTGCGGTTGTACGTTCATCGGATCGCCTCGTAGCTCTGGGGGCGTACAATCAAAATACCTCGCTCGTCGACTTCGAGAGATTGTCCCGGAAAAACCACTGTCGTCGAGCCGAACTCCTCGATCACCGCCGGTCCCTCCAGGCGGAAACTGGCGGCGAGCGCCGAACGCTCGTAGATCGGCGTTTCGTGGAAGGCGCCGCCGAAATAGACTTTGCGCGTTCCGCGCGGTGGTTTGGCTTTTTTGTCGGCGGCTAGCTTCGGGATGGCCGGGCGCTCGATCATGCCGAAACCCGACACGCTAAAATTGACGATCTCGATCTTTTGCTGGCCGGCATAATTGTAGCCGAAGGCCTTGAGATGCGCCGCCTGGAAGGCGTCGTTAATGCCGGCGACGAATTTCGCATCGATTGCACCTGACGGCGCCGGCACGCGGACTTCCATCGATTGTCCGGCGTAACGAACGTCGGCCTCGCGCGCGATACGAATGCGCGAACGCTCGATGCCGTCTTCTTCCAGTGTTGCGATCGCGTCGCGTTCGAGGCCGGCGTAAATCTCCGCGATCGCCTTCAGATCGACGGCGTCCTCATGCGTGACCTTGGTCACGATGTGATCGGTGCGCCAATCGACGGCAAGAAGGCCGAAGGCGGAGAGATTGCCGGGATTGGGCGGCACGATGCAGGCCTTCATGCCGATCAACTCCATCACCGCCGCCGACTGCGCGGGGCCGGAACCGCCGAACGACAGCAGCGCGAATTGGCGCGGATCGATGCCGCGCTGAATGGTCATCTGACGAATGGCGTTAGCCTGATCCCAATTGGCGATCTCGATGATTCCTTCCGCCAGTTGTTCGGGCGACATGGCGCCGGGCAGCTTTGCCGCAAGAGCCGAGATGCCGGCACGCGAGCGCGCGATGTCGAGCTTGATGCCGCCGCCGATCAGCGCCGGCGGCAGCCGCCCAAGCACGAGATTGGCGTCGGTGATGGTCGGCTCGGTGCCGCCTTTGCCGTAACACATCGGCCCCGGCTCGGCGCCGGCGCTTTTCGGACCGACTTTCAGATGGCCTTCGCGCGTGATCCAGGCGATCGAGCCGCCGCCGGTGCCGATGGTCTTAATGTCGATCATCGGCACGCGCACCGGAAACCGCCCGACCGCACCGCCATTGGTGACATTGGGCTTGGCGTTTTCGATCAGGCACAAATCGGTCGAGGTGCCGCCGGCATCCAGCGTGACCAGATCGGGAAACCCCGCGATCTCGGCAATCACTGCGCAGCCGATCGCGCCTGCCGCCGGCCCGGACAGCGCCGTGGTGATCGGCTTGCGCATCACCTGATCGGGACTTGCGACGCCGCCGCTCGACTGCATCACCAGGAAAGGCTTGTCGTTGAGTCCTGGACCGAGTTCGTCGCGAATGCGTTTGAGATAACGGCCCATATGCGGCTTGACGAAAGCATCGACCAGGGTCGTCACTGCCCGCTCGTATTCGCGATACTCCGGCAACACCTCGCAGGACAGCGAGATCACGCAGTCCGGGTATTCGTCAGCCACGATTTCGGCGACGCGCCGCTCGTGCGCGGCGTTGGCGTAAGAGTGCAGCAGGCAGACGCCAATCGCCGCAATGCCTTGGTCGCGAAAGAAGCGCGCCGCCTCGCGCACTGAAGCCTCGTCGAGTGGCCGGAGTTCTTCGCCGAGGAAATTATAACGGCCGCCGGTCTCGCGCACGTAGCGCAGCGGGACAAGCCGCTCGGGCTTCACCCAGAAATACGAATTGCCATAGCCCTCCGGCACCGCCTGACGCGCGATTTCGAGAATATGCCGGAAGCCTTCGGTGACGATCAGGCCGAGGCCGGCGATCTCACCTTGCAGCAGGGCATTGGTGGCAACGGTAGTGCCGTGCGCCAGACCGGCCAGCGTGTCCATCGATACGTCCGCCATAATGGCTTTCACGCCGCGCACCAGGCCGATCGCCGGGTTCGACGGCGTGCTCGAAACTTTGGTCACGCGCATGGTGCCGGCGGCTGAGTCGACGCACACGATATCGGTGAACGTGCCGCCGGTGTCGATGCCGATCCGCAGATGAGGAGATTTTCCGGTCATTTTATTACTCAACAAAGATCAACAGCGAAAGCCGGCCGTCGCAAGACGGCCGGCAGTCGTCACGCTGCAAAGACAGCAGCTACTTCATCGCCTCATAAACGGCATGGGTCCAAGCGCCTTCAGGCTTCTTGGTGATGACCGGGTCGGACTTGCCGCTCATCAGGATTCCTACCGTGCGGTCGTAATCCTTCGGGTCGAGTTCGCCAGTGCCCGGATCAAGCAGCTTGCCGATCTCGCCCATCATGCGCTTCTGATCCTTCTCGGTCTTCGAGCCAGTGGTATCGGTCGCGAGAATGATCTTCACCGCCTCGTCCTCGTGCGCCTTGGCGTAGTCCCAGCCCTTCATCGAGGCTTTGACGAATTTGGCCATCTTGGCAACGAAGGCCGGATCCTTCAGCTTCGGTTCCATGGCGTAGAGGCCGTCTTCCATGGTTGCGACGCCTTCCTTCTCATAGTTGAAGACGACGAGATCGGCCGGCTTGAAACCGCCGTCGATCACTTGCCAGTATTCGTTGTAGGTCATTGCCGAGACGCAATCGGCCTGTTTCTGCAAAATCGGGTCGACGTTGAAGCCCTGCTTGAGGACTTTCACGCCATCCGGTCCGCCGTCGGTCTTGTAGCCGAGCTTCGACATCCAGTTCAGGAACGGATATTCGTTGCCGCCGTACCAGACGCCGACCGTCTTGCCTTTCAGGTCTTCCGGTTTTTTGATGCCGGTGTCCTTGCGGCAGACCAGCTCCAGCCCGGAATGCTTGAAGGTCTGCGAGATATTGACCAGCGCGACACCCTTCTCGCGCGACGCCAGCGCCGACGGCATCCAGTCGACCACCGCATCGGCGCCGCCGCCGGCGATAACTTGCGGCGGGGCGACGTCCGGACCGCCCGGATTGATGGTGACGTCGAGGCCGGCGTCTTTGTAGAAGCCCTTTTCCTTGGCGACGAAATAGCCGGCAAATTGCGCCTGTGCGACCCACTTGAGCTGGACCGTGACCGGATCGGCGGCATGCGCGGTGGCGACCGGAAGCCCGAAAGCCGCGGCCGCCGCAATCATCGTGATTTTTCTCATGTCTGCTCCAGACGATATGCGGACCGCCGAGTCAGGTCCGATAAGATGGATGCCAAAAGGTCGTCGCACGCTCGGCGAGCGCGACAATCCCGTAGAACGCCATGCCGGCGATCGCTGCCAGCGCGATCTCCGCCCAGACCATGTCGAGCGCCATGCGCCCCGCCATGATCGAGATGCGAAAGCCGATCCCCGTCGTCGGTGTACCAAAGAACTCGGCAACAATTGCACCAATGAAGGCGAGCGTCGAGTTGATCTTGAGCGCGTTGAAAATGAACGGCATTGCCGCCGGCAGATAGAGCTTTTGCAGGGTCTGCTGATGTCCGGCGGCGTAGGAACGCATCAGGTCGCGCTCGATATGACCGGCGGCATTGAGACCCGCCAGCGTGTTCACCAGCATCGGGAAGAACGTGATGACGACGACGACCGCGGCCTTCGACTGCCAATCGAAGCCGAACCACATCACCATGATCGGCGCGATGCCGACAATCGGCAAAGCTGAAACAAAATTGCCGATCGGCAACAGGCCGCGGCCTAGAAAGGTGTAACGGTGGGCGACCACGGCGGTCAGGAAGCCGGCACTACAGCCGATGATGTATCCGGTGACGACGCCGAGAATGAAGGTCTGGAAAAAATCTTCCCAGAGCATCTGCAGCGAAGCAGCAAAGCGCACGGCGATGGCGCTAGGGGCCGGAAACAGCACCGAGGGCACGCCAAAGCCACGGACGGCGACTTCCCATAGATAAAACAGAAAAGCGCCGAACAGCAGCGGGACCGCGAGATCGACGGCGCGCGATAATGTCTTGTTGCCAACCTCAATGGCAGCGAGGCCGGCGACTCCCGCCCAGGCCGCGATCCAGTTGGCCAAAACCGCCAGCCAGAAGCCCCATGCCGCGTAGCCGGCAATAGCGTCGTCGTTGAGCAAAACCAGCGTGGTCCAGCAGCCTAGCAAGACGCCGGTGAACACCGCCGCGATCGATGCCCAGCCGGCCAGGAAGGCGGCCGCGACATAAAGCGCGGCGGTGACCAGGGTCGCGGCCCCCAGCATCGGCCGGGCGAACAGCCCGGCGACAGGCTCGGTTGACAACGGCGCCGCCGCGGCAGCCAAAATCCCGATGGCAGCGGCAAAAAGGACGACCCGTCGCCAGCTCAAGGTCATGAACGTTCACCCATAAGCTGGGCGACCCAGCGCTGGATCAGGTCGACGATACCGATCAATCCGACCGCCAGGATCGAGGCGGCAACCAGGGCCGCCCAGATTTGCACCGTCTGTCCGTAATACGAGCCGGCGAGAAGCCGGGCGCCGATACCGGCCTGCGCGCCGGTCGGCAGTTCGGCGACGATGGCGCCGATCAGCGAGATGGTGATCGAGACTTTCAGGCTGGTGAACAGGAACGGCACCGACGACGGCCAGCGCAGTTTCCAGAATATCTGCGACCGCGTCGCGGACCAGGTACGCATCAAGTCGAGCTGGATAATGTCCGGCGATGTCAGGCCTTTAACCACGCCAATGGTAACCGGGAAGAAGCACAAATAGGCCGAGATGATCGCCTTCGGCAGCAGTCCGCGCAGTCCGATCGAGCCCAGCACGACAATGACGATGGGCGCCACCGCCAAGATCGGCACCATCTGCGAACAGATGATCCATGGCAGCAGGCTTTTCTCCAGCGTGCGGGCATGCACGATCAGGATGGCGAGAATGATTCCGAATGAGGCGCCGAGCAGGAAGCCGACGAAGGTCGCCGACAGCGTCACCCAGCCGTGATAGACGAGACTGCGCGGCGATGTCACCGGCCAGCCGAACACATCATCCGAAAATGTCTCGATGATTTGATGCGGCGCCGGCAGCAGCGGCCGTTCTGCGTCCAGCGTACCGGCGATCAGGTCACTCGTCGTATAATGGACATCATCACGCTCAAAGGCGTCGCGCACGATGTTCATATTCATCAATATCGCGGCGATGTACCAGATCGCGATAATGGCCGCGACGATCACCACCACCGGCGCGTAGCGTGCGACGGCTGGATGCCATCGGATTTGCGCGGGCCGGCCCGCCGCGGGGAGGGCGCTACTCGTCATAGGAATGACCCGAGCGCAGGCCGGAACGGACCCGCTGAGCGATCTTGATGAATTCCGGCGTTTCGCGGATTTCCAGCGTGCGTTCGCGCGGAAAATCGGTGGGAATGATGTCGATGATGCGGCCCGGCCGCGGTGACATCACCACAATCTTGGTCGAGAGGAACACCGCTTCCGGGATCGAATGGGTCACGAAGACAACGGTTTTCTTGGTTTGGTTCCAAAGTTGCAGCAATTGCTCGTTGAGATGGTCGCGCACGATCTCATCGAGCGCGCCGAACGGCTCGTCCATCAGCAGCATCTTCGGCTCGAACGACAGCGCCCGGGCGATCGAGGCGCGCTGCTGCATCCCGCCTGACAGCTGCCACGGATATTTGCGTTCGAAGCCGGATAGATTGACCAGCTTCAAATAATGCGCGACGCGCTCGCGGCGGAGCTTGGCGTCGTAACCCATGATCTCCAGCGGCAGCGTTACGTTGCGCTCTATGGTCCGCCACGGAAACAGCGCCGCGGCCTGGAAAATATAGCCGTAGTGCCGCTGCAGCCGCGCCTGGTCGGGCGTAACGCCATTGACCGAAAGGCTGCCGGCGGTGGGTTGTTCGAGGTCGGCAATAACGCGCAGCAGCGTGGTCTTGCCGCAGCCAGACGGCCCGATGAAAGAAACGAAGTCGCCGTCGGCGATATCTAGATTAACATTGGAGAGCGCTTGAACCTCGCCATCGGCAGTCTGGAAGGTCAGCGAGACACCCCGCACCTCGACCGCGAGGCCGGTCGGATTCACCGCCGGCTGGCCGAAAGCGCTTCCGTGATCAGGTGCTCGCATACGCTCATCCACGCACGACCGCTCAGCAACATTTGGACTTCGCAACGCAACGCAAAGCCGTGCTTGTGATGTCGGCTCTGACCGCCTTGCGTTACGAGGGATCACCGCAAAATATGACAGACCTTCATGCGGATTCCCCGCCCAATATTTGAGCTATTCCTGAGAGTATATTGGGCAAGTATAGCAAGAGGAACCAGATAAATTGGCAGACCTAGAGTTACAAACAGGCGGTAATGTTTTAACTCACCGCGGCAATCCTTCCCATACTTTGCCGTTGCGCGTCTTATTCCTCGATTGACCTTTCAGGCAGCATGAAACCCGCTCGGTTCAAATATATTGCCGCCCAAAGCATCGAGCAGGCTCTCGCGCTCAAGGCCGAATATGGCGATGAGGGCCGGTTTCTTGCCGGTGGTCAAAGCCTGATGCCGACGCTCAATTTCAGGCTGACGCAGCCTGCGGTCCTGATCGATATCAATCCGCTGGCAACCTGCGCCGGGGTCAAAACCACCGAGACGGGCCGGCTGCGGATCGGTGCACTGACGCGCTATCGGCAACTCGAACGCGATCCAGACATCTCGCGCGGTCTGCCGCTGATCTATGAGGCCTTGCCGCATATCGCCCATCCGCAGATTCGCAATCGCGGCACCATCGGCGGCAATCTCTCGCATGCCGATCCGGCGTCCGAAATGCCGGCGATCGTAGTGGCGCTTGACGGGCGGCTGCGGGCGCAGTCGCTCGCCGGCGAGCGCTGGATCGCTGCATCCGATTTTTTCGAAGGCGCGCTCACGACCGCGCTTAAATCCGACGAGATGCTGATGGAAGTGGAACTGCCGGTCGCCGAGCCCCGGTCCGGAAGTTGTTTCATGGAAGTATCGCGGCGGCGCGGCGACTTCGCGCTGGTCGGCGTGGCCTGCACCGTGCAAGTCGATGAGGATGGCGAATGCGTGGAAGCGCGGATCGGGCTGTGCAATGCGGGCGAAACGCCCATCCTGGCTGACGATGCCGGCCAATCGCTCGCCGGGCGGATCGTGGATACGGCGCAAATCGACGCCGCAGCCGATCTGGTTCAGGCCGCCATCGACCCGGGCGGCAATGTCCACGCCAGCAAAGAATTTCAGCGCCATCTGGCCGGCGTGCTGACGCGGCGTGCGTTGATAAAAGCGAACGAGCGAGCTCTGCGTGACAACTGATACAGACGACATCGACATTCACTCAGTCGCCGTGACCGTGAACGGCACGGAATATCGGCGTAATGTCGAATCGCGCCTGCTGCTGAGCGATTTTCTGCGCCACGATCTGCTGCTGGCCGGCACCCATGTCGGCTGCGAGCATGGCGTCTGCGGTGCCTGCACGGTGATCTTCGACGGTGCCGCCGTGCGTTCCTGTCTGATGCTGGCGGCGCAAGCCGATGGACACGACATCATGACAGTCGAAGGCCTTGCGGCGGATCGCGATCATCTGCATCCATTACAGGAATCAATGCGCGACTGTCATGGATTGCAATGTGGTTATTGTACGCCCGGCGTTCTGATGACCATGAAAGTTTTTCTCGACGAGACGCCGTCGCCGGATGAGGCGCAAATCCGCGAGGCCTTGTCGGGCAATCTGTGCCGCTGCACCGGCTATCAGCATATCGTCGAAGCGGTGCAACTCGCGGCCGAGCGGCTGCGGAAGTAGGCATCATGTCCGCGCGCAAGTTCGGAGCACCTGTCAAACGAAACGAGGACGCCCGGTTATTGAGTGGCCAGGCGCTGTTCGTCGACGACGTCGAACTCCCAAACATGTTGTATGCCGCACTGCTGCGCAGCAATGTCGCGCATGCGCGCATTCTTTCGATCGATGTGTCGGCGGCGCGAAAGCGCAATGGCGTTGTTGCGGTCTATACCGCCGAGGATCTTGGCCCCTACTGTGCACCGGGTCCGGTCGTGGTGCCGCCGCCGCCGATCGAAGGCGTGCGGTTTAATGCGAGAACGCAAGCGCCGCTCGCCAAAAGCAAAATTCGCTACGTCGGGGAGCCGCTGGCCGTGGTGTTGGCCGAAAGCCGTTACCTCGCCGAGGATGCGCTCGCCGATATCGTGGTCGAACTCGATACGCTGCCGGCAGTCGTCGATCTGGAAAAGGCCTTGCACGACAGTTCCGCGACGGTGCACGACGACGTCCGCGGCAATCTCGCCGCGCATGTCAGACAAACTCGCGGCAATTACGAAGCCGTCCGGACCAAGGCTTCGCATATCGTCGCGCGGCGCTTTCTTTATGATCACGGCGCCTCTTCGCCGATTGAAACCCGCGGCGTCGTCGCCCGATGGGATGCCCGCGCCAACCAACTCACGGTGTGGGACACCACGCAAGCGCCGGTATTTTTGCGCAATGGCTTGGCCGGCGTATTCGGCATGAGCGAGCGGCAGGTACGGGTCATCGCGCCATTTGTCGGCGGCGGCTTCGGACCCAAAATCATGATGTTTTATCCCGAAGAGATCATCGTTCCCTGGGCGGCAATCAAGCACAATCGGCCGGTCAAATGGATCGAAGACCGGCTCGAGCATTTCTTCGCCACTACCCATGAGCGCGGTCAGACCCATGACGCCGAAATCGCGCTCGACGTTGACGGCCGCATCCTCGGCGTCAGGGACGTCTTTCTCCACGATACCGGCGCCTACAACCCCTACGGCCTGACGGTGCCGATCAACAGCCAGTGCACGCTGCTCGGGCCTTACGACATTTTGAATTACGATTCGACGTTCACCTCGGTATTTACCAACAAGCCGATCGTCACGCCCTATCGCGGCGCCGGGCGGCAGCACGGCGTCTTTGTCATCGAGCGGCTGCTCGATATTGCCGCGCATGAGATGAAGATCGACCGCGCCGAAATCCGCCGCCGCAATCTTATTCCGCCGGACTCGTTTCCTTACAATTACGAGATCATCTACCAGGACTTCGCGCCGCTCTCCTATGACAGCGGCAATTACGAGCCGATCCTCGACAAGGCGCTGGAACTGATCGACTACAAGAATTTCATCGCTACCGAGCAGCCGCGGCTGCGCGCCGAGGGCCGGCATGTCGGTGTCGGCATCGCCTGTTACGTCGAGGGCACCGGCATCGGACCTTATGAGGGCGCCAAGGTGCAGGTCCAGGCCAACGGCAAAGTCGGCGTCGCAACCGGGATCGGCACGCAGGGGCAGGGGCATTTCACCGTGTTCGCCCAGATCGTCGCCGACCAGCTCGGTGTCGAAGTGACCGATGTCGACATCGTGACCGGCGACACCGACCAGTTCTATTGGGGCGCCGGCACCTTTGCCAGCCGCGGCGCGGTGGTCGCGGGCAACGCCGTCAACGAGGCGGCGAAAGTGGTGCGGCAGAAAATCCTCAAGCTCGCGGCCGATCATTTCGAATGCGCCGAGGAGGATCTGGTGATCGACAACGGCCAAGTATCGGTGGTCGGCATCCCCGGTCAGGCGATTAAGCTCGGCGCGCTGGCGCTGAAAGCCAATCCGATGCGCGGCGCGGTGCAGCCGGGCACCGAACCGGGACTGGAATCCACGCAATATTTCGGTCCGCCCGGCGGCACGACGGCGAGCGGCGTGCATGCCATGATCGTCGAGGTCGATCCGCAGACTTTCACCCTCAATGTGCTCAAATATGTCGTGGTGCACGACTGCGGCACGGTCATCAACCCGCTGATCCTCGCCGGTCAGATCCACGGCGGCGTCGCGCAGGGTATAGGCAATGCTTTCTACGAGCAGTTGGTTTTCGACGACGACGGCCAATTGCTCAATGCGTCTCTTGCCGATTATCTGCTGCCGACGTCGCTTGAGGTGCCGCATATGGAAATCGCACACACCGTGACGCCCTCGCCGCTCAATCCGCTTGGCATCAAGGGTGCCGGCGAGGCGGGCGCGATTCCGGTCGGGCCGTTGTTCGCGCAAGCCATTGAAGATGCCCTCGGCTTGCTCGACAAGAGGGTTGAACTGCTGGAGATTCCCTTGAGTCCCAACCGGCTGTTCGAATTGACGATCAAATGATCCTGGTCACCGGCGCCGGCGGAAAGACCGGCCGCGCGGTTGTCGCCGCGCTGCTGGCGCGCGGCGCGGCAGTGCGCGCCTTGGTGCGCCGCGCCGATCAACGAGCATCCTTCCGCGCGCTCGGCGTCGATACCGCCATCGGCCGCTTCGAGCAGCCGGAGACGCTGGTCCCGGCATGCGAAGGGGCCGAGGCGGTCTATCACATCTGTCCGAATGTCAGCGTCAGCGAACTCGATTATGCGCGTTACGTGGCTGCCGCCGCGAAGGCAGGCGGCGTCAAGCGCTTCGTCTATCATTCGGTGCTGCATCCGCAGATCGAGGCGATGCCGCATCATTGGGCGAAGATGCGGACCGAAGAGATGCTGTTCACATCCGGCTTTGATCTCACCGTACTGCAGCCCACGGCCTATATGCAGAACCTCCTCGGTGTCTGGCCCGGCATCGTCGAGCGGGGCATATTGCGGGTTCCCTATCCAGCACAGACGCGGCTCAGCCTCGTGGACCTCGACGATGTTGCTGCCGTTGCAGCGCTGGTCCTGACAAGCGACGGCCACGCCGGCGCGACCTATGAACTGGCCGCCACGCCGCCGCTCAGTCAGAACGAGATCGCCGCAGCGATCGGCGCGGCGCTGCAAAAAACCATTGGTGTCGAGGTGGAGAGCATCGACGCCTGGCAGGCGAGAGCTTCCGCCGCCGGTATGGGCGAACACGAGCGATCAACGCTCGCCGCGATGTTCCGCTACTACGCGGAATACGGCCTGGTCGGAAACACCAATACGCTGCGCTGGCTGCTCGGGCGGGCGCCGAGGGACCTTGAGAGTTTTTTGAAAAGCGCGGCGTCTAGGTAGCCGCCGGGCGGCTTTAAGCTTTCAACAGCCGTCGCGGGTCGGCTTCGAATTTGTGGTCCATTACCCATCGGGCGATTTCCCCATAGGATGCGAACCATACGTCCGGGAATTGGGTCATGTAGGTGAAGATCTTCTGGAAGATCGCCGTGATCATCGGCCGG
The DNA here is from genome assembly GCA_963819265.1 of uncultured Alphaproteobacteria bacterium. GTDB lineage: Bacteria > Pseudomonadota > Alphaproteobacteria > Rhizobiales > Xanthobacteraceae > BOG-931. The sequence continues at coordinate 173,019 of CAWFVF010000005.1, read as the reverse complement.
CCGCCGAACTGGCTGTGCATCGACAGCGGCAGGTAGGAGCCGGGCTCGCGGAGATAAAGGTAGTCAAACGTCTCCTTATAGACATCCCACAGATCAAGTGAGCTTGAGCGCAGCACCCGATTGTCGGTGAAGTCGCTCCCGGGAATGTGCACGATCGGCCCGTGTTTTGTCGGCACCACGCGAGGCAGATCGGAATCTCGCGCGTCGCCGTGCCACAGCATTTTCTCGGCGGCGAGAAAGTCGCGGGTGTGCGGCGTGAACGCCATGCTCGGGCTGATCCAGCCCGCGGGACGCATGCCGGAGACTTTCTCCAGAAGACCGAGGCAATTTTTGATCATCGCCTGTTCTTCCTCGGCCGACATCGCCGACTGTACCTGGTCCTGCAAATAGGCGTGACCGGCGACGTCGTGGCCCGATTTGACGATCTGGGCTACTGCTTCTGGAAATATCTCTGCGCAGCGGCCGTTGACGCAGAACGTGCCTTTGATGCCGTGCTCTTTCAGCAGATTGATCAGGCGATAGACCCCGACCTTGCCGCCATAGCTGCCCCAGGCAATGCCGGCGAGATCGACGGTGCCGGCTTTGAGCGGGCTTGCCTGCACCGAATAGGGCGGTGCTTTTCCTTCCGACCAGGTTTCGAGCATGACGGTAACGGTTACGGCGATGCGCTTGCCGTTCGGCCAGTGGAATTCATTCGCCAAGGAAGCCTCCCTGCTTAATCGACATTTTCGATTTTACTGCTTGCTGATTCCGGCGTCCGCGATCACCTTCGCCCAACGATCGATCTCGGTCCGCATGAGTTTATCTTGGGCGTCGGCAGGCAACGCGCGAGCGTCAAAGCCGATTTCCTTGAATTGAGCTTTGGTATCGGACTGCGCCAGCGATTCCGTCGCCGCCCGCGCGAGCGCCTCGACCGCCTGTTCGGGCATATCTTTGGGTCCGTAGAGGCCGTTCCACGAACTGACGACGAAGTCATCGACCCCGGCCTCCTTCATGGTCGGCACATCCGGCAATTCCGGAAGCCGCGCTGCCGAGGTCGCGGCCAACGGGCGGATCTGCCTCGCGTCGATCGCCGCGCGCAACCCGCCATAGGCATTGACCACGAGATCGACGTCGTTGCGCAACAGCGCCACCGAGAGCTCAGCTGGCCCGCGATAGGGCACGACGGTAAAATCAAGCTTCTGTGCCGATTTGAACAATAGCGCGGTGAGATGATTGCTGGTGCCGGCGCTCGACGTGCCGACGCTCAGCTTGCCGGGCTTTTGCCTTGCCGCATTCATCCAATCCGCCAGGGTCTTGTACGGCGAGGAGGCGCCGGTAACGAACAGATAGGCGAATTCGCTGACGCCGACGATCGGCCGCATGTCGGCGCGCGGATCGAACGGCTCATTAAACAGACTGACGCCGATCGCGGTGTTGTTGCCGACCCAGGCGATGGTGTAGCCGTCGGCCGGCGCATTGGTCACCGTGCGGCTGGCGATGACGCCGCCGCCGCCCGGCTGATTCTGTACCACCACCGGTACGTTCAGGCGTGTGGACATCTTCTCGGCGAGAATGCGGAGCGCGATGTCTGAGGCAGCGCCGGCGGCGAACGGCGTGACGACTCGGATGGTCCGGGAGGGGTAATCTGCCCTCGGCTCGGGCCGGGCCGGAAAGCGCCGCAACGACGAAGCAAAGCGCCGTTAACAACACAGCGCCGGTACGTGCGGCAGAGAATGCCTTCGGCATAGGGCGTCATCTCCCTGGCCGCGGCTATTTTTGTTCCACTTGGATGCGGCAGTCGGCACTTACGCCTGCGGCGCAAGGCTTGTCCATTCCAATTGGCGACGGCGCATCATATCGAAAAGATATGGATTGAAATGCCTCACCCGGCCCGCTTGCGGCGCGGAGCGTGCGTGTGGCCGTGCCCGCGGCCGGTTCCGTGAACATGGGTCGCTGCCGCGGCGTGGTCGTGACTGTGCGCGCCTTCGGTCGGCATATAGACCACCCGGCCGTGGCGCACGCCGCGCTCGGCGATGATGCCGTCGGCGAACTCCTGCACGTCGGTGCCGCGGCCCTTGAGCACGGTGACTTCCATGCAACTGTCGTGATCGAGGTGCACGTGCAGTGTGGTCTGCGCCAGATCGTGGCGGTGGTGGAAATCGCGCGTCAGCCGCTTCGGCAGATCGCGCGCCTCGTGGTCGTAGAGATAGACCAGCGCGGCCACGCACTGGCCCGGTCCGCCGGTCTCGACCGAGGCCTGCTGCAGACCGGTGCGGGCGAGATCGCGGATCGCCTCCGAGCGGTTGTCATAGCCGTGCGCTTTCATGAAGCGGTCGAGCTCGGTATCGAGCTCGTCGTCGATGGTGATGGTCACGCGCTGCATCGCTCGCTCTCCCGATAGGCGGATTGCCGATCCTATCGCGATTTGCGGTGAGCGCCACGCATCTCCGCCAGCCCATAATGTGGTATGCTGATTTGTTGACATCGTCATACTGACGTCCCATCGTGCCGGACGGTTCGGCGGAGCGCCGCCTTGGCGCGTGCGGCCTGGGGGCGTCGATGTCGTCGCGTCGGTTCGCGACAGTTGGATTTGTATGGTGCTGGCTTTGCGCTGGCGCCTGGGCGCAGACGCCGCAGGCAAACCAAGACCCTGCGACCCAAGCTGGGGCAGTGGCGCCACTTGCGGCACCATCGAACGCCAAGCCGCTTCCCACCATCGAGGTCACCGTCAAGCGTGCCAAGCCGCATCCTGCGAAGCCGAAGCTGGCTCCCGCGGTCGCGACGAGCGCGCCGGCGGCGCCGGTGTCGCCCTATGTCAGCGGCGCTCCGAATGTCGCCGGGGGACCTGCCGTCGCGCCCGGCATGGCGAGCCAAATGACGGTGTCCGGACAGGATCTCAATGCGCGGGCGGTAACGCGGCCGGGCGAAATCCTCGAAGCGGCGCCGGGGCTCGCCGTGGTCGCTCACGCCGATGGCGGCAAAGCCAATCAATATTACCTGCGCGGCTACAATCTCGACCACGGCACCGACCTGGCCATTTTTGTCGACGACATGCCGGTCAACCTGCCGAGCCATGCGCACGGCCAGGGCTATGCGGACGTCAATTGGCTGATGCCGGAAACCGTCAGCAGCTTGAACATCCGCAAGGGCCCGTACTTCGCCGATGTCGGCGATTTTGCCACTGCCGGTTCGCTGTTTCTCAATCTGCGCGACAGCGTCGACAAGAATATCGTCGCGGTGACGGCTGGCAGTTTCGACTACCAGCGCTACTTCGCCATGGGGTCGGCCAAGCTCGGCGGCGGCTCGCTGCTCTATGCCGGTGAGACGAATTTATACGACGGCCCTTGGGCGACGCCGGACGACATGAAGAAGTTTTCCGGGCTGTTGCGCTACAGCCAGGGTACCGCGACCGACGGCTTCTCGGCCTCGGCGATGGCTTATTCGAATACCTGGACCACGACCGAGCAGCAGCCGCTCCGCGCCATCGAGACCGGACAGATCGGACTCTACGGCGAAATCAATCCGACCGACGGCGGCGACACCAGCCGCTATTCGCTCTCCGCGCGCATGGCGCAATCCGACAGCGACGGTTCCTGGAAGGCCAATGCCTATCTCGTAAAATACAATATGAACCTCTACAACGATTTCACCTGGTTTCTCACCGATCCGGTCAACGGCGACCAGTTCCGGCAGCACGACAACCGCGTCTATGGCGGCGCCGGCGCCTCGCGCACTGTCGACGGCACGCTGTTCGGCCGGCCGACCGAAACCGTGCTTGGCTTTCAGTCGCGCTATGACGGCATCGATATCGTCTTGAACAACAGCGTCGCGCGGCAATTCCTATCCTCCATTCTCGACGACCGGGTCGACGAAGGAAATGTCGGCATCTATGCCGAGAACACCGTGCATTGGACCGACTGGCTGCACACCACGGTCGGCTGGCGCGGCGATTATTTTGCCACTTCGGTGGACTCGATCCTGCAGCAAGCCAATTCGGGAAAGGATGAGATGGCGATCGGCAGTCCGAAATTCCGCATGGTGATCGGGCCGTTCTACAACACCCAATTATTCGTCGGCGCCGGCATGGGCTATCACAGCAATGACGCCCGCAGCACGGTAATAACCGAAGTCCCCGCGGTCCCGGCCGATCCATCGGCCCTGCAAAGCGCGTCACCGTTGCTGGTGCGCTCGCGCGGCGCCGAGGTCGGCATCCGCACCAAGATCATTCCCGGCCTCGACAGCTCGGTGAGTCTGTTCGCGCTGCATCAGGATTCCGAATTGTTTTTCGACGGCGATACCGGCGAAACCACGCCAGGTCTGCCGAGCCGGCGCACCGGGATCGAATTCACCAACGACTATCGTCCGGCGTCGTGGATCCATGTCGACGCCGATCTCGCGCTCACCCGCGCGCGCTTTATCGGTTACGACGCGGCGCAAGCGGCGCTCTACCAGTCGCTTGCCGGTTATCCGCAGGCGCAGATCGGCAATGCGCCCGGTAATTACGTCTATAACGCGCCGTGGATGGTGGCGTCGGCCGGCATCACGCTCGGCGAACCGACCGGATGGTTCGGCGATTTGCGCTGGCGCTATATCAGTTCGCGCCCGCTCACCGAGGACGGCGCCTTTCAGTCGCCGCCGCTCAGCATCTTCAACGGCCAGCTCGGCTATCGCTTCGACAATGGCTGGCGCATCCAGCTCGACGGCCTCAATTTGCTCAATGCGCGCACCGATCAGGCGACTTATGCCTACGGCTCGCTGCTCAAGACCGATAGCCTGTTCGCGCTGTGCAATTCGGGGGCGCCGCCGCCCAAGGCAGTGTGCCAGAACGGCGTGATGGATTATGCGCTGCACCCGATCGAGCCGCTGGCGGTCCGGCTCACGCTCGCGGCAACGTTTTAGCTTCCTGCGCTTCGAGCTTGTCGTATTCGCCGGCGCGGTAGAGGAGATAAGACGCGATCCAGCACAGCACAAAAAAGCCGACGATCGAGTAGCCGACCAGACCGAAATTATCGGCGAGCATGGCGATGAAGCGCCACAGCGGGCCCTCCAGCCCGAACCGGTCGCCGACCAGACTTAAGACTTCGATGCCGCCGATCACCAGCGCCGCCACCACGGAGGCGAAAGTGATGGTGATGTTGTAGTACAGTTTGCGGATCGGCTTGACGAAAGCCCAGCCATAGGCGCCGACCATCACGGTGGAGTCGGTGGTATCCATCAGCGACATGCCGGCGGTGAACAGCGCCGGAAATATCAAGATGGACCAGATCGACAAACCATGCGTCGCCTGCGCCGCCGAAATGCCAAGCACGCCGACTTCGGTTGCGGTGTCGAAGCCCAGGCCGAACAACAGCCCGAGCGGATAGAGCTGCCAGCTGCGCTCGATCAGGGCGAATGCCGGCCGCAGCAGGCGACCGAGCAGGCCGCGCTTGGCGAGGATGTTGTCGACGTCCGCTTCGTCGAGCCGGCGTCCGCGCCGCGCCGCCTGCAGCGCGCGGCAGACCTGGATAAGCACCAGGATATTGGCGAAGGCTATGGCGAACAGAAAAAATGCCGAGATCGAGGTGCCGATCAACCCGCCGATATCTTTAAGTGTATCGAATCGGCTTTGCAGCGCGGTGGTCGTCAGCGCCACCACCAGCGCCAGTCCGACGACGACAGTCGAATGGCCGAGCGAAAAGAAAAATCCGGCCGCGATCGGATAGCGGCCCTCCTGCATCATCTTGCGGGTGACGTTGTCGATCGCCGCGATGTGATCGGCGTCGAAAGCGTGACGCAGCCCGAAGCTGTAAGCGAGGAAGGCGGTGCCGAGTAGCAGCGGGCTGTCGCGGAACGCCGCGAACGCCCACAGCCACGCCAGGAGGTTCGCGGCTACCAGCATCGCGAACAGGCCGGTTACTTTGCGCCGCGCGTAGGCGGGGGTATCGTCGAACAATTGCGAAAGCATGCTTGCCGGTAAGCTGTTAATAGAAAAATAGCATACGCGACGAAGTCTGTAGCATCTTTTCGACCGCTGGGGAGGGGTGTGTGACATCCTACGTATTGGCGATCGACCAGGGCACCACCTCGACGCGCGCGCTATTGTTCCGTGCCGACACTTCGATCGCGGCGGTCGCCCAGCAGGAATTCCCGCAGCATTTCCCGGCCGACGGCGAGGTCGAGCACGACCCGGAAGATCTGTGGGCGACGACACTGGCGACCTGCCGCGCCGTGTTGCGCGATGCGAACGCGACCGCGCGCGACGTCGTGGCCATCGGTATCACCAATCAGCGCGAGACGACGCTGCTGTGGGACCGCGCCACGGGCCGGCCGGTGCATCGCGCCATCGTCTGGCAGGACCGGCGCACGGCGCCGCTGTGCAGCGAGCTTCGTGCCGCCGGTCATGAGGCGATCTTCGCCGCCAAAACCGGCCTGCTGCTCGATCCGTATTTTTCCGGCACCAAGCTCGCCTGGCTGCTGACCCATGTTCCAGGCGCCGCTAGCCGAGCGGCGAAGGGCGAACTCGCATTCGGCACGATTGATACGTATCTGCTCTGGCGGCTGACAGGCGGCAAGGTTCACGCGACCGACGCCACCAATGCGTCGCGCACGCTGATGTTCGATATCCATGCCGGCCGCTGGGAGGATAGGCTTTTGCAGTTGCTCGGCGTGCCGGCGAGCGTGCTGCCGGAGGTGCGCGATTCATCAGCCGCGTTCGGTGCGACCGATCCGGAATTGTTCGGCGCGGCAATCCCGATCTACGGCATCGCCGGCGATCAGCACGCGGCGCTGATCGGGCAGGCGTGCTTCTCTCCGGGTATGCTGAAAGCAACCTACGGCACCGGCTGCTTTGCTTTGCTCAATACCGGGCGCACGCCGGTGCGATCGGACAACAAGCTTCTCACTACGATCGCTTATCAGCTCGGCGGTGTGCGCACCTATGCGCTTGAAGGTTCGATCTTTGTCGCCGGGGCGGCGGTGCAATGGCTGCGCGACAGCCTCAAGCTGGTGTCGAATGCGGCGGAAACCGGCGAGCTCGCACAAGCCGCGGACGAAAGCCAAAATGTCATTCTGGTTCCGGCCTTTGTCGGCCTGGGGGCGCCCTATTGGCGGCCCGATCTGCGCGGCGCGCTGTTCGGCTTGACGCGCGCGACCGGGCCGCGCGAATTCGCCAAAGCCGCGTTGGAGAGCGTGTGCTTTCAGACTGCCGATTTGCTCGCGGCCATGAAGGCCGATTGGCGTGAAGGTGAGGGCGCGCAGAAAATCCTGCGCGTCGACGGCGGCATGGCGAATTCCGACTGGACCATGCAGCGGCTTGCCGATCTCCTCGGGAGCACCGTCGATCGCCCGGAGGTCAAGGAAACCACGGCGCTGGGCGCCGCCTACCTCGCCGGCCTCCATGCCGGTTTCTTCCCCGACCCCAGTCGTTTCGCCGATCACTGGCGGCTTGAGCGAAGATTCGTTCCGGAGATGGATGCAGCAATGCGGCAGCGGAAATTGTCCGGATGGACTTCGGCGGTCGCCCGACTGCTCACTTAAGGTTCCTGTTCAACATCGGTCGACGCGGGCCAAGCTATTGCCCCGCAACGAAAAACTTTGCGGCAAGTTTGCGTCGAACTGGCCGGAACTTCATTTCCGGTTGCCGCGTTGATGCGGACCTTGAAGCAGCCTTCAGCGTGCGTGAGCGCGGGCGTGTAATCCCTGGAAATGATTAAATGTGCGGCATTTGCGGTGAAATAACTTTTGATGGCAGCCCGGCGGGGCTTTCGAGCGCCGGCAACAACCCTATCGCTGCAATGACGGCGCAAATGTTCCCCCGTGGGCCCGATGCCGGCGGCAGTTTTTCGCAGGGCCGCGTTGCATTCGGGCATCGCCGGCTGTCGATCATCGATCTTGCCGCTGCATCGCAGCAACCGATGATCGATCCATTGCTCGGCCTAGCCATCGTATTTAACGGCTGCATCTATAATTATCGCGAGTTGCGCAGCGAATTGGTCGCGAAGGGCTACAGCTTCTTCTCGCAGGGCGACACCGAGGTCATTCTCAAAAGCTACGCCGAGTGGGGCCCGCGTTGCGTCGAGCGCTTCAACGGCATGTTTGCGTTCGCGATCTGGGAACGCAGTTCCGGACGCGTTGTGCTGGCGCGCGACCGGCTCGGCATCAAACCGCTCTATTACGCCGAGGCACCCGGCCGCTTCCGCTTCGCCTCGACGCTGCCGGCGCTGCTGGCCGCCGGCGACGTCGATACCTCGATCGAGCCCGCGGCGTTGAATCATTATTTAAGCTGGCATGCCGTCGTGCCGCCGCCGATGACCATCATCAAGGGCGTCCGCAAGTTAGCGCCGGCGACGATCTGCATCATTGAGCCGGACGGCAAGCGGCGCGAAGAGACTTTCTGGCAGCTTGAGGTCGGCGAGCGCGCCGAAGATCGCGGCATGACTGAAGCCGATTGGCGTGACGCGGTTCGCACGACTCTGGGCAAATCGGTCGGCCGCCGCCGCATCGCTGACGTGCCGGTCGGCGTGCTGCTTTCCGGTGGGCTGGATAGCTCGCTCCTGGTCGCGCTGTTGGCGGAACAAGGCCAAAGCGATCTGAAAACCTTCTCCGTCGGGTTCGAGAAAGTCGGCGATGTCGAAGGTGACGAATTTCATTATTCCGACATCATCGCCCAGCGCTTCGGCACCGATCATCACCGAATCAAGATCGATTCGTCGCGCGCCATCGACGCCTTGCCCGGCATGGTCGCGGCGATGTCGGAGCCGATGATGAGCCACGATGCCATCGGCTTCTACATGCTGTCGCATGAGGTCGCGAAATACGTCAAAGTTGCGCAGAGCGGCCAGGGCGCCGACGAGATCCTTGGCGGCTACCACTGGTATCCGGTGCTGATGCGCTCGAACGATGCGGTCGGCGACTACGCCCGGGTTTATTTCGATCGCGACCACGCCGAGATGGCAGAATTGGTGGCGCCGCCGCTGATGAACGGCGACTACAGTCGCGAATTCGTCGACGATTTTTTCCGCAATTGCCGCAGCGCCCGCCCGATCGATCAGACGCTCCAGCTCGACGCCCGCATCATGATGGTCGACGATCCGGTCAAGCGCGTCGACAACATGGCGATGGCGTCGGGCCTTGAAACGCGTGTGCCATTTCTCGATCACGAAATGGTCGAACTCGCCGCCCGCGTGCCGGCGGATCTGAAAGTGCGCGACGGCGGGAAATACATTCTCAAGGAAGCCTCCCGCGGAGTCGTGCCCGACGCCGTGATTGACCGGCCGAAAGGCTATTTCCCGGTGCCGGCGCTCAAATATATCCGCGGCGCCTTCTACGATTTCGTCCGCGACGTGCTCGACGCGCCGCGCGCCCGGCAGCGCGGAATTTTCAATCGGCCCTACATCGATCGCCTGCTGGCCAATCCTGAGGGCGAACTCACGCCCAAAGGTCATTCGAAACTCTGGCAGGTGGCGTTGCTCGAATGTTGGCTGCAAACCCAAGGTATCTGAACGCGTGAGGAGTAGTCCGGAGTCCGAACAAAATCCCGACGTTGACGAACCGGAAAGCCGAGGACGACCGACATGGAATTCAGATTCGACCCCCACGACCGCAGGCTCCACATCCGGACGCTCGTTCCCGCCGGACGGGAGCCGCGCGTCTTTGCCCCGGACGACCTGTTCCAATTCGGCATCGAGGAGGAATATTTTCTCGGCGACTCCGAGAGCTTCGAGGCCCCGGCCGAGACACCGGACGAGTTGTTCAAGGCGGCGGATTTCGGCACCACCGGCCGGATCGAGCGCGAGTTCCTCCAGGCTCAGATCGAGGTCGCAACCGAACCGCACACCAGCGTCGCCGATGCGCGGCGTGAGCTTTTGCAGCTCCGGCAGAACGCGGCCGGCGCTGCGGCCGAATATGGGCTTTCGCTGCTGGCATGCGGCACCCATCCCCGCGCCCGCTGGCGAGATTCCGTGCAGAGCCCGAAAGACCGCTATGCCAAGGTGATGGACGACTTGCAGATGATCGGGCAGCGCAACATGCTGTGCGGCATGCATGTCCATGTCGAGTTTCCCGATCCGTCGCGCCGGATCGATGTGATGACGCGGATGCTGCCGTATCTGCCGCTATTCATTGCGCTGTCGGCTTCGTCGCCGTTCTGGCAGGGCCGCGCCACCGGCCTCAAAGGCTACCGGCTCGCGGCCTATGACGAATTGCCACGCACCGGGCTGCCGGAGCTGTTCCGCACCACCGCCGAATACGACGCCTATGTCGATGCCATGGTGAGTTCAGGCGCCATGGCGGATGCCAGCCATTTGTGGTGGGCGATCCGGCCGTCGCTGAAATATCCGACGCTCGAACTGCGGGCCTCGGATTCCTGCACCCGGCTCGACGACACCGTGGCGATCGCCACCCTCTATCGGGTGCTGGCCCGGTTCTTGTACCGCCATCCGGAGCACAATGCCGGGATCGACGTGGTCGACCGCGCCGTTGCGGTCGAAAACAAATGGCGCGCCCAGCGCTACGGCGCCCAGGGTAGTTTTGTCACCCGGTCGGGGGCTGTGGCGGTCGGCGATATGCTCAGCCGGCTGTTGGACCAGGTCATGGCCGACGCCGAGGATCTGGGCTGCGCCGACACGCTCCAGCACTGCCGTACCATCGTGTTGGAAGGCACCTCGGCCGACGCCCAAATGCGCATATTTACCGAAAATGAACACGAAGGTGCCGAGATTGCACTGCACAAGGTCAGCCGGTGGATTCGTGACGCCACGTTGGTGGCGTAAACTAAACCGACGCAAAGGCTTTTATTATGTGCCGCTGGATTGCCTATCGCGGTGAGACCACAGCGCTTGAGCATTACGTTACCGAGCCCTCCCACTCGCTGATCTCGCAGAGCATCCACGCGCTCGAATTCGACCGCGAGCGTCAATGGCGACGGTTTCGGCCTCGGCTGGTACGGCCAACATCCCGAGCCGGGGCTTTACCGCGAAATTCGCCCTGCCTGGTCGGACGACAATCTCCGCTACCTGTGCCGGCACCTGCAGTCGCATTTGTTCTTCGCCCATGTCCGCGCCGCCACCGGTACCGCGATTACCCGGCCGAATTGCCACCCGTTTGCCTCGGGCAAATGGATGTTCATGCATAACGGCTTTATCGGCAGCTGGAGCCGGCTGCGCCGCCGGGTCGAGGCGATGATCCCTGATGCGCTCTATCCGGCCCGGATCGGCACCACCGATTCCGAGGCGATCTTCCTCGCCATCATGGGGGCGGGCATGGACCAGCCCGTGGCGGCAGCGGAGAGCGTACTGTCGCTGATCACCAATCTGGTCAACGAGACCGATCCCGGCGATCGCTTCCGCTTCACCGCGGCGCTATCGAACGGCAAGGATCTCTATGCCTTCCGCTACGCGGTGAACGACAAGGCCAACACGCTGTATTTCCGCGAGAACGAGCGCGGCATCGTCGTCGTCTCCGAACCGCTCGACAGCGATCTCAAGAGCTGGACGGCAGTGCCGGAAAACACCGTCGTCATCGCCAACGCCAAAGGCCGCGCCCGCATGGTGCCGCTGTTCCAGCGCCATCAGGAAGCGGCCGAGTAGCGTCTTTTGGCTATGGCGTTCGCCGCTTAGCGGTGTCCGTACTCCGTGAATACGTAATCTCTTGTCTGCACGATGGTGTGGCACGCGAAGCCGCACTTCGCGTCGTTCGCCTGCGGAGGCAGGTCGTCCAAATTACCGGGTCTGAACGTCTCTGACGTGGGGTCATACTCGAACTCGGCATAGCCCCATCCGCCGCTATCCGCGAACCTCTTGCTGTCCTTCACCATGAAATCAACGTCATGCTGGGTACCTGGGACCGTTGGCTGACCGGGGTAGGCTTCCTGTTTCTTTGGAACCCAATGGACTTTTGCCATCCTGGCGCCGTCGGGGAAGGGCTTACCGTTGCCGGGAATGCCCTGCTTATAGGCGTCGATCATAGCGGGATTTCCCACGATCACCGCGATGTTGCCATCGTTCTCGCTGATGGCGATTACTGTCCAGTTTTCGTATCCTCTGAACTCGGAGAACGCGAGCCCGCCCGGGACCTGAAGGGCGTACTTGTCCTGCGCCGAAACGGCCCTGCCGCCCATGATTACGATTGCGGTTACCCCGATCAAAGCTGCTGAGAAAACAATTCTCTTCATGAACCTCTCCTAAGCTGCCGTTTGAATACGATACAATAACGTCCGCGCAACCGACGCCCGGTCCATGCGAGTGTTTGGATGTTCTGTCTAAAAATTCGCTCGCGCTGAAATATGTCCAGACGTCATCGGGCGGTCACGAAAGCCATTGTCACGTCCATCGCCGTAAGAATCCATAGGGCAGCCGATTAACATTTCTGTGAAAATTCGCTGCTTGAATATTGTAACCACCACGGTCCGGTCGGGTCAGAAATTGCTGTGAGGCTTTTGTACAGCGGCGTCGGCTTTACCCCCAACCGTTGCTGCGGTGTTCGCTCGCGGCGGCGCTGGGTGCGAAGCGTCGGGCATCGCCGCTTGCGTTGCAGTCGGGGCCGGAGCGGCGGCAAGCCTGTCGATTTCGCTTTTCACCAAGTCTCGGAATTGCGAATTGAACGGCGCTCCCGGATGCGAGTCGTTATTGACAATGTATTCGATATTGGGACCATCGAGTTTTCTCGATCCCATGCCGCCAAAAGTCATCCACGGATTGGGATTATAAATTTCAACTATTCTTCCGACCTTCCCGGTAAGAGTGGTATTGGCGGTAAATATCGAAGGCTGCAGTGCGATAATGAAATCGATGTAATTTGTGTTATTCGCTACCAAGATTGCGTTGTTCGCGCCAAGGCTGTAGCCGATGACGAGGATGTGTGTTTCCGGCGGTTGACGATTGATATCGTCAACCAGCAACTGCCAATCCGAATGCAGATAGGTTGCCACTTCAACATCCGGCATTGATTCGAGGACGGCAACCTCTTCGACCAGTCCAGGCGCCGCAAGCGGCCCGAGCCATGGCCACAGCACACCGATAAATGTCGTCGCATAGACAGGCGAGCACACCAAAGAGCAGCACAGAGCAAGCGCGAGCGATCGTTTCTTCACCTGCTGACTCTCCTAGCGGCGGCAGGCTCGGAATGCGCAGACCGGATTTGCCGCTCCAGGTCGAACTGGGGTGGGTGGGATCATAGTCCGTTTATCCAGCGGACGCGACCTCACCGCGAGCCGCAATGCATGGTGGCAAAATGCGGCGCTCTCGCGACGCTATCGCGTAGAGATAACTTGCCCCTGAAAAATGTAACGAAAAAAGTTACTTGGCGGAGCGCAGAGTAGCGACAAAAGTCAAAAGCGGAATCCGAACAGGAATCCGGAGCGATGCCTGGTGTGATGCGGCTTCTGAGAGGGCCTCACGGCAGCGCTGTCATCGACGAATGCCGTCTGGGCGGGGGAAGAAAAGTTTGCGGCGTAGGTTTGCGCGGGGCCGCCCGCAGGACTCTCAGCGGGAATAGGCTGCGGGTTTTGAGTGGCCGGTGCAGCAGTAGCGATTGGCAATCGCGCGTTCTCGATAGCCGACCCTGCGGGCGTTGCAGTCTGAGGCGCTACGGCAGCCACCGGCGCGATGTTCATCGGCGGGGGCGCACTTTCGACGCTTATCGAGGCGGCCTGTTGCGGTTCCACACGCTTGAGGCAGCGCTGGTCGATGTAAGGCCAAGTTTGGTCCCGGCAGAATGCCGGATCCACGATTCTGACGTCGGCGACGTCACGGTGCACAGCCGCCGCCGGCGCCGCTGGCGTGGCCGCGAGATTTCTGGTTGCGACAGCCAAGACAGCCAGGGCGCAAACCAGGGCCGTCGTCGCGACCCGCCGGTTGCTCGATTGCAAAGCTTCATTCTCAAGCGAGGCGTCTAATGGAGAGGCGAGATAAGTCATGCCAGCAACCTCTGTTAACCGGCTTGGAACCGCGGTCGGAACATAAACGCGGTTTCACGCTATGCGGTTCCGTCTTGGTCGTGCTGTCAAGGTCGAGGAAATTAGGCGGCGCTTTCCGCGTCGAGCATCGCCGCGCAGTCACGAATTATTGCCGTATAACCGCGCCCGGAACTGAGTTGAATTTTGTTGGTTACTCCGTATCGGACGACGCAAGATCGGCGTCTATAAACTTGAAAGGCTCGCTAGCGTGCTAGCGAGCCTTATTTTCATTGTGTGTTTTTAGCGGAGCGGCTTTATTTCGGCTTCCAATCCTGCTTCCAAGCCGGGGGGGCTTCGGCATCGATCAGGACGAAAGCGATGCGGCAGGGCTGGGCGCCGTTATTGACCCAGGCGTGGTTGGTCGCTTGCTGTACCAGTACGTCGCCGGCCTTGACGTGAACTTCGGTGTCGTCGAGCAACATGTCGATTTCGCCATCGAGCACGATGGCATAATCGACGGTCTTGGTGCGATGAGTATTTTCGTGGCGGCCGTAGCCTTGGGTCGCCGGGTCGATGCCCATCGAAACCAGGATTGCGTGATGATCGACCGGCCCCTCATGCGGCTTGGTAGGCGCGAAATCAACGATGCGCAGCACCGTGCCATTCGGGGTCGGCGGCACGCCGTTGTGGCCTAACGCGCGATCGGTGGCAGCATTGGCGTCGAGGGGAAATTCGTTGGTCGACCAAAGCAGCGTCATGCCGTTGCCGCCGGTGGTGCGGCGCTTGGCTTGGACCGGAGCGTCGTACACCACGATCGCCTTACCCTGCGCGTCATGGCCGGTAACGATGCGGCGCGTCGATCTCAATTCCATGGTCGTTTCCTTTCGCAGATTTTTAAAATTCGGAAGGGCCTCGCTCGGGGCGCTTACTTATACGGATTTGCACGAACGATGACAGTCCCGCAACCGAGCGACGCGTTAGCTGCGCTTCCTTGCCATTCGCAGACGCATTGTCAATGATGCCCGTACGATGATGACGGGTCCGACGACCGCAAGCGTCGCCGGTACAAGGGGAGGAAGCGTGGCTAAGACATCACAACCGCTGCTGCAGTCGGCGGAGAATCCGGGACCGTATTACGATCGTGAGCCGGCCTATGCGTCAATGGCGCGCGATATGGACGTCATGGTGCCGATGCGCGACGGCGTCAAAATCTGCGTCGACGTTTATCGCCCGGAGGCCTCCGGCAAATATCCGGCCTTGCTGGCGTTCGCGATCTACAACAAGGATTTCCAGGGCCCTGACATGGCGCAGGCGTTGCCGCCGCAGCCGGCATGGTCGCCGCTGTGGACCGGGCCGATGGAGGCCGGCGACACCAAATTCTTCGTTTCGCGCGGCTACGTCCATGTCATCGGCTCGCCCCGCGGCGTCGGCAAGGCCGAAGGCGGCGGCTCGCGGCAATGGGATTGCTACGATCTTATCGAGTGGATTGCGGCTCAGGACTGGTGCGACGGCAATGTTGGCATGGTCGGCATTTCCGGCTTCGGCGCCGAGCAATTGGCGGTCGCCAAGCAGCAGCCGCCGCATCTCAAAGCGATCTTTCCATTCGATTCGCGCGGCGCCTATGGCGAGCTTGGCGGCTTCCGCGACGAATATCCCGGCGGCGTCATCCATCTGTTCCGCTATCTGGTCGGCCATTTCTCGGCAATGCATCAGCACAAGGGGCCGCCCGTCGCGCTGCCGGCCGAGCGCGAGAAGCTTTGGCAAGCGGCGATGAACAATGCCGACTACAAGATCTATCCGCACGTCTACAATCTGATCGCGCAAAAAGGCCAGCACATGCCGCCTTACTACAATGTGCTGGTCGATCCGTTCGACTCGGAAGCGGCGGTGCAAAAGAGTGAAGCGGAATTCAAAGACATCAAGGTGCCGACCTATACCGGTTCCGGCTGGTACGGCTACACCTACAAAACCCATCTCAATGGCTGCCAGCATTGGTACCGCAATATCGATGTGCCGAAAAAACTGCTGCTGGCCGGGCCGGCGCACCTCGAGCGGCCGTATCACACCTTCCACAGTGAAGTGTTGCGCTGGCACGATCACTGGCTCAAAGGTATCGACACCGGCATCATGAACGATGCGCCGGTGCGCTACTGGCTGATGGGCGCCAATGAATGGCGCAGCGCCAGCGATTGGCCGCTGCCGGAAACGCAATGGACCAAGCTTTATTTGAAGAGCTTCGAACGGCTGACAGAGGACACGATCGCGCCGTCGAGCGTTACCGAGACGCAGCCGCCCGATGCTTTCGTACAAATGCCGCCGTCGCAGACCACGACGATACAACGCCTGCGCTACATGACCGATCCGCTGCGGCACGATGTCGTGGTGGCCGGACCGATCATGGTGACGCTCTATGCCGCGATCGATCAAGACGACACCAATTGGATCGTGATCCTCAAGGATGTCGGTCCCGACGTATCGGTAATGAGCGTCCGCGAAGGCGAGCGCGAAGTCCGCAAGGATTTGTTCGAACGCGAGATCACCCGCGGCTGGCTCAAGGCGTCGAACCGGGCGATCGATCCGAAGCGCTCAAAGCCCTATTGGCCGTGGCACCCGCTGACCAGAGAAGCGGCGAAGCCGGTCACCCCCGGAGCGATCGAGGAATACCAGATCGAAGTCATGGCGACGGCGAACATGTTCCGCAAAGGGCACCGCATCTGCCTCGACATCACCAGTCTCGATCTGCCGACCGGTGTCGCCGGCGCCACCAATGCCGAATATGTGCCGTACCATATTTGCTCGAGCAAAACGGTGCTGCACAGAGTCTACCACGACCGCGAGCATCCGTCGCATGTACTGCTGCCCGTGATCCCGGAGTGATCCGCTGATGCTGAGCGATATTCCGGTGGTCGATATCCGGAACGGCGGCCCGCTCGCTCACGTGCGGCAGAGCGGGCCTGAAGCTCGCGCTTTGCGCGACGCCTGCCTCGCCTTCTTTCCGCGGCCGGCGATGCCGCTGGTGCCGCTACTCGACCGGGCCTCGCGGCATTGGCTGGCACGGTCGCAATCGCCCTATATGGCGGAGCTGACCCAGCTCACTGCCGAGCTCGATTACTCGGGCGTCTGGTTGCTCAATGCCGCCTATCAATGGGCTTGCACGGCGTTGGCCGCGGAGGAGGGCGGGGCGCTGTGGCTCTTGCGCACGCTCGATTGGCCGTTCCGCGGCCTCGGCCGTTACACCGCGGTAGCGCGGATGGCCGGCCGGTACGGCGATTTCTACAGCGTCACCTGGCCCGGCTATGTCGGCGTGCTGACCGGGATGGCGCCGTCGCGGTTTGCCGCTTCGATCAATCAGGCTCCGATGCGGCGGCGTACCACGCATCGGTGGCTGCGGCCGTTCGATTTCGCCGCCAATCTGGTGACGATCTGGCGCAGCAAGAATGTCATGCCGCCGGATCAATTGCTGCGGCAGGTTTTCGAGACATGCGGGGATTTCCCCGCGGCGCGCCATTTGCTGGAAACGACGCCGGTGTCCCGTCCAGTGATCTATACGGTGATCGGCTGCACTCCCCAGGAGCGTTGCGTGATCGAGCGCACCGAGACCGGCTTCGTCACCCGCGAGCAGGAAACCAGCGCCGCTAATGATTGGGTGCCGGCGCGCCCCGGCTGGGAAGGCCGCATCGGCACGCGGCGTTTCCTGACCAGTTCATTTGCGGACGCCGCAGGCTACAGCAGGGCGCGACGCGAGGCGCTGAACGGATGGCAAGAGTCGCTGTCGGCGCCAGCTTTCCGCTGGGTGCGCGAGCCGGTGCTCAACCCTTATACGCGGCTTGCGGTAGCGATGTGTCCGGCGCTGGGATTATTGCGCGTCGTCGGTTACGACTGCGAGACTGACGGTCTATTGCCGGTGCCGGTGACGCATATGCGCGAGATTTCGGCAGCGGCTTAAGTCTGCTCTATCGTTGCGCACGAAACTCGCTGTGCCGCTCTGCAATCGCGCATTCATAGCTCCACGAATTCGCTTAAAAATATCGCTAATTTAATGATATATTGGGAAAGCAGCAAACTGTGCTGGCCATCACACTTCGCGGTGCAAAATCGAATTAGGTTCGTAACACTGATTAATCGCCGGAAACGGAGCGAGCCATGAGCACCACCGCAGTGAGCTTCCAGACGCACCACCGGTCCCGCTGGAATCAATTGAAACACCGCTTTGCCGAATGGCAGCGCCGGTCTCGGTCGCGCCACGAATTGGGTTATCTGAGCGACGCGACGCTGAATGACATTGGCGTCACCCGCTGCGATGTTCAACGCGAAATGAATAAGCCCTTCTGGATGGCGTGATCAGCGACAGCTCGCGCCATTTCAGGCCACGCGGATGGGTCGTCCGGAAACGGACGGCCTATTTTTTTGCGGACGCCGCGTGTTTGCAGGCGGTCGCGCAATTTATGTAGCATGGCGGCGTTCACCCGAGCGGACGCAACGGCGCCGCAGCGATTCCGAGGAGCGCCATGCCCAAATTTAAAACCTCAGACGGCGTCGAACTTTATTACGAACGGGCCGGTTCCGGCACGCCAGTCGTCTTCGTCCACGAATTCGCGGGCGACTACCGCACCTGGGAACCGCAGATGCGCCGCTTCAGCCGTTCGCACGCTTGCGTCACCTATAGCCAGCGCGGCTATCCGCCGTCCGACGTGCCGAGCGACCCGGCAAAATATGGCCAGGACATCGCGCGGGGCGACGTGATTGCGCTGATGGATGCGCTCGACATCGACAGAGCGCATGTCGTCGGTCATTCGATGGGCGCCTATACTGCGCTGCATGTCGGCATCAAGCACCCGAACCGCTGTCTCTCAGTGACCGCCGCCGGCTGCGGCTGGGGCTCGCTGCCCGACCCGGCCGCCCGCGAAGCAATGCGCGCCCAAGCCGCCGAGACCGCCAAAATGTTCACTGAGAAAACCATGGCCGAAGCGGCAGCGCTCTATGCCGATACCGCCACCCGTCAGGCCCAGAAAAACAAGGACCCGCGCGGCTATGCCGACTTTGCTCGGATGCTCGCCGAGCATTCCGCGCAAGGCCATGCGCTCACCATGACGCGGCTACAAAGCAAGCGACCGACGCTGTGGGATATGGAACCGGACCTGAAGAAATTCGCTGTCCCGCTGCTCGTTATCTGCGGCGACGAGGATGAGACCTGCCTCGACGGCAGCGTCTTTCTCAAGCGCACCGCACCGACTGCCGGGCTTCTGGTCGTGCCGCGCTCTGGCCACACCATCACCAGCGAGGAACCCGAAACGGTCAACGCGGCGCTCGCCGAACTATTTGCCGCCGCCGAAGCCGGCCGCTGGCTTGCGCATAAGCCCTCGGCGTAAAAATGAGCGGGGCGGCAGACCCAGACGCCAGCCGCGCGACATCGTTCACCGCACCGTTCCGCCATCCGGCCTTTGCCGTGATCTGGAGTGCGACATTGGTCTCCAATGTCGGCGGCTGGATGTACAGCGCGGCCTGCGCCTGGCTCATGACGAGTCTCGACCCGAGTCCGTTCGTCGTCGCGCTGGTCGCGGCGGTCAACAGTCTGCCGATCTTTCTGTTTGCGATTCCTGCGGGCGCGCTGGCCGACATTTTCGACAAGCGCAAATTTTTAATCGTTGTCGAAATGGTCGCCACAGTGGTGTGCGCGGTCCATGCGATTATTGTCGGACTTGGCTGGTCGACGCCCGGCAATTTGCTGTTATTCACGTTCCTGGTCGGCGCCGCCGGCGCGCTAACGGTGCCGGCGTGGCAGGCCGTGGTGCCGCAGCTTGTACCCAAGGATGATTTGCCGCCGGCGATCGCGGCCAACAGCGTCGGGGTCAATATTTCGCGCGCGATCGGCCCGGCGCTCGGCGGCGCGATCATTTCCGCCTGGGGCATCGTTGCACCGTTCTGGATGAACGCGGCGTCCAATCTGGCGATCGTCGGCTCGCTGTTGTGGTGGCGGCCGGCACGAAGGCCGGTCACCTTGTTGCCGTCCGAACGTTTCGGCCAAGCCGTGTTGGCCGGACTTCGCTACGCCAGGCATAACCGGCACTTGCGGGCGACCCTCGTGCGGGCGGCCGGCTTTTTCCTGTTCGCCAGCGCCTACTGGGCGCTGTTGCCGCTTGTTGCCCGTCAGCAGATCGGCGGCGGCGCCAGTCTTTACGGCATCCTGCTCGGCGTTATCGGCGTCGGTGCCGTGGGCGGCGCATTTCTGCTGCCTTGGCTAAAACAAAGGCTTGGACCGGATCGAGTGATGGCGCTCGGCGCGCTCGGCCAGGCGGTTGCGATGGTGCTTTATGGATTGGCGCATGAGCCGATCCTCGCGTTGATCGCGAGCGCCATTGCCGGTGCGTCATGGATCGCGACTTTGGCGACGCTGAGCGTGTCGGCGCAGGTGGCGCTGCCCGATTGGGTTCGTGGGCGAGGGCTCGCAATCTATACCACGGTGTTTTTCGGTTGTTTGACGCTCGGCAGCGTCGCGTGGGGCGAGGTGGCGGCGCTGGTCGGCTTGCCCTCGGCGCATTTCCTCGCCGCCGCCGGTGCGGTCGCGGCGATCGCGCTGACGTGGCCGTGGAAATTACAAACAGGCGCAGGTGTCGATCTTACGCCCTCGATGCATTGGCCGGCGCCGATCACCACGCAGACGATCGCGCGGGATCGCGGTCCGGTCCTGGTCACGGTCGAATACCGTATCCATCCGACAGATCGCCGAGCGTTCCTTGAAGCACTGGCCAAGCTAGAACATCAAAGGCGTCGCGACGGTGCCTATGCCTGGGGCGTTTTCGAGGACGCGGCCGAACAGGGACGTATGGTCGAAACCTTCCTGGTCGAATCCTGGATGGAGCATCTGCGGCAGCATGAGCGTGTTACCGAAGCCGACCGCGTTTTGCAGAATGCGGTGCATCGCTTCCACTTGGCGGGTGAGCCAAAAGTCACGCATCTGATCGCCGCCGAATCGTAGCGGTCGTCTAACGGGCGGTCCCGCCGTTTGTCTTCACCCCAGGTACTGTCGCCGACAATATCGTTTTGGCGATTGAATCCCAGGCTAAATTCTTGAAATTCACCAGCGGCGGGTTGTCGAGCACGGCGACGGCCGCACTGTGCTGATTGCAGCCGGCGACCAGGACCGAAATCTTGATTTCGCCGTCGGTGTAATAGGGATCGCCCTCGCCGTTGCGGCCGGCGATGGTCGGACCGATGCCGCTGACCTCGTAGATCGTTTGGACGACTTTCGCTGCCTTGAGATCCGCGGTGAGGAGATCGCGATCAGCGTCAATGTCCGGAGCGATGTGATGGGTGACCCGGCCGTCATCGTGACTGAGGCCGACGCCGCGGTCGAACGTCGCCGCTCCAAGCCAAACGGCGCGGCCTTCTTGTCCGCGTTCAAGCACGCGCCAAAAGCGCACGTGGTGCCGCCGATCGGCGCTCTTGCCGACCGGCATTTCGAAAGCCAGATCCTGCCGCTTATTGTTGTAATACAAATGACTGACCGGCGCGGTGCGATAGGGCCGGTCGAGCAGAACGCTGCCGACGATTTCGATGCTCGATCGCAACGTGATCGGATCGGCCGGATCCCAGCCTGCGGCGTTCATGGCGCATAACACATCCTCGCGCGAGCCGACCAGGCCGACATTGATCGGGTCGGCGGGAATCCCGGTCGCGGTGTGCGTGACCATGCTGAGGCCTTCGAGGGCGTGCTGGTGCTCGTAGTGGCGCCAGGTCAAAGGCAGCACGACGTAGCTCAACAGAAGATAGAGCCCGGTAACCGACGCCGCGGTAGTGATCGCGACGGCTCCCCATTTGATGTGAGCGCGGATTTGCATGGCCTGACCTTAACTCAGGCCGGCGAAACAGTGATCACGGTTTCAATCCGCTCGGCCGGAGCGCTGCGCGCCCGACGCCGAACGGATCGAGGTCTTAATTGGCTTTTGCGCGCGCGGCGCCGGTTTGCGCAGCGCGATCTCGAGTTCCCGCAACTGACGTGCGGCCATCGCCGTCGCCTTTGTCTCGATCGCGCGGTATTTTGCGATGAGATCGCGTCCGAACTTCGTCAGCGTGGCGCCGCCGCCCTGTACGCCGCCGGGCTTCTTGATGACGACAGCCTCGCGAAAGCTGTGATTGAGGTCGTCGACCAGAAGCCAAGCGCGGCGATAAGACATGCCGAGGGTACGGCCAGCCTGGGTGATCGATCCGGTCTTGCCGATCGTTTCAAGAAGCTTGATCTTGCCGGGACCAAGCGCCCGGTCCGAGCCAAAGTCGACTCGTACTGTCAGCCGTATTCCGCTCATCGGTAATCCTTCACGATTTGGCGCAGCCTCTGCGGCGTGACCGGAAGCTCTCTGACTGCGCCGGGCCGGCCAAGGGCATCGTCGATAGCGGCGGCGAGGGCGGCGCCCACGGCGTTGGCGCCGCCCTCGCCGGCACCCTTGATGCCGAGCGGGTTGAGCGGGCTCGGCGCATCTTCCGTGATGAGTACCTCGACCGGCGGAATTTCGCGGGCCGTCGGCATCATATAATCGGCGAAGTTGACACAGAGCGGCTCGCCGCGATCGTCATAAAGAAACTCCTCGAACAGCGCCCCGCCAATTCCTTGTGCCACACCGCCGGTGATCTGCCCGTCGACCAGCATCGGATTGACGGCTTTGCCGATATCGTAAGCGACGAAATAGCGCTCGATGGCGACGCCGCCTGTGTCGCGGTCGAGACGGACCACGGCGACATGAATGCCATAGGGATAATTCATATGCCGGGATTCAAACCAGCCGTCGGCGGCAAGCCCCGGGGCCTCCTCACCGAGGAGCTTCGATCCCGGATTAAGCGCACGAGCGACGTCACCCAGCGTCACCGAGGGACCGAGCGCTCCACCTTTGCGCATGATCTTGCCCTCGATCACGTCGAGCGCATCAGGCGGCGATTGCAGGAGGTTCGCTGCGGCGGCGATCGCTTTGCCGCGAAGCTTGGTGGCCGCAATGCGGGTCGCTTCGCCGGTCATCACCGTAACCCGGGAGGCGAAGGTGCCCATGCCGAAATCGATGCGGTCGGTCTGGCCATGCACCACGCGCACTTGCCGATAATCGACCCCAAGCGCATCGGCGCAAATCTGAGCAAGAACGGTTTCCATGCCCTGGCCGACCGAGGTCGCGCCGGTCACGATTTCGACCACGCCGCTGGTATCGATGCTGACATGGACGCCGTCGTACGGGCCGAGCCCGCTCTTTTCGACAAACATGGCAACGCCTGCGCCGACGGCCTCGCCGGCGGCCTGCCGCCGGCGCAAGTCGTCGCGCAGTTTCGGCCAGCCGACAGCCGCGAGCGTCTTCTCCAGCAGCTTGGCATAGTCGCCGGAATCATAGGTCATCTCGGTGCCGAGTGTGTCGAGCGGCCGGGCGAACGGCATTTCGGCGGTGGCGATCAGATTACGGCGGCGGACCTCGATCGGATCGATTTCCAGCCGCGCCGCGATCGCGTCCATCATCCGCTCGCGGACGAAAGTGCTCTCGTAGCGTCCCGGCGCGCGGTAGGTGCCGCACGGCGTCTTGTTGGTGAGACGGATGTGGCCTGCCATGCGATAGGCCGGCACGCGATAGGGCCCGAGCAACATGGTGGCGGCAAGGTCGGGAACGGTGGCCGCGTGGGTTCGTACATACGCGCCCTGGTCGTGGAAAAATTGGCCGTCGATGGCGAGGAGCCGTCCGGCTTTATCGACGGCGGCGCTGACGTGATAGTGCTGCTGGCGCGAATGATTGGCCGCGATCAGATGTTCACGCCGATCCTCGATCCATTTCACCGGCCGCTTCAGCCGCAATGCAGCGAGGCAGACGAGCACGTCCTCTGGATAAAGCTCCCCGCGAATGCCGAAGCCGCCCCCGGTATGGCCTTCGTGCAGATGCATTGAAGATGTAGCGCGGCCGAGCATCCGGGCGAGGCTGTCGCGATTCCAGTGCGGCACCTTGGCGGCGCCGTAAAGCTCAAGGAGATCATGCCCGACATCGTAGCGCGCGACGGCACCACGCGTTTCCAGCGGCACACCGCTATGCCGTCCGGTCTTTAGTTCGAGCGTGACGATTGCATGCGCATTGGCGAAAGCCGCCGTCACATCGCCAAAGCCTTTGCGGACTATGGCGGGTTCGGTGGAATGACCGGTCTCGAATTCGGCGGGAGGCGCCGCGGCGTCGATCACCTCCGCCAGGCTTTCGATCTCCACCGTCACCAGATCAGCGGCGTCCTCGGCGATATAGCGATCGGTAGCGAACACGACCGCGACCGGCTCTCCGACGTAGCGCACGCGGCCATTGGCGAGGATCGGCTGCCGGTACGGCTCTAGACCCTCGATGCGGGTGAGGCGGAAATCAATCGGCGGAATGTCGGCGACGTCGGCGGCGGTCCAGACGGCGATGACGCCGGGAACAGAAAGCGCTGTGCGGGCATCTATCGCTACGATACGGCCATGCGCGTTCGCAGAGCGAACCGCACGCATGTGCAATTGATGGGCAAACGAAATATCGGCGGCAAAGCAGCCTTCGCCGGTGACGAGAGGACGGTCTTCCAGGCGCGGCAGCGAGCGACCGACATAGGTCATGGTTCAGCCCGCTTTCCGCGCCGTTGTCATGTGAGAATTATTTCCATCCGAGCCGCTCGAGAATGGCGCGGCCCATCACCCATTCCTTATCTTCAGCGGACAGGAAGTCGAGCGTTTCAGTAAAGTGCGTGACGCGCTCATGGTAGCTGGCTTTGTCGAGCGAGTTGGTGAGATCCGTTCCCCAATAACTGCGGCGTGGGCCGAAGGCGTCGAACAGGCGGCGGATATGCCCCGTCATGTCGCGGAACGGGTAGGCCTCCGCAGAATAAAACGGCGTCGTCGACAGTTTCACCGAAACATTGGGATATTTGGCGAGCGCTACAGTTTCGCCGACCGCCTCCGCAATCTTGCCGGATTTTGCGACGTCCCCGGTGACGCCGAGATGATCGGCGATCATCGGAAGCGCCGGATACCGCTCGGCGATGTAGCCGAAATTCGGCATCGGCGCGCCATAGAACATCACCGGAAGCTGATACTTTTCCGCCACCGGCCAAAACCAATCGACGGTGCCGTCGGTGAGCCATTTCCACTGCGGTGGGTGAAACGTCAGCCGGATGCCGACCATGCCCGGCTGTTTCTTCCAGTCCGGCAGCAGCGCGGCGGATTTCGGGTCCTCGACCGGAATGCGCCCCATGATGACGAAACGCCCAGGATATTTCGCCACCGCTTCGAGCGCGCAATCGTTACGGTTGCCTTCCCACGACGGCGGCACGATGACGGCGCGGTCGACGCCGGCCTCGTTCATCATCGGCACGAATTTGTCGGCGGTGAAAGGCTCTGGAAGCTGCGCGACGCGGTTGGGCAGCCAAGGACGCTCCGGCGTATTGGCCTTCCAAAAATGAACCTGCGCGTCGACAATCACTACTTCCACTCCCGTGCTGGCAATCAAGTCTGCCGCGCGAGGCGGCGCGCCGCAATGCCGTTGACGGTTTTAGAGCCGGCGAAGCGGCAGCGACCACGCGAGCAGCGTGCCGACCCCGGTGAACGTGGCGATAGTCATGAACGCCGCGCGGAAAGCATCGCCGATCTGGGCTTCGACCAGGGCCTGCCGCGCCGGCGCCAGCGCCGCCAGCGCCTCAGGCCCGCGCTCGATAATGCCGCCGAACAAATTGGCGGTGTCGCGATCGGTCGCGGTGAGGATCGAAAACAAGATCGCGGCGACGGTCGCGGTACCGAAGGCCGCGCCGACCGAGCGCGAAAATTGAACCATGGCGGCGCCGGTGCCGAGAAGCCGAGGGCCCGACACCGCTTGCACCGTGACCTGGACCACCCCCATTACCGTGCCCATGAACAGCGCGATTCCGCAGAACGCCCAGGCCATCTCTGCGGTGGTCATGTGCGAGATCGCAAAGGCAAGAATAAAAAGGGAAATGGTTGCTCCCAACAGCCCGTAGGTCGGAAATACGGCGGTGTATCCCGTCCGGGTCACCAATTGGCCCGTGGTCATCGAGCCGATGCCGATCCCTGCGGTCAGCGGCAACAGGATCAAACCGGTCTCAGCCGGCGAGGCGCCGCGCACGGCGCGCAGATAGATCGGCAAAAACGTAATCAGCGAAACCAGGGCCGCGCCGTGGCACGCCGCCATGGCGTCGGCCCGCCAGATCGAGGCTTGGCGAAACAGTTTTGGCGGAATGAGCGGCGAAGTGGTGTTGCGTTCCTGCCAGGTCAGAAGCCCGAGCGAAACCAGCCCGAAGGCGAGCAGCCCGAGCGCCATCGGCATGGTGCTCAACTGCATGCGCTGGACTTGTTCGAGCGCCAGGATCACCGGACCGACGAAGAAGATAAACAGCACCAGCCCCGGCGAGTCGAACGTGGTGCGGCGGCGGTCGCCCTGGCGCGCCGGAATCCGGAACACGAACAAGACCGCGAGCAGCCCGAGCGGAATGTTGATCAGGAAGATCGATTGCCAGCCGAATGCCTGGGTGAGATAGCCGCCGGCGACCGGGCCGAAGGTGTTGGAACTGACCGCGATGCCCGCCAGATATCCCTGATAGCGGCCGCGTTCGCGCGGCGCGATCGATTCGCCGATCATGGCCTGCGATAGCGTCATCAAGCCGCCGCCGCCGAAGCCTTGGATCACCCGGAACAGCGTCAGCAGCGTTATGTTTGGCGCCAGCGCACAAAGCACCGAGCCCAGTATGAAAATACCGAGCGCCATGAACATCATCGAGCGCCGGCCGAAGGTATCGCCGAGACGGCCATAAACCGGCGCGGCGATGGTGTTGGCGATCAGGTAGGAAACCACCACCCATGAGGCGCGTTCGATTTCGCCCAGGCTCGACGCTATTGCGGGAAGCGCGGTGGCGACGATGGTCTGATCCGCTACCGCAAGGAACATCGGCAGCATGATCGGCGGAAACACCCTGAGGAATTGCGAGCCTGTTGACGGAGTCTCCGGCACGGTCTCGCCGGCTGGCGCTGCCGGCATTACGGCGGGGTCGTCGGCAGGGTGATCCATAGACTTCGGATCTGGGGCTGCCGGTTGTTTCGAGGATTTGTCCATTGTCCCGACGGTAAGCGAATGACTCCCGTTGAATGCGGCATGGCGCCGCCTGGCGCAACCCCGTTGCAGGGGAGGTCCACCACGCCTGCGGTTCCAAATTGCGGGTCGCACCCACGGCAAAATCCGGGCGAACTGATGTTCGTCCGGCTGCGCCGCACAGATATTGCGGCAGTTCAGCGCATTGCGTGGCGTCCGATAAAACTGCCGGCCGTCCGGACAGACGGCCGGCCTTTTACAGCGTGTCAGCCCACGAAGCTGACGCGTTCCTGCTCGCGCGCCTCTTCCTCGGTGGCCGGTTGAGCCGGCAATTGCAGCACGGATGCCGACTGGCCTTCGCATAACAGTGTCAGCAGCACGGTACGCCCGTCAGGAAACTCGAGCGCGTCGTGATGCGCGGCCAGCTTCTCTTTATTGATCTGCCGAAAGATGGCCGTTTGGTGGTTGATGGTCTTGGTCTTCCAGCCGAGAAGTCCGGCCGGTAGGCAGGCCACATCGTTGGCGAAGGCCAACTCGGTGCCGGGCAGGATACACACTGCCATTCCGGGATCATCGGAAGTGGAGAACCCGCGGGTTCCTGTTCCGAAGTCACGGGTCACGAGCTTGTCGCCGACTTTCGCCGGCCTCGACCGAACGCTTTGAAGGCTAAAGTCACACATAGGCGACTCCTTTTCCCTGTTGCGCTAGTCAGCCCCCCAACCCACACAACGATATCAAGCAAGATTGGTGCCGCACTTTGACGTCGGCGAAACATTAAATCATGCGAGCGGTGAGGCGTTGTTGATGAGAGTCAATAAATTACGGCTTAAATCGGCGTGAGCTGCCCGGCGGAGCCGCTTGTTTGGTCGCTTGCTGCGACGACGCCAAAGACGGCAGGCCTACGCAAAACATCGCGGCGCATACATTTTTTCGGCAATATGCCCGCGACAAAGGCGTGGAATGTGCCGCCGCCATAACATGGCACCGCCGGTAGCGCCGGCGCCACTATTCGACCGTGATCCCGCCTACCATGCCGTTCCAATCGTGATCGGAGCAGCGCAGATCGTAGGTCCCGGCCTTGCCGGGCGTGAGCAGAAGTTCTTTGACGTCGCCGGGCTGCATCACGATCTCGGTATGCTCGCGATTGAGCACGGCGGGATTGTCGATCTTGGCCGCGGCGAAGAAAGTCGGCGCGGTGAATTCGTGCGTTTCCTTGCCGTGATTTTCCAGGTGCAGCCGATAATGCGTGTCGTGCTGGAACGTCAGATGATCCGGTACGAATTTGTAATCGACCATGACCACGCCGAGTGCGACCGGAGCCGGCGCCGCGGCGGTCAAAACTGCTCCAGACATCGCCAGTACACCGTACCGGACGATGCGTCCCATCACTCCCGTCATGACGGCCCATCCTTGGATTTATGCTATCGAGGCCGCCCCCAGCGCTCGGAACTTCTTAATCGAATCTTGGGCAGAGCGATCCCTGCCGGCCGCATTCTTACACCATCTTGTCAGGGACCCGCCATTAGTGTCCCACCGCTGCGCGGCCGCCTTGAACCTGTACCCGCCGCACCAGCAAGAGGACCAGCGGGATCATCAAGGCCGCGGTGATGGCGCAGACGTAAAACACATCGATATAGGCCATCAGCGCCGCTTGGGTTCTGATCATCTGGCCGATCAGTCCCATTGCCTGACCGTTCGCGTCACCGGTATTAACCCCGTGCTGCTGAAAGTATTTCGTCATCTGTTGCAGCGTCGATTGAAAAACCGGCGAGGAGGGGATCGTGTTTTCAACGAGGCGGGACTGGTGAAACTGGGTGCGTTGAGTCAGCACCACGTTGGCAATCGAGATTCCGATGCTGCCGCCGAGATTGCGGGCGACGTTCATCAGAGCCGATGCCTGGTTGGTCTTGTTCGGCGGCAAGCCGTCATAGGCCACCGTGTTGATCGGAATGAACATGAAGGGCAGGCCGACCATTTGGTAGACCCGCACCCAGCCGAAGTAATCGAAGCTGGCATCGGGGGTCAGCGACGTCGAATACCACATCGACAGCGCTATGCCGGCCAGTCCGATCGACATCAGGTATTTCGGTTGAAAGCGGCCGGTCACTTGGCCGGCGATCGGCATGATCACGAGCATGGCAATGCCGCCCGGCATCATGGCGAGACCCGACAGCATTGCGGTGTAGGGAAACGTGGTCTGCAACAGCTGCGGCATGATCTGGTTCGAGCCGAACAGGATGGCGCCGATCATCAGCATCACGAAGAACGCCATGCCGAATTGCCGGTGAAACAGCAGTCTCAGCTCGACGATCGGATCTTCGTGCATGAGTTCCCACGGCACAAAGGCAAGGAACGACAGTCCGGCGAGCACGCTGAATGTGACAATCGTGCCCGACCGGAACCAATCGTCGATCTGGCCCCGATCCAGCACGACTTCGAGACAGCCGAGTGTCAGCGCGATCAGGAGAAAGCCGACCCAGTCGACCTTCAGACCCTTGGCGAGACGCTCCTTGCGCTCGCGTTCGAGGACCTCGGGTTCCTCGACCAGCCAATGCACCAGCGCCAGCGAAACCAGCCCGATCGGCACATTGATGAAAAAGATCCAGTGCCAGGAGAAATTGTCGGTGATCCAGCCGCCGACTGTTGGGCCGACGGTCGGCGCGACGATGACGGCAATGCCGTAGAGCGCGAAAGCCTGGCCGCGTCTTGCCGGCGGAAAGGTGTCGGCAAGAATGGCCTGTTCGCTGGTCGGCATGCCGCCGCCGCCAAGACCTTGCAGGATTCGAAACACGATCAGCAGGCTCAGATTAGGCGCCAATCCGCACAGCAGCGAACTTGCCGTGAACAGCGCCACGCAGATCATGTAAAAGCGCTTCCGGCCGAGAACATTGGACAGCCAGCCGCTGGCCGGCAATACCACCGCGTTCGCGACCAAATAGGTCGTGACCACCCAGGTGCTCTCGTCGACGCTCGCGGCAAGGCTGCCGGCGATGTAGCGCAACGAGACATTGGCGATGGCGGTATCGAGCACGACCATGAAGGTCGCGATCGATACGACGACGGCGACCAGCCAGGGATTGCGGTCGCCCGCGGCCGAACGGCTGTTGTCCCAGCCTCCGCGCCGCGACTGATCGCTCATCGGACTTTCACTGTCGGTACCACCGACATGCCCGGGCCCAGCAGCACATCGGGCGGCTTGTCGAACACGATCTTGACCGGCACGCGCTGCACGATCTTGACGAAATTGCCGGTGGCGTTTTCCGCCGGCAGCAGGCTGAACGCGGTGCCGCTGCCGGCCTGGAGGCTGTCGATATGTCCCTTGAAGGTGCGGCCGGGAAAGGCGTCGATCTCGATATCGACCGGTTGGCCGGGCTTCATCTGGGCGAGTTCGGTTTCCTTGAAATTGGCCGTCACCCAGACGTCCCGCGGCACGAATACCAAGAGAGCTGCGCCAACCGCGGCATAGGCGCCTTTGGCGGCTGTCAGCCTGGTAACGCGGCCCGCAACCGGCGCCGTGATGATGGTGCGCGACAGATTGGCCTGGGCCTGCTCGAGCGCGGCGCGCGACTGCGCGAGCTGTCCGGTGGAAAGTTCGCGCTGGGCGCCGAGCACCGGATCCTGTTTCTCAGCCGCGATCGCGTTGGCTTCCGCGGCGGCGAGCGACGCCTGGCTTTGCAGCAGGTTCGAGGAATATTGCTGCGCCTGCTCGACGGTGGTGGCGCCTTGCTTGGCAAGCAGTTGGTAGCGGTCGGACTGTTGCTGCGCGAAGGTCAGCGCCGCTTGCGCTTGCGCGACCTGTCTCTTGGCCTGCTCGATGCGGGCCTCTTGCGCCGCGATCTGGGCGGTCAGATTGGTGATGCTGGCTTGGCCTTGCTCGACCTGAGCCTTCGCCTGATCGACCTGGGCGACGTAGTCACGATCGTCGAGCCGGACGAGCTCGGCGCCGGCCTCGACCAACTGATTGTCGGTTACCGGAACCTCAGTGATGGCGGCTGCGACTTGGGCGCTGATCTGAACCGTTCGGGTGTCGATGAATGCGTCGTCGGTCGAGGCGTATTGCCTGGCATGCAGCCACCAGAACAGGACCGCTACCAGCAACACGACAAGACCGACCGCTATCGCGATCGTCAGAATGCGATGCTGTCTAAAAGTCTCTGACCAGGAACGGTTCTTCGCCGCCGGTCCCGCGGCGGGCTTTTCCTGGCGGCTCGGTACGGTTTCCGTCCGACGCTCGTTGTCGACGCGCTGATCCATTGCTGAGGTTTAAACGCTTCTCGCGCCAATATGTTGCGAGGCAAGACGGCACAGAATCCCCGCGATTTGAGCGCTTTGCTTTAGCCGGTAACGGTCAGGGATACCAGTCAGGAGGCCCCCGAAGGACGCACCGCAGCGGAGATTTTCTGAGTGAACTCGTCCAGTTCGTCGGCGGCAAGATCGCTGACCGCCCAGAAATCGAGACCCTGCTGCGTCCAGTGGCGGACGTTGTAGCCCTGAATGGTCTCGGATTTTGCCGCAGGGCGTGCCGCGCCCAGGCGCTGCGCGACGAACAGGTTGATGACATGTTTGCGCCGCCGATAGACGACCGAAGCGACCGGTTCGCCGTCGATATAGTCGAGCCGACCGCCCAGCAGGGTGAAGCCCTCCGCCGTCAGGTCGATGACCGGCGGCGCCACATCGAGCTTTCCGTTGAACCATGGTTTGACAGTGTGCTGGTCGCTCGTCTCCACGTCCATCAGATGTCCCGCTTGAAGCGAGCG
This sequence comes from uncultured Alphaproteobacteria bacterium, assembly GCA_963819265.1. GTDB lineage: Bacteria > Pseudomonadota > Alphaproteobacteria > Rhizobiales > Xanthobacteraceae > BOG-931. The sequence goes on along the minus strand of CAWFVF010000005.1, from coordinate 141,337 downwards.
GATATGTGCCGAAACGACCTCGTCGGCGATGGTCTGCTGCTCGTTATTGCGAACGACTGTGACCATCAGCGTGGCGGCGAGCGCCGCCGAGGCCACCGCGCCGGTGGCGAGGCCGCCGAAAAACGAGCGGCGGGTCGGTCGCATGAATTGGCGCGGCGTAATGATCTGCGCCGACGGCGCGGGTAGCGCCGCTTCGATGCGGCTGCGCAGACTGGCGGGCGCGGCTTCGATCAGATTCGCCTCTGCTGATCGCGTCGCGCATGGCGCGAAATGCGGCGAGCTTCTCGGTACAGGCCGGGCAGCCGGCGGCATGCGCCTCGACCTCGCGCGCGTGACCGGCATCGAGTTCGCCGTCGATCAGGGCATGCAACAGGATTTCAGAGTCGGCGCAATTCATGGTGACGTTCCCGATCTCGCCGCCGGCGAGAGTTCCCGCGTCGTACCCTCCGCGGCATTCCACGCCGAGCGCAGCATCGATCGCGCCCGCGCAAGCCGCGACATCACGGTGCCGACCGGCACGCCCGCGACCTTGGCGATTTCGTCGTAAGACAACTCATTCACTTCGCGCAGCACCACGGTCTCGCGGAACGGCTGCGGCAGGGCGGCAACCAGCCGGCGGATCGCAGCATCGTCCTGTTGGCGCAACAAGAGGCTTTCCGGGGATGTCTGCGGTTCCTGCCACATCGGCAGCTCCTCCGCGGTCGTCTCGGTGCCGGTGTGCTCAACAGGAATCTCGTGTTTGCCGCGCCGCGCGAATTCGGCGTTGCAGACATTTCGCAATATCGTCAGCAGCCAAGGCTTCATCGCCGGACCGCGATAGCTGTCGAAATGGCGCAACGCGCGCAAATAACATTCCTGTACGGCATCCTCGGCGTCGGCGCCGTTGCGCATGAGATAGCGCGCCAGCGTGTAGACGTCGTCGAGATAGGGGAGCGCGGCGTCGCGAAAGCGCCGCGCTTTATCTTGATCGGCATGGGCGTCACTTGACATCGTGTCGCGCTCAACCGTTGGCGAGGTCGATCGAACCCCATCGCGTCGGGTCATCCATTGCCCGGTTGTACCACGATTGTGCCCGTCATATGCGGATGGACATAGCAGAAATACTGATAGGTGCCCGGCGTGGTGAAGGTAAACGAATAGCTGTCGTCGGTGTCCAGCGCCTTCGATTTGGTGAAAGCATTGTTCGCGGACGCGATGCCATGCGGGATGTCGTCCTTGTTGATCCAGGTCACGGTGGTGCCGGCCTTCACCGTCAGGGTCGGCGGCGTAAAAGTAAAATTGTCGATCGACACGGCGGCCGCCGGTGCCGCGGTTTGGGCGTGACCCGGCAGGACGACGGCCGCCAGCACGGCGGCGGTCGCCGCGCCGAGCGCGGCCGCGACGATCGCACTTCTCAATGTATTCGCAACAGATGCAGGCGCAGACATTGCGGTCTCCTTAAGCCTGCAACGGAGTGTCGATGATGGCGAGCCGCTGTTCGTTCTGCTTGAACGTGACATTGGCGATGCCGAGCATCTTGCGCAGCTGGTCGTCGGGGACCTTCATCGGTCCCGGCGAAGCGGCTTGGCCCGGCGCCGGCTGCGGAAATGCCGTCGAGCGCGCGGTGTGGAATGTGACATTGCCTTCCACCTTCTGCATCACCTGGTGGATATGGCCGTTGAGCACGGTCACCGAACCGAACCGCTTGAGGTAGGAAAGCGCCTGGGCGCCGTCGTCGGTGCCCCAGCCCCAATCCGGATAGACCGTCCACAGCGGAATATGCGCGAAGACGACGATGGGGGTCGAGGCCGAGCGCGTCTTGAGGTCGGCTTCAAGCCATTCGAGTTGTTCGCTGCCGAGATTGCCGAGGCCGCCGGCCTTGAGGTCGACGACATTGACGAGCCCGATGAAGTGGACGCCGTCGGCGTCGAAGCTGTACCAGCCCGCGCCTTTGGTGCCGGCACCGTAGCGCTCGCGATAGAATTTCTGCTCCGGGTCGAGGAAGTCGTGCTCGCCGGGAACGTAATGCACGTCGAGCCGCGTCTGCGAAATGATACGGTCGGCGTCGTCGAACTGCGACGCCAGCGACAGATGACTGATGTCGCCGGTATGGATCATGAACGATGGCTTTTGCGGCAGTGCGTTGACCTTGGCGATCGCTTCTTCGAGCGTGCCGAGTGCATTCGGATTGGCCGGCTTGTCGAAGCCGACGTGACTGTCGCTGATCTGAAGGAAGCTCAGCCCTTTCGTCGTTTGAGCCTGTGCTTCGCCCATCAGACCCAGCGAGTGCGGCACGCCGCCCGAAATGGTCCACAGCACGCCGGTGCCGACCCAGGTCATGCATTCCAGAACTTTGCGGCGGCTGGGGCCGTTGTCGCGATCGGATTCGCTCATTGCGTCTATCTCCTCTGCTGGGAAGCGCGCGCCGCCGTGGCGCTTTTTGCGCATTGCAGCTTTTTCGGCTTCCAGGGACGAGATTGGCGCGGTGGCCGGTTTATTCCCGGCCCATGAGAAATTTATGGGCGGGGGTAGATCCCGCTGCTATATCTCCGAGTTCTTAACCGCGCCGGGCGCGCTAAGAACGCGGGTTAAATGCTGAGTCCGACAATTGCATCGGTCGAGACGCGGGCGTCTTGGGTCGTCGCCAGCGTCGTGCTGGTGATCATGGCGATTGCCTTCGGCGCGCCGTGGATCACCGTGGTCGCGCTCAAAGAGATCGCCGCCGAGGTTCATGGCGAACGATCGGTCCCGGCATTTGCCAGCGCACTGATGTGGCTCGGTTCAGGCTTTGGCGGCATTATGATGGGACGCGTCGCCGAGCGCCTCGGGATCCGGTTCACCGTTATTCTCGGCGCCGCGATGATTGCGCTCGGGCTTGTTCTATCTACGTTCGGGCCGTCCTGGCCGCTCTATATCGGGCACGGGCTGTTCATCGGTTTGATCGGGATCGGCGGCATCAACGCGCCGTTTTACGTCTATGTCAGCCGCTGGTTCGACCGCCGGCGTGGCTCAGCGTTGGCGCTGATATCGAGCGGCTCCTATCTCGCCGGTGCATTTTGGCCGCCGATCTTCGCGCACGCGATCGCCTTTGCCGGCTGGCGGCAGACCATGTTGTATTATGCGGCGCTCGAACTCGTTCTGATCGTACCATTCGCCATGATCGTGTTGCGGCCGGCGCCGGATGTGCCGCATCACGCGGAAGCGCCGACCACTGCCCATGCCAGCCGTACCGTCTTGGGCTGGCCGCCCAATCTTGTTTTCGCGCTGCAGATGGCCGCGATCTTCACCTGCTGCATTCCGATGTCGATGCCGCAGGCGCATCTTGTCGCGTTTTGCAGCGATCTTGGCATCAGCGCCGCGCACGGCGCCGCCATGGTGTCGGTTCTCCTCGGCGCGGCGTTCTTCAGCCGGCAACTCTGGGGCGTGATCTCGGATCGTATCGGCGGTCTCTATACGATGCTGATCGGCTCGGCATTCCAGGCCGTCGGCATGGCAGCCTTCGTCTTCACCCAGGATGAGGCAGGCCTTTTCACCGTTGCGGCGCTGTTCGGCTTCGGCTTTAGCGGGCTGGTTCCGGCCAACATATTGGCGTCACGCGAAATGTTTCCGAGCGGCGAAGCCTATTGGCGAATGCCGACTTTGCTGCTGTGCAGCGGCAGCGGCATGGCGATGGGCGGCTGGTTCGCCGGCCTGCTATACGATCATTTCGGATTTTACGCGCCCGCCTTCGCCGCCGGGCTTGGCGTCAATCTTCTCAACCTGACGATTATCACCACGCTGGCGATCCGCCGCCGTCTGACAGCACTGGTGTAGCTTAGCGTACAGCGCGCCCCTTCCTTGTCGTCTGCTGGGCTCGTGTCGCGCAAAATTCCTCGACCGCGGCAACAACGGCGGCGCTGGTAAGCGTGCGGCGTTCCGGACTTGCCAACTCCACTTCTTCTGGCCGGTTGACGATCGATCCAGCCTCCAGAAGCACAGCGGGCATGCGTGTCATCCGCAATACGATCAATTGATCGTAGCGGTAAACGCCGGCCTCGGCATCCAGGAGTTCACGGCGGCGGTTTCCCATCAGCGGCAGCGTGTAATGCGGCGTGTAGTGCAGGCCGCGCGCTTGCAACGCCATGCCGAGGAGGTGGCCGAACAAAAGGCTGGCGGTATGTTCCGGATTGTCGTTCGAGATGAACAGAGCATAGCCGGGATAGTCGTCGTTGAAATGCTGTTCCTGGTCCTGGTATTGCCAGGTCCGCAGCAGCGCATCCGGAACGGAATCGTGATGGACGGCAACGAACAAATCCGCCGGCATGCTGTTGGCTTTGATCGCGCGCTGAATCAGGCCTTCTGGCGGCGCCGCGGCGGTAATCAACAATACCGCGCTGGCGAAGCCGGCATCGGCAAGCGCCTGTTTGATGTCCTGGCCGAGCTGTAGATTAAAGGCGTATTCGGGAACGCCACGGGCGCTAATCGCGCCCGGCACGGCGACGGTATGGCCGACATCGACGACGACACGGAAAGTCGCGCGTTGACAGCTGGCAGCCGCGGGCTTGGCCGTGATCGCAGCCTTCGTCTGTCCGCTTGCGCGATGCCCGGCGCTGACGGCCAGCGCCACGAGGACGGCCGAAGCGGCAATTCCAGCGTGGCGTAGCCCCATCATCGGCGTGCCTATGGCCGTTACCGTGTCGCTCTGGCGGCTTATCGGGCTTCGCCGGCCTTGTCCACGGGCAGGTCGCGGCGGCGCGGTCTTGTGCCCGGCGCCCTCCTGTCGTACCAAATAAGCTGCGTTCCGGTTGGGTGGGTCAGTCAATTGATAACGAGATTTGTAGGCGCTTGCGTCGCCATTTTCGTGCTTGCGGTCGGCTTTGTCGTCGTGAGCCATGCGCAAGATTTTGCCGCCTTGTTCGAAGCGTTCCGCAGCGAGCCGTTGACGCAAAAGCTCGCTTGGTTCGTCATCGTCCTCGTTCCGCTGGCGCTGATCCCGTCAGCGATCTGGCTGTGCGATGCGGTGATCCGGCAGCGCAAAGCGGCCGACGAACTCGAAATGCGGCTCGGCGGCATTCGCCAGGCCGCGCGCGAGCTTGGTAATAACCAGGTCGAAACCGACGCGGCGATACACCACTTGGCGCGCACCGATCCGGAGACCGCTATCGGCGATGTCACGGCGCGGCTCGCCGAGGCCGAGCGGGTGCTGCATGTGCAGCAGAGCCGCAATGAGGTCGGCGATCTCCAAGCCAAAGTCGATGCGCTTCGCATCGAGCAGCAGGCGCTACGTGAACGCCTGGTCCCGGCGCTCGAGAAACGGCGCTCGATCGAGCAGCTATTTGCCGAACTCGACAGCCGCGAAGCCGACATCGATCGCGCGCTGAGTGAAATTGCAAGCGGCGACGATGCGATCGCGATCGATGTTCGTCTCAAGCAGCTGATGGATTTCGTAACCAAGAGCCATGAGCGCTGCGACGAGATCGAACGGGCATCGAAAACCGTCGCCAGCCTGAAGGAAGACTTTGGCGGGCTGCGCGACCGGCTCATGCCCTTTGTCGCCGCGGAGGACGGCATCGCGCGCCGATTAAGAGAATTGAACGAGGCCCGCGATCGCCTTACCGGCGACATCGAAGCCCTGCAGAAGACGCCGCAGGGCAGCCTTGACGCGCGCGTCCAAGCTTTCGCCGACGATAAGATCAAGATCGACGGCGGCGTCGCGAATCTCGACCTGCAATTCTCCAAACTGGCGTCCCTGCGCGGCGATGTCGAAGGGGTGTCCGCCAAATTGGACCGGGCGCTTGATCGCCTTGTCCGGCCGGAGGATGGCGACGCCAAGGATCGGGTCGCCTCGGTTTCCGAATTCATTTCGGCGACGCAAATTCGGTTTGACGAAATAGAGCGCACCATGGGCCTGCTCGGCGAGTTGCGGGCGAAGCTTGGCGAGTTGCAATCGCGAATGGTCCCGATGGAAGCCTCGGACGGAGGGGTCGCCGACCTCGTCGCCCAGGTCAAAGATATCCGCGACCGGCTTATCGCCAAAATCGATAACATCGAAGCCGATGAAGACGGCGATCTTGCTACGCGGGTAAAAGACTTCATCAAGACCAAACAGGAGCTTGAGAAGCGCGTCTCCGGCGTGACCGATAATTTCTCCAAGCTCGCGACCATCCGCAAGGACATTGCCGGCCTGTTCGACAAACTGTCGAATGCAGCCGATACCTCATCGAACTGATCGCGCCTCTCTGTTTTTTGCGCAGATCGCGGCGTGGGCCGGTCGCAACGCGTTGTTTCCGCTTGCGGGTCGGCGGACGCTGAGGCAGATTCCCGCCCACTGATAAAGAATTTCGGCCCGGCGCAATTGCCGAGACCGGTGGAAATAGGGAGGTCTGTATGAAGCGGGCAGTATTCTGCCTGGTCGCGGCGATCGCTGGCGCCGCGTTCCTGGTTGCCGCGCCGGCGCGGCTTTACGCGCAAAACGCCGTTTCTATCGACAATGACGATATCGGCGGCGTGGTCACCGGACCGAAAGGTCCCGAAGCCGGAGTCTGGGTGATAGCGGAAACGCGCGATCTGCCGACCCGCTTCGCCAAGATCGTCGTGACCGACGATAAAGGCCGCTACGTCGTTCCCGACCTCCCGAAGGCCAAGTATCAGCTTTGGGTGCGTGGCTATGGGCTTATCGATTCGCCAAAGGTCGACGGCGAGCCCGGCAAGCACGTCAATCTGACAGCTGTGCCAGCGCCGGATGATGCCGCCGCGGCGAAATATTATCCGGCGATCTATTGGTATTCGATGCTGAAGGTGCCGGATAAGGACCAGTTCGGCGGCAAGAGCGACATTCCGGCCGACATCACGCAAGTCGACTGGATTACGACATTGAAGAACCGGGACTGCGTCGGCTGCCATCAACTGGGTCAATTGGCGACGCGAACCATTCCGGCGGGTTTAGGCCATTTCGATTCCGGTACCGATGCCTGGGCGCGGCGGATTCAATCCGGTCAGGCTTCGCCGAACATGGTCAATCCGCTGGTCGGCAAGCTTGCCGGCGTGCCGTTGGTCTATTTCGGCGATTGGACCGATCGCGTCGCCAAAGGCGAACTGCCATTTGCCAAGCCGCCGCGGCCGCAGGGCGTCGAACGCAATATCGTGATCACGACATGGGATTGGGGTACCGAGAAGCAGTACCTCCATGACTTGATCTCGTCCGATAAGCGCGATCCGACGGTGAACGGCTACGGCCTGCTCTACGGCTCGCCGGAGTATGCGACCGATCATTTGCCGGTGCTGGATCCCAAGACGGCGAAGGTCACTTACGTCACGCCGCCGGAAGATCCCGAGCGTGCCTTATGCTCTGGGCCCGGGCCATGCCGCGATCGAGAAGCCGCTGGCGCCGTCGGCCTATTGGGGCATGGAGCAGGTCTGGGATACCCGCTTCGACAATCACAACGACATGTTCGACAATAAAGGCCGGCTCTGGCTGACCGGGACCAATCATGCGCCCGGCACCCCGGCGTTCTGCAAAAAAGGCTCGGACAATCCCTATGCCAAGGTGTTTCCGCTCGACACCAACGAGCGCCAATTGGCGATGTTCGATCCGAAAACGCAGAAGTTCACTTTCGTCGACACCTGCTTCGGCACCCATCACCTGCAATTCGGTTTCGATAAGAACAACACATTATGGGTGAGTGGCGCGGGTCCGGTCGCCGGCTGGCTTGATACCAAAGTGTTCGACGAGACCGGCAGCGCCGAAAAAGCTCAAGGCTGGGCGCCGTTCGTGCTCGACACCAATGGCAACGGCAAGCTCGACGACTTCACCGAGCCGGGCAAGCCGCTCGATCCGAGCAAAGATGCGCGCGTGATCGGTGGATCGGGCAGCTACGCCGTCATGCCAAATCCGGCCGACGGTTCGATCTGGTACACCGTGAACGTTTTTGCCGGACGGAGCGGGGTGTTGCGCTTCGATCCCAAGACCAAGCTTTCGGAGATCTACTATATTCCGATGCCGGGCTTCGGCCCGCGCGGCGGCGATATCGACTCCAAGGGTGTGGTCTGGGTGTCGCTGGCCAGCGGTCATCTCGGCAGCTTCGACCGCTCGAAATGCAAGGCGCCGCTGAACGGCCCGAAGGCCACCGGCGATCATTGTCCCGAAGGCTGGGCCTTCTACAAATATCCCGGCCCCGGCTTCCAAGGCATCGGCGATAACAGTGCCGAGGCGAGCTACTACACCTGGGTCGACCAGCACAACGCGGTCGGGCTCGGCAAGGACGTGCCGATCTCCACGGCCAACGAGAATGACGGCTTCGCCGCACTCGTCGACGGCAAGATGGTGATGCTGCGCATTCCCTATCCGATCAGCTATTACGCCAAGGGTCTCGATGCCCGCATCGACGATCCGAAAGCCGGCTGGAAGGGCAGGGGCCTGTGGTCATCCGAAGGCGACCGCACGCCTTGGCTCAAGGAAGGCGGTAAAGGTATGACGCCGATGGCGGTTCACATTCAGGTTCGGCCCGATCCGTTGGCGCATTAACCTACCGGATCGCGAACTCAATAAATCAGCGCCCGGTGCGACGTCGCATCGGGCGCTTGATTTTGTGGTGCCCGTCATGCGGAAATCGCTGCATTGAGATTTGTTTGAGGAGGCGGACATGGTTCGCGAACCGATACTTACGACTGTTGCGATTATCGACCTGCGTCCAACCCAGATCACCGTCGGCATGCGCGAGGTCAAGGCCAAGCGCCAACACTGGCGCGAGGTCCGAAAGAAAAAGGGCGAGAAGTTCCTCGGCAAGCACCTGATTCCCGGTGATCCTGGGTCCGAAACAGCGCAATTACGTGATCGATCATCATCACCTGGCACGCGCGCTCCATGAGGAAGGCGTGGATAATGTCGCCGTCACCGTTATCGCCAATTTGAGCAAGCTTGAGCCGGACGCGTTTTGGACGGTGATGGACAATCGCTCCTGGATGCATCCGTTCGACGCCAGGGGCGTGCGCCGTCAGTACCGAGATATTCCAAAATCCATCGTCGACTTGGTCGACGATCCGTTTCGGTCGCTGGCCGGAGAACTGCGGCGCGCCGGCGGCTATGCCAAGGACACCACGCCATTCTCCGAATTTCTCTGGGCCGATTTTTTGCGGCGCCGCATGAGGGTCAAGAAAATCGAGCGCGATTTCCCGGCCGCCGTGAAGCAGGCCATGGCCTTGGCCAAGAGCATGGACGCCAATTACCTGCCCGGCTGGTGTGGCCCGGTACCGGAGGAATGAGTGACAGGCACGGGGCTTGGGTCGAGTTGGCCCTGGATTGGCGTATGGCTCGGTCCAAGCCATTTGGTATAATCGATGTAACGGCGGCGTAAGAGACGGGTTCGACGAGTGCGAGCGGAGCGAGCAGGCTTTAGAACAGGTTTGGCGGCGCTGATGGCAACCGCCGCTTTCGCCCTTTTGGGCTGCACGTCGAAGCAAGCGGAGGGGCCGGCGCCCGATCCTAATACATTTCCGGCAAATTACCGGACGCAGATCGCGACCTTCCTGCGGCAATCGCTGACCAATCGCGTCGACTTTCGCGGGGCCACGATTGCGGCCCCTGCGCTCAAGCCGATAGGCGACAGCCAGCGCTACATGGTATGCGTCCAATTCAATGCCAAAAGCCAGATTACGACCAAAGTCGCCATTTATCTCGCCGGCCAGATAACCCAATTCGTCGACGCCACGGCCGAGCAATGCGCCGGTGCTGCCTATCAGCCGTTCAAGGAACTTGAGGCGGCGACGCCGGCGAGTTGATCGGAAAAGATCGGCGGCTCAGCCGACGAATGGAAAACCATGGACAATGACGTTTTGATCGTGGGCGCAGGCCCGACCGGCCTGACGCTGGCTATCGATCTCGGCAAGCGCGGCGTGCGATGCACGCATCATCGAGCAGAAGGACCGCCCGGCCTTTCTGCCGAAAATGGAGCGCATCAACGCGCGGACCATGGAAATCTATCGGCGCATGGGTCTGTCGCAGAAAATTCGTGCCGCCGGCTTGCGGCCGGACTGCCCGATGGATGTTTTTATCATCCTCGCGATGAACGAGCCGCCGCTGTACCGCCAGCCCTATCCTTCCGTCGAGCAGGCGCAGGCGAAGACGCGAGCGACCAATGATGGGACGTCGCCGCTCGAGCCTTATCAGCTTATCTCGCAATATACGCTCGAGCCGTTGTTGAAATCGATCGCAGAGACCATTCCTTCGATCACGGTACGCTACGGCTGCGAGTTCGTGTCGCTGCAGCAGGACGAGCTGGGCGTTACCGCCCGTGTGCGAGACAGGCGGTGCCACACAAGAAATCCGCGCCGCCTATCTGGTCGGCTGTGATGGCGGCGCGAGCCTGGTCCGCAAGGAACTCGGCATCGCACTTGCCGGCGAAGGCAATCTCTTGGGCCTGCGGCAGGCGCTTGTTTCGTTGCGACGAGTTGTTCGACCGCCTGCCGATCGGCAACGGACCCGGGCAGGGGCCGCCATTATCACGTCGCCGATGACAAGGCCACGTTCCTGATCATGCAGGATTCGACCAAGCATTGGACGCTGCATTCGATGGTCGATACCGACGAGGAAATGAAAGCAGCGTTCGAACGCACCGTCGGCGTTCCGGTCAAATACGAAATGCTGTCTTGCGCGCCGTGGCGCCAGAACCTTCTGCTCGCCGATCGTTACGGCCAGGGCCGTGTATTTCTCGCCGGCGATGCAGTGCATCTTGTTATCCCCACCGGCGGGCTCGGCATGAATTCCGGCGTCGGCGACGCCATTGATCTGTCGTGGAAGCTGGCGGCGACGATTGCCGGCTGGGGCGGGCCGAATATTCTTAAATCCTACGAAATCGAACGCCGCCAGATCGGCGACCGCAATGTCGGCGCTTCGCGTTACGCCACGATCGGACGGCGCAAATGGCGCGGCATGTGGCGGCCGAATATCCGCGAGCAAACGCCGGCCGGCGCCGAGACGCGAGCCAATCTCGCCGCCGTCGCCGATGTCGAGCAGCGCAAAAGCAACGAGATGATCGGCGCCGAACTCGGCTACCGCTATGTCGACTCGCCGATTATCTGCAACGTGCCGGGCGGCCCCGAGCATTTGTTTCGCGAATACCAGCCGACCACTTGGCCGGGCGCGCGGCTGCCGCATGTCTGGCTCGACGACGGCACGCCGATGCAGGACCGCATTCCCGACGGTTATACGCTTCTGAGGCTTGGTAACAGCAAAGCCGATACGACCGGCCTCGAACGCGCCATCAGCGCCGGCGGCGCGCCGGTGACGGTGCTCGATGTGGCCGGATAAGATTGCGCGCGAAATCTACGGTTATGATCTGATCCTGCTGCGGCCAGACATGCATGTCGTATGGCGCGGCAACGCGGTACCGGATGACGCCGCCGAAGTCGCAGCGGTCGCAACGGGGCATGCAGCGGATCGCTTGCGGGTCTGACTATTGCACCGCGATGCCGGCGCGCTTGACCACGTCCGCCCATTTCGCGATTTCAGATTCCAGGAAAGGATTGATGTCCGCCAGCGGCATGTCCAGCGGCTCGCCGGCGGCCGCAAGGATTTTTGCTTTTACCGCCGGGTCGGCGATCGCTTTCTTGATTTCGGCATGAAGCTTGTCGGCAATTGGCTGCGGCGTGTTCTTCGGCGCCCATAAGCCGAACCATGTGTAGTAGACGTAGCCCGGCACGCCGGCTTCCTCGACGGTCGGCACGTCGGGCAACAGGGGCGATCGGGTTTTGCCGGTCACCGCCAGCGCGCGGACATTGCCTCCCGTGATCTGGCCGAGCCCGCTCGCCAGATTGTCGATGAATACCGGCACCTGTCCCGACATCACGTCGGTATAAGCCGGCGCCGCGCCGCGATACGGCACATGCGTCAGGTTGATGCCGGTCATCAGCTTGAACAGTTCCATCGACAGATGTTGTCCGGTGCCGTTGCCGGCCGATGCATAATTGATCTCGCCGGGGCGGGATTTGGCGAGCGCGATAAGCTCCTTGAGCGAGTGCGCCGGAAAATTCTTGCTTACCACGACGACGAAAGGAAATTCCGCCAGCATCCCCACCGGCGTAAAATCGTGGACCGGGTCGTAAGGCAGATTGGCAAACAGGCTTGGATTGACCGCCATGCTGGCGTTCAGCCCGGTCTGCAGCGTGTAGCCGTCCGGCGTGGCTTTGGCGGCGACCACGGTGCCGGTCAGCGAGCCGGCGCCGGCGATATTCTCGACGACAAAAGGTTGGCCCGTCTGTTTGGAAAGCTGTTCGGCGGCAATGCGCGAAACAATGTCGGTGCCGCCGCCGGGCGTGGAAGCCACGATGATGGTGACGGGCCGGCTCGGGAATTCGTCCGCGGCGAGGGAATCCGTAACGCAGAAGAATCCGAGAACCACGGCCCAAGCTAAAGCATGCAGTCGGTCAGGCATGATCGGTCTCCCCCCGCTTCCGTCGAACGGCTTTATTATATTTCGGCCGTAACGCTATTATTCAGCGGTATCGCGCGTATTGGCAATTGGTCAATTGCGCCCTTTGCCAAGGGGAGTTGAGCGTTGCGGCGAGTGGAACCGCTACGCCCGCAGCGGATTGCTGCGGCCGTAGCAATTAAGCGCTCGTCGCGGTGTTGATGATCAGGATTTTTCCGTCGAATTCATCGATTCGACGAGGGCCAGCACGGCGCGTTTCGTCTTGGTGTCGTTGAGTTCAGAGAACGCCTGGACCATGCGCAATGACACCGGGTCCGCCAGCAAATCGTAAGGCGATGAATTGCGCAAAGCCGATGGCGGATCGCCGCCTTCGAAGAAGGCAGTGACCGGCACCTCAAGGATACCGGCAATCTGATAAAGCCGGCCGCTGCCGACCCGGTTGGTGCCTTTTTCGTATTTCTGCACTTGCTGGAAGGTCACGCCCAGTTTTTCGCCGAGGGTTTCCTGGGTCAGCCCCTTAACCAAGCGATGAACGCGGATGTTGCGGCCAACGAGCTTGTCCATCTTGCTTGCAGATTTATTCGACGTCTTTGGCATTATTTTATCCAATAGTTGAACATCTATTCCGGCAACGGAGCGGAAAACAATTCGTTATTGTTCGCTATCGCATCTTTCCGATCAGCGCAATTCCACGAATCTACAATGCTTAGTTGCTGACGCTGCCCGTCTACAGGGTATCGTGACCCGAAGGCGGCTTCGCAATAGTGGCGGCGCTCTATCGGGATACATACTAGAAGTTACCTTAACGGCGGTGAAACCGGTCCTTACCGTGTCCGAAGTGCCCGAAATCTGCGGTTTTCCCGTTCACACCGAGCAAAGCGGGCGGGGTCGAGAGCTTTCGGCAGCGATAGCTTCTCGATACAACGGTACACAATCCTTGGTGATACGGATAAACACCACAACTACTAATCTCAGAACTGGGCGACGCTGGCTGTCACTATTTGAACAGGAAGGCTGGCCGCCCAGGGATTGATCGGCGGCGCCCTGTGGAAATCTCCGGGCTCGCTTGAAAGGGATTTCCACTCCGAGGCTCGGTTGCCGTAGAGATCTTCTCACGGACAAGCCTAAATTGGCAGAATTTTCTACTATTTGTGTCGGAGAAATAGCCCCTATATAGAAGATCATTCTTCGGCCGGGGTCAGGATGCGCAACCCGTTCCCGGCCGAGACCGAGTTCCAGAGAACCAGTTCCGCAGATGAGGGCGCTATGACTTCCCCGCTCGAACAGAAAAAAATCAAAGTCACCGGCCCGGTGGTGGTAACCGCCAATCGCGTCGGTGATGGTGCCGTTGTCTACCGCCGTGCCGATGGCGGTTGGACGACCAAACTCGACGGCGCCGCCGTTGTGACCAATGCAGAAGGCGCCCGAGCGCTGATGTCGGCGGCGGTAGCGGACGATTTGGGTGCGGTCGGTCCGTATGTAGCGCCGGTCAAGCTTTCGTCCGGCGGCCACGTGCGGCCGGGGAACTTGCGCGAATTGATCCGGCTCGGCGGGCCCACGATCACACTGCCGATGCCATTGGGCTGCTAAGTCCGCGACAGCGAAAGTCCGCCGAGTTCCACTGCGGGCCTGTTCCGCCGCTTGATGCTGCCCCTATACGACGCAAGTTATAAAGCAGACGCGCATGTACGTTTATGATGCCTTCGATCGGACACTGGTCGCCGAACGGGTCGCGGAGTTTCGCGACCAGGTCGCGCGCCGCTTGTCGGGTGAACTGACCGAAGAAGAATTCAAGCCGCTGCGCCTGATGAACGGCGTCTATCTGCAACTCCACGCCTACATGCTGCGGACCGCGATACCCTACGGTACGCTGTCATCCGAACAATTGCGCATGCTCGCCCATGTCGCGCGCAAATACGATCGCGGCTACGGCCATTTTACGACGCGGCAAAACATCCAATACCACTGGATCAAACTCGCCGAATTGCCGGACGCGATGGCCGATCTCGCCAGCGTCGGCATGCACGGCATGCAGACCAGCGGCAATTGCGTGCGCAATATCACGACCGATCAATGGGCCGGCGTTGCGCCCGATGAGATCGAGGATCCGCGCATCTTCGCCGAATTGATCCGCCAGCATGTCACGCTGCACCCCGAGTTTTCGTTTATGCCGCGCAAATTCAAGATCGCGGTCGGGACGGCGGCGCACGACCGCGCCGCGCTCCGGATTCACGATCTCGGGCTGCAACTGCATCGCAATGCGGATGGCGAGACCGGTTTCGAGGTCATGGTCGGCGGCGGTCTCGGCCGCACGCCGTTTCTTGCCAAGACCATCAAGCCGTTTTTGCAAAAGCGCGACGTATTAAGCTACGTCGAGGCGATATTGCGCACTTATAACCAGTTCGGCCGCCGCGATAACATCTATAAGGCCCGGATCAAGATTTTGGTGCACGAGCTTGGCGCGGAAGCCTTCGCCAAGGAAGTCGATGCAGAATGGCAAAGCATCAAGGACGGCTCGCTGGCGCTCGATGATGCGCTGGTCGAGGAGATCGCCGGCCGCTTCGTCTATCCGGATTATGAGCGGCTTGCCGACAGCCCAGCGGAATTGACCGAGGCGCGCCAGTGCCGATCGCGGCTTCGCAAACTGGCTCGCCAATTCCGTTTCCAATCACAAGACACCCGGCTATGCGATTGTGACGCTGTCGCTCAAGCCCGAAGGCGGCACGCCCGGCGATGCGACGGCCTCGCAGATGGATGCCATCGCCGATCTCGCTGATCGCTATTCGTTCGGCGAAATCCGCGTCGGCCACGAGCAGAACCTGGTGCTGCCGCATGTCGCGCAGCGCGATCTGCCGGCGCTCTGGCAAGCCCTTGGCGAGATCGGCGTGGCTACGCCGAACGTCAATCTCATCTCCGACATCATCTCCTGCCCGGGCCTCGACTATTGCAGCCTGGCCAATGCGCGTTCGATCCCGATCGCGCAGGAGATCACGCGGCGCTTCCACAATCTCGATCTGCAGCGCGATCTCGGTCGGCTGCACGTCAACATCTCCGGCTGCATCAATGCCTGCGGCCACCACCATGTCGGCCACATCGGCATCCTTGGCGTCGAGAAGAACGGCGAGGAATTCTATCAGATCACGCTCGGCGGCAAGGCTGACGAGGGCGCGAAGCTCGGCGACCTGATTGGTCCCGCGGTGCCCTATGCGCAAGTCGCCGATGTCGTCGAGGATATCGCCGCCGCCTATCTCGAATTGCGGCAGCGGCCGGATGAATTGTTCATCGACACGGTCAAGCGTACCGGTGTCGAGCCATTCCGGGAGCGTGTCTATGCCGCTCGTTGAAAACGGCAAGGTGGTCCAGGACCGCTATATCCGCGTCGCGGACGACGCGCCGCTGCCCGAACGCGTGCCGGTGATCGTATCGGCCAAGCGCTTCCTCAACGATGCCGCGGCACTCTCGAACCGCGACGGCTCGCTCGGCGTAGCGTGGCCAAATGATCGTCGGGTGGCGGAGTTAAAACCGTGGCTCGGTCACTTGACGCTGATTGCGCTTGATTTCCCGAAATTCCGCGACGGCCGGGCCTACAGCCAGGCAAGGTTGCTGCGCGAGAGCCTCGGCTTTCGCGGCACGCTGCGCGCTACCGGCGATGTGCTCCGCGACCAATTTTCCTTCCTGGTGCGCGCCGGCTTCGATTCATTCGACGTGAAGAAGCCGGCCGATGCCGCCGCTTTCGCCAAAAGCGTAGAACGCTACAGCGTGGTCTATCAGCCGAGCGCGGATGGGCGCGTTTCGGCATTGCGCCGGCGGCTGGCGAGCGCCGCGGCTGCGAAACCGCGCGAAACCGTGTAAGACTGCGCGAAAGCGTGTAGCGCGAGGATATCATGAATCCTGTAGTTGCAGTGGTCGCGCCCGGCGCGATGGGCGCCGCCGTCGGCAGAAGGCTCGCCGATAGCGGGCTCAAAGTGCTGACGTCGCTCGTCGGCCGCAGCGCCGAAACGGCGGCCCGCGCTAAGGCAGCGGGCATGCACGCTGCGAGCGATAAGGAAATCGCGGCCGCCGACTTTATCCTATCCATCTTGCCGCCAGGCGACGCGTTATCGCTCGCCGAGCGCTTCGTGCCGGCGCTGACCGCGAGCAACGCAAAGCCGGTCTATGTCGATTGCAACGCCGTTAATCCGAAGACGGTCGATCGTGTCGCGGCGGCAATCGCGCCGACCGGCTCTCCCTTCGTCGATGCCGGCATCATCGGTCCGCCGCCGAAGCCGGTGCAGCCCGGCGAGGACAAGCTCGCGGGCAATACGCGCATTTATGCGTCAGGCGATGCTGCATCGCGTTTCGCGGCGTTGCGCGATTTCGGACTCGACATCCGTGTCCTTGACGGCGCGATGAATGCCGCTTCGGCATTGAAAATGTCCTATGCGGGCATCACCAAGGGCACCCAGGCGATCGGCGCCGCGATGATGCTCGCGGCGGTACGCGCCGGGTCCGCCGACGAATTGTTCAAGGAACTGCAACTGAGCCAGAAGGAGATGTTCGGCTGGTTCAAGCGGCAGTTGGGGACCATGCCGCCCAAGGCCTATCGCTGGGTTGCAGAAATGCACGAGATCGCGGGCTTCGTTGGCGACGATCCGGCGGCGGCCGAGCTTTACGAGGGCGCCGCGGAGTTCTTCGAAAGGTTCGCCAAAGACTTTGCCGTTGAGAAAAAAGACGCCGCGGCGTTGGCCGAATTCCTCGAAAAGAACTGATCCGAACTATCGATTCAGCCACCTGCGGGCGAATCCGAGCAAGCCCTGCGGCAGGAAAATAATCATCACGATGAAGATGATGCCGAGCGGGATCAGATAGGGAAACTGGTCGCCAAGGAACCGCGCCAGCAATTCGCGCATCAGCTGGAAAAAACCGGCGCCGACGATCGGGCCGACCAGCGTGCCGATGCCGCCCATGACGTTGTAGATCACGGTATCGCCCGAGGTGATGAAATAGACGAAGTCGGGCGCGGCGAATTGGTTTTGCAACGCATAGAGCACGCCGGAAAGACCGGCGAACACGCCGGACAGCATCACGGCGACCATTTTGTAGCGTTCGACCGAATAGCCGATGGCGCGGGTGCGGGCCTCGTTCTCCCGGATCGACTGCAGCACCATGCCGAACGGTGACTGCGTCACCCGCCGCAGGATGAGATAGGACCCCGTTACCGCCGCGAGCACAAACCAGTGCATCGTCGTCGAGGTAAAGCGCGCATCGTAGAGGAACGGAATCGTCAGATGCGGCCGGGTGAAGATCAGGCCGTTTTCACCGCCGGTTACCGCCGTCCAGGTAAAGATGATGACGTAAAAAATCTGACTGAAGATCAGAGTGGTAATGGCGAAATAGATATCCCGAAGCCGTATCGAGAAAAACGCGACGAACAGGGCAGCTCCGGCGGCGCCGGCGAGCCCGCACAATATCGCGAGCCAGAGACTTGGATGGCTGACCGCGATCAGGGCGCCCGCCGCGCCGTACATGCCGAGCCCAAAAAACGCCGAATGGCCGAAAGAGATCATGCCGGTGTAGCCGATCAACAGATCGGACGACATCGCCAGCAAGCCCCAGATCAGAACCTCGGTGAGGAAGCGGCGCCAGAATTCCGGCAGCACCAGCGGCGCGGCGATCAGCACCGCCATTATGACGCAGAAGCCGATCCAGAAAATGGCGGTATGGCTCAGCCTGGTGTTGCCGAACGAGACCGCTTTATCGAGGGGTGCGGTGGTCATCGGGGTGTCGACACGAAAAGACCGGTGGGGCGGAACAGAAGGGTGAGGATCAGCACGACGAAGGAGACGATCACCGCTTGCGAGGGGTCGAGCCAGATCGTGGCGTAGGATTCAAGCAGGCTGATGAAGATGGCCGCGGCGATCGAGCCGCCGAGATTGCCCATGCCGCCGACCACGACCACGATGAACGCCTTGAGCACCCAATCGAGTCCCATCGAGTGGCTCACGCCGGCCAGCGGCGCGAACAGCACGCCGCTGGCTGCCGCCATGCCGGCGCCGATGGCGAAAACGCCGGTATATACGAGCGGCACCGGAATCCCCATGGCTTGCGCCATCACCCGATCCTGCGCGGTAGCGCGAATCCAAATGCCGAATTTGCCATATTTAAGAAACAGCCAGAAACCGCCGATGATCGCCGCCGACAGTCCCGCGATCACGATGCGATACCAGGGATATTCCAGGTAGAACAACGTGAAATGGCCCGACATCGGCTCCGGGATGCGGCGCGCCGTCGGGCCGAATTGCCAGAGCGCGTAGTTTTGTAGAACCAGTGAAATCCCAAACGTAGCAAGAATGGTGTTGAGCGGATCGCGTCCGATCAAGGGCCGCAGCGTCACGATCTGCAGCGCGGCGCCGATGATGGCGACGATCAGCGCAGCGCCGACCAGACCGAGCCAGAAATTGCCGGTCGATGCGACGATGAGCACGCCGACATAGGCGCCAAGCATGAACAATTCGCCGTGGGCGAAATTCACCACGTCGAGGATGCCGAAAATCAGAGTCAGGCCGGAAGCGACCAACGCCAGGATCATGCCGGCGACAATGCCGTTCACGGTTTGGATGATGATCAGGTCGAGTGGAATGCTGTGGAGGAATTGGCCGATCGCACCCATCGTTCATATCCCCATATATTGTTTGATGACGGGATGGGTGACGTCGATCTCGGACGCGGCGCATTGGTGGCGCACGGCGCCTTTCTCCATGATATAGACGCGTTGGCTTACCTCGAGCGTCAGCGGTACATTCTGCTCGACCAAGAGAATGGCGACGCCTTCCTTGTGTAACAGCTCGATGATGTTGCGGATTTGCGAGACCATGCGCGGCATCAAGCCCTCGGTGGGTTCGTCGAGCAGGATGATCTTTGGTTCGAGCATCATGGCACGCGCGATCGCCAGCATCTGCTGCTCGCCGCCCGACAGCGTTCCGCCGGCCTGCGTGCGCCGCTCGGCCAGCACCGGAAAGAACGCGAATACTTTGTCCAAGAGCGTCCGGCGCTTGTCTTCGGTGACGCCGTCGCGATCTAGGCCGGTGCGCAGGTTCTCCATCACCGTCAGCAGTCGAAAGATGCGCCGATCCTCCGGCACATAGCCGATGCCGCGCCGCGCCAATTTGTGCGGCGGCAGCCCGGTGATAGTGTGCCCTTCCAGCAGCACCTTGCCTTTATTCGGCTGCACCAATCCCATGATCGTCTTCAGCGTCGTGCTTTTGCCGACGCCATTGCGTCCGAGCAGCCCCACGACTTCGCCCGGACCGACCTCCAGCGAAACACCGTGCAGGATGTGGCTCTTGCCGTAAAACGTATGCACCGCGTCGACCGTGACGAGCGGCATCGCGGGTTCGGCTGCGGCAGCTGTTGCGGCTGTGGCGGTCATGTCTTGAGATAGACCTCCAGCACTTTGGGATTTGCCTGAATCTCCTGCGGAGTGCCCTCGGCGAGAATTGCGCCATAGTGGAAGACCGATGATGCGATCGCAAAGCTCCATCACCACCTGCATGTCGTGCTCGACGACCAGGATCGTGAGATTCTTGCCGATCCGCCGGATCAGTTCCTTGGTCTCGTCAGTCTCGCCTTGGCTCATTCCCGCGGTCGGTTCGTCGAGGCAGAGCAATTTCGGCTCGGTGGCGAGCGCAATGCCGATTTCGAGATTGCGTTGCTCGCCGTGCGAGAGGTTGCTCGCCAATTCATGGGCCTTTGCCAAAAGCCCGACCGCGTCGAGCGAAGCCTCGGCCTTTTGATTGATATCGGCGAAGGCGCTGTGATGCGCGATCATATTCCAACCGTGGCGGCGCGATTGCGCGGCGATGCGAACGTTTTCGAGCGCCGATATGTTCGGCAGGATATTGGTGATCTGATAGGAGCGGGCGAGCCCCTTTCGCGAGATCGCATTGGAGGGCAGACCGGTAATTTCCTCGCCGTCGAACAGAATCCGACCGCTGGTCGGCCGCAGCACTCCGGTCAGGCAATTGAAGAACGTGCTCTTGCCGGCGCCGTTCGGACCGATGATCGCGCGCACTTCGTTGCGTTTGAGTTCGAAATTGACTTGTGACAACGCCGAGAGGCCGCCGAAACGGACGGACAGCAACTCGGTCTTGAGGATAGGGGCCGGCGCCGCCGCCCGCGCATCCGACGGGGAGCGAGCGCCGATCGTTTCGGTAATCACTTAGGCGGAGAAATTGCAGGTCGGCGGCGCCATGGTCTTGTCGCCCGGCACAATTTCGCGAAGATGATAAGTACCGCCGCCGACCTCGAAGATGAATTCGCGCGGGAAGGCTTGGTGGTCTTCCTTGCGCAGGATCTTGTCTCCCTGGGGAAAGTCGTCGCCTTCCTTCATCTGGATGCCTTCAAGCGCCTCGATCAGCTTCATCGTATCGTCGCGGCCGTCGAACTTGGATTTCTCCATGCCGAGTTTAGTGACATTCAGCGCTTCGTAATTCGACTGCACATATTTGTCCGGCAGCGGTCCCGACGGATCGACCTTGGCGAGCCGCGCCTTGGCCTCATCAAAGAACTTGTGCAGATAAGGCGTATTCAGAGCGCCATCGAACACCGGGATGTAGCGGTTGATGCCGATGAAGCCGTCGATCTTATTGCCGATGGCGATCAGATTGGTCGATTCCGAAATCGAACCGTCGCCGGCCCATTTATATTTCTTGGTCAGGCCGAGGTCGTAAGCCTGCGTGGCGACGGTGACGCCGTCCTTGCCGAAAAAGATGCCGAACAGGCCGTCGAAGTCGCCGGAGATTTTCGACAGGAATGGCGTCATGTCGGCGGTGCCGAGCGGGATGCCGGTCGTGCCGACGACTTCGCCGCCGTTCTTTTTGATTTCGCCGACATAGGCATCGCGGGTCGACTGGCCCCAGGAGTAATCCGTGAAGACGATGTGCCATTTCTTGCCCATCTTGGTCAGCGTCGGGGCAAAGGCGACCGCTTGCGCGGGGGCGTAGTCGTAAGGCCGGAATGTGTAACGATTGCATTTGGTGGTGGTCAGCGTGGTGTCGAGGCACACGGTGATCATGTTGAGGATCTTGGCATCCTCCCAGACCGGCATGCAGGCGAGACAGATGTTGGACAGAAAGCCGCCGACGTGCACGTCGATGCCGTCATCCTGCACCATCTTGGTGGTTTTTTGCCGGGCGACGGCCGGCGAGGTTTCGTCGTCGACGATGACCAATTCGACCGGCCGGCCATTGATGCCGCCATTGGCATTGATGCGGTCGGCCGCCATTTGCAAGCCGACCACCGAGGTCTTGCCGCCGGCAGCGCCGGCGCCCGACAGCGGCTGCTCCGAACCGATCTTATAAGGTTTCGCGGCGCCGAATGCCGCGCGCCACGGCGCCGGGACCAGCATCATGGCACCGATGGCGCCGCCGCCCCAGCCGACGAGCCGCCGTCGTGTGACCTTGCCGCGGTACCAGATATCTTGCGCCCAGGCCTCGTCCTTCCAATGTTCGCTCATGGTCATCTCCCTCTGGAATACGCTCTATTTCCCCGGCCGGCCTTTTGCAGGCTCTTGCGATGATTAGGGCCGATCTTGATGGGACTTTCAACCGGATTTCGCGTCATTGGTCCCGGCCCGGCGCCGCAACGTTCCGTGTAAGATCGTCGCGCGGGTCGTATTCAGACCCGGTCGTTCGATGATAGAAGCGGGTATAAGCAGGAGCCGTCGATGGGGATCGTCATTTCAACTCCAACAGTCTTTCCGAGCGGGGTTTCGGCGCGCCTGGCGATCCGGGGCGGCGATTATGCCGGGCCGACTTCCGGACTAGCGCCCGGCTTCGTGCAGGCTAACCTTGCGATCCTGCCGCAAAATTTGGCGTCGGATTTCCTGCAGTTCTGCCAGCGCAACCCGAAACCATGTCCGCTGATCGGTGTTTCCGCCCCCGGCGACCCGCACGTGCCTGGCCTCGGCGAAGATCTCGATATCCGCACCGACGTGCCGCGCTATCGTGTGTGGCGGGACGGCTTGCTGGTCGACGAACCTCGCAATTTGATGCAGTGGTGGCGGGACGATCTCGTCACTTTCGCCATCGGCTGTTCTTTTTCTTTCGAGCAGGCCTTGGTGGAGGACGGCATCGAGCTTCGCCACATGACCTGCGAATGTACCGTGCCGATGTACCGGACCTCGATCGAGACCAAGCCCGCCGGCCCGTTCCGTGGGCCGCTCGTCGTTTCGATGCGGCCGATGAAACCCGCTGACGCCATCCGCGCGGTGCAGATCACCACGCGATTTCCATCCGTCCACGGCGCGCCGGTGCATCTCGGCAAACCCGAGATGATCGGCATCAAGGACTTGGCTGCGCCCGATTACGGCGATGCGGTGCCGGTGCACGACGATGAAATGCCGGTGTTCTGGGCCTGCGGGGTGACGCCGCAATCGGTCGTCGCCGCGGCGCGGCCGGAATTCTGCATCACACATTATCCCGGCACGATGCTGGTGACCGATCGCCGCAATACCGAATTCGCCATCATGTAAATCCGCAGTAGTCATGCCGGAATGCCGCGAAGCGGCAAGTCGGGAATCCATATTCACAGGTCAGCGAATATGGATTCCGGGATCCTCGCTTCGCTCGGCCCCGGAATGACGAGGTCAAATGAAATCATGAACGACAAGCCATCAACGACGGAAGTCTTCGATCCGGCCTCGGCCGGCTGGGACCTGGTCGACGCCCATAATTTCGGCCGTCACGTCGGCCCGATATGGCGCGCGCGGCGATGCGGTGTTCGGCTTCATCGGCGCCGAGAAGCATCGCAATCACATCGGCATCGTGCACGGTGGCATGCTGTCGACCTTCGCCGATCAGGCCATGGGCATGACGGCGCAGCGGGCCACCGGCGGCAAGCCGCATGCCACCATCGAACTCAATATGCAATTCATCGGCGCAGTGCAGCTTGGCGATTTCGTCGAAGCGCATTGTGAAGTGGTGCGGTTGACCCGGTCGATCATTTTCATGCGCGCGACCTTGCTGGTCGGCACGCGTACCGTCTGCATGGCGACCGGGATTTGGAAGATTTTGGCTAAGGAAAAGTCTTAGGCCCGGAATTTCCGCAGCGTTCCGCCCTTCATCACCGAACCGGGCAGGGGATGTCCGACGATATCCTCGGCGAGCTTCGCGCATTCGATCAGCGCATCGAGATCGATCCCGCTCTCGATGCCCAGTTCGTTGCACATGAAAACCAGGTCTTCGGTACAGACATTGCCGGCGGCGCCTTGGTGGCCGGCGAACGGGCAGCCGCCGAGGCCGGCCACCGCGGCATCGAAGCGGTTCACGCCCATTTCGAGACCGGCAAAGGCATTGGCGATCGCCATGCCGCGGGTATCGTGCAGGTGCAGCGCGAAGTCCAGATCGGGCCAGCGCTCGCGCAATACGCCAAGCACGCGCTTGATTTGCAGCGGCGTCGCCCAGGCCATCGTATCGGCGAGAGAAATATATTTGAGCGTAACGCCGTTGGCCTGTGCCACGTCGAGAATTTGCTCTACGAGCGCGATAAGATGCGAGACGGGAATATCGCCGGCGAAATTGCAGCCGAATGCAGCCATTATGCTGCCGCGCTCGATGGCAACGCCGGATGCCCGATACATCGCGACCAGATTTTGCTGACTGGCGAGCTGTTGTGCGGCGGTGCGGTTCTGATTGCGGATCGAAAATTTCTCCGACGCCACCAGTTGAATCGTGCCGGTATTGGCGAGCCGGTCGTGCCGCAGCGCGCGCTCGAAGCCTGTCTCGTTGAGCCATAGCGCGGTGTAGGCAACGCCCGGGCGCGGCGTTATTCCGTCGACCACCGCGTCGGCATCGGCCATGCCCGGCACGGCCTTCGGATTGACGAAAGATACGATCTGGATGCGGTCGAGGCCGGTTTGCGAGAGCGCATCGATCAGCGCGATCTTGCGCGCGGTCGGGATCGCAGCTTTTTCAATCTGAAAGCCCTCCCGCGGTCCTTCCTCGGTAATGTGCACGGTCTTCGGCAGATCGCTCATTTTCCCTCTCCGGCGACGAGGATATGACGCTTCGTGAGCGCGGCGATCTCCTCTGTCGCCAGTCCCAACTCGGTGAGGATCTCGGATGTGTGTTGGCCGATGGAAGGCGCCTGCCGGCGCAGGGCAAAATCGTGCTCGCCGATTTCGACCGGCAGGCGCGGCAGTTTGGCGGTCACGCCATTCGGAAATTCAATGTCGAGCATGCGGCCAAAGGCATTGAGCTGCGGGTCGTCGAAAAGGTCGCCGGGTTTGGCCACCGGCGCAAACGGAATATCGATCCGGTCGAACAGTTCGGCAAGTTCGGCGAGCCGATGCCGCGCTACAATGTCGGCAACGATCGGACGCAACGCCGGGCGCTCGTTGACGCGATCCTCATTGGTTTTATAGGCAGGATTTTGCAGGAGTTCAGCAAGACCGAAATGCTCGCAAAAGCGGCGCCATTGGCCGTCGCTGGTCAGGCCGACAAAAATCTGCTCGCCGTCTTGTGTCGGAAACGGCTCGTAGATCGCCCAGGCGCCGTCGCGTGCCGGCATCGGCGGCGGAGCGCGCCCGGTCACCGCCTGACCGGCCATGTGTTGCATCATCAGGAATGCGGTCGATTCATACAAGGCCGACTTGACCAATTGGCCGCGCCCGGTGCGTTCGCGCTCGCGCAGCGCCGCCTGGATCGCGATCACCGCGAACATGCCGCCCATGATGTCGACGACGGAGGCGCCGGCGCGCAGCGGCTGACCGGGCGGTCCGGTCATATAAGCAAGCCCGGTCATGAATTGAACCACTTCATCGAGCGCCGGACGGTGTTCGTAGGGCCCGCTCAAAAAGCCTTTTAGTGCGCAATAGATCAGCCGCGGATTGAGAACCGACAACTGATCGTAGCTGCAACCGAGCCGGTCCATGGTGCCGGGGGCGTAGTTCTCCAGGACGACGTCGGCTGTTTGCGCCAGCCGATGCAGCAGCGCGCGGCCGTCGGCGGATTTGAGATCGATCGCCAGACTTCGTTTGTTGCGGTTAAAGGTCGCAAAGAAGCCGGCGGCGAAGCCAAGAAGCTTTCGCGTGTGATCGCCGCCGATCGGCTCGATCTTGATCACGTCGGCACCGAGATCGGCGAGAATCAGGCCGGCGGACGGGCCCATGATGGTGTGACAGAATTCGAGCGCGCGGATGCCGGAAAGCGGCGCGGCGCCCGTATCGTCGGCTCCGTCAGGCACCCTTGCCCCGCGCCTCGTGAATGGCGCGCCACAACACTTCCGGCGTCGCCGGCATCTCGACATGCCTTGATGCCGAGCACCGACAGCGCATCGACCAGCGCATTGGCCACCGCCGGCATGGCGCCGACGCAGCCGGCTTCGCCGGCGCCTTTGACGCCGAGCGGATTGCTCTTGGTCGGCACCGGATTGCTGTCGACATGGAACGCCGTGAGGTCGGAGGCGCGCGGCATGGCATAGTCCATGAACGAGCCGGTCAGGATCTGACCTTCGGTGTCGAATTTGATGTCTTCCATCAGGATCTGGCCGACGCCCATGGCGATGCCGCCGTCGATCTGGCCGTGCAGCAGCAGCGGATTGATCACCGTGCCGACATCGTCGACCACGTTATAATTGACGATCTCGACGGTGCCGGTGTCTTCGTCGATCTCGAGTTCGCAGACGTGACAGCCGTTGGGATAGCTCGCGGTCTTGCCGCTATAGATCGCCTTCTCGATCAGTCCCGGCTCGATGCCATCCGGCAGGTTCTTCGGTTCGAGCGAGGCTTTCGCGACTTCCTTGATGGTCAGCGTGCTGATTGGTCTTCTGGCTCGAAAACAAGCCTTCATTGAAATTGATATCGCCGACATCGAGGCTCGAGCATTTTTGCGGCGATGGCCTTGCCTTTAGCCTCGATCTTTTCCGCGGCGAGCGTGAAGGCCGATCCCGAAAACGCTGCCGAGCGCGAGCCGCCGGTGCCTTCGGCGAAAAACACCTGATCGGTGTCGCCCTGGATGTAAGTGACTTCGTTGGGATCGAGACCGAGGCGGTCGCAAACGACCTGCTTGAACGCGGTCTCGTGGCCCTGGCCCTGATTGATGCTGCCGGAGAAGATCGAGACCGAGCCGGTGCGGTCGAACCTGATCTCGGCGCCTTCGAGGCCGGCGGCGGCCGAACGCTCGATGGTGTTGGAGAAACCGAAGCCCGCGCAGCTTGCCGTTCTTGCGTGCCTCGGCGCGGCGCGCCTCGAAGCCGCGCTGGTCGGCAGCATCGAGCGCCATATTCATGTTCTTTTCGAACTCGCCGCAATCATAGGTGAAGGTGACGCTGGTTTTGAACGGCATCGCGTCCGGCGGGATGGTATTGCGCCGGCGCAGTTCGGCCGCATCCATGCCGATCTGATCGGCGGCGATATCGACCATGCGCTCGATGATGTAGCCGGCTTCCGGCCGGCCGTTGCCGCGATAGGGCCGCACCGGCTGGGTATTGGTGAACACGGCGCTGACATCGACGTGCGACGCGGGCGTGCGATAGACGCCGGCAAGCGAGCCGAGATTGCCGGTGAAGGCCGGCATGCCGACCTGCAGATAGGCGCCGATCGCGGCAATGATCTTGGCGCGGAAGCCGAGGAAATTGCCGTCCTTGTCGAGTGCCAGTTCGGCATCGGTGACATTGTCGCGGGCTTGGGCGTCGCAGAGAAACGATTCCGAGCGCGTCGCCACCCATTTGACCGGCCGGCCGATCAGCTTTGCGCCCAGCAGCACCAGCGCCACTTCGTTATAGACCGCCGACTTCATGCCGAAGCTGCCGCCGATGTCGCCGCAGACCACGCGAATTTTGCTGTCGGGAACCTTCAGCACATATTGCGACAGTTCGGTCTGAAAGACGTTGGTCCGCTGCAGCGTCGTGTAAATCGTGTAGCGGCCCTCGATCGGTTCGAACAAGCCGATGCAGCCGCGCGGCTCCATCGCCGCTGCGGTGACGCGATTGATGACGAAGTGATGTTTGACGACATGCGCGGCCTTCGCGAAGGCGGCGTCGGTCGCGGCCTTGTCGCCCTCGATCTGGACGAAGCCGACATTGTTCGGGCAATCGTCCCAGACCAGCGGCGCGCCGGGATTGACCGCGTCGCCGGTCGCGACGATCGCCGGCAGCGGTTCGTAGTCGACCTCGATCAGTTCGGACGCGTCGACGGCCTGATAATAGGTCTCGGCGACGACGAAGGCGACATAGTCGCCGATCATCCGCACCCGGTCTTCGACCAGCGCCGGATAGCGCGGCCGATAGCCGGGAACGCCGTCGCGGCGCTTGAGCCCGCCGGGCACCGGCAGGTCGCCGAAACCGGCCGCTTTATAGTCGGCGCCGGTGAGCACCGCGAGCACGCCGGGCGCCGCCTTGGCTTGAGCGGTGTCGATCGAGCGGATGCGGGCATGGGCATGCGGCGAGCGCAGCACATAGCCGAACGCCGTGCCGGGAAATACCATATCGGCGACGTAGCGGCCGCCGCCTTTGACCAGCCGTGGGTCCTCGAAACGCGGCACCGGCTGGCCGATCGCAAATTCACCCATCTTCCACCCGCTGTTCGACGGCTTGCGTGCATAGGCATGCCATCAAAGAAATGCCCCAAAACACTGGCCCGGCGGGGCGGCCGGGCCATGCTGGAGCCATCAGGTCTTACATCCTGCCGGGAGGGCCTTCAATCCGGCCCGACTCGGCGGTACGCTGGCGGATCGCCACCAAGGATGGCTGCCGATGCCCGAAACATTCGAGTCTGCCTTGCAGGCCCGCGCCGACGCGATGGCCGATGCCTGCATGCGTTGCGGCAAATGCGTCGAGGTCTGCCCGGCCACCGCAGCCGCCGGACTTTCGCTGGAGCAGCGGCAAAACCCCGTCGAGGTCATCGATGGCATCATCGACATTTTGCATCACGGCGAGGGCAACGACGCCGCGCGGAAATGGGCGAGCGGCTGTCTGCTCAGCGGCGAATGCGTCAAGGCCTGCGACTACGGCGTCAATCCGCGCTTCCTGCTCTATATGGCGCGGGTCGAGATGGCCCACGCCAAGCATGATGCGGCGACGATGCGCCGGAGCGGCGTAGAGGCATTTCGCCAAGTGGCGCGGGACGTCGAACCATATAGTCCGGTTACAGCTCGACGAAACCTTGCTTGAACGACTGGGGCAGGGCGCCAACCACGACCCTCCCCCGAACGCGGGGCAGGAAAAATCAAATAGCCCTCTCCCGCATGCGGGGGAGGGAAGGGAGGGGGCGGAGCCGCCGGATTTCGTATTCTATACCGGCTGCAACGTGCTCAAGACGCCGCATATCGCGCTTCTGGCGCTCGATATCATGGACGCGCTCGACGTTCGCTATGAGGTGATGGGCGGTCCGACCCATTGCTGCGGCATCGTGCCGATGCGGACCGGCGACGTCGCCACGTCAGGCCGGGTCGCTGAAAACACCATCGACAAGCTGTCGCAGAGCAAAACCGGACAGGTGGTGTCGTGGTGTCCGTCTTGCCAAGTGCAGTTCACCGAGACGACGCTGCCGACCATCGAGAAGACCCGCGGCGCCAAGCCGTTCGAGATGACCCCGTTCACGCTGTTCCTGCGCAAGCAACTCGACCGGCTGCGGCCGATGCTGCGCGAGCCCGTGCCGATGCGGATCGCGCTGCATCGCCATCCCGGCATTCACGGCGTGGTGGAGGCGGCCGAGGACATCCTGCGCGCGGTGCCCGGCGTCGAATTGGTCGAGTCTGCATCAGCCGGCGGTCGGCCTTCAGAGCAACAATCTCCGGATGCTGCCGGCCTATCGCCGTGAATTGCAGGAAAAAGAGCTTGCCGCCGCCGAGGCTGCCGGCATCGATGCCCTGGTCGCGGTCTATCATTCCGATCACCGCGAATTATGCGCCCATGAGCGCGACTGGCCGTTCCGCATCATCAACATGTACGAGATCGTCGGCGCCAGCATGGGACTGCATCGTGACGACGACTTCAAGCGGCTGAAGATGATGCAGGACGCCGACGCGATCCTGGCCGATTGCCAGGACCTGGTGCAGCGGCACGGTCTTAACGTCGACACCGCGCGGCTCGCCGTCGAGGCGATGCTCGCCGAACAGCCCGCGCCGTTAAGAGGCCAGCACGCATAGCTTCGCTTAGGACCGCCGCACTAACCAGAAGTCCCGGGGAACCGACGCGCCGGCGGCACGTTGCAGGTCCGCCATGCGTTTTCTCACCAATTGCTGGTTTTTGATCCGGGATGCCGCGACGAACTGGTCGGATCACAAGGATTCACGCCAGGGCGCGGCCATCGCCTATTATTCGATTTTTTCGCTCGGCCCGGTTCTGGTCATTGCGATCGCCATCGCCGGCTTCGTCTTTGGCGAGGATGCGGCGCGCGGCGACGTCGAATTGCAGCTGCGCGGGTTTCCTCGGCGATGCCACGGCCAAGGCGGTCGACGCTATGCTGATCGGCGCCAACAAGCCGGAGCAGGGTTTGCTCGCGACCGTTTTGGGCACGGTCTTTCTCCTGTTCACCGCGGTGAGCGTCGTCGTCCAGCTTAAAGACGCTTTCAACACGGTTTGGGAGGTGGACGCGAAAAAGATCAGCGGGCTATGGCAGTTCATCCGCGCCTATCTGGTATCGCTGGCGGGAGTGATCACCTTCGGTTTTCTACTCTTGATCTCTCTGCTGTTTACGACTGCGCTGTCCGCGGCGGGCAAATTACTCGGTGACCAGATGATGTCGGCATTGGCCCTGCAAATCGTCGGATCGCTGGTTTCCTTCGCTGCGATCTGCCTGTTGTTCGCGATGATGTTCAAATGGCTTCCGGACGCGGAAGTCGAGTGGCGCGACGTTTGGCTCGGCGCGGCCATTACCGCGGCTCTGTTCGAGGCCGGTAAGCTCCTGATCGGCATTTATATCGGCCGGCAGGCTTTCGACTCGACCTATGGTGCTGCAGCCTCCCTCGTCGTTCTGCTGATCTGGGTCTATTATTCCTCGCAGATCGTGTTGATGGGCGCGGAATTCACCCGCGTCTATGCGGATCGCCGCCGCGCCCCGCTGCAGCAGGGGTGAACGGTCGGGCCGACGGCTTCACTCCGGTTGGATGCCGGCGTCCGACACCATCTTCTGCCACTTGCCGAGCTGCACTTTGATGAAGTCGCCCAATTCGCCGGGGGTCGAGGAGAAGCCTTCGAAGCCGACATTGCGAAATTTTGCCTTGGTCTCGGGCGCGTCGATGATCTTGCGCAATTCGGTATTGAGCCGGGTGACGATCTCCGGCGGGGTATGAGCGGGCGCGACGAGGCCGGCCCAGGAGTCCAGATCGAAGCCTTCGATGCCGGCTTCGTCCATGGTCGGTAGATCCGGCGACAGCGATGAGCGTTTGATTCGGGTCACCGCCAGCGGCCGCACCTGTCCCGATGTGATATGCGGCAGCGCGACCGTGTAATCGAGCACCATCATCGACACCCGGCCGGCGATAACGTCCGCGATCCCCAGTGCCGTGCTCTTATAGGGCACATGCACGACATCGAGCCCGGCCCAATGGGCGAAAGTCTTGCCGCCGACCACGCCGGAGGTATTGCCGCTGGCGAACGACAGCTTGCCGGGATTGGCTTTGACATAAGCAACCAGTTCGGCGACCGAGTGAATCGGCAGGTCGGGATTAACCACCAGGAGATTGGTGAAGCTTCCGACTCGCGTCACCGGCGCGAAATCCTGCACCGGATCGTAATTGATATGGCGCAGCAGGAACGGGTCTGCGGACAGCGGCGAGTTGGTCGCCAGCATCAGCGTATAGCCGTCCGGATTGGCGCGCTGGACATATTGCGCCGCCACCGCGCCATCGGCGCCGGGACGGTCTTCGACGACGATCGGCTGCTTCAACGCGGCGCCGAGCGGATCGGCGATGATACGGCAGATGGTATCGCTGGAGCTGCCGGCTCCGAACACGGCGATCAGGGTGATCGGACGCGAAGGAAATTCGTCGGCACGAAGCGCGGGAGCGAGCAACATGGCGCCCGCAGCGACGAGCAAGGCGAGCAGCTTTTTCATCGGTAATTTCTCCCCTGGTCGGCGCATATTTTTTTGCGTGTCGGGCTTGCGGTGCCGAACGCATTAAGACGAGCCAAGGATAGCAGATTTTGGCACCACGGCGCAGAGTAATCCGCTCATTCCCGCGCAAGCGGGAATCCAGCTGCGCCTCACCAAATGCCGGATCCCCGCTTGCGCGGGGACGAGCGGATATTCGATCCGGCTTCGGCCGGTTACTTGATGAAGGTGCCGCCGCGCAGCTCGGCAAAAGCCTGCTGCAATTCGGCCTGGCTGTTCATCACGATCGGCCCATACCAGGCGACCGGTTCCTCGATCGGCCTGCCGGACACCAGGAGGAAACGGACTCCCTTATCCCCGGCCTGCACCGTGACTTCATCGCCGCTGTCGAACAGAACGAGCGAACGATTGCCGGTCTGCTCCCGCACCACGGTCTCGTTGATGCCGTCGCTCTTCTCGGTCAATACGCCGAACGGCTGCGAGGCGGCGCGGAAATCGCCGGAGCCCTCGAATACATAAGCAAAGGCGTGCCGCCCGAGTTCGACCGGCAGGGTTTTGCGCTTGCCCGGCGGCACCGAGATGTCGAGATAGCGCGGGTCGGCGGCGACGCCTTCAACCGGCCCCCGCTTGCCCCAGAAATCTCCGCACACGACGCGCACGCGGGTGCCGTCGTCGTCGACGACTTCCGGAATCTCGGCGCCCTTGACGTCCTGATAGCGGGGCGCGGTCATCTTCAGCGACGATGGCAGGTTTGCCCAGAGCTGAAAGCCGTGCATCCGGCCTTTGCTGTCGCCTTGCGGCATTTCCTGATGCATGATGCCGCGGCCGGCGGTCATCCATTGCACGTCGCCCGCTTCCAGATTGCCGCGATTGCCCAGACTGTCGCCGTGCTCGACGCTTCCCGCCAGCACATAAGTGATGGTCTCGATGCCGCGATGCGGATGCCACGGGAAGCCGGCCAAATAGTCGTCCGGCCGGTCGTTGCGAAAATCATCGAGCAGCAGGAAGGGATCGAAGTCGCTGGTATTGCCGAAGCCGAAGGCCCGGCGGAGCTTGACGCCCGCGCCCTCCATCGTCGGCTTTGATGTGACGATGCTTTTAACCGGTCTGATCGACATGACTGTGGCCTTTCCCCAAGCCTGAATTTGAAGCCGTAATTTGCTGGAACAAAGATGGGATGACGCCGTGTGGCGGCAAGAAGGCACACCGTTGATACCATGGGGCGACCCGTCGCCGGGCCAGCGAGGCAACGGGACGTCGTCTTCAGGGCAGGGTGACCATGCCGCTCCAGAACTGCTGGTGCACGCCCACCTCGACATCGTATTTGCGTACCAGCGTGAGCTTGCCGTCGCCGCCGACACGAAACGCTGTCATCCCCGCAGTCTTCGCTCCCACCGGCATGATGTTTGCCGCGACCAGCATCCGGCCGCTCGGATCAATGCCGAAAGTGCGCAACTGAACGCCGCGGCCGTCGATGTTCTGAATAAGCTCGGGCTCGCCGGTATTCTGGTCGATGGCGAAGACCGCAACGCTGTCCTCGCCGTCCGCCGAGCCATCTCTGCTGCCGCCGCTTCCGCTGGCCGGAAAAGTGCGATTGGTCAGATAGACGAATTTGCCGTTCGGATGGACGTGAACGGCGCCGGCGCCTTGGTGCGCGGCGTTACCGGGATTTGACAGCGTTTCTTTGATGAACAATGGATCGCGCGACAGGCCGGTAACGGCGTCGAGCCGGTAAACATAGAGCTTGTTCTGCCGCTCGATCGATATGAAGGCCAAGGGCATGGTCGGATGAAAATCGAGATGACGCGGCCCGAAGCCGAGCCCGTTACCGGGCGCGATCGAGGCGAGGTTTTTCAATTTGCCTTGGTCGAAGGCGAAAGTCTTGATTGCGCCGGGGTCCTCCGGTTTGCCGGCACTCGGATTATTGCCGCGCGTCACCAGCATCGCGATGCGATTGTCCGGCGCCATGCGAATCTGATGTGCATAAATGCCGGTATCGGGTTTTTCCGGTTGCCCGACAGCCGGGCCGATCGTGCCGTCGGCGTTGAGACGATGCACCGTCACCTGGCTCGGTGTGTTGTAGGCGGCCAGCAGATATTCGCCCTCGGCGTCGACGCTGCAGTGGATCGGCCGCGACGGCAGTGCCGCCGGGTTGCCGCGAAGCTCCAAGGCGCCCGACCTGGGATCGATCGCGAGGGCGTGAGCGAAGTGCTTGTCGCCGGCAATGCCGGGCCCGCCGTTGCTCGAGACTACATAGAGAAAGCGTCGGGATGGGTGCGGCCAGGCATATTGGATATTGGCCGGTAGGGTCACCGCGCCGCGCTTGGTCAGCGTTGTGCTTTCAACGTCGATATCGAACAGTGTGAGCGCGGGACCGATGCTGGCGTAATACGCCGTCCGCGATCCGGTATTTTGGGCCATTATTTTAGTCGCTCGAGGGATCACAACCAGCAGAGATCACGCGCTCTTCTGCGCGCGCGGCTTGTCTTTGAACTTCGGAATGACTTCGGCGGCAAAAAGTTCGAGCGAGGCCAGCGCCTTTTCGGCGCCATACCACGGCGGGAAGTGCAGCATGATCGAAGCGTTGCCGGTCATGGCGTGCAATTCCTCGATCTTGGCGATGACCGTGGCCGGCGAGCCGTGCAAAATGATGTCGCGGGTCAGTGCGTCGTAATCGCGCGGGCTGGCCCCGACATCTTGCGACACGGTGCCGAGGTAACCCGACGTATGGCCGCTGCCGAAATGGGCAAGGTTGCGCATGATGCCGGCTTCGCTGTCGCGTTTGGCCTTGGCGTCGGTTTCCGCGACATAGACCCAGCGCGCCACGTCGACGTGACCGCGGGCCGGGTTGCCGCGCAGCGTTTCCGGCGTCTGGTCGAGCGTCTTGCGGTAAAAGGCGGATTGCCGGCCCAGTTCGGCAAACGGCGTCCAGCTCGACAGAAACAGGCCGAAGCCCATTTTTGCGGCGACGCCGATCGAACGATCGGTCGCGCCGGCGAGAAAGATCGGCGGATGCGGCTGCTGCACCGCGTGCGGAAACAACTCGTAGCTGCCGTCGACCTTGACGTTGAAATGATCGCCGTGATGGTCGGCTCGTTTGTTGTGAAACAGTTCCATCAACAACGGGAGCGCCTCTTCCTGGATATCGCGGCGAGCGTCGAAATCGGCGCCAAAACCTTCGAATTCATATTTGCGATAGCCGGAGCCCAGCCCGAGCGCGAAGCGGCCGTTGCTCAGAATATCGACGAAGGCGGTATTCTCGGCGACCCGCAGCGGGTTGGCGAGCGGCAGCGTCACCACGGCGGTGCCGAGCTTGATGCGCTTGGTCAGCGCGGCGAGATAGGCCGCATAGACGAAGACGTCCGGCATGATGCCGTATTCGTTGCTGAAATGATGCTCGGCGACCCAGGCGTAATCGAAACCGATTTCGTCGGCGCGTACCACCTGCCGGGTGACCCGGGCATGCACGTCGCGATGGGGGTAAGGCTCGATCTCGGTGTTGGGATGCGACGTGAAGAGAATGCCGAATTCCATGTTTCCCCGCCTGTGGCTTCTTATTGCGGCGCCGTTCGCCCGCGCCAAGCCATCATCTCACCGGAGCGAGGCAGAAGCCAAGGCCGATTCCGAGGCTAGCCGGCTGAGGGAATCAGGCGCTTTGCAGCAGTCCTGCCAGCAGCGCTTCGATCCGCCCGAGGCTTCTGAAGTTCGAAGGCGTCATGTCCCGGTCGGGAATTTTGACGTCAAACTCGGTTTCCACCGCGAGCATGAGATTGACCATGTCGAGCGACGACAGGCCCGCTTCGGTCAAATCCTCGTCGCGTCCGAGCGCGCGCTCGACGCCGCGTTTTGCCAGGATTTGCCGGACCAGCACGGCGACGCGGTCGGCGGCGGATAGATTGAGGCGGTCAAGCACGGTGAACAAATCCCAAATTTCGCACTGAAAATTCGCTGCTTTCGAGAACCACTATCGCACCAACGGCTCTCGATATCGTTAGCATAACAGGGGTTTTCGATTGGTAACCTTTACGCGAAAGAAGCGCGCTAATTCCCAGCAAATGCCACGAGGATTTGTAAGTTTTGCGATAGCGGTAGGACTGTAACTATCGCATCCCAAGGCGTCGTGCCGGACGCCTGCATAGCGAGCCTGTCCATGACTATCAGAACCGCGAAGGTTCTCGAAATGGATGACGACATTCACGTGGCCCGCAATGCCGCGCGCGGCATCATGGCGGTCGCGGGCAATCTGCGGGCTCGGGGCACGAAAGAGTTTCTTGCGCGCACGGCAAAAGTCGCCGCGGTTGCCGCCAAGCATGCCGGTTCGGTCGATAGCGATTCCAGATTTCCGGAAGAAGCGATCGCCGCGGCGCGCGCCGAGCGGCTGCTTGGCATCACGGTGCCGCGCGAATTCGGCGGCGAGGGCGCCGGCATCGCCGAAGTGATCGACGTTTGCTATACGCTCGGCCGTGCTTGCGCGTCGACCGCGATGATCTACGCGATGCATCAGGCGGCGCTTGCCTGCATCACAAGCCATGGCCGCTCAAGTTCCTGGTACCAGCTTTTGCTGCGCCGGGTCTGCAACGAACAGATGCTGCTGGCGTCCTCCACCACGGAAGGACAGGCCGGCGGCGATCTCCGCAACAGCATCGCCGCGATCGGCTACGAAGGTTCCCGCATCACGCTCGACCGGCAAGCGACGGTGATCTCCTACGGTAAGGTTGCCGACGCCATCGTCACCACGGCGCGACGCTCGGCCGAATCCGCGAGTTCCGACCAGGTGCTCGTCACCTTCCTCAAGCAGGACTGCGCGCTTGAGCCCTTGAGCGGCTGGGACGCGCTGGGCATGCGCGGCACCTGCAGCGAAGGCTTCAAACTGGTGGCGTCGGGTTCCAGCGAACAGATATTGCCTGTCAGCTATGATAAAATTCTCGCTCAGACGATGATGCCGGTCGCGCATCTGCTGTGGAGCGCGGCGTGGGCCGGTATCGCCACCGCCGCGGTCGAGCGAGCCCGCGCCTTCGTCCGCAAATCCGCCCATCGATCCGGTGGCGCGCTGCCGCCGGCGGCCGCGCATTTGACCCGCGCCAACACTACTCTGCGCACCCTCCGCGGGCTGATTGCGGCGGCCGTTCAACGCTTCGAAGCGTCCGTCGACGACGCCGCTACGCTCGAAACGGTCGATTTCCAAAGCGGCATGAATCTTCACAAAGTCAGCGCGTCCGAGCTTGCCGTCGCCACCGTCATGAGCGCGATGCAAACGTGCGGGCTGTCAGGTTACCGCAATGACGGCGAGTTCAGTATCGGCCGCCATCTGCGCGACATTCTCTCGGCGCCGATCATGATCAGCAACGACCGTATCCTCGCCAATATCGCGACGACGTCACTGCTGACCGGCGCACCCGATTCACTCACTTCCTGACCACCGCCGCCAACCCTCAAAACCAACAAAAGGGCGAAACAGATGAACGTTGCACTCAAGCAGCCGGTAGCGCCGACCCGTTCGCTCGATTCGATCGCCGAGGCACTGTTGCTGCCGAGCGGCATCGACGGCGTCTATGCCCGTACCGGCATATTCGAGAAGGTGGTCGATGGACTCACCGCGCTGATTTCCCGGCATCGCGAAGCGAATACCGAGGTATTGCGGTTTCCCCCGGTCATGAGCCGCCGGCAATTGGAAAAATCCGGCTATCTGAAAAGCTTTCCGCATTTTCTTGGTTGCGTGAGCTGTCTCGGCGGCGACGAGGCCGATATCCGCGCCAGCGTCGAGCGCTATGACGCCGGCGGCGATTGGACTTCGGGGCTGGAAGCCGCCGATCTGGTTTTGAGTCCGGCGGCCTGCTACCCGGTTTACCCGCTGGTCGCGAGCCGCGGTCACGTCCCGGCCGGAGGCTTGCTGTTCGACGTCGCTTGCGACTGCTTCCGCCGCGAGCCGTCGAAAATGCTCGACCGGCTGCAATCGTTCCGCATGCGCGAATACGTCTGCATCGGCACCCCGGAGCGGATCCAGGATTTTCGCGGCCGCTGGATGAAGCGCGCCGAAGAGTTCGCCGGCCAGCTTGGATTGCCCTACCGCATCGATCAGGCGAGCGATCCGTTCTTCGGCCGCGGCGGCAAGCTGATGGCGATCAGCCAGGTCGAACAGGCGTTGAAATTCGAGCTGCTCATTCCTGTCCATTCGGAAGAGGAGCCGACCGCCTGCATGAGCTTCAATTGTCACCGGGACCATTTCGGCGCGGCGTGGAATCTGTGCGATGCGGCGGGCCAGACCGCGCATACCGGCTGTGTCGCGTTCGGTATCGATCGTTTGGCGTTGGCGCTATTCGCCACCCACGGCGTCGAATTCGCGCGGTGGCCGGCGCGCGTGCGTCAGGCGCTGTCGGTCTGAGATTCGGCAGGCCGCGCTCTGCTCATTCCCGCGAAAGCGGGACTGCAACTGGACTCCCGCCTTCGCGGCGGCGAGCGGGCCAGTGACTGTTAAACGCCCAAGATTGCGTATTCGGTATAGGCGAGATCGCCGAGCCGCGGACGTTGCGGGCCTTTGAAATATTTCGGTTTGCTGCCGCGGCGGAATATGCCGACGAGCCCCGGGATCGGGCCGTTGCTGTCGACGATGACGATCGGCCGGGCGTGCCGTGCGAGATGCCGGCCGAGCGGCCCGGCGAAACGGGCGAAATCCGCGATGTCACGGCAATAAATCAGCTGCGCGCAGGGGACGATGCCTTTGACGAAGCGCGGCCGAAACACGAAGGGGTAGGCGCGCTCGGCCGTCACGCACCACAGGCTGATACAGCCATGCTCGGCGTGTTCCCGCAGCACGTCCTGTTCGAAGGGATCGAACGCGGCCGCCGGATGCTCCTTCGCGTCTATGACATCGACCGGTCCGCCGGCGGGTGTCCGGTTCAGCGCCGGCAGCGAGATGAAGATGCCTTCGCTGTAGCGCAAAAAGCCCTGCGCCTCGATGATCGGCCAGGTGTGCGGTGCCGCCGAGACGTTGAGATACGTGACTTCCTTGTGGCGCAGCGCCTGCGACACCAAAAGCGGCGCGTAGGCCCGGTATTCGGGGTCGACGTACCAGCTGGAGAGATTACAGCGTGGCGCCACCGTGGCGCCGGGCGTGCCCGTCTCGCCGACCGGCATGGCCGAGCAGATCATCAGGATGGCGCCGACCGGCGTGCCGCCGCTTTCCAACAAGTAACCATATTTCGGCAAACCCGGCGGCGGTTCGTGCCGCGTCAGGTGATCGAGCGCGCGATGCCAGAACTGCGGACTGCGATAGGAGAACCCGCGCGTGAGCAGATCGGCGACGGCGGGAATATCGCCTGCGCCAATCTGTCGGCAGCGGATCGCCGGCATGGGAGAAAGCATTCGCGTTGACCACGTCGCTTACGTGAACTTGATCGTAATCGTTGCCGGAATATACGGATGCGAAGTGAATAAACCGTAGGTCAGTCATGTCGGTAAAATTAACCATAATCGACCAGATGGAAGAGATCGCGCGCGAGCACGGCAAGATCCTGGCGCCGCTGCGCGACGATCTTGTGCTGCTCGATTCCGGGCTTGATTCGTTGGGCTTCGCCGTGCTGGTTGCGCGGCTGGAAGACCAACTTGGTGTCGACCCTTTCACCGCGTCCGAGGACGCGATATTCCCCGTGACTTTCGGCGATTTTGTGAAAGTCTACGAAAATGGCGCGCACTGAGGCGCAATCGCTGCGAGAGCGCCTCGGTAGCGGTTCGTCGGCGCCGTTGTTCTTGGATCGCGCCGCGAGCGCGCCGGTCGCGGGTTTGCGCGGGGGAACGAGCCTGGGCGGCCGGCTCGGCGACCTTGGCGGACAGATCCGTCCTGGTCGCCACCGCTAGCCAACTCACCACTGCGTTGGCACTGATCGAGCTGGACGGCGTGGCGGGCCGCATTCTCGTTCTGCCGCCGGACGCCGATCCGGAGCATCTTTCCGCGCTGATCGCCGGTGCCGAGATCGACGCAATCATTGTCGATCGCGACACGCCGGCCCGCACCGCATTTGATCTGCCTGTCCATGTTCTGTGCACGCCGGAGATCGCGGCTGAGGACCAGTTGCCGGCAGCCACGCGCCAAACCGAATGGGTGCTGCTGACATCCGGCACCACCGGCGTGCCGAAAATGGTAGCGCACAGCCTTGCTGCGTTGACCGCGGCGATCAAAAGCAGCGCGCGCAACGAGCCGGTCGTTTGGGCCACCTTTTACGACATCCGCCGTTATGGCGGTTTGCAGATTTTCCTGCGCGCCGCGCTCGGCGGCGCCTCGCTGGTGCTGTCGAGCGCCGGCGAACCGATCGCCGAGCATCTCGATCGTCTCGGCCGCCACGGCGTCACGCATTTGTCCGGCACGCCTTCGCATTGGCGCCGCGCGCTGATGTCGCCCGCCATCGGCAAGATTTCACCGCGCTACGTTCGTCTCTCCGGCGAGATCGCCGACCAGGCGGTGTTGGACAGTTTGCGTCACACTTTCCCCAGCGCCAGCATCGGCCACGCCTATGCCTCGACCGAAGCAGGCGTGGCGTTCGAAGTCGGCGATGCGCTGGCGGGCATCCCGGCATCCTTTGTTGGCGAGATGCGCGACGGGGTCGAGCTCAAGGTAACTGAGGGGTCGCTCCGCATCCGTTCGCCACGGGCTGCGTCGCGCTATGTCGGCAGCGACGCGCCGGTCGCCGATCCGGACGGCTTCGTCGACACCGGCGACATGCTGGAATTGCGCGGCGATCGCTATGCCTTTGCCGGGCGCCGCGGCGGCATCATCAATATCGGCGGCCTCAAGGTTCACCCCGAGGAAGTCGAAGCAGTAATCAACCGGCATCCCCAAGTCCGCATGTCACTGGTGCGCCCGAAGCGAAGTCCGGTGACGGGCTCGATCGTGATCGCGGATGTCGTGCTTAAAGGCGGCGGTGCCATCACCAGCGGCGAGGCCGGCGAAGTCAAAGGCGATATCCTCAAGCTCTGCCGCGAAGCACTGCCGCGCCATAAAGTGCCGGCGGCGATCAGCTTCGTTGCCGCGCTCGACGTCGCGGCGAGCGGCAAACTGGCGCGGCGCCAAGGTTGACAGGATGGCTGAGAAGACCGGCAAAAAGAAAGCCGCGGCGCCCGCGCGCAATGTCCTGGTGACGGGCGCGAGCCGCGGTTTGGGACTTGGCATCGCCCGCAAGCTTGCCGCCGCCGGCTATTGCGTGATCGCGCTTGCCCGCAACGATACCAAGGAACTGACGGCGGCGATCGCGGAAGCAAAGCGTGGCAAGCGCGGTTCACTGAATTTCGTGTCGTTCGATCTCGGCAAGATCGACGCCATACCCGAGCTGGTACGCACGCTGCGGAAACAATTCGGTCCGTTCTTTGGCCTCGTCAACAACGCGGCATTGGGTTTCGATGGCGCGCTGTCGCTGATGCACAATTCGCAGATCGAGGAGATGCTGCGCGTCAATATTCATTCGCCGATTGTGCTGAGCAAATACGTGGTGCGTTCGATGATGTCGGAGCGCGGCGGGCGGATCGTCAATGTCGCCTCGATCATCGGCTTCACCGGCTATAGCGGACTGTCGGTTTATGCCGCGACCAAGGCATCGATGCTGGGATTCACGCGTTCGTTGGCACGCGAGGTCGGGCGCCTCGGCATCAACGTCAATGCCGTGGCGCCCGGTTTTCTCGATACCGACATGACTCATGGTCTTGCCGGCGAACAGCGGCAGAAAGTGATGCGCCGAAGCGCGCTGCGCCGGCTCGCCAGCGTCGACGATGTGGCGAACGCCGTCGAATTTCTGCTCGGCGATCAGGCGCAGAGCATATCCGGCACGGTGCTCACCATCGACGCCGGCGCAACGGCGTAGCCGGCCACTACGGGCAGGAGTGGAACTGCCCGTCGAAACCTAAAAACGTTCCCGTCGAAGGGTTGTAGGAGCGGTAACGCGCCCTGCAGTAAGCCACATTGCCGCCACCGAGGACCGTGGCCGCGGCCCCAACATAGCCTGGTGCGTAATCGTAGACCCCGCCATAGGTTGCCGGGGCATAGCCGTAATTGGAGCCATAAGCGTAACCGGAGCCATAGGCATAACCCGGGGCATAGCCGGCGCCGTAAGCATAACCGGGACTATAGCCATAACCGGAATAAGAATATCCGGGAGCGTAGTCGTAATAGCCTTGCCCCCAAAGCGGCGATGTCGCGGCCGCCAGTGCGGCTCCGCCGATTATCCCAGCGGCTACGGCGCCGCCGCCCCAACCCCAACCTCCTCGATGCCATCCCCATGCAGATGCGGGAGCGGAACTGGCCACGACCGTGCCCGCGGTCAGCGCGAGTGCGGCGATGCCGCTCAGGAGCTTCGATCTCATGTTCGTCTCCAAGCTGGTTCTAAGGTTCCACGTTGTCGGGTTTGGCGAAGGCATGACGCCGCATCGCCGTGTCACTAAGAATGCCACGCGGTAAGTTGTTCCGGATGCGGCTGCCGATCTACGCAGTTGTGATCAGGCCGGAGTGCGGCTGCGTTTTTGAAGAAAAACTGCGGCGACTGCTCAGGATTTCGATTTTTTGCCCGGTTCGGCTAGAGCCAAATCTTGCCGGCATCGATGCGCTGATAGAGCGCGGCATCCAGTCGCACATAGGCCTGTGTCGCGGGATCGTCGAAATAAATCGGATCGGAAATCGTTGCGAGGTCGAAGCCTTGGCGCGCAAGTTCCTGCTTCCTGTGTTTGAAGGTCGCAGTCATCTCGATGCGCTTTCCGATCCGCAGGAACAATGGCCGGGCATAAGCCGGCAGGCGCATGGTTAAATGTCGTCGTAATTCCGTAAGG
This sequence comes from uncultured Alphaproteobacteria bacterium, assembly GCA_963819265.1. Taxonomy (GTDB): domain Bacteria; phylum Pseudomonadota; class Alphaproteobacteria; order Rhizobiales; family Xanthobacteraceae; genus BOG-931. The sequence goes on along the minus strand of CAWFVF010000005.1, from coordinate 99,118 downwards.
TCTAGCTTGCTGTCGGCGATGAGCGTCGCCATGCCGGCCGAACCTTCGGTGCCGCGAACGGCAACGCCGTAAACGCTGGCATCGGCGATGCCGGGGAATTCCACGATGGCGGCGGCGACTTCCGAGGTTGCCACGTTTTCGCCCTTCCAGCGAAAGGTGTCGCCGATGCGGTCGACAAAATAGAAGAAGCCGCGCGCTGTCCATCCGCATCAGATCGCCGGTGCGATACCAGGCGTCGCCTTCCTCGAACACGTTACGCAGGATTTTGTCTTCGGTGTCCGCGCTCTTTGTATAGCCTTCGAACTCGCCGCCCGGCCGTTTCGAATCCTTGCCGATGCGCCCGATCGCTTCGCCGACCTCGCCGGGTGCGCAGCGAATGCAGCGGCCGCTCGTGTCGCGCGCCGGCGCGGTGGTGGCGTTATCGAAGTGGACGAGCGCGAGCGGAAAGCGATGGGTCAGGAACGGCGGCACGCGGCCGATGGCGCCGACTTTGCCCTCGACGTTATAGAGCGAGACATTGCCTTCGGTCGACGCATAGAATTCCAGGACCCGCGGAATACCGAACCGCGACTGGAATTTATTCCCAGATGTCGGCGCGCAGCCCGTTGCCGGAGCACAGCCGCAGCCGGTGCCTGCGTTCGCAACGGCTGGGTGGGTGCATTGATCAGATAACGGCATAACTCGCCAATATACTGAAACAGCGTGCAGTCCCATTTGACGATATCGTGCCAGAATGCGCTCGCTGAAAATCTCTCGGCGATCACCACCGAGCCGCCGCGCACCAGCAGCGCGCCGATCGCGACAACGCCGCCGACCGAATGATAGAGCGGCAGGCAATCGTACATGCGGTCGTCGGGCCCGGTATTCGATCAGGCCGGCGAACCAGAAGCTCCATTGCATCAGCCGGCGATGGCTGACATTGGCGGCCTTCGGCATGCCCGGTCGTGCCGGAGGTGTAGATCGTCAGCGCCCGATCGGCGATCGTAAACGTCGCGGCGCTCCGTCGCCGTCAGCGGCGCGACTGAAAATCGCTCGACCTCGCGATCGATGCGACGGAAATTCGCGGCCGCCATGGGACCAGATTTTCGGCTGGCCGGAGAGTGCCGCGCGAGCGGAACGGCTCGGCGCAGTTCGGCGGCGACGATGACATGTTTCGGCGCGACGATGTCGATGCAGTGCGCGAGCGAAGGACCGCGCAATTGCGTATTGATCAGCGACACGACGCACGCCGACCGAGGTGATGCCGAGCCAGATGGCGAAATATTCCGGGCAGTTCGGCATCATCAGGCAGACGGTTTCGCCTTTGGCGAGTTCTGGCTGAGCGCCCAGCGTGCGTAGCGATTGGCGCGTTCGGTGAGCGCGCGGTAAGTCAGGCTTCCCCGCGCCGATATCAGGGCGTCGGTATCGCCCGCGCCTCGTGCAATATCTTCGATCGCGTCGAGCAGGGTACGCTGTGGATTGCGGGTGATCGTTGCGGTCGCCTCGAGCGCGCGCAGCCAATCGCGCGAGGCGGTTTCCTTAACCGCCCCGCCGTGCGATACCCGTTCGATCTCAGCCAGCGCCATGGGCGGAAGATGCCGCAGCAAAGTGAATCTTTCGCTTCAAGATTAGATAAAAATTGAATTATTCACCAAGGTAGTCCAACGCCATCGCGATACGCGCGGGCGACAACAAGTCATGGCAAACAATTAACGTTATTCCGGCGAATTTACCGCGCCCGCGTTTTTCCCACTTTCCGCCACGGATCAGCAACCCAATTGCGCGTAAGATCGCGGGCGGGGATTGGCGTTAAAAGGCGGCGGGAAAGATGAAAAACGAAACTGTAGCCGTTCATGGCGGCTACGAAACCGATCCGACGACGAAAGCCGTCGCGGTGCCGATCTATCAGACGGTCGCCTACGAATTCGACAGCGCCGACCATGGCGCCGCGTTGTTCAATCTCGAGGCCGAAGGCTTTCGCTACAGCCGGATCAGCAATCCGACAACCGCGGTGCTTGAACGCCGCGTCGCCGAACTCGAAGGCGGCGTCGAGGCGTTGTGCGTCGGTTCCGGTCAGGCGGCATTGAACTATGCGGTGCTCAATCTCACCGCGATGGGCACCAATATCGTCTCGGTGCCGCAACTCTACGGCACCACCTACACGCTGTTCGCTCATGTTCTGCCGAGCCAGGGCATCAATGTCCGGTTTGCCGAATCCGACAGCGCTGCCGCGATCGAAAAGCTGATCGACGATCAGACGCGGGCGATCTTCTGCGAGAGCGTCGGCAATCCGGCCGGCAATATCTGCGACATCGAGGCACTAGCCAGGGTCGCCGAGCGCCACGGCATTCCGCTGGTCGTCGACAACACCGTGGCGACGCCGATCCTGCTGCGCCCGATCGATTACGGCGCCGACATCGTCGTGCACTCGCTGACGAAATTCATGGGCGGCCACGGCACCACGCTGGGCGGCGCGATCGTCGACAGCGGCAAGTTTCCCTGGCGGAAGCACGCGAAGCGCTTCCCGATGTTCAACGAGCCCGACGCGTCCTATCACGGGCTGATTTATACCGAGCATTTCGGCGCCGCCGCCTATATCGCCCGCTGCCGCAGCGTCTATCAGCGCACCACCGGCGCGGTGCTGTCGCCGTTGTGCCGCATTTCTGCTGCTGCAAGGCATCGAGACGGTGGCGCTGCGGGTCGAGCGCCATGTCGAGAACGCGCGGCGGGTGGCCGAATTCCTCCGTCGCCATCCCAAAGTGGAGTGGGTCAATTACGCCGGCTTCGCCGACAGCCCCTATCATCCGCTGGCGAACAAATATCTCGGCGGCCGGGCCTGCTCGCTGCTGACTTTCGGCATCGCCGGCGGCCTTGCTGCCGGCCAAGCAGTTTTATGACGCGCTCGGTCTGTTCAAGCGGCTGGTCAATATGGGCGATGCCAAGTCGCTCGCCTGTCACCCGGCTTCGACGACCCATCGGCAGATGTCGGCCGACGAGCAACAAAAGGCGGGTGTGCGGCCGGAAATGATCCGGCTCAGCGTCGGCATCGAGCACATCGACGACATTTTCGCCGATCTCGACCAGGCCCTGGCGGCCTCGCAGTCGCGGGACTCGACCCTGATGGCCGCCGAGTAGGGGCCTTTCGGAGCACCGACGCGATGCCGCTTTTCCTCGACTCCTGCCGCTCGGCCGCAACGGCCGAACTCAACGCCGCGAATTGCATCAGCATCGGCCTGGTCAACAACATGCCCGACGCCGCCTTTGCGGCGACCGAGCGGCAATTCACCGATCTGATTCGCGCGGCAACTCCAAACACCGTTGTGCTCCTGAAGTTGTTTGCGATTCCCGAAATGCCGCGCGCCGCAGGCACCCGCGGCGAACTCCTCCAGCGCTACCGCGATATTGCCGAGCTTTGGGATACCCGGCTCGACGGCTTGATCGTGACGGGCACCGAGCCGCGCGCCAACAGCCTGATCGAAGAGCCATATTGGCAGACGCTGACTACGCTGGTGGATTGGGCGCGGGACCATACCGCATCGACCATCTGGTCCTGCCTCGCCGCACACGCCGCCGTTCTCCATGCCGACGGGATCGAGCGCCGCGCGCTGAAGGAAAAGTGCTTCGGTGTATTCGACTGCCGGCTGGCGGCGGATCACCCCATGACGCAGCATTTCCCGGAGCCGCATTGGGTGCCGCATTCGCGCTACAATGACTTGCCGGAGCGCGCGCTTGAATCCTGCGGCTACAAAATTCTGACGCGTTCGGCCATCGCCGGCGTCGATACTTTCGCCAAGCAGGACGGCAGCTTCTTTTTGTTTTTTCAAGGCCACCCGGAATACGACGCCGATACGCTGCTGCGCGAATACCGCCGCGATGCCGCTCGCTTTCTGGCCGGCGAACGGGGACGATATCCGGGACAGCCGGTGGGCTATTTTGACGAAACGGCAGCGGCCCTCGCCGAAGTCTTCGCCAGGCGGGCGCGCAGCGGCCGCCACAGCGAACTGATGGCCGAATTTCCCACGAGCGCGCTGGAGGCCGGGCTCCGAAGCCCGTGGCGCGAGCCGGCGCTCGGCGTCTATCGGAAATGGACCGCCTATTTGAGTGCGCGCAAGGCGGAAAAACGCAATGTCAGCGTGCCGCTGCGCCGGACTTGGCGCGATTGGCCGGTTGCGCTTCGCGGGACGGCTACCGATACGGTGCGTTAGGCGGTCGCAGGGGGCGTTGGATTTACGCTTTCTTGGGACTGCCCCGGTCTAATGGCGGCGGTTTTTCGGGGTGACGTCATGTCTCAGCCAATCGTTTTCGCCGCTCCCGCCGACGTGGAACTTATGCCGGCGCCGATTCCGCAGCGCTGGGTCATCGAAGGTATGCCGCAGGCGCGATCGGCGCGGCTGGCCGCGAGTGCCGACGGCACGTCCACTATCATCGCCTGGTCGTGCACGGCCGGACGCTTCAAATGGAACTACCCGGTCGATGAGACCATCCACGTGATCTCGGGCGAGGTTTTCCTCACCGACGAAAAGGGTATCGAGCGGCGCGTCGGTCCGGGTGACATGGTGTTTTTCCCGGCCGGCAGCAGCATGACCTGGCATGTGCCGCATTATGTACGGAAATTCGCGATCTGCCGGCAAAGCATGCCGTTGCCGGCCGGGATGGCGCTCCGCGCCTGGAACAAGCTGGTCCGCCTCGTGACCGGCTTTGACGGCGGCGATGGGCTGGAAAGCACCCGCGCCGAAGGCGCCCAAGCCGAGCGCGCGGCCGCCTGATATTCCTTGAAATCGGCTGCTTTTCCCTGGCCGGGACCGGGCCTTCCAGGCGTTGACAAGCGGAAGGCACGTCCTTAATCAACGCGGCAGATCAAGGAAAAACCTATGAAAGTCCGCAACTCATTGAAATCGCTGCGCGGCCGCCATCGCGACAATCGCATCGTGCGGCGCAAGGGGCGCGTCTACGTCATCAATAAGACGCAGCGCCGCTTCAAGGCCCGTCAAGGTTAAGCGAAAAGGCTTAAGACGAGGCCCCTGGCGGCTTAGGCCGCTGCCCATTTCCGCCGCATTTCATCCCCTCCGATTGAGCACTTTTCCGACTTGCCGCGCCGCGGCAAGGGCATAGATTTGTGCCCATGAGGCTGCGATTCCAGTTGCTGCTTGGTGCCCTGTCGGGCGCGCTGATTTTTGCGCCGGCCGGTTCGCCGGTGCTGGCGCAAAGCCCGCCGGACATGATGTCACCGCCCAGCGACCTGCCGCAGACGGGGCACGGCGATCCAACGTACAATCTCGATACGCTTTTCGGCGCCCTGAAGCTGGCGCCCGATGTCGCGAGCGCCAAGGCGATCGAGGAGCGGATCTGGGCGATCTGGGTGTCGTCCGGCAGCGACACCTGCAATCTGTTGATGAGCCGGGTGCGCGCGGCGACTGACGACAAGGATTACGACCTCGCGATAAAACTTCTCGATGCCGTCATCGCGCTCAAGCCGGATTATGTCGAAGCCTGGAACCGGCGCGCGACCGTCTATTACCTCAAGCAGGACTACGGCCATTCACTCGCCGATATCGCCGCGGTGTTGGCGCGTGAGCCGCGCCACTTCGGCGCCTTGTCCGGCCTCGGCATGATTCTGCAGGAAATCGGCGACGATAAGCACGCGCTCGAGGCCTATCGCAAGGCGCTGGCCGTCGATCCGCATCTCGATAATGTCCCGGACGTCGTTAAGACGCTGACCGAAAAGGTCGAGGGCCGGGATATCTAAACGCCGCTTGCCGTCATCCGCCGCTCATTCCCGCGCAAGCGGGAATCCGGCATGGGTCCCCGCTTGCGCGGGGATGTACGGATGAATGTCGTATTCGCGATTCCGCTTTGCTCAATCCGGGCTAAACTGCCCGCAACATAAAACCCTGGGGGAATCGTCCGATGGCTGTCGACGCCGACAAACTTACGATCCGTGAACTGGTGGAATGCTGGGCGGTGTGGCGCGATGCACGCCTGTGGGACCGCTTCCGCACCGTCTGGCACGCCGAAGGCCGGATGATGGCGACGTGGTTTCAAGGCAGCTTCGAGGAATTCATCAAGGGCAACGACGAGGGCTGGAAGCGCGGCGTGCGCATCCTGCATTTCCTCGGCGGCAGTGCGATCGATGTCGCCGGCAACCGCTCGATTGCGCAGACCAAGATGACGATCTCGCAGCGCGCGCCGGTCGATGGCGTGATTTGCGACGTGGTCTGCACCGGGCGCTTCTACGATTTCTTCGAGAAGCGCGACGGCCGCTGGGGTCTGGTGCTGCGCCGCCTGATCTATGAAAAGGACCGGCTCGATCCGGTTGATCCGTCCGCCACGCTCGCGCTCGATCAAGACATCCTCAACCGATTTCCGGAGGGCTATCGCCACCTCGCTTATCTGCAAACGAAGATCGGCTACAAAGTGAAGGACGACATGGCGGGGCTCGAAGGCACCGAACTCGACGCGCTCTATGCCCAAGGCGCGCGCTGGCTCAAGGGCGAATCGCTGTGAGCCGGATGACACGCTTCACCGCCGCGATCGCCATAATAGCCGCGGCGGCAACGACGGCGGGCGCCGCGGCGGCGGACGGCACCGTCAAGATCGGACTGGTCATCGCCATGACCGGCGAGCAGGCGTCGACCGGAAAGCAGCTCAAGGCCGGTGTCGATGAGTTCGTGCGCGAGCACGGCGATACGGTTGCCGGCAAGAAGATCGAAGTCATCCTGCGCAACTCTGCAAGCTCGCCGAACAACACCAAGCGGCTGGCGCAGGAATTGATCGTCAGCGACAAGGTCGACGTTATCGCGGGCTTCGAGATCACGCCGGCGGCGCTGGTGGTCGCGCCGCTCGCCACCACGGCGAAAATCGCCGAGGTGGTGATGGCGGCCGGCAGTTCGCTGATCACTGAAGCCTCGCCCTATATCGTGCGCACCAGCGACACCACGGCGCAATCTTCCGTCGTTCTCGCCGACTGGGTGGCAAAGAACGGCATCGCCAAGGTCGTCACGCTGGTTTCCGATTACGCTCCCGGTATCGATGCCGAAAAATCGTTTGCCGCGCGGTTTACAGCCGCCGGCGGCGCCGTCACCGAGGCGATCCGGGTGCCGCTGGCCAGTCCGGATTTCTCGCCGTTTCTGCAGCGTGCCGCGGACGCCAAGCCGGACGCTATCTTTGTGTTCATTCCGTCGGGGCAGGGCGGCACGTTGATGCGGCAGTTTGCCGAGCGCGGTCTCGACAAGGCCGGCATCAAGGTGATCGGCAATGGCACCGTGACCGACGACGACCAGCTTTCGGGCATGGGCGACGCCGCGATCGGCATCGTGACCGCGCATCATTATTCTGCGGCTCATCCGTCGGCGATCAACAAGGCCTATGTCGCGGCCTTCGAGAAGGCCAATCGATACCGGCCCAATTTCATGTCGGTCAGCGGCTATGACGGCATGGCGCTGATCTACAAGGCGCTCGACAAGACCGGCGGCGAGGCCGGTGCCGACGCGCTGGTCGCGGCAATGAAGGGACTGCAGTGGGAAAGTCCGCGCGGCCCGATTTCGATCGATCCCGAAACCCGCGATATCGTTCAAAACGAATACATCCGCCGCGTCGAGAAAAAGGACGGGCAACTTTACAACGCGGAATTTGCCACCTTCGAAGCGGTCAAGGACCCGGTGAAAGCGGCAGAGAAAAAACAACAATAAAATTCCGCCGCGATAGAATACTGAATGCATCACACGCTTGGTGTCGTCGCTGAAATTCTCGCCGCCGGCGCGGTTATAAGCTTCATCGGCACGAAGCTGATCGAACGGCTGCATCCGCCGCGCGGCCGCTTCGTCGACATCGGCGGCTTGCGTCAGCACGTCGTCGAGCTTGGCGATGTCAGACAGGATGAGCCGCCGATCGTCGTCATCCATGGCGCCGGCTGTAATCTCGAAGACATGCGGCTCGCATTCGGCGAGCGGCTCGCCACCCGCCATCGCGTCATCCTCATCGACCGCGCCGGGCTGGGCTATAGCGCCCGTAAAGGCCGCGGCAGCGCGCCGTCGTACCAGGCTGCCATGCTGGACAAGGTACTGGATCGGCTCGGCGTCGCGCGCGCTATCGTGGTCGGTCATTCCTGGGGCGGCACGCTCGCCGCGGCGTTTGCGCTCGACCATCCACCGCGCGTCGCCGGCCTCGTGCTGTTGGCGCCGCCGCTTTATCCGCGGTTGGGGGCGCTAACCTTGCTCTATGCTGTCTTCGCGGCGCCGATCATCGGCTGGCTTTATGCCCGCACACTGGCAATGCCGCTTGGTTTGCCGTTCATCGGCCCGGCGCTCGGTTCGGCATTTCTGCCGCAATGGCCGCCGCGCTTTTATCTTAAGCGTTCCGCGGCTCTCCTTTTGCTCCGGCCGCCGACTTTTCTCGCCAATGCGCGCGACATCGCGGATCTGGAAAACAATCTCGCCGCGCAATCGGCCCGGTACGGCGAACTGCTGACACCGAGCGTCATCATGGCTGGCAATCGCGATATGATCGTTCCGTTGAAGCGTCACGCGCTCAAATTCGCGAATGCGGTGCCGCACGCCAAGCTCGTCGTACTGCCCGGCATCGGCCACATGCTGCATCACGCGGCGGCGGAACGGGTCATCGCGGAAATCGAGCAAATAACGGCGCGCTACTCGGTGGACCTATCCTCGCCGACATAGGCGATGCGCATGAAATTCGTCGCGCCGGGTGTGCCCAGCGGGACGCCGGCGACGATGATGACGCGCTGGCCGGCTTTGGCGAAACGTTCCTTGAAGGCGATGCGGCAGGCGCGCTCGACCATATCGTCCTGATCGTGGGCGTCATCCTCGATGACGCTGTGAATGCCCCAGGCCACCGATAATTTCCGCCCGGTCGCCTCGATCGGCGAAATGGCGACGATCGGGCAATTCGGCCGTTCGCGCGACACCCGCAGGCCGGTCGAGCCCGACGACGTCCAACACACCACCGCCGAGAGGTCGAGCGTCTCGGCCACCTGCCGCGCCGCTGCGGCGATGGCATCGGCGCCGGTCGCCTCCGGCTCGGTATGCAGCAAATGCACCGACGGCAGATAGGCGGTATCGTTCTCGACCTCCTCGGCGATGCGGTTCATCGTCGACACCGCCTCGATCGGATATTGCCCCGAGGCGGATTCCGCCGACAGCATCACGGCGTCGGCGCCGTCGAAAATCGCGGTGGCGACGTCGGAGACTTCGGCGCGGGTCGGCACCGGGCTCGCGATCATCGATTCCAGCATCTGGGTGGCGACGACCACCGGCTTGCCGGCACGGCGGCACAGCCGCGTCATTTCCTTCTGCACGCCGGGCACTTTTTCGAGCGGCATCTCGACGCCGAGATCGCCGCGCGCCACCATCAGCGCGTCGGCGAGCTCGAGAATGTCGCCGAGCCGCGCCACCGCTTGCGGCTTTTCGATCTTGGCCATTACTGCGGCGCGTCCGCGCGTGATCTTCTTGGCCTCGGCGATGTCTTCGGGCCGCTGAATGAACGACAGCGCGATCCAATCGACGCCGGTAGCGAGGGCGGCTTCGAGATCGGCGATGTCTTTCGGGGTGAGTGCATTAACCGGAATGACGGTGTCCGGCAGGCTGACGCCTTTGCGGTTCGATACTTTGCCGCCGACTTCGACCCGCGTGCGGATGCGCTCGGCGCTGACCTCGGTCGCGACCAGCCGCAATTTGCCGTCGTCGATCAGCAGCGCATCGCCGGGTTTGATCGAGGCGAAGATTTCCGCATGCGGCAGCTGCACGCGCATAGCATCGCCGGGCGTCGCATCGGTATCGAGGATGAATTCCTGGCCTTTGTCGATCGCAGCGGCGCCGTCCTTGAAGGCGCCGAGGCGGAGCTTCGGTCCTTGCAGGTCGACCAGAATGCCGATCGGCCGATTATGCTCGGCTTCGACCGCACGGATCGAGGCCACCAGCTCCCGCATCCGGTCATGGTTGGTGTGGCTCATATTGATGCGAAACACATCGGCGCCGGCTTCGAATAGCCGCGAGATCATGGCGCGGTCGCCGGAGGCCGGACCGAGCGTCGCTACGACTTTGGTGCGCCGCTGCCGTCTCATTGGGTTTGATTCCGGGTGGGGGGTGGCGCCGCGGGCGAAGCGCCGCCGCCTGCCGAGGGGGCTGCTGCGGCCGGCGTCGCGCCGGCGGGCGGGGTCGAGCTGACCGGCGGTGGTTTCTGCTGTTCGCTCGAACTCGGTGAGCTGCACCGTCCAGGCCCGCTGCTCGCCGGTATCGACCTCGAAAAAGCCGGTACGGTCGTAGCCGCGCGCCAGGCAATCGCCGATGCCGCGGATCGTGAATTCCTTATCGCGGGTGCACATGTTGGCCGGCCCCATCCATTCGCCGCCGCGATCGTAATCGATGGCGTAGACATAATAATAACGGGCGACCAGATTGCCCTTCAGCACGGTTTCGCAGGTCCGCGCCGGCAGGTTCCACCAGCCTTCCGTGGTCCAGCCGTCGGCGTCCTTGTAGCCCACCGCCACGCCGACCCGGCTCGCCGTGTTGTTGCAGAGCCGGAAATCGGCCGCCGCCGGGCCGGCGGATGCGCAGAGCACAAACAAGGCGATGAGCCCAGCGACCCATGGACCGCTCATTCCCGCGAAAGCGGGAATCCAGCGCTGGGTCGCCGCTTTCGCGGGGACGAGCGGAATCGACGATACCGGGAGAAAAGCCGCGAGCCTCATTATCGGTTCAGAATCCGCGTTAAATTGTTGGGCTGTCAACGATGATGGCGCGGAAGTCGGTGACGTTGGTGAACGTCGGTCCGGGCACGAATAAATCGCCGATGCCGTTGAAAAACCCCGTGGAATCGTTGTCGGCGAGAAACGCGGCGGGATCGAGGCCGGCGGCCCGGGCGCGCTTGATGGTGGTGTCGTCGATAAAGGCGCCGGCCGGGTCGGTCGGCTTGCCGCGGCCGCCGTCGGTTCCATCGGTATCGGCGGCCAGCGCCGCGATGCCGGGCGCGCTGTCGAGATGGTAAGCCAGCGCCAGGGCATATTCCTGGTTGGGGCCGCCCTCGCCGCCGCCCTTGAGCGTTACCGTGAGCTCGCCGCCGGACAGGATCGCGATACGGCGCCCCTCGGCGGCATAGCCGCGGGCCAGCCGGGCATGTTCGGCGGCGACGTCGCGGGCCTCGCCCTGCAACCGGTCGCCGAGCACGATGCAATCGTAGCCGGCCTCACGGGCCCGCGCCGCGGCCGCGCCCAGCGCATCCGCCGGCCGTGCGAGGATCCGATAGATGCCATCGGCAAAGGCGGCGTCGCCGGGCTTCGGCGACTCGTTTTCAGGGTCGCTAAGCGCGCGAGTCACGGTCGCCGGCAGCTCGAGGCGATATTTGGCGACGATCGAGCGCGCATCGGCGAGCGTGGTCGGGTCCGGCACGGTCGGTCCCGAACCGATCACTGCCGGGTCGTCGCCCGGTACGTCGGAAATCGCCAGCGTCACGAGCTTGGCCGGAAAAGCGCGGCGGGCGAGGCGGCCGCCTTTGATGCGGGAGAGATGCTTCCGGACGCAATTGATTTCGCCGATATTGGCGCCGCTCCGCAACAGCGCCCGCGTCGCGGCCTGCTTCTCGGCGAGCGTGATACCGGGTGCCGGCGCGATCCAGTTCGCCGACGCGCCGCCGGACAGCAGCACCAACACGAGATCGCCTTGGTCGGCTTGGTCCGCCAGCTCCAGCGCCCGCTCCGCGCCGGCGAGGCCTGCGGCATCTGGCACCGGATGACCGGCTTCGATCATGGCGATGCGCTTGACCGGCCGGCCATAGCCATGGCGCGCGACGGCGACGCCCTCGATGCGGTTCGCCGGCATCCGCGCCAGATAATGGGCTTCCGCCACTTCGGTAAGCGACCCCGCGCCTTTCCCGGCAGCGAGCACGATCAGCCGGCCGCCGGCCGGCGGTTCCGGTAGCGCGGGCGGCAGGCAGCGCGACGGATGCGCGGCCGCTACCGCGGCGCGGAACAGGGATTCGAGCAAATCGTGGTTTTGCGTGGCCAAACCGACCTCTAGGAGGCGAACAGCAATCCGGGGAAACGCAGTGACTAGTGAAAACGGCGACCTATGGAAACATCCGCACGCGGTCTCTATGTTTGCCCTACCTAACCTGCGGAGAACATCATGGCTACCGACGATAAGACGCGTACGGAACTCGAAGCCGCCGTGTATCGCCGCCTGGTGGAACACCTGCGCGGCCGGGCCGACGTGCAGAACATCGACCTGATGAATCTGGCCGGCTTCTGCCGCAACTGCCTGTCCAACTGGATGAAAGACGCCGCCGACGCCAAAGGCCTGCCGATGACCAAGGAAGAAAGCCGGGAAATCGTTTACGGCATGCCTTACGACGAATGGCGTGCCAAGCACCAGAAGGAAGCGTCGGCCGAGCAGAAGGCCGCATTCGAAAAAGCAAGCCCAAAGCATTGATCCTTCGGGGTTGCCGCCGTTGTCCTGTGCAGTGCTGTGGATGATCGCGCGCGCGACTTGACCCGGGGGCCTGCGATTCCGAAACCTGCCGGCTCATTCAGTGGGGCATGATCTCTTCCGAAAGCCGATATCCACTTTTCGGGATCATGCCGCCGTAAGGAGTCGCGCATGGCTACCGCCGCCGCCGTTAAAGACGAACAGACCGCCCACCGCTTCGCCAAGGACCAGCTCAAGGCCTTTGTCGAACGCGTGGAAAAGCTCGAGGAAGAAAAGAAGGCGATCTCGGACGACATCCGCGACGTTTTTGCCGAGGCCAAGGGCTCCGGCTTCGACGTCAAGGCGCTGCGCAAGGTCATCTCGCTGCGCAAGCAGGATGTCGACGAACGCAAGGAGCAGGAGGCGATCCTGGAGACCTACCTGCTGGCGCTGGGAATGATTTAATGCATCGCGGCCCGCATTAGCGGGGAGGGCGCCGCTCTCACAAGGAAGAAATTGATCCACATCAAAGCGCGCGCGGCAGCCGGTTGCTTTGATGTCGAACTGGCGAACGGTTAGGAATGACCAAGATGCCGGTGGATGGCCTTGCGAAAATCGTTACAGCCGTGTGGCTGACGGCCGCGGTCGTCAGCTTCAGCGGGTGTGCGTCGGCCCAGGATATCAGTCTCGGTAAAACACAATATCAGTCCAGTTGCGCGCCCTGCCACGGCATCGACGCCAAAGGCGACGGGCCGGTCGGCAAAGAGCTGAAGAAGTCGCCGGCCGATCTGACAGTTCTCGCCAAGAACAACAATGGCGTATTTCCCTATGACACGGTCTACCAGATGATCGACGGACGGAATTCGACGATTTCTAGCCATGGCACGCGAGAAATGCCGGCGTGGGGATTCCGTTTCGGGCCGCCGCAAGCATTCAGATTCGAAGAATCGTATCTTGGCGGTGATCGATTACCTGAAAAGCATCCAGGAAAAGTAAGCCGATATATGCCGTGCCCGCTTCGGGCGGGTTATGGATACCCCGGAAAAGTGCCGAACGAGCCGAAACCCCAGGCGCTGCGCCACGTGTCCTTAGGCCAGTTCTTGGGGCGCAATGGTATCTCCTCATGCCAGGGCCGCGGCTCCCAGTAGCCCAGCGCCTCGTCTTTCATCATGTCCATTTCACAATACATTTCGACCCGGACATCGTCCGCGTTGCGGTGATAGGCGGCGACGTTGTGGCCGACGACGTGACGCAACGGTCCCCACACCAGCTGGATGCCGTTCTTGGCCAGCACCTCACAGGCGCGCTGCAACTCGCTCCAATCCTTCACTTCGAAGGCGATGTGATGGAGCGCGGGCGTTTCGTTGCGCACGAAATTCACGGTGTGGTGGTCGACGCCGCAGCGCATGAACACGAAATGGTCGCCGATCCAATCGGAGGTGCGAAAGCCCAGCACCTCGCTATAGAAAGCGGCCTGGACTTGAACGTCGCGCACCCGATGCGCCACGTGGCCGAATTTGACCGGACCGATGCCGATGTCGGATTTGTCGTGACCGTGGAAGCGGCCCTGGGCGAAAACCTCGACTTGCACGTCGGCCGGATCACGAAAGACGATCGCCTCGGCGACGCCGGGCGAGAGGTCGGTGCGCCGCTCGTTCTTCACGCCGTTACGCTGCAACACCGCGGCAAGTTCGCCAAGGTCGCTGTCGGGCGGAACTTGAAAGGAGATCCGGCTGAGATGCGAAGCGGGGCCTCGCTCGAGAGCGATCGCCTCCAAGCCAAGCTTGGTGGCGAGAAAAACCCGGTCTGGACTGCGATCGACGATTTGCAGCCCGATCACGCGCGTCCAGTAATCGACCTGCCGTTCAATATCCGGCGTGACAAGGTTGGCGTAGCCGAGCCGATGCACCTTAAGCATGAGATTTTTCCCTGAGCGGCGTTTCGCTCCCAGCGCGACAGCTCATTCGATCTTCACCTTTGCCGCATTGATGATCTGCCCCCATTTGATCGAATCCTTACGCAGGAATTCGGCAAAGGCGTCGAGTGGTTCAGGCAGCGGCTGCACCGCAAAAGGCTCCAGATATTTTTCCTGAAATTCGGGATCGCTGACTATTTTCCCGACGTCGGCATTGACCTTCCGGACGACATCCGCAGGCGAGCCCATCGGCGCAAACAGCCCGAACGAGACGCCGGCTTGGTATCCCGGGACCGTTTCACCGATTGTCGGCACGTCGGGAAACTGCGGCACCCGCCGCTCGCTGCCGAGTGCCAGCATTTTGAGTGCTCCGGCTTTCACCGAACTCAGCGCCACCGAGGGGCCCATGATCACAGCGTCGATGTGTCCGGCGATCACATCGCTCAAGGCCGGCGCCGAGCCGCGGTAATGCACCGCCGTCATTCTCGTGCCGGTGAGATTTTCCAGCTCGACGCCGGCGATGTGCAGCGAAGTGCCGATCCCGGCCGTGCCGTAAGTGACCTCGCCCGGCCTGCTTCTGGCAAGCGCGACCAGATCGCCGACGGAGTTCACCGGCGTCGAAGGGTTCATCAGCAGCGCCGACGGAATGGCGCCATAGCCGGCGACCGGCGTGAAATCCTTCTCCGGGTCATAGGCGAGCTTGGCGTAGAGAAACTGCTGTGTGGTGTAGAAGCCGGTCTCCGAGGCGAGGAGCGTATAGCCGTCGTGCGGCGCGCGCAGCACGAACTCGGCGGCGATCGCATACCCGGCGCCGCCCCGGTTTTCGACGATCACGCTCTGTTTCCACAGCGCCGCAAGCCGCAGCGCGATGGCGCGTGTCAACGTGTCGGTCAAGGCGCCGGCCGCCGAAGTCACCACGATGGTCACATTGCGCTCGGGATAGGTCTCGCCGAAAGCGGCGTGACTCGCCAACAGGCAACCGAGCAGCGAAAGCCGCCTGAGAAGGGCGCGCATTCTTCCATCCCTTGCGAGGCCGGTCTTGCGAGTTGGTCGCCCGCGAACGGCTCAATGCTTTTTCTCAACGCTCAAGATAGGCATCGTAACGGTTCGAGCAGGGACATTGGAAGGCCTCGCCAGTGTTCGTTCGCATAGTCTATGGGCGGCCTCGTGCAGCGCGATATATCGCTGTAGCATCGTGCCGGGGCCTATCGCTTCAAGGGGCGGCAATGATTCTTCGCATCGAGCGACGCCAATTTATCTCTGTGCTGGGCGCGGCCTCGCTTTGTCCATTCGTCGCCCATGCGCAGCAGGAGGCGATGCCGGTCATAGGCTCCCTTCATCCCGGCGCTGGGGAAAAGTCCGAGTACTTCGCGCGGATGTTCTCCTCGTTCAATCAAGGGCTAAAGGAAAACGGCTTTCTCGCCGGTCAGAATGTGACGATCGAGTCGCGCTGGGCGGAAGGTCACAACGACCGCCTGCCGGAGCTCGCCGCGGATCTGGTCCGGCGCCGGGTCGCCGCGATCTTCGCCGCCGGTGGCCTTGCGCCGGTGCGTGCCGCCATGGCCGCGACAGCCTCGATCCCCATCGTTTTCGTCAGCGCCGCCGATCCCGTCGAGGGAGGCCTGGTTGCCAGTCTCAATCGGCCCGGCGGCAATGTCACCGGTGTCGCGATGATCAGCTCATCGTTGGAAGCCAAACGTCTCGGACAGTTGCACGAACTCTTGCCTCACGTGTCGACGATCGCCGTCATCGTAAATCCAAACAATCCAACGGCCCAATCTCAGGCGCGGCAGGTGCAGGAAGCGGCGGCTGGCTTCGGCTTGAAGTCGTTTGTTGTGGGCGTAGGCACCGAAAGCGACATTGCGGCGGCTTTCGCCGGTCTTGTCCAGCAGGGTGCCGGCGCCGCTCTCGTTGTGCAGGATCCTTTCTTTGTCGGCGAGGTGCCTCATTTTTCGGCGCAGGCCGCGCGTTACGCGGTGCCGGTGATGTATTCGCAACGGGATTACGTCACTGCAGGCGGTCTCATCAGCTATGGGGCGGATTTTGCCGACGGTTTCCGTCAGGCTGGCATTTATGCCGGGAAAATTCTGAATGGCGAAAAACCCGCCGATCTGCCGATCGTCGAACCCACCAAGTTCGAGATGTTCGTCAATCTGAAGACCGCCAAGACGCTCGGCATCAACGTCCCGCAGACGATTCTCGTCAGTGCCGACGAAGTGATCGAGTAGGCCGTTAGTGTCCGTTTCGGGTCAAAAAGCTGTTGCGCCAGGGAAAATGACCTGGCGGTGATCACCGCTCCTCATGTACCGCCTTGCCCAAGGTCATCTCTGGCCTGCGGAAACCCATCGCAATCCAGGCGGCGAGCAGTTTCAACATGAACTTGCCGGAACGGCCACTATAATTCGGCGCATCATCGGCAAGCTGGACGCCGGCGCGCCGCTCTTTTGTCATGACCCGCATATCAAGGGCGGCACATCCGCGGCAAGGCGCTTCCGGTAGATCGACAGCCAGTGCCCTTTGGTGAAGTCGAGGAACATTGCCGAATTGCAGCACGTCGCGACGGCCCGTCGAGTCGGCGAATCGGGCTTGAGCCGATGGTCTTCAAGATGCTGCTGCCCCCTCACGCATTGAACGCGATCCTTTCGATAAAGGATAAAGCCGGTGCCGCTGTCGGGATCGAGGACGGCCGGCGCAGATACCAATTGCTCGATTTGACGTCCGGCTTCCTGGCAGCTTGTGCAGTAGCAAGAGACGGAAAGGATCGGCGGCCCTGCCGCCTCGAATTTCACCTCGCCGCATTGGCATGTCGCGAATAGGGACCTGTGCTGCTTCCGGTTCACTGCGCCTTCCCATTCTTAGGCTGCATTTAACAGGCTATCTTGTCGGGAGTACGAAATGTCCGCAACGGCGAACTGCCGCGTCGTCGCGCCCCTCATCGGTTTTCGTGGACGCAATGCGTTAGAATGCCGACTTGTTAGTAAGCAATTCCTTCGTTTCGTTTGCCGGCGGCAAGCCACTTCCGAATGGACATCGCCAAATAATGGGTTTGTCGGAGCGGGGAGCGCGACACTTTCAGATACGCGCCGGCTGGGTTCTGGGCGCCGGCTTGGAATGGATGGTATCTGACCAACATGTTGCCGGCACGCTTACGCGGCGACATCGTCCGCGCCGGCATCAATTATCACCTCTGAGCGAAGTGCTTGGCATGACCCTCGGTGGCATTGTCGCCGCACCGAACGGATCCTGCAGACTTCACCGCTGCACGATCACCGTCGCGCCGATCTTGGCGCGGTTATAGAGGTCGGTGACATCGTCGTTGGACATGCGAATGCAGCCGGACGACACGCCGCCGCCGAGCTTCCAGGGCTCGTTGGTGCCGTGGATGCGGTAAAGCGTATCGCCAAGATAGAGCGCACGTGCGCCTAACGGATTATCCGAACCGCCGGCCATGTGAACCGGCAGACTTGGAAACCGCTTGCGTTCATCCGGCGTAGGCGTCCAGTCCGGCCATTCGCGCTTGGCGGTAATGGTGCTCACGCCAGACCAGGCATAGCCCTCCATGCCGACGGCAATGCCGTAGCGAATAGCCTTGCCGCCACCGAGCACAAGATAGAGCCGCCGCTGGCTGGTGCTGACAACGATAGTTCCGGCGGCCCGCGTCGTCGGATAATCCACGACTTCGTGCGGAATGAGACCATAGACGATGCCGAAAGGGGTCTGAAACGACCACACCTGGCCGGGCGTCTGCGAATCCGCCCGCGCGTTATTTGTACCGCCGATACCCAGCCATAGGCCGGCGACAATCAGGGAGAATAGGCCAATCGTTCTCACCACGCTTCGACTCCGCACATGTTGGGCAAAGACTAGGAGGACAGGGACCATAAATCGTCAGGGGATCATAACAGCCGGCTTTGGTCGCTACTGTCACCGCTGTGCCACAGTGTTGGAAAACCGACGCCGCCATCGCCGCAATGGAGGGGTGGCCGCGGTAGCGGGATATTGAGGCGGCTCGTAACCGAGAAATAAATTGTTCCGCTCCCTCGCGCAGGTTTACGGCAGCCGGCGAAGCCGTTCCCGGGAAACCTGGACAAGCTGCGACCCCGCTGCCAAATAGGCGCTCGCCTTCCGGTTCGCTTTGCCAGACGCGACAGCGAAACGTGATTGACGAAGATCCGGCCGATATCGACGCTGCATAATCAGGCCCAATCCCGGCTAAGTGATGGACATTGCGACAGACCCCGAAACTCTTCCGCAGGCGGGTTCACTGTCGCCGTCCCACGAGCGCACGCCGGACGACGGCAAGACGCCGCATCGGCCCTTGGTCTTCGCGGCCGCGATGGCGACCATTTTCATGGCGGCGATCGAGGGAACGATCGTCGCAACCGCGATGCCGACGATCGTCGGCGCGCTGGGCGGCATCGATCTGTTCAGCTGGATATTCGGCGCCTATCTGCTGACGCAAGCGATCCTGATTCCGATTTACGGACGGCTGGCCGATCTCTACGGCAGGAAGCCGGTGCTGTTGTTCGGCATAGCGGTCTTTCTGGTCGGCTCCGCGCTGTGCGGGCTGTCGTGGAACATGGTCTCGCTGATCGTTTTTCGCGTCGTGCAGGGCATCGGCGCCGGTGCGCTGATTCCGGTTTCGCAAACAGTCGTTGCCGATATTTACAGCGGCGAAGCGCGCGCCAGGATGCAGGGCTACATTTCGAGCACGTTCGGCAGCGCGGCGGTGCTGGGCCCGATGGTCGGCGGCTTGATAGCGACCCATGTGAGCTGGAAAGCGGTTTTCTGGATCAATATCCCGTTCGGCATCATCGCCGCGGCGCTGCTGTTAATCGCGCTCAAGGAGAATGTGCAGAAGCGGCGGCACCGGATCGACTACATCGGCGCCGCCCTGATGGCGTCCGCCACCGCGATCATCATGATCGCGTTGATGCATGCGGTGACATCCAGCATCGCCGTTCTGGCCGGCGCCTTCGGCGTTTTCGCGATCCTGGTTGCCGCGCTGATCTTCTACGAGAGCCGGATTCCGGAGCCGATGATCCCCGTGAGATTGTACCGCAACCGCCTCATCGCCGGCGGCAACTGGGTCGGCGGCGCCAACGGTGCGATCATGATGGGGATCGTCGGATTCCTTCCCCTGTATATGCAGGGCCTAATGGGGTCGAGCACATTGATGGCCGGCGTGGCGCTTGGCGCCATGTCGGTGGCGTGGCCGTTCGGCGGCTTCGTCGGCAGCCGCCTGGTGCTCCGCGTGCGCTATCGGATTTCGGCAGCGACCGGCGGCGTCGTTCTGATAGCGGGATGCACGCTGCTCATAATGCTCCATCCCGGTGCCGGTCCGCTGCAGCCGATCGTGGCGGCGGGGCTCATGGGCCTGGGCATGGGGATAGGCAATGTTTCATTCGTGATCGCGATCCAGGACAATATCGACTGGTCGCAGCGCGCGGCGGCGATGTCGAGCGTGTTCTTCTTTCGGCTGATCGGCCAATCGTTCGGCAGCGCCGTGTTCGGCGGCATATTCAACGCCGGTCTGGCAGGCTCAAGTTCGGTCAACGGGGGCGATTTCGTCCGCCTGCTGCAGGAAGGCCGCCAGCAGATCGCCGGCACTCCGGGGATGCAGGGCGTTCTCGATGCCCTGGCTCACGCGGTGCACAATATTTATCTGCTTAGCGGACTGTTCGCGGTGCTGGTTTTCGCCGGTGCTTTCATGTTTCCGGCCAAGCTGCAGCTGATCAAAGAACGCTGAAGGTGCTGATCGAGAATCGTCCGCCGCGACCTAACGGTTTCTCACTGAACGATACGGGTACGGCGGACTAAGAGCGTGCAGCCGGTTCTTTTTGCATCTGCGGCAGCCTGGTCTTGGTCAGCCAGAAATCATTGATGCTGATTATCAGGTTGTCGAACGCGCTTAATTCGACGGGCTTGCAGAGGTAGCTGTTCGCCTGCAGTTCGAAGCACTTCAGGACATCCGCTTCCGAATCCGAAGTCGTCAGCATGACGGTCGGTATCGATTTCAAACTCTCGTTGCCCTTGATCTCGGCCAGAACCTGGCGGCCGTCCATTTTGGGCATGTTCAAATCCAGCAGGATCAGGTCCGGGCGAGGAGCATCGCCATGCTCGCCCTCACGCAACAGAAAGGCCATGGCCTCGACGCCGTCATTGGCGACATGCAAACGGATGGAAGGGTCGGTTTCACGGAACGTTTCGAGTGTCAGCCGCACGTCGCCGGGGCTGTCTTCAACCAGGAGAATCTCCATGGCCGTGTTTCCTCATTTGCAACAGGCGACGTCTGGTTTCGCCCTTGAGCATTTGGCGCGGCGAATTTCACCGCCAAGCGTGCAAATTCCAAATGTCTGGCATGACGGTATCAGTATCCGGCTGATTAACAGCCTGGATTTGTCGAATGCGCTTACGGAATACCAATCATACAGCTTCAATTTCACTCAAATAGGCGGCATCGACGGCGTTTCTTATCCAAATTGCACGGCGCTGCGGGCGTTTGATGCCACGCTCGAATAACCGCAGCGTGCCTTTTTGGCGTTCGTTCTGCCTACCGAAAGGCAACGCCCATGCGCGTTTGCTTTCGCCATACGACGTGGCAGGAATGCCGGTCGTGGGTGTCGCGGATTTGCAGTTCGAAATCGTCCGGCACGCCGAGCGGACTGGCGACCTCGAGCAGGGCGCCTGTGACCGACAGGTTCCTTATCGTACAGTCGATGCCGCCGCCGTTTTTGAAAGAAATCGATCCGAGCTTCAGGACACGGTGGCGCGGATTGTTCCGATGTTCATCCATGGCGAACCGGTCCCGGCCTCGTTGTCGAGGATTTCGGCGACGCCGTGATGCGGGCGGCGCCCGTGCAATGCCCGTTATATTGCAAAAGGTTGCAAAAAGACTGTCGCGTGTTTCCGGAGCTTTACAGGTAAACGCGTCGGCGGCGGCGATCTTGCGTAGAACTACCTATCCAAGCGGCTTTTTGCTCTCTTGGTTATTGGGTGCTAATCAACAGGAAGGTACTGTAGTAACTGCATAGCCGTGCCGGTGGGAGAACGATGTCCAACGTCCTGAGCCGAACGATTTTTGCCGCGGCCGTCGCGGCCGCCGTCCTGACCTCGGCCATAGCGCAAGGCAACGCTCAAACGGCCGTGGCGCCGTCGCAGGTCCACGTCGATTTGTTTCGCGGTCTTGCCGACATTTTCTCGCGTGGCATGGACACGCTCGCCGACAAACTCAACCGGCAGGGCTATAGCGCCCGCGTTTACTCCACCGGGAGCTGGCAAGCGGTGGCGCGGCGCATTGCCGACCAGCAGGCCCGCGGCCAGAAGGACATCGTCGTCCTGATCGGCCATTCCCTTGGCGCCAATGCGACGCTGGACATCGCCAACGCGCTCAATAAGTCGAATGTGCCGGTCGAACTGATCGTGACTTTCGACGCCACCGAGCCGCAGCCGGTGCCGAAGAACGTCCTTCATCTGGTGAATTTTTATCAGAACAACGGCTTTGGCAAGAAAGTCAGCCCGGGGGCGGGATTTCAGGGCGAATTGACCAATCTCGATCTCACCGCTGACGCCAACATCAAGCATATCACCATCGACAAGTCGGATCGGCTTCATGCCTATGCAGTGGCAAAGATCGTGGAGATCGTGAACAAAGACCTCGCCGACAAAGTCAAAGCCAGCAAATCAAGAGCCAAAAAGAAGAAGCGCGGCTAAGCACGCGCAGCCGCCGCGGCGCTGCCACATCGCCGATTCCCGATCCGAAGCGAAAGCAAGGGTTACAGCCGGTTCCCGTCGCAACGGTTCAGCAATGGCTATCGGATCGGCTGCCGTAATCTACGGCGGGACGCCGTTGCGGTGTCGCCGTCCCCGCCGGCGTGCGGGGGGCGGTTTCGAACGTATTTATCGGGGTTTGTGTGCCGCCGCTTCTCCTTAATACGTAACAACAATTAATGAAAAGAAGGACAATTGGAGCGGGCTTTCTTTATGCGGGTCGCATCTATTGCGGGCTGCAGCTTGATCGGGCGCAAGCGCGTTTTTTCCGGCACGCCGCTACGATCGATGCGATGCCGGATTGGCAGGCGATCTGCCGCCCGCGATGCGACCGGCCCGTCGTCGCAGCGGCGATCGTTCGTGTCTCTTGCCAAAGAATTACCGGCAGGGAGGAGGGCGGTCCGCGATGTTCAGAGTCTACGACTGCCTGACGGTCGACCATGATTTGCGCCTTGTTGCGCTGGCGGTCGCCATCTGCTTCCTGGCAAGCGCCGTCGCGATAAGTCTATTCCACCGCGCCCAGGCCACGACCGGGCGGATGCAACTGGTTTGGCTGAGCCTGGACGCGGTGACCGCCGGCTGCGGCATCTGGGCAACTCACTTCATCGCAATGCTTGCCTATGATCCGATCATCGGTGCTGGCTACAATCTCGTTCTGACCATCGTGTCGCTGCTCATCGCCGTCTTCATTACCGGCGCGGGCTTGGCCGCGGCCCTGTTCAAGTTCGGGCGTTGGACCGCGGCTGCTGCCGCCATCGGGGGCGCCGTCGTCGGCTGCGGCATTGCGGCGATGCACTACATCGGTATGTTGGCGCTGGAGGTGCCCGGCCGTATTACCTGGATCCCCGCCCTGGTGGTGGCTTCCGTCGCGCTGGGCCTATCGTTGGGGTCGATTGCGCTCCATTTTGCTGCAAAGCGCGACGACTGGGCGAACACGTTACCGGCAGTCGTCCTGCTTGCATCCGCGATCCTCGCCACGCACTTCACCGGCATGGGTGCGGTTTTGTTCATGCCTGATCCGACGCGCCTTCCCGAGGCCGGCTCGTTGTCTCCCGCGTCGTTTTCCCTGGTCGTTGCCGCCGTGACGACGGTCATTCTCGTCCTATCCTTCGTCGTCGCGTTGACCGATCGGCGGTCCCAAAGACAATTGCAGCAACAGAAGATCCTGCTCAACGCCGCGCTCGAAAACATGTCGCAGGGACTTTGCATGTTCGATCGCGACGGCCGCATCGTGCTGTTCAACGATCGTTACGCCAAGATGATGGGTGTGTCGCCGGCATGGCTCACGGGGCGATCGCTCCTCGATCTGGTCAAGTGCAGGAAACGTTCAGGGGAATTTGCCGGCGATCCGGAGCCGTTTTTCGCGCGTGTGCTCGAGGATATGCGCGAAGGCAAATCCGGCAGCAGGATCATGGAGACGTCGGCCGGGCGCGCGCTTCGCGTGGTCGATCAGCCAAAGCAAGGCGGCGGCTGGGTCGCGACCTTCGAGGACATTACCGAATCGCGTGAGGCTCAGGCGCGAATCGCGCATATGGCGCATCACGATGCGCTGACCGGACTGGCAAATCGCACCCAACTGGTAGAGAAATTGGCAGGCGCCTTCGCCGTCTTGCCGACGCGCGGCGGCAGCGTCGCCGTGCATTTCCTCGATCTCGACCGGTTCAAAAGCGTCAATGACACGCTCGGTCACGACGGCGGCGATTTCCTGCTCAAGACCGTCGCCGAGCGCCTGCGTTCGCTCACTCGCGCGGGCGATGTGGTGGCACGGCTCGGCGGCGACGAGTTTGTCGTCGTTCAGACCGAAGTCCGCGACAGGAATCAGGCGAGAGATTTTGCACGCCGTCTCGCCGCCGCGGTGACCGCGCCGATGACGCTCAATGGTCAGCCGATCATCGCTACGGCGAGCGTCGGTGTCGCATTGGGGCCGGCCGACGGAGCCAATCCGGAGCGGCTTTTGAAAAGCGCCGATCTGGCGCTTTATAAAGCCAAGGCCGCCGGCCGCAATTGCGTCCGGTTCTTCCTTGCCGAGATGGATATCGAACTGCAGAAACGTTTTAAGCTCGAGAGGATCATTCGCGATGCGGTACAGAATGACCGCTTCGAACTCCATTACCAGCCGCTTTATAAAATGGCGGGACGGCGCCTTATTGGATTTGAGGCGCTCATACGGCTCGTCGCCGTCGACGGATCGGTCATTCCGCCGCTCGTTTTCATTCCGATCGCCGAGGATTTGCGGCTCATCGACAAGATCGGAGGCTGGGTCTTGCGGGAGGCCTGCCGTACCGCCGCGACCTGGCCGGGGGATTTTACGATCGCGGTGAACCTGTCGCCCGCCCAGTTCACGGCTGGGCGGGTCAGCGAGGTCGTCGCCGCCGCGCTCGATGAGTCCGCTCTCGCCGCGCACCGGCTGGAGCTGGAAATCACGGAGACGCTGCTCCTCGGCAATTCCGCGGCGATCATGACGGAGCTCCAGACGCTCAAGGCGATGGGCATCGCCATCGTGATGGATGATTTCGGCACCGGCTATTCCAGCCTGAGTTATCTGTGGCGCTTTCCGTTCGATAAAATCAAAATCGACCGCAGCTTCATGCAGGGCTTCGATGGCTCCAGCGGCGATGCCAGGACGGTGGTGAAAACCATCATCGCGCTTGGCCGCGAACTGAACATGCGGGTGACGGTCGAAGGCGTCGAAACCGCAGCGCAGGCGGCTTTTCTGGACGAAGCGGACGGCGATCAGGCGCAGGGTTTTTTCTTCGGCGAACCGGTCCCCGCCTCGCAGGTCGGCGCCGTCATTCTCGCGGATTTCAAGAAGATTCACGAGGCGCTATCGCCGGCGCCGCACCGCCGATCGCGCATCGCCAAAGACTTTGTTGAGTGATGCGGGCCGGCTGAACCGGGAGCGGCAATTCGAACGAAGCGCGATCTTACTGCAGCGACGCCGTGCGGGTCGGATAGCTCACCGTCGACACGAACACGATCGCGGCTCCGGTGAAATGCTCGTGGTCGAGGCCGGGATTGGGATCGGCGGAGAAGGTCATCAGCACCGCGCTCGCGGGTTTGACCATCTGGGCAGCCAGCGTGCGGAAATCGTGGGCGCCCAGCGAAGCGGTGGTGAGGAAGCGATGCACGCTCGGGGACAGCACGATGGCGCGCATCCAGGGATTATGCAGATGGGCGTCGGCAGACTTGATGACCGTAAGCGACGTCATGCCCGCGGTTATCACCGCCGAGGCCATCTGATTGGCGACGCGCTTCACTGCGATGGTGGTGCTGCCGGCGGGGAGTTGCGCCGGGAGCGCCGCGGCGCGAAGCGCTGCAATTCCGGTTGGGTCACGGCTCGGCTGTTCGGCAAAGGCCAAGACGGCAGTTGGCTGGTCGGCATGCGGGTTGGGGAAGGGCCCGATCGAGGCGGTGGTGGCGGTATCGGTGTCCGCGGGAATGTTCGCCGGCGGGACCGGATGCTGGTTCGATGCCGCAGCCGAATTGTTAGCGACCGCGACTCCGTCGGCCGGGCCTTGCCAGAAGCCGCGCGCGGCAATGATCTGGTTCGGCGTCGTCGCGGCGCCGGCGGCCGGCAGGGAGGGCGACGGTGACAAGGTTGCCGCGGAAGCGGTGCGAATGAGCTTCACTTTAGAAGCCGCATCCGCGACCTTTACGGCGGCGGTTGCGGTGGCTTTGCCGGCAGCGGCGACTTCCGCGCCTACTTTGGCGCCGACCTGAACGCCCACTTGAGCGCCGCGCTGCGCGCCGTGCTCAAGGGCTGCGAGAACCGGATGGTTTGCCGGGGCGGAGGCGACGGCGGCGGAAGGCGCGGCGGTATCGTCCTCGTCATCCTCGTCCTTCGTTGCCAAGCCTAGCAGCTTGGCGAAAGGATTGACGTGCGGACGATCGTTGCTCGCGAGCTGCGTGCCGATCGTCGACGCCGGCATTGCGCGCGGCATCGATCGAATTGGCTGAAGGCTCGGCACCGCGCTGGCGCACATCGGCCAGCGCCAGCGCATAGCCGGACAGCGGCCGGCCGTCGGTCGGGATATGGACGGTGCGGCCGTCGGGGAATACGCGGGCCAGTTCTTCATGCGTCATGCGCGGCCACATGCGGATGCCGCCGGTATCCATGTGCACGAAGGGCGAGCCGGATTCGGGATAGAAGCCGACGCCGCCGCGCTGCAGCCGCAGGCCGTATTCGCGCAACTGCTCGAGCTTCACGCCGGGGATATAGAAGTCCATGGCGTGGCCGAGCATATGCTGGCTGAAACGCGCGACGCCGGTATTGGCGCTGCGATGCCGCAGCATGGCGTTGGTTTCCGGCGAGCGGTAGCCGCAGACCACCTGGATCGGCGTCGCCGGGGCGGCTTCACGCTGCACTTCCCACACCAGATCGATCAGGTGCGGATCCATCTTGGTCTGTTCGCTGCGGCGCCAGTCGCGCAGGAACCAATTGAGCTTTTCCAGCGCGGCGTCGTCGTAGCGGCCTTCGCGCTTATAGGTGATGGTGATGTCTTCGCCCGTATGCATGTGATGCATCGAGATGGTGCGCGTGTCGCCTTCGGCGGCCGCGTTTTGCAAGGACCTCGAACCGATGAGGAAAGCACAGCAGCGCCAGGCCGCACGAAGTGCCGACGCGAATAGGCAGACGATGAGTCCTCAGGCGCGCGTAACCGACGTGCACTGGTCATCCCGCATTGACAGCGTCAACCTGAATGCCACCCGCCACGACCCCACGCCGGGGCGGATAACGCTAACGCACTGTTAATTCGGGAAGGGTTAACGCCGGACTTGCCGCCACCCCACCCCCGACACCGTCATTAGGGGTAATGCCGCAGTGTGGCAAAATCTGGCCGCAATCCGGTCACCGCCCGATCCGTGTGGATCGGGCGGTATAACCTGGTTAATGGCGGTCGCAATCGGCCGAAAAAGTCAAAGAAACCGGGATTTTAGCGCTCGACGGTATCGGCGTGCGCCCGGGTTTCCTTGCGCGGATGGGTGACTTTATGCGGCGCCGGCTGCGGGGCGGCGGCAAAACCGCCGAACAGTCGGCTGAAGAAGTTGTCGCCGGAGGCGCTGGCGCCGTTCGGGTAGTAGCTGCGATTGCCGAACAGCGAGGGCTGATCCGGCATCGCCAGGACTTCGCGATGCGAAATGTCCTCATGATGCTCGACCGGGAGATCGGCGACCTTCGATCTCGTTGCCCTTGAGGATGGCGATCAGCGCTTTGTCGCGGCCGTAGACGTCGTCACGGAATTCGAGCTTGCCGGCATCGTCGACGAAAGCGGTCTGGTAGGTCAGGTTGACCGGGATGTAGGTCGGCAGCTGAATGTCGGTTTCGGCATTCGAGGCGATCATCTTTTTGATGCGGTCCTCAGTGTAGCCGTCGTTCGGACGGTCGAGCGACAAAAGTACCTCGGCGTAATGCTGCGGATTCTGCACCCGCATGCAGCCGTGGCTGAGCGCCCGCTTGTCGAACGCGAAGAAGTTCTTGTCCGGCGTGTCGTGCTGATAGACCAGGAACTTGTTGGGGAAGTTGAAGCGAATGCGGCCCAGTGCGTTCTTGTCGCCCGGCGGCTGCGAGATATGGACCGAGCCGTCCGGATTGTGGCTGACCTTCAATCCCATGCGGTCGAGCACGGTCGGATCCTGCGCCAGCGCCGGCAGATATTCGCGATTGACGATCGAAGGCGGCACGTTCCAGGTCGGATTGATGGTGATGTATTTCATGTCCGCCGTCATCAGCGGGGTCGGCATGTCGGGTTTGCCGATCACGATCTTGGTCTGCCAGACCTCCTTGCCGTCATGCATGACGTGCAGCGTGTAATCCGGCAGATTGACCAGCACGTAAGTCGACGGCAGCGTGTGCGTCATCCAGCGCCAGCGTTCCATATTGGCAAGCACGATATCCGACTGGTGGTCGGGCACCTTGCCGCCGTTGAGCACGTCGACGGTGGCGGCGGTGAGCGTGCCGGTCGCCGCGATCTGATGCTCCTGCTGGAATTTCTTCACCGCGTCGGCGACCGTCTTGTCGTAGGTGGTGCCGCCGTCGCCGAGTACGCCGAGCCGCTCGCGCAGCGCCGGCACGCGGTCGTCCTGCATGCCGGTCTTGAGCACCGCGCCGCCCGGGAACGGCGCCGGGCCTTTTTCAACCTTGCCGCCGCGAAGTTCGGCGAGCTTTGCCTTCAGCGCCAGATAGCCCGGAGTATGCGGTTCGTAGGCGTCGAGCGCCGCGGCCATGTCCGTCGCGCCGGCCACTGCGGCGAGTACGTCGCCCGCCGCCGGCGGCGTCAAAGTGTATTCGATGTCGGCGCTGACACGCGACCAATGCACCCGGCCGACGCTGGCGTGGTGGGCATAGGTGATGATGGCCATCGACAGCTTGATGTCGGCGTCCGCGAGTTCGGCCGGCGTCGAAGCGGTGCTGAAATTCGGGATCGGATAATCGGCAGGATCGAGGCCGTCGGCATCGACATGGCCGAGATAGGCGATCGCGGCGGTGGCCTTCGCGTTCGCTTTGCCGTCGGTGATCCAGAGCGGCGCGTAATTGCGGGCGGAATAGAAGGCGTCGATCTCGCTGCGATCTTTCTTGCCGCCGATGATGCGGTCGAAAGCGCCGCTGGCGAGATTATGCAATTGGTCGGCAATCGGCTGATCGGGCGACGGCGCAGGCGCCGCCGCAACGGCTGCGGGGGCCGCCGCGGGGGCAGGGGCTGCCGGCTCGCTCGCGGTGCCGGCCGGTGCCGGCGATGGCTTGGCTTCGGCGGCCGCCGGCGTCGGCGCCGGAGCGGCTTCCGCGGCCGGGGCGGGCGCTGCCAATTCAGGGGCCGGGGCAGCAGAAACGGGCGCTGCGGAGACTGGCGCTGCGTCGGCAGCGGGCGCGGCCACGGCCGGCGGGACGCTCGAACTATCCTGAGACTGGGTTACGCCGGGGTTATTCGCGGGGTCGGCGTTTTGCGGCTCGGCGATCGCGCCGCTGGCGGCTGAAAGGGTGAGCAGAACGGCGGTCGAAGCGAGAAACCCGGCACGAATTCCGGACATTGCAAGTTCTCCTTTAGAGCCCGTGGCTCCGGGCTCAGTCTTTTAAAATCCAGCTTTTAAAGCCCACCTTTTGGACCCTAGTCCCTGAGTTTTTGTCACGTCGGAGGCCGCAAAGCTCATCACCTTTTGGCGAGATCGTTCCCAGTCCCGCCACGGTCACGGCTGTTTCGACGCGTCGGCACGCCCCTGTGGGCGGCACCTTAGTTGAGCCGCCGGTATTTGTCCCCAGGTTCAGCGCGAGGGTACAGATTAATTCAAGCGATTTTTAGGGGCTGTCGCTCTGCGGCCACGGCGTCGCTATCTCCTTCGCCACGCTCGCTATTTAGGCCGAGCGCATCGAGCTTGCGGTATAGCGTCGAGCGCCCGATTTGCAGCCGCCGCGCCACTTCCGACATCTGACCTCGGTAATGGGTTACGGCGTAGCGGATCAAATCGGACTCGATGGCTTCCAGCGGCCGCACCTCGCCCTCGGCATCGAGCAGCGCCAGAGCATCGCCTGCCGGCAACGCCATCGCCAAGTGCTGCGATGGCGTTGAGGAGGGCTCTTCGTCGAATGCGAGCGGGATGAGCGCCGGCTCAAAGTCTTCCAAGCCCGCGGCCTCCGGCCTCTGATCGGCGAAGACCGGGGGCTTGGGCGGTCAGGTGGTTGCTGATCTGCGGAAACTCCTCGACGCCGACGGCGTCGGTTTCGGCCAGCACGACGGCGCGGAACACGGCGTTTTCGAGTTGGCGGATATTGCCGGGCCATTGGAACGCCGCAAGGAGCCGCAGCGCTTCCGGCGTCAGCACGCGGATGCGCTTGCCTTCTTCCGCGGCGAAGCGGGCCAGAAAATGCCGCGCCAGCGCCGGGATGTCGGCCGGACGTTCGCGCAACGGCGGCACCGCGATCGGGAAAACATGCAGCCGGTAGAACAGGTCTTCGCGGAAGCGGCCGGCTTTGACGTCGGCGATCAGGTCGCGATTGGTGGCGGAGATCAGCCGGACATCGACCTTCACCGGTTTGCGGGCGCCGACCGGCTCGACTTCGCCTTCCTGGATGGCGCGCAGCAGTTTCACTTGCGCGGCGGCCGGCAATTCGCCGATCTCGTCGAGAAACAGGGTGCCGCCCGAGGCCTCGACGAATTTGCCGGTGTGGCGCTCGGTGGCGCCGGTGAACGAGCCTTTCTCGTGGCCAAACAGGATCAACTCGACCAGGTTCTCCGGCATCGCGCCGCAATTTACCGCAACGAACGGCTTGGCGCGGCGCTCGCCGGAGCCGTGAATGGCGCGCGCGATCAATTCCTTGCCGACGCCGGACTCGCCCGACACCAGCACCGGGATGGTCGAAGCCGCGGCCTTTTCGGCGATCCGCAGCACCGCGAGCATGCCCGCACTCTTGGTGATGATGTCGGAAAAGCCCAGCGTGCCCGACTGGCTCTTCTTGATCCGCTGGAGTTCGCCTTCGAGCGCGCTGGCATTGAGCGCATTGCGCAGGCTGACATGCAGCCGCTCCGGGCCGACCGGCTTGACCACGAAGTCGACCGCGCCGGCGCGCATCGCCGACACCACATTGTCGATGCCGCCATGGGCGGTCTGCACGATCACCGGAACATTGATCCCGGCCTGGCGCATTTTGGCGAGCACGCCGAGCCCGTCGAGGTTCGGCATCACCAGATCGAGGATCACGCAGTCGATCGCGGCGCCGTCCGGGCCGGCGAGCACCGACAGCGCGGCGTCGCCGCTGTTGCGGGTTATCGTGTCGTATTCGAATTTATGCAGTACTGCCTTCGAGCAGCCGGCACTGCACCGGATCGTCATCGACAATAAGAATAGTCATGGCTTTCGGCCTCGTCGGCGCGGTTGTGCCGTTTCGGGGCACTCTGGGCGAGGAGGCTTAAGGGGGTGTTAAGCGGAGGCTAACGCGCCAGTCCGCCCAGTCCATAGAACAACGCCGCCATCGCCGCCGCGGCCGGCAGCGTGATGATCCAGGCAACCACGATATTGCCGGCGATGTTCCAGCGGACCGCCGAGACTTTGCGCGCGGCGCCGACGCCGATCACCGAGCCGATCACGGTATGGGTGGTCGAGACCGGGATGCCGAGATAGGTCGCGGCAAACAACATGATCGCGCCGCCGGCCGAGGCGCAGCAGCCCTGCACCGGCGTGAGCCGCGTGATCTTCGAACCGACGGTGTGGACGATGCGCCAGCCGCCGACCAGCGTGCCGAGCGCCATCGCCGCTTGGCAGCTGATGACGACCCAGAACGGCACGTAGAAATCATGGCCGAGCTGGCCTTGCGAGAACAATAGCACGGCGATGATGCCCATGGTCTTCTGTGCGTCGTTGCCGCCGTGGCCAAGCGAAATCAGCGATGCCGCGGTGAACTGCAGCCAATGGAATGTGCCTTCGACCGCGTGCGGATTGGCCCGCACGAAAGCCCATGACACCGCCAGCACCAAAAGCAGTGCCAGCAAAAAGCCGAGCAGCGGCGACAGCACGATGAAGGCGCCGGTGGTCAACAGACCCGGCCAGACGATGGAAGCAAAGCCCGCCTTGGTGATGCCGGCGCCGACCAGCCCGCCGATCAGTGCATGCGAGCTCGAGGACGGAATGCCGCCCCACCAGGTGATCAGATTCCACGAAATGGCGCCCATCAGCGCGCCGAAGATCACGCGCGCGTCCATCACTTCGGGGGAAACGATGCCGACGCCGATGGTGCGCGCGACGTGAACGCCGAATACCAAAAACGCCACGAAGTTGAAAAACGCCGCCCACAGCACCGCGTAGCGCGGCCGCAGCATCCGGGTCGAGACCAGCGTCGCGATCGAATTCGCGGTGTCGTGCAGGCCGTTGAGCAGGTCGAACGAAAATGCAACCGCGATGAGGCCGATGAGGAGAGGGAGGCTGAGGAGATCGGCCATCGCGCCAGGCGCTCCTCAAAGCTGATCGACGACGATCGAATTGATCTCGTTCGAAACATCCTCGAAGCGATCGACGATCTTCTCCAGATGATCGTAGATCTCCGAGCCGACGATGAAATTCATGGTATTGGCGGGAGACTGTTCGCGCTGGCTGGCGAGGAACAGCGCCTTGAGGCCGCGATTATAGACGTCGTCGGCCTGCTCTTCGACGCTGATGATTTTCGCCGTCAGCGTATTGAGGCGGGCGGCATTGGTGCCGATGGCGCTGAGCAGCGGCACCGCTTCGAGCACGAGCTTCGCGGCTTCGACGATGATCTCGGTCATCTGCTGCATTTGCGGTTCGAACTGATGGACCTCGAATAGCACGATGGTCTTCGCGGTCTTGTTCATCTGATCGATGGCGTCGTCCATCGACGTGATCAGATCCTGGATGTCGGTGCGGTCGAACGGCGTGACGAAGGTGCGGCGCACCGCCACCAAAACCTGACGCGTGATCTCGTCGGCCTCGGCCTCGCGCTGGAAGACTTGCTGGCAATAGCTTTCGACGCTGTTGCCTGCCGTCAAAAGGCCGCGCAACGCTTCGGCGCCGGCAAGAACGATGGTGGCGTGCTGGGTGAAGAGCTGGAAAAATCGCTCTTCCTTGGGCATCAGCGCCTGGAACCAGCCGAGCATGCTTGGTCTCGAATCGCGGGGGAATCGGATCGGGCGTGCATTCTAATAAGACAAACGCGTCGCGGTCACGTACCCGATGCGAAGCACGCAATGTTTGGGCGGGACAAGGGGAGCCTTTGCCGCGGCTGCGTTGCCGCGGCAAAGGCCTGTGGTTCGCTAGTTCGCCGAGTGCAGCGTCAGTCCGGCCACACCGAGCGCAAGATTGACACCGACCTGTCCGGTGACCGACAGCGGCTGCAGCGCGAAGGAGCGGTGCGAACCGCCGATCAGCGCATTGGCGCCGACGCCCAAGCCCACCGTGGCGCTGCCGCTGGCACCGGCATACTTCCCGGCGAGCGCACCGTGCGGCACGCCATTGGTCGGCGCGATCACGCCCCAGGCCAGGACGCCGCCGGTGGTGACGCCGAGATCGAGGCCGAGGCGGTTGATGTAGCCATGATAATATTCCGGCGGTCCGCCATTGTCGGGGGCGTAGCTGCATCGCATCCGCTGGTGCGAGCCGACGATCAGGCCGATGCGAGTGGAGGTCTTGCAGGTCAGCACACCGACTTTGGTGCCGCCTGACTGTGCCAATGCCGGAGCCGCAAACGACGCAGCCAGCGCAATTCCGATGAGCAAACGATAGCAATGACGCATGACATGGATCCCGGTTTTTCGGTGAAACTTGCCGCGGATGTCCCGGCCAGGACGTTTCCTGGCGGCCGTCCGGCACACAACCCGGTTAGGGCCGCCGCTGCCGGGAGAGAGCATAGGCGCCGTATCGTCGCAAGACCAAGCGCCGTTATGGTCTTGCGGCAGCCGCACTCTTGCGCCACATGAGATGCCGGTAAAAATCGGGTCCAATCATGCCAAAAAGCGCGAAAAAGTCCGTTGCCAAGCGTCCAGCGGTGACCGCCAAAGCAAAAGTGAAAAGCAAGCCCGGCCAGACCGGTCTTGGCAATCTGCCCGAATGGAATCTCGCCGACCTTTATACCGGCCTCGACGATCCGGCCATCAAGCGCGATCTCGATCGGGCCGATGCCGATTGCATCGCCTTTGAAGAGAGCTACAAGGGCAAGCTTGCCGATATGGCGGCGAGCGGCGGCGCGGCACTGGCTGCGGCGGTAAAGCAGTACGAAGCGATCGATGACCTGATGGGACGACTCGGCTCCTATGCGGGGCTGGTTCATGCCGGCAACACCGTCGATCCGGCGGGGACGAAATTCTACGGCGATATCCAGGAGCGGATGACGGCGGCATCGACGCATCTGTTGTTCTTCGCACTCGAACTCAATCGCATCGACGATGCCGTTTTGGAAGCCGCGATGGCCGATCCGGCGCTCGGCCATTACCGCCCGTGGCTCGAAGACGTCCGCCATTTCCGGCCCTACCAGCTCGAGGATCGTGTCGAGCAGTTGTTTCACGAAAAGTCGATGACGGCTTATGCGGCCTGGAATCGTCAGTTCGACGCCGCGATCGCCGGTCTGCGGTTCAAGGTCGGCGGCAAATCGCTCGCCATCGAGCCGACGCTCAATCTGATGGTGGATCGTTCGGGGGCCAAGCGCAAAGCCGCGGCGCAGGCCTTGGCGCACACGTTCAAGGACAACGTGGCCGGCTTTGCGCTGATCACCAATACGCTCGCCAAGGACAAGGAAATCTCCGACCGCTGGCGCGGCTTCGCCGACATCGCCGACGACCGCCATCTGTCGAACCGGGTCGAGCGCGAAGTGGTCGATGCGCTGGTCGTGGCGGTACGCGCCGCCTATCCGCGGCTGTCGCACCGCTACTATGCGCTCAAGGCCAAATGGTTCGGCAAGAAGCGGCTGCCGCATTGGGACCGCAACGCGCCGCTGCCGCAGGTGCCGCAGCGCACCGTCGGCTGGATCGAGGCCAGGAATACCGTGCTGGAAGCCTATGGCGCGTTCTCGCCGAAAATGGCGTCGATCGCCGAACGCTTCTTCGACGACCGCTGGATCGATGCACCGGTGCGGCCGGGCAAGGCGCCGGGCGCCTTTGCGCATCCGACTACGCCGTCGGCGCATCCCTATGTGCTGCTCAATTATCAGGGCAAGCCGCGTGACGTGATGACGCTCGCGCACGAACTGGGTCATGGCGTGCACCAGGTGCTCGCCGCGCCGAACGGTGCCTTGATGGCGCCGACACCGCTGACGCTCGCCGAGACCGCAAGCGTATTCGGCGAGATGCTGACGTTCCGGAAACTTTTGGCCGCGACCCGCGACAAGAAAGAGCGCAAGGCGATGCTCGCCGCCAAGGTCGAGGACATGATCAACACGGTGGTGCGGCAGATCGCGTTCTACACCTTCGAGCGCGCCGTCCACACCGAACGGCGGAACGGCGAATTGACCGCCGAGCGCATCGGCGAGCTATGGCTCGAGGTGCAGCGCGAAAGCCTGGGCCCGGCGATCGAACTCAAGCCCGGCTACGAAAATTTCTGGGCCTATATCCCGCATTTCGTGCACTCGCCGTTCTATGTCTACGCTTACGCGTTCGGCGATTGCCTGGTGAACTCGCTGTATGCCGTCTATGAGCACGCCGCCGAAGGTTTTGCCGAACGCTATCTGGCGATGCTGTCAGCCGGCGGCACCAAGCACCACTCCGAACTGCTCGCTCCGTTCGGCCTCGACGCCCGCGACCCGCAGTTCTGGCAGGGCGGGCTCGGGGTGATTGAGCGGATGATCGAGGAGCTGGAAAGCCTGGAATAGCGCGGCTTTGGCGGCTGTAAAACACCTGTTGAACGGCAACGCCGGTTATGTTATACGGATCGTAATACATTGCGAGGCCGGCCATGAAAATTGAAGTGAAACGGATCGGCAATTCCGACGGGTTTCTTCTGCCCCGTGAAGTGATGCAGCGGCTCGACATCAAGCGGGGCCAAGCTTTTAACCTTGTCGAAATGGCCGGGGGCGGGCTGCAATTGCTTCCTTATGATCCTGATTTCGAAGCCACCATGGAAGTGGCCGATGAAATCATGGACGAATATCGCGATACGCTGGCGACGCTGGCAAAATGATTGCATCGTTCCATGGATATCGCGCCGAAATGGCTGACCTACGAACAGGTCATTGCGCTTCATAGCCGCCAACTGCGTCGGTTTGGCGGAGCGGCGGGATTGCGCGATGACGGTCTGCTGCGCTCCGCCATCGAACGCCCGATCAACAAATGGCACTACGAACAGGCTGAATTTCCGGTACTCGCGGCCGCCTACGCCTTCGGCCTTGCCAAGAATCATGCCTTCGTCGACGGCAACAAGCGCATCGCCTTCATGAGCATGATGACCTTCTTGCGCAAGAACGGCGTGAAGTTCGCGCCCGCGCCGGCGCATGCGACAAAAATAATCCTGGCTCTCGCCGCCGGCGAGGTCAGCGAAGAGAGTCTTGCGCGCTGGATTCGCGATAACTGGCCGAAATAATTAGCGCGCCATCGCCCTACTTCACGTTCCTGACCACCCAGTCGTCGATCACCTTGGCAATGGCGAGATTGTTCTTCTCGATCATCACCATGTGGCCGTTGCCGTGGATTCCCTTGTCTTGCAGGCGCATCCATTCGATCTTCATGCCGGCCTGAGCGAGATACTTCACGGTGCAGCCATCGTAGAGCTGGTGATAGGACGCTTCCGCCGAGATCACGACCGACGGAATGCTTTTGAGATTGACCAGCTGCCGCGCCGGCGCCTTCTGCATCCAGCAGACGAACATATCCGGGCCGTCGGGCTTGTCGTCGCGCACCACCGCGATCTCGCTCGGATCCTTCACCGGCGGGTCGTAGGTGATCGGAATATCCGACGGTCCCCAGGCGCGGCCCTTGCCGGTGCCGATGATGGTGTTCTCGAACGGCGGGCCGGAGGGCTCGATCGCGATGATGGCTTTGACCAGCTTCGGCCGGGCGTCGGCGATCAGCCAGCCGAACGGTCCGGACTGCGAATGCGTCAGCACGATCGCCGGCCCGATCTTGTCGAGCAGCGCCGCTCCGGCATCCTGATTGTGCTGCTGCGTCTCTTCGTTCGACATCACCGTCTCGACCTGCGTCGCATAGAACGCGTCGAAGGTCGGATCGCCCTTCTTGCCTTTGTTGGCGCCGTCGCCCGGCCATTGGGTGTGTTTCTCGCGGCCGGGCCAGGTGCCGTCGCTTTCGATCGCGGTGAACTGGAACTGCTCGTTCTCGACGGTGAACATGCGGGTCGCGCCGTCGGCCGGATGATACGCCGAGCGGCCGCGCATCGGCTGGTCGATCATGTAGACGACATAGCCCTGCTCGACGAAATACTCGGCCCAGCCTTCGCGGCCGTCGGGCGTGCCCATCCAATTGGTCGCGGTCTGCGCCGCGCCGTGGATCAGAACCAGCGGGTAGGGCCGGCGCTGCTTCTTTGGCGCCAGCACCTCGACGTAGATCTGGCCTGCCATGGTCTGTTTGCCGGGGTCGCCGACATAATGGCCGCCGACATAGAAATAACCGCGCTGGGCGACCGCCGACTGGTCGAAAGCCGGCACCGGCAGTTTCACTTCTGCCAGCGCCGGGGCGCCGACGAGGGCCGAAAATGCAGCGACATAGATAAAATGCCGAATGGCCATGACGAATCCTCCCCAGCCGCGGTTGCACGGCGTTTTTCAATTTTTATGTTGGTAGCGTGGTACTGCCCATCCGGCCTTGTCAATGCGTGGGCAGCGCGATTTGCTTCGCGGGCCGCACACGCGTAAGCCATAATCCGTCACTTAATAAGAGCGCATGACAGACAAACCCAAACCAGAGAACAAGCGCGGCGGCGACGAAGAGCGAAATCGCTTCTCCGCCCGCGCCGCGCGTTATGCGCGGGTCGGCGCCAATGTCGGCGGCGTGGCGGCGCGCTATGCCGGGCGGCGGCTGATCGGCAGCGAGCCGGATCGCGCCGGCGACGCCAGCGCCCTTTCCGGCGCGCTCGGCCGGCTCAAAGGCCCGCTGATGAAGGTCGCACAATTGATGGCGACCGTGCCCGACCTGCTGCCGCCGGAATATGCCGCCGAACTGCAGAAGCTGCAGAGCGAAGCGCCGCCGATGGGCTGGGCTTTCGTCAAGCGCCGCATGATGGCGGAACTCGGCGCCGGCTGGGAAAAGAAGTTCGGAAGCTTCGAGCATCACCCGTCCGCTGCCGCCTCGCTCGGCCAGGTGCATCGCGCGCAATCGCTCGACGGCGCGGCGCTGGCCTGCAAGCTGCAATATCCGGATATGCAGTCCGCCGTCGAAGCCGATCTGCAGCAGTTGCAATGGCTGCTCGCTATCCGCCGCCGCTTCGATTCAGCCATCGACACCACCGAGATCGGCAAGGAGATCGGCGCGCGGGTGCGCGAAGAACTCGACTACCGGCGCGAAGCCAAGCACGTCGCGCTCTATCGCGAGATGCTCGACGGCGTCGATGTGGTGCGCGTGCCGCGCGCCTGGCCCGAACTTTCGACCGGACGGCTGCTGACGCTCGACTGGCTCGACGGCAGCAAGATGCTGGCGCACAAAAACGATCCGCTGGACGTGCGCAACACGCTGGCGACCGCGATGTTCACCGCCTGGTGGTTTCCGTTCAGCCGCTTCGGCGTCATCCACGGCGATCCGCATCTCGGCAATTACACGGTGTTTTCGCAAGACGGCGAGGCCGCCGGCATCAATCTGCTCGATTACGGCTGCATCCGCATCTTCGCGCCGAAATTCGTGCGCGGCGTCGTCGATCTCTATCACGGGCTGTTGCGCGGCGAGAACGATCTGGTCGTGCACGCCTACGAGACCTGGGGCTTCCGCAAGCTGTCGCGCGAACTGATCGAGACGCTCAATATCTGGGCGCGCTTCATCTATGGGCCGCTGCTCGACGATCGCGTGCGCACCATCGCCGACGGCGTCGCGCCGTCGGAATACGGCCGCCGCGAAGCGTTCCGCGTGCATCAGGCGCTCAAACAAAAGGGCCCGGTGACGGTGCCGCGCGAATTCGTGTTCATGGACCGCGCCGCGATCGGGCTCGGCGCGGTGTTTCTGCATCTGCGCGCCGAGCTGAATTTCTATCGCCTGTTCAACGAGGCGATCGAGCACTTCACCATGGATCGCGTCGGCAAGCGCCAGGCGGAGGCGCTCGCGCGAGCGGGATTGTAAAAAGCAGGCTCGACTTCGTTGTGCCTTCTCCCGCACGGGGGGATCGCTGCGACGGGCGTTGACGGGGCCCGCTGCAGCCACGATGCTGTCCCCAAAACCAAAAGGGGAGGACGGCATGAACACCTCGCGACGCAATCTCATTCAGGCGCTGGCCGCCGGCGGTGCTGTCGTCGCTGCCGGGCAGGGCGTAACGCAGGCCGTTGCGGAAACGCCGACGCCCGCGCCGGCGGTCGATCTCGGCGACGCCAGCAAGGAAGAGCGCGAGCTTAGAATCGTCAATATCGAGTTGCTCGAGGACGAAGCCCGCAAAATCATTGCGCCCGGCCGCTTCGCGGTGATGGGGCCGTCCGGCGACGGCTGGACCTATCGCGAGAACCGCCGCGCCTTCAACGATTTCCCGATCATGCCGCGGCGGCTGCAGGGCGTCGACGACAAGGATATCGATCTGCGCACCACGCTGATGGGGCATCAACTGGCGCTGCCGGTGTTCACCTGTCCGACCGGCCAGCAAGGCACCTTTCACGTCAATGCCGAACTGGCCAATGCCGCCGGCACCGGCATGGCGGGCTCGCTGTTCGTCGCGTCGGGCGCGTCGAGCCGGCCGATGGAAGAGATCGCCAAGGCGACGCCCGGTCCGAAGTGGTTTCAGATCTATATGAACCGCGACATGGAGCTGAACCGCTGGCTGGTGCAGCGCGCCAAGGCCGCCGGGTTCTCCGCCGTGGTGTTGACGGCCGATGCGCTGGGGCCGGGCCAGAGCGACGATTTCATCCGGCTTGGCCGGCCGCGGCCGGCCGGCGCCAGTGCCGGCAATCACGATCCGGCGCTGGGCGGTCACGGCAATTTCAGCGATCAGAAGCGCGACCTGAGCTTCCACGACATCGATTTCCTCCGCGAAGCCTCGGGCCTGCCGGTGGTGGTGAAAGGCGTCGACCAGCCGGACGACATCCGCGAAAGCCTCGCTCACGGGGCGGCTGCGATCTGGGTGTCGAACCATGGCGGCCGTCAGATGGACGGCGTGCCGGCCTCGATCAGCATGCTGCGCACCGCCGTCGATACGGTTGCAGGCCGCGTGCCGGTCGTGCTCGACAGCGGCATCCGCCGCGGCATCGATGTATTCAAGGCGCTGGCGCTCGGTGCCACCGCGGTCGGCATCGGCCGGCCGGCCCTATGGGGCCTGATCGACGGCGGCTCGCTCGGCGTCAAAAGCGTCTATGCGCAGCTCGCGTCCGAGCTGAAATCCACCATGCTGCTGTCGGGTGTCGCCAAGGTGACGGATCTCAAGCGCGATAACCTCGCCAAGGTGTGATCGGTGAGGACATTTCCCGGGCGCAGCGCAGCACGAAGTGGTGCGCTGCTGACCCGGGATCGTCACAAATTCTGAGGTTTCTGGCGCAGAGCTTATGAAGACCCCGGATCTGCGGTGCATCACTTCGTGCTGCACCGCGTCGCGGGGAACACGGCCCTTCTTTCAACAACAATCCCACTTTCAGCAGCAATCGCAATCCGCGCCCTCGAGCGCGATCAGCGCATTCTTCATGAAAGCCGGCGGCAGGTCGTCTTCCTGCACCTCGCCGACCGGCTTGAAGATCTTGTAGTGGTGGCGGCCGCGATCGGTCCAGAACACCAGATGGGTTTCGACCGGCGGACAGCCGGGCACCGCGCACGCCATTTCCGCCACCATGACGGTCTCGTCGGACGTGAGCGCAAAGCGCCCCCGGGTCCAGCCGCGGACGCGTTCAAGCGCCGAGGCGTGATCCGGGCTTTTCGTTGCGAAACCAAGCATGGCGACCCGTCATGCCCGGGCTTGTCCCGGGCATCCACGTCTTTATACACCTCATTCAAGACGTGGGTGGCCGGGACAAGCCCGGCCACGACGGCAGGGAGAGCGTGAATTGGCCGAAACAGTATTGGCGGCGGTGCGCACGGCGCCGAGCACGACCGAAATCCGCGAATATCCGATGCCGGATATTCCGGAGGATGCGGCGCTGATGAAGATGGAGGTCGGCGGCATCTGCGGCACCGACGTCAAGCTCTACAAGCACCCGCCGTCAAACGCCCCGGTGATCATGGGGCACGAGAATATCGGCGTCATCGCCAAGGCCGGGCGCGAATTCACCAGCCGCAAGGGCTTCAAGGAAGGCGATCTGGTGTTCGTCGAGCACTATGTCTCCTGCGGCAAATGCGAATGGTGCCATGCCGGGCAGTATCGCCATTGCGAGAACACCAATTGGCGCACCAATCCCGACGCCATCCGCTACGGCTATACCTCGGCGGCCAAGGCGCCGCATTTGTGGGGCGGCTTTGCGCAATATGTCTATCTGCCGTGGAACGCCGTGGTGCATCATGTGCCCAAGGGCGTATCGGCGGAGCTTGCCGGCCTGGTCACGCCGATGGCGAACGGCGTCGAGTGGTCGCTGTTCGAGGGCAATGTCGGCTACAATTCGACCGTGCTGATCCAGGGCCCCGGCCAGCAGGGCCTGTCGCAGACCGTGATCTGCAAGCAGGCCGGCGCGTCGCTGATCATCGTCACCGGCACGTCGAAAGACCGGGCGCGGCTCGACGTCGCCAAGAAGCTCGGCGCCGACTATGTCATCGACGTGCAGAAGGAAGACCCGCTGGCGCGGATCATGGAGATCACCGGCGGCAAGGGCGTCGATGTCTCGCTCGACTGCACCGCCGGCGCCGGCACCATCCCCATCCTGCTCGGCATCGAGGCGCTCAAGCGCAAGGGCGGCGTGATCGTCGCCCAGGGCGAAATGGCGCAGTTTCCGAATTTCCCGCTGGAGAAATTCACCGTGAAGTTCATCACCATGAAGAGCGCCCGCGGCCACAGCTACAAGGCCTGCGAGCTTGCGCTGGCGCAGCTCGCGTCAAAGCGCTTTCCGCTGGAATTGATCACCACCCATCGTTTCGGCCTCAAGGACGTCGATCTCGCCATCCGTTCGGTCGGCAATGAGGGCGTGCCGGACGTCATCCATGCCTCGCTGATGCCTTGGCTGTGAGGCGGAACCCCATCAAGAAACTAAATTTGCTTTTGGCCGTTGTTGATTTTGTTGGCAGCCGGGACTTCACAAGCGCGCCGCGTTTGGCGGCGAGCGCTCCCGGAGGATGATGATAATGGCGCAAATTTTTGCGCGTAAAACGATTGCAACGCTGGAGGCGGAAGCCAATTCCACGACCGCCCCCGGCGGCGGCCCCAAGCTCAAGCGCAGCCTGTCGATGCTCAATCTGATCGCGCTCGGCATCGGCAATATCATCGGCGCCGGCATTTTTGTTCTTACCGGGCACGCCGCCGCGGTGAATGCCGGGCCGGCGATCGTTCTGTCGTATGTGATCGGCGCCGCCGTCTGCGGCTTTTGCGGATTGTGCTACGCCGAGCTTGCGTCGGCATTTCCGATCGCCGGCAGCACTTATACTTATGCCTATGCGACCTTGGGCGAGCTGATCGCCTGGATCATCGGCTGGGATCTTTTGCTGGAATACGCGCTCGGCGCCACCGCGGTGGCGATCGGCTGGTCGGGCTATGTAGTGAGTTTTCTAAAGGATTTCGGCATTGTCATTCCGGACGGTCTTGCCAGGTCGCCGTTCAGCTACGATGCCGCGGCCCACACTTGGCATACCACCGGCGCGATCATCAACACGCCGGCAATGGTGATCGTCGGATTGATCGCGACGCTGCTGGTGACCGGCGTCCAGGAATCGGCCCGGGTCAATAATGTCATCGTCGTCATCAAGCTGGCGATCGTGCTGCTATTCCTTGCCGCGACCGTGCCGTTCGTTTCGACGGCGCATTGGGTGACGGCGCATAATCCGCAAGGCTATTTCATCCCGCCGAGCCTCGGTCCCGATCAGTTCGGCGTCAGCGGCATCGTTCGCGGCGCGGCGGTTATTTTCTTTGCCTATCTCGGCTTCGACGCGGTCTCGACCGCGGCGCAGGAGGCTTACAATCCGAAGCGCGACATGCCGCTCGCCATTCTGGCCCCGCTCGCGATCTGCACCGTGCTCTATCTCGCCGTCGGTTTCGTGCTGACCGGAATTGTCGCTTACGACAAGCTCAATGTCGCCGATCCGATCGCCGTCGGCATCGACGCGGTCGGGCTGCCTTGGCTCGGGCCGATCGTGAAACTCGGCATCATTCTCGGGTTGACCTCGGTGATCCTGGTCGGATTGCTGGGTCAGCCGCGGATTCTCTATTCGATGGCGCATGACGGGCTGTTTCCGCGCGTTGCCGCCAAAATTCATCCGCGCTTTCATACGCCCTATGTGACGACCATCGTGACCGGTATCATCGTCGCCGTGCTCGCCGGGCTGTTGCCGATCGGGCTGGTCGGCGAACTGGTCAGCATCGGCACGCTGTTGGCCTTCGCCATCGTTTGCCTCGGCGTCATGGTGCTGCGCTTCACCGAGCCGCAATTGCCGCGTTCGTTCAAGACGCCGGCCATTTATCTCGTTGCGCCGCTGGGGGCGCTGTCGGCGCTGTTTCTGATGTTTGAATTGCCGCTCGATACCTGGCTGCGCCTCGGCGCATGGCTGGTGCTCGGCATCGGCGTCTATGCGTTCTATGGCCGGCGGCACAGCCGGCTGCAAGCCGAACTCAGGCGGCCGGCGGCATAGCGCGGCCGCGCTTTCCGTATTCCAACTGACA
Source organism: uncultured Alphaproteobacteria bacterium (assembly GCA_963819265.1). Lineage (GTDB taxonomy): Bacteria > Pseudomonadota > Alphaproteobacteria > Rhizobiales > Xanthobacteraceae > BOG-931. Next base: position 55,687 of record CAWFVF010000005.1, on the reverse strand, counting down.
TGCTAGCAGGACGCGCAGCTTTCCCGCGCGCAGGCAGTTCATGGACTCTATTTTTATTACCGGCCAGACAGCCGACGCCATACCGATCTGGTTCGTTACCGCAGCGAGCTACCCCGATATACGCAAGACCATAGGCGTAGACGCCTGCGCCTTCGCCGACGCCGCCGGCTTCGAGCCGAAGGCCGGCCGCCTGCTGCTGTTGCCGGGTCAGAAAGGCGACGCCGTTCGGCTTGGCGGCGTGCTGTTCGGGCTTGAAGGCGCCGATGAAACCAAGAACTTGTTTCTGCCCGGCCGCTTGTCGACGCAATTGCCCAATGGCGTTTATCGCTTTGGCAATGAGCCGCACGACCCGCGGCTCGCGGCGCTCGCCTTCGCGCTCGGCTCCTACCGCTTCACCCGTTACCGCAAGGCTGACGCCCGCACGGTGAGGCTCGACCCGCCGCAAAGTCTCGATCGCGAGGAATTGCAGCACGTCGCCGAAGGCGTGAGCCTGGCGCGCGATCTGATCAATACGCCGGCGAACGACATGGGGCCGGCCGATCTCGAAGCACGCCGCCCGCAAGCTCGCGGCCGAGCATGGCGCTGCGATCGGCGCCATCGTCGGCGACGATCTCTTGGCGCAGAATTTTCCGCTCATTCACGCCGTCGGCCGCGCCGCCGATCCCGCGGCGGCGCCGCGGCTGATCGACATGACGTGGGGTGACGCCAATCACCCGCGCGTGACGCTGGTCGGCAAGGGCGTCTGCTTCGATACCGGCGGGCTCGACATCAAGCCCGATGCCTCGATGCTGAACATGAAGAAGGACATGGGCGGCGCCGCGACCGCGCTGGCGCTGGCGCATATGATCATGGCGCGCGGGCTGAAAGTGCGGCTGCGCGTGCTCATTCCGTCGGTCGAGAATTCGATCGCCGGCTCGAGCTTCCGGCCGCGCGACATCTATAAATCGCGCAAGGGCATCACCGTCGAGATCGGCAATACCGATGCCGAAGGCCGGCTCATTCTCGCCGACGCGCTTGACGCTTGCCGACGAGGACAAGCCGGAACTGATCGCCGATTTCGCCACGCTGACCGGCGCCGCGCGCGTTGCGCTCGGTCCCGATATCCCGGCCTTTTTCACCGACGATGATGCGCTCTCGAATGAACTGATGAGTTCCGCCGCCACCGAGAACGATCCGCTGTGGCGGCTGCCGTTGTGGCGGCCCTACGAGGCGATGCTCGATTCCAAGGTCGCCGATATCAACAATGTCGGCGGCAGCCAGGGCGGCGCGATTACGGCAGCGCTGTTCATGCGGCGCTTCGTCTCGGCGAAATCCTGGGTGCATTTCGATTTGTTCGCCTGGACGCCATCCGCCAAGGCCGGGCGGCCCGAAGGCGGCGAATGCCAGGTCGCGCGCGCGCTTTATGCGGCGCTGGCCAAGCGTTACAGCTGAGGTCATGCCGTCCTTCGATCCTCGCGTTACGCCGGCCCGGGCCGATCTCGCGGCGAAACATCTTGAAGGCAAGGTCGCGGCGCCGCGTTATGCCGAGGGCCGCATGATGGAAGTGATCGAGCCGCAGGCGCCGCTCCGCCGCGAGCCGCGCCCCGATGCGTCGCTCGAAACCGAAGTGCTCAAGGGCGAGCGCGTCACGATCTATGACATCAACGACGAGGGGTGGGCCTGGGGCCAGCTTGCGGCCGACAACTACGTCGGCTGGCTGCCGGCCAATGCGCTTGCGCCGGAGGCCGCGGCGGCGACGCATAAAGTCGCGGCGCTGCGAACGCTGGTATTTCCCGGACCGTCGATCAAACTGCCGCCGATCGAAGCGCTGCCGCTCGGCGCCCGACTTGCCGTCGTGCGTGTCGAAGATCGCCTGGCGGTGACCTCAGCCGGCGGATACGTGCCGGTGGCGCATCTCGCGCCGGTGAGCGAATACGAGGCCGATTTCGTGGCCGTGGCGGAACGCTTTGTCGGCACGCCCTATCTCTGGGGCGGCAAAACGTCGCTCGGCATCGATTGTTCGGGCCTGGTGCAAACCGCGCTGACGGCTTGCGGCATCGTCTGTCCGCGCGACAGCGATATGCAGGAAGCGGCGCTCGGCACGCCGACCGGCGCGTCGAAGCTCAAGCGCGGCGATCTTGTATTCTGGAAGGGCCACGTCGCGATCGTTCGCGACGAGGCGAGCCTGTTGCACGCCAACGCCTTCCACATGGCGGTGGCGATCGAACCGACCGCTGACGCAATCGTGCGTATTCGCGCAGCCGGTAATGAGGTAACGAGCGTGCGCCGTATCACACGCTGACGTTCGTTGACACATTCGCGCGGCATTCGCCACAATGCGCGTCAAAGCAATAACCGCGGTTCGCGGAACAGGGAGGATAGATGAGGGCTTTTTACGCAGCGGCGCTGTCGCTGCTGCCGATGCTGTTGATCGGGAATCCGGCAGGCGCGGAAACGCTCGACGAACTTTACGCCAAGGCGAAAACCGAAGGCGCACTGACCATCGTCGGCGGCGGCCCGCAGCGCATCTACGAAGACTGGATCAAGGAATACAAAGCGCGGTTTCCCGGCATCGAGGTCAAGCTGATCGGCGGCTATGCCGGCGGCCTGACGCCGATGATCGACAAAAAGATAGCGTCCAAAACGCTCGACGTCGATTTCCTGACCTTCCAGGCGGTGCAGGAATTCATCCGTTGGAAGGCCGAAGGCGTGCTGCTGCCGTTCAAGATGGAAGGCTACGAAGCGCTCGATCCGCAATTCCGCGATCCGGACGGCGCGTTCACGCCGATCAACGTGTTTGCGATCGCGCCGGCCTACAACACCAAGCTGCTGGCCCCGGCGGACGTGCCGAAATCGGCGCTCGATTTCCTCAAGCCGGTATTTCACGGCCGGCTGATCACCGCCTATCCGCACGATGACGACGCGACGCTGTTTGCGTTCGACACCATCGTCAAGAAATACGGCTGGAAATACATGGACGATTACATGGCGACCCAGCCGAAATTCATCCAAGGCCATTTGGGCGTGGTGCGCAGCGTCGATTCCGGCGAGAGCCTCGCTACTTTCGACATGATGGTGCATCACACCATGGAAGAGAAAAGCGAAGGCCAGCCGGTCGATGTGGCTTTCCCGACCGACGATCCGCTGCCGATCTGGGGCCAGCTCGGCGCCATCTTCAAGGACGCGCCGCATCCGAACGCGGCAAAGCTTTATCTGCAATGGTACATGGCAAAGGAACAGCAGGCCAAGATCGGCACCTGGTCGGCGCGCAAGGATGTGCCGCCGCCGTTCGGCCTGAAGCCGATCCTCGAATACAAGGTGGCGAACGATTTCAACGCCATCGTCACCGACCCGAAAGTGCTTGCCGATCTGCGCAGCCGGTTCGAAGCCTATACCGGCGACATAACCAATAAAGGCGGCATCCGCTGACGCGCCGCCTCGGATATTTGTAGGGAGAATACCATGTCATTGTACGTTTCGCGCCGCACCGTGGTTGCGGCCGCAGCAGTCCTCTCGGCAATAGCGTCCGCGGTGACGCCTTCCGCTTTGCGCGCCGAGACCCAGCTCAATGTCGCTGTGGTCTCGCGCACGGTGTTTTATCTGCCGACCTGGATTGCGCAACAAAAGGGTTTCTTCAAAGCCGTGGGGCTGAACGTCAACGTCAAGGTTTATGACAGTTCCGATCCGATCTTCCAGGATCTTCGCGCCGGCGTGCAGCAGATCGCCATCGCTTCGACCGAAAGCGTGATCGCCGACGCCTATCACGGCGGCGCGATCCGGATCGTCGCCGGCAGTTCGCAGCGGCCGCCGCATTACATCATCGCCCAGCCCGAGATAAAAACGCTCGCCGATCTCAAGGGCAAGCTGATGGGCGTGGTGTCGATGCACGAAGGCACCACCTTCTTCGTGCCGGATATCGAAAAGAAAGCCGGCCTCGCCGCCGGCGATATCAAGGTCGAAGCGGTCGGCGGGTCGCCGGCCCGGGCGCGTCTCCTCGCCGATCGCAAGATCGACGCCGGCATGCAGCCCTATCCGCTCAGTTATGAGGCCGAAGCCAAGGGCTTTACCAATCTCGGGCCGGTTGCCGGCATCGTGCCGGATTATCAATTCACCGCAGTGATGGTCGATGAGAATTGGGCGCACATCAACAAGCTGGTGCTGGGCAACTTTCTGCGCGCGCTGCACAGCGGCACGGTCTATATGTTCGCGCATCCGGACGAGGCCGCCGACATCGGCGCGGTCGAACTGCATACGACCAAGGAGTTCGCGCGCCGCGCGATCGACGATACGGTGCGGATGGACATCATGCCGAAGGATATGACGCTCGCGGACCCAAGCCTGCGCCGGGTGTTCGACAATGTGAAAGCAGCCGCCCTGGTCGATTCTTCGGCAACTTACGACCGCGGCAAATTCGTCGACGAGTCCTTTCTCAAAGACAGCCAGGAATAATCTTCGGGCCGGCGGCGCTGCCGCTGGCGCCACGCCGGGCGGCGTGGTCCACTAAGACCATAACAAGCGGCCTTACGGACCGCGGACGGGGGAGGGCGTGAGAATGACAGATCGCTGTCGGCGATTTGCTGCGAGGTTTGTATTTTTCATCGCAGCAATAGCCGTGTGCTGCGGGCCGCAATCCGCGAACGCACAATCGTTTCCATCCCGGCCGATCCGGATCATCGTGCCGACCTCGGTCAGCACGCCGCCTGACATTGTCAGCCGTATCATCGCCTCGGCCCTGAGCGAGAGCGAGGGCTGGAGCGTTATCGTCGAAAACAAGCCCGGTGCGGTGCAGACGCTGGGCGGGAGCGAGGCGCTCAAGCAGCCGGCCGACGGTTATACGATCATGGCGGTCGGCGTCCCGTTGACCGCGGCGCAATCGCTGGTCCAGGGCATCAACTTTCACGTCGACTCCGATTTTGCGCCAGTCATTCAGTTGACGGCTTCCGGCAACGTGCTGGTGGTCAATCCGTCGGTGCCGGCCAAGACGGTCGGCGAACTGGTGGATTATTTGAAGCAGAATCCGGACAAGGTGACCTATTCGTCGGGAGGCTTCGGTACGCCGGCGCATCTGATCGGCGAGTTGTTCAAGCTGCAGACTGGGGTGCGAACGACCCACGTGCCCTACAACGATTTCCCCCGCGCCATCACGGATCTGATTCAGGGCGTCAACGCCTATCAGTTCATCACTGTGCTGCCGGTGGTCGGTTTTATCCGCGGCGGACAGTTGCGCGCGCTTGCGGTCACCTCGCCGAAGCGCGTACCGGCGTTGCCTGACGTGCCGACGGTCGCCGAGGCCGGCTATCCCGCGCTGACCAGCGAGGATTGGGTGGGATTTTCCGTCAAGGCAGGGACGCCGCCCGACGTGGTCGCGCGCATCAACGAAGCGGTCAATAAGGTGCTGCAGATGCCTAAGGTCCAAGACGCCTTGGGGAAGATCGGATCTGCGCCGGCGGGCGGAACATCGGCGCAATTTGGCGATCTGGTGAAATCGCAAGTCGCGCTATGGGCCAAGGTCGTCAACGACGCGGGATTGAAGCTGCAACAATGAATAAGAAAAGCGACTTTACCGTCACGCTCCTCGGCACCGGCGTCCCGGTGCCGAGTCCGGACCGTTTTGGCAACAGCACGCTGGTCGAGGCCGGCGATCAAAAGCTCCTGATCGACGCCGGTCGTGGTGCGGCGATCCGGCTGTTTCAACTCAAGGTGCCGCTCGGGCGGCTCGATGCGCTTTTTCTGACGCATTATCATTCGGACCATACCTCGGGCATTCCGGACGTATGGCTCACTGGCTGGCTCGAATCTTTTTTTGGCACCCGGCGCACGCCGTTGCGCGTCATCGGGCCCACCGGGGCGAAAAGGCTGATGTCGAAGCTCGCCGAGGCCTATGATGCCGATATCCAGATACGGCTGGCGGATGAGAAGCTGCCGCCCGAAGGCATCGCCACTTCGGTGCAGGAGTTTGATCGCGACGGCGTCGTATTTGAGAAGAACGGCGTCAAGGTCATCGCCTTCGAGGTCGACCACGGCGATCTGATCAAGCCGGCCTACGGCTACCGCATCGAATATGGCGGCCGCAGTGCCGTCATTTCAAGCGATACCCGCTACAACGCCAATGTCATCAAATACGGCATGGGAGCCGACCTGCTGGTCCACGAGGTCGCAGCGGCGCGGCCGGAATTGATGGGCGAGCCCTATATGCAGCGCATTCTCGGCCATCACATCACCCCGCGCGATGCCGGCCGGGTGTTCGCGCAGACAAAACCGAAGCTCGCCGCCTATACCCATCTCGCGCTGCTCGGCAGCGACAAGATTCCGCCGCCGACGCTTGGCGAACTGGTCGCCGAAACCCGTCAAACTTATGATGGTCCGCTGGCGGTCGGTGAGGATTTGATGGCTTTCGACATTGGCGACACCGTAACGGTCCGGCTGTTCCCGTCCTGACGTGCGCCGCCGCCCGCGCCGGGGCGGTGTTTAAGAAAACCAATGGATTTTTTGGAGGAAAGCCAGGCGTCCTTTCTGGACACGCTGGGGTACGGTTGCCGGACGACAGCTACTTCAATCCGGCAAAGCCGTCATGCACGTAAAAAGTTTTTAAAAGCCTAAGACAGGGTGTGCAACGTAGTTCGGCTATTTGAGTGCCGTTTGAACGGAAGAAAATGTCGTCTTCAATTTGCTGCCGAGGCCGCTGGTGACCGAAATGATCGCCACCGCAATGCCGGATGCAATCAGTCCATACTCAATTGCGGTTGCGGCTGTTTCATCTTTGAGGAATTGGTTGAAGGTCTTGAGCATAGGACGAAGATCTCCCGCGCATGGGTTTGCTGGCACTCCTTCTGAGTGGGGTTGGGCGCGAGATTCTCTCGCACGTTGGGCCTGCTCATAAGCTCAATCGATTACGTCCGGTTTAATCGGCGTGATTTACCAAAGGTAAAGCGCCGCCCGCCGGCGGGGAGGATCCGGACGACAGGCGTCTCGGCAAGCGAGAAGCCGTCAGAGGGATTTCGCCGCGCGCATGATGTAGATCAGCACTTCGGCGACGGCGCGATAAAGCTCCACCGGGATTTCCTGATCGATTTCCAGCCGCGACAGCGCTGCCGCCAGCTCCGGGCTATGGGACAGCGGTACGCCGCTGGCCCGGCCGAGTTCGACGATCCGCTGCGCCAGTTCGCCGCGTCCAATCGCGGTGACCCGCGGCGTGTTCGGCTTTTCATATTCCAGCGCGACCGCCAGCGCCGTTTTGCCGCCGCCGCTCATGTCGCCTGGTCCAGGAAAGCGCCGGGCATGACCGCGCTCGAGCGGGGCGCTCCTTCGTGACACCGCAATTCTCCCGGCTCGAGCGCCGCGCCCCGCAGTCCCGCCTCGAGCAGCGGTAATCCCGCCGACAGTACGGCGGCGGTTTGCGGGCGTTCGGCTTTCATCGTCACGGTGGCGCGGGTCCCGGCCAGAGCAATATGGACATGGACGGCACCGATCGGTTCCATATCGACCGAGAAATCCGTGCGCCAGACCGGATCTGCGTTCTGCCCGCCGCGGCGATTGCCGCGGTCGCGTTCTATCGTCATTTGCGCGACGCCCGTTCCTTGGGCGGTCGCGATCGGAATGTCGAACATGAGGCGCGCCGAGGATGTCTCGCTATGTGCCGCGGCGCTCGTTTGCTGCTCGGGCAGCGAGGCGATGCGAAGCAGCGTCTGCCGCGCGATCGCTGCGTTGGTCTGGGCCAGCAATTGGCTGGCCTGTTCACGCGGCAGGGCGGTCGTGATCGACGGGGCTTCTGGTGCCTGCGGCACGGTCGGCGCACCGCGATAAGGCGGCATTGGTATTGCAGCGCGCGGGGCCGGCGATGCGGCGGCATTCTGGAGTGGCGATGCCGCCTTTGCGCCCGCTTCGAGATCGAGCCAGTTTTTCAAAACCTGACGCAGGCCGATCAAGGCTGCGCCCATATCGCCTGGACCAGCTTCAATTGTGCCGGAAGTTTCCGCGGTCTGCGCCGCGAGGCCGGCGCGCAGCAATGCCGTTTTGATAACGCCGGCGTCGATGGTGTCCGTCGAAGCAGTATCGAGTTTCAGCGCTAGCAATTGTTTGGCGGCGGTAAGGACCGGGCGCGGCGTGCCGGGTGTTGCCTCGGCGACAAGCGTTTCAAGATTGGCATAGAGCGTCGCCAGCCCGCCTTGGGAGGCCACGGCTTCACGGAAAATGACCGAGGCCGCCGTGAGCGCCGCCTGCATGACCGGCGAAGTGGCGCGGGCGGGCTGGGACGTTTCGGGCTGGCTCGACGCCGCGGCCGTAGCTGATCGGGCGGTATCTTCCGGAGCAGTGCCGATGTCCGGTTGCGGGGAGGCGGCGTTGGTTGCGCCTTCCATGTCTCGCGCTGTCGGCTGGCCGGAGTTTTGAACCGGCGTGATGGTGATTTCCGGCTGCGCTGATGTGCCCTGGACGTTGAGCGCCACTGGCGTTCCCGGAGGCAGCGAGGCCGCTGTCGTCAGGTCCAGCAGACCCGATGGAGTTTGCAGCCGCAGCGTGGTGTCGTTCAGCAAGGCCACGACCACAGCGGAGATGGTTTGCCCGACCAGCAACGACAGCGGCGCAGTTTGCCCACCCGAAGGGAGAGGCGCGGACATCGTTGCTGCGACAGGTGTCATGGGTGGGCCGGATTAATCCAGGTTTGACAATAGATTCCGAGCGTGAACGGGTTGTTAACCACGGCGTTCTCGCGACGCTTGGCTTTCCTTTGTCATGCGCTGGCATGGTCGGGCCTGCTCTACTAGAGTTCGTGGCCTTAATTTGGGGGACGCGGGGAATGCCCGGACGGGTCGAGGGTAAGGTCGCGCTCGTTATCGGCGCCGGATGTGTCGGTCCGGGTTGGGGCAATGGCCGGGCCGCCGCCGTTCTGTTCGCGCGTGAGGGCGCCAAGGTTTTCGCCGTCGACAAGAGCGCCGACACCATGACCGAAACGGTCGAGCGGGTCGGCAACCAGGGCGAGATTGCGACCCATGTCTGCGACGTCCTCGACGATGCGCAGGTCGCCGCCACCGTCGATGCCTGCCGCGAGAAGTTCGGCCGCGTCGATATTCTGCTCAATAATGTCGGTGGTTCCGCGGCCGGCGGCGCCGCCGAAATGTCGGAAGAGAATTTCGACAAGCAGATCGACTACAATCTCAAAAGCGTATTCCTGGCATGCCGCCACGTCATCCCGGTCATGATTGCCCAAAAGGGCGGCGCGATCGTCAACACGGCATCGAGTTCCGGTATCCGTTTCACCGGCTCGCCGCAGATCGGCTATGCCTCGGCCAAGGCCGCGGTTATCCAGTTTTCGCGCGTAACGGCTGTGCAATATGCCGCTGACGGCATCCGTGTAAACACCGTGGTTCCAGGCCAAATGCACACCCCGATGGTCGAGGCGCGGCTCGCCAAGCAGCGCACCGGGGGCGACATCGAAAGCTTGCTCAAATCCCGCGTTGCGCGTATTCCGCTCGGCTTCATGGGCGACGGGCGCGACACGGCGAACGCCGTTCTCTTCCTTGCCTCCGACGAGGCGCGCTTCATCACTGGAACCGAGATCGTGGTCGACGGCGGGATGACCGCCCGCTGCGACTGATCATGCGAAAGTAGTTTTGACCGATGGCTATCGACCCCAACGATCTCACACCGACCATTCCGCCGCCGGATCCGAATCCGAAAAAGCCGCGGCTCACGCTGCCGCCGCTGGCCTGCGATTCGCATTTTCATGTGTTCGGGCCGCATGCGAAATTTCCTTACGCGCCTGATCGTCCTTTCACGCCGACCGATGCGCCGAAGGAAGATTTGTTCCGCCTCCATCAATTCTTGGGATTTCAGCGCGGCGTGTTCGTTCAATCGACCTGTCACCAGAGCGATCATCGGGCGCTGGTCGATCTGCTCGAAGCCGGCGAAGGCCGCTATCGCGGCGTCGCGCTGCTGGAGCCGAAGACCTCGCCGGCCGAGGTCGAGCGGCTCGACGACGCCGGCGTGCGCGGTTTGCGATTGCATTTTTATTTTCCGAAGGGCGGCGCGCCGCGGCCCTATAGCGAAATGCGCAAGGTCATCGAGCTTGCCGAGCCGTATGGCTGGCACATCGCCAATCACGTCGGCGGCAACGGTCTGGTCGACCATTACGACTTTCTGACCTCGATCGAAGCGCCGGTGGTGATCGACCATATGGCGCGGATAAACGTCGCCGAGGGCATGAACGGCAAAGCCTTTACGGTGCTCAAGCGGCTGCTCGATCGCGGCAATGTCTGGGTCAAGCTGTCGGGCGCGGACCGCATTACCAAGCAGCCGCATTCTTTCGCCGATGCGGTGCCGTTTGCGCGCGCGCTTGCCGCCCACAATCCCGAACGCATCGTGTGGGGCACCGACTGGCCGCATCCCAATCACACCGCCGTGCCGAACGACGGTGAACTGGTCGATCTGATCGAAGAGATCGCGCCGGATGCCAAAACCCGGCAGCTCATGCTGGTCGACAATCCGACCAAGCTGTTCGGATTCTGAGGGACCGATGCCGAAGGAGACACTCGGCAAGCTTCCGGCCGAGGCTTTCGGCGTGTTGGACTTGCCGGTGTTGTCGCAAGAGATTCGCGACGGCTATCGCGCGCTGCACGATCTTACCGGTATCGTATCGGACGCAATGGATGAATTGGGCATTGTCGGCGCCGTACCGGCGGCGGTGTTGCGGCCCAGCGATCCGACAGCGCGCGTCGTCGGGCGTGCGCTGACCGTCCATAACGTCGCCGCGAACGCATCGGTGCCGGACAAGGTCAAAGCCGGCGTTTCCGGACTCGGCGAGATCGAGGCGCATAATCTTGCCGAACCGGGCGACGTTCTGGTGGTGCAAGGCGTCGATCAGGTTTCCAATCTCGGCGGCCTGTCGGCGACCATAGGACATCGCCAGGGCGAGATCGGCGCGATCGTCGACGGCGGCGCCCGCGATGTCGATCACTCCCGCGCCATCGGTCTGCCGCTGTGGTCGCGCAGCGTCAGTCCGCTGACCGGCAAATGGCGGGTCGAGACCGTCGCGATCAACAAGCCGGTCACGATCTGCGGCATTGCCGTCAATCCCGGCGACCTGGTGCTCGCCGACGAAACCGGTGTCTGCTTCATTCCGCGCGCGCGGGCCGCTGAAGTCTTGGAACGGGCGCAACGCAATGCGGCGGCGGAGAAGTTGCGCGAAGCCAAGATCGCCGCCGGTGCGCCGGTCGCGGACTTGTTCGGCAAGTCCAAGTAGCGGACGCGCTACTCGCCGGTGATGCCTAATTGTTTGATCGTCACCGGCCATGCGGCGAATTCTTTGCCGAGCCGTGCCGTGAAGGCGTCGTGACCGAGTGTGTCATGCATGCCGTTGCTCGGCGAAGCGTTGCTTGATCGAAGGAATGGCGACGACGGCATCGAGCGCCTTTTCGAGCTTGTCGCGCGCCGGCAGCGGCGTGCCGGCGGGCAGGAAGATGCCGTACCAATTTTCCATCACGACGCTCGGCAAGCCGAGTTCCTTGGTGGTCGGCAGATCCGGCAACAGCGGCGACCGTTCGCCGGCGAACAAAGCGACCGCCTTGACCGATCCGGCTTTCACCAAAGGCAGCAGGACCGGCAGATCGGCATTGACGATGTCGACATGGCCGCCGAGGAGGTCGTTGAGCGCCGGCGCTGCGCCGCGATACGGCACATGGGTAATGTGCACGCCGGCCGCGGCGTTGAGCATTTCGACCGCGATGTTCATCGTGGTGCCCGGACCGGCGGAGCCGTAGGTGAGCTTCTGCTGTTTCGCCTTGGCCAAAAGCTCGGGCATCGTCGCGACGCCGAGCTGCTGGCTCACCACCAGCAATGACGGCACCACGCCGACCAGCATCACCGGCTCGAAGGATTTCACCGGATCGTAAGCGGCTGGCGGCTTGAGGATCGGGCTGAGCACCTGCGAGCCGAGGCTCGCCAGCAACATGGTGGTGCCGTCGGGGGTCGCATGGGCCACGAATTCGGAACCGATCGCGCCGCCCGCACCGCCGCGATCGTCGACGATAACATCGGCGGCCAAGGGCCGGCCAAGTTCGGCGGCGAGGATGCGCGCCACCTGATCGACCGGGCCGCCGGCGGCGAACGGCACCACGATCTTGACGGTCTCGGCGAAAGCGGGCGTCGCGAACAAAAGTGCGGCGCAGGTCAAGCCGGCGAGCCGGCCGTGAAGGCCTGTCATCGTCTTCCCCCAGTGGACGTGCCGTCAGCCGGTTATTGTTCGACGACGCCTTCCGGCGCGGTCTCCAGCTTGAAGGCGGCCGCGAACAGCGCGCGGGTATAGTCGGTCTTCGGATTGCGAAATAATTCCTCGGCGTCCCCGGCCTCGACGACGAGACCATGCCGCATCACCACCAGGCGGCTCGCCAGCGCCGCGACCACGCGCAGATCGTGCGAAATAAACAGATAGGTCAGATTGTGCCGCTTCTGCAGGTCGCGCAGCAGATCGACCATCTGCGCCTGAATCAGCATATCGAGCGCGCTGGTCGGTTCGTCGAGCACGATGAAGCTCGGCTCCAGCACCACGGCGCGCGCCACCGCGATGCGCTGACGCTGGCCGCCGGAGAATTCGTGAGGAAAGCGGTGCCGCATTTCGGGGTCGAGCCCGACATCCTTCAACGCCTGGATTACCCGTTCGTCGCGCTGGCGGTCTGACAAATCGGGATGATGGACCTTCAGGCCTTCCTTGATGATGTCCGCCACCGACATGCGCGGCGACAGCGAGCCGTACGGGTCCTGGAATACGATCTGCATGGTGCGGCGATAGGGCCGCATCTCCTTGAAATTCAGGCCTTGCAGCGGGTTGCCCATATAGGCGATCGGGCCGTCCGAGGAGATCAGCCGCAGGATCGCACGTCCGAGCGTCGACTTGCCGGAGCCGGATTCGCCGACGACGCCGAGCGTCTCGCCCTGGCGCAAGGTAATGGTCAGACCGTCGCAGGCTTTGACGTGGCCGACGACCTTGCGCATCAGCCCGCGCGTGATCGGAAACCAGACCTTGAGGCTGTCGGTCTCCAACAATACCGGTGCGTTGGGCAGCGGCGGTGCCGGATCGGGCCGCGGCTCGGCGGCGAGGAGCGCCTGGGTGTAAGGATGCTGCGGCGAAGTAAAGACCTGCTCGACCGGGCCATGCTCGACGATTTTGCCGTCTTTCATCACGCAGACCCGCTGCGCGATTTTGCGCACGATGCCGAGGTCGTGGGTGATGAACAGCAGCGACATTCCGAGCCGCGCCTGGATGTCCTTGAGCAGCGCGATGATCTGCGCCTGCACGGTGACGTCGAGCGCGGTGGTCGGCTCGTCGGCGATCAGAAGATCGGGCTCGTTGGCGAGCGCCATGGCGATCATGACGCGCTGGCGCTGGCCGCCGGAGAGCTGGTGCGGATAGCTCTTGAGCCGGGTTTCCGGGTCGGGGATGCCGACCTGGGTGAGCACTTCGAGCGTCCGCGCGCGCGCCGTGGCGCCGGTGAGCCCGCGATGCAGCAGCAGGATCTCGCCGATCTGCTTCTCGATGGTATGCAGCGGATTGAGCGATGTCATCGGCTCCTGGAACACGATGGTGATGTCGTCGCCGCGCACTTGCCGCATCTCGCGTTCCGAAAGCTTCAAGCAGATCGCGGCCATGAAATTCGATGCTGCCGGACGGGTGGTGAGCCGCCGGATAAGGCAACAGCCGCAAGATCGACAATGCGGTCACCGACTTGCCGGAGCCGGATTTGCCGACCAGCGCCAGGCACTCGCCTTTGGGGATATCGAACGAAACGCGGTCGACCGCCAGCGTCTCGCGATCGCGGGACCGGAATGCGATCGACAGATCGCGGACGCGAGAGACAGAGTCTCGCTTGCGCTCATGTGAAGGTCTTCCGCGGGTCGAAGGCGTCGCGCACCGCTTCGCCGATGAAGATAAGGAGCGAAAGCATCAGCGCAACGGTGAAGAAGCCGGTCAGGCCGAGCCACGGCGCCTGCACATTGGCCTTGCCTTGCGACAGCAGTTCGCCGAGCGACGGCGATCCGGGCGGCAGGCCGAAGCCGAGGAAGTCGAGCGCGGTCAGGGTCATCACCGACGACGACATGATGAACGGCAGGAACGTCATGGTCGCGACCATGGCGTTCGGCAGCAAATGGCGGAGCATGATCATTTTGTTGGAAACGCCGAGCGCGCGCGCCGCCTGGATGTATTCGAAATTCCGCCCGCGCAGGAATTCGGCGCGCACCAGGCCGACCAGCCTCACCCAGGAGAACAACAGCAATATCCCGAGCAGCACGAAGAAGCCGGGGACCAGCACCGAGGATATGATCAGCAGGAGATAAAGCTCGGGTACCGATGTCCAGATTTCAATGAATCGCTGGAACAGAAGATCGGTCCAGCCGCCGAAATAGCCCTGCACGGCGCCGGCGGCGATGCCGATGACCGACGACACGATCGTCAGCACCAGCCCGAACAGCACCGAAATGCGAAAGCCGTAGATCAGCCGGGCCAGCACGTCGCGGCCCTGGTCGTCGGTGCCGAGCCAGTTCATTTCAAGCGACCCGCATTGCGAGTAGCCGTTCTTGGCGGCGAAATCGCAATCGGCGGCGTTCAGCATCCAAGTCGGCTTGGACGGAAATGCCGACGGCGGCCGGTCGTTGATGGTCTTGTAGGAAAACCGGATCGGCGGCCAGATTTCGATGGCGTGGTGCTCATCGAGGAATTTTTGCAGATAGGGATCGCGATAGTCGGCCGCGGTGCCGAGCACATCGCCGAAATCGGTGTCGGGATAAGTGATCAATACCGGAAAGAAGCTCTTGCCGTCGTAGTGGATGAACAGCGGCTTGTCGTTGGCGATCAGTTCCGCGCAAAGCGTGCCGATGAACAGGAACATGAAAATCCACAACGACCAGTAGCCGCGCCGGTTTGCCTTGAAGTTCTGCCAGCGGCGGATGTTGATCGGCGAGAATTCGAAGCCGCGCGGCGGCGCGTCGAAACCGAGCGGACCGGCCGGTCCGACATCGGGCATATGCTCCAGCCCGATCAGGCTGCTGCCGTCGGAGGCGCGGGGGCCGTCTTTGGCGCGAGTCCTGGTGTCCACCTCAGACCTCCCGCGACTCGAAATCGATGCGCGGATCGATCCAAGTGTAAGTCAGATCGGAAATCAGGTTCACGACCAGGCCGACGAGCGCGAATATATAGAGATTGGCAAACACCACCGGATAGTCGCGGTTGAGCACGCTTTCGAAGCTCAACAGGCCGAGACCGTCGAGCGAGAAAATCGTCTCGATCAGGAGCGCGCCGGCAAAGAAGGCGGAGACGAAGGCGGCGGGAAAGCCGGCGATCACCAGCATCATGGCGTTGCGGAAGACGTGATTGTACAGCACCTGGCGCTCGGAGCAGCCTTTGGCGCGGGCGGTCAGCACATATTGCTTGCGCAGCTCCTCGAGAAACGAGTTCTTGGTCAACAGCGTCATGGTGGCGAAAGAGGCAAGTCCCATGGAGATGATCGGCAGCGTCAGATGCCAGAAGTAATCGAGGATTTTCTGCCACCAGGGGAATTGCGACCAGCCGTCCGAAACCAGCCCGCGTAGCGGGAATATCTGGAAGAACGAGCCGCCGGCGAACAGAATGATGAGCAGGATGGCGAACAGGAAGCCGGGAATGGCGTAGCCGATAATGATGACGCCGGAGGTCCAGACGTCGAACGGCGTGCCGTCGCGCACCGCCTTGTGGATGCCGAGCGGAATCGAGATCAGATAGCTCAACAGCGTCATCCAGACACCGAGCGAGATCGATACCGGCAGTTTCTCCCTGATCAGCTGCAGCACGCTGACGTCGCGGAAATAGCTTTTGCCGAAGTCGAAGCGCGCGTAGTTCCACATCATGATGCCGAAGCGCTCATAGGCCGGCTTGTCGAAGCCGAACTGCTTTTCCAGGCTCTTGATGAAGGCGGGATCGAGGCCCTGCGCGCCGCGGTACTTGGAATTGCGTCGATCTCCGCCGCCCGGCATGGTACCTCGGGCGCCGAAGTCGCCGCTGGCGGAACCGGAAATGCGGTCGGTCGCGCCGGTGTTGGCGCCGGACAGCTGGGAGATGACCCGCTCCACCGGCCCGCCGGGGGCGAATTGCACGACGATGAAAGACACCAGCATGATCCCGAAGATCGTGGGGATCATGAAGAGGACGCGGCGAAGGATGTAGGCGGACATCTGTTACGGCACTCTCACGGAGCCACGGTTTGGCTTCTGAATCCTACTTTGCTCATATCGCGGGATGACGGCAACTCGACGCCGGAACGGGAGTGGGGAACCCTATATCACGCGACATTCTAACCTGCCCGCGGGATTTTCGCCGCCTTTTCCGTGTCATTCCACCAGGTATCCGGGATGCCGCGGAAATAGCGCGGTTGCGCCGCCGGGCGGCCGAAAACGTCCCAATAAGCGATCCAGTGCGAGGCCTTGTACCAGTTGGGAATCCAGTAGCGGCCGGACCGAATGACCCGGTCGAGCGCCCGGCAGGCGGTCACCAAAACGGGGCGCGAATCGGCGGCGATGATGGTGTCGATCAGGCTGTCGATCACCGGGTCGGCCATGCCGGCGAGATTGTTCGAGCCTTTGAGCGCCGCCGCCTGCGAGGTGAAGAACGAGCGCAGCGAGTCTCCCGGCGTCGACGAGAAGTTGAAGCGATCGATGGTAATGTCGAAATCGAAGCCGTCGCGCCGGGCGCGGTATTGCACCGGATCGACGATGCGCAGTGTGGCGTCGATGCCGAGCAGGCCGAGATTTTTGATGAACGGCATGTGGTGTGGCTCGAATGACGGCTCGTCGATCAGGAATTCGATCGTAATCGGCTCGCCGCCCGGCAGGGTGCGCTTGCCGTCCTTGATGACATAGCCGGCATCGGTGAGCAGGCGTGCCGCCTGGCGCAGCAGCGCGCGGTCCTGCCCCGACCCGTCCGACACCGGCGGCGTATAAGGCGCGCCGAACACCTCGGCCGGCAGGCGGGCGCGGAACGGTTCGAGCAGCGCGAGCTCCTCGGCGGACGGGGCGCCTTGCGCCATCAGGTCGGAGTTCTGAAACACCGACACCGTGCGCAGGTAGGCGCCATACATGATCGTCTTGTTGGTCCATTCGAAATCGAACGCGTCGCCGAGCGCTTCCCGCAATCGCGGATCGGCGAATTTCGGCCGACGCGTATTGATGAACCAGCCCTGCGCGCCGGACGGCGTATCGTCGGGAATCTCGTCGCGCTTGACCCGGCCGTCCTTGAACGCCGGGAAATCGTAGCGTGTCGCCCAAAACCGCGAGGTGAATTCCTCGCGGAACAGATAATTGCCGGCGGAAAAGCCTTCGAAGCCGACATCGCGGTCGCGGTAATATTCGAAACGCACGGTGTCGAAATTATTCTGGCCGCGTCCCACCGGCAGGTCGGCGCCCCACCAATCTTTGACGCGCTGATATTCGATATAGCGGCCCGGCTCGAAGCGCCCGACCTGGTAGGGACCCGAGCCGAGCGGGATATCGAGTGTCGATTGGTCGAATGGCTTTGCCGCATAATAGGCACGCGAGAAAATCGGCAGCCCGGCGACGAACAGCGGCACGTCGCGCGCCCGCTTCGGCGCAAAATTCACGGTGACCGTGTTGTCGTTGTCGGCCGTCGCGCCGGTGAAGTCGCGCAGCGATTGGCCGATCAGCGGATGGCCCTGCGCCTTGAGTATATTGAGCGAGAAGGCGACATCCTGCGCGGTGAGCGGCGTGCCGTCGTGAAATTTTGCTTCGGGCCTGATCAGGAACTGATAAACCAGGCCGTCGGTGGAGCGGCGCACCTTCGATGCGGCCAAGCCGTACATGGCGTCGCGTTCGTCGCCGGCGCGGACCATCAGCGTGGCGAAGGTGAGCTCCAGCCCCTGCGCCGCATCGCCTTTGAGGATGTAGCTGTTGAGCGAGTTGAAGGTGAGGAAATTCTGATTGTATTGCCGGTCCGGCCCGATCTGCGAGAACGCGCCGCCCTTCGGCGCGTGGGGATCGACATAGCTGAAATGGGCAAAGTCCGGCGGATAAGCGAGGTCGCCGAACGACGACAGGCCGTGCGCCTCGATCATACTGTCGGCGCAAGCGGCGGGAGTCCTGCACAATGTCGCGGCCGCTACGCCGCCGGTAGTCAGTGAAAGCAAGCTGCGGCGAGTCAAGAATTTCATATCGCGTCATTCCGGGGCCGAGCAGAGCGAGGAGCCCGGAATCCATAGTCACAGGTCAGCGAATATGGATTCCGGACTTGCCGCTTTGCGGCAATCCGGAATGACTGACTAGCCGGTCTTTGCGGCTTTTTCGGCGTCCCACCACCACACCGTCGGGAACGCCGCCCGGCCGTATTTCGGCATCGGATCGGGATGGCCGAAGCGGTCCCAGCGCGCGGTGCGCACTTTGCTGTAGGTCCATTGCGGCACGACGTAATGGTTCCACAACAGGATGCGGTCGAGCGCTTTGGTGGCGGCTTCAAGGTCGGCGCGATCCTTGGCGAAGACGACGTGCTCGATCATTGCGTCGACGGCCGGATTCTTGATGCCGATGACGTTATCGGAGCCGGGCTCGTCGGCGGCCTTCGAGCCCCAATAGCCGCGCTGCTCGTTGCCGGGCGACAGCGTTTCGCCCCAGCCGTAGGTAATGACGTCGAAATCCCAGGACCGCAGCCGGTTGACGAATTGGGTCTCGTCGACGGTGCGCACGCTGGTGGTAATGCCGAGCGCGGTCGAGCGACGGCTTGTAGAACAGAAAGACGCGCTCGAAGTTCGGATCCTCGGCCAAGAACTCGACGGTGAAAGGCTCGTTGGTCTTGGCGTTGACCAATTGCTGATCGCGCACCTCGTAACCGGCCTCGCGGAACAGCCGCACCGCTTCGCGCAGATTGTCGCGCACCTGTTCCGGCGTGCCGTTGACCGGATTGGTATAAGGCTTCTTGAAGACCTCGGGCGGCACCTTGTCGCGCACGGTTTCAAGCAGTTCGAGTTCGCGCCCGCTCGGCAGGCCGGTCGCGGCAAGCTCGGTGCCTTCGAAATAGCTGGCGATGCGTTTGTACTGGCCGTAGAAAATCTGCTTGTTCATCTCCTCGAAATTGAAAGCGTAGTTGAAGGCCAGCCGCACCCGCGGATCCTGGAATTTGTCGCGGCGGATGTTGAAAGTGAAGGCCTGCATCACGCCGGAACTGCGGATCGGAAAT
This sequence comes from uncultured Alphaproteobacteria bacterium, assembly GCA_963819265.1. Taxonomy (GTDB): domain Bacteria; phylum Pseudomonadota; class Alphaproteobacteria; order Rhizobiales; family Xanthobacteraceae; genus BOG-931. The sequence goes on along the minus strand of CAWFVF010000005.1, from coordinate 36,507 downwards.
TCCTCGAGCAGGACGCGCTTGTCGCTGACGGCCGGGAAGTCGTAAGCGGTGGCCCAATTCTTGGCGCTGTTCTCGGTGCGCCAATCGACCGTATCGGCCTTGAAGGCTTCAAGCGCCACCGTCGTGTCGCGGAAATATTCGAAGTGCAGCTCGTCGAAATTATTGCTGCCGACATTGACGTTCAGCGCCTTGCCCCAATGGTCCTTGACGCGTTCGTAGACGATGTTGCGGCCCGGCCGAAAATTCCCTGATGCGATAGGGCCCGCTGCCGAGCGGCGGTTCGAGCGTGGTTGCACTGACGTCGCGGGCCTTGCCGTCCTTGTCGTTGCCTTGCCACCAGGCTTTGGGCAGCACGGTCAATTGGCCGACGATCTGCGGCAATTCACGATTGCCGGGTGCGTCGAAGGTGAAGGTGATTTCATGATCGCCGGTCTTCTCGGCCTTGGTGACGTGGCGGTAATAGGCAGAAGACTGCGGACTATATTTTTTGAATGTCTCGTAGGAAAAGATCACGTCGTCCGGCGTGATCGGCGTGCCGTCCTGCCACTTCGCTTCCGGACGCAGCCGATAGGATACCGAGGAGTAGTCCTCGGGATAGCTCACGGCCTCGGCGAGCAATCCATATTCGGTCGAAACCTCGTCCAGGGACGCCACCGCGAGCGTCTCGTAGAGCAGATTGATGCCGCCTGCGAGCGCGCCCTTCACGCCGGCGACCACCATGTTGAAATTGTCGAAGGTGCCGATCGCGATCTGCCGCACCGAGCCGCCTTTCGGCGCTTTGGCGTTGACGTAGTCGAATTGCTTGAAGCCCGCCGGGTATTTCAGGTCACCGAATAGCGAGGTGCCGTGACGCCAATTTTTGGCCGGCGCCGGCGTGTCCGCATGCGCGGCGGTGACCCAATAAGGCAATGGCAAAGCGCGCGCTGCGATGGCGAGCAGGGCGGTCGTCAGCAGGGATCGGCGGTTCACCGGCATCTCCAATCGAGTGGTAACGATCGATTGGCCTATTATCCGGGTTTTCCGACACCGCGCCAGCGCGGCGGTGTGCACCGCGACGAAATAGCTGTCGCGCTGCCACCATGACAGTGTTGTGAAATGCCGCAGTGCAACCGGCGTTATTGCTTAGCGGGGTTACTTGGCCGGCGCGGCGGGTGCTGCCGCACCTTCGGCCTTCGGCAGCGGTACCGGATTGGCGGCGAGCGAATCGAGGTAATCGATGACGTCGGCGCGCTGCTTCTCGTTCGACAGGCCGGCGAAGGTCATGGCGGTGCCGGGCGCGAAGGCGCTGGGCTTGGTCAGCCAGGTGTTCAGCGTATCGAAGTCCCAGGTGCCGGTTTTTTCCTTGAGCGCCGCCGAGTAATTGAAGCCCGCTACCGAGGCGATCTTGCGTCCGACCACGCCATAGAGATCGGGGCCGACCTTCGAGCCCGCGCCCTCTTGGAAATTGTGGCAGGCTTCGCACTGCTTGGCGACCTGGGCGCCGTGCTGCACCGAAGCGCTTGCCAGCAGGGTCCCGATCGGGGGTTCTGCCGGCGCAGCCGCCGCCGCTCCGCCCGCCGGCGCCTCCGCTTTCACGGCGACTTCATAGCCGGGCTTGGCCGGGACCGACGGCGAGAAGATCGCGCCGGACGCGATATGGATGGAGACCAGGACCAGGCAGCAGCCCAGAAGGGCGCCGAGAATTTTGTTGAGTTCGAAGGAATTCATCGCTGGAGGGCTCCGCAGCGGACATATGTGGGCGGTGCACAATTAGCCGGTTTGCCGCGCCTCTTGCAACCCGTATAAGCACAGTAACCGATCGCTGCGATGGCTGATGTCCTGATCCTAATTCCCGCCCGTATGGCCGCATCGCGGCTGCCGGGCAAACCGCTCGCCGATATCGGCGGCGAGCCGATGATCGTGCATGTTTTGCGCCGCGCGCAGGCCGCCGAACTCGGCCCGGTGGTGGTCGCCACCGACTCGGCCGAGATTGCCGGGATTGTGGATAAAGCCGGCGGCACCGCGGTGATGACGCGCGCCGATCATGCCTCGGGCTCGGACCGCATCTTCGAGGCGCTCGGCAAAGTCGATTCGGCCGGCCGCGCCGAGATCATCGTCAACCTGCAGGGCGACCTGCCGACGCTGGCGCCGTCGGCGATCGCCGCGGTGCTGGTGCCGCTCGCCGACGAGGCCGTCGATATCGCGACGCTCGCCGCCGAGATCAAAGTCGCCGAAGAGCGCACCAACCCGAATGTGGTGAAAGTCGTCGGCACTCCGGTAGCGTCGTCGCGGTTGCGCGCCCTCTATTTCACCCGCGCCACCGCGCCCGCCGGCGACGGCCCGCTCTATCATCACATCGGCATCTATGCCTACCGGCGCGCGGCGCTGGAGCGCTTCGTCAAGCTGGCGCCATCGCCGCTCGAGCTCCGTGAAAGGCTCGAGCAATTGCGGGCGCTCGAGGCCGGCATGCGCATCGACGTCGAACTGGTCGATACCGTGCCGCTCGGCGTCGACACGCCGGAAGATTTGGAAAGGGCCCGCGGCATGCTAACGGGTCGGTTGGCCCGATAGCCGATCGGCACGTCGGGCGTCGAATGAAATGGCCAAGGGCAGAATGACCAACCGCAAGAAGATTGCCTACCAGGGCGAGCCGGGGGCGAATTCGCATATCGCCTGCCAGCAGGCCTATCGCAATTACGAGCCGCTGGCCTGCCCGACCTTCGAGGACGCCTTTGCCGCGGTGCGCAGCGGCCGCGCCGCGCTCGCCATGATCCCGATCGACAATTCGGTGGCGGGCCGGGTCGCCGACATCCATCACCTGATGCCGGCGTCGCGGCTGCATATCGTGGCGGAATGGTTTCTGCCGGTGCAGCATCAGCTGATGGCGCCGAAAAAGGCGACGCTGCGCACCATCAAGACGGTCGAGAGCCACGTCCATGCGCTTGGCCAGTGCCGCAAGATCATCCGCACGCTCGGCATCAAGGCGGTGGTTGCCGCCGATACCGCGGGCGCCGCGCACGAAGTGGCCGAGGCGAACGACGTGACGCGGGCGGCGCTGGCGACCAAGCTCGCGGCCAAGATCTACGGACTGAAAATCCTCAAAAAGGACGTCGCCGACGCCAAGCACAACACCACGCGCTTCGTCGTCCTGGCGCGCCAGCCGAAATGGGCGAGCCGCAAGGAAAAGCACGTCGTCACGACTTTTGTATTCCAGGTGCGCAACATCCCGGCCGCGCTCTACAAGGCGCTGGGCGGCTTCGCCACCAACGGCGTCAACATGACCAAGCTGGAAAGCTACATGGTCGACGGCAATTTCTCCGCCACCCAGTTCTATGCCGACGTGCAGGGCCACCCGAAGCAGCGCGCGCTGGAATTGGCGCTCGAGGAGTTGGAATTCGTCTCGCAGCCGAAGACGCTGAGAATCCTGGGAGTTTATCCGGCGCACCGGTTTCGCCAGACCTTCAAGTAGAGCATGATGCGCGGAGGCTGATCCGCTAACGGTGGAATGCAGGCGATGAGCGACGAAGAAGCGAAGGTCAGGCGGACGCTGCAACTGCGCTTTACGATGCCGACGGCGGATTCGGGCCAGCTCGTCGCCATGATCAAGGCGGCGGCGCCGTTCTACCAGATGTTCGGCAAGGCCGAGGTCCGCCTGCTGCAAAATGTCGACGATCCGGCCAAGTTCATTCAGATCATCGAATACGAAGCCGACGAGGGCTGGGAGCTGAACCGGCAGCGCATCGCCGGCGACTTGCGGATGCAGGCCTATTTGCAAACCTGGCGGGCGATGTTTCCCGGCGCGATGGAAATCGACGTCTATCAGGAGGTCTGAGTTAAATCCTCCCCCGTGAAACGGGGGAGGATTTAGGCCCTAGATCGTCTGATTATATTCGCCGACTTCCTTGTGCGTGCGCAGCACGGCGTCGACCGATTTGAACATGTCGCGCATGCGGGCTTCCGAGACCGGGCTTTCGACGACCACGACCAGTTCCGGCTTGTTGGAGGAGGCGCGCACCAGGCCCCAGGTGCCGTCCTCGACGGTGACGCGCACGCCGTTGACGGTGACGAGGTCGCGGATCGGCTGGCCGGCGACCTTGCCGCCGTTTTTTTGCTCGTCTTCGAAATGCTTCACCACCGCGTCGACCACGCCGTATTTTTCTTCGTCGGCGCAGTGCGGCGACATGGTCGGCGAGCCCCAGGTTTTCGGCAGCGCGTTTTTCAGGTCGGCCATCGCTCTTGCCGGGGTTGCGATCGAGCATGTCGCAGACCGCAAAGCGCGAAGATCAGTCCGTCGTCATAGCCGCGGCCGAACGGCTTGTTGAAGAAGAAATGGCCGGATTTCTCGAAGCCGGCGATGGCGCCGATCTCGTTGACGCGGCGCTTCATGTAGGAATGGCCGGTCTTCCAGTAATCGGTCTTGGCGCCGTTCTTGATCAGCATCGGATCGGTCATGAACAGGCCGGTCGATTTCACGTCGGCGACGAACAGCGCGTTCTTGTGGTTCGACGAGATGTCGCGCGCCAGCATGACGCCGACCTTGTCGGCGAAAATCTCCTCGCCCTCGTTGTCGACCACGCCGCAGCGGTCGCCGTCGCCGTCGAAGCCCAGGCCGACATCGGCCTTGTGCTCGAGCACGGCGTCGCGCATGGCGTGCAGCATCTTCATGTCTTCGGTGTTCGGATTGTAGTTCGGGAAGGTGTAGTCGAGGTCGCAGTCGAGCCGCACCACCTCGCAGCCGATCTGCTTCCAGCACCTGCGGCGCGAACGCGCCGGCCGTGCCGTTGCCGCAGGCGCAGACGACTTTCAGCTTGCGCTTGAGCTTCGGCCGGTCGGTGAGGTCGGCGATATAGTTCTGCGGGAAATTCTCGACGAATTCATAAGCGCCGCCGGCCGTCAGGCTTGAATTTGCCGCCGAGCACGATCTCCTTGAGCCGCGTCATCTCGTCCGGGCCGAAAGTGAGCGGCCGGTTGGCGCCCATCTTCACGCCGGTCCAGCCGTTGTCGTTATGCGACGCGGTGACCATGGCGACGCAGGGCACGTCGAGGTCGAATTGCGCGAAATAGGCCATCGGCGTCACCGCGAGCCCGATGTCGTAGACCGTGCAGCCGGCGGCGATCAGGCCGTTGGTCAGCGCCATCTTGATCGACGCCGAATAGGAGCGGAAATCGTGGCCGGTGACGACATCGCGGCTTGACGCCGAGTTCGTGGATCAGCGTGCCGAGCCCGAGGCCGAGCGCCTGGACGCCCATCAGGTTGATTTCGCTGCCGAACAGCCAGCGCGCGTCGTATTCGCGAAAGCCGGTGGCTTTCACCATCGGCTCGGATTCATAGGCATAGGTATTCGGCTTGCAGCGAAGGCTTCGGCTTGGGAAACATTGAAAATAATCCGAATCGAGAAATGCCCGACAGCAATAGCTTAAACGGCGAGGGGCGGAGAATGGTTGCGTCACTCGCTACTGTTCGAGCACCAGCTTGCCGTCGGCATATTCGAACCGCCGCAGCCTTTGCAGGAACGAAAGGCCGAGCAGATTGTCGCTCAGCGCGCTGTCCGGCAGCACCAGCGCGGCGACATTGCGGACCACGATATTGTCGATCTCGACCCGGCTGAGTTCGACCGGCGCGGCGCGGGCATTGCCGTTCGCGGTCCTGACCGTGGCGGTGTAGTCGCGCTGCGCCGGATGGATGCCGAGGTTCGCGGCGTCGCGCTCGGTCAGCGCGATCACCGAGGCGCCGGTGTCGACCATGAAATCGAGCCGCCGGCCGTCGACGCGGCCTTCGACCTCGAAATGTCCGCCGCGCCCGGGCGGGATAATGACTGAATTGCCGGTCGCGGTTGGGCTCGGCGTCTCGGGCCGCGCCGCCATCATGGTCGGCGCCGCGGCATTGCCATTCATCTGCGCGGCGTAGCGCGGCACGATGACGGCGGCGGCGAGGGCAACGGCGGCGACGGTGAGGACAGGGCGCATGAGAGAAGTCCGCGGTTCGGCGGCATCTCAGCACGGCACGGCGAACAACGGACTAATGCGGCTGCAAAGGGGCATGGTTTTGAAGCGCGTTGGTAAGCGCACGACTAAATCATTCAATAAAAATCGAAACCATTCGGCGTCATGGCCGGACCTGTTCCGGCCATCGCGCGAAGAGGCATTGCACTGTCCGCGCTCGGGATGGCGCGGAACAAGCCCGATCGAAGGACGCTAAATCTTCGCGGCACCGCGAGCCGGTCTGCGTGCGAGCGGCAGAGACCTGTCGCTCGCTTCTCGCTAGCACGCGCTAAGCGCTTACGCTCACGTTCCTGTGCAGCTCGATCGAGGGGGCATTCCGTTTCCGCTGGGATGCGCGCGGACGGCAGCCCGCGCATGACGCTACGTGCCGATCGCCGCCCCGATGTCCGCCGCATGACGCACGTGACCGCCGCGGCTTTGCCCGCCGCGTCGCGGTCGCGGCGATCGGATCGTCGGGCCAGGGATGGCGCGGATAGCGGCCGCGCATCTCGGTGCGCACCGCGGCATAGCTGCCGCGCCAGAAGCCCGGCAGGTCGCGGGTCATCTGCACCGGCCGGTGCGCCGGCGACAGCAACTCGACCAGCAGCGGAATCTTGCCGCCGGCAATCGCCGGATGGCGGTCGAGCCCGAACAATTCCTGCACCCGGATCGCGATCTTCGGTCCGCCGTCGGCTGCGTAATCGATCGGCACCCGCGAGCCGGTCGGCGCTTCGAAATGGGTCGGCGCCTCGGCCTCGAGCCGGCGCGGCAGCGGCCACGGCAGGAGGTTATGCAAAGCCTGCTCCAATTCGTCAGCGGTAAAATTGCCGAGCGCGGTCTTCGATGTCAGCGCCGGCGCCAGCCACGCGGCGGCGCTGTTCGCCAAGGCATCGTCGGAGAGATCGGGCCAGTCGTCGCCTTCGCTGGCGCGCAAAAACATCACCCGGTCGCGCCATTGCGTCAGCGCTTGCGTCCACGGCAGCCGGCCGATGCCGAGGGCGGCGACTTTTTCGGCGAGCAGCTTTGCGGTTGCGTCGCTGGGCTCGATCCGCATCGGCTGATCGCTCAAGGCGAGCGCGCCGAGGCGGCGGGTTTTCCGTCCGCGCAGGCTCAAGCTTGCGGCGTCGAAGCTGATCTCTTCGCGCGACGTGATGCGGTCGGCGAATTGCGCCTCGATCTCGGCCAGCGTGATCGGGGCTGCGGACAAAATGCGTCCGGCCGCCGCGCTGCCGGTCAGTTCGGCGACGGCGAGGAACGGCTCGCGCGCCAGCGGCGAGGCGAGGTCGACGCTGCCGCCGCGGCCGTTCGCCAGCAGAAATGCCCCGGAGCCGCCGCCGCGGTTCTTCGCGATCCGCTCGGGATAAGCGAGAGCCAACAAAGCGCCGACGCTCGTTTCCGCGTTGGTCGCGGCCGCCGGCTTGCCGGCAATCTCCGCCCAGCGCTCCGGCCATGGCGCGAACGTCGCGGCCGCGCTGCGAGCGGTCGCGGTGCAGGCCATTGAGGCGCTCGCGCAGATCGGCGTCGTTGCCGCCAAGTCCGCGTTCGCCGATCAAAGCGGCAAGCTCGGCGGCCTGCACCGCTTCGCCGTCGCGGCGGCATCGACCACCATGCGCGCCAGCCGCGGCGGCAGCGGCAGCCGCTGCAGATGCCGGCCTTCGTCGGTGATGCGGCCGTCGCCGTCGAGAGCGCCCAGCGTTTCGAGCAGCGCTTTCGCTTCGGTGAGCGCCGGCTGCGGCGGCGGATCGAGGAAGGCGAGCTTGTCCGGCGCGGCGCCCCAGGTGGCGAGATCGAGCACGAAAGACGGACAGGTCGGCGGCGAGGATTTCCGGCCGGGCGAACGGTTCGAGCGACGCCGTCTGCGGCTCGTCCCACAGCCGGTAGCAGACGCCCGGCTCGGTGCGTCCGGCGCGGCCGCGGCGCTGGTCGGCCGCCGCGCGCGACACGCGCACGGTTTCGAGCCGCGTCACGCCGACATCGGGCTCGTAGCGCGGCACGCGCGCCAGACCCGCAGTCGACGACGATGCGCACGCCCTCGATGGTGATCGAGGTCTCCGCGATCGACGTCGCCAGCACGATCTTGCGGCGTCCGGCCGGCGCCGGCAAGAATGGCGCGATCCTGTTCCTCGCCGGTGAGCGCGCCGTAGAGCGCGACCACGTCGGTCGCGGCATCGGTGCGGCCCTGCAGCAGCGTCTGGGTGCGGCGGATTTCGCCGGCGCCCGGCAGGAAAGCCAGCACGCGAGCCCGGATCGGCGCGCATCGCGCGCAGGATGACATCGGCGATCTGCGGTTCGATCGCGCCGGCGGCGCGGCCGGCATAGCGGGTCTCGACCGCGAAGGCGCGGCCTTCGCTCTCGATCACCGGCGCGTCGCCGAGCAGGCCGGCGACGCGGGCGCCGTCGATGGTCGCCGACATCACGAGTAGCCGCAGATCCTCGCGCAAGCCCTGCTGCGCGTCGCGCGCCAAAGCGAGCCCAAGATCGGCGTCGAGCGAGCGCTCGTGGAATTCGTCGAACAGCACGGCGGCGATGCCGTCGAGCATCGGATCGTCGAGAATGAGCCGGGTGAAGATGCCTTCGGTGACGATCTCGATCCGGGTCTTGCGCGAGACCTTGGAGCCGAAGCGCACCCGCAAGCCCACGGTTTCGCCGACCCGTTCGCCGAGCGTGTGCGCCATGCGCTCGGCGGCCGCCCGCGCCGCGAGCCGGCGCGGTTCGAGCACCAGGATGCGGCCGCCCTTGGCCCAGGGCGCTTCGGCCAGCACCAGTGGAACCCGGGTGGTTTTGCCGGCGCCGGGCGGCGCCACCAGCACGGCCGCATTCCGGGCGGCGAGCGCCGCGGTCAGTTCCGGCAGCGCTGCGTCGATCGGAAGCGGCGGGTAATCCACAGCTGACATTGCCCCGTGATAATGCGGTCGAAAAGCCTATATTACTGGCCATCATGCCAGCCGCACAAAAAGCCTCGCCAAAACCGCTTGCTTCCGCACCGCTGAAGAAAGGCGACCACGTCTTTCTGGTCGACGGCTCGGGCTATATTTTCCGCGCCTATCACGCGCTGCCGCCGATCAGCCGCAAGTCCGACGGGCTGCAGCTCAACGCGGTGTTCGGCTTCTGCAACATGCTGTGGAAGCTGTCTGCGCGACATGAAGGAAGAGGACAAGCCGACCCACCTCGCGGTGGTGTTCGACCTGTCCGAGAAGACCTTCCGCACCGAAATGTATCCCGAATACAAGGCGCACCGGCCGGACCCGCCGGACGATCTGCGGCCGCAATTCGGGCTGATCCGCGAAGCGGTGCAGGCGTTCGATATTCCCTGCCTCGAACAAAAGGGTTTCGAGGCCGACGACCTGATCGCGACCTATGTGCGCGCAGGCCTGCGAGGCCGGCGCCACCGCCACCATCGTGTCGTCGGACAAGGACCTGATGCAGCTCGTCAACGACTGCGTCATCATGTTCGACACCATGAAGGACAAGAAGATCGGCCGCGCCGAGGTGATCGAGAAATTCGGCGTGCCGCCGGAGAAAGTCATCGAGGTGCAGGCGCTGATCGGCGACTCCACCGACAACGTGCCGGGCGTGCCGGGCATCGGCGTCAAGACCGCGGCGCAGCTGATCGGCGAATATGGCGATCTCGAAACGCTGCTGGCGCGCGCCGGCGAGATCAAGCAGGACAAGCGCCGCCAGACGCTGATCGACAATGCCGACAAGGCGCGGCTGTCGAAGAAGCTGGTCACGCTCGACGACAAGGTGAAGCTCGACGTGCCGATCGGCGATCTTGCCGTGCACGAGCCCGACCACAAGCGGCTGATCGCGTTTCTCAAGGCGATGGAATTTTCCTCGCTGACGCGGCGGGTCGCGGAATTCGCCGATATCGATATCGCCGCGATCGACGCCGACGCGCGGCTGGCGCGCGGCGCTTCGCCTCGCCCGCTGCGCGCGTCGCCGAGCTGCGGCCGTCGCGAGGCGGTACCGCGCCACAGCTGGCGCTCGACCGGCCGGCGCAGCCGGGCGATGCCGCGCGCGAGAGCCGGGCCGGCGCGCCGAATTATCCGGCGCTGACGCCGCAATCGCTGGCCGCGGCGCGCGCCGAAGCGGCGCGCGGCGCCATATTCGATCGCGGCCGCATACGAGACGGTGCGCAGCCTGGAGCGGCTCAACGCCTGGGTCGAGCGCGCCCGCGACACCGGCCTTGCCGCCATCGAGATCGCGACGGCCGAAATCGATCCGATGCAGGCGGAGTTGTGCGGCTTCGCGCTCGCCGTCGCGCCCAACGAAGCCTGCTATGTGCCGCTCGGCCATCGCCAGGGCGGCGAGGGCGGCGGGTCTGTTCCGCGGCGACGTCGCGCCCGACCAGATTGCCGAAGCGCGCAGCGCTCGACGCGCTCAAGCCGCTGCTGGAAGACAACGGCGTGCATCAAGATCGGCCACGATCTGAAATTCGCCTGGCAGATCTTCGCCCAGCGCGGCATCGAGATCGCCGCCTATGACGACACCATGCTGATGTCCTATGTCGCTCGACGCCGGCCGCGCCGGTCACGGCCTGGCGATCGCTCGCGCGAGCACTACCTTCGACGCACGCCGCGCTCGACATCAACGAGCTGATCAAAGTCGGGCAAGACCAAGATCACCTTCGACGCCGTCGGCATCGACCGCGCGACCGAATACGCCGCCGAGAAGGCCGACATCGCGCTGCGGCTGTGGCAGACGCTCAAGCCGCGGCTCGCCGCCGAACATGTGCGCACGGTTTACGAGACGCTGGAGCGGCCGCTGCTTGCGCGTGCTCGGCCACATGGAGCGGCGCGGCATTTCGATCGACCGGCAGGTGCTGTCGCGGCTGTCCGGCGAATTCGCCCAGGCGTCGGCGCGGCTCGAAGCCGAGATCAACGACGCTCGCCGGCGAAACCGTCAATCCCGGCAGCCCGAAGCAGCTCGGCGATATTCTGTTCGGCAAGCTCGGTCTGCCGGGCGGCACCAAGACCAAGACCGGACAATGGGCGACCGGCGCGCGGCAGCTCGAGGAACTGGCCGAGCAGGGCCACGAATTGCCGCAGAAAATTCTCGACTGGCGCCAGGTCTCGAAGCTGAAATCGACCTACACCGACGCGCTGCCGGGCTTCGTCAATCCGACGACGCATCGCGTGCACACGAGCTACGCGCTGGCCGCGACCACCACCGGCCGGCTGTCGTCGTCCGATCCGAACCTGCAGAACATCCCGATCCGCACCGAGGAAGGCCGCAAGATCCGCCGCGCCTTCATCGCCGATCCCGGCCACAAGCTGGTCTCGGCCGATTATTCGCAGATCGAGCTGCGGCTCCTCGCCGAGATCGCCGACATCCCGCAATTGCGCAAGGCGTTCCGCGACGGCCTCGACATCCATGCCATGACCGCGTCGGAAATGTTCGGCGTGCCGGTGAAGGACATGCCGGCCGAAGTGCGCCGCCGCGCCAAGGCGATCAATTTCGGCATCATCTACGGCATCTCCGCCTTCGGCCTCGCCAACCAGCTCGGCATCGGGCGCGAGGAAGCCGGCGCCTATATCAAGAAATATTTCGAGCGCTTTCCCGGCATCCGCGACTACATGGACGAGACCAAGGCCTTCGCGAAGAAGAACGGCTATGTGCTGACGCTGTTCGGCCGCAAATGCCACTATCCCGACATCGGCGCTTCGAACGCCTCGATCCGGTCGTTCAACGAGCGCGCCGCGATCAATGCGCGGCTGCAAGGCACCGCCGCCGACATCATCCGCCGCGCCATGATCCGCATGGACGCGGCGCTGGCGAAGAAAAAGCTGTCGCGCAAGATGCTGCTGCAGGTGCATGACGAACTGGTGTTCGAAGTGCCGGACGCCGAGGTCGAGAAAACCCTGCCGGTGGTCAAGGCGGTGATGGTCGAGGCGCCGCTGCCGGCGCTGTCACTCTCGGTGCCGCTTCAGGTCGAGGCGCACGCCGCCGATAACTGGGACGCGGCGCATTAAAGCACGGTAGAAACTACGATCCGTCACCCAGAGGCGCTCGGCTGAAAGCCGAGCCTCGAAGGGCGACGGCGGCACGGCAGTGCAGCCTCCACCCTTCGAGGCTCGCGCTTCGCGCGGGCACCTCAGGGTGACGGACCGCAGTCAACGCATTTTCCATTTCAGCAAATTCGCCGTAGTCTCTTCAGACAGATATCGGATCTAAGATGAAAACCTCGCTCACGATAATAGGCGTCCTTCTTCTCCTCGCCGGCTTAGTCTGGGCCGCGCAAGGCTCGGGATATTTTCCCTATCCGGCCGAGAGCTTCATGATCAGCCAGACCCGCTGGGTCTATTACGGCTTAGCGACCGCGGTGGTCGGGCTTCTCATCATTATTTTCGCGCGGCGTTGACCGCGCCTTTTGCGCTTACTGCGCCGTCATTCCGCCGTCGAGCACGAATTCAGCGCCGGTGACGAAGGCTGATTCATCCGCGAGCAGATAGACGCAAAGGTCGGCGGCTTCCGCTGGCGTGCCGAAGCGGCCGAGCGGCACTGTCGCGGAGAGCCGCTCGCGGGCGGTGGCCGGATCGCGCGACCCGGCGATGATGCCATCGACCAGCGGACCTTCGATGAAGGCGGGGTGCAGCGAATTGCAGCGCACTGGCGGCTTCTGCCGCGCGCCGTAGAGCGCCACCGATTTGGTCAGAAGCCGCACGCCGCCCTTCGAGGCGTTGTAGGCGGCAAGGTTATGGCCGCCGACCAGTCCGGAGACCGAAGAGATATTGACGATCGAGCCGCCGGCGCGCCGCAACAGCGGCATGGCGTATTTGCAGCCGAGAAACGTGCCGTCGAGATTGATCGCCATGACGCGGCGCCAGGTGGCGAAGTCGGTGTCCTCGACCGAGCCGACGGCGACAATGCCGGCGGCATTGACGAGACCGTCGAGCCGTCCGGCACTCGCGCCGATGGCAGCGGTTACCCGCTGCCAGTCGCTTTCCGATGTCACATCGAGGACGTGATCGGCGGGCCCGCGGCCGGCAAGGTCGCTGGTGATCGCGACGCCGCCTTGCTCGATCACCGCGCGCGCGATCGCGGAGCCGATCGCGCCGGCGGCGCCGGTCACCAGCACGGTCTTGCCTTCGAGCCTCGCCACCGCCGATGCCCTGTTCCTGCTTCCTATTTGACGCGTTCCGCGCCTTCGGTGACGGTCTTATAGGCTTCGGCGACAGCCGGTTTGGCTTTTTCGACTTCGGCGGCGGCTTCCGCGAAGGTCTTCATCAGTTCCGCCTGTTCCGCCGGCGGCAGATCGATCAATTCGCCGCCGTTGTCGACCCAGCCTTTCCGCGATTTTGTTGACGGTGTCGATCGCGATGGCGCCGATCCCGGTGCGCGTCGCCTCGGCGTCGTCGTCGACGATCTTTTTCAGATCGGCGGGCAGCGCGTCATACCAGCTCTTGCTGACCTCGACGACGACATAGACCGCCGGCTGGCCGGTCTCGGTGACATATTTCGCCGCGTCGTTGAAATGCATCGGCGTCCACACCACGATGCCGCCGACGGCGCCGTCGACCGCGCCTTGCTGCAGTGCCGGCACCACGTCGCCCAGCGTCATCGCCACCGGCGTCGCGCCGAGGCGTTCGATCGGCTTGGCCTGCAGCGGGGACGCGAGAACGCGGAGCTTCTTGCCTTTGAAATCCGCCAGATGGCGGATCGGCGATTTCGCGATGATCGACGACGGCGCGTTCATGAAGAAGGCGACGCCGTGCAGCCCCTTGTCCGCGCCGAGCGCGAGGATGGTCTTTCGCACCGCCGGATCGGTGGGCAGCCGTTCGCCTTGCTCCATCGAAGCGACCAGCCCGGGCGCGGCGAGCACCTCGAAGCGCTCGTCGACGCCGACAAAAAATTCCGGTGGAATCAGCGCGCATTGGATGGCGCCGAATTGCACGCCTTCGATTTGCCGCGGGATTGCGCCCAATTGGCTCGCCGGGTAGATCTCGGGCTTGATGCGGCCGCCGGAATCTTTTTCGAGGGCCGCCGCATAATTCTTGGCGAAGAAATAACTCGGGTCGTTCAGCGTCGGCAGCGTTATTTTCATGGTGTAGATTTTGTCTTGTGCCGCCGCGGTGCCGAGCGTTAGCGGCACCGACAGAACAAGCGCGCAAGCGCCCAAACCGGCACGTGCGGCAAAATTGCCTTTGATGAGATTCACTGGCCCCTCCCTGGCGGCGGCTTTTTTTGAGCCTGCCGAATTAGTCTTGTCGAATATCGCAATTCTAATACCCAATTGCCGGGGCGTCATGGCACATTACGCGGCATGACCGCGCGCCCGCTGCTTTTCACCGTCGTCGCCGTGCTGGCTCCCGGCGTGGCCCAGGCTGCATCGCCGGATGGCGCATCGCTCGATGGTGCTTCGTTATCCTGGCCTTGGGCGCTGCCGTTTGCCGGCGTTTTGCTCAGCATTGCGCTCGGCCCGCTCGCGTTTCCCCGCTTTTGGCACCACCACTACGGTAAGATCGCTTTCGTCTGGGCGACGCTGACGCTGGCGCCGATGGCGGCGCTCTACGGCAAGGATGTCGCGCTCGCGGCGCTGTCGCACGCGCTACTCGGCGACTATCTCGGCTTCATCGCCATCCTGTTCGCGCTCTATGTGGTTGCAGGCGGGATCCTGGTCGCGGGAGCGTTGCGCGGCACGCCGCTGGTCAATGCGGGCTTGCTTGCGTTCGGAACGCTGATCGCGAGCGTGGTCGGCACCACCGGCGCCGCCATGATCCTGATCCGGCCGCTGCTGCGCGCCAATGCGGCGCGGCTGCACAATGTCCATGTCGTGGTGTTTTTCATTTTCCTGGTCGGCAATATCGGCGGCGCTTTGTCGCCGCTCGGCGATCCGCCGCTGTTCATCGGCTTCCTCAACGGCGTCGATTTCTTCTGGCCGGCAAAGAATCTCTGGCAGCCGACCGCCGTGATCGCGGTTTACGCGCTCGCCGTCTTTGTGCTGATCGATGTTTGGTTCTACTGGCAGGATCGCCGCGTCGCCCCGGTCGGCGAAGCGCCCGAGGCCGGCATCAGCGTGCGCGGCCTGGTCAATCTGCCGCTCTTGGCTGTGATCATCGGCGCCGTCATCGCCTCGGCACTGTGGCGGCCGGGCCTAAGTTTCACGGTCTATGGCACGTCCTTGCCGCTGCAAGATCTGGCGCGCGACGCGGTGCTGATCCTCACCGCGCTCGCCTCGCTGTGGCTGACGCCGAACGAGCATCGCGACGCCAACGGCTTTTCCTGGGAGCCGATCCTCGAAGTGACGTTATTGTTCGCCGGGATTTTCGTCTGCGCCGTTCCGGTGCTGACGATGCTCGACGCCGGCTATGACGGCGCCTTCGGCTGGCTGTTGGCTGCCGTGACGCGGCCGAACGGCGATCCGCATCAGGTCGCCTATTTCTGGCTGACCGGCCTGCTGTCGGCGATCCTCGACAATGCGCCGACTTATCTCGTCTTCTTCAAGCTCGCCGGCGGCAACGCCGCCGATCTGATGACGACGCTGGCGCCGGCGCTGGCGGCGATCTCGATGGGCGCGGTCTATATGGGCGCGCTCACTTATATCGGTAACGCGCCCAACTTCATGATCTACGCCATCGCCACCGAACGCGGCATCAAGATGCCGAGCTTTTTCGGCTACATGGCCTGGTCGGTCGCAGTGCTGGTGCCGGGATTGGCGGCCGTCACCTATCTGTTCGTCGGGTGGCCTTAAGACCGGTCCGTTGGGACGTTATCCGAAGCGATCCAGCGGCGCGGTTGCGCCGGGATCGCTTCGCGTTGCCGTGTTCGTCGATGTTACGGCTGTTGGCCGTGCTGCGTCATGCAGGTGGCAAAGGCGGCGGACTTGGCGCTTTCCCAGGTCGCGTCGCTGTAGTTTGCGGCGGCATTGGTGCAATCCCGCAGCGCTTGCTCGCGCGAGACCTGGGTCGATTGGCCCCTTTGCGACGGCGTGGCGGCAAAGGCCGAGGCGGCGGTGATGGAGACTGCGGCCAATGCGGCCGCAGCCAAAAACCTGGCGTGCGATTTCATTTCAACTCTTTCTCCAGAGTCGCCCCGTGCCCGCTTGGTGCGGTGCTTTACGTCGCCGCACAACGCCGGAAGTGCATGGCAGGGAATCAGGAAACTGTCGTAATTTCATTATGTTATGAGATAGTTACGCGGCGATTTATGCCGGTCGCGCTGCGCCGTAACAGACGCGTAGGCGCCCCGTCCGCCAGCGCGGGCCCGCGCGTCAGGGCGTAATAAAATCCCGATAGCCGCGTTTGACGCCGCGCCGTATTGCAGCGCTCGCATGCGGCCGAAATCGGCACAGACCGGCGATTCAGGAATCTTTTGCCATAGAAGCAAATGGGGCCGTGTCCTCGGTTGCAGCGAGAGGATATTGAACCTTTTGCGCCATCCTGATCACGAAGAAAGGCGGGAACTTTCCCGCCCGCGAAACAGTTCTGCAGTTGGGTGCGAGCCCTGGCAGGGCTTGGCCGTTGGGGTGACGCCGTGGTTCACCGGCATAACAGCAAGCGATTGACGTGGCAGAGCGTGGCGCTGGTGAGCGCCCTCGCTGCCGTAACCTTGATGCCGGCAACGGCTAACGCCGCGGGATTCTTCGATTTTCTGTTCGGCGGTCAGGAACAGCGGCCTTCGCCGGCGCCACCGGAATCCTATGCCGACCCGTCGACGCCGGTCCGGCCGGCGCCATTGCCGCAGGAAAGCGTGCAGAACGGCGGCGGCAGCACCGGCCACGTGGTCGCTTATTGCGTCCGGCTTTGCGACGGCCAGCACTTTCCGCTGGAGCGCATGAACAATGCTACCCAGATCGAGACTTGTCGCGCCATGTGTCCTGCGGCCAAGACCAAGGTCTATTTCGGCAGCGAAATCGGCGCCTCGGTGGCCAAGGATGGCGCGCGTTATGCCGATCTCGACACCGCCTATATCTATCGCAAGCAAATGGTCGCCAATTGCAGTTGCAACGGCAAAGACGGTCTCGGTTTGGCGCCATTCGACGCCTCGGCCGATCCGACGTTGCGGCCGGGCGATATCGTTTCGACCAAACAAGGACTGATGGCCTATACCGGCAGAAACGGCGCCGACGGGCTGTTCACGCCGGTACAGCGCTCCACCGTCGCCACCGAATTGAACTCGGTCACGGCGCGCGTCGCACAGAGCAAACATAGCGAGCCTGACGCCGACGCCGACGACGATCCCGGCACCATCGCGATGCCGCAGAGCGCGCCGCCGCCGGTCAGTGTCGGCGCCAATAGCCGCGGTCCTGCCGCGCACTGATCGCCCTGTGTTCAGCAGCAAATAGGCGTTCGCGGGTTGCCAAACGCGATGCCGGGAACGCCCGGCGTCGCGACGGGTTGTCCTGCCATGCAAAAACAAAACGTGGTCCAAGACGAGCGCGGGCAAGACCAGCCCCGGGACAAAGAAACCGCTCAAAAGGCCGGCCTGAAAGAACAGCAGGAATCGGCCAGGCAACAAACCGAATCGCCCGGCGAGCCGGCCGGCGGCGAATAGGCCGCAAATCGCGATTTACGTCCGCTGCCTAGCTTAGTCCGCCGACGACTTCCTCCGCCAGCGACAGCGAGGAGGTCAGGCCGGGCGACTCGATCCCGAACAGATTGATCAGCCGCGGCATGCCGTGATCGGCCGGGTAGGCGATCATGAAATCGGCTTGGCCTTCGCCGGGACCGCGCAGCTTCGGCCGGATGCCGGCATAATCCGGCACCAGCCCGCCGTCCGGCAGGCCGGGCCAATAGGTGCGGATGCGGGCGTAGAAGCTGTCGGCGCGGCTTGGATCGACGGCGTAATTCTCCTCCTCGATCCATTCGACGTCGGGGCCGAACCGCATCCGCCCGGCGAGATCGAGCGTGACGTGAACGCCCAAGCCGCCGTCGATCGGCGTCGGATAGATCAGCCGCGAAAACGCCGGCCGGCCGGCGAAGCCGAAATAATTGCCTTTGCCGAGCACCAGCCGCGGAATCTTCTCGGCCGGATAGCCTTCGATCCGGCGGGCGAGCGGCTGCGCGCCAAGGCCTGCCGCGTTTATCACGGCGTCGAAGGCGATCGTGCCGGGATCGCTGCCGCCGAACCGCACCTGCCATTGCCCGGCCTTGTGGGACAGTCCTTCGACCGGCGTTTCAAACGCGATCATGCCGCCGTGATCTTCCAGATCGCCCCACAGCGACTGCATGTAGCCGTGACTGTCGATGATGCCGGTTTCCGCCGACCACAGCGCGCCGATGCAGAACAGTTCGGACTCCATGGCGCGCGCGGCATTGCCGCCGATCATCTCGCAGTTCTCGACCCCGTTTATTTCGGCCTGGGTCATGATGGTCTCGACCTTGGCCAGTTCCGCCTCGTTGGTGGCGACGACGAGCTTGCCGCATTTGCGATGTCCGACGCCGTGCGACGCGCAGTAGTCGTAGAGCATGCGGCGGCCGCGCACGCAGTGCACGGCGCGCAGCGTATCGGTCGGGTAATAGAGACCGGCGTGGATCACCTCGCTGTTGCGCGAGGATACGCCGTTGGCGATGCCGCCGGTTATTTCGGCGACCGTGACGTCATGGCCGGCCAGCGCCGCCGTTCGCGCGATCGCAAGTCCGACGACGCCCGCACCGATCACCAAAACCTGCATCGCGCTTCCATCCCATCCCTGTTGACCCGGTGGCTCGGCCCCGGAATGACTGTATAACAGCGTCGGAAAGGGAAGGGCTATGGCAGAAAATGTGGTGCGCATTTGCGCGCAGTCCGATATCGCACCCGAGACGGTGCAGGCCTTCGACGTCGCCGAACGGCGGCTCGCGGTGTTCAATATCGGCGGTAAGTTCTACGTCACCGACGACGAATGCACCCACGCCTCGGCGAGCCTCGCCGACGGCATCCTCGAAGGCACGACGATCGAATGCGCGGTGCATCTCGGCGCCTTCGATGTGCCGACCGGCGAAGCGACGGCGCCGCCATGCTCGCTCGCGCTGCGCACGTATAAAGTCGTGCTGCAAGGCGACGACATTTTCGCCGACCTCGACCGCGATGCGGCCGGCGAGCCGGCCTGAGGAATTTCCGGGAATGACAGTCCCTGTAGCGATCATCGGCGCCGGCATCGGCGGCCTGGCGGCGGCGCTGGCGCTGACGCGGCGCGGCATCGACGTCGAAGTCTACGAACAGACGCCGGAACTGCGCGAAATCGGCGCCGGCGTGCAAATGAGCGCGAACGGCGTGCGGGTGCTGCACGCGCTCGGCCTCAAGGCGGCGCTGGAAGAAGTGCAGGTGCTGCCGGCCGGCAAGGCGATCCGGCTGTGGAACACCGGCCAGAGCTGGAAGGTGTTCGATCTCGGCGCGGAATCGATCGCGCGCTTCGGCTTTCCCTATATGACGATCCATCGCGGCGATCTGCACGGCGTGATCGCACGCGCGCTGCTGGAAGCGAAGCCCGATGCGGTTCATCTGAACCGCAAATGCATCGGGCTTTCGCAGACGCCGGACCATGTCGAATTGCATTTTGAAACCGGCGCGCCGGTGCGGGCGAAAGTCGCGGTCGGCGCCGACGGCCTGCATTCGGCGATCCGCGCTTCGTTGTTCGGCGCGCCGAAGCCGGAATTCTGCGGCATCACCGCGTGGCGCGGCATCGTGCCGCTCGAACGGGTGCCGTCGTCGATCGCGTTCGATGTCAGCACCAATTGGGTCGGGCCGGGCGGCCATGTCGTGCATTATCCGCTGCGCGCCGGCACGCTGCTCAACGTCGTCGCCCTGCGCGAGCGCAGCGATTGGACGGTCGAAGGCTGGAACGTGCGCGGCACGGTGGAGGAAATGATCGCCGATTTTCGCGGCTGGAATCCCGCCTTGCATGAATTGTTCGGCAACATCGACGTGCCGTACCGCTGGGCGCTGGCGCTGCGTCCCACCATGCCGGCATGGAGCAAGGGCCGCTGCACGCTGCTCGGCGACGCCTGTCACCCGATGGTGCCGTTTCTGGCGCAAGGCGCGGCCATGGCGCTCGAAGACGCGCTGGTGCTGGGCCGTTGCATCGAAAAATATCCCGACGACCACGAGACCGCGCTCACGCACTACGAGGCGGCGCGCCGCGAGCGCGCCAACAAGGCGGTCGACGGCTCGTCCGACATGATCCCGCGCTTCCACAATCACGCCATGGCCGACGCCGAAACCGCGCAAGCGCATGTCGCGCGCGAATGGCAGGACGACCGCGTCAAGGAACGCTACGACTGGCTGTTCACCTATGACGCCACGTCCGTGCCGGTGTGATGACGGAGAGCGCGCTGTCACCTGCCGGGCCGTTGTTGATGTCCGCCGATACGGCGGGCATGATCGCATTCGAGACGGGGCGAGGGGCGACACTTTGAAAAGGCGACAGTTCATCACCGCGCTCGGCGCCGCTGCCGCATGGCCGTTTGCCGCGCGCGCGCAAAGCATCAACCCCCCGCAAATCGGCTTTCTCTATCCGGGCGTGACGGCCGTGACGGTCACGCGGATCGCGGCGTTGCGCGAAGGCTTGCGTTCGATCGGTTATGCCGACGCCGACCGGGCGGAGGTCCTGGTGCACGCCTCCGAGGGCGACCCGACCAAGCTCGCGGCCTTGGCCGCCGATCTCGTGGCCCGCAAGGTCGATGTCATGTTCGCCATCAGCCCGTCGGCGGTGCGCGCCGCAAAATCCGCCACAGCGGTCATTCCGATTATCGCCAACGATCTCGAAAGCGATCCGGTCGGCAGCGGCTTCGTTGCGAGCCTCGCTCATCCCGGCGGCAATATCAGCGGGGTGTTTTCGGATTTTCCCGATTTCGGCATGAAGTGGCTCGAACTGCTGAAAGAGGCGATGCCGGCGCTGTCGAACGCCGTCGTGCTGTGGGATCCCGCCACCGGCCGCATCCAGTTGGATGCGCTCCAAGCGGCGGGCCAGTTGCTGAACGTCAAACTCGAGGTCATGGAAATTCACGCCATTGCCGAATTGGGGCACGGCTTCGATGCCGCCAGCGAACGGCGGCCCGATGCCATCGTTATTCTGTCGTCGCCGATATTCGGGACCAACCCGAAGCAGATCGCCGACTTCACACTCGCCCATCGCGTTCCGACCGCGACCTTGTTTTCCGAAATCGCCCGCGCCGGCGGCCTGATGTCCTATGGCCCGGATCTGCTTGGCACCTTTCGCCAGACCGGCACCATGATCGGCAAGGTCTTGCAGGGCACGCACCCCGCCGACCTCCCGGTCGAGCGTCCGACGAAATTCGAGATGGTCATCAACCTCAAGACCGCCAAGGCGCTCGGATTGACGCTCCCGACCTCGGTGTTGCTGCGCGCCGACGAGGTGATCGAGTGACGCCGCGGTCCCGTCTCCGCGCGGCGTGAGGCCGGACGCGGCCGCGATGGAACTTTTGAACCTTTCGCCGCCGGGCCATTTATCGAATAATCTCAACTCCAAGACATTCCTGGTTTGACGGTTCGGAATGTTAGTGCTGTCGAAACTCTCACCCCGGCTTCCCCTTTGCCCGTCATGAAGAAGACGATCGACGACATTTTCGCCGGGGATAGCGGCATGAGCGCGTTGATGCGGGGCTTCGACTGGTCCTCGACCCCGCTCGGGCCGCCGGAGCAATGGCCGGATGGCCTGCGCGTCCCGCTCGGCATGATGCTCACCTCGCGCTTTCAGATGTGGCTCGGCTGGGGCCGCGACCTCGCCTTCTTCTACAACGACGCCTACGCGCCGACGCTCGGGCTCAAGCACCCCAAAGCGCTGGCGCGTCCGATGCGGGAAGTCTGGGCCGAGGTGTTCGACGACGTCGCCGACCGGATCAATTCGGTGATGCGCGACGGCAAGGCGACCTGGGACAAGGCGCTGCTGCTGTTGCTCGAGCGCAGCGGCTACCCGGAAGAAACCTACCATACCTTTTCCTACAGCCCGCTGACCGGCGACGACGGCAGCATCCAGGGCTTGATGTGCGTCGTCACCGAGGAAACCGACCGCGTCATCAGCGAGCGGCGGCTGGAGACGCTGCGCACGCTGGCGACGGCGCTGCTGCTTGTCCGCACCCGCGAACAGCTCGCCGAGGCGGTGCAAAGCGCGCTTTCGACCAACAGGTTCGAATTCCCGTTTCATGTTCTGCGGTTTTTCAACGCCGACGGCGCGCCGCCGGCCGGCGCCGATCGGACGGAGATCGCGGACTGGCCGTTCGATCGGGTCGGCCAGGGCGTCATGACCTTTCGGACCGACGATCCGGATCTGCTGCGGGGTGCGCCGATGGGGGCTTGGCAGGTGCCGCCGAAAGACGCGCTGATCACCCGCATTGCCGCGCCCGGACAGACGGCGGCCGCAGGGCTGGTGCTGGGGCTCAATCCTTATCGCCGCCAAACCGACGATGCCGAGATCATCGCCTTTGCCGAACTGATCGCCGCGCAGATCGCCGGCGCCGTCGCCATGGTCGATGCGCACGCGCGCGAAGCCGCCGAGATGCAGAGGCTTCGCGACCTGTTCGAGCAGTCGCCGAGTTTCATCGCGCTGCTGCAGGGGCCGGACCACCGGTTCGACCTCGCCAATCCCGCCTATCAGCGGCTGGTCGGCCGGCGCGACCTGTTGGGCAAGACGGTGCGCGAGGCGCTTCCCGAAGATCGAAGGACAGGGCTTCCACGAACTGCTCGACGGCGTCTATGCCACCGGCGAGCCTTATCGCGGCGACGCCGTGCCGCTGATGGTGCAGCGCGAGTCCGAACGCCGAGCTCGAGAGCCGGATTCTCGATTTCATCTATCAGCCGTTCCGCAATGCCGAAGGCACCATCACCGGCGTGTTCGTCGAAGGCAACGACGTCACCAATGCCTACCGCACGCTGGCGGCGCTCAAGGCCAGCGAGGAGCGGTTCCGCACCTTTGCCGAGGCGATGCCGAACCACGTCTGGACCTCGCGGCCGGACGGCACGCTCGATTGGTTCAACAAGCGCGTCTACGAATATAGCGGCACAGTGGAAGGCGAACTCGACGGCGGGGCATGGGCCAAGATCGTTCATCCCGACGACATCGACTGGGTGACGGATCGCTGGGCGACATCGCTTTCGACCGGCCAGATCTACGAGACCGAATTCCGGCTGCGCCGCGCCGACGGCGCCTTTCGCTGGCATATCGCGCGCGCCATCGCATTGCGCGGCGACGACGGCGCCGTCACCGGCTGGATCGGCACCAACACCGACATCGAAGAGCAGAAGGCGACGGCCCGCGCGCTCGCCAATCTGAACGCGACGCTGGAAGAACAGGTCATGCTGCGCACCGGCAAGCTCCTGGAAGCCGAAGAAGCGCTGCGGCAAAGCCAGAAGATGGAAGCGGTCGGCCAGCTCACCGGCGGCATCGCGCACGATTTCAACAATATGCTGGCGATCGTGATCGGCAGTCTCGACATCGCCGGCCGCCGCCTGCGCCGCGGCGAGGCCGATGTCGAACGCCACCTCGAGAGCGCGCGCGCCGGCGCCACCCGGGCCGCGACCCTGACCCAGCGGCTGTTGGCCTTCTCGCGCCAGTCGCCGTTGTCGCCGCGTGTGGTCAACCTCAACGAACTGGTCGCCGCCATGTCCGAACTGCTGCGGCGCTCCCTCGGCGAACGCATCGGTTTCGAGACGGTGCTTGCCGGCGGCCTGTGGCCGGCGCGGGTCGATCCGAACCAGCTGGAAAGCGCCATCCTGAATTTGGCGGTGAACGCCAAAGACGCCATGCCGGACGGCGGCAAGCTCACCATCGAGACCGCCAATGGTCATCTCGACGACCGCTATGTCGCGGGCGAGATCGGTCTCAATCCCGGGCAATATGTGATGATCGCGGTCAGCGACGTCGGCAGCGGCATGCCGCCCGACGTGCTGCCGAAAGTGTTCGATCCGTTCTTCACCACCAAGCCGACCGGCAAGGGCACCGGCCTCGGTCTCTCGATGGTCTATGGCTTCGCCAAGCAGTCCGGCGGCCACGTGCGGATCTATTCGGAGGTCGGCAAGGGAACCTCGGTAAAGCTTTATCTGCCGCGGCACTTCGGGCCGCTCGATGAGGCGAACGCGCCGGTGCGCGCGCCGAATTTGCCGGCCGCCTCATCGCGCGCCGAAACCGTGCTGGTGGTCGAAGACGAAGATCGCGTCCGGCAGATGAGCTGCGAGGTACTCAAGGAACTCGGCTATACGGTGCATGCGGTGTCAAGCGGCGAGGAAGCCTTGCGCCTGTTCGACAAGCTCGGCGGCGTCGATCTGTTGTTCACCGACGTCATGATGCCCGGGATGAGCGGACGACAGCTGGCCGAAGCCTTGTTGCGCAGGGCGCCGTCGCTCAAGGTGCTCTACACCACCGGCTACACCCGCAACGCCGTGGTTCACAACGGCGTGCTCGACCCCGGTGTCGCCTTCCTGCCGAAGCCGTTCACCGTGGAAGACCTCGCCACCAAGCTCCGCGCGGTGCTCGACGCATGAACCGTGTCGCGGCGGCGCTGGCGCTGCCGCCGCCGATCCGTCAGACTGGACGCCGGACGACCATAAGGAGTCCGCCATGAATCTCGATGCCATTGCCGTCGGTGCCAATCCTCCCGAAGAGATCAATGTCATCATCGAGGTGCCGATCGGCGGCGAGCCGATCAAATACGAGCTCGACAAAGCCGCCGGCATCCTGGTGGTCGACCGTTTTCTCTATACCTCGATGCGCTATCCGGGAAATTACGGCTTCATCCCGCACACGCTGTCGGCCGACGGCGATCCTTGCGACGTGCTGATCACCAATACGCGGGCGATTACGCCCGGCGCGATGTTGAGCGCGCGCCCGGTCGGCGTGCTGTTCATGGAGGACGAAGCCGGGCTCGACGAGAAGATCATCGCTGTGCCGACCTCGAAGCTGACGCAACGCTATGATGCCGTCCGCAGCTACACCGATCTGCCCGACATCACCATCAAGCAGGTCCAGCATTTCTTCGAGCACTATAAGGACCTCGAACCGGGCAAATGGGTCAAGGTCATCCGCTGGGGCGGCGTCGAGGACGCGCACCGCATTATTCTTGACGGCGTCCGCCGCGCCGCCGACCACCCGCGCACCGCAAAGCATCCATGAAACAATAGCTCGCTTCCGGCGCCGGGACGTGGGGCGCCGCCTTTTGCCCGCCGGCCATATCAATTATATGCTGTCGGCAAGCGGCCGGCTTTTGCCGGCGGAATAAGCCTAAAGGAACGAGCAAGAGGAAACGACGATGTATGCAGGCCCCGGAGTGAAGACCAGCCCGGATTTCCCGATCCCGGACACGATGAAGGCCTGGGTGCTCGGCAATCCCGGCGAGCTGAAGCCGGCCGAGAAGCCGGTTCCGGTGCCGAAGCGCGCCGAAGTGCTGGTGCGGATCGATGCGGTCGCGATCTGCGCCACCGACCTCGAAATCATCGACTACGGCTCGCCGGCGCTGTTCCTCGGCGGCAAGCCGTTCAACAAGAACTTCACCCCGGGCCACGAATATATGGGCACGGTGGTGGCGCTCGGCCCCGGCGTCGACGAATTGCCGATCGGCCAGCGCGTCACCGTCGAGATCCATGCCGGCTGCGGCCAGTGCAAGCGCTGCCGCGAAGGCATGTACACCGCCTGCCACAACTACGGCCTCAATTACGGCGATGTCGACAAGGGCCATCGCGCCAACGGCTTCACCACCGACGGCGGCTTCTGCGAATACCAGGTCAACAACATCAACACCGTGATCCCGATTGCCGACGACATGTCGGACGAGGAGGCGACGCTGGTCGTCACCGCCGGCACCGCGATGTATGGCCTCACCGAACTCGGCGGCCTGGTCGCCGGCGAGAGCGTCGTCGTCACCGGCCCGGGGCCGATCGGATTGCTCGGCGTCGCGGTGGCGAAGGCGATGGGCGCGCAATCCGGTGATCCTCACCGGCACGCGCGACAACCGGCTCAAGATCGGGCTGGAGCTCGGCGCCGATCACGTCATCAATGTCAAGAACGACAAGGACGTGGTCGAAGCGGTCAAGCGGCTCAACGGCGGCAAGGGCGTCGATTACGTGGTCGAATGCTCCGGCGCGCCGAACGCGGTGAACGAAGCGGTGCGCATGGTCAATCGCGGCGGCAAGGTCTGCCTCGCCGCGTTTCCGCACGAGGAGACGCCGGTCGACGTCGCGCATATCGTGCGCAACAACATTTATCTCTATGGCATCCGCGGCGAGGGCAAGAGCGCGACCCATCGCGCCGAAGCCTTCATGGCGCAGAAGCGCTTCGACGCCACCAAGATTCACACCCACACTTTCGCGCTCGACGATCTGCCGACCGCGATCCGCTACGCCAAGGACCGCGTCGATGACGCGATCAAGGTGGTGGTGAAAGCCAAGGGCGTCGCCGCGCACCGCGTCGCCGCGGAATGAACGCGCGGCCGGTCGCGGCGCTCGTTGCCGCGTGGTTCGCAGTCGCGGCGTCCGTTGTACCGGCCGCCGCGCAAGGCGGCGCCGAGAACTGGCCGTCGCATCCGGTCCGCATCATCAACACCTTTGCTGCCGGGCGGCGCCGCCGACATCCTCGCCCGCATCGCCGCCGACCAGCTGACCAAAGCGCTCGGCCAGCAATTCTTTGTCGAAACCCATGCCGGCGCCGGCGGCGTGATCGGCGTCGACGAAGTCGCCCATGCGGCGCCCGACGGCTACAATTTCGTCATCACCACGCTGTCGCTCACCGCGATCAATCCGCTGATCAATGCCAAGATCGGCTACGATCCGTTCCGGGACCTGACCCACGTCGCTTATCTCGCCGGCTCGCCGATCGTTTTCATCGTCAGCGCGAAGAGCGAGGTGAAGACGCTGCGCGATTTTATCGCCAAGGCGAAATCGAACCCGAAGCCGCTGACCTACGGCGTCTCCGGGCTGGCCAGCGCCGGGCAGATGCTGGCCGAATCCTTCGCCCAGCTCGCCGATCTCAAATTCCAGGTGGTGCCGTACAAGGGCGCGTCGCAAAGCCAGCTCGACGTCGTCGCCGGCAATATCGATTTCGCCACGCCGACCGTGACCTCGGCGACGCCGCAACTGCAGGGCGGCACGGTGACCGCGCTGGCCGAGACCGGCAGCGACCGTCTCGCCGATTATCCGAACCTGCCGACCTTCAAGGAACTCGGCTACGACGTGGTCGCGACCAACTGGTTCGGACTCGCCGGCCCGGCCGGACTGCCCGCCGGCATCGTGCAAAAGGTCAATCGCGTCATCAATGCCGGCATGGCGACCCCGGAAAACCAGGCTCGCATCCGCCAGCAAGGCATGGTCACCGCGCCGATGGACGCCGACACCTTCAACGCCTTCGTCGAACACGAAGCGCTGCGCTGGAAGCCGGTAATATTGAAGGCCGGGTTGAGGATGGAGTGAGGGCGAGACAAATTCCTCGCCTGCTCGAACCCCCTCACCCCCACCCTCTCCCCATGGGGAGAGGGAGCGCGCCGCGATTGCGCTCGGTGTTTTCAGCATTTGATTTCGCCGTTGATCGGAATGCAGGACCGGACGCTGACGATGGCAAACTCCCTCTCCCCATGGGGGAGAGGGCGGGGTGAGGGGGCTCGAAACCCGCAGGATGATCCAAAAATAATCGTTACATTCACGGAGACGGATATCTTGACATTCGTCCCTGTTATGGCTACATAGGCACTTAATGCTCGCTCAATACGGACGCCACTCTGGAGGGGACTCCCGGGGCGGCGGGGCGAGTGCGGTGCCCGCGGATGGGGCCATCCACCCCGTTCCCGGGCGGCTTGGGCATCATGTCTCCCGGCATTATGACCGGGGCGGGGGGTGCTCCCCTGGACTGGGACAGGCGATGGCGGGTAACGCCCGCGCAGACCACGTCCTAGGAAACCTGGCCTGAAGCCGAGCCTTAGGGACGACGACTCCCTTTGGTGAGAGCCGTGGTGGGACGCCGACAGACGAGCCGCCCCGCTGGGCGGCGCCGCGCCCGTAAGGTGCGGCGGTGGTACCCGCGTCTGTCGGCGTCCTGCTTCCTATTTTTTATTCGTCGTTGGAATGGAAATGGCGGAGACGGCGTAAGCCCTTGAGAAACCGGGGCCCCACCCCTTGGGCTTTCTCGCAAGCTTCCCGGTCTTCGTTCTTCACGTAACAGGGTTGGCATCACTCGGGCGCGAAGGGGCGCCGCGAGGACGATGGCGTTTATCCGCCCCCGCTATAGCGGGGCGGGATGTCACTTCTTCCTTATCCGGAACGTCAGCAGCTTTTTTTCTTTATGCGTGTCTTCCAGCGTGTCGCCGGTTTGATTGATGAGATTGGGAATGTCGATGGCGGTGAGCGGGTCGGTGCATTCCACCACCAGGATATCGGCGGGCTGCAGCTCGCGCAGCGCTTTGCGGGTGCGCAGCGCCGGCAGCGGACATTTGAGGCCGCGGAGATTGAGGATCTTTTCGGTCATTCGCTGTTTGTTTTCTCGCGAGTCGTCGAAATGCGCAGACCGCTTTATCATAGCGGCGATGGCCCTCGATTCCAGCATCCAGCGCATCGCCCGCCTGACGCCGCTCGGCGCGATCCTCGCGCTGGTCGACGCGCAGGTCGGTGCCGTGGAGCCGCGATCATCCGCGCTCGGTGCCGCGCTCGGCGCGACGCTGGCGCAGGATGTCGTGGTGTCCGAACGGCCGCCGCAGCCGATTGCGTTGCGCGACGGTTATGCGGTGGAGGCTGCCGCAATCGCGGATGCCAGCGGCTATGCGCCGCTGCCCTTTGTTTCGCCGCCGCCTCGGATCGACGCCGGCGACGCTCTGCCGCCGGGGACCGATGCGGTCGCGCCATTCGATGCGGTGGCGGTGCGCGCCGACCGCGCCGAAGCGATCGCCGCGGTGACGCCGGGGGAGGGTGTCTTGCCCGCGGGCGGCGACGCGACTGCGCGCGCGCCGTTGCGCCGTGCCGGCGAGCGCCTGCGCGCGCTCGATATCGCCGTCATGGCGGCGGCCGGCGTCACCGGGGTGAGCGTCCGGTCGCCGCGTTTTCTCATGGCGCGCGGCAGCGCGACGGCGACGCCGATCATAGCGTCGTCGATGGCGCTGCTGACAGATTTGCTCGTGAAGTCCGGTGCCACCGCGCTTGGCGCGCCGGGTTCGCTTGAAGATGCGCTGGCGGACGATCAAGTCGATGCCGTCATTGCCGTCGGCGGCACCGGCAGCGGCCGTAACGATAACGCGGTGCGCACGCTGGCGCGGCTCGGCCACGTCGAGGTCCACGGCATCGCCATTGCGCCCGGCGACACCGCGGCGTTCGGCTTTGTCGGCACGCGTCCGGTGCTGCTGATACCCGGACGCATCGATGCGGCGCTCGCGGTCTGGCTATTGTTGGGGCGCTCCATCGGCGCCCGGCTTGCCGGCGGCAAAATCGAGACAGCATCGGTGGCGCTGCCGTTGAAACGCAAAGTCACCTCGAGCATCGGCCTTACCGAACTGGTGCCGGTGCGATGCGCCGATGCCGTGGCGGAGCCGCTCGGCTCCGGTTATCTGTCGTTTGCGGCGCTCGCGCGCAGCGACGGCTTTATTGTCGTGCCGGCCGACAGCGAAGGGTTTGCCGCCGGTTCCCAGGTTGCGGTAACACCATGGCCTTGAAGAAATGGCCCTGATGCCAAAGACCGATAAACACGGCGCCGCGATCCTCGACGCGGTGCGGCGCGCCGCGCGGCAGGAGCAATTTCTTGAAGTGGTGTCGCCGGAGGAGGCGCACCGCCGCTTCGAATCCTGCATCGATCTGTCGCCGCTCGCCGCCGAGACGGTATCGTTGGCGGCGGCGCTGTCGCGCGTGCTGGCGGCCGACGTGATCGCGCCGGTCGATGCGCCGCCGTTCGACCGCTCCAATGTCGACGGCTTTGCGGTGCGCGCAGCCGACACCCGCGGCGCCGGCGACGGCGCGCCGAAGCGGCTCACGCTGAATGCCGAAGTGATCGCCTGCGGCGTGGCGCCGAGCGTCGAAGTCGCCCCCGGCACCGCGACCGCGATCGCTACCGGCGGCGTCATCCCGCGCGGCGCCGACGCGGTGGTGATGATCGAGCACACCGAACTGCGCGAGGATGACGCCGCGCCGGCGATCGATCTCTATCGCGCGGCGGCGAGCGGCCAATTCGTCTCCTATGCCGGCTCCGATATCGCCCGCGGCGAAACGCTGCTGCGCAAAGGCACGCGGATCGGTTCGCGCGAGATCGGCATATTGGCGGCTTGCGGTCTCGCTACGCTCGACGTGGTGCGCCGTCCGCGTGTCGCCGTGCTTTCGACCGGCGACGAACTGGTCGAGCCGGGCAAGCCGCTTCGCCCCGGCGGCGTCTATGACAGCAACGGCGCCATCATCGCCGCCGCGGTCAGCGAAGCCGGCGGCGAGCCGGTGCCGTTCGGCGCTTTTCCGGACGAAGAAGTCGCGCTCGAACTGGCGATGCGCACGGCGCTCGGCGACTGCGACATGGTGGTGCTGTCGGGCGGCACCTCGAAAGGCGCCGGCGATCTGTCGCACCGCATCGTGTCGCGGCTCGGCGAGCCCGGCATTCTGGTCCACGGCGTCGCGCTCAAGCCGGGCAAGCCGCTGTGCCTCGCGGCCATCGGCGACAAACCGCTGATCGTGCTGCCGGGATTTCCGACCTCGGCGATTTTCACCTTCCACGCTTTCGTCGCGCCGCTCATCCGCGCCCGCGCCGGCCTGTCGCCGGAAGCGGCGAAAAGCGTGACTGCGCGGGTGCCGGTACGGATCGCGTCCGAGCTCGGCCGCGAGGAGTTCGTGCTGGTGTCGCTGGTCGCCGGCGAAGACGGACTGATCGCGTTTCCGACCGGCAAGGGTTCCGGCGCGGTCACGGCGTTTTCCCAGGCCGACGGATTTCTGGCGATCGACGCGCTCGCCACCGCGCTCGATGCCGGCACCGCCGCCGAGGTCACGCTGATCGGCGAGGACGCACGCGCGCCGGATCTGGTCATCATGGGCAGCCACGATGTCGCGCTGGATGTCGTGGTCGGCGCCATCGCCGAGCGCGGCTTTCAGGCGCGCACCATCGCGGTCGGCAGCCAGGGCGGCGTGCATGCGGCCAGCGCCGGGCAATGCGATCTGGCGCCGGTGCATCTGGTCGATCCGGCGACCGGCATCTACAACAAACATCTTCTGGTGCCCGGACTGACATTGATACCAGGCTGGCGGCGGATGCAGGGCTTCGTCTATCGTCCCGGCGACGCCCGTTTCGAAGGCCGCAGTGCGGAAACAGCGCTGAAAGCCGCGCTCGCCGATCCGGCGGTGCTGATGGTCAACCGCAATGCCGGCTCCGGCACCCGCGTTCTGGTCGACGGGCTGTTGGCGAGCGCGCGGCCGCCGGGCTACGCCAATCAGCCGCGCTCGCACAATGCGGTCGCCGCGGCGATCGCGCAGCGCCGCGCCGACTGGGGCGTGGCGATCGAGCCGGTGGCGACAATGTACGGCCTGGCTTTTCTGCCGATCGCGCCCGAGCATTACGATTTTCTGCTGGTCGAAGCGCGCCGCGACCGTCCCGCCGTTCAGGCGTTTCTGGCGGCCTTACGTGACGCAACCGTGCGCGCGCGGATCGGCGCGCTCGGGATGGAAATGGCCTAGAGCATGATCCCGAAAAGCGGATACCGGTTTTCGGAAAAGATCATGCTCCAATAAAAAATCTATGCCGACTGGCGCGCTTGTGCCGGGACCAGCCGTGCAATGACGTCGTCGGTGGTCAGTACGTCGCCAAAGTAGATGACGAAATTATTGAGCGAGGCCGCATGTTCTTCATCGGACGAGGAGGCGTTGCCGTCGGAGACCATGACGACGCGATAGTCGAGCATCATGGCGTCGCGCGCGGTCGACTCGCAGCAGACATTGGTGACGGTGCCAGTAATCAGCAGGCTTTCGATGCCGCGGCTTTGCAGCCGGGCATGGAGGTCGGACGAGCCGGCGATAAACGCGCTGAATTTTATTTTCTTCACCCGCATGTCCGTGGGCGACGGCTCGAGCTTCGGGTAGAGCGCGAAATCGGCTGCGGCTTCATCGAGATTGGCGAGCCGCGTTTTAACGCGCTCCGGGGTGAGCATATATTTGTGATGATTGCCCCAGGTTTCGAGCGCGCCGGCAGCGGTGGTCTGGATCCATACGACGGTGCCGCCGGCGCTACGCAGCGAACGCGCCAGCCGGTTGATGTTCGGCACGATGCCGCGGGCCGCCGGAATTTCGGCAGGACGACCCTCGGCGACGAAATAGTTTTGCATATCGACCACGACCAGTGCGGTGCGCGCGGCATCGATGGTGTCGTGGCTCGGCAGCTTGCCCTGGCGGCGCAGCACGCGTTCCTTGATGGAGGGAGGAATGCTGTAGGGGTGCACGGGGCTCTCCATTGAAAGCGGCAGGCTGGTTGGTCTCCGGGCGCCGGATCAACATATATGGTAGATGTGCCGTTGTGAAATTGGTTTTGCGCCGGGCGCAAATCCGGCGCGGAATAGCGGAGATCATGCGGATCATCGGTCTCGCGGGCTGGAGCGGTTCCGGCAAGACGACGCTGGTCACCAAGGTGATTCCGGTGCTGGTCGGGCGCGGCCTCAAGGTCGCCACCGTCAAGCATGCGCATCATGAATTCGATACCGACCAGCCCGGCAAGGATTCCTGGCAGCATCGCCAGGCCGGCGCCAGCGAAGTGGCGATCGTGTCGAGCCGGCGCTGGGCTATCGTGCATGAATTGGGCGACGAACCGGAGCCGCCGCTTGGCGAAATGCTGGCGAAACTGAGCGCGGTCGATCTGGTGATCGTCGAGGGCTTCAAACGGCATCCGCATCCGAAGCTCGAAGTCTATCGCGCCGAAGTCGGCAAGCCGCTGTTGCATCCCGACGACGATTGCATCGTCGCGCTGGCAACCGATGCGCCGTTGCCGCAAGCGCAAGTGCCGGTGCTGATGCTCGACGACATCGAGCGGATCGCGACCATGCTGCAGGCCGAGGCGCTGGCGCCCGATCAAATCGGCGCCTTGAAGCAGACGTCGCGGAGCGACGCCTGATGGCGCAGCTCAGCGACGACTGTTTCGCCTTTAACGGTCCGCTGCTGCCGGTCGTCGAGGCCGAGCGTCTGATCGCCGAACGCGTCACGCCAGTCGAGGACTGTGAGCGCGTCACGTTGCGCGAAGCCAACGGCCGTGTGCTGGCGCAAAACCTTGTTGCACCGGTCAGCGTACCGCCGTTCGATAATTCCGCCGTCGATGGTTATGCGGTGCGTGCCGAGGACCTCGGAGCCGCGGGCGACACGCGCCTTGCGCATTGTCGATCGGGTCGCTGCCGGACACGCGGCGCACCATGCGATCGAGGCCGGCGAGGCGATCCGCATCTTCACCGGCGCGCCGATGCCGGAGGGCGCCGATACGGTGTTCATGCAGGAAGATTGCCGTCTCGACGGCGATAGCGTGGTGGTGCCGCCGGGCTTGAAGCGCGGCGCCAACCGGCGGCTCGCCGGCGAGGACATCCGCACCGGCGCGGTCGCGCTGCCGGCGGGGCGGCGGCTTTCGGTGCAGCATGTGGCGCTCGCCGCGGCGCTCGGTCTCACCGAACTCGATGTGCGCCGCCGCGTGCGGGTGGCGCTGTTTTCGACCGGCGATGAGATCGTCGAACCAGGGGCGGCGCTGACGCGTGCTGCGCTCTACGATTCCAACCGCTATCTGCTTGCCGGACTGTTGGAGCGCTTCGGCGCCGCCGTGACCGATCTCGGCATCCTGAGCGACGATCCAGCCGAACTGTCGCGCGCGATCGCCGCCGCCGCGCTCGATCACGATCTGGTTCTGACCTCGGGCGGCGTCTCGACCGGCGAAGCCGACTATGTGCGCAACGCGATCGAGAGCATCGGGCGGCTGGTGTTCTGGCGCGTGGCGATCAAGCCCGGCCGGCCGGTGGCGATGGGGGTGATCCGCAACACAAAATTTGGCGCCAATGGCGGCGACGGCGCGGCCTTCGTCGGTCTGCCCGGCAACCCGGTCGCGGTGTTCGTGACTTTCGTACGCGTGGTGCGGCCGTTGCTGCTGCGGCTCGCCGGCGCGCTGCCCGAACCGCTTGTCGCTCTGCCGGCGCGCGCGGCGTTTTCCTACAAGAAGCGCAAAGGCCGGCGCGAATATGTGCGGGTGTCGCTGCGTGCCGGTGCCGACGGCGTCGTCGAGGCCAGCAAATATGTTCAGGACGGCGCCGGCGTCCTCACCTCGCTGACGGAAACCGACGGCTTGGTCGAACTCGGTGAAGACGTGGCTACAATCGAACCCGGCGCCTCCGTCGGCTTTCTGTCCTATGCGTCGCTGTCGGGCTGATAACTCCGCCCATTCCCGCACAAGCGGGAATCCAGCACGGGTCCCCGCGTTCGCGAGGGCGAGCGGCAAACAGCTAGGCGTCCGGAAATTGCGCGGCGAGCGCTTCGGCCTTCGCCGGCATCTTCGGGGGTATTGACGTTGAAGAACGGATCGATCGGTTCGGTCGGCCAGTCGGCGATGGCGATGCCGTGCCGCGCCGTCCAGATTTCGATCTTGTGCAGATCTTCGTCGACCAGCGCGTGACGCAAATCCTCGCGCAGCGTCACCGGCCACAGCGCCACCACCGGATGACGCCAATCGCCGGAGCGCGCGCAAGCGAGTTGCACGCCGGCCGCGGCGCGCGCCTCATGCAGACGCGACACCAGATCTTTCGGCAGGAACGGACAGTCGCCCGGCACGCTGGCGACCCATTCGAGATCCGGCCTATTCGCCGCCGCCCAGTCGAGGCCGGCAAGGATGCCGGCAAGCGGACCGGCAAAATCCGGCACGCTGTCGGCGACCACCGGCAAACCGGTATCGGCAAACCGCGCCGGATCGCCATTGGCATTGAGGATGACGGCAGTGCATTGCGGGCCGATGCAGGCAAGCACGCGTTGCAGGATCGTCGCGTTGCCGATGCGGATGCGCGCCTTGTCGCCGCCGCCCATGCGGCGCGCCAGCCCGCCGGCGAGCACGAGGCCGAGGGTAGGGGGAGTGGTCACACGCGTCGCTTACTCGTCATGCATCGCGGCCTTGCGCCGATGCTTGGCGCTTTCTTCCTCGACATAAGCGAGGTCCTGATCGAACACGATGCGGCTTTCGCCGGCGAGCGCGATAAAGCGTTTGCCGCGGGCGCGGCCGATCAGCGTCAGATTGGCCTTGCGGGCGAGTTCGACGCCCCACGCGGTGAAGCCGGAACGCGAGATCAGGATCGGAATGCCCATGCGCACCGTCTTGATCACCATTTCGGAAGTGAGCCGGCCGGTGGTGTAGAAAATCTTGTCGGCCGCGCCGACGCCGTGCTTGAACATCCAGCCGGCGATCTTGTCGACCGCGTTATGGCGGCCGACGTCTTCCATATAGACCAGCGGCCGGTCCTTGACCGCGAGCACGCAGCCGTGGATGGCGCCGGCTTCGAGATACAGCGACGGCGTGGTGTTGATCTTGTGGGCAAGCGTGTAGAGCCACGAGGTGCGCAATTCGGCCGCCGGCAGCGTGACGTTTTCCAGCGCCTCCATCAGGTCGCCGAACACGGTGCCCTGGGCGCAGCCGGACGTCTGCACCTGTTTCTTGAGCTTCTTCTCGTAGTTGGTTTTGCGTTTGGTGCGGACCACCACGACCGACAATTCGTCGTCGTAATCGACGCCGGTGACGACATCGTCGGCTTTGAGCATGTTCTGGTTGAGCAGATAGCCGAGCGCAAGATATTCCGGATGATCGCTGATCGTCATCGCGGTGACGATCTCCTGGGAATTGAGGAAGATCGTCAGCGCCCGCTCGACCGTCACCGCGGTTTCGATCGTGGCGCCGGTCTGGTCGATGCCGCTCACGCGCTCGGTCAGGCGCGGATCGTGCGGATCGGGGCGCAGGAGATAGTCGTCGGCGGGCGAGTTCATCCGGCTAATGTAAGGGAAGCCACGCCTCTGCGGAAGGCGCGACGCCAAATGCAAGAGGCCCGGTTCTCACCGGGCCTCCGCTCTCACGCACGATGCGTCGCCTGGAAATATCAACCGTGCAAGCCGCCGAATACCCAGATTAACAGAATGATCGGCAATGGAATGCCGAGCAGCCAAAGCAATATTCCGCGTCCCATAACTGCCTCTGCGTTGCCTGTTCCGAACGCGAGAATAACGACGGTTTTTAACGAAAGTTCCGCCGCTGAAGCGTCGGTTGGGCGCCTCGAATCGGGCCCTGCCGCGAAGCCGAATTCCCCGGTATTTCGCCCCGGGGCTCCGCGGGTTGTAAGGGGAACCGTCGGCATGATATGGCGCGTCTCCCCTGCGGAGGGATGGCCGAGTGGCTGAAGGCGCTCGCTTGGAAAGCGTGTATACGGGAAACCGTATCGTGGGTTCGAATCCCACTCCCTCCGCCAGCCTTCATTCCGAACCCGTTCTCCGGCTGCGGCCAACGCCGCTTAGAAGCGCTGATTTTGGCTTCCTGCGGCGTCGAACCTCTGGACTCCGACATGTCGTCCAGGAGTAAGAATCTGCTCTCTCAGGCTGTTTTTCTCCGAACCTCTGGACTCTCGCGCAAATGTACGGTTTTGCGGAGCTCGATAAAATCGCTGTTTCTTTGACGCGCATTTTGACCGA
>CAWFVF010000004.1:0-281790 GCA_963819265.1 uncultured Alphaproteobacteria bacterium | reverse complement strand
AAACGCTGGTGGAATGTGCCCGCGTTAACCAGCTTTGGTCACTATACGCCCGCGCGAGGCACGCCCGCGCGAATCGCCGCCGAGCGCGACGTCGCCGATTTATATTTGCTTTGCGACTTGCGGCGACCGCGCCGATGATGGCCGCCGCGCAGGCCGAGCCATCACGCTGAGCTATCGGGTCGCCGGCTTCGCCACCCCCGATCGCATATTTGCTTGATGGCCCTCGGGCGTGTGCTCGCTCCGGCAATTTAGGCTGGAATCTTCGGCGGTCGGGTGCCGATGACCCGATCGCCTCGACTCATTGAAAACGCTGGTGGAATGTGCCCGCGTTAACCAGCTTTGGTCACTATACGCCCGCGCGAGGCACGCCCGCGCGAATCGCCGCCGAGCGCGACGTCGCCGATTTATATTTGCTTTGCGACTTGCGGCGACCGCGCCGATGATGGCCGCCGCGCAGGCCGAGCCATCACGCTGAGCTATCGGGTCGCCGGCTTCGCCACCCCCGATCGCATATTTGCTTGATGGCCCTCGGGCGTGTGCTCGCTCCGGCAATTTAGGCTGGAATCTTCGGCGGTCGGGTGCCGATGACCCGATCGCCTCGACTCATTGAAAACGCTGGTGGAATGTGCCCGCGTTAACCAGCTTTGGTCACTATACGCCCGCGCGAGGCACGCCCGCGCGAATCGCCGCCGAGCGCGACGTCGCCGATTTATATTTGCTTTGCGACTTGCGGCGACCGCGCCGATGATGGCCGCCGCGCAGGCCGAGCCATCACGCTGAGCTATCGGGTCGCCGGCTTCGCCACCCCCGATCGCATATTTGCTTGATGGCCCTCGGGCGTGTGCTCGCTCCGGCAATTTAGGCTGGAATCTTCGGCGGTCGGGTGCCGATGACCCGATCGCCTCGACTTATTGAAAACGCTGGTGGAATGTGCCCGCGTTAACCAGCTTTGGTCACTATACGCCCGCGCGAGGCACGCCCGCGCGAATCGCCGCCGAGCGCGACGTCGCCGATTTATATTTGCTTTGCGACTTGCGGCGACCGCGCCGATGATGGCCGCCGCGCAGGCCGAGCCATCACGCCGAGCTATCGGGTCGCCGGCTTCGCCACCCCCGATCGCATATTTGCTTGATGGCCCTCGGGCGTGTGCTCGCTCCGGCAATTTAGGCTGGAATCTTCGGCGGTCGGGTGCCGATGACCCGATCGCCTCGAACTCATTGAAAACGCTGGTGGAATGTGCCCGCGTTAACCAGCTTTGGTCACTATACGCCCGCGCGAGGCACGCCCGCGCAAATCGCCGCCGAGCGCGACGTCGCCGATTTATATTTGCTTTGCGACTTGCGGCGACCGCGCCGATGATGGCCGCCGCGCAGGCCGAGCCATCACGCTGAGCTATCGGGTCGCCGGCTTCGCCACCCCCGATCGCATATTTGCTTGATGGCCCTCGGGCGTGTGCTCGCTCCGGCAATTTAGGCTGGAATCTTCGGCGGTCGGGTGCCGATGACCCGATCGCCTCGACTCATTGAAAACGCTGGTGGAATGTGCCCGCGTTAACCAGCTTTGGTCACTATACGCCCGCGCGAGGCACGCCCGCGCGAATAATAGGAAACAAGGCGACTGCTGACCAATCGCCCTTGCTCAAGCTTCGTCTCTACGAAGAGTCCGATTCCAAAGAACGTCTACGCGTCAGCAATTGGATTGTGCAAAGACTCTATGATTATGCAGTCAAGAAAACCGTCGAACTCTGACTTCTGGCGGTCTTTCAACATGTAGTTGATCCAACCCGCGTTCGCACCGTCGCGGACAAGAATTCGGCCGTGACCCCACTCGACCTTCGCCCAACAGTCGCGGATCAGGCTTTCAAGGGCAATGGCATCGAAGTGCGAGGGCAATTCAATTGCACAATGAATATGCCATCGACCTGACGTGCCACGCTCCCATGAACGTAATGCGCGGGCGCGGACCTCGCCTTTTTCAAGTACGGGTAATACACGAAGACGTTTGCCGTATCGACGAAATGCAGCTCCATATACAGCTCTGTTGAGGAGGTTCATGAAATGCCGAAAAGCTTGTCTGCACCGATAGTCGTCGATCTTTACCCAACCGCCGCTTTCGGGCTGGCGGGCTTGCTTCAAGGTTAGAGTGACGTCGCAAAATTCACCCCAGCTGCTCGTATCGAAGAAGTGTGATTTGGCGGATTCAAAAGCATCAGATCCAACTTCCATCGAATTGATATTTGCTTGTATTGCAGGGGCGGCGGAAGGTCTCACATTAAGATTTGAGCTCCAAGCAATATCAAAGGAAGCCGGCGGATCTTCGGGTTCGGTGAGCAAACGGCCTCTAGTCGCCGCGCGCTTGAGCTGGGCGACCGACTACGCCCATCAGGGGAAAGCATCGCTACGCCTTCGCGATATGTTCGGCAAGGTGAAGTCACACGGATGAAGAGAT
This sequence comes from uncultured Alphaproteobacteria bacterium, assembly GCA_963819265.1. Lineage (GTDB taxonomy): Bacteria > Pseudomonadota > Alphaproteobacteria > Rhizobiales > Xanthobacteraceae > BOG-931. The sequence goes on along the minus strand of CAWFVF010000004.1, from coordinate 279,342 downwards.
TACGCGTTCGGCGTAAAAAGGTCACGGCGTACGCAGATAACGCAGCGGCCGAATTCGTCAAGCGCGAGGGGAACGGTGCCGGCATGCCCGGCGAGATGTCTCACATGGTCACCGAACGTCCAAATGCCGGCGCCGTCAGGCACCAGGATCGGTGCGGTGTCATCAACCATCCAGGGCGTGGAGGCTTTGTTCCGATCTTTGCTCACAGCATCACTGGGATAGAAATATGTGTAGAGATCATAATGTTGCTCGAAGGCTAAAAAGTTTTACCGTCAAAGACGAAAAAAATATCTCGCGATTCGTTGGTCGACCACTGCTTGAAAGGGACATCAATTTCCGATTGCCAACGGAGGAAAGTCCACCAAAGATATTTTGCAACGTTCCGAGACAGAAGCCAGCAAAAAGCACGTGGTCAGTGGTGACGTTGGCGGCGGTCTGCGCGTGCGTAGTCAAGATAACCTCGCTCGAAAAAACTAGCATCAAAGGCTTAGCCATGTCCCGATGACGAAAAGTCTAGCTGGATTGTTGAGGCTCATACGTGTCACGGACTTTTTAACAAGCTCGCGACCATATGGACTCTGTAGCCAGCTTTCGGTCTCCTCCACTGTCCGAATTCTTGCGGAAAAATATGCGGGAGCGAATGTCCGACAAGGGATACCTTCACCTGAAAGGTGCCTTCTTTGTTTATTTTGATGTAGGAGTTCCGTAACTTGATCATGGAGCGATAATAATCTTTCCCTAACCTTCCTGCATTACACGAACATTCCGAGTCCGAACAGGAGGGATCCGCACGGTTTAGCCCTCTAGCCCAGAGATGATTATAGCCCGCGAGCGCAATCAAAATCCGATCTTATCAATCCACTTTTTCAGGCTCGTCACGGGGGAACCTATGCCATAGCCCTCGGCAACCGTCTCTTCCTCGTGGCCTAGTAGCTCCCAGCGGATATCAACGGGACACTCAGCGGCTCTAAGCCTATCCTGAGCTCTATGACGCAACGAGTGGACCACTTTGAGCGGATCAGTAATCCCGATGTCATTGAGAAATTTATTCAGCCGCTTTGATGCTCCGTTCGGGGCGCCAGCAAATAGCTTACCTCTGATGGTCTTAGGCAGATATGGGAGCACATCGGTGGGGAGCGGAACGCGGCGCCTGGATTGCTGGGTCTTATTGCCGACGATGATATAGCGCACGCCTCGCTCTTTCATCTCGCGGTCAACCTTGTATGCCTCGCTCAATCGCATCCCCGTTGCAGCGAGCAGGCGGAATAGCATTTGATCGCTCTTATTGAGTTGGCATAGATTGCGCTTTGCGTTACGAATGTCTGCGTCGCCGAGTGGCTGGCGCTTCTCTTCGTCTTTGTCGTCCTGATTTTTCTTCGGCACGATATTGTAGAATGGATTGAACTCTAGTTTATTCTCTTTGATGGCTAAATTGACTGCGCTGTTGAGCCACACCAGCTTTTTTTGAATTGATGATCTTTTGAGACCTTGATCCGTGAGGTGCTTCACGATCAAACGGCCATCGTCACGCGTCGCTTCCTTCAATGGCTTGTTGCAGAGCGACTTGAACAGCCCCCACATGGTCTCCGCTTCGCGTCGGTAATAGCCGGTGAGGTTGGCGTGTTCCAGATACGTCTGGAAGAGTTTGTCATCAGCGCTCTTTGTTGCCAGCGTAGGCCGGGTCTTCTCTGTGAATTGGATCATCCGGTCATCGACGAAAGGAATGCCGAGCCGCGGTTCAAGGTTCACAATCCGGACTGAAGGTCCGCCGTTCTGAGCGGTCCTTAGCAGCGTACCATCGGCGTTATAGTGAGTCAGTTCGCGTTCCGTAGCAGCGATGCGCTCTCCATTGAGACCATCATGCAAGCCGGGCGCGTATTCATGCCGCCAAGTGGTTTCTATTCGAGGTCGCGCCTGGAGGAGCTTGGCCTTGTGATCTGCGATCAGCGGGAGCGCCTTCAATTCGGCTTCCACACGGTCAGGCGTCCTAAGCGAGTACTCAATGCGCCCAGTCGGGGACTGCAATTTAATGTGCCAATTCCGCGATCCTGGCCGCAGGAATAGGTAGTCTGTTTTGCGCGCCATAGCGGCACACATTAGCGGCAGACACTAGCGGCAGCAACCCATTTTAAAAGCTGTTTAATATCAGTAACTTATGGTGCTGCCGGGGAGGATTGAACTCACGACCTCTCCCTTACCAAGGGAGTGCTCTACCACTGAGCTACGGCAGCGTAAGGCTTGCTGAAACGCGAATAGCGATGCGAAAAGCGGGCGATCCTTGCCATAGGCGAGGGGTAGAGCGCAAGCGCGCCGCCGCCTGCGGCCCGCCGTTGCGGCAGCCAAAGGCTCGTGCTTTGAATTGGCCATGGTCAAGCATGGCAAAGCGCAGAAAAAGGCCGCCCGCGGCGTGCGGCTTTCGGCGGCCCTGCGCGAAAACCTCAAGCGCCGCAAGGCGCAAGCCCGCGCCCGGAGCGAGGCGCCGGGAGAGCATGACGGCGCGCGAAATACCGGGACGGCGCCGCCGGAACCCGACTTCCGCCGCAATCCGAGCCCGGATTAGCCGGCAAGCAGAGGTTAGCCACGCCCCGGGATTTGGCTTTGCGCCCTGCCGGGGGCGGGTGCATATAACCTGTAGACGAGTGACCGGTAGATTAGACTGTGATCGGTTGAGTTGGTCCGGAGCGGGCCGCGCGGGGGTAATCATGGATCGGATTCGGATTGTCGGCGGCCGGCCGCTTCATGGCACGATTCCGATTTCGGGGGCGAAGAACGCCACGCTGCCCCTGATGATCGCGAGTCTCCTCACCGACGAGACCTTGGTCCTCGACAACGTGCCGCGGCTGGCCGACGTCGTCCAGCTGCAACGCATCCTCGGCAATCACGGCGTCGACGTCATGGTCGGCGGCAAGCGCCCCGGCGAAACCGTCGACGACGGCCAGACGCTGCACATCTCTGCGGCGCGTATCGTCGACACCACGGCGCCCTACGAACTCGTCTCGAAAATGCGGGCAAGCTTCTGGGTGCTGGCGCCGCTGGTGGCGCGCATGGGCGAGGCGCGGATTTCTCTGCCGGGCGGCTGCGCCATCGGCACGCGGCCGGTCGATCTGCTGATCATGGCGATGGAACGGCTCGGCGCCAAGGTCGAGATCGATAGTGGTTATGTCATTGCCCGCGCGCCGCATGGCTTGAGGGGTGGCGAGATTGTATTTCCGAAGGTCACCGTCGGCGGCACTCACACCGCAATCATGGCGGCGGTGCTGGCCGACGGCACGACGGTGATCGAGAACGCGGCGCAGGAGCCGGAGATCACCGACGTCGCCGACTGCCTCAATAAAATGGGCGCGCGTATTTCCGGCGCCGGCACTTACCGTATCGTGGTCGATGGCGTGTCCAAGCTGCATGGCGCCCGTCACGCCGTGCTGCCCGACCGCATCGAGACCGGGACCTATGCCATGGCGGCTGCGATGGCCGGCGGCGACGTGCTGCTGCAGAACGCGCGGCCGGAATTGTTGCAATCGGCGCTCGACGTGCTGACGCAGAGCGGTGTGACCGTGACGCCGACCAATGAGGGCATCCGCATTGCCCGCAATGGCGCCGGCCTGGTGCCGGTCGACGTGACCACCGCGCCGTTTCCCGAATTCCCGACCGATCTGCAGGCGCAACTGATGGCGCTGATGACACGCGCGCGCGGCACCTCCACCATCACTGAAACTATCTTCGAAAACCGCTTCATGCATGTCGGCGAATTGGCGCGGCTCGGCGCCCGCATCCAGCTCGACGGTGAGCGCGCCACCATCGAGGGCGTGGAAACGTTGAAGGGCGCGCCGGTGATGGCGACCGATTTGCGCGCCTCGGTGTCGCTCGTTATCGCGGCGCTCGCCGCCGAAGGCGAGACCACCGTCAATCGCGTCTATCATCTCGATCGCGGTTTCGAACGGCTGGAAGAAAAGCTCGGCCGCTGCGGAGCGGCGATCGAGCGGTTGTCGGGATAATCTCTCATTCGTTATTGCGTGCCCCGACGATGGCTGTTTGTCTGTTTGCACGAAACTGGTGGTACGCCGCGGCCTTTGCATGCGGTGTGATGTTTATCGTCGGCAGCGCCCGGGCCGAGGATTATCCCACTCGCCCCATCCGGCTGATCGTCGCTTTCACCCCAGGCGGCACCACAGATATCACCGCGCGGCTGATCGCCGACAAAGTGCAAAGTCTGTTGGGCGTCGCAGTAGCGGTCGAGAACAAGCCGGGCGCCAGCGGCGCGATCGCCGCGCAATATGTCGCGCAAGCCGAAGCCGACGGCTACACGCTGTTCTTCACCACCGTCGGAGCCATCGCCATCAATCCGGCGTTCCGCAACGACCTTACCTACGATCCGCTGAAAGACTTCACCGCCGTCGGCAAGGCTGCCATCAATTCGCCGGTGCTGGTGGTCAACGCCGACATGAAGACGAATTCGGCGCGCGAATTGGCTGAACTCGCCCGCAAGAAGCCGGGTGCGATCACCATCGGCATCACCGGCCGCGGCGCCATGTCCGATCTCGGCCTGCAATTGTTCGAGGCTTCCGCCGGCATCCAATTGCAGTCGGTGCCTTATCGCGGCGCCGCCCAAGCGATCACCGACATCCTCGCCGGCCATCTCGACGGTCTGGTCGGCGATATCCCGACCGTGATGGCGCAGGTGAGAGCCGGCCGGCTCAAAGCGCTCGGCACCACGTCGAAGGAACGCTCCGATATTTTTCCTAATGTGCCGACGTTTGCCGAACAGGGTTTTGCCGACGCCGTCGGCGATAATTGGGACGGGGTGCTGGCGCCGGCCGGAACGCCGCCGGCGCCGATCGCAAAATTCAATGCAGCCCTGGTCGCGGCACTCAATGATCCTGGCCTGCGCGAACGCTTGCACGATATCGGCACCACGCCGGCGCCGAGTTCGCCGGCGCAATTTGCCGGCTATATGCGCGAAGAGATTTCGCGCTGGGCCAAAGTGATTCACGAGAAGGGCCTGAAAGGCGAATAACTCGTTCTGCCCACAGGGCGGATAGAATCAAGCCGCCAAGTCGCGCATGATCTTGTAAAGCCGCGCCTGGCCTTCGAAACCGATGCCGGGCCGGTCCGACAGCGTCAGATAGCCGTGCTGCAGTTTTGCATCGTCGGCGAAGCCGCCGAAATCGCCGAACACGCCGGGATAGGATTCTGCGCCGCCGAGACCGAAGCCGGCGGCGATCGCGAGCGACATCTGGTTGCCGCCATGCGGGAACATCAGGGCGCGCGGCCAGCCGTGCCGCGCCAGCGCGTCGAGCGTGCGGGCATATTGCACGATGCCGTAAGCCTGCGGCGGGTCGACCTGGATGACGTCGCGGCGCTGCGGCCTCAAGCCGCCGAACCGGACCAGGTTTTCCACGTCCTGGGTCGAGAACAAATTCTCGCCGGTCGACAGCGGCGCGTCGTAAACACCTGCGATCTCGGCAAGCAGCGCGAAATCGAGCGGATCGCACGGCTCCTCGAACCAGCGCAGACCGAACGGCCGCAAACCGCGCGCATAAGCCAATGCATCGTCGCGAAAGAATTTCGAATTGGCATCGACCGCGAGGTCGCTGCCCGACGGCAGGATCGATTTGACCGCTTCGACGCGGTCGAGATCGTCGCCGAGCGCCATGCCGCCGACTTTCATTTTCACCATGGTATAGCCGGCATCGAGATGGCGGCGCATCTCGTCCTGCAAATCCTTCGTCGTCTTGCCCGGCCCGTACCAGCCGCCGCCGACATAGCAGAATACTTTCTCGGCAATGTTGCCGTCGTTGTAGCGCTCGGCGAGCACACGGTGCAGCGGCTTCTCCGCGATCTTGGCGACCGCGTCCCACACCGCCACCTCGATGGTGCCGATGCCGACCGAGCGTTCGCTATGGCCGCCGGATTTCTCGTTTTGCAGCATCGCCGCGAGAAATTTCTCCGGCGCAAAATTATCACCGGCTTGGTCGAGCAGCGATTGCGGCGGCGCTTTCAAGATGCGTGGGATAAACCGTGCCCGCATCTGCGCGCCGCAGGCGTAGCGCCCGGTCGAATTGAACGCAAAGCCGGTGACAGGCTTGCCGTCGCGTTTGACGTCGGTGATGACGGCTACCACCGACGTCGTCATCTCGGAAAAATCGAAACTCGAATTGGCCAGCGTCGAGTTCAGCGGGATCGCGGTTTCGCGAATATCGACGATGCGCATGAGAGGTCCGCAGCGGAAGGTGGGTCCCAGGCAAGTTCCATGCATGGCAGCTTTTTTCAAGCATCATCGCTGCCCAGGACGGCTTGATTCCCTTGGCGAATGTCCCCATGTTGCGATGCAGCAAGATTTTGGTGCGACGCAAAAGGCCGGTGAATGAGCAGCTTTGAGAAAGCGATGGGCCATCTTCACGATCTGCGCCGCAGATTTGAGGGCCTCCTTGAGGCCGCCCGGCAGAAAGCATCACTGGAAGCGGAAGCGTCGGCGCAGAGCCGGATGGAACTTCAGGAACTGCCCGACTTCGGGCGGAACCCGGGGAACTTGCGCATGTTCGTCTATGTTCCGGACGGCTTGCCGAGCGGGGCACCCCTGGTGGTCGCTCTGCACGGTTGCAGTCAAACCGCCGCCGAATACGACTGCGGCAGCGGCTGGTCGCAATTGGCCGACCGCCTCGGCTTCGCCGTCATCTATCCCGAGCAGCAATCGGCCAACAATCCGAAGAACTGCTTTTCATGGTTCCTGCCGGGCGACACCACGCGCGACCTCGGCGAGGCGCGCTCGATCCGGCAGATGATCGAGCACGCCGTCGCGACATTCGGCCTCGACAAGCATCGGGTTTACGTGACCGGCCTGTCCGCCGGCGGCGCCATGGCAACGACGATGCTGGCGGTCTATCCGGAGGTGTTTGCCGGCGGCGCTATCGTCGCCGGACTTCCTTTCGGCGCGGCGCGCTCGGTTCAGCAAGCCTTCGATGCGATGTTCACGGATCAGACGCATGCCGCCGAGGTGCTGGGCGATCGCGTACGATCGGCGTCGCGGCATCGCGGACCCTGGCCGAAGCTCTCGATCTGGCACGGTACCGCCGACCCGATAGTAAAGCCTTCCAACACCGAAGAGATCATCCGGCAGTGGACCGATGTGCACGGCCTCCCGGCTGCGCCGTCATTCGAGGAAACGATCGGCGGTCACACGACGCGCCGCGTCTGGAACGACGCCGACGGCGATGCGCAGATCGAAGCATTTTTGATCGGCGGCATGGCCCATGGTGTGCCGCTGGCCTCGACATTGGGTAAAAACAACTGCGGCGCCCCCGGGCCGTTCTTCTTCGACGCCGGCATCTCCTCGACGCATCACATCGCAGAATTCTGGCACTTGGGCGAAGCCGTCGCCGAAACCTCGCCCGCGGCAAGCGTCTCGGCGCCCCGTCGCGGCGGAGCTAAAAGCCTCGACCTCGCGGTTGCCAAAACGGCACGTGATGATGCGAGCGCCGAGTTGGATGCCGCGCAGCCCGCAAATGCGGCGCCGGATTTGCACAGTCTATTTGATCCCAATATCGCGATAGCCGCCGCCTTCAAGGCTGCCGGTTTGCCTATTCCGGATTTGCCGAACGCCTCGGCGGCGTCGCTGGCGAACGTCAACCCGAATCCCGTTATCCAGGCGGCGTTGAAGGCGGCCGGCCTCCGGCGGCTTAATCGGCGCTAGCAGAGGTCAGCCGCGTCTTTCAACAATCCGCGCAGCTTGGCGGCATCGCTCAGATCGCCAATCATGACAAGCCGCAGTTTAGGACCGAGCGCGACGAGGGTTGGCGTTACGATCACGTTGTCGGTTACCGCACGTTTGGCGTCGGCAAGAACGTCAATAACCTCGAGCTTATAATCCGGCCCGATGTCGGGATTTTGCAAGGCCGCCTGAAGATTAGTCCTAGCCCGTTGCGAATTCGGCGTGGTCGCGGCGATATAGAGCCTCAGGGTGATCTCCTGGCTTCTTTTACCTGAGGGCATTTTACGCGCGACGAGCGGTGAGAGGCGCGGATGGCTGCTTCGTTGAACCTCGCTTTTCATGATTTGGGCCTCGCCCGCTGTCTCTTGCGCATTGGGTGCTGACGGGTATCGTCGGCGAGCCTGCGGATCAGGCCTCGCTGGGCGATAGCTCGCAGGCGCGCCGCGTGGCGAACTTTCTCGCCGGACTCTTCCAATTCGGCTTCACGTCGTTTCGAGGCCAATTCCTGGACGATGGCTTGGGCGCGCAACTGAAGTTCGGCGATGCCGCGGCCGAAGTCGAATTTCCGGCGTGCGTGCCGGACTTCCTCGAGTTTCTCGTCGCGAGTCTCCAATTGCTGCTGCTCCAGCCTGGCGCTGCCGAGCAGCACCTTGCCGTCGCCGACATAGACATCGACCAGATCTATTCCGCGGGAAGTGAGGGCGAGTTCGCGGACCTGGTTGGAATGACCGGTTCCTCTGGATTTGACGATGGTAAGCGCACGATTGCGCTCGCCATTCTGAACGACATAGGACACGTGGATCCAGGTGTCGGCGATCGTCGACACGTGAATTGCCGACGCCTCGATCTCGCCGCCGGCCTGTCCCAACAACGATGTACCAAGGAATGTGATGCCCTTGGATTTTGCCAGATCGACGACGCTTTCCGAGATAACGGCGGCGAACGGATATGATGTCTCGGTAAAAGCTGACAACGGGTCGACAACGAGGATGTGCGGCCTGTGGCGCCGAACCAGGTCGCCGATCTTGAGGAAGCACTCTTCCGGGCTGTGGCCGTTTGATCGTAGCGACATCATGGCCAGCCGGCCCGAGGCGACGTGCCGCGCGAGATCGATCCCGATTGATTTCATATTGGCGACCACCTGGGCGTCGCTTTCGTCGAAGCTGATAAAGGCGGCCTTCCGCCCGGCCGCGCAGCCGGCCGCGACCAGGCTCGCCGCCAAGCTCGTCTTCGCGGTTCCGGGTGCGCCCGAAAGCAGAATGCTGCTGCCCCGGATGTAGCCGCCGTCGAGGATCGCATCGAGCCGGGCCACTCCCGATGAGACACGCTCGGAAAACGCCGGATAGTCATCCCGCGAAACCTGGTTCGGAACCACTTCGATACCGGAATGTCCGATGACCATCGGGACCGCATCGGGCGCAAAATTCGAACCACGATATTTGACGACCCGCAGCGTCCGCGAAAAGTTGGCGTTGAACAGTTTGCCCTCGAGAACAATCACGCAGTCGGTCAGGTATTCGATCAGATCAGCCCGCTTCTGGTCCTGCTCGCTCGTGCTATACGATTTCGCCGTGAGGATCGCGGACATGCTTTCGGCGCGGATCCAATCGTCGATGCGGCCCAGTTCGCGGCGCTCTAAATACTCGTCGTTCAGGCTTCCGATCAGCGAATCGAGGCCATCGAACACGACATTGCAGGCGCCCATCGCGTCCTTCCGCGCGGAGAGCGCCGCGAGCAGACCGGAAAGGTCGAAAGCGCCGCTTTGAACCGTATCGGCGGGAAGACGCGCATCGATCAGGGCGAGCTGATTTTCGGCGACCGAATTGAACGCCCAATCGAGTCCCGCGACGTTGCTCCGCACCCGATCGACCGGCTCTTCGAAGGTGACGAACAGGCCCGGCTCGCGCGCGGACCTGACCCGGTTGAGAAGGCTCTGCAGCGCAAACAGGCTCTTGCCCATTCCCGGACCGCCGATGATGGCGGTCAGTCTTCCGGCCGGCAGGCCCCCGTCGGTGATTTGATCAAAGCCGGAAATTCCGGTCGGCTTCTTACGGATCGGCCGATATTTGGGCGCGCGGCCTGGATGCGGAATTCGGCGTATCTTCGGCGCGCGCATGACGGACTTTTTCATAACGGCTCCAGCGCCTGATGTGAAATGGCGGACGGCGTTTTTGCGGCAACGATCGGCAGAGCGGTCTTTTGCTCGACCATCCAGGCAAAATCCTCCGCCGCAAGCGGCAGGCTGAACAGATAGCCTTGGCCGGTCGTGCAGCCCTGGTCGCGCAGAAAATCGCGTTGTTCGATGGTTTCAATGCCCTCGGCCACCAACCCAATCTTCAGGTTGAAGGCCAGCGAGGTGATGGCGCGAATGATCACGGCATCGCTGGAGTTGGCAACCAATTGGCGTACGAAAATCTGATCGATCTTGAGCTTATCGATAGGGAAGTTTCGCAGATATTGAAGCGATGAGTGGCCGGCGCCGAAATCGTCGATGACGAGCTTGAAACCAAGCAGTTTTAGTTCCGTCAGCACCGACAGAACCTGCGGCGAGAGTTCAAAAAGAATGCCTTCGGTCAGTTCCAGGTCGAATCTGCACGCGTCCGCTCCGGTCTCCAACAAGGCCGCTCTCACGCCTGCGACAAAGTCCGGCATCTTGACCTGGAGGCTAGAGATATTCAGTGCGATTGTCGGAGTATTGAGCCCTGCGGAATCCCAAGCCACCATCTGTCGCATCGCTGTCCGCATGACCCAGTCACCCAACAGTCCGATCAAGCCGGATTCTTCCGCGAGCGCGATGAACATATCCGGACGCAGTAAGCCGAGCTGCGGATGCTGCCAACGGACCAATGCCTCGGCGCTGACGATTTTGCTCGAATGTAAATCGACAAGCGGCTGGTAATGGAGCTGAAACTGATTTTGGTCGATCGCGTCGCGCATCGAATGGCGAAGCATCATTCGATGTTGCCGCCGATGATCGAGGTCTTCGTCATAAACACGGTGGGTGCCCGGGCCAGCCTTGCCTGCGGTAGACAGGGCGATGGCCGCCCGCTTCATAAGCTCGCTCGCGGCTGCGTCGGCCGGCAAATCGTCAAGACTGCCCGGCACCAGGATCGCGGTACCGACGCACGGCTCGGTCATCACCACCACTTGGCCGATCAGGATCGGCTGAGCCAGGCTTCGCATCACAATGCCGGCGAAATGATCGGCCTCGGCTGCTAGCGATTTGCCGCGCCGAAGAATCGCGAATTCTGCTCCAGCCAAACGCGCGGAGACTGCGTTGCGGTCGAGAGCCGCGAGTTCGCTGAGTCTGCTCGCAACGCTCTTCAGCGCCGCGTCACCTTCATTCAGCCCAAGCGTTTCGTTGATTTCGGAGAAGCCGACGACGAGGAGGTGGGAAAGTGCGACTTCCACGCCTTCCTGGCGCGCGGCCTCGATCGCCAGCGCCAGCTGTTCGGCGAGAAATGTCCGGTTCGCCAATCCCGTAAGAGGGTCGTGATAGGCGAGATATGCGAGCCTGATCTCGGAGAGCTTCTCGGTCGTAATATCGATTCCGACGCCGTCCCAGATTACGTCGCCGCTCGGCTGCAGCCGCGGGGACGAATAGGTGCGGATCCATCGCTCCTCGTTTTTCGAGATCATTCGGAACTCGAGCATAAGCTGCGATAGGTCGGCCGCCGAACGCCCGATGGCGTTGCGAACGGTATCGACATCGTCGACGTGGACGTGATCCCACAAGTGTGCCGCGGAAGCGGTATCTTCGGGACGCCCAATTATGCCGGCCAGAAAAGAACTGAAGTAGGGCAGCGCAATACTGCCGTCAGGCTTCCATGTCCGCTGAAATATAAATCCGGGGATGTTCCGGACGATGCTTGAAAGTTGAGTCTTGGCTTCTTCCGCCGTCGCTTCGGCCGCTTTTTGCTCGGTCAGGTCGAATAGGATACCGACGAAGCCGGCGAGATCGCCATTCTCGTGATGGGTGGGATTGATCGCCAGATCGGTCCAGAACTGCGTCCCGTCTTTCCGATAGTTCAACAATTCTCGTCGGATCGGGCGGCCTTGCGCGACGGCATCGCGGATTTCCGAGATCACCCGTCGGTCCGAGAGCGCGCCTTGCAGGAAACGGCAGTTGCGACCGATCGATTCGGCTGCCGAATATCCCGTCAATGCCGTGTAGGCGGGATTCACAAAAACGATGGGATTGTCCGCCTTTGACGGATCGGTGATGACAATCCCGGATGGACAGGACCGTACGGCCGAAGCGTAATCGATAGTGTCGCCGGGATCCGATCGCCGGAAAGTCGCCCGCGACGGCGGAACCGGGGCACTTGGTACGAGCTTTCGTACGGCCATCCAAATACTCGGTCTGAGGTAATCTTAGAGGTACCTTGTCAAGGCCGTTGCAGGGTAGAAATCCAAAAACGTGCATTGGTACGAGTAAACGCCGGCACGAAAATCTTCCATTCCGTACCAGCGCGGCACAAATCCGTTGTTCGGCATGGCCGGATACTGGTTGTAAGCGACTGCGCTCTCGTCCGTCGCAATTCGCCGCGGCCATCAGCTCTCGCCGGAGTTCGAAGTTTGCTCAAATGGGAGGGAGTTCCAGACCACTGCATTAGGCATGTTGGGGAATGCTCTTTTGCTGTTTCTTTGGCAGGGCTCAGAGGGCGTTCACCTACACACTGCATTTATGGAAGGTTTCCGGCGCTCCTATTGAATCTGCGGAATCTTGGCGTCGTGAATGACCTTGCCCCATTTCTCGATGTCTTTTTTGATGTAAATGGAGAATTCCGCGGGCGAATCCGCCACCGCGTCGAAGCCGAGCTCGGCACATTTCGCCTGGACGTCCGGCATCCGCATGATCTTGACGATCTCCTTATTGAGAATGTCGACCACGTCCGATGGCGTTCCCGACGGCACCAGCACGCCCTGCATCGTCTCTGATTCCTCTCCGCCAACACCGGCCTCCGCCATGGTCGGCACGTCCGGCAGGGCCACCGAGCGATTGGCGGAGGTGACGGCAAGCCCCCGCAGATTGCCGCTCGAGACCTGCGGCGCGGCCGGCGGCATGGCCGAGAAGGCGATCGGCGTCTGGTTGGCGATGGTGGACTGGATCGCCGGTCCGGCGCCGGAGAACGGCACGCTGGTGGCGTCGAGCTTATACGTCAGCTTGAACAATTCCGCGGCAAGCTGCGGCGTGGTACCGATGCCGGCATTGGCGATGGAATATTTGCCGGGATTGGCCTGCAGCAAGGCAATCAATTCCTTGACGGTCTTGGCCGGCACCGAGGGGTGTACCGACAGGATATTCGGCGATGCGGCGGCGAGCGTGACCGGCGCGAAATCCTTGTAGGGGTCATACGGATTGGTGGCGTAAAGGCTCGGATTGACGGTGTAGCTCGAACTCGCGATCAGGATTGTGTAGCCGTCGGCGGCCGAGCGCGCGGCCATGACCATGCCGATATTGCCGCCGGCGCCGGCGTGATTCTCGACATAGAACTGCTGCTTGAGGTCTTCCGACAGCTTTTGCGCCAGCAGCCGCGCCATCACGTCGGTCGGACCGCCGGCCGCGAACGGCACGATGACTTTCACCGCGTGATCGGGATAGGCCGCCGCGGCCCAGCCGGTGCTCGTCAGGACAAATCCCGCGCACAAGGCAAGAGCGCGCAAAGTGATGGTGCTTGCAGCCATAAGGTCCCTCCCCAGATGTTTTGCCAATGCTATCATGCATTGCCGCTTGGGGCAGCGTGCGCGACAATTTGTGTCCACATCATCCTCCACCCCCGCAACGAAAAGACCGAAGAGGGACAACCAATGGCCGGGCGTAAAGTAACGCGAGACGATCTCCGCGAGGCCGCGGAGAAATACAAGAATTGGGGCAAGTGGGGTCCCGACGATGAGATCGGCACGCTCAATTATACGAGCCCAGAGGACATTGTGGCGGCCGCACAACTCGTCAAAAAGGGCAAGGTGATTTCGCTGGCGCTCAATTTCGACAACAACGGCCCGCAGGGCGGCAAGACCAATTATCCGGTGCTGGGCCGCATCAATCCGCTGCACACGATGCTGCGCACCGGCACCGATGCCTATTCCGGCGTGCTCGACAAACGCGGCATCCGCGCCGCCGACGACATGGTGGTGCTGCCGCTGCAATGCAGGCACGCAATGGGACGGGCTCGGCCACGTGTTCTACGAAGACAATATGTGGAACGGCTATGATTGCCGCGAAGTGTCGTCGTTCGGCGCGGCCAAATGCGGCATCGAGAAAACCAAGAACAAAATGGTCGGCCGCGGCGTGTTCCTCGATGTGGCGCGTGCGCTCGGCAAGGAATGCCTCGACGACGGCTACGGCATCACCTGCGACGATCTCGACCTTACGGCCAAGAAGCAGAACGTCAGCCTCAAGCGCGGCGATTACATCATCGTGCGCACCGGACAGATGGAGCGCTGCCTCAAGGCCGGCAGCTGGGACGGCTATCCCGGCGGCGACGCGCCGGGCTTTGCCTTCGAGACGCTGGAGTTCGTCGCCAAGACCGAACTCGCGGCGCTCGCCAGCGACACCTGGGGCTGCGAGGTGCGGCCGAACAATACCGAAGCCGGCATCAATCAGCCGTGGCACTGGATCACCATCCCGATCATGGGCATGACCATGGGCGAGATTTTTTATCTGCAGGATCTGGCGGAGGACTGCGCCGCCGACGGCGTCTATGAATTCATGTTCGTCGCGCCGGCCATTCCGATCACCGGGGCGGTCGGCTCGCCGACCAATCCGCTGGCGATCAAATAACGTTTTGCGCCATTGCGAGCGAAGTGCGGCAATCCAGACGCCCCCGCCCTTCCCTCCCCCGCATGCGGGGGAGGGATAAAGGGAGGGGGATTGCTTCGTCGCTTCGTTCCTCGCAATGACAAACGGGGAGGAAAAAATGAAACAGCCGATGCTCGCATTGGCCGCGGTTCTCTGCCTGCTCGCCAGCGCGCGGCCAGCGCCGGCGCAGGAATGGCCGCAGCAGCCGATTCACATGGTTGTCGCCTTCGGGCCGGGCGGCGGCTCCGATATCATCGGACGGATTCTCGCCGACGCGCTGCAGGAACGGCTCGGCAAGCCGGTGATCGTCGAAAACAAGCCGGGCGCCGGCGGCGTCATCGGCAATGAAGTGGTCGCGAAGGCGGTGCCCGATGGTTACACGCTCGGCATCATGACTGCCGGTCAGATCATCGCCGCGGTGACGCGCAAGGACATGCCATATGACACCGCCGCTCTTACGCCGGTTGCGCAGGTTGCGAGCGCCAGCCTGTTGATCGCGACGCGGCCCGATTTTCCCGCCAACAATGTCAAAGAGCTGGTGGCGGCCGCCAAGGCCGATCCGGGCAAGATCGTTTTCGCGAGCCCGGGCTTTGCCGCCACCCAGCATTTTGCCGGCGAATTGTTCAAGCAGACCGCCGGCGTGGATCTGCTGCATGTCTCGTTCCGCAGCTCGCCCGAAGCCATTACCGCGGTTCTGGGCCATCACGCCGATGTGCTGTTCGAGACCGTATCGGCGGTGCTTGGTCAAATCCAATCCGGCGCACTCAAGCCGCTTGCTGTCACCGGCAGGGATCGGTTTCCTGCCGTGCCGAACGTGCCGGCGGCGAGCGAATCCGGCGTTCTTCCCGGCTACGACGTCACCACGTGGTACGGCGTGTTCGGTCCCAGGGACATGCCGGCTGCGGTCGTCGCCGTGCTGAACAAGACGCTGATCGAGAGCATCGCCGACGAAAAAGTGCGCCAGCGCATGGTGACGGCCGGCGTCGTCGTCAAAGGCTCGTCTGCGACGGAGTTCGGCGCCTTCATGACGGCTGAATACAAAAAATGGGACGCGGTTCGCGAGGCCGCGGGAATTGCCAAGCAATAGCTGGAGCCGACATTTCCCGGACGCGGCGCAGTACGAAGCGACAGGAGCTGACAATGGACGATAACGACCTTCACGATCGCGGCTTGAAGCTGCGCATCGACATGTTCGGCCGCGACGCCGTGGAAAAACGGATGAATGCGTTCGGTGATTTCGGCAAACCGCTGCAGCACATCATCAATGCCTATGCCTATGGCGATGTCTGGCAACGCTCGGCGCTGCCGCCGGCGATGAAGTCCCTGGTCATGGTCGGTATGATGGCGGCGGCCGGACATGCCAACGAACTCGGCGTCCACTTGCGCGGCGCGCTGAAGAACGGCGCTACGTCGGAGCAAATCCAAGAGGTTCTTCTTCTCTTGACGCTCTATTGCGGCATTCCGGCCGCCAATGAAGCCCATCGGATCGCTGCCGATGTGCTGGGCGAGAAAACGCCGGGGTGATGCCGTTCTCCTGAGAGCGCCCGTTCGAAGGCGCCGAGCTTGCGATTTGGCCGAGAGATATTACTTTTAGCCGATCAATTCATCGCAAAGCGGGCGCACGCCATGAGCACCACGACGGCCACCAAGCAATATCCGGTCACTCATACCGACGCCGAATGGCACAAGATCCTTACGCCGGAGCAGTTCCACGTTATGCGTGAGCACGGCACCGAGCGGGCCGGGAGCTGCGCACTCAATTATGAGAAGCGGGCCGGCACGTTTTATTGCGCCGGTTGCGAACAGGCGCTGTTTGCCTCGAAGAAGAAGTTCGAAAGCGGCACCGGCTGGCCGAGCTTCAACGACCCGGTGCCGGGTTCGATCGATACCGTGACCGACCGCAGCTACGGCATGATCCGCACCGAGGTAAATTGCAGCCGCTGCGGCAGCCATCTCGGCCACGTCTTCGATGACGGTCCCCCGCCGACACATCTGCGCTATTGCATCAATGGCGTGGCGCTGAACTTCAAGCCGGAGTGACGGCTAGCTTTTGAGCTGTGCGCTCAGCCATTGCACGATCGTCGTGGTGATGTGCCCGGCGGGCTCGCCGGGCGTGCGTCCCATGTGATGGCCGGTGGCATAAATGCGCGCCGACTTTGGCGCGCCGTGCTCCATCAGAAGATAGATGTCGTCGACCGGCGCCTGATCGTCGAGTTTGCCATTGACGCCGAGGATCGGCGCCGACGGTTTATCCAGCAGCCCCATCGTCTTCAGCGAGAAGCGCGGCGCTATTTCGAGGAATTCCTCCAGCGTATTGGTGCCCATGGCGCGGCTCCGCGCTTCCAGCAGGCTGTGCGCGCCGAACAGGTAGGTGGCGCCGCCAGTAGTGAAGGCCGGGATCAGCCATTCTTTCTGAAAGCCGTAATGAATGTTGCCGCCGTGGAAGACCGCCCCTTTGAGAGTGGGCACGACAAAGGCCAACCGCGCCGCCCAATAGGCGCCGAAGCTGCCGCCCCAGACCGCAACATTGGCGCCGTCGACATCGGCACGCTTTGCCAGATAGTCGAGCCAGGCCAGATACGTGCTCTCGGCCTCGGAATCGCTATAGAGAAACGGGTTTTCGCCGGTGCCCGGCATATCGATCGATAGGGAGGCGACGCCGACCCGCAGCAACGCTTGCGCCGGGCGCAGCCGGTCCTCTTTCCAGCCGTCGACCCCGCCCCATTGCACGACGACCGGCGGCTTCGCTACGCCCTGCGGCCGCTGCAGATAGCCGACTAGCGTTTTACCGCCGAACGGCAGTTCAATGATTTCCACCGGCGGATCGAAATATGGCGCCGCTTTGCGGAACATCCGCACCGAATTTTTATACGCCTGCAGCTTGCCGGACGAATTCGGCGTCGGATACCGGCCGACCCGGCAGGCGTCGAAGGCGTGCATGTAAAGTTCGGCCAATTCGGCGCGGTCCTTGGCATTCTCCTTGGCACCGTCCTTGGCGCGAGCGTCGGCTTTGTCTTCGTAGCCGATGCCGATTTTGCTCCATTCGGCGGCCCACTCATCCTTGTCGAGGCTTTTGAGCGCGCTCATCACCCGCTCGGCGTCGTCGCGGCGAATTTCCTCGAACGGACTGAGCCGCCCGACACGGCGCATGAACTCGGTCTTGACCTCGTCGAGCGACCGCTCGCGCGAACCGGCCGGCTTGGCCGGCGATGTCTGCAAATTCATGGAGGCCTCCCGCGTATTTTTATTGGCTGGTGAATTAACACAGTTCTTGCCGCTGCGGGCAACGCCGTGCGCGCCCGAAGCCGACGTTCAGATTTCGATGCGGAAGCCGACTTCGATGATGGCGTCTTGCGGAATCTTGAAAAAATCCGGCGCCCGGCTGGATATGCGATTGAGGAACGAGAAGATCGCGAACGGCAGCGGCCCCATCGCGGACCCTTTGTCACGGCGGACGATGGTTTCGTGAGCCAGATAGTAGTTGCGGTGCTCGAGGTCGGCGTCGAAACCGAGCATCTTGCAGTTGCCCAGGCTCACCGGAATGTCAGGGGTCTGCATGAAGCCGAGCCTGACCTGGATGCGATAGAAGCCGTGCCCGAGGCGAGTTACCGAGTGGCGCTCGTGGAACGGCACGCGCGGCCGGTTCTCGAGAAAAAAACTCAGCAGCACCACGGTGGCATGCAGTACCCGATTGTGCTCGACATGCCGCAACAGCATCGGCGACGCGCCATGCTCTACCTTGGTGAGCCATACTCCCATGCCCGGCGCCCGGCCGATCACCTTACCGTCGGCATAAGTGATAAATTCCTCGAGCGGCATCGACATTTCGCGCAACCGCTCGCGGGATATGAAATTGCCTTTGCGCCAGGACAGCATCAACGACGCAACCGCTGCACCGACGATGACCGGAAACCAGCCGCCGGCCAGAACCTTCATCGAGTTCGATACCAGGAAGGTCGTGTCGATTGCCCCGATCGCGACCATGACCGGAATAGCGACGGCGGGCGGCCACTGCCATCGTCCGACCGCGACGTGGTAGAGCAATATCGTGGTGATCAGCATGGTGCCGGACACGGCGATGCCGTAGGCCGCGGCGAGATTGTCCGACGTGCGGAAGAACAGCACGGTGAACAGCGTCGCCACCATCAGCAGCCAGTTGGCGGCGGGCACGTAGATCTGCCCGGCCTCGTCGGTCGATGTCGACACGATCCGCGCCCGCGGACACAGTCCCATCAGCATGGCTTGGCGACTCAGCGAGAACACGCCGGAGATCAGCGCCTGCGAGGCAATGACGGTGGCGCATGCGGCCAGCATCACCATCGGGATCAGCGCCCAGGACGGCACTGATTTGTAGAACGGACTGTCTGCTGCGCTCGGGTCGGCGAGGATCAGCGCTCCCTGGCCGAAATAGTTAAGCAGCAGCGCCGGCAAGACCAGCGCAAACCACGTACGCCGGATGGAACTCGGACCGACGTGACCCATATCGGCATAAAGCGCCTCGCCGCCGGTCAGGGTCAGAAACACCGCGCCAATGACGACGAAGGCGACGGCGGGATCGCCGACCAGAAAGCGGATCGCGTAGGCCGGATTTACCGCCTTGAGGATCGACGGCACTGCCCAGATATTCTCGAGACCGATCGCGGCAATGACGATGAACCACACCACCATGATTGGTCCGAACACACGGCCGATGCCTTCGGTGCCCTTGCGCTGGATCAGGAACAGGCCGATCAGGATCGCCAGCGTTACCGGGACGATGAAGCTGGCAAACGACGGCGCAATCAGCTTGAGACCTTCCATCGCGGAAAGCACGGAGATCGCCGGCGTGATGACTCCGTCCCCGTAAAGCAGCGCGGAGCCGATAACGCCGAGCAACACCAAGAGCGGCAGCGCAGCGCCGTTGCGGATTTTGTCGGCGGCGACCAGCGACAGCAGCGCCAGGATGCCGCCCTCCCCATCGTTGTCGGCGCGCAGCACCAACACGACGTATTTGAGCGACACCATCAGCATCAGCGCCCAGAACGTCAGCGAGATGATGCCGAACACATCGGCGGCTTTTGGAGCCGCCTGGCCGAGGCCGCTGAGAGCGACCTGGAAGGCATAGAGCGGGCTGGTGCCGATGTCGCCGTAAACAACGCCCAAGGCGGTCAGCGCCAGAAACCAGGGATTGCCGGCATGATGGTGATGCGCGGCGCCCCCGGCATGCTCCGCCGTTTGCCGTGCAGCCGCATGCTTGGCCCATTGCCTGCCGATGACCGCCGCAATCGCCGAAGTCGTTTTCGTCATGGAGTGAAGGCCTTAACGCGGACTGCGGGCTTTGCGGTATTCATTCAAGATTCAGGCCAGGAGCTAATTCGCCGGTCGAGATTATGTCACGGAAAAGACCGTGCGGTGACTATCCTCATGCGGCTTTGGCGCCCCACAATCGTTTGCTCGCGATCGCCGCCCCCTCGCTGAGCGCGGCGAGTTTCGCCCAGACGATGCTGTCGGCGACCATCGGCTCGGGTGCGTACCGAGGTGCCGAAGCCGCAATCGACGCCGGCGATCACGCGCTCGCGGCCGACCAGATCGGCATAGCGGCCGATCCGCTGCGCCACCAGCCGCGGATGCTCGACGAAACTCGTCGTCGAGTCGATGACGCCGGGAATCAGGATTTTGTCGTCGGGGATTTTGATCGATTGCAGATCTTCCCATTCGTGATCGTGGCGCGGATTGGCGGCCTCGATGCTGATCGCCTGTAGCCGCGCCTTGAACGCGATGTCGATGATTTTCGTCACCGGCAGATCGTGGGTGTGCGGCCCGTCGTAATTGCCCCAGCAAATATGCAGCCGGATGCGGTCGGCCGGCAGTCCTTCGAGGGCACCGTTGAGCGCCGCGATATTGCGCTCGGCGATCTTGGAACGGAATTCGTCGTCGGACAGATGCCGGTATTGATTATTGCGCGCCGAGCCGAGATCGGGCGCGTCGATCTGCAACACGAAGCCAGCCTCGACGATGGCGCGGTATTCGACCTTGAGCACCTCGGCCAGCGCTTCGACATAGGCCTCCTCGGTCGGATAATGCAGATTGATGATGAAGCGGGTCAGGATGCCGGGCGACGGCGCCGTCATGAACACGTCGGTCGGGTTTCGTTTTCGCCGTGGCGGCTTTGAGGTGCGCGATGTCGCGATCGAGCGCCGAGCGGTCCTTGTAGCGCAGCGCGCCGACGCAACCGGGAAACGGCGTCGCCGCGAAATTGCCGGCCTGGACGAAATCCGGATGCGCCAAGAGATCGCGGCCGACCATGATGTCGCGGCCTTTCTCGGCGGCGCGCGGGTCCATCTCGATGCCGTCGACGCGGTGACGGATATAGGTGGTGTAGGACGGCTTGCTCATCTCGCCGTCGCTGACCACGTCGATGCCGGCGGCGGCCTGCAGCGACACCACCTCGTCGACCGCCTTGGCGGTGGCGGCCTCGAATACGTCTGCGTCGACGGCTTCGCCTTGCTCACGGCGCAAAATGAGATCGATCAGCGATTTCGGCCGCGGCAGGCTGCCGGTATGGGTGGTGAGGATACGGTCGGTCGAGGTCTTCATGCGGCACTCCCTGCAGTGTTTTTGCGCAGCGTTGTCGGCAAGCGAGGTTGCGGATAGTGTGCGCGCCGCGCCGAGCCGGCAAGGGATAACAAGGCGAAAACCGGCATAAAAAGGAGAAACGCCGCATGCGCATCGTCGATCTGAGCCGGGAGCTTTATCACCGCACGCCGTCCTATCCCGGCCAGCCGCCGGTCATTCACGGCGTCTGGAAGACCCATGACGAGGCGTTCGCCGACTCCGGTAACATTCAGGGCAATAGCGTGATGTTCTTCTCGATGCCCGATCACGGCGGCACTCATATCGATGCGCCGCGCCATTTCGGCAAGACCGGCACGCCGATCAACGAATATCCGCTGGAAAACTGCATCGTCCAGGGTATCTGCATCGATCTGCGCCACATCGCGCCGCGGGCCGAAATCACGCCCGCCGATCTCGAAGCGGCTGTAAAGAAAGCCGGCGTACCGATTCCGAAAAAAGGCACGGTGCTGCT
This sequence comes from uncultured Alphaproteobacteria bacterium, assembly GCA_963819265.1. GTDB lineage: Bacteria > Pseudomonadota > Alphaproteobacteria > Rhizobiales > Xanthobacteraceae > BOG-931. The sequence goes on along the minus strand of CAWFVF010000004.1, from coordinate 257,769 downwards.
CTGCACCGGCCATCACGAGCGCACTTTTCCAAAGCCGGCCTATGCCACCGAGAATTCCGGCGTCAACGTCGCGGCGACCGAATGGCTGGCGGCCCAGGGCATCGTGCATTTCGGCATCGATTCGATGCGGCCGGGGCCGGAGGGCCGCGTGAATGCGCTGGTCCACAAGGCCTGCCTCGAACTCGACATCACTCATATCGAGAGCCTGTGCAATCTTGAAGCACTCCTCGGTCAGGGCGAATTCCAGTTCATCGGCCTGCCGCTGAAATGGCGCGGCGGCACCGGCTCGCCGATCCGCGCGGTCGCCGTGTTTCAACGACTGATAACAGAGAAATAATAAGAGGGACGCCGGCCAATGCTGCTCGGACATAATCGTAAAATGACCGGTGCCCAGTGCATCGCCGACATGCTGCAAGGCTACGGCGTCACGCATGTGTTTCATGTGCCGGCGGTGATGCGCACCGCATTCGCGGAGATGGAGCGGCGCACCAGCATCAAGCGCCTGCACGTGCATGGCGAAAAGTCGGCGGCTTACATGGCCGACGGTTATGCGCGCGCGTCCGGCAAGCCCGGCATCTGCGGGGCGCAAGTGATCGGCGCGCTCAATCTCGCCGCCGGGTTGCGCGACGCCTGGCTCGCGCATTCGCCGGTGATCGCGATCACCGGCGGCCGCGATCCGAAGACAAAATTCCGCAAGGTCTATCAGGAAGTCGACGACGTGCCGGCGTTCGAGCCGGTGACCAAATTCAACGCCACCATCGACGACGTCGCCCGCATTCCCGACATGTTGCGGCAAGCGTTCCGCACCGCGGTGACCGGCTGCCCCGGTCCGGTGCATCTGCAATTGCGCGGCAACGAAGGCCAGCTCGACGCCGACGAAGCCGAGATGGAGCCGCTCTGCGAACAGCAATTCGCCCGCGTGCCGGCGTTCCGGCCCGAGCCGGACCAGGCCAGCGTGCTGGCGTTATTGAAACTACTGCAAGCCGCCGCGCGGCCGGTGATTGTCGCCGGCGGCGGCGTGCGCAGTTCGGGCGCGGCAGCAGAGCTCGTCGCGCTTGCCGAGGTGCTGCAGATTCCGGTCGCCACTTCGCTCAATGGCAAGGATTCGATTCCGGGCAATCATCCGCTGTCGGTCGGGGTGGTCGGTTCCTATTCGCGCGAGAGCGCGAACCGCGCGGTCAATGGCGCCGATCTTGTCTGTTTCATCGGCACCGAGACCGGCGGCATGACGACACATTTCTGGGCGGTGCCGAAGATCGGCACACTCGCAGTCCAGATCGACATCGATCCCGAAGCGCTCGGCCGCAATTATCCGCTCGCCGCCGCCGTCAATGGCGACGCCAAAGTGACGCTTGCGCGCATGGTGGCCGCCGCCGATCGCGGCACCGCACAGACGCGCGCGGGGTGGATCGCCGAGGTGCAAAAGCTGTGCGCCGATTGGCGCGCCAAATACCGCACCGCGCTTACATCGGATGCGGTGCCTATCCTGCCCGAGCGGCTTTGTCACGAATTGACGCGGCACGTTCCCGACGACGCCATCGTTGTGGTCGATACCGGGCATGCCGGCATGTGGATGGGCGGCATGTTCGATCTCACCTCGCCGCGGCAAAGCTATATGCGCAGTGCCGGCCATCTCGGCTGGGCGTTCCCCGCCGGCCTCGGCGCTAAATGCGCCTGTCCGGACCGTCCGGTGGTGACATTCACCGGCGACGCCGGCTTTTGGTACCATATCGGCGAGATCGAGACCGCGGCGCGGTGGAACATCAATGCAGTGACGGTGGTCAACAATAACGGCGGCGGCAATCAGTCGAAGCGCGGTTTCGATCGCGTCTATGGCGGCAAGCAGACCGATAAGGCGCGTGAAATGTGGACTTTCAGCAAGGTCAATTTCGCCCGTATCGCCGAAGACATGGGGGCGCTCGGCATCCGCGTCGAGCAGGCCTCGGCGTTTCCCGCCGCGCTTGCACAAGCGCTGGCGGCTGATCGTCCGGTGGTGATCGACGTCGTCACCGATATCGACGCGCTGGCGCCGGTCGCCGTGAGCTGAACGTCGCTTTGCTCGCGATGACGAACCTCGCCCAAATGGGGCGAAATGCGGACGTTTTGTGACGATCAAATGTCCGCGGCTGTTGTTTGCATCACGAAATTGCAACTGCGGCACGGTGTCCGCGCCTCCATTGCGCCCTAAAATACGTCGAGCTTTCTCCGCATAAACGTTGAGCGGCCGATGGCGCGAGGATGGTCGCAACATTCGGGTTTCAATGCGCACGGAACGGGATTCGGCAGTCCGCCTGCTGCAAATTTTGATGATCGCGTCGTTGCTGTTCCCAGCGGCGCTGTTCGCCTATGCCGCATGGAACGACTATCGCGATGTTTATGCCGTCAATGACGAGCGCATCGATCGTTCGCTCGACGTTATGCAGGAACAGGCGCTGCGAGTGTTCCAGACGGTCGACCGTATTTTCCCGGAAGTCGATGAAGTCGTGCGCGGCATGTCGGATGAACAGATGCGCGCCGGGCAATCGGACCTCGCGCCGCGGCTGCAGCGCATCGTCGACGTCATGCCGCAGGTGCGGTCGATCACTGTCATTGGCAGTGACGGGCGTGCTCTCGTTTCCAGCGACGGTCGGGACGTCGGTCGGCGCCAATTTTGCCGATCGGGCCTACTTCAAGGCGCATGCGGCGGGCTTCTCCGGGACCTATATCAGCGACGTGCTGGCCAAGGGCGCGCCGGGCGGCGCCGGCGATTTGTTCGAGTTGAGCCGTCGGCTCGGCTCGGACGACGGCTCCTTCCGCGGTGTCGTCGCGGTCGCGGTGCGGCCGCGCTATTTCAATGAATTTTATGGGATGATCGAACAGTCGCCAGGAAATTTCTACGAACTGGTTCGCACCGACGGATTGGTGCTCGCGCGCTATCCCTGGGACGCCGCCGATTTGCAGCAGTTGACCCCGGCTAGTGCGTTGCGTCTCTCGATCGCCAGCGGATTGCAGAGCGGTCTCTATTCGGTGACGTCGCAGGTCGACGGCATCAATCACCGCACCGGTTTTCGTAAACTCGAGGGCTACCCGGTCTATGCGCTCGCGGGAATCGAGACTTCGGCGATCCGAGCCGAATGGCTGGCGATGATCGGCGGCCATCTGGTGTTCGGCCTGCCGGCGACGCTGCTGCTGTTCTTTACATTGGGAGTGGCGTTGCGCCGCACCCAGCGCCTGCATGATGAAGCCGAGCGCCGTGAATTGGCGGAAGACGCGCTGCGCCAAGCTCAGCGGCTCGAAGCGATCGGCCAGTTAACGGGTGGAGTCGCTCACGATTTCAACAATCTTCTGATGATCGTGAGCGGCACGGCGCAGCGCTTGCGCCGTCTGCTTTCCGGGAAAGAGGCCTGCGGCGACAAGGAAACGCAGCTCATCGACACTATCACCAATGCGACCGCGCGCGGCGAAAGCCTGACCCGGCAATTGCTCACTTTCTCCCGGCGGCAAGTGCTGCAGCCGAGCGTGATCGATCTTGCTGATCTCCTGCCGGAAATGAAGGAGATGCTCAGCCGCTCGCTGCGCGGCGACATCGAGATCCGCGTCGGCGTGCCGCGCCGGCCGTGCACCGTCAAGGTCGATCCGAACGAGTTTGAGCTGGCGCTGCTCAATCTCGCTTTCAACGCGCGCGACGCGATGCCGAAGGGCGGCACGCTCACCATCACGGCGAAGCCGGTCGTGATGCGCGGCAAAGCGCTGGAGGAAGGTCTCAACGGCGATTTCGTCGCTATCCGGATTGCCGATACCGGAACCGGCATTCCGCCTGAGGCCTTGCCGCGGGTGTTCGAGCCGTTCTTTACCACCAAAGAAGTCGGTAAAGGCACCGGCCTCGGTTTGAGCCAAGTTTACGGTTTCGCCCGGCAATCGGGGGGTGCGGCTTCGATCGCCACATCGGCGCGGCGCGGCACTGCCGTCACTTTGTTTTTGCCGCGCAGCTGGGAAATGCCGGCGCGGCCGCGGTCGCCAACGGTGGCGACCGGCAATGCGCCGTCGGCCGGCAGCGTGCTGCTGGTCGAGGACAACGCCGAGGTCGCGGCTGTCGGCGAGGCCTATTTCGAAGAGCTCGGTTATCGGGTTCGTCACGCGGCGAGCGCGCAGGCCGGACTCGAATCGATCGAGCGTGACGCCAATATCGATCTGGTGTTCTCGGACATTCTGATGCCGGGCGGGATGAACGGTCTGGAACTCGCGGATATCGTGCGGCGGCGTTTTCCCCAGATCGCGGTGCTGCTGACCACGGGCTACAGTTCCAGCGCGCAGGATGCGGTGCGCCGCGGTTTCGAGGTGTTGCAAAAGCCCTATGACATCGCAGCCCTCGAACGCGCCTTGCGCGAAGCCCGCGGCACGTCGGATCACTCACCGCCGCTGGCGCCGCAGCAAGCGGTAGGATGAGAAAATAAACAGCCCCTCGCGATTTCAGCGCCTCGCTGCGACTATTTCTCACCCCAATAAATCGCGGGAGGAGGGGCCGCAGTTGCTTCAGCCGCCGGGGAATTGGCTCATGAGCCCCGGCACCGCACCAATGCCGACATATGAAACCGCCATATAGATCGACATCAATGCGCCGACCGCGCAGAAACAAATAATCGGCCACGCGTCGCTTGGCCCCGGCGCCACCGCGTCTTTCGCCCGCCTTGGATTCGGAAGTTCGCCGCGATTAGGCATGTCATTCTCCTGTAATGGCTGTGTTTTGAAGAAGTAAATGCAAATTTCGGGCCGTGAACGCGGGTCGCAAGTCATGCCGGCGAATTCTCAGACGTACGAGCCGCCGAGAAGTCGAACGGCAAGCGGAGGCCGCGTCGGAAATGACGATGTCGCTGGAACAAGAAGCTTGTGGCCGATGTTGCTTCAATGATGTCAAAATCATCATCCCTTTGGAATTCCTGGTTCGAGCTTTCGTCGCAGGCAATGATGCTCGGGTTCGAGGCGCAGCAGGTGGTCGGGCTTCGGCTTATGCGGCTCGCGGCTGGCGGCACGGCCGGTCAGGCAGAGGCGCAGCGCATGGTGACCGAAAAGCTCGCCGCTCTCGCCGAGGTGCAAACCGCGGCCATCACCACGGCGATCGAAGGCGGCAGCAGCCATCGCCTCGGCAAGAAGGTTGTCGGTGTCTATAAAAAACGGGTGCGTGGCAACAAGCGGCGGCTGACGCGGTGAATGCCGCCCTACGGAACCAATGAAAGTCTGACAGGTTCTAGGATGGCGGCAGAGTTCCCATCGTCCCATCACGCTTGCGAGGAATCATGTTTCAATATCGTTCGTCGTCTTTCGGCCCCAGCGTGAACGCCATCCAGAAACACCTGGGAGCAGTCGAGAAGGAACTCGAAAAACTCGGCCGAGCCGGCGGTCGCAGGGCCTCCGCGGTGGCGTCCGATGCGAGTGAGCAAATCGGTGACGCGATCTCCACGATCGTCAGTGATATGATAGACCGGTTTCGGGACCGCGGCCGCGCCGCCGGTGACGGCGCCGCCCGTCTTAGCGGCCAAGCCCTCAAGCTCGGTGCCGGGTATGGCAGCGACGCGTTACGGCGGGTGAGTTCGCAAACCGAAGACCGCCCGCTCATCATGCTCGGGGTGGCGCTCGGTATCGGAGTACTGATCGGCGCCGCGGTTTTGAGCAACGTCGGCAGATCGGGCCGTTAGAGTCTTCGAAAAATCTTGTTAGCCCGCACACGGCGCATCCGTCGTTAATACGGGCGCGAGTTATTCTTCCCCGATCTCGCTCAATATTTCGGCGGTGTGTTCGCCGAGGCGCGGGGCGGGGCGCTCGGAGGCTGTTGGCGTGCCGTCGAGTACAATCGGCGAGCGCAGGCCGGGGATGCTACCGCCTTTGGCGGCCTCGCTCTTCAGGTCAAGCCGCATGCCGCGATGGATGACCTGAGGATCGGCAAACACCTGTCCGAGATCGTTGATCGGGCCCGCCGGAATGCCGGCGCTTTCCAGCCTGTCGAGAAGTTCGTCGCGCTTGAGCTTCGAGGTCAGTGACGACAGCTTGCCGACCAGTTCGGCGCGATGCGCCAGCCGACCCTTATTGTCTTTGTATTCCGGCACTTCGGCGATCTGCGGCTCACCGAGGATGCCGCACAGCTTGATGAACTGACCGTCGTTGCCCGTGGCGATGATAATAAGCCCGTCCGCGACCGGAAACGCCTGATAGGGAACGAGGTTCGGGTGGGTATTGCCAATGCGCTTGGGCAATTCGCCGGTGACAAAGTAATTGAGCGCCTGAAACGACAGCACGCCCACGGTCGAATCGACCAGCGCGGTGTCGACATAGCCGCCCTTGCCGGTCTTTTCCCGCCGGGCCAAGGCGGCGAGGATGCCGACCACCGAATAAACGCCTGAGAAAATATCCGAGACCGCAACCCCGACCCGCATCGGCTCGCCGTCTGCCGTGCCCGTGAGGCCCATCATCCCGCCGATGCCCTGCGCCATCAGATCGTAACCGGCGCGCGACGCCGATGGCCCGGTTTGGCCGAAGCCGGTCACCGAGCAGTAGATCAGGCGCGGATTGTCCGGCGCGAGGCTCTTGTAATCGAGACCGAATTTGGCGAGCCCGCCGACCTTGAAATTCTCGATCAGCACGTCGGAACGGGCCGCGAGCTTCTTGACGATGCGCTGGCCTTTGGCACTGGCGAAATCGAGCTCGATCGAGCGCTTGCCGCGGTTGGCGCTGTGGAAATAGGCGGCGCCGAGATTGCCGCCGTCGGCCGCCGGCACGAAGGGCGGCCCCCAGGCGCGGGTATCGTCGCCGGCGCCCTCGCGCTCGACTTTGATGACGTCGGCGCCGAGATCGGCCAGCAACTGTCCCGCCCAAGGACCCGCCAGAATCCGGGCAAGCTCCAGCACGCGCAATCCAGCTAACGGCCCCGGCATGTTTCACTCCCGACCACTACGGCAACCGCCGCGCCGGTTAACTGGCAAAGCAGGAACATTTTGTCCAGGATTCTGTGCATATCTTGGGCATTCGCGAACTTGTCACGGCCGGGCGCGATCATTAGCTATGGGCATGCCGGATGGGATGATGCGGTGAATACCTCCTTCTTTAGCGAGATGCTGCAAAGCATCGCCGACCGTAGCCGGGCATTGATCAAGCGCGACCGCCGGGAGCCGGCCCACGAGCGCTCGGCCGGCATTGTCGAACTTTGCGAGGAACTGATCTCCGGGCGCGGCGAGGCTTCCGGCGTCGCCTTGGCGCAGGAGATTCTGGCCCGCTACGCCGATCTGACCACCGGGCCGCGGATCGCCTTTTTCGAGGCGCTGGTCACCACTTTCGGCCACGACCGCAGCCGCATCGATAGCGCCATCGCGGCCTGGCGCGACGCGCCGACCCCCGATAATGCCGCCGAACTCCATCATGCCAGCGAGCCGCTGCGGCTCGAATTGTTTCGCCGCCTCAATCTGGCGCCGGGCGGCACCGCGGCGCTGGTGCGTATGCGCGAGCAATTGCTCGACGCCATGGCGCATCGCGATGAACTCGGCGAGATCGACAAAGACTTCGTCCACCTGTTCCTGTCATGGTTCAATCGCGGCTTCCTGGTGCTGCGCAAGATCGACTGGTCGACTTCGGCGGCGATCCTGGAAAAGATCATCCGCTACGAGGCGGTACACGAGATCAGGGATTGGGACGATCTGCGCCGCCGCATCGATCCGCCGGACCGCCGCTGCTACGCGTTTTTCCATCCGGCATTGGTCGACGAACCTTTGATCTTCGTCGAGGTGGCATTGACCCGCGAAATTCCGGGCGCGATCGCACCTATTCTTGCCGACAAGCGCGATCCGGTCGAAGTGCAGCGCGCCACCACGGCGGTGTTCTATTCGATCACCAATTGCCAGCGCGGTCTCGCCGGCGTCACCTTTGGGCATTTTCTGATTAAGCAGGTGGTCGAGGAGGTGTCCCGGGAACTGTCCCGTGTCGGCACTTTCGTCACGCTGTCGCCGGCGCCGAATTTCGCGAATTGGCTCAAGCGCGAACGTGACAACCCCCATTCGCAAGCATTCGATGACGAAGACCGCGAGGCGCTCGGCGCGCTCGACACCGCGGATTGGTGGAAGAACGCGGAGACCGCCGAACAGGTGCGCGAGCCGCTGTTGCGCGCCGCTGCCTGGTATTATCTGCGAGCTCGCAACAAGCGCGGTTTGCCGGCCGACGCGGTTGCCCGATTTCACCTCGGCAATGGTGCGCGGCTCGAACGCCTCGATTTCCTCGCCGATACGTCGGAGCGGGCGCTGCGGCAATCCTATGGCCTGATGGTCAATTACCTTTACGATCTCGATTACATCGAACGGAACCATGAAGCCTTTGCGCAGCAGCGCGCCATCGTTGCCGCAAGCGGTGTGACTCGGCTCGTCACCACCCCGGCGCGCGAGATCGTCGCAGTTTCGGGTTAGTTGGCATTCCGAATTGCCGCTTCATCGGCAAGTCCGGAATCCACAGTCTCAGGTCAGCGAAAATTTTTCATGCCCGCGCTGCTTGGCATTCTTGAAACTGCGCTCTATGTCGACGATTTCACGCGCGCTTGCGCCTTTTACGAACAGGTGCTCGGGCTCAACAGCATTTACCGCGACCAGCGGCTCTGCGCTTACGATGTCGGCGCGCGCGGAGTTCTGTTGTTGTTCCTGCGCGGCCAATCGTTGCAGACCGTGCGAATGCCGGGCGGCACGATCCCGCCGCACGACGGGAATGGCCCGGTGCATATCGCCTTCTCCGTTGCAGCGGACGACCTCGCCAGTTGGGAGACGCGGCTGAAGCAAGCCTCCGTCGAGATCGAAGGCCGCACCAGATGGCCGCGTGGCGGCGAGAGCGTGTATTTCCGCGATCCCGACGGCCATCTGCTTGAACTCGCGACGCCGGGTCTGTGGCCCGGCTATTAGGATTTCCCGTAAACCGGCACGATCGCGCCGCGGGTGACGCGATTGTCGGGCGAGGCGAGGAAGGCGATCGTCGCCGCCACCTCTTCGACCTTCGGCCACAAGGCGTAGTCGGCCTTGGGCATCGACTGGCGGTTGGCGGCGGTATCCATGATCGAGGGCGCTACGGCATTGACCAGGATGCCGTCCTTGGCGACCTCCTCGGCAAGCGCGGCGGTGAGCGCCGCGACCGCGGTTTTGCTTGCGGTATAGGCCACCATGCCGGCGCCGCTGCGCCATTCCAGCGCGGCGCGGGCCGAGACATTGACGATGCGGCCGCCGCCGCTGCCGGTCATTGCCTTTACCGCGGCGCGGCAGCACAGCATGCAGCTGATGAAATTCATGTCGATTGCTGCCGGATCATGGCAAGACTGGTTTCGCTGGATCGGCGCCGCGGCAAAGCCGCCGGCAATATGGATCGAGGCCCAAAGCGGCGCGATGTCCCGATAAAGCCGCTTCGACCGCCGCCTCGTCGGCGAGGTTGCCGGTGACCGTCAGCCTGACTTGCGGGTGGTCGCGCAGGCGAAACCGCTGGGCGTCGGCTTCGTTGAAAGCAGGGCACGTGGCAGATGGCGCCGGCCTCGATCAGCGCCGCGACCACGGCGGTGCCGAGCGCGCCGGTGCCGCCGGTGACGACGATGTGACGGTTGCGCAAATCCATGCGTGCAAATCCGTGCAGTTCCGTTGGGCGTGTATTCATCAGGACCGCATCATCGCTTGTTCCAGCTTTGGTAGCAAGGAGGCCACGCGAATTTGATAGTCTGCCTGCAGGGGAGAATCAGTGGCCGACTTCGATCTCGCCATCATCGGCGGCGGCATCAACGGCGCCGGCATCGCGCGCGATGCCGCCGGCCGCGGCTTTCGCGTCGTGCTGATCGAACAGAACGATCTCGCCTCGCGGCACCTCGTCGGCATCGTCGAAGCTCATTCACGGCGGCTTGCGCTATCTCGAGCATCACGAATTCCGGCTGGTGCGCGCGGCGCTGCGCGAGCGCGAAGTGCTGTTGCGGGCGGCGCCGCATCTGATCCGGCCGCTGCGTTTCGTGCTGCCGATCAATCGCGGCGCGGCGCTCGCCGACGCTCATCCGTCTCGGGCTGATGCTCTACGACTGGATCGGCTGGCGCAAGATCCTGCCGGGCACGCGCGAGGTCGATCTGGTAACCGACGAAGCCGGCCAGCCGCTCAAATCGCGGCTTCCATCACGCCTTCGAATATTCCGATTGCTTCGCTGACGATGCCCGCCTGGTCGTGCTCAATGCCGTCGATGCCGCCGAACGCGGCGCGGTGATCCGCACCCGGACCCGCTGCGTGCGCGCCGAGCGCGGCGACGAATGGCGGCTTGTGCTCAATGCTCGTGGCCAGCGCGACGTGGTGACGGCGCGGATTTTGGTCAATGCCGCCGGCGCCTGGGTTGAGACTTTCGCCGAGACAGCGCTGCGGCAACAACCGCAGCATCGACTCCGCCTCGACAAAGGCAGCCACATTGTGGTGCGGCGGCTGTACGAGCATGACCGCGCCTATATTTTCCAGGCCGCCGATGGCCGTGTCGTCTTCGCCATTCCCTTTCAAGGCGACTTCACGCTGATCGGCACTACCGATCGCGCCTTCGCCGGCGATCCGTCGGTGGTGCTGCCGAGCGGCGAGGAGATCGATTACCTCTGCGGCGTCGTTAACGAATATTTCCGGACCGAGATCGGGGCGGCCGACGTGGTCTGGGCCTATGCCGGCGTCCGCGCGCTCTACGATGACGGCGCGCGCAAGCCCCAGGATATCGGCCGCGACTATACACTCATGCTCGACGAGCGCTTCGGCGAGGCGCCGCTCTTGACCGTCTATGGCGGCAAGATCACGACCTACCGGCGGCTCGCCGAGGACGCATTGGCGCGGCTGTCGCATTTCTTCCGGCGTTCGCGGCCCTGGACCGCCGCCAGCTACCTGCCCGGCGGCGATTTCGTTTACGACGGCGTCGACACCTTGGTCGAACGGACGCAGCGGACCTGGCCGTTTTTGAGCGCCGACCATGCCCGCCGGCTGGTCCGCGCCTATGGCACGCGGGTCGACCGGGTGCTGGGCACCGCCGCCACATCCGGCGACCTCGGCATCCAATTCGGCGCCGATCTCACCGCCGCCGAAGTCCGGTATTTGATGACCAAAGAATGGGCGCAGACCGCCGACGATGTGCTGTGGCGGCGCTCCAAGCTAGGGCTCCGCCTGACCGCGGCGCAGATCACCGATCTCGAGCGGTTCATGGCGGGTTCGAGCGCGGCCAAAGCGTAAAATTTTACCGATTTGGCACACGGCCATTTTATCGATCTGTGATCATATTCGAGCGGACGAAAATTCGACCAGCGCGACCATACGGGGGCGTCATGGAAACGGCTGCAACGCGAATTGCCCGACGGCTGGGACAACTCAAAATACTCATCGTCGATGACGAAGCAAGCATGCGCAAGGTCACGCACGCGCTGCTGCAGACGATAGGAGTACGGGATATTCTCGAGGCCCACAACGGCGCCGAGGGGCTGGAGGCTATTTGCGCCCATGCTCCGGATGTCGTCATTCTCGACTGGGAAATGCCGGCGCCGAACGGTCCTGACTTCATGCGCACCGTACGCGCGCCGAACAAATTCCCGAAGCCCGACATTCCGGTCATCATGCTGACCGGGCACAGCGAGCGCTCTTGCGTCATCGAGGCTGTGCACCTTGGGGTCAACGAATATCTGCTCAAGCCGGTGTCGTCCGTCGCACTGTTGGCGCGTCTTGTCGCGATTCTGTGCAAGCCGCGGCCGATGATCAGGAAGGGCGACTATTACGGGCCGCAACCGCGCTCGCTCGCCGCCTATAAACCGGACGCCGATCCGGGCTTCAGCCAAATTGTTCTCGTCAATTGAAATGACATTCCGTCAGCGTGCAGCCATGACATCGAGCCGCTCGAAGAAACAGATCGATACCCTGATCCAGTCGCTCTGCGTATTGATTGTCGACGACAATCAGTACATGCGCAAAATGATCCGCAATCTCCTGGTGAACTGCGGCATCAAGGATATTTACGAGGCTGCCGACGGCATTGCCGCGCTCGATTCGATCCGCACCGTGGCTCCAGACGCGGTCGTGCTCGACTGGGAAATGCCGCTGTTGAGCGGGCCGGAATTGGTTCGGATCGTGCGTTCGCCGGGCGTATTCCCGATGCCGGACGTGCCGATCATCATGCTCACCGGCCATTGCGAGCGCTGGCGGGTGGTCGAGGCGGTGCGGCTCGGCGTCAACGAATTCCTGACCAAGCCGGTTTCGGCTAAATCGCTCTATGACCGTCTGGTCGCCATCACGCTGCAGCCACGGCCGATCATTCAAATGGGCGACTATTACGGCCCGGAACCGCGCAAGCACGTGCTCGAGATCGAAGACGATGTCGCACTGGCGACCAGCGTCGCCGCCGCGGCTGTGAACTGATCGCCATATCTTTCCAGACCTCGCAAAAATGCTTTAGCGTGTCTCGATGATGCGCCGCAGCCGGCGCGCGCCGCTATCGGGGCACGGATGCCGTCCACCGCCGGATCGAATCGAGGCTTCGCCAAGCGGGGCTTTGCGCCGTGGGCCGATCGCGCCGTGGCCCCGCTCTTACGAATCGAGGGCGTGAGCAAACGTTTTGGCGCTTTCGCCGCCGTCGATCATTTGTCGCTCGATATTTATCAGGGCGAGTTTTTCGCGCTGCTCGGACCGTCCGGCTGCGGCAAGACCACGCTGTTGCGGCTGATCGCGGGCTTCGAGCAGGCGAGCGCCGGCCGTATCCTGCTCGACGGCGTCGATCTGGCCGCGGTGCCGCCATATCGGCGTCCGGTCAATATGATGTTCCAAAATTACGCTTTGTTTCCGCACCTCAATGTCGAGGACAATGTGGCTTTCGGCCTGAAGCAAGAGGGCCTGCCTAAAACCGAGATCGCCGGGCGGGTCGCCGACATGCTGGCGCTGGTGCGGCTCGAAAACTTCGGCCGGCGCAAGCCTCACGAATTGTCTGGTGGCCAACGCCAGCGCGTGGCGCTGGCGCGGTCGCTGGTGAAGCGGCCGCGGGTATTGCTGCTCGATGAGCCGATGGCGGCGCTCGACAAGAAATTGCGCGGCGAAACCCAATTCGAACTGATGGAATTGCAACGCCGGCTCGGCCTGACCTTCATCATCGTCACCCATGACCAGAGCGAAGCTATGACGGTCGCCGACCGGATCGCGGTAATGGACCGCGGCCGGCTCATGCAGGTTGCGCCGCCAGCCGCGATCTACGAGCAGCCGAATTCGCGATGGGTCGCGGACTTCATCGGCGAGGTCAACCTGTTCGAGGGCCGCGTCGGCGATGACGGGATGACCGTCGAGGGTACGGCGGTCGGCCGGATTCGTGTTGCCGCCAAGATCGATGCGCCGCCCGGGGCGACGGTATGGGTCGCGGTACGGCCGGAAAAGATGCGGCTCACTAGCGATCTGCCCGCCGGCGGCGCGGCCGATGTCGAAAATATCGCCGCCGCGACGGTGATGGATATCGGCTATCTCGGCGATCTTTCGATCTACAAATTACGCGGCGCCGATGGCGTCGCGCTTAAAGCCACCGCCGCCAATAGCGGCCCGCGCGGCGGGCGCGCCATCGGATGGGATGACAAGGTCTGGGTAGACTTCCGACCCGAGGCCGCAATCGTGCTGACGCGATGACCATTACCGGACGCAAATGACGGCGACAGCCGCAACGCTCTTTTCTGGCGAAGCTCGTGATCGGGTTTCCTTATGCGTGGCTCGTGGTTTTTTTCCTCGTGCCGTTTTTGATCGTGCTCAAGATCAGCCTGTCGCAGACCGCGATTGCGCAGCCGCCCTATACGCCGCTATTCGATGTCGCGGCCGGTTTTCAGGGCCTGCGGCATTTCTTTGCCGGTCTGTCGCTCGATAATTACGTTTTTCTGGGCTCCGACCCGCTGTATGTCCTGTCCTATGTGAAGAGCGTCGAGATCGCCGCATTCTCCACGCTGATGCTGCTCCTGATCGGCTACCCCATCGCCTATGCCATCACTCGCGTGCCGCGGCGATTTCAATCGATCCTGGTGCTGCTGGTGATCCTGCCGTTCTGGACCTCGTTCTCTGATCCGGATCTATGCCTGGATGAACATCTTGCAGCATGACGGCCCGCTCAATCAGTTGCTGCTGGCGCTGCACATCGTACGCACGCCGCCGGCCTGGCTCTCCACCGACACCGCCGTCTATATCGGCATCGTCTATTCCTATTTGCCGTTCATGGTGCTGCCGCTTTATGCGACGCTGGAGAAGCTCGACGAGTCGCTGCTGGAAGCGGCGGCGGATCTCGGCTGTCCGCGCTGGCGGACATTCTGGCTGATAACCGTGCCGCTGTCAGGGCCCGGTGTCCTCGCGGGTGCGCTGTTGTGCTTCATTCCTATCGTCGGCGAGTTCGTCATCCCCGATCTGCTCGGCGGTTCGCAGACTTCGATGATCGGCCAGACGGTGTGGAACGAATTCTTCGCCAACAAGGATTGGCCGACCGCGTCCGCGGTGGCCGTGGTGCTGGTGTGCCTCCTGGTGACGCCGATCGTCGTGTTCCAGTATCAGGCGACGCGCGGACTGGAGCGGGGCGCCTGATGCGAAAAGCTTCTGCGCTCAATTTGGCGGCGATCGGCTTCGGTCTCGCGTTTCTTTATCTGCCGATTGTCATCCTGGTCATCTACTCGTTCAACGCCTCGCGGCTGGTCGCAGTCTGGGGCGGCTGGTCGACCCGCTGGTACGCCCAGCTTGCCGGCGACGTTTCGCTGTTGGAATCGGCCTTTATCAGCCTGCGCATCGCGCTGGTCGCGGCGAGCGCTGCGACCGTGCTTGGAACGCTGGCCGCTGTGGCCATGGTCCGCTTCGGGCGATTCCGCGGCCGGCTGCCGTTCGCGGCCATGATCTATGCGCCGCTGGTCATGCCGGAGGTCATCACCGGCCTGTCGATGCTTCTGCTGTTCGTCGCAACCTCGATCGATCGCGGCTTCTGGACCGTGGTGATCGCCCACACCACCATGGCGATGTGCTTTGTCGCGGTGATCGTGCAGTCCCGGCTGGTCGATTTCGACATGAGCCTGGAGGAAGCGGCGATGGATCTGGGCGCTACGCCGGCGCGGACCTTCCTCTATGTGACCCTGCCGCTGATCCTGCCGGCCATTGCCGCTGGCTGGATGCTCGCTTTCGCACTTTCGCTCGACGATCTGGTGATCGCCAGCTTCACCACCGGTCCGGGCGCGACGACATTGCCGATCCGGATCTATTCCGAGGTCCGCCTTGGCGTCAGCCCGGAAATGAACGCGGTCTGCACCCTCATGATCGCCGTTGTCGGCATTGTCGTCGTCGCTGCTTCGCTCCTCACCAAGCTCGGTGCTCCGAGGGGAACGCCGGCGTGAGCTTGATCAATCCCGGCTCTCGCCGGGCGGGCGGAACAAGAACAGCACAAACCAGACCGGGACGATCACCAGCGCGCCGAGCAACAGGTTGGGGAGGGCCCAGGCGACGCCTTGGCGCGCCAAGTCCTCGATGTGATCCGGCGACAGGCCTGCGGTCTTGACCAATTGGTCGGTGGTGATGCCGAAATGGCCGAGCACCGTCCCGACGATCAGCGACGCGATCAACACTTTGACCATCGTGCGCGTGAGGCGGCCGAACATCAGCGGAGCATCCTGCGACCGTCACGAGCGCAAAGACGCGCACTGATTCGGGCGCCATGAATCATAGAGCAAAAAGTTAAAAGCTGCTCGATCCGCCGGCGCTAATGCGAGACGCTTGGTGCCGCAGGTGCCGAAGCGGGCGCGGCGGCCGGTGGAGAAGACAGCAATTGGTCAATCACCGCGTGCACGGCGTCGCTGGCACTGTGTGCCTTGGCGGCGTCCAACAGCGGCGCCGCCGCCCCGGAGCGGCGGATCAAGGCCTGCGGATCCGGCAGCATGATCGGGTCATCCCACTGGCCTTGCACCACGAAGGGCAAATCGAATTCGTTGTCGGTCGCGGTCGAGACCAAGGTCGCCATGCCTTTGAGGTCGAGATCGCGCGTCGGCAACGAGGCCTGGCCGGCGACGGCGAGCCGCACCGAAGGCCCGTCGATATGCATGTCATCGACCGAGACCATGCCCTTGTCGACCTTGAGGTTGATGGCGAGTTGGTCGAACGGGGTGCGACCGCTGCGGAAATCGCCGTTGCCGGAAAGCGGGCGGCGTTCGAGCCGCCGCAGCAATTGCTCGACGTTGATGCCGGTCAGTGCCCCGGATGCGGCATTGAGCGTCGCCGTGCCGTTGACGGCGCGTGTCAGCGCCATAACCGATGAACCGGAACCGTCGAGATTGATCGCGAGATTGCCACGGCCTTCGAGTTTATGCAGAGCAAAGACCTGACCGAGGCAGTCGTCCAGATCGACATCGACGAATTGCAGGTGCGAATTGACCGCGACGCCATTGTCGCCGCTAGCAAAGCCGAGCGTCCCCTTGGCAACACCGCCGAACGCTTGCGCTTCGCCGATCGTAAGATCGAACTTGCCGTCATGCATGTTCGCGGCAACTGCCGTGCGGCCGAGTTTCGTGCCCGATATCTTGATGCTGGCAGCCGATAGCCGCAAATCGAGATTGAAGTCGCTAAAACCGTCGAGCGCGATCGGCAATTGATTCCAGTTGCGCTCGTTCTTGGCCAATAACCGAATGCCGGAAACATAAGGCGTCAGGTCGAGCGTATCGGCCGCAAGTGTTCCCTGCACCAGGCGATGGCCGTCATTGGAAAACGTCAAGGCGCCTTCGGCGGCGTTGCCGTCGAGGTCGACATTGACGTTGGACAGCGCAACCACGCCGCCGCCGATCTCGCTTTGGGCGCGCAGTGAAAAGCGGCCGAAGCCGCCGAACGGCAGCTTGTTGTTACCGGTCCAGCGCAGCGCATCGCGCAACGACGGCGCATCGACGCCGAGCGTTCCGTCGATCTTCAACGTCGGTTGCGAACTAGCTGCACCTTCGAAAACGAACTGCAGCGGATCGCCCGACAGACGCACTTTGACGCCGGTTCGCTCGCCGGTAAGCGCTGCCAAAAAATCGCTCAGCGTCAGGCTGGCCTCGATCGGGGCATCGTGCCAGACAAAGTGACCGTTGGCGCCGAAACTGCGCGAGATCGACGGCCATGCGACCTGAAAGTCGAGATTTTCAAGGCGCTCGGTGACGTCTCTCGCCGCGTCGTGGACGACGACCGTGCCGTCTTGAATGCCGATTTCGGAGAATGAAGCAGTGCGCCCGGGAACCGGCTGCAGCGCATGCGCCAGCGATGCGATCAGGCCTGACCAGTTCGATTGCCCGGTGCCCGAGAACGTGACGTTGATGGTCGGATGCACCAGCGTCACATCGGCGATCTCGATGCGGCCGGCGAGCAACGGGAAATAACGCAGCCGCGCCGTCAACTCGTCCGCCGCCACGGCTGGTTCGCCGGTGCGGTCGTCGCCCAGGAGCACATTGCGAAAACGCACGCTGCCGGACGGAAACAGCGACAGCGAAACGTCGTCGCCGAGCAGCGGATCGAGCCCGGTCACGGCGTGAATCTCGGCCTTGACCGCGTTGCGCACGGAGGCGGCGGGAATCAGGAACGACAGCGCAATCAGCGTGACGAATGCCGCCGACACCATGGCCGCAACAGCAATTGCAAGGCGTTTGAAGCCAATGGCCGCGGTCAAAGGATGTGTTTCCGGTATTGATGAGGCCGGTCGGAATATACCGGCTGCGACTATGCATTGAAACATGCCGCCAATCTGTGTCGCTTTCGTGGCCTGCCGCTGCCGCATGCAGGCCCAAATAGCTGCTACACATAGACAATTAGGGCTTCATTGAGCCGCGCGGTTCGGTGAAAATGGGGAGCCGATCCGGGTTCCTGCTCTCCCGGGATGAGGGCAGAAGCATTTTTCGAACTTCAGCGCGCCGAGGCGCGCCGGATTGGCGGCTGGTGTGCCTGCGCGACCTCGGCGATCATCTTCGCGATGATGGCTTGGCCGAACGAATTGAAGTTCTGCGCGACCATGACGAATGCACCGGGACCGCCGACCACGTTGTTACGGTAATAATTTTCCAGGCCGCCCGGCGGATTGGTGTGATCCGGATTCCATGCCATCGGATTGTCGCTGAGGATCACCAGCCCATTGATGGTGACGGTTTTGCCGAGGGCGTCGTCGCGCGCGGCGGTGACGTCGCGGCCTGCATTGTTGGTGCCGTCCCCGGAGATATCGATGGTGCGGCGGGCCGATCCAAACGGCGCTTGATCGAACTCGCTCATCGCAAAATCGATGGCGCCGCTGATCGATGTGCGATCGGCAAACGAGCGTGGCGCTTCAATCAGCCGGTCGCCGAAATCCTTGGCCGTTGCCGCGTCACTGATCGTCATCCAATCGATCACGACGTGCTGCGCGCCGACGCCGGACCATTCGACGAAGCTCAGGCCGATACGGCCGCTATGTCCGGAGCGGATCGCATCGAGCACCCGGGGATTGGAAATTGCGGCAGCGTAGCCTTCGCGTTGCAATTGGAATTTGGCGGAGTCGATGCTGCGCGAAACGTCGGCGGCCAATATCAACAACAAATCGACGTCGTCGCCGGCGCGGGCCGCCGCAGGACGCATCGCGGCCGCGACGAAGATCACTGTGAAAAGGATTTTGGCTATACGCATCGCCTCACCTCACCAAGTGTCGCCGGCAAAGACGGCGAAAACTCGACCGGGCGAGTTTAGCGGATTTCGGCGTCCGGCGAGAATTTAATCGGCGACCACGCGGTTCGGCGGAAAGGCGATTTCGACCAGCGTGCCCGCATTGGGCGCGCTTTTGAGATTGAAATGGGCGCGATTGGCTTCGGCGAGGGCCTTGGTCAAGGAAAGGCCGAAGCCGGTTCCGCCGGAACCGAAGCTGCCGGATGTTGCGGTCTCATTGAACGGCTCGAGCGCGGCCTGAATATCCTTTTCGCTCATGCCCGCGCCGGTATCGCGCACCCGTAATACGGCCTCGCGGGCATCTGAAAACACCGTCGAGACGATTACTTGGCCGCCGGGCCCGGTAAAACGGATCGAATTGGACAGGAGATTGAGCACGATCTGCCGCAGCGAACGTTCATCGGCCAGGACGCGCGGCAGATTGGGCGTGAGCGAGGTGCGGATGATGATCCGCGCCCTGTTCGCCTGCCCCTGCATGATCGCGACGCATTGCTGGGTGAGTTCGTTGAGATTGACGTTGACGAAGTTGAGATCGATCTGGCCGGTTTCCGCCTTGGACAGATCGAGAAGGTCGTTGAGCATGGCGACGATATGCGTGCCGGCGGCGTGGATGTCCCTGACGTATTCGCGGTAGCGCTCGTTGCCGATCGGGCCGAAACGCTCGGCCATGATGACCTCGGCGAAACCGGTCATGGCATTGAGCGGGGTCCTGATCTCGTGGCTCACCTTGGCGAGGAATTCCGCCTTTGTCGCGGCAGCGCGCTGGGTCTCGCGCTTGGCGTCGCGCAACGCTTCCTCGGTCTGCCTGCGCGCCGTGGCGTCGCGGAACACGGCGCAGAACCGATTGGTGCCGATCCGTGAAATCGACATCGCCAAGGGCGCATGACGGTCGCCGCCGGCGCGGGGCTCGACATCGATAATATTTTCCAGGACGTTGTTGCCGCGCCTCACGCGATCGAAATAATCGCGCGCCGCGCGTTCAACGCCGGGGGTGAAAAGCTCGCCGAATTCGCGGCCGGCAAGATCGGCCGGCCCCGTCCCCGAACAAAGCTATGGCGCGGTCGTCGGCGCCGAGGATACGGCCTTCGGCGTCGAGCGTGACGACGCCGTCGGTGGCGACGCCGAGAATGGATTTGAGCTCGCGATTTTCTTCTGTAACGGCGTCGTGCGCGCTCTCGGCGGCATGGCGCGCCGTATCAGCGTCGCCGTGGCCATTGGTCAAAACAAGAGCGAGCGCCGAGGCGCCGTCCCACGGCACCGTGAACATCCGGCCGTCGACCGGCAGCCTGTCGCCGCGCTGGGTCAGGATCGACATCGTCTGCGCCGATCCGGTTGCCGCGGGCGCTTCGGCGCCGGCCTCGGCAAAGAGCGTATTGATTCCGCCGGCCGCTTCGATGGCGCCGAGGCTGTCGTAACCGCCCCATTCGAGGAAATGTCGGTTGGCGTAAAGCAGCGCATCGTGACGGTAGATCAAAACGCCGATCGGAATGCGATCGAGCAACATCAGATCGGCCGTCGGTTCCGGCGCCGGCGCAGTTTCAGCCTCCACGGCCGCCGGTTCGGCGGGCAGGGTTTCGGCGTTGCCCTCGGCCGCCGTCGCCGCCTGTTGTGGGCCCCGCAGGCGCGCGGTGAGTTCTTGCGCCAATTCGCGAAAGGCCCGGCGTTCCACCGGGCTCAACACCGGCGGCGCTTTCGGCTCGGGTGAGGGCGTCGAGCGAAACGGCACGACATTGGCCGCCGCGGCAGGGCTCCGCGAGGCCGCATTGTCTTCGCGCGCCGGCCCGGTTTTGGTTTCGACGGCAGGCTCGGTCTTGGCTTCAACGGCCGCTTCGATTGTCGGTACAGGCGTCGCCGGCGCTGCGGTGGCGGCTAAAGGTTGCGCGGTCGGAGGAGAGGCTGTTTCGGCAGGCTTCGCCTGTTGCGGCGGCATTTCCGGCGGGCGCTCTCGGCGCGCGCGCGCCAATTGATTGATGCGTTCGATGTCGCGGCAAACGCCGAAGCCGCGATAGCCTCGAAAAGTGCGGTCACGATCGAATACCGGCAGGCCGGACAATTCGACCGGCAGCCGATCGCTGCTGTCATCGACCGGCCAAGCAATGACAATGCCGCTCCAGGTTTCCCGCGTCGCCAAAGCGCGCGCGACTTGATTGTCGGGATCGAGTTTCAGCTCGGCGGCGATTTCGCTCCACGGCCGGCCGAACGCGGCCATGGTGTGCGAGCCCACCAGTTCGATGAATTCGTCGGAGCCCAGCCCGAAGCGGCCGTCCGCGTCCATTTGCCAGACGAAGCGAAGCGGATGGCGGCGTTCAGTGATTACCTCGTCAGCCGCAGGTGTCTGCGGCGCGGGTGGTGACGTGACAATCGGAGCGAGGGGCGGCGGTGCTGGATCCTGCGCCTCGACCGGTGGCTCTAAGATCTCTGGCTGGATTTCGGAAATAGGGTGTGGGGCTGGATCGGCGGCCGGCGTTGGCACCGGTTGCGGAGGGCTCAGGGGAGGCGTTTCAACGGCGTGTGGTGCAAACGAGAGCAGCAGCACACGTTCGGCTTCGTTACCGATCCGCATCACATCGGCGTTGAAGGAAGCTTGAGCCGCTTGCCCCGTGCCGTTGGCAATACCGGTGTTGAGTGCGCTATTGGCTAACGTCTCGACGCCAAGTGCCGACAGCGTCGTCGCCCCCCCAATCAGCGTCTGCGCCGTGGGGTTGGCGTAGATTATTTTGCCCTCGGCGGTGAAAGCCGCAATAGCGCCGTCGCACTCGGGAAGAAGACGACGCACCCGCTCGGCAAGCGGCAGCGCCGGGCCTGCCGGCTCGGCCGCCGCGATCAGCACAGCCGCCTTGCCGTCGACAACAATCCGCGAACAGGCACAGGTCAGCGCTCGGCCGAAGTCGGCACCGAAGCCGCGCAGCCTTTCGAGGCGTTCCTGGGCCGCCGCCGGCAACGTCGCGGCAAGGCGAACGATCTGGGCAGCAGAGGCGGCTTTGGTGTCGAAGCGACGCTGCGCGGCGGCACTGCTGTTGGCGGCGCCAAAGATCGCGGCGCCGACCGCATTCGCCCACAGCAGCCGCGATCCGTCGGCGGTCCACAGCCACGACGGCCAGGCGCTGGTCGCCACTGCCGCGACACGCGGATGACGCAACAAGGCGAGCTCTGACTCAACATTCGGCATGCGCCACGGAACTCGTTTCTAAACAAATTCTTAATAAAGCGCGGCGTTTGCCGCGTCCATGGCGCGGGCGGCTGCGTGGCGGGCGATGCCGAGATAACCTTAATCGCGCTGAGACGTCGGTCGCCGCCATTCTTTCCCTTGCACGCTTGTGGCCAAATCGCGGTAGGATCGGTCGCCGGGAACATGAGGAGCGTGTGATGGCCAAAGACCCATTTGAGCAATTTCAAATTCCCACCGAGATGCGCGCATTCGCCGAGCAGAGCATGGTTCAGGCACGCAAGGCTTTCGACGGTTTTATCCAGGCTGCAAACCAGGCAGTGGGACAAATGCAGGGCCGCGCTCAGGCGGCGCATAGCAGCGCTTCCGAAATCGCGCAGAAGTCGATGTCCTACGCGGAGAAAAACGTCGCCGCGACTTTCGATTTCGCGCAGAAATTGATGCAGGCCAAGGACGGCACGGAAGTTATGAGCCTGCAATCGGAGTTTCTGAGCCGCCAGATGCAATCGCTGTCGACCCAGGTTCAGGATCTCGGTCAAAGTGCCGCCAAGATTGTGGTTGACGCTGCCAAGCCTAAGAGCTGACGCACCGCGCGTCTCTCAGCCTTAAATTCCAGTAAAATCAGTTATTTACGATATTTTGTGCATTGCAATATTTTCTATTGCAATGCACCCTAAAAGTTGTTATTTACAAGTTACGGACGCAGTGGCCCGGGCTAGGTGGTGTACGGCGTACAGCCGCGGGATCACGTGATGTCAGGCAGCGCGCAACGGGCGGCGAGGCCAAGCAAGAAAAAGCGCGCCGGGGAAGACTCTCCAGCGAGACAGCCCAAAGAGCGAAATCAAGGATACGAGTCATGGCGGAAGCAACGACTGCCCCGAAAGTGAAGACGAGCAAGCCTGCGGCGAGCCCGTTCGAAATGCCGAAGTTCGAAATGCCGAAATTCGAGATCCCGAAGGTCGAAATGCCGGCAGCTTTCCGTGAATTCGCGGAACGCGGCGTTGCCCAGTGCAAGGACACCTACGAGAAGATGAAGGCCGCCGCCGAAGAGGCGACCGATGTGCTCGAAACCACCTATTCGACCGCCACCAAGGGCGCGTCGGACTACGGGATGAAGGTCATCGAGACGGCCCGCATCAACACCAATTCGGCGTTCGATTTCGCCAACGAGCTGATCGCGGCGAAGACCCTGTCGGAAGTGATCGAACTCTCCAGCGCGCACGCGCGCAAGCAGTTCGAAGCGCTGACCGAGCAGAGCAAGGAACTCACCGCGCTCGCGCAAAAGGTTGCGACCGAGACCGCCGAGCCGATGAAGAGCGGCATGAACAAGGCATTCGCCAAGGTCGCTTGATCTTTCCGCGGCTTTTAGAGTTCTACGGCGAGGGGAAAGGCCCGGGTACGTAACCCGGGCTTTTTGCTTTTTGGGGCGAAACCGACCCCGCCTACATCCCGCCTTGCCAAATTGCGGCGTTGCCCATAGGTTCCGCGCGCTTGCCGACTGCAGGCCCGTGCAGCTGTAGCTCAGTTGGTTAGAGCGCCTGACTGTGGATCAGGAGGTCGGTGGTTCGAGTTCCACCCAGCTGTACCAACACGGGCCGGCGGCAGCTTTTTTCCGCCTCTTAAACTGGATAAGTTGACCGCGCTGCCACCCCGCGAGCCGCGGCGCGACGCGCGCCTGGCCGTCCGGGCGGCAAAACATGAGCGCATGGCGTCGGAGTTCCATATGGTCGTTTCGCGATTCACAATCGGCATAGTGGCGGTGGCAATCGCTTATGGAATCGCGACCCCGCGGGCCTTTGCCGGCGACGGCAAAACCCGCGATTTTGCCGGAATGGCGGCCTATTATTCGCAAAGCAGCCGGGTCGCGAGCGGCGGGCACTTCGACCCAACCTCGCTGACGGCAGCGCATCGCACCTTGCCGTTCGGCACCCGCGTCCGGGTGACCGATCCGAAATCCGGCCGCAGCGTGATCGTCACGGTCAATGACCGCGGCCCCTTCAACAAAGGCCGGGTGATCGATGTGTCGCTCGCGGCCGCAAAGGTATTGGGCATGATCGGCCGCGGCATCATTTATGTCCGCGCGGAAGTCTTGTGACCGACGTCTTGCGAGACCGACAGCTTGCGAGCAGTGTACCTGCGCCGATCAGGGGCCGAGCGGCCCCAAAGCATTGCGCAATCGGGACGCTGGAGATTTTCATCAGGCCGGTGAAGGGCTGATTGAGCTCCAATATCAGAAAAATCGCGCACGATGCCGATAGCGCAAAGAGCGAGAGAAAAGCAAAAACGGTCGCATTCAGCCGTGAGAACAAGCTGAAACTGGTGAATATGAGGACGAGCCAAAAGGCGAGGATCGCGAGAAAGGGAGTCGGAATCGAATTTTCGGATTGGACAAATAGCAAAAAGCGGGTCTGCACCAGATCGTTGCTGATCTGAACGGCCCGCGCCTGAAGCGGCCGTTGGAGATCGTTCTTCGGCGAGAGTGCCTGGATCGCCAGATAGACGGCGTCCGCCGGAGCGTTTGATTCAAATCGTTTGCCTGTACCTTCCTCCTTCTCATGCCAAAGCCGATCGGCGAAGGGACCGATGACGTCCCTCATCTGGATGCGGATTGGTGTGGCATCGGGGCCATACTGGGCCAGCAGACTGTCGAGCAGGATGATATCGGCGGTGATTTGCTTGACTTGGCCGGTCTGCGTATCGGATGAGCCTTTCGCCGCCGCGATCAACAAGCCGAGGACAAGGGCGCTAATCGTGGCGATCAGGCCGACGCCGAGCCGAACGACATCCTGGGAATCCTTGCTGAGGTGATGATGCGGCAGCGCCCTGCGAAGGAACGCGCCGAGAAAAATTCCGCCCAGCATCAATACGAATATCGCACCCGATAACGCTAAAGGGGTCATGATATAGTCCGGAGCGCCACGTTCGATCGAGTAGGCTATAGCCCGAGATTATTGGGCCGGACAACGGCGATACGGTTTCAAATCCCGAAACGTTTTTCCGATCGATACCTGATCGCCGCTCTCGGGCCGAATGATCACATTGGCGACACCAGTCTTCGCCGGCTCGGATTCGCCGTCGCACAACGCATGGACCGCGTAATTCGGACCGAGCGAGCCGGCGGTCTCGACAATCCAGCGCACCGCACAATTGCCGCTGGCTGTGCTGTAAGCGGTCTTTGCGATGGTGACGCGGGATTTGTCTTTCGCATCGCAGGAACCCGGGCCGGGCACCCATGCTCCTAACACGGCATCCGGAAATGCCAATTTTCGTATTTCATCGCCGCGGGCGAGCTGTAACAGCATCGCCGATACCGCCATTGCCGCCAATAAGAGTCGGGTCATTTTTAAGCCCTCGGTTTGCGAACTAAGCCTAGCCGCTTTCGGTCCTTTTGCGCGGCCATAGAAAGACGCGAACGAGATTATGCTCACCGACCACTTCGCCCAGCGAACGGAATGCAAAGAACGGAATCAATACCAGCAGCATGACGATGCTGGTCGCAACCAGTTGATCGAGCGTGCCACCGCCCAATTCCGCGATCGATGCCGAGACGGCGCGATGATGGAAAAGGCCAACAATGATCTCTTCAAGAGCATTCAGAAGAAGCAATAGAATAAGGAAGACGAACGACCTGTGCAGGGTCGACCATATAAGGGGCAGGTGCTTTGACCATTCTCCGAGATGGAACATCCGTCCCAGCAGCACGAATTTGGCGCAAATCAAAGCTTTGGCGACCGCAAATCCGAACGGGGCAAACGGGACGCCTTCCGCACGCAGAATTGAGGCCTTCAAATAGGCCAGTGCGATGAAACAGATGCCGAGATAAACGGCGATGACGACAAATTCCTTGGTTTCATCGATTAGCCGTTTACCGACAGACAATTTCGATGAGGCGCCGCTGTTCATCATAGTCTCCGCGTAGGCAGGCCGCCGCGGCTAGTGCCGGCGCGGTCAAGTCGATTCCTTCACCTTATTGTCGGTCTCGTCATGGCGGCACGGCGTAGAGCTTGATGGGATCATAGGCGCCCGGCTCGGCTGCGATCCATCGCGTAAGCATAGTCTGTTCGGCCTTCGCACGGGTGAATAAAACCGCTCAATCTGTCATCCCGATTTCGCCGGAAAGCCGGCGTGCCGTCGTAAGATCTCGAGTAAGATCGACACTCCTGACGGCATCGGACATCCCGTCTCCTTGACCTCCCTATGCCCGGCGAACCTTAGCAATCAGGGCCGCGCACAAAAAGCGGATATGCTCTATAATCCAGGGTCAAAGGCGACGGAGGAAACGTGATGACCGGGCTTTCGCTCAGTTACGTGCATGGGGCGAGCAATCAGCCGCTCATCGGCGAGACGATCGGCCAGTTTTTCGACGCGGTTTGCGAGAAATGGGCGGACCGGCCGGCGCTGGTGGTACGGCATCAGAAAGTCCGGCTGACCTACGGCGAATTCGGGCGCCAAGTGGAGAAGCTCGCCGCCGGACTCCTGACACTCGGCCTCGAACCGGGCGATCGAATCGGCATCTGGTCGCCCAACAACAGCGAATGGGTGCTCACCCAGTTCGCCACTGCCAAGGCTGGGCTGATCCTGGTCAACATCAATCCGTCCTATCGCATCGCCGAGCTCGACTACGCGCTCAATAAAGTAGGCTGCAAGGCGCTGATTCTTGCCGAGCGCTTCAAGAGCTCGGATTACCTCGGCATGTTACGCGAACTGGCGCCCGAAATCGGCCACGCCGCACCGGGCGCGCTCGAGTCGGCGCGGCTGCCGGCCCTGCGTTCAGTGGTTTTGCTGGGCGAAAGCTGGCATCCCGGCACGTTCCGCTTTTCCGACATCATGACGCGCGGCGGTGCGGCCGAGACGGCACGCATCGCCGCGCTTGCGCCACAACTGCAATTCGACCAAGCGATCAATATCCAGTTCACCTCGGGGACCACGGGCTTTCCCAAGGGGGCGACGCTGTCGCACCACAACATTCTCAATAATGGTTTCTTCATCGGCGAGGCGATGCGGCTGACGCCGCAGGACCGGCTGTGTATTCCGGTGCCGCTCTATCATTGCTTCGGCATGGTGTTGGGCAATCTCGCGGCGCTGACCCACGGCGCCTGTATGGTATTTCCCGGCGAGGGCTTCGATCCGCTGGCGACGCTGGAGACCGTCGCCGAAGAGCGTTGCACGGCGCTGCATGGCGTGCCGACGATGTTCATCGCGCAACTCGATCATCCGGAGTTCGCCCGATTCGATCTGTCTTCGCTGCGCACCGGCATCATGGCGGGGTCGCCATGCCCGATCGAGGTGATGAAACGCGCCGTCGCCAAGATGAATCTTTCCGAGATCACGATTGCCTACGGCATGACCGAGACCAGTCCGGTCAGTTTCCAAAGTTCGACGGAGGACCCATTGGAGCGCCGTGTTTCGACCGTCGGCCGCATCCTGCCGCATCTCGAAGTCAAGATCGTCGATCTGAATGGCCGTATCGTGCCGTCCGGCACTCCCGGCGAGCTGTTGACGCGCGGCTATTCGGTAATGCTCGGTTACTGGGGCGACGAAGAACGCACCCGCGAAGCGATCGACGCGGCGCGGTGGATGCACACCGGGGACCTCGCCACTATCGACACCGAGGGCTATTGCAACATCGTCGGCCGCATCAAGGACATGGTGATCCGCGGTGGAGAGAACGTCTATCCGCGGGAGATCGAGGAGTTTTTGTACAGGCACCCCAAAATCCAGGACGTGCAGGTGATCGGCGTGCCGGACGACCGCTATGGCGAAGAAATCTGCGCCTGGGTCAAGCTGCGTCCCGGAGTCGACGCCGGAGAAGAAGAGATCAAGGCGTTCTGTCGCGACCAGATCGCTCATTACAAAGTGCCGCGCTACGTCAAATTCGTCGACGAATTCCCAATGACGGTGACCGGCAAGATTCAGAAATTCATCATGCGCGAAAAGACCATCGCCGACCTCGGCCTCAAGGCGCAGAAAACAGCGTAATTCATTGATCGGATCTAAGCAGCGGATAAGGCCGCCATAGCCCAGCGGCCTTATCCGTTTAGATCACGCTGGCGCTAACTTCGCTCCCGGGAGCCTTAGCGCTGCGCTTGCGACCGCTCCGGGTTCGGAATGCCGACGGTGTTGCCGTCCTTGTTATAGCCGGGGATTGCGTCGTAGGTCGCCGCCTGATCGGCCTGCGCGACATGGGGCTTGGTGGCCGCCGAGGCAGATAACGTGGCACTGAGAACGAGCGCGGCGGCGAAGGCGAGTTTGGTCTTGGTGAGCATTGTCTTTTCTCCTGATCGGTCTGGCCGTATTGCGCCAGACCCGCAAGACAAGACCGCAAATCGGCGGCATTATTCCCGGCGGCTGCGCTCCAGGCGCAAAATCTCCGTCACATTTCGATCAAGACAGAGTGAAGCCGCCGTCCGGGAATAATCTCAGTTACACCTTTATCTTTTCGTCCTCGACCACTTTTGCGGCAGCCTGCCGTTTGAGAAGGCGGTCCTTGTGCGCGGTATAGTTTTTAAGCTCGCCCATCGGCAGTTCGCGACGCAAGCCCCAGGTGTAGAAAACAAACCCGTAGGGATCGAGTACGGAATAGCTGTCGGAAAGCCACTCGCGGCCCGCCAGCATGCCGTCGATCTGCTTCAAGTAGCCGTGGAATGTCTTCAGTCCGGCTTCCTTGATGCCTGGATAGGCGCTTGCATCCGCGGTATATCGCTCCGGACGTCCGACATGGGCGTGGGCCGGATGGACGCTCGAGGCAAAGAAGCCGATCAGCGACATGGCCTTTGCGTCGGCCATCGTATCCTTCGGCCATAAACCGAAACGCTTGCCGAGATAGGGCAGGATCGCGGTGTTCTCGGTCAGCGACTGGCCGTCGTCGAGGCGCAGCACCGGTACGCGTCCCAGGGGATTGATTTTGAGATAGGCCTCGGTGCGCTGTTCGCCGCCGGCGAGGTCGACCTTTTTCGGCTCGTATTTTTCACCGCTTTCCTCAAGCACGATGTGCGAGGCCAGCGAACACGCACCAGGAGCATAGAAGAGCGTCAACATTCACAACTTCTCCCTGACAAAAAATTGAATGGTTCCGACCAGCCGATAACAGGCTCGCCGCGACGCCGCAGACTATACAAAATGAAAGTGCGGCGACACCCTCTTCGATTTCATTTTGCGGAGATTTTCTCCAGCACCGGCAGCCAGGTTTGCTGCTCCTTATTGACGAAGGCGAGCGCCTGCTCCGCCGTCATGGCGCGCGAATAGCTGCCGATATTGGCGAGGTTCTTTTTGAAATCCGGATCGCTCACCACCTTGGCAAGATCGATACTGATCTTGTCGATGATCGGCTGCGGCGTGCCAAGCGGCGCGACAAGAACCTGCCAGCCGCTGGCGGAGAAATCCGGAATCGTTTCGCCGACCGTCGGCAGATCTGGAAATTGCGGCAAGCGCTCCGGCGCGGCCACCGCAATGAGTTTCACCTGTCCGGCCTTCACGGCGCCGACGATGCCGGAATAGCCCTCGATGATCATCGAGACACGGCCGGAACCGACGTCGGCCAGCGCAGCCGCCGGTCCGGCGTTGTAAGGCACAGGAAGCAACTGGATGTCCCGCACGCTCCTGCAGCACCAGTCCGGTGAGATGAGTGAGCCGGCCGACGCCGGTCACCGCGATCGAAATCTTACCAGGCTCTTTTTTCGCCTGGGCGATTAATTGCGGCAAGGTGCTGATTCCGAGCGCCGGGTTGACCGCGATGAACATCGGATTCGATGCCGTGAAACCGATCGGCAGAAAATCGCGGGGCAGCCGCAGCGGTAAATTCGGCGCCACCGATGGTAGCGCGGCGAAGGTGGAGAGCGCCGGCATGAACAGCGTGTAGCCGTCGGGTGCAGCTTCGCTTGCGGCACGGGCCGCGATGCTGCCATTGGCCCCGGCGCGATTGAGGATCACGACTTGCTGGCCCCAGGTTTTGGCGAGGCCCTCGGCGCAAAAACGCGCATCGACATCAGGCGTAGCGCCCGGCGCAGCATCGGAAATAATCGTGACCGGACGATCCGGGTAACCGCCGGCTTGAGCCTGGGCGGCGCTTAGCGCCGAGAGCGACAGCAGGCAGGCAATATGGATCCAGTGGCTGCGATGGCCCATAGCGGTGCTCCCTTGAAGTCGTCGCCGTGTGCGTAATTGCCACGGCCGTATTGTTAACGCCGACGATAAAGCGTGCCGGGTTCCGGTGCCACCGCCCTCGCGGACCAGCGCCAATTAGGCACGCAATGCGAAACGGGACGAGGCAGATGTCTTTACCTTAACTCCACGTTAGCGCGTCCCGGCGATGCGCGCTTAAGGATTCTCTACTATGAAGCTGGCATGGCCTTTCAGCCGGATCGGTACATCCAGTGACGCGCGCGGCACCAGTGACGGCGTTTCGCGAGGCGGGCGTGCCGACACCGTTCGGCCACCCGGCATTTCCGCGCCTCGCCGAATTGACGCGCGACGCCGCGCCGGGCCTGAATTTCGTCATCCACACCAACCTCGCCGCCGTCGAAGCCGATTGGCGACGCTTCGAACAGACTGCCGAAGCCACGCCGTTCCAGACCTTCGAATGGCTGTCGGCATGGCAGCGTCACATCGGCGCGCGCAACGGCATCGTACCGGCTATCGTCATCGCCCGTTTCGGCGACGGGCAATTGGCCTTCATCCTGCCGCTCGCGGTCGAGCCGGGGCGATTGGTCCGCCGCTTGTGCTGGCTCGGCCAGGAATTGTGCGACTACAACGCGCCGCTGCTGGCGCGCGACTTTTCGCAGCGCGTTGCGCCGAACGCTTTCGTAGTTTTGTGGCGTCAGCTTCGCCTTCAACTGCAATCCGACCCGCAGTTGCGTCACGACTGGATCGAATTCGAGAAGATGCCGCAAACCGTCGGCGTTCAGATCAACCCCTTCACTTATCTGCGGGTGCGTGCCAACGCCAACAGCGCCCACATTACGCGGCTTGGCGGCGATTGGGAGGCGTTCTACCGCGCTAAGCGTTCCTCTGCGACCCGCCGGCGCGACCGCGCCAAGCGCAAGCACATCGAGGAGTTCGGTGAAATTCGCTTTTCGACCGCGGCGACGCCCGACGATGTGCGGGACACGCTTCGAACTTTATGGGAGCAGAAAAAGCGCATATTCGCGCGCAAGGGAATTGCCGATATATTCGCGCGGCCGGGATATCATGATTTCTTTCTCGATTTTGCGACCAACCCGCAGAGTCGGGATCTGGCCCACGTCAGCCGTATCGATGTCGGGACCACGAGCGCCGCGGTAAATTTCGCCATCGTTTTCGGCGACTGCTACTATCACGTGCTTTCGAGTTATTGCGACGGCCGATTGACTCATTACGGCCCGGGCACGCTCCATCTTCGCGAGCTTCTGGGCTACGCGATCGCCAGGGGGCTGCGGTTGTTCGATTTCACTATCGGCGACGAGCCATACAAAGCGGAATGGTGCGACCTCCGCGTCAAGCTTTTCGACTACAGCACCGCCGCGAGCTGGCGCGGCTGGCCGATGAGTGCGGCGTCGACGACGCGCCGGCGGCTCAAGCGCTTTATCAAGCAGACGCCTCTGATATGGCGGTTGGTCACCCGGTTCCGCTCGACGCTCGGTGCTTTTTCGCAATCGCGGCCGACGTAACGCTCCCGCCGGAGCGACCGAAAGCCTTCAGTGCCGGCCGAGGAAGTCGAGGACGATCTTGTTGAAGACCTCCGGCTGTTCCCACGCCATCGCATGGCCGGCATCCTGCATGACAGCCCATTCGTGATCTTGCATGTGCGCCGCCCAAACGCGCATCAGGGCCGGCGGGGCGAGCAGATCGGCATCGGCGGCAATAACAAGCGTCGGCGCAGAGATGGTGGCGATCTTCGCGTATGTGTTCGGCGTATGCAGCGGCTGATTGGGCGCACCGGGTTGCCGGGAATGCGCATTGATCTCTATCCAGCGCGCCGTGCCGTCGAGATTGGCGCCGCGGTAGGACGGCGCGACTTCCAGATAGACCGCCGGCTGTTTCCTGATTTCTGGAATTTCGATGCGTGCGATAAAATCGGCGAGTTCTTTGTCCTTTATTTCGCCGGTGCTGCCGCCGATGATGAGTTCGCCGGATACGTTCCGGATGCCACGCGGCATAATCCAAGGCGGCAAAGCCGCCGCCGGCGACGCCGAGCAGGTCGAATTTTTCAAGCTTGAGGTGGTCCGCCAGCATCGCGAGATCGCCGGCTATACTGCCGGGTTGCTCGCCGGAGCTTGCGACGGCGGTGCTCTTGCCCCAGCCCCTGCGATCGAAAGCGATGACGCGATAGCCGGCCGCTGAAAAGGCGGCAATCTGGGGCTGCCAGATGTCGCTGTTGCCGGTGTTTGAATGCAGCAGGACGATCGGCGTGCCGGCCCCGCCGGTGTCGGTGAACCACAGGTTCACGCCGGGTAGCTCAGCATACTTGCCGTCCGGGGATTCCGCGGCCAACGCCGGAGAAGCGGCGGATGCCGCGAGTGTCAGGACGGCCATCATCAGCAAGTCACAGCACCGCCGGCAAAATTCAGCCACGTTCCGCTCCGCAGTTGTCCGGTCAGGCAAGGCTAGCCGCCGGTAATTTCACGCCGCACCAGCGCGGCGCCTTCGGCCATGGCTTGCATCTTGCCGTAAGCGATCGCACGCGGCAGGTATTTCATGCCGCAGTCCGGCGCGACCACCACCCGATCGGCCGGCACGTGGCGGAGCGCAGAACGAATTCGGCCGGCAACGATCTGCGGTGTCTCGACCGTCATATCCGATAGATCGATAACGCCGAGGATGATGGTCTTCGACGGTAATTCACTGAGAATTTTCAGATCGAGCTTGGGCTGTGCCACCTCGATCGAAACCTGTTGGGCCTTCGAACCCTCGAGTTCTCGCAGGAACGAATAGGCCGCCGGTTTGTCGGGCACGACGGCGGCGTAGCCGAAGCAAAGATGCACCGCGACCGTGCCGGTGACGCCGTCCAGCGCCCGGTCGAGCGCCTTGAGACCGTATTGCCGCGCCTTGTCGGGATGCTGCTGCATCCACGGCTCGTCGATCTGCACCACGTCCGCGCCGGCGGCAAACAGGTCCTTGATCTCGGCATTCACCGCGTCGGCATAGGCGAGCGCCACGGCTTCCTCGTCCTTGTAGTAGTCGTCCTGCGCCTGCTTCCCCATGGTGAAGGGTCCGGGCACCGTCGCCTTGATGGCGCGGCGGGTATTGGCACGCAGTACCGTGAGATCGCGAAGCTCGACCGGATGTTTGCGCCGGATCGGGCCGGTCACCCGCGGAACCGGAATGGCGCGGCCGGTGCGATTGATCACCGTGCCTGGATTCTCGATATCGATGCCGTCGAGCGCGGTGGCGAAGCGGTTGGAATAGCTTTCACGGCGCTGTTCGCCATCGGTGACGATGTCGAGCCCGGCGCGTTCCTGATCGCGGATGGCAAGGATGGTGGCATCGTCTTGCGCCGCTTCAAGCTTGTCCGGGGCGATCAGCCAGAGATCGTCGACCCGCACCCGCGGCACCTGCTTCGACAGCTTGATCGCGGTCGATCAGCCAATCCGGTTGCGGGTAAGAACCGACGAGGGAAGTCGGCAGAAGCATGCGATACACCCTGTCATCCTCCCCCGCCGCGCGGGGGAGGATGTTGTCTGAAGCGAAAGGCTTATTTCAACGCCTTCTCATAAGGATAAATCACGTCGCCGGTCTTTTCGTCGGCCGGCGTGAGTACGGTTTGATAGCTCATGCCGCGCCAAGTATCGAGGTTCGCGGCATCTGTCAGGTCGTGATACTGCACCTGCAGCATTCCCGACTTGGTCCACTCGCCGTCCTTGCCGAATTTGACGTCGGCCATGATGGTCTTGAATTCATGGCCGCGCAGATAGTCGGCGAGCTTGTCGTCGTTGATGCTTTTGGCGCCCTCGATGGCCTGACCCAGCACCTGCATGTAGGCGTAGCCCCAGCCGCCGAGATAATAGCCGAGCGGATCGACGCCTTCGGCTTTGGCGCGGTCTTGATATTTCTTGAAGAAATCGGCGGCCGGCGCCATCAGCTTCGGCGACGGCACCCAGGTTTCGTAATTGACGATGCCGTTGAGCTTGGATTTCAGCTTGTCCTTGAACACTGTCGCCTGCAGGCCGACCATGGCGCCGCCCATCATCTTCGGCTTGAAGCCGAGCTCGTTGGCGGACAGCAGCAGGCCGACCGAACTGAGCGGATAGGAGCAGATTACGACAAGGTCCGGATTGGCCGCCTGGATGGAGCGGATGATCGGCGAGAAGTCCGGCGTGTTCGGCGGATAGGTCTTGTCGTAAACGATCTCGAAGCCGTACTTCTTCACGTTGTTGCGCGCGCCTTCGCAGGCGTTGCGCGAGAATTCGGCATCTTCCGCGGCTAGTGCGATGGTTTTGCGGCTTGGGATTCTGCGCGGCCGCGACCTGGAAGAATCCTTCGGTGAAGGCCTCTTTGGTCTCCGGGCCGGACGGCAGCATCGAGAAGTAGCGCGGGTAGTGAAATTCGCTGTTGGCGGCGAGCGCGAACAGGCTGATGAAGGTCTTGTTTTTCTGCATCACGACGGGAATAGCCGGCGCTACCATATTGGTCGCATAGGCGCTGACCACCAGATCGACTTTGTCGACATCCAGAAGCTTGGTGTAGATGCCCGGTACGTTGGCTGGATTTGATTGATCGTCGTAATTGACGAGCTGGACTTGGCGGCCGAGCAATCCGCCCTTGGCATTAATGTCTTCCGCCCAGATCTTGGCGCCGACCAATGCCATCTTGCCGTTAGGCGCAAGCGGGCCGGTGAGCGACATGCTGGAGCCGATCTTGATCGGCGCGTCCTCCGCAGCGGCGGGAAACTGGGCTGCGACAAGACCGGTCGCAAGGATCAGGGCGCCGGCTGCGCAGGTAACGGCGCGGCGCGAAGCGTGAAGTATCATGTGGTATCCTCCCAAAGGCGCTTTTCGATTTACCGTACCCTGACGGGCCGCCCGTTTGTCGGGCATGCGCGGCAGTGTCGGCGGCACAATGCCCTGGTTTGACCCGCGTGGAAAGGGAGAGGCGAGCGGCGTGGCAAAGTGCGCAGGGGCGTTTGCCCGTGCTCAAAACCTTTCGGGATCGCTGTCTGACGTTCCAGCGCCGTTTCGCCGCTCTCTCAGTTACTGCGTCGCACACACGGACGACGGGTCGGGTGCCGAATCCGCACCCAAAGCTCTTGTTGGCGAGTGAGCTTCGATCTAATTTAGGGAACGTTGAGCCTCCACCTCCGTTATCCGGGGGACAATAAGGTAACGACCATGACCTGGACGACCCCGATCCTTGTTGAAATATGCGTCGGTCTCGAGATTAACGGCTACCTGCCGGCCGAGTGTCTGATCCGCAACCTTCGTCTCTCCCGGCCCCCGCGTGAATGGGCGGCTTGACCGCTATCGTGCTGGGTGCCGCCGCCGGCGGTGGCTTTCCGCAATGGAATTGCCGATGCCGCGTTTGTGATCTCGCCTGGTCCGGCGATGTCCGCGTCAAGCCGCGGACCCAAGCAAGCCTTGCCGTTTCATCGGTCGATGGCGAATGGACTTTACTCAACGCATCACCCGATCTTCGCGCGCAAATCCTGGCGACGCCGGTTCTGCACCCGCGCCAGGCCTTGCGCGGAAGTCCCATCGCAGCCGTGGTTTTAAGCGGCGCGGAGATCGATCAGACGGCGGGCCTGCTCACGCTACGCGAACGCCAAAGCTTTGAACTTTTCGCGACCGCCGACACGTTGGCGGCGCTTAATGGAAGCCCGATCTTCAATGTGCTGGCTGCCGGCGTCGTGGAACGCACGGCCGTTACGCCCGACAAGACCTTCGCGCTGCCCGGCGGCCTTCGAGCAGAGCTGTTTTCGGTTCCAGGCAAGGCGGCGCTCTATCTGGAGGGTGATGATCCCGTGGTCGATGCCGAAACCGGCGCCAATGTCGGGATCGAGATTCAATCCGCGGCGCGACGGCTCCTTTACATACCGGGGGCGGCCGGGATCACGCCTGCCGTGCTCGATCGCTGCCGACACGCTGACGTGATATTGGTTGACGGCACGCTGTTTGTTGACGACGAAATGATCAGCAGTGGGACGGGAAGCAAAACCGGCCGCCGCATGGGTCATATGCCGATCGCCGGCACGGATGGGACGCTCGCGGCGCTCCGGGATCTTAAAGCACGGCGCATCTTGACCCATATCAATAATACCAACCCGATCCTGATCGAGGGTTCCACCGAGCGCCGGACCGTCGAAGCTGCCGGCTTCGAAGTCGCGGAAGACGGCATGGAGATCGAGCTGTGAAGCTTCTGACCGTCGACGAGCTCGAGGCGGCGCTGCGCGATATCGGCGCGCGGCGTTATCACCGGCTGCATCCGTTTCATAAGCTTCTGCACGGCGGCAAGTGCAGCAAGGGCCAAGTGCAGGCCTGGGCGCTTAATCGCTACTATTATCAGGCGATGATCCCGCTCAAGGACGCCAGCCTGATCGGGCGCTGCGAGGATGGCGCGATACGGCGCGAATGGCGCAGCCGTCTGATCGATCACGATGGCGAGCGCGACGGCGAAGGCGGCATCGCGCGCTGGCTGACGCTTTGCGCCGGTGTTGGCCTCGACCGCGAGGATGTCAAGTCGATGCGCGGGCTGCTGCCGGCCACTCGCTTCGCGGTCGAAGCCTACGTGCATTTCGTCCGTGAGAAGACCTTGCTCGAAGCCATCGCTTCATCGCTCACCGAATTGTTCTCGCCGGTGATCATCAGCGAACGGCTTGATGGCATGCTCAGAGGCTACGATTTCGTGACGGCGGATACGCTCGCCTATTTTTCCCAGCGTCCCCCGCAAGCGGAGCGAGATTCGCGGTTCGCGCTAGACTACGTCAAGCAACACGCGCGCACGCCTGAAGCGCAACAAAGCGTACTCGCAGCACTTGAGTTCAAATGCGATGTGTTATGGGCAATGCTGGACGCGCTCTATCACGCTTATGTAACGCCGGGGCACATTCCGCCGGGCGCTTTTGTTCCAGCACAGACGAGCGAGGAGCGCCTGTGAACGATGCGGCCTCGCCGATTGCTCCCGACGCCCGCCCGCGGCTGCCGCGCGGCGTACGACTGGTGCTTAACGACGCGCAGGGCGGCTGGGTTCTGTTGGCGCCGGAGCGAGTGTTCAAGGCCGACGCGATTGCCGCCGAGATCGTCAAGCGCTGCAACGGTGAAACGACATTGGAGGCGATCGTCGCTGATCTCGCCAAGACGTTCAACGCGCCGCGCGAGCGCGTCCATGCGGATGTGACGGCGATGCTGCGCGGGCTTGCCGACAAAAAATTGTTGGAGCTGTGATGTGAGCGATGGCGAAGCCGCTTTGCACGCGCCGCTCGGTCTGCTCGCCGAATTGACACACCGTTGTCCGCTGGGCTGTCCGTATTGCTCCAATCCCCTAGTCCTCGATGCGCGCGATCGCGAGTTGGATACGCAAACCTGGACGCGTATTTTTATGGAGGCTGCGGGGCTCGGCGTTCTCCAGGTTCATCTTTCGGGCGGCGAGCCGGCCGCCCGGCGCGACCTCGCCGAGATCACGGCGGCGGCGCACGCGGCCGGTCTCTATACCAATCTGATCACGTCGGCGGTCGGTATCACGACGCCGCTGTTGGATAGGCTTGCCGCGGCCGGACTCGATCACGTGCAGATTTCGATTCAGGACAGTACCAGCGATAGCGCCGATCACATCGCGGGGTATGAGGGTGCATTCGTAAGGAAGCGGGCGCTTGCCGCCGATGTCGCGCGCTTGAAGATTCTGCTCACCATCAACGTCGTGGTGCACAGCGCCAATATCGATCGGATCGCGGAGATGGTTTCGCTGGCGCTCACCCTGGGAGCGAGCCGTGTCGAGATCGCGCATGTGCAATATTACGGCTGGGCGGTGGAGAACCGCGCCGCGTTGATGCCGAGCGCGGAACAAGTGGCGCGCGCGGCCGTGACGGTCGAGGAACTGCGTAAACGGCATCACGGCGAGATCGTCATCGATGCGGTGATCCCCGACTATTACGCCCGCCTGCCGAAGCCCTGCGTCGGCGGCTGGGGCCGGCGCTCGCTCAACGTCTCACCATCCGGCAAAGTGCTGCCCTGCCACGCCGCTGAGTTCGATACCCGGTCTCGAGTTCTGGTCGGTGCGGGACCATTCGCTGGCCGACATCTGGAAAAACTCCCCGGCTTTCAATGCTTTCCGCGGCACCGGCTGGATGCAGGAGCCCTGCCGAAGTTGCGCGCGGCGCGACATCGATTTCGGCGGTTGCCGTTGCCAGGCTTTCGCGCTCACCGGCGATGCACGCGCGACCGATCCGGTTTGCCACCTGGCGCCGGCGCATGACGAAGTCGCGGCCCTGGCGTCTGTCCGGAACGCGGGGCCCTATAGCTACCGCGGCATGTGATTGGGCCAACCAGAGGTTTATTCTCGACTCAGCCCCCTACATCGCGCAGATGAAATAAGCTAAATTTCCGCCATGTTAATCCGGCACCGTAAGAATGAAAAATTGCCAATGCATGCCGATTCGTAGATCGGCGCCATGACTAAGGTTGGGAGCGATATATGATTGCTCTGTCCATCAACGGCGAAACCCATAACGTCGATGTCGAGGACGACACGCCGCTCTTATGGGTGTTGCGCGACACCATTGGGCTGACCGGGACAAAATACGGCTGCGGCATCGCTCAATGCGGTTGCTGTACCGTCCATCTCGACGGCGTTGCGACGCGGTCGTGCCAGGTGCCTGTCTCGACGGTCGGTACGCAGAAAATCACCACCATCGAGGCGCTGGCGCAAGACGGCAAGCTCCACCCGGTGCAGCAGGCCTGGCTCGAGCACGACGTGCCGCAATGCGGCTATTGCCAGAGCGGTATGATGATGGCGGTCGTGGCTTTGCTGAAAGAGAAGCCGAAGCCGACCGACGCCGATATCGACGCGGCCATTACCAATATCTGCCGTTGCGGCACCTATCAGCGCATCCGCGCCGCGATCCACACCGCGGCCAAGAATGCTTAGGTGGCCGCCATGAATTATATGCCCAAAATCAACCGGCGCTCCTTCGTCGTCGGTACGGCGGCGGCCGGCACCGGCTTGGCGCTCGGCTTCGCTTTGCCACGCGGGTCTGCGTCTGTCCGCGCCGCCGACGGCGTACCCGAGATCGATGCCTGGGTTATGATCAGGCCGGACGATAGCGTTATTATCCGCGTCGCACGATCGGAGATGGGGCAGGGGACGCTCACTGGCCTGGCGCAGTTGGTCGCCGAAGAACTCGAATGCGACTGGTCGAAAGTCACGACCGAATTTCCGACGCCCGGCCAAAGCCTGGCGCGCAATCGCGTGTGGGGCAATTTCCAAACCACCGGCAGCCGCGGCACCCGCGAGTCGCACGACTACATGCGCAAGGGCGGCGCGACCGCGCGGCTGATGCTGGTGCAAGCGGCCGCCAATGCCTGGAACGTGCCTGCATCCGAATGCAGCGCCTCAAACGGCGTCGTCGCCCATCAGGCGTCCGGCCGCTCCATCACTTATGGAAAACTCGCGGATGCTGCCGCCAAGCTCGATCCGCCGAAAGACGTGACGCTCAAGGATGCGAAGGATTGGAAGATCGCCGGTAAGCCG
Organism: uncultured Alphaproteobacteria bacterium; assembly: GCA_963819265.1. Taxonomy (GTDB): domain Bacteria; phylum Pseudomonadota; class Alphaproteobacteria; order Rhizobiales; family Xanthobacteraceae; genus BOG-931. Next base: position 218,279 of record CAWFVF010000004.1, on the reverse strand, counting down.
GTAAAGCGGCTGGACACGCCGGCCAAACTGCTCGGCAAGGCGATCTACGGCATCGATGTTCGCTTGCCCGGTATGCTTTATGCGGCAGTTTCGGCGAGTCCCGTCTTCGGCGGCACGCTTAAAAGCTACGATGAAGCCAAGATCCGCAACAGGCCCGGCGTCCAGCACGTGCTGCGCGTCGGCGACAATGCCGTCGCGGTAGTGGCGGATTCCTGGTGGCGCGCCAAAACCGCGCTCGACGCTTTGCCGATCGACTGGGAAGACGGCAAGAACGCCGATGTCACCAGTGCGTCGATCGCCGAATTCCTGAAGGAAGGTCTCGACGCCGATCAGACTTTCGTCGGCAACCAGGCCGGCGATGTCCATGCGAGTTTGAATGGCGCGGCGAAAGTCGTCGAAGCGGTCTATTTGTTCCCTTATCGCATCCACGCCACCATGGAGCCGATCAACGCCACCGCGCTTTATACGCCGGACCATTGCCAGGTCTGGTGCTCGACCCAGAATGCCGAAGGCGCGATGGCCGCGGCGGCGAAGGCCTCGGGCCTGCCGCTGGCGCAATGCGACGTCATCAAGACCTATCTCGGCGGCGGCTTCGGTCGCAAAGGCGAGTCCGATTACGTCTATCAGGCGGTGGCGATTGCCAAGCAGGTGCCGGGCGTTCCCATCAAACTATTGTGGTCGCGCGAAGAGGATACCACGCACGACACCTATCATCCGGTCACCCAATGCCGCATGCGCGGCGCGCTCGATGCCGACAACAAGCTCGTTGGATTGCACATGCGTGTGTCCGGCCAGTCGATCCTGGCCTCGCTGCTGCCCGGCCTTCTGCAGAATGGCAAAGACCCGCTCACTTTCCAGAGCCTCAATCCCGGCGGTCCGGAGGGTATCTTCGGTTACGAGGTGCCGAACCTGCTGATCGATCACGCCATGCGCAACCCGCCCGTCACCGCGGGCTTCTGGCGCGGCGTCAACAGCAATCACAACGCGCTCTATGTCGAAAGCTTCATGGACGAGCTGGCGCATGCTGCCGGCGAAGATCCGCTTGCCTTCCGCCTCAAATATCTCAAGCCAAAACATGCCGCGGTGCTCAAGGCTGCCGCGGCAAAAGCCGGCTGGGGCACGCCGGCGCCGCAGGGCGTCTATCGCGGACTTGCGCAAATCATGGCCAATGCCAGCTATGTCGCCGCTTGCGCCGAGGTCTCGGTCGACAACGGCCATGTCAAAATTCTACGGCTGGTCGGCGCTACCAATTCCGGTCATGCCGTCAATCCCGAGCAGATCGCGCGCCAAGTCGAAGGCTCTTTTGTCTATGGGCTGTCGTCCCTGCTCTACGGCGAGTGCACGGTGCGCGGCGGGCGGATCGAGCAGACCAATTTCGATACCTGGCAGGTGATGCGGATCGACGAAATGCCGAAGGTCGAGGTCGTCGTCATGCCGGACGGCGAATCCTGGGGCGGCGTCGGCGAACCGAGTATCTCGGTCGCCGCGCCCGCGGTGCTGAATGCCATCTTCGCAGCGACCGGAAAGCGCATCCGCACTATTCCACTTAAAAACGTTGATTGGCACTCCGCTTAGTAGGAGGCCATTAACCCTTCACGCTTTTCACCGGCGTTTCCGGCGTCAGCCCGCCGCGGCGCTTGGCGAATGTTTCCTTGCCGCTTTCTTCCCATTTGCCGGCAACCGCGCGGCTGGCATAGGTGTCCCACACCGCGTCCCAGTCGCCGAGCGAATAGCCGTGCCAGGGCGCGCGCGGCGTGATCGCCGGCAGGCCGAGTTCTTTCCAGATCGTCAGCGCCCGCTCCATGAATTCGCGCTTCGGCAGCGAGATCGGCGGATTAGGCTCCTTCAGCGTGGCGTCGATCAGCATGGTCGACTCGGTATTATGTCCGCCGGATTTCGGGCCGTGACCCTGCGACCGGTATGGCGCGATATGCACGTCCACCCCCGGATCGGCGCGATAGGCGAGCGACCAGAATACCGCATCGGGGTTGTCGGGATCGATATCCTCGCTGACCGCGATGACATATTTGCCGATGTCGGCTTGCAGGCTCGCCGCACCATGCAGCGCCCGCCAGATTTCAGTCCGCGGCACGCCCGGGGCGAATTGCACGAACAAAATTTTGCGCAGATTGCTCAGCGTTTCGTGCATGGCAACACGGCGCACGCCCTTCACCGCCAGCGTATCGCGCAGATGCGACAAGTAACGGGGCTCGTAGGCGACCCGCTTCATCACGCTCGATTCGCTCGGAGTGACTTCGCTGAGAATCGAGACCCAGACCGGTTTGCGCTTATGCGTGATCGCGGTGACCTGCATCGACATGTTGAAATCTTCGAGCGCGACATGACCGTGGCTTTCGCCGAACGGTCCCTCCGGTTCGAGCAATTCCGGATCGATCAAGCCCTCGACCACGAATTCGGCGTCGGCCGGTACGTCGAGATCGACGGTCACGCATTTCACGGTGCGGATCGGCGCGCCGGCCAGCGCGCCGGCCACCGCCATCTCGTCGCAATCGATCGGCAGTTTTTGCGGTCCGGTGAACACCACCACCGGCGCGGCGCCGACGACGATGGCGATCGGCATCGGCTTTTTCAGTTTGCGGTATTTCTGCCAATGCAGGTATCCGCCGGCGCCGCCGGGCCGCGCCGCCATGCGCACGCCGAGCCGGTCGGTCGCTTTCAGTTGCGCCCGGTAAGTGCCCATATTGCGGATGCCGGTTTCCGGATCCTGGGTGATACACACGGTGGCCGTGAGATAAGGCGCGGCGTCGTAGCCCGGCGTTGAAATCGGCACCGGCAGAAGTTTCAGGCCGCCGTCGGGCTTGCGCAGCGCGTCGCCCTTGATGACGACTTCCTGGCACGGCGCCTCGACGACGACGACCGGCGGGATCGGGTTGGCGATGGCGTGCATCCAGGCATCGCCGATTTCTCCGACCGGCCGCCCCATGCCGATGGCATAGATCTGCGCCGATGCCGCCAGCGCGCCTATCGCCACCGGCACGTCATAGCGGCGGCCCTCACCGTCGATGACATTGGTGAAGAGAAAGGCGCGCCGCTGGTCTTCGTGCAGTCCGCCCTGGAACTGCCAGCGCACCAGCGGATGCAGTTCGGTATCTTTGTTGATTGCTCGATCGACGCGCAGCAGCAGGCCCGCGGCTTCCAGTCGGGCGAGATGCTCCTGGAAATCGAGCGGAGGGCTCGAAACTTCAGATTTCTTCTCAGCAGGACCGGGTTTATCGAGCATCGATCGCGCCTTCCATTATTTGGATCGTCGACCCCAAGCTGTCGCCGCCGGGACAGGCCGCGACGCCGTGTTACTTCTTGTTTTTTTCGTAGTCCGCAATGATCGGCTTGGCGTGACGGAACGCGTCGACGCCGGCCGGGGCGCCGCAATAGATCATGATCTGCGTCAGCGCCGCCCGGATCTCGTTAGGGGTCAGGCCGTTGTTGAGCGCACCGCGCACGTGGGTCTGAAATTCTTCCATCTTGCCGAGCGCCCCGATCATGCCGAGATTAAGGATCGATCGCTCACGCGGTGTCAGCGTTTCATCGCCCCAAGTTTCACCCCAACAATATTCGGTGAGAATGCGCTGGAAGTCGCGATTGAAATCGTCGACGTTTTGCACCGCGCGGTCGACATAAGCGTCGCCGAGAACCTTGCGGCGCATCGCCATGCCGAGGTCGTAACGTTTCTGGTCCATGATGTGCCCTCGTGTATCGGTGGAATTAATGTTCCGCCGGCCCGCCCTTCCAGCGTTTGACGATGCCGGTATCGATCCCGAACAGATCGAGCAGCCGGCCGCAGGTGTGATTGATGATATCGTCGACCGATTTCGGCCGGTTATAGAAAGCCGGCACGATCGGGGCGATAACGGCGCCGATATCGGCAAGCGTCGCCATCGTGCGCAAATGGCCGCTATGCAATGGCGTTTCGCGAACTGCGAGCACGAGACGCCGCTTCTCCTTGAGCACGACGTCGGCGGCGCGAGACACCAGCGATGAAGTCACGCCAGTAGCGATCTCGCTCATGGTGCGGATCGAACATGGCGCAATGATCATTCCCATGGTCGGAAACGAACCCGAGGAAATGGCCGCACCGATATCGGCGGCGGGGTAATGCACCGATGCCAGCGCCCGCACATCCTTCGGCTTGAGATCGGTCTCATAGACCAGCGTCATTTCGGCCGACTTGCTCATCACCAGATGGGTTTCGATCTCGGCCTTGCGCAGCATTTCGAGCAGCCGCACGCCGTAGACTGTGCCCGAGGCACCAGAAATGCCGACAATCAGCCGCGCTGCAGTTTTGGCCATTTCCGCCCTCGTTGCGTTCGGCGCCGGTTGTGCCACGGGCCGCCGCGGCATGCCAGTAGGGCTGGATCGGGGTCTAGGCTGGGCGGGCGGCGATGGCGTCGAAGGCGCCGAGCAGCGTGCCGGTGGCCTGGTTCGGGAAGCTCGCGCCCAGCACGCCCTGATAGGCCGCGATATTGGCGCGTGCGGCCGCAGCCGCCGGCGCCGCCATGCCGAGCGGCCCGGAACGGCTGAATTCGTAGAGCGCTTCCTGCTGCAAACGCTCGGCTTCGAGCTCGATCATTTTCACTTTGTTGCGAAATGCTTCCTGCCTGCCGGGCTCGACCAGCGTCGCGGCGTCCTTCAATTTGCGGCGCGCATCCCGGATCGGAATGATGGTGAGATTGCGCCAATCGCGCACATTGTCGTCGAGCAATTTGACGTCGGCCGCCGACAGCTGCCGGTCGTCGGAGGCGAGCCAGAAGAGAAACAACAGCAGATTGACGTCGACCCCGCAGCCATCCTGCAGCGCGATACAGGCGTCCGAGACGCCGGATTGGCGGTAGAGAGTTAACGAAAAGCGCCAGAATGGCGTTTCGGTCGATGGTGCTGTGTCATTCATTGCAACAGACGCTATGCCGTTTTGATTCCGAGTTCCGCTTGTTCCTTAGCGTAGGCCTGATCCATTCGGGAGGCGAGACCGTGCTTGGCGAGTTCGGCCGCGAAGGTGCGGCGGATCTCGGGCTTCTCGTCGATATAGTCGATCTGGTCGCCGCCGGCGCGCTTGCTGATCCAGGCCTTGGGCACGCCCTGCGCGTTGCGGATGGCGACACCTTCGTGTTTGAAAGCGAGATAGCGCGAGGGCGTCGTGCCGGTATTGAAATGCTGATGGAACCACATGTTCGGCGGCACGATCATGGTGCCGACTTCCCAGTCCAAGCGCTGCGGTTCGCCGCCTTCCGGCCACATCATCGAGAAGCCTTCGCCCGACAGCACGATGACATGCGCGCCGGGGCCATGCGCGTGGCCTTTCTTATAGGTGCCGATCGGGAATTGCGAGATATGGCTGTTCATCGAGCCCTTCGCCATGTTGAAGCGGAGATGGCCGCCGCCGGCGCCGCGTTCCGCCGCGGTGATCAAGGGGATGTTGACCGCGTCCGGAACGAAATTGGTGGTCAGTAGAAAGCCCTGCTGCTCGCCCTTGGAGCTGAAATAATCCGGCTCGCCGGCGAAGCGGTCTTTAAAGTCGTATTTGGTGTTGAAGATGAAATCGAGGTCTTCATAGAGATTGATCACCGGCGGCGCATTGGTGACGGCGACATAGCGCGCCGGTTCCTTGCCCGAGCCGTTGAAGTGCTGGTGATGGCAATTCAGCGGGATGGCAAACAGCGCACCTTCCTTCCATTCGAAGGTGATGCGGGCGCCGGCATCGTTCCATACCGTGGTCGAGCCGCGGCCGGAGAGGACAAGAATCATTTCCTCGTAGAGCTGCCGGTGCGGGGCGAGGCTTTTGCCCGGCGGAATTTCCATAACGTGGCAGTCGTTCGAGGTGCGCGAGGCGTCGTGGTTGAGGAACACGGCGTTGCCGCCGCGCCGCGCCCAAGGCTTCAGCGCCACCGTCTTGAGATTTTGCACGTAGAACGACGGGATGATGTCGAGACCTTCGGCCTTTACCCAGCGGGTGTAGGGCGTTTCCTTCTCGCTCTTGAACTTGCCTGCGAGTTCCTCGGAAACAACGGCGTCCTTCTTGGTCGTCTCGGCCATTCGGCTCTCCTTGCGTCCCTGCATCGATCTTAGCGAAAGACCGACGGAATTACCAAAGCCTAATCATGGTGGTGGTGGTGATGCCCATGAGCACGACTATGGCCGTGGACATGATCGTGCCCAGCCCCATGGCCATGCTCGGGATCATGTTCGTGGTCGTGCTCATGATGATGCAGGCGCTGGCGCCGGCCGCGGGCCGCGCGGGTCTTCGTTGAACACCAGCGATTTGATCGTGACCGGCACGGTATAGGACGGCATGCGGATGCGGCCGAGATCGATATAATCGAAGTCCCATAGCACCACGCCGTCGATGACCAGCAGTTCGCTTTCGACACTCAGCTCGTCGCGCAAGATATGGCCGAGCGTCTGCGCCACGTCGCCGTCGAGCATGATGTAGAGCGGCAGTTTCCTCGCGACGCGGTCGGCAAGGCCGATCTTGATGCCGTCGGCGAAGGCAGCGAGCCGATCATAAGACGGCAGGCCGCTCCAGCGCAGCGCCAGCGCAATGTCGCTGCCGGTGTCGGCAATGTCGAAGGCGGTGAGGTGACTACGGATCGCGTCAGCGAGTTTTTTCGAATCGATTGTTTCGCCGCACTCGAATGGCGGCAACAGCACCTGGAGGTTGCGGCGCGGCAACAGCACGCCCGGCGCCGAGATATAGCTGGTATTGCCTGACAGTTGGACGCTGTATTCGGAGGCGCCCAGCGCGGTAGCGCGAATGCATTCGCCGGCCGCGAGGACCGGCCAGGGCAGGGCGCCCCGCTGAATACGATCGGCGATAGCCCGCCCGAGCCGTGGCCCCATGTCGCCGAAGTCGCGCGCCTCGCGCTGATAGATGTATTCGGCGACGCCCCCGGAAAACATCACGCCGTCGATGCGGCCGAGATCGCCGATCGGATCAGTGAGATAGAGATGTGCGATGTCGTGTGGCAGCGGTTGCGCGGTGAGGGCGGCAACCAGCGCATCGGCCATGCGGCCGGCGACCTTCTCCAGCTCGGCGGGTGCAACGGCGTCGCCGCGAGTTCCAGGAAAATCCACCGCGCTTGGCGTGATGCTTTCCGGCCGGATCGAGCCGCACGATTTTGCCTGCCTCGACCACTTGCAGGCGGCCACCGATGTGGATCGCCGCCGTCGCGATTACCTTGCCGTTCTCAACCATGCCGAGTTTTGTGGTACCGCCGCCGATGTCGATATTGAGAATGCGCTTGTGCTCGTCGCTCGACACCCGCGCGGCGCCGGAGCCATAGGCCGCGAGCATCGCTTCCATGTGGTGGCCGGCGGTCGCGGTGACGAATTCGCCGCCCTGTTCCGAGAGGATCGCGGCAATGCCTTGCGCGTTCTCGCGGCGCAGGGCTTCCCCGGTCAGAATGACCACGCCGGTATCGATATCGTCCGGCGTGAGACCGGCCGCGGCATAGGCAGCGTCGATGATGGTGCCGAGCTTGGCGTCGTCGATTCGCTCCTCGCTCTGATAGGGGGTCAGCGCGACAGGTGACTGGAACAAGGTTTCACGCGCGACGACGTAGTAGCGGCTGGTCAAATCCTCGGCCAGACGACGCAAATGGACCCGCGAAAAGATCACTTGCGTGCCCGACGATCCGATATCGATGCCGACCGTCGTCAGCGATACATTGTCCTGGCGCCAGAGCGGATTTTCCTCCAGCGGCCCGTCGTCCGCATCAAAATCATGATCGTGATCGTGATCGGTATCGTCGGCATGCGCGTGCACGACATCGCGGCCGTAAAGATGGTCGGCGAGGGAGTGTCCTCCAGCCTTGTTCTTTTCGTCGTCTGCCATGCTTCGTTCCTTGGCGCGGGCTGTCTTCCCGCACCAGGCCACGAAGGTCAATGAGCCGGATTTAGCCCGCCGGGATCACATTCACGGAGACATCGATGCGCTGCCCCCCGGAGCCCAAAATCACCCCGTCCATCGGCGCGACATCGGTATAGTCGCGGCCGACTGCCAGCATGACATGGTCCTCCGACGCCAGCACCGCATTGGTCGGATCGAGCCCAATCCAACCCCCTCCTTTCCCTCCCCCGCTTGCGGGGGAGGAAGGGAGGGGGCCGCACCATAAAAACACCCAGGCATGCATCGCATCGGCGCCCTGCAGCCGCGGCGTGCCGTTGCGAGGCGCGGTGCGCAGATAGCCGCTGACATAAGCCGCAGGCAGGCCGATACCGCGCAGTCCGGAAATCATGATATGGGCGAAATCCTGGCAGACTCCGCGGCGCAATGCGAACGACATCGGCGGGGTGGTTTTTACGGTGGTGGCGCCGATCTCATACACCATGTCGGTCTTGATGCGGCCGATGAGCTCGATCGCGGCCTCCAGCACCGGTCTGCCGGGCGTAAAGCTCTGCCGGACATAGTCGCGGATTTCCGGATCGATCGAGACGATGCGGCTCGGGAACAGAAAATGCGCGGGCGACATCGGGCCGATGTCGCTGGTGGCGAAGGCTTCCTCGCGGACTTCTTCCCATGCCGGGGTCACCGCCGGGGGCGGTTCCGAATCGACCGCGACTCGGGCCGACAGTTTCACCGTCAAGGTTTCATGCGGCGTGTCGATATCGATCCAGGTCAGCCGATTGCCGAAAAAATCCTGTCCCTCGCGGCGGTGCGCCGGCTCGGGCACGATCTGCAACGCCGCGACATGCACCCGCTCGCCGTCGCGCGATACCGGCGTCAGCCGCAGCACGTGACGGGCATAAGCGACCGGTGTCGCATAGCTGCATGTCGTGGTCTGCCGCACGTCGTAGATCAAGCCAGCACCTCCCACATCGCTTCCGAACGTTCGTTATTGGTGAGGAAAGACGAACTGATCGCATCCGACAGCTTCATCAGCGACTGCTCGATTTCCACGATCAGACTGTCGTCGATGGTTGCCGCATTGGCGGTGCGCAGCCGTGTCGCGATGGCGGCGGCGATCTGCTGCACTGGCGACAGCCGGCCGCTTGCGTTCTGTTTCGGCAGTGCGTTGAGATGGGTTTCGATCCGATCGAGCTGAAATAATACCGAACGGGGGTTGTTGGGATCGAGCATGACCAGATCGACCACCGGCGCTTGCGCCGCGATCATCACGTAGCGTTGGCGGTAGCTGATCTGACTGTCGGCGAATTCCAGCAGCACGTCGAGGCCGCCCTCCGGCGCGCCGGCTTCGGCAAAAGCCCGGATCAGTCTGCAGGTCAGCAAGGCTCGCTCGATGCGGCGGCCGAGTTCGAGGAAGCGCCAGCCGGCAAGCTGGGTCATGTTTTCCTGCGCCAGGCCCGAGAGCGCCGCGATGATCCGCAGCGCCGCTTCGATACGCTCGGCAATCGCACTCTCGCTCGGCCCGGCGGCGAGCGGGGCGACAATCAATTTGGCGAGATCGTTGATCGCTCGCCAGGCGTCGGGCGAGAAGCGGTCGCGAATGACGGAGGCAGAAGCCCGAGCCGCGCTGGTGAGATAAGGCAGCGAACCTGATAAATCGCTTCGCGTCAGCACGGCGCGTGCCGTGAAGCTCACCGGCGTGGCATAGGCACTGGCGGGAATGGCGTTCCAGGCGTCGAGCAGGGAAGAAATACCGCCGATGACCGGTGCAGCGGCATCGTCGGCGACCCGATTGATAAGGGCGCGGATGAGCCGCAGCGTCGCCTCGGCGCGCTCCACATAGCGTCCGACCCAGAACAGATTGTCGGCGGCGCGGCTGGGCAGCAACCCGCTGGCGCGCTGGACCGGCATTCCTTCCGGCGTCGGCAATAATGTCGTTTCGGCGACCGGGCCGTGCGTCAGCACCCAGGTATCGGCTGTTGCCGCGCCGTGCTGCAGGCTGACCGCGCGGGCGTCGATATCGTCGGCGATACGGACGAAACCGCCGGGCAGCACCTGCCAGCGTTCGCCGAGTTTGGCGAGATACAGCCGCAGCGTGAAAGGCCGCGGCTGCAGCCGGCCGTCGCGCCAGATCGGCATGCTCGACAGCGTTACCGCTTCCTGGGCGACATAATCGACGCCGCGATCGCGGATCGATTGCATCAGCACTTGGCGCTCGGCGTCGCCGAGCTTGGCGCCGAGGATTTCGCTGCGTGGAACGGCCGGGAAGCTGCTCGGTGAAGGCCGAAGCGATCACCATGCTGTCGAGCTTGCCGATCATCTCCTCGCGCATCTCGGCGCGGCCGAGCCACCAGGTCGCGACATTGGGCATTTTCAATTCGGTGCCGAGCACGATCGGCGCCAGCGCCGGCAGGAATGCCAGCATGGCGCGGGCTTCGACCAGGCCCGCGCCAAGCGCATTGATGATGACGATCTTGTCGTCACGCACGGCCTGCAGCAATCCGGCGGCGCCGAGCCGCGACGCGGCGTTGAGTTCGAGCGGATCGACGAAATCGGCATCGACGCGCCGCAACAGCACTTCGGTGCGGCGCAGCCCCGAGACGGTGCGAACAAATACGCCATCGTCCTGGACGACGAGATCCTCGCCTTCGACCAACAGGAGTCCGAGATAGCGTGCGAGATAGGCGTGCTCGAAATAGGTTTCGTTCATCGGGCCCGGCGTCAGCAGCGCGATGCGGGCGTCGTCGCGGCGGTTGAGCGCGAACAATTCGGCCTGCAGCGCCTGAAAAAACGGCGCAACACGCTCGACACGCGTGGTCCGATAAATATCGGGAACGGCGCGCGACAAGGCGAGCCGGTTTTCGATCGCATAGCCGGCGCCGGAAGGCGCCTGCGCCCGATCGTTCAGCACCCACCAGCGTCCGTCGGCACCGCGTCCGACATCGACCGCATAGAAACGCAAATGCGCGCCGCCCGGCGGTTCGACGCCGACCAGTGGCCGCAAGAATTCCGGATTGCCGGCAATCAATGCTGCCGGCAGCCGGCCGTCACGCGTGAGCGTGCCGGGCCCATAGCAATCTTTCAGCACCGCTTCGAGCAGTTCGGCGCGTTGAATAAGGCCGGCTTGCAATTGCCGCCATTCGCCGGGTTCGATGAGCAGCGGGATATGGCTCAGCGGCCACGGCCGTTCGATGCTGGCCGCATCCTCGTAGACGCGATAAAACACGCCGGAATCACGCAAGTAGCGGTCGGCGGCGGCGAAGCGGCGATTGATCTCATCGCCGCCGAGCGCGGCAAGCATGCCGAGGAACGGCTGCCAATGCGCGCGCACCCGGCCGTCGCTATCCATCATCTCGTCGAAAACGCCGGCGAGCGGCCGGTAGCCCGCGATGAACGGCTCCAGCGCGGCGTTTGACGGTTCGACGGCGGTGTCGAGTTGGATAGCCATGACGCGATAAGCTTGCCGGAGTTTTGTTTACAGCGGCCGGCGCAGGTCGAGCGTGGTCGGATATTCGAGCGAGAGATCGAGGGGTGGAACGTCGATCAGCCCGCCGGTATGGCCATGATCCTGGAAGCGAGCGCGCCGGCGCCCTTCCGCTTCATAGGAGTTGACCGGAAACGTTTCGTAATTGCGGCCGCCGGGATGTGCGACGTGGTAGACGCAGCCGCCCAGCGAGCGCCGGTTCCAGGTATCGACGATGTCGAAAGTCAGCGGCACGTGAACGCCGATGGTAGGCTGCAGCGAAGAATCGAGCTTCCAAGCCTTGAAACGTACACCGGCAACGAATTCGCCCGATCTGCCGGTCGCGACCAGCGGGATGCGTCGACCGTTACACGTCACGGCATGGCGGCCGGCATTCATTCCTGCGACTTTGACTTGCAGCCGCTCGACCGACGAATCGACGAAACGCACGGTGCCGCCGGGCGCGCCTTCTTCGCCCAGCACATACCAAGGCTCGATCGCGGTTCGCAATTCAAGATCGACACCCGCATGATGCACCGCGCCGCAGAGCGGAAAACGGAATTGCCGCTGCGCCTCGAACCAACCCGGATCGAAGGTGTAACCGGCATATTTGAGATCGTCCAAGACTTCGAGGAAATCCGTCCACACGAAATGCTCGAGCATGAAACGATCGTGCAGCGCGGTGCCCCAGCGGATCGGCTTGCCTTCATAGGGCTGACGCCAGAACCAGGCGATCAGCGCCCGCAGCAATAATTGCTGAGCGAGGCTCATGCGCGATTCCGGCGGCATTTCAAAGGAGCGGAATTCGACCAGACCGAGCCGGCCGGTCGGGCCGTCCGGCGAAAATAATTTGTCGATGCAGATTTCCGTGCGGTGGGTATTGCCGGTGACGTCGACCAAAATGTTACGGAACAGCCGGTCGACCAGCCACGGCGGTATCCAACCCGATTCGCCGGGCCGCGGCACATTGCCGACCGCGATTTCAAGTTCGTAGAGCAGGTCCTGGCGCGCCTCGTCGATGCGGGGCGCCTGGCTGGTAGGGCCGACGAACAGACCGGAGAACAAGTAGGACAACGAAGGCCGCCGCAGCGCATAAAGCACCAGGCTCTTGAGCAGATCCGGTCGCCGCAAGAACGGACTGTCGGCGGCTTCCAGGCCGCCGAGTACGACGTGATTGCCGCCGCCGGTGCCGGTGTGCTTGCCGTCGAGCATGAATTTGTCGGTGCCAAGCCGCGACTGGTGGGCGTCTTCGTAAACGCCGCGCGTGATGTTGACGGCTTCGCGCCAGGAGGTTGCCGGCTGGATGTTGACCTCGATGACGCCGGGGTCGGGCGTCACTTTCAGAACATTGAGCCGCGGATCGGGCGGCGGCCCGTAGCCTTCGATGTGGATCGGCAGGCCCAGTTCGGCCGCGGTCGACTCGATGGTCGCGATCAGTTCGAGAAAATCGTTGAGCGTTTCGGTCGGCGGCATGAAGACGCACAACAGGCCGTCGCGCACTTCGATAGCCATCGCCGTGCGTACCGCGAGCCCCGAATTGCCGAGCGGGGCAACAGCGTCCGCCAAACTCTGCATTACCATGGTGTCCGGCGCCAGCGGCGGCGAACTGGCCTCGATGCGGCTCTCGCCATGAAAAACGTGCGGCTGGATCGGGTGGGTGACGCGAGGATCGGACAAGGGGACGCGTTTGGCGAACGGATCGGCCGGCACCAGATGCGGAAAATCTGCCGCGGCGATATGCGGTAGCGATTGCAGCGGCAGCCGGAAGCCGAGTGGTGAATCGCCCGGCACCAGATAGAGCTTGCCGCGCCGTGTGCGCCAGATTTCACTGAGCCACCCGGGCTTCGCCTGCGCCGTCCAGCGTTGCAGCGGCAGCACAAAGCCTCGCGGCTCGCCGAGATGAGTGTCGAACAGTTTCAGAATGCGGGCGCGCTCGTGCGGGTCATCGATCTTGGGGTCGTTGGGATCGAAATCGGCCGGGATCAATCCCTGCTTGAGCATCCGGTCGACCGGATCCTCATACGCGGGCTGCACGAAATCCGGCGCAAGCCCGGCATGCGCTGCGATGTGTTCGGCGAATTGCCGCGCGTCCGCCGTCGACGCCTTGCGGCTGGGGCTTTCGTGCTCGATCAGGCTTTCGTCGCGCCAAATCGGGATGCCGTCGCGACGCCAATACAGTGCGAAAGCCCAGCGCGGTATCGGCTCGCCGGGATACCATTTACCCTGGCCGTGATGCAGCAGGCCGCCGGGCGCGAAACGGTTGCGCAGGCGCCGGATCAGTTCGTCGGCGCGCTCGCGCTTCTTCGGACCGAGTGCGTCGGTGTTCCATTCGGCGGCCTGATAATCGTCGATCGAGACGAAGGTCGGCTCGCCGCCCATAGTGAGGCGGACGTCGTTTTTCTTGAGATCGGCGTCGACTTTTTCGCCGAGCGCATCGAGGGCGGTCCAGGCCTCGTCCGAAAACGGTGCCGTAACGCGGGGGCGTTCGGCAAGTCGATTCACGGTCATGTCGAAGCCGAAAGTGACTTCGGCCGGTTCGACCAGGCCGCTGATCGGCGCCGCGGAATGGTAATGGGGCGTTGCGGCGAGCGGAATGTGACCTTCCCCGCACAGCAGTCCCGATGTCGCGTCGAGACCGACCCAGCCCGCGCCGGGAATGTAGACTTCGGCCCAGGCATGCAAATCGGTGAAATCGACTTCGGTGCCGGCGGCGCCTTCGAGCGGCTTCACATCCGGCCGTAATTGAATGAGGTAACCGGAGACGAAGCGCGCCGCCAAGCCGATGTGGCGGAGCAGTTGCACCAGAAGCCAGGCCGAATCGCGGCACGAGCCGGCGGCGGAAGAAAGCGTCTCCTCGGGCGTCTGCACGCCAGGCTCCATCCGGATGAGATAGCGGATCATGCCGTGCAGGCGCTGATTGAGTTCGACCAGAAAATCGACGGTGTTGCTCGGCGTTCGCGAAATCGAGGCGATCAATTCTTTCAAACGCGGTCCGGCCGGCTCGGGACCGACAAAGGCAATCAGATCCTCGTAAAGGTCGGGCGCGTATTTGAACGGCCACTTATCGGCATAGGGCTCGACAAAGAAGTCGAACGGATTGATCACCTCCATGTCGGCGAGAAGATCGACGGTAATGGAAAATTCGCTGGTCTTTTCCGGAAACACGAAGCGCGCCAGCCAATTGCCGTGCGGATCCTGCTGCCAGTTCACGAAGTGCTCAGCCGGCGTCACGGTGAGCGAATAGCTCGGGATACGGGTGCGGCAATGCGGCGCCGGGCGCAATCTTATGATCTGGGGCCCGAGCCCGATCGGCCGGTCATAGGTGTAACGGGTGGCGTGGTGAAGCCCAACGAGGATTGACATGCTGCTACGCGTTACGCCCAAATCTGCCGTATAATCATACAACTAACCATGCAATTTTCGGGCCGTAGCCGGTCGGATTTGCTCCCGTCCGGCCGTCAAATGCACGGGCATTATGCCTGGACAGCACCGGCTGAGCCATGCCGTAATTCTCATTCGTCCCTCTAGTTAGTCTTGTCCTTAACCGAAGCCGCTAAAACCCTTGTCTGAGGCGCGTCAGGCACAAGATAAGGGGATCAAGAATGCAGAAGGTTTTCGATAGGCGCACACGGCGCCGGCGGGGAAAACGGCCATGACGAGTTAGGGCCCGAAGACCATAGCGGTACCGCCTGGCCTCGACATCTTTGCCGCCATCGATCAACGGGCGCTGGACGCCATTCCGACCGGTTTTTGCGTGTGCCGGGCCGATAGTAGCTTAGTGCGGTACAACCGGCGCGCTGTCGAGTTATGGGGGCGTGCCCTGCCACTCGGCGACGCGCGCGAGCAATATGGCGCGGATTTCCGCCGCTATCAGCCCGATGGGGAAGCCCTTCATTTCAGCGAAACGCCGGCGGCGCGCGCCATGCGCAGCGGCGAGCCGGTGGTCGGCGCCGAAATTACCATCGAACGCCCCGACGGCTCGCGCATACCGGTGCTGATGAATGCAACGCCGCTGAAGGATGCCGCAGGCCGTGTCGAAGGCGCGGTGTGCAGCTTTCAGGAACTGACCGAGCACAGGCGGGCGCAAGACGCGCTGCGCGCCAGTGAAGCGGAACTGCAATCCGTCATCAATCGCACGCCATTCATGCTGGTGCGTTGCAGCCGCGACATGCGTTATCGCTTCATCAGCGAAGCCTATGCACATTTGCTGGGCCGCTCGCGCGACGAGGTCGTCGGCAAGACAATCGAAGAGGTCATCGGCGCGAAGGGCTTCAACACGCTCCGCCCCTACACCGAGCGGGTGTTGCGCGGCGAGGCGATCGACTTCGAGGCCGAACTCGATTTTGGCGGGATCGGAATCCGCCATCTCAGCTTCGCATATCGTCCCGAACTCAATCCTGACGGTCATGTCGGTGGCTGGATTGCTTCGCTGCTCGACATCACCGAACGTGTGCAGGCCGACCGGGCGCGCAGCGCCATGGAATCCGAATTGCGTATGCTCAGCGAAAAGCTCGAAGCCGAAGTCGAGCGGCGCACGCTCGAGCGCGACCGGGTTTGGAATGTTTCAGAGGATCTGCTCGCGGTTTCCAATTTCGACGGCTACTTCGTCAGCATCAATCCGGCCTGGACTCGCTTGCTGGGCTGGACCGAGGACGAGATCAAGTCGATGCATGTGAGCGAATTGCGTCACCCGGACGACGCACCGGACGCCGTCGCCGGACGGGCGTCGCTGGCAAAGGGCGCTTCCACGGTACGCATGGAAAACCGCTTTCGCCACAGGGACGGGTCATGGCGCTGGCTGCAATGGACCATGACCGAACACGACGGCCTGATCTATGTCTCCGGCCGCCACGTCACCGCGGAGAAAGAAGCCGCCGCGGCGCTGGAACGCGCGCAACGCCAGACCGCGCATCTGCAAAAAATGGAAGCCATCGGCCAACTCACCGGCGGCATCGCGCATGACTTCAACAATCTCCTGATGATCGTCAGCGGTCACGCCCAAAGCTTGAAGAACCGCCTGAAAGAGACCAAAGACACACGCGCCTTGGCGGCAATAGAAATGGCGGCGACAAGGGGCGAGAATCTGACCCGGCAGCTGTTGTCGTTTTCGCGCACTCTGCCGTTATCGCCGACCGTGATCGATCCGGCGGAGGCGGTTCATGCCATCCGCGATGTCTTGGCCGGCTCAATGCACGTCAATATCGAATTCATGATCGAGTCGCCGAAGGCAACATGGCCGATCCGCGTCGACAAATCGGAACTTGAATTGGCGCTGATCAACCTTGTGGTCAATGCGCGGGACGCCATGCCCGAGGGCGGCCGCATTGTTCTTACGGTCGAAAACATCCATCTCCGCGGCCACGAATTGCCCGACGCTATCAGCGGGGACTTCGTCGCACTCAACGTCGCCGATACCGGCGCCGGAATTTCGCCCGATCTGCTGACGCGTGTGGTCGAGCCGTTCTTCACGACCAAAGGCCCGGATAAAGGTACCGGTCTCGGCCTTTCGCAGGTCTATGGCTTTGCGCGACGCTCGGAAGGTACGGTCGCCATCGACAGCGAAGTGGACCGTGGCACGACGGTGACGATCTATCTGCCGCGCAGTCACGCCACCGTCGCCGCACCGTTGCCGGAGGACAAGGCGGATTATGCCGCGGCCGGCCGGCAAACTATCTTGGTCGTCGAAGATAACCCCGATGTGCGAAACGTCGCGGTGTCGCTCCTCGAGCAACTTGGCTACCGCACTTTGCAAGCGGAAACCGCCGCCGCGGCGCTCGACATTCTCGCGGCGGAAAAAGAGATAGGCGCTGTTTTCAGCGATGTCGTGTTGCCCGGTCCGACCGACGGATTGGCGCTGGGACGCACCGTCAGCCGGCGTTATCCGCACATTCCGGTGGTGTTGACCACCGGCTATACCAAAGCGTTCGACAGTGATCCCGAATTTCCGGTGCTGCGAAAGCCTTATCAGATCACGGCGCTCGGCCGCGTTCTTCATAAAGCGCTCAACCCAGAGATACCGCCAAAGCCGATGCTGGCAAGCTGATTTCCAACTCCCCACCGTCCCAAGGGACGGCGCTAGGGACGCGACAGGGCATCGCGAATACGATCGATCAAAGTATTTCCCAGCAACGGTTTCTCGATGATCGGAACGCCGGCTCTATCGGCGCTTTCGCGAAGCCTGGCGGTGGGATGGCTTGTCATCAGGATAGCCGGTGCGAATTCGTTGCGATCCCTGAGGTTGGCAACAAGGTCCAATCCGTTCATCCCAGGCATGTTTTGGTCGATCACCAGGCATTCGGCGGCGGCATCGAGGTCGTTCAATAATTCGGGTCCGCTTGGATAAATGCGGACGGAGAACCCTTCGATCTCAAGAGCAAACTTGAGCGAATGGCAAACGGCCGGGTCGTCATCGACGACCGCGACGACTGCACCACGCATTGAAAATTCATATTGCTTTGCCACCGCGCGGCTCCGGCGCCGCTTTCTCGAGAGAGCGGCGACTACGCCATAAGGCGCTGAAGCCGAGCTGCACGCATTGATCTGGCTCAATTGGGCCGACCGCGACGATCGCCTTCCGACCGGAGCGGGATTCACGGCGGCCCGTCGATTTAATCCGAATGCTTCCCCGCGCCGAGAATGTCTGCGGTGATGGCCATGCGGACCAGTTCGGACAGACTCGACGCCTGCATCTTGGTCATGAGATTGGCCCGGTAAACCTCCACGGTCCGCGGACTTATTCCAAGTTCGAAGGCGATCTGCTTATTGGCTTGACCCGTGACCAACCCGTCAAGCACATCGCGCTCCCGGCTGGAAAGCGCCGCAAGCCGATTGTCGATCTCGACGCGTTCCGACCGGCGTTTTTTCTCTCCGTGCTGTTGCTTGAGCGCCGAACGAACGCTCGCGAGCATCGTCTCGCCGTCAAATGGCTTTTCCAGAAAGTCGGCAGCGCCGGCCTTCATCGCTTCAACCGCCAATGGAATGTCGCCATGTCCCGTAATCACGATCACCGGCACGGGGATATTGAGTTCTTTCAATTGTCGCAGCAGGTCGATGCCGCTCATGCCGGGCATTCTCACGTCGGTGACAACGCAGCCCGACTCCGTAGTGGGAAGAGCGCCGAGGAACGCCGCGGCGGACGGGTAGGTCTGCACCTCAATGCGGGCGGTCCGCAGCAAAAACGCTAGCAATTCACGGGCCGCGTCGTCGTCATCGATGACGTGAACCATTCCGGTCTCAGGCGGCATCGTCGGCATCCTCCTTGGTCACAGCGGGCAGCGTGAAATGGAACACCGTTCCTCCTCCAGGGTTCGGCCGCTGCGAAATGGAGCCGCCATGCGCCTCGACGATAGTACGCGAGATCGAAAGGCCGACACCCATGCCTTGTGTCTTCGTGGTGACAAACGGCTGAAATAGCTGGGCGTAAATCTCCGGCGCGATGCCGGCTCCGCTATCGGCCACGCTGATTTCGACCAGACTGCCTTCGGCCGCCGCCGTCGAGATGACAAGTTCCCGCTTCTGCGAACTTTCCATCGCTTCGATCGCGTTGCGCATCAGATTAAGCAAGACCTGCTGAATCTGAACTCTGTCGGCGAGTACGAAGCCTATACTCGGATCGAACTGGAAGTGCACGCGGATGCCCTGATCTTTTGCCCCCACCAGCGCGAGCGCGCTCGCTTCCTCGACCAGTTTCTTCACATCCTCGACCCGCCGCTCGGTTTCGCCGCGCGCCACGAAGTCGCGCAATCGACGAATGATCTGGCCGGCGCGAAGCGCTTGATCCGCGGCCTTGTCCATGGCGTCGCGCAAAATCGCGGCGTTCGCTTCCGAACTACCCTCGAGTAAGCGGCGCGATCCTTTCATGTAATTGGCGATCGCCGATAGCGGCTGGTTGAGTTCATGGGCAAGCGCGGACGCCATCTCGCCCATCGCCGACAGGCGGGAAATGTGAACGAGCTCGGACTGCAATTCCTGAAGCCTCGCTTCCGTCTGCTGACGCTCCGTTAAATCGCGAATGAACCCGCTGAACAGGCGCTGGTTCTTGACGCGCATCTCGCCGACCGCGAGCTCCATCGGGAATGTCGAACCGTCCTTTCGTTCGCCGACGACGATGCGGCCAATGCCGATGATCCGCCGCTCGCCGGTGCGCATA
Organism: uncultured Alphaproteobacteria bacterium; assembly: GCA_963819265.1. Classification (GTDB taxonomy): domain Bacteria; phylum Pseudomonadota; class Alphaproteobacteria; order Rhizobiales; family Xanthobacteraceae; genus BOG-931. The sequence goes on along the minus strand of CAWFVF010000004.1, from coordinate 198,809 downwards.
TAGCGATCAAGGTATCCATCGTGATCCCGGCGCTGCGGGGACGGCATCAGCATTTTGACGTTGTTGCCCAATACTTCCGGGCTTCGGTAGCCGAACAGCCTTTCTGCCGCTGAACTGAAGGATTGGATGATGCCGCGTGCGTCGATGACGATCATCGCCTCCGGGATGCTGTCCAGTATGGATTTGACGTGCGCCTCGCGCGCAAATGCAGCTTCCGCATTTGCCGTTGCGGCAAGACGAGCACGACGCAACAAGTCGCCTCGCCATGACGCTCCGATTCCGACCAGCGAGAATGCCGTGGCCCCGATTATGTCGGCCGGCGATAGGGCACGAAACTCGGCGACGAAAAGCAAGCCAAACAGCAGGCCGAGGCCGGTCGCGAGCAGACCGGGTCCCAGGCCGCCCAGGCCCGAGGCGATCAGGATGGCCGGCAGGAAAAACAGATAAGAGGCCTCGCCTGCGAGAACCGATGCCAGCGCCAAGCGAAGCGCCAAAGCCACGGCAATGACCAAGATGGCGATGCCGTATTGCATGCCCACCCGGCGCAGGACCGGCAAGCCTCGCATGGGCGCGGCCGATTGCGGGGGTTTTGCAGCGACATCGTCCATCGTCGGCCGCCGATAAAGTTGCCTTGCCGCGCTCAAATCGCGGCGGATGCATCGGTCTGCTTTGTCTTACGGGAAATCCCTTAGGGGCAATATCTGAATTTTCCGCCTTGGGCCGCACGCGTACCAGTATCCCCGGAAAATCCCGGAGGTTAAGGACTATGACGATCCAGAATGCGATCCGAAGCGAGGCATTTTCCCGGTCTGCCGCTTTCGTGACGGGTATTCCAGCCGGATCGACTCGCAGGCTGTGCGGCGCGGATGAGCCCGAACCGCTCGATCAGGCGATGCATCTTATGGGTGCGGTCGTGTCGTATCCGCGAAACACCGAGATTTTCGGCGACAAGGAACCGGCCGAATATCTGTACAAAGTACTCGGCGGAACGGTGCGGACTTACAAGATATTGAGTGACGGCCGCCGGCAGATCGGGGGATTTTATCTACCGGGGGAAATCTTCGGACTGGAATTCGCCGACGAGCACGCGTTATCCGCCGAGGCGATCACCGATGTGAAGGTGCTGGTGGTGAAACGAAACGCGCTCGACAATTTGGCGATCCGCGACGCCGGCTTTGCCCGCCAGCTATTCGCACTCACGAGCCGGGAGTTGAGCCGGATGCAGGATCGCGTGCTGCTGCTCATCAAGAGCGCGCAGGAGCGCGTCGCGAGCTTCCTGCTGGAAATGGCGGCCCGCGCACCGGCGAATTTCATCGGGCATCCCACCGTCGAATTGTCGATGTCACGCCAGGACATTGCCGATTATCTCGGCCTCACCATCGAAACCGTCTCGCGCACGCTGACGGCCTTGGAATGCGCATGCACGATCGAGGTGCGAACCTCGCGGTGTATCCTGCTGCGAAATCCCTCAGCGCTGAGCCGCATGAACGGCTGAGTAGAGCCGTTGTGCCCCGTCCGTTCTCGACCAAAAGGACAACCCGATGCAAGTCAAAGATGTAATGACGCGAAACGTGATTTTCGTCGGGCCGGATGAGCCGGTGCTCGAGGCCGCACGTTTGATGCTGCAGAACAGGATCAGCGGACTGCCTGTCGTCGATAGGGAAGGCGAGCTGGTCGGCATCGTGACCGAAGGGGATTTTCTCCGCCGCAGCGAGCTCGGGACGCGGCGCCGCCGGCCAAAATGGCTCGAGTTCATCGTCGGACCAGGCCGGCTCGCAGATGAATATGTTCACGCCTCGGGCAGAAAAACCGAAGAGATCATGACGCATGATCCCTTTTTCACGACCGAGAACGCTCCGCTGGAAACGGTGGTCGAAGTTATGCAACGCCATCACGTCAAGCGTCTTCCGGTCATGCGTGGCGGCAGGATTGTCGGCATCGTCAGCCGCGCCAATCTCATGCACGCGCTGGCGAGCCTGGCCCGCGGCGATACGCAAATGCCGATCGGAGATGATGCCGCCATCCGAGATCGGATTCTGGCAACGCTCAGTAACGAGCACTGGGCGCCGCGTCCCAATGTCGTTGTCAAAAACGGCATTGTCGAGTTGTGGGGCGTGATCACGGACGATCGCGAGCGTCAGGGTCTGATCGTTGCGGCCGAGAACGTTCCCGGCGTCAAGAAAGTTCACGATCATCTCGTCTGGGTCGAGCCGATGTCGGGCGTGGCGATCCCGTCGGCTGAAGACGAGGCGAAAGAGCGCGCGGCGCCCGCCGCCTAGCGCAGCCAATAAGAATAGATTCGTCTCGTGTTCCCCAAATCGATTCGACGTGAGGTCTTCGTCTTGATTTGCATCAAGGCGGTGGCGCTAACGCTTATTTACTACGCGTTCGTCGCTCCTAATACGCTTCCGGAGCCTGACGGGCGGGCTGTCGCCGCGCACCTGCTTGACAGCGGCGAAAATGAGAATGGTCATGCATATTGATATTGTCGAACTCTCGCGCCTGCAATTCGCAGTTACCGCGCTTTATCATTTCATCTTCGTGCCGCTGACGCTGGGCCTTTCCATTCTGCTCGGCATCATGGAAACCGTTTATGTGATGACCGGCCGGACGATCTGGCGCGACCTGGTCAAGTTCTGGGGCGTGCTGTTCGGCATCAATTTCGCCATGGGCGTCGCCACCGGCATCACCATGGAATTCCAGTTCGGCACCAACTGGGCCTATTACTCGCATTATGTCGGCGATGTGTTCGGCGCGCCGCTTGGCGATCGAAGGCTTGATGGCTTTTTTCCTCGAAGCCACGTTTGTCGGTCTGTTCTTCTTTGCCTGGGACCGGCTATCCCGCGTCCAGCACCTGATCGCGACCTGGGCGCTGGCCCTCGGCACCAATTTTTCCGCGCTGTGGATTCTGATCGCCAATGGCTGGATGCAATATCCGGTCGGCGCGCATTTCAACGTCGACACGATGCGGATGGAAGTCACCGACTTCATGGCGGTGCTGTTCAATCCCGTGGCGCAGGCCAAATTCGTCCACACCGTCAGCGCGGGCTATGTCACCGGCTCGGTCTTCGTGCTGGCGATCAGCGCCTACTATCTGCTGCGCGGCCGGCACGCCGAATTCGCCAAGCGCTCCATGACGGTGGCTGCCAGCTTCGGCCTGGCCTCGGCGCTCTCCGTGGTCGTGCTGGGCGATGAGTGCGGCTACACCGCCGGCCAGAACCAGAAGATGAAAATCGCCGCCATCGAGGCGATGTGGAACACCGAACCCGCGCCGGCGTCTTTCACGCTGTTCGGCCTGCCCGATCTTAAGGCGCGTGCCACGCAGTATGAAGTGAAAGTGCCGTGGGTGCTGGGCCTGATCGCCACGCGCTCGGTCGACACGCCGGTGCCGGGCATCAACGAACTCGTTGCCGCGGCGCGCCAGCGCATCGCGAACGGCCTGATCGCCTATGAGACGCTTGCTGGCGATCAAGAAAAATCCCCACGATGCCGGCTTGCGCGACCGGCTCGACGCCCATGTCGGCGATCTCGGCTATGCGCTGCTGCTCAAGCGCATCCGGCCGGACATCGAAAACGCCACGCCGGCCGAAATCGATGACGGCCGCGAACAGCACCATCCCCAATGTGCCGGTGCTGTTCTGGTCGTTCCGCTTCATGGTCGGCCTTGGCTTCTGGTTCATCGCGCTGTTTGCGACGGCGTTCTGGCTGTCCGCGGATCGCCGGCTCGACCACTATCGCTGGTTTCTGCGGGCGGCGCTTCTGACGCTTGCCGCTGCCGTGGCTCGCCGCCGAACTGGGCTGGATCGTCGCGGAATATGGCCGCCAGCCCTGGGTGATCGAGGGCGTGCTGCCGACCGCGCTCGGCGTTTCGTCGACGGCCGCAGGCAATGTGCTGTTCAGCCTGCTGGGCTTTGCCCTGTTCTATTCGGCGCTTGCTCGTCGCCGATCTCTATCTGCTGGTGAAATATATCCGCCTCGGGCCCGATGAAACGCCGGCCGACACGCCACATGTCTGCAAATTAGCCGCAGAGTAAAAGCCATGACCGAATATGAAATTCTTCGCCTGATCTGGTGGGCGCTGCTCGGCATTCTGCTGATCGGCTTTGCGGTCATGGACGGGTTCGATCTCGGCACCGCGGCGCTTGCTGCCCTTCGTGGCGCGCACCGACAGCGAGCGGCGCGTCGCGATCAACACGGTCGGACCGGTGTGGGAAGGCAACCAGGTCTGGTTCATCCTCGGCGGCGGCGCGATCTTTGCGGCGTGGCCGGCGCTCTATGCCGCGAGCTTTTCCGGCTTCTATCTGGCGATGTTCCTGGTGCTGGCGACGCTGATCTTGCGGCCGGTCGGATTCAAATTTCGCAGCAAGATGGAATTGCCCGCGCTGGCGCACCTTCTGGGACTGGGCGCTGTTCGCCGGGCGGCATCGTGCCGGCGCTGGTGTTCGGCGTCGCGTTCGGCAATCTGTTCGAGGGCGTGCCGTTCGGCTTCGATAGCGACCTGCGGATGCATTCCACGATCACCCTGTTTTCGCTGCTCAATCCGTTTGCGCTGCTTGTCGGTCTGGTCAGCCTCAGCATGATCGTGCTGCATGGCGCGGTCTGGCTGAACCTCAAGACCGGCGGCACGGTGAAACGCGCGCGCCCACACCGTCATGCCGTATGCGGCACTCGTCTTTGCGATGTTGTTTGCGGTCGCTGGGGTGTGGCTGTGGAACCTGCCTGGGTTCGAGATCGTAGGGCAGTTGTCGCATGACGGACCGTCCAATCCGCTGAACAAAACAGTGGCTGATCGCGGGCGGATGGTTTGCCAACGTCGGCTCGCACCCGCTGCTGTGGCTGACCGTGGCGATCGCCTATCTCGGCGCACTCGGTGCGGTCCTGTTGCGGGCGCGGCCAGGTCGCGCCTTCATTGCATCGGCTTTGGTGCCGTTCGGCACGATTGCTACTGCGGGCACGGCGCTGTTTCCCTTCCTGATGCCGTCCTCCAGCGATCCGAATGACAGCCTGACCGTGTGGGATGCATCCTCAAGCCAACTCACGCTGGCGATCATGTTGGCTGCGGTCGTGATCTTCCTGCCGATCATTCTTGCCTATACGGCGTGGGTCTATCGCGTCATGCGTGGGCCGGTCGGAGCCGACGACGTCGCCCGCAATTCCAAGACCGCCTATTAGGAGAATTGGACGATGTGGTATTTTACCTGGGTTCTGGGGCTGGGCTTCGCCTGCACCTTCGCCATCCTGAACGCGATGTGGCTGGAGAGCCGCGAGGCCAATCGCCGCGGCTGACCGGGCCAAGCCCGCTTTCCGATCGCGGATGAGCCGATTAATCCCTGGAGTTAGTAACTTTCACTTGGGGCCTGGGTGCACCTCCCTTAGTCTGCGACGGTGTCTATAAAACCATCGCGCCGGGGAGACCATGACTATTATCGAACGACAACTTACACCCGCGTCCGGCAACGCGGCCGTGACTTGGCGCACGCCGGTGGTGATCATCGGCTTCGGCTGTCTGATCGCCATGATGTCGTTCGGCCCGCGGTCTTCGCTCGGCTTTTTCCTGACGCCGCTGTCGAATGCCAATCACTGGGGCCGCGACGTTTTCGCTTTCGCCCTGGCGCTGCAGAACCTGCTCTGGGGCGTCGGTCAACCGATCGCGGGCGCGATCGCCGACCGTTTCGGTACGGCTCGGGTGCTTTGCGCTGGCGGTCTGATGTATGCAGCGGGTCTGGCGCTGATTGCGCACGCGCACAGCGCTCCCTTGCTCGACGTCTCCGCCGGTGTGCTGATCGGGTTTGGGCTTTCCGGTAGTTCCTTCATGGTGCTGTTGGCAGCCTTCGGAAAATTGCTGCCACCGGAATGGCGCTCACGCGCCTTCGGCTTCGGCACGGCCGCCGGCTCGTTCGGCCAGTTTCTTTACTCGCCGATCGCGGTGGCGCTGATGGATCAGATCGGCTGGCAACAGACGCTGACGATCTTTGCCGTGACCATGCTCGCCATTGTGCCGCTGTCGATAGGGCTCGTCACACCTGCGGCCGTGGAAGGGGGAGGCGCCGCGCCGCAATCGCTCTCTCAGGCGCTTCGTGAAGCCTTCAGCCAGCGCTCCTATCTGCTACTGGTGCTGGGTTTCTTCACCTGCGGTTTTCAGCTCGCCTTCATAACGGTGCACATGCCGTCTTATCTGGTCGACCGCGGTCTTTCGGCGCAGGTCGGAGGCTGGACGCTCGCGACCATCGGACTCTTCAATATCGTCGGCTCCGTCACCTCCGGCTGGCTCGGGGACCGTATGCCGAAGCGCTATCTGCTCTCGATCATCTATTTCGTCCGTGCCGCCGCGATCTTCTGTTTTATCTGGTTCCCGGTGACGCCGGTCACGTGCTTGGCGTTCGGCGCTACCATGGGCCTGATGTGGCTTTCGACCGTGCCGCCGACCAATGGCATCATCGCAGTATTGTTCGGCACGCGCTGGCTGGCGACGCTCGGCGGCTTCGCTTTCTTCAGTCACCAGGTCGGCGGCTTTCTTGGCGTTTTGCTCGGCGGCATCGTGTTCGAGCGCACCGGCTCGTATGACGCGGTGTGGTGGCTGGCGATCCTGTTCGGTGTCCTGTCGGGTTTGATCAACATGCCAATTATCGAGAAGCCCGTCGTGCGTACCGCCCCCGTGCCGGCGTAGCATTTTGAGGTATGCGTAGGACGGGAGCGTCAATGCCGACATCACGTCCCCTCATGTTGTTGATCGGCGGTATTTTCGTCGTGCTCGCCGGAACGGCATGGCTTTGGAGTCGCTACGGGACGGCGGTTTTCTTCGAAACGATCCGTGCCGGCTTCGCCGCTTGTTTCGGATAAACACCTTCGGCCTAATTGCCGCCGCTCTTCGTCTTGCGCGAACCGGGACGCGCTGGTTTGCGCTGATCGGACCCAACGCCGAGCTCGGCAAGCAGCCATCGCCGGAATTGCTTGACCTCCGGCTTTTGAAAATCAGCATGCGAGGTGATCAGCCAATAGCCGCTTCCGCTTGGCAGCGTGCGAGCGGTCAGCGGCACCAGGCGGCCGCTGTCGATATCGTCATCGACCAAGGGCCGGCGCCCCAGCGCAACGCCGAGGCCGCGGCTTGCGGCATCGAACGCCATCGCGACAGTATCGACGCGGAGGCCGCCGATCGGCGGGGGCAGCTCGGTGCCGCTTGCCTCGAACCAGTGATTCCAGTCGGTCGATACCGAGGTGACGTGAATCAACGGCGCCCGCGACAGCGGGTCGGCGCCGGAAAGCGCTGCAAGCTGTTGTTTTCGGCCGGGACTGCAAACCGGGATCAATGTCTCGATCGCCAGCAAGGTCCAGTCCGGCGGCGGATCTTTCATTGAGGCAAAGCGAATGGCGACATCGAATTCATCCAAAGTGAGGTCGACGCGGCGTTGCGAGGTGTCGATCGTGACGCGGACATCCGGAAATTGGGCGGCGAATTTATCCAGGCGCGGCAATAGAATTTTGTTGGCGAATGTCGGTGCGCTGCTGATCGACAGGGTGCCGGTCGCCGCGCGTCCCGGAAGCTGTTCGGTTGCCTTGGCGAGAATAGTCAGGGCTTGGTTGACCATCGGCGCATAGGCTTCGCCGGCACTGGTGAGCTGCAATCCGCGCGCTTTGCGGTGAAACAGTTCGACGCCGAGCCAGCTCTCGAGGGTCTGGATGCCGTGGCTGACGGCGCTCGCCGTCAAGTTCAATTCGTCGGCCGCCTTGCGGAAACTATTGTGGCGGGCCGCGGCTTCGAAGACCCGCAGCGAACTCAATGGCGGCAGCCGGAAGGCCATGGTCTTTATCCAAAATGAGATTCGCGTCCGGCTGAATTATAACTGGCCGCGAGTCTGCCCGTGATGGACGATTTCGCGGCTCAATCCGCTTTGAGATTGGCCGCCCGGACCACCTTGCCCCATTTCGCGGTTTCGTCGGCGAGGAACTTGCCGAAATCGGCGGTAGAGCCGCCAAACGGCTGACCGCCGAGATCGGCCAGGTGGGTTTTGAATTGGGGATCGGCGAGTGCTGCGTTGATTTCTTTGTTGAGCGTGCCGATGATCGCCTCCGGTGTGCCGGTAGGCACGCCTATCCCCTGCCAGCCGCTCGCTTCGTAGCCCGGTACGGATTCGCCTACCGTCGGCACGTCGGGCAGCAACGATTGACGTGTCGGGGTGGTCACGGCCAGCGCGCGGAGCTTGTCGGCTTTGATATAGGCGATCGAGGAAACGATAACGTCGAACATCACCTCGACCCGGCCGGCGAGCAGATCGGTTATCGCCTGGGCCGCACCGTGATAATGCACCGGTATCATGTCGACGCCGGTCATCAGTTTGAACAGTTCGCCGTAGAGATGCTGGGCGCTCCCAGGGCCAACGGTCGCCATGTTGATCTTGCCCGGGTTGGCTTTAGCGTAGGCGATGAATTCCGGGACGGTTTTGACCGGCAGCGATAAATTGACTTCCATCACCACCGGCGTGCGGATGATGCTGCCGACCGGTGCGATATCGCGCAGAAAATTGTAGCTTAGATTGTCGTAGAGCGTCGCATTGATGGCATTCGGCGGGCTGGCGTAGAGCAGCGTATAGCCGTCGGGTTGCGCTTTCGCGACCAGTTCGGTTGCGATATTGCTGCCGGCGCCAGGCCGGTTATCGACGACGAATTGCTGGCCTAGTCGTTCCGACAGCCATGCACCGATCAGCCGCGCGCCGATATCGGACGCGGACCCCGCCGCAAAGCCGACGAGGAGATGCACCGGCCGTGTCGGATAATTCTGCGCCGAAGCAGTGCGGGTCATCGCGGGGAACGCGACCGCTCCGGTCGCCAGGTGCAGCAATCGCCGACGGTGAAGTTTCATACGCCAAGAATGCACAGAAGAAATGCACAATGGAAGGCATCATTCCAATTGATTTTCGCGACAATCGCTGTGCAGTTTCGACATTGGAAATTGGCGTAGGCGGCTTCGCTGCCGATTGAGGGACATCAAGGCATGGCGCAGGAAGATCGCGTTTTGATCGCCGGTGGCGGCCCGATCGGAAGCGTGACGGGACTTCGCCTCGCTCAATATGGCATCCCGGTCACGGTCTTTGACCGATTGCCGGAGCCGGCGACGGATCATCGCGCGGCGACCTTGCAGCCTTCCACCCTCGATCTGTTCGAGGAACTCGGTCTGACGGACGAGATTCTCCGCCAGGGATTGCCGTCGCCGATTTTCCAGTGGCGCGATCGTGTGACCGACAAAGTGGTTGCCGAATTCGATTACGGCGTGCTCGCGAAAGAGAGCAAGCATCCTTACGTTATCCAGCTTGAGCAGCACCGCACGGTGTATATCGCGCTTGCTGCTGCTGCGAAAATCCCGGAATTCACGTTGGTGCGGCCCGCCGAGGTTGTTGACGTTCGCCAGGAAGCGGATTTCGTCGAAGCGTCGGTCCGGCGAGAGGACGGCAGCGTCGAAATCCATCGCGGTCGTTATCTGATTGGCTGCGATGGCGGCCGCAGCATCGTGCGCCGCGCGATCGGCGTCTCCTTTGATGGTTTCACTTGGCCCGAGCGTTTTAGCATCATCGCCGTGCCGTTCGATTTCGAAGCAGCCATGGGGGTCCGGTTCCGCAGTTATTGCGCTCACCCCGACCGCTGGGTCGCGTTGCTGAAAGTGCCGGGGGAAGATTTTCGCGGCCTGTGGCGCTGCTTGTTCCCGACCAAGGCCGAGGAAAACGACGAAGAGCTGATGAGCGACGAATGGATCCAGGCCCGCCTTGCCGAATGCCTGCCGGTAGGCGCGCCCTACTCGATCGTTCACCGCAATACCTACGCCATCAATCAGCGCGTCGCCGGCGGGTTTCGCGCCGGGCGGATCATGCTCGCGGGCGATGCCGCGCACGTCAATAATCCGGTCGGCGGCATGGGCATGAATTCGGGTTTCCAGGACGGACTCAATCTCGCGTCCAAGCTTTCGCAAATCTGGCAAGGGGCGGAGCCCGGTCCGCTGCTCGATCGCTACGACCGGCAGCGCCGCTTGACCGCCGTCGAATATGTGCAGGCGCAATCGATCGCCAATAAGCGGATGCTGGAGGAGCGCGACCCCGAGAAGCGCCGGCACAATATCGATAATCTGCGGCGCATGGCCGAGGATCCCAAGCAGCATTACGACTTCGTGCGGCGTGCGTCGCTGATCGCGATGCTGCACAGTGCCGAAGCGATCGCGTGAAAGTCATTTCCCCAAAATCGAAGTCGCCATGGCGCGCGGATCGCGCGGTCGCCAGGTGCCGCTGTCGACTTTCTGCAGGAATTCGCCGACCAGCTGATTGAACAGCGCCGGCTCTTCAAGATTGATGGTGTGTCCGGTATTCGGCAATACTACCAGCGCCGCGGTCTGGATGGTCCGCTTCAGCAGCAGCGCAGGTTCGAGACATGGGAAGTCCTCGTCGCCTGACAAGACCAGCGTCGGCGCAGTGATGGTTTTGATCTTATCGACCAGATCGAACAGCGACGGACGGCGCTTCTGCACCCCGCGCATGGTCAAGGCGGCGCCGGCGGTCGAATGCTCGGCAAGCTGATCGGCGAATTCCCGCCAGCCGCGCGGGTCCTTGTTCTGCAACTGGACGCGCGACGGCGCCAATGCATAGCCCTCTGCGGCCTTGGCCATGCCGATGGTTTCAAAGCGCGATGCCGCGGCTTCCGTCTCATCGACGAATTGCTGGCGCTTGTCCGGCGATGCGCCGTAGCCGCATCCGGCGACCACCAGCGATCGCGTCCGTTCGGGATAGGTGAAGCCGAAATGCAGCGTGGCAAAGCCGCCCATCGACAGGCCGACAATGTGCGCCTTGTCGATGCGAAGGGCTTCGAGCACGGCCCGGATATCGTCGCGGGCCCGGTCTTGCGAATAACGCTCGACTTCGCCGGGGACGTCGGATGGCGGATAGCCGCGGGCATTGAAGACAATGCAGCGGTAACCACGGCTGAAATAGCGGACCTGGCTCTCATAAGAGCGGTAGTCGCCGGCGAATTCGTGCACGAACACGATCGGTGTGCCGGAACCGGTCTCTTCGAAGTATAGTTTAATGCCGTCGTCGGTCGTCACATGAGGCATGATACGTTCCACCCATCGCAGCGGTGGACGATCTTACTGTTGCTGGACGATGCCCGCCATCTTGACGGCCTGGGTCCACAGCGGAATATCCGCGGCGATGGTGGCGGCGAATTGTTGCGGCGTATCGCCGATTGGCTCGACGCCATACGTCCCAAACCGGGCGATGATATCGGGCTGTTGCACCGCGAGTGCGATCTCGGCCGCCAGCTTGTCGACAATGTCTTGCGGCGTGCCGGTCGGCGCCATGATCCCGTTCCAGGTCACTGTGCGAAAACCCGGATAGCCGGACTCGCTGACCGTAGGGACGTCGGGGAGTTGCGTACTGCGCGCAGGGCTCGATATGGCAAGAGCCCTGATCGTGCCCGCCCGGGCCTGGGGGATCGCCTCGGAAAGATTGGCGAAGTAGGCCTTGATCTGACCGGCAATAAGGTCGGCCATGGCCGGACCGCCTCCCGCATAGGGAACGTGAATCAGGTCGAGCCCGGCACGCTGGGCCAGCAAGACCATCGACAGATGGGTGAGGGTGCCGGTGCCGCCACTGCCGTAGGCGATTTTACCCGGTTGCCATCGTACATAGTCGACAAATTGGCCGAGCGTCGTCGCCGGCACCGAAGGATGAATCGCCAGAACGAAAGGGTTGGAGCCGATATTGCTGACCGGCGCGAAATCCTTCACCGGGTCGTAATTCACCTTTGTCATCGCTGGGAAAATCGCGATCTGCGGCAGCGCGGCCCAGAACAGCGTGTAACCGTCCGCCGCGGCGCGCGCGACGGCTTCGGCAGCGACCGTGCCCATGCCGCCCGGCCGGTTTTCGACGATAAACTGACTTCCCAGCCGTTCGCTCAGCCGTTGCCCGATCAGACGCCCCATGCCGTCGCTGTTGCCGCCTGGCGCAAACGGCATGATGATCTTCACCGGATGCCGCGGCCAGCCGTCGGCGCGGGCCGGCAGTGTCGGGCCGGCGGTTGCCAGGGCGGCCAAGCTTGCCAAAAAGCTTCTACGTGTCGCCATATCCTTGCAAGCCCATGCGCGATACGCCCGATTGGCGTAGTTCGCTCGATACACTTTCCATGCCAAGCATCGCGGACAATTGCCGTTCAGTTTTGCATAAGATCGAGCGTTTGGTTGTGGCGCAATGTCGCGCCATGCCATCCTGTCAGCCGTAACCGAGGAACATCAGCCGTGCCTGACACATTGGGATTTCGAAAGCGTATCGGCATCGTCGTACCGTCGACCAATACGACGGTGCAGCCGGAATGTGACCCGCTGCGCCCGCGGGGCATTACTAATCACACCGCGCGCGTGACCATCAAAGAGCGGCCGCTGAACACCGAACAGGCCTTCTTCGAACATATGCAGGCGATGCGCGAAGGCATCGGCATCGCCATCGACCAGATCATGACGGCGGGGCTCGATCATCTCATCGTCGGCATCGCGCTGGAGACCTTTTGGGGCGGCGTCGCCGCGGCCGACAAATTCCAAGGCGAACTCGTCGCTCGCTCGACGGTCGGAATATCGATGGGTTCGACCGCTTCAGTCGCGGCCTTGAAGGCGTTTGGCGCCCGACGCATCGCCGTGCTTACGCCGCACCAGCCGCGCGGCGACGAGATGGTGCGGCTCTATCTCACCGAGGCGGGTTTCGAGGTTGTGCGGCTCGTCGGGTTGAAATGCCAAACCCCACGCGCCATCGCCCAGGTGCCCGCCGCCGATGTCAGGAACGCCCTACGCGACCTCGACGGCCCCGACGTCGACGCCATATTGCAAGTCGGCACCGCGCTGCCGACCGTCGCCATCGCCGCCGAGGCCGAGCGCTGGTTCGGCAAACCGGTGCTGGCGATCAACGCCGTGACCTATTGGGACGCGCTGCGACGCTGCGGCATCGACGACCGCGTTTTCGGCTACGGCCGGATTCTTGAGGAATTTTAGACGACGACGTTGTCGGGCCGGGTCTAGTGCCCGGTCACCTTGCGCGCGAGGCCGTCGGGATTCTCGGGCAAGGCATTGCCGCGCCAAACGACGTGCAAATCCGGCCTCACCAGGAGATAGTCGAAGCCGTAGACGCGTCGTGCCGCTTCGCTGTCGATATCGAGCGTGGCAAAGGGAGCGCCCAGGCCACCGAAGGCTTTTTTCAGGCCGGCGGAATCCGCCTTATTCCGGCCGAGCCGCAAAAGCGTGAAGCCGTCGCCGATCCGATCATGCACCGAGATCGCGCCGGGCTCGAGCCAGACATGCGGCAGACGCGCGCCTGGCCAACTGGTCGGCAGATAGTTTTCGATGCTTGGTACGGGACCGCCGGGCTCGCCGCAAATCACCGGCAAATCGGCGTAACGGTAGCCGAGTTCCGCGCCGATGACGCTGAATGATTTTGGCGCTTCCTCTCTCGCGATCGTCAGCAGATTGGCCAGCGCCGCCTTGCCGTCCGGTGTATCGTCTTCGATGTTCGGACGATATGCGGCGCGCCACTTAATCCGGCCGGCGGTTCCGCCGCCCGAGGCCTTGACGTTAATGGCGCCGATCGGACGGCGCTCGGCTTCGTAGGACCGCAGCAGCACTGGGCCGCCCCAGCCCTGCAGCGTTGCCGCAAGCTTCCAGGAAATGTCGATGGCGTCGCCGACGCCGGTGTTCATGCCGAGACCTCCTGTCGGAATGACAAGATGCGCCGCATCGCCGGCGATGAAGACGCGGCCCTGCTGATAATGCTCCGCCAGCAAAAGCCGCTGCGTCCATTTCGCGCAATGCACCATCTCGTACTCGACGGGCGTGCCGACGATTTTTTCGAACAACACAGCCATCTCATCGTCGTGATCGACGACGGCGTGAAGTGTGAAGTGCCGGCGCGAATCCTGGACGATCATCAGCGTCCAATGATCGTCGATGCGATGATAGTGCCGGGCGCGCGGTGCGCGCACTTTGTCGTAAAGCTCCGGGCAATGGAACAGCGCCTGGCGCATTTCCAGGAGGTTCGGATTGCCGTCCATTTTGAAGCCGAGCTGCTTGCGAACCACGCTCGAGCCGCCGTCGCAGCCGACCAGGTAGCGGCCGCGGATGACCAGCGTCTCGCCGTTTGTCTTTCGAACGTTCGCGGCAACGCCGTAGGCCTCTTCCGCATAGGACAGCAATTCATGGCCGAATTTCACGATCACATTTGGAATCCGCTCCGCCACGGATTTGAGCAACGGCTCCAGCGTGTATTGGGAAATGATTTGATAGGGCTCAAGCGGCAACGAGCCGTCCGCGGTTGCGTCGCGGCGAGCTTTGGCTTGGGCAACCGTGGGATGGCCCATCTTGAGCAGCGGCGGCCGCATCAAATCGAACACCAGATAGGCATCCATCGGCCAATCCGGTGGATATCCGGCGGCGCGCACCGCATCGGCCAGCCCGAGGCGGCGGAAAATTTCCATCGTCCGCGGATTGCATCGCTCCATTTTCGGGTAGCCGAGCGGCGCGTCGTTCTTCTCGATCAAGACGCAGCGGATGCCCCGCTTGCCGAGGTCTATGCTCAGCGTGAGGCCGACCGGTCCGGCGCCGACGATTATTACGTCCGTGTCCATATTTGTCTCACGATCGCGAGGTGTGTTTTGGCTGACCGGTGCGCGGTATGGAGGTTAATCGACCGACGCGCCCGAACGCTTGACGACTTCGCCCCAGCGGACGATTTCCGAGCGGACGAAGGCCCGCAAGTCTTCGATCGAGCTATCGTTCGCCGGCACGAGACCGATGCGGGTAATGGCGCTCCGCGTTTCCGGCAGCGCCATGATGGCCTCGATTTCGGCATGCAATTTATCGACGATGGGTCTCGGTGTTGCCGCCGGCGCGACCATCATCTGCCAGGCGGCGGCATTAAATCCCGGGACGCCAAGCTCGGCGATCGGCTCGAGCTCCGGCATTGCCGCCGCCCGTGTTTTGGTTGTTACCCCGAGCGCCCGCATTTTCCCGGCCGTGATCAACGGCACGGAGGACGTAAAATCAGTGAACATCACTTGGATCCGGCCGCCCATCAGGTCGACTTGCGCATCCACCACCGCCTTATAAGGCACGTGCACCATCTGGATGCCGGCCATGGCGCTGAACAGCTCGCCGTTGAGATGAAACGGCGTCCCCGGACCGGTCGAGCCGTAGGATAATTCGCCGGGATGCGCTTTCGCATAGGCGATGAACTCGCGGACCGAGTGCACCGGCAGATCGTTGTTGACCACCAGCACGAACGGGATCGTTGCAATCAGCGCCAGCGGGATGAAATCCTTCGCTGGATCATAAGGCAGGTGCTTATACAGAGTAGCGACGATCGCGAGCGGCGTGCTCGTGCCCATCAGAAGGGTGTAGCCGTCGGGACTGGCATGCGCGACACCATTCGACGCCGTCATCGTACCGGCACCGGGCCGGTCCTCCACGACAAAGGGCTTGCCTAACCGCTCGCCAAGCTGGGGCGAAAAATCCGCGCCAACAGATCGGTCGCGGCACCAGGACCGGTCGGCACGACCAAAGTGACGTTGCGGGTCGGATATTCCTGGGCCGGCGCATTTGCCGAAGCCATCAGAACGAAAAGCAACGCCAGTACTGACTTCATTTTCCACCCCAGTTTTTTGCAAGGAAATTCCTAGATCCCTTGGGTGAGGAATCTCATTTCAAATGGGGGGAATGTAAAGTGTTGCGCGTTTGAGCCGAGAACGGCTTGGCGGGAGCGTGGTCCTGGCGACCGGCATGATCGGAGAGAGGGAATTGGTGGGCGCACAAGGATTCGAACCTTGGACCCGCTGATTAAGAGGCGTCTGATTTAGCTGTGAAATCAAGGGCTATTCCAACTTCGGATGCAATTTGCCGCCATTGATCCGACTGCAGAAATTCCCTCAATCAGAATGCGATAATTATTTGCACTGCTGCCGCTGTGCCGACCGCATATGTGTAAGTTTTCGGGGTTTGGGATTCGGCCCATGAGCTGTAACGCTTGGAATCACTCATCGACCTGCCCCTGTAATTTTCGAGGCGGGCATGGATTTGGTGCAGGTGGAGGATTCCGTGGGTCGTTCTCTGCGGCGGCGGCCGATCCAGGGCCGCGCGGGTGGTCGCGAAAGAGCGGCGACGGGACCGTAGCGAGTTATGTAAATCCAAACGCCCGCTGTCGTGTGTGCAATGCGCCTGTCATTTTTTAACGCTCGCGGTACGACGGACGAGTATTTTTCGACCCGCCACTCGGCCCTCCCTGGCCTAAGCATTGGTGCACGGATAGCAGTCGCTGGCGAACCGGCATCGTGAAGTCGCCCGCTGATATTCCGTTGCCTCTTCGCACGGGTCCGTACTACGTGGCTCCAGTCAGCCGTGCCTACGCTCATTCAGCGCTTGAGGAAAATTGGGCACCTCTTACCTCGTCAAGGGTTAGCGTTATCAAAGGCGAGATGGTGCTCTCGGGCGACGTAAGGGGTAAGTTCACTGAGCTGACCTTTCTTCGTCCAGAGAATTTTGACTATGACGGTCCGATTTGGGTCAGAGAGCACACGGATGCGCCGGGCGTCTTTGAGGTAGCGGCGCTGCAGTAGGACCCCTTGGACATAAAGCCACAGAGTTTTTTGGCATTTGAGGCACAACTCGCACTGCTTGAGCCGAAAACGCTGGCTGCACTGCTTGATGGTCGCGCCAATGCATTGGCGGAAGCCGGACGGTTCATGCTTTACAGGTGGGAAGATTTGGCGGCCGCCTTGGTCTATCTGCAAGGCGCACACGCGAAGGGAGCTTTTGAGGTTTCCTTGGATTTGGCTGTTGCTGCGTTGTTTTGCCAACGGGTTGCCGACTAACCCGCTGCGGCCGGCTAAAAGGCTCCCTATATAGGGTGGGCTGGGGCTGCTTCAGTAGCGCCGTTTGCCCGCTTTTCAAAGTTCAGATCCACGATGTCGGACCTTATCCGAGTTTTTTAAGTCGACCGGGCTTACGATTGAGCAGTATTTCACCTGCGTGACTAAACTCGCCACCTACTTAAACTTCGATCGTAAAGGCGCCCCGATTTTCAATCCCGCAACAGTTGCGAGTGCAACGGCCTACAAGGAAATTTTTTCGCAGTACCTCGCCGGCAAATCCCAGTCGCCCGAAGCATTAGCCGTCGCATTGTGGGATGACTTTGGCGAAGGGGGCTACAGGGGATTGCGTGAGCGCCCGATCTTGGTGCTGCGCGACGGTTGGGCCGCAATACTCGACGCCACTTTCTTCAGCGAGAAAATATCAATTGGTCCTTTGTTCCATGTGCTTAGGCGGCACGGCGCTAGGGCTAATGAAATTTTTGGGGCGTTTGGCTTAGCATTTGAGGATTATTCCAACAGCATCCTGCGTCGAATGTATCCTGAGGGCAACGGACTCGCATCGCGCTTACGCTTCCCAGTCCGGGGGATTGATCGAGATGGGCGCGATTTCGAGATGGACGCCGTTTTGAATGATGTGATGCAGGTCGTTGTGTTTGAGGAGAAAGCCGTTTGGCTAAAGGACGAGATTGTACTCGGCAACGTCGAGTAATGGCTCGAACAAATTCGGTCTCGCTACGGCGTTGCCGCGAGCCCGGCAAACGGGAAAAGAGAGCGGCCCAAGGGTATGGCTCAGCTTGCTCGGAATGTTCGCCGCATATTGGATGGAAATTGCGGGGTTGTGCAGAGCGATTTTAATTCTGCCACAGTGATTCACCCTGTCTTGCTGGTGCATGACACGCGGCTCAACGCACCGGTTTATGGAACTTCCTAGATGAAGAGTTTCGAGCCCTCCTCGGAACGGTTCCTCAGGGCAAGCGCGTGATGCCGCTGGTGGTTATGACCATCGCTGACCTTGAAAATCTCAGAGTCGTCTGTTAAGCAATTCAGCATGCGTCAGTTGCTTACTAATTATGCTGGGGCGCAACCCCAAGCAGTTGTCTCACTCCACAACTTAGACCACAGACGAGCGCTACGCCTACAAGCTCAAGCAGGGAGCGCAGCTCGTAGAAAATGCCAATCGATTGATTCACCATGCCCAACGTGAGTTGTTTCCTAAGTCACCGGAGCTTGAGACAGAGAGCACCTAATCCGCGGTGCATGTCCGACGAAAAACTTGCGGCGACAGGCTTGTTTTCCGGGCATCAGCCCATATCGGTCCCAACAGAACGGCGATTGGCTTGCTCGCGAATAGCAGGTTCAGTCCAAATGTAACCGCAGAGTCAATCGGCAACGTGTTGCAAGGCTGGCCCGATGACCGCCGCACATGGAACGTCGCTAGAGATTTCGGACCAAACATCACAGACGCTTATTGGAAGAATAGGACGCCACATTTTCTAGACGGCCCGCGCTCGGATCTGATCCGATCGCTGATAATGATGATCAGATACGGTCGCGCGGTTGAGGCGATACAATCGTCGTTAAACCGCTTGGGCGAGATTCCTTCGAAGCTTATCTTACGGATGTTGGCCAAAGTAATCCCTCAAATAAATGCTAAAAGGGCAGCGCCTGATACGATGACGTCCTATTACGTCGAGCAGATGCTGCAAGCTCTAGATAAACGGAGTGACGTCACAATCGAAGAGATCGCTACTTGGGAATACCAGTTCTTCCCGCTCCTCGAATACGGTAATCGCAAGTTTCGAATTTATGAGCTGCTGGCAAAAGACCCTGGCGCGTATCACTCTTTAATTCGAAAGGTCTTTCCCTCTAAGAACGAGGAACAAGCCGAACCTGACCAGAGGTGGATCGCCGATGCGCGCACAGCCTATCGTTGCTTCGACACTTCGATTTGCTGCCAGGCCAGGGTCCGAGGGCATCGATCGTTGAACGCTTACTGACTGGATCGATGAAGTTCGGCGGCTTGGAATAGAAACTGATTTAGCCGACGTCACAGATAGCTATATTGGACGTGCACTCGCGCATGCAAACCTTGGCGAAGACGGCTTGTGGCCGCCTGAACCGGTGCGCGAACAGATCGAGCGCTTGGCATCGGCCGATATTGAGCGGGCGGTCCAAATGGAACGGTTCAATATGCGGGGGGCTCATTTTCGCGCCCCGTTGGAGGGGGGAGCCGAAGAACGCAATTTCGCTAAGATAAATTTCGAAGCCGCCGATGCGCTCGCGAAGTAGCCTAGAACCGCGGCGCTTTTGCGGTCGATTGGGCAAATGTGGGAAGCTGAGGCCAGGCGTGAGGACATCGAAGCCGCGCAACGGCGATTAAAAAGCTAATTCGCAACGGTCGAAGGTTGGCGCAATTGATCGATCCAGAGGAACAAAGGCAGCCTGGATGTCGGAATGCCCGCTTAGCGCCATGTCGGAATGAAACCTTTCGAGGGGGCCAAGTCATTGATTTTGTGGTGGGCGCACAAGGATTCGAACCTTGGACCCGCTGATTAAGAGTCAGCTGCTCTACCAACTGAGCTATGCGCCCTAACCGAGAATTTCGCGAGGTTAGGCACTTCCACCATTGCGCCGGGGGCAGGGAACCGGCCGCCCGCGCGCGTGCCGTATCTAGGGCATTACGCGCGGGAAGCCAAGCCCGGGAAACCTTATCCCACGTCGGTCGAATGCAGCCGCCGCTCCTCCGGCTGGCCGCGGAGGCGGCGGGCCATCGAGCTTGTTCAGCGCCGCAAGATAAGCGCGTGCCGAGGCGACCAGCGTGTCGGGATCGGCGCCCTTTGCGGTCACCGAGCGGCCGTGCTCGGCGAGCCGTACCGAGACCTCGGCCTGGGCGTCGGTGCCTTCGGTCACGGCGTGCACCTGGTAGAGTTCGAGCACCGCCTCGTGCGGCACCATCGCCTTGATGCAATTGAACACGGCGTCGACCGGCCCGTTGCCTTCGCATTCCTCGAGCGCCGACTTGCCGTCGATGTCGAGCTTCATGGTGGCGCGCTGCGGCCCGCGGGTGCCGGCGATCACCGACAGCGAGACCAGCTTGATGTGATCCTGCGCGGTCGCGATCTCCTCGTCGACCAGCGCCTCGATGTCCTCGTCGTAGACATGCTTCTTGCGGTCGGCGAGCGCCTTGAAGCGCACGAAGGCATCTTCGAGCTGATTGGCGGCGAGCTGGTAGCCGAGTTCTTCGAGCTTATGCGACGAACGCATGACGGCCCGAATGCTTGCCCATGACCAGCGAGGTCTGCTTCACGCCGACGGTCTCGGGCACCATGATCTCGTAGGTCTGGGTGTGCTTGAGCATGCCGTCCTGATGGATGCCGCTCTCATGGGCGAAGGCGTTCCGGCCGACGATCGCCTTGTTGTACTGCACCGGAAACGACGTTGCCGCCGAGACGAGCTTCGACGCCCGCGTCAGCATGGTGGAGTCGACGCCGGTCCAGAACGGCAGCACGTCGTTGCGCACCTTCATCGCCATCACGACTTCCTCGAGCGCCGCATTGCCGGCGCGCTCGCCGATGCCGTTGATGGTGCATTCGATCTGCCGCGCGCCGGCGCGCACGCCGGCGAGCGAATTCGCCACCGCCATGCCGAGATCGTCGTGGCAATGCACCGAGAAGCGCGCCATGTCGGAATTCGGCACCCGTTCGCGCACCCGCTGGAACAGCGAAAAATATTCCTCCGGCACGGTGTAGCCGACGGTGTCGGGAATATTGATGGTGGTGGCGCCGGCCTTGATCGCGGCCTCGACGCAGCGGCACAGGAAGTCGAATTCGGTGCGGGTGCCGTCCTCGCTCGACCACTCGACGTCGTCGGTGTAATTGCGCGCCCGCGTCACCTGCGCGATCACCATCTCGTAGACTTCGCTGCGGCTCCTTCTGCAGCTTGTATTTCATGTGCACCGGCGAGGTGGAGAGGAAAGTGTGGATGCGCCGGCGTTCGGCCGGCTTGATCGCCTCGGCGCAGCGATCGATGTCCTTGAAGGCGGCGCGGGAGAGGCCGCAGACCACGGCGTTCTTGGTGCGCTTGGCGATCTCATGGACGGCGGCGAAGTCGCCTTCGGAGGCGATCGGGAAGCCGGCCTCGATGATGTCGACGCCCATGGTGTCGAGCAGTTCGGCGACTTCGAGCTTCTCCTCATGCGTCATGGTGGCGCCGGGGCATTGCTCGCCGTCGCGCAAGGTGGTGTCGAAAATGACGACGCGGTCCTTCTCGGACTGGGTTGGCGCGGTCATGGCTTGATCCTTTTCGGTTTGCGCCCGCCGAAGCGTTATTCCGGGTTCGGCAGCGCAAGAGTGGCTAATAGCTGGGTTCCGTGGCTGGCGATCAACCCCTGAGTGCCCAGGCGCGTAACGCCCAGCCGGCCCTCAGGGGGCGCTAAGGAGCAGCAGCCCGCCAAGAAGCTTGGAACGCATAAGGGCAGCGCCGGACACGGCCTTGAAGGCCGTCCGGGTCATCGCGCGAAAATCGCGGCGCGTCGACATTGCTGAAGCCCTTTGCATGCTCGAAGCCGGTCCAGGCTCGCGGATTAAGGTGAATTCCGCGTTAATTCCATCGGGAGCCGCGCCCCTTTTAGCGGAAGAGGCGCGCCAGACGCAAGCGGGCAGCCTCAATGTTTAGCTTCGGCCTTGAGTGCGCGGCCTGCTGCCTTGAGCTCTTTGAGAGCGGTGCCGGTCACCTTGGGATATTCCAGTTTGAGATTTTCGAGCGTCTCGACGATAGCGGCTGAAACGACCAGCCACGCTACATGCTTGTGGTCCGACGGCACCACATACCACGGCGCATCGTCGGTCGAAGTCTCGCGGATCATGTCCTGATAGGCCGCCATATAGGCGTCCCAATGCGCCCGCTCGGCGATATCGTTGGCGGAGAACTTCCAGTGTTTGGCCGGCTCGTCGAGCCGGGCCAGGAAGCGCTTGCGCTGTTCCTCCTTGGAAATGCGCAGATGAAATTTCAGCACCAGCGTGCCGTTGCGTGCGAGGTGATGCTCGAAACTCCGAATCTCTTTGAAGCGCTGCTGCCAGATGTTTTTGCCGGTCAACGCCGGCGGCAGATTCTGCTTTTCCAGCATTTCCGGATGCACCCGCACCACCAGCACTTCTTCGTAGTGCGAACGATTGAAAATGCCGAGGTTGCCGCGTTCCGGAAGCGCTTTACCGGTACGCCACAGGAAATCGTGCGCGAGTTCTTCCGAACTCGGTGCCTTGAAGGAATGCACCGCGCAGCCCTGAGGATTGATGCCGGACATCACATGCTTGATCGCGCCGTCCTTGCCTGCCGCGTCCATGCCTTGAAAAATCAGTAGCACCGCCCATTGACCATTCGCATAGAGCCGCTGCTGCATTTCGGTAAGCTTGGCGATGCCTTCGGCGAGCGTGGGGCGCACGTCCTCGATATTGGTCGACAAGCCGAAGCATTCGGCGGGATCGTAATCGGAAAGCTTGAAATGCCGCGGATTGTCGATTCGGCATTGTTTGACGATCTTGGCGAGCTTCACGTTTGGCCTCTCGTCTTGAGACGACCTCTATTGTCGCCACGCGTGTTCGAGGAACGCAACAACAAATGGCGGCATGCGCTGATCGAGGTCGGCCGGACCGCGCACGATATGGATATCGGTGAATTCCGGCCGGGTCTGCTGTGCTAAATTGCTCAAAATGCGCCGGCGAAGCTGATCGGCCGTTTGCCGCGCCGTCAGGCGTTTCAACAATCCGATAAAGCCGCGATCCCGCACCAGGTTCCATCCCGGCGCGGCGGTGAGCTCGCCGACTTCGATTCCGGTCTCTTCCAGCAGTTCGCGGCGCAGATTGCCTGTCAGGTCGAACGCGCCGCCTGAGCCGATATCGTCCGGCTCCGGCGTTCCACAGGGGAAATACAACCACCCCGCTCCGGCGGTGTCGGATGCCATTTCGCCAATGAGATAAGCGCCGTCGGCGCCCTGCAACGCCGCGGCGGCGAAGAAATTATAAGCGCCGGTGTCGGGCAGCATCCAATCGCGCCAGGCGCACAGGCTGGCAAAGTCGGTCTCGAAGCAGGTGCCGCGCAGCACCCGGTCGCGGATCGCATAGCGGTTCAACAGCAGCACGCGGCCATTCCAAACGCCGGGCCGTTCGTTCTGCAATTTGGTGAAGTGGCGAACGATGTCTTCGCGCCGATCGAGTGCGAAGCGCCAGGTCCATGGTTCAAGCAGAATCTCGGCGTCGTCGAGCGCGACGACTTCAATATTCGAGGCGCTCGACGACGATGCCAATTACGGGTGCCAGGGATTGACGAACAAGCCGATCAGACCCGCGACCCCTTTGGTATGCGCCGGCGGCTGGCCGGGAGGCGCCAGTTTCGCCGTGACTTCGTCGTGCGTCAGGCCGGGCGGCAGATCGGTCGGCTCGAAATCGGTGGCGATAAACGTGAACGTGTAATGGTGCGGATATTGGCCGGGCGGTGTGCATGGGCCGGCATAGTAGGCGACGCCCTGCGTGCTTTTGCCGCCGACATATTTGTCGGTCTGCTTGCTGGTTTCGCCTTCGGCAAAGCCCGTTACCGAGGCAGGGATGCCGTAAGCCACCCAGTGAAACACGCCGGCGCCGCCGCGGCCCTCGGGATCGACCATCAGCAGCACGAAGCTCTTGGTGCCGTCAGGCACGCCGGTCCAGGACAACTGCGGCGATGTATTTTCGCCGACGCAGTTCGCATTGGTCGGTGCATTGGCTTTGCTGTTGGCGACTTTCTGCGGCATCATTTTGCCGTCCTCGAAAGTCGTCGACTTCAGCGTGAAAACGTCTGCCGCGTTCGCCGCCGTGGCGGCGGAGCCAAGCGTCAGAAACGCCGCGGTGGCCGCAAGCAGAGTGTGGCGTCGTGCAAGCATGATAGGTTCCTCCCGGATGTTGTTTTCGCGTCGGGCCGCAGTGTAGTGGCCGCATCCGCGAGAACAACCCCGGCGGAGCCGAAAAATTCCCGATCAGGTAATCACCTGAATCGTCAATTCCGGTTCTTATCGACCAGCGCCCGCTGCTTGATCCACGGCATCATTTCGCGGAGCTTGGCGCCGACCTGCTCGATCGAGTGCTCGGCAAGCTTGGCGCGCGTCGCCTTGAACGAGGTCTGGTTGACCTTGTTCTCCAGCATCCAATCGCGGGTGAAACGGCCGGACTGAATGTCGTCGAGCACGCGCTTCATCTCCGCCTTGGTCTCCTTGGTGACGATGCGCGGACCGGAGACGTATTCGCCGTATTCGGCGGTGTTGGAGATCGAATAATTCATATTGGCGATGCCGCCCTCGTAGATCAGGTCGACGATCAGCTTCACTTCGTGCAGGCACTCGAAATAGGCCATCTCCGGCGCGTAGCCGGCCTCGCACAGCGTCTCGTAGCCGGCCTTGATCAGTTCGACCAGGCCGCCGCACAGCACGGCCTGCTCGCCGAACAGGTCGGTTTCGCATTCTTCCTTGAACGAGGTCTCGATGATGCCGGCGCGGCCGCCGCCGATCGCCGCGCCATAGGACAGGCCGAGATCGTGGGCGTTGCCGGAAGCGTCCTTATGAATGGCCAGCAGGCACGGCACGCCGGCGCCGCGCTGATATTCGGAGCGCACGGTGTGGCCGGGGCCCTTGGGCGCGATCATCAGCACGTCGAGATCGGCGCGCGGCTCGATCAGATTGAAATGGACGTTAAGACCATGGGCGAACATCAGCGCCGCGCCGTTCTTCATGTTGGCATGCAGGTGATCGCGATAGATGTCGCCCTGCAATTCGTCGGGCGTCAGCATCATCATCGACATCGGCCCATTTGGCGGCCTCGGCCACTTCCATGACCTTGAATTTCTCGCCTTCCGCCTTTTTCACGCCGGCCGAATTCTTGCGCAGCGCGACCGCGACCTCCTTGACGCCGGAATCGCGCAGATTGAGCGCGTGGGCATGGCCCTGGCTGCCATAGCCGATAATGGCGACCTTCTTGCCCTTGATCAGGTTCAGGTCGGCGTCGCGGTCGTAGTAAACACGCATGTTTCTCACCCTCAGTACGGCCCAGACGTTCCAGGCCCGGCCCGGTCTTTTTCCGGTTGCTGCTTCTAGTTTCTGCGGGCGGTTAAAACAAGCCCAACAACAGGCCGGAGACCTAGCCAAGGTCCGGCCAAAAACGCACGGATAAAACAATCAGCGTGATTTTTGGGACGCCCTCATCGGGCCCGGCTTCACGAGGCCTTGCGGGCATCCTCGCCCATGGCAATGCCGTCAAACCGCTCGCGGGCCCGCGCGATCTTCCCCTGGTTGCGGGTAGCCCATTCGCCCAGCGCCGAAACCGGGATCAGGAGATCGCGCCCGAGTGCGGTCAGCGCATAATCGACCCGCGGCGGAATGGTGGGAAATACCGTTCGGGTGATCAGCCCGTCGCGTTCCAGCCCCCGGAGCGTCAGCGTCAGCATGCGTTGCGAAATGCCGCCGATCGACCGCCGCAGCTCGTTGAAACGCACCGGCCCGTCGCCGAGCCGGGTGACCACGAGGACGGACCATTTGTCGCCGACCCGCGCCAGCACGTCGCTGATGGCGCGGCAGTCGGCAGGCAAATGCATGTGTCTTGGTTTCATCGATGTGCCTTCTTGCGCGTCCCGCGGCTTGCCGCCTAACTAACGGGCACCAATATAGCCTCAGTTACCCTTTCTAACCAGGGCTGAAGGTCCCGCATAATCAGCCAAGGGTGTCCCATGACCAATCCGCAAATCGCCGTGATCGTCGGCAGTAATCGCCGCGACTCGATCAACCGCAAGCTCGCCCAGGCGCTGATCAAGCTCGGCGCCGGCAAATTCGACGCGAAAATCGTCCGCATCGACGATCTGCCGATGTACAACCAGGACCATGAAGGCACCCTGCCGGCCGAGGTGGTCCGCTTCAAGGACGAGCTCGCGCAAGGCCGACGGCGTGATCTTCGTTACGCCCGGAACATAACCGTTCGATTCCGACGGTGCTGAAAAACGCCATCGATTGGGGCGCGCGGCCGTGGGGCAAGAGCAACTGGCCCGACAAACCCGGTTTCATCACCGGCACCTCGCCGGGCGCCATCGGTACGGCACTGGTGCAGGCCAATTTGCGCACGGTCATGCTCGGCCTTGGCATGACGCTTCTGGGCGGCGAAGTCCTATATTCAGTTCAAGCCCGACCTGATCGACGATCACGGCAATATCGCCGACGAAAGCACGAAGACGTTCCTTCAGGGCTTCGTCGACCGCTTCGCGACGCTGGTGGCGCGCCTGAAGCCGGAGACAAAACGCGCGGCGGCGTAAGCGCAGTCATGGCGAGCGAAAGCGAAGCAATCCGGTTCGCGACGCCCCTTGGATTGCCTCCTCGCGATGACGGTCACATCCCCTCCGGCCCGCGGCCGATGGCGACCACGCCGGTGCGCGAGACTTCGACCAGGCCGACCGGCAGCATCAGATTGATGAAGCTTTCGATCTTGTCGGACGCGCCGGTGATCTCGAACACGAAGCTTTCGGTGGTGGCGTCGATGACGCGGGCGCGGAAGGCGTCGGCGAGCCGCAGCGCTTCCATGCGCTGCTCGCCGGTGCCGCGCACCTTGACCATGGCAAGCTCGCGCGGCGATCGCCGGGCCGCCGGTGGTCAGGTCGATGACGCGATGCACCGGCACCAGGCGGTCGAGCTGGTTCTTGATCTGCTCGAGCACCATCGGCGTGCCGCGCGTGACGATGGTGATGCGCGACAGATGCTTCTCGTGCTCGGTCTCCGAGACCGTGAGCGAATCGATATTGTAGCCGCGGCCGGCGAACAGGCCGATGACGCGGGCCAGCACGCCGGGCTCGTTGTCGACCAGCACGCATAGCGTGCGGGTCTCGACGTGCTCGGCTGGTCGGAGCGGCGGGATAATGAGCTTGTCGCGGTGTTCACGGCGCTGTCTCCTTACACCAGCATCTTGCCTGCTTCGGTGACGGCGTCCTCGACTCGCGTCGCGGCATCGCCGAGCAGCATTTCGTTATGGGCGCGGCCCGACGGAATCATCGGGAAGCAATTCTCCGCCGGATCGACCACGCAATCGAAGATCACCGGCTTCTTCACGTCGATCATCTCGCGGATCTTGTCGTCGAGTTCGCCGGGATGTTCGCAGCGGATGCCGTGCGCGTGATAGGCGTCGGCAAGCTTGACGAAATCCGGCAGCGCCTCGCTGTAGGAATGCGAGTAGCGGCCGCCATGCAGCAATTCCTGCCACTGCCGCACCATGCCCATATATTGGTTGTTGAGGATGAAGATCTTGATCGGCAGATCGTACTGCACCGCGGTCGATATCTCCTGCATGGTCATCTGCACCGACGCTTCGCCGGCGATGTCGATGACGAGCGAATTCGGATGCGCCAGCTGCACGCCGACCGACGCCGGCAAGCCATAGCCCATGGTGCCGAGGCCGCCCGACGTCATCCAGCGGTTCGGCTCCTGGAAGTGATAGAACTGCGCCGCCCACATCTGATGCTGGCCGACTTCGGTCGTGATGTAGGTGTCGCGGTCCTTGGTCAGTTCGTAGAGCCGCTGGATCGCGTATTGCGGCTTGATGATCTCGTTGGAGTTGCGGTAGGCGAGCGAATTCTTCGCCCGCCATTTGCCGATCTGGCCCCACCAGCCGTCGAGCGCCTTTTTGTCCGGCTTGGCAAAAGCGCCGGTCCGCCAGGCATTGCATCATGTCGGCCAGCACGTTGGCGCAATCGCCGACGATCGGAAGATCGACCTTGACGTTCTTGTTGATCGACGACGGATCGATGTCGATATGGATTTTCTTCGAGCCGGGCGAGAAGGCGTCGAGCCGGCCGGTGATGCGGTCGTCGAAGCGCGAGCCGACCGCGATCATCAGATCGCAATCGTGCATCGCCCAATTCGCCTCCCAGGTGCCGTGCATGCCGAGCATGCCGAGCCATTGCGGATCGGCGGCCGGAAAGGCGCCGAGCCCCATCAGTGTCGAGGTGATCGGAAAGCCGGTGAGCTTGACGAGTTCGCGCAGAGAATCGCAGGCTGCCGCGCCCGGAATTGATGACGCCGCCGCCGGTGTAGAACAACGGCCGCTTGGCGGCCGCCATCATCTCGACCGCCTGCTTGATCTTGTCCGGATCGCCTTTGAGCTTCGGCCGATAGCCTTTGTGCTGAAATTCCTTGGGCTTGAAATAGGTGCCCTTGGCGAATTGCACGTCCTTCGGGAATATCGACCACGACCGGTCCCGGGCCGTCCGCTCGACGCGATATGAAAGGCCTCGTGCAGCGCGCGCGGCAGATCGGCGACGGATTTGACCAGATAATTATATTTGGTGCAGGGCCGCGTGATGCCGACCGTGTCGCATTCCTGGAAGGCGTCGTTGCCGATCAGATGCGTCGGCACCTGCCCGGTGATGACGACAAGCGGGATCGAGTCGCACAACGCATCGGTCAGGCCGGTGACGGCGTTGGTGGCGCCCGGCCCGGATGTGACCAGCACGGTGCCGACTTTGCCGGTCGAGCGGGCATAGCCTTCGGCGGCATGCACGGCGCCCTGTTCGTGGCGCACGAGGATGTGCTGCACTTTGTCTTGCTGGAAGATCGCATCGTAGATCGGCAGTACGGCGCCGCCGGGATAACCGAAGATGTGTTCGACGCCCTGATCGGCGAGCGCCGCTATCACCATTTCCGCGCCGGTCATTTCAGTCATCGCACGCTCCGCTTTTCTGTGCTCGCCAATCCTCCGGCGGGGAGAGAAAGGCCAGGAATTTGGGTAATAAAAAAGGGCCCCTGAAGGCCCTTGGTCGCGCACCGCCAGTTCTCGCGGTGGTTTTATCCACCCCGGGCGGTGCGCTTCGATACGAGGATCAGTGAAGTGGTCAGACGCACGTGGGCGCCCTTTTTTGTCGCAGGCGCGTTTTATAAGCATTGTGTCCGCACCGGGTCAAGCCAATTGCGGCGGGAATCCGGCCTCGGCTTCACCGAAAGAACTTCAAACGTCGCGTTTGAAATCGAATTCGGCGCGGAAAATCACAATCGTTAACCATCGTTAAGAGTCACAGCTTGGCCGCTATTTCGCGCGCCGGCGGCCTTCAAATTTCCCTGCGCTGTTGCTGAATTAGCGCATCGGGGGTGCAGGCGCTCAAAGAACTGCGAACAGGGCGCTGCCGGTTTTCTCCACCGGAGGGGACATGGTTGCAGATCAACAGCCGTCCGCCAAAAGCAAGGCGATCAGGCGCGTTTGCGGCGCAGCCATCGTGCTGTGGGCGGGACTGTTTACGATCGCCGTGCCGCTCACGCCCGCCGCGGCGGCGCCGCCGCAGAGCGCGGCTCTCACTTCGACCGACGCGATCCTGAAATGGATCAACGATTATCGCCATAAGCCCGAGCCGGACAAACTGGCCGCCGTGGTCCGCACGCTGAGCGCGATGCAGGCGTTCAAGGACGCGGAATCGTCGGGGCCTTATATCGGCTTTATCGCCGGCGTGCTCGGCAGCAATCCGGATCGCGCCGAGGAACTGGTCGCGAAGATGTTGCCGATCGCATCGCCCGATCACTGGGTGCTGGTGCGCGCCATCGCCTATTCCGGTTTGCCGGACTGGAAGGAAGTGCTCGCGACCTTCGTCGACCGCATGCCGACGCGGCGCGCGATGATCGACCAATATCTCGACGGCAAGCTGCCGACGGCTGGAGCAGATCGATTATCAGACCGTCAAGCCGGGCATGCTCGACAAGATCAAGACGACGCTGCACCTCGACAAGGATCGCAAGAAGATCGTGGCGCTCGCTCCAAGTCCCGAACTGATCGACGTGTTGTGGGGCTATTACCTTGCCACCGGCGGCTATGAACCGATCGAGCGCGTCATCAAGTTCTTGCCGCTCGCCAATGACCACGACAGCGTCGATAATCTCACCACCGGCAGTGCGGCCAAGTTCACGCTCGCCAGCAATGCCGTGCGCGACAACGAACTTCTGACGATGTTGAAATGGTCGGCCAAAGGCCAGCCCAAGGAGGTAGCCGTCGTGCTCGACGATGTCATCGAGACGGCGGAAACGGTCGATACCGTGCATATGCGCAAGGAGTCGCTGGCGGCGATCGAGGAACTGAAAGAAAAGGGACCGAACTCGAAGCGCGAACTCTCGGGCTGGGGCCAGATCGGCCAAGGCGCGCTATCGATGGGCTGCGTGGTGGCGGCGGCCACCGGACAGATCGAACTCGGCATTCCCTGCGTGCTCGGCGGCGCCGCCTATACGGCGGGCCTGCAATACGCGACGCACTAGGCGGGCGTTGCCCCGCCACGTAGTTAATGGTGTCGCGCGATTGTAATGAAAATCTTCAAGGTCGGTGCAGAACAGCCGCTTATATTCGATTGTCCAGCGGACACTGCAGCGTTTCTCCCAATCGCGGGGAACGTTGCCTGCAAGATCGCCATTAGAGGATTATGACCGCGAACGCCAAGTCTCGGCGCATCAAGCAGTTCGTGCAAATTTTTGGCGCGGCTGCCATCGGCTTGGCTCTTTCGGTGTCCGCCTGGTTTTATGTATCGGCGAATGACGAACGTCTTGCGCTGCAGAAGTTCAACCAGGCTGCAACCGATAACACCCAAATTCTAAAAAATGGCCTGAGCGAATACAGCAACAAGCTGGTCGCCGTCGGAACGCTGTTCAGCGCCACACGACATGATCTGACACGCGCCGAATTCTATGCCTTCAGCAGTACTTTGTTTAAAGATCAGCCGGCGATCCTTGGCCTGTCCTGGGTTCCGCATGTGACGCGCGATGAGCGTGCGGCTCACGAATTGGAGGCAAAGCGGGACGGCATTACGGATTATCACATTCGTGACGTCGGGCCGGATGGCACGCTGGTCGTTGCGCCGGAACGCGATGAATATCTGCCGATCTATTATTCAACCAAGGAAAAGCCCGGCTCGAAACTGTATGGGTTCGATCTGCACGATGGCGGCCTGCGTCAACGCATGTTCGAGGCGGCTCGCGATTCAGGCCAAATCGTCGCGTCGCGAGAATTTATGCTGCGCAGCGGAGATGGCGACCGACGCGGCTTCGTGGTCGCGCTGCCGGTTTACCTCCGGGAACGGCCCACTGCGACAGTGGAGGACCGGCGCAGCAACATCGAGGGCTATGTTCTCGGCGTATTTCAAATCGGTCAGATGGTCGACACCATTCTCGCCAACCTGGCTCCGCCGCTCGACATTTATCTGTTCGAAAGAAATGCAGCTCCGAATGACATGCCGGTTTATGTCAGATCCGCCGGTCTTGCTTCGGCTCCGGATACCCCGCGCTCGTTCGCCGCTGCAACTGCGGGGCCGTATTGGTCAGGCGACGTCGGCATCAGCGATAAACATTGGAAACTGATAGCCCCTGTTCCGCGGCAATTGATCATTCGCAGCCACGAGCGTGCGTGGCTTATATTGGCGGCGTGCCTGTTGATGACCGGCATGGTCGTCGCATTCATGTGGGAAGGCGCACGCAATGCGCGCCGGCTGGATAGGCTCGCTCAGACTGATTCGCTGACGGGTATTGCCAATCGGCTTGTCTTTAACGAACACCTTGCCGTGGCTTTCGCGGGTTGCCGGCGCGGAGCCGGCCAATTTGCCGTCCACATCTTCGACCTCGACGGCTTCAAAGACGTCAACGACTCGCTTGGGCATTCCATCGGCGATCTATTGCTTCAGGCGGCCGTGCGACGTCTGCGAAATGTGATTCGTCATACCGATCTGCTGGCGCGATTTGGCGGCGACGAATTTACGATCCTCCAGATGGACTCCTCCGATCCCGCCGCTGCAGTACTCGCCACGAAGATCATAGAGGCGATGGCCGCGCCGTTCGATATCGAGGGAAACGAGATCATCGTGACCGCCAGTATCGGTATAGCGATGTATTCGGTGGAGACGGCCACGCCGGGCGCCATGATCATCCAGGCCGATCTTGCTCTTTACCGCGCCAAGGAGGACGGCCGGAACTGTTTCCGCTTTCATAGTAGCGATCTAAATCTGCAGGTGCGTTCACGCCTGGCGCTGGCGGAGGAACTGCGCAACGGCATCGCGCGGGGCGAGCTTGAGCTTTATTATCAGCCGCAGGTCGAGATCGCGTCGGGGACCATCCTCGGCCTCGAGGCCCTGGTCCGCTGGAATCATCCGAAGCGCGGAATGATCATGCCATCCGTCTTTATCGAAGTCGCGGAGAAATCGTCGATCATTCAGCAACTCGGGAGCTGGGTGTTGGCGGAGGCGTGCGGCCAGCTGCGAGAGTGGCAAGACGAGGGCATCGCACCGAAAACAATGGCGGTGAATGTCTCCGGCATGCAGATCAAACGATTAGACGAACTGGTGCGCGACATCGGGCGCAATCTCAAGAAATACGACATTGCGCCCAGCGCCGTCGAACTTGAACTCACAGAGACCGTGCTCATGGAGGCGTCGGAAAAGCACAGCGATACCTTCGAAAGCCTGAGAAAGACCGGCTTGCGCATCGCGATCGACGATTTCGGAACCGGTTATTCGTCGCTAAAATATTTGACGATCTTTCCGGTAAACCGCCTGAAGATCGCGCAGGAACTTGTTTTTCGCGTAACCGACGATGTACGCAATGCAACGGTTGTCAAAGCAGCCATCCGCCTGGCGCACGAGCTTGGCATCGCGGTCATCGCCGAAGGCGTGGAGACGGAGGCGCAGGCGCAATTTCTGTTGGCGGCGGGATGCGAGAATGCGCAGGGCTATCACTATAGTCGCCCGGTCGACGCCGAGGCGGCAGCCGCACTGCTCCGCCAGGGAAAAATTTCTCCAGCCGAAAGCAAGGTAGTTCGCTTTAAGAGCCCGACGGCGGCATGACTCAATTCCTCGGATGCGCCGGAAAGGGGGACGGCTATCGCTCGTGGTCCAAAGCCCGCACCTGCTTTTCGATCGCGCCGCGCGCCGCTTGCGGCTCGACCCATTCAAATGCCGGAAGCTGATTGCGGAACCACGTCGCCTGCCGCTTGGTGTATTGACGCGTTTCCAGTTTTGCCTGCTCCACCGCTTCGGCCTCGCCGATCTCGCCCTTAAGGTGACGGACCAGCCAGGGCACGCCGTGCGCTTTCATGGCCGGCAGGCGCGGATTGAGCCCGCGGCTAGCCAGCGCGCGGACCTCTTCGAGCGCCCCCGCCGCCATCATGGCGTCGAATCGCGCATTAATGCGGCCGAGCAGGGCATCCCGATCAGGCATCACAAAGATCTTGGCGGCGGTAGCGAGATCCAGGATCGGCGGCTTATTCTCGTTATGCCAGTCCAGCAGGGAACGGCCGGTCGCCAATATGACTTCCAGGGCTCGCGTGACGCGGGCGCCGTCGCCCCGCCCCAAGCGCGCGGCCGCGGCCGGATCGCGCTGGGCGAGGTCGGCATGCAAGGCTGCGACACCCTCGCTCAGCAGCCGCGCCCGCACGGCGTCGCGAATGTCGATGGGAATCGCCGGTACTGCGGCCAGTCCGCGGGTCAGCGCATTGAAATAAAGTCCGGTTCCGCCGGTGATGATAGCGGCGCGGTCCTCTTGCTTTGCTGCATCGAGCGCGGCGGTGACCTCCTTACACCAACGGCCCACCGAATAATTCTCGGCGGCATCGACGTGGCCGTAGAGCCGGTGTGGCGCGTGCGCCTCATCCGCCGGCGACGGTCGCGCGGTGATGATGCGCAGGTCACGGTACACCTGCATCGAGTCGGCATTGATAACCGTGCCGCCGAACGCATCGGCCAGCTCCAGCGCCAGCGCCGACTTGCCGCTCGCCGTCGGACCTGCGATGAGGATCGCCTTCAACACGTTTCGGATCGCTCCCTCTACCGCCTGTCGGATCGCACGGCATGTTTTATGTGGCAACGCTGATCTCGCATCCGGACCGTCCGGCGGTGACCGATGTCTTGGGGCGCAAGGCTGCTCGGTATTTGCCTCACGGCCGGCCGGTGGACTGGCTCGATCCCGGCATTGCCATGGATATCGCCTTTCTGCTCGAGGATATGGAGTCCGGCGAGGAACGGCCTCTCCTCAAAGATCTCGCCGGCGACCTGCGCGATATTATCGGCGACGAGCCGGTCGATGTCGTGATTCAGCCGCATGACAAGCGCCGCAAGAAGCTTTTTGTCGCCGATATGGATTCCACCATGATCGGCCAGGAATGCATCGATGAATTGGCCGATTATGCGGGCTTTAAGGACCGGGTCGCCGCGATTACCGAGCGGGCGATGCGCGGCGAGATCGAATTCGAGCCGGCGCTGCGCGAACGCGTGGCGCTGCTCAAAGGCCTGCCGGCAGCGGTGATCGGCACCGTGATTGCCGAGCGCATCCGTCTGACGCCGGGCGGGAAGGCACTGGTCGCCACAATGCGTGCAAATGGCGCTTATACCTGCATCGTATCCGGCGGCTTCACCGCCTTCACCGGGGTCATCGCCGCGATGATCGGGTTCGACGAGAACCACGCCAATACATTATTGGTCGACGCGAACGGCAGTCTCACCGGAATGGTGGCGGAGCCGATACTCGGCCGCGACGCGAAACTTCATACACTTAATGCGCTGCGCGAGCGCTTCGGGCTCGACAGCGACGATACGCTCGCGGTCGGCGACGGCGCCAATGACATTCCGATGGTCGAGGCCGCAGGTCTCGGCGTCGCCTACCACGGCAAGCCGGCGATAAAGCAAGTCGCCGCCGCGCGCATCGACCACGGCGATCTGACGGCGCTGCTCTATGCGCAAGGCTACCGCCGCGAGGAATTTGTGCTCGGCGAATAGCGGCGTCGGCTATTGCAGATTAAGTGCGACGAACCGCGTCTCGCCATTGGCGTTGGCGACCAGCAGCACGGCGATTTTCTTGCCCTGGGATTTCAGCGCGTCGGTGCGCTTCTGCAAATCGGGCGGCGAATTTACCGCTTCGTATTGCACCTCGACAATGACATCGCCGGGGTTGAGGCGTTTATCGGGATCGGACATCGCCACGCTCGGATCGACGCCGGTGACCAGGACGCCTTTGATATCGTCGCGGATCTTGAACTTCTTGCGCAGGTCGTCGGAGAGGCTCGATAGTTCGAGCCCCAGGGTCTTTTGCACGACGGACTTATCCGGCGGCGCGGCGTCCTTCTTGGTGCTGGCGAGCGCGACCTTCTCGCTGTCTTCGAGACGGCCGACCGTGACCTTGTGAGTTTCTTCCTTGCCTTTGCGGATGACGACGACGTCGACCTGCTTGCCGACCGGCGTATCGGCGACGATACGCGGAAGATCGTGCATTTCCTTGACGTCGTGGCCGTCGAAGCTGACGACGACGTCGCCCGCTTCGATGCCGCCGGGCTTGGCCGGGCCCTTGTCGTCGACGCCGGCGACCAGCGCGCCACGCGCCGGTTTCACATTGAGGCTGTCGGCGATGTCGTCGGTGACTTGCTGAATGCGGACACCGAGCCAGCCGCGCCGGGTCTCGCCATATTGGCGAAGCTGATCGAGCACCGCGACCGCGCTATCGGACGGCACCGCGAAGCCGATGCCGATCGAGCCGCCGGACGGCGAGATGATTGCGGTGTTGATGCCGATGACGTCGCCGTCGAGGTTGAACAAGGGGCCGCCCGAGTTGCCGCGATTGATGGCGGCGTCGGTTTGAATGTAGTTGTCGTAGGGGCCCGAATTGATGTCGCGGTTGCGCGCCGAGACGATGCCGGCGGTGACCGTGCCGCCGAGGCTGAACGGGTTGCCGATGGCGATGACCCACTGCCCGAGCCGCAGCTTGTCGCTGTCGCCGAATTTCACCGCCTTCAGCGGCTTGTCGGTATGCACGCGTAACAGCGCCAGGTCGGCTTTGGAATCCTTGCCGACCAGTTGTGCCGTGAGCTTGGTGCCATCGTTGAGAATGACATTTATTTCGTCTGCGTCGGCGATAACGTGGTTATTGGTCACCACCAGTCCGGACGGATCGATAATAAAACCGGAGCCGAGCGAATTGACGCGATGCGGCGTCTGGTCGGAATCGCCGCCGCCTTGGCCGCGCCGGTTCTTGAAGAACTGATCGAAAAACTCTTCCATCGGCGAGCCCGGAGGAAGATCGGGCATTTCGGCGACTCGCGGATCGACTTTTTGCGAGGTCGAGATATTGACGACCGCGTCGATCACCTGCTCGGCAACGTCGG
Organism: uncultured Alphaproteobacteria bacterium; assembly: GCA_963819265.1. GTDB lineage: Bacteria > Pseudomonadota > Alphaproteobacteria > Rhizobiales > Xanthobacteraceae > BOG-931. Next base: position 162,771 of record CAWFVF010000004.1, on the reverse strand, counting down.
CGATGTTCTCCGGTCCGCGCGCCGCGGCGGGCCGTTGCGGCAGGCCGACGATCGCGGCGGCCAGCAGCGCGATCGCCGCGCCGCGTTGCGCCGTCTGAAAACAATGGCGAGCAAAAAAGTGGCGAGACATGGATGTCAACGCTCCTGGCATTGGCCGCATCGGGAAATACTCATCGGCAAGGTGCCTCCGTCCTGACGGGGACGCAAGATAATATCCCAAGGAAAGGCCGGCCGCTTTATGCAATTAGGCGCCGGATTGGGGCGGAATGGCGACCCCCCAGGAGGGCGCCGGTGTCATCCCAGGCCTCGCACCAGCCAGACGATAACCACGCCGGCCAATGCCGAAACAATGCCGAACAGCCGCAATGGCATGTCCTGCATTTTGATGACAATCGCCATCGTGCTCTTTGCGCCGCCCGGAAAAGCGGCCAGCAAGAGGCCTTCAATCGCAAAGACCAATCCGATCGCGGCGAGGAAATCCGACATCGACGCGACCCGCCTCTGCCCGATCTCTTACTTGGTGGCGCCCGATGCGTGTGCCGGATCGGCCGCGGCTGACGGTGCTCCGCCCGGCGCCGGCGCGCTGGTGCTGCGGCCAGGCGAGAGCTTGCCTTGCGGATCGCCAAAATACCGGAAGAAATCCGAATCCGGACGCAACACCAGATGGGTATCGGAATGTTGCATGCTCCGCTCGTAAGCCTGCATCGAACGATAGAAGGCGAAGAAATCCGGATCCTGGCCGTAGGCGTCGGCGAAGATCTGGTTGCGGGTGCCGTCACCCTGGCCGCGAACCGTCTCCGCGGTTGAATTGGCGTCGGCTAAGAGCACGGTGACATCGCGATCGGCCTTGGCGCGGATTTCCTGGCTCTTCTGGCTGCCTTGGGCACGGAACTCGGCCGCTTCGCGCTGCCGTTCGGTTTGCATGCGCTGATAAACCGCCTGGCTGTTCTGCTCCGGCAGATCGACACGGCGGATACGCACGTCGACGATGTGAATGCCGAACGGCTGCGCGTCGCGGTCGAGTTGATCGCGCATCTGCGCCATCAGGTCTTCGCGTTTATTACGCACCGCGTCGGAAAGCGTCGCCGCGCCGAGCACGCGCCGCAGTGCCGAGTTCAACAGGATCGCAAGCTGCGACGAGGCGCCGTCAGGACCGACGGTTTGATAGAACTTGAGTGGATTGGTAATTCGGTAGCGCGCAAAGGCGTCGACCACGAGGCGTTCGCCGGCCTGCGCGAGGCCGGAATTGGACTTGTCCTGGCTGGAGGCAATGACTTCCTGCGCCGGCGATTCGATGTTGAGAATGCGCTTATCGATATAGATCACGTTATCGATGAACGGGATCTTGGCATTGAGGCCCGGCTCGGTGATAACGCGCACCACTTGCCCAAGCCGCACCACCAGCGCTTGTCTGGTCTGATAAACGGTGAAGAAGGTGCTGTAGGCGACGATCGCCGACCAACAGCAGAATAACGGCGACGGCGCCGCCAACGAGGCTCGGCTTCATTGGTTGCCTCCCGACTGCGGCTGGGACGGGGCACGCTCGCGCGGCTGCAGGTCGTTGAGCGGCAGATAGGGTACGACGCCGGGGCCGGACTGCGGGCCGGTATCGATGATGGTCTTGTTGGTGCCGCCGAAAATGCGCTCCATGCTTTCGAGATACATCCGTTCACGGGTCACGCCGGGCGCCTTCTTGTATTGGTCATAGACCTGCGAAAAGCGTGACGCTTGGCCCTTGGCATCGGCGACGGTCTGCTCGCGATAGGCTTCGGCATCCTGGATCACCTTGGCGGCGCGGCCGCGCGCCTCGGGCACGACCCGGTTGGCATAGGTCTCGGCTTCGTTCTGCGCCCGCTCGAGATCGGAGCGCGCCGCCTGCACATCGCGGAACGCGTCGAGGACTTGGGTCGGCGGATCGACCTTCTGCAGTTGGACTTGTTGGACGACAACGCCGGCGCCGTAGTCGTCGAGCGTTTTTTGCATACCTTCCTGCACGGCGGTCTCGATGTTCTGCCGCGCGCCGGTGAGGATGGCCTGGATGTTCGAGCGGCCGATCACCTGGCGCATGGCGCTTTCGGCCACCGCCTTTACGGTGCTCTCGGGATTCTGCACGTTGAAAAGATAATCGCCGACCGCGCTGGGGTTCACCTTCCACAGCACCGAGAAATCGACGTCGACGATGTTTTCGTCGCCGGTCAGCATCAAGCTTTCTTCGGGCACGTCGCGCATGGTGTTGCCGCGGCGGGTATCGAAGCCGATGTCGATCTTGTTGACCCGGAGCGCCTGCGGCGTGAGCGCGGTCTCGATCGGATAAGGCAGATGATAATTCAGGCCCGGCTGGACCTCGCGAACGAACTGGCCGAAGCGGAGCACCACGCCGAGTTCGTCGGGCTCGACGCGGAAGAAACCGGAAAAGCCCCACAACGCCACGGCGGCGAGCGCGATCAGCGCAATGCCGCGGCCGCCGAGATTGCCCGGCAGCAGGTTGCGCAATTTGTCCTGGCTGCGGCGAAGGAACTCCTCGAGATCGGGCGGCTTCGGTCCCTGCGATTGCGGCCCCGAGCCCCACGGTCCTCGCGACCCCGAACCCCAAGGGCCGCCGGGTTGGTTGCTCCACGGCATTTATGTGCTCCTTATGCCGGCAAACTGCCGCCAGCTTTGGTTGCCGGGGTTATAAGGTAGCGCACCGGCCCTTACAACGCGGACTTATGCCGCGTTTTGCGGGCTTTTTCCGGCCGCGATCGTGCGTCGATAGGTGACGAAGGCGAAGGGCACCTCGTCGCCGGCTGCCGGTTGGTGCTCGCCGCGGCCGGTTTCACGCCAGATTTCACGATCGATGGGGGGAAAATAGGTATCGCCCGCGACCGGCTTACGCACCTCGGTGATGTCGAGACGGGTCGCGAAAGGCATTGCCTGGACATAAATATCCGCGCCCCCGGCAACGATAATCGCATCTGCACCGCGCCGCAGGGCGTCGCCGCCTGCGGTCTCGAGGGCTGCCGCAAGGCTTGCTGCCACGACGATACCAGGCGCCGTGAATGAGCGGTCGCGGCTGACCACGATGGTGGTGCGGCCGCCGAGCGGTTTGCCGATGGAGAGAAAAGTCTTGCGTCCCATAACCACCGGCTTGCTCATGGTGACTGCGCGGAAATGCGCCATGTCCGACTTGAGTCGCCACGGTAGCGTGTTGTCGCGTCCGATCACGCCGTTTTCGGCGACGGCGGCGAGGAGGACGATGTCCATCCTCACACCGCGACCGCGGCCTTGATGTGCGGATGCGGATCGTAGCCTTCGAGCGAAAAGTCTTCGAAGCGCAGCGCGAACAAATCCTTGGCATCGGGATTCATCCGCAGCGTCGGCAGCGGCCGCGGTTGCCGGGTGAGTTGCAACCGGGCCTGTTCGAGATGGTTCAGATAAAGATGGGTGTCGCCGAAGCTGTGAATGAAGGCGCCGGGCCGCAGCCCGGTGACCTGGGCGACCGCCACCGTCAGCAACGCGTAGGAGGCGATGTTGAACGGCACGCCGAGGAAAACGTCGGCCGAGCGCTGATAGAGCTGGCACGACAGCGCGCCGTCGGCGACATTAAACTGGAACAGGCAGTGGCACGGCGGCAGCGCCATGCCCTCGATCTCGGCCGGATTCCACGCGGTGACGATCATCCGGCGCGAATCCGGATTACGACGGATTTCTGCGACCACATTCTTCATCTGGTCGATGGTGCCGCCGCCGGGAGCGGGCCATGAGCGCCACTGCTTGCCATAGACCGGGCCAAGGTCGCCGTTCTCGTCGGCCCATTCGTTCCAGATGGTGACGCCGTGGTCGTTGAGATATTTGACATTGGTGTCGCCGCGCAGGAACCACAGCAATTCGTAAATGATCGATTTGACGTGAACCTTCTTGGTGGTGATCAGCGGAAAACCTTGCGACAGGTCGAACCGCATCTGATGACCGAAGATCGAGCGGGTGCCGGTGCCGGTGCGGTCGCGCTTTTCGACGCCGTCGGACAGCACACGTTCCATCAGATCGAGATATTGGCGCATCGGGCTGCCGGTGTTTCCGCGACTCGGGGGAAAGCTTAGCGTCAAATGAGCGCCGGACGAAGCGCCCGCAAGGCGGTTTAAGCCGCTAAACTAGTCCGCTTAGCCCGAGCAAAGCGGCGACGGCAAAGGCCCATAGGGGGTGTATGCGCATGAAATAGGCGGTGATCGCGGTGCCGGCGGTAATCGCCGCCCCGGCCCAGCTGTAATCGGACGTGCCCGCGATCACGATGGCGCTCGATGCCGTTAGACCCAGTGTCACGGGGACGAGCCCGCGGCTCACGGCGCCATGCCAGAACGAGCCCTTGAAGCGCTCGGAAGCGCGGCCAACGAAGAACGCGAACACACCCGTCGGTCCGCACATCGCGAGCGTCGTCACCAGCGCGCCCAAGACGCCGGCGACGTGATAGCCGATCAAAGTCACGATGATGAGGTTCGGGCCCGGCGTCAGTTGCGCCAGCGCGAAAGTGTCGGCGAATTGCCGGTCGGTCAGCCAGTGCTGGACGTCGACTGAAAAGCGATACATTTCCGGTACGGCGGAATTGCCGCCGCCGATCGCGAACAGCGACAGCACCGCGAAAAAGCTCGCCAGCGTCAGCAGCGTGCCGCCGTCGGTCTTCATACCCGCACCCAGGCCAAGCCGATGCTCACCGGCACGATAACCGCCAGCACTATCGGCAGCGGCCAATGCACCAGACCGATCGAAATGAACGTTGCCACCGCGATGAGCGGCCGAATCACGGCGCGGTCGCGAAACAGCGGGCGCGCCATTTTGGCGACCGTCGCCATCATCAGGCCCGCGGCAGCCGAGGCAACCCCGGTCAGCATGCGGCGCAGCACCGGCAGGTCGCCGTAATGCGCATAAATCGCGCCGATCAAAAGCACCAGGAGCGCCGGCGGACCCATCAGCCCGGCGAAGGCGGCAAGACTTCCCCAAACGCCGCGAAAGCGCGCTCCGAAAATCACCGAAAAGTTGAGAATATTGCCCCCGGGCAGAAACGCGCAAAGCGCATAGGTCTCATTGAACTGCTCGGGCGTGAGCCATTTGCGCTCTTCCACCATCATGCGGCGCGACCAAGCCAAAACGCCGCCAAAGCCCGACAGCGAGATGGTGGCGAAGGCAATGAAAAGCTCGCCAATGCCGGGCTGCACCGGTTGCGGCGCCGGCGTCGAGGAGGGCGGGGCTATTTCGGCGTGCGGGTCCGGTGAATTAGGAATCGGCGGCGGCGTAGTCATGGGTTTCGTTTAGCGCCGGGCGACGTCCTCTGCCAAACGGATTCTGCACGGGCCGGGATGCGACGATCTCATAACCGACGCCCCGGCGCCGCTAGATTGCAAACAGCAGGCGATAGCGATGCGGCGCCCGAAAGTTGCAACCCTGAACATGATGCGAGGGCGATCATCGCTCCGTCGAAGCATCCACATGAAACGAATTATGGTTATGTGACGGAGCCGTTAAGCCGGCGAAAACGATTGCCGCCTACGCATTCGTAATACCGGCTCTCTCGGCAGCATGCATAATATGAAATTGTTCGGCATACCGATCGCGGCGAAAGCCGTCTTGCTCATTGCGGCTTTGGGCTTGCTGTCGATCGCCGCCAACGTATTCTGCCTGCAACGGTTCACCGAACTCGAAGCGGCTGAACGCTGCAGGTAACGCAACGCCTTGCGCCGGCGCGGCTCGCACTCGCCGAAGCGAAAGCTCACATCGAATCGTTCGGTGTCGCGACCTACAAGACCTATGCCGCCTCGGATCCGGATGACGCCGGAGAATCCGGCGGCATGATCGAGGACGAGTATCAGGCGATAAAGAACGCGCTGAAAAACGTGCTGACCTACGATCCGGCCAAAATCGACGATGTCCGACGGATCCTCGATAAGCTTGAGATAGCACACAACGTCGCCGCCGAATTGAAGAGCGCCCTAAAACGGGGCGACCGGCCGGAAGCGGCGCGGCATCGTCGACCTTAAATTTGACCCGGCGCGGGACGACGTGACCTCGCATTTGAACAGGCTGATCAATATTCTCGGCGGCGAGGCGCGCAACACCGAGGCCGAAGTCGCGGACCGCAGCATTTGGATTTACCGGACGACAGCCGGCATCCTCACCGGCGGCACCATTGCGGCGCTTCTCGGCGCCTTGTTGTTGAGCCAGCTCTTTGTCGCCCGCCCGCTCCGGCGCATGGCGCAGACAATGAGCCGGATGGCCGACGGCGACCTGAGCGCGAAGATTGACGGCAGCCGGCGGGGAGACGAGATCGGCGCGATGGCGCGTGCCGTGGCCGTGTTCCGCGACAATGCGGTCGCGCTACGCGAGGCGGAATCGGCGCGCATGGCCGAGCGCGAACGGGCGCAGGCGGAAAAAGCCGCGGCGCTCGAAGCCGTCGCAGTCGCTTTCGAAAACGATATTCTCAGCATCGCCTCCGCCGTGGGCGATTCGGCCACCGAACTCGAGGTGTTCGCGCGCGGCATGAGTGCGGTGCTGGATGAATCGGATCGCCATGCCGGCTCGGCCGCTGCCGTCGCCGATGAATCCACGACCAGCGCCGCCGGAGCCGCCGCAGCGATCGAGGAGTTGTCGACCTCGATCGGCGAAATCAGTTGCCAGGTCGGCAATGCAGCCGAAATTATCGCCGAAGCAACGCGTTGCGCCGGCAGCGCCGTAACCCATACCTCGGCGCTGGTGACGACGGTCAAGGATATCGACCAGGTCGCATCGATGATTAATGCGATTGCGCGACAGACCAACCTGTTGGCCCTCAACGCCACGATCGAGGCCGCCCATGCCGGCGAGGCGGGACGCGGCTTTGCTGTCGTCGCCCAAGAGGTCAAGGCGCTGGCCGCTCAGACCACGGCGGCTCTGGCCGAAATCAAGGACAAGACATTGTCGGTCGGGCACGTGATCGAGATCGTGCAGAACGCCAACGATGCAATGGCGCGGTCGATGAACCAAGTGAGGGAAATATCCCGCGCCATCTCGGAATCGATCCAGCAGCAGAATCTTGCCGCCGCCAGGATCGCGGAAAGCGTCGATGGCGCCGCGATCCGCACCGTCCAGCTCTCGAGCAGCATCACCGGCGTGAGCGAATTGGTGCATCAGTCGGGCCGTGGCGCCGCCCAGGTGCTGGCAGCCGCCGCCGAACTCAATCGCCAGGCGGCAGCTCTCAGCCGGGATGCCACCGACTTCACCAGCCGGGTCCGCGCCGCCTAAATCAATGCCCGGATGAACGCCGTAGCGTGGCTGTAAATGCCGGGTGCTTCGCTCTCGCGCGGGCCGCCGATGGCGAGCTTGAGGCCGTCGCCATGACGTGCCTGCTGAACGCGCAGCCACAACACCGCGTGTTCGACCCGCGCTCGCCTCGCCGAGTTCCGCGACCAGAACGCGGCTTGCGATACTGGTGCGCGAAGTCTTGCGCGAGCGCCGTACCTCCCGAGACCTCCAAGCCGCCGGCTTCGACCAGGATCATGCAGGCGTCGGCATCGCGCACATTCCATTCGGTGCGCTGTGCCGGATCGGCCAGCGGCGTCTCCTGCAGCAGCGGGTATTTCGCCAACAGGCCGGGCGGCGCCGGGAAATCCTCGGCCCAGCCGCCTTTGGGGCACCAGCCGGCATAATCGACGCCGTTTTCGATTGCGACATCGAGAACCGCCCGGTCGACCCCAGTTTGTCCGCCGGAGATCAGCTTCATGGCCTTGCTTTGCGTCTAACCCGCCTGTTCCCAGGGTTAAACCCGGCGCCCTTCTTTCCGCAACCTTTTACCCCTATATTCCGAAGTGCCGGCGCAAGCCGGATATGGCGATAAACGGCTGTCGTAATAAACCTTTCGGACCCGGGGGCGGTACCCGGCGACTCCACCATCACGGGGTCGAAATAGGATCGACGAGGGCGTAAAGGGCGGGCTTTTGCTCGGCATGGTACCGCCGTTACCGGGCCAATCCATAGTTGCCAATGACAACTATGCTCCGGTTGCTCTGGCTGCGTAAGCAGTCCGAAAGACCGATCTTAAAGTCCTAACGGGTTAAGCTCCGTTAGGCGGGGTTCGGAGGCACCTGGCAACAGAAGCCTCCACTTTCCAGCAATTTGGTAGTCAGCAATCGGCGGTCGGGGATAGAATCGCTATGGACCTCCATGATTTCGAACCCTATTTGAATATCGAGGCACCCTCGACTGCGATTCCGGACTGCTGTAACGCCATGGCCACCGATCACATTCGCTACGATATCCTGGCCCAAGAGGCCCTGCGCGGCGTCGTGCGCACCGTGCTGGCCGACGCAGGCAAAAAAGGCCTGCCGGGCGAACACCATTTCAAGATCACGTTCGCGACCACGGCGCCCGGCGTGCGGCTGTCGGACCGGATGCGCGGGCAATATCCCGAAGCCATGACCATCATCCTGCAGCACCAGTTCTGGGACCTGGTGGTGAATGACGACGGGTTCGAAGTCGGCCTCTCGTTCGGCGGCGTGCCGGAGCGGCTGGCGATACCGTTCGACGCCATCACCGCGTTTTACGATCCGGCGGTACAGTTCGGTTTCCAATTCGAGACTATCGAGGCCGGGGCAACCGGCGACGCTGGCGCACCCGGCAAACCGGCCGAGAAAACCATTAAACCGCTGAGCCAAGTGACGCCCGAGCCGAACAAGACCGAGCCATTCGCCGGCTCAATCCGGCGCTAAGTCCGCCGAGCCACCGTCATCCGGGCCCGATCACGGCGGCGGCGGTGAAGTGGTCCGGCTCGACCGGTTCCGGAAGAAATGAGCGCGCCGCTTTCGTCAGCCGCATGAAAACCCGAACTGAAACCGATTCGTTCGGGCCGATCGAAGTCGCCGACGATCGCTATTGGGGCGCGCAGACCGAACGCTCGCGCAATAATTTCCGTATCGGCGAAAACCGCCTGCCGCGCCCGCTGATCGCCGCGCTCGCCCTGGTCAAGCGCGTCGCGGCGGAAACCAATCTCGAGCTCGGAGTGCTCGATGCCCGCCGCGCCAAGGCGATCGTCCAGGCGGCGCAGGAAATCATCGACGGCAAGCTCGACGACCATTTTCCGCTGGCAGTGTACCAGACCGGCTCGGGTACTCAGAGCAACATGAACGTCAACGAGGTGATCGCCAACCGCGCCAATGAAAAGCTGGGCGGACAGCGCGGCGCCAAATCGCCGATCCATCCCAACGATCACGTCAATATGAGTCAGTCGTCGAACGACAGCTTCCCGACCGCGATGCATATCGCGGCGGTGCTGGAAATCACGCAGCGGCTGTTGCCGGCGCTCGCGCATCTCCACGCGGCGCTCAAGACCAAGACGAAGGAGTTCGGCCGCATCGTCAAGATCGGCCGAACCCACACCCAGGATGCGACGCCGCTCACGCTCGGACAGGAATTTTCCGGCTATGCCGCGCAAGTCGCCTCCGGCATCGCCCGGGTCAAGCTCGGCGTGAAGCAGCTTTACCCGCTGGCGCAAGGCGGCACCGCGGTCGGCACCGGGCTGAACAGCAAGCGCGCTTTCGCCAAACTGTTCGCCAAGAAAGTCGCGAGCCTCACCGGGCTGCCATTTGTGAGCGCCCCGAACAAATTCGAGGCGCTAGCCTCGCACGCGGCACTGGCCTTTGCTCATGGCGCACTCAATGCGCTCGCCACCGATCTGTTCAAGATCGCCAACGATATCCGCTTCCTTGGCTCCGGGCCGCGTTCCGGCTTTGGCGAATTGATCCTGCCCGAGAACGAGCCGGGCTCGTCGATCATGCCCGGCAAGGTCAATCCGACCCAGTGCGAGGCGATGACCATGGTGTGCTGCCGCGTCTTCGGCAACGACACCACGGTCACCGTGGCTGCGAGCCAAGGGCAATTCGAACTCAACGTGTTCAAGCCCGTCATCATCGATGCCGTGCTGCAATCGATCCGCCTGCTCGCCGACGTCTCGATTTCGTTCACCGATTATTGCGTCGCCGGCATCCGCGCCAACGAGCCGCGGATTCGGGAATTGATGAACAATTCGCTGATGCTGGTCACTGCGTTGGCGCCGCATATCGGCTACGACAAAGCGGCGCAGATCGCCAAGGCCGCCCATGCTAACGGCACCACGTTGCGGGAGGAGGCGGTCCGGCTCGGCTTCGTCTCCGGCCGCGACTTCGACCGCTGGGTTCAGCCGGAGCACATGACCCGGCCGGATCCTTAAGGGCCCGGCTCGACCGACCAATAGGTTTTTCGGCAAGTCCGCAGGAAATTCGGCAACTTTCATTGACCCGCGCTATTTATCAACACGCGGTCCGTTGTGCATCGGGGCGGCGAGTGGCCCAGCCAAGCGCTCTTAAGTTCTTGCGAAGGGTAATTAATTACCGTCAACGCAATCAGAAACGGTCCATCCCCCTCCTTTGAACCCGAAAGGCCGCCATTTTCATGGGACCCGTCGTCAATCTCCGTACCGTACGAAAGCGTGCCAAGCGCCTCAAAGCCGAGCAGGACGCTGCGGCAAATCGGCTGGCGCACGGAATTTCGAAGAAGGAGCAAAACCTAATCAAGGCCCGAAGCGACAAAGACCAGAGGCGTTTCGACCACCATCGGATCGAACGGGGAGAGGGCCAATGAAATCGCCGGTCGTAAAGCGTTCCATCGTGATCGCCGGCCACAAAACCAGCGTCAGCCTTGAAGACGCCTTTTGGAAGGGACTGAAAGACATCGCGATTGTCCGCAGCATCACGCTGTCGGACCTGGTCGCATCGATCGATTCGGGCCGCGCCCACGGCAATTTGTCGTCGGCGATCAGGCTGTTCGTGCTCGAGCATTATCGCGGCCAGACCGACCGCGATGCCGACGCCGGGAGCGGCGGTGATCCGCAACAGCCGCAAGGCGATATGATGCTGATCCCCACGCCGGTTGCACCGGTGTTGCGGGCGGACTAGCGGCGGTTTCCGCGCCGCGCCTCCTAACCGAAAATCTTTCCCGGATTCATGATGTCGAGCGGGTCGAGCGCTTGCTTGATGGCGCGCATTGCGGCGAGCGCCGGTGCGCCGTGTTCGGCTAAAAGATATTTCATCTTGCCCTGGCCGACGCCGTGTTCGCCGGTGCAGGTGCCGTCCATCGCCAGCGCGCGGTCGACCAGCCGTTCGAGGAGTGCCTTGGCCCGCTTGACCTCGTCCGCATCGTTGAGGTCGACCATCATCGAAAGATGGAAATTGCCGTCGCCGACATGGCCGACGATCGGCGCCACCAGCCGGCTCTCCGCGACGTCGGCCTGGGTTTCGCGGACGCATTCGGCCAGCCGCGAGATCGGCACGCAGACGTCGGACGCCACCGCCTCGGCGCCGGGCCGCAGCCGGCGCGCCGCCCAATAGGCGTCATGCCGCGCCTGCCACAGCCGCGAGCGCTCCTCGGCGCGCGTCGCCCAATCGAACGGCCCGCCGCCGAGGTCGCGGGCGATCTCGCCGAAGCGCTCGGACTGCTCGGCGACGCCGGCATCGGTGCCGTGAAATTCGAGGAACAGCATCGGCGTCTCGGGCAGTGTCAGGCTTCGAATAGAGATTGCAGGCCCGCACCTGCAGCGCGTCGAGCAGCTCGATCCGCGCCACCGGGATGCCGGACTGGATCGTCAGGATGGTGGCATTGCAGGCCGCCTCGACCGAGGGAAACGGGCAGACGCCCGACGAGATCGCCTCCGGGATGCCGGACAGCCGCAGCGTCAATTCGGTGATGATGCCGAGCGTGCCTTCGGCGCCGACCATCAGCCGCGTCAGATCGTAGCCGGCGGAGGATTTCTTGGCCCGCCGCGCCGGCCGACATCACCTCGCCGCTGGCCAGCACCGCTTTAAGCGCCAGCACATTGTCCTTCATGGTGCCGTAGCGCACCGCATTGGTGCCGGAGGCGCGGGTCGAAGCCATGCCGCCGAGCGAGGCATCGGCGCCGGGATCGATCGGGAAGAACAAGCCCTTGTCGCGCAGGTGCTCGTTGAGCTGCTTGCGGGTGATGCCGGGCTCGATGACGCAATCGAGATCCTCGGCATGGACCGCCAGCACCCGGTTCATGTCGCGGAAATCGAGGCAGATGCCGCCGCGCGGCGCGTTGACCTGGCCTTCGAGCGAGGTGCCGGTGCCGAACGCGATCACCGGCACGCGATGCGCGGCGCACAGCCGCACGACCTCCTGCACTTCTTCGGTCGATTGCGGAAACACCACCGCGTCCGGCGGCTGATTGCCGACCCAGGTGGTGGTGTGGCCGTGCTGCTCGCGCAACGCCTGCGAGGTCGACAGCCGGTTGCCGTAACGCGCGGCGAGCGCACCGATCACGGTATCCGCCGCCTTGCGCTCCTGTTTGCTCCGCTCCGGTGCTTCAGCGAAGACCATTCTTGTTCCTTGGTTGCTGCTGGGCTCCCTATATCGGACAACGTGGCGGTGCGGCCTTTGCCGGTCAAGTCGAACGCCGGTCTTGCCTGCCGCGCGCACTATCCGCCACAGTCGCCCCATGTCCGACGAACCCGATGCGCTGACCGTCTTCGCGGCGCCCTTTGTTTCCTCGCCGATGCAGGTCGAGCCGCAATGGATCGACTACAACGGCCATCTCAACATGGCCTATTACAATGTGCTGTTCGACCGCGCCGTCGATGAAGCCTACGAACTCATCGGCTGCGGTCTCGCTTATGTCGAACAGAGCCGGCATTCCTGTTTCACCGCCGAAGTCCATGTCCGCTATCTGCGCGAACTCCGCGCCGGCGATCCGGTCTATGTGACGGTCCAGCTTCTCGGCTTCGACGCCAAGCGTCTGCATTACTTCGAGCAGCTTTATCACCAGGACGGCTGGCTCTCGGCCACCTCCGAGAACATGGCGCTGCACGTCGATATGGCGGCGAAAAAGACCGCTGCTTTTCCGGCGGCTATCGCGGCGCGCCTTGCCCGCATGAAACGAGCGCATGGCGCCCTGCCAATTCCGCAGGGGGCGGGGCGGCGGATCGCGATGCCTTCGAATGGGGAGTGAATTGACAGCGCGGCCCTTTCCAAGCGTAGTCACGCCAACAGTCGAAACATCAGGGGTGGAATGCGTTCAATGACAACACTTTCGCGATTGTCGCGCGCGGCGGATGAGACTGTCTCGATCACCATCCGCGAACATCGGATTCCGAGCGCCGACAGCAAGCCTTATATAGCGGTGCAGGGACCCGACGGCGCGCTGTGGTTCTGCGAAAGCGGCGCGTCGAAGATCGGCCGGCTTCGATCCGGATCGCGCGACCTTCACCGAGTTCGCGCTGCCGACAAAGAATGCGACGCCGATCGGCATCACTTTGGGCGGCGACGGCAATCTGTGGTTCGCCGAAAAGGCCGCCAACAAGATCGGCCGCATCACCCCGCGCGGCGAAATCACCGAATTCGCGCTGCCGACGCCCGGTGCCGGCCCCGACGGCATGATCCTCGGTCCCGACGGCAATGTCTGGTTTTCCGAAACCGAAGTCAGCCGCATCGGCCGGATCACGCCGGACGGCCGCATCACCGAATTCGCCGAAGGCATTTCGCCCGGTGCCAAGCCGCTGTCGATCGTGGTGCGCGACGGCGCGCTGTGGTTCAGCGAAGCCGCCGGCAACCGCGTCGGCCGCATTACCGTGGACGGCACCGTCACCGAGTTTCCGATCCCGAGCCACGACAGCCAGCCGCGCGCCATGGTGCCGCATCCCGACGGCAGCATCTGGTTTGTCGAGACCTCGACCAACGCGCTCGGCCGCATCGATCGCGCCGGCGCCATTACCGAGCATCCGGTGCCGACGCCGAATGCTTCGCTGCGCGGCGTCACCGTCGGTCCCGGCGGCGATCTCTGGTACACCGCGAACTTCGCCAACAAGATCGGCTGCATGGCGCCGGACGGCACGGTGCGCGGCGAATACGACATCCCGACGCCCGGCAGCGGCGCGCGCTGCATCGCCGCGCTCGCCGACGGCCGGCTGTTCTTCACGCAATATGATTCGGGCTCGATCGGCGAGGTGGTTATCGGCTGATCTTGCGGCGGGTTACGCCTTCGGCTAACCCGCCCTACGACAAAAAAACCGCCTGCCCGTTCGCGCGGGACTGAGCGGATAGGGGGAGAAAGCACCATGAGAAAATTACTGCTCGGACTCGTCGCCGCTCTTGCGCTGTCCTGGTCCACCGCCGGCCGGGCGCAGAATTATCCCGACCGCCCGGTGAAGATGATCGTCTCGATCGCCGCCGGCAGCGTCACCGACGTGATCATGCGCGGCGCCGCGGCGCAGTTGCAGCAGCGTCTCGGACAGCCCTTCATCATCGAAAACCAGGGCGGCGCTTCCGGCATCGTCGCCGCCCAGACCTGCAAGCTGGCGGCGCCCGACGGCTACACCATCTGCGTCATCTATCACTCCACCATGTCGTACAACCCGCTGCTGTTCAGCAACCTGCCTTACGATCCGGACACCGATTTCGTCCCGGTAACCCGGCTGTTCTGGCTCACCGAAGGCGTGTTCGTGCCGACCAGTCTTCACATCAACACCGTCGCCGAACTGAAAGCGCTGGCGCAATCGAAGCCGAACGGGCTGAATTACGCCACGCTGGGCGAAGGCTCGTTTCCCGATCTCTTCCTGCGCTGGCTGAACAATCAGTGGAATACCCAGATCGTCGGCATTCCCTATAAGGGCGGCGGCCCGGCGGCCCAGGCGATCGCCGCCGGCGAAGTGCAGATGACGCGGTTCGGCGTCGGCAATTTCATGGGCCTGATCCAGGCCGGCCAGGCCAAGGCGCTCGCCGTCACCACGGCGCAGCGCACGCCGTCGCTGCCCGACGTGCCGACTTACGCCGAAGTCGGCTGGGGCGCTTATCCCGGCCAGGGCTGGTGGGGCCTCGCGGTGCCGAAGGGCACGCCGCCGGCCATCGTCGCCAAGCTCAATGCCGAATTCGTCAAGCTGTTCACCACGCCGGACTTCGAGGCTTTCCTCGCCAAGAACGTCGTGGTCTCGGCCACCACCACGCCGCAGGGCTTTGCCGATTTCCTCAAGGCCGACCGCAAGGCCGCCGAGACGCTGATCAAGATCGCCAACGCCAAGCAGGAAGCCTACGACCCGGCGACGACAAAGTAGGCCAAGTTTCCCGGGCGCAGTGCAGCACGCAGCGAAGCGGAGTGATGCACTGCAGACCCGGGAGCTTCCCGGGTCCTGAGCCGGCAGGCGCCGGGCCTGCGAAGTCCCCGGAACGGCGGTGCACCGCTGCGCGCTGCACCGCATCCCGGGGAATGCTCTTGCGTTGACGGGCTCCCGGCACAAGCCGCCGAAGTCTCGTAAAAGCCGTGCTCAGGTGCCATCTTGGGGCCATGAGAATCACGCCGAGAAACAGTCACTGGCTGGCCCCTGTGGCTGACCCTCTGAAGCGCAGCATCGAGCCGATCGAACCGCCGGGCCCGGCCCGCGGCGGCATTGCCGCGCGCGCCATGGCGGCCGCGGCGCCGGCTGCGGGCTATCTCGCCGGGCTCAACGCCGAACAGCGCCAGGCGGTCGAGACGCTCGACGGTCCGGTGCTGGTGCTGGCCGGCGCCGGCACCGGCAAGACCCGCGTGCTCACCGTGCGCATCGCCCACATCCTCAATCTCGGCCGCGCCCGGCCCGGCGAGATCCTGTCCGTCACCTTCACCAACAAGGCGGCGCGCGAGATGAAGCACCGCGTCGGCGAGATCGTCGGCGGCGTGGTCGAGGGCATGCCCTGGCTCGGCACCTTCCACTCGATCGGCGTGAAGATCCTGCGCCGCCACGCCGAACTGGTCGGGCTGAAGCCTGATTTCACCATCCTCGATGTCGACGATCAGGTGCGGCTGCTGAAGCAATTGCTCGACGCCGAGGGCATCGACGAAAAGCGCTGGCCCGGCCGCGTGCTGGCGAGCCTGATCGACGGCTGGAAGAACCGCGGGCTCACCCCCGAGCAGGTGCCGGCCGGCGAGGCCGCGGTGTTCGCCAACGGCAAGGGGCTCAAGCTCTACAAGGCCTATCAGGAGCGGCTGAAAATCCTCAACGCCGCCGACTTCGGCGATCTGCTGCTCGAATGCATCCGGCTGTTCCGCGAGCACCCCGAAGTGCTGCGGCAGTATCAGTCGCGCTTCAAATACATTCTGGTCGACGAATATCAGGACACCAATGTCGCGCAGTATCTGTGGCTGCGGCTGCTGGCGCAGAAGTCCTCGCCAGCGACGAGCTCCGATTTCACCTCGCCTCAGGGGGGAGAGGTCGCCGCCTCCATACCTCCCCCGGTTGCGGGCGAGGGTAGGGTGGGGGCGGGTGAGGGGGCTCCGGCGCTGCAGAATGATAACGACGCTGGAACCCCCTCACCCCAACCCTCTCCGCATCGGGGAGAGGGAGTGCGCGGTGCAGCGCCGAAGGACCTCATCCTCAAGCCCCCAAAAACATCTGCTGCGTCGGCGACGACGATCAGTCGATCTATGGCTGGCGCGGCGCCGAGGTCGACAACATCCTGCGCTTCGAGCACGACTTCCCCGGCGCCATGGTGATCCGGCTGGAGCGCAATTACCGCTCCACCGGCCACATCCTCGCCGCCGCCTCGCATCTGATCGCGCATAACGAAGGCCGGCTCGGCAAGACGCTGCGCACCGACGACGTGCCGGGCGAGAAGGTCACCGTCACCGGCTCCTGGGATTCGGAAGAAGAAGCCCGCACCATCGGCGAGGAGATCGAGCAGCTGCAGCGCGGCGGCCATGCGCTCAACGAAATCGCCATCCTGGTGCGCGCCTCGTTCCAGATGCGCGAATTCGAAGACCGCTTCGTCACGCTCGGCCTGCCCTATCGCGTGATCGGCGGCCCGCGGTTTTACGAGCGCGCCGAAATCCGCGATGCGCTGGCCTATCTGCGCGTCGTCAATTCGCCGGCCGACGATCTCGCCTTCGAGCGCATCGTCAATGTGCCGAAGCGCGGCCTCGGCGACGCCACGCGTGCAGCTGCTGCACGATCACGCCCGCAAGCGCCGCGTGCCGCTGACCGAAGCCGCCCGCGCCGTGATCGAGACCGACGAGCTCAAGCCGAAGCCGCGCGGCGCGCTGCGCGGCGTGCATCGAATCGTTCGACCGCTGGCGCAAGCAGCGCGACCTGCTGCCGCACAACGAGCTCGCCGAGATCATTCTCGACGAGAGCGGCTACACCGAGATGTGGCAGAAGGACCGCTCCGCCGACGCCGCCGGCCGGCTGGAAAACCTCAAGGAGCTGGTGCGCTCGATGGAGGAGTTCGAGAACCTGCAGGGCTTCCTCGAACACATCTCGCTGGTGATGGACAACGACAAGGGCGCCGACGCCGACGCCGTCAACATCATGACCATGCATTCGGCCAAGGGCCTCGAATTCGACACCGTGTTCCTGCCCGGCTGGGAGGAAGGCCTGTTTCCGCACCAGCGCTCGCTCGACGACCAGGGCCGCGCCGGCCTGGAGGAAGAGCGCCGCCTCGCCCATGTCGGCCTCACCCGCGCGCGCAAGCGGGCCAAGATCTATTTCGCCACCAACCGCCGCATGCACGGGCATGTGGCAGACCAACATCCCGTCGCGCTTTCTCGACGAATTGCCGGAAGCCGCATGTCGAGGTCACCGAAGCGCAAGGCGGCTTCGGCGGCTTATGGCGGCTACGGCGCCTCGCGCTTCGACGACATGCACCTCGTTCGGCTCGAACTACACCACGCCGGGCTGGCAGCGCGCGCAGGCGCAAGAAAGCCGCGGCGGCTTCGCCGACAGCGGCGCGCGCTACGCGCGACGACGAGTCGAAAACGGCGCCCAGTGACGGCTTCGACGACGACCTCGTCACCGTCGCCCTGGCGCGCCCGCAACGAGGGAGGCGGCGCACGCCGCCTGCCGCTCACCATCGAAGGCGAACTGGTCGCGAAATCCACCGGCACCGTCTCCGACTTCACGCTCGGCGACCGCGTCTTCCACCAGAAATTCGGCAACGGCAACGTCACCGCGATCGACGGCAACAAGCTGACCATCCAGTTCGACCAGGCCGGCGAGAAGCGGGTGGTGGATAGTTTTGTGGAGCGGGTGTGAACCTTAGCGATAATTCCTCTATAAAGAGACCGTTGAAACTGCAATTTAGCGATGACATATCGAAACTTCCTTCCATGTCGAAGTTCCAGGGTATCGAATGTCAGCCATTCATCTGTATACGGCGAGTATCCGCTTGATAGCGTTTTTGTTCGCAAGGAGGAGCGATCAGTCAATGAGGTTGTAAAGCGAATTAATTCGAAACGGTACCAGATGGATCCTGACTTTCAACGGGCATTCGTCTGAGCCCATCGAAAAGCAGTCCTAAGCGCGTAAATTCATGCCTTATGCGAATTCCTCTACCTGTGTTTTACGTTGCCGAAGCTAATGACGGGCGATTGTCGTAGTGGACGGCCTGCAGCGCCTAACAAGCTCCAGAGATATCTTGATAACGCATTTCCTCTGACGGGTCTTATTGACGATAAAAAGTTCCGAAAATCATCCTCTCGAAGGCAGGCGCCTCAAAGACTTGCCAATTAACCTCAGAGAGAGATCGAAGATACGCCTCTTATCTTTTATATCTTGGATTCCAAGGCGCCGGAGCGAGCTCGTCTCTTCATTTTTGATCGAGTAAATAGTGGGGTGGCGCTAAGTCGACAGCAGATGCGGAATAGCCTTTACAATGGCCCTGCCATCGCGGTGGCTTCGAAACACAGCGGAAGGCAAGGCGTTTTTAACGGCGACCGGAGGATCATTGAACCCGCTCGTAATGCGAGACCGCGAAGCTATCAATCGGTTTTGCGCCTTCCGTATTTTGAGTGTCAATTCTTATCGTGGCGGCGATATGATGGGTTTCTAGGTGAAACTCCAGAGCGCATGAATAATTGGAAGGAAAAAAATCTGGCTGAACTTCGCGACAGTTTTGACCGTTCTGAAAACTAATCGGATTTTATTTCCTAACCACGATTCCGTAAATCTTGCGGAAAGCGACGCTAACGCTCGTCATTCAATATAAATATTGCATTTCGACGTCTGTTCCGTGCTTTTTTCTGAATTGCCAAAAAATCTTACCGATCGGCAAATAAATTCACTGAGGCAATCAGTCATCAAGCTGCTTGCTAATGACGATTTCAGTTTTGCGATTACTTACTCTACAAACAGTACTCAACAGGTTCAGAACTCGATTTGAAATGGCCCGTGAAGCAATAGATAGGGTCATCTAATGATCACGGGTCTGAAACTTGTCAACTTCAAATGCTATAAGGCGCTTTCTCTCCCCCTCACTCACTACTTTGCTTACGGGATTTAGTGCAGGCGGCAAATCCACGGCTTTGCAGGGTGCGCTCCTAATATCCCAGGCTCTTCGAGAAAACCCACGTACACGATGGCTAGGTTTAAATGGGTCGCTCGTTCAACTTGGGACGCCTGGGGAGTTGATAAACAAATCTTCCAATGAACGGTTAGTTTCGATTGGCGTAAATCGAACGGTACCGCTGTCCTTTGGAAGCTCAATTCAGAGGAGCGAGCTGAAACGGACGCTCTCCCAATTTGCGAAATAGAAATTACGGACTCCGACAATTCCACATCGTACTCGCCTAACGAAGAGGGCTTGTCTGATTTGCTACCCTTTAATTTTGCGAGACCGTCTGGAGTGTCTAGTTTAATAGAGGCACTTCAATCTTTGATATTTCTCAGTGCGACTAGAGAGGGGACTGAGGAGATCTTTGGGGCGCCACGCTCAAGCCGACCAATTCATGCAGATATTGGGACCATCGGCGAATTTGCCGCTTGGTGGCTCGAGCGATTTTCAGATGAAGAAGTTGATCCTGCCCGGCGGTTAGCGTCGAAGTCCGGGACAACCTTGCGACGACAGGTTGGCGCTTGGGGCAGCGAACTGTTCCCAGGTTTCGAAGCGTCCACGCAGTCGCTGGAAAAAACGGGGCTTGTGCAGCTTCAATTGAGAACGCGGATAACCGACGAGTGGCGACGTCCCTCCAATGTGGGCTACGGCCTAAGTTATGCGTTTCCCATTTTGGTGGCAGGCCTGCTCGCGAGATCGGGGCAGGCCCTCTTGATTGACAGCCCTGAGGCGCATCTTCATCCCAAAGCACAGTCGAGGATGGGTAGATTTATTGCGGCCATGGCAAATTCGGGAGTGCAAGTTGTCGTGGAAACTCACAGTGACCATGTCCTTAATGGTGTTCGATTGGCTGTCCGTGACAAGCTTATCAAGGCTGAAGCAGTTTCTGTTCATTTTTTTTCTGGTATCACCGATAGTGATCTTGGAATAACCTCCGTTCACCTGGATAAGGACGGCGCAATTGATGCTTGGCCCACAGGCTTCTTCGATCAATCCGAGCGCGATCTAGCTAGCTAGCCGTTGGGATGATTCTTCGCTGGTACCTAAATGACCTGTGCTCCAGGGCCAGTATCAGTCTGCGGTTGATTTCCTAAATGCGCTAGTTAGCTTTCTGCGAACTCAGAGCGAGATCTGAAATTATTCGTCAGAGCCTTTTTTGCTCTCGGATGTTTTCGCAGCGACCTGCTATGCCAAATCAAAATTGCGGAAGTGTAGTGGCAGCGCATGCCTCGCGCGAAGAAAAAGGACTAATTTTGGCATGGATCACCAAGCAGGGGCCATTTATCGATGACGACCGGCTACATGAGCAAGATGACTACTTTGAATTTCAAGGTCATGACGTTACCGACCAAGGTTTAGGAGAGGCCGCGCGCCGGATAAATGCCGGTGAAGGCGCGGCCGTGGTGAGCTTCTTAGGCGGCCCCGTTGATTTTGAGAGAACACCGCTGTCAGTTCAGCATGGTCTCGCGGGCGATCCAATTGGACACTTGCCGGTACCTAATATTTGGAGAGCCGAAGACCTATTAGCGGCGGCATTAAAATTGCGCGCTGACCCGACCTCTTGGGCCCAATTAATTGATGCCATAAAGTCACGATTTGACCGCTTGAAAATATCTGAAGCTGTTCTTGACAGCTTGAATGAGTCCACTTTTTATCCCGCGGTTGCCAAACGCGTTATTGTACTCCTTAGCATACTCCAAGAATACATGGAGGGTAGGGAATCAGATGGCGCCGCTGGACCGCGCAGCATCGAACTATATCGGCAGTTTTTCACGGGGAAGCGAGCGCGGTTCAGTGATAGTTTGATGCGAACAAAAATGAATATAAAAAGGAAATGACCTTCCGCGATCCGATCGATGTGTCCAAGATGATCTTCTGTCCCTGGCATGGTAAAATCCAAACGCCGCAATTTCGAATACACTTCGAATGGCCAGTGCCACCAAAACAAGAACATTTAAAGGTTGTGTATATTGGGCCAAAGATTACTAAGGACTGATTGAATTCAGCGGGCGTAGGGCGGTCCAAGCGTGCCCGGTGAAGTGAGAAATTTATCGCGTCGCCGAACGTAATACGCTTAGGTGCGCAATCCTATCCAATTTGTAATCGCCCATCGTTGAACCCGGCTATCCCCCGCGCGCTACCGACGAGTAAGGCGGCGCGTTTGAAATGGAGGATAACCCATGAAACGGATTGTGTTGGTGGCGGTGCTGTTGCTCGGCGGCGCAATGACCGCGGCGCAAGCGGACACCACACACTGGAACGCCACTCGCCCGGGACAGAGCGATACCCAACTCGCGGCTGACGGTCGACGCTGCGACCTGCAATACAACAATGGGCCGCATGGCCCGCCGACGGCGGCCTACAAAAGCTGCATGCGGGCGCGGGGCTGGATTTATACCAACACCACGCGCGACGACACCTGGGTCAATCGCCGAGGAATGGTCTGCCATCCCATTCTCAATTTCGGCGGCTCGGAATGCGACAGCGTGTGGTAGCGACTGGTCCGCTCATTCCCGCGCAAGCGGGAATCCAGGAGTTTTGCACTGGGTCCCCGCTTTCGCGGGGACGAGCGGAGAGGGAATGCAACGAGCGGAAGGAGAGCTAATAACTCCCCCACATGCGCCGCTCCGGATAATAGGACGTGCCGCGGCGCATCGGGGGCGGCGGTGCTCTGTCGCCGTAGCCGCCGAACCAGCCAAACCCGTTGTCATCCTGGCGCGCGATGTTCATGTCGGGCGTGCGGATGCGATTGGCGAAACCGCCCTGCGGCTGGTTGTTCAGCACGACGACGAATTCGGTGCGGTAGTTGGTTTCGCTGCTCAGCGGCTCGTCCGAGATGGTGATCGAGGACAGCGGCAATGCGGTGGGCGCGATGCGGTCGAGCACCTCCTGCGGAAAGGTGATGCGGTCGAGCGCATCCTTGGCGTTGTCGCCATTGTCGATCGAGACTTCGGTCCAGCGCAAACCGACCTCGCACTGTCGCGCGCGACCGCGGTGAAGATGTGAGTGCCGATCGGCTTATTGGGATCCTTGATCGCGACCGGAAATTCCAGGCTGGTATCGTACATCTCGCCGCCGTCCGGCAGCCGCTTGTGAGTGTCGCGCCGCACGTAAAGCTTCTGCGTCGCGCGGCTGATGAAGATCGAGACCGGCTCGCCGGCGAGCTTCGCGTCCGCCGCGGCCTTGGCGGTATCGCTCCGCTTAGCCTCGGCCGTTTTTGCGGCGGCTTGCGCGGCCGCGACGGCGTCCTGCTTCGCTTTCATGTCGGTCTTGGCGGCGTCGAGCTGGGTCCCCAGCGCCTCGGCTTTGGCGGCGGCGCTCTGCGCAAAATCCTGCGCCTTGGCTTTGTCCTGGTCCGTCCTTCTCGGGTCGGCATTGATGGCGGCGACCATTTTCTCGGCGTAGGCGCGCTCCATATCGGCGCGTTTTTTGAGATAATCGAGGTTGCGCACCGCGCCCGGCGCTGCGGCCGCCGCGCGCTTGGCCGCCGCGGCAGCATTCTTGGCATCGGCCGCCGCCTTGGTGGCATCGCTTGCCTCGCGGGCCAGCGCGTCGGCGCGGGCCGGCACCGCAGCGATCGCATCCGGCTTCGGCACGAACAGCGACGGATGCGAAAACGCCACCGGCTCGGTGTCGGTCGGCGAGATGATCACCCGCATCCCCATCGGCGCCTTGTCGAATACGTTCGCGGCGAAATCGTAAGGCATCCGCACGCAGCCGTGCGAGGCGGCGTAGCCGGGCAAGGGCCGCCGTGCAGCGCGACGCCATTCCAGGTGATGCGCAGCATGTTCGGCATCCAGGCATCGTCATAGAGGCTGGAATGATGATCCTTGTCCTTTTCCACGACGGCGAAGACGCCGGCCGGGGTCTCGCGTCCGGTCGTGCCGGTCGATACCGGCGCGCGCAGGATCCAGCCGTCGGCGTCGTAGAAGGTCACCTGCTGGCCCTTGATCGATACGATGGCCATGATCGGATCGGCGGCCGGGCGCGGGGCCGCCATCGGGGTGAGGCGCGCGGGGCCGGCATGCCCGGCAGCGGCGTAGGCGGTAGACCCCGCCATTACACCCGTCAGCGCGACCGTGGCGGCGAGCATTACCAGGGCGGCAGGCGCCCAGCGTCGAAGCCCACCGGCTGATGCGCGAAGTTCCGCCGCGCCAAGCCGGATGAATTGCGACGCCGTCGATCGATTGGTCATGTATTCCTCGGTTGTAGCGATATTCCCAGACGAGGGCCCAGATCGGCCCCGACGCCGGCGCGATTAGTACCGATTCCCGTAGCATACCCAAGGCATATGACTACTTGGTTGCTTTGAGGTTCCGCCGAGGGTAGCTGCCACGAAGCATGCCGAGCCGAGCCGGCAATGAAATGCCCTTCATAGACTTGTCCCGGCCATGACGGTCGAGGGCGGCGCCTACGGGATTACCGATTGTGACTCCGATTTCGATCTACATCGACGCCGACGCCTGCCCGGTGAAGCAGGAGATCTATCGCGTCGCCGAGCGCCATGCCGACAAGGGTACCGCGCTCAAGGTCTTCGTCGTCAGCAACTCACCGATCGCGGTGCCGCGCGACGCGATGATCGAGCGCGTGGTGGTCGGCGCCGGCATGGATGAGGCCGACAACTGGATCGCGGAACGGGCCGTGCGCGGCGATATCGTCATCACGGCGGACGTGCCGCTGGCGAGCCGGGCCGTGAAAGCCGGCGCCGAGGTGATCGCGCCGAACGGCCGGGCCTTCACCGCGGACTCGATCGGCATGACGCTGGCGACGCGCAATCTGATGGACAGTCTGCGCAGCGCCGGCGAGATCACCAGCGGGCCAAAACCGTTCCAGCCGCGCGACCGCTCGAACTTTCTCTCGGCGCTCGATCGCGCCTTGGTGCGCTTGAGGCGGGATGGGTTCGGGACGGCGGCCGATTAGCGTGCTCGCGGCCAGGAACCGAAGGCCGGAATGATCTTTGACTAAGCAAATATTCCCACGCGGGAAATTTCGCCATGATCCGCAAGCTCGCAACGGGCCAATATCGGCTTTATTCACGGAAGAAGAACCCTAAGACCGGCAAGCGCCGCAATCTCGGCACCTTCGGCAGCCGCGCCGCGGCCGAGAAGCACGAGCGGGCGGTGCAGTATTTCAAGCGGCACTAGGAATATTTGCCCGAACCGGCATTAGGGTGATGTGCGGAGGGGCTGCAGCCCTTATGACCGCTCGTTCCGGCCCGCGGCTTGCCAGGAATGCCCCTGGGCGGGCCCGGTAACGACTGCTTCACGCCTTATTGCATTCACCATTCCGCCGAACACTGCTCCGATGCTCTTGCCTTGAACCAAAGACAGGCGAAAGACTTCTAGGACTCGGCGACTACCTCCCAGGTGAGTATCAATGCGTAACGCAAACTTTATGTCGCGACTGTCCGCCCCGTTGGTGGCCGCGGCGCTGACCTTGGCTTTCGCGCCTGCGGCGCGCGCCAATATCGCCATCGCGATCGACAAGACTACCCAGCAGATGACGGTCGCGGTCGACGGCACCCCGCGCTACACATGGCCGGTGTCGACCGGGCGGCCCGGCTACGACACGCCGAACGGCAATTTCAAGCCGAACCGCATGGACGCCGATCACCTGTCGCAGGAGTGGGACAATGCGCCGATGCCGCATACCATCTTCTTCGACCTGCACGGCCATGCCATTCACGGCTTTTTCGACGTCAAGCATCTCGGCCTGCCGGTGTCGCACGGCTGCGTAAGGCTGTCGCCGGACCATGCGGCGACGCTGTTCGAACTGGTCAAGGCGCAGGGCATGGCGAATACCAGCGTCACGGTCGCCGGCGTCACGCCGGCCGGTGGCGTGCCGATGGCGCGGGCGCGGCAGCCCGACACCGATGTCGGCTACGCGCCGCAGCCGCTGCAGGTCGCGCCGCAATATGCCCAGCAGCCGCCGCAATACGGCGAGCCCGGTTATGGCCAGCCGGTCTATCAGCAACAGCAGCAGGCTTACGGCCAGCCGGTCTATGTGCAGCGCCCCTACGGCCAGCCGCAGGCCTATTACGGTCAGCCGGCCTATCAGCAGCCGCAGTCGTCCTATTATGCCCCGGGCTATCCGCCGCAGCCGCCGCCGGTCTATCGGCAATGGTAACGCCGTTCACGGCCTGTTGAGCGGCGGCATCGGGTTCGTTGCGCCGCCGCCATCGAAATGGAATAGGTTTCAGCGTCCGCTGTTCATGCAGCGGGCGCTTTTTTACCGGGAGGACAACAACCATGCCGATCGCACATCGTCTGGGTTTGACCATTGCCGCCGCTCTCGCGCTTGGCGCCGCTACTCCGGCCGGCGCCGCGCTGATCATGCACAAGGATCTGTCGCTCGATATCGCCAAGACCATCGCGGAGGCCGCGATCGCGGCGTGCCAGGCCAAGACCTATGCGACATCCGCCGTCGTGGTCGATCGCGACGGCGAGACGATCGTCGCGATGCGCGCCGACGATGCCAGCCCGCACACGATGGAGAATGCGCGGCGCAAAGCCTACACCGCGATGACGTTCAAGCAGCCGACCGCCGAATACGCCAAAAAGCTGCTCGATCCGAATTCGCCGGTGCACCAGCAGGTGACGCTGCCGAACGTGATCGCCATTCCGGGCGGCCAGCCGATCAAGTCCGGCAATTTCGTCGTCGGCGGCATCGGCGTGTCCGGCTCGCCCGGCGTCGACGACGACTGCGTCAATGCCGGCCTCGACAAGGTCAAGGACCAGCTGCAGTAGCACCGGTAACCGCGCCTCCCCGCGAAAGCGGGGATCCAGGCGAGCGGCGACGAGCAAACAGAACTGGATTCCCGCTTCCGCGGGAATGAGCGGAGACTAGTCGAGTTATTCCGGCTCGATCCCGGCCGATTTGATCAGCGTCGTCCATTTCACCAGCTCGTCTTTGACGTAGCTGGAGAATCCGGCGGGACCGATCCAATAAACCTCGACGCCGACGGCGCGGAAGCGGTCGCGCGCCTCGGGATTGGCCAGCGCCTTCTCGATCGGCTTGGCGAGCGTATCGACCACGTTCTGCGGCAGTCCGGCCGGACCGAAGATGCCGGTCCAGGCGAGCAGGTCGTAACCCGGCATCACGGTGCCATCCAAGGTCGGCAGGTCGGGCAGTGTGGCGTCGCGCTCCTTGGTCAGCACCGCGAGCGGACGGATCTTGCCGGCCTTGAGCATCGGCAGTCCGGTGGAGAAATCGGGCACGCCCATCTGCACGTGTCCGGCCATCAGATCGGTCACCGCGGCCGGATTGCTGCGATAGGCGACCGGCACGATGTCGAGATTGAGCCGCCGCTTGAAAGTCTCGACGGTGATGCGGCCGGTCGAGTTGCCGTAGCCGGCATCGAGCTTACCGGGATTGGCTTTGGCATAGGCGACCAGTTCGGCCATCGAAGTCACCGGCAGGTCGTTGTTGACGGCAATGAACGAGGGAAAGCTGCCGACACGCGCGATCGGCGTGAAGTCCTTGATCGGGTCGTAGGGCACGTGTTTGAACAGCGCCGGCGCCGCGGAGTGGGTGCTGTTCGAGGTGAGCAGTAGCGTATAGCCGTCGGGATTGGCGTGGGCGACCGTTTCCGCCGACAGCATGCCGCCGGCGCCTTCGCGATTCTCCACGATGAAGGGCTGGCCGAGCGCGTCCTGCAGATATTTGCCGACCAGCCGCGCCGCCGTATCGGTGGCGCTGCCGGCGGCGAACGGCGTGATGATGGTGACGGGGCGGGTCGGATAATCTTCGGCGAAGGCGGGCGCTGTTACGCCGGCCAGTGCCAGCAGCATCAGCGCCGATTGGCTCAGCCGTTTTAATCCGTTCATTCCGATCCTCCCGCCATTACCGTTCTTGCTTGGGGGCCATATGCCCGGTCGCAATGAAAACGCCTCGCGGCGCCCGGTCAAGGCGGGTCATGCGGATCGGGCGCGAATGCCACGCGCAACAGGCTGCTCAATTCGGCTTTTGAAACTTCAGCACGAAATTGTCGATCGGCATGTCGGCTTTGTAGCTCGGGTAGTCGTGGGTGTCGGCCGGGTTGTGCCAGAAATTGCCTTCCGCCACGAATTTGAAACCGGCGGCTTCGATTTCCTGGCGCTCGGTGCCTTGTTCAATACGGTGCAGCGTCTTGCCGACGGTAATGCCTTGGCCGGGGAGTGCCGCGTGGTCGGCCATGATCAGATAGCCGCCGGGTTTCAGGGCTGCGAACAGCTTGCGGTTCATCGCGGCGCGATCGACCGCCATGTAGGTGGTGTCGTGGTAATAGAACAGGAACGTGATCAGATCGAGATTGCTGACGCCGGCCGGCACCGGATCGTCGAACGGCGCCACATCGGCGACGATGATCTTGCCTGCCGGCGTTGCCGCTCTGGCAGCAAAAGCGGCTTTGGCCTTGTCGCTGATGTCGGGCGGGTTCTGGCCGTACACGGTGCCGTCCGGTGCCACGGCACGCGCCATCAGTTCGGTGCTGTAGCCGCCGCCGGCGCCCATATCGAGCACCTTCATGCCGGGGCGCGGACCGGCGAATTGCAGGAACGGCAACGGGTCGCGTTTCTTGTCGGCATTGCGGTCTGCATCGCTGCGATCAGGCGCGGCGAGAAGCGCTGTGTAATCGGGCATGGTTTGCGCCTGGGCGTTATAGCCGAGGCAGATGGCAAGGCATGCCAGCAGGCCGAATGCCATGGCGTTACGAGGCGAGATATGAGCGATCATCGGTTCCTCCCAGGGTCTTTTATTGACGGCGATTATGAACAGGGTAGGACGCCCGAAGCCACTCACAAAGCCGGCAGATCAGGGCCGCAAATGGTGTTGAGAAGCTGTGGGAATAGCTAGGCAAGTCTGGGGATAAGCTGTCGATAGCATGGTGGATGACTTGCCGATAGAACCTGCCGGGCCGTCTTAGCGTTTGGCCCTGTTAATTCCGCGCAAAAAGCCAGGAAGCGATTGATCGTTCTATGGATTCCGAACCGCCGAAAACCGCATCGACCTGGCTTGCCGCGCTGACAACCGGCGAACAATCGGCGCGTCGCGTTGCGGCGCTGGTCGCCGAGAGCTTTTCTTCGGATGACGTCGCCGTGAGCTTCACTGAGGCCGGTCGCGGCAGCTGGCGTGTCGCGATTTATTTCGGCACGGAGCCGAACCGCGACGCAGTGCAAGCGCTGGTCGCGGCTGCGGCTGGTGCGGAAACGGCGGCCGGGCTGAGTTACGAGCGGATTGCGGCGGCCGATTGGGTCAGCGCCAGTCTCGCGGGCTTGAAGCCGGTCGCCGCCGGCCGCTTCGTCGTGCACGGCGCGCATGATCGCGCCGGCGTGCCGGTCAACCGCATCGGCATCGAAATCGAGGCCGCGCTGGCCTTCGGCACCGGCCATCACGGCACCACCCGCGGCTGCCTGCTGGCGATCGACCTGCTATGCAAATCGCGCGCCGCAGCCAAAGAAAATTCTCGACCTCGGCACCGGCACCGGCGTGCTCGCCATCGCCGCCGCACGTGCCTGGCGCCGCCGCGTGCTGGCGACCGATATCGACGCCGCCGCCGTTCGCGTGGCGCGGGAAAACGCGCGGCTCAACCGCGCCGGTCCCACGGTCGAATTTGTGACTGCCCATGGCGTCACCGCGCCCGCAATCCGCGACCGCGCACCGTTCGATCTGGTGCTCGCCAATATCCTGCTTGGGCCGCTGCAGCGCCTCGCGGCGCCGCTGGTCAACATCGTCGCGCCGGGCGGCCACGTGGTGCTGTCCGGCCTGATGAACGCGCAAGCCAATGCTGCGCTCGCCGCCTATCATGCGCTCAAGCTGGAACGGCGTATCGAGATCGACGGCTGGACGACGCTTGTGATGAAACAGCCGGCGCGCGCGGCCGTTGCCCGCGCCACGATCCGTCCATAGATTGACGCTGATGTTTGAAGCGCATTTCCAATCTTTCGAGGAGCGGAGCGAGCGCGGCAAGAGCGCCGCGCGCCTCGCCGCCTTGCGCGCCGAACTCAAGCGGCGCGGGCTCGACGGCTTTATCGTGCCGCGTACCGACCGCTATCAGAACGAATATGTGCCGCCCTGCGCCGAGCGGCTGGCTTGGCTGACCGGCTTCACCGGATCGGCCGGCGCCGCGATCGCGCTCATCGACCGGGCCGCGATCTTTGTCGATGGCCGCTATGTCGTGCAGGTGCAGGAGGAAGTCGACACCACGGCCTTCGCGGTCGAGCATCTGGTCGATCATCCGCCGACGGCTTGGATCGAGGAAAACCTACCGGCGGGCGCCAAGCTTGGCTATTCGCCCTGGCTGCATACGGTGGACGGTGCCGAACGGCTCGCCAAAGCCTGTGCTGCGGCGGGAGCTAGTCTTGTCGCCGTCGACGACAATCCGATCGATGCGATCTGGAACGACCGGCCGCCGCCGCCGCTCGGCGCCGTCGTCCTGCACGATCTGCGTTATGCCGGCGAAACTGCCGCGGCGAAGCTCGCGCTGCTCCGCGCCGAGCTTGAAAAACTCAAGGCGGATGTGCTTGTCGTGTCCGATCCGCATTCGGTCACGTGGCTGTTCAATATTCGCGGCAGCGACGTGCCGCATACGCCGGTCGTGCTCGCTTTCGCCCTGGTGCCGAAGGACGGCCGGCCGGCGCTCTATATCGACTCTCGCAAGCTCGGCAACGATGTTCGTCATCATCTCGAAGAAATCGCCGACCTCCGCCTCGATGAGGATTTCGAACGCGATCTCGCGGCGCTCGGCAAAGCGCAGCGCGCAGTGCGGCTCGATCCGGCGGCCTGCCCCGAGGCGATCGCGCGCCTGGTGACCGCGAACGGCGGTACAGTGTTGCGCGGCGGCGATCCGATCACGCCGATGAAAGCGGTGAAGAACTCAGCCGAGATCGCCGGCGCCCGCGCGGCGCAATTGCGCGACGGTGCGGCGGTGACGCGCTTCCTGGCTTGGTTCGATGCGGAAGCCCCACGCGGCGCGCTGACCGAAATTGACGCTGTCGAAGCGCTGGAAAGCTTTCGCCGCGACACCGGGCTGCTCAAGGACGTTTCGTTTCCCACCATCGCCGGCGCCGGCGCCGACGGCGCCATCGTGCATTACCGCGTCAGCCGCAGCAGCAACCGCAAGATCGCGGCGGGCGAGCTTTTCCTGATCGATTCCGGCGGCCAATACGAGGACGGCACCACCGACATTACCCGCACCGTCGCGGTCGGCACGCCGTCGGCCGAGATGCGGCGAAATTTC
Source organism: uncultured Alphaproteobacteria bacterium (assembly GCA_963819265.1). Lineage (GTDB taxonomy): Bacteria > Pseudomonadota > Alphaproteobacteria > Rhizobiales > Xanthobacteraceae > BOG-931. Next base: position 132,215 of record CAWFVF010000004.1, on the reverse strand, counting down.
ACGCTGGTGCTCAAGGGCCACATCGCCATTGCACGCGCGGTCTTTCCGGACGGCACCACCGGCGCCCAGCTCGATCCCCTGGCGCGGCAATTTCTGTGGCGGCACGGCCTCGATTTCGATCACGGCACCGGCCACGGCGTCGGCAGCTATCTGTCGGTGCATGAAGGGCCGGCGCGGATCGCGAAACTCGGCGCCGCTCCGCTCAAGCGCGGCATGATCCTGTCCAACGAGCCGGGCTACTACCGCACCGGCGCTTATGGCATCCGGATCGAAAATCTCATTCTGGTAACGGAAGCGAAAGCGGTAGCCGGCGCCGAAAAGCCCCTCAACGCTTTCGAAACGCTGACGCTGGCGCCGATTGACGCGCGGTTGATCGATCCGAGCTTGCTGACCGGCGAGGAAATCGCCTGGTTCGACGCCTATCACGGCCGCGTCCGCGACGCGTTGGCACCGCTCGTCGACGCGCCGACCCGAACTGGCTGATCGCCGCGACCGCGCCGCTCAGCGGATAAGTGCGACCCACTCGTCCTCGGTCAAAACCGCGACGCCGAGCTTCTTTGCTTCCGTGAGTTTCGACCCGGCGCCTGGACCGGCAACAACATAATCGGTCTTCTTCGACACCGAGCCGGACACTTTGGCGCCGAGCCGTTCCGCCGAAGCCTTGGCCTCGTCGCGCGTCATTTTTTCCAGCGTGCCGGTGAAGACCACGGTCTTGCCGGCGACGGCGGAATCGCGGCGCGGCTTTTCGGCATCGCGGATTTTGACCTCTTTGGCGAGCCGTTCGATGCGCCGGCGATTGTGATCCTCGCCGAAATAGTCGTGCAAGCTCTCGATCACGGTGTCGCCGATCTGATCCAGTGCATCCATCTCCTCTTTGGTTTCTTCGTCGTCTTTGGCGAGCTTGAGGCAGGCGTCGTGGAAGGCGTCCCAGGAGCCGTAGCCGCGTGCCAGCGCCACCGCGGTGGTTTCGCCGACGTGGCGGATGCCGAGCGCATAGATGAAACGCTCGAGCGAAATTTCGCGCCGGGCCTCGATCGCGCCGAACAGATTGCGGACCGAGGTTTCGCCGAAGCCCTCGATTTCTTCGAGCTTTATTTTGCCGTTGCGTTGTTCCAGCGTGAAAATATCGGCAGGTTCTTTGACCCATTCTTGTTCGTAGAAATACTCGATCTGTTTCTCGCCAAGCCCGTCGATGTCGAAGGCGCGGCGCGACACGAAGTGCTTGAGGTGCTCGACGGCCTGGAACGGACAGGCAAACTCGCCGGTGCAGTGAACGCGCGCGCCTTCGGTGCCGCCGGCGATGACCTCGCGGACGACGTCCGTATGCAGCGGGCAGGGACATTTCTTCGGGAACGGAAACGGCTTGGCGTTGCGCGGCCGTTTCTCGGTAACGACGCCGAGCACTTGCGGGATCACATCGCCGGCGCGCTGGATATTGACGGTATCGCCGATGCGAACGTCGAGCCGAGCGATCTCTTCCGGATTATGCAAGGTCGCGTTCTGGACCACGACGCCGCCGACCGTCACCGGCTCAAGCTTGGCGACCGGCGTCAGAAAACCGGTGCGGCCGACCTGGATTTCGATATCGCGGATAACGGTCGTGGCTTTCTCCGCCGGGAATTTATGCGCGATGGCCCAACGCGGATTGCGCGAGACGAAACCGAGGCGCTCCTGCCAGTCGAGACGGTCGACTTTGTAGACGACGCCGTCGATGTCGTAATCGAGGCCGGCGCGTTGCGCTTCGATGTTCGCGATGAAATTCCAGCAGGTCTTCGACCGACGGCACAGTTTGGTCAGCGGATTGGTCTTGAAGCCGCAATGCTCGAACCATTTGATCATGCCGGATTGCGTGTCTGCCGGCATCTCGCTCATCTCGCCCCAAGCATAGGCGAAAAAGCCGAGCGGACGCGACGCGGTGATCGAGGGTCCTTCTGCCGCAGCGAGCCGGCGGCGGAGTTGCGGGGATTGGCGAAAACCTGCCCGCCGGCCTCCGCCTGCCTTTCATTGAGCTCGAGGAAAGCATGCTTGGTCATATAGACCTCGCCGCGCACCTCGCAGACCGCCGGCAGTCCATTGCCCTTCAGGCGCTGCGGAATGTCCTCCAGTGTCCTCACATTGGCGGTGACGTCTTCGCCTTCGCTGCCGTCGCCGCGTGTCGCGCCCGTCACCAGCACGCCATCCTCGTAGCGCAGCGACATCGAGAGGCCGTCGATCTTCGGCTCGGCGGAAAAGACGATTTCTTCGTCCTCGGGCAAACGCAGAAAGCGGCGGATGCGGCCGACGAAATCGACGACGTCTTCTTCCGCAGAACGCGTTGTCGAGCGACAGCATCGGCACGGCGTGGCGTGACCTTGGCAAAACGCGCCGACGGCGCCGCGCCGACCCGCTGGGTAAGACTTTCCATGGTGCGCAGTTGCGGAAAGCGCGCCTCGATGGCGCCGTAGCGCTTGCGCAGCGCGTCGTATTCGGCATCGCTGACGCTCGGCGCATCGTCCTGATAATAGCGCCGATCATGCCCGGCGATTTCGGCTTCTAGGCGCGTGTGCTCGGCCTTGGCCTGCTTTTCGGTGAGATCGTCAACGGACGGTTCGGACTTCTCGCGACGGGCCATGACCGTCAACCCGCCGCGCGGATCAGCCGTTCGGCGGCGGCGCGGGCCTCGGCGGTGATTTCGGCGCCGGCAAGCATGCGGGCGATCTCTTCGCGGCGGCGATCGTTTTCGAGTTCGGCGACGCGCGTCGCCACCCGTTTGCCTTTGGCCAAAGCATCCTTGCTGATGAGATAATGCCGGTCGGCGCGCGCCGCCACCTGCGGCGCATGGGTCACCGCGATCACCTGAACGCCGGAAGCGAGCCGTGCCAGCCGCACCCCGATCGCGTCGGCGACCGCGCCGCCGACGCCGGTATCGATCTCGTCGAATACCAGCGTGGGCGCCGAGCCGCGGTCCGCCAGCACGACTTTCAGCGCCAGCAGAAAGCGCGCGAGTTCGCCGCCGGAGGCGACTTTCATCATCGGTCCCGGCCGCGTGCCGGGATTGGTGCGTACCCAGAATTCGACGCGGTCGAGCCCGTCGGGACCTTCGCTTTCGCTGTCGATCTGAGTGGAGAATTGCGCCCGTTCGAGCTTGAGCGGCTTCAACTCGGCATTGACCGCTTTGTCGAGCTTCTGCGCGGCGCGGCGCCGTGCCGCCGACAAGGCTTCTGCCGCGGCCCGATAGCGCGCCGCGGTTTCCTCCGCTTGCCGCTCCAAAGCAGCGAGGCGCTCGGCGCCGGCATCGATCAAAGCCAGATCGGCCTCGTGGCGCTGGGCCAGCGCCGCAAGCTGGTCGACCGGAACGTTATATTTGCGTGCCGCGGCGCGCAGCGCGAATAAGCGTTCTTCGATGCGCTCGAGTTCGTGCGGATCGTAGTCGGCGACGCGCAGCGCCTGTTCGAGATGGACCCGGGCTTCGTCGAGCGCGGTCAGCGCCGAGTCGATGGCCTTTACCGCTGGTTCGATCAGCGTTCGCGCTTGTGCGGCGCGTCGCTCCAGGCGGCGCATCGCGGTCGCCAGCGGCGGCACCGGCGAATTGGTCCCACTGACGGTGTCGAGCGTCGCGCGCAAATCCTCCGCGACTTTTTCCGCCTGCATCATGCCGGTGCGGCGATCCGCCAGTGCCGTCTCTTCGCCGGTCTGCGGCGCAAGCTTGCTGAGTTCCTCTACGGCGTGGCGGAGCCATTCGGCCTCGCGTGCGGCGCGCTCGATGGCGGCGCGATGGTCGGCGACAGCGGTTTCGCAGCTGCGGCGTTCGGCCCAGAGCCGCGCGACCGCGGCGGCGTCGGCGGTGGTGCCGCCATAGGCATCGAGCAGCGCGCGATGCGATGCGGCCTCGACGAAGGCCCGGTCATCGTGCTGGCCGTGGATTTCGACCAGCGCCGCGCCAAGCGCCCGCAATATCTGCACGCTCACCGGTTGATCGTTGATGAAGGCGCGGGTTCGGCCGTCGGCGAATTGCGTCCGCCGCACGATCAACTCGTCCTCGCCGCCAAGATCGCCGAGCAGATCGTTGTCGGCGAGCACCCGCCGCGCCGGGTGGTCCTTGGCGAGATCGAATGCGGCAATCACCTGGCCTTGGTCGGCGCTCTCGCGCACCAGCGCGGAATCGCCACGCGCGCCCAGCGCCAGCGCAAAGGCATCGAGCAGGATCGATTTGCCGGCGCCGGTCTCGCCGGTGAGCGCGGCAAGGCCGGAGCCGAAATCGATATCCAGCCGATCGATCAGGACAATGTCGCGAATGGAGAGGCGCGTCAGCATGGCGATGATGGAATCCGAGAAAAGCGGATATTACCGATTCCCGGCGCTTGCGTCAGTCACCCGGTCTGCTGGCTGACCAGGCCCAATTTCTGGAAGGAGCGGCTGATCCAGGAGCCCTTGTTCTCGGTGGTCGGCTCGCCGCCGGCGTTTTTCACGAGATTGTAGCTATCCTTGTACCAGGGACTGTCCGGGAAGTTGTGGCCAAGCACGGCCGCCGCGGTTTGCGCCTCATCCATGATGCCGAGCGACACATAAGCCTCGCTCAGCCTCATCAATGCTTCTTCGACGTGGCGCGTGGTCTGGTATTGCGTGACGACGACCTTGAATTGGTTGATGGCGCCGATGAAGTCGCGCTTGTTCATGTAGAACCGGCCGATATCCATCTCTTTGCCGGCGATCTGGTCGCGCGCCATATCGATTTTCTTCTTGGCGCTGATGGCATATTCGCTGGTGGGATATTTCCGCACCACTTCTTGCAAAGCGTCGATCGCCTGATTGGCCCGATCCTGGTCGCGGGAGACGTCGAGGATCTGATCGTAATAGGAGGCGCCGATCAGGTATTGCGCGTAAGCGGCGTCGGGGCTGGCGGGATGCAGCGTTACGTAGCGCTTCGCCGCGTTGACGCAGTCGGTATAGAGCTCGGCCTGGTAATAGGAATAGGCCGCCATCAGCAGCGATTTGCGCGCCCAATCCGAATACGGATTCTGGCGGTCGACTTCGTCGAATTTCTTCGCCGCTTCCTTGTAGTCCTGCTTGCTGTTGAGCAGGAACAGACCTTCGTTATAGAGCTTGTCCGCGGGATCGTCGGGGACGTAATCGTCGTCTTTGTTAAACAGGCTGCAGCCGGCGAGCGGCGCCATCATTGGCGCGGCGACAAGGATCAGCGCCAGGCAATGCGCCATAGTGCGCAGCCAGCCACCGGACCTTGCCGATCCTCGTACGCGCGACATCATCAGCCTGATTTAAGTCCCGTCCCCGCGCTAAGTGCCCGCGCCAAAGCCCCGCAACGTCGAGGCGAGCACACCGCAGCCCTATGACTATACATCAATTATGGCTGACAATCGGCCGGTAATAAGGCGTAAAACCGCGGTTAGTTAAGAGACGTCCGGGCCGTACGCGGCGCTGGCGAAGCCTGAGGCGAGGTCGGCATGGCCGCGCTGACGCCGGCCCTCCGGGAACTCGACATAGGTCCAGGCCGTGCGGTCGCTCATCAGAGCGGTAAGCACCGCATGATTGAGCTTGTGGCCGCCGCGCACCGAACGATAGGCGCCGAGGAGCGGCGCGCCGGCGAGCGCCAAGTCGCCGATGGCATCGATCGCCTTGTGGCGGACGAATTCATCGGCGAAGCGCGTTCCTTCGGGATTGAGGATGCGATTTTCCGCCACCACAACGGTGTTCTCGAACGAGGCGCCGAGCGCATAGCCGGCGCCCCAGAGTTTCGCCACGTCGCGCATGAAGCCGAAGGTGCGGGCCCGCGCCAAGTCGCGGCGGAACAAGTCGGGATCGACATCGCCGGAGAAGGTCTGCTTGCCGATCAGCGGGTGGTCGAACTGGATTTCGGTTTCGATGCGCAGGCCGCGCGGATGCGGCCGCAACTCGCCAAAGCTTTCGCCCTTGGCGACGCGGACCGGCTTGAGCACTTGGATATAGCGGCGCGCCGCCGACAGTGTGACGATGCCGGCTTGGTCGATCGCCGCGACGAAAGGTTCGGCGCTGCCGTCCATGATCGGCACTTCAGGGCCGTCGACTTCGACGACGGCATTATCGACGCCGAGGCCGTGCAGCGCCGCGAGTACGTGTTCGGTGGTCGATACTGCCGGGCCGCTTTGATCGCCAAGCACGGTGGCGAATTCGGTCGCCGTCACCGAATCGTAGTGAGCGGTCAATTCGCGATCAGGCTGGCCGTCGACACCGCAGCGGACAAATACGATGCCGGTGTCGGCTTCGGCCGGATGCAATGTCAGATTGACGGGTGAACCGGAATGGACGCCGATACCGGCGACGGTCACATGATCCTGTAGCGTCGTTTGCCGATTGGCTTGCGCGCTCCGCGTCATGTTTTGGTCCCACACTTTACGGCCACACTTCGCGAATGAACCTGCGAATGGCCACCCCACCCTGAGGAAAATGCGTTCCGGTCCGCAAGCTGGGGAGTGGTCGACGCTGCCGCCAATCACTCAGTCCCCCGAAACGATCCCCTCTAACGCTGAAACCTTAGCCGCGCTGCAGCATAAGGCCAATTCACGCTTTCTTACCGACTGTTACCTTTTTCCGGCCGCACTATCGTCGGGGGACCGCCCCAAAATGGCACGTCGGTGGCCGGCATCCTACCCCTGAAACGAAACAATCCGCCCCATGCGTTTGTTGCAAGGGGCGGATTGCTTGTTAAATCAACAGCTTAAGATTATCGAACGGCCGTGCTGCCGGGATCTTTCGAGGCCGCCCGCGAGCCAATTGTGGCAGCTTTTTCTGCCACTTAGTTCGCTTGACGGCGGAGGAAAGCCGGAATGTCGAGCTGGTCTTCCTCGCTCGGGTTATGCACAGGGCTCTGGCGGCCGTGCTGGTCCAAGCCCTGCGGAGCCGGGCGCCTTGCGTATTCCGATACCGGCAGTTCCTGACGCGAATTCTTGCCGCGGCTCGGCCGGTCGCTGCATCGGCCGGCCGGTCATCCGTTCCGGCGACATCGGCGCGTTGATTGGCGCCGGGCGAGGCGCCGGCATCGCTTCATGGTCGTCCTGCTCGCGCCGGCCGAGACCGACCGAGGCCAAGCGCTGCAGCAGCGACATCCGGCGCTTTTCCGGATGATCGTCTTGCGGCAGTTCACCACGGCGGGCGCGGATCTCGTTCTGGGCCGGCACCGGCAGTTCGTCGATTCGCGGCATCCGTGGCGCACGTTGCGGCATCCGCTCTGCCTGCGGCGGGATGAACGCCGCCGGTTCGGCAGCTTCCTGCCTGGCGGATTCCGGCTCGCTCAAGGGCGGATCGATGAAGAGCGAAGGCTTCGGCGCCAGCGGGCGGATGGTGATGTCCTCGACCGCAGCGGCGATCGCCGCCTTGGCCGCCGATTCAATCGAAGCGTTGATCGAGGCCGGTGCCGCAGCCGCGGCGGGCGAGGCCGGCATTGCGATAGGCGCCGGCGCCGGTTTCGGAGCGGGGGCCGGAGCCTGGGCTTGTGCCGCGGCAGACGCCGCCGCGGCGACGCGTAGCGGTTCGCCGCGCTCGACCCGTTCAACGCTGCGCTGGTTGTCGCTGCGGATGCGTTGAGCAAGATCGGCGAGCCGCGGCTCCACCGACGGCGCCGGCGCGCGTTGCGCCAGGGCCTGATCGATACCGGTCGCCACCACCGAGACGCGGATCATGCCGTCGAGACTTTCGTCGAAGGTCGCGCCGACGATGATATTGGCGTCCTGGTCGACCTCTTCGCGGATGCGGGTTGCTGCTTCGTCGACTTCGTACAGCGTCAAATCGCGACCGCCGGTGATCGAGATCAGCAAGCCGCGGGCGCCCTTCATTGAGGCATCGTCGATCAGCGGATTGGAGATCGCCGCTTCGGCGGCGGTCAGCGCGCGCTTTTCACCTTGCGCCTCGCCGGTGCCCATCATCGCCTTGCCCATCTCGCGCATCACGGCGCGGACGTCGGCGAAGTCGAGATTGATGAGGCCTTCCTTGACCATCAGGTCGGTGATGCAGGCGACGCCGGAATAGAGCACCTGATCGGCGAGCGCGAAGGCATCGGCAAAGGTGGTCTTTTCATTCGCGACCCGGAACAGATTCTGGTTCGGAATGATCAGGAGCGTGTCGACGCATTTCTGCAGTTCGGTGATGCCGCCGTCGGCGATGCGCATCCGGCGCTGGCCTTCGAAGTGAAACGGCTTGGTCACCACGCCGACGGTGAGGATGCCGAGATCGCGGGCGGTTTTGGCGATCACCGGAGCGGCGCCGGTGCCGGTGCCGCCGCCCATGCCGGCGGTGACGAAGCACATATGGACCCCGGAGAGATGATCGCGGATCTCGTCGATCACCTCTTCCGCGGCGGCGCGGCCGACATCGGGTTGCGAGCCGGCGCCGAGTCCCTCGGTCACCTGCACGCCCATTTGCACGACGCGCTCGGCCTTCGACATTGTGAGCGCCTGAGCGTCGGTGTTGGCGACCACGAAATCGACGCCCTGCAAGCCGGCGGTGATCATATTGTTGACGGCGTTGCCGCCGGCACCCCCGATACCGAACACGGTAATGCGGGGCTTAAGCTCACGGATGTCGGGGATGTTCAGATTGATGGTCATGGTTGCCTCTTGTTCGTCGCGCAGGCGTCGTCGACGCTGCCGTCCTTGAAACAGACTTGCCCCATCCGGTCCGCAACCGGTTGCTGAGATTTTCTAACTTCGCATCTGGGGGCCATCAGAAGCTCTCGCGAAGCCATTGCCCGACACGGGAGAAGTATCCCCCCGTGCCCGTCATCAACTGCCGCTTACGCCGCGGCTCGAAATGTTCGAGATGCGCCGCTTGCGGGTAAACCAGGAGTCCTGCGGCCACGGCGAATGCCGGGCCTTTGGCTGCTTCCGGAGCGCCGGCAATGCCGAGCGGGCGCCCGATGCGCACCGGCCGGCCGAGAATTCGTGATGCCAGATCGGGCAGGCCGGTCAGCTGACAGGCGCCGCCGGTGAGAATGACGTGGCCGCGCCGGTCGGATGCGAGCGAGGACGCGGCCAGCCGGTCGCGCACCATTTCGAGGATTTCCTCGACGCGCGGCTTGACGATGCTCACCAGTGTCGCGCGCGAGACGAATTGGCCCTGATCGGGCTCGTCATCGCTCAGCGGCGGCACTGTGATCATGTCGCGCTCGTCCGATCCTCCGGACAGCACACTGCCATAAAGTGTCTTGATTCGCTCGGCGTCGGCGATACGGGCATTGATCCCGCGGGCGATGTCCATGGTGACGTGATGGCCGCCGAGCGCGAAGCCTTCCAGATGGACCAGCCGGCCGCCGAGGAACGACGCCATGGTGGTGGTGCCGGCACCCATATCGACCACGGCGGAGCCGAGATCGGCTTCATCGTCTGCAAGAACGGCGAGCGCGCCGACATAGGGGCTCGCGACCATGGCCTCGACGTCGAGATGGCAGCGTTCCACCGCGAGCATCAGATTGCGCGCCGCGGCGATATCGGTGGTGGCGATATGCATGTCGACGCCGAACCGCGAGCCGAGCATGCCGCGCGGATCGCGCACGCCGTTGACGCCGTCGATCGAATAGCCCACCGGCAGCGAGTGCAGTACGGCGCGGCCGTCGCGCAGCGAATGCCGGCTGCCGGCCGCCAATACGCGGGCAATATCGCCTTCGGAAACGCCCGAGCCGACGATTTCGATGTCGGCTGCGAATAGTTCGCTGTCAAGCCGCCCGGACGAGATCGACAGCACCACCGACTCGATTTCGACGGCCGCCATGCGCTCGGCGCTGTCGACGGCTTGGCGGATCACTTCCTCGACTTTGGCGAGATTGATGACGCCACCGGCCTTCATGCCGCGCGCTGCGGTATGGCCGTAGCCGATCACCTCGATGGCATGGCTGCGGCGGGTCAGGACCTGCTGCGGCGGATGCGGCCGCAGTCGTGCGATCAAACAGACGACCTTGCTCGAGCCGACGTCGAGCGCGGCGACGAGCGCGCTCTGACGCGGCGAGATCGGCTTCATTTTCGGTGTCAGGCCGTAATGGAGGGCGTTCATGCGTCGCCCGCTTTCTTCTTCTTGGCATTGGCCTTGAGCACTTCATCGCGGGCCTGGGCCGCGGCGTCGGACAGGCGCACGGTGACGCGGTCCGGCAACCGCAGATCGACCATCGTGATATCGCGGGAGAGCAGCTTTTTATCGTGATCGAGTTCAACCAGCCGGTCGAGCGCGGCCTCGACATTGGCTTCCGGCAGGCGCACGTCGATGCCGTTGGTCAGCCGCAAATTCCAGCGCCGTTCGGCAACCAGCATCGATGCCCGCAACACCGAGCGAATGTCGGGATAGTGGTCGATGATGGCGAGGAAGTCCTTGGCCTGGCGCTCGGCGCCGCGGCCGACCACCAGCGGCAGGCCGAGATAGCGGTCTTCGACAAACGGCTCGAGCACCGTGCCGTCGGCGGCGATGACGTTGAGGTGGCCGTCCTTCTGCCACAGCGCGAAAGCGAGGCGCTCGGTGATGGTGATCTGCAGCCGGTCCGGATAGAGCTTGAACACCGCCGCGTCGGCGATCCACGGATTAGCCATCAGCCGCGCCCGCGCCGCGTCGGCGTCGAGGAACAAGAGCGAGGCATGCCCGGTGACGCCGGCGGTGGTCAGAACTTCTTCGCGGCTGACTTCCTTCTGGCCGGTCAGCGAGACCGCCGCGATGTGAAAGCCGACCGAATTCGCGGCCACGTCGCGCGCGTCCTTGAGCCAATTGACCACATCGGGAACGTGCTGGCCGGCGACCGCGCCATAGCCGAGAGTGGCGGCCAGCAGCAGCGCCGAGGCGACGACCCCGATGCCGTGAGGCAGCGGCAAATGCGCGATTTTGGCGCCCCAGCGTCCGGTCAATCGACGAAAACCGGGCACATCGCCAAGGCGGTCGGTGTGGCGGCGATGATGGTAGCCATGCGCGCGCGCCGGCACAGGCTCGTCCACTGGCGCGCCATGCGGTTTTGCAGCTGATTGCCTCGACCGCGTTAGCGGTTGGTCGAGGCGTCCTCCACCATCCATTGCACCAGCTCATCGAACGTAATGCCCGCGTAAGCGGCAAGCTCGGGTACGAGCGAGGTCTCGGTCATCCCCGGTTGTGTATTGACCTCAAGACAGACCAGATTTCCCGTCCCCAGATCGTCGTAGCGGAAGTCCGCGCGGCTCACGCCGCGGCAGCCAAGCGCGCTATGGGCAGCCAATGCGAGTCTTCGGACCTCCTGGTAAACATTTGGTAAAATTGGCGCCGGCAGGAGGTGTTTGGAGCCGCCGGCGGCGTATTTTGCTTCGTAATCGTAAAACCGCGTCGCCGGGACGATCTCGATGACGTCGAGCGCGCGGTCGCCGAGCACCGCGCAGGTCAGTTCCTTGCCGGGGATGTAGCGCTCGACCATGACCATTTCGCCGAACGTCCAGTCGTCGCGGTAAAGTTCCTGCGGCGGATTCGGATGCTCCGCGGTGACGATGAAGACGCCGACGCTGGAGCCTTCCGCGATCGGCTTGATGACGTAAGGCGGCGCCATGACATGCGCCTTCGCCGCTTCGAACCGCGACACCACGCGATCCTCGGCAACCGGCACGCCGGCGGCGCGGAACAGCGCCTTGGCGTAGTCCTTCTGCATCGCCACCGCCGAGGCCATCACGCCGGAATGGGTATAGGGAATGCCGAGAATTTCCAGCAGACCCTGCAGCGTGCCGTCCTCGCCGGGCCGGCCGTGCAGCACATTGAGCGCGACATCGGGCTTGATAGCGGTCAGCGTTGCGGCGATATCGCGGCCGACGTCGATCGGCGTGACGCGATAACCGCGGCGGCTGAGCGCTTCGGCGCAAGCCTTGCCGGAGCGCAGCGATACTTCGCGCTCGGCCGACCAGCCCCCCATCAAAACGGCGACATGCTTAGCCATGGTTCAGCCGGGTCCTTGGCCGGTTCCGGTGATTCGCATGGCTGACCAATAGAATCGACTATTGGCGAAAAATCGAGAGTCTAACGGCTAACTTGGCCAGTTATTGCAACGCCCCCGCCGCTTACCGCCCGCCGGAAGGCCTAGGCGATCCCGGGAAGTTTTAAGTCGACTACGTCACGCCGATCCTCTTGATTTCCCATTCCAGATCGATGCCGGAATGATCCTTCACCCGCCGCCGCACGGTCTCGCCCAGCGTCTCGATATCCGCCGCGCTGGCGTTACCGAGATTGATCAGGAAATTGCAGTGCATTTCCGAGACTTGCGCCTCGTCCTGGCGCAAGCCGCGGCAGCCGGCGGCATCGATCAACTGCCAAGCCTTGTGGCCGGGCGGATTTTTGAAAGTCGAGCCGCCGGTGCGGCTCTTCACCGGCTGCGTCGCCTCGCGCGACTCTGTGATCTTGTCCATCTCCGCCGCTATCGTGGCGGGATCGCCGCGCTCGCCGGCGAATAGAGCTTGCGTGAAAATGTAATCGTCCGGCGCACCGCTGTGGCGATAGCCGTAGCGCATCTCGGCATTATTCAGAACATGGACGCGGCCTGCGCGGTCGACCGCGCGGGCTTCGACGAGCGCGTCTTTGGTCTCGCGGCCATAAGCGCCGCCGTTCATGCGCAGCGCGCCGCCGATGCTGCCGGGGATGCCGCGCAGAAATGATAGTCCGGCAATGCCGGCCTCTTGCGCTGCGCGCGCGATTTTAACGTCGGGGACAGCCGTGCCGGCACGCACGTGCAAGCCTTCGATCGCGATCGCGTTGAAGCCGCGGCCGAGGCGGATCACCGCGCCCGGCACGCCGCCGTCACGCACGATTAAATTGGAGCCGAGGCCGATAACCGTCACCGCGATTTCACTTGGCAGCTGAGCCAGGAAATACGAAAGGTCGGCCTCGTCTTCGGGCAGGAACAACAGCTGCGCCGGGCCGCCGACGCGAAACCAAGTCAGCTCTGCTGAGAGATTGGTTCGCCAGAAGCCGGCCGCGCAACTCCGGCATTGTCGACTTCAGATCGGGAACAAGATCCGGGAAGCTCACACCGTGGCCCCCGTGATCGAGTCGAGCCAGCGCGATAGAACAAGCCGCCCGGCGGCAGCAGTGGTATTGCCGTAAGCCGCCGCCTGCCGGCGCAAATCGCGGGGGTCGATGCCGGCTTTGCCGAGTTCGACGGTGTGACCGACCAGCCAGCGCTCGAGCCGCTCCGGCTCGGTTTCCAGATGAAATTGCAGGGCGAGTTGCGACGGCAGGCGCGAAAATGCCTGCACCGGACATGCTTCAGTAGAGGCGAGTTTTTCGCATCCCGCGGGCAGATCGCAATTATCGCCATGCCAATGCAGCACCGGCGTCGCGCCGAGCGGCGCGAGCACCGATGCTTTGCCGGCATCGCTCAATGTCAGCGGCGCAAAACCGATTTCCTTCACCGGTCCCGGCGCGACGCGCGCTCCAAGTGCCGCCGCCATCATCTGTGCGCCGAGGCAAATGCCGAGCATCGGCTTATCGGCCTCAAGCCGGGCCTCGATGGCAGCGATCTCGCCGGCGATAAACGGATAGGCTTCGGCCTCGTAAACGCCGATAGGCCCGCCCAGCACGATGACGAGATCGGTTGCGACGAGCGTGCCGGAGTCGAATGACTCGACGCCCGCCTCGTGAAAACGGATGTCGTAATCGCGGGCGGCGAGCAACGCGCCGAGGAGTCCAAGATCTTCAAAAGCGACGTGGCGCACGGCGATGCAAGTTCGTGCCATCGTCACCCCGCCGCGGCCAGTTCACCCGGCAGCGCGTAGGCCCATTGGGTGATCGATCCGGCGCCAAGACAGACGACGTAATCGCCCGATTGCGCCATGCCGGCAACCAGCGGAGCCAAAGCTTCCGGGCTCTCCAATGCCACCACGCGGCGGTGACCGTGGGTGCGCAAGCCCTGCACCAGGGCGTCGCGGTCGGCGCCGGGGATCGGCGCTTCGCCGGCCGGATAGACATTAGCGACAATCACGACGTCGGCATCATTGAAACAAGTGCAGAACTGCTCGAACAGTGCCGCCAGCCGCGTATAGCGATGCGGCTGCACCACGGCGATGACCTGGCTTTTGGTCGATTCCCGCGCCGCCCTGAGAACGGCGGCAATCTCGACCGGATGGTGGCCGTAATCGTCGATGATGGTGACGCCGTTCCAGATGCCGGTCCGGGTGAAGCGCCGGCGCACGCCGCCGAATTTGGCCAGCGCGTTGCGGATCACCTCATCGGTAACGCCAAGCTCGTGCGCGACCGCGATCGCGGCGGTGGCGTTGAGCGCGTTGTGCCGTCCCGGCATCGGCAGCGCGACGTTCTCGATAGTGTGCGGCGCTTCGCCGGCGCGTTCGCGCAACACGATCGTAAACAGCGAGGTGCCGCCGGCGTGCGAAATGTCGACGAGGCGCACATCGGCTTGCGGGTTCTCGCCGTAGGTAATGATGCGATGGTCTTCGATGCGGCCGACCAGGCTCTGCACTACAGGGTGATCGGTGCACATCACCGAAAAACCGTAGAACGGCACGTTCTCGACAAAGGCACGAAAGGCGTCTTGCACCGCCTCATAAGTCTTGAAGTGATCGAGATGCTCCGGATCGACATTGGTGACGATGGCGACGTCGGCCGGCAGCTTGAGAAAGGTGCCGTCGGATTCGTCGGCCTCGACCACCATCCAGTCGCCGGCGCCGAGCCGGGCATTGGTGCCGTAAGCGTTGATAATGCCGCCGTTGATCACGGTCGGATCGAAACCGCCGGCGTCGAGCAGTGCCGCCACCATCGAGGTAGTCGTGGTCTTGCCGTGCGTGCCGGCGATAGCGACGCAGCTTTTCAGCCGCATCAGCTCCGCCAGCATTTCGGCGCGGCGCACTACCGGCAGCCGTTGCGCGCGGGCGGCGACCAGCTCCGGATTGTCGGGCTTGATTGCCGAAGAAATGACGACGACGCGGGCGCCGTCGAGGCTTTCGGCCTTATGGCCGATCGTAATCTTCACGCCTTTGTCGCGCAGCCGCTTGACGTTGGCGCTGTCGGCTTGATCGGTGCCTTGCACGGTATAGCCGAGATTGACCAGCACCTCGGCGATGCCGCTCATGCCGATGCCGCCGATGCCGATAAAATGCACCGGGCCGATGTCGCGCGGCAATTTCATGCAGTCTCCTTGGTCAGCGCAGGCCCGATATAGCGGGCCCGGGGCCGGATTAATTGACCGGTGGCAACCTGCTCAAGCACATGAGCGATCCACCCGACCGATCTCGACAGAGCAAAGATTACGAACGGCGCTTCCTCAGGCAGATCATATACTTCAGCGAGCGCCGCAAGCGCGAAATCGATATTGGGCAGTTCTCCTGTCACTTCCTCCGCCGCCGTTCGAAATCTCGGCAAGGATGCCGGAAAGTCTGAACTGGCGCATCAGACCTACGGCGCGTGGATCGCCGCGAGGATAAAGCGGGTGGCCGAAGGTCGGCAATGGCTGCCCCCGCTCCAGCCATCCCCGTATCGCATTGTTGCTGCCGACACGACTCGCCTCGCTGACCAGCGACCGCAGCGCCCGCGTCGCCCCGCCGTGCAGCGGGCCGGTCAATGTGGCGAGACCGGCGAGCACGCAAGCGGCCAGCGAAGCGCCGGTCGAGGCGGCGATCCTGACGGCAAATGTCGAAGCATTGAGTTCATGGTCGGCAAGCACCACCAGCGCGCGCCGCAAGATGTCGCCTGCCGCTTGTCTCCGCCAAGCCGAAGCCATGCGCGAATGGGCCGGATCATCGTCGGCGCCGTGACTGCCTAGCGCGGCTGTTAAAAGTGTCCCCAAGAGCGCTTCTGCTTCGGCCTTCAGAACTGTGGAGGATCGTCCGAGCGTCGGCGGATCGACCGCCGCTCTGTCGGATACGGCGCCGAGAAGGTTCTTCAGCGGTGTGCCGCGCTTCACGAAGTTGGCACGAGGGACCGGCAGCGTTTTTATGGTGTCGGTCTGCCACAGCAGGCCGGCGACTTGTTCCAGCGTCGCTCGTTCTGCAAGCGCGATAACGTCACGCCCTCGATACCAGAGCCGTCCATCCGCTACTGTCGAAATCGCTGACGGAAGAATTGGATCGCCCCAGCCGATCGCTTGCGCCGCAACGGTTTCTGCGCGCCGGCGACCGGGCCGCCGCTGCGCCAGGCGTTTGACGTCCTCGCCGTTGTAGAGACTACGGCGCGTATCCTTCGGATCGGGCTTTGCACGAATGCGGCCGCGGCTGACATTTGCGTAAAGCGTCTGGGATCGAATGGCGAGGAACTTCAGCGCCTGCTCGGCGGTCATCCAGCTCATTGCGCCCATAATGTTGATCGATTGCATCAAGATTGACGTCAATCATAGAGCGCTCCAATTTCGCACTCAAGCAGATGAAATGAGGAGATCAATCGATGAGCAATCGGCCTGCGGCCATTGTTGCCGCCGAAGTTCCGTTGCGAACCAAGCTGACCAATTATCCGGAGCCGTTCGCGTCGCGCGTGGCCGGCCGGAGAAAGCGCGTTCTTGGCGATATTTTCGGCCTGAGCAAATTCGGCGTGAACCTGACAAGCTTGGCGCCCGGCGCGGCATCGTCGCTGCATCACCGCCATTCGCGACAGGACGAATTCATTTACGTCGTCGACGGCGAGCCGACGCTGTTCACCGACGACAAAGAGGTGCGCTTGCGTCCGGGCATGGTTGCCGGTTTCTCGGCCGATGGTCCGTCACACCACCTGGAAAACCGCACCGATAGGGATTGTCTCATCCTGGAAATAGGCGATCGTACAGCGGGCGATCGCGTGACCTATCCCGCCGATGATATCCAGGCCGTCATGGCTGCGGAGGGCAATTGGCATTTCTCCCGCAAGGACGGCTCGCGCTATTAGCAAATCCGGCGAACCGCTCACTGGCTTTCGTTGTCAGCGTGCCGTCGCCGCCACCCGCAGCACCAGGTCGGCGAGCCGGTCGGCGGCGTCGAGCCGGCCCAGCGATTGCGCCGCTGCCGCCATGGCGACTAGGTGCTGGGGCGCGTTGGCGAGACTCGTTAGCTCCGTGGCGAGCCGGTCGGGGGTGAAGCCATCCTGGGTGATGCGGATCGCGCCGCCGGCGCGTTCAAGCACGCCGGCATTGGCGAATTGATCCTGATCGATTGCGCCCGGCAACGGCACCAGGATCGAAGGCCGCCCGATCGCCGAAAGCTCGGCGACGGTCGAAGCTCCCGAACGGCCAATAACCAAGTGGCTCGCTGCGATGCGCGCCGGCAGGTCGGCGAAGAACGACGCCGTTTCGGCGGCAACTCCGGATTTGGCGTAGGCCTCGCGCACGCGACCCAGATCCTCATCGCGGGCTTGCTGCGTAACGGCGATCCGTGCCCGCAACTCCGGATCGAGCGAGCCGATTGCGGCCGGCACGACATCGGCCATGACGCGCGCGCCTTGGCTGCCGCCAAAGACCAGGATTCGGAATGAGGTCGCCGAGCGCCGCATAAGGTATTGCAGCGGCATCAACGACCGCTGCCCGAACCGGGTTGCCGGTCAGCGTCGCCTTTGCCGCGAATGCCGGCGCCGCGCTGAACATGTCCGGAAAAGTGGTGGCAATCGCCGAGACGCGCGGTGCCAGTAATTTGTTGGCGCGACCGATCACGGCGTTGGCGTCGTGGATCAGGCTCGGTACGCCGCGCCAAACGCCGCGGCGAGCACCGGCGGGATGGTGGGATAGCCGCCAAAGCCGATAACGGCGGCGGGCTTCAGCCGGCCGATCAGAGTCCAGGCTTGCGACGAATCCGAGGCCAAGAAGGCGCGCGGTTTGCCCCAGCGCGAGCGGGTTGCGGGCGCGCAATGTAGCGCTGCTGACCACGTGGATATTTTTCTCGGAAAAGGCGCCGCCGAACCTGGCGGCGCGATGATCGGTCGCGAGATGAACGGGGATGCCGCGCTTGCCGAGGGCCGTCGCCAGCGCTTCCGCAGGAAACAAATGCCCGCCCGTGCCGCCGGCCGTCACCAGTACCGGAGCCCGGCCAGGCTCCGCCATCACGCCGGACTCGCGACCGTGTCGCCGGCGAGCAGAAGATCGCCGTCGAGTTGCGCGCGCGGGCGGTCGCGGGTAAGCGCGACCAGCATGCCCATGCCATAAGCGAGCGAGATCAGCGACGAGCCGCCATAGGAAATGAACGGCAGCGTCATTCCCTTGGCCGGCATCAGATGCAGATTGACCGCCATGTTGATGGCCGATTGCAAGCCGAACAGGATCGCCAATCCGGCCGCGGCAAAACGGATGAACGGATCGTCGGTGCGCATCGCTTTGATCAGCGCGCGGATCACGATGAAGGCAAACAGCGCGACCAGAATGAGGCAGAGCACGACGCCGAATTCTTCGCGCCGCCACCGCGAAGACGAAATCGGTGTGGCCTTCCGGCAAGATGCGCTTGATGGTGCCTTCGCCCGGACCGCGGCCGAACCAGCCGCCGCGCATGAAGGATTCGGTCGCGATATCGATGTTGAAGGTGTCGCCCGAACGCCGGATCGAGGAAGCGATTGATGCGCTGCGCGACGTGCGGAACGGTAAAGAACGCCGTCACCAGGCCGGCGCCGGCGGTGGCCGCCGAGCCCGACCATCCAGATCAGGCGCATGCCGGCCATGTAAAACAGCGCGCCCCAGACCAGCGAGATCAGCATGGTCTGGCCGAAGTCCGGCTGCAGCACCAACAGCGCGACGACGACGACCAGCAGCGCCAGCGCGATGCGTGTTGGCCGGCATTTCCGGCCGCTTCGCCGGTTTCGCCGAACAGCCAGGCGATCAGAATGACGAAAGCCGGCTTGAGAAACTCCGACGGCTGCACGTTGACGCCGAGAATCACCAGCCAGCGCCGCGCGCCTTTGATCTCGGCGCCGAAATACGGCGTCACCGCCGTCAGCAGGAGGCTGACGATGAACACGACCAGCGCCACTTTGCGGATGTCGCGCGGCGACAGGAACGAGGTCGCGATGCAGCACGCCGGCCGCCGGGATCAGGAACATGCACCTGGCGGTTGACGAAATGAAACGGGTCGAGCCCGATGCGGGCCGCGACCGGAGGGCTCGCAGCGAGGCACAGCACGATGCCGCCAAGCATCAGAGCGCCGAGCGCGGCCAGCGTCAGCCGGTCGACGGTCCACCACCATTCAGAAAACAGCGTCGGTTGGGCGCGCGAAGCCATGGGTGTCCCCGGAAAGTCCCGGATTAGTCGTGACACCACGTGGTTTCCAAGCGATTAAGATCGCGGCTTCAGCC
Source organism: uncultured Alphaproteobacteria bacterium (assembly GCA_963819265.1). Lineage (GTDB taxonomy): Bacteria > Pseudomonadota > Alphaproteobacteria > Rhizobiales > Xanthobacteraceae > BOG-931. The sequence goes on along the minus strand of CAWFVF010000004.1, from coordinate 113,018 downwards.
CCGGTAACGCCAGGACCAGCGCGCGAAACGCGTCGCCGCGGACCTCGAAATTGCGGTACTGGTCGAACGAGGCGCAGGCCGGCGAAAGCAGCACGACCGGTTCGCGGGCGGCGGAGGAGGCCTCGGCATCGCGGGTGGCCGCCGCCACCGCCCTATCGAGCGTGCCGTCGATCTCATGGGGCACGTCGCCGCCCAGCGTATTGGCGAAGTCGCTCGCCGCTTCGCCGATCAGATAGGCCTTTCGAATACGCGGAAAGAACGAGCGCAGCGTTTCGATACCGCCGGTCTTCGGCTTGCCGCCGGCAATCCAATAAATATCGCTGAAGCAGGCCAGCGCCTGCGCGGTCGAATCGGCATTGGTCGCTTTGGAATCGTTGACGAACAGGACCGCGCCGCGGCGGCCGACTTCCTCCATGCGATGGGCCAGTCCCGGGAAAGATCGCATGCCGGCTTGGATGGCGGCCGGCTCGATACCGAGCGCCAGCGCGGCAGCGGCGGCGCAGGCGGCATTCTGGGCGTTGTGCAAGCCGCGCAACGAGCCGATGCCGCCGAGTTCGGCAATTACAGCCGCACCGGCGGACGATGCACGCATGATTCGCTGGCCGTCGATATAGATGCCGTCGGCCATTGATTGGTGCACCGAAATGCGGACGACGCGTTTGCCGGATCGATCGAGCCTGCCGGCGATCGCGCGGCACCAATCGTCGTCGACGCCGACGATCGCGGTTCCATTTTGCGGCACGCCGGCGACGAGGCGTTCTTTCACCGCCGCGTAATGGGCCATCGTGCCGTGGCGATCGAGATGGTCTTCGGTGAGATTGATCAGAATGCCGATCGACGGGTCGATCGTCGGCGCCAGATCGATCTGATAGGACGAGCATTCGATGACGTGGACGCGATTTGGCGCAGGCGGCTCGAGCGACAGGATCGCAGTGCCGATATTGCCGCCGAGTTGCGCATTCCATGCCGGCCGATGCCACCAGATGCGCAATCAGCGCCGTGGTCGTCGATTTGCCGTTGGTGCCGGTGATGGCGACGAATGGCGCGTCCGGCGCGTGGCGCCGCCGCTCGCGGCAGAACAATTCGACATCGCCGATCACTTCGACGCCGGCTTTTTGCGCGAGCTTCACGACCCAATGCGGCTTCGGATGGGTCAGCGGCACGCCCGGTGCGAGCACGAGGGCTGCGATTTTGCTCCAGTCGGCCTGGTGCAGATCGGCGGTCGGAATACCGGCCGCGCGAGCTTTTGCAAGGCTCGCCGCGTTGTCGTCCCAGCTAACTACATCGGCCCCGCCGGCCAGCAACGCGCTGTGCGCTGACAAGTCCCGAGCCACCCAGCCCGAACACGGCGACTTTTTTGCCGGCAAAGCTCGTGACCGGGATCACGACGAGGCTACCGCAGTTTCAAGGTCGATAATCCCGCCAGCGCGAGCACGACCGAAACGATCCAGAAGCGGATGACGATCTGCGGCTCGGTCCAGCCGAGCTGCTCGAAATGATGGTGGATCGGCGCCATCCTGAACACGCGTTTGCCGGTGAGCTTGAACGAGACCACTTGGACGATGACCGAGACCGCTTCGAGCACGAACAATCCGCCGATCACCGCCAGCACGATTTCATGTTTGGTCGCGACCGCGACCGCGCCGATCATGCCGCCGAGCGCCAGCGAGCCGGTGTCGCCCATGAAGATCGAAGCCGGCGGCGCGTTGAACCAGAGAAAGCCCAAGCCGGCGCCGAGCACGGCCCCGCACAGCACCGAAAGCTCGCCGGTGCCGGCGACGTAATGGATTTGCAGATAATCGGCGAACACCGCGTTGCCGGACAGATAGGCGATCATCCCGAAACTGGCGGCGGCGATCATGACCGGCACGATGGCGAGACCGTCGAGGCCGTCGGTCAGATTCACCGCATTGCCGGCGCCGACAATGATGAAGACCGCGAACAACACGAAAAACCAGCCGAGATTGAGCACCAGATCCTTGAAGAACGGAAACACCAAGGAGGTCGAAAACGGACCGTGACCGATCTGCACCAGTGCGACGCAAGCAAGGCCGGCAATGACGGCCTCCACGCCAAGACGCGTCCGCGCGGCAAATCCGTTGTGCGATTGCTTCGTCACTTTCAGATAGTCGTCATAGAAACCGACCATGCCGAAACCGAGCGTCACCCACAGCACGATCCAGACATAAGGATTGGATGGATTGGCCCAGAGCAGGGTCGAGACCAGCATTCCCGACAGGATCATCAGGCCGCCCATGGTCGGCGTGCCGGCCTTGGCGATGATGTGCGATTTCGGGCCGTCGGCGCGAATCGGCTGGCCTTTGCCCTGCAAGGAACGCAGCCGATCGATCATGACCCTGCCGAACAGGAAAACGAAAAACAGCGCCGTGATCACCGCGCCGCCGGTGCGGAAGGTGATGTAACGAAACACATTGAGGACGGAAATCTTGTCCGACAGATCGACCAGCCAATAGAGCATTACATCAACCCTGTGCGGCAGCGTCTTCGAGAGCGTCGCGTCGCGGATAAGCTTTCTGCAAAGCTTTGACGATGGGCGCCATGCGCGAGCCAAGCGAGCCTTTGACCATGACGGCATCGCCGGCACGGATCGCGTGCACCACCTGCGCCTCGAGCGCGGCAGAGTCCTCTGCATAGCCGCCGCGGCGGCTCGCGGGAAGGGCCTGCCATAGCGCCTGCATCAGCGGTCCGCAGCAGAACACCAGATCGACTGCATTGGTGATTATCGGTTCCGCCAAGGCGCGGTGAAGCGTCTTGCCGGTTCGGGCCAAGTTCCAGCATGTCGCCAAGCACGGCGATGCGCCGGCCTTGCGGCCCGAGCGGTGCTTGCCCGAGCACAGCGAGCGCCGCGCCGACCGATGCCGGATTGGCATTGTAGCTTTCGTCGAGCACCAGCGCCGGGCCGCCGGGCAGGTCGATTTCGATCGGCGCGCCGCGACCGGAAACCGGCGCGAGTTCGGCGAGCGCCAGCGCCGCAAGCGCGAGGTCGGCGCCGACCAGCTCGGCCGCTGCCAGCACCGCGAGCGAATTGAGAACCAAATGCCGTCCCGGCGCGCCGATCTTATAGGTGAATTCGGTGCCGAGAATGCGCGCCTCGACGGTCGAGCAGCGCGGATGCAGCGAACATTTGATGAGGCGCGCGTCGGCTCTTTCATGTTCGCCGAACGAGACGATGCGCGACACCCCGGCTTCCGTGGCGCGGCGCTTGAGATGGGAGAATTGCGCGATGTCGCGATTGATGAGCGCTGCGCCGCCCGGCTCGATGCCGAAAAATATTTCAGCCTTGGCATCGGCGATGTTGGTCAACGAGCCGAGATATTCCAGATGCACCGGCGCGATCGTCGTGATGATCGCGACATGCGGGCGGACCAGCCGCGACAGTGGCTCGATCTCGCCCCGGTGGTTCATGCCCATTTCAAGCACGGCATAACGCGCCGTCGCCGGGCATCGCGCCAGCGACAGCGGCACGCCCCAATGATTGTTGTAGGACGCGACCGAGGCGTGGGTCTCGCCGTCTTTCGATAGCGCCAGCCGCAACGCTTCTTTGGTGCCGGTCTTGCCGACCGAGCCGGTGACGCCGATCACTTTGCCCTGCATGCGCGCCCGCGCCGCGACGGCGAGATCGCGCAAGCCCGCAAGCACATCCGGGCACGACCAGAAGCGGCGCGTCCGCCGGGAAATCCTTCCGCCGTGCGGCGGCGACGACGGCGAGCGCTGCCTTGGCGGCGAGCGCGGTCGGCGACAAAATCGTGGCCGTCACGGTGATCGCCGGCGATGGCGAAAAACGCCTCGCCCGGTCCCATGGTGCGGCTGTCGATCGAGAGGCCGGATATCGATTGCGGCAGTGCGCCCTGGCGTTCGGCACCCATCGCCTCCGCCATCGCGTCCACGGTCCACAGCGCGGGCGCGCTCATGCGGCAAGTTCCTTCAATGCCGTGGCGACCGCCTCGTGATCGCTGAACGGAACAACTCGGTCGCCGATGATTTGGCCGGTTTCATGACCCTTGCCGGCGACCAGAAGAACGTCGCCCGTGCGTAGATTCGCCAATCGCCCGGCGGATCGCCTCCCGCCGGTCGCCGATTTCCGCTGCGCCTGGTGCTTCGGCCATGATCGCGGCGCGAATCGCACCCGCATCTTCGCTGCGCGGATTGTCGTCGGTGACGATCACGCGATCCGCCTTGGCGGCGGCGACGGCGCCCATCAGCGGGCGTTTGCCGCGATCGCGGTCGCCGCCGGCACCGAATACCACCACGAGCCGGCCGCTCACATAAGGCCGCAGTGCTTCGAGTGCCTTGGCGAGCGCGTCGGGCTTATGGGCGTAATCGACGAATATCTGTGCACCGCGGCTGATGCCGACGCGCTCCAGCCGGCCTTTGGCGCCGGTGAGATGTTCGAGCGCGGCGAACACGGCGCCGGCATCGCCGCCGGTCGCGATGACGAGTCCGGCCGCGACCAGCGCGTTCTCGATCTGAAATTCGCCGACCAGCGGCAGATGAACCTGAAAAGTGTTTCCTTCGTATTCGAGCTGAAGCCGTTGCGAAAATCCGTCGATGGCGGAATGAAGGAGACGGATGCCGGCGCCGTTGCGGCCGACGCTCATGACGCAAAGGCCGCGCGACTCCGCGGCCGCCATGACTTTGTTCGCCTGTTCGTGATCGACGTCGATGATCGCGGACGCGCCCGGTGCGAGTAAATCGGAGAACAGCCGGAGTTTGGCTTCGAGATAGGCCTCAAAGCTCGGGTGATAATCGAGATGATCGCGCGTGATGTTGGTGAAACCGCCGGCCGTGATGCGCAAACCGTCAAGCCGGAATTGATCGAGGCCGTGCGAGGAGGCTTCGATCGCAAGATGGGTGACGCCTTCGCCGGCCAAGTGCGTCGATCGAGCGATGCAGCGCAACCGGGTCCGGCGTGGTCAGCGAGCCATAAGTTTCGCCGCTCGGTGACACGACGCCGATGGTGCCGATGCTGGCGGCGCGGTAGCCGAGTGCACTCCAGATTTGCCGGGTGAAGGCCGCGACCGACGTCTTGCCGCTGGTGCCGGTGACGGCGGCAATGGTGCCCGGCTGGCGCGGATATATTTTGGCGGCGATCAGCGCGAGCGCACGCCGGGCATTGGCAACGCGCACGAAAGCGACATTCTGCGGGAGGGGCATTGCCGGCGGCCGCTCGGCCACGATCGCGGCCGCGCCGGCAGCAATCGCGGCATCGATAAAACGCAGGCCGTCGGCTTTGCCGCCGGCGATGGCGACGAAAATATCGCCGTGTTTGACGGCGCGGCTGTCCGCCGTCACCGCGCCGATATCGAGATCGGCGTGGCGTCGGTCGAATTCCGCGTCGGGAGGCAAGATCTCGCGAAGCTTCATGGCGGGTGGAAGGCCGGCTCGGTCGACGATGCGGTCAGTGCCTTACCTGCTTTCCTTCATCGAGGCCAGTATCAGCTGATCGGCCGGCGGCAGGTCGAGGCGCGGCTGAATGCCGAGAAGCGGCGCGATGCGCGCAACCACCGCGCCTCCGGTCGGCACTGCGTTCCAGCCGGAAGTTTTGAAGCCATGCGTTTCCGGCAGCGCTTGCGGCTCGTCGAGCATGATGAGAACCAGATAGCGCGGCTGATCGGCCGGCAGGACCGCCATGAAATCGGTCAGCACTTTGGTTTTCGAATAGCGGCCGAACACGACTTTGTCGGCGGTTCCGGTCTTGCCGCCGATGTAATAGCCCGGCACTTCGGCCTTGGCGGCGGTGCCTTTCTCGACATTGAGCCGCATCAGATAGCGCATCATCTCGCTGGTCTCGGGCTTGATGACGCGGGTGCCGAGCTTTGCCGCCTCGGCTTCGGTTCGCTTGAGAAAGGTCGGCGGGATCAGGATGCCGCCGTTCATCAAGGCAGCGACCCCCATCACCGCCTGCAGCGGCGCGACCGAAAGGCCATGACCGAAGGCGATGGTCATGGTGTTGAGTTCGCCCCAATGCCTGGGCACGATCGGCTCGGCGCTTTCCGGCAATTCGGTGCGCAGGCGATCGAGCTGGCCCATCTTTTTCAGAAATGCCTTGTGGGCGTCGATGCCCATCGCCATCGCGATATGGGCCGCGCCGATATTCGACGAATAGGTGAAGATTTCCGGCACCGATAAGGCGCGCTGCATCGGCTCGAAATCGTGAATCTCGAATTTGCCGAAATGCAGCGGATTATGCGCGTCGAAAGTCGATTTCAGCGTCGCCTTGCCGGAATCGAGCGCCATCGCGACGGTGAACGCCTTGAAGGTCGAGCCCATTTCATAGACGCCGGTGGTCAGCCGGTTGATCCGCGTCGGATCGAGCGCCTCGTGCGGATTGTTCGGATCGTAATCCGGCTCCGACACCATGGCGACGATTTCGCCGGTGCGCACATTGAGAACGACGCCGGCGGCGGCGATGGTGTGGAATTTGGCGCGGGCGGCGACGAGTTCGTCGCGCATCGCATGCTGCACGCGCAGATCGACCGCAAGCTGAACCGGTGTTTGCAGGCGGTCGGTGGCAAGCCCCGCCATGTGCAGGGCGGCAAGACCTTGCGTGTCGAGCCATTTCTCGATGCCGGCGATGCCTTGATTGTCGATATTGACGTGGCCGAGCAGATGCGAGACTTCGGCACCGTTCGGATAATCGCGCTTGTTTTCGTTGAGGAAGCCGATCCCGGGCAATCCTTGATGATAGATTTCGCGCTGTTGTTCCGGCGTGATGTCGCGCTTGAGCCAGACGAAGCCGCGCTTGGAGGAGAGTCGTTCGCGCATTTCCGGCGCGTCGACATCGGGCAGGTCGGCGGTGAGCAGTTCCGCCGCTTCGTCGATGTCGATAAGCCGGCGCGGCTCGGCATAGAGCGACGGCACGCGAACGTCGGTCGCCAGCACTTCGCCGTTGCGATCGAGGATATCGGGCCGCGCCGTAGCGATGGCGTCGCCGGAAACCACGCGATGCGCCGTGTGGCTGTTGGAAACGATCGCGAACATCACGAGCCGAGCGGCGATGATGCAATAGACAGCCGCGAAGGCCAGGATCGCCAAGCCAATGCGGGCACGCGCTTTGGCGGTGCGGTCGACATTGCTGCCGTACAGCAGTTTGCGAATGAGCCAGTGCCGCCAATGCTGTTCGCGCAGCCGCGTATCGGGCGAACGTTGTTCCGCAGGCGGCAGCTCAAGATTTTCCGCGGTTACGCTCATCGCGGCGCTCCGCTCGGGGCATCCGGAGCCGGCGCGGGTGGGATGCTGCCGGTCGTATCGATCGTGTTGGACTGTTCCCAATTCTCGATGATGCCGCCGATCGGATCCTTATTATAGGCGGTGGTGTCCTGCGGCGGCCGGTCGGGCAGATGATCGAGCGCATCGAATTGCGTCGGCGCGATCGGCTTGAGCTGCAGAAAGCGCTTGGCCAGCGTTTCGATCCGCTCCGGACTGTCGAGTTGTCCCCATTCGGCGCGCAACGCGGCGATATCGTCGCGCTCGTGGCGCACCTCGCTGCGGAGCTTGGCGAGGCGTTCGGCCTGCACCGTCGAATCGAATTTGATCCGATAAACGTAAGCCGCCGCCAGCACGAGCGCGCAGATCACAATGAAATTGAGGCCGCGCAGGATCATGGCCGCCCCCGCATGATGTCGGCGAATGACGGCAGACGCGGCACAAGATGCTCGATCGATGTTGTTCGCGGCGCGGCCTCGGTGCGCTCGGCGGCGCGAAGCTTCGCCGAACGGGCGCGCGGATTCTCGGCGATTTCGGCCTCGTCCGGCGTTTCGGGACGCCGTGTCAGTACCCGAAAGGTTGGCGGTGGCGCGTCAAGCTCGGGCTGGTGGCGCGAGCTTGAGGGGGCGCGGCTGCGCTCGACCAGGAAACTTTTGACGATGCGGTCCTCGAGTGAGTGGAACGCCACCACCGCAAGCCGGCCCGAAGGTTTCAAAGCGCGTTCGGCGGCGGCAAGCGCCCGTGCGATCTCACCGAGTTCGTCATTGACGAAGATGCGGAGCGCCTGAAAGGTGCGGGTCGCCGGATGGATCGCGCTGTCGCGCATGTGCACGACCCGGCCGACGATTTCCGCCAGCGCGCCCGTCGTCTCGATGGGGCGTTCGGCACGGGCGCGTCCGATGGCGCGAGCGACGGCGCGGGCGTGGCGTTCCTCGCCCAGAATGGCGATGATGAAAGCGAGATCCCGCTCGCTGGCATGTGCGACGATGTCGGCGGCGCTCGGTCCGCCGCCGCCCATGCGCATATCGAGCGGTCCGTCGAGGCGGAACGAAAATCCGCGGGCCGCTTCGTCGATCTGCATCGATGAAACGCCGAGATCGAACACGATGCCGTCGGCCGCGGCGTTGCCGACGATCGAGTTCTAAATTCGAAAAGCGATCTTCGGCGAGTTCGAGGCGGCCACTCGCCGCTTGAACCAGCGGCGCACCATGCAGGATCGCGCTGCGATCCCGGTCGATGCCGATCACCCGGGCACCCGGCGTTTCAAGGATCGCGCGCGTATAGCCGCCGGCACCGAATGTCGCATCGACATAGAGGCCCTCGCTTTTGACCTCGAGCCAGCCGACGGCTTGGCGGGCAAGCACGGGAATGTGGCGTCCCGTCGCGCTCGCGGCGGGCATATCGTTGTTGGCCGTCATTTTTGCGCGCTGCTGTTCATGCGCACGGTCTTCGCACCAGCCGCTCCGGGCGGTGTGCCTGACCGGCCGGCACCGCGTGAGCATTGGTGGGATAAAATGGGCTGTCATGGACCAATGGCGTCAACGATCCGGCCGTAGCAAGGAGCCGGCTTTGCTCGATGTCGATTAGCGAGCGGTAAGCTTAAGGAATGGTTGAAGCCGTGACGCGCAATTGAGCTTTGTGCCCCCGAGCCGTTACCCTAAAGTGAGCGCATGTCGAGTAACGTGTTCACCCCTGAGTCTTCCGTCGTCGCCGAAGTCCTGCCATCGCCCAATAATGGCGAACGCCGGGACGGTCGGCGGCCCGATATGATCCTGCTGCATTACACCGGCATGGCCGACTCGGACGCTGCCCTTGAGCTTCTGCGGGCCCGCGGCAGCGACGTTTCGTGCCACTATTTCGTCTTTGAAGACGGCCGCATCGTCCAAATGGTGCCGGAAAGCCGGCGCGCCTGGCACGCCGGGCAAGCCTCCTGGGCAGGTGAAACCGATATCAATTCGTGTTCGATCGGCATCGAAATCGCCAATTCGGGACACGATCACGGCTATCCGGACTTTCCCAAGCGCCAGATTGCGGCGGTGACGGCGCTGTGCCGCAGCATTCAAATCCGGCACACCATTCCTGCTGTCCGCGTGCTGGCGCATTCCGACGTGGCGCCTTCGCGCAAACAGGACCCCGGCGAGAAATTCCCCTGGCGCACGCTCTACGATTCGGGCGTCGGTCATTGGGTCAAGCCGGCCCCGATCATGAATTTCGGCCAAGTCCTGTCGCCAGGCAACCGTGGCGAGACCGTCGCCGCATTCCAAAAGCAACTCGGCGACTATGGTTATGGCGTCGACGTCAACGGCGAATACGATGCCGTGACTCGTGAAGTCGTCACCGCCTTCCAACGCCATTTCCGGCCGGAACGCATCGACGGCATCGCCGACCCCTCGACCCGCAGCACGCTTGCCGACCTCATCGCCAATCGCGGCCGCACCCGGACCATCGCCGCGCGCGCCCGCAGTGCGATGCTCCAGACCACGCTTTAAGCCAATCAATCGCGCGTCTTGCTTCGCCCTTGACGACAAGGGCACGGGCGCCCATCCATCTTTCGTCAGTCGGCCGGACGGCCGCTCCGGCACCCCCCACCTTCCTCCCGCGCAAGCGGGAAGCGGTGGGAGGGGGTTCGGGGAGGAAAGTCCGGGCTCCGTGGACAAACGGTGCCGGATAACATCCGGCGGGTGCGAGCCCAGGGATAGTGCCACAGAGAACAGACCGCCGCGTCCTACCCTCGTGGACGGGCGCGGTAAGGGTGAAACGGTGCGGTAAGAGCGCACCGCGTCGGCGGTAACGTCGGCGGCACGGCAAACCCCACCGGGAGCAAGACCGAATAGGGATGGCGCGAGGTTTTCGCGCGCAAGCGCGGAAGCTTCGAGGTCTGTGTCCAGACCGGCCATCCGGGTAGGTTGCTAGAGGCGCCGGGCAACCGGCGTCCCAGAGGAATGGCCGTCACGTTTGCGGACTTGTCCGCAAGCCATCCAAAACCCGGCTTATAGGCCGGCTGACGTGAACTAAGGGCGCCCGGCGGGAATCCGTCGGGCGCCCGCCAAGTTTCGGGCTGATGTGGCACGCCTTTTGAATTAATCAGGGCTGTCCTGGCGAGTCGGCATTCTCCAGTTCAGGAGTTATCTGAAATTAAATTTCTTCTAATGCCAAAATAATAGGATAAAATATCGAAAATTATATAGATGATTGCGGTCTGAAGAATTTATTTCTAACAAAATGACGAAATGGCCAGGACGCGATGAGCCGCTCACCGACCGAAATTCACACGACCCGGATGGCGCCGCTGGCGCGGTTACCGGCGTTCTTTGCGCTTGAGGGCAAACGCGTCATCGTGGCCGGCGGAGCCGACGCCGCCGCTTGGAAAGCGGAGCTGCTTTCGGCCGCGGGGGCGCAAGTGGACGTGTTCGCGCCGTCTCCTGGCGAACCGATGCTGACGCTCGCCGGCGCGGCGCCGCGCGGGCCCATCGTTATCCATCTGCGACCCTGGAAAACCTCCGATTTCGCCGGCGCCGCTATCGCTGTCGGCGACTGCGCGGACGAACCAGAGGCCGCACAATTCGCCGCTGCGGCCCGCGCGGCTGGCGTGCCGGTCAATGTCGTCGACCGCCCGGCATTTTGCGATTTTTCATTCGGCGCGATCGTCAATCGCTCGCCGCTTGTCATCGGCATTTCGACCGACGGTGCAGCACCGGTGTTCGGTCAGGCGATCCGCGCCAAAATCGAAGCGTTGATCCCGAGAGGTTTCAGCCGCTGGGCCGACGCCGCCCGTACCTGGCGCCCTCGCGTGCAGGCACTGGCTTTGCCGTTCCGCGGCCGCCGTAGCTTTTGGGAGAAATTTACCGCCCGCGCCATTGCCGCCCCGGAACGGGTTCCGACAGATGCCGATCTCGATGCGTTGCTGGCTCCTGCGGCAGCTGGCGATTCAGGTTCGGTCGTTCTGGTCGGGGCGGGGCCCGGCAATCCGGAATTGCTGACGCTGCGCGCAGTGCGTGCGCTGCAGTCGGCGGATGTCATCCTGTTCGACGACCTGGTTGCCGCCGACATCCTCGATTTTGCCCGCCGTGAGGCGAAAAAAATGCTGGTCGGCAAGACCGGCTACCGGGCGTCGTGCCGGCAGGACGACATCAATGCGCTGATGATCTCGCTCGCCAAAGCCGGCCGCCGCGTGGTCCGGCTCAAAGGCGGCGATCCGATGATTTTCGGCCGCGCCGATGAAGAGATCGCCGCCTGCCGCACGGCGGGGATCGCGGTCGAAATCGTGCCCGGCATCACCACGGCGCAGGGTGCCGCCAGCCGCTTGCTGGTGTCGCTGACGCGCCGCGGCGAGGCGCGCCGGGTGCAATACCTCACCGGCCACGGCCGCGACGGCAAATTGCCCGACGATATCGACTGGTCGAGTCTCGCCGACCCGGCCGTGACGACCGTGGTCTATATGCCGACGAAGACTTTGCCGGAACTGGTCGCCGCCGCGGTGAAAGCGGGCCTCGATCCGACAACGCCGGCCGTGGCAGTCGAACGCGCAACCCGCCCCGACGAACGCGTCATCGGTGCTAAAATCGCCGACCTGCCGACGCGGTTGGCCGCAGAACCGCCCACGGGTCCGGTGGTGGTGATGATCGGGAGGGTATTCGCGGAGCAGCTGAAAACGGCAGCGAAACAGGAAATTTTCGAGCCGGATCAAGGCCATCCGCGCCCGTCCGCGGCAATCAGCCGAAATCCATAGTTACCGCCAACCGGGTTGCGGAATCCCACCCCAGCCGCCTATTTAAGCCCGACATGGATACGATCGCAGCACCGACCCCGCCCCTCGAGTCGCACAAGGCCCAACCGGGCCTGATCGACGCTCGGCTTACCGAAATCGTGCCCGTCGCGCGGGACACGAATCTTTATCGGTTCCAGCGCGTCGATGGTGCGCGCGCTGCCGGCCTATAAGCCCGGTGCGCATATCGATCTGCATCTGCCCAACGGCATGATCCGCCAGTTTTCGCTGTGCCGGCCCGACGCCGATCCGGAAAGCTATGTGGTGGGCATCAAGCGCGATCCGGCGAGCCGCGGCGGCTCGACCTACATCTTCGACAAGATGAAGGTCGGCGACGAGATCAAGATCAGCGCCCCGCGGAATAATTTCCCGCTGGTCGAGAGCGCAGAGCCGATCGTTCTTGTCGCCGGCGGCATCGGCATCACGCCGATCTGGTGCATGGCGCAGGAACTGATCGCGCAAAAGCGTCCGTGGAAGCTCCATTATTCATGCCGGACCCGCGACGAGATGGCGTTCCTGGAACCGCTGCAAAAGCTCGATCCGGAAGCGGTACAACTGCATTTCGACGACGAGGCCGGCGGCAAATTCCTCGATCTCACCGCCGCGATCGCGGCGGCTCCGGTGGGCGCGCATTTTTATTGCTGCGGCCCGAAGGCGATGCTCACGGCATTCGAAGCCGCGGCGGCCAATAGGCCGCGCGGCAATGTCCATGTCGAATACTTCACCGCCAAAGCCGAAGCGGCGACCACCGGCGGCTTCTGGGTCGAACTCGCGCGCTCGGGCGAGGAATATTACATCCCCGAGGGCAAGAAGATCCTCGAAGTGCTGTTCGACGCCGGCGTCGACGTCGATTATTCCTGCGAACTCGGCATCTGCGGCGAATGCGTGACCCGCGTGATCTCCGGCATTCCCGAGCACCGCGATTCGGTGCTCAGCGAAGAAGAGCAGGACGCCAACGACAAGGTCATGATCTGCTGCTGCGGCTGCAAGACCGAGCGGCTGGTCCTCGATATGTAGTCCGGGCTCGACCCGGCCGTCGCCACCGCGTTAGACTGCGGCGCGATGAACGAGAAATTCGATATCACGCTCACGATCAACGGCCAGGATTACCCGATCCGCGTCGAACCGCGGCGGACTCTGGTCGACGCCATTCGCGACGATTGCGGCCAGACCGGCACCCATATCGGCTGCGAGCACGGCGTCTGCGGCACGTGCACCGTCATTGTCGACGATGAAGCGGTGCGCTCCTGTCTGATGTTCGCGGTGCAGGCCCAGGGCAAGAAAATCCGGACCGTGGAAGGCCTCGCCAACGGCGATGAACTGCATCCGCTGCAGCGCGCCTTCATCGAAAATCACGGCTTGCAATGCGGCTACTGCACCCCTGGATTCCTGATGCTCGCGACCAATGCGCTGGAGCAGAATCCGCAGATCGGCGACGAGGAACTGCTCGACGTGCTGGCGTCGAATCTCTGCCGCTGCACCGGTTATCAGAACATCATCAAGGCGGTCCGGGCTGCGGCGAAAGAAATGCGCGGGGAGCCAAACCCCGTTTGAACGAATGCGAGCCGGTTACAGACGGAGCGCCGCCAGCGCCGCCTTCGCGACCTCGACATCCTGCTCGATCTTGGCGCCGCCGGCGGCGACCGCGCCGATAACCTCGCCATCGACCTCGATCGGAAAGCCGCCGGGCACATTGGTGAAGTCGCCCATGCGCACTGCCATGCTCAGCGCGTTCTCTTCCGGCGCATAGCCGGTCGGCAGCCGCTGCGATGCCGAGGTGATAGCCTTTCGCTGCGTGGTGATGATCGAAAAATGCCGCGCGCCGTCCATCATCAGGAACGCGATCAGGCGGCAACTCTGGTCGACGACGGCGAGCGAGACCTTGCAGCCGAGCTCACCGGCTTTCGCCACGCCGGCCGCCAGCATCTTCTGGCTCGCCTCATGCGTCAGCCGGTGGGTTGGAACGACATCGGCCATAGCAGAGTCTCCTCCTGTCGAAATCGAATTTCCGGTTTCGTCTTTCCATGACACAAATTCGTCAATGCTGTTAGTCTCCCGCGCCGCAGAAACGATGGGAGAACATGACCGGTGGATCGTGAAATCGTCTGGGATCGTGAAGCCGATGTCGTCGTCATCGGCTCGGGCGCGACCGGCCTGCCTGCCGCTATCGTGGCGCGAGAAGCTGGCGCCTCGGTCATTGTTGTCGAGGCACAGCCGCGTATCGGCGGTCATGCGATTACCTCGGGCGGCAACCTGCCGCTGGGCGGCGGCACCAGCTATCAGAAAAAATACGGCATTGAGGATTCGCCGGATCTGTTTTTCCAGGATTTGACCGATTGGTCGGTGGTCGAGACCAACGGCTTCCCGCCTTACCGGTATAATGACCGCGAGATCATCCGCGCTTTCGCCGACAATAGCGTGGCGACGCTCGAATTCCTGCTCGCGCACGGCGTCAAGATCATCGACCGCCCGCCAAACAAGATTGGACACGAGATCGGAGTGTCGGCGCTTCGCACCATGCAGATTTCGGTCGAGGATTGGCCGATGGTTCATACCGGCGGTCCGGCCGATCCCGCGGATGACGAAATCAGAGCCGGCGCCGGCTTGATGCGGCCGCTTCACGGCGCGGCGTTGAATGCCGGCGTCGAGGTCCTCCTCGAACACCGGATGACGGCGATCCACCGGGAGAGGGCGCGCGACGGTCGCGTGCTCGGCATCGCGGTCGATCACAACGGCCAAAGCCTCAATATCCGCGCCAACAAAGCCGTCATCATCGCCACCGGCGGCTCGACGGGTAATGTCAATTTCCGCCGCATGTTCGATCCGCGTCTCACCGAGGAATATTGCGGGCTGGCCGGCATGCCGTGGTCCGATCAGGACGCCAGTGGCGAGATCGCCGGGATGGCGGTCGGCGCCGCGTTGTGGGGTCTGTTCAATTACACCGGCGAATTCGGCTCAGGCATCACCAAGCCGGGCGCGATCGGCTGCCAATACGGCTATGTGAATGTGCGCTGGTACCCTGGCAGTGAGGTTTTCGACCAGGCGCGCGCGATCGGGCTTGCGGGTGGCGGACTGGCAGGATCTGATCCTGGTCAACATGCTGGGCCGGCGCTTCTATGACGAGACCGGCGGCCATTTCAATTACAACACCTATCAGAGCACCGACCCTTACGAGCCCTATTCAGTATCTGAACGCCAAGAACGCCGCCTATAATCCAAGCAACTTCATCAATGCCGCGCTCGCCGGAATCGGCGACGGGCATAACGGCGGCGGGCCGATCTGGGCGATCTTCGACGCCGACGCGGTTGCGCGCGAAAAATGGCATCCCGCGCCGCCGCATGTCGATATTGACGCGGGATTCTTCTTCCAAGCCGACAGCATCGATGAACTCGCCGCGGCCATCAAGATGAAATACCAGCGCGTGCCGATGCCGCCGCAAAATCTAGCCGCCACGGTCGCGCGCTATAATTCCTTCGTCGACGCCGGCAAGGATGCCGACTTCGGCAAGCCGAAGCCGCTCCATAAAATCACGAAGCCACCGTTCTACGCGGCCTGGGCGACGCCCGTCATTCACGACACCCGCGCCGGCTTGCGCATCAACGCGCGCTGTCAGGTGGTGGACATGAATGGCGAAGTGATCCCCGGCCTTTATTGCGGCGGCGAATCGGCCGGCGGCTTTTCCATGCACGGCCTGCCGCGCGCCATCTGCCAGGGCTTCATCGCCGGACGGAACGCGGTGACGGAGAACAGCGGGGCGTGACGCAGGCCGATGTGTCCGGAGTTTGTTGCTGGAAGAAAGACCAAAATGGAGCCGTCTTCGCGGGTTGAGGCGGCGATCTTTTCAATGGGCGCGTCTGCCGGTCAGTTTTAACCGGCTCGCCCGGGGGCAACTGCAGCAGGTCCGAGACTTTGACGAAGGTGTAACCGTCGGCACGCAGCCGTTTGATGATGTCGGGCAGCGCTGCCGCAGTACCCGGCGCATTGGGGCCGCCGTGCATGTGGAGGACGACGATGCTGCCGGGATGGACATTCGCCACGACATCGGACGCAATCCATTTCGGATTGTTGACGAAGGCGTCCGCTCCATCCACATCGCCGCCGATGACGGTGTAACCCTGATCTTCAACCGTCTTGACCGCCGCCGCGTCGCTGCAAAGCCCGGGAAAACGGAAATATTTTTTATAAGACGCGGCGTACTTCCCCAATAGATCATCGGTCTTTTGAACTTCCGCCGCCTGATTGGACTCCTTTATGGGAAACAGTCGATAACAGGGGGAGTGGAAGGCGCCATGCGAATAGCTATGATTGGCAAGCTCAAACAGCGGATCAGTTGACAATTCCTTGGTGACGTCGCCGTAAGCCTCGATCCAGAGACCGGTCAGAAACAAGGTCGCTGGAACTTGTTCCTGCCGTAGCGTCGCAATGACTTTATCGTTGTACCAGGAGGCAATCTTTCTGTTTTTCAGTTCGGCCAACATGCCGGGCGTCATGTCGGCGTCGAATGTCAGCGCGACTATTTTTTGGTTGGTCGCCGCTCGATCGAAGCTCAGGCGCTGACTGACCGAAGCGTGAGCTGCAATTGGGCCGCTCAACGACGCGCATAGCGTCAAGAGAAAGATAGTCAGACTTCTGCGCCGCAGGAGCATGAGACGCAGACCTTGACGACGCATCAGGTTATTGACGGCTAGACCGTCGTCTGCGCCATGCCGAGCTTGGCGTTGAGTGCTTCCTTGGCGCCGTCCTTGAACGCAACATCCGGCGGCAGCACCATGGCGCAGGAGCGGACCTGGTGATGCGCGGGATCGACGCCGGGCGGCGTGACGCCCTTCTCGGCCAGCGCCTTGGCGGCGCGCATCAGGCGATGCCGCGCCATGATGATGCCGTTGTCGGTCGAGACCAGGTTCTCCTTGGTGCGGTCGCAGATCGGCCCCATGCTTTCCTGCAGCGAGGCGTCCTGCATGGCGATGCCGGCGACGCCGCTGAAGGTCCGGCCGGCCTTCTGCGCCGCGCGATCGATCAGATAGTCGTTGTCCTTGTTGGCGAGCGGCCGGTAACGTGCCGGGCACGTATTTGCAATGCACGCCGGCGCCGTCCTTCATCGCCTGGACCTCGGTCTTGGTCAGCGCCCGCACCGGGTGGAAGTCGTAGCTCCAGGCCCAGCAGTTCTCGTCGTCGATCGGCACCCAGAAATGGCCGTGCATCGGGTGGTCGCCGCGCGGCGGGATCATGGTGAAGCACGGCATCACCCACGGCGTGATGCGCCAGTAGTAGTTGCCGTTCTCGGCATTGCGGCGCGCGCCGATGAACAGGCCGCCGGGCTGCTCGACGACCTCGAAATGCGGCTTCATGTCGTTGAGGTTGTACTGGTTGCCCTTGGCGCCCTTGAACAGCGGATCGGAGCCGAGATCGCCGCGATGCAGGAACGAGACGTGGCTCGAATCGATGCCGCCTTCCATCGCCTGCAGCCAGTTGCACTCCTGCAGCCGCTTCGACGTGAAGCTCTGCTCCGGCGGGCACCATGGCGAATTCCCACTCCGGCAGCGGCGGCTGCTTGTCGGCCGGTCCCATATAGGTCCACAGCACGCCGCCGATCTTCACCAGCGGGTAGGACGTGAGCTTGATCTTGTTGCAGAAGCCGCTCTCGACCGGCTCCGACGGCACTTCGATGCACTGGCCGGTGACGTCGTATTTCCAGCCGTGATAGGGGCAGCGCAGCCCGCCTTCCTCGTTGCGGCCGAACCACAGCGAGACGCCGCGGTGGGCGCAGAACTCGTCGATCAGGCCGTAGCGGCCGTTGGAATCGCGGAAAGCCAGCAGGCGCTCGGACAGGAGCTTGACCCGCACCGGCGGGCAATCGTTCTCCGGCAGTTCCTCGGCCAGCAGCGCCGGCATCCAATAGGAGCGGAACATCTGCCCCATCGGCGTGCCGGGGCCGGTCTGGGTCAGAAGTTCGTTCTGTTCTTTTCTAAGCATAGCATTCGTCCTTGGGCTGCTCTCCAAAGAGTAGGGATTTGCCGATGCCGGAGCAAGACACGGGATACACCTCGATGGACTTGCGCGTCAGAAATTGTAAATCCTTCGGCGTTGCACATTCCTTTGGGTGTTACCGAATCCCAGCCTTTCCTATCATGACGGGATCGGCGAAATTGCGTTCGCAGCCACGCCGTCCGGTTGCCCTGGAAACGCAATTACGCTAAGTCCGCCGATGCTGGGTTTAGCCTTTTGGACCTACGTTTGGAGAGATGGATGGCCGATCACGGCGAGGTCGAATACGCGACTGCAACGGGCAACGATTACGCCGCTCATGAACAGACTTATCGTGGTTTCATCACCATGGTGAAAGTGGGGATGGCAATCGTCATCGCCATCGTTATTCTCATGGCAATATTTCTGACCTGAATCCCACCCTCAAAATTACCGACATCGGCCTGATGCCGGCCATGCCGTCGTCGGAGGAACCATGAAGGTCGCGGTCACTGCTGAGACCGATCCAGGCGAGCCGCGGGTAGCCGCAACACCTGAAACCGTCAAAAAACTCATCGGTCTCGGCGCCGAAGTCGCCGTCGAGCCGGGCGCCGGCATTAAATCCGGCATTCTCGACGCCGATTATGCTGCCGCGGGCGCAAGCGTCGCCGCCGACGCGGTGCAACGGCGCCGATATCGTGCTCAAAGTACGGCGGCCTTCAAGCAGCGAACTCGCCGCTTATAAAAAGGGCGCCCTGGTCGTTGCGATCATGGACCCATACGGCAACGAGGCCGCACTCAAGCAGATGGCCGATGCCGGCCTTATCGCTTTCGCCATGGAATTGATGCCGCGCATCACCCGCGCACAGTCGATGGACGTGCTCTCCAGCCAGGCCAATCTGGCCGGCTATCGCGCGGTGATCGATGCCGCCGAAGAATTCGGCCGGGCGCTGCCGATGATGATGACGGCGGCCGGCACGGTGCCGGCGGCCAAGGTATTCATCATGGGCGCCGGCGTCGCCGGCCTGCAGGCGATCGCCACCGCCCGCCGGCTCGGCGCCATCGTCACCGCCACCGACGTGCGTCCGGCCACCAAGGAGCAGGTCGAGAGCCTCGGCGCGAAATTCCTTGCCGTCGAGGACGAGGAATTCAAGAACGCCCAGACCGCCGGCGGCTATGCCAAGGAAATGTCGACGGAATACCAGGCGAAACAGGCAGCGCTCATCAGCCGAGCACATCAAGAAGCAGGATATCGTCATCACCACCGCGCTCATCCCCGGCCGGCCGGCGCCGCGGCTCGTGACCAAGGAGATGGTGGCATCGATGCGGCCGGGTTCGGTCATTGTCGATCTCGCGGTCGAGCGCGGCGGCAATGTCGAAGGCGCCAAAGCCGGCGAGGTGGCCCAGGTCGGCTCCGTCAAGATCATCGGCTATCTCAACATGCCGGGTCGCCTGGCGGCTTCCGCCTCTGCGCTCTACGCCAAGAACCTGCTCACCTTCCTCGAAACCTTGATCGACAAAAAAGAGAAGAAGCTCGCAATCAATTGGGATGACGAGATCGTCAAAGGCACCGCGCTGACCCGCGACGGCGCGATCGTGCATCCGAACTTCCAACCCAAAGCCGCGACGTAGCGGGCAAGCCGGAGGGCGACCATGATAACGCTTTCGATCCTCGGCCAGCTCGATCTCGCCGCAGTCGGCGCGGCGCATGCGGCCGGCGATGTGGCAAACCCCTTTGTATTCCGGCTGTCGATCTTCGTGCTGGCGGTTTTTGTCGGCTATTTCGTCGTCTGGTCGGTGACGCCGGCGCTGCACACGCCGCTGATGTCGGTAACCAACGCGATCTCGTCCGTCATCGTGGTCGGCGCGCTGCTGGCGGTCGGTGTCGCGCTGGTCGGGGACGATAGCGGGCCGATCTGGGCGCGCGCGCTGGGCTTCGTCGCGCTGATCTTCGCCTCGGTCAATATTTTCGGCGGCTTTCTGGTGACCAAACGCATGCTCGCCATGTTCCAGCGCAAGCAGAAATGAGCCGAACATGAGCGCCGATCTCGCTGCCCTTTGCTATCTGGTCGCCGGCGCGCTGTTCATCATGGCGCTGCGCGGCCTGTCCAATCCGGAAACCAGCCGGCGCGGCAATCTGTTCGGCATGCTCGGCATGGCGATCGCCATCGCCACGACGCTCGCGGCGCATCCGCCGGCAAGTCCGGCCGCCTGGGGCCTCGTGATTCTCGGCATGGCGATCGGCGGCGGCGCCGGCGCGGTGATCGCGCGGCGCGTGCCGATGACCTCGATGCCGGAACTGGTCGCGGCCTTCCATTCGCTGGTCGGCATGGCCGCGGTGCTGGTCGCGGCCGGCGCGCTTTATGCGCCCGCGGCCTTCGGCATCGGCAGCGAAGGCGCGATCCACGGCCAGAGCCTGATCGAAATGTCGCTCGGCGTCGCCATCGGCGCCGTTACTTTTACCGGCTCGATCATCGCCTTCCTCAAGCTATCCGGGCGCATGAGCGGCGCGCCGATCATTCTGCCGGCTCGGCACGCCATCAACATCGCGCTCGCCATCGGCCTCGTCGCCCTGATCGTCTGGTTTTTCGAAACGCAGCAGCATCTGACGTTCTGGCTGATTGCCGCTGTGTCGTTCCTGTTCGGCGCGCTGATCATCGTGCCGATCGGCGGCGCCGACATGCCGGTCGTGATCTCGATGCTCAATTCCTATTCGGGCTGGGCGGCGGCGGGCATCGGCTTCACGCTCGGCAATTCGGCACTGATCATCACCGGCGCGCTGGTCGGCTCGTCGGGCGCGATCCTGTCCTACATCATGTGCAAGGGCATGAACCGCTCGTTCATCTCGGTGATCCTCGGCGGCTTCGGCGGCGAAGTCGCGGGGCCTGCCGCCGCGCATGGCGACCGGCCGGTCAAGATCGGCTCGGCGGAGGACGCCGGCTTCATTCTCAAAAATGCCGGCAAGGTCATCATCGTGCCGGGCTACGGCATGGCGGTGGCGCAGGCGCAGCATGCGTTGCGGGAGATGGGCGACAAGCTGAAAGCCGAAGGCGTCGAGGTGAAATACGCCATCCATCCGGTGGCGGGCCGCATGCCGGGCCACATGAACGTATTGCTGGCCGAAGCCAATGTGCCCTACGACGAAGTGTTCGAACTCGAAGATATCAATTCGGAATTCGCCCAGGCCGACGTCGCTTATGTGATCGGCGCCAACGACGTCACCAATCCGGCGGCCGAGGAAGATCCGCATTCGCCGATCTATGGCATGCCGGTGTTGCAGGTATGGAAGGCCGGCACGGTGATGTTCAACAAGCGCTCGCTCGCCTCGGGCTATGCCGGTATCGACAATCCGCTGTTCTACCGCGACAACACCATGATGCTGCTCGGCGACGCCAAGAAGATGACCGAAGAGATCGTCAAGTCGCTGAAATAAACCAGCCGCGATGAACGACGACTCATCACCAAAACCGCCCGCTACGATCCGCGCACGGCGCTGGTCCGGTTCGAGTTCGCGACCGCCGGTCCGGCAGTACCGTTTGGCTCTGCGGCTGATCGGCATCCCCGCCGCGGCCGTCGCCGGCGTCTTCATCTACAGCGGCTTGCGCGACCATTTCGTGCTGCCGGAATGCAACTCGGATCGCGCCAAACACACGCTCGCCGACGTTCTCAAACAACTCAAGCTCGAGCCGACGCGGTATGAGCCGGTCAAGACCGTGTCGAGCAGTCAGGACCAGGTCGCGTGCAACGCTGTGCTGCCGTTACCGGACGGCGGTACGGTGACCGTCGACTATTCGTTCTATTGGGACGGCGGCAAGGCCAACATGAAGTATTCGTTGTCGAAAAAATCTTCGTGATCGTCCCGAATTGGCGGACATGGAACGGAAGATGCGTTCGTCCCTTGTCATGCCGTGAATGACCGCGTGGCAAAGGACATCAGACCAAGGGTTCTGACCCATGGGCTTCCTGATTTGGATGGTGCGGATCGGTTATGCAGCCCGCGGCATCATTTTTCTGATCGTCGGAGGTTTTGCGCTGCTCGCGGCCGGCAGTGTCGGAACGCACCCCGAAGGCGCGCGCGACTCGCTGGAATCTGTTTTTCTCAAGCCTTTCGGCGGTTATTTCTTATGGGCGCTGGCCGCGGGTCTGCTGTGCTTCGCCGGATGGCGCTTGGTGCAATCCGTCCTCGACGCGGATGGCTACGGCGGCAGCCTCTATGGCCTGATGCGGCGCGGCTCGCTTGCCGGCAGCAGCCTATTCTATGTCGCGTTGGCACTCGCCACTGCCCGCATCACTCTCGAAGAAAGAGGGAAGAGCGAGGATCAATCCGCTCGCGAATGGACGGGTTGGGTGATGGCGCAACCGCTCGGGCGCACGGTTATCGCGCTGATTGCTGTCGGATTTATCGCCGTTGCCGTTGGTCTGGGGGTGAAGGCGTTCCGCGCCCCATATCGCGACCGATTGGATACCACGGAGACCGCGCGCAATGTCGCGACCGCCCTGGGGTCGTTCGGCATCCTGACGCGCGGCTTCGTATTTCTCATGCTCGGCTGCTATCTGGGCGTCGCCGATTACGATTCGGATTTCGGGCATCGCCCTCAGCCTGGCGGGTGTGCTGCGGGCGCTGCAGCACCATTCCTATGGCGGCCTATTCCTCGGCATCGCGGCGCTCGGGCTGTTGGCATTCGGGTTCTTCGAGGTCTTCGAAGCGACCGCGCGCCAGACCATGGCGCCTCTTGCGGCACCGAAAAGCCGCGACGGCGCAAGCGGTCAGCCGCTTGATTTGCCGTAGCCGCCGGCGGTCGGCGACTGGATGATGATGGCCTCGCCGGCGTCGATCATGGTGGCGTCGCAACCTTCCAGCCGTTCCATGCGGCCGTCGGCGCGCCGCACCCAGTTCTCGCCGACCTGCCCGTCGCCGCCGCCGGCGAGCCCGAACGGCGGAATACGGCGGTGGCCGGACAGCACCGTGCATTCCATCTTTTCCAGGAAGCGGATGGTGCGGCGGATGCCGTCGCCGGCATTCCATTGTCCGCGGCCGCCGGAGCCCTTGCGGATGTGGAAGTCTTCGAGCACGACCGGGATAGCGGAATTCCAGAATTTCCGGATCGGTGAGCCGCGTATTGGTCATATGGGTGTGTACGGCGTCGGTGCCGGGAAATCCCGGACCCGCCGGAGAGCCGGAGCAGATCGTCTCGTAATACTGATAGCGATCATTGCCGAAATTCAGATTGTTCATGGTGCCTTGCGCCGCCGCCATGGCGCCGAGCGCGGCGAACAGGCAATTGGTCACTTCCTGCGAGGTCTCGACATTGCCGGCAACAACGGCCGCGGGATATTCCGGCGACAATAGCGAACGCTTGGGTATGATAAGCCGGATCGGGCGCAGACAGCCGGCATTCATGGGAATGTCGTCGTCGACCATGACGCGGAAAACGTAAAGCACGGCGGCGCGCGCCACCGGCTCAGGCGCGTTGAAATTAGACGGCTGCTGCGGGCTCGTTCCGGTGAAGTCGACTGTCGCCTCGCGCTTCTTCTTGTCGACGGTGATGCGGACCTTGATCGCATTGCCCTGATCGGTCTCGATCTCGAAGGCGCTGTCATGCAGCCGGTCGATGACACGCCGCACGCTTTCGGCGGCGTTGTCCTGCACGTGCCGCATATAGGCGTGCACCACGGGCAGCGTGAAATGCTTCACCATTTTGCGCAGTTCGCGCACGCCCATTTCGTTGGCGGCCATCTGCGCCTTGACGTCGTTGACGTTCTGCAGCGGATTGCGCGCCGGGTATTTGGCCGCTGGCGAGTTGCGCATACAGCTCTTTTTCGCGGAAGCGGCCGCGGTCGACCACCTTGAAATTGTCGATATAGGATGCCTTCCTGCTCGATCGTGGTCGCGTTCGGCGACATCGAGCCCGGCGAAATGCCGCCGATGTCGGCGTGGTGGCCGCGCGACGCGACCCAGAACAGGATTTTGTTGCCGTCGAACACCGGCGTGCAGACCGTAAGGTCCGGCAGATGGGTGCCGCCGTTATAAGGCGCGTTGATGACATAGGCGTTGCCGGGCCGGACGCTTGCCTTTGTTCTCGCGGATGATGGTTTCGACCGCGCGATCCATCGAGCCGAGATGGACCGGCATGTGCGGCGCATTCGCGACCAGCGAGCCGGTGCCGTCGAATACCGCGCAAGAGAAATCGAGCCGCTCCTTGATGTTCACCGAATAGGCGGTGTTCTGCAGCGCCACGCCCATCTGTTCGGCGATCGACATGAACAGATTGTTGAACACTTCGAGCATCACCGGATCGGCGCGGGTGCCGATGGCGCGGTTGCGCACGAGCTTTTGCACGCGCCGCAGCACCAGATGATCCTTGGCAGTGAGTTCGGCCTGCCAGCCGTGCTCGACGACGACCGTCTGATGCGGCTCGATGATGATGGCCGGTCCTTTGACCTTGTGGCCCGGCGACAGCTGGCCGCGGGTATAGACCAGCGCGCGGTGCCACTTGCCGCCGGAGAAGAACCGGGTGCGCCGGGTCGGCGCCGGCAGTTTTGTGCGCGTGGTCTTGCGCGGCTTTTCCTTGAATGTCGCGCCGCCGCCGACGGCTTCGACCGAGACCGCTTCGATGACCAGGGATTTCTTGCGGTCGATGAAGCCGAACCGCGCTTTATGCGCGCGCTCGAAGCCAGCCTTCATTGTCTCGAGCGATGCCAGATTAAGACCGCCGCGCTGGGAGGGCTTCGACTTGCCGGCGTCGACAATCAGCGGGGTGTCGGTGCCGGCGTAACGGATATGGGCACGGACATGGAGCGTGATCTTGTCCTTGGCGACGCCCTGGCCGACGACTTCATCTGTTACGTCGCGTGCGAGCCGTTTCGCTTCGCGTTTCGAGCGCGGTGAATGCCTTTTTGCCGAACGGCTCCTCGATGGCCTGCTGGCGGACGCTGCGAATGTCGGCAAGGCCCATGCCGTAAGCGGACAGCAGCGACGATAGCGGATGAATCAGCACACTGGTCATGCCGAGCGCATCGGCCACCAGGCAAGCATGCTGACCGCCGGCGCCACCGAAGCAATTGAGCGCATAGCGGGTCACGTCATAACCACGCTGCACCGAAATCTTCTTGATCGCGTTCGCCATGTTTTCGACGGCGATCTTGATGAAGCCGTCGGCGACCTGCTCCGCGGTCTTGCCGTCGCCGATCTCCTTTGACAGCTTGGCGAAGGCTTCTCGCACGGCGCCGGCGTCGAGCGGCCAAGTTCTGCGTCAGGCCCGAAGATCTTCGGGAAGAAATCCGGAATGAGCTTGCCGACCATGACATTGGCGTCGGTGACCGCGAGCGGACCGCCGCGGCGGTAGCATTTCGGTCCCGGATTGGCGCCGGCGGAGTTCGGGTCCGACGCGAAATCGCGCGCCGTCGAAATGCAGGATCGAGCCGCCGCCGGCGGCGACAGTGTGGATCAGCATCATCGGCGCGCGCATGCGCACGCCGGCGACTTCGGTCTCGAAGGCGCGCTCATACTCGCCGGCGAAATGCGACACGTCGGTCGAGGTGCCGCCCATGTCGAAGCCGATGAGCTTCGTGAATCCCGCCGACCGACCGGTCTCGGCCATGCCGACGACGCCGCCCGCCGGACCCGACAGGATCGCGTCCTTGCCGCGAAACAGATTCCGCCGCCGTCAGGCCGCCCGACGACATCATGAACATCAGCCGGGTTCGTTCGGCCGCACCATCGGGATCGAGATCGCCTGCGACTTGCGCCACATAGCGTTGCAGGATCGGCGAAAGATAGCTGTCGACCACGGTGGTGTCGCCGCGGCCGACCAGCTTGATCAGCGGCGATACCTCATGGCTGGCGGAGACCTGCGGAAACCCGATCTCGCGCGCCAGCGCCGCAACGCGCCGTTCATGGTCGCTGGAGCGATAGGCATGCATCAGCACGATAGCGACGGCGCCGATGCCGTCCGCCTTGGCGCGCTCCAGTTCGCCGCGCAACGTGTCGAGATCGAGCTCGCGCTCGACCGTGCCGTCGGCGCGCACGCGCTCGTCGACCTCGACACGCGCTCGTAGAGCATGTCCGGCTTGATGATGTGCTTGGCGAAGATCTTCGGCCGCGCCTGATAGCCGATGCGTAGTGCGTCGCGAAAACCCTTGGTGATGACAAGCAGCGTCCGGTCGCCCTTGCGCTCGAGGAGCGCGTTGGTCGCGACCGTCGTGCCCATCTTGACCGCGCCGATTCGGTCGCTCGGGATGGCTTCGCCGGGTGCAACGCCGAGCAGATGGCGGATGCCATGCACCGCCGCATCCCGATAGGCCTCGGGATTTTCCGACAGAAGCTTGTGGGTGAGGAGCGCGCCGTCCGGCCGCCTGCCGATCACGTCGGTGAAGGTGCCGCCGCGATCGATCCAGAATTCCCAACTACTCGACATATTTTCCCACGCTCGTTCGAACTACGGCAGGGAATTAATACGAAGGCGGGGCCCGTGGCTAGGCCGAAAGAAAAGGCGCTCGGTGGCGCTATTTCGGGCCCCGGTCATTGGCCAACAGACCGGCAACGGTTCTGATTTCGTTGCGCGCGTATTTAGGCAAGCCGGCGCTGATCGAATTGCCGGAATTGAACGAGGATTGGCCCATCAGGACCTGCGCCGGGACGAGGTTGCGCAGCACCGGCATGTTCTCAAAGCCGCGCTTCTCGTCGAGCACACGCGCCTTGATTGCAAGGACCATAAATGCCGTGACGACGGTCTTATTGGCGTCGCTCGGATCATCCTGGAATACGGCGAAGAATTTGCCGAACTTCATGATCTGATTGACGTAGAAAATATCCTGTTCGAGCACGCCGGAAACCGGGGTTTCGAGCGTGGTCAATTGCTGCAAGCCAGCCAGGTCGAGATCGGCCGGCGCTAGAGCCGAGAACTCGCTTTGGAAATCGATGTGATCGACGACCTTCTTGGCGCTCTCGCGCAGTTTGTTGACCAGCATGATCCCCATCGGGATCTTGCCTTCAAGTTTGTATACTGACTGGATGCAGATCAACGTCGTGCGGCCGGTGCACCATTTGCGGTCGGGATTGTCATTGCCGGTGCCGGCATCGTCCTTGAGCGACAGGGCGTCGGCGGGCGCCAGCTCCTTGTGCTTGATGGCCGGGTCGATTTTTTCAAGGAACGGCAGCGTCACGTAATGCGGCAGATCGATCGCGCCGGGCGGGCGATCGAGAAGAAAGCGCGCCTGCGCCACGTAAACAGAAAGCCTTTCGGTGACTTTTTCGCCCGATTGACTGACGGTGCCGTTCTCGGTTTTGTTGACCGAGGCTTCCACGTAGCTCGGAAACAGCGCCAGGAATTTCTTTTCGTTGGGATGTTTGTCGGCCCAGTCGCTAAAGCTGACGAGCGCAGTTTCGCTATTGATCGCGCCTGCGCCGGTGTGATCGCTGAATTCGATGATGCCGGATTTTAGCTGCGCGACATCGGCTTTGCGCGCGCTGTCTACATCCGCGATGGTGAAATCTACCGCACCGGCAATCGAGACCGAACCGAAAAAGCCGCAGCCAAGCAGGCTGAGGAACACGATCGTGCACCGCGTCCGCATCAATTTTCTCGCAGTTTCAATCAAGGGCAATGTCTTTTAAGGGAAGTCTAGTTAACGCGGCCGCCCCAGAAATAATCCTGATTCTGCCGCGGCGAAGGCTGCCCGCTATACGGCTGAATCAAGCCGCGCGCCACCGGCTGTGACGGCGGCGGGGGCTGCTGCGGCTGGTTTTGCCACGGAAACAGGTGCCAGCCTTGATTATTATTCGGATAATAGTTCCGTCCGATCCATTGACCGCCGCCGCCGCCGTTGTTCTGACCGCCGCCCCAGAACCAATTTTGGTCGTTATTGTCCTGTTGCGGTTGGCTCTGATTGTAAGCCTCTTCCCGCGATATCAGCTGGTATTGGGTATCCGCGGGCTGGCCATCGGGTCCACGGCGGAAATGCTCGACGAAAGCGGGCCCGTTACTGACCGGAGGCGGCGGCTGGTCGCCGCCGAACAACCCGCCATTGCCGAACAGCCCGCCGTTATTCTGATTATTATTCCGATTATTGTTCTGGTTATTGCCGCCGATCCGGTCGCCGCTCACATAATCGATCGGAATGTCGACAAGGTCATGCTTGGCTTCCGGTGACGGTCCGGCGAGTGGCGCCTTCGGCGCGATATGCTCGGCCCAAATGTCGTCGATGATCGGCTGAAAAATCGGCAGCGCCACGCGCGCACCGGTCTCACTGGAACCAAGCGAACGGCGTTTGCCGTCGCCGTTATCGTAGCCCACCCAGACCGCGATGGTCACGTCATTGGTGAAGCCGACGAACCAGCCATCGACGGCATCCTCGGTGGTGCCGGTCTTGCCGGCGACATAGGGCGACAAGCCGCCGATCGCGCGCGCGGTGCCGCGCGCCACCACGCCCTGAAGCATGGTTTTGAGCTGATAGAACGACGCCCGGTCGGCGGCGCCGATCCATGGCAGCGGCGTATTCGGATACTGATAGATCGTGTGGCCGTTCTGCTCGATGGAATCGATGCCGTGCGGCTGCGGCAGGGCGCCCTCATTGGCGACCGCAGCATAGAACGGCGCCAGATCGATCATCCGCACCGGTTGGGCGCCGAGCACGAACGGGTAGATAGCGCACACATTCGTTATAGATTTTTGCCGCGACCGCGGTGGCGCAGACCGAATCCAGGCTTTTGGCCGGATCGGGATCGATGCCGCCGTCGAGGATATGGGCGGTGACGACGTTGACCGAATTTTCCAAGCCACGCCGCATCGTAAAGACGCCGCCTTGGTTGTAGTCGGCATTGCGCGGCGACCAATAGTCTTCCGGACGGGCGTTGCCGTCGTACATGCGGCTGATCACATCGCGGCCGTCGGTGCGCATGCCGATCGGCGGCAGCGTGATCGGTGCATTGAGGACCAGCGTGTTGGGCTGCAAGCCCCGCTGCAGTGCCGTGAGGTAGGTTAAAGGCTTCATCGCCGAGCCGGGCTGACGCTGGGTCTGCGCAGTGCGATTGAGCTGGCTCAGTGGATATGAAAAGCCGCCGGCCATCGCAAGAATGCGGCCGGTTTTGTTTTCGAGCACCAGAGCCGCGCCCTGCACGGTCGGCCGCACACGCAGCTGCGCCTGACCGGCGGCGACGGTAACCGTCTTGGTCTTGCTCTTTGGATCGTTCCTGGGATCGCCGCTCTTCGTCTGGCGGACAGGTACTTCCCGAGTTTTGCTTTCAACGACGTTGGCAAAAACAACATCATAGAGGTTGAGGCTGCGTCTGATCTGGCTGCTTGCGCCGCTCAGCGCCATGATGCGTCCGTCGGGCAGACCGACGCGAAGCGTATCGTCGCCTTTTCTGCTGTCGCCTTTCTGCACGACAACCACCGGCGTCCAGTGCACGTCGTAGAGCGGCGGGTGAAACGCCTGAAGCGCTCGTTGCCAGGCAGGCGAAGCGGAGGCCGTAGCCTGCGTCGCAGTTGCAAGCTTTTGCACGGCGTCGCCGAGGTTCGCCTCGGGACCGTGGAACTGCACCCGCCCCATCGATATCTCGTAATGCGACAAGCCTTCCTGCAACGCCGTCTCGGCGGTGCGCTGCAATTGCGCGTTGATGGTCGAATGCACGGTGTAGGACTGCGCCGTCATGTTCGGGACGCCGTCGGTCTTGGCCTCGCGGCCGAGGAAATCGACGAAATGGAAGCCGATATCGCGATGCGACGGCAGATAGGCGACGAGCTTAGGCGGCGTCGCGAGCGCCTCGTCTTTTTGCGCGCCGTCGATGACGCCATCCTCTTGCATGCGGCCGAGCACGTAAGCGAGACGGTCCTTCATGCGATCCGGGATGGCGATCGGGATTGAAATAATTCGGGCCCTTCAACAAGCCGGCGAGCATTGCCGCCTCGCCGGCGTTGAGGTCGTTGACCGATTTGCCGAAATAGGTGCGCGACGCCATTTCGACGCCCCACGAGCCGCGGCCGAGATAGGCGGAGTTGAGATAGAGCTCGAGAATCTCGTTCTTGTTCAGCGTGGTTTCGAGGCGCGATGCCACGATCATTTCGCGGATTTTGCGCTCGTAAGTCACGTCCTCGCCGACCAGCAAATTTTTTACGACCTGTTGCGTGATGGTCGAGCCGCCCTGCGGCCGGCCGGACTCGCCGAGATTGCCGATGAAAGCACGGATGATGCCGCGCTCGTCGACGCCATGGTGCTGGAAAAACCGCCGATCCTCGGCGGCGACGAAGGCCTTTTGCACGACCGCGGGAATGTCCCCGATCGGCAACCAGATGCGCCGGTTGCCGGGCTCGAACACATTGGCGAAATCTTTGCCGGCGCCGTCGAGCACGACGGTCGTGCTCGGCAGTTTCTTGCCTTTGAGCTGCGCCGGATCGGGGAGATCGGCGGCCGCGTTATTGTAAAAATCGATCACCTGACCGAGATCGACGACAGGCTTGTCGATATTCTCGTTCTTGCAGAACTGGTGATAGGCGGTATTCAGGTCGGCGAAGTTCAGCCCGTGGAAGGCCTTGATGTCGGCACCCATCGCGGACGGATCGTCGAGCGCGGTCGATATGAGTTCGTCGACATTGATCGATTCGATGTCGAAGGCCTGCTTCATGTGCGCGCAGCCGTCGCGAAGAAGCTGCACCACCTGCGGCTGATCCTGCGCCGGATCGAAATGCGTCTTCACCGCCTGGGGCTGGGTCGTGACCTCGCTCAACGCCAGCGCGGTGGCGAAAATCTTGACCAGAATGGTGTCCATAGGGAGCGGGGCGGCCAGGTTCGAGGGCGCGGCGACTGGATAACAGCGATTATAGCGATCTGATCCCTACAAAAAGACTTTTTTGCGAGGCTGCCGAGGACCGGCAAAGCGCCGGAAATTGATCGGCTTTTGGCGTTTATGTCGCAATTACGCAGCGCTGCGTGTCGGCGGTTCCGGATTGGTTCTTGCCTTATTTTTCCGCCGGCAATAACGCGGCAAAATGTCCGCGCCGTTGCAATATCGCGAGCAGAACAAGCGCCGGCAGGCCGGCGAGGACGCAAATGGCGAAGAACCATGCCCAGCCGGTTGCCGTGGCGATGAAGCCGGCGCCCGACGACAGGTAGGTGCGGCCGACCGCGGCCAATGCAGTGAGGAGCGCATATTGCGTCGCCGTGTGCAGCGGATTGCGGCACAGCGCCGAAAGATAGGCGACGAAGATCACCGTGCCGATAGCGCTGGTGAAGCTCTCGATGACGATCGCGACGGTAAGCCAAGCGGTGTTGTGGCCGAGCAGGGCCTGGACGGTAAAACCGAGATTGGCCACGGCCTGCAGAAGGCCGCCGAGCCAAAGGCTCGCGGGCAGCGAGAGCGCGCGGGCGACAAAGCCGCCGGCGAAGCCGCCGAGCAGTGTCGCTGCGAGCCCGACGCCCTTGATGACGGCGGCATATTCGTTGCGTGAAAAGCCGAGATCGATGACGAAGGGCGCGGTCATCGCGCCGGACAGCGCATCGGTGAATTTGAACAGCACCACGAAGGCAAGCGCGACAAAGGCAAGGTCGCGGGTGAGGAACTCGGAGAAGGCGCCGACTGCGGCTTCGCTGACGCGTTGCCAGGAATTCTCGATGGAGCGCGCCGTCTCGGCAACGGCTGATTGTCGTGGCTCGGCGGCAAAAAGCGTGGTCGCGACTCCGATCAGAACGAAACCCGCCATCACGCCATAACCGGCGCTCCATGCCGCGTGGTGATTCAAGCCGAGGCCCTGAAAGCCGCTGACCAAAAAAAGCGCGCCGGCGGTCGAGGCGAGCATGCCGATCCGGTAGGCGGCGACATACGATGCCATGCCGGCGGCTTGCTCGCTTTCATCCAGGCTCTCCACCCGAAAGGCGTCTACGATGATATCCTGCGTTGCCGAAGCGGTGGCCACCATCAGCGCGCCCAGAGCGACGGCGAAAGCCGAGACCGACGGATCGCAGGCGCCGAGAAACACGATCGCGGCGATCAAAAGAAATTGCGACAGAAGAAGCCAGCCGCGACGTCGGCCGAAACGCCGTGACAGCAACGGCACGTCGAGGGCGTCGATCAGCGGCGCCCACAGAAATTTGATGGTGTAAGGCGTACCGACCAGCGCGAACAGGCCGATGGTGCCGAGATTGACGCCGGATTCGGTCATCCAGACCAGGAGCGTCGAGCCCGACAAGGCCAGCGGCAGGCCCGACGAGAAGCCGAGAAACATCACGACAAGCACCCGCCGTTGGAGATAGACGGCGAGCGTTTCCTTGAACGGCGGGGATTTACTCGGAAGGGTGGTCACTGACCCGAGCTCCCAATTTAAATTCGTTCAAGCGCAAGTCAAGGATCGCGATTGTTTCCATCAGAGGGCCAACCTGATTGTCGAGCGTCGTGATGAGAAATTCCTCCATGAAGGCGAGTGCGGCTTCGATTTCCACACCGAGAAATTCTTTGGCGGAATCGTAATGCCCTTCGACCGTTCCGAGCGGACTATCGGCTCTCTCCACGGCATCCACGATTTCAAGAGCGTCGAATTCATCGACGTCGGAATGCTCGACGTACCATTCGTTCATCGACCAGCCGCGGGCGCGGCTATGCTTTTCCAAGCTTTCGTCGATTGTCTTTAAAGTCGCGGCCACGTTTATTGTGGCGCGGTCGAAATCATTCATCACTCGGTTATAGCGATTGCCGAAGCGTTTGGCCTGCTCGCGAAACAGCGCGCATTGACTGACAAACTGGAGCCATACGAGCTCCAGATGGCGAGATTTGGAAATCTCGGCGTCGGCCCACGGCGATCGTCGCGACATTTTCAATGTGACGAGCGTGGCGTCATAGACCGAATAAAGCCGGAAGAACGCCCTCGCGGCCGATCCCAGCGATTTGATCGAGTTGCGTAGTTCGGCCGCAACGCCGCGGTCGGTCACGTCTCTGAGATCGGGTTCGTTGAAATATAGCAGGCTGACCCGAGATGCAGTTTTGAGCGGGAGGATTCGCTCGCAAATCTGCTGGTCGCGAGATTTCAAATTTTCGCGGTTGGGCATCTGGCATTCGCCGTCATTCGCCCGCTTCCAGCTTATGAGTCATCGGCGCCGGAATGACGTTCGAGGCGACCGCCGCCGCGCCGCCAAGCTCGACCTGCTGAATGCGCTCGCCGCGCGTTTCGATCTTTTCGATCGAAATCATCGAGAGGCGGATATCTTCGTTCGATTGGTTGAAATGATTTTGCAGCTTCCGGATGCGGTCGCCCAGCAGGCTTACGTCCTTCACCAGCCGTCCGACTTCGTCGCGAATCTGATCGGCCGCCTCGCGCATCCGGGCGTCCTTCTGGATCTGCTGCACCACCTGGATCGCCAGCATCAAGAGCGACGGCGACACCACCATGACGCGGGCGCGGTAAGCCTTCTGGATCACGTCGTCGAAACCATCGTGCAGATCGGCATAGACCGATTCCGACGGCACGAACATCATAGCGAGATCCTGGGTCTCGCCGACGATCAGGTATTTGTCGGCGATATCGGCGACGTGCTTGCCGACATCGGCGCGCAACCGTTGCGCCGCGGCCTTGCGCTCATCGTCGGTCTTGGCGTCGCGATAGGCGGTGACGCCCTCGAGCGGAAATTTGGCGTCGATGACCAGCGGCCGCTGGTCGGGCAGGAATATGCAGCAGTCGGGGCGGGTGCGGTTGGACAACGTGTGCTGGAAAGCGTAGGCGCCCTTGGGCAGCCCGTCCTGGACGATGGCTTCCATCCGCCCCTGGCCGAAGGCGCCGCGCGATTGCTTGTTGGCCAGCACGCTTTGCAGCGAGGTCACCTGGGTCGCGAGATCGGTGATGTTCTTTTGGGCGCTGTCGATGACGGCGAGCCGCTCATTGAGCTTTTGCAAATTCTCGGTGGTGCTCAGCTTGGTCTTTTCCAGCGAATCGCCGAGCCGGTGCGAGACCGAATCGAGCCGCTCATTGACGCTGCGTTGCAGCTGCGACTGGCTGTTGGTGAGGTGCCGCATCATGTGCGTCGAGGCGTGCCGCCGAATCGGTCTGCTGCCGGGCCAATTCGGCCATCAGCATCGCGTGCGGCTGCCCGGCATGGCGCGCCCGCCATAGCAGGACCGCGACGACGACGAGCGCGGCGCAGGCGATAACGATCGCTACAATGGTCAGGCCTTCGGTCATACCCAGCTCGCGGTTGGACTGCTATTCGCAACTCGCGGAACGAATAGCGAACGTTCATATCGCGCCCACGGCCGCCGATCAACGGCAGGATCGGTAAACCGCTGCATTGACCCCGCTTTACGCACGCCTTAAATCGCCCGCCAAGGCTTCGATCACCCGGCAACGCTTAATCGCCCATCACCATGGCTGTGCGCGACATCATCAAACTTCCCGACAAGCGGCTGCGGCTCAAATCGGAGCCGGTCAAGCAGATCGACGATGGCATCCGTGCACTGGTCGACGATATGTTCGAGACCATGTACGCCGCGCCCGGGATCGGGCTTGCGGCGATCCAGGTCGGCGTCGCCAAGCGTGTCGTCACCATGGACTTGTCGAAGAAAGAGGGCGATCACAAACCGCAGGTCTTCATCAATCCTGAGATCACCTGGAAGTCAGAAGAGAACGGCACCTACGAGGAAGGCTGCCTGTCGATTCCGGAATATTACGAGGAGGTCGAGCGGCCGGCCGAGGTCAAGGTGAAATACCTCGACATCGACGGCAAGACGCACGAGATCAAGGCGAAGGGCCTGTTGGCGACCTGTTTGCAGCACGAGATCGATCACACCAACGGCGTGCTGTTTATCGATCACCTCTCCCGGCTCAAACGCGAATCTCGTGATCAAAAAGTTCACCAAGGCTGCGAAGAAGGAGGAGGCGTGAGTGGCACTCCGCCTCGTGTTCATGGGCACGCCCGACTTCGCGGTGCCCACGCTTCTTGAGATCATCGGCTCAGGCACCGAAGTCGCCGCGGTCTATACCCGCGCGCCGCAACCGGCCGGACGCGGCATGGCGGAACGGCCAAGCCCGGTGGCGCGCGAAGCCGCGAAGTTCGGTCTGCCGGTGTTCACGCCGAAGACCCTGAAAGCTCCCGACGCCGCGAGCGCCATGCTCGCGCACGGCGCCGACGCCGCCGTCGTTGTGGCTTACGGATTGATTCTGCCCAAGCCCATCCTGGAGGCGTTCCCGCTCGGCTGCTTCAACCTGCACGCCTCGCTGTTGCCGCGCTGGCGCGGGGCGGCGCCGATCCATCGGGCGATCATGGCCGGCGACAGCGAGACCGGTGTCATGGTGATGAAAATGGACGAGGGCCTCGACACCGGTGCCGTGGCGATGGCGCAGCGCCTCCCGATCGCGCCCGATGCCACGACCGGGGATATGCATGACGAGTTGGCGCGGCTCGGCGCCAAGCTGATGGTGGTGGCGCTCGGCGCGCTCGATCGCGGCTCGCTGACTTTGACGCCGCAAGCCGCAAGCGGCGCGACCTACGCCGCCAAGATCGACAAGAGCGAAACCCGGATCGATTGGACGACGTCGTGGCGGGAGGTCCACAACCACTGCCGCGGGTTGTCGCCGTTTCCCGGCGCCTGGTGCGAACTCGACGGCATCGGCCGTATCAAAGTTCTCCGAACCACCAAGGGTGAGGGCGCCGGCGAGCCGGGCGCTATGCTCGACGACAGGCTGACGGTGGCTTGCGGCGAGGGCGCGGTGCGGATCGTCGAACTGCAGCGTGCCGGCGGCAAACCGATGCCTGCCGAAGAGTTCCTGCGCGGCACGCCCGCTGCGCGCGTCGGCGTCTTGCGCTGAACGGCGCCGGCAAATGCCCCGCTACAAACTCACCATCGAATATGACGGTACGCCTTTCATCGGCTGGCAGCTGCAAGGCAGCGGCGTATCCGTCCAAGGCGTTCTCACCGATGCAGTGGAGGCCTTTACCGGCGAGCGCGTCGTCGTCGCCGGCGCCGGGCGCACCGATACCGGCGTGCATGCGCTCGGTCAGGTCGCCCATATCGATCTCAGTAAGGACTGGGTCGTCGACAATGTGCGCGACGCCATGAACTTTCATCTAAGGCCGCGGCTGGTCTCGGTCCTCGCCGCGGAACAGGTGGCGGGGGATTTCGACGCGCGCTTTTCGGCGATCCAAGCGCCACTATCTCTACCGGATCGTCAACCGCCGCGCCGATCTGACGCTGGAACACACTCGCGCCTGGCGCGCGCCGCGACCGCTCGACACAGACAAGATGCACGCGGCCGCGCAGCGGTTGATCGGCAAGCATGATTTCACCACCTTCCGCTCCACCGAGTGTCAGGCGAAATCGCCGTTGAAGACGCTCGATCGTCTCGACGTCGTACGCGAGGGCGACGAAGTACGGGTTACC
Source organism: uncultured Alphaproteobacteria bacterium (assembly GCA_963819265.1). Lineage (GTDB taxonomy): Bacteria > Pseudomonadota > Alphaproteobacteria > Rhizobiales > Xanthobacteraceae > BOG-931. The sequence continues at coordinate 76,703 of CAWFVF010000004.1, read as the reverse complement.
GCGTCGGCGCGCTCGTTCCTGCAGCATCAGGTGCGTTCGATGGTCGGTTCGCTGGTTCATGTCGGCGAGGGCAAATGGAGCGCGGACGATCTCGCGGCCGCGCTCGCCGCCCGCGATCGCACTGCTTGCGGGCAAGTCGCGCCGCCGCACGGACTTTATCTGGTGCGAGTGGATTACAAATGACCCGCTCGCAATGAAGATTAAGTGGAGTACCTAAATGCCGGGAAGCGATGTCGAGGTCGTGGTGGTCGGCGGCGGCGCCGCCGGCGTTGCCGCGGCCCGGCGGCTTTGCGCAGCCTCGATCGATTGTCTCCTGATCGAAGCGCGACCGCGGCTCGGCGGCCGGGCCTGGACCGTGGTCGATGAGTCCGGCTTTACGCTCGATCTGGGCTGCGGCTGGCTGCACTCGGCCGATCGCAATCCGTGGGTCGCCGTTGCCAAGGAACTAGGCCTGGCGATCGACGAGACCGTGCCGCCCTGGCAGCGGCCGGCTCTCGAAGTAGGATTTCCGCGTGCCGAGCAGGACGCGTTTCAAAGAGCAGTCGCGGCGTTCTTTGTGCGTGTGGAACGCGCGGCGCAGGAACAAGAAGATGTCGCGGCTTCGGCATTGCTCGAACCTGGAAACCGCTGGAACGGGCTTATCAACGCCGTCGGCACCTATATCAGCGGTGTCGATCTCGATCGCCTCTCGGTGAAGGATCTCGACCGCTACGACGATACCGGCGTCAATTATCGCGTCTTCGACGGCTACGGCACGCTGATCAGCAAGTACGGCGCCGCCGTGCCGGCCACACTGGATTGTCCGGTGCGCGGCATCGACTATCGCGGCAAACGGTTGCGTATCGAAACCGCGAAAGGTCCGATAACGGCTGATCAGATCATCGTCGCGGTACCCAGCGCTGTGCTGGCGGCGGAGCATATTCTGTTCACGCCGGCGCTGCCGGCGAAAATCGCAGGCTGCCGCCGGCTTGCCGCTGGGCTTGGCCGATAAAGTCTTCATTGCGCTTGAGGGTGCCGAAGAGTTCGACAACAACGTGCGGGTATTCGGCCACATCGACCGCCCCGGTACCGCCGGCTATCATTTCAGGCCGTTCGGGCGGCCGATGATCGAAGCTTATTTCGCGCGGTGGATTTGCCGCAGAGCTGGAGACGCAGGGCGAAGCGGCGTTCTTCGACTTCGCCGTTTCCGAATTGGTGCATTTGTTCGGCGGCGATTTTGCCCGCCGCCTGAAACTGATCCGGATGCACCGCTGGGGCATCGATCCGTTCGCGCTCGGATCGTACTCTTGCGCCTTGCCGGGATTCGCCGATTGCCGGCAGACGCTCGCCGCGCCGGTCGACAACCGGCTGTTCTTCGCCGGCGAAGCTTGCTCGCGAAATGATTTTTCGACCGCGCACGGCGGCTGGTTCACCGGCGTCGCAGCGGCTGACCAGATTATTGCTGCGCGAAGTACCGTTCGATGATGCGCCGATAGACCGCCGTCAGCGTGACGAGGTCGGCAACGGGTGTGCATTCGTCGACCTGATGCATGGTCTGGCCAACCAGGCCGAATTCCAGCACCGGACAATAATCCTTGATGAAGCGTGCGTCGGAGGTGCCGCCGCTGGTCGACAATTTTGGCGTGCGGCCGGTGACTTCCTTGATTGCCGCAACCGCAAGATCGGTGAACGGGCCGGGCTTGGTGACAAATACATCCGCGTTCGACGGTTGCCATTCGAACGAATAATGTACCTGCCCGGCGGCCGCTTGTTGCGCGCGGTGCTCGATCAGCGCCTTCAACGAATCCTGACTGTGGCAATCATTGTAGCGAATGTTGAAGCGGGCGCGCGCTTCGCCGGGAATGAGATTGACCGTCGGATTACCGACATCGACCGAAGTGAATTCGAGGTTCGACGGCGCGAACAGCGCGCTGCCCTGATCGAGCGGCGCCTGCAGCGCCGCGATCAGCGGCAGCAGACCGCGGATCGGATTGTCAGCGCGCTCGGGATAGGCGACGTGGCCCTGGCGGCCGTGAACGACAAGCGTGCCGTTGAGCGAGCCGCGGCGGCCGGCTTTGACGGTATCGCCGACCGCATCGACGTTGCTGGGCTCGCCGAGAATGCAATGATCGAAGGCCTCGCCGCGCTCGGCAACCCATTTCAGATAGTTTGATGGTGCCGTTGACCGCGACGCTTTCCTCGTCGCCGGTGATGAGAAGCGAAATCGAGCCCTTCGGTTTGCCGCCGTTTGCGCGAAGATAGCCGACCGCCGCGGCCAGGAATGCGGCAATGCCGCCTTTCATGTCGACGGCGCCGCGGCCGTAAAACATGTCGTTCACGACCTCGCCGGCGAATGGCGGATGCCTCCAGGCCGATTCATTGCCGGGCGGGACCACGTCGGTATGTCCGGCGAAAACCAGATTCGGTTTTGCGGTACCGATGCGGGCATAGAGATTATCGATCGGTGCAGTGCCGGGCTCGGTGAACACGCGTGCGATGCACGGTAAAACCGGCTTGCGTCAGTACGCTTTGCAAAACGTCGAGGGCGCCGCCGTCCTCGGGTGTCACCGAACGGCAGCGGACCAGGTCGCGGGCAATGGCGATAGCATCGGCGGTCATGACGATGGACTTTTTGCCAGCGGATCGGGACCATATTGGTTCGGACCCGGCGTGCCTTTGCGAAAACCGAGTTCGACGAGCAGCGCAAGACCCATCACCGTAAACGCCAGTGCAATGACCAGCGACACGATACTGGGGTCTTCTTCAGTGCCGGTCATTTCCAGCACCGTGAGCAGATCGAGCACCGCGCCGGCGCTGAAGAACACGATCAGCAGCCACAGCGGCATATTGCGGTCGTGCCCGCGTTTCACCGCCACCGCAAATTCAGGATAGGTGAAGGCCAGATCGACAATGGCGCTGAGCCGATCGCCCTGAATCTGTTCGGCGAGAGCATGACCGAAAAGCTCCGCCACGGTCAGGGCCACCATGGCAATCCAGAACGACTGGCGGCCGATGCGGCCGTGGAAACTGTTGAGGAGATAGGCCCAATCCATCGGCGATGTTACCGCTTTCGCTTCAATCGCGAAGCAGTTCGTTGATACTGGTCTTGGAACGGGTTTTTTCATCGACGCGCTTGACGATGACGGCGCAATAGAGACCGGGCGTCGGCTCCCCTTTTTTGTTCGGCTTGCCGGCGATCGTGCCCGGCACCACCACCGAATAAGGCGGCACTTCGCCCTGCAGGATTTCGCCGCTGTCGCGATCGACGATCTTGGTCGAGGCGCCGAGAAACACGCCCATCGACAATACCGAACCTTCGCGCAGGATGACGCCCTCCGCGACTTCGGATCGGGCGCCGACGAAACAATTATCCTCGATAATCACCGGACCGGCCTGCAGCGGCTCGAGCACGCCGCCGATGCCGGCGCCGCCGGAGATATGACAGTTTTTGCCGATCTGCGCGCAGGAGCCGACGGTCGCCCAGGTGTCGACCATGGTGCCTTGATCGACATAGGCGCCGAGATTGACGAAAGACGGCATCAGCACCACGCCCGGCGCGATATAGGCCGAGCGCCGCACCACGCAGCCGGGTACGGCGCGAAAGCCGGCGCTGCGAAAGCGCTTGTCGTCCCAGTGATCGAACTTGGACGGCACCTTGTCCCACCATGCCGCGTGACCGGGGCCGCCGGGAATTTGACTCATGTCGTTGAGCCGAAATGACAGCAGCACGGCTTTCTTCAGCCATTGATTGACGTGCCAGGAGCCGTCCGCGGATCGTTCGGCAACGCGGGCTTCGCCGCGATCGAGGAGATCGAGTGCGTGCTCGACCGCAGTCGCGGACCTCGCCCTTGGTCGAGGCGCTGACGTCGTCGCGCCGCTCGAAGGCCGCGTCGATGGTTTTCGCCAGAACTCTGCAACGAGCTTGCGGCGGCTTTGTCGGTCATCCCGGTTGTCGGCATGGAAATTATCCCCGTTGCGGGGGTTGTCGGGTTAGGCCGTAGCGATGTCAAGTAACGCCATTATCCGGCGATAACACCGCGCAAAAAGCCGGTCAGGTCGTCGGTGACGTGATCGACATGGGGCGCGTCGCGGCCGGCGAGTTCCCAATCTTCCCGCAACACGACGCGCGCGCCTTGCGGCACCACCAGCACCGTGGTCATGCCGCGTGCGTGCGGTACTTCGAGATTACGGGCGAGGTCCTCGAACATCGCCGCACGGGTCGGATCGACGCCGTGACGTTTGAGGAAGCGCTCATAAACTTGCGGCCGTGGTTTCGGCTCCAGCTCCGCCGCCCTGATATCGAACACGTCCTCGAAATGATGGCCGATGCCGAGCCGGTTCATCACCGCGTCGGCGTGGCTGCGCGTGCCGTTGGTGAGGATCAGTTTGCGGCCCGGCAGCTTGGCGATGGCATCGCCGAGCGCGGGGTTCGGCTCGATCGGCGAATGATCGATCTGGTGTACCAGTTCGAGAAATTCATCCGGCTGGAGTCCGTGCTCTTCCATCAAGCCGCGCATGCTGGTGCCATAGCGGCGGTAATAGTCTTTCTGAACGCGGAACGCTTCCTCGCGGCTAACCTTCAGGAAGCCGACGATGTAGTCGCGGATCCGTTCGTCAACCTGTTGCCACAGGTTGAGATGATGCGGGTAAAGCGTGTTATCGAGATCGAACACCCAGGTTTCGATGTGCTTGAAACCGGATTTATCGGCACCGGCGGCGGTGCGATCGATGTCTTGGTGACTCGTTATTGCCATGGTTTCCGGTGACAGGGCTAGGACGCTTTCCGAATCACTTCTAGAGCATGATCCGCCACGAGGGGACTCGTTTTTGTCGAACGATCAGACGCCGCCAAAAAACACTCGCACGCAACCCATGCGGCGGGTATTGCGCAAATCCGTTCCGTTTTTGGTGGCGCTACTGATCGGCAGTCTGCTCGGTGTGATGGTCGCCGGTTTCGCGGTGTTCGCCGCCCATTCATAACCGCCCGCGGAGCGCCCGCAGGATAGGCTGCTTAGCCGGCTTCGCGCCAAGCGGTTGCCGGGATCAAACCTTTAAGCGCGCCGTCGTGCAGGGCGACCGGATCGCGCTCGCCTTCCGCCGCAAGGCGCAGCACGCAGCGCGCCAATTCGTCCGGCTTCACCGTCGTATTGCCGATGGCTTTCAGCGTCAGCCAGGCCTCGTCGAACGCCGCCTCGAGCAAGACAAGCGTCTGAGGGTCGAAGGAACTGTTATGGAACCCACGCATGGTTCCGTCCTTACCGCGTTATTGACGACATGTTTTTTGAATGACCGGCGGAGCTTCGGCGCAAAGTTGGCCCGCTTTGTGGCACACAGCGACGATTCGAATCAACTGCAATTGACCGCCGCATAGGTTGGCCATGACATCCGCGTGACAACGGTGAGCTAAACGGCGAGTGCGCTAAGCGCTCAGCCGCGGCATCAGGCGCTCCGCATTGCCGCTCATTATGGCAGTCAGATCGGCTGGCGCGAGATTGAGCGCCCGCAAATTGTTGATCTGGTCGAGCGGAAAATACGGGTAATCGGTGCCGTAGCTGATCTGCGAGGACGGTACGAGCTTCATCAGTGCCGCCATCGAAGCGGGATGGGTCCCATTCGCGGTATCGTAATAAAGCCGACGAAATTCAGCTTCGATGCCGTTCGGCGCAAATCCGTCGGGCCCCTTGGCCCGCTGTTCATAGAACGCCTCGATTCGCCCGGCGAGCATCGGAATGGTGCCGCCGGCGTGGGAAAATAACCATTTGATGTCGCGCAGCCGGGCGAAGGTGCCGCTCAGCAGAAGACTGGTGACGGTGCGCGTCGTGTCGTGCGGCACCTCGATCACCGCGGGGAAAGCGCCGACACTGATATTGGCGCAGCAATTCGCGACCAGCGGATGCACGTAGACCACCGCTTTGCGGCGATTGAGTTCCTCCATCACGGGCTTGTAGACCGGATTGCCGAGCCACTTGTCGCCGTAATTGGTTTGCAAGTTGACGCCGTCCGCCTTGAGCGTGTCGAAAGCGTATTCGATCTCCTTCAACGTGGCATCGATATCGATCATCGACAGCGGGGCAAACAGGCCATATCGCCCCGGCTTGTCGCGCAACATGTCGGCGGCGTAATCGCAACATTGCCGCGCCATATCGTGCGCAGCCTGGCCATCGCCGCCGAACCAGTTGCCCGGCGTGGAAGCGAGCGACAGCACGCTGGTCGTGATGCCGTTCTTATCCATCTGTTCGATATCGGTCTCCTTGGTCCAAGCCATCTGCGTGCCGAAATGAGGGATCTTCCGCTGATCCTCCCAGTCCGACCACGCCTTCTGGTAGGCGGGCGGATAGAAATGGTGGTGGGTGTCGACCAGTTTTGCTGTCGCGGCGCGCGCGAGATTGACGCCGCCGAGCGCGGCCCCCGCGCCGAGCGCCGCGGTGCCGGCCAAAAATTGCCGGCGCGACGTCTTGCAGCCGCAGCCGATGTGATTTGATCGGCTCGGATCGTCGCAACGCAGCGATGACGCGTGAAGCGAATTATCCATCATTTCCTCCCAAGACGTTCGCGCACAATTTAAGTCACGGCGCGAATCGCTCGAATTCTAATGCCGGGTAATGTTAGCGCCACAATTGGAACGCGACCAGTGCGGCCAGCATGATCGCGCTGCCGAGCCCCTGGAGGGGGGTGATAACCTGACCAAGTACGAGCGCACTAAGGATCGTTGCGGTCAGTGGCTCCAGATTCATGATCAGCGCGGTCCGGAACGGTCCGATGCGAAGCGTGGACACAAAGACGAACAGGATCGATGCCGTCGTCGCCAGACTCATCACTACCAGACATATCCAACCGAGGCTGGTCTGCGGTGCGTTCCAATTCTGCTGTTCGACGGAGACGGCGATGAACACGGCGGTCGAGGACAGCATCGAATACCACGTCGTCAGCCGGGCGTCGGCGCCGACCAGATAAGCGCGGGTGATAAGCAGCACTGCGGTGCGGCAGCAGCCGGCGCCGATCGCATAGGCGACGCCGGCGAAGGCTAGCCCCGCCGGATGGGCGCCGAGCATGATCGCCAGGCCGCAGAATGCGGCGACGGCGCACAACAGGCCTCTCCAGCGAAGCGGCTCGAGGCCGAAGATCGAAGCCGCGATGCCGGTCAGCAGCGGATAGGTGAAGTAGGACAAAACGGCGGTCGACACATCGATCGCCGCTATCGCCTTGAACAAACAAAAGATGAGGGCAGAAAACAGAAGGCCGATGCCGAGGGAGATCAGGCGCACGCGGCGATCGGCCTGAGGTTTCGGTCCGAAGCGCAGCCATGTCGCGACAAAGGCGATGCCGACAAGGCTGCGGAACGACAAAATGGTGAGCACGTCGGCGCCGGAGCCGATCACAATCTTGGTCAACACGTCGGATACGCCGAGCGCTATGCCTGCGGTGATGCCGGGAGCAAGATTGAAGTTGACGCGTGAGGCCAAGGAATTCCGTGCTTGTGGCTGGAGGTGAAAGGAAAGAGCGGTCGATGCGTTCGCAGCGGGTCCGACCGGCGGAGCCGCATTCAGTTTGGCTACGTCCGATTCGGCCGCCGACTTGTACCAGCACGAAACGCCGCGCACGAGTTCCCACCGGCCGGATGGGGTCCAGGTCCGTGCATATCATTTCCAATCTGAACCTATTTTGTTGACCAAGATCGGGGACAATGCCCACGCGGACGGTCGCAGGCGCCTGAGTTTCACCGAACGGCGCGTTTGCTACTCGTCGCACGCCGCCGTTCCGCCAGGAAAATCATGGCTAATTTCTTCGCCAACCAATTGGACTTCATTTTCTTCTTCTATGGGCTGGCGTTCATCCTCCTTGGCGTTACCTGCCTTAGCATTGCGCGGATGCGAAGCCGGGACGAAGCTTGGGCCGTGCTTGGGGCTTTCGGGTTCCTCCACGGCGCGGGCGAATGGCTCGATCTGACGGCATTGGTGGTCGGGGATGCGCCGTCCTTTGCGCTGGCTCGCACCGGCCTGATGGCCGCTTCTTTTATTCTATTGATCGAATTCGCCAGGCGGGAGGGCATTCGTTTCGGATTGAGCTTGCCTGGCCGATGGGTGTATCTGCCTTTGCTTGCTTTCGTTGTCGTTGCCGGCGACTTTTGGGGACTTGCGGCGGCGAATGCCGTGGCACGATATGCGATCGGCTTCGTCGGCGCGTTTGCCAGCAGCATGGTGTTTGTCAAATACGCGAAGCAATACGAAGGCCCCGCCAGACTCCTCGCCTTTAGCGCGGCTGCCGCATTTGCTCTCTACGGCGTCGCGGCCGGCATCATTGCCCCGGCGGCGCCGATCTGGCCGGCCAACAGCCTCAATTACGCGTGGTACGTCGGCGTAAGCGGTACTCCGATTCAACTCCTGCGCGGAATTTTGGCGTGCTGGATTGCGTATTCGCTTTGGGCGATTTGGGGACAATTGCTCGTCTTAGAGGTCGGCTCCGAGCGCTACACGGCGTATCTGCAAAAGCAGTTCGCCTGGACCGTGGTCGCGATGGGTGCGATTCTGATATGTGGCTGGCTTTTGACCGAATTCCTCGGAGGTATTTACCAGCAGAATGTCGAAGCGGAGGCGCGCGGTAATATCGATCTGCTGGCGAGCCGGCTGGCGGGTGAAACTGCTACTGTCGAGGCCATGGTCATGGCGCTGGCGGGTTCTCCTTCAGTGCCTCTTTTGGCGGCCGATGGCGGCGAGCAAGTTCGTAAACTCGTCAAGTCAACTCTTGATTTGGATGTTGAGGCGTCAGGCGCTGAGCTTGGGTTCATTTTGAACGATGCGGGAGCGGTTGTCGCTTCTTCAGGCCGCCAGGAAGCACCGCCGCTTCCAATGGCGCCTTCCTCACAGAATTTCAGCGCCGTCGACTTCTTTCGCAAATCCATCGCTGGAACTGCGGGCTACTCCTTTGTGTTCGACACGGCGAACAGGCGGCAGGACTATTTTGCGAGCTACCCAATTCGCACCGCCGGCGGCCGGATTGTGGGAGTTGCCGTCCTCAAGAAGTCCCTTAATGCCTTTGAAGCGGACCTCCGGCAGTTCGACCATCCTTACTTTTTCATCGACCCCAACGGCATCGTCGTCCTGACCAACAGGCCGAAAATGCTGCTGCGGACATTATGGCCGCTGCCGGCAGAAAAACGCATGGCGCTGACAACGGAATTCGGCGTCTTGAACGACCGGCCTATCGCGCAACGCGAAATCATCGACGCAACCTGGACCAGCTTCGACGGGCAGTTCGGCTATGTGCGCCGGCGTTACGCCGATGACAGCGACTGGTCATTGGTCATTATCACGCCGACATCGGAAATTTTCGCCAACCGCCTGTTGGGCATCATCATCACGCTGCTGGCTACGATCATGACGTTGGTCTACTTGTTCGGCAAGGAACGTTGGGTTCACGATGCCGTCCAGACGGCCAAGCGGATCGAACTGCAGAAACTGGCGAGCGAACTGCGTTTTCAGGCGGCGACCGATCCTCTCACCGGGCTGTTCAATCGGCTGGCATTCGATGAGGCCTTGGCCAACGAAATGTTGCGGGCGCAGCGTTACAACACGCCGCTTTCCTTCATGGTGTATGACGTCGATCACTTCAAATGGATCAACGATAATTACGGGCATCAGACCGGCGACAGTGTTCTGATTGAGCTATCCCGGTTCGTATACGGTCGTATTCGCGGTTCCGATCTTCTGGCGCGGTGGGGCGGCGAGGAATTTGTTATTCTCGTTCCCGGCTCCGACGGCCACATGGCCTATCAGGCGGCCGAAAAATTGAGAGATGAGATCGATCGGATCGTGTTCGAAGCGGTGGGGAATGTAACGTGCAGCTTCGGAGTCGCTCAGTACGCCGCTGGCGAAGCAGCCGAAACACTCATCGCCAGGGCCGATCTGGCGCTCTACCGCGCCAAGATTGCAGGCCGTAACCGGGTTGAACTGGCGCAGCATACCGCCGCGATGGAGGCGGATTTCGCATCGGTTGCATAGCCGCTGCAATTGCAGCGGCAGCGAGGAAACGACTAGCTGTGAATGAGCGTGCCGGCGCCGAGTTCGGTGAATAATTCGAGCAGCACGGCATGCGGCACTTTGCCATTCAAGATCACGACCCCCTCGACGCCGCGTTCGAGCGCCTCGATGCAGGTCTCGACCTTCGGGATCATGCCGCCCGAGATAGTGCCGTCGGCGATCAGCCGGCGGGCATCGTCGACCGATAATTCCTTGATCAGGTTTTTCGATTTATCGAGCACGCCCGGCACGTCGGTCAGCAACAGCAGCCGTTTGGCTTTGAGCGCGCCGGCGATGGCGCCCGCGAAGGTGTCGGCATTGACGTTGAACGTGCCGCCGTTCACCGCGGCGGCGACCGGCGCCAGCACCGGGATCAGTTCGCGGCCAAGCACCTGATCGAGCACCGTGGTATCGACCTTGTCCGGTTCGCCGACAAAGCCGAGATCGACCACTTTCTCCAGCGCCGAATCCGGATCGATCACGGTGCGCGTCAGCTTGCGCGCCACCACCATATTGCCGTCCTTGCCGCACAAACCGATCGCTTTGCCGCCGGCTTCGTTGATGTAGCCGACCATGTTCTTATTGATGGAGCCGGCCAGCACCATTTCCACGATTTCGAGCGTCTTGGCGTCGGTGATGCGCAGGCCGGCGGCGTATTGCGACTGCACGCCCAACTGCTTGAGCATGGCTTCGATCTGCGGGCCGCCGCCATGCACGACCACGGGATTGATAGCAGTCTGTTCGAGCAGCACGATGTCGCGGGCGAATTCGCGCGCGAGATTCTCCGCACCCATGGCGTGGCCGCCGTATTTCACCACGACGATCTCGTCGTCATAGCGCTGCATATAGGGCAGGGCTTCGGCGAGGATTTGGGCCTTCACCTCGGGGCTTACAGGGTCGGTGGTGCTCATGGGCTCTGATTTTCCGGCAATCGCGAAGTCTATCTAGCGGTGTGACGGCTTAACGACAATGCCGCAAAGCCTTCAGGGCGCCCGCTCGGCAAGAAGCCGGGCGATGGCGGCGCGGAACGATTCCATGCCGGCGCCGCTGCGCGCCGAGGTCGCGATCAGATCGGGAAAGGTCGCCGGCCGTTTGCGCGTCGCGGCCTTGATCGCGTCGATCCGGTCGGCCAGCGCCGCGTCGTCGATCTGGTCGCATTTTGTCAGGACGATTTCATGGCTGACGGCTGCCTTGCCAAGCGTGTCGAGGATTGTCTCGTCCGGCGGTTTGAGGCCGTGGCGGGCATCGACCAGGACATAGACGCGGGCGAGCGTGGCGCGACCGTGCAGGTAATCGTGAATGAGCCGGGTCCAGGAGACGATTTTGCTTTTTGCTGCGGCCGCATAGCCGTAACCCGGCATATCGACCAGCGTGAGCCCGTGTCCGCCGCCGAAGAAGATCAATTCCTGGGTACGGCCCGGGGTATTGGAGGTGCGTGCCAGCGCTCGACGTCCGGTCAGCGCATTGATCAGCGAAGACTTGCCGACATTCGAGCGGCCGGCGAAGGCGATTTCGGGTCCACTCATCCTCGGCAACGATTCAAGCGTGCTGGCCGCCGACAGGAAGTCCCAATCGCCGGCGAACAGGCGGCGGCCGGCTTCGATCTCGGACTTGCTGAAGTCATCCATGTTTTCGGTGCCAATGCTTGCAAGACGTCGTCTGCCTGGAACCAAACGAAAGCCGTCCGGTTGCTGCTTCGTAGAAGTGGGTGCGCCCATCCGGCGATCGGGCTTGGAGAACATCATGGACGACTGGTCGAATGTGCGGCTTTGCGACGTGGTCAGCCTCATGCTCGGCGGCGTGCTCTTCTTCTCGCCTTGGCTGTTCGACTTGTCCACCGGCGCGCAGTGGCAAACCGCGTCTATCGCGGGAATTGTGATCGCCGTGTTGTCGATTGCGGCGCTCGCGGCGTTTGCGGTCTGGGAGGAATGGTTCCTTTTGGCCGCGGGCCTCGCTTTGGTTGGATCGCCCTGGGTCCTTGGCTTCCAGAATAGCACCGCCATGACGATCGATGTCGCGATCGGGGTCGTTGTCACGGCCTTGGCCGCGACCGAGGTTTGGCTGACGCGTGACGCGGTGCCGGAGATTGTCGCAAGTCCCTGAGCCGACGTCACGAAATCGCGCAGATCCAACAGATCCAAATGAAAAGGGGGACGCCTGCGTCCCCCTTGTGGTATCAGCCGTAGCCGCAATCGGCGGCGGCAGTCTGGCGTCAGGCGGCCTCGCCTGAGCGATTATGCCAGGTGTCCTTCGATACATAGGCCGGCGTCTTGACCGGGCCCTCATGGTAGCGCGCTGCCGCGGCCACCGCCGAGATGCCGATTTGGCGATAAAGCTGGGTAAGTTCGCCGCTTCGCGCGGCAGTTTGCTTGGTTTTGACGGTCGTTTCCTCGATCACTTCGTTCATTTCGCACCCATTCCCGTTGGCTGAAAGCGATGGTCAACTTCTGAGCGTTGAGTGCGGCAGAAATGGGCGGCAAATCGCTCACCGCTGTGACATTCCGGGCCGCATCCGATTCGAGCGGCCAGATGCAATGATTGTGGTAAACCCTTGCTTAATCTCCGGGGCGGATACTGCGGCGATCGGGCCCGCCGAACGGACTAGCCGAAGTTTTCCACGGTGAAGCGGAACAACTGCGGCATTCCTGCAACACCCGGCGAGGACCGTGCGGTCGAAACCGCAAACTGACTGGCATCGGCGCTACCGTTTGGGTTATTGGGATTCAAGATATTCCTCGGCCGGGGCGGCGCGGGCGGACGGAACAGTAGGCAGGTTATGAGCACGCGTAAAATTGCATTGTCGATCATCGGTTTGGCACTTGCGGCGAGCCTGGGCGGCTGCGTCCAGGACACCATCGAAACATCGTCGCAGGCCGGCTGGAATGCCCGCGACAAGCAGCTGATGTCGAACCTGCCCTATGCGCAGGCCGCGATTCCGGACCAGTTCAAGCGCCATATCGTCGAATACGACCGCAAAGAATCGCCCGGTACGGTCGTCGTCGATAGCGATAACAAGTTCCTCTACTACGTGCTGCCGAAAGGCCAGGCGATCCGTTACGGCATCGCCGTCGGCGAAGACGCTCAGGTTTGGAGCGGGATCGCCAAAGTGGGCCGTATGGCCGAGTGGCCGGCCTGGGTGCCGACACCCGGCGAGCAGGAGCGCCTCGGACCGCTGCCGGCTTTCGTCACCGGCGGCCCGCATAATCCGATGGGCGCGCGCGGCATGTATCTCTACTCCGGCAACAAAGACACGCTGTACCGCATTCACGGCACCAACCAGCCGGAATATATCGGTCAGGCGATTTCATCCGGCTGTATCCGCATGACCAACGAAGATTCCATCGATCTCTACAATCGCGTCAAAGTCGGCACGATCGTCGTGGTCTTGGCACCGACCCAGCAGGGCACGGCGCGGGTCGCCTCGGGCGATGCCGTGCAGGTGAAGCCGTACTGAGCTTTTAAATTCCACGGGGGTGGGCGGCGCCGGCCTGGCCGGCGCCGTTTTTTTTGCCCGAGGCTTTGTAAGCGCCAAGCGTCTTCTAAACGCCGAGTGTGATGTGCACGATTTCCGGTGGCACGCCGAGCCGCGCCGGAATGATGCTGGTGCCGAGCCCGCCTGAAACGATCAGGTGCCGGTCGTTTTCGACCACATGGCCGTAGGCATAGCGGGCGCCGTATTGCGACGGCACGTAGTGCCGCCAGAGGAACGGCACGCGGATTTGCCCGCCATGGGTATGGCCGGCGAGCGTCAGCGCGACGCGTTGCGGCACTTTGGGAAAAATGTCCGGCTCGTGCGCCAGCAACAGCACCGGATCGTCGGTCTTGATCTTGGCCATTGTGCCGGGCAGATCGTCGACGCCGTGAAAGCGGCCGGGGCCGACCCAGATGCGCGAGCTGATCGCCGAGGCCGGCCAGCCAGAAGCGGCGGCCGGGTCTCGCCGATCAACACCACGTCGTTTTGCAGAAGCGGGATGTGCACGGCCGCGAGCGCGCTGCGCACGCCTTCGAGGTCGTGCCACCAGTCGTGATTGCCGAGAATGGCCCAGGTGCCGAGCGGCGCCTTGAGCCGCGCCAGTTCGGCGGCCCAATCCGGATCCGCAACCGGTTCGGTCTTGAATCTGTACCAGGCCTTGAAATCGCCGAGCAGCACGATGAGGTCGGAGTGCAAGGCATTCGCGCGGTGTCGACGACTTGCGCAACATGCGGCAGCAGCATGTCGGGACCGCCGGCATGCAGGTCCGCAATCACCGTCACGGTGAGCTTGCGGCCGGCGGGCCAGCCCGGCGGGGTCAACGCATAGGGCGTGACGTTAAGGCCGAGCGGCTCGATCACGCCGGCATAGGCGGCGGTCGCCGCGGCCGACAATCCGAGCAAGCCGGCGCCGGTGGCAAGAAAGCGGCGGCGCGTCAGCCGCGGCTTTGCCGCAGGCACGACCAGCCGGTTGCCGCTTTTGGCGGGATATCAGTTGCCGATCAGCCGCCTCATAGCCGCCAGTGGTGAATGGAGTGTTCATGATTGCCGCAATTCCGTCCGCACATCCGCTTCACGATTGCGCGAGCCGCTCGCGCGTCACCCAATCGAGCGTATTATCGAGCGCGCGCGACAGCCGATCGAACAGTTCATCGATCTCCGCCGCGCTGATGATCAGCGGCGGGCGACAGCGTCAGAACGTCGCCCAGCACCGCGCGAACGATCAGGCCTTCGGCTTCGCCGAATTGCACGGCGCGCGCCGCGACACCATGCTGCGCGGTCGAACGCACGCTTGCTTTTTTTGTCGGCGACGAGTTCCAGCGCCGCCGATCAGGCCGAGCCCGCGCGCTTCGCCGACCAGCGGATGTTCGCCGAGCGCCTTGAGCCGCGCCTGGAATTGCGGCGCCGCGTTCGGCGGCTTTCTCGATGATGCGGTCGCGCGCGTAAATCTCGATCGCCTTCAGCGCGACCGCGGCGGCAACCGGATGGCCGCCATAGGTGAAGCCGTGGCCGAACACGCCGATCTTTTTGCTTTCGACGAGCAGCGCCTGGTACATCGTTTCGGGAATCATGACGCCGGCGATCGGCAGATAGGCCGACGACAAGCGCCTTGGCGACCGAGATCGAATGCGGCGCGAAATTGAGTTTCTCGCAGCCGAACGTGGTGCCGAGCCGGCCGAAGCCGCAGATCACTTCGTCGCTGATCATGAACACGTCATGCTTGGCGCAAACCGGCATGATTTTTTCGAAATAGGTTTTGCGGCGGCACGATCACGCCGCCGGCGCCCATCACCGGCTCGGCGATAAAGGCGGCGACCGTGTCGGGACCTTCCCTGACGATCAGCGCATCGAGCTCTTCGGCCAGCCGGCTGGCGAAGTCCTCCTCGCTCTCGCCGTCTTGCGCGAAACGATAATGATGCGGGCAGGCGGTGTGCAGGAAGCCCGGCAGCGGCAGATCGAAGTCGCGATGATTGCCGGGCAAGCCCGGTCAGCGACGCCGCCACGATGGTGACGCCGTGATAGGCCTTGATGCGGCTGACGATCTTTTTCTTGTTCGGCCGGCCGAGCGCGTTGTTGAGATACCAGACCAGTTTGACCTGGGTGTCGTTCGCTTCCGATCCGGAATTGCAAAAAAATACTTTCGAGATCGGCACCGGCGCGATCTCTTTGAGCTTTTCCGCAAGCTCGATCGCCGGATCGTGGCTGCGGCCGGTGAACAAATGCGCGAACGACAGCTTGCGCATTTGCGCGGTCGCGGCTTCGACCAATTCTTCGTTGCCGTAGCCGAGGGCGGTGCACCACAGCCCGGCCATGCCTTCGATATAGGGCTTGCCGTCGGTGTCGTAGACATAAACGCCCTGGCCGCGCTCGATGATCAGCGGGCCGGTCTCGCGAAAACTCGCGAGATTGATGTAAGGGTGCACCAGCGTTTCGACGTCGCGGGCTGCGAGATTGCTGAGCGGAGACATTTTTCGTCCTTTGCTGAATGCCTGTTCAGAACTCTATTCGGAACGCTTTTTGTCCGCGCGAATTATTATCCGCATCAGAGAATAATTCAGGAGAAATCTAAATGCGGAAGCTCGTTCTTGCTCTTGCTGCCTTGGCCGGTATCGGAATGGCGGCGACTTATATTGCGCCTGCGAGCGCGGCGGTGATCGTCGTCGGTCATCATCACCATCATTGGCATCATCATCACGACGACGCCATCGTCGTTCATCACTAGTCGATCGTTACCGTTTTAGAGCCCGCCCAACCGGCGGGCTCTTTTATTTATTCAGTCGCTTTCCGGCTTTTTGTCGGCCCGATTTTGCGCCGCAATAGCCCTTCGCGGGCGGGGCCGCGGCAACGGCACCGCATCTGGCGGAATCGCCGCCGTATTGTCAGCTTCAACGTCTTCGGCGGGCGCCGCTCCATTGACGGCAGCGGGCGTCGCCTTTTGGTCTTTCTTGGCTTCGACCGGGGGTGGCGGCACGCGCACGTCCCATTCGCAAATCTTGTAATTGTTGCGGCGCTCTTCGAGATCGAGATGAATATGCTCCTCGTGATAGCCGTCGGAGCCGGGTCCGAGTACGGTCGAGAAGCGCGCGCACACGCTGGCTTTGACGGCCTCGCGCCAGTCCTTGCCGGCATGGATGTCGGTCAGGTTGAGTTCGTGGCCGTCGGCAAGCTTGAAATCGCGCACATCGAGCGCGTCGGCCTTGCCGTGCTCGCTCAGTTGCGCGGCGCGTACGTTGTTGCGGCCCCGGCAACTGTAGGAATCGAAGTTGTCGAGCCCGCGCAGCGGCGGCAGATCCTTCAAGATCGGCACGACGTCCTCGCGCACCCATTGGGCAATGGCCTCGGCCATAGGACAGCGCATGGTCGCGGCCGGCGTCACCGCGACCTTGGTCTTATCCGGCAAGATCACGGTGTCGATGAGAACCGCATCGGTGGCGCCGCAATCGCCCGGCCCGACCAGCACCGGAATTGGCTGGAACACCGCAATCTTCGCGAGCCGCACCTGGCAAGCCGAAGGGGTCTCCGCGGCCGACGCGGCGGCCTTTTCGGGCATTGATGCATAGGCTTCCTGAGGCGGGGCGAATTGCTGCGGAATGATCGCCGGCTGCGGCCGTTCCGTGCGCGTCGTGCCATGTGTGGATTTGGCCGCTTTCACCGCCGATGCCGGCCCGTTTTGGGCGGCCGCCAAGCTTGTCGCACTCAACAGCAGGGCGATGACTACGGCAGCCTTCACGCCAGTATCTCCGGCCGAATTGCGGCACTGTTCGGCCGGCCGAGGGACCGGAGCCGCGGCCAAGCTAGGCCATTCGGCAGGACCGCTACAAGCCGGGCAAAATTCATCCCACCGAGACCTAGTTCTGGAATGTGACAGTTTGCCTTGGCGCGGCGTGGAGCTAACCTTGGCGGTGAAAGTAATCGATTGCGGCGGCATCGGCCGGCTGCGATCCAAAACGACGCCATTGCGGGAGGAAGTCTATGCTTGGCCTGATGCAGGATTGGCCGTTGCTGTGCCATCGCATCATCGATCACGCCGCAACCTATCACGCCGAGCGTCCGATCATCACCCGGGCGGTCGAAGGCCCGATCCACACCACGAATTATGCGGACCTTCGCAGGCGCGCACTCCGGGTCGCGCAGCGGCTCGACAAGGCCGGCATCAAACTCGGCGACCGGGTGGCGACGCTGGCCTGGAATACCTGGCGGCACCTCGAAGCCTGGTACGGCATCATGGGCATCGGCGGCATTTATCACACGGTCAATCCGCGGCTGTTTCCCGACCAGATCGCCTGGATCGTCAATCACGCCGAAGATCGCTTGATGCTGGTCGATCTCACTTTCCTGCCGATCCTGGAAAAGCTCGCCGACCGGCTCAAGCCGATCGAACAATATGTGGTCTTGACCGATGCGGCCAACATGCCGGCCACGGCGCTGAAGAATGCCGTGCCCTATGAAGAATGGATCGCGGAAGTCGACGGCGACTTCGCCTGGAAATCGTTCGACGAGAATACCGCGGCCGGCATGTGCTACACCTCCGGCACCACCGGTGACCCCAAAGGGGTGCTCTATTCGCATCGCTCGAATGTGCTGCATTCGTTGATGGCGGCGCAGCCCGATGCCATGGGGGTCGGCGCGCGCGACGTTGTCATGCCGGTGGTGCCGATGTTTCACGCCAATTGCTGGGGATTGGCACTGACCTCGCCGATGATCGGCGCGGCCATGGTGATGCCGGGCGCCAAGCTCGACGGCGCTTCGATCTATGAATTGCTCGATGCCTATAGCGTCAGTTTCAGCGCTGCGGTGCCGACGGTGTGGCTGATGCTGCTGCACCATCTCGAGGCCAATCACTTGACGCTGCCGCATCTGAAGAAAGTGGTGATCGGCGGCTCGGCTTGTCCGCGCGCCATGGTGCAGAAATTCCAGGACGATTATGGCGTCAATGTCATTCACGCCTGGGGAATGACCGAGATGAGTCCGCTCGGCACGCTCGGCTCGATCAAGCCGGAATATGCCGCGCTCAAGGGCGAGGCCTTGCTCGACATTCAACAAAAGCAGGGCCACGCGCCGTTCTGCGTCGAGATGAAGATCACAGACGACGCCGGTAACAAAATGCCGTGGGACGGCAAAGCGTTCGGCCGCCTGAAAGTGCGCGGCCCCTCGGTCGCGCGGGCTTATTTCAAGGACGACGGCGATATTCTCGACAGCGATGGTTTTTTCGACACCGGCGATGTCGGCACCATCGATCGCCACGGCTATCTCAACATCACCGATCGCTCCAAGGACGTGATCAAGTCCGGCGGCGAATGGATTTCCTCGATCGAATTGGAAAACCTTGCCGTTGGTCATCCTAAGGTCGCCGAGGCGGCGGTGATCGGCGTGCGCCATCCGAAATGGGACGAGCGGCCGCTGCTCGTCGTGGTGCGCAAGGCGGGCCATGACCTCGGCAAGCAGGAATTGCTGGACTTCATGACCGGCAAGATTGCGTCGTGGTGGCTGCCGGACGATGTCGTGTTCGTCGCGGAAATTCCGCATACCGCGACGGGGAAAATCCTGAAAACCGCGCTTCGCAAGCAGTTCGAAAACTACGTCTTGCCGACCGTGGCGGCCTAAGTCGTCTGTTTCGAAAGCCAAATCGGCCGCTCGTTCCGGCCTCTCTTGCTTGGGTTTCGCGCATGGGTAAGACCCTGTGCGATGCGCATTAAGCATGGCTTTTGCCGCATTTCCGGGCCTTCTCGGCAGCGCATTCGCCAAAAGTACCATTTTTACAGTCATTTAAAGGTTTGTTCCGGATTGCACATACAGCCACATAGATTTCACGTTTACGTCCAAGGTGTTATTGCCTCTTCTGCATCGCAGAATGACCACATTTGACCTGTCATTGCAGGCACGGCTCGCGGCTTTGAGCCGAATCACCCCTCCCATCAACAACGTAATAGGTAGACGATGGCTTGGCACAGCCCGGGAAGACTTGTCTTTGCTCTTGCTTTTATTGGTACGACTTTAGGATTTACATTCACCGCTTCGGCGCAGTCAGGTGTTGCATCCGTCTATGCTTACGCGGGCGGCCGCACGGCAAGCGGCGAACGGGTCCAACCCGGCGCATTGACCGCGGCGCATCGCACGCTGCCGTTCGGCACCATGGTTCGGGTCACCGATAACCGCAGTGGCCGATCGATCGTGGTGCGTATCAACGATCGCGGGCCGTTTGTTCGCGGCCGGGTGATCGACCTGACGCCGGCCGGCGCACATGCCTTGGGCTTCTCCGGATTGACCCAAGTGACGCTTGACGTCGTCGGCCGATCGTAAAGTTCGTCAACAAGACGGGGACCTAAACCGCGGGAGGCTTCGGCCTCCCGTTTTTATTTGACTCCATTGTTGTTACTGCGTCACGCCGCCGGCGGCGTGGTAACTTTACCGTTAATGCAAGAGCAACGATTGTCCCGCACGATGCGCAACCCTCGCGGGGTATTGGGTTGCCGGAAGATGACGTCCACCCAGCGCGTCCAATCATTCGAAGCTCGTCTGGCGCTTTATGGCGTCGACGTGAACGCCCGGCGTGTGGTCAAACAAACATGGCCGCTGCTTGAGCCCGATCTTGGAAGGGCGATCGATGAAATCCTTGACGCCGTACGACGATTGCCGTTGGTCGGCGACATCGTTGCGCAGAACCGAGCTTTGCTCAAAGCACTGGAGGTCGCGCATTTTACGGCGTTGTTTGGTGGCGATCTAGACGGACGCTATGCCGAATCGTGCCAGCGCACGGTCGAACAGGAAGCGGCCCTCGGCTTCGACGCTCGCATCCGGAGCACGGCCGGCAGTTACGTGCTCAAGGCCGCGCTGCATGCACTGGCGCGAAAATATCGCTTCTCTTCGGCCAAGGCCGCCGCGCACGGCAGTGCGCTTGCTCAGGTGGTCGCCTTCGACGTGGCGAATGCAATGACGCTGCATCGTCAAGCCGCCGAGCGGGCGGCGCTGACGCGCCGCGGCACCATCGATGACGCCATCACCGAATTCGCCGGCGCCATCGGGGCGGTGGTCGAAGCGATCAAGGAAGCCTCAATTTCCCTGACCGCGACATGCGCGGCGCTGAGCATGGCCGCCGGCCACACCCGCGAGCGGATGGCATCCGCCTCCGCGGCGTCGGAAGAAACCACCCGGCGCATGGACGTCATGGTACGGGCCACCGAAGAGCTTTCCGGATCGATCCTCGAGATCGGCCAGCAGGCGAGCCACGGTCTCGGCATGGCGCAGTCCGCGGTCGGCGATACCGAGCGTACCCGGCAGGCCATCCGCTCGCTCGCCGAATCCGCCGAGCGCATCGGCTCGGTGGTCGGCGCCATTTCGGCGATCGCGGCGCAAACCAATCTGCTGTCGCTCAATGCGACGATCGAAGCGGCGCGGGCCGGCGAGGCCGGCAAAGGCTTCGCCGTAGTCGCCGCCGAAGTGAAGACGCTCGCCAACCAGACCTCGCACGCCACCGACGACATCGCGCGGCAAGTCGCCGCCATCCAGGAGGCGACCAAGCGTTCGGTCGCCGAAATCTCGTCGATCGCCCAAGTTATCGGCGAGTTGACGGGCGTTTCGACCAGCATCGCGGCGGCGGTCGAACAGCAGAGCATGACCACGCGGAATATCGCCGAGAGCATTCACACCGCGGCTGGCCATACTGCGCGGGCTTCGGGAGAAATCGATTTGGTCGAGCAAGCCGTCGCCAAAGGTGCAGCCGCCGCCGATGAAATCGCGCAATGGACTGCGCAACTATCGTCGCGGGCCAACGACCTCGAAACCAAAGTGGCCACTTTCTTCAATCGCGTCCGCGCCGCGTAGCGCGGCGTGCAACTCCTTCTCGCGATGCTCCCGGTCGGAATTTTGCTCACCACCATGCTAAGCAATGGCGTAAGCGGAGCCGCGCGGCGCGCTGCCGGGACGGGCGTTGAGCCCGGCACCTAGCCTATGAACACGGCGCGACCCACGAGATCATCGACCTGCTCGGAAAAAAACGAAAGGCTGAGAATGCAGTGGCTTTCATTCGTATCCTATTTCTTCGGCGGCGCGTTTCTAACCAATGCCGTTCCTCATCTCGTCAGCGGCGTGATGGGACAACCGTTCCAAAGCCCGTTCGCGAAGCCTCCGGGGGAAGGACTTTCGTCATCGACTGTGAATGTAGTCTGGGGCTTTCTCAACCTCGTCGTCGGCTACCTTCTCGTCTGCCGCGTCGGCGATTTCGGATTGAGGACGACGAACGACGTCACGCCGTTAGGATTAGGCATTCTCCTGATGGGCCTGATCCTCGCGCGGCTGTTCGGCCGTTTCCATGGCGGCAATCTGCCGGAGCGTTCATGAGCGCTTCGGCCGCTTGCTCGCAATATGCCGTCGAAAGGAAATCAGTTTGCCGCCGGCAGCGGAATTGTCAGCAAAAACTCGGTGCCTGGCGTGTGACGGCGCACCTGAAGGTCGGCGTGCACTTGCGACGAGAGCGCGGTGATCAAACGCATGCCGAGCCGCTTGCCGGAGTGTAGGTCGAAATTTTGTGGCAGGCCGACGCCCCGGTCGCGGACCGAAATCGTGATGGTGTCTTCGGACCGCGCCAGGTCGAGCCAGACTTCGCAGCCGCCGTCCGGATAAGCGTATTTGGCGCTGTTGGTCATCAGTTCGTTGACCAGGAGCGCTATCGGGATGGCCGTATCGGTGGCGCATTGAATTCCGGATGCGGTCGTGACGTGCAGCTTGCAGTTCGGCAGCGCTTTGCCGAGGTCGTTGCAGATATCTTCCAGATAGGCGCCGAGATCGACGGTGTTGATTTGGTCGCTGCCGTAGAGCCGCTGATGGGCGCGTGCGATGGCTGCGATGCGGCTCGACGCATCGCGCAGCGCATGCCGCACTTCCTCGTTCTGGGTCGTCGTAGTCTGCAGATGCAGCATGCTGGCGACGATCTGCAGGCTGTTATTGATCCGGTGATTGACCTCTTTCGCCAACAACTGGTGGCGGTCGAGGGCGGCGGTCAGATTTCGCTCCGCTTTTTGCCGATAGATGGCCATGCCCAGGATGTTGGCCGCGCCCTGCAGGAAGGAAATATCGTTGGCGGAGAACTCACCCTCGAAACGGCTGTCGACTTCGAGGACGCCGTAAGGCTCGCCATCGCCCTGGAGGATCACATTCATCGCGCGGCGGATGCCGTGCTCCAGCAGCAGCTCCGGCGTCCGGAACCGCTCTTCGTTTTCGAGGTGATTGGAGATCACCGCTTTGCCCGGTGCGCAAGGCGAAGCCGGCGGGCGATGCGAGATCGGCGCCCACCGTAGCGTGGCCGACGACGCCGGGCTCCCAGCCGACACCCGCACGGACCAGAAAGCGGCCCTGCGACGGGTCGAACTCCAATACCTTGGTGAATTCGGCTTGCAGGCCCTCAGCCGTCCGCAATGCCGTCACGTCGAGCAGCTCCGGAAACGGAGTTCCTTTCAACGCCAGGACGCCGAGTTCCGCCAAAATCTCCTGCTGCCGCACCCGCAGCCGCAAAGCCTCCGCCGTCAAATCCGTCGGCGGCGTCCCGCCTTCGGGCGTTTCGGCCACGAATTCGGAGGTTTTCGGATGAAACGTCACGACGCTGTTGGGCATGAACCTACTTTTGAGGCGCGGCGCTGGACCAGAAGCGCTCGGGGCTATGGAACTCGATGGCATGATGCCACGCAGTTTCTAACCCTAGTCGTGCAACGGGCAGAATCAAAGGCAAACCGTCATACCGCGACGCGCGCTCGGTCTCCGACAGAATCACGCCTCAGAGGGCCCAGGCCCGCAACGTCTCTCTTATTGCGGCCGGATCATAGGGTTTAGCAAAGAATCGCGCGCCATCGGGCATATCCTCCGCCTGAACCCGCTCGCGGCCGGAGGTAACAATGAGCTTGATCGGCGGCCAGCGGTTGCGGACGGCGTGCGCCAGTTTCAGTCCATCCATCGACCCCGGCATGTGAATGTCGGTAAATACCACCCGGATATCCAGCCGGCTCTCCAATATCCGGATCGCTTCGTCGGCATTGGCTGCCTCGATCACTTCGTAGCCCGCGGCCTCGATGGTTTCCACAGCGCATAACCGAACCAGGGGTTCGTCCTCGACGATGAGAACTGCTGGTGTCCTGACAATACCGCGCGATTCCATGGCTGCCCCTGATTTCTATCGACACCCCCCTCAGAGGCGCATCCGTAGCAGTGGGCAACGTTGCGGGGACGAAGGACGTTCCAATGAATTCGCCGGCTCCGAACGCCGCGCCGCAAGGAACTTAGCTCTTCGCGGCTTCGGTCATGTCCACGAAGGATTTGCGGACGCGGCGATACCCTCGAGCGACACCTCATGCCGCTATGGCCGGCGCCGGGCACGATGGTGACCGGCAGATCGGGCCGTACCGGTTTGAACAAGGGCGCGAATTGTTCGGGATAAAACAATTCGTCGCTGCCGCGCGTCGCCGCCGCGCGGGCGGAATGGCTACTTCGCCGGCGCTTTCGGCTTCGCTTTGACGAAGGTGCCTTTGAGGTTATCCCACAACTGAATCTTGGCGCCGTTGCGGTGCATGATCACGCTCTGCTGCAGCACCGAGAGCGAGTTGTTCCAGGCCCAATAGATCACGAGGCCGGCCGGGAAGCTCGCCAGCATGAAGGTGAAGATCAGCGGCATCCAGTTGAAGATCATCTGCTGCGTCGGATCCGGCGGCGCCGGGTTGAGCTTCATCTGCACCCACATGGTGACGCCCATGATCGCCGGCCAGAAGCCGAGATGCAGGAACGAGCCGACCATCGGTAGTATGGTCGGGTCGAATGGAACCAGCCCGCCAAGCGTGAAGATATTGGTCGGGTCCGGCGCCGAGAGATCGTGGATCCAGCCATAGAACGGCGCGTGGCGCATCTCGATGGTGATGAACAGCACCTTGTAGAGCGAGAAGAACACCGGGATCTGAATGGCGATCGGCAGGCAGCCGGCGATCGGATTGATCTGCTCTTTTTTGTAGAGCTCCATCATCGCCTGCTGCTGCTTCATCTTGTCGTCGCCGAACCGCTCCTTGATCATCGCCATCTGCGGCTGCACCGCCTTCATCTTCGCCATCGAGGCGTAAGACTTGTTGGCGAGCGGGAAGAACAGGAATTTCACCAGCACGGTGACGATCAGGATGGCGATGCCGAAATTGCCGACGACGTGGAAGAAATAGTCGATGGCGAGGAACATCGGCTTGGTGATGAAATAGAACCAGCCCCAGTCGATCACCAGATCGAAATGGTTGAGGCCGAGCGCCGCGTTGTAGCCGCCGTCGATGCCGCCGAGGAAATTGATGCCGACCACCGAGACTTCCTTGGCGCCGGCGAACAGCCGCGCATCGGCCGAACCGGTCGCGCCCGGCGCGATGGTCTGCGGCTGCAACAGATAATCGGTCTGATAGTTCTTCACTGCGCCGGTGTCGGCGGCGGAGAAGCGCGCGCGGACATGGGCATCGGTGTCGGGCAACAGCGCCGCGGCAAAATATTTATCGGTGAAGCCGAGCCAGGCATTGGTGACGTCCCAGCTCTCGGACTTCTTGTCGTCCATCTTCTTGTAAGTTTCGGTCTGCAGGCCCTGATCGCCCATCATGCCGATCAGGCCTTCATGCAGAATGTAATAGCCGAGCACTTTCGGGGCGCCGTGGCGCGAAACCAAGGCGTAAGGGAACAGCGTGACCGCGCTCGCAGCCCTTGTTCGCGACCTGGTCTTTGATGGTGAACAGATAATGGTCGTCGACCGCGATGGTGCGGGTGAAAACCAGGCCCTGGCCGTTGTCATAGGTCAGCGTTACCGGATGATCGATGGCGAGTTTGCCCGAGCCTTGCTGCTGCCACAGCGTGTCCTGGCTCGGCATCGTGGCGGTGGTGCCCGAGGCGGCGACCCAGCCGAATTCGGCGTAATAAGCGTCCGGTGCGCCCGACGGCGCGAACATCACGATCGGCGGCGAATTGGGATCGATGGTCTCGCGGTACTGGGTAAGCGTGATGTCGTCGATGCGGCCGCCTTTGAGATCGATCGAGCCGCCGAGCCGCGGCGTCTCGATGGCGACGCGCGGCGTTGCGGCCAGCACCGCCTCGCGGGTCGCGGCTTGCGACTGCGCTGAGGGAGCGGCGGTATTCGGCAGGCCGGGCGCTTCCGGCGCCGTGCCGGGCAGCCCGTTGGGTTGCGCGTTGATCGGCTGATCGGTGCCGGCTTTGTTGGCGGCGCCGGGCTGGGTCTGCGACTGCTCCTGCTGCTTAAGCGCCTCCTGCTGGCGCTGGCGCTCCATCTGCGGATAGCCGATGAAATATTGCCAGCCGACCACGACGAGCAGCGACAGCACGATGGCCAGGATGGTGTTCTTATGCTCGCGAAACATGAAAATGCCCTGCTCAGTCTTTGCTGCCGTTGTACATCACGCTATGGCGACGGCTCATGACGGTTGCCGCTTGTCCTGCGGCTTTTCCTGCCGCGTTCCTGCCGCTTCGGGTCGGGCGAGTCCGCTTTATGTGGGGACCGCTCGTTTCCGCCACCAGTTCGCGCCGGATCGGTTCCAACTTGGCTGCGGACTTGGCTATCAACCAGGCCGTGAACCCGTAGCAAGGCCGCATCGAGGTCGCGGAGCATGTCGCCAAACGGCAGCGCCAGGGCCGTCCGCCGGCCAATCAGCACGTAATCGTGGCCGGCGCAAAACTTATCGCCGGCAGAGAGCCGAACGATCTCGCGCAGCCGCCGTTGCACGCGGTTGCGTTCGACGGCATTGCCGACCTTCCGTGACACCGTGAAGCCCAGCCGGGCTCGAGCGGCTTGCAAGGCGGGTATCTGACGCTCGTCGGCGCCGCCGCGCCGGCGCGCCTGCAACACGAAACCCTTGGTCGGCGCCCGCGCGCCCTGGGCCGCTGCCCGAAAGTCCGTCCGGCGTTTCAACCGCTCCATGATGCAGACTTTGGCGTCGATTTGGCAAAGCAATTCGGGGAATGGCGGTAACTGAACGCCTTAACGCCCACAGTCTGACAGCGAGCGCGAATCAGGCGCTCAGCTTCTTGCGCCCGCGCGAGCGCCGCGCCGCGATTACCTTTTGGCCGCCCCTGGTCGCCATACGGGCACGAAAACCATGGCGGCGTTTGCGCACCAGTTTGCTCGGCTGATAGGTCCGTTTCACGGCTTCGATCTCCGCTGCGCACGCGATTTTAAGAGGTTAATTTTGGGCAGGCTCGGGCCCGCCGCTCCTGCGGCGCGATTGGCGCGGCTTATACGGGAGGGGGGCTGCCTCGTCAACGTGACTTCCGCCCGATTTGATGGCGCTTTTCTGGCCGTTTTGGCCGGCCATTTCCAGGGGTATCCGGGGCGCATTGCCAGGCTGCCGCGACTATAGAATAGGTGGGGCGGAGCTTAAAAGACCGCCGGCAGGACGATGACCGCAGGACCCCGACAAGAGATCAGACCGGATATTTGCGTAATCGGCGGCGGCGCCGGTGGCCTGGCGGCTGCGTCCGCCGCCGCCGCGTTTGGCGTCAACGTGGTCCTGATCGAGAATGGCAAGACGGGCGGCGACGGCTTGGCGTTGCCCTCAAAGGCGCTCCTCGCAGCGGCCGATCGCGCCCAAATCGCCCGCAATGGCGTCGCGCGGGACGGTGCCAAAGCCTTTACCCGGCCGGCGCGCTTTGGCGCCGACTTCGCCGCAGTCCGGGCGCATGTGCATGACGCCGTCGCGGCGGTGGCGCCGCAGGATTCGCGCGAGCGCTTCAAGGGCCTCGGCGTGCGCATCGTCGAAGGCGAGGGACGCTTTACCGATGCGGCGACGGTCGCGGTCAATGGCTTCGACATCAAAGCCCGCCGCTTTGTCATCGCTACCGGCTCGTCGCCGGTATTGCCGCCGATCCCGGGCCTCGCGGACGTGCCGCTACCTGACCAGCGAGACCGTATTCGATGTTGCCGAGTGCCCGCGCCACCTGATCGTCATCGGCGCCGGCGCGACCGGGCTCGAATTGGCGCAAGCGTTCCGCCGCTTGGGCGCGGAAGTCACCGTGATCGAGGCGGCGATGCCGCTCGCGGGCGATGACGCCGAATGCTCGGACATCGTGCTCGACGCGCTCGGCCGGGAGGGTGTCGATATCCGCAGCGGCGTGAAAATTTTACGGGTGCGGCGCGCGCTGGCGCGGCTCTATGTCGACATTGTCGAGGGGGCCGACGAAGAACGACACGAGGAGACAATTGAAGGCACGCATATTCTGGTCGCTGCCGGCCGGCGCCCGAACCTCGACGGCCTCGATCTCGATGCCGCCCGCGTTCGCTTCGACCCGACCGGTATCCGCGTCGACCGGCGGCTGCGCACCAGCAACAAACAGGTCTATGCCATCGGCGACGTCACCGGCGCGCCGCAATTCACCCATCTCGCCAATCATCACGCCGGCCTCGTGATCCGCCACGCGCTGTTCCGCACCGCGATCAGGGCGGACCGGCTCTCGGTGCCGTGGGTGACCTACACCGATCCCGAACTGGCCCAAGTCGGCCTCATCGAGCAGGAGGCGCGCGCGCATGCGGGGGTTATTCGGGTGCTGCGCTCGCCCTATCGCGAGAACGACCGCGCGGTCGCGACCGGCGCGACTGATGGCCACATCAAGGTCATCACCGACCGCCGGGGCGATATTCTCGGCGCCACCATTGTCGGCGCCGGGGCAGGCGAAAACATCGCTGCCTGGACACTCGCCATCAACCAAGGTCTGAATATCGAGGCCATTGCCGGGGTTATTGTGCCGTATCCGACCTATGCCGAGGTGGGAAAACGCGCCGCCATGACCTATTTCACCCGGAGTTTGACGTCACCTTTGGTCCGTCGCATCATAGGGTGGCTGCGCCGTTTGGGTTGAATTTTCGGCCACGGAACGCCAGCAAGGCTCTGACATGACAGACGAACCCGCCGCGGTTCCGGAATTGGTCCGGCCGCCGCGCTTCGGACTTTCGGGTAAGCTCCTCGTCCTCACGATCCTGTTCGTGATGATCGCGGAAGTGCTGATCTATGTGCCCTCGGTCGCCAATTTCCGGGTCAATTGGCTGAAGGACCGGCTGGCGTCGGCCTACACCGCAGCCCTCGTCCTCGACGCCGCGCCGAACGGCGTGGTGTCGGATGCGCTTGCCAAGCAAATCCTCGATTCGATCGGCGCCCGCGCGGTCGCCATGAAAATGGGGTTGCGGCGGCGCATGCTGGCGATCGACGACATGCCGCCGCCGATCAGCGACGATTTCGACATGCGCGATGTCAAAGATTTCGACTCGATCGTCGACGCCTTCAAGATGCTGCTCAATACCCACACCAAAAACGATGTGATGCGGGTAGTCGGTCCGGCGCCGATGGGCGGCGAATATATCGAAATCGTCATGGACGAGCCGCCGCTGCGCAAGGCGATGTTGCGCTATTCGGTCGACATTCTGTTGTTGTCGCTGCTGATCTCGGGCATCAGCGCGGCGCTGGTGTATCTCGCGCTGCATTACATGTTCGTGCGCCCGATGCGCCGCGTTACCGCCAATATGATGGCGTTCCGCGCCGATCCGGAAAACAGCGACCGCGTCATCGCGCCGTCCGGGCGAGCCGACGAGATCGGCACTGCGGAGCAGGAGCTTGCCTCGATGCAGACCGAGCTTGCCTCGATGCTGCATCAGAAGAACCGGCTGGCGGCGCTGGGGCTCGCGGTGTCCAAGATCAATCACGATCTGCGCAACCTGCTGGCGTCGGCGCAGCTGTTCTCCGACCGGCTGGTCGACATTCCCGATCCCGGCGTGCAGCGTTTCGCGCCGAAGCTGATGCATGCGCTGGAACGCGCCATCGCCTTTTGCCAATCGACGCTGTCCTACGGCCGCGTGCAGGAGCCGCCGCCGGAGCGCCGGCCGATGCTGCTCGAACCGCTGGTCGAGGAAGTTCAGGAGACGCTCGATCTGGCACCGGATTCGCCGATCCGCTGGATCAGTGCGGTCGAGCGCGATCTCACGGTAGAAGCCGATTACGATCAGCTGTTCCGCATCCTGCTCAATCTGGCGCGCAATGCCTTGCAGGCGCTGGAAAGCCGCGCGGCGCGCGATCCCGGCCGCGACCAGATTCGCATCACCGGCCGCCGCGAAGGCGCGGTGGTGGTGATCGAAGTGTCGGATACCGGGCCGGGCTTTTCCGAAAAAGCGCGCGCCCATCTGTTCGAGGCGTTCCAGGGTTCGACGCGGACCGGCGGCACCGGCTTGGGTCTCGCCATCGCCGCTGAACTGATCCGCGCGCATGGCGGCGAAATCCGGCTGGTCGAAGGCACTATCGGCGCAACCATCCGGCTCACCATCCCGGATCGCGCCGTCGAACTCGCCGCCCATCGCGGTGCGCGCGCGCACGGGTGAGGCTGCGGAGGTTGCGCTTGCGTGGAACAGCGGATTGCTCGCCTCACGCCGCCGCTCGCCCGGACACGCATGTTGATCGGCGTTCCCTCCGGGATTCGTCGCCACCTTTAGTTTTGCTTACCGGACGCTAAATCGGCACCCGACGGGCCGCAAGGCGCCGCTGCGGATGGCTCCCGCCGCCCTGTGCAATGCTGCGGCCCGGTCCGGGTGATGGACGCGGTTTCCCGGCTCGGTGCCGGGCGCTTGCCAATAAGCGTCGAAGCCTATAGCTAGCAGCCGCATTGCGCCCGTAGCTCAGCTGGATAGAGCACCAGACTACGAATCTGGGGGTCAGGAGTTCGAATCTCTTCGGGCGCGCCATTAAACTCTTGGTACAACTTGTATTTTCAGGCGCTTAATTTTGGCGGCCGGTATCGGTTTGCAATCATTTCCAGAAATTCGTGAACAAAACAACACGGCAGACAACAGCAATTCCACGATACGCGCCGCAGCGGTCGCGCGAGGTAACGTTCGGATGAATAATCTAACTGAAAACTATGCGCCGGTGCTGATCGTCGGTGGCGGACCGGTTGGTCTCGGTCTTGCGATCGACCTGGGATTGCGGGGTATTCGTTCGATCCTGGTCGAACGATATGAGAATCCGCAGGCTATTCCCAAAGGTCAAAATCTGACCCAGCGCACGATGGAGCATTTCTACTTCTGGGGCGCGGAAAGTGAATTGCGGAGCGCACGCACCATCCCGCCGGATTACGGTATCGGCGGCACGACAATTTACGGCACGCTTCTCAGCGGCTACCGCTACGATTGGCTGCAGCGCGAACTGGTGCGGCCATTTTATTTCACCGGCAACGAGCGATTGCCGCAATATGCCACCGAGGCGGTGCTGCGGCGAAGGGCGGCGCAACTTCCCGCCATTAAAATCATGTACGGCTGGACATGCGAAGAAGTGCGCCAGGCCGATGATGGGGTATCCGTCGAGGTTGTCGATCGCGGCGGCGTGAAGCTCACCCTGCGCGGCGATTACGTCGTGGGTTGTGACGGCAGTCGTTCGATCGTTCGAACGCAGGCTGGCATTACGCAGACGCGGTCCGATCACGATCGTCTCATGGTGCTGCTGGTGTTCCGCTCTACCGGGTTGCATCGCCTGCTTGAGCAATATCCCGACAAGTCGTTTTATAACGTGCTGCATCCGGACTTGGACGGCTACTGGAAATTCTTCGGCCGGGTCGATCTTGGGACCACGTGGTTCTTCCACGCCCCGGTGCCGCCCGACACCAAACGCGATAATTTTGATTTTCGCACATTCTTACACGAAGCCGCCGGTGCGGATTTCGACGTCGAATTCGAGCATATCGGCTTCTGGGACCTGCGCTTCGCACTGGCCGACAGCTACCGTGTGGGGCGGGTATTCATCGCCGGCGATGCGGCGCATAGCCATCCGCCGTACGGCGGTTACGGCGTCAACAGCGGCCTCGAAGATGCCGTCAATCTGTCCTGGAAGCTTGCCGCGACGCTGCAAGGCTGGGGCGGACCCGGTCTGCTCGACAGCTACGGCACGGAACGGCGGCCGGTGTTTGCCTCGACGGCGCGCGACTTTATCGAAAAGGCGATATTCAGCGATCGTGACTTCCTGCGCGCGCATGATCCGGTCCGCGATCGCGCCGACTTCGAAGCGGCCTGGCACGAGCGTCAGTCCGGCGCCCCCGCTGAAGTCGATTCGTTTAATCCCAACTATCAAGGGTCGCCGATCGTGATCGGGCCGCCCGGCGCCGTCAGCAGTGCCGTCGGCTCGCATCAATATACGGCTCGGCCCGGGTATCATCTGACGCCGCAGCCTTTGTCCTCGGGCCGGAATATTTTTGAGGAACTCGGCGAGGGATTCACGCTGGTCGATCTCGGAACGGGCGATGCAGCACCGGCGTTCGAGAAGGCCGCGGCCGAACTCAATATTCCTTTGAAGGTGGTCCGAGATTCCGCGGAAGGTGGGCGTGAAAAATACCAGACGCCTCTCATCCTGGTGCGGCCTGACCAGTTTGTCGCCTGGTCCGGTGAAAAGGCCGATGCAGCCCAGGTGCTGCGACGCGCTACGGGTCAGCTTTAACCGGACTGATTGCCACGAAAACAAAACACCGCATTAAAAACGCGTGCGGGCAGTTCATTGTTCTTGAACCAATCGCCCCAGATCAAGAAAATTGCAGTCGATGTCTACAAATTCGCGCGGCACCAAAAGAAAGTCAGTGAAGTTTCGCCCTCGCGCGAAGTCCATGCTGGAAAATCGAAAATAGCCGGTTGGCGTGATGGCAAAAGCAATATAGCCAAGCTCTATTAAAGCCTTTGTCGTCGACCTGTTTTCATGTTGCTCGGCCACTGACCTGTCGTCATTTGGATTGTTCGGATCGCGCAACGGGCGAGGCAATATCTCGCAGACGATCAGCGGACGGTACCGCTGCATGGTATTAGCGGCGCCTCGCAGAACGGCGGCCTCGTGATCTTCAACGTCAATCTTCATGACGACTGGACGCTTCAGGGTCCGATCGGTGAGGAGTGCGTCCAGCGTTGACGTTTCGACTATTAATTCCGTGTGCGCTTTTCTCGACTGCCAAGACCCAGTCGCGATTGTACTGGCGCTGGGTTCGGTCCCGGTATCATCGGCGGGCCGATATAAGGTGCTGGTTCCGCTGCAATCGCTGAGCGCCATCTGGTGGATCGTGTAGGTGACGCCATTGGCTTTCGCAAACAAGCGATTGTTTGCGCACAGGGGAGGATACGGCTCGAATGCTTCAACCTCGACAGTCGGCGCAATCTTTTTGGCCAGAACAGCATAAAAGCCGATGTTCGAGCCGACATCGAGGAATGTGCCTGCGCCCTGCAATAATTTCCGCAAAGTTCTCCATGTATCGGGTTCGAAGCCGTCGATATCGTGCCAACATATGGACGAGATGAACTCGGATCCGACATTTCGGGGAAAATGGAGCGCGATGCCGTCATATTCGGCGCTGCCTCCATTTCTTCTGAGTCGCTGAGAAAAAACTCCGCGAGCAAATCCCGCAATATCAAAAAGCGGCCGCGCCACCCAATAAAGGGTATCGGCTACTACCGGATTAAATCGAAGTCGGCGTAGCGCAGCCAATCCAGCCATCGCCGCGAGACTATCTGAATAAGTCGGTCATTCAAGCGTAATGCCGGCTTCCTTGATGAGCTTGTTCCACTTGTCGGTTTCTGCGCGGACGAAGCCGTCGAGTTGGTTCGGCGGCACTGCCATTAAGTCGCCGCCGACCGCAAGGAATTTGGCCTTCAGTTCGGGCGCGGCGGCGGCGATTTCCCGCTGTAGTTTTTCGATAGCCGGTTTCGGCGTTCCAGCCGGCGCGAACAGGCCGATCCAGGAATCGACATTGAGGCCTTTCACGCCGGCCTCGTCCATTGTCGGGACGTCAGGCGCGTCGCTCAAGCGTTGCGGCGCGAGCAGCGCGAGGCCTTTCACAGTACCGGCTTTGACATAAGGCAGCGCGGCCGTGATCGAATCGAAAAACAGGTCGACCCGGCCGGCGAGAAGATCGGGATAGACCGCCGCGGCGCCCTTGTACGGCACTTCGGTAAGCTTAGTGTCGGTTGCCTTCATGAAAGCAATGGCCGTGAGCTGTTGACCGGTGCCGACGCCCGCGGTCGCGAGATTGAGCGTGTTCGGCTTGGCTTTGGCGGCGGCGATCAGATCTTTGACATTGCCAAATGGCAACTGAGTGGACGCGACCAGAATGTAAGACAGCCGGTAGACAATGGCGACCGGCACAAGCTTTGTCAGCGCGTCGTACGGTGCGGTCCGATAGAGACTGCCGTTGAACACGATGTTGCTCAGTCCGCCGGCCAGCAATGTGTAGCCGTCTGGCGCCGCCGCAATGGCGGCTTGCGTGCCGACGATGGTGCCGGCACCGGTGCGGTTCTCGACGAACACGCCTTGTCCGAGGCGATTGCTCAGCTGATCGGCAAGCAGGCGCGCCACCACATCGTAGCTTCCGCCGGGGCCCGTGGGCACGATGATGCGAACCGGTCGCGTCGGATAATCCTCCGAGCGGGCGGGCGTGGCCGTTGCTCCGTGAAAAGCCAGCATCGCTAGGGCTCCAATCAGCACATGCCGCAGCGATGGCCCGATCGATAGGCGATATGTCATCGTTTGCCCTCCCTTGCGCCGTAATCGCAACATCACGGCACGTTTTTGTTTATCCCCGTGCCAGCCAGGCGGCGCCTTCGCTGCAGAGATTTTGTTCTTCAGCGCTGCCGGGGACGATAAGGCCGGGTGTCAGCGTCGCTCCGCCCAATGATTGGACATAAGCGAGGTGGCGGTAGCCCTCGGCAAATCGGGAAAGCGCTTTTTGGTCGATATCGAGAGTCTGCGACGGATCGACGGAATCGATGCGGTCTTTTTCGTAGATGGGAATCCGCTTGCGGATACGCCATTCAGCCGCTCGCTCGAAGAAGTCATAGAAACGGCCGTAGCAAGTGACGTCGGCCGGCACACCGCCGGCCGGCGCTCGAAGCAGCAGCACGATGCGGGTTTCCGCAATCGCACGATTGCCGCGCACGTCGACGGTCGATGTCCCGACGAAGTGTTGCGCCTTGGTGCCCTTGTTGAACGCCGCCATGGAACGGTCGACGAATTCGTCGGCGCTGCCGTCGAACCAGGTGGTCTGCATGGTGGCGCCGGGAGTGTAGAGCGAGCGCAGTGTTTCCCAGCGGCCGGCGTCGCGGCACAAGGCCCACTGCGCGATGACGCCCCTGATCTCGTCGCGGTCGAGTGCGGCGGCGAGGCGCGACGCGTCGTGATCGGAATTTACCTCTTGCACGTATATGAACGGCCTTTCGGCCGCTTCCCTTCGTGACGTTTCATGCGCCTCCCCTGGCAGCAAGCCCCGTCTGTTTTTGATTCTGGGGCTGGTCCGAATTGAATAAGTGTTAGCAAATGAGACTGATAGCGCATAGATATCGTTTCGGCACTATTGATAGCCGATCGATATCGATCCGGCCGCTCACGTCGAGCCAGGGATATTTTCGTTTCAACGCGTTCGGGCGGTTTTGCCGGCGTGACGCGATAGCCATATCGTAGGGTCGGGGATCAAGAGGCACTCCATGAAATTCGGCATTGGTCAGCCTGTACGGCGCCATGAAGACTTACGGCTCGTCACCGGACGGGGCCGTTATACCGACGATGTGACATTGCCGCAGATGACGCAGGCCTTCGTGCTGCGTTCGCCGGCGGCGC
Organism: uncultured Alphaproteobacteria bacterium; assembly: GCA_963819265.1. GTDB lineage: Bacteria > Pseudomonadota > Alphaproteobacteria > Rhizobiales > Xanthobacteraceae > BOG-931. The sequence goes on along the minus strand of CAWFVF010000004.1, from coordinate 41,614 downwards.
ATGCACTGATCAAACGCATCGACACGAGCGCGGCGCGGGATATGCCCGGCGTGTTGTTCGTCGCGACCGGCGAGGATGTCCGCGCCGACGGGATCGGCGATATTCCCTGTGCGGTGCCGCTGAACAATCGCGACGGTACGCCGCGCCGCGATACGCCGCGCCCGGCGCTGGCGCTTGGCAAGGTACGGCATGTCGGCCAGCCGGTCGCACTGGTTGTGGCGGAGACCTTGAGCGCTGCACGCGATGCCGCCGAAGCCATCGACATCGAGTACGAGACGTTGCCGGCGGTTACCGAGGCGAATGACGCGCTCGCGCCGGGCGCGCCGCAACTGTTCGATCATATTCCCGGCAATCTGGTGTTCGACTGGGACAATGATATGGGCGATGCCACGGCGACCGACGCGGCCTTCGCCAAGGCGGCGCATGTCGTCACACTCGATCTCGTCAACAACCGCCTCGTCGCCAATTCGATGGAGCCGCGCAACGCCCTTGCGGAATACGATCCGGCCACCGGCCGCTCGACGCTTTACACCGGCACGCAAGGCGCGCATTTCGTGCGCGATCCGCTTGCCGACGCGATCCTCAAGATCGGTAAGGAGAAGCTCCGCGTGATCTCGCCCAATGTGGGCGGCGGCTTTGGCATGAAGGCCTTCGCCTACCCCGAACAGGCGCTGATCGTCTGGGCGAGCCGCAAGATCGCGCGGCCGGTGAAGTGGCAGGAGGATCGTTCGGAAGGCTTCGTCTCCGACAATCAGGGCCGCGATCACCTGACCCGTGCCGAGCTTGCGCTCGATAAGAAGGGCCGCTTCCTCGGCCTGCGGGTTTCGATCCTGGCCAATATCGGCGCCTATCTGTCGCCGTTCGGCTGTTTCGTGCCGACGCGCTCCACCGATCTCGTTTCCGGCATCTATTCGATCGGTGCAATCCACGTAAACGTCAAAGGCGTTTGCACCAACACTGTGCCGGTCTGCGCTTATCGCGGCGCCGGACGGCCCGAAGCGGCCTATTTGCTGGAGCGTCTGGTCGACGCTGCGGCGCGCGAAACCGGCCGGTCGCCGGACGCCATTCGCCGGGTGAACTTCGTGCCGTCCTCGGCGATGCCTTATACCTCGGCGACCAAGCTGGTGCTCGATTCCGGCGAGTTCGAAGCGGTAATGGACCGCTGCATGACGGCGGCGGAATGGCCGTCATTTGCCAAGCGGCGCAAAGACAGCGAGCGGAACGGCAGGCTCCGCGGTATCGGCATGGCGACCTATACCGAACGCTGCGGCGGCGGTTTCCCGGAAACGGCGTCGATCGAATTTAAGGGTGATCGTGTCGAACTGGTCATGGGCAATCAGGAATACGGCACGGGCCTGCTGACCGCATACAAGCAAGTCGTCTCGGATGGACTTGGCATCGACGCCGACCAGATCGACGTCATCATGGGCGATACCGACCGTACGCCTTCGGGTTTGACCGGCGGGTCACGCGCGCTCGCAGTCGGCGGCGCGGCGCTCTACGAGGCGGGACGTACCATCATCGCCAAGGGCACGCAGCTCGCCTCGCATATTCTGGAAGTCGGCGCGGCCGACGTGGCGTTTGAAGACGGCGTGTTCGGCGTGCCCGGCACCGATCTGCGCATCGATCTATTCGAACTCGCAAAGGCCGCGCGCGACCCTGCGAAACTGCCACCGGGCATGGAGCCGGGGCTCGACACCACTCATCACCAGGTGCCGAAGGCGCAGACTTTTCCGAACGGCTGCCACATCGTCGAGGTCGAGATCGATCCAAACACCGGCAGTGTTGCGATCGAGCGCTATACGATCGTCGACGACTTCGGCCGCACCATCAATCCGATGATGCTCGAAGGCCAAGTCCACGGCGGCATCGTGCAAGGCATCGGCCAGGCGCTGCTCGAACATGCAGTCTATGACCCGGACAGCGGTCAGCTGTTGTCCGGCTCGTTTATGGATTACGCCATGCCGCGCGCCGGCGATATTCCGCGCTTTGCGTTCTCGACCCATAACGTTCCGACCACGGCGAACCCGTTAGGCGTCAAGGGCGCGGGCGAGGCCGGCGCAGTCGGCGCCCCGCCGGCGGTCATCAATGCGATCGTCGACGCACTCCACCGCCGTGCCGGCGTGCGCCACATTGACATGCCGGCGACGCCACGCCGGGTGTGGGAAAAGCTTCAAGGCGCCCATTGACCTGTCTTATTCTTCGAGCATGTCGCCCCAGCCCGCACGGGACGCCTGCTTGAATGCCGCGCCGTCACGGCGCGAGAACAACTGATCTGACGCGCTACCGTCCGAACGGCACAGCTTTAGTGTGACGCGACCGCTGCCCTTGCGGGGAGGTGCGATGATGCGCTCGATCGGAACGGTAATTCGGGATGCGGCTCGATTTCGCGAGACGGCGAGGTAGATGAACTTTTCATCTTCCCAAGGAACGTCCGCGCGCTTGGCCAGACGATGAATGCGTGAACGTGCGACGCGCTTTGCAAAATGGCACCAGTCCGGCGGCTCCAGCGGGCAGGCATGAGCATGCGGACATGGCGCGACGAGATGGGCGCCGGTCCCAAGCAGGTGCGCGCGAGCGGCGAGAATTCGCTCCCAGCCGGCCGGCGTTCCCGGTTCGACAATGACGAGCGTATCCGCGGTCGATCGCCAGAGCCGATCCAAAACTCGCGGGCGAGCGGTCGGGGTAATCTCATTCAACACGTAAGCGAGGGTTACGAGAGCCCGGGGCGCACAGTCGATGTCGTCGGCTGCGATATCCGCTGCGCGCCAAACCACGCTTTGAAGTCCGGCCTCGGCGGTCAGCCGTTCGCCATGGTCTCGAAACGCCTGACTTGCCTCGACCAGCAACGCGTCTTTCAGACCAGGCCAGCAATCGGCCGCCGCCCATAATGCGGTGCCCGGTCCGGCGCCGATGTCGAGAATCGTCGTTGGCGCGAAATCCGGGCGGACAGCGGCGACTGCCGCGAAGCTCGCGCGAACCGCAGCATAAGTCGCCGGCAGCCGGACCGCCAAATAAGCCAGCACGGCGCCATTGGCGGCGACATGAAATTTGCCGTCGCGCAGTTCCTCACGATAGCGCCGCGACAGCTCTGCCGCGGCAGCGGTGATTTCGGGGAGCGCCCCGCCGTCGAGAGCCTGATCGACGGCGCGGCGCAAGGCTCTGGGCAATTCCATCGATCACCGGCTGACGATTTGCGCTATGGCGAGGAAGCTCGGGGCCTATGTCAATAGGCGGCATAGCGCTCTGACAGTCTTTATCGAGTCTCCAAATGTGATGGCGGCGAACGGGCATATTTATCTCGGCCGGCGCGGCATCAAATATCATGACGTTGTGTTGACGAAGCGTGCGGCGCGCCGCCGCACGGGCGCGAGTGCTTGGCACCGCCAAACCACCATGATAGGCTTTTTTCTGCGCGATGAGCATAGGTCCGAGATCGTTGCTCGATCGCGTCCAGACCGAGTGCGGCCTTGATTCAGAAGGCTTTGGGGAGACGAAAGGACACGCCATGGCAGAGATACCGGAAGCTTCCATCAGCGCTGAGCACGACGAAGCCATAGCGGCGCCTGCGTCAACCGAAGATCGGAATGATGTAGCCAACAAATTGGTCGACCGTTTCTCGATTTGGTCCGGCGTCGCCGGTCTTGTGCCATTGCCGGTCGTCGACGTGCTTGCGGTCGGCGGACTTCAGGTCCAGATGCTGCGTCGGTTGTCGCAAATCTATAATGTCGATTTCTCGCTCAATCGCGGCAAGGCGCTGATCGCAGCGCTGGCCGGCTGCATGATCCCGGCGACCAGCGGCATGGGCGCCGCCAGCGCGCTCAAGACCGTGCCGATTTTAGGCTTGCTCGCATCCGGCTTCGTGATGCCGGTACTCTCGGCGGGCGCCACTTTCGCCATCGGCAAAGCGTTCATTCAGCACTTTGAATCGGGCGGCACGCTGTTGGATTTCAATCCGCCGGATTATCGCGACTTCGTCAAGGCGCAGAAGCAGATGTGGGACTCGCGCATGAAGAAGACACCAAGCGCGGACGCGCCGTCCACGACCTCTTGATGGTGACAGTACGCCGGCCGGCTAATGGATTATACCGGGCCTTAGATCAAGGCAGGGATCGTCGCGCTCGATCGCTTTGTCCGGCGCGGTGTGCATCCGCCGCTGCCACGGCGCCGGTGTTTTGTTGAGATGTAGGCGGGCGGCAGCGTAGTCATGTCCTTCATACAACTCGTTCGCCGCGAAATGCACGGCTCGATGCCGAAGCTGATATTCATGTCCGGCCTCGGCGGTGTCAGCAATGCTTCGATCCTCGCCGCCATAAATACCGGCGTGCAAGACAGCAGCGCCGGTCAGAAGCCGGGCCTGTGGGCCGCGTCGCTGTTCGTGGTCGCGTTGTTTCTGTTCATGAAGACGCAGCAATTCGTGACGATCACGGCCACAGCCGAGATCGAAGCCATCATCCATAAGATCCGGCTCCGCCTTATGAACAACATAAGGAATTCGGAGCTCTTGGAGGTCGAGCGGATCGGCCGTTCGCGCATTGTCGCCGCGGTCACCAGCGATACCGCGGTCCTCACTCAAGCCAGCAACATGCTCTGCTTCACGGTGCAGGGCGCGGTGTTGATCTTCTTTGTCGGCCTATACATCGCCTATCTGTCGCTCACGGCATTCACGCTCGCCGTGGTGATCATCTTCGGCGCCGGCCTGGTCTTCCACTACAAGAACAAACGGTTGAGCGCGCAGAAAAGCGAGTTGGCGGCCTGGGAGCGCCGGCTGTTCGACCGGCTGATCGACTTCCTCGACGGCTTCAAGGAGGTGCGGTTCAACAAAGCGCGCAGCGACGATCTGTTCGATGACGCCGCGGAGGTATCAAAAACCGCGGCCAACATCAAAATTCGGACCCAGTCCGAGACCTTCAAGATGATCGTGACCTCGCAAATCTCGATGTACATCTTGCTCGGCGCGGTGGTGTTTGTCGCGCCGAATTTGAGCGACTCGCTCGGCGGCGCGTCGATCGCCAAAACCACGACGGCGCTGCTCTTCATCGTCGGCGCCTGTTTCGGTCTGGTGCAGTCGATCCCGATCCTGCTCAACGCCAACGCGGCGGCCGACCGGATCGCGCGCCTGGAAACGGCAATGGAGGCGACAGCCCCCGCAACCGCGCCGCGGGAGTTCGTGGCGCCGCAGCGTTTCGAGAAGATCGAGATGCGCAATATCGAGTTCCGCTATGTCGATCGTTTTTCCGATTCCTCGTTCCACATCGGGCCGATCAGTTTTACGCTGAAGGCCGGCGAACTGATCTTCCTCACCGGCGGTAACGGGTCGGGTAAGTCGACCTTCTTGCGGGTTCTGTCCGGGCTCTATCCGCCGGATTCGGGAGAGGTGATCCTCGACGGCAGGGCGATCACCGACGCCAACCGCGACGAGTACCGCGCGCTGATGTCGGCGATTTTCTTCGATTACCATCTGTTCCAGCGGCTCTATGGCTTGCCGGAGGCCGATCCGGCCGAAATCGACCGTCTGCTGCGGCAATTCCGCCTCAACGAGAAAACCGGCTTGAAAAACGGCGAATTCCGCACGCTTGATCTTTCCGGCGGCCAGCGCCGACGCCTCGCGTTGATCGTGAGCTTATTGGAAAAGCGGCCGATTATGCTGCTCGACGAATGGACCGCCGAACAAGATCCCGAGTTCCGACGCAAGTTTTATGACGAACTGCTGCCGGAAATGATGCAAGCTGGCGCCACGGTCATCGTCATCACGCACGATGACCGCTATCTCGACGAACTGCATCTGGCGGCACGCAAGATCAAAATGGACGAAGGCCGTATTGTCGAAGAAGTCACGATGGGCTGATGCTAGGGCGGTGGAGAACGGTTGATGGCGAGTTATCCGGAGTCCGTTGACGACCTGCCGCAGCCGCGGATGCGGCGGCGATGGTGGCGTCATATCGGACGCCACCTGCCGGCGTTTTCCGTTCTTGTGCTTACCGCGATGCTCGCCGCGATCGTGCTGTGGCCGTACATGATCATCACGGTTCCGAGCGGGCGCGTCGGCGTGCTGTGGAAGCGTTTCAACGGCCTCGATATGTATTGCTGGTGCTGGGTCGGACGCGGCACGGTGCTCGATCCCCGCGAACTGCGGGAAGAGGGCCTGCATCTGATCTGGCCGTGGGACAAACTCTACCTTTACGATCTGCGGCTGCAATCCTCGCAGCAGACCTACAATTCCATCTCGAAGGATGGCGTCAGCGTACGTGCGCAGATCAGCGTGCGCTATCAATTGCTGCACAACTCGGTCGCGGTCCTGCACAAATTCATTGGACCGGATTATCTGAGTTCGGTCGTCAATCCGGAAATCGGCAGCCAGGCGCGCGAGGTCATCTCTCAATATACGGCCGAAGAGGTCTATACGCGGCGCGACATTATCCAGAAGCAGATCCGCGACGCCGCGCAGAAAAGCCTCGAGGCCAATCTTGACAAATTGGTGCAGCCGGAAGCGATGGAGCAGCCGGATCCGAAGCACTATAATGAGTTCCTGCAGGACGCAATTCAGATCCTCGATACGCTTGTGCTCAGCATCGAACTGCCGCCCGATATCGTTGCGGCGATCAATCGGCAGACCGAGCAGTATTATATGATTCAGGAATACAAGTTTCGGGTTCAGCGCGAAGCCGAGGAGTCCAAACGCAAGCAGATCGAAGCCGACGGGATCGCCGCGTTCCAGAAGACCGTGAGCCAGGGCATTTCCGACTCTTATCTGCGCTGGCGCGGCATCGAGGCGACGATCCAGCTGGCACAGTCGCCGAATTCAAAGATCGTCGTCATTGGGACCGGCAAGGACGGCTTGCCGATCATTCTCGGCAATGTCGACAGCCCGCCGACGCAAGCGGCCGCACCTGGGGGAACTCCCGGAGCAAACCCGGGCACGACTCCGCAAAGCGGCACCAACGGCGGCACGAATAGCGCGGCTTCTCCTGCTCCGGACAGCAACACGCAGCCGAACGGACCGCCGGCGGGCGCCGCGCCCGCGGCACCCGGAAACAAGCCGCCAAACGGCACCTCGGGTCAGGCTTCGCCGCCGGGCGGGGATAAATCGGATAAGGTCGCGCTGTCGCCGGACGCCGCCCCCGAGAACGACAATACCGCGCCGTCGGCGGGGCCCCTCGATGTTCCCGGCGTCCGCTCAGTGCTTTCGCGCATATCGGGCGTTTTGCGCGCGGGGGCGGATCTGACATCGCCCGGCCATGCGCCGTCACAATGAGCGGAGCAACAAGGTGACCGACAGGACGCGATCAGGCCCCGGCAGTTCTCGCCCGCAGCTTTCCCGAGGCGAGTACGCCGCCGTGACTCTGGTCGGCGGCATTGCCGTTCTCCTCTGCATCCTGATCGGCGGCCATTTGTACGGCCGCTTTCTCTCGGCGCGCGATCTCGGCGGCCGCGATACGGCAATCGAACAAATGCGCGCCGAGAGTCAAAAGCAAAAACGGGATATCGACGACAAAAGCGCTCAGATCACTGAGCTGCAACGAAAGGTGACCGACGCGCAGACGGCGCTCGAGGCGGTGTTGCCGCAGCGGGACACCTATAACATCGCGCCCAATCAAACTTTGATTGTCGGCGACGGCCACTTGATGCTCGGCTTGGTCGGCTCACCGGCCAATGAGGGCGTCCTTCTGAATCTCAATGGCAAGCAGCAGATGGTGCCGGCCGGCCAAGTCGTTTCTGTCGCGGCCGATGCGTCGACCAATTGCCGGGTTTCGGTGCAATCATTCGATATGTTCAAAGCCGTCGTCCACGCGACCTGCTCCGGCACGAAACCGCAATAGCGCGCGCTTCGCTATTCCCAGACGATGACGTTAGGCAGCGACCGATCGGCTTGCCGCAATATCGTATAGCCGACGCCGGAGAGGCCGCGAAATAAACCGAGATTGAAACGGCCCCGGCCGCTGTTCCAGCGGTAATCGCCGGCGGCGGCGGCGCGGTCGATCACCGCCTTGAGCCGTTGCGCGGCCAGCAGGCGAAGATCGTCGCGCTCAAGCGCCGTGCCGGCCTCGCAGAAAAATTCGATATTGCCGAGCGTGCCGCAACACAGCGTATCGACCGGAAGCCCGGTGCCGCGCTCGACGCCGGCGACCGCATTGTGAATATCGGTCAACAGCGATTTGCTGTCGGCGGCACCGCGTTTGGCAGCCGCAACCCTTGCCAGTCCGATGCCGGTCGCCCCGTGGCACCATTGGCACGGCCAATGCGGTTCGCCGCCGCGCAAATCCGGCCAGTTATGACGCGCGGCGTCGTAGCTCGCGTTTTCGAACGCGACGCAGTCCGCTGCGGCCTTGGCGAAATCATCGCGGCCTGTCGCCGCCGCGAGGCTAGCAAGCGCATAGGCGAAGCCCGCGGCGCCGTGCGACATGCCGTTCAACGCCGTGCTGCCGAAGCCTTCGCCGATCCAACTACGTTGGCCATTGGCCTCGAGCCGCTTCTGACCGAGCAGATGCTCGCCGCACTGGATGGCGCGCGCCAGCACGTCGCGCGATTGGCTGTCGCGATAAAGCCGCAGCAGCGCGAGGATCGCGCCGGCGCTGCCGCCCATGACGTCGAGCCGCTTGTCCGCGGCGATGAGTTCGCCGGTGAAAAGCCGCGCGGCGGCGAGTGCGTCGGCGAATAGATCGTCGTTGCGCAGACACTCCGCGATCACGGCAAATGCATAAACCACCGAGCCCAAGCCGGTGGCGGCTCCGATGCCGAGCGATCGCGCCGCGCGTGGCGCATTGGCGCCTTTCAGGTTCTTGCGCAGGTGCGACAGACCGGCGAGCGCCAACTCGCCGGATGCCTGATTCCCCGTGACCGCGGCATGAGCGGCAAGAAACAAAGCGATGCCGGTCGCGCCGTTGTAGAGATCCGGTCCGAGACAGACGAGCTGGAAAACCTCGGCGTCGCCAAGCCAATCGAGCCCGATCCAGGCGGCGCCCGGTCCGCGGCGGACGGCGAGACGCGCTATTTCGCTCGCGATCCGGTCCGCCTCGGCGATGAAAATCTCCGGCGCCGGCGCTGTGCCGGTATCCGAAAGCAGCGGCGATACCACGACCGCCGGCGCCGGGTCTCCGGCCGGCAGAGCTGCATTGATATTCTCCTGGATCACCTCGACCTGCCAGGCGATCTCGCTTTCATCCAGATTTTGCAGCCGCGCCAAAGCGCGTTGGAAGCCCGAGGTCGCCGCGGTACGCACCGAAATGCCGTCGATATCGCCGACCTCGTTGCCGTCGCTCGCCGTTACGAAATGCGGCACGTTCAAGCCGAGAAGCGCCGTGCGTTCGGCGCGGTACAGCGGCCAGAGCGGATCGTAGTCCTTGTCCCATTCCGAAAGACGGGTGACAAAATCGGCTTGCGCCGACCACACGGCGCCGTCGTCCATCGTCCGGTGATCTTTCAATCGCTGCAGCAACATGTAGTAAAAACGCGTCGGCCGAATGACTCTGCGGACCGGCAGGCCGGCGAAACCCGCCAGCAAATCCTCGGCCTTCGCTGCGCGCACCTGGCGCAACAGGAAAGCGGCATAGTCGCCGAAACCGCCGACGAAGCTTTCGACGTGATCGGTGAACTTGGCGTAGTGGCCGCCGACATGCGGCAGGTTCGGTGTGACCGGGCTGTGCTCCTTGACCTTCACCGGCCGCATTGCGTCGGTATTGATGTCGTTCCATTTGACGACCGTTCGCCGATTCCAGTCGCCGGTCAGGCCGCCCATGGCAAAGACGTGATTGTCGATGGAGCGGCCATAGGCCGGCAGCAGGCCGACCGTCATCACCGAATTGCCGACGATGTCGAGCGCGGCGTCGAAGGCTTCGCCTTCCGGATCGCGCGTCTTGTGCTCGTCGGCGCTCGGCTGGAGAATGGTTTCAAGGTCGATCGGCACCGGCTGATCGCCGGCGGCAATGATGTTCTCCTGATGCATGTCGGTTGAGACGAAACAGTGCAGCAGTGCCAGCAAGGCGCCGGCGCGGCGGAAAAACCGCTCGCAGCCGGCGGCGTCGGCATTGCCGGTGTGATCGACAAATTCGGTCCAGCCGTAGCCGTCGCGCGCAAGCGCGCGCACCGCTTTCAACGGCACCGGAGCATCGGCGCCGTTGAGGCCTGCGATCAAATCGTACCAGGCGACGTCGAGCCGCAAATCCTTGGGCTTGTAAACCAGGCGGGCGCCGTCCTCGAAACGCAGGATCAGAACCGAACGGCCGCCGTTGTGGGGGTCGGAGAGATCGCCTTCGATCCTGGTGACGCGGTTCGCCGCCGACGGCGGCAGCAAATCGCCGCGCAGCGCCGGCAGGTCGGCTTCGAGCCTACCGATGAACTCGCGAGATGTATCGATCCATTGTCGTGTCAGCACCGCCATCAGCCGCAACAGGACCGGCTTATCGTCGAACAGCCGGCGGAAGCCGCCCGCTTTCATGTCGGCGACAAACTCGCCGTAGGGCGTAGCGGCGTCCTGCCGTGCTTTGGCAAAACGTTCGTAGAGCGCAGCCACGGCCAGATCGGATAGAGCTCTGAGCAGCAAATGGCGCAGTGAGGCGCGGCCGCTGTCGGTCAGGTTGAGTGCGGCCGAGCCCAGGCCGGACCGAGCAAGCGCTTCGGCCTGGATGACGACCGGCGCGAAAAGCTGTTCGAACGGTAAAGGCTCGGTCCGCGCTGCTGCGGCCGCCGGTTCAGGCGGCGCAACGGAGCTTTGCAGCGCCGCTTCGATCCAGAGGGCGTCGTCGATCCAGCGGGGGACGGCCGCCGCGGCATGGCGGTGAACCGCACCAAGCCGTTCCCGCACGCGTGCGAGCGGCCAACTATCGCGCTGCAGCCGCCGCTCGAATAGGGCTTCATCGCCCGCGGCGGATGATCGGCACCAGGCGGCCAGTCGGCGCGTCAGTAAAGCCCCGTCATCCGTTGGGCCGAACCCCGGCTCCGATGGTGGCCGAAAATCGTCGGATAGGAGTTCGTCGATGGTTGCCGCGCGCAAAATCAACCGATCTTGCAGGCGCTCATAAATGGCATCCACCGTGTCTCTCCGATCGAGTTCTCGATCCGTACCCGGCGGCGGCCACCCGCCCTCGCATTACCCGGGCCTTTGGACCGGTCCACCCGGAAGCTACCGCACAATGGCTGACGCCCGGGGAGTTGCGATAAGGATCGAACTGCTCTTTTTTGGCGGTTCGCGCGGGCTGGATCAAGGGTCTCCGTCGGCCCATTCCGGAGATCGCGAGCGGCCGGTTTGTCTTCATAAATCAGTTACCTGTCTCCCCTTCGGACAGCCTTTACAGTGCGCACAGCGGATGATTTAATGATGCTCTGGCGGGGGGGCCCTAAAGAATTTTCTCATCCTGCCTATGTGGCTGCCGGCGGCGCTGGCGAACAAGAGGAATAAAGCGATGACTGAGATGAAGATGGAAGAACAGGTCCTCAACTACGAAGTCTCCGACGAGGCGCTGGAAGCCGCGGCGGGTTCCGTGAAAGAGAAGGCCGGTGCCTTCACGCTTTCGTTCTGCTCGGGCTTGGATACCTGCCCGGCTTGATCGGTTTCTTGAGGACGTGACCCGCAAAGCCTGCAACGGGCTTTCCCGAGGATCATTGTTCGCCAGAACGCTAGGGCGCTAGTTGGATCGATCGGACTTTGTTCGGTTTGAGACAGTTACACTCTAGACCGGTCTAATTTCCTATCCTTTCTTTTTGTTACCGAACGAGGCGCCGGCTGTTCCGGCGTCTCGTTTTTTTTGCCCGTATTTTTCAGCCCTCATGACCCTTGCGCCGTTCCCGGGTGTTCTATGATTCGTTCTCCGGTGCGTTTGATAAAGTCACGCCTGCCGGCCGACCGGAATTGCCAGCACCGGGCAGGGTGCACGGCGCAGCACGCGCTCCGTCGTGCTGCCGCGAACGGCGTCGAGAAGGCCGTGATGTCCGGCGGTGGCCATGGCGATTAAATCCGCTTCCAGATGCTTAGCGGTTTGCAGAATACCTTCGACGACGTCGCCGCCGCGTACTTCTATCGGCGCCGGCATCGACCTTTCCTGCGAGGCGTCCGTTATGCGCGCGATGACCGGTGGGATCGCGCCGACATGGAGCAAATGGATTTCCGGCGTCGCGCCCAAGCCGCGATAGAATTGTTGGATCGCCTGTAGTGCCGGGATTGGGGCCGGGTGGTGGTCCACCGGGATCAGGATGCGTCTGAGATCGAGCGAACCGCCCGCTGGATCGACAAAGCCGCGCGTTGCGGCCGGGATGAATAGGGTTTGCAGATGCGAGGCACGTGACATTGCCTCGGCGATAGACGGATTGACCCAGCGCGGCAGGCCCTCTCGGCCGCGCGTCGCCAGCACCATCAATCCGCTTGGATGGCCGGCGAGAAATCGCGTGAGGCCGTGCACCGGGTCTCGGGATTCGATCTCCACCTTGACGACCTGGACGCCCAATCTGTCGAAAATGGCCGCGGTCGAGGCATCGGCATCGAGCAATCCCCAGCGCGCCAGCATCTGCCGCACATGCGGAAAGGACTGCCACTCGTCCGCGGCCTTAGGGTTGGTGATGTGAATGACGTAGAGCTTGCTTTTGGCGGCGATGCTGAGCGAAAGCGCATGGATGAACGCATTCATGCTCAGATCGGAGAAATCGGTCGGATGCATGATTGGCGCGCCGATCGTGCTCATTGTAGATGCCTCTGTTTGATTGGCGTCGGCGGCCGAGATCATATCGGCTTGGTTCGTCTCTATAGGCGCTATTCCATGGTAACAGCGAAATTACAGGGCGACGCGCGTGAAGTGACGCGCAGAAAGCGCATTTTGCGTTGAACTGCGAGCGATTTGATTGATTTAGCGCAAATTCCCGTAGCGCCGAACAGAGAATTTATGGGGAAAGATCAGGGATGATTCGGAAAGATCAGGGAATTTTTTCATCGAATAGGGATATTAGCCAGCGTGTCAGCTTGCCGAGTCAGTGTGCCGAGTGGATGCTTTATCCAAGAGCATCGTGGTCAGGAAGTCTCGCGTCTCGAAAAGCGCCTTGGCAGAAGCGATGGCGCCAATCACCGTTGTCGGCTCAAATGAAATTCTGGGCGATCTCTGTATTTTAATACAACTCCGATTTCGGGAAACGGCCATTCGAAGTCGTACCCTCACAAGAGCAACGCAGGCTGGCTAAAGCGCGACGGGCCATCGACGAGTCCGATGAAGCAAGATTAAATAAACTGTAAGGAATGCGCGGAAGATCCGTCCTGCAATAAATTAACCGCCTTCGATCTATTCGGTAATCTCTCCGCCTAAAGATGGCGCGCCGCGTTATCGTTAGTGCCTCAGCCGGGCCAATGCTCCTATATGAAAAATCTTGTGAAGCACCTTGATCTGTTAGATTTTATCGAAGCTGAGATCGCGGTGGTCGATCGCGCAGGCACGATCGTCAAATGCAATCGAAAATGGGATGAAACAGCGAGGTGCGGCCAGCTTTTCCGCAGGCAATCCCGCTTGAACTACATCGTTGAATGCGAGGCGGCGGTAAAACGAAACTGTGCCGAGGCGGCACACATATTAGAAGGCTTGCTGGCGGTGCTGAGGAGCGACCTGCCAACATTCGTTTCAACCTATGTTTGCCCGTTCAACGAAAAATATCATTGGTTCCAAGTGCAGATTTCAGCAGTCGATATTGTCGGCGAACGCCATGCAATACTGATGCACATTGATGTCTCGTCCCTTCAGCGGGATGCCCTAACCGGCCTTCCTAACCGCGCCTTGTTCGACGGCCAGCTTGATTTGACTCTATCATTGGCACGCGCCAGCGGGCGGCAGGCCGGCGTTATTATCGTCGACCTGAACAAGTTGAAATCGATCAACGACAACTACGGCCATCGGGTGGGGGACGAAGCCCTAAGGACTATTTCTTTGGAGCTTAAGAAGCTGGTCGGTCGGGATTGTGTGACTGCAAGGATTGGAGGCGACGAGTTCGGCGTGGTGGTTCCGACATATCTCGACGTCCTATCCACCCGCCGAATGCGTGCCCGCTTCGGATCGGGATTGACCTGTTCGGTCGGACCTTCGCGCAATCCGATAACAATTTCGGCCAGCGTTGGCTTCGCGCTTTATCCCGAGGACGGAAAGTCCGCCACAGAACTCCTCAACTGGGCGGACAAGTCAATGTATGATCAGAAGCGGGCTCCATCGGTTGCGTAGCGATCCCGTGCTTCGCCCCCGCTGGGCAGACAGAGCTCAATACCTTCGCAAACCGCGAACTCGGTCCACCTGCTCCCTAGACGCTTTCCTTCATTTCGAAGCCGGTTGGTCTTGGGAATGCGTCATTCGAGCGGCGGCCTATTAACTGCTTTCGTGAGGAGCGAATTTTCGAATGCTCCGTCGATTTTTCGTCGATGGTCGTTTCTGGCTCCGAACGCTTGGTTCAGCAGGTAGACAATATCCGCATCTATCCACGTCGTCGAAATCGAGCACGACTATTTTCGATTCAGCTTCCGAAATTGTCGCAAAAGGCCCTGCCCAGCTTGTATACCTGAAGCCAACTTCTTGTTTTTTCACGCCACGGCCAGAGCGGCAATAAGGACAACTCGCGAGATGAATGCGAGTCCGTTTTCCAGGAGGTGAGAGGCATACGTAAAGATTACCCATCGCGACTTATAGTCGGAGGGAATTGGCAGTTGCCTTGTCTTTTGACATAAACGGGTCTCGTAAGTTTTCCGATAGGGCTGATATCGGTAGGTTTGCGTATGACACCACTTTAGCCCCGGCAGTGAAGCCGAGGCCTTTTCGAAATGCGATGGGGAGCGGGAATGCGGACAACTTCGAATAAGTCAGCAACCAAGATCGATAAGATGGTGGGCACCAATATACGTGTGCATCGCCTGGCAGCCGGAATTACGCAAGAGGAGCTCGGTGCCAAGCTCGGGGTGACGTTTCAGCAGATCCAGAAATACGAAAAAGGCACCAACCGCGTTGGCAGCGGACGTCTCTACCAGATCGCAGAAATTTTCGAAGTCCCGGTCAAATCGTTTTTTAGCGGCGGCCCGCAGCAAACAAACTCGCATACGACGTCGCCGTTCGATCTTCTCTCGGATCCCGTTACCATGCAGATGGCGCGCCAGTTCGGTAAGATCACCGATAACAAGACGCGTCGCGCAATTATGATGCTCGTCGAGTCGATGGTCGCTTAACTGTGAGGAGCAGGTGCCGGCGGCCTCACGGTTCTAGCGAATGGGCGCCAAGGCGGAGCTGTCGTCATGACCGCTGGACGTCGCGCGTTACCGACAATTGCATGGGGATCAAGAGCCCTCATGCAAGTGGAACCTAAAAAATTGGAACCACCCGCGTCTCTACGCTTTTAAAAATGCGGGCCTTCCTTTTACCTTCCAGCCAGGTCGGGTTTTCCAATTTTTGGCCCGGAAACTCTGCGGAGTCCGCATGTTAGCGGATAAATAGGTCGGGTCGAATTCGTTATGGCGGTGAAAAAGCCCGAACCAATTGATGCCCTTGGTTGTATTACCTACGCTTGCGAATGCGAAGCCGTAGCTAAGCGGACAAATGACCCTGAGGACCGAAAGATGTGGCTCGACATCGCCCAGGCGTGGCGTGATGCGGCCGGTGATCTCACTACCGCGGGACACCGCCGAAAAAAGCACGGAGAGCCGCCGTGATTGGACGGCATCGTATTCAGCCGAAAGCTAAGCGTGAGGACGTGATTGTACCGGAGCCGTCTTTCCGGTTCGCGATATGGGCGGGCGCCGTCGCGCTGATCGCCGTTGCATGCATTCTAGTTTACGGATTAGTACGGGGACGTTAATCGGCGTGATAAAGTGCTTCAGCGCCGCGCTAGTCCTACAAATGACCCGCGATGAAGGTCGCGGATATATCCGTTATCGCGCGATTTTTCCGACTCCGTAGATTTTATTCCTGGACAAAACAATAACGGGCTGGTGCGACCGTTAGTGCTAGTCACGCGCTTGCAGAGACGCCATCCAGTTCGCCAACAGGGGCCGCTTGTTGAATTTTCAAATCCTCTGTCAAACGGGCAATGACTAGTTGAAGTAAAGCAAGGCCGAATGACCGATCTTGGACGTAAAGTTGTTTAGCCTTGCTGTCGCTCATCTCACAAAGTTCGCAATCGCTGACGCAGACAACTGTCGCCATCCGTTTTTGATCGCGAGAGAAAATTCCGATTTCGCCGAGAACCGCGCCCGGCCCTATAATCTTGCCAAGTTCTACAATTCTCATTGTGCCCTTGACGAGGTAATACATACGGTCGGCCTTATCGTCTCTATTGATAAGCACTTCCCCGGCTTGCGCGAACCTGCGGGACATGAAGGGAAGCAAGTTCTCAATTGGCATATCGGAAAGCTGAATTGCTCTGACGCCTTTCATCAGGCGCAAGATCTGTCTTAGCCGCACAATATTTACCGGCAATAGAACGACGTGAAGCACGAGGACAGGATAGATGTGGGCTAATCCTCCGAAGGTAGCGAAAAGTATGTTGCTGACGATGGCGACGACGCGCAGTGGCACCATAGTGCTCATGCAGAATGTGATGAGGACGCTCACAGACGCTGCGTAACCGAGAAAGTCAGTGTAATCCATTGATTGGATGCCCATGCACTCGCTCGCGCCAAAGGCGCTCGTGGCCTCATCGTAACGAACATATGTGCGCAGTGAAAGCCGCCAGTTGTGGGAATCAAGGCCGCAATTTTGCTGCGCTTACGGACCGGGCGGCAGACTTAGAGTCAAAACCGTATCCGCGCGTGATAAGGCTGATCAGTGTCGGATAGCGACCACACGGTGAGGGACCGTTCGTTGTAAAGCGTAATTTTGCCTCAAACGCGTCACCATGGACTGAATTCGATTGGGAGAAAGCGCTCCGCCGAACGCTCCCAAAATGCTCCGGCATCCGCAGCGTTGGAGAAACACGTGCCGATGCACCTACGCCAGTCTCGAAGCATGGTGGTGTTCGATCGGAACTGATTGGTATAATATTGATTGTGATCTTTCGAATACGAAATGCTGGACATTAAAATTCATGACGGAACAGCCAAAAGTTCAAGTGCAATATCACCCGCAAGTCTTCGATGCTGGCGATATGCAGCGCGCAAAAGAGATAATATTGACCAGTGAAGGCCCGGGCGCGGATACCGATCGACGTTGGCAGATAGAGACACCTTATGTGATTGAGCTGATGTCCAAGTGTTTTATTCTGCGGCCAGATACCGTTGTATTGGACTACGGATGCGGCATTGGCCGGGTCGCCAAGGCAATGATCGAGGCCTTTGGCTGCAGCGTGATTGGTGTCGACATCAGCCGAAACATGCGGCGGTTAGCTGAGGATTACGTGGATTCCGAGCGTTTCGTCGCCGTTGCGCCTCAGCAATTCGACACGATGGTTCGTGCGGGACTGCGCATTCAGGCGGCGATAGCTATATGGGTGCTCCAGCATTGCCTTACGCCTGCTGAGGACATTGCCCGCATCAAACGAGGCGTTTTAGCCAATGGCAGAGTATTTGTGTTGAATATGCCGAAACGGGCGGTGCCAGCGAAAGTTCAGGAAAACAATCAATTTGTTTGGATCCCGGACAATGTTGACGTAGCGGCCCTATTGCGATCGGCGTTCACCGTGCAGGCTGAGGGTGCGCCCGACAAATCGCGCACGCCGAACATGGCCGATGTCGGGGCTTATTGGATGGATCTCCGGCGGTCCGCGCAATGAGCGCGGATTATCGCGCTGACGGACTCCACTCGCTACCACTTGGTCGGTGGCCCATCGGCGGAATGCAGGCGTTCGCACGTCCGCTCATTCATCTTTCGCGCAGCGCCTCTTGTTTATATCGCAGAAGCGGCGACAACAAGTAGGTCAGGATCCGACGCGATCCCGTCTTGATCTCGACGGTAACGGCCATGCCGGGCTCCAGATTGACCATTCTATCCTCTATCTGCATGCGGTTTTGCGCCAGAGACACGCGCGCGGCATACACCAATTCTTGATTTTCCGGTTCACTCGAATCGTTTTCGCCGCCCTGTTGATCAAGGCTAGATTTCTGAACCGGCTTTTCTCGCGCGATTGCATCCGTGGACACACTGACGACTTTTCCGTCGATTAGGCCGTATCTGTTGAAATTGAACGCATCCACTTTGATTTCAGCGTTCTGGCCGGCGCGAACGAAACCAATATCGCGGTTTTGCACCATGGCTTCGATCTCAAGATAGCTCTCGGCTGGGACCACGACGAGCAGATTTTGGGCAGGCGTTACGACGCCGCCAATGGTATGCACGGCCAATTGCTGCACCGTCCCGTCGACCGGCGCCGTCAGTGCTTGCAGGGATTCGCGGTGTTGCGACTTGATCAGATCCTCGCTGATGCCGCGCACCTTACGTTCAGCTTCGACAAGCTCGCTACTGCGTGTCCGCCTGAATTCCTCGATGGATTGCGCCCGTTGTTCGGCAATAGTGGACAACGCCGCCGTCGCTTCGTCCAAACGGCGTTTTTGTACTTCGAGATCGTGCTGCTCCTCGACAAAGGGTTGCAAGAGCTCCAAATAATTGGCGCGTGAACCCGTCGTATGCTCGAAAAGCGTTTTTCGAATCTCCATGCGCTCTTGGAGAATTGGAAGCGACGCCTCCAGCTTGTCCACATTCGCCGAAATGGTATCGCGCTCGGCTTCCTTCTGTTCACGCTGCCGGTCGAATACCGCGAGTTTTGCTCTCTGCTCGGCGACCTGATCGGCAAGAAAAGTGCGCTGGGTTGCGACTTGAGCCGGCGGGGCGTCCGCCGGCGGATTGAAGTGGGCGAGCGGATCGGCGTCGGACAAGGTCGCCTGGAGCCGTGCTGCGTCCAACTGTGCGGTAATAAGATCGCTTTGCAAATGCCTGCTATCGGCACCGTTCATCGTCGGATCGAGCTCGATCAGCACGTCACCGGCTTTTACCGCTTGGCCGTCACGGACGTGAATGGCGCGGACCACGCCCGTTTCGAACGGCTGAATTATCTTGGTACGGCCGCTGGGAATGATTTTTCCCTTAGCCGAAGCGATGATGTCGACGTGGCCGATAAATGCCCAAACCAGCGCAATGCAGAAGAAAGCCATGATCGTATAGGCTACTCCCCGCCCCAAGGGCGACGCCGGGGTTTCGACAATCTCAAGCGCCGCTGGCAAAAACTCCCGATCGTCACTGTCGGGCCGCACTTCCGCGCCGCCGCAGCGGAGATTATATTTCCGATGGCCTTAAAGGACTTCATGGATGCCCGCCTGCAGCCGGAAGAGTTTAGCGTAGCTGCCGCCCGTCCTGATCAGCTCTTCATGCGTGCCGTCTTCGACCAGGCGCCCGCGATCAAGGGTGAGGATCCGATCGGTATGTCGAACGGTGGATAGCCTATGCGCGACGATGATCACGGTGCGATCACGCGCGATTTCCTTCATGTTTTCCTGGATAATTCGCTCGCTTTCGTAGTCGAGAGCGCTGGTCGCTTCGTCAAAAATCAAAACGCGCGGATCGGTGATCAGGGCGCGTGCGATGGCGATACGTTGGCGTTGTCCTCCCGAAAGGCTGTCCCCGCGCTCGCCGACGATGGTGTCGTAGCCTTCAGGCAATTCAAGAATGAATTCGTGGGCGCCGGCGAGCTTCGCGGCTTCGATCACACGCTCGATCGGCGTAGCCGGATCGGCCAATGCGATATTGCTGCGGATCGAACGATTGAAGAGCACGTTCTCCTGCAACACGACACCGATCTGCCGGCGCAACCATGCGGGATCGATCGTCGCGACATCGATGCCGTCGACCAGAACATGGCCGCTCTCCGGCACGTAGAGGCGCTGCATAAGTTTGGTGAGCGTGCTTTTTCCGGAGCCGGATGGACCGACAATGCCGATCATCTGGCCGGCTTCGATCTCTGAAATTGACGTCGTGCAGAACTTCCGGACCGTCGACGCGATAGCGAAAAGTCACGTGCTCGAAAGCGATTTCGCCGCGGATCGCCGGCAACGCCGACGCGTGCCGTATTGTATGTCGGCTCGGCCTGTGTGTTGAGAATGTCGCCCAGCCGCGCAATCGACAGTCGCGCCTGATGAAAATCCTGCCACATCTGCGCGAGCCGAAGCACCGGCGCGCTGACCCGGCCGGCCATGATATTGAACGCGACAAGTTCGCCGACAGTAAGATCGCCGGTGATGACGAGTTTGGCGCCGAAGTAAAGCACCGCAATCGTCACCAGCCTGCTCACCAACTGGACGCTTTGGCTTGCGGTATTCCCGAGCCGGAGAACCCGAAAGCTCGCTGCGACGTAAGTCGGCCAGTTGCTCTTCCCAACGGCGCTGCATCTGCGGCTCGACCGCCATGGCCTTGAGCGTCTCGACGCCGGTGATGCTCTCCACCAGGAAGGCCTGGTTTTCGGCGCCACGTTTGAATTTCTCGTCGAGCCGGCGACGGAATAGCGGCGTCGCTCCGGCCGAAATGCCGATATAAAACGGGAAAGAGGCAAGAACGATGAAGGTCAGCAGCGGCGAATAGATGAACATCACGATCAAAAACACGAAGGTAAAAAACAGATCGATGACCAGCGTCAGTGCGGAACCGGTCAGAAAATTACGAATATTTTCAAGCTCGCGAACGCGCGCTACAGAGTCGCCGACACGCCGCGCGCCGAAATAGGCGATTGGCAGCGCCAAAAGATGGCGGAACAGGCGCGCGCCTAATTCGACGTCGATGCGATTGGTCGTGTGCGCAAACAGATAGGTCCGCAATATGCCGAGAACTGTCTCGAATACCGCGATTGTCGCGAGCCCGATCACGAGCACGTCGAGCGTGCTCATGCTGCGATGAACGAGAACCTTGTCGATGACGACCTGAAAGAACAGCGGCGTGACGAGCGAAAAGAGCTGTAAGAAGAACGAGGCGGCAAATACCTCGAGCAATTGATGACGGTATTTGTGGATGGCGCCGAAGAACCAGGTCACGTTGAACTGGCGCGACAGGTCGACCAGGTCCGCGCGCCGGGCCATGACCACCACGCGGCCGTCCCAAACGGCTTCGAGTTCGGACTTGGTCATCAAACTTGGCCGTGACGATTGCGGCGACTGAACCAGGACTTTGCCTTCACCGCTTTTACCGAGCAGCAAAAAGCCGCCGTCGCGCAGCACGGCAATAGCGGGCAGCGTTGTTATCGCTAGTCTGTCCCAGTTGACGGTGCGTTCGCGTGCCTTGAGGCCAAGCTCTTTCGCGCAACGCAGCATTTCCGGAACGCCGATCGCGGCAGTACCGAAGCGGTGCCGAATCTGTCCCGGATCGGCGGTCATACCCAACAGGCGCAACAGGCTGACCAGGACATAGAGCCCCGGGATCGGTCGTTGTTATTTTAATTTCGCTCATTGCGCGCGCCAGGTAGGTGAAGCCTGATCTTAATGACCGTGAACCGGCCACGGCGCGTGGTCTTGGTTTGCCGCGGTAGACTACCTATCATGCTGCATCGAAGCCACGCCCCAGCGTGTCAATAAACTTTACTGTGTGCAAACACTTCAAATCAAGTCTCGTCAGTCGTGCGCTGCCATCAAGTTTAATGCAGGCGCGCGAATAGGCGGGCCTTTAACATGCAAGGATCAATCCATCCGCCCAAAGCCGGGGATGCTGCGTATGACGGATTTGACCTGATCCGCCGTGATAAGACGCGTGCACTCGAATTGGCGCGGCGTGTCCTTGTGTCTCGGACACGATAAGAAGTCGTTCCGGTCAAAATTGGCCAGCGGATCGTTCCAGCAGCTGTTGCAGGCGTGATAATTGATGATCCGGTAGGGGGATGCGAATTCATTGCGGGGATGAGTAAATCCGGAGATCATGACAACCGGCGTTCCCACCGCCCAGGCGAGCCAAGACAAGCCGCTTGAAAGCCCGACAAAAAAATCGGCATGCTTGAGCAAGCGCGCACGCTCGAGCAGCGGTCGGTTCCCGGTCGCATCCTCCGCTCCATCGGGGAGGTGGGTCCAGACCAGTCCTTGGCCATGACTGCGCTTAAGATCAATGCCGATTACACGGTAGCCGGCGGCTTTCAAAAAATCGACGACTTCACGCCAGCCGGTAGGATTGTTCCAGTATTTGCTGAGCATTGTGCTCTGTACTGCAATGCAGACATAGCGCTCAGCGATGGGACGAATGTCATCCGTGATGGCGATGCGGGGTGGTGTTTCGGTGGGATCGACGCCGAGAATATAGGCTGCCGCGCGTTGCAAGCCGACGAAGCGAAAATCGCAGGGCACGCGGTCCTTATAGTCGAAGATCAGTCCCTCTTTGAAATACAAAACGACCTTATAGGTCGCATAAAACCGAGGAGTGTCGACGTCTTCCGGGGTGACGAAGGTTATTTCAGGGTAAGCTTCGCGAAACAACGGAATAAGAGTGCCGCTCATCGCGCAGGTCAGTCGGCAGCGGTGCTGCTCTTGGAACTTCACCGCATAGGGAAGCCAGCTGATAGTGTCGCCCAAAGTCTCGACAGGAAACCTGATCAGCACCTCACGATCAAGCGCCGAGAAATCATGACTGAGAATAAGCTCTTGCTGCTGCCAGACTTCGAGACGGAACCTTATAAAATAGCGCTTGCTGCTATTGACGTGGCCGGCCTTGATTTCGGTTTCATACAGTATGTTTCCCGTGTCCAGATCGCTAAGGCGCACCCGCCATAGGTGATCGCTCTCCGGCAACAGCACGCGGCAGCCGTCGTTAAAATCAAAGCGGAGGCCCTTGGGGCCAGACTGGGTTGGGATTGCGGCGGCGTCGGGCAAATCTCGAGCCGACGGGGCATCGCCTGGATTCGTTTTATCCGCGGCGACCACAGAGGACGTCCCCGGGGCGGCGCCTATTTCCACCATCTGGTTCATAACTCAATTCGTCCGATACATCTAAAGACGCACTCTGCAAGATCCATATTATTTGATGGGTCGCGATTTTGCCAGGAATTCCACGACAAGGGTTTGGAGGAGGCGTGATTTTTCCGGAGCACTCGACAAAATAACCATCGCCTTAAATTAGTTCGCAAGGCGGATGGACGTTTATCCGATTTCGGATCAAATCACTTTCCTTTCGTTTCATCGCGATGGTAATATCACTACCATTGAGCGAGGCGCCTTGGGGGAGGCGTATCGATATCGGGGGGTGTATCGGTATGAATGTTGCTTTAGTCGGTAACGATTTGTCGGGTGCCCCGGAGCCCTTGCCTGATTTCGAGGCTGCGAGTTCCTCCCAATCGACAATCTCGGAAGTCGCGCAAACCTCTACGGATCTGGCGGACGTTGTCGCTGCGAGCCAGTCGTCTGCGGCCGACAGCGCATCGGCGCCGCAAGCCAAGCCCGCATATCCGCAGCCTGCTGAAATTCCGACCCAGCAAGGTCCGGCCGGCCTGCGCTTTGATTTCAACGGTGGCTGCCGGGTATTTGCGCCGGAATCGATGCATCCCTGGAAAATCCGCATCAGCGATCTCGATACTGGGAACATCCTGTTCCAAACCGAGATCAAGGAAGGTCGTGTCAATAGCAGCAAGCGTTACTTTATCCGCTTCCGGCTCGAAGTCTGGCAGCAGGACGAGAGTCTTCTTTGTCACGACTATTCAGCGCTCGACCAAGAGGTGCTGATCCAATTTCCGGTCGGCACGTTGGGCGATACCATGGGGTGGTTTCCCTATGCGGTGAAATTCAAGGAACAGCACCAATGCCGGCTGACCTGCGGCATGGGCGAGAAACTGATCCCGCTATTTCGCGACGCCTACCCGGATATTACCTTTCTGCCGCATGAAGAGATCAAGCCCGAGCGCTATTACGCGACGTATAGCCTTGGCCTATTTTTCGATGACAAGGACTTCATATTTCAACCGTGCGATTTTCGGTACGTGGGGCTGCATCGGACCGCGGGCTATATCCTCGGCGTCGATCCGACCGAAGTTCCACCGCGCCTTGTGTTGCCGGACGAGAGCCGCCCGATCGACGAACCTTACGTCTGCATCGGCGTGCAGAGTACGACGCAATCAAAATTCTGGAATAATCCAAGTGGCTGGTTCGAACTGATACGGTTCCTCAAAGGGGTGGGATATCGCGTCATTTGCATCGACCAAAAGCCGATCCATGGCACCGGCTTGGTTTGGAACCACATTCCGAATGGCGCCGAGGATCAAACCGGAGACCAACCGCTTACCGAGCGCGCGCGCTGGCTGAAGCATGCCGATTTTTATGTTGGTCTCTCGAGTGGCCTTTCCTGGCTCGCTTGGGCCGCGGGAGCGCCGGTGGTGATGATCTCGGGTTTCACGCATCCTCTGAACGAGTTCGCCACGCCTTACCGCGTTATCAATTATCATACCTGCAACAGTTGCTGGAACGATCCACACCTACGCTTTGATCATAAGGATTTCCTCTGGTGTCCGCGTCAGAAGGACACCCCGCGGCAGTTCGAATGCACGCGCCTGATAACGATCGAACATGTCAAAGCGACAGTCGAACGAGTTCCAGCTTTCATCGCCCAGCGGGCCAAAATGGAAGGCAAAGCCGAGGAATTTGCCGGTGCAGTCGAAAACGCTGGCGATGTATCAAAAAAGCCTGCGATGCCCGGAAAATCTGCAGCGAGCGGCAAAAAGAAACCTGGCGTTTAAGATCAAAACCCCATGGCAGCGCCAGGTGACTTGCAACTTCCAGCGCGGGCGGCAGATCGCAAGCCGCGCGCTTCGATACGGGTCGCGCCGACCCATGCCGTGCCGGCAGACAATGCCCACAGTCCGATCAAAGGCGGCATAAAGCAATCGCGCCGAAAGGCCGAGCTTGCCGCAAAGGCCGTCGCGCGTTCGGTTTGGACTTCGCCGACCACTTCCGGTCATCTTGGCTTACATCAGGCGCGTACCGTCGCGGAATCCTTAGGCGTTATTGGCCTAGCAGCTGCGACACTTAACGCCGACGGCCAATTGCTTGCGACCAACCGGCTGTTTCGTGCGCTGGTGCCGGCCATGATAAAGCATGTGAGGGGGCAGCTGCGCTTTGTTGATACAGTCACCGATCGGCTCATTCGCGATGCGATGGGTCGGCGATCATTCCTGCAGTCCGGCGCCGTGCGTTCTTTTCCGGTTCGCGGCGCCCAGGGCAAAGCGCCATCAATGATCCGTTTTTTTCCAATTCCAGCGGATGCAGACGAGATTTTTCCAGGCCTCGCCTCGGTCGCGGTGGTCACCCCGGCACAGCCGCATTCACCGCCGAGTCTCTGATATTCTCAAAGGGTTATTCGATCTTTCTCCGGCTGAGGCCCGGGTAGCGCAAGGCATTGCGGCTCGCCGGACGGTCGAAGAAATAGCCGACCGCTCAAATGTTTCGCGGGAGACCGTCCGTAGCCAGCTTAAGACCGTGCTTGCAAAGACTGGAACCAGCCGGCAGCTCGATCTCGCTGTCCTGCTGCTCGGATTGCCGATCGCTAAGTTGTAGAAACCACCCAAATGGGTGATGCGGCCAATTGTCCTTTCCTCTTTAATTTCCTTGCGCTGCTAGTAGAGGGGCTATCAGCGCCGCAATCAGAATTTTGAGAATCGCGCCCTTCCCGCCGAGAAAAAGCGGATGTGAGGAATGGTTGATGGGCGTCATTGTCAGTGGAACGCGCGTCGGTAAGTTCGGCCACGTACGATTGTCGCGTAATGCTGATCGCTGTTGCTCAAGCAGGCCTACAACCTTTGAAGCAGTTTTATTTAATGCGCAGTTGAGAGTTGCGGCATGGGCGTGACTGTCAGCTCCGGTAATAGCCCGTATATTGTTTCCGGCCAGACCGATACCGGCGACACGATTGTCAGTGGCGGCACGGAAATCGTGCAGTCGACGGGGGTTACCTCGAGCGCTACGATCGACTCTGGGCGGCCAGGTTATCGTCTCGTCGGGTGGCCAAGCGATCTCGGCGCAGATCGTCAGCGGCACGAGCGGTTTCTTCAACCTTGTGATCTCGTCGGGTGGTTCGAGCCTTGACACAGTTGTCACAGGGGGCGGCCGTGAGGAAGTGTTCGCCGGCGGTATTGCCACCTCGACCACGATCAGCGCGAACGGCTTTACCAGCAATACCAGCGCCGTCGAGCTTCTCACCGGCGGCACGGCCTCCGGTACGATCGTATCGGGTACGGGCAAGCTAATCGTCTCCAACGGCGGCATCAGCTTTAATGCCAGCGCAGGGGGCAACTATTTTGCCGCTGGCAGCAACGGTGGTGTCGTCCTTTCCGGAGGCGGCACCGCGAGCGCCACCGTGCTCAATAGCGGGGGCGTCGAAGTTATCTCCTCTGGCGGCACCTCGTTTGCAACCGTCATTAATAGCGGTGGTGTCGAGTTTATTTCGTCAGGCGGTGTCGACAGTGGCGCGCAAATTCATGCCATCGGCACCCCAGGTGGTGCTCCAGGCGGAGTATCTCTTTCTGCCGGCGGTCTTACGGTCAGCGATACGGTTTTTTCGGGCGGCGTTGAGAACGTCTCCAGTGGGGGCACCGCCAGTGCCACCACGGTATCGAGCGGCGGGAACCTGACGGTCATTTCTGGTGGCACCGCCACGAATGCGGTCATTACCACGAGCGGGCGAGCTTATCTCGGCCAGACCTCTAGCGGCGTGGTGAGTTCGGGGGGCGGTCTCACGATTTCGATGCTGGTCTCCGGCGCCGGCACCTATGAATTCGTTTATTCCGGCGGCACCGCGTCCAGCACCACCCTCTCCAATGGCGGTACCGAGGTCGTTTCTTCAGGCGGCATCGACAGCGGCGCCAAGGTCGACAATCTCGGCGCCTTGGTGCTGTCTTCGGGTGCCCAGTCGATTTCGGCGGTGGTTTCCGGCAGCGCGGATTTCGAGCGGCGGCATTGAATTGCTCTCTGCGGGAACAGCCTTTGGCACGACCATTACCGGCACTGGCTTCGTATTTGTGTCGTCGGGGGGCGTTGCCTCCGGCACGATCGTTTCCGGCAACGACGGAAGTTATTATGGCGGCGGCCTGATCGTTTCCTCTGGCGGCACGACGGTCTCGGCGCTGCTGTCCGGCAGCGTCGATAGCAGCGGCGGTATCGAGGTGCTCTCTTCCGGCGGCACCGCCAGTGCTAGCAGGATATCGGGCACTGGCTTTCTGTTCGTGTCCTCGGGCGGCGTGGCGCTGAACACCACGGTCTCAGGCAACGATACGTCAAATTACTTTGGGGGAGGACTGATCGTCTCCAGCGGCGGCGTCGCCAGCGGTGCGACGCTGTTCAATAGCGGCCTTGAAGTCGTCTCTTCGGGCGGTAGCACGGTCTCGACCACGATCTCCAGTGGCGGTCTTGAGATCGCGGTGGTTGGCGGCATTGCCAGCAGCACCATGGTCACGACGGCCGGTCTCGAGATCATATCCTCCGGCGGCACGGCGATTAGCACCATCGTCAGCGGCGGCACGCTGGAATTACTGAGCGGCTCTTTTGATAGCGCTCTTACGGTTCTCAGCGGGGGCACAGCGGCGTTCTTCGGCAGTGTCACCCAGTCCGGCGGCAACACGCTGTATTCCGGTGCAACCATCGAGGTGGGATCCGGTTATGTCACCCGCAGCGGTTCGAGCTTAAGTAACGGCGTTGTCGCTGATGTGCTCTCCGGCGGCACTGCGTCAAGCGCCGTTATTTCTTCTGGCGGCACCGCGATCGTTTCGTCGGGGGGTACCGCGATCGGCACGACCGTGTTTAGCGGTGGCGTGCTCGATGTCCTAGCCGGTGGTACTGCGATTGGTACGATCAGTGCCGCCACGGTTACTGTCAGCGCCGGCTCGACCTATACCGTCTCGTCTGGCCAGACCGACATCGGCGATACCATCCTCAGTGGCGGCACCGAGATTGTGCTGTCGACCGGCATCACCTCGAGCGCGACGATCGATTTGGGTGGTCAACTTATTGTCTCGTCCGGCGGCGAAGCGATCTCGGCCCAGGTGGTTAGCGGCGCCAGCGGCTTTGAGAGTTTGCAAATCGCCTCGGGCGGATCAAGCCTTGACGCTTTCGTCGTCAGCGGTGGTCGGGAATATGTGTTGTCTGGTGGTACCAGCATCGCCACTACCGTCAGCGCCTCGGGCTTCACCACGACCACCAGTGCGGTAGAGGTTCTGGTCGGCGGCACAGCGTCGGGCACTGTCCTGTCGGGCACCGGTAAGCTCGTCATATCGAGTGGCATCGCCATCAACACCAGCGCGGCCGGCGACGACTTCGGTTCGGGTAGCAATGGCGGCGTTTACCTCTCCGGCGGCACGGCAAGCGGCACAATTCTCGGCAGCGGCGGCGTCGAGATCGTCTCGTCCGGTGGCACCTCAATAAGTGCGACTATCAATAGCGGCGGCGTCGAATACGTATCCGTTGGTGGACTAGCAAGCGCCACACAGATCTACGCCACGGGCGTTCCGGGTGTCGGTGGCGGCGAGAATGTTTCCTCGGGCGGCCGCACGATTAGCGACACCGTCTTCTCCGGCGGCGCCGAATACGTATGGTCCAGCGCCACTGCATCCGGAACAACCGTCTCGAGCGGCGGTAACATACAGATCATTTCTGGCGGCACGGCCAGCAATGCGGTCATCACTACGGGTGGGCGGGCCTATGTCGGCCAGACCTCCAGCGGGGTTGTAACCTCGGCGGGCGGCACGACGATCTCCACGCTGGTGTCCGGCACCAATGCCTACGAGTTTGTCTATTCCGGCGGCACCGCGTCCAGCACCATATTGTCCAACGGCGGCCTCGAGATCGTCTCGTCGGGCGGCATCGATAGTGGCGCCAATGTCGACAATCTCGGCACACTGGTTCTGTCTTCGGGTGGCCAGTCGATCTCTGCCGTGGTCTCCGGGAGTGCCGACGGAAGCGGCGGCATCGAGGTCCTCTCGGCGGGTGGCACAGCGTCCGGCACGACGATTACCGGCACCGGTTTTATGTTCGTGTCATCGGGCGGTGTGGCCTCGAGCACGATCGTCTCCGGCAACGACGGAAGTTATTATGGCGGTGGTCTGATCGTCTCCTCTGGCGGCACGACAATCTCGGCATTGCTATCCGGTAGCGTCGATAGTAGTGGCGGCATTGAGGTTCTCTCATCCGGCGGCACGGCCAGCGCCAGCAGGATATCGGGCACTGGCTTCCTGTTCGTGTCCTCGGGCGGCGTCGCCTTGAACACTACGGTGTCGGGCAACGATACGTCGAACTACTTTGGCGGCGGGCTGATCGTGTCTGGAGGCGGCGTTGCCAGTGGCACGACGCTGTCGAATAGCGGCCTCGAAGTCATCTCCTCGGGTGGCAGCACAGTCAGCACCACGATCTCCAGCGGCGGCCTCGAAATCGTACTGTCCGGCGGCACCGCTGTCAGCGCGACCGTTGCGAGCGGTGGCCTTGAAGTTGTCTCATCGGGCGGCGTTGCCAGCAACACCACCGTCGACACTTCTGGCACATTCGAACTCTTCGGTGGTGCAACTTCAGCTGGAACGACGACGATCAGCTCCGGCGCTACGCTCGAGATTGCCAGCGGCTATGTGCTGAGCGGCTTCAACCTTAGTGGTGTCAATTTAGAGGTTGCCTCCGGGGCTACGGCGATCGGTGCAACGATCAGTGGCTTTGCCATTGTCACCGTTAATTCCGGCGGCTCGGATCTGGGTGATCAATTATCCGCCGGCAGTGAAAATGTCACCGGCTATGCCAGCGGCACCATCCTAAATCCGGGAGCAAGCCAAGCGGTTGAGTCAGGTGGGACCGCGATTGGGACAACCATCGGCAACGTCGCCGTTCAGTATGTCGGGGAATTTTCCGGCAACGTCGGCACTGTTATCAGCACGACGATCCTGAGCGGCGGCACGCAGTATCTGGGTTATGAAGGGATTGGTATTGCCAGCAATACGACGATTTCGAGTGGCGGCACTCAGGTCGTTGGATATGGCAATCAGGCCAGCGCTACCGCGATTAGCACGACAATCTTGAGCGGCGGCCTCGAATATGTCGACTATGGCGGCGCCGATGCAACATTCAGCGGAGCCATTGTCTCTAGCGGAGGCACGCTCCTTGTAAACACCGGCCAGGACATCGGTGGTGGCGGATATACGCTTCAGTCTGGCGGTATCCTCGAATTAGTGGGCTACACCACGCTTTCGAGCGGCACGATCAGTGGCGGCGGCATCCTTGAAGTGATGTCGCGAGCCGAGATGGATTTCACCACCATTAGTGGTGGTACGGCTTTCATCTCGTCCGGCGGTACAGCTTCCGCAACGATTATCGAAAGCGGCGGTACCGAAGTTGTTTCTTCCGGCGTTGTCGACAAACGCGCGGTGCTCTCGGGCGGAAGCCAGCTAGTCTATGGTTTCGCCAGCAGCGGCACGGTTTCCGGTGGCACCCAGTTCGTAGAATCCGGCGGCTCGGCTTCCGGGACGATGATCTCAAGCGGCGGAACTGAGTTCGTGTCGTCCGGCGGCACCGCGATCAGTGCCGTCGTCTTCAGTGGCGGCGTGCTCGATATTCTGTCCGGCGGTTCCGCGATCGGTACAGTAAGCTCCGGCGGCACGGTCAACAGCGGCTTGACGACTTCCACAGTCGTCGTCAGCGCCGGCTCGACCTATACGGTTTCCTCCGGTCAGACCGACGTCGGGATACGATTCTCAGTGGCGGCACTGAGATTGTGCTGTCGACTGGGGTTACCTCGAGCGCCACGATCAGCTCCGGTGGCCAGGTTATCGTCTCGTCGGGCGGCGAGGCGGTCTCGGCGCAGATCACCAGCGGTACGAGCGGTTTCTTCAACCTGGTGATCTCGTCGGGCGGTTCGAGCCTTGACACATTCGTCACCAGCGGCGGCCGCGAGGAGGTCTTCGCCGGCGGTGTTGCTACCTCGACGACAATTAGCGCGAGCGGCTTTACCAGCAACACCAGTGCTGCCGAGCTTCTGACCGGCGGTACCGCCTCAGGCACGATCGTATCCGGCACCGGCAAGCTCATCCTGTCTAACGGCGGGATCGCGATCGGCACGGTTGTTGCCGGGACTTATTTCGGCTCCGGCAGCAATGGCGGCGTCTATGTCTCAGCTGGCGGCACGGCCAGCGGGACGATCGTCAATTCCGGCGGCGATGTGAACTGTCTCGTCCGGCGGCACCGCGATTAGCACCACGCTCTCAAGTGGCGGTGTCGAGTGGGTATCTGGCGGTGGTATTGCCAGCAACACGCAAATCTATGCCATCGGCTCCCCGGGTGTTCCTGGTGGCGAAGATGTCTATTCGGGCGGTCTTACCGTCAGTGATACGGTGTTCTCCGGCGGCATCGAGGTTGTTTCCAGCGGCGGCTCGGCCAGTGCGACCACGGTCTCGAGCAGCGGCATCGAGATTGTTTCCAGTGGCGGCTCTACCAGTGCGACGACGGTTTCGAGCAGCGGCAACCTGACGGTTCTTTCTGGCGGCACCGCCAGCAACGCAATCATCACCACAGGCGGCCGGGCCTATCTCGGCGCGACTTCCAGCGGGACGGTAACGTCCGCGGGTGGCACCACAATCTCGTCATTGGTATCGGGCACCAACGCCACCGAGTTTGTCTTTTCCGGTGGCATCGCTTCCGGCACCATCCTTTCCAATGGCGGCACCGAGGTCGTTTCGTCGGGTGGTGTCGATAGTGGTGCCAAGGCCGATAATCTCGGCACGCTAGTGCTGTCTGCGAATGGGCAGTCGATCTCGGCTGTGGTGTCGGGCACTGCCGACTTAAGCGGCGGAATCGAGGTCGTTTCGTCGGGTGGCACCGCGTCCGGCACGACGATTTCCGGGTTCGGCGCGGTTTTTGTTGGTATCGTCCGGCGGCATGGCCATCGAGCGCCGTCGTTACTGACAACGACGTTACGAGTCTGCAGGGCGGTGCTTTGGTCGTCCTCGCAGGTGGCGAGTCAATATCGGCGCTGGTGTCCGGCACGGCGGATTCGAGTGGAGGCGTCGAGGTCCTTTCGTCGGGCGGCACCGCCAATGCCAGCAGGATTTCGGGTACGGGCTTCCTGTTTGTGACTTCGGGCGGTGTGGCGCTGAACACCACGGTATCGGGCAACGACCTGTCAAATTACTACGGCGGCGGCCTGATCATTTCCGCGGGCGGCACGGCCAGTAGTGCGACGCTGTTCAACAGCGGTCTTGAAGTCATCTCGTCGGGCGGCAGCGCCGTCAGCACCACGATCTCAAGCGGCGGTCTCGAGATCGCTCTCAGCGGCGGTATTGCATCGAACACTATCGTCTCGTCGGGTGGCGTCCTGATCGTTTCATCGGGCGGTCTTGCCGATCCGACCACGATTTATAGCGGCGGTAACGAGACTGTTTCCGGAGGGGGCACCGATAGTGGGGCGCTGATCTCCAGTGGCGGTACGCTGTTTGTTTCATCCGGAGGCACCGCGGTCAGCGCGGTTGTCTTCAGCGGCGGTGTCCTCGACATTCTCGCCGGCGGCACTGCGATCGGTACGGTGAGTTCAGGCGGTACGGTCAGCGGCGGTTCGTCGCCTGTTACCGTCAGCGCCGGCTCGACCTACACCGTCTCGGCTGGCCAGACTGACGTCGGTGACACCATCCTCAGTGGCGGCACCGAGCTTGTGCTGCCGACCGGCGTTACCTCGAACGCGATCATCAGTTCAGGCGGCCAGGTTATCGTGTCGTCCGGCGGAGAGGCGGTCTCGGCGCAGATTACGAGCGGCACGAGCGGTTTCTTCAATCTGGTGATCTCATCGGGCGGTTCGAGCCTTGACACGTTCGTCACCAGCGGCGGCCGCGAGGAAGTCTTCGCGGGCGGCGTCGCTACCTCGACGACAATTAGCGCGAGCGGCTTTACCAGCAACACTAGCGCGGCCGAGCTTCTGACCGGCGGTACTGCCTCAGGCACGATCGTATCCGGTACCGGCAAGCTCGTCGTATCGAGCGGCGGCGTTGCCATTAACACTAGTGCGGCTGGCGACCTCTTCGGTTCGGGCAGCAACGGCGGCGTTTATCTCTCCGGTGGCACCGCGAGCAGCACGCTTCTTGGAAGCGGTGGCGTCGAATTCGTGTCGTCCGGTGGTACCGCAATAAGCGCGACTATTAATAGCGGTGGTGTCGAATACGTCTCCGTTGGCGGTCTGGCGAGCGGCACACAGATCTATGCCACGGGGGTCCCGGGCGTTGGCGGCGGCGAGAACGTCTCCTCGGGCGGCCGCACGATCAGCGACACGGTTTTCTCTGGTGGCGCCGAATACATATGGCTCAGCGGCATTGCATCGGGGACCACCGTCTCGAGCGGCGGTAACATACAGATATTGTCGGGCGGCACGGCCACAAACGCGGTCATCACGACAAGCGGGCGTGCCTATCTCGGCCAGACCTCCAGCGGCACGGTGACGTCGGCAGGCGGTACCACGATCTCGACGCTGGTGTCCGGTACCAACGCTTTCGAGTTTGTCTACTCCGGCGGCAATGCTTCCGGGACCACCCTTTCCAACGGTGGCACCGAGGTTGTCTCATCGGGCGGCTTGGATAGCGGTGCCAAGGTCGACAATTTCGGCGTGCTGGTGCTGTCTTCGGGTGGCCAGTCGATCTCGGCTGTTGTGTCCGGCACAGCCGACTCAAGCGGTGGTGCCGAGATCGTGTCGGCGGGTGGCACCGCTTCCGGGACGACGATTTCCGGGTTCGGTGCCGTTGAGGTGGTGTCCTCTGGGGGCACCGCAATCGGCGCCGTCGTCACCGACAACGACATTTCGAGCCTGCAAGGCGGGGCCTTGGTCGTCTCTTCGGGCGGCCTGACTATTTCGGCTCTGGTGTCCGGCACTGCGGACTCGAGCGGTGGTCTTGAGGTCCTGGTTGGTGGCACCGCGTCCGCCACCACGATTTCCGGCTTCGGCGCCTTCATGTTTGTGTCATCGGGGGGCGTTGCGTCGGGCACGATCGTCAAGGGCAACGATCTGTCTAACTACGACGGCGGCGGCTTGGTCATCTCCGGGGGCGGCATCGCCAGCGGCACGATCCTTTCCAATAGCGGCCTCGAAGTCGTCTCGTCTGGCGGCAGCACGGTCAGCACCACGATTTCCAGCGGCGGTCTTGAGATCGCTCTTAGCGGTGGTACCGCATCGAACACCATCGTCTCTTCGGGTGGCGTTCTGATCGTATCATCGGGCGGTCTTGCCGATCCGACCACGATTTATAGCGGCGGCAGCGAGACTGTTTCGGGAGGCGGCACCGATAGCGGCGCGCTGATCTCCAGCGGCGGCACGCTGTTTGTTTCGTCGGGCGGTACCGCGATCAGCGCCGTCGTGTTCATCCGGCGGCGTGCTCGATATTCTCGCCGGCGGCACTGCGATCGGTACGGTGAGTTCAGGCGGCACTGTCAGTGGGGGTTCGTCACCCAGTGATCGTCAGCGCCGGCTCGACCTACACTGTCTCGGCTGGCCAGACCGACGTCGGCGACACCATTCTCAGCGGCGGCACCGAGATCGTGCTGTCGACGGGGGTTACTTCGAGCGCGACCATTAGTTCTGGTGGCCAGCTTATCGTGTCGTCCGGCGGTGACGCGATCTCGGCACAAGCAAGCGGCGGCACTTCTGGCTTTTTCAACTTGGTGATCTCGTCGGGCGGGTCGAGCTTAAACGCGTTCCTCATTAGCGGCGGCCGCGAGGAAGTATTCTCCGGCGGCACGACGATCTCGACGACGATTAGCGGGCCGACGGTTACCCAGAGTGCGGCTGAACTCCTTACCGGCGGTACGGCATCGGGGACGATCATCCTCGGGGCTGCCAAGCTGGTGGTGTCGACTGGGGGGTTGTCGATCAGTGCTGTTGCCTCAGGCACGGATATTTACGGCTCCGGCAGTAATGGGGGCGTGTTCGTTCAAGGCGGCACCGCCAGTGGCACCGTTCTCAATAGTGCCGGCTCGCTGTACGTATCGTCCGGCGGCACCGCCATAGGTACAACAGTCAGTAGCAGCGGACTGCAGATCGTCTCATCGGGCGGCACAGCGCTCAGCGCGACGATCTCGAGTGGCGGCTACCAATCTGTCTCCGCTGGCGGATTTGCCAGTGCCACACAGATTTATGCGGCCGGCTCCGGCCAGGGCGAGGTAGTCTCGTCTGGCGGAGTCACCTCCAGGGATGTGATATTCTCCGGCGGCCGCGAGGTCGTCTCGTCGGGAGGTACCGCAACCAGCGCGACCGTTTCCAGCGGCGGCAATATCACTGTCCTATCGGGCGGTCTCGTGAGCGGCGCCTCGGTGATCGTCAATGCCTCGATCACCGTGGGTACGACGTCGAGCGGTTCGGTCACCTCGGCAGGCGGTACAACGATTTCGACAGTGCTATCCGGCTCGAATGCCGACGAGTTCGTTTACTCCGGCGGTACTGCGTCGGGCACAACCATTCTTGCCAATGGCGGCACAGAATTTATCTCGTCCGGCGGCACCGAAATCAGCGGGACGAATTCCTTCCTGATCTATGACAATTCCGGCGGCTTGACGATCTCGGAAACAATTACCGGCTTCGGCGCGACGGAGTATTTGAACGGTGGCGTAGCTTCCGGGACCATCGTTGGCGCAGGCGGGACCCTATTCTACAACTCGGGCGGTACCGCAAGCGGCACTGTCATCTCGCAGACCGGAATTGACGATGTCCAGGGCAGCGGTGCGCTTATTGCTCTTGATATCGGCGCACAGGTTCGTGGTGGTACGCTCAATGTCCTTTCCGGCGGAACCGCATCGGGTACAACGGTTTCGAGTGGCGGCACGCTTGTATTAGGTGCGGCAATAGCAAGCGCGGGCGGAATCTCCATATCCGCAGTGCTGTCGGGTTCCGCAGCCAATGAGACTGTCTATGCGGGTGGTATCGCGTCTAACACCATTGTCTCTAACGGGGGCGGGCTGGTTGTCTCCTCGGGCGGTCTTGCCGATCCCACCACCATCTTTTCAGGAGGCAATGAGACTGTTTCGGTGGGTGGCACCGACAGCGGCGCGCTAATCTCAAGCGGCGGCACGCTGTTTGTTTCGTCCGGCGGCACGGCGGTCAGCGCGGTCGTCTTCTCGGGCGGCGTGCTCGACATTCTGTCCGGCGGCACAGCGATCGGCACGGTAAGTTCAGGCGGCACCGTTAGCGGCGGTTCGTCACCCGTGATCGTCAGTGCCGGCTCGACCTATACCGTCTCGTCTGGCCAGACCGACGTTGGCGATACCATCCTCAGTGGCGGCACCGAGATTGTGCTGTCGACCGGCGTTACCTCGAGCGCGACGATCAATTCGGGTGGCCAAGTTATCGTCTCGTCCGGCGGCGAAGCGATCTCGGCCCAGGTGGTTAGCGGCGCCAGCGGCTTTGAGAGTTCTGCAAATCGCCTCGGGCGGATCAAGCCTTGACGCTTTCGTCGTCAGCGGTGGTCGCGAATATGTGTTGTCTGGTGGTACCAGCATCGCCACTACCGTCAGCGCCTCGGGCTTCACCACAACTACCAGTGCGGCAGAGGTTCTGGTCGGCGGCACGGCGTCGGGCACTATCCTGTCGGGCACCGGTAAGCTCGTCATATCGAGTGGCATTGCGATCAACACCAGCGCGGCTGGTAACAACTTCGGTTCGGGTAGCAATGGCGGCGTTTACGTCTCCGGTGGCGCGGCGAGCGGTACTATTCTTGGCAGCGGCGGCGTCGAGATCGTCTCGTCCGGTGGCACCTCAATAAGTGCGACTATCAATAGCGGCGGCGTCGAATACGTATCCGTTGGTGGACTAGCAAGCGCCACACAGATCTACGCCACGGGCGTTCCGGGTGTCGGTGGCGGCGAGAATGTTTCCTCGGGCGGCCGCACGATTAGCGACACCGTCTTCTCCGGCGGCGCCGAATACGTATGGTCCAGCGCCACTGCATCCGGAACAACCGTCTCGAGCGGCGGTAACATACAGATCATTTCTGGCGGCACTGCCAGCAATGCGGTCATCACTACGGGTGGCCGGGCCTATGTCGGCCAGACCTCCAGCGGGGTTGTAACCTCGGCGGGGGGCACCACGATTTCCACGCTGGTGTCCGGCACCAATGCCTACGAGTTTGTCTATTCCGGCGGCACTGCGTCCAGCACCATCCTGTCCAACGGCGGCCTCGAGATCGTCTCGTCGGGCGGCATCGATAGTCGGCGCCAATGTCGACAATCTCGGCACGCTTGTTCTGTCTTCGGGCGGCCAGTCGATCTCTGCCGTGGTCTCCGGCAGTGCCGACGGAAGCGGCGGCATCGAGGTTCTCTCGGCAGGGGGTACCGCCTCCAGCACAACTATCTCCGGCAACGGCGCGTTCGTGTTCGTATCCTCGGGCGGTACGGCCTTCGGCACAATCGTCTCGGGTAATGATCTTTCCAATTACAACGGCGGCGGCCTCGTCATCTCGAGCGGCGGTACTGCCCTCGGGACGAAACTCAAGACCAGCCGGGACTCGAAGTTATCTCCGCCGGCGGCCTTGCAAGCGCAACGACACTGAGCTCCGGCGCGCTTGAGCTCATCTCGTCCGGCGGTGTCGAAAGCAGCGGGACAGTCAACAATCTGGGCACGCTGATCGTCTCCTCAGGCGGCACGACGATTTCGGAACTGGTCTCGGGAAGCGCGAACTCAAGCGGTGGCGTTGAGATCGTATTGGCCGGGGGCACCGCGTCCGGCACGACGATTTCTGGATTTGGAGCTGCCTTGTTGGTGTCGTCCGGCGGTGTGGCCATCAGCGCTACGGCAACCGGTAACGATCCTTCCAATGTGTTCGGTGGGGCCATCGTTGTAACGACCGGCGGCACCGCGAGCGGAACGACGCTTATAACTAGCGGCGTTGAAGCCATCTCCGCGGGCGGCGCCGGGATCAGTGCCACGGTTTCCAGCGGCGGCCTCGAGCTAGCTCTCAGTGGCGGCACCAATTCGCGCACCATGATCTCGTCCGGCGGCACCGAGATCGTGTCGTCCGGTGGCACCGCGATCAGCGCCACTGTATTCAGCGGCGGCGTGCTCGACATCCTGTCCGGTGGCACTGCGATCGGGACCATCAATTCGGGCGGCACGATCAGCGGCGGCGTCGCTCAGCACCGCTGTCAGCGCCGGCTCGACCTATATTGTTTCCTCCGGCCAGACCGATGTTGGCGACACCATCCTCAGCGGCGGCACCGAGATTGTGCTGTCGACCGGCGTTACCTCGAGCGCAACGATCAGTTCCGGCGGCCAGGTTATTGTCTCGTCGGGCGGCGACGCGATCTCGGCGCAGGTGAGCGGCGGCACCTCAGGCTTCTTCAACCTGGTGATCTCGTCGGGCGGCTCGAGCCTCGATGCCTTCCTCACCAGCGGCGGCCGCGAAGAAGTGTTCTCCGGCGGCACCACGATCTCGACGACGATTAGTGCGCCGAGCTTCGCTACCACGCGCGGTTGAGCTTCTCACCGGCGGCACGGCGTCGGGAACGATTATTTTGGGCGCCGGCACGCTGGCGGTTTCTTCCGGCGGCTTGTCGATCAGTGCCGTCGTCGCCGGCACCGACACGTTCGGCTCCGGCAGCAATGGCGGCGTCTTTATCTTCCAGGGCGGCATCGCCAGCGGCACTGTTCTCAATAGTGCCGGCTCGCTGTTTGTCTCGTCCGGCGGCACCGCGATCGGTACAACGATCAATAGCAGCGGCTTTGAGGTTGTCTCTGCGGGCGGCATCGCCAGCGGCACACAGATCTACGCGACTGGTGCGCCGGGTTTGGGTGGCGGCGAGATTGTTTCCTCAGGCGGCCTCACGGTCAGCGATACGGTGTTCTCAGGTGGCGCCGAATATGTATCGTCCGGCGGGCACGGCGAGCGCCACGACCGTTTCAGCCGGCGGCAGCATACAGATTTTGTCGGGCGGCACCGCCACAAATGCGGTCGTCACGACGAGCGGGCGTGCCTATCTCGGCCAGACCTCCAGCGGCAGCGGTTACGTCGGCCGGCGGTACGACGATCTCTACGCTGGTGTCCGGCACTAGCGCCTTCGAGTTTGTTTATTCCGGGCGGCACGGCTTCCAACACCACCCTCTCCAACGGCGGCACCGAGGTCGTCTCGTCGGGCGGCATTGATAGCGGCGCCAAGGTCAACAACCTCGGTACGCTGGTTCTCTCCTCGGGCGGCCAGTCGATCTCGGCTGTGGTATCCGGCACAGCCGACTCAAGCGGTGGCGCCGAGATCGTGTCGGCGGGTGGCACCGCTTCCGGGACGACGATTTCCGGGTTCGGTGCCGTTGCGGTTGTGTCCTCTGGCGGCACCGCGATCGGCGCCGTCGTCACCGACAACGACATTTCGAGCCTGCAAGGCGGCGCCTTGGTCGTCTCTTCGGGCGGCCTGACTATTTCGGCTCTGGTGTCGGGTACTGCGGACTCGAGCGGCGGCCTTGAGGTCCTGGTCGGGGGCACCGCGTCCGCCACCACGATTTCCGGCTTCGGCGCCTTTATGTTTGTGTCGTCGGGCGGCGTCGCGTCGGGCACGATCGTCAAGGGCAACGATCTGTCGAACTATGACGGCGGCGGGCTGATCATCTCCGGAGGCGGCGTCGCCAGCGGTACCACGCTTTCCAACAGCGGCCTCGAAGTCATCTCGTCGGGCGGCAGCACGGTCAGCACCACGATCTCAAGTGGCGGTCTCGAGATCGCTCTTGTGGGGGGTACCGCTAGCAGCACGACGATCTTGAGCGCCGGCCTTGAGATTGTATCGTCCGGCGGCACCGCGATCAGCACAATCGTCAGCGGCGGCACGCTAGAACTGCTGAGTGGCTCGTTCAATAGCGGCGCCACCGTATTGAGCGGCGGCACGCTGGAGTTCTTCGGCACTGTCACCCAATCGGGCGGCAACACGCTGGCTTCCGGGGCCACCGTCGATATCGGTTCCGGCTACGTCACCCGCAGCGGTTCGACTTTCAGCAATGGCGTCGTTGCCGATGTGCTCTCGGGCGGCACGGCGTCTAGCACCATTATCTCTTCCGGCGGCACCGAGATTGTATCGTCGGGTGGACACCGCGATCAGCGCCACGGTCTTCAGCGGCGGCCTCCTCGACATCCTGGCCGGTGGTACGGCGATCGGTACCATCAATTCAGGCGGCACTATCAGTGGCGGTTCGACCAGTACGCGGTCAGCGCCGGGTCGACCTACACCGTCTCATCCGGTCAGACCGACATCGGCGATATTATTCTCTCCGGCGGCACCGAGATTGTTGCCTCGGGCGGCACTACCAGCGCTGCGGTTTCCGGCGGCGGCTGTTGGAAGTTCAGAACGGCGGCTCGGCCGGCAGTGCCACGGTGTCGAGCGGGGGCGCCATCGAATATCTCGGCAGCGGTCCGATCGTCACCAATCTTCAGCTGCTTAACGGCGCCGTGTTCGAAATCGGTTCGGGGCTTCGTCAACTCCGGCGCTATCTCCGCCGGTATCACCGGCATTGTTCTTTCGGGTGGCATCGCTTCGGGCACGACGGTCAACAGCGCCGGCACCGAGATTGTTTCGTCCGGCGGGACGACGAGCAACACGACGGTGTCGGCCGGCGGCGTGCTTGAGGTTCTGGGCGGCGGGGTCGTCGGCGGCACGACGACGGTGAGCGCGGGTGCGACCATCAAACTGGCTCCGGCGGGACGCTGAGCGGCTTCGCGGTCTCAAGCGGCGTTACGGCGGATGTCCTGTCCGGCGGCACCACGCTCGGCTTCACGGTGGCAAGCGGCGGCCAGGAGGTGATCTCGTCCGGCGGCACGGCGTCGAGCACGGCGGTGGCCTCGGGCGGTGCGTTCACGGTGCTGGCCGGCGGCACGGCGATCGGGGCGATGCTGAGCGCCGGCGTCGGCGAAGCGGTGTCGGGCACCGACATCAGCGGCACCATCAATACCGAGCAGGATGTCTTCAGCGGCGGCATCGCCTCGGGCAGCATCATCGCCGCCGGTGTCGAATACGTCTTTTCCGGTGGCACCGCCATCGGTGTGACGGTCGATCCGGCGCCCAGCAGACCATCGAGACCGGCGGCACCGCTTCCGGCACAATCCTCAGCGGCACCTTGGCCGACTTCGGCATCGCCATCGGCACCAGTGTCGGCAGTGGCGGCGTGCAGCAGGTTTACGGCGCGGCCAGCGGCACCGTGGTTAACAGCGGCGGTACCGACCGGGTGTTCGGCACCTACACCGGCGCGACCGTCAACAATGGCGGCATCCAGAACGACTACAGCCTTGCCGTCAGCGCGACGATCATCTCCGGCGGCGAGCAAATCATCTACACCAGCGCCAGCGCCACCATCATCGATAATGGCGGTGTCGCAATCATTGCCGGCGGCGCCACGGCGACCGGCATCACCGTCAACAGCGGCGGCACGGCGAATGTGTTTGGCAGCGGTTACGCCAATGGCACGACGCTCAGCGGCGGGCTTGAGGTTGTGTCTGCCGGCGGCACGGCGAGCAATACGATCATCGATAGTGGCGGCGTGCTCGAACTGCTTGGCGGGGCGCTGTCCGGCGCCACGCCGACCATCAATGCCGGAAGTACGCTCGAGATCGGCGCTGGCTATACGCTGAGCGGCTTCACGGTCTCAAGCGGGGCTACGCTTGAGATCGCGTCAGGCGGGAGCGCCGTAGGCGCCATGAGAGACAGCGGCGGCACGCTTGATATTCTTCCCGGCGGCACCGCGATCGGCACCGTCAACAGCGGCGGCCATAT
>CAWFVF010000003.1:0-83830 GCA_963819265.1 uncultured Alphaproteobacteria bacterium | reverse complement strand
AACCGCTGACGCGCAATTCTCGAACCGGTCTCAGGGCTCTCGAACCGAGTTCTCTGCCAACAAAATTTGGATATCAAAAAATACCGACCGGAGACTGGCGTTGAAAAAGAGCCGGACGAGATAAAATTGGGGTCAATTCCGGCTACAGAGACTTACCAATCCCCTGCTAACCAGCGGGAGTTGCGTAGGTTTTTCTGTGGCGCGCAGACACTCCACAGAGACGGCCGTGGTTGGCTGGGCAGGCTGGATTCGAACCGACAGATGTCGGATTCAAAAATGGCCTTTGAAATAGCGGTAGAATTTCCCCTTATTTCGGAACGTTTGCGGACCAGAGACTTATCGCCAATTAGCTGTACAAAGCGCTCATGCACCCAAGGGCCGAACTGGCTGGTGGGCAGCAGAATGCGAACAGGCCTCGGGGCGTGGTCTAGAATATTTCAGAAATACACCGGACTGAGCCATCGTGGCCGCTGTACCCTCGACAACGGACACTAATGCGGGGGACAGGCGCGGCCGAAATGGGCCATTCGCGGACTCAACACCGCCTCGTCCTGATAAGTGATGCTCCGCTGCAACAGTCTACGTATTGTTGTGAGCGAACGATATTCAATGCCCGGTTCGTGTTGACTCCGCCAAAATCACATAATCTTTTATTTAAGTTGGCTCAGCTTTGAATCCAACGTGAGGGCTTATGCGGCGAGGCGGGACTTCAGTATTTCCTAGTCTTCTGATTGCAGGATCGCTTGCGCTTAACTTTTCGCACCAAGCATTTGGAATCGGGATAGGCGGTGGAGGTGGCGGAGCGCCGACCGTACAGACTCCGTTCAATGGCGTTCCGAGCGACACATTAGACGCGGTCGGAAACGCCTTCGGCTCAGTTATGAGCGGCGCCGCCCTGGGAATAGGAAACTATGATTTTGACTTTGTCGATGAATATCAAAACTATTACTTCGCGGGGCGTGATCAGCTTACCGGAGTTTTGCGGCTAGCTAACAATGTGGGTGAAAGCCCTGGGTTGCAGACAGCAGCGCCAGGTGGAACTGACCTCGTACAGTATTGGGAAGCGTATTGCAGGTCGCTAATTCAAGCCTGGGCGATTTGGACAAATGGAGGGACACCGCCAGACAGTCCCCTTTACGGCAGCTTCGCAAGCATCGT
This sequence comes from uncultured Alphaproteobacteria bacterium, assembly GCA_963819265.1. Lineage (GTDB taxonomy): Bacteria > Pseudomonadota > Alphaproteobacteria > Rhizobiales > Xanthobacteraceae > BOG-931. Next base: position 82,672 of record CAWFVF010000003.1, on the reverse strand, counting down.
GGCCCGAACGGGAGGCGGCTCCTTTACCTCTGTCGGAGACGTCTTTGCGTTTATGCTTACGGCTGGCGAGTTGCAATTATTGCAGGCCCTAAATCTGACTCCAGCAGAACGGGCTCAGCTGTCAATCGCCATTACTGTCCAACTGAGTAATCCGCTTAGTAATGCAGGTAGTACGACTACAATAAACCAAATTGTAAATAACCATGCAAGCGCGGGCTTTTCGGATGAGCAGCCCGATCAGTTTTTTCCGGATGATGTTGCACTCGCCTACGACCGAGTCCTGAGAAAGCATTCCTCCGCGGTCGCGGTGAACTTGTCTAAACCTGCTCCATTCGTGCAGCGTTGGACAGCTTGGACCGCATTTACGGGAGCCTTCGATCATATTGATGGCACTACTAATGCCAACTCGATCTCGACTCGATCCTGGATAGGTACGATTGGAATGGAATATCCTCTTACTCGCGATACCACGGTCGGCATTGCTTACGGAGGGGCTAACAGCAATTCGGGTCAGGCCGGCGGAAGTACCGACCACGCCGATTTAATTCAAGCTGCGGTTTATGGGAAGACCCATTCCGGGCCGATCTATTTATCCGGCTGGCTGTCCCTTATGAACAGTTGGATAAATACCAACCGTTTCGCCGGTGGCGATCAGATCAAGGCTAATTTTAACGCGCAAACTTATAGCGGCCGGCTGGAAGCCGGCTACGCGATCGAGGTCCGTCCACGCATTGCCATTTCGCCCTACGCTGCGGTGCAACTGCTTGATACTCACACGCCGTCTTATAACGAGACAGATTTGGCTGGAGGTATACAAGCGGCAAGCCTCAACGCGGAGGACTCTCCGGATACCCGTGGCGAAATTGGCGCGCACCTTTCTGCCGCCGGATTCTTCTTGATTTATCCAACTATGGTCCGTGCCACGGTTGCTTGGGCTCATGACTGGGTCGGTAATCAATCAGCCGCAGGCGCGTTTGTAACTGCGCCCGGTACTGGCTTCATTGTCACAGCTAATGGCATTCCGAAAAACTCCGCAATCACCAGCTTAGAAACCGAATTCCGGATTACGGAACGATTGTCTCTAGCCGCGAAATTTGACGGCCAATTCGGCGAAGTATCGCAACTCTACGCCGGCACGGCGACGTTACGGTTTTGGTGGTAGTCCGACAGGTTTGCCGGATGGGGCCGAATTCACGGCCGTGGCACCTGACGCTATGTGGCGGTGATGGTGATCTCGGCGTGTGCGGCTGACTCCCACTTCGAACGTCCGCTTTGGGTCATTAGCTGCCGCAACAACAGTGGCCCCGACTCGACGCGCGCCGCCATGATGCGCGGGAAATCTGAAACCCCAAGCCAAACAGAGTCGGGCGATCGGAAAACTGCGGACTTGCAAACTCTCGAACCGGTCTCAGTGCTTTCGAACCGAGTCTCTGCCAACAAAATCGGGATATCAAAAAATACCGACCGGAGACTGGCGTTGAAAAAAAGCCGCACACGATAAAATTGGGGTCGATTCCGGCTACAGAGACTTACCAATCCCCTGCTAACGTACGGGACTTGCGCAGGTTTTTCTGCGGCGCGCGGAAACTCCACAGAGACGGCAGTGGTTGGCTGGGGCGCCTGGATTCGAACCAGGGAATGGCGGAATCAAAATCCGCTGCCTTACCACTTGGCTACGCCCCAATTTAGCGTGGGATTGCCGCCGGCGGCTGGCCGGCGCGCGGGGCGGAACATAGCGGCGAGAATGCCGCGGATCAATGCGCCTGGGTTCGGCCGTCGACAGGGCGCAAACCCATGGATTTTGGCCGAAACCGGCCCTTGCGGGCGCCGTGACATTATAATGGCGTTGCCCCAATAATAAGGTCTGGTGCCGGCCCGGGTGGGGCCGCCTTTCGCCGAGCCGGGGAACTATGTCCGATCCAGTCCTTATTACCGACGACGGCGCTGTGCGCATCGTCCGGATGAACCGGCCGGAGAAGAAGAACGCGCTGACCCAGCCGATGTATGCGGCGATGACCCGCGCGCTCGACGAGGCCGGCGAAAACTCAGCGATCCGCTGCATCATCTTCGCCGGCGCGCCGGGGGCGTTTTCCGCCGGCAGCGATATTGCGGATTTCCTCAAGGCCGCCGAAGGCGGGCTCAAGCCGATCACCATCGACTTCCTCAAGGCGCTGTCGCGCAACCGCAAACCGCTGGTCGCGGCCGTGAACGGGCTTGCCGTCGGCATCGGCACCACCATGCTGCTGCACTGCGACTTCGTCGTCGCCTCGGCCGGCGCGACATTCTCGACGCCGTTCACCCGGCTCGGGCTCATCCCGGAAGCGGCATCGAGCCTGCTGGCGCCGCTGCGCATGGGGCACGCACGCGCTTTCGCCATGCTGGTGATGGGCCGGACGCTCACCGCGGAAGAGGCCAAGGCGGCCGGCATCGTCAATACCGTGGTCGAGGCCTCGGCCGTCGATGAGACCGCAATGACCGCAGCCCGCGAGATCGCGGCGCTGCCCCCTGGCGCCGTGACCTTGGCGCGGCAGCTGCTGCGCAGTAACGGCGACGATGTCGCCGGGCGGATCGATGTCGAGGCGATGCATTTTAAAGAGCGCCTGCAATCCGACGAAGCGCGCGCCGCCTTCACCGCCTTTCTCGCCCGCAAGAAGTGAGTCGAGGAAACACGAACGTCATGTCGCTTGCCGGCAAAACGCTCTTCATCACCGGCGCCTCGCGCGGCATCGGCTTGGCGATTGCGCTTCGCGCCGCGCGTGACGGCGCCAATATCGCGATCGCCGCCAAGACCACCGAACCGCATCCGAAACTGGCCGGCACCATCTACACCGCCGCGGAGGAGATCGAGCGCGCCGGCGGCCAGGCGCTGCCGCTCGCCGTCGACGTCCGCGACGAAGCGATGGTGAAGCGACGCGCTCGACCGGACCGCGGCACGGTTCGGCGGCATCGATATCGTCGTCAACAATGCCAGCGCGATTTCGCTCACCACGGTCGCCAACACCGACATGAAGCGCTTCGACCTGATGCACCAGATCAATGCGCGCGGCACGTTTGTCGTATCCAAATGGGCGATCCCGCATCTCGCCAAGGCCGCCAACCCGCATATTCTGATGCTGTCGCCGCCGCTCGACATGAAAGAGAAATGGTTCGCGCCCGCCACCGCCTATGCGATGGCGAAATTCGGCATGAGCCTGGTCGTGCTCGGGCTTGCCGGCGAATTGCGGCCGCAAGGCATCGCCGTCAACGCATTGTGGCCGCGCACGCTGATCGCGACTGCCGCGGTGCAGAATCTCCTCGGCGGCGAAGAAATGATGAAGCACGGCCGCAAACCGGAGATCGTCGCCGACGCTGCTTATGCCCTTTTCGCCAAGCCCGCCCGCGACTTCACCGGCCATTTTCTCATCGACGATAGTTTCCTTGCCGATAACGGCGTGCGCGATTTCGAGCATTACCGCGTCGATCCGAGCCGGCCGCTGATATCGGACTTCTTCGTGCCGGACGATCGTTCGCCGCCCGCCACTGTCGTGGTATCCGCTCCCGGAGGTGTTCCGTGACCTATCAAGCCCCCCTCGCCGATATCGGCTTCGCGCTCAAGCATGGCGCAGCACTTGGTCCTGCAATCGAACAGGGTCTGTTCGGCGAACTCACGCTCGACGATGTCGACGCGGTGCTGGCGGAAGCGGGACGCTTTGCCGGCGAAGTCATCGCGCCGCTCAACCGCATCGGCGACACTTTCGGCACGCTGTTCAAGGACGGCGTCGTCACCACTGCGCCCGGCTGGAAGGAAGCCTACAAGGCCTGGCGCGAAGGCGGATGGAACGCGGTCACGGCGCCGCTCGAATGGGGCGGCCAGGCATTGCCGCAAACCGTCCAACGCCGCCTGCACCGAGATGTGGCACGCGGCCTCGATCGGTTTTGCCAACGGGCCGATGCTGACCATGGCGGCGATCGATGCGCTCGATGCCCACGGCAGCGACGTCCTCAAACAAACCTATCTGGAAAAGCTCGTCTCCGGCGAATGGATGGGCACGATGCAGCTCACCGAGCCGCAGGCCGGCTCCGACGTCGGCGCCTTGCGCACCCGCGCCGAACGCGCGCCGGACGGCAGCTACCGGCTGTTCGGCCAGAAGATCTTCATCACCTACGGCGAGCACGACTTCACCGACAACATCATCCATTTCGTGCTGGCGCGCCTGCCCGACGCGCCGCCCGGCACCCGCGGCATTTCGCTGTTCCTGGTGCCGAAATTCATGCTCAAAGCCGACGGCTCGCTCGGCGCGCGCAACGACGTGCGGGCGCATTCGGTCGAACACAAGCTCGGCATTCACGGCTCGCCGACCTGCACCATGATCTTCGGCGACGAGGGCGGCGCCATCGGCTTTCTGATCGGCGAGGAAAACGCCGGCATGGCCTGCATGTTCACGATGATGAACCGCGCCCGGCTCGCGGTCGGCCTGCAAGGCGTCGGCATCGCCGAACGCGCCACCCAGCAGGCGCTGGCCTATGCGCGCGACCGGCGCCAAGGCCGCGCCACCGGCATGAAAGCCGGGGAGAGCGCCGCGATCATCGCGCATCCCGACGTGCGGCGCATGCTGCTGACCATGCGCGCGCTCGACCAAGGCGGCGCGCGCCATCTGCTACACCACGGCGATGACGCTCGACCGCGCCGAACGCGGCGACCGACCGACGCCGCGCGCAAGGCCGCGCAGCCGACCGGGCATCGCTGCTGACGCCGGTGGCCAAGGCGTTCTCGACCGATATCGGCAACGAGGTCGCTTCGCTCGGCGTGCAGGTCCATGGCGGCATGGGCTTCATCGAGGAGACCGGCGCGGCGCAGCATTTTCGCGATGCGCGCATCGCCGCGATCTATGAAGGCACCAACGGCATCCAGGCGATCGACCTCGTCACCCGCAAGCTGCCGCTCGCAGAACGGCGCGGTGGTCGCGGCTCATATCGCCGAGATTGCGCGGCATCGTCGAAGCGTTGAGCGCCAGCAACGATCCGGCGTTCGGCTGGACCGCGGCTGCGGCTGAGCGAAGCCGTCGACAGCCTGGCGCGCGCGACCGACTGGCTGCTGGCCCAAATCGAACAGGAACCGGATGCGGCGCTCGCCGGCGCCACGCCTTATCTGCGGCTGTTCGGCACTGGCGACCGGCGGCTGCCTGCTGGCGCAAGAGGCGACTGGCGGCGCAACGGCTCAATGCCGATGCGGCGGCGCGCGTCGCGGTGGCGCGCTTCTTTGCCGAGAATTATCGCGGTGCAGGCCGGAGCGCTGGAACGCACGGTGGTCGAAGGGGCGGCCGGCGTGCTCGATGCCGATGCCGTTCTGGCATCCTGACGGCTTCCCTCTTCCGTCGCCGGGCCTTAAGTGTGGGCCAAGAAAGTGTGAGTAATGACGACACTGCTGATCACGCATCCCGCTTGCCTCGACCATCTGGTGCCGTCGGGGCACCCCGAACGTCCCGACCGGCTGCGCGCGGTCGATGCGCGCGCTCGAAGCGGAAAAATTCCAGGCGCTGGCGCGCGAACTGGCGCCGATGGCGTCGCTCGAAAGCATCGCGCTCTGTCATCCGATGGATTACATCGTCGGCATCCGCGACGCGTCGCCGAAACGAAGGCATGGTGCAGATCGACGGCGACACCTCGATGTCGCCCGGCAGTTATGAAGCGGCGTTGCGCGCGGTCGGCGGCGGCATTCTTGCCGTCGACGAAGTGGTGAGCAAAAAAGCCGCCAACGCCTTCGTCGCCACCCGGCCGCCCGGCCATCATGCCGAAACCGCGCGGCCGATGGGCTTCTGCTTTTTCGACAATGCCGCCATCGCCGCGCGCCATGCGCAGCGACAGCACGGCATCGGCCGCGTCGCCATCGTCGACTTCGACGTGCATCACGGCAACGGCTCGCAGGAGATTTTCTGGTCCGATAAATCGGTGATGTATTGCTCGACCCACCAGATGCCGCTGTTTCCCGGCACCGGCGCGGTCGGCGAAAGCGGCGACTACAACACCATCGTCAATGCGCCGCTGCGCCCCGGCGACGGCGCCGAGAAATTCCGCGGCGCGTTCGAGGACCGCATCCTGCCGCGGCTCGACGAATTCAAGCCGGAGCTCCTCATCATTTCCGCGGGCTTCGACGCCCATCGCCGCGATCCGCTCGCCAATATCAATCTGGTGGAAGAGGACTTTGCCTGGGCAACGCTCAAGCTGATGGATATCGCCGACCGGCACGCCGGCGGCCGCGTGGTGTCGCTGCTCGAAGGCGGCTACGACCTGCAAGGCTTGGCCAATTCGGCCGCCGCCCATGTCGCGGCGTTGATGCGGGGATAAATCCCCCTGCCCGATTGCGCGCCGCGCAATCCGGCCTACATTGGGCGCAGCATAGAACAGATAGCGATGGCACAGAACAACAACAGCGACGTCGTCAAATTGCCGTTCGAGCAGGCGGTCGGGGAACTCGAATCGATCGTCAAGCGGCTCGAAGAAGGCAAGGTGCCGCTCGAGGAATTGGTGACAATCTACGAGCGCGGCGAAGCTTTGAAAAAGCGCTGCGAAGAGCTGCTGCGCCAGGCCGAAGCCCGCGTCGAGAAAATCACGCTCGATGCCTCGGGCAAACCCACCGGCACCGTGCCGCTCGACGTCGAGTAATCTCCGCAAGAGTCTCTCCGTCATCCTGAGGTGCCCGCGCGCAGCGTGGGCCTCGAAGGATGCACGCTCCGAGGCCGCGCCGCCGTCGCCCTTCGAGGGCCGCGGCGCTTGTCATCGGGCCGGCCACTTCGGGCCGGACCCGTTGGCGGCCGCCTCAGGATGACGGGAAATGGAGCCGCACTTCGCCCAGCCCAAATCGTTCTCGCGGCGCCCCTTCGCGCCCGAGTGATGCCAACCCCGTTACGTGAAGAACGAAGACCGGGAAGCTTGCGAGAAAGCCCAAGGGGTGGGGCCCCGGTTTCTCAATGGCTTACGCCGTCTCCGCCATTTCCATTTTCAATGACCAAATAAAAAATAGGAAGCAGGACGCCGACAGACGCGGGCACCACCGCCGCACCTTACGGGTGCGGCGCCGCCCAGCGGGGCGGCTCGTCTGTCGGCGTCCCACCACGGCTCTCACCAAAGGGAGTCGTCGTCCCTAAGGCTCAGCGTCAGGCCAGGTTTCCTAGGACGCGGTCTGAGCGGGCGTTACCCGCCATCGCCTGTCCCAGTCCAGGGGAGCACCCCCCGCCCCGGTCATAATGCCGGGAGACATGATGCCCAAGCCGCCCGGGAACGGGGTGGATAGCCCCATCCGCGGGCACCGCACTCGCCCCGCCACCCGGGAGTCCCCTCCAGAGTGGCGTCCGTATTGAGCGAGCATTGAGTTGATATGTAGCCATAACAGGGACGAATGTCAAGATATCCGTCTCCGTGAATGTAACGATTATTTTTGGATCATCCTGCGAGTTCCCGAGCCCCCTCACCCCGCCCTCTCCCCTATGGGGAGAGGGAGTTGGCCATCGTCAGCGTGCCGTCCTGCATTCTGATCAACGGCGGAATCAAATGCTGAAACCGCCGAGTGCAATCGCGGCGCGCTCCCTCTCCCTATGGGGGGAGAGGGTGGGGGTGAGGGGGTTCGAGCCTGCGAGGAATTTGTTCCCCCTCACTCAGCTTTCAAGATCACCGGCTTCCAGCGCGGCGCTTCGTGCTGCGCCTCGCCCGGGAAGCGCGTACACAGACGGAAAAAGAAAAAACCCCAACTCCGTGAGGAGCTGGGGCTCTTTAGATTATCGGTCAAACACGGGGGCGACGGATGTGCCTGACCAATGTCTGTTGGAGTACAACAACCGGCCGGCCAAATCGAATTAATAATTGGTAATGACGCGGTAATTCTGCTGCTTTCAGAGCGGGATACTGTGATTAATCACAGTGGAATTCCCGACGCGTCGCATCGGCACAAACGACGCTCGGATTTGATTTGCACTGCCGATTTGACCGCGTCCGTTCCGCCATCGGTAAGACCAATGGCGAACAACAATTTCTTTATGACGACGACTGTCCGCCTCTCCGGCGTGACAATCAGCGGTGCCGCCGGTTGCGCGGCAGCGCTTTCATTTGATCGGCCGGAAACGGCGCCAACAGATCGCGCGGATCGGGTTCGGTGCCGAGCCAGCGCGAATGCTGTGCGATCGGAATGATCGCGGGCATGCGGTCATGGATGGCGCCGACCAGTTCGTTGGCCGGCACGGTGACGATGCAGAAGGTGCGCTCCCAATCGCCGTCCGCGTTGCGCCAATTTTCCCAGATGCCGGCGACGCCGAACGGCTTGCCGTCGCTCATGGCGAAGGCGTGCAGCGTCTTGCCCTTGTCGCGCTCATAGAACGCATCCATCGGCACGATGCAGCGGCGCTTGGCATAGGCCTCGCTGAACATCCGCTTCTCGCCGATGGTTTCGGCGCGCGCATTGATCGGCCGGATTTCCGGCCGCGCTTTCATCCAATGCGGAATGAGACCCCAGCGCAGCATGCCTTCGGCCGCAACGCCGGTATCGGGATGGCGCCGCCATACCATCAATTCGGCCGACGGCTTGGCGTCGGTCTCGCGGTATAGCTGCGTTTCGATGCGGCTGTCCGACACGAAGGGATCTTCCTTGGACCGCACTCTCACAAGGCCGCACATGTTGTACTCGTGGCTCGACTCTCGACCGGAGGGACATTAGAACAAAACAAGAACATTAGAGTCAAGCCTGCGAGGTCCGTCCGGCCCATGATGGTGTATCGCAAAGGCGAATTGTCCTCCGCCATGGTCGACGCCGGCTGGCCGCATCAAGTGGCACTACCGGCCGACGTCTCGCTGAACAGCGGCTACAAGATCGTCGATGAATTTTGCAAAGACCTGTCGCTGTGCGCGCGGGGCCACCGGGTGTTTCACCAAGACCGGTGTTTCAACGTCTATTGCTTCGCCGCACGCGCCGACGCCGAGAAATTCTTGCAGCGGTTCGGCGGCGAATGGTTCGATCCGAAGCAAAGAGGCAAAGGCAAGAACTGGATGCAGTGGAAGAAGTGACGAGCCGCGTTCAAACAGCTTGACAAACTAGAACAAATAGGGAACATTCACCGGTTCGGATCGATGGCGAGGCAACGATGGATTCGGACAAAAGAAGCGCCTTCCTGCGCAAGCTCGATGCGGAATGCCCCTATCAGGTGGTACTGCCGCGGCAGCAACTGGCGAACGACAGCGAGATCATGGATTTCCTGATCCGCTATGTCGGCAAGTTCGACATGTATGTCGAAGACGATTACGCGGCTTTCGTGCGCTACTGCTTCGAGGATCCGCTCGACGCCGAAATTTTCAGGTCGCGCTTCGAGCCCAGGGCCGAGCGGCTGCGGCTCGCCGGGTGATCGTTCCGCATCGAGCCGCCTGGGCCGCCGTCCGCAAAAGCAGCCTCTCGCATTAGCCGCCGGTTCATTTTGCGCGGCGGAATTTGCGGCGGGTGAGCAATTTTGAACAGACGCCCGCCGGCGGCGAAGGCACGCTGAAATCGGGATCGGGGCATGAGGTTCGACCATGCCGAAGAGAGATCAGTCGATAGCCGATCGCGCGATAACGTATCAGTCGATAACCGATCAGTTCTGGCAATACGCCAAGGAAACGACCCTCTCGGCTGCCGCCGCCAAGACGGATGACGAGCGGCAAAGTCTGCTCGCACTGGCGCGGATCTGGACGCAAGCGGCTTTGCAGCAGCGGTCTTTCTCGGCCGATCCCGACACGGCATTGCCGCCGCTGCCGCCTCACCTCCTCGACTTGATCGAGCGCCGTCGTGAAGTGCCGGCGCGCTCACAATCTTGCCCGGATCCTTTCGAGCATTCGCAATTCTACGCGCCCGAAAAGGTTCATCATGCCTATTGATCTTTTCATGAACGACACTTGCCCGAAGTGCCGCAAACCGATCGCACCGACGACCATCACGCCGCATCCGACCCGCCGCGATCTGGCGATTCACAGTTTCGCCTGCGCCGGCTGCGGCGCGGTGAAAACCAAAGTGCTGTTCAAAAAGCCGCGCGCCGTGGCGCCGGACCTGATGCAGCAAGGTTAGAACGGCAGACGGCTGACATAGGCCGGGGCCTGCCCGGGCGCTTGGATCATGTAACCGCCGCCGGCCCGCGGAATGGCATAGGCCGGCGTCTGTCCCGGTGTTTTCAACATATAACCGCCGCCGGCCAACGGCGTAACGACCATCCCCGCGACCCCCGGCTGATGGACGACGTAACCGCCATTCGGCGTTGGCGTTGTGAAGCTCGGCGCCTGGCCGGGCGTTTGCCGCACCGAGCCGCCATCCGGCGTCCGACTGATCGAGGTCGGCGCTTCGCCGGGGACCGCAATCGTGTATTGCGCGATCGCCGCCTGCATCGGCAGCGCGGCAAACATCAAGGCCTCGATTGCAGTCGTCAGTATGCGCATCGCCGCTGCTCGTCGTCCGGCCTGGGTAATTTGACCCCAAAAACGGTCGCAAAAGGTAAACCGCGCCTAATTCTCGATTCACGGCAAATCGTCGCTTGCCGGCAATTCCTCGATTCAAAACAAATCTTCGATTTAGGGATGTACATAATCGTACAAACCCTCGACGTGCGGGTTAAAGCGGCACATAATACAGGTTGCGAACGCTTCAAACGGGGCGCTCGGGACGCTGGCCTGGCCGGGACCAGTTTGAGTGCCTCTATTCGCCGAGCGCGAAAGGAACTCATTATGTCTCTCGTTATTCATTTCAACGACCCATGCCCGAAGTGCGGCAAGCCGATCATGCACGCTGTTATCGACCGGCATCCGACCAAAAGAGATCTCGCCGTCCACAAGCTCGAATGCGGGCAGTGCGGAAGGGTGAAAACCCAAATCCTGTCGTTAAAGCCGCGCAAGCCGTCGCCGGTCCTGGCGGCTTAAGGTCACCGGTATCGGTTGTTTTCGCGATGGCGGATTTGCCGCAGGGCGGCAGGCTGAGCCGTTTCCGAACCCGCCGGAGCGGATGACAGAAACGCCGCGCAACATTCGGTCCGCCGAGATTAAGTTCCGCCGGCCGCCGATCGGGGCGCGCAGAACGTCACCGTGAAGCAAGCGCCGCGGCCGCTGTCGCCCGATCCGATGTGCAATTCTCCATCGATCTGCTTCACCAGCGATGCGATGATTTTCATGCCGAGCCCCGTGCTCTTGCCGGGATCGAAATCGGCCGGCAAACCCGGCCCGTCATCCAGCACCGACAGCGAATGCCCCGTGGCCTGCGTTGTCGTCAGACGAACGATGATGTTGCTTCTGGCGTATTTCGCCGAATTGACGATCAGCTCGTTGACGATAAAGCCGAGCGGGGTGGCATACCGCGTCGGGATGTCGATCTTCGGTCCCTCGACCGCGATCGCCTGGCTGGTCTCGCCGCGAAACAGCAGACCGGAAATGTCCTCACAGAGACGCTCGAGATAGTGCTTGAACTCCACGCTCTCCAGATGATCGAGGCGATGCAGCCAGCGGTGTACGCGGCCGAACGAAGCGATCCGGTCGGCCGCGACCTTCAGCTGGGCGGCTACCTCGGGGCCGGCGGTCCGGCTTTGCAACGACAGCAGGCTGACGACCATTTGCAAACTGTTGAGAAGCCGGTGTTCGAACTCCTGGGCCATGATGTCCTGGCGCGCCAGAAGCTCGGATTTTTCGCGAAGCCAGGCCGCTTCCCGGGTGCGCGCCGCCTGCAATTCGGCCGCCATCGCGTCATGTTGCCTTTGCTCGTGGGCATCGAGCCAGACCCAGCCGCCCCAGGGAAACTGAAAGACCGATTCCCGCGTCGGTATGGTATCGCTCATCCGCCGTCTCACCCGCGCGAAGTCGAAAAAGCCCGTTCGCTGAGCGCGTTGAGCCCGCCGTCAAGGCGCCCTGTCTCACCTGCGGACAGTACCGCCGGATGACGGCCAAGACTGTTCAAAATTGCTCAGAACGGGGAAAGCGACGGGGCGGAATCGAGCCGCATTTATTGTTTGGGAAAGATTCGGTTTCGAGCCAGGCAGCAATTGTCGCGGACCTACGGGAATCTACGATCGGTATATTCCTAGCGGTCGGGACAAATCGGCAGTCGTGATCCTGCCGCCGCAAAAAACAGCAACCGGGCTCGTCGTGACGTTACGGTTTTGTTGGCCGGCCGGTGAGTTTCGGATCGGCGATCCGCTTTGGTTGCGGCTGCGATGAAATCTTGGCGCCGCAGTGGGCTAGAATGCCGCCGACGCGGCGCTGCACGACCGGATCGGCCGAATATTTCGACAGCCCCACGGCTGGCGAATTCATCCACGCACGCAGATCGTCACGTAATTTTTCGTTCTCATTCGTCATTGCGGTACTCATTCCGGAGGACAACAACCGCAAGGATGATTGGTTCAGTTCCGCACCCGCGCCGGCCTCCGATGGGCCGCGGCGGTGGCGTGCAGAAACTCAGCTTGCCGGCGAACAAGATCTCCACGAACCGATAGCCGGCAGGAACTAAATCGCCTGCCCGACCATTGTACCGGTGGTTATGGGATGCGTATCTTGTCCCAAGATCAGAAGCCCCAGCCCCAAAGCCCCCCAGCCCCCCCGCTGGGGCTTTTTCTTTTTCAGGGTCCGGTTTGTTTCAAACCATCAATTGGTTTTCTGTGGCGCCGCCGCGCTCGGAGCCACTCTCGCCCCGAGATAGCGCGGCACGACGACGCGCTGGCCTTCGCTCAGCGTTGCACTGTCCGACAGCTTGTTGATCTGGGCGACCGCCCAGGCCGGCACATGATAGGTCGAGGCAACGGATTGCACCGTATCGCCGGCATGCGCCGTGACCGGCATACCGGAGTCCCACAGTTCGATCGGACCGGTGGCGGCAAACACGATGTGCAGCGGCACCGCTTCGCCCTCGCCGCGCGCCGATGACCGACCTGATCTTCGCGGCCAACAGCTCCTGAATGCGATCGAACTTGTCCATATTGACGTGGACGATCTCGGGCCGGTCCTTGAGGTTGAAGCTGGCGTAATGGCCATGAAAGCCGCCGCCGGCCGCGATGTCGCCGCCGCCCAGGAAGTTGGAGGACTGGTAGAGATTGATATAGCGCTCGACATTCGCCGGCACCCGGCCCGCCATGCGGGTCGGATCGTAGGTGATGAGCAGGCCGACCGGGACATGGGCGGCGTTGAGCGCCTCGGCGAAGGAGATGGCGGAATCGCCGCCGATCGAATGGCCGATCACGGTGATCGGCTTGGGGTCGCGGCGGTAGTCGCTGATCGCCTGGCTGGCGACGGAACTCCACATCAGATGCGAGCCGATATTGGCCGAGACACCGCTGCGGGTGATACGCCCGGCCAGTTCGTCCATGCCCCAATCGATCAGGCCGATGAGACCGCGGAACAGGTAGGCGCGGCCGCGCGGCTCGCCGGCGGTGGCGCCCGGCGAGTCACCGGGGGCCGCAATCGCGGCGGTGCCGATACCGGCGAGGGACAGGGCGATCAGGGCGGCGGCGATGTATTTGGCTGGAGCCATTAAGCCATGCACTTTCGGCGTAGGAAGGCCATGAGGAAAAGACAGGCGGAGAGCCCGGCGACTGGTATCCAAGAACCTTCCGCGGCAACTCCCTGCGACGAGTTCCATCCGTCAATTTCGGGAGGCCACGAATCCTTGGCATCGGCAGAAAAACCTCCGCCACTGTAGCGGCAGCGGAAAAAATTGGAAAGTTGGCTCTTCAATTCGTGATCGCGGCCGCCGATGCGCCACCGCCGAATTACCGGAAAGGCGCGGTCGAACGGGAGCGTGGACCCGGCTCCCGCTCCGTCCGGCTTCTGCTAGTCTCGCGCGATGCGATTCCTTGCAAAACTCGTCACCGGCGAAGTCGCTCTGTGGTGCACATTCTGGCTGATCGGGCTGCCGCTCTCGCTGCTGTGGGATGCGAGCGGCGCCTGCATGGTGTTCGGCTGCGGCATCGGCCAGCCCCTGATCGTGGGCTCGTTCATCGGGCTGTTCGCGCTGTCGAGCATTGCCGTGGTGATTGTTTCGATAGCGATCTGGCGCAGTTCGTCGAAATACCCGCGCGAGGCATGGTGGCAAAGCCTGCTCGCCATTCTCGCCAAATTATCCGCGGCGGTGGCGGGACTGGCGGCGGCGCTGAGCCTGCTCGCCGGTTCCTATCTGATCTTTATCTTTATCCGCGCCACTTTCGCCGACGGCTGAAGGCGGTCCGCGATCAGCCGGCGGCCTCGGCGCCTCTCGCCTGGATCTTGGCGCCGGTCTCGTCAAACAGGAACGGCAGAAAGACATAACGGCGGCCGCGCGTCACCGGGGTCACCGCGTGGAGGATGGCGCAGGGGAAGACGATCGCCCATCCGACGGGTAGCCGGTGACGCCGCTCGTTGTATTCCGGAAACAGCAAATCGCCGCCGTCGAAATCGTCGTTGAGCGCCACCGAAATGGCGAACCGCCGGTGCGCCGTCACCCGCTGGCCATTGTCGCGATGCGGACGGAAATGGGCATCCTCCTCGGCGGCGTAGCAGGCGATCAGATAGCGCTCCATCCGCGTGATCTCCATGAAAAACAGTTTTCTGATTTCCGGAATCACGCACATCGAGATGCGCTTGACGATCTGCCCCTTGACGGCTTCATCGGCGATGAAATGGTCGCGGCGCCGTTTGAAGGAGTAATCGAAGATCTCGACATTGTTGCGCATGAAGCCGCTGTCATGCGGATCGCCGTCTTGATAGAGGCGGATCAGTTCTTCGCAGAAGCCGGGTTCGAACAGCCGCGGAATAACCAGGATCGGCGCCGGCGCTTCGCATGATTGCCGCCGGTCCATCTCAGGAAGACTTCTCAGGAGCGCGAAAACCGCTTCGAATTCGGCCGGATCCTCGTCGGTATGAAAATGCGCCCGCACCCGCAAACCCGGATCGACGAGGGTCCAGGTGACTCGATACTGCGTGCCGAACGGCACCGTCTCATCGAGCGGCACCGCGCCGCATTGCCGGCTCAAGGCGCCGTCGGCATCGAGGTGATAGTAAATCCCGCTTTGCGCGGCATCGATTTTCTCCCGCGGGTCGATCGCGATGCCGAGAAAGACCGTCTTCACGTCGTCGAAATCGGTCTTGTGCCGCCGCATCGCCTCGAGCGCAGCGCGTCCCGGGCCAATACGGCTGGAACCGAAGCAGCATACCGCCACATATTTTCCGACAAAGCGGTCGAGCGTCATCGTCGGGTGCATGCCCTCGATGAGGTCGACGAGTGCCTGTCCGACGACGGGCTGTCTGTAAGTGAATGTCGCCATCCGGTTTGCGGTGCGCAATCACACGTGCTGTTTCGATCGAAATTATTGAAAGCGTCGTGCGCCACTCACCGCCCCGGGTGAATGCGTCAGCCTAGCTACGAAATGACCACGGCCGAGCCGGCGGTCTACTGTCATTAATCACAGACCCGGGGCACGCGGAAATTATTTGGCCGGCAGCTTCTGGCGGACCTTGCCGATGTCGGCCCAGGCGTCCTGTTTGAGCTGCTTTTTCAGATTGAGCACGGTGAACTGATTGCCGCCGGTGGTGCGCGGCAGCGCTTCCCAGGACACCGGCACCGAAACCGGCGCGCCGGCGCGCGCCCGCGTCGAATAAGGCGCGACCGACGTCGCTTCGCGCGAATTGCGGAAATAGTCGATGAAGATTTTTCCCTTGCGCAGCGCCTTGGTCATCTTGGCGAGATAAAGCGCCGGGCTGTCGGCCGCCATTGCCGACGCGACCCGCGCGGTGAATTTCTTGGTGGTCTCCCAATCGGCGCCGTCGACCGGCAGCACGACATGGATGCCTTTGCCGCCGGAAAGCTTGGCAAAAGTCTTGAGCTTCATCGCCGCAAGACGGTCGCGGGTCTCCTGCGCCGCGGCGATCATCTGTTTCCAGCCGACGCCCTCGCCGGGATCGAGATCGAACACGATGCGGTCGCAGGTTTCGAGCGCGCCGAGGCGGGAGCCGCGGGTGTGAATCTCGAGCGTGCCGGACTGCACCAGTTCGATCAGATCGTCGAGCTTCTCCACCGCGATCACGTCGTGCTCCTTGGCATCGACGACATGGCGCAGCGCGGACTCCTTCACATTGGAGGCGATGTGCTTCTGAAAGAAACATTCGCCGGAGGTGCCGCCCGGACAGCGTACGATGGAAAGCGGCCGGTCGACGACATGCGGGCGCCATGTGATCCCAGATGCCGACATAATATTCGGCGAGGTCTTCCTTGGTGACGCCGACATCGACCCAATAGACCCGGTCCGGATGCGTCAAATGCACATGCGAAATCTCGGTATCGCCCTTGCTGCGCGCGGCCGGCTTTGCTGATTTCGTTGCCGGTTTTGCCGTCTTCACCATGGCTTTCGCCCTCCGCGCCGCCGCTACCGCCGTCGCCTTCGGCTCGGCCCGCTCGCGCACCACTTCACGCGCCGGCTTGTCTTCGCGCAGCCCTTTATAGGACGCCTGCCGCAGCAATCCGTCATGGGTGACGCCGCGAAACTCGGTCTCGACCACCACTTGCGGCTTGACCCAGATGACATTCTTGCGCCGCTCGTCCTTCGGCAAGGTCAGCGCCGGGCGGTCGATCCGCAACGGGTCGAGCCGCTTCCACAGATCGCGCGCCGTGGCGTGGGTGTAGCCGGTGCCGACCCGGCCGGCGTAACGCAGCTTGCCGTTTTCGTGGAACGCCACCGTCAGCGCGCCGACCGCTTTCGGCATCGCCGCCGAGGGCGAAAAGCCGGCGACGACGAATTCTTGCGCGTTGTGGCATTTGGTCTTGATGAAATTCTCCGACCGGCCCGGCCGGTATGGCGCATCGCGCAGCTTCGACACGATGCCTTCGAGATTCATCTCGCAGGCATGCTTGAAGATGACGCCGCCGTCCTCGTCGAAATGCTCGGTGTAGCGAACAGCTCCGGTTCGGCTGTTGCCTTTAAGGAGCCGTTTCAGCGCCGCCTTGCGCACGAGCAACGGCTCGGCCGTCAGATCGCGGCCGTCGAGATATAATAAATCGAACACCCAATAGACAAAACGATCGCCGCGATCGTCTTTCAGATCGGTCTGCAGCATCGAAAAACTGGAAGCACCCTTGTCGTCTTCGACCACCAATTCGCCGTCGAGCAGCGCCGTCTGCGCCGGCAGCGCCGCGACCGCTTTGGCGATGCGCTCGAAGCGATGCGTCCAGTCCAGTTGCTTGCGGGTGAGAAGCCGCACTTTGCCGCGATCGAGCCGTGCCTCGATGCGATAGCCGTCGAGTTTTATTTCGTGCAGCCACGGGGCACCGCCGGGCGCGGAGTCATGCAGCGTCGCAAGGCTCGGGGGGATAAAGTCGGGCAACGCCGCGCGCGATCCCCCGCCTGATTTGGCCGTGCTTTTCTTGACGGCGGCTTTGGCGGCGGCCGGTTTAGTCCGCGGCATTTTCGCGCGGCTTTGCAGTTTTGCACCCGCGGATTTCCTGCCGGGCTTGGTGGACGCCGCTGTTACTTTCGACGTCGAAGACTTCGTTGAAGTTTTGGGCTTGGCCGAAGACTTGGTTGAAGTTTTGGCTGAAGATTTAGCCCGGCCTTCCGCTGCCGCCTTCAATTGCGCCTTGAACTCGCGCTGGGTCTGGGGCCGCGCGGCATCGCGGTGCCCCACTGGCGCGATTGCTGTGCCAGACCCGTTTCTTGCCTTTGCCGGCGGCGATCTCGTCCATCGTGCGGCCGCTGGCGACCGACAGCGGCTCTTCGTCCAAAATATCCTCGGCGCGGCCGCTGCGCGCCGCATCGTCCTTGCCTTTGATCAGCAGCCAGTTCTCGCCGCGCTCGCCGGGACGCGGCCGCATCCGTACCAAGTGCCAGCGGCCATGCAGCTTTTCGCCGTCGAGATCGAAATCGAGATGGCCCTTGGCATAGCCCTGGTGCGGATCGCCGTCCGGTATCCAGCGACCGCGATCCCAGATCATGACGGTGCCGCCGCCATACTCGCCTTCCGGAATCGTGCCTTCGAAACTGTTGTATTCGATCGGATGGTCCTCGACATGGACCGCGAGCCGCTTTTCTCCCGGGTCGAGGCTCGGGCCGCGCGTCACCGCCCAGCTCTTCATCACGCCGTCGAGTTCCAGGCGAAGGTCGTAATGCAGCCGGCTCGCGTCGTGCTTCTGAATGACATAGCGGTTGCCGCCGGCCCGGCCCTTATGGCCGCGCGGCTCGGCCGTTACGCCGAATTTGCGCTTCTTGCGGTAAATATCGAGTGCCATGGGTGCCTCAAGGTGTGCCTGGCCGCTCTTGGCGCGGTTTTTGCGTCAAAACCTCTCGGAAATGCCTCGATCCGACCGAAATAGCTTGTTCCGGCGTAGTAATGGGTCGAACCTTACTTATGTATAATGGTTGTACGGGTGGAACGGGGCTCTAGGTATAAGACAACGTCGATGTCGCGGTTCCCTGCAGGCACTTCCTCTTGTGCAGTGCCGTTGAAATTGCGTATTCGGCGTAAAATGGTGTAAGGACATAAGAATCCGCACGATCCAAGCACGGGCTGCGGCAAGCCCCAACAATCGGCGTTAGGCC
Source organism: uncultured Alphaproteobacteria bacterium (assembly GCA_963819265.1). Taxonomy (GTDB): domain Bacteria; phylum Pseudomonadota; class Alphaproteobacteria; order Rhizobiales; family Xanthobacteraceae; genus BOG-931. The sequence goes on along the minus strand of CAWFVF010000003.1, from coordinate 64,145 downwards.
GAAACAACACATTGTTCTGATAACTAAGGAGCGTAGCGTGACGGTTTCGTCAAAGACCCCATTGCTCGATCAAATCAAGACCCCCGACGATCTCAGGCGCCTCGCGCCGACCGATTTGCGGCAAGTCGCCGACGAATTGCGCCGCGAGACCATCGACGCGGTCGCCGTAACCGGCGGCCATCTCGGCGCCGGTCTGGGAGTGATCGAACTCACTGTCGCGCTGCATTACGTATTCAATACGCCGGCCGACCGGCTGATCTGGGACGTCGGCCACCAGGCCTATCCGCACAAGATCCTCACCGCGCGTCGCGACCGCATCCGCACGCTGCGGACCGGCGGCGGCCTGTCCGGCTTCACCAAGCGCGCCGAGAGTGAATACGATCCGTTCGGCGCCGCGCATTCGTCGACCTCGATCTCCGCCGGTCTCGGCATGGCGGTCGCGCGCGACCTCGACAACAAGAACAACAACGTCATCGCCGTGATCGGCGACGGCGCGATGTCGGCCGGCATGGCCTATGAGGCGATGAACAATGCCGGCGCGATGAATTCGCGCCTGATCGTCGTGCTCAACGACAACGACATGTCGATCGCGCCGCCGGTCGGCGCGCTGTCGGCCTATCTCGCCCGGCGCGTGTCCGGCCGCGGCTATCATCGTCTGCGCAAAATAATCCGCCAGATCGCCAAGCGCCTGCCGTCGAAGACGCTCGAGAAGCGGGCGATGGCCATGGAAGAATATGCGCGCGGCCTGGTCACCGGCGGCACGCTGTTCGACGAACTCGGCTTCTTCTATGTCGGTCCGATCGACGGCCACAATATCGATCATCTGCTGCCGGTGCTGCAGAACGTGCGCGACATGAAGAACGGGCCGATCCTGGTTCACGTCGTGACGCAGAAGGGCAAGGGCTACGCGCCGGCCGAAAAGTCCGCCGACAAATATCATGGCGTCGTCAAATTCGACGTCGCCACCGGCACCCAGGTCAAAGCCAAGGCCTCCGCCCCCGCCTATCAGAAAGTCTATGGCGAGAGCCTGATCAAGGAAGCCCGCAAGGACGACAAGATCGTCGCCATCACCGCGGCGATGCCGTCGGGCACCGGCATCGACCTGTTCCAGAAAGAATTCCCGAAGCGCACCTTCGACGTCGGCATTGCCGAGCAGCACGGCGTCACTTTCGCCGCGGGCTTGGCGACCGAGGGCTTCAAGCCGTTCGCGACCATCTATTCGACCTTCCTGCAGCGCGCTTACGACCAGGTGGTGCATGACGTCGCCATCCAATGCCTGCCGGTGCGCTTTGCGATGGATCGCGCCGGTCTGGTCGGCGCCGACGGGCCGACGCATGCCGGCGCCTTCGACGTCGCCTATCTCGGCTGTCTGCCCAATTTCGTGCTGATGGCGGCGGCCGACGAGGCCGACCTGGTGCACATGGTGGCGACTTCGGTCGCGATCGACGATCGGCCCTCGGCGCTGCGCTATCCGCGCGGCGAAGGCCGCGGCGTGCCGATGCCGGAAGAAGGCAAGCCGCTCGAGATCGGCAAAGGCCGCATTCTGCGCGAAGGCACCAAGATCGCGCTGTTCTCCTACGGCGCGCGCCTCGGCGAATGCCTCAAGGCGGCCGACGAACTGGCCGGCTACGGTCTGCCGACCACGGTTGCCGATGCGCGCTTCGCCAAGCCGCTCGACGTCGACCTCCTGCTTCGGCTGGCGCGCGAGCATGAAGTGCTGCTCACCATCGAAGAAGGCTCGATCGGCGGCTTCGGTTCGTTCGTGCTGCAGACGCTTGCCGAGCACGGCGTGCTCGACCGCGGCCTGAAAGTGCGGTCGATGGTGCTGCCGGACAGCTTTATCGATCAGGATTCGCCGAACGCGATGTATGCCAAGGCGGGTCTCGACGCCAAAGGCATCGTCACCAAGGCGTTCGAAGCGCTCGGCCAGAACATGCACGGCGAAGCGGTCAAGCTCGCCTAAGGCCAACGACCCGGCTCTTCCGCTCGATTCCCGCGCCAAGCGGGACATCCAGACGCTGCGGTCCCCGCTTTCGCGGGGCACGAGCGGCAGCGATGCCTGCGTAGAATCGTCACACCATGACCACCCGGGAACGTGCCGACCGCCTCTTGGTCTCGCGCGGCTTGTTTGAAAGCCGGGCGCGGGCCCAGGCCGCGATCGCCGCCGGTCTCGTCACCGCCGACGGCGTGGTCGTGAAGAAGCCCTCAGAAGTAATTTCGCCGGCCGCCGAGATCACCGCGCGTTGCCGAGCACCCTTACGTGTCGCGCGGCGGCGTGAAACTCGCGGCGGCGCTCGATCGAGTTTCGCATCGATGTCTCGGGCCGCGTCTGCCTCGATGTCGGCGCCTCGACCGGCGGCTTCACCGAAGTGCTGCTGAGGCGCGGCGCGCGGCGGGTCTATGCGATCGATGTCGGCAGCGGCCAGCTGCATCCGCGGCTGCGCGGCCGCAGCGATATCGTTTCCATCGAGCAGACCGATATCCGCAATCTCGATCCGGCGGCCTTGGCCGAACGGCCCGATCTGGCGACCATCGATGTCAGCTTCATCTCGTTGAAGCTCGTCCTGGCGGCGGCGGGCGATTTGCTGGCGCCGCGCGCGCAACTGCTCGCGCTGATCAAGCCGCAATTCGAAGCCACCCGCCGTCACCTCAAAAAAGGCATCGTGCGCGACGAGGCGGTCCAAAAAACGGTCTGCGAGGATATCGCCGCGCACATTGAATCGCTGGGCTGGCAGGTCGGCGGTGTCGTTCCTTCCGCGATAGCGGGCGGCGACGGCAATCGCGAATTCTTCATCGAGGCCTCGCGTGGTTGAGCGCCTGGTCATCGACCGGGTCGGCCAGCGCGGCGATGGCGTCGTCGACGGTGCCGACGGCCCGATCTACGTTCCCGGCACGCTTGCCGGGCGAAACCGCCGAGGTCGACGCCGTACCCGGCCATCCGGACCGGCGCACGCTTCTCGCCATCGACGCGCCGAGCGCCGAACGCATCGCGCCGATCTGCCCGCATTTCGGCATCTGCGGCGGCTGCGCCCTGCAGCATTGGCAGAGCGCGCCGTATCGCGCCTGGAAACGCGATCTTGTTGTCACGGCATTGCGCCAAGCCGGCATCGACGCGCCGGTCGGCGATCTGATCGATGCGCACGGAGACGGCCGCCGCCGCGTGGTGTTCCATGCCCGCGGCGCCGGCGCGGTGCTCGACCGTCGGCTTTTCCACGGCACGCGCCCACACCCTGGTCGCGATCGACCGCTGTCCGGTGCTGGCCGGAAGCCTCGACGGCGCGTTGCAAGCGGCCTGGGCGATTGCCGAAATGCTTGCGCCTCTGAAGAAGCCGCTCGACATCCACGTGACGGCAACGGACCAAGGCCTCGATATCGACGTGCGCGGCTCCGGCCCGTTGACGGCATCCGCGACAGCGGCGCTTGCCCGCGTTGCCGGACACCATAAATTGGCGCGGCTCACGCGCCACAGCGAACTGGTCGCGCAAGCGCGTGTGCCGACGCTGCGCATCGGCACCGCCACCGTGCCGCTGCCGCCGGCGGCGTTTCTTCAAGCCACCGCCGCAGGCGAGACCGTGCTGGCGCGGCTGGTGCGCGAGGCCTGCGCCGGCGCCAAAAACATCGCCGACCTGTTCGCCGGCATCGGGCCGTTCGCGCTGCGGCTCGCCGAGCAAGCCCGCGTCGCCGCCTTCGATGACGACGAGCCGGCCATCGCCGCGCTCAAGCGCGCGGCGGCCAGCGCAACCGGGACTGAAACCGATCGCCGCCGAGCGGCGCGATCTGTTCAAGAACCCGCTGATGGCAGCCGACCTCAATCGCTTCGATGCGGTGGTGTTCGATCCGCCGCGCCAGGGCGCCGACGCGCAGTCGCGCGCATTGGCGGCGAGCAAAGTGCCGATGATCGCCGCGGTGTCGTGCAATCCCGGCACGCTGGCGCGCGATCTGCATCATTTGATCGGCGGCGGCTATCGGATCACAGCCGTTACGCCGGTCGATCAATTCCGCTATTCGGCGCATGTCGAAGTCGTGGCGCGGCTGGAAAAATAGCGTTGTTTTATCGTCTGCCGCTGCTTGCCGGCCCATTGGCCCCCGGTTGCGGTTTTGTGGTATTGCATCCTCCCCTTTTCGCTAAATCTCAGCACCGAAGGATCTGCAAAATGGCTAGCGTCCTGTTTTCACCCATTACGCTGCGCGGGCTAACGCTTCCCAACCGCGTCGTGGTGTCGCCGATGTGCCAGTACAATTCCAACGACGGCTCGGCGAACGACTGGCATCTGATGCATCTCGGCAATATGTCGCTCGGCTGCGCCGGTCTGGTGATGTGCGAGATGACCGACGTCAATCCGCAGGGGCGGATCACGCCGAAATGCGCCGGCCTATGGTCGGACGACAACGAAGCGGCACTCAAGCGCGTGCATGATTTCTGCCGGACCTATGGCGTCGCCAAGCTCGGCGTGCAGCTCGCCCATGCCGGACGCAAGGGCCCGACCACGCCGCCGGCGGCGGGCGGCAAGCCGATCCTTACCAAAGAAGAAGGCGGCTGGACGCCCGAGGCGCCATCGGCCCTTCCCTACGACACCGGCTGGCCGGTGCCGCACGCCATGACCAAAGACGACATCAAGCGCTGCATCGGCGAATTCGCAGCCGCAGCAAAGCGCGTCGACCGCATCGGCTATGACGTGATCGAGCTGCATGGCGCGCACGGCTATCTCGCCCATCAATTTCTGTCGCCGCTGTCCAACACCCGCACCGACGAATACGGCGGCTCGACCGAAAACCGCATGCGCTTTGCCATCGAAATGTACGAGGCGGTGCGCGCGGTGTGGCCGGAGCAGAAGCCGATCGGCATGCGCGTCTCCGCAACCGATTGGGTGGACGGCGGCTGGACGCCGGAAGAAACCGTGCTGCTCGCCAAGGAGCTGAAGAAGCGCGGCATGGACTACATGGACGTCTCGACCGGCGGCCTCGATCCGAGGCAGAAAATTCCGCTGTCACCCGGTTATCAGGTGCCGTTCGGCGAGAAGGTCAAAAAGGAAAGCGGCATCGCCGTCATGACGGTCGGTCTGATCGCCGGGGCGCAGCAGGCCGAGGACATCGTCGCATCCGGCAAGGCCGACATGGTCTGTCTCGCCCGCGGCGCGATGTGGGATCCGCGCTGGGCCTGGCACGCCGCCGAAGAGCTCGGCGCCGAAACGCCCTATGCGCCGAAGATGATGGGCTGTCATCCGAAGCTGCGGCCGCAATTGTTTCCGAAGCGCGCGCAGGCGGCCGGCTGAGCCCGGCTGCCGGCGCTTTAGATGACGTAAAGCCGATCCGGCAATTGGTTCGGCGAACCGTCGGGCGGTGCATGGGCCGCCAGCACGGTGGCGCATCGCTCGATCGCCGCGGTAAAGCCCGCGGCGATGCGGCCGCCGCGCATATGCGCGGTCAGTGCATCGATTGCCGCCTGCCACTCGGCATTGCCGACCTTCGCCGCAATGCCTTCGTCGGCAATGATACGGGCGTAGTGCTCGCCGAGCGACACGAAGATCAGAACGCCGCTGCGGTTCTTGGTGCGGGTGATGCCGCGCAGCACGAATTGTTCGAGCGCCGCCCGGTGCGCGCGTGCGCGTTTCACCGCTTTGGGGACCAGCGCCAATCGCAGCGGCATGAAGGAGAATAAGAGACCCGCGACGATGAAGACCGCGAGCTGGGCCATGAAAATCCGTTCCACGCTCCATTGCGTAAACACGATGAGCGGCCAGGGCGTGACCAGCGCCAGCACGCTCGCCCACAAAATCGGAATGTGCGCGTAAGAGGACGACGCATGCGCCAGGACGCAGACGAGCTGGCCGCAGGTCCGCTGCTCTGCTTCCCGGATGGCCGCCGAAACGGCTTCGTGATCCGCCTTGGTGAAATGCATCACCAGCCTCCCGACGCGCCGCCACCGCCCGACGACCCGCCGCCGCCGGAGAAGCCGCCACCGAAACCGCCGCCGCCGCCGCCAAATCCACCGCCGCCCCAGCCCGATCCGCCGTAGGGAATAAACACCGGACCGCCGCCGCGGCGCGTGCCGCCACCGCTGGACGGCGGTCCGCCGCCATTGGCATTGCGGATCAGGTACCAGCAGACGAAAACGATCGCGATGAAGAACAAAATCGGAAACAGATTGTCGACGTCGCCGGAGGCATCCTGGCGCCGCACGTTCGGTTTCGGCTGCCAATCCGCAGTATCGCCGCTCAATACACTGATAATGCCGTCGACACCGCGCTGAATGCCGCCGGAGAAATCGCCGGTCTTGAAGCGCGGAATGATGGCGCTGGAAATGATGACCGACGACAGCGCATCGGTCAGGGTGCCTTCGAGGCCATAGCCGACTTCGATGCGGACTTTATGCTCAGCCGGAGCCACCAGCAGCAATACGCCGTTGTTTTTCTGCGCCTGACCGAGCTTCCAGAACCGGAACAGCTCGTTGGCATAGGTTTCGATATCGCCGCCCTGCAGCGATTTCACCGTGGCGACTACCAGCTGAATGCCTGACTTGTCCTCGAGCGCCTTGAGTTTGCCCTCGATGTCGCTCTTGCTCTCCGCGCTCATGACATTGGCCTGATCGACCACACGTCCGGTGAGCGGCGGGAAGTCGAGCGCGAAGGCGATGATCGTAAAAAGACAAAGAACAATTACGCCGAGGCACGGACGCAAAAGCGCGAATAAAAGCCGATCAATACTTCCCGGACGCGGTGCAGCGCGAAGCGGTGCACCGCTGATCCGGGATCGTTCCAAGTTCGGCAGATGTGACGATCCCGGGTCTGCAACGCACCACTGCGCTTCGCTTCGTGCTGCGTTGCGCCCGGGAAACGCACTTCCCATGGTCAAAATTTGACCTGGGGCGGGGTTTGAGCGCCTTCGTTGGCGGTGAACTCCGCCATCGGCTTTTCACCGGAGAACGCCGTCTTCGCCCAGATGACGGTCGGGAATGTCCGCAATGCGGTGTTAAAGGCGCGTACCGCGTCGATATAGTCGCGCCGCGCCACCGCGATCCGGTTCTCGGTACCTTCGAGCTGCGACTGCAGCGCCAGGAAGTTGGCGTTGGATTTCAGGTCGGGATAATTCTCAGTCACCGCCAGCAAGCGGCCGAGCACGCCGGTCAGCTGGTTCTGCGCATCCTGGAAGGCTTTCAGCTTGGCCGGATCGGTGAGATCGGAGGCGTCGAGCCTGATCTGCGTCGCCTTGGCGCGGGCCTCGACCACGGCGGTGAGGACGCTCTTTTCCTGAGCGGCGTAGCCTTGCACGGTCGCCACCAGATTGGGAATGAGATCGGAGCGGCGCTGATACTGGTTCTGCACGTCGGCCCAGCGCGCCTTGGCCTGTTCTTCAAGCGTCGGGATGGTGTTGTAGCCGCAAGCCGACAGTGTCAGTCCGATAGCGACGACGGCGAAAGCGATACGGATACGAGCAACGATAGTGGGCATTCCGGCCTCCTGCTCTGCATGAGACGCACAAGCGCGTAAAACAGTTCAGCCCTCGACCGGTTCGGTGCCGACAATTTCGATGCCGAAACCCGACAGGCCGACAAAGGTGGTCGGCCGCGAGGACGTCAAAAGCCTGATCGATACCGACGCCCAGATCCTTGAGGATCTGCGCCCCGAGACCGATTTCGCGCCATTGCCGGGTGCGGGCGTCGCCCGATGCGGTGTCGCCGGATTTCGGCAGCGACACCACCGGAACGCCGGCGGTGCCGTCGCGCAACAGCACCAGCACGCCCCTGCCCTCGGCCTTGAAGCGCGCCAGCGAATGATGGATCGTCTTGGCGCCGCCGAACACGTCGGCGATGATGTCGGCGCGGTGCAGCCGCGTCAGCACGTTCTTGCCGTCGCCGATCTGGCCGTAGACGAACGCCATGTGATAGACCGCATCGAACGGCGTCAGAAACGCGTAGCCGTCAAGCGTGCCGATCTCGGACTCAACGGGAAATTCGCTGACACGCTCGATCAGCTTGTCGCGGGCCTGACGATAGGCGATCAGTTCCGCGATGGTGATCCGCTGCAGCTTGTGCTGTTCGGCGAACGCGGCGAGTTCAGGCCCGCGCATCACCGTGCCGTTGTCGTTCATCAGTTCGGAAAGCACGCCGACCGGCGGCAGACCGGCGAGCCGGCAAAGATCGACGCAAGCCTCGGTATGGCCGGAGCGCATCAGCACGCCGCCTTCCTCGCGCCACCAGCGGAAAGACGTGACCGGGCCGGACGAAATCCGATGCGCCGCAATTGCCGTTGGCGAGCGCCCGCACGGTGTTGGTGCGCTCCTCCGCGGAGATGCCGGTGGTGAGGCCATGGCGGACGTCGACCGAGACCGTGAAGGCGGTGCCGAGCGGCGCATCGTTGAGCGCCACCATCGGATCGAGATGCAGCCGCCGCGCCTCCTCGGGTCCGAGCGGCGCGCAGACGATGCCGGACGTATGGCGGATGATGAACGCCATCTTCTCCGGCGTGCACAGGTTCGCGGCGACGAACAGATCGCCTTCGTTCTCGCGGTCGTCGTCGTCGGCGACGATGACGATCTCGCCGCGGGCGAATGCGGCGATGGCGGCGCGGATGCGTTGGTGGGCGTCTTCCATTTTTATTCGTTCTCAGCCGTCAGCGGGCGCCGCGGAAACGGCCATGCCGGCGTATCGCCGACCTGGCCGCGCTGGCGTAGATAGTGATCGGCGATCACGCACGCCACCATGGCCTCGCCGATCGGGACGGCGCGGATGCCGACGCAAGGATCGTGGCGGCCGGTGGTCGAGATGTCGGTCTCCCGGCCGTAGCGGTCGACGGTCTGGCGCGGATTGAGGATCGACGAGGTCGGCTTGACGGCAAAGCGCGCCACCACCGGCTGCCCGGTGGAAATGCCGCCGAGGATGCCGCCGGCATGATTGGACAGAAAGCGCGGCTTGCCGTCGTTGCCCATCCGCATTTCGTCGCCGTTTTCTTCGCCGGTCAGTTCGGCCGCGGCAAAACCCGCGCCGATCTCGACGCCCTTGACGGCATTGATGCTCATCAGCGCCGCGGCGAGATCGCCGTCGAGCTTGCCGTAGATCGGCGCGCCGAGACCGGCGGGCACGCCGTCGGCGACGACCTCGATCACCGCGCCGATCGACGAGCCGCTCTTGCGCAAGCCGTCGAGATAATCGCCGAGCATCGCCGCGGTCTTGGCGTCCGGGACAAAAGAACGGATTGCGCTCGACCTCGGCCCAATCCCAGTGCGCGCGATCGATGCGATGCGGCCCCATCTGCACCAATGCGCGCGCGCACGTTCAGCCCCGGCACCACCTTGCGCGCGACAGCGCCGGCCGCGACCCGCATCGCGGTTTCGCGCGCCGACTGGCGGCCGCCGCCGCGATAATCGCGCAGGCCGTATTTGACGTCGTAAGTGTAGTCGGCGTGGCCCGGACGATATTTGTCCTTGATCGCGGAGTAATCCTTCGAGCGCTGATCGACATTGTCGATCAACGAGCGCGATCGGCGTGCCGGTAGTGACTTGCGCGCCGCTTGTCGGGATCGGCGAAACACGCCGGACAGGATTTTCACCGCGTCGGGCTCCTGACGCTGCGTGGTGAAGCGCGATTGGCCGGGCCGGCGCCGATCGAGATAAGGCTGGATATCGGCCTCGGTCAGCGGAATGCGCGGCGGACAACCGTCGACCACGCAGCCGATCGCCGGCCCATGGCTTTCACCGAAGGTCGTGACCCGGAATAAATGACCGAAACGTATTGAACGACATGGCGCACGAAGACGCTGAATGAATGCGAGAAGCCAGATTGAGGCTGGTTGCGGCTTGGTAGCCCGCGTGTCCCATGGGGTCAAATCTGGACTAACGTGCCCGGCTGCGTTCGCTACTGCGGTAGAAACACCGCGACGCTCTCGCGCTTGCGAAAACTCATGCGGGATTCTGCTGACAAAATGCGCAGTCTCGCGCTCGCCATTCATCCGTCATTCATCTCGCTGAACGCCGATTAATGGCAACCTGAATAACCGTTAAGCTACGGAAAAATCAGGGTTATTTGCGTTTTTTGATTGCGGGATCGGTTCGCCTGTGCCATTGTCATCCTCGGTAAGGGGGCGAAGGCCCAGGGACCGAGATTTAAAGCCTGCGACTTAAACCAACCCTGCCGTAGGTTCACACACATCAAGGAAACAGCGTCATGGCGACGAAGAAGAAAAAGGCCAAGAAGAAGTCGAAGTAAATGACATGAGCGTGGGCCTCGTATTGGGGCCGCGCCGTCAACTTCGGTTTTCGCGAGATCTCCGATCTCGTCAAGCGGTCGAACTCAGGTTCGGCCGCTTTTGCTTTTGCAGCATGATTCCGAAAAGCGGACGCCAGTTCGGAAAAGATCATGCTCCAACAAAGTATCCAGGCCGGCGCGATCACGCGTAGCGCGTTACCCTGCCGTCGGCGAAAACATAGACGACCCCTTGCGCGATCGGCGCATGCGTCGCGTCGTCTGTCGACATGATGCCGAACAAAGCCATCAGCGCCCGCGCGCCGCCGCCATGGGCGGTAACCACCGTGTCGGTCGTAAGCTCGGCATACCAGGCCGCCATCCGCTGCGTGAGCGCGCGATAGCTTTCGCCGCCGGGCGGCGCGAAATCCCATTTGTCGCGCTCGCGCTCGGCGAGCGCGCCGGGCATGCGGACGTCGATCTCCGGCAGCGTCCGGCCTTCCCATTCGCCGTAGGAAATCTCCACCAGCCGATCGTCGAGCGCGTAGGCCTTCGGATCGAGCCGCAACACCGTGCGCAGACCCTCCATGGTTTCGCGGGCGCGCCGCAGCGGGCTCGACACATAGACCAAATCTTCGGCCCGGCGGCCGTCGCGCGCGAACAGATCGTGCAGCAGGCGCCCGCACTTTTTCGCCTGGCCGCGGCCGCGCGCATTCAGGCGCGTATCGCGGCGGCCCTGCAGACGCGCTTCGGCGTTGAAATCGGTCTCGCCGTGGCGGACGTAAAAGAGCACCGGCATAATCATTCCGGTTTGCGATGACCCGGCAGGACAAATTACCGGATTCCGCTGCCGCGGGAACAGCCGGACAAAACGCTACTCTTTGCCGACCGACGATGTCGGGCGCGTCGGGATGCTTCATGCCGACGATGTGGTAGCCGGCATCGACGTGGTGCACCTCGCCGGTGACGCCGCGCGACATGTCGGAAAGCAGATAGAGCGCCGGCTTCGCCGACCTCCTCGATGGTGACGTTGCGCCGCAGCGGCGCGTTGTATTCGTTCCATTTGAGGATGTAGCGGAAGTCGCCGATGCCGGACGCGGCCAGCGTCTTGATCGGCCCCGACGAGATGGCATTGACGCGGATGTTCTTCACGCCGAGATCGGCGGCGAGATAACGCACCGACGCTTCGAGCGCGGCCTTGGCGACGCCCATGACGTTATAATGCGGCATCCACTTTTCGGCGCCGTAATAGGTCAGCGTCAGCATCGAGCCGCCGTTCGTCATCAGCTTCTCGGCGCGCTGCGCGATCGCCGTGAACGAGTAGCAGCTCACCAGCATGGTCTTGGAGAAATTGTCCGCCGTGGTGTCGACGTAGCGGCCGTCGAGTTCGTCCTTGTCGGAAAACGCGATGGCGTGGACCAGAAAATCGAGCCCGCCCCAGGCCTGCTGCACGGCGGCGAACACCGCATCGATGGTGTTCGGCTCGGTGACGTCGCAATCGCCGACCACGATGCCGCCGACCTCCTGGGCCAGCGGCTCGACCCGCTTCTTGAGCGCATCGCCCTGATAGGTGAAAGCGAGTTCCGCGCCCGTGGCCGTGACAGGCCTTGGCGATGCCCCAGCCGAGCGAGCGATGGTTCGCGACCCCCATGATCAGGCCGCGTTTTCCGCGCATGAGGCCTGAGATTTCCGGCATTTCTCTTGACCTCGTACGACGCCTACATCCCGGCCTCCTATGGCATAGGGTCCCTGGACCAGCAAGCGCGGGACCCCGGGCGGAATAGCCGGCGCCGGGCGGTGTTGTTGCATCAGATGCCGCGTTTGGATCGATCGCCAACTCCGGACACCGCGCCAATCTTAACACCTGCGACCGGCATTCGGCTTAGGTCCAGGTGGCGCGGGTCTTAACCCTCGATAAAGGTGCGATGCTTGGGTGAGTTCAACGAGCAGATCAAGGCGGCTATTCCGGCGCTCCGGCGCTATGCGCGCGCGCTCACCCGCGACGCCGAAACCGCGGACGATCTCGTGCAAGACACGCTCGTGCGGGCGCTACGCTCGGAACATTTGTTTCACGGCGGAGATACCAGGGCATGGCTTTACACCATCCTGACCAACCTCAACCGCAACCGCCTTCGTTCGCTGTCGCGGCGGCCGGTGCTGGCGCCGATCAAAGACAGCGATGCCATGACTGCCGGACCGGACGGCGGCGGGCGCGATATCAGCCGCGCGCTCGACGAGCTTGCCGAGGATCAGCGTTCCGCGCTGCTGCTCGTGGTTCTCGAGGGCCTCACTTACCGGGAGGTCGCCGAAATGCAGGGTGTGCCGATCGGCACGATAATGTCGCGGCTGGCGCGCGCCCGGGCGCAAATCAAAGCCTATCTTGACGGCGAGCGCCCTGCGCTGCGCCGTGTGAAGTGACAAAGAGAAACGACCATGATCGATCGAGAGCAGCCTGTCACCGAAGACGAACTCAACGCCTATGTCGACGGCGAACTTCCGGCCAACCGCCGCGCCGCGGTTGAGGCGTGGCTCGCGACCCACGCCGATGATGCGGAAAAAGTCGCCGCCTGGCGCAAGCAGGCCGAGCTTATTCGCGCGCGCTACGGCGCGGTCGCCGACGAAGTGCCGCCGCGGCGGTTCGATATCCGCAAGCTAACCCGGCGCCGGCATGGCGCGGTCGCCGCGGCCGCTGCCGCCATCATCGCCGCCTTCTTGGTCGGCGGCGCCGGCGGCTGGATGGCGCGCGGCGCCGAGGCGGCGCGACCGACCGATCTCGCGCTCTTTACCAGCGACGCGCTCGATGCCTATCGGCTCTATACCGTCGAGGTGCGCCATCCGGTCGAGGTGCCGGGCGACCAGCGGCCGCATTTGACCGAATGGCTGTCGAAGCGGGTCGGTTCGCCGCTGCGGCCGCCTGAACTCGACAAAGTAGGATTGAAGCTCGTCGGCGGGAGACTGCTGCCCGGCCCGACCGGGGCCACGGCGTTCTTCATGTATGAAGGCCCGTCCGGTGAACGCTTCACGCTCTATTGCGGCCGCACCGGCGATCAAGAGACCGCGCTGCGTTACACGGCCGGGCGGGACAATGCCGCCTATTATTGGGTCGACCGCAATCTGGCCTATGTTCTCAGCGGCCCCGCGGAGCAGGATCGATTGCGCGACATCGCGCAAACGGCTTACGATCAGATCGATCGCCGCACTCCGCTGCAAGGCAGCTGAGCCGCGAGCCGGAATAGGAATTTCTTGGAATTTCGATGTCGCGTATTTTCGTTACCGGCTCTTCCGACGGCCTCGGACTGATGGCGGCCAGACTTCTGGTCGATGGCGGTCATCGCGTCACGCTCCATGCCCGCAATGCGGCCCGGGCCGACGCAACCCGGCGCGCATTGCCGCAGGCGGACGAGGTCTTGGTCGGCGACGCATCGAGCATCGCCGCGATGCGGCGGTTGGCCGAACAAGCCAATGCGCTTGGCCGATTTGACGCCGTGATTCACAATGTGGGGGTCGGCTACCGCGAAGGGCAACGCGTCGAGACCGCCGACGGGCTTTGCCACATCTTCGCGATCAATGTGCTGGCGCCTTATATGCTGACGGCACTGATGAGCCGCCCGGGCCGCCTGATCTATCTGAGCTCGGGTCTGCATAAGGGCGGTACTGCCGGTTTGAACGACCCGCAATGGACGGCGCGGCGCTGGGATGGACCGAAGGCCTATGCCGACAGCAAAATGTTCGACACCCTCCTGACCTTCGCGGTCGCCCGGCGCTGGCCGGACGTCAAGTCGAACGCGGTCGAGCCCGGCTGGGTAGCGACCAAGATGGGCGGCAGCGGCGCCAGCGACGACCTATCGCTCGGCCCGGTGACCCAAGCCTGGCTCGCCGTCAGCGACGATCCCGCCGCCACGGTGAGCGGCCAATATTTCTATCATCAGAAGCTTCGCCCGGTGCATCCGGATGCGCGCCGATCAGACTTGCAGGATGCCCTGCTCGACTATTGCGCCGGCCTGACCGGCGTGACGCTGCCGAGCTAAGATCACATATCCTTGCGCGGATCGTAGGCTTTCTCGGCCTGCCACTTCTTCATCAGCGCTTCGAACTCGTCGTCGCCCTTCTCCGGCAGCATGATGCGCACGGTGGCCAGCAGGTCGCCGCGACCCGCCTTGGCGGGAAAGCCCTTGCCTTTGAGGCGGAAGGTGCGGCCGCTATTGGTCCATGCTGGGATCGTAAGCTCGACCGCCTTGTCCAAGGTCGGCACCCGGACCTTGCCGCCAAGCGCGGCCTCATAGAGCGTCACCGGCAGATCGAGGCGCACGTCTGCGCCCTCGAGCGTGAACACCGCATGCGGCGCGATCGAAACTGTGATCAGCACGTCGCCTGAGCCGCCCTGCCCGGCCATGCCCTGGCCTTTGAGCCTGACCTGCTGGCCGTCGGTAATGCCGGCCGGAATCTTGACATCGACGTCCTTGCCGGTGGGGAGCCGCAGCCGCTCGGTCACGCCGCGCGCCGCTTCCGGCAGCGTCACCGTCAGCGCCGCATGGACATCGGCGCCGACGCCGAAATCCTCCGGCTCGAAGGTCGAACCGGCACCCGGCCGGCCGCCGCGTCCGAACGCCTCCTTGAGGATATCCTCGAAGCCGCCGAAGCCGCCACCGCCGGCCCCGCCAGCGCCTCCGCCGGCGCGGCCACGCCGCGTCGAACGGGTGAAGCCCTCGGGACCGAAATTGAAGTTCTCGAAATTCACGTCCGGACCAAAACCGCCGCCCGGGCCACCGCCAGGCCTGGGACCACCGCCGCCGAACCCGCCGCCCGGAAAACCTTGGAAACGCGGTTTGCCTTCGGCATCGATTTCGCCGCGATCGAACGCCTTGCGCTTGTCCTCATCGCCGAGGATTTCATGCGCGGCGTTCAATTCGGCAAAACGGTTCGCTGCCTTCGGATCGTCCTTATTGGCGTCCGGATGCAGTTTTTTGGCAAGCTTGCGATAGGCGCTTTTGATGTCGCCCGCGCTCGCCTTGCGATCAATGCTCAAGACTTCATAGGGATCACGCATTCCCTACGGACTCCGCTTTTGGTTTTTCGGGTCTGCCCCGCTCCACGACCCGTTAATGTGGGAATAAAACGGCCGTGACGCAATGCAACAGATCGCCAAACCGAGCGAATCGGCTGCCAATTCCACCGATGATAGCGTGCTTTAGTGCGGCTTCAGCGGTTTTAGCCGTTTCACTTCCCAAGGGCCGCCGAGGGTGCGGCAGCCGGCGCCCTGGAGCCAGTCCTGCGAACCGCCATGCACGTAGCTCGCCAGGAAATCCCGGCATGGCTCGCCGCCCTCGCTGTAGGCGGTATCCAGGGGCGTGATATTACCGCCGGCGCCGGTCTGCGGATTCTGCCAGGGCACGCTCGAATCCTTGCCGCCGCGCGAGAGCACGTCGGCGGCCGCCGCCCGCGCATAGACAAGATCGCCCTCCGCCACGGACGCCCGATCGGCGACCCGGCCCGCCGGCACCGCCTGACCGGCCGGATGGGCGATCGATCCGGTCGTCATGGTATCGCTGTCGTTCTTGGACACCAGCGAAGCCATCCGGTAGGAGCAACCGCAAAGCCCCAGCGCGCTAACTACCGCCCCAGCCAGCGTGAGCCCGGAGACAGCCCGGCGCATGAGCCCGCGCATTGGATTGCCGGGCAATCTTTGAAACCACTGACATAGGCGCGACGCCGCCGTTCCATTATATAGAGGCTGGCGGCACCCCTTCCGATCGCCCCACGCGAGCACTTGGTACTCCGAGAATGTCCGAAGCGGCACCTAGGGAACACCCTGCAGGGTTAACGGGCGGTGACTTCACCGAGGCCGATGAGCCGCTGCGTCTGTTTGCCGCCTGGTTCGAGGACGCCAAACGCGCCGAGCCGGTCAATCCCGAGGCCATGACGATCGCAACGGTCGACGCCGACGGGCTGCCGAATGCGCGGATGGTGCTGTTGAAAGGCTTCGATGAGCGCGGCTTCGTGTTCTACACCAACCAGGACAGCAACAAGGGCCACGAGCTCGCCGCGGCACCGAAGGCGGCGCTGACCTTTTACTGGAAATCGCTGCAGCGGCAGGTGCGGCTCCGCGGCAGTGTCGAGCCGGTATCGCAGGCCGAAGCCGACGCCTATTTCGCGTCGCGTTCGCGTATGGCGCAGATCGGCGCCTGGGCCAGCAAGCAATCCTCGGCGCTGGAAAGCCGGCTTGCCTTCGAGAAGGCGATCGCCCGCTTCACCGCCAAATATGCCGTCGGCACCGTGCCCCGGCCGCCTTATTGGTCCGGCTATCGCGTGGTGCCGCAGGAGATCGAATTCTGGCAGGAGCGGCCGTTCCGCCTGCACGACCGCGTGGTGTTCGCGCGCCCGCGTTTGAACGCACCGTGGACGAAGACGCGGCTTTATCCGTGAACATATCAACACACGTCATTGCGAGGAGCGAGGCGACGAAGCAATCCACCTTTCACGCGCCGCTGGATTGCTTCGTGGAGCCTGTCATCGGGCCGGCCATGTCGGGCCGGGTCCGTTGGCCCGCAATGACGGCAAGGATATTAGAATGACAACCAGCAACCAGCCACGGCGAACGCTGCTCCTCACCGGAGCCAGCCGCGGCATCGGCCACGCCACGGTGAAGCGATTTTCCGCCGCCGGCTGGCGTGTCGTCACCTGTTCGCGCCATCCGTTTCCGGAAAACTGTCCATGGGAAGCCGGGCCGGAAGACCACATCCAGGTCGACCTGTCGGACCCGGAGAACACCGAGGCGGCGATTGCCGAAACCAAAAACCGGCTGCACGGCGAGTTGCACGCGCTGGTGAATAATGCCGCGATTTCGCCGAAGGCCGCGGGCGGCAAGCGGCTCTCCTCGATCGAAACCTCGCGTGACGACTGGCATCACATTTTTCAGGTCAATTTCTTCGCCCCGATCATGCTGGCGCGCGGGCTGCTCGATGAGTTGAAGGCGGCGAAGGGTTCGGTGGTCAACGTCACCTCGATTGCGGGCTCGCGCGTGCATCCGTTCGCCGGCGCAGCCTACTCGACCTCGAAGGCGGCGCTCAATGCGCTCACCCGCGAGATGGCCGCCGACTTCGGTCCGTTCGGCGTCCGGGTCAACGCCATTGCGCCCGGCGAGATCGACACCGCGATGCTGTCGCCGGGAACGGAAAAGATCGTCGAGAATATTCCGATGCACCGGCTGGGCACGCCGGACGAAGTGGCGAAGATCATCTACGTGCTGTGCACCGACACGGCTTCCTATGTGAACGGCGCCGAAATCCACATCAATGGCGGCCAGCACGTCTGAACGGCGTCGCTTGCCCCGGAATCGCGCACTCGGGGCGATCACAGCCGCGGTTTGTGGAACGCAATGACATCGAAGCGGGAGCGGCGCTCGTGAAAGACGAGCGCCATGGACTTCTGCAGTTCCGCTCGTACCCGCCAATGCGCCAGGGCCGGATATTGCGCGGCATCGGCAAACGGCCTGATGTGATCGAGCACCACCAGCCTGCCATTGCGCGCCAGCGCGCTCTTGATCCTGCTCAACAAGGGGTAAAGCGCGTGAGCCGGCAGATAATAAACCAGTTCGGAAACGACGATCAGATCAAACGGGCCGCGCGGCATTTCGCCGGGCAGTGTCGCGCGGCGAAATTCGACGCGCGGATTTCCGCTGAAACGCCGCCGGGCCTCCTTGATGGCCGTCGAGGAGCTGTCGACCGCTAGAAGTCGCAGGCTGAAGTGCGCCAATTCGCGGCTTGTTTCTCCAATCGCGCAGCCCAGTTCGAGAACGCGGCCGAATACCCGGCGGCCGCAGGCACGCAACAGCACGTCGCGCTTGAAACGCTCGAAGGCAGAATGGGTGTAATCCCACGGATCGATATTATCGCGGAATTTTTGTTCAAATCCGGCGGGATCAATCGGCTTCATGAAGCGGCCGCCAATATTCCTCATGCGGTCCGGTGAGACGCACAATCGTCTCCGCCGTGAGACGAAAGCCGCTGGGGTCGTCATTGATCAGATCGGTCGTCTGCGAGATGTGCGCGCCGATCGCGGCGCGCTTCCTGTCGACGACATCGGAAATGTCGAGCGCTACCGCTTCAACCTCGCCAAGCCGCGGCCGGTCCGACGGCGCGCCGAATTCATCGAGCCAAATCGCATATTCGAGCGTCAAAGGCCTCACTCCCGCCGCCGAAGCGGCGTCCTGAAAAAGACGCCAGGCGTCGCGATGATCGCAATGAGGATCGCGCCGCCACGGCAGGAGCACGAGATCGGGGTTGAATGTCCTGACAATCGTTTCAAGCTCGAGCAGAGCGGCTTGCCACTCCCGAGACATCGGCGGGGGCATATCGGCATCGGCAAGTCTGAGAAAGCTTCGCCGATGCGTGCCGACGCCGAGGCGCTCAAGCGCGTCAATTGCTTCCTGTTCGCGGCGTGCGGCCAGACGCGGCCGCGGCCAGTGGCGCGAGCCCCGATGCGAGGCTCCGCCGTCGGTGACAAATACGGTGTGGAACGATGCGCCGCGCGCCGCAAGAAGAGCTATCAGGCCTCCGCAGCCGAGGGATTCATCGTCAGGATGGGGCGCGACGACCAGAATCCTCCGGGCATCGAGATAGCGCGCATTCAAACTGCCGCAACTTTCACGCATTGATATCTTTCCCGTCGCCGGTTTCGCCCGGCGACCAGCGGCCGTCGCCAACGGCGGCACCAACGGCAGACAGCGCACCATCCGGATTGGGCTGACGCAAATAGGTGCGCAGGTCGCGAATGAGGCGCTCAAGGGGATGCGGTGCGAGAAACCCGGCGGCGCCGACGCTGCGTTCCGCGATTTCGAGCACGCTGAGCGCCGCGCGCTCGATTGCGAGCCGAGAGGCGCCGGCAACGGCCGGCAGAGCTTCGGGGACTTGCTCGGCTTTCGCCCATAGTTTCGCGGTGCGGTCGAGCCATGCGTAGCCGGCCTCGACCTCGATCGCCATCTGGCCCAAGCGATGACGCTGGTAGGGGTCCGAGACCCGCTGAGTCTTGCGCAAATGCGTAACGGCGGTATCGAGCACCGCGTGCATGCCGCCGACATGAACCGCGGCGAAGCGAATGGCGCCTGCCGAAAACCACGGCTCCTTGATATAGTCATCGCAGCCGCCGAGAATCCAATCAGGCTCGATCGCGACACCGCTGAAATCGACGACGTGGCTGCCGGAGGCGCGCATGCCGAGTGGGCGCCACCAGGACCGGTCCACCGGCAATTCGGCGATGGGAACCATAACCATCATGCGTCCGGCGGGCGTGGATGCGGTTATAAGCGCGTGGCTCAAGCCATCGACACCGCTGGCGAAGTTCTTCTTGCCATGGAGCACGCCTTCCTTGAGCACCACCGGCTCGCCAGGAAGATCGGTATTCCAGACTCCGAACAAGCCCGAGCCCGACGCGATCAGATCGTAATGTTCGCGCTGTTCGGCAGTCCCAAAAAGCCTGATCAAGAAAAGCGCGTTGACGTGACCTTCAAAAATTCGACCGACGCTCAGATTACCGCGGCCGACCGCAGCCAGGATCCGGAATAAAGTCGCGGCGTCGGAATATCCCAGCGGCGGATGGGCGAGCAGACGAAATTGTTTCAGGCTCCCGAAAGCACGAGCCGGAAATTGGCCGTCAACGTCGCGTTCGGCCGCGCCGTCGCCCGCCGACTGGGCAATAGCCTCATATGAAATCCAGTTGCGAAATTCACGAGACATGGATTTCCTTCTGCCGGTCGGCAATCATCCGCTCGATCTGCCCGATCGCCGTCACCACTTCGACACTGCCGGGTGCGTCCGGCTCGTCAGGCGCGACGATGTCGATGAGCGTCCCGCGTCGAGGCGAGCGTTGACCGGTACGGCCGAGCCCACTGAAAACCTCACTGCCGAAGGGCTCGATGAGATCGCCGAAATGCAAAGCGCGGCCGGCGGCGAGTTCGCGGCATAACCGCCGCCGTCGCAGCCGGTCCACGACCGATCGGGGATCCTCGACGAGATGCGGCAAGCCCTGCTGTTCGGCGCTGAGCCAAAGCTTCAAACAATTGGCCATGCCGCCCATCGCGCGTCCCTCCAGCCGGGCGGAGACCTTGACGCACACGTCAAGCGGATGGCGCAGATGATATCCCGCCCTGCGCACGCGATTGACGAACGCCAAGTCCTCGCGAGACGGCAGGGGCGCCATGCCACCCACCGCAGCGTAGACGTCGCCGCGGACCGCGAGGCTGGCGCCGGTATGATCGGAATGGCGAGGCCACGGATCGTGCGGCAAGGGATCGATCAGGGCCGCCAGCCGATCGACCAGGCTGCTGTAACGCAGATGGCAGGCGGCGCGGCGCAGGAACCGTGGACCGAGCTGCCGTTCTTCAGCCTGGTCGCCGACGATATGACCGCCGACGATATCGGCGCCATCATCTATCGCGGCCAGATTGGCATCGATCCAATTCGGCAGCGGCGCGGCATCGGCATCGGTCGTGAGCAGGACCGAATGCGATGAACCGAGTTCGAGCGCGCGATCCATCGCCAATCGCCTGGCGAAACCGACATGGGCCTCTTTCGGGGAAAATTCGACTTCAACGACGTCGAGATCGAGCGCCGGATACCTTGCCGCCGCGCCGGCTAATGCGGCAGCGGAACGATCGGCGCAGTTATTCAAGACCACGACCACCTGAAGGTTTCTGCCGCTCTTGGCCAGCCAAGTTTGGCGGCCGAGCGCTTCGATCAGCGTCGGGAGTCGGTCTTCCTCATTTCGAGCGGGAACTGCAACGATGGGCTCGCGACAATATTTTTCATCCGATGGCATTAAGTATTCCGAACAGTTCCAATCACGCACGACCCGACCGCAATCGTCAGTAAACGACGATATGCGTGCCGAAGTTCCAAAAAGAGTGGAATGTCCGATGAATAACGGTCGGCGCGCCTAAACTTCACTGTCCTGCGGGAAACGGCCGGCGACACGGCCCAGAAGAAACAGCGCGGCTGCCGCACACAGCACCGGGACTGCCGCGAACAAAAACAAGTACTGCGTCGGCAGGCTCAAACCCAGCAGCATTCCGCCGATGACCGGGCCGAGGATGGAGCCGGTGCGGCCGATACCGAACGCCCAGCCGGAACCGGTCGAGCGCATATAGGTCGGATAGATCGTTCCGGAGAGCGCGTTGATGCCCGCCTGACCGCCGGCGATGAAGAATCCGGTCGCGGTTGCAATCGCCATCAACAAGGCGACGGATACGCCCGCCGAGCCGAGGCCGACGACAAAGGGTATGGCGATCAAGAAACCTGCGGCCAGAGCATAAACGCCAAGACGGTCGAGAATCCGCCCGAACGCTATGCTGCCGACTGCGCCGCCCAGTTGCAGCAACGAAACCGTGTTCACCGCATTTTGCAAACTGATGCCGTTCTCGTGGATGACCGTAGGCAGCCAACTGGTCATGAAGATCAGCGTCATTTGATTGGCGATGAAGGCAAGCCACAATAACGCGGTCTTGGCGGCGCGGTTTTCCAGGAACAGATGCTTGACCGGCACGCCCGGCTCTTTCGCCTCGGCGGAGACGAATTGCGTCCGGGGCCCGATCTGCAATCGCGGGTCGAGACGCTTGAGGGTATTGGCAAGCTCGCCGAGGCGGGCATGCGTTACCGCAAGAAAGCGCACCGATTCCGGCAGCATGAAATACAAAGCGCCGGCAAGCGCGAGACCGCTCCAGCCGCCGAATTGAAACACCGAGGTCCAGCCATAGCGCGGCATCAGCCAGCCGGCGAAGAAGCCGCCGAACGCGCTGCCGAGCGTATAGGCGACGAACATCAGCGCGATGCGGGTGGCGCGGGTGCGCTTCGGTGCATATTCCGCCATCAGTGCGATCGCATTCGGGATCGCCGCGCCGAGCCCGACGCCGGCGCAAAACCGGATCGGCAGCAGCGTCGACAAAGTCTCGCAATAGGCGGTGGCAATGGTGAAAATGCCGAACACCACCGCGCCGGCGATGACCAGGCGCCGCCGGCCGATGCGGTCGCCGACCGCGCTGAGCGCCAGGGCGCCGAGCATGTAGCCGAACAGGCCGACACCGAACACCGGACCGAAGCTTGCCTTGTCGATATGCAAGGCCTGGGTCATCAGCGGCGCGGCGAAGCCGACCACCTGATTGTCATTGCCCTCGATCACCATGGTGATGGCGATCCAGAAGATCAGGTTGCGTTGAAACCAGCTCGATTGCTGCGTCTCGATAACGTCGCCGACGTTGACGATGTTCGCTTCCGGCATACGCGGCTCTTCCTGCTCAACGCACTTGAAAAACGAGCTTGCCGCGGAAATGGCGCGACTGACTCAGGCGATGCGCTTCGACGACGTCGGCCAGACGATAGAGCTTGGTCTCGGGCGGCCGAACAGCGCCGATTTCGAACCAGTTCGGCAATGCGTTCCATGCCGGCGCGCGAGCGCTGGACCGGGGGCCGCAGCGACGTCACATCGTCGCGATCGGGCTTCGGCGCTTGCATGCCGGAGGCGATGAAGGCGCCGCGGCCGCCCGGCTTGAGCACGGCAAACGACTTCCGCGCCACGTCGCCGCCGACGGTGTCGAACACCGCGTCGCAGTTGCTGACGGCTTTGGTGAAATCCTGCGCATTGTAGTCGATCACCTCGTCGGCACCGAGGGCGCGGACATAGGCGGCATTCGCCGCGCTGGTCGTGGTGATGACGCGGGCGCCGATGTGATGGGCATATTGAATAGCGAAGCTCGCGACGCCGCCCGCCCCGCCTTGGATCAAGATCGTCTCGCCGCGCTTGAGCTGCAGCGTATCGGCGACCGCGCTCATCGCGGTAAGACCGGTCAAAGCCAGCGCTGCGGCATCGACATGCGATAGCGCATCCGGCTTCTTGCCGAGCAGCGCCGCCTTGATCGCGATCTTTTCGCAATAAGTTCCCTCGCGGCCGGCATCGAGCACGCCGAACACCGCGTCGCCGACCTTCAGATCGTCGACGCCCGCGCCGAGCGACCCGACCACGCCGGAAAAATCCCGTCCCGGGATCGCGGGAAATTTGGTCGTGTCCTTGTTCGGATATTCGCCGGCGCGGAACTTCCAATCGGCGGCATTCACGCTGGCGGCGACGACGTCGACGACCACTTCGCCCGGCGCCGCCACCGGATCCGGCAGATCGCCATATTTGAGGACTTCGGGACCGCCGAATTGTTCAAAGAACGCTGCCTTCATTGGGAGTTCCTGCCTTTGATCCGTTTTAATTGCGAAGCCGATTGAGCCCGGCGGCACAGCCGCTTGCGGCAAAACTTCATCTGCTCTTGAGATAAACCAGCTTGCCGCCGGGGGGCGTTCCGATAGACTGATGACAAGCCGTCGCCTTCAAGGACGACGTTAAGATTTCAGGGAGGGAATGACAATGCGCAAGTCTCAAGGGCGTAGCATGTCTGCGCCACTCTTCGCCGGGCTTCCAGCCGCCGCGCTTGCTTTGGCGCTGGCCACGCCGGGATACGCCCAATCCGCCGGCGACCCGATCAAGATCGGCGTGATCGCCGAAGCCCAAGCCGTCGCCGGTTCGTCGATCCCGCAAGCCGCCCAACTCGCGGCCGACGAGATCAACGCCGCGGGCGGCGTCAACGGCCGCAAGATCGAGATCGTTTCCTACGACAATCACTCGTCGGCTGCCGAGTCGGTGCGCGCCTTCCAGCGCGCCGCCAACGAAGATCACGTCAACGCCGTGATCGCCAGCTATGTCAGCGAAGTCGTGCTGGCGCTCGAGCCGTGGGCCGGACGACTCAAGACCGTGATGGTGACGCCGGGCGCCGCTTCCGATGTCATCACCCAGAACATCGCCAAGGACTACGACAATCTCAAATACACCTTTCACGGCTATCTGACCTCGACGAGTCTGGCGGATTCGACCTGCGATGCCGCCAAGGACCTGCTGGTCAAGGACCTCCATATGAAGTCCGCCGTGGTGATGAGCGAAGATGCGGCGTGGACCACTCCGCTCGATGCCGAATATCTGAAGTGTCTGCCGAATATCGGGATCAACGTCATCGACCATATTCGCTTCTCGCCCGACACCACCGACTTCACGCCGATCTTCAACAAGATCGAGGGCGAGAAGCCGGACGTGATGATCACCGGCATCTCGCATGTCGGCGTGCAGCCGACGGTGCAATGGAAGCAACAGGAAGTGCCGATCCCGATGCTCGGCATCGCCTCGCAGGCGACCAATTCGAGCTTCTGGAACGATACCAACGGCGCGACCGAAGGCGTGCTGTATCAGGCCGTCTCCGGCCCCGATGTTGCAGTGACGCCGAAGACACTGCCGTTCGTCAAAGCGTTCAAGCAGAAATACGGCAACTTCCCGTCCTACTGCGGCTACACCGCCTATGACGAAGTTTATTACATCGCCGATGCGATCAAGCGCGGCGGGACCGATCCCGAGAAGCTGGTCGATGCGCTGGAAAAGACCGATTACGTCGGCACCATCGGCCGCGTCCAGTTCAAGGGCAAGGATTCGCCCAATCCGCACGCGCTCAAGGTCGGCGCCGACACCATCACCGGCCTGATGCTGCAATGGCAGGACGGCAAGCAGGTCAATCTGTGGCCGGCCGCCGTCGCCAACGGCAAGCTGAAGTTCCCGAAATTCATCAAGGTCGGCGCGGCCAATTGATGAGAAGCTGACCGGCGCTTTCGAAACCCTCCCCGCCCGCAGCCGCGCGCGGGGAGATTTCGTGAAGGGGCTCTCCGCGTGGGCGTGGTGTTCTGGCAAATCCTGATCGACGGCTTTGCGATCAGTTCGCTCTATGCGCTCGGCGCCACGGGCTTTGCTTTGATTTTCGGCGTTTCCGGCGTTCTTAATCTGTCGCACGGTGCGCTGATGGTGGCCGCCGTGGTCGCCGCCTGGGCCGCCGGCAACGATCTGCATGCCGGGCCCTATGCCGGCGCGGCGCTCGGCGTCGCGGTCGGCTTCGGCGCTTCGCTGCTGACTTATTTCCTGATCGTCCGGCCGCTGCAGAACTCGCGCAAGATCCGCGAGGAAGAAAAGGAGATTTTCATCCTCACCGCGACGCTGCTGTGGGGCATCATGATCCAGGAGCTGATCGGCTACCTCTACACCAACAATGCCAAGACCGTGGCGCCGATCGTGCAAGGCGTCGTCTCGATCGTCGGCGTTCGCACGCCGTCGAACGAGATTTTCACCGCGGTGGTGTGCTGGCTGGTCATCGGCATACTCTGGCTGCTGGTCAACAAGACGCGTGGCGGCAAAGCGGTGCTCGCCGCCTCGATGAGTCCGCGCGGCGTCACGCTGCTCGGCATCGAATTGTCGCAGGTCTATATCGCGGTGTGGGCGATCTATGGCGTGCTGGTCGGCGTTGCCGGCGTGCTGCTCGGCATGTTCCTCGGCGTGTCGTCCTACAGCGTCGGACCGCTGACCGCGAGCGCCTTCTCGATCGTGGTGTTGGGCGGCCTCGGCAGTGTCTCCGGCGCGCTGATTGCCGCCTATGTGGTCGGCTATCTGGAGACGCTGACCGCCTATCTGATCTCGCCGGCCTATCGCACCATCCCGGCGCTGCTGTTGCTGGTCGCGGTGATGTATGTCCGCCCGCGCGGATTGTTGGGGCGCCGCTAGATGCGCTTATCCTCCACCACACGCGTGATGTTGATCGCTCTCGGCGTCGTCGTGTTGGCGTCGTTTCTGCCGCTCGGCGTGTCCGGCTATATCCTCGGGCTGTTGACCATCGCCTATTACTTCGGCGTGTTCGCCATGGCCTGGGACTTGTTGTTCGGCTTTGCCGGCGAGGTCAATTTCGGTCCGACCTTCCTGATCGGCACCGGCGCCTATACCGCAGGCATCCTCGACAACCTTTATCAGCCGCCGATCTGGCTGTGCCTGATCGCCGGCGCCTTCGCCGCCGTGGCCGGCGGCGTCGTGCTGGCATTGCCGGCGCTGCGGGTGCGCGGCCCCTATTTCGGGCTGACGACGCTGGTCGCCGTACTGATGCTGCAGAATTTCATCGTCGTCGATGCCAGCCTGACCGGCGGCGAGATCGGGCTGACGGTGCCCGACGTCATCACCATCAGCGACGCCAAGAACTACGAGATCGCGCTGTGGTTCATGGCCGTGAGCGGCGCCATCCTGTTCGCGCTGTCGCGGTCGCCGGTCGGCCTTATCCTGCAGGCGAGCGGACAGGATGCGGTGCAGGCCGGCGCGCTCGGCTTCAACGTCACCAAGCACAAGCTCGCGGCCTTCATCATCAGCGCGTTCTTCTCCGGCCTCGCCGGCGGCATGGTGGTGTTTTACCTGGGCTCCGCTTCGGTGGGCACGCTGGTCGACATCACCGTCGG
The DNA here is from genome assembly GCA_963819265.1 of uncultured Alphaproteobacteria bacterium. GTDB lineage: Bacteria > Pseudomonadota > Alphaproteobacteria > Rhizobiales > Xanthobacteraceae > BOG-931. Next base: position 37,631 of record CAWFVF010000003.1, on the reverse strand, counting down.
CGTGCAGATCATCATCGCCGCGGTGCTGGGCGGCCGGCGCACCATCCTCGGCGGCGTGCTCGGCGCCGTGTTTCTCATTGCCATGAGCGAGGCGCTGCGGCCGATCGGCGATCTGGCGAATTTTGTCGTCTTCGCCATGGCGCTGGTCGTCGTGCTGGTGTTTCCCGGCGGCTTTTTCGGCCTGCTCAGCCGCAGCAAAGAACCGGGCTGAGCATGACGGAAGCCGCGCACCTCGAGGTCAAAAGCCTCACCAAGCGGTTCGGCGGCCTGGTCGCCGTCAACGACATGTCGTTCGACGTCCGCGCGGGTGAAATTCTCGGCCTGATCGGGCCTAACGGTTCCGGCAAATCGACCGTGATGAAGCTGATCATGGGCATCGAGCGCCCGGATTCAGGTTCGGTGCGGATTTGCGGCGTCGAGGTGGCGGGTTCGCCGTCGCACAAGATCGCGCGGCTGGGCGCCGGCATGGTGTTCCAGCATTCGCGCCCTTTGCATCGGCAAACCGTGCTCGAGAACATCAAGCTCGCGCTGTTGCCCGACAAGCTGACCCGGCTGCTGGCGGACCCCGACACCGATACGCGCGCCCGCGCCATCGCCGCGCGGGTCGGCTTGAGCCATGTGCTCGATCGCCGGCCCGGCACGCTGCCGTTCGCCGACCTGCGCAAGATCGAGATCGCCAAAGCGATCGCGCGCGATCCCAAAGTGCTGTTGATCGACGAACCGTTCGCCGGCCTGACCGGAACCGAAACCGCGGCGTTCTCCGATCTGATCTGCGAATTGCGCGATGACGGCCGCGCCGTGCTGCTGGTCGATCATAATGTGAAGAGCGTCGCCCGCCTGGTCGACCGCGTGCTGGCGATGTATGTCGGCGAACGCATCGCCGAAGGCTCCGCCGACGAGGTGATGCGCAACGAAACCGTGCGCCGCGTCTATCTCGGCGGCGATATCCAGACCGCGGCGCGCCCGGAATCTTCGTTCCGCGATACGACGCCGTTTCTGCAAGTCGACAATGTCAGCGTTTTCTACGGCAAGGCCCAGGCGCTGGATAACGTCTCGATCCATGTTCATGCCGGCGAATTCGTCTCGGTGGTCGGCTTGAACGGCGCCGGCAAAACCACGCTGTTCAATGCCATATCCGGCATGCTGCCATACGCCGGCAATATCCGCCGCGAAGGCGCAACGTTGCGCGGCAAAACCGCGGCCACGATCGCACGCAACGGCATCGTGCAATGCTCGGAAGGACGCGATCTCTTCGTCGACATGACGGTGCGGGAAAATCTGGACCTCGGCGGCCAGCATCTGCCGCCCGCCGAAAATGCCGAGCAGATCGGCTGGCTGTTCGAACTCTTTCCCATCCTCCGCGAACGGCAGAAGCAGGCCGCCGGCACGCTGTCAGGAGGCGAGCAGCAGATGCTCACCATCGCGCGGGCGCTGATGATGAAGCCGAAGCTCCTGATCCTCGACGAGCCGACGCTAGGCCTCGCGCCGGTCATCCTCGAGCAGATTTCAAAAGCGCTGGAGCGGCTGCGCCAGACCACCGCTATAACCGTGCTGCTCGGCGAACAGAACGTCACTTTCGCGCTGCCGCATGCCGACCGCGTCTATGTGCTCGAGCATGCCCGCATTGTCTGGGAGGGCGGACCCGCCCGCTTCGCCGCAGAAGTCGGCACTGGTTATTTATAAGGCACGCCGCCGACGCTATTCGGCTGAACCAAAGACACGCCGACGTGTTTTGTGCTTGATCGGCAAACCGGGCCAAAACCGCCCGGTTCCCAAAGGAGACTTTTCATGATCCGCAAGGCAAAGGCTGTCTGGAGCGGCACCGGCCGCGACGGCAAGGGCAATCTTTCGACCGATTCCGGCGTGCTCGCCACCACGCCCTATTCCTACAAAACACGCTTTGAAAATGAAAAAGGCACCAATCCGGAAGAGCTGATTGCCGCCGCACACGCCGGCTGCTTCACCATGGCGCTCGCCTTCCAGCTCCAGGCCGCGGGCTTTACCCCGACCGAGCTGAGCACGGAAGCGGCCGTCAGCCTCGACCCCGAGGGACAGGGCTTCAAGATCAGCAAGTCGGCGCTGACGCTGCGCGCCAAGGTCCCGAACCTCGACGAGGCGACCTTCGCCAAGCTCGCCGGCGCCGCCGAAAAGAACTGCCCGGTTTCCAAGGTGCTCAACGCCGAGATCACGCTCGACGCCAAGCTTGTCTGAGGCGCGGCGGCCGCAGGCTGCCGCTCACGCGTGCAGAAAATCGACCAGTGCGGTCTCCGCCAGCACCGCTTCGGGGATGCTGTGGCGGGCCGAGCGGGTCCGTTCCTCGGCGGTCTGGGTGGCTTGCAGATAGGCGCCGAGATGGCGCGCGCGCTCGATGATTTTTTTGTTCTCCGGCAGCCGCTCGCTTTCGTAGCGGCGCAATGCGCCCTCGACATCCTGGGCGTCGAGCGCCTCGGCCAGCGCCGCCGCGTCGTCGGCCGCCTTGGAGACGCCGGCACCGACATGCGGCCGGGCCACGAAAGCGGCGTCGCCGATCAGCGCGACGCGTCCGAAGGCGAGTTGCGGACTTTCGAGATCGTAGATCGGCTGCAGGATCGGCTCGTCGATCAGACCGACGATGGCGCGGAATTGCGGCGCCAACAACCGATCGGCCGCGGCCCGCATCGCCGCGATCGGCTCGGCCCGTATCAGCGGCGGCGGAATCGAAATCGAATGCAGCGCGCCGTTTTTATCGGTGAGAAGCGATGGCAATTCGGTGGCTTCGTCGGCCGGCCGGTACCAGATCACATTATAGCGGCGCTGGCCGGGGCGCAGTTCATTGTCGGGCCCGGCGACCGGGTAGCCGAGACATTGTTCGCCGGGCGGCAGGCAGAACGTCATGCCCATGAACAGTTCGCGATGGATGGCCGACGGGATTGAGCTTTCCGGCAACAGTGCGCGCCAGGCGATATAGCCGGCATAGAGCGGTGCGGCTTCCGGCAGACATTGCTGGCGCACGGTCGAGCGCAAACCGTCGGCGCCGATCAGAACCTCGGCGGCGACCGTGCTGCCGTCGCTGATCTGCGCAACCACACCCTCCCCGCTCTGCCTGAATGCCTTGACGCCGCGGTCGCGATGATAGCGTTCCGGCGGAAAAGCATCGCGCAGCAGGCGATAGACGCGCTCCCAGGCAGTGAGCACCTGCGGGCATTCGAGCGCGAGGCTCACCTGGCCCGCGGTATCGAGGATCTTGCGGGTCGTCACGGCGACGCCGAGATCGCCGATGTCGAGGCCCAGCGCCTGCATGCGCGCGATCAATTCGGGCTGCGCCACGATCCCCGCGCCCCGGCCGGACAGTTCCCGTTCGGCCCGCTCGAAAATATCGACGTCCCACCCCCGCCGCGTCAGCATCAGGCCGGCCAGGAGCCCACTCATCGAGCCGCCCACGATCAAAGCGCGACGTTGGTTTACCATCCGAGCATCCCGACGTTTCCCTACGCTATTTCCTAATTCGGAAAGGTTTTCTATAGTGTGCCAAGAAATCGTGGAGGAACGCTATGGCTCTGACCATGCTGGACAAGTCGTCCGACAGTAGCGAGAAATCTGCCTGGCCGGCGGCGATCGCGGCCGAGTTCGAGCGCGAGCGGCACAACAATAACGGCTGCGTCGGCAGCACGCTGGTCTCCGAAAGCGAGCGGGTGCGGGTCTGGATCATCCGCCTGGCGCCGGGCGAGCGGATCGGCTTCCACCGCCATGTGCTCGATTATTTCTGGACCTCGGTGTCGGGCGGCCGCGGCCGTCAGCATATCCATGACGGCACCACGGTCGAATACACCTACCAGCCCGGCGAGACCCGCCACGAGACCTACGGTCCGGGCGAGTTCAAGGTCCACGACCTCGAAAATCTCGGCGACAAGGAGATGGTGTTCATGACCATCGAGTTCCTTGACAGCGCCAACAAGCCGCTCGCGATTCCGGACCGGGTCCGCGCCGCGGCTTAGTGTCCGGCGGCTGCTTTCTTGCTGTCATGCCCGGCGAAAGCCGGGCATGTAATGATCTTTAATGTTTCTTGGCGCTTGGGGAAGCGTCAGCCACAATAGCCACCGCACCATCCGTCTTGGCGGGTTTCGCCCCGGCGGATAATGAAAACAAAAGCGGTGTCGTCAAAGAGGGGAGAGTTCCTGCAGCGTTACGCAGGACCAAGGAATGATCTTTTCGGTCGATCTTCTCATCAACGCCATCGTATCCGGCATTTTGATCGGCGGCTTTTACGCAGCGGTGACATGCGGCGTGTCGATTTCGTTCGGCATTCTCGACATCGTCAATATCGCGCATCCGGCCTTCATCATTCTCGGCTCCTACATCGCCTATACGATCAATGTGAGCCTCGGCCTCGATCCGATCCTCACCGCGATCCTGGCAACGCCGCTGTTCTACGTGCTCGGCGCGGCGATCTATCAGGTCTATTACGTCTCGTTCGAGAAACGTAACCAGGAATCGCTGCGCGGGCTGGCCTTCTTCTTCGGCCTGCTGTTCATCACCGAAGTCTCGCTGGTGCTCTATTTCGGCGTCGATTACCGCTACGTCGAGGCTCCCTATATCGGCCCGGCCTGGCACTTCGCCATGCTCGACATCCCGTTCCGCATCCTGGTGCCCTGCGTGGTGTCGCTGCTGCTCATTGCGATCCTGCAGCTCATCTTGACGCGCAGCTTTATCGGCCGGGCGATCATGGCGGTCGCGCAGGATCAGTTGGCGCTGCGGCTGATGGCGATCGATCCGGTACGCATCAAACGCATCGCCTTCGGCATTTCGATCGCGACCGCGTCGCTCGCCGGCGCTTTTCTCATCATCATTCAGCCGGTCGAGCCGTCGGTGGGGCGCGAATATATCGGCCGGGTATTCGCCATCTGCGTGTTGGGCGGCATGGGCAGCCTGCCGGGGACCGTGATCGCGGCCATGCTGCTCGGCATCGTCGAAAGCCTCACCTCGACATTCTACGGCCCGTCCTGGGCGCCCGCCGTATCCTTCGGCTTCCTCCTTCTGACGCTGGCGGTACGGCCGGCGGGCCTGATGGGACGGTAACTCGTGCGCACGCCGGTCTTCCTCGTTATCTGGCTCGTCGTTGCCGCCGCGGTATTTGCGGGCTCGGCCGCACTCGGCAACGATTACGTGTTCTTCGCCGGCTATGTGGTGATGCAATATGTCGTGCTGTCGACCGCGTGGAATATCCTCGGCGGCTATTGCGGCTACGTGAATTTCGGCTCCGCCGCGTTTTTCGCGCTGGGCGCCTATTCTTCGGTCGCAATCTACAAATTCCACCCGTTGCCGATTCCGATCCTGATCGTGTTCGGCGGTGCAGTATCGGGCATCGTCGGCTTCGGCATGGGTTATCTGACCTTGCGGCTGCGCGGCGCGTTCTTCGCCATCGCGACCCTGGCGCTCGCCGTCGTGCTGCAAACACTGGTCGTCAACTGGGATTATGTCGGCGGTTCGCGGGGCGCCTATATCGTGCGGCCGGAGGAAATCTGGCCGATCGGCAATTACATCCGCTATCTGTTCCTGATCATGATGCTGCTCGCGGTCGGATCGATCACCGTGGCGCGGCTGATCGAGCGGTCGCGGCTCGGCTACGGCTTCGCCACCATCCGTGACGACGAACTGGCGGCGGAAGCGTCCGGCGTGCCGACGCTGCGGTTGAAGCTCGTCGCCACCACCATCTCCGGCGCCTTGATGGGCATGGCCGGTGCGCCGTTCCCGTACTACATCGGCTACCTGCAGCCGTCGTCGACCTTCGGGCTCGACTACGCCGTCAATTCGATCGCCATGCCGCTGATCGGCGGCACGACCAGCTGGGTCGGCCCGCTGATCGGCGCCGTCCTGCTCGGCTCGCTGCAACAGATTGCCACCGTCACCATTTCGTCGGCGGTCAATTTGCTGATCGTCGGCTGCCTCCTGGTCGGCTTCGTCATCGTCGCGCCGAACGGCATTGTCGGGCTCTATCACAAATATTTTCAGCGCAAGCCCGACGACTTCGTCGGCCGCCGCCCGGTCAAAACCGAGTCGCCGGAGACCGTGCCGTGACGGATCTGCTGATGATCGACAATCTCGGCAAGCGTTTCGGCGGGTTCGTCGCGCTGGACAATATTTCTTTGTCGGTCGCGCCGGGCGAACGACTCGGCCTGATCGGCCCGAACGGCTCCGGCAAGTCGACGCTGGTCAATTGCATCTGCGGCACGCTGCGCAACGAACAAGGCAGCGTGCGGTTCGATGGCCGCAAGCTCGATGGGCTGGAAGCGCACCAGCGCACCCGTCTCGGCCTGTCGCGCAGCTTCCAGCTGCCGCGGCCGTTTCTGAGCTTGTCGCTCGCCGACAATATCCGCGTGCCGCTGCTCTATACCGTCGCCGCGCGCGGCGCGCTCCACGGCAAGCACGAGATCGACGACAAATGCTTCGCGCTGCTCAATGAGGTCGGGCTCGAAGCGAAAGCGCGCCTGTTGCCGCGCGACCTCACCCAGGTCGAAATGCGCAAGCTCGAACTCGCCCGCGCCATGGCGGCGGAGCCGAAGCTTCTGATCGCCGACGAGGCGATGGCGGGACTGACGCATTCCGAGGTCGAGGATATCTTGACGCTGCTGCTTCGCCTGAACGAACAGGGCGTCACCATCATCCTGATCGAACACATCATGCGCGCGGTGATGAGTTTCTCGCGGCGTCTCGTGGTTCTGGTGTCCGGCAAGAAAATCGCCGACGGCTTGCCCGACGCGGTGATGCGCGACCCCGAAGTCGAGAGGGCGTATCTTGGCCAGTAGCATCAGCATCAAGGGCATTCACGCGTCCTATGGCGCGGTGCGCGTGATCGACGATGTGTCGCTCACGGTCGACGGCGGCGAGACCGTGGTGCTGCTCGGCACCAACGGCAACGGCAAGTCGACGCTCATGAAATGCATCATGGGCATGGTGCGGCCGAGCGAAGGCTCGATCGTCGCCGAGATCGACGGCGTCCACCACGACCTGGTCGGCCGCACCACCGAGGAAATCGTCGATCTCGGCATCGCGCTGGTGCCCGAGGGCCGCCGGCTGTTTCCGCTGCTGACGGTCGAGGAGAACCTGCTGCTCGGCGCCTATCGCCCGACCGCGCGCCGCGAACTCGAACGCAATCTCGCGGTTTGTTTCGAGACTTTCCCGCGCCTCGCCGAGCGGCGCAAGCAGCTGGCCGGCAGCATGTCCGGCGGCGAGCAGCAGATGCTGGCGCTCGGCCGTGCGGTGATGCTGGCGCCGAAGATCCTGCTGGTCGACGAACCCTCCGTCGGGCTGGCGCCGATCCTGGTCAGCCGCACCATCGACGCCATCAACGAAATGAAGCAGCGCTATTCGCTGACCGTGCTGATGGCCGAGCAGAATTTCAATCAGGCGATCCGCATCGCCGACCGCGGCTATGTCATCGTCCATGGCAAGATCGCCTTCGAGGGCCGCTCGACGGACGAGCTCAACAACAACGATCTGATCAAGAAATTTTATCTGGGGCTTTGACGCCGCCACCGGCGATAGGCGGCGGAGCAGTCTGCCCTCGCCTGGCCTTTGTCTGCGCCGAAGGCACGCTACGCAAGCTTCGTATTGCGAATGCGGCGGCCCGGTTGCAAGCTCATTTCATGTTCAATGAAAAACTCCTCTTTATCGCCGCCGTATTTGCGCTCGCTGGCGTGGTAAAAGGCGTCATCGGCCTCGGCCTGCCGACCGTCTCGATGGGATTGCTCGCCATCGTGATGGCGCCGCTGCAGGCGGCGGCGATTTTGGTGCTGCCTTCGTTCCTTACCAATGTCTGGCAGATGGTCGCCGGGCCTTCATTGAAGTCGAGCGTGTTGCGGCTTTGGCCGTTTCTGACGACGCTGTGTCTCGGCACCTGGGCCGGCGCCGGCTTGATGACTGCGATCAGCGCCCGCACCAGCAATTTGCTGCTCGGCGCCGCCCTACTCGCTTATGCCGCCACGGCTTCACGGGCGTCGCGACCTAAGATCGCCCGGCCGCGCGAAAAATGGCTCGGTCCCATCGTCGGAGTCGTGACGGGATTGGTCACCGCGGCGACCGGCGTCTTCGTCGTGCCGGCAGTGCCTTATCTGGAAGCTGTCGAGATGGAAAAGGAGGAATTCATTCAGGCCCTGGGCCTGTCGTTCACGGTATCGACGATTGCACTCGCGGTAAATCTTTTCATGGCAGGCGCGCTTGCCGTCGCGGTTGCCGGCCCGACCTTGGTGGCGCTGGCGGCGGCCGGCGCCGGCATGGCAGTCGGACAGATGCTTCGCCTGCGCCTTTCGCCGGCAATCTTCCGACGCTGCTTTTTCGTGGGATTGGCGCTGATCGGAGTTTATCTGGTCGCAGATGCGCTGGTCTGAGTTTGGCCGGGTACGATCCGCTATCGCACCGGAAAATCGAAATAAGTCTCCGGAAACGGTTCGTCCCGGAGCGTAAAATGCCACCACTCCTTGTCGTAGCCGCGAAAGCCGCGCCGGTGCATCGCCGCCGCAAGCACCATGCGATTGGCGTGCTGCTCGGCGCCGATCGTCGGATCGGCGGTCCAGGATTTCGGGCTGAAGAAATCAAATGGCGTGCCCATCGCCAGTTCGTGCCCATCCGCTCGCGCCAGCGTCATGTCGATGGTCGAGCCGCGTGAATGGCCCGAATGCGAGGCGATATAGCCGTCACGGAACAGCGTGCGTTTATCGACATCGGGATAGAACTCGGCCTTGCCGGCGGTATCGCCGAGATCGCGGGCCCAGCGCATGAAATTCTCGACGGCACGCACCGGCCGGTAGCAATCGAATGCCTTGATCACCAGGCCGCGTGGCGCCAGATCGCGCGCCACATCGGCGAGCGCGGCCGCGGCTTGCTGGCTCAGCAGGCAATGCGGCGCCTCGTAGCCGTCGATCGGCCGTCCGACAAAATTGTGCGAACCGGCGTAACGCATATCGAGGACGAGCCCCGGCACCACAGTCGCGGCATCGACAAATCCGGCGGGGCGTTCTTGGGCGAGGGCTGCGTGTGCGCCGATCAGCGTCAGCGCCGCGGCGAGCAAACAGCCCCTAATGCGGACAGGCATGCACTTCGACCGTGACGTGCGATAGGCCGGTAAGGCCAGCGAGGCGCGCCTTGTAGACTGCCGGTGCCTGGGGCGCGGCGGAGACCACGGAAGCCACCACCGCCAGATGCCCGGGTCCGACCTGCCAGAGATGCAGATCGCAGACCCGGTCGCCATCGATCTCCATCAACGAGCGGATGCGCCTCGCCAGGTCCGGATCGGGCACGGTGTCGAGCAACACGCAACCGGCCGCGCGCAACAGGCTCAGCGACCAGCTCGCGATCACCAGCGCGCCGATCAATCCCACCAGCGGATCCAAGAAATTCCAGCCGAACGCCCAGGCCGCCGAAAGCCCGCCAATCGCCATGATCGATATCAATGCATCGGCCAGCACGTGGACATAGGCCGCGCGCAGATTGATGTCGTGAGCATGCGAACTGCGGCCATGCGCCTTGTGGTCAGGGGAGGCGTGATCGTGCTGATCGCTGCCGTGATCATGCGCCCCGTGATGCGCGTGCCCATCGGCGGGTTCATGGGCGTGTTCATGGGCATGTTCATGGGCGTGATGATGCTCATCGCGCAACAGCCAGGCGCTCGCCAGATTGACGAACAGGCCGAGCACCGCGATCGGAATTGCCTCGCGAAAATGGATCGCGACCGGATGGCCGAGACGCATGATCGAGTCGTAGGCGATATCGAGCGCGATGATGCCGAGAATGATGGCGCTGGAGAACGCCGCCAACTCGCCGAACTTCCCGGTGCCGAGCGAGAACCGGGCGTCGTCGGCGTGGCGGCGGGCGAACAGATAAGCCAGCGCCGCGATCGCCAGCGCCGTGACATGGGTGCCCATGTGCCAGCCGTCGGCAACCAGCGCGATCGAGCCGAACATGGTGCCGCCGGCGATTTCGATCACCATCATCACCGCGGTCAGCGCGACGACGGTCCAGGTGCGCCGCTCGTGCCGGGCGTGATGCTCGCCGAGAAAAGTGTGATTCTGCGTCCAGGGGTCGACGAACTGCGAATGCACCAAGGCACCTCGTTTAGAACAACAAATGCAGAATAGGATCAAAGCGAGGTGTTACGCTATTACGCTGTCAATTCCGCTTTGATCCCTGCTCGCGCCGTAATGAACGGCAGACAAGCCGCCATTATTTGCACGCCGAGACCCATTGCCCTTCCAGCGTATTCTGCTGATCCATCGGCGGCATGCCGGTCATCGTCGCGAGCGTCCGTACTTTTCCGGTGTAATGGCGCGGCGTGTCGAAATTGAATTCGCCGGTCAGTTCCATATCGAGTTGGCCCTTGCAGACGAGATGCCAGGTCAGCCGCGTGCCCACCAGACTGCGCTCCATCGGCGCGCATTCCGAGTTGATAGTGGTGGCGACCGGCGAAAACGTGGTCGCCAGGTCCTGGGTCTGCTCCCCGGTCAGGCATTTGGTGGACTGATGCGGCGGTCCGATGTCGCCGGTGGTCTGCGTGATGACATTCCACAGACCGGCCTCGATGCCGTCGGCATGCGCTGCCGTGGCTGCAAGTCCAGCGACAATGATCACCGCCGTACGAAACAAAACAAGCATTCGTCCCTCGCTGCTCTCACCGGCTTAAAGCCCGTTACGGTATCTAAACGCCATTCGTTAACTCCCTAGTAACCATATACCCGGCACATTTTGCCGGGGAGGCATACCGCTTCCCACCCCACCTGACTTCCGGGGGCGGCCTTGGACTCGAGCGCGGCTCCTATTCTCCGTGCCGGCGGCCCACCAGCCGCGGTGCATAGTTTTGAATCACGCGACCGCAAACGTGGCAAATCATCCGGCATGACCGACGTCGTATCGGCCGAGCGCGGCGAAACCGCTCTATCGCGGCTCTCAGACATTTCAACGATGCTCCGGCGCAGCGACATTGCGCTCGCGCTCGGCATGATGACGATCCTTGTCATCCTCATCATGCCGCTGCCGCCGTTTTTTCTCGATTTCTCGCTGGCGATCTCGATCACCTTCTCCATTCTGATCCTGATGACGAGCCTGTTCATTCAGACGCCGCTCGAGTTCTCGGCGTTCCCGACCGTGCTGCTGATTTCGACCATGCTGCGGCTGTCGCTCAACCTTGCCTCGACGCGGCTCATTCTCGCCCACGGCCACGAGGGCACGGCGGCTGCCGGGCACGTCATCGAAGCGTTCGGCCGCTTCGTCATGGGCGGCAATTTCGTCATCGGCATCATCGTATTCACGATCCTGGTGATCGTAAATTTCGTCGTCATCACCAAAGGCTCCGGCCGCATCGCCGAAGTGGCCGCCCGCTTCCACCTCGACGGCATGCCCGGCAAGCAGATGGCGATCGACGCCGACCTCAACGCCGGCCTGATCGACGAGAAAGAGGCGCGGCGGCGGCGCAAGACCCTGGAGGACGAATCCGGATTTTTCGGCGCCATGGACGGCGCCTCGAAATTCGTACGCGGCGACGCCATCGCCGGCCTGCTGGTGGTTCTGATCAACGTCATGGGCGGCATGGTGATCGGCATCATGCAGGAAGGCCTGGGCTTCGCCGAGGCCGCCCGTACCTATACGCTCCTCACCGTCGGCGACGGCCTGGTGACGCAGGTGCCGGCCTTGATCGTCTCGACCGCGGCGGGCTTGCTGGTTTCCAAGGCGGGCATTTCCGGCGCCGCCGACAAGGCGCTGCTCAGTCAGTTTTCCGGTTATCCCAAGGCGCTCGGCATGTCCGGCGCGGTCATGCTGCTGATGGGGATGCTGCCCGGCATTCCGATGTTGCCGTTTCTCGCGCTCGGCGGCGGCGCGGCGAGCCTCGCTTACATGATCAACCGGCGCACCAAAAAAGCGGCGGCCGTGGAGACCAAAAAGATCGAAACCGACAAGGCGGCGCCGGTCGAAGAGCCGATCACCGCGGCGCTGAAGATGGACGATCTCAAGATCGAGCTCGGCTATGCGCTGTTGCCGCTGGTCAATGCCCCCGACGGCTCCGACCGCTTGACCGAGCAGATCAAGGCGCTGCGACGGTCGCTGGCGGTCGAAATGGGCTTCGTCATGCCCGCCGTGCGCATCCTCGACAACATGCAGCTCGACGCCAACACTTATGTGATCAAGATCAAGGAGGTCGAGGCCGGCAGCGGCAAGGTCTGGCACGGCCAATACATGGTCATGGATCCGTCCGGCGGTCAGGTCACCCTGCCCGGCGTCCACACCACCGAACCAACCTTTGGATTGCCGGCGACCTGGATCGACAGCGCGCTCAAGGAAGAAGCCGGCGTCAAAGGGCTGACCGTCGTCGATGCCCCGACCGTGCTCGCGACGCATCTCACCGAACTGATCAAAGCCAATATGTCGGAGCTTCTGTCCTATGGCGAAGTGCAGAAACTGATCAAAGAATTGCCCAAGGAGCAGAGCGAGTTGATCAAGGATATCGTGCCGGCGCAGATCACCATTTCCGGCATCCAGCGCGTGCTGCAAATCCTGCTTGCGGAGCGGGTTTCGATCCGCGACCTGTCGACGATCCTCGAAGGCGTCGCCGACGGACTTCCCGGCACCCGCAGTGCCGCGATGCTCGCCGAACATGTGCGCGCGCGCCTCGCCCGTCAGCTCTGTGCTCAGCACGTCACCTCCGCGGGCACGCTGCCGATCATCGCCCTCACCGCCAAATGGGAACAGGCTTTCGCCGAGTCGATCGTCGGCCAAGGCGACGACCGCAATCTGGCGATGCAGCCCTCGAAACTGACCGAATTCATCAATCTGGTCCGGGAGAAATTCGAGCAGGCCGCGCGCGAGGGCGAAGCCCCGGTGCTGGTGACTTCGTCGGGGATACGGCCCTTCGTGCGCGGTATCGTCGAGCGATTTCGCGCCCAGACCAGCGTCATGGCGCAGTCGGAAATACATCCCCGCGTCCGGCTGAAAACCGTCGGTAGTATCTGATTTCCTGGACAAAACGGCCGGACGGTCCAGGAACCAACCTCCCGATCACTCGTTATCACGGGACATCACCGAACGGTGAAGACGGGTTCCTTAAGCGGAACGGATACTTAGCTAATCAGTTAATGGGCGTGAACCCTTTTACCGGTTTGCTGCGACTAACAGGCAAAACGGGAGGCTGAAATGAACCATTCGATGTACAGCGCCGACCGCGGCACTCATCTGAAGATCGTCGTTATCGGTCTGCTTTGCGCGACCGTGGTTGCGGCGGTGGGCTTGTTTGCTCACATCGGCAGCGACCTCGATCTCGGCACCGCAGCGCTGGTCAAAGCCGGCCAGCCGACGACGATGAGCGGCCGGCTTCCGGACATTCGCTAACCTCACTCGTCAAATGTGAAATCGTGATTTGGCCGGGTTCGACCCGGCCATTTGCGTTTTCAGGGTTCAGCTCGGCGAGCCAGGCACGGATTCGAACATTTTGCCGGTAAACAGGATCGGCCCGGTCGGCGCGCCGGTCGGCGAGCCGCCGGCAGGTTCGAGCGATACCGCATAGTCCGCCGTTCTGATGGTGGCGACGTCGAAGCCCGCCGGCAGCGGGCGGGTGGTGAATTCCTCGCCGCCGACCAGCCCCAGCGAACGCGGCCCCGCATTTTTGCCTGCGATCAGCCAGAGCTGATAGCTGCGGCCGGCTTCAGGCGTTGCCGAAACGGTGCGTACCGTGAAGCTCTTGTTTTGCGGATCGACCGTGAGCAGGAAGGCCGGCGCGGTCGGCTCCTGTTTCAACACGGCGGTCAGCCGGGCGCCGGGCGCCGGCGGTAGCGCGGCGATCGGCTGCGGCTGCCGGGGCATCGGGATAAGGCCCGGCGCGAATTGGGTCACGGCAACGAACAGCGCCAGTACCGCGGCAATCGCAGTCATAAGGCCGGTAACGCCGCGCCAGCGGCGAACACCCCGGCGCAATCTGATGATTTCGGCGGTGCGCTCGGCGGGCGGCGGCGCCGTGGGCGGCAACTCGGGCGGCAACAGCGTTTCGGCGGCCACCTCCGGTTCCTGTTGTTCGTGTTCCGGCTCCAGCAGGCTCGACGCCAAGGCATCGACCAGCGATGCGTCGTCCACGTTCGGCGCCGGCTCGTCCAAATCCCGCGGCGGATTGAGTTCATCCAGGTCTTGCGGAACGCTCACCTCATCCAGATCCCGCGGCGGGTTCAATTCGTCCAAATCCTGCGGCGCCTCGGACAAAGCCTCCGGCACCGTGTCGAAGAACGGCTCCGGCGCGGGATCGGCTTCGGGATGCGCCTCCGGCGCGATCTCCGGCGAGGCGTGCTCGAATGGCGGCTCGGCGGCTTCAATGGGGGCCGGCTCGTGCGGCTGGGTCTCGATTTCGCTGCGGATTTTGTCCCAGAGATCAGGCGGCGGATCGACCGCTTCGACCATGACGTTGAGTTCGCCCAGCCGGCGTTCCCACACCCGCACGATCTCGGCGAAGCCCGGATCGATGACGAGCAGCGCCTCGGCCTGTTCGCGCTCGTCGGCGGCGAGCGTCCCCAGAACGTATTCGGCAGCTAGAGCATCGCGGTCGTCGTCATACATCGTCACAGATCTCTCGTCGGAATCAGCTTCTCGCACCCATACACTCACGAATTTCGAGCAGACTGCGGCGAAGCCAGGTCTTGATTGTGTTCACCGGAATGTCGAGTTTCGCCGCCAATTGATCGCGGCTCCAGCCGCTGTAATAGGCGAGCAGCACGATGCGCTGCTTTTCCGGATCGAGCTTGCCGAGGCAGGACAACAGCCGCCGGAGTTCCTCGTTCATTTCCCGCCGGGCGAGCGGCGGCGGCGCCTCGGCGGCGACCTCGAGCGCTTCCGGTTCATCCTCGATCGAAAGATCGCCGCGCTTGCGCACGATATCGATGGCGCGGTTGCGGGCCATCGCCACCATCCAGGTAATGGGGCTGGCGATCGCGGGGTCGAAATGGGCCGCCATTTTCCACACCTTAAGATAGGTTTCCTGCATGACCTCTTCGGCCAAGGCCGGTCTGCCTAAGATACGGAGCAGCACCCCATAGAGTTTCGCGCGCGTCGCAGCGTATAGGCGCTCGAACGCGGCCTCATCGCCCTGAGCGACGGCACCAAGCAGCCAAATCAATTCGGACTGTACCAACATCGACGCCCCTGAAACCCTGGGGTCTCACCCTCGCCGATTATCGCCGCGGAGCCTGGGTTTCGTCGAGAGCGAATACAGGGGTTGATCGAACGAAGTGACGCTAAATGCGTCACATTTTGGCACAGCTTTGCATTCGCTCCCGCAAAAGCGGGAGTTCCAGCGGGAAGCCGGCAGCTCGGCTGTCGGGGGCTTACGCCGGCGCGATGCCGCGCGCGCGCAACAGCGCGATACCGTCGAGCTCGGCCTGCTCGGCGGCGCTTTCCGCCTCGCGTTCGCGCATCTGGTCGCGCTCGTCGAGCAGTTCGACCTTTTTGAGGTCGTCGAAAGCCTCGCCGAGCGCCGATTTGGCGTCGTCGAGCTGGATGCGCAGTTCGTCGGCGGAACGCTTGAGGTTTTCGCGGCGAGCAATCGCGGCCTTGGCGTAGGTCGGATAGGCGAAATGGCCGGGATCGTGGATGCCGGCGCGATCCTGCTCGACGCGGATTTCGCGCTCGAGATCGGCCGCCATGCGCTCGAATTCGGCGATCATGGTTTCGATCTGAGCGACTTTGCGCCGCTTCTCGTCGACCTGAAATTTCTTCAGGCGAATAAGCGTCTCACGGGACTTCATCGACTACTACCCCCCGAAGCCAAGCCACAACCTCGGGGGCCACGGGCCCCCGAAGGCGAGATCGTGGCACGATAACGTTAGCGTTAGGTTTCCGCGCCGGCCGTAATCTGCGCCAATCGGCGATATCCTTCGGCCAGGCTGGTTGCTTCTTCCTTACCTTGGGCCAGAAAGTCCTCGAGCGGCTTGTGCAGCCGGATGGCCTCGTCGACCTCGGCGCTGGTACCGGCGCGGTAGGCCCCGAGCCGGATCAGTTCCTCCATATCCGCATAGGTCGCCATGATCTGCCGCGCCCGGTTGATGGCCGGCAGATAGGCCGGATCGGCCGCCCGCGGCATGGTGCGCGAGATCGATTTGAGCACATTGATGGCCGGGTAGCGGCCGCGCTCGGCGATGGACGCGCTCCATGACGATATGGCCGTCGAGAATGCCGCGCACCGCGTCGGCGATCGGCTCATTATGGTCGTCGCCGTCGACCAGAACGGTGAAGATGCCGGTGATGGTGCCTTGGTCGGTGCCGGGCCCGGCCCGCTCCAGCAGCCGCGGCAGTTCGGTGAATACCGTCGGCGTATAGCCCTTGGCGGTCGGCGGTTCGCCGGCGGATAGTCCGATCTCGCGCTGCGCCATGGCAAAGCGCGTTACCGAATCCATCAGCACCAACACGTCTTTGCCCTCGTCGCGGAAATATTCGGCGATGGCGAGCGTCTCGTGGGCCGCCTGGCGGCGCATCAGTGCCGGCTCGTCGGAAGTCGATACCACGACCACTGAGCGGGCAAGACCGGCATCGCCGAGATCGTCCTGCAGGAACTCCTGTACCTCGCGGCCGCGTTCGCCGATCAGCCCGATTACGGTGACGTCGGCGGCGACATTGCGCGCCAGCATCGACAGCAGCACCGATTTGCCGACGCCGGAGCCGGAGAAAATGCCCATTCGCTGGCCGCGGCAGCAGGTGATGAAGGTATTGAGCGTGCGCACCCCGAGGTCGAGCGGTGCGCCGACCCGGCGGCGCGCATGCGCCAGCGGCGGCGTGTTGCGGAACGGATAAGGCGATGGTCCCAGGAGCAAGGCGCCCTTGCCGTCGATCGGCTCGCCCAGAGCGTTGACGACGCGGCCGAGCCATCCGGCCGACGGCCGCACCGCGCCGGCCACCCCGGTGACCAGCGCCCGGCAACCACGCCGCACGCCTTCGAGCGGCGCGAACGGCATCAGCAGCGCGTTAACGCCGGAGAAGCCGACGACCTCGCACGGGATATTCACCCCCGGGGTTTCGATAACGACACGAGCGCCGACCGACATCGCGTGCAGCGGACCGGCGACCTCGACCATCAGGCCGCGAACGCCGACGACACGGCCATAGATCTCGATGCCGTCGAGTTCATTGATCTGTTCGGCGAGCGCCTTCATCGGCTTTCCCCGCCCCAGAATCCGCGATTCGGCGTCGGTGAGGGAAAAATAATGGTTACTCCCCGCGACACGATCTTAATCGCTTGTTTACCCGGGCCGTTAATCATTGCGCAGTTGTCCTTAGGGCCAAGGGCAAGCTCGCCCACCCCAGAATGGGACGGTCGAGTCGGATGAATCGGTTACCGCCGGTACTTAAACTGATACATGAACGTGGACGTGGCTAAAAAACCGCTATCTCGCAATATCTTAAGGCGATTCGTAAGAATTTGCCTATTCGGAGCTTGCGCGACGGAATCAGGTTTTGTTAACCATAGCCTGGGTATTGTTCCGAATCAGTTTGTAGAGGGCGTTTTCCAGAGGCCGCCGCAGCGGCGCGCCGACCTTGAGCCCGTGTGGCGAAGAAGGGGACTGGCATGCGCGTATTGCTAATTGAAGACGATAGCGCCACCGCGCAATCGATCGAGTTGATGCTCAAATCCGAGAGCTTCAATGTCTATACGACAGACCTCGGTGAAGAAGGCATCGATCTTGGCAAGATCTATGACTACGACATCATCCTGCTCGATCTGAATCTGCCGGATATGTCGGGCTTCGAGGTGCTTCGCAGCCTTCGGGTTTCGAAGGTGAAGACGCCGATCCTGATCCTCTCGGGGCTAGCTGGAATTGAGGATAAGGTGCGGGGTCTCGGCTTCGGCGCCGACGACTATATGACCAAGCCCTTCCACAAGGACGAGCTGGTGGCGCGCATCCACGCCATCGTGCGCCGCTCCAAGGGCCACGCGCAGTCGGTCATCAATACCGGCGACCTTTGCGTCAATCTCGACACCAAGACAGTCGAGGTGAGCAGCGCCCGCGTGCATCTCACCGGCAAGGAGTACCAGATGCTGGAGCTCCTGAGCCTGCGCAAGGGCACGACGCTGACCAAGGAAATGTTCCTCAATCACCTTTATGGCGGCATGGATGAGCCGGAGCTGAAGATCATCGACGTCTTCATCTGCAAGCTCCGCAAGAAACTCGCCAATGCCTCGAGCGGCAAGAACTACATCGAAACGGTGTGGGGCCGCGGCTACGTGCTGCGCGAGCCGGCCGATGACGAGGTCAAGATACCGGCGTAACGTTCCGCGCCGTCTTCCGAAAATCAAAACCCCGGCCTTGGCCGGGGTTTTTTTATTGGCTGGACCGGCGTATCAACGGCCGCCGCCGATCGCAACCAGACGCGGAACGCTCCTGACCGGGATCGGCGCGGCGCACGGCGTCAGGTTCGGCATGTAGAGACCGCGTTTGTCGGGGGCCATTTTGAAGCGGTCGGTCAGTCCGACCACGGTTTCGGCCGCACCGAGAACCAGATAGCCGTCGGCGGCGGTGAGCGACGCCATCCGGTTGAGCACACTCGGTCTTGGTGTCTTGATCGAAATAGATCAGCACGTTGCGGCAGAAGATGACATCGAAGGGACCGAGCTGGGAGAAATCGTGCAGCAGATTGAGCTGCCGGTATTTCACCATGCTGCGAATGTCCGGCGCGATCTGCCACAGTTCGCCGGTCTGCGCGAAATACTTGATCAGAAGCTGAATCGGCAGGCCGCGTTGCACTTCGAACTGGGTGTAAAGCCCGGCCCGCGCCTTCTCCAGGACTTCGCCGGAAAGATCGGTGGCGATAATCTCGATATGCCAGCCGGCGATATCTCGACCCATTTCTTTGAGGCACATCGCCAGCGAATAGGGCTCCTGACCGGTGGAAGCCGCAGCGCACCAGATGCGGATGCTGCGCGACGCCCGACGCGCCGCCGTCAACGCCGGCATGATGGTCTGCCGGAAATGCTCGAACGGCGTCTTGTCACGGAAGAAAAACGACTCGTTGGTCGTCATCGCCTCGACCACCGCGGTCGCCAGCGCACCTTCAGGCGCCGTCCTGAGCGCGGCGACAAGTTCGCCGAGACTGCCGAGACCCGATCTGCGCACCACGGGCAGCAGCCTGCTCTCGACCAAATATTGCTTATCGGCCGACAGGACGAGACCCGATCGTTCCCGAAGACGCCTGCGCAGGAACTCGTAATCGTCGTGAATCAAGACCGGTCCCCCGAAAACAGCCGAATGATTTTTGGCGCAATTTTATCGAGCGGCAGAACCGCGGAGCACAGGCCTGCCTGCGCGACCGAGCGCGGCATTCCCCAGACCACCGAACTCGCCTCATCCTGGGCGATCACGCTGCCGCCGGCCGCGACGATATCGGCGGCGCCGCGCGTGCCGTCGGCACCCATGCCGGTCAGCACCAGACCAAGGCTCGCCGCACCCCAGACCGCCGCGGCGGAGGTGAACAGCGCGTCCACCGCGGGCTTGCAGTAATTGATCGGCGGATCGTCACCGAGTGCAATTTTGACGCCGCCGTCCGAAGCGCGGACCACCCGCATGTGTCGGCCGCCCGGCGCCACGTAAATGCCGCCGGCAAGTACCGGTTCGCCGTCTTCGGCTTCATGCGCGCCGCGGCCCCCGATGCGCGACAAATGTTCGGCCAGCACGGTCGTAAATGTCGGCGGCATGTGCTGGGTGATCAGGAGCGGCGCCCGGTCCACCGCGGCCGGGAGCTTCTCGACCAAAACGGTAAGCGCTTGCGGTCCGCCGGTCGACGAGCCGATCAACAGCGCGCGCGGCGGCGTGAGCGCAAACGGACGCAATTGAACCGCGCCGGTTTCGGACGCGAATTGTGCGCCTTTGCGGCCGCGCGGCGCCGGCGCCTGCCTGCCCGGCTGCGACGGCACAATTCCCGGCGCGGCAACACGGGCCAAGCCGCGCGATGAGCGATGGCGGCCCAAGGTGCGAATCTTCTCGATCAGTTCGCGCCGGAACTCGACCGAAGTGGTGGCCTCGCGGGCCGTCTCGGGCTTCGGAATGTAATCGGCGGCGCCCAGTGCCAGCGCCCGCAAGCTGATCTCGGCGCTGCGGCGGGTGAAGGTCGACACCATGATGACAACGAGATCGCGCTTTTTTTGCAAAAGCAGCGGCAGCGCCGAGATGCCGTCCAGTTCCGGCATGTCGATGTCGAGAACCACGACATCGACATCGCCTTGGTCGATCCGGGCCACCGCCTCGCGCCCGTTCTGCAGCGACGCCATCGACCCGCATATCGGGCTCGCCGTCGACCCAGCGTGCCAACAGGCTGCGCACCACCACGGCGTCATCGACGACCATGACGCGAATGGGCGCTTCAGCGGGGGATGCGGAGATCGCGGCGGCGAGAACGCTACTCATGATGCGCGCACTTCGGGTACTCGGCCTCAAACACTCGACTTATTTACTTCGACAACGCGACGCGGCGCCGACTTAGATCAGACCGACTTCCTGAAATTTGGCTTCGACAATATCCTTGTCGAACGGCTTCATGATGTATTCGTTGGCGCCGGCATGGAGCGCACGCGCGATGTGGGCGACGTCGTTTTCGGTGGTGCAGAACACCACTTTCGGCCGGTCGCCGCCGGGCAGCCTGCGCAGCACCCGAAGGAAATCATAGCCGTCCATCTTCGGCATGTTCCAGTCGAGCAGGATGGCGTCGGGCAATTGCGCCCGGCACGATTTCGATCGCCTCCTCGCCGTTCTCGGCTTCCACGATCTGGAATTCGAGTCCTTCGAGAATACGCCGCGCCACCTTTCGGATGACGCTGGAGTTGTCGACTATCAAACACGTTTTCATCGCTTCCTCACTCCGCGGCGTAGCCGCCGCAATTTCCGTCCCTTGGCATCCATATCGTTCATGCCGCCGCCGCCTCAACGCCGAGGTCCAGCACCCGGTCGATGTCGAGCGCGACAAGAAGCTGCCCGTCGAGCCGGAATACCCCGGACGATACGCGCGCCAGATTGCGGTCGAGATTGATCGGATTGGGCTCGAGATCGGCGGCCGGCAGTTTGAGCACTTCGCCGACGCTGTCGACCACGAGACCGAACGATTCGGCGCCCATCTCGATGCCGATCGCCATCGGCACCGACGGAGCCGTGGATCGGCTGCGGGCTTCCAAGCCGAGCCGGTTGCACAGATTAATCGCGGTCACGATCCGGCCGCGCAGATTGAGCACGCCTGCGATCTCCGGCACCGGCGAGCGGAACGCGGGTGACATTGGCCAGCCGAAAGACGTCCTGCACACGCTCGATCGGCAGACCGAACATCTGTCCGCCGGCGGTGAAGGTGACGTATTCGGCGAGGTTGTCTGTTTCGTTCATCATCGTCACGCTGCCCGCTCGATCTCGGCGCCCTGCTCCTTGATCGCGGCAATCAATCCCGCGCCGGTCGAACTTGGCGACGAAATCGTGGAAGCCGACGGCGCGTCCGCGCTCGATGGCATCGTTGGAAACCATGGTGGCGAGCGCGATGATCGGTACGGTCGCGGTGCCGGGTGTGCCCCGCATCGCCTCGGCGAGCCCGAAGCCGTCCATGTCGGGCATTTCGATATCGGTCACGACAAGATCGAACCGCGTACCGGATTTCAGCGCGCGCAGCGCCTCGGCGGCCGAGTCGACGGCAACGACCTGATAGCCCGCCGCCTTGATCAGCGGCGCCAAGAGTGTCGCGGAAAAAAGCCGAATCGTCGACCAGAAGGATCGCTGCGCTTCGGCCGCGTTTCCGCCGCCGTCACGGCCGCGGAACCAGTCTTCAAAGGCCTGCGGCAGGAAATGCCCGATATCGATGATCTCGGTGGTCAGCCCTTTGACGACGGCATAGCCGAGCAGACCCGGCCGGTGGCTCGCGACCTCGATATCGAGCTTGTCTTCGACGATATCGACGATCTCGTCGACCACGAGGCCCATCGATCGGCCACGGTCGGAAAACACCAGGATCGGCTGGGTGCCTTCGCGTTTCAAGCTCGCTGCGCTGTCGATGCAGCAGCAGCGGCATCAACTGATCGCGGTATTGCACCAGATGCCGGCCGTCGGAAATTTCGATGCGCCGGCAATCGATCTCCTCCAAACGGGTGACGAGCGACAACGGCACGGCTTTCGGCTGCTGCGAGCCGGCGCGGAACACCAGGAGCGAAACGGTGGCCTCGCTCGCAACCTGTTCGCTTGACTTGCGCTCCGGCGCATCGGCACGCGCGGTCTGCATGACGCGGCCCAGCGACTGGGCGACGCCGTTCGGATCGAGGATCATGATCACCGAGCCGTCACCGAGGATCGTGGTGCCGGAAAACACGCCGATGTGCCGCAGCTTCGACGACATCGGCTTGATGACGATTTCCTCGGTATGAAATACGCTGTCGACGATGGTGCCGAAAATCAGGTTGCCGACCTGCGTGACGACGACGAAACCGCTTTCGCCGTCGCTCTTGCCGAGGCGCAATACCTCCTTGAGGTGCAGCAGCGGCAACAGCGTGTCGCGCAACCGCAGCACCGGCGTGTCCTTGATCCGTTCGATGCGATGCTCGCCGGCGCCGCCGGCGCGCACCAGTTCGAGCACCGACAACTGCGGAATGGCGAAGCGCTCGCCGCCTGCCTCGACGATCAGCGCCGAAACGATCGCCAGCGTGAGCGGAATCTTGATCGTGAAGGAGGTGCCGGCGCCCGGCGCGGAGTTGAGGTCGACGGTGCCGCCGATCTGCTCGATATTGTTACGGACGACGTCCATGCCGACGCCGCGGCCGGAAATGCTGGTGATCTGGCTGGCGGTGGAGAAGCCGGGCGCGAAAATCAAATTGCAGATTTCGCCGTCGGATTTTGCCGCGATCTCGGCTTCGGTGGCGAAACCGGTCTCGATGGCTTTGTGTTTGATGCGGGCGATGTCGAGGCCGCGGCCGTCGTCGCCGATTTCGATGATGATGTGACCGCCTTGGTGACAGGCGCTGAGCCGGATCGTGCCGCTTTGCGCTTTGCCGGCGGCGATCCGCTCGGCCGGGCTTTCGATGCCGTGGTCGGCGCAATTGCGCACCAGATGCGTGAGCGGATCCTTCACCAGCTCGAGCACCTGACGATCGAGTTCGGTCTCGGCGCCGGTCATCTCAAGTTCGATGTCCTTGCCGAGTTCGGCGCACAGATCGCGCACGATGCGCGGGAATTTCTGCCAGGCGTTGCCGATCGGCTGCATGCGCGTCTTCATCACGCCTTCCTGCAGCTCGGCGGTGACATTCGACAGCCGTTGCAGCGGCGCCTTGAAATCGGAATCCTCGTGCCGGCGCACGATCTCGAGAAGCTGGTTGCGCGTCAGCACCAGTTCCGAGACCGTGGTCATCAGACGGTCGAGCGTGTCGACATTGACGCGGATCGAATGACTGGAGAACTTTTCGCTGCCTTCAGCGGACGGAGGATCACCGCGCCGCTCTTCGCCGCCGCGGCGGTCGTCGGCGTTGCGACGGTCATGCGCGCCATCCTGCTCTTTGCCGCGGGCGTTCGGCAGGCGCGACCGCGACTTCGACGGACGGAGCCGACGGCGGGGCCACAGACATGCCGCGGGCCATGGCCGCGAGTTGCTCGATAAGATCGGTGTCATCGCCCGCCGGTTCCTCTTGCTGCGTTTCAAGCGTCTCGAGGATGGTTTTGACGCGGTCGAGCGTGGCGAGAATGAGTGTCACGGCCGGTGCCGTTACCGGCATCCCGTCGCGGAATTTTCCCATCAGCGTTTCCGCGCTGTGGGTCAGTCTTTCGAGCCGGGACAGGGCCAGAAAGCCGCAGGTGCCTTTGATGGTATGGACCAGGCGAAAAATATTGCCGAGGATTTGCGCGTTATTCGGGTCCTGCTCGAAGCGCACGAGTTCGGCATCGACGCGGTCGAGGCTTTCCCCGGTTTCGGTCAAGAAATCCCGCAGCAGCTCGTCCATACCCAGGCGCCTCACCGCCGCCGGCAACCGCCGGCACACGCAAAACGTGTATTTCGACGTAAAGCGCGCATCGCGCGCGCGCGCCTTCGCCAGGCGCAGGGCGCCTGATCGGGCAGCTTCAGTCTGTTGCTAAAGGGTTTAATTTCGGTTGCGGAAAGCGCTGAACTTGCCGGTCACTTAGAGCTCACTGCGCGGCGACCACCACGGTGTCGCCCTCGACGACGGCCGACGCACTCAGTCCGCAATCGCGCGCCAGGATACCGGTGTAAAACGGCTGGATGGCGTGCGCGTCGACGGTATGGGCGGGGTTGCCGCCGAGAAGTTCGGCCGCGGTTGCAGGCAGACGGGCATTGAGGCCGGCAGCCGTCACCCGGTAGCCGGTGCCGGCGGCATCGACAGTGAGCGTGCCGCCGCGGGGGACCGCGCCGACCGCAACCACCAGCATGTTCAAAAGCAGCTTGGCGCGGTTCTTCGGCACCAGTTCGCGCTGCAAATTCCACACGATGCTGATTTTGCCGTCCTCGATCATGCCGCGGGCGGCCTTTTCGGCATCGCCGAGTTCGATCTGGGCGCCGGCGGAACCCGCCGCGCCGAAGGCCAGCCGGCAAAACTGGAGCTTGGCGGAGGCCTGGCCGGCGCTCTTCTTGATCAGATCGAGCGCGAAGGTTTTGGTCTCCTCGTCCTTGTTCTCCTCCAGGACTTCGAGCCCGTTGACGATGGCGCCAACCGGACTGATCAAGTCATGGCAAACCCGCGAGCACAACAGTGCCGCGAGATCGAGGGCGCCGATGGTGATGGGCACGGCGGCCGGAACAGGAGCAGGGGCGGACATTAAACGACTCCGCTACAAGGGAATTCGATCACGTCCCGTGTCACAGCCCACGCGATTCGGCAATCATGCCCGTTTCGCGCCCTGCCCCGGCCGATAATGCCGCCTTGTGCGGTTCTCCGGCGCTCGTGCTAGACCGCACCGCGTTTCGCCGCTTCGCGACAGTCTGGAGCCGTCCTTGCCTGCCTTCGATATTGCCGAATGCACCGCGCTCCTGGCGGAACTGACCCGGATCGGCGAGCGCGCGGCACAAGCGATCAGGGATTGGGCGGGCAACGCGCCGGTGCGCAGCAAGGCCGACGGTTCGCCGGTTACGGCCGCCGATGAAGCCGCCGAGGCGGCGATTTGCGAAGGCCTGGCACGGCTGGCGCCGGATGTGCCGGTGATTTCCGAGGAACAGGCCGAGCGACCGAAGCCGCAGCGTGGCGCAGGGAGTGTTTATTTCCTGGTCGATCCGCTTGACGGTACGCGGGAATTTGTCGCCGGCCGCGACGAATACACCGTCAATATCGCGCTCATCCGGGGCGGCGCCCCCATCCTCGGCATCATCGTGGCTCCAGCCCTCGGTCTGACCTGGCGTGGCCTCATCGGCCGTGGCGCCGACCGCATTGCTGCGGGCGAGGGCAAAAGCGCGGCACCGCATCCGATCAGGACCCGGCCGCGTCCCGCGCGGGGCCTCGTCGCGCTGGCGAGCCGATCGCATCTCGATGGACGCACCGCCGCCTATCTGGAAGGCCTGCCGCAGGCCAAGGTCATCCAATGCGGCTCTTCGATTAAATTCTGCCGCATCGCCGAAGGCGCCGCCGATATCTATCCGCGGTTCGCGCCGACCCATGATTGGGACATCGCGGCAGGGCACGCCATCCTTAAAGCGGCCGGCGGGAGCGCGACCGCGCCGGACGGCTCAGCGCTGCGTCTATGGCAGCGCCGATCTGTTGATTCCGGCTTTTCTCGCCAGCGGCAGTCCGGCTATGGCGTAAGGGTGCGCTGAACCTCGGGCCATTTGCGGTCCGCCGGGCCAATCACCCGGGTTGGGTCGGCGACAAACTTGTCGCGCCGGTCGCCGTTGTAGAACAGAAACAGCCTCGAGCTTGAGATCAGCCAGGCATTGGGATTGCCCGCGACCGCAAGCCCGCGCGCTACGCCGAGCGGATCGTGACCGCCATATTGCGGCATGTAGATATCCGGCCGGGCCGCAAACGCGGCGCGATTGCCGATATTGGCGAAACGCCAGACCGCACCGCCGTAGCGCAATTCGAACTCGGGGCTCCCGGTCACCGGTTTGCCGTCGGTGAAGAAGGCAACCGGATCGTAGCCGGAAATAGCAAGGCCGGAGTGCCAGTCGACGACGACCTGCTCATTGGCGGCGGCCCGCGAGGTCGGTGCCCCAACCGCGAGCACAAAGGCAACGCCGGCATAGACCGTAAAACCGGCACAGGCGGCGAGCCAAGATGAAACAGAGGACGAAAGAGACCACGCCGCCGACGGCGCTTCGCCGTCGCCGTATTGCTTTCGTTTTTGCCGTCCTGTCGTCATAGTTTGGGCAAAGGCTGAACTGATTCGTATTGCTCGCGCCTCCACTTAGACCGCATCGCGTGAGCAAGGGGTTAAGCCGGGGAATCGACCATGAATGTGACCTCGCGGATCGCCGCTGCTGCCGCCGTTACGGCTGCGCTGATGGCGGTGTTCGACGCCGCTCCGGCTGGCGCCCAGGGCGTGCCGACACAGCCGGTGCAATCCATGCCGGTACCGCCGCCGCAGGCCGCACCCTATCAACCGCCGCCACAGTCGGCGCCGTATCAGCCGCCGCCGCAGGCGACGCCTTACGGCTCGCCACAATCGGGCCCGCCTGACGCCGACGCGCCGGCATCGTCCTCGTCACGCGAATTTTCGCCGAACGAGTTGATCGACGCCGGGCATCGCTTCTTCGGCGGCGTGTCGCGCGGTCTCGCCATGGTGGTCGAAAAGGCGGTCAGCCAATGGGGCCAGCCGAACGGTTATGTTTTAGGCGAGGAAGCCAGCGGCGCCTTTGTCGGCGGCCTGCGCTACGGCGACGGCACGCTCTATACCAAGAACGCCGGCGATTTGCGGGTGTTCTGGCAAGGCCCGTCGGTCGGATTCGATGCCGGCGCCGACGGCGCGCGGACCATGATGCTGGTTTATAACCTGCCGCAGACCCGCGCGATCTTCAACCGCTTCGGCGGCATCAACGGCTCGGCCTATTTCATCGGCGGCTTCGGCATGACGGCGCTGATCGCCGACAACATCACCATTGTGCCGATCCGCTCCGGCGTCGGCCTCCGGCTCGGCGCCAATCTCGGCTACCTCAAATTCACCGAACGGCCGACATGGAATCCGTTTTGATGCGCCGCTTGGCGTAACGGACGAAGTCGGTTTAGGTTAATCGCCGGTGCATGTGGTGCCGCGCGCACCCTCATGGCATGGTCCTGCCGCGTTCCCCCTCGCTTTGAGGGGGTTTGGAGGCGTAGCGTTATGATCGAACCGGTCATGTATTTCGGGATCGGGTTCCTGGTCGCGGCGTTGCTTTGCCTGCTGTTCGTTCCGCTGGTGCATAACCGCGCCGTGCGGCTGACGATGCGGCGGCTCGAAGCGGCGACGCCGTTGTCGATCGCCGAAATCCGCGCCGACAAGGATCAGCTCCGCGCCGAATTTGCGATGTCGACCCGGCGGCTCGAAATGAGCGTCGAGAAGATGAAAGCGCGAACCACGACGCAGCTCGCCGAGCTCGGCAAAAAAACCGACGCCATCAATCATCTGCGCAAGGAGCTAGGCGAAAAGACCGCGACGATCTTCGCACTCGAAGCGCGCGACCGGACCCAGCGCGAGCAAATCCGCTCCACCGAGGACGAATTTCAGATCAAGTCGAGCGCGCTGCGCGAAGCCGAGCGCCACCTTGCCGACAAGGAATCCGAACTTTCGAAATTGCTCGGCGAACTCGGCGAACGCTCGCTGGTCGCCGACAGCCAGCGCACCGAGATCGCGGCGTTCCGCACCCAGGTCGAAGCGATGAAGGTCAGCGTCGCCGATTACGAACGCGCGGTGAACGAAACCCAGTCGCGCCTGACGCGCGAACGCGCCGACGCCGAGGCGATCGCCAACGAATTGACCACGGCGCGCGGCAAGCTTGGCGACCTCGGCACCCGCACCACCGAGCTTGAACGGCAGCTTTACATCCAGACCACCGAGGCCGAAATTCTCAACAAGCGCGTGGTGGAGCTCGAGACCCGGCTCGGCGATCAAGGCCGCATGCTTGCCGAACGCGATTACCAGCTCGAGCGCCTGCGCGGCGAACTCGACGGCGCGCGCAAGGTCGAGGCGGACTTGCGCAGCGAACTCGCGACCACCGGCAGCCGCAGCAGCACCGCGGTCGACCGTTTCCGCTCCGATATCGCCCAGCTCGAAGCCCAGCTGGCAGCCGCGGTCGAAGACCGTACCAAGCTGCAGCGCGAACTCGGCACGATGAAACGCGACACCGAATCGACCTGGGCGGCGGAGCGCGTCGAGAACGCGCTGCTGCGCGAGCGCATCAACGACGTCGCCGCCGAAGTCGCCCGCCTGACTGCGACGCTCGAAGGCCCGGGCTCGCCGATCGAATCCATGCTTGCCGTCGACGCGGTCAGCGCCAGCCGAACGGCCAGCGCCAACAGCAACCGCGACACGACCGGTGGCGAAGGCGGCGAGGCCTTGCCGGAGAACAAGAATACGCTCGCCGACCGGATCCGCGCGCTGCAATCGACCGCCTCGCGCGTCGCTTCGACAAATTAAGATTTCTTGACCCCCGCGGCCGGGAGCCCTACAACCCCGGCCGTTCCGCACATTTGCATTGGTACGGGCGCTTAGCTCAGCGGGAGAGCGTTCCCTTCACACGGGAGAGGTCATAGGTTCAATCCCTATAGCGCCCACCATGAAACAGTGACCTACAATCCAGCGGTCTCAGGAGCCTGATTGCTCTGGCGCCCGCCGGGAGCTTTCACCATCCGGGGCCGCGATTACAGCGCGACTCCCAATAACCCGATAAATCACGCGGGCGCTTCAATCGTCACCTTTTCGCCGTCCATGATCACCTTGTAAGTCTTGACCGGGACGAGGCATGGCGGGCTGACGACTGCGCCGGTTTTGATATTGAATTGGCCGTTATGGAAGTCGCACTCGACGGTGTCGTCTTCGATATAGCCTTCCGACAGCGAGCCGGGGCCGTGCGTGCATTGATCGTCAATGACATAGAACGCGCCGTTGAGGTTGAATACGGCCAGCGTCAGTTCGCCGACCTCGACTTTCAGGGCGGTGCCTTCTGCCACATCGCCGATGCCGCATACTTCTATTCTATCCGTCATGCAGCGCGCTCCGTAGCGTCCTACAATGTCTTGCAAAGGCCGCGGCCGGATTTGCCGCCGCCGCAGCGCCTGTTGGTGAGTTTGACCTGTCGCTAGGCGCGCAATGCCGCCAACATGTCCCGGATATATTCGTCTTCGCCGGAGACGACGAGCATCGCCACATGCGGCCGCAATTGCGATAGCGACTTTGACAGCGTCTCGTCCGAGCACGTCCTGCCGCCGAGGATCAGCGCCGTGGACAGCACGTGTTTGTGGCTGCAGGCTTCCCCGATCAGTTCGGCGGCTTCGGCACTCTCGCCTGCCGTCGACACCATGATCACGGAATTGGCGGCCTGCACTTCGTTGACGAGATCGCGCGCCCTTCCGGCGAGATCGCTCAACCAGCCTTGCAGCGAGAAGTCGCCGCGCTTCGCGGGTGAGCCCGAAAACGCCGTCGCCGTCAAAAACGAAGCGCCTTCCCATTTCTCGGCGCCGATTTTTGCCAGCACCTTTTCGCTATTCGGATCGAGCGCAATGATTTTGATGCTGCGCTGCAGTGAATTCGGGGCACCGATGCGAAACTTCGCTTCGCTCGCGCTGCTCATCCGCGCTGATTCGGTCTGCATGTGATCTCCTGTTGGCGATACGCTGGCTTACCCGGCAATCGAAAGTCCGGCTGAAAGTGGATCAAATTCGGGTCTTGTCTTCCCGCTTGCGGCCCTCGGAAACGTTGAGGAACAGCTCCTCGAGAGGAATACGCCGTTTGATCAAACCTTGTTCGTGGGAATAGCCGACCAGCGTCTCCAGCGTTTTGCGGTTTCGTGCCGACAGGCCGTATTCCCACGGATCGGTTCCCAAAATCCGCTCTTGCTCTTCCCACGCTTCACGATACCAGGCCAGCGGCGCGATGCGCGGATTCTCCATGCGCTTCATGGCGACCGCTTTGGCCTCGTTGAAGGCATGGTACATGTTGACCGCGACCCAGGGATAGCGGTCGATGACTTCCTGGCGCAGACCGAGCACATGCATGATCGGGAAGATGCCGGTTTTGTTGTAATAGGCGATCTCCTCGTTCTTGTAGTCCGGGAACAGCCGCCCGACCCGCGGATCGCCGTTGACGATCGGCTTGATCAGGTCGGAATGCAGCACGGCGTCGATTTCGCCGTTCTCCAGCATGGTCACGATGGACTTGTCGTTCGGCAGGCGGGTGACCTTGAAATCCGGCGGCAGGGAGACGTCGACGTCTTCGTCGATCTCGGAGAACCATTCGATCGACTTATGCGGCACGCCGTATTCGTGTTCCAGGATGCCGCGCATCCACAGGATCGCACTGACCAGAACCGACTTCACGCCGATCTTGCGGCCGATGAGATCGGTGGGCTTCTTGATGCCTTTCGCGGTGTTGACGAAGATGAATCCGTGGCGAAAGCGGCGATGCGGAAATACCGGAATTGCCCGAAACGGCAGACCGTTGTCGCGCGACGCGAGATAGGACGAACTCGACACCTCGGCCATGTCGAATTCGCCGTTGCGCAGAAAGCGCCAATGACGCGTGTCGGAATACATCGAGGTCAAAACGGTAAGTTCGATCCCGTCCGGCCGCACCTCGCCGTCTTTCAGCGGACGCATGATCTCGTAGTCGCCGCACGCCAGTGTCAGCGATATTTTTTTGGACATTTTTCCTACCCGATTGTGTTTGCGGCTTTGGTCTTGGTGATAGTCCGGCAATCGCCGGCATGGCGAGGCGCAGGTCGCGTTGTGGAGCAAGCGCGCCGATAGGGAAGTGAAGATAAATCCCACAATATGGGATTTTCGAGATCAGTCAACTCGAATGCCGGCCCTGCCGGAAGGCATGATCGGCGCTGCAACATGAAGCCGGAATTGACGCCCATGCTAGTTGAACCTCAGGGCCGGATAGGCGCTTTCAAGAATGGTTTGCGGCCACGGAACCGCGAGGCCGACGTCGAAGACGATCCAGCAAAACAAGCCGGTCGCGGCGGCGCATGTCGCCGCCCGCAGCCACGGCTCGTGGAATCGCAGCCCCATATAGAGAAAGATGAAGAGCGGGATCGCGGGTATGAAGCCGATAAGACCCACCAAACAGACAAAGCCGCCGAGCCAGGCGAAATATTCGACCGCGCGCCGGCGCACCATTGCCGGCGCCGGATACTCGGCAGCGGCCGGCTGGCCGGGTTGCGCAGCATCTCGGGCGCCTGCTCGGTACCGAAAATTTCAGTAACCAGATTCAACGAGGCGGCAATCAGCGCCGCCCAGCATGCCGTGCGCGGCACCAGTTGTTCGACCGGAGGCCAGTCGCTCGACGACACGATGGCCGCGACAATGACCGCGATCACCAGAAGGGTGAACACGGCGGGCGCGCGCAGCCGCAGATTTTTGACCTGCAAATGGCGAAGCTGCGCGACGAGGTCTAGCACCGCGCGCCGCAACGGCCTGAACAGCGTCCAGGCGATCATGACTCCGACCAAGATGACGACCGGCCGCAGCAGCCATCGGTCGCCATAGAGCTGGGTCGACACGAATAGATAGCGTTCGAAAATCCCGCCGACCACGACGCCGAGGACCATCGGCGGGCGCGGCCAGCCGAGACGCTTCATGGTCCAGCCGATCACCCCGAACAGCAGCAGCGAAAACAAATCACCCCAGCTGTGGCTGCCCTGAAATGCCGCAATGAAGACGACCGGGATGATGATCGGCAACAGGATTTCATGCGGCACGTCGGCCAGGCGGGCGAGCAGCCGGCTGCCGCAAATGCAGATCGCCGCGCCCAGGCAATGCGCGAGCGTGAGGCTCCAGATGATCGTATAGGTCAGGTCGAGATGCTTGGTCAGCATTTCGGGGCCCGGCACCAATCCATGCATGGTGAAGGCGCTGAGCAGCAGCGCCATCGACGCACCCGCCGGTACGCCGAAAGCAATGGTCGGCACCAGATGGCCCGCTTCCTTGGCGTTGTTCGCGCTTTCCGGCGCGATCACGCCACGCACATCGCCGCTGCCGAAGGTTTCGGCATTAGGCTCGGTCCGCTGCGCATAGCCGTAGACGATCCAATCGATCACCGCGGAGCCGATCCCGGGCACCGTGCCGAGCGCGGTCCCGATCACGCTGCAACGCACGACCAGCCACCAATGGCGATAGACGTCGCGCACGCCTTCCCACTGGCTGGCCAGAGTAATGTCGACGGAGCCTTTGCTGGCGATGCGGGTCCGCCGGATCGCGAGATCCGCCAATTCCGGCAGCGCGAACAGACCGAGCGTGACCGGCACGACATTCACGCCGTCCCATAAATAGAGCCAATCGAACGTCCAGCGCAGCGTCCCGGCCTGCGGTCCGGTTCCAACCATCGAGATCATCAACCCCAGACCGGCGGCGGCCAGCCCTTTCAACGGCGCCCGTCCGCTGAGTGTCGCGACCATCGAAAGTCCGAAGACGCTGAAGGCGAGCAGTTCGGGAGATCCGATCGACAGCATCAGCGGTCGCAGGATCGGCACCGCGGCCGCCAACAACAAAGCGCCGATCAAGCCGCCGAACAGCGATGCAGCAAACCCGGCGCCGAATGCGCGGCCGGCGAGTCCGCTGCGCGCCATCTGATTGCCGTCGATGACGGTGGCTGCGGCGCCGACCGTACCGGGCACGCCGAACAGCACCGCCGGAATAAGGTCCGAACTGGTGACCACAGCGGCCATGCCCAGCAGCAAGGCAAAGGCTGCATAAGCGTCGAGGTGATTGGTGAAGGGAATAAGAACCGCCAAACCGACGATCCCGCCCAATCCCGGAATAGCGCCGATCGCCAGCCCGATGAAAACGCCGCACATCAGAATCAACAAACGCATGGGATCGAGCAGCAAGCCAAGCGCATGCACGGCCATTTCGAGCATGTGGGGCTCCTTCGCTGATCCCGGGGCGGGTTACCGGACGGAGTGCCCGATCGTGCTCGACGCTTGCTCCAGCACCGGCTTCGGCGTCGCGTAAAGATCCTGCAGCAAAGCTTCGATCGCATCCGGTGGGATCGGCGCGACGTCGAGACCGCGCTGCGCCATCTCGGCGCGAAAATCCGGATCCGCCATGGTCTCGGCGAAGGCCTTCTCCAAAATCGCCCTGCGGTCTGCGGGCAGGCCCGGCGGCGCCGCAAACGGCCGCGCCATCGCCTGCGTGGCGACCAGAAGCTTCACTATCTGCAGCTGCTCCGGCGTTTTCACGAAGTCGGTGATCAGCGGGACATTCGGCAATGCGGGATCCTTGACGAGCGACATCTGAACCAGAAGATTGACCGAGCCGTCGGTCAGCCACGACTGATGCGTGCTCTTCAGCGTGCCGTAAGACATGCCGCAAAGCCCGTCGATTTCGCCCCGTTCCATTGCCAGCGCGATTTCGGAGGTTCCGGGATATCCCGCCACCAGCTTGATCTTGGCGGCAAAGACGTCGCGCAGCGCGAGAGCCAGAACGTCCGCATCCGAGCCGGACTGATTGCCGCCGACGACATATTGCGTGGTCAGCATGTCATCGAACTGCTTGATCGCCGAAGTCTTGCGCGCCAGGCAAAGCGACACCTCGGACGTCACGCTGCCGAGCCAGCTAAATTTGGTGCCGTCGAAAGCACTCGGGCTATTGGTATTGAGCAGCGGCATCAGCGCAATGTTGCGGCCGAAAGTGCCGATGACCGTGCCGTCCTTCGGCGCCACCGAATAAATATAGAGCGCCGCCTTCAGCCCGCCGGCACCCGGCATGTTTTGCGGCACCAACGTAGGGTTCCCGGGGATGTGGCTGCCGAGATGATTGGCAAGAATGCGCGCATAGGTATCGTAGCCGCCGCCGACGCCGTAGCCGACCACCACATAGATCGTCTTGCCTTTGTAGAAATCCTCGGCCGCGGCTGCGCGCATCGGCATATTCACCAGTGCGACGACCAAGCCGATCGCCGCCGCAACGGCCCAGCCGCGCCACCGTGCCCGGCCAATCTCCCAAAACCGCTTTTGATTCCGTGCGGATTTCGCCTGTCGGCTCGTCATGTTTTCCATCCTGTATCCGGTTCGCATCAATGCGAATCTCGTTATTCTTCACGCCGGCCCGATGATCTCAGACGGTTTTCCAGGGAATGATCAGCCGCTCGAGCTCATAGAGCGCCAAATTGAGAACGAAGCCGATAATCGCGATCGTGAACAGGCCGACATACATTTGCTCGACGGCGAAGGTTTCCCAGGCATTCCAGATCAGATAGCCGAGGCCGCTGCGGGCGCCGACCATTTCGGCGATGGCGATCAGGATCAGGCCGATGCCGATGCCGAGGCGAAAGCCCGCCAGGATCACCGGCAGCGCGCCGGGCAGCGCGATGGTGCGGAACATATTCCACCGGCTGGCTTTGAAGTTGCGGCCGACGTCGAGATAGACCCGGTTGATGCCGAGCACGCCGGTGGTGGCGTTAATGGCGACCGGATAGAAAACGCCGATCGCCACCATGAATATCTTCGAGGATTCGCCGAGCCCGAAAACCAGCAGGGCCAGCGGCAGGATCGCGCTCTTCGGCACCGGGTAAGTCG
Source organism: uncultured Alphaproteobacteria bacterium (assembly GCA_963819265.1). GTDB lineage: Bacteria > Pseudomonadota > Alphaproteobacteria > Rhizobiales > Xanthobacteraceae > BOG-931. The sequence goes on along the minus strand of CAWFVF010000003.1, from coordinate 2,978 downwards.
CCGCGATCAGCGGATCGAACAGAGCGCGGACCGGACGATTGAGCCCCATCACGACGCCCAGCACCAACGCCGGAACACCGCCGCACAAGGTGCCCCAGAACAGCCGATTGAGGCTCGCCAGCGTATGGGTCAAGAGTTCGCCGGACCGCACCATCTGCACCAGCAATGTCAGCACGCTCGACGGCGCCGGAAAGAAACGGGTATCGACGAAGCCGAAACGCGCCGCCAGTTCCCAGATCAGCAGCAGCCCGATCGGCGAAGCGATGCTCAACAGCCGATCGCGGCCGGCCAAGGACAGTTGCCAGCGCGGCGATTTGGTGAGGACGCCGGCCTGCATTGTCATGTCGCGACGACTTCCTGGGCCCGCTGGCGTGCCAGTTGCACTTCATCGCGAAGCTTTGCCCAGATGGTATGGACCAGTGCGCCGTAATCCGGCTCTTTTTGCAGGTCCATCACATTACGCGGCCGTGCGAACGGCACGCGCTCGATGTGTTTGACCCGGCCGGGCTGTGCCGTCATCACCATGATGCGATCGCCGAGCAGCACCGCCTCGTCGACACTATGGGTAATGAAGACCACGGTCTTCTTGTGCTCTTCCCAGATCCGCAGCAACTCTTCCTGCAGCAACAGCTTGTTCTGCGCGTCGAGCGCCGAGAACGGCTCGTCCATCAGCAGGATCTGGGGATTGTTGGCGAAGGCCCGCGCGATCGATACCCGCTGGCGCATGCCGCCGGACAATTGATGCGGGTAGTAATCGGCAAACCGCGTCAGCCCGGTGCGATCGAGATAGTGCCCGACGACGCTTTTCACCATGCCGGCTTCTACATTGCGCATGCGCAGGCCGTAAGCGGCGTTGTCCCACACCGTCATCCAGGGGAAAATCGAATCGCCCTGGAACACCATTGAATTGACCGGACGCGCCGTGCCCAATGGCACGTCGATATCGATGGTTCCGGAGGTCGCATTTTCCAGACCGGCAAGAATTCGGAGCAAGGTCGTCTTTCCGCAGCCAGACGGTCCGACGATCATGAAGAATTCGCCCGGCGCGATATCGACCGAGACATTATCCACCGCGGTCAACCCCGCGAAAGTTTTGCTGAGTCCGCAAATCCGGATAGCCGGCTGCACTGGCGCAGGCGCGGCATCGTGCGGAACAACTCTCAAAACGGGCATCAGGATGTGACCCTGCGGATGCGAACCGGTTTCGACAGCCGCCGCGGCGACGCGGCGGCTGTCTGAACGTTAGACAGAGGTATGTTCGACGCCCGGCTTCGCTTTGAGCGCCTCGGCGGCGGCCTCATAGAAGCCGACGTTTTCCGGCAGTACGAGCGAAGCGGATCGCACGAAATGCGTCGCCGGATCGATCGCGTCCGGCGTTTCGCCTTTCATCGCCTTGAGCGCCGATTTTCGCAGCCGCTGGCGGGCCATGATCACGCCGTTGTCGGTCGAGACAAGATTCTCCAGCGAACGATCCTGGATCGGGCCCATGCTTTCCTGGATCGCCGCGTCCTGCATGGCGATGCCTTTAACGCCGCAATAAGACGCGCCGGATTTTTGCGCCGAGCGGTCGATCATATAGTCGTTGTCCTTGTTGACCACCGGCCGCAGCGTTCCCGGAATCAGCTTGACATGAATGCCGCCGCCGTTGCGCATCGTCGTCACTTCGGCTTCGGTCAGGGGACGGGTCGGATGATGCGTCATGCACCACGACATGCAGTTCTCATCGTCGATCGGCACCCAGGCGTGACCGTTGAGCGCATTGTTGCCGTAGGGCGGGATGATGCTGTGGAACGGCATGATCCATTGCGTGATGCGCCAATAGAGATAACCGGGCTCCGCCGAGCGGCGCACGCCGATGATCATGCCGCCGTCGGTTTCGACCACCTCGAATTTGCCGTCGATGTTGCGGGCGTATTCGGCGCCCTTGCCGGCATGCAGCGGATCGCTGCGCAATTCGCCCCGATGCAGGAAGGACAGGTGCACGGAATCGATGCCGCCTTCCATCGCCTGCAGGTAATTGCACTCCTGTTCGCGGCGCGAGATGAAACGGTGCGATGACGGCACCTGAGTCCACTCGAACCCCGGCAGCGGCGGCTTCAATTCCGGCGGTCCCATATAGGTCCAGATCACGTCGCCGAGTTCGACGCAGGGGTAGCTGGTGAGCTTGATCTTCTTGCAGAAGCCGCTCTCGACCGGTTCGGACGGAACCTCGACGCACTGGCCGGTCACGTCGTATTTCCAGCCGTGATAGGGGCAGCGAATGCCGCATTCCTCGTTGCGGCCGAACCACAGCGACACGCCGCGGTGGGCGCAGAATTCGTCGATCAAGCCGACGCGGCCCTCGGTGTCGCGGAAAGCAAGAAGACGTTCGGACAGCAGCTTGACCCGCACCGGATCGCTGTCCGGGCCGCCCAACTCGTTGCTGTGCATGACCGGAATCCAATAGCGCCGAAACAATTGGCCCATCGGCGTGCCGGGTCCGGTTTGTGTGAGGAAGTTGTTCTGTTCCTTGGTGGTCATTGTTTATCTCCTCATTCGCCAGCAAGACTATTGCGGTAACTATTGCGATTTCGCCGTCGCCGGATGATATGGCCCGATGTCGCGGACGACGTCGTCGACAAAGGACGTATCGACGACCTGCTTGACGCCGACATCGCCCGGCTGGATCAGTTTCTGGTCGCGGAAGAACGCGAGGTCTTCGTCGAGCCCGACCAGATTCACCTTGCCGTCGGGATTGACGGCGCTGGGAATCAAATCCCGATAGGCGGCGGCGTCCTGCAAGGTGGTATATTTGGCGAGAATGTCGATCACCCGGCTCGCCGTCGGCCCGGCGAAGCGGCCGTCGCTCAAGGCGTCATTGTAGAAGCGCACGGCACGAAGATAAGCGCGCATGAAGCGCTGCGCGACGTCGTGGCGATTGGCGATGAAATTTTCGGCGTAGAACACCACCGCGGTCTGCTGATTGGGATAGCTGACGT
>CAWFVF010000002.1:0-182457 GCA_963819265.1 uncultured Alphaproteobacteria bacterium | reverse complement strand
TCCGATCGCCCAACTCTGTTTGGCTTGGGGTTTCAGATTTCCCGCGCATCATGGCGGCGCGCGTCTTTTAGGGGCCACTGTTGTTGCGGCAGCTAATGACCCGAAGCGGTCAATTAGGATTGCCACACAGCTGCCGGCGCGCGCGTCCGTTATGTTGTGGCCACGCAGCCGTGGGGCACGAGCCGTGCCGCCCTCAGCCAGTCGGCTCTTAGGTGCATAATGCCCCCGAAACGGACATCGATCAACGCACCCTATTTCGTTGACTTAGCTGGGGCCCTTAGGCTTCTCGATCCGTTAGATCCCTGTTGCCGCGGAACAGGAAATCCTGTTCAAAGCCGTCGGCCCTGAGCCGCGTAGCGAGCGTGTTTTCAGTAGGAGCGGGTGTCATGAACTTGACGCCCGGACCGCGCCAACTATTGCGCCTGATAGCGAACGGGTATCCCGGATCGTTATCCGGGTTCGGTTCTTGCGCCCAAACCCAGGCCGGAAAGAACACGTTGGCACCAAGCGACTTCATGTGGCGCGGCGGCATGTTGATCAATAGCCGGTTGACTTGCCAGTCCGCCACCGCTTCCAAATGTTCGCAGATAGCATCGATGTGCCAGTTACCTTTGAACTCCATTGGTTCAACGAACCGCCAAGACGCCGCAATGAAATCGGCGAGGGAATCTTCATAGCGCACTGCGTCGGCGCGTTCCCTTATCGAGGGCGCCGCGACCCAATCGGTTGCAATAGCTTTCGCCTTAGCAACACTGTTATTCACAGCGCTAAGGACCACTCGGGGAGGGTGATGTAGGGCCGTCACTTGGAGTAATGTCCTTGCCGCGTCCCTTGTTCACGATATATGTATTTTTAAATCTCTCAAAATCCGTCACGCTGAGTGCGGTGATGTCTCCGCCGAGGTCAATAATCTCCGTAAGCCGCGATAACTCTCCCATCTCGTCACGGGAGAGCAGATCCCCCATTTATGTTTTCAAGCATCCAGTCACTCGGGCGCTTATTCGACTTGGGCGCCCACGACTACAGCATTCTGATAGTCGTACTTTGAGATCTCTTTCGAGCTGTCTACTTCCAGGTCATTCCAAGTCCCCCGCCTTTTGCAGCGCCCCGAGAATAAGGTTGGCCGAGCGTGTATCATTCATTTTTTTTCTCGCGTGGGAATAAATCAGAGCCTGGAGTAGAGGCATTTTGAGGGACTTTTCCCCCTCAGGAATCGATACCATCTCATTGAGGGTCCGGTCGAGCATGGTCTTGGCATTAAGTCGGCCTTTGCTACGACCTTTCGGATTGCCGGATTGGCCTTTTTGCCAACGAGTGTGCAGTGGTGGCCGACCCCGGCCGACCCTGATAATCGCCCTTATCCGGCTTTTCGCAGGTGATACTAGGCTCATCATGCTGCTCTGCCTGATCTTTTGTGTTGATCTGTTTCATTAGGCGGCCTCGCGATCGGCCGGCAGTGTCCGGTCATCGGGGGGTGGAGGCGGATCTAAGTGCTTCCTCTCCTCCTCAATTTCCTCAAAGGTCTGTCCGGTAGCCGCTAAGGTCGCCGTCTTGCCGGTGTAGGTCTGCCAACGGCGGACCGCGACGTCTGCATAACCACGATCTATTTCAATCCCGCGCGCCCGGCGTCCTGTCTGCTCCGCGGCGATGATCATTTGCTCCCGACCCCATAAACGGTATCGAGGACGATACCGCGGCGGTGCGAACAGTCCTTGATGGCGTCGGCCCACTAGGACCACCGGTTTGACCGTGGGGTGCATTGCCAACTCTTCGAGGCGGCCGGGGCGTATAGTGTTTACCCCCGCATAGGTCCAGACGTTTGAGCGATTGCGTCCGTGCCGGCCGAGTTCAATGTTATTAATGTGCGGACCCGTGCCTGATTTGAAGACGAAGACGAGTTCGTGCTGGCTGCGGTAGAGGCTTCCCATGCCAGCGTTAGTCTTGGCCCAAACGCAGATGTTTTTTAGTTCCGAGTACACATCATCGCCCGCGGACAGGATCGCGCCGGTATGGCGCCGATCCATAAAGATGAAGTGCATGGCGCCATCGGTCGTGTGTTCTGCCAGGTGCAGGAATGTGGTCTTCAAAAACTCTATAAAGGCTTCGGCGCTCATTTCGCCGCTGGCCATTAAGAATTCACGATGCTGGACTTTTCCTTGACCACAAACGTGCCCGTCGATGCGGACGTTGTAGGGTGGATCTGTGAAGGCGATCTCGGCTTTCTCGTCCAGGAGAAGCGCCTTATAGGCGTGGCCGTCACGCGCGTCGCCACAGAGCAGACGGTGCTGGCCCAGGACCCATACGTCGCCAACCTGAGTAATGGCGGGGCCGGGGAGGGGGTCAAGGATCTCATCCGTGAGGCCTGAACTCTCGCGCTCGGCCTCGCTGGCATCCTCCAGAATGATGTCGATCTCGCCCATTACAAAGCCACTGAGCTCGACCTCGAAGTCGAGATCAATCAGACCTTGTAATTCGATCGCGAGGGTGCTCGCCGTCCCATCCAGCGAGTTCGGCGAGCTTGTTGTTCGGCCAAGATGTAAGCCCGCTTTTCTGTCTCTGATAAGTGAGAGAGCCGCAGAGCTGGGACATCCTTCAGATCCGAGGAGCTTTCGCGGCTTCGACGCGACCATGGCCGGCAATGATGACGTCGTTATTATCGATCAGGACGGGATTGCAAAATCCAAAGCGGCCGATGCTTTCGGCGATTTGCCGGATCTACTTTCTCGAGTGTGTGCGGGCGTTACTCTTGTTGGCTTTCAGCCCGTTGACTGGAACCACTTCGATTTGTGGATGCCCGGCTAAGCCGAAGGCATTCGAAATCGGTCGCGTTAACAACAGCCAGCCCCTTTACGTTGACCATACTGTAGGTCTCCTGGTCCAATGACTTACCGATAAGCGAGAGATAGTATAAATATACTCATAGCGCAATGGGTGGGTTTAATTATTTACGATAGATCTGCAAGATTCTTGATTTTCAGTGACGCTCGGCTCATTTATGAGGTATAAATATCACAACGAGGATAAAATATGTCAAAGGACGACAGCGTCCGTCCCCGGCCACAAGCCGGAGGCACAACTGGGAGAGATCCTGAGACGGATCGATCGCCGACTGCGGCAAGTGGGCTTGTCTGACCGTGCCGCAAGTCTCGCCGCGGGTCTATCGGCGAGTCGGAATTTAGAACGATGCGGCGGCAATATCGTGCGGGGCTCCAACATGGAGTGTCGATCAGCACCATTGCCAAATTGGCAATCGCCTTGCGGACGACCCCGGAATGGCTGACATCCGGAACCGGGCCCGACGAGCGGATAGCAGAGACAGTTTACCAGTCGCAGATCCGCACCGCGGCCTTGCACTTGGCCGGCGTGGTCGGAGCCGGGGTTTGGACCGAGGCTCCGCGGCAGCACTGAAATCAACGGTGGTGGATGTCGCTCCAGATCCGCGCTATCCCGCTCATCATCAATCGGTCTATGAAGTTAGCGGAACTTCCATGGATCGCTTTGCCCGTCCTGGCGACTTTCTGATCGTCCTCGATCGGAACGCAGCCAGCTTGTCCCTGCGGGCAGGCGATATCGTGATAGTGACGCGGAGCAAACACGATCTTCGAGAAGTGACAGCACGAGGTACTCGGAGGTGCAGGACTGCGCTGGTTCCTAAATCGACAGATCCGCATTACAGCGGACCACCGCTTCGACTTTATTCAGATCCAGAGGCTAAGGGCAAATCCGACATCGAGATAGGTGGTATCGCCGTTGGCGTATACCGCCAGCTCACACAATCTGCTCGCTAACTTATTTATATCTCCGATTACACGCCTTGGCGAATGACAATTCGCCTAATGACGGTTTATGGAAAGTCGGAGGACTCAAACGCTGCTGCGAATCACAGGTAAGGCCGCTTTAGCGAGCGCCGGGATGAGGGTCGGAGCGTCCCCAGTCCGTTAGGCCCAAAAGCGGATACTCAAGACTGCGATCCGTGGCCCGCTTACGGAGGCTACTTTCGCGAGGAGCGCGCGTGGCGAGACTGACCGGTTCTTGGGGAGTATCATTTTTTTTTTGACCGCTTCACCTCACGTGCGCCGGCGTCAAAATCTTTCTGGCGAAAGTTCTTTGCCAGCAGATCGATGAATGTCCGCACCTTTGCCGGCAAGTGCTCGCGGTGAGGATAAAACGCGTCAATCGAAAATTGCTTTGGCAAAAAATCGGCCAGAATTTGACACGAGAGCGCCGGATTTCAGATCGCCGACAGGAAAGGAGTGGACGGCGTATGATTATCCCCTGACCGAAAGACAGCTGGCGGAATGCAATCGGGCTGTTGGTTTCCAGATTTCCCGACATCGCAACGGAAAATCGCCATCCGGGCCCGTGAACTGCCATTCTCTTGCCGCTTCTGCCGTGGGGAGCATCGTAGAAGATCACGCAGTTGTGCTTGGCGAGCTCGGACGGATGTTCCGGCCGGCCGTGCCTGGCGAGATATTCCGGGGAAGCGCAAATCGCCATGCGATAATTGCGATGATGGCGAACGATCAGGCCCGGATCCGGCGCGCAGCGTACCAGATCGCCAGATCGTATCCCTCCTCCACGAGATCCAGCATGCGGCTGGTCGCGGCAAGGTGAATGGTTACGTCCGGATAAAGGGCGCCATATTCGGCAACCGATCGGGCGATCAACGCACGGAATGCCTGGCGATGTGTTGAGCCGCAGAATACCTCGCGGCTTCGATTGAAGCACTTGCGCGGCTTCTTCCGCATTCTTCAATCTCCGAAAGGATCTGGACGCAGCGGTCGTAATACGGCGCGTCCCGCTTCGGTCGAGGCTGACGCTGCGCGTTGTACGATTCAGCAAGCGTACACCAAGCCGCTCCTCGATCGATTTGACATGGGTGGTCACCACGCTGGTCGACGAGGTTGAGTTGCCGCGCTGCCGACCCGAAGCCGCCGGTGTCGACCACTTTGACAAACGACAGCATCGATGAGACGCGGTCCATGGCTTGCCCCATTGCGCCGGCTTTCACGGGGAATTGTAACGCGTTCAGCCACGCACTCAAGCCGTCAGCCCTCGATAGCGATCGTGGAATGCGCGGCCGGTCCGTTCGTCTTCTTGAAAATGACGAGCAGCGCAAACAGGGCAAGCGTGGCGATCAGCAACAGCTTGTAATCATCAATATAAGCGATGATCTGCGCCTGCTGCGTGACCAGGGCATCGAGCGCTGCCCGGCCGGCCGCAGTCAACGGGCTCATGAACTGCGCGACGCCGGGATCTTCGAAGGCGCGATTGACCGGCGGTGACGTAGGCAGAGATGTCGGCATGGTTGACCTCGGTATTGGTGTCAGCAGCGCGGTGAAGGCGGAAATGCCGACGCTCGAGCCGATGCTGCGCGAAAGGCTGAAGACGCTGGCCCCGTCCGCGCGATCCTCCGGAGCGAGCGTCGATAGTGTGACGGCGCTCATTGGGACAAAAAGAACGCCGAAACCTGCGCCTTGCACCAGCCCGGTGATGACAATGTCCTGTTCTGAAACGTCCGGCGTCCATCCCGTCATGGCGTAGAACGCCCAGGCGGAAAAGCCGAGGCCAATCGCCAGAAGAAGGCGTGTGTCGACCTTTCCGACGAACCGGCCGACGACCATGGTGGCCACCATCGTTCCCACCCCACGCGGTCCCATGACCAAGCCGGCGGTGAAGACCGGATAGTTCATGAGGTCCTGCAGATAAGGCGGCTGCAGGGCGAGCGAGGCATAAAGCGTGATGAAGGCGACCACGCTGAAGATCACGCCGGCGGAAAAATTGCGGTCGCGAAACAGCGCCGGCCGCATGAAAGGCCGTTCGGCTGTGAAGGTGTGAACCAGAAAAAGATAGAAGGCCGAGCCAGCAACGAGCGCTTCGATGACGATTTCGCTTGAACCGAACCAATCCTTGATCTCGCCGCGATCCAGCAAGATCTGAAGCGCACCAATGGCCAGGCTGAGAGTGCTGAAGCCAAACCAGTCAAATTTCTGCGGTCCACTCCGCGGCGTCTCCGGCAGAAACACCATCATGCCGATAAAGGCGATGATTCCCAGCGGTCCGTTGATATAGAACACATAACGCCAAGTGTAATCTTCAGTGAGCCAGCCGCCGAGCACGGGGCCGAGCACGGGACCGACCACAACGCCAAGCCCGAACAGCGCCATTGCGAAGCCATGGCGCTCTTTCGGGTAAATCGAAAGCAAGACCGTTTGTGACAACGGTATCATCGCCGCCCCAAATGCGCCTTGCAGAATTCGAAAAAGCACGATCTGTGTCAGGACTCTGCCATGCCGCAGAGCATTGAGGCCAGCGTGAAGCCGAGCGTCGACACGATAAACAAGCGCTTGAGGCCGAAACGAGCCGACCAAAAAACCGGTCGGCGGCGTCATGATCGCAGCCGCGGTGATGTAGGACGGTCAGCACCCAGTCGATCTGATCCGGGCTTGTCGCCACGCTTCCCTGCACATAGGGCAACGCGACATTGACGATCGTCGTGTCGAGCGTCTGCATCATCGCCGCGAGCAGCACCAGGATGGTAATCGCGCCGCGACGGCTTTCAGTTCGGCGGCCTCCTCCGTCATGACGCCCTTCCGTGGCGATCAAACAGCGCTGTCAGGAAGTGCGGCAGGCCGCGCGTGTGACCGGTGTCGACGTCGATTTCGACGCTCATCCCGGATCGCAGCGGCGGCATGCCGTGTCCCGCTTGTGTCGATACGCACGCGCACAGGAATGCGCTGGACGACCTTGACCCAGTTGCCGCTGGTGTTTTGCGCCGGGAGCAGCTGAAATTCCTGCGCCCCGGCCGGGCTGATGCTTTCGACGGTGCCGTGCCACTGGACATCAGGGTAGGTATCGACTGTCACCGCCACCGGCTGGCCGAGCCGCACGTAGGTCATCTGCGTTTCTTTGGGATTGGCCTCAACCCAGGCGTGGTCGGTGGCCACCAGGTTGAACGCCGTGACCGAAGCGGCGAGATACTTGCCGGGCGCGATCGAGGGCACGTTGGTGACGATCCCGCGAACGGCGCCCTCACCACCGTATGGTCAAGCTCGCGCTGCGCTTCATCGACCTGCGCCTTGGCTTGCAGGTATTGCGGATGCTGTGTCGTCTCGATATCGGGATTGCCGGCAAGCCGCGCCAACTGCGTCGCCGCCTGCTGCTGGAGCGACTGTAGTTTGCTCTTGTTGTTGAGCAGCTGTGTAGTTCGCACGATCGTACGTTGCCTGTGACGCCGCGCCGGAACGCACCAGCGTGCTTGCGCGACTGTAATTGATCTGGTCGAGATCGAGCTGCGCCTGCTCGGCCGCAGCGTCGCTCAGCATCCGCTTGTAATCTTGCTTCATCGCGTTGATCGTGAGCGCGGTTTGTGCAAGATTTGCCTTCGCGTTGTCGAGCGCGATCTGGAATTGACGGGGGTCGAGCCGGTAAAGAATCTGCCCCGACAGTACATGCTGATTGTCGTGGACATCGACATCATTGACGATGCCGGAAACGTCAGTCGAGATGCCGACCTTTCGGCCTGACATAGGCATCGTCGGTTGACATGATCTGGCCGCCGGTGACATACCAGTAGGCGCCGCCGCCAGCGCGATCGGTAGCAGCGCGAACAACGCCCATCGGACTCGCCGATTGCGCGACGGCCGCGGCCCGGGATCCTCCGCGGTCGCCTTCGCATCTGGCCGCTTCGCCGGCTCGACCGGCCTAATCGCCGGCAACTCGCGCGGCTTGGCCCGGAATTCGGGGGCTTTGGGAACGACAGCAGGACCGTCGAGTGGGCCGGCATCAGCCCGCAACTCATCACTGCGAGAGGTGGATTGTTCGATCTTCTCACGGGTAAGCATGGTGATGCTCCTGGCTGTTTAGGCAGAACTCAAATCGAGAGCGCGCCGTCTTCAGGCCGGCCGAAGGCTGCGAGGGGGTAGTTTTTCTCATGTCATTACGGTCGCTGGTTCGACGAAGCGGGAGTTCGCGGCGGCCAGTCGCACCATGACCGTCGTAATGTTGACTGCGGCAATGATGACTGGAGCAATGACACCCAGATCGCGCGGGCTGCTGCGTTTAAAGCCGCGACGACAAAGAGTGCGGCAGCCCCCGACCCCGTTGGAACGGGCTGAGATAAGCCCGCCAAGAGGATCGCAATCCAGCAAATCTTGTGTTTGAGATCTTGCAACATGACAAACCCCGGGACGTTCATTTCCCGATGGTTAAGTTGTGCGGTCTACTAAGAGTTTTTATCCGATCGGATCGAAACTCATTATTCGTCAGTTCAGAACAATCGAGGGAAACCAGTCAGTTTTCGGTCAAGCCTTACGAATTGCGCTTTTTGCCAATGGAGGGCGAGACACAAGCCCGGCCGAAAAGTATCGCGTCGCCGCCTCGGATTATTCGCTTCTGAAGAATGGCCTGTTGGAGTTTTCCGCCATTATCGAATCAAACGGCCGACACCAGTTCACGGAGCACCACGGATGGTCCGTGGACCAACTGCACTACAGGAGGTTTCAGATGACTGTCACCACCAAGCTGGCAATGGCTTCCGTACTCACAATGCTAATCGTGGCGCCGGCCGCCGCGGCCCAACTGCCGGCAACAGGCGGAGACTATTATGCGCCTGCCGACACAATCGTGCAGCAGCCGACTGTTCGAGAGCTGGAACGAGCGCAAGAGGGCGACTTCTATGCTCCGATAACAGGTAATCAGGTCAGCAGCCAGCGCGCTGCCGCGATTGAAAAATGCACGCAGCAGGCCAATGCGGAATATGGACCGAGCGGCGACGTTAATTGGCGCAGGTTCAATAGTGCCGCTTACGCCGCCTGCATGGCCGATCCCGGACAGCCGTCGTAGTCGACCCTGCAGCCTGTATTCCGGTCCGCACCAAGGCATTCGCGGATATCTGAGGCTTCTGGTGCGGACCGAATGACAGCAGCCTACATGATGGATACGGCGTTAGCCTGGCCACGTGCCCAATGGCTTGAGATGCCTGCTGACTTCATAAGGTATTCACGCCCGAGGTTGCGCAGAGCACAACGGACATGCGAGTGCCGCGATCGGCTGGCATGCCTGAAGTAGCTCGCCGCTAACATCAAGTAAAGAAATGACGGATCTGCCTCGACATTTTTGATCGATACGCGGAACATGTGTCCCTCCACGTGCCAAAAGTCTAGCGAGCTTAGGTGGCGTGGGCTTTTTGCTCAATTAAATTACCGTTCACAAAAGTAACGTCCGCCTTATTGACGTCTAGCCTGTGCCGCGTGAGTGTTAATCGCGTATAAGAACAGAATATTTATAAACGCCGGAATGCTCTGTTTGTATTTAAATTGAGACGCTGACAATCACAGCAGCGGTAGAGCCGCATCGTCAGTCATGGCAATTTCGGGGACGCGAACTATTTCAAATGTTGATCTGATACTTGGTGCGCTGAGGCCGAACTTTGGATCGCCGGAGGGTAGAGTTTTCCGGCTTCCTCACGATGGCGGGCTGGCTACGCCAAGGTGATTGAGCAACATAATCGGCGTCTTCTGGCCGATCGCCCCATGCGGGCGTTCCTCATTGTAGTACCTGCGCCAATCCTCCAACTTTTCCCGGGCGTCTGCAAGGCTCAGGAACCAATGGGCGTTCAGACATTCCGCTCGGAAGCGGCCATTGAAGGCTTCAATGAATGCATTGTCGGTCGGCTTTCCGGGCCGGGAGAAGTCGAGCGTGACGCCGCGTTGGTAAGCCCACAGATCCAAGTCGCGCGACACGAACTCGGTGCCCTGGTCGACCCGGATCGTGGCCGGCAATCCCACTTCTCGCCCGACTCTTTCCAGCACCTCGACCACATCCGTGCCGCGGAAGGAGAAGCGCGGCTCGAGCGCGGGCGAGAAGCGCGAGAACGTATCGACGATCGTCAGCACGCGAAGCTTCCGGCCGGTCGCCAGTTGATCGTGCACGAAGTCCATGGCCCAGGTCTCGTTCGGCTGAGTAGCGACGCGGCGGTCATCACGCAGCTTCGCCTTGACCCGCCGCTTCGGCGTCTTGTTGCGTAATTGCAGGCCTAATTCGCGATAGATGCGCCGCGTCTTGTTCTGACCCAGAGACCAGCCCTCGCGGCGCAGCAGCACATGAACACGTCGATAGCCGTAGCGAACGCGCGTCTGACAGATCTCTTTGATACGCTGTTCAAGGGCTGCCTGTCCGGGGCGACGAGACTTGTAGTGGTATGTGGACGTATCGACCAGGCACACACGGCAAGCTCGCCGGATCGACACATTCCAGTCGCCGCGCATCTCATCAACGAGCTTGCGCTTGCGGACAGGCTTCAAAGCTTTCGGCGGAGGGCGTCCTGCAGCATCTCCTTGTCGAGGCTCAGATCGGCCACCACTTTCCGCAGTTTGCCGTTCTCATCCTCCAGCTGCTTGAGCCGCCGCATCTCGGTCGGCAGCAGACCATCGTACTTCTTCTTCCAATTGAAATAGGTCGCCTGGCTGATGCCAGTCTTGCGGCAGATATCCGCAACCGGCATCCCGTCAGCACCCTGCTTTAAAATGAACGCCTTCTGCGCGTCCGAAAACCTTGAGGCCTTCATCGCTCTCCGCTCCTCCCAGCCGGGGAATCATCGCGAAAAACTCTAGCCAAAAACGATCCAGGATTCCGGCCTCAGATCAAGAGCCCTTTCCTCCGCTTCGACCGAGTCGCAGTCCTCCAAAAGCGCCTTCAGCTGGATCCGAACCATTTCATCGAATTTCGTCTCATCGCTTGGCCGATAGTTGTATTTTTCAAGCATCGCCGGAAGTCTGGTCTCAATCTCCCGATTCGAAATCCAAGCCCGCACGAGCATTGCTTTTGCTAGGACGAAGCTGTTGTCTCCTTTAGCCAATGCAACGGCGGTACGGTCTCGTAATCGCAATAACCGCGAGGCGTTGCTCCTGGATGGCGCGCCGGACAAATGTAGTTTTCAGCGATAGCGACCGCCGCTCCGAACAGGCGAGGGTTCTTCTCCTGACCACAGATGGCCCGGGCCAACCCCTCAATCTCTCCCGTCGGCGTTGGTGGCCGGCGCGTCTTCGCCGCGAGGCCGTGGCGCCGCGCATTGCGGCTGGCCGTTATTTTGCCAGCCGCACTGCGGGGGCCGCGGCTTTTGCGGCCATTTCGTCGATTGGCCTCCGCACTACGTTTCGATGTCATTTGCGCCCACGTTGGGGACAGCTGGTTCATTCGTGTCGTGAGCTTGCTGCGGGCGGCCCCGAATGGCCGGCACTTCTGGATGTTCGTTCTGACGGCCTCGCCAGGCCAGCGTTTTTGAGAAACGGTCCATCGAGCACCAGAAAGTCAACGAAAAGATGTAACACAACTTTAGGGTGATTTGTCCTCTTGCCGCCATCGTCCCCAGCGTTATTGCCTATGCGTCGCCCCTCAGATCGCCCCGAATGCTCTGGACGGTGCTGGATCGCTCGGTGTCGCTGTCACCCCCCACAGCGCGTGGCGCGTAAATCGCGCGTATTTTACGCTGGACGCCAAATCCCTTCGACAAACTCGTCTGGGCGTCACCCATACGCTTCGAACTTCCTCGATTACGTGACGTCGTGGTCTACTCGCCCTAGTCGCTCCGGCTGGCTCCAAAGACTGGGCGGTGTGGCTATGCTGACGGCTGCGGCTGTTGTCGGTGCGCCGCTGGCTTCGTGGTCATGATTATAGACCTTTTTGGAAGCTGCTCTTTGCAACCGGATATTGCCGCATTCGCCATTGGTGCGAAACGCCACAATCGTTTATCAACGGCCGCAACGCGTTTAACGTTGAGGCAATATTGAGATGCCTTTCATGGGGCCGGGAAAAGTCGCTCCGCGCTTCTATCGTCGGAATTTTGACGGTTGTCCTTGCTACTGCGGCTTCGGCACAGCCATGGCCCAGCCGCCAAATCCGCGTGGTGAGTCCATTTGCGGCCGGCACGACCAACGATCTGGTGGCGCAGATCGTGCTTGATCAAGTTGGCCGTCTGCTCGGTCAATCGATTGCCATCGAAAACAGACCCGGGGGCGACGGAACGGTCGGTGTCGCCGCGGTGGCACGGGCCGACCCTGACGGCTACACCTTGCTGCTCGGCTCTTCGTCACTGACTGCCTCGGTGATCCTCCACAAAACATTGCCCTATGATATTCAGCGGGATCTCGAACCTGTTGCGATGTTTGGCGGGTTGCCGGACGTGCTCCTAGCCGCACCTCCCGACGGCTTTAAAACTTTGGCCGATTTGGTTGCGGCGGCCAAAGACAAGCCGGGCAAGCTCAAATTCGCTTCGGTCGGGGCCGGTTCGGCGTCGCATATCGCGGCTGAAACTTTCTTGCTGGCTGCCGGCTTGGATGTTCAGCATGTGCCCTATGGCGGCCCGGTGCAGGCTTTGGACGATCTGCAAGCCGGACGCATCGATTTTTATTTCGTGCCGGTCCCGCCCGCGGTGCCGTTGATCGCGCAGGGCAAGGTGGTGGCGCTTGCCGTGAGTACCGCGCACCGTTCCTTATTGCTGCCCGGGGTGCCGACGATGAAACAAGCCGGTTATACCATGCCGGAATATTTGATCTGGGACGGTCTTATGGCGCCGGCGAAGACTTCGCCTGAAATCGTCGCGACGCTCAACGCCGCCGTCAACAAGGCGCTCGCACTGCCGCCGATACGCGAGAAGCTTCAACGTTACGGCGTTGAGACGAAGCCGATGAGCACTCAAGACTTCGCGGATTTCTTTGCAGCCGATGTCGCGGCGATGAAGAAGCTCGGCGGCGATACGCGCCTCGGCCCGGCTCAATAGCGGATCGTCGCGGCCGCGTAAGGCATTTCAGGTCAATTCCTTTCGGCGCCCGCAAAGCCTAGTGAAGCAGTACGTGGCTGGCTTGGATAGCCTCTTGCAACTGCGTCGTGGTGACGCCGGCAAGCGTAACACTGTCATGGTTGCCGAGATCGATCACCGCGTCGCCATGCGCATCGGTACCGATCAGCGACTGCAGTTCCTGCACCGTCTGCGCGCTCGCAAAATGATCGAGCTCGAGCACGTCGTGCTGCGGATTGAAGTTGACGATGGTATCGGCGCCGACGCCGGGGGCGAAAACGAAACTGTCATTGCCCGGCCCGCCGACCGTCACCGAAACGGTCTGGCTGATGTTCTCGGCCGGATTTTGTGCGTCGGCGATATTGACACTGTAGGACTGGGTCAGGGTTTCGCCGGGAGTTAGATTTATCTGATCGTTGTCGGCCATGAAGTCGAAGCCGACCGATACATGGCCGTTAGTCTCAACGGGTTGGTCGAGCGAGAAGCTGCCGCCGTAATTGGTCCCGTCCGGCGTGACGCTATCGGTGAACGTATCTCCGCCATGGGGCGTGGCAAACGAGATGTCGCCGCTGGCGCTGTCCGTCGTCGCTGTCGAGACCGCCGTCGAAACGACGGACGGAGCGGCGGTACCGGTCGCCGGCGGATCCGTGATCAACGTGCCGCCGTTGCCGTCCGAAGCGAAATCAAGGGCGCCGGTGAAATTATCGAACGTGAAGTTCGCGGAGTTAGCGCCGTCCGTCACCGTCAGCAAGCCGGTGCCGGGGGTATAGGACTCGGAAAAGCCGGCCGCATTGTAGTCGATGCCGACAAGATCGATGGTGTCGGAATGCGCGGCATCGGGTGCGGTGCCGGTGAATCCCGCGATATGTCCGATGAAACTTTCCGGATTATAGAGCACCAGCGAGCCGGTGCCGCCATCGAATGTCACGATTTGATCTGCGGCAGGCATCGCGGCCGAGCTGCTGAAAGAATCCAGGCCGACCAGCGTTTCGCCAGTGGCGATTTCAGCGATATTGCCCGCGGGTGATGGATCCTGAGAAGGGTCGAATGCCAGGGCTTGAACATTATTGTCGACGGTCAGGCTGCCGGAGTGCAGACCGGCGGCGTCGATGTAAGTGATGGTGAACGAACTGCCGCCGTTGGCCGCAATCGAATAATCCGATACCGCGTCGGCAAATACGACTTCGCTCCAGCTTCCAGTCGCGCCGCCGTCGAAACTATCCGTCGGCGCCGTCAACGCGGGGTAGAGCGCCGTGTCGGCTCCGACATAGGAATAGAAATTGTCGACGCCGCTCGCACCTGTAATCGTGTCGCTATGTTCGGTCCCGGCAAAATATTGGTTTGAGGTGAAGCTGCCGGTTGAATCATCGATCGAAAGTCCGCCCTGCCGGAAGTCGTAGATGTCGGTGGTATAGGCGGTGGTCCCGGCGCCATAGGTCACGGCGATCAAACCCGCGGCGAGAACAGCTATATCGCTGAACGGCGTGCCATCGGGTGACGCGTCGGTGATTGACGCGAGTTGATGGCCGCTCTGATCGAACTCGACGATGGTCGTCGACGAAGCGTCACCATAGGCGAGGAACTCAAAGCTGGCGCCGCCAGAACTATAATCGGCGACTTTGACATTCTGCGCGTCCGCTACGGCGAAGACGGACTGAGACACCAGCGCGCCGGTGCCTTCGACACCACTGCCGTTTTCGGCCGCCGGCTTGAAGATAGCGAATTCAACCTGGTAATCCGTGACGCTGTTCGCGGTAACCGCCTCGCTCCATGCCACCGAAAATCCGGTGCCGGCCACGGCGTTCGGCGTGAAGAAGAGCGCCGATTCGCCGCTCTGCCCAGCCGATCTGATTGGTCGCTCCGGCAGCAAACGCCGACAGATCCGGCGCAATGGTGAAGTGGACGGGCGTATTCGTAGACCCGTCGTCATTGTACCCCTGGAATACGATGTCTTCGGTCCCGTTGGTCCCGGATCCTGCCATCACTAAAGCATAGGGAACCGCGACGGCGTCGCTGGTCAGCGCGCCGGCGTCCCTGAATTGCCAGACCGGCGCCGACGTCAGATCGGACTCAATCGCCACGGCGTTGGCTCCGGACAGCGCAGTTCCGGTATCGCTGAAAATCGCGACGTCGACTTGATAGGTACCGGTGTCGTCGAGCCCCCAAGCGACCGCGTAGGAGTCTGGTCGACTGGCTGTAGCTCAAATTGAGATCGGTGACCGAGCCGGCCATATCCTCGGCTTGGGTGATCGGACCCGACAACGCGGCGTCGAGCGTCAATACGCCGCCTGACTCGGTATAGACCGCTTGATTGAGGGTCGGACGTGCCGTCGGGGCTTGCGTCTGGTAAACGGCGATCGCTTCCGGACCATTCCCGGTCGTCGGCAGGATGATGTGGCCCTTGGCCGGGAAAGTCGGTGATGGTCGAGGTTTCGATCTGAAGAGGTTCGCCGGCATAGGGCAACGCGAACGGATCAAACGATGAGATGTTCTCTGTGACCGCTTCGGGGCTGCCCACAACGTAATCGGCCGATGGCGTTGCACCGAACAGGACGGCGCCGGTACCGCTGCCGGAATTGACGTTGACGGAGGGGGCATAAAGATGATCCCCCGAAACCGATAACTGGTCGCTGCCCCACAGGTGGCCGGAGACCGGGGTAATTGTCACGCTCTGTGACGCCGAAGCCGAATTCGTGTCGCCGTCGCCGTCCTTTTCGGTCGCCACTGCCACCAGTTCGAAAGATGAGCCGTCGGCCGGCGTTACCGACAGATCGGCCAGCGCCCATGTCTTGACATTGATCGAGTCGTCGCCCGGCGTCGCGGTAAAGCTATGCGTTCCGTCCGTCAGCGTCGCGCCGGTCGGCAGGGTCACGATGAGCGACATCAGGACGTTGTCGTCGGCGGCGACGCCGCTGCCGCCCGAGAAGCCATTGACGGTGAAGGTTAGCGGCACCGCGATGCCGTCGCCTTGCGTGCCGGAAACCGACGGCGATGACCAGGCCACCGTCGGTGCCGGGGGCGCGACTGTCACGCTTTCGTCGGCGGTCGCTGGAGCGCTGGGATCGTTCGTGGCATTTTGCTCGGTCGCCGTGACACTCAGCGTGAAATTGGCATCATTCGCCGGCGTTATCGCCAGTCCGGTCAGAACACCGGCCGCGAGCTGGCTCGCGGTAAAGGTGATGCTGCCGGCGGCGATCGTCAGCGTATCGCCGTGGCTATTGCTCAGCGTTGCGCCGTTCGGGATGTCGCTGATCGTCACCGCGGCCAGGCTGTTGCTGTCGCCCGATACGCCGGTAGCGGCAATGCCGAGATCGAGGGCGATCGCAGTGCCCTCGTTACCAGTCGCAGGCACCGGCACCACGGTCGGCGGCGTCGGATCGACGGTCACAGTTTCGGTCGCGGAATGCGCGCTGCTCTGTGCCGGATTATCGCTGTCTTGCTCGGTCGCCGTCACTGTCAGCGTAAAGTCGGTAGCGTTCGGTGGCGCGACGCTCAGGTCGGCCAAATTCCAGCCGGTCACATTCAGCATGCCGCCGGTGACCGTCTCGGTGTTGGCAAGCGTGCCGTCGCTCACCACCGCGCCGTCCGGGATGCCGGTGACAATCAGCGACTGCAGCGTATTGTTGCCACCGTCGCCCTCGGGTCCGGTTTCGCTATTGCTCGCGGCACTGATGGCCCCAAGTGAGATTGCGGTACCTTCGGTTCCTGACGCGGCGCCGGTTCCCCAGGTTACAGTCGGCGTCAGTGGACTGACCGTTACCGCCTCGGTCGCCGTCGCCACGCTGGTTTGAGCCGGATTATCGCTATCTTGTTCGGTCGCCGTCACCGTCAGCGTGAAGTTCGTATCGTTCGGCGGCGTGATGCTCAAATTCGCCAGATTCCAGCCGGCGACGTCGATGGAGCCCCCGGTGACGGTCTCGGTGTTGCCAAGCGTGCCGTCACTCACCACCGCGCCATCCGGGATGTCGCTGAGCAGCAAAGACTGCAGCGTGTTGCCGCCTCCGTCGCCGTTAGGCCCAGTCTCGCTGTTGATGGTTTCACTGATCGCGATGGCGATCGCTGAGCCCTCGGTCCCCGATACCGCGCTTGAGGTGAATGCGACCGACGGTGCCAGCGGGCTGACGGTTACGCTCTCGCTAGCCGGCACGGTATAGCTATAACCGGCGCTATCGATGGCCGTCACCATCGCCGAAAGCGTGAAGTTCGTGTCGTTCGCCGGCGTAATAGTCAGGTTCGCAAGATTCCAGCCGGCGATATCGACCGATGTGGCTCCGGCGGTTGCCGTGAATGTGTCGGCCGAGGTGCCGTCGCTCAGCGTTGCGCCCAGCGGGATGTCGCCGATCAGGAACGAACTGACCGATGCGCCGGCAGCCAATCCGGCGGTAGTGATGGCGTCGCTGAAGTGAAGCGCGATGGCCGAACCCTCGGTGCCCGCCGACGGCAGAGAGCCGACGGTCAGCGCTTGCGGCAGCACCACGAGATCGGCATTACCGTCAATGTTCTTAAAAGCAAAAGTATCGTTTGCCGGCAGCCCGCCCGAGATCGTGAAGGCAACCTCGGCCCCGTTCACATAAAGCGACGAGCCATCCCAGACCGCAGTCGTGACCGCGGTGGCGGGCAATTCGATGACGTCATGAGCCGCGAGACCGCTGACCGCTCCGGTGAAATCCGACGCATCGTTCAGTTCCAGCGTGCCGAGCCCGCTGAATGACACGGCCTGCGCATCGGCGCCGCCGAGTTCGAGCGTGCCGCCGTTGATGCTGGCGGTGCCATTGGTGCCGCTGACGCTTTCGTCGATAAAGAGCGTGCCACCGTCGGCTTCGAGTTGACCCGAATTGTCGAAGGTCCCGGAATCGATTGTCAGGGTCCCGCTGACGACCTCGATCGTCCCAATGTTGCTGATCGCCGTCGCGCTGATCGAAATGGTGCCGGTCGATTCGAGCGTACCGTCGATCGTAAGTACGCCGCCGTCGATCGAGGAAGTGTCGTCGAGCGACAGTGTCGCTCCGGTTGCGACCGTGATGCTGTCGATGGTCGAGCCGTTGGTAATTACCGTATCGCCTTCAAGCGTCAGGCTGCCGTTCACCGTCATGGTGGCATCGTTGGCCACCGTCTCGCCGCTGAAGGTATCCGTCCCATTGGCATTGATGGCGCCGTGATTGGTCAGCGCGCCGCCGGTCAAATTGTCGGTAGTGCCGTCAAGCGTCAGCGTGCCGCCGCTCGCGACCGTGACTTTGCCGCTAGTAATCGACGAGGTGTCGTCCAATATCAGCGTGCCACCGCTTGCGATCGTGACAATGTCGCTTACCGAGCCATTGGTGACTGTGGTGCCGCTTTCGAGCGTCAGGCCACCATTCAC
The DNA here is from genome assembly GCA_963819265.1 of uncultured Alphaproteobacteria bacterium. GTDB lineage: Bacteria > Pseudomonadota > Alphaproteobacteria > Rhizobiales > Xanthobacteraceae > BOG-931. The sequence goes on along the minus strand of CAWFVF010000002.1, from coordinate 164,302 downwards.
CGTTATGGTGGCATCGTTGGCGACAGTCTCACCGCTCAGCGTGTCGGTGCCATCGGCGTTGACGTTGCCGTAGTTGGTCAGCGAGCCGTTCGCAATGCTGTCGGTAGTGCCGTCCAGTGTCAGCGTGCCGCCGCTTGCGACCGTAACTTTGCCGTCGACAATCGACGAGGTGTCGTTCAATGTCAGCGTGCCGCTCGCGATCGTGACACTGTCGGTTATAGAGCCGTTGGTGACTGCGGTGCCGTTGTCGAGCGTCAGGCTGCCGTTGACAGTCATAGTGGCATCGTTCGCCACAGTCTCGCCGCTCAGCACATCGGTGCCGTCGGCATTAAACCCGCCGTGGTTGGTCAGCATGCCGCCGGTTAGATTGTCGGTGGTGCCGTCCAGCGTCAGTGTCCCGCCGCTCGTTACGGTGACTTTGCCGCTGGTAATCGACGAGGTGTCGTCGATTGTCAGCGTGCCACCGCTCGCGATCGTAATGCTGTCGGCGGTCGAACCGTTGGTAATGGCTGTGCCGTTCTCGAAAGTGAGGCTGCCGTTCACCGTCATGGCGGCGTCATTGGCCACGGTCTCGCCGCTCAGCGTATCGGTGCCGTTGGCGTTGGCGGCGCCGTAATTGGTCAGCGCACCGCCGGTCAGATTGTCGGCAGTGCCGTCCAGTGTCAGCGTGCCGCCGCTCGCGACGGTGATTTTGCCGTCGGTAATCGACGAGGTGTCGTCGAGCGTCAGCGTGGCCCCGCTCTCAATCGTGAGACCGTCGGTGGAAGAACCGTTGGTGACGGCGGTGCCATTGTCGAGCGTCAGGCCGCCGTCCACGGCTACGGTGGCATCGTTCGCCACCGTCTCGCCGCTCAGCGTGTCAGTGCCGTCGGCATTGACAGCGCCGTAGTTGGTCAGCGTGCCGCCGCTCAGATCGTCGGTGGTTCCGTCCAGGTTCAGCGTTCCGCCGCTAGCGACAGTGACCTTTCCGTCCGCGATCGACGAAGTGTCGTTCAATGTCAGGGTGCCGCCGCTGGCAACGGTCATGCTGTCGCTGGTCGAACCGTTAGTGATGGCGGTGCCGTTGTCGAGCGTCAGGGTGCCGTTCACCGTCATTGTGGCGTCGTTCGCCACCGTTTCGGCGCTCAGCGTATCCGTCCCGTTGGCGTTGATGGCGCCGTAGTTGGTCAGCATGCCGGCGGTCAAATTGTCGGTAGTCCCGTCAAGCGTCAGCGTGCCGCCGCTCGCGACGGTGACTTGGCCATCCGCGATCCAAGAACTGTCGTCGAGCGTCAGCGTGGCTCCACTTTCGATCGTGACACCGTCCGTGGTAGAACCGTTGGTAACGGCAGTGCCGTTTTCCAAGGTGAGGCTGCCGTTCACCGTCATAGTGGCATCGTTGGCCACGGTTTCGCCGCTCAGAGCATCGGTGCCGTTGGCATTGATGGTGCCGTGGTTGGTCAGCATGCCATCAGTCAGAGTGTCGGTAGCTCCATCCAGAGTTAGCGTACCGCCGCTCTCAATGGTGACTTTGCCGTCGGAAATCGATGAGGTGTCATTCAATATCAGCGTGCCGCCGCTTGCGACGGTGATGCTGTCGGTGGTCGAATCGTTGGTGATGGTGGTGCCGTTGTCGAGCGTCAGGCTGCCGTTTACCGTTATAGTGGCGTCGTTCGCCACCCTCTCGCCGCTCAGCGTGTCAGTGCCGTCGGCGTCGACGGCACCATAATTCGTCAGCGTGCCGCCAGTCAGATTGTCGGTGGTGCCGTGCAGCGTCAGTGTCCCGCCGCTTGCGACCGTGACCTTGCCGTCGGTTATTGACGAAGTATCGTCTAGCGTCAGCGTTCCGCCGCTTGCGATCGCGACGCTGTCAGCGGCCGCGCCGTTGGTGATCGCCGTGCCATTTTCGAACGTAAGACTGCCGTCCACCGTCAAGGTGGCGTTGTTGGCTACTGTCTCGCCGCTAAGCGCATCGGCGCCGTTGGCATTGACGGCGCCGTAATTAGTCAACGTGCCCCCTGTTAGATTGTCGGCGGTGCCGTCGAGAGTCAGCGTGCCGCCGCTCGCAACGGTGACTTGGCCGTCAGCGATCGACGCGGTGTCGCCCAATGTCAGCGTGCCGCCGCTGGCCACGGCGATGCCGTCGGTGGTCGAGCCGTTAGTGACTGCGGTGCCGTTGTCGAACGTCAGGCTGCCGTTCACCGTCATGGTAGCGTCATTGGCCACCGTCTCGCCGCTCAATGTGTCCGTGCCGTTAGCATTGACGGCGCCGTAGTTGGTCAGCGTGCCGCCGCTCAGATTGTCCGTGGTGCCATCCAGAGTCAGCGTGCCACCGCTCGCGACGGTGACTTGGCCGTCCGCGATCGACGAACTGTCGTCCAACGTCAACGTGCCGCCACTTGCGATCGTGACGCTGTCAGCGGCCGAGCCGTTTGTGATCGCCGTGCCAATTTTGAGCGTCAGGCTGCCGTTGACCGTTACCACGGCATCGTTTGCCACCGTCTCGCCGCTCAGCGTGTCGGTACCGTCGGCATTGACGGCGCCGTAGTTGGTCAGCGTGCCGCCGCTCAGATTGTCGGTGGTACCATCCAGGGTCAGCGTACCGCCGCTTGCCACGGTGACTTGCCCGTCTGCAATCGACGAGGTGTCATTCAATGTCAGCGTGCCGCCGCTGGCCACGGCGATGCTGTCGGTAGACGAGCCGTTGGTAACTGCGGTGCCGTTGTCGAGCGTCAGGCTGCCGTTCACCGTCATGGTGGCGCTATTGGCCACCATCTCGCCGCTCAGCGTGTCGGTGCCATCAGCGTTGATATGGCCGTAGTTGGTCAGCGTGCCGTTGGCGATGCTGTCGGTAGTGCCGTCCAGCGTCAGCGTGCCGCCGCTCGCCACGGTGACTTGGCCGTCTGCGATCGACGAGGTGTCGTCCAGTGTCAGCGTGCCGCCGCTTGCAATCGTGACACTGTCGGCGGCCGAGCCGTTGGTAACAGCGGTGCCGGTCTCAAGCGTCAGGCTGCCATTCACCGTCATGGCGGCGTCGTTCGCCACGGTCTCACCGCTCAGTACATCGGTGCCGTCGGCATTAAATGCGCCGTGGTTGGTCAGCGCCCCGCCGGTCAGATTGTCGGTGGTACCTTCCAGCGTCAGCGTGCCGCCGCTCGCGACGGTGACTTGGCCGTCCGCGATCGACGAACTGTCGTCCAACGTCAACGTGCCGCCACTTGCGATCGTGACGCTGTCAGCGGCCGAGCCGTTTGTGATCGCCGTGCCGATATTGAGCGTCAGGCTGCCGTTGACCGTCACCACGGCATTGTTCGCCACCGTCTCGTCGCTCAGCGTGTCGGTACCGTCGCCGTTGACGGCGCCATAGTTGGTGAGCCTGCCATTCGCGATGCCGTCGGTCGTGCCGTCCAGCGTCAGCGTGCCGCCGGTCGCAACGGTGACTTGGCCGTCTGCGATTGAAGAGGCGTCGTCAAGCGTTAGCGTGGCCCCGCTTGCAATCGTGACGCTGTCGGTAGACGAGCTGTTAGTGACTGCGGTGCCGTTGTCGAGCGTCAGGCTGCCGTTCACCGTTATGGTGGCGTTGTTCGCCACCGTCTCGTCGCTGAGCGTGTCGGTGCCGTCGGCATTGACGGCGCCGTAGTTGGTCAGCGTGCCGCCGCTCAGATTGTCGGTGTTACCATCCAGGGTCAGCGTGCCGCCGCTCGCGACGGTAACTTGACCGTCCGCGATCGACGAGGTGTCGTCCAATGTCAGCGTGCCGCCGCTGGCCACGGCGATGCTGTCGGTGGACGAGCCGTTAGTGACTGCGGTGCCGTTGTCGAGCGTCAGGCTGCCGTTGACCGTCATGGCGGCATTGTTCGCCACCGTCTCGTCGCTCAGCGTGTCGGCGCCATCGGCATTGACGGCGCCGTAGTTGGTCAGCGTGCCGCCGCTCAGATTGTCTGTGGTACCATCCAGCGTCAGCGTGCCGCCGCTCGCGACGGTAACCTGGCCGTCCGCGATCGACGAGGTGTCGTCCAATGTCAGCGTGCCGCCGCTGGCCACGGCGATGCTGTCGGCGGCCGAGCCGTTAGTGACTGCGGTGCCGTTGTCGAGCGTCAGGCTGCCGTTGACCGTCACGGCGGCATTGTTCGCCACCGTCTCGCCGCTCAGCGTGTCAGTTCCGTTGGCGTTGACGTGGCCGTAGTTGGTCAGCATGCCGTTCGCGACGCTGTCGGTAGTGCCGTCCAACGTGAGTGTGCCACCGCTCGCGACGGTGACCTTGCCGTCGGTTATCGACGAGGTGTCGTCCAGTGTCAGCGTGCCGCCGCTTGCAATCGTGACACTGTCGGCGGCCGAGCCGTTGGTAACAGCGGTGCCGTTCTCAAGCGTCAGGCTGCCGTTCACCGTCATGGCGGCGTCGTTCGCCACCGTCTCGCCGCTCAGTGTATCGGTGCCGTCGGCATTAAATGCGCCGTGGTTGGTTAGCGCGCCGCCGCTTAGGTTGTCGGTGGTGCCGTCCATCGTGAGTGTGCCGCCGCTCGCAACAGTGACCTTGCCGTCAGCGATGGACGTGGTGTCATTCAATGTCAGCGTGCCGCCACCGGCCACTGTGATGCTGTCGGTGGTCGAACCGTTAGTGATGGCAGTGCCGTTGTCGAGCGTCAGGCTGCCGTTTACGGTCACGGTGGCATCGTTGGCCACAGTCTCGCCGCTCAGCGTGTCGGCGCCGTCGGCATTGACGGCGCCATCGTTCGTCAGCGTGCCGTTGGCGATGCTGTCGCTAGTGCCGTCCAGCGTCAGCTTGCCGCCGCTCGCGACAGTGACCTTGCCGTCCGCGATCGACGAGGTGTCGTCCAATGTCAGCGTGCCGCCGCTGGCCACGGTGACCTCGTCGGTTGACGAACCGTTGGTGATGGCGGTGCCGTTGTCGAGTTGCAGGTTCCCGGCAATGTCCACTTTGCCGTCGTTCGTCACCGTTTCGCCGCTGAAGGTGGCGGTGCCGTCGGCATGAATGGTGCCGCCGTTGTCCAGTGTGCCGCCGGTAAGGTCGTCAACGCCATCGAGTGTCAGTGTACCGTCCGTCCCGATCGAGATGGTTCCGCCGCTAACGGTGACTCCACTAAACGTCGAGGCATCGCCTGCATCGATCGACAACGCCGATCCGGCTGCGTCCGTGAAAGTGGTGGCGGTTACGGTGTCGCTGTCCAATGTCAGCGTCACGCCGCTATCAACCACCACCGCGCCGCCGTTGATGTCGGCGTTTTCGATCTTGCTGGTGCCGGTGACGGTAATGGTGCCGTCATCGTCGATGATCCCGCCCGTGATCACGACATCGCTCAATGTGGCGCTGTCGCCTATGTCGACCTGCAGTGTGCCGTCATTCGTGACCGCGCCCGTCACAAACGCATTGTCGAGAAACAGTGTCTGTCCGCTTGCAACGACGGTAAGCCCGCTGAAGACGCTGGCGAAACTGTCGACCGTACTTGTGCCGAAGACATTAATCGTGCCGAGATCGGATAGCTGAACGCCGATGATCTCGGTGTCGTAGAGATCGAGCGTCGCGCCGACCGCGACGTCTAACGTCCCGCCAATGATGGTGACGCCGTGAAGGATGAGCGTATCGCCCGCGCTGACCGATAGGATCGCGCCGCTCGCCGTGTCGGTGAAGGTGGTGCCCGTCACGGTATCGCCATCGAGCGTCAGCGTTTGGCCCGCATCGATCGTCACGGTGCCGCCATTGAAGGCCGCATCGGTGATTGTGCTGCTGGCGGTGACCACGAATTTACCGACATTGGTAATCGTACCGCCGGTGATTTCCGCATCGGCGAGTTTTATCGTTGAACCGAGGTCGGCCGTAGCGATTGTCGCCCCAGTATTGCTGACGGCCGTATTGCTGAATACTAGCGTACCGATGCCTGTGGCCTCGATCAGGCCATTGTTCGTCAGCGACGTAGGAGCGAGCGTTAGCGCAATCGCTTCGTCGGCATCAATGGTTGCGTCGTTGACGAGGATCATTCCTCCCGAACCGATCGTGCCGGCTCCGGAGATCGTATTGTCGAAATTGGTCACCTGATCGCCGCTCTGTGCGACGGCGACGGTGTTATTGGCGTTGTCGGATAGCGTGATTTTGCCGCCGCCATCGATGCCGGCGAAACTCTGATCGAAAACGAGCGCGGTCTCATTGCCGGTCGAGTTCAATTCGATAGTGCCGCTATTGTCGATTGGGGCCGGACTGGCGAGCGTCAGCGAACTATTGTCGGTCACCGCAAGCACGCCGGTGCCCGCGATGGTCATCGTCGCTACCGTGGTGTTGTGGAGCGGTCCGTTCGCGGTCTCGATTGAATTTTCCGAGCCGCTGACCGTTTCAATTTCGCCACCGGCCTCGATCGAGACAAAACCTTTCAGGATGGTGGCATTGTCCAGATCGATATGCGAGCCAGCGCCGGCTTGGATCGTGCCGTCGATTATATTACCGAGAGAATCGACGGATGCATTGTTGATGGTAGTGTTCTCGATGGCCAGTCCGCCGCGGCCGGTTGCTTCGATGAGCCCCATATTGACGATGGCGTTTGCCGGAAGAGCAGAGCCAGTGTCGCGGCTGTCATTATTGATAACCAGGGCATTGGTACCGGTCGCGTCGATCACGCCGGCGCGCTCGTTGATCAGCGTAAAGAAAGCATCCGCCGTGTCCCCGATCCATCCCGGCGCCGGAGATCGTGTTGTCGACATTGGTGAGCTGCGCCGGCGAGCCGTCGCTCACGATGAAATTCTCGCTGGAGTCCGAGAGCAGGACGGATCCGCCGCCGTCCAGCGTCACCATGCCGATCTCGATCGTGGCGGCAGACCCCGTAGAGTTCAGCTCAAGGCTGCCGGTGTTGGCGACCGTGGCGCTTTCCAGGAGCACGGTGCCGCCGTTTTGCGCGGCAATAGTGCCGGCGTTGGTAACGAGATTGCCGGTTTCGTCGATACGCAGCGTACCGCCGTTTTCGGCCTCGATCAGGCCGCCTATCTCATTCGTGAGCGCCGTCAGCTGGAAGGACAGGGTGCCGGCGTTCGCATTGACGGTGCCGAAATTGTCGAGGCTGCCCTGATTGAATGTGAGAATGCCTCCGTCGGCTGAAATAATCAGGGCGCCCGACTTGTTGCTTACCGAGGTTGCATTGAAGGTGAGGGCGCCGCCGGTTTCCGCCTCGATCGTGCCGCTATTATCGATGCTTCCCTGATCGAATGTTATGACCCCGTTACTATTGGAAATAATGAGGCCGCTGGCTTCATTGTCGGCAATGGTTTGTTCGAACCGGATCGCTGCGCTGTCGCTTGAAGCGATAGTGCCGAGGTTGTCGACCGTATAATTCCCAGCGATCGATGTGACCGGCACATCGGTGTCCGAGAAATATATCGCCGCATTAATTCCATTCGCGTCGATTATCGCCGAGCGCCTCTACCGTCACCGGCCCCTGGGCTGTGAATGTCGGATCGGCGCCAATGGAATTTACCTCAATCGTTCCGAATGCCTCTACAATGTTTGAAACAAGGAGCGAGCCGCCGCTGACGATGTCGAGCGTCGCGCCCACTCCCACCAGCAGATTAAGTGCAGCCGTTGGCGACGGACCGGAGTTGCTGGTTCCGCTGCTGACCGTTACCGTTACCGGCTGTGTAATGACGATGGTCTGCCATGAAAGCGGTGCCCAAGCATCGCTCCAGGAAAGCGCGGAGACCCAATTGCCGCTCACTGGATAAAGCCAATAGGCGACCGGCGTCGGCAAATTTTGGTCTTGGGCGCTTTGTCCCGTTGTCCCCCCAGAACCGCCGTTGGTCCCGCCATTGTCCTTGATGTTGAAGGGTGAGCCCTTCTCATTGAGGAGTTGTTGTAAAGGATTATTTGGCCCGTCCGGCGGTGTCGAACTCCCGCCTCCTTGATCCGGATGAGGATTGGCATTGTTGATGATATTGAGAGTTTGGAAGACCTCCTGAATAATCTGCTGTTCGAAAGCGGCCTGTGATGGCGTGAGCGGCGCCGTCGTTACGATCGGCGCGTTGCCGGTACCTTGCGGCGTTACCAGCGTGAGGTAGCCGGTTTGCGACACCGTGGCGATGACGTTGCCGTTGTTGTCGATAAGATCGTAAATGCCGCTTTGGTTGGTGCCGTAATCGGGCACAACCGCAAACGTGTAAGAGTCTTGGCCGATATTCGCCGTGACGGTGGCGACCTCCTGCACCCATCCCGTGGTGCCACGGATACCCATGGTGGCGACGGGCGTCTCGATCTTCATGTCGCCCGAGTGTGCGACTTTGCCGGCGACGAAGGAGAATGTTCCTTCAACGAGATCGAAAAGCGCGGTGTTTGAGGTCGAGTTCGGGTCAAACGAATAATCGGCGAGCGCCATCCGCGTATTGGGGACAAGATTGAGCGCGGTGCCGTCGGGAAAGCTGATGCCGGCCTGCGAGTTGCTGCCGGTTTGGATGAGATCGCTTTTGTAAACGGCGTCGCCGACATTGAGGGCGACGGCGACGCCGTTGCGCACTACGGTGACGTTGCCGACCACCTTTGCGACTTGACCGATCGGATCGGCTGTCGCGCCCGCGCCGTTTTGCGCGTACTCGTTGGGCGTCGGCGATCCGGCTAAGAGTTTGATCAGATCGGGTGAAAGGCGCGCACCATTCGGCGCCTCAAGCGCCGGCAGGTTTTCACCGGCAAAATAATTGGGAATGATGTGATGGTGACCGTCACGGCCGGTCAGAACGAGGTCGGGTCCGGCGCGACCAAAATTCGCGGTGAATAATAGCTGGCCGTTCGCGACGATGAGACGATCGGGGTGCGAAGCGTCGACATTGATTACGGAAGCTTGAGAGCCGTAATCATTATCGCTGGATAACATCGTCGCCATCGGCCCGCTTCCCGCAGAGCAGAATTATCCCCGTCGTCCTGTCGTGCAGTTCGGTGTCGAATTAGCCGTGGTCCCCCGGCAACACCGAACATAAAAAGACCATGCGATATTGCCGCGGGGTGAGCAAGCTTATTGTAACTAAAGGGTGAATTGTCATGGCCATCAGTAGAGATGGGGTGACTATGGAACTATGGTTTTGACGTGGATCCCCCTCGGGCAAACTGCCGAATTGGTCGATTAGAGCTCTGCTGGTATCTGGATATGGGTGTTTCCGACATCAAACGGAACTTTACCGCCCTTTCCGAGAAACAGACCCACATGACAAAACGAACCCAATTATTTGGCGAGTTATGTGGTGCTGGTGCCGCGCGCCTCGGCGACATGGTCGCGCGCAGGTCGGCACGTCCTCCGACCTCCCCAATCACGCCCTCGAGTGGTTTAGTCGGTCCGACAAGCCATGTGACAAACGGCACTGCGACCGGGGGAGGCAATCCGAATGATCCTTCCTAACTTGATTCCTCGATTTGTCGAGAAACCAAGTTCGTGATTTCAAAATAGCCCCGCCGCTGCGGTAATGATCGTTATTCTCAAATTTAAGGTAGTGAATCAATTAGTTACGGCGATCGTCGATCGTTTGAGAACGCGGCCAGCGGAGCTCCGCGCTTGAATTCTGCGCGGGCGAGTTGATTTCTGTGATTTCAAGATATGCGTTTTCTGTATTGCCTACTCCGGCGCTGGCACGGTCCCCGATCAATAAATCTCGCGTCTTTTTGCGTAGTCGAGATTGCGGCGAGGTGGGCCGAAGGTTCCCTCCACTTGATTTCTCGTTTGGTCGAGAAACCAAGTTGATGCTTTCAAGAAGGTATCGCCGCCGGGTGAGGGAACCGGCATCGTACCATTAACCTATGGAATTCAATTAGTTATGACAGACATGGGAGGCTCAAAGGACCCTGCCGGCGAAGAGATGGCGTAACAACTCGAGCGTGGAAGTTGATTTCTGGAATTTCAAGACGGTAGCGTTTACCGGGGTTTTGCAGCGCGTTGGGGATTTTATCTTTGATATAAGGCTTCGGGGTTTGATACCTCGCCGCACGGCGACAGCGATTAAATCTCGATTTCCCGGCTGATCTGCACGAAATGCTCGCTCGGAAAATTGAAGCGGTCGGCCGGATGGATCGAATTGCGGTACAGGAAAGAAAATAGCCGACGCCGCCACGCCGCCAGCCGCGGTTTATGTTTGCGCGCCACCACGTAGTCCCGCTCGCTGAAATAGATCGCATCGTCGGATTTGATGGGGCACTTGGCCTTTTCGCGGTCCAGCGCCCTGCAGACGTCGGGGTTTTCCATAAAGCCGAAACGCACCGTCACCCGCCAAAAGCCCTGGCCGAGCGGTTCGACATGAAGCCTGCTCTTCTCGCGCACGCGCGGCGCCGCGGTAAATTGCACGGTCAGCGCGACAGCCTCCTCATAGAGCGAGCCCATCTGGCGCACGTGGTCGCAATCAGCTGCGGAATAAAGCCGCGCAGCCGGGTGAGGAATATCGCGCGGCCGGGAACGCGGGATATCTTATGATCGCGCAATCGGCGGACGAATTGCTCCGATCGTGATGGCGTCGCGTTCCTGGCGCCGGTGCATGGCATCGATGCCGGCGCGCCACGTCGTCATCACTGTGAAAATAGCCCCGCCAAACAATAGCGGGATCCAGCCGCCGTCGGCGATCTTGGCGAGATTGGCAATGAAGAAGGCGAGATCGACGCATATAAACAAGGAGAACAAACCGACGGCCGCCCACGCCGGCCAGCGCCATAACACCCGCATGATGCGATAGAGGATCGCGGTAGTCATCAGCATGGTCGTGGAAACGGCCGCGCCATAGGCGCCGGCAAGACGGTCGGAACTGGCGAAGCCTACCGTCAGCGCTAGCGTGCCGATCATCATGAGCCAGTTCACGAACGGCACGTAAATTTGTCCGGACTCCTCGGACGAGGTCTGTTTGATATGCATCCCGGGCAGCCAACCGAGCTGCATCGCCTGGCGTGTCAGCGAATACGCTCCGGTGATAATGGCTTGGCTGGCAATGACGGTCGCCACCGTGGCCAAACCGACCGCCGGATAGAGCGCCCAACCCGGTACCAGCTTGAAGAACGGACTATCGCTGCCGCCAGGATCGGTCAGGAGCAGCGCGGTCTGGCCGGCATAATTGAGAATGAGCGCCGGCAACACCACCGCAGACCAAGCGATGCGAATGGGTTTGCGGCCGATATGGCCCATATCCGCATACATCGCCTCTGCGCCTGTCACGCAGAGGAACACGGCGCCGAGAATGGCGAGGCTCGAGGCAGCGTGATGCAGCAGAAACCCCGCCGCGTAATACGGATTGATCGCCATCAGGACATGCGGCGCCTTGCCGATTCCGATAACGCCGAGGACTGCGATAAAGCCGAACCAGACGAGCATCAGTGGACCGAAGGCGCCGCCCACAGCGGCGGTGCCGAATCTTTGCACGAGGAACAGCGCCAACAGCACAATCGCGGCGATCGGCATGGTGTAGGGCGCGAATTCGCCGCTGGCGTTTTTCAGTCCTTCGACCGCGCTTAATACCGAGATCGCCGGCGTGATCATGCCGTCGCCATAGAGCAACGCGGCGCCGATCAAGCCGAACGCGATGAGGTAGCGCTTGCGGCCGCGCCAGCTCACTCCGGTCAGCGACATCAGCGCCAGGATACCGCCTTCCCCCCGATTATCGGCGCGCATTACGACCACGGCGTATTTCAGCGCAACGACGATGAGCAAAGTCCAGATAATAAGCGACAGGCTGCCTAGCGCGCTCTCGGTGCTAAAATGGCCGCCATTGGTCTTGGCGATGGCCTGGTAAACGTAAAGCGGACTGGTGCCGATATCGCCGTAAACGATGCCGAGCGCGGTGAGAATCGCGATCGGCTTGAGCCCCTCCGGTTGCTGCAACACAACCGCTTTGGCGTCGGCAATCGTACTCAAGAAACTTCACCCCGAGGTAAACGGCCGGTTCGCCCTGGAAATTCTCCGCCTCCGACAACGCCGGCATCAATCAGCGGTTCAACCGGCTACATAGGCGAGACCGGGACCAAGCTTTAGACCCCGGGCCGTCGAGCGGACAGCGGAGCGACCGGCAATCAGGATGGTGCTCGGATGCGTAACGAGACAGGCGAAGACAATTCCGGAGAAACATACCACAGCCCCGTCCGGCGTGTGACCTGATCATCGTGCCGATGCCGAGGGAGATAGATGCGCCGGATCACAGACCATGGGGTCGTTTCGCGCGCACCGGTTAGATCGAATTCGTGAGCCCACAAACCTTCGCGCAAATCTACAAGGCGAACCGTTAAAAGTGGAGGGCGACGGTGCCGCGTACGGGGCGACACATTCGCCGCCCGTCGTTTCGCGGTCGGCTCCACGACGAAGGAAGAGACGAACTAGCTCGGATGTATTTCTATCACGCTTTGCGTTTGGGGCAGTCTCGAGGTCAATGTCCTACGTGCCGTCGAGCTCGGAGGAAGCGCAAAATCGGAACGCTTGCCCTGCGTCGCGGCGGAGGAGAATTCGCGGCGGTTAAGCTGGCAGGGCACCGTGCCGTGAAGCAAAATCCGACTTACTGGCGACCTGTATTTCAGTACAACTAAAGATTGTATAAATTGGTTTTGCCCCGTCGGACTAACCTCCTGACGTGGCTCATGCTCGAACGGGTTTCGAAGGATTTTTCAAAAAAATACATTCTTGATGAAATTCCGATTTTGGCCAAAAAAACGCGGTAATTATAGTGTTTTTCGCACGATTATACTTGCATTGACTGGAAATTTCCGAACGCCTTTTCTTTGATTGTTTTTCATAGAAATCAAAGGGACGGCAATGGCTATTTATTGGCTACTTTAGCCAAAATAGCCATTGGCTACCTCGGTCCAGACTTTGCTATTTTAGTAAAGATAGTAATCGCGTTAGACGCCGCGCCGGCGAATTTCCGCGATGACAATGCTGTTATCTTGCGTCACCTTCGCCATGCTTTAGACAGGCGTCCAATATTTCGGCGTGAACGGAAAGCAGCGGCAGCTGTTGGCCGGCTTTACCCGCCTGGTCGAGCATCAGATGGGCATCTTTGAGCGTCTGTTTAACGCGACCCTCGGGCGTGAAGTTGCCGGCGACCATTTTCGGACCTTTCGTGTCCATGACCTGTGAAGCCGCGGCCGAGGCACGTGCAACCGCCAGGAAGGCCGCCGGATCGAGGCCGATCCGTTCGGCAAAGACCAGGCCTTCGGCGAGGGCGACGCGATTGAGCCCAAGAACGAGATTGATCGCGAGCTTGGCGCGGCCGCCATCGCCGACCTTGCCGATGTGATGCCGACGCGGAAACAGTGCGTCGAGCACCGGCGCCGCGTCGGTGGCGATTTCCGCGTCGCCGCCGATTAGGCCGACGCCGTCGCCCTGGCGAACCTGTTCGCTGGTGCCCGACACCGGCACTTCGAGGAAGCGCAGCTTGCCGGCTACGCGCGCGCCGAGTGCGGCGATCCGGTCCGGGTCGCAGGTCGAGGTACAAATCACGATCTTACCGGCGGCAGCGGAAACGAGCGTTTGCTCGACCACCTCTTCGACCTGGTCGGTCGAAAACAGTGCCAAAACGATCGGATCGCAATCGCGCGCGACCTCGGCGAGGGTCCCGGCGCGGCCGCCGATCGCGGCAAGGCGCGCGCTCTTCGCCGCATCGATATCGAAGCCGATAACCGCGAACCCCGCAGCGGCGAGGCGACGCGCATAGACCTCGCCCATCAGGCCGATGCCGATAATGCCGACGGCGGGGTGAGGGGACATCGCGGGCTCCTATCCGTCATTCCAACGGCGGAACGCCGAGGTCGCGCGCCACGGCGTCGAGGCTGTCGCGCAGCGCCTTCGGCATTGGCACGCCGTGAGCGCGGCGGTCCAGCAATTTGGCGTGGCTTTGCTCGCCGGGCAGCCAGATGCGCTCGACCCCGGGCAGCCGGCGCGAATTGCGGATGTCGCGCATCACCTGATCGACGGCGCGCTTGAATTCGGCCACCGGCATGAAGGTCTCGACCGCAATGGCGGCGATGGCCTGGCCGGTATTGGTCGGTTTGCCGGTTTCCTTGACGAAATCGATCACCTCGCGGCCCATGGCGGCGCGATTGAGCAAGCCGGCCGAGGATGCCGATGATCAGGCTGAGCCCGGAGCCCTTGTAGTCGCCGATCGGCAGCAGGTGGCCTTCGTCGGCGCGTTTGGGGTCGGTCAGCGGCTTGCCGTCGCGATCGATCATCCAGCCGACCGGCATCTGTTCGCCGCGCTGCGCCTTGAGCCGGACCTTGCCGTAGGCGGCGACCGTCGGCGCCATGTCGAGCACGATCGGCGGTTCGTCTCCCGCCGGCACCGCGACCGCCATCGGATTGGTGCCAAGAAGGCTCTCGCTGCCGCCCCAGGGCGGCAGATGGTTGCTGCTGCCGACGGCGAAATAAAGACCGATCATGTCGTGCCGGAGCGGCATGGTCACGTAAAGCGCGGCGGGCCCGGCGTGGTTGCTCATGCGCGCGCCGACCCAGCCGATGCCGGTCTTCTTGGCCTTGTCGATCGCGAGGTGAGCCGCACGGCGCATTACCAAATGCCCCATGCCATTGTCGCCGTCGATCAAGGCCGCCGACGGCCGGTCGCTGACGACGCGGATGTCCGGCTTGGTGTTGATGCCTCCGGCGCGGATGCGCCGCACATAGAGCGGTAGCCGGATCACGCCATGGGTATCGCTGCCGCGCAGATCGGCCTCGACCATCAGGCCTGCGAGGATTTGTGCATCATCCGCCGGCAGGCCGGCCGCGGCGAAGGCGCGGGCGATAAAGGCCGCAAGCGGAGCGGCGGAAATGCGGGGGTCGCTGGTGGTCATCGATCGATCCGGTTGGTACGGGCCCGTTTGTCTCGTAGGCACGGCGGGGCAGGCTGGTTTAAGGCAAGGCTAAATCATAAAATCAAGCCAACTTGGGAGATGCACCGCCATGACTACACTGACAGCGGAAAAGATCGAGACGATGGACGCTTGTTTCGGCAATTATCCGCATACGGCAGCCGCTGCGGGACGGCCGCATCAAATCCGACCGCGTCGCATTGCACCTGACCGAGGTCAATCCGATCTTCAAAGCGTTTTTTATGATGGTGCGCGAACAGAAGTTCGACGTCTGCGAGATGGCGCTGGTCACCTATTTGCAAGCCAAGGCCTACGGCAAGCCGCTCACTTTGATGCCGGCGACGATGATGGGGCGATTCCAGCATGGCACCATGCTCTATAATTCCGAGCGCGGCACGGTCGCGCCGCGAAGACCTTCCCGGCCGGAGATCGGCGTGCGCTCCTTTGCGCAGACCACCGGCGTGTGGCTGCGCGGCATCCTGTGGAAGGATTACGGTCTCGATCTCGGTTCAGTGAAGTGGGTGACGTTCGAGGATGCTCACTTGGCGGAATTTCGCGATCCGCCCGGCGTGGAGCGTGCGCCCGACGGCAAGGATATGACCAAAATGGTGCTTGAGGGCGAACTCGACGCCGCGATCTTCGGCGGCAATATCCCGACCGACCCGCGGCTTAAGAGCGTCATCGCCAATCCGGAAACCGCGGCGAAGCAATGGCACGAAACGCACGGCACGGTGCCGCTCAACCACATGATAGTCGTCAAGAATAGCTTGTCGCAAACGGACCCCGGCGCGGTGCGCGAGATCTTCCGCATGCTGCACGAGAGCAAGAAGGCCGCCGGGCTGCCCAAGCCCGGCGCCATCGATACGCTGCCGTTCGGCTACGAAGCGGTGAAGCCGGCGCTCGATCTGCTTTCAAGCTATGCACTGGAGATGAAAATAATTCCCCGGCGTTATTCGGTCGATGAACTATTCGATGATACGACCCGAACGCTTTAACGGCGTGCGCAAGAAACAGATGGGGTGAACGGCGACCGGAGCCGCCGGCGAAATTTCGCGGCAGGGCCGGCGAACGATACGATGGTGAGAAACCATTGTGGCGGACGCCCCAACAAAACCTCAGATTTCGACATAATCCGTCACGCTCCCGCCCCGGCGCTCGGTTGAGATGAGCTTATTGGTCGGGGAGCCGCTTTCATGCGTTGTCGGGGGAAAGCCATAATCCTTGCGGGTTTTCTTGCCGTTGCCGTCTGCGGCCTCGCGATCGCTGCGGATTCGCAACCGGCCGATTCCGAAATCACGGTTAACGGCAACCGGCAGGTCGGCGCGGACATGATCCGCTCTTTTTTCCACGCAGGATCCGGCGGCCATCTCGATGCCGCGGCCATCGATGCAGCGCTCAAGAGCCTTTATGCCACGGGCCTTTTCAAAGATGTGAAGATCGCGCACCAGGGCGATCGCGTCCTGGTGATGGTCGTGGAGAATCCGACCATCGGCGTGATTGCCTTTGAGGGTAACAAGAAGCTCAAGGACGCCGATCTCAAGAAAGAGATGCAATCGAAAGAAGGCGGCCCGCTGTGGCGCGCTTTTGTTCAGGGCGATGTCATCCATATTATGGACGCCTATCGTCAGCACGGCTATTTCGCCGTGCAGGTCGTGCCGAAGACGATCGATGCCAAGAATTCGCGCACCAATCTGGTGTTTGAGATCAAGGAGGGCGACAAGCTCGCCGTGGGGGAGGTTTCGTTCGCCGGCAATGCGGCTTTCCCGGCGGCCAAACTCAAAGGGGTCGTCAAAACCGGCAGCAGCAATGTTCTGAGTTTCCTGCTCGACAACGACGTTTACGACGCCGATCGCGTCGAGAACGATCGCGATTTGTTGCGCCGCTTCTATCTGGCGCATGGCTATGCCGACATTCGCGTGGCGTCGTCGGCAAGTTACGATTCGGCCAAGAAGAATGTTGCGGTTACTTTCAAGCTCGATGAGGGACCGTTGTACCGCTTCGGCGAGGTCGGCATTCGCTCCGACGTAAGAACGGTCGATACCGGAGCGTTGCGCCCAGCCCTGCATACGGTGTCGGGCGACGTCTATGATGCCGACGCGGTGGACAAGACGGTAAGCGATCTATCGATCGCGCTGGCTAAGAGCGGCGAGCCGTTCATCGACGTTGTTCCACACAGTCAAAGGCATCCCCCGCACGCGGGTGGGAGCGGGGTGGGCGTCATTGACCTCGGCTATATCATCCAGGCGGGAAAACGGCTTTACGTCGAGCGCATCGACATCCGCGGCAACACCAAAACGCGCGACGATGTGATTCGCCGCGAATTCGATTTCGGCGAAGGCGACGCTTATAATCGCGCCCTAGTGGACCGCGGCGAACGTCATTTGAAATCGCTCGGCTATTTCAAGTCGGTCAATATCGGCACCCAGCCCGGCTCGGCGCCTGATCGGGTCGTGCTCAATGTCGCGGTCGAAGAACAACAGACCGGAAACTTCTTCGTCTCCGGCGGCTATTCCAACAGTGACGGCTGGCTCGCTTCGGTCAGCATCAGCGACAACGATTTCCTCGGCACCGGCGATCGCGCTAAAGCCTCGGTGACGTATGGCCAGTATGCCAGAGGCTTCGATCTGTCCCTCACCGATCCCTGGCTGCTCGGCCCGCGGGTTTCCGGCAGTGTCGATGTGTTCGGCCATCAGAGTTTTGCCAACAGCTACCAATCCTACAATTCGAGCCTCTACGGCGGGAAAGTCAGCGTCGGCGTGCCGATCAATGAAAATCTCGGCGTCAGCTGGAACTATTCGATCTACAATCAGGGCCTGTCGCTCGATCCGGCACTGGGAACGGCCTCGTTGCCGATCCAGCAAGCAGCGGCAAGAGGATCCTATTGGGTGTCGTCGATCGGCAATGGCGTCACTTATTCAACGCTCGACAATGCCAAGAGCCCGACCACCGGCCTACGCATCCAAACCAATAATGAATTCGCCGGGATCGGCGGCGCGGCACAGTTCGCCAAGACCAGCGAGGACGCCCGTTACTATCATCCGATTATTGGCGACGTCGTCGGCATGGTGCGCGCGCAGAGCGGCTATGTCACGCCCTGGGGCGGTCAGCAATTAGCCGCTGCTCGACGGCTTCTTCGGCGGCCCGCAACTCATCCGCGGCTTTGCACCCAATGGCTTCGGACCGCGCGACATCACGCCGGGCACGACCATGGATAACATCGGCGGCAACGCCTATTGGACCACGTCGGCCGAGTTGCAGGCGCCGGTGCCGTTTGTTCCGGCCGACGCCGGATTGAAGCTCGCGGTGTTCTCCGATACCGGCAGTCTTTGGGCCACCAGCGCATCGGGCGTTTCGGCATTGGCGTCGATGACGCCGGCACAACAGATCGCCAATTCAAACGCGATTCGCGCTTCGGTCGGCGGCAGCCTGATCTGGGACTCAATGTTCGGACCGATCCGCGTCGATTACGCCTATCCGATTGCCAAGCAGCCCTTCGATGTCACGCAACGCCTGCAATTCACCGCCGGCGGATTTTAGCGGAGCGTCTTACTTCTCCAACAGCCACCCGAACTTCTCCCTCGCCTTGCGCGCGACTTCCGGGCTCGGCGTGTTGGTCGGCGGAAATTTATCGCGCCAGTGGAACGGCCGGCAGGCGTCGATTACGGCGACCGAGTGAGTCATGTCGCCTGCGGCGCGGCGCCAGGGCGGCAGTGCAGGATCGGCCGGTGAA
This sequence comes from uncultured Alphaproteobacteria bacterium, assembly GCA_963819265.1. Classification (GTDB taxonomy): domain Bacteria; phylum Pseudomonadota; class Alphaproteobacteria; order Rhizobiales; family Xanthobacteraceae; genus BOG-931. Next base: position 145,790 of record CAWFVF010000002.1, on the reverse strand, counting down.
TCCCACGAGCCTTTGATGAATTGGATCGATTCCGCCGGATCGGTCCGCGTCAGCATCGCCCAGAGCAGATGGTCGAGATTGGTGACGTCGACGTCGTCGTCGACCACGACGACATATTTCGATGCATAGGCCGAGGCGCCGCATTGGGCGGCGATATGTCCGGCCTGTACGGCGTGGCCTGGATAGCGCTGGGTGATCGAAACGCCGTGCAGCAGCCGGGCGCCGCCGATCTCGTGGCACCACACCTGCTGCACGCCGGGCACGCCGGCATTGGTCATGTTCTGCTTGATGGTCGCGGAGCGCAGCACGGCGCGGTAACGCGCCATCTCGTCCGGTCCGCCGCCCATCGGCGGCACGCCGACCAGGATCGGATCGTTGCGGTGATAGATCGCCTTGATATCGAGCACCGTGGTCGGCTTGGCGCCGCCGGCATAATGGCCAGTCCATTCGCCGAACGGACCTTCGACTTCGCGCCGCTCGGCCGTGACATAACCTTCGAGCACGATTTCGGCGTTGGCGGGGAAGGGCAGGCCGGTGACTTTGCCGCGCACCATCTGCACCGGCCGCCCGCGCAAGCCGCCGATAATGTCGATCTCGAACACGCCATAAGGCGCTTCGAGTCCGCCGTAGAAAAAGGCCAGAGGATCGCCGCCGAGCACCATGGCGACCGGCATCGGTTCGCCGCGCTTGAAATATTTTTCGCGATGGATATCGCCGTGATGGCCCGCCGCGATGAGAATGCCGACCGATTTTGCATCGTGCACCTGGGCGCGGTAGGCGCCGGCGTTGAGCCAGTTTTCCTCCGGATCGCGGGTGATGCTGTAAGTGCCGGTGCCGATGTAACGGCCGCCGTCCTTTTCGTGCCAGATCGGCGCCGGAAACTTGGTGACGTCGATATCGTCGCCGGTGACGATATTTTCCAGCACCGGGCCGTCATCGACGATCTCGTGGGGAATGATCTTTTGTTCCTTGAGATAGGCCTCGCGATAGGCGTCGCTCAATTCCGATTTGCTCAAGTGATCCGGGAAACCGAGCGTCATGTTGCGGCGCGTGCCCGCGAACATATTGAGGAGGACGCGAAAACCTTTCGGACAGCCGGGAATGTCGTCGAACACCACGCACGGTCCGTTCTCGGCGCGCAGCACCGCTTCCGCGGCAAGTCCGATATCTTCCTGCCAGTTGGCGCCGGATACATGGCGGACTTCGCCAAGCCGTTCGGCCTGGGACAGCCACTCGCGTAAATCGTCATAGGCAATTGCGGCCGTGACGTTACTATGATCCATGCTCGCTTCCTCCGAAGGCCGGGCAGGATGGCCGACGCGGCGATCTTGTCAATGCGTGCTTTCGGGAGTTTTTTTGCAGCCGGCAAATTGGCTTCGATTCTCCGCGCCGCATATGAGTTATGCGCACGGCGGATTGCAGGCCCCCAACGCGACCGATAGGGAAGGAAGGCGGAACATACTCCGGCAAAACGGAGCTAGTCGCCGGTCCGGCGGTTGCCTGAGACGTGAGTAGCCTGCATAAAAAAATAACAAGGGAGTGAATGTGCGTCGAAAACTCGCGTCTATTACGATTGTTCTGGCGATATGCGCCGCAGGCTTCCGGGCACCCGCTTCAGCGCAGGAAGGCTTTCCAAACCGCACCATCACGATCGTCGTCGCTTTCGCTGCCGGCGGCACGAGCGACATCATCGCTCGGCTGCTCGGCGCCAAGATGTCCGAATATACCGGCAGCTCGGTCATGGTCGAAGATGTGCCGGGTGCGGCATGCATGACGGGTACCGAGAGGGTCGCGCATGCCAATCCGGATGGCTATACGCTCTATCTGGCGAGTTCGACTCCCTTCGCAACCAATCCGAATTTTTATCGGCATCTCCGGTATAGCTTGGACGACTTCGAGCCGATCACGCTGGTGGCGCGGGTTCCTCTGGCATTCGATGTCAGGAAGGAATTCCCCGCTTCGACCGTCAGGGAATTTGTCGATTATGCGCGCAAGCAGCCAAACGGCGTCACTATCGCGACGCCCGGACGCGGCAGTGTCGGCGATATCATCAACGGCATGGCTCGGGGCATTCTCAATATCCCCATTACGGATGTGCCGTATCCCGGCTCCACGCCGGCGGTTGCCGATCTCATGAAGGGCGTGGTGGACTCCTACTTCGACGCCATCTCGTCGACCTTGCCGTTATACAAAGCCGGCACTTTCAAAATCCTTGCGGTGACCGGTCAGAAGCGCTCGCCTGGCGCACCGGACGTCCCGACGCTGCTCGAACTCGGTTACAAGGACTTCATGCTGGAGAATGTCTACTCGTTCCTGGCTCCAAAGGGCACGCCGCGTCCGGTCATCGACAAGCTGAACGGATTGCTGCGGCGGGCGATGGGCGAGCCGGCTTTTCGGGAGGCGCTGCTCAATCAAGGTGTTGTCCCGGAGCCGTCCACGCCCGAGGAAACCAAGGCGATCATCCGACAGGATTATGAGTGGAATGCCACTATGGTTCAGCGATTCAACATCAAAGCCATTGATTGAAGCATGGATGATGCTCGGCACGAAGATGCGTCAACTTCGAGCGGCGTTCTGCGCCGCGAGGACGGCCGTTTTGTCACCGGCCGCGGACGGTACACCGACGATATTGATATCCCAGGCCAGGCCTATGTAGCGTTCGTCCGGTCCGATCATGCTCACGGCGAACTGCTTTCGATCGATATAGCCGAGGCGTCACGACAGCCGGGCGTGCTTCGGGTTTTCACCGGCGACGATCTCGCGCGAGCGGGGGTCGGCTTCATCCATCGCCTTCCGCTCAAAGGTTTCGATCTAGGCCGGACCTTGGACACGCCGCGGCCGGGTCTTGCTCAAGGCCGCGTCAGATATGTTGGCGAGCCGGTCGCGATGGTGGTCGCGGAAACCGCGGCGCAGGCCGGCGACGCCGCCGCACTGATCGGTGTGAATATCGCGCCGCTGCCGGCTGTCGTCGATGTCGAGCGCGCAATCAGCAAAGGTGCTCCGGTCATCTGGCCGGAGGCGCCCGACAATGTTGCTATCCGGTGGCAGAGTGGCGATCCGGCCGCTGTCGATGCGGCTTTTGCCGAAGCGGCGCACGTCACACGGCTAAAACTCATCAATACCAGAATCTTTGCCAACCCGATCGAGCCGCGAACCAGCATCGCTCAATACGACACCGCGAGGGATTGCTTCACCTGGATCACGCCGAGCCAGGGCGTCCGGTATATGGTCCGCGTGCTATGCGATCAGGTGTTCAAGATTCCCGATGAGCAAATGCACGTGCTGACCTACGATGTCGGCGGCGCCTTCGGTTCGAAAGAACAGCCCTATCCTGAAGATGTCGCGCTGCTCCACGCCGCCCGCGTGCTTGGCCGTCCGGTCAAATGGCGAGGGACGCGCTCCGAGAACCTGCTCTCGGACAATCATGCCAGGGACGCGGTCATCGATTGCGCTCTGGCGCTCGATGCCGACGGCGGATTTCTGGCGCTGCGCGCGCGTATCCTCGCGTCGATGGGGGCCTATTTCGGCTGCAACGGCCCTAACGGATCGATCCGCAATACGCCGTGGGGCCTGCCGCTGGTCTATCGGACACCGCTGGTGCATGCCGAAGTAACCGCGGTCATGACGAATGCCGCGCCGATCGGCCCCTATCGTGGCGCGGGCCGCGAGCAGGCGTCCTTTATCGTCGAGCGGCTGGTGGACGAGGCAGCGCGGCAAATGAACATCGACCGCGTGGAACTGCGCCGACGCAATCTCATTCCGGCCGCGGCCATTCCCTACAAGAGCCCGTCGGGACGGCTCTATGACAGCGGCGCGTTCGAAGCCGTCATGGACAAGGCGTTGCGCTTGTCCGATTGGAGCGGCTTCGCAGCACGCGCCGCGTTGAGCGCCAAGCGCGGCCTCATCCGCGGCCAGGGCATCGCGAACTTTCTCGAATGCGTCGGCGGCTCATGGCACGAAGGCTCGCACATTCGTTTCACCGAGGAAGGCCGTGTCCTTTTGGTCGTTGCCACACAATCGCATGGTCAGGGTCACGAGACCTCGTTCCCGCAAGTGGTCGCCGACCGATTGGGCGTGCCTTACGAATCGATCGAACTCCGGCAAGGCGACAGCGCCGATCTTCCGGCTGCAGGCTTTGCTACGGTTGGATCGCGCTCCATGATCATGGCCGGCTCGGCGCTGGCAAATACGTGTGACATCATCGTCGATAAGGGGCGCACGGCCGCGGCACAACATCTGGAGGCTGACAAAGGCGATATCGAATTCGCCCAGGGCGCTTTTCGGGTGGCGGGGACAGACCGGGCGATCGGCCTGCTCGATTTGGCGCGGCAGGTCGCGCTCGCCTCCGATGGATTGCCGTTTGCCAGTCTCGACTCAGAAGGCGACTACATCGCGCCCGACATGCACTTTCCCAACGGCTGTCATATCTGCGAAATCGAGGTCGATCCCGCGACCGGAAAGGTCGTCATCGACCGCTATGTCGCAGTCGATGACGTCGGCACCATCATCAATCCGCCGATCGTTCATGGTCAGGTTCACGGCGGCGTTTGCCAGGGTCTCGGACAAGTCTTCATGGAGCATTGCCAATACGGCGATGACGGACAGTTCCTCACCGGTTCGTTCATGGATTATGCAATGCCCAGGGCGGACAGTATCCCGTCCATCACGACGGAATTTCACCCCGTCCCGTCGCCGAAAAATCCGCTTGGCGTCAAAGGCTCCGGCGAGTGCGGGGTTACCGGTTCTCTCCCTGCGCTGATGAACGCGGTTGCCGACGCGCTCGCGCGAGCCGGCGCCTCGCCGGAGATCGACATGCCGGTGACGCCCGAGAAAATCTGGCGGGCGCTGCGTGGGGCGCGTGAAGCCTAAACCGCCATCATTGATGCGATGTCGAAATGAGTCTAACTGCAATCCTAGAATAACAACTCAAACCGGGGAGGGAATCGTGAGATCCAAGCGGCAGCGATATGCGTGGCTGGCTTGTCTGGTTATCCTCGCGATCGGCATGGCATCCGCGTTGGCGGACGGATGGCCGACACGAGTCTGTAACCTTGGTGATTCCTTTCGGTCCGGGAAGCGGCACCGACATTGTCGGCCGAATTCTCGCCAACCGGGTTTCCCAGGCGCTCGGCCAGCAGATGATCGTCGAAGATCTGGGTGGGGCGGGGGGCACGATCGCCGTCAGCCGCGTCGCGAAAGCGACGCCGGACGGCTATCAGATCGTTCTCGGCGCCGTCGATACTTTCGCGCAGAGCCAATATCTCTTCAAGGAGCCGCCTTCTAATACAGTCGTCGACTTCGTTCCGGTGGGACTGGCGGTGGAGCAGCCATTGCTTCTGGTGGTTCGCAATGATCTGCCGGTTGCAAATCTCAAGGAGTTTGCGACTTACCTGAAGGCAAACCAGACCAAGATGCGGTTCGGCTCCGCCGGGATCGGCGCCGCGCCCTATCTCGCCTGCGCCATGATAACGGCCGCCATCGGCGCGACCGCGACACACGTCCCTTATCGCAGCGCCGCACCCGCTCTCCAGGACATGATCAGAGGCGACATCGATTACTATTGTCCGCTGTCGATATCGGTGAGCAGCCTGATTGAAAGCAAGTCGGTCAAACCGCTGGCGGTTCTGACCGGTGACCGGTCGCCGCTATTTCCCGATCTGCCGACCGCGCGCGAACAGGGCTTCGATGTCGTCGACGGCTATTACTGGATGGGCATGTTCGCACCGAAGGATACGCCCGCATCGGTGGTGGCAACGCTCAATGCCGCGCTCGGCAGCGCTTTGAACGATTCCACCATGCAATCTCGTTTGCGGGATGCATCGGCCACGGTTGTTGCACCGGAGCGGCGGTCGAGCGCTTACCTCAAAGACTATCTCCCAAGCGAGATCGCGAAATGGACCGCGATCATGAAGGCGAGCAAGGTGCCGCAAGAGTAGCGTTCAGCTATGCAGCGGGCGGAAGAAGTTATTGAGTAGGACGCCGTCCGGTAGTATGCGGTTTGGGAAATCGAAGGCCGGATAGGGGACAGGATGACCGCGACGACAATGGGAATGGGCGTTACGCAGCGGCGCTCGTTCCGGGAAGTTTACGTGATCAGCATCGGCCACGCGCTGACCCACTGGTACCCGGCGACATTCTATCTCCTGCTGCCTCTGATCGGCAAAGAACTCGGGCTGAGTTACGAGCAGATCGGCTCGGTCCTGACCTGCCAATACGCGGCCGGCGCGATTGCCAATGTCCCGGGCGGCATCTTCGTCGACACGGTAGGCCGTAAGGGCCTGTTGATGGCCATCTCGCTGTGCTGGATCGGCGTTCCCTACTTTATCATGGGGCTGTCGCATACCTACTGGATGATCCTGGTTTGCGCGACGCTGGTCGGCGTCGGCAATAATCTTTGGCATCCGACGGCCATCCCCTGGCTCGCCGACCGGTTTACCGAGCGCAAGGGTCTGGTCATGTCGTTTCACGGCATGGGCGGCAATGTCGGCGACGCGGTCGCGCCGCTGGTTATCGGCCTGCTGCTGCAGTCCTTTAATTGGCGGAACGTCGTGTTCCTGAACGTCGTTCCAGGCATCGTGGTGGCGGGCATAATTCTGGTCTACGTTAGCCGGCTGCAGACGGCGGATATCCGCGCCGGTCTGGTCAAAATGAAACCGTCGGCAGTGAGCGGTGCCGAACGCGTCAGAATGTTGGCGTCGTTGTTGAAAAACCGCGCCCTCGTCACGCTGGCGATCGGCGCCGGGTTTCGCTCGATGACGCAAAGCGCATTGCTGACCTTTCTGCCGGTCTATCTGGCGAGGGCCATGGGCTATTCGTCGCTTTGGATCGGCGGCTGCATGTTCGCCTTGCAGGCCGCGGGGTTCATCGCCGCGCCGATCGCCGGGCATTTGTCCGACAAGGTCGGCCGCCGCCAGATCATCATGTCGAGCATGTCGATGACCGGCGTCGTTATCCTGGCGATGGCCTTTGCCGGCGGCACGCAGTGGTTCGTGCTGCTGGTCGCGATTCTTGGCTTCTTTCTGTTTGCGGTGCGGGCAGTGCTGCAGGCCTGGCTGCTGGATGCGACGCCGCCCGGCATGGGGGGCAGCGCGATCGGCGTGTTGTTCGGCACCCAGGCGCTTGGCGCCGCGATCGGACCGATCAGCGCCGGCGTGGTTGCCGACCATTACGGCATCATGGCCGCGTTCTATTTTCTCGCCGGCACCATCGTCATCGCCAATCTCATGGTTTTCGTGACGCCGGCCGGGCTGACCAAGAAAGACGCGCAGCCGGTTCGCCTGGAAGCTTGATTTCGCGTTTACCCGACTGAACGGCTATACAGCGCTCTGATGCCGCATCGGAGAGGGAGATGAACGGCGACAGGGAATTCGTTCGGGCGCTGTCGGATTACCTGGCGCTGCATACCGAGCAGTCCTCCGGCTATCTCGCGTTTCTGATCGCGTCTTTTTTACGCGGTCCGCAAGAACGGCCGAAGCTCGAACAAAAAGCCAAGGACCAGCTGGCGAGCCGGCTCGAGACCGACCTGGCGACGCATAATAACGTGCCGAGCTTCCTCCAAACCTATTTGCATACCCATCTGGCGCATGGCGAATGGCCGCCGCAGGCGACTTTTCTTGCCTCGCGTTATCTGCAGCGGGGTGCGGGCGAAAGATTTGTTACCTGGCAACGGCGGCAGCAACGCGTCGCCGAACTCGAAGGCGAGCCGATCCGCGGCACCGAACTCGGCTATCGGCAGATGCTGTACAGCCAAGGCGCTGAAACGGTGTTCCGCTGGCGCGGCGTGCCCTGCTTCAAGACCAATTACGATCTTGCCATTTACGCCATGCTGATCGAGGAATTGCGGCCGGCGACCATTATCGAATTGGGGGCTGGCTCCGGCGGCTCGGCCTTGCTCTATGCCGACTGGTGCGCGTCGATGGGGCTTACGACGCGGATCATATCGATCGATATGGCCAAAGGCGAGGTATCGGATCCGCGTATAGAATTTGTGCAAACCGATTGCGTTGAGTGGCTGGCGGCGGCTGCGAAAACCAAGCTCGAACTGCCGCGGCCGTGCCTAATGATCGAAGATTTTCACGGCGATCTGGGCGGATTCTTTAGGCACGTCGATTCGATTCTTGAGAGTGGCGATTATCTGGTGGTCGAAGACAGTACGCCCAAGCAGAAGCGGCTGGCGGAGGTGGTCGCGGCCCGTTCCTATCTGATCGACACCAAATACACCGACTTTTTCGGGGTAAACTGCACCAGCGCCATCAACGGCATTTTCCTTAAAGATGCAGGTGAAGAAGTACCGCAGGACAGAGCGCGGCAGGAGCGTCAGCGCCTTCGCGAGCAAGACCGCGTCTGGCGGCAGAAACAGCGTGGATCCCAGGTCTGAACCCGCTGAGAATTCATTCAGAAATATGCGTCTGAAGGGGACCGATTGTATCGTCTCTGTGACAGGCTAGTCTTTGTTGTTTATTTCACGGTTACGTGTTTTTGCAATTATTTTACGCGAAGTTATCTTCGTGAATGGGGCGACTTCAGTTATCTGTTGGGGGCTACGATTTCTGTCCTAGCTGCCGATCTATGCGGCGTTAGGCGGTTCTACGGGCGGCTGCGGCCCATGGATCAAACCAACAAGATATCTTTGAAGTTCAGGTGCCAGCCGGGCCTTGAGAAGGTATTGCCGCGGCCGCTTCCGGCCGTCTTAGGTCTGCCCGAGTGGTTCAAGCGCCTGCCGCAAAAGGCGTTCAATCCAACCATGGGCGGGGTGAGCCTGACCGTCAAAAAATGTCCGCCGTTCCTCGACGCCATGACTTACGGGTTTTTGATCCCGCTGGCGACCGACCTCGAAGTGCGCAATGGCGAGTTCAGTTGGAATTTTGAATTGCCCGACGGCCTGGTCAGCGAATTCTCGCATTCGCCGATCGATTTTCACGATCCGAGTCAGGCTGCCGGTACGCCGTTCGTCGAAGACGAACGCTTTCTGCTCAAGTTTACGAATTTCTGGACCGTCGAAGCGCCGCCCGGCTATTCGCTTCTCTTCACCCATCCGATCAACCGATCAGACCTGCCGTTCACGACGCTGACCGGCCTGGTCGACAGCGACGCATTTCACCAGAGCCCAATTCATTTCCCCGCGCGCTGGAACGATACCGATTTTAACGGCGTGCTGCCGAAGGGCACGCCGGTCGCCCAGTGCGTGCCCGTGAAACGTGAAATTTGCGAAGCCGATTTCGAGGTTCTGTCTAGGGACGGCGTCATGAACCTGGTTGAAGTTCAGGCGGCGATGAGCCGGGAGCCCGGCGTCTATCGACGCCAATTCCGGGCGCCGAAGCGTTAGCTCTTCTCGCCTTGCAGAAAGCGCGACGCCTGGCGCGGCCACAGCCAAAATCGGCCGCGGCCCGATTTCACCAAAGTCGTGAGCGCGCTGTAATACTGCTTCTGGTCGCCGCGGGCGGCAGTGCGGAAACATTCATAACCGACGTCAAGATCGCCGGTTTCTAGCAGCGAATGCCCGAGATTAAGCCAGGTGCCGGCGTCGTTCGGCATCTGTTTCAGCACCCCGCGGAAATAATCGATGGCGGGCCGGTTCTCGCCAAGCTGTTGATGGGCTTTGCCGAGGCCCCACAGAGCGGCTGCGGAATTCGGGGCGATGCCGATGGCCTTGGCGAAAGCCGCTTTGGCCTTGGCAGGCTCTCGTGTTTCAAGAAAAACATAGCCAAGCTGGATCGACAGTTCCGGCATGGCCGGTGCGGCGTCGAGACCACGTTGCAGCGCCTCGACCGACTCGTCGTACCGCTTCATCGAAAACAGCAGCGCGCCAAGCTCGTGGAACGCCGGCGCGAAGGGCGGCTGCCGCTTGGTCGCCCGTTTGAGCCGCGATAAGGCGTCGTCGGTGCGGCCGGTTTGACGCAGTGCCACGGCAAGCTGGGTATCGAGCGCCGGGTCGTGCAGGCCGCGCGCCGCCGGTTCGATCGCTGCAACGGCGTCATCGGCGCGGCCCTGCATCAGCAAGGCATGGCCAAGGATGTGCAAGGCCTGGGCGTGGCGCGGCTCGGCCTTAAGCACGTCGCCGGCGATCCGCTCCGCCTCCTGCGGACGCTGGCTGTTCAAAGCGAATATCGCGCGCGAAAGCGCTTCGTCGCGAGGGTTTACGCCGGCTTGCGGCCGCCGATTTGCAAATTCTTTCGCCATCGCTATGCCGAATAGCCCCCAGGCTGCGCATGAAAACTTACCACAGCTGGCGAGCGCCGGTCATCGTTGACAAAGCGCCACCGACCGCGCCGATAATGCTTCAAGAGCCGGCGCCCGATGATGTATGCCAGCCCGGCACAGGAGGAACGCCATGAACCGGCCGCAGCAGGGATTTCTGCCTATTCTCGAGCATCGCGGTGCGCCGCAGGTGCGCCGTTTCGACGAGCAGCGCTGGCTCATCGACAATATCATCCGTGCCAATGGCATCGATTGGGATCAGCCGCGTTCGCTCTACATCCACGCGCCGTGCGGCATCGAAGCCAATGCCGATTTCGCCGGAATTCGCGAGCGGGTGAAGAAGATGGCCGATATCGGCCCCGCTTTTGCCGCGGTCGCGAAGCGCCGCGAGGCCAAGGCCAACGCCGCAGCGCAGGCCGATCATAAGGTGACTGCGCGCGACAACTTCTTCATGGCCGCGGTGCATTGGGGCGCCGCGCAATGGCCCTATGACGAGAACGACGAGATCAACATCGCCTATAACAACAAGAAGCGCGAATGCTACGCCAAATATGCGACGCTCGCCGACCACCACGTCGAGGCGGTGTGGGTGCCGTTCAAGGACAAAGCGATCCCGGCTTGGCTGCATCTGCCGCCAGGCTACACCAGCGGCAAGCTGCCGGTGGTGATCGCGGTCCCCGGCATGGACAGTTACAAGGAGATCCAGGTCGCGCTCTATGGCGACAAATTCCTCAACCGCGGCATGGCGGTGCTGGCGATCGACGGGCCCGGCCAGTATGAGGCGCCGATGATCGGGCTTTACTTCACCATGCAGAATTGGATGGCGACAGGGCCGGCCCTGGTCGACTGGATCGCGGCGCGGCCGGAACTCGACGCCACGCGTATCGCCGTTTCCGGCACGAGCTTCGGCTCCCTGTTCGGCACCGTGCTTACCGCCAACGAGCCGCGCATCAAGGCCTGCGCGGTGATGTCGGTGTGCCACGAGCCCGGCGGCCAGACCATTTTCCAGGAAGCCTCGCCGACCTTCAAAAAGCGCTTCATGTATATGTCCGGCTTCACCGATGAGGGTGAGTTCGACGAATTCCGCAAGTCGATTAGTTGGCGGGGACACGCCGAGAAGATTCGCGCGCCCTATCTTTGCGTCGCCGGTGAGGCCGAGGAGCTGAGCCCGCTGGTGCATTCCGAGCAGCTGATGGCGGCGCTGCCCGGCCCGAAGCAGATGGTGGTCTATCAAGAGTCGCGGCACTCGGTCGGCAATGTGCCGGCCGCCAATCTCGGCCCATTCCCGCAAGTACTGGTCGCCGACTGGCTTGCCGATCGGCTGGCGGGCAAGCCGTTCGTGAGCGAACGCTGGTATGTCACGGGCTCAGGCGAAATCAACAAGACGGCGTATTGATCCGCCGCATCGTCCTGTCGCTGCACTTGGGAGAAATAAATGTTCGAATATTTCGAAGACAATTACGTATGGAACATGGCGGTCAACCTCGCGCTCGCCATGGGCGGCAGCATCGGCGACATCGACGACGTTTCGCGAGAGCTAAAGCCGCTGGCGAAGTACCGGGACGATGCTTCGGCTGAAAGGTTTTTCACAGCATGGACCGGTCTCGGCGCGAAACTGAAGCGGCTCGCGGCGGCGGACGAAGCGCGCGGCCGTTCATTTAGCGCCGGCGCCAAATATCGCCGCGCCTTCATCTATTATATCCAGGCAGAGCGGATGCAGCGGCCGGACTTCGCGCCGCGCGAGAGCGCATATCGCGAGGCGCTGGATTGTTTCGCGCTGTTTCTCAAGCATACGCAGCAGAATTGCCGGCGGGTCGAGGTGCCGTACCTGAATACGTCGCTGCCCGCGCTTCTGGTCGGCGCGCAAGGAGGTGACGGCAGGGCGCCGTGCATGGTGCATTTCGACGGCCTCGATGTCACCAAAGAGATCATCTTTCTGCTCGGTATTCCCGACGAACTGGCGAAGCGCGGCATCGCCACGCTGTCGGTCGACAATCCCGGCGTCGGTGAATCGCTTCGCCTCAAGGGATTGCATAACGGTCCCGATGCCGAAGCGCCGGCGAAAGCCGCGGTCGATTTCCTGCAATCGGCGCCTGGTGTCGATCGCGACCGCATCGGCATGATGGCGCTGTCGCTTGGCGGCTATCACGCACCGCGCGCCGCGGCGTTCGAGCCGCGGTTTAAATGCTGCGTGGCCTGGGGCGCCAATTATGATTGGGGCGAAACTCAGCGCCGGCGCTACGAAGCGAAGGAGCAGAGATTGCCGGTGCCGCATTACTGGGAGCATGTCGGCTGGGTATTCGGCAAAGCCTCGGTCGAGGAAGTCATCGAGGTCTCGGCGAAATTGTCGCTCAAAGGCATCCTGCATCAGATCAAATGCCCGATCCTGGTCGTGCATGGCGAGAACGATCGGCAGATTCCGCTGAGCCAGGCCAAGCAACTAATCGCCGATTGTGTCTCAAGCCCAAAAGCCGAGCTTTATGTGCATACGCTCGCCGATGGCGGCGCGGAGCATTGCGGCATCGACAATGTGGCGCTGACCCGCGAGGTGATGACCGATTGGATCGCCGAAACGCTGGGCGGCCATACCGCGCCGCGATAGGCTATCAGGCCTGTTTGGATTGATACTGCCGCAGCAGCGCCCTGCCGTAATCGTTGCCGTTTGGCGTGCGCACCAGCGCATGCGCATGCCGCCGGCTGTAGCCGGTGTCCGGCAGCGCCACGCCGGGCTGGTGATAGAACTCGATGAAGATCACCGGGCTGTAGATCCGATAATAAAACGGCGCGACCGAAGTCGAACTGGCCGATCCAGGCAAAGATGGTTTCGTGCAGATGGCGTTTGGCTTCATCGAGACGGAGCTTGGCGTGCGCCGGAGGCAATCGGTCGGCATAAAGTTTTATCAGGTCGACCAGCATGGTGTGCTGGGCCCTTGTCATGTCGCTTATGCCCAGCCCGTCGTATGGAATAACGACGTTATCTTTAAACCCTGACGCATAGCCGTCGAAAGGCAGATCATAACCGATCGTCGCCTTGCCGCGCTGTTCCGGCGTCAAAGCATTCATGAATTCCCAGCCGCGGGCCTCTTCTTCGCGCAGAACCGTAATGCCTCGATATTTGCCGGTTTCCGCCAGCACCGGTTCGGCACCCAGCAGCATCGGCGACAGGACGACCTGGTCCCCGAGCACGAAGCAGTTGATGTTGCAGTGGTGGCCGTCGATCTGCCAGCCCCATGGCATATTGGCCGACGGCGTGCCGAAAATGCTGATCCAGTAGAAAAATTCGCCGAATTCGTCGGGTAAACCGGTCAGTTCGGCAAGGTGTTCATTCAGCCGCATCGCATTACGTGCGGTCTCATAGGCCCGCGCACCGAGACCTGTGCGCATGACATTGTAAGCCAGCTCTCGCTGGCGTTCGTTCAGCTCCGCAAAGCAGAGTCCGTGGCGCATGACGTTGCGGTGAATATTGCTCCACCGCCGCCAGACTTCGCTCGTCACCGGAAAGCTTACGGCGGCGCGCTGATTGGAATCGAGCGATGACAAGAATTCGTCGACGGCCGCGGTCATCGGTCGCGTCGACAGCGTTCGTTGCCTGCACCGGAAACAAATCTTCGTCGGTGTCGTCGCCGTTAGTTATGCCGTTGAATTTTTCCTTCAGCGCCTCGCGCCAGGTCGCAAATAAATCCTGGAGCGCTTGCGAAAGTTTACTCTCGTCAACTTTCGGTGGTGCACGCAAGGAGTGGCGAGTGAGGACGGTTGTATCGATCATCCCCTTCACTTTTATCACGGCGTGAAAACTGTCGGAACATCAATTTCTGCACGGGCCGCGGCCCACGCGGGCTGAGACACTTCGATGCACGGCGGCTGTCGGCGGTGACAATGATGGACAATGCCCTCGCCGGCGGACATAATTTATACCAAGGAATGCGCCGCAACAGGCGCAAATGGGGGAAAACGCCGTGAAGGCTTCGACAAGCGCTGTCCGGGCCATCAAGCCGGGCATGGATGCTGCGGAATGGAAGACGCGCGTCGATCTCGCCGCCGCCTTTCGTCTCGCTGCACTGCAAGATTGGGACGAACTGTTGTTCGCGCATCTGTCGGCGCGGGTTCCGGGTCATCCCAATCAATTCTTGATGCACCCGGCGGCGATCTTGTTCGAAGAGGTTACCGCCTCGAACCTGCATAAGCTCGACGAGAACTGCAATCATGTCGAGCCGAGCGACGAGATGCCACACAAATTCGCGTTTCCGTTCCACAAAGGCATCTACGACGCCTACCCGCAGGCGCAATGCGTCATGCATCTGCACACCAAATATGCCACCGCGGTGGCGATGCAGGAGCAGGGGCTTATTCGGGGCAATCAATATGCCCTGTGGCTCGGGCCGATTGGCTACCACGATTATGAGGGCTTGTTGTCGACGCCCGAAGAAGGGCAGCGTCTCGCCAGGAATTTCGGCAACAGTCAGATCGTCTTGCAGCGCGGGCATGGCTTCGTGTTATGGGGGCACACCATCCACGAAGCCTATATGCTGGCCTTCCTGGTTATCCGAGCTTGCGAGACCCAGGTCACCTCGTCGGCCGGCGCGATCAAGCCTTACGTGCCGCCGCAGGCGGTGCTCGATGCGACCATCGGACAAGCCAAGATCATCACCGACGGCAACGAGCCGTTCAATCAAATGACTTGGCGTGCTCTGCTGCGGAAGCTCGACCGGGACGCTCCCGATTACAAGACCTGAAACGGCGCGATCCGCGTCCCCCTGATCTTGCGCCGCGCGACGATCTGTCGTGCCTCCGCGCCGAACGAATGTGGAGTTGAGAATGTCTGTCATGGAGCGCGCCGTCACCGAGACGTCGCTGCCGATCTATCATCGCTCGATCGACTGGGATGCGCTCTATAAGCGTTACCCGGTACCGGACGTGTTCGCCAAGACACGGTGGAAATGGTCGGCCGACGAAACCCGGGCTTTCCAGAACGAGCAGTTCCTCGATTTGATGAAAACCGGATGGCGGAACGGTTTCTATCAGCGGCGCTGGAAGGCGGCCGGTCTCGAACCGGGCGACATCAAAAGCATCGATGACATCGTCAAGCTGCCGACCTTCGACTCCGGCGACATCAAGAAGGACCAGGAGGAAAATCCGCCGTTCGGCCTGATCAATGGCGATGTCGCCGAGATCATGAAGACGCAGCCGCTGAAACTGCAGACCTCCGGCGGCACCACCGGCAAGCCACGGCCGACGCTTTACGCGCCCCTGGAATGGGAGCTCAACGGGCTCACCCACGCCCGCGTGCTCTATATCTGCGGGGTACGGCCGGGCGATCGCGTTCAGATCCCACACACTTGCTCGCTCGGGAATGCCGGCTGGTGCTGTTACAAAGCCTGCCACGATTATCTCGGCGCCTTGCCAATCACCACCGGGACCGGCGCGGTGACCGCATCGCGGCGTCAGATCGAGATCGCGCAGGAGTGGGGGACCAACGTCTGGTACGTTCGCCCGGAATACGCCACCCAGCTCGCCAAGGTGGCGCGCGAGGAACTGAAATTCGACGTCCGCGATCTGAAAACCAAGTTTCTCGGCTGCGGACTTGGGCCCGATACCGAGAATACTTTCCGCAATCAGCTCGAAGAGCTGTGGGGTTGCAAGGTCTACGACATGTACGGCACCCACGAAATGGGCATGGGCGCGTTCGAATGCGAAGCGCAGAACGGCCTGCATTTCCACGAAGATTCGACGTTCTTCGAGGTGGTCGGCATCGAGGATGATAAGCCGATCCCGAACGGCGAGATCGGCAATATGGTGTGCACCATCCTGCACCGGCGCCAGCAGCCGATGATCCGTTTCAATCTGCGCGATCTGACCCGCATCGTTTCGACCGATCGCTGCGAATGCGGCAGCTGTTTTCGCCGGATGCAGAAGATGCTCGGCCGCAGCGATACCATGGTGCGGATTCGCGGTGTCAGCATCTGGCCGCAGGCCTGCCTGCCGGCGATCAAAAGCGACAGCCGCACCACCGGCGAATGGCTTTGCATCGCCGAGCGCCATGTGCGCGACGGCGTGGTGCGCGACGAGATGACAGTGAAAGTCGAGGTGCGCGACGATGCGCCGGGCTGGGACGGCTTGAAGGAGCACATCGAGAAGCGGCTGCATTCCGATCTCGGGCTCAAGCTCGCGATTGAATTGGTGCCCGAGGATGCCTTGATGGAATGGTCGAACCGCGGCCGCGAAGGCAAGCCGAAGCGGATTCTCGATCAACGCTACGACAAGAAGTGAACGCCGTGCGCTATTTCGATTGCCACTCGCATTTCTCCACCAAGGCCGGCCTGCATCACCGCAGCGCCGAAGAACTCGCCAATGCCGAGCGCATCTTCCGGCGTAAGCGCACGTTCCAGACCGAAGCGGAAATGGCGGACGGTTTCCGCCAGCGCGGCGTCCGGACCATTCTCGATATCTATCGCACCTGGCGGATGACGGACGAGGACGAAATCCGCGCCTCGAACGATTACGCTACCGGATTCGCACGCGACAATCGGGACATCGTTTACGGCAATTGGCTTGCCGCCAATCCGACCATGAAGGATTTCTGGCTGAAGGAATATGCCCGGCTCGCCGCGACCGATTGCGGCTTCCTCGGTTTCTGCCAGAGCCAGAATAGCCTTGGCTATCCGCCGAGCGATCGCATCTGGGACCCGTTCTACAAACTGTCGATCGAGGCCGACGTGCCGGTGCTGCTGATGACCGGCCTGACCGGGATCGGGCAGGGCATGCCCGGCGGCATGGGCGTGGTGCTGGAGGACGGCCATCCGCGTCATGTCGATATTGTCGCCGCGCGGTTTCCCGAACTGAAAATCCTGGCCGGGCGTCCGGCGTGGCCGTGGCAGGACGATATGATCGCCATCCTGCTGCACAAGGCCAATGTGCAATACGAGGTGCACGGCTGGTCGCCGAAATATTTTACGCCGGCCTTGAAGAAGGAAATCGGCGGCCGGCTGCAAGACCGCATCCTGTTCGGCTGGGACTGGCCGACCTTGACGCATGAGCGGCTGGTCGACGACTGGCGTTCGCTCGGCTACGCCGAAGAAGTCTACGAAAAAGTTTTTCATCGCAACGCCGAGGTATTCTTTCCCGGCGCGGCGCAGGCTTGAAAGAGCAAATGACAGATACAACGGATCTTGCCGCAAAGCTCCAGCAGATCGCGGCGGCCGATCGAGTGTCGCCGGCGGCGCTTGCGGCGCTCGCCGTCGGATGTCTTCGCGCATTGCGGCGTGCCGCGTGCGGATGCGGATATTGCCGCCGAAGTGGCGATCTGGGCGCAACTGCACGGTTCGGATTCGCACGGCATCGTGCATTTGCCGCTCTATACGCGCGGCCTGCTCGACGGCACCATCAAAAGCAATCCGGGCTTCTCGATGCACCAAACCATGCCGTGCTGCGCGGTGCTTGATGCCGACCACGGCTTGGGCCTGGTCGCGAGCCGGCGGGCGCTCGACCTGGCCGTCGGCTATGCCCAGAGCCATGGCCTCGGCGCGGTGGCGGTGCGCAATTCAAGCCATTTCGGCGCCGCCGGCTATTACGCCGAGCGTGCCGCGGAAGCGGGCCTGATCGGGCTTTCTTTCAGCAATGCGCAGCCGGCCATCGCTCCGACAGGCAGCCGCGAGGGCCTCCTCGGCACCAATCCGATCGGGGCGGCGTTTCCGCTTCCCGACGCCGATCCGATCGTCGCCGATATGGCCACAGCTACGGTGGCGCGCTCACGCATCCGCCATGCCTTGGCGGCCGGTCAAACCGCGATTCCCGAAGGTTGGGCGCTCGATCCAAGCGGCCAGCCGACCACGGATCCGGCCGCGGCGGTGAAAGGCTCGATCCTGCCGATCGGCGGACCGAAGGGTTATGCACTGGCGCTGATGGTCGAAATTTTTTGCAGCGCGCTGTCCGACGGCGAGCCGGGTTTCCAGGTTACTTACGAAAACGTGGTCAAGCGGCCGAGCAATATTTGTCAGTTCTTCCTGGTGCTCAATCCGGAAGGTTTCGCCGGCAAACAGGCCTACGACGCGCGAATGTCCCATATCGTCGAAGTTCTCGGCAACGCCAAACCGATCGAAGGCGCGCCGCCGCCGCGCCTGCCGGGTTCGCGCGGCCATGCCGTCAAGCGCAAGATCGCGGCCGAAGACATCGCGCTGTTCGACAATCTTCGCGCGGCGCTCAAGAACGTCGCCGGTATGGTCGAAAGCGCGTCGGCGTAAACGCGCAGGCGCCGCGCGGTTTATCTGAACACCAAATGCATGAGTGTCAGCGATATCGCCGGCACATAGGTCACGATCTGCAGCGCTATGATCGCCAGGACGACGAACGGCACCAAGCCCTTGTAAAGCGTCTCGGACGGCGTCTTGAACAGCGCCTGAATGACGAAAATGTTCAAGCCGAAGGGAGGATGGAACGTCCCGATGGTCAGGTTCATGACGACGATGACGCCGAAATGAATCG
Organism: uncultured Alphaproteobacteria bacterium; assembly: GCA_963819265.1. GTDB lineage: Bacteria > Pseudomonadota > Alphaproteobacteria > Rhizobiales > Xanthobacteraceae > BOG-931. The sequence continues at coordinate 127,115 of CAWFVF010000002.1, read as the reverse complement.
GGTCGACACCGAGCGAGGCGGCGACCGGCGCCAATAGCGGTGCCAGCATGATCAGCCCCGAGGCAGGGTCGAGGAAGCAGCCGATGAAGAGCAGAAACACGTTGATGACCAGCAGCACCACCCAGCGTTCGGAGTGGAGCGTCGTGATCACCGTGACGATAGCCTGCGCGATCCCACTGATGGTCAGCAGCCAGGAATAGAGTCCGGCCACCGCGACGATGATGAAGATGAGCCCGGTGAGGTACATCGAGCGCGCCGCGGTCTCGAAAATCTCGGCGAGAGTCACTTCGCGGTAGATGAAATAGCTGACGACGATGGCATAGACGCTGGCGACGCCGGCCGCTTCGGTCGGCGAAAATACGCCGGAGTAAATGCCGCCGATGATGACGACGACGGCGCCCAGCGACCAGACCCCGGTGCGGGTCGACTGCCATAGTTCCTTGAACGAAAAGTGTCCGGTGTCGGTGATGCCGACTTTGACCGAATGATAGTAGATATAGGCGGCGAAGAACGACGCCAGCAGGATGCAGGGGCCTATGCCCGCGGTCCACAGTTGAATGATCGATGTGTCGGAGGCGATGCCGTAGATGATCATCGCGATCGACGGCGGAATGAGATTATCGAGCGCGCCTTCCGACGTGATCAAGGCCGCAGCAAAACCCTCGCTATATCCCGCCTCCCGCATGCGCGGATAAGTCAAAGTGCCGATGGCTGCTGTCGCCGCAGTGGTCACGCCGGAAGTCGCACCGAACAGGGCCGCAAAGCCGAGCGAAGTGAACGGAATATTGGCGCGAAAACCGCCGATCAGCGAACTGACCCAGCGCAGCAGCCGCACCGAAATGCCGCCGCGCGACATCAGGCTGCCGGCGAACACGAAGAACGGCACCGCCAGCAGCGCATATTTGTTGAGGCTGTTGAAGATGTCCTGCTCGACCACCGTCATCGGGACATTGAAAAATCCGAACAGGATCACGAGCGACGTGATCAGCAGCAGAAGAAAGATCGGGAAGCCAAGCAGCAGCAACGCAAATGGCAGAAGACCCATTACCCAATACATAGCGCTGCCCCGCTCAATCGAATTTGCCGGTGACGTAGGATCGAAAGCGAACGATCGCCGCCAGTGCCATGAAACTGAAGCCGAACAGCAGAGCCGAATGCGGAATGACCAGTGGAATATTCGTTCCCGCGGTAACGCCGCCGGTCAGGTAATGCAGATCGACCACCTTCCAGGACTGCACCGCCGTAAAGATCGTGCAGGCGATAAGCGACAGCAGGATCGCGATCCTGATCACACGCTGCCAGGCGGGCGGCATTCTGGAGAACAGCAAATCCATATTGAGATGCGCGCCGCGATAGGTAATCGAGCCGGCCACCAGAAATACGATCCAGGTCACCGTGAAAGTCAGGGTCTCCTCCGCCCAGAACACCGGCATGCCGAACACGTAGCGGCCGATGACGTTGACGATGTTGAGGACCACCGCAATCAGGAACAGCGTGCCCGACAGCACGTGCGGAATCTTGATGAAAATGAATTCTTCGATCTGCCGCCGCTTCGAGAGCAGCTTTACGTCCGACATCTTCTTACCCTCGCGCCGAACCCCTCTTCGGCATCGGAGCGCAGCTCGCGGCGGCGCCGATATCCTTCACCCCATCGGCAGGCGGCGGCACGTCTCGGTGTGACGGTGACGTGCCGACCGAGCCGGCTTCAAGAGCTTATGGATACTTGGCCGCGATCGCTTCGACCTTGTCGTAGAACGCCTTCAGCGCCGGATCGTCCTTGGTCACCTCGGCCCCGATCGGCTTCAGACGCTTCTCCAGTTCGGCCTGCTGGGCGGCGGGCAACGTGACGATCTCGCCGCCGCGGTCGATCCACTTCTGGCGAAGCTCGCCGACTTCGTCGACGCCGACCTGTCTTGACCACGGCTGTAGTTTGCGCGCTTCGCTGACGACGATCTGGCGCAGGTCGGGCGGCAGTTTGTCGAGCCATGGCTTGCTCATTGCGCCGAACGAGACCAGCAAGGTGTCATGCGTTTCAAGAAGTGTCTTGCCGACGTTCTGCAGATTGAAATTGGTGAAGATGGAAATGCCGCTCATGGTGCCGTCGATCACGCCGTTTTGCAGCGAGGTGATCATCTCCGGCAATCCCATCGGCACCGCGGTCGCACCGAGCGCGGCCATGCGCGCGCGTTCGGCCGGCGTCGCATTGACGCGCAGTTTCAGGCCTTTGAAATCCTCAATCGTGCGCAATGGCTTCTTCGCGCCGAAGTAGAGCGATTCCGCGGCGACCGCGAGATTGACGCCGACGAGGCCTTTGGCCTCGGCCATCGTCAGCACGTAATCGTTGAATTCCGGGTCGCCCAACACCTTGTTCGCCTGTGTCGTATCCTTGAACAGGAACGGGATGCTGAAGACGCCGAACCGGGCATCGACCCCGGTGAAAAAATCGGCCGGATTTTCGTAGGCCTCGACGGTGCCGAGTTGCAGCCCTTCGATCATGGCCGCCGGGCTGCCGAGCTGGCCGCCTGGGAAAACCTGCACTTCGACGCGTCCATTGGTCGCCGCGGGCAGCACTTCGGCGAGCTTTCGGCCGAATTTTTCCTGCATATCGCCGCGCGTGACCACGGCCCATTTCAAGGTGTACTCGGCGCCCGACGCGGGCGTCGGCACAACTGCGTTGGCGAATAGAGCGCCAAGCGCAAACGGAATCATGGCTGCAGAAATGTGGAATTTCATGGTGCCCTCCCAGGACCGCGGTAATTTCCGCGCTCATTATTCTATTTTCGCCGTCATTCGATCGATGCGGCGTTGACGTTGCCACACTATCCCAGCACACAATGCTGTCAATTATCGCGCCCGGATCGGATGATGCGGCATTTGTGTCTGACCGGTTTTTGTGCGCCAGAAAAACTGCGTAGCGGGAGGAAGACATGAAGGTTGGAATTGTTGGGTTAGGCCGGATGGGCGCGGCGATGTCGCAGCGCTTGCGCCAACAGGGTTTCGAGGTCGTCGGCTGGGATCATAGCGCTACGGCAACCCAGGCGCTGCGCCGCCGGCGGCTTGCCCATCGCCGCCCACCCGCGCGATGTCGCCGCGCAATCAGAAATCGTAATCTCCATTATTACTGAAGATCACGGCGTGCGGCGCATCTTCACCGGAACGGACGGCTTTCTCGCCGCCGACGTGAAGGGCAAGCTCTTCATCGAGATGAGCACGCTGCAGCCGATGACCGGCCGCGAACTGGCGCCGCAGGTCGAAGCCAAAGGCGCACGGCTTATCGAATTCGCCGGTGCTCGGCACCATTCCGCAGGTGCGCGACGGCAAGCTGTTCGCGCTGGTCGGCGGTCGCGCCGAGGATCTCGAGCGCGCGCGTGCGGTGCTGGAGAAGATGACGCGCCGCATCGCTCACATGGGTCCGAACGGCAGCGGTTACGCCATGAAGCTCGCCGTCAATCTCGGACTCGGCGCCTACATCCAGGCGATATCGGAATCGTTGGCGCTCGGGAGCAAACAAGGCCTCGACCTCGATCAGATGCTCGACGTGCTGCTGGAGGCGCCTTATGCGAGCAACTGGCTCAAGAGCAAGGTCGATGTCCTCAAGGGCGCGCCTGCCGAAATGACGCTCGATATTCGCACCTTGCGCAAGGATCTGATGTCGGCGGTGGCGACAGGCGCGCTGTCCGGCGTGCCGATGCCGCTGTCGGCGGCGACCTTGGTCTCACTGTCGGCGGCGGTGGCCGACGATTACGGCTCAGGCGATCTTGCCGAACTGCCGAAATTCCTGCGTGAATCGATGCTGCAGAATTTCAGTTAGCCGGCAAAGGCACGGTTCGGTTTTTTGGGGAGGTACACATGACAAATCGGATACGCACGACGCATGTGGGCAGCCTGGTACGCCCGCCCCGACTGATACCGCCGCTCACGGCTATTCTTTCCGGGCAGCCTTACGATGCCGCCGAATACGAGAAATTGCTCGCCGAGTCGGTGATGGAAGTTGTCGCGCATCAAGCCGCTATCGGCCTCGACATCATCAACGATGGCGAATTCGGCAAGACCCATTGGTATCGCTACGTCATCGACCGCTTTGCCGGCATCGAAAGCAGGCCGGCCGGCGGCAAGCAGACTTATTTTGCCGGCAAGGACCGCGAGCGCTTCGCGGATTTCTATGCGGAATACGACAAGGATATTCCGCGTGCGCGGCTGGAATGGGCGGTGACGGGACCGCTTGCCTATCGCGGCAAGGAAGCCATGCAGCGGGACATAGCCAATCTTAAAGCCGCTCTGGCCGGCGTCGAAGGCCGCCAGGGTTTTCTTCCGGTGGTCGCGCCGGCGAGCCTGGTTCCGGAATTGATCAATACGTTTTATCCAACCGAGGAGGCTTTCGTTTTCGCCATCGCGGAGGCATTGCGCGAGGAATACAAGCTGATCACCGACGCGGGCTTTGTCGTGCAGATCGACGACGCCTGGCTGCCGGCGATGTATGAGCGCATGGTGCCGCCCGGCACGCCGGAAGATTTTCGCCGTTGGGCGACGATGTGCATCGACGCGCTCAATCATGCGCTGCGCGGTATTCCGCCGGCGCTGACGCGTTACCACATCTGCTGGGGCAGCTGGAACGGGCCGCATACCGCCGATCTGCCGCTCAAGACATTTGTCGATTTGTTGCTCAAAATAAATGTCGGCGGGTATTCGGTCGAAGGCGCCAATCCGCGCCATGAGCATGAATGGCGTGTCTGGGAAACGGTGAAGCTGCCGGAAGGCCGTTCGCTTATTCCGGGCGTTATCAGTCACGCCACTAACATCGTCGAGCATCCCGAACTGGTCGCGGAGCGCATCGTTCGCCTGGCGCATCTGGTCGGACGCGAGAATGTCATCGCCGAGCACCGACTGTGGTTTTGCGCAAGGTGCGCTGTACCGGCGGGTGCATCCGTCGATCATGTGGGCCAAGCTCGAAGCGCTGGTCGAAGGCGCGAAGCTTGCATCGGACGAACTCTGGCGACGCTGACCGAGCCCGCGCCGGCGGCTTGTCACGTTGCGATCGCCTCGAGCCGGCGCTTGGTGACCGGCGGTCCGAATACGCCGATCACCACGAAGACCACGGCCATGGCGCCGGCGATGAAGCCGAACACGCCGATGGTGCCGTATTTGCCGAGGAAGAAGGCGATGATGAAGCCGGAGAAGATCGCCGAAAACCGGCTCCACGAATAGACGAAGCCGACCGCCTGGGCGCGGATGCGGGTCGGATAAAGCTCGGCCTGATAGGCGTGGAACGAGAACGACATCCAGTTATTGCACAGCGTGATCAAGACGCCGCAGGCGATGACGCCGAAGGCCGTGGTTTGCTGCGCGAACAATAAGCCGAACGAGGCGATGCCGAGCGCGGCCCAGCCGATCTGCCATTTGCGCTCGACCCGGTCGGCGAACAGCACGCCGATCAGCGGCCCGAGCGGCGCCGCTACCGCGATGACGAAGGTATAAGCGAGCGACCGCGGAACGCTGACGCCTTGCGAGATAACGAGCTGGGTGACCCAGCTCGAAAAGCCGTAATAGCCGACGGTCTGAAACAGATTATAGACCACCAGCATCAAGGTGCGGGAGCGATAGGCGTCGCTCCAGATTTCCATGAAGCGGCCGGTCTTGCGCTCGGCTTCGCCGGCGACGATTTCCGGCGGCGGCAGGTCCTTGCCGGTATCGGCGCGGATCAGCTTTTCCAGATTGGCGACGATGGCGTCGGCTTCCGCGACGCGGCCGTGCTGCTCGAGCCAGCGCGGCGATTCCGGCAGGCGGCGGCGGATCCACCAGATCACGAACGCGCCGACCGAGCCGATGATGACGACGATGCGCCAGCCGTCGATGCCGAAGATCGTTTGTGGCACCAGTTGCCAAGACAGAAAAGCGACCACCGGCACGGCGGTGAACATGATGAACTGGTTATAGGCGAAGGCCGGCCCGCGCTGTTCCTTCGGCACCAGTTCCGACACATAGGTGTCGATGTTCACGAGTTCGACGCCAAGACCGATGCTGGCGATGAAGCGCCATAGATCGATGGTCTGCGGCGTGTTCTGAAACGCCATGATCAGTGCGCCGGCCGAGTACCACAGCAATGCGAAGGTGAAGATCGACCGGCGTCCGAAGCGGTCCGACAGCCAGCTGAAGGCCAGCGTGCCGACGAACAGGCCGAGAAACAGCGAAGCGACGAAGCTGGCAAAACCCTGCAGGTCGAACAGGCCCTGGGTGGTCGGCTTGAAAAGGTCCGCCTTGAACAGCCCGACCGCGACATAGGCGGTAAAAAACAGATCGTAAAATTCGAACCAGCCGCCGAACGACACCAAGGCGACAAGTCTGCGGATATGGCGCGATGGCGGCAGCCGATCGAGCCGCGCCGCCACGGTGACGGTGGTGTCCGTCGCCATTGTGTCTCCCCCTGGCCGCAACCGGCGGCTGGCGCCGTTGATATGTCAGCACGGCAGCGAGATCAACGCGCCGGCCTGCGACCTCTAGCCGTAGAGGATGCGCGGCAGCCATAGCGCGATGGCCGGAAACAGCAGCAAAAGCGCGATAAGCACGAAGGGCGCGGCGAGAAACGGCAGCACGCCGCGGTACAACGTCATGGTCTTGATGTCCGGCGCCTGGGCCTGGACCACGAACAGGTTCATGCCGACCGGCGGGTGAATGAGCCCGAGCTCGACGACGATGACGACGATGATCGCGAACCAGGCCGGGTCGTAGCCGTAGGACGCGATCAGCGGCAGGAACACCGGCACGGTGATCAGGATCATGCCGATGGCTTCGAGAAAGCAGCCCATGATGATGTAGGCGAGGATCACCAGCAGCATGACGACCGGGCCGGGCAGCGCCAAGGCGCGCGCCTGCGAGACCAGAAGATCGGGAAGCTGGGTCTGGACGATGAAATAGGCGAAGATATTGGCGCCGATGATGATCACGAACAGCATGCAGCTGGTGACCACGGCGCCTTCGATGGCCTTGAGGATTTCGCGAAAGCGCAATTGGCGGCCGAGGAGGCCGAGCAGGATGGCGCCGAGCGAACCGACCGACGCCGCTTCGGTCGGGCTGAAGATGCCGGCATAAATGCCGCCGATGGTGATGATGAACAGCGTCAGAAATTGCCAGGGCCCGCGCAGCGCCGCGACGCGTTCGCGCAACGACACGCTTTCGCCGGCCGGCGCGTCGGCAGGTCGGCGATAGGCGACCAGCAAGGCGACGCAGATATAGAGGCCGGTGAGGAGCAATCCCGGCAACAGGCCGGCGGCGAACAGTTTCGGCACCGACTGCTGCGAAATCGCGCCGTAGATCACGAGGATGATCGATGGCGGAAACAGAATGCCGAGCGTGCCGCCGGCGGCGATCGCGCCGGTGGCGAGCGTGTCGGCATAGCCGGCCTTCCTCATCTCGCGGAGCGAGATCGGCGTCATGGTCGCGGCGGTGGCGATCGACGAGCCGCACACCGCGCCGAAACAGGCCGAGGCGCCGATGGTCGCGACCGCGAGCCCGCCGCGCAAACCCGACAGCATCACGCGCGCCGCCTTGAACAGATCCGCGGACAGGCCCGAAGCGGCGGCGACGCCGCCGGTCAGAATGAAAAGCGGCACCACCGAGAGCGTATAGAGCGAGGCGGTGTCGAACGGCGTCTGGCCGAGCGTGGCAATGGCGCTGGTCCAGTTCGAGACGATGACATTGCCGACAAAGCCGACAACGGCGAGCGCCGCCCAGACCGGCAGCCGCAGGAACAGCAGCACGAACAGCGCCAGGATGCCGAACAGGCCGATGAAAGGCGCGCTCATGGCGCTGCGCTTTCGTTATTACGGCCGGCCAGGAATACATTGGCCGCGGCGGCAAGGATCACGCCGATCATGCCGGCAATGACCACGGCCCAGATCAGGGCGATCGGCAGGCCCAATTCGATCTTGCGGTCGCCGTAGTCGAAAGCGAGCTTGGCCGGCGCCAGGAACGCCCAGCCGATCATTACCAGCATCGCCAGCACGACGGCGTCGGCGATCGCCGTCAGCGGCCGCACCCAATGCGGACCGCCGACGTGATCGATCAGGTCGATGACGATGCTTTGCCGGCGCAACAGCGTCGCCGGCAGGCCGTAGAAGATCACCACCGGCAACAGGCTTTCGACCACGTCGTAGGCGCCGACCACCGGCCGGTTGAAGACGTATTTCAAGAACACGTCGGTGACCGTCACGGCGCCCATCGTCAGCAGCGCGAGCATGGCCAGCACAAGCTGCGCATTCGCGATGCGGGCGATCAGTCTCATCTTGGTTCCGGCTTATTTCCGATAGGCGTCGACAAAAGCTTTAGCAGGCTTGCCGGCTTTCTCCAGCGCCGCGACCGACTCGTCGAGCATCGGCTCGAGCGTCGTCTTCATGCTGTCGATCTGATCGGCCGGGAGCGACGACAAGGTCGCGCCGTTCGACTTCATGTAGTCGTGGCCGTGGCGTTCGGCTTCGTCCCACTTCAGTCCGAGCGCCTCGGCGGCCTTCGGGCCGGTGGTGTCGTCGATGATCGCTTTCAGGTCCGGCGGCAGCGCGTCGTAGCGCGGCCCGTTCATCACCAGGCCCAGGGTCGCGGTGAAGACGCCGTTCTCCAAGACGTTATGCGCGATCGGACCGAGGCCGAAGGCTTCGGCGGCTTCGTAGTCGAACAGCGCGCCGTCGATCACGCCTTTGCTCAGACCGTCGGCGATCTCGCCCGGCGGCACCTGCAGCGGCACCGCGCCAAGCAGCCGCAGCATCTTCGCCGGCTGCTCGCCCTGGAAGCGAATCTTGAGACCCTGGATGTCGGCGGCCTTGGCGATCGCCTTGCGCCCGGTGAACACGCTGTTGGTCGGCGTCACGCCGATCCACAGCACATGCAATCCGTCATATTCGGGCGCGAGATATTTCGGCACCAGTTCGGTCAGCCGCTTCGAGGTGACGGCGCTGATCGAGCCCGCGCTCGGCCAGACGAAGGGCAGGCTGGCAAGCTCGGTCATCGGATAGCGGCCGGGGGTCGCGCCGGTGAGGCCGACGGCGAGATCGGCCTGGCCGCTGCGGGCGAGGTCGTATTGCCGCTGCACCGGCCCGAGCTGCGAGGCCGGATAGATCTTGATCGTCAGCCGGCCGTTGGAACGCTGCGCGATATCGGCGCCCCAGGCTTCGAGGAATTTGTGGATGGTGTGGTTCGGCGGCAGATAGGTCGAGACTTTCAGTTCGACGTTTTGTGCCGATGCGGCGGTGCCGAACAGCGCCGCCGCGCCAAACGCCAGCGCCGCCAATAGTCCGCGCTTGTTGAAATTCATGTGCTACGTCCTCCCGGTTTTATTGCGTTACAAGTTCGGCGATGAGCGGCGCCGTTGCCGTTGTCGGCCTCTCGCCGGTGATGCGCGCGATCAGCGCGTCGCAGTCGGCGGGAAAACTGTCGCCGCGCCAGGCGACGTGCTGGTCGGGACGAATGAGCGCGAAGCCTGATTCGTAGCGGTTGCGCAAACGCTTGTCCGGCAGCGCCAGCAGCTTGACCGGCACGTTGCGTTTCGCCGCGGCGGCGAGCAACGGTGCGGCGGCTTCGGCATCGCCGCCGGTGACGAGGAGCGTGAAACCGTCGCCGAAATGATCGTAGAGCGACGAGCCGTCGGCCAGCCACAGATGCGGCGCCAGACAACCGGGATGCGCCGACGGCACGTAGAGCATGTAGTGATCGACCGGCGGTTCGCTGCCGTCGGACACCACGATCGGCGAATCCTCGTAGCGCATGCCGAGCACGATGCCGAGCGTCTTGAACTCGCGCACCTTGGTGGCGGCGATGATGTCGGCGACCTCGCGCCGCGTCGCTTCGCCGATCACGCCGGGCTCTTCGAGCGCCGGACGCACCAATTGGTTGGCCACCGAGCCGTAATTATAGACCGCTTCCGCAATGGTGCGCTCATGCACCGTGCGGCGCTCGAGTTCGTACGAGGCGAGCAGATCGCCGCCGCCCCAGCCGCGAAGCCGCGCCGCCATTTTCCAGCCGAGATCGACGGCGTCGCCGATGCCCATATTCATGCCGAAGCCGCCGAACGGCGGATGCAGATGGCAGGCGTCGCCGGCAAGAAACACCCGGCCGCGCGCGTAACTGTCGGCGACCAGCCGGTGCGCCACCCAGAAATCGGTGGCGACGATCTCGATGGCCAGATCGTGCAAACCGGTGCCGCGGCGGATCAGATCGACCGCGTCGATGGTCGCCGGATCGGCGTCGAGCTTGGTCGCCATGAAGAACCACAGGCCTTGCTCGTCCATCGGCCCGAGCAGCGACGGCACGTCCTCGTTGACCATCCAATACATGATGGCCTGTTCGAATTTGTTGCGGGCGGCGAGATCGGGCGCCTTGAAGATGATGGTGTAGTTCTTCGAGAACGCGCCTTCGCCGACCATCACAGCCCCGATCGCCTCGCGCACAGCGCTGCGTGCACCGTCGGCGCCGATCAGATAACTGCTCTCGACTGTCTCGATGCCGCCGGTGCGGAGATCGCGGATCGTCGCCGTCACGCCCTGCGCGGTCTGTTCGAACGACACGAATTCGGTCTCGAACCGCACGGTGACGCAATCGAACGATTGCGCGCGCTGCCGCAGCACGTCCTCGAGAATATATTGCGGCACCCACTGCGCTTCCTCGGAATAGAGGTTGTTGCGCTCGCGGCTGCCGCTCAGCGCATTTTCGAAGCGGGCGAGGAAATGGCCGTTCATCCGGGTCGCGAACACCACGGTCGAGGGCCGGTCCGGCGCGATCGGCGACGCTTGCCGCAGCGCGTCCGCAATGCCCCAGCGCCGCAGATGCTCGCGGGTGCGGACATTGGTCGTCTTGGCGCGCGGGCTGTAGCCGACCCGGTCGTTCCTCTCGACCACCAGGCAGCGCACGCCGCGCCGGCCCAATTCGATCGCGGCCGAAAGCCCGACCGGGCCGGCGCCGACGATCAGCACCTCGACCGGCAATAGTTCGACCTGACGATCCCCGATGGTCATGACCGCGCGCGGCGGCGCCGTTACGGCGTCGGCAGCCCGATATTCGGGATCGGCTTCGGCAGATAGTCGCCGGCACGAATCGCCTTCTGCAGCGACTTGAAATCGAGCCCGGTCTTGAACGTGTCATAGACCTTGGCCGGATCGAAGAACACGCCGATCGGGTTTTCGGCGAACACCGGCGAGGTGCGCATCCATTCGCTCGACTTCGCCCAATCGGAAAAATTGTCGGCCTGCAGTTCGACGTAATTGCCTTCCGGATCTTTGTAATAGATCGAAATCGTCAGCCCGTGTTCGAGACAGAACGCCGGCTCGACGCCTTCCTTGCGCATGCGGTCGTAGGACGCCATCAGGTCGGCGAAAGTGTCGTATTCGAACGCGGAGTGATGCATGCCGTTGTGATTGATCTTCTGGTCGTCGTCGCCGAGACCGGGCACCGACAGAAAGGCGATGCGGTGATTGGCTTCGTCGTTGGTGGTCCAGGCGGCGTTCTCGTTCTTGAACTGCACCTTGACGCCGAGCACGAACGAATACCACGCGATCATCTCGTCGAGACGGCTCGTTTTCATGGTGACGTGATGGAGCTTGGGCTTGATCGTGGCCATGATTTCCTCCGCGCGCGGCATTGCCGCATTGTTCTTTCCTGCTGTGGTCCTAGCGCCGCGCCCCGATAGGAGTAAGATGGCAGAAAAGCCTCTCCGATAGAGAATTGCTATCGGGTGGCCGGGATGGAAAAGCCGGGAAACCGCCGCCGTGAAACGCCCCTCATGAAGCTCCAGCAATTGCGCGATCTGGTCGCCATCGGCGAGCACGGCAGCCTGCGCGCCGCCGCCCGCCATCTCGGCACCGCGCAGCCGACCTTGACCCGCAGCCTGTCCGAACTGGAGCGCGAGCTCGGCGCGCCGTTGTTCGAGCGCCGCGCCCGCGGCATGGTCGCGACCGCGCTCGGCCAGGCGTTCATCCGCCGCGCCGTCGCCATCGTCAACGACGTCCGCCGCGCCCGCGACGAGTTCGAGCAGTTGCGCGGCAATGCCACCGGCAGCGTCACCATCGGCCTCTCGATCGCCGCGCATTTCTGGCTGCTGCCGAAGACGCTGCAGCCGTTTCGCCAGCGCTTCCCCAAGGTCGACCTTCACATCATCGAGGGTTTCTATCCGATGCTGGAGCAGGGCCTCCAGGACGGCAGCGTCGATTTCTATATCGGCCCGGATCCGAGCCTCGCTTTGCCGCCGCCGCTGCAGAAGGAGCATCTGCTCACCGGCCGCCGCGCCGTGCTGTGCCGGTCGAAGCATCCGCTGGCCGGCGCCAAGTCGCTCAAGGAACTGACCAAGGCGGAATGGATCACCACCTCGATCACGCCCAAGGCCGAGAATGAGATCGGCGATCTGTTCCGCCGCAACCGCCTGCCAGAGCCGGTGCTGGCGCTGCGCAGCCAGTCGGCGCTGACGCTGCTCACCTGTCTCGCCAGTTCCGATCTGCTGGCGATGGCGCCGGCGCAATGGATGGATTCCTTTGCCGCCCGCATCCTCACCACCATCGACGTCAAGGAGGAACTGTCGGCGCCGCCGATCATCATGGTGTCGCGGCTCGACGTGCCGCTGGCGCCGGCCGCGAGCTTCCTCGCCGACCTGATGAAGCGCGCCGCCGCCAATGTCGACCCGCGGCGCTGACGCCGGCGGCGGCCGCTTTCGCGTTTGCGCGCCGATGGTGTACGAGCTTCCTCCTCCGCAATACGGGTGGCCCTGACCATGGATGTTTTCGAAGCCGTCAATTCGCGTATTTCGTGCCGCTGGTTTCTCGACACGCCGGTCGATCCGAAGATCGTGCGCAGTCTCGTCACCCATTCCGCCCGCGCCGCGTCCGGCGGCAATCTGCAATCCTGGCAGCTTTACGCGCTCACCGGCGCGCCGCTTGCCGAACTCAAGCAGAAGGTCGCCGCGCATATCGACGGCCACGATCCGCGCCACGACGATGCCGAATATCCGATCTATCCGGCGACGATGTGGGAGCCGTACAAGGGCCGCCGCGAGGAGCACGGCGTGCAGCTGTACGGCGCGCTGCAGATCGACCGTGGCGACGCCGCCGGCCGGCTCGAGCAATACAAGCGCAACTTTTTGTTCTTCAACGCGCCGGTCGCGCTGTTCGTCGCCATCGACCGCAATCTCGGCCCCGGCCAGTGGGCCGATCTCGGCGGTTATATCCACGCGCTGATGTTTCTGGCGCGCGGCTACGGCCTCGACACCTGTCCGCAGGAATCCTGGGCGCGGATGCACAAGATCGTCCGCAACTTTGTCGGCATGCCGCCGGAGCAGATGCTGTTCTGCGCGGTGGCGATCGGCTACGGCGACCACAGCCACCCCGCCAACAGCTTCCGCTCGCCGCGCGCCGAGACCGACACCTTCTGCAAGTTCATCGGGTTTGAATAGCGCCGCTTCCGCTGGGCTCGGACTTCATCCTGCCCCGCGCTAGCGGGGAAGGGGGACCACCCGAAGGGTGGTGGAAGGGGCGACTGACTCACGGTCATGCAAACCTCCATTCGTCATCCTGAGGTGCCCGCGCGCAGGTGGGCCTCGAAGGATGCACGCTCCGAGGCCCTGCCGCCGTCACCCTTCAAGGGCCGCGTTGCGGCCGCCTCAGGGTGACGGGAAATGCGCCGCAATTTTCCAACGCTAGATCGCTCCTCGCGGCGCCCCTTCGCGCCCGAGTTATGCCAACCCTGTTACGTGAAGAACGAAGACCGGCAAGCTTGCGAGAAAGCCCAAGGGGTGGGGCCCCGGTTTCTCAAGGGCTTACGCCGTCTCCGCCATTTCCATTCCAATGACCAAAAAAAAATAGGAAGCAGGACGCCGACAGACGCGGGCACCACCGCCGCACCTTACGGGCGCGGCGCCGCCCAGCGGGGCGGCTCGTCTGTCGGCGTCCCACCACGGCTCTCACCAAAGGGAGTTGTCGTCCCTAAGGCTCGGCTTCAGGCCAGGGTTTCCTGGGACGCGGTCTGACGCACGACAACCGATCATGCGTTGGCGACAATGCCAGCGGGCGTTACCCGCCATCGCCTGTCCCAGTCCAGGGAGCACCTCCCGCCCCGGTCGTAATGCCGGGAGACATGATGCCCAAGCCGCCCGGGAACAGGGTGGATGGCCCCATCCGCGGGCACCGCACTCGCCCCGCCACCCGGGAGTCCCCTCCAGTGCGGCGTCCGTATTGAGCGAGCATTGAGCGGCTATGTATCTATATCAGTGACTAACGTCAAGAGGTCCGTATCTGTTACAGGGACGATTATTTTCCGTCATTGCCGGGCTTGTCCCGGCAATCTCGATGGCCGGGGCTTCGCCTTCCCACCGGAATCGGGATGGCCGGGACAAGCCCGGCCATGACGGCGGCGGCGATTGGAACAACTCGGGATCGTCGCGGTCTCCGCGCACTCTTTGCTCGGAGCTTGTGACGGTCCCGGGTCTGCGGTGCATCACTCCGCTTCGCTTCGTGCTGCACTGCGCCCGAGAAACAAAAGTCTGCGCATCACGAACGGGAGCGGCGTATCGCGTTCGCCTCAACTCAATACTGCGGCCGCCGCAACAAATCCGGCAGCTTCGCCACGTTCATCGCGATGCGGCGGGCTTCGTCGCGGGTGAGGCGGCGCATGGTGGTGCGGCGGGTCGGTTCGTCCTCGAAATAGAAATAGCAGAGGATCTGCCCGGTGGCGTCGCGGACCTGGAAGGACTCGCCCAATTCGGTAGCGGTCCAGGGCAGCGGAAATCGGCGGCGCTCGGGCATCGTCCTGACCTTGCGGTGATGAGAACAAAATGAGAACATCGTCGGCATGAGTTAAGCCACCAGAAGTGGTGACCGGATACCGTTATGCGCGGGCATCGATGCAACGCCGCAACACTTCCCACCGAAATTATCCACAGCGTCTTATGACGCTTTCATCGGCGCAAGCTTCGGATAATGTCTCCGCCGGGGTTGGCAAACTCGTCATGACAGACGCTGGCCCCGAAGAGCCCCATTACGGGGCTCTTTTGTTTTTGGCGGCCGGTTGCGCCCTTTCGCGGCGAGCCTTTTGAGGCGCTTTCGGCCGGTTTTATCGGAACCGCGCCTTTCGGCCTGGCGTTGTTACGCCAAGGACGGAAGAACAGGCCGCGCCGGCGGCCCGACCAGTTCCCGACCGAAAATCCTTTCCGCCAATGCCCGTCAAACCGCGCCGGACGCGCTGGAGAACGCGACCATGAGCCGTGCCTTCGTCAAGGAAACCGACAGCGTCGATGTTCTGCCGGAGCGTCCGGTGTCGGAGCATCTCAATCTGGTGACGCCCGAAGGGCTCGCCGCGATCGAGCGCGAGATCGACCGGCTCGGCGCGGCGCATGCCGATGCGCTGACCGCCGGCGACAATGCCGCGATCGCCGCGGTGGCGCGCGATCTGCATTATTGGACGGCGCGGCGGGCGAGCGCGCAGGTGGCGCCGCCGCCGGCGGATGGCGACGCAGTGCAATTCGGCTCGACCGTGACGGTGCGGCGCGGTGACGGCCGCGAGCAGACGTTTCGCATTGTCGGCGAGGACGAAGCGGAGCCGGCGCGGGGCACGCTGTCGCATGTTTCGCCGTTGGCGCGGGCGCTGTTCGGCAAAGCCGTCGGCGACGTTGCGGAGGTCGCGGGCGGTACGGTGGAGATTTTACGGGTTGGATGAAAATCCGTTAGGCGCGGCGTTTCCCGGATGCGGCGCAGCACGAAGTGGTGCGCCGCTGTTCCGGGATCGTCCCAGTCTCGGCTTGTGAAGGTCCCGGGTCTGCAGCGCACCACTGCGCTTCGCTTCGTGTTGCGCCGCGCCCGGGACACGCATGTTTTACGCTTTCGCCCCCATATGATATGGCTCACTCAAAGAGCGCGCCGCAGACGCGCGAAGGAAAACCGCGATGAATCTCAACGCGCTCGGCTATTTCGGCATCCGCACCAAGAACCTGGAAGACTGGGCGAATTACGCCACCCGGTTCCTCGGCATGCAGCTCACCGACAAGAGCCGCAACACGCTGGCGTTCCGGATGGACGACCGCAAGCAGCGGCTGGTCGTGCATAGCGACGACGGCGAGGGGCCGTCGTTCTACGGCTGGGAAGTCGCCGATGCCGCCGCGCTCGACGGGCTGGCGGCGCATCTGGAAAAACATGGCGTGAAAGTCGCGCGCGGCTCGCGCGCGCTCGCCGAAGAGCGCCGCGTCAAGGATCTGATCGTGTTCTCCGATCCGGTCGGCAACCGGCTCGAAGTGTTTCACGGCGCCGAGATCGCGACCGAGCCGTTCAAGCCGGGCCGCTCGATTTCCGGTTTCCGCACCGGCCCGCTCGGCATGGGCCACGCCGTGCTGACTGCGGAGCGGCTCGAGGAAGTGGTGCCGTTCTACACCGAGATCCTGAACTTCAAGCCGACCGATTATCTGTTGCGAGCCGTTCAAGGCCTATTTCTTCCACATCAATGCGCGGCACCATTCGCTGGCCTTCATCGACACCGGCAAGAACGGCATCCATCACATGATGTTCGAGGTCTGCTATCTCGACGATGTCGGGCAGGCCTACGATCTGGCGCAGCGCAATCCGGAAATGATCGCGACCACGCTCGGCCGCCACGTCAACGATCACGTCACCTCGTTCTATTCCTATTCGCCGTCGAAATTCATGGTCGAATACGGCTGGGGCGGGCGCTCGATCGACACCGCGAACTGGACGCCGCATGAGCGCACCGAGGGCCCGAGCCTGTGGGGCCATGACCGCATGCTGGCTGACGCCCGAAGGCCGCGAAGAAGCGCGCAGCATGCGCATCGGTGTCGCCGAAGCCGGCGGCCGCGAGCCGCGTCAATGTGATGGACGGCAATTACCTGCGCGCCGCCGATGTCTGCCCGTGGTGGAATGCCAATGTGCAGGCGCGGAAGACGGGCTGACTGCTATTGCTGACAAGGGGGCCGTCACCCTGAGGCGCCCGCGCTTTGCGCGGGCCTCGAAGGGCGACGGTGGCATCGGCTGTGCAGCCTCCACCCTTCGAGGCTCGGCCTTCGGCCGAGCACCTCAGGGTGACGAGTCGTGGGCAATGACTGTGTTGGTCACCCGCGCCGCACGGCGTTCCAGACGCCGTAGCACTGAACGCTTTCGGCGCTCCAGCGGCCGCCGCCGCGGGTGCCTTGCAGCCTGCCGTAGCCGGTGGCGCTCTGGCCGCTCTTGGTGACGGTGACGGCAATGGCGCCGCTCGAAGCCACGACGCCGGACAGCTGATAGCTGAAGTCGTTGTCGGCCTGCTGGATCTGGCCGCCGACGATGCGCGCCGGATAGCGGTAGCTGGGGTCGCAGGGGCCGCTTTGGGTATAGATCGACACGCTCCATAGGCCGTCGAATGCGCGCGTCGCCCGCGATGCCGCGCCGGACGCGGTCACCGTCAGCGCCGTCAGTAACCCGGCCGCCGCCAACGCCGCCACGCCGTTACCAAGCTTCCTCATTTATCCGCTCCGGGTTGCTCAACACTGCCTGTTGGTGACTTTTCCGCGCCGCTCGGTTCATTGCCGGCCGCACCGGGGTAGGGCGGCGGGGCGGCGGCGAACGGGCTGTCGCTCTTGCCCTGATCGAAACCGGCGGCGAACAGCGCCTGCATATAGTGCGGGTCGAACGCTCCGCGGCTCGGCGCGTTGAAGCTTTGCGGAACGGTGGCGACGTTAAAGCCGATGCCCGCGTTTTTCGCTGCGACAAAAACCCGATCGAGCATCAGCCGCAGATCGGTGTCGACCGCCATGCCGACCGACTGGGTCAGAATCGAGGGCGTCGACGGTTCGACCACCGCGAAGCTCGGCCGCAGATCGCTGTTGATCACGATGTAAAGCGCGGTCGCCGGAATTTTGTAGTTGCTGTTGCTTTGCAGGAGCGCGCCGGGCGCGACGAAGAACTGGCCGCCGACGCCGCCGTCGACATGCATTTCCTGGAATTTCTTGCCGTTGCCCTCGACGTCGATCAGCACCGGCGGAAACGCACCGGGCACCGCGCCGGACGCGAGCAGCACGGTGCGGAACAGATTCAAAGCGGCATCGCCTGTGGTCTTGTCGGCGGCATGCACCGCGATCGCGCCCATGTTCCAGACCACCGAACGTTCGGCGTCGAGATCGGTGGTGACCACGAACAGACGCCGGCCCTTGTTGTATTCGGCGGCGATGTCGGACAGAACTTGCGGCGTGATCTGTTTGGCGATCAGGTCTTTCAGCGGCCAGGAATCGACGAAGCTTTCGCCGGTCGAACCGACCTCGAAAATATCCGCCGCCGTGATCTTGGTATAGGCGGCCTTCAACGCCTCGTCGTAACGCGCGCCGAGAAACGCGAACGGCGCCATCAGCGCGCCGGTGCTCACGCCGGTGACCACGGCATAATCCGGCCGTTTGCCGGCGGCGCTCAAGCCGTTGAGCAGGCCGGCGCCAAAGGCGCCGTCGGAGCCGCCGGTCGAAAGCGCCAGCCACGGTCCGGGCTGCGCCGGCAGCGCCTTTTGAAAGTCGGCAAGCGAGTCGGCGAAGAATCGCGCGTCAGGCATGCCGGGGATTGCCGCTGCGGCATCGTCTGCCGCCGTGAACGGAATCCGCGGCGGCAATTGATGCGCCGGCGGTGCGCCGGGCGGGGGCGCTTGCAGTGCCTTGGCCTGCGCCCGCGCGGCGTGCGGCGTTTTGTGCGGGGCGCTCTGCGCGTGCAGCACCGCCGGTGTAAACAATGTCGCCGCCGCAAAAGCGGCTGCCGTGATAGCTGAAACGATCGACCGCGAGACCATGCTCATAAGGAACTGTTTATGGGGAACTCTGTTGCGGGGACGGTTATGATGCACTGACTGGATTGCTGCATGAAGAAGAATGCTGCACCGAGACTATGAAGGGTGAGTGCCGAAAACCAATGCGCACGGCTGAATGCTCCGAACTGGCTCCCATTTTCCACAAACAATAACAATCGCGGGGTAACCGGCCGTATCCCCAGAACAAGGGAAATATGACCAGCCGGTGTTAAGTTCAATCCGGCCGGGCAAAACCGCCAACACAATTAAAATTCCGCCCTGTCATACAATTCACATCGCTGCATCGTAGCGGATTCGGCAGGACTCGCTTATGCGTGACGTTCAGCGACGAAATGCGCGCCTTCGATCAGGATCGCGGCCGCTTTTCCAAACGGCGCCAGCACCTTTTCGGCTTCCGCGACAAGTTGCTGCAGCCGCGCTTTGGCGCCGTCGACGCCGAGCACGCTGACCATGGTGGCCTTGCCGGCGGCGGCGTCCTTGCCGGTCTGCTTGCCGACCAGCGCCGGGATCGCCTTCGAGATCGAGCAGATCGTCGGCGATCTGGAACGCCTCGCCGACCGCCGCGCCGTAGCGCTCCAGCGCCTGGCGCTGCGCCGGCGTCGCCGAGGCGAGAATGCCGCCGGCCTGGCAGGCAAACCGCAACAGCGCGCCGGTCTTCATCGCCTGCAGCATCTGGACGTCGTGCTCGCCGTGCTTGACGGCGCCGAAGCGGCCTTCGGCGGCGAGGTCGAGCATCTGGCCGCCGGCCATGCCGCCGATTCCCGAGGCGCGCGCCAGCGCACTGACCAGTTCGATCCGGACTGTCGGATCGGTGTGAGTTTCCGGCCGCGACAGGATATCGAAGGCAAAGGTCAGCAGGCTGTCGCCGGCGAGGATGGCGGTCGCCTCGTCGAATTTGCGGTGCGCGGTCGGCTGGCCGCGGCGCAATGCGTCATTGTCCATGGCCGGCAGATCGTCATGCACCAGCGAATAGCAGTGCACGCATTCGAGCGCCGCGCCGGCCATCAGGGCGTTCTGCCGCGGCACGTCGAACAGGGCGGCCGATTTCGACCACCAGGAACGGCCGGAACCGCTTGCCGCCGCCGAGGCTCGAATAGCGCATGGCCTCGATCAGCCGGGCCGGGCGGCTTGATTTCGCCGGCCGCCGCCGTGGCGGCCCAGAAGTCTGTCGAGAAGCGCCTCCGTTTCCGCCGCCACGGCGTCGAGCCGGGCCAGAAAGGGGCTGTTTTTGCTGTTCATTGCGTCACTACCCGGCTTCGGCATCCGCCTTATATCCGGGTCCTATATCAGCTGTGGGATTTAGGGGATAACGAACAGCCGGCCACGGCGGGTGCCCCCGCCGGCCGGCCTTTATTCGCCCCCCAAGGGACTATTGCGGGAGTATTTGTGGCCAACGACCTCATAGCGTCAATGGTGCTGGCGATCTGGCTCTACCTTATCGCCGCCCGCGGCGGCTTCTGGCGCGCCGCCGACCGCGACGACTCGCCGCTTGCGATGGAACCGCCGGCCGGCGGCTGGCCGGCCGTGACCGCGGTCATTCCGGCGCGCGACGAGGCCGAATGCGTCGGCGAGACCGTCGCCTCGCTGCTGCGCCAGGATTATGCCGGCCCGTTCACCGTGGTCCTGGTCGACGACCAGAGCCGCGACGGCACCGCGCAGGTGGCGCGGGACGCCGCGGCGGCGCTCGGCGCCGCCGACCGGCTGACGGTGCTGCCGGGACGGGCGCTGCCGGCCGGCTGGACCGGCAAGCTTTGGGCGCAGCAGCAGGGTGTCGAACAGCGCCGGCGTTGCGCCGCCGCTATCTGCTCCTGACCGACGCCGACATCGTCTATGCGCCGGACGCGCTCACGAGCCTGGTGGCGCGGGCCGAAGCGGGCGGTCTGGTGCTGACCTCGCTGATGGCGAAATTGCGCTGCAAGAGTTTGGCGGAGCGGTTCTTCGTGCCGGCCTTCATCTTCTTTTTTCAGATGCTCTATCCGTTCGCCTGGGCGAACAATCCGCGCCGCGGCACCGCCGCGGCGGCCGGCGGCTGCATGCTGGTGCGGCGCGAGGCGCTGCGCGACGCCGGCGGGCTTGCCGCCGATCCGCGGCGCGCTGATCGACGATTGCACGCTGGCGAAACTGCTCAAACGCCGCGGGCCGATCTCGATCGCGCTGACCGAGCGCGTCCACAGCATCCGCGATTACCCGGCGATGGAAGACATCCGCCGCATGGTGTCGCGCACGGCCTATGCGCAATTGCGCTATTCGCCGCTGCTGCTGGCCGGCACCGTTGTCGGGCTGGCGCTGACCTATCTCGCCCCGGTGGCGCTTGCGCTCTTCGCGCGCGGCTGGCCGCAATTCATCGGCATCTTTGTCTGGCTGCTGATGGCCTTGGCGTTCCGCCGCACGCTGCGATTTTACGGCCTGTCGACGCTGTGGGCGCCGCTGCTGCCGGCGATCGCGGCGATGTATATGGCGTTCACCCTCGATTCCGCCTATCAGCATGCCCGCGGCCGCGGCGGCATGTGGAAAGGCCGCGCGCAGGCCGATCTGACGGACAAGTCCAACGTCTCGGAATTGCGATGAACGATGCGAGCAAAACTGACGCCGGCGCCTGGCGTTCGGGCAAGGGCCACCGGGACGAGAATTTCCCGGTCGCGTCCTTTCTGATCGCCACGCAGCATCGCGGCGCGATCCTGGCGTTCTATAATTTCGTCCGCACCGCCGACGACATCGCCGATCATGCGACGCTTGCCGCCGGAGGAAAAGCTGCGGCTGCTCGACCGGCTCGAAGCGGGCCTCAACGGCGCCAATGCCGAGGACGCGGTGGCGGTGCGGCTGCGCGCGGAGCTGGCCGAACGCAAGCTGACGCCGAAACACGCGCAGGATTTGATCGCGGCGTTCAAGCTCGACGTCACCAAGCTGCGCTATCGCGACTGGGACGACCTGATCTCCTATTGCGCGCTCTCAGCCATGCCGGTCGGCCGTTTCGTCTGCGACGTGCACGGCGAAAGCCGCGCGGTCTGGCCGGCAAACGACGCGCTGTGCGCGGCGCTGCAGATCATCAATCATCTGCAGGACTGCAAGGACGATTATCGCAATCTCGACCGCGTCTATGTTCCGCAGGACGCGCTCGCCGCGAGCGGCGCGACGGTCGAGGCGCTCGGCGCCGACCGCGCCACGCCGGCGCTGCTCGACTGCCTGCACAAGCTTGCCGAGCGCACCGAGACGCTTGCTCGGCGAAAGCGACGGTTTCTGCACGGCTCGATCAACGACCGGCGGCTCGTCGCTCGAAGTCTCGGTCATCAATAGTCTCGGCGCATCGCCTGACGCGGCTGCTGCAAGCGCGCGATCCGCTGAGCGAGCCGGTGCATCTCTCGAAGCCCGCCGTCGCCGGCGTGACGCTTGCCGGCATTCTGCGCGGCGCTGTCGCGCCGCGCCGGCCGGCGCTTCGCCACCACGTCGCAAAAGCCGCGAGGTGCGTGAGTGAGCGAACCCACCACGATGGCCGCGACGCGGGCGTCCGGCAGCTCGTTCTATGCCGGCATGCGGATTTTGCCGCGCGCGCAGCGCGAGGCGATGTTCGAAATCTATTCGTTCTGCCGCGCCGTCGACGACATCGCCGACGACCCCGGGCCGCGCGCGCCGCGCCAGGCCGCGCTCGACCAGTGGCGCAGCGATATCGCGGCGATCTATGCCGGATCGCCGCCGCCGCAGCTTGCCGGGCTGGCGCAGGCGGTGCGCGGCTTCGATCTCGCACAGGACGATTTTCTCGCCGTCATCGCCGGCATGGAAATGGACGTGGTCGCCGATATCCGCGCGCCGGATCGCGTCACGCTCGATCTTTATTGCGACCGCGTCGCCTGCGCGGTCGGACGGCTGTCGGTGCGCGTGTTCGGCATGGCGCGCGCGCCCGGCATTGCGCTCGCGCATCATCTCGGCCGGGCGCTGCAGCTTACCAATATTCTGCGCGACATCGACGAGGACGCGGGTCTCGGGCGGCTCTATCTGCCGCGCGAGGAATTGCAGGCGGCCGGGATCGTCGACGACCGATCCGGTCCTCGCCGTCGCGAACCCGGCGATCGTGAAGCCGTGCGCGGCGATCGTCGCTTTGGCGGCAGGCCGAGTTCGACAGCGCGCGCGCGATCATGTCACAGAGTCCGCGCCGCACGGTGCGGGCGCCGCGGATCATGGGCGAGGCCTATCGGCTCATTCTCGATCGGCTGGTCGCCCGCGGCTTTGCGCCGCCGCGCGCGCGCGTCCGTTTGCCGAAGCGCAAAGTTTCTTTTCATCGTGCTGCGCAATCTGTTGTGATGTTTTTTCGGCAATGACGGCGACGGTTCACATCATCGGTGCCGGCCTCGCCGGTCTGTCGGCCGCGGTAAAACTAACCGCGCGGGCAAGCGCGTGGTGGTGCACGAAGCGACCGCCTTCGCCGGCGGCCGTTGCCGCTCCTATCACGACGCGTCGGTCGGCATGACGATCGACAACGGCAATCATCTGCTGCTGTCCGGCAATCGCGCGGCGCTGGATTATCTGAACGCCATCGGCGCCGCGGATCATCTGATCGGTCCGGATCATGCCGAATTTCCGTTCGCCGATCTCGCGTCCGGCGAACGCTGGACGCTTGCGCTTCAACGACGGCCGTCTGCCGTTCTGGATTTTCGATTCCGGCCGCCGCGTGCCGGGAACCGCGTGCGGCGGATTATCTCGCGCTGGCGCGGCTGCTTTGGCCGGCGCCGGGCAAGACCGTCGGCGACGTCATCGCCTGCAAGGGCACGCTCTACGCGCGCCTGGTCGAGCCGCTCCTGCTCGCCGCGCTCAACATCGAGCCGCCGCAAGGCTCGGCCAAACTCGCCGCCGCGGTCGTTCGCGAAACGCTCGCGGCCGGCGGCCGGGCCTGCCGGCCGCTGATCGCCCGCGACGGCCTCGGCCCGACGCTGATCGAGCCGGCGCTTGGCCTATTTGCAGCAGCGCGGCGTGGCTGTGCGCTTCGAGCATCAATTGCGCGCCATCCGGTTCGGCGCGGCGCGCGTCGAGGCGCTGGATTTCGGCGACGACACCGTCGCGCTTGCCGCAAACGACGCGGTCATCCTCGCGGTACCGCCTTACATCGCGGCGGTCGCTGGTCGGCGGCCTCACGGTGCCGACCGAATTTCGCGCCATCGTCAATGCGCATTTCCGCATCGATCCGCCGGCCGGACAGCCGCCGATCCTCGGCGTGCTTAACGGCACGGTCGAATGGCTGTTCGCCTTTCCCGGCCGGCTGTCGGTCACCATCAGCGCCGGCGATCGGCTGATTCGAGACCCCGCGTGAGGAACTGGCGAAGACGATCTGGAACGAGATCGCGCGCCTGACCGGGCTGCCCGACGACCTTGCCGCCGTGGCAGATCGTGCGCGAGCGCCGCGCCACTTTTGCCGCAACGCCGGAGCAGGATGCCAAACGCCCCGGCGCCGAGACCGCATGGCGCAATCTTGTTCTGGCCGGCGATTGGACCGATACCGGCTTGCCCGCGACCATCGAAAGTGCGATCCGCTCCGGCCAGCGCGCCGCCGCATCGGCTGCACGGAACTGACGGGCGGAACTGAAACGAGTTCCAAGAGAGCCTATGGACGCATTGCCTGGCACGAACCGGATATCGACCGCCATATCGACGCGGCGACGCAGGCGTTGCTCGCCTGCCAGCGCGCCGACGGCCATTGGCTGTTCGAACTGGAAGCCGACGCCACCATTCCGGCGGAATATGTGCTGCTGCGGCATTATCTCGGCGAGCCGGTCGATGCCGCGCTGGAAGCCAGTATCGGCATTTATCTGCGCCGCATCCAGGGCGCGCATGACGGCTGGCCGCTGTTTCCGACGGCGAATTCGACATGAGCGCGACGGTGAAAGCCTATTTCGCGCTGAAGATGATCGGCGACTTTCCGCGAAGCCGATCACATGCGCCGCGCCCGCGAAGCGATCCGCCGGCGCGGCGGCGCCGAACGCGGCCAACGTGTTCACCCGCTGCCTGCTGGCGCTCTACGGCATCGTGCCGTGGCGCGCGGTGCCGGTGATGCCGGTCGAGATCATGCTGCTGCCGAAATGGTTTCCGTTCCATCTCGACAAGATCTCGTATTGGAGCCGCACCGTGATCGTGCCGCTCTTGGTGCTGATGGCGAAGAAGCCGCGCGCGCGCAATGCCAAGGGCGTCACCATCGATGAGCTGTTTCTCGAACCGCCGCGCGAGCTCGGGCCGACGCCGAAGGCGCCGCAGCAGAAAGCGTCGTGGTTCTGGTTCTTCCGCGTCGTCGACGAGGTGCTGCGCGCGACCGAGCCGTTTTTTCCGAAAGGCGTCCGCGCAGCGCGGCGATCGACGCGCGCCGTGGCCTGGGTCGGCGAGCGGCTCAACGGCGAGGACGGGCTCGGCGCGATCTATCCGGCCATGGCCAACAGCGTGATGATGTATGACGCGCTCGGCTATCCGGAGAGCGATCCGCAGCGCGCCATCGCGCGGCAGATCGGTCGAGAAGCTGCTGGTCATCCATGACGACGAGGCCTATTGCCAGCCCTGCGTGTCGCCGATCTGGGACACCGGGCTCGCCTGCCACGCGCTGCTGGAGGTCGGCGGCGACGCGCATCAACGCGCAAGGTCAAGCGCGGTCTCGACTGGCTGGTGCCGATGCAGGTGCTCGATGTGCGCGGCGACTGGATCGCGCGGCGGCCCGACCTGCGGCCCGGCGGCTGGGCGTTCCAATATGCCAATCCGCATTATCCCGACGTCGACGACACCGCGGTGGTGGCGATGGCGATGGATCGCATGCAAGGGCTGGTCAATGTCGATTATCAGACCGCGATCGATCGGGCGCGCGAATGGATCGTCGGCATGCAGAGCAAGAACGGCGCCTGGGGCGCGTTCGATGCCGACAACGAGTATTACTATCTCAACAATATTCCGTTCGCCGACCACGGCGCGCTGCTCGATCCGCCGACCGAGGACGTCAGCGCGCGCTGCCTGTCGATGCTGGCGCAGCTCGGCGACAACGACAGCCCGGCGGTGAAGCGCGCGATCGGTTATCTGCGCAAGACACAGCTTGCCGACGGCTCCTGGTACGGCCGCTGGGGCATGAATTACATCTACGGCACCTGGTCGGTGCTGTGCGCGCTCAATGCCGCGGGTTTTCGCCGCGAGGCGCCGGAGATGCGCAAGGCGGCGGCATGGCTGGCGTCGATCCAGAACGCCGACGGCGGCTGGGGCGAGGACGGCTCGAGCTATAAGCTCGATTATCATGGCTACGAAACTGCGCCGTCGACCGCGTCGCAAACCGCCTGGGCGCTGCTCGGCCTGATGGCGGCCGGCGAAGTCGATCATCCGGCGGTCGCGCGCGGCATCGAATATCTCGCCGACATCAAGGCGCCGACGGCTTCTGGGACGAAGCGCGCTACACGGCCACCGGTTTCCCGCGCGTGTTCTATCTGCGCTACCACGGCTATGCGAAATTCTTCCCGCTCTGGGCGCTGGCGCGCTATCGCAATCTCAAAAGCGGCAATGCGCGCGCGGTGGCGTGGGGGATGTGATGTCCCTCCGCTCACGCTATTTGGTTTCATGGATCTTTTTGACCGCCACGGCCGCCCTCAGCCAGTGAGGCAGCGATATCGGCAATCGAGCGGAACAGGATGAACGGATCGTCCTTTGACGCGATGAAACCTCGCCGGCGCCAGAACGCCGCTGCCTCCTCGTCCACGGCGTTGACTATCAGCGCCCGACCGCCAACAAGTTCGGCCGCCGCGACGCAACGCTCAAGCGCGTGCTTCACCAGGCCGGTGCCGATACCTTTCCCAGCCCAGCGGAGATCGGTCGCGAGTTGTCCAAGCAACAAACAAGGTACAGGGTCGGGAGGCTGGCCGGTGCGGACGGAGCGAGGCAGAGTGACCGGCGCTACGGCGGTGGGCGCCAGACCGTAATAGGCAACGACACGGCCGGCGTCATGAATGACCATGACCGCGGTAAAGCCCTTCTGCTGGTTCGATAGTGCCCGCGTCTTCAGCCAGTGATCGAGCGATAGTTTACCGCTGGAAAATTGGGCGACATCATGCGCCTCCGCCAGCGGTTCCGGAAAAGACAGCGCCAAGGCTCAGCCCTGGCTGCTCTTGCCGCCGACCTCCCATGGCGCAGGCCGGCGTGCCAACTCAACCATCTCTGGCGCAGCCTTAGCCGGACCGGCGATCGCTTGCAGGAAATTTTTGAATCCGTGCGAACTCATACGGATCAGCGTATTTTCCATCAGCACGTCTTCTGCCGCGCGCACCGCCGCCTCGCGGATGAAATCCGTACGCGACCGGCCGCGCCGTCCGGCAGCGCGATCGATGATGGCGATGTCCGCCTCGGGCAGACGCATCGACAGCGGGTATTCCTTGCGTTCGGCGGTTCGGGTCATGAAAAGCTCCTAACGCCCCAGATTAGAGTTCTGTAGTGCAAATTGCAATACCAAAACCGGCAACGATCATTTTGAGTTCAGTGATACTCGCCGGAAGCCCGCAACCCATCGAGCAACGCCTTGTGAAAATCGTCCGGCGCCTGGATCTGCGGCGCGTGGCCGAGTTCGGGAAATTCGACGAGACGGGCCTGCGGTATAGCGGCGGCCGCGGCCTTACCCAGGACCGGATAGTCGCCCAGTGTCGCGCGGATGGCGGGTGGCGCGAGGTTCTTGCCGATCGCCGTCGTGTCCTTGTCGCCGATCATCAGCAGCACCGGCATCGCAAGCTTGCCGAGCTCGTAGACCACCGGCTGCGTGACGATCATGTCGTAGAGCAGCGCTGAATTCCAGGCGACGATGTCGCGTCCCGGACCGCGATACATCCCGGCCAGCATCTGCACCCACGGCTCGTAGCGCGGCTCCCAGGTTCCGGCGTAATAGGTTGCGCGTTCGTAATCGCGAATGCTGGCGGCGGTGGTTTTCAGTTCTTGCTGGTACCAGGCATCGACGCTTTGCCAGGGGACGCCCTTGGCCTTCCAATCCTCGAGCCCGATCGGATCGACCAGGACGAGCTGGTCGACATCGCCGGGATACATCAGCCCATAGCGGATCGCGAGCATCCCGCCGGTCGAGTGACCGATTACAGTGGCGCGGTTCACTCCGATCGAGGCGAGCAGCGCGTGCGTGTTGGCCGCCAGTTGCTGGAAGCTGAATTGGTAATGGGCGGGCTTGGTCGATTTGCAGAACCCGATCTGGTCCGGCGCGATGACGCGATAGCCGGCCCGGCTCAGCACCTCGATGGTGCCCTGCCAGGTGGCCGCGCAAAAATTCTTGCCGTGCAGCAATACCGCGGTGCGCCCGTTCGGCTTGTCCGGCTTCACATCCATGTAAGCCATATCCAGGGAATCGCCTTGCGACTTGAACTGGAAGTGTAAAACCGGTGCGGGGTAATTGAATCCCTGCAGCTCGGGCCCATAGGCCGGACCCTCGCCACCGGGCGCCGCGCTGGACGGTGAAACCGGTGCCAAAGCGATGATGACGCTCAGGGCGGACAAGAGCGCGGCATAGCGCATTTTTTTCTCCGCCATAAGTTCCAACGTAACCGAGGTATCTGTTATTTAAGTCGCCGGTGAGCTTTAGCTATTGCGTTCGCTATGACATTTTGTGGGCCACTTGCTTTGAGCCCGATCAGTAAGAGATCCGCCTGTGAAGCACGCTTTGATTTGCACGACCTGTGGAACGCAATACGAGCCGTCGGAACAGCCGCCGGCCCGGTGCTTGATCTGCGACGAGGAACGCCAGTTCGTGCCGCCGTCCGGCCAAGGCTGGACGACATTGCCGAAATTGCGGACCACGCACATGGCGACGTTTCGCCATGAAGCGGAACTGATCGGGATCGGCTCAGCGCCGCTGTTCGGCATCGGCCAGCGCGCGCTGCTGGTGCGAACGCCGCACGGCAATGTGCTGTGGGACTGCATCAGCCTGATCGACGACGCGATGGTGGAGATCATCAACGGCCTCGGCGGTTTGAAGGCGATCGCGATCTCGCATCCGCATTATTATACGACGATGACGGAATGGAGCGCGGCGTTCGGCGATATTCCGGTCTATCTGCATGCCGCCGATAAACCATGGATCATGCGGTCCGCGCCTTGCCTCGAATTGTGGCGGGGCGAGACCAAGGAAATATCTCCGGGCCTGACGCTGATCCGCACCGGCGGCCATTTCGAAGGCGGCACGGTGATGCATTGGGCGGAGGGCGCCGGAAAGAAAGGCGCGTTGCTGTCCGGCGATCTGCTGCAGGTCACTGCCGACCGCAAATTCGTCAGCTTCATGTGGAGCTATCCGAACTTCATTCCGCTTGGGGGCAATGCCGTTCAGTCCATCGGCGCGCGGCTTGAGCCTTGGTCGTATGACGTCATCTATGGCGCGTTCTGGGATCGCGTCATAGCGGAGGACGGCAAGCGCGTCACCGCAAGGTCGGTCGCGCGTCATGTTGAAATACTGCAGCGCGACGCACCTTGAGGTCTGTCCGTTCAGTCGATCAGGAGCATTTGGTTGTAGCCGAGGCTGCCGCCGCCGGTCTGCGCCGGAGCGTTCGGATCGGAGCGTGTTGACGGGTTGCTGTAGCCCGGAACGACATTATAGATCGCCGGTCGATGGTGGGGGACAACGCGATGTCTGGTCGCCGCCGACGCCGAAACGGCCGCGCTGAGTACCATCGCCGCGGCCAGCGCGATCTTCATCGTGGCGGAATTATTTCTGTTCAACTTTATCCCGTCGAACATGGTTTTATCTCCCGATTAACAACCGTTGCGGTCACACAGGTAAGACCGCGATTGCCTGCAGATATTCCCGGCACCCGATAGCGCTGCCGTGTTCTTCGATCACATTTTCACGAGCGAGGATCGGGCCGGGTGGAATTCGCATCTCGGATCACGCCTCCGCGCGATGTGAAATCCGGGCTTAGCGCGATTGGCGATCAGGCAAAGAAAGACTCATCGGCAGGTAAGCGGGTAGGGAGCAGTCTGGGCGTGCCGCCGACCGGTACCCATAATCACAAAACCTCCTTGTTTCCGGCCAACCCCTGTCTCAAACGCGTGTTTGAATTCCAATCGTCAGTTTGAAAAACGACGCGCTGACGGAGAATGAGACATGTTGGAATTACGCACCGTGACGCCGCGGCCGGTCGACGAGATTAGCTCGCGCCCCTGTTGCCCGAATTGCGGGAGGTCGATGCATCTGACGCGCATGACGCGGGGCACGGCCGGGGCGCCGGACGTGGGAACTTTTAACTGCGGGGAATGCGGCGTGTGGGTGACCGACGCCGCCGGCGAGCAGTTCGGCCGCCGGACCCATTAGACTTTAAAATCTGAGCGCGAAGATCCGCTAACGGCGCGGTCCGTAGCCGGCGCGGCCTACGCGGCGCTGGCCGATTGCGGCGACGCCTTCGCGGCTTCCTTGGCGGCCTTCTCGCGCGCTTCGTTGGCGCGCATTTCCGACAGCCGCTGCTGCACCTGGCCGTCGAAGATGTATTTCGCCGGGCGCTGGTTGGCGATCGAGATTTCCGGCGCCATCTCGCCTTCGGTCTTCAGGCCGCGCAGCGCGATCATCATCGCCTTGATCGGGTGCTTCATCATGGCGTCGGCCGCGGTCGGCTCGTAGCCGCAATGCGCCATGCAGTTCGCGCATTTTTCATAGCGGCCGGTGCCGTAGCTGTCCCAATCGGTGGTTTCCATCAGTTCGGTAAAGGTCTTGGCGTAGCCTTCGCCGAGCAGATAGCAGGGCTTCTGCCAGCCGAACACGTTGCGGGTCGGCATGCCCCACGGCGTGCAGTGGAATTCCTGATTGCCGGCAAGGAAGTCGAGGAACATGCTGGAATGGGTCAGATTCCAGTTCTTGCCCTTGCCGCGCGCGAACACGTCGCGGAACAGTTCCTTGGTCTTGCGGCGATTGAGGAAGTGCTCCTGATCGGGCGCCCGCTCATAGGCATAGCCCGGCGAGATCGAGACGCCGACGCCGAGCTCCGTCGGTGAGGTCGAGGAATTCGGCGATGTCCGCAGCCGGATGGCCGTCGAACACCGTGCAATTGACGTTGACCGAAAAGCCCTTGGCCTTGGCGGCCTTGATGGCGGCGACCGCCTTGTCGAAGCCGCCTTCCATGCACACCGACTTGTCGTGATGTTCCTTGATGCCGTCGAGATGGACCGAGAAGAACAGATAAGGCGACGGCTCGAACAGATGCAGCTTCTTTTCCAGAAGCAGCGCATTGGTGCACAGCGACACGAATTTCTTGCGCGTCGACGATGCCCTTGACGATCTCGCCGATCTCCTTGTGGATCAGCGGCTCGCCGCCGGGAATCGCCACCATCGGCGCGCCGCACTCATCGACGGCGTCGAGGCATTCCTTGCACCGACAGGCGTTTGTTCAAGATCGCGTCGGGATAATCGATCTTGCCGCAGCCGACGCAGGCGAGATTGCAGCGAAACAGCGGCTCCAGCATGAGCACGAGCGGATAGCGCTTGCGGCCCGCCAAACGCTGACGCATCACATAGGCACCGACCTTAGCCTTCTGTCGCAGAGATACACCCAAAACCGTTATCCTTTTTGCGTTCGCCTTGTCAGTTTGGTCTTGCCGCAAACCGGCGGCGTTCAATGTCCAGATCAGAGCGGATTTAAACTTTTGCGGTGACGCGGCCGGCGGTGACGCCTTCCGTCAATTCCGGCGGCAGCCGGAATTCGATGGTTTCCTGCCGGCCGGTCAATTGGCTGACATGGACCGGGCCGAGCCGCCGCAGCGCGTCGATAACGTCCTCCACCAGAACTTCCGGCGCCGAGGCGCCGGCGGTGATGCCGACGGTGTCGGCGCCGCGGAACCAGCTCGGTCTGCAATTCGCTGCCGTCGGCGATCAGATAGCTCGGCGTGCCGTCCTCCTCGCCGATCTCGCGCAGCCGGTTGGAATTCGAACTGTTCTTGGCGCCGACCACCAGGATAACGTCGACGAGCTTGGATAGTTCACGCACCGCGGTCTGCCGGTTCTGCGTCGCGTAGCAGATGTCGCGGGTCTCCGGTCCGACGATATCGGTGAAGCGGTTATGCAGCGCGGCGATGATGCCGCGGGTGTCGTCGACGCGACAGCGTGGTCTGCGTCACATAGGCCACCGGGGTGTCGGCCGGGATGTCGAGCTTGGCGACATCGCCCTCGGTCTGCACCAGCGTCACCGGCTCGGAGATCTGGCCCATGGTGCCCTCGACCTCCGGATGACCGGCATGGCCGATGAGAATGAGCTTGCGGCCCTGGCCGACATAGCGCTTGCCCTGATTGTGCACCTTGGTGACCAGCGGGCAGGTGGCGTTGAGCACCGGCAGCGCGCGCGACGCCGCTTCTTCCTCGATGCTTTTGGCGACGCCGTGGGCGCTGAAAATGGTGACGGCATTCGGCGGCACTTCGGAGAGATCCTCGACGAAGCGCGCGCCCTTGGCCTTGAGGCTCTCGACCACATGCTTATTGTGCACGATCTCGTGGCGCACATAGACCGGCGGGCCGTATTTCTGCAGCGCCCGTTCGACGATCTCGATGGCGCGCACGACGCCGGCGCAGAAACCGCGAGGCTGGGCGAGTATTACTTTCATCAACGACCTCCCGGTCCCCTGGACCGGTCGAATGATTGCATGTCTCACTGCGGCCATGCGCCGCAAGGCCGCGGCCGAAGTGGATTCCGTCCCAGTGGCGTGGGGATTAGCCGTGTATATCCCAATACATATGCCCAATTACTTGGCTGCAAAACCGTTGCAATCAAGCCCGGACCTAGCCTCACACCGGGTCTGGGTTGGGTCTTAGCTCGCACAGAGACCGCTAAACCAGTCCCATTGAGCGGAAATGCCCGTCCTTGTCCAGCAGCTAGGCTGGCTGGACGGCTTATTCTGGCAAAATGGCGCCCCGAAGCAACCGCATGGCCGATTCAATCGACATAGGGGGTAGAAGGCACGGTGCGGGCGGCTCGGGCGGCAACAGGGCTAGAACCAAGCCGGCTATTGCGCCGGGCCGGTTCTGGCTTAACCGACGGCTCTTAAGGTAGGAAAATATCCATGATTTCCCTTTTGCCGGCTTTCCGGGCATTTAGGCGCCAGGGGAAGTCACCTGCCACCATTTTGCCTTGGTCTTAACGCCCAAACCGCCCTGTTCCGCTAGTCCTTACCGGTCCACAACTCGGGCCGTCCGCCCATCACCCCATGCGCCGCTAGGCTCCCCATGAAGATGATCACTGCCTTTGTCGTTCGCGCAGTCGGTTTTTGCGCGCAACACGCCTGGCCGGTGATCGGGGTATCGCTTTTGCTTGCCGTCCTGTCGGGCTGGTATGCGGCGACGCATTTCGCCATGACGACCGACGTCAACCAGTTGATCTCGTCCCATATCGACTGGCGGCAGCGCGAGGCCGCCCTCGAGAAGGCGTTTCCGCAATTCGAATCGATCGTCGCGGTGATCGATGCCCCGACGCCGGAATTGGTCGATGAGGCGACCACCGCGCTGGCGCAGCGGCTGCCGCAGCAGAAGGATTTGATCTTCACCGTCGAGCAGCCGCAAGGGCGGCAGCTTTTTCGCGCAGAACGGCCTGCTGTTCGAGCCGGTCGATACGCTCAAGCCGCAGATGGCGACGCTGACCCAGGCGCAGCGGCTGTTGCAGGTGCTGGCCGGCGATCCGACCCTGCGCGGCGTCATTCAGGTGCTGCAGTTCGGGCTGCTCGGCGTGCAGGGCGGCGAGATCACGCTCGACTCGATGACCTGGCCGATGACGCGTCGCCGCCGACACGCATCGACAAGGTGAACGCCGGCCAGCCGGCGAGCTTCTCCTGGCAGGAACTGGTCCAGGGTCGGGCCGCCTCGGCCGACGACCGGCTCCGTTTCCTCGAAATCCAGGCGGCGCTCGATTATTCGGAGCTCGAGCCCGGCCAGCGCGCCACCGATTACATCCGCAAGGCCGCCGCCGATCTCGATTTCGCCTCCAAGTATCAGGCGCGGCTGCGGCTGACCGGCCCGGTGCCGATGGCCGACGAGGAATTCGCCACCATCAAGGAGAATGCCGGGCTCAATGCCACCGTGACGATCGCGGTCGTGCTCCTGATCCTATGGCTGGCGTTGCGCTGGGTGCGGATCATTTTCGCCGTGTTCGCCTGTCTGATCGTCGGCTTGGCGATGACGGCGGCGGCGGGCCTGTTGATGGTCGGCACGCTCAATCTGATTTCGGTTTATTTCGCGGTGTTGTTTGTCGGCCTCGGTGTCGATTTCGGCTTGCAATTCAGCGTGCGCTATCGCGCCGAGCGGCACGACATCGACAATGTGCAGGGCGCCTTGCTGGAAGCCGCACGCCGCGCCGGCGCACCGCTGACGCTCGCCGCGCTGGCGACCGCGGCCGGCTTCCTGTCGTTTCTTCCCACGGTTTATAAAGGCGTGTCCGAGCTCGGCCTGATCGCCGGCGTCGGCATGCTGATCGCCTTTGCCACCAGCATCACGCTCCTGCCGGCGCTGCTGGCCGTGCTCAAGCCGCCGGCGGAGCCGGCGCAGCTCGGCTATGCGGTGCTGGCGCCGGTCGATGATTTTCTGTCGCGCAACCGCGTGCCGATCCTGATCATCACCGGCATCGTTGTTGCCGCCGGCCTGCCGCTGCTGTTCTGGCTGCGCTTCGACTTCAATCCGATCAATCTGCGCAGCCCCACGGTCGAATCGGTCGCGACTTATCTCGATTTGAAGAACGATCCGCAAAGCGGCGCCAACGACATCCAGATTCTCGAGCCGTCATTGGCGGCGGCCGATCAGGCCGCGGCCAAGCTGCGCGCCCTGCCGCAGGTCTCCCGCGTCGTCACGCTGTCGACTTTCATTCCGGAACGATCAGCAGCAAAAACTGCCTTTGATCGAAGCCGCGGCGGAAAACATTGACGCCGGCGCTGAACCCGCCGGCGCTCAGCCCGCCGCCGACCGACGCGCAAAACGTCGGCATGATGAATTCGACGGTCGACCTTCCTCAACCAGCTTGCCGGTGACGGCCAGGGCAGCGGCGCGGTTGCGGCACGGCGTCTCGCGACTTCGCTTGCGGCGCTGGCCAAGGCCGATCCCGCCGTGCGGCAGCGGGCGGAGACGGTGTTCGTGCAGCCGCTCGGAACGGCGCTCGATGACCTGCGCGATCTGCTGAAAGCCCAGGAAGTAACCCGCGCCAATCTGCCGCCGACGCTGGCGCGGCAATGGGTGACGCCGGATGGCCAAGCCCGCGTCGAGATCGCGCCGTCGGGCGACGCCAACGACAACGCCAATCTGCACCGCCTTTGCCGGCGCCGTCCGTTCCGTCGCACCCGACCGCGATCGAGGGGCCGATTTCCATCCTCGAAGCGCGCCGCGCCATCGTCTCCGCCTTCATCGAAGCCGGCGCCTGCGCGCTGCTGTCGATCGGCATTATTCTTTTCATCACGCTGCGCCGGATCAGCGACGTGCTGCTGACGCTGGTGCCGCTGTTGCTCGCCGGCGTGGTCACGCTCGAGATTTGCGTGCTGGTCGGTCTGCCGCTCAACTTCGCCAACATCATCGCATTGCCGCTGTTGCTGGGCGTCGGCGTCGCGTTCAAGATCTATTACATCATGGCGTGGCGCGAGGGGCAGACCAACCTGCTGCAGTCGGTGCTGACGCGGGCGGTGACGTTCAGCGCGCTGACCACGGCAACCGCGTTCGGCAGCCTGTGGTTTTCCAGCCATCCCGGCACGTCCAGCATGGGCAAGCTGCTGGCGATCTCGCTGCTGACGACGATGGCGGCGGCGGCGTTATTCCAGCCGATCCTGATGGGCAAGCCGCGCCAGCATCGGACGACTCCGACTGCTTAGTTCTGCCGCGTCAAAAGCTGCCCTGGAGTGTCAAACTCGATCGGATCAGGGTCTAAGACCGGCCGGCGGGATTGTTTGTCCAGTCGCGCCCGGGGGCTTATGCGCCGACGGCGGAGCAACAAGATGCTTGGCGGCGGCGGCGTTCGGATTGACCGACGGATCGAGCTGGCTGATGGCCGAATCCGGCAACCGCGTCCAATATTGATTTTGTCCCAACAGCTCGATGCCGATATAGCCGCGCACCGTCAGGCGTCCCGCCGTCCGGCGAGACTTTCATCGTCGCGTGGTAGATTTTGCCGTCACGCGGATCGAGAATCGTGCCGCCGGCGAACTTGGCTTCGCCTTCCGGCTTCATGCCGCGGATGATTTCGAGTCCGAGCCAGGGATGATCGTGACGATCGTCCTTGCACTGGTCGCATGACGGATTGGGATTCTCGCCGGGCTTGAAAAACATCTTGGCGATGATGCCGTCATAGACGCCGCCATGGTCGGTGATCAGAAACCAGCCGCTCGGCTGCTTGGTGTCGTCATCCAGCGCCTGCCACAGTCCGGCCGGCGACAACAGGTCGCTGCTCGAGGCATGACCGGGCAAGACAAGCGGCATGACAAGCGGCAACAATGCCGCCGCGAGGGTAACAAGCTTAACACGCATTGTCCGAACTCCGGTCCGAACTGTGGGAAGTTGCCGTAGCAAAGTTGCTTTTTAAAACTTGCAGGTGACTCGCGCTTATCGCACCAACCGGCGTTGCGCCATAACACGAATCTCCTGCCCCAAGCGCCCGTGACATAGGCTGGTCTCAGCGTGCATGCAATGGTGGCCGATTCTAAGGCATATCGGGCCGGCCAAGCGGGTGGGCCGCTTGTCCCGCAGTGTCCGGTCCCGCTACACTTGTAGGGCTACTGCGGCTTTGCCCGCACCGATCGGCCGCCGCTTCCGCGCATCCGCCAACCCGAGCGAGGGACACCGTGAAGATCAGGGCGATCGAGCCTATCGCGATCAGTCTGCCGATGAAGAAGCCGGTGCAGATGGCCGGCGAGACGGTGGCGCGAGCCGATAATGTTCTGGTGCGCATCGAGTCCGACGGCGGCTTGGTCGGCTGGGGCGAGGCGGCTTCGGCGCCGACCATGACCGGGGAAACCGTCGCCAGCATGATGGCCGCGATCGCGCATATGACGCCGCAGCTGCTGGCGCGCGCCGCCGACGATTTCTCGGGTATCGCGGTACTGATGAATTCAATGATGTACGGCAATACCGGCGCCAAGGCCGCGATCGACATCGCGCTTCACGATCTGGTCGGCCGCGGCACCGGGCGTCCGGTTTACGCGCTGCTCGGCGAAAAGCGCCGCAGCCGCATGCCGCTCCTCGCCGTCATCGGTTCCGACGACGGCGCCGCCGATTTGCGCGAGGCGGAGGCGCGCTACGCCGCCGGCTATCGCGCCTTCAAGATCAAGGTCGGTCTCGCCGCGCCGGAAGCCGATGCGGCGCGCACCGCGTTGGTATGCGCGGCGCTGAAACGGCTGAACAAAGATTGTCTGGTGTCGGCTGACGCCAATCAAGGTTTCTCCGCCGAGGCGGCCTTGAATTACCTGCGGCTGGTGGACGGTTGCGGCCTCGATTTTTTCGAACAGCCGGTCGAGGCGCATGCGCTCGATGCCATGGCGCGGCTCGCCGCCGCGACGCCGATAGCGATCGGCGCCGACGAAGGCATCCATTCGCGCGACGACATCGAGCGGCATCACCAGCGCGGCGTCGGCGGCGTCAGCCTCAAGGCCATCAAGCTTGGCGGCTTGGGTGCGGTGATCGAGGCCTGCCGGCTGTGCGACGGTTTCGGCATGAGCGTCAATATTTCCTGCAAGACCGGCGAGTTCGAGCGTTGCTTCGGCGGCGGCGCTGCATGTTGCGGCGGCGGCGCCGGGTATCGCCTGGGGCCTGACGCTGACCAGTCCCGCCTTGGCCGCGGATGTCACGACCGACCCGCTCCGGATCGCCGACGGCCATGCTGAGGTATCCGACCGCCCGGGCCTGGGAATCGAGGTCGACGAAAGCCGGGTGCGGCGTGGTCAGCAAGAATTCAAGAGAGTGGCGTGAGCCGCCGGAGACATCGAAGCGTATTTTTCATGAACGGCGCCGGACCGGACGGCGGTTATCGCTTCATCGGCAAGGCCCTCCCGCGCAAGACGCCCGGATAGATTGCAATGTCTTCGCCGATGCCCTCGCCCAACTCTTCGCCGATCCTGGCTCTCGACAAAATCTCGAAGCGGTTCGGCGCGATCGTGATCGCCGACGGCGTCGATCTGCAACTCGCCGAAGGCGAGGCGCTCGGCATCATCGGCCCCAACGGCGCCGGCAAGACGACCTTGTTCGGCATTATCAGCGGCAACATTGCTCCCGATTCCGGCCGGGTGCTCTACGCCGGCGCCGACATCACTTATGTGCCGCCGGCGCGGCGCTGCGTCATGGGCATCGGCCGGTCGTTTCAGATCCCGCAGCCGTTCGGCGGCATGAGCGTGTTCGAAAATCTCGTTGTCGCCGCGGCGTTCGGCGGCGGCCGCCGCGAGCGCGACGCCTACCAAGCCTGCATGGAGATTCTGCAGCGCTGCGGTCTTGCCGATAAGGCCAACCGGCCGGCGGCAAGCCTGACGCTGCTCGATCGCAAGCGCCTCGAATTGGCCCGCGCGCTCGCGACCGATCCGCGGGTGTTGTTGCTCGACGAAGTCGCCGGCGGTCTGACCGAGCACGAATGCCACGCGCTGATCGAACTGATCCGCGAGGTCCGGGCCGGCGGCGTCTCGATCATCTGGATCGAGCATGTCGTGCATGCCCTGGTCGCCAGCATCGATCGCTTGCTGGTGCTGCACAACGGCGGCTTCATCGCCGCGGGCGATCCGGCGACGGTGCTGCGCAGTCCGCAGGTGGCGGAAATCTATCTGGGGATCGAGGCCGATGCCTGACGCGATTGCCGGAACGCCGCTGCTCGCGGTGAATGCGCTCGATGCCTTCTACGGCGACTATCCAGGCGCTGTTCGGCGTCTCGATGGCGATCGGCCGCGGCGAAGTGGTGGCGGTGATCGGCGCCAACGGCGCCGGCAAGAGCGCGCTGTTGCGCACGCATCGCCGGCCTGCTGCGGGCGCGGCCGGACGCCGTGCGTTTTCGAAGGCGCGCCGATCGGCGGCGTGCCGGCTTACGCCGTCGCGGCGCGCGGCATCGCGCTGGTGCCGGAGGGCAGGCGGACTGTTCCCGTCGCTCAGCGTCGAGGAGAACCTGCTGATCGGCGGCCAGCTTGGCCGGCCGGGTCCGTGGACTCTGCAGCGCATCTTCGAACTTGTTTCCGGTGCTGGCGGAGCGCCGCCACTTTCCCAGCACGGCGCTGTCCGGCGGCCAGCAGCAGATGGTCGCGATCGGCCGGGCGCTGATGTCGAATCCGAAACTGCTGTTGTGCGACGAGATCAGCCTCGGCCTGGCGCCGATCGTGGTGCGCGACATCTATGCGCGGCTGCCGGCGATCGTTGCGCGAAGGCACGTCGATCGTGCTGGTCGAGCAGGATATCGTGCAGGCGCTCAAGGCGGCGCAGCGCGTCTATTGCCTGCAGGAAGGCCGCGTCGCGCTGACCGGCGCGGCGAAGGATCTGACGCCGCGAGCAGATCGCCGCCGCGTATTTCGGGGTGTGAGCATTACCCCTCCCCCTTGTGGGGAGGGGCAGGGGTGGGATCGCGATGGAGTGGGTCAACGTCATCCTTCAAGGCGTCCTGGTCGGCGGGCTCTACGCCATGTTCGCCGCCGGGCTGTCGCTGATCTTCGGCGTGATGCGGCTGGTCAATATCGCGCATGGCGATCTGATCGTGCTCGCCGCCTATGTCGCGCTGGTCATCACCCAGACGCTCGGCATCGGGCCGCTGACCTCGCTCGTTCTCGTCGTGCCGGCGATGGCGCTGATCGGCTATGCGCTGCAACGCGTTCTGCTCAACCGCACGCTCGGCGACGATCTGCTGCCGCCGCTGCTGGTGACCTTCGGCCTTTCGGTGATCATCCAGAACGGCCTGCTGACGGTGTTCACCGCCGACAGCGTCAAACTGCAGGCCGGCGACATCGAAGTGGCGACCATCCACGTCATGCAGGGCGTCTATGTCGGCGTGCTGCCGCTGCTGCAATTCGTGGTCGCGGTCGCGGTGATCGCCGGCTTGCAATTCGTGTTCTATCGCACGGCGCTCGGCCGCGCCTTCCGCGCCACCTCCGACGATCCGGCCGTGGCGCAACTGATGGGTCTCGACAATCGCCATGTCTTCGCGCTCGCCATGGCGCTGTCGCTCGCCATCGTGGCGGTGGCCGGCGTGTTCCTGGCGGTGCGCGCCAATTTCGATCCGTCGCAGGGACCGGCGCGGCTGATCTTCGGCTTCGAGGCGGTGATCATCGGCGGTCTCGGCAGCCTGTGGGGCACGCTCGCCGGCGGACTTATTCTCGGCGTGGCGCAGGCGATCGGCGCCCATATCAATCCGGGCTGGCAATTTCTCGCCGGCCATATCGCTTTTCTGATCGTGCTGGCGGTGCGGCCGCAGGGCCTGTTTCCGAAGGTGCGCACATGAGCGGTGCGCGTTGCCTTTGCCAGCCGCTCGAGCCGCATCGGCACTGTTTTGGTCGCGATCTGTCTGATCGCTGCTCGCCGCGGCGCCGTTCTGGGGCGGCCGTGACGATCTGCAACTGCTTGTCGGAAATCTACGCCTATATCGCGCTGGCGAGTCTGTGGAATCTGCTGGCCGGCTATGCCGGTCTGGTCTCGGTCGGACAGCAGGCCTATGTCGGTCTCGGCGGTTATCTTTTGTTTGCGCTCGCCATTCTCGCCGGGGTTCCGCCGCTCTGGGCGATCCCGCTCGCCGGCATCATCGCCGCCATCGTCGCCATCCCGGTCGCGGGCTTGGTATTCCGGCTGCGCGGGCATTATTTCGCGATCGGCACCTGGATCGTGGCCGAAGTGTTTCGGCTGCTGGCCTCGCAAGTATCGGTGCTCGGCGGCGGCTCCGGCACCAGCCTGCCGTCGGCGCTGGTGATCGCGATAGCGCCGTCGCGGCAGCTGCGGGATTTTTACCTCTATTGGGTGGCGCTGGCGCTGGTCGTCGTGGTGATCGCGCTGATCGTGCTGCTGCTGCGCTCGCGCTACGGACTGGCGCTGAAGGCGATCCGCGACAATGAACTTGCCGCGCATCTGCAACGGCATCGACGTCAAGCGCACCAAGCTCGTGGTCTATATCGTCACCGCCTTCGGCACGGCGATGGTCGGCGCGCTGATCTTTCTGCAGAAGCTGCGGATCTCGCCGGACGCGGCGTTCAGCGTCAACGACTGGACCGCCTTCGTGATCTTCATCACCGTGATCGGCGGCATCGGCCGCATCGAGGGACCGATCATCGGCACCGTGGTGTTCTTCCTGCTGCGCCAGACGCTTGGCCGATCTCGGCACCATCTATCTCATGATGCTC
Organism: uncultured Alphaproteobacteria bacterium; assembly: GCA_963819265.1. GTDB lineage: Bacteria > Pseudomonadota > Alphaproteobacteria > Rhizobiales > Xanthobacteraceae > BOG-931. Next base: position 86,048 of record CAWFVF010000002.1, on the reverse strand, counting down.
GGGCTGGTGGCGATCGTGGTCATGCTGGCGGCGCCCAAGGGCATCTGGGGGCTCGTCGTCGCGCGCTTCGGCTGGCAGGTTTTTCCGCTTGAACGCCGGGTTTTCCTCGACGATGGTAGCGCCGCGCGGAAATAACGGTATCCGGCCGGCAGAAAATTTCAGGGAGAAACGACGCCAATGGCGAACAAGATCATCATCAGCTGCGCGATTACCGGCTCGATCCATACGCCGACCATGTCGGACGCGCTGCCGTTCACGCCCGATCAGATCGCCACCCAGGCGATCGATGCCGCCAAGGCCGGCGCCGCGATCCTGCATCTGCACGCGCGCGATCCGAACGACGGCCGCCCGTCCGGCGACCCGAACGTGTTCATGCAGTTCCTGCCGCGCATCAAGCAGGCGACCGACGCGGTGGTGAACATCACCACCGGCGGCGCCGTCACCATGACGGTCGACGAGCGCATCTGCGGCGGCCAAGACGCTGTCGCCGGAAATGTGCTCGCTCAATATGGGCTCGATGAATTTCGCGCTCTATCCGATGGCGAAGCGCTACAAGAACTGGAAATACGATTGGGAGGAGAGCCTATCTGGTCAATTCCGACGCCTACATCTTCCCCAACACCTTCCGCGACATCGAGAAGATCTACAAAACGCTCGGCGAGGGCCATGGCGTCAAATTCGAGCACGAATGCTACGATGTCGGGCACCTCTATAATCTCGCGCATTGCATCGACCGCGGCATGTTCAAGCCGCCGGTGTTCCTGCAGCTGATCTTCGGCATTCTCGGCGGCATCGGCCCCGATCTGGAAAACCTGGTGTTCATGAAACGCACCGCCGACAAGCTGTTCGGCGAGGACTATCTGTGGTCGGTGCTGGCCGGCGGCCGGCATCAGATGAATTTCGGCACCAATGCCGCGATGCTCGGCGGCAATGTCCGCGTCGGGCTCGGAGGACTCGCTCTATATCGGGCCGGGCAAGCTGGCCAAAAGCAATGCCGAGCAGGTGACCAAGATCCGCCGCATCGTCGAGGATCTCGGCTTCGAGATCGCGACGCCGGCCGAGGCGCGCGCGACCCTGGGGCTCAAGGGCGCCGACCGGGTGAAGTTCTAACGCGCCCGGCAGAGCCACGCAAGGCGTTCGCCCGCATGAACGTCATCGATCCTCAACGGGCGCATCGCCGTCGTTACCGGCGGCGCGCGCGGCATCGGCTTTGCCGCCGCGCAGAAGCTGTTGGCATCGGGCGCGGCGGTGGCGTTATGGGACGCCGATCAGGCAGCGCTTGCCGAGCGCGGCGGCGTCGTTGAAGCAGAGCGATCGCGTTCGCGCCGCCATGGTCGATGTGACCGATGAAGCCTCGATCGCAACGGCGGTCGACGCGCTGATCCGCCGACTCCGGCAAGATCGACATCCTGGTCAACAATGCCGGCATCACCGGCGGCAACGCGCCGCTGTGGCAGCTCGCCGGCGGTCTGGCGGCGCGTGATCGAGGTCAATCTGGTCGGGCCTTATCTGACCTGCCGCGCGGTGGTGCCGCATATGATCGCCGAGGGCTACGGCCGCATCGTCAATATCGCCTCGATCGCCGGCAAGGACGGCAATCCGAACGCCTCGCATTATTCCGCCTCCAAGGCCGGCCTGATCGGACTGACCAAGTCGCTCGGCAAGGAACTGGCGACCAGCGGCGTGCTGGTGAACTGCCATCACGCCGGCCGCGGCGAAGACCGAGATGTTCGGACAGATGAAGCCAGGAGCACATCGACTACATGCTGTCGAAAATCCCGATGAACCGCTTTGTCGCGGTCGAGGAATTGGCGGCGATGATCGCCTGGCTGGCGTCGGAAGACTGCTCGTTCTCGACCGGGGCGGTGTTCGATATTTCCGGCGGGAGAGCGGTCTATTAAGGCCATAAGCCGGGCAGGGCGGCGCGGGCTTGACCCCACGGGTACCGCGACGCTACACCCTCGCCCTCAATGGACTGCAAGGCCGGCACGAAACGCCAGCCCGGAATGCGCGGTTAGCTCAGCGGAAGAGCACTTCCTTGACATGGAAGGGGTCACAGGTTCGATCCCTGTACCGCGCACCATCCTTCGCTCCTTGCGGCTTGGTAGTCCCTCGGGTCATTCCGGGGCCGACCGCAGCGAGGAGCCCGGAATCCATAATCACAGACATGCTCGGGTCGGCGCAGCTGCCGATCCTGATCCACCCGTGATTATGGATTCCGGGCACGCGCTTTCGCGCACCGCGGAATGACGGCGAGGCTTTTACTTCACGCCGGCGTCGGTGACGCACTTCTTGGTGAAGCTGGTCTCGGCGGCGCCGTGCAGTTTCTGCGCGGCGGCCTGGTCCTTGCAGCACTTCTTGGCGAAGCTCGCCAGCGCTGCGCCGTGCAGGCTCTTGCCGGTGGCTTGAACCGCGCAGCTGTCGTCGGCCATGGCGGCGCCTGCGAGCAGGAATGATGCGGCGATGATGGCGAGGGTTTTCATGGTTTCGCTCCCTGATGGCTTGGCTTCGAATTGGCTTCAGAAAATTCCGGACGACGCGGCGTTATGACGGCTTCACCGTGCCGTTCGGGCTCGCCTTGTCGACGATCTCGGGCAGATATTGCGCCAACAGTTTCAAAATCTCGTCGACCGGCAGGCCGGCATGGCGGGCGAGATCCTGGACCTGGGCATTGCCGAGCACGGCTTTGAGCTGATCTTCGCTGACCGGCATATTGCTGCCGCTGCCGAGCCAGGATTGAACCTGCGGGCCGAGGCCGCCCTTTTCGAGCGCAGCCACCAGCCCGGGCAGGTCGTGATACTGGGTCTGCGCCAATATCGCGCTGACCATTGCCGGAAAAGCTGCGCCTTCAACCGAGCCGAGCGCGCCTTTGATACTGTCGAACAGACCCATGATCGTTCTCCGTGTGGGAAACCAATGAGCGGCGGCGCCGCCTCCAAATTACAGTCAAGCTTAGTATATTCGACACCGCACCTCCAGTGCCGCAGGGCGATGTCGCCGCTCGTTATTTCCGCAGCGAGTCCGGGACCTTGCCGCCATTTTCAGCTAATTTTTCCATGACCTCCTGGTGCAGCCAGACATTCATGGTCGCGGAGTCGTTCTTGTCGCCGGTGTAGTGCAATTCATCGGCCAGCGTCTTGCGCGCGGCGAGGCTGGAATCGAGATTCAAAAGCTTCATCAGATCGACGATCGATTTGCGCCAATCGAGATGCTCCTTGTTCTGCGCCGCGAATTTCGTCAGCACCGCTTCGACGTCGACCGCCGCGCCGGATTGCGGCGCGGGAGCCGACGGCGGCGACGCGGGGGCGGCGCCGGGTGACGACGGCGCCGCCGACGGCGTGGTCTGCGGCGCGGGCGCCGCGCTGGCGTGATGGAAAATCGCCGATACGATGCTTCCCAGAATGCTCATTGCTCTCTCCATCACTGTTTTGGCTGCGGGCGACGCCCGTCGTTCAGCTTAGCGATGCCGACCGGCCGGCGCCAAGGTGGAACACGATGACGAATGTAGCATGACCGGGAGCGGTATGCCGTTACGGCGAATTATCCCGCCTCAGACGGCGGGCTTGCGCGCCAACAGGCCGATCGCCGCGATCACGGCCAGCAGCAGCGAGATCAGCGCGTTGTAGCCGGCGAGCGAGATGCCGAGGAGCCGCCACGCCGCCTCGTCACAGCGCACGACATGGATCGAATTCAACTGGCTGAGCAGCGAGCCGCCGGCGGTAAGATCGGTCAGCGGCCCGGTGCAATCGGTCGGCCCGGCCCACCAGCGCCATTCGACGCCGGCGTGATAGGTGCCGAGCACGGTGTTGCACAGCATCGCGACGATGATCACCACGAAGCCGACAGTAAGGAGGCTCTTCGGCGCGCGCACCAGCGCCGCGATCGCCATCAGCAGCGACAGCGGAATGACGACATGATAGGCGATGCGCTCTTCGAGGCACAGCGGACAGGGCGGCAGCTTTTCCACCAGCTGGAAATACCAGGCGCCGGCCAGCGTCGCCGCGCTGATGAGGAATACCGCCAGCGCCGCGGCGGCGGCCGGCTCGGCGCGTAGCCGCTCGATCGGGGTCCGTTTCATTGTCACCTCGGCGGGCGTCACTAGCCAGCGATCTGCGGCAGCAATGTGCCGATCCGGCGGCTCGGCGCAAGCCCGGCGGCAGCCCGGAAATTCCGCTTGGACGTTGCCTCCGCCGTGGTGTAATCACCCGCGGATGCCCGTGTGGCGGAACTGGTAGACGCGCGCAACTCAAAATCGCGTTCTGCAAGGAGTGGGGGTTCGATTCCCTCCACGGGCACCAGCCTTCGCTCGCGAAGCGGAGCGAAGGCGGACCGAGCAAGCTCCCGCGAGCTATGGTGGGCGACGATGAAATACGTCTACTTGCTCAAAGCTTACGCGCTAACGCGCGTGTCTTAGGTTCTTCAAATTCCCGATGACGGCAACCAGCGCCCTACGAAAATCCGCGATCTGCTTTCGCGTAAGCCCGTCGACCGCGATATTGTTGACCTCGACCGCCAAGGGCACCAGTTCGGCCTCAAGGGCTTTGCCCGCGGGCGTCAGAAAAATGTAGACGTTTTTCCGATTGGACGGTTTCTGCTTGCGGACGATGTAGCCGCGCTTCTCCATGTCGCGCACGGCGGCGAAAGTGGAGGGCGCCATCACGCCGGCCAATTGGCTGAGGCGGGTCTGGCTGATGCCGTTGTGCTTCCACAGGATCCGCAGGAACGTCCAATGGCCGTAGGCGATCGAACGCTCGGCGAGCCGCGACTGCAGCGCGCGCGCCAACAGCTTGCCGGCGTCCTTGACCAGATGCGCCAGCCGGTCGGACAGGTCGACATCGAGCCGCGACGGCAAGGCGCGGCGCGCGGCGCCATGCGAGCGGGATTTCGCTTTCACTGCATTCTCATCAAACAGCGCATAGTCGTCCCCGGCTAACGCGGCGCCGCTATTTGGTGTTTCAGCGTGATCTCGCGCCCGGTTGCGGCGGACTCGATCGCGGCGACGCACACTTCGAGATTCGCCAGGCCCCACCGCCCGTCGTGAATGGGCGGGCGGCGGCCGGTGATGGCATCGTGAAATTCGTCGAGCACCAGGTCCCGCGGGCTCCTGTCGGCCGGCAGCACAATCTCCTCGCGGCCATCGGCGGAATAGACATAAAGCCCACGCGGCGACTGGCGGATGTCGCCGCGCTCGCAGCTTACCAGCGTGAGCCCGAAGGTCGGCTGGAACGGCGCATCGGCCGGAATGGCGCCTTTTGCCCGCTTGCGCTTGGCTTCCAGCTCATCCGCCGCGGTGCGGCCAGCGGACGCTCGAACGACAGCCTGCCGTTGCTCGATCGGTTCGACAAAACCCCATTCGGTGACGTCGCCGCACAATTCCATGGTCGAGAAATAGCCGTAACCGTTGTAGGTCGCGGTCGCCGCGGTGCCGTCGGCAAAGTGCATGAATATCGCGTGAGCGCCGATCGAGTCGCGGCCGGGATCCCAATTGAAGGTGGCCGCCCGCACGCTTTGCACCAGGCCGCCGCCGAGCAGCCGGATGATGTCGACCTGGTGCGAGCCCTGGCGGAAGGTGACGCCGCCGCCCTTGGCGACATCGAGTTCGTCGGGACGCCGCGGGCGGTACATCCAGTCGGTATAATTCCAGGTGTGGATCATGCGCACCCGGCCGAGCCGGCCGCTGACAATAATTTCTCGCATGCGTTGGATCGGAAGATCGTAGCCATGGGCATGGCCGACCAGGAGAACCACGCCGGCGCGGTCGGCGCCGGCGATCATCTCTTCGGCGGCCGTGAGTTCGACCGCCATCGGCTTCTCGCTCAGCACATGCTTGTTCGCCGCAAACGCAATCTTGACGTGGTCGCTGTGCAGCTCGGTCGGGGTCGCGATGTAGATCGCGTCGAGCGCGGTGCCGGCAATCATGGCCTGGATGTCGGCAAAGGCCGCAACATTCATTTCGGCGGCGACGGTGTCGCGGGCTTCCTGCACCGGCTCGGCGACGGCGACCAATTCGAAGCCGGAATGTTTCTTGATCGCCGGCAGGAACGCGCGGCCGGCGGCGCCCAAGCCGACAATGCCGATCCGTATCGGCGAAGCCGCGCTCATTTCCGGCGCGGCCGTTTGTTGGCTGGAAACGTATGCGCCGCGTTGCGCAATCCCCTCGTCGGCATGGCCGGCCGCTCCACCCGCTGTTTTGACATTTTCTCGGTAGAATGTTAGGCAGCTAACATAAAATTATCGGTCGCACAACGACCGCACAGAGCTTTCATCGGGTGGCCTGCGGCGTAACGCCGAGCGCGATGCAGCCTTAGGGAGGAAACCGAGATGCTGTCCGCCGAGCAAAACGAGCTGCTGACGCGAATTGGTCCGGGCACGCCGGCGGGCAATCTTCTGCGCCGCTACTGGCAGCCGATCGCGGCGACGTCCGAACTGGAAGGCCGCTGGACCAAGCGGGTGCGGCTGCTCGGCGAGAACCTCGTGCTGTTCCGCGACCGCCAGGGACGGCGCGGCCTCATCAAAGAACCTGTCCGCATCGCGGCGCGTCGCTGGCTTATGGCATTCCGACGCAGGACGGCATCCGCTGCCCGTATCATGGCTGGGAATTCGGCCTCGGCGGCGAGTGCTTGAACCAGCCGAACGAGCGCGACAACGCAGCGGCTTCGCGGACAATGCCAAGACCGCGGCCTATCCGGTCGAGGAACTCAACGGCATGCTGTTCGCCTATCTGGGCCCCGAGCCGCGGCCGCTATTGCCGCGCTGGGATGGTTTTGTCGCCGAAGGATCGATCCGCATGCTGGGCCGGGCGCTGATCCCGATCAATTGGCTGCAGGCGATGGAGAATTCGCTCGATCCGATCCATACCGAATGGCTGCACGGCCACACTTACGAGTTCGTCAAGGAGCAGGAAGGCGCCAAGGTCGCGATCAGCGCGCGGCACGAGAAGATCGCGTTCAACGAATTCGCCTACGGCATCACCAAGCATCGGCTGCTCGCCGGGCACTCGGAAGATTCCGACGACTGGCGCATCGGTCATCCGGTGGTATTTCCGAACATGCTCTCGGTCGGCAACGGCGACGAGAATTCGCGCTACTACGCGTTCCAGATCCGCGTGCCGGTCGACGACACCCACACCATGCATCTGTGGTACACGGCCTATATGCCGCCCAAGGGCGTGGCCGTGTCGCAGCACCTGCTCGACAAGGTTCATGTCTACGAGGTGCCCTGGCAGGACGAAAACGGCGAGTTCATCGTCGACAATATCGACGGCCAGGACATGATGGCCTGGATCACGCAAGGCGCGATCGCCGATCGCACCAATGAGCATCTCGGCGGCTCGGACGAGGGCGTCGCGTTTTACCGCAAGATGCTGGCGCGCGAGATCAAGAAGGTCGAGCGCGGGCAAGGATCCGATCGCGGTCGTTCCGCGACGCCGCGCGCAACCAGCGCATCGACCTGCCGAACGAACGCAAGAAGCATCATAACAGCGACGGCTTTGCGAGCTGGATCATGCGGACGCATGCGGCCTATTCGCCGATCGCCCCGGATCTCATCGGCATCTTCGAAGGCAAAAAGCCCGGTCAGGTCACGCGGCTGGCCGCATCTCAGGCCGGCTGATTATTGCTATCCGGACCGATATCCCCGCGGCGGACCAAGGTTTCCGCGGCGGCTGTGAGAAATGGAATAATTTCCTCCGCGAGCAGCGCCGGCGCGGACAGTTGCGGCGCGTGGCCGGTCGGCAGCGACGTGACCCGGGCTCCCGGCACAAGCGACTGCATCTGGCGCTGCACCGGCAGGATCACGGATCTATCGAACAAGGCTTCGACATAAAGGCGGGGAACGCGCCCGAACCTGGCAGCCGACGTGTGCGTGGTGACGGCACGTCCGCCTTCGCCCTGCGGTGTCAAGCGGCCTGCCGCAGCGCGCGCGTCTTCCGGATCGCAATCTTGAAAAAAATGCGCGACGGCCGCGTCCGGCGGCACGCGGGTAACCCGCCGGTCCGGCGACCATACGGTGTGCGGGTTGATGCCGGCCGCCGCGGGATATCGTTCGCTGACCTGCGCCACGACATCGATAAAACTCGCGCCGTCCGGAAGCATCATCGCCGCGACATAGACGATCCGGGAAACCGATTCCGGCCAACGCTCGGCCACCGCGGTTGCGACATTGCCGCCGCCGGAATGAGCGATCAGGCTGACAGGGCGACCGAGCTTATCGATGACGCTGTGGACTTTATCGAGGTAGCTTTCAAACGAGACGGTCGCGGGGTCGGCGCCATCGGAACCGTTGCCGGGAAGATCGACGGCGCAACAGGTCAAGCCGGCCCGGATCAGAAAAGGAATAAGGCGTTGCCACACCCATGCCCCTGCCCAAGCGCCGTGGATCAAGATGACCGGATCGGCTTGTCGGCTCCGCGGAGTCATAGGCTGCGCTCGAATTCCAAATACCAGTCCCGCGCCCGAGCCTCGGGCCCGTGCTTCGCGTCTGAGGTCGAGATCAAGACTGGTAAATTGGTAACGGCCGGCGGAGGGCTTGAATAGCAGAGCTTATCGCACCCACTGTTGCCCAAAAGGCAACGCAGGCCGGCTTGATGCTCGTTATTGGCTTGAAATTTCGGTAATTTATTGTACTCCGCACTCTAAAAGGCTTCAAGGCGGGAACCGAGTCGGTTCCCTGGTCACCGCGATGCTGCACGCTCGAATGCTCAAATATCTCGATGAGGTGGTCCGCTCCGGCTCGATCCGGAAAGCGGCGGAACGCCTCAACGTCGCCGCGTCGGCAATCAACCGGCAGGTCTTGACGCTGGAGCGGGAACTCGGCGGCCCGCTGTTCGAACGCTTGCCACGCCGCATGCGCCTGACGGCGATGGGCGAGTTGCTGATCCTCCACGTCCGCCAGACGCTTCGCGAGCACGAGCACTTGAATGAGCGGATCAGGGCGCTCAAGGGGCTCGAGACCGGTCAAGTCAAGATCGCGACCATCGCCATGCTGGCGTCCCGTCCGTTGCTCGCCGTCATCAGCAAATTGCGGCAGCGCCATGCTTTTTTAAAATTGCGGGTCGATGTCGATACGCTCGGCGAGGTGACGGCGGCGCTGCTCAACGGCGACGTCGATCTCGCGCTGGCGTATGACATTCCCTACAGCTCCCGCCTTCAGGTGCTCGGCGAATACGATCAGGCGCTGGAAGCGGTGATGGCGCCTGAACATCCTCTCGCCGGCCGGGCGGAAATCCGGCTGTCCGAATGCCTGGATTTTCCTCTGGTGCTGCCCGATGCCAGGGTCAGCATCCGGCCCATTCTGGAACGGGCGCTGCCTTCCAAGGCGACGCTGTCGCCGGCGCTGGAAAGCAACTCGATCGAAATGCTGCGGGACATCGCGCAGCTCAGCCCTCACATCACATTCCTGAACGCCCTTGATGTCGCGCCCGAGGTCGTGCGCGGCGCCCTGACCTGCGTGCCGGTGCGAGAATTGTCGGCGCTGCAGCAGAAAATAGTTCTGGCCTGCCGCGTCGAGAGCGCGCTCGATCCTGCAACCTATCTCGTCGCCCAGGAAATAATGGAAGTCTTGGACGAGAGCATGGACAGCATTTTTCAAGAGGGCGAGAAGAAACTGAAGAAGGCGTGAACTTTGGCTCCCAGGGTCTCGACGCGGCAGCCCACGGTCAGTAGCGTGACGCTATGAAATTCGCGCACTTCTCCCACGTCTGGGCCAAGCCCGGCATGACGCCGCATCAGCGTTATGAGCAGCTGTGGCGCGAGCTCGAATTGTGCGACGGGCTCGGCTTCGATTATTCGTTTTGCGTCGAGCATCATTTCCGGCCCGACGAAAGCTGGATGTCGTCGCCGAGCCTTTACGCGGTCGGCGCCGGCGCGCGGACCAAGCGGCTGCGCATCGGGCCGATGGGCTATATCGTGCCGCTCTATCATCCGCTGCGCCTCGCCGAAGAGATCGCGATCGTCGATCAGATGCTCGGCGGCCGCATGGAGCTCGGCCTCGTGCCCGGCATCAATCCGGATTACTTCCGGCCGTTCGGCCTCGATTACGGCCAGCGCAAATCGCCGACGCTGGAATTCGTCGACTATCTGCGCGCGGCGTTCGGCGACACCCAGCCGTTCTCGTTTCACGGCCAGGATTTCCATACCGACAGCGCGCAGATCGCGGTGCCGCCGCTGCAGCTTCCGCATCCGCCGCTCTGGATGATGAGCCGCGATCCGCAGACGCTCGAATTCTGCGCCAAGAACGGCATCAATCCGGGCTACTTTCCTGGTCTATCCGCGCGCCGACGCGGCGCCGCGCTACCGCAAATTTCTCGCCGATTGGCAAGCCGCCGGCCATGCCCGGAAGCCGAATATCGCCTATTGCACGGTGGTCTATGTCGACGAGACCGACCGAGAAGGCGATCGACGCGGCGCTGTTCCGCGCGAGCCGCGCCTATGAAGGCTTTCTCAAGCCGGCGAAGCCCGGCGAGAAATTCGAGGATCGCGCCCGCGAACATGCCAAGTTGTTCGTCGGCCGCGGCGAGCCGGGCGCGTCGGAGATCATGCAGCATCTGTTCGACGGCGACTATCTTCTCGACAACGATCTCGTCTTCATCGGCTCGCCGGAGACGGTCGCCCGTAAAATCCGCAAATGCGCGGAGGAGGGCCTGTTCAACGTCTTCATGGGCGAGTTCAATTTCTCCGATCTGCCGGCCGGCGATCTGATGCGTTCGATCCGGCTGTTCGGCGAGAAGGTGATCCCGGCGCTGCGCGGCTACGAGCCGTTCTGACGGATTTCGATCGGATTGCCCCATGAAAATCTATCTCGCCGGACCGCTGTTTTCCGCCGCCGAACGCGATTTCAATGCCCGGCTCACAGCGGTTCTCCGCGACATGGGGCACGAAGTCTGGCTGCCGCAGGAATCCGAACAGGAAACGATGACGCCCAAGCAAATTTTCGACAAGGACGTGGAAGGTATCGACTGGGCCGAGGTCGTCGTCGCCAACATGGATGGCGCCGACCCGGATTCCGGCACCTGCTGGGAATGCGGCTACGCCTACAAAAAGAAATATGTGATCGTGTTTCGCACCGATTTTCGCATCAGTTGCGAGATGCGCGGCGATCGGCAGGCGATGCCGCCCACCGCCATGGCGCCGTACAATCTGATGCTGACGGAATCGGCCGACGAGCGGCTCGATCTCTTCCGCGAGAATCTCGATCAAGCTGCAATCAAGATCGATGCGGCCTTGAAGCGTCTGCCGCCGCGAGCCGTGGGTTAGTTCTATTGCGACTTCTGCAATTCCGGGTTGGCCCGCAGCCGCGTCCGATTCAACATGAAGATCACGAATGTGACCACCGCGCCGGCAACGAAGGGGAGCGTCGACCACATATAGAGCTGGTCGACCGGCAGGCCGACGAATAATGCGCCGAGGAACGGGCCGATGATGGCGCCGAGCCGGCCGAGGCCGAGCTGCCAGCCCGAGCCGTTGGCGCGCAGCGAGGTCGGATAGATCATCGCGCCGACGACATTGATGCCGGACTGGATGCCGAGCACCAGGAAGCCGGCGAAGAAGGTCGCCGTCAGCAGCAGTGCCGTCGAGCTCAGCCCGGCAAAGCCGATCGAGCCGACGATCGGCACCGCGATCACGAACAAGATGGCGATGGCGAGAAAGCGATGCCGCTGCAGCCACCAGCACAGAATGAGCGCGCCTACGGTGCCGCCGACCTGCAGCGCCGCTCCGGACAGCGCCGCCACCGCCGGCGTCGCGTGCGCCGCGGTCATCAGCGTCGGCGTCCAGCTGATCAGGAAGAAATAGCCCATCAGGTTGAAGGCGAACATCAGCCAAGTCAGCGGCGTAATGACGGCCAGGCCGTTGCTGAACAGATAGACCGGATTCGAACTCGGCGATTGCTGCTCGTCTTCGATCACGAAGCGGGCGTTCGGCGGCACTTTGTAATCGGGCCGGATCGCCGCCAGCAGCGCTATGATTTTGCCGCGGTGCTTCTCGTGCAGCGCCATGAATTTGATCGATTCGGGCAGCCCCATGATCGCGGCAAGCGCGATGATCACCGGAACGATGCCGCCGATTTCGAACAGAATCGGCCAGCCGTGTTGCGGCACCAGGGCTGCGCTGGCGAAGCCGGCCAGCGCGCCGCCGAGCGGCACCATGCCGGCGGCGATGATCGCCAGCGCGGCGCGCAGGTTGCGCGGCGCCGATTCGGCATTGATCGCCACGATATTGGGAATGACGCCGCCGATGCCGAGGCCGGCGATCAAACGCAGCACCGTCATTTCGTTGAGATTGGTCGAATAGGCGGCGATGAAGGTGAAGATGCCGAACAACAGATTGGCGAGAATGAGCGCGGTCTTGCGGCCGTAGCGATCGCCGATCCAGCCGAATATCGCCGAGCCGAACAGCACGCCGATATTGCTGGCGCTGAGCACGAGGCCGAGATCGTGCGGCTTGACGTGCCATTCGGCGATGAGATGCGGTGCGGCAAAAGCGATGGCGCCGATGTCATAGCCGTCGATCATCGCGATCAAGGCGGACCACAGGATCAGCTTTATCTGGAAGGCGCCGAGCCCGTGCTCATCCAGAAATTGTGAAACGTGAACTTCCGGTTCGCCGGCCATCGTTCCCCCCGATTGTCCCGCTGCGGCGCGCTTGCGGCGCCTTCGCCGGGAAACTAGGGCACCAGCCGGTCAAAGGAAAGTGACATTCCGTCCGCCCGCCGTGGGCATTTGCCCGCTACCGGCAATGATGCCGCAGGCGTGACGGCGAACTTGACGCATGCCGCCTCTCATGACTGGTAGGCGCGAAAAAAACTCTCGGGGGGAATCCATGAAACGGTCATTCGGCCTTCGCGCCGCCTGTGTCATCGCGGCCTTCGCTGCGGCTGCAGCGCTGGTTCAGGCCCGTGCGGACGATTGGCCGGTGCGACCGATCCGGATGCTGGTCGGATTCGGTCCCGGTGGCGGCACCGACATCGCCGCGCGCTTCGTTGCACAGCCGCTGTCGGAAATTCTCGGCCAGCCGGTCGTGGTCGAGAACAAGCCGGGCGCGGGCGGCACGACCGCCGCGCAAGACGTCGCCCGCTCGCCGAACGATGGCTACACCGCGCTGATGATGAGCAACGCGCATGCGATTTCGGCGGTGATGTACAAGTCGCTGCCCTACGATCCCGTCAACGACTTCCAGATGGTTTCGATGGTGGCGACCGCCGGGCTGGTACTGGTGACGGCGCCCGATTTCCCGGCAAAGAACCTGGCCGAGCTTCTCGCGCTGGTCCGCGCCAACCCCGGCAAATACAATTTCGGCAGCGCCGGCGTCGGCACCACCCAGCAATTCGCCGGCGAATTGCTCAAGCAAACCGCCGGCCTCGATATCGTCCATGTGCCGTACCGGACGACGCCGGCGGCGGTGACCGGTTTGCTGGGTAAAGACGTGAGCTTCATTTTCGAACTGGTTCAGGCCGTGCAAGGCCAGATCCAGAACGGCGGACTGAAGGCGATTGCGGTGACGTCGCCGGAACGCAATCCGATCCTGCCCGACGTTCCGACTTTTGGCGAAGCCGGCATGCCCGGTTATGAGGTCACGAGCTGGTACGGCGTGGCATTTCCGGCGCATACGCCGGCGCCGATCGTCGACAAAGCCAACAAGGGCATCCGTGCGTTGCTCGCCACCGACAGCGTGCGCAAGCAGGTTCTGTCCTTGGGTGCTGCCGTACACGGCTCCACGCCCGACGAACTCAAGGCGCACATCGCTTCCGAGATTCCGAAGTGGAATACCGTTCGGGAAAAAGCCGGGATCGCCCAGGAACAATAAGACCGGAATTTCCCGGCAAGGACCGTTCAATCGCGAATGTGAAGCGCGTCGCCGGCATGGACGCCGTTCGCGCGGCTTTTGCCGGCGGCAAAGGGCCGCGTCTTCATGTTGCTGTAGACACGCCGAAGACAGCGCTTGAGCGCCGCGAGCTCTTGCGGCGACAAGCCGGCGATGGCTGCGGTTTCATAGTCGCGGGCAATCGGAATCAGACGGCCGACAAGCGTTGTGCCTTTCGCCGAAAGTTTTACCGCGACTTCGCGATTGCTCCGGGTCGAGCGGGTGCGCGTCGCCAATCCGCGGTGCACCAGCCGCGTGACCAATCGCGACAGCGTCGATGAATCGATGCTGGTCAGATCGGCAAGGTCGATCTGCCGCTGGCTGCCGTTCGACGCCAGCACCGCCATCACGCGCCACATCGCGATGCTCAGGCGATGCGGCGCCAAGGCTTCGGCGCCGAACTGATCGGCGACAATGGTGCCGATCCGGTTGACCAGATATGGCAGATAGTCGCCGAGATCGAGTTTCGGTGCGCGCTTCACGTGGACATCAGTCTCCCGAGATCGCGTCCCATCTAGTTGAATCTTCTTTTGCGGTCAAAGGCTTTGCCATAGCCGGGCCGTGCCGCGATTATTGCATTTACAACAGATGCAAAATCAACCATTATTTGCCCAAAATAACCGCAGCCGTTCGGACTGCCGCATGTCCGCAGACGCTTATCACGGGAGAACGCCATGGATTTCGGCTATTTCACGCTGAGCGACAATCACTACGAAAACAACACGCGCTCGTCGAACCAGTTTGTCGCCGACATCACCGCCGAGGCGGTCCTCGCCGACAAGCTCGGCATGCATTCGGCCTGGATCGGCGAGCACCATTTCAATTCGCTCGGCGTGCTGTCGTGTCCGGACCTGGTGCTGGCTCACGTCGCCGCCAAGACCGCGCGCATCCGGCTGGCGCCTGCGGTGACGGTGCTGCCGCTGCATCAGCCGATCCGCGTCGCCGAGCAATGGGCGACGCTCGATCTGTTGTCCAACGGCCGCGTCGATTTCGCCTGCGGCCGCGGCTACGACCGGCGCGAATACGAGCCGTTTCACGTCTCGTTCGACGACAACCAGGGCATTTTCGAAGAGGGATTGGAAGTGGTGCGCCGGCTGTGGGCGGCGGAAGACCGCATTTCCCATCACGGCGAGCACTATTCATTCGACGATGTACGCATCACGCCAAAGCCGGTGCAGCGGCCGCTGCCGATCTATGTCGGCTCGTTCTCCAAACCTTCGATCGAGCTTGCGGCCCGGCTCGACTGCGGTTTGATCGTAGCGCCGTTTGCCGCCGCGCTCAGCTACGGCGGGCTGAAACAGGTGGCCGATCTTTATCACGAGACCTGCGCCCGGCACGGCACCAAGCCGCGGCGCCTGATGTGCAGCTACTTCATCCATTTCGCCGATAATAAAGCGGAGGAAGATGCCGCCCGCGCCCGGCAGATCCGCTATTACAAGGAGTGCGTCATTCCGGCACTGCCGGGCGATCCGAAGACGGCGCCGCCGAGCTACCGCTATTTCGTCGACATGGTCGATCGCTTGAGCAAGGTGCGGCCGGAAGACCTGACCGAGAACTCCGTGCTGTTCGGTTCGCCCGCCCGCATCACGGAAGCCCTGAAGAAAGTCGAAGCGGCCGGCTACGACGAGGTGATCCTTTATTTCAACGTCGGCCAAAAGCCGCACCAGCAGGTCAAGGACGAGATGACCCGCTTCATGGCCGAGGTCGCGCCGGCATTCGGCGGCGTCCACAAGGTCGCTGCGGCGTAGCGGCCCGCAGCCTTTACGGCAGCTTCGGCTGATAGCTCAGCGCGTCCGCCTGCGCGCGCTTCGCTTTGCGCAATTCGGTCTTGTCGCGGAGCATCTTCCTGCGCGGCCTCGACATCGCCGGTCATGAAAATGCCGAACGCCGCCTGCAGGCAGTTCACAGAATGAGCTTGTGGAATTCGGCCAACTCCGCCGCGCCCTCGGGTGAGAACTGATAACGCCGCTTGATCTTCTTGGTCGCGAGCTCGCACAGATTCTTATCGATGATATCGCCGATATGCTCGAGATTGATGGTGAAGGATATGATCTCCATGGCGCGGCGACCCTCGCGTTCGTCGAGGCTGTCGCGCGTCAGCTTGGTGACATAGAGCTTGATCGCTTCGTTGAGCCGGTCGACGATGTTGTCCCGGCGCGACACGTCGGCGACGAGCCTGCGGTCGTTGTTCATCAAGCGCCGTCATGACATCGCGCAGCATGCACTTCGATCGCGTCGCCCATGCGCAACGTCTCGCGCGCGGCGTTGGCGAGTGCGAGCGGCGGGGTTTCGAGCGCGGCCTCATCGAGATAGCGCGGCAGCGACGGATCGTCCGGCAGCCGCTTCTCCGGCAGAATGCGCACCAGCAAAGCGGCGACGATGTCGAGCGGCCCGATGAAGAGAATGCGCCAGTGCGACATTGAACAGCATATGAAATTCGGCCGTCATCTTGGCGGCGTCCGGTTGCAGCGCTGTCATTTCCCGGGCGATCGCCGCACAGGAACGGAATCGCGACCACGATACCGAACAGCCGATTGATCATATTGCCGAGCGGCAGGCGCCGGCTCGCCGGATCGCCGCGGCGACCGGCCTCGAGCAGTGGATTGATCGCGCTGCCGAGGTTGGCGCCGAGCACCAAAGCGAGCGCCGCTTCCGGGCGTGACGAATTGCGAATAGGCGAGCGACATTATCAACAGCACGACAGCAACACTCGAATGCGCCGCCCAGGTCAGCCCCGCCGCGATGATGATGCACAGCACCGGATCACCAGTAATGGCGGCAAGCAGCGGTCCGCACCACCGGTGCCTGTTCGGCCGGCGCCAAAAGCATCTTTTTTTCGCATCTAGGCCCGAACGCGACCTGAAACAACCCAAAATCATACCGCCGGTGCCGAGGCGCAACGACATCCGGCGCCGGCAGAAACAAAGTGTGAGGCATTGCCGGTTACTGTAATTGCCATATATCTGCGGTGTCGCGGCGTTTGATCGCTGGACAACCCCGACATGGTCCGCGGAAGGGATGCAGGGATATGGCGTTTGCACCCATGACTCTCGGGGGTCAGACTCTCGGCGGTCAGACCCTCGAAGGGCAGGCTCTGGAAGGACAGGCTCTCGACGGGCAGCCGGCCATCGCAGACGCCCACCCGAAGCCGCTTTCGCTCACCCATCCGCAGTATTTTCCGACCGGCGAGGTGATGGAACGGCCGCCGGCCGAACGGCCCAAGCACGATACGATCGACGCCATCATCGAATGGCTTTCGGGGCCGGCGGGACAGATTCCGTCACTGATCGCCGAGTTCGATGAATTCGCCTGGCGGATGCTGGCCGCGGGCTTCCCGTTGTTGCGGACCACGTTCCACCTCCGCACGCTGCACCCGCAATATCTCGGCGCCACCTTTAC
The DNA here is from genome assembly GCA_963819265.1 of uncultured Alphaproteobacteria bacterium. Classification (GTDB taxonomy): domain Bacteria; phylum Pseudomonadota; class Alphaproteobacteria; order Rhizobiales; family Xanthobacteraceae; genus BOG-931. Next base: position 68,793 of record CAWFVF010000002.1, on the reverse strand, counting down.
CTGGTGGCGGACCACCGGCCAGACCGTGCAGACCTATGTGACCCACGAGGCGCAGGATTTGTTCGGCAATGACGACAATCCGGTCCGCAGAGTCCTGGTGGGCGGCGAAACGGTACGCCGACGCGTCGACCTTCCCGACGATCAGCTCGATTTCCCGATCCTTCACGATCTCAAAGCGGAAGGCGCTACCGACTATTTTGCATTGCCGGTCAGGAGTTCGTTCGGAACCAATTACATGGTGACCTATGTCACCGACCGTGCCGGCGGATTTACCGATAACGAAATCGCGGATTTGAAACGCGTGACCCGGCGGTTGCCGCTGTTGGCCGACCTGCGCAACCACCGCCGCATCGCCAGCAATATTCTCAATGCCTATCTCGGCCCGAAGACCGGCCCGAAAGTGCTGGCCGGTCAGATCCGGCGCGGCGCCGGCGAGGAAATCACCGCCGTCCTATGGTCGTCGGATTTGCGCGGGTTCACCGAACGCTCGGACCGGTTGGCCGGCAGCCAGGTCATCGCCATGCTCAACGCGCTGTTCGACGCGCAAGCGCAGGCGATCGCGACTCACGGCGGCGAAATATTGAAGTTCATCGGTGACGGTCTGCTGGCGATTTTTCCGATCGAACATGCCGACAAGGCCGCCATCGCCGCGCAATGCGCGCTCGATGCGGCGATCCAGGCGGTCGACGCGGCGCGGACGCTCACCCACGATCCCTCGCTCGTCAGCGAGCCGCCGCTCGAGATCGTCGTCGCGCTTCACGTCGGCTCTGCAATCTACGGCAATATCGGCGCGGCCGATCGGCTCGACTTCACCGTGATCGGTCCCGCCGTCAATCTGGTCAGCCGGATCGAAGGCGTGGCCAAGGCGCTGAACGTGCCGATCATCGTCAGCGACGATTTCGCCCGTGCTTACGGCAAACCGCTACCTCCGCTCGGGCGTCATCAGCTTCGCGGGCTGGCGACGCCCCACGATCTCTACGCACCGGCGGTGCCGCCCTCTCGGCTGTAGACTTAGCGCGGCATTCAAAGAGCCGCGAGAATTTCGGCCGAGAGCCGGAGACGCTTACGGATCGAGCTCGGTGTCCCAGTAGAGATAGTCGAGCCAGCTGTCGTGCAGATAGTTGGGCGGGAACAGCCGGCCGTTGCGGTGCAGGTGCTGTACCGACGGCTGGAACGGCCGCTGCGACGGCCACATCTTGGCTTCGTCGGGTGTCAGATTGCTTTTGCGCAGATTGCACGGCGAGCAGGCGGCGACGACGTTCATCCAGGTCGTCTGGCCGCCGCGCGAGCGCGGCAACAGATGATCGAAGGTGAGGTCGTCGCGGGTGCCGCAATATTGGCAGGCGAAGCGATCCCGCAGGAAGACATTGAACCGGGTGAAGGCCGGATGGGTCGACGGCTTCACGAACGTCTTCAGCGAGACCACGCTCGGCAGCTTCATTTCGAAGCTCGGGGAGCGCACCGCCCGGTCGTAATTGGCGACGATATTCACCCGGTCGAGAAACACCGCCTTGATGGCGTCCTGCCAGGACCACAGCGACAGCGGGTAATAGCTCAGCGGCCGAAAGTCCGCGTTCAGCACCAGAGCGGGAAAGCCCGATTGCGAAACATGAGCGTTCAAGTTGACGCTCCCACCTCGACTCGATACCGCAGTGCGGCGTTGGGCCCTAGTTTATAGGCAGGCGTGACAGGATTGTGAAGCCCGCTCCGAAGGTTACGCGATTTTCCGGATATCGCCTGCCGGCCGCCCGATTTGGCCCGGCTTTGGGCGGAAAATAGCCAGGCAAGCCTGTCAGGAAAGTGGCCCCGTCGGCGGCCACGATCTGAACTTAATTGCCGGCACCGGATTATAGCAGTGGCCGTTTCACCGCCTGGGCACGCGTGATTCGGCGTTTGCCTTTTTCAGGCCCGCCGGGATTGCCAAAACCCGGTTTAGCGGTCCCAAAAAATCGGTTGTCCTTATGCTGCAAGCCTATTTTGCCCGTTTAGCCGCCTTGTGCATCCGTTTCGCTCCGCTGACGCTGTTGGTCGCCGTCGTTCTGGCGGCAAGTTCGGCGGTGTATGTGGCGCGACATTTCTCGATCAATACCAATATCAACACGCTGTTGTCGGCCACTCTGCCGTGGCACGAGCGGGACGAGGCCTATATGGCGGCGTTTCCGCAGCAGGCGGATTCCATTCTCGCCGTGATCAATGCGCCGACGCCGGAATTTGCCGGCGCGGCTGCCGCCAGTCTCAACGAGCAGCTTACACGGCAGAAGGGCCAATTCCGCTCGGTCGATGCCACCCAGACCAGTGAGTTCTTCAGCCGGGCGGGGCTCTTGTATCTGTCCCAGGAGGATGTCGCCTCCCGCATGCAGAAGCTCGGCCAAGCCGCGCCGCTGATCAGAATCCTGGCGACCGACCCGTCGCTGCGCGGCTTAGCTCATACATTGTCCTTAAGTCTCGGCGGCCTGCAGACCGGCCACTACGCGCTCGACGACCTGGCGCGGCCGCTCAACACCATCGCCGATTCGCTCGATCAGGTCTTGGCCGGCAAACCGGCGACGTTCTCCTGGCAGGTGCTCGTCAACAATGCGCCCGCCAAGCCGGCCGATCTGATGAGTCTGATCAATATCTGGCCGGTGCTGGATTACAGTTCGATCGAGCCCGGGCAGAAAGCGACCGCGGCGGTGCGCAAAGCGGTCGACGATTCAAAGATCGGTCCGACCTATGACGCTACCGTGCAACTGACCGGCACGGTGCCGCTCGCCGATCTGCAGTTCTCCACGCTGCATGAAGGCGTGGCGCTCAACTTTGCCGTCACCGGCATCATCATTATCGGCGTGTTGTGGCTCGCGCTGCGGTCGATCCGCATCGTCGTCGCCGTCTGCATCTGTATTTTCGTCGGTCTGCTGGCGACCGCGGCGCTCGGCCTGTTGCTGGCCGGTTCGTTCAATCCGATCTCGGTGGCCTTCGCCGTGCTGTTCGTCGGTCTCGGCGCCGATTTCGCGATCCAGTACAGCGTGCGCTACCGCGCGCAGCGCCATGAACTCCACGATCTCAAGCCGTCGCTGATCGGTGCCGCGCGACTGGTCGGTGCGCCATTGACACTCGCGGCATTCGCCGCCGCGGCCGGTTTTCTATCGTTCGTGCCGACCGATTATCGCGGCGTCGCCGAACTCGGTTTGATCGCCGGCGTCGGCATGGTGGTGGCCTATATCGCCAGCCTGACGCTATTGCCGGTGTTGCTGTGGTATTTCGCGCCGCCCGGCGAAGCGGAGCCGCTCGGCTATGCGGCGCTGGCCGGCGCCGACCGGTTTCTGCATCGCCATCGAATATTCATCGTCGTCGGCACGTCGCTGATCGCGCTTGCCGGACTGCCGTTCTTGTTTCATCTGCAATTCAACTTCGATCCGAACAGCCTGCAGAGCCCGGACGCCGAAGCGATCGTGGCGCTGCAGGAGGTCAACAGCAATCCCAATATTGTCGTCAACGGCGCCGATATCCTGACCGCGCCGAAGGACGCGCCGGCGGTCGTCAAGCGGGTGTCGGCGCTGCCGGAAGTCTCCACCACGCGCAATCTCAACAGCTTCATCCCCGCCGACCAGGACGCGAAAATCAAGCTGGTGGCCGGGGCGTCGGGCATGATCGATCCGGCTTTGACGGCGGCGAAGGCGGCCCCGCCGTCCGACAGCGACGATGTCGCGGCGTTGCGCACCACGGCCAAGGACTTGCAGGATACCGCGGGCGAAGGCGCCGGCGCCGGTGCGGAAGCCGCCAATCGCCTGGCGAAGGACATCAATAGCCTCGCCGACGCCGACGGCCAGACGCGCCAAACGGCGGCCGCGACTTTCATCGCGCCGCTGCAAATCGATTTGCAGCAATTATCGTTGTCGCTCCACCCGCAGCAGGTGACGCGCGCGAACCTGCCCGCCGATCTGGTCGGGCAATGGATGACCAAGAGCGGCCAGATGCGCACCCAGATCGTCCCGAAGGGCGACGCCAACAACAGCATTACGCTCCAGCGTTTCGCCGAAGCCGTACTGAAGGTCGAACCCGACGCCACCGGCGTGGCTATCGAAACCTATGAGTGGGGGCGCACCGTAACCGACGCTTTCATCAAGGCCGGCCTGTTGGCGCTGTGCTCGATCACGATATTGCTCTACCTGGTGCTGCGGCGGGTCGGCGACGTGCTGCTGACCCTGATTCCGCTATTGGTTGCGGCGGCGGTGACCTTGGAGATTTGCGGCTTGACCGGATTCCAGATCAATTATGCCAACATCATCGCGCTGCCGGCATTGCTCGGCGTCGGCGTCGCCTTCAAAATCTACTATGTGATGGCTTGGCGGGCCGGCGAGGCCAATTTCCTGCAATCCAATCTGACCCGCGCGGTGTTCTTCAGCGCGGTGATGACGGCGACCGCGTTCGGCAGCCTTTGGTTTTCCAGCAATCCCGGCATTTCGTCGATGGGCAAATTGCTGGCGCTGTCGCTGGCCTGCACGCTCGCCTCGGCGGCGCTGTTCCAACCGGCACTGATGGGCCCGCCACGCAAAAAGATCGCCGTCGAGCCCGATCCCGTTCGATTGGATCGTGTCGGCGTATAGAATTTTGCTCTAGCCGCGTGAATACTCGGCAGCGCCGGCGAGCCGTACGGCCTCCAGCGGCTCGCGGCCGCGGATCAGGTCGGCGGCTTTTTCCGCGATCATGATGATCGGCGCATTGATATTGCCGCCGATCAAATCCGGCATCACCGAACCGTCGACGACGCGAAGACCCTCGGCGCCAAAGACGCGAAGCTCGCTGTCGACCACCGCCATCGGATCGGACGCTCCGCCCATTTTGCAGGTGCCGAGCGGGTGGTGCACGGTGATCGAATTCACGCCGATATGGGCGTCGAGCGCCGCATCGTCCGTTGCGCCGTCGCCCGGCGCCGATCTCGCGCGCCATGAATGGCTGCATCGGTGATTGGCGGCAGACGTCGCGGACAATGCGAAGGCCGGCGCGCAATGTTTTCTTGTCGGTATCGGTCGACAGAAAATTCTGCCGGATGCGCGACCGCTTGGCGCGGATCGTTCGAAACCAGTTCGACGCCGGCCGCGGCTCTCCGGCCGCAGCACCACGGCGCGGCAGGCATAGCCGTCGGCGTAGGCGCGGCGGAACGGCCAGAAATACGGCGTCGCCGTCATCGGTGCGGCGTTGAAGATCAATTGAATGTCCGGCAGCGCTGCATCCGGCCGGCTTTTCAGGAACGCCATCGTGCCGGTCGGCAGTTCGGTCGCGGGACCTTCGCCGCGCAGATAGGCGCGTGCCAAGGCCGGCACGATGCGGTCGAACCGCATCGCCTTGTGAAACGGCCCCGGCTCCTTGCGGGCATAATGCGATGCTCGCCGAAATATGATCCTGCAGATTCTTGCCGACGCCGGGCAGCGCCACCTTGACGGCGATGTCGTGTGCGGCGAGTTCGGCCGGATCGCCGATGCCGGACAGCATCAAAAGTTGCGGCGAGTTGATGACGCCGCCGCAGACGATCACCTCGCGCTCGGCATGCGCGGTGACGGCGGTGCCATGTTTGACGTATTCGACGCCGGCGGCGCGCTTGCCGTCGAAAACGATCTTGTTGGCATGGGCGTCGATCTCGACGGTGAGGTTCGGTCGCGCCAGCGCCGGCCGCAGATAGGCGTCGGCGGCGCTGCAGCGGCGGCCGTCCCTGACCGTCATCTGCCACATGCCGAAGCCTTCCTGCTGCGCGCCGTTGTAGTCCGGCGTCGCCTTGTAGCCGGCTTCGCGGCCCGGCCGCGGCGAAGGCTTCGACCAGCGGATCGGCAAAGCCCGAGGTCTGCGTCGACAGCGGTCCGTCGCCGCCGCGATAAAAGCTTGCGCCGCCCTTCCAGGATTCCTGGCGGCGGAAATAGGGCAGCGCGTGGGCATAGGACCATGTCGGCAGGCCGGAGGACGCCCAGCGGTCGTAGTCGCCTTGGTTGCCGCGCACATAAGCCATGGCATTGATCGAGGACGAGCCGCCGATGACGCGGCCGCGCGCGCATTCCAGTCCGCGCCCGCCGGTGGTCGCCTCGGGCTCGGCGAAATACATCCAGTCGTGCTTGCGGTTGAGCAGGATGCGCGGCCAGCCGAGCGGAATCTTGATCCAGGGGTCGCGGTCCCAGCCGCCGGCTTCCAGCAGCAGGACCCGCGTGCCCTTGTCCTCGGTCAGCCGCGCAGCCAGCGTGCAGCCGGCTGAACCGGCGCCGACGATGATGAAGTCGTAACTGCGTTGCTGGGGCATTTCCGGCGTCCGTCATTCCAGTGGATCGCAGAGTCTATCCAGGCCGGTGGTTGCCTGTCCATGCGCAACGCGGCTTGTGCTGGACCGGCCGGGACATGCCGACTAGGTTGCCCATCCGATCAAGCCGGAGAGGCAAGCGTGCGCTACGACGACAACCTGACCACCGAGCGGCCGACCTTCGTGACCCATCTCGAATGCGCCATGACCGGCGAGCACTATCCGGCCGATGAAATCCACAATCTGTCCCGCACCGGCAAGCCGCTGCTGGTCCGCTACGATCTCGACGGCGTCAAAAAAGCGCTGAGCAAGGAGGCGCTGGCGAGCCGGCCGACCGATCTGTGGCGCTATCGCGAATTGCTGCCGGTGCGGCGCAAGGAAGACATCGTCAGTCTTGGCGAGGCGATGACGCCGATACTGCCGCTGCCGAAACTCGCGGCCAAGCTCAAGGGCGGCGAATTATTAGTGAAAGACGAGGGCCGGCTGCCGACCGGATCGTTCAAAGCCCGCGGCCTCGTCATGGCGGTGTCGATGGCCAAGGCGCTCGGCATCAAGCACATGGCAATGCCGACCAACGGCAATGCCGGCGCGGCGCTTGCCGCTTACGCAAGCCACGCCGGCATCAAGACCACGATCTTCTGTCCCGAGGATACGCCCGAGGTGAATGTCAGCGAGATCGGACTGCAAGGCGCCACGGTTTATCGGGTCAACGGTCTGATCGACGACTGCGGCAAGATCGTCGGCGAAGGCAAAGCCAAGGTCGGCTGGTTCGACGTTTCGACCCTCAAAGAGCCGTATCGCATCGAAGGCAAAAAGACGATGGGACTGGAGCTCGCCGAGCAGCTCGGCTGGACGGTGCCCGACGTGATCTTTTATCCGACCGGCGGCGGCACCGGACTGATCGGGATGTGGAAGGCATTCGCCGAGTTGGAGGCGATCGGCTTCATCGGCAGCAAGCGGCCGCGCATGGTCGCGGTGCAGGCCGAAGGCTGCGCGCCGATGGTGCACGCCTATGAGCAGGGCGTCGAGCACGCGACCCGCGTCGACAATGCCCATACCATCGCCTCCGGCATCCGCGTGCCGCAGGCGATCGGCGACTTTCTGATCCTGCGTGCGGTGCGTGAAAGCAAAGGCTTTGCCATTGCAGTTTCCGACGATGCGATCACCGCGTCGCTCGACGAAGTCGCGCGCGAGGAAGGTTTTCTGATGTGTCCGGAAGGCGCGGCGACCTACGCGGCTTACAAACAAAGTCTCGCCGACGGCCGCGTCTCGCCGAACGAGCAGGCCGTGCTGTTCAATTGCGCGACCGGATTGAAATACCCGCTGCCGCCGATCCATCGCGCGCTCGATCGCCACAAGCCGATCGATTTTGCCGCACTCTGACAAATCCGCTTGACCGATCTCTGACTCGTCTCCAAGATCGGCGGCGGTGGTTCCCGCAAGGGATCAAAAGGGAACGCGGTGCGCGCCTACATCTTTGTAAGTGCAACGCCGCGGCTGCCCCCGCAACTGTAAGCGGATAGTTTTCGGCCAGACGTGCCACTGGGAGCGGCTAACGCTCCTGGGAAGGCGGCCGAAACAGCGACCCGCGAGCCAGGAGATCTGCCACCAGCAACGTGTCACGCGCGAGCGCGTCGGGCGGGGTGTCCTGACGTCAAGTTCGAGTAAGGTTGTTTTCCGGTCCGCCACCCAGGGCGAAAGTGGACCGCAGACCAGCCAAAATCGCGGTGACGGGACCATTTATCGCCGTTGGGGCGTGGCGTGTTTCCTGTCGGTCATCGCGGTGGCGATCGTAGCCGCTCGTCTGCATTCCGTTCTTTTTTGATCTCGACATCCGCGATCGCGCTCGCGGTGCTGGCGAACGCAAGTCCAGGCGCGGCGCAAACTGCGCCCACGCCGCCCGCGGAAGCGGCGCCTCAAAGGGGGCTTCCGCCGATCAGCGTGTCGGGTAAGCGCAAGGAGAAGCGCGCGGTCAAAAACACGCAACCGGCGACCGCGCGCGCCCACGCCGAACGCCCTACCGGCGCCGCTTGTGCCACCGGCACCGGGCCTGGCGGGAATTCCGGCGACACCGCTCAACACCGTCGCGCCCAGCGCGAGCCGGCTGGGTCTCCCGGTCATCGAGACGCCGGCCTCGGTCGACATCGTCACGGCGCGAGACGATTGCCGACCAGGGCTACCGCACCACCACCGATACCGCGCAAGGCGCGGTCGGCGTGCTGTCCGGCGATGCCGGCGGCGCGCCGGCCAATTTCTCGATGCGGGGCTTCAGCGGCAGCGCAATAAATACGCTCTACAACGGCATCTGGACCGGTCCTTCGGACATCACCTCACGCTGGATGGGCACCGCCAATCTCGAGCAAGTCGAGTTCCTCAAGGGACCGTCGTCCCTGATGACCGGACTGAATGCGATCGGCGGCTCGGTCAATTATGTGAGCCGGCAGCCGACCGGCGGGCCGGTGCAGAGCGAGGCGGATGTCTCGTTTGATTCGTTCGGTTCGGTGCTCTCGCATTACGGCTCCGGCGGCAATACCGGATTGCAAGGCCTCGATTATCGCTTCGACGCCTCCGGCTCGAAATTGAACAGCTTCATCGACGGCGATTTTCGCGATCTGACCGACATCTCCGGACAACTGAACTATCACGTGACGCATAATTTCATGGTGTGGGGTGCCGTCGACTACAAGGCGGATTCCGGTCATGCCTATTGGGGCACGCCCCTGGTCCCGACGTCGTTTGCGGGATCGAATGCGGTGAGTGGTGTTGTCTCGGGTTCGATGGTCAATACCTTTAGCGGGGCGCCTATCGGCCCGGTGACGATCGACTTGCGGACGCTGACGACCAACTATAACGTTGCCGACAACGCAACCAGCGCGCACGAGCTTTGGCTGCGTACGGGATTTGAGTGGACGCCGCTCGACAACGTCACCCTCAAGAATTCAGCTTTACTCGTGGCAGACCAAGGCCAGCTGGATCGACAGCGAGACCTATGCGTTCGACGACGGGTCCGTTTTCGTTCCTGGTGTGATCGACCGGGATCGCTTCTTCGTCGACCACGATCAGAAGATGATCGGCGACAACACCGATTTCACCTGGGATTCGCGATTTTTCGGCATGGACAATCGGCTTGCCGCTCAATTGCAAATGAGCCGGAACTGGATTCAGTTTACCGAAGAAGGCGGCAATACCTATCCGGATGACTTTGTCTCGGTCGTCAACCCGTCACCCGGACTTTATGGTCCCGAATCGCCTGATATCAGAGATAGCCGGCTCACCGATATCGCCGGCTCGTTTGAAGACCGCCTGAAGATCACTTCGGCATTCGCCTTGATCGGCGGCATTCGCCTTGAAGATCTGACCTTGGACAGGTCCGGTTCCAATTTCGACGGGACCATCGCTCCCATACCGTTCACGCAGACCTGGCGACCGGTGTCGTACCGCGCGGCCTATACTTACGAACCGGTCCCCGATCTGACGTTCTACAGCATGTATGCGACAGCTTACGATCCCGCAGTCGCCGGTGTTTTTTCACTGGCGCCTAATGCCGCCAGCGGGAACGCACTGAAACTGACGAGTTCGCAGATCTACGAGACCGGCGCGAAGCAACTGTTCTGGAATAACAGGGCGGAATGGACGATCGCCGCCTACAGCATCGCTCAGCAGAATGTTCTGGTGCCGACCAGTCCGATCACGGACGATGTTGCCGGTGAAGTGAAGACCAAAGGCATCGAGGTGTCGGCCGCGGTGAGCCCGGTCGATGGGCTGAAGCTATGGGGCAACGCGGCTTTCACCCACGCGCGCTTCACGAATTTCGATGTGTGGACCGGCAATACGCCGCCGGATGTCGCTCCGGTCATCATCAACGCCGGGGCATCCTATCGTTTCAATCACTGGCGCTGGCCGGTCGAGTTCGGCGGCTCGGTGCGGCATGTCGGAGCCCGCGACCTCGATCAGACCAACCTCACGATCATGAATTCCTATACGACGGCGGACATCTATTCGTTCGTCGACATCCCCGGCAAAGATCTCTGGATGCCGCAGTTCAAAGACATCCGTCTCACCTTCCGGGTGCGCAACCTGACCAATGTCGTCTATGCACAGTGGTCCGATTCAGGCCTGCCGGATCAGGTGCTGCTCGGTGCGCCGCGGACTTATGAAGTCGGTGCCTCGGCCAAGTGGTGAATCCCGGCGCCACGATGCGGACGCTGACTCTTCTTCACCGCTGGCTGGGAGTCGCGTTTTGTCTGCTGTTCGCGATGTGGTTCGCGTCCGGCATCGTGATGCATTTCGTGCCGTTTCCGGCCTTGTCGGAGCTGGATCGGATCGCCGGCTTGGTGCCGATCGACATTATGGGCGTCAGGCACGGCGCCGGCGGAGGCGGTGCGCGCCAGCGGATTGAGCGATGTCTTGCGCGTGACGCTGCGGCAGCGCAGCGACGGCCCGGTTTATCTGATCGAGAATGCCGATCGCCTTGCCGCGCTGCATGCCGCCGATCTTTCCGCGGCGGCAGTGCATTCGCCGTCGCTCGCGCTGTCGATTGCAACGGTTTCTGCGCGACATCGGCAAGGGATTGCCGTATCGGCACAAGTCGCGGCACTGACCGCTTACGATCAGTGGACGGTTGCGGGCCATTTCGATCGCCATCGTCCGCTCTATCGGATCGCGCTCAACGATGCCGCGCGGCACTGACCTCTATGTGTCATCGACGACGGGCGAGGTCGTGCTTGAGACTGCGCGGCGCCAGCGCGCGTGGAATTATGCCGGCAGTATCGCGCATTGGCTTTATCCGACGGCGCTGCGCGGCCACCTGGCGATATGGAATGCCGTGGTGTGGTGGCTGTCGCTCTCGGCGCTGATCGGCGCGAGCGCCGGCGCCGTCATCGGCACGCTGCGTTTTGGCGCGGCCGGATCGCGATTCGGTTCGCCTTATCGCGGCTGGCAGGCGCTGCACCATTGGCTCGGACTGGGCTGCATGCTGTTCGTATTGACCTGGATATTCAGCGGCTGGCTGTCGATGGACGATGGCCTGCTGTTCTCGACCGGCAAACCGACGGCTTCGGAGATAGCGGCCGTCGGCGGCGCGCCGGACTGGAGTTTGCTGGCGGACGACGCGTTACGGCCCATCGGCCCGCAGACCATCGAAGCCGAATGGTTCGCCTTCAACGGGCAGATTTACCGGCGGGAGCGAAACGCGCTTGGCGTTCAGAACATGGCCCTCGCCACGCCTCTCGCGGGCGCCGCTTTGCCAGCCCAAGAGTTTCTGAGCAGCGCTGAAATGGACGCGCTGGCCGGGCGGCTCGGGCGCAAATGCGATCCGGCTTTCGTTCCCGACAGCGACGATTCCTACACGTCAAGGTCGGTCATGCCGGATGCACCGGTATTCCGGCTGGTATGCGGAGCCGACTGGTTTCATGTCGATTCATCGAACGGCGCCCTCCTTGAGAAACTCGATTCGTCGCGCCGCGCTTATCGCTGGCTCTTCACCGCGCTGCATACCCTCGACTTTCACGTCTTGATGGTCCGCCCGGCGTTGCGCACGACCTTGATCGTCGTCTTGTGCGGCTGCGGCTTCGTCTTCAGCATGACCGGGATCGTCATCGCCTGGCGCCGATTGCTGGCTTGCTTTCGTTCGCCACAGCGGCGGTAATGCGCGGAGCCCCGGAGATGAACGGCAATGTTCCCGCCGCAGCGCATCGTTTGCCTCACCGAAGAGACCGTCGAGACGCTTTATCTCCTCGGCGAGGAGGATCGTATCGTCGGCATTTCCGGCTACGTCGTGCGGCCGCCGCGGGCCCGGCGCGAAAAGCCGCGCGTGTCTTCATTCACCTCCGCCGACATTCCCAAAATCCTCGCTCTCGAGCCTGACCTCGTTCTCACCTTCTCCGATCTCCAGGCGGACATCGCTGCCACCCTCATCAAGGCGGGCGTCGACGTTCATGCCTTCAACCAGCGCACCGTCGCCGAGATCGTCGGCATGATCCGCACACTCGGCGCGCTGGTCGGCGCCGGCGGCCGCGCCGAAAAATTGGCGAGCGATCTTGTCGCGGCGATCGCCGCGACGCGGCAGCGCGCATCGTTGCTGCCGCGGCGGCCCAAAGTGTATTTCGAGGAGTGGGACGATCCGATGATCTCCGGCATCGCCTGGGTTTCGGAGCTTATCGCGATTGGCGGCGGTATCGATATCTTTGCCGATCTGGCGCGTCACAAGTCCGCCAGGGATCGTATCGTGACGGCGGAAAGAATTATTGCCGCCGAGCCCGACATCATCGTCGGTTCATGGTGCGGTAAGAAGTTTCGTCCCGAGAAGGTGGCAACCAGACCCGGATTTGATCGACTGCCCGCCGTTCGGTGCGGCGCGATCTTTGAGATCAAATCGCCGCTGATCCTACAGCCCGGGCCGGCGGCCCTGACCGAAGGACTCGCGGCGCTGGAAGCCATCATTTCGAAATCGGCCTGTGCGATTAATCACAGTACCGCCGTCCCCCGATAACTCGCTATAGCACCGCACTGCTCCTTGGCTCGGCTTGCGGTTCGGAAGCCGTCTGCGTAGCGTCGCGCGCGCGAGGCTCGGATTCGGAGGCGGTCTTTGCTGAAGGGGCTTCTCACGTTCGGCTTGACCCGGCGGCCGCTCGTTCTGCTCGGCCTGTTTTTGTTTGTCGTTGCCGGGCTGTTTGCTTTCTCGCGGCTCAATATCGAGGCATATCCGAATCCCGCGCCGGTCATCCTCGAGATCACCGCGCAATCGCCCGGCCAATCGGCCGAGGAGATGGAGCGCTATTTTACCATTCCGATCGAAGTCGGGCTTGCCGCCACGCCGGGCGTCGATGTCATCCGCTCGACGTCGTTCTACGGTCTGTCGTTCGTCCGCGTCGTGTTTCAATATAACGTCGACTATTATTTTGCACTGACGCAGACCGCGATCAGCCTGCAGCAAAATGTCAGCTTGCCGAATAACGTCACGCCGCAAATCCAGGGCACCAGCCTGGTCGGCGAAATCTATCGTTATCAAGTGGTCGGGCCGGCGCATTTCGGGCTGACCAATCTGCGCACGGTGCAGGACTGGATCCTGCAGCGCCGGCTTCTTACGGTGCCGGGCGTGGTCCAGGTCAATACCTGGGGCGGCACCACCAAGGAATACGACGTCGACGTCGATCTGCATAAGCTCGACGCCTACAACGTGACGCTGCCGCAAGTCATTACCGCGCTCGGCAACGCCAACGTCAATGTCGGCGGCCGCACCATCAATTTCGGCCAGCAGTCGGTGAACATCCGCGGCGTCGGGCTGATGGAATCCGGCGGCGACGCCGACCTGACCCAAGGTTATAAGACCGGCGATATCGAAAACGTGCCGCTGGGACAGGCCAACGGCGTGCCGATTTTCGTCAAGGACGTGGCCAAGGTCTCGATCGGCTATGTGCCGCGGCTCGGCAAAGCCGGCCGCGATCACGACGACGACGTGGTCGCCGCCATCGTCATCATGAATCGAACGCTCCACACCAATGACGTGGTGGCGCGGGTGCGCGACGAGATCAAAAAGATCAACAGCGACGGCAGTCTGCCGCCGGGTGTGAAGCTCGTGCCGTTCTACGACCGCACCACGCTGGTCGACGTTACGACTTCGACGGTGCTGCATAATCTCGTCAATGGGTGCTTGTTGATATTTTTCATCCAATGGCTGTTCCTCGGCGATTTGCGCAGCGCCATCATCGTCGGCGTCAATATCCCCTTCGCCTTGTTCTTCAGCATCATCATCCTGGTGTTGCGCGGCGAGGACGCCAACCTGCTGTCGGTCGGCGCCATCGATTTCGGCATCATCGTCGACGCCGCCGTGATCCTGGTCGAGAATATCTATCGGAACTTCCAAACAGCACCGGCGGCGCGGGACGGGCTGCTGATGCAGCTCGCCGACGGCCAATGGGGCGACGATCCGACCCGCGGCAGCAACCTTGCCGGGCTCAAATCGTGGAATGACCGGCTCCGCATCATTCTGGCGAGCGCACTGCAGGTCGATCGCGCGGTTCTGTTTTCGACCGCCATCATCGTCGCGGCGTTCATCCCGCTGTTCACCATGCAGGGGGTCGAAGGCCAGATTTTCGGCCCGATGGCACGGACTTATGCTTATGCGCTGATCGGCGCGCTGATTGCCACTTTCACGGTGACTCCCTGCCTCGCTTCGCTGCTGCTGCCGGAGCACGTCGCCGAAGTCGAAACCGTTGTCGTGCGCCGGCTGCGCTCGATCTATACGCCGGTGTTGCGCTGGTCGCTGGATAACCGGCGCTTCACCGTTATCGGCGGGCTGATCTTTCTCATTGTCTGCGGTTTTATCGGCACCCGGCTCGGCAGCGAATTCCTGCCCACCCTCGAAGAAGGCAATCTATGGATCCGCGCCTCGCTGCCGCCGACGATTTCGCTGGAGGCCGGCGAGCCGATCGTTACGAAAATCCGCGAAATCCTGCAGCGTTATCCGGAAGTGATCACCGTCACCTCGCAGCAAGGCCGACCCGACGACGGCAGCGACGCCGCCGGCTTCTACAATGCCGAGTTTTTCGTGCCGCTGAAGCCGTTCGATCAATGGCCGCCGAACGAGACCAAGGAAACGCTGATCAACAAGCTGCAGGCGGAATTCTCCAGGCAATTCGTCGGCATCGATTTCAATTTCTCGCAATATATCCAGGACAATGTCGAAGAAGGCCTGTCGGGCGTCAAAGGCGCCAATTCGGCAAAGATCATCGGTCCCGATCTTGGCAAGCTCGAAGAGATCGCGCGTGCGGCAATGCGAGAAATGGCGCAAGTGCAGGGCATCACCGACCTCGGCGTGTTCTGGGTGCTCGGCCAGCCCAACCTCGATATCAGGGTCGATCGCCTCAAGGCCGCGCGTTACGGCTTGAACGTCAGCGACGTCAACAATGTCGTGCAGGCGGCGCTGGGCGGCAGCGTGGCGACGACGCTGCTGGAGTCCGATCGCCAGTTCGGCGTGGTGGTGCGGCTTGCATCGCCATACCGCGACAACGTCGACGCGGTGCGCAATCTCAAGATCGGCGTACAAACGCCGAGCGGCAACGCCTATATCCCGCTGAGCGATCTCGCCTCGATCACGCTCGACACCGGCGCCTCGTATATTTTCCGCGAGCGCAACCAGCGCTTCGTTCCGATCAAGTTCAGCGTTCGCGGCCGCGATCTCGCCGGCGCGGTGGAAGACGCGCAACAGCGGATTGCCCGCGATATCAAACTGCCGCCCGGCTATCGCATCGAATGGTCGGGTGAGTTCGAATGGCTGCAGCAAGCCAAGAAGCGGCTTGCCGTCATTCTGCCGATCACCTTGGTTTTCATTCTGGTGCTGCTCTACGGCATGTTCAATTCGCTGCGCGACAGCGTCATGGCGCTGTTCGGGCTGCCGTTCGCGGTCTGCGGCGGCATAGTGGGGCTTTACGTCTCCGGACTGGATCTCAGCGTTTCGGCCGCGATCGGGTTTATTTCGCTGTTCGGTGTCTCGGTGATGAGCGGCATCCTCATCATCAACGGCTATTATCGCCATGCGGCGACGATCGCCGATCCGGTGGAGGCCATGTTCCACGCCGTGCAAGAGCAGATGCGGCCGATCCTGATGATGACGCTGTCGGCCTGTATCGGCCTCCTGCCGGCGGCGATCTCGACCGGCATCGGCAGCCAGGTCCAGCGCCCGCTCGCGACCGTGATCGTCGGCGGCATGCTGATCGGGCCGATCCTGCTGCTGATCGTCGTGCCGGCGCTGCAGACCTACGTGCTGGCATGGCGGCGTCCAGACGAGCCGGCGCCGAGCGCGGCGCCGAACCTTCCCGCATAGCTACGGCGCGGCATTACTACCGCTTCGTAACCTTAATGGCCTCTTAGCTCCCAGTCGCGGACCGCGATCGATCAGTGTTTAGACTTATTCCGCAACGAATAATCAATGTGTCTTGATTAAGAGCAGGGTTTGCAGATCGGCTCGTGCGGCGGCCCAGCTACCGGATGCGACACGTCCAGAATGTTGCGAGTTCTGACCAAATACCTTGAGCGCGGCGGGAAAATTCTCGCGCGCTTTCGCGCGGCGCAAAACGGCGCCACGGCCGTCGAGTTCGCCTTGATCGCTCCGGCGTTTTTCGCGACCCTCATCGCGGTGATCGAGACGACGCTGTTTTTATTCGCGCAGCAGAATTTGCAAACCGCGGCGGTGCAGGCCGGCCGCTTGTTCATGACCGGAAACGCGCAAAACAGCGGGACGACGCAAGCTCAGTTTCAGGCCGCCATCTGTCCGTCGCTGCAGGCGTTGTTCAATTGCAACAATGTGATGGTGAACGTGCAGGCCTATTCGAGCTTTTCCGACGCCACCACCGCGGCGCCGACGCTGACCTACAATAGCAACGGCACGGTCAGTAACACCTGGTCCTACACCGCCGGCACCCCGGGCCAAGTCATGGTCGTGCAGCTCATTTATCAATGGCCGGTGATCGGCGGGCCGCTCGGCTTCACGCTGTCCAACCTGGCGAACGGCACCGCGGAGATCATGGGGGTCAGCGCGTTTCGGGTGGAACCCTACTGATCATGCCGGCGCGGACCCAGCATCTGTCGTCGTTTCGTCGCGTCGACAGGCGGCGTCGCCGCGATCGAATTCGCGATGGTTCTTCCGGTCCTTCTCATTATGTTCCTGGCGGCCTTCGACGGCGGCAGAGCGATCGCCGTCTACATGAAAGTTCGTTCCGCGACTTACACGCTGGGCGCGATCACCAATCAATACACCACGATCCAATCGACCGACATGACTTCGATCGTCGGCGCCACGGCGGTGGTGCTTGCGCCCTATACCGGCACGCCCACCGTTGTCATCTCGCAGATAGAGATAAAGACCGGCGGCAAGTCCACGGTCAGCTGGAGCTATGCACTTAACGGCACGGCGCTCACCCAGGGCACTTCGGTGAGCATTCCATCGGGCCTGGTCGCTGCGGCCAACACCTGCGGCACTTATCCGTGTTACCTGATCTTCGCCCAGGTGAGTTACGTCTATACGCCGTTATTCGGCTATTTCGGCAGCAGCAGCGGGATAACGCTTTCCGACAGTCTTTACGTCGCGCCGCGCAGCAGCGCATGCATTCTGTACCCTCCTCAAAGCGTCAGCACCTGCTGAAGCCGGGGGTCTCGGAGTTCAGCCGCCGATTCCCTTGGTGGGAAACCTAATTTGAAACGTGGGCGGTGCTCACCGCTTGCTCGAACATCGTAATCAGCGCGCTGGTAATGTCCGCGGGCGTGTTCGCAGTGTAGAAAAAGTTGGTCGAAGCGCAGGCCTGCAGCGACGCCGGAATATTCGCGATATTGCTGTTGGCGTAGCCGTCCTCATTGCTGGCAAAGCTGGAATTTGGATTCTGAATTGGCTGATAGGGGATATAGAGGACGGCGACAGTGATTCCGCGCTTTTTCATAGTCTGGCAATAGTCGGTGGTGCTTTCGCTGTTCGGCGGCATGATCGTCGCCGAATTCTGATTGGGCACGGTCGTGTTCGACGTCCAATTTTGCGATCCCCAATTGCCGCCGGATTGCGTCTGGTAGTCCTGGGAGCCGTCGGTGATCAGAAACACATAAGGCAGCGCGTTGGACGAGCTGCCGCCCGTCCCGACCGAGGTAATGAGGCTGTTCATCGAGGAAAGGGCGTTCTCGAAATGCGTGCCGCCGGATCCGAGAGATGCATTCTGACCGGTGTCCAGCAGGTTCGCGAGTTGCGCAGCCGCATAGTTGATCGTGCCCGAGCTGGTTGACGATCCGGTTATGCTGCTTGTCAGAGCAAAATACGTGTAGAGATTTTGGATGAACGGATAGAGCCCGACCTTGAACTGGTTGGTGATACCTGCGGCCTGCTCGCTTGCCGCCGCAGTGGACAAGAGGGCGTTGACCGCATAACCGACCGCGTCCGCGCGCAATTGGATGCAAGAGGTAGTCCCCGGGCTCGAGCAAGTGGTAACCGGGGTATTGCTCCAATTCACGCTGTTGCCGTTGGTTGCGTTGGTCGTCCCGGCCGTAAACGATACCGGCGTGGTTCCCAAGCGCGAAATGATGAAGCCTTGGCAATACCCGCCCGGAGACGGGTTGGTGGATTTGCCTACGGCAGGGATCGGACCTTGATAGGGGTTCGACGACGAAGTCTGTCCGCAAGCTCCCTGCGCGGTGAAATGACACGCGAACTGGCAGCCGCCCGGATAGCCGAGGGTGCCCTGCAAATTATCCGGGTTGACCGCCATCAGTCTGGCCTGCTCGGCAGCCGTCGACGGAAAGCTCATGGAGCCCGAAACGTCGAGCATCAGATAGAAATTGATGTAGGTCGGCATCGTATATGACGACGTCGAGGTGCCCGCTACCGTGATGTTCTTGTAGCCGATGAGACCCATGAAATAGGTTGGAACCGACGTCGAAAACGCCACGGTGGCGGTCATCGTCTGTCCGCTTTTGGTAACGGTGGCCGTCGGTGTCACGGTCGAATAGGCCGAAGGCAAATTCGCCGAGAAAAAATTGGCCGCGAAAGCAGAGCCGCCCGACACGGTTCCGTTCTTGGTCATGGCCTGCGCGGTGTTCACGACCGGCGAATTGATGGAAACCGTCGCGAGACTCGCCGCGTCGGCGTCGGCCTGCAGTTCGGTCCGAATCATGGATGCATTCGAATAATCGATGACGCAGCCGACGGCGGTAATCAGCGGCAGCATCGAGAGCGCGGTAATAACCGCGACATTGCCGCGCCTGTCGCGCCGGAATTTGGATATTACCGTCCGTATCCGGGCCCACTGGCCGTTCCGCGTCAGCCTATCCACGGCAGCCATCCTCCTCGTAGCAGTACCATGACACCTGTGCCAGGAGACCTTTTTTAGGTCGAATTTGCTAGGAAATCGTTACGCGTTACAAAGACTTGAAGTTAATTCCGGCGAGGATCGGCAGGCCGGATTGCCGTGCCCGAATCGCGTCGATGGTATGCACGAAATCCTCGGGCTTTTGCACAACGTTTCGTCAACACGTTGGGCCCACGCTGCATCGTGAAAACGCATGTTTTTGTGCGTCAGCAGGAAAATTTCATGTGGGTAGCGTTGGCGCGTCGCTTCGTCCGCGATCGAACGGGCAATGTCGCAATCATCTTTGCGCTGTCGATCATCCCCTGCATCTTTTTGACGGGAATGGCGCTGGATTTCTCCGCCGCGACGCAGAAACGGGTGATCCTCAACGCCGCGGCGGACGCAGCCGCGCTTGCGGCGGTAACTCCATCGATGATGGCGCAATCGCTTACCACCGCGCAGACCACCGCAACCAACATTTTCAACGCCACAGCCTCGACCGCGACGGCGGTGACGGCCGTGACGCCGACGATTACCGTCACCAACAGCATACTCAGCCGAACCGCAACCGTGAGCTATACCGCGCTGTCGACGAATTCATTTCCGAATGTCCTGAAATTGCTGACGGGAGCCTCGCAGAATACCTGGCCGATCTCGGGGTCGTCGCAGGCGACGTCGAGCAATCCCCCGAATATCAATTTTTATCTGCTGCTCGACAATTCGCCGTCGATGGCCATTGCCGCGACGACGTCCGGAATCGCCACGATGATCAACGCCACCAAAAATGCGCCGTCGAGCGGACAGAACGCCGGCGGCTGTGCCTTCGCATGCCATGAATCCAATCCATCGTCGGATAATCTCGGCAATCCCGGCGGCGAGGACAATTATGCGCTGGCGGCAAACCTTGGCGTAACGACGCGGATTCAGAATCTGGCGACCGCGACCCAGGCGCTGATGACCACGGCTGCCACCACGGAAGCGGCCAACAACGCGGTCTATCAGATGGCGATCTACACCTTCAACGGTTCGGGCATCTATCAGGTTCAGACATTGACATCGAGCCTGACCAGCGCCGCCACGGCCGCAAAGACCATCGACGTGCTGCAGGTTTACAACAATAATTGTCTCACCAAGACCAACTGCAACAACGACACGGATACCAACTTCAACGCGGCCATGTCGCAAACCACATCCCTGCCGAATCCGGGAACGGGCGCGCCGAGCAGCACGCCGCAGGAGGTGCTGTTTATCGTCACCGACGGCGTCGAAGACGATAATACCGGGTCATGCTCGCAGCCGCTCTCCGGGACCCGTTGCCAGGCGCCATTCGACACCACGTGGTGCACGACGGTCAAAGGCCGCTCGATCCGCATCGCCGTGCTGTACACCGCCTACCTGCCGCTCACCAGTAACGACTGGTACAATTCCTGGATATCGCCGTTCCAAAGCCAGATCGCGACCAACATGCAGAATTGCGCATCGCCGGGATTGTATTTCTCGATCACGACCGACGGCGATATCACCAGCGCCATGCAGGCGCTGTTTGCTCAGGCGGTCGCCACCGCGCGGCTGACGCAATGAACGCGCCAATCGCCGCCGCTTGATGTGCGAATGACGCCGCCGATGGTCGGAAAGAAGCCGGTCGATCAGGAATTGATGCGGGCGATCGTGGTCGACATCCGGGGGTAGAAGAAAAAGCTCTGGTAGATGCTGATCGTGCCGGTGAGTACGTAGCCCAACGACGGCGTGTAGGGGTAGGTCACTTCGCCATACATGATGGTGATATTCGGCGTTTGAAGCTTGGTCGGCAGTGCCACCGTCGTGGTGGCTACGCGAGCCGTGCCGTTGAGCGAATTGCTCCAGACCACTTTGCCGACGCCCTGGGCGTTGGTGGTCACTTCCGACAGGGTCACCACCACATTCGCGTTCGGATAAGGCGTCAGCACGGTGGACGCGGCGCCGAGAATGTTGGTCATGTCGGAGTTGTAGATGCTGATATATTGCGACGCGAGATCGGTCACGGTGCGGGCGGCGAGCGTCGATTTGAAGCTGATGGCGTAGCCGTTGCCGACCTCGACGGCGCCGATATACAGCGTCAGCATGACCGGCAGCATCAGCGCGAATTCGACGGCCGAGACGCCGGTGCGGTCGCGGGCGAAGCGGCGCAGACAGGATCGGGCGCGGGATACGGTCCGGATCTTCATCAGTATGGCTCATTCCTGAATACGGCGGTCGACATCAGCAGGCGATTGCCGTTGGAGAGATTCGAAAGAGTGAAGCCAAGCGGCCCGAGTACGATCGGCCATTGATACATCACCTGCACGACCACGATGTCGCCCGGATTGCCGGTGTTGTAGCTCCAGGAATTGGTGACGGCGCCGCTCGAGTTGAAGGTCAGCGTCGGCGTGGCCGTGTTGGCCGACGTGAACGAGTTGTAGTTCTGGATGTTGATCATGAATTTGTTGCAGGTGAACAGCGCGAAGGTTTGCCCGCAGACCCAGGTGGCGAAGCCGCTCTGGGTCATGCCGGCGGTCTGCGCCTGCCCGGTCATGATGTAACGGCTGGCTTCCTCGGTCGTCTCGTCGAGGACGCGGCCGGCGAAGAAGACCAGCGCGGTCTGGAACAGCGCCATGAGCAACGCCAGAAACGGCGCCGCCACAAGCCCGAACTCGACCGCGGTAGAGCCGCTGTCACATCGCGAGAGATTCTTGCAGGACCGAAACTGTCTGAAGCTCCGGGCATGCCTATGAAAAAAGGCGGCGGACATAATGCATTGCTCCGGTCATGCGTTTCTATGCCGAATTCGCTAGGAGATCGTTACAATATACAGCGACTTGCGGTTAAGGCGCCGGCGTCGCTTAAATGTGCTGCGGCACAAGCTAGCCGCTTCTAGTTCCGGATCGGCGCGCGAGGAACTCGCCGCCATGGCGCAAGCCCTCGGCGTCGATGCCGTGGCCGACGCCGGCGGAGAGGTGCCATTCAACCGGCACTTCGAGCGCGGCCAAGGCCTGTGTCGTTTCGAACAATGCTTGCGGCGGGATCAGGTCATCGCGATCGCCGTGAACCAGCAGCACCGGCGGGCGTGACGTGATCTCGGCGGCGAAGGCCTCGGCGTTGCCGTCGGATCGCTCGACCAGAAGTCCGGAATAGCCGACGATCGCGGCCGGTGCCGTGGCGCGGCGCAATCCGACGTGGAGCGCCATCATGGTGCCCTGGCTGAATCCGACCAGCATCAGAGCCGACGGCGGCAGCTTGTGGCGGTTCAGTTCGGCATCGAGAAACCGCTCGAGCTGCGGCGCCGCCTTGTTGACGCCGATCCAGCGCTCATTCGGATCGCGGAAAGTCAGTGCGAACCATTGCCGGCCCACCGGCGCCTGCCCGCACGGCTCCGGCGCATGGGGCGAAACGAAAGCCGCGTTCGGCAAATATTGTTGCCAGGCGCGGCCGATATCGATCAGGTCGTTGCCGTCGGCGCCGTAGCCGTGCAGGAACACCACCAGTTGCCGCGCCGCGCCGGACTGTGGTGCGAGCCGTGGTCCATCGAGTTCAACCGCCATTTGCATCTCTCTTTTTGGGCGCGATCTTCTTTTTCGCAGAAATCTTTTTCGAAGTTGTTTTAGGCGGGATCTTTTGCACGGCCGGCGCGCCTTCCCGGCCTTTCACGGACCGATAGTAAGACCACAGCAGGCGCGCCGCCACGGCACGATACGGCCGCCATGGTTCGGCGAGCGGCCCCATCTCCTTGGTCGTCGGCCGCGACTTCAGGCCGAAGCCGATCCGTGCCGCCTCTTGCAATGCAAGGTCGCCGGCCGGCCAGGCATCGGCATGACCGAGGCTGGCGAGGAGATAGATATCGGCGGTCCACGGACCGATGCCGTGCACCGCGGTCAACGCGGCGTGCGCTTCGTCGGCGGGGATATCGGCGAGCGTCGCCAGCGCAAGCTTGCCGCTCGCTACCGCCCGGGCGATCTCCTTCAGCGCCTTGATTTTCGGCCGTGACAGGCCAAGCCGCGCCAGCCTTGGCGCACGCGCTTGGATGATGGCCTTCGGCTCGAACGGATCGAATGCGGCGGCGAGGCGGCCCCAGATCGCCGCGGCGCTGGCGGTCGACAACTGCTGCGACACCACCACGGCGGCAAGTCCGGCAAAGCCGCCGGAGCGCCGCCGCAGCGGCGGTCGCCCCGCCTTCGCCATCAGCGGGCCAAACCGCGGATCGAGTTCTCACGAGCGCCGTCAGCGCCGCGTCGAGATCGTCTTCGGTGTGAATGTGAGTAGCCATGTTACATTAATGCCGCGGATATAAAATTCCGGCAGCAGTGTCGAGAAGCGGGGTGTCGATGTACAGCCGCATCTTACGTTTCGCACCGAGCCCGAACGGATTTCTCCATCTGGGCCATGCCTATTCCGCATTGCTCAATCACGACAGGGCGCGTGAGTTGGGCGGGCGGCTGCTGTTGCGCATCGAGGATATCGACATCCGTCCGCTGCCGGCCGGAATATGAGGAGGCGATCTACGAGGATTTGCGCTGGCTCGGCATTGCATGGCAGCAGCCGGCGCGGCGGCAAAGCGATCATTTTGCCGATTATGCCTCGGCCATCGCCGAACTGGAATCACAGGGTCTGCTCTATCCGAGTTTCGAAAGCCGCGGCGAATTGAACGCGCTGGTCGCCGACCTCGACCGGCAGGGCGGCTGGCCGCGCGATCCGGACGGCGTGCCGATCTATCCGGGCCGGGCGCGCAAAATGTCCCCCGCGGAACGCGAACGCCGCCGCGCCGCCGGTGAGCCGTTCGCGCTGCGGCTTGCCATGGATCGGGCCGTGGCCCGCGCCGGCGTGCTGACCTGGAGCGAAACCGGCGCCGGCCCGCACGGCCAGACCGGACTCGTCACTGCGGCGCCGCAAATGTGGGGCGATGTGGTGCTGGCGCGTAAGGAGGCGCCGACGAGCTACCATCTCTCGGCTGTTCTCGACGATGCCTTGCAGGGCGTCACCGATGTGATGCGAGGGCAGGATCTGTTCTGGTCGACCAGCATTCACCGGCTGCTGCAGAAGCTGCTCGGCCTGCCGGAGCCGGCCTATCATCACCACAAGCTCATCCTCGACGCCGGCGGGCAGAAGCTTTCCAAATCGACCCAGGCGACGGGCCTGCGTGAATTGCGAGCGGGCGGCGCGACCGCGCTGGACATCCGGCGGATGGTTGGGCTTGGTCGCTGACAGTTTGACCGCTAAAGTTTTGGCCGTTTGGAGCGGTGGGCTGAAAATCGTTCTTAAAGTTGTTTTGTTAAAGCCGTTGGGCGCCGTATCACTTACGGCGCCGAGGGGATTCTGATGGCGCGACCGAGGAGCAAACAAAAACCGGCGGCAAAGCCGGTGCGGCGGCCTGCGCCCAAGCGGCCAGCGGTGCCGCGTGTCGAAGAGGCCGTGCTCGCGGTCTTTGCCCATGATATCCGCACCGCCCTGACCGGGATTCTGGCGCTCGGTGAATTGCTGGCGAGCTCCAATCTCGGTGAGCGCGAACGGCGTTGGGCATCCGGCATCAAAGGCAGCGCGGAGCATCTCGCCTCGCTGACGACGCTGGTGATCGATGCCGCCAAGGCCGACGCCGGCACGCTGACGCTGCAGCAGGATGTCTTCATGCCGCGGCAGTTGATCGAGGCGTTGGGCGAAACGCTTGCGGCGCGAGCGGAGACCAAAGGTCTGCGCGCCGAGCTGACGATGGCGGACAATTTGCCCGCTTTGATGGTCGGCGATCCGGTGCGGCTGCGGGCGGCCCTGGAAAACCTGATCGACAATGCGGTGAAGTTCACCGGGCAGGGCCTGGTTCGGCTGGAAGCGCGCGCTCGTCCCGCAACGCGGGGGCGGATGCGGTTGGAGTTCGTCGTCAGCGACAGCGGCATCGGTCTCAAGCGCGCCGAAATCGCGCGGCTGTTCCGGCCCTTCGCGCAGGCCAATGCGGAGATCGCGCGCCGTTATGGCGGCGCTGGTCTCGGTCTGGCGGTCGTAAAGGTGTTCGCCAAGCTGATGGGCGGCGATTTGACCGTCACCAGCACACCCGGGAAGGGTTCGCGTTTTCGTTTTTCGGCGATCCTGCCGGTTCTGAGCGCCGAGCGGACGGAGAACGGGCAGGCACGACGGAATATCGCACCGGTACGGCGACTCAAAATTCTTTGCGCCGAAGATAATCCCTACGGCCGCGTTATTCTCAACACCATCTTGACCGAGCTTGGCCATCACGCCGATTTCGCAGGCTCCGGCGAAGAGGCGATCGATGCGGTGACGCGCGGCTATGACGTGATGCTGATGGATATCACGCTTCCCGGCGTCGACGGCCTTGAAGCGACGAGGCTGATCCGGGGGCTTGCCGGCTCCTGTGGGCGCCACCCCGATCATCGGCATTACCGGACGCACCGAAGCCGGCGACGAAGCCGCCGGGCGCGCGGCCGGTATGAATTCTTATTTGCGCAAGCCTCTAAGCCCGAGCGCGCTCAGCGAGGCGATCGCCGCCGTGGTGCCGGACTGATCATTCCGCCGCGTCTGCCGCCGCCGCGGCATCCGCCGATCCTTCGACGATCCGCACCAAATCGGTCATGATGCGGTTGAGCTCGAAGTCCTTCGGCGTATAGACCTCGGCGACGCCGGCGTTTTTCAGTTCGATCTCGTCCTGCGGCGGGATGATGCCGCCGACGACGACCGGCACGTCGTCGAGGCCGGCTTCCTTCATGCGCGCCAGCACGTCATGCACCAGCGGCAGATGGGAGCCGGAAAGGATCGACAAGCCGACCACATGAGCCCGCTTTTCGGCGGCCGCCGCGACAATCGCTTCCGGCGTCAGCCGGATGCCCTCATAGACCACGTCCATCCCTGAGTCTCGGGCGCGGACCGCGATCTGCTCGGCGCCGTTGGAATGGCCGTCGAGCCCCGGCTTGCCGACCAAAAATTTCATCCGCCGGCCGAGCTTGCGCGAGACGCGGTCGACCTCGGCGCGAATGTCGTCGAGCCCCGTGGTGTCGTTACGCGCCGCCGAGCCGACGCCGGTCGGCGCGCGGTATTCGCCGAAGGCGGAGCGCAGCGCGAAACCCCATTCGCCGGTCGTGACGCCGGCTTTGGCGCAGGCGATCGATGGCGGCATGATGTTGATGCCGCTCTTCGCCGCGGCGCGAAGATCTTGCAGCGCCGCATCGACCGCCTTTTGATCGCGGCTTGCGCGCCAGGCATTCAGCCGTGCGATCTGCTCGGCTTCGACCTCATGCGATACGGTCATGATGGTGTCTTCGCCGGTGGTGAGCGGCGACGGCTCGGTCTCGATGAATCGATTGACGCCGATCACGACCTGTTCGTTGCGCTCGATCGCCTCGAGGCGAGTGGTGTTGCTCTCGACCAGGCGGCCTTTCATGTAACCCATCTCAACGGCGGCGATGGCGCCGCCGAGCTTTTCGATGTGGTCGAGTTCTTCCAGCGCCGCGCGTTTGATCTCTTCGACCTTGGCGGCAATCACCGGCGAGCCGTCGAAAATGTCGGCGTATTCCAGCAGATCGGTCTCGTAAGCCAGGATCTGCTGCATCCGCAGCGACCATTGCTGATCCCACGACCGCGGCAGGCCGAGCGCTTCGTTCCACGCCGGCAGCTGAACCGCGCGGGCGCGGCCTTTCTTCGACATGGTCACCGCGAGCATCGAGATCAGAATGCGATAGACGTTATTTTCCGGCTGCTGCTCGGTAAGGCCGAGCGAATTGACCTGCACGCCGTAGCGGAACAGCCGCTGCTTGGCGTCGGTCACGCCGTAGCGCTCGCGGGTGATCTTGTCCCATAATTCGCCGAAGGCGCGCATCTTGCACATTTCGGCGATGAAGCGCGTCGAAGCATTGACGAAGAAGGAGATGCGTCCGACGACGTCGCCGAAATCGTCGACCCCGCCGGCGGCCTTCACCGTGTCGAGCACCGCGATCGCGGTAGCGAGCGCAAAGGCGAGTTCCTGTTCCGGCGTCGCGCCTGCTTCCTGCAGATGATAGGAGCAGACATTCATCGGATTCCACTTCGGCATTTCGCGGGTCGTGAACAGGATTGTGTCTTTGATCAGCCGCATCGACGGCGCCGGCGGAAATACATAAGTGCCGCGGGAGAGATATTCCTTGATGATGTCGTTCTGGGTGGTGCCTTGCAGCTTGGCGCGCGGCACGTCTTGCTCGTCGGCTACCGCGATGTAGAGCGCGAGCAGCCACGCCGCCGTCGCGTTGATCGTCATCGACGTGTTCATCGCGTCGAGCGGGATTTGATTGAACAAAGCCCGCATGTCGCCGAGGTGCGAAATCGGCACCCCGACCTTGCCGACTTCGCCGGCGGCCTGGGGATGATCGCTGTCGTAGCCGGTCTGGGTCGGCAGATCGAAGGCGACCGAAAGTCCGGTCTGGCCCTTGCTCAGATTTTTTCGATAAAGCTCGTTCGACGCCGTGGCGGTCGAATGACCGGCGTAGGTACGAAATATCCAAGGCTTATCGCGGCGCGGCTGGTCGCCCATGAGGTGTTTCCCGCAATCCGGCTATTTCAGTGTGGCGTGGATTTTATTGCAATGCAACATGGACTTTGGCGCGATCCGGAGAAAGAGCGGCCCGCTGCCCCACCAGAAGAATGACGATCAATACCGCCGCCAGTCCAACCTGGGTCTTTACGAAAGGAAAAACCAGAATCAGCGCGGCCGCGCTGCCGAGGCCGATAATTTCGCCGGCGAAGAGGCCGCGTTCGAGTACGAATTGAAGCAGAAAGGCGACCGCGACGGCGAGTACGACGAGGTCGTACATGTAGAGATAAGGCGTCGCGACCAGCGTGCCGGCGGCGAGCGCCGCGGCTTTGAGATCGAACGCCACGCGGCTGCGCCACAGCCAAGTCACTCCGATCAGGCTTGCGAGACTGACGGCGAGCTGCAACGCCCAAGCGAACTGGGCGCTGCCGCCGTAAGCGCGTACCAGACCGAACACGCTTTGCAGCCGGTTAAAGTCGGCGCGGCCTTCGCCGAGCACGATCTGGCTGGTGATCGGCATCCAATGCGCGAAGGCCTGCCAGCTCGCCGTCCCGAACTCGAGCCATGAGCAAATAATCACTATGCCTGCGGTTGCGGCGGCGGTGGCGAGCGTACACCAGCGCCGATCCGCGATCAGCGCAAACGGAAACAACAAACCGAATTGCGGCTTGTAGGTCAGAAGCCCGAGACAGACCCCGGCTAGCACCGGCCGCCGTTCCAAAAGGCCGAGCGTTCCGCCGATCAGGGCTGCGGTCAGACAGCCGTTTTGACCGGCGGTGATGTTCCACAGCACGGCTGGGAAACCGAGGGCGACGGCAACGCCGGCGCGGCTTCCGAGAATGCCGGCAAGGGCCGCGGCGTAGACGGCGACCGTCGTGATCAGCCAGACCAGTGCCGCAGCGAGGTAAGGCAGCGTCGCGAGTGCCGCCGCAACAAAAAGGAACGTCGGCGGGTAATGCCAGCCGTAATAATTCTCGAAGCCGTGGCCGATAACGCGGACTTCGGCTTGTTTGTGCAGCGGCCAGTCGTAGGCAGCGGCCGGCTCGCCGTCGAGCGCGAGCTGTCCGGCGGCAATGACATTGACGAAGTCGTTGGCGATCGGTCGGCCCTCGCTGTCGGTCAGGAAGTCGCCTTTGAGAAAAGTGCCGCCGAGGACGATCAGATAACCGAGACCGAGCGTCAGACCGAGCAGGGTAACGAGGCGCGTCGCCCGTTGCCGAGACGCGGCAGGGGCCGCCGGCGTTTCCTCCGCGACCTGCCGCGTGCTCATGAAGGTAATTTCAGTTGCGCCAGTGCGCGGCGAGCGATTAGCGCCGCGATAATCAAGGTCGCCGCAAAACCGACAGGAACCTTCACGAACGGAAAAATCAAAATGAGCAGGCAGGCCGCGCCGATACCGGCCGGTTCATAGGGCAGAAATCCGCGCCCGCGGCCGAGGCGGAACAAAAAGGCGAGCGGCACCGCAAGAATTGTCAGGTCGTAGATGAAGATGTAGGGCGTCGCCAGCACGGTTCCGGCGCCGAGCGCCGCGGCCTTGATTTCGAAGCTGACGCGGCTCCGCCAGAGAGCGGCGATCGCCACTGCCGTGAGCAGTGACAATGTGATCTGCACGGTCCAGGCCAGTGTTTCGCTGCCGCCGAGTATGCGAATCAGGCCGAAAGCGGTCTGCAATTTGCTCCAGTCCATCGTGCCATTGGTCAGAAACGCCTGCGAAGCATGACCGAGACCGGCAATGAAGGCTTGCCAACTCTCGCTGCCGAAGGCGAACCAGGATGCGCCCGCCATCAGCAGCGCCACGACGCCGGCCCCGGCAAAGGCACGCCAACGCCCGCTTGCCGCGAGCGCCACGGGAAACAGCAAGCCGAGATGCGGCTTGACGGTCAGCAGTCCGAGCAAGGCGCCCGCCACCGTGGGCTGCCGTTCCAGCAGCGCCAGCGTGCCGCCGAACAGGCCGGCGGTAAGAAATCCGTTCTGGCCGATAATCAGGTTGGAGAGTACCGCCGGGAAGGCGGCGGCGAGCAGATAACCGACACGGTCGCCAATGATGGTGCGGATCGCGACCAGATAGATCGGAAAGGTGGCGGCGATCCAGACGACGTAAGCAGTGACGTAAGGCAGCAGCGCCAGCAGCATGGCGACAAACAGAAATGTCGGCGGGTAAGGCCAGCCGAAGTAACCGTCGAACGGATGCCCGACACCGTTCTCTTCAACAAGCTTGATGGTCTGCCAGTCATAGGCTGCCGCGACGTGACCGGCGAGCGCCAGCCGGCCGGCGGCCCAGGTCGTGATGAAGTCGGATTCGACGCCGCCGCCGTCGGGCCTGATCAGCCAGATGCCTTCGACAAGAGAGGTTGCCAGATAGACTGCCTGGGCGATCACCAGCGCAATGCAGATAAGTTCGACCGGCCGCGCCAGCTTGGGGCCGGCGCCGTGTCCAGGCAGCGTCTCGTAAAGGGCCATAGAACGTCCAGCCTCGCTCGGCGGCGAGGCTAGACGGCGCTGCTTGAGGAACCCTTAAGTGACGGCGAAGGCCGCCCGCTAGGCGCGTTTGATCAGGCGGATGATGATCAACAAAATCACCGCGCCGATAAAGGCGTCGATGATGGCGCCGATCAGGCCGCCGCCGATCACGATGCCGAGCCGCGGCAGCAGCCAGCCGGCGATGAGTGCGCCGACAATGCCGACGATGATATCGCCGATCAGGCCGAAGCCGCCGCCTTTCACCACCATGCCGGCCAGCCAGCCGGCGATCGCACCAACAATCAGCCAAATGATCAGGCTCTGTACGTCCATGTTAACCCCCCAAATTCCCTCCCCGGCACGGGCGAGGTTTTTTAACGCGCCCTGGGCGCGCTGACCGCAACCTTAGTCCGCCGCCCGGTAAGCGCCAGCCCGTTTCAGCTTAAGTCACAGGCAACAACTTATTATTGCGCTGCAACATGAGGTGCGGCAGACTACGGCCAAGCTCATCGCCGTCGTCGCGATTGGCGGTTCAGCCTGGAGCCCTGCTATGGCCGTTGCGCAAATGAAAGCCCCCGCCGCGCCGCTCAAGGATCTCTACGAGATGCGCGAGATCCCGCCGCTCGGCCATGTTCCCGCGAAGATGTACGCCTGGGCTATCCGCAGGGAACGCCACGGACCGCCGGAAACGGCGATGCAGATCGAAGTGGTGCCGACCTGGACGATCGCCGAGGACGAGGTGCTGGTTTACGTCATGGCCGGCGGTGTTAATTACAACGGCATCTGGGCCGGCCTCGGCGTCCCGGTGTCGCCGTTCGACAGTCATAAGCAGCCTTTTCACATCGCCGGCTCGGACGCGTCCGGCATCGTCTGGGCGGTCGGTTCCAAAGTGAACCGCTGGAAGGTCGGCGACGAAGTCATCATTCACTGCAATCAGGACGACGGCGATGACGAAGAGTGCAACGGCGGCGATCCGCTGTTGTCGCCGTCGCAGCGCATTTGGGGTTACGAGACACCGGACGGCTCGTTCGCGCAGTTCTGCCGCGTGCAGTCGCGCCAGCTGATGGCGAAGCCGGCGCATCTGACCTGGGAAGAATCCGCCTGCTACACGCTGACGCTCGCAACCGCCTATCGCATGCTGTTCGGTCATGCCCCGCATATCCTCAAACCGGGCGACAACGTTCTGATCTGGGGCGCGTCAGGCGGCCTCGGCGTGTTCGGCGTGCAGCTGGTGGCGGCCTCCGGCGCCAACCCGATCGGCATCGTGTCGGATCAATCGAAATCCGAATATGTTTTCAATCTCGGCGCCAAGGGCGTCATCAACCGCAGCGAATTCAAATGCTGGGGCCAGATGCCGAAAGTCGGCACGCCGGAATACGACACCTGGGTGAAAGAGGCCCGCCGCTTCGGCAAAGCGATCTGGGATATCACCGGCAAGCGCGACATCGACATTGTGTTCGAACATCCGGGCGAGGCGACGTTCCCGGTATCCTGCCTGGTGGCCAAGCGCGGCGGCATGATCGTGTTCTGCGCCGGCACTACGGGCTTCAACATCACCTTCGATGCGCGCTATGTCTGGATGCGGCAGAAGCGCATCCAGGGCTCGCATTTCGCGCACCTCAAGCAGGCCAGCGCCGCCAACCAGTTCGTCATCGACCGCCGCGTCGATCCGTGCATGAGCGACGTATTTCCCTGGGACAAGATTCCTTATGCCCATGAATTGATGCGCACCAATCGCCACAAGCCGGGGAACATGGCAGTGCTGGTCAATTCGCCGCGACCGGGCTTGCGGAATTTCGACGATGTGGTGGAAGCGGCGTCATTGCCGGAATTGAATTGGGAATCAGCCCACACCTGAACCGGACGGCCAGGCTCCCTTACCGATATGCCCGTCTGGTTCTATTGATGTTCGGAGCCGGGATGTCGGGATTTTGTTCACAGAACCCGTGATAGTCCACGGTCTCTTCGCATTGTTGCCGCGTCGCGTAGTAGCAATGAACTTCTTCGCCTACCGTGCACCAGGGATAGGCCGGCGTTGTTTGTGCCGCTGCAGAGGCCGGTTGCGCCGCGAGCGCCATCGCGAAAAGGCCTGATGCCAAAACCGCCTGCCTTATCGAAGGTGCAATCGACATAATCGCCTCTTTGCCGCGACCGAAATGGCGGTTCGCTAGTTGCTCGATCATGGCGCCATGTCGCTGGTATTGGCGTCCGGTTCAGAGATAGGTTCCTGTTTGGCTCCCTGCCATGCGGGCCATTCGGCCACCCTCATATTTTGTCGTGAAGTATAAAGCCGGCTGGCCTCTGCAGCCTATTTCGGCTATGTTTGATTGTCGGGTACGGGGCAGGGCATGTTGCCTGAACAGCGGTCCGAAGCGATCACAGCACGCAAATTCCGGGTCGTGCTGGTGAAGCCGTCGCATTATGACGACGATGGCTATGTCATCCGCTGGTATCGCTCGCCGATGCCGGCGAATTCGCTCGCCAGCGTCTATGGCCTGCTCGACGACTGCGCACGGCGCCGGATTCTCGGTCCCGACGTTGCTATCGACATTGTCGCCATCGACGAAACAAATACCCGCGTCCGCGTCGACCGCATCATCGCCGATATGCGCGCCAACGATAATTTCGGCTTCGTCGGCCTGGTCGGCGTGCAGTCAAACCAGTATCCGCGGGCGCTGCATATCGCCAAGCCGCTGCGCGCGGCCGGTATCCCGGTAATCATCGGCGGGTTCCACGTCTCCGGCATGCTGGCGATGTTCGATTCGATCGGCCCGGATCTGCAGGAAGCGCTCGACATGGGCGTCACGCTGTTCGCCGGCGAGGCGGAAGGGCGCATGGACGATGTCGTGCGCGATGCCGCCGCCGGCACGCTTAAGCCGATCTACAATCACATCAACGATCTGCCCGCGCTCGAGGATTCGATCACGCCGTTTCTGCCCGGCAATTCGGTGCGCAAGACCATCGGCAACGTCACCACCTTCGATGCCGGGCGCGGCTGCCCGTTCCAATGCTCGTTCTGCACCATCATCAATGTGCAGGGCCGCAAATCGCGCCGCCGCAGCGCCGACGATGTCGAGCATATCCTGCGCAAGAATTTCGAGCACGGCATCGACCGCTTCTTCATCACCGACGACAATTTCGCCCGTAACAAGGATTGGGAGCTGATCTTCGACCGCATCATCAAGCTGCGCGAAGAAGACGGCATGGATGTGCGCTTCCTGATCCAGGTCGACACCCTGTGCCATAAGATCCCGAACTTCGTCGCCAAGGCGAAGCGGGCCGGCGTCACCCGCATTTTCATCGGGCTGGAAAACATCAACCCCGACAATCTCCTCGCCGCCAAAAAACGCCAGAACAAGATCACCGAATACCGCAACATGCTGCTGGCCTGGAAGGCTGCCGGCATCTGGACCTATGCCGGCTATATCCTCGGCTTTCCCAACGACACTCCGGAATTGGCGCGGCGCGACATCGAGATCATCAAGAAGGAGATGCCGCTCGACGTGCTCGAGTTTTTCTTCCTCACCCCGCTGCCCGGCTCGGAAGATCACAAGGTGCTGCGCAAGAAAGGCGCACCGCTCGATCCCGATCTCAATAAATACGATCTGGAACACGCGCTCACGCCGCATCCGAACATGACGAAAGCGGAGTGGGAAAAGCTCTACCGCGACGCCTGGTCGATCTATTACACACCCGAGCACATCGAGACGATTTTGCGCCGTGCTCAGGCTTACGGCATCAATATCCTGCGGCTGGCGCAAATCATCCTGTGGTTTGCGCAATCGCTGACGATCGAAAGAGTGCATCCGCTGCAAGGCGGTTTTGTCCGGTTGAAGAGCCGGCATGAACGCCGCCCCGAATTGCCGCTCGAACCGGTGTGGAAATTCTATCCGTCGCTGGCCGCCGAGTTTGTGGTCGAAGCACGCCCGCGTGGCCGCCGCGGCCTGGGGAATTTTCCGCATCTACCGCCGCGTCGCCGCGAAGAGGCATCTGCCCTATATCGACCAAGCCATGACGCCGGTGAGCGAAGGCGATACCGAAACGCTGGAATTGTTTACCCAAAACAAGTCGGCGCGCGAGGCGGTCGATCATGCCCGCAAGATCAAAACGCTGACCGGCGGCGCGGGGCCGGCGGTCGCCGAGACGGCGGCCTAACCGCCTGCCGCTCATTGCTGCGAAAGCGGTAATCCAGCATCACGTCCCGCTTTCGCGGGGACGAGCGGTTCGATTTTACTTCTCTCTCTGTTCCGCCGCGATCCTCCAGCGCTCCCGTTCGCGCGCGATCGCCGCGTTGAGTTCGCCGCCATAGATGAAAATCCAGGCGGTGAAATACAAAAACACCAAAGCCGTCATCGCCGAAGCAAGGCCGGCGTAATAATTCACATAGGTGTAGGAAAAGTCCGACAAATAGCGGCCGAAAATGAAGCCGCAGGCGAGCCACAACAACAGCGTCGCGATAATGCCCGGCCAGACTTCCTCGATCGGCCGGCGGCCGGCCGGCAGCCACATGTGCAGGATCATCAGCGCGAAGGTCAGGACGAAAGCCGCCACTGAAAAACGGCCTATGTCATAGTGCCGCTCCAGCGGGGCGAGCCAATCGGCGTAATTGAGCGCGGCACGGAAGATCAGCGGGCCGAGCACGATCAGGAATGCAAGCGACAGCAGCCCAAGCGCGCCGACCAATACATAGCCGATCGACTCCAGACGCAGCAGCCACCACGGCCGCCGTTCGCTCAATCCATAAGCGCGGTTCAGTCCGATGCGCAGGCTCTCGATCCCGCTCGACGAGAAATAGACCGCAAACACCGCGCCGACGGTGAGGATGTCGCCGCGGGCCGTGGTCAGCACCTGATGCATCTGCCCGGCGATGCCGCCGGACACTTCCTCCGGCCAGGCGGCGATGATCAGCCGCGCCACCTCGTCGGCAAGGTTTTTCGACCCGACGAAGCCCGCGATCGCCGTCACCAGGATCAAAAACGGGAACATCGACATCAGCGTCGACAGCGCGATGTGGCTCGCGATCGCCCAGCCGTCGTCGGCATTGAAGCGATAGAAACGCGTCCCAGGCGATGCGATAGCACAGG
This sequence comes from uncultured Alphaproteobacteria bacterium, assembly GCA_963819265.1. Taxonomy (GTDB): domain Bacteria; phylum Pseudomonadota; class Alphaproteobacteria; order Rhizobiales; family Xanthobacteraceae; genus BOG-931. The sequence goes on along the minus strand of CAWFVF010000002.1, from coordinate 33,648 downwards.
CGTAATATCTTCAACGGCCCAGGGTCTCCGCGACGAGCGTGCCCGAAATATAGCACACATCTCTCATCCGGCTCCGCGATAGTCGACGAAGCAATCGATGTCGCGACGCCTTCGACGCCCGAGCCAGACGGCGGCTGCAGAACTCACGCCCCCGCATTTTAATTGGATTAATTCAGAAGTTGACGTGCCAGCGGAGTGAGGGCTCTGTCCAACCGATCGCTTGTTCCGGCGTCGATCCTGCCGATCACTGGCGTAAACGTTCCCGACGCTGCGCCAGAATGGCCTCTGACGACTGCATTCCTGCATGGACGCCACGCGCGATCGGCGGTTGGCGGTATCGATGAATGGTGCGAAGTAGCGACTCAAATCTCAATGTCGCCACATCCCGAGATCCGGCGGCCAATCCAGAAAAGCGCTCACCGTGAATCAGATTTCCAAGCCGCCTGCTGTCCCGCCGGCGCCAGTCCGACGCTCATTTGCAGCGATGCGCCATCGCGGCTTCCAGGCCCAATTCGCGACCTTCGTGATCGCGATGATGGCGGACAATATCGAGCACGTCATCAGCTACTGGATGCTGTATCAGAAATTCCACTCGCCGGCTTTGGCGGGCTTCGCGGTCGTGTCGCATTGGCTGCCGTTTCTGCTGTTTTCGGTCGCGAGCGGCGCGCTCGCCGAACGGTTCGATCCGCGGCGTCTGATCCAATGCGGCATGGGCCTGTTCATTATCGCGTCGCTCGGCTGGGGCTATTTCTTCATCACCGGCACGTTGCAGCTATGGCAGGCCATGACGCTCTTGGTGATCCACGGCTGCGCCGGTGTGCTGTGGATGACCCCGAACCAATTGCTGGTCTACGATATCGTCGGCCCCGGCGATCTGGAAAGCGCAGTGCGGCTCAACGCCACCGCGCGTTATGTCGGCGTGCTGGTCGGGCCGGCGGTCGGCGGCGCGCTGTTGCTGGCGCTGGGGCCGGCCTATGGCATCCTGGTCAACACGCTGTTCTATCTGCCGCTGGTCTTGTGGCTGGTGAACGCGCCTTATGGACCGCGTTATCGGCCCGGTGCGCCCCGGCCGCGCCGCGCGGTGCGCGGTTTTGCCGACATCGTACAGACCGCGCGCGATATTAAAGATCACTCCATCATCGTCTCGATGACGCTCCTGGCCGGCGCGGCATCGTTTTTCGTCGGCAACGCCTATAGCTCGCAGATGCCGGGCTTTGCCCATGATCTCGGTCACGGCGATCCCGGCATGTCCTACAGCATGCTGCTGGCGGCCGATGCCGCCGGCGGCCTTTTGGCCGGTATTGTGCTCGAGGGCAGGGGCCTGCTTCCGCCGAAGGCGCGGACTGCGATCCTGCTTGCCATATTGTGGTGCGCGGCGCTCACCGGCTTCTCGCTGTCGACGAGCTATCCGTTGGCGCTCGTGCTCCTGTTTGGCGCGGGCTTTTTCGAATTGGCGTTTAGCGCCATGGCGCAGACGCTGGTCCAGCTTCATGCCCCGCTGGACATGCGCGGCCGCGTCATCGGCCTGTTCAACATGTCGAGCCTCGGCCTGCGCGCCTTCAGCGGCGTCTCGGTCGGCGTGCTCGGCAGCCTGATCGGGGTGCACTGGTCGATGGCGTTATCCGCGCTTGCCGTGCTGGCGATTGCGGGCGGCCTGCTGGCGCTGCCGTAGAAATTCTACGCCGCCTGCACGTCCGTCAGGAAGCGGCGTACTTCGCTTTGCAGATTTTGCGACTTCAAGCGCCAGCGCGTCGGCGAGCGCTTTGACGTCCGCCGCCGTCGAGCGGGCGCCGGTCGAGGCGCCGGCGACCCGGCTCATCGCTTCCGAGCCGCTTCGTGCTTCACCCGAGGCGCGGTTGACGCCTTCGGCGATCGACACCACCGCTTTGTTCTGCTGCTCGACCGTGGCCGCGACATCGGTGGCGATTTCCGACATGTCGTCGATGATGCTGGAGACTTGCTCGATGGCCTGGGCTGCGTCCGCGGTCGCCGATTGAATCGATCCGATCTGGGCCGCGATCTCCTCGGTCGCGCGCGCGGTCTGCGCCGCGAGCGATTTCACCTCCGAAGCCACCACCGCGAAGCCGCGGCCGGCATCGCCGGCGCGCGCCGCTTCGATGGTGGCGTTGAGCGCCAGAAGATTGGTCTGGCCGGCGATTGCCTGGATGATGCCGATCACTTCGCCGATGCGGTTGGCGGCGTTGCCGAGCTCCGACATGGTGTTGACGGTACGCTTCGATTCCGCGACCGCCCGGCTCGCCACATCGGTCGATTTCGCGGCTTGAGCGGCGATGTCGCTGATCGATACCGCGAGCTCCTCGATCGAGCCGGCGACCGTGGTGACATTGGCCGACGCCGCGCCGACCGCATTTTCGGCGGCGCGTGCTTCCGACGAGACCGCGTCGGCGGCGCCGTTGAGCCCGGAAGAGGCGTTTTCAAGCCGTCCCGCCGCCTCGCGCAAGCGCTCGAGCGCCTGTTCGATGGAGGCACGGAATTGCCGGATCATCGCCGCGATCGCCTCACCGCGCCGCTCGCGCGCCGCGCCGGTTTCGCTTTCGACCGCAGCAAGCCGCTCGCGCTCGATCATGGTATCGCGGAACACCACCACGGTGCGCGCCATCTCGCCGATTTCGTCGTGGACCGGCAGCACCGGAAGCGTTGCGGAGGTGTCGCCGGCGGCCAGCCGTTTCATGGCCGCGGCCAAGGCCTCGAGCGGGCTGGTGATCGAACGGCCGATCCGCCAGCTGCAGGCAAGCCCCAGCAGCACCACGGCAACGCCGAGCCAGATCACGAATTGCCGCGTCCGCATGCGCGACGATGCCAGTTCGTCGGCCGCATCGCCGGCGTTCTGCCGCGCCGCGGCGATGATCTTGTCGGCTTCCGGCAACACGCTTCCGGTATCGTGAGCAATAAGCGAGAGCAGCGGTGCGATATTGTCCATGATCGCGACCGAGCGCGCGAAGGCGCCGGCATAATCATGCACCGACCGGTCGAGCTTTCGCTTTCATCTCCGGCGCGCCGTCGACGAACTCGAACAGCTCGTTGAAATTCTTAACCTCGTCGAGGAAGTTTCGCTCGATATCGCCGTCGTGCCGCAGCCGGTATTCGATACCGAACCGGCGCATGGTGAGGAGCGACACCAGCAGCTTGGAACGATCGCCGTCGGCAACCCAGGACAGGTCTTGGTGGATGATGTTCTCGACCGCGCGGCTCGCCGCAATGAGTTCGGCGGTCACGCCTTCCCGGTCGGTAAAGCCGAGCTGCCGCTGCTCGCTGACCAGGCTTTCGAAGCTTGCCTTGAGATCGCGCACCGTGATGCGCAGCGGATTGATCGTATCCTGCTGCGCACCGGCGAGCGCGGCCTCGATGCGGTCGAGACATCGCATCGCCATCGCTTGGCCGTCGTTGAAATTCTTAACCTCCGCGTCGGACGGATGGGCGACAAAGTCGGTACTCGCGGCACGCATCATCAACAGCCCGATCTTGAGATCGCGGCTGGCGTCAGCCACCACGCTGTTCCGGTGCACGCTGTCGAAGGCATAACCGACTTCGCGGTCGCCGGTCACGAAGGCCATACCCGCTGCCAGGAATCCGACGACCGGAATGATGCCAAGGACGACGATACGGGCTCGTACCGAAAGCCTGGAAAAAATCTGCGCGATGGCCATGAGGGGGCTTGTCCGGCGATGGAATACGGCTTGCCGCAATCCCCGGCGCGCTAGCCGCGGCAATCAACGCCAGAACAACGTAAAATGGTTAATATTTGGCGAGAATCCACCCTTGTTCCGGGCGCTTGGCTGGCGCTTGGCCCCGGAAAGACGGCTCCGGGCCCGTGTCTGGGCGGATTGCTTTTGTGCACCGCACGCGTAAGCTTCCGATGCCGCCGGGACGTTAATGCCGCTCATTGGAGCCAGCCATGTCGCTCGCCGCCTCGTCGCCCTCCGGCCAAATGTCCAGTAACTCCGGGGTGATCGCCATGCTGGACGATGCCGTCGCAGCCGTCGAAGCGCTATTCGCCGATGCCCGCCGCACAGTCGCCGACCGGGTAACGATCGAAGGCCGCCCGGTGGCGCGGATGCTCGACCGCGAACAGCGCGCCACCCACGGCCTTGCCTGGCTCGCCACCTATGTCGAGGCCATCCGCCAGCTTGCGGCTTATGCGCAACGACTGTCCGATAGCGGCAGTTTCGGCGAGACCGAAGACCTTCTGGTGCGCATCGGCGCCGGCGAATTTCTGGCGCAGATATTCGGCGGCATTCCGATGAGCCAGGGCGAGATCGTCCGGCTGTCCGATCTTGGCGTCTCTCCGGCGGCCGCCGCGGCGCGGCTCACGCCCGCTGTCGAGCATCTCATCGCCACCGGCAATACCGCGCCGCGCCGCGCGCGCCTCGTTGAACTGATCAGGGAGAATCGCGACGCCACCGTCGGCGCCTGCGGGCTCGAAGATACGCTCGATTCGATCCGCGAGGAGATGCGCAAATTCGCCGAGGACCGGGTGGTGCCCTATGCGCAGCAATGGCATCTGAAGAATAATTACATTCCGCTCGACGTGATTGCGCAGATGTCGGAACTCGGCGTCTTCAGCCTGACGATCCCCGAGGATTACGAGGGCATGGGGCTCGGCAAGGAATCGATGTGCGTCGTTTCCGAGGAATTGTCGCGCGGCTATATCGGCGTCGGCTCGCTCGGCACCCGTTCCGAAATTGCCGCCGAACTGATCCTCGGCTCCGGCACCGAAGACCAGAAACGCACAATGGCTGCCGAAAATCGCTTCGGGCGAAGTGCTGCCGACGGCCGTGTTCACCGAGCCGAATACCGGATCCGACCTCGCCTCGCTGAAGACCCGCGCGGTGCGCCAGGGCGACGTCTACAAGGTCTATGGCAACAAGACCTGGATCACCCACCCGGTGCGCGCCGATCTGATGACGCTGTTGGTGCGCACCAATCCGGCCGAGACCGGCTATCGCGGGCTTTCGATGCTGCTTGCGGAGAAGCCGCGCGGCGACGACGGTAATCCATTCCCCGCGGCCGGCATGTCCGGCACCGAGATCGAAGTCTTGGGTTATCGCGGCATGAAGGAATACGAGATCGCGTTCGACGGCTTTACCGTCAAAGCCGAGAACCTGCTCGGCGGTGTCGAAGGTCTCGGCTTCAAACAATTGATGGCGACCTTCGAAGCGGCGCGTATTCAGACCGCGGCGCGCGCGATCGGCGTGGCGCAGGCGGCGATGGAACAGGCGCTGACCTATGCGACGCAGCGCGTTCAGTTCGGCGAGCCGATCGCCAATTTCCCGCGCGTGTCCGACAAGATCGCGATGATGGCGGTCGAGATCATGGTCGCGCGGCAACTCACTTATTATGCCGCGCGGCAGAAGGATTCCGGACGCCGCTGCGACCTCGAGGCCGGCATGGCGAAACTGCTCGCCGCCCGCGTCGCTTGGGCCGCGGCCGACAACGCCGTGCAGGTTCACGGCGGCAATGGCTTTGCGCTGGAGTTTCCGGTGTCGCGCATCCTCTGCGACGCCCGCATCCTCAACATTTTCGAGGGCGCCGCCGAGATCCAGGCGCAGGTCATCGCGCGCCGGTTGCTCGACGGATCGAACTAGTCCGCTTGATCGCTGCTTCCGGCTCTCGTCTCGGTCGACCCCGCACGGCTCGCCCGGAACGAATCCGGCGCTGCCGCTATTGATCGACGTCAAGGCAGTGACGGCACTCGCACATATGAGCCGGCTGTCCAGGGAGGGTTGAGCGCGATGACAACGACCAAAGTGAATATCCCTCATGACGCTTATGTCTTCGTCGGCGACGGCCGCAAGGCTCTGTTTCTGCGCAACGAAGGGGATGCGACGTTCCTCAATCTGAAGACCGAGCGCGTCTTTACCGACAGCAATCCATCAACTCACGAGCAGGGCACCGACCGTCCCGGCCGCTCGCACTCTTCGGTCGGCCCGGGGCGATCGAGCGTGACACAGACCGACTGGCACGATCTGGAAGAGCATAAATTCGTCCACGAGGTTGCCGAAGCGCTGGAACGGGTGGTGCGCGAGCGCGATGTCAAAGCCTTGGTCGTGGTGGCGCCGCCGCGCGCACTCGCCGATCTGCGCAAGGCTTTTCACGCCGATGTAAAAAGCCGGATCGTGGCTGAGATCGATAAGGACCTCACCAAGCATCCCATTGACGATATCGAGAAGCACCTCGGCGGGTGATCGCCATTGCCGGCGTAGCGAAGCAATCCAGGCGCGGTCCGCCTGGATCTTCTCGCTTTGCTCCTCGCAATGGCGAAACCCCCGGGTTTCGCTTTCGCCCCACCCAGGCTACAAGGGGGCATGGCTAATTTCATGTCCCATGTCGCGGTCCCGATCGCCATCGGCGCGGTCGCGATCGTGTTGTTGCTTGGCCTCGTCAATATGATGCGCGGCGGTTCCGGCAATACCTCGCAGAAGCTGATGCGGTTGCGCGTGCTGCTGCAATTCGTCGCCATCGTCGTCATCATGATCACGCTCTGGGTGATGGGTAAGTAACCCCTCAATCGACCATGGTCGTCCTCAATAAAATCTACACCCGCACCGGCGACGACGGCACCACCGCGCTCGGCACCGGCGAACGGCGCAAGAAATACGACCGGCGCATTGCCGCTTACGGCACCATCGACGAGGTCAATGCCGCTCTCGGCGTCGTCCGGTTGCACACCGCCGGCGACGCGGCGCTCGATGCCGCGCTGTCGCGCATCCAGAACGATCTGTTCGACGTCGGCGCCGATCTGTGCACGCCGGGCCAAGGCAAGGGGCCCGGCGGCGCCCGGCTGACGGTGACCGAGAACCAAGTCGCGTGGCTTGAGACCGAAATCGACCGGCTCAATGCCGAACTCAGCCCGCTGCGCTCCTTCGTGTTGCCGGGCGGCAGCGCGGCCGGCGCCTACCTGCATCTGGCCCGCACCATTTGCCGGCGGGCCGAACGGCTGATCGCGGAACTCGGCGACGAGGCCGGCGAGGAGGTCAGCGCCGAGGTGCTCAAATACGTCAATCGCTTGTCCGATTTCCTATTCGTCGCAAGCCGTTATGCCAATGGCAAAGGCGCGGGCGACGTGCTTTGGCAGCCCGGCCAGAACCGCTGAGCGGCGTTGACCGCAGCCGCCGTGGCCGTTAGGTTTCCCGCACCGCAGCATCGTCGGCTTCCAGGGACGGGTGGCGACGGCGGCCAAGAACAACATCCGATAGCGCCAACGATTTCCCGGTAAGCCGAAAACCATGAAAATTCTCGTGCCCGTGAAGCGGGCGATCGACAAGGACGTAAAAATCCGCGTCAAGGCCGACGGCTCCGGCGTCGAGCTCGGCAACGTTAAAATGTCGATGAATCCGTTCGACGAAATCGCCGTCGAGGAAGCGATCCGGCTCAAAGAAGCGGGCAAGGCCACCGAGATCGTCGCGGTTTCGATCGGCGCTCCGCAGTCGGCCGAAACCATTCGCACCGCGCTGGCGATGGGTGCCGACCGCGGCATCCTGGTCAAGACCGACGCGCCGCCCGAGCCGCTTGCGGTGGCCAAAATTCTAAAGGCCATCGCCGACGCCGAGCAGCCGGGCCTGATCATTCTCGGCAAGCAGGCGATCGACGACGACTGCAATCAAACCGGTCAGATGCTGGCGGCGCTGTTGGGCTGGCCGCAAGGCACCTTCGCTTCCAAAGTCGGGCTCGACGGCGATGCGGTCATGGTGACCCGCGAGGTCGATGGCGGCTTTCAGACCGTCAAGCTGAAAATGCCGGCGATCGTCACCACCGATCTGCGGCTCGAACGAGCCGCGCTACGCCTCGCTGCCGAATATCATGAAGGCGAAGAAAAAGCCGATCGAGGACAAGACCGCCGCCGATTACGGCGTCGACGTCAAGCCGCGGCTTGAAGTGATCAAAACCGCCGAACCGCCGGTGCGCAAGGCCGGCGTCAAGGTCAAGAGCGTTGCCGAGCTGGTCGACAAGCTCAAGAACGAGGCGGGAGTTATCTGATGCCGACACTTCTCCTCGCCGAGCACGACAATGCTTCGCTGAAAGATGCGACCAATAAAGCGCTGACCGCGGCCAAGGCGATCGGCGGCGAAGTGCATATTCTTGTCGCCGGCCACAACTGTAAGCCGGCTGCCGAGGCCGCCGCCAAGCTCGACGGCGTGTCCAAAGTTTTGCTGGCCGACGCCGCGCCCTACGAGCACATGCTGGCCGAGCCCACCGCGGCGCTGATCGTCGCTCTGGCCGGCCCTTATGAAGCGATTGTTGCGGCGGCGACCACGTCAGGCAAGAATATCATGCCGCGGGTCGCAGCGCTGCTCGACGTCATGCAGATTTCGGAAATCACCAAAGTGGTGGCGCCGGACACTTTCGAACGGCCGATCTATGCCGGCAACGCGATCCAGACCGTGCGCTCGACCGAAAACAAGCGCGTCATCACGGTGCGCACGGCAGCCTTCCAGGCGACCGGCGCCGGCGCCTCGACTGCGCCGATCGAAGCGGCGGCGGCAGCGGCCGACCCTGGCACCTCGGGCTTTGTCGGCGAGGAACTGTCGAAATCCGAGCGGCCGGAACTGACCTCGGCCAAGATCATCATTTCCGGCGGCCGGGCGATGCAAAACCGCGAGAACTTCACCAAGTATATAGAACCGGTAGCGGACAAGCTCGGCGCCGCGATCGGTGCGTCGCGCGCCGCGGTCGACGCCGGCTACGCCCCGAACGACTGGCAGGTCGGTCAGACCGGCAAGGTGGTCGCGCCGGCGCTCTATATCGCGGTCGGCATTTCCGGCGCCATTCAGCATCTCGCCGGCATGAAGGACTCGAAGACTATCGTCGCGATCAACAAGGATGAGGAAGCCCCCATCTTTCAGGTCGCCGATTATGGGCTCGTGGCCGACCTCTACCAGGCCTTGCCGGAGCTGGCCGCCGAGCTCGACAAGGTTAAGAGCTGACGAAACTGGCGTGACGGCCGATATCGTCGTAAAAGTCGTAAAAGGTGAATCGGATGGTCGAGGTCAAGGAACGGCCTAAAGCGCGCGACGAGCAGGCGAATAAAATGGCTCATGCAATCCGCAAGATCGGCGTCGTCGGCGCTGGCCAAATGGGCAACGGCATCGCTCATGTCTGCGCGCTGTCCGGGTTCCACGTGTTGCTGAACGATCTTGCCCCCGATCGCATTACCGAGGGTCTTGCCACCATCAACGGCAATCTGGCCCGCCAAGTCAGCCGCCAGCGTATCAGCGATGAGGAACGGCAGGCGGCGATCAAACGCATCGCCCCGGCCAAGGCGCTCGAAGACCTCGGCGATTGCGATCTGGTGATCGAAGCCGCTACCGAGCACGAAGACGTCAAGCGCAAGATCTTCGCCGCACTTTGTCCGGGGCTGAAACCGGAGGCGATTGTCGGCACCAACACGTCGTCGATCTCGATCACCCGGCTCGCCGCCTCGACCGACCGGCCGGAGCGTTTCATCGGCATTCATTTCATGAATCCGGTGCCGCTGATGGAGCTGGTCGAAGTGATCCGCGGCATCACTACCGACGATTCCACTTTCGAATTGACCAAGCAATTCATCAGCAAGCTCGGCAAGCAGATCGCCGTCTCGGAAGATTTCCCGGCCTTTATCGTCAACCGCATTCTGTTGCCGATGATCAATGAGGCGATCTACACGCTCTACGAAGGCGTCGGCAATGTCGAGGCCATCGACAACGCGATGCGGCTCGGCGCCCACCACCCGATGGGGCCGCTGGAACTCGCCGATTTCATCGGGCTCGATACCTGTCTCTCGGTGATGCAGGTGCTGCACGAAGGCCTGGCGGATTCGAAGTACCGGCCGTGCCCGCTGTTGGTGAAATATGTCGAAGCGGGCTGGCTCGGCCGCAAAACGCAGCGCGGGTTTTACGATTACCGCGGCGAGAAGCCAGTCCCGACGCGCTGATCGGCCGGATATTACCATCACCCCTTGCTTTATCCGTTTCCGGCCCGTGCGATGCCGGGTCTGTTCTGCGTCGTCGATTTGATCTGAATGGTCTTTGCGGCATTTGATCCTTTGGTCGCGAATAGTGCGGCGCCGTTAGCTGACGTTAATCCTCGCAAGGATATTTTCGGTCGCCCGAGAGGCGGGCTGGAACCTGCCGCGTAAACGGCCGGTTGATTTACTGCCCCCAAAGGAAAGTGAAACCAGCATGTCGCGACTTGCTTCGATCATAACGTTCGCAGCCCTGGCTACGGCGACGTCGGCTATGGCTGACGCCGCAATCCCGGACCTGCGCGGCACTTGGAAAGGCCAGAGCGAAACCATCATCTTGGGTTCGGGCAATTCCCATCATGACGCGAGCGCCACGGACGAGCCGCGGCTCAACAGCGCCGCGTTCACGATGACCATCGACAAGCAGGACGGCCGCCGCCTTTCCGGTACGTTCTCCTCGGCGCGCGCCACCGAGAAGGTCATTGCCGTCATTTCGCGCACCGGCGCGATCTACCTGGTGGACGACGACGGCTACAATGTCGGAACGATGCTGGCGCCGAACCGGATGGAACTCTGCTATCTGCTGCAGTCGCCGGCGTCGCGGATTTCATCCTGCACGGAACTGACCAAGCAACCGTAACGCGGCGGCGTTGGTCTTCCCCGCGCTACTTCATCAATTCGACGAAGAGGCCGATCACCGAGACGTAGCCCAGCGTGAAAATGACGGTCCGAATATACGGAATCGCCGCCCAATAGACGACGGCGTGAGCGACCCGCAGCCAGAAGAACGCCTGCACCCAGAAAGCCGTCATGGCGTCGGCCTTGCCGGTGATCTGAATGACCAGCACCAGCGCCGCGAACGGCGCGAATGTTTCGACCGCGTTCAAATAGACGCGGTCGGCACGTTGGCCCCACAACGGTACCGGCCGCTGTGCCGGATCGACGTAATTCGGCGGCGTCAGAAAGCCGTTGGTCATGACCTGTGAGACGACATAGGGAATCCACAGCGATGCTGTCAGCATCGCCGTCAATGCGAGATATTTGAGTTCTATCGACATCGGTCGCTCCCCAGTTTGGTTTTACGTGCAGATCTTATTCAATGAATATTTCCACTCAAAATATTGCTGATCGCAGCACGGCGTAGTTTCAGGCTCGACAGGTAAACTCGGATCGTAGCCCGTGTGAAGCGGAGCGATAGCCGGGAGCAGCGTGCGAGCACGGCCGCCGTTCCCGGATCGTGCTTCGGTCCACCCGGACAACGAGTATCAATCTGCCGGTGTCATCCAGCCGACGCCGGCGCCGCCCGGTTCCAGCAGGACGGCAATGCGGCCGACTCCGGGGACATCGAATGGCTCCTTCATTACTTTGGCGCCGGCGGCGACCGCTTTTTTCAGGCGCGCGTCGACATTGTCGACGGCGATGTAGGACATCCAGCTTTCCGGCACGCCCTTATATTCTGGGCCGTTAATGTCGAACAGACCGCCGACCGGCTGGTCGCCCATCTTTGCGACCCAATAAGTGGCGCCGCCAGGCATCGGCATGGCGTCGTAGCTCCAGCCCAACGTGTCGCTATAGAATTTCTTGGCGCCTTCGACGTTCCGCGCCAAGAGCTCGTTCCAGTAAAACGTTCCGTGTGTTCCGCGCATTGTTGTCTCCTTCAAGCAAACAGCTTTTCCATTTTGTCGAGAGCGCCGTTCCAGCCCATCTGATGGCCGTCGCGGGTCGGTTCGTTGACGAATTGTTCGTGTGTCAACGTCATTAAAGTGCCGTCACCGTCCGGTTTGAGCAGCACGGTGACAAGCGACTCTTCCTCGGGCGTGGATTTCCAGGCCCAGGTGAAAACGATTTTTTCATTGGGCACGACGTCGCGATAGGTGCCGCCCACTTCGAGTTCTTCGCCGGTCGGCTTGCGCATCACCCAGCGATAGCGGCCGCCGGGCCGCGCATCGCATTCGGCGGAAGCGCCCGCGATCTCGCCCGGTCCCATCCAGCGCATTACTTTTTCCGGGTCGATCCAGGCGGCGAAGACCTTCGCCGGCGGCGCTTTGAACCGCCGTTTGAGAGTGAGGCTCGGTTTGACGATTGTGTCGGTGGCCATTCGTCTTCTCCTTCCAAAAACGCGGCAAGGCGATCGAGCCGCTCGGACCAGAATTTTTGATAGCGATGCAGCCACTCGAACGCATCGCGCATCGGCTTGGCGTCGAGCCGGCAGGCAACGGTGCGTCCGGTCTTTTCGCGGGCGACCAGGCCCGCATCGGACAGGACGTCGAGATGCTTCATCACCGCCGGCAACGACATTTGGAACGGTGCGGCAAGTTCGCTCACCGACAGGTCGGGCGCACCGGCGAGCCGCATCACCAGCGCGCGGCGGGTCGGATCGGCCAGCGCCGCGAAAGTCCGGTCGAGTGGGTCGGCTGAAACCTTAACCATTTGGTTAAGTATAGAGCCACAAGCGGCGCTGTCAACAGTCCCTATATTGGGGGCGAGGATGCCGGCCGCTTTTGTGACCGGCCGGTGACATCGCGAGATTCCGATGAACGACTTGCTGATAGCCCGCGAGCAACGCATCGCCATGCGGGCGTTGTTGCTCGGCGACCGGATCGAAACCGCGGGGCTGGAGCGCAACGATGTACTCTCGACCCAGCCGTTGGCGTTTCGCGCCGGCGAGAAAGGCATTGTCGCTTTATTCCGCTATGGCGTCGCGGTCATGGTCGGCATGTCGCCGCTTGAAGAAGACGAGGTCATCCGCCGCTTGAACGGCCGGATCGTCGGGCCGATCCAGCCGCGCGAAGAAGAGTCAGTTCAAATCGAAATCGCGCCTGACAAGGACGATCAGGTCGCGTCCGGCGTGATTTCCCTGAAAGCGTTGACCGTCGAGCATGTCTTGCTGATCGCCGATGCGCTCGCCACCAGCGTGGTATTGGCTCACGACGAAAGGAATGTGGCGACTGTGTTCGGCGTCATCCAGCCGATCGCGCAGGGGCTGGCGCGGCATGGCCGCACCCCGGGCGGCCGCCGCGCCATTCTCAGGCACATCGGCAACGCGCTGCTGGTGCAGCATCGCATTTCCGGCCTGGTCGCGGTGGCGGAAAAGCCCGACGTCTTGTGGGAGCGGCCCGATCTGGAGCGGCTCTACGCCCGCCTGGAGGACGAATACGAATTGAAGGAACGCGCCGATGTGCTGACGCGCAAGCTCACCGTGATCTCCGATTCGGCCAAGGCGTTCGCCGACATCATCGATACCGAGCGGTCGCTGCGGCTGGAACTTATCGTCGTCGTGCTGATCGCGGTCGAGATCATCATTGCCGGCTTTCAGCTTTGGATTCGCTAGGTCCATCCAGGCTGCGAACTTGGCCCGCCAGCAGAATCAAAAGTCCGATTACGGCCGTCACCGCCATCACCACGAATATCGGCAGCGTCGCGTTGGAGCGGAGCAGGCCGATAGCGGTCGACGCCAGCGCGCCGATGCCCATCTGCAGGAAGCCGAGCAACGCGGAAGCGCTGCCGATATTCTTAGTGAACGGCGCCAGGGCGATCGCCGCGGCGTTGGGAAACGCCATGCCGCAGAACGGCAAATAAAGCAGCAGCAGGACGATATTGGCCGTGAGCCCGTACCAGCCGAATGCAGTGCCGGACACGATCACGAGCATGACGATGTTCTGGATGATAAGGGCGGTACGGAAGATCTTGCGGTCCTGATGCCGGCGCGACAGCCAGATGTTGAACTGGCTGCCGCCGATGAAGGCGCAGGCGAGGCCGGCGAAGATCAGTCCGAAGGTGCGCGGATCGACGTGAAACGCGCTGATGAAGATGATCGGCGCGCCGGTGACGTAAACGAACAGTCCGGCAAAAGAGAAAGCGCCGCCGACCGCATAAGTGCGGAATTGCGGCAGCGCGATGATTTTACCGAACTCGCGGAATACCGCGCGCGGCTTAAGCGAGATATCCGGGTCCGGCTTGTGGCCTTCGGGCAAGATTAAGGCGAGCAGCGCCATGACGATCATCGCAAAGCCGGCAAGAATGGCAAAAATCCACGGCCAGCCGATGGTGGTCGTGACATAGCCGCCGATTGTCGGCGCGAAGAACGGCGACACGCTCAGCACCAGAATCAGGAGCGACAGAATCTTGGCGCTTTCCTCCACCGGGAAGAAATCGCGCACCATGGTGACGGCGCCGACCTGCGCGGCGCATCCGCCCAACGCCTGCAAAAGCCGGAACGCGATGAAGAGGCCGGGCGACCGCGACGTCATGCAGCCGATCGAGGCCACGATGAACAGGGTCAATCCGGCATAGAGCGGCTTTTTGCGGCCGAACCGGTCGAGCAGAGGCCCATAGAACAACTGTCCCAGCGCGAGGCCGACGAAATAGCCGGAGACCGAGAGCGAAATCTCCGCAGGCGTGGTGCCGAGATCGCGCGCGATCTGCGGGAACGCCGGCAGATACATGTCGATGGAGAACGGACTCACGGTGGAAAGCGCACCGAGAATAAGAATGATGAGGAAGCTGGGCGGCCGATTGCGGGGCATGATGAAAGCAAGGAGAGCGGAACAGAGGAGCGTGGTCCGCTCCAATGCCGCGGGTTTTGGGAACGCTGAGAGTGGATTTTTGGGGTCGCCGTCGCGGCCCGCCGCGACACTTATCCTGGTTCGGGACCGGTTGCTACCGGGCGGGATGGATCGGTGCTCCAGGCTGACCACGATCCGACGTAAAGGGCGGGCTTAAGCCCGACGGCCGTCATTGCTGCGATCGCGTGCGCGGCTGAGTTGCCGCTGCCGCAATAGACGCCGACCGTTGCCGAGCCGTCCGCGCCAAGGGCGGCAAACGAGGCCCGCAACGCGTCGTCGGATTTGAATTTTCCCTCGGCAATGTTGCCGCCTGCCGGGGTGTGGAGCGCGCCGGGAATATGGCCGGTCGCCGGCTTGCCGGGCTCGCCGACATAGGACGCCCGCGGCCGCGCGTCGAGCAATTTGGCTTGTTTGGCGAGAGCGGCGGCCTGATTGGCATCGATAGTCGGCATATGTCCCGGCGTCAGCACGACATCTCCCGCATGGGTCGCTTTGCTCACCGACGCTGTTCGATGACGGGCGGCTTAATGCCTGCCACGCGTTATAGCCGCCGTCGAGAATGCGGACATTGGGCAGGCCCGCCCATCGCAAGGTCCACCAGGCGCGCGACGCCTGGGCGCCGCCTGCGTTATCGTAAACCACGACAGCGCTGTCGTTGCGGATTCCCCACGCCCGCGCTTTCGACTGCAGTTCCGCGATATCCGGCAACGGCCGCCGGCCGGCCGCGGGGCTTGGCTTGCCGGAAAAATCCGACGCCAGATCGACCGCCAAAGCGCCGGGTATCTTCGGCCGGTCTCCCGGCGCCGCGCCCGGTTCGTCGATGACGTCGAGCAGCACGACCGGCTTTTGCGCATCGAGCAAGGCGGCGAGTTCGCCGGCCGTGATCAGCGTTTTCGAACGGACGTCGTTCACCGGCAACGCGCCTTACGCGGTCATGGTGGCGCGGTAGAGAATCCGGCGGCCGCTGCCGTAGTCCTTGATGCCCTTGTGCTGCACGACGCGATTATCCCAGATCGCCAGCGCTCCCTTGGTCCAGGTGTAACGCACCGTCGCCTCCGGCGACTTGATCATGTCGAACAGGATGCCGAGAATATTCTGGCTGATGATCCGGCTGACGCCTTTGATGTAGTTGGTGTAGGACTCGTTGACCGCGATCCACTTCCGGCCGGTCGCCGGGTGAACGCGGACCAGCGGCATCTCGAACGGCGGCATGCGCACCCGCGCCTCGGCCGCTTCCTTGGGGTCGAGATAACGATCGGTGATGTGCCCGGTCGCATCCGCCGACTGAATCACGGTGAGCGATTCAAGATAGGCGGCGAACAACGGGTCGAGGTGCTCGTACACCCAGGCGGTGTTGCTGAACATCGTATCGCCGCCGGAGTCCGGCAGTTGGTAGGCGAACAACGCCGTGAACGCCGGAGCGTCCGGGCGAAAACCGCCGTCGGCATGCCAGATGTGATTGCGCAGATTCTTGTCCTTGAGTGAATCGATCATGGTCGCATCGGGGTTTTCCGGCGCGCGCGGCGTGTGAGGACCGGCGTAATGGAAGAATTCACCGAGGAAGCCGGCGAAAGCGGTGAAGTTCTCGGGCGTCACCGTGCCGGGTTCGAACACCACCAAGCCGCGATTGTGCAACAGATCGCGCAGCGCGGAGCGAAACTCGTCGGCGAGAGGCCGTCCGTCGAATCTGAATCCGGTCACCAGCGATCCGACCGCCGGTTGTATCTGCGAGACACGCACGTCGGCGGGCATCGTCGATTCGGAAACAAGCCTGACAGCGTTCGCTGAAGTGGACATGGCGAGTACCTTCCCGGTTGCGGCAGCCTTCACTCAAAATGGCAACGGATTTTGCAGGATTTTTCAACCTCCGGCAAGCTTGCACGGGACCGGATGACGACCTGCGTCACCATGGTCGATGGATCAAAATGTCCCGCTGACAGGCATTGGCGGACGAAATCGGCTGCCAAGAGCCTGCTTATTGGTGGTTTTTTTGCAAGGCTCACGCTCAGATTGACGCTTATCGGCAATTGCCGCTAGGTCACCGCCGTTAAGCCGTCGTCAGAGTAAGCGGGGAAAAAATGAGCAGATTGCGGTTTTGGTTCGGCATTGTTTGTTTGCTGACATTGCCGGCGGTTTCCAGCGCTTTTGCGCAAGCCGGGAATTATCCCGACAAGCCGGTGACGATTATTTCCGATTCGGCGGCCGGCTCTTCTCCGGATGTCGTTGCGCGTTTCGTCGCCGAAGGGCTCGGCAAGATCTGGGGACAGCAAGTTATCGTGGTCAATCGCCAGGGCGCCAATGGCAGTATCGCCGCGCACGCCGCTTCCGAGGCCACCCCTGACGGCTATACGCTGTTTCACCCCACGCTTTCGACTTTCGTGGCGTTGCCGACCATCGCGCCCAATCTGCCGGTCAAGCTGCCGCGCGATTTTCTCCCGATTGGTTTTTCGGCCGACCAGCCGATGTTCCTCGCGGTATCGCCGACGCTCGGTGTATCGACGCTCCCGCAATTGATCGCGCTTGCCAAGAAAGAGCCGGAGAAGATCACGATTGCGGCGACCGGTATCGGCCGGCTCACGCACCTCACCGGGGTTCTGCTGCAGGATCGGGCCAATATCAAATTCGTGCCGGTGCCCTATACGCACGGCCCCGCCTCCGCGATCGGCGACGTCGCCGATGGCCGCGTGTCGATGATCATCGAAGGTTATTCGGGAATTGTCGGCGCGGTGAAAGCGGGGCAGGTGAAGCTGATCGCCGTCGGCTCGTCGGAACGTCTGCCGGAGTTTCCGGATTTGCCGACGGTCGCCGAAACGCTGCCGGGTTTTCGGGGCTCCGGCTGGCAAGTATTGGTGGCGCCGCTCGGTACACCTGCGCCGATCATCGCAAAGGTCAGCGCGGACATGATCAAAGTGGAGAATGACCCGGAATTTAAAAACAAGCTCGCTTCGTTTGGCAATTATCCGCGTCCGATGACGCCGGAACAGACTCTCGCTTTCGTCAACAAGGAGCAGGAGACCTGGTTGCCGGTGGTGCAGGAGATTGCCGAGAAGTGAATCGTAGGGTGGATTAGCCGCAAAGCGGCGTAACCCACCCTGCAGCGGGGACGCCCTTTGGTGGGTTACGCCTTCGGCTGACCCGCCCTACGGACTAGCGATCGCCGCGCTGACGAGCTTCAATCCGTCGTCGCTCGCCCACTCCGCGGGCCCCGCCATGGTGCCGATCTCGCAGCCGGCGCGATCGACGATGATCGTGGTCGGCATGCCGAAGGCTTTGCCGGCGCTTTTGAGATCTTCGAAGACGCGCGCGCTCTGGTCGGCATAATAGGCGAGGTGGCTCACGCCGACATCTTTGAGGAAGGTGAGCGGCTTCTGCGGATCGCGGGTGTCGATATTGACGGCGACGACTTCGAAATCGGGGCCGCCGCGCTTTTGCTCGAGCGCGTCGAGCGCCGGCATTTCGCGCGCGGCACGGGATGCACCAGGTCGCCCATAGATTGAGAAGCACGGTCCGGCCGTGCCAGTCGGCGAGCGTTTTGTCGCGGCCTTGCGCATCCTTGAACGCAAGATCGGGCACATGAAACGGCGTCTGCGCCACCGCCAGTGCCGCGACTTCGCCATGGACCAGGGGCGCGATACGGCTCGCCGCATCGACCGCCGGCCGGCAGGCCGTATCGGCCGGATTGCTTCGCATGCGCCCAATCCCGTATATCCCCGCCAGGACAACCAGGATTCCGGCAGCCGCCGCGACCGAAACCAGGCGCAGGCGGCCGATTTTGTTGAGCGACGTGGCGGATTGCTCGATCATTTCGGACTGACCTTAAACACAGACTTTACGCGCGCCTCACGAGATACCGGTCATGAGCAACAAGATGTGGGGCGGACGCTTCGGATCGGGACCCGATCCGATCATGGAGGACATCAACGCCTCGATCCACTTCGACCGCCACCTCTACCGGCAGGACATCGCCGCCAGCAAGGCCCATGCGGCGATGCTCGCCAAACAAGGCATCATCACGGCGCAAGATGCAAAGCAGATCGCTCACGGTCTAGACACGATCCTGTCAGAGATCGAGGCCGGCAAATTCTCGTTCAAGCGGGCGCTCGAAGACATCCACATGAATGTCGAGAGCCGGCTGGCGACGCTGATCGGGCCGGCCGCGGGACGGCTGCATACCGCGCGCTCGCGCAACGATCAGGTGGCGACCGATTTCCGGCTCTGGGTGCGCGACGCCATCGATGAACTCGACGCCGCGCTCGCCGGCTATCAGCGGGCGCTGGCCGAAAAGGCGCTTCGAACATGCCGACACGGTGATGCCGGGCTTCACCCATCTGCAGCCGGCCCAGCCGGTGACGCTCGGCCATCATCTGCTCGCCTATGTCGAGATGGCCGGCCGCGATCGCGGCCGCTTCGCCGACGCGCGGGCGCGGCTCAATGAAAGCCCGCTCGGCGCGGGCGCGCTCGCCGGCACGTCGTTTCCGATCGACCGCGACGATGACCGCGAAGGCGCTTGGTTTCGCGCGGCCGATGGCAAATTCGCTCGACGCCGTCGCCGACCGCGATTTCGTGCTGGAGACCTTGTCGGCCTGCGCGATCGCGGCGGTACACCTGTCGCGCTTCGCCGAGGAGATCGTGATCTGGTCGTCGCCGCTCACCGGCCTGATCCGGCTGTCGGACAAATTCACCACCGGCTCGTCGATGATGCCGCAGAAGCGCAATCCCGACGCCGCCGAACTCGTTCGCGCCAAGACCGGCCGCATCGTCGGCGCGCTGACCGGGCTCCTTCTGGTGATCAAGGGCCTGCCGCTCGCGTATCAGAAAGATTTGCAAGAGGACAAGGAAGGCGCGATCGATGCGATCGGCGCGCTCGCCTTGTCGTTGCGCGCCATGACCGGCATGGTCGCGCGATCTCGAGCCCGAGATTGCGCGGATGAAAGAGGCCGCGGGCGAGGGCTATTCGACCGCCACCGACCTTGCCGATTGGCTGGTGCGGACGCTGAAACTGCCGTTTCGCGAGGCCCACCACGTCACCGGCCGGATCGTCGCGGTGGCGGCCGAGGCCGGCGTGGCGCTCGACAAGCTGCCGCTTCCGGCCATGCAGGAGGTCGAACCGCGCATCACCAAGGCGGTATTCGGCGTGCTTTCGGTCGGCAATTCGGTGAAGAGCCGCGCGGCCTATGGCGGCACCGCCCCCAATAATGTCCGCAGCCAAGCCAAACGCTGGCTTAAGGCCTTGAAGAAGCGTTGATAAATCGCCCGGCAACGGCATCGAAACCCTTTGCCGACACAATGTCGCCGCGCCGCCGCGCTGTGTTAGGGTGGACGGCGAAAAGTTGAGGGACGTGTTTTGGCTGGGGTTCGTCTGAGCGCGCGTTTGGTGCTGATTTCGGCGGTTCTTGCCGCGCTGGGCCTCGCCGGCTGCGGCCGCGCCGGGCCGCTCGAATTGCCGCCCGGTCCGGCGACCGCCGAGCGCGCAATTGAGCACACCTGATTCTCCGGGTGCGGCGCGGGAAGCCGCCGCTATGCACAACGGCTTCGACGCTCAGGGCAACCCGGTCGCCACGCCCGGCGAGAAAAGATCGTTCATCCTCGACCCGCTGTTGCGATAACGCTACCGCTAGCGGCTGTAGCGAACCTTAAAATCTCAAGCTAAAACTCGCCATGCACCACTTCGCCTATCGCGACGGCGTGCTCCACGCCGAAGCGGTCAATCTCGTCGCTCTCGCGGACGCCGTCGGTACGCCGTTCTATTGCTATGCGAGCGCTACCATCGAGCGGCACTATCGCGTGTTTGCCGGCGCTTTTGCCGACGTCGACGCGCTGGTCTGCTACGCCATGAAGGCAAACTCCAACCAGGCGGTGATCGCGACGCTGGCGCGGCTCGGCGCCGGCGCCGACGTGGTGTCGGAGGGCGAATTGCTGCGCGCGCTGGCCGCGGGCGTCGCGCCGGACAGGATCATGTTTTCCGGCGTCGGCAAGACGGCGCGTGAACTGGCGCTGGCCGTCGACAAAAACATTCTCTGCATCAACGTCGAATCCGAGCCGGAGCTTGAGCTTCTCTCGACCATCGCCGGTGCCAAAAACCGCCGCGCCGCTATTTCGATCCGCGTCAATCCCGATGTCGATCCGAAGACCCATGCCAAGATCGCGACCGGCAAGGCCGAAAATAAATTCGGCATCCCGATCAGCCGTGCCCGCGAGGTTTATGCGCGGGCGGCGAAGCTTCCGGGCGTGCAGGTCGTCGGCGTCGACATGCATATCGGCAGTCAGATCATCGAACTCGATCCGTTCGGCGATGCGTTCGCGCTCTTGGCGGAGTTCGTCGGCGTGCTGCGCGCCGACGGCCACACCATCAGCCATGTGGACCTGGGCGGCGGGCTGGGCATTCCCTATCGCGAGGACAACGAGCCGCCGCCGGATCCGGACGCCTATGCGGCGATCGTCAAGCGCGCCACGCATAGTCTCGGCTGCAAGCTGATCTTCGAGCCGGGCCGTCTGATCGTCGGCAATGCAGGAATCCTGGTGACGCGCGTGCTCTACATGAAGCGCGGCGAGGCCAAGAATTTTATCATCGTCGATGCCGCGATGAACGATCTGATCCGCCCGACGCTCTACGAGGCCTATCACGACGTTCGCCCGGTGCGGCAGGCGCCGCCGGGCGAACGGCATATCATCGCCGACGTGGTCGGCCCGGTTTGCGAATCCGGCGACTTCCTCGCGCTCGACCGCTCGATGCCGGCGCCGCAGCCCGGCGATCTCCTCGCGGTGATGTCGGCGGGCGCCTATGGGGCGACCCAGTCCGGCACCTACAACAGCCGTCCGCTGGTCCCCGAAGTGCTGGTGCGGGAAGGCGAATGGGCGGTGATCCGGCCGCGCGTTACCGCCGAAGAACTGATTGCGATGGATCGCTTGCCGGCGTGGCTGTGAGTTTCGCGATCAGCGCGTGAACCGCACTGACGCATTTCCGATCGGCTCGATGGCGTGAGTGAACTCCGTCTCGTCCGCCTCGATCAGCGGCGGCGGCACGGTCGAGCCGCAGATGACGATCTCGCCGGCGTTTAGTTTCTCGCCGAAAGCGCCCAGCATGTCGGCGAGATGGACGAGGAGATCGGGCACCTTGCCGGTGAGGGCTTCCGGCTTGTCGGTTTCGCCGGCAAGCTTGCCGCGGCGGTACATGCGGCTCAACAGGCCGGACGTATCGCCGCCGCTGCGGCTTTTGTCGGAAACGACGACGCGGCGCTGAAAGATATTGCCCGCGAGCACCGCTTCGGCGGTCTCCGGCGTGGTGGCGAGATTGATATCGGCGAGTTCGATCGCCACCGTGAGCGAGGCGATGGCGGCGAGCGCCGCCGCGGCATTCGATCCCGGCGCGAGGTCGGTACCGAGCCGGACGCCGATTTCGGGCTCGGCGACCGGCTGGGTCCAGCCTTTGACGTCGACGAGGCCGCCGGACGGCACCAGCGCACTTTGCAGCAGATAGCCGGAGATCGGCGCGGTCGTTCCAAGACGCTGCATGGCCGACGGAGCGCCGAACCCGAGTTTCCAGCCCAGCGGCTTTTCGCCGGCGGCCAGGCGCCGGCGGCGTTCGGCAAGCTGCGTTTCCATGCCGCGCTTGATGCGCGGATCTTCCCAGACTTTCATTGGTGGCTCTCCGGATGAACTTCGTAGCCCGAGGCTTCGATCGAACCCGCGTCCATCCAGCCCCAGACCAGCACCACGTCTTCGCTCGAGGTGTTGTTGAAGCCGTGCCAGCAGCCGCGCGGCGAATAGATCACGTCGCCTTCGCCCGACGGCGTCTCGCCGTCTTCGGTATAGATGTGGCCGTGGCCCTTGAGCACGATGAAGAACTCGTCGCAATTATGATGGCGATGGTTCTCGTGCCGCGCGCCGGGCTTGAGCACGGTCCAGCCGACCACGTGGTCGGCGCCGGCGGTTTTCTTGTCGATCAGGAATTGCACCTGCATGTCGACCCAGCCGTCGTCGCGCTTGAGGCCTTCGACCTTGGGCACGTCGCGCAGATTGGTGCGATACATTTTCGGCGCCGGTTTATTCGCTGCGCCGTCGCCCTCGCGCATTTTCGCCATGGTGCCTTTGGCGGCCTTCGCCAGCGCCGCGCCGAATTTCTCCGCTTGTGAAGTCATGCTTGTCCTCCGAGACGCCGATAAACCTGGTGGGCGACGACAAAGTCGTTGCCGTCGATGCCGAGCCCACGGCAGGCATTCATCATTTCATTGGCGGCGGCCGCAAGCGGCACCGGGCTGCCGAGCGTGCGGCCGAGATTGAGCGCCAGCATCATGTCTTTCTGCTGCAAAGTGACATCGGCGAGCGGCACTTCCGGCATGCCGCCCTCAAGAATGAACGGTCCGCGATAGCCGAGCACCGGCGAGGCGGCGACGCTTTTGAGCATGGCGTCGAGCGCCACCGCGCGATCGACGCCGCCTTTCTCGGCAAGCGCCACCGCTTCGCCGAAGCAGATCACTTCCACCATCAGCAACAGATTGACGGCGATCTTCATCTGGCAGGCGAGCCCATTGCCGCCGATCCGCGTCACCTTCGGCCCGATCGCCAGCAGGATCGGCTTGACGCGCTCGAACGCCGTCTCGTCGCCGCCGATCATGATCGAGGCGTTGCCGGCTTTCACTGTCACCGGCGAGCCGGACAGCGGCCCGTCGAGCATGATCGATCCGGCCTTGGCGAACTCCGCCGCCATGGCGCGGCTTTCGTCCGGCTCGATCGTGCTCATGTCGATGAAGATGCCGCCCTTGCGCAGGCCCGACAGGACACCGTCGGCGCCGAGCGCGACGGCGCGCACCGCTTTCGCGTCGGTGACGATGGAGAAAACGATCTCCGACGCTTCCGCCACCGCGCGCGGCGTCGCTGCCCAGCGCATGCCGGCGGCAATCAATTCCTCGGCTTTGTCCTTCGACCTGTTCCAGCCGGTAACGGTGTGCCCGGCGGCCATCAGGCGCGGCACGATGAGCTGCCCCATCGCGCCCAAACCAACGAAACCTAGATTCATGTCAGTGCTGCTCTCGTCTCGGCGGACGTGGTGCCGGAATTTGCTTCGCTGCCGCCGCCGATTTCCTCACCCGGCAAAATCTTTTGTGGCTGCGGTCATCTCACTCCGCGAAATTATTGGCAATGGCCTTTGACGCACGCGTGCCGCGCGTGCGCCGTGACCGTCGTGTTGTTCGTTGGGAGAGCGCCCAATGATTCGCTCTCGGTGGCGAGCGCGGCGTCCTCGTCGGCGGTCCCTCTGCCGGGAATATTCGGGCCGTCGGCGCGTCGGTTAAAAGTCTATCGATCCGCATTCGCTGCGGCCGGATATCACGTCGAAGTGCTTGTTCGGCAAGCTAAATGGCGCCTGGCGGTCGGCGGCGGCCGGGAAAAGGCATGGCCATGGCTCCGATCTTGCATTCCTGCGGCCTATGGCCGTTTGGGTGCCATGAACTGGCCCTCATGCTAACGTGTTGTCCGCACATTACATGTCGCCTGATCGGCTGCTGCGGCGCCGCAATGACGGAACTCTTGTGACCGAACAATCCCCGCTCCCTCCGGTACCGAACCGCCCCGCCGATCCGGCGGCGCGGACGGTTCTGGAGACGGCGCTGCGGCGGGCGCGCTGGACGATCTTCTGGGAACGGCTGTGGCCGGCACTCGCGGCGCTCGCCACCGCGGTCGGGATTTTCCTGAGCCTGTCCTGGCTCGGGCTTTGGCTGTGGCTATCGCCGCTCGGCCGCACCATCGGCCTGATCGTGTTTGCGGTGCTGGCGCTCGCGGCGTTGTGGCCGTTCGCCGGCTTGCGCCTGCCGGCGATGCGCGACGCGCTGCGCCGGCTCGATCGCGGCAGCGGCTTGCGCCACCGGCCGGCCACCGCGATTGCCGACGCGCTCGCGGTGACGTCGAAGGATCCGTATTCGCTGGCGCTGTGGAACGCCCATGTCGAGCGTTCGCTGCAAGCGGCGCGTTCGCTCAAAGCCGGCGCGCCGTCGCCGCGCGTCGCCCGCCGCGATCCTTATGCGGTGCGGGCGCTGGTGCTGATCGCCTGCGTCGCGACATTCTTTGCCGCCGGCGGCGAGCGCTGGCATCGCATCGCCGCCGCCTTCGACTGGCAGGGCGTGGTGCTGCCGCCGAATTTCCGGGTCGATGCCTGGGTGACGCCGCCGCCTTACACCGGGAAGCCGCCGATCATGCTGCCCGGCATTCATCCCGGCGAGACCGCGGCCTTGGCGAGCGGCAGTCCGGTCGCGGTGCCGGCGGGTTCGACGCTGATCGTGCGCTCGACCGGGAAGCTCAGCCTCGACGTCACCGGTTCGGGCGGCGTGACGCCGTCGAAAGAAAGCGTGCCGGCGCCGGCCGGCACCGAGGAGCATCGTTTCAAGATCGCGGGCACCGGCACGGCAACGCTGCGCGGCGCAGGCGAGGATCTGGTCTGGCCGTTCAACGCCATTGCCGACCGGGCGCCGACCATTGCGCTGACCAAGGATCCCGAGCAGCAGAATCGCGGCTCGCTGCTGTTGTCCTATCATCTCGAAGACGACTACGGCGTCACCCAAGCCGAGGCGACCTTCGCCCGCAAGGATGCCGGCGCCGCATCAGGCCCGGCAACGGACAAGACGCCGACGGCGAGCCCGCGTCCACTTTATGGTCCGCCGGAATTCGCACTGGTGTTGCCGCAGTCGCGCACCAAGAATGCCAACGGCCAGACCACCAAGGACCTGACCGATCACCCCTGGGCCGGCGCCGAAGTGACCATGACGCTGGTCGCCCATGACGAGGCCGGCAATATCGGCAAGAGCGAGCCGTTTTCGTTCCGGCTGCCGCAGCGCGTGTTTACCAAGCCGCTGGCGCGCGCGCTGATCGAACAGCGCCGCAATCTCGCGCTCGACGCCAATAGCCGCCCGCGCGTCATCACCGCGCTCGATGCGCTCGCCATCGCGCCGGACAAATTCACGCCGCAGGCCGGGGTCTATCTCGGGCTGCGCACGATTTTCTGGTCGCTGGTGCGCGCCAAGAGCGACGACGATCTGCGCGACGTGACGGTGCGGCTGTGGCAGATGGCGGTCGGCCTCGAAGACGGCGACATATCCAATGCGCAGGATGCGTTGCGCAATGCCGAGAACGCGCTGCAGCAGGCGCTCGAGCGCGGCGCCGGCGACGACGAGATCAAGCAGCTGATGGATCAATTGCGCGCCGCGATGGATCGCTTCATGCAGGCGATGGCCCAGCAGCTGAAAAACAGCCAGCAGCTGGCACGCCCGCTCGGCCCGGATGCACATGTGTTGAGCCAGCAGGATTTGCAGAACATGCTCAACCGGCTGGAGAACATGGCCAAGAGCGGCAACAAGGACGCCGCGCGCCAGTTGCTGCAGCAGCTGTCGCAGATGATGGAAAATCTGCAGATGGCGTCGCCGGACTGCCAACGGCGACGACAATGACGACATGATGTCGGCGCTCGACGATCTCGGCGACATGATCCGCCAGCAGCAGGATTTGCGCGACCGCACCTTCAAGCAGAGTCAGGACCAGCGCCAGCAGGACGCCCAGCGCGGCCAGAAGGGCAAGTCCGGCCAGCCGCAACAGCCCGGCAATTCGATGGGCGAGTTGCGGCAAAGCCAGCAGGCGCTGCGCGACCGCCTGAGCAAATTGCTCGAGGACCTGAAGAACAAAGGCCTCGGCCAGAACCAGGACGGCCAGCAAGGCCAAGGCAAGGGTCAAGGCCAGCAAGGGCAGGGCCAGGATCAAGGGCAGGATCAGGCGTCCGACAATCTCGGCCACGCCGGCGAGGCGATGGGCGAAGCCGAAAGCGATCTCGGGGAGGGCGATGCCGACAGCGCCGTCGACCCGCAGGGCCGCGCGCTCGATGCGCTGCGCAAGGGCGCGCAGGGCTTGGCGCAATCGATGCAGAATCAGATGGGCGAGGCGCCGGGCCAGGGCCGCGGCGGCCGCTTCGGCCAGGCGCGTGCCCAGCAGCAGACCGATCCGCTCGGCCGGCCGCTGCGCGGCCACGACTACGGCGACGATTCCACCGTCAAGGTTCCGGGCGAGATCGACGTGCAGCGCGCCCGCCGCATCATCGAGGAACTGCGCAAGCGCTTCGGCGACATGGCCCGCCCGCAGGAAGAACTCGATTACATCGAGCGGCTGTTGAAGGATTACTAGCTCCCTCTCCCGCACGCGGGGAGAGGGTTGGGGTGAGGGGGCGGTTCCGCCGGGCTCAGACGACGAAGCTCAAACTCACGGCCGCGCCCTTCACCCTTACCCTTGCTTCGCTCGACCTCCACCGCGCGGGAAGAGGTGGATTTCCCCGCGTTGACACTCCGCGCCAAGGGCCTATTTTAGGGACGTCCGAGGGGTGCCCGGCAGCGGGCTGAGAAAAACCCTTTGAACCTGATCCGGGTCATGCCGGCGAAGGGACGGAAACGTAAATCAAGCCCGCCCCGCGCTCGTTATGTCCGGATCGCTCGCAATAAGGAGCGACCGCGATGAATAAGCCTCTCTCCGAATCCGATCTCGCCACGCCGACGGTGACCACCGGCCCGATTGCCGGCTCGCGCAAGATTTATTCGTCGCCCGAGGCGGCGCCGGACCTGCGCGTGCCGCTGCGCGAGATCCCGCTGACGGAGGGTTCCGGCGAGGAGCCGGTGCGGGTCTACGATCCGTCCGGCATCTATACCGAGACCGACGGCGGCGATCGACGTCGAGAAGGGGCTCAAGCGCGTCCGCATCGAATGGGTCAAGGAGCGCGGCGGCGTCGAAGAATACCAGGGCCGTCCGATCCAGCCGGTCGACAACGGCAATGTCACCGGC
Organism: uncultured Alphaproteobacteria bacterium; assembly: GCA_963819265.1. GTDB lineage: Bacteria > Pseudomonadota > Alphaproteobacteria > Rhizobiales > Xanthobacteraceae > BOG-931. The sequence continues at coordinate 6,315 of CAWFVF010000002.1, read as the reverse complement.
AAGCATCTCGCCCGCAATTTCCCCAACACGCCGAAGCCGCTGCGCGCCCGACCCTCGCGCGGACGGCAGAGCCCATCACCCAACTGGAATGGGCGCGCAAAGGCGTCATCACCAAGGAAATGATCTACGTCGCCGAGCGCGAAAATCTCGGCCGCAAGAAGATGCTCGACGTCGCCCAGGAGCGCCATGACGACGGCGAAAGCTTCGGCGCTTCGGTGCCGCTGTTCGTCACGCCGGAATTCGTGCGCAGTGAAGTGGCGCGCGGCCGCGCCATCATCCCGTCCAACATCAACCACGGCGAACTCGAGCCGATGGCGATCGGGCGGAACTTCCTCACCAAGATCAACGCCAATATCGGCAACTCCGCCGTCACCTCGTCCGTCGAAGAGGAAGTGGAAAAGATGGTGTGGGCGATCCGCTGGGGCGCCGACACGGTGATGGACCTCTCCACCGGCCGCAACATCCACAACACCCGCGAATGGATTCTGCGCAACTCGCCGGTGCCGATCGGCACCGTGCCGATCTATCAGGCGCTGGAGAAGGTCAACGGCGATCCGGTCAAGCTCGACTGGGAATGCTACAAGGACACGCTGATCGAGCAGTGCGAGCAGGGCGTCGATTATTTCACCATCCATGCCGGCGTGCGGCTCGGCTACATCCATCTCACCGCCAACCGCGTCACCGGCATCGTCTCGCGCGGCGGCTCGATCATGGCGAAGTGGTGCCTGGCGCATCACAAGGAAAGCTTCCTCTACGAGCGCTTCGACGAGATTTGCGACCTGATGCGCAAATACGACGTCTCGTTCTCGCTCGGCGACGGCTTGCGCCCCGGCTCGATCCGCGACGCCAACGACCGCGCCCAATTCGCCGAGCTGGAAACGCTCGGCGAGCTCACCAAGGTCGCCTGGAACAAAGGCTGCCAGGTGATGATCGAAGGCCCCGGCCACGTGCCGCTGCACAAGATCAAGATCAATGTCGACAAGCAGCTCAAGGAATGCGGCGAGGCGCCGTTCTATACGCTTGGGCCCGCTGGTCACCGACATCGCGCCGGGCTACGACCACATCACCTCGCGCGATCGGCGCCGCCATGATCGGCTGGTTCGGCACCGCCATGCTCTGCTACGTCACGCCGAAGGAGCATCTCGGCCTGCCGGACCGGAACGACGTCAAGGACGGCGTCATCGCCTACAAGATCGCGGCGCATGCCGCCGATCTCGCCAAGGGCCATCCGGCGGCGCAACTGCGCGACGACGCGCTGAGCCGCGCGCGCTTCGACTTCCGCTGGATCGACCAGTTCCACCTCTCGCTCGATCCCGACACCGCGCTCAAATACCACGACGAGACGCTGCCCAAGGACGCCCACAAAGTGGCGCATTTCTGCTCGATGTGCGGGCCGAAATTTTGCTCGATGAAGATCACGGCGGACGTTCGCGATTATGCCGCCGGGCTTACCGACAACGAGAAGGCCGCGCTTTATCCGGATGCGGCGAAGCAGGGGATGGCGGATATGTCGAAGAAGTTTTTGGACATGGGGGCGGAGGTTTATGTGGATCAGGCGGAGGTGGTGAAGGAGAGTAATAAGGCGTTGTAGATAGTATTATCGTCCTAATGAGTTGTCGGCGACACCCATGCCGAATTTGGAGAGGGGTTAATTTCCAGCCTCGTTCCTACAGTGCCGCTCAAATCTGAGCGCGAAGCCTGCCTAGTATTACCCGCGAAAGTAGAGTTATCTAGAGCGTCGCGGGAGGGGCTCTATGGGAACTGTCATAACAGTGATGAACATGCAAGGCGGGGTGGGAAAGACGGGTGTCATCACTCGTTCATGGCATATGCCGGGCGCGTGGATTGAGCATAAATCTGTTGCCGATATTAAGCCTATTAAAGCAACTCAAGATCTGGCAATTGAAACTTTTGTTGAAGCGGTCGATATCATTCACAGGTTCTATCTTTGTACGGCAGGTCGTTATTTGCGGGATTCATTTTCGAGTGATGCCAAGAAGCGATTGCTCGCTGGTTTGCATGGAGATGAAAAGAAGATTTTAAAGCTGGACGCGGCCTAGCACGGTAGGATGGTTGAGCCGTTACGAAATCCAACCATTTTCGTCGGTTGATGATGGGGATTGCTTCGCTTTACCCATTCTACGGACCGCATCCGACACGATGAGGTGATGAAGGAGCGAAGGCCCCCAAGTGCACCAATCAGAATGGCCCGGGCTGACCCCGGCCGTCGCCGCTACTCGAATCCTGAGACGCCTCGCCACCTACTTCGGTGACAGCGTCAGGCCGACGATCAGCCGTTCGACTCGCCGCTCAGCGTTAGGGGCGCGCCTTTCTGGTTGGCAAGCAACACGGCCTGCGCGCCGCGGATCGTGGTCGCGCCGGTGCCGCCGTCGAGCCGCCCCTACGAGGTCCTGTTGAAGGCCCTAACTTTCCGCTCCTTCAGATCGCATTCGAAGACGATAGTCACGTCATCGCCGTCGCCGCCTGCCCAAAACGACAGGCCGATGGTGGCCGGCGGCGGCACGGCGACGACCATTTCCGTTGGTTGCGGCCAGGGCATATTTGGAAAGCGTTGGACGAAATCGTCGTAGCTCTCCGAGCGGGGCGTGTCCTCCAGCCGCAATGGCACGTAGGGAATGAGCGGGGGAAATTCGAGTAAGGCCAATCGTCGCGCGAAGACGGCGGGTCGATGTGAAGCATTTCGATCTGGTAACTGGATTCGACCCGGTAAGACAGTTCGCATCCGTCGTAGCACATGCCGTAAATCAGCGGCAGTTCGGTGAGGCGGTGCGCGCCGAACGCGCGGATATGGAGATTGCCGAGACAGGCTATTTGGTGCAGCGGCTTGGGATCGAAGGATTGTCCGGAGATTTCGCGTGGCGGCGGTCCGCCGAGCCAGGAGGCCGTATGGCGCTCCGCGCGCTCGAACTTGTAGAGCGTTTTGTCGTGAAAGGCGTAGACCAGTGTTTCGGCACTCATCTTGAATCCCGACGAACTTGCTCAATCTACGGTATAATATCCGCTATGTCCGGCGCGATCGATATAAAACCGCTTGGCGAGAAGGATACTGGGCGCTGCGCGTGCTGCGGCCGGGTCAGCCGCAAAATCTGGGGCGTGTGGGGCGACGAGCCTCACGGGCGAGGCTCCTATTTCGTACATTGGACCGTCGGGCATGTTTTCGAAAGTGGAGCTGACATCGATTTGATTTTCGCCGGACCAAAAACGGAGAGCAAAGATCTCCCCGACTTTCACGCGGTGAGCATCAAATATCGCATCTTCGACAACGGGCCACAGATGATGGTGGTTGACGCAACCGAGCAGGCGTTTGCGATGAGCCCGCGCATCGGCCATTGCCTCAAGCGCAACGATGTCATCGGCGGGCCGCTCGCCAAGACGGTCTTCGATATCTGCGATGCGTTCTTTTTGCAGGATACGCGCCTCGCCGCGCTGTGGGATGCGCCGCAAGGATGCTGATCTGCTGCATGGATTGCAGGGTAGGATCCCCGGCAATGACTCAGAAGGAAATCATCGCCCCCCTGGTGCGGGGCAACCACTGTTGCGGTATCGCAATCACAATGCCCGACGATCACGAGGCGTACGGCCAAAGTCGTTAGTCATCGGTCGGTGGCCTGATCGATGAAGAGCGCTGTCGTACTTGAGACGATTGGCAGTCCGTTAGCTCGATTGCAATCGAGCGGCATCCTGCAGGATCGCAATCATGCGCTCGATCACTTGATCCACGCTGGAACCATGCGGAAACACGATCGTCTGCTCCGGGTCTTCGACCCAGCCGGTCGGATGTTTGCGATGACCGATGATTTGATAGTCTCCGTCCGTTTCCTTGATATTCCAAGGCGGCAATGCTTCGCGCGCGAAGGCCCCCCAACTCTTTACACCGGGGTGTTTGACAACGACCGGCTGCGGATAAGCGCCGCCCGGATATCAGAGCGTTGGCGGATTACCGCAATGGCTGCCCGCAACGCGCTTCGAATTGCCGCCGTATCTGACGCGGGAACGACAGCAACCGCCTCGATGTCGCGATAAGGGCCACGGCTTTCCACCCTTCCCGTTGTCGGCACGATCACCATGCCTTTTCTCAAATAAACCTAGTGAAGCATGGAGTTTCCTAAAATTCCGTGATGATAAGATTTATTCCTTTGCCCCTTGCTCGGGCTCCGGCAGCATCAATGGCAGTACGTTGGGCAGCCGTCATGCTGCCATTAGGAACTACCAAAAATAAAGTTCGAGCTGATATATCGGAAGTCAAAATATTGTCGCCGCCCCAATTAGTGTCCTGATATTCCTCTAGCGCACTGAAGTAGCGATTTAGCGTTGACGTTAGACGCCCAGAATCCTGATATGTGGCCGTGTTTTAGGTTGATGGACTTAATGCTAATGGCATTCCCTTCTGTGAAGTTGTCGATGATTTGAGATAATGGATGCAATGATCCATCACGGAACATTGCGTCGAAATACTTGCCTCGAACAGATACCGGAAGCTCCCACACGGCAGAGGCCGCTTCGGCGCCAGCAGCCGGAGGGATCATCGATAATAGAAGGAGCCCTGCGCCGATCCAGAATTCAGTTGATTGATCATCTTGGGCAGATTGTGAGTAAGGCCCAATGTCATTGAGGATTTTCTGTCGATCTTTGTACGCGACGCCTGGTCCTAGGACATTGCCCAGAGCAGCGGTGAGCGCGTCACCGCCGCTCGTATCGCCGACATCGTAATAGTGTCGCTTGATCTCAGCCCTGATAGCCTGCTCATCTTCGGGCTTTGCATTCGCGATCCATTCCAACAGACCGCCCAACTCGTCATTTCGCTCGCCATGGTGAAGGAGGCGTCTGAACTCCAGAGCTTCGTTGTCGTTGCCGAACGATCGCCGTTCGACACTTGGTTCCACGCGGCTCCGGACCAATTCATTGCCGCGCGGCGCCCTGTAAAATCGCAATCATGCGGTCGATAACTTGATCTTCAGTCGACCCCGGCGGAAACGGGACCATCTGCTCCGGGTCGTCGTTCCACATTCTATTCGGCTGCTTTCTTTGACCGGCGATGCGAAAGGAGGTGCCGTCGTCTTTAATGGTCCAAAAAGACATGCCGCGCTCGAATGCTGACCAGGACTTGACCCCCGCGTATTTCAGCAGCACCGGGGGTTGCCATTCGGAACGGCGCAGCATGGGTACGATCGGATTTCCACGAGTGATCGTCGCCTGCAACGCCTGGCGGACTCCATCGGTGTTCGACACGGCGACAACAGCCACCGGTTCAACTCCGCGATAAAAACCCTCGCCCATTTTCCCCATGGTCGGCAGATAGACCGTGCCCTTCCTTAGGTAAAGATGGCAGTTAATAAGATCACCTAGGACGCCGTGACAGTAAAATCGATGCCGAATGCATTTGCTCGATCTTTTGCGGCTTCAATAGCCGCCCGCTGGGCTGCGGTCATGCTGCCTTTAGGAAGCGCCAAACTTAGCCGGGATGTTCGGGTCGCAGCCCGTGTGTGCTCGCCATGATGCCGTCGTTAGGACGTCTGCATCTGTCGCACAGCGCCCTGCAAAACCTTAATTATCTTTTCGATCACATCTTCCGTTTTTGATTCGGCAGAAAAGATGATGGTTTTACCGGGGTCGTCGACAGTCGCGCCGTTTGCCTGTTTCCTCTTTCCGATAAGTGCAAATTGTCCGTTCTTATCGTCGTCGAGGCCCCAGAGTGACATGCCTTTCTCGAACGCCGACCAGCTTCTTACGCCAGCATACTTCAGCACTACCGGCGCGGACCATTCGCGCCGCGGCAACATCGGCACCATTGGGTTCTCGCGATCGATCATCGCCGCTAGGGCCTGGCGCAGAGCTTCGGTATCCGACGCGCGTATAACGGCCACCGGTTCGATGTCGCGATAGAAGCCCGTATCCATTTTTCCCATCGTGGGGATGTAGACAATGCCGTTGCGCAGATAGAGGTGGCAGTACATCGGCGCTCCTAAAATGGCGTAACGACGAGATCAATATCGAAGGCCCGCGCCCTTTGCCGGGCCGCTTCGACTGCTGCTCGCTGGACAGCTGTCATGCTACTTTTGGGGACGGCCAAGCTTAGCACACGGCTGCTCACATCCGAAGACCTGATCGTTATGCCTCCCATTTCGTCACCATCGAACAGCGCTAATTTGTCGATGTAGGCATTCAGACGGTAAGTCAGCCGTGTAGCGTCTTGGTAGATTGTGGCTGTTAGATCAATGGATTTGATACTCGTTGCGACCCCATCCAAAAATCTGTCAATAACTTTGAATGTCGCTTGCAGATTGGCGCCAAGTC
>CAWFVF010000001.1:0-2004003 GCA_963819265.1 uncultured Alphaproteobacteria bacterium | reverse complement strand
GAGCGACAAAAGTAATCCGAAAAAAGATAAAAATGTAAAGCCGAGCTCGACAAGCGCCATCGCGACAAGATGGCAGAAATAAGCCAGAAATCAGGTGTCCGTTGGGGGGTTACCCGGCTGGGCACGCGTTACGTCGCAGGGAATAATCATCGGATGTCCAGTATTACTTCCAAGTGGCACTGACCAGAAACGGCATGCCCGCATCAGCGCGACATATTGACGAACTTAATGTGGCGCCGGAGTTCCAGTACAACGGCCATTGGAATGCGGGTTGTTGCCCCGCCAAATGAACGAGATCCTGGTGGAAAAACCCCATCGAGAAAATGGCTACAGACATGCCTGAGGTGCTGAGACAACGGAAGAACGCCGGTCTCACTGTCGTGACATCACTGACGCCCCGCCTGAACCCAGATCCTGCCTGCATTTCGAACTCCACGGGACATCCGATATGCAGTCATAGAATGCCAGCAGATTCGGATTATAGAAGCGCAACATTGCCCGAATTGCGCCATGCTCAAACCGAATGGGGCCTGACAGGGACGCATAGAGCGATTCTGGCGCAGACGCCTTCTAAAAATACCTTGTTTTCTGATTTCAGTATTAAAAACAGTTTGCCGCCATGTCATTTGTGCCTGCCGGATGCCCGATCTCCGATAGTCGTCTCCACGATAGCAGAGCAACTCGACATGTGGTGCCGGGTCCATCGGCGCCAAGGCGCGTAGAGGAGAGCAATCGCAGGAATATCGAGGTCAAGGAGCAGATAGGCCAAACGCCGAAATCGCCATCCGTCACGGCCAGGCCGTGCCCGCGTGGTGACCAGGCGCTTCGTAAGTCCGGGCCGGTTTTGCCAAGAGAAGTGGCCGGATTCGCATAATGATATCCGGTGGTCGAGTGCCGGCGATTTCAGACTATAGAAGTGCAACATTGCCCGAATTGCGCCATGCTCAAACCGAATCGGGCCTGACAGGATGGCGTCGAGGAGTTTTGCGCAGACACCTTCTAAAATTTCCTTGTTTTCTGATTTCAGTACGAGACGAGTTGCCGCCATGTCATTTGGCTGCCCATGCCGATCTCCGATCGTGGCCTCGCACATAGCAGAGCAACTCGACATGTGGGGCTGATTGCATCGGCGCCAAGGCGCGTAGAGAAGGCAATCGCAGATGTCGGTCAAGGTTCAGATCGGCCCAACGCAAATCGCCATTCGTCACGGCCAGGCCGTGCCGTGCTGGTGACCGGCGCTTCGTAAGTCCGGGCCGGTTTTGCCAAGAGAAGTAGCCAGTTCGCATAATGACAGGTTATGGAAAGGGGATGCTGGCGATTGTGCCTGGAACCGCCGTAGCAGCTAGACCCTCGACTACGACGCGAGGTGGGGGCTATCGCGTCTGCTATCGTAAACTTGGCTTCGTTTGTGATGCGCACTTTTGCTATTTGCCGAAGGGCCTGATGCTTTCGGCGACGGAATCGGCAATGTGCTCTTTGGAGATTACACCGACGATCGCTGAAGGGCGATATCGTCCGCCGACCTTCGTCACTACTGCCATGCTCGCTTCATGGCGCGCCATGCGCTGAACGATGTCGAATACTATGTCGTTCTCGCGCGCAAGAGTAAAATTACGTTGCGCCACATCACCGAGTGTTACACCGGAATAGGCGCCCTCAAGCCCACGCCGCAGACCGGTATTGATGCGGACGACGCCGACAATATGGTTGCCGCGAGTCACAACGACGTGCTTGAAGCCGCTACCCGTTATATGCTGTCGTAGGAACGCATCGAAGTCCGCTTCCGCCGGTAGGATTGTCACGTCGCGCTCCATCACATCGTTGGCGCTACGGACCAGGAACATATTTGCGTGCAGCGCCTTCGGCACGAAGTGGCCGCGGCCCACGAGCTTAATGGTATAGATGTTCTCCGGCGAAAGCAGACGCCGCACGCCGATGGCGAGTGCGACGGCAACGATGCTGGGCATCACCAGATCGTAGTCGCGCGTCATCTCAAAAATCATAGTCACAGCGGTCATTGCGGCGCCGGTACCGCCCCCAACCATGGCAGCCATACCAATAATAGCGCCGGTAGTGGCGGTGACTCCCTCCGCCGGATGGACAGCTGTGATTAGTGAACCGAAGGCGCCCCCAATCGCTGCGCCCATGAATAGGGAGGGTGAAAAAATCCCCCCTGAGGCCCCCGAGCCGAGGCTTGTCGAAGTGGCGCAAAGCTTGGCGACAAATAACAGGATAAGCAATGCTGGCATGTCCAGGCCGCCAGTAAGGATCGCCTGGATTGTTGAGTAGCCGACGCCTTCAACATAATAGTGTCCGGCCGTCCGCAGCAACAGGTAGATCACGATCCCGACCAGGAGCATGCCGATCGCATTGCGAAGGTAAGGATTTTTGATATGTTCGAATATATCCTCCGCCAGACTGAGGGTCCGGATAAACGCGGTCGCCGCAAGCCCGATTAGACCGCCAAGCAGCGCAAAGAGTAACAGCGCTGGGAGGGTGGCCGGCTGCTGCGAAGTCAAAAGCTGGGCTGGGATGGCGAAGGCTGGGTAAATGCCAAAATAGATCCGGCCGATGAATGTTGCCGTACCTGTCGCGAGAGCGACGGGCAGGAACGTGCGCGCGCTCAACTCTGGCAATAGCAACTCGATGGCGAACATCACGCCACCGATCGGTGTGTTAAATGTCGCCGCTATACCTGCGCCCGCACCAGCCGCAACTAGAGTAATGCGCTGCCACGGGGCCATGCGGATAAGCTGCCCCAGCGTCGAGCCAAGCGCGGCACCGATCTGGATGATAGGCCCTTCGCGACCGACTGCAGCGCCGGTGCCGATCGACAGCGCAGAAGCCAGCGACTTGATCAACGCAACGACCGGCCGAATTACACCTTCCTTGTAGTAGATCGCGTCCATGACTTCCGGCACGCCGTGGCCTCGCGCCTCCGGCGCGAAGTTAGTGATCAGGAAGGTAACGAGGACGCCGCCAAGAACGGGAACCAGTATGACAAGCGCGCCCCAAGGGCTCGGGGGCGTGAAAAGACTGGCGTCATAGTTGACCGCGAACGAGCCAAGGAAAGCAATGTTGTGAATCAGACCGATCAATGCCCGAAACAGCACGGCGCCGGCACCGGTTATGACGCCCACGAAAACCGCAAGAAGTGATAACCGGGCAAGCCCGATTTGCAATGGCCGCCGGAGTATCATGCCATTCTCATGCAATTGGCCGCTAAAAGAATTGACGGACCAGCTAAAGAAATTCCCTCCTACTCTGAGCCCTGTGTCCTTGGCAAGCGGGGCGATGCTGCAAATCCCCGGCCGAGAAGTTGCGGCGGGATGACTCATTAGAGTTGGCGGGGTATCGAAAGGGCGATGCTTGAGTGACAGACGCCTAGCCTTTATCGCTGTCCTTTCGCTGTCGGGTAATGGATTGGCGCGATCGTGCTACTGCTACGCCGATGGATAAAACTGGTAAGGGACGCCAAAGACAAAAAGTGGCCATGCTTCGTGGTGACGCCATCATACTGAATTGTGTCGCGTACAAATATATATTATCGAGCTTTGTTGCTTAAGTGGAAAATTGCCGCTGCGCCTATGACGAATAATAACGCAAGAGGGAATGGAAGGCGTCGCATGGCCTTGATCGGGCTGGCAGTTGCGGTGCTACTCTTCGCTATCGGAAGCATAGTAATTCGCAGCCTCTACATTTCTGTTAGATTGCAGGACTGTCTCCTTTCTGGCCGGACACTCGGTGAATGTCACGATTTGCCCCTGACGGATAGGCATAGCGGTCTGCGTTAGGCTTTTTTAGAGTATTCATACGTCAGCGTCTCGGTACACATGCTAATGGCAAGCGCATCGCCACCATCTGATACAGCTTACTACATCCGCCTGGCGTCGGCCCACCCGACTGTGCGATCCACGGATCGAGCGGGCGCTTCGAAGCGAATTTTGGTATTCGGTTCCCTTTATATCCATTTGTTCACGGAACGCGCCCCGTCGTGACCGGTTGGAAAGTTTGCTGGGGCACACATAGGAGAAAGATAATGGGATTTTCACCCTTGGCAGCAGGGACGGCGCTGCTACTTTTCACGACGGCGGCCGTCGCGCATACATCCAGCGCGCCCGCGTCACCAGCCGTTAGCGTGAGTTCCAATTCTGCCACCGAGGTTTCGTCGTTACTGGGGCCCCTAGCAACGGATGGAGGCGGGAGCAATTCTGAAGACGCGTCCGCCTCGCCGACGAAAAAAACTAACTTCGTCCGCATAGGCCAGGACGAAAAGCTTAGTTCAAACGTGGTTGGACTCGATGTCTATAACACATCCAATCAAGATATCGGTCAGATCAAAGATATTGCTCTGGGTCCGGCAGGCGGCACAGGGGCTTATATCGTATCAGTTGGGGGCTTTCTCGGCATGGGCACGCGTTACGTCGCCGTGAATTCGTCGGATATCCAAGTATCTTACAGTGGCACTGACCAGAAATGGCATGCCCATACAAGCGCGACATCTGACGAACTCAAATCGGCGCCGGAGTTCCAGTACAACGGCCGTTGGAATGCGAGTTGTGGTCCGCAATAAAACAAATCCTCGTGGAGGCTCCCCAAAATCACTCGCATGCGATGACAACGGTTGTTCCACAGATTACGAGGGCAATACCGATCAGTGCAAATGTCAACGCGATTGTCATTGCTTTTTGTCGCCTTGCTCGACCGACGCCGACCAAGGAGAGTGTCACCACAGTGAGACCGGCGAGGTTGGCAATCAAAGCGAGGCCGGAAACCTGCAAAATTCCGTGTTCCGCACCGACTATCATTGGCTGGTGACAGCTATCCTTCGCTCCCTTGGGGATAATTCAGTTCCGCTTATCCGGTTCGAAGCTGTGGTGTCACGTCGCATCTCGCGGCAGCGGCAGGGCTGCCGCGATTGGCTCTTGACGCCATGCCGAGCAATCAGGCGATTCCTTTAGGTGCCGTGCGTGGCTCCGATATCATCTGGATCTAATGGCCATGGCCGAACGTGCGGGCTGGTTAGCCAAGCGAGATTTCTCGTTGGGGCACCCCGTTTACCGCCCGCCCGCTGGAAGACTGGCCTGGCGAAACCAAGCGCGGTATTAATAAGGCCAAGTGAGGTGAGCTTCAGCCGTTACGACTTGCTGGCATTCCAGCGGCCATTGTACTGGAACGCCGGCGCCGATTTCAGCTCGGCGGCGGTGGCGCTGGTCGAGGCGTGCCATTTGCTGTCGGAGGCGTTGTAAGCCACCTTCACGGCGTTCGGATTGACGGCGACATAGTGCTCGCCCATGCCGAGAAAACCGCCGACCGACAGGATATAGGCGCGGGTGCGGCCTTGCGGACCCATGGCGATATCCTTGATCTGGCCGATGTTCTGGTTCGAGCCGTTATAGACGTCGAGCCCGACCAGGTTCGAACTCAATTCGTCGTTGTTGGCGACCGGGACGAATTGCTGATTGCTCGCAGGCACCGCCGCATTGGCGGTTTCGCTGCCACCGTTTGCGCCCGACGTGCCGAGTTCCGCAACCTCGGTGACCGAATCCGGGCTCACGCTCATGACGACGGGATTGCCGTCCTGATCCTTGGCGCGGATCATGAAGGAACTCGGCATCATGCGGATGTCGGAAAACCCGGAACTCTGCAGCATGTTGCGCACATGAGCGCGCAATGTAACCGCGGTCGGCGCATTCTGATTGGCGTCAGTCTGCGCCGCCGGCGGCGCAGTGGCAGATGGCGCGGTGGACTGTGCCATGGCTGCCGCGGGAACGAGCAACAAAGCCGCGCCAGCGGCAAGAACTGAAAGTCGCATTGCATTTCTCTCCTGTGTCGTCCCTCGCGCCTCACAGGAGGAACGGGCGCCGAACGGGCCCGTTCCGTGAATCTTTGGACATGTGGCGGTGTGGGGGAAAGCAGAATGGTGCCGGCGACGCATAAACATCTAACGAAGTTTCCCAAGGCAGGCTTGGACCTCGGCAACCGTCGCCTCGGGCACGCAACGTCGTGGGCTCAGCGGCGTCTTTGATCGCGTATCGCACCCCATCGGGGCGCCGCCATTAGCCGTGGTGCGACCGGCGGATTTCGGCCGCGGCCGATGGCGGCAACAGCTGTCACGACAGCTGCGGCTGCGCCCACGGCGGCGCATGCGAGGCCGGCACGCAGCCAGGCAGGATTGAACGGAAACGCCCGTGGGCTCGATCTGCGGTCGAACCGGCCATGGGCGCCCGGATCGCCGCGGCCGGCCGCGAACATGTTGTCGGCTCGATCGGGATCGGCCAGCTGCTTGCCGGTTTCGCTCGCTTTGCCGCTCCGTGCTAGAAACCGATCGGCGAAAGCCGGCATCAGCATCTGGGCCACGATAGCTTTCACGGTTGAATGCCCGAGCCAATATTCCCGCGGTGCCTCATGCACCGCTCGCATCACGGCGGCCGCGACTGTTTCCGGCTGGAAGATCGGCGCTACCGGCGCGACCTTGCGCTTGAATTTATTGCGCGCCCAATCGAATTGCGGCGTGTTGACGGCGGGCAGATGCACCATCGTCAACCGAATCCTGCTACGTTCATAGAGCAGTTCGCTGCGCAGTGAATCGACGAAGCCGCGCACCGCCGCCTTGGCGGCGCAATAAGGCCCCTGGAACGGAATCGACCGATAGGCCAGGGCCGATCCGATGCAGATGATGATGCCGCGATTTCGCTGCCGCATATGCTTGAGCGCCGCCAGCGTACCGTGAACCTGGCCGAGATAAGTCACCTGCGTCACCTGCTGAAACTCTTCCGGGGTGATATCGACGATGCTGGCGTAGACGGTCACCATCGCGTTGTTGACCCAGACGTCGATCGCGCCGAATTCGGCTTCGATCTGATCGGCGCCGCGCATCACCGCGTTGGCGTCGGCGACATCCGCTTCGACCGCAAGCGCCCGTCCACCGACCGCTTCAATCTCCCGCTTGGTACTTTCCAGTCCCTCGCGGCCGCGTGCAATCAGGCCGACTTGCCAGCCGCGCCGGCCGAAGCTGACCGCAATGGCGCGTCCAACCCCCGCGCTCGCCCCGGTAACTACCACGGTTTTGGGTGACATCGGTGTTCTCGTTTCTGCTTAGAGGGATTTCAACAATGATCGGAACTGCGGTCTGTCCGCCCCCGCCGACCGATCAAAAAAATGTCGGTTGCAGCGGGCTACGCCTGCAGGCCACGCCGACTCAACCGGCCTCAGTCAGCGGCGTTCCGTGAAATTTAAGACAGGAATGTTGATGGGTCAGGAATACACCGCGGCCGCCACGATTTCGAAGGCGCGGCAGTAACTCTTTTGCGACATGGCCGGTGTTCAAACGTGACAGCCGGCCCACTGATCGCGATTGCGGAAAAATACACGATATCTGGTCCTGCTTCTATAATCCGAAACGCCGGCACTCGACGACCGGATATCTATGTCCCGAGGAGTTCGAAATGTAGGCAGGATTTGGTTTAGGCGGGTGTCAACCAAACCGGGTGCAGGCCAAGAGGGACTTCTGTCACCGAAGAGACTCGAGACACAGCAGATGACCATCCGGATCTCGAAACATTGCCCGAATTGCGCCATGCTCAAACTGAACCGGCCCTGACAGGATGGCGTCGGGCAATTTCGCGCAGACACCTTCTAAATTTCCTTGTTTTCTAATTTCAGCACTAGACGAGTTGCCGCCATGTCATTTGTGCCTGCCGATGCCGATCTCCGATCATGGTCTCCACGATAGCAGAGCAACTCGACATGTGGGGTTGCTTGCATCGGCGCCAACTCAGTTACTTCGACATGCGCTCCCGCGATATCGTCGAGCTTATCCTGCTCTGGACCCTGATTGAGTGAGCCGCCCATGTTCCGCAATCCAAGCCGTTCGTAGAATTTGACGCTTCGTTGAGTATCGGCAACTGAAATCGCAGAATGATCGATGCCGACGCATCCCGTTGAGGGCGTCTTTTGCCATCTGGCCGGGACGGCGTCCCGGGCGAAGGCGATCAGCTCGAGCGGATGACCGTCGGGATCCCGGAATTTGTAAGCGGCGACGCCGCCGGATGAGAGAGGCAGCAATTGCGGCCCGTCAGTCGAGATCGGCGCCCAGCCACCATGTGCCTGGAGCCGCTCGTATGCAGCCGTCATGTCGGAAACCACGATCGCCAAATGCTGAAACAGAGGACTCCGCCCGGAGACGCCACGCGGATAGCTCTGTCCTGGCGGGCGAATGGCGATTAGTTCAACCTCTTGTTCGCCGAGTTGCAGCTTCACGACGCGCGCCGTCGCGCCTGGAATGCTGATTAAGGTGGCGAAAGCAGGCTCGGTTATCAACTCCTCGTCGGTTCGCTTAAATCCAAAAGCAGCCTCGTAGAAATCGGACAGCCGCTCCGGCTCACCGCAGACCATTGTAATGCGAGACAGTCGCTCTCACTGCGTTCATGGCGTTTGTACGCCCCTGGTGTTCACGAAGATGGAAAAAAGTGTGCTCGAACCTCCAATAAAAAGACGATTTTTTGCAATGCCGCCAAACGTAAAATTCGAGACCCTATGGGGTACGAAGATTTTGCCAAGCAACTCTCCATCCGAATTGATGCAATGAACTCCATCGGCCGCGCTGCTCCAGATATTGCCGTCCTCGTCGATGCGCATCCCATCACAATAGCCTGGCTCAATCTTGTGAAAAATGTTGCCGCCGGACAGCGTCGACCTGTCGGCGCCAACCTCGAAAGCCCGGATATATTGGCGCGGATGGTCGCCGGACTGATCGCCCGTCTCAGCTATGTAGAGCCGGCTCTCGTCTGGTGAGAAGGCGAGCCCATTCGGGCCGTCGAAATCGTCCGCCACGATCCGGATGTCGCCGCTATCCGGGTCAAAGCGGTAAACCGCTGGCGGCTGTTCGGAGGCTTGCCGTCCGCCCTCATAATCGTTCGATATTCCATATAGAGGGTCAGTGAACCAGATCGAACCGTCCGATTTCACCACGACATCGTTTGGCGCATTCAATCGCTTGCCGTCGTGGCGATCGACCAAGGTCGTTATACGGCCATCATATTCGGTTCGGTAAAGGCATCGCCCGTGATGCGAGCAGGCAATCAGGCGTCCCTGGCGATCTCTGGTCTGTCCGTTCGCGTAATTCGAGGGCGAACGATACACCGATAAGCCGATGCCTTCCGTCCAGCGCATGGTTCGATCGTTGGGCAGATCCTGGAACAGTAGGCAGTTGGCGTCGCCCATCCAGACCTGGCCCCTCGATCCAGCGGAACCCCGACGCTAGAGTCTCCAATGTCGCGTTGCTCAAAATATATCGTGCAAAACGCGGGTGCTTGATTTCAAACCCATCCATGGTTCACCCGAAACGGCAGGGTGAAGCAAAGGTCGGCGGAGCTTCAAACTGCACGATCATTAGGACTGCGGGCTCGTCGCCAATCGTGCCGGAAAGATGCCCTTGTTTGCCCGCCACTTTGCGCGTGTTCTTATCCTCACCGAAAGATATCTCGCCTGGCCCCATCTCGATGCGTTGACCGTCCATTGATTCGACGAACCAGCGGCCCGACAGGGGGATGATCCACTGAGGCTTCGGATTTTCGTGCCAGTCTCCAACCCAGCCGACCGGCAGCACCGTGACGAAAACGGTCGCGGTCTCCCTGGTTTTCGCGCCGATCCATTGGGGCGCAGCTTCTGGTGCAATGGCCGATTTCTCGAACTCCGTCATCGTGCAGCGGGTCTGGTGAGCTCACGCCGTCTGCGTCTGTCCACAGATGCCAGTAGGCTATAGCCGGCCCAGAATCCGTGGTCATGGCCGATCGTTCCCCTGTGTTAACCTGTAGGGATGTGATGACGACAGCGGGTGAGCCAAAAAGTGCCCGACCGATGCCGCGCCGGTACCGAAGACGATGAGCAGGAAGCCGGCGCCAAGAGCAAAGTTTTTCAAAAAATCCCAAAACAGCGTTCGGCCTTGACTGCTGTTGGAGCTCCAGAAATCCCCAGGCTTCCAGAACTGCTTCCAAAGTAACGCGGTAACGCCGCAATAGCCGGCCAACACGAACGCACAGGCTCGATCCGCAATGCCCGTAACTACCCCGAGCGACATGAATATTTCGACAAATATTCCGACAAATATCAATCCGGTCGCAACGGTCGTGTTCGATGCGACCTCTCGCGCCTGCGCTACGGCGCCGCGGAAGTTAAGAATCTTGTCCAACGCGCTAAACGGAAGAAATAGCAGGACGAGGATAACACGGATCGCCGCGGCAATACCGACGCTCAGCAGCACCATCGCATCTTACCTCCAAGCCGCGTCAAACGTTCATTTAAAGGCATCAAATGTGAAACGCTGAACCTTCGCCGAAGTTCAAACGTTGCTGCTTTCGACTCCGGAGATCGCCCATGACGAGCACCAGCGAACATTACGATGTTGTCATTATCGGCTCCGGGCCTGGCGGGGGCACTATGGCGTGGCGGCTGGCGCAGACCGGCAAGCGCATTCTCCTTCTGGAACGTGGGGATTATCTGCCCCGAGAACGTGAGAACTGGGACAGCAAAGCCGTATTCGAAGAGGCGCGCTATCAGGCACCGGAGAGCTGGTACAGCTCGGACGGTAAGGACTTTCATCCTGGCCTTCATTATTTCGTAGGCGGCAATAGCAAAGTCTACGGTGCCGTCCTATTGCGGCTCCGCGAACGGGACTTCGATGAAAGCAGGCGTCCCGACGGGATTTCGCCAGCGTGGCCGCTCAAGTACGAGGCCTTTGAGCCTTATTACCAAGCCGCTGAAGAGCTCTATTATGTTCATGGTCTGCGAGGCGAAGACCCGACCGAGCCGCCGTCGACAAAGCCATACGCTTATCCGCCGATCACCAATGAACCGCGCATCCAGCAGCTATTCGACGGTCTTAAGCGAGAGGGGCATCATCCGTTTCATCTGCCGGTCGGCATTCTACTCGAAGAACGAAACGGTAAGCCGTTGCCGCACTCCCCGTGTATCCGCTGCAATGCCTTTGACGGTTATCCATGCATAACCAATGGCAAGGCAGATGCGCAGATCGTCTGTGTCGATCCCGCACTTCGAGCCTATTCGAATTTGACGCTGCTTACGAACTCCTACGTCGATCGACTGATAACGAACTCTCGCGGCCGCAGTATTTCCGGTGTCGAAGTGGTGCGAGGCGCCGAGAGAACAACCTATTCGGGAGATATTGTCATCGTTGCTTGTGGCGCGCTCTCCTCAGCCCTTTTGATGCTGCGTTCGGCGAACGATGACCATCCCCAAGGTTTAGCCAACAGTTCGGGTCTGGTGGGACGCAATTATATGCGACACAACAATTCTGTCGTCATGGCAATTTCGCGCACGCCAAATCCAACCAAGTTCCAAAAGACCCTCGGACTAAACGACTTCTATTTCGGTTCCGACGACTGGGACTACCCGCTCGGGCATATCCAAATGGTCGGAAAGTCGGACGGAGAACAAATTCGTAGCGAGGGATTGCCAAGTTTCCTGCAGTGGTTTCCCGAAAAGCCATTCGAATGGCTCGCGCAGCATTCCCTCGACTTCTGGCTGACATCGGAAGATCTGCCGATGCCGCAGAACCGAATTTTCTACGAAAAAGATCAGGTGTTTCTCGATCTGACGGACACCAACATGGAAGCTCACCGTCGGTTACGGCAAAAGTTGCGCGATCTCTGCGGCAAACTCGACATCCACCCGCATTTATTCGATAGGTCCCTCTACTTCGGAAAGGATGTCCCGATCAGCGGGACGGCACATCAAGCGGGGACGATGCGCTTCGGAACTGATCCATCGCTATCCGTGCTCGATCTCAATTGTAAGGCGCACGGGATCGACAACCTCTACGTAACTGATGCGAGCTTCTTTCCCTCGATAGGAGCTGTAAATCCCACTTTGACGATCATCGCCAACGCATTGCGCGTTGGCGACCACCTTATAGCCCGATTCAAATGACGGATATGCGCGCATGATCGCAGCCAGTCGAAAGTACGCTAGGCAGCCGCTCGAACATTTTCTTGAAATGGTGAACGTGCCGTTCCCTAGGCCAACTGCTGAAACAAGTTCTCCAGCACTTATTCGATCGGTTGCACTAAGCTCGGATTGCCTTGCGCTAATGGCAAGAATGGGTGCCCAGCCCGATCTGGACGCGCTTTTATTATATAATATTCGCCATTAATGGTGCGCTCGATTGGACTGTTATGGCGGTCCACCCATCCGCTCTCGGCCGGGGCGAAGCACATGATCAATACCCTTAAATTGCTAAATACGGGTCACGGAACAATTTCAGTGCCGGCCAGCTTCCGGCCAAGGCATCACGACGCGTTCGGCGATAGCGACAGCTGCGAACAGCAATATTCCAAGCACACTCAACCAGACCAGCGCCGCCCACGCCAGCGGACCGTCGAGCTGAGAATTTGCCGTTAAAAGTAAATTACCGAGACCGCCGGTCGAACCTACGAACTCGCCGATGACAGCACCGATCAAGGCCAGCGTAACGGCGACTTTAGCGCCGGCAAAAATAAACGGTAATGCCGCCGGGAATTGAATCTTGAAAAATATCTGTGATGACGATGCTTGTAGAGACCGGGCAAGCTCGATGAGCCCTTCTGGGGTTGCTCGTATTCCGGCCGCCGTGTCGACTACGATTGGAAAAAACGCCACTAGAAAAGCAATCGCGAGCTTCGATTGCATACCAAGGCCGAACCAGACCAGGATGATCGGGGCAATGGCTACTTTGGGAACCGACTGGGTAGCGATCAGAATCTGGGTAGAGAGTCAGGTTAAGCATCCGGGACGTCGCGACGCAGACCGCGAAAGGGATGCCAATAACAATCGCCAGCACAAACCCTAAAACGCTCTCCAGAAAAGTCGGCCAGCTTTCCCGCAACAAAGTATCCCAGTGATCGATCGATGCCGTCAGGATGTCGACGGGACTGGGCAGTACGATGCGATTGATCACGAAAACATGGATATAGAGTTGCCAAACGATTAGGATCAGCCCAATGCCGAGCAGCGGATAGATGATCGTTGGCAGATTACGCAAAATCATCGTGTGATTCCGAGCGCGCGGCCAGCCCTATGTTCCAGCGCGGTGAACTCCGCCAGGTATCGCATCTCGGCGGTGCGCGGATGGGGCAAGCCGATCTCGATATGATCCGCGATGACGGATGGCCGCTTGCTGAAGACGATGATGCAATCGGAGATGTAAACTGCTTCATTGATGCTGTGGGTTACAAACATCACGGTGGTGCCAGATTTGGCGCGAATCTTCAGCAATAGGTCCTGCATTTCCATCCGCGTTAATTCGTCGAGCGCGCCGAACGGCTCGTCCATCAACAGAAGTTTAGGCTTGTGGATGAGCGCTCGGCACAACGCGACACGCTGCTGCATGCCGCCGGAGAGCTGGGCCGGGTAAGACAGCTCGAATTCCTCGAGCCCGACGAGTTCAAGCAGTTCCCGCGCAAAGCGGATCGCCGCGGAATTGGCGCGGTGCAAAATCTCCATCGGAAAAAGGACATTAGCGAGGACCGACCGCCACGGCATCAGGTTCGCCTGCTGGAACACGAAACCGAAATCCGGCTGCGGTTCGTAAACGTCGCGTCCGTTGATCTGAACGGTCCCGCTCGACGCCGCGATCAGTCCGCCGACGATTTTGAGGAAGGTGGTTTTGCCGCAGCCGCTCGGCCCCAACAGCGTTACTAGGCTGCCGGCTTCCACATCGAAAGCGATATTGTCGATGGCGACCAGCGGCGCCTGACCGCGACGCTCGAATGATTGCCGGACATGCTTAAAATGGCCGAACGGAATCTCGCCGAATCCGACGGCGCTGACATCGATGTGCCCGGTCGATTCCGAATGGCCATACCCCGTTAAGGCGTTACCGGCGCGCTGGGCAGAAAGCCCGTCGCGTAAATATCCTGGGCGGACGGAGCCGGACCGCTCAGCCCAATATATTTGGCGACAAAGTCCACATTGGCTTTCATTTTTGCCGGATCGAACCATCCGAGCCCGTTCTTTTTAGTGTCGGGGGTCACCGCAAGGTCTGCAATCACGCCGATCTCCGCAACGATGCCATCCGGTTTCAGGCTCGGAACGTATTTAATTTGATCGGCCGCGGCCTTGTCGGGATCGGCAAGCGCGAATTTCCAGCCCTTCAATGACGCCCGGATGAAGCGCTTCAACACATCCGGATTCTTGCCGATGTAATCTTCCGTCGCGGCGACGCCGTTGCCGTAGAGTTCGAGGCCGTGATCGGCCAGCAGCAGCGTGCGCAATTCGGTGTTCGAGGCGCGGGCGCCGGCTTCTAGTCCGGGCTTCGACATGACGAAGAACTCGATCGCGGGAATTTGCCCGGACAGCAGCATAGAGGCGCGTGCCGGCGGCGCGACGTTGCTGATGGTGAGCTTGCTGGGATCGAGGCCCTTTTGGCTCATGAAGCCCTTAATGACTTTGGGGGTGAAGCTTCCGGCGCCGCTCCCTAGATTAAGATCCTCCAGTTGCTTTGGCTCCGTGACATTGGCGCCGTTGCCCAGCGTGAAGACAGCGTAGGGCGCCTTCTCGTAGTTCACCGCCAGCATCTTCAGCTTTGAACCATTGCCGCGGGCGATCACTACGCTCGGCACATCGACGAAACCGATATTCGCCGTACCGGATTCGACGGCCTGAATGACCTGGGCGGTGCCTTGCGCGGGAATAATGGAAACGTCGAGCCCTTCGTCTTTGTAGTAGCCCTCGGCGAGCGCGGCATACCATGGTGCATGCCGTCCCAGCGGAATGAAATCGAGGGAGAACACCACTTTGGTCGGGCTGTCGGTGCTTTGCGCCGTAGCCGCTCCGGGCAGGACAGCGACAATCGACGCGAGGCTCAAGGCGCCCGCCATCAACCGCAAGAATGAGGTCATGCCAATCTCCCCCGGAGCGCAATGAGGCATCGAGCGCCCGACGACGGCGCATGGTGCCATCGATAGTTTCGGCGCGTCAACATATTTTCGAAAATTACTTGATTATGGGAAAATCGTCATATATTCCGACAAAGTCATCGCCGCCGGGGCGCGATAGTCCGGGAGTTTCCATGCCGCCGACGCTTGCCAGGTCCGTCCCCAACCAAACCCTGAATGCGTCGGTGTTGGCCCAGCTTCGATCCGACATCATCGCCTGCCGTCTCATGCCGAACGAACGCCTGCGCGTCGAGGCGTTGCGCGAACGCTACGGCATGGGCTTCAGCCCCATCCGCGAAGCGTTGATGCGGCTGGAAGCGGAAGGGCTGGTCGAACTCGAACAGAACAAGGGTTCCGGGTTTCCGAGGTGTCCGGCGAAAACCTCTTCGATTTGATGCGCACCCGGATCGAAATCGAATTCGATCGCGCTGCGTTGGTCGTTGGAAAAAGGCGGCGTCGAATGGGAAGCCGATCTGCTCGGCGCCTTTCATCGGCTGTCGCGACAGACGAAAATCGATCCTGCAAATCCCGATGCCATCAGCGAGGCCTGGAGCAAGGAGCACGCGGATTTTCATGCCGCGCTGGTGGCGGCTTCAGCATCGCCGACGCTGCTGTCGATCCGCGCGCGTCTGTTCGAACAGGCCGAACGCTATGTCGCGCTCTCGATCATGTCGAGCGGACCGCTGCGCGACGACGTCACCGAACATAAAAATTTGATGCGCGCGGCGCTCAATCGTGAAGTCGACAAGGCCGTCGAGCTGAATCGTGTCCATATCATGCGGACGCTGGACAAAGTGGCGGTCTCGCTCGCGGCCGGGGCGCCGGCCGATACTCCTGCGATCGCAGAAAGTCGTCGAAATGAGCGTCCAGGATCACGCAAAGGCCGAACGGTGCCGGCCGCAGACCTTCGCGAATTTGTCGCGCGTCTCTTTGCGGCTGCCGGCGTCCCCGCTGCAGCCGCGGCGAGCGTCGCCCACGGTCTGGTGGAAGCCGATCTTGAGGGCTTGCCGTCGCACGGCGTGATGCTGGCCGACATGTATATCGAGCGTTTGCGACAGGGCTCGGTGTCGCGCGCGACCGCTGCGACCATCGTTTCCGACCGGCAAGGCGCCGTCGTGCTCGATGCCGGGCATGCGCTTGGTCAATTGACCGGGACGCAAGCCATGGCCCTGGCGATCGACAAGGCGCGGGCAATTTGCCGCCGGGATCGTTTCGGTCCGTCATGGCTTTCATTTCGGCGCCGCGGGGCGTTACGCTTCGCAGGCGGCCGAAGCCGGGTGCGTCGGCATCGCCTTATGCAACACGCGTCCCTTGATGCCAGCGCCGGGCGGCGCCGAACGCGTCGTCGGCAACAATCCAATCGCCATCGCGCTGCCGACGGCCGATGAAATTCCGATCGTGCTCGACATGGCGACCAGCGAAGCGGCGATGGGAAAAATACGCTTGGCTGAAAAAGCCGAAGAGGCCATCCCGCCGACCTGGGCCGTCACTGCGCGAGGGACTGCCGACAACCAATCCGAGCGAAGCCATCGCCGGCATGCTGCTGCCGTCCGGCGGCGCCAAAGGCTTTGGTCTCTCCTTCATGATCGACCTTTTGTGCGGGCTGCTGTCTCAAGGCGCGACCGGGTCCCAAGTCCGTCCGCTCTACGGCGACTACACCGTCGCGTATGATTGCTCGCATTTGTTCATCGCCATCGACGTCGCGCATTTTTGTGATCTCGATTGGTTCCGAAAGCAAGCCGCGGCGACCGCGACCCGCATCCGCGTCGGCCAGCGCATATCCGGCGTGGCGCAACTGTTCACGCCGGGAGAGCCGGAGTGGCGGCGCCGCAAGCAAGCCGCCGGTCATGTCCAGCTCGATGCGCCGTGGCCGAGATGCTCGCCCGCTATGCGCGGCAGTCTTGGCGTTGACGCGATC
Organism: uncultured Alphaproteobacteria bacterium; assembly: GCA_963819265.1. Classification (GTDB taxonomy): domain Bacteria; phylum Pseudomonadota; class Alphaproteobacteria; order Rhizobiales; family Xanthobacteraceae; genus BOG-931. The sequence goes on along the minus strand of CAWFVF010000001.1, from coordinate 1,987,152 downwards.
TCCTTTCAGAGTCGAATGCAGGAAAAGCAGCATGCCTAAAGTGCAAATCTCAAGTCCGAAACTGCGGCAGCCGAATGGCGTCTTCTCCCATGCAACCGCGATCGAGGCGACCGGCCGCTTTGTCTTCATCTCCGGCATGACCGCCCGCCGTCCCGACGGCACCATCGCCGGCATCGGCGATATTACCGAACAGACCCGGCAAGTTTGCGAGAACGTGAAAGCCGCAGCCGAAGCCGCCGGCGGCACCGTCGACGATATTTGCCGCGTCGACGTCTATGTCCGCAACATGGAGCATTTCGACGCCATCCATAAAGTGCGGGCGCAATATTTCAAACCGCCATTGCCGGCATCGACCATGGTGGAAGTGACCAAGATGACCTCGCCCGACTACCTGATCGAGATCAGCGCGATCGCGGTCATTCCAGCCAAATAGGACAGAAGCCGTGGCAGACAAATTCGGCATAAAGGCCGCCGCCGACCGCGGCATTGCGCTCGGCGAAGTCGGTCAGAAGATTCTTCTGGAGAATGAATTCATCCGCATGTGGGAGGTCAAGCTTGAGCCGGGCGAGACCATCGATTTTCACATCCACCACCATCCCTATCTTGTGGTTTCGCTGGGCGGCGGCGAGAACGAAATCGAATTGATCTCGGGCAGGAAAATAACGACCGACGAGCCCGGCGGAACTTTCGTTTTCATCAACGAAATGCGTGAAGTTCACCGACTGACCAACAAATCAAATGTGACCTATCTGTCGCGGCTGATCGAGATAAAGTCGGTTACCTGGAGCACTTAAAGCCTCGCGACCTAAAGATTCGAATGCCATTTATATTCACACGCAGCTCAACCAATATGTGAGGGTATCCATGACGAAGCTTCCAGAAGGCGCTCCGGATCTCGCAGAAATCTTGATCCAGTCGGAAACAGTTCCGTGGCGCGAAAAATCGCTCAAGGGCATTCACGAGAAAATGCTCTGGCGCAACGAGGCGACAGGCGCTTCCATTGCTCTTATCAAATTCGACAAAGGATCTGGGATTCCGGCGCCGCATTTCCACGCCGCCAACCAGTTCATGTTCTGCCTGAAAGGCAAATATGAATATACGGCGACCGGCGTCGTCCTAACTGCGGGGTGTTTCTACTGCAATCCAAAGGGTAACGTGCACGGCCCGGCGCTCGCCCATGAAGAGACCATCGTCATGGAGATGTATGACGGCCCGCATTATCCAGAGAAGCCGTCCTGGTACGCCGACGAGCGCGACGCACACTGAAACTAACAGCGCTTTCTCTCAGCACAGGTCTGATCCGTCATGAAGTTGTTCGGCAGTGCAAACGGGTCCGAGGCGCAAGCTCCGGACTTCACCTGCGATACCGGGTCGCGGCACACCGGGGTCTGTTGCGGGAGACGAAGATTTCTGGCCGGCCTGGCCGCGCTCGGCGCCGATGCGGTCGTAGGATCGCGAAACACCGCAGCGCAGGCGCCGGCCGCTGCGGCGAAACGGATCGACGTGCATCATCATATTTCATCACCGGGCTTTATTGCGGAGATTACCGGGCGGCGGACCGGGCAGCTGCCTCTGATGAAATGGACGCCACAACAATCGATCGACGACATGGACCAAGGCGGTGTCGCGACGGCGATCCTGTCGGTCAGCGAACCAAGCGTCTTTTACGGCAACTACAATGCCGCAGCGGCGTTGGCGCGAGAAACAAATGACTACGGCGCCAAAGTGATTGCCGATTTTCCCGGGCGCTTCGGGATGTTCGGCACATTACCCTTGCCCGATGTTTCGGGCAGCCTCCGCGAAATCGAATACGTGTTCGACACGCTGAAATTCGACGGTGTGTGCATGATGACTGACTATGAAGGCAAGTTCCTCGGAGATCCGGCTTTCACGCCTGTCATGGAGGAACTCAACCGGCGGAAAGCGATCGTCTATACGCATCCGTTTCGTAACGAATGCTGTCGCAATCTGGTGCCGGACGTATTCGAACCGATTATCGAACTAGGAACAGATACGACGAGGACCATCGCGAGCTTGGTCTTCAGCGGCACTGCGGCCAAGTTTCCCGACATAAAATTCATCTTCTCACACGGCGGGGGCACGCTGCCGTTCCTGGTCCAGCGGTTTCAGTTTTTGCCAACGGTTCGCAAGGACCTGCAGGCCAGGCTGCCTGAAGGCGTGTTACATTATTTGCAGCAATTTTACTACGACACAGCTAGCGCCTCTACCATCTATCCGCTCGCCGCGCTGACGAAACTCGTGCCGTCGTCACAGGTCGTCTTCGGCACCGATTTTCCGTTCCTCACGGCCAAGGCGACCGCACGCGAATTGCGCGAGACCGGCCTTTTCAGCGGTACCGATCTGCTGGCGATCGACCGCGGCAATGCCGAGCGGTTGATGCCGAAATACAGGGCGTGATGGTCGGGATGTTCAATTGGCTTCGTCTCCTTAGCGCCATTGCGCTACTCGCCGCAGCCAATCTAGCTGCGCAGGCTGACGAATTTCCTGCTCACACTGTCATTATCGTGTCGCCTTATCAGGCCGGAGGCAGTAGCGATATCATCGCCCGACTGCTGGCGCTAAAACTTTCGGAAGGTTGGGGCAGGCCTGTCATCGTCGAGAACCAGCCTGGAGCTAATGGTGGGATCGGCGTGAGCACAGTGGTCCATGCGAATCCTGACGGCTATACATTGCTTGCTGTTGCCTCTAGCGCGCTGACCATCAATCCACTTTTCTATCGCGATCTGCCGTATGACGTCGACCGCGACCTTGCACCGATTACCCGCACCGGAACTGTTGCCAATGTGCTCGTGGTCAATCCATCGGTAGCCGCTACTGATGTGCGGCAGCTCATCGATTTGGCAAAGGCCAAGCCCGGCTCGCTCAGCTACGCGTCTCAAGGCATCGGATCGAACGGCCATGTCACAGGTGAACTATTCAAACAGCGCGCTGGTATCGATGTCCTTCACGTTCCGTATAAGGGGAGCGCTCCGGCGGTTCAGGACCTGCTCGGCGGCCAAGTACAAATGATGTTCGACAATATGCCGTCGGTGCTTCCGATGATCCGTGCTGGAAAGCTTAGGGCTTTGGCCGTCACGACCCTGGAGCGCAGTCCGCAGCTACCCGATGTTCCGACAATTGCAGAATCAGGTGTGCCAGGCTTCGACACCAGCGCCTGGTTTGCACTACTGACTGCGAAGGCAACGCCCGAGGCCATACGTGTCCAGATAGAGAGTGCGGCGCTTACCGCGCTTACCGCGCCAGATACCGGAAAGCGGCTCGGAGCGGCTGGGATCGATATTGCCGCCGATGGTTCAGCGGCACTTCGCAAACGAATCGACGACGAATCCCTGATGTGGCGCGATGTTGTCGGCAAAGCCGGCATTAAGCCTGAATAGTCTAGTCCTCGGCAACACCTAAGCACAGTATAGCTCCAACAGAATATCAAAAGGCTACTAGTGACCGGATCGGTTCCAACAGACGGCTGGTCGAAACTTACAGGGAAGTATCAACATGTCTGAGTGGAAGTCTGGAAGGCAGGTCGTCAGCCAGCGTCTGTCTGCAAGCCGGGGAAATCCTCTCAAGATTGGACTATTCGGCGCCAACTGCTCCTCAGGCCGCGCAGTGACGAAGGTTCCAGAGCGATGGTCCGGCACTTGGCCGGATAACCTGCGTCTTGGCCTGATGGCTGACGAGGCAGGCATCGACTTTATGTTGCCAATTGGTCGTTGGAAGGGCTACGGAGGAGAAACGAATTATCAAGGCGCAACACTAGAGACGATCACTTGGGCCACCGCGCTTTTGGCGAAGACGGAACGGATGACTGTTTTCGGAACGGTTCATGCGCCGCTGTTTCATCCGCTGATTGCCGCGAAAGAAATGGTGACGGCAGACCTTGTCGGTGAAGGACGCTTTGGTCTCAACATCGTTGTCGGCTGGAACGAAGACGAGTTCGAGATGTTCGGTATTTCACAGCGTGATCATGAATCCCGTTACGAATTTGCCCAGGAGTGGATAGACGCTATCAAACGCGCTTGGTCGGATGAGGACACCTTCGACTTCAAGGGGCGCTTCTTTGACTTACGCGGCGTCCGGGCCTACCCCAAACCGTTCAACGGTAGCAGGCCTATTACGATGAATGCAGGGATTTCCCCTACAGGGCAAGCCTTTGCGGTTAAGAATTGTGATGCATTCTTTATGCAGGCATCGCGAGTATCCGTAGAAGAAACGCAGAATCGTGTCGCCGCTGTTAAAGCGCTCGCGCGGGCGCATGGCCGCGATGTGGACGTTTATACCGTCGGCGTGATTACCTGCCGTCCGACGAAGGCAGAGGCCGACGCGTATCATCATCACTGTGTGGTTGAGGAAGCCGATTGGTCGGCGGTCGACGCAATGTTGGCTATGCGTGACATCACGACAGTGACAGTCTCTGCCGAGGAGTTCGCCACACGACGTCGCGAGTTCGCTCACGGCAACAGCGGCCTGCCAATTATCGGCGATCCCGATCATGTAGCGAGGCAACTTGAGGCGCTCAGCCGAGCCGGGTTGACGGGTATCGCGGTTTCGTTTGTCAACTATGCAGATGAACTACCGTTTTTCTGCGACGAGGTATTGCCACGGCTGACGCGGATGGGGTTGCGGGCGAACTAGGCTGCGAAAGAGGGGCGACCGTGGTGCTTCTCCGTCCTTAGCCAGAGAGGACAGCCGATCGCGGCACGGCGATTGCAACGGACTCCGCAAGGGCTGGCGCTTTGTGACCTGCTTATTAATGGAGTGGCGGAGCATGTATCCAAAAAGGCGGATGGCAGCGTTTCTGATCGCAGGGTGTTTAGCGTCCCCCATTGCACAAGCTCAATCGACGGCGGTGGTGTATCCGGACCACCCAGTGCGAATTGTAGTGCCATTTGGGCCGGGTGGTCCTGGCGATGTTGTCACACGCCTCATCGCGCAAAAATTCTCCGAACGTTTTGGACGGCAATTTTACGTCGAAAACCGTGCCGGGGCTGGCGGAAACATCGGAACCGCTCTCGTCGCGCATGCGACCGCGGACGGATATACCCTCTTGGTCGCCAGCTCCGGATTATGGGTTAACCCATCGCTTTACGCCGAGGTCGGGTATGATGCCGACAAAGACTTTGAGCCCGTTACCATAATCGCGAGGTCTCCCAACGTTCTCGTGGTTCATCCCGATTTCCCTGCCCATACTGTTTCCGAATTCGTCGATGTCGTAAAAAAGGATCCCGGCAAATATAGCTACGCAATGCCGGGTTCAGGCACCCCCGCGCACCTATCGGGCGAGATGTTTCGACTTGCGACGGGACTGGACCTATCGCCCATTCCCTTCGGCGGTGGGGGACCGATGATTGAATCCGTTATCGCCGGTCATACGCCAATTGCGTTTTCTTCAATGCCGCCTGCTGCTCCCTACATCCGCAGTGGAATGCTACGAGCGCTAGCGATCACCAGTAGCGCGAGGGTTAAGGCTTTGCCGGATACGCCGACGATGGAAGAGGCGGGCGTGGCGAATCAAGAAGGCGATACGCCTGAGGCGATATTTGCGCCGGCGGGAACGCCGCGCGCGATCATTGACCTGCTTTACCACGCAACCTTTGACGCCCTTAAATCCCCAGATGTTCTTGCGAAGTTGGAAGCAATCGGGTTTGAGCCCGTAGGCAACACGCCCGAGGCGTTTCGCAAACTGATCGGAGAGGATGCCGTGAAATGGCGCGAAATTATTCGCCGTGTCAGTATTAAGCTTGATTAGAATTCAAATGATCTTAATCGCTAGTCGAGCTTGAACTCTACCCGCATTGCCGTTTCTTCGGCGAGATATCGCTAGTCAGCTTGGAGGTCAAGCGATGCTAAAATTGCCTCAACACAAACGCTATGACTACATTCCGATCACCAAACGGCAGAATTACTCCTGGCCTGACGACAAGCGGCTAGCGTTCTACATCGCCCTGAACATCGAGCACTTCGCGTTCGGGGCTGGACGGCGGCTGGATCCGCAGAGCGGCTTCGGGGGTACTCCGACCACACGCAACTGGGCGTGGCTAGATTATGGCAACCGCATCGGCAACTTCCGGTTTTTCGAAATGCTCGACGAGTTGAAGTTGCCCGCGTCGATCCTTCTGAATTCAGCGGTCTGCTACGAATATCCGGAGATTATCGAAAAAATCAAGCAGCGTGGCGACGATGTCCTTGGACACGGCCGCACCAACGCCGAGACCCTGCAGGGACTTTGGGAAGACGACGAACGGCGCCACATTAAGGAGTGCGTCGAGGTTATCGCCAAATACATCGGCGTCCGGCCGACCGGTTGGATGGGCGCCGGCGCCGCTGAGACGGCAGTGACGCCAGATCTCCTAAAGGAGGAAGGCTTCACCCACTTCCTCGATTGGCCGGTGGACGACCAGCCAATTTGGATGAAGACCCGTTCTGGTCCGATCCTGTCGGTGCCTTACCCCATGGAGCTCAACGACGCCGGCACTTTGGGCGTTCGCCATCATACAGGGCGCGAATTTGCCGACATGGTGGTCGATCAGTTTGAGGAGCTGCTGGAAGCATCGGACGAGCAGCCGCTCGTATGTTCGGTCGCGCTCCACGGTTACATCCTCGGCCAGCCAATGCGCCTGCGGCCGCTGCGAAAGGCGATCAAGCATTGTGTCGAGCATAAGAACGCCGACCAGGTCTGGTTCACGCGCGCCGGCGACATCGCAAAGTACTGCATCGACATGAAGCCCGGGATCATCCCGGGCAGCTGAGATTTGGTGGAGGCAAAGCGTAATTGGCGGAAGGATCTTAGATGTCGACGATCAAGCGACCGAACGTGGACGCCAAGCTGCTCCGGGCCACCCCGGAGACGGTCCACTGGGGCTATCTCGACGCCAACATACCGCCGGCGCTCACCATCGATTCAGGTGAGCGCGTGCGCATCGAGTGCGTGACCGGTGGACCAGACTGGCTGCCGCCGAAGGATTGCGGCTTTGATCTCCTGCCCGACCTCGTTGAGGTCCTCGACAAGGTCAAGAAGGGCTCCGGCAACCATATCTTCACCGGGCCGGTCTACGTCCGCGAAGCGGCGGTCGGTGATGTACTGGAGGTGCGGATCCTCGACATCGAGCTACGCCAGAATTGGGGCTGGAACATCTTCCGCGGCTACATGGGCACGATCCCCGAAGAGTTCCCTTACACCCGGCTGACGCACGTGGCACTAGATCTCAACTCCAACCATGCGATCATGCCCTCCGGGTTCAAGATCCCTTTGGCGCCGTTCTTCGGCCAGCTCGCGGTCGCGCCCGCGGCGGTCTTCGGCCGCCAGAACAGCAAGGAGCCGCGCGAATTCGGCGGAAATCTCGACTGCAAAGAATTGACGGCAGGGAGTACCATCTATCTGCCGGTTTGGAACCAGGGCGCCTTGTTCTCGACCGGCGACGGCCACGCCGCCCAGGGCGATGGCGAGGTCGACGGCACGGCTATCGAGACATCGCTCGCCGGCACCTTCGAGTTAACGGTCCGCAAGGGGTTGGGCTGGAAGATGCCGCGGGCGGAGACGCCGACCCACTACATCACGTTCGGTCTCGATCCCGACCTCGACGATGCCGCCAAGCAATGCCTGAAGGACATGATCGCGTGGATCGTCACAATGACCGGGATCCACAAGGACGAAGCGTATAGCCTGTGCAGCTTCGCCTGCGACCTCCACGTCACCCAGACGGTGAACAACATAAAGGGTGTGCACGCGATGCTGTCTAAGCAGATCCTTATCAAGTAACGACGTGAGTGATAGGCGCGGCCGATGACGCGGGCCTTCGCTAGGCCATCTCGAGAATGAACGCGAAGTCTGTCTTCAGGCCGCGGCCACTTCCACTTCAACCAGCTTCTGGAATTCCAGCAAAATCTCTTGTTGGTGCTGAGCTAAATACCGCACGACGCGTGGGTTGCCGAGTAGTTTGCCCAGATAGCCGTTCGCCAATACCAAATCGAGATGATCAGCACCGTAAGATTGCTCGGCGATGTGGAATTCGCGGTCGAGATTCGCCAACTCCCTTTCCATCAGAGCAATCTGCTCGCCCGACAAACCCTTAACGGATTTCGGCTTATAGCCCTCTGCAAGCTGGGCTTGCGGAGTTGCCGCGACCAGCGACTTAGCATAGCCAATCGTGTATTTATTCATGGCGACCATAAGTTCAGCGGCTTCAATCTGACGCAGCGGAGCCAGTCTCTTTAATTCTGCTAACGCGTGAATCGCGATGTGTTTGTCCTTGAGGATTTCAGCAGCCTCACTGCATATGCCATCCAGTAAGCGTCGCTTCCGTTTGACACTAGCGACATCGACGTTTAGTGATTTGGCGAGACGTTGCTCGGACACTCCACGCTCGATTGCCTTTAGGATCATTCGGTGCTCTTGAATGATCGCGATACGATTTACGCGTTTGTTGTATGTAAAGGCTTCGTCTTCAATTGATATCAGGCATACGACCTCCGTTTCACCGCGGTCTTTCAGGGCCTCTATCCGCAAATGGCCATCGAGAAGGAGATATTTTCCGGGATCGCTTCGATCGCGCGTTACTACCGGGGGTTCCACAATTCCGATCTCGCCGATCGACGCTAAGATCTGGCCATATTTTGGAGTTTTCTTCACTGCGGCCGATATGATCTTCAATGGCTGAATGTCGGCAATCGCCAATCGTCTGGTCGCCGCTTCAAACCCCATCTGGACCGCGGTCTGAAGTTTCCTGGGCATGGTCAGGCCTGAGCCCAAGCCTGAATGCGCTCGCCGAGGTTCTTGGGAAGTGTATCCAGCCCCTCAGCCCGCAGCAGAGTTATGAAATTCTCCTCTGTGAACAGTTTTCGCATTGCTTCCGTGATGAATATTAAACGGTCACGGGTCGCATTTGCCTTTCGAATAAGCACTCGTTTGCGATCGACGTCCTCCCGATAGGTGCGGATAAGAGCGGTCGGAGAAAGCGAATGCTCGCGTTTTTGTGAGCCGCTGTGAAACCCTTTTCCCCTGCGGCGTCTCTGCTCGATCAAACGTTTGACGATCAGCAACTTGCGGCCTCGCAACAGCTTATTTTCGTACGCCTGCTGCAAGATGGATTGAACTTCAGTATCTTCGGACTGGGCGATCTTAATCGCGATGCTGACGGGGACGTGCCCAGATTCCACGGCCCTTAATAGACGGTGTTCGCCATTTTCCAGAAGGCCAATGACGGCCCTGACGTATTCAATGGTGAGACCAGTCTTTCGAGCAATTTCGGGTTCGTCATAGCCACGACGTTTTAGGCCCTCAATATCGTGGAGCAGGTCAATGGCTCGATGCTGGCGTCTGGCGAAGTTTTCGACCAGGCTCATGACTTCGCAGTCTTCCGGGCTAGCGATCATCACCAGAGCGGGAATCTCAGTCTGGCCGAGTGCCTGATATGCTTCCAAGCGGCCTTACCGCAAACCAACTCGTATCGTGGTCCGTCAGGGAAGTGATGTTTGGTAACGGTGACGGGCCTCTTGAGACCGAGTTCAGCAATGCTCGCAACAATCTCCTTGAAAACTTTCTTATTTCGGACCCGGGGATTGACGACGGTGATTCGGTCGACCGGGATCATTGTGACGGCTTGATGGGCCCGGTCTTCCATCACAGGACCTCCATGAGCTTGGAACGAGCAGCCAATTCGAATAACGCTTCAAGGCTCTCGAAACGATAAGCGTCGAGCCAGAGGCCATTGTATTCGGCTAGCCGAATTCGTGGCTCAGCCATGTCGATCCGCGGGAGGAGGTAATAGTCCAGAGGCGCCTTGTTGGACCGATCCATTCTCAGTGCAATTGTAATATCCGGGCGGAGTCCGGTGTCGAATCGGATATGCCAGCGGAGTGATCCCGTCGCTGTCTCTCTGCATCGGACAATGATTATGGAGGCCGTAAATTCGTCATTGATCGTAAGTAGGTCGGTTAAGCGGTCTTTGCTGACCTGACCTCCGTAACTTACAATTCCTGCTATCGCTTCTGCCACGATATGTGGAAACATTCTCCGGAGGGTACGATTAATTTCGATGTAATCGTAGTCGCGATCGGGGGTGAAACCCACAAGTTCGTAAGCACGCAACAAACTGCCAAATCTGCCGCTGTAGGTGCTGCTGGAGGGCCCCTCGTCAAACTCGTCAATGATCAATCCCGAGAGATACCCGTTCGCCTCCAATAGGTCCCGAAGGATGCGCAACATATCGTCATTAGAAAAACGGTAGGCTCGCTGCTGGATTATGACCCGGGCGGCATCGAACAACTGTCGTTCAACGATTGGAGCGAATACGCCATCGGCCCGAATCCACATTTCTGGATTATTGTGGACGCGTTTTCTTTTGAGCTTGAAGGAAGCACGATTCCAAACGTTATTTCCGATGTACTTTTCGTTGATCAAGATTTGGTGGACGGTACCGCGTGTCCAAGGCCGACCAAGATCTGTTTGAATGCCACGTTCGTTCAGGATATCTGCAATTTCGTGCTCTGACTTCTTTCCCTCGACGAACGCTCTATAGATCCACCGGACTGTATCTTGTTCCTCTAGCGGACCTGGTACCAGAACGACACGGTCGGTCTGAATACTCTTTTGCTCGCCCCTTGCCAGGGTACCCTTAACGTCACCGCTCTGATCGATCAGTTGACGGCGCAGGCCGTACCCAGGAGGGCCGCCTTGCCGATATCCGAGTTCGATTAGCCTACATTGGCCGGCGAAAACCTTCACTGAAAGCTCCCGACTGTATTCGCCGGCCATCGCACGCTTCACGCCCTTGACGATGGTCGAGACTGGGCTACCGTCGTTTTCGAACTGCTCGGCGCAATACTGAACGGTGATCCCGGACCGCTTGCAGATATATTCGTAGTATGCGCTCTCATCAGCGTCTTGAAACCGGCCCCACCTGCTGACGTCATAAACGAGGATGGTCGTGAAATCGGCCGTTCCGTCCTGAACGTCGGAGATAAGCTTTTTAAGCGCATCGCGACCATCCAGGCGAAGGCCGCTTTTACCCTCATCGGCATAGGTACGGACGATCGTCAATCCGCGTCGCGCCGCATATTGCTGGATCGCCTCACCTTGGTTTTCCGTCGAGTATTTTTGATGTTCGGTGGACATACGGACGTATTCGGCCGCGCGTGCGGTTTTTAATGGCACCGTTCTGCCAAGCCCACCGACGCTTTCGGTTTGTCCGACACTCACAAGGTTCATTCCGTCAGCCAGCCACGGCCGATTGAGAGCAATAGCGCCAGGACAGTGAGTTTTGTCACTGTGCCGGCACCACCGTACGTCACGGTTTCCGCCTCTTCAGACTCACTCTAACCGCGGAGATGCGGAAAGATGTTTCCGAAAAAGGGCAACTATTTTCCGGACGGGGCCGGTCCCGGAAAGGTCAAGGTAAGCTATCCGGCTGCTATCGCCGCCGCGTTACGTGCCGAACTGGGCGATAGTCATCAAGCCGTTAAGACAGTCATGCGATGGACCGGTGCGAACGAAAGAACCGTCAAGAATTGGATGGCAGGGAGACGAGGCCCCCGTGGAGAGCATCTACTTTCACTCATCCGGCACTCGAACGGGGCCCTGGAGATCATCCTTCAGCTGGCTGGCAGAAAAGACCTTATAGCGGCGAGGACTCTTTTAGATGCGCGGAGTGCCCTTGTTAGGATGCTCGCGCTAATCGACGCATGGATGAAGGGTGAGGGAAGTGCGTTGGAACAATAATTTCCTTGTTATCGGGTCACAGGCGGCTACATGTTCATGCGGAGGTCTGGCGCTGGAGCGGGGCCTTTAGGAAGTTTCATGCCCCCTTTTGTCCCCGAAGCGACTGTGATAGTCGCCGAACGTAGAGCTGATCGGCCGCAGCAACGGGCGTCTTGCGCGGCGGAAGAGTTGGCGCCTGATCGAGTGGCTTCCTTAAAGACCATCGAACAGTTGCTCGATTACGCCTTCGGGGAAGCGCTTACAGAGACGCCGACCACTACGTCACGTTCGGCCTCGATCCCGGTCTCGACTATACGTCACCCAGACGGTGAACAGCATAAAGGGCGTGCACGCGATGCTGCCTAAGCGGAACCTCGTCAATTAAAGACTTGATGATTATTGCCTGCCTCTCCCTGTTAGCCTGGCTTGCTTCCCTGCAACGCCTTCAAAATTTCCCTGTTCGATTGCCTAGGGAATTTCGCCCCAGGTAATTGAACTCGCTGCATGATTGAACGCCCAAATCATAGCCAGGGGCCGGATTCTGCCAAATTCCCTGTTTTTTTCGCTGTTACCAGGGAATTTAGGCCTGAGACTGGTCCGATACTTACTGGCTCCTCAGCCAGCCAGTGTCGTCTCCGTAGAGTCTCCGTGCGCCGGTCAAAGCCTGACGGAGCGTGTTGTCATCGCATGATGCCGACTGGGGCCGGTAAACGCCGGAAGGCCCTTGAAGTCGGCGCGGATGGCTTGCCGAACAGGCGACCTGAGCGCGGCCTCAAAGGCTTCGGCATCGTCGAACGCGACGTTGTTCCGCTGCATGTAATTGAGCCGCGACCAGGGCTGCCCGCTTACCCAATCAACCCGCGTAAAGACTTCGAGTTCGCGGAGGCCTGGCAGCATCGCTACGTGGCGGGTGTGGCTTTCGAGATAGTGGGCGTGCCAGGCGTTGAGATCGTCGGCTTCTCCCTCATATGACACCAGGTAGGTACATTGAGGATTCCGGTCCGGTGCGAACTCAGGCACGGTAAAGGGCCGAACAAGCATCGCCTGCTCGGCAATCCGAACTGACGATAAAACCGGAAATTCCGTACGCGAGCCGAGAATGTGAAGATGCCCGTTGCGCGACAGGTTCGCTTCCAGCGCCGGCAAGTCGGGAAAATACAATTGGAGAACCAACGCCGGCGGCGGACCCTCCTCGATGTAAGGATGACTTGCCGAGGAAGGCGTATGAACTCGCGCCTTTGTCAGGCCGGGCGCGGCCCGCAGAACCAAGTCAAGTTTAGCGTGCTCATCGATCGGGGCGTCGCCGGCAAATCCGAAAATGAGAAAAAGACACGCGTTCATATCGGGAGTGATTCCGCTTTTAGTTTCGGAAGTGGTTCCGCTTTTAGTGCGAATATCGCTCGCTGATAAACGAGCTTGGTCGAATGACCAAATCGTACAGAACTATTTGAGATGCCGTCAAGCTTTTCGGCTCTGCTCTTGACTTCAAGAATTCCGCGGCTGTATTTTGGTCACATGACCTAATCTCGAATTCGTGGGAGATTACCTTGGCCGGCATCACTGAAGAGGAAAACGAACTCCTGACGCGTACCGGGCCGGGTACGGCAATGGGTAAGCTTTTCCGCCAGTTTTGGATTCCAGCCATGCTGTCTGACCGGCTGCCGGAATCCGATGGCGCTCCAATCGCAATAAAGCTCTTGAGCGAACGCCTGGTCGCATTTCGAGACACCAAAGGGCGCGTCGGCCTGATGGACGAATTCTGCCCGCATCGCGGCGCTTCGCTGGTATACGGGCGCAATGAAGAGTGCGGGCTCCGTTGCGTGTATCACGGCTGGAAGTTTGACACCGCGGGTAGAGTTGTAGAGACTCCGGCGGAGCGCAACCCCGATTTCGGCCATAATATCAGCACCAAAGCGTACCCGACGCGCGAAGCGGGCGGCATCATCTGGACCTACATGGGAGCGGAAGCCGAGCCTCCTCCCTTTCCGGAGTTCCTGTTCAACAAGCTTCCGCCGCATCAAGTCAGTGCTTTCCACTACAATCAGAGCTGTAATTATCTCCAGGGGTTGGAAGCGGACCTCGACATTGCGCACCCTTCCTTCCTGCACAGCACCATCGATCAGGATCCGCTCGATGAGCGACGAGCAGCGATGGCCTTCGACAAACATCCGCAGGCTTATGCGCGGGAAGATGAATTTGGACTGCAGACGGTGTGGCGATGGAACATGACCGATCCGAGCAAATCGCTGTTCTGGGTCGACCCCTTTATACTGCCCTGCCACACCATAACGCCGAGCGGACGCACTCAACGGCGATTCGTCTGGCATGCCTGGGTGCCAATCGACGACCATAACCATTGGGCATATTACGTGCACTACGATCCGATGGCGCCGTCCGATCCTGAGGAACCTATTCGCATCGCGAAAGCGTTCGGTCACGACCAGATCGATCCATTCAACGAGTGGCGCCCGCAAGGCAATCGTCAAAACATGTATCTTCAGAGCCGGGAGATGCAGCGAAAGAGCAACTACTCCGGAATATCCGGGATCGCGATGCAAGATCTCGCCATTACCGACAGCATGGGGCCGATCGTGGATCGGACCAGGGAGCACCTTGGATCCGGGGATATGCTCGTCGTTCGCATGCGCCGGTACCTGCTCAAGCTTTTACGTCAAATCGAAGCCGGTGAGCCTGCGACAAAGCACAATGGCAACCAGTACGGTCACATCGATACGCGTATGGTGATTGCTCCGAAAGAAACCAGCTATGAGGATGTTCTGAACGCACCGTGAATGGATTTGGGGTGAAGTAGGCGCCTCCTAGAAGGGCACTTAAAATCGTCCAACAAAAGTGAGCGCCGGATGACACTTGAGAAACAGATCGAGCAATTGTCTCGCCGTGTGCAAGCCCTGGAGGACGAGGCCGCCATTCGCCGCTTCATGACGGAGATGATGCTGGCGGCGGACGATCGCGCTAATCCCGAGTGGGGCAATCGGATGGCGTCATTTTATACGGATGACGGTCTGTGGACCAGCGGGGCGGGATTTGCGGACGTCGGCATGCAGACTCGGGGCCGAGCTGCGCTCGTTAAGAAATTTACCGCAGGCACCCGTATTCGGGAATCGTCGCATCTCCTTGGCTCGGAGTTGATTACAGTCGAGGGAGATGCTGCACAGGGCGCGTGGCTTTGCTTTGAGCCGGTTACTCTCGAAAGCCTCGATGGAACCGAAGAAGCAGTTTGGATCATGGGACGATATACGTGCGAGTTTAAACGCGTGGACAATGTCTGGAAGGTTCGCACCGTCAAATACGATGGCGTTTTTTGCACCGCTTACGATAAAGGATGGGTCGCCGAACGCTTTAAGTCGATCCGCCCGGCCGAACCGAAACAGTAAGGAGTTTGTAGGCGAGCATTGATTGGAATTTGCGCTAGATCGTGATAATCCGCTGCTGTTTCCGGGTCGTATGCCCGGTTCATCCACGGTCCTCATGAATTGGATTTACCGCTGAAATGTCCGGTCGAATTACCACCCACCAACGAAAGCCTGTCCCTGACTCAACGGATATCGACGAAGCGGTGTTCAAGGCGCTTAACATTCGGCGCTTTGTCGAAAGCGCCGAAGGCCGCGAAGGAGAAATTATCGTCGCGGCGTTTCGTTGCATCTCAACGATAGGTATAGCGGCGACGACGACACGGGCGGTGGCACAATCGGCCGGCATAAATCTCGGATCGATCCATTATTATTTTGAAAGCAAAGATGCCCTCATGCTTGGTGTCTTAAAAGCCGTGATGAAGCATAAGATCAAACGGTTTGACATAGTGCGTCAAAGCAGTCTTACGCCAACGCAAAAGATTTATTATCTGCTTCGGTCCGGCAGCAACTTTATACGGGATAAAGAAGAGGTTATCGCGACGATTTCTCTGTGGGCTCATGCCGTTGCGCAAGGCGGCGTATGGCAGTCGACCTATCGCAAGCTATTCAATGAGCTTCGCACCGTGCTCAAAGCAATTATTGATCAGGGAATCAAAACCGGAGAGTTCACGAACACCGACAGCACGACTGTTGCCGAAACCATCTTCTTTGGGGTGCAGGGCATCAGTATGCAATACGTCATGGCGCCGTCGGATTTTGAACGTGAGAATCTGACCAATCGGCTTATCGGTCTTTTCTCGCGGCTCCTTGGCATGAACAGGATTTAAATTCTGCGCCTGCGTGTTGCGCGCGGCCTAGTCGAGGCGCGCCGTCCGGCTGAGTTGCCACAAATCGGTGCTTGCGGCCGCCAAAAATAGGTGCCGTTGAGACCTCGGGCAATTAAAGTCGCCGTCCAGATCGAAGTCGCCGATTTATTCGATCACCTAATATCACACGACCCAATCCAATTCGTTTGCGCAGCGGCAGCAAGCCCTGATCGGAATAATCGATCGCCTTGACTCGGGCAGGCTTGTGGATTTTAATTTGGTCACATGACCTAATGTCGGAGAGGATGTCGGCGGTTCCTAAATCTGCAGGTTGCGCGGGCTTGTTTTACGCCAAAGCAAGCGGCCTGCTACGGCATCTAAAGATCGGCATTGACGGGAAGGATACGGTTTCCAGTTGGCGCGCTTATTGCTTGGTAAACTGAGCTTCCAGCCTTGTTAATGCTGGCCGGGGGCAGGCCGCAGCGAGGTTTGGGTGGACATGGAAGACGTGCTCCTCGGGGGATCTCTTGCCGCAATTCACCGAGCCATCATCGATCGAAAATGTTCGATTCATGAAATCGCCAAGTGGTACGTGGACCGCATTGAGGCCGTCGGCATGATGTCTGGTCTGAATGCGGTTAGAGAAGTCTCGTTGCGTGCACTTGATGACGCTCGGCAGCTTGATGATGAGGCGTCGAACGGCCGAGTCCGCGGTCCGCTCCACGGAATCCCGATTTTGATTAAAGACAATATTCTTACAGGCGACGGCATGTGCGCGACGGCGGGCGCCGCAGCCCTTCAAGAGTTTGCGCCGAAACGCGATGCAACGGTGGTACGCCGGCTTCGCGAAGCCGGTGCATTGATTCTCGGTAAAACCAATCTCACGGAATTTGCCGACTATGTTTCTGACGTGATGCCGTCCGGATTTAGCGGTGCCGGCGGGATGGTCAAGAACCCGCACGGCAATCACGATTATGGCCGCGGACTCGGCTCGAGCGTGGGGTCTGCAGCTGCCGTCGCAGCTTCGCTTTCGCCTATTGCGATTGGAACCGAGACTCAAAACTCTATTCAAACTCCGGCGGCAGTAACATCTGTTTTCGGTTTTAAGCCGAGTGTCGGGAGAGTTAGCCGGGCGGGGGTGGTCCCGCTGGTGCCGAGTCAAGATTCGCCCGGTATATTGGCGAACTCCGTAGACGACATCGTTCTGGCATTGTCGGTTGTCGCCGGCTCCGATTGCCGCGACACTGCCACCCTCGCGGCCGCATTGGGGCGTGACCGAAAAGATCAGCACGCCGCGTTGCAAAAAATCCGGATTGGAGTTCCTCGTCGGGCTATCGCGGACCGGGCGGACCTCAAAGGGGTTGCGGATCAATTCGAAGCGGTGCTTTCGGAACTATCGGACAACGGCGTTGCGATCATAGATCCTTGTGACTTGCCCTCGGCGGAGCAGTTGCAGGAAGTGCGGTCCTCAGTGTTTAGGACGGAATTTAAAGCCGCACTGGATGCGTTCCTCGAGCAGAACGATAGCCCTTGCGGCATCGATTCGATGCAGTCGCTCGTTCATTGGAATGAAGAAAGACCTTGGGCCATCCCGTTCGGACAATCTCTGCTGATCGCCGCCGTCGAAACGAAAGGTCTGAATGACGCGATCTACCTCGACGATCGAAGACGTGACATCGCCTTAAGCCGTCATGCCGGCATTGACGCGGCGCTGCGCTCGTCAAATGTCGATGCGCTCATTGCCCCTATGGGCGCGGCAGCGAAATGCACGGGAAAGGCCGGTGCGCCTGTTCTTGCGATTCCGATCGGAGCCGACAGTGATGATATGCCGTTCGGGGTGACGTTGTTTTCAAAGATAGGTGAGGACGCGGCCCTTCTCAGTATTGGCGCTGCAATCGCATCTATTGTCGGAAGAAGGGTTATGCCGAAACTCTAAATGGGTGAAGGTCATCCGATGTGTTCGTTCGACTGCCCTCACGCGCCTCGTTTCATCGTGCCGAACGGAGCCGCAACCGCATCTGCGGCGTTCTAAAATTCCGGAGGACTTAGTGATGCCTCGCCGATATCGCTTTCCCGTCGCGCACTGGATTGTAGCGTGTTCACTCGGCTTATTCCTCGCGATCGTGTCGATGGAGGCCCGGGCCGAGGACACGGTGCGTATCGCGGTTGGAGTCGATCCCGTGTTTACGCCCTGGTGGATCGCCGCAGAAAAGGGCTTTTACGCCAAGTACGGCGTCAAGGCGGAGATAACGCAATTTTCGGGCGGTCCCGACCTTGCCGACGCCACGATGGCCGGCGAGGCGGATATCGGCTCATCGGGAACGGCGTCTTACATACCGAGGATTATGCGCGGTCCGTTGCTTGTGGTCGGAACCATGGCGACGTCACCGGACGCGCTAAAAATGGCGGCGCTGACCGACATCACTTCGCTGGACGACCTGAAGGGCAAAAAGGTCGGCACCGTGGGCGGGAGCACGACGGATTATCTCTGGTTCCTGCTGGCGCGCAAACTCAACGTTCCTGAATCGACATTCAATGTGATTCCGATGCCGCCGCCGGAGCTTGTTCCTTCGTTGGATCGTCATGACATTGAGGCGTATTTCGTCTGGGAGCCGTGGGCCAGCCGTGCGATCGAAGTCTCCGGAAAGGAAAAAGTCCACATTCTCGCTAATAGCGGCGACGTCGGTTATCAGCTTAATTTCATCGTCGTCGCAAACAAGAACTTCGCGGCCGCCAAGCCCGACGCGGTCGTTCGAGTACTAGCGGCGCTGCGCGACGCGATCGACTATCAAAAAAGTCATCCGTCTGAAGCCGCGCAAATTGGCGCGGATAAGAACAAGCTCAAGCCGGATATGGCGGCCTATATCATCAATCTGTACCAGTTCGAACTCGGGATGCCGCCGCACCTGGAGGACGCCGTGAAGACCGAAGAATCGTGGATGCGAAGCAAAGACCGCGTCAAAGGCGAGCCCCTGGATTGGAGCAAGACAGTCGACCGCACGTATCTCGATCGGGCCCTGGCGATGAAGTAGCCGATGCCATTGGAGGAAGCGGAGGTGCACGCGCCCCGGCAACACGCTGACGTCGAAGTACGGAATGCATCCTGCGCCTTTATAAAGCGGGCGGGCCCTGACCGCGGCGAAGAATACGTGGCCTTGCGCGATATCAGTTTTGCGATCGCGCCGGGAGAATTCTTCTGCCTTCTGGGACCGAGCGGCTGCGGAAAGTCGACGGTGCTGCGGATGGTCGCGGGCTTCTTGTCACCCTCATCCGGGGAGATCTTGATACGCGGTGGCCAAGCCAAGGGACCGGGATCGGATCGGGCCGTCGTGTTTCAAGGCGACGCCGCTCTCTTCAACTGGCTCACGACAAAGGAAAACATCGAATTCGGCCTTCGCATGCGCCGCGTCCCCGCGGCTTTGCGCGAACGTGTCGTGGCCGAAAACATTCGGCTGGTCGGCCTAGAGGGTTTTGAGCATTATTATCCGACCCAGCTCTCGGGCGGCATGCGTCAACGCGTGCAGATCGCTCGTGTGCTGGCCAACGATCCTGCGATCCTCCTGATGGATGAGCCGTTCGGCGCACTCGATGCGCAAACGCGCGACATCATGCAGCAGGAATTGTCGCGTATTTGGAGTTCCAGAAAAAAGACGGTCCTCTTCATCACTCACGACATCGACGAATCTTTATTGCTCGGCGACCGTATCGCCGTCATGACCGCTGGACCTGATGCGACGATCAAAAAGGTATTCGACGTACCTTTCGCCCGACCGCGGGAAATCGGTGAGGATCTGCTGGAGCTTCGCCGGGAGATCAAGGGAGCGATCGAGGAGGAAGTCATGAAATCGATGAGGCAAGTCGACAATGCAAACAGCCCTGGCGTTTGAACGAGAGACACCGCGGCGCCGGATTTATAAGGCCCGGACCGTGCCGCGTGGCGGGATCTTCGCGCTATCGCTGCTGAGCGCCTTGCTGGCCTGGTCCCTGCTCGCCTGGTGGGTCGGTAAGCCGGCGTTTCTGCCGTCGCCGGCCAAGACGTTCGAGGGCGCGATCGATCTCTTGCGCAACGGCGAACTTCAGGTCGACGTGGCTGTGAGCTTTATGCGCATCATCGTCGGCTTCACGATAGGGTGTTTGATCGGGATCCCGCTCGGGCTTTTGATGGGCATGAGTCCTTTCGTCCGCGCGTTTCTGGATCCGTATGTCGAATTCTTTCGTTTCGTGCCTCCGATTGCATTTGTCACACTTGCGGTGATCTGGTTCGGTCTCGGCGAGACGTCAAAGATTGTCCTTATCGTTTACACGACCATGTTCATGGTGGCGATCAACACCATGATCGGCGTGTTGGGGGTGGAGCCGGACAAGCGGTTCGCTGCGCTATGTCTCGGTGCTAGCCGGGCGCAGGTTTTCTTTCACGTTATCGTGCCTGCGGTTGTTCCGAGCATTGTCACCGGAATGAAGATTGCAATGGGCAATAGCTTCATGACGGTTGTTTCGGCGGAAATGGTTGCGGCCAAGTCCGGCATCGGCTTTCTCATCTACAATTCCAGGCTCTTTCTACTGACTGAATGGATTTTTGTCGGGATCATAACGCTGGGGACGATGGGGTTCATAACGGACCGCGCTTTGCGCCTCGTGACGTCCACGCTTCTGAAGCACTATGACGTCAAGATGTAGTGTCGGCGCCTGCAATCGGTGGGAAGCAATGAAGCCGGGTTACGAAAGCTATTCGAAATGTCAGGGAATCACGGATAAACGCTGACAGCAATGCCGCTGGCCCGGGTCAACGATTGCAATATTTATTATGAGATGCACGGCTCCGGGCCCGATCTCGTCTTCGTGCATGGGGAAACCCACAGTGCGGCCCTGTTCGACGAGCAAATCCGCTATTTCTCGCAACGATACCGATGCCTGGTTTACGACCGTCGCGGCCATCGCCGGAGCGAATTGACACCGTATGGCTATTCGCTCTGGAATCAGACCAACGATCTTATCAGTCTGATGGAAATGCTTCAGGTGCAGCGGGCAGTTATTGTCGCGGTCGCAATGAGCACGCCGCTCGCGGTTTCCTATGCATTGGAGCGTTCATCGGCGGTACGGGCCTTGGCCCTTGCGTCGTGGTACGAGCTCGACGGCTATCCGTTGCTTGAACGGCGGCGGCAGAAACACGCCATGTCCTTCGGCGACCTTCATCTGCTGATGCTGGAAAAGCTCAGAAGCCTTGGGCGCGCTGGTTTGAAGCGCTACATGGATCGGGAATACGAGAAAGTTTTTCCGATTTTTCCGGAGGACGCGATTGTCAGAACAAAGCTGATTGATATTTTTGCATCGCATCCGCCCGGCCATTACGTCAAGAGCGGGGAATATTATACGTCGCTCCCCAATCTCTTGCCCGCAATGTCCGAGATATCCTGCCCGATATTGGGAATTTGTGGACGAGATGATCCGTCGCCCGACCGGCCCGAACTTCTGCAGCATCTTGCGAATTTCAAAGAGGTGTGGATCAAGGGAGCGCGCCGATTTACGATGATGGAGGCTCCCGAAGAATTCAATTCGGCATTGGAATCCTTTCTTGGAGAGTTGCCACCGTAAGCTGATCTCGGACGCCGGCGATTCTCGAACCAGGACAATCGCGTCGCTTCCGGAAGCCGTGCGCCTCTGAAGAAAGTATGGAACGCGGTCTTCCCACCCACAGGGTGTAGTTGGGCTTGAGCGGCTTTATCTAGGCGAATAGCGCGCGCGACCCGGTGCGACTTTCGTGTGCCTGAAGCTTTCGGCAGAAATACTCCCAGGAATGCCCCCAATGTCGCGGAGTCATTATTTGATTCCGGCGAGCCTCGCGCGTGGCGGGATCCGGGGTGCTGACCGGCAGGCCTGATCCTTTACCGACGATGTGTGCCCGGCAGGCCTTTTCGAGAAATACGCCGACGCAAATCGCCTGCTCTAGAGTCGCGCCGCAGAAGGTGACGCCGTGGTTCGCCATGAACACCGCGAAATTATCGCCCAACGTCGATGCCAGCGCCTTGCCTTGTTGTTCCGTCGTAATCAGCGCCGTTTCGTCGGTATGACGCGGTACGTCGATAAAGTAGTCAGCATCTAGCGTGTAGGGCCGGAGCGGTTCGGTTGTGGACGAAAAGACGCACGCATGGAAAGGATGCGAATGAACCACGACGTCTACGTCCGGCCTGGCCTTGAATATCTCCGAATGGATCGGCCATTCGGAATGTTGTTGTCCCGAACCCGCCAGCTTTTCGCCGCTCCAATCCAGGAGGACAAAATCTCCCGCGTCCAATACCTCGCCCAAACCGATGCTGTTTCTCTTCATCCAGAAGCCGGCATCGGTCGGATCGCGAAGAGACAAATGGCCGAGTGTCATGTCCCCGTGCCCCTCCATTTCTAAAATTCGGCAAGCCGAAGCCGCTTTCAAAAGAAGGTCGAACGGGATTGCGATGGCCATATGGATTTAGACTTCGACGCGAGGTCGCTTCACATTTTCGCTGCAAAATTGGATACAAAAATCCCGCGAGGCTGTAAAGCCACTAAGCGTTTTGCATTTGCGTGGTGATGCGCTGGACGAGGGCCCGACCGGTTCGGGCGCAATGTTCCCGGCAGATCTCGGCAACGCCGGCCGCGTTGCCCTGTCGATAGAACCGCGCCAATAGACGATGCTCTTCCTGGGCGAAGCTCATTTCGTCCTTGTCGGCTGCGATGACCTGGATCAACGGGCCGACCGAATTGCGCAGCATCACGATTTGACGGAGGAGATATTTTCTTCCGCTGGTGGCATAAAGCCGGTTGTGGAACCGGGCATTGACCGCCGCGAATGTTGCGTAATTGAATTTCTTCGCAAGTCCTGTTTTCACCACCCGTTCCAAGTCTGCGAGCCTGGTGTCGACCTCGTCGGCATCCTGAAGCGTTCGTTTCTGGGTGGCAAGCGAGCCTGCATGGGCCTCCAGCAGTGCCCGCATCTCGAATATGTCTTCGATCTCGTCGACATCGAGCGAAGTGACGTAGAATCCACGCCGCGGCTTTTGTTCGACTAGCCCCTCTATTTCCAATCGATTCAGCGCCTCCCGAACGGGTAGGCGACTGAACTCCAAGCCGCTTGGCAATCTCCTCGGTTCTTAACTTCTGACCCGATTGGAAGGTGCCGATTAAAATCATGGACCGAAGCTGCTCATGGGCGGCCTGTTGCGCGCTGACGAGCGACTCGTTGACGTTTTCGCTTTCCATGGGGTAATGCTCCTAGTATAATCTGGATACAAAATCCAGTCGAAGGCCGCCGGGTCCTCGCTGGCGACGGAGATATACAGTGAGTCTGGACGCAAGTTCCGACGAATCCGGCATCCCGATCATTGACCTCGGCGGCTGTCGTTTCGACGCCGCCGCGCGCCGACAAGCCGGCCGTGCAATCGATGATGCATTTCGAGACAGCGGCTTCATGGTCATCGTGGGTCATGGGGTTGCACCGGACCTAATAGCGTCGATGTATTCGGCCACGGCAGCCTTCTTCCTGCAGCCGGATGAAGAGAAGCTGAGGTATCAATCTCCCGTCGGCAGTTCGACGCGCCGTGGATTCAGCCGGGCAAACTACAGCGCGGCCAGTCGGGGCGAGCCGACGCCGCCCGACCTGTGCGAGTTCTTCGCCATGAACCGGCTCGGCGAGCCAGGCGTCGCACGCCCCGAAGTGCTGGGAAGCCAATTCGACCAGTTAGCCGCTCCCAACCCGTGGCCGAAATACCCGGCAAATTTCCGCGAAGTGTGGCTTGAGTATTTTGTAGCGATGGAAGAACTCAGCCAGCTATTGATGCGGCTATTCGCATTGGGACTTGATCTCGAAGAGCATTACTTCGAGCCCTTTATCGACGATCACTACACTTACATGATCGGCAATTTCTATCCGCCGCAGCTGAAATCCGCGGCTCCGGGGCAGCTTCGTCGTGGCGCGCATAGCGATTGGGGAACGCTGACTATCCTGTATCAAGACCGGAACCCCACCGGCCTCGAGGTCTTTAACAGCGCCGGCCATTGGCAGCCGGTCGCACCGGTCGCCGGCTCCTTCGTGGTGAATATCGGTGACCTGATGGCGGTGTGGACCAACAACCGTTGGGCCTCGACACTCCATCGTGTCGTCAATCCGCCGAGAGAACGAGCGGCGGATTATAGAATCTCGATTCCGTTTTTCCATCAGCCCAACTTCGATGCACGCATCGAGTGCCTGCCATCCTGCACCTCACCGGCTAACCCGCCCCGGCATCGCCCGGTCACGTCCGGCGAATGGGTGGAACTCATGATCCGAAAAGCGTCTGCGGCGGCGTAGCGGAGCGAGCGGTGCGTTTTTTGAACAAAGTGGCCGTGGTGACCGGAGCGGCTTCCGGGCTCGGCCGGGGCACCGCGCTCGCATTCGCACGCGAGGGCGCGCGTGTGGGCTGCGTGGATGTCGACGAGACCGGCCTCGCCGATACGGTGCGGACGATAAGCAACGCGGGCGGAACGGCAATCGCAGCGCCCGCTGATGTATCGAAATCGCCCCAGGTCGCCCGCGCCGTGGCCGAAATCATTGCCGGTTTCAAAACAATCGACCTTCTCATCAACGTGGCGGGTGGCGCGCTGGTCAAGCCGGCGCATCTGACAACCGACGACGACTGGCACGCGTGCCTCGACCGGAATCTCACCGGCACGTTCTTCTTCTGTCGCGAAGTGCTGCCGACGATGAAGCAACACCGGTCGGGCGTTATCGTCAACGTGGCGTCGTCATTGGCGCACATTGCAGCGCCCGATTTCGCGGCTTACTCGGCGGCGAAGGCCGCCGTCGTCGGATTGACGCGGCAACTGGCTCGCGACTACGGCCCAGCCGTGCGGATCAATTCGGTATCGCCGGCCGCGATCGATACGCCATCGATCCGGCGAGCCATCGAACAATCGGCCGATCCGGCGGGCACCGAACGAGAGATTGCGAACGGCAATTCTATCGTTCGGCGCTTGGCGACCGTGGACGAGATCGTGGAGCTCATCCTCTTTGTTGCATCCGATTCGGCAAGTTTCATGATGGGTCAGGATCTCGTGGGCTGTGGAGGTCAAACCGTTGTAGCGTATTGACCGATCCCGAGTGCGGCGATGCGCGAGACCGCGTCGAAATCGATCTCTGAAAGTCGACAAACGATTGTTTGTTGATAGAGAAATTGCGTCGCATCGTCGGCAGTGTTGAAACAAAATAGAAATGAGAAGCATCTTCGATGTTCTGTTCTTATTTGTTGCTGGGTTTTCCGTCGAATCGAATTGCAGCAGGAAATTATGTTTGCTATGGAGACGTGTCTGAAACTAAGCGTGTCGCACACGCGCGCTCACGTGCCGGGAATCTGAAATCTACGCACAGGGTCCGCAGTGTGGTCGATCTCCTCGCCACTCTGCTCAGAGGAGAAAATCAATGTTACGTAAGTCAACTGCGCCGCGAAGTCTGCTTACGGCGCTTGCCGCCGTTGCGGTCCTTGTGATCGCTTTTCGAGGTTCGTCGAGCATCGCGGCCGATGACGGTTCTGTGGTTGCGGCTGCGCAAAAGACCGTGGACAAATTCATTGCCGGCACTGAGACGAAGCCGCCGGCATCGGGCCCCAAGGCGGTCGCCGGCAAATCGATCTTCGTTATCTCCTGCGGGCAGGCCGTGCCCGGCTGTTCAATTCAAACCAGCGGTGCAGTGGATGGCGGCAAGGCGTTGGGCTGGAATGTCACGCTTGTCGACGGCGCTTTCGGCGCCAATGACGGATATAACAAAGGCATCCGCCAGGCTATCGCGGCGCACGCCGACGGCATTATCCTGGTGTCGATTGACTGCAATAGGGTCACTCAGCCGCTGCGCGAGGCCAAGGCCGCGGGCTTGAAAGTTGTCGGTCAGAACGGCTTCACCTGCGCCGACGATCCGTCCCTGATGACTTTGATCGTTCATTCCTCCGCCACGCCCGACCTCGCATCGTTTGGCCAAGCCGAGGGTGTGGCGCAAGCCGACTACATCATCGCGAAATCGAACGGCAAAGCGAAAATTTTGAATTTCCGCTTCGTCGACAACGCTTTTGCGACCCAGATTACCAACGGGTTTAGCGCCGAGATCGCCAAGTGTACCGGTTGTTCGGTGAAGAACGGTGACATCGCCCTGTCCGATTACGGCACCCCGACCGGGTTCTCTCAGAAAGTTAACTCTTCGCTGCTCGGCGCCGGAGACGTGGACGCAGTGCGCGTGCCGTTCAACTCCTTCATCATGGGCGGCGTGGGACAGGCCGTGGTCAATGCCGGGAAAGCCGGCAACACCCTCGTGGTCGGATCGGAAGGCTTCGAAGCCAATTTGAATCTGATCCGCGAGAAACGGGGACAGTCCGTAGCGTTTGCGTCCGACCAGCAGTGGATCGGGTGGAGCGCTGCAGATACCCTGAACCGGGTTTTCGCCGGCGGTCAGCCTGCGCCTGCAGGCATCGGTTTCAAGCTGATCGACGCCACGCATAACATGCCGGCGTCGGGAGATTACCACTCAGCGATCGATTACAAGTCCGCCTATAAGGCAGTTTGGGGAAAGTAATCCATGGTATCGCAGTCCGGGACGGGGGCAGGTGCCTTCGTCCTGGAGCTTCTTGCCATCACCAAGCGCTATGGCCGCACTCTGGCGCTGGACAGCGTGGATCTCGCCGTGTCCCGGCAAGAAATCCACGCGCTGTTGGGCGGCAATGGCTCCGGCAAGTCGACGCTGATTAAAATCCTGGCAGGCGTGGAGAAAGCAGAGAGCGGCGGGCAGATCCGTGTTGGCACGACCGCTTCCGCGGCCGATGCATGGTCGCCGCGCGCGGCGCAGAGCGCCGGCATCCGCGTCGTGCATCAGGACCCGGGTATGTTTGGTGACATGAGCGTGGCCGACAATCTCGCAGCCGGCCACGGCTATGTCACCGGTATCGGTTATCGGGTGAAGCAGTCGCAGTGGCATGAGCACGCCCGGCGTGTGCTTGCACGGCTCGACATCGACGCAACGCCGGCCACGGTGGTATCGCGACTACGGCCCTCGACACGAACGATGATCGCGATCGGTCGTGCATTGCAGGATCTCGGCGATGAATCCGAAGTCGGGGCTGCTGATCCTCGACGAGCCAACCGCCGCGCTGCCGCGCGGCGAGGTCGACTTGCTGTTTTCCGCGCTGCGCCGCCGCGCCGCATCGGGTCAATCGATCCTGTTCGTGAGCCACCGGCTGCCTGAGGTGCTGAGCCTGTGTTCCGCGGTTACCGTATTGCGCGATGGTGTGAAGGTCTCGAGCCGGCCCACGGCCGGTCTCGACGAACTCGACCTCGGGGCGCTCGTGGCAGGTCGGAAACTTGCCAATGTCGCGCACCAGTCCGAGCCGGCTTTGAAGCAGCAGAATTCGATGGTGCGTCTGCAAGCTGTTACGCTTGGACCGCTCCGTGGGCTCGATCTCGATTTACCCGCGGGAAAAGTACTCGGCATAGCGGGGCTCCTCGGGTCGGGTCGGACAACGCTGCTGCGCCTCATCTTCGGTGATCTTGCGCCCGAGAGCGGCAAAATCGCGATTGACGGTGAGGTGGTGAGTTTTCGCGGCCCCGGCGCAGCGGTAGCGAAAAGCGTGGCGCTTGTTCCCGAGGACCGGGCGAAAGACGCATTGTTCGGCAGCCTGACGCTTGACCAGAACATCGCCGCGGCGGTCGTGCGCCGTTACTGGCAGCGCGGGGTGCTTCGGGACCGGCGGCAACTGCGGGATTCCGGGACGCTGCTCGGCAAATTCAAGATCAAAGCCGCCGATCCGGGCCAGTCGCCGATGGCGCTATCGGGAGGTAACCAGCAGAAAGTGGTGTTGGCGCGGTGGCTGCGAACCAAACCGAAGGTGCTTCTGCTCGACAACCCAACTCAGGGCGTCGATGTCGGTGCGCGCGAAGAAATCCACGGCTTCATCCGCGCTGCGGCCGAAGAGGGAGCGGCCGTGCTGATCGTGAGTGATGACTATGACGAACTCGCACGGGTGAGTAACAACGTGGCGGTATTGCGGGAAGGGAAGCTGACCACTCATCTCCGCGGCTCCGATCTCACAGCCGACCGGATCGCTCGCGTCATCTATGGCGGGGCCGGTGCGTCGTCGCCAGCCATGCGGCATCTTCATGAGTGAGCCGGGCGCGGGCGAAGTGGATACCGCAGGAACGACCGCGTCGCCGCCGGCTGTGAAATCTTCATCGCCGAGCGGGACATCGGAATCTCGCTGGGTTTTGGCCGCCGAGCAGTATGGTCTGGTGGTTCTGCTGGCGGCGATGGTGATGGTATTCAGCGTCGTACCAGAAAGCGCCGAGACCTTTGCAACGCATGCAAATCTCAACAACGTGCTGGGCGGCGAAGTTACGCTTTGCATCGTCGCCATTGCTTTTACGCTACCGCTCATGGTCGGTCAGCTCGATCTGAGCGTCGCCTCGATTGCCGGTCTCGCCTCGGTGACCGCTACCGCCGCGATGTCGTTCTACGGCGCGCCGCTGATCGTCGCCATTATAGTAGCCCTCCTCATCGGACTGCTGTTTGGCGCGATCAACGGCTACCTTGTCGCCATCGTTGGCCTGGATTCCATCATCGTCACGCTCGCCGGCATGACGCTCATCGCCGGTGTTGTGCAGTGGTACACCGCGGGCATGTCGATTAATACCGGGCTGTCCCCGGCGCTGATGGACTTCGGCTCGCTGCAATGGCTTGCCATTCCACGCGTCACCTACCTCCTGGTGATCGTGATTGCGGCGTCGTGGTATGTCGTCGAGAAGACCCCGTTCGGCCGCTACATCCGCATGATTGGCAGTAACCGATCGGCGGCGCGTTTGGTGGGACTGCCGGTGCGGCAGTTGATGTTCATCGTCTTCGCGCTCACCGGTGCACTTGCGGGCGTGGCGGGCGTATTGCTGACGGCGCGCTCGGGAGGAGCAAATCCTCTGGACGGCCCCGGTCTCCTCCTTCCCGGCCTTGCGGCGGTTTATCTCGGCGCCACGACGATACAGCCGGGCCGATTCAACATCATTGGCACCGTCTTGGGCGTTTTCTTTGTCGCGATCGCCGTAAGCGGTCTGACGCTGTGCGGCGTGCCGTCATTTGTCGAGCAGCTCTTCAACGGCGGAGCACTTCTCCTGGCTGTTGCTCTGTCACGGGGCCTTGGGCGAGCGCGTGGTGGTGGCGGAGGTGCCATAGGGACGTGAGATGCGCCTTCGCGTTTATTTATCGGAAGTCTGAAAGCGTAGCAGGACATGGGTTTGAGATGAAAAGCGACAGTCTCAATAAGCTTGGCGTCAAAGATGCGCTTAAGGCGCTCGAAGAAAACCGGTTTACGGCCACGGATTATCTGAACGATTGCACGGCGCGGATCGCGGCGCGCGAACCCGAGATTAAGGCCTGGGCCCATTTGGCGATCGACGAGGCCGCTATACACGCCGGTAGCAGACCCAAAGGACGGCTGCGCGGTCTGCCGATTGGCATCAAGGACATCATCGACACGTACGATATGCCGACAGGACATGGCTCGCCCATTTACACGAACGCAGTAACACCGGCGGATGCCGCGTGTGTCGCGATGCTGCGCGCGGCCGGCGCCACTATCCTAGGTAAGACCGCGACGCCGGAGTTTGCCGCAGTTACACCCGGTGCCACGACAAACCCGCATAATACAGCCCACACGCCTGGCGGATCATCGTCGGGTTCGGCCGCGGCGGTCGCCGATTTTATGGTACCGGCCGCTCTGGGCACGCAAACGGTTGGATCGACCATCCGGCCCGCCTCTTATTGCGGCGTAGTCGGCTTCGTCCCTTCCTTCCAGCTCTTGCCCTTGCAAGGAGTGAAGGTGCAAGCCCAGTCGCTCGACCATTTGGGCGTGCTAGCCCGTTCGGTCGACGACACGACCATCGTGGTCGAGGCGATCATCGGCAGCGCCGGCGCTTTTAGCGCATCGGATCTGACCCGGCCGCCTCGCATCGGCTTTTGCCCTTCGCCGCATTGGCCGCAAGCCCATGATTCGAGCCGCCGGGTGATGGAGGAAGCGATCGCGCTTCTGCGGCAGTCGGGCGCGATTGTCGAAGACGCCGATCTTCCCGCCTCCTTCGCGGATGTGCTGGATGCGCATATGACAATCCTAATGTACGAAGTCTCGCGTGCGATGGCCTTCGAATATTTCAACCACCGTCCCGCGCTAAGTGAAAAGCTGCGCGGCCTACTCGATCGCGGCTTCGCGGTGCCGTATCCGCAGTATCAAAATGCGCGCGCGCTTGTCGTCGCGCGACGCATCGAAGCCGATGCGCACGCTGCGCGCTACGACGCATTGCTGACTCCATCGGCCTCCGGCGAGGCCCCGATCGGCATTAACACGCCGAGCGATATGCTGTTTCAACGTTTGTGGACTGCCCTCCACTTGCCTGTCGTTTCTATTCCAGGCTTTGCAGGCGCCACAGGACTTCCAGTCGGTATTCAGATCGTCGGCACCCGCGGCAAGGACGCACAATTGCTGTCGGTGTGCCGCTGGATCGAGCAGCAAATCGAGCATCGTTAAAACCGGTGCGGCGTTTTCCGCGAGGCGCGGCCATATCGCAACGTCGAAATAGGATACGAACATGAGCAGGAGTCACGGACGCTTTGATTATTTGCCGATCACCGCGCGCTCGCATCTGAAGCTGCCTGGGGGAGCCCGCGTCGCTGTGTGGGTAACGCCGAACATCGAGTATTTCCATTGGAAGCAGAGGGCGATCGCGCTGACGCCGATTACCTCCGCACTTAATCCTGATGTGCTTAACCATGCGTGGCGCGAATACGGCGCCCGCGTCGGTATTTGGCGCATCATGGAGATCATGGAACGAAGCGGCTTTGTGGCAACGGCCGCTCTGAATTCGGATGTGTGCCTGCAGTATCCGGAGATCGTAAAGGAAGGGAATCGTCTGGGCTGGGAATGGATGGCGCACGGGCAGAGCAACTCCTTGCTGCTGACAAATCTTGCCGAGGAGGATGAACGCGCAATCATAAAGAACGCACTGGACACGATCGGCGAAGCCACGGGAAAAAGAAGCCGCGGCTGGCTTGGGCCCGCGCTGACCGAGACCGACAATACGCTCGATCTGCTGGCGGAGACCGACGTCGAATACGTCTCCGATTGGTGCAATGACGAGTTGCCCTATTGGATAAGAACGCGCGGCAAGCCGATTATTGCCATGCCTTATACTCTCGAGATCGGCGATATTCCGATTTTTCTCGAGCACGGCGGAAATGCGGAAGATTTCTATCGGGCGGTCGTCGATCAGTTCGACGTCATGTACGAAGACGGGGCGACGATCCCTCGGATTCTTTCGATCGCCATTCATCCTTTCCTTATCGGCCATCCATTCCGATCGAAGGCGTTGCAGAGAGCGCTGAGCCATATCGGACGACACAGTGATGTATGGATCACGACGGGCGGCGCTATCGCCGATTGGTTCAAAAAATCTCAGCCAGACCTCAACTAGAGCGGGGCAACCCCCGGTCGGGCGGGCTCGAATGCATCCGCGGCCCCGAGTAGTCCTATCCAGCCATCATTTTACAACAGGACTCTCGGCGCAACTGGTTGTCTTTTCGGCTGCAGACATTTGAAGTGTCCGAATTTGCAGTCTGATATTTATTGTGCTGCAACCACCGGGCACCACTCACGGATATTCAGATGTCCTTTAAGATGCCGTCGACCGAACAAGTACGTGCACTTGGCCAAAGCCTGGGCATGGAAGTGACTGCGGACTATGCCAACGCCTTCATCAGCTTCATCCAGCCATTTGCTGCGGGCTTTCGGCTGCTCGCGTCGCTGCCCGACGACGTGCCGATGATCAAGTATCCGCGTGGCGCCTACTATCGGCCTGAGGGCGACGAAAACAAGTATGGCGCTTGGATTGCGAAGACCCACATCAAGGGAGCGAGCGGCGGAAAGCTTTTCGGCAAGAAGGTCGCCATCAAGGACACCTTTGCCGTCGCCGGCATCCCGCTGACAAATGGCGCCTCGGTGCTGGAGGGCTATGTACCGGAGTTCGACGCAACCGTGGTGACGCGGCTTCTTGATGCCGGTGCCGAGATCGTCGGCAAATCGGTTTGCGAGTATTTTGCGTTTTCCGGTGGTGCCGCCACGAGCACCTCCGGGCCGGTTCACAACCCGCGCGCATGGGGCCATACGCCGGGTGGATCTTCAACGGGCTCCGGAGCCTTGGTCGCGGCCGGCGAGGTAGACATGGCGACGGGCGGCGATCAAGCGGGCTCAATCCGCATCCCCGCTTCGCTCTCTGGGGTCGTCGGTATCAAGCCGACTTGGGGTCTGGTTCCTTACACCGGAATCATGGGCATGGAGCCGACAATCGATCATGCCGGACCTCTCACAGCCACGGTTGCCGATAACGCATTGTTCTTGGAGGCGATGGCGGGCGAGGATGGCTATGACTCGCGCCAGAACGGGCTGCAACTCGACAGCTATACTGACGCCATCGGGCAAGGCATCGCCGGCCTGAAAGTCGGGGTCGTGAAGGAGGGTTTCGGCCAATACGATTCCGATCCCGACGTCGACGCGGGCGTCCGGGCCGCGGCCAAGGTGCTGGAAAGTCTCGGCGCCAAAGTGGATGAAATATCGGTCCCATGGCATCCGATCGGCATTCCGATCTGGGCGGCGATCGCGATGGAAGGCGCCCTCCACAGCATGGTGGCGAGCGCGCTACCGCGCAACATCGAGGGTGTATATCCGATTTCACTCGCCGGAAGGCTGGGTTTGCTCCGCGACCGCGCCAACGAGCTGCCCGACACTGTGAAAGTCGGCCTTCTGCTCGGCGCCTACACCGACAAATATTATCAGGGCTATTATTACTTTAAGGCACAGAATCTCCGCCGGCGTTTGCGGGCGGCCTACGACCAAGCACTCGATGAATACGATCTTATCCTGATGCCGACTACGCGCTTGATGGCTTCAAAAATTCCGCCCGCAGATGCTCCGATGGCGACGTTGATGGAGCATAGTTGGGCGCATATCACCAACACCTGTCAGTTCAACATCACCCATCACCCGGCGATCTCGATCCCCTGCGGCTTCGGCGAGGGCGACCGTCCGATTGGCATGATGCTGGTCGCCAAGCACTGGCAGGAATTGACGCTTTATCGTGCGGCCGATGCCTTCGAGCGCGCCGGCGATTGGCAGAAGATGGGTCCGAAACGAAAAAACGCTGACTAGCTTATCTACTCGTCGAACTATCGAAGCATCTGGCAGGTTCGGCCTATGATCCATGAATGGAGAGTGCCGATGCTCCTGTCCTATTCGTGGAGCATCGTTTGCCAATTTGAAGGAACTGCTCCGGCCGGTCCGGGCACCGGTTGATCCAGCGGCCGCGAGTGAGGAGCGGGAAGTTTCGGGCCGGCGAAGAAGTCTTCGGTACGATAGTCGTAGAACCATCGCTCGCCCGGCTCGAAACTCGTGATGATCGGGTGACCCGTCGCGGCACTGTGTTTCGACGCATGCTGATTTGGTGAACTATCGCAGCAGCCGATGTGACCGCATTGGGCGCATCGGCGAAGATGCAGCCACCACCGTCCCAACCTCAAGCATTCGACGCAACCCGTTCCGCTTGGCTTGGCCGCCGGGTCGATACCATCTCTTTCGGATTTCATAGGCTCTCTCGGACTTCGGTTTGCTTCATTCGCCGGGTCATCGACACGGACCAAAACGGCGCTCTCGTATCGTACCGTTCAGCCGTATGTGACGCCCGGATTGCTTTGCCCGACTTCGATAATGTAACCGTCTGGATCGCGGATGTAGCAGCGCGTCTCGCCGTATTTGGGCTTTGGCTCCGTGATAAATTCGGCTCCCCGGCTTTTCCAGAGCTGATAGCACGCCTGAATA
This sequence comes from uncultured Alphaproteobacteria bacterium, assembly GCA_963819265.1. GTDB lineage: Bacteria > Pseudomonadota > Alphaproteobacteria > Rhizobiales > Xanthobacteraceae > BOG-931. Next base: position 1,953,371 of record CAWFVF010000001.1, on the reverse strand, counting down.
TCGGCAACGCGGATATTCATGAAGCTGCTGACTTTATCGGGATCGGGGGAACGCTGAGCGTTGTCGATGGCTTATCGGGCGTCGGACCGCCGCCGACATTGACGATGAGCCACATGTTCGCGAGTCTGGAGGTATCCCGGCGCGCCCTTGCTGTCGCCTCTGCTCAGAATGCGGCTGCCGAAGACCTTTTCGTAAAATAGAAGCGATCGCTCGACGTCGGCAACGACGATAAAGTGCGCGATGGTCATCCCATCCTTCGGCGGCATCTCATAGATCTTCTGGTCGATTTGCACTCGGCTTTCAGACGACTCTTGACATGGTATTCCTCCTCCGTCAGAATGGTTCGAGATGGTCGGCCCGACGGCACGCGGATTACGGCGCGGCGATGCCGCATAATGCGTCGATCGAATATTTCCCTGCGCCGGTAATGTACAACAACAAGAAGCCTCCCATAATGGCGAGATTTTTGTAAAAGCCGTCCATGCTGTCGACGTAATCCGCGCCCTTTTACCGTCCAATAGCGATGCCCGATAAGCGCAGTTCCCAGCGTGTATAAAGCCATAAGTAAAGCCAAAGGACGTGTGAACGCGCCGACAGCGACCGCGAATGCGACCGGAAGCTCCATGAAGATCGCTACGCCGGCGGCCAGTACCGGCGTCGGAACGCCAAGCTGCACCATCTGACTTATCGTGCCCGAATAGTCCCTCAGCTTTCCCCACGCCGAAAATCAGAAATAGTGCCGCGAGAAGAAGACGGGCCGCAAGAATGAGTTCATCGTTGATGCCGTTTGTCATGACGCTGCTCTCGCTCCGGTCATGGAACTTGCATCATAAGAAATCTCGAGGAATCGAGCGATCCCAGTCGCGACTGACACACTTCGTTCGCGCCCTCCAAGGCGCGCAAACTTCCCTGCAGCAGGAAGGCATTGCCCGTGGATGACATCCGCAGCTGCGTCTCGACCCGGATTTGCCATTCGTCTCGCGACATAGTCTGGGTATGGCGCAGTTCGGCGACGGCGCTGAGCGGATCATTCTCCTCGACGTGATACTCCGACTTGTACTGTGTGCCCAATTCCAGGCCGATGCGGTCGATGCGTTCAAACCGCACGCCATCGCGATGAGAGATGGTCGGCTTCTCGGGCGGCGCCGTCTCCGGTTCGGGAAATGGCGTGAGCCTCTCGTCTGCGGCGTTGGGCGAGCGTTGCGGCAGATCGAGCGTGCCGGCAAAAATCTGCAACGTCGCCGTCTCCGGGCTGGGCCAGATCATCGGCCAGTAAGTCGTGGATATCGCAAGCCTCACCTTGTGGCCGGCTGGAAATACCGAGCCTGCATCATTGAGCTGGATGCGCACCCGGTAGCGCTCACCTGTCGCCAGCAGCGACAGGCTGTTCGTGGCTCTCGCGATGCGTGAGGTTGAGCACACCATAACTGACACGCAGCGATTCACCGGTCGGGTGCACATCGCATAACCGAACCACCAGATTTGCAATCGGGCGGTCGGACGCGACATCGAGCGTTACGATCGGAGCGCCAAGGATCTCGATCGGCTCATCGAGCGGCGTGCGTCTCGAAAACCAGGGAGCGCGCGTCGTCTTCTTGCTGGTCGCGTGCCTGATCGCGCCCACGACCGAATGGAACCCATTCGCCCGCACACTTGCCAACCGTCTGCGGCGAGCATACGGCGCGAGCCGTCAAAACTGCCGCGGCGTCTCGCAGCCCCTCATCGGTCAAGAACAGCCGCCGCGGCATTATTCCTGGCGGCGGCCACGAGGGTTCTGCAATCCACCGGCCCGGCAAGGTGTCGTGGTGGGTCGCCGGTTTCACACTTTCCGTCATCCACGCACGCAGCATGGGTTCATCCATCACACCGGTATCGATGCCCTTCAGCCAATGATCCCACCAGCGCAGGATTTCCTGGAGGAATCCGATCTGAGGTCCGGGAAGTGCAAAGTGCGGATAGGCGTGTGCCCAAGGCCCGATGAGACCCTTGCGGGGCACCTTCAGTCCGCTCGAGAAGGCGCGGAATTGCATTCTTATAACCATCGGTCCAACCACCGACGGCATAAACCGGGCACTGGATCGCTGCGTAATCCTCGCATACCGACCCGTGCTTCCAATACGCATCGCGCCGTTGGTGCTGCAGCCAATTGTCCTGGAATAGCGGAATGTTCTGCAGGCGCTCCAACCACATCGCCCGCCAGCTGTCGCCGACCAGCGCCGGATCGGGCGGCAGGCACATCAAGCTGAAAAAGAAAAACGCCCATTCAAGTCCGGCCTTAGTGAGAAACGTGCCGCCCATGTAATGCGCGTCATCGGCGTAGCGATCGTCGGTCGAACAAATGGTGACGATTGCTTTGAGCGCCGGGGGACGGCGCGCCGCAATCTGAAGTCCGTTGAACCCGCCCCAGGAGATTCCCATCATTCCGACCGCGCCATTGCACCAGGGCTGAGCTGCCAGCCAAGCGATCACCTCCACGCCGTCGTCTTGTTCCTGCTCGGCGTATTCGTCGAACAGTAGACCGGTCGATTCACCGCTGCCTCGAAGGTCGACGCGGACGCCGGCGTAGCCGTGACCGGCCAGATAGGGATGCGTCAGCGCGTCCCGTTCATAGGTGCCGTCGCGCTTGCGATAGGGGAGATACTCCAGGATCGCAGGAACCGGGTTCTGTTCGGCGTCCTCCGGCAGCCAGATGCGGGCCGCCAGCGTCGTGCCGTCTTTCAACGGTATCAAGGTGTGCTCGATAACGCGCACAGTCTTTGGAAAATGTCGTGACAATCACGGCTGAGCACTCACAATGACGGCCGGGTTGCCGGCGTGCGTGCGGCATCGGAAGGAGACAAGCGGGTTAGGGCGCGGTGTCACGCGACGTGCTTATTGATCAGTCTCAGGATCAGGGCATCGAGGCTGTAAGGCCCGGCGCCGGCCGAGACGATTATGATCAACATAAAGGCATAAAGCGTCTCCGGTAAATAGAGCCAATCGTCGATGCGATCCGCTTCATCGATCGGCTTGTAGAGTTTGATCCGCTGCCGCCCGGACGTGGCGATGGCGACGAGGATGACGACAAGCAGGCCAAGCGCGGCGAGCGGCGCCAGGAGCCCGATAAGCGACGGCGCCGCCGGCGCTGAACTCGACCGACGGCACCCACCATTGATTGAAGCCCACTGCGTGGAACGCCGAGCCCCTTGAGTTCATCGACGAATGAACGGTGGCGCTCGGCGTTGAACAGCTTGTGATATCCCGACAGCATAAAGAATGCCCCGACCGCGATCCGGTTCAGGGTCATCGCGAGGTCGGTCCATCCGACACCATCGAACAGTAAATCCATCATGGTCAATCTCCGCCAAGAGTTTGAATCATACGTCGAGCAGTCCAGACCGGGTCAAGTGAAGGGCGGCGGGAAGTCCGTTCACTCGCCGCCGATTCGTGCGCCCTTCTCGGCGACTGATCGTTTCATCCAGAAGACAACAACCGTCAGCGCAAGCATCACCACGGCGAATAGCCAAAAACAGTCGAAATACGACAGTGCCGACGCCTGTTGCTGGCGGAGCGTTTCCAGTGCTTGCCAGGCCAGTTGCTGGGCGGCCGCCGGATCGCCGGTCTGCTGCAGGAAACGCGCCTGGGCCTGCTCAATGAAAGACTGTACTGCCGGATTCAGAGGATCGAGGCTCTCGCCAAGGCGCAGCGCATGAAATTGATCGCGCCTTTCCTGCAGAGTTTGGGCGATGGACGTTCCGACACTGCCGCCCTCGTTGCGCAGCAGACTTAAAAGACCCACAGCCGCGCCACGGAAGAGGGCCGGCGTGTAGAGATAGGCGGCCACATTTGTCGGTGCAAAACATATCGATAATCCTAAAACCAGAACCACCCGCGGCCAGATAACTTCATCCGGACTGATGAAGAGGTTCATCCGCGACATCCAATAATTGCTGGCTGCCATCAGCAACAGCCCCGCGCCGATCAGCCATCGGGCATCCATCCGGCGGCCCAGCAGGAAACCTACGATCGGCATCGCAATGACGGCGCAAAACCCGGCCGGCGACATGACCAGCCCTGCGTCGAGCGCGTTGTACCCGAACAGCGATTGTAGCAAGGCCGGTAGCGACGTGCTGGCGCCGTAGAGCACGGCATAGGCGCAGAAGATAATGATACAGCACGCAGCAAAGTTACGTTCGGCCAACGGGCGGAAGTTGACCACCGGATTGGGGCTGCGCAACTCCCAAAACACCAGTCCAATCAGCCCCACCACAAACAACGTCGCCAATATCTGCACGCGCCAGAACGGATCGCCCAACCAATCCCATTCTTGCCCTTTACTGAGCATCACTTCCCAGGAGACCATGACCACAATAAGCAGCGACAGGCCGATGGAATCAAAATGGAACGGCCGCTTCTTCAGCTCCGTACGCTCTTTCGTCAGATATTCAGGGTCACGGAGCAGGACGTAGCACCCGGCAAATGCGAACAGACCGATCGGCACATTGATCAGAAAGACCCACCGCCACTGATATTGATCCGTCAGCCAGCCACCCAAGGTCGGGCCGATGACCGGCGCGAGCAGAGCCGCCAAGCCAAAGAGTGTCATCGCCGTGCCTTGCTTCTCGCGCGGGAAGGCGTCGAGCAGCACGGCCTGACTGGAGGGCTGCAGACCGCCGCCCGCCAGGCCCTGGATGATGCGAAACACGATGAGCTGACCGAGACTGGTGGCCAATCCGCACAGCGCCGAGCCAAGCGTAAAAATGGCAATCGACAGCAAGAAGTAATTGCGGCGCCCGAGATGCGCGCTCAACCACCCGGTGATCGGCAGGATGATGGCATTGGCAGCAAGATAGCTGGTGAGGACCCATTCGCCGTCATCCACCGTAGCCGACAGGCCGCCGGCGATGTAACGCAGCGCTACGATGGCAATCGTCGTATCAAGGACCTCCATGAAAGTCGGCACTACCACCACGGCGGCCAATAGCCACGGACTCCCCGCCAGAGCCGATCGCGATGGCGCAACGGCGGCATACGTCATTTGCCGGCCCCGGCAGCACCCTGGTGCGGTGAATCAGACGTTTGTGCTTGAGGCTCGTAGCCCTGCAGGAACTTTCCGCCGTCGGGTCCGATCGGCGGCTTGTTCACGTAGACGTAAGGAACGACCGATGTGCCGATGAATAGGGTATTTTCGTTTGGATCGTAGCCGTCGAGGTCGATACGGACCGGCAACCGCTGGACCACTTTGATGAAGTTGCCGGTCGCGTTTTCGGGCGGCAGCAGCGATAGCGTCGATCCGGTCCCATACGTAAATCCGGAAACCCGCCCTTTGAACACATGTCGACCGCCATACATGTCAACATACAGGTCGACAGGTTGGCCGATGCGCAAATCACGCAGTTGGGTCTCTTTGAAATTGGCATCGACCCAGATCTCGTTGAGCGATCGGATGGCCATCAGACTCTGCCCAACTTGCACGTTATTGCCGGGATTGACGTTTCGGCGCGTCACGACGCCGTCAATCTCAGCCACCACATCGCAGTAACGAAGATTGAGTTCAGCCTGAACGAGATCGCGCTGGGCGGATTCGAGCTTGGCTTTTGCCTGTTTGACGGCCGGCGCATTTTCGGTAAACGCGGCGAGCGTCCTGTCGACGTCGCCTTGATCGAGGCTTTCGAACTGCTTGAGCATCGCCTTCGGCAGTTGCTCATACGAGTGAGCGACACCAAGCTGCGCGGCCGTCTGGATGAGAGCCGCTTGTGCTTCTCTGACGGACGAAAACGTCTGATCGAGATCGGGCGGCACGTCGCCGAGTTCTCCGCTCTCAGGCTGAGCCGGCAATCCTAAAGAGACACGGATTTGATGGACGTCCGCTTCGGCCTGGATAAGCTCGGCCTGCGCAACCGAAAGCGCGGCTTGCCGTCGATCGTATTCCTCGCGACTCACGGTCGCTTGCGGCAGCAATTGCTCCGCCCGGGCAAATTCAAGCTGGGCCAATTTGAGCGTGGCCTTGCTCTTATCGAGGGCAGCAACGCGGGAATGCAGCGAGGCAACCCGATTGTCGACGTCCTCCATGGCATTTCGTAATTGCCAGCTCAGGCTTCTCGCTTGTGCCTCGAGGCCGCGCACCGTTGCCATGGCCGCCTGAAGGTCCGCTTCCGCGGTACCGACAGCAGCTTTCTTCACGGCGACCGCGTCCGCAAAGGGCTCCTTGTCCAACTGGACGAGAACATCTCCCTTGCGAACGCGGTTGTTGTCGTCGACCAAGACGCGGGCGATCTGTCCGCCCACGCGAGCCGCAACGAACGTGACGTGGCCATTCACGTAAGCGTCGTCGGTCGAGACGGTGTTGAGCGTGAGTCGCAGCCAGGGAACGCCGAATATCAAGACGGCGACCAGCACTAAGACCCCCACCCCTCCAATCGCCAACCTTCGCCATCCCGGTCCATAACCCGCCGGTATAACGCGTTTGGAATCAGGATCAGTCGGTTTGGACTGAATCGCTTGCTCGGTCGCAGTACCTTCCCTCCCAGGGACGGCGGAATCGCGTTCAATTGAATCGTCGTTAACTGTGCTTTGTTTCTCGAGCATGAAGCACCTTCGGCGTAATACGACGCCGCAGGGGAGCGATCAAAGAAGCCTGAAGAGAAGTTCTCGGAGGACTGACCGGTGGAAGCTTCCTTAAGGGCTAAGATGATCGCGCGTCCGTCTAGCGCGGAACCTCTGCGGGCTCTTCATAACCACGATTATGGTAGCAAAAATCCCTCGGTATTACTATCCCGGCATCAATCGCAGCGGGCCGACGAAGTTATCGAATAGCTGCTGAACGTCTGCAGTCGGTCAGTCCCGCCCAACGTCCACGAAGAAGGGGACGCACCGGTGCATTCACGGCGAATGCAAACTCTTGCTCGTTCCGTCCTTCAGGTGCGTTGCCTTCAGATGACTTGAGATCGTTCGTGTATCGCGTGCCAAATGCGCGCTGGTGTGTAGGGCATCTCAAGCTGTCTGATCTTTAGAGGCCTAAGCGCATCGAGGACCGCGTTGGCGAGCGCCGGTATCGAACCGGTGGCGCCGGCTTCGCCGGCACCTTTGGCGCCGAGCGGGTTGGCCGGAGAGGGCACTCCGCAGTCGATCAATTGGGTAGGCACGGCGTTTTCCGCGCGCGGCATGAAATAATCCATGAAACTTCCGGACAAAAGCTGGCCCGAGTTGGGATCGTAGGCGATGTGCTCGCCGAGCACTTGGCCGAAGCCCTGCATCATGCCGCCGTGCAACTGGCCCTCCACCAGCTTCTCATTGTAGATCACGCCGCAGTCGTCGGCTGCGATATAATTGACGATCTCAATCGTACCGGTTTCCGGATCGATCTCGACTTCGGCAACGTGGGCGCCGCTTGGAAAAGCGGTGGCGAGATCGATCGTCACATTGGTGTCGAGCGGATGCACCGGCTGTCCCCATTTCTTCTCGATCAGGACCTTGATGCCGATAGCGAGATCGGTGCCGGCAACCCGGTATTCCCCCTTGTCGAAAACCACGTCATCGGCGGCGACTTCGAATTCTCCGGCCGCGAGCTTGCGGCCTTTTTCGACGATCTCCTTCGCGGCGGTCGCAAACGCGCTGCCATGGCTGATGAGCGAACGCGAGCCGAATGAGCCGACGCCGATAAGTTTCGGCGCTGCGTCGTCGTTATAGCGCAGCTCGATCGTTTGCTCCGGCAAGCCCAATATGTTCGCGACCAGGAGCGGAAATGCGGTTTCATGTCCCTGGCCGGACGGGCCTGCAAGCGAGTACATTGCCAGATGGCCGTCGGGCCGAACCCGAATCTCCACTTGCTCCTTGCCCATGCCGCCGGACGGCTCGAGGAAGAGCGCCACGCCAAGCCCCCGCAATCTCCCTTTGCGTTCGGCCCCGCGCCGGCGCGCTTCAAAGCCATCCCAGTCCGACGCCTGCAAGGCGATCGTCAGAAGTCGATCGGGATCGCCGCTATCGTAAGTCGATCCGGTCAGCGTGCGGAGCGGGAATGCGCTTTTCTGAAGAAAATTGAGCCGGCGAAGCGTGATCGAGTCAATTCCGGTCACGTGCGCGGCTTCCTCGACCAGCCGCTCCCACAAATAGGCGACGTTGGGACGGCCGGCACCGCGATAGGCCGTGGTCGGCGTGGTGTTGGTGAAAACCAGCCGATGCCGGCCGTGTATTGCGCGAATATTGTAAAGGCTCACCGCCGAACTTGTTGGTGCGGCGATGGTGTTGATCAGCGGGCCTGAGTTGGAGCAAAAGGCACCCAGATTCACCAGCCATTCGACGCGGAGTGCGAGAAAACGCCCGTCGCGGTCGATCGCTAGTTCTCCCTTCAGGTCGGCGGCGCGTCCGTGATGGTCGCCCGAAAGTGTTTCGGACCGCGTGCCGATCCACTTGACCGGCCGGCCGGTTCTTTTGGCGGCAAGCATTAATGCCAGAAATTCGGGATAGACCTCGTTCCGTACGCCGAAGCCGCCTCCGACATCGGCGGAATGGATGCGAAAGTGCTCGGTTGGGAGCCCGGTAATGTGGGACAGCGCCGTCTTAATATCCGCCGCGCCTTGGGTGGGAATGCACAACTCGAAAGATTCCCGCGCCGCGTCGTACAGAGCGGCACAGGATTTGGGCTCCATCGGGTTGCCGGAAATGCGCTGAGCCCGTACTTCGACCCGAACGATATGTGCGGCGTCGGCAAATGCCTGCTCGGTGGCTTGGCGATCGCCGTATTCGTAGTCGAACGCAAGATTGTCGGGGAGTTCGTCATGCAACGGCAGCGCGCCGGCAGCAATCGCATCGCGCGCCTCCACGGCAACCGGCAGGTCTTCATATTCGATCGCGATGAGTTCGCCGGCGTCCTGCGCAATATGCTCCAACTCGGCGATAACTACGGCGACCGGCTCGCCGACGAAGCGAACGCGACCGTTTGCCAGTCCGGTACGAAAGGGAATCCGGAGCGAACTGCCGCCGACACCCTTGAAAAACGATGTCGACGGCGTGCCCTTCCAACCGGTTGCGACAAGATCGTCGCTGGTCAGGATATCGAGGACACCCGGCAGGGCTCGTGCGCTTTCGGTGTCGATGTGCAGGATTTTCGCGTGCGCCCGGTCGCTGCGCAAAAAGTGCGCCGATGCCTGCGTGCTGAAGCTATGATCGGCGGTATAGAGGCCCCGGCCGGTGATCAAACGGGCGTCTTCTCGGCGGCCCCTGAACTGATTTTCGGACAAAAACCGATCCTTACGCTATCGTTACGCCGGCGAGACCACCGGGGCATCGAAGCGATCCCGGATGAGTACTTTGGCCCTCTTGTGAGGGGTGAATAGCGCCAACACCGCCGCCTTTTCGGTCCTCGGCGGTGATAAAGTCAAGCGCACCGAGCGCGTATTGACCCCGCCGTCCCTAAATACTAAATTGTATTACAATAATACATCCTACACAGGGAGTGAGCCTTTGCTGGAACGGGCTTTCAAGGCGGTCGGAAAGGCGCTGCCGCGCAACGAAGATCAGCGCCTGATTACCGGGCTAGGGCGGTTTTCGGACGATTTCAGCATGCCCGGACAGGTCTGGGCTTCAATGGTTCGTTCGCCGCACCCGCACGCCCGCTTGGTTTCGATCGACAAATCCGAAGCGTTGCAAATGCCGGGCGTCCTCGGCGTGTACACCGGCGAGGATTGTCTCAAAGACGGACTAAAGCCGATCCCGCATAATCCGGTGCCGTCGACCAAGTTCGACATGAAGCTTCGCGGCCCGGGCAATTCGGACGTCTTCATCGGCCCCAATTATCTACTGCCGCACGACAAGGCCCGTCACGTCGGCGAGGCCGTGGCCATGGTCGTGGCCGAGACGTTGGAGCAGGCACAGACTGCCGCCGAGCATGTTTCGGTCGAATATGAAGTCCTTCACTGGGTGGCCGATACGGCGTCGGCGGCGGAGCAGGATGCGCCGCGGTTGTGGGATGAATTGCCGAACAATATTTTGGTGGATACGTGTTTTGGCGACGACGCCGCAACCGATGCAGCTTTCGCTTCCGCGGCGCATGTCGTCTCGATGAAAACTCACATCGGCCGCGTGACCGGCGTTCCGCTCGAGCCGCGCGCCGCGCTGGCCAATTTCGATCCCGAGACGGGACGGTTTGTCTTGTATGCCGGCAGTGGCGGCGCTGTGCGGCAGAAGCAGGAAATGGCCTTCGTCCTCGGCGTGCAGCCGCAGAATGTTCGCGTCCTGTCGTTCGATGTTGGCGGAAACTTTGGCACCCGCAATCGCGCCTTCGTCGAATTTGGATTGGTGATGTGGGCCTCCCGCAAACTCGGCCGGCCGGTGAAATTCCGCGCCGAGCGCTCGGAGGCGTTCCTCACCGATTATCAGGGACGCGATCTTGTCACGGAGGTTTCCCTTGCGATCGACAAGGATGGACGCTTTCTGGCGATGCGCGCATCCAACCTCAGCAATGTCGGCGCACGGTGCGTATCGCTGTCACCGTTGAGCAAAGGCTCAGGCCTGATCACGGGTTCGTACGATATTCCGCTGGCTTGCCTGCGGGCCCGAGCCGTTTTTTCCAACACCATGCCGACGCAGGCTTACCGCAGTTCCGGCCGGCCGGAAGTCACGTTCGCGATCGAGCGGCTGATCGATAAGGCCGCCCGTCAACTCGGTTTCGACCGCCTCGAACTGCGCCGGCGTAATCTCGTCCGGCCGGAGCAGATGCCCTACACCAACGCGGTCGGCGCGGTGTACGACAGCGGCGAATATGAAAAGAACATGGATCGGATATTAGCGCTCGCCGATTGGAAAGGATTTCCGGCGCGGCGCGCCGAAGCGGAGGCGCGCGGCAAGTTGCTCGGGCTGGGCTTTGCAAACTATGTGGAATCCTCGATCGGGTCGCCGCGAGAGCGGGCGGATCTGATCGTCCATACCCACGGCGTCGAGGTTGTGATCGGGACGCAACCGGCGGGGCAAGGCCATGAAACTAGCTTTGCCCAAGTCGCCGCGGATTTGCTGGGACTCCCCTTCGAAGCCGTGAAGATAACAATCGGCGACACCGATGTGGTCAGCGCCGGCGGCGGCACCCATTCCGGTCGCTCGATGCGTCACGCAAGCGCGGTTATCGCTTTGGGCTCGGACGATCTTATCGCCAAGGCCAAGGCTCTGATGGCGTATCTTGAGAACGTGCCGCCGGACTCTGTGGAGTTTGAGGACGGAGTCTTCCGCGTCAAATCCAGCAACCGGGCTTTGAACTGGTTCGAACTTGCCGGACTGGCGGAGCAGGACGGTCTGCCGCCTGAGTTGCAAGGCGGACTTCGGGTGCGCCGCGACAATGAAATGCACACGCCGGTGTTCCCTAACGGCGCCTGTCTCTGTGAAATCGAGATCGATCCGGAGACCGGATCTGTCGACATCAAACGCTACTCGACGGTCGATGACGTCGGCCGCTGCATCAACCCGCTGATTGTCCATGGCCAAACGCACGGCGGTATCGCGCAGGGTGTGGGACAGGCGCTGTGGGAGCAATGTGCGATCGATCCGTCGTCAGGCCAGCCGGTCGCCGGCTCGTTCATGGATTACGGCATGCCGCGCTTTGATAATCTGCCGTCGTTCAAAGCGGAGATCGTCGAGGTTCTCTCGCCGACCAACCCGTTCGGGGTGAAGGCCGGCGGCGAGGGCGGCACGACGCCGGCGCCCGCTGTGATCATGAGCGCGATCGATGACGCGCTGGCGGATTTTGGCGGGGCGACCTTCGAGATGCCGGCGACGCCGCTCAAAATATGGAACGCAATTCGGCAACATTCGAAACCGAAAGCGGCCGCGTAATTTCGGCATGAAGAGATTTACGAGAGATATAACGCGATGCAGCACGTTACGATGACAGTCAACGGCAAACCGGTTTCGTGCGAGGTCGAGGATGAAACTCTGCTCGCGGTGTTCTTGCGCGAGCAACTCAATCTGACGGGGACGCATGTCGGCTGCGACACCACCCAATGCGGCTGCTGCGTCGTTCATCTCAACGGCAAATCGGTGAAGTCCTGCACGGTGCTTGCGGTACAGGCGCAGGACGGCGATGTAACGACCATCGAGGGACTTGCGAATGACGGGGCGCTGCACCCGATGCAGGAAGCCTTTCATCGCTATCATGCGCTGCAATGCGGATTTTGTACGCCGGGAATGATCATGGCGGCCGTGAATTTGGTGGAGACCCACCCGGAGCCGTTGACCGAGGCCATCGTGCGCGAAGAAATGGAAGGCAATCTGTGCCGCTGCACGGGTTACCACAACATCGTCAAGGCGATCTTGGCAGCCGCGCCGATTATGCAGACGGCGCGTGCCGAAAAGGAGCACGCCTGATGGCGATGTATCCGGCACGCTATCATCGGCCGCGGGCTCTCGACGATGCGTTGCGGCTCCACGCCGATGCCGAGGATGGCTCTTATCTTTCCGGTGGTCACACGCTGCTGCCGGCAATGAAGCAGCGGCTGGCGCATCCTTCCGATCTCATCGATTTGACGGCGCTGCCCGAACTGCGCGGCATCAGTTTGAAAAACGACGTCCTGTCGATAGGCGCTACCACACCTCATGCCGAGGTGGCGAATTCTGCGTTGGTCCGCAGCGACCATTCCGGCTTTGGCCGGCCTGGCGGGTTCGATCGGCGATCGCCATGTGCGCAATCGCGGCACCATCGGAGGTTCCGTCGCCAACAACGACCCCGCCGCGGATTACCCGGCCGCGGTTCTTGGACTGGGCGCGACCGTCATCACCGACCGCCGCAGTATTGCGGCCGACGACTTTTTTGTATCGCTTTATGAAACGGCGATAGAACCCGGCGAAATCGTCACCCGCATCGACTTCCCGATTCCCGAGCAGGCCGGTTACGCCAAGTTCCGCAGCGCGGCGTCGCGTTACGCAGTTGCGGCGGTCTTTGTCGCGAAAACGGCGGCGATGCCGCGAGCCGCGGTAACCGGCGCCGGTTCGACCGGGGTTTTTCGGCTGCTTGATCTGGAAAGCGCACTTGCCGCGGATTTCGGCCCGGCCGCGGTGGCACACTGTACGCCTGACGCAACCGCCATGATGGAAGATCTCAGCGGGTCATCGGAATATCGAGCCAATCTCGTTGTCGTGATGGCGCGCCGGTCTTTGCAACATCTCGGGTCGGCGCGTGCCTACAAATAGTCACGGTGCTTATCGTTGTTCCTGCATTCAGTTCTTGATGTGCATCTGAGGCAAGGATCGGTGGATACGACTGTCTCCAGGACCAAGAAAGAAGACGCCCCCGGCAATCGTCTCGCGGCGCTTCAGGAGCCCGCAATTTCGTTGCGAAGCCGCATTATTCATGCACTACGCCGGGCGATCGAGACTGGCGTGCTGGCTCCCGGGGCGCGACTCGTCGAGCGCGAATTGTGCGAACAATTGAAAGTGAGCCGAACGTCGTTGCGGGAGGCGCTCGGCGAATTGCAGGCCGAGGGCATTCTGACCTATTCCGCGACGCGCCGCCTTTCGGTCAATGTCATCTCTCAGACGGAAGCTGAGAATGCCTACCGTATAAGGGGAACGCTGGAAGCGCTTGTCGTCGAACAATTCATTGAAAAGGCGTGCGATGCCGACCTCGCGGCGTTGATGCAGGAAGCAAAGCGTCTGAAGAGCGCGTATCGCTCGGGCGATGTCGATCAGATGCTGGTCGCCAAGCGGTCGTTCTACGACCGTATCTGTTCCGGCGCCCAGAATGCGATCGCGCTCGATATCATCAGCCGGCTGGTTCTTCGGACTTCGGGATTGCGGCGGCGATCATTGATGCGGAAAGAGAGACAGCAGCAGAGCATCAAGGAGGTGGATACTCTGATCGACGCGATCTCCCGGCGCGATGTCGAGGCGGCGCGAATGGCTGCGCTTCGGAACGTCGAGAACTCCGCCAAGTCCGCCTTCGCCGTGAGATAATTTCAATTATTGCTTTCGATCTTCTTTTCCAATCCATCCCAATCGATCAGTGCCGCCAGGGACGGTGCTTCCGGCAATTCCACGATTCCACCGACGATGCTTGGGGTTTGCGTGACGATTTGGTCTGTCATCGCTAAGAACCATGTCAATTCCGCCGGCAATATCGACCGGCTGAGTGTGGCAGCGAATTGAAGACCGGTTAGCGTTCCGGCTGCGCTTTCACCCATCAGTCCGACGACGGCATTACCGCCTCCCTGGCATACGATGTCCAGCATTACGCGTGAATGGGTTAGGCCGAAACGGCCGGGCTTGATGCTGAGCGCGCGCGCACCACGCTCGGCAAATAGCTGCGCATCGCGCGCCGACGTGCAGCCGAAATCGACGAGAAGGGGTATCGGACTGTCTTGCTGGAGCTTCTGGAAGTAAGCATCGGGCGAAAACGGGCATGGGTCTTCCAAGAGAACTGCGCCGGCGTCCCCGACCGCGCGTGCATAATCCAAGGCTTTGTCGGCGGAATAGGCGCCGTTTGCATCGACATAGAATTGCATCGCATCACCGACAGCGGCGCGTATCGCGCGAATGCCGGCGATGTCTTTCTCGAAGCCCTGACCGCCTTTAATCTTGAGGGTGCGAAAGCCGTAACGGTCGACCATTTGCGCGGCTTCCGCCGCCATCGCCGGCGGTTCTTGCCGGGTGACTGCCCAGGACAGTTCGATGCCCGGCGCGCCGTTCCAGATTTGCCATAAGGGCCGGCGTTCGCGCGCCGCATAGAGATCCCAGCAGGCGTTGTCGATCAGCGTCTTCGCCGCGCTATTTTCCGGAACGGCATCCAGGGCTTTTCGGACTTTGGCCGGATCGCTCAGGTCCAACGATTTGAGCATCGGCACGAAAATGTCTTCGACTGCGGCAACCAGGCTGCGAGCCGTGACGCCGCACCAAGTCGGCTTCACGGTGATTTCGGCCGCACCCTCGGCCCCGCAATCCGATGTCAGCCGCAGCAGTACGAACGGTGCGGCTTCTTCGACAATGTCGCTCCACCGCACCGGCCGGGCGTAGCGTAGCCGATAGGCATAAAGCCGGTAGTTGGCGAGCCGCAGAGGCTTCGGTGCTTGCATCAATTGTCGGAGGCTTTGATGTTCTTCAGGAGCGGTCCCCATTTCGGCGATTCCGCCGCCACAAACGCGGTAAGAGCCTGCGGCGACATGTAGCGCGGTTCGGCTCCGAGCTTAGCCATTTCCGCGCGTACGTCGCCAAGTCTGAGAGCCTTCTCGATTTCGGCGCTCAACCGCGCGACCACGGACGCCGGCGTGCCGCGCGGCGCGAACAGCCCGTACCATGCGATCACGTCGAAGCCCGGATAACCCGCCTCGGCGATCGTCGGCACGTTCGGCACCAGCGGACTGCGTTCCGCGCTGGCAATGGCGAGCGCGCGCAATTGGCCGGCTTCGACCTGCGGCAACAGAGAGGGCAACGTGAAGAACATGAATGTGACATTGCCGGACAGCACGCCCGTTACCGCCTCTGGTCCGCTCTTGTAGGGAACATGCGCGATATCCAGACCGGCGTTGGCCTTGAGCAGTTCCGCGGCCAGGTATCCCGACGTTCCGACGCCCGCAGAGGAATAAGTCACACTATGCGGCTTTGCTCGCGCGAGCGTGACAAGCTCGGCGACGGATTTGACCGGTATGGACGAATTGACGACGAGAAGATTGGGCGCGACCGCCAGCATCGCGACCGGCGGCAGATCGCGCATCGGATCGTAACTCAAATCCTTATAGAGATAGGGACCAACGGAATGCGTCGGGCTTCCGCTGATGAGCAGCGTGTAGCCGTCGGGATTGGCTCTGGCTACGGCTGCAGCACCGATATTTCCACCAGCGCCCGGCTTGTCTTCGACGATGACCGGTTGTCCTAAAGCGACGGCGAGCTTATCGCCGATCAGCCGCGCGATTATGTCGGCGGCGCCGCCGGCTCCGAATGCCACCACGACCTGGATCGGCCGCGACGGCCAATCGTCCGCCGCAGCCGGTCCCGACGCGAGCCCCCAACACAGCAGCAAAAATAGGTATCTCATCCTCACCGTCCGCTCCGCACGCTTCCAACGATGAGTCGTCAGTTGACCGGGATGTCGGCGTCTTTCATGACTTTGCCCCATACCGCGATATCGTTCTTGATCTGCTCGGCGTATTCCGAGGACGAACTCGCCACCGGCTGAAAACTGACCGTGTTGAGTGTCGATTTGACGTCAGGCAGTCCTACGATCTCGCCGATCTGTTCGCGCAGCATCGTGGTAATATTGGCAGGGGTTCCGGTCGGCGCGACGAGGCCGATCAGCAGATCGGAGTTTTGGTTCGGAATGCCGGCTTCTTGCAATGTCGGGGTATCTGGAAACTGCTCGGACCGTGCGGCACTGGTGACCGCAATGGCGCGCAGCTTATCCGATTTCAAATGCGGAGCGACCGGAGGCAGGCCAAGAAAGATGAGTTGGGTGTCGCCGGCGAGCGTCGAATTGACTGCAGGCGCTGCGCCGTTGAACGGCACCCGGACCAGTTTGTCGAGCTTGAGCCCGAGCTTGAACAGCCGCTCGGCGGACAGTTGACCGAAACCGATTCCGAGCGAAGCGTAACTGTATTTGTCCGGCGCGGCGCGCAGGACGTCGATCAGTTCCTTCATCGTCTTTGCCGGAAAAGAGGGGTTTACCGCAACAACTTGAGGCGACGAGGCGACGATCGTAACAGGGGTGAAGTTCTTGATCGGGTCGTAGGGCAAATTCGAGTTGGTCACCGAGGCGACGGCGAAGTCGTTCGTCACGACCAGCAAGGTGTAGCCGTCGGAGGCTGCCTGCGCCACCTGGCCGGCGCCGACCGCGCCGCTCGCGCCCGCGATATTCTCGACATAGAAGGATTTGCCGAGCCGCTCGCCGAGCTTTTGCGCGATGATCCGGGCGATGAGGTCGGTCGGACCGCCGGCCGGGTAGGGCACTACCATCCTGACTTGGCGCTGCGGATAAGCGGCGGCCTGTTGAGCATGAGACAGGCCGGGCGCAAGTAACGCGATGACGAAGATGCAGAACAGAACTACGCGCTTCATGTTTCCTCCCTCGGCGCCTCTTGTTTAGTGAGGCTTGCCGCTGACGATCAGCTGCTTAGTCGGACCATGGCACCGGCTATGCCTTCCTGAATTACGCTGTCGTTTTGGTTGATCAGCGACAGCGTTCGCTCAATGACGGCCCGGCGTCCGTCGGACGTAATCCGCTTGTTCAGAATAACCGATTTGACATGTACCGTATCGCCGACGAACAACGGCGCGCGATATTTCCATTCCCGAATTCCGAGCGCGCCGACGACATCATCGCTGAAATGTGGCAGCTGGGTCGCCATGCCGGTAGCGATAAAGATGCCAAAGGAGCCCTGAAATTGCCGGCCAGGAAAGCCGCGTTCCTTGGCGTAGTTTTCATCCGAGTGGATAGGGTGCCAATCGCCGCTGACCATGCATGCAATCGACAGGTCAGCCTCGGTCAATGTGCGTCCGGTGCCGATGAATTCGCTGCCGGCAACCAGTTCATGAAAGAACACCGAAGACCCTCCGTCTCCCGTTAACGCGAAGCACCGTGACTTTCCAGACCCGGCCGGTATTCGCCTTTGAGGAAGTCGCCGATGCCCTGTTTACGAAATGCGTCCCCCTGCCGGAGTACCAACTCCATCTCTTTCGCGCTGGCGTAGTCGATGGCCGCGTCCCAGCCCATGTCCAAGGAATTGCGATAGCCGTCCTTTGTCGCCTTCAGCGCCCAAGGATCTTTTTGAGCGATTTCGAGCGCGACGCTTCGTGCTTCAGCGGCAAGCTTGGCGAGCGGCACGGCCTTGTTGATGAATCCAATTTGCGCCGCGACGTTTCCGTTGAATGGGCGGCCGGTCATGCCGTACCAGAGCGCATCGCGCGGCCGCAGCAGGTTGGCGAGCGACTTGCTGACCGAACCGCCGGGAAAAAGCTTAAAATTGATTTCCGAGAGCCCGAAGGTCGCCTCCTCCGCAGCGATTGCGAGGTCGCAGCCTTCGACGATCGAGAACGCGCCGCCGAAGCAATAACCGTTGATCACCGCGATCGTCGGTTTCGGATAGTAGCGCAATGTTCTACCGCGCCACTCGGTAGCCATCCTGAAAATGCGGTCGTATTCGGCCGGGTCGTCCTTGAGATCGGAAAAGAACTCCTTGAGATCCATGCCGCCGCAGAAAGCGTCGCCGGCTCCCGTGATGAGAACGACGCGTGCCGCCGCGTCGTAGCGCAAATGATCCAACGCCGCGGTCATGTCACGATGAAGCGCGGGGTTCATCGCATTCTTCTTATGCGGACGATTGAGCGTGATCGTGGCGATGCCGTCCGCGATGTCGATGAGAATGGTGTCGAGCTTCATAAAGCGACGCCTCCCAGTTTGTGCGATAATCGCCCTTTTGTGCTATTATTGATTTTGGGCTTCGGTCATGATGTTGTCAACGCTGGCTACCGGAGACGTCGCGTGGCTGAAAAGGCGGCCTGGTTTTCGCAATCGCTCGCGCGCGGCCTTAAGGTTGCGCGCGCCTTCGGCCGTGAATCGCCCAAAATGCGCAGTACCGATGTGGCGGCGAAGACCGGTCTGACACGCGCCGCGGCGCGGCGTTACCTTTTGACATTGCAGGAGCTTGGTTATCTCGGCGCTGACGGCGATTGGTTTTACCCAATGCCGCGGATTCTCGAACTCGGGTACAGCTTCATCTCGTCCGCGAGGCTCGAGGATTTTATTGAGCCGATCCTTAAGAGGCTTGCCGACGAAACCGGAGACGCCGCTCATTTCGCCGTGCTCGACAATAATGAGACGCTTTGTCTGGGCTCGGCATTTTCGCCGAAAATGTTCGGCTTCTACATTTCCATCGGTGCGCGGCACCCGGCCTATGCCGGATCGTTAGGAAAAGTGCTGCTTTCCGGTTTGAGCGACAAGAAGCTTGACGAGTATCTACGGTCGGTTCGTCCCGTAGCCCACACCGCGGAAACGCTGACCGCGCCGGCGGCGCTCCGCCGGGAGATTCTGACGGTCCGCAAGACGGGTTGCGCCGTCAACAGGGGCGAACTCAACCCCGGGATTGTCGGCGTCGCCGTTCCGGTGCGCAACAAGGACGGCGCTATCGCCGCCGCGCTCAATGCCAACTGGATTTCGGTACATCCGGTCAAGAATTCCGAAATCAAACGCTGCCTGGGTCCATTGCGCGAGGCGGCGAAGCAAATCCAAATGAGGCTGTCGTCCGGAGCGGTGCCGGTCGGCTGGATCTCGCGATAAAACATCGCAAGGGAAGAGGCGATTTTATGTCTGTGACCTGTGGAGACCTGATCAAGCGCGGCCGGTCGCTCTATGGGCCGCAGACGGCGCTTATTTATGAGGACCGGAGATTTAGTTTCGCCGAGCAGGCCGAAAGGATGTTCCGGCTGGCGAATGCGCTGCTCGCCCAAGGAGTGTCCAAGCAGCAACGGGTCGCGGTGCTGGCACGGAATTGCAGCGAATATGTCGAGATTTTCGGTGCCTGCGAAGTCGCGGGATTTGTCGCGATTAATCTGAACAGCAGGCTGTCGGAAGCGGAGCTCGGCGCGATCTGCCAGGATTGCCAGCCCAGCGTCTTGATCCATGCCAAGGAGTTTGCCGATGAGGCGCGCGCGATCGCTTCCCAGATGAGCAGCGTACGGCTGCGAATCGGAATCGATGGCGAAGGCGGCGAGGCGTTGAATTACGAACACCTCATAGGTGAAGCGAGTGGAGAAGAGCCGGCGACGCAGCCGTCCGCCGGCGACATCGCGTATCTCATGTATACCAGCGGGACCACCGGCGGCGCCAAAGGCGTCATGATCAGTCATGGCGCAATGGCCGAGGCGACGCGGATGCTATCCCATGAAGGGGGTCTCGCATCCGTCGACAAGGCTTTGATCGTCATGCCGCTGTTTCACCTCGGCGGCAAGATCGAGCAGATGGCTTTCAATCTGATGGGTGCGTCGGTCGTGCTCAAGGCGGCGTTCGACCCGGAGGACGTTCTTGAAACGATCGAACGGGAAAAAGTGGCGGCGGCGCATTTCGCGCCGTTGATGATTCAACGCATGCTCGACGTGCTCGATACCAAATCTTACGACCTCAGTTCGTTGCGCTGCGTCCACTACGCCTCGGCGCCGATGCCGGTTCCGCTGCTTCGACGCGCGCTGACCCGGATGGGACCGATATTCACGCAGGTCTACGGTATGACCGAATGTATCGCCGGTACCATACTCAAAATCCCTCATCACCTTCCCGACGGCGGCGACGACGAACGGCAGCGTCTGAAGTCCGCCGGCCAGCCGTTCCTCGGCAATGACGTCAAGATCGTACGGGAGGATGGCACAGCCTGCGCGGCGGGCGAGATCGGTGAAATCCTTTTCCGGTCCCCGACGGTCATGAACGGCTACTGGAATAAAAGCGTTCTCACCTCCGAGGTCGTTCGCGATGGCTGGTTTCACACCCAGGACCTCGGCTTTGCCGACGCCGGCAACTTCATCTATGTCGTCGATCGCAAGAAGGACATGATCATTTCCGGCGGCGAGAATATCTACTCATGGGAAGTCGAGGAAGCGCTGCGCGCGCATCCGGACATCGCCGATGTAGCGGTTATTGCAGTGCCCGACGAGACTTGGGGTGAATCGGTCAAGGCGTGCGTTCAGATGCAGCCGGGACGTACCGCAACCGGACCTGAATTGATCGATTATGCCCGCACCAAGATCGCGAGCTACAAGAAACCGCGCAGTATCGATTTTGTCGAAAGCCTGCCACGCCTATTCAACGGAAAAATCGACAAGAAGGCCCTCCGTGCGCCTTATTGGCAAACGCAAGACCGACAGGTGTCTTGAAAGAGCGTGTAGCGGGGCGCTATGAAGTCTTAGTCCCAATTTAGCCGCGCCAGGATGGCGCGTCCCATCACCCAGTCCTTGTCGCTCTCGGTCAGGAAGCTCAGCTGTTCAGTAAAATGGGTGACCCGCTGCCCGTAACTTGCTTTGGCAAACGAGTTGGTGATGTCGGTGCCCCAATAGCAGCGCTGTGGACCGTAGGCTTCAAACGTTCGCTTCAAATGCATGGTCACGTCGCGGAACGGATAGGGCTCGGTTGAAACGGCCGGCGATGCCGATAATTTGACGCTGATGTTCGGAAATCTCGCGAGCGCGACCGCTTGATCGACTGCTTCTCCGAGAGTGTTGTCCTTCACCATCGGGGCGGTCAGGCAGATATGATCCATGATGAGCGTAAGCTGCGGATGGCGCTCCGCGATAGCGGCAAATCGCGACACTTGGCCCGGCGCAAAGAACATCACCGGCAGCTGAGCCTTCTCGGCTGCAGGCCAGAACCAATCGGCGGTGCCGTCGGTCAGCCATGGGGCTCTGGGGCCGACAAATAGCACGCGAATGCCGAGCATTCCCGGCTGCTCGCTCCATTTCGGCAGCAATGCCACGGAACGCGGATCCTGCAGCGGGATGCGGCCCATGACCCTGAAGCGATTCGGGTAACGGTCTACGGCCTCGAGCGCGTAATCGTTTCGATCGCCGGGCCATGACGGCGGCACCACCACGGCACGATCGACGCCGGCCTCGTCCATCATCGGAATGAAGCGTTCGATGGTCATAGGTTCGGGAAGCTGCGGCGGGAAGCCGGGGAGCCAGGGCCAGTCAGGCGATTCCGCCTTCCAGAGATGAACTTGCGAATCGACGATCACGCGCCGCACAGGTTGCCCGGCGATTTGTCCCGAATCTTGCATCGACGATCTCCGAATATGGGCAAGCCCGCCTAGCCGACGCGGCGTTGACCTTTCATAGCCCTATTCCAAACTACAGCGACGGTTTCGATCGGTCTTTGGAATTTCGCACTCGAAGAAACTCAATCTGTGGATGATTGCTTTCACAGCGGTGACGGTGACAGCGTTGGCTAAAGTGATCACAATGCCTTCGTGTGGCATATTTTATGCAACATTCCATCGCGTCAAAAAGGAGACTGTCGATGAAACGTAGAACGGTAGTGATGGGCGGTCTCCAAACGGGCCTTATGCTCGCGATGCCGCGGTATATCGCCCATGCTCAGACCATAACCAATGTCAAGTTCGCCATAGATTTCACCTATCAGGGCAACCACGCGATTTGGGGTTTGGCACTTGCGCAAGGCATGTTCAGCCGAGAAGGTCTGAATGTGACGATGGACCGCGGCTATGGATCCGGCGACACAATCGTGAAAGTGGCGTCGGGCGCTTACGACGTCGGATTCGCCGATGTGAATGCGGCGGTCAAATTTAACGCCCTGAATCCGGACAAGCGCGTGATCGCCGTCCTGCAGGGCTTCGACCGCACGTTGTCTTCGGTCATTACCTTGAAAAAATCAGGGATCGCGACTCCCAAGCAATTGCCGGGACACACGGTGGGAGCACCCGAGGCCGACGCAAGCCGCTTGTTATTCCCGGCATTTGCGAAAGCCAACGGCATCGATCCCACCGGGATCGTCTGGAAATCGATTGCGCCGAATCTTCGGGAGACGATTCTGATCCAGGGACAGGTTGACGCCATCACGGGCTTTACGTCCTCGTCGCTTTTCAATCTGATCGGCGCCGGTGTCCCCCGTGATGATGTGGTGCTGCTGCCTTATGCGCGATTTGGGCTGGATCTTTACGGCAATGCCGTCATCGTTCGCGAAGACACCCTGAAAGCGAAACCCGACATGGTGCGCGGCTTCGTCAAGGCAACCATCGAGGGGACCAAAGCCCTCATCAAGGATCCCCAGGCCGGTCTCCAGGCGATGCATGCGCGCGATCCGCTTTTCGACGTCGCGCTTGAGGGGGACCGGCTACAACTTGTGCTCAATGAAGCCATTCTTACGCCAGACGTGAAGAAGAACGGGCTCGGTTCTGTCAACCCGGAACGCATGGAACTCACGATCAAGTCCAATCTTGAGGCGAACGCGATCAACGCCGACCTCAAGCTCGATCAGCTTTACACGACCAGTCTTTTGCCGCCGCAAGCAGAACGCATGCCTCCGGCTTGAGATGCAGGCATGACCGCCAATGGTTTTGTAGAGATCGCCGATGTGCGCCTCCACTTTGGCGGCTCGGAGGGTACGCTTGCCGTCGATCATTTGAATATGTCGGTTGGCGCGGGTGAACTGACCGCGGTGGTTGGGCCTTCCGGCTGCGGCAAATCATCGTTGATGAAGCTCGTGGCAGGTTTGATGCCGCCGACCAGCGGAACGATAAGAGTAGACGGCGCGACCGGTGACGCGGCCGCTGAAAGTCGTCGGCATGGCTTTCCAGAATCCGACTCTGTTGCCCTGGCGCACTACGCTCGAAAACCTCCTGCTGCCGCTGCAAATCGTTCGCCCCTATCGTTCGCGATTCAATGCCGATCGTCCGACGCATGAGGCGAATGCGAAACGGCTGCTGGACCGTGTCGGCCTGCGCGGCTTTGAGGATCGGTTTCCATGGCAACTGTCCGGCGGAATGCAGCAGCGCGCTTCTCTTTGCCGGGCACTCATTCACAAGCCTTCGCTGTTGATGCTTGATGAGCCTTTCGGAGCGCTCGACGCTTTCACGCGGGAGGATTTGTGGGACGTCCTGCAGACGATATGGATGGAGGAAAGATTTACCGCAATTCTCGTTACTCATGACCTTCGCGAAGCCGCTTATCTCGCGGATACCGTGCATGTGATGTCGGCCCGCCCTGGCAAAATCGTCGCCACCTATCGTGTCGATCTGCCGCGGCCAAGAAATGCGGAAACACCGTTTTTGCCGCAGTTCACGGATATCGTCCACACCATGCGTGAACAAATTCGCAAAGAACGAGAATTGGCGGCTGTATGAGCCAAAGCAAGCAGCTCGGGCAGGCGATGCCTTATCTCACCGTTTTCGCGATGTTGATCCTATGGGAATTGATCTGCGTTTTGTTCGCAATTCCGTCGTTCGTGCTGCCGCGGCCGAGCATCGTTGCGATCAGTCTGTATCAGAATTTCGGCACGATCTGGTTCCACGCCGAGCGCACTTTGCTCACCACTTTGCTGGGCTTTGGACTCGCCGTCATCGTCGGTGTCATCCTCGGCATTTTGGTGGGATCGTCGCGTCTGGTTTATCAGGGGCTTTATCCGGTCCTGATCGGCTTCAATTCGGTGCCGAAAGTCGCACTGGTCCCCCTTATGGTCGTCTGGTTCGGCATCGGTTACGTCCCGGCGGTATTGACCGCCTTTATGCTGAGTTTCTTTCCGATTGCCGTCAACATCGCGACGGGCATTGCGACATTGGAGCCCGAGTTGCAGGACGTTCTGCGGTCATTGGGCGCTTCCCGGCTCGACATCATAAGAAGGGTCGGACTGCCGCGGTCGCTTCCTTACTTTTTCGCTTCCCTCAAAATCGCGATCACGCTCGCTTTCGTAGGTTCGGTGATTTCGGAAACGCTGGCTTCGGATCGCGGCATCGGTACGCTGGTCGAGCAGGCGTCCGCCAATTTCAGGATTCCATTGGTTTTCGCCGGTCTCGTCGTCGTGGCAACGCTCGGCATCGCGATGTATGCGATTTTCGCTTACATCGAGAAACGGATGACGCATTGGGCGACGCGCACGGTCGAATTTGGAATTGGAGGCTGAGAGAAACGCTTCTTTCACGGTGTAGCGTATTAAGACCGCTCCAGATAGCGGTTATAGGGCAGCGGCCGCGACCACGCTTTCATCTGTAAGTCGGCGAAATACTTGCCGAGCTTCGCCGCATCGTTACGCAGTTGCTCCAATCGCGTGGCTACGGCTGGCATTAATGCCGTCAGATCCTTGATGAGCTTGTTTTCGTCAATCGTTGTCACCGCGCCGTCCGCCACGACGCGGCGGCCATCGACCCAAACGTGGCGGACCGAGCGGCCGGTTTCGCTGAAAACGACCTGTCTTGCCACACTGTTCAAGGGTCGGAAGGCAGGGTCACTTAAATCCAACGCGACGATGTCCGCTTTCATGCCGGGCTCAAGCGCGCCAATCCGATCACTGGCGCCCGCACGTTCGGCGCCTCCTTCCGTGGCCAGTCGAATGGCTTCGACGGCCGTAGGCGCAGGCTGAACCGGCTCCATGATGCCGCCCAGCAGGCAATAGGTCTTCATGGCCGGAAACAAGCTGTGAATATCCGAACAACTGCAATTATCGCTGCCCAGCGCCAGGGGAACCTTGAGCCTGCGATAAGCGGAAATCGGCGCGACGCCGTTGCGCAGCCGAAGATTGCTCAGCATGTTCAGGACCACGCCCGTTCCGGTGCCGGCCAGAAATTCGATCTCTTCCGGGTCGGGCCAAACACCGTGAGCGATACTCACATGCGGTCCAAGCAATCCGCAGGTCTCCATATATTTGAGTATGGAACCGTCGAAGTCGGCGTATTGCTCGCGGGCGAAAATGCGTTGCGAACGTGCCTCGTATACATGGGTGAAAACGGGGAGGGCCCGGCGTTTGGCGAGATCCGCCGCGCCTTTGAGCAGCGGCAACGAGCAGCGTTGAGGCGCGGACGGCGCCAGGCACCAGATTATCCGACCGCCGCGATCGCCGATGCGATCAAGCTGACGCTCGACAAAATCGAGCTGCGACCGGGCGTCGTCGGCGGACTCGCCGACCAGCGGCCACAACTCTCTTGGTACGACCTCGCGCGCGTCGAGGATGGTGTCGAGCTGTGAACGGTCTCGCACCGTGATCGCGTAAGCTACACGGATTCCAGCCTCGTCATAGGCGCTCAAGATAGTATCGACAACTTCTTCGCTCAGTGGCGAGAACGAGCTGAAGTCTTGCACCGTGGTCACGCCGTTGCGCAATGCCTCGACTGCTCCCACAAGCGTGCGTATCCGGATTTCTTCGAGACTCCGATTGTTGGCGATCGGGCCGGCGATAAGACCCCATTGCTCCAGCGGCAGAGATTCGAAACAGCCTTTCGCCAGCACGTCGTGCGAGTGGTAGTGCGCATTTACGAAGCCTGGAAGTAAAACGTGCCCCGACAAATCTATTCGCTCGGCCCGCGTATCCGGGGCCGCGTCAGCCCCGATCGCTTTGATGCGTTTGCCGGAAATGAGGAGGTCTTGAACGGGAGGAAGGTCGGTATTGCCATCGTGCCGATAAACACGGGCACCGGTAAGCAGGGTATCGCTTCGAATGTTCATGCTCAATTTCACTATCGCCGCCCGTTGATATTAACCCACGGTCGAGCGTGGCGTCGCTCGGCATTTTTGGTGTGCCGCGCCTATTCGTTCCAAATAGGACGAAACTGCGAAGCTACCAGGCGATCATAGGGGACGGGCTCCGCGATAACGCCGAGAGCAATGGCGAATTTATTCAGCCCTTCGACCGCTGTCACCGATATGCTCGCGTCATAAAATGGCGCATCACTGGCGATCAAGGCGGCAATAAGCGGCACCTCCTCCTTGGGAAACAGCCGATCCGCGATCCCGGTAGCGAGCGATGGATCAGCCTTGAGCGCTTTCTGCGCCTTGACGATGGCGCGGACCGCGCCGGCGGCAGCTTGGGGATGCTCGTCGATGAATTTCTCGGTCGTTGTCAGAGCCGCAAAATTGTACCAGCGCGCGCCCGGCGGACCGTCACCGCGGCGGAGGTCGAGGTGTAGCTTTGCGATCCCGTATCGCTCACCGAGAGCAAGGCGCATGCCGTTGCCCCAATAGGCATCGGCAATGCCGCGCTCGATTGCGTCGATGCCGGCGTGGCCCTTCCACCGTTCGTCCACGTTCTTTCCTGGAGGCACAATGCGGACGTTATCCCGCTCCGCATCTATGCCGGCCTCGGCCAGCAGGTATCGTAGGCCCATTTCCGGCCATGGTTGCGACGCCGAAATCCGCAGGCCCTTGAGGGCATTGACATCGCCACGTTTGACATCGAGATCGGCGCGGACCGCCAGGAACCAATAGGAATATTGCGAAAGCGCACAGAGAAGTTTCGCGCCGCGCCAGTTCGGAAAAGCCTGGCTCGCGACATAGGCCGGGCCGCCGAGGAAATGCACTTCTCCGTCACGCAGAAGGGCGGGGCCTTTCTCGGCGCCATAGTCGCGGATCAGTTCGACATCGACTCCCTCCTGCTCGAAGCACCCGAGTTCTGCCGCCGCGGTGGCGACAAAATACGAAGGCGAATCCAAATCGGCGACCAACAGTCGATACATCCTTGACCTCGTTATTATGAATTGAATGGTCGGCGGCGGTCGGTCGGAGGAACGTAGGTCGGGGAGCGTGGCCTTACGTTATACACCGGAGCCAGCGACTTGCGTCGGTCGAGGCTACTCCTGTCCGCCGCTATCGCGGCGATACTTTTCTCGCTCGCGCAGGTAATCGTCCGTTGTCCGCGCCAACGGACGCGGCGGTGCGCCGTGAGGATCAAAGCCGTCCTCCGTTGCGGCGATGACGCGACAATTCTCGCACATTTTCAGGGTCTCAAGCCGTCTCGAGTTTTTGCCATACATCCAGTGCTGGCCTTCGAGCTTGGCGATGACGCGCTCGATCGTGCTCCTGACGCCAAACGGCTTACCGCAGCGTATGCAATCGAATGGCTCTTCTTCTTTTAAGACGCGGGGCGCAGCTGTCGCGGCGCGGAAGTCGAGTTGCGGTTTCAGACTGATGACCCTCTCCGGGCAGGTCGCTTTGCAGAGCCCGCATTGCACGCACGCGTCCTCGGAAAAGCGCAGCAGCGGCCGCTCCGGATCTTCGCTAAGCGCACCGGTCGGGCAGGCCGCGACGCAGGCAAGGCAAAGCGTGCAGCCGGCGACGTCGATCTCGACCGCGCCGAATGGCGCGTCCGCAGGCAAAGCGATAACGTCGGTCTGGGTCGGTGCTGTCCGATGCAGTTCCCGCAATGCGAGTCGCATCAATTCGCGCTTACCCCCGACCGGCAGGAAGCTTGCCGGGTGGGCCGAAGACACGGGCGTATCGATCTCCGCCAACGCCGCGCCGAGTTGGTCAGGGTCGTCCGTTTCAATAACCGCGATCGAGCCGTAGCCGAGCGCGGAAAGAATCGGATCGGCGAGAGCGATGGTCTTGGTGAGCCCGCTAATGTCGTGACGCGGCTTGGCGTGCAGCAGAAGGCGGACGGCACCCGCGCCGTAGGCAAACGCCGCAGCAATGGTTTCCAGACCTACTTGGGTCACTTCGTTGATTGGAAGCGGTAGGACATTGGCCGGAAGTCCGTCGCCGTGGCGAGCCAGCGCATCGAGCAGTGCGCCACCGTGTTCGTCATCGTGGAGCAGCACGATCGGATGCAATCCGCCGGCCTCGCGATAGACCGTCAGCAGCGTACGCAGCTTGCGCATCAATACGTCAACTGGCGGCAGTGCGTAGGCAGCGGCGCCGGTCGGGCAAGCCGCTGCGCATTGGCCGCAACCGGCGCAGATGTTGGCATCGATGGCGACGTGGTTGCCGGACGGTTCGATCGCGCCGGTCGGACAGAGATCGAGACAACGGCGGCAGCCGACGATGCCGGAACGCGAATGCGCACAAAGCGCTTCGGTGAATGCGATGTAACGCGGCTTCTCGAAGGTGCCGGACAAATCGCGCGCCTTGAGCACCGCGCGTAGCACTGCGGCAGGATCGCGAGAGTTGGCGCGCAAATAGCCGTCGCGTAATTCGTGCGCCGCGAACAATGGCGCGTTGCCGGAGATATCGAGAATGACATCGCAACGCGAGACAGCGCCGTTGTGTGCGTTGCCGAATGCAAGCGCACCGCGCGAAGACGGTTCCGCGGTGGCAAAATCGTCGACCACGATCTCGTACGAACCGAGATGCCCCTTGGCCGACCGTATCGTACCCTTAACAATCGGAAACGTTCCGATCCGTGGGGGCGTGAGCGCGGCGGATCCGCTGATCATGACTGTCACATCGAGATGCTGCGCAAGCAAGTTTCCGGCTTCGATCGCCTTTTCGTCGCGGCCGTAAATTAGGATCACGCCTTCGCTGCTGAGCGTAACGAAAGAAGCCGGAGGCACCGTCTCGGCGGCGCTTGCCAGCAGTGCCGCCATCTTCGGTCCTGCATCGAGAGATTGGGAAGACCAGCCTGCGGTTTCGCGCAAATTGACGAAAGTGACGTCGGTTTTTTTATTGGCCTCGCGCGCCACCTCGGCAAACAGCGGTGCTTCCTGGGTGCAGCCGACCATCGATGAAGTACCGGCCTCCACGACGCTCCGAAAACGTTCAATTTCGGCGCGGCACAACTGACCCGCAGTCTCGATTTTCGCGCCATGGCAGCCGCGCTGAGCCGCGCCGACATCGAGCGGCATCGTGCCCTCGCAGGAGCAAAGAAAAATGGTTTTCGCGGGGTCGACCATTTATCTCCGTTGTTCCCGCCAGATTTTGCCGGCCTGCACGGTGTCGGGACTAGCCGTAGGGCTTCTTGGGTTATAGTTATAAGCGATCTAAAGTACGAGTCCGGGGTCCGCCATGCCGCTCGATGCCGGAAGTCGCTCGCGGGTCTCCCTCGACTTGCCTCCGCCGTATTGCCCGGTGGCCCTGCGTGAGGTCGGTGACGCCTTCGCTCATGCGATGCGGATCGCGCCGGAATCCGGCGCCGGCACTTTTGTTCATGTCGGCCGTTTCGATGCGGTGGAATTCGCTGTCGTGTTGGAACCGGAACAACCGCTGCGCACCGCGCGGCGCGCAATTTACGCCGGGCTCGTCGCGCTTGCCGACGCACTCGCTGCTGTCGCGCCGCCGGAGAAGCCGATCAGCTTCGACTGGCCGGCCGGTATCCGGATCAATGGCGGATTGGCCGGCGGGGCGCGGCTGGCATGGCCGGCGGGCGGCGATGAGGATGAGCCGCCGTCGTGGCTGGTGTTCGGAGCGATGATCGCTGCTGCTCCGGCCGGCGAGCTGGAGCCGGGGCTTTATCCGATGACGACGACCCTTGATGCTGAAGGTTTCGATGTCGCGCCGGACCGTTTGCTCGAGGGTTTCGCGCGCCATCTTATGGCGACCTTCAACGCTTGGCAGCATGACGGCTTTGGCGACATAGCAAGGAATTATCTGTCACGCCTCGCACCCCAAAGCGATCTGCGGCTTAGTTTCAATGATTACGGCGATCTGATTGTCCATCGTATTAATTCAAGGCCGGAGTGCCGAAGCTTGCTCTCCGCCTTGGCGGCACCGTCCTGGTTTGATACGGCCACCGGAGGTCCGGTTCTGCGGGCGCGACATGAGTGATTTCTGGTTGTCTTGCGGGCATCATCTGCTCGACCGCGATCGGCGCGGCCGCTTGAGCGTGACCGATGAATTTATGAAGGCCTATCTCGCCCGGCCGGAATTGATACCTCCCGCCGACGCCTGCATCGCCGAACGCACGCTCTATCGCGCGCTGTCGTCCGAGCCATGGCGGCCCATCGGCGCGGCCGAGATCG
Organism: uncultured Alphaproteobacteria bacterium; assembly: GCA_963819265.1. Taxonomy (GTDB): domain Bacteria; phylum Pseudomonadota; class Alphaproteobacteria; order Rhizobiales; family Xanthobacteraceae; genus BOG-931. The sequence goes on along the minus strand of CAWFVF010000001.1, from coordinate 1,923,048 downwards.
ATGCGATCGCCGACGCCGATGCTCGGGAAAATTGGCAACTGATGATCGCGCTGCGTGACCGCTTGGCGAGCCACCGCACAGTTGAAGCGACTTATATAGGCTTGGCGCGGGAAAGCGCTCGACTTCCCCCGCTTTTCCTCGATCAACTTGCGCATCTCATCCTGCGCAATGCGCTCGACGGGTGCGACGATCCCTATATACTTCGTGCTGCCGAATTGTTTTTTCGGCGACAGCGTATGACTCTCTATCAAGGGTCGCTCCTCGCGGCCGATGCCGAACAGATCGACATCCGCACACCCGTTGCTTCGCCGCTGGCTGGAATGTTTGGGTTGGAAGCCGAGCTTGAGGTTGAGGTGCTTGGCGACGACAATGCAGCGCATTATTGGCGGCGGAGCGATCACTTCGATCTGGCGCTCGATCTGACTGCGGGACGTCGCGGTCTCACCGCCCTCGGCGACGTGATTGCGTACTGGATCGAGCACTTGCTCGATATCGACGTCGCCGTCGAGCCGCTTACGGAACTCCGCGACGCCGCGCTTGCCTGGTATGTCGGCCTCGATTCCGAGGGTACGAAAATCGGCGACGCGCTGTGGCACGGCCAAACGATTGACGACGGGACGCGAGCGCGCGTGGTCGGGTTGTTTCGCTTGATGTTTAAGGATGCGGGCGTGGTCATAGACCGCATGGCCGGAGAACCGGTTTATCTCATCTTGGCTTCGATGCCCGATGGCATTCTTCGAGTGAAACCGCAAAACCTGTTGACGGGTCTTCCCCTCCGGTATCGGGAGGCTGTGCAGTGAGCGGCGTCCAACCAATCATGCATATTCCCGTCGGCGTAGTGATCGAGCGATGCCAGGCGAAAAGCACGTGGGTAGATTTTGTCTGGCGCCCGGTTGCGGTGTTGCCGGGCGTTCCGGATGTCGCGCCGTGGACCGTGCTCGAGGACAACCCCGCCTGCACGATGCTCTATGGCGGTAACGCCGAAATTATTCTGCACCGCGCTGATGCGTCCGGCTATCGTGAAAATGTGGAAGGCAGTAGGGCGCTGTTATGGGTCGCCATTCGCCCAACGGGCGGTGAGCCTCCTTACGCGATTGCTGCCGTGACCGCGGAGCCCAGCGAGGGCGAAGCCCTGACCGAGAATGCAAGCGATATTGTTGAAGCCGTGCCGATGCCGGAACCGGTGCGCGTGGCGGTTGCCGAATTCGTTGTTGCGCACCACGTCGAGCGTCCATTTGTTAAGCGGCAACGCGACCCGGCTGATCCAGAGCTAATGGCGCGGCGCAGCTTGCTCAAGGATCGTCGATGACCGATCGAGAAAACCAGGGCGAGACATTTCTGCGGCGCTGGTCGCGGCTGAAGCAGGCCGCAGAATCTCCAGCGCGCGATGACTCCGCGCAACCGCTTCGGGAAATCTCCGATGCCGAGCCTGACGCGCTCGCACCACCCATGGCACAGAGCGGATCGGATCTATCGGCGTTCGATCCCGCAAGCCTCCCGCCGATCGAGTTAATCAGCGCATCGAGCGACATCCGTGCATTTCTGGCGCCAGGAGTTCCGGACGAGGTCAAGCGTGCCGCCCTTCGGCGCGCATGGATTACCGATCCTGCGATCCGCGATTTTGTCGGCGTGGCCGAGAGCCAATGGGACTTCAACAAGCCCGGTGGTGTTCCCGGATTCGGATCGCTCGAAGAACTTACACCGGAGTTATGCCGCATGGTGGCTGGACTATTCAGCGACCCGCCGGCGGAGAAAGCGTCGCCGCGGCTCGCTGAGGTTCACGATATATCGCCGGAACCGCCGCCGCAGGCGGCACCGCGCGCAAGCGCCCCCGAAACCGGGCCAGCACCAGGCCAGGTTGAGGTCGTCGCAGTTCCGTTGCCTGAATACCGTGACGACGAACCTGTGCAGCCGATCCATGCGTCGCAAAAAAGCGCATAAATCAAAGTAATATTCCACACATAGCCTTGGGCTATTGACCCCTATTTGCGTCGGGCCTAGCGTTTCCGAAGTGGTCTCGCCGGGGTACTGCGAAGGTTGGCCATGCGCGATCAAGGTCTCGACCTAGCCATTCGTGCTGCCGGGGGTGTCGGCGCTCTCGCCCGGAAAATCGGCATTGCGCAACCGTCGTTGTCGAAATGGAATCGTGTGCCGGCCGAACGTGTGCTGGCGGTGGAAAGCTTGACCGGTGTCGGCCGTACGACGCTCCGGCCCGACCTGTACGGCACCTTGAATGCCGCAGCGGTCGACGAAACCGATGCGGCGCGTGCGCGGGAATATGGGCTGCTGTCGGTCTTGCTGCGGCACGCGCCCGATTCCGATTTTTTAGCGAAGCTTGCTACCCTACATGGCGATTCCTCGCCGCTTGGTCTCGCGCATCTCGCGCTCGCCGAAGCGGCGATGGAAACGAATGCCGCCCGCGTAGAGCGTGAGTTCTTCGAACTGTTCGTCGGCATTGGGCGCGGCGAACTGGTACCTTACGGCTCTTATTATCTCACCGGCTTTCTCAACGAACGCCCGCTGGCGCGCTTGCGTGACGATCTTGAACGCCTTTGCATCGAGCGTGGCGACAATGATGCGGAGCCGGAAGACCATGCCGCCTCGCTATGCGAGCTTATGGCAGGACTGGCAGGCGGTCATTTCGGCGCTCCGGCCGGCGCGGACCGCGAAGCGTTCGAGAAACATCTCGCGCCGTGGATTGGCCGATTCTTCGCCGACCTTGAGCAGGCCAATGCGGCCGATTTTTATCGGTGGGTAGGGACACTCGGCCGGACATTCCTTTCGATAGAAAGCGAAGCCTTCGCACTCGAGTGACTCGTACTCACAGCCCGCGATGCGGCCGTGATGATGGATAAGGAAATGAGCGGGATGAAAACGGACAAAAAGGTCAAACGGCGCGACTTTCTCCGCGCGCTGGGTGTAACCGCCGGGGCCGCCGTCGCCGCTTCAGGTTCGCTGGTCGAGAACGCGGCGGCCGAACCCGAGAGCGACGAACAAAAACGCAAAGCCCGGTATCAGGCGAACTCACCGGAAGTCCAAGAGTATTACCGCGTCAATCGCTATCCGACGAAATAGCCGTTCTAACAACCCTCTAAGTTCGAAGAGGCGATCCGTGCTGATCAAGCGAACCCAACCTCCAGCGCGCCGCGGTACTTTTGGAGCAATGCCGGAGCGGCTCCATTCGGGGCGCGCTATCGATCGTCGCGGCTTTCTGCGGCGCTCCGGTCTTGTCGCGGGAAGCCTCGCGGCTGCTCGGCACGCTGCCGCTCGGCAATCTGCGGCGTGCGGAAGCCGGTGCACCGCCGCCGGCCGGCGCGGATGTCAGCCGCCGCAAGAACATCTGTACCCATTGCTCGGTCGGCTGCTCGGTCATCGCCGAAGTCGCAAACGGCGTCTGGATCGGCCAGGAGCCGGACTACGACAGCCCGATCAATCGCGGGTCGCATTGCTGCAAGGGCGCGGCGGTTCGCGACGATGTGCTGAGCGAGCGCCGGTTGCGCTATCCGGTGAAGCTCGTCGACGGTCAATGGACCCGGATTTCCTGGGATCAGGCGATCGACGAGATCGGCGACAAGATCATGGCGATCCGCGACAAGTCAGGACCCGGACTCGGTCTACTGGCTTGGCTCCGCCAAATTCACCAACGAGGCCGCCTATCTCAATCGCAAGTTCGCCGCGTTCTGGGGAACCAATAATTCCGATCATCAGGCGCGCATCTGTCATTCCACCACCGTCACCGGCGTAGCCAATACCTGGGGCTACGGCGCGATGACCAACAGCTACAACGATATCCGCAACGCCAAGACCATCATGGTCATGGGCGGCAATCCGGCCGAGGCGCATCCGGTCTCGCTGCAGCATATTCTGGAAGGCAAGGAGCTCAATCGCGCCAACATGATCGTCATCGATCCGCGAATGACGCGCACCGCGGCGCATGCGACCGAATATGTGCGGGTGCGCCCCGGCACCCACATTCCGACGATCTACGGCATGCTGTGGCACATTTTCAAGAACGGCTGGGAGGACAAGGAATTCATCAGCCAGCGCGTCTATGGCTTCGACGAGGTCCGCAAAGAGATCGACAAAGTGGACGCCCGACGAGGTCGAGCGCGTCACCGGCCTGCCGGAGGCGCAGGTCAAGCACGTCGCCGAAATTTTCGCCAAGGAACGCCCGTCGACGCTGATCTGGGCGATGGGCCAGACCCAGTTCACCGTCGGGACGGCGAATGTCCGGGCCAGCTGCATTCTGCTGCTCGCCACCGGCAATGTCGGCCACGCCGGCGCCGGCGCCAACATTTTCCGCGGCCACACCAACGTGCAGGGCGCGACCGATCTCGGCCTCGATGTGACGACGCTTGCCGCTCTATTACGGGCTTACCGAGGATGCCTGGCGGCATTGGTGCCGGGTGTGGGAGGTCGATTACGACTGGATGCAGTCCCGCTTCGCCAGCAAGACGCTGATGGAAACTCCGGGCATCCCGAGCACGCGCTGGTTCGATGCGACGCTGCTGCCGAAAGACCAGGTCAGCCAGCCCGAGACCGTGAAGGCCATGTTCATCATGGGCCATGGCGCCAACACGATCACGAGGATGCCGGAAGCGGTCCGCGGCATCGAGAAGCTCGATCTTGCTGGTCGTCTGCGATCCCTATCCGACGGCTTGGTCGGTGCTCTCGCAGCGCAAAGACGGCACGTATCTGCTGCCGGCCTGCACGAGCTTCGAGATGGACGGCTCGCGCACCGCCTCCAACCGCTCGCTGCAATGGGGCGAGCAAGATCGTCGAGCCGGTCTTCGAATCGAAGAACGACTACGACATGATGTACATGTTGGCCGGCAAGCTCGGCTTCGCCGACAAGATGTTCAAGAACATCAAAGTCGAGAATGGCGCGGTGGTGGCCGAAGATATTCTGCGCGAAATCAATCGCGGCGGCTGGTCGACGGGCTATTGCGGCCAATCGCCCGAGCGGCTCAAGGCGCACATGAAGAACCAGGCCAAGTTCGATCTGATCACGATGCGGGCGCCAAAGGACGATCCGGAAGTCGGCGGCGATTATTACGGCCTGCCGTGGCCGTGCTGGGGAACGCCGGAGTTCAAGCATCCCGGGTCGGCGATCCTCTACAACACCAACCTCCCGGTCAAGGACGGCGGCGGCACGTTCCGGGCGCGCTTCGGCGTCGAGCGCGTCGTCAAGCGCAACTGATGGAGAACTGGCAGGAGGTCGAAAAGGAAGTTCACGATAACCTCTCGCCGAGGGCTCTTATTCAGTCGGCTCCGAAATCAAGGACGGCTATCCGGAATTCACCCTCGGCGTGCTTAAGAAGCTCGGCTGGGACAAGGATCTTACGCCGGAGGAAATGGCAGTCATCCAGCAGGTCAATGCCGCGAACCCCGATAGCGGTCTCCTGGTCGACCGATCTGTCGGGCGGCATCCAGCGTGTGGCGATCGAGCATGGTTGCGCGCCCTACGGCAATGGCAAAGCACGCATGATCGCCTGGAATCTGCCTGACCCGATCCCGGTCCATCGCGAGCCGATCTATACGCCGCGGCCGGATCTGGTCGCGCAAATATCCGACCTTGCCGGACGCCAAGCAGTTCCGCGTGCCCAATATCGGCTTCACCGTTCAGAAAACGGCCGTCGAACAGCGGTATCGCCAAGCAGTTCCCGCTGATCCTGAGCTCCGGGCGGCTTGTCGAATATGAGGGCGGCGGCGAGGAGACCCGCTCGAACAAGTGGCTCGCCGAACTTCAAGCAGGACATGTTCGTCGAGATCAATCCGGCGGATGCCGCCGAACGCGGCATCAAGGACGGCGCGTGGGTTTGGGTCACCGGCGCGGAAAACAACTCCAAGGCCCGCATGAAGGCGCTGGTGACGGAGCGCGTCGGCAAAGGCGTCGCATGGATGCCGTTTCACTTCGCCGGCTGGTTCGAAGGCGTCGATCTGCGCGCCAAATATCCGAAAGGCGCCGATCCGATCGTGCTCGGCGAGAGCGTGAACACGATCACGACCTACGGATACGATCCGGCGACCGGCATGCAGGAGCCGAAAGCTACGCTTTGCCAGATCAGAGCGGCGTGAGGAGACGTAAATGGCGCGAATGAAATTTCTCTGCGACGCCGACCGCTGCATCGATTGCAATGCCTGCGTCACCGCCTGCAAGAACGAGAACGAAGTGCCTTGGGGCATCAACCGGCGCCGCGTCGTCACCATCAATGACGGCAAGCCGGGCGAGCGTTCGGTCTCGATGGCGTGCATGCACTGCACCGACGCGCCGTGCGCCGCGGTGTGTCCGGTGAGCTGCTTCTATACGACCGAGGACGGCGTCGTGCTGCATTCCAAGGATCTGTGCATCGGCTGCGGCTATTGCTTCTATGCCTGTCCGTTCGGCGCGCCGCAATATCCGCACGTCGGCAATTTCGGCTCGCGCGGCAAGATGGACAAGTGCACTTATTGCGTCGGGGCGGCGACCCGAAGCCCGACAACACGCAAATCCAATACGAGAAATACGGTGCCGATCGCCTCTCCGAAGGCAAGTTGCCGCTGTGCGCGGAGATGTGTTCGACCAAGTCGCTGCTGGCCGGCGATGGCGAGATCATCGCGCAGATCTACAAGGATCGGGTCGCCAAGCGCGGTTATGGCTCGGGCGCCTGGGGATGGCAGACGGCCTATCACGAGACGGTCGAGACTTAACAAGCCGACGGTGAAGTCGCGACGCGATGGCAAGAGTCGGTCAGCCGCAGAAGCAAACGAGGAGCGACATGGCAAGAGACATGGCGAAGCTCTGCAGCCGGTTTCGGCTTTTTGCCGCAGTCGTCGCTATCCTTATTATCGCCGCTGCCGCGCCGATGGCTGCGGCTCAGCAGTTCAAATCCGTCAATCCGACCGCTGACGCCGTCAAAGAGCAAGAACTGCTGCAGCAATCCGACCGCATCCAGGGCCTCGGCACCATTCCCGATATCAAGTCCTATGTGCTGGAGCAGCCGATGGGCCGGATATGGCGGCAGTTCCACGAAGTATGGCTGCGCTGGATCGGCGCGGTCGCGGTCTTCGGCATGCTTTCCTTGCTGACTGCTTTTTATTTAATTCGTGGCAAGGTTCGCATCAAATCCGGCCGCGCGGGCGTCAACCTGGTGCGTTTCAACGCCTTCGAGCGGTTCACGCACTGGATGACCGCGACCTGTTTCATCATTCTGGGCCTGTCGGGTCTCAACATTACGTTCGGCAAACGTGTTTTGCTACCGCTGGTGGGGCCTGACGCCTTCTCGGCGTGGTCGCTGGCGGTGAAGTATGCGCATAACTTCACCAGCTTTCCCTTCACGCTCGGCGTCATAATGATTTTTTTGATGTGGCTGAGCGGCAATATCCCGAACCGTGCCGACATCCAATGGGTCAAGCAAGGCGGCGGGATTATCGGTGACAGCGAGCCGCCCGCCTATCGCTTCAACGCCGGTCAGAAGGGTGTATTTTGGATGGTGGTGCTGGGCGGGACGGCGGTCGCGGGAAGCGGCTACGTTTTACTGTTCCCGTTTTACGGAACGACCATCGCGGATATGCAGATCGCTCAGGTCACGCACGCGGTCGTCGCCGTTTTGTTTATTGCCGGCATACTTGCCCACATCTACATCGGCACGGTCGGGATGGAAGGCGCGTTCGAGGCGATGGGCGAGGGTACCGTCGATCTCAATTGGGCCAAGGAACATCACAGTCTTTGGCTCGAGGAGGAGGGCGCTCGCGTCGGCCCGGGCGGATTGGAACGCCAACCGTCGGCAACTCCGGCGGAGTAAGCCCCAAGGCCCTTCGGTTATCCCCGGCCCGGTATTACGTCGGGGCGGCGATTCTACACGGCGGCGCTCATTGCGAAATCGAGCAAATGGCCGGTTCGCCTCTCGGGTCGCGGAGATCGACGAAAATCCACTGCGAGGCAGTGCGTGGCGTGCACTGATTGGCCGCCGGATCGCCGGCTACGTTGTGCGACAGTACAGCCCGCCAGCTCAGCGCCGGGTCTATGCGAACGCCTGTGGTGGAGAAAGCGACTCCGGCCGGTTGCTGCATAGCATTGACCGAAAAATACCCGCCTGCACCGATAATTACGATCGCAAGACAGGCCGCCAAAAACGCGCGCATCGCCGAATCCTCCAGGCCGCGTTCGTCTTGCCGGCATTATGGCGCTTCGGGTTTGCCGTACAAGGGTCTATCCCATGGTCGGCTGGCCGATGCGAAAATCCGATAAGGCTTCCTTAGGTCATGACCTACTCCCGTTAATGCGCCTCGACGGTCAGGACGGCGCCGACCGGCCAAGTTGCGCCTCGGACCTGGACTGGCGCACGGGCGTTATCCAGACTCCGGCGGTTTCATATCCGCGTAATTTGTCGCGCAGACAGCGAAGCGAAATGTCCAGTATTCTTGCTGCGTGTGTCCGATTGCCGCCGCAGGAAGCCAGCGTAAGAATGATGTGCCTTCTCACTATCTCGGCGAGCGTCGTATCGTTTTCCGCGATCATCGTGATCTCGCCTCTTCTCCGCCCAGCATGCCGACAATCTTAATAGATTCTGGCGCTCTGCGAATCCGTATGTTGGCTTAGCGGATAAGCAGAGTGATACCGTTTAGTACGCAGTATCTGATATTGAATTTTGAACATGGTCGTTGACTACCTCAGTTTGCGCGCGAGCGGTGGTATTTTAGTTCCGTTGATTCGATGAACGTCGCAGCAGGAAACCGGGGTAAAGATGACCGAAGTTTTCATTGTCGATGACGATCATTTGGTTCGCGAAGCCTTGTCGATTGTCCTGGACGACGCGGGATTCCAAGTCACCGGTTTCGCCGACGGTGAATTGTTTCTCGAAGTTGTGCGCTGGCGCGCTCCGCAATGTGCTCTCATCGACGTAAACCTGCCGGGCTGCAACGGTCTTGAATTACTGAAGACATTGAATGCACGGCGTTACCGGGCGCCGATTTTTGTCATCTCCGGCCGCGGCGATATTCCCACCGCAGTGGAGGCGATCCGCAACGGCGCGCTCGACTTTATCGAGAAGCCGTTCGACCCGGCCACGGTGGTTGTCCGGGTCCGCGATGCCATTCAGGCCTGGCAGAACCTCGGTCAGGAAGACGGTGTGCTCGCGCACGATTTTCATGGACATGAACGGCTCACCGCGCGGGAGCGGGATGTTCTGGAACGCATCGCGCGAGGCGCATCGAATAAGGAAACCGGCGGCGATCTCGGCATCAGCTCGCGCACGGTTGAAGTACACCGCGCCCGTATCATGGAGAAGCTCGGTGCCAAGAACGCAGCCGATCTGATGCGAATCGTGTTGGGCAGGTACCGTTCATTGTGGGTCCGGGCCGGTTGAAGCCGGCACGTCGCTGATTCGACCTCGCCGGCGTGATATCGCCGCAGGCGGAACGCTTTTCCCATGAATTTCAGACTTTAAGCCGCACGCAACCGGCGCCGCTTCGTATGGCCGTGGCACCGTAATATTCTACCCACAGTGCGCCAGATACTGTAAACTGCCCGCATTCGTTGTGCCCTGTTCCTCTTATGAACGCGGGCGCGAACCGAGACGGCGTCAAAGGTATTGCCGGTAACGCCGAAGGCAGACAGAGCGAACATTCCATTATTAAACAGAGAGGGCCCATGGCATCGATCGGGGCACCGATGTTCGATCCTATTGCGCTGATCAAAAAATATGGCGGCGCAGTTGGGTCGATAATCGGAAAAAATCAGCTTATCTACGCGCAAGGCGACGTCGCGGATCATATTTTTTATATCCAGAAGGGCCAGATCCAGCTCACCGTACTGTCCGCGGAAGGCAAGGAAGCCATTATTGCCGTTCTTGAGCCAGGCGATTTCAGCGGCGAGGGATGTCTGGTCGGCGAGCCGCTGCGCATGTTGTCGGCTACGACCCTGACGGAATGCATCGTCGCGCGGCTGGACAAGGCGGCCGTTCTTCGCGCGATTCATGAGGACCCGAGTTTCTCGGAGTACCTCGTTTCATACGTTCTAAAACGAACGTCCCGTTTGACCGACAGTTTGGTCGACCAGCTCTTCAATTCGAGCGAGAAACGTCTCGCCCGAGTCCTGCTGCTGCTGGCGAACTACGGAAAGGAGGGCCGGACTGAAACTGTGCTCGGCAAGATCGATCAGGAGGCCCTTGGCCAAATGATCGGTACGACGCGCTCTCGCGTCAATTTTTTCATGAATAAATTCCGAAAGCTCGGCCTAATCGAATATAATGGCGAGATCCATGTCCATAGTTCGCTTCTCCGCGTCGTTTTGCACGATCAGGCGCTGGGAGGCTACGGCGAACTGGCCGCGCCGGACGGCGATTAGCGATCTCCATTAAAATCCAGGAAGGCTCGGCCGGCGTCGAAAGCTAGTGCAGGGCGCCAGATTCCGGCGTTTCCTCTGCGACGAAATATATCTCCTTGCCTGTGCAATTTGCGACAGCATTGTGGCCCCGGAGGGTAGGTAGTCCTTTTCAATCAGCCGGAATCCGCCCCGGCACAGGGCAACCATGAAACCTTCATTTGAGCCGGTCGAATTTGTCGCGAAACACGGCGGCATAATTGGAGCCCGATATGGCCCCAAGCATCTCCTCTATGCGCAGGGGGATGTTGCCGATTGCATTTTCTATTTTCAAAAGGGTCAGGCTCAAATCAAGGTCGTTTCCCAGCAAGGCAAGGAAGCCGTCATTGCCGTGGTCGATCCTGGCGATTTCTGTGGCGAAGGGTGTCTGATCGGCGAGCCATTGCGCATGTCGACGGTCACGACCATGACCGAATGCATCGTCACGCGGTTGGAAAAGGCCGTAGTCATTCGTGCCATTCACGACGATCAGCCCTTCGCGGAATTCCTCGTCATGTACGTGCTAAACAGGACGGTCAGGGTGACCGACGATCTAATCGATCAAATGTTCAATTCGAGCGAGAAGCGCCTGGCGCGGGTTCTCCTATTGCTGGCAAATTACGGCAAGGAAGGGCGCGTCGAGACCGTCATAAACAAGATCGATCATCAGACGCTTGCCCAAATGGTCGGGACGACTTGTTCGCGTGTTAATTTTTTCATGAACAAATTCCGTAAACTCGGCTACATCGATTACAACGGCCGGATCAGCATCCACAGTTCGTTGTTGAGCGTGGTCCTTCACGATCAGCCCATTGGTGCGCTGGACGAACCGGATCTTCCGGACGCGTGAGCCGCGCAACATCTTGAGAATGGCAACCGCCGCAGTAGCGCCGCACCTCATTTCGCAGCCGACTACCTACGTATTAATCTGGTGCAGCTGTGCAACTTTGAACTGCGCATGGCGCACACGCGTGATACTGATTCGGTAGCGTATTGGTGGCTATCGGCGTCTCGTGTTTCGCATGAACGGATGTGCGAGGCCAGTGAGTCCCGAGCAGCTGATGATTTTCCATAAGACCACGACGAGGTCGTTTGTCGGTCTGCGTCGCCTCCATGTGGTAAGCACGGAACGGGCGGAGTGCCATGCTGAACTCCAAAGTCGCTGCCCCAACAGAGGAAACGCCTATGCAATCCGCAGTCGTTAAACGATCTATCGTTATCGCCGGACATAAAACCAGCGTCAGCCTCGAAGACGATTTCTGGAATGCCTTGAAGGAAATCAAGAGAAGCAACAATATGACGCTTTCGGGCCTCGTAGCCGATATCGACGTTCGTCGGCTGCATGCCAACCTCTCTTCGGCCATCAGAATCTTCGTGCTTCACCATTTCCGTTCGCAGACGCACCAGGGCGTCCATCCGCAAACGTCCGGCCGCATCGGGCCCGGTGCGGAAATGCCGCAGCTTGCGCACGTAGGACGCCCGTCAAAACCGGTGAACGGACAAATAAGTGAGCAATTCAAGCGGTGAAATATTCGTCGTAGACGGCGACCATGAAGCCTGCGCCGCGTTTGCCAACGTATTCGTCAACGCGGGATATCTCACGACGGCTTTCACGGACGAGAGATTATTCGTTCGTACTGCCCGGATACGAATACCGGCCTGTGTCGTCCTTTCGGGCGTAATGAGCCTCACAACTCTCACAAAGCTCGATGCCAAAGCATACCCGGCTCCGGTGCTGGTGCTTTCCGGCCGAAGCGATATTCCGAGCGCTGTCGAGGCAATAAGAAACGGCGCCAGCGACTTTATCGAAAAGCGATTGGATGCCGGCACCATCGTCGATCGGGTTCGGACCGCGATCGACGGATGGGGGTGCCGTCGGCAGATCGACGATTTGCCCGAAAGGGCGTTGCCGTCGCTTCCCGGCTACGACCTGCTGACAAGCCGTGAGCGTCAAGTGCTGTTCCAGATCACCTCAGCCGCGTCGATCAAGGAAACCGGCAGGAATCTTGGAATAAGCCCGCGAACCGTTGCGGTCCACCGCCGGCACATCATGCAAAAGCTCAGCGTCAGAGACTCGGTCAATCTCATGCGTGCCGTTTTGAACAGGGCACGTGTTGCCTGATCGGCCTCTGAACGTCCCGTTGCGCGCCGGCATTTTGATTACGGTGTTATCGGTACGCGGTTATTTGCTTAGGTATTTGTTGGTATGAGATTTCGCATCAAATATCGGATGCCTTATCGCAAAATTATATTTTGAAATGGCAGGATTGGGGGATCCGGAGAAGATGGATCGGCGCCATTTCGGCATAAGCCGCTTCAGCGTTCCGACGGGATTGTAGAGAGACCGGACGTATGAGCGCGAGTTCGAGTGAAAAAGTTCTGCTGGTGGAAGACAATGCCGGAGACGTCCGGCTGATTTGTCAGATGCTGATGGATGAAGTGTCCCACCAGACGGAGTTGATGCATGTCGAATGCATGGTCGATGCCGAGCGGTATCTCGCCGAGAACGTGGTCGATGTCATAGTCCTCGATCCGGGCTTGCCGGACGCTCAGGGGTTGGGCGCCATCCGCAGAGCTCATGCCGCGGCGCCACGCGTCCCGCTGGTGGTGCTGACGGGCCTGGATGATGAGTCGGTGGCGGCGCAATGCCTGCATGAAGGTGCGCAAGACTATCTGATAAAAGGTCAAATCGAGGCGCGCGGATTTCTTCGCGCGGTTCGCTATGCGATCGAGCGCAAACGGCTGGAGCGGCTAAAGGACGAATTTGTTTCGACGGTTAGCCACGAATTGCGCACGCCGCTCACGTCGATTTCCGGCTCGCTCGGACTTCTCATGGGCAATGCGGCCGGCAACTTACCACGTCCGATGGCTCGCTTGCTTTCGATTGCCTACACGAATTGCCAGCGTCTGGTGCGTCTGGTCAACGATATTCTCGATATCGATAAAATGGACGCCGGACGCATCGTCTTCAATTTCAGCCGGGTCGAGATGCGGCGATTGGTCGTCCAAGCGATCGAGGCCAATCGGGGATTTGCCGATGGCTATGGGGTTCGGGTTCGGCTCGAAGCCACGCGCGCCATCGCGGAAGTGCGAGCCGACCCGGACCGGCTGGCTCAAGTCATCACCAACCTGCTTTCGAACGCGATCAAGTTCTCTCCGGCGGACAACGAGGTGGTCGTTGCAATCGAACAAGGTCCGGACGTCGTCCGCCTTACCGTTCGCGACCATGGTTCGGGCATCCCGGTCGACTTCCGGCCGCTGATCTTCGAGAAATTCGCGCAGGCCGATGCGAGGGATGCGCGGCAGAAGGGCGGCACCGGCCTTGGCCTCAGCATCGTCAAGCAGATCGTAGAGCGGCTCGGCGGCGAAGTCGGCTATGCGGATGCCGACGGCGGCGGGACCATCTTTCACGTCCAGCTTCCGTGTTGGGATCACGTAGCCAGGCTGGCCATCGATCGCGAGGCGAAGCCGGACGCGGCGCGTCTATTGCTTTGTGAAGACGATCTCGATACGGCGCTCACGCTACGCGAGCAGCTAAGGCAAATCGGGCTCGCCACGGATTTCGCCTATTCGGCGGCCGACGCACTTAGGTGCGCCGTGGCCACCCAATATCGGGCAATTCTCGTAGATATCCATTTGCCGGATGGCGATGGCGTGAGCCTGATCCTTCGCTTGCGCGCCCTGCCGCAGTACCGCGACACCTCGATTATCGTCATATCGGGGGATATCAGCCGCGGGCGCGACGACTTGAGGTCGTCCGCGCTCAATGTGCTGGACTGGCTGAACAAGCCGGTGGATTTCGACCGCCTGATAAGGGCGCTCGCAAAACCTGCCGTCGAGACGAGCCGGCGGCCGCGTATCCTTCATATCGACGACGACAACGTTGTTACCAGCGCGCTCGGGGAAATTGGCGATGTCGTTACGGTCAATTCCATCGCCGAGGCGCAGCGGGCGGTACAGGCGGACGACTTCGATCTTGCCGTACTCGACGTCGCGCTCGCGAAGGAGGTCGGCGCCGATTTGCTGCCCGAGCTTCGCGACGGAAAAGGCAATTTAATTCCCGTGGTGGTGTTTTCCGCCATGGGCGCGAACTTGGCGTCGGAAGCCCAGGTCCAAACCGCGCTCGTCAAGTCGCACACATCAATCGAAACCCTCGTGGCGACGGTCCGTGATCGCCTGGCGTCACGAGTAACGACTGTATCGCGGGAGATCGTATGACCGAATTTCGCATTCTGCTGGTGGACGACGAGCCGGATATCCGCGAAGTCGTGGACGTATCGCTCGGCCTGGACCCGGAATTCAAGACCCGGGCGTGCGCGTCGGGCGCCGACGCACTGGTGATGGCCGCCGAATGGTCCCCGTCCCTCATCCTGCTGGATGTCATGATGCCGCTGATGGACGGACCGACGACACTCGCCAATTTGCGCAAGAATCCGCGGACCTCCCATATTCCGGTTCTATTTCTGACTGCTCGCACGCAGACCGGCGAGATCGAGCAGTACATTTCGCTCGGTGCCCAAGGCGTGTTGTCCAAGCCGTTCAATGCAATGACGCTTGCCGCCTCGGTGCGGGACTACCTGCCGCAGCCGGCGGGCCGCCATGCCCTATAAGGCTGACCTCACTGCGAGGATATTCGCCGCATTCAGTCACATTCCGATAACCAGGGTGCCGAAGAGTTGGGTCGATGTAAGTCTATCTACTGAGGACAGCGGCGCCATCCTGGATGAAAATACAATTTAATACGCCGGTCCACTGCGTTGAGTTCTAACAAGAATCGCGGTGTCAGCCTCGATTTGGTCACACCGTTTCTTTGCCAGCCATACCTGCGGCGCACCGCTGCAGCGAGCATTCCCAAGTGTTTTCTATTCAGACGACCTTGCGAGCGAACAGTGATGGAAAAGCGAGAGTCCCCTCGGCATAAATGCTTCTTGCGGGCCTTTGTTTATTTCGAAGGTCACGGCACCGCGGTCGACTGCGTCGTGCGGGATATTTCCGATAGCGGCGCGCGGCTGCATTTCAGCAAGCCTTTGGCCGTCGCCGAGCTGCTGGATCTGCACATCCCGATCAAAGGTCAGAGCTTTCATGCCGAGAAGCGATGGCATGACGGCGATGAGATCGGCGTGACTTTTCACGCGACGACAAGATCAACCATAGCGGACAGCGGTGTCGACAGGCGGGTAGATCGGCTCAAGGAGGAAATTGTAGCGCTGAAGAAGGCGCTGAAGCATCTGCGGCTGAAGGAAGAAGAAAAGACGGAAGCGACATGATGACGTGGCACCGTCTCGGATTTAACCGCGGAAATGGATGCGGCGTGAAGACGACGCCGATGGATCATGATCTCGGCGCCGGCGGCGCACGAAGCGCGGCGGGCCCGCAACAATGACCAGGGCTTTGACAAATCGGACTGTGCAAGCGGCGTTCGGCGCCGCCGTCGCGATGCTGCTCATCGTCGGCGGGCTCGCCTATCGCAGCATCGTCGTTACGGTCGAAAGCGAAGGCTGGGTGCGACATACCCAAGAAGTCCTGGAGAACCTTAGCAAATTGCAGTTGGCCATGGAGACCGTCGCTTCGAGCGTGCGCGGCTACAGTCTGACCGGGGCGCAGGGTTATCTCGATGCTTACCAAGCCGGCCGACTGAGTTCTGACAAAGCACGCGGCAGCCGTCCGCGATCTGACCGCGGATAATGCCGGTCAGCAGAACCGGATGCTGATCCTCGACCAGCTCGCAGCAGGGAGGATCGCGCGTGCGGAGGAGAATATCAGACTGCGTCGCGAAGGGGGGGCCGAGCCGGCGGCGCAGGCAACGCTGACCGGTCCCGGGCTGCAGACTACATCCGCGTTCGGGGCGACCATTAGCGAGATGGTGACGGAGGAGCAGCGGCTGTTGACGTTGCGCGCCGCGGATGCGGCGCGGAATACCTCCCGCACCAAGATTATCCTGGTGCTCGGTACGCTGCTGGGCGCTTTGGTGGCGATCGCCGCCGGCCGGATTGTGCAGCGCGATAATGTCCGGCGCGAGATAGCGGAAGCGGAACTGGCGGAGAGCGAACGCAAATATCGGACGCTGGTCCAGGGGATCAGAGACTATGCCATTTATATGCTTGGGCCGAAGGGAGAAATCCGCACCTGGAATCCAGGCGCCGAGCAGATGTCGGGTTGCAGTTACGAAGAAGTCGCCGGTCAGAATTTTTCCCGCTTCTTTACCGCGGAAGACATCGGGCGCGGCCGGCCGGAGGAAATTCTCCGGATGGCGGCGATCAACGGGGATTACGAAGAACAAGGTATGCGCCTGAGGAAGGACAATACCCGGTATCAGGTCCGCGCCAATATCGCAGCGTCGCGCGATTCGGCGGGCAAACTACGCGGGTTTTCCGTCATCAGCCGCGATCTCACCGAAAACAAGGAATTGGAAACGAGATATCGCGGGCTGCTGGAAGCGGCTCCCGATGCGATGGTGGTGGTCAACCAAAGCGGCGAGATCGTCCTGCTGAACGTGCAGGCGGAGAAGCAGTTCGGCTACCGCCGTGACGAACTGCTCGGCCAGAAGGTCACGAACATCATCCCGGTGGGCTTCGCGGAGCGGCTGATCGCGGACGATCTTCGGTCCGCGGAAGACGCGTTGGCGCAACAGATCGGCACGGGAATCGAGCTTATTGCACGCCGAAAGGATGGCGGCGAGTTTCCGATCGAGATCATGCTGAGCCCGCTGGAAAGCGCGGAAGGAACGCTGGTGACCGCGGCGATCCGCAACATCAGCGTGCGCAAGGCCGCAGAAACGCATCTGGCGCAGATGGAGGGCCGCTACCGCGGGCTCCTGGAGGCCGCTCCCGATGCCATGGTGGTGGTGAACCAGGGCGGCGAGATCGTTCTGCTGAACGTCCAGGCCGAGAAGCAGTTCGGATATCGCCGCGACGAATTGCTCGGGCAAAAGGTGACGAACATCATTCCGGTAGGCTTCGCGGAACGGCTGATCGCCGACGATCTTGCGCTCCGACGGAAGACGCGTTGGCGCAGCAGATCGGCACCGGGATCGAACTCATCGGCCTGCGCAAGGACGGCGGCGAGTTTCCCATCGAGATCATGCTGAGCCCGCTGGAAAGCGCCGAGGGAACGCTGGTGACGGCGGCAATCCGCAACATCAGCGTGCGCAAGGCGGCGGAAACGCACCTGGCGCAGATGGAGGGCCGCTACCGCGGCCTGCTGGAGGCGGCTCCGGATGCCATGGTGGTGGTGAACCAGAGCGGCGAAATCGTATCTGCTGAACGTGCAGGCGGAGAAGCAGTTCGGCTACCGCCGCGACGAACTGCTCGGCCAGCAGGTCACGAACATCATCCCGGATGGGCTTTGCGGAGCGCCTGATCGCGGACGATCTGCGCTCTGCCGAAGACGCGTCCGCGCAGCAGATCGGAACCGGCATCGAGCTCATCGCACGGCGCAAGGACGGCAGCGAATTTCCGATCGAGCTGATGCTGAGCCCGCTGCAGAACGCGGAAGGCATCCTGGTGACCGCGGCGATCCGCGACATCAGCGTGCGCGAAAAGGCCGCTGCGGTCCTGCTGCAGAAGGTCGAGGAGTTGAACCGCTCGAACGAGGAATTGGGCCAATTTGCCTACATCGCTTCGCACGATCTGCAGGAGCCGCTGCGGATGGTCGCCAGCTACACCCAGCTCCTGTCCAGACGATACAAGGGAAAGCTCGACGCCGATGCCGACGAGTTCATCGCCTTCGCGGTTGACGGAGCCAGCCGGATGCAGCGACTGATCCAGGATCTGCTGACCTATTCGCGCGTCGGGACCAAAGGCAAGGCCCTGCGTCAGACCTCCAGCGAGGACGCGTTGCAGCACGCGCTCATGAATCTGCGCGGCAGCATCGAGAGCAGCGGCGCCTTGGTGACGCACGATCCGCTTCCCGCGGTTCTGGCGGACGAAATGCAGTTGACCCAGCTGTTTCAGAACCTGGTCGGCAACGCCATCAAATATCAGAAATCGGGCATTCCGCACGTCCACGTCGCCGCCGTCATGAACGGCGACAAAAAATGGAATTTTGCCGTGAAAGACGACGGCATTGGCATTGATCCGCAATATTTCGAAAGAATCTTCGGCATGTTCCAGCGCCTGCATAAGCGGGAAGAGTTCAGCGGAACCGGCATCGGATTGGCGATCTGCAAAAAAATTGTCGAGCGGCACGGCGGCAACATTTCAGTCGAGTTCGACGATCGGGCAGGGGACGACTTTCCATTTTACTCTGGCAAACGGAGAGAGAGCCTCATGAAAGATGACCAGGAGACGACGAAACGCAGATACAGGTTCTTCTGGTCGAAGACAGCCCCGGCGATGCCCGGCTAACCCAAGAAGCCTTCCGCACCGCCGCCAATACCATGCGGTTGCACATCGTGTCCGACGGCGTGGAAGCGATGGCCTTTCTGCGGCGTGAGGGCGTTCACGCCGACGCGCCCCGACCGGATCTCATCTTGCTCGATTTGAATCTACCAAAAATGGACGGCCGCCAGGTTCTTGCTCAGGTCAAGGAAGATGACAATCTCAAACTCATCCCGACGGTTATTCTGACCACCTCGAATTCGGATGAGGACATCTTGAAGAGCTATGAGCTGCAGGCGAATTGCTATCTCAGCAAACCCGTGCAGTTGGAGGCGTTCGACGACCTTGTGCGAAGCATCAATGACTTCTGGCTGACCAAGGTCAAGCTGCCGCAGCATTTGCAACGCGGATGAACCGTCGTCCGGCCGAAGTAACCCATGCGCTTAGACGTCGCCGCCGCCGGGGTGGCTCTCTCGGTGCTTTGGCTTCGCGACCAGGAAGAAATGCCAATGAATGTCGTTTCGGAAACGCGGAAGTCGCCGGAAGTCCTCCTCGTCGAAGACAATCTCGGCGATGTCCGGCTGGCGCGGGAAGCGTTCCGCGACGTTAACAGCGCCATTCATCTGCATCTCGCTTCGGACGGCGTGGAGGCCATGGCGTTCCTGCGGCAGCAAGGTAATTATTCCGACGCGCCGCGGCCGGATTTGATCGTACTGGATCTGAACCTTCCGAAAATGAACGGCCGCGAAGTTCTTGCGCAGATCAAGGGCGACGAGAAACTCAAGAATGATTCCGACTGTCGTTTTAAGCAGTTCCGAGACAGATGCGGATGTTATGATCAGCTACAAGCTGCAGGCGAATTGCTATCTCAGGAAGCCGGCGCAATGGGATGCGTTCGTCGCCATGGTTAGGAGCATCAACTCCTTCTGGCTGACAAATACCAAGCTGCCGCAGAAAACGCGCAGCTAATGGCCAAGAAATCCATCAAGACCGCGCTTTTGATTGAAGATAATCCAGGCGACGCGCGCCTGTTGCGGGAGATGTTCGACGAGCAGGGGTCCAGCGATACCGAATTGACGATCGTGCGATCGATGTCCGAGGCCGAGCAGCATCTCGCCGGCCACGCGGTCGATATTATCCTGCTCGACCTCGGATTGCCCGACGCGCAAGGCGTGGCGGCGGTGCGGCGGGCCCACGCCGCCGCCCCGCGCGTCCCATTGGTGGTCCTGACCGGCTTGGACGATGAATCGCTCGCCGCGCAGGCGCTTCAGGAAGGCGCCCAGGATTATATCGTCAAAAGCCAAATCGACACCTACGGCACCACGCGCGGGCTGCTGCGGTCGCTGCGCTATGCCATGGAGCGCAAGAGCCTGGAAGAAGCGTTGTTCGTGGAAAAGGAACGCGCGCAAGTCACGCTCAGCAGCATCGGCGACGCCGTTGCCTGCACGGATGTGATCGGGAAACCTCACCTTTCTCAATGTCGTCGCGGAGAAATTGACCGGTTGGTCGTGGGACGAGGCGGCCGGCCGTGCCCATGACCGAAGTTTTCCGTATCCTCGACACGACAACTCGAGAAGTCATTCCGAATCCGATGGAGAGGGCGGTGCGTCGGGATCAAACCGTGCACCTGCCGGCGAATTCCATCCTTGTCCGGCGTGACGGTTTTGAGATTCCGATCGAAGACTCCGTTGCCCCCATTCACGACGGCGAAGGGCGGGCCGCCGGGGCGGTCATTGTTTTTCGCGACGTCAGCGTGGCCCGGGCCATGGCGTTGCAAATGACTCACTCGGCCGAGCATGACTTTCTGACCGGGTTGCCCAATCGGATGCTTCTGAACGACCGTATCAGCCAGGCGATCGCCTTGGCACCGCGGCATACAAAGCATGTCGCCGTGCTGTTCTTGGATTTGGACGGCTTCAAGCATATTAACGATTCACTGGGACACCCGACTGGCGACAAGCTGCTTCAATCCATCGCCAAGCGCCTGGTGGAATGCGTCCGCGCTTCGGACACGGTCAGCCGGCAGGGCGGCGACGAATTCGTCATTCTGCTTTCGGAAGTTGCGCGATCGGAAGATGCAGAAATTACTGCGAGAAGAATGCTTGAAGCGGTTGCGCTGCCGCATTCCATCGACCACCACGATCTTCACGTCACCACCAGCATCGGCGTGAGCGTTTATCCGGACGACGGTCTCGATGCGGAAACGCTCATCAAGAACGCAGACACCGCGATGTACCAGGCCAAGGAAAACGGGCGCCAGAGCTTTCAGTTTTTCAAGCCCGTGATGAACGCGCGAGCCGTCGAGCGGCAGACCATCGAGGAGGGTCTGCGGCGCGCCTCGGAACGGCGGGAATTCGTGCTGCACTACCAACCCAAGATCAATCTGGCGACTGGCACGATTACCGGGGCCGAGGCGCTGATACGGTGGAGGCATCCGACGCGGGGATCGGTGTCGCCGGCGGATTTTATTCCGGTCGCAGAGCAATGTGGCCTGATCAGGCCGATTGGCGCATGGGTGCTTCGCGAGGCCTGTGAGCAAGCTCAAGCCTGGCTGGATGCCGGCCTGCCGGCGACCAGCGTAGCCGTGAATGTTTCCGCGATGGAGTTTCGCGCCGATAGTTTTTTGGACGATCTGTTCGCGATCCTCCGCGAAACCGGCCTCGATCCCGGCTCGCTTGAGTTGGAATTGACCGAGAGCGTTCTGATGAAACATGCGGCGTCGACGGCAACCATCCTGCAGACCTTGAGAGAAAGCGGCATCCGGGTCGCTATCGACGACTTTGGCACTGGTTATTCGAGCTTGAGTTACCTGCGAAAATTTCCGGTCGACGCGGTCAAAATCGACCAATCGTTCGTCCGTCAAATCAGCGCCGCGGGCGATGATACGACCATTGTCAAGGCGGTGATCGGCATGGCTCGGGGTCTCAAGCTCAAGGTCATCGCCGAGGGCGTCGAGACGCTCGAGCAGCTGGCATTTCTCCGGGCCTATCGATGCGACGAGGCGCAAGGCTATTATTTCAGCCGGCCGGTGCCGGCGCAGCATTTCGCGATGTTGCTGAAGAACGGCCTGCCGGAATCCGCCGGCTTCGTTCACCGGTCGCCGGGGATTGCGCCGGCGAGCACCAACGAAACAGCCATCAGCCGAATTGTCTGACCAGTTCACTGGCGAGCCGCTTTAGTCTCGCGCTCGCTTCGGACAGTTGATCCAATGCCGCTTTCTGATCCTTGCGCGTGATCGCCGTTGCACAAGCTTGCAGCTCGGTGTGGACCACACGTCGGATGGCCAATGCGGTTTTTTCATTGCTCACTATGTCACCTGATCCGGTAGGGCGCTTCAAATCGGACGTTTTATCAAGGGCTGATCTATAGCGAGCGGACGTTAAGAGGCTGCGATTTAAGCCGCTCAAATTGCGCTTTCCTGGCCTCGATGCAAATTCCGGCATCCGCCGAGAGGCAATCGCTTTCATATCAGGCGACGAGATGCGGTCACCAAGGATAGTTAAAATCTATAGTTAAATATCCGCGAAGAAATCTACGCAGCTCTACGAATAGACAATAGATCGGAATTTGATACGTTAATAAAACGTAAAAAGAGTAGTAATTCAAGTATTAGGCCGCGTACGGGTCGGAGTTGCTTGCATGCGTTTGTTAATCGCTCTGATGGCGCTAACGATTACTACGCCGTTGTACGCCCAAACCATGGGAAGCACGTCCGGCGCTTCCTCGGCAATCAATATTACCAACCCCGCGAGTACGACCAGCCGTATTGTCACGACGCCGACAGTGGTGCCGCCCGGTCTTGCGGCGGCAGGCATTGAGACGTGCCTCGGATCGGCATCCGGCGGGTTGTCGTTGATGGGTGGCGGCTTAACGTTCGGCAGCACCAAGGTCGACGAAGGATGCACCATCCGGCTCCTGGCGCGGCAACTTTACGCGTTCGGCCTTCAGAAGGCAGCCATTGCGTTGATGTGCCAAGAGGCACGGGTGGCGGTTGCCATGGACGATGCGGGATCGCCCTGTCCGCCGTCGGTTGGTACGAGACGAAGCGATCGTGTCGCCTCGGCGCCGGCGCTGTCGTTCTCTCAGGAAGAACAAGCTCAGCCGCCCGGGCAACAAGGGATGCCGCTATTGATCGCGCCGCAGGAGCAAACGGAGCCCGCCGCACCGGAAGCGGACGTGCGGCCATTCACGCTTCAAGAGCAAGCAATGTTTGCGCGAGCATCGAACATCAACTGATGACCCGGCCTTAAGTCCGCATCAACTTCGGTCTGAGGCGGACTTTGGGGCGAGCCAAATCCGGTCCGTCACAAATATAGAGAGCTCACATGAAAATGCTTTGTTGCATCGTCGCTACTGCTGGGCTGTTTGTTTCGGCCCCGGCCATGGCTCAGCAGTACTATAGCGGTGGTGGATCCACCAATATCTGGTCCAGCGCCCAGGGCACATCCAATTCTTACGGCAGTGCCAACGCGTTCGGAACCAGTTCGTCCGGCTCGATGGCTACTGCCGGCGGTCAGGGACTTAGCGGCGGTGGCGGGTTCGGCGGTGGCGGCACGACGTCCGCCATCACGACATCAAATGCCGGCACGAGTTCGTCCGGCAGCGGCTACGCGCAAGCTCAAACATCGGGCTACGCCGGCGGCAATGTTTCCGGATACGGCGCCCGCAGTCATTGAGGAAAATTGGCCTTGGAGCAATCCTCCAAGGCCTCCCTCCTTCCCTATTTATACTATTAGCATTGGTATTATACTACACTTATTAAAGTATATATTGGTAAGTAAAAGTACTTATTCAGTATAGATTCACTATATCACTCTGATGTTATTTACTGACGGTCCCAAATAACTTAGTTGTCTGGTCCTGGGGGACTGCTCGATGAGCGTCGATGTCTTTGCTGATCGCCTGGTTCGCGTGCGGCACCGTTTCGTGTCGAGCGTCGAAGGCAAGATCGATGATGCCCATGCGGCCATTCCAAAGCTCTCGGACGCGATGCCGGCCGCCGCCGCTTCTCTCGCTGACGTCTATCGTTCCATCCACGGCATCGTAGGGATCGGCCAAACCGTCGGCTTTCCCGCCACCGGCCGTGCTGCGCGTGACGCCGAAAATGTACTGCGATCGGCATACAGCAGCGGACGCGGCCTGACGCCGGGCGAAATATCGCAATTTGAAAATTCGCTGTCTGCTCTGCGCAAAGTCGCTTCAGGCGAATTGCAATCCGTTAATACGGTTGGGGATTGACTATGGCGCTCCACATGCGTGCTTTGTTCATGGTTGGCGTCGCACTCGCGCTGCCCCCCGTGGTGCTTGCCACCGCAGCGCGCGCCCAGTCGCGGCTACCGCTCCAGCGCCCTGCGCAGGCGCCGCGACCGAAAGCAGTCGCCGCGCCGGTATCTTCCGCGACATTGGTGCCAACGGTGCCTGCTCCGAGCGGCGTTATCGCCGAAGTCACGCTCGGCGATATCGGCTTCGTCAACGGCTTGCGGTTCTCGAATCTGGGCGGGCGTCGCGATATCTTCGTCCCGGTGCCGACACCGGAAAGCGATGCGCTGACGGTGAGCGATCTGGTATTGGTCATCGACGACGTCAGCGCTCACGATGCGCGCCGCAATCTGGAGGTGCAGGTCAACGATCGTACCGCGACCGCGATCGCGCTGGACGGCAATAGCCGCGGCCGCAGTATCCGCGTTCCATTGGGCAAAACCGTCCCGAAGGACGGCTATCTAAAACTCTCATTTCTCTATTCGGGCGCGGCGACGGTAGACCGCTGTATCGACGTGCGTGCTACCGGCGATACTCTGACGATCGCTCCGGAAACCGGTATCGATATCTCGGTCGGTCAGGCCGCCATGCTCGGAGTTGGCACCACCGCCGCCCTGATGCCGCGCGATGTCGCGATTATCCTGCCCCCTCGGCGTGCAGCGGCAAACGAGATTGCGACCGCCATCACCATCGCGCGTTCGCTGATCTCCAGCGGACGGCATGTCTCGTTTTATCGTGGCTATGACGCATTGCCTCAACTTTCCCAACGCGACGCAGACGGCCGCTGGACGCGCGGCATTATTCTAGTGGGTCCGCTCGCCGAAGCGATCGGCGTTCTTGACTCGCCAGTCGCGAAGATTGCCGGCGATCCCCGGTCGTTCGGCATGCTTGCCACCGGCCGGATCGCCGGTTTGCCGGTCCTGGTGATCTCCGACACGGACCTAGTCAGTGCCGGCCGCTTGTTCGCGAGCCCGTTGCTGGCTATCACGCGCGGCGTTCCGTCGGCGACGGCCGGCGCGGCCACGCCGGTGAACCTGCCGACCGATCGGATAACCTTCGACCAACTCGCGGTGGCGCCGGCGCAGGTCGAAGTCTACGGACGCGCCGATCTTGTCGCGGTCATCGACACCCGCCGACTTCCGAGCGCAACGCGTCCGACGCGGCTTTTGCTCGATCTCATCGTGGCGCCCGACGGCGCCGGCGAGAAGGCGGTCGTCAGCGTTTTCGTCAATGAGCGATTGCTGGGAAGCGCCGTCGCCGCGACCAGCGATACGACGCATCTCGATTTGGCGTTGCCGGACGGCCTGGTCGGCACGATTGCCAATGTCAGAGCCGTCATCGAGCGCGACAGCACCCAGGGCGATTGCCGCTTCGAACCTCAGGGTTATCCGGCGCAACTGCTCGGCTCTTCGTCGCTTGTGCTCGCGAGCACCGACGGTGTGCCGCATGATTTTTCCGATCTTTCGCCGCGCTTCGAGCACGGGCTTGAACTTCTGCTGCCGGTGGCCGCGGCCGATCAGCCCAGTCTCATGCTCGGATTGGTCGCCGAGGCGGTGCATCAACTTTCCCCGAACGTAACGCCACTGGTGGTCAATTTCACCGCCGCCGGCAGTGCGCCGACGCCGGGCGAGCCGTTCATTGCGGTAAGCGATATCCCACCTGCGGGAGCCACGCCGCGCGTCAGTTTTGACCGTGGCCGCGTCGCCGTAACCGATCGGGCCGGCCATACGCTGCTCGATCTCGGCGGTTTCGCCGGCGGAGCCGTCGCGCAGATCGTCGCGGCCGGTGACTACCCCGGTCTTTGGATCAAGCCGATGTCCACCGACGGTTCGGCACCGGCACCCGCCGAATTGCATCTCGATCACGGCGATGTCGCGTTCGTCGATGCCAATGGCGTGGCACTTGCGATGTCGACGGAGCGCGATACCGTCGTCAAGGTTTCCTACCCGGATCAGGTGTCCTGGCTGACAGTTGCTGAGCGTTTCCGGTCGTGGATCATTGCCGGACTTTGGCTGTTCGCGACGGCCGCGCTGCTGTTGACGCTGCAGCGGTTGTTCCGCCGCCGGCCCGCCGGTAGGGCGGACTAGAGCATGCCGCTTTCGCCGTCCGACCGCGCGCTCGGCGATCTGTTGGTCGGCCGACGCATCATCTCCCTGCCGCAACTCGACGAAGCCGTCGGACTGGCGGAAAGCTGGAATGTGCGACTCGGCGACGCGCTGCTGTCGCGCAACTGGGTGGATCCGCGGCTTTATTATGAGACTTTCGCGCAGCACTTCGATCTGCCGTTCGTCGATTTTATGCACGAGCCGCCGGATCGGGAATTGTTGCTCGCGTCGGACGCCGAAGTCTACGCGACCCGCCTGACGATGCCATGGCGCAATAGCGGCGGCCGCCTCCTCATCGCCACCGCCCAACCCGGACCTGAAACGCTCCTTTTCGCGCGCAGCCGGTGGGGCGCGGCGATCGATTTTGTCGTCGTGTCAAAGTTCGACATCGTGGTCACCATCCAGACAGTTTTCGCCGACGCGTTGTCGCATCGCGCCGTGTTCGAGCTTGCGGAGTTCGATCCGCAAATGTCGGCCCGTACTGTTTTCACAACTCTGCAGATGATCGCCGCTTATTTCCTGCTTAGCGTAATCCTGGGCGGATTGGCGCTGGCCCCGCTCGATACTCTGATTGTCCTAAACGTCGCGATCAGCATCTATTACCTCGGCAACTTCGTCTTTAAAGGCGTCTTGGTTTCGCTCGGCGGCGGTCGTTCCGTCGATACCGACGAGATCATCGCCGTCGAGGCCCGGGCGTTGCGCGCGGAGGAGCTTCCGGTTTTTACGGTGCTCGTGCCGATGTTCCGCGAGGCCGCGATGCTGCCGCAACTCGCGGACGCTTTGCGCAATCTCGACTATCCACTCGGCAAGCTCGATATCAAGATCGTACTCGAGGCCGGCGATTTCGACACGATTGAGGCGGCGCGCGGGCTCGGTCTCGAAGGCGTATTTGAAATTATCATCGTGCCGGCGTCGGAGCCGCAAACAAAGCCGAAGGCCTGCAATTTTGCGCTGCGCTTCGCACGCGGAGAATATCTGGTCATCTACGATGCCGAGGATCGGCCGGAGCCCGACCAGCTGCGTAAGGTTGTAGCAACTTTTCGGCGCGCGCCGCCGAACACCGCGTGCCTGCAATGCCGGCTCAGCTATTACAATGTGAGCGAGAACTGGCTCACACGTATGTTCACGCTCGATTATGCGCTGTGGTTCGATCAGGTATTGCCCGGTCTTGAGCGGCTCGGCATGCCGATCCCGCTCGGCGGCACATCCAATCATTTCCGCATCGACGTTCTGCGCGAGCTGCACGCCTGGGATCCGTTCAACGTCACTGAGGATGCCGATCTTGGCATCCGTATCGGACAAAAGGGCTACCGCGTCGGCGTGGTCGATTCGACCACGTTCGAGGAGGCGAGCTGCCTGACCCGGCAATGGGTCCGTCAGCGCTCGCGTTGGATCAAGGGCTACATGCAAACCTTGCTGGTCCATACCCGGCGGCCGTTGCATTTCCTGCGCACCGCCGGGCCGCTCGGCTTTCTCGGCTTCGTCTTTTTCATCGGCGGGACGGTTCTGGCAGGACTGCTCAATCCGGTCTTTTGGTTGTTCTATGTGATCTGGCTCGCCGCAGCGGCGGCGAGTTTCGATCCGATTTTTCCTCAGTCTTTGCTGTTTCTGTGCCTATTCAACCTGCTCGCCGGCAATGGCGCTTTTACTTACCTGATCATGCTGGCGCCGATCCGGCGCGGCTGGCTTGAACTCATTCCGTTCAGCTTCACGCTGTTCGGCTACTGGGTGCTGATCTCGGTCGCGGCCTATAGGGGCCTCTGGCAGCTCATTCGCAATCCGTTCTTCTGGGAAAAGACCCAGCACGGCGTGTCGCGGCATGAGACGGCCGAACTCTCGCCCGCCAGGGGTGCACCATGAAATCTTGCCATGACTGCGCACGCTCGGAGCGACACCGATCGCGTCCTTCGCCTTCGTGGTGATCCTGGTGCTCGCAGCCGGCGCCGTGAGCCACGGCCTCCTCACTGACGACGCCTTGCGGCTCTGGGCCGGCGCCAGCACTGCCGCCGACGGCCAAGTTCCGATCGGCCGGATCGTGGCCGCATACCCGACCTTGCCCTTCCTGAGCACCACTCTGGTCGCATGGCTTGCGCCGGCGGCTACACCGGCGCCGGCGCTGGTCGCGGCAAGCCTGTTCGCGCTGCTCGCCGCCTTCTGCTTTCTCTCGTTTCGCAGAGCCGGTTTGCCGATAGCGGCGGCCGGTATGTTCACAGGGTTGGTGGCATTTCATCCGGCGTTGTTGCGGGCGGTCGTGGCCGGGCCCTCCGACATGTTCCTTGCGGTATTTCTGCTGATGCTCTGTTTGGCGCTTTTTAGTCTGCGCGCACGAAGCGGCACATCGGAGGTAATGGCAGTTGGGCTGGCGCTTATGGCGCTTGCCTTCTCCCATCCGATGGGCGCCGCATTTGCCTTCGCGGCCATTCCGTTCCTGGCATTCGCCGTCCGCCCCCTGCTGGTCGAGCGCTCCGCCTTTAATGTCGTCATTGCGTTGATCTTTCCGGCTTTCTTCGCTGTTGGCGCCTTCAGTTACGTGTCCTGGATTTTTCCTGGGGACGGCTGGAGCATTTTCGCGGCACCGACCGAGAGCCTCTCGCTTTGGAGCGCGGCGGTCGCGCAAATGCTCAGCGACGATCTGGCCAGGTATCTGACGCTGTATGCGAGCTTGGCGATGACGGCCGCGCTGTTGGCCGGAGCGCCTCTCGCCGTGGTCATGCTTGCGCTCGTTTATCGGCGTCAGCCGCTCGTGATACCTGCTGTGATCTTTGCCGCCATCACCGTCGCGGCGACGGCGATCAGCGTCTTGAGTGGATTCTTCGGCGATCCCGCAGCCTTACTGGTTGCGGCTCCCGTATTGGCCGCGGCTACCGTTATTCGCGTACCGCTTGCGCGCGAACGGCTTGGCCTGACCATGGCGCTGCTCGTGCTGGGATGGCTGGGCGGCATCATGAGTCTGACCTATGTCGATCCAATCACTGTCAATCATTTTCGCGCCGCTTTCGGACACGGCGAGAGCGAGCGGCTCGATGCATTGACCGCCGGCGGCGCGGCTGTTGGCCGCGACGGCGTGCTGGCGGATGTAGACAATGCTCCCGCCTTCGTTTTGGGACGCGGCCGTGCGCGCGGAATTCTCGGACCGCAAAGCGAGTCATTTGCACTGGCCATGCTGTTCGCCCGTGTCGACGCGCCGTTCGTCGCGGTGCCGGATCCGCAGAGCAACACCGGGGCAAACGATCGCATCAACAAAGCCTTTCCGTCATTGTTTCGAGAGGGTGCGCCCGGTTATCGCGTTGTATACCAAAATAATACTTGGAGATTGTTTGCTCTTATGAAATAGCCCCTGAATTTTATGGCTTAATATTTGAGGCCTATAGTATTTTCGATCAAAATACGAGTAGAAATACGGAGTGACCGATGCGGATACTTGTCGTCGACGACTCGGAGGACTCCCGCGATCTCACCGAAGGCGCGCTGTTGTCGGCGGGCTACACCGACGTGCTCACCGCCGCCTCGGGATGGCAGGCGCTGAAGCTGCTCGATGTCGGCAGGGCCACCGATGAAACCCCTGTCGTCGATGTCGCGCTGCTCGATATCGTGATGCCTGAAATGGACGGTGTCGAAGTCTGTGCGCGCATCCGCAACGACCAGCGTTACGCCGATTTGCCCATTATCATGGTCACGTCGCTCGACGACATGAATTCCTTGTCCAACGCATTCGTGGCCGGCGCCACCGATTACGTCACCAAGCCGGTCAATCGAATCGAATTGATCGCGCGCGTTCGTGCATCGCTCAAGCTCAAGCAGGAACTCGATCGCCGGCAAGCGCGCGAGCGCGAATTGCTGAGCTTCCTGTCGAGTTGGGGCGACCGCCGGGCGGCCTTGTGGATCGACGAGGCGACGGGACTATTTGTCGGCGAAGTAGCCGAAGCCTATCTCACCGGCGCTTGCGGATGTCGGTCCGATGAGGCGATTTCGATCGTCGCGCTCACACTCGACCGGTTCGAGGATTATCGCAGAGCCAACGGCGAGGCTGCCGCCCGTAGTGTGCTCGTCGAAGTGTCGCGCGCGGTGCGGCGGCTCGCGGCGACTATCGGGATTGTAGCGGCGTCCTATCGCAACGGCATGATGATTCTCATTGCGCCGGAGATCGGCGCGCATGCCGCGCGCGAGCTTGGCGAAACGTTGCGCGCGACGGTTCAGAAGCTGCACCTGCGAAACTCCGAAGCGGTCGTATCGGATTACATCACCGCGAGCGTGGTGACGATCACGGGGCGGGTGAAGCGCGCGGTCGATCGCGTGCAACTCCTCACGGAGGCGATTTCAAAGGTGAAGGAGGCCGCGGTCGGCGGCGGCGATCGCGTTCTGGCGCTGACGATGTAGGGGGCGAATGGCGGCGCGCGCTTTTGCGCACCGCCAATTGAATCGGTGGGGTAAGACGTGCGTAAGACTTGTGTTGGGCTTGTGCTCGGACTGCTGTCCGCGCCTTCGGCCGCTTGGGCGGGTGCGTGGACGCTGCCGCAAGGCACCGGGCAGTGGCTGGCGGGGCTCACCGCCGCAACATCGACCAGCTATTTCAACGGTAGCGGGCTCACTTCCATACCCCGTTACAGCAAGTTCGAAGCGCAGGCGCTTATCGAATACGGCATCACCGACAATCTGACGGGCATCCTCAATCCCGGACTGCAAAGTATCGATATCGCCGCGCCTTACAACGACTCACGCAACGGTCTCGGCTATACCGAATTCGGCGCGCGTTATGGTTTTTTACAGTCTCCTGACTGGGTAGTGTCCGGCCAGGCGACACTCCGCGTGCCCGGTACCACCAACACCTCGAATCCGGCCGCAATCGGCTACACCGATGTCGAGGCCGATTTGCGCCTGTTGATCGGCCACAATTTCAAGGTCGATGAAATGCCGGCGTTTTTCGATTTAGAAGTAGCCCAGCGCGAGCGTAGCGAGGGATATCCCAGTGAATTCCGCGTCGATGCCACGATCGGCGTCAAGGTTCTGCCGCAGTGGCTGCTGTTGGCGCAGAGTTTTAATGTCATCTCGGAGGGCGCTTTAAATACCCTCTACGACGGCGGCAGCTACGCGTACTACAAGCTCCAGCTCAGCGCGGTCTATTCACTCACCCAGACATGGGAAGTACAGGGCGGCGCATATACCACCTATGCCGGGCGGAATGCCTTGCAGGAGAACGGATTGATCTTTGGTGTTTGGCACCAGTTCTGAATCGATACTGCCGTTCAAATACGATTGCCGTCGGCGGATACGGCGGCTCGGAACTGCTTGATCAAGGAGCGGGCAGGCCGCTCTCGTCATGCTCGCAACGTCCGGTCCACGCGCACATCAAAACGCGTTCCGCGGGTTTGCGCTGCACGGTGAAATCGGTATCGCTCGATCCGCCACCGTTCGGATCGGTGAGCCAGCGCCAGATCAGGACACCCTTAATGGACGGCCGGTCGAGAACCGCGAGCCAGTCAGCGAGCACGCTGGCCTGGAGTTCGGGATTCGGTGCGGCGTCGCGCTCCTCCGAACTTTCCCATGGTTTGGCCGCGGCACCTTCGGCAGAACGCAATCCGATTTCGCCGACCACGATGCGTTTCTTGGTCAGCGTCGCCAGCACGTCAAGACGGTCAGCCGAATCGCGCATCGCACTCAGCCGATAGCCGCGGTCGTCGTCGTTGCCGAGCGGCGGATAGAGCGAAACGCCGATGAAGTCGAGCCGGTCCCAGAACGGGACCTGTTCCGCTCCTTCGACATTATGCGCCACATACAACATGTGGCCGGAGTAGAGGCTCCGCACCGAGTCGATGAGCGCGTTCCATTCTGGCCGTTGCGTGGTCTCGTCGAGTTCGGTGCCGATCGCGAGCGCTTCCGCCCCTTCCTCGCGGGCAATGCGCGCGAAGCGTTCCATCTCGCGCTGATAGTGTGCGAACCATTTTCCCCAGGCCTCGTCCGAATTCATGGCGACCGTGCCGGCCCAACTCTGCGGTACCCACACATGGGGCTTGAGCAATACGGCCAATCCGAGCGCGTGAACATCGCGGATCGCCAGGCGTAACTCCGCGTCCGTCATGTCCTTGCCACGAATGAGATCGGGGCTTGCGGAGCCGGATTGCCAGACGAAGGGAACGATGGCGATGACCTTCGCGCCAATCGCTTTGGCGTTGGCAAGCGAGAGCTTTTCCAACTCGCTGCCGAACGGATGGTCCATTGCCGTAGTGACGTTAAAACCATCATACGGGCGGTCGAGCGCCGGCTCCGATCGGGCGCCGCACTGCGCCATCACACCGAGCGTGAAAGAGACAGCAAACGCTAATGGAGCGGCCGAGTGCACGTGTAATTCCGATCAAGCGATGACGCATCCGCCGATCGATCCTGTCAGTGCAGCGCAGAATGATGCGTTAAGATTGGGGATGTCGGATGAGAAATCGGATACGTAAAACCACTAAGGAGGATGGGCGGCGATAGTCTGCCGTCGGCGAAAGCGGCGTGTGGCAACACCAGCAATTCCGCCTCTGGCGAAGCCCGCCGATTTCGCCCATATAACCCCTATGTCAAACCGGCCCTGCAAACCCGATGCGGATTTGAAGCGACTCTGGCGGTTGATGTTCGGTACGCCGTTTCCGGCGTGCGGCGTAAATGACAGTTCCGATGAGGCCGATGAAGGCGCTGTCACCAAAGTGCCATCTGAACGGCCTCAATCCGAACCGCAGGCAGGTCGCTAGCGCAGCCGAAGGCAGTTGGTCGCATCTGCCTTCGAAGCGCCACGGCGATCATTGCTTTCGGCGTCCCCAGCATTCGAGGTGCTTGGTTCAGTTTATCGGATTGGCACTCAGGTGACATTCCAATACAAACGCCCCCAAACGCCATAACGCAATTTCCGGAGCAGCGAGCAACGGCGTAGTGAGGGCCGCTTTTGCCACAGGAAATTATCGTTTCCGCGTCCCGGGTCGGCGAGCCGTGGGCTTTGCTCCTGTGACACCTTCAAGAAGGTTATCATGAACTCTGTGACTACAAATTTGAGTTCGAAGAAAATCACGGGCGACGCAGCCACGACGGCCGTCCTTCCAACTAATGTGCCGAATACGTCGCACCGCTGGGCGCGCGGCGTGCGTGCCGGGAGATGGTTATTCGCAACAGGCCTATCCGGGACGGACTATGTCCACGCGCTCGCTCCGGAGGTATTGCAGAGCGGCCACCCCTTCGATGGCCCTTCGAAGGCGCATCGTGAGGCCAGACGGTTGTTTCAGAACTTGGCCGAGGTTCTCGATGCAGGGGGGACAACCGCGAACAGCGTTGTCCGCATCGATCAATACTATACGTCGCCGGACGTAGTCGACGCCTACCACCAAACAAGACGGGAGTTCTTCAAGGGCCGGATACCGCCTTCGACTTCCAATCTGCATCGGCGCTTTGCCCGGTCCCACCAGTCGATGGAAGTACAGGTTATGGCGGCGGTCCCCGCCGCGGACTTCGACGTGCGACATGAATTGAACGCCGGGGCGTACAAGATTCACGCGAGCTCGGGATACAGTCCGGCGTTGAGTGCCGGCGACTTTCGCTTTGTTCCTGGCCAGACTGCCGAGGCGTTACGCGAGGAGGATGCACCGATCGATCCGGAGGCTCGTCGTGCCCATGGTTTATGGAAGGGAACGCCGATCAAGCTGGAAACGGATTTCATTATTAAAAGAAAACTTAAGCCGACATTGGCGGCGGTAAACGCGGGATTGGAAACCGTCGTCAAAGCGCAGGTCTATTTGCGGGACCGCGAGGACATACCGGGGTTTCGCGAAGTCTGGGCGCAGCACTTTCCGGTGGAACCGGCCACCACCATCATCGCTACCGAGACGCCAGGGTTCATCATGCCGGAGTCCCGTATCGAAATTAACACCATTGCGCTTGCCCAAGACGGCAAAACGGCAAAGCAGGTCGTTGCGCCCATCCCCGCTCTATTTCAGAGCGGCACCACGGCGATCAGTGCGGGCGACCTTCTCTTCATTTCAGGTCTCATGGCCGTGCGGAACGGATCGATCGTCGCGGAGGCAAAGCCCGATCGCACGCAGCCTTATTATGCGATTCCGATTAAGGCCGAGCTTCGGGAAATTTTGGCGCAGGCGGAGACGATTTGTCGCGATGCCGGAACGAGCCTGAAAAACGCAGTACGTATCCAACAATTCCATATCGATCTGGCAGATCTTCCCGCCACGCTCGAAGTCTGGTCGGAGGTGACGGACGGAATGGCTCTGCCGCTCTCTCCGGTCGAGGTGCCTTGGCTTCCGGTACCCGAAGCGGGGCTGCAACTGGACCTGTGGGTGTATGTCCCCGGTCACAGTGCTTAGCCGCGAGCAGCCTGTCGGCGGCTTGTATCTTGCTTCTCACAAAGGATTGTCGGGCTCCCGGTGAGCGCAGGAGAGAGTGAATGGCTGTAAGACGACTGCTCGCGGCGGCGGCAACTTGTGTCGCCCTGTTCATGTCCATCCCGGAGTGTATGGCGCAGCAGTGGCCGGAGCGCACGGTGAGGATAGTCGTGCCCTATGGCGCTGGCGGCGTAACGGACACGATGGCGCGGGTTACGGCAGACCGGCTAGGCAAGATCCTGAATCAGACCTTCATCGTCGAGAACAAACCTGGGGCCGGAGGCGCCATCGGCGTGGATTACGTGATTCACGCGCCGCAGGATGGATACACAATTCTGTTCGTGGGAAGCACGTTGTTCACCGTTCTCCCGTTGGCGCAGGAGGTGAATTACGTGCCATTGAAGGACTTGGTGCCCGTCAGCATTACGGGCACGAACGGCATGATACTCGTGGTTGCCAAAGATGCGCCGTACTCGACGCTGCGTGAGTTCATCGACTATGCACGGGCGCATCCCGGTAAGATCACCTATTCGAGTGGAGGCACGGCTACCAACAATCACCTCTCGACGGCCTATCTCGCCGGTAAAGAGGGCCTCGACATGGTGCACGTGCCGTTCACCGGCGGACAGGCTGCGCTCACCGCTGTGCTGTCGAAATCGGTGGACATGCATTTTGGCAACTCCTCCGATCTGATCGAGCCGGTAAAAAGCGGCAACGTGAAAGCGCTCGCGGTGTCCACGCAGGAGCGGATGCCACAGCTTCCCGACGTTCCAACCGTCGCAGAGACGATTCCGGGCTTCGAATATGTCGCGTGGAACGGTTACGCTGTCACGGGAGGTGTTCCCATACAGGTCACGGGCCGTCTTGCCGAAGCGCTCCGGACCGTCGCACTCGACCCTGAGGTGATCAAAACCTTCGCCAACCTCGGGATAAAATCGGTCGGTACGACCCCGGCGGAAGCAACGGAAAGCATCCGGAAGGACACGCCAATTTACTCGCAAATCGTCGATATGGCTGGTGTAAGGCGCAAATAACGCCGGGAATCATCGAGAATTTCAACAAACCTGTGAACATCACAATCGCGTACGAGTCTCGGGATGGATTTCCCAATATGGTCAACTTCCCGAATCAGGATGGATAGAACATGTCAAAACCCATGACCAAGTCTGAACTTATCGGCCAGCTTGCCGAGCATTCGGAACTGAAGAAGAGCGACATCAAGGGCGTCTTAGAGACGCTCGCGACCGTCGGTTACAAGGAGTTGAAGAAGACCGGCTCCTTCCTCGTTCCGGGCTTTGCAAAATTCGTTGTCATCAAGAAGCCCGCGACCAAGGCACGCAAGGGCATCAATCCCTTCACCAAAGAGCCGACCATATTCAAGGCCAAGCCGGCCCGAAAGATTATCAAGGCGCGTCCGGTCAAGGCAGCCAAGGACGCGGTGTGAAGAACACCTTTTAAGCGCGGCTGACAGGGGCGTCAGTTCGTGCAGGTTGCGGGCTCAAGGACTGGCGAGGCCTAAATGTTCTGCGCCATGTCCTTGAGCCTCGCAGCGTTGATGCGGGCTTCGCATTCCTAGTTCATGAATGCGGTTCGAAGCTTCGGCATCACTTGATCCGCGAATAATTCCACCGAGCCAAGCATTTCGTCGAGATCGAGGTCACCAAAGCAAAGTTGGCCGACGACGTAATTGATTCCAGTATCCTTGATCTGTGCCGCGAGGAAGCTGCGCACGGTTTCAGGCGAACCGGCGATGGCCTGTCCCTGATTGATAAGTTTGTCGAAACTCTCCACCCGCAATGGAGAATTCGGCATAGTGCCGTTCATCTCCGATAGGTAAGTGAAGCTCGACCGCCAACGCAAATAGGCGCGGCGCGCGACGTCCATCGCTTTTGCGTCTGTGTCGGCAACGACGATAAATCGAACCATACCCATCTTGGGCAATGCTGCCAGGCCTTGCGCCTGTCGCCAAACCTCGCGGTATCTAGCGACGATCTCGCGCGTATTCTCGGGCATGTCGTTCGTAACTATGTTGAGCCCCTTGCGCGCCGCGCGTTCGGCACTATCGGGCGAATGGGCGCCGTACCAAAGAGGGGGATGGGGCTTCTGCAATGGGCCGAGTTCCATCGGAACATTTTCGAACTGATCGTAGCGGCCCTTCCAATTCAACGTGTCGACAGTGAAAGCCTTGAGGATCAATTCGAGACGCTCGGCGTAGATCTGCTGCCGCTCTTCGGCATTTTGCCCATAGTAGGAAATCTCGAACGGCACGGAGCCACGTCCGAAGCCGATCTCCAGCCGTCCGCCGCTCATGTGGTCGAGCATGCAGATTTCTTCGAGCACCCGTAACGGATGATGAACCGGCAGCGCATAGACGAAGGTGCCAAAGCGGAGCCGTGTTGTGCGCTGTCCGATCGCCGACAAAAACACGCTGGGCGACGGCGCCATGCCAAGCGGCGTGAAGTGGTGCTCGGCAACGTGATAGGCGTAAAATCCCGATCGATCGAATGCCTCGATCACTTTCAACCGCTGCTCGTAGTAGTCCTGCAACGGCAGGTCGTTGCGGTCGAGATGATCGAAAACGCCGAATTCCAAACTCATGCCGACCCCGCCCGCCCGATGTGCGCTTCTGCGCCCGTTTCCGTCCGCCAAATCTGTTTTGACTAGACTTTCGATCAAAACGGCCGCGGGTCAATACCGCATTCAGAGGGGCCGGTCTGCATTTCGAACGCCGCTGCGTTGAAACGCCTCTAGCGATCAAGGTACGGTACCGCATAGTATGGCGTCGGCAGTCGGCAAAAGCGGGCGCCCAGGGAGGATACGATGAAGCAACCGATTTTTTCGGCCGGCCAGGTCTCGCGGCGCACCTTCGTGAAAACTTCGGCTGGTGCTGCGCTGGCCTCCGCCGTGGCCGCGCCCCATGTCCTCGCCCAGGCGAACGGGCCGATCCGCATCGGCAATATCAACACCTACACCGGTGGACTTGCATATGCCGGCGAGAACAATTTTAACGGGATGAGCCTCTATTTCGACAGTATCGATTGGACGGTCGCCGGCCGCAAGATCGAGCTGATCAAAGAAGACGACCAGTTCAATCCGCAGGTCGGCTTGCAAAAAGCGAAGAAGCTCGTCGAAAGCGACAAGGTCGACCTCGTCGTCGGCATCCAGGCGAGCAACGTTGCGCTCGCTGTGCTCAACTACATGAAGCAGCAGAAGGCGTTTTACGTTGTGTCCGGCGCAGGCACCGACGCCATCACCTGGGACCGATATCCTTACCTGTTTCGCACCTCGATTTCGACCTATCAACTCAGCACACCGATGGCTGGCTACGTTTACGACAATCTCGGCAAAGAGATCGTGACGACGGCGTCCGACTACGCCGGCGGCCGGGATGTCATGGCCGAATTCAAGGGGCCGTATCTCGCCAAGGGCGGGAAAGTGCTGAAAGAAATCTGGCCGCCGCTCGGCACCACTGACTTCAGCGCGTACCTTACCGATATCAAGTCGATCAATCCCCCGGTGACTTACGATTTCATGCCGGGCGCGGACGCGGTCCGTTTCATCCAGCAATATTCCGAGTTCGGCCTGAAAGATAAAATGCCGCTGACCGGCTTCACCATCATCGACTCGCAGTCCGTCAGTGCGCTGGGAAAATCCGCGGTCGGTGTCATTTCCGCGGTTACCTATACAGACACGATCGATAATCCCGAAAGCAAGGCGTTCGCTGCGAACTTCCGGACGAAATACAAAATCTCGCCGGACCTGTTTGCCGAATACGGCTATGTCGGCGGCAAAGCGCTGGGCGAGGCCTTGAAGATGACGGGCGGTGACGCGTCCAACAAGGACAAGCTCGCCGAGGCGATGACCAAGGTGAAATTCAATGCGCCGCGCGGACCGTTCCGCATCGACCCGGAGACGCATAATCCGATTCAGGACATCTACATCTGCCAGGTGATCGATAGCGGCGCCGGGATTTCGACCAAGACCCTTTCCACCGCCAAAGAAGTCCAGGACCCGGGTAAGAAGGTCTACTGACGATTTCGGCCGCATTACGCTGAACGGTCGGTGGGGGACGCATGGAGCTGTTTGTCGCGCAGCTTCTTAATGGGCTGGTGTACGGCGTCCTGCTGTTCCTGATGGCGGCCGGCCTTTCGCTCATCTTTGGTTTGATGAACGTCGTGAGCCTTGCCCACGGTTCTTTCTTCATGCTGGGCGGCTATTTCGGGCTGTCGATCTTAAAGCTTACCGGTAGCTTCTGGCTGGCGCTCGTCCTCGCACCGATTCCCGTCATTGTGATGGGTATTCTGATGGAAGTGCTGTTTCTGCGTCCGCTCTATCGCCGGGGACATATGGACCAGGTGCTGCTGACGTTCGGCTTCACTTTTGTCTTCCTCGATCTGGTGCAAACGCTGTGGGGGAGCGTCGGTATTGCGCTTGCCGGCGCCGGAAGCGCTGCAGGGCACGATTCATATCGGACTTGGCGTTTTTTCGGCTTACCGGCTGTTTCTGATCGGTTTCGGCTTCGCGATTGCGCTGCTGTTGTGGCTGTTGTTGGAGCGCAGCCGGATCGGCGCCATGGTGCGTGCCGGCGTCGATAATGCGGTGGTGGCTGCGGGACTCGGCGCCAATATCCCGGCGCTGTTCACCGGTATTTTTGCGTTCGGCGTGGCGCTTGCCGCGCTCGGCGGCATCGCTGCTGCGCCGGTGCTCGGCCTCTATCCTGGAATGGATAGCGAAATCCTCATCCCGGCTTTTATCGTTATCGTTATTGGCGGCATGGGCAGCTTGCGGGGCGCATTCGTCGGCAGCCTCCTGATCGGCATCGCCGATACTTTCGGCAAGGCTTATTTTCAGAGCATTGCATTGTTTCTGATCTATTTGACGATGACGACCGTGCTGCTGATCCGGCCGCAGGGCCTGTTCGGTATCAAATACTCCGATGTATCGATCGCGCCGGCCGTGGCGGCGACCAGCATCCCCGTCACGGCGCGGACGCGAACGGCAGGCCTGGCGGTACTGGCGTTGCTGCTCGCGCTCCCGTTTTTCCTGACGGATTATCCGCGCGCGCTGGTATCGGAGATTTTCATCTTTGCGATCTTTGCCATGAGCCTGGATCTGCTCGTCGGCTTCACGGGGCTGCTGTCGCTCGGCCATGCGGCATTTTTCGGCCTGGGCGCCTATTCGGTCGCTGTCCTCGGCGCCCAGTTCGGCATCGACCCATGGCTAGGACTTTTCGCGGGCGTCGTCATTGCCGGCTGCGCCGCCGCGCTGATCGGGTTCTTTTGTGTGCGTACCGGCGGCATCCCGTTCTTGATGCTGACGCTCGCATTTTCGCAACTGGTGTATTCGGTGGCATTGAAATGGCGCGATGTCACTGGTGGCTCCGACGGAATCGCGATCGCGGAAAAGCCGCGCTTCTTCGGTCTCGATCTGTCCAACTCGCTGCCGATGTATTTCATGGCGTTGGGCTTCTTTGTACTGGCGTATCTGGGCCTCCGGAGACTTTTGAATGCGCCGCTCGGCCACGCCTTTGTCGGTATCCGCGAGAACGAACAGCGTATGATGGCGATCGGTTACCCGACACGGGCCTACAAGCTCATCTCCTTTACGATCGCCGGCGCGGTGGCGGGGCTTGCCGGCGGGCTGTACGCCATTTTTAATAGCTTCATATCGGCGGATGCGATGTATTGGACCGCGTCCGGCGATATCCTGATCATGACCATGCTGGGGGGCGCGGGAACGCTGATCGGGCCGGCGATCGGCACGGCGGTCTTCTTGCTGATGAAAAACGTGGTCAGTTCCTACAGTGAGCATTGGCTCTCGATCATCGGCGTCACCTTCATCTGCTGCGTGATGTTCTTCCCTGGCGGCTTCTGGGGCATTTTGCAGAAGGCGCGATGGGGCGGAGTGCGGGCATGAGTGTCCTGCGTCTTGACCGCCTCAATAAATCGTTCGGCAACCTGGTCGTGACCGACGATGTCAGCTTGGCCATTGCCCCAGGCGAGCGACATGTGATCATCGGGCCGAACGGCGCCGGCAAGACCAGCCTCGTCAATCAGATCGGCGGGCAGCTTAAGCCGAGCTCGGGGCGCATTCTGCTCAAAGATCGGGATATCACCGGCTCGCCGCCCTATCGGATCAGCCGCATGGGGGTGGCGCGGACATTCCAGCGCAACAATCTTTTCCAAAATCTGAGTGTCGTCGAAAATCTTCGCCTGGCATTGGAAATGCGCCGCGGCAATCCGCTCAATTGCTTCGCGCCCGTCGGCCGCGATCAGGCTCTCGTTGCGCGCGCAGGTGAATTGATGAGCCAAGTCCATCTAACCGGTGATGGCAGGCGCGTCGCTGGCAAGCTGTCGTATGGCGAGCAAAGGCAGCTCGAGATCGGGATCGCGCTTGCCGGCGAGCCGGACCTTCTTCTGCTCGACGAACCGACATCGGGCATGTCGCCCACCGAAACGGCACGGATGATCGAATTGATCGGGACGCTGCCGCGGTCGCTTTCGATTCTGATGATCGAGCACGACATGAAAGTCGTGTTCTCGGTCGCCGACCGCATCACCGTACTTTACTACGGCAAGGTGCTGGTTACGGGCACGCCGGTGGAAATCCAGGCGAATAGCCGGGTTCGTGAGGTTTATCTCGGCATGGCGCACTGATGTTGAACCTCGAGAACATCAACGCGTATTATGGCGACAGCCACATTCTCCACGGCGTCTCGCTGTCCGTGGGGCAGGGCGAAATCGTCTGCCTGCTCGGTCGTAACGGCGCGGGCAAGACGACGACGATCCTCACGATCATGGGCTACCTGCGGCCACAGCCTGGCCGAATCCTCTACAGCGACCGCGACATCGGCGGCCTGCCGCCCTACGCGGTGGCGCGGCTGGGCTTCGGCTTCGTACCGCAGGAGCGGGGCATCTTCCCCAGTCTGACGGTGCGCGAAAACCTCACGGTTTTCGCGCGATCGAGAGGCAAGGGCTACTGGACGTTGCGGCGTATCTTCGAACTGTTTCCCGTCTTGCAGGCGCGAGAAAGCAATCTCGGCTTTCAACTCTCCGGCGGCGAGCAGCAGATGCTTTCGATCGCAAGGGCCTTGATGCTCAATCCGGCGTTGCTCCTCCTCGACGAGCCGTCGGAAGGGCTGGCGCCGATGATCGTCCGGCAAATTATCGAGGTTCTGGCCCGCCTCAAGCGGGAGGGTCTCGCCATCCTGTTGGTCGAACAGAATTTGGCGGCCGCTTTCGCGGTCGGCGACCGGCATCATGTCATGAACAAGGGCGAGATCTGCTTCAGCGGTAGTTCGGAGGAACTCAAAGGCAACGACTCCGTGTTGCGCAATTACCTGAGCGTGTGAGAGGTCAGCGCGGCCCTGCTATTCCGGCCACGGCATTCCTTTCGCACGGTCGATGTGCAAAGTTTCGGCATAAGGCGAAGTGATCCGGCTATCGGAAAGAATAATCGCCAGGGAGGATTTGCGTGCAATTGACGAAAACAAAGGTCGCAGATGTCGAGCTTGAATTGCTCGACACCGGCCAAGGGTCTGGCAGAGGGTCCGGCCAAGAAGGCCATCCTATCCTGTTTTTGCACGGCGGCGGCGGCTTTAATCCGCAGCAGCCGTTTGTGGCGCCTCTATCCGCGAAACGCCGCCTGATCGCGCCCTTGCACCCGGGCTTTGGCAAGTCGAGCCTACCGGATTGGCTCGATAGCGTTGACGATATTGCGCACCTCCATCTTGAGCTGATGGACATCTTGAAACTCGACAATATCGACCTCGTCGGTTGCTCGATCGGCGGCTGGATCGCCGCCGAAATGGCAACCAAGGCGCCGGAGCGGTTTCGCCGCATCGTCCTTTCCGGGCCGGTGGGCATTAAGGTCGGACCGCCGGACAAGCTCGACATTCCGGATATTTTCGCCATGCCGGAGGCGGACGTTCTGAAGTTGACCCTTCACGATCCTGAACGAATGAAGCTCGATACCGCGAAGATGTCGGACGACGACCTTTCCGCCATGTTCAGGGCGCGTGAGACGCTTGCGCTGTTGACCTGGGAGCCGTGGATGCACAATCCAAAACTTAAGCGGCGCCTGCATCGCGTCGGCGCTCCGACTTTGTTTATTCGGGGAGAAAGCGACGGCCTGGTCTCGCAGGCATACCTTGATGCCTATGCCGGCTTGCTACCGAAAGCGCGCACGCTGACGATAAAGGCCGCCGCGCACGTGCCCCAGCTGGAACAACCCGCGGCGTTCGCTGCCGCAGTTCTCGAATTTCTCGGAGAGTAGCATGCGCGCGTGGCACTTCAGCGAAACCGCCTACCCCTATTTGCCTCCACAGGACAGCTATCCATCGATCCGGGTGTCGTTGCCCAATCGCATCTACGATCCGGCCAAGGGCGCGGCGTTGTACGACCGCTACATCGATGAATGGCTGATAGCCGAGGACGAAGGTGTCGAGATCATGCTCAACGAGCATCATCAGACCGCGACCTGTGTCGATCCTGCGGCGCCGTTGATGCTGGCAGCGCTGGCGCGCCTGAGCAAGAAGGCACGTCTTCTGATCCTCGGTAATCCCATTGCCAACCGGCGGCAGCCGGTTCGCGTCGCCGAGGAGATGGCGATGATCGATGTGCTGTCACACGGCCGGCTCGAGGCCGGTTTCGTGCGCGGCGTACCGTATGAGGTGCTGCCGGCGAACAGCAATCCGGTGCGGATGAACGAACGCCAATGGGAGGCACTCGATC
Source organism: uncultured Alphaproteobacteria bacterium (assembly GCA_963819265.1). Taxonomy (GTDB): domain Bacteria; phylum Pseudomonadota; class Alphaproteobacteria; order Rhizobiales; family Xanthobacteraceae; genus BOG-931. The sequence goes on along the minus strand of CAWFVF010000001.1, from coordinate 1,879,932 downwards.
TAATCGTAAAATGCTGGACCCACCATGACGGTCCGTTCAGTCACGAAGGCCGTTTTTTCCATCATCGCTCGGTCAACATCTGGCCGCGTCCGATTCAGCAGCCGCATCCACCGATCTGGGTCAGTACGACGAGCACAGGCGGTGCCGCGCAGGTCGGGGCGCGCGGCTACATCCAGGCGACATTTCTCACGGGATTCGACACGACGAAGCGCATTTATGAAGGTTATCGTCGCGGTTGGCGCGAGGCCGGTCTCGGCCAGGACGTGCCGATCGACCGGCTGGCCTATGCGGCGCTGATCTATGTTGGTGACACCGAGGCGCGGGCTCGCGCCGGTGCGGAGAAGTTGTTGTGGTACGTCACAGCGAACAAGGTGCCCCCGCATTTTTCGAATCCGCCGGGCTATGTGCCGGTGGCGATGAACGTTCAATTGGCTCGCGGTGCCCATAATGTGGTCAGCGCCTATGGCACGAAACAGGCTACGGTGGATGGCGCGATCGAAGCCGGTACGATGTTTGCCGGGACTCCCGACCAGGTTTTTCAGCAGATCAAGAAACATTGGAACCATGTCGGTGGCTACGGCAATCTCCTTATCATGGGACAAGCCGGTTTCCTCGAGCACGACGACACCGTGCACAGCATCCGCATGTTCGCACGTGAGGTTTACCCGCGGCTCAAGGAGCTCTATCCCGGCACTATGGTGTCCGGGACGCCGGAAATGCTAAACGCGACGGCGAGTTGAGACCTCATCGCGGGTCGAACAAGTAACTGGGTCGCAATCGTGTCGTATAAAGACCTTCGCGAATTCATTGCCCAGATCGACGCACTCAAAGCGCTGCGACACATCGAAGGCGCCGATGCGCGCCATGAAATCGGGGGCATTACCGAGGTTGCAGCCGGCTTGCCCGACTGCCCGGCGCTGCTGTTCGATCGTATTAAAGGATATTCGCCCGGGTATCGCGTGTTCACGAATGCGGTGACGAACCCGCAGCGCGCCGCACTCGCACTTGGCGTCGACGCCACTCTGCGGCCGCTCGATGCGCTCAAGCACTGGATGGCCAAGCGCCAGACACTGACGCCACGGAAGCCGGTAGAGATCGGCACGGCGGCCTGGCTTGAAAACTCCAAGCGTGGCGACGACGCGGACGTTACGGAATTCCCCGCACCGGTCTGGCATAAGCAGGATGGCGGACCGTATATCGGGTCAGGTAGCGTGGTCGTCACGCGCGACCCAGACACCGGCTGGATCAACGCGTCGATCTACCGAGTGCAAGTCCACGGGCCGAAACAGCTGACGATCCAGTTCGATCATCTTGGCCGTCACGGTGCGATCATCGCCAAAAAATACTGGGACCAGGGCAAGTCTTGCCCGATCGCGATCGTCAATGGTGAAGACCCGGCCTTATTTATCGCGGGCTTCGAATATCTGGCGGCGGGCGTTTCTGAATTTGAGTTTGCCGGCGCAATCAAAGGCTCTCCCATCGAGATCCATCCGGGGCCCGTCACCGGCTTGCCGATTCCGGCTCACGCTGAAATCATCATCGAAGGCCATCTCAAACCGTTTGCCGAGGCGTCCTTGCCGGAGGGCCCGTTCGGCGAGTTCACCGGCTATTTCGCCAACGACCAGCGGCCTTGCCCGGTCATGGAGATTGCCGCGATCCATTATCGCAACGATCCGATCCTGCTCGGTTCGCCGCCGATGAAGCCGCCGCGCTTTCATTTCGGGCTGCCGTTTCGCGCCGCCAGCATCTGGAGCAATCTCGAAACTGCCGGCGTCACCGATGTCGTCGGCGTGTGGCAGCACATATCCCAACTGATGACCGTCGTGGCGCTGCGGCAACGCTATGACGGCCACGCCAAACGCGCGGGTTTGATTGCGGCCGCCAACAGCTACATGGGACGGATCGTGGTCGTCGTCGATGACGATATCGATCCGTCCGATCTCGCCGACGTGATGTGGGCGGTGACCACGCGCTGCGAACCGTCGGAGCAGACCGACATCGTCAGGAACGCCTGGAGTTCGGCGCTCGACCCGCGCATTCCGGCCGAAGCCAAATTACGCGGCGTCAGTTCGCATTCGAAACTCATTATCGAGGCGGTGAAACCGTTCGCCTGGATCGATAAATTTCCGAGGCCTTCCGCGCTCTCTCACGAAGACGCGCAGATCATCGAGGAGAAATGGGGCGCCGCGCTCAAGCGCCGGACGTGATGCTGGCATCGGAAGGTCGCGGGGCCGACCCGCTATTTGTTGCGCGAGGCCGATTCGAAGACCAGACCAACCGCCTTGTTCAGATTGGGTTTCGCGGCCGAAATATCGTTGCCGATGCTCGAAATCTTGGCGATCATCTCGGCCTCTTCGTCCGCAGGAAGGCTGATCAACTCGCCGCCTTTGTCGGTCCATGCTTTGCGCTGTCCGGCAAAGAAGTCATCCACGAAGGGGACGATCTCCTTCGAAACGGTCTTTGCATCGTCGTGAAGGATCTTTTGCAAATCCGGCGGCAATGCCTCGACCCATTTCTTATTCATGACGATGATGACGTTGACATAGGGCTGATTGCTCTCGACGGCATATTTTGCCGCGTCGACGTAGTGTAGTGGTCCAAAAACCGGAATAGTTCCAAGGGCACCGTCGACCGCGCCTTGCTGAATGGCAGGCAGAACATCGCCCAACGACATCGCCACCGGCGACGCGTCCAGCCGCTTGATCATTTCGAGCTGGAACGGCGATGCCAGAACGCAAATCTTCATTCCCTTGAAATCGGCGAGGTGACGCACCGGCTTCCGTACCACGATCGCCGAAGGACCGGTGAGCATGATCGCCATCCCGATCAGGCCTTTGTCCGCTCCCAATCCGAGTATCATGTCGTTGACAGGAGGATCGTTGATGACGCGCAAGTCCTGCTCGCGGCTGGTGAATAATCCGGGCGCGCTCAGCGCCTCGTAGCGCTCGTCGACGCCGACGAGAAATTCCGGCGGTCCGACCCAGCCCTGGATCGAACCGAATTGCGTGCCTTCGATTTGCCGCGGAATGGAGCCGAGCTGGCTCGCCGGGTAGATTTCTCCCTTGATCCGGCCGCCGGAGTTCTTCTCGACCGCCGCCGCGAAACGCTGCAGCCACTCCTGTTGCGTATCGTTGAGCGTCGCGGTGCTCAGCTTCATGACGTAGGGCTTGATATCGTCCGCGCTGACCCTCGACGACGGCACGAAAAGCATCGAGACCGCGGCAAAAGCGATCACCGTACCGATGCCGACGACCGATCTGTTCTGCCCACTTTTCATGTTCCGCTCCAAACGTCTACGGTATTGCCGCGGCGCTCTTTAAGCTTTCCAAGAGCGATGCCCGCCGCATATAGGCCTTCGCACTGTCGGGGTCTTCCGCCGTACGCTTGAGTTCGTCCAGATTTTTTGAACGCACCGCGGGATCTCTTTCCTCCAGCAGCCGCTTGTTGGCGATCGTCTGGGCCTGCACGTAACTCACCGCCGCGTGCCTTCGTTGACGGTCATAATGGTCGAGGGCGTCGTCGCCTGCAGTGCCGTGTAAGACCGCGGCGAGCTTTTCCGCCAGGTTCAGGGCGTCGTGCATGCCGCCGTTCATGCCCATGCCGCCGATCGGATTGTTCACGTGGGCGCTATCGCCGGCGAGAAGAATGCGGCCCTTCCGGAAGGTCTCTGCGACGCATTGGGCGACGTCGTAAACATTGACATATTCGATGTCGTATCGGCCGCTTTTGGGGAAGAAGCGCTGCAGCCGCTCCTCGATACGATCGGGATCAAGGGCCGTTCGATTGTCCTCGTCCGATCGGACCGGGAAGATCGCTCGCCACAGGCCGGGATCCCTTTCGCCGCGGACCTTGAACAGGTTGCACCATTCATCCGGGTCTGAGAAATAGTTCCGGAATACCAAATCTGAATTCGTCTCGGCAAAATCGAATGTCGTCGCGATCTTGATGAATTTCTCCGGGTAGCGAAAGCCTTTGAAATCGATATTCGCCAATTTCCGGACCGTGCTCCTCCCGCCGTCGCAGCCGATAACGAAGTCGGCGCGATGAGACTCTCGCCCGTCGGGCGTGACTACTTCGACGGTAATACCCGTTGAAGTCTTGCGACAGGGAGGAAACACTGTGGCTGAATCGAACATCAAAGTCGGAGTCGTTTGCATATTGTTCGTAAATTGCCGCCGTGAGTTTGTATTGTTCGTATTGCAGCACGAATGGAAATTTGAATTCGTCGCGCATCTGGTCGAGATCGAATTCGGCCACGACGCTGCCGTTGAGGCGATCGTGGAAGCGGTATTTCGACGAAACGAAGCCCTTGTCGATTATGCGCGATGTGATTCCGATCTCATCGAGCATCGCCAGCGTCGGCGGATGAATCGACGCCGCCCGCTGGTCCTTCACCGGTGCCGGCTCCTGCTCGAACACTGTGACCGGAATCCCGTGCTTACTCAGCGCAAGGGCGCAGACCACCCCGGTTGGGCCTGCCCCAACGATTATTACTCGTCCGGTTTTAGTCATCGGCATGCAACCTGTTTACGCGTCGCGGGAAACGCTGTTGGACCTGAGTATCCGTCAACGGCACGATCCTATGTGAGTATGACGATCAGCACTGCAAGCGCCGCATGGCCGAAGCGACAATCAACCTACCGACGAAGCGTCATAAAAATCTCCGCACATCACAAAGTATAGGCTTCATCGTAGGGGTTGCTCGGTCAACCTGAATTTCTGGGCATGTTGCCCGAATTAGCGGCTCTGCGCACGGTGACCGGCAATCCACGGAATTGCACCCGTATGCTTCACGCGATAGCGTATCTTTCAGGCCGTCTCATGAGCGGAGTTCGGCCATGCGGCACAAAACAGGAGATTGGCTGTGGCAAAGCTTCGACACATCGCGATTGCGGTAAATGATCCCGAGAAAGCGGCGCGCTTCTTCGAGCAAGCTTTTGGCATGAACTCGGGCCGGTAACGCGATGCGTGGAGTCTATCTCACGGACGGTGTCATGAATGTCGCGTTCCTCAATTTTGCCGAGGAAGGTGTGCCCGGCTTCGAAGATCAGAAGGGCTACGAGGGCATCATTCATTTCGGCATGTGGGTCGACGACGTCGACGACACCGATCGAAAGATCAAAGACGCCGGCGGGTCGTATATGACAGGGCGGTTTGAGAAGGACCCGAACGTATTCTACGAGGTCAAATACAAGACCCCGGAGGGGATCGTATTCGACGTAACCGCGAATGGCTGGAAGGGCGCCGTGAAAGAGGTCGTGCCGGTGTCCACTACCAAGGCAGCGTGAGGCGCCGATCGCCCAAAACGACAGCGTTCTGATTTCGGAATAAGTCGCGGCCGGCTGAAGCCCTTGCCGGCCGCTGCGCGCGAAGGAAAACTGGGAAATTGAGCCGCGCGCGGGCGTTGGCGGAAGCCATTGAGGGCCGGCTGCCTTCGATTTGGTCAAACGCCGATAATTTAGGCTATTCCTGAGAAATCTTTGGAATTTCTGCGGAAAGTCCCGTTCGCCTTTCCGCAAACCACTCGAAAATCCCTCCGTTTGAGCCCTCCGTCCTGCAATCGTCGAAGCGCCGAGGCCAGACCGCGCACTTGGCGCGCGGATTGCTTATCCCATTGGGATTGCGGCAGCCGCCGCTTTTTCTTCACGCCGAAGTCTGTGCTGCTGAGGCTGATTGGAAAACATGGACAATCCTGAAATCGCTACCGAAACTAAGCCCCGGCTCGTGCTCACTGGCATAACTAAGCGGTACCCGAGCGTTGTCGCCAACGATGATATCTCGTTGAGCGTCCAGCCCGGCGAGATCCATGCTGTTCTCGGCGAAAACGGTGCCGGCAAAAGCACCTTGATGAAGATCATCTACGGCATCACCAAGCCGGATGCCGGCACCATTTTGTGGAACGGCCAGTACGAAAACATCACCACGCCTTCGCAAGCGCGCCGTCTCGGCATTGGCATGGTGTTCCAGCATTTTTCGCTGTTTGAGACGCTGACTGTTTGGGAAAATATCGCGCTGGCGTTGGACGAACGGGTTGCGCCCGCGAAACTCGCGGCCAAAATCACCGAGGTTTCACAAAAATACGGCCTGCCGATCGACCCGTATCGGCTTGTCCACAGCATGTCGGTGGGCGAGCGGCAGCGCGTCGAGATCGTGCGCTGTCTGCTTCAGGAGCCGAAGCTCCTGATCATGGACGAGCCCACTTCCGTGCTGACGCCGCAAGCCGTCCTGGTCCTGTTCGAGACACTGCGGCGCTTGGCATCTGAAGGCTGCAGTATTCTTTACATCAGCCATAAGCTCGATGAAATTCGTGCGCTCTGCGACAGCGCAACCGTGCTGCGCGGCGGGCGTGTCAGCGGTACCGCGATTCCGAGGAACGAAACCAACGAGAGCCTCGCCCGCATGATGATCGGGGGCGAGTTGGCGGAGTGCAGTCTTACGCCGCGCGAGCCCAAGGAGGTTCGGCTCGAACTCAAGGGCCTGTCGCTGCCGACGTCCGACCCCTTCGGCACGACGCTGAAGGACATCAGCCTGACGGTGCGAAGCGGCGAGATTTTGGGAATTGCCGGCGTTTCGGGAAACGGCCAGAAGGAACTGATGGCGGCGCTGTCGGGAGAGCGGCTGAGCTCTTCCGGATCGATGATCACGTTGCTCGGTCAACCGGTCGGCGATCTCAACCCGGCAAAGCGCCGCGAATTGGGGCTGACCTTCGTTCCCGAAGAGCGGCTCGGGCGAGGCGCCGTGCCGCCGATGAGTCTCGCTTACAACGCGCTGCTCACCGGTGCGCGAAAAGGCATGGTGCAGAACGGGCTCATCTACCCGACCGCAATGCGCAGCTTTGCCAAAAATGTGATCACGCGCTTCAAGGTGAAATGCGGCGATGAGCAATCGGCCGCCGCAAGCTTGTCCGGCGGCAATCTGCAGAAATACATCGTCGGACGGGAGACGATGTTGGAGCCCAAGATGATGATCGTCGGCCAGCCGACATGGGGCGTCGATGTCGGCGCAGCGCAACTGATCCGGCAGGCCCTGATCGATCTGCGCGACCAAGGCGTGGCGCTGCTGGTGATCTCGGAGGAACTGGACGAGCTTTTCATTATCAGCGACCGGCTCGCGGTGCTGGCCGAGGGCCGGCTTTCTCCCTCGGTTCGGCCTGCCGACACCTCGGTCGGGCAGATCGGCACTTGGATGAGCGGCAAGTTCGGAGAACCGGCTGCCAAGGGCGTTGCCGCCGGTGAGCCGCTCATGGAGGTTGCATAATGTTCGTTCTCGAACGGCGCGCCAATCCGTCGCGTGCGATGGCGATTGCTTCGCCGATTCTGGCCGCGGCCGGCATGATCGCGACCGGATTTCTTCTGTTCACCGCCTTGGGCAAGGATCCGGTCGAGGTCTTCTATCTGTTTTTTATCAAGCCGTTGTCGACCACCTACGATATCGGCGAACTGCTTCTTAAGACCACTCCGTTGCTGCTTTGCGGCCTGGGGCTCGCCATGGGTTTTCGGGCCAATGTTTGGAACATTGGCGCCGAGGGTCAGCTAACAATGGGGGCGATCGCAGGCGGCGGCGTCGCGCTGTGGTTCGGCGACAGCGATTCCATGTGGGCAATGCCGCTGATGCTGATCGCGGGCGTCATAGGCGGAATGCTATGGGCCGCGATCCCGGCGTTCCTGCGAACCCGCTTCAATACCAACGAAATTCTCGTCACGCTCATGCTCGTCTACATCGCCCAGTTGGTCTTGTCCTGGCTGGTGCACGGCCCTTGGCGCGATCCGCAGGGGCAGAATTATCCGCAGTCTCGCGGCTTCGGTGATGCCGAGACGATGTCAGTCCTTATCGACGGCACCCGAGTAACTTGGGGTATCGTCTATGCCCTGGGATTGGCATTGATTTCGTGGATTGTCTCGCAAAAGACGATTGCCGGCTTCCGGATGCAGGTCGCCGGCATGGCGCCCGCGGCCGCCGCCTATGCCGGATTTTCGGAGAAACGCAATATCTGGATTGCGCTGATGGTCTGCGGCGCAACGGCGGGGCTCGCCGGAATTTGCGAAGTTGCCGGCCCGATCGGCCGGCTGCAGCAACAGATTTCACCCGGCTATGGATTCGCTGCAATCATCGTCGCCTGGATCGGACGGCTGCATCCGATCGGGGTGATCTTCGGCGCGTTGCTGATGTCGCTGCTTTATCTCGGCGGCGAGGCGGCGCAGATGGGAATGAGTTTGCCGTCCGCGATCACCGGTTTGTTTCAAGGCCTGTTGCTGTTCTATCTGTTGGCCGCCGATCTGTTTATCACATTCCGTCTCAAACGGGTCCGCGTGGTCGAACGCGCGGACGCGAAGCCTGCGGCCACTGTGGGGAGCGCGGCATGAACCCTATCGTTCCAATGATCGCCAGTACGGTGATAGCGGCAACGCCGCTGATCTATGCCGCGCTGGGAGAAACCGTCGTCGAAAAGGCCGGTGTCCTGAACCTCGGCATTGAGGGCATGATGCTGATCGGGGCGGTCGCGGGGTTCGCCGCAACGCTTGCGTCCGGCAGCGATTTGGTGGGCTTCATTGCCGCGGCTGGTGCCGGTGTCGCGTTGTCGCTGGCTTTCGGCTTTCTGACGCTCAATCTGCAAACCAATCAAGTAGCGACCGGTCTTGCGTTGACCTTGTTCGGAATCGGTCTGTCGGCCTTCGTCGGGCACAATCTGGCGGGAACACCACTGCCGCCCTTGCGTGCGATCAACATTCCGGGGTTGACCAGCATTCCCATCGTCGGCGATCTGTTATTTCACTACGACATCATGGTTTACCTTTCCCTGGTGCTGTTCGCGGCGGTTCAATGGTTCCTGACGAAATCGCACGCCGGCTTGACGCTACGCGCGATCGGCGAGTCTCCCAGCGTCGCCCACGCCATCGGAAAACCGGTACTCACCACGCGCTATCTGGCCGTGATGTTCGGCGGAGCCTGCGCCGGCATCGCCGGTGCCTATCTCTCGTTGGTGCAGACGCCAATGTGGGTGGAGGGGATGTCTGCGGGCAAGGGGTGGATCGCGCTTGCGCTGGTGGTTTTCGGTACCTGGAAGCCGGCGCGCGTCGTGCTTGGCGCCTATCTGTTCGGCGGCGTCACCCAATTCCAACTTTTCGCGCAAGGCTTCGGCCTGCCCATCCCCACCGAGTTCCTGTCGATGTTGCCTTACGCGGCGACGGTCATTGTCCTGGTGATCATTTGTCGCGATCCAAAGACGATTTTGCTGAACCAGCCAGCCTCTCTCGGCATCAGCTTTCATGCGGCCGCATAAAGACATTGCGGTCGAGGTTTCTACTCAAATGTCCCACTAACAGTCCAACCAAACAAAGGCTAAGCGTCATGTCAGATAAAAAGTGGAAGTCGCTCCGTTTAAGCATCGCGGCTGGGTTCATTGCGGCCTCGTCGTCCGCAGCCTTCGCCGAGCCGCTTAAGGTCGCGTTCGTCTATCTGGGCCCGGTCAAAGACGGCGGCTGGACTCAGATGCACGACGAGGCCCGGCAGAAGCTGGAAAAGGCGATGGGCGACAAGATCAAGACCACTTTCGTGGAAAATGTCCCCGAGACCGCGGATTCCGAGCGCGTGTTCCGTCAGTTGGCCGCAGACGGCAATAAGCTGATCTTCGCTACATCGTTCGGATACATGGAGCCCCTGCAGAAGGTCTCCAAGCTGTTCCCGAACGTGAAGTTCGAGCACGTCAACGGCTTTAAGACCGCGCCGAACATTGTCGTCTATGAACCGCGTTTCGAGGAAGGCTTCTATTTGATCGGCACCATTGCCGGCCAGATGACCAAAACCAATACGCTAGGCTTTATCGGCTCGTTCCCGATCCCGAGCGTCATGCGCAACGTCGATTCCATGACCCTTGGTGCGCAGGCGGTAAATCCCAACGTCAAGATGAAGCCGATCTGGGTCAATACCTGGTACGATCCGGGCAAGGAGCGCCAAGCCGCGGAGACTTTGGTCGCCCAGGGCGCGGATAACGTGGCGCAGAACACCGACTCTCCCGCGTCTATCCAGGTCGCGCAGGAAAAAGGCACCTATGCATTCAGCATCGACGCCGATATGTCGAGCTTCGGTCCGAAGGGACAGCTTACCGGTACGACCGAAGATTGGAGCGGTTATTATATCGCCGAAACCAAGAAGGTGTTGGACGGTTCATGGACCGGCAACCGTCACACCCGTTGGGGCCTCAAGGAGGGTATGGTGGTGATGGCGCCGCTCAACCCGGCTATTCCGCCGGCCGCCGTCAAGATTTTCGAGGAGAAGAAAGCCGCCATCATTTCCGGCGACCTGAAGCCATTTGCCGGTCCGGTTTCGGACAGCACCGGAGCGGTAAAGGTGGCCGAGGGAAAAGCGATGACCGATACGGATCCGGCTTTCAACTCGGTCAACTGGTACGTCAAGGGCATTGAAGGCAGCGTTCCTCAATAACTTCATTGGGGTTCGTATCAGTCAATTAGGTTGCCTGACTGACATTTGATGCCGGCGTCACGTCGATAGAGTGACGCCGGCACAAACACAGAGGTTCTTCAGGTCGCCAAGATGTCGGCGCCGGCGAACAAATCTTCAGGTTCGAAAGCAGCAGTGGTTAGCCCATCGTCCCTCATGTAGCGGATGATGGCTTCGAGCGTCGGCTTATTCTTCGCAAAGCCGACCGGCCAGTAATCGCGGCCGAGCTTTTGTTCGGTGAACTGCAGATGCTCGAGCAGCCATGGCAACATCGTTCCGAGCGCTACCGAATCGGCGAGCTTTGCCTGCGCGATCGTTTGGGCGGCCGCGAAGGCTTCGAACACGCTGCGGGCGAGATCGGGGTGCCGCTCGGCCAGCGGCCGCTTTAGCGCCACGACATGCATCGGCGGAAAGATGCCGGTCTTGCCGAAGTAATCGAACTCGGCTGCGACTGGGTCGGCAAACAGCCGCTTCACATTGGCCGACGGCCACGTGCTGGGAGCGCGCGCGGTGTACAGCGCGTCGATCGCGCCCAGTTCCAGGAGTTTGGCCAGGCTGTGGTCGTCGACGTGTTCGACGTGGAATTTCGCCGGGTAATACTGGGGGTGTTCGTCGCCGCGGCGGGCCTGTTCGAGGCCGCCGCTGACATAGATCGGCGCGGTCCGGTCGAGGCCGTAATGGTCCTCAAAAATGCCGCGCAGCCATACCGCAGCCGCCATGTCGAATACTGGGATGCCGACACGCTTTCCGGCGAGATCCGCCGGTTCGGTGATGCCGCTGCCGGCGTGGATGAACACGCAAGAGAGCCGGAAATGGCGCGAGGGGAATACCGGGACCGCGAGATAGGGCTTTGTCGGATTTTCGAGGGTTCGAATGTAGCTCGTCAGCGGGAACTCGCAGCAATCGAACACGTGCTCGGTGAGCTGCCTGTTGAACAGCGCTTGGACCGGCATCAGTTCGATGGTGGGATCAACGCCGGCGATCGCCACTTCACGATCGAGCAACGGGCGCGTTCGGTCGCTATCGCTGACGCCGATGCGCAGAGGGATGGTCGACATTCGCTACCTTTGGTTTCTCTGATGTATCGGTGGGGAGCATCTTGCACGACGAGCCGATGCTTGCAGGAGCACGACGCGCTTTGCCGCCCAGCCGCGCCATGAGGTCGTCGAGCAGTTCCGGCAAGGCCAATGGCGTAGCCTCGGCGCCGCCACGGGCATAGACGCCTTTGGCGTGGTTGATACTGACGCCCAAGCGGTCCGCCAGCCGTTGAACTGCATCGGCGCATTGTTGCGGCGTCGGCAGGCAGTCGATCTGCCGGTCGGTAGGCAGCCGATCATTGGCGCCGACGAGATCGAGCCGCAACGAACCGACGCGGCGCCACGCAGGAACCTTGTTGGCGCTGCGTTGGCCTCGCGCCAAGACGAAGCTGCGATGCGTAAGGCCGGGCGCCACCCACGACACGATGTCGGTGTAATGCCGGGCAATACGCGCAATTGTCGCCGCCATCGCTTCAGCCATTGCGTTGTGCATGAGAACATAATGCCGGCGCTCCTCGTCGCCCCACTGCCAGCGCGTCGGCGATTGGGCCGATGCGGTGCAATCCGCGCGCCACGGCGACACCGCGTTGCCGCGATTTTCGAACAATCCGGGATCGTCATAGGCGGTCGCGGGCGAAGGTTTGCCCTCGTAATCGACGATGTGCTCGTAGGGCACCAATGCCATCGGTTCGGAGATGACGACGCGATGAACGACAGTGCCGCGATCGTCTATCAAGGGCGACAGATTGAGGACGTCGCCGTCGAATTTATCTTCCAGGCGCCCACGCAATTGTTGCGGCAGGAATAGGCTTGCGGTCGGACGAAAGCCCGCTTCAAGCATCCGTTGATTGATGTGCTTGTGCTCGGATGAAAACGGATAGGGTTTGGTTTTGGTGCAAGGCATCAACAACAATATATGCCGTCGGCCGGACGGCAGCTGCGGCGTGTAATCGTGTTGTATGAACCGCAGCCAATCGGCGATGCGCGGGTGCGCCAAAGCATCGACATTATCTTGCGGGCTGTAGAGGCAAAGCGTTTCGTCGAGGACGAATGGGCTTTCGATTTTCAATTTAGATTCCAGCACGCGCTGGGCGCGATTGCCGACTGTCACCATGTGTCACCTACGGTCGCCGGGTTGCGCGATGCCGCCTTGTATGCGGACATGTCGAGCTCCGGTTCGCTGTAACCTTGCAAACTCACGAAGTGCGCAGCGGCATCGCCGAGAAAAAGCTCTCGGGTAATGCCAAAGCCGATGCGATCGACGCCGAATTTCAATTGCGAGATTCCTGCCGTGCAGGCGAGGCTCGGCATGGCGGCATAGGTGTAACAGAAGATATTTTTCAGATATGGCGCAGTGCCAGGCGCCTTTTCGGTGAACTGGAAGCAACCCGATAAATAGGGATAGCCGCCGAGCACGGGATTTTCCTCGCCCGCGGGCGGCCGATAGCGGTCCGACCAGAGTGCAATGTGTCGCGCGATGCGATTGAGTTCCGGCCGCGCGGCGAGATCTATTCCGAATCCGGTCCCGACGATCAGGAAATCGGCCATAGCGGCGCCGTCCGGCGTCTCCAACGCTATTGCGTTGCCTTCGCAAGTCACGCGTTTGATGGGGCTACCGAGACGGAGTGTAAAGTTGTCAAAACGGGCGCAGCGCACGAACGCGTCCTGCGGCGGCGGCTGATTGCGGTCGAAGATCAGCTTCATGAATCGCCATTTCGTGGCGTCATCGAGATCGCCGAAATGGCGCAAGAAGCCCGCGAATTCGATCCAGCGGTTTGGATTGACCGCCGGCAGTTTTGGTCTACGACAGTAGAGATCGACGGAAGCGGCGCCGTGCTCGAGTGCGGTCGCGCCATTATCGAAGGCGGACGCCCCGGCCCCGATAACGGCGACCCGACGGCCGGCAAGCGCGGCAAAATCGATCATTTCCGACGTATGCGCGTAACGATCGCGCGGCAGCGCGTCCCGGACCATGTCGGGCACGATCCAGCGTCCGGAGCCCTCCATGCCGGTTGCGAGCACCACATTGCGCGCATACAGCGTTTGCGGTGTTCCGCCGACTAGCGCGGTGACGGCGAAGAGCCCGCTCGCGACGGGTTCGATATCACTGACTTCAACATTGTGCGTGACGTCGATGCCCACAGTGCGGCGAAGCCAGCCGAGATAGTCGTGCCACGCCGCGCGCGGAATTTTGCCGACTTTGTCCCAGGAATTCTCGCCGAAGCTCGCTTCGTACCAGGCTCGAGCTGAAAGGCTTGGAATACCAAGCTCCGGACCGGTAACGTTCTTTGGCGTACGCAACGTATGCATGCGTGCGAAGGTGATCCACGGTCCTTCTCGCCCTTCGGGATTACGATCGAGTACGCGAATGTTGGTCACGCGTTCGCGCAGCAGTCGAAAGGCAATGGTAATGCCGCTCTGGCCGCCGCCGACAATCAGCACATCGCAGACCGGCTGGCCGGCATGCCGGCGCGGCGCTGTCCAGGTGCGCGACGGGTAGCTCAGATATTCGAGTTCCAGCGCAACACGGCGCTCGAGTTCCTGCAGGTTCTTAGCTGCCGTCATCGCTCCAACCTTTCGGGACGATGTTTGACGAGCAAGTATCGTACCACGCATCCTCCAGACGGCGTCTCTTAGCCACAACTCGACGCGATGAGGCGTTCGATGCCCAGCGGCTCGCCAAACAGCGACTCGGCGAACGCCACCACGTGCGGTTCGAGCCGCGCCGCAAGCGTCCTGGCATCTGCAATATTGATTTGGAGCCGTTCGACGGCGGCGCGCACGCGCTCCCGCAGATCCGCCATATCGATCGGCGCGATGTGACGGTCCCGGACGATGAAACGGCCATTCACCATGACGTCTGCGACGGAAGCGGAATTGGCGCAAGTGACGATTTGATTGATCGGATCGTTTAACGGCACGAAGTCGATATGGCCGAGATCGAGGAAGACAAGATCGGCAAGGGCGCCTTGCTCGATCCTCCCGCCGCGCTGAAGACCGAGCAGATCGGCGCCGCCTTGCGTCGCAAGCTGCACGGCCTCGGCGGCATTAAGCCACCGGTCGCGTGGCCCGGCGAATGCGCGGGACAGATAGGAAGCGAGCCGCACCGCCAGCAGCATGTTCAAGGCGTCGGAAGAATTAGCGCCGTCGGTGGCCAGCCCGACGGTTATGCCGCGCTCCAGCATCGGCCGGACCCGCGCTACGCCGGAGCCGAGCCGCAAATTGCTGGCGGGAACGTGAGCTACTCCGGCGCCGGCCTTGGCCAACAGGTCGAGGTCGCTATCGTCGAGCCAGATTCCGTGCGCCGCGACGAAGCCGGGCCGCAGCACGCCGAGCCGATCGAGATACTGGACCGGTGAGGCACCGTATAGCTTATGCGCGGCGATGACCTGCAGGCGCGATTCGGCGATATGCATGTGAATGCGCAGATCATGGCGATCGGCAATGTCCAAACATTGGCTGAGGAATTGTTCCGAGCAATGGTGCGGAATCGTCGGGGCGATCGCCACATCGATTCCTTCAGGGAGCTTGCCGCGTTCCGCCATGATGCTTTCGACGGCGGCGACAGTCTCGTCGCCGCCGCCCAAGCCGAAGCGTCCGACCGTCTCGCGTAAGTCGGCCGGCAGCGCATCAAGCAATCCCGGAATGGCGTGAAACACAGACTTGTCGGCGATCATCGGCGCCAGCACTGCGCGCATGCCGACATCGGCGTAGGCGCGCGCCACGGCGGCGAAACCGGCCGCGGTCGGCCGCGGAAATTCATAGACCAGATCGAAGCAGGCGGTGCAGCCTTTCGACACCATATCGGCGGCGCCGAGCAGGGTGGACAGATACATCGTGTCCGGATCGCGGGCGCCGCCGAGCCACGGGCCATTGGTCAGCGAAGCTTCGAGCGTCCAGCGATCGGCGACGCCCTTCATCAGGTTGGCGTGGCCGTGGGTGTGCGTGTTGACCAGCCCCGGCAGTATGAGGCGATCGGTCGCGTTGTGAACCGCGATGCCGGTGGCGTCGATCGTGCCGGGCGAGCCGATCTGCGCAATCCTTCCGTTTCGCACCATAAAGTCGAGGCGGCTCGCGGTGCCGACCGCCGGATCGACGACGAGGGCGCCACTGATGAGAACACCGTCGGTCGTCATCAGGACTTGCGCTCCGCCGGGTGGGCCGCGATCCAGTGCCGGGCGATCTCGGAGCGGCCGGCGATCCAAACGTCGTCATGCTGGGCGACCAGATCGAGAAACCGGGCAACCGCTTCGAAGCGAGCCGGCTGGCCGGAGACGCGGCTGTGCAGGCTTATGGTCATCATGCGCGGGCGCCGTGCGCTCTCGGCGTAAAGCGTGCGGAAGGCCGCGGCGATGTGGTCGTAGAAGTCGCTGCCGGTGCTGAGCTTGCCGCCGGGCAGCCGGTTATCGTTGTTGGTGAAACTGTGCGGAATGACCAGATGCGGTCGTCCTTCGACGGCAAGCCAATATGGCAGATCGTCCGCGTAACTGTCGGCGTCGTAGAGAAAGCCGCCGTGCTCGGCGAGCAGCCGCCGGGTATTTTCGCTCGGCGAATAACGGCTCTGCCAGCCGAGCGGGGCCCGGCCGACCGTACGGCTAAGGCTTGCGACCGCCGCGGCGATCGCTGCACGTTCTTGTTGTTCGCTCATGAGAAAATGGCGTTCAAATCGGTAGCCGTGACAGCACAGATCGAAACCGGCATCGCGGATTGCCGCCGCCGCTTGCGGGACGCGCTCGAGCGCCCGTGCACAGGCATTGACGGTAAGTGCGATACGGCGTTCGGCGAACAATTCCTGGAGCCGCCAGAAACCGACCCGCGATCCGTATTCCCACAGCGATTCCGCGACGAGGTCGCGCGTTCCGCGCGGGACTTCGCCGGCAATGGCGTCGGTCAAAGCAAGTTCGCTTTCGCCGTCGCCGTCGGGAATTGATGCCTCGGCTCCTTCCTCGACATTCAGCACGATGACGAGGGCGAGACGCGCGCCTGACGGCCAGACCGGATCGGGCGGAGAACGCCCATAGCCGACAAAATCCCGGGTCTCGATTTCTCCGCCCATCATGCCTCGACCTGCAGTACCGCAAGCTTCGCGCTCAATTCTTCGGCAAGTGCCAGCAGAAGTTCATCGCCGCGTGGACCTGCGATCAGCGACAGTCCGACGGGACAGCCATCGACATGGGCCACCGGGAGATTGATCTGGGGCAGGCGGGTCAGGCTGGCGACGCAGGTCAGCGCTAGCGTCTTTTCGCGAAACGCAACTTGCGCCGACACCGGTGCGTCACGCAGCGGCGGAAGATCGTGCGCGGTGGGGATAATGATGACGCCGTCGTCATCCAACAGCGATATGAGGCGCCGCGTCAACAATTCACGATGAATCGCACCGCGCGCGATATCAGCCGGCTTCGGCGTTTGCGAGAGTTCGATCCGTTCGCGCACCGCTTGGCTGAGTTCGCGACCGGGCGCAATCGCCCAGGCGCCGTGCGTCGACCACAGTTCACTGAGCTGCAGCGGGCGGAATGTGTCCAGCCACTCCTCGACACCATGCGGATAGAGCGAGACCTCGGTCGCGGCGCCCAGCGCGTGAGCGATCGGCAATAACGCTTCGCCGACGGCCTGCACCGGAACGTCGAAGGCGTCGCGCGCCAGGAGGAGCCGCGCGGAATTATTCTTTCGGAGGGGACCGAAATAAACCTCGCCGACACGCCGCAGCGTCGCGGCATCGGCTGAAAGCCAGCCGACCGTGTCGAAGCTCGGGGCCATCGGCATCACGCCGGCGGTCGATATGCGTCCGTAACTGGTTCGCAAGCCATAAAGACCGCAAAAACTCGCAGGCACGCGGATCGAGCCGCCGGTATCGGTGCCGAGCGCGAAGTCGCAAAGGCCGGCCGCCACCGCCGAGGCCGAGCCGCTGGATGAGCCGCCAGGGACCCGTTCGGGCGCCCGCGGATTGATCGGCGTTCCGAAATGCGGGTTCATGCCGAACATGCCGCAAGCGATTTCGTCGGTATGCGTCTTGCCGATCAGCCGTGCGCCCGCCATCAGCGGGAGCAACACCGCGGGCGCGGTCGCGACCGCGTCGCTTGCGTCGCGCAACCGGTCGGGATTGCCCCAGGCGCTGCGCGATCCGGCGACGTCGAACAGGTCTTTGACCGCGAAAGTCAGTCCAGCGAGCGATCCTTCGGCCGCCAATTGCAGGGAATCCGGGCCGTGCGCCACAAAAGCGTGCCGGCGGACTTCCTCACGCGCGATCATGCCTCACTCCGCAGCAGGTTCGAATTTCTGCGCCACAGGCCGATCAAAGGTTGCATGAACTCCTCACCGATACTTCTCATTTTGCCTCGGCGGCAAACGGAAGCCGTTGCCACATACACGACAAAGTTCGTCCGCCTCGAAAAGAGGCGCTGGGACCGTACCGGCAAATGAAGATTAGCACTTCTGTCCGCCAAGCAAAGCTTGGGCGGCGGGCGACTGCTAGCCGACTTGCTCAGATCGACAATCTAGTCTCGGTTGTGGTGTCAAAAACTTATGTTCGCGGCCTTGATGATCGGAGCCCATTTTTGCAGTTCCGACGCTGTGAACGCCCTGAGTTGATCCGGCGTGCCGCCAGTGATGGTCACGCCGAGATTGTCCAGAAACGTCTTCCCGCCTGTGGAACTGAGATATTTATTCGTTGCGGAATTGAGTTTTGAAATGACTTCCGGCGAAGTGCCGGTCGGCGCCAGTAGAGCGTACCAGACGCTGGCTTCAAATCCCGGAAGACCCGATTCCGAAACTGTTGGAACGTCGGGAAGTTTAGACCAGCGCTCCGGTCCGGCCATCGCCAACGCCTTGATTTTCCCGCCTTCGATTGAAGCGACATATGCGGCCATCGAATCGATCCCGATGTCGATATGGCTGCCGATCAGATCGACGAGAATGGCGCCGGTGCCGCGATATTGCGTATTGCTGAATTTGATCGCGGCTGTGTGCTGCAGAAGTTCTCCGGTTATATGGCCGAGCGTTCCATTCCCCGCGTAGCCGGCGGTGATTTTGTCGGGATTGGCTTTGGCGTAGTCGATAAATTCCTTCAAAGTCGAGAACGGCGCATCGGGACGGGCGACGATGATGATCGGCGATTTTCCGACGAGGACGATCGGAGCAAAATCCCGCTCCGGATCGAATGTCATGTCCTGATACATGAACTTGTTCGTTGCCGCAGGCCCCGTGGTTGCCAGCAGGAGCGTGTAACCGTCGGGATCCGCGTGCGCCACGAACGCCCCGGCGATATTTCCGCCGGCGCCGCCGCGGTTCTCGACGATAACCGGCTGGCCCAAGCTCTCGCTGAGGTCCTGCGCGAGCCCGCGCGCAATGATGTCGGAAGTCGTTCCCGCGGTAAACGGTACGACCAGTGTCACCGGCCGTGAAGGCCACGCCGCAGCGCCGCTTTCCGGCGTGTGGCTGAGCGACATTATGATCAGCGCGAGGCCGGTCAACGTAATGCGCTTTAAAACTGTCGCGACGGAGAGTTTGTCGGTGAAGAACAGCATTTCGAGCGTCTCTCAAATCATGTGAAATCAGGGGTGATGTTTTGCCTTGCGCCCGTCAATCAAGATGCAGATTGAATTCGTCGACAAGCGGCGCCGCTTCTTTGACGGTGTCGTCGATGACGGCCTGCATTTCCTGAGGCGTAGATGATACCGGAACGGAGCCGGAGGCGTCGAGCAGCGCACGGTATTCGTTCGAAGTGAGAATAGGCGAGAGCTTGCTGTTGAGGAAACTGATCACGGAGTCGGGCGTGCCTGCGCCCGCACAAACGCCGAGCCATGCAAAGGAAACGATAGGGATGCCGCTCTCCCTCAATGTCGGCACATCCGGTGCCGAAGAAAGCCGTTCCTGGCCCGTCACCGCCAAGGCCTTTACTTGATTACCTTGGACCAGCGGCATCGCGGTAAACGGCGGCCCGATGAACAGGTCGAGGCGGCCGGATGCAACTTCGTGCAGAGCGTCCGCCGCGCCCTTATAGGGCACGCCGGTCATCGTGATGCCGGCGACCTTCTCCAGCCGCTTGGCGACGAGAATTCTGGCTGGAGCCGATGCCGAGGTGGCCGTAATTCAATTTCCCAGGATTGGCCTTGGCATATTGAACGAGATCGCCGAAGGTTTTCGCCGGATTATCCTTCGATACTGCGACGACATAACTGTAGCGCGCGACAAGTGCCACCGGAGCAAGGTCCGAAACCTTGTAGTGGGCGTTTCGATAGAGAAGCGTATTGGTCGGATCGAAATAGGTGCAGGCGAGGAGGGTGTAGCCGTCGCGTGGCTGCGAAAGCATTTCGTAGGTTGCCAGCATCGATCCGGCGCCAGGTTTGTTCTCCACCACGACCGGCTTTCCAAGTGCGGCACCCAACCGGTCGGCAATAAAGCGAAATGGGACATCGGTTGGACCTCCTGCCGTGAATCCGACGATGATGCGGATCGGCCGGTTCGGGTAATCATCCGCCGACGCAGGGGGTGCAGTGACAAAGCTCGACGCCGCAGCGACGGCGCCGAGAAATATCGCAGCCTTCAATCTTTTCATTGAAACCTCATTTCCAAGCGTCGAACGGACCGCATCCAACTGGACGTCATGGCAGGAAGTCTTTGATATTGACGGACTCGAAATTGGGCGGCAGCGCCATATCGAAACGCGCGCGTTCCTGGGGCATCGTCACCGCGGGCTTGGTCGCATCGATCATCCATTTCGTGCCGACGCGCTGGAACGCCTCGACCCCGGGAACTACCGGCGAGGCGTTATCGAGGCCCCATACCTTCACGTTGGGGATCAGGATGACGTCGCGATCCGCCCTGACGCGCGTTGCCATCGACCACATGATCTGCCGCAGGTCGGAAGCGTCGATATCGTCGTCGACGGCGATGGCCATTTTGGGTTGTTGATAGGGCCCCGAGAGCGCCGCCATAAGAGCGATCTTTGCCTGACCTTCCACTTTCGGCCGCAGCTTGACGACGAGCGTCATCAAGCCGGACACGGTAAGGAGGCGGACATCGAGCAGATCGAGTCCGCCGTCGACCGCTCGAAGGTGCTCCATTGTTGCGAGTTCGATGCCGAGACCGGTGGTCGCTTGGGTATCTGTCGGGGGAAAGCCGCAATGCAGCGCGTAGTAGATTGCATCGCGCCGGCGGGTGATCGCCTTGAGATGGAAAACATGGGCTTGGCCGGGATCGGGATAGGTCCCGGTGACCTCGCCGAACGGCCCTTCAGCTTCAAGATAATTATCCGGGAACAGTTCGCCCTCAAGGACAATCTCGGCCTCTGCCGGCACGTCGAGATCAACCGTTTCGCATTTGACGGTACGAATGCTTTGACCGAGCAAACCGCCGGCGAGGCTGAGCTCGTCGACACCGGGTCCGGTCGTGTAGCCGGCGGAGAGCCAGATGGCCGGGTGGACGCCAATGACGATAGCAACCGGGGTCGGTAAGCCGCGCTTGGAATATTTTTCATAGATTCCGCGCGCATGACGGGGAAGCATCACAAACCCCGTCTTATCCCGCCCCTTGATCTGCTGGCGATGCAGCGAGAGATTACCGATCCCGGTGTCGGGATCTTTTACGAAAGTGATGCCCGACGGGATGTAACGCGCGCTGTCCCGGGCCGATACCTGCATGGTCGGCAGATCCAGCAGGTTTGCTTGATCGCCGATCAATTTCACTTCCTTGACCGGCGCCCGTTCGGCATTGGGGGTCGCGGCGATCGGCTTGCGCAACCGCTTGCCGATTTCTTGTAAGAACGTCGCCTCATCGAGACCGAGCCCGATGGCCCATTTTCGGCGGTCCGCAACAATCTGGCTGCACGCGGTCCAGCCGGGATGTCCCTCGATATTAGTGAACAGGCTCGCTTTGCCTAGTTCGGCATAGGTTTTCCACTCGACGGCCGACATATTGCGCGTCGGATGCACCGGTTTTTGAAAGCGAATGAGTTCGCCGCGGGCTTCCAGCTCGCCAAGAAAAGTGCGGTAAGATTGATCGATATTGTCGCCCTGTCCTGGCGCACGATCGCGATGGACGGCAGAATCGGTCACTTGTGCTTCTCCCACGCGAAAGGCGCTTCTTATTAGTTCAATCCAGGCAGATAACGGCGCCAATTATCAGGTCTTAACGGCATTTCCGGAAACGATTTTCGGCTGTCGGCCGCTCGCCCGATGAGATCGAGTGCGGCGACGTCCTTACGGGCGAGATAGGCGCCGAAATCCGTAAGCGCATCGCTGAGCACCTGATAGCCGCGCAACATGACCGGCGATGCGATGGCGACAGCGGACGCCCCGGCGAGCATCATGCGGGCGATATCGAGCCCCGACTGGGCGCCGTTGATACCGATCAGCGGCCGATCGTTTCCGAGTTCGCGGCGAGTGAGCGAGAGCCAATGGCAGGTGAGCGGCAAGTTCCAAAAGCCGCCGACACCCAGAGTTGTGCCGAGCAGCGGTTCGAATGTTTCAACATCCGGGATCATTCCCAGAAGCCGCCCAGCCATAACGACGGAGTTCGCTCCGGCTTCGAATGCCGCGCGGGCAAGGAAAGGCACACGCTCGCTTTGACCCGACAGTTTGACCCAGAGCGGGATTTTAATTGCGGCGCGTACCGCAGCGACGATCGTGCGCACCCGCTCGGGATCGAGCTCGGTGGAGACGACCCCTTTGGCTTGGCTCGCGTAAGGCGTGCCGATATTCAATTCTAGAATTCGAATGCCGCTCTGTTCGATCCTGCGTGCCATGGCTACGGCCGGATCAAGTGCCGCGAGGATGACACTGGCAACCGCATAAGAGTTGAAGCTGCGTGCGTAACTGTCGAGTTTGACGGTGTCATCGAGCCATGCGTCGAACGCCTGCGGTGTAAGCCCAGAGCGGCAGGCGATCGTGGCGCCAGGGGGTGCATCCGGTCCCCATTTCGCAGGCCGCCAGTTTTCGTCGAGGACGGCATATTCCGCCCGTTGAAGTTGGTCTTTCGCCGCTAGGGACTCGTTGGTCGATTTGACGACGACCGCGCCGGCCCCGGCCTCGAGCGCGCGGCGGATACCTTCTTGATCGATGAAATGTTCCGCCGCCGCAGCGATGAGCGGATTCTTGAGCTCAACGGCACCTATTTTGGTTACGAGCCTATTTGCCGTCGCTGCCATAGAGTGATCGTCCGATGTCGAATGTTCAAACCGACCGCATAGTGGGGTCAGCCGGGCTGCTTGGGTGACCCATAACCGCCGCCGCCGGGCGTCTCGAGCAGGACTATGTCGTCGGGTTTTAGCGTGAGTTTGCCGGCCTGACGAATAGGCTTGCCGCTGACAAGAAAATGTCCGGCGGCTCCCGGGCTGCCGCCGCTGAGCCCCTCCGGCCCCTCGTCGAGCCGGCTTGGGACGGCGTTCAACAGCCAAGGGTCGTTGGTCAGCATCCGAAATTGAATGATCTGTCCGTCGCCGCCGCGCGAGGCGCCGCCGCCCCCGGAGTTGGGGCGCAACTCCTTGCGGTCGAAGACGATGGGCATCACTGCTTCGAGGATTTCGATCGGTACCGCAGCCACCCCGGTCGGATAACAGGTGGCGCTGGGTCCGGGTTTGCTGGCACGCGCGCCCATGCCGCCGGAATAATTGAACATCGACGAAGTGAAAGGTTCGCCGTTGCGCTGCCGGCCCTGGATCTGCATCGTCCAGACCGCCCCCGAACCTTCGGCGAGAACCCGTTCCGGCATGACATGGTAGAGCGCCTTGAGGATCGGCATCGGCACATACATGCCGACGACGTGCCGTGCGTTCACGGGTGCCGGATAAGTGCAATTAAGGATCGACCCCGCCGGCGCGACAACTTTAATGGGCGCCAGGCTTCCCGTGTTGTTGGGGAGGTCCGGGTTGAGGCAGCTGCGAACGGCGAATGTCGAGTAGGCGTGCGTATAGTTGAGGACGACGTTGATGCCCGTCGAGGTTTGCGACGAGCTGCCGGTGAAATCGATGGTGATTTCTCCATCGACGGCATCGACCAACACCGAGGCCTTCAAGGTAATAACTTCGCCGCCGGGAACGTCGAACTTGCTCTCTCCGATATAGGTGCCTGATTTTAGCTTTCGGATCGCGGCACGCGTCGCGTCCTCGGAGCGATTGATGATCTCGTCGGATAATTCCTCGATGTCGATCATGTTGTAGTAGCGGCACATGCCGATCAGACGGTCACTGGCGGTGCGGCCGCTGGAGACTTGCGCGGCCAGATCCCCGAATACCGCATCGGGCGTTCGCACATTATGCCGGATGATGTCATGAAGCATTTTCGACATCTCGCCGCGCTCGTAGAGCTTCAACGGCGGAATCCACAGGCCTTCCTCGTGCACGTCACGCGCGCCCGCTCCGATGCCGTAGCCGCCAATGTCGGTGTGATGGATGGTCGAGCCGATATAGGCGATAACGCGGTCGCCGTCGAAAATCGGCGTGAGCACCGTGATATCGAAGAAATGCCCGGCGGAAATCCACGGATCGTTGGTGATCAGCACGTCGCCCGGCGCGATGCTGTTCTGAAACCTGCCGATCAGATGCGCGCCGGCAAAGGCGAGCGAATTGATATGACCGGGCGTACCGGTATTGGCCTGGGCGACCATGCGGCCGCGCCGGTCGAACAGCGCACAAGCGAGATCGCCGGCTTCGCGCACGATCGGGCTGAAAGCGATGCGCTGCAGCGCCTTCGCGCGTTCGTCGACGATGCCGATCAGATTTGACCAAAGGATTTCGAGCTGGACGCCATCCATGGGATCTAGCCTTTCCGTGCAATAATGCAGCCGAACTGGTCGACTGTCGCAGACCAGCCCGGGGGAATCGCGGTGGTTGTTTCGCGTTCTTCGATGATCGCGGGGCCGGCAACGGATTGTCCGCTGGCAAGCGTGGCACGGTCATAGACCGGAGTTTTTGTATCCTCCTGCCACGCGTGAACGATGCGATAAGATTTCGGCTCGCCGGGAGATGTCGGAAGCGCCATGGTTCGGTGGAAAGGCACTACGGGACCGCGGGCGGTCACACGCCACGTCACCAGTTCGATCGGAACGTGAGACGGGTTGACGCCATAGAGAGTGTTGTAGGTCTTTTCAAAAACCGAGATGAGACGATCGACGTCGGAATGGCTGCGAGGATCGGCGTCGAAAGTCACCGTTAACTCGCTCTGCTGTCCAAAATAGCGCAGATCCGCACCGAAAACGAGGCGAATCTCGTTTTGGGCGCATCCTGCTTCCATTAAGGCGGCGGACGATTCGTCGACGAGTTCGCTTAAGATTTGATCGACCCGCTTCCAATCCAGATCCTTGATGCGGACCAGATCACTTCGTACCAGATCGAGCCGCAGCGAGGTGACCAGGGTCCCGAATGCCGACAACACGCTCGGCTGCGGCGGAATGATCACCGCCGAACTCTCCAGCAACGCCGCCACCTCGCAGCCGTGAACCGGTCCGGCACCGCCGAAGGCCAATAGCGGCATGCCGCGATAGTCCACGCCGCGGTCGGTGGCATGCGTGCGCGCTGCCGCCGCCATCGCCTCCGTAACGACGCGGAATACGCCGCGCGCGCTCTGGGTGAGCGACAAGCCGAGTGCGCCGGCGAGTTCGGTCCGCACGGCCCGTTCCGCAGCGGCACGATCGAGTTTCATGTCGCCGCCGAGAAAGTTGTCGGCGTCGAGCAATCCGAGGACGAGATCGGCGTCGGTCACGGTCGGCTTTGTGCCGCCTCTGCCGTAGCAAGCGGGTCCGGGCTTCGAGCCGGCGCTCTCCGGGCCGACTTTGAGCAGTCCGAGGTCGTCGACATAGGCGATGCTGCCGCCGCCGGCCCCGATTTCGATCATGTCGATCGAGGGAATTGTCACCGGCAGACCGCTGCCTTCCTTGAATCGATAGCGGCGGTCGACCTCGAACAGGCCGGTAATCAGCGGCTGGCCGTGTTCGATCAAACAGGCTTTCGCGGTGGTGCCGCCCATATCGAAAGACATCAGCCGGTCGATCCCTAACACTTCGGCGTAATGACAGGCCGCCAAGGCACCCGCCGCCGGGCCGCTCTCGATCATGCGGACCGGGCTCCGGCCCGCTGTCTCCGCGCCGACCACCCCGCCCGAGCTCAACATGATCAGCGGAGGATTCGGTACCGCCTCGGCGGTAAGGCGAGCGCTCAGCGAACGCAGATAAGGCTGCGTGATGGGCATCGTGTAAGCATTGACCGTGGTGGTTGAGGCGCGGGGAAATTCGCGTATCTGCGGCGCTACATCGGAAGACAGCGAGATGAAAACGTCGGGCAACAATTGGCCGAGCGCCTTGCCGACAATCCGTTCGTGGTCCGGATTCGCGAAGCTATTGAGAAAACAGATCGCGACCGATCTTACACTGGCGGCCTTCAAGGCATCGGCAACGGTTTGAAGTTTTCGCAGATCCGGCGCCGTCATGACTGCGCCGTCGGCGCGAACTCGTTCGGGGATGCCGAATGTCAGATTCGCCGGGACCAGCGGTTCCGGGAATTCGATCTGAGGATCGTACATCTCGTAGCGATGTTCGTTGCGGATATGCAAAATGTCTCTGAAACCCTCGGTAACCAGCAATGCTGTCGGTGGTCCTTTGCGTTCGATCAGGGCATTCGTAACCACGGTGGTGGCGTGGACCACCACGCCGTCGATGTCGCGCGGCGCAAGGCCGGCATTCTTCAGAACGGAATGGACGCCGGTGAAGAAGCCCTCGATGAGGTCATGCGGCGTGGTCAGCGTTTTGTCGACAATCAGGCGTCCGGACGAATGCCGCAGCACGACGTCGGTGAAGGTTCCGCCAATATCGACGGCGAGCGAGTAAGTCATCGTCTAATGGCCTTTCCAGCCGAGCGCGCGGGATATGCGCTTGGCGGCTTTCATGACAGCTTCTACTTGCACCCGGCTTGGATCGGCCAGGATGAATTGGGTGGCACCTACGATGGCAACCGACGCCGGCCATGCGTCCCGAATGATCGAACACCGGCGCGGCGAGGGCGTTCACGCCGTCGACAACTTCGTTGGGGGCGCTCGCCCAGCCTCGGCGTCTGGTCGCGGCGATTTCCGAGGAAAACGCGGTGGCCTTTGCTCCCGGCCGCGCAGTCACCCCGCGGCCGGTCGATACCAGTTCCGCCCCGAATGCGAGCCAGACTTTGCCGTGCGCGCTTGTCTCTAAATCCAAACGAGTGCCGGGCCGGGTACCGAATTCGACCAGGGTACGGCCTTGGATCAGATCGAGGACGACGACCGAGCCCTGGATCAGACCGCACACCGTTGCGGCTTGCTGGGTCGTGTCGCGCAGCACAACAAGTTCATCACGGGCGGCGCGCGCGATATCGAAGCGGCCACGCGCCGCTTCGCCGAGCACGACGAGCTTGACGCCGATCTCGTAGTTGCCGCTGACCTCATCCTGATGCACGAAGCCGCGCTGCACCAATGCCCGGAGGTGGCGATATATTGTCGCTTTCGAAGACGAGAATTGCTTGGCGATCTCGCCCAACGGCATCGGCTGGCTTTGATAGGCCAAATGCTCGAATACCCGAAGCGCCAGATCGAGCGTTCCGGTAGCCGGGTCTCGGCGCGCGGTGCGCTGCAAAGTCTTGCGGGGCATCGTCGACTGGGCTGCGTGCGGTTGCATCGTGGTTTCACATAGTGAAATGCTATTTCCTATAATGAAATGCCATCTTTACAAGCCCGCCGTCAAGCGCCATTACTCCCGCGAGTTGGATGCAACAAGACAGTCTTGTCGGGGGAGGCGATCGAGCCGTGGGATTCACCAAGACCGGGCGCCGTATTCGCGCCTCTAGTCGGACATTCGGCAGAGCCGAAAAAATACAACGCATCTTCGTCACGGTCGCGAGGTTCGCTTCGGCGGTCATGGTCGTCGCGCTGCTGTCGAGTATGCGTGCCCAAGCTGACGGCTGGCCGTCGCGTCCGATTACGATCGTTGTTCCTTACGCCGCCGGCGGCAATGTTGATATCGCCGCGCGCTTATTCGCCAGGGCATTGTCGGAAAAGCTCGGCCAGTCGGTCATCATAGAAGACAAACCCGGTGCCGGCGGCATTGTCGGTTCGGTGACGGTGGCGAATGCGACGCCGGATGGATACACGCTGCTGCTCACGGCCGCGGGCCCGGGCGCGCTGAACAAGCTGCTGTACAAATCCCTGCCTTATGACGCGGATGCTCAGTTCACCCCGATCGTCGTCACCAACGACGTCCCACAGGTCGTCGTGATCGATCCCAAACTTCCGGTCACCGATTTGAACGAGTTGGTGGCTTATTCGAAGCAGAAAAAGTCCGTCAGTATCGGACATGCCGGCCCGGGTACGATGGGGCAACTCGCCGCCTTGCTGCTGGTCGCTCAAACTAAAATGAACGCTGTTCTTGTCAGTTATCGAGGCAGCGCGCCGCTCATCACCGATTTGCTGGGCGGTCAGATCGAGGCCGGCGTGCCGGCCTACATACCAGAAGTCAACACCGTCAAAGCTATCGCCGTTACCACCGAGGCCCGGGTATCGTTTCTTCCGCAAGTGCCGACGACCCGTGAAAGCGGGATTGCCGATGTGGAGGCCGCGACATGGAACGCGTTGTTGGGGCCGGCGGGGCTGCCGCCGGAGATCGTTAACAAGTTGAACGCGATCATCAATGCCTACTTGAAAACCGACGCGGCGCAGCAGGATCTCGCAAGACTGGGCGCGCGGCCGATCGGCGGTTCGCCTGCGGACGTCACCAAACTGATCGCCGACGAGCGGGCCAAATGGGCTCCCATCATCCAGTCGACGCATATTTCGCTGGATCAATAAGAACACTTACTCCCGAGAAGAGATCGTCATGGCGGACCTGCTTTTCGATGTTCACGCCCATTGCATGCCGAATGCCTACCGCGACGCAATTCTCGCGTCTCCCATTGCCAAGACGGCTCGGATCCCATCTTGGGACTTGGACACGCACCTCAAAACCATGGACAGAAACAATATAGCCGAGGCGATATTGGCCTTCGCCCCGCCCGGCATCTATTTCGGCGATGTAGCGACCACTGCCGCCGCGGCGCGCCGCTGCAACGAGGAATTGGCCGATATCGTGCGCCGCGGCGGCCATCGCTTTCGCGCGCTCGCGACACTGCCGCTGCCCGGTGTCGATGAGGCCTGCGAGGAGGCGGCCTATGCGCTCGATGTTCTAAAACTCTCCGGCGTCAGTTTATTCACCAGCTATGACGGCCAATTCCTTGGCCAGAAAAACTTCGATCCGGTCATGGCCGAGCTCGATGCAAGAAAATCGATCACATTCATCCATCCCAATATTCACCCGGCAAATCAGATGATCAAACTGCCGTGGCCGGCCTTCGTCATCGAATACCCGTTCGATACGACACGCGCCGCGACGAATTTGATTTTTTCCGGGGCGCTCGACCGCTACCCGTCGATCCGATTTGTGCTGGCGCATGGCGGCGGCACACTGCCTTATCTGGCCTATAGGCTGTCGATGGTGGGGTCGCAGCAATTGGGACAAGGAGAATATCTCGAAAGATACCCGCTGCCGTTCTTCACGGACAACGCCGCGGCAACTGACCCGGATTTCTTTCTGGCACGCGTCAAGCGGTTCTGGTTCGAAGTCGCGCTCTCGGCGGGTGAGGGCACCATTGCCACCCTAAAAGCGGTCGCCGACCCGGATCGTCTCTTGTTCGGCACGGACTGGCCGTACGCGCCGGAATCGATCCTCAAGGACACGGTGCGTCAGCTGGACAACAATAATGCGCTGACGCCAAGCCAGCGCGAGGCAATCAAATACGATAACGCGGCACGGTTATTCGCATGAAGCAGGAGTAACGGCGAAATCCTGCCGGATCAGGCTGGTATCGGCGGTTCAAGCTGCCGCCGGAACATCGCGAAAATCCGCTCCCAATCGCGATTGGCCGCCGCCTTGCGGTAAATATCGCGGTCGGGAAGCGAATAACCATGCTCGGTGCCGGGATGAACCATATAGGAATATTCGAGACCCGGCCGTCCGCTACAGCATTGGGCGAGCGCCTCGATGGTCGAGGGCGGCGCCAGCGAATCCCGCTCGGCAAATCCGCAATAGATTTCACCTTGGAATTTGCCGCTCAGCCGGTGAACCGAGTTTTCGCCGTCCATCACGAGCCGCGTACCATGCAGGCTGGCCGTCGCCCGCACCTCATTCGGATAGTGGCCTGCCACGGCAAGCGCGTGCCGGCCGCCCATGCAATAGCCGAGCGATCCCATCGGCCCGGCACGGACGGGCTCAGCTTTGAGAAAGCCGAGGATCGATTTCATGTCGGCAACGACCATCTCGTCCGTGAGCGAACGCATCTGAACCCGAAGCTGTTCCTGCACTTCCGCGGGCAATAGCTCGATCGAGCGCATTTCGCCCTTTTCGTTGCGGTACTCGAAATTCACTTTGCCCTGGCGATAATATGTGTTGGGCAAAATGCAGTAATAACCGGTGGTGGCAATGCGGCGCGCGACATCGAACAGCTCTTCGCGCAGACCCCAGATATCCATGAAAATAACGACGGCCGGACACCGCTCGCCGGTTTCGGGATAGGTGATAAATGCGTCCATCCCTCCGTCGGGAGTCGGAATGGATTCAAACTTTTCGATCATAGTCGGCTCTTTGATCACGGGTAGACATTGAAGGGTATTGGCGATGCCGATACACCGTATCCTCATTCAACGGAACGGCTTTCTGCGAGCAATGCAGCGACAATTAAATCCTTGCTGGTTAAATGTGTTCGTGTAACGTCATAAAAAATTCTACAGGCAATTGGGAGGAAGAATGCGCAGCTTTTTCATCGATCCGTTGAACCGCAAGATCGCTTTCATAGCGGCATTTGCCCTGTCTTCCGCCTCGGGTGTTGCGCACGCGCAGGAGGCCTACAAGATCGGGATGTCGGCGGGACTTACCGGTTATGCCGCAACCGTAGACCGCGCTTGGCGCGACGGAGTGGAAGTTGCGATCACCGCTCTTAATGGCAAAGGCGGCGCAAAGGCCGGCACCGCGGCCCGTCAGGCTCAGCTTATCGTCGAAGACAACCGTTCCGAACCGCAAGAGGCGGTGACGGCTTATCGCAAGATGATCGATTCCGACAACGTCAATGTTTTTGCCAGCGGCTGCGTATCGGCGGGGAATTTTGCTGCCGCGCCGCTGGTCATGCGCGCGGAAATTCCGATGGTTTTGTGCTCTATTCTGCCGCAACAAGCGGATGCGGTAAAATGGGCATTCACCACCATTCCGCCCCCGCGTTTCGAAATCGAGACACGGCTAGATTATCTGAAGAACAAGACCGCGATCAAAAAGATCGGCGTCCTCCATGACCCATCGCCCTACGCCAACGCCCAGAGCGCGGCGGCGGAAAAGGAAGCGGCAAGCTACGGCCTCGAGATCGTCGGCAATGAGCAATATAAAACCGACGATGCCGACCTGAGCGTGCAGATCCAAAAAATGTACTCTGCGGGTGCGCGCGCCGTCATCAAGATCGGTCTTGGCGGTACCACGCTGACTGCGGCGAAGAATATCAAGCAGCTTGGCCTCGACATGATCATGCTGACGAGTCTCGAAGATATCGCCGTGTTCCGGCCGGTCGCCGATGTCCTGGGCGACAAGTTCTTCTTCGTTGCTTCGCCATCGCAGGTCTATGATGAATTACCTGCCGGTCCGCTGAAGACGGAGATTGCCAAATTTCTGGAGCCATGGCGGGCGAAATACGGTGACCGCGATCCCAATTGGGCGGGGCGCGGCTGGGATGCCATCACGCTGATCGCGGCGGCGACCGATAAGGCGAAGTCGTTCGACGGACCGAAAGTTCGGGATGCCCTGGAGAGTATCGACGATTTCCAGGGGACGACCGGCATCTATCATTTTTCGGCCGGCAACCATCAGGGCATCACGGAGAATCCGTTGCTGCTTGCAACTATTGTCGGCGGTCAGGTCAAAGTCGTGAAGTGATCGCTATCCATGGCGCACGTGCTCGAAGTCGAAGGGCTTTCGGCCGGCTACGGCCAGGTCGATGTCCTTCACGGCCTCGATCTGCATGTCGAGCCTGGTGAGCTTGTCACTATCCTCGGTCCCAACGGAGCGGGAAAATCGACTTTGACCCGCGCCATAATGGGCTTGATCCCGACGAAAGGGCGGATACGCTTTTTCGGTGACGACGTGCCGCGCGATCCCGCAACGGCCGCGGCGCTCGGGCTGGTTCTGGTGCCGGAGGGGCGGGGCAATTTCGGCGCAATGACCGTCGCCGAGAATCTCGAACTCGGCGCCTACCTCCTCAGCGGCAGCCGCGCCGAATTCTTCCGCCGGCACGAACGCGCACTATCGCTGTTTCCGCGGCTTAAGGAACGCCTGAAGCAGCAAGCGGGTTCGCTTTCGGGCGGTGAACAGCAGATGTTGGCGATCGGACGTGCGCTGATGGCCGATCCAAAGCTTCTGTTGCTGGATGAGCCCTCGTTGGGGCTGGCGCCTCGAATCATTACCGAAATTCTACAACAACTCGGGGAGCTCAATCGCGCCGGTCTGCCCATCGTGCTCGTCGAACAGAAAGCGACGCTCGCACTCGAACTGGCGAAGCGCGCCTACCTTATGTCGGTCGGACGCATCGTCGCCGAGATCGATCCTCGGACTATCACGTCTCATGATGAACTTGCGCACTTTTACCTGGGCTGACGGGCGCCCCACTGCCGCGTCGGCGATCCTATGGACGGTCGCGGTCTTGCTCGTCGCCTACGTTTTCTTGCGCGGCGGCTATTTGATCTCGGTCTTGCAATTCGCGGCGATCTATGTGGTCTTTGTCTCCGGCCTGAATATTTTCATGGGTTACGCCGGTCAGGTTTCATTCGGACACAATGCTTTCGCTGCGCTCAGCGGTTACACCTCCGCGATACTGACCACCAATTACGGCTGGGAGCCGTTGTCGGCCGCAGTACTCGGCCTGGCCGCGGTTCTCGTCTGCGCCCTTGTCGTCGGGTATCCGGCCTTGCGATTGCGCGGCCATTACCTCGCAATGGCGACGCTGGCGATCGGGCTAATCGCCTATGACATCGCAGTAGAGTGGGGATCGGTAACGCAGGGCTATATGGGCATCTCCGGTATCCCGCCGATCGGGATCGGGCGCTGGACGATCGCTTCCGACCGCATGTTGCTGCTGTTTCTTATCTTTGTTGCCGGACTTGGCGTGCTGGCATCGGCAGGCATCCGCCGTTCGAGGCTCGGGCGCGCGCTTGTCGCTATTGCCGGCAGCGAGAACGCGGCACGATCTCTCGGCATCGACGTTGCCCGCTACAAGCTCGCCGCGTTTTTGATCTCGGCGTTCTACGCCGGCGTCGCGGGCTCGCTG
This sequence comes from uncultured Alphaproteobacteria bacterium, assembly GCA_963819265.1. Classification (GTDB taxonomy): domain Bacteria; phylum Pseudomonadota; class Alphaproteobacteria; order Rhizobiales; family Xanthobacteraceae; genus BOG-931. The sequence continues at coordinate 1,847,097 of CAWFVF010000001.1, read as the reverse complement.
TTCGTCCATGCCGTCGGCTTTGTCAGCCCGGAAGTGTTCGGACTGCACATGGTCGTGCTCGCCTTTGCCATGCTTTACATCGGCGGCATCGGAACGCCTGGCGGCGCGATATTGGGCGCGCTGATTGTCACTTTGCTTCCAGAAACGTTTCGGTCATTCAAGGATTATCAGGATTTGGCCTATGGCGCGGTTTTAATCGCCATTCTGATCTATGCGCCGAGCGGCGTCGCTTCGCTATGGCGCAACCGATCGCCGGCACGGCCGGAGGAACGCGGATGAAGGGACTCCGCCTCGACAAAGTCACGCGCCGTTTCGGGGGCCTGGTCGCGCTTGATAATATTTCTCTCGACATAGCGGCGGCCGGCATCACCGCCGTTATCGGTCCGAATGGCGCCGGCAAGACCACGCTCTTCAATATCATCTCCGGCTTTGACAAACCAAGCGCCGGACAGGTTTTTTTCGATGGCGAAGACATTACCGCGGTGCCGCCGGAACTGATCGCTCGCCGCGGCCTCGTTCGCACCTTCCAACTCGTTCAGTTGTTCGACGACCTGACGGTCCTTGAGAACGTCAAAATCGGCCGTCATCTTCACACATGCGGTGGCTTATGGTCCGCGATAACGCCGTTCCACGGAGCGAGGCGTGAGGCGGAGGTCGAAGCGGATGCCGGCGCCTTGTTGCAAGAGATTGGATTGGCGGACCAAGCCGGCGCGTCCGCGGCGACGCTTCCTTATGGAAAGAAGCGCTTGCTGGAAATCACGCGGGCCATGGCGGCGGAGCCCAAGTTTTTGCTGCTCGATGAACCCGCTGCCGGGCTCAACCGGGAAGAGACGCTACATCTTGCCGGTCTGTTGCGACAAATCGCCGACGCCGGCACCGCGATCCTGTTGATCGAGCATGATATGAGCCTGGTGATGAGCGTCGCCGCTCGCGTCGCGGTGCTCGATTTTGGACGGGTAATTGCGGAGGGCCCACCGAACGAGGTACGGAAGAACCGCGATGTGATCGCGGCCTATCTCGGGACGACGGAGGCGGACGTTGTCTGACCTCGTTGCGCAGTCGGTCGTCAGCGGAGTTTCGGTCGGCTGCATCTACGGCCTGATCGGAATCGGCTTCTGCGTGATCTATAATGCAAGCGGGATCGTAAACTTCGCTCAAGGGGCGTTCGTGATGCTGGGCGGCATGATCGCCAGCGCGGCGAAGGGCGGTCTCGGTCTTCCCATCCCTCTGGCGGCAGTCCTGGCTATTCTCGCTTGTGCCGTTGTCGGGATTCTATTGGAGCGCATTGTCGTGCGGCCGTTGTGGAATCGTCACGCGACGATGTTTGTCATGATCCTCGCCACGCTGGCCGCGCAGATCGTTATCGAGCGGCTGACATTGATCGTGGCCGGCGATCAGCCGCGCACCATTCCGATGTTTACCGACCGGCCGCCGCTGCGCGTGTTCGGGTTGGCGGTCAGCTATCAGACGCTCTGGATCGTCGGCTGCTCCGCTCTCGTCATCGCGCTGCTCGCGCTGTTTTTCTCCTCGACCAAGACCGGGAAGGCGATGCGGGCCTGCTCGATCGACCGCGATGCGGCGGCGCTTCTCGGCATACGCGTGTCGCGCATGCTGGCGCTTGCTTTCGGCCTGAGCGCCGGTCTCGGCGCGCTCGCCGGGGTGTTGATTACGCCGACGCAATACACGGCCTTCAATCTCGGCGTTCCCTATGCCATTAGTGGTTTCATTGCGGCGATCGTCGGCGGCTTCGGCCGGCCGCTTGGCGCGCTCGCCGGGGGCGTCTTTCTGGGCGTCGCTCAGTCACTTGCCATCGTATTCCTCGGCTCGGGGTCCAAGAATGTCGCGGCGCTTTCGATATTGTTGCTGTTTCTGTTCTTGAGGCCGAATGGACTACTCGGCACCGCAAAATAGGTAAATAAGGGGTCAGGCATGGACATCCATAAAATCGATTGGAGCGCGATCCAATGGAAGGAGATCCGCAAGGGCGTCGAGCAGAAGGCGTTCTCGGGCAGTGCTGCCACCGTCGCGCTGCACAGGCTGATGCCTGGGCACGAGCCGAAGCCGCATAGTCATCCGCATGAACAGATCGCTTATATCGTGTCTGGCCGTATGCGGTTTCATATCGGCGATGATGTCCATGACCTTGGGCCGGGAGGCCTTGTCGTCATTCCTTCAAACGTCACCCATTGGGGCGAAGTCCTCGGCGACGAACCGGTGATCAATCTGGACGTCTTTACGCCAAAGCGCCCCGAATACGCTCCTTAGCGTTATAGGGTAACGCTGCCGCCTTCCGCAGTGCCGTAACGAAGACCTTTCTCCTTAAGCCAGCGGCGATAGACCACCGACGAAAGGTCGGCGCGCGTCGGAATCTCGCTGCGCGGTTCCAAGGGCAGCAGCAGCGGCCGCTGGTTCTCGACGATGATGCGATCCTGAAGAAAGATGATCTGCTCGAATTTGAGAAGATCGATATGGGAGGACCTTTGGTCCACCAGGTACATGACCGGGATGGCCCGGCAGACGTCCGGTTCGATCGGCTGAACGAACATCGCAATGGCGTCCAGCCGATCCGGCGCCGACGGGCAGACACGATAAAGCATCACGGTGAAAGGGGAGGGCACGCGGTAGGTAAGCTGGACCATCCCGCCTTCGCCATTGGCGACGATCTGCGGCTGATAGAACTGGCAGTTGGTCGCCCACACCTCGTCGACATCGCGCCTGATCTCGCTCGCGTAGTGGGGCACTTCGGTGTGTGGTTCGGCGCCAAGCACGTTGGTGTGGATGTAGGGAAAGTGCGCCATATCGAGAAAGTTCTCGACCAGCCGTAGTCCCGACGTCCTTATCTTTACCCACCCGCAAACGACGACACGGCGATCCTTCTCGTTTGCCTCATCCAGCTGGAAAATTTCATGGCGCGGCGCGCCGAGCGTGGTCCACAGGCATTCGTATCGTTCCTGGGCCTTTAGCGGTGCGCCGGCGCTTCCGCTGCCGTCGGCTTCGTGCACATGCAATCGGCCGTCCGCTCCGCGCCAATAGATGATGTCCTGGCCGAGAAGCCGCGTCCGCGCGGGGTGTGCCGCAACGTCGGTCAAAGCCGCAATGGCGTACCAATCATCAAGCGCGACGGTGTCGGTCGTTTTGGTCATGGCTGGTGCCTCGCGAAAGGTCGCCGGATCGGGTCATGGGGATTCATCGATCAACGCGGCTCCCGCGCTGTTGCGTTGCGCTGACCCCAGAATAAAATCGGCTGCGCGCTCGCCGATCATCACCACCGGCGCATTGGTGTTGCACGACGGGATGATAGGAATGACCGAGGCGTCGGCGATCCGTAAGCCGTCGATGCCGTGCACGCGCAGCGAAGGATCGACCACGGATTGCTCGCCGCTGCCCATGGCGCAGGTTCCGCAGGTGTGAAAAAAGGTGTCGCAGGCTTGGCGCACGAATGTTTCCCGTTCGCGTTTTGATAAGCGCCTATCGGGTGCGACGGGCCGCGCTACCAGCGAGGCGTAAGCCGGCGTCGCGGCGAGTTCCATGCAGAATTCGAGGCCTTCGGTCAGTGCTTCGAGGTCGGCAGGCTCGTTAAGAAAATTTGGCTGGATTTCGATCCTTCCGCCGGGAGCGGCGCTTTCAAGTCGCATATAGCCGCGGCTTTTTGAGCGCATGAGACCCGGCGAAATGGCAATGCAATCTTCCGGAAGCGGGTAATCGGACGCGATCTCCAACCCGGCATGGGCTCCTTGGACCACGAAGGCGTGCAGGTCCGGGCCTGGCAAATCCGGTTTGCTCTTCCAGTTGACGATACTGCCGCCGCCGTTGTCGCGAAGCGGTCCGAGTGGTGCTTTCGCGGCAAAATTAACACCCATGAGCAGCGGGTGGTCCTGCAGGTTTTGGCCGACGCCGGGAAGACTACAGACGACCGGCACGCCGAGCCGCCTCAGTTCGGATGCGTCGCCGATCCCCGACATCATCAAGAGGCGCGGGGAATCGATCGCGCCGGCACAAAGAATGATCTCCTGCGACGCGCGGGTCAGGCGCGGAACGCCGTCGACGAGATGCGTCACCGATACACAGCGTTTGCCTTCAAAGCCCAGCTTTACCGCCAGCGAGTTGGTCGATATCGTCAGGTTGCTTCGGCGCATGATCGGTCGCAGATAGCCGCGTGCTACGCTCCAACGGATGCCGTCGCACGCATTCAAATTCGCGAGCGTTGCGCCCTCGTTGCCGGCGCCGTTCATATCGTCGATGATCGGAATCCCAAGCGAGGCCGCAGCGTCCAGCATGGCAATCGCGATCGGATGCGGATCGCGTGGCCGTTCGATACGCAGTGGGCCGCCGGCGCCGCGCCAAAGACTGGCGCCGCCTTCCCAGTCTTCCGCCCGCTTGAAATAAGGAAGCAGCGCTGAAAAATTCCACCCGGTTGCTCCTGCCGATTCCCAAGCGTCGTAATCGGACGGATGTCCGCGATACCAGATCATCGCGTTGATGCTGCTCGATCCGCCGAGTACGCGGCCGCGCGGTATGCCGATGGTGCGGCCATTGACGTGCGGCGTCGGCGCGTAATCGTAGCCCCAATCGTAGGCGCCGCGCAGTAATGACGTCCAGCGGCCGGCATCGTCGATTGCAGCGACCCCGACGTCAGTCGGTCCGGCCTCGATCAGCAATACCGTTGCATCGGATCGTTCCGCCAACCGCCGCGCCACGACCGCGCCGCCGCTGCCGCCGCCGACAATGACGAAGTCGTATTCATCGGCCAGCGGGAGCGTCATGCTCGGATCGGGGGGCGTTGTCGATCGCATCAGTAAAAAGCCGGAATGCCCGGCATGGTCATGAAGCCCGGTATCGCCCGAACGCGTCTCATCCAGCGTCGCAGTGCCGGATATTCGTCGTGATCGACGCCAAAATCGCGGCTAAGCGCGAACGCGGGAAACAACGCGATATCGGCAATTGTCGGCGTGCCGCCGACGAACCAAGCCGCGTCGTCGAATTCCCGTTTGATCATGTGATCGTCCATCAGCCGGAAGGCGCTGCGGGAAGCGTCGCGGAGGGATGCCTCGTCGGCATCGCATTCAAACAGAGCATTCGCCCGAGCGGTCGAAGCGGGCCTTAACTCGTCAGCGGCGAAGGCGAGCCACTGCTTCGCGCGGCCGAAGTTTTCCGCCTCGTCAGGAAGCCACGTCCGTGTCGGATCGTATTTGGAGGCGACGTAGGCCAGTATCGGTTCTGCCCCGCATAGCACCCGTTCACTGTCCGTGAGAATTGGCAGCGTCCCCTGTGGGTTAAGCTTGAGGAATTCCGCCGAGCGCTGCTGGGCTCCCGGATGCACGTCCACCGCAATCTTCCGGTAGGAACGGCCGAGCGCGCCGAGCAGCAGCCGTACTTTGTAGCATTGGTCGTCGAGTTCGTCGTCGTAAAGTGTCGGTTCGGTCACGGCGTAGCCTCCCGAAAGGCGGAGGCTGCGGACGAGATCGACTTTTGTTCGAGATCGCGTCGAAGGTTTTCGGCCCAAATTGCCGCCGCGGTCCGCGCGGCGGGTGGCTGTTTATCGGGGGGGCCGGGAAGAACGATGTGGAGCGCCGTTTTGGTTTTGCCGAACGGGTGAACGCCTGCCATCAGATTTTGTCCCTCGGCCTCGATCGACAGGAGGGGAACGCCCGATGATCCGATGTTTTTCGAGTGGACCGCGAGCTGCCGCAGAACCATGGCGGGCGCGCAGTCGATGTAGAGACTGCGGACCGGCGCCACGGCGCTTTGCGCGATAATCAGGTCGGGTGGCGTATCGTTGGTGGCGCCGGAATACGCCCAAAGCATGCCGAGGCGGTCGACGCAGGGGTAGGACGCAACGCGGATCGAGGCGGGAACCTCGAGGTCGGGATGGGCCGGAATCAAGCGACATTGACCCTGCGTGTCATATTGCCAGCCATGATAGAGGCAGGCGATACGGTCGCCGCGCACGAAGCCGAAACTAAGCCGCATACCGCGATGGGGACAGCGATCTTCCCAGGCATGCGGGTGCCCATCGGCGTCGCGCCAGATACAAAGCTCCCGGTCGAATAACCGCGTACCGGCCGACTGTCCCCGCCCGATGTCGTCCGCCAGTGCCACCGGGTACCAGCCGTCGCTGAAACTCATGCGAGACTCCGAACGCGGCCCGCGTGCGCTCGCGGCTCCGCGCCCACGCTGATGCGGTGATGATCACGTACGAGACAGTCGATCGGGCCGAGGCTGCAAGCCAATTCGAAGGCGTCGATGAGTTCTTCAGCGCCGGCAACAAAAACCTCGACGCGCCGGGTGGTCGCGAGCCGTATGCCGGCGTGAAGCGAAAGGCGTTCGGCGCGGTGCCGGACGAACTCGCGAAAACTTTCAAGCCGGAAACGTCCTTGAAACACCAGAGTCGCGACTTGGGTCATGGCACGTCCGCACGGATGCAGGGTATTACCGCGCACCGAAGCAGATTTTATCCGGTGCTTACAATGGGGGAGGGGGCCGCCCAAAAGCCGGCATGGGCCTCGCGGCCTTCCTCCTCGATCAGCGGACCGACCACCTCCACCTTGCGCTGCCCGCGCGCAAAGAGTTCTCGGCACGGCAGTGTAAGCGTCGGGTTTTCCGGATGATTGCCGGTCATCTCCATCAGGCGGTGCTCCGGAAAGGAGTAAACGACGCGGCCGATGCCGCCCCAATAGATCGCGCCGGCGCACATCGCACATGGCTCGGTGGCGGTGTAGAGCGTCGAACGGCGCAAGACATCTTTCGGATATTGCGCGGAGACGGCCCGCACCGCTTCGAGTTCGGAATGCTGGGTAGCGTCGCCGCCGCGTTCCTTGCGGCTTTCCCGCTCGGTCAGCACCCGGTCATCGTCGGTCACCACCAAGGCGCCAAACGGATGATGGCCGCCGGCGCGTGACTGCTTTGCGATCTCTATCGCGCGGCGCAGATAAAAAACATCACGCTCTTCATTGCTCGCCATTGGTCCGTATAGTCCTGCTGGTAATGCTCCGCGGCTTCAGTTTGCCGAGGCCGCGGAGCGATGTGCGAGACATATTACCGTCAGGGGGCGCCGTTCTTCACCGCGTCCGGATATTTCTCGGTCATTTTCGCGATGAAAGCCTTGTCGTTGACGAATTGCAGCGTATAGGCCTTTTTGTAATCCAGGCCCGGCTTGTAAAGACCGGCGGCGACCATGGCGTCGTAGAAAGACTTCCAGCGGGCGTCGTTCATGGTGCCGATGCCCTCCTTCAAGGCATCTCCGGACAACACGATCCCGCGCGCTTTCATCTCACCGAGCGAATAATGCACTTGCCCGTCGGAGGTGCTCACGAGTTTCTGCACCGCCTCGCTGCCCGGCTTCGGATCCTGCCAGAAGCTGTACCAGCCCTCGAGCGTGGCCTGGGTCATGCGCTTAACAAGGTCAGGATTCTTCTCGATCATGTCCGCGCGGGTGACGAGGAGCGCGGCATACGTGTCCCAGCCATAATCCGAAAGCAGGAAGATGTTGGGGTCGACGCCGCCCTGTTTGATCGCATAAGGCTCGGCGGTGAGATAGGCCTGCTGTACCGCCATCTTGTCGTTGAGAAATGGCGCCATCTGGAACGTGTATGGCCGCACTTGATCGTCGGTGTAGCCGTATTTTTTCTTCAACCACGGCCAGAACGAGCTGAATAAATCCTGCGACAGCAGAATCGGCGTGCCCTTCAGTGATTCCATCGTGTCGTGGCCAACACCCTTGTGCGACAGAAGGACTTGCGGGTCTTTTTGATACTGGGCGGCGATTGCGACCAGTGGCGTGCCTTGTTCGAGGCCGTGCAACAACTCGCCGTCGGTATGCAGGGTGACGAAATCGGCTTTGCCCCCCAACAGCAGCAGCGAGCCGTTCACCTGCGGACCGCCGGGCTGGAGGTCGATATCGATGCCATATTTCTCGAAGATGGCCAGCGCTTTCGCCTGGTAGGCGCCGCCGTGCTCCACTTCCGGAAACCAGTCCTCGTAGAACGTCACCTTGTCGTTGGCGTGAGCGGAGCGTGGCCCGGTCAACGCCACAGCCAGGCCGATTACGGCGCCTGTCCACAACCGAAAGTCCTTACGGCGAAACAACATTTTGTCTCTCCTCCCGTTCGCATAGCGTGGGGCAAGTTGCGCACTGAACTCGCAAATTCTGTGCCACCGAAACGCTTGGTAGATCGGGCGCCGATCCGATATGGTTGGGACCCCTGCTCACGAGATAATCAATGCGGCTAATAAGATCGCATTCTTCTCGCAATCTTTCGCGAGCTCACACAAAGGGGGTGGCAGTCCGATGCCATCATCTGCCGATAATAGTGGCATAGGATTTGCAGTTTTCGGACGGCGCTTATTTGGCTCACAATCTTCGCAAGGAATCGCCGGCTATTCGAAGGCTGACTGTTTGTTTTTCGGCTTTCGCCGCTCGGATCGGACAATGAGCCAATGACGCAGACTGCGATGACGCGGGAACCGATGGGCGCTGAGGCGGACAGCCTGTCGCGTCGCCCGCTCATTTCCCTCAAATCCGTCAGTAAAACCTTTCGCAACGGCACCGAGGCCATCCGCCGGATCAGCCTGGACATTCCCAGCCATCCGCAATTCGTGAGCCTGCTCGGTCCTTCGGGCTGCGGGAAGAGCACGCTGCTGCGGATCATTTCCGGACTGGACACCTGCAGTTCCGGCGGCGTGGAATGGCCGACCTCAATTCACGATGTCCATGCGCGTTCGTTGGAGGCGATCGGATTCGTTTTCCAGGAACCGACGCTGCAGCCTTGGTCCACGGTCTTCGAGAACGTCTATTTGCCGCTGCGGCTAAGGGGCCAGCGCCGCAAGGACGCGCGTGAGCGGGTGATGGAGGCCTTGAAGCTCGTCCACCTCGATGGCTTCGCCCAAAGCTACCCGCGACAGCTGTCGGGGGGCATGAAGATGCGCGTCTCGGTCGCCCGCGCTCTGGTGATGCAGCCGAAGCTTTTGCTGATGGACGAGCCTTTCGCGGCACTCGACGAAATCACCCGGCTCCAGCTCAACAATGATTTGCTGGAGCTTTGGCAAGCGCAGGGACTGACGGTGATTTTCGTCACTCACAGTATCTATGAGTTGGTCTATCTCTCCGATCGTATCGTCGTCATCGGCGCCCGGCCGGGTCGGATCGTTGCCGACATCCCGATCGATGCGCCTTATCCGCGGACCGAGGAGTTCCGCACTTCGAGTATCTATAATGAGTATTGCCGACATGTCTCGGCACAGTTGAAGGCGGCGATGGCCGGAACGGATGGGCCATCGCAATGAATGATCGCTTGATCGAAGTCCCTCCAGGAGAGGCGATACCGGACGCCAGTTCTCTCGATCCTGCGAGCCGGCAGGGGCTCCAGCCCTCGGCAGAGAAATGGCTGGCCTTCGCCGCGCCTTATCTGTTCGGCGTATTGTTTCTTGGCGGATGGGAGGCGACGGTCCGCATTGAAAAAATTCCCGCCTATCTGCTGCCGGGCCCGTTATTGATCTTGCAGACGTTGATCACGGATTTTCCGATACTGCTGCCGAACTTGATCGTCACGCTGCGGACGACCGTCATTGCGTTTCTGGCTGCCGCGGTGATCGGTCTCTTGCTGGGGTTGCTGTTCACCTTTTCGCGCTGGGTCGAGCGGACGCTGTTTCCCTATGCCGTCATTCTGCAAGTCACGCCGATCGTGGCGATAGCGCCGCTGATTATAATATGGGTGAACAATACCCAGATCGCGCTGTTGATCTGCGCCTGGATCGTCGCTTTCTTTCCCATTGTCTCCAACACCGCCGTCGGCCTCAATAGTACCGATCGCAACCTGATCGATCTCTATCGCCTCTATGGCGCCTCCAAGGCGCAGACGCTGTTTTTGCTGAAGCTGCCAAGCGCGCTGCCGTATTATCTGGCCGGTCTGCGCATATCGGGCGGCCTGGCGCTGATCGGCGCCGTGGTCGCGGAGTTTGTCGCCGGCACCGGCGGCACGCAATCCGGTCTGGCCTATCGCATCCTCGAATCGGGATATCGGCTCGAAATCCCCCGGATGTTCGCGGCGCTGCTGTTGATCTCGCTCACCGGCATCGTGATCTTCGTCTGCCTCTCCGCGCTGTCGAATTTTCTCCTGCGGAATTGGCACGAAAGCGCCGCCGGCGAATAATCCGCGCCCGTCGCGTGTTTGTTCGCTGCCGTATTCGAAACCGGAAGCCGGGCGACAGCGATTTTATCAGTAAATGGACTCGTCAGCGATGAAGACAATCTATCGTGCCGCGCATGTCCTCACCGTGGATCCCAAGAATTCTGTTATCGCCGATGGCGGCGTTCTGGTGGGCGAAACCGGCAGGATCGAGGCACTCGGCCCGGCCGGCGATCTTATAAAAGCCAATCCCGCGCTGCCGGTTGTTGCATTGCCGGCGCATGTCCTGATGCCGGGCCTGATCAATACCCACGCTCATTCGGGGCTGTTACGCGGCACGGCAGAAGGACTGCCGGTCTGGGAGTGGCTCCAGCAATATATCGATCCGATGCATCGGGTCCTTCTTCCGGAAGATGCCCATGCGGCGTCGGTGCTGTGCTATTCGGAATCGCTTCTCGGCGGCACTACCACCATCGTCGATATGTGGCGTTATATGGAAGGGAGCGCAGGGGCGGCGACGGAGCTGGGCATTCGCGCCGTTCTCGTCCCCTATGTCGCCGAGCATCCCGATCACGATTATTTTGAAACGCTGGACGCCAACGAAAAATTGATCGGCGAATGGAACGGACGCAACGACAATAACGTCGTCGTTTGGGTCGGCCTCGAACATCTCTTGTACGCCGTACCAGCGGCATGGCGGCGCGCGGTCGACCTGTCGCACCGGTACAATACCGGACTTTGCACGCATAGCAGCGAGAACCGGGCCGAGCAGCAGGCGATTGTCGAACAGTTCGGCATGCCGCCGATCCTGGCGCTTCGCCATGTGGGTCTGCTGGATGCCAAACGGGTTCTGCTGGCGCACTGCGTTTGGGTGACCGATGAGGAGATCGGCGTCATGGCAGAACTGGGAGTCGGTGTCGCGCACAACCCGGTCTCGAATATGAAGCTGGCAAGCGGGATCGCTCCGGTCGAGAAGCTGATCGCTGCGGGTGTTGCCGTCGGCCTCGGCACCGACGGCGAAAAAGAGAACAACAATTTCGATATGTTTGAGGAGATGAAGACGGCGTCGCTACTCGCCAAGCTCAAGGACCTGGACGCCGCGGCTCTCGATGCCTGGAAGGTCATCCGGATGGCCACGATCGAGGGTGCCCGCGCCATCGGTCTCGACGGGCAAATCGGTTCTTTGGAAGTCGGCAAAAGAGCCGACATGATAGCAGTGCGCTGCGATACGCCGCGGATGACACCGCTCATCGGCACCGGAGAATTTGCTAACCTGCATCACAATCTGGTTCACGCCGTGCGCGGCAGCGACGTCGATCTCACTGTCGTGAATGGCCGAGTCGTTGTCGAGGGCGGCCGGCTGGTATCCGGCGATATTGCGGAAGCGGTAGCCCGCGTCAACAGATTAGCCCCGGCACTCTTCGAACGGCGCGCGGCATACCTGTCGGCTAATCCCGAAGCCACCAAACTTGTCATTGCCGGCGCCTAGCCGGTGGCGAAGCCGCGGGTTAGCGGCTAACCGGCCTGGACGTACGCCTACTGCATTTGGACCTGAACCGGGGCGCCGTGATCGTCAGCGGTGCCGGGAGCAATCACGAGATACCGGCGCGGACTTTTGCCCTCGGCGCGAACGACTTGTCGGATCGGCCCGATTGCATTGACCACCGCAGAGCCGGCCGGGTTTGTCGTGAAAGCTTGCAGCAATTCCAAGCGGCCGCCGCCTGCCGGATCATTCGAAAGCGCAAGCACATACGGCTTTCCGGGATCGAGCCCCGTGACCGCAGCTTCCAGCACTTGCACCAGGCCCTGGTCGGACAAGGAAACGCTGGTAGGCGCTTTTTCGGTAGCCTTCACTCCGGACGGTGCGAGCCATAATTGGTCCGACTTTCCGGCGATGCCAAGCGGCTGCAGTCCCTGTGTGCCAGGTCCGTCGGGTACGGCATTGGGCACGTAGACGACGGCCTGCGCGGCCTGCCCGATCGGACTCGTCGCAATCACTTTATTGCTCAGCGTATCGATTGCGACGACGCGGTCTTCGTTTTCAAGGCCGACATAAACCCGCGTGCCGTCGCCCGACGGCCAGATGCCGTGCGGCAGTTTGCCGACCGGAATGGTGGCGACCTGCTGGAAATTGTCGGTGCGAAAAACTTTGATTTCGTTCAGCCCGCCGATCGTAACGTAGGCAAACGTGCCGTTGACGTTGTGAACGAAGTTGACGTGGTTGGTGATCGGGCCGGTATCGAGCGTTTTCAGCAGTGCAAATGGCGCCTGCCCATCGAAAACCTGAACCTTGCCGGTGTCCTTGAGTGTAAACCAGACCTGAGAACTGTCCGGGGTCGCGGCTATGTTGGGGCAAAATGGGCTAGCCTGCGCCATCTTGCCGACGATCTTGTGGTCGGCAACGGTTATGACAGCGGTCTCGGGCGTGAATGACGAACAAACATAGCCGTATTTTCCGTCGGGCGAGAAAATCGTCATGCCGGGTCCGTTGGCGACGGTGATCCGGCCGGTTTCCTCATAAGTCGTGCTGTCGAGCACGGAAACATAATTTTCGCCGCGCACCGTCACCCAGACTTCCTTGCCATCCATTGTATAGAACGCCTCGTGCGGCGAACGTCCGACATAGGTGATGTGCTTTACGGTGTTGGTCGCGGTATCGATGAAGTTCACCGCGTTCGATCCGATCGCGACCACCGCGATGGTGCGGTGATCGGGCGAAAAGCCCATACCGTGCACCAGCAACTGGCCCTTATAGAGCGGACTAAAGCTCGCCGGCAGCGGATCGCCCAGCCGAATGACGCCAACGAGCTTGTTATCGACGGGATCGGTGACGGAAACAGTGTTCGAAAACTGCTCCGCCGCGTAAACCCGATCGTGGTGGCTTATCGGGATATCCGGGTCCGAGGCCGCCGCCGGGGCCTGCCCACTCCAGGCATGCGGTGCGCCACCAAAAGCCGCGGCGGCCAGCAGAACAGCCAGTATGGAAATGCGTTTCATGTCATCGCTCCTGCGCCGACGAGGTGGCGGGGTTAGGCTTTTGGTCGATCGCCGCGATTGGGGCCACCTGATCCGGCGAGGCAATCGGCGGCGGCAGCGGTTGACCGAGTGCCAAATGCATGGCGCTGATCTCCTGCAGTTGAGTGACGATGATCTCTTGCGCCATGCGCCGCAGCGTCTCGTTGTGTCCGTAACGTAATTCGGCCTGCGCCATTTCGATGGCGCCCTGATGATGCGGCACCATCATCGCGACGAAGTCGGTGTCGACATCGCCTGATGGCCGAATCCCCATGTCGATCATCATCTTTGACATCGCACTGACGTTATCGGCCAGGTACGGTGCTTCCTCGGCCGGAGCCGTACGGAACGATTTCGCGCAGATCGCGGCGATGTAATCGGCCAGCGATCGAGGCGATTCGGAGCAGCCCGCGAGCAACCCGGCGGATGCTATGACGCCAAACAGTGATATAGTTCGTGCAATGCGGGGTATGCTGGAGGTTTTTGGCATGCTGTCTCCCACTGTGAAAGCTGCACACGGATTTATTTCTGGTCGCCGTAGCGACATTGCCGTTTATAGCAGGTGCGCGCCAGAATTAGCTTGCAATTCCGTATTCGCATTGTCTTGAATTTTCTCTCGGGGCAAACCTGGAGCGCCCATTATGAGTGACGACGGTCTGATCACGATTCCGAGCGCCTATGGCGTCAAAGAGACAATCGATCGTATTGAATCGGAAGTTAAGTCTAAAGGCATGACAATATTCGCGCGTATCGACCACGCCGCCGGCGCGAGGGATGCCGGAATGGCGCTGCGGCCGACGCTGCTCCTTATCTTTGGCAATGCCAAAGGCGGCACGCCGCTGATGCAAGACCGGCAGCAGATCGGAATTGATTTGCCGCTCAAGGCGCTGGTTTGGGAAGATGCTGCAGGCAAGACCTGGCTTTCCTATAACGATGTGAAATGGCTCGCGCAGCGCCATGGCCTCAGTCGCGAAGCCGACCCGGTCGTCACTGCTCTATCCGCGGCCCTTGGCGCCGTCTTGCACAAGGCCGCGTCGTGACCAGATACGACTGAAGCGCGGTCCTGTGTTCGTATAGGTCAGCCGGCGCCGGAGTGGAGATAGCAATGGCTCAGACGGTCGCTGATGTTTTGGTCACGGTGCTCGAGCAGGTCGGGGTAAGGCACATTTTCGGGCTTATCGGCGACTCGCTTAATCCGCTTGCCAATGCGGTTCGCCACAGCAAGATCGAGTGGATCGGCGTTCGCCACGAGGAAGGCGCGGCCCTTGCCGCCTCCGGCCAGGCCAAGCTTACCGGCCAATTGGGTGTGTGCTGTGGAACCACCGGACCGGGTTCGACTCATCTGGTCGCGGGTCTCTACGAGGCCTCGCGCGATCATGCGCCGGTTCTGGCGATCTCCGGTGACATGGCGCGCAAGATGCATGGCACGGATTTTATTCAGACCACAGAACCCGATCTCTTGTTCCGGGATGTTTCGCTCTATACCGAGACCATTTCTTCCGCTGCCCAGGCGCCGGCGGTGATCCATCAAGCGATCGCGGCCGCCTATGCGGGGCGTGGGGTTGCCCATCTGACGGTTCCGCAAGACGTATTCGATGCAAAAGCAGATAGCGCCGTGTCGAGCGTCGCCACCTTGCGGCCCCGCCCCGAAATAACCCCGAGCGAGAATGATGTCGCCGATATCGCCGGCCGCATCGATGCGGCCGGGAGTGTCGTGATCATGTGCGGCGCCGGATGCCATGGCGCGGCGGAAGAATTACGGGCGCTGTCCGACTGCCTGAAGGCGCCGCTCGTTCATTCGGTCAAGGGCAAGGAGATCATGCCGTTCGACGATCCGCGTTGGATGGGCGGGATCGGCATGATCGGCACCAAACCCGTATACCATGCGATCATGAATTGCGATCTGCTGCTGATGCTCGGCACCGATTATCCGTATTCCGAATTTCTGCCGAGCAAGGGCTCGGTCGTTCAGGTGGACGAGAGGGCCGGCATTCTCGGCCGCCGCGCGCCGACCGCGCTCGGCGTGGTCGGCTCGGTACGTCCGACGCTAAAGCTCTTGCTCGACAAGGTCGGGCCGAAGACCGATACCAAATTTCAGGACCACGTGACCAAGGAACGCCGAAAATGGGACGAGATGCTGGACAAGCAATCCGATCCGGCGCGCAGCAAGGATCGTATTCATCCCCAGGCGGTAGCGCGAGCGGTCAGCGATTCCGCCGCGCGTGACGCGGTGTTTGTATTGGACACCGGCCTTAACACGCTCTGGTCGGCCAATTGGATACGCCAAAGCGGCGCGCAGCGGATCATCGGCTCCTTCAATAATGCCGCGGTCGGCACCGCGCTCGGCATGGCCAACGGCATTCAGGCAGTCGATCGTGGGCGACAAGTGATCGCGCTGTGCGGCGACGGCGGCTTTAATATGTTGATGAGCGAATTCCTGACCGCCGTGCACCACAAACTCCCGATCAAGGTCGTGGTCTACAACAATTCGTCATTTGGATTGATCCCGTTCGAAGCCGAAGCGGTCGGGCTTCCCGCCTACATGCCAGGGATCGAATTTCCCAATCCGGATTATTGTGCGCTGGCGCGGGCCTGCGGCGGTCACGGCTTCAGCGCAAAGAAGCCCAGCGAACTGCACGCTGCGATCGAACAGGGGCTTAAGACCGACGGGCCGGTGATTATCGATTGCGTGGTGGTTGCCGACGAGATGCCGAATTTCCCGCATCTTGAGCTTGAAAAGGTCGGCAATTACGCCATTGCAAAGCTCAAGGAAACCTTGCTCGCAGTTACCGGACGATGATGATGTGGCGAAGGGGCTGCGTCGTCGTGAAAAGCAGGTGCCATCATGTCGGGAATCCATCATGTCACGGCGATATGCGGCAAGGCCGCCCGCAACCTGGATTTCTATACGGAGGTCTTAGGTCTGCGTTTCGTCAAGAAGACGGTAAACTTCGACGATCCCAGCACCTATCATTTCTATTACGGCGACCAAATCGGTCACCCCGGCACGATTCTGACTTTTTTCCCTTGGCAGCACGCGGCGCCGGGGCGTGCCGGCGCGGGGCTGGCACAGCAGACGACTTTTCGCATCCCCGTGGGCGCCATCGGATATTGGACGCACCGGTTTGTCGACAAGGGCGTCATGCATGAAGCGCCGGAAAAGTGTTTTGGCGAGTCGGTCCTATCGTTCAGCGATCCCGACGGCATGAGTCTCGCGCTTGTTGGCGCGACAGGCGCCGAAGACGAGCCGTCGTGGCGGGCTGGCGATATCCCGGCTGAGAAAGCAATTCGGGGCTTTCACGGCGTTACCTTGATGGTCGGAGACGCCGGTCGCACGGCGGCGGTGCTGAGTAATGTATTGGGATTTAAGGACAGTGGCCGGGATGGTCCGCTGGCCCGGTTTCGCTCTGGCGAGGCGATCGGCGGCATCATCGACATCCGTGAGGCGAGGGGCTTTTTACCGGGGCGGCTGGGGCGCGGTTCGGTACATCACGTCGCATTCCGTGCCGCGGATGACGAGGCACAGGCGGCGATGTCGCAAAAGCTCGTCGCGGATCTCGGCCTGCGGCCCACGCCCCAGCTCGACCGGGAATATTTCCGGTCGGTTTACTTCCGTGAACCGGGCGGCATTCTGTTCGAGATCGCGACCGATACGCCGGGCTTTGCGGTGGATGAGCCGGTCGAGTTGCTGGGGCGCGACCTGAAGCTTCCGCCTTTTCTCGAACCGCGCCGCAAGGAAATAGAGGCGACGCTGCCCAGAATTGACGGTGCGGAGCCAGCGGCGTGATGGCTGAAGCATTGTCCTACATTCACCGCTTCGAAAAAGGCGCCGAATTGGGGGCGCGTCCTTTCCTCTTGCTGCACGGCACCGGCGGCGATGAGAACGACCTCGTGCCGCTCGGCCGCATGGTGGCGCCCGGCGCACCGTTGCTCTCGCCCCGCGGCAAGGTGCTGGAAAACGGCATGCCGCGATTTTTCCGGCGGCTCGCCGAAGGCGTATTCGACGAGGCGGATGTGCGCGCCCGGGCCCATGACCTCGCGGATTTCGTCGAACAGGCGCGGGCCCGATATGGCATCGCGGCCCCGATTGCGCTCGGCTATTCGAACGGCGCCAATGTCGCAGCGGCCATTCTGCTGTTGCGGCCGCAGGCGCTCGCCGGGGCGATTTTACTGCGCGCGACCCTGCCGCTCGCGGAAACACCGCCAGTCGATCTCGGCGGTAAGCCGGTCTTGATTGTTTCCGGCGCGAGGGATCCGATGATGTCCGCCGAGGGGGCCGCGGGCCTAGCGGCGGTATTGCAGCGCGACGGGGCCCTGGTCGAGCATCGTACTTTGCCGGGAGGCCACGAACTTTCGCAGACCGACGTCGATCTGACGCAAACCTGGCTGCGGGCACAGGCGGTGAAATAACGTCGCCGGGCGCCGCTCCGGTGCTTTAATCCTAAATGTTTAAGCTTGAAATACTTTGGGCGCGGTGACATTATTTCACGTCGTAACAAGGCGGTGAAACCCCATGAAGATCGCTTGCCTCGGCGGTGGGCCGGCGGGTCTTTATTTCGCGATCAGCATGAAGCTGCGCGATCCGGCACACGACATCGTCGTATTCGAGCGCAACCGGCCGGACGATACCTTCGGCTGGGGCGTCGTGTTCTCCGAAGAGACTTTCGACAATATTACGGCGAACGATCCGGTCAGCGCCGCAATCATCCGCGATCACTTCATCTATTGGGACGACATCGCCGTCCATTATCGCGGAGAGCGGATCGTCTCCGGCGGCCACGGCTTCTCCGGTATCGCGCGCAAACAACTGCTCATCCTGCTGCAGCAGCGCGCGCGCGAACTCGGCGTCGATCTGCAGTTCCAGACAGAAATCAGCAGTGCCGCGGATCTCGCCAAGACCTTCGATCTCGTGGTCGCAGCGGATGGACTGAATTCGAGGACGCGCGCGCAATTCGCCGACCATTTCAAGCCGGCGATCGATATTCGCAAGAACAAGTTCGTCTGGCTCGGCACCAAGCAGAAATTCGACGACGCCTTCACCTTCATCTTCGAACAAACCGAGCATGGCTGGATCTGGGTCGCACGCCTACCAGTTCGATGCCGATACCGCGACCTTCATCGTCGAGTGTTCAGAGACGACGTGGCGTAATTTCGGCTTCGGCGCCATGAGCCAGGAGGAGACCTGCCGCACCTGCGAGCGCATCTTCGCCAAATACCTCGGCGGCCATTCGCTGATGTCGAACGCGAGCCATATTCGCGGCTCGGCGTGGCTGAATTTCCCGCGCGTGTTATGCGAGAAATGGTCGTATCAGAACATCGTGCTGATGGGCGACGCCGCCGCCACCGCCCATTTCTCGATCGGCTCCGGGACCAAGCTCGCGATGGAGAGCGCGGTGTCGATGGCGAATTATCTGCATTCCGAGCCGACCATGCCGGCGGCGTTCGCCAAATACGAGGATGCCCGCCGCACCGAGGTATTACGGCTGCAGTCGGCGGCACGAAACTCGATGGAATGGTTCGAGGAGGTCGAGCGCTATCTTCATCTCGATCCGGTGCAGCTTCAATTACTCGCTGCTGACGCGGTCGCAGCGGATCAGCCACGAGAATTTACGAGCCCGCGACAAAGTGTGGCTCGAGGGTGCGGAAGGCTGGTTCCAGCGGCTGGCCGGCGCCGGCGATAATATTACCAGGCGGCCGATGTTCGCGCCGTTCAAGCTGCGCGATATGCGGCTCAAGAACCGCATCGTGGTTTCGCCGATGGCGCAATACAAGGCGGTCGACGGCTGTCCGTCCGACTGGCACCTCGTGCATTACGCCGAACGCGCCAAGGGCGGCGCCGGTCTGGTCTGCATCGAAATGACCTGCGTCAGTCCGGAGGGCCGCATCACGCCGGGCTGCACCGGCCTGTACGCGCCGGCACACGAAGCCGCCTGGAAACGCATCGTCGATTTCGTGCACGCGGAAACCGACGCCAAAATATGCTGTCAGCTCGGTCATTCCGGCGCCAAAGGCTCGACCCAGCTCGGCTGGGAGGACATGGACGCGCCGCTGAAACACGGCAATTGGCCGGTGATGTCGGCATCGGCGACGGCTTGGTCGGATCGAAATCAGCGCGCGCGCGCGATGGATCGCGCCGACATGGACCGCGTCCGGGAGCAGTTTGTCGCTTCGGCGAAAATGGCGGCTCGCGCCGGTTTCGACATGCTCGAAATCCATTGCGCTCACGGCTACCTGTTGTCCTCGTTCATCACGCCGTTGACCAACCGGCGAACCGACGAATACGGCGGCTCACTGGAAAACCGCATGCGCTATCCGCTGGAGATCTTTCACGCGGTACGCGCGGTGTGGCCGGCGGAGAAGCCGATCTCCGTTCGTATTTCCGCCAACGATTGGATGGGCGCCGAAGGCATCGAGCCGCATGATGCGGTTGCGATCGGCCGGCTGTTGCAAGAGGCCGGTGTCGATATCTGCGATGTCTCCGCGGGACAAACCACGATCGATGCCCGCCCGGTCTATGGCCGGATGTTCCAGACGCCGTTCTCGGATCGCATCCGCAACGAGACCGGCATGGCGACCATGGCGGTCGGCAACATTTTCGAACCGGACCACGTCAACTCGATCCTGATGGCCGGCCGGGCCGATCTCGTCTGTCTGGCGCGGCCGCATCTCGCCGATCCGTATTGGACGCTGCATGCCGCGGCAAAGCTCGGCGACCGCGGCGAAACCTGGCCGCAGCCTTATTATCCCGGCCGCGATCAACTCTATCGGCTCTCCGGCGGCGGCGAGCCCGGCACGACGGCGGTGTGAGCATGGCTCTTGCCGGAAAACATGCCCTGGTGACCGGCGGCGGCAGCGGTATTGGCGCTGCCATCGCCTTGGCCTTGGCGCAGGCCGGAGCGAGCGTCACGATTTGCGGCCGCCGGCTGCCGGAACTTGAAACCACTGCCGGAGCGTCACGGCAACATCTATCCTGAGACCGCCGACGTGACGGACGAGGGGTCAATCGGAGCGGCTTTACCAGCATGCGCAAACAGCGCGCGGGAGCTTCGGCATTGTCGTTGCCAACGCCGGAATGGCGGAAAGCGCGCCGGCGGAAAAAGTCACCCAAGAGCTTTGGGACCAAATCCTCAAAGTTAATCTCACCGGCGCGTTCCTTTCGGTGAAGCCTTCGATCGCTGGAATGCGCGAGAAGAAGTGGGGCCGCATCGTCTTCATCGCTTCGACGGCAGGTCTGAAAGGCTATGCCTATGTGGCCCCTTATGTTGCCGCCAAGCACGGGGTGGTGGGGCTGGCGCGGGCTTTGGCCATTGAGACGGCAAAAGCCGGTATCACCGTAAATGCTGTCTGTCCCGGGTTTTACCGAAACGTCCTTGCTCGATCGATCGGTCGACCGCATCGCAGCCACAAGCAAACTCGCTGAAGGTGAAGCGCGGAAAATTCTCAAAGGCAACAATCCGCAGGGGCGCTTCGTCCAGCCGCAAGAAGTGGCCGACACGGTGCTGTGGCTCTGCAGCGACCGGTCGGCGGCAATCACCGGCCAGGCGATTTCCGTATCCGGAGGCGAAACATGGTGAGCGCACCCCTGGCGGCGGTCCGTCCTGAAAGCGACAGCAAGGCGCGGCTACGGCTGTGGATCAGGCTGTTGCGCGCCAGCCGCCTCATCGAGAGCGTGGCGCGCGAGCGGCTGAAATCGCAATTCGACGCGACGCTGCCGCGCTTCGACGTGATGGCTGCGCTTTACCGCAAGCCCGACGGTATGCTGATGAGCGAGATTTCGCGCTTTCTCATGGTGTCGAACGGCAATGTAACCGGCATTGTCGATCGGCTCGTCTCCGACGGGCTGGTTGCGCGTTCGCAGCGCAACGGCGATCGCCGCACGTCCTTTGTCAGTCTGACCCGTAAAGGCCGTGCTGCATTCACCGAGATGGCAACAGCGCACGAACAATGGATCGACGAACTGCTTGGCGGTCTGTCGGTCCGCGACGCCGAGCAGATGTCGGCCAAATTGAAATCGTTCAGAAGCGATTGGGAGGGCGAAGCGTGACCGCATTGGCTTCCATTACCCCCGCCCATTTTCTGTGGCGCATGGATGGCGCCGTTGCCGTCATCCAGTTGAACCGGCCGGAGCGCAAAAATCCGCTGACATTCGATTCCTATGCCGAACTCCGCGATACCTTCCGTGATCTCGCCTATGCCGACGATGTGAACGCCGTCGTGTTTCTGCCGAACGGCGGCAATTTCTGCTCCGGCGGCGATGTGCACGAGATCATCGGGCCGCTGGTCGAAATGAATATGAAGGACTTGCTGGCCTTCACGCGGATGACCGGCGACCTCGTCAAAGCGATGCTCCATTGCGGCAAGCCGATCATTGCCGCGGTGGACGGCGTTGTCGCGGGGGCGGGCGCGATCATCGCCATGGCGTCGGACTTGCGCCTAGCGACGCCGGAGGCGCGGACCGCCTTTCTGTTCAATCGGGTCGGGCTTGCCGGCTGTGACATGGGCGCTTGCGCCATGCTGCCCCGTATTATTGGCCAAGGCCGTGCGGCGGAACTGCTCTACACCGGCCGGGCGATGTCGGCGCAGGAAGGCGAAGCCTGGGGATTTTATAACAAGCTTGTGGCGCCCGGGAATCTAGCGAGCGAGGCGCTTGCGCTGGCCGGCCGGATTGCATCGGGCCCGGTTTTTGCCAATGGCGTCACCAAGACCCAGCTCAATCAGGAATGGTCGATGAGTCTCGATCAGGCCATCGAGGCCGAGGCGCAAGCTCAAGCCATCTGCATGCAGACTGAAGATTTCGCGCGCGCCTATCGGGCCTTTGTCGCCAAGCAGAAGCCGGTATTCGAGGGAAACTAGGTGTCCGACAAAAGCTTCCTGTCCTGGCCGTTTTTCTCCGATCGCGAGCGCAATCTGGCGGCGGCGATCGAGGATTGGAGTGCGGCTAACCTGCCGGTTGGGCATGGTGACGTGGATGGAGCCTGCCGTGATCTCGTAGTCCGTCTCGGCCGCGATGGCTGGCTTGCCCACACCGCTCCCGATCCCGGGACATCAAACGCGATGAATGTGCGAGCACTCTGTCTCATTCGTGAAACGCTGTCGCGTTATGACGGTCTTGCCGACTTCGCCTTCGCTATGCAGGGCCTCGGCGCCGGGCCGATCAGCCTGTTCGGCACTCCCGAACAGCGGCGTTGGCTCGATCGTACGCGCGGCGGTGAAGCGATCGCGGCGTTCGCTCTGACCGAGCAGAAATCCGGATCGGACGTTGCCAATATCGCGATGACGGCGACGCGTGACGGCGATAGCTATGTCATCGACGGAGAAAAAAGCTGGATTTCCAACGGCGGCATTGCCGACTTTTATGTCGTGTTCGCGCGAAGCGGGGAGGGACCCGGTGCCAAAGGCCTTTCCGCATTCCTCGTCCCGGCCGATGCCAAGGGCCTTTCGGTCGCCGAGCGTATCGATGTCATTGCCCCGCATCCGCTGGCACGGCTCAAGTTCGATGGCGTTCGGGTGCCGCTATCGGCGATGATCGGCAAGGCCGGCGAGGGCTTCAAGATCGCGATGGCGACGCTTGATATTTTTCGCGCCACCGTCGGCGCGGCAGCACTCGGACTTGCCCGACGGGCGCTCGACGAAACCGTCGCGCGGGTGCGCACCCGCGAATTGTTCGGCAATGCCCTTGCCGATCTCCAGATGGTGCAGGGCTATATCGCCGAAATGGCGGTCGACATCGATGCCGCGGCGCTGTTGGTTTATCGCGCGGCCTGGGCCAAGGACAACGGCGCCGTCCGCGTTACCCGCGAAGCGTCCATGGCCAAGCTTTTCGCCACCGACCGGGCGCAACAGGTCATCGACAAGGCGGTGCAGCTTCACGGCGGCGACGGCGTCCGCAGCGGTCATGTCGTGGAGCGGCTCTACCGCGAAATCCGGGCGTTGCGGATCTACGAAGGCGCCTCGGAAGTTCAGAAAGTGGTCATCGCGCGACAGACGCTTTCCGGCGCGTGATCTGAAGGACATGAAGATGACGTCAACGCTCGGTCATACGGCACACACAGACACCTTCACCCGCGATAATCTCCCGCCGCCGTCGCAGTGGCCGCACATCGCGTTCGAGGGCTTCAATTATCCGGAAAAGTTGAATGTCGGCGTCGAATTGACCGATCGCATGGTGACGCGCGGTTTCGGCGATCGGGTGGCGCTGATCGGCAACGGCCGCCGCCGCACCTACAAGGAACTGTCCGACTGGACCAACCGCATCGCCCGCGCGCTGGTCGAGGATTTCGGGGTAAAGCCCGGCAATCGCATTCTGATCCGGGCGGCCAATAATCCGGCGTTGGTTGCCTGCTGGCTGGCGGCCACCAAGGCCGGCGCGGTCGTCGTCAACACCATGCCGATGCTGCGCGCCGGCGAACTCGGCAAGATCATCGACAAGGCGGAAGTCACGTTGGCGCTCTGCGACACGCGGTTGATGGACGAACTGGTCACCTGCGCCAAGACCAGCAAATTTCTCAAGCAAGTCATCGGTTTCGACGGCACCGCCAATCATGACGCCGAGCTTGATCGCCTGGCGCTCGGCAAGCCGGTGACCTTTGACGCGGTAAAGACCGGCCGCGACGACGTTGCGCTGTTGGGCTTCACGTCCGGCACCACCGGCGAGCCCAAAGCGACCATGCATTTTCACCGCGATCTTCTGATCATCGCCGACGGCTACGCCAAGGAGGTGCTCGGCGTGACGCCGGACGATGTGTTTGTCGGCTCCCCGCCGCTCGCTTTCACCTTCGGCCTGGGCGGGCTGGCGATTTTTCCGCTGCGGTTCGGCGCCACCGCCACGCTGCTGGAAAATGCCTCGCCGGCGAATATGGTCGAGATCATCGAGACCTATAAGGCGACAATCTCGTTTACCGCGCCGACCGCCTACCGGGCGATGCTTGCCGCCATGCAGCAGGGCGCCAATCTCTCGTCATTGCGTGCCGCGGTATCGGCCGGCGAGACGCTGCCGGCGCCGGTGTTCGAGGATTGGATCGCCAAGACCGGCAAGCCGATTCTCGACGGCATCGGCTCCACCGAGATGCTGCACATCTTTATCTCCAACCGCTTCGGCGATGCGGCGCCTGCCTCGACCGGCAAGCCGGTCGGCGGCTATGAAGCGAAAATCGTCGATGACGATATGCGGGAGAAACCGCGCGGCGAGGTCGGCAGGCTTGCCGTGCGCGGGCCGACGGGATGCCGCTATCTCGCCGACAAACGTCAAGACGCCTACGTGCGTAACGGCTGGAACCTGACCGGAGATTCGTTTTTTCAGGACGACAACGGCTACTTTCATTTCGCCGCCCGCAGCGACGATATGATCATCTCGGCGGGCTACAATATCGCCGGGCCTGAAGTGGAGGCCGCGTTGCTGTCGCACCCGGATGTCAAGGAATGCGCAGTAATCGGCGCGCCGGACGAAGGCCGGGGCCAGATTGTCGAGGCGCATGTCGTGCTCAACGAGGGCGCCATCGCCGGAGTCGATACCGTCAAACGGCTGCAGGACCACGTCAAGGCGACGATCGCGCCATTTAAGTATCCGCGTTCGGTGAAATTCGTCGAGGCGCTGCCAAAAACCCAGACCGGCAAGATTCAGCGATTCCGACTGCGGCCGGGCGCGTCATGACGGAGGCCGGCTCGATGACAAATCCTCACCAAGTCCTGCATCCGCGCAACTGGAAGAAGGCACGCGGTTTCGCCAACGGCATCGCCGCCGAGGGCCGTCTGGTTTTTCTGGCCGGCCAGATCGGTTGGAATGCCGAACAGCAATTCACCAGCGACGATTTCATCGTGCAAGCCCGGCAGGCGCTGATGAATATCGTCGTGCTGGTTCAGGAAGCCGGCGGTGGCGCTCAGCACATTACGCGGCTGACATGGTTCGTCACCGACAAGAAGGAATATCTGTCGCGCCTGCCGGAGCTAGGCGAGGCCTATCGGGACGTCATGGGAAAACACTTTCCCGCCATGACGCTGGTGCAAGTCGTCGCGCTGGTCGAGGATCGCGCCAAGGTCGAGATCGAGGCCACCGCCGTTGTGCCGAACTGACCTTCTCAATCGATTGTGGTTCGCCGCTTATAATGTGGTTCGCTGCTTATAAGCTTCGATCGCGTCACGCAGGGTTTGCGGCAACGGAACAGGCTTTCTCGTTGCGACCGACATCATTGCGGTAACCATGCGGGCACGCAGCCGTTCGATCCCATCGCGGTGACAGACGATGGCGAGACCGAGCGAGGAGCGGCCGACGCGTTCGACCAGCAAGGTTAACTCGATGATGTCGCCCATGCGGCTCGGAATTTTGAAGTCGCACTCGATATGAACGAACGGCGATGCATACTGGCTGCCGGTGATAAGCGCGGCATAGTCCTGGCTTAGTTCCTGCCCGTACCAGTCCTCGATTAACCCGTTGAACATGTCGAAATAATGCGGGAATTAAACGATTCCCGCCGGGTCGCAGTGCGAAAAGCGGACCGGGATGCTTCGGGTAAAAGCGCCGTTCGGCGGCGAAAAGCTGTCCTGAAGCATGACAATGTCCTGACGAGTAAGGGTAGGCGGCCGGCCGCCTGGGGGCTTTCTTAACGCTCACCATACGCCCAAACAAACGCTCCGGACCGTATCGGACCGTTGCATTTTCCGCCGCCGCCGCCACACTGCAGCCTGTTAGAGTACGCGGAGCGTTTTCCATGAAGGTCCTTATTGCAGGCGCGGGCGTCGGCGGCCTGGTCACGGCGCTGATGCTGCATGCGCGCGGGATCGATTGCGAAATTTTTGAGCAGGCGGATTCGATCCGGGAACTGGGCGTCGGCATCAACACTCTGCCGCATGCCATCAAGGAATTAGCCGATCTCGGTCTGCTCGACCGCCTGGATGCCGTCGCGATCCGTACCTACGAACTGTTTTACACCAATCGCTTCGGCCAGGAGATCTGGCGCGAACCGCGCGGCCTCGATGCCGGCTACGACGTGCCGCAATTCTCAATCCACCGCGGCCGGCTTCAAGGCGTGATCTACCAAGCCGTCCGCGCGCGGCTCGGCGAATCGTGCATTCACATGAATTGCCGTCTCGGTTCGTTCAACGAAGACGACGCCGGCGTCACGGCCTATTTCTTCGATCGGAACGGTTCCCACCGGCACACCGCGCGTGGCGACGTGCTGGTCGGCGCCGACGGCATCCATTCGGTGGTGCGCGAGAAATTGTTTCCCAAAGAAGGGCCACCGTCATGGAACGGCTTGATGCTTTGGCGCGGCGCGATCGATTGGCCGAGTTTCTTGACCGGGCGCTCGATGGTGGTGGCCGGCGGTCTCGCGGCCAAGGTCGTGGTCTATCCGATCGCCGAGGGGTCGCGTCCCGATAAGCGGCTCACCAATTGGGCGGTGGTCGGCCGCGTCGGCGAGCCGTCGATGCCGGTTCCGCAAAAGCAGGACTGGTCGCGGCCCGGGCGGTTCGAGGATTTGATGCCGCATGTGCAGCGTTTCCGCATCCCCTATGTCGACGCCCGGGCCTTGATCGAGGCGACCAACGAGTTCTGGGAATACCCGATGTGCGACCGCGATCCGCTGCCGCGCTGGAGCCAGGGCCGGGTCACTTTACTCGGCGATGCCGCGCATCCGATGTACCCGGTCGGATCGAACGGCGCGTCGCAGGCCATCCTCGACGCCCGCTGCCTCGCCGATAGGCTCAAAGATGCCGATCACCCGGCGCACGCATTGTGGACCTACGAGCAAATACGTCTGCCGATGACGGCCGACATCGTGCGCATGAACCGGCGCGGCGGTCCGGAAGGTGTGATCGACGCCGTCGAGGCGCGCGCGCCGGAGGGCTTCAGCAATATCGACGACGTTCTGACCTTCGAGCAGCGCAAGGCGATCGTGCGCGGCTACGCATCCGCGGCGGGCTTTGCCCGCGAACAGGTCAATAAGGCGGCTTAAAGCCGTTTACAGCGGCGGCGGCAGGAACATCACTTCGTATTTGGCCGAAAGCGCGATCACATCCGGCGGATTTTGCTCTTTCATGCCGTGGATCGCCCAGAACAAGTCGTAGAGCTTGCGGGTCGGCGTCACCCAGAAGAAGCACTTCACGGTCTGATCGGTCTTGTTGAAAATGCCGTGGGGAATTTGCATCGGCAGTCGGATCAGATCGCCGGTGGTCGCGGTGAATTCGCGGCCTTCCAGGACCAGATCGAACTTGCCTTCGAGCATGTAGATGAACTCATCCTGGGTCGGATGGATATGCGGCGGCACGAAAGTCCCCGGTGGGAAGGTGGCGTGCCAGGCGAAGGAGTTCTCCGACAGCTGTTTCGGCACGTAAGTCTGCCCGAGAATATTCCAGGAGATGCCGTCCAGGCCGGTCCCCGCCTTGGTAACGCCAGCGGTCATCGGATTCATCGTTCTTGCTCCGCCAATTCGGTGCCCGGCGCCGATATCACCACGAAAGCGCTCGAACGCCAATGCGCCTGCTTGCTCGATCGGTATTAGCGTAAACAGGCCGGTGTGGCCGGCAACGCGCTTGCGACAAAAATGGGCCGAAGCTGCCGTCAAACGCTGCTTCACAAGGCTGGTAATTTAAGCTTAAAATATTAGCTGGGACGTCGCCGCATGCGCGGATCGCGGCGATTATTATGGGCGATAGCCTCACACGATGACAGTTTTTGCAGGACCTCTTGAGGAGACCGGAAATGATTAAGCCGAAGCTCATTGCTGCGCTTGCAGCCGTGCTTGGACTGGGACTGTCCGCCGCGCAAGCTCAGGATCACTTGAAAGTGGGCGTCATCGGCACGTTATCCGGGCCGCCGGCAGTTCTGGGACAGCAGATGCGCAACGGCTTCGAGCTGGCGGTCAAGACGCTTGGCGGCAAGCTCGGCGGTCGCGATGTCGACGTGACCGTCGCCGACGACGAGCTCAAGCCGGACGAGGCGGTGACCAAGGTCAAGGAACTGATCGACCGCGATAAGGTCGACTTCGTAGTCGGGCCGATCTTCTCGAATATCCTGGCGGCGATCATGAAGCCGGTCACCGAGGCGAATGTGATCCTCATCAGCCCGAATGCCGGAACCTCGAGCTTTGCCGGCAAGGACTGCAATCCGAATTTCTTCGTCACCTCGTACCAGAACGACCAGGTCCACGAGGTCCTGGGCCAATATGCCCAGGATTCCGGGATCAAGAAGGTGATGATCATCGTGCCGAACTATCAGGCCGGCAAGGACGCGGCCGCAGGATTCAAGCACAAGTTCACCGGCGAGATCCTTGACGAAATGTATGTGCCGCTCGGCCAGCTCGACTATTCGGCGGAATTGTCGCGGATCGCCTCGGCCAGTCCGGACGCGATCTTCGCCTTCCTGCCGGGCGGCATGGGCGTGAACTTCGTCAAGCAATATCGCCAAGCCGGTCTCGCCGACAAGATCGCGTTCCTGTCGGCCTTTACCGTCGATGAATCGACGCTGCCGGCGCAACAGGATGCGGCGCTTGGCATGTATGGCGGCTCGAACTGGGCGCCCAATCTCGACAATCCGCAAAACAAGGCCTTCGTCGACGCCTATTTGAAAGCCTACAATGCCGTGCCGGCGAGCTACGCCTTCCAGGCTTACGACGCCGCGTTGCTGATCGACAGCGCCGTAAGCGCGGTCAAAGGCAATCTCACCGACAAGGATGCGTTGCGCGCGGCGCTGAAGAAAGCCGACTTCAAGTCGCTGCGCGGCGCCTTCAAGTTCAATAATAACGATTACCCCGTACAGGACTTTTATCTGGTCAAAGTCGCGAAGCGTCCGGACGGCAAGTTCGAAACCGAGATCGTCAAAAAGGTGCTGTCGAATTACGGCGACAGCTACGCCAAAGACTGCACGATGAAATAGGCCGAAATATCCAGGCTCAATGTCAACCGCGCTCCTTATTGTCCAGATCCTCAATGGATTGCAGCTCGGGGTGCTGTTGTTCCTTATCGCGGCCGGCCTGACGCTGGTCTTCGGCGTCATGGATTTCATCAACCTCGCCCATGGCGTCCAGTACATGCTCGGCGCCTATTTGGCGGTGGCGTTCTACGGACTGACCGGCAGTTTCCTGGCGGCGCTGCCCCTGGCATTGCTTGCCTCTCTCGCCTTCGGACTGCTGCTGGAATTCCTGGTGTTCCGGCATCTCTATGAGCGCGATCATCTCGATCAGCTGATCGCGACCTTCGGCATCATTCTGTTCCTCAATCACGGCGTCAGGATCGTTTGGGGTGCCGCACCGTTGTCGCTGCCGGTGCCGGACCTGTTGTCCGGCGTCGTCGTGCTGATGCCAGGACTGCTCTATCCGGTCTGGCGGCTGGTCATTATCGGATCGGGTTTCGCGGTCGCCGCCGGACTTTACGCGCTGGTGACGTATACCCGCACCGGCATGCTGGTGCGCGCGGGCGCCACCAATGCCCGGATGGTGTCGGCGCTGGGCGTCAATATCGAACGCCTGTTCATGATCGTGTTCGGTTTCGGCACCATGCTGGCGGGCTTTGCCGGCATCATGATCGCGCCGATCCTTTCGGTCGAACCCGGCATGGGCGACAATATTCTGATCCTGGCCTTCGTCGTCATCGTTATCGGCGGCATCGGTTCGATCCGCGGCGCTTTCGTCGCCGCGCTGCTGATCGGCCTGGTCGACACGCTGGGGCGGTCGTTCTCGGTCGATATCCTGCGGCTGATGATGGCGCCGTCGCCGGCCCGCATGGTCGGCCCGGCCATCGCCTCGATGCTGATCTATGTCTTGATGGCCGTCGTTCTCTTCTTCAGACCGGCCGGTCTGTTTCCGGCCAAAGGCCGCTGACAATGAGCGGCAGGACGCTTGCGGCCGCGCCTGCAGCCCGCTCGCCCTACTTGACGCGCGAAGCCTTGCGGCCGGCATTGATCTTTCTGGTATTGGCGCTGCTGCCGCTTTTGGCATGGCTGCTGGCGGCGCATTATCTGGTCGATCTGGCCGCCCGGGTGATGATCTTTGCCGTTGCGGCGGTCGCCCTCGATCTGATCGTCGGTTATGGCGGCTTGGTTTCGTTCGGCCACGCCGGGTTCATCGGCCTTGGTGCCTACGCCGTCGGCATCCTGTCGGCGGAGGGCATCGGCGATGCGCTCATCTCATTGCCGGTTGCCATCGCCGTTTCCATGCTTTTTGCGCTCTGCACCGGCGCAGTTTGCCTGCGGACCAAGGGCGTTCATTTCATCATGATCACGCTTGCCTTCGGCCAGATGATCTATTTCGTCGCGACCTCGCTCGCCCCTTATGGCGGCGACAATGGTCTGACGATCGCGGCGCGCAATACGGTGGCGGGCTTTCCCCTTCTTAAATCGGATCTTGCTTTCTACTACGTCATTCTCATTGGCTTGCTGGCGACCTACCTGTTCTGCCGGGCCCTTGTGCAGTCCCGCTTCGGGCGGGTGTTGCGCGGCAGCAAGGAGAATTCCGTTCGGATCGCGACCATCGGCTTCGACGTCAAGCGCTTCCAATTGATCGCCTATGTGATCTCCGGCGGTCTCGCGGGGTTGTCCGGATTCCTGCTGGCGAATTCGACCGAATTCGTCAGTCCCGCTTACATGTCCTGGCAACGATCCGGTGAACTGATCGTCATGGTGATCCTCGGCGGCGTCGGCACGCTTGACGGCGCCATCATCGGCAGCGCCGCTTACCTGTTGTCGGAGCAATGGCTGTCCCGCCTGATGGAAAACTACCGGGTGATATTCGGACCGTTGCTCGTCCTGGTCGTTTTATTCGCGCGCGGCGGACTGATCGGGCTCGGATCGCGCTTGTGGCGGCGGTCCCGCCATGACTGAGACGGTGCTTCGCCTCGAAGGCTTGCGCAAAAGCTTCGGCAGCCTCGTCGTGACCGACGGTGTGACGCTCGACATAAGGCGCGGCGAGATGCACGCCATCATTGGGCCGAACGGCGCCGGCAAGACCACGCTGATCAACCAGATATCCGGCCTGACAGCACCGGACGCCGGCAAAATTCTGTTTGCCGGCGCGGACGTGACGGCTTTGCCGGCCTACAAGCGCGCTTTGCTCGGGCTGTCGCGCAGTTTCCAAATAACATCCGTCCTTCCTGGATTTTCGGTATTGGACAATGTGGCGCTGGCCGTTCAAGCGCACACCGGCTCGAGTTTGCGATTTTTCGGACGGGCCGCCGGCGAGGCCGCGCTCAACGGCCCGGCGATGGCGGTGCTCGAGCAGACCGGGATTGCCGGCTTGGCGCAGGCCCGCGCCGGCGAACTTTCCCACGGCGAAAAGCGCGCGCTGGAACTCGCCATCGCTCTCGCCATGAAACCGGCGCTACTCCTGCTCGACGAGCCGATGGCCGGCATCGGGCCCGAAGAAACCGACCGGCAAGTCGAACTCCTGCTTGCGCTCAAGGGCAAGATGACGATGCTCCTGGTGGAGCATGACATGACGGCGGTGTTTGCTTTGGCGGATCGTATCTCGGTCATGATACGCGGCCGCGTCCTGATCACCGGCCTGCCGGACGAGGTGCGCGCCGATCCGCAGGTTGTCGCCGCCTATCTCGGCGAACAGATGGAGTAGAGCGGTGCTCAACGTCGAAGCGCTCGAAGCCGCCTATGGCGCCGCGCAGGTGCTGTTCGATGTGAGCTTCACCGTCGGTGCGGGCGAGATCGTCACCTTGCTCGGCCGCAACGGCGTCGGCAAGACGACGACCATCTCGGCGATCATGGGATTGATGCCGACAAGACGCGGGCGGATCAGCTTCGAAATGCGCCCGCTCGACGGGTTGCCGTCGTATCAGATCGCGCAAGCGGGGCTTGGCCTCGTTCCCGAAGGCCGCCAGATTTTCCCGACATTGAGCGTCGAGGAAAATTTGATCGCGACCGCGGCGGCGCGCTTCGGACCGCCGCGCTGGCGGCTTGCCGACATTTACGACATGTTTCCCCAACTGGCCGAACGCCGGCGGAACATGGGCAACCAGTTGTCCGGCGGTGAACAGCAGATGCTGGCAATCGGCCGCGGCCTGATGACCAATCCCAAGCTTCTCATTATCGACGAGGCGACCGAAGGGCTGGCGCCGCTCATCCGCAACGAAATCTGGGCAAGCCTCAAGCGCCTGAAGGCCGAAGGCCAGACCGTGCTGCTCGTGGACAAGCATATCGACGCGCTCATAAAGCTTGCCGACCGGCACGTTGTGATCGAGAAGGGCCAAGTCGTCTGGACGGGTTCGTCAGCGGCGCTGACGCAGGATCCCACCGTCCGACAACGCTATCTGCAAATATGAGGCCGGTATCGCCAGGCGAAATCACGCCCGGGGAATAAGCCCTATTGCAGCGTAATATGCTGGCTCTTGATCACCCCGGCCCATAGAGCTGTTTCGCGCCGGATGCGTGCGCCGAACTCGTCCGGCGCTTCGATCGTGACGCTCAATCCCTGATCCAATAATTTCTGCTGCAACGCGGATGTGCTCAGAATATCGCGGGTGACCGTGAAGATGGCATCGCGGACTTCGGCCGGAATGGCGTGCGGCGCCAGCATGCCGTACCAGGAGGTGACGTCGATTCCGCTGACGCCGGCTTCGGCAAGGGTCGGAACATCCGGAACCAAGGGCGACCGCTGTGCGGTGGTCATCGCCAATGGCACCACCAGGTTGCCCTTGATCGCCGGCAGCACCGCTGGAAGGTTGGTCGCCAGTACATCGATTTGATTGCCGAGCAGATCGTCGAGCGCCTGCGGTGAGCCGCGATACGGCACATGTATGATGTCGACGCCGGTCTTTTCCTTGAACAGCTCCATGGCGAGATGAAGCTGGCTGCCGACCCCGGGAGAGCCATAACTGAGCTTGGCGCTTTTGGCCTTGTCGATCAGCGCCTTTATCGAGCTGACGCCGAGCTTGGGCGACACCACCAATACGTTCGGCGCGCTTGCCAATAATGTAATTGGCGCGAAATCGCGTTCGACGTTGAACGGCAGATCCGGCATCAGCGTCGGATTGATGGTCAGATTACCGGCCGGAATAAGCAGCAGCACAGTGCCGTCGGCCGCCGCATCGCGAACCGCTTCGATGCCGATATTGCCGGCGCCGCCGGTCTTGTTCTCGACGATCGCGGGCCGGCCGGAACGCATCTGGTATTCCTGGGCCAGTAAGCGGCCGAGCACATCGACCGGACCGCCGGCGCTGAACGGAACGACCAGGGTCAGCGGCCGTCCCGGGAAGGCCGCAGGCAGTGTTTGCGCGGTCGCGGAAATGACGGGAATAAAACCCGCGCCGCCGATAATCCGCAGTGCCGCGCGGCGCGTGAGCCCGATCAAAATTTGCCCGCCGCTTGCAGTTCGACCAATTGCTTACGCGCCTGTTGCGCCAGATAACGCCGCAGGCGGATGACGCCGGCATCGTGCTGATACAGCATCTCGAATTTCTCGAGGCCCGGCTTTAATCCGGCGAGCATTTCGCGGTCTTGCTCAAGCACCACCCAGTGCCGCTTTTCGAGCGTGGTCTTGTAAAGGAAACGCCAGGTGTCGCGCTGCCAGCTTTCGACCTTGCGGGTACGCCAGAAGAACACGCACATTTTGTCTTCGTCGATCGGGGTGCCGAAGCCGACAATGCCGAAATTGCCGCCCGGTCCGCCCGAAGGCGGGTAGGGGATTTCGAGCCGCACATAGAGCGCGCCGTTGTCGACCAGTTCGCTCCAGTCGAAATTGACGTTGCGCTGTCCGTCCTTCTCGAAAAAGAAGCCATGGGGCGTATCGCGGGTGACGAAATGCGCCTGGGTGTCGCCCTGATACATGGTATGCGAATTCGAATGCAGGAACGTGCCGTGCATCGGATCCATCAGATTGTCGAAGGCATAGCGCCACGGCATTTCCCAGTCGGCGTAGCAGAGAAAATGCGAATAGTCCGGCGCGGAGATTTCGGGCGGCGGCTCGAAGGCGGGCGCATCGGCGTGCAGGGCGTCGCCGAACCAGACGAAGATCGCGCCGGCGACCTCCTGCGATGGGTAAGTCTTGACCGCCTTCTTGCCCTCAAGCGGACAGCCCGGCTGTCCGGGAACATTGAGCACCGTGCCGTCGGGTCCGACCTCGACGCCGTGATAATTGCAGCGCAGCCGGTCGCCCTCATTGATGCCGCGCGACAGCGGCACCGCGCGGTGCGGACAGCGATCGGTTTGCACATGGATGGTGCCCTTGGAGTCGCGCCACAGCACCAGCGGCTCACCGAGACGGGTGATGCCCAATGGCTTGCCGCCGGTGCCGACGAAGCGCGACGGCAAAATCGGCCACCAGCGATTGCGCAAACCGGTGCGAAGATATTGTTGAACCTCCTGATCGGTGAGTTTCGGGACCGCGGACGGCGCCGCGGAGGCGGCGGCGCGGCGGGGCTCAAGCGCGACAGTGGACATTTTCAGGCTCCCAATCGTCTGTTCCGGCTTTCTACGATATGGCGGCGAGGCGGCCGCCGTGACCGATCACGGCGATGGCGTCGATTTCGATCAGCAGGTCGGGACTGGCCAATTCCTTCACGCCGATCAGTGTGGAACATGGCAGCGGTTCGGTCAGAAGCTCGCGGCGCATGGCGCTGAGATCGTTCCTGCCCGCCATGTCGCACAGATAGATGGTCAATTTCACAATGTCGTCGGTGGTTCCGCCGGCCGCCTCGATCAACCCGAAAACGCGCCTGAATGCCTCGCGCGATTGCTCCCGCACAGAATTGCCGCCGATCGCGCCTTGCGGCGTCCCGGCGTGCTGACCGGCGATATAAATAGTGTCGCCGACGACGAAACAATTGGAATAGGCGCCCGACGGCGGTTCGGGAACGGCCGGTGTCTTTACATTGCGAAACGGCGGCTTCGACATCACATTTTCCCCGCGGATTGCAATGCAGCCAATTGAGCATGAGCCTGACGCGCCAGATAACGGCGCAGCCGGATGACGCCGGCGTCATGCTGATAGAGCATTTCGTGCTTCTCCATGCCGGGCTGGCAGCCGGCCAGCATTTCGCGATCCTGCTCCAGCACCGCCCAATGGCGTTCTTCGATCTTGGTCTTGTAGAGGAAGCGCCAGGTTTCGCGCTGCCAGCCGCCGACGCGGCGCACGCGCCAGAAGAAACAGGCGACATTGCGCTCGTCGATCGGCGTGCCGAACGAAATGATGCCGAAATTGCCGCCGGGACCGGCCGACGGCGGGTAGGGGATTTCAAGCCGCACATAGAGCGCGCCGTCATCGACCAGTTCGCTCCAGTCGAAATTGACGTCGCGCTGGGTTTCTTTTTCGAAGACAAAGCCGGTCGGCGTGTCGCGAGTGACGAAATGCGCGGTGGTATCGCCGGTGTACATCGTGTGGGAATTCGCATGCAGGAACGTGCCGTGCATCGGATCCATGTTGTTGTCATAGAGAAAGCGCCAATGCGTTTCCCAGTCGGCGTAACATAGGATGCGCGAATAATCGTCATGGACCAGTTGCGGCGGCGCCTGGAACGGCACGGGATTGTCGTTCAGCGCATCGCCGAACCAGACGAAAATCGCGCCGGCGATTTCCTGCGCGGGAAAGGTCTTTACGGCCTTCTTGCCTTCGAGCGGGCAACCGGGCTGACCCGGCACCGCCAGCACGGTGCCGTCCGGACCGACTTCGACGCCGTGATAATTGCAGCGGATGCGATCGCCTTCGTTGATGCCGCGCGACAGCGGTACGGCGCGGTGCGGACAGCGGTCGGCTTGCACATGGATGACGCCGTGGGAATCGCGCCACAGCATCAGCGCCTCGCCGAGACGTTTGAGGCCGGTCGGCTTGCCGCCGGTCTGCACCTGATTGGCAGGCAGCACCGGCCACCAGCGATTGCGCAACCCGGTGCGCAGATAGTGCTGAACTTGTTGGTCGGTTGGGCCGCCGGCTTCGGTTCGCGGTTTTTCAAGGACGGTGGTCGCGGGCATGGTCAGCTCCGAGCTTTCAACAAGTCGCCTCAAGCGCCGAGTTCGCGCATCAGCGCCGTATATTTATCGGCGGTCCAGGCGCCGCCGTCCGGCGGTTTTACGCGCGACGCGTTGAGGCCATCGACCAGCGCGTTGAGAGAATGCGCGCCCTTGGCGAAGATGCTTTCGATCGCCGACGCGAGCTCCATCTGCC
The DNA here is from genome assembly GCA_963819265.1 of uncultured Alphaproteobacteria bacterium. GTDB lineage: Bacteria > Pseudomonadota > Alphaproteobacteria > Rhizobiales > Xanthobacteraceae > BOG-931. The sequence goes on along the minus strand of CAWFVF010000001.1, from coordinate 1,810,865 downwards.
ACTGCGTCGGCTCCTGGGTGCGCGACTGATGCGGATCGAGGTAGGGGAACTGATAAGTCATGTGGTGCTCCGCTTGGCTTGCCATTCGCGTTTCAGCCGCTCGCGAACCGGCACGAAATCGTATGTCGGGAAGAACTCGGTCGAGAACACGCCCCAGGCGCTGCGTTCGATCTCGATATTGATCAGGTTGAGAAGCCGCGGCGGGAACCGCAGCGTGACGATCTGGCCGATGCCCATCGCCACGGTCCAGCTCACGATCTCGCAGCCTTCCGGCGGAAAGCGGTCCCACCAGGCGCGCTCGGCAAGCTTGCCCTGGATCTGGTCGATGTTCTGCGATTGATCGTGCTTGAGGAAGATAGTCAGCATGATCTTTTCTTCGTCAGCCATCGCATCGTTCCCGTGTGCGTCCCCGCATCATTTCGTAGTTCAAATATCGAGCACCAGCCGCGGCCCGCGGGCGCGCGACACGCAGATCATCATGGTCTGATTGGCGGCACGCTCGCCGTCGGACAGGATGCTGTCGCGATGATCGGCTTCGCCGGAAATGATGCGCGTCTCGCACGTTCCGCAAATACCCTGCTCGCAGGAACTCGGGACATCGACCCCGGCATCGAACAATGCGTCGAGGATCGATTTATCCGCCGGCACGGTCACCGTGACGCCGGTGCCTTCGCAGACGACTTCGAAACTGTGGTTTGCCGGTTCGGCAGTTTCGTCGGACATGGCTGCTCCTAAATCACGCTAGGGCGAGTGCAAGATAGAGGTGTCATGGCTGCCCCGCCGCGCCGGCCGGCGGTCCGGCAAAGCTCTGGCTGAAGGGGCCTATTTTCACCATGTCGATTTCGATCAAACAAGGACCGGCCGACTGCAGCGCGCGGTCGAGCGCCGGGCCGAACTCGGCGATATCGCCGATGCGCTGATGCGGCAGCCCGACAGCCTGGCAGACCAGCGCGAAGTCAGGCGTCAGAATGTCGGCGTAGACATGACGTCCGGCATATTGCGCGTCCTGGATGTTGCGGATTACGCCATAGCCGCGGTCGTTCATCAGCACGAATACGATGTTGGCCTGCGCTTCCACCGCGGTGGCGAATTCGCCGATCATCAGCTGCGCGCCGCCGTCCCCGAGCAGCGTGACGGTCTTGGCCGCTGCGCCGGCCAACGCCGCGCCGATGCCCATGGCGATGCCCTGGCCGATGCCGCCGCCAAGCGCATGGACGCCGAGATGCGGCGCCGCGATCCGGACATAGCGATTGCCGAAGGTCGAATTGGAGACGGTAACGTCGCGAACCCACGGGCGCGCGGCGTCGTGCACCCGCCCGCTCAGCATATCGGCGAGCGCGCCATAGGGTCCGAGACCGGAGCGCAGCGCGTCTGCCGATTTCAGGCGCGCCGGTGCGATATCGGCAAGGAAGTCCTGGTCGGTGTCGAGTTTGTCGGGGAGGCGGGCGAGCAGGCCCTCCAGCGCCAGGCGCGCGTCGCCGGCAACGAACAAATCAACCGGGTAATTACGGCCTGCCTGGCCCGGATCGGCATCGATCTGGATCAGTGGCGGCAGGCGCATGCGGTTGTTCTGGGTTTCGTTGCCGCGCAAGCGCGAGCCGACGACGATCATCAGATCGGCGCGGGCATAAATCTCCTGAGCCTCGCGCGTCATGTTATAGGCGCCGAGACTGCGCGGATGGCCTTCCGCAACGACGGCACGGCCATTGGTGCTGGTGACGGCGCCGAAGCCACGATCGCACCAATGCGGTCGCCGCTTCCGCCGCGCCGCGAGCGCCGCCGCCGAGCCACAACAGCGGCCGTTTGGCCTTGCGGATGCGCGCGGCGACGGCATCCAACTGCGCCGCATCCGGCACCTTCACCGTGATCGCCGGCAGGCCGGCGACGGTGCGGCAAGCGACGTCGATGCGCTGAACGTCGACCGGGATTTCGAGCGTGACCGGGCCGGACGGCGCGGTGAGCGCCTTGCGCGCGGCGGCGATCAGCGTGTCGACCGCGGCGCTCGGCTCCCAGATCCGCAGATAAGCCTTGCTGACGGCTTTGAGCATATCCGGCTGGCGCGGTACGTCGTGGATTGCCGCCCGATCGCGGTCGACGAATTCGCGGTCGACCTGGGTGGTAATGTGCAGCACCGGCGAACCGGCGGTCAGCGCTTCGACTTGCGACCCCGCGGCATTGCCTGCCGCGGTGCCGGTCGATGTAATCACGATCGCCGAGCGAACGCGAAACGCGGGCATAGGCATCCGCCATGTTCATCGCCCCGGCTTCGCCGCGCGCCGGCACGAAGCGGATGCGGCCCTGGCGCGCGATCGCGTCGAGGATCGGCATATTGTGGATCGAAATAACACCGAAGGCGGTGGTCACGCCGATATCGGCCAAGGCGCGCGCGATCGCGTCGCCTACCGGCTCGGTCTGCGGCGCGGCGGCCAGCGGGGCGGGGCGTTCAGCGGTAACGACGGAAAGCTTCATTCTGCGTTCACCCGGTTCTAGATATGGCGCGACATGCCGCCGGAAATTTCGAGGCTGGTGCCGGTGATGTAGCTTGCGGCCGGCGAGCCGAGAAAAACGATGGCGCGTGCGGCTTCATCGGGTACGCCGAGCCGTCCGAGCGGGATATGCTTGTCGCGGGCGATGGCGCCGAGCCAATCGGCGCGGCTCTGCGATTGATCGGGCCGCGCCTCGAAGCGGCGCTGCCATTGTCCGGATTCCACGAGCCCGATCAGGATGGTGTTGACGCGAGTCTGCGGCGCGAATTCGCCGGCCAGCGATTTCATCAGGTTCTGCACGCCGGCGCGCGCCGCCGAAGTGCAGACCATGTGCGGCTCGGGTTGCAGCGACAAAAGCGAATTCACCGCCACGATCGCCGGGGAGAGGCTCGCCGCCAACAGCGGTCGAAAGGCACGGATCGGATTAATCTGGCTGAAGAATTTCAGCTCGAGCTCCTCGCGCCATTGCGCGTCGGTGGTATCGGCGAAGGTCGAAACGCGGCCCTGGCCGGCATTGTTGACCAGAAGATCGACCCGGCCGCCGCCCCAGTCCGTTACTTTGGCGGCGAAGGCGGCGACGGCGTCCTTGTCGAGGACGTCGCACCGGACGGCGGCGACGGCGCCCGGCTTGATAGCGGCAAGCTCGGCCTGTGCCGTGGCAAGCCGCTTGGCGTCGCGCCCGCAGATCGCGACCCGCGCGCCTTCGGCGAGCAGGAGTTTTGCTGTCGCAAGCCCGATGCCGGAGCTTCCGCCGGTGACGACCGCAACCTTATCGGCCAGACCGAGATCCATAGCGCTTCCCTCAGCCGGCGGCGCGCGTGTTCACGCGCGCGACCGGTTGTTTGTTGTCACCGGCAACCAGCGCCGCGGCTTGCGGTCCGCGCCAGCCAAGACGCTGCGAAATCTCATAGGCTGCAGCGCGCACATTGGCGGCGATCTGGCTGCGCCGCGTCGCGCCGGAGAAATCCTTCGATTGGCCGCTGACATTGAGCGCGGCGACCGGTGCATCGGTAGCGTCGAAGATCGCGGCCGCGACCGACCCGATGTCGGCTTCGTAATTGCCGTCGCTCCAGGCGAGCCCCGCCGCACGATCGGCCTCAAGCTGCGCGTGCAGCTGCGACAAGGTCACAGCGGTATGCGGCGTGACGGCTTTCAGCATCGCGCCGGTGTAAAGCCTATCGACCCGCTCCGGCGCCAGATGGGCCAGCATGATGCGCCCCATATTGGCGGCATGGGCCGGCAGACGGCTGCCGTTGCGGATATTGCTGGCGAAGGCATGGTTCGGCACGCGGCGGACCAGATAAACTACCTCAAGCCCGTCGAGCACGCCGAGATGCGCCGAGAGATTCAGATTTTCGGCGAGCCGCGTCAGCATCGGCACGGAAATCTGCACCAGGTCCTCGGAGAAGAACGCCTGCGCGGTCAGTCCGATCAGCCCGATGCCGATGCGCCAGCCTTGGCCCTCCGGCCGCTGTTCGATGAATCGCTCGGATTCGAGCGTGTGAAGGAGCCGGATCAGCGTGGTGCGATTGATGCCGAGTTCGCGCGCGGTGCGCGACATATTGGCGACGCTGTCGCCTTCTGCGATGTGACGGAGCAAAAGCGCCGCGCGCTGCACCGGCGGCGATATATAAAGCCCGTTCGAGCGGGGCTCGATCGTGTCGGCGCGCCGCTCAGCCATCGATGCGCTCCATCAATTGCGCCAGCATGCCGGCGACCGCCGCCGGATTTTCCTGCGGCAGCGCATGTCCGGCATCGGCGATTTCATGAAACGCCACGGCGTGGGGCAGCGCCGCATACAGCGAGCGAGCATTGGCCGGCGGCGTGATGACGTCTTCGGCGCCGACGGCAACGATAGTCGGTGCAGCTATCGCGGCTGCGTCGGCAAGCAGATCGCCCGCGCCCAACGCGCGTACGGCTTGGATATAGCCGTCCGGGTCCAGCGCTGCCATTGCCGTGTGGACCGCGGCCAATACCTGTGGCTTGCGTTGCGGCGCATGAACCAACCGCGCGGCGCGCTTGGCGGCGAAACTGTCGAGGTCGACCGCCTTGATCTCGTCGATCCGCGCCTGCACCGCCGGCGGCAACGGCTCGCCCGGCTGGACGCGATAGCCAAGCGCCGGCGACATCAGTGCAAGCCCCGCGACACGTTCCGGATAACGCGCGGCGAAACTTCCGGCGAACAAGGCACCGAGCGAATGACCGCAGAGCACGATCTTTTTCAAACCGATCGCATCGAGCAGCCGCAATAACGCCGTCGCGTAGTCGCGCGGCGAGGGCGACTTGTCCGCAAGCGGCAGCGACGCGGCATAGCCCGGTGCATTCCAAGCAATGACATCGATTTTCGCCGGCAATGCGTTCATCACCGGCATGAAGCTCGACGCGTTGCTGCCGATGCCGTGCAGCAGTACCAAGGGATAAGAACCGCCATGTCCGGCGCGGCGCAGAAAGCTGATACCGGACGCGGCGCTTTGCAGCGGATGCGCGATGGGAGCGTGCAAGGTCATGGGTGCACCGCCTGCGGCGCCTCGACCGCACGCGGCAGATAATGCAGCACGCGGTTCTCCACCGTGGTGACGGCCCAATACATCGCGATGCCGATCACGGTGAGGAGGCCGATGGCGTCGAACACCATGGCGGTGTTGGCTTGGCCCTGGCCGAAACTGATCAGATAACCGAGACCGGTTTCGCCGCCGACCAGTTCGCCGACGGTGATGCCGATGACGGCAAGCGTCGCGCCGATGCGCAACCCCGCCATCAGGTTCGGCAGCGAGAACGGCAGCATCACTTTCCAGAAAATCTTGGCCATGCTCATGTTGTAGGCGCGCGCCAGATTGACCAGATCGCGGTCCATCACCCGCATGGCCTGCAGGACGTTGACCAGGATCGGAAAGAACACGACGAGGATGGTGACGGTGAGCTTGGGCAGCGCGTTGTAGCCGAACCACAAAATGAACAAGGGCGCGAACGCCACCTTGGGCGCGATCTGCAGCGCCAGAATATAAGGTGACAACACCTTCTCCCAGGTCGGCAGCAGGCCAAGCGCATAGCCGGCGACGGCGCCGAGGAGACTGCCGAGCACGAATCCCAGAATCGAGAACGCGGCGGTGGACGTAAAATGCTTGAGCAGGTTTTCCTGATACCACATCCGTATCATCTCGCTGTAGAGATCGCTGACCCGCGGGATGATGTATTTCGGCACGCCGAACATCGGCGGCAGGTATTGCCAGGCAATCAAAACGACGACGGCGACCGCGACGCTTGCCAACGGCGCCGCGCCGACGCGCCAGGAGGCGCGGGGCGCGATCGTGCGCTCCGGCAGTCCGGCCGGCTCGTTGGACGCCGCGGCGCTCATCAGGATTTGACGAACTGGTTGGTGTAAAGGTCTTCCACCGGCACCGCCGTTTGGATGATGTTGTTGTCGAGATAGAACTTCTGAACCGTCTTGAGCCGCGCCGGATCGTAAGTGCCGAGCGCGGATGCCGGCGTGGTGGCATAGACGTCGTTGACGTAGCGCCGCAGGATACGTTCCATGTCGGCTTCCTTGCCGGCCTGCTGCGGCACCGCGGCGACGAAATCGCGCGACGCGGCGGCGGGATCGGCCATGCAATCGCGCATCGCCTGCATCACCGATTTGACGAAGCCGCCGACCGCCGCAGGGCGCTCCTTTATCATTTTGTCGGAGGTGAGAATGGCTTGCGCCATCGCTGGGAAATATTTCTCGATGTCGAAATAATCGAGCGGCACGCCGCTGGTCTCGATCGTGTCGGCCCATTCCGGCGTCGCCATGATGCCGTCGAGCGACTTTGCGATCATCAGCTGGGTGACGCCGGCCGGCCCGACCGCCTGGATTTCCAGATCGGCGCGCTTGAGACCGTTGATGCCCAGCGTCGCGAGCAGCGAATAATAGCTGGTGTCCTGATAGCCGATCACACCGAGCTTCTTGCCGCGCAGATCGGCGATCGCCTTGACGTTGCTGTCTTTGCGGGTGACCAGCTTGAACAGCGGGTGCGAGCCGAGCTGGGTGATGGCGCGCACCGGCAGTCCGTTCGGCCGCACGATCATCGTGGTCTCGCCGATACCGCCGCCGATGTCGGCGTTGCCGGCACCGACTTGCTGGGCGACGTCGGCGCCGCCGTGACCGGTCTGGAACGTGACCGCGACATTATTGGCGGTGAAATAGCCGCGTTTGACGGCGATATGGAACGGCATGAATGCCGGCAGGAACGCCGGGGCCGGAAACAAATAGGTGATCGGCTCGGCGGCGGCGAAGCTCGGCCGCACTGCCGCGCTCGCTACCAGACCGCCAAGGGCGGCGCGCCGTGTGATTTTCATGTCAGTGTCTCCCCTCATGGTGCAAGCCGTTCAGGCGTCGAGCCTGGTGTCGATGTGAAGCGAATGGAACAGATGCGCGACAATCTCGCCGGCGCGCGGCGTCGCGACGCGGGCCATCGGATTGTCGCGATCGGGCAACGCGACGACGATTTCCTCGACGATGCGGCCAGGACGATCGCTCATCACGAGGATGCGGTCGGACATCGCCACCGCTTCGGACAGATCGTGGGTGATCAGCAAGGTCGTCAATCCCGAACCCGCGATCGTCGCGGCAAAGCTTTTTTGCAGCACGAGTTTGGTCTGGGCATCGAGCGCGGAGAACGGTTCGTCGAGCAGCACGATATCCGGGTTGATGGCCAAGGTGCGGGCGAGGGCGGCGCGCTGCCGCTGGCCGCCGGAAATTTGATAGGGATAGCGGTCGGCGAAATCGGTGAGGCGGCAGCGATTGAGCTCGCGTAGCGCGCGTTCGCGCCGCTCGGCGGCGGTCATCTTTCGCGCTTCGAGGCCGAATTCGACATTATGCAAGACCGTGCGCCACGGCAGCAGCAGGTCTTTTTGCAGCATGAAGCCGACATTCGGATTGGGGCCCGAGACTTCGATGCCGTGAAGCGAAACGCTGCCCGCACTCGGGCGGTCGAGGCCGGCCACGAGATTAAGGAGCGTGCTCTTGCCGCAACCGGACGGTCCTACAATGGAGACGAATTCACCGCGGCCGACTTCGAATGAGAGATCGAACACCGCGGTGAACGGCGCCGCTCCGGCGGTTCGGCCTGGAAACCGCCGGGCAACACTTTGAAGCTGCAGCACGTTGGAAGGCGCCACGATCAGCTCGATTGTTCAAATATGAACTAATTGTTCGTACCGTATACAGTTCAAACCTGAACATGGGCCCGAGTCAATGCCCAGACAGCTTTATTTGTGGGCAGGAGACGCCTGTTGCGTCGCCAATATCCTCCGCAGAAATTGACCTGATCCGCATCCATAACGACACATTGAAGGGTGGGGATGTGACGGCGATCCTCGCAAGCCCTCTTGACCCAGATGTTTTACATACTGTACATGATTTTATATACAAAACTATTTAGCCGCCGATGCCTGAAAGCGACCAGATAACGCCCGTTCCGAAACACGCCAACGCCACCCCGGCTGGCGAGGGCGTCGAGCGCTATCTGGTCCCGGCCCTGATCCGCGGCTTGAGCATTCTTCAAGAACTGTCGGGCGAACGGCGTCGGCTGACGCTGACCGATGTTGCCGCTGCGCTGCGTGTAACCCGTTCGTCGGCATATCGGCTGCTAGTCACGCTGGGGCATCTCGGCTTCGTCGCGTTCGATCCGGAAACAAAGACTTATGCGCTCGGCGCGGAAGTCCTGCGGCTTGGCTATGGCTATCTTGCCTCGCGCGATCTGGTCGAAGTGGCAATGCCGCATCTGTTGCGGCTGCGCGATCGTACTGGCTGGTCGGCGCATCTCGGCGAATTGCTTGGACGCGATGTCGTGTATCTGGCGCGCGTGCCGACGCGCCGGTCGATCGCCAGCACGGTTCACATCGGCACGCGGCTGCCGGCCCGTCTGACCACCATGGGCCGTATCCTGCTCTCGGATCTTTCGGCAAATGAAATTCGCGACCTCTATCGCGACGCGCCGGCCACCGAAGCGCTGGATAAGAGCGCGGTCACCCCAGCCGAGTTGGTAGATCAGCTCGCTTCCGATGCGGCGCGCGGCGTCGTGGTGGCGCAGCATTCCAGCTACGAGCCGGGCGTTGCCAGCATCGCGGCGCCAATTAGGGACATGACCAATCGTGTCGTCGCCGCCATCAACATTTCGGCGGTGGCGCTGCTGACCAGCGACGCGGAGCTCGATGGCCCGCTGAAAGCCGAAGTTCTCGCGACTGCCGAAGCGATTTCACGCGACCTGGGATACCGGCCGCACGACGAAGAGAACGACGGGGCGAACGATACGCCGTCCATCCGCCGCGCCGCCAATACGTAATGAAGACCGCTGACACGCAACTTGAGCAACAGGAGCAGAACATGGACGATATCACCCGACAGCCGCAAAAGCGTTCCTGGGACCGTCCCGACGGGACGAGTTTCAACGATTGGATGAAAAGCCGGGTCGCCCGCGTGGCCGACCGCAGCTACGACTGGAACGCGCTTAAATTCCAGGCCGACTTCGATCCGAAATATCGCCGCGCACAGAAGCGTTTCATCGGCACCGGCGGCACCGGCGTCGCCAAGGATACCAATGTCATTCCCGCCGAGCATTTCACTTTGTCGAATATGATCCTGCCGCCCGGCGCGGAAGGGCCGATGCATCTGCACACCGACGCCGAAGAGGTGTTTTTCGTGCTGCGCGGCAAGATCAAGGTGATGGTCGAGAAGGACGGCGAATACTGGGAGGCCGAACTCGGCGAGCGCGACTGCATTTCGGTGCCGCCCGGTGTCTATCGCGGCGAAATGAATATCGGCGAGGAAGAGGCGATCATGATGGTCATGATCGGCGCGCCGAAGCCGGTTACGCCGACTTATCCGCCGGAGCATCCGCTCGCCAAGGTCAAGCGCGGTTGATGAAGGGTGGCGCGTCGGCGGTTTGATGCCGCGGCGCGCCGAGACGTCTACCGATAAACCGAAGGAGTAGCCGTATCATGTCGCTTCAAGGCATCGACGCCGTGGTGTTCGGCGTCGCCGACATGGCGGAAGCCAAGCGTTTTCTCGACGATTGGGGCGTCGCGCCGGTGTCGGGCGACGCCGACAAGCTGGTGTACCGGACCCGCGACGGCGCCGAAGTCATCGTGCGGCCGAAAAGCGCCGCCGATCTGCCGCCGCCGATCGAGGACGGCAACACGGTGCGCGAAGTGATCTGGGGCGCCGCCGACCAGGCGGAACTCGACGAAACGGTGAACCGGATTCGCGGCCTGCCGAGCTTTCGCACCGGAGCCGACGGCTTGCCGCGGGTGACGGATCCGAACGGGCTGAGCCTCGCGTTCCGCATCAGCAAGAGAAAGCCGGTCGCAGTGAAGCCGACGCCGGTCAACGCACCGGGCGCGCATCAGCGCGTCAATCAGCGTTCGCCGGTCCACGGCCAGGCCAACCCGATCAATATCGGCCATGTCGTGGTGTTTGCCGCCGACTTCGCGGCAATGCGTGCTTTCTATACCGAGACGCTCGGTTTTGCGATCAGCGACGAATATCCCGGCCACGGCGTCTTTACGCGCTGCCAAAAGGTCGGCGAACACCACAATCTCTTCATGCTCAACCGTCCGGGCCGGCCCGGCTTCAATCACGTTGCTTTCACCTTGACCGACATTCATGAGGTCATCGGCGGCGGCATCGCCATGAGCAAAAAGGGCTGGAAGACCGAAATCGGGCCCGGCCGGCATCCGATCTCGTCGGCCTATTTCTGGTATTTTGAAAATCCGCTGGCGGCGCCGCTGGAATATTACGCCGACGAGGATTTTTGCACCGAGGAATGGAAACCCGGCACTTTCGAGCGCAAGCCCGAATTGTTCGCCGAATGGGCCATTGCCGGCGGCATCGACGGCGCGACGCGCCGGCAGCGGCCGATCGAGGATAAAAGCGGGCGCGGTCATGCCTAGGAAATACGCTCGTGCGGTCTGAATTCAGGCGCTTCGTCGCCGTGGAAGCGCATCGCCGGCGGAGCGGCCGCTGTCCGGTGCGGGTGCATTCGCTCGGCACCGGCGAGACCTTCGAGATCAGGCCGGCTGCTGACGGGTTTTTCGACGTGGCGTCGGGATTGGACGTCCGCGTCGTGGATGATCAAATCGCCGTGCCGTCGCTGCACGCCACGATCGATTTCAAGCTCAGCGGCGATGTCGGCTTCGACGGCTACGATCATACCAGCGGCGAGCCGTTTTCCGGCCGCGCCGGCGGCGGTGCCTCGGTCACGCTCTATGACCGCGGTCAGAACAATTATTTTCAATATGCCGTCGCCGCTGAAGGCGATCGCATCTGATCAGCGCAGGTTTCGGGTCATGACGCAAAGATTTTCCGGCAAGCGTATCGTCATTACCGGGGCGGGGCGCGGGTTGGGTTTTGCCTTCGCCGAGCGGCTCGGGCGTGAGGGTGCGAGCGTCATCATCGCCGAGATCGACCGGGCGCTCGGCGCCGCTGCGGAGCAAAAGCTCAAGGCCGCCGGCATCGACGCGCACTTCGTCGAAACCGATATTTCGTCCCAAGCCTCCGTCGAAGCGATGGCGAAAGCCGCCGCGCGCGATTGCGACGGGATCCACGGTCTGGTCGCCAATGCCGGCTGGGCCAATAATGTCGGCGGCAAAGCCTATGACGAAATCGCGCCCGAGGATTTCGATCGCATGATGGCGATCAATGTGCGCGGCACCTGGCTTACGGTGCGCGCCATCGGTCCGCTGATGCGCGACGGCGGCGCGATCGTCACCGTTTCTTCCGATACGATTTATTGGGGCGCGCCGAAACTTTTGCATTACGTCACCAGCAAATCGGCGCTGGTCGGCATGACCCGCTCGCTGGCGCGCGAGCTTGGCGCACGCATGATCCGGGTAAACTGCCTGTTGCCCGGACTGACCACCGGTGAGGCCACCAAGGAAATTCCTACGGCGCGCTGGAATGATTATGCCGAGCGCACCATCCTCAAACGCACGCAGCAGCCTGACGATCTCGATGGCGCGGTGGCGTTTCTGCTTTCGGACGACGCCAAATTCATCACCGGCCAGACGCTGGCCGTCGACGGCGGTTTCTCCCTTCATTGAACGCGAGATAGTCGAGCGGATCATGGCGCAATTGAAAATCGGCATCGCCGGCGGCGGCGTCGGCGGCATGGCGGCGGCCATCGCGCTGCGCCAAGCCGGACACGATGCCGAGGTTTACGAACAGGCCGCCGATTACCGGCGGGTCGGCGCCGATATCAATCTGACGCCGAATGCGGTGCGCGCACTCGATGGTCTGGGCGTGGTTTCCGGGCTCGAACAATCCGCCGCGCGGCCGACCCACCGCATCAGCCGGATGTGGGACACCGGCGAAGAAACCTCGCGGCTGGAAATGGCGGAGGAAGCCAAGCGCAAATACGGCGCGCCGCAGCTCACCATCCACCGCGCCGATCTGCTCGACGCGCTGCGCCGGCAATTGCCGGAAGAGACAATCCTGCTCGGTCACCGCGTCGAAACGATCGACGTCTCGGGCGTTAAGCCGAAGCTTCGTTTTGCCAACGGCGCTTCCCGTGAAGTCGATGCCCTGATTGGGGCTGACGGCATCCATTCGCCGACCCGCGCGGCTCTGTTCGGACCGGAGCATCCGCAGTTCACCGGCTTGGTCTCGTATCGCGCGGTGGTGGATCGCAGCAAGCTGAAACTGCCGAATCTCGATGCTTTCACCAAATGGTGGGGCCCGACGCCGGACTTGCAGATCGTTACCTTTCCGCTCAATCGCGGACGCGAGACCTTTGTATTCGCCACGACCTCGCAATCGGACTGGCTGCATGAATCCTGGACCATGCCGGGCGATGTCGAAGAACTGCGCAAGGCCTACGCGGCGTTTCATCCGGAAGCGCGCCGTTTGCTCGAGGCTTGCGAAAGTGTGACCAAATCCGCGCTCTATGTCCGCGATCCGCTGCCGCTCTGGTCGGTGGGCCGCGTGACATTACTGGGCGACGCCTGTCATCCGATGGTGCCGTTCATGGCGCAGGGCGCCTGCATGGCGGTCGAGGACGCGGTGGTGCTTGGCCGCGCGCTTGAAGGCGCCGATCAAGCCGATGTGGGCAGCGCATTCAAGCGCTACGAAAACACCCGCAAGGAACGCACCGCTCGCGTACAGATCGGCTCTCGCGGCAACGAATGGCTCAAGGAAGGCGGCAATGCCGATTGGGTCTATGGCTACGTCGCGAGTACCGTTGCGCTGGAACCATCGCCGGGCTGAATTCCTGCCGGATTGTTATCGGCAAGATTGCCCGGTAACGTGCGCCTCCCTCCGGCGCTGCCAGCGCTTGCACCATAAACTTCAGCAGGAATTTCCAAGATGAGCCTACAAGTTCGTCGTGTTGTCACCGGCCACGATGCCTCGGGCCGCGCGGTCGTCAAGATCGACGAGATCGCAAAAAACGTCACCTCCGGCCGCCCGGGTGTGGCGTCGTCCGTGATCTGGTCGACGGATACGTTTCCGGTCGTCAACGAAGGCGATGACGATCAAGGCCTGCGGAAAACCGGAACGACCTTGGAGAACGGCACGGTGTTCCGCGTGGTTCGCTACGAGCCGGGCGTCACGCCGCGGCGGCATCGCACCGATTCGATCGATTATGCGGTGGTCATGTCGGGCGAGATCGACATGGAGCTGGACGGCGAGACGGTTACACTCAAGGCCGGCGACGTGCTGGTGCAGCGCGGAACGATCCATAATTGGGTCAACCGCGGCAAGGAAGTCGCCATCGTTGCTTTTGTGCTTGTTGCGGGGAAGCCGGTGACCGCCGGCGGCAAAACGCTCCCGGCTGTCGGTTAGACATTTTTTTCCATCAAATCTTCATTCGAAAAAACGAGGCAGCAACCATGGCCGAAGCGCAGGTCCGCGGCGTCACGCTCACTTATGAAATTGTCGGCGATCGCGGTCCCTGGATCGCGCTGACGCCGGGAAGCCGGCGGTCGTATGATGAGCTCGTTCCGCTGGCGAAGCTGTTCGCGGCGCAAGGCTATCGGGTCTTGCTGCACGACCGCCGCAACTGCGGCCGCTCCGAGGTCGGCATCGAGGCGCACGGCTCCGAGCACGAAATCTGGGCGGACGATCTCAACGAACTCTGCCGCCAGGTCGGCGCTGTGCCGGTTTATGCCGGCGGCGCTTCCGCCGGCGCGCGGCTGGCGCTGCTGTTCGCGCTGCGCCATCCGACGACGGTGAAGGGCCTGCTGCTGTGGCGCGTCACCGGCGGCCAGCACGCGGCGCAGAAGCTCGCCCACCAGTATTACGGCTCGTTTGCCGAACTGGCGAAGACCGGCGGCATGGCGGCGGTTTGCGCCTCGGAGCATTTCGGCGCCGGCATCAAGGAACGTCCATCCAATCGCGACCGGCTGATGGCGATGACGCCGGAAGCTTTCATCGGCGTGATGAATATCTGGCGCGAGAATTTCCTCAAAGCCGCCGACCTGCCGGTGGTCGGCGCCACCGAGGAGCAGTTGCGCGGCCTGAAGATTCCGGTGTGCATCATTTCCGGCAACGACAAAGTCCACACCCCGTCGGCGGCGCGCAAGGCGGCGACGCTGATTCCCGGCAGCGAATTCCACGACGACGTCGTCGTGAAGCGGTCCGACGACAATTTGCTCGAGGAATGGGATCAGAAGGAATGGAAGTCGAAGGAAGCGCAGCTCGCGGAAATCTTCACCGCCTTCCTCAAGCGCGTCGAGAAGTAGCTAATTCGCCGAGCGCGGCGCGCGCGCCGCGCAGCGTCGTCTCCGGCGAGCCCGCGGCATCGACGATGGACCAGCCGATCGATCCGGTGTCGAACGCCTCCTGCTGACGCGCCACCGCGGCATCGGCATCCGAGGCGTCGGCGCCGCGGCCGCCGATGCGCTTAAGGCGCGTCGCGATATCGGCTACCAGGAATATGCCGCGGAATCTCAGCGCCGGCATCGGCAGCCGCGGCTTCTATCGCGGCGCGCTCGCTGGCCTTGGCAAATACCGCATCGACGATGACGGAATAACCGGCGCGGGCGATGCGCCCGGTCTTTTCGTTCAAGATGCGGTAAATTTTCTCCGATACCTCGGCCCGATATGCCTCCTTCGATAGGCGATCGTGTTCGGCGACGCCGTACAGCATTTTGCGTTCGACATCGGAGCGCAGCACCAGCGCGCCCGGCGGCGGCGTCAGCGTTGGCGCAAGCGCGCGCGCCAACAGCGATTTGCCGGTGCCCGACAATCCCCCGGTGCAGACGACAACCGGCTTCTTGGGGACCAGCAGTTCGAGCGCAAGATCGAAATAGCGCCTGGCCGATTGGGCGATTTTATCGCGATTTCCCGCGGCGGCGAGATCAAGCCGCGCCAGCGTGACCTTGGCCCGGATTGCCGCGCGCAACGCCATGAAGAACGGCAAGGCCGCGATGCCGTCGCAGTCGGCGTCGCGGCGGCTCGCGGCGAAATAGCCGTTGAGCACCGTGTTTGCGGCGGGTGTTAGGTCGCGTTCGATCAGGTCCATCAACAGGAAGGCAAGATCGTAGAGCACGTCTCCCGCGGCGATGACCGGATCGAATTCGAGCGCATCGAAAGCGACCGGCTCGCCGTCGAGCACCGCGATGTTGCCGAGATGGAGATCGCCATGGCCGCGGCGGATCAGGCCGGCATCGCCCCGCGCCTGCAACAGCGGCCGTAGCCGTGCCAGGGCCGATCGGGAGTCGCCATCGAGCTTGGCAACCGCTTCGTCTGGGAACAGATCGCCATGCTTGCGGAACGCAGATGTATTGTCGGCGATGAAATCGGACAGCGCGGCAAGCCATGGTTCGGGTTCGACCGCTTGCGCATGCTCGTGCATCACCGCGACGGCACCGGGGAGTTTGGCGACAACGGCGTCGCCGAGTTCGCCGCGATCGGCGAGGCGGTCGAGCGTATTATTCTCGTCGAAGCGGGCCATCTCGACCGCCCATTCGACCGGTGTGCCGTCGCCGTCAAGCTTGAGTGTTCCGCTGGGCTCTCGCGTAATCGGAACGACGCGGCGATAAAGTTGCGGCGCGAAATTCCGGTTGATCGAGAGCTCCGCACGGCAGGCGGCTTCGCGCTTATCCAGCGTCGAGTAATCGAGATACGGGTAGTGCACCGCGCGCTTGACTTTGATGACCCGATCGCCGGCGAGAAATACGCTCGCGCCATGGGTGTCGATGCGCCGTATATCCGCGCCGTCAAAGGTCGTCGGATCGGTGAGCAGCTTGAAGACTGCGTCTTGGCTGTCGGTCGGCGCCGGGGAACTTGCCATCGGGGATTTATAGCCGACACGGCGATGAGCCGCCGAACTAAGGCTTTTTCGACTGCAATTCCTAGGAATGGGTCTGACGGGCCGGCGCCGGGGACATGTTTCGCTCGACCTGTTGGGCGAGCTTTAGCCAGTCCCGCGCCATGTTGAGAAGAAACACGCGTCGATCGATGTCGCCGATCTTCTGGGCGATCTCCAGGCACTTATTGGCGTATTGCCGATAGCAGCGGGCAGTTTCTTCGAGATCGGGCATTTCGCTACGTCATTTGACGTAACTAAAGCGGTGCTGCGTCGCCGGTTCCCGTGAAAGGTGATGGAATTTCGCGGATCGGCGGGTTCCCGGCAAACGCTTGAGGCATCGATAAAATTTTAACGAAACACGATCTCGGCGGGAACCTTTGCCTTTTGCCGGCGTTCGGGGTCAAGGCACAAAAGATCGAGACCCACGTGAGGGGGATTCCGCGTCGGCTTAAGAGCTTGAGCTGGCAGGCGAATACGCGCCGGGCCGGTACGTTGGGCTATGGCCAACCCCGCCTGCCTCGGATGCTCTCGGCCTTGGTCCGACCGATCCGCCCCAGCCTAATCCGATCAATCCCTGGCGTCCGTCCGGGTTCCGGAGATCATCATGCAGACAACTGAACCAGCAGCAGGCACGACCACCAACGGTGCCGCCCACGCCCCGGTTCCCGCCGTTCACACCAATGGCGATGCCAATATCAGCGCCGATGCCGAGGGTCTCGCCGAACTCCTCCGGGCGCTCCAGGCCATGCGGGTCGGCGATTTTTCGGTGCGCATGGCCGGCGACCGCGTCGGCATCATCGGCAAGATCGCCGACACCTTTAATGAGATCGTCGGCACCAATCAGCGCATGGCGAAGCAGCTCGAGCGGGTCGGCCAGGTGGTCGGACGCGAAGGCCGCACCCGCCAACGGGTACGCGTCGGCCTGTCCGACGGGGCCTGGGGCGAAATGGAAGCCAGCGTCAATTCGCTGATCGACGATCTGCTGTGGCCGACCACCGAAGTGACCCGCGCCATCGCCGCGGTGGCGCAAGGCGATCTGCTGCGCACCGTCAGTCTCGATGTCGACGGCCGGCCGCTGAAGGGCGAGTTCCTGCGCTCCGCCGAAATCGTCAACACGATGATCAAGCAGCTCAACGTGTTCACCTCGGAAGTGACGCGCGTCGCCCGCGAAGTCGGCACCGAAGGCAAGCTCGGCGGCCAGGCGCAGGTCGGCGGCGTGACCGGCGTGTGGAAGGACCTCACCGAGAGCGTGAACTCGATGGCGTCGAATCTCACCGCGCAGGTCCGCAACATCGCCGAAGTGACGATCGCGGTGGCGAACGGCGACTTGTCGAAAAAGATCACGGTCGACGTGCGCGGCGAAATCCTGCAGCTCAAGGAAGCCATCAATACGATGGTCGATCAGCTGCGCTCGTTCGCGTCGGAAGTGACGCGCGTCGCGCGCGAGGTCGGCACCGACGGCAAGCTCGGCGGCCAGGCCATCGTGCCCGGCGTCGCCGGCACCTGGAAGGATCTGACCGACTCGGTGAACGCCATGTGCGGCAACCTCACCGACCAGGTGCGCAACATCGCGCATGTGACCACGGCCGTCGCGCGCGGCGACTTGTCGCGCAAGATCACGGTCGACGTGCGCGGCGAAATCCTGGAACTGAAAGACACCATCAACACGATGGTCGACCAGCTCAATTCATTCGCCTCGGAAGTCACCCGCGTCGCGCGCGAGGTCGGCACCGAAGGCAAGCTCGGCGGTCAGGCGACCGTGCCGGGCGTCGCCGGCACCTGGAAGGATTTGACCGACAGCGTCAACTTCATGGCCGGCAATTTGACGGCGCAAGTGCGCAACATCGCCGATGTGGCGACCGCCATCGCCGGCGGCGACTTGTCGAAGAAGATCACGGTGAACGTCTCCGGCGAAATCCTGCAGCTCAAGGAAACCATCAATACGATGGTCGACCAGCTCAACGCCTTTGCCGGCGAAGTGACCCGCGTCGCGCGCGAGGTCGGCACCGACGGCCGGCTCGGCGGCCAGGCCAACGTGCTCGGCGTCGCCGGCACCTGGAAGGATTTGACCGATTCCGTGAATTCGATGGCGTCGAACCTCACCGCGCAGGTCCGCAACATCGCCGAAGTGTCGACGGCCATCGCCAATGGCGACTTGTCGAAGAAGATCACGGTCGACGTGCGCGGCGAAATTCTGGAACTGAAAGACACCATCAATACCATGGTCGACCAGCTCAACGCCTTCGCCGGCGAAGTGACGCGCGTGGCGCGCGAAGTCGGCACCGAAGGCAAGCTCGGCGGTCAGGCGCTGGTGCGCGGCGTCGCCGGCACCTGGAAAGATTTGACCGACTCGGTCAACTCGATGGCGTCGAACCTGACCGGCCAGGTCCGCAACATCGCCGAAGTCGCCACCGCGGTGGCGCGCGGCGACCTGTCGCGCAAGATCACGGTCGACGTGCGCGGCGAAATCCTCGAGCTGAAAGATACGCTCAACACCATGGTCGACCAGCTCAACGCCTTCGCCGCCGAAGTGACGCGCGTGGCGCGCGAGGTCGGCACCGAAGGCAAGCTCGGCGGCCAGGCCAACGTGCCGGGCGTCGGCGGCACCTGGAAAGACTTGACCGACTCGGTCAACTCGATGGCCGTCGAACCTGACCGGACAAGTCCGCAACATCGCCGAAGTGGCGACCGCGATCGCCGGCGGCGACTTGTCGCGCAAGATCACGGTCGACGTGCGCGGCGAAATCCTTCAGCTGAAGGAAACGCTCAACACCATGGTCGACCAGCTCAACCGCTTCGCCGGCGAAGTGACGCGCGTCGCGCGCGAGGTCGGCACCGAAGGCCGCCTCGGCGGCCAGGCCAACGTGCCGGGCGTCGCCGGCACCTGGAAGGATTTGACCGACTCGGTCAATTCGATGGCCGGCAACCTGACCGCGCAGGTCCGCAACATCGCCGAAGTGACCACCGCCGTGGCGCGCGGCGACCTGTCGCGCAAGATCACGGTGGACGTGAAGGGCGAAATCCTCGAGCTGAAAAACACCATCAACACGATGGCCGACCAGCTCAACGCCTTCGCCTCCGAAGTCACGCGCGTCGCCCGCGAGGTCGGCACCGAAGGCAAGCTCGGCGGCCAGGCCCAGGTGCCGGGCGTCGCCGGCACCTGGAAGGATCTGACCGACAACGTCAACTTCATGGCGTCGAACCTGACCGCGCAGGTCCGCAACATCGCCGAAGTCGCAACCGCCATCGCCGGCGGCGACTTGTCGAAGAAGATCACGGTCGACGTGCGCGGCGAAATGCTGCTGCTGAAAGACACGCTGAACACGATGGTCGAGCAATTGCGGTCGTTCGCCGCCGAAGTGACGCGCGTCGCCCGCGAGGTCGGCGCCGACGGCCGGCTCGGCGGTCAGGCCGTGGTGCCGGGCGTCGCCGGCACCTGGAAGGACTTGACCGACAACGTCAATCTTCTGGCCGCGAACCTCACGACGCAAGTCCGCAACATCGCCGAGGTGACCACCGCCGTGGCGCGCGGCGACTTGTCGCGCAAGATCACGGTGGACGTGAAGGGCGAAATCCTCGAACTGAAAAACACCATCAACACCATGGTGGACCAGCTCAACGGCTTCGCTTCGGAAGTCACGCGCGTCGCGCGCGAAGTCGGCACCGAAGGCCTGCTCGGCGGCCAGGCCCAGGTGCCCGGCGTCGCCGGCACCTGGAAGGACCTGACCGACACCGTCAACGTCATGGCCGCCAACCTCACCGAACAGGTGCGCGGCATCGTGAAAGTGGTGACCGCGGTCGCCAACGGCGACCTCAAGCAGAACCTCGCGGTGAAATCGAAAGGCGAGGTGGCGGCGCTCGCCGAAACCATCAACAACATGACCGATACGCTCGCGACCTTCGCCGATCAGGTCACGACCGTGGCGCGCGAAGTCGGCGTCGAAGGCCGCCTCGGCGGTCAGGCCAACGTGCCCGGCGCCGCCGGCACCTGGAAGGACCTGACCGGCAACGTCAACCTTCTGGCCGCCAACCTGACCACGCAGGTGCGCGCCATCGCCGAAGTGGCGACCGCCGTGACCAAGGGCGACCTGACGCGCTCGATCCAGGTCGAAGCGCGCGGCGAAGTGGCCGAGCTGAAAGACAACATCAATACCATGATCGACAATTTGCGGCTCACCACCGACCGCAACACCGAGCAGGATTGGCTGAAGACCAACCTCGCGAAATTCACCAACATGCTGCAGGGCCAGCGCGATCTCACCACGGTCGGCCGGCTGCTGCTTTCCGAGCTGACCCCGCTGGTCAACGCCCACCAGGGCGTCATCTACCAGATGGAAGGCGAGGAGAAGCAGAACGGGCTCAATCTGCTGGCGGCCTATGCCGACGACGGCGCCAACGGCCATCCGCGCACGCTGCAGCTCGGCGAGGGCTTGATCGGCCAGTGCGCGCTCGACAAGCGCCGCATGCTGATCACCGAGATGCCGGAAAACACCGTGCCGATCTCGTTCGGCGCTGTTCAAGGTGGCGCCGCGCAACAATATCGTGCTGCCGGTGCTGTTCGAAAATCAGGTCAAGGCGGTGATCGAGCTCGCCTCGATCCACGAATTCACCACGCTGCAAACCATGTTCCTCGAGCAGCTGACGACCTCGATCGGCATCGTGCTCAACTCGATCGAAGCGACGATGCAGACCGAAGGCTTGCTCAAGCAGTCGCAGCAGCTCGCCGGCGAATTGCAGGCGCAGCAGCGTGAGTTGCAGCAGACCAACGAGCAGCTCGAGCAGAAGGCGCAGCAGCTCGCCGAGCGCAACGTCGAAGTCGAGCGCAAGAACCAGGAAATCGAGCAGGCGCGGCGCGCGCTGGAAGAAAAGGCGACCGAGCTGGCGCTTACCTCGAAGTACAAGTCGGAATTCCTCGCCAACATGTCGCACGAATTGCGCACGCCGCTGAATTCGATCCTGATCCTCGGCCAGCAGCTCACCGACAACCCGGAAGGCAACCTGACCGGCAAGCAGGTCGAATTCGCCCGCACCATCCACGGCGCCGGCACCGACCTGCTCAATCTCATCAGCGACATCCTGGATCTGTCCAAGATCGAATCCGGCACGGTCACGGTCGATGCCGAGGAGGTGTTCTTCTCCAACCTGCTCGACATGGTGGCGCGGCCGTTCCGCCACGAAGCGGAAACCCGGCAATTGTCGTTCGAGGTTCACGTCGATCCCAATCTCGGCCGCAGCATCACCACCGACACCAAGCGGCTGCAGCAGGTGCTCAAGAACCTGTTGTCCAACGCCTTCAAGTTCACCGCGCAGGGCGGCGTCCGGCTCAACGTCTCGGTGGCGCTCGGCGGCTGGAGCGCGGAGCATCCGGTGCTCAGTCAGGCGCCGGGGGTGGTCGCCTTCGAAGTCACCGACACCGGCATCGGCATCCCGCCGGAGAAGCAGAAGCTCATCTTCGAGGCCTTCCAGCAGGCCGACGCCTCGACCAGCCGCAAATACGGCGGCACCGGTCTCGGCCTCGCCATCAGCCGCGAATTGGCGAGCCTGCTCGGCGGCGAAATCCATCTTCGCAGCCTGCCGGGCACCGGCTCGACCTTCACGCTCTATCTGCCGCTGAAATATGTCGGGCCGAGCGCGGCCTCGCATTTCACCACGCCGGGGGCCAAGCCGGCACTGCCCTCCAATCATCTGCCGGGTCTGCACATCGTATCCGAGCGCACCGCGGAGCCGATCCCGGACGACCGGATGGACATTCAGGCCGGCGATGCCATTCTCCTGATCGTGGAGGACGACTCGCATTATGCCCGCATCCTGGTCGATCTCGCCCGCGACAAGGGTTTCAAGGCGCTGTTGGCGATGCGCGGCGACGATGCGCTCAATCTCGCCAAGCAGTACCAGCCGACCGCGGTGTCGCTCGACGTTTTCCTGCCCGACATGCTCGGCTGGAACGTGCTGAGCCAGCTCAAGCAGAATCCGCTGACCCGGCATATTCCGGTGCAGATCGTCTCGCTCGACGAAGATCGCCAGCACGGTCTCGCCCGCGGCGCATTCGCCTTCGTCAACAAGCCGACCACCCGCGAAGGCATCGACGAGGCGCTGTCGCGCATCAAGGACTTCGCCGAACCGCGGCGCAAGCGCCTGCTGATCGTCGAGGACAACGCGGCCGAGCAGATGAGCATTCGTGAATTGCTCGGCCATGACGACATCGAGATCGTCAATGCCGGCACCGGCGACGAGGCCTTGAGCACGCTGCGTGACAAGCCGTGCGACTGCGTCGTGCTCGACCTGCGCCTGCCGGATATGTCCGGCTTCGAGGTGCTGGAGCGGATGCGCGCCAGCGACGAGCTTGCCGACATACCGGTCGTGGTCTTCACCGGCCGGGAATTGTCCGCCGAGGAAGACGCGCAGCTGCACACCATGGCGCGCAGCATCGTCGTCAAGGGTGTCGAGTCGCCGGAGCGGCTCCTCAACGAGACCGCCTTGTTCCTGCACCGGGTCATCACCGACCTGCCGCCCGAAAAACAGAATATGCTGGAGCGGCTCAATTCGTCCGACGAGGATCTGGTCGGCCGCACCGTGCTGCTGGTCGACGACGATCCGCGCAACATCTTCGCGCTGTCGAGCGCACTGGAGCGCCGTAATATGAACGTACTTACGGCAACCACCGGGGCGGAAGCGATCGAGATCATCGAACAGACCCCGTCGCTGGCGATCGTCCTGATGGACATCATGATGCCCGAAATGGACGGTTATCAGACTATCGAGAAGATTCGCCAGAACCGGGCTTATCGCCGGCTGCCGATCATTGCCTTGACCGCCAAGGCGATGAAAGGCGACCGAGAGAAGTGTCTGCAAGCCGGTGCGTCGGATTATCTCGCCAAGCCCGTCAATACCGAGCAGCTCCTGTCCGCCTTGCGGATGTGGCTGCACCGATAGGCGCCCCTCATGAATGAAAAAGTTAACGTCCTCCTGGTGGACGATCAGCCCGACAAGCTCCTCGCCTACGAGGTGATCCTCGGCGACCTCGGCGAGAACCTGGTCAAGACCCAATCGGCACGCGAGGCGCTGCAGTTTCTGCTCAAGAACGACGTCGCCGTCGTGCTGGTCGATGTCTGCATGCCGGAACTCGACGGGTTTCAGCTCGCCGCCATGATCCGCGAGCATCCGCGGTTTCGCAAAACCGCGATCATTTTCATCTCGGCGATTCATCTGACCGAAGTCGACCGGCTGCGCGGCTACGAGATGGGCGCGGTCGATTACGTTCCGGTGCCGGTGGTTCCCGAAGTGCTGCGCGCCAAAGTCCGGGTGTTTGCCGAACTATTCCGCAAGACCCGCGAGCTCGAACAGCTGAATGCGACACTCGAGCGGCATGTGGCCGAACGCACCGCGGAACTGGAATACTCGAACAGCCGGCTGACCCAGAGCGAGCAGGGCAGGAGCCTGGCGCTCGCCGCCGGCCAAATGGGCTCGTGGGACTGGGATCTCGCCGGCAATGAGTGGAAATGGGACGAGGGCCAGCATCGGATCTTCGGCGTCGAGCCCGGGAAATTCAAAATCAGCGCCGACGGTATCCGCGCCCTGATCCATCCCGACGACTGGCTGCCGCTCGGCGAGATCGCCCGCGGCATGGCCGAGGGCGCGCGCTCGCAGCAAACCGAATTTCGTGTGCTGCGTCCGAATGGCGAAATCCGCTGGTGCATCGGCACCGCGGCGGCGAGCGTCGATGCCGCCGGCAAGGTGCTGCGGGTCTCCGGCGTTACCATCGACGTCACCGATCGCAAGGAAGCCGAGGAGCGGCAGGTCCTGCTGGCGCGCGAAGTCGATCATCGCGCCCGCAATGCGCTCGCGGTGATCCAATCCATCATCCGTCTCACCCGCGCCAAGACCGTCGACGACTACGTGCAGGCGATCGAGGGCCGCATCAAGGCGCTGGCGCGCGCCCACACGCTGCTGTCCGACTCGCGCTGGCATGGCGCCGATCTCGCGACCTTGGTGGCCGATGAAATGGCGCCCTATCGCGCCGGCGACAAGGTCAAATGCGGCGGCCCCGATATCTCGCTGCAGCCGGCGACCGCGCAAGGGCTGGCGCTGGCGCTGCACGAACTCGCCACCAACGCCGCCAAGCATGGCGCGCTATCCTCGCCGGGCGGCAAGATCACGCTCGACTGGCAATTGGAAACCGATGCCCTGAATCTGAATTGGACCGAGAACGGCGGCCCGCGCATTACGAAACCCAGCCAGCGCAGCTTCGGCTTGAAAGTCATCGTCGCTTCGATCGAGCAGCAGCTCGGCGGCAAAGCGTCGTTCGACTGGAATCCGGCGGGGCTGCGCGCGGTGTTCTCGATCCCGCGCAGCGAACTCACCCGGTCGCGGGTCTTGAATGTGGTGCGTAATGGCGGCGAGGCGGATGGCGCCGTGATCGGCTTGAAACGTCAAGAGAAGCCGCGCGTGCTGCTGGTCGAGGACGAAGCCCTGGTGGCGATGATGATCCAGGATACGCTGGCCGAGTTCGGCTTCCAGGTGGTCGGCCCGGTTTCGACCGCGTCCGGCGCGCTGGCCGCGGCGCGGGAAAGTCATTTCGACGCCGCCGTTCTCGACATCAATCTCGGCGATGGGCTGGTCTATACGGTGGCCGAAATTCTGGAAAAACGCGGCGTGCCGTTCGTGTTCGTCACCGGCTACGATGCCGACAGCGTCGATTCCAGATTCAGCGGCGTGCCGGTGCTGCAAAAGCCGATCGAGCGGGACATGCTGCAGAGAATATTCCTGCCGAGCGCCGATCGCGCGGCCTTGGCATCTTAAAGCGGCGGCTTTCGATTTTCGCTTCGATCAATTCTCGTCGAGCACCGCGCGCACTTTGGTCGCAAGCTGATCGAGCGTGAACGGCTTGCTGATAAGATGCACGCCCTGATCGAGCACGCCGCCATGGACGACGGCATTCGCGGTATAACCGGTGGTGAAGATCACCTTGAGGCCCGGCCGGCGGCGCATCGCCTCATCGGCGAGTTTCTTGCCGTTGACGTCCGGCATCACCACGTCGGTGAAGAGCAGTTTTACGTCCGCCACCCGGTCGAGCGTCGCCAGCGCGCTCGCGGCATCTTCGCTTTCGAAAACGGTGTAGCCGAGTTCATGCAGCGCGTCGGTGGCGAGGCGGCGCATCAATAGATCGTCTTCGACCACCAGGATGATCTCGCTGCGGTCCCCGGTCCGCATCGGTTCGGTGATTGCGCGTTTGACTTCGCGGACATCGCCGGCCAGCCGCGGCATATAGATTTTCACCGTGGTGCCGGCGCCGAGCTCGCTATAGACCTTGATGTGTCCTCGCGATTGTTTGACGAAGCCGTAGACTTGGCTGAGCCCGAGGCCGGTGCCCTTGCCGGTGGCCTTGGTGGTGAAAAACGGATCGAATGCCCGTTCGGCGACGTCCGGCGCCATGCCGACCCCGGTGTCGCTCACGGCGACCATGGCGAACTGTCCCGGCTGGATTTCAGGATTTTGCCGGCAATAGGCCTCGTCCAGAAAGACGTTGGCGGTTTCGATGGTGAGCTTGCCGCCGTCCGGCATGGCGTCGCGGGCGTTGATCGCGATGTTGAGGATGGCGTTTTCGAGCTGCTGCGAATTGGCGTGGACCGTCCATAGTCCGGCCGCCGCCACGGTTTCGACGTGGACCGTTTCACCCAGCGTCGATTGCAGCAAATCCGACATCCCGACGATCATCTTGTTGACGTCGAGCGCCTGCGGCGACAGCGGCTGCTGGCGGGCAAAGGCAAGGAGCCGCTGCGTCAGCGTGGCGGCCCGCTCGGCCGCCGTCATCGCCGCGGTGAGGAAACGCTCGATCGCGAAGTCGCCCTTCTTGATGCGGCGGGAGATGAGATCGTGCGCGCCCATGATCACGCCGAGCATATTGTTGAAATCGTGGGCGATGCCGCCGGTGAGCTGGCCGATTGCCTCCATTTTCTGAGCTTGCCGAAGCTGGCTCTCGGCCGCTTCGCGGCGCGTCACCTGGTCGAGCAGCTCGCGGTTGGAGACGGCGAGGCGGTCGCGCGCTGTGGTCAGAACGGCAAACGACTTGCGGGTAAAGCGCGTGATCAGCAGGCCGACGCCGCAAATCAGGACGAAGGTGATCGCCGCGCCGATTTGCAATAAACGTGCGGAGCGCTCGGCCACCCGTTGCCGTTGCGCCAGCAGCCCGTCCTCCGTCGCCTGCATGGAGCCGACGAGTGCCCGGATTTCCTGCATCAGGCGAAGGCCATTGTCATTATTGACAGTTGCAAGCGCAGCATCGGCATGGCCGGCTTTGTAGTCGTCGATTGTGCTTTGCAACTCGTCGAGCTTGGCCCCGATCAACTGGCGCAATCGGCCGAGGTTCTGCAAGTGCTGGGGATTGTCGCTGACCAGATGCTGGACGCGGTCGAGGATCGGCTGCAATTGTTCGACCGCCATCTGATGCGGCCCGAGGTAAGTATCCCGGCCGGTGAGGAGATAGCCGCGTTGCCCGGTTTCGGCGCTTTGCACCAGACTCAAGACCCGGGTCAGATCCGCGCGCACTTCCAGCGAATGCAGCACCCACCGGTCGTCGTCGTTATTGCGCGCGCCAAGCCAGAATGTTGCGGCCACGATCAGCGCCGCCAGCACGGTACTGGCGATCAAGCTACGGTTCAGCGGCGTGAGCGGATTTCGCTCGGCGTCTGGCTTTGTCGGCTCGGTCACTTGCGGCCTTGGAAGCGATGGAGACCACCCGACCGCCGGCGTGGCCTTGCAATCATAAAGTACCGCGCCAGCCTCTCGTCCGAGCACCACCGCACCGGCAGACTAATCTATGTCGGCGGGAACCTATTATGTCAAAAGACGCAACCGACGCATTCGAATTGTGGAACTTTCGAACCCGGGACGGGTTCCTCCATTCCACAATTATCGTTCGTTAAATATTCTGGGCGGGAAAGCAAAGTGATAACAGGAGCTTATTGATGCGCCTTCCGTGTTACGAATGCGCATTGCGCCCCCGCGGCCTGTTCAAGCCGATCGACGCCGACGAACTCGCCACCATCAATGAGATGAAGCGCGACCATATCGTCGTGCCGGCCGGAGCCGAAATCATTCGTCCCGGCGATGACAATCCCGAACTTTATACGCTCTATGCCGGCTGGGCGTTCCGCTTCAAGATTTTGCCGGATGGCCGGCGCCAGATTTTGAATTTCCTGCTGCCGGGCGACCTCCTCGGCCTGCAAGCCAGCATGTTCGACGCCGCGCAACACGGCATCGAGGCTCTGACCGAGGTTCAGCTCTGCGTGCTGCCGCGGCGCAAAGTATGGGCGCTGTTCGGCGCGATGCCGGGGCTCGCCTTCGACGTAACCTGGTTGGGTTCGCGCGAGGAGAGCATCGTCGATGAGAACCTGACCAGTGTCGGCAGGCGCACCGCCGCCGAGAGGGTCGCGGCTTTGATCATCAGTCTCTACAAGCGCGTCAAGGCGCTCGGGCTGGTCGACAACGAGACCTTCGCCTTTCCGCTCACGCAGCAACACATCGCCGACGCGCTCGGGCTGTCGCTCGTTCATACCAACAAGACCCTGGCGCGGCTGCGCCGCATGGGCATGTTCTCGCAGACCAACGGCTCGATGACGCTCGCCAATCCGCGAGTGATCGAGCGCCTCGCGCAATATGTCGACGAGGAAGTGGCGCAGCGTCCGTTGATTTGAACGAGAAATGGAAAAGCCCCGGCGATTGGGCCGGGGCTTTTCGTCTTATCGGGTCGACTGGTTAGTCCTTGACCGGGACCCAGCTGGTCTTGTCGCTGTCGTACTTGAACCCCGGCGCGTTCTTCAGCGCGTCCTTGGTGGTATCCAGCGTCAGGTAGGTTTTGTTGTCCTTCATGGTCTTCTTGACCGAGTTGAAGTTCACCGCCACGTCCTTTTCGCCGGCGCCGAGGAAGCCGCCGACACCGATGATGACGGCATTCACTTCACCGTTCGAGCCGACCAAAACGTCGTTGATGTCGCCGATCTTGGAATTGGCCTGATCGTAAACCGGCTGCTTGTACCAATCGGTGACGGTGAGGCTGGACGACGGAACCGTCGTCATCAATTGAGCGCGGCCGGCGGACATCGATTGGGCGAACGCCGGCAGCCGACATCAGCGCCGCGGCGGCGGAAGCGATAATAAGACCTTTAGCGAAGCTTTTCATGACGTAACCTCCAGTTGGTGGGTTGTGGTACGCACTAACGTCCAACGTCAGGCTTTGTGCCGCCGGCCCGGTCAGATTTTGTGCCGGAGCTGGCGCGGCACGTGAGCGCAGCGGATTGAGTCCTCGCCGCCCCAACGCCCGGGCCAAAAAATGGCGATGGAACTTTTACCCGCAAAATATGTTGTTAATCCGCGCCGGCCGATGTCCGACGTTTCATTTCGAGAGGGAAGGAAGACATGTCGATTGGCACCATTCTCCTGATTATTTTGGTTCTTATTCTGCTCGGCGGCGTCGGCGGGATCGGCGGGTCGCCGTTTTACGGCACCGGCTATTACGGCGGCGGCGGCTTAGGCCTCATCATCGTGATTCTGCTCATCTTGGTCCTTATGGGCAGGATCTAGAGGCACATTTCAGCTGGTCAGACCGTTTTGAATTGGCGCCGCGGCCTCCGGCCGCGGCGTTTCTGCATCGGCCCCCAGATTGCCGGTTCCCGGGGGGCGGCGACTTTTCCGCTACAGCTATTTAATCTCACCGTCGGTGAGGAACGATTCGCGCGCTGCTACGTATCCAGTGCGTTACGCGCCATAACGGCGCCCCTTGCGCCGCCGCGGCAGCGCCCATAAACAGAAAACGGCCATGAAGCTCTTTAAATGTCAGCACTGCGAGCAACTGCTCTATTTTGAAAATACCGCATGCGAGAAATGCGGCTACCGGCTCGGCTTTATCCCCGAGATCATGACTCTGTCGGCGCTCGAACCCGAAGGCGACGCTTGGCGGGCGATGGCGATCGACAAGAAGACCTATCGCTTCTGCGCCAATACCCAATTCGACGTTTGCAACTGGATGGTCGATGCCGATGGGCCGGACGCGTATTGCGCGGCATGCCGGCACAACCGCACCATCCCCGACACCACGATCGATGCCAATCTTGTGGCGTGGCGGAAGATCGAGATCGCCAAACACCGGCTGTTTTATACGCTGATGAAGCTCAATTTGCCGCTCGACGGCAAAACAGGCGATGGGCACGAACACTTGGCGTTCGATTTTCTGGCGAGCCCGCCCCAGGTCGGCGGCCCGCGGGTGATGACCGGTCACGAC
The DNA here is from genome assembly GCA_963819265.1 of uncultured Alphaproteobacteria bacterium. Classification (GTDB taxonomy): domain Bacteria; phylum Pseudomonadota; class Alphaproteobacteria; order Rhizobiales; family Xanthobacteraceae; genus BOG-931. Next base: position 1,781,817 of record CAWFVF010000001.1, on the reverse strand, counting down.
AACGGACTGATCACACTGGCGCTCGATGAGGCCGACGACGTCGAGCGCGAGAAGCGCCGCACCCAGATGCACGAGCCGTATCGCACACTGCTCGGACATTTTCGCCACGAGGTCGGACATTATTTTTGGGACGTGCTGGTACGCGATGGCGGCTTGATTGAGCCATGCCGAAAGATTTTCGGCGACGAAAGTGCCGATTACGGCGCGGCGCTGCAGACCTATTATGCCAATGGCGCGCCGCCGAACTGGCAGGACAGCTTCATCAGCGCGTATGCGACGTCGCATCCCTGGGAAGACTTCGCGGAAACCTGGGCGCATTACCTGCATATCGTCGATACGCTGGAAATGGCCCGCGCCTTCGGCATGTATGTGCATCCGCGGCTGGCCCGGCCGGGGGAGCTCGACGCGCAGGTGGATTTCGACCCCTATAATGTGCGCGACGCGATATCGCTGATCGACACCTGGGTTCCGCTGAGCAATGCGCTTAACAGCTTGAACCGCACCATGGGACTGGCGGATATCTATCCCTTTATCTTGTCGCCTTCGGTGGTCGAGAAGCTCTCGGCGATGCACGATCTCATCCACGGCTTCAAATTGCCGGACAAAGCTGCGGCCCCGGCGCCGGCGCAGTCGGCGGCCTAGCAGCACCGGCTCAACGAAAAAGGCCCGCGCCGAGCGGTCGGCGCGGGCCTCAATCATTCGAGAAATCCCGTCAGCTCTCGATGATGGTGACGATCTCGAGGCTATCCGGATCGATAATCAGAATCTGATCTCCGACCACGATATAATCGAAGCCGCGATATTCCGGAACGATAGACACGATGTCTTCCGGGAGGACTTCAACATGGACGTCGCGCGGCACGCGGGTGCCGACCGAGATATTGAAGTTCACGTTGGTGCTGACGTGCGCCGCGCCGCCGCGGCCGATGACGGACGAAATCTTGCTGCGCTGATCCTGCGACAGTTTCACATTCGCGCCGGCTTTGTCCGCATTGCCGTGGCTTGCGGTGGCGTTGTTGTTGGCTTTGCCGGACTCGGTCTGCGCGCCGCGCGGTTGCGCCTTGTTGTCTTCCTGGGCGCCGCGTTGCGGAGAAGTTTCGTTCTTCTGATCTTCTCCCATGCGCTGGCTGGGCTTGGTCATTTTGTCGGTGTCGCCCGCCGCCTTGTCAGGCTTGTTCATTTTGTCGGCGCCTTCAGCCGCTCTATCCGGCTTGGCCATTTTGTCGGCCCCCATTTTATCCGCACCCTGGGCGGATTGCGCCGGCCGCGGCGCGGCACCTTCCGGGTGCATCGCAGCACCGCCGCCCGGCGCCGCCTTTTCTTCCGCCGCGCCGGATGCTTTGCCGGCGCCTTTTTGATCCATGGCGCCTTGCGCCACGGCTAACGACGTAAATCCGACGACGGCCGCCACGGCGACCGTCGCCAATAGTGTCTTCTTCATTGGGCTCTCCTCTGTGTTTCGTTGTCGCGAATGGGGTGAACTCGGGTGCGACATTCGCGTTCCGCGATTTCCCGGATTTGCTCGATAGTTTGTGCAGGTGACTTGTTTGATAGTTTGCGCAGATTGGATCGGGAGCCGTGGCGGAACTTCCCGCCGCTCTTGCTCGTTTATGGATGAATCCGATCCACCGAGGAGATTGCTGATGAATGCCCCCAACGAAACGCAGGAGCGCCCCGTCTTGGCGACGACGCAGGCGCGCCAGGGCGTGACCGGGCACAATGTTCGCTATGTCCTGGGGGCCAGTATAGCGGCGGTGGTTGTCGCCTTTGCCGCGATCTGGATTTATTACTTCGCCTGATTACTTCGCCGGGCGTGTGCGGATCATTCAGTCGTTGCGTTCGGCAAAGGCAGCGCGCGCTTTGCCGGCGTCGCCGGCCGATACCGCGGGGGCGGCGTTACCCCACGAATTACGGATATAGGTCAGAACCGCCGCCACTTGATCGTCGTTGAGCACCCAAGCCAACGGCGGCATGGCCGGCCCAGTGGGTGCGGGCGCCGTCGCAACGCTGCGGGCGCCGCGCAGGACGACCCGCAGGAGCGACGTCGGATCGATTTGTTGAACGGTGGCCGATCCGTTCAATGCCGGGAACAGGTTTGCGGTCCCTTCGCCATTCGATTTGTGACAGCCGGCGCACTCGTCGGCGTAGATCTGGGCGCCCTGGTTCATGACGGATTGGTCGGGTGCGGGCGGTGGCCGAGGAGGCGGCGACGGCTGCGCTCCGGGCAGGTCTTTCAGATAAACCGCGATGGCATGCAGGTCGCTGTCGGTCATCTGCGAGGTCGAAAGATTGAGCGTTTCGGACATCGGCCCGGTGGCCGCGCTGGTGCGGGTATGGCCGGTTTTAAGATAGCTCGCGATTTCGTCGACCGACCAGCCGCCGAGGCCCACACGCTGATCGTTGGTGATGTTGGGGGCAAACCATCCCTGCAACGGATAGCCCTGCAGCCGTTCGGAGGTCTTGTCGCCGCCCAAGAAATTCTTCGGCGTATGGCAGGCGCCGCAATGCGCCAGGCCCTCGGTCAGATAGGCGCCGCGATTCCACTCTGCGCTTTTGTCGGCGGACGGCTGGAACGGCGACGGCGAAAAGAACAGCAGGTTCCAGCCGATCATCGACTGGCGAATGCTGAAGGGAAACGGCAGCTGGTCGGCATGCACTACATTTTGCACCGCCGGCACCGTTTTCAGATAGGCGCGGATCGCCAGTGCATCGTCGCGGGTGACCTTGGTGTAATAATTATACGGCATCGCCGGATACAGGTGCATGCCGTTGCGGCCGGTACCCTTGGTCAGGGCGTTGATGAATTCCTGGTCGGTCCAGGCGCCGATCCCGGTTTCAGGATCCGGTGTAATATTGGGCGCGATGATTTGCCCGAACGGCGTCTCGATCGCCCGGCCGCCGGCCAGCAAATGCCCGCTGCCGGGCAGCGTGTGGCAGGCCGCGCAATCGCCGACCGTCGCAAGATAATGGCCGCGCTCGACCTGATCGAAACTCTGGTCGTCGATGCCGGCCGCCTGCGCCGCCACCGGCGCGCTCACTGTCACGCCGAGCCAGACGGCTCCGGCCAGCATCGTTCGCGTCAAGGCGCGAAGATATTGCGGCGTCTCACGCATGGACCAGCGCACCCGGATTTTTGAGATATTGCGAGCGGATGGCGGCCGCCGACCAATAGGCGAGGGCGGCGACGGTGCCGGTCGGATTGTAACCGGCGTTCTGCGGGAACGCGCTCGCGCCCATCACGAACAGATTGGGCACGTCCCAGCTTTGCAGATAGCGGTTCAGCACGCTGTCGCCGGGATTGTCGCCCATGATGGCGCCGCCGCAGAGATGCGACGTCTGATACTGGGTGACGTCGTAAGGGCCCTTGCGCGGCTGCTTGACGATCTGTTTGGCGCCCATTTTTTGCAGGATCTCGGCATATTTGTCGGTGAGAAAGGCGCTCATCTTCAGTTCGTTGTCGTGCAGATCGATGGTCATCCGCATCAGCGGCCGGCCGAAGCGGTCCTTGTAGGTCGGATCGAGGTCGAGATAGTTGTCGCGATAGCTGTAGAACGAGCCGTGACAGGCGCCGCCGGCATTGATGGTGCTGAGATAATTGTCCTTGAGCGCCTGCTTCCATTTCGAACCCCAGGCCGGCGTGCCCGGCGGCACCGCCGAAGTCTGGATCGGCCGGCCATTGGTCTGCACCTGGCCGATATAGCCGCCGCCGACGAAGCCGACCGGACCATGGTCGAAATTGTCGCCGTTGAACTCGTCGATGCACATGCCGATCGAGCCGGCCGACACGAACGGGTTGAAATTGAACTTGTCCTTGTCGAAAAAGCCGAGTGCGGTGGACATGGTTTGATGGGTGAAATTGCGTCCGACCTGGCCCTGGCCGGATTGCGGATCGTAGGGCGTGCCGATGCCTGAGATCAGCAGCAGTTGCACGTTGAAGAGCTGAAACGCGCAGAGCAGAACCAGATCGGCGGTTTGTTCGAACTCCTCGCCTGAGGTGTCGACATAAGTGACGCCGGTCGCCCGTTTGCCGGTACTGTCGAGATTGATGCGGGTGACCTCGCACTCGGTGCGCGCCTCGAAATTCGATTTGCGCAGCAGCACCGGCAGTATCGTGGTCTGCGGGGTGGCCTTGGAATAATTGGCGCAGCCGAACCACTCGCAGAAGCCGCAAAAGGTGCATTGCCCGAGCGTGACGCCGAGCGGATTGGTGTAGGATTGCGACAGGTTGCCGGACGGTTGCGGAAACGGCTTGTAGCCGAGCTGCTTTGCCGCATCGGCAAACAGCGCATGCCCGTAGCCCTGCTTCATCCCAGGCGTCGGATAAGGCCGGGAACGGGCGCCCTCGAACGGGTTGCCGCCGTCCTTGATCTGACCGCCGACATTGCCGGCGGTGCCGGACGTGCCGCAGAGATATTCGAATGCGTCGTAATGCGGCTCGAGGTCGTCCCAGGTGATGCCGTAGTCCTGGATCGTCATGTCGGCGGGAAGAAAGTTCGCGCCATAACGCTGCGTGAGGTGGCTCTTGAGCGTGAAATCGGTCGGCAGGAAGCGCCAGGTCTCGGCATTCCAATGCACGCCGGCGCCGCCGACCCCGTTGCCGAGCATGAAGGCGCCCCAATTGCGCACCGGCAGCGCGGTCTCGCTGAGTTTATTGCGGAACGTCACCGTCATCTGCGAATTGCGCAAAAACAGCTCGTGCTGGATCCGGTAGCGCAATTCGTCCTGCATGTAGGAAATCGAAAAATCGGTCGCGGTGTCGCGCCACGGCCCGCGCTCGATGGCGACGACGTCGAGGCCCGCGTCGGTGAGTTCGTTGGCGAGGATCGAGCCGGTCCAGCCCAGCCCGATAATGGCCACGTCTTTATGGGGAAGTTTCCGTGCCATTTTATGCCCGCCGAAATCTTTCTCGTTAGGAAAAAATCACCGCGCCCAGTTCGGATGATTGGCGATGCCGACCGGAGTCAACGGAATGCGCTGGTTATGCTTGTCGATCCAGTCGCGATAATCGTAATGCGCGCCGGGAAAGCCGATCATTTTCCACGACGCCATGTCCTTGTTGCCGCCGTAGATCGGATCGGCGAGAAATCCCGTCTGCGTGTCGGTGAGGATCAGCTTGAAGAAATCCTGGCTGTCGGTGCCGTCGAGCTTGAGCGAGCCGTCTTCCAGGCCTTTGATGACCTCGTCCTGCTGATCGCCGCTAAGCTCGGCAAAGGGTTTGTTGGCGTATTTGCCGCGGCAGGCGGCATCGAGCGCGGCCAGCGCCTTGCGATAGTGCTGCGCCGGCGTTTCCGGCGACTGGGGGCCTTGTTGTTTGGTACCCTTCTGGAAGGGACCCGCCATGTAATGGCCCTCAAAGCGGCCGTAAGGCCCGGCGAGCTGGCGGTCGATATAAACGGCGCAACCTGAGTCTTTGCCGCCGGGGGACAGATCGTCGGCCGGAATGAGCCGGTCGACAAAGGCTTCGACGGTGGCGGCTTCCTGGGCGGTGAAATATTTCCAGCCGTCCGGGGTCACCGCATTGGGCGGATCGGTGGCGCCGGGCGTCCAGGGCAGTCCGCCTTTGATGATGGCGGCGCGCGCCGCCGCCGAACTCGTGAGCAGCCAAACGGCGCTCGATCCGAGAAGCTGTCGGCGGCTGAGATGATACACGGAATTCTCCGGCGAGAGCCTACCGCCCCGGCCTAAACGCAAGCGGGCTCGATTGGTTCCATCGAATTTCGCGGCTTTCTCAGAAAAGCGATGCCGTCTGTTTGATAGATTGTTGCGACCCGAACCGCTGCTACCGCGATACCGCCAGCCCCGCCACGGCTCACGCCTCATGTCATCTAAAATGATCGATCGCCGATAGGCGCATCGCAGCTTGCCCGTCGAGGGCTGGCTGAATCCTTCCCGCCGCACTCCAGTATTTTTCACAATGTTTTACGTGGAACGGAACCGCGATTCCCGCCGCGCTGTGAGGAACCGCGTGGCGACACGACACGTTGCCCTCCGAGCCCGGTTGGGCAATGCGGCCTGCCGCCTCCACACCCATGAAAAAGATAGGAATCACAGCTATGGGACTGTTCACAAAAGACATCAAGAATATGGAAGACCTGTTCGTGCACCAGTTGCAGGACATCTATTACGCCGAGCAGCAGATCACCAAGTCGCTTCCCGACATGATCGAGAAAGCGACCGACCCGCAGCTCAAGCAAGGCTTCCAGACCCATCTGCGCGAGACCGAAAATCACGTCAAACGTCTCGAGCAGGTATTCCAGCTGACCGGCCAGAAAGCCAAGGGCACCGACTGCCCGGCGATCGACGGCATCATCAAGGAAGCCAAGGAAGTCGCCGGCGAGGTCGACAAGAAGTCGGTGATGGATGCCGCCCTGATCGCGGCGGCCCAGGCCGTCGAGCATTACGAGATGACGCGCTACGGCACGCTGATCGCGTGGGCGAAGCAGCTCGGTCACAACAACGTCGTGACGCTGTTGCAGCAGACGCTCGACGAAGAGAAGGCGACCGACAAGAAGCTGACCGCGATGGCGGAAACCGGCGGCGTGAACCGCAAGGCTGCTTAATAAGGCAGCCTAGCCTGGCGCGCTTAGCCGATCTTCGCACTTTGCCGGCAGCGCCGCACCCCCCGGGTGCGGCGCTGCTTTCTTTTTGCCCGCTGCCCTCTTGAGGTGGGGGCCATTCCCTGTTCTGTTGCGCCCCGATCGACACGAAACAGGTGAGGAAAATGGCCAAGGCGAAAGCTCGTTCAAAAGCAAGCCGCGTGAAATCGGGCGGTGCAAAAGCAAAGCGCGCGGGCGCGACCAGCCGGGACATCAAGCAGCGGCTGATCGTCGCCGGCAAGGTGCTGGTGGCCGAAGGCCAGGACGATTTCACCCGCGGCCACATCTCGTTCCGGCTGCCGGACGATCCCAACCTGTTCTTCATGAAGGCCCACAGCATCGGCCTCGACGAGATCACGATGGAGAATATCCTCACCATCGACCTCGAGGGCAACGTCGTCGCCGGCAAGGCGCGCCGCCACAGCGAAGTCTATATCCATTCGGAAATCTTCAAGGCGCGGCCCGACGTCAATTGCGTCATCCATACCCACCCGACCTACGCCACCGCGCTGTCGTCGACCGGCCGCGGGCTCAAATGCTACAGCCAGCCCGGCGCGCTGTTCTATGAATCGCTCGGCACCTATACCGACACCATCAATCTCATCCGCACCCACGAAATGGGCGCCGGCGTGGCGCGCGCGCTCGGCGACGGCCGCGGCGTGCTGTTGAAGAACCACGGCGTCGTCGTCACCGGGGCCAGCATCGAGGAAACGGTGATCGGCGTCATCATGCTGGAGAACGGCGCGATGGTGCAATTGCTGGCCGAAGCCGCCGGCGACGTGGCGCCGGAATTCCCGCGCGAGGACATCGAAAAGCTCAAGCACGACATCAGCCGGGCCGAGCAGTTCGTGGTCAATTTCGATTATCTCGCCCGCCGCGTGAAGCGCCGCGGTTAGCGCGTTCGCCCTCTCCCCCGCGGGAGAGGGCGGCCCCCGAAAATGCCGGTTTGCGGCAAGGGCCGCCACATCGCCGTTTGTGCTCGCACAACGGCCATTGCGCGATTTCCCTTAACTCGTCCGCATCCATAATGCCCGATTTCCGAGCGGCAACAGCCGTGAGGACCTATCTGAGCTTTTTGACCGGCTTGGATTAGGAGACCTCATGAATCAAACAGCGCGCAGCGGGACGGCGATCATTTGCGGCCTGACGCTTTGCGTCCTCGGCGCCTACGGGGCAGGGGCCGCCGACTCGATTCCAAACATGAAAGGCAAATGGGTGGGAAAGACCCACACCATCGTCGCCGGTGTCGGCCTGCACTGGCCGTCGAACAAGGGCACGTTCGAGAAACCCGGATTGTTCGAGAAAGACCTGGCGATCGAGGTTGTCGGCCAGGAAGGCGATCGGTTCTGGGGCAATCAGAGATTTTCGGGCAACGGCGAGAACACCGAAGAGCCCATGATCGGCGAATTGACCGGCGACCACCACAAGACCGTCATCATCACCGACACCGACGGCTATATTAACGGCCGTCTGATCGGCGACGATACGCTGTCATTCTGCTACACGCAGGCGGGCGGGAAAACCGAGTCCAGCGTCGTCAGCTGCACCGAGATCAAACGGGCGCGCTAGGCGGCGTGCCTTCGTACAGCGGGTGAGGCTTCGCGGCCCGCGCAGTCGGTGACGGCTGCGGCGCAATCGCGCGGCATGGCACTCAGAGCAATTTCCGAAGCGATCTGAAGCCCGCGCGAACCTCTTCGGCGAAGAGTTTCGGCTGTTCCCAGGCCGCGAAGTGTCCGCCTTTGTCGAGCTTGTTGTAGTGGATGAGTTTGGGAAACGCTTGCTCCGTCCAGCTCTTCGGGGCCGGATAGAGTTCATCGGGGAAGACGCTTACGGCAACGGGGATTGTGACTCCTTTGGCGTTGAAATAACCGAGTTTGCCCCAATTCTCCCAATACAGACGGGCGCCCGAGAGCGCCGTGTTGGTGAGCCAGGTAATCGTGATGTTGTCGAGGATGTCGTCGCGGGTCAGGCCTTCGGATTTCCCCTCGAAGACGCGCGAGATCAGCGCGTAGCTGCGCGCGTCGTGATCCAGGAAATAAGCCGCCAAGCCGACCGGCGAATCCGCGATTCCATATAATGTCTGCGGCCGAAGCCCCATCTGAAATCCGTAGGCGATTCCCTTTTGATAGACGAACTGCAAACGCTCATAAGCGACCTTCTCGTCGGCTGAGAGCCCCGACGGCGCCGGTGCGCCGGCAAGCGCCGCCGCATCGATATCGGCCGGAAAGATCCCGGGCATGTTGGTGTGAATGCCAAGCAATTCCGGAGCGGCCTGGACGCCCATTTGTTCGGTGATGAGAGCACCCCAATCGCCGCCTTGCGCCACGAATTTCGTGTAGCCGAGGCGCTTCATGAGCACGACCCAGGCCCGCGCGATATGAGCAACGTCCCAGCCGGGCGCCGCCGGTTTGCCGGAGTACCCGTAGCCCGGCATGGACGGGATCACGAGATGGAAGGCATCCGATGCGCCGGCGCCGTGCGCCGTGGGATTGGTCAGCGGGTCGATAATCTTCATCTGCTCGATGATGGAGCCGGGCCAGCCATGGGTGACGATGAGCGGCAAGGCATCATCGTGTTTCGAACGAACATGGATGAAATGAATATCGAGCCCGTCGATCGCGGTGACGAACTGCGGCAGGGCATTTAGCTTCGCCTCGATCTTGCGCCAGTCGTAATCGGTCGCCCAATAGCGCGCCAGAGCCTGGGTGGTCGCCAGCTGCACGCCTTGCGACGCATCGGCGACTGTTTCCCGCTCCGGCCACCTGGTCGCGCTTATGCGCCGGCGCAACTCGGCAAGGTCTGCTTCCGGTACGGTGTTGTGGAAGGGACGGATTGCGCTTTCGTCCGATGACGCTACCGCCGTACGCGCGGTCGATGAGGATCCTGCGGACATAATAATTCTCCCTCTAAGCGAACATGTCGTTGCTGAATTCTGAATTTGAGCCCGGCGCCACCGGCAAAAATTTGCCATCGGAATGGAGCGTCAGCAATGCGCGGCAAAGTGAGTAACGCGCTTTTTACTCAACCAATTTCCCGAAGGGGAATCAGAGTATTATTCGGGAAGGTCCAAGATCATTGACGGCCTCGCCACACTGTCGAACGCGGGCTGGACGGCGCGCTCCTGTCTTGGCCGCGATCGGAGCACGCTTCGCCTTGCCGGCCCTTATGCCGGTCTCAAGCGGACGCGGTTGGGGCAAAATTTATTTAAATGCAGTGTCACCGCGGTTTTGCCCCGGAATCGATAGCAGAAACGGCCCTTGAGGCTTACAACGCATACAGGCTGCCGGCAGCAGCGCGTGCGGCGCCTGTGATGCCGTCGATACCCTTTGCAAGAGGAGTGCTTGAGTGTCTCGTTTGTTTTCCCGGCTTCTGTCAGCGGCCTGCCAACTATGCCTCGCCGCCGCCGTGGCCTTTTCCAGCTTCGGCGTGATGCCGGCCGCCGCCTTTCCGGATCGGCAGATCCATCTGCTCGTTCCCTATCCCGCGGGCGGCCCGAACGACGTCATCGCCCGGCTGATCGCCAATAAGCTCGACGACAAATTCGGCCAGCAGGTGGTGGTGGAAAATCGGCCCGGCGGCAGCGGCAATCTCGCGGTCATCGATACCGCGCGTTCGGCGCCGGATGGCTATACGCTGGTGCTGCCGGCGATGGCTTACGCGGTCAACCCGTCGCTGTTTTCTGTTGTGGGCTATACGTTCGTTCAGTTCACGCCGATTTCGATTGTGACCGCCGGCCCGCTGGTGCTGGTGGTGCATCCCTCGCTGGGCGTTAAATCGGTTGCGGCGCTGATAGCCTTGGCCAAGTCCCAGCCCGGGAAAATCAATTACGGCTCGGGCGGCAATGGCAGCTCGCTTCACCTCGCCGCCGAGCTGTTCAAACAGGAAGCCAAGGTCGACCTTCAGCACGTTCCTTATAAAGGCACCAACGACCTGATTGCGGACCTGCTCACCGGCCGCGTGCCGGTCGCATTCATCAGCCCGCTGATCGCAAGGCAATATGTGGCGAGCGGCCAGCTCCTGGCGCTCGGCATCACGTCGGCGGCCCGCTCGCCGAATTGGCCCGATACGCCGACCATCGCCGAGGCGGGCGTGCCCGGCTATGCGATGGAGGCCTGGTACGCGGTGTTGGCGCCGAAGGACACACCCAAGGACATTGCCGACCAGCTGAGCCGTGCCATCGCCGAGGCGGTTAAATCGCCGGATGTGAGCGGCAAGCTCGAGTCGCTTGGCAACACGCCGATCGGTGACACCCCCGCCGAGGCCGCAACTTATATCGAGGAGGAAGCGAAGCGTTGGCATGAGATCGTCACCGCGGCAGGTATCCATCTCGAATAGGTATCCATCTCGAATTAAGTCGGCCGGAAGAACCTCATTTCATGACCTTCGATATTCTGCTGCGCGGCGGCACGCTCTATGACGGCAGCGGCCGCCGCGGCGAGCGCGGCGATCTCGCCATCGCCGACGGGCGCATCGCCGCGATCGGCGAGGTTTCAGGCCGCGCCCGGCGTACCGTGGATGTCTCGGGACTCGCCGTCGCGCCGGGCTTTATCGATATCAAGACCCATTCCGATTTCACGCTGCCGATCAATCCGAAGGCGGAAAGCAAGGTACGCCAAGGCGTGACGACCGAGATCATCGGCCACTGCGGGTTTTCGGTTGCGCCCGTGCTGCCGGGCAAGGTCGAACTGCTGAAGGACTATCTGAGCCCGAGCGCACCCTGGCTGCCGTTCCGCGAAATAAGCTTTCCCGACTATCTCGCGACCTTCCCCGCGACCGCGGTGAATGCCGGAATGCTGGTCGGCCACAACACATTGCGTCTCATGGTCATGGGCATGGCGGATCGCGCGCCGAGCGATGCCGAGCTCGATGCAATGATCGCGCTCCTCGAACAGGCCCTCGACGCCGGCGCGCTGGGCTTGTCGTCGGGCCTGTTCACGCCGCCGGGATCCTACGCCGCAGCCGCCGAGATGATCGCGCTCGGCCACGTTCTCAAACGCCATAACGCGGGCTATTTCACCCACCTTCGCGATGAATCGAACGGCGTCATCGCGGCCGTCGAGGAGGCGATCGAGATCGCGCGGCAATGCGGCGTGCATGTCGAGATCGTCCATTTCAAATGCTCGGGCACCGACAATTGGGGGAAAGCGGCGACGGCGCTGGAATTGATCGCCGAAGCCAAGGCGCGCGGCCTCGATGTCGATTGCGATTCCTACCCTTATGCCGCGGGCTCGAACCCGCTCAAAAATCTCCTGCCGCAATGGGTGCAATCGGGCGGCGTGCCGGCGATGCTCGCGCGGCTCGGCCGGCCCGAGATTCGCGAACGGATCCGTGCAGAAATCGCCCGCGACGGCCTCAACAACTGGGGCCGGATCGCTTCGTGGGACTGTGTGCGGATTTCGATCTCGCCGCACCTGCCGCAGCACGCCGGCAAAACCATCGCCGCGCTCGCGGCCGAGCGGGCCGCCGACCCGATCGACGCGCTTTGCGACTATCTCGTGGAGGACCAGGGAGCGACCCGCGTGCTGGTCACCTCGATCGGCGAGGACGACATTCGGACGATCGTGGCCTCGCCGTTCGCGCTGGTCGGTTCGGACGGCAATTGCGTCGCGCCTTACGGCACCGTGGCAGGGGGCATGCCGCACCCGCGCTTCTATGGCACTTTCCCGCGCATCCTCAGCCGCTACGTGCACGACGAGAATGTGCTGCCGCTCGAGCGCGCGATTCACAAGATGACCGGCGCTACCGCGCGAGCGCTCAAGTTCAAGGACCGCGGGTTTCTGCGGGAAGGCTTCCGCGCCGACATCGTGATGTTCGATCCGGCCGATTTCAGGGATCGCGCCACCTATGCCGACCCGCATCGGTTTCCGAGCGGCGCCCGCACCGGTGTCATCGTCAACGGCAGATTCGTCGTCGAGAACGCGGTGCACTCGGGCGAACTGCCGGGAATGGTCCTCAGACGCGACGCCGCGGGCGCGGTCGGCTAGCCGCGTCAAAGATCGCCGAGGTGCCGGCGACGGCCGCGGTGAGACATAGAACTGGCCAGTTATCTTATTTTACCAGGACAGCCGCGGTGAGAAGTAGCCCGGTACTGCGAGCAATCAATCAGCCAAGGCCGGGTCAGATTGCAAAGCCAATTTGCTGTGGAGTGTGACGTCAATGTCACAGATCAAAAAGGGACGAACTGCTAATTTCACGGAAAATTGGAGGGGAATGTGCTGCGGTTTGTCGTCATAACAGCAGCCCTGAGCTTGGCGGGCATGATGACCTCGGCCTCGGCTGCGCCGCTGGCATCTGCCGCGGAAGCCGCCGCCTATATGTGGACCGGCGCCTTCGCGGGCTTGAATGTAGGTTACGGCTGGGGCAGGTCGGACCGGAAAAATCTGACTGTGTTCGATACCTTCGGAGGTGGAGCGGGCGGATTCGATCGATACAATGCGTTCGGAGGATTTCAATTTCCAAACGTCTCCCCGCAAGGCGCCAATGGCGGCGTGCAGGTCGGTTATAATTTTCAGACCGGCCGCGTCGTGTGGGGCGCGCTCGCTGATATTCAATTTTCTGACCTGACGGATCTCGGCACGGTCAACGTTCCTCTGGTCATATTGCCGCCCGGCATAACCTATTTCGCGCAGAATCAGACGCATGCGACCACGATTAATTGGTTCGGGACCGCGCGCGGGCGCGTCGGCTACGCCTTCAATAATTTTCTTCCCTATGTCAGCGGTGGACTGGCCTACGGACGCATCGAAAGCCAATTGAATGTGTTTATTCCTTCCACGGCCGCAACGCTCAACGGCATCCAGACCGCGACGCGGACAGGATGGACGGCGGGTGGCGGATTTGACTATGGCGTGAACGACCACGTGGTGATGGGCGTGGATTACCTCTACATGGATTTTGGCAACGACACCGTAACCGCCAATACGGGATCGCTCTTCGTGGTAAGGGGAGCGACAATTTCAATGACCCAACACGTCACGGCAAGCGTATTGCGGGCGGTGCTGGAATATAAATTCTAGAGGCCCCGGCCGGGTTGATGCGGTTCAATCGGATGCTCCGCTAGATGTTCGGCGTGCGGCAGCGCAGGAAGCCTCCATAGCTCATCACTGATGGAAGGTCCGCCGGGAGTAGAAGACAAATTCAGGCCAGTCCTCCACCACCCCGAGATGCCCGGCTGACCGGGGTCTACGCCAAGCGAGTGAGCGGAAAGGGCGAGCGAATGACAATCGAATCGAGTGACTCCCCAGTTCGTAAAATATGTCCACTGATGGGATGGTCCGGCCGTACCCCTTACCCGCAAGGACGATGCCCAACATCAAAAAGCGAGTGACTGCCAAGGGCTCGACCTAACCGCAGTGCTCCTCTTCACCGCCGACAGATGATCGAATGACCTTCTAGCGCTGCACCACCGTAGCGCTCGAAGACGCGCGTCAACGCGCCTATGGTGCTGCACCGCATCCGGGAAACGCGGCGCCGCGTCATGGCCGGGCTTGTCCCGGCCATCCCAATTCCGGTGGCAATGCGATGCCTTGGTCATCGAGATTGCCCGGACAAGCCCGGCAATGACGGAAATAATCGTCCCAATCCGGACGCCACCCTCATGGGGACTTTCGTGCCGCGGAGGTGCCAATTGCAGACATTCACGTCCGCTTAATTGACCGCTTGAGGATCAGGAAATTGCCATTTGCCGTCGAGTATTTCCGGGCGCGGACGATAGAGCCGGACCGTGTAATTCCAACCCTTCATGATTGGCAGGCAGTTCGGAATTTTCCCGTCACAGCCGCCGAATTGGATGGCAATCGAGCCGTCGCTGCTTTTCTTACCCGTGACGCTGTTGACCGAGTACGCATCGTATGGGTTCTTCTCGAAGTAGCCCTCGCCGTTGTAGAGGCTTACTGACCAGAAGGCGTCAACCGGCACGTCTTTGACACCGAGCTTGTAGATCGTCGTGCCGTCGTTTTTGGCGGGCGTTATATTGAGATAAGTGGCGTCTTTGTCAGGATTGCCGCCCCAGGCCGCCGCGGTTCCGATGAGATGCCTCACTGGATCGACTTGCGTTTTGGTGCCGAACGTTTTCTTGAAGTCGGGCAAAGTCGTAGCGAGCACGAGCAGCGCATCGCGCACCTTTTTTTGGCTAACCTGATCCCAGTTTGGTGCTTCAAACGCGCCGACGCCGTTCTGGCTGACCTTGATTGCATCCTGCAGTGCGTGAACGTGTTCGATATCCTGAGCGTCGGTCGGGTCAACCAGTGTCCTGATCGCCACGGCGACGTAGCGTGTGCCGGCCTGGTTCTTTGTCAGATCATAGCTGCCTTTGCCGTAGACGACCTCGGGCACGTAGTGGTCTTCATTGATGACCATCAAAGACATGAAGCGGCTGCCCGCGTCGGGCAACGTGATAGTGACCGGCCCCTCATCGAGGTCAAAGACTGCGGAAGAATAAAGCGTGTCGCGGTTGAGACGGATAACAGTTTGATTGTCGATCCGCGCTGGTTCGCGGCGATGCGAAAACTTTCCGATGGAGCCGCTGTCCTTGATCAGCCCGCGAAAATACAAGTCTGTCTCGGCGCGAATGAAATTATCGACGGTGACGGGTATGGCGCCGCCTTCTGATTGCGGTGCCGGCTGCGCTTGCGTCCCGCTGATCGAAGCCGCAGCCATGGCGACCAGCAAAAGAGTGGCTTCGATCTTCATCGGTAAAATCCTTTATTGCGCTGCGCCGCTTGCCGGTTGTAACGGGGGCAAGTTCCACTTCCCAGTCATCGCTTCTTTGCTTGGGCCGTAAACGCGAGCGACGAGGCTGTACTTTGCGGCGGGCGCAGGCAGCCAATTACTTTCCTCGTCCTTAGCCGGTGGTGTGTTGCTTACGTAAATTGTCAGTGAGCCGTCCTTGCCATAGACAAGACCTTTCGTCCGATCACCGATCGAATATCGGTTGATGGGATTGGCGTAGAGAAACCTGTCCGGCAGCGTATAGAGCGTCGCGGACCAGAAAAATTTTGCAGGTGGCAGATTCTCCTTGGTGAAATGGATGATCGACGGCTTGGTACCATCGCCGATGTAGCCGCCATACCAGGCCTCTTCGAGCGAATTTCCGTAAAGCCCCTTCATCGCAGCCACGTCACGCGTGAGATAGTCTGTTTTCAACAGCGCGCGCGAACCGAATAGTCCGTTTGAACTGAAGGTCTTGGCCGCCTGCGCGTCGATAGCGTCTTGACCGTCTTTCACGCCCGCATCGATCGCGGCTAGCGTCGCCGGATCAACCTTGGCGGCGTCCCAAGGCTGGCCCGGTACAATTCCAATTTTCTCGAACCGCCTGCGAATAGCGATCTCACTTGGGTCCGGCGGCTCCGCGAATTGCAGCAGGAAATTGAGATAGCTTATGAAGTCGTGCGAATGCGCCTTTGCTTTGTCATAGGGCGGGAAGGCAATCGCCGGCGCAGCGGGCGGCGCCGGCTTGCCGAGAAAGGCACTCAGCGGTTGCAGCCTGTATCGAGCCTGTAGCGCCTTCACGTTGGCTACGTCGTCAGGACCTTGCAAAGCTGTACGCGTCAAGGTGCCGACAATTTCAGTCTCGGCTTTGAAGACATGTTTGATACCGGGAGGCGTCGAACCTTTCCATTGTGGCCCAGCGATCAGGTAATTACCCGCTTCAAAGCCCGTGGCGCGCACGCCGATGTAAGCGAAATTGTATGTAAACAGGTCCATCCATTGCATCACGTAGTAGCGGTCTTTGGGAACGGCCGGTACGCTGACCACGATCGGTTCTGCCCGTAAATCAAGCCAAGCCCAAGAATACGGCGTGTCGTTATTCGGTGTGACGATGTCGCGGTTGTCCGGCGTAAACGGCTCCGAGTAATGCCGGTAAACATTAAAACCGCCGACATATGCGTTCGAGCTTTTATCGACAGCTTGGCTGTACCAGGTCTGATAGCTCTCCAGCATCGCGAAGGCATAAATGTACGCGTCCTTCGCTATAGCCCGCGCATCCGGTGGCGACTGCGCAACCGAGCGCACAGAGGACGAGGCGATGAGGACGAACGACAAGAACAGGCTAGTCAAATGGCGCGCGGACATTGGTCGTGTTCTCCGCCTCGACTACGTGGCGGCTAGTGTACGCCGCACCGGAGATGTCCGAAATGGGTCATAGGCGGCCGCTACGCACGCAAGACGCGCGTGAACGCGCTTACGGTGCACCGCATCCGGGAAACGCGACGCCGCCGTCATGGCCGGGCTTGTCCCGGCCATCCCAATTCCGGTGGCAAGGCGAAGCCCCGGCCATCGAGATTGCCGGGACAAGTGTTTAGCCCGGCAATGACGCCCGCAGATCGAACGTTTCCCGGGCGCAGCGCAGCATGAAGCGAAGCGGAATGATGCGCTGCAGACCCGGGATCGTCGCAAGCTCCGGAGCTGGAGATGCGCCGAGACCACGACGATCCCGGACCAGCGGTGCACCACTGCGTGCTGCACCGCATCCGGGAAACGCGGAAAATAACTGTTACGGTAACAGAGACGTGATCTTGACATCTGTCCCTATTATAGATACATAGCCGCTCAATGCTCGCTCAATACGGACGCCGCTCTGGAGGGGACTCCCGGGCGGCGGGGCGAGTGCGGTGCCCGCGGATGGGGCCATCCACCCCGTTCCCGGGCGGCTTGGGCATCGTGTCTCCCGGCATTACGACCGGGGCGGGAGGTGCTCCCTGGACTGGGACAGGCGATGGCGGGTAACGCCCGCTGGCATTGTCGCCAACGCATGATCGGTTGTCGTGCGTCAGACCACGTCCCAGGAAACCCTGGCCTGAAGCCGAGCCTTAGGGACGACAACTCCCTTTGGTGAGAGCCGTGGTGGGACGCCGACAGACGAGCCGCCCCGCTGGGCGGCGCCGCGCCCGTATGGTGCGGCGGTGGTGCCCGCGTCTGTCGGCGTCCTGCTTCCTATTTTTTATTGATCGTTGGAATGGAAATGGCGGAGACGGCGTAAGCCATTGAGAAACCGGGGCCCCACCCCTTGGGCTTTCTCGCAAGCTTCCCGGTCTTCGTTCTTCACGTGACAGGGTCGGCATCACTCGGGCGCGAAGGCGCGCCGCGAGAGCGATCTAGCGTTGGAAAATTGCAGCGCATTTCCCGTCACCCTGAGGCGGCCGCAACGCGGCCCTCGAAGGGCGACGGCGGCAGGGCCTCGGCGCGTGCATCCTTCGAGGCCCGCGCTGCGCGCGGGCACCTCAGGATGACGAATGGAGGTTTGCATGACCGTGAGTCAGTCGCCCCTCCCACCGCACTTCGTGCGGTCCTTCCGCCCCACTAGCGCGGGGCGGGATGTGTCCGCGCTGTGAGGATGCTTCGTCGCCTGCGCGCCTCGCAATGACGCCTTGGACCATGGTAGGAACGGTCCGCGAGAAATTCCACCGAGCCGTCAGGAGCGAGAATGCCACGGATGAAGGGCGCCGAGCTGATCACCGACTATCTGATCGCCAACGACATTCCCTATGTCTTCGGCATTTGCGGCCACGGCAATGTCGGCATGCTCGATCCGCTCTACGAGGCGCGCGATCGGATCCAGCTGATTTCGCCGCGGCACGAGCAGGTCGCGGCGCATATGGCGGACGCTTATTTCCGGGTCCGCCACCAGCCGGTGGCGACGCTCACCTCCTGCGGGCCGGGCTCGGCCAATATCGTGATGCCGCTCGCCTGCGCGCTGACCGATTCCTCGGCGCTCCTTGCCATCACCGCCAATGTGCCGACCTCGCAGTTCAACCGCAGCCCGTTCCAGGAGATCAACCGGCATTTCCAGGCCGATTTCGTCAACGTCATCCGCCCGGTGGTCAAGCGCAGCTTTCAGCCGACCCGTGTCGACATGCTGCCGCTCGCGCTGCGGCAGGGCATGACGACGATGCTGTCGGGCCGGCCGGGGCCGGTCAATATCGACGTGCCGTTCAATGTCTTTCAGGAAGAAGACGACGTCGAGCTGCCGCCGCCGGCGCCGCCGCTCAACACCCAGCGCAGCGGCGCCTCGCCGGAAGAGATTGCCAGCGCGCTCGATATGATCCTCGGCGCGGAGCGTCCGGTGATCTTCATCGGCCACGGCGTCACGCTGTCGGAGGCGAGCGCGGAACTGACCGAGTTCGCGAAGAAATTCGGCATCCCGGTGATCTCGTCGCCGAACGGGATGGGCTGCCTCGACATGACCGATGCGCTGTCGCTCGGCTTCATCGGGCGGAACGGCGCTTTCCCGGCCAACGAAGCCGGCCGCCGCGCCGATGTCGTGGTCGCGATCGGCGCCCGCTTCGACGACCGCTCGGCGTCGTCGTGGCTGCCCGGCTATTCGTGGAATTTTCCGACCACGAAACTCATTCACGTCGACGTCGATCCGAGCGAGCTCGGCCGCAATTATCCGCCCGATCTCGGCCTGCTCGCCGATGCCCGCACATTCCTGCGGCAGCTTCTCGCCGAAGCCGAGCGCCGCGGCGGAGCAAAGGGCGGGACGACCAAAGCCTGGCTCGCCGACATCGCGACGTGGCGCGCGGAATGGGAAAAATTCGTGCGGCCGAATTTCGAATTGCACGCATCGCCGCTGCGGCCGGAGCGCGTGGTCGCCGATTGCCAGGCGGTGCTGCCGCCGGACGCCATCATCTGCTGCGACGTCGGGGTGAGCCATAATTGGTACATGCAGTTCTGGAACGCGCGCAAACCGCAGACCATGCTGAACTCCTGGGGCTTCTCCGGCATGGGTTTCGGCGCTTCCGGCGCGCTCGGCGCCAAGCTTGCGGCGCCGGACCGGCCGGTGGTCGCGGTCACCGGCGACGGCTGCTTCACCATGGTGCCGCATGTGCTGTGCACCGCGGTCGAATACAACATCGCGGTGGTGTGGGTGATCTGGAATAATTTCGGCTGGGTCTCGATCCGCGACATCCAGCTCGGCATGTTCGGCGGCCGCGAATACGGCACCATGTTCCATCAGGGCGCCAACAAGAAGCCGTTCAATCCGGATTTCGCCGCCTGGGCGCGGGCCTCGGGCGTCGAGGCGCTGACCGTCACCAAGTCGGAAGACTTCCGCGGCGCGCTCGAGCACGCCGTCAAGGCCAACAAGCCGTTCCTGATCGACGTCCATGTCGATGCCGAGGTGCGGCCGCCCTCGACGGGGTCATGGGAATTGCCGCCGACCCCCCATAAGGAGCCGGTGTTCGGCCAGCGCTTCATCCCGGATATTGCCCCGGCGAAGTAATTGGTCCGGCGATTGCAGGAAGGGGCGCGGGGCTTTAGGAGTTGATCGGCGAACGCGGTCGGCCGGCCCGCTTTTTGCGCCTCGAATTTGCGCTTTGGGGAAGGGCTTAAGTGACCGAGACGATTGCCGAAATCCTCGATGCCTATCGCGGCGGCGAGGCGTCGCCCGCGGACATTGTCGCCCGCAGCTACCAGCGCATCCGCGCCCACGACGATCCGGCCATTTTCATCACGCTGCGCGATGAAAACGATGTGCTTGCCGATGCCAAGGCGCTGGAGGGCGGCGACAAGACGCTGCCGCTCTACGGCATCCCGGTCACGGTGAAGGACAATATCGACGTTGCCGGCCTGCCGACCACCGCGGCCTGTCCGGCCTATCTCTATCGCGCCAGGCGGGACGCCACTGCCGTGGCCAAGCTGCGCGCCGCCGGCGCGCTCATTCTCGGCAAGACCAATCTCGACCAGTTCGCCACCGGCTTGGTCGGCGTGCGCTCGCCCTACGGGGTCGGCCGCAATCTGTTCGACGCCAAAATGATCCCGGGCGGATCGAGCACCGGCTCGGCGCTTTCGGTTGGCGCGGGCATCGCGCCGCTGTCGCTCGGCACCGACACTGCGGGCTCGGGCCGGGTGCCGGCGATGTTCGCCAATATTGTCGGGCTCAAGCCGAGCCTCGGGCTGATCTCCACCGCGGGCGTCGTGCCGGCGTGCCGGACGCTCGATTGCGTTTCGATCTTTTCGCTCACCGTCGATGACGCGGGGACGGCGCTGCGCGTTCTCGCCGGCGCCGATCCGGCCGATCCCTATTCGCGCGCGCGGCCGCTGCGTCCGCTAGGCCCGGTGCCCGACGGCGTCCGCATCGGCGTTCCGCTTGCCGGCCAGCGGCTGTTTTTCGGCGACAAGATTTCGGCCGCCGCCTATGACGCGGCGCTGGCCCGCTTTGCCGGGCAGGGCGCCAGCATCGTCGAAGTCGATATCGAGCCGTTCTACGCCGCGGCGCGGCTGCTCTACGAAGGGCCGTGGGTCGCCGAACGCTATCTCACCGTCAAGGACATGATCGCCTCGTCGCCGGAATCGATCCTGCCGGTGACGCGGCAGATCATTCTCGCCGGCGCCCATGGCACGGCGGCCGACGCGTTCGCCGCCTTCTATCAGCTCGAAGCGCTGCGCCGGGTGCGCGATCACGTGTTCCGATCGATCGACGCGCTGGTGTTGCCGACCGCGCCGACGATCTATTCGGTCGAGCAGGTGCTGGCCGATCCGATCCAGCTCAACAGCCGGCTCGGCACCTATACCAATTTCGTCAATCTGCTCGATCTCGCGGGCCTTGCGATCCCGGCCTCGATGCGGCCGGACGGTCTGCCGTTCGGCGTGACGCTGCTTGGCGCCGGGCGGCGAGGACGCGAGGCTCGCCGCGATCGGGCGGCAATTCCATCACGCCACCGGTCTGCCGCTCGGCGCACTCAAAGAGCCGCAGCCGCCGCTGGCGAAGCCGTCCGATAAGACGACAAGCGGCGAAATCGCGCTCGCGGTGGTTGGCGCGCACCTCTCCGGCATGCCGCTCAATGGCGAATTGAGCGCGGCCGGCGCGCGGCTGCTTTCGAGCACCAAAACCGCACCGCATTACCGGCTTTTCGCGCTGCCCGAAACGGCGCCGCCGAAGCCCGGCATGCTGCGGGTGAGGAACGGCGCCGGCACGGCGATCGAGGTCGAGGTCTGGGCGCTCTCCGAAGCCGCGTTCGGCCGCTTTGTCGCGGCAGTGCCGCCGCCGCTGTCGGTCGGCACGGTCGAGCTTGCCGGCGGCGACGGCGTCAAAGGTTTTCTGGTCGAAGCCGACGCCGTCGACGGCGCCCGCGATATCTCGAACTTCGGCGGCTGGCGCGCTTTCGTGAAGGAACGGCCGGCGAGTTAAGGCGATTGTCGTTGCTGAATGGCATTGAACGAAGCGCACGTGACCCTGCGCGATGGAACGCCGGCGCTGATCCGCCGGCTGGTCGCGGCGGATGCTGCGCTTTATCCGGACTTTCTCAGCGAAGTGACGAGGGCGGATCTAAGGCTGCGGTTCTTTGCTTCGTTGCGCGAAGTCAGCCCGGCGCTGCTCGACCGGCTGATCCACTACGATCCTGCGCGTGCCATGGCGTTTATTTGTATCGACCAGCAAAGCGACAAGATGCTCGGCGTGGTGCGCCTGCACGACGACTTAAGCGGAGAAAGCGCCGAATTCGCCATTCTGGTGCGCTCGCGATTGAAAGGTCACGGCGTCGGCTGGCTGTTGATGCAGCACATGATCGAATTCGCGCGGCACAAGAATCTCAAGACCGTGCACGGCGATGTGCTGGCGGAGAACGTCACCATGCTTTCGATGTGCGGCGAGCTTGGCTTTCACATTTCAGACAACCCGCGCGATCGCGACGTCAGAACGGTCACATTGCCGATACAGGCCTTGAGCGTGCCGGACCAATGAATATGCGCATTCGATTATTTCGGCTCGTCGATCATGCTGACATGCGCCGCCACCACGCGCCAGCCTTCCGGAAAACGCACCCAGGTCTGCATCTGCCGGCCGACCTTGCCGGCAAACGACGGCCGGTCGTAGAGCGTCGACGCGACCGCAAAGTCGCGGCCGTAGGTGGTGATGACGGTTTTCGACAGCGTGCGCGCCAGACCCACCGAAGGACGCGCGGCGCGGAACGCCATGATTTCCTTGTAGCCGTAGAGATTTTCGAAGCCGCCATAGCGGATGGTGCGCGGATCGTCGCGGAACAGCGCGTCCAGCGTCGCGACGTCGTTCGACACCAGCGCTTTTTCGTAGCGGTCGAACGCGGCCTTTACCTCGGCGACGACCTCCGGCAGGTCGATCTCCATTTGTATGCTCCTTGTCGATTACAGCGGCGGCCGCATGGCCGCGACGACGCCATTGGCTTCGAGCGCATGCGCGACGCGCAACGCGATATCCTCGCGCCATGGCGCGGCGATGATCTGCACGCCGATCGGCAGCGGCACCAGCGGCACCGGCACGGCGACGACCGGCAGGCCGATGAAGGAAATCGGCTGGGTGTAGATGCCGAGATTGGCGCGCACCGGCATTTCGGTCTCGCCGATGCATGAACATCTGCTGGCCGATCAGCGGCGCGGTGCAGGGCGTCGCCGGCGCCAGAATGACGTCGACCTCGTCGAACAGCTTGAGCACCTCGTCGCGATACCAGCGGCGGAATTTCTGCGCCTTGACGACCAGCGAAGCCGGCGCCATCGCGCCGGCGATGAGCCGGTCGCGCACCGCGGGATCGTAATCGGCCGCGCGCGTCCGCAGCCGGTCGAGATGCAGGCTCGCGCCTTCGGTCGCGGTGATGATGAAGGCCGCGGCGCGCGCACGATCGGCCTGCGGGATTTCGATGTCGCGATTGGCGCCGAGCGCCGCCGCGACGCGGTCGATGGCGTAGCAGGCCTCGCCGCTTTGGCATTTGAAATAGCCCGAGGCAACGGCGACGCGCAGACCATCCGTGCCGCGATCCAACAGCGCGGTGACCGGCTCGGCCGGCCGCTCGGCGCAGACCGGATCGTCGGCGTCGAAGCCCTGCATTGCATCGTAGGACAGCGCCAGATCGTAGCGCGGTGCGCGCGAACGGCCCCAAATGATCGAAGCTCGACACGAAGGGAAATGTGCGGGCGCGCGACAGCCGGCCGTAGGTCGGCTTGAGGCCGAAGATGCCGCAAAGCGAGGACGGCACCCGGATCGAACCGTTGGTGTCGGAGCCGAGCGCGATCGGCACCAGTGCCGCCGCCGACGGCGGAGCCCGAGCCGCCGGACGAGCCGCCGCTCATGCGGTTGATATCGTGCGGATTGCGCGAAGGGCCGTCGTGAATGTTCTCGCCGGTGAAGTCGTAGGCGTATTCGCCCATGTTGAGCGCGCCGACGAGAATGGCGCCGGCGGCTTCGAGCCGCTCGATCAGCGTCGCGTCGCGTGCCGCCGGCGGCAGATCGCGATTGATCTTGGAGCCGGCGAGCGTCGGCAGGCCTGCGATGTCGAACAGATTCTTCACCGCGAACGGCACGCCGGCAAGCGGCCCGACCGGCTCGCCGCGCGCCCGCGTGTCGTCGATCGCCCGGGCGCGCAACAGCGCGCGGTCCTCGGTAACGGCGGTAAAGGCATTGAGCACCGGATCGCGCTCGCGGATGCGGGCGAGCGCCGCCTCGATGACGCTTTGCGCGCTGCGTTGGCCGGACGCCACCGATTCGGCGATATCGGCAGCGCTCGGCGCGGCGAATTCGTTCGTCGGCGTATCAAGCATGGGACACTCTAGGCGTGGAAGACGGGTGCCGGCTCGGCTTCGTCGGGCAGCGGAAACTCGTCGACCAGCGAAGCGATGCGCAAAATCAAGTCGCAGATTGAATTTTACGCCCGGCCGCCACGCCGGATCGAGCGGCAGTTTGAGTTCCTGCGCGGTCGCCGTCATCAAGGCGTCGAGAGCATCGGCCGGGATGGGTTTCCGCGCCTTGGTCGCAGCCTTTTTGGACTTCTTGGGAAGATGCGCGGATCGGGAGGCAATTCGCGGCTTGGCTTTGGAGGTCTTCTTGGCGGCCCGCTTGGCAGGTGCCGGTTTCGCTTTGCGGGCTTTCGTGCGTTTCATGAAGCGGCTTTCGCGGAGGGCAGGAACTCCTCGGCGAAGTGGCATGCCACCTGCCGGTCGCCGAAGCTCCGCAGCGCCGGCATAGTCGTTTTACAGGTATCGGTGCCGCGCGGGCAACGGCCATAAAAGCGGCAAACATGCGGATCCGGGTCGATCGGGCTGCGGGGCTCGCCGGTGAGCCGCAGGCGCTCGCTGCCATTCTCGTGCAGGCGCGGCACCGCGGCAACCAGCGCCTGGGTATAGGGGTGCAGCGGATGTTCGAACACTTCGAGCGCCGGACCGGATTCCACGATCTTGCCGAGATACATCACCAGCACGCGGTCGCAGAGCAGCTTCACCACCGAGAGATCGTGCGACACGAACAGGTAGCTCATGCCGAACTCTTTCTTCAGCCGCTGCAACAGCTGAAGAATGACGACCTGGACCGAAACGTCGAGCGCCGCGGTCGGCTCGTCGAGCACCAGGAGTTCGGGCTCGACCGCGATGGCGCGCGCAATGCCGACGCGGGCGCGCTGGCCGCCGGAAAGCTGGTGCGGAAACCGCGTCAGCAGCTGCAGCGGCAGGCCGCATTGGGTCGCCACGGTCTCGACGCGCTCGGTGAGCGCCTTGCCGCGCAAGCTTGCGCAGCCGCCGCAGCGGATCGGCGATGGCATCGAAGCCGGTGAAGCGCGGGTTGACGCTTTCGCCGGCGTCCTGGAACACCATCTGGATGCGGGCGCGATCGTGTCGCGTGCGAAAACGCGCGCACGGCTTGAGCGACAATTCGCGGTCGCCGAGCTTGATGCTGCCGTCGCTGACGTCGACCAGCCGGGTGAGCGCGCGCACCAAGGTCGACTTGCCGCAACCGGATTCGCCGACCAGACCGACGGTCTCGCCCTTGTTGATCGACGAAGCTCACATCGTCGACCGCATAGACTTTGGGCAGGGTCTGCACCCCGCCGGAGAAGCGCCGTTTCAGCCGCGTCCAGGCGCCGGGGCCGCCGCCGACCGGAAACAGCTTCGAGACGTCGGCAACGTCGAGAAGGGCGGTCATGCTGCACTCACACTTTGCGTGATGATGCTTGGCGCGGTGACGCGTTGGTCGGGGAGCGGATTCCGAGCAGGCGACGATATGGTTGGCGCCGGGCGTCACGTAGCGGCAACGGCTGCGCGCAGGCCGCGATCTTGCGCGGACAGCGTTCCGAATAGCGGCAGGGCGGCAGGTCGGCGCGGCGCAGATCGGGCAGCGAGCCGGGAATGGAAGCGAGCTCGTCGAGGCTTGCCGCCGAATCCGGCGTCGCGGCGATCAACTCGGCCGTATAGGGATGCCGCGGATGCGCGAACAGTTCCTCGGTCGGCGCATTCTCGACCACGTGGCCGGCATGCATCACGACAATGCGCGCCGAACGCTGGCCGGCCAGCGCCAGATCGTGGGTGATGAAGATCGTCGCCATGCCCAGTTCTGCCGGCGAGATCGTTGACCAGATCCATGATCACCGCTTGGGTGGTGACATCGAGGCCGGTGGTCGGCTCGTCGGCGATCAAGAGCGACGGCTTTGCGGCCAGCGCGATCGCGATCATGACGCGCTGGCACATGCCGCCCGACATTTCGAACGGATAGGCTTTGGCCCGCCGCGCCGGATCGGTGATGCCGACGGCGCGCAGCATCTCCACCGCGGCCGCCGGCGCCTCCTGGCGCGGCACGTTGCCGTGCCGGATCAGCACGTCGGCGATCTGCCGGCCGACCGGGCGGATCGGATTGAGCGCGGTGCGCGGGTTCTGGAAGATCATCGCGATATCGCGGCCGCGGACTTCGGCGAGCTTGCTCGGCGACGCGGCGAGCAGATCGAGACCGCCCAGCATGGCGCGCCCGGCAGCTGACGCGTCCGGCCGGATCGAGAATTCCCATCACCGCATAGGCGGTAACCGATTTGCCGGATCCGGATTCGCCGACCAGCGCGATGGTCTCGCCCTTGGCGACGCTGAAACTGACATTGTCGAGCGCCCGCACGATGCCGGACCGGGTGCGGAACTCGACCGAAAGGCCTTCGACGGAGAGCGCCGGTGCTGCTGTCATCTGCGTCTCCTCATGTGCGTCGTCTGCGGATCGACCATGTCACGCAAGCCGTCGCCGAGCAGATTGAAGCAGAACACGGCGACCATCAGCGCCGCACCGGGGAAGAATGCATTCCACCATTCGCCCGACACCATGAAAGTCGCGCCTTCCGCCACCATGATTCCCCATTCCGGCGTCGGCGGCCGCACGCCGAGCCCGATGAACGACAGACCGGCGGCATTGAGGATGGCGTAGCCCATGGTGAGCGACATCTGCACCACCAGGATCGGGAACACGTTGGGCAGTATTTGAAACGTCAGGATTCGCCAATCGGCATTGCCGGACAGCCGCGCCGCTTCGACGAAGCCGGCGTCGCGGCGGATATTGGCCTCGGAGCGCGCGATGCGGGCGTAGAGCGGAAAATTCACGATCGCGGTCGCCAGAATGATGTTCTGCACCGTGTTGCCCAGCGCGGCGACGATGCCCATGGCGAGCACGAACAGCGGAAACGCCATGATGGTGTCGGCGATGCGGCCGACGATGCGATCGGTCCAGCCGCCGAAGAAGCCGGCGGCGACGCCGGCCAGGCCGCCCATCAAGAACACCAGCGCGACCGAGGCGACCGCGATGAAGAAATCGAGCCGCGTCGCGACCACGACGCGGCTGAATACATCGCGGCCGAGCTGGTCGGTGCCGAACCAATGATGCGCGCTCGGCGGCTTTGAGCGCCTGCGTCGGTGTCGCTCGCCAGCGGATCGTAAGGCACGATATGCGGGCCGAACACCGCCGCGAGCACGATCAGAACGAACAGCGCGAAGGCAAAACCGGTGACCGGATTCTCGCTGACCACGTAGCGCGAATGCTTGATTAGCGCGGAAAATCCGCCTTCGCGTGGTGGAGCGGCAGCAATATCGGTCATGGGTGGCTCCGTCTACCTTCCCCGGACGCGATGCGGCACGAAGTGCTGCATCGCTGATCCGGGGTCTTCACAAGCTCCGCGTGCGTGACGATCCCGGGTCTGCAGCGCACCACTTCGTGCCGCGCTGCGCCCGGGAAAAGCGGCTTGGGATTAGGCTTCATGCCTCCAGCCTCACGCGCGGATCGATCACGCCGTAGAGCACGTCGATCAGCAGATTGAGCATCACGTACATCACCGCCATGGTAAGCACGAAGCCCTGGACCGGCGCGAAGTCGGAGGCGAGCAGCGCCTCGACGGCGTAGGAGCCGATGCCGGGCCAGGCGAACACCTTCTCGACCAGCACATTGGCGCCGAGCAGAAACGAGAACACCATGCCGAGCGTGGTGATGACCGGCAGCATGGCGTTGCGGAACGCGTAGGTGATGATCACGGTATAGGCGGACAGCCCGCTCGCCCGCGCGGTGCGGACGAAATCCGACGACAGCACCGCCAGCATCGAGGCCCGCGTCATGCGTGCGATCGGCGCCAGCGAAAAGATGGCAAGCGTCAGCGCCGGCAGAATGAGCTGCTTGAGCGCCGCCATGAAGGTTTCGGGATCGCCGCGCGATCAGGCTGTCGATCAGGTAGAAGCCGGTGACGCTGCGGCGGTTCGGTGAAGAAGACGTCGAGCCGGCCGAGCGGCGCCGGCGCCCAGCCGAGCAGATAGTAGAAGACATAGACCAGGATCAGGCCGGTGAAGAAGACCGGCAGCGACACGCCGGCAGTCGAGACGATGCGGCAGGCATGATCGACCAGCGAATTCGGCCGGGTCGCGGCCAGAATGCCAAGCGGCACCGCGATCAGGATGGAGACGATCAGGCCGAGCAGCGTCAGTTCGGCGGAGGCCGGCAGCCGGTTGCGCAATTCGGTCGCCACCGGCTGGCCGGTGGTCAGCGAGTTGCCGAGATTGCCGTGGGCGAGATCGACGCACATAATGCCCGAATTGCTCGATCAGCGGCTTGTCGAGACCGAGCTTGACGCGGACTTCTTCGATCGCCTGCGGCGTCGCCGCGGGGCCGGCGAAATACGCCGCCGGATCGCCCGGCAGCGCGCGTGTCAGCATAAAGGTGACGATCGACCACGCCGATCAGGCTCGGGATCGCCATCGCCAGCCGCTTGAGGATCATCGTCAGCATTTACGTCGTCACCCCGTCCTCTCCGCCGATACGCTCACCCCTTTGCGAAGGCGCGATAATCGAGCCGGCGGTGGAACCAATATTGGTAGCCGGTGATGTTCTTCTGCATCGCGATGTTGACGTAGGGCTGATAGAGCGGAATGCGCGGCATGTCGGTGTAGGCGATGATCGACAAAGCCCTTGACATCCTTGTCGTAGGCCGCCGTGTCGCCGGTCGCCGCCGCGGTTCGGGCGCCGTCGATGAAGGTGTCCATCTGCGGCGACTGATAGTCCATGGTGTTGAAGATCGATTTGCCGGAGTGGTAGCACCAGTAGAAGAAGTATTCGGGGTAATCGAGCCAGCCCGAGAACACATTGGTGAACAGCGGCATCGTCTTTTTGGTCAGCTCGGTGCGCCAATTGGCGCCCGGCACCTTGTTGATCGTGGTCGTGGATGCCGATCTGCGCCAGGCTCTCCTGCAACAGCACGCAGATCGGCTCGTTGACGCCGGCGAAGCCGAGATCGAACGAAATCGTGAATCGGCTCGGGAATGCCGTTCGGAAAGCCGGCCTCGGCGAGAAGCTGCTTCGCCTTGGCGAGGTCGGTGTTGAACTTGTGCGGCTGCGGCCAAGCGACTTCGGTCGGCGCATCGGCGGCCGCGCCGAACATCGGCTTGGCGAGGCCGTAGAGCACGGCATCCATGATCTTCTGATAGGGCATGGCATAGGCCATGGCGTAGCGCACCTTCACATTGTCGAACGGCGGATGCTGCACGTTCATGCCGAGATATTGGATGCCGTTGGAATAGGGCGTCGAGACGATGGCGAGCTTGCCGTCGGTCTTCAGTTCGGAGAAATCCTTGTTCGGCAGATCGTAGGATACGTCGGCGTCGCCGCGCTCGAGCAGCGCACGCCGGTTGCCGGCATCCGGCACCATCCGCCAGATGATGCGCTTGATCTTCGGCAGCGGGCCGCCCTTCCAGTTGTCGTTGCGCTCTAGCACGACCTGGGAGCCGGCGGTCCAGTTCGTCACTTTGTAGGCGCCGCTGCCGACGGTGTTGAGCTTGGTGTATTCGAGACCCCACGGGTCCTGCGCCGTGGCGTTCTTCTTCACCAATTCGGAATTGATGATGCAGGGCACGATGACCGCGAGATCGGGAACGGTCAGCCGATCCTTCTTGGCGAAATCGACGCGGAACGTGTTGTCGTCGACCACGACGAATTGCTCGGGCTTGGTCAGCGAACCGGCGCTCATCTGGAAGGTCGGAAAGCCGCCGACGGTCACCGCGCGGTCGAACGACCATTTGACGTCCTTGGCGGTGACCGGCGTGCCGTCCTGGAAGGTCGCGTCCTTGCGCAGCTTGAACGTCGCCGACATGTCGCCGACGTTCATGTCCTCGGCGAGTTCGGGCTTGAATTTGTTCTTGTCGTAATAGGGCGTGCCGTTCGGCAGCGTCTTCATTTCGTGGCTGATCAGCCGGTCATAGCAATTCCACGATACTTCGTAGCCGGGCACGTTGGTGCCGACGCCGTGAATGTCGAGATTGTTCGGGCCGCTTTCGGAAACGATGAGCAGCGTCTCCTGCCGCGATTGAGCTTTGGCCGGCGACCAAATCGCCGGCGCCGGTACGGCCGCAGCTGGCAGTCAAGGCAGTCATCGATTTTAGAAAGTCGCGGCGCTTCATTGAAAGCCTCCCAGGGCAGGCGCTTGGTCGATTGCAAGCTCATCCGCAAGCGTCATGCCATACGGGCACGTCACAATTGCCGCAGCGCAAACTATTGATTCCCCATGATTGTTTTGCCTGCGTGGGCCCGCGGGCGAATTTTGTTTGGAGCGCGGGCGCGACATCGCTCAATTATTGGGCAGCATGCTTGGCCTGAATTTTGCTTTTTTCTGATGCCGTGCGGCAGGGAAATCGGCAATGCCACGCTCGACCATCAAAGCCGATCCGGCGCTTGTTTTTGAGCAAGGCGCCCAACTCGTCGATCGCTCACGCAAACCGTCTGTTGCTTGAAGCATGCAGCAAGGCTTCGGCGGCATTTGTCTCCTTCGCGTGCGGCGACGGCAACAGCACAGCTAGTCGACGAAGCGTCAAGGAAGCAGTCCGGGACAGCCAACGACATGAACAGGAGCGTGCGATGAGCACATCGACATCTGCGCCGGGATTCCGTCCGATATTGTGGAGCCCCGGCGACTGGAATGCGTTTTTCGGTTTCGGCACCAATATCCTCGTCAATATGTTGGTGCTCACCGGCTTGTTGCGGTTCGTAATCAAAATGCCGGACGCCATCGTGTTCGGCCGCATCCTGCCGGCGATGGGCCTGATGATGTGCCTGTCGACGTTCTATTACGCCTATCTCGCTTATTCGCTGGCGAAACGGACCGGCCGCAACGACGTCTGCGCGCTGCCCTCGGGCATCAGCGTGCCGCATATGTTCATCGTCACTTTCGTGATCATGCTGCCGATCGCGCTGAAAACTCACGATCCGATCCAAGGCTGGGAGGCGGGCCTGGTTTGGGTGTTCTTCCAGAGCTTCATCCTGATGATCGGCGGCTTTGTCGCGCCGTATATCCGCAAGATCACGCCACGCGCCGCGTTGCTCGGCACGCTAGCGGGGGTGTCGATCACCTTCATCTCGATGCGTCCGGCGTTGGAAATGTATCAGACGCCGGTGATCGGGCTGACCTGTTTCGCCGTCATCCTGGTGGCGTGGCTCGGCGGGTTCAAATATCCGAAAGGCATTCCCGCCGGTCTGGTGGCGATCGGCGTCGGCATGATCATCGCCTGGGGTTCGACGGCGCTGGGTCTCAACTACGGCGGCCTGACCGTGAAAGGCGTCGGCGACGCGTTTTCGAATTTCGGCTTCAATGTGCCGCTTCCAGCCGTCAATCACGTGTTCTCCGGCTTCCAATATCTCGGCGTGATCCTCGTCACCGCGATCCCGTTCGGCATCTACGATCTCGTCGAGGCGATGGACAATGTCGAGAGCGCCGAAGCCGGCAACGATCCGTATCCGACCACGCGGGTTCTGACGGCCGACGGTATCGTCAGCCTGATCGGCTGTCTGATGGGCAATCCCTTCATCAACGCGGTCTATATCGGCCATCCCGGCTGGAAGGGCATGGGCGGCCGCATCGGCTATTCGGCCGCGGTCGGCGTCATGGTGATCGTGCTGTCGTGGTTCGGCATCATCTCCTTGCTGCTGGCCATCGTGCCGGTCGTCGCCATCTCGCCGATCCTGCTCTATATCGGCATGCTGATCGGCGCCCAGGCGTTCCAGACAACGCCGAAGGCCCATGCGCCGGCGATCATTTTGGCACTGACGCCGCATATCGCGGCCTGGGCCAAGACGGCGATGGACGGCGCGCTCGGCGTCGCCGGCACCAGCGCGCTGGCGTTGGGTTTCGACAAGCTCGGCAATGTCGGCGTGCTGTATCCGGGCCTGCAAACGCTCGGCGGCGGCGCCATCCTGACCGGCCTGATCCTCGCGGCGGTCGGCGCCTCGGTGATCGACAAGAAGTTCATCCACGCCGCGGGTTTTGCCGCGGCCGGCGCGGTAATGACGTTCTTCGGCTTCATGCATGGCGAGGCGGTCGGCATCGCCGTCTCGCCGACGCTTGCGGTCGCCTATGCCATCGTGGCCGTGTTTCTCTACGGGCTCAGCCGTTATCCCGCGATGGCGCCGGCACTGACCGGGCATGATGAGTTGCTGTCGGCGACACCGGCCGAATAGACAAACCAGGCTACCGGGGGCGCTCCGTGCGCGGAGCGCCCTTTTTCGTGCTCACATAGTTTGCATCGCTTGCCACGGGTGTCGGCAAAGCCGCCGTAGCTCCGCTAATCGGCCGCGAATGCACGGTAGATGGCGATGCCCGGCGAAGACCAGCGCCTGCCGCTGCTCAAAGAAGTCTCGCCCCTTAAATAATTTTGCCGGATTCGCGCCGCGAGACGTTATGTTCCCAGCACGGGCTGGCTTACGCCCGTTCGGGCGAACCGCGGCGGGATGCAATGCGATTTTTCGAGTGTCAGTCCTGCGGGCATCCGCTCTATTTCGAGAATTTTTCTTGCGAAAGCTGCGGCCGCCGTTTGGGTTTCCTGCCCAAGCGAATGACGCTTTCCGCTTTGGAGCCGAGCGGCGAACATTGGCGGGCGCTCGCGGACCCGGATCCCGCCGCCGAATACGTCAATTGCGCCAATTTGAAATTCGACAGCTGCAACTGGCTCATTCCGGCGGGAAGCAATGACAGTTTTTGCGTCGCCTGCCGGCACAATCGCACCGTCCCAGACTTGTCGGACGAGAGAAATACGACTTTGTGGCGCCGGATCGAGACGGCAAAACGGCGGCTGTTTTACAGCCTGCTACGGCTCAAATTGCCGCTTCATACCAAGGCGGAGACGCCGACCGGGCTGGCATTCGACTTCCTCGCTCCAACCGATCAGCCGGTCATGACCGGCCATCTAGACGGCGTCATCACCATCAATCTCGCCGAAGCCGACGACGCCGAACGGGAAAAGCAGCGCGGCGCGATGGATGAGCTTTACCGCACGCTGCTCGGCCACTTCCGCCACGAGATCGCGCATTATTATTGGGACCGCTTGGTCCGCGATGAGGGATCGATCGATGAATTCCGCGAGATCTTCGGCGACGAGCGGGCCGACTACGGCGAGGCGCTAAAGCGCCACCATGCCGAAGGACCGCCGGCCGACTGGACCGCCCATTTCGTCTCCGCCTATGCCAGCGCGCATCCTTGGGAGGATTTCGCCGAGACCTGGGCGCATTATTTCCACATCGTCGATACTTTGGAGACCGCGCAAGCCTTCGGCGTCCGCATGCAGCCGAGGGCGAAGAGCGCGGGGACGTTGGAGGCTTCGGTCGACTTCGATCCTTACGCTTCCAGTATCGATCATCTTATCGACGCCTGGCTGCCGCTGACTTTCGCTTTCAATTCGATCAATCGCAGCATGGGAGTAGGCGACCTCTACCCCTTCATGCTCGGCGCGCCGACAATGCTGAAGCTCACTTACGTTTATAATAAAATACATCGCCACGCGACCTCCGCGCAGCAAAGCGACCGCGCCGCGCTCAAAGCCGTCGTAGCGAGCTTGAGAAGAGGCGTCTCGTCGCCTTGATCGCCGCCGTTACATGAAACGGCGTTACGCCGCGTGCCTGGATGAGCGGCAGGCAGCGGATTCAAGAACGCCGATCTTCTCGGATGCGACAAAGCGTTTCAGGCAATCGATCGCTGCTTTGCCGATTTTCGTCACCACAGCACAAGTGATCCAGCCCTCGCTTCGGTCAATTCGTCGGCGCGGGGCCGTGATTTATCAAGGTTTTAGGTCGTTTCATCGTTCGGATCGATCGGTCAAACGGCGTCCACCATCGACCAATTCCGGCACTTCGGCGCCCGCCCAATGTTTCCGCGAATTAATCTCCTCTCCAGGTCGCTGTAAGCCTGATTGCCCACATGTACGGCGCAGGGCCGCAAGGCCGCGCGGAAACGCATTTTTGAAAAACCCTTGGAGAGATCGATCATGACGTCAAACAATCCCTCGCACTCGCGGAAAGCGAAAGGCCTCGTCGCCCGTCGCATCACGTTGCTTGCTTCGGTCGCCGGCATCGGGGCCGCGGTACTGCTGGCTGGTCCCGGCGGCTATGCGCCGGCGCTTTTCGGTTTTGGCGGTTCACCGGCCGGCGCGGCCGAGGCGGTCTCGCAGCCGATTGCGCATCCGCAAGGTTTTGCCGACCTGGTCACCAAAGTGAAACCGGCGGTGATCTCCGTGCGAGTCAAGATTCCGGCGTCAGCCGAGCCCGCAATGGCGCAGGAGGAAGGCGACGACCAGCAGCAGATTCCGGTGCAGCCGGGTTCGCCGCTCGATAAATTCTTTCAGCAATTCGGCGATCAATTCGGACATCAGGGCCGCGGTCATGGCCAAGGTCAGGGCCACGGGACGATCACCGGCGAAGGCTCCGGCTTCTTCATCTCGGCGGACGGCTATGCGGTGACCAACAACCACGTGGTCGATCACGCCAAGTCGGTCCAAGTCACAACCGACGACGGCTCTATTTATACGGCGAAGGTTATCGGCACCGATCCGAAGACCGATCTCGCGGTGATCAAGGTCGAGGGCAAGAAGGACTTCCCCTTCGTCAATTTCGCCAGCGAGCAGCCGAAGGTCGGCGACTGGGTGGTTGCCGTCGGCAATCCGTTCGGTCTCGGCGGCACCGTGACGGCGGGCATCGTTTCGGCCCGCGGCCGCGATATCGGCGCCGGACCTTATGACGACTACGTCCAAATCGATGCGCCCATCAACAAGGGCAATTCAGGCGGACCGGCGTTCGACGTCAACGGCAATGTGATCGGCGTCAATACCGCGATCTATTCGCCGTCCGGCGGTTCG
Organism: uncultured Alphaproteobacteria bacterium; assembly: GCA_963819265.1. GTDB lineage: Bacteria > Pseudomonadota > Alphaproteobacteria > Rhizobiales > Xanthobacteraceae > BOG-931. The sequence goes on along the minus strand of CAWFVF010000001.1, from coordinate 1,746,865 downwards.
GTCGGCATCGGCTTCGATATTCCGGCCGATACCGCGAAGCTGGTCGTCGCTCAGCTCGAGAAAAACGGCCATGTCACGCGCGGCTGGCTCGGCGTGCAGATCCAGCCGGTGACCGCCGACATTGCCGAAAGCCTCGGCTTGAAGAAGGCGGAAGGCGCGATGGTCGACGAGCCGCAAAAGGACAGCCCAGCGGTCAAGGCCGGCCTGCAATCCGGCGACGTGATCACCGCGGTCAACGGCACGCCGGTCAAGGATGCCCGCGATCTGGCCCGCACCATCGGCACCATGGCACCCGACAGTTCGGTCAAGCTCGACGTCATCCGTCAGGGCGAAACCAAGTCGCTCTCGCTGACGCTCGGCCAGATGCCGAACGAGCAGCAGGCCAATGCCGACAACGGCGGCAACGCGCAGCCGGCCGGCGGCGTGCCGCATCTCGGCTTGCAGGTGGCGCCGGCCAGCGAAGTTTCCGGTGCGGGCAGTCAGGGCGTCGTCGTCACGGCGGTCGATCCTGACGGTCCGGCGGCGGAGCACGGCTTCCAAACGGGCGCCGTCATCCTCGCCGTCGGCGGCAAGGCCGTCGCCAATGTCGACGACGTGCGCAACGCGCTCAGCGAAGCCAAGAGCCAGGGCAAGCACGACGTGCTGATGCGGGTGAAGATGGGCAACGCCACCCGTTTTGTGGCGCTGCCGCTCGGCAATGCGTGACGCCTCGTCGGTAGAGTAGTGTCCGGTCCATCGGCGATGCCGTAGTCTCCCGGCATACACGGGGACCGACGTATGAGGGCGGGTGTAAACCCGCCCTCATATTCGTTTATTGAGGTGGTGCGCACCTAACGTGGCGATCAGACACGCCGGTCGGCTCTCATATTTTTCCGAGGGCGGCGTGGCGAATGTCAGCCGGCGTCATGGTTTCTGGTGATGTCCGGGGACGACCCCCATGCTACTTCACAAGGAGGGACGCGCGGCGTCGTTTAACGACGTCTGATGGTAAAATCCTACTGATCTACCTTTCTTTGGTTGATCTCTGTCAGTTGGCGGCGGCCTCGAGATCGACAGTAGAAAGCTGTGAAATTAATGCGGCCTGTGACGGAAAAAGCACAAGGCAATGTGGCAGGCTTCGATGCTTGTTTCTGCGTGAATGCAGGAGCGCCGTCGAAACAGCACCATCATCGGTACCAATAGAGAAAGACATCGCGTAATCCGCAGTATCATGGGGGCGTGGTATGGGCAGATTTGTTACGAACGGCGCAGCCGTATTCGCCATCGCGTTATCTTTGTTGCTCTCGACAGCGCACGCGCAAAACGCGCCGGCACCGTCGCAGGCAAGCGCAACACCCGAGCGGCCCACTTCCGAAGATTTTGCCGCGATCGCTGACGCACGCATTGCTGCAATCAAGCTCGATTCTGATGCCCGGATCGCCGCGATGAAAGCTGGATTGAAAATCCGGCCCGACCAGGAGAAAAGCTGGGCGACGTTTGAAAGCACCATGCGCGATCTCGCTAAGCAGCGACAGGATCGATTGCAGCAACTCAGCGCGCAGAATGCCGCCGCGACCGGCGCCCAGGCACCGGACGCCATTGCGCTGCTGCGGCGGCGCGCAGATGCCATGGCGCAAACGTCGGCTGAGCTGAGGCGTTTCGCCGATGCATTCGAGCCGCTCTATAAAAGCCTCGATGACGGGCAGAAGCGCCGCATGGCGATGCTTGTTGCATCCCTAGGACCACGGTAGCGCTCCGCGGAATTGCAGCGGCATGAGCAATCGATTGCGCATCGGTATGGTTGTAGCGGCCGGCTTGGCCTTGGCGCCGTACGGCGCCGATGCATTTTCGACGGCCGGCGTCGTGAAGAGGCCGCATTCCTCCCTTGATCTCTCCGCGTCGCGAGCCTTTCAAGCGGCACCCCGTCCGACGGCGCGGTTGCGGCTCGCTCTTGCCGACGACACGGTCCCCGCTGCGCCGGCTGGCGAAAAAACGGATCTGCCGAGCGGCACGGTACTTGTAGCGACGGCGGCGACCGCACCCGGCTTGGTCGGCAGCGGCGTTCCGCATCCCGTGAAAGTCGTCAGAGCGAACGGGACCTCGTCGCGCGGCAATGGAGCGCCTCATGGTCCGCCACCGCGGCAAAACGGCGGACGGACTTTCGCGGATTCAATTGGCGACATCTTCGATTTTTCCGTCGGCGGCGGACCGCTCTCTGCCGTGAATCTCGATGAGATCAATTGGGGACGGCCGCCGGTAAGTTTCAATTGGAAGAACGACGCGGCGACCAGCGATGCTTTCAGCGACGTCGATCTGTCGGATGTCAAGCTGGCTCTCGATGTCGCGTTCAACGCCTTTATGGACCCGGATAGCGCACAACCGCCGTCGGCTGCTGCTGCACCAGATAACGCGCCCTCGACGGCAACAGGCATTACCGGCAATGAAGCATTTCCATTTGTCCCTTTTGGATTTTCCTCCGGGTACAAACGGCCCTCGCACGTTTTGGACGATTTATTTCCTCCCGAGTCGAGCGGGATCATCGCCGGTACCGACCCTCTCAGCAGTGTAAATCTGGATACGATAAATTGGGACGGCGGCAAGTCTACGACGACATTTAATTGGAAGCCCGGCTCGTCGGAAAACGAATTCGCCCTATCAAAACCTCGATCTTTCCGATGTCGAGCTCGACCTGGACGTAATGTTCAATAAGCTTATGTCCGGCGAAACGCAGGAAGAGGTAGAAGAAGAAGATGCAACGGGCGATCAGCCGTCGCTAAATTTCATTGCTGTCTCGGGTAATGGATTTTCGCCGGGGTTTTGGCAGGGTAATTCTACTCAGATCGAGCGCGGGCGCGATTATGCCAAATACGGCCCACCCGACGACTACGACGATGGCGATCGACTCTCGGATACCGGCATCGACAGTTATTTCGGTTATTACTCCTCCGCGCTCTACGGCGGCCATGACGAGTTTCGCGAGGTTCACGAATATCTCGATAATTTCGATTCCGATGAGTCCTATACCGAGATAGACTATTACGATAGTGACGGTTGGTCCGGGCACGAAACGATAACTTGGGACGAGGACGGCGAGTATTACGAGTGGGAAGGCTTTGGGCCGGGCGGTTCGTTCTTTTATACTTCAAGTTACGAAGACTATTCGGATCCGACTTACAATTGGTATGAACGGCGAGACCAGTCCGGTCATCTGGTTTATAGCGAAAATTCTTACGGTACCGATCTTTTCAGCGGAACCTCCCAAGCCATTTTGTTGGACCGCTTCGTCCAGCCTTATCTGAAGACGGATTCGACCGGCACGGCTTTCGAAATTGCCGATTCTGATTTTCCAAAAACCGAGCGGCTCTTCCTGACTTTCAATTATTTCAATCAGCCCCCGGCCGTTGTGAACGGTCCCATCGTTCTTCCGTTATTCAGCCAGCCATTTTCCGCTGACGGGTACGGTTCGGCGTATCCTCTCTCCAGCGGTCTCGGCCCGGAAATGCTTCTCGGTTACGAAACTGGTTTCGGGCCGCCGCACTCCTACATCGATCAAACCGTGCCCGCCTCATCTCCTGACGACGTGGTGTCCGTGGTCGGCGATCTGGGCGGTGCGGTCGAAAATTTCATGACCGGCGGCAGTGGGACGAGCGCTTACGAAAATACGGGTCTCGGTACCATACAGGACGGCGGCCAAACGTCTTCGCCCGGCACGCAGCTCCAGCTTGGCTTTTTACCCGACACGCAGGGCTCAATTTTACCGACGAGTTCTCTGATCAAATTGTTTTATCGATCGCCCGACCTGCCGATGACCGGCGGATCAAAGAGTGGCGATTTCGGTTTCAACATGGGGCCGCTGCAATGCGGCCCGACGACATCGTCTTGTCCGCTTAAGGTTTTAGATTCGGAACGCGGCGCGTTTGGACTGGGCGGCGTTGTTGGGCCGTCGAGCGTCACCGTCGAGCCCCTGGTTCCGCACTCTTTCATCCTCATCAATGAGCATATCGATGGTCCTCCGCCGCCCCCCATGGTGCTGGAAACGACGTCGTTTTCGATCGGCGGGGAAGCATTCCAAGCCGTCCATGCGGAACTGCCGGCGATGCAGGACCAGGCGTGGAATGCCTGGTCCGATAGTTATCAGCATTATTCGCTGGCGGATAACTGCTTTACCAAGCAGCCCGCTCCCAATCCGGGCGATATGGCCGAATTTTCACCGGGACGCGAACTGCCCGGAGCGACGGTTCACGTCGCGAGCGCAAAGTCTCGGCGCCCATGAGAAGGATCGCCCAGCGCGGATGGCTTGCCGTGATGATTGCGCTCGCAGCATCGGGCACGGCTGCCGCGCAAGACAAGTTATCGCCGCCAGATTCGCACTATCTCGCGAGCACGGGGTCTTGGGGCCAGAGCTTTCCGGACCAGTGGGGCCTCGCGCATATCGGGTTCGACCGGTCGCCGCAATCGGCGTGGCGGCTGGTCAAACGCGACGCGCAGCCGGTCACCGTCGCCATCATCGACACCGGTCTCGACTGGGATCACCGAAATATCGACTGGAGCAACATCTGGTTCAATCCCAAGGAGGTCGCCGGCAACGGCGTCGATGACGATCACAACGGTTATGTTGACGACGTGATCGGCTGGGACTTTTTCGCGAAATCCGGCAAGCCTTGGGACTACGACGGACACGGCACCATGGTCGCAGGCATTATCGCCGGGAGCTGGAAGGACCCCGACGGCATCGCCGGCATCAATCCCTTTGCCCGGCTCATGATCCTGAAGGGTATTAATAATTTCGGCGCTACGCGGACGTCTTATCTGGCTGAGGCGATCGCCTATGCGGCAGACAATGGCGCGCGTGTCATCAATCTGAGCGTCGGCGGCAAGGGCGACGCCAATATCGCGCTGAAGGCGATCGATTATGCCTATTCGAAAGGGGCGGTCGTGGTCGTCGCCGCCGGCAATGAGGGCGTCGAAATCAAAGACTACGGCATCGCCATGTCCGACAAGGCGCTGATCGTCGGCGCCACCGGCCTCGACGATCAGCACCTCGGTTTTTCCAATTGGGGGAGGGTCTCGGTGAGCGCTCCGGGGCTCGACATCCTCAGCCTGCACGCGCGCCGTACCGATACGATGTTGACGCTGGCGGACGCCAAATACATTCCGGGCACGAATTTCGTCGGCAGCGACAAGCGTTATTACCGCGCCAGCGGCACGTCGTTCGCCGCTCCCTTCGTTAGCGGGCTCGCTTCGCTGATGATAGCCAACGACCCAAGCCTGACTAATCAGCAGGTGATCAACATCATAAAAAGCACGGCGCGGGACGTCGGAATTCCCGGTGTCGATCAATATACCGGCTACGGTGTCATCGACGCCGTCGCTGCACTGAAAGCGCCGAAAGAGTTTTATCTGTTCGCCGGTATCGATCGTGTCGAGGTCGTACAGAAAGCGGGCGCTGCTGCAATCCGCGTGCACGGCACCGCCGATGCCAACAAATTGAAATCCGCGAACCTCGATATCGGCGCCGGCGAAACACCGTCGACATGGAAAACGGTGGGAACCGCTCAAAAAGGCGGAGGTCCCGACAGCGTGCTCGGTGATATCCCGGCGGGCGCGTTCCAGGGCTCTTCGCTTTGGCAAATTCGCGTCACGGTCGCGCACGACAGCGGCGCGACACGCGAGGCAAGGTTCAGATTGAATTTGAAATAGTCATAACAAGGGGGCGACGATGCGTAAGTTGTTAGTGACGATGGCGGCGTTCGGGGCGATCGCTTGGGCCGGTCCGGCTTGGGCGGTGGTCGATGTCGACACGGTCCCCAGCACCGGCGGCGGCCAGGAAACCGCGGGTCAAACCGTCGCGCTTGTCCAGACCGACAAGGGGCCGCCGGTATCCGTAACGGGGCACCCGGCCGCCAACGGTCATGTCGTATTTCGCGTTCCGGATGCGGTTGCCCACCACGCGAAATCCGTCGTTGTGGTCAAAACCGGTAAGGACAAAAAGAAAGAAGAAAGCGCTGTTATCCCCTGGGATACGTTCAAACTTGGCGGCCCGATCGTGTTGCTCGAAGTCGGGTCTTCGGGATTTTCGCAAACCCAGACCTTGCCGTTCAGCGTCAGTTTCGGCGCGACCGGTCTCTTCACCAATACCAAGGTCGGCTGGCTGGGCACCGGCACCGGCGGCGGCGTCACCACCCGGTTCAGCGAATTCGATGCGATGCCGACTGTCGGCGGCAGCTGGACCCTTTGGGCGCTGGCTCCGGAAGTACGCGTGAGCGTTTCCGGCAACGTCATGTTTCCGGTGAGCGGCAGCTGGAGCCGGAACGTGATGTCGGGCGGTTTTGCCGGCACCGAAAGTTTCCGCCAGGGGACGGCCGGCGATGCTTTCGTCAATCTGACCGGATCGCCCGCCATGGGCTGGAATATTATCGGCGGCGCCGGCTTCGCGGCCAATCACTACAAGGCGAGCGCGGTTTTTCCGACCGCCGGCGATAATTTCAGCGGCAGCCGTACCGATGTCGTGCCGGCCTTTCAGGCCGGCCTATGGGGCAACGCCTGGGGCGGCGTCTTCACCGTTATGGTCGTGGATTTTCTGCCCGGCAGGAGCTTCATCATGCCGGGGGGCAATGCCATCTCCTTTGGCACCGCAAAGGCTGAAAATACCGTCGGCGTGACGGCCAAATGGGTCGTACCGTTTGGAGTGCCGTTGGTGACGCCGTCGCCGTGAAAGATTGACGGCTCTCAATGAGCGCCGCGTGAAAGCCGCCCGCTGTTGGCATGGACGCAGTGCTGCAGCGGCGAATAGGCCCGCTCGGCTGCGACATAGAAGCCGAGCCCGTCAGCCAGCGCACGCTCGGCGGCGATGCCGGCGTCGGTGAAGGCAACGATCTTTTCCGCGATCATTCGCGCAGCTTCTTCCGCCGCGTTCGGCGCGCCGGACGCAAAAAGTAAAAGCCGCGCCGAGATCACGCCTTGGGCTTCGCAGCTAAAGCGCATCGCCTCGAAACAATTGGCCCAGAAATTGTTCATGCCCATCCCCCAAGCGTGCCACTGGTGAAGCTGCAGCACGACTTGAGGAGCTTGACGCAAATTGTCTAAAATTGCGGCCTGCTAATTGGTAAAATTGAACCGATTGCGGTCAGGGCTTGGTCGAGCCGAGGCTCGCCGCGTTGGACGAGGGCGGCTAGTTGCGCTTTGCGGGCGAAGCGGAGGCGACATTGGTCGCCGCGGTCTTCGGAATGACATCGGTCATTCGTTCTAAAATATCAGCGACCGGATAATCGGCCCAGGCGTGGTTCACAAAGTCGCGGTGCGAGATGTCGCCGGTCGGCAGGAAGGCGACGCTGCCTTGCAGATGATCGGGCTTGAGCTCCGAATTAAAGGCGACCGAGCGTTCGCTGAGCAGGTGCTTGAGCTCGGCGTTGTGGCCTTCGGTGTGGTTGGTGTAGGCGCTGACGAAGAACGTCGAGCGGTTTTTCGCGATCCAGTCGGCGAAAGTATCGAAACCGGCATAGAGCGCGTCGAGCAGCACCATGCCGCGGATCCGGGCGTTGGCGCCGCCGCGGTCGAGAATGGCGAGCGTCGGACCAAAGCCGCCGCTATAGGCGACCAGCACGATCGGCATGGTCGCGAATGTCTGCGCGCCACGCGGATCGCCATACATCGCAGCAAGTTTCTGCGCCGCTTCGTCGAGGAATTGCTTGAAGCCGTCCGGCTCCCAGAACTTGCCGGCGCTGGAGTTGGCGGCGTTGAAGGCGAATTGCGGCGCCACCAGCACCGCGTTCATGCCGGCGGCGGTGATCTGGGCGGGCAGTTCCTGGCGGTCGCGCACGTCGCGCGCCAGTTCGGCGCCGTGGCCATGGAAGAACACCACCATCACCGCCGGGCGCTTGATGTCGAAGCCCGGCGGGATATGGAGCAGCACGTGATCGTCGCTGTAGGTCGCGGGCTCGGAATAAACGTGACCGCGGAAATTGGTGTGGCCGTTGTTCGAATTCAGAAACGGCCGATCCGATCCGGGCAGGGTGCCGTGATAAGGAAACGGCGCCGTTTCGAAATCGACCAGGCTGGTCTTTGCTTCGGCGCTGACGGCGGGATTGACCGCTGCTGCGATGGACGCCGGCGGAGCGGCAGCCGCCGAACGCGGCGCAGTAAGGCGCGGCGGCATGGCATCGGCCGATGCGACGCGAACTGGAGGTTTGGCGGCTGCCGCGGGCTTTGCGCCAGGCGCCGGAGTCCGACTGGCTTGACGCATCGGCTGCAATTGATCCCATTCGCGCGCGATGATGTTCGCGGCGCTCTCGCCGCCGGCTTTCAGATTCGCCGCGGGTGCGGCCAGCGCCGTCTGCGGCCAGCGTTGGCCGAAACTCTCATGGACCGACGTTGCATAGGAGTTGGTGGTCGGCGCACGATCTGCCGAAAGCACGGAGCGCATTTCGATGTAAACGCCGGCGGCGAAACCTACGGCGCCGACAATAAGCGCGCCGATGATGAACTTGAACAGATGATGGTCGATCGTCGCCCGCAGCGACTTGCCGTGGCGGGCTGGCGGATGGGCGTAGGAATACCGGATGCGGCCGCGTTCCGGATAGCCGCGCGCCGGGACGGTCCGCGCGATATTGGGCTCGGCGCGGCGCCGCAAATCCAATTCGGGATTATTGAAGGCGCGCGCACGCTGACTCGCGGCCGAAGCTACGGCCGCTCGACGGGATACCTGCGGCGTGCCGCCTCGGACCCGAATTTGCACCTGAATTCCCCACCCGACCAACGTGCAATTTCGGTTACAACTTTGTCGCTAATTTGACCATCTCGGCCCGAACAGGCGAGGGAAGTCCCGGCGCCAGAACGGCCCAGTTGAGCCCGTAATGGCGGTTTCGGGCGGTGCAGCGCCCCCGCGCGATATGTCGGGCGGTCCGAAGCTCTCGGATTTCGTGGTTAATATTGAGTTAATGACCGAATCGTCGGCCACCGGCCCTATCTTCCGGGCGATCAGCAAATTCGACTCGTTTCGCTTCCAGCGGTAGCCGATGCCGAAGTCGAGCGGTACCGGATTGCTGTTGCGATAAAGCTCTTCCATCGCCGGCTGGTACGATGATGGGAACTCGCCGATCGGCCCGAGGTAGCGGCCATAGGGATCGAGCTTCCATTTTTTCGGATCGAAATAAGCGAGCGGAATGCCGCTGTCGTCTTCGACCACGGTGGCGCTGCGCGCAAGGATGAAATTGCGCACCCGGGTGAAGCTGCCGTAATGCAGCAAATAAGACGCGCTTTTGATGAAGCTGTCGGCGGCGCCGAGTTTGTCGCAGAATTGCAGGAAGCCACTGTTCTTCACGCCGTCGTCGGCGAGGTTGGTGCTGAAGTAGTAAAGTGTCTGGTTGGGGCCTGTGCCGTCGGAAAAGACGATCTTGACGCCGTTGGCGCCGCTCTCGGCGCGCTGTCTGGTTCTAATGCCTGCCGGCGGCGGCTGGATATTGCCGTCGGCGTCCAGGCTTACGAAGCTCACGTCGTGGATGGTCTTGCCGGTCCGCGCCAGGAATACGTAGAGGATCGGCAGCGTGCCGAACACTTGGCCATCCTGCAACTGGGTCTTCATGTTCTTGGTGATGAAGAAGCTGAAATTCATCAGGGTGCCGAGCGAACTCTCAAGATTGTGCAGCGAGCCGTCGACACTGGCGCGCGGCAGGCCTGCCAGTTGAGGCACGTCGCCGACCGGTTCGAGCGCACTCAGCACATAGGTCGTCGCGGTCGGAAAAAACGAACTCGCATAGAGAAAATCAGGACCGCTGAACATATAGAGCATCGAATGATGCTTGTCGGGCAGTTGCTGCTGCGAAAAGGCGCGGACCTTCGCCAGCGAATATTTCTCCTCCTGGGCGAACATCGCATCGAAACGGCGCGCATGTTGCTGCCAATCGGCGCTGTTGGTGAGTGCCGCCAGCGGTGAGCCCGCTGCCGGCGGCAGCCCCGCCAAAAACCGCGCGGTGTCGTCCGGCGTCGCCGGCTCGGCGCCTTGCGCGGTAGCCGCGGCGAAAGCGAGCGCTCCCGCCAGAACAATACTCAAGATTGCTTTGTGCATGATCAATCGCGTGTGCCGTGCGGCCGGATTTCGTCAGGGCGTCGTTTGGGGAGTATCGTTGGACATGACATTCGACAGCCGGCGGGACACATAATAGGCGATCAGACCGGTCAACATGATGGCAAAGCTGGCCAAAGATTGCCACGGCCGGAAGACGACGAGGTAATACATCATAAACGCGGTCACGGCGAGAAAGATTAGCGGCGTCACCGGATAGCCCCAAGCGCGATAGGGCCGCGGCAGTTCCGGGCGGGTGATCCGCATCTTAATGACGCCCAGCACGGTGAAAAACGAGCAAAAGGTCAGGCTCAACTGGATGAAATCCAGTACCGCCTCGAAGCTTTGCGTCAGCAACAGCAGATTCGAGATCAGCAACTGGAAAACGATCGCAACCACGGGCACGCCGCGGGCTGATTTCCGTGAGAAAAAGCGCAACACCGCCATATCCTCGCCCATGGTCATGGTCACCCGCGGGCCGATCCAGGTCATCGCGCTGATCGAGGATACCAGCCCGACGCTGATCAGCGCGCCGACGATGCGGCCGCCCATCGGTCCGAAGATGTGACCGCCGGCAATCATGGCGACGTTGAGCTTGCCCGCCAGTTCGCCGATCGGCGTGGTCGCGAGGAAGACGGCATTGAGGCCGAGATAGAGCGCGGTCACGATCAGGGTGCCGATCAAAAGCGCGCGCGGCAGGCCGCGGGCGGATTCGCCCATTTCACCGATGATGTAGGTCGGCGCGTTCCAGCCCGAATAGGCATACATCACGAACACAAGGCTGATCGCGAACGGAGCACCGGCCGCCAGCGCAACATCGCCTGTGTGCGGAATGAACGAAATCGGCGGCGTACCCGCGAAGGCGAATCCTGCGATAATGAACACGGCGATCAGCGCGAGCTTGATCGCCGTCCAGACATTGTGAAACGTCGCGGCGAAACGGCCGCCCAGCAGATGGACCAGCGAGGCCAGCCAGGTTATCGCCAAGCCGAGAACCAGCGGCGGCGTATTCGGCAGGATGGATTGGAAATACACCCCGAACGCCATGGCGGCGAGCGCGATCGGCGCCGAGAAGCCGACGATCGCCGACACCCAGCCGGCGACAAATCCGAAAGCCGGGTGGTAGAGCCGGCGCAGAAAATTATATTCGCCGCTGGAACGCGGGTAGAGGCCCGCCAATTCGGCGTAACAGCAGGCGCCGCATAGCGCGACCACCCCGCCGACCAGCCAGAGCAACAGCAGCACGAAGCCGGATTGGATATCGATGACCTGAAAGCCGAGGCTGGTGAAGACCCCAACGCCGACCATGTCGGCAATGACGATCGCCGTCGCGGTCAGGGCGGATACGTTGCGCGCGGTCGTACGAGTCAAAGGGGAATTGTCGCTGGTGGTAGGATGCATGCGGCGCCCTTGCGGCGCCGGTCGACCTTCGATAGGCGCGTCGCGCCTCATAGCACGGTTGCCGGGCGGGAAGCCTAGAGCATTTCCGGTTTAAACAGGCTCTTCCGGCTGACGATCCTGCCCGCGACCATGAATACGCCGTCGCCGGTATAATGCAGCGTTTGGGGGTGCGCCGGGCGGCGCGCGACGTGCGCCTTGACCACCTCGAAGATGAAGAAGTTGTAGCGCTCGACCAGCCGGGCATCCGTCAGCTTGCATTCGAAATTGGCGTGGCATTGTTCGATCAGCGGCGCCCTGACTTTTTGGGCCGGCAGCGCGGTCAAGCCGAATTTCTCGAACTTGTCGGTGTCCGCGCCGGAGCAATTGCCGATGCCGACCACGGTGTCGGTCAATGCCGTCGTCGGCAGATTGATGACGCATTCCTTGCTGCGGCGGATGAGACCGAAGCTGTGGTTGCCGCCTGCGATGACGCAGCCGATCAACGACGGCGTGAATTCCATCACCGTGTGCCAGCCCATGGTCATGATGTTCTTCTCGCCGCGCCAAGCCGACGAAACCAGCACGATCGGCCCTGGCTCGAGATAGCGCCGCACGTCATCGACCGGAAAATCGAGCTTTGCCTTCGGCATCGGCTTCCGCCGCTTCAAATCACGCTCAGGTCTCTGGCAACAATGATCTCGCCGGAGAAATGTTTCGCGGCCGGCGCGCGCCATGTGTCGTCGCTGATGCTGTCGAGCGCAGGCGTGAGATGCGACAGCACCAGCGTTTTTACGCCGGCTTGCGCGGCGATGCGGCCGACGTCCTCGACCGGCGAGTGGTCGGCCTTCATATGCGCCATATAGTCCTCGAACTTGACCGGCCGGCCCTTGGCGATTTGCGCGTGCAAATAATCCTCGAGCGCCGGGATATACATGGCTTCATGGACCAGAACGTCGGCGCCTTTGGCCATCTGCGCCATGGCGTCGAGCGGCGTGGTGTCGCCGGAGAATGCGATCGAGCGATCGTGGAAGTCGAAGCGGTAGCCGAGCGCCGGCGTCACCGGCGGATGCTGGACGACGATCGACGAGACTTTCACGTTGTCATCCTGCATCACCGGGCCGGTCCCGGACACTTCCGTGACGTCAATGGATTGGAGCGGCTTCATCTTGAAGTCCTCGGCCCAGAAATCGATCGTCGTCCGCATCGCCTTGATGTAGTCCGCGGTCATCTGTTTGAGCGGCGGCGGCCCGTAGGCCTGCACCGAGAGCGGCATGCCCTGCACCCAGCCGATCGAGAGCAAAGGGCCATATTCGACGTTATGATCGAGATGGTGATGGGTGATGAATATCGAGCGCAACGCATTGAATGGAATCCCGGTTTCGGCAAATCGGTCGGTGACGCCGAGACCGCAATCCAGCAGGTAAGCCGCGCCGTTGCTCAGCATCACATGCGATGTCATCTTGCGCGATCGGCCGGGCACCGGTCCGGCGCCGGTGCCGAGGATCACGAGCTTGGTGCCTTTGGCATCCTTGAGCGCGGTCTGGGCCTGCTGTGCCGCCGCCACTTGCGCGTTGGCGGGATAAACCGTCGCGCCGAGCGCCGGCGCGCTTGCAAGCGCGCCCAGCAAACCGCGGCGCGAGAACCCGGACAATTTCATTTGCTCTGACATCGTTCCTCCTGCCGCGCCGTTTCTTTGGCGCTTATGCAGACAGGATAGCCGGAACGTGCGGCGGCGAGAAGCGGCGGCCTGTGTTACGACGCGCGCATCTAAATGTTGCGCAAATACGGTCCGAGGTCGTTGAGAGCGAGCAGGGCGCGGCGGACCAGATCGACCTGGCTGCGGGTATCGGTTCGCTCGAATGCCGTCTTGAGATGAAACTTGACGGTGTTCATCGAGATTGCCTCGCGCTCGGCGTAGTCCCTGAGTTCGATGCCGTCGAGAAGCGCACTCAAGACCTTGGCCGCGCCGTGCGGCTTTTGACCATGCGCGACGGCGCCGCCGCCCAACACGCCGTTACACTTCATTTGTGCAGAATGCCGGGTCCGTAAGCCATGACCGGGCTTCGTCGCGCTAGCTATTGCTGCATTGCACGCAGGTCATTGCGTCCTTTGTTGATGGGATCTGCGCGGCTTTAAGGCCGGCGATGTTGCGGCGCACGGCTGCCACCTTGCTTAAAGAGCGCAACAGGTAAACTCTCACGCCTGCGATTCACGCGTCGTCGCAGCAGCATTCTTTTAAGCCGCACCAACAAGACGCCATCAAAAAAAGCAATTAAGGAGAAACGCCCAATGTCGCTCGATCGGGATAAAACCGCCGACGCCTCAGCCGAACAAACACCGCATGAATTCGCCAAGCTCATTTCCAAACTGCGCTGGATCGGTATGGAGGAAGAGGCGGAACGCCTGCTGGGTGAGTTGGCGCGACGGCGCACGTCTGCCGACGATCATGTTTTCGCAACGACCGGCGAGACGGACTAGCGGCAGTTCTTTTGGAGCATGATTGATCAAAGCCGGACTAAGCTTTTCGAGTCGTGCTCTTACGGCGGAGCGCAGTGACGCGGAGGAAGAATCGCTACGAGAGGGCAATACGATGGAAGCGATCCTGGCAGTTGTCACGTTGTTCGTGATCTGGGCTCTGGTGATTTGGGGCTCGATGTATTTCAACAAAAACGTCGTATGACGTTTTGCGTGTGATGCGCTAAAAATATCTCATCGTCTTAAGTCCGCATTCAGGTAGCGGCCGTCAAGGCGCGCGTCAGATCGAGATAGAGTTCGTCGGCCTGTTCCAACCCGACCGATAGCCGCAGCAGATCGCGCGGGCAGGGCGAGCCGTCGCCCTCGATCGAAGCGCGATGCTCGATCAGGCTTTCGACGCCACCGAACGAGGTAGCCCGTTTCCATAGGTTGACTGACCCGGCGACTGCGATGGCGGCCCGTTCGCCTTTCCCGAGACGGACCGAGAACATGCCGCCGAAGCCGTTCTTCATCTGCCGCAGCGCGGTGCCGTGACCGGGGTGCTGTTTAAGCCCGGGATAGAGCACATCCGACAAGGCGGGATGCCCGACCAGCCGGGCGGCAATTGCGGCGGCCGCCGCGCTCTGGCTTCGCACCCGAATGTCGAGTGTCCGCATTCCGCGGGTGAGCAGCCAAGCGTCGAACCCGCTCAGGGCATTGCCGAGTTGGGCGCGCATCTTGCGAATTCTCGACCACAACGGGCCGTCGCGAGCGGTGGCGAGGCCGCCGGCGACGACGTCGGAATGGCCATTGAGATATTTGGTAGCCGAATGCATGACGATGTCGGCGCCGAATGACAGCGGCCGGGTCAAGATCGGCGTGGCGACAGTCGAGTTGACGCACAGCACGGCGCCCGCGGCATGGGAGATTTCCGCAATCGCCGCTATGTCGGTGATCGTCCACAGCGGATTGCTCGGCGTTTCGATCCAAAACAGTCCTGTCTCGCCGGGTATCAGGGCAGCACGCACCGCATCGAGGTCGGAGGTTTCGACAAAGCTTACCCGGTGCCCATAGCGGCCGATTTCACGCAGCCAGGACCGAAAGCCCCAATACATGACGCGCGACGCGATGATGTGGGTGGGCTTCTCAAGGGCGAGAAAAACGCTTGTCGCAGCCGCCATGCCGGAGCCGAACAACAATGCTTCGTCCGCCCCCTCCAGCGCGGCGATCAGATGTTCCGCCTGTTGCACCGAGGCATTGTCGGTGCGGCCATAGACATAGCCGCTCGGGTAGCGGTTGTCGGCATCGCGCAGATAGGTCGCCGACATGTGGATCGGTTGAATTATGGCGTTGGTTATCGGTTCGGAGGTATCGGGCGCCTGCGCGGCGAGCGTCGCCAGCGAAAGGGCAGGCTTGGTTTGATCGTCCATCGCGGCCCCGATTGGAAATCCGTAAAATTTTAATGGCGCAGCTGAAAACAACGCGTCGCAACACGGAGTGTTCCGGCGATAAAGCCTCATGACGTTGCCACAGCGGAACGGGGCGCGGTTATCACGCCTCGATGCCTACCGATCACAACGCGGTGAGAATGGGGCGCCGCCAGCGAATAATCGCCGGCTCAGCCGAGAAGCTTGTAGAACCCGACGTCGATGGCGCCGCTGCGAAATCCGACCTCGCAATAGACCAGATAATATTCCCACATGCGGCGAAAGCGTTCGCCGAAGCGTGTGGCGTCGAGTGTCGGCGCTGCCCGTAGAAATCTGCTGCGCCATTCGCGAAGCGTCCGGGCATAGCTCTCGCCGAAGGTTTGCCGCTGCACCAGCTTGAGGTTGGCGCGCGCCGCTTCGCGTTCGATGATGGCCGGCGTCGGCAGCATCCCGCCCGGAAAGATGTGACGCTGGATGAAATCGGGGCGCTTGCGGTAGGCGGCAAAGCGGCTTTCGTCGATCGTGATGGCCTGAATGAGTGCGATACCGCCGGCGGCCAGACAGTCCCTAATTTTATCGAAATAAGTGGGCCAGTAACGCTCCCCGACCGCCTCGATCATCTCGACCGAGGCAATTCGATCGAAGCGGCCGTCAACGTCGCGATAGTCGACAAGGCGCAAGTCGGCGCCGCCGCTGCCGATCTCCCCGGAAAGCCGCTGCTTGGCATAGCCGAGTTGTTCGCTTGACAATGTTATGCCGCAGACCTTGGCACCAAAGCCGCGAATGAGCCGCTCGGCGAGCGCCCCCCAGCCGCAGCCGATCTCCAGCACCCGCTCGCCGCCCGAAAGCGCGAGCAGTTCGGCGATCCGGTCGAGCTTGCGCTGCTGCGCTTCCTCCAGCGTCTCGGCGCCGGCAAACAGCGCCGAGGAGTAATTCATGCCGGCGTCGAGCCATGGCCGGAAGAAGTCATTGCCCAGATCGTAATGGGCGGTGATGTTGCGCCGGCTGCCGCGTCTGGTATTGGCGCGTAGCGCGTGAAACACACGATTGCGCATCAGGCCCAGAAGCCACCGTTTGGTGTCCGGCGTCAGCGCCGTTTCGTTGCGTATGCCGAGTTCGAGCACCTCCGCGAGATCGGACGTACTCCAGTCGCCGTCGATATAACCGGCGGAAAAGCCGTCCTCGCCGTCGAGTAGAATTCGCCACAGGCCGCGCCAGCGCCGTATCGTCAGGGTCGCCTCGGGGCCGGGTTCGGCACCGCGGCGCGTGATCGATCGACCGTCCGGCAGGACGAGATGCAGCCGCCCGGCCTGCAATGGCGGCAAGAAACGGTCGAGGAGCCGCGCCGACAGACCGTGCGGCAGATGGATTTCCTCGGCGGGATCGTCCGCTTCATAGGACGGGCTGGAGAACGTCACGGTGCTGAGCTCGCGACTTTCGAAAGCACGGCGGTGACCGGCGCGGCCGGCGGCGCGGGATGATGGCGCAGCTTGATGCCTTTCAGCAACAACCGGAGCGCGTGCCAATGGATCGCGCCAATAACTTTGAGAGTGAGGAGCGGATGGCTCAGCAGCAGGCGCAGCAGCGCCGCGTCCGTTAGGTCGCGGCGGCGGCCCGCCAGCGCCGCGAACAGTTGCACGCCGTCCACCTTGGCGGCATTGATCGCTACCGCGACGCGCTCGTCCGGCGCGGCGACCCGGAATTGATAGGTCATATCCATGTCCATGAAAGGCGAGACATGAAACACTTTGCGGCACTGTTGCGCGATGACGGCACGATTGTTGACAGGATCGTCGACGGCAATGAGGTAACTGTGGCGTTCACCGAAGGTGTTGTGCACTTCGTAAAGGATAGCAACAAGCGCGCCGGTTTTGGAATAGCAAAAATAAAGACTCAGTGGATTAAAGCCGTAGCCGAAAATGCGCGGCATGCAGAACAGGCTGACCTTGCCGCCATCGAAATCGATGCCGGACTTGGCAAGGTGGCGCTCAACCTGTGGGCGCAGCGGCGCACCGCTGCCGTCGCCGTAATCGGCGTCGTAAAAGCTCACGGCGTTGAACCGGTTGTGCGAAAACAGCCGCAGGCGGCGCGCCATTGCATCGATCTCGTCAAGATCGACCAGCATCCAGAAAAGCCGATAGCGCAGCCGGTGCGCGCGCGGCCGAAGCCGGCGGTGGACTACCGTGCCGACATATAATGCGGAACGGAACGTCATGCGGCAAGTTCTTCCGGCACCGCTGGCGGAGATGCTGCCGCCGGCGAAAGCGTGATGCGGCCGGATTCATTCGCCACGCTCCATGGCCGCTTCCGACTGCCAAGCGCCTCGGCGACGGCTAACCCCGACTGCAGACCGTCCTCGTGAAATCCGGCGCCGAAATAGGCGCCGCAAAACCAAGTATTGCCGCCGGCCCTGCAACGACCAGAGCTGCCGTTGCGCGGTGATGGCGGCGGAGTCGAACAGTGGATGCTCATAGGTCTCGTAATGTAACGCCGTGCGCGGCGCACGCTGAGGATTAAGCGTAACGAAGAGCGGCGTGTGGTGAGGAATAGCTTGCAAGGAATTCATCCAATAGGTCACGGCCGGGGAGGCATCCTGTTCATCGCTGCCGCCCATATAGTTCCAGCTCGACCACACCGCCCGGCGCTTCGGCATCAAGGCCGGATCGGAATGCAACACCGCGACGTTGTTTGAATAGCGAAACGCGCCAAGCAGTCGTTGCTCGTCCGCGGTGGGATCGGTGAGCAGGCCCAGCGCCTGATCGGCGTGAGTCGCGACGACGACATGATCGAAGCGCTCGACACCGCCGCTACGGTCGCAAATCTTGCACGCCGTCTTCGTTCCGCCGGATGGCGGTGACCCCGGCCGCGAGCCGGATGCGGTCTTTGTACGAGCGCGTAAGGCGCTCGACATAGACCCGGCTGCCGCCGAGCACGGTGCGCCACGGTGGCCGGTTACGCAGGCGCAGCAGGCCGTGATTGTCGTGAAAGCGGATGAAAGAGGCCGCGGGATAATCGAGAATGCTGCGCGCGGGCGCCGACCAGATCGCGGCCGCCATCGGCAGCAGATGATCGCTGCGAAACGCGGCACTATAGGCGCCGGCATCCAGATAATCGCCGAGCGTGGTGTGGAACTCGTTCAACGCGGCGAGGTCGCGCGGCGCCTCGCGGTAGAAGCGGTGCACGTCGCGCAACATCGACCAGAACCGCGGCCGGAGCAGATTGCGTTTTTCGGCAAAGAGGCCGGTCAGAGTGCCTGAATATTCCAGCTCGCCGCCGGCAAGCGAAACGGCAAACGACATATCTGACAGTTGGGTCGGCACGTCGAGGTGGGCAAACAAGGCGGTCAGATTAGGATAAGTATGCTCATTATAGACGATGAACCCAGTATCGACCGCGATGTCGCCTTCCGCGCCGGCCACCGTCACGGTATTGGAATGTCCGCCGGTGCGGTCTTCGCATTCGTAAACCGTGACATTGTGGTCTTGGCTGAGCAGCCACGCCGCCGCCATGCCCGAAATGCCGGTGCCGACGATAGCGATGTTCTTTTGCTTGGACGATTTGCCAGTCATGATTGCGCCATATCCGCACCGTCCGGAAAAGAGTTGGCTGAAATGCCGTTGACCGGAACCCTGTTTCTGGACGGGTTACGCTCGAGCGCCGGGCCTGGATCACCCGTGGCCGTGAGCGCTTACGGCGGTGATCCAGTTGGCTGTGCCCTGCGTAATAGGGGGTATGCAGCTCGCGACCGCAGGAAAATGGTTGGAGTTGACCCCGCAATCGGTGTGGCCGTTTTTGCCGTTCGGTCTGGGACCGGGCAGCGCTACGGCGCTCGTTCGGCGAGCGGTCGCTCACGGAACCAGCATGGGCGATGACAGCAACGATGCCGGCGCCAATCCGGCGGCCTTGATCGCGGCGATCGCCGCGGGCCAGGACCGCGCGGCTTTCGCCGCTCTGTTCGGATTTCTATGCGCCGCGGATCAAAACAATGCTGATGCGCATGGGCGCCAATGCGGAAGCTGCGGAGGACATCGCGCAGGAGACGCTGGTCACCGTCTGGCGCAAGGCCGGGCAATACGATCCGGCCCGCGCCGGCGTCTCGGCGTGGATCTATACGATCGCGCGCAATCTGCGGATCGACCGTATGCGCCGTGACCAGCGAGCCAAACTGTTCGCACTCTATGAGACGGCCGAGCCGGAGGAGCCCGAGCGTCCCGATGGCGCAATGGATACAGCGCAGCGCGAGGAATGCGTGCGCTCGGCGCTGCGGCAATTGCCGGAGGAACAAGTCCGCGTCGTCCAACTTTCGTTTTTTGAAGGCCGTGCCCACGGCGATATCGCTCGCCTGCTCGAATTGCCGCTCGGCACGGTCAAGTCGCGGTTGCGTCTCGCTATGAGCCGTCTCCGCCATCTCATCGGTGACGCACTATGACCATCGCCCATCACCCGACCGACACCACCCTGGCGGCTTTTGCCTCCGGCACGCTCGACGAAGCGCGCGCCGTGGTCGTCGCCACCCATCTGTCGCTTTGTCCGACATTGCCGTTCTGCAGTCTCCGCCTTCGAAGCAGTCGGCGGCGCGCTGCTCGCTGCGGCGCCTCCGGCGGCGCTGAGCGACGGCGCGCTGGAACGGGCCACGGCGCGACTGACGCACGTTGCGGAAGAGATCGCGAGACCGCCGACACCGCGGCCCGAGGAGATCGCGTTGCCCGCGCCGCTCGCCCCTTACGCTTTGGGTTCCTGGCGACGGATCGGCCGTGGCGTACAATGGCGCTCGGTCGATGTCGCCTCCGAAGAAGGCGTCCGCGTCTTCATGCTCAAGGCCGAGCCGGGAACCAAATTGCCGCGACACCGCCATGGCGGCACGGAATGGACCTGCGTATTTGCCGGCGCCTTTCGCCATGAGTTTGGCCGCTATGGTGCGGGCGATTTTGACGAAGCCGACGATACGGTCGAACACGATCCGGTCGTCGAAGACGATGATGTCTGCGTCTGCCTTGTGGCGCTGCAGGGCGGCATCAAGTTGCAGGGGTGGGCCGGCAGGCTGTTGCAGCCCTTTATCCGTATCTGATCGCGATGCTGATTGCCTCCGAGCCGCCAGCAAGCCGTCGACCTGGCCCCTGCATCCCGCTGGCGCGCGCTGCCGTGGCCGATCGGTATGTTGGCGACGCTGCTGCTGACCGGCTGCTCGCCCGCTTCGATTCTGAATTCGTTTGTTTCCCGCGTCGGTGTCGACATCACCCGCTCGGCTGCCTATGGCGCCGGGCCGCGGCGCACGTTGGATATCTATCGTCCCGCCAATGCTGCCGGGGCGCCTGTCGTCGTATTCTTCTACGGCGGCTCGTGGCAAAGCGGCGACAAGTCGCTCTACACCTTCCTCGGCACCGCCCTGGCGAAACGGGGCTACGTTACTGTGGTGCCGGATTATCGGGTCTATCCCGAGGTCCGATATCCGGCCTTTCTCGACGACGCCGCGGCGGCGGTACGCTGGACCCGCGATAATGCGGCGCGTTTCGGCGGCGACCCGAAAAAACTTTTTGTCATGGGCCATTCCGCCGGTGCTTATATCGCGGCGATGCTGGCGCTCGACGGCCGATGGCTCGGGCAATCAGGCCTCGATCCCGACCGTGACCTGGCCGGCCTGATCGGCGTTTCCGGCCCCTATGATTTTTTGCCGCTGCGCGATGAAACGCTGAAGGTGATCTTCGGCGGCGCCGACCGGCCGGCGACCCAGCCGATCGCTCATGTGTCCCCGGGAGCGCCACCTTCGCTCTTGCTGACCGGCAACGCCGACACCGTGGTCGATCCCGGCAACGCCGCCCGTCTCGCGGCACGGCTCCACGCGGCGGGCGACGAGGCGGCGGTCATCACTTATCCGCATGTCGGTCATATCACCGCCGTCGCGGCATTCGCCGGTCCGCTGCGCTTCCTGGCGCCGGTTCTCCGGGATGTCGATGGCTTCATTGCCCGGCGGTCTAATGCGGCCGACGCAGCGTTGGCGGCTCGTCCATGAGCGGCGATATTACGGCGCTGCGCTTTGTGACCATCCTCGTCGCCATCAGCCTAGCGCTGTCGGCGATCATGAGCTTGGCCTGGCTGGTCTGGCGCCGTACCCGCAATTCCGGCTGGGTCGATACCACCTGGACGTTCGGCCTCGGCGCGGTCGGCCTGGCGGGCGCGCTATCGGCTTCCCTGGTCAATATGCCGGCGGCGCGCCAAGGGCTGGTCGCCGTCATGATCGCGCTCTGGTCAGCGCGGCTCGGTCTTCATATCGCGCAGCGCAGTGCCGGCATCACCGACGACCCGCGTTACGCCAAGCTGATCAGCGATTGGGGCGGCGACGCGACGCGCCAGATGTTCTTTTTGCTGCAAAAGCAGGCTTTGGTCAGCATTCCGCTCGCGTTGTCGATGGTGCTCGCGGCCTTCAACCCGGTTGCCGCGTTGCGCTTCCAGGACTGGATCGGCGCTGCGGTTCTGTTGCTCGGCATCGGCGGCGAGGCACTCGCCGATTATCAGCTTCGCCAATTCCGCGCCGATCCGGCCCATCGCGGCCGGATTTGCCAGGTCGGTCTATGGAGTTGGTCGCGGCATCCGAATTATTTCTTCGAGTGGCTCGGCTGGCTCGGTTATCCGCTGCTCGCCATCGATCTCGGCGGTGGAAATCCGTGGGGTTACGCCGCCATCGCCGGACCGATCTGCATGTATTGGCTCCTGGTGCATGTCTCCGGCATTCCGCCGCTCGAGGCGCACATGCTGGAAAAGCGTCCCGGCGAATTCCGCGCCTATCAGCACCGCACCAACGCCTTTTTCCCGGCGCCGCCACGCACCACGACGGTCGAATCGATGACCGTGCTGCAAAGGCTGATCGACATCGGCGAAGGCTATTCCTGGCCCGATCGGCTGAGCCAGACGGCGATCAATTGGTTGGTCGGCAGCACCCAGAGCAAGCTTTACGACGCCGGCGAGGATGCCGACCGGCAGTTCGCCGCCCTGATGTCGGCCTTCCCCGTTGCCATGAACGTCGACGCCGCCAACGCGCAGCATTACGAATTGCCGGCGGCATTCTTCGGTCTGGTCCTCGGCCCGCAGCGCAAATATTCGTGCTGCCTCTACGGCGAGGGCGCAGAGACGCTTGCTGCGGCCGAGGAGCGCGCATTGCAGGAAACCGCGGCGCATGCGGCGCTCGCCGACGGCCAGCGCATCCTCGAACTCGGCTGCGGCTGGGGATCGCTGTCGCTCTGGATGGCGCGGCACTTTCCGGCGGCGCGGATCACGGCGGTATCCAATTCGAATTCGCAGCGCGTCTATATCGACAAGGCGGCGGCGGAGCAGGGCGTGACCAATCTCGAGGTCATCACCGCCGACATGAACACCTTCGAGCCGCCCGGCCATTTCGATCGTGTGGTGTCGGTCGAGATGTTCGAACACATGTCGAATTGGCGGCCGCTGTTCTACCGTATCCGGGCCTGTCTCGAATATGACGGGTCGCTTTTCCTGCATATCTTCACCAATGCGAGAGCCTCCTATCGCTTCAATACCGACGACAAGGCCGATTGGATCGCACAGCATTTCTTCACGGGCGGCATTATGCCGAGCCAGGGCCTGATCCGACGTTTTTCCGATTGCTTCGCAGTCGAGCAGGAATGGCGTTGGAATGGCAGGCAGTACCAGCGCACCGCCGCGGACTGGCTGAAAAACTTCGATGCCCGTGCCGACGAAGTGTCGGCGATCTTGAAACAGGTCTATGGCCGCGACGCCGCGCTATGGCGCCGCCGCTGGCGGCTGTTCTTCTTGGCGACCATGGGCTTGTTCGGTTATGCAGCCGGCGAGGAATGGGGCGTCAGCCACTACCGGCTGTCACCCGTCAGGCGTGCCGGCTAGACGGTGGCAAATATTGCGCGGACCATCAGGTAAGCCGCCGTCGTGGCGAGGGCCGAGGTGATGGCGCCATAACCGATATCGA
Organism: uncultured Alphaproteobacteria bacterium; assembly: GCA_963819265.1. Lineage (GTDB taxonomy): Bacteria > Pseudomonadota > Alphaproteobacteria > Rhizobiales > Xanthobacteraceae > BOG-931. Next base: position 1,723,605 of record CAWFVF010000001.1, on the reverse strand, counting down.
GGACGGTAAGCTGCAGGGTCCAGTGACGGAGCGTCGCATAGTTGGTCAGGTCATAGGTGCCATAAGCGAGCGCGCCAAACAGCAAGGCCAGTGCGACCGCGTTAGGCAGGGAAGCCATACGCAGTCCTGGCAGCACCGCGAACACCACGATACCGATCGGATAAGCGAGGTAAAAGACAATCGCCGGCGCTAGCCGCAGGCCTGGCAGCAGAATGTCGCCGAGCGTCGGCCGGTAAAGCAGCGGCCCCATGGTGGTAAGCCAGCCGGCATCGACTACGCCGAAGACAACCAGAACCGTGAAGTAGGCGACGAGGTAGGACATGGCCATGCTCGCGTTGATTTTACGGAGTTACGGCCATGCGCGGCGCTTGGATCACCGCCGACAGAAATTGGTCGCAGAAAATGTCGCTAAAATTGATATAATCCCCTGACGATTGTAACGGAAAGAGGCAGTCTCTTGCGCCCCGCTCGCCTCATTTTTGGCGGGCGTTGTTAGCTGTTGACCACTCGGACGCGAAGGCATCGCCGAGCGGGTTTGCGTTGCGCGGATGACGCACGCTACAGTGTTCGCAAGAACTAAGGGGGGATATCAGATGCAGAACACCGAAGCCGTCGCACTTGCGAAGGAGAGTGCACCGGAGGGCTTCTGGCCCAAAGGCTGGTGGTCGATCGTCGATTTTAAGATCGGAATCATTCCACTGCCGATCTTCGTGATCTTGCTCGCGGTGATTGCGGAGTTCGCCGCCACGGGGAAAGTGCCCTCCGATATTCTGATGGCAATTGTGCTCCTGTCGATGGGCGGTTTTACCTGCGCTGAACTGGGCAAGCGCATCCCGATTATCCGCAACATCGGCGCGGCGGCGATTTTCGCCACATTTATCCCATCATTCCTGGCGTTCCATCATCTCTTGCCCGCGTCGATCTTGACCTCCGTGACGGATTTCACAAAAGATTTCGAACTTTCTGTATCTGTTCATAGCTTGCATCATCGTCGGCAGTATCTTGGGCATGGACCGCGGCGTCCTGATCCAAGGTTTTCTCAAAATATTCATCCCGCTGGCGGCGGGATCGGTCGTGGGAGCGGCGGTCGGTACCTGCGTCGGCGTTCTGTTGGGTCTCGGCGCCTACCACACGTTTTTCTTTGTCGTAGTTCCGATCATGGCTGGCGGCGTTGGCGAGGGGGCGATACCGCTCTCGATCGGCTATGCGCAGATTCTTCACCAGCAGCAGGGCGACCTGTTCGCCCAGGTGCTGCCGCCGGTAATGCTTGGCAGCCTGACGGCGATTATTCTGGCGGGCACGCTCAACTTTGTCGGTAAGAAATATCCGCACCTGACCGGTGAGGGCCGCCTGCAGCCGGGCGAGCATGACGAACTCATCAGCGAGGAAGGCGACGTCGGCGGCGATGTCGATGTTTCGACCATCGCCGCGGCGGTGATTACGGCAGTGACGCTCTATCTGATCGGCGCTCTGGCGCAGCGGCTATTCAGCTTTCCTGCGCCGGTGGCGATGCTTGTCATCGCGGTGGCACTGAAATTGGCGCAGGCCGTTTCGCCATCGCTTCAGCTTGGCGCCTTTCACGTCTACAAATTCTTCTCGACCGCGGTCACCTATCCGTTGCTGTTTGCAATCGGCGTATCGCTGACGCCTTGGGATAAACTGGTTGCGGCTTTCACTCTCCCTTATGTCATCACTATCGTGTCGACGGTGGTGGCGGTCATTGCAACTGGTTTTTTTGTCGGTGGTTGGCTGAAGATGTATCCGATCGACACGGCCATCGTCACCGCCTGCCATAGCGGACAGGGGGGAACCGGCGATGTAGCCATCCTCACCGCCGGCAATCGGATGCAGCTCATGCCATTCGCGCAGATTGCGACGCGCATCGGCGGCGCAATTACCGTGACGACAGTGCTGATTCTCCTGACGCAGATCGGCTAAGCTTATCCGGCCAATGACAACAGTCATCGGTCGCGGATGCGGTCCATCAGCACTTTGTCCTGGCCGCCGTCGATTTCGATCATGGTGCCGTTGACGAAGAAGGCGAGATCGGAGGCGAGATAGGCGACGAGATTGGCGACCTCGTCGCATTCGGCAATGCGGCCGAGCGGAATGCTGGACGGCGCGAGCTTGTCGGCTTCCTCGAAGCTCAGATTCATGTCGCGCGCCATCGCTTTGACCAGACCGGTCCAGCGTTCGGTGCGCACCGGTCCGGGATTGACGGCGCAGAAGCTGATGTTGTGCTTGCCGTATTGGCTGGCGAGCGACTTGGTCAGGTTTTGGCCGGCGGCGTTGGCGGCGCCGGGCGCGACCTCCCAGTAGGAGACTTTGACGCCGTCATTGCCGATGAGATTGACGATGCGGCCTTTTTTCTGTTGCACCATGATCGGCAGCACATGCTTCATGCAGCGCACATAGCCCATGAATTTCAGTTGCAGCGCGCTTGCCCAATCGTCCTCGCTTAGATGCTCGATAACGCCGCCGGGCGCCGAGCCGGCGTTGTTGACCAGGATGTCGATGCGCCCGAGCGCCTTGTGGGCTTGCTTGATGAAGTTTTCGGCATCGGCGGCTTTGGTCAGATCGGCGGTAAAGGCATGGATCTTGCGGCCGGTTGCCTTGGCGATCTCGGCGGCGGCGGCTTCGAGCGGCTCCTTGCGCCGCGCGCAGATCGCAACATCGACACCCTCTTGCGCGAGCACCTGCGTGATCGCCTTGCCGATGCCCTCGCTGGCGCCGGTGACAATGGCCTTCTTCCCCGTCATCGCCAGATCCATGGCGCCGTTCTCCCTTTTCGTTTCGCCGTTAGGCCAGCATACGGACAATCGTTATCCCGGCAAAGAGCGCGCCGATGCCGAGCACCACCGAAGCGATGACGTAGGCCGCCGCACCGGCGATCTGGCCGCGCTCGTACAGCACCGCCACCTCCAGCGAGAACGCGGAAAATGTCGTGAATCCGCCGAGGATGCCGGTGGTCAAAAACAGCCGCATGCGCTGGGGCAAACCGGCTTTCAACGCGAAATATTCGGCGATCAGGCCCATGGCGAGTGAGCCGAGCACATTGATGATCAGGGTGCCGTAGGGAAAGGTGTGGCCGAATACTCGTGCCGCGACCAGGTTGACACCATGCCGCAAGGCGGCGCCGAGGCCGCCGCCGAAAAAGACGATCAGAAATCCCATTGCAGTCCTCCAGACACGGGGTCACCCGCCCGATTTCAATTGGGCGCTGGAGGCGGCAGGAGCGAGACACGGACAGACTCCTACCGACGCCGGGCGCCTAGTAGGAGTCATCAGCCGCCACAAGCCGTGACGGCGGTTATGGGGGACTCCATCCCCGAATGGGTTTTAGATACTAGCCGGGACTTTGTCTTTGGCAAGACGAAGTTGGCGGATGAAGTTGGAGGCGAAGTCGGTCAGCCCGCCTTGCGTTCCTCGACCGGCTCCGGCGGCGTAACATGGAGCCGGTCGTCCTCCGGAAACAGCCTGTCGGAGAGGCCGGCGTTGTAGCGGTACTCGGCCTGCACGATCTTGGCGTTGTTCTCCTCGCGCAACGCCGCATCGGCCTCGCCGTAGAGGAAGGCGAGAAAGGCGTAGCGGCGGCCGCGCGTCACCGGAGTGACCTGGTGGAGCGCGCCGCAGGAAAATACCACGGCGCCGCCATGGGGCGCGCGATAGGTGCGGCTGCCGAATTCCGGAAAAGTCAGGTCGCAGCCGTCGTAGTCCTTGTTGAGATTGATCGTCACCGCAAAGCGGCGGTGTTGGGCGCCGGCATTGACATTGTCGCGATGCCGATAGAAATGGCCGCCGACCGCGCTGTCGTAACAGGCGACGATGTAGCGATCCATGCGGGTCGCCGAATATTGGAAGTAGCGCTCGATCGGCGGCAGCAGGCGGCGGACGATCTGGTCGCGGATGGTGTCGCGCAGGTCAGGGACCAGCACGCTGAGGTCGTTGCGGCGCTTCATCCGGTAGTCGACGACGGTCGAGGTCTGGCCGTTGTTGTCGAACAGGAAGCCGGAATCCTTGCCGCCGAGCTTGTCGTAGAACTGAACCAAAAAGTCGCAAAGATCGAAGTCGAGGACGCGCGGTACGATCAGCACCGGCGCGGTCATGGGGACGCCTGCGGAATCGTCGACGGTGGGCAGGCTCGCGATCACCTGCTTGACCGACTTGGCATGGCCGTCGGGGTAGCTCCAGGGGATGTCGGCGACTGCGCGCAACATCGGATCGAGCACAACGGTGCGCGGCATGTCGCTTGCGCCGAACGCGCGGGTGATAGCGCCGTCGTAATCGGCAATGAACGAGACCGCGAAAGTGTTCAAAGCGATGTAAAAAGAGGGGTCGGCCGGGGGCGCGGTGAGCACGCCGTAGAATACCACGCGGTCCTCGTGAAACAGCTGGGCGTCGTGCAGGAGCTGGGCGAGTTCTTCTTTGACTTTCGGATTGGCCGGCGAGCCGAGAAAACTCAGCACGATCCAGCGGCCGGCGGCGACCTGAAGATTGAAAGCGCCGTCGCCGAGCAGCGGCGCGCCGAACCACGGCACCGGATCGCCCAAAACGACCGTGCTCTTGCCGCTATCGGCCTGTGCCATGACGGAGCCTTTTGTTGGATTTCGCGCCCCGTGCCATGGTCCGGACTTATGGTAAATTAAGTCTTAACGAGACCAAGCAGCGCGTTTTACGAGGCGGCCGATAGTGGTTCGGGTTGGCGCGTCTCCGTCAGTTCGGCGCCGATGGCGTCGATTGCCTGCAGTAAAATAATCAGATCGCCGTCGGTGGTGCGGTGGTTGGTAATGTTGACGCGGATGCAGAGCCGGCCCTCGATGCGGCAGGTCGACGGCGCGGCGATGCCGCGGCGTTGCAGGGTCGCGACCAGGGCAGCGTTGAGCGCGTCGGTAGCGATGTCGTCGAGGCCCGGGGGTTCGTACCGGCAGCAGACGATCTGCAACGGCACCGGTGCGGCGAGCCGCAGCAACGGCCGTCGCCCGATCTGTGCCGCCAGGCTTTGCGCCTGCGCGCAGTTGCGGGCGATGGCGTCGCCCAGCGCGCGCGTGCCGTGCTCCTGGAGCGTGAACCAGACTTTCAGGGCACGGAAGCCGCGGGACAGTTCGATGCCGAGATCGCACGGCCAAACCTCGCCGCCGGCAAGCCCGGCGTCGCCGGCGAGATAAGGCGCACGGTCGGCAAATGTCGCCAGCAGCGTTGCTTCGTCGCGGACCAACAAACAGCCGGCGTCGTAAGGCACATGCAGCCACTTGTGAAAATCGAAAGCGAGCGAGTCCGCCCGCTCGATGCCGGCAAGGCGCGGCGCCAATTCCGGACACAAAACGGTCAAAGCGCCAAACGCGCCGTCGACATGGAGCCACAGGCGCTCCGCTGGCGCAGAATGCGGCAAGCGCGCCGATATCGTCGCAGGCGCCGGTATTGACCGTGCCGGCGGTCGCGATGACGCAGAATGGCACGCAGCCGGCAGCGCGATCTTGCCGCACCGCTTGGCGCAGGCTGTCGATGTCGATCCTGAACTCGGCATCGACATCGACGCGTCGCAGCGCGGCATTGCCGAGCCCCAGCAGTTCGAAAGCCTTGGCTACGCAGGAGTGGCCTTCGCGCGATACATAACCGGTCAGCCGCGCGCCATTGATGCCGTCAGTGCGCACGTTATGCAGCGCCTGGTGACGCGCCGCAGCGAGGCCGAGGAGATTTGCCATCGAACTGCCGGTCGTCATCAGGCCGCCGGCCGTCGACGGAAAATCGAACCATTGCGCCATCCAGCCGATGACGCATTTCTCCAGGTGAATGGCGCCGTGATCCCGGCCGCCGCAATTCGCGTTTATGGCTGCAGCCGCCATTTCGGCAAGCAGGCCGCCCGCGGTGCCGCTGCCGTGTACCCAACCCCAAAATCGCGGATGGGTATTGCCGGTGCCATAGGGCAGGATCAGTTGGCAAAGCGCGGTGCAAACTTCGTGCAGGGCGCGCGGCTCGCCCGGCGGTGCTTCGGCCAATTGCCGTTTCACGCTTTCCGGCATCGGCGCCCAGACCGGCCCGTCGCCGGCATGCTCGAGCCGGGCGATCAAGTGATCCAAAAGCGCGTGCGCTTCGCCGCGGAATGCCTGCCAATCGGCGGGATCGAGCGGTGAAGGGGCATCGGCCTTCTTGCACAGCGCTCCTGCCGACATCGGTTTTTGCTGCCGCTTCATCTTATGATCCCCGCGAGGGAAGATTGATTCGCGCCGCGAGAACAAGGGTTTTGAAGTCGTGAGCGAAGCGCCACCGCAAACCGCCCGTAGCGCGCGCCTGCAGATGCTGGACAGCGCGCTCGATCGCGATCCAGATGCGGTCGAGGCGCTTGCCGAGCGCGCCGGTTTGTTGCGCGAACAGGGCTCTTTCGAGGGGGCGAAGCGCGACTATCTCGAACTCATTCGCCGCAAGCCGACCGATTTTGCCGCGCTGAACGATTTCGGCACCCTGGTTCTCAATGCCGGCTACCGGGAAGCTGCCCGTTCGCTGTTCGGGGAAGCCGTCCGGCATCATCCCGCCAATCCCAGCGGCCATGTCAATCTCGCCAATCTGTTGTTTTTGCTTGGCGAGCCGGCGCAAGCGCGTCAGCACTTTGAGACGGCGTTGAAACTCGATCCGAACCATATCCATGCCCATCGCGGCATTGCTTATCTTCTCGCCGCGATCGGCGATGCCGCGGGCGCGCGCCGGCATCGCGACAAGGGTTTCAAGAACCACGCCGTGACCGTGCTGCCTTATCGCGGGGACGGGACGCCGGTCTCGGTGTTACTTTTAGTTTCGGCGCTAGGCGGCAATATTCCGACCAGTGCGGTGCTCGACGACCGCTATTTCCAGACCACGGCGCTGGCGACCGAATATTTCGATCCGGCCTCGACGCTGCCAAGACACGATATCGTCTTCAACAGCATCGGCGATGCCGACCTTTGCCGCGAGGGCTTGGAAACGGCGAGTGTGGTTCTTTCGCGAACGACGCGACCCGTTATCAATCATCCGGCGCGGGTGCTCGATACCGGACGGCTTTCTAATGTGGAGCGGTTGCGCGGCCTGCAAAATGTCATCGTGCCCCGCATGGTGACGCTGCCCCGGCAAAGTCTGATGGGACCGGATGTGGCCGGTGTGATCGCCAGGCTGGGCTTTGCCTTCCCATTTTTGGTGCGCGCGCCGGGATTTCATACCGGTCATCATTTTGCGCATGTGTCGACGTTCGAGGAACTCGCCGCCAGCGCGGAAAGATTTCCAGGCGACGATGTCTGGCTGATCGAGCAACTCGATGCACGCGGCCACGACGGATTATTCCGCAAATATCGCGCGATGTTCATCGACCGGGCTTTATATCCGCTGCATCTCGCGATCTCACGCGATTGGAAGGTGCATTATTTCACCGCCGACATGGCGGACTCCGCAGAAAACCGCGCCAAGGACGCGGCGTTTCTCGACGACATGACAAGTGTGATCGGGCCGAATGGCATGGCCGGTCTCGAACGCATCCGTGCGGTGCTCGGCCTGGATTACGGCGGCATCGACTTCGCGGTCGATCCGCACGGCAACATTTTATTTTTTGAGGCGAACGCGACCATGGTGGTTTACCCGCCGTCGCCCGATCCGAAATGGGCCTATCGCCGTCCCGCGGTCGAAGCCGTGCTGACGGCCGTGCGCAGAATGCTCACAGAACGATCGACCGCGGCACGCGCCGCCTAGAACTCGCTAAAGCTTTTGCGACAGGCCCATATAGAAGCCGCGGCGGGCGCCGAATTGCGGCGCGAAGACGCCGATGCCGCTGCCGTCACGCAACTCGTAGATCTGATCGAACAGATTGACGACATCGAACCGCACGGTGAGAGGCTTGGCGTCCGGCGACCAGTGAAAATCCTGCGCGATGCCGGTATTGATCACGGCATAGGGCGTGGTGTGCAACGAATTGGGCACCACGCCATCGTCCAATTCGCCGGAGCGCAAGCCGCTGCCGTAGATCATGTCCGCGGTCACCAATGTGTCGTGATAGCGATACGAAATGCCGGCGGAGCCGGTCATGCGCTGCATATCGTCGGTGTAATGATAATGGTTTTGCAGATAGGCGAATTCATCTGCATCGAATAGGTATTGGTTCAATTCCGCGCCAATCGCCCTTGAGATATTATAGGCGAAATTGGCATAGGCGTTGAAATTGCCGTTGTAATATTTGAGCTTGAATTCGGCGCCTTCGCTATAGCCGCGCGCCCAGTTGAATTGGGTCAGCACCACGGCTTGGCCGAATTGGCCGTCGTCGAGCATGTCGCGGGCTTCTTTGTAGTACACGTCGATGCCCATATCGAGGCCAGGTAAAATCGTCTGGTCGATGCCGGCATCGAAATAGTGCGAGCGCTCCGGCTTTACCGGATCGGCCACCGCGATGTCGGGCTGATTGGTTGTATTGGCGAACAGAGCGATATTAGATTGAGTGGCCTGCGCCTGATAAGGCGGCGTAAAATAGCGCGAATAGCCCGCATGAAAGGTGGTGCCGACGAACGGCTTGTAAACAAATCCGAAGCGCGGACTCACCTGATTGGCATCAACGAACTGATACAATTGATCAAACCGCAAGCCTACATTGACAGTAAGCTGGTTGGTTATTTTCCATTCGTCCTGGACATAAGTACCGATATTCCAGCCGAGCAACGAGGTTTGATCGGTTATATTGAACGGCGGTCCGGTAACCGCGCCAATATCGCCAGGCATGACGGTTGAAACGTTCGTGACGTTGGTTTGCTCGCCGGTGACCGCGAAACCGCCACGCAACGTGTGCCGGTCGGTGAGGATGTAGGACGAATCAAATTGCGTTCCCGTCAGCGTGCTTTGCCTCGTCACGTCGGATGCCACGTCGTTGAATGCTAGGTCGTTGAATATATCGGGAACGAAGTGCACGTTCGCATAACGCGAAAAGAAGGAAAGTTGCGCATCGCCGTCGGTCCCATGCTTCTGCAACGAGGCCATAGTCAGGTAATAGCTGTCGTATTCGTTTTCATTGAGGGCCGTCGAACTTATTGGCGTTGCGGGCAGGGGCATCGGAAAGTCGGTTCCGGCCATTTGCGCCGGGTTGTTCGGAATCTGAAATTTGCTGTAGGAGGCGGCCGAGATGACGCTCAGCCGGGTCGAACTGTCGATCAACGTCGAGGCATAGCCGAAGAACTTGCCCTGATCGGTATAATCGTGATTGGCGTTGATGCCTGCAGTCGGATTTTCGAGGCCGAGATTGTTCCAATTGCCGCGCGCGCTGACGAAATACTCGCTGTTGTTGCCGACGCTGCCGCCGTAATCGAAACTCGGGGTAAATGTCTGCCGGCTGCCGCCATAGACGCTGACCTCGCCGCCCGGCGTGGCGAAGCTTCGGCTGGTGATGTCGAGCACGCCGGCGGTGCGCAAGCCGTACTGGGCCGGCAGCGCGCCGGTGAGAAGCGACATGCTGCCGATGAAATTGGTGTCGAGGAACGGGCCGAGTGCCGAAACGCCCTCGGGAACAACGACGCCGTTTATTCTGATCTGGGTGTTCGCGTATTCGCCACGGATATGATAATTCGGATTAGACACGGCGGAATCGTATGATACGCCCGGCAGCTGCAGAACGAGTTTGTCGATCGGCGTATTGTCGCCTTGCGGCATATTCACGATGGCTTGTCGCGTAATGGTGTAGGTCGATGCGCCGATCGTCGGCGACAGATTGGCGCGCTGCTGATCGAAGCTGTGCATCTTGTTGTCGAGAGCGGTCTGGGCCGCCGTTGCCGCATCGACGGGTGGCGCGGCCGGTCGCGCGGTGACGGCGACAGGCTTGGCATTCGCCTTTTTCTTTGGGGCGCGCACGACGATTTGCGGCAGGCTGCTTTTCGGGATGGCAGAAGGTTCGTCCGGCGACGAAGGCGGTGCTGAAGGGGCCTGCGTCTGCGGAAGGGGCGCTTGTTGGTCCGGCGGGGCAGCCGGCTGTTGTGCATAGGATTTGGGGACGCCGCCGATACCGATCGTGAGCGCGAGCGCCGAGACTGCGGCGCCGCGGCGACACAAAACGCTGCGGTGACGGCACGCCGCCTCGCGCCAAACGGATGCCATTTATATGCCCACTCTGGAATTGCTATAAACTATAGCCTGATCGTCGTCCCCGCATTGAATGTACAAACTACAGGGGCGAATATTCCAGCATGGAATTACATTGGAGCATTTCAATAGAAAGTTGTTTTTACTTATAATAATTCAAAGGAAAGCCGCGATACCGATCATGACGTGGTGGATATTCTGCAGGGAAGCCAATTTTAAGGATACATCGCCCCGCGCAGCCGCTGGTAGGTGGCGTAAAGCGGCTCCCACATCTTCGCTGTGATGGTGGCGGCGATGACTTCGTCGGACATCGGCGCGGCAAGGTGTTCAGCCTGGGCCTGTCGCGCGACCGCGAGCGCGACGTGAAAGGTAAGCTTTCGAATGTCGCGAAGCGGCGCCAACAGGTTGGCATTCGGGTCATCTTTGGCCGGCGACGTCTCGGCAATCGCACGGGCTGCAGCGAGAAACATGCCGTCGGAAATGCGCCGCGCATCGGTGGCGATCGCGCCGAGCCCGATGCCGGGATAAACATAGGCATTATTGGTCTGATCGATACGGAAGTCTTTGCCGTTACGCTTGATCGGAGGAAACGGACTGCCGGTGCCGATGACAGCACGGCCCTCGGTCCAGATATTGATGTGCGCCGGCATCGCCTCGGCGCGCTCGGTAGGATTCGACAGCGGAAAGATCACCGGCCGGCGAACGTGGCTCGCCATGGCGCGCACGATGTCTTCCGAGAATGAGTTGGCCTGGCCCGAGGTGCCGATCAGGACGGTCGGATGCGCATTGGCTACGACGTCGGCAAGCCCGACATGACCCATCGCATCGAGTTTCCATCCGGCGATCTTGTCGCGGGGTTGCGCGAACGGTTGCTGAAACGATTGCAGGCCGTTCATGCCCTCGACCAAAAGGCCTTGTCGGTCGACCAGATAGAAACGGCCGCGCGCTTCAGCCTCGCTCAGGCCCGCGTCGATCATCGCCTGCAGCAACAGCGCGCAAATGCCGGTCCCGGCGGAACCGGCGCCGAGCACCGCAACGCGCTGCGCTTCGAGCGGCACGCCGGTCACGTTGATTGCGCTCAAGAGCGTACCGACCGCGATCGCGGCGGTGCCCTGGATGTCGTCGTTGAAGGTGCATAATTGGTCGCGATAGCGCGTCAGCAGCCGGTTGGCGTTGCCGATGGCGAAATCCTCCCAATGCAGCAGGACGTGCGGCCAGCGCTTGCGCACGGCGCCGACGAACGTCTCGACCAGGTCGTCATATTCGGCGCCGCGCACGCGCTCATGCTGCCAGCCGATGTACAGCGGATCGGCGAGGTGCTCCTTGTTGTCGGTACCGACGTCGAGAATGATCGGCAGTGTAGTCGACGGGTGCAGGCCCGCGCAGGCGGTGTAAAGCGCGAGCTTGCCGATCGGAATACCCATGCCGCCGGCGCCCTGATCGCCAAGCCCGAGGATGCGCTCGCCGTCGCTGACCACGATCGCCTCGACGCCGTCGAAACGCGGGTGGCCGAGGATGCGGCGGAATCGCGGCTTTGTGCGGCAGGCTGAGAAACAGCCCGCGCGGCTTGCGGAAGATGCTGGAGAAAAGCTGGCAGCCGACACCCACCGTCGGCGTATAGACGACCGGCATCATCTCTTCGATGTTGCGGGTCAATAGCGCGTAGAACAGCGTCTCGTTGGTGTCCTGCAGTCCGCGCAAAAATATATAGCGCTGCAGCTCGGTGCCGAGGCCGCGAAAGGCGTCGAGCCGGCGTTTGACCTGGTAATCGAGTTCGGCGACGTGCGGCGGCAGCAACCCGTGCAGATCGAATTCGTCGCGCTCACTCTCGGTGAACGCCGTGCCCTTGTTGAGCAGCGGATCGTTGAGCAGCTCATAGCCGCTCAGCGCCGTTTCCACGATATGCGGAGATCGATTGCTCACGTCCAGCCTGCGTTTCCAGCCTATATCCCGCCCATATGCGGGTTAGTCGCCAACCAATTCGTCTTATAGCGTTTTAGCCGCGGCGGCGTCAGCCGGTCACCGGCGTCGTCACTTTGATGTCATACGGCCGGGCCTGCGGCGGCGAATTTGGCTTCGGCCCGGTGCCGCCGGCGCCGAAGACCACGCCTTTGGCTTCGTCGCCGAGCGCGGTGAGGATGGCGATCGCCACTGCGACCGTGCCGGCGACTAGCGCAAGCGCGAAGCCATAATCGCCACCGTAATGCTCGGCGATGCCGGCCTGCAACGTGCGCATTGACCGAGGCGATGAGGTTGCCGAGTTGATAGACGAAGCCCGGAAAGGTGCCGCGCGCCTCGTCGGGCGATAATTCGTTCAAATGGACCGGGATGACGCCCCAGGCGCCTTGCACCATCACCTGCATCAGGAAGGCGCCGACCGCGAGCCAGATGACGCTCGCCGCGAAAGCCCACAGCGGCAGCACCACGAGCGACAGCAATGAGGCGATGATGATCATGCGGCGCCGTCCGAAGCGTTCGGACAGCGCGCCGAACGACAGGCCGCCGATGATGGCGCCGATATTGTAGATCACCGCGATCAGGCTGACTTCATGCGGCGACAGCTTGTGCTGGACCTGCAGGAAGGTCGGATAGAGGTCCTGCGTGCCGTGGCTGAAGAAGTTGAAGGCGGTCATCAGCAGCACGGCATAGATGCCGAGCCGCCAATGCGGCTTTCACGACCGCCAAGGTATTCGCCGTCGAAGGCGCCGGCTTCCAGTTCGGCAATTCCGGGACGGTTGCGCCGGATATAGAAGACGAGCAGGGCCGGAACGACGCCGACCATGAACATGCCGCGCCAGCCGATATATGGAATACAGCAGGCCATAGACGATCGAGGCCAGGAAATAGCCGGCTGGATAGCCTGATTGCAGCAACCCCGAAACGAGCCCGCGCGCGTGTGGCGGAACGGATTCCATGGTCAGCGAGGCGCCGACGCCCCATTCGCCCCCCATGGCGATGCCGAAGATGGCACGCAGCACGAGCAGCGCCGTGAGACTGGGCGCGAAGCCGGAGGCAAATTCGATCGCCGAGTAAAGCAGGACGTCGACCATCAAAGTAGGGCGTCTACCCCAGCGATCCGCGGCGCGGCCGAAAAGATAGGCGCCGACCGGGCGCATCGCCAAAGTCAAGAGGATGGCGAATGTAACGTCCTTGACGTCAGTGCCGAATTCCGCGGCGATGTCCTTGAGTACGAAGACGAGAAGAAAAAAATCGAAAGCGTCAAGCGTCCATCCCAGAAATGTCGCCGCGACGACGTGCTTTTGTTCGCTGCTCCAGCCTTCGAGCGCGGCGATGCGCATGGCTTTTGACTTTCCGGGCTGGGCCTTCCGGCTGTGTCTTTAGCCTTCGACGTCGGTCTCGGGCCGGTCGTCGCCGCGCGCCAATTCTTCGTGCCACTTGCCGTTCTTGTCTTCCCACGAGATCGCCCGCGTTTCACCCGGGACGTGCTGCTCCTGGGCCACGCGCTGCGCCGCGGCGCGCGCTTTATCGTGGGTCGGGAAGGTTTCGGAGAACACGCCGTCAACCTGGTAAGCCCAGCCGCCGTCATGTTCGACGATGTGATACGTGATCTTGGCCATTGAGCACCTTCTGTTTGCGGGACAATAGTATCCGTTGCCGAAGGTTCCCGCTATCCGGTTTTCGCCGCCAATTCGCGCGCGCGACGTGCTTCGTAGGCTTTCAAATGCGCCAAGGCAATGCGAAGGAGAGGGTGATCGTGCCGGTCGCGTTTGCCACGCCGCAAAAGGTCGCCGACGACGTGATCGGCCTCGATCGGCGCGCCCCGCTCGATGTCGCGCATCATCGATGCGGAGATCGGCGAGCCCGGCGCGGTAATCATCGCGCGGCTGCGCTGCAGCGAGGCCTCGCGCGGCGCAAAGCCGTTGGCGGCGGCAATGGCGCAACATTCGTCATAGAGGCCGGTGGTATATTCGACGCCGCCGGCGGCAACGATATCGCCGAAGCTCGCCCGCATCAGGCATGTGATACCGGCGCCGGTAGCGATGAAAGCCCACTTCTCCCACATCTCCTGCAGGATGGCGGTGCTCAGTCTGGCGTCGAAACCTGCCCCCGACAGCGCCGCGGCGATGGCCCGTGCGCGCGTGGATTCCGAACCGTCCTGTTCGCCGAACGAGAGCAGATGGGTGTCGTTGAGATGAATGATCCGGCCTTCGCCGTCGAGCGTGGTCGAGATCAGACATTGGCCGCCGAACACGGCGCGGGTACCGAACCGCGCGCCGAGGAAGTCCATATGCGCCATGCCGTTGAGTACAGGCACGATCACGGTGTTCGGTCCGACCGCAGGCGCGAAAGAGTCGGCGGCCGAAGCGAGATCGTAGGCTTTGCAGCTCAAAAGGATCAGATCGAAAGGCTCGCGCAGCGTCTCGGCCATGACGACAGGCGGTGCGGGCAGGGCGGCGTCGCCCAGCGGGCTCTTGAATGACAAGACCGGTTTTCGCCAGTTGCGCGGCGCGCCGCGGCCCGCACCAGGAAGGTCACATCGCGGCCCGGCCTCTTTGAGCCTGCCGCCGAAATAGCCGCCGATCGCGCCGGCGCCGACAACCAGAATGCGCATCGTCAACTCCTGCCGCGGCGTATGATCACGCTTTTGCGCCGTTCGCGGGCCGGCGCGGCACCAGAAGATTGCCGGTGTAAATCATCACCGTCTCGTCGTTCTGATTGAATGTCGTGGTGCGAACTTTGATCAGGCCGCGATCGGGCTTCGATTTAGACGGCCGCACTTCGAGCACTTCGCTCTTGGCATGTAATTCGTCGCCAGGCCGCACCGCACGCGGCCAGCTCAATTCTTCGAAGCCGACGCCGAGAATGCCGCCGGCGGGCTTGAACTCGCCGTCGACCAGAAGCCGCATGGTCAGTGCGGCGGTATGCCAGCCGCTCGCCGCCAAGCCCCGGAACGGCGATTGCCGCGCCGCTTCCTCGTCGAGGTGATAGGGCTGCGGATCGAATTGCCTGGCAAAAGCGAAAATCTGGTCCTTGTCGACTCGCAGGCGGCCGGAATTGAACACCTGGCCGACGGCGTAATCCTCCAAATAATTGCTCCGCCATTTTGGCACGCTCCCGTGAGAACTGAAACCGTGCGCGGCGTCTTGAACCACACGCCGGCGGCCACCGCGGCCGCATTGATCAGGCCGAAAGCGGCGAGCGCGACGGCGAGCGCCATGAATACATCGGTCAGATTGCCGGTCCATCGCAAGGCCAGATAGCCGCCGCCCGCCGCGATCACCAGCCGCGCCATATTGGCGAGGAACGGCCACAGCAGCCGGCCGGCGCCTTGCGAGGCGAAATAAAGCGCCATGCCGAAGCCGAACAAGCCATAGACCGGACCGACCACGTGCAGATAGCGCGCGCCGGCATCGATCATGGCCGGCGCGGTGTCGAACAGCGAGAGCCATGCGTGCGGCGCTGCAGCGGCAGACAATCCGATTATTTCGCACAGTCCGGCGCGCGATGGCGGCGCCGATCCAGGCCACGCGCAGCGCGCGCTCGGGCCGGCCGGCGCCGATATTGGTGCCGACCATGGCGACGAGCGGACCGCCGAGACCGAACACCAGCGGAATGAGCAGATATTCGAGACGAGAGCCGGTGCCGTAGCCGGCAATCGCAGCCGGGCCGAAGGAGCCGACCAGTCCGGTCGCGATGGCGATCGTCAGATTGGTCTGCACCGTGATCAACGCCGCGACTGCGCCGACGCGGAGAATGTCGGCGAACAACGTCCAGCGGAATCGGATGCCAGCCAATTTCAGGCCGATGACGCTGCGTCCCGACCGCAGATAGGCCGCCAGCACGATGCTGCCGACGGCGTAATAGAGCAGCACCGCGACCGCGCCGCCGGCAACGCCCAGGCGGGGAAACGGTCCCAGCCCGAAGATCAGGCACGGCGACAGCGGCACAAGCATCGACCACGCCGATACAGGTGACGAGCGCGGGAAACGTCATATTGCCGGTGCCGCGGATCACGTTGGCCAGCGAATTGAACAGCCAGACCAGGATCGCGCCGGCAAAGATGAGATGCGAATAGATCAGCGCGGCATCGAGCGAGGCGCCGCTGCCGCCCATCGACGTGTAGAGCCAACGGCCGCCGGTCAGCAGCGCGACCGTAAAGGCCAGGCCGAAGACGAGCGCGATGACGAGCGCGTGGATAGCCAGAGCATCGGCATCGGCGCGGCGGCCGCCGCCAAGCGCGCGGGCAATTGCCGACGACATGCCGCCGCCCATGGCGCCGGCCGACATCATCTGCATCAGCATCATCGGCGGGAAAACCAACGCGACGCCGGCCAGCGCATCGGTGCCGAGTTTGCCGACGAAATAAGTTTCGACGAGACCGACCGAGGCCTGCGCGAACATGACAATAGTATTTGGTGTCGCCATGCCGGATGAGCGTCGCGGCGATCGGTCCCTCGATCAGCGCGCGGGTGCGCGGATCGTAACGGGGCTTTTCCGGCGTGCTTGCAATGGTGAGAGCCGGCAACGGTTCGGCGGCAATGCTCTGCGCGGACATGAGGTCACTCCCGTCGCTGCCGGAGAGATCGTTAAGCCGATCCCCATTGAACAAGGCACGATATAGGAGTATATACGCCTATATCAAGCGATAAAAGACCGGAATGCCGAGGATGCCACCGTTTTTCAACAATCCGGCCGACTGCAATTGCCTGGCGCTCCGTCAGGCGGCGCGGCATGTCTCTCAATTCTATGATCAATTCCTGGCGCCGAGCGGTTTGCGCACGACCCAGTATTCGATTCTCGCACGGCTGCAGCGCAAGGGGCCGATGACGATCAATGCGCTCGCGGCCGAGATGGTGATGGATCGCACCACGCTAGGCCGCAACATTTTACCGCTGCAGCGCGACGGTCTGATTGCCGTCGGTCCGGGCAAATCGGACCGGCGCAGCAAGGAGTTGCGGCTGACGGATGCGGGGGCGTCACGGCTTCGCGCTGCGCGCAAAGGCTGGGAACAGGCGCAGGCGCAGTTCGAGACCGGTTTCGGCATCGAGCGCTCGAAGAAGCTGCGCGACCTGTTGCACGAGGTCGCCACCAGCGAACCGACCGCCCTGGGCGCTTGACGTTTTCCGCTGGTGCGCGGAACGGATTTCCTTCCGCGACATTCATTGGCTATCATCACCGTGCCGGCAGACGCCGCGCATAATCGGGTCGACCATGAAGCGGATATTGGCACTCGGCGGATTTCTGGCTCTTACGGGTTTCGGCTGGAGCATCGGCTCGCCTGCCGCCGCCGCCGATCTGCGGGTGCCGGTCGCGACCGCCAACATGGAACAGATCGAACCGCTCTGCTACAGCTGCATCCGCGAGGGAATCTACGCCGACATCAGCCTGATCGATCATCTCGAGGCCAATCCGGCCATCGACGACGGCATCAAGGGCCCGCAGATCACGGCGGCGCGCGCCGACGTCCATCGCCTGCGCCGCTTGCTCGGTCCCGTCGCGCAACGCGGCACCGAGCCATGCTGCTACAGCCGCCGGCCGCTTTACATCCGCTGAAGTCTTAACCGGGCGAGGGCGCGTCGAACAGGCGCGGGAACAGGCGTTGTCGTTTGCGCAGCGTCCACTGACCGAGCTGGTCGAGATACAGATAGACGACGGGCGTGGTGTAAAGCGTCAGCAACTGGCTGATTAGAAGTCCACCGACGATCGAAATCCCGAGCGGACGGCGAATCTCGCCGCCGTTGCCGAAGCTCAGCGCCAGCGGTACGGCGCCGAGGATCGCCGCCGAGGTCGTCATCATGATCGGACGAAACCGCAAACGGCAGGCCTGGAAAATCGCATCATAGGAACTCAAACGCTCGACGCGCTTCGCCTCGATGGCGAAGTCGATCATCATGATCGCGTTCTTCTTGACGATGCCGATGAGCAGGATCACCCCGATCAGCGCGATGATGCTGAATTCGGTGTTGAACAGCATCAGCGCCAAGATGGCGCCGACGCCGGCCGAGGGCAGCGTTGAAAGTATGGTGATCGGGTGGATATAGCTCTCGTACAGCACGCCGAGGAGAATATAGACCGCGGCGATCGCTGCCGCGATCAGGACAGGCTCGTTGGAGAGTGAATCCGCGAACACCTGCGCAGTGCCGGCAAGATTGCCGCGGATTGAAGCCGGCATCCGGATCTGATTCACCGCATTGTTGATTTCGGTGACGGCTTGACCGAGCGAAGCGCCCGGCTGCAAGTTGAACGAAATGGTCGCGGCGACGAACAGGCCCTGGTGGCTGACGGACAGCGGCGTGTTGCCGGCATTGTAATGGCTGAGCGCCGCGAGCGGCACCATGGTCTCGGCCGATGTCGAGACGGCGGCGCCGGAGGAGGCGCTGCCGTGGCCGACATTGGCCAGCGCGTTGATCGCGGCATTGCGCGCCGAATTGTTGTTGGCCGTCGCGGCGGCAGTCGTGGTTGTCGTCGCAGACTTTGACCCGGTTGTCGCCGCGACAGTGCCGCCCGGCGCGTTCGTGGTCGCCGTGCCGGGCGCGCCGCCGCCCGAGGTCGATACGTAGATTTCGCGCGAGCGATGCCGGATACTGCGTATAGCGCGGGTCGATTTCCATCACGACGTGGTACTGATTGATCGCGCTGTAGATCGTCGACACTTGGCGCTGGCCGAATGCGTCATAGAGCGTGTTGTCGATTTGCGCCGGCGTTACGCCGAGCCGCGAGGCCGTGTCGCGGTCGATGACGAGATCGGACTCCAGGCCGCGCTGCTGCTGATCCGAGCTCACGTCCGCCAACACCGACGAATGTTCGAGCGCCGCCACGAGCTTCGGCGTCCACAGGAACAATTGATCCGCATCGTCGGATTGCAGCGTATATTGGAAAGAAGCGTTGCTTTGCCGGCCGCCGGCACGAATGTCCTGCACCGCGTTAAGGAAAAGCCGTCCGCCCGGCACCCGCGCGAGCTTCGGCCGCAGCCGCGCGATCACCTCGTTCATTGGCGCGCGTTCCGATAATGGCTTGAGCGAAACGAAAACCGAGCCGGTATTGATCTGGCCGAAGCCGCCACCCGAGCCGACGCCGGTATAGCCGGCGACGTTTTCTACCGCCGGGTCCTGCTGCACGATGTTCACCATCTGCCGCAGCTTCTGGGTCATCAGCTGGAACGACACGCTTTGGTCGGCCTGCAGCGAGCCGACCAGCCGTCCGGTATCTTCGTCGGGAAAAAATCCCTTGGGCACGATGATGTACAGCACGACATTCAAGAAGATTGCGCCGAAGAAAATCGCCAGCACGATCCGGCGGTGGTGGAGTGCCCACACCAGCGTCCGCTCGTAGCCGGCAAGCACGCGGTCAAAAAAGCCGGGGCGGCGCGGCGCCGCATCCGCCGGGGTTGGGCGCAGGAACAGCGCGCACATCATCGGCGTCGTGGTCAGTGAAATGGCGAGCGAAATGAGAATGGCAAGCGAGAGCGTCAGGGTGAATTCGCGAAACAACCGGCCGAGAATGCCGCCCATCAACAGAATCGGAAGGAACACCGCAATCAGCGACAGGCTGATCGATAGTACGGTGAAACCGACTTCGCGCGCGCCGGTGAGCGCCGCCTGCATCCGTGGCATGCCGGCTTCGAGATGGCGGGAAATGTTCTCCAGCACCACGATCGCGTCGTCGACCACGAAACCTGTGGCGATGGTGAGCGCCATCAGCGACAGAATGTCGAGGCTGTAATTGAGCAGATACATCGCGCCGAACGTGCCGAGGATCGAGACCGGCACCGCGATGGTCGGAACCATGGTGGCGCGGATGTTACGGAGAAACAGATAGACCACCACCGTGACCAGGCCGATGGCGATCACCAGCGTGGCTTCGGTATCGTGCAGCGACTGGCGGATCGTCGTGCTGCGGTCGATGGCGATGGTGACGTTGACGTCGGCCGGCATGGCGGCCTGCAGATGCGGCAATTCCGCCTTCACCGCGTCGATGGTGTCGATGATGTTGGCGCCGGGCTGGCGGAACAGAATGACCAGCACCGACGGCGCGCCGTTGGAGAGCCCGAGATTGCGGACGTCCTCGACCGAATCCTGGACATTCGCGACATCCGACAGCCGCACGGCGGCGCTGTTGCGATAGGCGATGACCAGCGGTGTGTAGTCCGCGGCCTTTGTCGCCTGATCGTTGGTGTAGATCTGATAACGGCGGTTTTCGTCGTCGATAGAGCCCTTTGGACTGTTGGCATTGGCCGAAGCCAGCGCGGCACGCACGTCTTCGAGACCGATGCCGTATTTGAACATCGCCTGTGGATTGAGTTCGACGCGCACCGCGGGGAGCGCCGAGCCGCCGATGATGACCTGGCCGATGCCGCCGATCTGCGACAACTGCTGCTGGAAGACGTTACTGGCCGCGTCGTACATCTGGCCTTGCGTCAAAGTCTTCGACGTCATGGCCAGGATGAGGATCGGCGCATCGGCCGGATTGACCTTGCGATAGGTCGGATTGCTGCGCAGGCTCGACGGCAAATCGGCGCGGGCGGCGTTGATGGCGGCTTGCACGTCGCGCGCGGCGCCGTCGATGTCGCGATTGAGATCGAATTGCAACGTGATCCGGGTCTGGCCGATGCCGCTTTGCGACGTCATCTCGCTGACATCGGCGATCTGGCCGAGATGGCGTTCAAGCGGCTCGGCGACGCTGGTTGCCACCGTTTCCGGGCTGGCACCGGGCAGCTGTGCACTGACCGAGATGGTGGGAAAATCGACCTGCGGCAGCGGCGCCACGGGCAGTTTCGTGAACGCAAGAACGCCGGCCAGCGCGATGCCGAGCGTGAGCAGCGTGGTCGCCACCGGCCGCCTGATAAAGGGCGCGGATATGTTCATTCGGCCGGCGCCCCGGGGGCGATCGGGGCCGCCGGACGGCGGCCCGTCAGCCGCACGGCGAGGCGGTCGAAATAAAGGTAGATCACCGGCGTGGTGAACAGCGTCAGCAACTGGCTGAAGATCAGGCCGCCGATAATGGCGATGCCGAGCGGCTGGCGCAGTTCGGACCCGGTGCCGGTTCCCACCATCAGGGGAAAGGCGCCAAGGATCGCGGCCATCGTCGTCATCATGATCGGCCGGAACCGCAGCAAACAAGCCTGATAGATCGCGTCGCGCGGCGCCAGGCCTTCGACACGCTCGGCCTCCAGCGCAAAATCGATCATCATGATGGCGTTTTTCTTGACGATGCCGATCAGGAGAATGATGCCGATGATCGCGATGATGTCGAGGTCGTAGTGCAGCACCATCAGCGACAGCAGCGCGCCGACGCCGGCCGAGGGAAGGGTGGAGAGGATCGTGATCGGATGTACGAAACTCTCGTACAAAACGCCGAGCACGATATACATCGCCACGACGGCGGCGATGATCAAGAAAATTTCATTGGAGAGCGACGATTGGAAAGCCGCCGCAGTGCCTTGGAATGCGGTGATGAAGCTTAACGGCAGGCCGACTTCGGTTTCGGCCTGCTGAATCGCGGTGATGGCGGCATCGAGCGAATAGCCCGGCGCGGTGTTGAACGACACCGTGGTCGCCGGAAATTGGCTGTAATGCGTAATCAACAGCGGTGCGGCGCGCTGCTGGATATTCGCGATGGCCGTCAGCGGCACCTGGCCGTTGGTGGTCGAGGAGGACGACGGCAGATAGAGCGACGTCAGTCCGGCCAGGGTTTGCTGCACGGCAGGATCGACCTCGAGGATGACGCGGTACTGGTTCGACTGGGTATAGATCGTCGAAACAATGCGCTGCCCGAAGGCGTCGTAAAGCACATTGTCGATCGTCGCCGGCGTGATTCCGAAGCGGCTGGCGGTCGCCCGGTCGATAACGATATCGACAGCCAAGCCTTGTTGCTGCAAGTCGCTGGCGACGTCGGTCAATTGCGGCAGCTGGTTGAGCCGCTGCACCAGTCGCGGCACCCAAGTATTGAATTCGGCTGCGTTGGCGTCTTCGAGCACGAAATGATACGGCGCGCGGCTGATAGTCGAATTGATCGTCAGGTCTTGAACCGGCTGCATGTAGAGCGTGATGCCGTTGACGTCCGCGACCTCGCTCTCCAGCCGGCGAATGATCTGGCTGGCGGAAAGATTGCGGTCGTCATGCGGTTTGAGCGAGATCAGGAAGCGCCCGGTATTGAGCGTCTGATTGGTGCCATCGACGCCGATGAATGAGCTCAAGCTGACGACATCGGGATCTTTGAGGATCGCGTCGGCAAGCTTGCCCTGCAAATCAGCCATGGTTGAATAAGAGACACCCTGCGAGGCTTCCGATATGGCCTGGATCATGCCGGTGTCTTGAACCGGAAAGAAGCCTTTCGGAATGACGACGTAGAGCATCACGGTCAGCGCCAGCGTCAGAAGCGCGACCAGCAGCGTCGCCGGCTGGCGATCCAGTACCCAGTTCAGTGCCCGGCCGTAGCGCGCGATCACCGCTTCGAACATCGCTTCCGCCTTGCGATCGAAACGCGACCGTTCGGCCTCCGGCCGGTGCCGGATCAGCTTGGCGCACATCATCGGCACCAGCGTCAGCGAGACCACGGCGGAGATCACGATAGTGACGGCAAGCGTGATCGAGAATTCGTGAAACAGCCGGCCGACCACGTCGCCCATGAACAACAGCGGGATCAGCACCGCGAGCAGCGAGATCGTCAGCGATATGATCGTGAAGCCGATCTGCTCCGAGCCGCGCAGCGCCGCTTCGAGCGGGTCCATGCCGTCCTCGGCGAGGCGGGCGATGTTCTCGATCATGACGATGGCGTCGTCGACGACAAAGCCGGTGGCGATGGTCAGCGCCATCAATGACAGATTGTCGAGGCTGAAGCCGAGGAGATACATCGCTCCGAACGTGCCGACGAGCGACAATGGCACCGATAGGCTCGGGATGATGGTTCCCGGCAGCGTGCGCAGGAAGACGAAGATCACCAGCACGACCAGAACCACGGCGAGCGTGAGCTCGAATTCGACGTCGGCGACCGAAGCGCGGATCGTGACGGTTCGATTGCTGAGTATCGCGACGTCAACCGCCGACGGCAGCGAGGCGGTGATCTGCGGCAATAGCGACTGGATGCGGTCGACAACCTGGATGATATTGGCGCCGGGCTGGCGCTGCACATTGATGATGATCGCCGGCGTGGTATTTGCCCAGGCGCCGAGCTTGGTATTCTCCGGCCCGCGAACGATGGTCGATACATCCGACAGCCGCACCGGCGAGCCGTTGCGGTAGGCGACGATGAGACTGCGATACTGATCGGCGCTGGTGACCTGATCGTTGGCGTTGATCGTCAAAGCCTGGGTCGGCCCGTCGAAGTTGCCCTTCGGCGTGTTGACGTTGAGATTGCCGATCGTGGTGCGCACGTCGTCGATGTTGAGACCATACGCCGCCAGCGATTGCGGATTGAGCTGAATGCGGACGGCCGGCCGCTGCCCGCCGCTGATGCTGACGAGGCCGACGCCGGTCAGTTGCGAGATTTTCTGCGCCAGCCGGGTCTCGCTGTAGTCTTCAAGATCGGTGAGCGGGAGCGTCTTTGACGTCACCGACAGCGTCAGGATCGGCGCATCGGCCGGATTGACCTTGGCATAGATCGGCGGCGTCGGCAGATCGGCCGGCAACAGGTTGCCGGAAGCATTGATTGCGGCCTGGACCTCCTGCTCGGCGACGTCCAGGGAAAGGTCGAGGCTGAATTGCAGCGTGATCACCGAGGCGCCGCCCGAGCTCGCCGACGTCATCTGGTTCAAGCCCGGCATTTGGCCGAATTGGCGCTCCAGCGGCGCGGTGACCGACGAGGTCATCACTTCGGGACTGGCGCCGGGATAAAGCGTTTGAACCTGGATCGTCGGGTAATCGACCTCGGGCAACGTCGATAGCGGCAGGAACGTGTAAGCCACGATGCCGGACAGCATGATCGCCACCATCAACAGCGTGGTTGCGACCGGCCGAAGGATGAAGGGTTCAGAGACGTTCATCGCACCGTTTCACCGTGCGCTGCGTTCATCGACGGCCTTATTGACTGCCGGACGGTGGCGCGTTCTGTCGACGACCGGAATGCTGGCCGTCGCCGCCGCTTTTGTTCGGCGCTCCGGTAGTTGGAGCCGCCTGACCGGCTTCCGCCGCGATGGTGACATGCAACCCATCGCGTAGGCGATCGGTGCCGTCGATCACGACTCGCTCGCCCGCCTGCAGCCCTGAAGTGACCGCGGTCATATTGTTGTCGACCGCGCTGGTTTTGATCTGACGCACCGAAACCGTGTTGTCGGCATTGATGACATAGACATAGGCACCGAGTGAGCCGCGCAGGATCGCCGAAGTCGGCACCGTCACCACATCATGCAGAATTTTTATCAGCAATCTGGCATTCACGAACTGGTTCGGGAACAGCGCATTGTCGGCATTGTCGAATTGGGCGCGGACGCGCACCGTGCCGGTGGTGGTGTCGATCTGACTATCGACGGCGGAAACTTTGCCGACCGCCAATTGACGGACATTGGCGCGGTCGTAGGCCGTTACTTCCAACGTCGCACCGGCATTGAGTTGCGGCATCATTTCCGGCAGATCGTCCTCGGGCAGCGAGAAGATGACCGTGATCGGCTGGAGCTGGGTGACGACGGCGAGGCCGGTGCTGCTGGTGGCCTGTACATAGTTTCCGGCGTCGACCAGACGCAGCCCGATGCGGCCGGTGACCGGCGAGACGATGTGGCAATAAATGATATTCAACGCCTGCTGGTCGACCTGCGCCTGATCGAGTTTCACCGTGCCCTGGTCCTGCTGCACGATGTAGGCTTGGTCCTCGTATTGCTGACGCGCGATTGAATTTTGTTCGGAGAGTTTCTGATAACGCGCAAGATCGATTTGCGCCTGGGCGAGCACGCCCTGATCGCGGGCAAGCTGCCCTTCGAATTGGGCTTTCTGGAGCTCATAGGGCCGCTGATCGATTTGCGCGAGAAGGTCGCCCTTTTGCACCATCTGCCCTTCGGTAAAGGCGACTTGAGTCAAATAACCGCTGATTTGCGACTGCACGGTCACGGTGGCAAGCGGCGTGACGGTGCCAAGCTCATTGACGACGACGCGGATATCGCTGAGTGCGATCGTTGCCGCACCGACGCTTTGTTGGCCGCCCTGCGGAAAGCGTCCGCCGGTCGGCGCAGGTGCCCTGAGCCAATGCACGGTCTCGTAAACGGCAAGCGCCAGAAGAAGCACGATCAGCCCGACGCCAATGCGGAATTTCCAGCGGGGTCGCGTCTTGACCTCCGGCTCTGGCAGGGGCCGGCGAAGTCCCGGCACCAACTCGTCATCCGTTCTGCGCGTGCGCTCGTCCATATGGGCGTTTATCGACCCCGGCGGTTTCGACTAGGTGCGACTTATAGAGTGGGCCAATACGGCCCGCCTAATGAATATTCGCTAATGACCGCGGCGCTTTACAGCCGGTCGGGCAGTTTGAGCGACGCCGTTGTCCGCCCGCCGGCAGTGTTGTCTGAATCAGTCGTATAATCAATAGTTTGGTGATGGGATGCCGAGGTTCGGTCGTACCTTCCGACGGCGAAATCGATAAGGCTCGTCGGCAAGGCCGCTACTTGGAACTGTCAGGCCTGCTTGCGGGGATCGTTGCCGCCGCGTCTGCGGGTGCTGATTCGACGACGGGGGGCGCCGGTTCCAGCTTTTGCAACAGCGAGAAGCCTTTTTGTAGTTGCGCCTGGGTCGGCACCTGCAAGGTGTCCCAGCCGCCGCCGAGCGCTTCGATCAGGCTGACGCTGGCAAGGAAAAGATTTTGGCGGATGGTCAATTCAGCTTCTTCATCGGCCAGCATTGTCGTCTCAGCCGTCACCACGGTGGTCAGATCGACCGTGCCGGCCTGATATTGATTTGAGAAAACACGGACCGCCTCGCGTGCGTCCCGGACGGCGGCTTGTTGATAACCGAGCTGCCGCGAAAGGATACGGATCGCGGCCAATTCGTCTTCGACTTGCTGGAATGCCGTCAAAACCGTTTGCCGATAGTTGGCCACGCTTTGCCAGTACGTAGCGCGCGCAGCATCGACCTGCGCCGCCGTGAGGCCGCCATTGAACAGCGTTTGCGATCCCGCCGCGGCGATATTGCCGATCGAACGGGCGGCGCTGAACGGCAGCGGTATCGGGCCGATAAATTCGAGCATGCTGGTGAGCGAGATGTTGGGAAAGTAAGCCGCCTCGGCGACGCCGATCAGCGCGTTCTGCTCCTGCATGGTGCGCTCCGACGCTGCAATGTCCGGCCGCCTTTCCAGCAGCAGCGAAGGCACCGTGACCGGAATTTGCGGAATACCGCCGAACAAAAGCCGCCGCCCGAGGGTGAGTTCCGCCGGCGGCCGCCCGACCAGCACCGCGATGGCGTGCTCGAATTGCGCGCGCGCGACGCCGACATTGATGGCCTGCGCTTGGGTATTCTCGACCTGGGCCGATGCCAGGGCCAGGTCCGCCGGCGACACCGCGGTCAAGCCGGGGCCGGAACAGCAGCCGGCGTCGACTTTATTCTTCGTGACTCGCAGCGTCTCCTTGAACTGGACGACCGTCCGATCGAGCAGATCGCGCAGGGAATCCGCGGCACGGAGATTGAAATAGGCGGTGGCGAGGGTGGCCTGTGCCGACAGCTTGGCATTATCGAGATCGGCGGCGCTTGCTTGCGCGGCCGCGGTGTTGCTCTCGATCTGCCGGCGGATGCTGCCCCAGACATCGAGCTCCCAGCTGCCGTTGATCGGCGCGGTGTATTGCGTTGAATAGACGGCATTGCCCCGCGCCGCCGCGACAACGCTGCTGCCGCTCACGCTGCCACTGCCGATCGCGGCCGGTCCGGTACGGGTGCGCGTGACGGTGTAGCCCGCGGTCGCCGTGGGGAACAATGCGGCTTGGCCCTGCCGGATGACGGCCTTTGCTTCTTCATAGGCCGCGGCCGCTGCGGCGACCGTCTGATTGGAAATTTCGACTTGGGGCAGAAGCTCGTCGAGGCCGCGATCCCGGTACACGCGCCACCAATCGCCGCGAGCGGCGCTGTCGTCCCGCGGCTCGGCGTGTTTCCAGCCTTTGAGTTCCTTGAATTCAGTCGGCGTCGGCGCGGCGTCGCGGCTGTAATCGGGTCCGACCGTACAACCGGCGAGAGCCAGCAAGACGATCAATGCCGCAGCGGGGCGACAGGCTAGCGCGCGAGAACCCGTTTCGCGTCGCACCCGATCACCCCGATGTACATCAGCATGGGCCGACGCAAGCACTACTGAAAAACCCGTCGCTGTAAGCCCCACAAGTCTTTTTACGAAACGACATTTTCCGCCGGTGCATGTCAGTCCGGCGGTGGATGCGTCACGTCGCGCTCGCCACCGTATCGGTCTCCGGCCCCCAGCGATCACGTCAACCATGCCCCACGCATCTGGCGATATCAACACCACGCCAACGGGCGTCCCAGCTTGAAAAATTAATACGGCGTAATGTGATATTCCGGCGACAGTCGGTGTAAAGCGAGTTCCGCTTTGAACAGGCGCCGGTGATCAAAGGTGTGGAAAACTCACTTTGTTTAGACAGGTTGCGGCGACTCGTTGGCGGGATTGGGGCGCTCTTCAATCGATCGCCGGCCGCCGAGCCGATTGTTCACGCGGTCGAGATAAAGATAGATCACCGGGACGGTGTAGAGCGTCAGGATTTGCGAGACGAGAAGACCGCCGACGATGGCAATGCCGAGCGGCCGTCGCAATTCGGAGCCGGCGCCCTGGCCGAGTGCGAGCGGCAGGCCGGCGACGATCGCGCACATCGTGGTCATCATGATCGGCCGAAAACGCAACAAGCAGGCTTGATGGATCGCCTCTTCGGGCGACTTGCCTTCATGCCGTTCGCCCTCCAGCGCGAAGTCGATCATCATGATCGCGTTTTTCTTGACGATGCCGATCAGAAGAATGATGCCGATGAACGCGATGAGGCTCAAGTCGTAGCCGAACAGCATCAGCATCAAAAGCGCGCCGACGCCGGCCGAAGGCAGCGACGACAGGATCGTGATCGGATGGATGAAGCTTTCATACAGCATGCCAAGCACGGCATAAATGACGAGGACGGCAGCGAGCACCAGCAGCGGTGTCGAACTCAACGATGATTGGAACGCCTGCGCGGTTCCCTGGAAAGTGCCGAGTAGCGTATCGGGCGCGTGGATCTGCGAACCCAGCGAGGTGATCGCATCGACCGCCTGGCTCAAGGCCGCGCCGGGCGCCAGATTGAACGATAGTGTCACCGACGCGAACACGCCTTGATGATTGATGGTCAACGGCTGAACCGTGGTGGCGTAGTGAGCGACAGCCGACAAAGGCACCTGGCCATTGGCGCCGGTGAGATAGATGTCCGAGAGCGCCGATGGTTCGCTCTGGAATTTAGGCTGTACTTCGAGAATCAATTTCGACTGCTGGGCCGGCAGATAGATGGTCGCGATCTGCTGCTGTCCGAATGCGCTGTAGAGCGTAGCGTCGATCAGGGTCATTGAAATGCCGAGCCGCGACGCGGCGTCACGATCCACTTCGATCGAAATATGCGGCGAGGCGATCTGCTGATCGGACGCGACGTCGGTGATAAAGCCCATCTGCTGCATCTTGGCGAGATAGACCGGCGCCCATTTATTCAACTCGTCGGAATCGGTGTCGGTGAGGGTGTATTGGTATTCCGCCTGCTCCAGACGGCCCCCCACCGTCACGTCCTGTCCCGCCTGCATGTAGAATTTGGCGCCGATCACCTTCGCGACCTGGGGCCGCAATCGCGCCATGACGCGCTCGATCGGCGGCCGCTGATCAAAATCCTTGAGCTGGATAAACATGCGGGCCGTGGCCTCGCTGGAATTGCCGCCGGTGGCGCCGGCGAAGCCGACCAGACCGGACACCGCCGGATCCTGCAAAATTATTTTCGAGATCTGGTCTTGCATCGCCGCGATGGCTTCGAACGAACTGTCCTCCCGGGCCTGAATCTGGCCGAACAGAAAGCCGGTGTCCTGCTCGGGAAAAAAGCCTTTCGGGATGATCACGTAGAGATAGCCGGTCAGCACCACGAGCGCGATCGTGGTCATCAGCGTAAGAAACTGATGACGAAAAACCCATATCAATCCGCTGTCGTAGATCGCCGTCATGCGATCGAAAAACCGTTCGAAAGCACGGCTGATGCGGCCCTCCTGGTCAGGGTGCCGGCGGGAAAGAAACAGCGCGCACATCATCGGCGTCAGCGTCAGCGCGATGAAAGCCGACGCCACGACCGAAATGCTGACGGTCATGGCGAATTCATGGAACAGGCGGCCAACGATTCCGGACATGAACAGCAGCGGAATGAACACGGCGATCAGCGAGAACGTGATCGAGATAATGGTAAAGCCGATTTGACCGGCGCCTTTGATGGCGGCCTCGAAAGGCGAGTCTCCGGCTTCGATGAAGCGGACGATGTTCTCGATCATGACGATGGCGTCATCGACGACGAAACCGACGGCAATGGTCAATCCCATCAGCGATAAATTATCGATGCTGTAGCCGAGCAAATACATCACCGGAAAAGTCGCGATGATCGACAGCGGAACCGTGATGCTCGGAATCGCAGTCGCCCATGGCTCGCGCAAGAAAGCGAAGATGATCAGCACGACCAGGACAATGGTGAGAATCAGCGTGTGTTCCACGTCGCTGACAGAGGCGCGGATGGTCTGCGATCGGTCGCTCAACAGATCGACGTGAACCGATTTGGGAATGGAATTCTGCAACTGCGGCAATATCGCCTTCACGGCGTCGACGACTTCGACGGTATTGGCGCCGGCTTCCCGATAGATCAGCAACAGTTCGCATTGTTTGCCGTCGAACCAGGCGCCGGTGCGCGGATTGACGGCGGAATCGATGACGTTGGCAACATCTTTGACCTGGACCGGCGCTCCGTTCTGATAGGTAAGAATGACATTGCGGAATTGATCGGCCTTGAGCAGCTGATCGTTGGTGTCCAGGGTGTATTGCTGATGCTGTCCTTCGAGATTGCCCTTTGGATTGTCGACCGTCGCAGTACTCAAAGCGCTACTGACCTGGGAGACGCTCAGGCCATGCGCGGCAAGTGCACCGGGATCGACTTGAACGGTCACGGCCGGCTGTTGCTGGCCGCCGACCGAGACCTGGCCGACGCCGGGGACGGTCGATAGCGACTGGCCGAGGATGGTGTTGGCGTAGGTGTCGAGCTGATAGACCGGCATCGCGTCGGAGTGGACCGCATAGATCAGGATCGGCCGGTCGGCCGGATTGGTCTTGCGATAGGTCGGCGGGTTCGGCAGGTTTTTATTCAGCAAACCGCTCGCCGAGTTGATCGCGGTCTGGACGTCGGAGGCGGCGCCGTCGATTTGGCGGCTCAGGTCGAATTGCAGCGTGACCGTGGTTTGACCGAGCCCGCTGGTCGACGTCATTTGCGACAGACCGGGTATCTGGGTGAAATATGTTTCGAGCGGCGTCGCGACCGTTGCGGCCATGGTGTCCGGACTGGCACCCGGTAGCGTGGCAGTGACGACGATGGTGGGGAAATCTACATTGGGCAGCGCCGCGACCGGCAAAAACTGATAGCAAACCATGCCGCATAGCAGGATCGCCGCCATCAAGAGCGTGGTGGCGATGGGCCGGCGAATGAAGACCTCGGATATGTTCATTGCCCGGCGGCCTCGGTCATCTGCTGGACCTCGACCTTGACGCCGTCATCGAGCCGGTACTGACCGTCGACCACGATCTTCTCGCCGCCGGCAAGGCCCTTGCCGATCACGGCAATCGCGCCTTGACGGTCGATCACATCGACATTGACGCGATGCACCGTCATGTCGGCATTGATGACGTAAATGTAGGAGCCGCTTGGGCCGGCCATCACCGCCTGTACCGGCACTGTAACGATGTTGTCGAGAACAGAGACGATGACCCGGACACGCACGAATTCTCCGTGCCACAGCGTTTCGTCGTCATTGGCGAAGGTCGCCTGCATCAGCACCGTGCCTGTCGAGGTGTTGATCTGATTGTCGATCAGCGTGAGCTTGCCTTTTTCGAGGAGCTTGCCGGTCTGCGAATAGGCGTCGACCTCGAGCGGTTCCTTGGCCTGGTTTTGTTTGATTTGGTCGAGCGCCGCCTGGGGCACGCTGAAGGTGACGTAGATCGGCTTGGTCTGGACAATCGTGACCATGCTGGTGCCGGATGAGCTTTGGGAGCTCGTCGTGCCGGTGCTGGTCGAATTGCTGTTGCTCGATCCGGAGGCGGATGGACCCACGAGATTGCCGACGTCGATCAACAGAACACCGGCGCGCCCGGCGATCGGGGCTTCGACATGGCAGAAAGCCAGATTAAGCTGGGCTGCTTCGAGATTGGCTTGGTCGAGTTGGACGGTGCCTTTGTCCTGTTCGACCAAATAGACTTGATCTTCCGATTGTTGCTTGGCGATCGAGTTCTGCTGCGCCAACAGCTGATACCGCGCGAGATCGACTTGTGCTTGGGCGAGCACCGCCTGGTCATGCACCAATTGCGCCTGCGCCTGGTCGACGATAGCCTGAAAGGGGCGCGGATCGATCAGGAATAATTCCTGGCCTTTCTTGACCTCTTGCCCAGCCGTGAACTCGATCTTGACGATCGGCCCGTTGACGCGGGCCTGAACCGAAACGCTGTCGATCGATTGGACGGTGCCGATCTGGCTGATGACGTTTGGGACATTGTTGCGCCTCGCTTCGCCACCCGTGACGGGAATGGCCGCGACCACATGCGGCGGCGGGCTGCTGCGTCCTCGCACATACATCAACAAGGCAACGGCAAGTATGAGCACAGCCGCCGCGGCGAGCAGATAAACAAGGCGTCGTGACTTGATTTTTTGACCGAGCTTCATGAAACGGCCGGCGCTCGTCTTACGGCGGCGCCTGGACGCAGACACCGACCGCCGGCGCGTTCGCCGTGCTCGCCTCGACCCCGCATGTTGCTTGCCGTTCGCCGATGAAGATCGCAGGATTGCGGGTCGGGCCACAGTAAGCGGTCACCAATACTTCATTCTCGCGGCATCCGACCGGACAGTCTCCTGAGGTCAGGCAGGTCGATCGGACGACGCGTATAGTCGGGCTCGGCGGACCTTGCTCGCCCTGCGGACCGATCGGTCCCGGCGGCCCTTGCGGTCCGGTCTGACCTGGAGGGCCTTGGTCGCCCTTAGGTCCGGTCGGGCCGGCGGGTCCGGGGTCGCCTTTGGCGCCTTGGCCGCATCCGGCCAGCGTCAAAGTAAGAGCCAGCGCAAAGAAAGCGCCGCCAGCGCGTACTGCCAAGGCACGCTTGTCCATCAGCTTTTATCCCCCGAAATTTCCGGCTTATGCCCCATGGGCCGGACGGCGCGCGTTTCCGCAAACAGCGAAACCGTTGAATTACCAAACGGTTCCATTTGTGGAACATCAATCATTGGGCTTTTTCGCCCTGTCCCATCACGAAGCGGTGTGGAACTGGGGGAACTCTCGCGGTTTGTCGTGGCGGACACGTTGGGGCGACGATCCGGAGGGACTACCCATGGAAAAATCATCCGAAACCGCCAAAGCGGCTACCGGGACTAAAATCACGAGAAAAATCGCTATGGGCGTCAGCTTGATTGCCCTGATGCTTGGTGCAGCGACCGCAACTGGATTGGCGAAACCAGGCGGCGGCGGGCATCCCCCGGCTGGCGGACATCCCGGTGGTGGAGGAGGTCATCCAGGCGGCGGCGCGCCGCATATCGCAGCCCCGCATATCGCGGCCCCGCATTTCGGTGGTGGCGGTGGACATGCCGCCGCCCCGCATTTCTCAGCCGCCCATGTCGGCGGCGCGCGCATCGGCGCAGCACGCTTCGCGGCTCCTCGTGGAGCTGCCCATATCGGCGGAGCGCATGTCGGTGGGCTGGCGCATCATTTCGCCACTCCCTCGCATGTCGGCAACGCAGCACTCCACACCCACGCCGATGCAGCCGGCCGTGCCGGGCGCTTCGACCATGCAGGACGCTCGACGACGACCGCTCACTCATTTGCAACCGGAGCGCACGCGGCGTTGGCGAGTCGTGCTGCGTTTCATTCCGATCCGAGAGCGTTCGCGGCGCATCGCCATTTGGCCGGCGACCCGGCATTCCGGCCGTTTTTGGGTCACGGCTGGCATCCCTATCATCATCTCGGCTGGGTAGGGCCGGTGTTCTGGCCTTACGCCTATGGCGACCTGTTCTATTCCGCGCTCTGGCCTGACGATTACGACGATGCCGATCCGTTTTGGGCCTATGGCTACGGCGATGTCTACTCGGCGATTTTCTCGCCGTACCTTTATGACGACTATGTGCAGGGTCCGAACGCGCCGCAACGCATGGCGAGCCTGACCCAGAGCATGGCGCAAAGCTGCGCCGACGAAGCCGCCGAGGTCACGGGATGGCCGGTCGATCAGATCCAGGCGGCCGTCCAGCCCACCGAGCAGCAGTCCGCGTTGCTTGACGCTCTCGGCACTGCGCTCGTCAACGCCAGCGATGTGGTCAAGTCGCATTGCCCGACGAATGTCTCGTTCACGCCGACGGCCCGGCTCGACGACATGCATGTGCGGCTGCAAGCATTGGTCGATGCGGTGAATACCGTGAGCCCGCCGCTCGACAAGTTCTACGACTCGCTGAGCGACGAGCAGAAGGCGCGTTTCAACGCCATCCAGCCGCCGGCGGCACAACACGCGCAAGCGCCGCAGGCTCAACAAAATGCGCCTAACCTGCAAGCGCAGTGCAACGCCAATGTCATGGCGTGGCCCACCGACAAGATTGATCAGGTGGTGCAGCCGAACGATGCGCAGCGGGAAAAACTGCAGGGCCTGCAATCGGCGGCGGCCCAAGCCGCGGACACGATCAAGGCCGCTTGTCCGACCGAGCAGCCGGCAACGCCGCCAAGCCGTCTCGCCGCCATCGGCAAACGGCTGCAAGCCATGCTGCAGTCGGTCGAAACCGTACAGCCTGCGCTGGCGAGCTTCTATAGTTCGCTCAGCGACGACCAGAAAGCGCGCTTCGACGGCATGGGCCGGCAATTGTTCGCGCAAAATCAACAGTAGCTATTTACCCGGACTGCGAATTGCGAATAGTGGCTGGCGAGTGGCGGACAGAGCGCGCTGCTCGCCACTTGCTATTCGCTATTCGTCCTTTCCGCGGAGCCTTTCGTGAGCATCCCCAAACCGAATTATAATCCAGCCTTCAATATCACCCGAGCCAGTCATTCCGTGTTGCACGTGACGGATATGGCGAAGAGCAGGGCATTCTACGTCGATTTGATCGGCTTCATCGTCAGCGATGAAGACAAGGATACGATCTATCTGCGCGGCGTCGCCGAAGCCTGTCATCACAGCCTGGTGCTCAAGCGCGCGAGCACGCCGCAGGCCGAGCGCGTCGGCATGCGCTGCTTCACCGAAGAAGACCTGGAAAAAGCGAAATTCTATTTCGAGAAGGCCGGCCTGCCGGCGGCCTGGGTCGAACAGCCGTATCAAGGTCGCACGCTGCATGTGAATGATCCGTCGGGAGCGCCGCTCGAATTCTGCGCCACCATGACGATGAAGCCGCGGCTGATCGTGTCGTTCAAAGACCACCACGGCGCCGTGCCGCAGCGCCTCGACCACTTTCAATTGCTGGTGCCGGACGTGCAGCGCCAACTCGAATTCTACATGGCGATGGGTTTTCGGCTGTCGGAATATATCGCGATCGACGGCACCGACGATCCGCTGTTTGTTTTCCTGCAGCGCAAAGGCAATCCGCACGATATCGTATTTGCGCCGGGCGCGGGGCCGCGGCTGCATCACGCCGCCTTCGCCATTCCGGAATCCTACCTGTTCTTCTACGTCTGCGATCTCGCCGCGACGATGGGCTTCGCCGAGAACATCGAATACGGGCCGGGCCGGCACGGCCCGGGCTACGCGCTCTTCGTCTATATGCGCGACCCTGACGGCCATCGCATCGAACTCTTCAACACACACTATCAATGCATGGATATCGAGGACGAGCCGCTGCGCTGGGACGCGTCCTATGCCGGCCAGCGGCGCTGGCAGCTGCCGGCGCGCGAACGCTGGTTCACCGAGGCCAGCCGCTTCGCCGGCGTCGAGATGAAGGAACCGGCGCGCAAGGGCAGTCCGAACACGCTCGAAAAATATGTCGGCGCGGTGTGACCCCGCT
The DNA here is from genome assembly GCA_963819265.1 of uncultured Alphaproteobacteria bacterium. GTDB lineage: Bacteria > Pseudomonadota > Alphaproteobacteria > Rhizobiales > Xanthobacteraceae > BOG-931. Next base: position 1,688,396 of record CAWFVF010000001.1, on the reverse strand, counting down.
CTGCTAAAATCGACGCCGAGGAATCAGTCAATGACGCTCACCACGCAGAGCGACCCGGCGGAATCCAAGCCACACCTGGAGACGGAGCCGATCTGGTTCGCCTCCTACCCGGCGGGCGTGCCGAAGACCATCGATCCGGATGCTTATCCGTCGCTTTCGGCGATGCTGCTCGAGGCCTGCCGGGTGCATGCCGACCGGCCGGCGTTCGAATATTTGAGCGCACGGATGAGCTATGCCGCATGGGAACGCGACAGCCGCGATTTCGCGGCATTCCTGGTCGAGGAGGCCAATTGCCGTCCGGGCGACCGCGTCGCGATCATGCTGCCGAATATGCTGGCTTATCCGGTGACGTTTCTCGGCGCGCTGCGCGCCGGGATGACGGTCGTCAACGTCAACCCGCTGTACACGCCGCGCGAATTGCAACAGCAGCTTGCCGACTGTCGGCGCCACGGTCATCGTGATCATGGAGAATTTCGCCCACAAGCTCGAGGCCGTAATCGGGGATACTCGAATCCGCCACGTCGTCGTGGCGCGGCTCGGTGACTTCGTGCCGACGCTCAAACGTTGGGCGTTCAATTTCGCCAACTCTTATATCCGTCACGCGGTGCCGACCTGGCGCTTCGATCGCTTCACCATGCTGCAAGAGGCATGCGACCGGCCGCCGAGTGAAGACTATCGCGACGCCGAACCGCGTTCCGAGGACGTCGCGCTGCTGCAATATACCGGGGGCACTACCGGTGTGCCGAAGGGAGCGATGCTCACTCACCGCAATCTGGTGGCCAACACATTGCAGTGCATTGCTTGGTCGGCGCTCGGCGTGAAAGTCGAGAATGAGCGCGTGCTGACGCCGCTGCCGCTCTATCATATCTTCTCGCTGACGGCGAACCTGTTGGGCTTCGCGGTTTTGGGCGGCCTGAATTATCTGATACCGGATCCACGCGATCTGCACCGGCTCATCCGTGTCATGCGCGATGGCAAGATAACCTGGATGTCCGGCGTCAACACATTGTTCAATGCGCTGGTCAACACGCCCGAGTTCGCCGAGCTCGATTTCAATGCGCTGCGCGTCGCGGTTGCCGGCGGTGCCGCGGTCCAGAGCGAAGTGGCGCGGCGCTGGCGCGAGATTACCGGCAGTCCATTGGTGGAAGGTTACGGGCTGACCGAAGCCTCCCCGGTTGTCTGCATCAATCCCTTTGACAATCCGAGAATAGGCACTGTGGGGCCGCCGCTGCCGTCCACCGACGTAACGATCCGAGACGACGACGGCAAAATCCTCGCCGTCGGAGAGCAGGGCGAAATCTGCGTGCGCGGTCCGCAAGTGATGCTCGGCTATTGGGACAAACCCGACGAAACCAAAGGGGTGCTGACCGCCGACGGCTGGCTGCACACCGGCGATATCGGCGCCTTCGACGCCGACGGTTTCCTGCGGCTGCTCGACCGCAAGAAGGACTTGGTCAATGTCTCCGGCTTCAAGGTGTTTCCAAATGAGGTCGAGGACGTCGCCGTGACCCATCCGGGCGTGCTCGAGGCGGCGGTGATCGGCGTGCCCGATCCGCGGAGCGGGCAGGCGGTAAAGCTCTTTGTCGTGCGCCGCGACCCGCTGCTCGATAAAGCCGAACTGACCAAATATCTCCACGGGCGCCTCGCCGGCTACAAGGTGCCGAGCCAGATCGAATACGTCGATAATTTGCCGAAGAGCAACATCGGGAAAATTCTGCGCAAAGAGCTGCACTGAGTTCGAACCGACCTTCATCGTCTATCGCAACCGGGAATCCTGTCATGAGCCAGCTTGACGATTTGCTGCGCGACCTTGTCGTCGCCAACCGCATTCTGTCCCACGAAGACGTGGTCGATGCTTACGGCCATATCAGCGTGCGGCATCCCGACAATCCGAAGCGATTTTTCATGTCGCGTTCGGTCGCACCCGAACTGGTCGAGCGCCACGACCTGATCGAGTTCGATTTGGAAGGCGAGCCGGTCAAGGACAAGCGCCAGCCTTATCTCGAGCGTTTCATCCATGCGGCGATCTTTGCGACGCGGCCCGATGTGATGGCCGTCGTCCACGCCCATGCCGAAGACACTCTGCCGTTTGGGCTGATGTCGACGCCGCTGCAGCCGGTGATTCATTCCGGCAGCTTCATTGGCGGCAAAGTGCCGGTGTGGGATATCCGCAAGAAATTCGGCGATACCAATTTGCTGGTTACCAATATGGCGCAGGGCCGCGACCTGGCAAAATGCCTGGGCGCGGGCAATGTCGCGCTGATGCGCGGCCATGGCTTTGCCTCGGCGGCACGTTCGATCATCGAGGTGGTGCGGTTATCGGTCTATCTGCCGCGTAATGCCCGCGTGCAGATGAATGTTATGCGCATGGGCGGCAAGCCGATGCCGCTGTCGAAAGGCGAAATCGCAGCGCGTGCCACGAGCTATAAGCCCCACGGGCCGGAAACCTGGCGTGCCTGGGAATACTGGGCGAGCCGCGCCGGCTGCGCCGACATGATCGGCGAGCCGCATCACCACACAGCGAAGAAGTGAGACTTTTCCTCACGCTGTGGTGCCCTGATCGGCTTCCTTTCGTATCCCGTACGTGGCAGACTTTGATGTCCGATTGAATTTGAAGTGGCGCGGTCGCTTTTGCGCGGCCGCCCCTGTCTGAAAGTCGTTAGCGGTAATCACACACCACGAGGAAACAGCCATGACCACGCGTTACGTCGCCTTATGTGCCGCCGCCGTGCTGGCGGCCGTCGCCCTGCACGGTACATCGGCCCATGCGCTCACGATGGCGGAATGCAGCGCCAAGTATAAGGATGCCAAGGCCAATAACTCCCTCAACGGCATGAAATGGAACGACTTCCGCAAGGCGCAATGCGGCTCCGACGCGGCCGCACCTGCCGCGGCACCGGCCACCGCTTCGGCGCCGCCGCCCGCAGCCGCACCGGCTCCGAAACCGGCCGCGGCGCCCGTCGCGACCGGCAACGCCGTCTTCCCGAGTGCGGTCGATGCGAAATATTCGAAGGAAAGCGCCGGCAAAGCACGGATGGCGACATGCCTCGATCAATATCACGCCAACAAGACCAACAACGGCAATGGCGGCCTGAAATGGATTCAGAAGGGCGGCGGCTATTACAGCGAATGCAATAAGCGATTGAAGGGTGCTTGAGGCTGGTCGATAACAACAAACAAAGGATGAAATTATGAAAATCGGAATAGCCGCAGCGATCTTGTCGCTCGCCATCGGCGCAGGGAGCGCCTTCGCACAGAATCCGCCGCCCGCCCCGGCGCCCATGGCTGCGCCCGCGCAACCCGCCGCTGGCGCGACCGATAAAAAGGCGATCTCCAAGGCCTGCAGCGATCAGGCCACTGCCAAGGGCCTGCACGGCAAGGAACGCAAGAAGTTCCGGTCGGAATGCAAGCATAACGGCGGCAAGGCGTCTTAAGCCGTCGACGTTTCAAGGAATAGAGGACGGAGCGCGGCTTGCCGCGCTCCGTTTTCATTCCGTGATGCGCCGCTGCCGAAACTAAGAGATAAAATCGCGAATCGCGCGGGTGAATTCCGACGGCCGATCCATGTTGGAGATATGGCCGGCGCCAGCGAGTTCGACGAACCGCGAGCCTGAAAGCTTTTCGCTAAGCGTGCGCATCGCCGCCGGCGTGGCGCCGTCCTTCTCGCCGACCATGAACAGCACCGGCCGCTTCACGGTGGCGACGGCCGAGGCGTAATCATGCGCGGCAAGCGCCGCAGCGCAGCCGATGAAGCCGTTGACAGGCGTGGCCCGGATCATGGCGCGCACCTTGTCGAGATGCGGCGGATTCTTTGCCACGGTTTCGGCCGGGAACCAGCGGTTCACGGTCGGTTCGACCAGTGCTTCGATGCCGTCCTTCTGCGCGACCGCGATGCGCTCTTCCCATTGCTGGCTGCTGGCCGGGGTCGATTGGCACGGCGAGTCGCAGACGATGATGCGGTCGAACCGTTCGGGGTGGCGTTCGGCAAGTCCGAGCGCGGTGGCGCCGCCCATGGAAAGTCCGGCGAAATGCGCCTTTTCGATCGAAAGCGCGTCAAGCAGGCCGATCGCGTCGGCCAGCAGCGTATCGAACGGGTAGCGGCCGGATGGCGCATCGCTCTCGCCGTGGCCGCGCTGATCGTAACGCAGCACCCGGAACGAATCCTTTAGCGCCGCAGCCTGTTCGTCCCACATCGCCAAAGACGTCGCGAGCGAATTGGAGAACACGATCCATGGCGCGCTTTCGGCGCCGTCGACGCGGTAATTGATAGTGATGCCGTTCGCCTTGATCTTCATGGCGGCGATTGTCTCCTAATGGGTCCAGCCAAAGACGCGGTCGAGTGAATAAGGACCGCCGCCGTGAACCAGCACCACGAACGCGGCAATCGTCCACATCAGCGTATATTCGAGACCGCGGTCGTTCCAAAAGTATCGCCCGATACGCCATCGCTCGATATTAGTCACCAGCAAAAATACCAGGACAGCGGCGGCAACCGGCCGGGTAAAAAGCCCGACCGCCAGCAGTGGTCCACCGACCAGCTGTGTGATCGAAATCGCCCGCGCCCAGAATTTTCCGGGCCGATAGCCGCTCTCGTCGAGGTATTTCGCCAGCACCGCCAGATTGAGCGCTTGTGCGCCGGTATTTGGAAAGAAGCCGAAAGTGTTGCGGAGCCCATGCGGGACCAGCGCGAGCCCGACCGCGACGCGCAACAGCGCGTCGGCGAATGGTAAAAGAGTCTGCAAGAGAGCTGCCAAGGACGGGATCAATGCGCCATCAGTACGGGCAGCTTGGCGTTGGCGAGAATGTATCGCGTGGTGCCGCCGAAGATCATCTGGCGCAGCCGGCTCTGGGTATAAGCGCCTTTGACGATGAGATCGCAGCCCAGTTCGTCGGCTTTGCCGAGAATGGCTTCGCCGGCGCTGCGTTTGCCGGGTTTGATGGTGACGGTGTCGGCGGTGATGCCGTTCCGCTTCAGCGACCGGGCCATCTGCTCGCCGCTCGGGCCGGCGACGGTGGCGCCTTCGACCGTTAGAATGGTGATGCGTTCGGCAAGACGCAGGATCGGCATGGCATCGGCCATGGTGCGGGCTTGCTCCGTGCTATTGTTCCAGGCGACCAAAACATTGGTGCCGAGCGAGCGCGGCGACGTGGGGGGCGCGATCAGCACCGGACGGCCGCTTTCGAACAAGGCCGATTCCAGCGTGATCATCGACGGGCTTTGCCATTCGTCGCCCGGCCGGGCCAGCACGATGATATCGAATACCCGGCCGTAGCTGCCGACGAAATCGTGGCCGCTCGGTGCGTCATTGAGCCAGGCGTAGGACAACGACACCTTGCCGTCGGTCGCCACTTGCGTCATCTGGTGGCGGTCCATGAAGGCACGAAACGTCGTTTCCGCCTGCCGGACCATTTCGACGTCGTTCTCCTTGACGGCGACCATGGTGAGCCCGCTATCGGGATCCATGGCGACAAGGTCTGCAACCGCCGGCCGAAGCGCAAATCCTTCGATGCAGCCGTCGAATTTTCGCGCCAGCAACAGCGCAGTATCCAGCGCGGACGCCATCGCGGAACCCTGTTCGGTCGGAACGAGAATAGTCTTCATGCGCGCGCCCCGCGTGCTTTTGGCTGAAGCAATGGACAGCTCTTCCCCACAGGCCCGCCCTTTTCCGGGGTTTCTAGGCCGGACGTCATACTGCCGCGCCGCTCCGCGCCGGACAAGCTCTCAAGCTGTGGTTCGGGCAGCTTTCCGACCGCGGGTTCCGTTCAATGCGTGCCGCCGTCGGTTGCAAAATCGTCAAGCACGGTGACCAGCGGTGTTGGCTGCACCTTGACCGAGCCGGTGAACGGCCGATCGATGGCGACGATAATCAGCAATTCGGCAAAGATGACAATGGCGAGCAGCGCCGTCATCACGATCTGCGCCCGCAAATTCAGCGTGCCGAAGAAGAACGTGAAGACGATCGCCACGAATGCACCGCCGAATAAGACCAGCCAAATGACACCGGGTACGCTGCCTTCGGCCGCGATCAGTCGCGCGCGGCGCGCCTGCGTCATCAGGTCAAGCTGGTGCAACAGCTCCGACACCACCGGATCGCTGCCGCGGCCGGCTGTCGGCGACGTCAATAGCGATGCATAGATGCCGTCGAGCGCCTGCCGCGCCAATCGGCTGGCGCCGGGCACGCCGCGGTCCATGGCAGGCCAATCGTCAGTAATTGCAAGTTTGAGATAATTGCCGACGGCGTCGCGCATGCCGGCGCCGGCCGTTTCGCTCATGCCGTGCGACAGGCGGTAGATGGTCGCCGCCGCCCCCGCCTCCTGCACGACGCTCGCCTCGGCGTCGCTGAATTTCTGCCAGACTACGACGATGGCGAAGCCGAGCAGGACCGCGTAGAGGACGCCCAATGTCGCGTATTTGAATCCCGCGATTTCATTATTTGCCGTCAGCCGCTCCAGCGTTACGTAACGGCGAACGATGAAGGGACCGTACATCGACAGCGCCGTTCCCAAGCCGATCAGGATAAGGCCCGAAAGCCAAAGCGGCTGGCTGGTGAGAAACTGGATCATCCGAGGTACTTCCGTTCTCCGTCTGGTAGGATAGAACACGATTCGCGTCGCTTGCGTGCGATCGACGAGCCAGGGCCATGAGCGACATCCCCGATATTCTGCGAATTCAAGCGCCGGCGCGCATCGTTCTGATCTGTCCGGATTGCGGCCACGAGAACTCGGAAGTCGCCGACCGGCTTCGCGGCAAAAGCGATTTTGCGTGCCGGGGCGACGGCTGCGACTACAGTTTCGATTTTGCCGCCGCGCCCCGCGATGTCGGCCAGGGATTTGCCCAGCTTTTACGGCGATTTTACACGGCGTTTCATCCGCCGGGAGGGCAGGGCGCGGGCTAACCTTTATCGCACCGCCCGCGCCACCGCTTTGACCAGCGCGAGCGGATCGGTGAAGGCGGCGACGCCGTATCCATTGAGCTTTTCGATGGCGGCTTCGGTGCTCATCGCACGCGTTGCGGCATGACCGGCGGCGAGCCCAACGAATAGCGGTTTCGGCAGCGGCTCGGCTTCGATCCAATCGACCAGCGCGTCGATCCGTTCGGCGAGCGAGCGCGAGGCGATCACGGTCTGGAATACGATGGCTTTGATGTTGGGCCGCGCGGCAAGCGCGCGGGCGATCTTCAGCCGCTCGGTCATGGTCTCGTCCGGCGCGCCGCGCAGATTGTCCATGAAGCTCGCGGCGCGTAGGCCGTGATCGGCCAACAGGTCCATCATCATCATGGCGAGGCCGGCGCCCGAAGTGACGAGCACGACGTCGCCCTTGGTCTCGACCAGTTGGAAACCGAAGTCGCGGGCGGCCCGTTCGAGCGTGGTCAGGGCGCGGTCGGCGAGGGCGCGGCTGACGGCAAATTCTTCCGGGTCGTGGCGAAACGCGGCGCTGTCGTCGCGAACGATTTTGGCGTCGCAGGCAATGAGGCTGCCGTCAGGAGTCAGCACCAGTGGATTGATCTCCAGCAGCTCCAGATCTTCCCGCCGCGCGATCTCGGGCAACCGCGCGGCATAGCGCGCGAGCCGCGCCGCAATCTCATGAGGGAAAAGCTTGGCGATCGCCGCGAAGATCGCTTCCGCCGTGACCGTGAAGGGATCGGCGAGTGCGATGCGGACGAGTTTCGCGGATTGTTCGACGTTCTCGCCGCCCTGTGGCGCGATCAGAAGCTCGCGCTGTTGTCGCGTGCCGTCGACCCGCACTGCCACAAAAATCTCGCGCGCGATGGCGACCGCCTCTTCGAGCAGGAGATGGTGATGGGCGTCATCGAGTGTCGCCATGATGAGGCGGCGGACGTCGCGAAATTCCGCCAAACTGTCGAAGCGGCGTACCAGTCCGCTTTTGCCGCGGCCGCCTTCGAGCACTTGCGCTTTGAGCAGGAAGCCGGGCCAATCTGCGGCCTGCGGGGACGGATTTTCACCGGCGGCAAGCAATACACCGCGCGGCACGGCAAGCCCGTGGCGGCGCAGGATGGCTTTTCCGTCGACCTCGGCCAGCCGCATAATGCTACGCTTCCTCCCGCGCCGTCCGGCGCGTTATCCCCGCGGAGCTTAGCGCATGTCGGCGCTATTGAATTCAAGTCCGCTGCGCCTGCCGTTCCTCGATCCCGAGCCGTGGCGGGTCGCGGTGATCAGCCCGACCGGACGCTACGCCCGCAGCCAGGTCGCCGGCATGATCGCTGCCGGCACGCCGCTGGTCGGAGGCGTCGCGCTAGGCCGCGGCGGCACGGATATGGAGGGCCTGCGGCTCTACGACCGTATCGCGGACATGCCGCAGAAGCCGAATATCGCCTTGATCTATACGCCAGCCGAAGGCGTGCGCGACGCCATCGCCGCGTGCGCGCAAGCGGGCATCGCGACCATCGTGGCGGTTGCCGAATATGTGCCGGTGCACGATAGCCTCGATGCTGCCATGCTGGCACGCGCCGCCGGGTGCTGGCTGATCGGTCCGAATACGATGGGTGTCGTCGTTCCGGGCCGCGGCCTGCTCGGCTCCATCGCGCCAAGCTTTTGCCGTGAAGGAAAACTCGCCGTCATTGTCAGGAGCGGCACGGTCGCGCTCGCTCTTGCGCGGCAATTGACACTAGCCGGCATCGGCCAGCGCATCGTCATTCACACCGGCGGCGACAGCGTGATCGGTCGCAATCCGCACGAATACCTGCAAGCCCTTGCCGGTGACGAGGCCACGGCTGCGGTGTTGTTCTGCGGCGAAATCGGCGGCGATAAGGAATATGCCTTCGCCGATGCCGCGCGTGGTTTCGGCAAACCGGTCATAGCCATGGTGGTCGGCCGACACGCGCCGGCACAGAAGCAGATGGGCCATGCTGGTGCGCTGATCGGCAGCGAGCGCGAGAGCGCCCAAGCCAAGCTCGATGCGCTCGGCGATGCCGGCTGCCGGATCGCAAAAGGCCTGGAAGAAGCAGTGACGATGACCGCTGCGTTGAAGCTTTAGCGGACGGCTACGCCAATATTTCGAGTGTCAGCGGCTTGAGCCGGAAATTATTGCATGAGTTGAACAGAATCGGACAGTTCGAAATGGCGACGATTTGCGGCATCAGCGCGCGCATGGTGATGTAGTCGCCGGGCTTGCCCTTGGGCGGCCGGATTTCCCACACGCCGTTCTCGTCATAGGCAACCGTCATGAAGACGTTGAAGCAGGCGTCGATATTGAAGCTCCAGCGATCCATGCCGTAGCCGCGAATGGCGGTTTCGAGATTCGACTGGCAGTTCGGCGCGCCGTTGCCCTTCGCGCCGTAGCGCGCGACGTTCAAATGCTCGCTGCAATAGCCGCCGCCGCAATAATTCTCGCCGGTAAGATCGTCCTCGATCGCCCACATCTCGCGCGTGCGGTTGGTATAGAGAATGTGCGGCGCGGTGAGCTTCCAGTTCAGATTAACCGCCCGGCTCGAATGCATCGACAACAGTTCGCGGGGATCGTCGCGATTAAACGAAATGAAGTCCGCGACCTGTTCGCCCTCGGGCTGGGTGAGGCGGAATTGCTGGCCGCTCTCGATCTCGAAACTGATATTGCCGGCCGGCGGCAGTGTGACGGGAACGCCAGGACGAAGAATTGCGGTTGCTGTCATGCGGGAAGCGGCTTGCCTTTAGTCTCGGGAAGGAACAGGACCGCGATAATGCCGATCGCGAAGATGCTGGCAAGCGTCGTTGCCGCCGGGCCATAGCCGCCAAAGAAGGCGATCAGGCTCGAGGCCAGGATCGGACCGAACATCGCGAGGAAGCGGGCGGAATTGAAGATCAGGCTGATTGCCGTCGAACGGATGCTGGTCGGGAATATCTCGGGTGGATGCACTGCGAACCAGCCGTAGAGCCCGCCGGTGAGGAAGCCGTTCACGATCTGTAACAGCACCACCATGGTTGCGTCGTGCACCCATAGGAAGACGATCGGAGTGATGATGATCGAGCCCGCAAGGTAGAAGACCAGAGTTCCGCGCCGGCCCCAGATCTCGGCCAGCAAGCCGAAGCCGATACAGCCGAAAATCTCGCCGATCGCGTAGAGCAGCCCGGCCATGCCGGCGTAGTAGACCCCGGTCTTCGGATCGGGCGCGAGCGTCGCAGCATAGGTCGGCACCCACGACGAGATCGCCCAGAATCCGACGGTGATGGAGATCGAAACGATAATGGCGACGATCAGGTTCTTCAGATTGGCGCGTAATGTCGTCGCAATGCTCGACAGGGAGTGATTGACCTTGGTCCAGCGCTCTGACTCCGGGATATCGCGCGCCAATACCGCAACGAACAACGCCGGCAGTATACCGACCGCGTACATCCACCGCCACGAGCCTCCGAACGTGCCGCCAAGCACGATCCACAGCAGCGACGCCACGACGAAGCCGCCGGAAAACGCGGCCTGCAAAACGCCGGCGCCTTTGGTGCGCAGCCGCTCCGGCCACATTTCCTGCAGCAGCGAAGTGCCGACGCCCCATTCGGCGCCGATGCCGACCCCGGTAAGGAAGCGGGTCAGCGCCAGAATCTGCCAGCTTGGCGCGAGAGCACTGGTTCCGGTGAAGATGCTGTAGAGTATCACCGCGCCGATCATGGTGCGGCGACGGCCGAGCCGGTCACCAATGACGCCGCCGAGCACGCCGCCGACCGCCCAGCCGAACAGCGTAATTGAAATCAAATAAGCGGCGACGCGCGGCAGCGCGGCGAGTTCGGCCGGCGGCAGCAGTTGATGCAGCGACGGGCCGATCGTCAACAATAGCGCATAGGTTTCATACCCATCGAACAGCCAGAACAGCATGGTGATGCCGAGCACGTTCCACTGGCGGCGCGTCAGCGTGTCGCCCACCAAAGGCGTCGCAATATCGGTACTGCTCATCTGATCGCTGCCCCGCTGTGCCATGTGGCACGGGCGAAGATATAGAGTACGGAAGCTGCGTCAAACATGAGAAGTCGGGGCGAAACCGACGCGGGACTGAAAGTGCCCTTTTCTTTCGCTGACTGGTCCTATTTTGGACTGTGGTTGCCCAGGAAGGATGCTGCGGAACAAATCCTCCTACGCGAAGCGCGCAGGGCAGCCCTGATGTTGTTTTAGACGCGCGATATTTCAAAAAGATCGTCGATCACCGCGTAGTCGCCGCGATAGCCGAGCCGCGCGATCGGCCTGATCCGGGTCATGTCGACCAGACCGTTGACGATCACGGCGTCGTCGATATGCACATTGACGACTTCGCCGATCACCATTTCGTAATTGTGCGTCTTGCCGGAGCTGCTTGTCAGCCGCACCGTCTGGGAATAGACGCACTCCAGGGCGATCGGCGAGCGGGCGACGCGCGGCGGCTTGACGAAACGCGACGGCGCCATTTCAAGCTTCGCCAATTCTGGCTCGCTCACGTCGGCAGGGTAGGCGCCGCCGGTGATGTTCATTTCGTTGCGCAAATCATAGGTCGCCAGGTTGAACACGAATTCGCTGCCGCTTTCAGCGTGAAGCTGGCTGTGCTTTCTGGTATTCGAGGAGAACATGACGAACGGCGGATGGCTCGCGATCATGTTGAAAAAGCTGTAGGGCGCGAGATTGACCACGCCCGCCGGACTGATGGTCGTGATCCAGCCGATCGGACGCGGCACGACCAGCGAGGTCGTGGGATCATGCGCGAGATTGTGCGGCTCGCTGCGCGGGTCGTAATCCATGCGAAATTTCCGGTTGGTTGATTGGCCTTGAGAAAGCGAGCGCGATGGAACGCTCGACCGCAATACCGCGGAATGCTAGCCTCTCGCCGGCGTAAACGCCATCGGCATTCGCTTTCAGATAATATCCGGGTTCCACAATGAAGCTGCATTGGTCGCCGCGCTCGCCATTCGTGCGCAAGGTGATGATCGTCGCACATGAGCGCGGCGTGCTCGACCGCATCGACTGCGTTCGCACGATAGCGGAAACGGCCAAGCCGCATGCTGAATTGATCAGGGACAATCCGCTGTCGAAAATTCCAACCTTGGTGCTCGATGACGGCACGGTGCTCTACGATTCCGCGGTGATTTGCGAATATCTTGACGCGCTTGACGGCGCGCCGAAGCTTTTTCCGGTCGAGCCAAAATTGCGCATCATCGCGCTGTGCCGCGAGGCCTTGGGCGACGGCTTCCTGGATATGATGGTGCTCAACCGCAACGAACGCGCGCGCGAACATCCGTCAAAGACGCATCTTGAAAGCACGGTGGTGCGCAAGCTCGCTATTCTGGCGCATCTCGAGCGTGAGGCGGGAGCGCTCGCCGCTGCGCCGTTCGGCATCGGCCATATCGCCATCGGTTGCGCGCTGTCTTACCTCGATTTCCGCTATGCCGATGACGACTGGCGCAAAGACCACCCGGATATTGCCCATTGGCACGCCGCTTTCGCCGCGCGTCCTTCGGTGCAGGCCACGCAGCCGGTGGACGATTCCTGATCTTACCTCCGACTCCTGATCTCACCCCAATGTCGGATCGAGCACGATCTTGCCCATGCCTTCGTGCTCCTCGACCAGGCGGTGCGCTTCCGCGGCCTGCGACAGCGGCATCACGCGCTCGATTTGCGGAATGACTTTGCCTTCCGCCGCGGCCTGCAGGCAGTCCGGCAGGTCGGACGGCGTATAGCCGGGCATGCCTTTGATGGTGATGCGCTTATGGTAAAGGTGCGCGAAGTCGATCGTCACATTCGGTCCGGCGTGCGCCCCGGCGGTAACCAGCCGGCCGTCCATGCCGATCCCACGGAACGCAAGCGGTAGCACCGTTGGATTGGCGACGTTGTCGTAAATCACGTTGACGCCTTTGCCGCCGGTGAATTGCATCACCGCGTCCAGAATATTCTCGCTATTGTAATTGACGCCAAGGTCGGCGCCGAGCTTTTTGCCCAGCGTGACACGATCATCGGAGCCCGCCGCCGCAATCACGCGCGCGCCGATAACATTCTTAGCGATCTGGATGCCGATGGTGCCGAGATTGCCGCCGGCGCCCATGATCAGCACGGTCTCGCCGGCTTTCAGTTCGGCGACATGCATCAGGAGATTCCACGCCGTCGGCACGTGGCGCAGCACCACGGCGGCCCGATGAAAGTCGAGGGCGTCGGGCAGCGCCACCGCGGCGCAAGCCGGCACGGCGACAAAGTCGGCAAAGCCGCCGGGCCGCTTGATGCCCATCTGGCCCCGCGGGCCGGTATAACCCCTGCCGTCTTCGGCGCAGACATCCAGCGGCATGAAGCCCGCGGCAGCGACGCGATCGCCTTTCCGCCAGTGGCTGACGTCCGGACCGACCGCATCGATCACGCCGGCGCAGTCGACACCGGGAATGAGCGGCAGCACGGCACCGCGCGCGCGCTCCTTGCCGGCACGCAGACTGACATCGAGGACGCGATTGACCGTCGCGGCGTGGACCTTGATGCGGATTTCGCCCGAGCGCGGCACCGGATCGGCCAAGTCTTGGTAGCGCAAAACCTCGGGCGGTCCGTATTCGGGGATGACGATAGCTTTCATTCTTCCGGTCTTCTTTCGGGGCGATAAGTGCGGCCCGCGCATGGTGGCATCGACGGCCGAGCCGGGAAAGGCTTGACGCGGATACGGACGGCAGGCTAGCCGCGAAGGCGCGGGAGAGTTTCATGGCGGTTTACACCGATGTCACGGCAGAAGATCTCGGCCGCTTCCTTGCCGATTACGACGTCGGCGAGTTGCTCTCTTACAAAGGCATCGCCGAGGGGGTCGAGAACTCGAACTTCCTCGTCCACACCAGCCGCGGCCATTACATCCTGACGCTCTATGAGCGCCGCGTCGCCGAGCGCGATCTGCCGTTCTTTCTGGGGCTGATGGAGCACCTGGCGAGCCGCGGCATAACCTGTCCGCAGCCGGTGAAGCACCGGGCAGGCAATGTGCTGGGGCGTCTGGCCGGACGCCCAGCGGCGATGGTCACCTTTCTCGACGGCATGTGGATTCGCCGGCCGAGCGCCGCCCATTGCGCGGCGCTGGGCGAGGCGCTCGCGCGGCTTCATCTCGCCGGCGCCGATTTCGCCATGCGCCGTGACAATGCGCTGTCGGTCGCCGGCTGGCGCCAGCTCTACGAAGTCTGCAGTGCGCAGGCGCACAAGGTAGAAGGCAATCTGGAGACGCTGGTCGCCGGCGAGCTTGACGTCTTGGAACGCGACTGGCCAAGCGGGCTGCCGCAGGGCGTCATCCATGCCGATCTGTTTCCGGACAATGTGTTTTTTCTCGCCGACAAGCTCTCCGGGCTGATCGACTTCTATTTCGCCTGCACCGATACGCTGGCTTATGACGTCGCCATCTGCCTCAATGCGTGGTGCTTCGAGCCCGATCACTCTTACAATGTCACCAAGGGCCGCGCGCTCTTGGCGAGCTATGCCAAGACGCGGGCGTTGTCGCCGGAAGAATGGCAGAAGCTGCCGCTGTTGGCGCGCGGCGCGGCGCTTCGGTTCCTGCTGACACGGCTGGTCGACTGGCTCGACGTCCCGCCCGGCGCGCTGGTGCGGCCGAAGGACCCGCGCGAATACGCCCGCAAACTTCGTTTTCATCAGAAAATCAAAAGCTGGCGCGATTACGGAGTAATAGAGCCGTGACTGATGAGCCGTTGGAAAAGCTGCCTCGCGTCGTTGTTCATACCGACGGGGCGTGTTCCGGCAATCCCGGACCCGGCGGCTGGGGCGCGATCCTCACTTTCGGCGATCGCGAGAAGGAGCTGAAAGGCGGCGAGGCGAATACCACCAACAACCGCATGGAGTTGATGGCCGCGATCTCGGCGCTCGAGGCGCTCAAGAAGCCGTGCCGCGTCGATCTGCACACCGACAGCCAGTATCTGCGCAACGGCATCATGTCATGGATCGCGAACTGGAAACGCAACGGCTGGCGCACGGCCGACAAAAAGCCGGTGAAGAACGTCGATCTGTGGCAGCGGCTGGAGGCCGCGCTCGGCCAGCATCAGATCAAATGGCATTGGGTGAAGGGTCATGCCGGCCACGACATGAATGAGCGTGCCGACGAATTGGCGCGCGCAGCGATCGCCGACATAAGAGCCGCGTCGCGGTCGGCAAAACAGTAGCTGCCGGGGCGCGGCTTTCGCCCGCGCCCCGGCATGACTCGATCAGAGTCCCTTCAACAGATTGTCCGCGCCCGACACTTCGGCTTTGCCGGGGCCTTCCTCGATGTTGAGCGACTTCACCACGCCGTCTTCGACCAGCATGGAATAGCGCTGCGAGCGGAGACCGAGACCACGCTCGGTCATGTCCAGCGTCAGACCCAAGGCCTTGGCCCAATTGCCGCTGCCGTCGGCCAGAAACTCGATGGCGTCGCCGCCGGATGCTTTCTTCCAGGCATCCATGACGAACACGTCGTTGACGCCGGTCACGGCGATGGTGTCGATGCCCTTGGCCTTGATCGCGCCGGCGTTCTTCACGAAGCCCGGCAGGTGGTTACGGTGGCATGTCGGCGTGAAGGCGCCGGGCACGGCGAACAGCACCACTTTCTTGCCCTTGAACAATTCATCCGTGGAAACCGGCTTCGGCCCATCGGCCGACATCACCATGAAGGAACCAGCGGGTACGCGGTCGCCAACCTTAATCGCCATGATTGTGTCCTCTTGTTTTCGTCATTGAATTTCGCCGCTGCCGTTTGTCGACTGTCGCGGCCGGCCGCACAAACTAGTGCATGATCTCCGAAAGTGGAATGCGGTATTTGCAAGAGATCATGCTGTCGTCAAAGCCCTAGCCGGACGGCTAGTCGAGATGGGCCGGGACTTCGATAGCATCGTCGCCCGAGACCACGGTGAAAATCAGCGCCGCGCCCTTGGGATCGGTATTCGGCGGCAGCCCATCGAGGTCGAAGCTGAACTTGCGTATCGCACCGCCGCCACCAGACGCTGCCGGGAGTGGTTCCGGCAGCGGCAGCGACCATTCCGGCGTCGGTCCTTCGACGAAGAGTTCGAGCGGTGCGCCGGCCGGCGCCGCCACGTCGACGATGACCCGTTCATGCGCGTCGCCGGGTTCGCGATGCACAGCGACTATGGAAAGACCGGTTTTGCCAGGGCCAAACGCGACGCGCCGCGGCACGCGAATTTCAGCCTTTTCGAGTGTCGCCTCCTCGGCGCCGTCGCCGCTCAGCGGCAGTTTGAGATCGGCTTCGACCGGTACGCACATATTGCCGCAAACGTCGTAGCCGAGCTTGAGATGCAGCGCCGACGGTTTTGCCGCGTCAACCGGAGTCACCCGCAGCGGCAGGACAACATGATCGAGATAGCCGATCGAATTGCCGCCGGCGCCGTCGGGGAATCGCTGCGGGGCCGGCCACAACACCGTGACCGCTTTGACGTTATCGGAGCCGGAAAAGTCCAGCGTCGGCGGCATGCCGGAATCTCCGGGATCGCGCCAATAGGTCTTCCAGCCCGGATCGAGTTTGATCTCGACGCCGGCGCGTACAAATGCTGCATCGGCGGTCTTCGCCATTGCGCCGGCAATAAGCCGCGCCTCGGCATGGGCTTCCACATCCCAGTCCGAAGCATCCTGCGCCTGGGCCAGTGGCGGACCCGCAAAGCAAAAAGCGGCTGCGGCAATTGTTAAAAGGCCAATTGGAAATTGGCGAGGTCGCGGAAGAGGATCGGGCATCGCTGTGGTCTAAGGCGAAGCGGACAGAAGCGCCACTGACATGATTGTGACTGCGATTGTGGCAAGGTGCCGGTTGCGGATTGGCTGGACATTTGCCGGCCCATTCCATGAACTTTTTACGGTGTCGTTCGTTTGCAATTGCGGATCGATGGGCTAACCTTCCCCTATGAAATTGCCACGCGGCACATCAGGAAAAGGCAAGCGTCGAGGCTATCTCGACGGCCAGATGCTGATCGCCATGCCGGCCATGGGCGACGAACGTTTTTCGCGCTCGCTGATTTATATCTGCGCGCATTCCTCTGAAGGCGCTATGGGCATCGTCGTCAACCACCCGGCGCAGAACATCAATTTCTCCGATCTCTTGGTGAAGCTCAACGTGATACCGGCAGCCGACGCGATCGAGCTGCCGAAGCGTGCCGGCGTCAAGGTCATGCGCGGCGGTCCGGTCGAGACCGAGCGCGGATTCGTGCTGCATTCGGCCGATTTCTACATCGAGAATTCGACCCTGCCGATCGACGACGGCATCTGTCTCACCGCGACTATCGATATTCTCAAAGCGATTGCGCGCGGCGACGGGCCGGCCAGCGCGATACTGGCGCTCGGCTACGCCGGCTGGGCGCCGGGACAGCTCGAGACCGAGATTCAAAGCAACGGCTGGCTGCACTGTTCGGCCGATGCGGAACTGATTTTCGGAACGGATATCAGTGCCAAATACGACAAGGCGTTGAAAAAAATCGGTATCGATCTCGGTATGCTCTCGAGCGAAGCGGGACACGCGTAGCGGCGGTCGAGAAATCGATCGCAGCCATCAAGAGCCGAAAACTTTCGCCCGCAGACCTGTTTCCTGATGCTTGATCGCGGGCGCATCCGGTTCCAGCAGCGCGCGGGCCCGCTCGGCCGTCATCGGTTCGCCGAACACAAAGCCCTGCGCATACTCGCAACCGAGCTGAAACAATTCGACCGCATCGGAATCGGTTTCGGCGCCTTCCGCCACGACGTCCATGCCGAGGTCGTGGGCCAGCGTGATGATCGAGCGCAGAATCACCGGGCGGGTGCCCTTCGACGTTGTCCTCACGAATGACTGGTCGATCTTGATGGTGTCGAATGGAAATCGCTGCAGGTAGGACAGCGACGAATAGCCGGTGCCGAAATCGTCAAGCGCAAGGCCCGCACCGAGTTCGCGAATCCGGTGGAGCATCTGAGCCGCGTGCTCCGGATTCTCCATCACCACCGACTCGGTGAGTTCGAGCTTGAGCGAGCCGCGGGTGAGCGGCGAGCGGGCCAGCACGGTCCGCAGGTCCTGGATCAGATCGTGACGCAGCAATTGGCGCGAGGAGACGTTGACGCTGGCGAAGAGCGGATCGCGCTGACGGATGGTGCGTTGCCAGGTCGAAAGCTGCCGCGCCGTGCGGTCGAGAACAAACAGGCCGAGTTCGACGATCAGCCCGGTTTCCTCGGCGATATTGATGAATTCGATTGGCGATACCCGACCCAATTTCGGATGATTCCAGCGCGCCAGCGCCTCGAAGCCGGCGATCGAACGATCTTCGAGCCGGATGATCGGCTGATAGAAAATCGCGATCTCGTCGCGCTCCAGGGCGCGGCGCAGATCGGATTCGATCGACAGCCGGTCGGCTTTGCGCGCGCGCATCGCTTCCTTGAACACGTCGATACGGTCGCCGCCGCCGCGCTTGGCGTGGTACATCGCCAGTTCGGCATCCTTGAGAACTTCTTCGCCGCGTTGCGGCTCGGTGTCGCTGAGTTTCATGCCGATCGCGGCGGTGACGAATATTTCGCGTTCGCGGAAGGTGATCGGCGCCCGCAGGGTCTTGCGGACGGTTTCCGCAAATGCGGTGATGCGCTCGGACTCGCGTTCGGAAAGAAGGATCAGCCCGAATTGATCGCCGGACAGCCGCGCCAGCGTATCCTGCGGCTTGATGATGCGGCCAAGCCTTCGCGCCAGGGTCAGCAGGATCGAGTCGCCGACCGCCATGCCGACGGAGTCGTTGACCTGTTTGAAACGGTCGAGATCGATCACCATGACGGTCGGGCGGATCGCCGCATCGGCTTTGGCAAAGCCGAGCACGGCGTCCAGGCGGTCGAGAAATAATTCGCGATTGGGCAGGCCGGTGAGATTGTCGTGCACGGCGTCGTGCAGCAGCCGCTCCTCGGCGGTTTTGGTTTCGGTGACGTCGGTCAGCGTGCCGACCAGGCGCACCACTTCGCCGTCGGAGCCGACTACCGGCCGCGCCCGCAGCGCGAACCACAAATAGTGACCGTCGGCGGTGCGCATACGGAAATCTTGCGAAACCCGGCCGCGGCGTTGTTCGAGCACGCCGTCGAGCGTGGCGCGGAACCGGTCTCTGTCGAGTTGATGCAGCACTTCGAGCCAGTTCGCCGCCGAACCTTCGAGCGTGCCGTGCTTGAGGCCGAGCGCGGTTTCGGTCTCGGGGCTGGTGAAGACCTTGTCGGCGGAAACGTCCCAATCCCAGATCATATCGCCGGCGCCGGTCAGTGCGAGCGCACGCCGTTCGACGTCGGACACGATGCCGCTCGCGGTGCCGCCGGCAAAAGCGTGCTGCATCACCGTAAACCCGATCAGCATGACGATCAGCACAAGGCCGCCGAGCAGCGCCGGACCGACAATGTCGTTGGTCATGAACCCGAGCACCGTCGCCGCCGCGGCGATCACCCAGACCAGGAGCAGCAGCCAGGTCGGAATCAGCATCACCGCGCGGTCGAAATCGTGGGTGGAGAGATAGACGACCAGCGCAAAGCCGAGCAGGGCGACGAAGAACAGCGAAATGCGCGCGATGCCGGAAGCGACCGCCGGTGAGAACAACGCCACCGCGACCAGTGCGCCGAGGAAGGCGAGCCAGCCCACGGTGATATGAGCATAGCGCACGTGCCAGCGATTGAGGTTGAGATAGGCGAACAGAAACACCAGCAGCGTCGCCGCCAGGATCGCTTCGCCGGACGCACGCCAGATCCGTTCGGCGCCGGACGACATGTCGAAAACCTTGGGCCAGAACCCGAAATCGATGCCGATATAGATCAGCACCGCCCAACCGAGCGCGGCGGCGGCCGGAAACATCACGCTGCCCTTGACCACGAACAGGATGGTGAGAAACAGCGCCAACAGGCCGGCGATGCCGATGACGATGCCCTGGTAGAGCGTCAGCGAATTGACTTTGTCTTTGTAGGCGTCGGGCTCCCACAAATAGAGCTGCGGCAGATTGGCTGACCGCAGTTCGGCGACGAAGGTGATGACCGTGCCGGGATCGAGCGTGATGCGAAACACGTCGGCGGTGGCATTGTCCTGATGTTCCGGGGGATCGCCCGACGATGGCGTGATGTAGACGATGCGCGACTGTCCGAGATCGGGCCAGATCAGGCCGGAGCCGACCATCCGGTAATGCGGTGCGACGATCAGGCGATCGATCTGTTCGTCGCCGTCATTGGCGAGCGAGAATACGGCCCAATTGGTGCCGCCTTGGCGGGCGCGAACCTCGATGCGCCGGATGATGCCGTCCGGACCCGGCGCGGTCGAAACTTGAATGCGGTCGCCGTCGGTGTGCTGGAGTTCGACCGCGTCGGTCAGGTCGATGGCGCGTGCGTCGGTGCGGACATTGACGGCTTCGACCGCATGCGCCGCGGTGCCGGCGAGCATCGCGCAGGCGACCGCGAGCAGCGCGCACCGTATCCAGGCGCTCGAACTGACGGCGCGCAGCAATGCCAAAAGATGACCTCCGAGGCCGGCAGCCGGCGCAGGTTGCGCCACGAAAATCGTCCCCCGCAGCGTTCCCAGACGATTACCGAACGGGCTTTGCGCCAAATTCGCGACCACCCGTCCCACGCGTCGAGAAGCCGGTCGCGGCCCTCCCGCGATAGGCACTCTCTAGTAGCGGCAAGCGGTTACGAGGGCAAGGATATTTCCTGTTTGATTTCAAAGGGTCAGTAGATTTTGCCAACATGGTTGCCGGGCCGGGGCGGCACCCTATGCTGTGCGCAAAGGACGGGTATGAAAGGAGCGGGCGATGTATCAGGTCACCAACCAGCCGCCGCCTTTGGACCCCTGCAATCTATTGCTGTCCGATCGGGTGTTGGGCGAAGCCTTGGTGCGGGAAAAGGCCGCATGGGCGAAAGCCGAACTGACCGCGCTCGGCCAAAAGCTTGGCGACCCGCAGACCATTCAGCTCGGCTTCGAGGCGAACAGAAATCCGCCGCTGCTGCGGGCGTTCGATCGCTACGGTCATCGCATCGACGAGGTCGATTTCCATCCGGCTTGGCATGCCTTGTTGTCGATCGCGGTGGAGGCCGGATTGCACTCAAGTCCGTGGGCGCGGCCAATGCCGGGAGCGCACGTCGCGCGGGCTGCAGGAACCTACATGCTGGGCCAGGTCGAAAGCGGCGTCTATTGCCCGCTGGCCATGACCTATGGCGCGGTGCCGGCGTTGCGCCACGCGCCGGAGGTCGCGGCGGAATGGCTGCCGCGCATTTTCGCGCGCCGATACGATCCAAGTTTCCGGCCGGCCGGCGAGAAAACCGGCGTGCTGATCGGCATGGCCATGACCGAGAACCAGGGCGGTTCGGATCTGCGCGCGAACATCACGCGGGCGGAGCCCGAGGCTTCGGCGGCTCCGCGCCGCGCATTCCGTCTGACCGGACAAAAATGGTTCATGTCGGCGCCGATGTGCGACGCGTTTCTGGTGCTGGCGCAAACGGACGCCGGCTTGAGCTGTTTTCTGGTGCCGCGCTGGACGCCGGACGGCAAGCGTAACGCGATCCATATTCTGCGGCTGAAGGACAAGCTCGGCAACCGCTCCAACGCATCGAGCGAAGTGGAATTTGTCTCAGCCTATGGCGAACTCGTCGGCGAGGAAGGGCGCGGCATTCCGACTATTATCGAGATGGGCAATCACACCCGGCTCGATTGCGCCATCGGCTCGTCGGGGTTGATGCGGCAGGCGGTAGCGCAAGCCATCCACCATGCTTCGCATCGGCTCGCTTTCGGCAAGAGGCTGGTCGAGCACGGCCTCATGACCAATGTGTTGGCTGATCTGGCGCTCGAGTCGGAAGCCGCCGCTGTCCTCACTTTCCGGCTGGCGCGCGCTTACGACGAAGACGACGAACGCGCCGCTGTCTGGCGCCGTGTCATGACTCCGGCGGCGAAATTCTGGATTTGCAAGCGGGCGCCCTTGTTGGCCGCTGAGGCCATGGAGGTGCTGGGCGGCAACGGCTACGTCGAAGAATTCGTGTTGGCGCGCATCTATCGCGAATTGCCGGTCAATTCGATCTGGGAAGGGTCGGGAAACATCATGTGTCTCGACGTGCTGCGCGCGCTTGGGCGGATGCCCGGCGCTGCGGCGCTTCTCTTGCGCGAACTTGGCGACGCCGTGCACGCCGACAAACGGCTGGCGGGCCTCGTCGGGCGGCTCGAACGCCGCTTGAAAGCCGATGAAGATGAACATGACGAATCCCAGGCTCGCGGGATCGTGCGCGACCTGGTGTTGGCGAGCCAGGCCGCGCTGTTGCTGAGGCATTCGCCCACCGCCGTCGCGGAAGCGTTCTGCGCCTCTCGGCTTGGCGACGAGCCCGGCGGAACTTTCGGCTTGCTGCCGGCCGGCACCGCGTTGCGCTTCATCGTCGATCGCGCGGCGCCACTGCATCAATAAGCCCGCTTGAGACACCCAGGCGGCCGCCGTTAAGATTATACCGCAGGAACGACGCCATGCCCGCTTTTGACGACGACGATAAACCGAAGAAAAAGCTCGCGCACGAGATCGGGCAGGATCTGACGCTGTTGTCGGCCGCCGAATTGACCGAGCGTATCGGGCTCCTGAAGGACGAAATCGGGCGCCTCGAAGCCGATCGGACGAAAAAGCAGGCGGTCAAATCGGCCGCCGATGCCTTTTTCAAGAAATAAATGTTTTCAACTACTTAGCTCTTGGCAGCGGCGCGCGCTTTGCGCTATGCATAAGCAGAATCGGCTAACCTTTTGTGAATCCTTAACCTTTTATTAAGCTTTCTGGTTCATTACAAAGACTGTCCATCTTCTGGACATTGAGTGGCTCCTGTCCACTCTGTTTGACGCCTCCCTGTTATCACCTTGAGCCGCCGGAAACGGCGGCTCTTTTTTATTAATCGCTTTTTCGCCGGCGCTTGGCCCGCGTCTCAACCATCTCGGAAGCTTCTTGCTTCGTTCGCTGGACAGCGCGGGCGTTGCGCGCGATGCTGCGGCGTGGTGTGAGGCGTAAATGTCTGAAAAGCGTATGGTTGAGGCTGGCGCGGTCTCCTTTAGCGAGCGGCTGGCGGGTTCCCAGATTTTCGCGACGCTGTTTCGCGAAGGCATGGCGCTGGTCGAGGAAACCGCGAGCTATCTCGACGGTTCCGGCCGCCAGGAATCCAAGAAACTCGAGCGCAGCGCCGGTCTGGTTTACGCGACCGAGAGCATGCGGCTGACCACGCGGCTGATGCAGCTCGCTTCCTGGCTGCTGCTGCACCGGGCGGTGAAGGAGGGCGAAATGACGCTCTCCCAAGCCAACAAGGAAAAGAGCAAGGTAAGGCTCGCGGCCTGCGAGCCGGGCGACGCCAAGTCGCTGGCACTGTTGCCGGAGAAACTGCAGGACCTGATCGCGCGTTCGACCAAGCTGCAGGCGGAAGTCCGCCGGCTCGACGCCACCATGCATGCGGCGCCGATGCCGCGGCCGCCGGCCGACAATCCGGTCGAGCGGCAATGGGGCCTGCTGAAAGCGGCGTTCGAATCCGAGGCCTGACGGCCGGCCGGCTATTTCTTCAAGAAGCCTTCGAACTTCTTCTGGAAGCGCGACAGACGGCCGCCGCGGTCGAGCAGATGCTGCTGGCCGCCGGTCCAGGCCGGGTGCGACTTCGGGTCGATGTCGAGATGCAGCGTGTCGCCGGCCTTGCCCCAAGTCGTGCGGGTGGTGAATTCGGTGCCGTCGGTCATGACGACCTTGACCTGGTGGTAATCGGGATGGGTATCGGGCTTCATGGCTGGGTACCGGCCTGGTTCTCAATGGGTTTGGGAGATTTGGCGGCTCTATAACGCGGCCGGCCCGGCGAAACAAGCGGCTGCCCGCGGCGAGCGCGCCGCGACCATTATATAGGGTCCCGACCGTTGACCGCAGCGCCGCCGGCGCGGCATTGTCCGGCCGCCGAAAGCGGCGGGGCGACAAGACCTTAGCGGCACAGAACGGTCCGTGGACCATCCGATGAATTTGCATCCCCAGAACGATGGTGTCGTGCCGGCCGAAACGGCGCCGCCGATCGCGCCGGTGCCCGACGCGGCAGCGATCGCCGCGGCCGCCGCGCCGGAGAAGCGCAAGGTCAATCTGCGGCCGCTGGTGTCGCTGCTGCCCTACCTCAACCGTTATCGCGGCCGGGCGCTGGCCGCGCTCTGCGCCTTGGTGCTGGCGGCATTGACCACGCTGGTGGTGCCGATCGCGGTGCGGCGGATGATCGATTTCGGCTTCACCGAACGCGGCATCGAACTGATCAACAGCTACTTTCTGGTCATGATCGCGGTCGCGGCGGTGCTCGCCGTCTCGAGCGGCGCCCGCTACTACCTCGTCACCACGCTGGGCGAGCGCATCGTCGCCGATCTGCGCAGCGATGTGTTCGCGCACCTTACCGCGCTGTCGGCAGGCTTCTTCGACGAGGCCCGCACCGGCGAGATGGTCTCGCGGCTCACCGCCGACACCACCCAGATCAAGGCGAGCGTCGGCTCCTCGCTGTCGGTGGCGCTGCGCAATCTGGTGCTGTTCGTCGGCGCCAGCACCATGATGGTGGTGACGAGTCCGCGGCTGTCGGCCTTCGTGCTCGCCGCGATCCCGATCATCGTTCTGCCGCTCTACGCCTTCGGCCGCGCGGTGCGGCGACGCTCGCGCTCCGCGCAGGACACGCTCGCCGACGCCTCGGCCTATGCCGCCGAGCTGATCGGCGCGATCCGCGTGCTGCAGGCCTTCACCAACGAGCCGCTCGGCATCGCGCGGTTTCGCGCCGCGGTGGAAGCGGCATTCGATGCGGCGCGCAACTCGATCCGGGCGCGGGCCCTGCTGACCGGCTTTGCCATTTTCATGGTGACGACCAGCGTCGTCATCGTGCTCTGGATCGGCGCGCAGGAAGTGCTGAGCCTCGAGGTCACGCCGGGCCGGCTCGGGCAGTTCATTCTCTACGCGGTGTTCGCCGCCGGCGCTCTGGGCTCGCTGTCGGAGACCGGCGGCGAGATCGCGTCGGCGTCGGGCGCGGCCGAGCGGCTGTTCGAGATCCTCGCCATCAAGCCGGTGATCTTCCGCCCGGCGCAGCCGAAGGCGCTGCCGGTGCCGCCGCGCGGCGAGGCGGCCTTCGAAGACGTGCGCTTCTCCTATCCGACACGGCCCAATGTCTCGGCCTTGAACGGCGTGTCGTTCCAAGTCCGCCAGGGCGAGAAACTCGCCATCGTCGGACCGTCGGGCGCCGGCAAGAGCACGATCTTTCATCTGTTGCTCCGCTTCTACGATCCGGCGGCCGGCCGCGTGCTGCTCGACGGCGTGCCGCTCACCGAACTCGATCCGGCGGATTTGCGCCGCCACATCGCGCTGGTGCCGCAGGACAGCGTGATGTTCGCAAGCTCGGTCGGCGACAATATCCGCTTCGGCCGGCCCGACGCCTCCGACGCCGAAGTCGCGCATGCCGCCGGGCTCGCCAATGCCGCGGGATTTATCGCAGCGCTGCCGCAAGGTTTCGGCACGCCGGTCGGCGAGCGCGGCATCACGCTGTCCGGCGGCCAGCGCCAGCGCATCGCCATCGCGCGCGCCATCCTGCGCGACGCGCCGCTCTTGCTGCTCGACGAGGCGACCTCGTCGCTCGACGCCGAAAGCGAAACCCAGGTCGCTTCGGCGCTCGCCGAACTGATGCAGAAGCGCACGACGATCGTCATCGCCCATCGTCTCGCCACCGTGCAATCCTGCGACCGTATTCTCGTCATGGAAGACGGCCGCATCGTCGAACAAGGCACGCATCAAACTTTGGTCGCCGCCGGCGGACTGTATGCCCGGCTGGCGAAGCTGCAGTTCCAAGGAACGTAGCCGCCGACGCTGCTGACTCGGTTCCGTCATCCCGAGGCGCCCGCGCGCAGCGCGGGCCTCGAAGGATCGAGGCTGCACTGCCGTACCGCCGTCGCCCTTCGAGGCGAGCTTCGCTCGCGCCTCTGGGTGACGGATGGGAGTCAGCAATCGTTCAAGCAAATAAGCTCTAAGGTCTCCAACTCACGCGATGAATTGGCTTACCGCTGATCGGGTTTTTTCCTTCACCGGTCATCGCAAATCCGTGTTTCCCATAAAACGCGATAGCGCGCGCGTTATCGGTGTTGACGTCGAGGTCGAGGCCGCCCGGCGACAAACGCTTTGCTTCGACGATAAGAGCTTCACCAACACCCGTGCCCCAATTTTCGGGTGCCACGACAAGCTGATCGAGATAAAACGTCTTCGGATCGACGGTGACAAAGCCGATCATCGTGTTCGCCGTCTCGGCAATCACGATCTCGGTCGCCGGCACCAATTCGTTACGCCAGCGTTCGCGCCACCACGCGAGTCGCGCCCCAAAATCGAGCGCCGGATAGGCCGCCTGCCAGCTCCGCAGCCACAACGCGGTCGCGGCATCCTCGTCGCGCGGCTGATAACGCCGCAGCGAAAACACCGCACTCACGGCGCCGACGCTTCCCGGATGACGTCCTTGCCGGCTTCGCGGCCGGCGTCTTTCAGTAGCTTCAGCAGCGCGCGGTGCATGGCGTCGTTGCCGGCGACGATCTGCTTCTTTGAAAAAATCTCGTCGCCGCCGTCGAAGTCGGTGACGAAGCCGCCGGCCTCGCGCACCAGGATCATCCCCGCCGCCATGTCCCACGGCGACAGATCCCGCTCCCAATAGGCATCGAGCCGCCCGGCCGCGATCCAGGCGAGATCGAGGGCTGCCGCGCCATAGCGGCGGAGGCCGGCGTAATGCTGCTGCGCGGCGGCGATCTCGTGGCGCGCCAGTGCGAGATCGCCGCGGCCGTAATGCGGCAGCCCGCAGGCCACCACCGCGTCGGCCATGTGCTGGCGCGCGGCGACCCGGATGCGGCGGTCGTTGAGGAAGGCGCCCTTGCCGCGCTCGGCGATGAAGGTGTCGTCGTTCGCCGGATTGTAGACCAGGCCGGCGACGATGGCGCCGTCGCGCTCGAGCGCGATCGACACCGCGAAATGCGGAATGCCGTGCAGGAAATTGGTGGTGCCGTCGAGCGGATCGACGATCCAGCGGTGGCTCTTGTCGGTGCCCGCGGTGGCGCCGCCTTCCTCGCCGAGAAAGCCGTAATCCGGCCGCGCCTTGGCGAGCTCCTCGCGCACGATCTCCTCGGCGCGGCGGTCGGCGGCGGTGACGAAATTGCGCGGCCCCTTCAGCGACACCTGCAGATGCTCTACCTCGCCGAGATCGCGCTTGAGGCTTCGCCCGGCGCGCAGCGCCGCCTTGACCATGACATTGAGAATGGCTGAATGGATCATGGCGGCTTCGCTAGCCTTCATCCCGTCCGCGTGCAAGTCACAGGCTCACCGCTCGTCCCCGCGAAGGCGGGGACCCAGGCTGGATTTCCGCTTGCGCGGAATGAGCGAAAAAATATTCGTGCGCTAAGCGGGCTCCTTTTCATCCGCCCCCGCGAAGCGGGGGAGGGGGGACCACCCTGCGCCGCAGGGTGGTGGAGGGGGCGCCGGCGGCGCCGATTTTCTGCCGCCCCCGACAATTCACCACGCGCTCCTTCCCGCACGCGGGAAGAAGGTCGGGATGAGGGGGCGTTGCCCCGGGCTCAGACTGCGAAGCAAAAACCACGGATCGAAGACTTGCAGACCTCCGGTCCGTCACCCTGAGGTGCTGGGCCGAAGGCCGAGCCCCGAAGGGCGACGGCGGCACGGCCTCGTCGCGTGCACCCTTCGAGGGCCGCTTCGGGGCCACCTCAGGGTGACGACTGAAATCACGCCCAAGCATCATCGTTCCCGCGGGACCCCTTCGCCCCCGGGTTATTATAAGTTACCATTTGCAAGGTTTATGTGGGGACAACTGTAAGGGGATTTTCAGTGGTCGTCGTGCGGCTCAAAGTGTCGCTTTGCCTCGGCGGTTCGCTTCGAAATGGAATTGGCGCGGCTCAACGCCGCGTCATTTTCCTCCCGGATTTCGCGTTCCGCGTAATCCAGGCTACGGTCGCTGCTGCTGCGCCGTCTGTGCCGCCTTGATCGCCTCGACCCACGGCTTCGCCGCCTTCTCCCCCGCCGCGCGGGTCGCGGGGTCGAGCTTGGCCATGTAATCGTCGAGTTCGAGATTGGTCTCGCCGCCGGCGCGGGAGACGAGGTGCCATTTCACCGCTTGGGCCGGATCGGCCGGCGCGCCCTGGCCGGTGGAGAGGATGCGGGCGAGGCGGTCCTGCGCGATCGGGCTGCCGTGGAGCGCCGCCTTGCGAAAGATTGCGGCGGCGGCCTGCTGGTTGCGGTCGATGCCGTCGCCGTTATAGAGCGCGATGGCGTATTCGACCTGGGCGTCGACATTGTCGGCGAGCGCCGCCTGGCCCCAGAGTTGCACCGCCTGCTTCATGTCCTTCGGCACGCCGCGGCCCTGTTTGTAGAAAGTGCCGAGCGCGTATTGCGCATCCGCGCTGCCGGCTGCCGCCGCGATGCGCAGCAATTCGGCGGCGCGGCTGAAATCCTGCGGGAACAGCTGGCCTTCCATGTAGAGCAGCGCGAGATCGTAGGCGGCGTTGGGGTTGCCGAGCTTGGCCGAGGCCGCCAGCCATTTGGCGCTGGCGTCGCGGTCGCGGACGCCGCCGCGGCCGTTGAGGTCGAACATCGCGAGTGCGAACATCGCGTTGGCTATCGCCGCGCGCGGCGGCGAGCTTGTACCATTCGGTCGCCTTCTTGTCGTCCTGCGCCACCACCAGGCCTTCGGAATAGAGCACGCCGAGCATGGTCATCGCCTTGACGTCGCCGGACTGCTCCACCGCCTTGGTGGCGAGCGAGAAGGCGGTCTGATAATCGCCGCGCTGATAGGCGCCGTAGACGTAGTCGGGCGCGGCGGCGCGGGCCTGGGCCGTCATTTGCGCCGTGATGGCGAGGCCGGCCGCGAGCGTCGCGGCGAGGCCGAGCGCGCGCGCTCGCGCATAGCGCATCAGGCCGCCGCGGCGGCGAGAAGTCCGGCCGCTGCCGCCAGCACCGCGGCCGCGCCTTGTGGCTCCGTCCATATCCATTCACCCAGCGCGATGAAGTCGGCGCCGGTCCGCGCCAGCGTCTCGACCTCGCCCAGGCTGCCGGCATAGCCGACGCAGGGCACTTCGATCAAACCCGCCCACCATGCCAGCCGCTCCTCTGTTTCCGGAAGCGGCGGGGTGTGGCCGCGGCGGTCGGGCTCGCCGAACATCACATAGTCGGCGCCGTTCTCGCCGGCGAGCATGGCATCATGACGGCTGCGCAAGCCGCCGGCGCCGGCGATCAGCGCGGGTTTGAGGAGGGGAAGAGCCGCGGCGAAAGTCTCGACGCCGGTGAGGTGCGCGCCGTCGGCGCCGGCGCGAGCGGCGAGTTCGGGGCGGCCGGCGAGCAGCAGGGCGACATCGCGCCGCTGCACGATCGGGGCGACGGTTTTGATGCGCTCGATCAGCGTGCGCTCGTCGGCGTCGGCGAGGCGGAGGAGGACGGCGGCGATATCGGCGGCGGCGAGGAGCGAGTCGAGATCCCGGGCGAAGCCTGCCGTGTCGTCGAGCTGCGGGGTGATGAGGTAGAGGCGCTGGCGGGGGACGCTTGGGTTCATCGCAAGCCTATCCCGGGCGCCGTGCAGCACGCAGCGCAGCGGCGTGGTGCGCCGCAGAACCGGGATTGCAACGTGCGCGGAGCCTGGGACGATCCCGGACCAGCGATGCACCGCTGCGCGCTGCATCGCATCCGGGAAACGACGCTCATAGGGGTCACGCCGCTTTGCGCTCGAGGTCGGATTTCCATTCGCCGCAGGCGGCGAGCCCGTTCATCATGGCGCGGTGGTTGAAGGCGCGCTGCGCCGCGGCGACGTTTTCCGGCTTGCCGCACCAGGTGGTCTGCGGCGCGTGCTGCAAGGCGCGGCCGTAGGAGAAGGTGACGTGCCAGGGCAGGTCGCCGCATCCTGTTGATGGCGTCGAGATGGGCGGTGGCGTCTTCGTCGGACTGGCCGCCGGACAGAAACGCGATGCCGGGCACCGAGGCCGGCACGCAGGCCTTGAGCACGCGCAAGGTCTTGTCGGCGACTTCTTCGACCGAAGCCTGCTTCGGCGACTTCTTGCCGGGCACCACCATGTTGGGCTTGAGCACCATGCCTTCGAGCGCGACGCGCTGATAATAAAGCTGCTCGAACACCGTCTTGAGCGTCCATTCGCTGACCGCGGCGCAGCGGTCGATGTCGTGATCGCCGTCCATCAGCACTTCCGGCTCGACGATCGGCACGATGCCTTCGTCCTGGCAGAGCGCGGCGTAGCGCGCCAGCGCATGCGCATTGGTCATGATGCCGTTGTAGCTCGGAATGCCCGCGCCGATATCGATCACGGCGCGCCACTTGGCGAATTTGGCGCCGAGGTTGCGGTATTCGATCAGCCGTTCGCGCAGGCCGTCGAGCCCTTCGGTGATGGTTTCGCCGGGACAGAACGGCAGCGGCTTGAGTGCCCTTGTCGACCTTGATGCCGGGCAGCGCGCCGGCCTTCTCGATCAGCTTGACCAGCGGCGTGCCGTCCTTGGCGTTCTGGCGGATGGTCTCGTCATAGAGGATGACGCCGGAAATGTTCTTCGACATCGCCTCGGTCGAGCGGAACAGCATTTCGCGGTAGTCGCGCCGGGTATCGGCGGTCGATTCGACGCCGAGTGCGTCGAAGCGCTTCTTGATGGTGCCCGAGGATTCGTCGGCGGCGAGGATGCCGCGGCCCGGGGCGACCATCGCGGTCGCGACCTTGTTCAATTCGCTCAGATTCATCGCGCCCTCCTCGATATCGCGCCGGCTGTGCGGCGGCCTTAAGCTGGGGTTCTCTTACGCTAAGCAGGGGTCACGGCGGGAGTCCGTTCCGCCTGCAAGACTTCGATTCCCGGAAGTTTTTTGCCTTCGAGCCATTCCAGGAAGGCGCCGCCGGCGGTCGACACGTAGGTGAAACGCTCGGTGACGCCGGCGACATTCAAGGCCGCCATGGTATCGCCGCCGCCGGCTATGCTGACAAGCCGTTTATCGGCGGTGAGTTCCGCCGCCGCCTCGGCCACTTCGACGGTGCCGTTGTCGAACGGTTCCAGCTCGAAAGCGCCGAACGGGCCGTTCCAGACCAGCGTCTTCGAGCGCGCCAGCACCGAGATCGCCTGCTCGATGCTGCGCGGGCCGATGTCGAGGATCATGTCGTCGGGACCGACATCGTCGACGCCGACGACGCGGCTCGGCGCGTGGGCGGCGAACTTCGTCGCCACCACGGCGTCGACCGGCAGGAGGATGTCGCGCTTGCAGCGCTTTGGCCTTCGCCATGATCTCGCGCGCGGTCGGAATGAGATCGGTTTCGCACAGCGACTTGCCGACCGCTTTGCCCTGCGCGGCGAGGAAGGTATTGGCCATGCCGCCGGCGATGATCAGGGTGTCGACCTGGGTGATCAGATTGCTCAAGAGATCGAGCTTGGTCGATACCTTGGCGCCGCCGACAATGGCCGCGACCGGACGCTCGGGATCGAGCAGCGCGCGGCGGAGCGCGGCGAGCTCTTCCTGCATGGCGCGGCCGGCATAGGCCGGCAACAGATGCGCGATCGCCTCGACCGAAGCATGCGCCCGGTGCGCCACCGAGAACGCGTCGGCGACATAGATGTCGCCGAGCCTGCGCGAGCTGCCTGGCGAATTCCGGATCGTTCTTGGTCTCGCCTTTATGGAAGCGGGTGTTTTCCAGGCAGAGAATGTCGCCGGGCGCCATCGCCGCGACCGCTTTTTCCGCCACCGGGCCGATGCAGTCGGCGGCGAATGCGATCGGCCGGCCGATCACTTTGGCCGCGGCGGCGACGATCGGCTTGAGCGACTCTTTCGGATCCGGCCCTTTCGGCCGGCCGTAATGCGACACCAGGATCACCTTGGCGCCGTTGTCGCGCGAGTTCGGTGATGGTCGGCACCAGCCGCTCGATGCGCGAGGCGTCGGCGACCTCTGCCGTCCTGAACCGGGACGTTGAGGTCGACGCGCAGCAGCACGCGTTTGCCTTTGACATCCACGTCGTCGAGGGTGCGGAAGGGTTTCATCTCACTTACTGACCAGAACGCAGCCATAGAACGCGTCGCGGCGAGGCGGTCAAGCGAGCTTGCCCATCGCCACCGCGGTGTCGATCATGCGGTTGGAGAAGCCCCATTCATTGTCATACCAGGACATCACCCGCACGAAGGTGCCGTCCATGACCTTGGTCTGATCCATGTGGAAGATCGACGAATGCGGGTCGTGGTTGAAGTCGCTCGAGACATTGGGCTCGTCGGTGTAGCCGAGGATGCCCTTGAGCTGCTGCTCGGCGGCGCGCTTGACCGCGGCATTGATCTCGTCCTTCGAGGTGGCGCGCTTGGCGACGAACTTGAAGTCGATCACCGAGACGTTCGGCGTCGGCACCCGGATCGAAACGCCGTCGAGCCGGCCGGCGAGTTCCGGCAGCACCAGGCCGACGGCCTTGGCGGCGCCGGTCGAGGTCGGGATCATGTTTTGCGCGGCGGCGCGTGCCCGGTAGAGATCCTTGTGCACCTGATCGAGCGACGGCTGGTCGTTGGTGTAGGAGTGCACCGTGGTCATGAAGCCCTTGTCGATGCCGACGGCGTCGTTGAGCACCTTGGCGACCGGCGCCAGGCAATTGGTGGTGCAGGAGGCGTTGGAGACGACGGTGTGCGCCTTGCTGAGCTTGTCGTGGTTGACGCCATAGACCACGGTGAGGTCGACGCCGTCGGCCGGCGCCGAGATCAAGACGCGCTTGGCGCCGGCTTTGAGATGCGCCGAGGCTTTCTCCTTCGAGGTGAAGATGCCGGTGCATTCCAGCGCGACGTCGATGCCGAGTTCTTTCCACGGCAGTTGCGTCGGGTCCTTGACCGCGGTGACGCTGATGGCGCCGTTGCCGACGCTGATGGTGTCGCCCTTGACCGTCACGGTGCCGGGAAAGCGGCCATGCACGGTGTCGTAGCGCAACAGATGCGCGTTGGTCTCGACCGGGGCGAGATCGTTGATGGCGACGACTTCGATATCGTCGCGGCCGGCCTCGACAATGGCGCGCAAGATATTGCGGCCGATCCGGCCAAAACCGTTGATGGCAACGCGAACAGACATTCTCCCGGTCTCCCTGCGAACCGGCCCAAAGGGCCGGGGTATTCAGTGCTAAGCCGCTGCTGTTATGTAGTTATGATCACGCAGCTTTCTATTCGCGACCTTATAGCCGGGCAATCGCCGCCGCGGCCACTTTCTCGGCCGTGATCCCGAACTCTTGGTAAAGCTCTTTATAGGGCGCGCTGGCGCCGAAGCCGGTCATGCCGATGAACGTGCCCGACGAACCGATAATGGCGTCCCAGCCCTGGCGGATGCCGGCTTCGACCGCGACATTGACCCGCGCGCTGCCGACGATCGCTGTGCGGCGGTCGTCCGGCAAAGCCAGCAGCAGCTCGAAGCACGGCACCGAAACCACCCGGGCGGAAATCTTGCGCTCGGCGAGGAGCTTCTTCGCTTCCGCCGCGATCGCGACTTCCGAGCCGGTCGCGAACAAGGAAACGACAGCCGCGTCGTCATCCGCGGCGATCAATTCGTAGGCGCCGGCGGCGCAGCGATTGTGCTCGTCAAAACCCCGGCGCAGTTGCGGCAGGTTTTGGCGGGTCAGAGCCAGCACGCTGGGTGCGTCCTTGCTCTCCAGCGCGAGCTGCCAGCATTCCAGCGTCTCGACCACGTCGGCGGGACGAAACACCTGGAGACGCGGAATGGCACGGAGCGCCGCGAGATGCTCGACCGGCTGGTGGGTCGGTCCGTCTTCGCCAAGCCCGATTGAGTCGTGCGTCATCACATGAATGACGCGCTGGCCCATCAAAGCGGCGAGCCGGATCGCCGGCCGGCAGTAATCCGAGAACACCAGGAAGGTGCCGGAAAACGGAATGACGCCGCCGTGCAGCGCCATGCCGTTCATGGCCGACGCCATGCCGTGCTCGCGCACGCCGTAATGGATGAAGGTGCCGGCATAGTCGCCCGGCTTCATCGCCTTCATCGCCTTGGTGCGGGTGTTGTTCGAGCCGGTGAGGTCGGCCGAGCCGCCGACCATTTCCGGCAGCGCCAGTGTCAAGCGTTTCGAGCGCCAATTCGGACGCCGACGCGCGTGGCGATTTCCTTCGGCGCGTCGGCGAGCTTTTGCTTCAACGCCGGCGACCGCGGCGCGCGAGCTTGCTCGGCAGATCGCCGTTGATCCGCCGCTTGAACTCGGCGCGCTGTTCCGGATCGAGCGCGGCGATGCGCGCTTCCCAAGCGAGCCGCGCCGGGCGGCCGCGCGCGCCGGCGGCGCGCCAGGCGGCAAGAATATCCGCCGGGATTTCGAACGGCGGCGAAGTCCAGCCGAGCTTTTGCCGGGTGGCGGCGATCTCGGCTGACGCCGAGCGCCGCGCCGTGGCTCTTCTCGGTGCCGCCTTTATTCGGCGCGCCGAAACCGATGGTGGTGCGGCAGGCGATCATCGACGGCCGGTCGGATTTCTGCGCCGCCTCGATGGCGGCGGCGATCGCCGCCGGATCGTGGCCGTCGATGCGGGTCGCCGCCCAGCCGGCGGACTGGAAGCGCTCGACCTGATCGACCGAGTCCGACAGCGAGGTCGGCCCGTCGATCGAAATGTCGATTGTCGTCGTACAGCACGATCAGCTTGTTCAGCTTCAGATGACCGGCGAGCGCGATCGCTTCCTGGCTGATGCCTTCCATCAGATCGCCGTCGGAAGCACAGCACGTAAGTGGTGTGATCGACGATCGTCGCCGAACAGCGCGGCGAGGTGGCGTTCGGCGATCGCCATGCCGACCGCATTGGCGAGCCCCTGGCCGAGCGGGCCGGTGGTGGTTTCGACGCCGGGCGTATGGCCGTGTTCCGGATGGCCGGGCGTCAGCGAGCCGAGCTGGCGGAAGCGCTTGATCTCGTCGATCGTCATCTTCTCGTAGCCGAGCAGATAGAACAGCGCATAGAGCAGCATCGAGCCGTGGCCGGCCGAGAGCACGAAGCGGTCGCGGTCGGGCCAAGCCGGATCGGCCGGATCGAATTTCAGAAACCGGGTGAACAGCACGGTCGCGATGTCGGCCGCGCCCATCGGCAGGCCGGGATGGCCGGAATTCGCCTGCTCGACCGCGTCCATCGCCAGCGCGCGGATGGCATTGGCCATGCGGTCGTGATCGGCGGCGCGCTGAGCGGGATTCGGATCGGCGGCGGGAGAGCGGGAAATCGGAGCCCTGGGCGAGAGCGGCGCTCGCCGCGGCAAGACGGTCCGGCTTGGTCATGGAGACTGCCAATCGCGGCGCCAATACAAAGGCCGCGGTTTCGGGGGGAACAGGCCGGGCACAGATAACATGGGAGGCGGGCTAGTCAATTCCGCGGCCGCTTGCACACAAGGTCATGCACAGGCCGTCCACCGCGGCGTTGACGCTTTCCCGCGATACGACGTAAAGTTCCGGCGATAAATATTTGCCGTCGCACGATTTTCGCGTGCCGTGTGAGGCCGCGATGGAGGCAGCGGATGGCTTCGATGAGCGACACCGATTCCATCGATCTGGCCGCAGCGTCGGCTGGCCGTTGCGCTCGACGCGCTGGAAGCGGCGGCGGAGCGGCGCCGCGAGGCCGATCGCGGCACCGCCTTGCTGGCGAGCCAGGTCCATTCGCTTGGGCAGCGATCGGGCGCGGCTTGCCAGCGAACTCGACGAGGCGACCGCGCGGGCGCGCGCACTCGAGGCCGCCAGCCGCGATGTCGGCGCAACGGATCGACACCGCCATCGAAACGATCCGCAGCGTGTTGGAATTGGGGGAGTAGGACGACGTTAGTTTCAACGACGGGCTTTTAGATGTCGCAGGTCAGCGTCACCATCAACGGCCGGCAGTTCCGGATGGCATGCGAGGATGGCCAGGAGCCTCATCTGGTCGATCTCGCGCGCGAGCTCGACAGCCGCATCAGCGGACTGCGCACCAAATTCGGCGAGATCGGCGATACGCGGCTCACGGTGATGGCGGCGCTCACGGTCGCCGACGAACTGGCCGAAGCATCGCTTCGCGTCAAGCGGCTGGAGGATGAGCTTGCCGTCCTGCAGGAAGCGCGCGTCGCGGCCGTGCGATCGAGAGCAAAACGGCGCAGGCCTCCGTCGCCGCCGCATTGAGCAGTCGCCGCCGAACGGATCGAGGGCATCACCAAGAAGCTCAATCAAACCATCGGCAGCACCGCCGCGCTGGGCTGAGTGACCTCTTTCCGGTGCGCCGGGAGACCGGGAAGAACGCGGCGCGTTGCGATCAAGTGGCGCCCGCCGCCTTTGCGCACTACATTACGTCTGCGGGGCTGCCTGGTGCGTAGGAGACATTTCTCCGGGGCCTTACGATCCTGACGGGAGCTGTCCCTGGCCGAGCTCCTGGGTTCGGTCACATGGCGCCCACCTACTTATGTAGGTTCCCGGGATCAGAGCTCTTACGGCCGGCGCGGCTCCGCACTCCCTTTCGATCTCTCACCGCACGCACTAACCTCTGTTCCGTCACCCTGAGGTGCTGGGCCGAAGGCCGAGCCTCGAAGGGCGACGGCGGCCCCGGCGGTGCAGCATCCTTCGAGGCTCGCTTCGCTTCGCGCCTCAGGATGACGAAGGCTGTGGACACTGGCTCCGACGAAAAATCAAGTTTGCGCCGCGATGCGCTTTCTCGCCGCGATGCAATCCCCGCCGAGGTGCGCCAAGCGGCGGCCGATACGATAGCCGCGCGTGCATTTCCCGTTGCGATAACGCCGCACGCCATCGTCTCCGGCTTCATGCCGCTCAAGAGCGAGATCAATCCGCTGCCGCTGATGAAGCGGCTCGCGGAGGCCGGCGCGACGCTGGCGCTGCCGGTCGTCCTCGGGCGCGGCAAGCCGCTGGTCATGCGGGCGTGGACATGGGGCGAGCCGCTGGCCGAAGGCGTGTGGGGCCTGCGCCAGCCGCGGCCCGAGGCTTCGGAGGTCGAGCCCGACATCCTGCTGGTGCCGCTCCTTGCCTTCGACCGCACCGGCCATCGCATCGGCTATGGCGCCGGCTATTACGACATGACCATCGCCCGGCTGCGCGCGCGCAAGACCGTCACCGCCATCGGCATCGCGTTTGCCGCCCAGGAGGTTGCCGTTGTGCCGGCGACGCCCCGCGACGAGAAGCTCGATCTCGTGCTAACCGAGCGTGAGGTGATCGAGATCAAGGGTCCGGCCTAAAAGGTTTTTGAGCATGCGCATCCTCTTTGTCGGCGACATTGTCGGCCGCAGCGGGCGGAACATCGTCCATGAACGCATGCCGGGCCTGATCCGCGACTGGAAGCTCGATCTGGTCGTGGTCAACGGCGAGAACTCGGCCGGCGGTTTCGGCATCACTGAAACGATCTACCGCGAACTGCTCGATGCCGGCGTCGATGCGGTGACGCTCGGCAACCACGCCTGGGACCAGAAAGAGGCGCTGGTCTTCATCGAGCGCGCGCCGCGCCTGATCCGGCCGGTCAACTATCCGCCGGGCACGCCGGGCCGCGGCGCGGCCTTGATCGAGGCCAAGAACGGCGCGCGCGTGCTCGTCGTCAACGCCATGGGCCGCGTCTATATGGACCCGCTCGACGATCCGTTTGCCGCGATCGATCGCGAATTGACCGCTTGTCCGCTCAAGAGCGGCGCCGACGCCATCATCGTCGATTTTCACGGCGAGGCGACCAGCGAAAAGCAGGCGATGGGATTTTTCTGCGACGGCCGGGCAAGCCTGGTAGTCGGCACCCACACCCATGTCCCGACCGCAGATCAGCGGGTGCTGCCGGGCGGCACCGCTTTCATGAGCGACGTCGGCATGACCGGCGATTTCGATTCGGTGATCGGCATGGCCAAGGACGAGCCGCTGCAGCGCTTCATCCGCAAGGTTTCCTCGGCGCGCTTCGAACCGGCGTCCGGCCCGGCGACGCTGTGCGGCGTCGCGGTCGAGACCGATCCGGCATCGGGCCTCGCCACCCGCGTTGCCGCGGTACGGCTCGGCGGCGCGCTCGAGCAATCAAGGCCGCTGTTTTGGCAATAGACGTTGCGCGCTGGCGGGACGCCCTACCTTATGTGAAGGCGCTGGCGATCTATCTGTGCTCGCGGCTGGTCATTTTGTTGGCGGTCGACATCGCCGGCATTTTTCTGCCGATCTGGAAGCCCGACCTATGGCAGTCCGGAACGCGCTGGTACGATCATCTGCTGCGCTGGGACTCGGAATGGTATGCCGGCATCGTCGAGCACGGTTATCGCTATAACGGCGAGCCCAATGACCTGCAGCCGGTGGTGTTCTACCCGCTCTATCCGATGCTGTCGCGGGCGCTGGCGGCGATTACCGGATTAAGCCCCGGCGTCGCGCTTCTCGTCGTTGCGAATGTCGCCGCGGTGCTGGCAATACTGCTGTTGTTCCGATGGGCGCGGCGTCACACCGGCGAAGAGACCGCGCTGCTCGCGGTCGCGTGCTTGGGCTTTTACCCGGGGTCGCTGTTTCTGTCGGCCGGCTATACCGAGCCGCTCGCTCTGTTGATGATCCTTTGTTGTTTCACGGTGCTGGAGGACCGCCGTTTCGTTTTGGCGGCGCTTGCCGCCGGGCTGGCATTGGCGACGCGCTTTGTCGGGGTCGTGCTGATCCCCGTGCTGTTGTGGGAGCTTTGGCAAGAATATCAGGCGGACCGAAAGCGGTTTGTCTTCTTTGCGATCCTGTGCGTGCCGCTCGCGAGCGCGGGCCTGTGGATCTACATGATCTATCTGTACGCGGCGTTCGGTCATCCGCTGGCTTTCGCCGATGCGCAGGCCGGATTCAACGGCGCGACCACGCTCGGGACGCGGCTCGCCGCGGCGCTGACGCTGCAGCCGTTCCTGCATCTGCGCTTCACCGATTTCACGCCGGCGGGACTGGACCAGTGGTTCTTCATCCTGCTGCTCGGCCTGTCGCTGTGGTCGTGGCGGCTGCTGCCGGTCTCGGCGACCGCGTTCTCGCTCGGCGCTTTGCTGGTTCCCTATCTCAGTCTCAGCGGCGGCCCCGCCGGGCTGACCTCGATGACCCGGTTCGGCGTATTGGCTTTCCCGGCCTTCGTCGCTCTGGCCGATCTGTGCCGGCGGTCGCTTTTGCTGTGCCTTGCCACGATCGCGCTGTTCGCCGCCGTGCTGGCGCTCCATTCCGCCTTGTTCGCGCAATGGTATTGGGTCGGCTAGAACTTAATCCGCTCATTCCCGCGCAAGCGGGAATCCAGGGGGCTTGCTCCGTGGCGACGGAGTTGTCTGGGTCCCCGCTTTCGCGGGGACGAGCGGGAGCCAAACCACTGAGTTCGATCACGACCCCTGTTCTTGAATTTCGCCGCGCCTCTCCCTTATAAACGCTCGCGAAAATATCACCGCGCACCGCGCGACTTCGGGACACGCCATGGCCGGACATTCACAGTTCAAAAACATCATGCACCGCAAAGGGCGGCAGGATGCGATGAAATCGAAACTGTTCGGCAAGCTGGCGCGCGAAATCACCGTCGCCGCGAAGCTCGGCACGCCGGACCCGGCGATGAATGCCCGGCTGCGCGCCGCCATCATCGCGGCGCGCGCCGAGAACATGCCGAAGGACAATATCGAGCGCGCCATCAAGAAAGCGGCCGGCAACGACGGCGAGAATTTCGAGCAGGTGCGCTACGAGGGCTACGGTCCGGGCGGCATCGCGGTGATCGTCGAAGTCCTGACCGACAACCGCAACCGCGCGGCGGGCGACGTGCGCGCCGCCTTCACCAAAAGCGGCGGCAATCTCGCCGAGACCGGCGCGGTGTCTTTCATGTTCGACCACGTCGGCGTCATCGAATACGACGCCGGCACCGCCAGCGCCGAAGCGATGTTCGAGGCGGCGCTGGAAGCGGGCGCCGACGATGTGGTGTCGAGCGAGACCACGCACGAAGTCTATGCCGCGCAGGATCGTTTCGGCTCGGTCGCCAAGGCGCTCGAAGCCAAGTTCGGCGAGCCGCGCAAGGCGTCGCTGACCTGGCGGCCGCAAAACACCGTTGCGATCGACGACGAGCAGGGCGAGAAGGTCATCAAGCTGATCGACACGCTGAACGACCATGACGACGTCCAGCACGTCTATGCCAATTTCGAAGTGTCGGACGCGCTGGTCAGCAAGCTGAGCGCCTAGGCATCCAAACCGCGATCCGACCCGGCTTGCGCGGGATCGCGGCCCGTCTCGCCCGCGAACTCCGGTCAGGGATGTACGGTCTGACTGAAGTAACGATCTTCGATGGTGCGGCCGATCTGGCGCTTGCGGGCTTCGGCGTAGATGATCGAGCCGATGGCCGCGAACTGAAGGCCGAGGCCTTTATAATTGTGAAAGCAGGTGATCTCATCGTCGGATTGGCGGCCGCTCACTTTTCCGGCGACTAGCTCCTTCAATTCCGCGGCTTTGCTGATATCGAAGACGCCGATATCGGGCCGCGAATAATCGCCGTTCGAGAATTCCGGTATTTGCTCGGGCCATCCGGCGGCAGCATAGGCATTCACCGGATCGTGGGTATTGACCACCAGGCGATCGGTCTTTTTCAGGACGCTGAGCGGTATTTCCGAGCCCCGCACGCTGGTGATGTGCATGCCCGGCTTGACCCAGTCGGGCTCGATGGTCGGCATCATCGAATTGGTGGCGGATACCAGGATGTCCACATCGGCCGCGGCCTCTGCGGCGGTCTCCACGGCGCGGACCTCGAACCCCAGTTTTTTGGTGTAGGTCTTGGCGAAATTTTCCCGGCTTTCCTTGGTCGGGCTGAACACCTTGGCAAGCTTGAGCTTGCGCACGGCGGCCATCGCCTCGATTTGTCCGGTTGCCTGCCAGCGGGTGCCGAGCAAACCAAGGACCGCGGCGTTCTGCCGGGAAAGATAACGCGCGGCGACGCCCGATGAGCCGCCGACCCGGGTCTTCTGCACATATCCGTCATTGAAGATGGCAAGGAGCTCGCCGGTATCGGTCGAGAACAACAGCACCAGGCCGTTGTAACGATCGCCCATGGTCAGAGGAATCTTGACGCGGCGCGGCGCTCCGTCGATTTCCGGCCAGTGAACGACATCGGAATTGAGCCGCAGCGCGGCAACTCCGGCTGACGGCAGCGAACCGGACATGGTCTTCAGTGCGTAGACGGCGCCCGGCCGCGGATTCTCCACGATCACATCTTGACGCGGAATGTCCGCAGCCGCCCGATTGCCTAGATCGCGATAAGCCGCCTCGAGCGCTTCGACGCATGCGGGCATTTCAAGAAAGGATTCGATTTCCTCATTTGTTATGAGCAGCACGGGACGTTCCTCTTTCTATTTTGCGTTGTGTTTTTGTTGCAAACAAATGCCGCGACATGGAACGGAGCGGCATATCGGCGCGCGTAACGGCTCTGTATATCGGGTTCGGATGAAAGCCGATATTGTCTAAATGCGACACGGGAATGCAGAAGCAACCCGGCGCGGGGGGAAGGTCATGCAAGTTCGAGGGCTCAATTTCGCGGTTTTATGTTTCGCGACGGTCTCGTTACTCGGGTCTATGCCGGCGCAAGCACAGGACTATCCGAACAAGCCCGTGACGTTCATTACGCCTGCCGCCGCGGGAAACAGTCCCGACGTGGTGGCGCGCATCGTCGCCGACCGCCTCACGCAAATGTGGAATCGTCAGGTCGTCGTCATCAACCGGCCCGGTGCAGGAGGGCTCATCGCGGCGCAAGCCGCGGCGGGCGTAGAGAAGGACGGCTATACGCTTTACATGACTCAAGCCTCGACTTTCACGGTGCTGCCGATCGAGCACCAGGGCGCGATGCCGGTGGATGTCGATACCGCATTTGTCCCGATTGGAATGGTCGGCGAACAGCCGATCGCCGTTGCCGTCAACAAGGACGTCCCGGCCGGCAGTGTTGCCGAATTGATCGCGCTCGCCAACAAGACACCCGGCGGGATGCTGTTCGGCGGCACCAATCGCGGCGGTCAGTCGCATCTGACCGGCGAACTGTTCCGTGACCGTTCGAAGGCGAATATTACTTTCGTCCAGGCGCCCGCAGGCTCGATAACGCTGAACGATGTCATCGCCGGACGTATTCCGATCATGTTTGAAGGTTTGGCGGGGTTGTCGCCGGGAATAAAAAGCGGCGGGATGAAGCTACTCGGGGTCGCCGCGTTGAAGCGTCTGCCGAATCTGCCGGACCTGCCTGCGATCAACGAGACCGTGCCGGGCGTGGTTTCCAGCGGATGGATTGTGT
Source organism: uncultured Alphaproteobacteria bacterium (assembly GCA_963819265.1). GTDB lineage: Bacteria > Pseudomonadota > Alphaproteobacteria > Rhizobiales > Xanthobacteraceae > BOG-931. Next base: position 1,646,288 of record CAWFVF010000001.1, on the reverse strand, counting down.
TGATGGGTCCCGCCGGCATGCCCGATGCCATCGTCCAGAAGATCAACGCGGATCTCAGGAAGGTCGTCGTGATGCCCGACGTCGTCGAACGCTTCGAGGCGCTCGGTACCTATTCGCGCGACCTGACGCCGGCGCAGACCGGCGAGTTCATACGCAACGAAGAGCATCTATGGGCGCCGATCGTTCGCGCGATCAACGAGGCGGCATCGCCGGCGCGGTAGGGGCTGTTCCATCGATCCGGCGGCCTGCCGTCTCGCCCTAACTCACGGCAAACAAGATCAGCGCAGCCGTGGCGACACCGAGGCCGATGCATTTTCGCAGATCGAGCCGTTCGCGAAACATCGCGATTCCGACCAGCGCAGTAATGACAAAGCTCATTTGCGCGACCGGCACCAGTACGCTTGCCGGACCGAGCAATAAGGCGTGCATCAGAAACACAAACGCGCCGAATAGCGCGAGCGCGGCGAGAGCGGAATAGCGCCAGGCACCGGGCGGGATCCGCGAGCGGTCGAATTGCGACAGGCCGGTGATGGTCGCGAGCGACGAGAACACCCAGGCCTGTGCCGCAACCATGGTCTCCGGCACCGCGCCGTGCAGGAGGCCCACTTTGTAGAAGAAATTCGTAAACGCCATCGCTGCCGTTGCGCCCAGCACCCGAAGCAAAGACGATGGCTTGAATGCACCGCGCTCGGCGCCTGCTTCGGCGAGCAACAGCCAGACCGCGACCAGTGCGCAGCCGAGCGCGGCGGCTTTTGCCACCGTGAGGGTCTCGCCGAGGATCACGATCGCCAGCGCCGCCGTCAGCGTGAAATTCAACCGGAAGATCGGCGCATTGGTGCTGACCGCGCCGTCTTGCAGACTGCGGGTGAAATTGTACAGCGCGACAAACAAGAACAGTCCGGCCAGTGCGCCCCATAGCGCTGCGGCATGAACGTCGAGCGTGCCGGTCAGCCAGGCATAGAGCGTGACGCCGGGGCAGAAGATCCAGGCCTGCAGCATCAGGAAATCGCCGGCTTTGATCCCGGCGGCGGCGGCGCGTTTATAGATCAGGTCGCTCGCCCCGAACGAGACCATGGCGCCGAAAGCGTAGCCGAGACCGGGTGTCATGCTGATGTCGCAGGCGCTAAGTCGTTGCCGGGCTTGCTTATCAGCGACGGCCGGGGAGGGCGAGCCACGGCGGAGCATTGCCGCTATTCCTCGATAAAATGCTATCAAAGCGACTATGAACGGACACCCGATTCGCATCATCGGCATCGATCCGGGGCTCCGCCGCACCGGCTGGGGCATCATCGAGATTGCCGGCAATCGCCTGAGCTTTCTCGGCTGCGGCTCGGTGACGACCAACGACCGCGACGGGCTGGCGCTGCGGCTTCTGGTCATCCATGACGGACTGATGAAGGTGCTCGAGGAATTTCGCCCGGACGAGGCCGCGGTCGAAGCGACCTTCGTCAACAAGGATGCCACCGCGACGCTGAAACTCGGCCAGGCGCGCGGCATCGCCATGGTGGTGCCGGCCAAGGCCGGCGTGCCGGTCGCCGAATATGCGCCGAACCTGGTGAAGAAAAGCATCGTCGGCGCCGGCCACGGCGACAAGACCCAGGTGCGGATGATGATCGGCGTGCTGTTGCCCAAGGCCGATCCGGCTTCGCACGATGCCGCCGACGCCCTCGCCATCGCGGTGACGCATGCGCATCATCGCCAGAGCGCGGTGCTGCACGCGGCGCTGAAGGTGGCGGCGCGATGATCGGGAGACCATATCTCCTCCCTCGCGAAGCGGGGGGAGGGACCACCCGAAGGGTGGTGGCGGGGCGTCGGCATGGCCGTTTGCTCCGGGTTTGTTACTTGCCCCTACCGGCGAGCTTCGCTCGCCACCTCCCCCGCATGCGGGCGAGGAATGAGAGAAATCGCATGATCGGCAAGCTCAAGGGCGTGATCGACTCCTACGGCGAGGATTCCATCATCCTCGACGTCAACGGCGTCGGTTATCTGGTGCATTGCTCGGCGCGCACCTTGCAGGAATTGCCGCGGCCGGGCGAGGCGGCGACGCTCGCGATCGAGACCCATGTGCGTGAGGACCAGATCCGGCTGTTCGGATTTCTGTCCGATGTCGAGCGCGAATGGTTCCGGCTGCTGCAGACCGTGCAGGGCGTCGGCACCAAGGTCGCGCTCGCGGTGCTCGGCACGCTCAAGCCCGCCGACCTCGCCTCCGCCATCGCGATGCGCGACAAGGCGATGGTGGCGCGCACGCCGGGCGTCGGGCCGAAGGTCGCCGAGCGCATCGTTACCGAACTCAAGGACAAGGCGCCGGCCTATGCCGACGTCGATCCGGCGCTGGTGCGGCTGTCCGGCGCGCTCGATGAAAAGCGGGCGCCGCGGCCGTTCAGCGATGCGGTTTCGGCTTTGGTCAATCTCGGCTACGCGCAGCCGCAGGCGACCGCGGCCATCGCGGCGGCAGCGCGCAGCGCCGGCGAGGGCGCCGAGGCGACGACTCTCATCCGGCTCGGTTTAAGGGAATTGGCGAAGTGAAACGTTCGAAGACAAGAAAATCTGCGAAACTCCTGAAAGGGGACAAGGAACTGATCGAGGCGGCGACCGAGGCGATCAAGCTGCGCTATCGCGACGACTGGCAGGAAGTCGGCGCCGCCCTGCGCACCCGCTCGGGACAGGTTTTCACCGGCGTCAATCTCGATGCCTATCTCGGCCGCATGGCGGTCTGCGCCGAGGCGGTGGCGCTCGGGCGCGCCTTCGTCGATCTCGGCGACGACGGCATCGAAACGATCGTCGCCGTGCGCCATCCGCCGCCGGACGACAAGGATCAGACCATCAAGGTGGTGTCGCCCTGCGGCGCCTGCCGCGAACTGATCTTCGATTACGACCGCAATGCGCGGGTGATCGTGCCGAACGGCAAATCGCCGGCGGCGGTGCCGATCGGCGAATTGCTGCCGAACAAATATACCCGAGGGCCGGAGCGGTGAGCGCAAGCGCCGATCAGCAAATTGGTGACGCCGGAGCGCCGCGACGAAGACGGCGGCGGAAGCAAGCCTGCGGCCGCAGCGGCTCGCCGAATTCATCGGCCAGGAACAGGCCCGCGCCAATCTCGCCATCTTCATCGAAGCGGCGCGGGCGCGGCGCGAGGCGCTCGATCACGTGCTGTTTGTCGGACCGCCGGGTCTCGGCAAGACCACGCTTGGCGCAGATCGTGGCGCGCGAACTCGGCGTGAATTTCCGCGCCACCTCGGGCCCGGTGATCGCCAAGGCCGGCGATCTCGCCGCGCTGCTGACCAATCTCGAAGAGCGCGACGTGTTGTTCATCGACGAAATCCACCGGCTCAATCCGGCGGTCGAGGAAATCCTCTATCCGGCGATGGAGGATTTTCAGCTCGATCTCATCATCGGCGAAGGGCCGGCGGCGCGTTCGGTGAAAATCGATCATCGCCAAATTCACGCTGGTCGGCGCGACCACGCGCGCCGGCCTTCTCACCAATCCGCTGCGCGACCGGTTCGGCATTCCGATCCGGCTGAATTTCTACACCGTCGCCGAGCTTGAATTGATCGTCAATCGCGGCGCCCGCGTGCTCGGCATCGAACATCACCGCCGACGGCGCGAACGAGATCGCGCGCCGCGCCCGCGGCACGCCGCGGATCGCCGGCCGGCTGCTGCGCCGGGTGCGCGATTTCGCCTCCGTCGCCGGCGCCAGCGCGATCGATCGCGCGGTGGCCGACAAGGCGCTCGCCGCGCTCGAAGTCGACGCCGCCGGCCTCGACGCCATGGACCGGCGCTATCTCAACACCATTGCCGACGAACTACGGCGGCGGCCCGGTCGGCGTCGAGACGCTGGCCGCGGCGCTGTCGGAGCCGCGCGACGCCATCGAGGACATCATCGAGCCGTTATCTGATCCAGTGCGGGCTTCCTGCAGCGCACGCCGCGCGGACGGCTGCTCACCGGTCAACGCCTTCCGCCATCTCGGGCTGCCGGAGCCGGCGCGCGATCCGGCGCAGTTCGGGCTGTTCGGCCAAGACGAGAATGACTAAGGAAATAACCTATCAAGGCGGCTGCCATTGCGGCCGCGTTCGGTTTCGCGTGACGGCGGATTTGTCGCGCGTCACCGATTGCAATTGCTCGATCTGCACGAAGAAGGGCTTTTTGCATCTCATCGTGCCGCCGGAGGCGTTCGAGCTTTTGAGCGGCAAGGATGCGTTGACGACCTACCGCTTCAATACCGGCACCGCGCAGCACACCTTCTGCGCCACCTGCGGCATGCATCCGTTCTACGTGCCGCGCTCCGATCCCGGTAAGATCGACGTCAATGTGCGCTGCCTCGACGGCGTCGATATCTCCGCGATAAAAGCCCACGCGTTTGACGGCAGGAATTGGGAACACGCGATCGCGGAGCGGGTGCCGTGGAGATAGCGGGCATTGGCGCACTGCTCGATGGATGGTAGGATTGCGTCATGAAAACGACGAGTGAGAAAGCGGCCGAAGCGCTCGATCTTCTTCCCGAAGAGATGCGGGAACCTGCGGTCGCTTATTTGCTTGAACAGGCAGAAAAGTTTCGTGCACTCAAAGAGCAGATTGACGAGGGCATGGCAGACGTTGCGGCGGGCCGTGTGTCGGAATGGAATTTTGAGGAGTTCCTGCGCCAAGCGCGGAATTCGAAAATCAAATAGTTGAACGAGATGCGCCTTGTAGTCTCCGACAAGGCAAGGTCCGATCTGCTTCGTATCTATCATTACCTTGAGGAACGCAGTCCAAATGCTGCCGTCGCCTTCGCTCGCAGAATCAACACAAATTTCGATAACCTGGTGCGGTTCCCATTCGTTGGCCGCGAGCGATCGTGGCTCGCTCAGGGAATCAGATGCCTTGTGGTCGGCTTATATCTCGTCTTTTACGTTGTCGGTTCGGAGGATATTACAATTGTCCGCGTCATCGACGGGCGCATGGATGTGGACGAAGAATTCTACCGATGAATGATCAGCGCTCAGTCTCCCTCGACGGCGAAATCCGCGATGGCCGCCATGTGCTCACCGTGCGGGTCTATTACGAAGACACCGATTTCACCGGCATCGTCTATCACGCCAATTATCTGCGCTATATGGAGCGCGGGCGGACCAATTATCTGCGTCTGATCGGCGCCGATCATCGCGCGCTGTTCGAGGCGACGGAAAAAGAAGCGCCGGGATTTGCCTTCGTGGTGCGTTCGATGACGCTCGATTTTCTGCGGCCGGCGCGGATGGACGATGTGCTCGATGTCGTCACCGAGCCGGAAGAGGTGAAGGGCGCGTCGGCGACCGTGCGCCAGCGCGTCATGCGCGGTGAGGAATTGCTGGTCGAAGCCCATGTGCGGGTCGCCTTCATCTCGGGCGGCCGGGCGCGGCCGATCCCGAAGCCGCTGCGCATTGCCATGAAGGCCGATCAGGACGCGGCGCAGCCTTAAATGCGCCGCCGGTCGGAAATCGGGTGGTCTGCGCACGATGGGCTCCTCTATGGACTGCACCATGCGTGAACTCGGCTTTACGATATTTCACACCGCGGTCGGCAGCTGCGGCCTTGTCTGGAGCGGGCGCGGTATCGTCCGCGTTCAGTCGTTCGAATCGAGCGACCGTGCCGCCGGTGCCGGTCTTCGCCGCCGCTATCCAGATGCCCACGATGCCGTGCCGCCTCCGGCCGTGCAGCGTGTGATCGACGACATCATAGGCTTGCTCGATGGCGAGCCGAGGGATTTGAACCACGCCGCGCTGGACATGGAAGGCTGCGCCGATTTTCACCGCCGCGTCTATGAGATTGCCCGTACCATTCCGGCCGGCGCGACGCTCACTTATGGCGAAATCGCCGCGCGGCTCGGCGATCGCCTTTTGGCGCGCGATGTCGGCGAAGCGCTGTCGCGCAATCCCTGGCCGATCATCGTGCCGTGCCATCGGGTGCTGGCGGCCGGCGGCAAGACCGGCGGCTTTTCCGCGCCGGGCGGCGTCGCGACCAAACTGCGGCTGTTGTCGATCGAGGGCGCCGAGCCCGGCGGCCCTGGTTTGTTTGATCGCTTGCCGCTGGCCGCGCCGCAGCGCCGGCGGACCGGAACCGCATAAGCACGCAGCGTCATATCCATTCTTCTTGTTCGTCGTAGTGCGTCGGGAACATGGTGATGTATTGCACCATGCGGGGCTTGCCGCCGCGATTGGGACTGGCGCCGTGCGGCAGCGCCTGGTGCCAGATGATGAGATCGCCGGCGCGGCCGCCGATCGGCTGCGGACCCAATGCGTAGAGATCCTGCCGCCGCGGATCGGCGCCTGGCGGCAAGGCTTTAAGCCAAGCCTCGCCCCAGCGCTGAAAGCCCGGCACCAGCGTGAAGGCGCCCTGCTCGGGCGGCGTGTCGGTCAAATAAAGAATGCCGCCGGTGCCGAGCGGGATCGGTGTTTTCACGCTGACGTCCCAGTGCAAATGCGGACCGGGAAATTTCCAGCCGTCGCGTTCGGGCACGTTGAATCCGACGCGATCGGTGGTCGGCCAGAGATCGGCGGTGCCCCACAATTGCGCGAAGGCCTTATGGATGCGCGGCGACCGGCGAATGGCCGAAAACGCCGGGTGCTGAAAATATTGCACCATGATGCCGTGATCGTTCTGCCGATACCACGTTTCCGGGTCATCGGGCCGCGCGCCGAGATGCCGCCACAGCGCCTGCGCCGCCGTGTCGCGAATGGCCGGCGGCACGGCATCGTGCAGCACGACATAGCCGTGCTCGGCCCAGAACGAGAGATCGGACGGCGTCAGCACCGCAGCACTTTCGTTTATCGCGGCGAGATAGCGCGCGGTCTCCGGCGGCGGCTCGCGGCCGAGGACGGCGGCATTGATTCGCGCCACCTGCTGCGGCGCGACGCCGCCGGTGGTCGATACGATCCAGCGCTCGAAGTCGTCGAAGCTCGGCGCGTGGCCCAGATAGTGGACAGTCTGCTCCAGCCCGAGGCCGCTGGCATGGACCACCAGCGTATCGAGATGACGATCATGCATGGCGGCCGGCGGTGCGCGGCCTTGGCGTGCGGCCAGGCTTCGCGACCACAGCCGTTTGAGTTGATAGAGGCCGAGCGCGCCGACTTCCGTCGCCGCTGCCAATTCCGGCGCCGCCGCGATTTCTGCCAAGGACATGACGGAACTATCGGTGCGTGTCTGTTGTAGTATTAAACCCAAAGATTGTAATGACTTCACGGCCGGTGCGACAGGCCCATCTTTTTGAAATGTCGACGGATTGGCCGATGCCATGTAAGAGCTATTTACATGAGCTGGTCCAAGGACGACAAAGACAGCCCGCGCGGCTACCACCACGGCAATCTGCGGGAAGCGCTGCTGCGTGCTGCGCTCGAACTGATCGCGCAGAAGGGGCCGGCCGGCTTTACCTTTGCCGAAGCGGCGCGGTGGGCGGGTGTCAGTCCGGCGGCGCCGTATCGGCATTTCCGCGATCGCGACGAGCTGATGGCGAGTGTCGCGTTGCGCGGCTTCGAGCAATTCGGCGCGGCGCTCAAGCGCGCCTGGGACGACGGGCGCCCCGATGTTTTCACGGCCTTGGACCGTCTTGGAAAGGCCTATCTGACCTTCGCCCGCGACGAACCGGCCTATTATTCGGCGATGTTCGAGGCGGGGATTCCGCCGGCGGCGAGCCCGGAGCTTCGCGATACCGGGGAGCAGGCGTTCGGCGTGTTGCGCAACGCCGCCGAGAAGCTCTGCGCGCTGATGCCGCCGCAGGGCAGGCCGCCGGCGCTGATGGTCGCGCTGCATATCTGGGTCATGGCGCACGGCATCGCCTCGCTATTTGGCCGCGGCGATTCGGCTCGCCGGGCCTTGCCGATGTCGCCTGAAGAGCTACTTGAGGCCGACGTCCTGATTTACCTGCGCGGTCTGGGTCTGAACGACATAAATCGTCCACGCTAGGAACCGGCAGTCCCCTTGACAGTCGAGAATGGCGATGTAAATGTTATTTACATTCACACGCTAGGTTGGCACAAAAGAGGTTCGCCATGGCCATCGCAGCAAAGCTTGATGAGTTCGGAAAGCCCGCTTGGATCGCGTTGATGATCCTCGGTTTCTTCGCGTGGTGGCCGCTCGGCTTGGTCATCCTCGCCTTCATGATCGGGAGTGGACGAATGGGTTGCAGTCACGGCATGGGCCGTTGGGAAAACAAGATGCAGCGCATGCAGGAGAAAATGGATCGCGTGCGCTCGAAGATGGAAGGTTTCCGCGGCGCCTCCGGCGGCGATTGGTGGGGCACCCCGCCATCCAGCGGCAACCGCGCGTTCGACGATTATCGCCAGGAAACGCTGCGCCGGCTCGAAGACGAGCAGCGTGAATTCAAGGAATTCCTGGAGCGCCTGCGCTTTGCCAAGGATCGCGACGAGTTCGAAAAGTTCATGTCGGACCGGCGCAATCGCCCGAGCGATCCAAACCCGCAGCCGTCCTCGCCGGCGTGATCTAAACCCCCGTACTCTCCACACGCCGTTGGGCCGTCCACCCTGCAAGGTGGGCGGCCCATGCGTTTTTTTGAGCGGGGGATCGGGAGAAGCTTCAACCGGCATTAACGGTGCGTTAAGCACAACTGGGCTTCGTTAGAACCGAACGACCGGTGTGGCGCCCTAGTTTGGACAAGTTTGGCGCATGACTTCGGCCCCGCCTGTGACGGGTCCGGGGTCCTCGCGAAAATTGGGTCCAAAAATCGGGTCTTTAGTCGGCGCGGCGCGACGCGGCGGCTTGTGTGGCCCTTTTGCTTCCGGCGCCGGTGCGCCGCGCCGGTCACGACCGTGTAATGGCCCGCTCTATAGGCCCGCGCGGCCGGACCGCCGAAAGGGACGCTCCAATGAACCCTACCGACATTGCGTCGGTCGCTCCGCTGACATCGTCCAACCTTTCGCTCTTTCACCTGTTTCTGCACGCCCACTGGATCGTCGAAACGGTGATGGTCGGCCTGTTGGTGTGCTCGGTCTGGGTTTGGGCGATAGCCATCGACAAAACCCTGCTATTTTCGAGGCTTCGGCGCTCCGGCGACACCTTCGAGGAAGCGTTCTGGTCCGGCCAATCGCTGGAGGAACTCTACAAATCGCTGGTCACCCAGCCGGGACATTCGACCGGGGCGCTGTTTGTCGCCGCCATGCGCGAATGGAAGCGCAGCCTCGAGGGCCACGCCAAATCCTTCGCCGGCCTGCAAATGCGCATCGAAAAGGTCATGAATGTCGCGATCGCCCGCGAAGTGGAAAGCATGGAGCGGCGGCTTCTGGTGCTCGCCACGGTCGGCTCGGCGGGCCCCTTTATCGGTCTGTTCGGCACCGTCGCCGGCATCATGACCAGTTTTCAGTCGATCGCCGCCTCGCAAAACACCTCGCTCGCGGTAGTCGCCCCCGGCATCGCCGAAGCGCTGTTTGCGACCGCAATCGGCCTCGTTGCCGCCATTCCGGCGACGATTTTCTATAATAAGTTCTCGACCGAGGTGAACCGGCAGGCGCAGCGGCTGGAGGGTTTCGCCGACGAATTCACGGCGATCCTGTCACGGCAGATCGACGAGCGCGGCTGAGGGGCAGTGGGGTATGGGCGCAGGCACCATCAGTGCAGGTTCGGGCGGCCGCTCCAGGCGGCGCGGCCGGCGCGCGCCGATCATGAGCGAAATCAACGTGACGCCGTTCGTCGACGTCATGCTGGTGTTGCTGATCATCTTCATGGTTTCGGCGCCCCTGTTGACGGTCGGCGTGCCGATCGACTTGCCCAAGAGCCAGGCCAAGGCCTTGCAGCAGGACAACAAGCCGCTGACGGTTTCGGTCAAGGACAGCGGCCAAGTCTATCTGCAAGACAGCGAAATCAAGATCGAAGATCTCATTCCGAAGCTCAAAGCCGTGATCGAAGCGCGCGGCGGCAATCCCGACGAGCTGATCTATGTGCGCGGCGACAAGAAGGTCGACTACGGCACCATGATGCGGGTGATGGGCCGTATTTCCGGTGCCGGCTATCATAAGGTCGCGCTGGTCACCGAGGTCGAACAAGGCGGGCAATGAAGACGGGCCTGACCATATCGTGTATCGGTCACGCCGCGGCCCTGATCTGCGGTGTCCTTGCCATTTCGGCGCAGCCGATGGAAACGCCGCCGGTCGACTCGCTGCCGGTGTCGTTCATTTCCGACAAAGACTTCACCAAGATGACCCAGGGCGCGAAGAACGCGCCGCAACTGAAACTCGAACTGCCGAAGCCGCTGGCCGACAAAGTCGACGCGCCGAAAGCGGTCGATCTGCTCGCGCCCAAGGTCGTGGACAAGCCCGCCATCACCACCGATACCAGCAAGCCGAAGTCTGAGCCCAAACCCGACGTGAAGGCAGACACCAAACCAAAGGCAGATCCAAAGCCGGAGGCCAAGGCCGATCCCAAGCCGGATCCGAAGCCGCAGCCCGAGAAACCGAAGACGCCGGAGTACAAACCCGATCAGATCGCCGATATCTTGAAGAAAGACGCCGCGAAGGATCAGGCCAAGCCGGACGATAATCCGCAAAAGACACAGAACACGCCCAAGTTCGACGCCAATCAGGTCGCGGCGCTGCTCGACAAGCGTGAGCCGCAGCGCCAGCTTGCTTCCGCCGAAACGCTCAATCCCAACGCCACGCTCGGCGCCGCGACCGGCGCGCCGGCCGCACAACTCTCGCAGAGCGAGATCGATGCGCTGCGGGCGCGTCTCAAGCAGTGCTGGAACCCGCCGGCGAACATCCCCGACAACAGCAATGTCCATGTCTTGCTCAGGTTGCAGATGAAGATCGACGGCTCCCTGGCGCATCCACCCGCCATGGTAGGAGGAACGCCGTCGCCGCTAGGTCCGGTCATCGCCGAGAGTGCCGAGCGTGCGGTTCTGACCTGCGCGCCGTTCACGATGCTGAAACCGCAGCATTACGACCAGTGGCAAGACCTGACGCTCGATTTCGACTCCAACTTTGCGAACGAATGACCCGATTGGCGAACTCAAAATTTGGCGGCCCTCCACCATGACGCTTCACAACGGCAACAATCTCCTGATCACGCGGCGGCGGGCATTGGCGCTCGGCGCTGCCGCCGGCGGCTTAACGCTCGCGCCCACGCTTGTCCCCGCCGCGACGATCACGATCAACCCGTCCGGCAACTTTCAGCCGATGCCGATCGCGATCCCGAAATTCATCGGCGGCGGCGACGGCGAGACCGCGGGCGACAGCGGCGATGTCGCAAGCGGTGTCACGCAGGTGATCACCGCCAATCTGCAACGCAGCGGCCTGTTCGCGCCGATCGATCCCGCGGCTTATCTGGAGCAGATCAGCAGCGTCGATACGGTGCCGAACTTTCCCAATTGGCGCACCATCAATGCCCAGGCGCTGGTCACCGGACGCGTCGCGCGGCAGAGCGATGGCCGGCTGAAAGCCGAATTCCGGCTGTGGGACGTTGCCGCCGGCCAGCAGCTTGCCGGCCAGCAATATTTCACCACGCCGGATAATTGGCGCCGCATCGCGCACATCATTTCGGATGCGATCTATGAGCGGCTCACCGGCGACAAGGGTTATTTCGACAGCCGTGTCGTCTTCATCGACGAGACCGGCCCGGCCGAGCGCCGGATCAAGCGGCTCGCCATCATGGACCAGGACGGCGCCAATGTGCGCTATCTGACCCGCGGCGACGATCTGGTGCTGACGCCGCGGTTTTCGCCGTCGACCCAGGAAATCACCTATATGGCCTATGGGCAGGGCGATCCGCGGGTCTATCTGTTCAATATCGAAACCGGCCAGCGCGAGATCGTCGGCAACTTTCCCGGCATGAGCTTTTCGCCGCGGTTCTCGCCGGACGGCCAGCGCGTCATCTTGAGTCTGCAGCAGGGCTCGAATTCCAACATCTACGTCATGGATTTGCGGTCCAAGGCGACGACGCGGCTGACCGACACGCAAGCGATCGATACCGCGCCGTCTTATTCGCCCGACGGCTCGCAAATATGTTTTGAAGTCCGATCGCGGCGGCCGCCAGCAAATCTACGTCATGCCGGCGGCGGGCGGCGCGGCTCAGCGCGTCAGCTTCGGCGAGGGCTCCTATTCGACGCCGGTGTGGTCGCCGCGCGGCGACTACATCGCGTTCACCCGTCAGGCTCAGGACAAATTTGCGATCGGGGTCATGCAGCCGGACGGCAAGGGCGAACGCATCCTCACCGAGGGCTTCCACAACGAAGGCCCGACCTTTTCGCCCAACGGCCGCGTCATCATGTTCTTTCGCGATCCGGGCGGCAGTTCGGGGCCGTCGCTGTTTACGGTCGATATCTCCGGCCGCTTCGAGCAACGGGTTCCAACCCCGAGCTTCGCCTCCGATCCGGCCTGGTCGCCGCTGCTTTCGTGAGCACCTGCAAAAGATGGCGGCGCTTCACAACGCTGCCGCATTAACGCCCCATTAACCATTGCAAAAGCTTTACGGGCATTCCGCAAGCTTGAGGGGTCTTTGCAAGGTCGCATCAAGGTTGACGGAACGTTCGTTTAACGAAGGCGCTGCTAGACCCATTCAAGACCCACCCATGTCCGGTCACAGTGAAAGTATGGAGGCACCGGGATGAACATGGCGAATATGATCCGCGGCGTCAAATTCGCCGCCGTCGTCATGGCTACGCTCGCGATTGCGGGCTGCGCTAAGAATGCCGATCAGAATGGTGCCATGGCCGGCGCAGCCGCGCCGGGCAGCCAGCAGGACTTCGTCGTCAATGTCGGCGACCGCGTGTTCTTTCAGACCAACTCGTCCGAGCTTACGGACCAGTCGCGCGCGACGCTCGACAAGCAGGCGCAGTGGCTCGCCAACTACAACCGCTACTCATTCACCGTCGAAGGCCACGCCGACGAGCGCGGCACGCGCGAATACAATATCGCGTTGGGCGCCCGCCGCGCCGAGACGGTGCGTGAATACTTGATCTCGCGTGGTATCCCGGCACAACGGATGCGCACCATCTCCTACGGCAAGGAACGGCCGGTCGCGTTGTGCAACGACATTTCCTGCTGGTCGCAAAATCGTCGTGTCGTGACCGTGCTCGATCAAAGCTCATAACCATCTGAGTTTCACAAGGCTGGGGTAAGCGATCGGCGCCGTCATGGCGCCGATCGTATTTTCATGCGATGTTCGGGCTTGCCAAGGCGGCGCCGATCGTCGGATCGTATTGCCGCCACCCCGCCAATTGCCGCGTTGCTGCTATTTCCGGAATATTTGAGAAGGTTTCGGCCATGACCCTCGACTGGCTTGCCCGCGTAACGCTCGTGCTTGCGATCGCGGCGGCCACCGCCTCGTGCGGTGAAAAAAATCAATATGCCGCGCCGCCGCCGCCCAAGGTCACGGTCGCGGCGCCTGTCGAGCAGGAAGTCACGCGTTATTACGACGCCACCGGCAACACGGCGGCGGTGAATTCGGTCGACCTGGTCGCGCGCGTGCAGGGTTTCGTACAGGCGATCAGCTATACCGACGGCGATTTTGTCAAACAGGGCACCTCGCTGTTCACCATCGAGCCCGAGCCGTACAAGCTCAAGGTGGACGCGGCGAAAGCCGCGGTCACCAGCGCTCAAGCGACGCTGACACAGGCGCAAGCGGAGTATCAGCGCCAGGCCGATCTGATCACCCGGCAAGTCTCGACCCAGGCCAATTACGACAAGGCGCTGGCGCAGCGCAACTCGTCACAGGCCGATCTGCAATCGGCGCAAGCCAATGAACGCCAGGCCGAGATCAATCTCGGCTACACCGACGTGACCGCGCCGTTCGACGGCGTCGTGACCGCTCGCCAAGTGTCGATCGGCCAGCTCGTCGGCGCCAGCTCGCCGACGGTGCTCGCCACCATCGTGCAGCTCAATCCGATCTGGGTGACTTTCAACGCCAGCGAGCAGGATGTGCTGAAAGTGCGCGCCGATCTCGTCAGCCAAGGCAAGACGGTCACGGCGCTTCTGGGCATGCCGGTCGAAGTCGAGCTGCAGAACGAGACCGGCTATCCGCACAAGGGCAAGCTCGACTACGTCGCGCCGAACGTCGATCCGTCGACCGGAACGCTCCTGGCGCGCGCCGTTTTGGAGAACGGCACCCACCCGCTGCTGCCGGGTTATTTCGTGCGCATTCGCGTTCCCTCGCAACCGCGGCCGGCGCTGCTGGTGCCGGATGTCGCGATCGGCAGCGACCAGAGCGGGCGATACGTGCTGGTGGTCAACAAGGATAGCGTCGTCGAGCAGCGCAAGGTCGAGCCCGGACAACTCGTCGGCGATATGCGGGTCATCGACAAGGGCGTGACCAAGGACGATCGGGTGGTCATCGGCGGCATCATGGGCGCCATTCCGGGCGAGAAGGTCGACGCGCAACAGCGCTCCGCCTCGGCCGCAAACTAGCGCACCGCAATGATCTCGAAATTTTTCATCGAGCGGCCGGTTCTCGCGAATGTTCTCGCCATCCTGATGATTCTGATCGGCGCCGTGGCATTCTACGGTTTGCCGATCGCGCAATATCCCGACGTCGTGCCGCCGACCGTGCAGGTGACGACGCGCTATCCGGGCGCCAGCGCACGCACGCTGATGGACACCGTGGCGCTGCCGATCGAGCAGCAGGTCAACGGCGTCGAGAACATGATCTATATGCAGTCGACCAGCGCCAGCGACGGCAGCTACACGCTCACGGTCACCTTCAAGATCGGCACCGACCTCGATAATGCGCAGGTACTGGTGCAGAACCGCGTGGCGACCTCGCTGTCGTCGCTGCCGCAGGCGGTCCAGGCGCAGGGCGTCACGGTGCAGAAGCGTTCGACCGCGATCCTGCTGTTCGTCACTTTGACGTCGCCGGACGGCAGTTACGACAGCCTCTATCTCGCCAATTACGCCACCATCAGTCTTCGCGACGAGCTTTCCCGATTGCCGGGTGTCGGCAACGTCAATGTGTTCGGCGCCGGCCAGTATTCGATGCGGATCTGGCTCGATCCGGAAAAGCTGAAGGCGCGCAGTCTGAATGCGCAGGACGTGGTGCTGGCGCTGCAGCAGCAGAGCCAAGAGGTGACCGCCGGCCAGGTCGGCATGCCGCCGACGCCGCCGGGCGTCGACTTCCAATATACCATCGAGATCGAGGGCCGGCTTGCCGATGTCGGCCAATTCGAGAACGTGATCGTCAAGACCGGCAATAACGGCGAGGTCACGCGGCGTGCGCGACGTCGGCCGGGTCGAGCTCGGCGCGCAAACCTACAGCCAGGCCTTCACTCTTGACGGCAAGCCGTCGGCCGGCATCGGCATCTACCAATCGCCGGGCGCCAATGCGCTCGAGGTCGAGCACGTCGTCAAAGCCAAGATGGAGGAGTTGGCGCGGCAATTTCCGCAAGGGCTCATCTATTCGACGCCGTTCGATACGACGGTGTTCGTCAACGCCTCGATCCACGAAGTCTACAAGACGCTGATCGAAGCGGCGGTGCTGGTCTTGATCGTCATCCTGGTCTTCCTGCAGGACTGGCGCGCCATGCTGGTGCCGGCGACCACCGTGCCGGTGACGATCGTCGGCGCATTCGCGGCGATGTGGGCGCTCGGCTTCACGGTGAATTTCTCGACCTTGTTCGCGATCGTGCTGTCGATCGGCATCGTGGTCGATGACGCCATCGTCGTGGTCGAGGGCGCGGCGCACAATATCGAGAAAGGCATGAGCGGCCACGACGCGGCGATCCGCGCCATGAACGAATTGCTGGGGCCGATCATCGGCATCACGCTGGTGCTGATGTCGGTATTTCTTCCGGCGGCGTTCCTGCCGGGCCTGACCGGGCGGATGTATGCGCAATTCGCCTTGGTGATCGCCGCGACCGCCATGCTTTCCGCCATCAATGCGCTGACGCTCAAACCGACCCAGGCGGCGATGTGGCTGCGGGCGCCGGTCCCGCCGGAGCGGCGCAATGCCTTCTATCGCGGCTTCAATGCGGTCTACGGGCGGATCGAGCGCAATTATGCCGGTCTGATCGGCCGCATGGTGGCGCATGCCGGCCTGATGACGCTGATCGCCTTTGCCATCATGGGCGTGGCTTTCTTTGGACTGTCGCGGGTGCCGACCGGATTTTTGCCGATCGAAGACCAGGGCTATCTGCTGGTTGCGGTTCAACTGCCGGACGGCGCTTCGCTGGCCCGTACGCAAACGGCGATGCAACAGATTTCCGCGATCGCGCAGAAGGACGACAGTGTCGACCACGTCATCAGCATCTCGGGGGTCTCGGCGCTCGACAACAGCGCCACGCTTGCCAATGCCGGCGTCGCCTATGTGGTGCTCAAGGATTGGAGCGTTCGCGCCGATTTGCGCACGCTGTTTCCCCGTCTGACGCAAGCTCTCAGCGCGGTCGATGCCCGCGTGATCGTGCTGCCGCCGCCGCCGATCCAGGGGATCGGCAATGCCGGCGGCTTCACCATGCAGGTCGAACTGCGCGACGGCAGCACCGACCTCGCCAAACTGCAAAGCATCACCGATACCATAGTCGGCAACGCGCAATCGCAAAGCGCGCTGCAACGGGTCTCGACCTCGTTCCGCGCCGCGGCGCCGCAAATCCGGGTCGACGTCGACCGGGTCAAGGCGCAGACGCTCCATGTCAATGTCGACCAGGTGTTCGCGACGCTCGCGACCTATTTCGGCTCGAGCTACATCGCCCAGTTCAACAAATTCGGCCGGGTGTTCCAGGTCTATGCGCAGGCCGATGCCGCGTTCCGGCTGCGGCCGCGCGACATCGAACAGCTCACGGTGCGCAATCAAGGCGGCGACATGGTGCCGCTCGGAACGCTGGTGAAGATCGACCTGATCGTCGGCGCGCCGCTGATCACCCTCTATAATCTCTACCCGTCATCGTCGGTGATCGGACTGCCGGCAGCCGGTTTCAGTTCCGGCGAAGCGCTTCATCTGATGGACCAAAACGCCGCGCAGACTCTGCCGCACGGCACCGGCAGCGAATGGACGGCGATGTCGTACCAGGAACGGATCGTCGGCAATCAGATGTATTTTGTTTTCGCCATGGCCTTGCTGCTGGTCTATCTGGTGCTGGCCGGCCAATACGAGAGCTGGTACGCGCCGCTCGCGGTCATTCTCTCGGTGCCGCTGGCGCTGGTCGGGCCGGTGCTGGTGCTCGAAATTCTGCGCATCGACAACAATCTCTACACCCAGATCGGCATCATTCTGTTGATCGCGCTGTCGGCCAAGAACGCCATTCTGATCGTCGAGGTGGCGCGCGAGCGGCGTGTCAACGAAGGCGAACCGTTGCTCAAGGCGGCGGTCGATGCGGCGATCGCGCGGCTGCGCCCGATTCTGATGACCTCGTTTGCCTTCATCCTCGGCGTTGCGCCTCTGGTGATCGCAACCGGCGCCGGCGCCAGCGCACGCAAGTCGATCGGCATCACCGTGTTCTCGGGCATGATCGCCTCGACCTGCCTCGCGGTACTGTTCGTGCCGTCGCTGTTCGTGGTGATTCAGCGTTTCGAGGAATGGCGCGCCGCGCGCAAGACGCCGCGTATCGTGCCGGCGGAATAACCGGCCGCCATCGCCGCTGTCGTTAAATCATAGTCACAATTTGGACGCAGGACGGGCTATGGTATGGACAAAGTTCCACCACCGAAAATGTCGACCGTGATGATCCGCTCCCTTGTTCTGCTCGCGCTGGCGTGCACGCTGTCGGCCGGTACGGCGCATGCCCAGATGTCGGAATCCGACATGCTGATGCAGATCGATCATCTCCAGGCTCAGGTGCGCGACCTTACCGGTACGGTCGAGCAACTGCAGTATCGCAATCAGCAGCTCGAGCAGGAAGTGCAGCGCCTGCAGGCCGGCGCGCCCGCGGCCGCCGCGACACCGCCGCGGCCGACGGCGCAGAATGCGCCACCGCCGCCGCAGTATTCTCCGGCGCCCTATTCGCCGGCGCCGGGTGCAGGACAGTATTCGCCGCCGGCGGCAGGCGTCGCGCAATACCCGCCGCCGGCGCCGCCTTATTCGCCGCCTCAACCGCAATACGCGCCACCGCCGCCCGCGGTGGCTTCGGCTGCTCCCAGCGAACCCGGCCGGCGCGGCGATGCCTTCGATCCATCGGCTAATCCGACGGCGCCGGGAGCCCCGCGCACGCTTGGTGCGCCGGGTGTGGCCGCGACCGAGCCGCCACCGCCGGTGTACGGCAGCCAGTCGCCGCGCCAGAGCGGCGCCCCGCTCGATCTCTCCGCGCCGCCCGGCGGCGCTACCGCCGCCGCCGCCGCCCAACACCAGCGGCACCGGCGCGATGCAGGCGACCTTGCCGCCGGGCGACACGCCGAAGGACGAATACGATCTCGCTTACGGCTATGTCCTGCACAAGGACTATGGGCCGGCGTCCGATACCTTCCGCGACTTTCTGCACAAATACCCGACCGACCGGCTGGCGCCCGAGGCGCAATATTGGCTCGGCGAAAGCCTGTTCCAGGGCCAGCATTATCGCGACGCCGCCGAAGCGTTTCTGGCGGTCTCGACCAAATACGATACCACGGCGCGGGCGCCCGACGCCTTGTTGCGGCTCGGCCAGTCGCTGGCCGCTTTGGGCGAAAAGGAAGCCGCTTGCGCATCGCTCGGCGAAGTGTTGCGCAAATATCCGCGCGCCACCGCGAGCGTGAAGCAGGGCGTCGACCGGGAACAGAAGCGTGTCCACTGCTGAACAAGCTGTTCGCGACGACGAAGCGGACGCGCTGTTCTCCGGTTTGGAACGATTACCCGGATTTGTGCTGGCGGTCTCCGGCGGACCGGATTCGACTGCGCTCCTTCTGCTCGCGGCCCGCTGGGCGAAACGGTTCGAAACCAGCGCCGAAGCTTGTCGCCGTCACCGTCGATCATGGCCTGCGCAAGGAAGCCGCCGCCGAAGCTAATGCGGTCAAGCGCCTCGCGCAGAGCTTGAACGTTCCGCATCGCACGCTGCGCTGGCGCGGCGACAAACCGAAGGCCGGACTGCAAGAGGCGGCGCGTCTCGCGCGCTACGGCCTGCTGGCGCAAGCCGCGCGGCAAGCCGGCTTCGGCCACATCCTCACCGCGCATACGCTCGACGACCAGGCTGAGACCGTGCTGTTCCGCCTGGCGCGCGGCAGCGGGATCGGCGGTCTTGCCGGCATGGCGCCGGCGTCGCGATTGCCGACCGGGGAGGGCAGGTTGTTATTGCTCCGGCCGCTGCTCGGCGTTTCCAAGGCGCGGCTCTATGCGACGCTCAAAGCCGCCCGAGTCGCCTACAGCGAGGATCCGACCAATATCGACCCGCGCTTCACCCGGCCGCGGCTGCGGACGCTGTTGCCGGCGCTGGCGAGCGAGGGGCTCGACGCCCGGGGCTTTGCGCGGCTGGCGGCGCGGATGCGGCGCGCCGAATTGGCCATCGAATTTGCCGTCGGCGCCGCGCGCGAAGCGCTCGCGCCCGGCCCGTGGCGGGAGCGGGGACCGGTGGTATTCGAGACCGTCCGATTCGCGAGCCTGCCCGCCGAAGTCGCGCTGCGCCTCCTGGGCCGCGCCGTGGCCCATACCGGAAATGAAGGCCCGGTCGAGCTCGGCAAGCTCGAATCGCTTTATGACAGTCTCGGGCAGGCCCATGCCGGGCTGCGCCGGACGCTTGCGGGAGCCCTGATCACGCTCGCAGGCGGCCGTATCAGCGTGGAACGGGCGCCTTCCCGGCGCAGCGAACACCCTTCGCCGAAACCGCAACACGGGCTTTACGAAGTGAACATATATTGGCTCGTCTGCGGTCCGGGTTCCCTTGGCAGGGGGTGGTCTCGCCCCTACATTGCCAATACGGGGAAGCTGAAGCCGCCACGATTAGCGGGCAGGCAAGAGCCCGCAGGACTCCGACCGGTCGGGGCAAGGACGTAAAATGAACGCCAATCTGCGCAATTTCGCTCTGTGGGTCATCATTGTCCTGCTGCTGCTAGCTTTGTTCACGCTGTTTCAGAATCCCGGCCAGCACACCACGTCGCAGGACATCTCGTTCTCGCAACTGCTGAGCGATGTCGATCAATCCGAGCCGGGTTCGCGACGTTCTGATCCAGGGCCCGGAAATCCACGGCACCTTCACCGACGGCCGCACCTTCCAGACCTATGCGCCGAACGATCCGTCGCTGGTGCAGCGCCTCTACAACAAGGGCGTCTCGATCACCGCGCGGCCGCAGTCCGACAACGTGCCGTGGTTCGTGTCGCTGCTGATTTCCTGGCTGCCCTTCGTGGCGCTGATCGGCGTTTGGATATTCCTGTCGCGGCAGATGCAAGGCGCCGGCGGCAAGGCGCTGGGCTTCGGCAAGAGCGCGCGCCAAGACTGCTGACCGAGGCCCATGGCCGCGTCACCTTCGAGGATGTCGCCGGCGTCGACGAGGCCAAGCAGGATCTTCAGGAGATCGTCGAATTCCTGCGCGACCCGGCCAAATTCCAGCGGCTCGGCGGACGTATTCCGCGCGGCGTGCTGCTGGTCGGCCCGCCCGGCACCGGCAAGACGCTGATCGCGCGCGCCGTCGCCGGCGAAGCCAACGTGCCGTTCTTCACCATTTCGGGTTCCGACTTCGTCGAAATGTTCGTCGGCGTCGGCGCCAGCCGCGTCCGCGACATGTTCGAGCAGGCCAAGAAGAACGCGCCCTGCATCATCTTCATCGACGAAATCGACGCCGTCGGCCGCCATCGCGGCGCCGGCCTCGGCGGCGGCAATGACGAGCGCGAGCAGACGCTGAACCAGTTGCTGGTCGAGATGGACGGCTTCGAGGCCAATGAAGGCATCATCCTGATCGCCGCCACCAACCGTCCCGACGTGCTCGATCCGGCTCTGCTGCGTCCGGGCCGCTTCGACCGTCAGGTCGTGGTGCCGAACCCCGACGTGGTCGGCCGCGAACAGATTTTGAAAGTGCATGTGCGCAAGGTGCCGCTGGCGCCCGACGTGAACCTGAAGACCATCGCCCGCGGCACGCCCGGCTTCTCCGGCGCCGATCTGATGAACCTCGTCAACGAGGCGGCCCTGATGGCGGCGCGGCGCAACAAGCGCATGGTCACGCAGATCGAGTTCGAGGACGCCAAGGACAAGGTGATGATGGGCGCCGAGCGCAAGTCGCTGGTGATGACGGAGGAGGAGAAGCTCCTCACCGCCTATCACGAAGGCGGCCACGCCATCGTCGCGCTCAACGTCAAGGCGACCGATCCGGTGCACAAGGCGACGATCATTCCGCGCGGCCGTGCGCTCGGCATGGTCATGCAATTGCCGGAGCGCGACAAGCTGTCGATGAGCCTCGAGCAGATGACGTCGCGGCTTGCCATCATGATGGGCGGCCGCGTCGCCGAGGAGTTGGTGTTCGGCCGCGAGCAGCGTCACGTCGGGTGCCGCTTCCGACATCGAGCAGGCCACCAAGCTCGCCCGCATGATGGTGACGCGCTGGGGTCTGTCCGAGACCCTCGGCACCGTCGCCTACGGCGAGAACCAGGAAGAGGTGTTCCTCGGCTACTCGGTGGCGCGGCAGCAGAACATCTCGGAAGAGACCGCAAAGAAGATCGACGGCGAGATCCGGCGGCTGGTCGAAGCGGGCTTTACCGAGGCGCAGACCATCCTCACCGAGAAGCGGGCCGATCTCGAGACCTTGGCCAAGGGCCTGCTCGAATTCGAGACGCTGACCGGCGACGAGATCAAGGATCTGATCGTCGGCAAGCGGCCGAACCGCGAAACGATCATCGAGCCGACCACGCCGCGCAATTCGACGGTGCCGACCGCCGGCGCCGGCCGCAACCGGCCGCGTCCGGAGACCGGCCCGATGGAGCCGCAGCCGCAGTCCTGAGCGGCTGTCCTCTTATCGCGAGATAGACGCCGCGGCGTACCGCTTATTTCCCGGCGCCGCGCATCGCGTGGTAGCTTAGTTCGCCGGGGTCGGTAAGGTCGGGCACTTTCCAGCCGTCGAGGTCGTATTCCGCCATGCAGTCTTCGGCGAAGCCTTTGAAGCGATCGGCGTTGCCGGACGCCTGGGCGCCGAACAGGCAATAACGCCTGATCTCCTCGGTCGAGCCGCCGTAATTGATCTCATAGAGCTCATGCCGGCCGCCGAATTCGCTGGCGATCGAGTCCCATAGCAGCTTCAGCAGCTTGACCCGCTCCTCGGCCATGTAGCCGTTTGAGCCGCGCATATAGCGGTCGAGATACGGCCGGATTTCCGGGTTCTTGAAGTCCCTGGCGTGCGAATTGAGATAGATCAGCCCGGACGCCACGGTCTGTTCGATGATATATTTGATCTTGCTGTAGGCCATCGTGGCGACGATCTGATAGGCGTTGCCCGGGTCCATGTTGGGCAGCACATAGTCGCCGATCCACGGTTTGGGATCGCGCACCATCGCATCCGACAAGGCCCAGAACAGATTGCGCCAGGCGATGACCTCGCCGACATTGGCCTGCACGCCGCGATAGTCTTTGGTGCCGGAGGCCTCGACCGCTTTGAGCAGCAAGCCGGCGATGAAGTCGAGCTTGACCGCGAGCCGGGTGCAGCCGTGGACGACGAATCGCGGCAGGAAGCCGGTGCGCGGGAAGAAATTATTGGCGCGATCCATGTCGCCATAGACGAAGACGTTCTCCCAAGGCACCAGTACCTTGTCGAGAATAAATACCGCGTCATTCTCGTCGAGCCGGCTCGACAACGGGTAATCGAACGGGCTGCCCATCGCGGTCGATGTCATTTCATAGGACGTCCGGCAGATGAATTTGACGCCCGGATGGTTGGTCGGCACCATGAACACCACGGCGAATTTCTTGTCTTGCACCGGGATCAGGCCGTGATGGGCGACGAAGGTGTAATTGGTCAGCACCGATCCGGTCGCTACCACCTTGGCGCCTGAAATGACCAGGCCGGCGTCGGTCTCCTTCTCGACGTGACAGCAGATGTCGCCGACTTCGTTCGGCGGCCGATCGCGGTCGACCGGCGGGTGGATGATGGCGTGATTGACGAACGGCACGCGCTCCTGGCTGAATTTGTACCAGTGCCGCGCATTGTCGGTGAAGGGATCGTAGAACTCGGCATTGGCGCCGAGCGTCGCCAGGAACGCCGCCTTGTAGTCGGGTGAGCGGCCAAGCCAGCCATAGGTGATCTTGGCCCATTCGGCGATCGCGTTCCGCCCGGCCAAAAGATCGTCCATCGTCTTCGGCGCTTTGAAAAACGCATGCGTCTTGCCGCCGTTGCCGGTGTCGGTCGGCACCATGATCTGGTCGGCATGCTTCGGGTCGTGCAGCGCATCGTAAAGGCGCGCCACCATCCGCGCGGTGTTGCGGAACGCCGGATGCGTCGTGACGTCCTCGACGCGCTCGCCGTAGATGAAAACCGTACGGTCGTCGCGCAGCGACGCGAGGTATTCGTCGCCGGTCTGCGGCCTGGTGATCTTCTGGTGCGCCGCCTTACTTGCAGCGATCTTGTTGCTGCCTTCGCCGGCTGCAGTCATGGCGCTCCCCCTGAGTTGATCTTAAGACTTTGTTTGTTGCTCGAACTTACGTGCGCTATTCGACCGTAGCGCAAACGATATCGGCGCGCTTTCGCGCAGACAAGACGGTGAAGTCCCGAGTTAGATGATCGACTGGTGACGAGCGGGGACGCCGCGCCACTCGTTCAAATCGCCGCCGACCGACGTGCCGCCGAGAGCGATTGCGGATGCTTATTGAAGGACGCCGGCAAGCCGACTACGCGATGGCTCGTTGATGTCGTGTGTGGGTTTATCGTGGCTGCCTGTAATGGCCGGCCGATCGGTTGCATCCACCGGAGGATTCGCGGCGCCATCCGGCGCCGGCGGTCAAATTGGCAGGTGGAACCACCGGCAGTCCCGCGCCGCAGGCGGCAGTTTCGCGGTGCAGCGACCTCGAAAATATATATTCCGCTTTAGGCAATTAGAAACCTTATTTTGAACCCATATGTGGCTGTACACGACGAACGTCCGATGCCCGGGGAACCGCCTTGATACGGATCATTTCGATTGCGGCTGCGAGTTCTGGTGCTCGCGACTGGTTTGGCGTTGGCGCAGGTCGGCGCCCCGTCCCCTGCGACAAAGCCGCAGGCCGGACCGCCTAAACCCGGCGCTGCCAAACCGGCACAGTCGGCCAAAGCCGCGTCAACGCCGGAGATGCGTTCGGCCGCGGAACTGGCATTGTCGTCGGACCCGGTATTCGACGACGGCACCTACCAGCGCATCAAGGAAACGCTGCTCGCCTATGCCGATATCCAGGTGCGCGGCGGCTGGCCGACGCTGCCGGCCGACGCCAAGCTTGCGCCCGGGCTCGAGCGGCCCGGCGGTCGCGTCTGCTGCGCCAGCATCTTGTCATCAGCGACGACATGTCCGAAGCGAAATGGGCCGGCGACGCATACGACAACGATCTCGTCGAAGCCGTCAAACGGTTCCAATTGCGCCATGGGCTCGATGCCACCGGCAGCGTCGGCGCGCCGACGCTGCAAGGCGCTCAACGTCCCGGTCGGCGAGCGGATGAAGCAGCTCGAGGCGTCGCTGGAACGGCTGCTCGGCATGGATTTCACCTTCGGCCGAGCGCTACGTGGTGGTGAATATCCCGGCCGCCTTCGTCGAGGCGGTCAACGGCGACAAGGTCGAGCGGCGCTACCGCGTCATTGTCGGCGCGATCGACAAGCCGTCGCCGACGCTTTCGGTTTCGATCACCGCGATCGATCTCAATCCGACCTGGACGGTGCCGCTCTCGATCACCAAGAGCGAGATCGTCAACCGCATGCGCCGGGACCCGAGCTATCTCTGCCGCATGCACATGCGGGTTCTCGGCGCGCATGACGAGACTATCGATCCAAGCAGCATCGATTGGTCGTCCGACCGTTCGCCGAATTTCACCGTCCGCCAGGACGCCGGCGCCTGGAATGCGCTCGGCTATCTCAAGATCGACATGCCGAATCCCGTATTCGGTCTACATGCACGACACCGACACGCGCAATCTGTTCGCCGCCGATTACCGCTTCGATTCGCACGGCTGCACGCGCGTCGACAATGTGCGCGATCTCGCCGCCTGGATTCTGCAGGACGGCCCCGCCGGGCTGGGATCGCGCCGCGATCGACGCCGGTATCGCGCCGGGGCAGAGCAAGGTGATCAATCTGCCGCATAAAATTCCGGTGGCCTGGGTCTATCTCACCGGCTGGGTGCGCCGCGACGGCACCGTCGAATTCCGCGACGACGTCTATAAGCACGACGAAGCGCTGGACCGTAACGCGCTTGCCGAAGCCGCGGCGGGCGGGTTCGTGGCGCCGGTGGCGTCAACCGACCTGAAGCGGGTTTCGATCGACACCCGCTAATTGCCGGCTCGCCGCCAGTCTATCGATAAACCGCCGAGACCCGCTCGTCCGATCACAGCGACATCGCTTCGAGGCCGCGCGCCTCGATCAGTTCGGCGAGCCGCTTGCGGGCGTGAAAGGCGCGGGTCTTCACGGTGTTTTCCGGGACACCGGTAATCCGCGCGACTTCCTCGATCGATTGCTCGTGATAGTAGATCAGGTCGATGACCTGGCGGTGCGCGTTCGACAATTGCTTGAGGCATGACTGCAGGACAGCGCTGCGGTCGGCTTTCTGCACCAGCATCTCGGGATTGTCGGCGGTATCCTGGACCGATTCAGCAAACTCGTCGTCGAGTTGTTGCGATGGCCGCCGCCGCAGCGCGGTCAGCGCCTTGAAGCGCGCGATCCCCAATATCCAGGTCGTCACTTGGGAGCGCGACTCGAAGCGATGCGCGCTGCGCCAGACTTCGATGAAGACCTCATTGACCAGATCTTCGGCGACCATTTCATTGCCGACGATCCGCAGGATGAAGCGGTAGATGCGCACATTGTGCCGAACGAACAAAAGCCGCACCGCGTTCCTGTCGCCCTTCGCCACCAGCCCCAACAGGGCTTCATCGGATGTCGTTGGGGCGGAAGGCGCCCGGCTCGATGCTACAGCGGAAATTGTCTGATGAAATTCCATCCCAGCACCCACTTCGCTCAATCATCTTGATTGGACGCTGGAAGGCTTAGGGTCCTAAGCGATGTTCCTCCATTCTACGTTTGGAAGCCTTTGGTAATGAAAATGGAAGGAATCCTATACTTTCGTATAGGTGGGGCAGGGACGGCGCGGCTTACGGCTGCGGCGGTCCGGCAATAGGCGCTTCGAGCGCCTTATCGAGGCTCTCGATCAGGCTTTCGTCCGCAAACGGCTTGCGCAGAAAGCCAAAGGCGCCGGCCTTCAATGCCCGGGCGCGGATTTTCTCATCGAAATAGGCGGTCATGAAAATGATCGGGGTACGGTAGCCGTCCGCTATCAGGCGGTCTTGCAAGCCGGCCCCGCTCATGCCGGACAGCTGTAAATCGGTGATCAGGCAGGCGGAGTCGCGAACGCAATCCGACTGCAGGAACTCCTCGGCGGAGGAGAACACGGCGGCGCGATAGCCCAACGACCGGACCAGCCTTGCCGTCGCTTCGCGCACCGACGCGTCATCATCGATAATGGATATCACGCGAGGTCTTGCCACTCCCGGAGCCCTTCCTCAACGCGATTTAGTGCGAACCAACCGGTTGCGCTATTGTACTCGTGCGAGTGTTGGGTATCGGCTTAGCCTACAGAACTATACTTATGTATAGATTCTCATGGATTATTGCGGCGCAGCCCCAACGCGTCGGCCATCCGCACCAGTTCGGCCAGCGATTTGGCGCCCATCTTGCGCATGACATTGCCGCGGTGAACTTTCACGGTGATCTCGCTGACGCCGAGTTCGCCGGCGATCTGTTTGTTCATCAGGCCGGCGGTGACGCAGCCCATGATTTCCTGCTCGCGCGCGGTCAGCGAAGCGAAGCTCGCCTTGAGTTTCGAGGTATCGCCGGCGCTTTTGCGGCGGTTTCGATCCTGCTCGAGCCCGGTCTGGACGGCGTCGAGCATATCCTGATCGCGGAACGGCTTCGGCAGAAATTCCACCGCGCCCGCTTTCATGGCCCGGACGGTCATCGGAATATCGCCATGGCCGGTCATGAACACGATCGGGATATCGATCGCGGCCTTGGCCAGTTCCGATTGAAAGTCGAGCCCGCTCAGACCGGGCAGTCTGACGTCGAGCACCAGGCAGCGCGGCCCGTCCGGCAGCTTGCGTTGCAGGAATTCGGGCGCCGAGACGAACGTCTCCACCTGCAGGCCGACCGACCGGAATAATCGCGACAGTCCTTCGCGCAGCGAGGGATCGTCGTCGATGACGAACACAACCGGCTGCTGTTCGGGGCGGGGGGTCACGGGTGTTTCTTTCACCTTGCCGCGCCGGATCGTTGAGTGCCTGCTCGTTCAACCGGCAGAATGACCTGGAAAATGGTGCCGCGTGGATGGGCCGGCGAGGCGGACAGCTGGCCGGCATGGCGCTCGATAATCATCCGGCAAATCGCCAAGCCCAATCCCATGCCGTTCGGCTTGGTCGTAATGAAGGCGTCAAATATGCTGTCCATCTGCCGCGGGTCGATTCCGGGGCCGGAATCTTCCACCTGCACCACGACATCGTCGCCCTGGCGCTTCGCCGTCACCTGCAGCGTCCGCTGGCCGTCTTTCATGGTGTCCATGGCTTCGATCGCATTGCGGACCAGATTGATGAAGACTTCCTGCAATTGACCGCGATGCCCGGTGATGTGCGGCAGATCGGATTGCAACGCCGCGTGTGTCGTGACGCCATGCTCGTTCAATTCGTCGCGCAGCGTTTGCAGGACATCGCGGGCGAGCTTGTTGATGTTGAACGGCTTGTGCCCCTCGTCGGCTTTGCCGAACAGGGCGCGAATATTGTCGAACACTTGGCTGGCGCGGTGGCTGTCTCTGACCATGCCGTTCAAGGCGGACCGCGCCTCGTCGAGGTTGGGTGGTGCGTGACCGAGAAAGCGCAACGCCGCGCCGCCGTTCGACGCGATGCCGGCAAGCGGCTGCCGCACCTCGTGCGAGATCGAGGCGGCCATCGCTTCGAGCGTCATGAGCTTGTTATTGCGCTCCCGCTCCAGTTCCGCGACCGATCGGCCGAGTTCGTCGGTGCGCTGGCGCAGTTCGGTCAGCAGCCGGGTGTTCTCGATGGCGATGACGGCCTGGGAGGCAAAGGTCTGCACGAACTCGATCTGCTTTTCGGTGAACGGGCGGACCGTATATCGCATCAATACGATCACCCCGATCGGATTGCCTTCACGCAATAGTGGCACGCCGAGCACGGTGCGATAGCCGATCTTTTGCTGAGCGTCCTTGAGCATGTAGTCCGGTTCGGCCAGCACGTCGGCGACATGGACCGGCCGCCGTTCGAGCACCGAACGGCCGATGACGCTGCCGCGTCCCGCCTCAAACGGAACGCCGCCGGCGAGTTCGCGATGGGTCGGCGGCCCGCCATAGGTCGCGATCGCGCGGTAATTCTCACCTTGCAGACGGTGCATCGCGGCGAGGTCGGCATCGCACAGCCGGACTGCCAGTTCGATCAAGGTATCGAGCACGCCCTGCAGGTCGAAGGTCGAACGGCTGATGAGATTGAGCACGTCGCCGCTGGCGGTCTGCTGCTGCACCAATTCCCGCAATTCATGCAGCAGCCGCGCATTCTCGATCGCAATCACCGCTTGGTCGGCAAAGCCGGTGATGAGCTCGATCTGCCGCTGTGTGAATGGACGGACCTGGTTGCGGCCGACCGTGAACGAGCCGACCAGTTCGTTGTCCTTCAGCAACGGGACGGCAAGCGTGGTGCGGACGCCGGCTTCGACGGCGGCGACGGTCGGCGGATTGCCTTCGACATACGACTGATCGGTGGCGAGATCGGCGATGTGGATAAGCGATTTGGTCGCAAGCATCCGGGCGCTGGCCGAATGCTGATTGGGACGGTAGGGCGAGCGCAGGCGCAGATCGGTGAAGGCCGGCGGCAAATTGTGGGTGGCGACGAGATGCAACGCTTCGCCGTCCCAGCGATTGATCGCGCCATTATCGGCGCCGCCGACCGACACGGCGTTCGACAATATGGCGGCGAAGATCGGCTGCAGATCGCCGGTCGATTTGCTGATGACGTGGAGGACTTCCAGGGTCCCCTTCTGCTGCCGCAAGGTCTCGTTCAGTTCGCGCCGAAGCTGCGCGACGCTTGCCTCGCGTTTGGCCGTGGAGCGATTGGCGGCGAGCGTGCGGCGTTTGGGCTTTGCCGCCTTCCGCCGCGACAACGCCTCGCGTTTGCCGCCTGTCTTGGAGCGCGCTCGCATATCCCCCTCCGCCCCGATGGGCGCACCGCCGTCATCGTAACTGTTAGGCCCAGCGGACTGGAAGGGCCGCCGCCGCCTTTCACTCCCGCCTAGGTCAATTTGTCCCGCTCAATTCAACCGCAGTTCGGTGATGTGCTTCGGATCGGGGGCGAGTTCGCCCTTCTCGACGCGCTTGACGAGGTCGGTCAGCACCGCATTGGCGCGGCAGGCGAGACCGGCCTTCTCGCCTTCGCGGACGATCAGGCCGTTGAGGAATTCGATTTCCGTGCGCCGGCCCTTTTCCATGTCCTGGCCCATCGAGGGGCGCTGGCTGGCGGCGGTGCGGCCGGAATCCTTGAAGCGCTGCGCGTCGCAGATGCGAGTCGCCTCGGCGTCGCCTTCGCCGGCGCGGGCGATGGTCTCGGGCGGCAGGTGCAGAATGTCTTCCAATTGGTAGCCTTGCGCCTGGCCGACCCGGATCGCTTCGCTGCCGAGCCGGGTCGAGAACCGCCGGATCGGGTCGCTTTTGAGCATGTCGCCGCCACCGAGCCCGGTGCAGGCGGACAGCCCGTTCTGCATGGCGTTGGCGACCAGCTTCGACCAGCGCTCGCCCCACAGATTGCCTGTCACTTTGGCGCTGTCGGCATAGGCGACCAGCCGGCAGATCTCTTCGGCGCGCGGCGTGATGCGGCCGTGGACTTCGCCGGCGCGAAACACGGTATGCGCCGCGCCGTGCTTGGCGGCGCCGCGATGGACGTGACCGGGTTCCGGCAGATTGACGGTGATGCTCGACGCGATGCAGCCGAGCGTCTTGCCCCAGCCGACCACGCCGGCGATGGTTTCCTCGTTCATGCAATTCTGCAGCGAGACCACGTAGCCGTCGGGCGCCAGATATTGCCTGATCAGCATCGCCGCCCAGGCGGTGTCGTAGGACTTCATGCAGACAAAGGCGATATCGACCGGCTTTTCTTTGGCGAGAGATTGCGCATCGGTCACGTGCAGCGCGCGCACCGGTACGGTGAATTCCGGCTCCGTCATCGCATGCGTCACGCGCAGGCCGTGCTTGCGCATGTGCTCGACATGCGCCGGCCAGGGATCGATGAAGGTCACATCCTCGCCGGCCTGCACCATATGCGCGCCGGCATAACCGCCGACCGCGCCGGCGCCGACAAAGACGATTTTCTTGCCCATCGTTTTCTCCCCGGCGTATTTTGTCATTGCGAAACGTCAGCAGTCAGAGCGGCGCAACCGACGGCCGGTCAGCCGCGAAAGGCGGCCTTGATCGCCTCGACGCCTTTGCCGGATTTCGCCGCGGCGATAATACGCGCTTCTTGTTTGTTCAAGCCGTCGAGCGCCGTCTTCATCGCGTCGATCTGGCCGGGCGGCACGATCACGGCGCCGTGGCGGTCGGCGTGAATGAGATCGCCGCTGTTGACCGCCATGCCGTGAATGGTGACCGGAATGCCGAAATCGGCCACATGCACGTAAGCGTGCGACGGCGAGATCGAGCCGGCCAGCATCTGGAAGCCCTCGGCGACCTGGGGAATGTCGCGCACCGAGCCGTTGGTGATGGTGCCGAGGCAGCCCAGCGCCTTGTGCACATTGGTCTGCACTTCGCCCCAGAACGCGCCGTAGCCGGCGGGCTCGATCGAGGTCTTCGATCACCGCGATGCCGGGCTGCGGCGCCGCCGCGACGTAGTCGAGATAGTCCATGCGCTTGGCCATGTAGCTCGGGCCGCCGACTTTATCGCGGGCCCGCATCGTCACGGTCTTGGCGTAGCCGACCATCGGCGGCAGATCGGGAAACGGGCAATGCAGATGCGCGACCGTATAGCCGGCGCCGCGACGCTCGGGCGCCACGATCTCGATCAGGTTGCACACGGTCGGGGTATCGATCGACCGCAGGAAGGCGAATTGGCTTTCTGACAACACAGGCGTTTTCCTCTTTTTTCCTGACGAACTTTTTTCAGACCAAACTCTTAGCCTCAATCCCATGCCGCGGCGACGATAACCGCCATCAAGAGCTGCATGGCGACAATCAGGACGACGCAGCCGGTCCAGCCGGCGCTCGACCAGGCGAGGCCGGTCAAGAAAGCCCCGGCGCTGCCGCCGATATAGAACACCGAGGCATAAAGCCCGACCGCCGACGAGCGCCCCTCCTTGGCCGTGAGCGTCACGTAGCCGGTCGAGACCGCCTGGCACAGCATGCCGCAGACCGCGCAGAGTGTCAGCCCCGCGATGATCAGCGGCACCGGCGGCGACAGCAGCAAGAGCGCGCCGACGATCCAGACCGCGATGGTGCCGAGCACGAATGGGCGGCGTCCGAACATCGAGATGGCGCGGCCGACCCACGGCACCAGCGGCGACGAGACCAGATAGGTGAGGAACAGCGCGCCAAGCAGCGTCGGCGAAAACAGATAGGGCGGCGCGGCGAGATGGAAGCTCACAAAAGTAAAGGTGGCGATGAAGTTGAACAGCACGCCGAAGCCGATGGCGAAGGTCGCGACCAGGCGGCGGTCGCGAAAATGCTGCAGCATTTGCACCAGCGAAGTGAGCACGCCGCCGGAGCGCACGAAATTGCGCTCGCGCGGCAACGCCAGCGCGACGATGACGGCGGCGACCAGCGTGATCAGCGCCACCACCTGGATCGCTTCGCGCCACCCGATCCAGTCGGTCAGCACGCCGGGAATGAACCGGCCGCAAAAGCCGCCGACGCTCGATCCGGAAATGTAGATGCCGGCGATGCGCGGCACGTCGCCGGGCGGCCATTCGTCGCCGATATAGGCGACCGTGACGGTGAAGATCGGCGGCAGCAGCAGCCCCTGCACGAACCGCCACGCCGTCATCTGCGGCACGCTGCCGGCAAAGGTCATGATCAGGGTCGGCACCACGATGGCGAACATCGCCGCCGTGATCAGGCGTTTCCGTCCGGCCACGTCGGCGAGCGCACCGGTGAACGGCGCCGACAGCGCGATCGCCGCGGTTCCGGCGGTCATCAGCGCACTGATGGCGCCGGCGCCGACGCCGAATTCCTGCGCCAGTTCGGGCAGCAACGCCTGCGGCGAGTACAGATTGACGAACGACGCAAAGCCGCAGGTGGCGACGGCGATGGTGCGGTAATCGGCGGACCTGCGCGTGAAAGTCATGGGCCATTATGGGCGAGGCGAGGGGGGAAAGCACCCTTTGGGAAAGCGGGGACGAACGTAGAAGGCGAACCCAGCATTTCCGCCCTCACCCTCATCGCATGGCTAAGCCGCCGACCGGTGAGGGCGTTACCGAAACCTGCCGCGTGCGGAAACGAGATGGCGGATTGCGCCGCGCTGATCCATCATAGGGACCTGATCCCTGGCTGCTCAAACAGGAGGCGTTCCCGTGAATGAGTTCGAGGTAAAAGCCCGCGCTTTCGCGATGCCGCTGACGTCTCCCGCGTTTCCTCCCGGTCCTTACCGGTTCGTCAATCGGGAATTCTTCATCGTCACGTACCGCACCGACCCGGACGCGCTGCGGGCGATCATTCCAGCGCCGCTCGAAATGACCGAGCCGATCGTCAAATACGAGTTCATCCGTATGCCCGATTTAACCGGCTTCGGCGACTACACCGAGACCGGGCAGGTGATACCGGTCAGCTTCCGCGGCGAACTTGGCGGCTACGTTCATGCCATGTATCTCGACGACGAAGCTCCGATCGCGGGCGGACGCGAGTTATGGGGTTTCCCCAAGAAGCTGGCGGCGCCGACCCTGCGGGTGGAGAAGGACACGCTCCTCGGCGTCCTTCGCTATGGGCCGGTCCCGGTCGCGGTGGCGACCATGGGATACAAGCATCACGCCATCCCGCACGACAAAATTCTGACGTCGCTGTCGTCGGCAAATTTTCTGTTGAAGATCATTCCGCACGTCGACGGCAGCGCGCGCATTTGTGAACTGGTGCGGTATTTCTGCCAGGACATCACCGTCAAAGGCGCCTGGGAGGGACCGGCCGCGATCGAGCTGTTCCACCACGCGCTGGCGCCGGTCGCCATGCTGCCGGTGCGAGAGGTTATTTCAGGCGTGCATATCCTGACGGACCTGACCTTAGGGTTGGGAACGGTTGTTCACGACTATCTTAAAACCTGAGCCGGTAGACCGCATCAACGAAGCGACAAAGGATTTTTTTGGTCCGCGAGGTGGCGCCCGGCAAATCGCCGCGTTCATCCGCAATACGCTTGCCATTGAAGCGTGTCGCGCCCGTCTAGAATTTCGAAAGGCAAATTATTTTATTAAAGATGGAACGTATTGCGTTCCGGCGCATTGTCTAAGTCCTTCACCCTAAAATCAGAGAGACAGATGATTCGACACACTCTTTTCGTCGGTGCCGTGGCACTTGGACTATCGGCGTTCGGCCTTTCGGCAGGCGCACAGGCTCAAGGCATTCCTGACGGCGCCAATCATGGCGCTCGCGTCGGCGAGCGCGACGCGGGCCCGGTCGGAGCGATTGTCGGCGGCGTCGTGGGCGGCGTGATCGGCGGTGTCAACGGTGTGTTGGGTATCGACGACCGGCCGCGATTCCACAGCTATGTGGTCGAGCGACATTATCCCTCTTATGAATATCGCGACGAACTTCGCGTTGGTGCCGTGCTGCCGGAGGCCGGTGTGACCTATTATGACGTGCCGCCGGAGTATTCGAATGCCCGGGAGTACCGCTATACGGTGGTCAACGGACATACGGTGCTGGTCGACCCGAGGACGCACACAATCGTGCAGATCGTCGATTAGTCGAATTTCAGAAAAGCCGCCCTTCGGGGCGGCTTTTCGCTTCACGGGAACGTCCGAATGGCGGCGTTCCGATACCGTCGTCTCACGGCTCAGGCGGGACTGAGGTGAGACGTTTACGTGCCACACGGCCTGAAAAGTAGATCCCGAATCGGTGAAAGTCGCTCATGGATATGAACCGTTATTCGAACCGCGATCCGGCGTCGGTTGCGAAATCCACGCCCGACCATTGGGTGCTTTTTCTGGTCGAAGGGGCGGCCCTCATCTTGCTGGGGCTGCTCGCGGTCGCCGTTCCATCGATCGCCAACCAGAACGTGACCGGCATTTTGGGCTGGCTGTTTTTGCTGAGCGGTGCGACCGGGCTGGTGACGACCTATTGGGCGCGGCACGCGCCGGGATTGTTGTGGTCGCTGGTATCGGCCTTGCTTGCGATATTCATCGGCGTGGTTCTGATCGAGAACAAGTCGCAGGATCTGTACGGCGGTCTGCTGGGCTGGCCGTTTCACGACGCCGGGCCGCTGCGGCTGGTTCTGGTGCTTTTCTTTCTGGTCGAGGGCGGTGCTTCGATCATGTTCGGCATCGAGCACCGGCGTCATTTTTCGACGCGTTGGGCCTTTATGTTCGCAAGCGGCGTCGTCGACATCGTCTTGGCCAGCATCATCATTTTTGGCTTGCCGGGGACCTCTGCCTGGACATTGGGGCTTCTGATCGGGGTCAACATGGTCTTCGGCGGCGCGGCCTTGATCGCGACGGGATTGCACGCTCGCACCGAATGGGCCGTAGCGAACGAAATACCGCTGTGAAGCCC
Organism: uncultured Alphaproteobacteria bacterium; assembly: GCA_963819265.1. Taxonomy (GTDB): domain Bacteria; phylum Pseudomonadota; class Alphaproteobacteria; order Rhizobiales; family Xanthobacteraceae; genus BOG-931. The sequence goes on along the minus strand of CAWFVF010000001.1, from coordinate 1,611,563 downwards.
GCGCTAGATTCGGCGCTATGGCCACCAAGTCGCCGTCGTTGTTTTATGACCACCAAATATGAAATGGGACTGACCGAACCATTGACGCTTAAAAGGCTGCCCTGACGTTGTTTCGGTCATTGGGGCGCCATTTTCTCCACCAAATTCGCGCGTGACGGGCCGGGCTCGAACGGATCGGCGAAATACTGCGTTTCGTGGGCCACCAGTCCGTCACGGAATTCCATGATGCTCACGGTGTAAGACGGCTTGCCGTCATAGCTCAGTATGAATTCGGTGACCCAGAGATCGCCATTGCCGACAATGCGCCGCACTGTGAAGCGCTTGTTGTTGGGCTGGACGGTTCGGCTTTCTTGAATGTTATGGCGGCCGCGGATCCGCTCGCCCGATTGCGGATAATCAAGCACGGCATCGTCACGGTAGATGTCATGTTCGGTCTGGAAATCGTTGGCGTCGGATGCCGCCCAATGGCGATCCAGCGCCGCCCGTATTGTCCGTTCATCCATCTCAATCTCCTGCCGGCGCTTTCCCGCCTACCAGCTATCCGGCGGTGCACAAGGGCCGGACCCGGTGCAAATGTTGCTGCAAAATGGCGGATGAACCGGCGAACAGTCGCCACTACCATGGCCGGGAGCTACGTCGTAGGTCTGCGGCCGGGCTTGAGTGACGCGACCATGCCTAGTCGCGGCCGCCGCCGCCAACGCGGTGCAGAGAACGATCGCTGCGGCAAGCGCAATTGTTGTCTTGCTGAACATCTTCGTATCTCAGAGTTGAGCTTGTCGCTTAATCCGAAATTCGAGCGGATATAATACAGGACGAGACTGCGAAACTCCCGCCGTTATGCCCGTGTCAAATTAATTTGATGAGCCCCGATGGATGCCGCCGGCTATTTCGGCTCCAGTCCTGCCAGTTTCGCGGCATCTTTCATGCGCGCGTAATCGGTCTTGATGAAATCGGCGAAGCCGGCCGCCGTCATCTCCTCGGGTGTCGCGATCTCCGAACCGAGGCCTCGCAATTTGTCGGCCGAGGCGCTGGTGCCGCTTAATCCATCGGCGATCGATTTCTGCAATTGCGCGACCACGCCGGGCGGCGTCGCCGCCGGCGCCAGGATGCCGATATAGCTGGATGCGGTGAAATCCGTCACGCCGCCCTCGATGAAGGTCGCGACGTCGGGCGCCAGTGCCGAGCGCCTGACGAGCGCCACGGCGACGATGCGCGCCTGTCCCGACTTGTGCAGCGGCAGCGCGGTGGAGAATTCTGTCATCGCCGACTGGATGCTGCCGCCGATCAAATCCGGCATCAGGGCGCCGCCGCTCTTGTAAGGCACGTGCACGATATTGGCGCTGGTCTGTGCCTTGAAGCGTTCGAGCGTCATATGCGACGCGCTGCCGACGCCGCTCGAGGCCATGCTGATCTGATCTTTCTTCGACAGGGCGATCAGCTCGGGCAGCGTTTGCGCCGGCAGGCTATTGTTGAGGATGATGGCGTGCGGCACGTAGCTGGTGAGCGCCACCGGCGCGAAATCCTTGAGCGGGTCATAGCCGAGATCGGCCTGCACGAAAGGATTAACGGTCAGCGGGCCGTTGGAGCCGACCAGCAAGGTGTAGCCGTCCGGCGTGGCGCGGGCGACGAAGGCCGCGCCAACGCTGCCGCCGGCGCCGCCGCGATTGTCGACCACGACCGGCTGGCCGAGCGCCGCCGAGATGCGCTCCGCGACGATGCGGCCGACAATGTCGGCATTGCCGCCGGCGGCAAACGGCACGATCAGCCGGATCGGTCGATCGGGAAACGCGGCTAAGGCTGTGCGCGGCAGCACGCTCGCCGCCGCCCCAAGCCCCAATGTTGCGATCACGGTGCGGCGCGAAACGGTCACGGTATCCTCCCGTATTTCAAAGCGCGGCATTAACGGCCGGTCTTTCGCTCCGCTTATCCGGGCGACGCTTGCCCGGTCAAGGCAGAAGCGATGGTTCAGCCGCGGCCGAAGCATCGATCGCAAGCCTCATGCTAGGGCAATGGCCACGCATCGGAGGAGAAGCCATGATCAAACGCCTGCGGGTCGAGCCGATTTCGACGTATCTGGAGCGCTATCGCAAAGGCGGGGTGGCGTATCCCGTCACCATCGCCAATGGCTTCGTCTATCTGTCCGGACTCCCGCCGTTCGATCCGGAAAGCGGCGAGATCATGCCGCAACCGTTCGAGCGCCAATGCGAACTCGCGCTGGAGCAGCTCAAGCATTGCCTGGAGGCGGCCGGGTCTTCGCTTTCGCAGGTGATCAAATGTAATGTCTATTGCGTAACGGGGCCAACGCACTTCGCGATCTTCAACGCCGTGTATGATCGTTATTTCCCGACCGATGCGCCGTCGCGTATCTTCATGTTCATCCACTCCTGGCCGGGACCGTTCGACCTGGAGGTGGATTGCGTAGCGACGGCGGCGTGACGCGATCGAGGGGCCCTCAATCGATCGAGATGTTTGCCGCCGCTATGATGCGAGCCCAGTGCTGTTGTGCTCCTGCGAGGTAAGCGGCGAATTCTTCCGGCGATGACGGCCGCGCCTCGCCGCCCAGGTTCGACAGCGACCGCTGCACCTCCGCGGAGGCGAGCGCGGTTTTCACCGCGTCGCCGAGCCGCCGTCTGATTTCGATCGACGTGTTGGGCGGAGCGACAATGCCATTGATCGACGTCGTGACGAAATCGCCGAAGCCGCTCTCGACCATGGTGGGAATGTCCGGTGCAAGCTTGCTGCGGGTGGCGCTTGAGATAGCCAATCCGCGCAAGCGGCCCTCCTGAACATACGGCAGCATCTGCGTCAGAACGGAGAACATGACCTGGACCTGCCCGGCCAATAGTCCGATCAGCGCCGTCCCGCCGCCGCTATAGGGAACGTGATTCATTTCGATCTTGGCGCTGGCTTTGAGCAACTCGCCTTCGATATGCGGCAGCGTTCCGTTCCCGGCCGAGGCATAGTTCAGCTCTCCCGGCCGCGACTTCGCGAGACCGATCAATTCGGCGACGGATTTGGCAGCGACCGACGGATGCACGGCAAGAACCTCGCTGGTGTCGGCCACACGCGCGATCGGTGCAAAGCTTCCGGCATCGTAGCCGACGTTCTTGTAGACCGCGGGCGCGATCAGCAGGTTGCTCGTGCTTCCCAACAACATCGTATAGCCGTCCGGCTCCGCGGAGAGGACCATCCGCGATCCGATGGTGCCGCCGGCCCCGGGGCGGTTCTCCACGATCACCGGCTGGCCGAGAACATCCGCCATCTTGTCCGACACCAGCCGCGCGATGACATCAGGCGGCGATCCGGCGGGCGACGCCACGACGAGCTTGATCGGCCGGTCCGGGAATGCTTGCGCGACGTGAAACGACAGCAGCTGCATGCTGAGTGCGACCAGAATCGCCGCGATTTTCCGCTGCATGTGTTCTCCCGAGACGCGGGTCCGGTCGCTCTGGATTGACGCCGGTTCGCCGCGCGCCATTCTATGGCGAGATTCTCTGCTGCAAAATCCCCGGTATCGCGTGGCAATCGACGCACGCTTGCAGCGTTGTTATGATCGCCGGCGCTTCGCCGTCCACGGTAAGATCGAGGCGATGCGGGTTGTCGAGCACCGCTCCATGGAACGATGCACACTATGATACGCATGGCGATTATCGGCGGCGGTCTCGCCGGATTGGGCGCGGCCAATGCGTTGGCCCACTTCGGCATCGAGGCCGAAGTCTTTGAAGCCGCTCCTGCGCTGGGCGAGGTCGGCGCCGCCGTCAACATCGCGCCTAATGCGGCGCGCGCGCTTGCCGCCATCGGACTAGCCGAAAAGATCGCCGCTGCGGGCAGTTCCTCGCCGGGCATCTACACGCGCAATATGCAAACCGGTGAGTTTCTCGAATTCAATGACCGGCGCAAAACGGCAGCCCGGGTCGGCGCGCCGTACTACACCTTTCATCGCGCCGACTTGCTGGATGTGTTGGCAAGCGGGCTCGATCGCGGCCGGGTTCATCTCGACCACAAACTCGTCGGCATCGAGGAGCGCGGCGACGGCGTGCTGCTGGCCTTCGCCAACGGCGCCCAGCTCGAAGCCGAATTCGTGATCGGGGCCGACGGGGTACGCTCGGTCATCCGCCAAGCGCTCTACGGCCAGGACAATCCGACCTATACCGGGCAGATGGTCTGGCGCGCGCTGCTTGACGGCCGCGATGTCCCGCCTGAGGTGCTGGAGCCGACCGGACATATCCAGTGGGTCGGTCCCGGTTGTCATCTCCTGGCGTATTACATCCGCGGCCAGAAGCTCGTGAATATCGTCACCCAGGAAGATACCGATAAATGGGTCGAGGAAGGCTGGTCGACCCGCGGCGATCCCGACGAGATGCGATCGAGCTTTCCCAACCCCGAGCCGCGGCTCGAAAAATTACTCAGCCTCGTGACCGACTGTTCGAAATGGGGGTTGTTCACCCGGCCGCTGACGCAGAACTGGGGTCGCGGCCGGATCCAGCTGATCGGCGATGCCGCGCATGCCATGCTGCCGAATGCCGGGCAGGGCGCGTGCCAGGCGTTCGAGGACGCTTATATCCTCGCGCGCTGGCTCGGTGATTGCCGCAGCCCGGCGGAGGCCTTCGCCAATTTCCGGCGCGTCCGCATCCCGCGCGTTCACGGCGTGCAGCGCCTCTCGATCTCCAATGCCCGCTTCAAGCACATGCGCGACAGCTCGGCGCAGAAGTCGTCGATCGCCGCCGGCAAGGGAAGCGTCCACGGCACCGCCGACTGGGTCTGGGCCTACGACCCCATCGTCGAATGGGACAAAGAGCCGTCCGTTCCGACCGCCTACGCGGCGTAAAAAAAGCCCCGGCACGTATGCCGGGGCTGGGCTTGCAAATAACTGGCGGTTTAGCTTCGCTCATCCGCCTCCACGCTGCGGCTTAGTAATACCAAGCCTTGCACCAGTGGTGCTTCATGGCATAGGCGCTCTTGGACTGTGCCGCATCCCAACCCGGCGTGCTTACCCAGAGCACCTGATAGTTGCCCCAGGGCTTCGCGGCGTGGTCGTACCACGCCCGGCATGCGCCGGTGTCCTTGAATTTGATCACGGCGAAATCCGCCCGCGCCGAGGACGATAGCGCAAGACCTGCCGCCAGAACGCTCACTGCAAATACCAATCGCTTCATTGCCAGCTCCCTTTTATTTTCCCTCATGGGAATCTTTCGAAAAGAAGACGGGTGCAAATCACCCGGCCCACTCGCCGCCGTTAACGATCGCGGGACGACGTTCTTCGGCGTCAGAGCGCGTCCGAAGCGTAAGTCGCAGGCCTGGTGAATTTGGTTCTATGCGCTCGGCGGAATAGCGAAGGATTCCGGATGCGCGATTTAAGCGCGGCGCCGTTCAAGAAAGCCGCGAACAAGCGCTGCGATCTCTTCCGGCTTGTCGTTCAGCGCAAAGTGGCCGCCGTCGAGAATGTGGACTTCCGCATCGGGCACGTCGCGCCGATAGGCTTCGGCCTCGGCAACCTGGAAAGAGGGATCGTACTTGCCCCATAGGACCAGAGTGAAGGGCCGGTGCGCTTTAAGCCAAGCCTGCCACGCCGGATAGCTCGCGACATTGGTGCGGTAATCGTAGAACAGATCGGTTTGAATATCGGGCTGGCCGGGCCGGTTCAGAAAGGCAAACTCATCGGTCCAGCGATCGGGATCGATATTCTCGACATGCGGATTGCTGCCGACATGGCGTTGCCGGGTCGCCGCGAATGAGAAAAAGTTTTGCCGGAGCGCCGCTTCGTTGGCGATGCGGTCGGCCCAAAAGTCTCGCCGGGTTTGCCACAGCGGTCCGAGCCCATCTTCATGGGCCACCGCGTTCTGGATGATGAGCGCGTCGAGGCGTTCGGGATGCGCCAGCGCCAGCCGGAATCCGACCGGGCCGCCGTAGTCCTGCAGATAAAGCGCATAGCGGTCGAGGCCCAGCGCTTCGGTAAAATGCTCGATCACTGCAGCGATGTGGTCGAAAGTATAGGAGAAGTCTTTCGCGGCCGGTGCGTCGCTGTGGCCGAAACCGGGATAATCGGGCGCGACCAGATGAAACCGCGCGCCAAGCCGGGTGAGGAGCGGCTCGAACATCCGCGACGACGACGGGAAACCGTGCAGCAGCAGAAGGGTCGGTGTTTCCGGCCGGCCGGCTTCACGATAGAAGATCGAGAGGCCGTCGACTTTAACGCTGCGGTACGCGATCGGCGGCGCGCGCTCGGGAGCGTTATCGGCTGCCGTTTGGCTCGGCATCGGAATTATTCCGAAATCGTTAGTCCGAAATCAGGAGCGACGCTTCGCTCACAACTGCCGGATCGAATCGAAATCCCAGGCGGCAGCGTCCTTCGGATTTTCGCCGACGCGAAGCGTGGTGTCGTTGACGAAATTATACGGCGGCACCGGCAGATTGTACGGCGCCGGCACGCCGGAGAAAACGCGGCCGGCCGGATCGTATTTGGAGCCGTGGCACGGACAGAAATAGCCACCCGGCCAATTCGATACCGGCGAGGTCGCGCTGGCGTCCGGATAAAACATCGGAATGCAGCCGAGATGGGTGCAGATGCCGACCAGCACGCCGAATTCCGGCTTGATCGAACGGTGCCAATTGGCGGCGTAGGGCGGCTGCTGCATCTGCTCGGAATTGGGATCGGCCAACAGCGACGTCATCTGGCTGCTCTGCAGCGATTCCAATGTTTTTGCCGAACGATGGAAAACGAAGATCGGCCGCTGCCGCCAGCGAATCATGACCTGACCGTTTTCCGGAATCTTGCTGACATCGAGATCGACCGGTCCGCCGGCCGCGAGCGTCGAGGCGTCGGGGTTCATCTGCGCGATCAGCGGCACCAATGCGGCCGCGGCGCCGACCGCGCCGACGGTGGCGGTCGCGATGTAGAGAAAATCGCGCCGTGTCGCCTCCGGGGCATGGCCCGGGTTTTGTGGCGATGAGGTGGGCGTGGCGTTCGCCATGGAAAATCCTTCGCGGTCGATCAGGCCCCGTGACGCTAATGTCGGCATCGGCGGGCCGTCCGTCAATCGGGTAGAGCGCGCCGGCCCCGATAAAGAAGGCGTCATTTACTTTGCGAATTGGGTTCCCGACGGTGCGGCATTCGCGCTATTGAAGCGCCCACAAAACATGGCCCGTCCGGCGCCGCGCGGCGCCGGGGAGGGTGCCGCGAAGGAGACGCCACAATGCGCGCCAAGGATAATCTGCGCAGCGCCGCCGAGGTTCTGGTCGACCAATTGCGCATTCACGGCGTCAAGCATGTGTTCTGCGTGCCGGGCGAAAGCTATCTCGCGGTGCTCGATGCCTTTCATGACAGCGATCTTGCGGTCACCGTGTGCCGCCAGGAAGGCGGCGCCTGCATGATGGCGGAAGCGGTCGGCAAGGCGACCGGCCGCCCCGGCGTGGTGTTCGTCACCCGCGGTCCCGGCGCCACCAATGCCTCGGCCGGCATCCATATCGCGCAGCAGGATTCGACGCCGCTCATCATGTTCGTCGGCCAGGTGGCGCGCGACATGCGCGAGCGCGAGGCCTTCCAAGAACTCGACTATCGCGCGGTGTTCGGCTCGATGACCAAATGGGCGACCGAGATCGACGATCCGGCGCGGGTCCCGGAACTCGTTGTCGCGCGCGTTCCACGTCGCCACCAACGGCCGGCCGGGACCGGTCGTGATCGCCATCCCCGAGGACATGCTGATCGAGCGCGTCGCGGTCGCCGATGCGCCGCCGTTCGCGCCGATCGAAACCTCGCCAGGACCGGCCGATATGGCGAAATTTGCCGCGATGCTTGGCGCCGCGAAGGCGCCGATCATGCTGCTCGGCGGCAGCCGCTGGTCGCAAGAGGCTTGCGACCGGGTCGCGCGCTTCGCCAAGCAATATGCGCTGCCGGTCGCGACGACGTTCCGCCGCGGTCATCTGTTCGACCAGACGCACCCTTGCTACGCCGGCGATGTCGGCATCGGTCCCAATCCGAAACTGCTGGAGCGCGTCAAATCCGCCGATCTCGTCATCCTGATCGGCGGCCGGCTCGGCGAATTGCCGTCGCAGAGCTATACGCTGTTCGACATTCCGCGGCCGCAGATGCCGTTCGTGCACGTGCATCCGGGCGCGGAAGAACTCGGCCGCGTCTACAGCCCGCAGCTTGCGATCAACGCCACGCCGACGGCGTTTGCGGCGGCGCTCGAACATCTGCAATTCGCCTCGCGAGCCCGTCGGGCGATGCCAAGGCCGCGCACGCCGATTATCTGGCGTGGACCGACAAGCCGACCGAGCAGCCCGGCGGCGTCAATTTCGGCGCGGTCATGGTGTGGCTGCGCGAAAATCTCCCGCACGATGCCATTCTGTGCAACGGCGCCGGCAATTATGCCGCCTGGATTCATCGCTTCTTCCGCTTCCGCCGTTTCGCGCAGCATGTCGCGCCGGCGTCGGGTTCGATGGGCTATGGCGTGCCGGCCGCGGTCGGCGATGAAGCGGCTTTATCCCGAGCGTACCGTGGTCTGCCTCGCCGGCGACGGCGACTTTCTGATGAACGGCCAGGAATTCGCCACCGCCGTGCAATACGATCTGCCGTTCGTCACCGTCATCGTCGACAACGGCATGTACGGCACCATCCGCATGCACCAGGAGCGCGAATATCCCGGCCGCATTTCGGCGACCGAATTGCGCAATCCGGATTTCGCCGCTTATGCCCGCGCCTTCGGCGGCTTCGGCATTTCGGTCGAGCGCACCGAGGATTTTCCGGCGGCGTTCAAGGCGGCGCAGGCGTCGGGCAAGCCGGCCATCGTTCGGCTCGCTGTCGATCCGCGAAGCGATCACGCCGGGCATGACGCTGTCCAAAATTCGCGCCAAATCGCTGGCGGCAAAGACCGGCTGACGTATTTCGCCGCGGCATGCGATAACTCACCGACAACCGACATCGGTAACAACAGGAGTTTCGGCAATGAAAACGCTTCTCGGCATCGCGGTGCTGACCTTGGCGATCGGATCGGCGGCCGTTCCCGCCGACGCCAAAGGCTGCATCAAGGGCGCCATCGTCGGCGGCGCCGCCGGCCATCTCGCCCATCACGGTTTGCTGGGCGCCGCGGCGGGCTGCATCATCGGCCATCACGAAGCGCATAAGAAGGCGATGGAAGAAAAGCAGATGCAGGAGCATCCGGACGATCACCCGCAGGACAATCATGCGCCGGATCAGCCGGCCAAACCGCAGCAGTAATTCCGCTCATCCCGCGACAAGCGCGAATCCGTCCCTCGCGGCGGTTCCCACGTTCGCGGGAGCGCGCGATTCGAGATGCCGCCTCGGTTCTCGGAACCAATGCGATGCCGCGGATTTAACTGCAAAACAGCGGAGTTCCGAAATGAAATCACTTCTTCTCAGCATGGCTCTCGGCGTAATGGCTTTGAGCCTGGCGACGGCCGCAACGACCGTGCCGGCAAGCGCGAAGGGCTGTATCAAAGGAGCGATCGTCGGCGGTGCTGCCGGGCACATGGCCGGGCATCACGGCGTGCTCGGCGCGGCCGCGGGTTGCGCGATCGGCCATCACGAAGCGAACAAGAAGGCTGACCCGGATCAACAGCAGGCGCCGCAATAATAGCGGACGGCGTCTTCCACGCTCATTCCTGTGAAAGCGAGAACCCATCGCGTAGCGTAAACGGGTCCTCGCTTTCGCGGGGATGAGCGGATGAGCGTCCTATTCCGCCTTGACGCCGGCGGCCTTGATGATCGGCCACCATTTCGCGATCTCGGCCTTGTGGAAGGCTTCCAGCGCCTCCGGCGTCTGCTGGTCGCGCGGGTAGATTTCCTGACCGAAATCGGTGAGGCGTTTGAGCGTTGCCGGATCGGCCAGCGCAGCGACCACCGCGGCATTGAGCTTGGCGACGATCGTCCTTGGGCGTCCCCTTCGGCGCCCAGATCGCATGCCAGAATGAAAAATAGAAACCCGGCAACCCGGCTTCATCGGTGGTCGGAATATCCGGCGCGATGGCGCTGCGCTTTTTCGCGGCGACTGCATAGGTCTTGATGGCGCCGGCTTGGAGTTGCGGCAGGGTCACCGGCGGCGCATCGAGCTCGATGTCGATATTGCCGGCGACCAGATCCTGCATCGATAGCCCGGCGCTGCGATAGGGGATCATCTGCCACTTAAAACCGAGCGTCTGCTGCAGTCGAATGCCGGCGATGTGGCTCGGCGAGCCGACGCCCGAATTGCCCTCGGTGGTTTTTTCGCCATTGGCTTTCATCCAGGCGATCAGTTCTTTCAGATTGTTGGCCGGCAGCGTCTTTGCGCGAGCTGATGAAGAAGGGCTGTGTCGCGACCAGCGCGATCGGCTGGAAATCCTTCACCAGATCGAAGTCGAGCGAGTAGATCGCGCCGTTGGCCATGTTGGTGCCGAACTGGCCGAACAGGATCGTGTAGCCGTCGGGCGCGGAGCGTTCGGCCTTGGTGACGCCGATGGTGCCGCCGGCGCCGCTGGTGTTCTCCGGGATCACCGGCTGGCCGAGCGATTTGCGCATGCCCTCCGCCATGATCCGCGCCAGCACGTCGGTCGAGCCGCCGGGCGCCAGCGGGATGATCATGGTGATCGGGCGGGATGGATAGTCGTCCGCGGCGGCGGGTGCGACGGCGCAGACGACAGGAGCAAGACTCAAGCCGGCCGCCAATGCAGCGGCCACGCGAAACGCAGCGATCATGTTTTTCCTCCCCGGACGCACCCGAGTCCTATGCCAGAGGAAACGCCGTCGCTAAAGCGCAAAACAGCCGCTGCGACGGATTGACGGTGCGTTGCCGGTTTCATTGAACCGTGGTTCACTTATTCGCGCCGCGATTCTTACACCGAGGCCGATGCCCTACCGCCGCACCGAAAATGTCGTCCGCCGCCTTGCCGCCCGGCATGCCGCGATCGTCGCGGCGGCGCGCGCGGCGGCGAGCGAAGGCGGCATGGCGGCGGTGCAGATCGTCCCGCTGGCGGCGCGCGCCGGTGTCGCCGCCGGCACGGTCTATCGCTACTTCCCGGGCAAGACCGATCTGGTCGCGGCGCTGCTTGCGGATATCGCCGAGCGGGAGATCGCGGCACTGCGCCACGCCGCCGCCGTGGCGCCTGGCCCGCTGTCGGCGCTGGCGGCAGCGATTATGACCTTTGCGGCGCGGGTATTGCGCGACCGCCGCCTGAGTTTCGCGGCGATCGCCGAACCGGTCGATGCCGAACTCGATGTCGAACGGCTCGCCTTCCGCAAGGCGCTTGCCGAAGAGTTCGGAGGTCGGATCGCCGCGGCCGCGGCCGGCGGTCACTTGCCGCCGCAGGATGCCGCGCTCGCGGGGAATGCGCTGCTCGGGCTTTTGGTCGAAGCGACGATCGGACCGCTCGCGCCCGACGCGGCCGGGCGCGAAAGAGACATCGTGCAATCGCTGGCGCTGATCGCGTTGCGCGCGCTCGGCGTTGCCGATGCGCGGGCGCGCGGCCTTGTGGTGCAGACCGCGCTGCCTCCCGAGGGGACGGCACGATAGGAGGGCGATCAGTTCTGGTTGGCGGCTTTGCGCAAATGCGGAAAGCGCTCGGTCAATAGCGAGCCCGGATAATAGGTCGGCGTAAACGAAGGCTGCGCGCGAATGGCGTCGTACCAGCGCTGCACCCGCGGCAGATCCCGCCAGGCGCCGTCCTGGCCGAGATCGGCCATGCGCACGACCGCCGGCATCGCCATGACATCGGCGAGCGAAATCTCCTTGCCGAGCAGCCATGGTCCGCCGCTCTTTTCGATTTCCGCGTCCATGCGCTCGTAAGTCCGCCGCAGCCGTCCCAGCGCTGCATCCATCTCGGCCTGCGGAAAACCCTTGCGGCCCATCGCCAGCATGAATTCCCGGCGCAGCGGTTTGGATTCCGCGAACGCCACGAATTCCTCCTCGCTCATCGCAGCGAAGCGCGGCAGGAAGGCGAGGTTGAAGGTCGGCACCCGCACCGCCGGCGCCGGCATCTCGTCCATGAAATGCATCAGCGTGCGCATCCTGGCGCGCGCTACCGGATCGTGCGGCGTGAAGTTCGCCGACTCCGGCACGATCTCGTCGAGATATTCCATGATCACCGACGAATCGATCACGATCGCGCCGTCATGGTCGAGGGTCGGCACCACGCCGTTCGGATTGAGCGCCAGATAATCCGGCTTGAGCTGATCGCCGGCGAGCAGGTCGAGCTTGACCTCGGCGAAGGGCAGCTTCTTGGCGTTGAGGACGAAACGGACGCGCTGGCTGCACGTCGATTGCGGCGCGTTGTACAGCGTGAATGACATGGGATTTTCCTAATGCGACATCAGTACCGGGATCGTCATCGATCGCAGAATCGAATGGGTGACGCCGCCGAGTACGAATTCGCGTAGCCGCGAGTGACCATAGCCGCCCATCACCATGAAATCGGCGCCGCTGTCGGCGGCATGCGACAACAGCGCATCGGCGACGTCGATGCCGCCGCCGCCGATCCGATGAACCGTAATCTTGAGTCCGTGACGCGCGAGGTGCTGGGCCATATCGGCACCTTCGATCTCGTCTTCCTTGCCGCGCTCATTGGTGACGATGACGACTTCGACGCGCTGCGATTTGACCAGTAGCGGCATGGCATCGCCGATCGCGCGCGCCGCCTGCCGGCTGCCGTCCCAGCAGACCATGACATTGTCGAGTTTCAGCGGGCCTTTCTGGATATAGGGCACCAGGATCAGCGGCCGGCCGGACGTGAACAGCGTGGTTTCGGCAATGATGTCTTCCACCGACGACGTTTCCGGTTCGGACTGGCCGACGATGGCGAGGTCGAAGCGTCGCGCCAGACGGCCGAACTGATCGCCGGCACCGGCGAGGCTGGCGGTGAGCGCCACCGGCTCGGCCGAGAGCCCGGCGCGGCGCGCTGACTCGGTAAAACGGTCGACCGCGGCTTTCGCGCCGGCTTCATTGTCGGCCTGCTGAGTCTCGATCACCTCGGGCGGCATGTAACCGGCGCCCGAGACCGGAATAATGGGATCGTAAACGAAGGCAATGGCGGCGAGATGCGCTTTCAGCGCGTCGGCGACCGAAACCGCATAATCGCCGGCGGGGCTGCCGCCTTCGCTGACGCTGAGATTGACGACGATGTCCTTGATCATGGCGGCGGCTCCCGGTGTTCGGCGTGCGTTAGGTTGTTCTTGCCACTTGTTATACCAGAAGCGCACCGCCGGTTATGGGTAAAAACCCGATCAAGCCGGTATGGCGCGAGAGGCCTATTTCTTATTGCCGTCGGCGTCGAACTGCTTGACGTAAGCCCACAGGTCGTCGACCTCCGCCGGATTCTTGATGCCGGCGAACATCATCTTGGTGCCCGGCACCTTGGCCTTCGGATCGGCGATGTATTCCTTGAACGACTGTTCGTTCCAGACGATGCCGGAGTTCTTGTTGGCGTCGGAATAGCTGAAGTTCGGCGCCGTGCCGGAGTGCCGGCCATCGATGCCGTTAAGCTCCGGGCCGATCTTGTTCGTCGCATCCGGCCCGATCGAATGACAGGGCGCGCATTTGAAGAACGAATGCTCGCCCTTCGCGGCGTCCTGCGCCATCGCCGCCCCCGCCGTTACGGCGGTCAGCGCCGCCGCCACGATCAACGTCCTCATCATCAAGTCTCCTTTTGCATCCGATGCCAAGCCGTTGCCGACGACCGTGCCCCGAGCGGCCGCAAACATGCCAGACCCGTTCAACCGAGCCGAAGGCCGAGTGTCAACGGCTTTGACGCGGTGCTATATAGCGGTTGAGGAATGCTGACGAGGTTTCGATGTCGCTTTTGATGCCGCTGTTCGACGAAGCGGTGCTGGCGCGCCGCGGCGAGATCGTGGCCGCGCTGCGTCGCATCGTACCGGGCGAGGGCGTCATCGCGTCCGAACAGGCTATGCGGCCCTATGAGAGCGACGGACTGACCGCCTATCGCCAACTGCCGATGGTGGTGGTGCTGCCGGAAACCACCGCGCAGGTGTCGGCGGTGCTGGCTTTCTGCCATCGCGAGGGCATCAAGGTGGTGCCGCGTGGGGCGGGGACCTCGCTGTCCGGCGGCGCGCTGCCGCTCGGCGACGGCGTTCTGCTCGGGCTTTGCCAAATTCAAACGCATCCGCGAGATCGATTACGATAACCGCGTTGCCGTGGTCGAGCCTGGCGTCACCAATCTCGCGGTGTCGCAGGCGGTCGGCGAGGCCGGTTTCTACTATGCACCCGATCCGTCCTCGCAGATCGCCTGCACGATCGGCGGCAATGTCGCGGAGAATTCCGGCGGCGTGCATTGCCTGAAATACGGCATGACCACCAACAACGTGCTCGGCTGCGAAATCGTGCTGATGACCGGCGAGGTTTTACAGCTCGGCGGCAAGCATCTCGATGCCGCGGGCTACGATCTCCTCGGCATCGTCACCGGATCGGAGGGGCTGCTCGGCGTGGTCACCGAAGTGACCGTGCGTATTCTCAAGAAGCCGCAAACCGCGCGCGCCGCGCTGCTCGGCTTCAACGCGTCGGAGGACGGCGGCGAATGCGTCGCCCGCATCATCGGCGCCGGCATCATTCCGGGCGGCATGGAAATGATGGACCGCCCGGCGATCCACGCCACCGAGGAGTTCGTCCACGCCGGCTATCCGCTCGATGTCGAAGCGCTTGCTGATCGTCGAACTCGACGGTCCGCGCGACGAGGTCGATCACCTGCTCGAGCGGGTCGAAGCCATCGCCCGGGAGTGCCGCGCCGTGACCTGCCGGGTGTCCACTACCGAGGAGGAGCGGCTGTTGTTCTGGGCCGGCCGCAAGGCGGCGTTCCCCGCGGTCGGCCGTATCTCGCCCGACTACTACTGCATGGACGGCACCATTCCGCGCGCCAAGCTGCCGCTGGTGCTGAGCCGCATGAAGGAATTGTCGGTCAAATACGACCTGCGCGTGGCCAATGTGTTTCATGCCGGCGACGGCAATCTGCATCCGCTGATCCTCTACGACGCCAACAAGCCGGGCGAACTCGACCGCGCCGAACAATTCGGCGCCGACATTTTGCGGCTCTGCGTCGAAGTCGGCGGTGTGCTGACCGGCGAACACGGCGTCGGCGTCGAAAAGCGCGATCTGATGCCGGTGATGTTTTCGGAAATCGATCTCGACCAGCAGCAGCGGCTCAAATGCGCCTTCGACGAGAAAAGCCTGCTCAATCCGGGCAAGGTATTTCCGACGCTGCATAACTGCGCCGAATTGGGCCGCGTGCACGTCCATGCCGGGCGAATGGCGTTTCCGGATATCCCGCGGTTTTAAAGCGCCGGCACGGAGCCATTCGTGAAGGAAGATTCCGGTGTTTTGGCGCGGCGGCGCTGCGTAAAACCGGTCCCCGTAGCGGCCTAAGCCGCTGCCCGGCTAGTTCGAACTGTCGCATTCGCGCATCGCCATGCCGAGCACTTGAACATCTCTGCAGGTGTAGCCCGATCCAGGGATTTCCGGATTGTCGCAGTCTTGATGACAAACGCGCATGCCGCCGTCGTTGTGCCAGCCGATGTTCGGGTCCTTGGAATTGCGGTCGTAAGTGACCACGTTGGAAGAAGATGGTGTCATCCTAGCGCTTTTGGCATGACCGGCACCTCTGACGGTCTGGCGCGATGCCGTGTGGTGCGGCGCGCCGGCTGTTGCCGCGATTGCGCTCGCTTGGCCGACGAGCGCGACACTCAGCAGGATAACGGAAGCGAAAATTGCCCGTCTCATGGTCGTGTCCTCCGGTTATTCCGATGGGTCACCGGAAGGCTCGCCTGCGTTTCCATTATTGCGTAAGTTTAATGCGTCGAGCACAGCCGGCAGAAAACCCGGCCAAAAAGCAGCGATCATGAAATTCGGTCTCTTCACGTCGGCGCAAGCCAACAGCAACGAACTCGGCCCCGAGACCGGGCAGGGGTTCCGCGATTATCTCGACTACAATGTCGAGGCCGAGACGCTGGGTTTCGAGTCGAGCTTCCTGGTCGAGCATCACTTCACCGGCTGGAATCAGGTGTCGTCGACATTGATGCTGTTGATGGCGCTCGCTATGCGCACCACGACGCTGCGGCTTGGTTCGGCGGTCATCGTATTGCCGTGGCATAATCCGGTGCTGCTCGCCGAACAGGCGGCGACGCTCGATCTCGTCTCCGGCGGCCGTTTCGATTTCGGCATCGGCAAGGGTTATCGGCACAGCGAGTTCAAAGGTTTTCAGATCGCGCCGGAAGAAGCCGAAGCGCGTTTCGAGGAAGCGATCGCGGTGATGACGCGGGCATGGAGCACGCGCGAACGGTTTTCCCATCACGGCCGCTTCTGGCATTTCGAAGACATCGTGGTCGAGCCGCCGCCGGCGCAGTGCCCGCATCCGCCGCTTTGGATCGCTGCCGGCAGCGAACCCTCGATCCGCCGCGCCGCCGCGCGCGGCTTCAATCTGATCCTCGATCAATACGCGAGTGCGAAAACACTGGGCGAGCGCATCGGCATTTACCGCGCCGAGCGAAGGCTTCACGGACTGGAGGCGGATCCGACACAGGTCGCCGTGGCGCGTCAGGTCTATGTCGCCAAGGACGAAGCCGACAAACAAGCAGCCCTGGTGCGCCAGGCCGCCTTCACCAAGCGCACCGTCGAGGTATCGCGCCGGCCCGACGGCAAGAGCGGCTCGCATGTGCTGGCCTATGCCGGCCAGGCCGGCGGCACCGAGGAAAACGCGCTGTACGGTACGCCGGACGAAATTTGCGCGAAGCTGGAAGAACTGCGCGGCGCGGGCGTGCGCTATGTACTCCTCACTATCAGCGGCGGCAGCGAGCAGCTTCGCCGTTTCGCGCGCGAGATCATGCCGCACTTCGCGCGCACCGCTACCGCCGCCGACGCGGCGGAGTAGGGCAGCGCCGGATGGCCGACCGCCTCGTCCCCCGTGACGCCAAGGATGTCGAACAGACAATCGGCTGGGCCGTCGCCAACGGCAAAACGCTGGAAGTGGTCGGCCGCGGCAGCAAGCGCGCCATCGGCCGCGCCGCGCAATGGGACGCGTCGCTCGAGCTTGGGGCGCTGACCGGCATCACGCTTTACGAACCCGAGGAATTAGTGCTCTCCGCCAGGGCCGGAACGCCGCTTGCCGAAGTGGAGGCGCTGGTGGCGGCGAGCCACCAGGAACTCGCGTTCGAGCCGATCGATTACGGAGCGCTGCTGGGCGGGCCGGCCGGCGCCGGGAGCATCGGCGGCGCCATCGCGGCCAATCTGTCGGGACCGCGCCGCATCAAGGCCGGCGCCGCGCGCGACCATTTTCTCGGCGTCACCGCCGTCTCGGGCCGCGGCGAAACCTTCAAGTCCGGCGGCCGGGTGGTCAAGAACGTGACCGGCTACGATCTCTGCAAGCTCCTGGCCGGCTCCTGGGGCACGCTCGCGGCCATGACCGACGTGACCGTCAAGACGCTGCCGAAGGCCGAGACCGAGGCAACGATCCTGGTGCTCGCTCTCGACGCGCCGACCGCGTCCAAAGTGACCGCCGCCGCAATGGGGTCCTATGGCGACGTCTCGGCGGCGGCCCATCTGCCGGCGGACATTGCCGGCCGCATTGCCGCGCTGGCCGATGCCGGAACTGCGGCTACGGCGTTCCGTCTCGAAGGCTTCGCGCCCTCGGTGGTACAGCGCAGGGCGGTGCTGGAAAAGCTCCTGGCACCATTCGGTACGCTGGCCGTGCTCACCGAAGACCGCTCGCGGTCGCTGTGGCGGGCGATCCGCGATGTTGCTCCGTTCGCGGCGAGCGGCCCCTCGGGCACTCGCGATATCTGGCGGCTCTCCACCGCGCCGACGCGCGGCGCGGAAGTCGGCGAAGCGCTGCGTGAAAAGCTCGACGCCGAAGTGCTGTATGATTGGGCCTGCGGCTTGATCTGGGCGGCGCTGCCGGCCGCCGACGATGCCAATGCGGACACCGTGCGGGCCTGCGTTGCCGCCACCGGCGGCTACGCCACGCTCATTCGCGCGCCTGCCGCGGTGCGCGCCGCGGTCGACGTCTTCACCCCCGAGCCGGGCCCGCTCGCGGCATTGACGGACCGCGTGCGCAAGGGCTTCGATCCGCAGCGCGTGCTCAATGCCGGGCGGATGTGGGCCGGAGTGTAGATGCAGACCTCGTTCACGCTCGCCCAGCTTGCCGATCCGGATACCGCGGAATCCGAAAAGATTCTGCGCGCCTGCGTGCATTGCGGCTTCTGCAACGCGACCTGTCCGACCTATGTGCTTGACGGCAATGAACTCGATTCGCCGCGCGGCCGCGTCTACCTGATCAAAGACATGCTGGAGAGAAACCTTCCGGCGAGCGCCGAGGTCACCGAGCACATCGACCGCTGCCTCTCTTGCCTCGCCTGCATGACGACCTGTCCTTCCGGCGTGCACTACATGCACTTGGTCGACCATGCCCGCGCCTACATCGAGCAGACCTACCGCCGGCCGCTCGGCGATCGTGCGCTGCGTGCGCTGCTCGCCTGGGCGATGCCTTATCCGCGGCGCTTCCGGCTGGCGCTGGCCGCCGCGCGGCTTGCCAAACCGTTCGCGCCGTTGCTCGACGCGCTCGGTCTGACGCGGCTTGGAGCGACGCTGCACTTGGCGCCTTGGCACGCGCCGCATCGGCCGCTTTCGCCGCAAACCTTTCCGGCGGCGTCGCCGCGCAAGGGACGCGTGGCGCTGATGCCGGGCTGCGTCAACGACGTGCTCGCGCCTGCGATCAATGCCGCAGCGATTTGGGTGCTGACGCGCCATAATATCGAAGTGGTGGTGCCAAGCGGTGCAGGATGTTGTGGATCGCTGGTGCATCACATGGGCCGCGAGGCCGAGGCGCTGGCCCAAGCGCGCGCCAATATCGATGCCTGGTCGGCAACGCCAAATCTCGACGCGATCCTGATCACGGCCTCGGGCTGCGGCACGACCGTCAAGGACTACGGTTTCATGCTGCGGGAGGATCCGGCCTATGCCGAAAAAGCAGCGCGCGTTTCGCGATTAGCCAATGATATCGCGGAATATATCGCCGGCCTGCCGCTGAACACGCCTGAAGATTCACCGCGGTTGACGGTCGCCTATCACGCCGCTTGTTCACTGCAACACGGCCAGCGCATCGTGCGGCAACCGAAGGACGTTCTCACCAGGCTCGGCTTCGTCGTGAAGGATGTTCCAGACGGCCATCTCTGCTGCGGCTCGGCCGGGACCTACAATATTATGCAGCCCGACATTGCAAGACGGTTGCGTGAGCGTAAAGTCGGGACTATCGAGGGATTGCGACCTGATGTGATTGCAGCAGGCAATATCGGCTGCATCACGCAAATCGCAGCGGGCACTGAACTACCGGTCGTCCATACAGTCGAGCTGATCGACTGGGCAACCGGAGGTCCCTGTCCGCCGACGCTGCAGAAGCATCAGCCGCGTGCGGCGATGCATCCGGTTACCGCAGCAATGCGCGTTGGGTAGCGTGTTCGTTAGCGTCATCGTCGCAGCGCCGGTCTCCCGTGGGGACGGCACGGATTCTGAATCATCAAGGATCGGGAGGTCGATCATGGCGAAGAAGTCAAAGGCGAAAGCGAAGAAGAAACCGGCGAAGAAGAAAGCCGCTCCAGCGAGCAAGAAAAAGAAAGTCGTAAAGGCGGCAGCGAAGAAGAAAAAGCCGGCCAAGAAGTCGGCTAAGAAGGTCACGAAAAAAGTCGTGAAAAAGGCGGCGCCGAAACCGGCGAAGAAGCCGGTCAAGAAAGCCGCACCGAAGCCGAAAGCGGCGCCGAAGCCCGCGCCGGCCGCCGCTCCGACGCCGGAACCCACACCAGCGCCGGCTTGGACCCCGCCGGCTGCTCCCGAAACGAGCGGCACCACTTAAGCTCCGTTCGCGTCATTGCGGACGATCGGCGGCGCCGAGGAACCGGCGCCGCCTGTCGGCATTGCATCGGCATTGCCGTGCCAATAGCATTGGTTTGACATTCGGAACGGCGGCGCGCCGCCGCCGGTTTTTCGATCCGCTTCTGGCCGGCTCAAGCCCGGCCGTTTTGCCGTTCAGGGAGGTGCGTTATGGCCTACAACATCCTGCTGATGGGCGCGTCCTATGGTTCGCTGCTCGCATCGAAGCTTCTGTTCGGCGGCCATTCGATTCACTTGGTGTGCCTGCCGGCCGAGGCCGACCTGATCAACGCCGAGGGCTTTAAGGTCCGTCTGCCGATCCGCGGCCGCAAGCGAACCGGTGCTGTTGGAATCGCGCAAACTCCCCGGCAAGGTGACCGCCGGTCCCGCCGCCGGCGTCGATCCCAAGCAATACGATCTGGTCGGCTTGTGCATGCAGGAGCCGCAATATCGCTCGCCCGGCGTGCGTGAACTCTTGGACGCGGTCGCTAAATCGCGGGTGCCCTGCATGTCGATCATGAACATGCCGCCGCTGCCCTATATCAAGCGTATCCCGGGGCTCGATTACGAGGCGCTCAAGCCCGCCTATACCGATCCGTCGGTCTGGGACAGCTTCGATCCGAAAACGCTGACGCTCAACAGCCCGGACCCGCAGGCAATCCGTCCGCCCGACGAGAAGGCGAATTTCCTCCTGGTCACGCTGCCGACCAATTTCAAATGCGCGCGGTTCGACGACGATAAAAGCACCGCGGTCCTTCGCCAATTGGAGAAGGATGTCGATGCCGCCCGGTTCGACACGCCGGAAGGCAAGATCGAACTTCCGGTCAAGCTGAAGATCTACGATTCGATTTTCGTGCCGCTCGCCAAATGGTCGATGCTGCTGGCCGGCAATTATCGCTGCGTCACCAAGGACGGCATGCGCACGGCTCAGGAAGCCGTCCACAGCGATATCGAAACGTCGCGCTCGGTCTATAATTTCGTGTTCGACCTGTGCGTCAAGCTCGGCGCCAATCCAGCCGATCTGGTGCCGTTCGAGAAATACGCCGCGGCTGCACAATCGCTGACACGGCCGGCTTCCGCCGCCCGCGCGCTGCAAAACGGCGCGCCGTTCATCGAACGCGCCGATAAACTGGTGCAGCTCATCGCCAAGCAGAAAGGCCTGAGCCATCCGGCGATCGACGCTCAGGTGGCGCTGGTCGATGCCCGGCTCGAAGCCAATCGCAAGAAGCAGGCGGCGTAGCCCGATCGGGCAGTGTCGATCCCGGATACGGAATTGGCGTAGCCTATTGCCGGCTACGCCACCTTGACGTCTTCCCAGAAGCCGAATTGGCCGCCGACTGCCTTCATTTCCGGCCGTGGCGCTTCATAGGACCACGCGGCGCGCGGGTGACGCGTTCCGCCGACCACGACGTCGTAAAACTGCACGCCATGGGGACACGCCAGGTCGTCGGTGGTTTTTGCCGTCTTCTCCAGCCAATCCATCCGGACCGTCGTGGCCGGGAAGTATTGGTAGCCATGGGCTTCGACAATGTCGTTACTTTCGGCAACCACTTGGCCGTTAACAACCGCTTTCATGCTGATTCTCCCTGCTCGCGTTCGCTAAGACGTCTTCGTCCGCTGAAATGTGGCGGGCCTGACGCGAAATTCCATATCGCTACGCGATTTAGAACGCTGGCACCCCGAAGAAGTGTATCCCCCCCGCAACACCTAGCCACAAAGTCTTAAGTTTTCCCGGAAAAGCATAAAAAGGCGGCAGTTGCCACCGTTTTAATCTTGGCAGTTTCGTAACAAAATCGGAAAAATTGTCGCGTGTTCAAGCCGCATGTCTGCGCTGTGGACCGAGTTGAAAAGAGTTTCGCGAAACAAGGCGTCTCCCGCGTACGACAGGGAAATAACAGAAGGGGCTGGTTATGAAGAGAGTCGCTTTATCATTGGTACTTGCCGCCGGAATGGCCGCCACGTCCGCGATGGCCGCCGACATGGCAACCAAGGCCCCGCCGGTCGCCGCGCCCCCTCCGAATCCGTGGGATGTTGCGATCTCTGCCGCGTTGATGACCGACTATAACTTCCGCGGCATCACGCAATCGGCGCACCACGCGTCGACCCAAGCGGGCTTCGAGGCCCGCTACACCGTCAACCCGACCCTGCAATACTATGCCGGCATCTCGGGTGAGAGCATCGACTTCCCGAACCATGCCGCGGCCGAAATCGACGGCTACGGCGGTTTCCGCCCGACCTTCGACAAGCTCGCCCTCGACTTCGGCTTCTGGTACTACTGGTATCCCGGCGGCGACTGCTTCGCCACGGCCAATGCCTTCGCCGGCGTGCCTGCCAATTGTAACGTGGTCGGGACCATCGCGAACGGCAACTGGGCCAAGTCCAATGCCAGCTTCTACGAGTGGTACGGCAAGGCCACTTACACGGTGAACGACCAGTGGGCCTTCGGCCTGCAGGAATGGTATTCGCCGTCGGTGTCCAACACCGGCTCGACCGGCTGGTTCACCACCGGCAACGCCACCTACACCGCGCCGAGCACCTGGTTCAGCAGCGGCTGGGGCGGCTATGCTTCGGCTGACCTCGGCTACTGGGATCTCGGCAAGAGCGACGGCTTCTACGGCGCCGGCGCCAGCACGGCTCTGGTCAACCTGACTGCCGGCGACCCCTACAAGAGCTACTGGACCTGGGACGTCGGCATCGGCTTCACCTACAAGGCCTTTACGCTCGATCTGCGCTACTACGACACCAACCTGAACAAGGGCGATTGTAACGCCTTCACCAGCGACTTCACCGGTACGGGCGCCAACAACATCACCCGAGCCAATCCGGGCGGCGTCGGTTCCAACTGGTGCAGCGCGGCCTATATCGCGAAGCTGTCCTTCGCGACCAACCTCAGCGGCATCAAGTAAGATCGTCTGAGCGTTCCGAATTGCGGCCGGTGGCGGAAACGCCACCGGCCGTTTTCGTTTGGCCATAAGCAACTGGCGCAGCCTTGTCCGCTCGTTCCCGCGCAAGCGGGAACCAGGCTTTCGGCATCGGTGAAGATGGATTCCCGCTTGCGCGGCAATGAGCCGGAGGGTCGGGGAGGGCTATGGTCTCCACCTATTCCAGGTTTACTCCGCCGCCGACACCAGCGGCACGTCGCGGACCTGCGATGCGGCGTCGCCGACGGTGACCTCGACCCGGCGGCCGTGGAAGGCCCCCAGCGTCGAGCGGTGACCGATCGATATAATGGTCGCGGTTTTGAGCCGTTCCTGCAGCAGCCGGTACAGCATCGCCTCGGAGGGTTCGTCGAGCGAAGCGGTGGCTTCGTCGAGGAATAGATAATCCGGCGCCTGCAGCAAGGCGCGCGCGATGGCGAGGCGCTGCTGCTCGCCGACCGACAGCATGCGGTTCCAATGCGCCTCTTCCTCAAGGCGCGTGCTCCATTCCGGCAGTCCGACGGCGGTGAGCGTTTCGGCAATCACGGCATCGTCGAAGGTGCCGATGCGCGCCGGATAACTCACGGCGGCGGCGAGACTCGCGACCGGAAAATACGGCCGTTGCGGCAACAGCATGATCTTGGCGTCCTCGGGCACCGATACCCGGCCCGATCCGAACGGCCATATCCCGGTGACGGCGCGGAACAGCGTCGATTTGCCGGCGCCCGACGGCCCGTTCACCAGGACGCGCTCGCCCGGCGAAAAAACGATCTGTTCGGCATTCACCAGCGGCTCGCCGTGCGGCAGCTTGACGTTGAGCC
This sequence comes from uncultured Alphaproteobacteria bacterium, assembly GCA_963819265.1. Classification (GTDB taxonomy): domain Bacteria; phylum Pseudomonadota; class Alphaproteobacteria; order Rhizobiales; family Xanthobacteraceae; genus BOG-931. The sequence continues at coordinate 1,587,974 of CAWFVF010000001.1, read as the reverse complement.
GATCGATCGAGATCGCGCTCGATCCGTCACGCGGCAAGACTTCGATTGTCGGGTCGGCCAGCGCCGCGGCGCGGCCGTTCGCGATCGCGGTCTCGAAGCCGCTCAAGCGCGCGATCACGGCGCGCCAATCGGCGATCTGCTGATACGACGAGATGAAATAGGACAGTGCGGTCTGCACGCTGTTGAAGGCTGACGCCGTCTGCATCAAGCCGCCGAGCTGCATGGCGCCGGCGAAATAGGCCGGGCTCACCATGATGTAAGGAAAGATGACCGAGGCCTGCGAGAAGCTCGCGGTGAAGAACGTCAGCTTTTTGGTCCGCCGCATGATCGCGATCCAATTGTCGACCACCTGCCCGAAGCGGCTGGCCAGGCGTTCGCGCTCGGCGGCTTCGCCATGGAGCGAAGCGATCTGTTCGGAATGCTCCCGCGTGCGCACCAGATTGAAACGGAAGTCGGCCTCGAACTGCTGCTGCTTGAAGTTCAGCGGAATGAGCCGCCAGCCGATCAGGTTGGTGAGGATGGTGCCGACGATAGAATAGATCAGCGCCGCCCAGACCAGATAACCCGGAATGGAGAAGGAGGTACCGAACAGGTGCAGCGGCGCCTGTTCCGACAGTTCCCACAGAATGACGACGAAAGAGCAGAACGACACCACGGAATTGAGGATGCCGAGTCCGATCGTCAGGGTGTACTGCACGAACATCTGCAGGTCCTGGGCGATACGCTGATCGGGGTTGTCGGCTTCGTCGCCGAGAAGCTGCATGCGGTAATGGTTGGCGGTGTTCAGCCATTGCCGCAGATAGGTCTGCGTCATCCAGCGCCGCCAGCGGATCTGAAGCCAGAGATTGAGATAGTTCTGATAGACCGCCAGCACGGTATAGACTGCGGCGATCACGCAGAAAAACAGGATGGCGCTGACGAAGGCGTTCCAGTCGCGATCCTGCAGCGTGTTGTAAAAGCGATTGTACCACTGGTTCAGGAGCACGGTGATACCGACACTCGCCAGTTCGATCGCGACCACCGCGGCGAGCAGAATGCGCCCAGGCCAGCGGTCTTCCGAGCGGAAATAGGGAGCGGACAATTGCCAGATGGTGGCGAGCGTCGCGGCAAGACGTTTCACGGAATAACCTCCGAAGCTTTAAAGGGTGGCGCGGGCAATAAAAAACGTTCGACAAGCACCAAGGTGAGGCCTGCTTATTCTCTTCTCTATCGACGACGCGACTGGCAACGGCGATGAACTAACATGACGGCGTTCCGAGCGGCAGTATCGATGTGAAACCCAGCGACCATACCTTGCGGCAATTAACGCGCATTTACGGCGGTTTGTGGCAGCGTATCGACAAATCGCGCTTTCTTGATCTCCTGGAAGCCGCAGGAGGCACCGCATTGTAACGAGACAGCCCGTCCTTGAATCTAAACTTTCTGTCACCTTTCGCGGTTCGATCTGGCCGACCTCGCCGTCTCGGAACCAATTCAAACCAAGCTGACTTTTGCGTAATCTTGCGTTAAACGGTGCCAGCGGCCGTCCGGTCGCGACTTCATGGTCAGCCTGCCCGGAGATGGTAATGCCTCGCCTGCGTCGGCGTTCGTTTTGCTTCTTGGTTTTGGTCGCTGTTTCGGCGTCGCTGTCGGCCGCCAATGCAGCCGACAGCTTTCCTTTCGGCAGCGAGTTGATGCTCGATTCGGCGCCGATGCACGGCTCGAAGCGGGTGCCGATGATCGAGATCGAAGAGAACGGCGCGGCCTCGATCGATCTTTGGTGCTCGAGCGCTACCGCCCAGGCAACCGTCAGCGACGCTGCGATCAGCATCGTTCCCGGCGCCCCGGTGCCGGGACAATGCGAGCCGGAACGCCAAGCCCGCGACGCCGATCTGCTTGCGGCTCTCGCTCAAGTCACCGGCTGGCGGCGAAGCGGCGAGGTGGTCGAACTTTCCGGCCCTACGCCGCTCCGCTTTCGGCTGATGACCAACTGAGGGGGTCCGTTGCCGAAAGACGTTTGCGGACCTCGGTCGGTATGCAACTTATAAAAGTTATATGGCGATATATAACCGGATAGTTGTGTTTCACTCCGGACCTGCGGCGGCTTGAGAGCTGCCCGACCGCCGGGTTATTCCGCCGCGTGCCGAACGGGGGACGGCAGGGCCGGCGTAGCCGCCACACTGACGCGATTGCGGCCAAGCGCCTTGGCGCGATACAGCGCCTCGTCGGCACATTTGATCAGCGCGTCGATGCCGGACATGGCGAGCGCCGCTGTGGCAGCGCCGACGCTGATCGTCATCGACATTTCCCCACCCTGACCGCCGACCCGCGACTCCGCCACTTGTTCGCGCAGGCGTTCGGCCACCGTCGCGGCTTCTTCGATCGTGGTCTCCGGCAAGATGAGGATGAACTCGTCGCCGCCGATGCGGGCGACAATATCGGTGGGCCGCTTGCCTGCTTTGACCAGCCGGGCGATGTGAACGATCGCCCGATCGCCGGCGTCATGGCCGAGCGTATCGTTGATGAATTTGAACTGGTCGATGTCGAACAGCAAAACCGAGAGTGGCCGGTAATAGCGCTGAAAGCGCTGCCACTCCGCTGCCGCGATCTCGAGCACGTGGCGGCGATTGTAAAGCCCGGTCATGCCGTCGGTCGTCGCCAGATGGTGCATGCTGGCTGCGTTCTGCACCAGGTCGGTGACGTCGGTGTAAGTCAGCATGCGCCCGCCGTTCGGCAGCACGGCGCATTGAAAACGGATGGTTCTGCCGTCGGCCAACAAAATATCCGCCGGATCGCGATCGCCGTTGCGGACGGCGGCGATGCGCGCGGCGATATGGGCTTCGAGCTTGTCCGGAGGCAAGTCGGCGATCCGGTCGTGACGGGCACGGCTCACCAGTTCCGCATAGTGGTGCTCGCCTGCGACCCATTCGCCCGAGACCTGCCATAACTCCTGGGCCGCTCGGTTCATGAACCGGATCGTCAAACCCGCATCGAGCAGGGTTATGCCTTGCGCGACGTTGTCGAGCGCCGTGCGCAGCACCTCCAATTCGTCGGCATGCCGGACGATGTCGGTGACATAGGTGTAATTGAGCATGCGCCCGCCGTTCGGCAGCGGCGTGCATTGGAAGCGCAGCACTTCGCCGCTGGCGAGCCGCAAGTCCATCGGCGTCCGATCGCCGACCTTCACCAGCGCCACCCGCTCAGCCACATAGGCGCCGAGTTCGTTTTCAGGGACCTCGTAAGCCCGCGTGTCGCGGCCGTGATACATCAGCGAGACGAAGGCCGGCTTGCTGTCGGCCTTGGCATCCGACAGGCGCCACATCTTGCGGAACGCGCGGTTGATGAATTCGGCGCGCATCTCGGAGTCCAGCAGCACGACGCCGAACGGCACTTCGTTGAGCGCGGTACGCAAAGTCAAGAGCTCGCTTCTAATCAGCTCGGGCCCGCCTTGCGGCTCGGCGACGCCGCCGCCGACAGGCGGTGCCGATACGTAGGATGTCTCTTGGGAAATCTCTTGGGATGCTTCTTGGGAAGTCTCCTTCAGGTCGGGCTCCCGGCGTGCCTGAAAGTCGATGCCGATGCGATTGCGCGCCCGCCACACCGCGGCGCAGGGCCGGGCAGTTTTCTCGCCGTCGATCTGCAAGTCGAAGGTCTGGGGGATGCCGACTACGCTTGCCACCTGAAGGCAGGCGCCGTGCGGTGACAGATTGCGCACGATGCAGTCGATCACTGAGCGCTGCCCGTTCAGCAGGATTTTGCCCGCCAGCAGCGAGCGCGTCCGAGCGGCATGACGGCGTTCATCCATCGACTGCATCCATCGTCAGCTTCAATGGCCAGTTCCGTCAACGAGATCACTTCAACAACAGCATGGACATGTGCATTACAGCGACAAATAGCTGAGAATGATTCCTGTTTTTCAGGTCAGCCTAAGCGCCATCCTTGCGTTATTCCTAAAATTGGAGCGCCGCCGTCGGGGATCTGTTTACCAAGGGACGAAGCCCGCCCTATTGACCGATGCGCTGCTTTCTACGAGGCAGGCAAAGTATTTTCCGACGCCCCGGGCCGTCAGCGCGCGACTGAAGGGCGCACCACTCTCCGGGAACTGCCATGCCGATGTCGCGCGGTTTATGCTAACCTGAACTCCGGGGTCGCCGCGTCCTAAGTCTCTGTTCTGACGATTTGCTGTCAACTTGCTGGGAGATTGACAATGCGTCGATTGGACAAGGCCGTCCGGGTATCAGCGGGTCACGACCGTTTCGGAAAGCCGCTGCCCTATGTCGCCGGCGAATATTTCCACTGCAAACTGTCCGCTGAAGATACCGGTGGCCATCTTTGCATATACGACACCGTCCGGATGAAAAAGGGCGGCCCGCCGCTGCACTACCATCACGATCTGGACGAATGGTTCTTCGTGCGGGAGGGCGAATTTTTGTTCAGAGTGGGCGACGATGATTTCCGCCTGACCGCAGGCGACTCGTTATTCGCGCCGCGCAAAGTGCCGCATACATTTGCCAATGTCAGCGATCGCGGCGTCCTGATGATCGCCTACCAGCCGGCAGGAACAATGGAGAAATTTCTGGTCGACGCGAGCAGATTGTTTCTGAAAAATCCGACGTCCGACGAATGGCACGATCTTTGTCGCAGTCATGGCGTGGAGATCGTCGGTCCTCAGCTAAGCGTGGACTGAGGAGCGAATAAGCGGGGCGCCGACCGCTCGGAGACCGGAAGACGAAGTCGATGACGAGCTCTGTTTGAACTCACGCCCGATCGGCAACTGTGCTAGCTTGAACGCAGACGATGCCTTGTCCGGAGACGCGTATGAGACGGCGAGAGTTCATCGCATTCATCGGCGGCGCGGCGGCGTGGCCGTCCGTGGGTTTCGCCATACAGCCGGGCGCGCAGCCGACAATCGGTTTTTTGGGTCCGACCTCGCCGTCGGTCTGGAGTTCATTTGTCGCCGCCTTCCTGCAGCGGATGCGCGAACTCGGCTGGATCGACGGTTACAATGTTGCCATCGAATACCGCTGGGCGGAAGGACACGAAGAACGCTACGACGCCTTTGCCGCTGAACTCGTCCGCCGCAAAGTCGACGTCATCGTCACCGGTGGCACCTCCGCGGTCATCGCCGCGATGAAGGCGACCTCGGAGATACCGATCGTTTTCGCCACCGCCGGCGACCCGGTCGGCACCGGACTGGTCGCCAGTCTGGCGCATCCGAATGGCAATGTGACGGGATTGTCGAACCAGCAGACCGATCTTGGCGGCTACCGGCTGGTGTTGTTACGCGAAGTCGTCCCGAACTTGCAGCGTGTCGCCATCCTCGGCCATATCGACAGCCCGAACGTCAAGCTGGAGATGGATGCCGTCGAGGCGGCGGCGAAGAAACTCGGCCTCGAAACCTTCAGAATCGAGGTCAGGAAAGCGGAAGAGATCATCCCCGGCGTCCAATCGGTCGGCGGCCGTGCGGACGCGCTGTATGTCTGCACCGACCCGCTCATCACCATGGATCAGGTTCGCATCAACACTTTGGCGATCAGCCAGAAGCTGCCGACCATCAACGCCTTTCGGCAATACGTCGAAGCCGGCGCACTGATGTCCTATGGACCGAATTTTCCGGACCTGTTCCGGCGCGCCGGCGATCTGGTCGACAAAGTGCTGCACGGTGCAAAGCCGGCGGACCTTCCGGTCGAACAGCCGGTCAAGTTCGATCTCATCGTCAATTTGACCACCGCCAAGGCCCTTGGCCTGAAGATCCCGGAAACTTTTCTGGTGCGCGTTACCGAGGTGCTCGAATGAGCTGCTTCGACTGCCGAAGTGCAAGGACACTCCCGTTCGGTCGATAAGAAGCGAGGCTAGGGCACATGGGAGAGCCGCGGGTCAAGGCAGAGGAAAATGCCCTCGTTGGCAATTGGATACTTGTCTCGTCGCAGGCGATTGTCGGCGATCAGGCGCATGACCTCTTTGGCCCCAACCCAAAAGGTTATTTGATCCTGACGCCGCAGGGACGGTTGTGCGCGCTCACGACGGCCGAGCATCGCACGCCAGGCGAGGGCGACATCGAGCGGGCGGAGCTGCACCGGTCGATGATGGCCTATACCGGCAAATACCGTGTCGAAGGCAGCGACTTTGTTACCGTGGTCGAAGCCTCCTGGAATGAGTCCTGGAACGGTACCGAACAGCGGCGGCACTTTCGGGTGGAGGGCGATCGGCTGTTTATCGAATCCGCGCCCGCCCCTAGCCTGTTATTTCCGGGCAAGGTCGATTTCCGCCGGGTTGTTTGGCAGCGAGAAGAATAGCGCCGCCAATCATTTAAGGCCGTGCCGCTGATTTGTTGCGCACGCTGCCTTTCAAGAACAAGGCGGAAACGAGGGAAGCTAAACATTCTTCGGATTGTATGCTAGGAACTTGAGTTCATTCGGGCAAACATCGCGCGGACGAACGACGGCAAGAGACTTTCTGCTCCGTACAAACCGGCCGGCGGCGACGCCGGCAACTGTGGGAGGAAGGCATGCCATCACATAACGCCACAATGCCGACGATCGGCTTCTTGGGCGCCTGCAATCTTGAAATTTGGGGCGACTGGGTCGCCGCATTCGAAAAACGACTGGCCACGCACGGCTGGATCAAAGACAGCACCGTTCAGATCGACTATCGGTGGGCCGAGGGTCTTGAAAAGAACTACAGCAAGTTTGCCAAGGAGTTTGTTCAGCGCAAGGTCCAAGTCATCGTCACCGGCGGGACGCAATCCACCTTTGCCTGCAAGAAAGCGGCAGCTGCCGCGAAGCCGCCTATTCCGGTGGTGTTTGCCACGGCGGGAAACCCGGTCGAGACCAAGCTGGTGGCAAGCTCAAGCCAGACCGGCAATCTGACGGGCGTGTCCAACCAGCAGGTCAATCTGGTCATCAAACGGCTCGATTATCTGCGGCAATTGGTCGGCAAGGCCTCTATCGGTGTCATCGGCAACGATAAATCCCCCAATGTCGCGCTGGAGATGAAAATAGCGCAGCAGGTCGCGCCCACCTTCGGCCTCAAGGTGAAGAAGCGCGCCATCCGGCAGCGAAAGGATATCGCGCGGGTCATCCGGGAACTCGAGGGCAAGGTCAAAGGGTTGCTGGTCTGCACCGATCCGCTCATCACCACCCACGCCCAGGAGCTTCACGACGAAGCGGTCAAAGCTAAATTGCCGACGGTGCACGCCTTTCGCGAATACCTCCACCACGGCGGTTGCGTCTCCTACGGACCGCATTTTGCCGACCTGTTCGAGCACGCGGCGGACATCGTCGATACGATCCTGCGGGCACAAGCGGCCGGGACGGAGACCACGGACATTCCGATCCACCAGCCGAACAATTTCGAAGGCTGCATTCACCTGACGCACTGCCGCACGATGGGCCTTACCGTGCCGCCCTCGCTGCTGGCGCTTGCCGACCATGTGCTGGAATGAAAAGCAGCCCGCCGCCCTGCAACCTGGCGTGATCTCACCCCGGTACAGCAGCTCCCTTGCCGAGCCACTGCTTGATCAGCGCCGGCAGCGTGCCGTCCGCCATCAGCGTTGCTTGCGCTTTGCCGATTTCGGCGCTTAGCGCGGTATTTCCTTTGCGCACGCAGATGCCGAGCTGCTCGCTGGTGATGCCGGTTTGGACGACCCGAAGCTTGGGACGGTCGCGCACCAGCCATGCGGTGACCGGCGCGAGCTTCATGAAGGCGTCGCAGCCGCCGCTCGAGAGGTCGTTGAGCGCCTGCTCGATCTCGTCATAGGCGTAAACCCGCACGCGCGCGGCGCGATGTTCGGCGACGAGCTTGTCGGCGACCGGCTGGCTGGTATTGCCTTGCTGCACGCCGATCACCAGCCCCTCGAGGTCGGCAATGCCCTGGACGTTTGGATGGCGGCCGGTATCGACGACCAGGGATTGGCCCGAGACTACGTAAGGTGCGCAGAAATCCGCGATCCTTTGTCGAGCCGGCGTGATGGTGGTGCCCGACGCAATGCAGTCACAGGTGCCGGCATCGAGACCGGCGAAGATGCCGTTGAAATCGGCGCCCTCATAAGGCACCAGCTGCCAGACCCGGCCGAGCTTAGCGGCGATGCGCTGCATCAAAGCGATATCGAAGCCGTCCGGTCCCTCCTTGGTCTCGAACTCAAAGGGCGGGTCGGGGAGGGCGGCGCCTACTTTCAATGGCGGCGCGCCCTCGGCGCCGCGCGTACCAAGCGCGCCGGCCGCGAAGAGGGATAACGCTGCGAGCATGTGGCGGCGCTTCATCCTCCTCCCTTTCTTCGACGTGCGAAGTGGGATTGGCGAGCCGACACATACTATCTCTCAACCGCAGCGATACTCGCAATGGGGCCTCAAGGCAGAGCCAGCAAGTTCACGCCGGAATGTTGTCGATCGGGCGCCGCGGATAGCGGTGGTTTAACAGTGCAGCGACCAGATCGTCGACCACATCGGCATCGTCGCCGATCAAGACGCCGTCTTCCTCTTGGGCATTCCCGAAGGAACAGGCCTCGATAACGGCCCTGCCTTCTGCGATCGCCGCTATCGGTTTGCCGTGCCGATAGGCCTCGTTGACGAAATGCACGGCCAATCCGGATTGCGCCAGCGCCGCAGCCGAGGCACCGCCGAGGATCATGACCGCATCGTAGACGACCGAGGGTGCATTGGGCGCGGCGCGATTGACCTTCTGCGGGCGGCCCGCGGAATCATCGATGGTCCCGGCGTGCGCCGCGATCAATTCGACGACCGCCTCTTCCGCTTCCAATTTCTGTTTGACCGCTTTGAGCTGCTTGGCGTCGACACCGTCGCCGCCGAGCAAGGCGATTTTCCGGCCTTTGATCGTGTCGCCGGGCCGGTCCTGGCTTAGCGCTGGCGAGGACAGGCCTTTGGCCTTCGGGTTCAGCGGACCGGAAGGCGTCGGCGCCGACGGGGTCGGATTCTTCGCCGTTCCGATCGGGGCCACCTTAATGCCGGTCTGCGCCGACACGGCTTCGGCGAGGGGGTCGGCGATATTGACCAGGATTTCGTTCATGACGTGATGACGGACCTCTTCGCTTTCCACTTGGTTGAGTTCGAACGCGAAGGCTTCGGCAATGTGAAGTTTCTCCCAATCCGCCATGCTGTTCCAAAACTGGGTCGCCTGGCTGAAATGGTCGGAAAAGCTTTCGCTGCGTGCCCGGATTTTAGCGCCGTCCATTTTTTCGGCGTAACTGGTGAAGGCGCTCGCGGCATCCGGTAAATGCATCGGGCAACCGCCACCCAGGCGATTAGGGAAATACGCCACCCGTCCTTTGTTGATCGTGGTCCGCGCCATCGCATCACGCTGGTTGTTGTGCACGGGATTGAGCGGCCGATTGATCGGCAGTTCGGCAAAATTCGGACCGACGCGACGCAGCTGTGTATCGATATAGGAAAACAGCCGGCCTTGCAGCAGCGGATCGTTGGTGAAATCGATTCCAGGCACGATGTGGCCGGTATGGAACGCGACCTGCTCGGTTTCGGCGAAATAGTTGTCCGGATTGCGGTTGAGCGTGAGCTTGCCGACCCGCCGGACCGGCACCAGTTCCTCGGGTATGAGCTTGGTCGGATCGAGCAGGTCGAAGTCGAATTTGAACTCGTCCTTTTCTTCGACGATCTGCAGGCCCAGTTCCCATTCCGGAAAGTCGCCGCGCTCGATGGCTTCGAACATATCGCGGCGATGAAAATCCGGATCTTTTCCGGAAATCTTCTGCGCTTCGTCCCAGACCAGCGACTTCACGCCCTTGACCGGTTTCCAATGGAACTTGACGAAACGGGCTTTGCCTTTGGCGTTGACCAGGCGAAAAGTATGGACGCCGAAACCTTCCATCATCGCGAAGCTTCGCGGCAACGCCCGGTCGCTCATCACCCACATCAGCATGTGGGCGCTTTCAGGCGTAAGCGAAGCAAAATCCCAGAAAGTGTCGTGGGCGGAAGCCGCCTGCGGGATTTCGTTATTCGGCTCGGGCTTGACCGCGTGAATGAGGTCGGGGAACTTGATGGCATCCTGAATGAAAAACACCGGCATGTTGTTGCCGACCAGATCCCAGACGCCTTCCTCGGTATAGAATTTGACCGCAAAGCCGCGCACGTCGCGGGCGCAGTCGGTCGAGCCGCGGGAACCGGCCACCGTCGAAAACCGTACGAAAACCGGCGTTTGCCGCGACGGATCGTTGAGAACGCCGGCCATGGTCAGGTCCGACAAATCCTCAAACACCTGAAAAACGCCGTGGGCGGCCGCGCCGCGCGCGTGCACGACCCGTTCCGGGATGCGTTCATGGTCGAAGTGCGTGATCTTTTCGCGGAGATGGAAATCCTCCAGCAGCGTCGGTCCGCGTAGGCCGGCTTTAAGCGAATTCTGGTCGTCGGAAATTCCGACGCCTTGATTACCGGTCAGGATCTCACCCGGTTCCGCGGTGTCACGGGCGAGATCTGCGGTCTTTGCGGTCTCGCCGTGGCGCGACTTTTTGTCGGCGGCAGAGGCGGATTGTCCGGATGTTCGTGACGTCGGTCGGGGCGCGCGTGATTTCTTGGCCATTTGTTTTCCAGAAAATAAGAGGCTAGTGGGGCCGTCGCTAACGTTTGGTATCGCTATTCGTTCGCCGGTTTGTCGGACGATGGCGGCATCGGCCATTCGCCATCAAATCAGCGCGCTGCTTTCTTCCGGCCGGTTTTGGTGCGGTCGCGTGGCTTTTTGCCGGCTTTGATTTCCTTCAGCTTGATGCAGACCACCGTGAGCCAGGTGATGTCGAAGGCGTTGCCGAGCGCCTCGTCGTCCTGATGCTTCATCCCGCTATAGGTATCGTCGATGCCGACCGCCCATATCTCTTCACCGGCTTGCCGCAACGCGAGGACAACGTCGCCGCCATCCATGCCGGTCGCCTGTTCGCTGAAGAGGTCCCACAATTTGTCGCGAAACGGAGTAACCGCGTCGCGCCGCTTCTTGGGCTGCTTTGCCATGAACCGAGTCCCGATAAGGCGAGCTAAAATCGCATAAAAAAAGAGCCGCTCGGTACCGGGCGGCTCAAAGGTCAATACGGTTATTGTCAAGCCGCGCGAGCGGCTCCTTGTTTTGTTCTTTTCGCAGAGCTGACTGAATTGCGCTCAAATTTCGAACGGGTTGGTTCGGACGAACCGTTCTCACCAGTGTCCGCGCCGGCGGCCGTAATATCCACCGCCGCCAAACAGCAGGACGACAACGACGATGATCAGAATCAATTCCATTTGAAATCCTCGACTGGCGTATTGCGCCACAACAAGCCCGCGAGGGGGCGCTTTGTTCCGTCCGGATCGATGCCGGTTGCCGAGCGGCACTAATTTACCGTCCAATACAGACAAAGAGGGCGCGGCCGCAGCCACGCCCTCTTTCACTCACCTACCGTGACAATTGGCTTAGAAGCCCATTCCCCCCATGCCGCCCATGCCGCCGCCGCCCGGCATTGCCGGCATGGCAGGCGCATCTTTCGGCACTTCGGCGATCATGGCTTCGGTCGTGACCAGCAGGCCGGCGACCGAGGCTGCGTCTTGCAACGCGGCGCGCACCACCTTGGCCGGATCGACGATGCCCTTTTCGATCATGTCGACATATTCCTCGTTCTGCGCGTCGAAGCCGTAGGTCTCCGACTTGTTCTCGAGGATCTTGTTGACGACGATCGAGCCTTCGACACCGGAGTTCTCGGCGATCTGGCGCAGCGGCGCTTCGATGGCCTTGAGCACGATGTTGATGCCGGTCTGGACGTCCGGATTGGAGTTGGTCAGCTTGCCGACCGCCTTCTTGGCGCGCAACAGCGCAACGCCGCCGCCCGGCACGATGCCTTCTTCGACCGCGGCGCGGGTGGCGTTGAGCGCGTCCTCGACGCGGTCCTTCTTCTCTTTCACCTCGACTTCGGTCGCGCCGCCGACGCGGATCACCGCGACGCCGCCGGCGAGCTTGGCGAGCCGCTCCTGCAGCTTCTCGCGATCGTAGTCGGAGGTGGTCTCTTCGATCTGCGCCTTGATCTGACCGACGCGGGCCTCGATCTCTTTCTTCTTGCCGGCGCCGTCGATGATCGTGGTCTTCTCTTTCTCGATCACGACCTTCTTGGCGCGGCCGAGCATGGCCGGCGTCACGTTTTCGAGCTTGATGCCGAGGTCTTCGGCAATCAGTTCGCCGCCGCTGAGAATGGCGATGTCTTCAAGCATCGCCTTGCGGCGATCGCCGAAGCCCGGCGCCTTCACCGCCGCGACCTTGAGGCCGCCGCGCAGCTTGTTGACGACCAGCGTCGCCAGCGCTTCGCCTTCGATGTCCTCGGCGATGATCAGCAGCGGCTTGCCCGACTGCACCACCGCTTCGAGCACCGGCAGCATGGCCTGAAGCTGCGACAGCTTCTTCTCGTGCAGGAGGATGTAAACGTCCTCGAGCTCGGCCACCATCTTCTCGGCATTGGTGATGAAATAGGGCGAGAGATAGCCGCGGTCGAACTGCATGCCCTCGACGATCTCGACTTCGGTGTCGAGGCTCTTGGCCTCTTCGACCGTGATGACGCCCTCGTTGCCGACTTTCTGCATTGCGTTGGCGATCATCTTGCCGACATTGCTGTCGCCGTTCGAGGAAATGGTGCCGACCTGGGCGACCTCGGCCGATGAGCCGACCTTCTTCGCGCGCTTCTTGATGTCCTCGACCACGGCGGCGACCGCGAGATCGATGCCGCGCTTGAGGTCCATCGGGTTCATGCCGGCGGCAACCGCCTTGGCGCCTTCCTTGACGATGGCGGCGGCGAGCACGGTCGCGGTGGTGGTGCCGTCACCGGCGATGTCGTTGGTCTTGGATGCGACTTCGCGCACCATCTGCGCGCCCATGTTCTCGAACTTGTCTTCCAGTTCGATTTCCTTGGCGACGGTGACGCCGTCCTTGGTGATGCGCGGAGCGCCGAACGACTTGTCGATGACGACGTTGCGGCCTTTCGGGCCGAGCGTGACTTTCACCGCATTGGCCAGCGTCTCGACGCCGTGCAACATGCGGTCGCGCGCGTCGGTAGAAAATCTTACGTCTTTCGCGGACATGTGAGTTCTCTCCTAGGGTTTATCTGTTTCGTCACCCTGAGCGCTCGCGCAGCGGCGAGCCTCGAAGGGTCGTTACGCAACGCCCGTCGCCCTTCGAGGGCCGCTTCGCGGCCGCCTCAGGGTGACGGACATTTTTTCAGGCGATCACGCCCATGATGTCGGATTCCTTCATGATCAGGAGATCCTCGCCGTCGATCTTGACCTCGGTGCCCGACCACTTGCCGAACAGCACGCGGTCGCCGGACTTCACATCGATCGGAACCAGCTTGCCGGCTTCGTCACGGCCGCCGGGGCCGACGGCGACGACCTCGCCTTCCGACGGCTTTTCCTTGACGGTATCGGGAATGATGATGCCGCCCTTGGACTTGGCTTCGGCGTCGACACGCTTGACGACCACGCGATCATGCAACGGCCGGAACTTGGTTTTTGCCATATTCACCCTCATCGCCGCCCGCAGGCGGCCTTGGCGTTTGAAAAAAGGGGTTAATTACAGTGCCTTAGCACTCCCAATGGCTGAGTGCCAACAGGCACCGCGGAGATAGGGTGCAAACAAGGTGGAAGTCAAGGCGAACCCGCCCGCCATTCCGTCACCTAAAAGGTCCGGAAAGGTCTATTATCGACATTAAATCTGGGCCCTAATCCTCAATGACGGTTTGCCGGGAACGGTAGAATTTGAAACAAAGTCGAAAGGTCGGGGCGCTAGATTGGGCGCTGGAGCGGACGGCTAAAGCCGGGCTCCGGTTTGCGTAAACGTCAGTGAGGGGCTTTGCTATGCCTGTGTCGTATCGGCAAACGGTTTTAGCGTTGACGGCGCTCGGCGCGCTTGCGCTCGGGGCCTGCTCTTCGAACCCGCAGCCGGTGCAGCAAGCGGTGCCCCCATCGATGGGGCAACCGGCAATCCCCTCGCAGTACCGGCCGGAAGAAGTCGTCGGCCGCTGGGGCTACGGCGCCTTCCACAAAGACGAGGATCTGGCGCGCACCGCCTCCGCCGCGCGCGGCCAGTGCGGCCAGCCGGTCGAGATCACGCGCGGGCCGAACGGCGGCGTCATGATGTATCTCGCCGACAGCGCGCAATTGCAGGAGCTGCAGCTCAAAGGTTCCGCGAGCGGCAAGAATTACATCGGGCCGCCCGGCGATGCCGGCGGTCCGCAGGACCGCGAGATCGTCTCGTTCGACGGCCGCACCATGGTGCTGCGCTGGATCGATCCGGAAGTCGCCGGCCGCTACGGCACCGGCGTCTATGTGCGCTGCGCTGCCGAAGGCATGGCCCGCGGCAAGCCGGCGATGAAGCCGCAATAAATCGTCATCCAGGCCTGATCGCCATTCGGGGCGCGCGGGGGGGCGAGTCCGAACTCGATATTCGCCGGTCTGTGATGACGGGTTCCGACTGGTCGCCGGCGAAGTCGGCCGCTGCCGGTTTGGTCCTTTACCTGCCAATCAGGATGACCGGTCTCGGGCGCAGTCCGCAATGATACGCGGGAACATCGACGCGCACCATCACGGATTGACGCGGTTTTTATTCCTCACAGCGGCGAACGAGTTCCGTTTCTTGATAACGGTTTTATTCCGCGGCTTTAAAGCCTCGCGATCGCCGCTGCTATCGTTGAAATTATTTTATTTGCGCGCGCGAAATTTATTCCCTGTCGTTGCGCAATTCAGTTTTATTCCCGCACAGCGCGTTTATTTGATCGCAAATTTACGCGAATGATATTCGTGATGTTTTTGTCACGCCATTTTTGAATCGCCGCGTTTGTTTGTTTGAATCGAATTACGGCTGCGCCGTGTCATCGCTCCGTCATTCGGCAAACTTACCAACGGCGGCCTGAAGTCTTTCTTCAAAAAAATCCGAAGCAGGAGAGTTTCATGATCGTCAAACGGCGAAGCGCTATTCTATTGTCTGGAACGATCTTGGGCGCGTCGCTCATGATGGCGGCGGTGGCGCCGGTGTGGGCCGACGACGCCCAATCCGATCAGCTGCAGCACGAGATCAATGCGATGCAGCAGCAGTTGCAAAAGCTCCAAGATCAGATGGCCGAGACGAGGAAAGAGGCGAAATCCGCGCAGCAGACCGCGGAGCATGCCGAACAAAGCATCCCGGGCGGGATTTATGACGCGGCTGGGAAGCCGACCGGAACCGGCGCGTTCAAGGTGCCGCCTTCGATGCTGCCGCCGGGCGTCAAAGTTACCTTCGGCGGCTTCGTCGAGGCCGCCGGTGTCTGGCGCCAGCGCAACGAGGTTGCCGATGTCGGCGATGCCCCGTTTGGTTCGCTGCCGTTTCAGAATTCGCCGCTCGGTCACGAAGACGAGTTTCGTTTCTCCGGTCGCCAAAGCCGTATCTCGATCAAGGCCACGGGCGATATCGATCCGACGCAGCACCTGCAGGCCTATTATGAAATGGACTTTCTCGGCGCCGGTGTTACGGCGAACTCGCGGGAAAGCAACAGCTACCAGCCGCGCATCCGTCAGGCTTTCCTCAGTTACGACAACGACAATTACCACTTTCATCTGATGGCCGGCCAAGGCTGGAGCCTGGTGACGCAGGAAAAAGCCGGCATGCTGCCGCTGGCGGAAAACCTGCCGCTCACGATCGACGCGCAATATGCCGTAGGGTTCAACTGGGCGCGTCAGCCTCAGATCCGCTTCGTCGAAGATATGAACAAGACAACGTGGTTCGGTGTCTCGATTGAATCGCCGCAGGTCAATTTCGCTTCGAACAGCATCGGTGTTGTCGGCGGCCCGTCGCAAGGCGCGGTCAGCGGCGGACTGACCGGATCGACCAATGCCGGCAGTCCGGTGCCGCCCGGCCTGTCGGTCAACGATCTCAACGCCTGTCAGTCGAGCGGTCTGTTGGACTCTGCGACCGCATGCTCGGCCGACGAGTTTCCCGACATCGTCGAGAAAGTCGCGGCCGATCCGGGCTGGGGCCACTACGAGCTTTACGGTTTGCAGCGGTTCTTCTCCGACCGTGTCTATACCACCGCGATTTAGGGATCCGGCACCAACAAAACCAATTACGGCTGGGGCGTCGGCGGATCGGTGTTGCTGCCGGTGGTGGCGAAATATCTCGACTTCACGGCGAGCGCTTTGACCGGCGAGGGCCTCGGCCGCTACGGCTCATCGCAATTGGCCGACGTCACCATCGGACCGGACGGCGGGCTGGTGCCATTGCGCAGCACTCAATTTTTGCTCGGCGCCATCGGCCACATAAATCCCAGCCTCGACGTCTATGCCTATGCTGGCCAGGAACAGGTCAATGCCCATTCCTACAATATCGGCGCCACGCCTCTCGGCTATGGCAATCCCGCCTTTGCCAATAACGGCTGTCTCCTCGAAAACCAGGGATCGGGCACAGCGGGTTACAACGATCCGATCGCCGGCACGACCTGCACCGCGAACGTGCATCGCACCCAGGAATTGACGGTCGGGTTTTGGCAAAATCTGTACAAAGGTGCCTGGGGCCGGCTCGCCTACGGTGCTCAATATGAGTACGTGAAATTGCAAGCCTTCGCTGGCGCGCCGGGCCCGGTAACGGCTACCTCGACGCCGAACCAAGGTCTGAGCCCCGATAACCAGATCGTCATGGTCTCGCTTCGCTACTATCCGTTCCCGTAAAGCAAACGAGATCGCCTCCAGAGACGCCGCCGGATGTCCCCCGGCGGCGTTTTCTTGTCGCCACTCGGATGGCCGCGTCTTAATCGCCGAACAAGGCGTCGATTTCGCTCTGGTCCATGTGGCCCGAGTCGTTGGCGAGTCGAGGGCCGTGCAGAAATCGCCTGGGATCCTCCGGCGCCGATGATGGCATCAAGGCCGGGGGCTCGGCCTCGTTCTCGATGCCGTCGAGCATCGCCGTTACTTTGGTGACGCGCTGGCCGATCAGATCCTGAAAATTGCAAGCTTCGAAAATGCGGATGATGAGATCGGTGACATCCTGCGCCAGGTCTTGTTCGAGCTTGCCCTTGAGTGCCGCCGAGAGCGTATTCGCGAGCTGGTCGATCTCTTCGGCGGCATTGAGAATCTTCTGTGTCGCTTCGGCGCTGGCGGCGCGAACGGCGTTCGAGTTCGTCGGCGATGCGGCCAAGCTGAGCGGCGCGCAGCGTGCATTTATCGTCTTGGTCGTTGGCGGGGACCGCAGCTTTGGCCTGAGGGGCGGCAATGACCGTTGCCAGCATCCCCAGCGCCTGCATGATCTCGGCGTGGCGCGCTTCGCGGTCGCGCTGCGGGTCTGTATCCGGGCCCAGGGGCGCCGCGCGCGGACGCGGCATCGCCGCCGGCCGGTCGTTCCCGGGAAGCCGCGCCGCG
The DNA here is from genome assembly GCA_963819265.1 of uncultured Alphaproteobacteria bacterium. Lineage (GTDB taxonomy): Bacteria > Pseudomonadota > Alphaproteobacteria > Rhizobiales > Xanthobacteraceae > BOG-931. The sequence goes on along the minus strand of CAWFVF010000001.1, from coordinate 1,570,644 downwards.
GCGGTCTCTTCGATGCGGAATCTCTTGCGGGGTTCGGCCATATCGCTCGATCAGGCTGGCGGTTTTTTCGCGCGATGCCCCAAAGCGCGATGTGCAGAATGAGACAGTAGGGTTCGGCCGCTTAATACCGCGTTCACGGCGCAGCCGCGCCGCTTGGCCTGCAATCGAGGCCGGGAAGGTCCGGTTAACCAAGAGGCTTCACCCAATATCAACTGTAACGAGATGAACAATGTGCGAATAAGACCGCGGCAAAGTTTATTTACCAAACAGTCGAGGTTTGCGTCTGTAGTGGTCGCCGGGGCGCGGGTGCCGTGGCTGAAAGCGGTCGCGACGCGCTCATTGTGCAACGTGCGTGAAGAGTCCACCAATGCGGCGTATCTGCATCTCGGCGCCAGTGCCAATCGTTTTGGCGAGCGCTCTCTGTGTTCTCAGCCCGGCTTTGTCGGCCCATGCCGACCCTCTTCAGATGACGTTTTCACCTTACGCGATGAGCCAGCCGGCGCCGCAGCAATATTACGCGGCGCCGCAGCCGGCACAGCCGCAGTATTATGCAGCTCCGCAACCGGTGCAGCAGCAATATGCCCAGCCGGCGCAGCCGCAATATGTTTATGCGCAGCCGCGGGGCTACGGCGCCGCAGTCCAACAAACCTATGCCGCCGCACCGCAAGGCTATGCGGTCGCGCCGCCGCGCTATGCGGCCGCCCAGCCCCAGACATATGCGCCGCAAGCTTATGCGCCGCAGCCGGCGCCGATGCCGGTCAGTTATGCAGCCGCTCCGGCGGCACCGCCGCAGCAGCCCGCGCCGCCTTCCGGCGGCCGCGGTTTTCTCGAAGGGATTTTCGGCGGCCCGACGATCCAGACGCACACCTATCAGCCGGCAATGCCGTCCTATCAGGCGGCGCCCACGCCGGAAGCCCAGCCCTACGCGAATAATCCGCAGCCCGGCTACGCGCCGTCGAGCCAGGGCGACATGTCGTCCTATCCGGTCGACCCGCGGTATAATCGCCAGGTGGTCGAGTATCGCGGCGAGGAAAAGCCCGGGACCATCGTCATCGATACGCCGAACAAGTTTCTTTACCTGGTCGAGGACAACGGCAAGGCGTTGCGCTACGGCATCGGCGTCGGCCGTCCGGGTTTCACCTGGGCCGGGGTCAAGACCATCACCGCCAAGAAGGAATGGCCGGATTGGCGGCCGCCGGCCGACATGCTGCAGCGGCGCCCCGATCTGCCGCGCTATATGCCCGGCGGCATGGACAACCCGCTCGGCGCGCGGGCGATGTATCTCGGCTCGACGCTTTACCGCATCCACGGTTCCAACGAGCCCTGGACCATCGGCACCAATGTGTCGTCGGGTTGTATCCGCATGCGCAACGAAGACGTCAGCGATCTCTACGGACGGGTGAAGGTCGGCACCAAAGTGGTGGTGATCTAGGCCGCGCGCCGCGAGAGGGGGGCGCAGCGGTGGCCGATAACAGCCTGCAAAGAAACTCGCCGGCATTCCGTCTTGCCGCGCTCGATCCCGATTTCCTGCTCGGCGACTCCATGCGCGGCGTTCGCCTGCAGATCGAATATGCCAAGGCCGAGGAACGGCTGCGCGCCTGGACGGTCCGCTCGACCGTCGTGGTGTTCGGCAGCGCGCGGGTGCGGTCCGGGGAGGGAGCTTCGTCACCCGCCGCGGGCCACTCGACGCGGTGGTACGAAGAAGCCCGGCGTTTCGGCAAGATCGTTTCGGAGCGCGGCGGGGCGCTGATTTCGGACCACGGCATCCGCGACAATGTCATCGCCACCGGCGGCGGGCCCGGCATCATGGAGGCGGCAAACCGCGGCGCCGCGGATGCAGGCGCGCCTTCGATCGGCTACAATATCGGCCTGCCGCACGAGCAGGAGCCGAACGCCTATTCGACGCCCGACCTCACATTCCAGTTTCATTACTTTGCGATCCGCAAACTGCATTTCGCGATGCGGGCGAATGCACTGGTCGCCTTTCCGGGCGGTTTCGGCACGCTCGACGAGCTGTTCGAATTGCTCACATTGATCCAGACCAGCAAGATGCCGCCCGTTCCGGTGGTGCTGGTCGACCAATCCTATTGGAACCGCGTCATAAATTTCGAAACTTTTGTCGCGGAAGGAATGATCGACCGCGCCGATCTGGATCTCTTCTCGCACGCCGACGACGCCGAGGATGCCTGGCGGCAACTTGTCAAACTCGGACTGAAAACCGGGCCGCGGCCGCCCGGATATCCGTCGACGTTCGATGTGTGAAAACCAAAAATAAGCTCGCAAAATATCGAGGCACTCTCAATGGCCATGACGACGCTGTCGGCTGCCGGCGGCATAGAGCTGATGTTTCTCCAGCAGATGGGGGACGATCCGTTCGTGCCGACACCGGAGCGCAAGGCGCAGATCGCCGAGGTCGCGAGCCGGATCGCCAAATTCATCGGCGAAGCGCAGACGACGCTCGATATCGCGATCTACGATTTCCGGCTCGGTGACGAGGCGGCTGCGATCATCGCGGCAGCACTGCGGGAGCGAGCGAGCAACAAGGTTGCGATCCGCATCATTTACGATGCCACCACCGAGCCGAACGGCGATCCTGGACCTGCCGCTTCACCGGCGCATATCGAGGCCGACCAAAAAGCTCCGGGCACCGACACATTCGTGCATGCCTTCGCCGATATCGCGCAGATCAAAGCCGTGACCGGCTACCGCGTGCTGATGCACAGCAAGTATCTGGTGCGTGACGGCAATTCCGATCAGGCCGCGGTGTTTTTGGGATCGGCAAATTACACCAACGATTCCTGGGGCTTGCAGGAGAACAATCTGCTGCAACTTCGGTCGCGCGACTTGGCCGGGTATTTCTCGAGAAATTTTGCCGGCCTGCTCGCTTCCGGCAGGATTGCCGACCGGCCGGCTAGCCGCGACGTCGACAAGGTTCGCGTCGGCGACGTGCCGGTGACCGTCGCTTTCGCGCCCGAGCAAAGCCCCGCGATCGTCAAGGAAATCGTCGGCGCCATCACCGCGGCACGGCAACGACTAATGGTCGCCTCGGTGGTGCTTTCGTCAGGCCCGATCCTCGCGGCGTTGTCGGAAGCGATCGACCGGGGGATGCCGCTCGGCGGGCTCTATGACGGTCCGCAAATGGATCAGGTCAGACGGCAATGGTCGGCGGCGCATGTCGGCGCCGATAAGATCAATACCTGGGACAAGGTCGCGACCCATCTGGTTCGCAAGAATTCCATTCCCTATGATCGCAACAAACCGCATCAGCCGCATAATTTCATGCACAACAAGCTGGTGATCGCCGACGATGTCGTGGTGACAGGGAGCTTCAATCTCTCGAACCACGCGATGGCCAATGCGGAAAACGTCCTGTTGATCCACGACGCCGACATCGCGTCGAAATACGCGGCCTATGTCCAGGCGCTTGAGGCGCGGTACCGGAGCGTTGTCCATCCGGCGCCACGTTAGCGCGATGATGCCGATCCGGCGGCCTCAACCAACGTGTAGCCTCGCCCCGCGAGCAACTGAGGAAATCGCTCGTCGAGAAAATATCCGTATTCGCGCTCGCGCAAATCGGTCAGCGGATCGAGCCGCCGCAATTCGTCGTCGACGTTTCCGGGATGACACATGATGAGGCCGCCGTCGGGCAGGCCATCGAGAAATCCTGGAAACAAGTCTTCGAACACGGCGCCCGGCTTGAACGAATAGGTGCCGGCAAATGCCGGATTGGTGCGCAGGCCCTGTTGCGCCGCGAGAGCGCGGAAGCGGGCGCTTAGCGCATCGAGAATGAAGCCTTTCGGATCGGCCAAGCTCTTGGGCGCCGCAGCCGAGCGGCAACATTGTCGGATCCAAGCCTGGGGTGCCGCGGCTTGAACGACGCGGAGCAACGCCTCGCGTATTTGCGGGAACACGTGGATATGCTGATGGCCGTCGACATAGTCGGGCGGCCGGCCGAAGGCCGCGCGGAAGGCGGCGAATTGATGCGCGATCTCGGCGGTGAGGCAGGCGGGATCGAGCCGGCGCGCCAGCGCCCGGCCTGCCATGCCGGCGAGCATCGGGAACGCGCCGTCATGGAGCGGCGCGAAATCGGCAGCGAGCGGCCGGAACGGCCCGGTCAATGTCACATGCAGCCCAATCGCGGCGCGGGTTGCTGCCGTATCGGCGAGAGCCTGCGCTTCGCTTTGAGAAAAACTTGGCGTACCGACCATGACCGAGGTCGCATTGATTCGGCGCCGCGCGATCAAATCGCGGATCGCTGCGCTGACCGCGGGCGAAATGCCGTAATCGTCGGCGCAGAGCCAGATGCGCTTTGGTTCGTTCATTCGGCCGCGGTTCGCGCGCCGGCGGCGGCCGGGATGCCGGCGAGTGTGGTGTCTTGTATGCTCTCCTGCGCCAGTTTCACCTCGTGCTCGGCGACGAAATAGACCGGCCGACCTTTGATCTCTTCGAGAATCTTGCCGATATATTCGCCGACCACGCCGAGCATGATGAGCTGCATGCCGCCGAGCACCATGATGCCGACGAACAGCGACGGATAGCCGGGGACTTTTTCACCGTAAACGAAAGTCTCGTAGACGATTTCCAAGCCGTACATGAAGGCGATGAAGGCGATCACGACCCCGAGCATGGTGGCGAAGCGCAGCGGCGCCACCGAGAATGCGGTCAAGCCATTGACCGAGAGACCGATCAGTCGGCGCGTGTTCCAGGTCGATTGGCCGTCGGTGCGTGCTTCCGGCTCGTAGTCAATTCGCATCTGGCGAAAGCCGATCCAGCTCGCGAGACCTTTGAAGAAGCGGTTGCGCTCCGGCAATTGGCGAAGCGCATTGGCCGCGCGCGGCGACAGCAGCCGAAAGTCGCCGGCGTCCTCCGGGATCTTCGTCCGCGCCCCCCAGTTCAGCAGGGTATAGAAGGCTTTCACTGCGACGCGGCGCGTCGCCGGCTCGTTGGCGCGGTTGGCCTTGGCGGTATAAACGACGTCGCGGCCATCATCGAGCCAATGACCGACCAGTTTCTCGATCATGGCCGGCGGATGCTGGCCGTCGCCATCGATGAACAGCACCGCGCCGCGCCGCGCATGATCGAGGCCGGCCAAAAGTGCCGCTTCCTTGCCGAAATTGCGCGACAGCGAGACCACCTGAACGTCGAGGCCGGCGGCGGGGAGCGCGCGCGCGATCGCGAGCGTGTTATCCCGGCTGCCATCGTCGACGTAGACAACCTCGCAGGCGAGCGAGCGGTCAGCGGCGAGCCTTTGCGCGACCGCGGCAAGCCGGGCATGCAGCCGTTCGACCGACGCCGCTTCGTTATAAAGCGGCACCACGATCGACAGCCCGCGCGCCGCAGGGTCAGTTGTGACGCGGTCGTGGGGCAGCGGTGTTATTTGGGTTGCGCTCATTAATCTTTACGGATCGTCCCTTATCGGCTGTTCTATAGCGCAAACCGGGGCTCTACGCCCACCCCCGCCGATGTCGCAACTTGATCCGCCTCTGGCGCGCTACCCAGGACATGATATGCGATCCGGTAATGGCTGAAATTTCCCGCTCCGATTCGGTCACCCCGGCGGTCATGGAGGCGTCGCCTCAACGGACGCTGGGCCGCAAAGCGGTCTCGTTTGCGCTGATTGGCGTGATCAATACCGGGGTGGATTACGGGTTTTTCCTTCTGGCACGGACGGCGTTCGCGCATTGGCCCGCCGGGATCGCACTATTCGCTTCCCTGGCCGGGGCTTGCCGCTGCGCTGGGACGGAAACCGTTTTATTGCTGGCCGCGAATGTGACCTCGTGGCTGGTCGCGGTGAGCGGATCTTATGTTCTCAATTCCTGGATTACATTTGCAGCCGAGTCCGGACGCCGATTGCACTGGCGCGGTTATACGGTCTTTGTCGTGTCCGGTATCGTTGGCCTGGTCGCTAACACGGCGACCTTGTTGATCGCCGCGCAAGTTATTTTGCTGCCGATCTGGCTGGCAAAGGGTTTAGCGGTACTGGCGAGTTTCATCGTCAATTTCACGCTGTCGCATTTCGTGGTGTTTCGGGTGCGGAACGAACCGGAACACGATGGCGCAAACGCCATATAGCCGTTCCGGACGCCGGCACCCCTTTGTCGGTCAACATTACCGAAAACTTGATTGATTTAACAAACAGCCTGCAAGGCAATGTCGTGCAATGGTCCGTGATCGCAGGGGTTGTGTCATGGAAGCTTTTAACGTTCCCACCACGGTATTCGACGAGGTTCGCACCAAAGTTATCGGCGACGCCTACGACGCTGTTTGCGGCAGGCTGCACGGCACCCGTTATCCCGACAGTGTCAGGGAAGCGATTGCCGGTCGCGTGCTCGCTATTGCAGCTGCGTCGCCGGAACACGATCCGGAGACGCTTGCCAAGGCGGTTGTTACAAGCCTCGGCATCAAGTTTTAGGCACGATTTTCCGAAAACGGAATTCGGTTTTCGGAGTAGACCGTGTTTCTTGAAAGATCCAGGCCATGATCCGATCCAATAGGACCGGGTTACGCGGCTTGGCGGACGTAGACTGACGCCATCGAAGCCGCACCAAGACGGAGTTGTCGGAGATCAGGGGAAGCATTTAAGATGCGCCCGTATCTCGATAAGGAAATCCAGGAATGCCGCGAGCATGCGGCGGTTTGCGCGCGCAGGGCGGCAAGCGTTGTCAGTCCGGAGGCCCGCGAGGATTTTCTCAAACTGGAGCAAAGCTGGTTGCAACTGGCGCGCAGCTACGAAGCCACACAACATCTGATGCTCGATGACGTCGGCACTGCCGCGGCGGCCTCGTGACCGAAGCTGCGATCAGCTGAGATGACGCTTCAGCGTTTTCTCCAGATTCTCGGTTTTAAGGCGCAAATCCGATTGCAGATTATTCCAGTTGTCGCTCACAACGTCCCAATTCACCATCGGGGCCTGGCCGCCGGCGGCGTCCGAGGATAAGCCGTTAGCGGTGCGGCCGGTATTGCTGTCATAGGCATAGGCGACCGCAACCGTTACAATAATTCCAAGAATAAAGCCGAATAGGACTCGCAAGGTTCGTACTCCTCTGATCGCTGACCAAGACCACGACCAACTTCCGGTGACCAACTTCCGGTGCATTTGATGTAAATTGTCCAAGATAAATCCGCGGACGAAGGGTTGAGTTCCATCCGGCCAATAAAATTCGCGTCCGTATAAGGGAAAATGCGCAGGGATTGAACTTTTGAGACATTTGGGCGTTGAAAAGCACCCATTCGAGAGCTCTAACCCCTATTTAGGACCACAAAGGACCGTCATGGCACAGACCCGTTCAGCCTCCCCGGACTTCACCCGCGCTTTCGGCGATGCAAAGAAGCAGGCGAGCGGCGTTGTTGGCGATGCGGCGGATGCCGCGCAGGATCTTTATGACCATGCCGTGGATAGCGCGGCGGATGTCGCCGATAGTGCTCATAAGGCCGCGCGGCAAACCGCGGGTTCGTTCGAGCGGGCGTTGCGCAACACCATCGAGACGCAGCCCTACACCGCAGTGGCCATCGCTGTCGGACTTGGCTGGCTGCTGGGCCGCATGCACCGTCCGCTCTGAGCCATCCGATGCCGGAAACCCGAGAAGAAGACCGTTTGACCGAAGACGAGATGGCGCGGCGCAAGCTTGGGCCTCGCGGGGTGCCTGGCGCCGCCGACACGGCAGCGATGACGCCGCAAAGCGAAAAGGAAATGCCGAAGTCGGGTAAGTTCGACGGGCATACCGCCTAGCTGTTCGGGGTATCAGGAAGAGCCGGCTATTTGATCGACAGGCCGAGCGCCTTGACCATGTCGCCCCACTTCTTGATCTCGGCGCTTAACAGGGCGTCGGCTTGCGCAGGCGGGCCGGTAATTGGATCGAATCCCATGTCTGACATTTTGGTTTGGACCTCCGGCGTCCGGACGATCTCGTTGATGGCGCTGTTAAGCGCAGCAAGCACCTGCGGATCGGTCTTTGCCGGGACGAAAAAGCCAACCCAGGACGCCGCGGTAAAACCTGGAAATCCCTGTTCAGTGTAAGTCGGCAAGTTGGGCGCCACCGCGGCGCGCTTATCCGCGGCGATGCCCAGCCCTTTGAGTTTGCCGCCCGCGATCTGCGCCGCGGCGCCGCCGCCGAGCGTGGTGGCCATCAGATCGACCTGATTGCCGATGGTCGCATTGATCGCAGGCGCGCCGCCCTGGAAGGGAATGGGCTGAACCGGCGTCTTGGCAAGGAATTTGAAAAAATATTCGGCCTCGACGTCGGACCCGGTACCTACCCCGGGAATCGCGAGATTGAGCGTCTTGCCGTTCGCGTTTTTCAGCAATTCGGCGAGACTGTTCGCCGGATTGTCGGGGCCGGTCACCAGGGCCTCCGGACTTGAAGCGGCGATGGCCACGGTCTTGAAATCGCTCGCCGCGAATTGCTTATTGGCGAACAGCGTTTCGTTGATGGCGAATGCGGTGGTGGTGGCGAGGATCGTCGACCCATTGGGCTGGGCATGCGCCACCAGGTCGGCTGCGATATTACCGCCGGCGCCGCCGCGGTTTTCCACCACGACGGTCTGATGCAAGCGCTCGGTGAGACCTTGCGCGATCAGTCTCGCCAGCGTGTCGGCAACACCGCCCGGCGCAAACGCCACGATGATGGTGATGTTGCCGTTTGCTGTATTGCTCTGTGCCTGAGCGCGGGGTGCGGCGAGGGCGAATGTCACGAGCGCTGCGGCCGCCAGCAAGCGGCGCAGGTTATTCCGATGCGGCATCAAGCTTCCCCCCAAGCGCGCTTGTCGATCTGCGGCGGAGCTTAGCGCAAAGCACCGCCTTCAGGCGTAGTGTGGTCTAACGACCGTCCCGGAGAATTAGTGGCGTGCCGCCGAGACGCTGGTTCCCAGCGCATCCTGCTGGCGAAATTCGGCGTCGTATTCTGCGATTTCACGCGTCAACTGCTCGAGCATGGCTTGCCGGCCGGTGCTGTCGAGGCCGCAGGTCAGTTCAGCCACCGTCTTGGCGACGGCGGTCACGATCTCGTCGGTATCGACCGCTTCCGGCTCGTCGGCCGACACCGGATATTCGGCGAAAAAGTTGTCGATGGTTTCGACGATCAGGCAGTGCAGGCACGGCCGTTCTTCGTCGTTATTGTGCTCGTCGGCGATGGGCGTAACTCCGATTGAGCCCTATATATAGGCGCTTTCGGGGGCGGCGCCATCGGGTCGAACAGGCCTATCGGCTCTTGTCCAACTCGCCGGCGAGTTTGGCATAGAGCGGGTTATCGGCGGTATAGACGTATTCGATCGCCACCACCGAGACCGCCTCGGCGCCGTGCTCGCGCAGGAAGCTTGCCAGCGCGTGCACGTTATCCGGCGGGCAGTGCAGCGTCAGCATGCCCGACGAAGTCGGGCCGCCGAACGGCGAGGTCACGCCGAACCTTTCGCGTGCGCTCCACAGCAGAGAGTCGGTCATGCCGGCAAAACGGGTCCGCACTTCGCGAAATGCCTCGGCGCGCTTTTGCGCTGCGATCCGGTCGAGCAGCCGCCGCGCGGTTTCGCGCTGCGTTTGATCCCAGGCCGCCGAGCGTGCCGCGACGAGGTTCGCCTGCGAGCGCAAGATGACCCCGTCATCGATGACTTTGAGCCCGTTGGCGGCGAGCGTGGCGCCGGTTGTGGTGATGTCGACGATCATCTCCGCAGTGCCGGCGGCGGGCGCGCCTTCGGTCGCGCCGGCGCTTTCGACGATGCGATAATCGACCACGCCGTGCTCGGCGAAAAAGCCGCGGGTCAGATTGGCGTATTTGGTGGCGAGCCGCATTTTGCGTTCGTTGCGCAGCCGGAATGCGGTGGCGACGTCGTCGAGATCGGCCATGCTGCGCACGTCGATCCAGGCCTGCGGGACCGCGACCACAACATTGGCGAAGCCGAAGCCCAGCCCGGTAATGAGAACGACGCGCTCGGCGGATTGCGGGATCATTTCGCGCAGCAGGTCTTCACCGGTGATGCCGAGATGCACCGTGCCCTGTGCGAGCTGAGCGGTAATTTCCGACGCCGACAGATAAGCGACCTCGATGCCGTCGAGCCCCTTGATGGTGCCGCGATAATCGCGCGCGCCGCGCGGCTTGACGAGGTCGAGGCCGGAGCGGGCGAAAAATGCCTCGGCGTTTTGTTGCAGCCGGCCTTTCGACGGGACGGCGAGGATCAGCGGCGCGCTCATGAGCGGCCTCCGCTGCCGGCGAGGTCTTCGATCGAGGCGGCGAAGCCGACCGCCGGGATCGGCTCACGCGCGCCGAGCCGGGTCAGCAAACCGTCGTAGCGGCCGCCGGCCACCAGCGCGCCGTTACCGTCGGCGTGCAGTTCGAACACGAAGCCGGTGTAGTAGTCGAAGCCGCGGCCGAATGCGGTCGAAAATTTGATCCGACTTACATCGATGCCGCGCGCGGCGAGAAACCCGGCGCGGGTTTCGAACAGATCGAGCGCCGGCGCGAGCGAGAGCTTGGCGTCGGCCGCGAGCGCGCGCAATTCGCCGGCCGACTCGTCCGGATCGCCGGCGATCGATAGGAAACGCTCGATCAGCGAGCGGCTCTCGCGCGGCAGGCGGGTCGGCGCGTTGAGCGCGGATTGTTCGAGGAAGCGGTCGGCGATCTCGGCGACCGAACGGCCGCCGACCGCGGCAATGCCGGCGATCGAGAGCAGATCGGTGACCAGATGACGCGCGGCTTTGGGATCGGAGCCGTTGAGCGCGGCCAGAACGCCTTGATATTCCTTGGAGCCATTGGCGGCGGACAAAGTCAGCTGATCCAGATCGTGCTTCAGCGAGGATTTGCGATTGAAATCCTTGACCAGGCGCCGCTTCCACACGGGCGCGAGATCGAGCGCCGCAATAAAGGCTGAAAACAAGCCGACATCGCCGATGCGAATTTCCGGTGCATCGATGCCGAATTGCGTTGTCGCCTCGAGCCCGAGCGCCAGCATTTCGGCGTCGGCGGCCGCCTTGTCGGTCCGGCCGAAGCTTTCGATGCCGGCTTGCAGGAATTCGGCCGCGGCACCCTCGCGGTGGCGGAACACCTCGCCCAGATAGCAGAAGCCCGACGCCTTGCCGGCGTCCGGCGAGGCGAGATAGGCGCGCGACACTGGAATGGTGAGATCGGGCCGCAAGCACAATTCGCGGCCGTCCGGATCGGTGGTGAGAAACATCCGCCGGCGAATATCCTCGCCCGACAGATCGAGGAACGGCTCGGCCGGCTGCAGCACCGGCGGCGCGATCTGCGCATAGCCGGCGCGCACGTAGGAGCCGACGAGCGCTTGCGCCCGCGGGTCCGGTCCGTTTGGTGTGATACTCGACATGCTGTTCATCGTCAGAAAAGGAAATGCCCCGAAGCAATCCAGCCGGGCGCCCTTCCGGATGACTTCGTCGCTCTGTTCCTCGCAATGGCGAGGACCGGCGGGCCTTTAGCACGGCAGCCGTCGCTATTCGATGAAGATCGGCGCGGGCCGTTAATGCCGGCGTCTAGCCAAGCGCGCCGCCATATGCCTTCCTATCCGTTAACAGACTTGCTTTATGAAACGTTATAACGTTACATTTGCAGCCATGGGATGGGTTCACGGCCATAAACGCTGGGGCGCCTTGCTCGCATTCGCGGCATTGGCGCTGCAGATCGTTGTGTCGTTGGGGCATGTTCACCTGGACGGCGTGCGGTCGCACGGGACCCGGATCACCCTAAACGCGCCGCATCACGCCGTGTTGGCCCAGGCGCCGCGACCGGCTCCGGCGCAAAATCCCGGCGATGACGACGATTACTGTGCGGTCTGCGCCTCGATCTATCTGGCGGCGACAACATTTATCTCGCACGCCCCGTCCTTGCCGGTGCCGCCCGGCTCTCAACGCATCGTGCACTCTTATGCGAGCGCCCATGGTTCGTTTGCGCCGCATCGCGTCGCCTTCCGCTCCCGCGCGCCGCCCGCCGCGTGATCGGCGGTCGATGCCGATCGGCGGCGATGCCTGGCGCGAATTGTCTTGATGCGCCGGCCATATTCCGCAAGATCGTTAAGCGCCATTGCTGAGTTCTCGACGTTACGCAATGTGCCGCGACAGCACTCGACCGCCAGCAGGTTTCGGAACATCCCCTGCAGCAGTTTCGGCGGAGTATCATGTCAGTGCATGCTTATCGGGTGCGGCTCCTGGGCGGTTCGGCTCTCGTTGCGCTCCTTGTTGTCGGCGGGGCGGCGCGCGCGCAAAACCAGCCGGCTCAAGGTGAGGCCACGCCGGCGGCGCCTCAAGAGCCGGCACCGGCACCGCAGCCGGCTCAATCGCCACCGCCTCAATCGCCACCGCCTCAATCGCCACCGCCTCAATCGCCACCGCCTCAGTCACCATCGGCCGCAACGCCGGAACCGGCGGCTTCGCCGCCGACACAGGGAGTCCAGCTTCCGCAAATGACGGTGCAGGCGGCGCGGAAGCCTGTGCTGCGTGTAGTGACGCGCCGCACAGCGCCACCCACCGGTACACCGTCTACAACGGTGAGCGCTGCCTCGGTCAAGAACGACAACTTCGATCAGGCGCGCAGTAATCTCTTCACTACCATCGGCACCACCTCCGACACGATCAGCCACGCCACCATCGAGGCGCTGCCGCAAGGCAGCAATGCGCCGGTCGAGAAGGTGCTGCTGCAGGCGCCCGGCGTATCGCAGGATTCGGCGTCCAGCGGCTCGATCCATATCCGCAATGATCACGCCAATGCGCAATTCCGCATCAACGGCGTGATGCTGCCCGACGGCGTCACCGGCTTCGGCAGCGTGATCGACACCGAATTGATCGGCACGATCGCGCTGGTCACCGGCGCGCTGCCGGCCGAATACGGCATGCGCACCACCGGCCTGGTCGACATCACGACGCGCAACGACATCTTCAACAATTCCGGCAGCGTCAGTGTCTACGGCGGCAGCCGCGGCACGATCACGCCGAGCTTCGAATATGGCGGCACCTTCGGCAATAATTGTCCTGCGGCCACGGCGTCGAAGGGATCGCAAACCCCGTCCGGCTCGACGCTGAATTGCTTTCCCGGCGTGCAATATTTTTTCACCGGCAGCTATCTGCAGACCACCGAAGGCATCGAAAATCCGCTGCCGACGCTCAACGCGATTCACGATTTCTCGCAGCAGGAAAAGGGCTTCGCCTATATGTCGACCTTCGTCGACCCCTATACGCGCCTGACCTTGATGGCGGGAACCGCGACCAGCAATTTCCAGATTCCCAATGTGCCCGGCGCGCCTATCTCGGCCGCGCTCGTTCCGCCGCTGTCATTGGGCACATTCAATTCAGCGCAGCTTAACGAGAACCAATACGAAGACACTCAGTTCGGCGTGCTGGCGCTGCAACGATCGGTGAACGGCTTTGATGGGCAATTGTCCTATTTCACCCGCTACAACAATCTGCACTTCACGCCCGACCCGACCGGCGACCTGTTGCTCAACGGCATCGCCTCCGACATCAGCCGGCAGTCTTTTACCAACGGCGTACAGGGCGACGCTTCTTATCTGATCAATGCCGCGCACACGCTGCGCATGGGCTTCACGGTGAGCGGCGAACAGACCGTCGTCGACAATACATCGCTCGTCCAGGACCTGACGACAGGCGCGACAGAGTCGATCAACGACGATGTCTCGAAACTCGGCTGGCTCGCCGGTGTCTATGCGCAGGACGAGTGGAAGATCACCAATCAGTTGACGATGAATGCCGGGCTGCGCTTCGACCAGATGTGGCAATATGTCGACGCCAATCAGTTGAGCCCGCGCGTCAGCTTCACCTATAAGCCGTTCGAGAACACCACCTTCCATGCCGGCTACGCGCGCTACTTCACGCCGCCGGTTCTGGTCGAAGCGGCGCCGGCCAATATCGCGCTGTTTACTGGCACCTCGGGCGCTCCGGCGACCGGCGGCACCAGCCCGGTATTGCCGGAGCGGTCGCATTATTTCGATGCCGGCGCCGATCAGATCATCCCGCTTGGCTGCTTCTCGGCGTTGTCGCGCGATTGCGCCACGCTCGATCTCGGGATCGACGCTTACTACAAGATCGCCAAAGACCTGCTCGACAACGGCACCTTCGGCCAGGCTCTGGTGCTCAATGCCTTCAACTATGCCAAGGGCATCAACGAAGGCATCGAATTTTCGGCCAAATACAAAGCCGGCAATTTCCAGGCCTACGGCAATCTTGCCATCGGCCAGGAGAAGGCGACGCAGGTGGTGTCGAACCAATATTTGTTCGACGGTGCGACGGGCTCGCCGACCTCGGCGGATTGAGCGAGTTGCAATATATCAATACGCATTGGATCTACACCGACCATAACCAGTTCGTGACCGGCTCGGCGGGTCTGTCCTATAAATGGAACGGCACGACGTTTTCGACCGACATGATCTATGGCTCGGGGCTTCGCGCCGGCGATGCCAATATCGGCAGCCAATCGCCTTATGCGCAGTTCAATACCGGCCTGTCGCACCAATTCGACATGCCGGACGGCAAGCCGGTGACGGTGCGGTTCGACGTCGTCAATATTTTCGACACGATTTATCAGATCAGAAGCGGCACCGGCATCGGCGTGTTCGCGCCGCAATACGGCCCGCGCCGCGGCTACTTCATCGGCATCTCAAAGAAAATCTGATGCCGAGCCGGAGGCCGCGTTATTCGGCAATCACTACCCCTTGGGCGGTGTCGGAGTGGTACTCGCCCATGAACGGATAGCGCCCCGGATCGAGCGGCCGCAAATGCACGCTGCCCTGCTGGCCGCCGCCGATCACCTTTTCGACCTTGAGCGCGGTCGAATCGAATTCCTCGGCGAGGGAATCTTCGTTTTTGATGTTCAGCGTGGCGGGCTGCCGCGCCGGCACGTGAATCTCGGCCGGCGAGAACTTATGATCCTTGATGGTGACGTCGATCGCCGTCTGGGCCGACGCGAAAGAGGCCATGCGCAACAGCGCCAGCGCAGCTACCGGCAGCGCGAGCGCCGCCACTTTCACGAATGGATTGCGCATGATCGGCATCAGCCTTTCTGCTTGCTCGGATAGGTGAAAGTCCAGTGCAGCGTCATCGGCTTCCACCAGTCCGGGACGCCGGTCGCCTTGTCGACATGGCGGATGAAGCCGTTCGATGACGGCGGCGAAATCTCGTAAGTGAGCTGGTAGGTGCCGGGGCCCGCCATTTTCACGTTATTGGCATAATGCGGTCCGTCGCCGGCCGTCATCGGCGCGAGCTTGCCGGTTTTTTTGAATTTGCCGCCGTCCTTGGTCAGCGTGTAGCGGATGGTGAGGTAGGGGATCCAGGCATCTTCGGCGAAGCCGTGCTTCTCGCTCTTGGTGGCATGCACGTCGGCTTCGAGATGGACGGTATCGGCGCCCATTTCCATTCCCGGCGGCATGTGATCCATCTCGATGCCGGTCAGATAATTTGGCACGATCTGCAGATCGTTCTGCACCAGGGGTTCGCCGATATAGAATTCCTGGGCATGGCCAAGCGTAGGCAACGCGATAAAAGCGGCTGCGAAACCGAGCGCGGCGGCAAAGCTGCGGACGTTCATGAATATCTCCGGACATTGTGCCGGCGAGTGAACACAGCATGCTGCATTTACTCGCCGACCGTCGTGAGTGCCGCCCAACTTTCTCAGATGCATTGCGACGATGAATCTGAATTCGTCCGTCAGTAATCCAAGCGCTGTGGACGCGCAAATTGTTTAATTTAGATGCGCTCTAAAGACGGCGCGGCAGTCTCGCTTCTGCGAACGATGCGGCCGCAAGAGACGAGGTGAGCGCTTGCTTCGCGTTGCGACGCTTAGCGCGGCGTTTGAATTCTGTGCGGGAACCCGCAGAAGCGGGCGCCTCTCGTCGGCGAATCCGTTGACAAAGCGGGACTTAACTCCTTATCCTTGATGGTCGTCACGAAGGCGGAAGCCGGTGCGATTCCGGCGCGGTCGCGCCGCTGTATTCGGTCCGCAAGTGGGCTATCTGCCCGCTAAAGATCGAGAGCCAGACCCTCCTCGTGCGACCTTTTTGTAACCGCGCCACTTCAACGGGACGCGTAATCCCAGGAGGATCAGATGACGAGTACCACTTTCACTCCGGCAGGCTCGATACCTGCGTTTCCGGTACCCGCCGCGATCCCGGTCCGCGAATTGCTCCCTTGGGCGGTCTTCGCCGGGCTTCTCCTCATGCTGGCGATCTATTTCGTCGGCGCCGAGCAGGGTGCTACGTCTCTCATCAGCGGCATGTATGTGCACGAATTCGTGCATGACGGGCGTCATCTGCTCGGCTTCCCCTGCCACTGAGGACTTTTCCGTTATGACGAGGGCGTTTCTCGTCCGCGGGATGCTGGTCGGCATTCTCGCGGGACTGCTGACCTTTGGTTTTTTGAAGGTCTATGGCGAGCCCCAGGTCGATCGCGCCATCGCGTTCGAGACCCAGCGTGACGAAGCCAAAGCCGCGACCGAAAAAGCCAAAGGCGGGCAGGTGGACGACGAGCCTGAACTGGTCAGCCGCCCGGTGCAGGCCGGTCTGGGCCTGTTCACCGCGGTGATGGTGTATGCGACCGCTTTCGGCGGCCTGTTCGGTTTGGCGTTTGCCTTCGCCTATGGCCGCGTCGACGGTGCCTTGACGCCGCAGGGCGTGTCGATACTGCTCGCGGCAACGGGCTTCATCGCAATCTATCTGGTTCCGAATCTCAAATATCCTGCCAATCCGCCATCGGTCGGCGAACCGGACACGATCGGCATACGCACCGCGCTTTATTTCGTCATGATCGCGATCTCGCTCGGCGCGATGATCGGGGCCGGATCGTTGAAGCGGGTTCTTGCGCCGCGTTTCGGCGATTGGAATGCAACCTTGATCGTGGCGGCGATCTATCTTGTCCTGGTCGCGGTCGCCGGATACGTGCTGCCGGCCGTCAACGAGGTACCGCAGGAGTTCCCGGCGGTGGTGCTTTGGAAATTCCGGGTGGCCTCGATCGGCGCTCAGTTGATCATGTGGGCGACGCTCGGCCTGCTGTTCGGCAGCCTGACCGAGCGCGCTTTGACCGCCGCCCGGCTGCGGACGTAATTGCAGCGTAACGGCTTACCCTCCGCCGCCGTTCCGCTGCATTCGTTCCAGCATTTACCGGTACCGCAAAATGACTGCGCGCCTGATCCTGATCTGTCATGCGTCGACCGACGCGGTGCGCGGGTTTTCCTTTCCGGCCGACGAACCGATCGACGAACGCGGCCGCAAGCGGGCTACCGCGCTCGCCGCCGAACTGCCGCGCGCCGCGCAATACTGGACCAGTCCGGAACTGCGGACCCGGCAGACCGCGGAAGCGCTCGGGCTCAGCGCCGTGTCTTTACCGGTGTTGCGCGATTGCGATTATGGATCGTGGAGCGGACATAGTTTCGATGATGTCCTGGCGCGGGAAGCTGCCGCCGTTTCGAATTGGCTGCGCGATCCGGCGGCAACGCCGCCAGGCGGAGAATTGATGCTGAGCCTGATGCAGCGCGCGGCAGGCTGGCTCGACGGTGAGAATGGCCGCGCCGGGCTCTCGATCGTGGTGACTCATGCCACGATTATCCGCGCCGCGATCGTTCACGCCATCAAAGCCGAC
This sequence comes from uncultured Alphaproteobacteria bacterium, assembly GCA_963819265.1. Classification (GTDB taxonomy): domain Bacteria; phylum Pseudomonadota; class Alphaproteobacteria; order Rhizobiales; family Xanthobacteraceae; genus BOG-931. The sequence goes on along the minus strand of CAWFVF010000001.1, from coordinate 1,553,066 downwards.
CCGGAATCGTTCTGGCGGATCGATATTGCGCCGCTGTCGGTGACACGCTTGAGCGGCAAGGACGGCCGCTGGAATCTCACTTGCGCTGGATGTGCGACGTCAGCAATCGAATAATCTTGCTCGATGGCCCCGAATCCCGGTGTTCGTCTGCAATAGTGTAGCCTCTAGTATAACAGGCGGCCTCCGCACTAGGTATGACGTTCGCGGAACGTTTGGCTGTCGCGCCGGCGTTGCTGCAAGAATGGCTATTGTCACGCTGCTGTCACCGAGGCGATGGCAGCAAGGCCGTCCCAATGACGCCGGGTCTTGGGGCTAGGGTGCCTGGGGTGAGTTATGAGCAAGGGCGGTGTAGCTCCAGCCGGATTGATCGCGATCATCACCGCGATCACGCCCGCGGTTTTGAGCAACGCTCAGGCTGCTGACCTGTCGGGCGCGATACCGACCAAGGCGCCGCCGCCCGCGGTGCAGGCCGCATACGATTGGAACGGGTTCTATTGGGGCGGCCATATCGGCTACGCCGCCGGCGACTCGAATTGGTCGGCGACGCCTGGCCTCAACGGCACCGTCGATTTCACCAATGGCTACAATTTATCCGGTGGCACCGGCAGCTATTTGCTCGGGATGCAGGCCGGCTACGACTATCTGTCGACGGCACGCTGGCTGGTCGGTGTCAGCGCGGACATCTCGTTTCCGAGTTTCGTCGGCGGCACCCGGACGGTTTCCTCGCCCGCGAACGGCGCGGCGAGCTATCTCGATGCCGTCGAGTTCGCCGGTACTGTGCGCGGCCGCATCGGCTATGCACCCGGAAGCTGGCTGTTCTATGCCACCGGCGGATTCGCTTATAGCTACGAACAGTTCAGCCGCACGCAACTCGCCGGCGGCGCTTTGCCGCCCGGAACGGTCGAGAATCTCTATGACAGGCCGCGCGCCGGCGGCGTGGTCGGCGCCGGCGTCGAGGTGAGGCTGGCGTCGCATTGGACGGCACAACTCGAATATTTGTTCACCGACTACGCGCATCGCTCGGTGACCTTTCCCGCCGGCGCACAAACATTCAATTCCGACGCCACGCTCAACGAATTGCGCTTCGGCCTGAATTATCGCTTCAACGCCGCGACCGCGAAGTCCGCTCAGGATCCGATGGCGCCGGCGCTGGTCACCGATAATTTTGCGTTCCATGCACAAACGACAGTTCTCGAGCAATACGATCCGCCGTTCCATTCGCCCTATACCGGGCCGAACAGCCTGATCCCTAACCTGGGCCGCGAGACTTGGGACGCCACGGCCTATCTCGGCATGCGGCTGTGGAGCGGCGCCGAACTGTGGGTCGATCCGGAAATCGACCAGGGTTTCGGCTTGAGCGGAACGCTCGGCGTTGCCGGTTTTCCAAGCGGCGAGGCTTACAAAGTCGGCGAGCCGGTGCCCTATGCCCGCATCCAGCGCGCCTTTGTTCGCCAGACCATCGATCTCGGCGGCGACAGTGCGAAAGTGGACGACGCCGCCAACCAATTCGGCGGCTCGCAGACCGCCAACCGGCTGGTTCTTACGATCGGCAAATTCTCCATCACCGATATTTTCGACACCAACAAATACGCCCACGATCCGCGCGGCGATTTCATGAACTGGGCGATCGTCGATACCGGAACGTTCGACTATGCCGCCGACGCCTGGGGCTACACCTATGGCACTGCCGCCGAATGGTACCAGGGCGACTGGACGGTTCGCGCCGGCCTGTTCGATCGCTCGATCGTTCCGAACAGCACCGATCTCGATACGACGTTCCAGCAGTTCCAGTCGGTCGGCGAAATCGAGCGGCGATACACGTTATGGGGGCAGCCGGGCAAGATCGCCGTCACCGGATTTCTCACCCGCGCCCGCATGGGCAGCTTCGACGACGCTATCGCCTTGGCGCAGGCGACCGGCGGCACGCCCAATCTCGCCGCGGTGCGCCGTTACAGCAGCCGCGGCGGCGTCAGCATGAATCTGGAGCAGCAGATTACCGAGGAACTCGGCTTCTTCGCGCGCGCCGGCTTCGCCGATGGCGATATCGAGCCTTATGACTTTACCGATATCGACCGCACCGGCGTCGCGGGCCTCGCGCTCAACGGCAAGCAATGGGGCCGCCCCGACGATACGCTCGAGCGTCGCCGGCGTCGTCAACGGCATCACCAAGGTGCACCAGGAGTTTCTCAACGCCGGCGGCCTCGGCATCCTGATCGGCGACGGCATGCTGCCGCATCCCGGGCCCGAACAGATCATCGAGAGCTATTACAATTACGCCCTGTCGGCATCGATCCGTCTGACGCTGGGTTATCAGTTCATCGCCAACCCCGGCTACAACACCGACCGCGGGCCGGCCAGCGTGATTTCCGGGCGGTTCCATTGGCAGATGTAGCTGCCGCCGAAATTGTTATCCCCCTGTCGCGTCGCTACGTCATTGATTGATCGACAGGGCGGCTCGGCCCATGCAGGTTAGGGCCTCGCTGGGGCGGGGTCGTGATGCGAAGGCTCATCATAACGGGTGTGGCGCTGGCCGTGCTTTCGCACGGCCCCTTGGCTGCCGGCCCGCTGGCACTACCGACCAGGGCGCCGCCGCCTCCGCGCCGCCTACGACTGGACCGGCTATTACCTCGGCGGCCATTTCAGCGACATGTTCGGGTCGTCACGCTGGTCGGCCATGCCGACGGGCGCCGCGGCGCCGAGCCTTTCCGGGTCGCTCGATTTCCCGAGCGCGTTTAACGCTTTCAGCGGCACCGGCAGTTACGGGCTCGGGCTACAGGTAGGATACAACCACGTATCCGCCTCGCGGCTGCTGCTTGGTGCGGAAGCCGACATTTCGTTTCCGGATTTTGTTGGCGGCGACCGCACCTTCACGACGGCGGCCACGGGGACGGCCAATTATCAGGAACGGGTCGAGTTGTCCGGCACGCTGCGCGGCCGCATCGGCTACGCGCCGGATCTCGCTTTCGCGAACAGCCATTGGCTGTTCTACGCCACCGGCGGCTTCGCCTATGGCTACGATCAATTCACCCGCACGCAGGTCGCGGGGATACCTGCCGGCGGCACCGCGACGCCGGGCACCGTCGAAAACCGGTTCATGGTGCCGCGTATCGGCGGTGTCGTCGGTGCCGGCGCCGAAGTCGCGCTCGACGCACACTGGGCGGCGCGTTTCGAATATCTCTACACCGATTACGCGAACCGCGGCGTCACCTTCCCGGCTGGCGCGCAGCGTTTCGATTCCGGGCTGACGTTGCAGACCTTGCGGCTCGGCCTCGACTACAAGCTCGGCACCACCGGCGTCGATCCGGACCTTTTCACCAAGGGATTTTCCGCGCTCGAGCTCGACCGCTTCGCCTTGCACGGCCAGACCACCTTGATCGAGCAATACGCGCCGCCGTTTCACTCGCCCTATCTCGGTCCGCATAGTCTCGATCCAAATCAGGGCAGGGAAAGCTGGGACATCATGTATTTCGTCGGCGCCAAGCTGTGGCAGGGCGCCGAGTTGTGGGTCGATCCGGAAATCGACCAGGGCTTTGGCTTGAGCAACACCGCAGGCATCGCCGGATTTCCGAGCGGGGCTTCATTCAAGGTCGGCGCCGCGGTGCCCTATGCTCGGATCGAGCGCGCCTTCATCCGCCAGACCATCGATCTCGGCGGCGACAAGCAAAAAGTGCCGGCCGATCAAAACCAATTCGAAGGCTCGAACACCACCGACCGGCTAGTGATCACCGTCGGCAAATATTCCGTCTCCGACGTTTTCGACCAGAACAAATATGCGCAAAATCCACGCAAGGATTTCATGAATTGGGCGCTGGTCGATTCAGGCTCGTTCGACTACGCAGCCGACGCCTGGGGCTACAGCTATGGCGCCAGCGGCGAGTGGTATCATGGCGACTGGACGGTGCGCGGCGGCGTGTTCGATCTGAGCACCGTTCCGAACGGCGAAGATCTCGATCCGCATTTCGGCCAATTCCAATGGCTCGGCGAGATCGAGCGCCGTTACGAGCTGTGGAGCCATCCCGGCAAGATCGCGATCACCGGCTTTCTCACCCGCGGCGCGGCTCGGCACTTATCAGGACGCCGTCGCGCTGGCGCAGGCGACCGGCACCCCAGCCGATATCACGGCGGTGCGGCAATATCGCAGCCGCACCGGCTTGAGCGGCAATCTGGAGCAGGAGATCACGTCCGATCTCGGCGTCTTTGCCCGTGCCGGTTTTGCCAGCGGCGATATCGAGCCGGATTCCTACACCGACATCGATCGCACGGTGGCCGCCGGTCTGTCGCTCAAGGGAACGCAATGGGGCCGGCCCGACGACACTTTCGCGCTTGCCGGCATCGTCAACGGCATCACCAAAATCGCACCAGCAATTTCTCAATGATGGCGGGCTCGGCATTCTGGTCGGCGACGGCCAGCTGCCGCATCCCGGCCTCGAGCAGATCATCGAGGCCTATTATCTGTTCCCCGTGTATAAATGGAATGCGACGCTCGATTATCAGTTCATCGTCAATCCGGCCTATAACCGCGATCGCGGGCCGGTTTCGGTGATCGGCGCGCGGCTGGAATCGGATTTCTGAAATAGCCTCCGGCTTCAGGCCGCTTAAGGCGCGCGTGGCAGTTCGACGTTATCTTCGAGCATGATCTTGTCGAAATCGCTGACCAATACTTCGACGCGCATGCGCCAGACGCCCGAGACCGGAATATGTAGGCCGCTGACGCGCCATCGCGATCCATTCTCAAAACGCGCGCTCGTTCGGAGCGGCTGGATGCCGGCGCCCGTGTTCCAGATAACGAGATCGACTTCTTTTACTGCAATCGGCATAGAATCATCGTCGGTAACGTCGATCGTGGCCGACGCGCCGCGGTCTCGTATGGGCGTAAGCTCGATCGTGGCCATGGCGCGCAGGCCGTGGAAATGGATATAGGTCATCTCGGTGGCTGCGAGCGATCGCGGCGGCGGCGTGAAGCGCCATAGGCCCACCAGGCCGAGGATGACGACGGCAAGCGTAAATTCGACGGCGGTGAGCATTGCCAAGCGCCGCGCGCCGGTTGCGGCGAGCCGCGGCACCAGCACGTATCGATTAACTGCAGCGAGCAGCAGCATGGCCAGCACGAGGCTGAGTTTGGCCGCCAGCACCAGGCCGTAATCGGTCGTCCACAACGCATCGGGGCGATCAAAATTAACTGTCGTGAGAACAATCCCGGTCGCTATCAGCACCAGAAGCGGTACCGGGATCATGGCCGAAAACCGCTGGAGGGCGACGTGATCGCCGGCGCGCACCACAAGTGCCAGCGGCAACAGCGAACCGGCCCACAGCGTGACGCAGACGGCGTGCAAGAAGGTTGCAGGAAGCGTCAAGCGCGAGTCGCTCGTGCCGGCGTGGCCGCTGGCGGCATAAGCGAGTCCGACGCCGATAACCGCAACAACACTCAGCAACTTCGCCATTGTTCCGTTCGCGCTCCACAACGCAAGCAGGCCGGCGATGAGCGCGGCCAGCGCGAACAGCACGGTCGAACCCCACGCCGTGGCAAAACCCGCAACCCAAACGGCCGGCCGCCACGCCTGCGACAACGGCGCGGCCAAGACATCGAGCCCTTGAAACGATAACGAAAGCACCGCGGCGGCCATGCTGCCGATCATGGCGGTGGCGAGAATCCGGTCGGCGGGAGCAGGGCGTTTGCTAGCAAGCCACGCGCTAAATAGCTGCGCCGCCAATACCGATGACGAGCCCCAGCGATATGAGAACTGCGACAGCCAAAGCGCGGCGTGCACGGCGGCCGCGCCCGCGACGGCCGGCGCACTGACGCCGGCGCTCGGATGTCCGATGGCAAAACTCACGACGCCGCCGACCGGGTGGCCGTCCGCCGAAATGACCCGCCAGCTCAGCGCGTAGCTGCCCAGCTTCGGCATCGCCGGCGCCGCGATCGTGACAACGCCATTCTCGGCGTGAACGTCCGCCAGCAGGGTGATCTGGCCGTCAGGGTTCACCAGACGCATTGCCAGTGGCGATACCGGCTCGTTGAATTCGAGCCGAATGGTTTTCGGCGGATCGAGGATCGTCACGCCGTCCGCAGGTACAACGGCAAGCAATGAGGCGTGTGCGAAAGCCGATCGTGTCGGGACGATAATCGCCAGTAACCCCACCAAAAATGCACCGGCGCAAAGCGAGCACCAGGTGAAGCGAACGGTCACGGTTTCGTCTCGAGCTTCAGTGCCGGAGCGGGCTCAGGATACTCGGAACCAGGAGCGGGGATTTCGATCCAGCGGTGAACGCCTTTTTCGCATTCCTGCACCACCGGAAAATAGAGCGTCTGGCCGGCTTGGAGATCGTTGGCAAGATAGGATTGGAAAACAAACTCGTCATAATATTCGTCCGCCAGCCTGCCGCCCGACCAATCGACCTCGGTCACGCCTTCGCTGGCTTGCGCGTGATGCAGGCTGTGAGGACCGGCGTACTTGCCTTTGACGATGTTGATCGTCCAGCCCGGCTTCGGCATCGGCTTGACGTCGAGCACTCCCTCCGGAATCCGAACGCGGATTGCGGTCGTGGCCGAGCCGTCGCAGCCGTGAGGGACTCTCAGCACGGCCTTGTAGGACGCACCGACCGTCGCTTGGCTTTGCTCCAATGTCACATGCGCGAATACGCGAGACACGAAGCCGCAGATCGACATGATCAAAACGAGGATCAAAATTATGGAATAACGGCCACCGGCCCCGTCGAGCACGGCCGTCGAATTCCAGCGTTTGATGTTCATGGCCTTTGCCTCGACCTTTGCATGATCAATAGCGCGTAAGCGGTTCGCGTATCTAAATTCCAATCACATCTTATCCATATGGCCGCCATTTGACGGCATCGACATGCCGCCGGGCTGCTGCGCTCCGACCGATTGAACGTCGAGCGTGACGTCGACCTTGCCGGCCTTCTCGAATTGCAGCGTCAGCGGCACCTTGCCGCCCTCCTTCAACGGGTTCTTCAATCCCATCAGCATGAGATGAAGGCCGCCCGGCGCGAGCGTGACCGATTGGCCGGGCGGTATCGGCAGACCGTCTTTCACCGGGCGCATTTTCATCACGCCGTTATCCATACTCATCTCGTGCAGTTCGGCCTTCGCGGCCGCCGGCGTCGACGCGCCGGTAAGTTTGTCCGGAGCCGTCCCTTTGTTCTCGATCGTCAGGTAGCCGATGCCGACGTCGGCTCCACCCGGCGTGGCGCGGGTCCATGCATGATCGATCACGAGATCGCCGGCCTTGACCTGTTGGGCCAGCGACGGCGTGGCGGACAAGGCCGCGAGCACGCAAATTGCGAATGCAAAAGACCCGATACCTGCTCGGAACGCCATGACTTTGTCTCCTTCTTTGTTGCCGTTGATCCGGTGATGTACCGCTGCTTGCTGAAGCACCTCAGAACGAGTATCGCCCCGCCATCACGTAGGTTCGTCCGGGGAACGGATGAAACAGGAAATATTGCTCGTTGAAGAGATTATCGATGCCGAAATCGAACGAGACGTTCTTGCCCGCCTCGTAGTGGATCTTGGTGTCGACGACGAAGTAATTGTCGAATGCGCCGTAGACGTGAGAGACGACATCGGTGTTGTCGAGCGTCGAATATTGCTTGCCGCTGTAGCGGGCGGCGACCGTCCACGCCCAATTGTCGCCGGGCTTGTAGGTGAAGCCGGCCGTCGCCCGCCAATCGGGGACATAGGGCACGCGCTTGCCGTCGGCCGTATCAGGCACCCCGGTCAGCGGATTGGTGCCGGCCCAGGTCGGATCGTACAGGATGCGCGAATCGACATAGGTCACGCTACCGAACAGGCGCAGGCCCTTGAGCCAAACATTGTCCTTGTCGGCGGATGCCTCGATGCCTTGCATTCTGATGGCTTGCACGTTGCCGATCGTCGTGGTCGGCACCTGAGCGCCGGTTGCCGGATTGGTCGCGAGATTGGTCTGCGAGATAATGGCGTTGTTGGTTCTTTCGTAGAATCCCGTTAGGCGGACGCGGCCGTCGTCCCAATGACGCTCGATATTGAGTTCGCCGTTGAGATCCTGTTCCGGTGTCAAGTTCGGGTTGGCGACGGTGGCGACGCCGCTGACCGAGATATTCTGGTAAAGCTCGGTCACGGTCGGATAGCGGTAGGCCTCGCCGAAATTCGCGGTGATGTTCCAGTCCTTGTTGAGATCGTAGGACAGCGACGCCTTCGGCGAGAAGTTGCTTGAACTGAGCTCGGGCTGGTTGATTACCGTACTCGACGTGATGACGGTGCCGGCGCCGTTCGCGGTGGTATTAAAGTTGAAGCCGTCGAATGCCCGCCAGGTTTCGAGGCGGCCGCCAAGCGTAAGCTTCACCTGGGAAGTAATTTTCCAGGCGTCTTGCAGCCATAACGCGCCGGTGCGTGTCTCGCCCGCGCCATCCGAATAGACCCGGCCGTTGCCGGTGGAGGCTTCGTTCCACACCGAGGAGCCATAGACCGGATTATTGAAATAATAGCGGTCGCCATGCGCGCCGAAGCTGATTTCCTGAGGGCCGTCGAAACCGTAAGGACGCCAAATTTCCTTGGCGTCGACGTTCTGCCAATTGGTTCCATCGTTGCGCGTGATCTTGCCGTTTTGCGAGTAAGCGGCGGGGCTTGCGCCCGCCGCCACTGTGTACGGATTCACCAAGATATCTTGCAGATAATTATAGCTCGATGCCGATAAGTCGAAATCATATACGCCTTTGGTGTCGCTTTTGAGCGAGACCGCATTGCTCATATGCGTTTGGTTCCAGGTATATTCGTTGCTGGCAAAGCCAGACACGCCGCCGAACGTCGGGGCTCCTGTGGTCGCTGATTTCAAATAGGTCTGCGGACTTGAATCTTGAACGTTGTTCCAAATGCCCGCGCTGTAGGTTCCTTGCAGCCAGGGCAGGAAGTCATAAGCGACTTTGAGATTCGCCGTGGTCTGCCGGGTGTGAATAAGCGCACCGGTGCCGACAACGTCCGCGGGGAGACCCTGTTTATTCAGCGCAGCGATGGTGCCGGTGGTTCCGGCCGGCGGTGTCGCATTGGTCGTATAGGTCAAAGGCTGTTCGAAGGCATCGAGATAATTGGCGGAAAACAGCCACGACAGCTTGCCGTCCCGGTTGCCGACCGACATCGCAGTCGCACTGGTCGCATAGGTATTCTTGGTCTTGTACTGGTTCCAGGGCTGGACCGACACCGTCTCCTTGACGCTCGCCTCGAACTTATCCGGCATCTTGGTGGTGATCAGCAGCACGCCGCCGATGGAATTGCCTGGATAGGCGGCGGCGTAAGGCCCGTTGAGGAAGTCGATGCGAGCGATCAATTCCGGCGCCACCAGGTTCCAATGCGGCGAGGCGCCGGAATTGTTGTTGCCGATCAGCGCGGAGATCAGAAGATCGTCGTCATAGATCAGGGTGCGGGCGCTGGAATTGAGCCCCCAGCTTCGCGTCGCCAGCACCGCCTGGTTGTCGCCGTCGTTGCGTTTGCGCACGAACAGGCTGGGGAAATATTTGATGGCGTCTTCGGGGTCCTTGAGATTGACGGTTTCCTCGATCCGCTTCGCCGTCGTCGAGAAGGATTCCGTCGGCAATTGATAGCGCTGCACGACGGGCGGCGTGGCGTAAGGGTTCGATACAGCCGGAAGCGCGGCGGGCGGCGGTGCCGGCGCGGCGGCAACAGCGGGATGGGGCGCCGGCGCACGCCGCGCCGGCTTTTTCGCAGCAGTGCGTTTACCGGTGACGCTAATCTGCGGCAGCGTTTTCGGCGCGTCGGCGGGTTGTGCGTGCAGCGTGGCGCATAGCCCGACGCTCGCCGCGAGCGCGGCGACGCCGAGAGACCTACGGGGCAGCATGGTACGAGACTCCACAACGGATTAAGGCAATGACGGCGCGCGGCGGTGCCGCGCTCAAGTCACGCTGTCCGGGGAGGGGCTCGCGAGCGATGGGATTTGGCTTGATGAACGAAAGGCGAAATATCGATCGCCGGCGAATGAACGATCTCGTCCGCCGCAAGCAACAGGACCGCGGCGTCTGCCGGCGGCGGCGGCAATGCCGCCATCAGCATCAGGCAGCCGGTACTGCAACATTCGACGCAGAGCTTGTTCGATTGGTCGCCCGAAGGCGCGGACGTTCCGCTGCTCGCGCTGTGGCAAATAATGCCGGAGAAGCCGCCGACGTCAGCACCCGCGGCGCTGGCCGCGCCGAAGTTTACGATCAGGCTCGCCAGTGCGATCGCGTAAGCGGCTGCTAGCGCAATGACGCGCCGCTGCAATGTCCGCTTGGAGAATAGTTTGAGCACGGCCCGATCCTCATCCCGGCAGACGCCGGGATAGGAAACACTTTAACCGCAATTAAATTCCCTAACCAGAGGGAAAGTGCTATCGCGGCGCTCGTATGCGGAGAACATGAGCTATGGCCGAGGCTAATGCAGAAGTCCAACGCCCATCGATGCTGACGGCGATTCTTCGCGGCGCGCTGGAGCGCTGCCCGCGCTGCGGCCACGGCCGGCTGCTGCACCATTATCTCAAGATGGTCGATCACTGCTCGGTCTGCGGCGAGCCTTACGGCCATTATCGCACCGACGACGCCGCGCCGTGGCTGACGATCCTGCTCGTCGGGCACATCACGATCCCGATCATCCTGGTCTGCGAGATGAATTTCTCGCTGCCGCTGTGGATTGCGTTCGCCATCTACCTGCCGCTCATCGTCGGGCTCACATTGTTTCTGTTGCCGCGCTGCAAGGGCGTGATGGCGGCGGTATTGTGGGCGATGAAAGCGGAAGGCTCGGAAAAGATTTGATCGTCAGCGCGCCGCGAGACCGTGGCGGGCCAGCACCTCGTGCACGGCGGCGACGAGATCTTGTTCCGGTACAGCACGCTGCGCTTCGGCCTGCTTCTGTAGATATTCGTCGCGGCCTTTTTCCAGCTTGGCGAGCTCGGCGCCGATAATCAGATCCTTGATCGTGACTTCGCCTTTGGCCTTTTCGTCCGAACCCTGGATGACCACGCAGGGCGCATTGCGCTTGTCGGCATATTTCATCTGCGGGCCGAATTTGCCGGAGCCGAGATAAAGCTCGGCGCGGATGCCGGCCTGGCGCAGCGACGACACCATGGCCTGGTAATCGGCGAGACGATCCTTGTCGAACACCGTGACCACCACCGGGCCGGTCTCGGCCTTGGTCTCGACCTTGCCCAGATATTCCAGCGCGGCGAGGAGCCGCGACACGCCGATGGAAAATCCCGTCGCCGGCACCGGCTCGCCGCGGAAACGCGACACCAGGCCGTCATAACGGCCGCCGCCGCCGACCGAGCCGAAGCGCGGCGAGCCGTCATTGCCGTCGGTGGAGAAGGTCAGTTCAACTTCGAACACCGGGCCGGTGTAATATTCGAGGCCGCGGACGACGGAGGGGTCGATACGGATACGCGTTTCATCGTAACCCGCAGCCGAGACGAGCTTGGCAATTTCCTGTAATTCCTCAACTCCCGCTTTATGAGTATCATTTTCGTGCGCAGGTCCTCTTATGCCGTCGAGCGCGTGTTCATTCGTTGATCCATTGCGCCTTAGCCGGCTGAGAATTCGTGCTCGCGTTTTCATCTGTAAGTCCGGCGCCCTTGGTAAAATCACCAGACTGATCTTTTCGACCTCTCGTCAGGAGCAGACTGAACATCCATCTCAGTCAACCGATCAAGCTTGTCGATTGCGCGCAAGACGGTGAGCCGGGTTCCGACGTGCTGCTCGCCGCCAATGCCGATCGCTTCCATGACGCCGTCGAGAACTTTCCGGTTATTCACCTTCACCAAATAGGACCCGCGCGGAATGCCGAGCGCTTCCATCGTATCCGCCATCATCATGCACATCTCGGCATCGGCGGCGGGCGATGACGAGCCCACGGTGTCGGCATCGAATTGCATGAACTGCCGAAAGCGTCCCGGCCCGGGCTTCTCGTTGCGAAACACATGGCCGACGCGATAGCTGCGATAAGGCTTCGGCAGCGTGTCGAAATTCTCGGCGACATAGCGGGCGAGCGGCGCGGTCAGGTCGTAGCGCAGCGACAGCCATTGCTCGTCGTCGTCCTGGAACGAGAACACGCCTTCGTTGGGGCGGTCCTGGTCGGGCAGGAATTTGCCGAGCGCGTCGGTATATTCGATGGCCGGCGTCTCCACCGGCTCGAAGCCGTAAAGCTCATAGACGGCGCGGATTTTCTCGATCATGGCGCGCGTCGCCGCGATCTCGGCCGGCCCGCGGTCGCCGAGCCCGCGCGGCAGCCGCGCCTTGAGCTTGTTGGATTTTTCGGATTTGTCGTTCATGGCCGGGTGGTAGCAGTCGGGTGTTTGAGCGGCAAGCGCCTCGTCATGGCCGGGCTTGTCCCGGCCATCTCGATACCTAGAGTGAGGCCGCGCAAGCGTTATCGGGATGCGCGGGACAAGCCCGCGCATGACGGCGGAGAGCGACGTGTCTGCACCGGCTCAACTTCCCAACGACCTCGAAGCCTTCTGGCTGCCGTTCACGCCGAACCGCGCGTTCAAGCGCGCGCCGCGGCTGTTCGCCCGCGCCAAGGACATGCATTATTTCACCCCCGAAGGCCGCGCCGTGCTCGACGGCACCGCCGGCCTGTGGTGCAGCAATGCCGGCCACTGCCGCGACCCGATCGTGGCGGCGATCCAGCGTCAGGCCGCCGAACTCGATTTCGCCCCGGCCTTCCAATTCGCCACCCCGCAATCCTTCGAACTGGCGAGCCGGATCGCGGCGCTGGCGCCGGGCGATCTCAACCGGGTGTTCTTCTGTAATTCGGGCTCGGAGGCGGTCGATACCGCGCTCAAGATCGCGCTCGCCTATCATAACGTTCGCGGCGAGGGCGCGCGCACCCGGCTGATCGGCCGCGAGCGCGGCTATCACGGTGTCGGCTTCGGCGGCATTTCGGTCGGCGGCATCGTCAACAACCGCAAATTCTTCGGCACGCTGCTTGCCGGCGTCGATCATCTGCCGGCGACCTATAACCGCGAGCATCAGGCCTTCACCAAAGGCGAGCCGGAATGGGGCGCGCACCTCGCCGACGAACTCGAACGCATCGTCGCGCTGCATGACGCCTCGACCATCGCCGCCGTCATCGTCGAGCCGATGGCGGGATCGACCGGCGTGCTGCCGCCGCCGAAAGGCTATCTGCAAAAGCTGCGCGCGATCTGCGACCGTCACGGCATTTTGCTGATCTTCGACGAAGTCATCACCGGTTTCGGCCGGCTCGGTTATGCCTTCGCCGCCGAACGCTACGGCGTCACGCCCGACATGATCACCTTCGCCAAAGGCATCACCTCCGGCGCGGTGCCGATGGGCGGCGTGATCGCGCGCGACGGCATCTACGAGGCCTTCATGCGCGGCCCGGAACACGTCATCGAACTGTTCCACGGCTACACCTATTCGGCGCATCCGCTCGCCTGCGCGGCGGGACTGGCGACGCTCGATCTCTATCGCGACGAAAAACTGTTCGAGCGCGCCAAGAGGCTGGAGCCGATGTTTGCCGACGCCGCGATGTCGCTCAAAGGCCTGCCGGGCGTGCTCGATATCCGCACCGTCGGCTTGACGGTCGGCATCGATCTCGCGTCACGCCCCGGTGCGCCGGGACTGCGCGCCTACGAAGCGATGGACCGCGCATTCCGCGATGAAGGCGTGCTGATCCGCGTCACCGGCGACACCATCGCGTTATCGCCGCCCCTGATCGTAAGCGAGGCGCAGATCGGCGAGATTTTCGACAAGGTCGGAAATGTGATCAGGGCGGCGGCCTAGCCGCGTCATTCCGGCGCGGCAATCCGGAATGACGATTACCGCGGCTTCAGCACCGCCCAGCCGACATGGACCGTACCGGGTCCACGGCGCATCGGCAGATCGAACGGCGCGCCGACTTCGGCACCTGCCGCGACAGCGGCGAATTGCGGCGGCAGCGTCGCGGTGTCGCCTTGCGTCCAGACCACGACCGCGCCCTGTTTGCGCAGATCGCCGAGGTCGATCCACGGCGCGCGCTGCGGCTCGCCGTCGATCAGCACTTGGGGCTGGTCGGTCGAATAATGCGCCAGATTGCCGCCGTCCCACATCGTGCCGACGACGTAGCGTAGCGGCGCACCGGTCGCGGCATGGAAACGCTGTGTCAAAGCCTCGCCGAGCTTGTCGCCGGGAAACAACACCGCGCGGTAGCGGTGATCGAAAAACGGCAGCACCGCGTAATCGGCGACGAACACGATAACAAAGATCGCGGCCACCGCGGCCCAGGCGATAACAATCCGTTCGAGGCGTTGGTCATTGATGACGTTGCCGGCGAACATCACGATCCAAAGCCCGAGAAACAGCCAGAGCGGATAACCCCACATCGCCACCGCGCCGCGCCCGGTCACGGCGGTCAGTGCGATCATGGTCAGTCCGGGGCCGAAGGCGAGGAGCGCCACGATGCGGCGATCGAAGCTGTCGGCAAAGGCATCCTGGGTGACGGGAAGGGGTGTTTTGGGCTTTGGCCAGAAGAGAGCGGCGGCGATGAACAAAGCGGGCAGGGCAAAGAAAATCTGGCTGGCGGCAAACGCCGCCGGATGGCGAATATGATCGAACCAGCCGCGGACCGCTTCGGCGCGATGACTGGCATAAGCAAACGGCAGGAAATCGGTCTGGAACAGCCAGACGACATGCGGCGCCGCGACCAACAGCGCCATGGCAAGCGCGAGCCACGGCCCCGGCGTAGCAAATGACGCGCCGCGCGCGGGCATCGGCCAGCATGAAAAGCGCCATACGGCGCCGCCAGCACGACGACAAAATATTTCGCCCAGAGCGCGCCGCCGAGCGCCACGCCGAGCAGAAGCCAGTGTCCGGCACGGCCGCGCTTGAGCGCCAAGTGGAAGGCGTAGCCCGCCATCGCCCAGAACGGCAATTGGATGACGTCGTGATTGAACTTCACCGCTGTGAACTGGAAATAGTGAAAGCCGTCGATAATCAGCACCGCGACCAGCGCGCCCAGCGTGCCGACCAGCGGCCGCGCGGTGGCGAAGACCAACGCAAAAGCGATGACCACGGCCGCCTGCGCCAGCGCGTAATAGGCGGCGTCGGCGCCCGATCGCCGGTGCGCGATCTCGACCAGCCACCACGGCAGCGGCGGCAGCTTGTCGTAGCCGAGCTGCCATTCGCGGCCGTAGGTCAGCGCCTCGATCAGATCGAGCGGCAGATTGGCGTAAAGGAGCGCCGGCAGCGCGGTCCAGACCGCGAAATGCAGCGCCAGGAAGCCGCCGAAAGCCGCTTGCGGCCGGCGTTCGATAAAACCGATCAACCCGGAGCGGTCGGAAGACCGATGGCGCTGCATGGTCGGGAGAGTTCGAATCGCCGCGTGGCTCGGCGGATTTGCCGTTATAAAAGCACAGGTTAGGCGTGGCCATGGCCGGCGCATACTTGCGGCGCTAGCGGTGCTTGTGGACATTGTTCCTTTCCAGGTGCGAATCGGCCTTTGGGGGGCAGGTTCTATGGCGGCAGTTCTTTGGGCCGTTTTTAGGGGTCTCGCGGCATGGTGCGCATCAGCGCCATCTTTATCGCGGCCTGCATGGTGCTCATCGCCGGCTCGCTCGGCTTTGTGGTGTATCTGCGCTTTCGGCTTTACCGGGGCGGAGTCGGCGCTGGTCGGCGCTCGGCACGCTCACCGCGCTCGCGGTCTATAACGCCATTGCCGCGCGCAAGCGCGACCGGCTGGAAGCAAGCAATCAGCTCGCCAATCTCGCCCGCGGCTCCGGCGACCTCGCCCGCCAGCTGGCCGAATTCGGCCGCCGCCTGAGCGCGATCGAGGGCAAGGTCGATACCGTGATCGACCGGGCGCTGGCGACGGCCCAGCCGCTCGCCGCCGAAATCGAGGAACTGTCGACGCTGGTCAAGCAGCTTGCCGAATTCGGTGGCGGCGCACGACGCGGCGCTGGCCAATCTGGCGCTAGCCGGGGACGGTGCCGCCGAACGGCGGCCGTCCGCCGCGGCGATGCGAGCCGATGCGCGCCGGACGCCATGGGACCGACGGCCGGCGTTTGTCGCCGACCGCCAATCGCCGCGCCGACACCGGTCGCCGCGCCCGCGCCGGCTCGAACGCAAAGTCGCGGCCTTTGCCGGTCTCGACCGCGACGGCATCATGGCGACGATCGCGGTCGGCCATCGAGGCGCAGCAAGATCGATCTCTATTTGCAGCCGATCGTGACGCTTGCCGCAGCGCAAGGTGCGTTATTACGAAGCGTTGTCGCGGCTGCAGCGCCGATAACGGCGAACTCGTCGCCGCCGCCGATTTCCTTCCCTATGCCGAAGCCGGCGCGCTGATGCCGAAGCTCGACAATCTTTCGGCGCTGCGCTGCGTCCAGGTGGTGCGGCGGCTTGCTCCTGAAAAACCGCGATATCGGGCTGTTCTGCAATCTATCCGCGGCGACCCTGACCGATTCCGGCTTTTCGCAGATTTCTCGAATTCATGGATGCCAATCGCGCCATCGCGCCGCATCTG
Organism: uncultured Alphaproteobacteria bacterium; assembly: GCA_963819265.1. Classification (GTDB taxonomy): domain Bacteria; phylum Pseudomonadota; class Alphaproteobacteria; order Rhizobiales; family Xanthobacteraceae; genus BOG-931. The sequence continues at coordinate 1,536,577 of CAWFVF010000001.1, read as the reverse complement.
ATGTTCGAATTCACGCCAGAGCGCGGTGCGCGCCATGGGGCCGATCGAGAACGAGAGCCTTGCCGCGCTCGCCGAGCGCGGCTTTCGCTTTTCCATCGACAATCTCACCGATCTGCGCGTCGATGCCCGCGAACTCAACGAGCGCGGCTTCCGTTTCGTCAAGGCGCCGGCGACGCTGCTGTTCAACCGGGTCAGCGCCGCTTCGACCGATATCCATCCGGCCGACTTCTCCGATCTGCTCGGCCGCTTCGGCATCGATCTGATCGCCGAGCGTATCGAGAGCGAAAGTCGACGGTGGTCGATCTGCTCGATTACGATGTCCGCTTCGGCCAGGGCTTTCTTGTTCTCGCCGCCGCGTCCGGTGCGTGCCGAAGCGCTGCAAGGCACTGCCGAGACCGCCGGCGCGCGATTACGGCCGCTGCGCCGCTTCGCCGGCGGGCGACCCCGCGCCGGTTTCCGGAGCGGCCTTGCGCAGCTGGCGCGCGCCGGAATGCGGCGCAGCTGAGCAGGTACCCTTGCTCAGATTTCAGCGAACATTTTGAGCCGCTGGCGCGCGACTACGACGTGCTGCTGTGCGACGTCTGGGGCGTCATTCATAACGGCGTCGCCGCTTTTCCCGGCGGCCTGCGACGCGCTGACTGCGCTTTCGCGCGCATGGGCGGCACCGCGATCCTGGTCACCAACGCGCCGCGCGCGGGCGAGGCGGTGGCGCGCATTCTCGACCGCTTCGGCGTGCCGCGCGACGCCTATGACGCCATCACCAGTTCAGGCGACGTCACCCGCGGCATCGTCGAGGCGCGCCGCGGCCAGACGGTATTTCATCTCGGTCCCGAGCGCGACTTGTCGATCTTCAACGATCTCGATGTGAGCTTCGCGCCGCTCGAGAGCGCCGATTATGTCGTTTGCTCCGGCCTGTTCGACGACACGGTCGAGACCCCGGACTCCTATCGCGACATGCTGGCGGCGATGCGGGAGCGGTCGCTGTTCATGGTCTGCGCCAATCCCGACATCGTGGTCGAACGCGGCGATACGCTGGTGTATTGCGCCGGCGCGCTGGCGGATGCCTATGCCGCACTCGGCGGCGAGGTGCTTTATTGCGGCAAGCCGCATGCGCCGATCTACCAGGCGGCGCTCGCCAGTGCGGCGGCGCGGCGCGGCGGCCGGGTGCCGGAGCGCCGGCGCGTGCTTGCCATCGGCGATTCGGTGCGCACCGATCTCAAAGGCGCGGTGGCATTCGGCCTCGATTGCATGTTCGTCACGTCGGGCATCCACGCCGAGCAATACGGCTCGCGCGAAGCGCCGGATCTCGTCAAGCTCGACGCTATATTCGGCGCGGCCGCGGTGGCGCCGCGGGCGATGATGCGGGCGCTGGCGTGGTAGCTGGTTGCGTTGCTCGGTTGAACTTCGATGCGCTCGTTCCCGCGAAAGCGGGAACACAGCTGCTGGATTCCCGCTTTCGCGGGAATGAGCGGATGGCGTCTCTATCGCTCGAAAGCGGTGGTGAATTCGGTCTTCTCGGCGAACACCGCTTCGATCTTGGCTTTCAGCGTCTGGGCGTTGAACGGCTTGACGATGTAATTGCTCACGCCGGCCTTCTTCGCCGCGATGACGTTCTCGGTCTTCGATTCCGCCGTCACCATGATGAACGGCGTGGTCTCGAGCGCCGGATTGGCGCGCACGCGTTGCAGCAGATCGAAGCCGGTCATCGGCTCCATGTTCCAGTCCGAGATGACGAGGCCGTAGCGCTTGTTGCCCATCTTATCGAGGGCGGCGGCGCCGTCGGTGGCGTCGTCGATGTCGGTGAAACCGAGCTGACGCAGCAGATTGCGGATGATGCGCACCATGGTGCTGTAGTCATCGACCACCAGCACGGGCATTGTCGGATCGAGTGCCACTGCGGTTCCCCGGAGGTGTGCGCGACCGGCGCAGCGCCGGCCCACAGCCGGCTAACAAGTCGTCGCGGTGGTGTCCCGCCCACCGCTCCGGTCGGCCAAACTACAGCCGGTGTTTGAATATCGGGTTAATTGCGCTATGCTCTCGGTCTCGACGCCGGTTTTTGCCGTCGCCTTGACTTTGCGGCAGCCGCGAAGGCACCTAACGCCGAGCAGGATAGCGTTAACCATTGAAAGCCCGATGACGAAGAACTTCCGCATCGTGCGCGACCTGGCGCCCGATGACGCGCTGCGCGAACTCCGCGGTGCGGTCGTCGCCATCGGCAATTTCGACGGGGTGCATCGCGGCCACAAGGCGGTCATCGGGGCCGCGCCAACAGCGGGCGCGGGTGCTGTCGCGCCCGGCCGCAGCGCTCACCTTCGAGCCGCATCCGCGGACGCTGTTCAACCCGGGCGAGCCGCTATTCCGGTTGACCGATGAGGCCGCCAAATTGCGCCTCCTCGCCGCGACCGGGCTCGATGGCGCAATCGTGCTGACCTTCGACGCGGCGCTGGCGAGGCTTACCGCCGACGAATTCGTCAACCGTATCCTGATCGAGCGTTATCGCGATCGGCGGCGCCGCGATCGGCTTTAACTTTCACTTTCGGCGCCAAGCGTGCGGGTTCGCCGGATTTTCTCGTGGCGGAAGGGAAGAAACACGGCTTCACCGTCGATATTGTACCGCGCTTCGAAGACAACGGCCGGCCGGTGTCGTCGGGGCCGATCCGCGATGCACTCGCGGCGGGGCGGCTCGACGAGGCAGCGGAGTTTCTCGGCTATCCGTGGTTTGTGTCCGGGCCGGTAATCCACGGCGACAAACGCGGCCGCGAACTCGGTTTTCCCACGGCGAATTTGCATCTCGATGCCGGCTGCGGTTTGCGCCACGGCATCTACGCCGTGCGGGTCGCCGTCGGCGGCCGCCGTTACGACGCCGTGGCAAGTTTCGGACGGCGGCCGATGTTCGACAACGGCACCGTGCTGCTGGAAGTCTTTCTGTTCGACTTTGCCGGCGATCTTTACGGCCAAACGATCGATGTGGCGTTCATCGCCTGGCTTCGAGACGAGCAGAATTTCAGCTCGGCCGAGGAGTTGATACGGCAGATGCAGGAAGACAGCCGCCAGGCTCGCGAGGCCTTGGCGCGGTCCGGCGGTGCGTTTCCGCCGATTTAGCTATTTAGCGATCACGAATCCTGCTTGCCGTGGTCGCGGTATTCGCGGGCCCATTGCGCCACCATGAAGCCGACAATCGCGATCGGCACGATCCGCTGCCAGCCCGCCTGCCGGCCCACCTGAACCGCGGCATTGAGAACGCGCGGATCAAGCAGCCAAGATGGCGCGTGCGCACGCGCCGCGCGCGCGAGAATGGCGCGTTGCCGGACTTGGCGCCTGATCAGCGCCGAAGTAATGGCGGCGACGATGGCAATAAGAACGAATATCCCGGTCATGACCAAGCCGGCGGTGACGTTGCCGTAGTGCTGCGACAGCCAGTCGTAGCCACTAACGCAAAGAAAGAAGAAAGCCATCAGGGCGGCCAGCGCCATCACCGCCATCCATGCGACGGCGCTCATGTTCATGGCGGTCCTGGCTTGGATCGCCAAGCCGATTTCGCGCGTGATGCCCTTAAGCATGGTCAAATCCGCTCAATGAAGCCGGTGCTACCTGCGCCATGTGGCGCCGAACAAAAAGCCGAGCCCGGCGACGATCGCCAGCGTCGCATAAGGACGGTTCTTGAGCAACTCGTCGATCGCTTCGACGAAGTTGTCGGAGACGTCGCGCATGGCGCCGACCGCGTCGCGGCCTTTGTCTTGCGCATCGGCCATGACACCGTCGAGGCCGGACTTGGCGCGCTGCCAAGCGTCGTTGCCGCGACTGGACAGGATAGCGCTGACCTGCTCGGCCAACCGGCCGAAGTCCTCGCGGAGCGCTTTCAGATCGTCCTGGATATCGCCGGACGCCGCTGCCGCGGCACCGCCGACTTCGCGGAAGCCTTCGCGGGCGTCGCGCACGGCTTCTTTGGCTGTCTCGCGCGTGTTCGATGAAACCGTGGATGCGGTTGTCATGCCGTTACTCCATCAAATTGGATTGAGCCGAGTTGCCCGGATAATCGGCGGGAACTGTAGAAGTTCCATTGATTAGTATCAAAGCCCGTAAACTCAGTTCAATCAGGCAGTTTCACGTCTTCGCTCGGAAACAGGTGGTTGACGACGACCAGGCCGATAATCGACAGCGGCACGGCCAGGAAGGCTCCGATCGGCCCCCACAGCCAGGTCCAAAACGCCAGCGCCAGAAATACCAGGAGCGGATTCAGGGTCAGGCGGCGGCCGACGATGGTGGGGGTGACGAAGTGTCCTTCCAGCGTGGTGACCGCGATCAGCCCGACCGGCGCGACAAAGGCCTCGCTGAGGGAGGGGAACGTCACCATGCCGACGCCGAACAGCGCCAGCACCATCACCGCGGGTCCGACATAAGGCACGTAGTTCAACAGCGCCGCCAAGATACCGAAGATGACAGGATTGGGATAGCCGACCAGCCAAGTGCCGATGGCGACAATGATGCCGACCCCTGCATTGACGAAGGTCACTACCGTGAGATAGCCGGCGAGATTGCGCTCGATGTCGCGCATGATTTTCAGAAAGCGCAGCTTGGAATCGCGGCTCGAAAACATCGAGACGGCGTGGTTGCGCAATTCGATCTGACCGATCAGCAAAAACAGCAGCGTGGCGAAGAACAACAAAAGCTCGCCGGCCGCCGGCGTTACGAAGGCGACGACGGGAAACACCACGTTGGGCGGCGGCTCGGTGGAATTCATCGCGGCCGCGCCAAACACCGAGTTCTCCAGTTCGTGCAACGCGGCGAGCGGCTGATCGAGCACCGTGAGCTTTTCCTTGATGCTCGCCCCGATCTCGGGTGCGCGGCCGATCCAGTGACTGACCGGCCCGGCGAGCGCCGTCACGATCAGGCTGAGCGCGCCGAGCGTGAAGCCGAGAATGAGGAGGCCGGTAATCCAGGGCGGAATGCCGTAGCCTCTGGCGAATTTCACCAGCGGTGCCAGGGTAAGCGCCACCACGGCGGCCGAGAGGACCGGCAGCACGATGGCGTGGCCGACATAGAGAAAGGCGCCGAACAGCAGCAGAAATATGCCGATATTCGCGGCCTGACCGGCCGACGCCCAAATGCCGCCGACGCTTTGGACCGGCGTCGGATCGCTGATAACCAGCGCATGGCGGACTTCGCGCTTGGCTCGGATATATTCCACAAAACCCTCCGTCGCCAAAGGCTTCAGCCGCCGCGCGACCGCCTCGACACCCATACCTCAACGCCGGCCCGAACCGCCCGGTTCCGGCCCGGGGCAAGACGTTGTCCGGACGCCCTTTCCGCACCGCACCCGGCTTGTTAGAAGGCGCCCCAACTCAGCAGGCCCTTATGACCGACCCTAAAACGCGCGATTACTCGGAAACACTGTTTTTACCCAAGACCGATTTCCCGATGCGCGCCGGTTTGCCGCAAAAGGAGCCGGAAATTCTGGCGCGCTGGGCCGAAATCGGCCTGTACGGGCGGTTGCGCGCGGCGGCCAAGGGGCGGCCCCGTTTCGTGCTGCACGACGGCCCGCCCTACGCCAACGGCAACATCCATATCGGCCACGCGCTCAACAAGATCCTCAAGGACGTGGTGACGCGCAGCCAGCAGATGCTGGGCTACGATTCGAACTACGTGCCGGGCTGGGACTGCCACGGCCTGCCGATCGAATGGAAGATCGAGGAAGAGAACTACCGCGCCAAGGGCAAGGCGAAGCCGGACTTTTCGGACCCGGCCGCTCTGGTCGAGTTCCGCCGCGAGTGCCGGCACTTCGCCCAGCACTGGATCGATGTCCAGAAGGCGGAGTTCCAGCGGCTCGGCGTAGTCGGCGATTGGGCGCATCCCTACACCACGATGGACAATTTCGCCGAAGCGCAGATTGCGCGCGAACTGATGAAGTTCGCCGCCAACGGCACGCTCTATCGCGGCTCCAAGCCGGTGATGTGGTCGGTGGTCGAGAAGACCGCGCTCGCCGAGGCCGAGGTGGAATACGAGGACTATGTCAGCGACACCGTGTGGGTGAAGTTTCCGGTCAAACGCATCTTCGGGAAATCGGATGAGCTTCTCGATGCGGCGGTGGTGATCTGGACTACGACGCCATGGACGATCCCGGGCAACCGCGCGATCAGCTATTCGCCGAAGATCGAATACGGACTCTACGAAGTCACGGACGTTCCTGAAGGCAATTGGGCCAAGAAGGGCGAGCGGCTGGTTCTGGCCGACAAGCTTGCTATCGATGTAATGCGGCAGGCGCGCGTGCTGGCCTATCGGCGCCTGCGCGGGTTGTCTCCCGCGGAACTGTTTCCGGTCGAATGCGCTCATCCGCTGGCGCGGTTTAACGACGGTTACAAATTTTCCGTACCGCTGTTGCCGGGCGATCATGTCACCGACGATACCGGCACCGGCTTCGTGCACACCGCCCCGGGCCACGGCCGCGAGGACTTCGATGTGTGGATGGCCAATGCGCCGAAGCTTGCGGCGCAAGGTATCAACATCAACATTCCGTACACCGTCGATGCCGACGGCCGCCTGACCGATCAGGCGCCGGGCTTCACCGGCAAACGGGTGATCACCGACAAAGGCGAGAAGGGCGACGCCAACGAAGCCGTGATCAAGGCTTTGACCGAAGCCGGTATGCTGCTCGCGCGCGGGCGTCTGAAGCATCAGTATCCGCATTCCTGGCGGTCCAAAAAACCGGTGATCTTTCGCAATACGCCGCAATGGTTCATTGCGATGGATAAGGACATCGAGAAACATCACGACACGCTGCGTGAGCGTGCGCTCGCCGCCATCAAGGCGACGCGCTGGGTGCCGGCACAGGGCGAGAACCGCATCAACGGCATGATCGAGGGCCGTCCCGATTGGGTGATCTCGCGCCAGCGCGCCTGGGGCGTGCCGATCACCGTATTCATCAAAGAACAGCCGGACGGCTCCGTCGAAGTCCTCGACGATCCGGAGGTGAATGTCCGCATCGTCGAAGCGTTCGAGGCCGAGGGCGCAGACGCCTGGTACAAGCCCGGCGCGCGCGAGCGTCTTGCTCGGCAAGCTTGCCAATGAGGACTGGCAGAAGGTCGACGACATTCTCGACGTCTGGTTCAATTCCGGCTCGACGCACGCCTTCGTGCTCGACGATCCGCGGCACTTCCCGAGTCTTGCCCATATCAAGCGCAAGGCCGACGGCGGCAATGAAGTCGTGATGTATCTGGAAGGCTCCGATCAGCATCGCGGCTGGTTCCAGTCTTCGCTTGTTGGAAAGCTGCGGCACCCGCGGGCGCGCGCCGTTCGACGTCGTGCTCACTCACGGCTTCGTGCTCGACGAGAGCGGACGCAAAATGTCGAAGTCGCTCGGCAATGTCACGGCGCCGCAAGATGTGATCAAACAATCGGGCGCGGACATCTTGCGGATGTGGGTGTGCGCCGCCGATTACGCCGACGATCTGCGCATCGGCGGGGAAATCCTGAAAACCACGGTCGATACCTATCGCAAGCTCCGCAACACGCTTGCGCTGGATGCTCGGCAGTCTGGCGCATTTCCACGCCGCCGACCGCATCGCGCCGGCGGCAATGCCGGAGCTTGAGCGGCTGATGCTGCACCGGCTCGCCGAACTCGACCCGATTATCCGCGGCGCCTATGCCGATTTCGACTACAAGCGCATCTTCGCGGTGTTGAGCGCTTTCATGACCGTCGATCTTTCGGCGTTCTATTTCGATATCCGCAAGGATGCGCTCTATTGCGATCCCTATTCGTCGCATACCCGCAAGGCCTGCCTCACGGTGCTCGATCAACTCTTCCGCGCCACCGTCACGTGGCTCGCGCCGATGCTGTGCTTCACCGCAGAAGAGGCCTGGCTGGCGCGCGACCCCGCCGCGCATTCGGTGCATCTGGAGCCGTTTCCGGAAATTCCGCAAAGCTGGCGCGACGATGCGCTGGCCGAGAAGTGGCGCAAATTGCGCAATGTCCGGCGCGTCGTAACCGGCGCGCTCGAACTTGAACGCGCCGGCAAGCGCATCGGCTCGGCGCTCGAAGCCGCTCCCCTTGTTTATATTGCCGATCCGGATCTGTTTGCTGTCGCGGCCGATGCCGATCTTGCCGAACTCTGCATCACCTCGGGCGCAACGCTGGTCGAAGGCGAAGGGCCCAATTCCGCATTCCGGCTCGACGACGTGCGCGACGTGGCGGTCGAACCGCGCCGTGCCGAAGGCCGCAAATGTGCGCGGTCTTGGAAAATCTCGCCGGCCGTCGGTCAGGACCCGCAATTTCCCGACGTCACGCCGCGCGATGCCCAGGCGTTGCGCGAATGGGAAGCCATGCGGACGGCGGCCGAGTAGGGTAAGCAGGAACCTCAATGGCGGATGCGGCGCAAAGCCAAGCCGGCCAGTTCCTATTTCTGGGGACGGCTCAGCGCGTTCGGGCTGGCGGTCGCGGCGATCTCCTGCCTCGTCGATCAGGCCTCGAAGTTTTGGCTGCTGTACGATTTCGATCTTGCAGAGCCGCTCGCCGTTTGCGTTAACCCCGTTCATCGATCTGTTTCTCACCTTCAATACCGGCATCAGCTACGGCCTGTTCCCGCAGCAGGGGCCGCTCGGCCAATGGGCGCTGCTGGCGTTCAAGGTCGGGGCGGTGGTCTTCCTGTGGGTATGGCTGGCGCGGGCGTCGATCGCGGCTCAGCCGCCCTGGCGCTTAGGCCTTATTATCGGCGGCGCGGTCGGCAATGCGATCGACCGGCTGCATTGGCCCGGAGTAATGGATTTCGTGCTGTTCCATATCGATACGCCGGGCTTTAGCTTCCGCTGGTACGTCTTTAACCTCGCCGATGTGGCCATTGTTGCCGGGGTGGTGGGACTATTGTATGAATCCCTGCTGGTCGGGGCAGCGCCGTAAAAGCGCCCTGATCGCGTATATAAAACTTTATGGTGGGCGGTCGGGGCATATCCCGGAAATCGTTGGTGTGACGGCAAGTCCCTAAGGGCTCGTCCGTGGGCGTGCAGGCAAGTTCGGCTAGGGCAGGTCGGTGAGGGCATGCCGCAAGATCGAGTAATAGCGACGAAGCGTGGACGGAAGCTGGCGCAAGCGGCGCTTTGATGCTGCGTTTCGTAACGCCTCGTCCTTTGCGCCGGTCAGTCGGCCGCGCGCGCCGGCGACGACGATGCCCAATGAATCCATGTCGGACAAATTCATCCGGACGCTGGGCCTTCACAATCTCGGTTCGCACCGAATACGAATCGAATTACAGCGAGCGCTCGCCGCTGGTGGTGCCGCCGACGCGCGATCTGCCGCCGCCGGTAACCGTCGATGCAACGCCGGCGCCCAATTGGCCCAAGGATCCCGACGTGCTGAAACGCAAGCCGTCCGTCAAGAAAGGCGACGACAAGCCGGTCATCCGCCAAGGCGATTCCGTCATGGAAGAGGAACGTGCGCTGCGCCCCGACGAACTCAATCCGAAACGGGCGACGCCGGCCGCTTCTACGCCCGGCGTCGGCGAGCAGAGCACGCCGTCGCAGCTTGGCCAGCCGAAGAAAAGCTTCCTCAGCTTCGATTGGATGAAGTAGGAAGAATACGGCACGTTCACCGGCGAACCGCCGCGCGTGAGCTTGACCGATCCGCCGCCCGGTTATTTGACGCCGTCGCCGGATCAGCCTTACGGCATCACGCCGGATAAGAAAAAGCCCAAAGCGCAGTCTCTCAGCGAGCGCGAGGAGTTAACGCGCTAGGGAAATAGCGCGTCAGTGTGGGACCCGTACCGCCGGGGAGGGGTCCCGACCAGCTTTGTGACGTTTCGATGCTGACGTGGGGCGCGCCGTTGCTCGCGGAGGGTAAAGCCTTGCCGAAAAAACTGCTGCTCGGCTGTTGCGCTGGCGTGTTCCGTAATTGGTGCCGCATCCGCAATCTGCTTTTGCCGGCACCGGTCCGGAAGTTACCGATTTCACATTGCCGAACGGACTTGAAGTCGTCGTCGTGCCGGATCACCGCGCGCCGGTCGTCACCCACATGATCTGGTACAAAGTCGGCGCCGCCGACGAGACGGCGGGCAAATCCGGCCTCGCGCATTATCTCGAACATCTGATGTTCAAGGGCACCGAGAAAATCCCGGCGCCACCTTTTCAAAAGACGTCGCGGCCATCGGCGGCCAGGAGAATGCCTTCACCGGCAGCGACTATACCGGCTTCTTTCAGCGCGTTCCGCGCGAGCATCTTAAGGAGATGATGGCGCTCGAGGCCGACCGCATCACCGGCCTGGTGCTGACCGACGAGGTGGTGAAGCCCGAGCTCAACGTCGTCCTTGAAGAACAGAATATGCGGATCGCCAACAATCCCGGCGCACGGCTTGGCGAGCAGATGGATGCCGCTCTCTATCTCAATCATCCTTACGGACGTCCGGTGATCGGCTGGCGCCCGGAAATCGAGAAGCTCGATCGCGAAGACGCTTTGGCGTTCTATCGGCGGTTCTATACCCCGAACAACGCCATCGTGGTCATCGCCGGCGACGTCACTCCCGAAGAGGTCAGAGCCGACGCCGCGGAGACTTACGGCAAGATCGCTGATCGCGCCGAGACTAATCCGCGTCACCGGCCGATGGAGCCGGTGCAGGAGGCGCCCCGCACCGTGACGCTGGCCGATTCTCGCGTCGAGCAGCCGACCGTGACCCGCGATTATCTGGCGCCTTCCGAATCCACGGCCAAGCCGGGGGAGAGCGAAGCGCTCGATGTCCTCGCCCACATCCTCGGCAGCGGCGAGAATTGCCGGATGTACCGCTCGCTCGTGATCGACAAAGGCATCGCGCTTAGCGCCGGCGCCTACTACTCCGGCACCGCGCTCGACTACGCCAAGTTCGGCGTTTACGGCTCGCCGAAGCCCGGTATTGCCTTACACCAGATCGAGGAGGGCATCGACGCCGTCCTGGCCGATGTCATCGCCCACGGCGTCACGGCGGATGAACTCGACCGTTCGAAAAACCGGCTGATCGCGGACGCGGTCTATGCCGATGATAATCAGGCGACGCTCGCCCGCTGGTACGGTTCGGCGCTGGTGACCGGACAGACCGTCGACATGGTCCGCACTTGGCCCGATCGGATCCGCGCCGTGACGCCCGATGCCGTGCAACAAGCCGCTCGCACCTGGCTCGACCGCCGCCATTCGGTAACGGGCTATCTGGTCAAAAGCCTGCAGCCCGAGGAGAGCCACTCGTGAATGCTTACGTGCCCGTTCGATTTCGGGGCCTCGCCCGCCGCGCCATGTCTGGCGTTCGCGGTGCCGGGATTGGTCTTTGCGGCGTCGGCGTCATCGGCGCAAGCCACGACGATCGAGCGCGTGGTGAGTGCGGGCGGCATCGAGGCTTGGCTGGTCCACGAGCCGGCGGTGCCGCTGATCGCGGTCGACTTCGCCTTCGCCGGCGGCGCGGCACAGGATCCGGCGGGCAAGGCGGGCACCGCCAATCTCGCCGCTTCGCTGCTCGATGACGGCGCGGGCGATCTCGATTCCAAGGCGTTCTCGGATCGGCTCGAGCGAAAAGCGATCGAAATGAGTTTCAGCGCCGAGCGCGACAATGTCCGCGGCGCGATGCGCACGCTGGCCGAAAATCGCGACGAGGCGTTCGACATGCTCCGCCTCGCACTGACGCAGCCGCGCTTCGACGCGGCGAATGTCGAGATCAACCGCGCGCAGATCCTGTCGCTGTTGCATCGCGCCAGCACCAGCCCGGGCGATATCGCCAGCCGGCGCTGGTGGGAAACCGCTTACGAGGGCCATCCTTATGGCCGGCCGGTAAACGGTACGCTCGAATCGGTGCCGACGATCAGCATCGACGATCTCAAGGCCTATACCCATCGGGTGCTGGCGCGATCGAATCTGAAGATCGCCGTGGTCGGCGACATCGACGCCGAAACATTGAAGCCGCTGCTCGATCGCGTATTCGGCGCGCTGCCGGAGAAACCCGATCTCACGCCGATCCCTTATGCCGCCCCGCAAGGATTGGGCCGCCGCGTCGTCGTCAATCTCGACGTGCCGCAAGCGGTCGTCGATTTCGGCGGTCCCGGCATCGCCCGCAAGGATCCGGATTTCATGGCGGCTTATGTCGTCAATCACATTCTTGGCGGCGGCTCGTTCTCGTCGCGGCTCTACCAGGAAGTGCGCGAGAAGCGGGGGCTCGCTTATTCGGTGTCGGACAGCCTGATCTGGCTCGATCACTCGGCGCTGTTTTTGGGCGGCACCGCGACCCGCGCCGACCGTACCGGCGAAACGCTCGATCTGATCCAAAAGGAAATCCACCGTCTTGCCGAAGACGGTCCGACCGCTTCGGAACTCACCGAGGCGAAGAATTATCTGAACAGCTCGTTCGTGCTCAATCTCGATACATCGAGCAAGATCGCCAGTCTCCTCGTGCAATTGCAACTCGACGATCTCGGCATCGATTACTTCAGCCGGCGGCCCGCGATGATCGCAGCCGTGACGCTCGACGACGCCGCGCGTGTGGCGAAGCGGCTCCTCAACAACGGCCTGCTCGTCACCGTGGTCGGCAAGCCCGAAGGTGTGGCCTCGACGACGGCGAATTAGCCCGTCAATGAGCTCAACTTTCGCTTGATCGCGATCCGGGCTACGTTGCCTGGATGATTACCGTTACGCCCGAGATCCAAATAGACGAACGCGAGATCGAAGAGCATTTCGTGCGTTCGTCGGGACCGGGCGGCCAGAACGTCAATAAGCTTTCGACCGCGGTTCAGCTGCGCTTCAATGTGCGGCTGTCGCCGTCGCTGCCGCCGGAAGTGCGGACGCGGCTGGAGCGTCTCGCCGGTTCGAAAATGACCCGCGACGGTGTTCTGGTCATTATCGCGCAACGCCACCGTACCCAGCCGCGCAACCGGGCCGATGCGCTCGACCGCCTGATCGAGTTGATCCGGCAGGCGGCGATCCGGCCGGTGAAACGCCGGCCGACCAAGCCGACCAAAGGCTCGCGCGAGCGCCGCATCGAAGGCAAGAAGCGCCGCGGCGGCGTCAAGCAGTTGCGCCGCGCCAAGCCGGGATTCGATTGACGCTGTCCTCGACCGGTCAGTGGCTCAAAACGTGGATTTCGGTCATTTCCAGGGCATAGAGCCCGCCGCCGAGCGCGAGAATGCCGAGGACCATCATTGCGATGCCGTAAACCATCAGCGGCTTGCTCTTGCGCGCGGGATCGCGTTCCCGCCGATACGCCAAGTAAAGCATGCAGCCGATGACATAGGCTCCGGCGCCGAAAATGGCGAGGACTGCGCCGGGCAGGTAACGGATCATTCCACGCTCCGCGAAGCCTAAAACTGACTTCCAGCGCCTATTTGCCTCGGATTTCACCCATACTCAATCCGGGCTACGGTTGCCGCCGAATCAACACGCAAGCGCCTTCATGCCCGTTCGCCAGCTTTCCGAAGCCGTCGTCAACCGTATCGCCGCGGGCGAGGTGGTCGAACGCCCGGCGAGCGTGATCAAGGAGTTGGTGGAGAACGCGCTCGATGCCGGTGCCCGCCGCATCGACGTCTTCACCGACGGCGGCGGCCGGCGGCTTATTCGGGTCAGCGACGACGGCTATGGCATGACGCGGGCCGACCTCGCGCTCGCGGTCGAACGCCATGCCACCTCGAAGCTCGCCGACGACGATCTGGTCTCGATCCGCACGCTGGGGTTCCGCGGCGAGGCGTTGCCCTCGATCGGCGCGGTGGCGCGATTGTCGATCACGACGCGCCACGCCGGCGAACCGCATGCCTGGTCGATCGAGGTCGACGCCGGCGCCAAATCCGAGGTCAAGCCGGCGGCGCTGGGCGAAGGCACCCGCGTCGAGGTGCGCGATCTGTTTTACGCCACGCCGGCGCGGCTGAAATTCCTCAAGCTCGACCGCACCGAGGCCGAAGCGGTGCGCGAAGTGGTGCGGCGTCTCGCCATGAGCCGGCCTGACGTCGCCTTCACGCTCGCCGGCGAGGAGCGCGCGCCAGTGAGTTTCGCCGCCACGCTGCCCGGCGCGACCGGCCGGCTGGCGCGGCTGGGCGACGTGCTCGGCGCCGATTTCCGCGCCAACGCGGTCGAGATTTCCGCCGAACGCGACGGCGTAACAGTCGAAGGCTTCGCGGCGCTGCCGACGCTGACGCGGGCCAATGCGCTCGGCCAGTATCTGTTCGTCAACGGCCGGCCGGTGCGCGACAAGCTTCTGATCGGCGCGGTGCGCGGCGCCTATGCCGATTATCTGCACCGCGACCGGCACCCGCTGGTGGCGCTGTTCGTTTCGCTGCCGGCGCCGGAGGTCGACGTCAATGTGCATCCGGCCAAAGCCGAGGTACGCTTTCGTAATGCCGGCCTCGTCCGCGCGCTGATCGTGCATTCGCTCAAAACCGCACTGGCACGCGAAGGAACGCGCGCTTCGACCACCGGAGGGACGGCAACGATCGCGTCGTTCCAGCGCGGCTGGGATTGGCGGCGTTCGCCGGCACGGCCGAATGACGCGCGGCGCGCTTTTGCCCCGCTGCACGGCGGCTTTGCCGAGGCGGCACAGGACGCGTTCGACACCGGCGCACCGGCCGCCGATGTTCGCGCAGATTTTGGCGCCGATTTGCCGGATGGTTTTGCCGCCGGTGCCGAACTTGCCCCGGCTGCCGCCGAACTTCTCGACCATCCGCTCGGCGCCGCGCGCGCCCAGGTGCACGACACTTACGTCGTGGCGCAAACCCGCGATGGGCTCATCATCGTCGACCAGCACGCCGCGCACGAGCGCATCGTTTACGAACGGCTCAAAACGGCGATCGACAAGACCGGCATCGCGCGCCAGATTTTGCTTATTCCGGAAATCGTCGAGCTCGATGAAGCGGACGCCGCGCGCTTGGTCGCCCGCGCCGACGAGCTTGCGCGTTTTGGGCTTGTCCTAGAGGCCTTCGGCCCCGGCGCGGTGGCGCTTCGCGAGACCCCGTCGCTCCTTGGCGAGATCGACGGCGGCGGTCTCGTTCGCGATCTCGCCGAGCATATGAGCGAATGGGACGAAACGCTGCCGCTCGAGCGGCGCTTGATGCAGGTCGCCTCTTCGATGGCCTGCCACGGCTCGGTGCGCGCCGGCCGCCGGCTCAAGCCCGAGGAAATGAATGCGCTGCTGCGTGAAATGGAAATCACGCCCAATTCCGGCCAATGCAATCACGGCCGTCCGACCTATGTCGAACTGAAACTCACCGACATCGAGCGGCTGTTCGGGCGTCGCTAGCTTGCGCGCATGATCACGAATTCCGTCTCGTCATAAAGGCGCCGTTGCAACTCGGTGAAACCTTCGGGCG
Source organism: uncultured Alphaproteobacteria bacterium (assembly GCA_963819265.1). Classification (GTDB taxonomy): domain Bacteria; phylum Pseudomonadota; class Alphaproteobacteria; order Rhizobiales; family Xanthobacteraceae; genus BOG-931. Next base: position 1,521,293 of record CAWFVF010000001.1, on the reverse strand, counting down.
CGGCAAACGCGGATTTGGTGGACTCCTCGACCACGATCAGTGCGCCGGCCGATAGCCAGCCGCCGCTCTGCGCCGAGGCGAGCGCTTTTTCCGCAAAGCCTTTGCCATACGGCGGATCGAGGAAGACGAGCGAGAACGGCTCGATCGGGTAGGCCGGGCCGAGCTTGGTGGCATCGCGGCGGAACACTTTGCTGGTGCCGCCGAGCCCGAATGTGGCGACGTTTTCGCGCAACAAGGCGCGTGCCTCGGCACCGTCATCGACGAACAGCACGAAGGCGGCGCCGCGCGACACCGCTTCGATGCCGAGCGCGCCGGTACCGGCAAACAGATCGAGCACGCGGGCGTCGGCGATCGGATTGTCATAGGCATGCACAAGAATATTGAACAGCGCTTCGCGCAGACGGTCGGCGGTCGGCCGGATGACATTCGTTTTCGGGCTGGCGAGCGCGCGCCCGCGCAACCGTCCGCCGACGACCCGCATCAGCGCCGGTCCCGCGGTTGTTTGGGACGCGCGCCGGAGCCGCGGTCGGGCGCGCGGCGGCGGCCGGAACGTCCGCGACTGTCGCCCGGCTTGCCGGCTTTCGGCTGATAGGGCTGCGGTGTTTCGATGGCCGGCGGCTGACCGTAACGCTCGACCAGCACGCGGCGGCCTTTGCGGTCCTTCAACAGGCCGGCGCGCTTTTCGCCGCTCGGTTGACCGGCAGCTTCCGCATCGCGGCGCTTGCCGCGAAAAGTGCGGCGCAGCAGCTTGGTCGGGCGTTCGCTCTCCCGCGCGCGCCAGGCGTGATCGGTGGATTTGCGGCCCTTTGATTTTTCGTTGGCCGGCTTGGCCGGCACTTTCTCGCGTGCTTCCTCGCGCCGCCGCGGCGACGGCGTCACCGTCACCGGCCCGGCGAAATCCGCATCGGAATCGGCGGCGAGTTTGTCGCCGAGCTGCTCGCGCAGCACCCGCGTCTTTATTTCTTCGACCGCGCCAGTTTCGAGTTCGCCGAGCTGGAACGGTCCGAACGATACCCGGATGAGCCGGGTCACCGTCAGTTCGAGATGGCTGAGCACATTGCGGACTTCGCGGTTCTTGCCTTCCCGGATCGCGAAGGTGAGCCAGAGATTGGAGCCTTGCGTTCGTTCCAGCGCCGCATCGATCGCGCCGTAACGGATGCCGGAGATGGTGACGCCGTCGCGCAAGCCGTCGAGCGCCCGTTGCGTCACCGCGCCGTGGGCGCGCACCCGGTAGCGCCGCAGCCAGCCGGTCGCCGGCAGTTCCAACACCCGCGCCAGCGCACCGTCATTGGTGAGGAGCAGGAGGCCCTCGGTATTGAAGTCGAGCCGGCCGACGCTGATCAGCCGCGGCAGACCCGCCGGCAGCCTCTGGAAAATGGTCGGCCGGCCCTGAGGGTCGGCATGCGTCGTCATCAGTCCGCGCGGCTTATGATAAAGAAATAGCCGGGTGCGCTCGCGCGCCGGCAGCGGCTCGCCGTCGACCGTGATGCGGTCGCTCCCGGTGACGTCGAGCGCGGGGGAGCGGATCGTCCCGCCATTGACGGCGACCCGTCCGGCTTCGATCCAGGCCTCCGCCTCGCGGCGCGAGGCGAGACCGGCGCGGGCGATCACCTTGGCGATGCGTTCGCCGGATTTGGGCTGATCGTTGCGAGTGTCCGTCATCGCTCTCACGCGTCTCGCCCGGACTTGTTCCGTGCATTCACGTCTTTATACACCTCAGCGAGAAAAGCCACGGATGGCTGGCTGGCAAGGGAGCACGATGGCACCTTTTATGGACGTGGCGCTTGCGGAAGCCCGTGCCGCCGGCGAGCGCGGCGAAGTGCCGGTAGGTTGCGTCATCGTCCGCGGCGGCGAAATCCTGACGCGAGCCGGCAACCGCACGCTCGCCGATCGCGATCCGACCGCGCATGCCGAAATCATCGCCATCCGCCAGGCCGCGGCCTTGCTCGGTTCGGAGCGGCTCGACGCATGCGATCTCTATGTCACGCTCGAACCGTGCGCGATGTGCGCGGGCGCCGTCGCCTTCGCGCGCATCCGCCGGCTCTATTATGGCGCGGCCGATCCCAAAGGCGGCGCGGTCGACAATGGCGTGAAATTCTTTGCGCTCGCCGACCTGCCATCATCGGCCCGAGGTTTACGGCGGCATGGCCGAAGTGGAGGCCGGCAGCCTGCTGCGGGAGTTCTTCAAGGAGCGGCGTTGAGCAAGGCGCCGAGGCGTTCCTTGAGTTCGGCCTTCGCCGGTTCGGCGGCGCGAACGATGGCGCTCGCCTGGGTAAAATCCATGCCGCGGAAGACCGCCACGTTCGGCCGAATCAGAATATCCGGCGCGGCGTGGCTGATCTTGGCGGCAAGGATGGCGCCGCCCATGATCAGGACCGTGGTGTAGAGGCTCTCGAAGATGCTCGGCACATCGGCGCGCTCGGCCGCCGGCGCGCCGAATACATCGACCGCGACAACGATGTCGGCCAGTCCGAAAAGCTTGTCATAGGGCAGCGGATTGGTGGTGCCGCCATCGATCAAGACGCGGCCGTCGACGACGACCGGCCGGAAAATACCGGGAATGGCGATCGAGGCGGCGAGCGCCGGCCGCAAGGGGCCTGAGGAAAACATTGTCTCCTGCCGCCGATGCAGATCGGTCGCCATCACCGTGAGTGGAATGGCGAGCGCGGAAAAATCCGATGGCAGCGCGTCCGGCAGAAACTCGGCGCAGACCTTCTCGGCGTCCATCTGCGTGGCCTGGCTGAAGGCGCCGGAAAACAGATGAGCGAAGGCACCCGCGCGGGCTCTTATCACCCGGCGCCGCATTTCGCCGCGGCCGTGCGCCAGCGTCAGCACATAGTGGCGGATGTCTTTGCCGGACATGCCCGACGCATAGGCGGCGCCGATCAATGCACCGATCGAGGTGCCGGCGATCGCCACTGGCTTGATGTTCATTTCATCGAGCGCTTCGATGACGGCGATATGCGCCAGGCCGCGCGCGGCGCCGCTGCCGAGCGCAAGCGCGAAGCTTTTCATCGGGCGGCCTGTTGCGCGAACTCCCAGCCTTTCGCCGCCAGCGGCCGCACCAGTTCGGCCTTGGCGGCGGCAAAGGCGCTGGTCGCGGTGCCGTCGCGGACGCGGCCGGCGATGCCTTGCATGATCGCGGCCAGGCGAAAGAAATTATAAGCGAGATAGACCGGCAGATGCGGCCGCGGATCGAGCCCGGTGCGCGCCACATAGGCTTCCACATAGGTTTCGAGCGAAGGAATGCCGAGCGCCGCAAGATCGAAGCCGACGAGCGAGCCGGTGCCGGCTTCCGAATGCGGCATGTACCACTGCATCAGATGATAGGAAAAATCCGCCAGCGGATCGCCGAGCGTGGACAACTCCCAATCGAGCACCGCTTCGATCCGCGGTGCGTCCGGCGCGACGATCATATTGTCGAGCCGATAGTCGCCGTGCACCAGGCGCGGTTGCCGGGCCGGCGGCAGATGCGCCGGCAGCCAGGCGATCAGGCGCTCCATCTCCTCGACCGTTCCGGTCTCGGAGGCACGGTATTGCTTCGACCAGCGTTCGACCTGCCGCGCGACGTAGTTTTCACCGCGGCCGTAATCCGACAATCCGATCGCCGACGGATCGAAGCCGTGCAGCCGCGCCAGTGCGGCATTCATGGCGTCATAGACTTGCGCGCGCTCGCTCGGCGTGGACGCCGGCATTTGCGGCTCCCAGAACACGCGGCCTTCGACGTGGCCCATGAGAAAGAACGCCGTCCCGGCGACGCTCTCGTCGGCGCAATAGAGCACCGGTTCGGCGACGGGGAAGCCTTGCGCAAAAAGCGCGCTGATCACCCGGTATTCACGGTCGACGGCATGAGCGGAGGGCAGAAGCTTTCCCGGCGGCTTCCGCCGCAGCACGTAACGGCGCAGCGGCGTCTCGACCAAATAAGTCGGGTTCGACTGTCCGCCCTTGAACTGGCTCACCACGATCGGTCCGGCAAAGCCGGGCAAATGGCCGCGCAAATATTCCTCGAGCCGCCCGGCATCGAAGCGCAGCCTCTCGGCGACTTCTTTGGTGCCGGAAAAGGCGCTCTGGCGGTCTGGATTGCTCATTGTCCGGCTATTCTATCGCACGGACGGATTTTTCCCGCTCTACCGCGCGCCAGCCGATGTCGTGGCGGCAGAAGCCTTCGGGCCAGCGGATGCGGGATACGGCCTCGTAGGCGCGCGCCTGGGCCTCGCGGACGGTTTTGCCGATCGCCGAGACGTTGAGGACGCGGCCGCCATTGGCGAGGATTTTGCCGCCCTCGGCTTTGGTGCCGGCATGAAAGATTTCTACGCCCTCGACCGCGCCAGCGGCGTCAAGGCCTTCAATCACAGAGCCTCGGGTGTAAGTGCCGGGATAGCCCTTCGCGGCCATCACGACGGTAAGCGCGGGCTCGGCATACCAGCGCAGATCGAAGGATTTGAGCATGCCTTCGCGGCTGGCGAGCAGCGCGGGGACGAGATCGGACATCAGGCGCAGCATCAGCACTTGCGTTTCCGGATCGCCGAAGCGGGCATTGTATTCGATCAGTTGCGGACCCTCGCGCGTGATCATCAGTCCCGCATAGAGCACGCCTTTATAAGGCGATCCCATCGCCTTCATGGCGCGCAGCGTCGGTACGATGATCTCGCCCATCACCCGACGGCTCGTGGCCTCGTCGATATTCGGCGCCGGCGAATAGGCGCCCATGCCGCCGGTATTCGGACCCCGATCGCCGTCGTAAGCGCGTTTGTGGTCTTGCGCGGTGCCGAGCGGGATCGCGGTGTCGCCGTCGCACAGCGCGAAGAACGACGCCTCCTCGCCGTCGAGGAAATCCTCGATCACGACCTCGACGCCGGCTTCGCCCAAGCCGCCGCCAAACATCATGTCGATCGCCGCTTCGGCCTCAGCCATGTCTTGCGCCACCACGACGCCCTTGCCTGCGGCAAGCCCGTCGGCTTTGACGACGATCGGCACGCCGCGATCGCGTAGATAGGCTTTCGCCGGGGCGGCGGCGCGGAAGCGTTCATAGGCCGCGGTCGGGATGCCGTTGGCGCGGCAAAGGTCTTTCGTAAAGCCCTTGGAGCCTTCGAGTTGCGCAGCCGCGCGGCTGGGCCCGAACGCCTTGATGCCGGCCGCTTCAAGATCATCGACGATGCCGGCGCAGAGCGGCCCTTCCGGCCCGACGACGACGAAATCGACCGTGTGGCTGCGGCAGAAGGCGATCACCGCTGCGTGGTCGGTAACGTCGAGCGCGACGCATTCGGCTTCCTGCGCGATGCCGGCGTTGCCGGGCGCGCAGTAGAGCTTGTCGGTCAGCGGGCTTGCCGCCATCTTCCAGGCCAGCGCATGCTCGCGCCCGCCGGAGCCCAAAAGCAGGATGTTCATGGCCGCATTCCGGACGTTTCGGGCGGGGTCTTGACCCGCGCTCAGACGCTGCCCTAATCGCCACGGACCGAACCGACTCGTCAACCTCCGGCGTCAGCGCGGAGGTGTGCCTGTGCAGAACCCGATGGACGAACCGCGCCTCAATCTGCCGGAACTGACCGTTTCCGAATTGGCGATGGCGCTCAAGCGCACCATCGAGGATTCCTACGGTTATGTGCGCGTGCGCGGCGAACTCGGCAAAGTCAGTTACCATGGCAATGGCCACGTCTATTTCGATCTCAAGGATGATCGCGCCTGCATCGCCGGCGTGATCTGGCGCTCCACTGCGCCGCGCATCAAGCTCAGGCTCGAAGCCGGTCTCGAGGTGCTCATTACCGGCCGGCTCACGACTTACCCGGGGCGCTCGCAATATCAAATCATCGTCGAGACGCTCGAGCCCGCGGGTCTCGGCGCGCTGATGGCGCTGCTTGAAGAGCGCAAGCAGAAGCTCGCCGCCGAGGGGTTGTTCGACGAGGCGCGCAAGCAGCTCTTGCCTTTTCTGCCCACGGTAATCGGCGTGGTCACGTCGCCGACCGGCGCTGTTATTCGCGATATTCTGCACCGGCTCGCCGACCGCTTCCCGCGCCGCGTTCTGCTGTGGCCGGTCAAGGTCCAGGGCGAGGGCTCGGCCGCCGAAGTTGCCGCCGCGATCGAGGGCTTCAACGCGCTGCCGGAACACGGCACTTCATCTCTGCCGCCGCGGCCGGACCTGATCATTGTCGCCCGCGGCGGCGGCTCGCTCGAAGACCTGTGGTCCTTCAACGAGGAAATCGTGGTGCGCGCCGCGGCGACGAGCTTTGTCCCGCTGATCTCCGCCGTCGGCCACGAGACCGATGTCACCTTGATCGATTTCGCCGCCGACCGGCGGGCGCCGACGCCGACGGCCGCGGCCGAAATGGCGGTGCCGGTCCGGGCCGATCTCATGGCGGATGTCGATTCATTCGCCCGCCGTGCGCTTGCCTCGTGGCGGCGCAATCAAGAGGCGCGACGGAGCGAATTGCGATCCGCCGCGCGGGCTTTGCCGGGCGCCGATGAAGTATTGGCTTTGCCGCGGCAGCGGCTCGATCACGCCGCGCTCGGATTGCGGCGCGCGTTGCGCGCCAATGCCCAGATCCACCGCGTCGGATTTTCCCGAATCGGCACCCGTTTGAGCCCGCAATTGTTGCGCACAAATGTCGAGCGCCGCCGCGAGCGCTACAGCGGCTTGGCGCTGCGGCTACGTGCCGGTGTTGCCGCCAATATCGAAGTGCATCGCACCCGGATTGCGCGGCAGCGCGAGCGCGTCACGATATTTGCCGAACGGGCGGCCCGCGCGATGGGGCATCTGATCGCGGTGCGGCAGGCCCGCGCCGAGCGCGGCGCGCAACTGCTTGCGGCGTTTTCTTATCGCGGCGTCTTGGCCCGCGGATATACGCTGGTTCGCGATGCAGCAGGCGTGCCGCTGCGCTCCGTGGCTGCGGTTGGTGCGGGGATGTCGATCGAGATCGAATTCGCCGACGGCCGCGTCGGTGCTCGCGTCGAGGGCGCACCGTCGGGTGAGAAGTCAGCCGCCGAGGCGGCAAAGCCGCGCGGACGTCGCGAAGGTGGATCGGGTTCGGGTCAGGGCGATCTTTTCTGATCTGAAAACGGGAGATCGCGCGGCGACAACGCCGCTTTTGTTTTCTGACTGTTTGTTCATTTCTCACGGTGCAACGTCGTCGTGGAACCGCCACGATGTTCGCGTGTTATGTGCTCGCACTGGTTCGCGCCTAAGGGAGAACTGCAATGATAAGGACTGTTTTTGCGTTGGCGGTCGCTGCGTTGGTTTTCGCGGCCGTTTCCGGGACTTCGCAAGCCGCGCCGATCGCGCCGCTGGCGGGCGTCACGTCAAGCGACACCGGCTCTGTCACCCAGGTGTATTGGCATCGTGGCTGGGGCTGGCATCGTCATTGCTGGCGCGGCCGCTGGGGCCATCTGCATTGCTGGTGATAATCGCGCCTTAACTCCTACGTCGAATTCAGCGCCGCGCCGATCCACTTCGGCGCGGCGTTTGTCATTTCGCGAGCCACTGCGGTACGCGCTTGAGCGCGTCGTTGCGCGCCGCGGGATTGGTGCCGCCATGTGCCTTGCCGGATGGATCGACGGTGTTGACCAGACCGGTCCGCAGCCTGACCGGCGAATTTGCCCAGTCGAACTCGTGATGGGCGCCGGGATAGACGACGAGCTGCACGCGCGCGCTCCTATCATGGGCGTCGGCAACCATCTGCTGGCAGGCCGCAGCGGGCGTCCAATCGTCAGCGCTGCCGATCAGGATCAAGGTCGGGACGCGAGCGCTCCAGGCGGTTTCCCGCAGCCGGCGGCAACTCGGATAAAGTGCGACCGCCGAACGGAAGTCGATCTTGTCTTCCTTGGGCCTAGTGGTGGGCCGCACTGTCCACAAGGCGGCCACGGCGCCATTCGACCAGCCGAGCAGCGATATGTGCTCGCCCCGCACATAGTCCTGTCCCTGCAGCCAGCGGCGTGCGGCATTGGCGTCGGAAACGCGTTCGCGCGAGGCATGGATTTTGCGGTTCGGTTCGCGGCATTGCGAGCCGATACCGCGGGAACCGAACGAATCCGGGAACAACACGACGAAGCCGTTGGCGACCAGGAGGCGGGCCCATTCGCTGTAAACCTGCGCCTCGGTGAGGGGGCGCTGGCTGAGGCCGCCGCAGTCGTGCAGCGCCACCACCGCTGGGAACGGTCCGGCGCCCTCCGGGCGGTAGAGGGTGGCGTGTAACGTCAGGCTGCCGTCGGGAATATCCACTTGATCCGGGGCGGCCAGAGCGGGCGAGATCACGGCGCCGGCCGTGATCACGGTGACAGCAGCCACGAGGAATGTCCGCAAAATCATGCTTATCAAAATTGTGCCGTGTTGCTTGCCGGTTACGGTGTAATTCTGAAAGCCCCTAAAGCCTACGTTATCACAGCCTGCCGTGCGGCTGCACTGTCGATGCGATCACAAGGTGGTGGCTTTCACCCCTCGGGCGGAATGACTATGTTGCGGTTCGGGCTGTAGGCCATAGCGAGCCGGAGGTTAAATTGCTTAATCGTACCGATCGTCCCACCCCGATGCCGGGCGAAGCCGATGTCAAATTTCTTGACGGCGATTTCCGCGTGGTGCGGCCGGGCTCGTTCGTGCGCTGCGCGGTGACCGGGGTGCCGATCCCGCTTGAGGAACTGCGCTACTGGAACGTCGACCTTCAGGAAGCCTATGTCACCCCTGAGGTGGTATTGCAGCGGCAGGGCAACCAATATCCTGGAAAGAAGTAGCGCTGATCCTAGGACCGGTTGACCGCCGCAAGCACCATTTGCCGAAACAGATCCGCTTCGTCGATCAAGAGCCGCACCGGCAGCGCGCTGGCGCGCGCCTTGAGCGTTGCGAGCTGCGGGTCGCCGGACAGCCGGACCAGATCTTTTTCGGTGGTGACCAGCATGAGGTTGGCGCTCTGCGCCCGCGCGATCAATTCTTGCGCTTCGGCGGCGCTGTAAAAATGATGGTCGGCAAAGCCCACGCGTTCGGCGATCTCGATGCCGGCGCTGGTCAGCGTGGAAAAGAACTTCTCCGGATTACCGATGCCGGCGAAGGCCAGCACTTTGCGGCGACCGATGGCGGTAACGACATCACGATCAGGCTCAAGATGGCCGTGAAAGATGGCCATGCCGCGCCGCGCCGCGCGCGCGAGCACGGCGCCGGCGCCGTCGGGCGGACCGACAACGACAATAGCCTGGGCGCGCTCGAGCTGCAAGCCCGAGCGGCGCCCGCAACGGCCCGGCCGGCAAGACGTAGCCGTTACCAATGCCACGCGGGCCGTCGATCAACAGCACCGCGAGATCTTTGACCAGCGACGGATTTTGAAAACCGTCGTCCATCACGATGACGCTGGCGCCGGCGAATTGGGCGAAATCGGCGCCGGCCGGGCGGTTGCGCGCGACGATGGTGGGCGCGATCTCGGCCAACAATAACGGCTCGTCGCCGACATCGGTGGCGCGATGCAGCGCCGGATTGACGCGCAGCGGACCGCCAAGCTTTCCGCCATAGCCGCGGGTCAGGAAAAACGGCTGCTCCTGGGCGGCATGCAGCAATTGCGCGACAGCGAGCGCGGCCGGCGTCTTGCCGGCGCCGCCGACCGTGAGATTGCCGAGACAAATCACCGGCAGACCCACGCGGCGCCCGGAGCCCTGCATGCGCAGCCCCGACACCGCCGCGTAAAGACCGGAAATGGGAGCAAGAAAGCCGCCGGTGCCGGGTCGCCACCAGAAGGCCGGTTCGCGGATCATGCGCGTTGCTCGAGCCGGAGCTGCATGAGGTATGGATTGAGCGCAGCCAGCGTGCGCTTGAGCGCACCGCCGAGTTGCTCGACGGTGGCCGCGCCGGCGCTCGCCACGGCGCGGCGCGCGGTCTCGTTGGCGAGCCATTCGCCGAGCCGCGCCGACAACGTCTCTTCATCGGACACGGCTTCGGCACCGTGCGCGGCGTCGAGCGTTGCGTAAAGCTCGGAGAAATTATAACACATGCGGTCCGTGCAATACCGCGGCGCCAAGCCGGATCGCCTCGATCGGATTTTGGCCGCCATGCGTGGCGAGCGATCCGCCCATGAACACGATCGGCGCCAGCCGATAGATCAGCCCCAATTCGCCGAGGGTGTCGGCGACGTACACGCCGATATCCGGCATCGGCTGCGCGCGCTGCGAGCGGAGCGCGACCGTCAAGCCGGCGACCTTGGCGATTTCGGCAACGCTGTCGCCGCGGGCCGGATGGCGCGGCGCGATTATGGTCAGCAGATTGGGAAACTTGCCGCGCAGCCGATGGTGCGAGGCGATGACGGCTTCTTCCTCGCCGGGATGCGTTGACGCCGCGGCGATGACCGGCCGGTTGCCGATGATCTCCTGCAGACGCTTGAGCGCCGGCTCGTCGACCGGCGGCGCCGGCACATCGAGCTTGAGATTGCCGGTCGAAGATAACGCGCGGCGCGCCGAGCGTGGTATAGCGTTCGGCGTCGGCGGCGGACTGGGTGAGACAAAGATCGAAGCGCGACAACAGTGCGGCGATCGCGCCCGGCACGCGCCGCCAGCGGCTGAACGAACGCTCCGACAGCCGGCCGTTGATCACGATCATCGGAATTTTGCGTTCCGCGCACGACAGAATCAGATTCGGCCACAGATCGGACTCGACGAACAACGCCAGACCCGGCCGCCAATGGTCGAGGAAGCGTTGCATGAAACGCGGCGCGTCGAGCGGAATGAACTGATGAATGGCGCCGTCCGGCAGGCGCTGCTCGGCGAGCGACGCCGAAGTGACGGTGCCGGATGTCACCAGCACTGCGAAATCCTGCGCACGCAGCCGCTCGATCAGCGGCACCGCAGCCAGCATTTCGCCGACGCTTGCGCCATGCACCCAAACCAGCGGGCCATTCGGCCGCGTCAGGGTCGTTTCGCCGCGGCGTTCGGCGAGCCGTTCCGGATGTTCCTTGCCGCGCTTCAGCCGGCGCGCCAGCACCTGCGCCGCCATCGGCGAGCCTGCGGCCGACGCCATTGATAAACGCGCAGCGCAAGCGGCAGACGACCCGGCCACGTTCAATCTCCGCGGCGCGGCTTGTCGACGAGCTCATAGGCACGCCGCGTCGCCGCATTCAGCCGATCCTCCAGGAGTCGGCGCGCCGCTTCAAGCGCGTTGTCGTCGGCATCGGCCGGAACGCTGATCGGTTCGGCGGCAACGCCGGCGCCGCGGCCGAACGGCAGATTGATCGTCGGTGCGGTCCCAATTGTTGACGACGTAGCGGCGGCTGGTCGCGATGGCGCTCGGATAGATCGGGCGGCCGGAGGCCTGTGCCAGCTTGATGATGCCGAGCCCGGCGACACGGGCCACTTTCGGCACGTCGGCCGACATCGCGATCGAGGCGCCTTCGGCGAGCGAATCGAGCATGGCCTGGAAGGCGGCGACGCCGGCTTTATGGACGAAGCTGCCGCCGTGATTGCCGGAGCCGCGAATGGTGCCGACGCCGAGCCGCTGCGCGGCGATGGCGTTGACCTCGCCGTCGCGATGCCGCGACACCAGCATGTTGACGCGATGCTCGGTCTTGCGCGCCATCGGCGCCAACAGATGCTGACCGTGCCAGAACGCCAGGATGATCGGCATATCCGCTTCGCCGCGCGCGTAGATGTCGGCGGGCTCGAGCTGGAACCGCGTCGTCTTGCCGACGAAACGCAGATATTCCGCGGCGACCACTCCGATCGTCAACTTGGCCCATCGCTGCCGGCCGATGCGACGCCACAGCTCGCATCTCTTGCCTTCAGCTCTTGGTCTTGTCATCAACCCTGCGGCGACGGGCTCTCAGGGTCGAGCAGGCGGTGCAGATGCACGATGAAATAACGCATCTGCGGCATTGTCGACGGTGCGCTGCGCCTTCGCCTTCCAGGCCGTATAGGCGGTGCGTAGTTCGGGATAGACGCCGACGATGTCGACCTTGTCGAGATCCTTGAATTCGGTGGTCGAGACGCTGTCGAGTTCGCCGCCGATGACGAGATGCAGCAACTGCTTGGGTTTCGGAGTGTCAGACATGGTGTTTGATCCGCGCGCTTGGAATACGCGATTTAAGAAAACGCGAGGCGTCCATCCCCAAGAAGTTCTATAAGCGCCGCATGCCTGTCCCGGCCGGCTGCGACGAGCATCCCGTGCCGCGGCACGGGACGATTATAGATCACAGTTCCACCCGCAAAGGGCGTCAATGCGCCGCCCGCTTCGTGCACCAAAAGGTCGGCCGCTGCAAGGTCCCAATCGTGGCTGTTGCCGCCGGCAATCGCGGCGTCGATCTCGCCCTGCGCGACCCGGGCAAGCCGCAGCGCCAGCGACCGGACCCGCGGCACCAGCGTGAATGGCGGCGCCGCTTCGGCAAAGCGATGCATGAGGCTCCGCGGTCCGGCGATGCGCGCCTGATCGAGACTCGCACCGCTCGTCGCCGCGATCTTCGCGCCGTTCAATGTAGCGCCGGCTTCCGCGCGGGCGACGAAGAATTCGGCCGTCGCCGGCGCGTAAAGACAGGCGACGATCGGACGGCCGGTATCAACCAGCGCCACCGAGACCGTCCAATCCGGGAACCCGGCGATATAGGCGCGGGTGCCGTCGATCGGATCGACGACCCAGACATGGCGCGCCGCAAGCCGCGCCGGATCGTCGGCGCTCTCCTCCGACAGCCACGCGATGCCGCCGCCGCTGAGCCGGTCGCGCAACAGATCGTTGACGGCGATGTCGGCCTCGCTGACCGGCGATTCGGCCGGGCCCTTGGTCCAGCTCTTCAACGGCTTCTGGAACATCGACAACGCCAGCACGCCCGCTTCGCGAACGGCGGCTTCAAGCCGCGCCGCCAGTCGCGCTATGTCCGGCGATGATCGTTGGACCTCAGTGGCCGGCAACCGTCAGGCCCTCCACGCGAAGCGTCGGCGCGTTGGTACCGTAGCGGAAGGTCAGATCGTTTGCCGGTGTGAGGCTCGCGAAAATTTCCGTCAGATGCCCGGCGATGGTGACTTCGCTCACCGGATAAGTGAGTTCGCCGTTCTCGATCCAGAACCCCGACGCGCCGCGGCTGTAGTCGCCGGTGACGAGATTGACGCCCATGCCGATCAGATCGGTGATGTAGAAACCGTCCTCGATCTCGGCGATCAATTCCTCCGCGCTCTTTGTTCCGGGCTCCATGTAAAGATTGCTCGGCGCCGGGATAGGGCACCGAGGAAACGCCGCGCTGCGCGTGACCGGTGGTTTGCAGGCCGAGCTCGCGCGCGGTGGCGCTGTCCAGCAGCCAGGTCTTGAGCACGCCGTCCTCGATCAGCTTGATCTTCTTTGTAACAACGCCCTCGGCGTCGAATGAACGCGAGCGCTGGCCGCGCCGCCGCAGCGGATCGTCGACGATATTGATGCCGGGAGCAAAAATCCGCTCGCCGAGCTTCTCGCGCAGGAAACTGGTCTTGCGCGCAATGGCGCCGCCATTGGCGGCGCTGGCGACGTGGCCGACCAGCGAGCCGGAGATGCGAGTATCGAACACCACCGGCACTTTGCGGGTCGCGACCTTGCGCGGATTGAGCCGCTTGACGGCGCGTTCGCCGGCATTACGGCCGATCTCGGCGGCGCTGTCGAGGTCGGAAGCATGCAGCGTCGAGGAGTAATCGTAGTCCTGCTCCATGCCGGTGCCGCTGCCGGCAATCGCCGCCATCGAGATCGAATGCCGCGACCCGATGGTCGACGCCGTGAAAGCCGTGGCTGGTCACCAGCACCATGCCGCCGATGCCGGCCGAAGCGCGACGCGCCGCCGGATTTGGCGACGCCCGGTGACGCTCAAGCCCGCGGCCTCCGCCTCACGGGCGCGCCGCTCCAGCACGCCGACGTCCGGCATGTCGGGATCGAGCAGATCGAGATCGGGAAAATTCTTGGCCAGCAGCGCCGCGATCGGCGAGGCCGGCGAATTCGTCCTCCGGCGCGACGCGGGCCATGGCGACGGCGCGTTCGGCCAGCGCGTCGAGCGCCGTCGGCCTTGACGTCATTGGTCGAGATCGACGCCTGCTTGCGCCCGACCAGCACGCGCAAACCGATATCGTCGCTTTCGGAGCGCTGCGATTCCTCGACCGCGCCATCGCGCACATCGACCGACAGCGACACCGAACGCATGGCGACCGCATCCGCGGCGTCGGCCCCGGCGCGGCGCGCGGCGCCGACGAGGCGGTCGGCAAGATCGGCAAGGGCGGATTGATCGAGCAGTGAGGTCATTTGGGGTTTGCAATTCGTTTATGAGCGGAGGCGCCGGACAGACGAGTCGGCGCCAGATGAAGCGTGAGCGGAAGATGTGCCCGTTGCGCGCGCGATTTCAACCCACTGTGCGCGCAATTTGCCGGGTCGCGGCAACCACTCGTCAATCATGCAGAGCAGTAGCGGCCGACTACCGGGCCTTAACCAGTCTCCTTAAGCCGATTGCGACGGCACTGTGGCATGGTCCTACCTACAAACCGGGCGGCAACAGCTCGGCGGGAGTCGAAGTCTCTTTCGAGGCGTCAAATGGAAGCCGGCAGGTCCGCTGCCGGGTCGGGCCGCGCGTTGCGGCTCGACCCGTTCTCTCTTCCCGTGCGTTTCGAGGCCGCGGACGAAGCGGCCGACGGGCGCCGCCGCGTCGTCGATCTGCACCGCGAACGCGTGGTGCTGCGGCGCTCGGTGCGCGGCATGCGCATGGCGCTGAACATGCCGGTCGCTGCCTATCGCGGCGTGTCGATCCGGCTGTCCGGCGAGATCAACCAGCCGCCGACCTCGATCGCGGTGGTGCTCGAGCACGACGATCCAGCATTGTCGCTGCCGTTGTTTTCCTCTCCGGTCGCCGACGACATCGTTGCCGAATGGCAATCGTGGGGCAGGGTGCTTGGGCTGCCGCTTCTGGTCGCCGAAACCGACGGCGCCTTGCGCGAGCCGTTCGCCCGCATGGGCGGCGTCCGCATCGAAGCGCCCGCCTGGCGCCGCCGCCGGCGCAGCGCCATCGCGCGGCGCAGGCCTTCCCGTCTGCTGCACCGCCGCCCCGGCGCGCTGGCGACATCTCCGCCGAGCGTGCATCGCGACGAGCGCGAGATCATCGCGCGGAACTAAATCTTCCTCTTCCTCCTCAACTCCTTCCGCTCCTCACCAAGCCGACCGCGCCCAGAAGGACGCGCCATATCGATGAGCATCTGGGTCCCGCTGTTCCTCCTCGTCATGCCGACGACGATCGACATGTCGTCGTTGTTGGTACTGACTTTCATCATTGTCGCCATGGCTATGGTTTCGTTTGTCGGGCTCTACGTGACGCGAGCGAGCGCCATCGCGCGGCGAGAGTTGGATCGGGCACGGCGATGAGACAGCAAAATGCGTTCTCGCGGCGCGATCGCGCCCGAGTTTTGCAGATACAGCCCCGTAGGGTGGGTTAGCCGCGACGCGGCGTAACCCACCGATGCAGCGGCGCCGTTCTTCGGTGGGTTACGCCTTCGGCTAACCCACCCTACCAACCACGAACCAACGAAAAAATAAGAGAGGCGGAACGCCGGCAGACGCATAGTCCATGAACCGCATCAGCGGATGCGGCCGCGCGCGAAGCGTCGCGCGCTCGCCTCCCGGCGTTCCACCACGGCTCTTGCGGCAGCGACCGAACGCCACCGCTCAGCTCCAGCTAACGCGCTTCCTGGGATGGACGAGTGAGGAACGGGTGTTACCCGTTCCCTGCCATCCACAGTGCAGCGGGTTGCCCCGCAGGCCGGTCGTCGTGCCGGCCGGGCGTATGATCCCGGAGCCGCCCGGGAGCGGAGGTGACGAGCCCCCGCCCGCAGGAACCGCACTCGCCCCGCCACCCGGAGTCACCGGATGGCGTCTCTTAATGAGCGAATGATTTGTAACAGAATGTATCCTATACGGGGACAAAGGTCAAGACTGGAGTCCCCGCTATAGGAACAATTTTATGCGGTCATGACCGGGCTAGACACTTGTCCCGGTCATCCCGATCCTCGCGGCACCGCGTTGCCCTCCTAATCGAGATCGCGGCACGAGGCCGGCAATGACACAATGACGGGATACGCGCTAAGAAGAACCGTAACTGTCCTCTCGGCGTTTCTGGCGGATGGCCCAAATCGAAGACACCGTCTTCCTGTTCGACGTCGACAACACGCTGCTCGACAACGATGCGGTGCAGGCCGACTTGCGCGTGCATCTGGCGGAGAATTACGGGCCGGCCACGCGCGACCGCTATTGGGCGATCCTGGAACAGCTGCGCGGCGATCTCGGCTATGTCGATTATCTCGGTGCGCTGGAGCGCTACCGGCTTGAAGATATGCACCGGCCGGAATTGCTGCGGATGGCGAATTGGCTGGTCGATTATCCGTTTGCCGAACGCCTGTATCCTGGCGCGCTTGAGGCGGTGGCCGCACGTGCGGCCGTGGGGCCCGGCGGTGATCCTGTCCGACGGCGACGCGGTGTTTCAGCCGCGCAAGGTCGAGCGTTCCGGGCTGTGGCGCGCTTTCGACGACCGGGTGCTGATCTATATCCACAAGGAACAGGAGCTCGACGACGTCGAGCGGCTCTATCCAGCCAGACACTACGTGCTGATTGACGACAAATTGCGCATTCTAACCGCGGTGAAGAAAATCTGGCGCGAGCGGGTGACGACGGTGTTCGTCAAGCAGGGCCATTATGCTTTCGACATCCAGGCGCTGGCGCAGTTTCCGAAGGCGGATATCGAGATCGCTTCGATCGGCGACCTCAGCACCCTCGATCTAACGCGCTTTCTCGCCGCACCGCGGCACTGAAGTCATCCGGGCCGGGACTTTTATTTGAAATAGCCGACAGCGCAGCCTTCGTCGCCGACGCGCGCCTCGAGCGATTGCTTGGCCGAGGGACCGGGCGTCCCCGGCTTCGGGAACTTGTAGTCCATGGTCACAACGCTGCCTTCCGGCGCCGCCGCGACGGTGTCGTAGGTGCGCTTTCCGATCGGGTCGTCCTTGAGCGACAGCGTGCGGATATCGAGGCCAAGCAGCGCAGGGCTGGAATAGGCCGTGATGTTGCCGTCGGATAGATGAAAGCAAAAGACGTTGATGTCGCGGTCGTGAAATTCCTTGTTGTTCGGATCGTTGAAGGCGCTCAGGGCCTGGGCCTCGTTCGCCTTCAGCGTGGCGACGGCGCGGTCGAGCATCGCTCTGGCGTCGTCTGCCGAGGCGAATTGTGGGGCGGCGCAGGCGACCCCCGCGCTGCAGCACAGGATCGATGCCGCTACGGCCGATGCAAACAAGCTCTTGCGCATGAGGCACACTCTCACTGCGGACAGATCGTTTTGGGAGCGGTTCGTTATACCGGTAAACGCGACATTTTGTGACCCTGCCTGAACTTTTCTGTGGCTCCGCGGTTAATCGGCCATGGAAAATGCCATGGCAAACGCGACTGAAAATGCGGAACAGGCGATCAGGCGTACGATCGAGGTCGGCGAACTGCGGATCGCGCATCAGGATGTCAGCATCCACCGCCAGCGCGGTTTGATCGCACAACTCGCCAAGACCGGGCACACGCAAAGTCTGCGGGAGGCCCAGGCCGAACTTAAGAACATGCTGGCGCAATGGGAGCAGCTGAAAGCGGATGTGGAAAATGCCCGTCAGCGTTTGCTTGGACCGATTGAGCTGTTCGATCAGGGCGCTATCGACGGGATTATGAATACCGCGGTCGTTGCTCACGCGCCGTAGTGGCTCACGCGCCGTAGCTTGCGGTGCCCGCGTAGAAAAAGCGCGCCACACACACGGTCGAACATAAAAAATCTCCCTCCCGTTTCCGGGAGGGAGAGATCAAAAAAAGCCGTCGTCTGCTGGTCGGTTGCCGACGACGATCAGTTCAGCGGTTCGACTTTCACCAGCGCGTGGTCGTGGTTGCTGCCGGTCCAGAACGTCACCGGCGTCGTCCTCTGGTCGAGCCACAACGAGCGGATATTGGTATCGGACGGCAGCGGATATTCGACCGCCTGGCCGGTCTTGGGATCGAGCCGGGTGACGCGGTCGGTATGCATGCCGCCGACCCAGATCTGGCCGCTGTTGTCGACTTGCGCCCGGTACGGGCCGCTATAGGGCGTCGGCAGCGCATATTCGGTGAACTGCTCGGTCTTGGTGTCGAACATCGCGACCTTGTTGCCGCGATACTCGGTCACCAGGATGCGGTCCTGATCGTCGATCTCCATGCGGCGGGCGCGGGCATGCACGGTCGGCGTCGAGAACCACGTCACCTGGAGCGTCTTGGCATCGAGCTTGCCGATATGACCGTCGTCGAACTCCGCCATCCAGAGGTTGTTCTTGGAATCCGAGATCACCTGGTAGATGCCGTAACGCCGTCCGGCCGGCAGCGCGTCGGTCGGATGGAAGCGTTCCCAGGTGCCGGCGGCGACGTCGAGACGATAGACGTCCTGGGTGCCGACGCTCTTGGTCCAGACCTTGCCGTCGACGTCGTGGCGCAGTCCGACGAAGTTCAATTGCACCTTGTCGTCGTTCCACTTCGCGTCCAGCGGATAATACGTCATCTTGCCGTTCGCCGGATCGAGCGTGCCGATGCCCGCCTGGTACATCATGTCGAACCAGAGCTTGCCGGACTTGTCGAATTCGAGCGACAGATTGCCGACCGGCGAGCCGGGCTTGAGTTCCTTGACCGGATATTCGGTGAGCGCGAGCGTCTTCGGATTGAATTTCGAAATGAACAACTCGCCGAAATCGGTGTACCAAACATTGCCGTCCTTATCCATAACGACGTCATGCGGCTGGATCTCCGGGCGCGGCATCGAATACTCGGTGACGATCGCGCGGGTCGATGCACCGGTCGCCCGCGGCATAGTCTTGAGCGGATAGGCCCATTTGTCGGTGGTGCTGAGATTGATGGTGGCGAGATATTCCGCGACCTGGCGGTATTGCTCCGGCGAACCGGCGCGCGAACGGTCGAGCATCGGCTGCGGCTTGACCGGCTGGCTCACCGCGCCATAACCCATCATGCGGGGGATGACCTGCATCCACTCGTCGGCGTCATGGGTCGAACGCGCGATGCGCTCAAGCGTGTGGCAGCCGACGCAATTGAGCAGGAAGGATTTCTGTTCCTCGGTGCCGGGAAAACTCTGCATCCATTCCGAATTATTGAGCTGGCCGGCGAGGTTCTTGGTCTTGTCGAGTTTCAGGTCGACCTTGGTGGTCTGCTCGGCGGCGATGTCGCCTGCGGCGGGCGCGGCGAGATCATATCCAGCAGCGCGGATGGCGAGCGTGTAGTGGCCGGGCTCGAGCCGGTTCTCCGGGAAGCTGTAACGGCCCTGCGCGTCGGTGGTGACGCTGACCGAGACGATCGAGCCGTCCTTATGGGCGGTGACGACGACGCCTTCCATCTTGCCTTCGGCATCCGAGGAGACTTGTCCCGTGAGCGCCGCCGGCGCTTGGCCGGTAACCGCTGCGGCCGGCTGATTGTCGGCGTGGGCGGCCAATTGATTGCCCGAGCGGGCGGCCAAGCCGATGTAAATCAGCGCAACCGCAAGTGCGGTCATGCCGAGGAGGAAGATCGTCTTCATCGCGGATTTCATGGGTCGCTCCCTAACGAGGCTTTTTGTTTTTTGGCAGGTTCTTATTATTACAACCATTCTCCTCCTATCGGGCATTGGCGACAAGGGCCTTTCCGGCGGGTCGGAGGCTATTGCACAGGCGAGAGCGGATGTTCGGCAGGCGAGGGGATCGGTCCGGCACTTTGCCCGGAAATTGCTTCTGGCGGTGATTGTTCATCCCAGCACATGCTGGGCGCAGGCTTTCGCGATCGGAGAAAATGAATGAGCGGTCGTACGGTATCGGTTGACGTGATCCGCATTGCCACTGCCGGTCCCGGCGACGTCTCCGGCCTCATCGCGCTGATCGAGGCCGGCAAGATTATACCGGGCGATATCTTGGCGGTGCTCGGCAAGACCGAAGGCAACGGCGGGGTCAACGACTTCACCCGCGAATACGCGGTCGCGGCGCTGCGCGAGGCGCTGGCGCCGCATCTCAGGCTCGCGCCGCGGGAGGTCGAAGAGCGCATCGCCTTCGTGATGTCGGGCGGCACCGAGGGCGTGCTCAGCCCCCACCTCACCGTGTTTGCGCGCAGCTTCGGTGAAGGCGGCGGAGGGAAGGGAGGGGGCCACGGGGGCGACGGCAGCAAGCGGCTAAGCATCGGCATCGCCCATACCCGCGACTTCCTGCCGGAAGAACTCGGCCGCAAGGAGCAGATCGACGAGACCGTCAAAGCCGTTCATCTCGCCATGCGCGACGCCGGCATCGACGATCCCCGCGATGTGCATTTCGTCCAGATCAAATGTCCGCTGCTGACCAGCGAACGGGTCGAGGCGGCGGCGCGGCGCGGCCACAAGACCGTGACCACCAGCGGCTATTCGTCGATGGGTTATTCACGCGGCGCTTCGGCGCTCGGTGTCGCCGTGGCGCTGGGCGAACTGAAACCGGTCGACGAAGATCGGCTCTTGAAGGATTGGGATTTGTTCTCGTCGGTCGCGTCGGCGTCGGCCGGTATCGAACTGATGCACAACGTCGTGATTGTGATGGGCAATTCCGCCGCCTCCACAAGCCCGTTCGTGATCGGCCATGCGGTGATGCGTGACGCCATCGATCTCGCTGCCGTGCTTGAGGCGCTTAAAAGCGTGGGCCTCGGCGTAGCCGACGCGTCATCGAACGACCGGCTGGTCAATATCTTCGCCAAGGCCGAAGCCTCGCCCGATGGTGCTGTCCGCGGCTTTCGCCATACCATGCTCGACGATTCCGATGTCGGCTCGACCCGCCACGCCCGCGCCGCGGTCGGCGGCTTGATCGGCGGCCTGTCGGGTACCGGCGCGGTGTATGTGTCGGGTGGTGCCGAGCATCAAGGGCCGCCCGGCGGCGGCCCGGTGGCGGTGATTGCGCGCGTGTGACGGGCCGCGCCGGCGATGCTTTGCAAGGCGCAACATCGGTGACAGGTTCCGCAGCTTAAAGTAGATAACGGCGTATGGTGCGCCAGGATGCCGGTGAAGTGATGGGTCGATCGGTTCTGGCCAGCGCGTTGACGATTATGTTGACGATCATAATGGCGCTGCTCACCGTTCCGGCGCGTTCGCAGGACACGCGGCCTACGGCCGGCGGCGTCGGTTCGTCGCAAGGCGCCATGATCTTTTACCTGGCGCACGGCCAGGCGGGCGCTTGCGGATCGGATTGTGCCGACTGGATCGCGGCCGAAGGCGTCGTGCAGTGGGATACGTTCAAGCGGCTGCTCGCGGTCATCGATCGCCTCGGCGGCCGCAAAATCCCGATCGTGTTGAACGACTGGGGCAACGGCAACCTCAACGTGGCGGTGACGCTCGGCAAGATCATTCGCGAGCACGGGTTCGACGTGAGCGCCGGCACCACCGTGGTTGCGGATTGCGCCAAGGCGACGGAGGCCGACTGCCTCGCGCTCAAGCGAAGCGGCAAGCCGGTCAATGCCGGAATCGACGTCTCATCGGTCGAGTGCGATATCGTTTGCGTGCTGGTGATGGCGGGCGGCGTGCACCGCACGCTTCCGGCCGACGCGAGGGTTGTCATCGGTTCGATGCAGATCACCAACCGGCTCGCGCCCCATGTTGCCGCCGAGGGCCGCCAGGAATTGCAGGCGCATTACGGCGATCAGTTCAGACTCTATCTCAAGCAGATGGGCGTGCAGCCGGAGGTCGTCGACATCATCGATCGGAATTCGGAAACCCATCGTGCCACGCGGCTTTCCAGCAGCGACTGGCTCCGGCTCGGTATCGCTACGGCGCTCGCGCTGTGAGCCGCGCAACCGCTCAGATCGACTCCGCCAGGCGCTCGAAGGATTCCTCGACCAGACTCATATGATGGAACATCGCGGTGTGGGCGGCCGCGGCGTCGCCGGCGAGAATGGCGTCGATGACTTGTTTGTGTTCCTCGTGCGAACGGGGCAGGCGGCCTTCGGTGCGGAATTGCGCGCGGCGAAACGGCGCCAGCCGGCGCCGCAGCCCGGTGGCGTATTCGGCGATGATGGCGTTATGCGCGCCGAGATAAATCTGGGTATGCAGCGTGAGGTTGGCGGTAGCGAACCCATCGCCGTCGTTCCGCGACGCCAGTTCCTGCATGGATTCATGAAAACTGGCCAGCCGCCGCCGTTCCAGCGGCGTCATGCTCAAGGCTGAGAGGCGGGCGCAGGTCGCCTCGATCTCCGCCATGGCGCCGAACAGCGTTTCGATCTGCGCCGAGGTCGCCCGGACCACGGTGGCGCCGCGCCGCGGCTTGATGTCGATCAAGCCGGTGGAGGCCAGTTGGCGCAAGGCTTCGCGGACGGGCGTTCGCGACACCGCGTAGCGGTCCGCCAGGGTTTTTTCGTCGAGCCGAAGCCCCGGCCGGAATTCCCCGGACAAGACCGAAGCGGCGATGGCGTCGGCGAGACGCTCAGCGCGGGTCGTGGTCTCGGCCGGGTCGGTTTTCATGGGGAACCGTTAGCACGGCAAAAGCCGCTATGCACAGATTTTATGCATACAATACGCATTATGAGCATGCATTTTTTGTGAAATTGTATGCAATATGGGCGCGAAGGGACCCAGCCGCACCCTTGGGGGAGTGCGGCTCGCGGCGGCCCTGCGCTGAAACGTCGTTCTCGCGGCAGCGATATGATGCGAACCTGGACCCTCTCGACTTGCTTTGAGCATTTCGGCGCCCCCCGCTCCCGCCGGCATTTCGGCGGCTCGGCGATCAGCCACGATGGCGGAACCGTCGTGGTGGCGATGTGGGAGGACGAGATCGACCGCCAGGACCGCGCCGCGACCTATCGCTCGCGATTTGGGCCGGCGCTGAAAGGCAAGTCGCAACGCGTCAGCCTGCAATGGAAAACTCATCTCAAATGGGCGCTTGAACATTGTCAGGGGCGCGTCCGCGTCGTCGTGCTGACGCCCGAAGAAATGGAAGCCAATCCCAGGGTGATCCGCTCCTGTTATCCGGACGACGGCCTCGTCATGCAGATCACCGAGTTCGACGCGAAAACCGGATTCTTCGAAGCCCGTACCGTAACGCCGCATGCGGCGTCGGCGCGGTGAATGTCGCTCGCTACGCTCTCTGTTGGTGCCGTTAGTTTTTTGCAAGGTGGGAAGCAGATGCCGAAAGCAAACCAGATAACAAGAGACCATGTTCTCGATGCCATGACCTACGTCGGAACCGATCCCGCGCAATGGCCGTTCCGTTCCGCACCGAAAACTTATGTCGTGATCGACCCCAGAAACGGCGCTTCGCTGCCGCCGAAACTGGTCCTGGCAACCGCCGCGCACATGGCGAGTGACGATCATCGGCGCTACCGCGTCTTCAGCGGCGGCCAGTACACCAATAAGCGGCTGCAGGATCTCGGTTTCTCGGTGGTCGAGAAAGCCTCTGCCGAAGCGGCTTGTTCGCCGGCCGCATTCTAGTTGCGGTGTGGTGCTCGGCGTCGGCCGTCGGCTATAGACTTACCAATGCCAGCCGCGAAACGCTGCGTCGAGCAACAAACCGGCGAACAGGATCAAGCCGGCGTCGCGGTCGGACTTGAAGACTTTCAGACAGTTGTCCGGGTCGGCGATGTCGAGACGGGCAACCTGCCAGCCGAGATGCGCGGCGAAAGCCGCGAGCCCCAACGCAAAGATCAAGCCGCCGCCCGCGGTCCAGCCGGCGGCGCCGATCAGAACAACAGCGAGACCGTAGAACAGCGTCAGCATCGGCTTGGTGCGGGCACCGAACAGCAGCGCAGTCGATTTGATGCCGATCAGCGCATCATCTTCGCTGTCCTGATGCGCGTAGATCGTGTCGTAGCCGATCACCCATGAGATCGACCCGGCATAGAGCAACAGCGCCGGCCCATCGAGGCGTCCGAAGGCCGCCGCCCAGCCCATCAAAGCGCCCCAGGAAAACGCCAGGCCGAGCACGATCTGCGGCCAATAGGTGATGCGCTTCATGAAGGGATAGATCGCGACGATGCCGAGCGACGCGATGCCAAGCCCGATGGTGAAGCTGTTGAAGGAGATCAATACCGCAAACCCGACCAGCGCCTGCAGCACCAGAAATAGCGCCGCTTGGGCGCGGCTGACCTGACCGGACGGTATCGGGCGCGACCGGGTCCGCTCGACGCTGGCGTCGAGGTCGCGGTCGACGATGTCGTTCCAGGTGCAGCCGGCGCCGCGCATGGCGAAGGCGCCGATAAAGAACAGCGCGATGTGCCAGAAGCTCGGGCCGCGCGCATGGGCAGCCGCGACCGCGGCCAGCGCCGCCGACCACCAGCACGGCAGCAGCAACAGCCAGGAGCCGATCGGGCGATCGAGCCGCGAAAGCCGCAGATACGGACGCGACCAGCCCGGAGCGAGCGTGTCGACCCAATTGCCGGTCGCGTCGGCGACCGAACCGGCCGCAAGCTTCATGGACGTAACCGCCTTATCGGCTCAATGGATTGCCCATCAGGGTGTCGAGCGTACCGCGGCCGGTCTTGGTATTGGCGGCCGAGTTCGACCGTCGGCGTCTTGATGGCGTCGCTGAGCGTCGGTGTCTTCGGATGAGGGCCGTTTTCGCTGCAGGCCATTTCGCGAAATTGCGTCGACTTGGCATGATTGGTTTTTGAATTGTCGATGGCCTGTTGCGGCACGCCGCACGCGGTCTTGTTGTCGACCAGGAATTTCAGTGCGCTTCCTTCGGCGGCGAGGAAGGTCGTCATCAGCGTACAGATGAGTTTGCGATCGGCCTTGGCCTTCATCGCGGACTGAACCGCCTCGGCCTTTTTATGGGCGTTTTCGCTCAGCCCGGCAAAGGAATTGCAATCGACCGATCCCGGCGGCCGCATCGGCGCCGATTGCGGCCAGCCTCCGGCGCTGGCTGGCGCCGCACCGGCAGGCGACCCGCCGGCTGAAGGCCATGGCGCCGCCGACTGCTGCGGGGCTTGGGCAGGTGCCGGCCATGGGGCCGCCGCCGCTCCCTGGGTTGGGGCGGCAGGCCAGGGCGCTGGCGGCGGCGCGTTTTGCGCCGACGCGATGCCGGTGGCCGCGTCGAATCCCGTCAGCGCCAGCGCGATCAGCATCGACGCCAGAGCTATCGGCGCTAAGGCCGAAGAGAACGTGGCTAAGCCGCGTTGCATGATGATCCTGATTCCCCGGTCATTCAGGTCCCCGAACTGTGCCTGAATTTTGGCCAGCATTAAAGACTCGGTGATTCCGGCCTTTAGGCGGCAAAATCCAAGAAATATCAGGGGTGCGACCCCGCTGCACACCCGCCCCTTGGCGATCCTTGCCGGAAGCGGGCTTGCCAATCCGCTTATTTTGCCGCCAACCGTTAGGCCGTCATGCCGAGTTACGATTTCAACAGCCCACGCCTCTACGTGAAGCAAAGCCTCGCACCGGGGGGCGTGATCGAACTTGAGCGCGGCTCAGGCCCATTACCTGACCCATGTGATGCGGCTGAAAGCCGGCGACGGCGTACTGGTCTTCAACGGCCGCGACGGCGAATGGCACGGCAGCATCGAGGCTGCCAAGCGGACGGTCTCGCTGCGGATCGGTGCAAAGACCCGCAACCAGACCGCGGCGGCGGATCTCCATTACCTGTTCGCGCCGCTGAAATCGGCCCGGCTCGACTACATGGTGCAGAAAGCGGTCGAGGCCGGGGTGTCACGGCTGCAGCCGGTTATCACCCGGCACGGGCAGGTGGGCCGGGTCAATCTCGAGCGAATGGAAGCCAATGCGATCGAGGCGGCCGAGCAATGCGGGGTGCTGGCACTGCCTGAGATCGCCGCGCCGGCGGCCTTGCCCGGCCTGGTCGCCGAGCGCGAGGCCGGGCGGGCTCTGATCTTTTGCGATGAGGCGGCGGAAGTCGCCAATCCGATCGACGCGCTTGCCGCCGTTCCGCCGGGGTCGCCGCTCGCCGTGCTGGTCGGGCCGGAAGGCGGCTTTGCCGCGGACGAACGCGCCTTGTTGCTCAAAGCGCCTAACGTGGTCCGGCTGTCGCTCGGGCCGCGGATTTTGCGCGCCGATACCGCCGCGGTTGCGGTGCTGGCGTTGGTTCAGGCGGTGCTGGGAGATTGGCGATGATCAGTGGATCATGCCCGGCCGGTCGTAGCAGACGAAGCTGACGTAATCGCCGTATTTGCGATGGATGCTGGTGACCTTGGCGAGCCGGCCCCAGCGGGCGCAATGGTCGCCAGCGATCTGGTTGTAAATGCCTTCGACGGCCGGCGAATAAGGGAAGATGCCGCCGGTGTCATTGCCGGTAACCCCCGGTCCCGGCCCGGCAAATTCGCCGCCGTTCGCAAACGCCTGCGACAGCATCGCGCCACAGGCGATCGCCACAAGAACGCCTGCCGCCATCGAAAGCTTCCGAACCATCGGCAAAATCTCCACCCGTTCCCAGGAGCCAAGTTTAGAGACTCGCGGGGCCGATGGAAAGCGCGCCTGAACCTATTCACATCATCGAATAGGCGCTCGCCACCATGCCGACCGGGCGCCGGTCGGCGGCACCCAGCAGCATGACACGTCCGAAGCTGGTGTTGCGGCCGATGCGCACCACACGGGCGTCGGCGACCACGTCGAAATTGACCGGGCGGAGGAAATGCGTGGTCTGATCGATCGTGCTCATCGGCCGATAGCCGTTCCAGGCCGCCGAGCAGGCGATCACCATGGCGGTATCGGCCAGCGCCATCAAAGCCTGGCTGCAAACCACGGCGCCGTCGGAGCAAATCCGTTTGGCAAACGGCATGCGGACGATCGCGCCGGGCTGCCAATCCGGCAACGCGCCGGTCGGCCGGACCGTCTCCACGGTTTCCACCAACAGCGATAAATCCTGAACCCAGCCGGCAAAGACCTCGGTCATCAGACGTCCTGCGGCCTGTAGGCCGAAAGTCATCTGAGGCGTCTGCAGCCTGTGCACTTCGCCCATCGCAATCTCCCCCAATCCATCCCCATGGTCTGCTCGTCATGCGGAGCATCCCGGGCCCGGTCGCCGTAAAAATTCGGCGATCGAAGACGAGGGGCCGCGATCGCGGCTTTGCTCCAGCAACGCACGCGTACGCGACGAATCAAATGCGACTGACTCCGAATGTGGTATCACAATGCAAAAAGGCGGCACGCAAAATGTGCTTGTCGCGCGCGTGGCCGCGCGCCGCAGGCGTCGCGCCGAAGCTCTTGACCGGCGTTCGCGGGCGCGGCACGGTTGCCGCGATGGCGGCAAGCATTCAGCGGGAGAGGGGACTGGCAATGGCTGGAACCACGTCCGGAGGCATATCCGGCCGGTTTATAGGTATGGGGCTTGTTGTTTTGTTCAGCGCCGTGGCGTTGTCACAGGCGCGCGCCGCAACCTGGCTGGAAAAGAATTTCTGGCTGTCGGGCCCGCGTTATAGCCGCGACATGCCGGCTTGCGATTATCCCGGAGCGCTCGACCGCATCATCGCGAATTTTCGGACCAAGGAATTCCGGTTCTGGAATTCGGAACTGCGTATCGTCGGTCTCGAAGATATTCGCGAGGTCGCCACCATGCCGTGGGCGGCGCAGTCTATTCCGCGCCGCTTCTGCAGCGGCACGGCGGTCATCAATGACGGCGCCAAGCACCCGATCTATTATTCGATCGGTGAAGACACCGGCATGATCGGCATGGATTACGGCGTCAATTTCTGTGTCGCCGGCCTCGACCGCGACTGGGCCTATAACCCGGCCTGCCGGTCGGCACGGCCCTGATACCAGTCTTCCGGAAATCCGGCCTTCGTTATGACCCGGACGGCGCCGCTAGCGCGTGTTCAGCCACGGGTCATAGGGCTTATTGGGCACGGTTTTGAGGGCGTCCTTGTAGGCTTTTTCGTCGGCTTTGGGCGTTCGCGAAGCACTTGGAGCTGTGCCTTGCGCATGCCTGTGGCCGCCCGAGCCGCCTCCCATACCTGAATTCTGCGCATCGGCCGCCGTTGCCAGCATGAAGGGCAGAGGGATCAGCAACGCCGCGACAAGAATCCTCATCAGCTCACCTCCCCGGTGTCGTTATCGTCGCGGCCGCGCTGAAAGCTGCGCGCGCCGGCGATCGTCCCGTCGCCACTGTTGTGATCAAGCTATCAGAATGCGGCAATCTTCGATACGGGCCGCAACTTAGTCCCGCAAAGCCAGCAGCACGCAATCACGCAATTTGATCGGGTCGCGCGCGCCGCGCTGGGCGAATTCGACGACCTTTTTGGCCACGGCATCGGCGCCCGGAAGGTCGTCATCGCGCAGACCCAGCGTCCGGCAGACCTCCGCGTAAGCGCAGATCATCGTCGAAATCGCTTCGGGCTCGAACGCCTCGTTCTTGAACAAATGATGGATGGTCATCGGTCAGACCTCACCCGCGCTGACTTCACCCAAACTAGGTCCGAGTTGCCGCTATTTCCAGCCCCGGCGCGAAGAAACTCGCGTTGCGAAAATGCCGTGAAATCGACATCGGTGCAGCGGGATTGTGCCTGCCGGGGGTTTCATTTGACAGGGTTGAGATTGCGGAATGGGGCCGTTCTCGTCCGCGGCGGGACGTCGTATGGTGCGTGGCGCGCTGGCGCCGGCGCGACATCCATCACCATCGAACGGTAAGGGGAAAGAGCGTGCTCAAATCGGTCATTTGCAGCGCAGTGCTGTGGTGTTGCCTCGCCGCTTCGGCCGCTGCACCGGCATCCGCGCAAGAGTCCCATCAGAATGAGCCCGGGCAATTCGACTTCTATGTGCTGTCGTTATCCTGGTCGCCATCGTTCTGCGCGGCAGCCGCCGAGCGCTATCGTTCGGGAGGGCAGCAATGCGGGGCGCGGCCTTATTCCTTCGTCGTGCACGGTCTCTGGCCGCAATATGAGAGAGGCTTTCCGGAAGACTGCCAGGTCCCGTCGCCGCGGCTCTATCGCGGCATCGTTTCGTCGATGCTCGATCTGATGCCGGCGCCGCATCTGATCTACAACGAATGGGACAAGCACGGCACCTGTTCGGGCCTGTCGCCGCAAGCTTATTTCGACACCATCCGCAAAGCGCGCGCAGCGGTGAAAATCCCGGCGGATTATAGCGACAGCCTTACACAGCCGCTCGATGTCGCCCCCGTTGCGATCGAGGATGCCTTTATCAAGGCCAATCCCGGCCTTTCCGCCAACGGCATGGCGATCGAATGCGACAGGAACAGGCTGACCGAGGTGCGGCTCTGCCTGAGCAAGGATCTGAAATTCCGGGATTGTCCCGATGTGGCGAGACGCAGCTGCCGGCGCGATCATGTGATCATGCCGCCGGTGCGCGGCAATTGAGGCGCGGGACGCAGAAGTATTTGTCGGACCGATGCTGTGTTATTTCGAGGTGTGTTCGGTTTCTCGCATCGCGGCGGCAAAGCGCTGCTTGAACAGTTCGAAATATTGCTGCGTGCGTTCCTTGCTGAATAAGCCGAACACCTGCGTGCTCCCGGTGACGGCGGCGTTCACCTCGTTGTAGAAAGCTTGCAAGGGCTTATCGAATGAGGCCGGTCGGCGGCCGTCGAGACCCGGACAACCGAAAGCGTAAACGGCGACCGCGGCCAGTGTTATTCGAAGCATGACGCGCCTTTCGGCCTCTGGTTGCTGTGCCACGATCAGCGGCGCCTGAAAAACTAGCGCCGAAGTCCAACCGCTTTGGAAACGGTCCTGGTAAAGTTTTATTGAAAAAACGCGAGGATCGCCGGCGCAGATCGACTAGAATTCGGCGACGATGAATTTGACGACGTGAGAGAGTTGTTGTTGTGAATTATCGGCACGTCTTTCACGCGGGCAATTTTGCCGACGTCCATAAGCACGTGGTGCTCACCCGCATTCTCGATTATTTGCGGCAGAAGCCGGCACCGTTTCGCGTCATCGACAGTCACGCCGGTGCCGGCCTTTACGACCTCACCGGCCCGGAGGCGGAGCGCTCCGGCGAATGGCGGGCCGGGGCGGCCCCGGTGTTTGAGGCGTTGCGGGCGGGAACGCCGGCCGCTGCTGCCAGAACGCTCCTGCAACCGTATTTGGATATTCTCTCAACTTACAATCCTCGCGGTGAGTTACACAGCTATCCTGGATCGCCGCTGATCGCGGCGGCGCTGTTGCGGAACGGCGATCGCCTGATTGCTTGCGAGCCGGTGCCGGAGGCCGCAGCGGCGTTAAAAACCTCGTTGCGCGGCGAAGCGCGGGCCAAAGTGCTGACGATCGACGGCTGGATGGCGGTCAACGCCAATGTGCCGCCCAAGGAGCGGCGCGGTCTTGTTGTTATCGACCCGCCTTACGAGTCAGCCGACGATTTTCTCCGTCTGAGCGAAAGCCTGGCGGCGGCGCATCGCAAATGGCCGGGCGGCATTTACATGCTTTGGTATCCAATCAAAACCCGGGAAGCCGCCGACGCGCTGGCACGGCGACTGCGCCGGCTTCCGGTGCCTAAAATCCTACGTAATGAGATTGCGTTGGATTATCCACGCGCCGAGCAGGGCCTTGTTGGTTCCGGGCTCATTGTGGTCAATCCGCCGTATGTTCTGGAACAACAACTGCGAATTATTGGACCGGCGCTGAGTCAGATGCTTGCCGCCCGCGCGGCTCCGGCGCTCAACTGGCTGGCCCCCTGATCGACCGCCGCAACGCTTGTTTTGTCAGGTGTAAGGCAACTCCCCACTTTTCCACACGCGCGAATTGGTCTAATTGACAAGGGTCGGTTGGACGTTCCGCCTCCTGTGGGGGGCCGGCGGAGTGTGACTGCGCCCGGTTGGCTCAAGAACTCTTTGCCCGAAGTGGATGTTCCGCTCGACCGCCGCACCGTGGGGGTTGCGGCGAAGAACTACGGGGAAGGAGTCTCTCGATGGCAATGGGTGGTACGGTCAAGTTCTTCAATGGTGAACGCGGCTACGGTTTCATCAAGCCCGATGACGGGGGTCGCGACGTGTTCGTGCACATCACCGCTGTTGAACGCGCCGGATTGAAGTCGCTGCTTGAGGGTCAGCGCATCGACTTCGACGTCGAGCCCGACAAAAAGGGCAAGGGTCCGAAGGCGGTCAATCTCGTCGTCACCGGCTAAGACGACGTTTCTGCGCCGCTTTCCAAAAGCGGCTTCGAGCGCGCGGCGGACGGCGTCGTGTCCGTCGCGCCATAATTTAGCGGCTTCAGGACTGAAGTTTCCGCGCGGGAATTCATATCCGAAATCCTGATCGATTTGGTTTCTTGCTCACCGCAGTTTAGGGTGCAGAGATGATGATATTGCGTTCGTCGCCGCCATCGCCGTTCGGACGCAAAGTGCGGATCGCGCTCGCGCTTTTAGGCTTCGACGGTGATGTGACTGTCGAGGCCGCCGATCCGACCAGGATTGACGACACCGTGCGGCAGCAAAATCCGCTCGGCAAAATCCCGGTGCTGATTGCCGAAGACGGCATCGCTTACTACGACTCCCGCGTCATTCTCGAATATCTCGATGACCGCGCCGGCGGCGGCAAGATCCTGCCGCGCGATCCGGTAAAACGCCTGGCGGCGCTTCGGCTGCAGGCGCTGTGCGACGGTTTGCTCGATGCTTCGATCCTGACCGTCTATGAGGCGCGCTGGCGAAAAGCCGAAACGCACGATCAAAAATGGCTGGAGCACCAGGCCGGCAAAGTGAGCCGGGCGCTGACGACGCTTGAAGCCGCGCCGCCGGCGCTCGACGCTGCGGCATTGCCGAATGTCGGACAGATCGCGCTGGCCTGCGCGCTCGGGTATCGCGATCTGCGGTTCGGCGACGGATGGCGCCCCGGTCATCCGCGGCTCGTCGCGTGGCTCGATAGTTTCGCCGCGCGGGTGCCGGCTTATGCGGCGACCGGGACTGCAGCCTAGCAGTTAGAGGACCGCAGAAATAAGGCCCAACGACAAAGCTTCCTGCGCTTCGATATACCAATTGAACGGCGCGCGTTGCAGAACCTGTTCCATGGTCACGCGCGATCCCCGCACCAGGTTTTCAAAGCCTTCGTTTTGAATGCCGATTGAAGCTTCGATCTCGTTGAGCGTCGCTTTGACCGTCGCGACGCAGGACGTCAGCGGTCCGTCGATCGTCAGCGTCTTGCTGAGCTTTCGCTCGTGGATCATGAGCCGGGTGCCGCGCGTCAGATATCGGTTTTTCAGGGCAAAGAACGACATAAAGGTCGTCCCGGCTGAATAAATCGCGGCCTTTCCCAGAAAGACGAAACGTCGCTCCGGTTCGTGGTCGCTCTGGTAGCGAACATCCTCGCCCATCATGCGGGCCACCTCAGGATCACCGCCCAGCGTTGAAAGTTCGATGACGACGATGCCGCTGGCCGGCGCGCGGCTGAGCTGGTCGCGGAAATGGTTGTACATTTCGTAATCGACCGGGCCGCTGAGCAGCACGGCGGGCGCTCGAAAGGCATCGGCTTGTAGTATCTCGTCGGACATAATGACAATCTCTCGCAACTAACGGATAACAAAACGCCGAAAACCCCCGCCGTCCAGGGGATCGGCGCAGGTTCCGGCAACCTAAGAAGCTTGACCTTAGATCGGTCGATGCAACCGGCCTAGCAGCCAGCCGATGCCCAAGGCGACGACGGCTGTCGTGTAGGGCTGTGTCTCGATCGTGTTGCGCAGCCATTTGTCGAAGCTCGCAGCGCTGTCGGCGGCGGTGTCGCGCGCTTGGCCGTACAAATCTTGAGCCGCGCCCATCGCCTGATTGGCCATTCCATCGACTTGGCTTTTTGCATCGCCCGTCGCGCGGCCGAATCCTTCTTGTACTTTGCCTCCGACGTTTCTGACGGTGCCCTCTACTCTATTTTCGTCCATGATCTTCTCCGGTTTCGGATAGTGAACCACCGGAGGCGAACTAAGGTTCCGTCGCAAGCGGATGGTATCGGTGCCGCAGGCGAGGGTCGTCCGGACGCCGCTATTCGATTTGCGGAATCTTCGCCTTCGCCACCAGATCCTTGAAGAACGGTACGTCCTTGGCGATCAGCTGTTTGGCCTTGTCCGGGCCGCCGCCCACCGGCGCGTAGCCGACTTGGAGGACGCGCGCCTTCACGTCATCGCGCGCCAGCACTTCCAGCGCGGCCTTCACCAGGCGGTCGACCATGTCCTGGGGGGTGCCGGCCGGCGCCAGTAGAAAATGTTCGGTGTCGAGCGAAACGTCCGGAAAACCCAATTCGGTAAAGGTCGGCACGTCGGGCAGCGTCGACCATCGCTGTTTGGTGGTGATGGCGATGCCCTTCATGGTGCCGGAGCGCACCTGCTCCTGCGCGCCCGGCAGTGCCGTGGACAGGAGGTCGACCGTGCCGCTCAGCAGCGCCTGTGTCGCCGGGCCGCCGCCATTGTAGGCGATATTGGTGATCTGCACGCCGGCCGTGAGCTTGAACAGCTCCATCAATAATTGCGGCGTGGTGCCGTTGCCCGGCGTGGCGTAATTCAGCTTTTGCGGATCGGCCTTGGCCTTGGCGATCGCCTCGGTCAGCGAAGCAAATCCACCTTTGGCTTGGGTCGCAATGATATTGGGCGCGACCGGCAGCGCGGCGATCGGGATAAAGTCCTTCATCGGGTCGTACGGAATGGATTTGTAAAGCGCCGGATTGACGACGAAGGCGCTGCTGGTGAGGAGGAGCGTGTAGCCGTCGGGCTCGGCGCGGGCGACTTCGGCGGTGCCGAGATTGGTGCCGGCGCCGGCGCGGTTCTCGATGATGACGTTTTGGTTCAACGCCTGGCGCAGCGGCTCCTGCAACACCCGGGCCAGGGTGTCGGAAGACCCGGCGGGCGCGAACGGCACGATGATGCGGATCGTCCGCGCTGCGCCGAGCTGAGCCGAAGCAGGCGCTGCCATGAGCCCGAACAGCGTCAGGACGAGCGCTGCGGCGGCCGCAGTCACGCTGATGGTTGTCTTCTTCATCCGGTCCTCCCCACAGATTGACGGATTCCACGGCGGGTTGGCGCGTTCCGTCCTATTGTCGGTGAACGACATAGCATTGACGCGGCGATTATCACACCGGCGCCGCGGGGTTCGACGCTTTGCCGCAGCAACAAGGGCGCAAAAATGGTTTGTCTAAAATTTTAGACTTGTCTTTATTTCTATATAAGACTATAAAATGACGGATGACTGGCCTCCGATGAGGCCATGCTGCTTTGTACTCCGGGATTTGACGTCGGGCCGCGCTTGCGGCGCAACGGCAAAAATTACGTGCCGATCGAGGATGACCTTCATGGCGCCCGCACTGCATGGTGCGGCGCCGGAGGGACGTTTCAGAAGACATGCAACCCGAAACTCGTGGGTCTCGAAACGCTTTCGACCCATGAGGACATGAGAGGACAAGCAATGGACCCGCATTTTGCGACGGCCGCCGGCCCCGACATCGTCGATGCTTCCGCACCTACCAAAGTCGACCGCGACGCCATCAAGGCGCTGATCGGTTCCGCGCTCGGCTACGCGATGGATGGGTTCGACCTTCTGATCTTGGGCTTCATGCTCAGGCTGATCGCCGCCGATCTTAAATTATCGCCGGCGCAAGCCGCTTCGCTGGTGACCGCCACGCTGATCGGGGCGGTGCTCGGCGGCATCGGCTTCGGCGTGCTGTCGGACCGCATCGGCCGGATCCGGGTGCTGACCTGGACCATCATCGTCTTCGCCGTGTTCACCGGCATGTGCGCCTTGGCCCAGGGCTATTACGATCTGTTGCTGTATCGAACCCTGGCCGGCGTCGGACTAGGCGGCGAATTCGGTATCGGCATGGCGCTGGTTGCCGAAGCCTGGCCGCCCTCGATGCGGGCGCGCGCGTCGTCCTATGTCGGTCTCGGCTGGCAGCTTGGCGTGCTCGCGGCGGCCATCGCCACACCGATCTTCCTGCCGATCATCGGCTGGCGCGGCATGTTCGCCATCGGCATTTTCCCCGCCGTCGCCGCATTCTTTATCCGCTATTCGCTGCACGAGCCGGAAGTCTTCGTCAAAAAGTCGCACGACCATCCGAAGGAATCCGCGCTGCATCTGCTGGTGAAGGACGTCGAGACCACCAAGCTCAGCATCGGCATGATCATTCTCTGTTCGGTGCAGAACTTCGGCTATTACGGCGTCATGATCTGGCTGCCGAGCTATCTGTCGAACCGCTTCGGCTTCGCGCTGACGCAATCGGCGGTGTGGACGATCGTGACGATCGCCGGCATGGCGGTCGGGATCTTCGCTTTCGGCCATCTCGCCGATCGCGTCGGCCGCCGCCCGGCGTTTTTCATCTACATGCTGGGGGCCGCCGTGATGGTCGTGGTCTATTCGCGGCTGACCGACCCGATGTATTTGCTGGTGGCGGGACCGGTGATGGGCTTCTTCGTCAACGGCATGCTTGGCGGCTACGGCGCGCTGATCAGCGAATTATTCCCGACCGCGGCACGCGCCACGGCGCAGAATGTGCTGTTCAACGTCGGGCGCGGCATCGGCGGCTTTGGCCCGGTGGTGGTCGGTGCGGTGGCGACCATGTACAGCTTCGAGACCGCCATCGCGCTGTTGGCGACGCTTTACATCCTCGACATACTGGCACTGCTGTTGTTGATCCCGGAACGGCGCGGTGCGGCGTTGTCTTAGCCGTGCGGGGCTAGGAGCAGGGAAGCAGCCAGCAGGCGAGTAAAGTCCGATGTCGAGCGTTTCCGGAGGCCGAACGGCCGGCGCCGCAGCTACGCCGTGGCGGGCGAGCGTAGTGGCGGAGCTGGCCGAGGTCATCGCCAACGATCCCGTCAATGTCGAATACCGGCATCTGGTGGTGGGATGCAGCGCGGCCGCGGCCAAGGCGCTGCCTGGGCAGTTCTTCCAACTGCTTTGCCCGCAGCCCGCCGGCGAGCAGCCGTTCCTCCGCCGGCCGATGAGCCTTTACGGGGCGAGCGCCGCGAACCTGCAAGTGGAGTTTCTCTACAAGGTCACCGGCGCCGGCACCCGCGGGCTCGACACCCTGAAAATCGGCGACCGTCTCGATATCATGGGACCGCTCGGCTCCGGCTTTACGCTCGATCCGAACTGGCGCC
Organism: uncultured Alphaproteobacteria bacterium; assembly: GCA_963819265.1. Classification (GTDB taxonomy): domain Bacteria; phylum Pseudomonadota; class Alphaproteobacteria; order Rhizobiales; family Xanthobacteraceae; genus BOG-931. The sequence continues at coordinate 1,485,355 of CAWFVF010000001.1, read as the reverse complement.
ACGTGGTGGCGGTCGGCCGCGGGGCAGGGCTTGGCGACGCTCGGCCCGCTGGCGCAAGCCGCGAAACAAGCCGGCATCGGCGTTACCGCCGTTCTCAGCGCACGCCGTCCGGAGCTTGTCGTTTCCGCTGATCTGTTCCGCGGCCACGGCGCCGACGTGATCGTGGTGACGGACACCGAATCGACCAGCGGACCGGCGAATGTCGAGCGCATTCTCCGCCGGCTGATCGCGGAACGCCGCTGCGATGCGTTCTTCACCTGCGGTTCGAGCCGCTTGATGCGGGTGCAACAGCGGCTGGCGCACGAATTCGGTCTTGCCGGGCCAGGTCGCGATGGAGCAGCAAATGGCCTGCGGCATCGGGCTGTGTTTCTGTTGCGTGCGCGACTTCAATGTCGACGGCGAGATCGAGCAGCGCCGGGTGTGCTGGGACGGGCCGGTATTCGATCTGATGGAGGCGTTGCCGTGAGCGTAACGACCGCTGTCGATCTGTCGGTCACGGTCGGCGGCCTGAAGCTGCGCAATCCGGTGATGCCGGCGTCCGGCACCTTTGCCGACGGCCTCGATCGGGTGATGGACTTCAACCGCCTGGGCGCTCTGCGTCACCAAGACCATCACCCGCGAATTGCGCACCGGCAATCCGCTGCCGCGCGTGGTCGAGCGTCCCGGCAGTCTGATCAATGCCATCGGCATTCCGTCGAAAGGCGTGCCGCACTTCATCGAAGAGACGCTGCCGTATTATGCGGCCTATGACACGCCGCTGGTGGTGAGCATCTCGGCGCCGACCGCGGAGGGATTCGCCCATCTCGCCAAGGAATTGTCGCTGCCGGGCGTTGCGGCGATCGAGGCCAATATTTCCTGTCCGAACATCGAGGAAGACGGCAAGGCTTTCGCGATGCGGGCGGAAGCGACCGAAAAGGTCACGCGGCTGCTGCGCGAATCCACAAAGCTGCCGCTCTGGGTCAAGCTCACGCCCAATACCGGCGAAATGCCGGACGTCGCCCGCGCCGCGGAAGGCGCCGGCGCCGATGCTCTGGTGGTCGCCAACACTATTTTGTCGATGGCGATCGATCTGAAAACCTTCAAGCCGTGTCTCGGCAATATCATGGGCGGACTGTCCGGACCGGCGATCAAGCCGATCGTGCTGCGGCACGTATTCCAATGCGCCAAAGCGGTGCGCATCCCGGTGATCGGATGCGGCGGCATTTCCACCGCCGATGACGCCATCGAATACATGCTGGCGGGCGCCGCCGCGGTGCAGGTCGGCACCGCGACCTTCGTTCAGCCGGCGGCGATGCTGACCGTTATCGACGGGCTTGCGGCGTTTTGCCTGCATCGTGAAATTCCACGCGTTGCCGATCTGACCGGCGGCGTCGTGATCGAGGAGGCCGACGAGCCCGATCTGGCATGGCTTAATCCGCCGACATGACGGCCGCCGATACCGCGACAGAAAGATCGCCGCGCAACACCGACCGCGTGCGCGATCTCGCCAATGAATTATTCGATGCGCTGCGCGCCGCGACCGGCGATGGCGTCGGCATCACCCGCGCCAGCTATGGCGAGGGCGAGAACAAAGCCCTCGACATCGTAGAGGAAAAAGCACGTGCGCTGGGCTTGCGGACCGAGCGCGACGCCGGCGCCAATCTCGTCGTCACGCTGGAGGGCAGCGAACCGGATCTGCCGTTTCTCGCCTGCGGATCGCATCTCGATTCGGTGCCGCAGGGCGGCAATTTCGACGGTGCCGCCGGCGTGGTCGCCGGCCTGTGCGTGCTGGCCGGCTTCAAGGAAGACGGATTCCGGCCGCGCCGTACGCTGAAGCTTTACGGACTTCGCGGCGAGGAGAGCGCGCGCTTCGGCAAGGCCTATATGGGCTCGAGCGCGCTGTTCGGCCGGCTGACCGCCGCCGATCTCGACGTCAAAGACGCCGACGGCAAGTTCACGCTCGGCGACGCCATGCGGTCGGTCGGCGTCGATGTCGAACGGGTGCGAAGCGGGCAGCCGCTGCTCGATCCGAAAAGCGTGGCGGCCTGGGTCGAACTGCACATCGAACAGGGCCCGGTGCTGGTGGCCCGACAACTCCCGATCGGCATCGTTACCGGCATTCGCGGCAATATCCGCCATCGCATGGTCGAATGCATCGGCGTCGCCGGGCCATTCCGGCGCGGTGCCGCGCTGGCTACGCCACGATGCGATGTTCGCAACGGCGGAACTGATCTCGCATCTCGATCATCATTGGCGGACCCTCTTGGAGCGGGGCCGCGATCTGGTCATCACCACCGGCGTGGTTTCGAACCGACCCGCACGAGCACGCCATCGCCCGGATTCCCGGAAAGCTTCGCTTTAGCTTTGAATTGCGCAGCCAAAGCAAGGAAACCCTTGAGGCTTTCTATGATCTCTTCCTGTCGGAGTGCCAGCTTGTCGGGCGAAGAGCGCGGCGTCGAATTCAAGCTTGACCGCAGGCTGGAATCATCGCCCGCTACCATGGACTCCGGCTGGGTCGCCCGGCTGAGGGCAGCCGCCAGGGCGCTCGGCCTGCCGGACGAGGAAATCCCGAGCGGCGCCGGGCACGACGCGGCCGTTTTCGCCAATGAGGGCATTCCCAGCGCCATGATTTTCGTCCGCAATGAGAACGGCTCGCACAATCCGGACGAGGCCATGACCATCGACGACTTCGCTTCGGGCGTCGCGGTGATGCAGGCGGCGCTGAAGGAGGCGGCGGGATGAGTATCGACGCGCTGTTCGATGCCGGAAAAACCGCGGCCGATGTAACGTCCATCACCATCCGCCGGCCGGATGACTGGCACGTGCATCTGCGCGACGGCGCGATGCTCAAGGCGGTGCTGCCGTTTACCGCGGCGCAGTTCGCCCGCGGCATCATCATGCCGAACCTGGTGCCGCCGGTGACGACAGTTGCCGCGGCCTCGGCCTATCGCGAGCGCATCCTTGCGCGCGCGGCCGTCAGGCTCCGACTTCCAGCCGCTGATGACCTGCTATCTGACCGACAGCACGGCGCCCGACGAAATCGAGAAAGGCTTTGCCGAGGGTGTTTGGGCCGCCGCCAAGCTCTATCCGGCCGGCGCGACCACCAATGCGCATCACGGCGTAACCGATATACCCGGGCTGGCTCCGGTGTTTGCCCGTATGGAGAAGATCGGCATGCCGGTGCTGATCCATGGCGAGGCCACCGATCCGGCGGTCGATATTTTCGACCGCGAAGCGGTGTTCATGGAGCGGACGCTGCTGCCGCTCCTTAAACGGCACACCGGCCTGAAAACCGTTATCGAACACGTGACGACGGCGGAGACCGCCGACATCGTGCGGGCGCATGCGCCGCGCGTCGCCGGCACCATCACGCCGCATCATCTCGATCATCAACCGCACCTCGCTGTTTCAGGGCGGGTTGCGGCCGCATCTCTATTGCCTGCCGGTCGCCAAGCGCGAGCGGCATCGTTTGGCGCTACGCAAGGCCGTGACCTCAGGCGAAAGCTGTTTCTTCATCGGCACCGACACGGCGCCGCATGTGAAACGGCTCAAGGAGGCTGAGTGCTGCTCCGCCGGGATTTTTGGCGGCGCCACCGCGCTGCAGACTTATGTCCAGGTGTTCGACGAGGAGCAGGCGCTGCCGCGGTTTGAAGCTTTTGCCTCACTGAACGGCGCACGGTTTTACGGGCTGAAACCGAATGCCGGCACCGTGACGCTCAAGCGCCAGCCGGGCCGGGTCATGGCTTCGGTTGCGGTCGAGAGCGACGACGTGGTCGTGTTTCGCGGCGGCGAGGATTTGGCGTGGTCGATCGCGGAGGTGCGGCCATGACGGAAGCTGCGAGCGACATCGGCCGTAATGTCGCGCTGCTGTTGTTGAAAGCCGGCGCGATCCATATCAGCCGCGAGCAGCCGTTCATGCTTGCCGCCGGCTGGGCAAGCCCGGTCTATGTCGATTGCCGCGTGCTGATCGGCAAGCCCGAGGTGCGGCACGCCGTCACCGAGCTTTCCGCCGCGTATATAGCGGCGATTTCCCAGCGTTTCGTTCGACGCCATCGCCGGCGCGGAAACGGCGGGCATTCCGTTTGCCGCCTGGCTTGCGGACCGGGCCGGGTTGGAAATGCGCTATGTGCGTAAGCGCCCGCTTGGCATAGGCCGCAATGCGCAAGTGGAGGGCGGCGCAGTCGACGGAATGCGTGTGCTGTTGATGGACGATCTGACCACCGACGGCGGCAGCAAGATCGCTTTCATCCGCGGCTTGCGTTCGGCCGGCGCCGTCGTCGAACACGCGCTGACGATTTTTTACAACAACGCATTTCCCGGTGCGGAAGAGCGCTTGCGGGACGCCGGTCTCGCATTGCATGCACTGGCGACCTGGTCCGATGTTTTGGCGAGCGCATCCGATGCGAATCTTCCGGCTGAAGACCGCGCGGTGATCGAGCATTTTCTCACCGACCCGATTGCCTGGTCGACCCGCCACGGCGGGCGTGCCGCGCGGGCTTCGCGCGCCTGATCTCAAGGCCGGCGTGGGGAAGCCCGGGAGAGTGGGGCAGCGACAAAAGATCGGTCCTGATCGGTGTAAAACGAATTCAACAGGGTCGGGTGACGGATCACCAGCTCGGAGATTTCCTTCGAGGCCTTTTTCAGGCTGGCGAGCCGGTCCTGGACCAGACGGCGCTCGGTGAATTGGCCGGAATAGGCCGACGTGTTCAGCGCCGCGACGGCGCGGCCCGGACGAGTTGGCGATCGGCACGGCTAAGGCGGTCACGCCCAGGAACAATTCGTCGCGGACAGTGGCATAGCCGTTGGCGCGTACCGCTTTCAATGCGGCGCGAAACTGCCGCGGGTCGGTCACGGTGAATTCGGTGTAGCGGATCATCGGCGAACGGCTGAGCCAGCGGTCAAGCGCGTCTTCCGGCAGATCCGCCAGCAAGATGCGGCCCATAGAAGTGAGATGCGCCGGATAGCTGACGCCGGTGCCGGCGATCTGCCGGATGCTGCCCGGCATGAAATAATGCGCGACATAAAGCACATTGGTGTCGACCCGCACCGCGATGCCGGCGCTGTCGCCGAATTCATCGACCAGCCGCCGCAGCGTCGGCAACAGCAATCCCTCGACATTCGACGAGCGCAAATAGGCCGAGCCGAGCGCCAGTACCCGGGCGCTGAGAAAATACCGGCCTTTGATGCACTGCACGTGACCGAGCTTTTCGAGCGTCAGCAGGCTGCGGCGGGCGGTTGCCGGTTTGAGCGCGGTTTTGCGCGCGACCTCGCTGAGCGTGAGTTCGCTGTCGACCTCATTGAACGCCTCGATGACGCGCAAGCCGCGTTCCAGCGCTTCGACGGTCTCCGAACGGCTGCTTGACACCCGGGGGTCTCCTCGTGAAGATTATACGAAAGTATTTCGCCTAGCGAAAAATGCAAGATGCCCTCGTGACAGATGAGGCAAAAGGGAGCGGCAGGAGAGCGCAATTCCCAGAACGGCACACCAACAAACGGCTCCTCGCGGAGCTGACGCAAAACGCGAAAACCAAGGAGGCCCCAGTGGCGAAAGAAAGCAGCGTCGTCAAAGTCGAGCGGTACAACGGCATCTCGACGGTCATCATGAACCGGCCGGAGAAGCGCAATGCGATGTCACCCGAACTTCATTTGGCGATGGACCGCACGCTTGAGGAATTGGAAACCGATCCCGACACCAAAGTGGTGGTGATCCGCGGCGCCGGCGGTAATTTTTCCGCCGGCCAGGATTTGAAGGAGTTCTTTCGCGCGCTGGAGGACAAGCCGGCCGAATCGAAGAAGATGCAGGAAGTCGCCAACCGCTGGCGCTGGGAACGGCTTTACAACTACGACAAGCCGACCATCGCCATGATCGAAGGCTACTGCGTCGGCGGCGCCTTCATGCAGCTTTTGGCGACGGACTTCGCGATTGCCGCCGAGAATGCGACGTTCTCTTTGTCCGAAGTGAATTGGGGCATTCTGCCGGGCGCCCTGGTGAGCAAGGTCGTGGCCGATGCGGTGCTGTATCGCCACGCGCTGTATTATGCTTGTCTCGGCGAGGCGTTCGACGGCAAAGAAGCGGCGCGGGTCGGCTTCATCAATTATGCCGTGGCGCCGGACAAGCTCGAGAAGGAAGTGGAAACGCTTGCCGAGAAGCTGATGGCGAAAAGCCCGGCGGTGCTGCGCGCCACCAAGCAGGCGATCCGGCAGGTCCGCACCATGGATTTCGGCCAAGCCTACGATTACCTTCACGCCAAGAACTCGGCGATCCGCGTCAGCGATCCGGAGCAGTCCTACAAGACCGGATTGTCGCAATTCATCGATAAGAAGACCTACAAGCCGGTCTATCAGCCTTTCAAGCTCGGCACGCTTCTCACCGATCAACGGGATGCGAACGGCAAGCCGAAATAAGAAACCAACCGGAGCGGCAATAAGAGAAAACAAGACAGGGAGAGTCTGATGCGGGATCCGAAAGGCTTGCCGTCCGACTTCAGGCGGCAAAGCTCGGTGGTAATCGGCTTTCGTCCGAGTCGACGGACGTTATTGGGCGCGGCAGCCGGTCTGGTTGCCGCCGCGAGTAACGGAACGCGATCATGGGGCGCCGATGCTTTTCCCTCACAACCGATCAAGGTCCTGGTGCCGTACACGCCGGGCGCTTCGTCGGACACACTGATGCGTCTGGTCGGCGCGAAAGTTTCGGAGAGCGTCAACCAGCCGGTCATCATCGAAAACCGCCCCGGCGGCGGCGGCGCTGTCGCCGCGATGGCGGTGAAAGAAGCGACGCCGGACGGCTACACGCTGCTGATGGGACACAGCGGCATCTTTGCCTTCATCCCCGTGCTGTTTCCCAAGGAGATGCGTTACGACCCGCTCAACGATTTCGCGCCGATCACGCCGCTGATTTCATTTCCGACAATCTTGGTGGTATCGGCCGACAGCCCGGCCAAGTCGGTCAAGGACCTCATCGCGCTCGCTCGCTCGAAGCCCAGCGGTCTGACTTACGCGTCGCAAGGCGTCGGTAACACGGCGCATCTGATCGGCGAGATGTTCAAGGCGCGGGCGAACATTCCGCTGGTCCACGTGCCGTACCATGGCGTTGCTCCGGCGCTGACCGATCTCATGGCTAACCGAGTCGACATGATGTTTTCGTCTTATCTTTCGGCGGGGCCGTATATTCAAGGCGGCAAATTGCGGATGCTGGCGATCGCCAGCGACAAGCGGTCGCCCGAGATTCCCGACGTCCCGACCATGGCGGAGGCCGGCGCGCCCGGCGTCGGCATCGACACCTGGTTCGGGGTGTTGGGGCCGCGCGACACGCCGATGCCGATCGTCGATAAATTGAATGCCGAATTCACCAAGGCGGTGAATTCCCCCGAGGTCAAGAAAATGGTGCTGCCGCAAGTCGCGGACATCATTCCGTCGAGTTCCGGCGGCCTTCAAGAAATTTCTGGTGGACGACCTTGCCCGCGTGCGCACGATCGTGACGGAAGCCCATATCGATGCGACGGGCGCGAGCTTGAATTGAAGCCGGCGGCGAGGCTCGGATCATGAGTTCACCTCTCGCCGGCCTGCGTGTCGTCGAACTGACCACGATGATCACCGGCCCTTTGGCCGGCATGATGCTCGCCGACCTGGGCGCCGACGTCATCAAGGTCGAGCATCCCGAAGGCGGCGATCCGTTCCGCAGCTTTCGTGGCGGCAATTACAGCCCGCATTTTTGCGGCTATAACCGTAACAAGCGCAGTATCGCGATCGATCTGCGCAGCGACGAAGGCTTGGCAGCCGCCGAATCGCTCATTCGCCGCAGCGACATTATCCTGGAGAATTTCCGGCCGGGCGTGCTCGATCGGCTGAAGCTCGGCGATGCGCGGATACGTCAACTAAATCCGCAGATCATCCATTGCTCGATCACCGGCTTTGGGCCGGACGGTCCCTATGCGTCGCGGCCCGCCTATGATGCGGTCTCCCAGGCTTTGAGCGGCATGTCGAGCCTGTTCATCGATCGGCGGAATCCATCGATTTCCGGGCCGACGATCGCCGACAATGTCACGGCGCATGCGGCGTGCCAGGGCATTCTGGCGGCGATCATCGGCAAGGATCGCGGTCATGCCGAGCGCCGCGTCGAAGTGAACATGCTCGACGCCACGATCGCCTTCATGCCCGATCCGTTCGGCTATCTGCATCAGATGGGGATCGTATCCGACACCCGACTGCGCGCCCGGACCTCCCAGTCCTATGCCTTCGAGTGCAGCGACGGGAAGTTCATCGCGCTCCATCTGTCGTCGCAGGAAAAGTTCTGGCGCGCTTTTGTCGAGGCGTTGCGGCGGCCGGATCTATTGGAGGACGTCAGGTTTTCCAACCGGATGGCGCGGATCGAAAACTACGAGGCGCTGCGCGAATCCGTCGTCGCCGATTTTCTCGGCCGATCCCGGTCCGAATGGCTGAATATATTGGCAGATGCCGATCTGCCGGTCGCGCCGGTCTATGACGTGACCGAGGTGGAACACGACCCGCATGTTCAACACCTCGACACCTTCTTTCCCATGACTCATCCCGTTCAGGGAAAGGTGATGGGTATCCGCCGTCCGATCCGTTTCGACGGCCGCAGGGACGATCAGCCGACAACAGCGCCGCCGATGCTTGGCGAGCATACCGCAGAGATATTGCGCGAGCTGAATTTGCCGGCGGCGCAGTCAAAATAATCTCTACAGCCGGGGAGGGTCGAGTTGGACTTCGAATTCAGCGACGAGCAAACATTGTTGCGCGACAGCGTCCGCACGATGATGGATCGGGTGGCGACGCCCGACTATGTACGCCGCCTCGACCGCGAGCAGAAATATCCGGACGAGCTTTACGACGCCTGGATCGAGATGGGTTTGCTGGGTCTGCCGTTTCCCGAAGAATTCGGCGGCGCCGGCGGCAGCGTGCTCGATATGGTTGTGGTCGCCGACGAGATATCGCGCAAGAGCTTCGACCTTTATACCGCTTACGGCAGCAGCATTTTTTGCGGGCTGAATGTTTTACAGCACGGCAGCAATGCACAGAAGGAGCATTGGATACCCAAGGTCCTGTCCGGCGAGATCAAAATGAGCATCTCGATGTCGGAGCCCGATGCCGGCTCCGACATCGGCGCCATGCGGACCGCCGCGGTACGCGATGGCGACTATTGGGTTATCAACGGCCGTAAAATCTGGGCTACCGGCGCCGGCGCCAAAAACAACGTCATCAATGTCTATGTGAAAACCGCTCCTGCCGAGGATTATCGGAAGGGCATGTCGCTTTTCCTGGTGCCCAACGACACGCCGGGGCTGCATCTGCGCAAGCTCGAAATGCTGGGCCGGCGCTGCACCGGTACGTTCGAAATCACCTTCGACAATGTCCGCGTGCCGGCGAGCCATCTGGTCGGTGGCGAGAACAATGGCTGGCAGGTGGTGCTCGGCGGACTGCAGATCGAGCGCATCACGTCGGCTGCCGGCTATTGCGGCGCGGGGCAGGCGGCGCTCGACATGGCGGTGCAGTACGCCAAGGACCGCAACCAGTTCGGCAGGCCGATCGGAACCTTCCAGGCAATGGCGCATATGATCGCCGATATTCAGACCGAGCTTGAAGCGGCGAAAACGCTGGTTTGGCGTGCCGCTTGGGCCTGTGCGCGAAAGGCCCCCGATGCGCTTAAACTGATATCGATGGCGAAGCTGTTCGCGTCCGAAACCTACGTGAAAGTGTCAAATGTAGGCATGCAGGTCTTGGGCGGTGCCGGCTACAGCATGGAATTCGATCTGCAGCGGCATTTTCGCGATGCCCGCAGCACGACCATCGGAGCGGGAACGTCGCAAATGCAGCGTAACCTGATCGCGAATCTGATGGGCTTGAAGGTCAAGTAGCCGGTTTCAGTTGCCGCGGCGGCCTACCGGGCTCTGTGGCTTCGACCGGTTGCGCGGCGAAGGCGTCCGAGTTTGGCGCTTGACGCCCGAGCGATCGAGAACCGATTGCAAAAGCTTGACGGCATCGCGGCCTTTATGGGCGCGCTGCCACAGATCGTCGGCGAGGTTTTGATAAAGCTCGACGGCCTGCTCATCCGCAGTCACCATCGCCAGGCCCAGCCGGATGTTCGGTAATTCTCCGCCCAGCCGGAACGGGCTGAGGCCGAGGCAGGTCTGTCCCTTGCTGCGAAACAACTGGAAAGTGATGTTGGGCAGCGTGTCTTCGAGCAGCGCGATCTGGATTCCCATCGGCTCGCCTTCGACTAGACCCATCAGATGCTCGACCTCGGTGCGCGCGGCTAAGCGCCGGATCGCGATTTCGTCGTTCGACAGATCGAAGCGGCCGACGACGCCAAGTTTCAGCCAGCGCTCGATTTCGGGGATGGTGACGAAATTGACGACGCTCAATCGCCGCAGCTTTCGCGCCTTCTTGCGCTCGTCGAGAATGGCGATGACCGCGTCGATCTCGCGCATCGCCTTGCTCTTGTCCCTGATGTGGGAAGGCAGCGAACTCGACCAGCATTTTTTTCAGATGAACCGGATAGTCGTCCGAGGTGAGGAGGTACGAGATCGGCGGGAAATGCGCGACGACCTGGTCGGAGGCCTCTTCGATCTGCCGCATGCGCTCGAAATAGCTCATCGCATTGGGGTGGTATTCGATGCTGACGCCGAGCAGCGAGGCGAGCGAGGTATCAAGCTCCGCGGCCAATCGCTCCAGCGTCTCGATCTTTACGATCTCTCCGCTTTCGATCCGATAGACCGCGGCGCGCGAAATACCGAGCTTTTCTGCGATGTCGTCGGCGGTATGCCCGCGTTCGACCCGATAGGCTTTGAGGCGGCTGCCGATATCGCCGAGCCCCGTTGCCGCGCCCCGTTCCCGCTGTCTCATAATTGAGATGAGATAGCACGGTTGAGACCATTGGCGACAGGCTTGCCCGCCCTACAATTAAAAAACCCCGGGGCGCGAACCCCGGGGCTTTGCCGACGCCAAAATTGCAGGATCGTTCAGTACCGGAAGTTCAGGCCGGCACGGAGAATGTTGGATTTGAACGACACGTTGTCGGTGGCAAGGCCGGCACCGCAGCTGATGCCGCAATTGAAGCTGCCGAGATCGACATAGAGATATTCGACCTTGGCGGTCCAATTGCCGACCAGCGCGGCTTCAAGGCCGCCGCCGAGCGTCCAACCCGTCTTGGTGTCGCTCTGGGTGCCGAAGCCCGGGGCGGAAGCGCGGATATTGCCGAACGCGGCGCCGCCGGTGACATAGGGCATGAAGCGATCGGCGGCGTAGCCGAGCCGGCCCCGGACCGTCGACAGCCAGGTGTCGCTGGTCTTACAGCCGGCTGGGCAATTGGTGGTCGAAGTGCCGTTGATGTCGGCCCAGTCGAGATCGCCTTCGAGGCCGAACACCGCCTGGCCTAGCCTGCCAGTTGTAACCGATGGTGCCGCCGACCAGGCCGCCGCTGATATTGCGGCTGCCGGTCAGATCCCAGGCCGAGGTGCCGAAGGCGCCGCCGCCGTTGATACCGAAATAGAGGCCGGTCCAATTATAAACCGGCGCAACCATCGGAGCCTTGTAGTAAGGCGCGGGGGCGGGACGCGACAGATCGGCCGCGGCGGCCGCTCCGGCGAATGCCACCAGCCCGATGAGAGCAACACAAAGACGTTTCATTTCAAGACCTCCATAACTCAGGTCTCGGATAGTATTCTTCGCCGGATTTTTCACTAGTGTAGAAAAGCAACAGCTCTTTTGAAAGTTGTGACTGTATTGTGGCTTAAAACTACTCGGCATCGCCACTGTTTATATTAATAAACACTTACTAGGCAATAAAAGCGGTTAAGAAATGGCTAATTGATGTCATTCCCCACTTTCGCGGGTGGGGAATGACTGCGCTAATTTTGGAACTTGGGACGACATGAGGAAGGAGACGTGCTCAGAAGTGATAGTTGACGCCGAGCCGCAGCAGATTGGCCTCAAGACCGTTGTTGGTCCCGGTTACCGAGAAGTTGTGGTCAGCCAAGTCGAGTAGAGCCACTCCGCCTTGGCCGACCAATGCGGCGTAAAGCCGACCTCGACGCCGCCGCCGGCGACCCAGCCGAAGCCGGTATGGTTCTCCGAAAGATTGCCCACGGTATTCGCCGTCAGTTCGCCGTAAGCGAGGCCGGCGGTGCCGTAGACCAGGACGTTGTTGATGGCGACGCCGGCGCGGCCGCGCACCGTGCCGAACCAGGGATTGGAGAACTGCCAGGGCGCGAAGGTGTCGTCGGCGCCGGACAGGTTGATGTCGGCTTCGGCGCCATAGACAAAATTGCCGTGCTGCCAATTAAACCCGGCTTCGGCGCCGCCCGCGACGCCCGATGGCCGGGTCGGGTTGTTGCTCGACCTCGCCCCATTCGTAGCCGATGGTGCCGCCGATATAGGGGCCGGCCCAGCTATAGGCTGCATAGCGGCGCAGGGGCCGTATAGTAACGCGAGGCTGGAAATCGGCGGCCGCGGCGGCGTCGGGCAAGGCGAGCACTGACGACCGTGGCGACCGCTGGCCGATGACGGCACCGGCGAGATTTGAAACGGCGCGTTGTTAACATCGGGCCTCCTCAACTGGATCGGGCGGAACAAGCGATGCTCATGCAGCGCAGGCACGGAATGCCGTTGCAGCATCAGGAAAGCACCGAAGGCCGTCACCCCGATCGAGAGGATTTATCGCGATGTTTAAGTTAAGCAGTACTGAATGGTAAGTATGTCGAAGTTGATATCGTTAAGAGAATCTATATCTCCCGGGACTGAGCATACATTCGCCGCCCATGAATAATCCGAAACCTGAAATCGCCCCCGAGATCGAACTCGCCGACGACGACGAGGAGCAGTCGCTGCCGCTGCCGGACGCGGTCGAAGCGACGCAAGCTTGCTTTCGACGACGAGCAGAGCTCGCTTGCCGCCGGCCGTGCGGCCATCGTGCATTACGGCAAGCTCGCGCCGTCGCGGCCCGGCGTCTACCGCATGATCGATGCGCGCGGCGACGTGCTCTATGTCGGCAAGGCCAAGAACGTCAAAAAACGCGTCGCCGTCCTATGCGCGCCCGACCGGCCTCGATACCCGCATCGAGCGCATGATCGCGGCAGACCCGCACGCTCGAATTCGTCGTCACCCGCACCGAGACCGAGGCGCTGCTGCTCGAAGCCAATCTCATCAAGCGATTGCGGCCGCGGTTCAACGTCGTGCTGCGCGACGACAAATCGTTTCCCTATATCCTGATCACGTCCGACCACTGGGCGCCGCAGATTCTCAAGCATCGCGGCGCACGCTCGCGGCCGGGACATTATTACGGTCCGTTCGCTTCGGTGTGGGCGGTCAACCGCACCGTCAATGCGCTGCAGCGCGCATTTCTGCTGCGCTCATGCAGCGATCCGTTCTTCGAAAGCCGCAGCCGGCCGTGCCTGCTCTATCAGATCAAGCGCTGCTCGGCGCCGTGCACCAAGGAGATCGAGTTCCGCGACTATGCGGGGCTGGTGCGCGAGGCCAACGAATTTCTGTCCGGCCGCAGCAAAAGGGTCAAGGACGAACTCGCGGCGGAAATGGAAACCGCCTCCAGCGCGCTCGACTTCGAGCGCGCCGCGATTTATCGCGACCGCCTGGCGGCGCTGTCGGCGATCCAGTCGCATCAGGGCGTCAATCCGCGCGGCGTCGAGGAGGCGGACGTCTTCGCGCTGCATCAGCAAGGCGGCTTTTCCTGCGTCGAGGTGTTCTTCTTCCGCACCGGGCAGAACTGGGGCAATCGCGCCTATTTTCCGCGCGCCGATCGTTCGCTCGACGCCGGCGAAATCCTCTCGGCATTTCTGGCGCAGTTTTACGACGACAAGCCGCCGCCGCGCCTGATTCTGATTTCGCATGAGATTCCAGGATCGCGCGCTGCTGGCCGAGGCGCTGTGCACCAAGACCGGCCACAAGATCGAGATCGCTGTCGCCGCAGCGCGGCGAGAAAAAGGATTTGATCGAGCACGCGCTCGCCAATGCGCGCGAAGCGCTCGGCCGCAAGCTTGCGGAGACGTCGTCGCAGGAGAAATTGTTGCGACAGCTCGCCGAGACCTTCGGGCTGCCGCGACGCGCCGCGCCGGATCGAGGTTTACGACAACAGCCACATCCAAGGCTCGAATGCCGTCGGCGCCATGATCGTCGCCGGACCGGAAGGATTTCAGCAAAAGCCAGTATCGCAAGTTCAATATCCGCTCGGCCGATCTGACGCCCGGCGACGACTTCGGCATGATGCGCGAGGTGCTGGAGCGCCGTTTCAAGCGGCTGCTCGCCGAGGCGCCGCGCTTCGACCGGAACGCCGTCGATAGTCGCTGCCCGCTCTCGCGCCCGAGGTTCCGCAGAGACGAGAGGGCGAATCGGACGATGACGAGCCGATTCACCTTGGCCGGATCTGGTTCTGATCGACGGCGGGCAGGGCCAGCTCACGGCGGCGCGCGAGGTGCTCGCCGGCGCTCGGCGTCGAAGTTCCGCTGGTCGCCATCGCCAAAGGGCCGGACCGTGACGCCGGCCGGGAAACTTTCTTCGTGCCCGGCCGCGACTCGTTCAAGCTGCCGCCGCGCGATCCGGTGCTGTATTTTGTCGAACGGCTGCGCGACGAGGCGCATCGCTTCGCCATCGGCTCGCACCGGGCGCGCAGCAAGCCGCGATCTGCGCGAAGTCCGGCCTGCAGGAGATTGCCGGCATCGGGCCGACGCCGCAAACGCGCGCTGTTGCACCATTTCGGGACGCTGAAAGCGATCGAACGCGCCTCGGTCACCGACCTGATGCAGGTCGATGGTATCAGTGCGGAAACGGCGCGCGCGTATTTACGAGTTTTTCCACGAGGGGGCGGCCTAGCGCATGATGCGTGGAATCTGCGATGCTCGATCCGGGACCTGTCGGTTGCCGTCCGGCGCAGGCGCGACTGGCTTGTCGAGCATGCAACGGCTTCGGCCGCCAATGGCTGCGCCGGATGAATCGCCGACCAGACCGTACCGGTCGCGCGCGCGCGCACCCGCTCGCGCTGCCGAATATCCTGACCTATGGCCGCATCGCCGCCGTGCCGGTCGTGGTCGGCTGCCTGTTCTGGCAAAACATTCTGCATGGCGGGTTGTGGCTGCGCTGGGTCGCGCTGGCGATTTTCATCGCCGCCGGCATTTCCGATTTTCTCGACGGCTATTTCGCCCGCATCTGGGCTCAGCAATCGTCGCTCGGCCGCATGCTCGATCCGATCGCCGACAAGCTTCTGGTCGCGTCCTGCCTGTTGATGCTCGGCGCCGAGAAAACCATACACGGCTGGTCGTTGTTGGCGGCGGTCGTCATCCTCTGCCGCGAAATCCTGGTTTCGGGCCTGCGCGAATATCTTGCCGAGCTGCGCGTCAGCGTGCCGGTGACGCGGCTCGCCAAATGGAAGACGACGCTGCAACTCGTCGCCGTCGGCTTTCTGATCTGCGGCGAGGCCGGCGACGCCGATCGTGCCGGTGGTCACCCAGATCGGCATTGCGCTGTTGTGGCTTTCGGCGCTGCTGACGCTTTACACCGGCTGGGATTATCTGCGCGCCGGCCTGCATCACCTCATCGAGGAGGATGCGTGAAGGTCCGTTACTTCGCCTGGGTGCGCGAGCGGGTCGGCAAGGACGAGGAAGATCTCGATCCGCCCGCCGGCGTCGCGACCGTCGGCGAACTGATCGACGTGGCTTAAGCTGCGCGGCGAGGGTTATGCCTACGCCTTCGAAAATCCGAAAGTGATCCGCGCCGCGATCGATCGCAACCATGTTCGCGCCGATGCCAGAATCGACCGCGCGGGCGAGATCGCTTTCTTCCCGCCGATGACCGGCGGGTAAGCGAGCTTGAGCGTGATGGCAACAACGATCCGGCTCCAACAACGGAAGCCTTCGATGTCGCCGCCGAAGCGGCTGCATTGACGCAAGGGCGCACCGATATCGGCGCCGTGGTCACGTTCACCGGTATCTGCCGCGCCGATGAGAATGGCGAGCCGATCGCGGCGCTGACGCTTGGAACATTATCCCGACATGGCCGAAGCCGAAATCGCCCGCCATGTCGAAGCGGCGCAGTGCGCGCTGGCCGCTTCTCGGCGTCACTGTGATCCACCGCTACGGGCGGATTGCTGCCGGGCGAACTCATCGTGCTGGTCGTGACGGCATCGAGCCATCGCCAGGCCGCCTTCGCGGCGGCCGAATTTCTCATGGATTATTTGAAAACCCGCGCGCCGTTTTGGAAACAGGTAGAGAAGGCAAGCGGCAATGCCTGGGTCGAGGCGAAGGCAGCCGATGACGGCGCCGCCGAGCGCTGGTCGTCGCCGGCGCCGTCAAAACACACGGGCTGATCTGGAACCGGCAGCGCCCGACATGGCCGAGAGGCGACGCGAATTTTCTTCCGCAAATACGGCATTACACCCGGCGCCTATGCGGACGCGACGGTCCGACAATGCATTCCGCCGCAGCAATTCGTTCAACACCCGACGCCGTTTGCGCTGGAGAATGGCGCCATGAGCGAAATCCGCCGGTGCCGCGACGATGACTACGCCACCATCCTCGGCATCATCAACGATGCCGCAGAGGCCTATCGCGGTGTCATTCCCGCCGATTGCTGGCACGAGCCGTACATGTCGGCCGACGATTTTGCCGAAGAACTCAAGGCGGGCGTCGTGTTCTGGGTTTACGAGCGGGAAGGACGGTTGCACGGCGTGATGGGCTTCCAGCCGGTCGGCGACGTGGATCTCATCCGTCATGCCTATGTTGCGCCTGGAAACCAGCGGAGCGGCATCGGCGGCGCGCTTCTCACCCATGTGCGGCGACTAAGCGACCGGCGTGTCCTGGTTGGCGCGTGGGCCGCAGCGGACTGGGCGATCCGCTTCTATGAGCGCCACGACTTTGTGCTGGTTTCGTCCCCGCTTAAGGCCGAGCTGCTAAGAACCTATTGGACGGTGTCCGCTCGTCAGATCGAAACCTCGGTGGTGTTGGCGAATCCGCCGCTGAAACCAGCCGCCGTATAAAACAGCGCCGGGCGGCATTCGACGGGGACCGAATACCGCCCGGCAATGGTGGCAAGAACACGCGCCACCGGTACTCCCGGCAAGAGGCTTTAGGCAGCGGCGCAGCCGCACATGGCATCGATAGCGCGCGACAGGTTCATCGCCGGCGAGAACCTTTTTGCAGGCGCAATGCTTGGCGTGAGCTGTTGTGCGATGCCGGCCAGCATGGCTTGAAGTCCGGCCGCATCGACTTTGTCCGCGGCCATCAGGCTGCGCACCAGCGGATCGGAAAAGGCGTTGTCGAGCGTCAATTCGGTTCTCGTTCTCATCGGAATATTCCTTCACCAAGGGGGCAGCACCGGAAGGGCAGGCCGTGGACTTTGCGTAACCCTTGTGGTACTGACCGGTAACACTACATCCTAGTTACTGACCGGTAACACCCGTGTCAAGAGGAAAGCGCAAATGGCTGGGCAATCTGCTGTAGCTATCGATAAAGACACGAAAATTCCGCCTCGGACGCGGATCCTCGAGGCTGCCGGCGAGCTGTTTTATCGCCATGGCATCAGGGCCGTCGGCGTCGAATTGATCGCCGAGGCCGCCGGCACTAACAAGATGACGCTTTACCGTCATTTCGCCTCCAAGGATGACTTGGTCGCCGAATATCTGCGCCAATGGGCCAACGAAGCCGACGAGTGCTGGACGCTCTTGGAACAGGCCCATCCCGGTGACGCCCTCGGTCTGTTGCGCGCGTGGTTCGCGGAGATGGCCGCCTGTTTTGCCGATACCGATGAACGCGGCTGCGCGCTCGCCAATGCGGCGGTGGAATTGCCGGACAAGGATCACCCGGCCCGGCGCGTGATCGAAGAATTCAAGACGGCGATGCGGCAGCGTCTCATTCGCCTGTGCGAGGAGGCCGGTCTGACCGAACCTGATCTGCTGGCCGACGAGTTGCACATCATGCTCGAAGGCGCGCGCGTCACGGCGCAGAGCGTCGGGGCGGCTAATCTCGGACCGCGGCTCATGCGCATGGGGGAGGCCATGATCGCCGCTCACACGCCGCGGAATTGATCGAAATATTTCGCGATCGAGGTCAGCCCGGTCGTACTACCGCGCGACGCTTCCGATGCGGTACGGGTGTTGTCGCTACCGCCGCGCCGCCGGTCCAATAAGGGTTCACGTTACAAAACCCGCGCTGGCCGGCGATGACGTTCGGGGCACATTCAGCGGCGGTGTGGTAGAAACAATCCCACTGGATATTGCCGTCGGTCGGCGAAACCACGGCGCACCATTGCGCATCACCGTAGGTTTGAGCATGGCTCGCCGCAGCGGAAGCGCATAGCGCCGTGACGCCCGCCGCGATCGTGAGTGCAAATCGCCTCATAGCCACCTCCTCAGTTCCGATAGGTGTGGTGTTTGCGGGGTGTTACCTGCGCAGCCGCGCGCACCGGCGGCCCGTAGGGATTCACGTTGCAGAACCCGCGATTGCCGGCGAGCACATTCGGCACGCATTGCTCCACGGTGGCGTATTCGCAGTCCCAAATAACGTCGCCATCGCCCATGTTCATGACGGCACACCATGGGGCGTTGCCGACGGTTGTAGCCCGGCTCGCTGTCGTTTGGCTCAAGATCGCCGCGCAAGAGATCGCAACGACCGCGGCTGTCCACCAAATATATCGCGTCATGAGCATAGGCTCCCAATTTGCCGCCCGGGCGTGCAAAGGGTTCTGCCGCGCCGAATAGGTCACGACCTGACTACGAACAATCCGGACGCTGAAAAAGTTCATCGCGAATGGATTTATTCGCGGATCGCGTTTAGGCCGCCGCGGCCTTACCCTTGGGCTGCACTTCGGCCGTGTAATCGCTCATCAATTGCTGGGTGATGCGGCCGGGCGTGAACTTCCAATCGGCGATTTCGGCAACCGCCGTCACCTCGGCGGCCGAACCGGTGATGAAGCACTCGGAGAAGCCGGAAAGCTCCTCAGGCAGGATGCGCCGCTCGATCACCTCGATGTTGTGCCGGTGCGACAGTTCGATCGCGGTCTTTCGGGTGAGGCCGGAGAGGAAGCAATCGGCGATCGGCGTATGGATCTTGCCGTCTTTGACAAAGAAGATATTGGCGCCGGTGCATTCGGCGACGCGGCCCTGCCAATCGAGCATCATGGCATCGGCATAACCGCGCTGTTCGGCGCGATGCTTGGAGATGGTGCAGATCATGTAAAGGCCCGCGGCCTTCGCAAGGCACGGCGCGGTTTTCGGATCGGGCCGGCGATATTCGGCGAGATCGAGCCTGATGCCCTTCAAACGCTGTGCCGGATCGAAATAGCTCGGCCATTCCCAGCTGGCGATAGCGAGGTGGATTTTGTTGCCTTGCGCCGACACACCGAGGGCTTCCGAACCGCGCCACGCGATCGGCCGCACATAGGCGTCTTTCTGATTGTTCTTCTCGAGCACGAGGCGCTTTGCCGCATCGATCTCGGCGACCGAGTAGGGGATTTCGAAATCGAGAATCTTCGCCGAGTTTTTCAGCCGCTCCGAATGCGCCGTGCTTTTGAAGATTTCGCCGCCATAGGCGCGTTCGCCTTCGAACACGGCGCTGGCGTAATGCAGGCCATGGGTGAGCACGCTGATCTTGCAGTCGATGGTCGGAATGAGCTTACCGTCGAACCAGATCAGATCGGGCCGCTGGTCAAAGGGCGTTGCCATGGCATTGCCTCCCGTGGGTTTTTTGACCCATTCGCATCATACACCGCTGCGGCCGGGCTTTTGCACCGAAACCGGAGACCCGCTATGGTCCTTTTTCGCTCCAAGAAAGACGCTTAACCGAGCGCAAGGGTGCGTAGCCCATTGGCGCCCATAGCGATGTCCGGAGCGACCCGGTTACGAAACGATATCGTGCTCTGAACTTAACAACCAAGCCAAAATATGTCAACATAGCTGACCTAAATGGCCGACATCAGCATAGCGAGCACCCCACGTTCCTCGACGGCGCCGGCCGATCCGGCGCCGCCGTCTCGCGAACCCTATTTCGATCTTATCGAGTTGTTGTTCTTTGCCTATCGCGACTTCGTCGGCGATCCTGACGAGGTGCTGGCGCGCCTGGGCTTCGGCCGGGCCCATCATCGGGTGCTGCACTTCGTCAACCGCAACCCGGGCATGAAGGTTGCCGAACTGCTCGATGTTCTCAAGATCACCAAACAATCGCTGGGCCGCGTGCTCAAGCAGTTGATCGACGAAGGTTATGTCGTGCAGAAGGAGGGCGCCAAGGATCGGCGACAGCGGCTGCTCTATGTCAGTCCCGCTGGCGAGGCGCTGGCGATGAAACTCGCCGGGCTGCAAACCGTGCGCATCGCGCGCGTGCTTGAGGAACTTGGTCCCGGCGCGCGCGACGCGGCGCGGCGTTTCCTCGCCAGCATGATCGATGCGCAGGACCGCGAACATGTTCTGCGCCTGATCGCGCAGGCCGACTCGCACGGCAACGGAACGGGCGCGCGACCGCGCCACGAAGCATCATGAACGTCGTGGCGGCAAAGGCGAGCCCGGCGCCGCCGCCGAATCCGGCCGACGATGCGCCGCATCTGCTCGTTGTCGACGATGACCGGCGCATCCGCGCGCTGTTATCGCGATTTTTGCTGAGCGAAGGTTATCGTGTTTCCACCGCCGAAACGGCAGCCGTTGCCCGCGCCAAGCTCACCGGATTGAAATTCGATCTCCTCATTCTCGATGTAATGATGCCGGGCGAGAGCGGCTTCGATTTCGCCCGCAGCATCCGTACCCAATCGGCGGTGCCAATTCTGATGCTCACCGCCCGCGACGAGAAAGAAAGCCGCATCATGGGCCTCGAAATCGGCGCCGACGATTATCTGGCGAAGCCGTTCGAGCCCCGCGAATTGTCGCTCCGGGTGGCGAATATCCTCAAACGCGCGCGGCCGCCGGATGCGGCCCCGGTGGAGTTGGTCCGGTTCGGACCGTTCGTCTATCACTTGGCGCGCGGCGAATTGCGCCGCGGCGAAGAGGTGATCCGGCTCACCGATCGGGAGCGCGACATGCTGCGCATCTTGACGGCGAGCGCGGGAGAAACCGTGCCGCGCCAGGCGCTGGCGGGTACCGGCGAAGCCGTCAGTGAGCGTACGGTCGATGTGCAGGTCAATCGGCTGCGGCGCAAGATCGAGCGCGATCCGTCAAATCCGCTGATCGTGCAAACCGTGCGCGGTGTCGGTTACCGGCTCGTGGCAACAACCTGAGAGCAGCATGACCGGTTTGATATTATGACCAGTCTCGATGCGGGCATCGGACGGCTGCGTGTTGCCGCCACTCAACTTGCCGCGGCCGCGACCGCGACCCGCGCCGGCGTGGCGGCGGTGATGCGGCCGATCACCGGACCCTGGGATCGCCTCGGCCGCTTGATCAAATCCATTATGCCGAAGGGGCTGTATGCCCGGTCGCTGTTGATCATCATCATACCGATGGTGGTGCTGCAGTCGGTCGTCGCCTTCTTGTTCATGGAGCGGCACTGGAATCTGGTGACGACCTATCTGTCGTCTGCGGTGACGCAAGAGATTGCCACCCTGATCGACGTCTATCGGACCTTTCCGCAAGACCCCGAGCATGCGCAGCTTCGCCGCATCGCGCAGGATCGGCTCGGCCTTGTGGTCGATTTTCTGCCGGGCACGCAGTTGCCGCCACCGGGGCCGAAACCGTTCTTTTCGCAACTCGACGAAGCGCTCTCCGACGAAATCCGCAAGCAGATCGGCTTGCCGTTCTGGATCGATACTGTCGGCCGCTCCTCGATCGTGGAAATCCGGATCAAGCTCGACAATACGGTGATGCGCGTGTTCGCGCGGCGCGCCGACGTCTACGATCCGAATTCCTGGATCTTCCTGGTTTGGATGGTGGTGACTTCGCTGATCGTGCTGGCGATCGCGATCGCCTTCCTGCGCAACCAGATCAGGCCGATCGTGCGGCTTGCCGATGCCGCGGAGGCGTTCGGCAAAGGCCGCGAGGCGCAGAACTTCCGCCCGCGCGGCGCTCGCGAAGTACGCCGCGCCGCCGCCGCCTTCCTCGAAATGAAAGGCCGGGTCGAGCGCGCCATCGAGCAGCGCACCACCATGCTGGCCGGCGTATCGCACGACCTGCGCACCATTCTCACCCGCTTCAAGCTTGAACTGGCACTGCTCGGCGACAGTCCCGAAATCGACGCCATGAAGAAGGACATCGACGAGATGGCGGCGATGCTCGAGGCCTATCTGGCCTTTGCCCGCGGCGACATGGGTGAGCTTTCGGCGCCGACCGACATTGCCGAATTGCTCGACGAATTGAAGCTCGAAACAGAACGCCACGGCCATCAGGCGAGCGTGAACTTCCACGGCCAGCCGGTCGTCACGGTGCGGCCTGCGGCGTTCAAGCGCTGCCTCGCCAATCTTGTGACCAATGCCTCCCGCTTCGCCTCGACCGTGGCGATTACCGGCCATCGCGATCATCGCTGGCTGACGGTGACGGTGGACGACGACGGGCCAGGCATTCCGCTGGAGATGCGCGAGGACGTGTTCAAGCCCTTTCTCCGCCTCGACGATGCGCGCAATCAGGACGAGGGCGGCACCGGCCTGGGTCTCGCCATCGCCCGCGACATCGCCCGCTCCCACGGCGGCGACATAACGCTCGGCGACAGTCCGCTCGGCGGCCTGCGGGCGACCGTGCGGGTGCCGGTGTGATCGAGCGGCCGGTTGCCCCGCAACCCTTGAATCCGCAGCGATTTCTCTCCATCTCGGGGCTTATAAAAGCTCCGCTGGGGGAAGCCTGCCATGACTGTCGCCGACGACACTAAGACCAAACCCGAAAGCCGCGCCTTCGAGGCCGATGTCGCCAAGCTGCTGCAGCTGATGGTGCACTCGGTCTATTCCGATAAATCGGTGTTTTTGCGTGAACTTATCGCCAATGCGGCAGATGCATGCGAACGCTTGCGCTACGAGGCGATCGCTCAGCCGGCTCTATTGGGCGATTCCCCAGGCGACGACGCCAAACCGCGGATCACGGTGGCGCTCGATGCCGAAGCGCGGCGCCTGACGGTCGAGGACAACGGCATCGGCATGAGCCGCGACGAGATGATCGAGGCGCTCGGCACCATCGCCCGGTCGGGGACCAAGGCGTTCTTGGAGCGGATCGAGGCGGCGCAGGGCGCCGATGCCGGCCAAAAGGCGGAAGACAATGCCCTGATCGGCCGGTTCGGCGTCGGCTTCTACTCAGCCTTCATGGTGGCGGAACGGGTCGAGGTGATCTCATACCGTGCCGGCGGCGATCAACCCTGGCGGTGGTCGTCGGACGGAAAGGGCGCCTATGACGTGTCGGCCGCCGACCCCCACCTTAATCCTCCCCCGCTTGCGGGGGAGGGTAGGGAGGGGGCTCCGGCGCGCGGCACCCGGGTCATTCTGCACCTGTTGGAAGACGCCAAGAACTATGCCGAACGCGCGACCGTCGAACCTTTGATCAAGGCGCAGTCCGGCCACGTGCCGGTGCCGATCGCGCTGGTCGAAAAGCCGGGCGCGGAAGCGGTCGAAGTCACTGACGGCGCCGCGCTGTGGACCAAGCCGAAAGCCGAGATCAAGCCCGCCGACTACACCGATTTCTACCGCAGCATCGCGATGGCATTCGACGAGCCGGCACTGACCATTCATTTCCGCGCCGAGGGCCGTCACGACTATACAACGCTGCTGTTCGTGCCGGGCTCACGGCCGTTCGATCTGTTCGATCCCGACCGCAGCGGCCGGGTGAAGCTCTACGTCAAGCGTGTCTTCATTACCGACGATGCCGAAATCCTGCCGCGCTATCTGCGCTTCGTGCGCGGCCTCGTCGATTCCGCCGATCTGCCGCTCAACGTATCGCGCGAGAAAATCCAGGAAAGTCCGCTGCTTGCGGCCATCCGCAAGGGCGCGACCGGCCGGGTTCTGACCGAGTTGGAGCGCCTGGCCGACAAGGAGCCGGCGGCTTACGGCAAAATCTGGGATACATTCGGCGCGGTTCTCAAGGAAGGCATCTACGAGGACTTCGAGCGGCGCGATACGCTGCTCAAGCTCGCCCGGTTCAAGACCACCGCGTCAGGCGACGAGTGGCGCAGCTTGAAGGACTATGTCGGCGCTCTGAAAACCAATCAGACGGCAATCTATTATCTCGCCGGTGACGATCTCGCCCGGCTCAAATCGTCGCCGCATCTGGAGGGATTTCGCGCCCGCGGCATCGAGGTGCTGCTGCTGCCCGACCCGGTCGATACCTTCTGGGTGAACCCGGGCGTGTCGTTTGACGGCAAGCCGTTCAAATCGGTGACGCAGGGTGCGGCCGATCTCGCGCTCATTCCGCTGCTTGACGCCAAGGCGGATCAGGCTTCGGCGACTGCTCCCGAAGCCGTCACCAATTTCATCGCTTTCGTGAAATTGACATTGGGCGACGCCGTCGCCGATGTGCGGGCGTCGGACCGCCTGACCGACAGCGCGGTTTGTCTGGTCGCGCCGGAGGCGGGTCCGGATCGCGCGCTGGAAAAAATTCTGGCGAATGCCGGCAGGCTCGGCTCGGCATCGAAGCCGATCCTCGAGGTCAATCCGCAGCATCAGCTGGTGACGGCGCTCGCGGCACTCGGCGATGGCGAGCAGGGCTTCAAGGCAGACGCCGCACATCTTCTGCTGGACGAGGCCCGGGTGCTCGACGGCGAACGGCCGACGGACGCGCGGCAGTTTTCCGATCGGCTGGCCCGCGTCCTCGAACGCGGCTTGCGCGCTCCGGCCGCCTGACGGCGGCTTCGTTATCGAAACCGCAAATAGCAACGGGTCCGCGCGATTGACGCGGACCCGTCAGATCGCAATAAGGAATGCTTATTCCGCGGCGGTCGGTACGTCCGCTGCAACGCGAGGCGGGCCCGCTTCGTGCAGCGACGGCTCGATCGGCGGCTTGGTGCCCTTCAGCCGGAAATAGATCTGCGATCCGACCAGGAGCAAGCAGAGCCCGACAAACACGGCGCTGATCGGCCGTTCGACGAAGACTGCCATGTCGCCGCGCGAGATCAGCATAGCGCGGCGGAAATTCTCCTCGAACCGCGGTCCGAGCACGAAGCCGAGCAGGATCGGCGCCGGGTGGAAGCCGAGGCGAAGCAGGAGATAGCCGAAGGCGCCGATGACCACGACTTCGCCGACCTGGAAGAAGTCGTTGTTGGCGGCATAGACGCCGATACAGACGAAGAACATCGCGCTCGGGTAAAGGAACTTGTAGGGGATCGCCAGCATCTTCACCCAGATGCCGATCAGGGGAACGTTCAACAGAACCAGCATGATGTTGCCGATCCAGAACGAGGCAACCAGGCCCCAGAAGATGTCCGGATGCTGCGAGATCAGCTGTGGTCCCGGAACGATGCCCTGAATCATCAAGGCGCCGAGCAGGAGCGCCATCACGGCGTCGCCGGGAATGCCGAGGCTCATGGTCGGGATGAAGTCGCCCTGGACCGAAGAGTGGGTCGCAGCTTCCGGGCAGACCACGCCTTCGATCAGGCCGGTGCCGAACTTCTCCGGATGCTTTGAAATCTTCTTTTCGGTCGCATAGGCGACGAAAGAGGCGATGGTCGGCCCGGTTCCCGGAATGAGGGAGCACAGGCTGCCGATGATGGTGCCGCGCCACATCGGGAAGAACGCCTTTTTGAGTTCGCCCTTGGTCGGCCGCATGTCCTTGAAGGTGACGTGGGTGTATTTGGTGTTGATCGGCGCCACTTGATTGACGCTGTTCATGAATTCCGCGATGCCGAACAGCCCGAGCGCCAGCGCGATCAGTTCGATGCCGTCATCGAGCTCGGTCATGCCGAAGGTGAAGCGTTCCGATCCGGTTTCGAGGTCGGTGCCGACCGAACCGAGGAACAGCCCCAAGATCGTCATCGCCACGCCTTTGAGCGGCGAGCCGCGCGCCAGCGTCGAGCCGGCAAGCAGGCCCAACAGCATCAGCGAGCACACCTCCGCTGGACCGAATTGCAGCGCCGCTCGAACCAGGAGCGGCGACAGGAATATCATTTCGGTAATGCCCCAGGAGGCACCGACGAAAGAGGCAAACACCGTGAGGCCGAGCGCGACACCGCCGCGGCCCTGCTTGGTCATCGGGAAGCCGTCGAGACATGTCACCGCGTGTGGTGGATGACATGGCAAATTCAGCAGGATCGAGCAGATCGCGCCGCCATATTGCGCGCCGTACATCACGCCGCCCAGCATCAGGATGGCGGCGACCGGCTTCATGCCGAAGGTCAAGGGCAGCAGGATCGAGATGGTGGCGAGCGGTCCCATGCCCGGCAGCACGCCGACCATGTTGCCGACCAGCACGCCGATGAAGCAGAACATCAGATTGTGCGGCTCGAGCGCGACGCCGAAGCCGTACCAGAGCTGCTCAAGTGAGGTCCCGATCACAGATCACCCCTCCACGAGAATATGGGCATCGGCACTTGGAGAAAATAAGAGAACAGCGCGACGCCGAATACGGTCACGACGGTCGCAAGCGCAATCGTTCCCTTCCATGTCGCGTCCTTGTCACCAAGCGCGGCGATGAAGACGCAGGCAAACGTTCCCGGAAACATGCCGAAGTAGCGGCCGAAGAAAATGAAGGCAACGGGGCTCATGAGGATGCAGAACCAAGCCCACCATTGCGGATGTTCCGGCAGGATGTTCTCGCCCTCCTCGCCCGCTTCGGCGGACGGCGAAAGACCGGCGGCGGCAATGGCGATGCCGATGATGACCAGGAGAACACCGAGCGCGGTCGGCAGGAAGCCGGGGCCCATATGCATCAGGGTGCCCGCCCGATAGCTCGTGCCTTTCACGGCGATGCCGAGCCCGAGCAGTGACATCAGGCCGCCCGCGTAAAAGTCGCGCTTGCCGAGCAGTTCGCGGATGTGACTTGAAGAAGGCCGCAATGTTTCCTCCCGGCCGTCTGCGAGGCCGTTATGGTTCGTTAGACCGATTTACCTCGGAACGAGGAATTACCGCAAATCCGCAACTTTCCGCAGCGACGCGGTGTCGCGGGTCTCCCGCCGCCCCCCGTCGCCGCGTTAGGCGGTGCCGGGAGCCTGCATTCAGCAGGTTCTAGACGATATAGGGCAGGGCGGAACGGTGCAACTCCTCTCTATATGCATGGGAGGGAATGACTTTTCACAGAGACGATTTGTAGGGCATTGCGGCGGCGATCCCATGATCGGCACAGATCAGGGGGCCGCGATGGCCAAAATACTACAGCAAGAAGTTGCCGGTCCGTGATGCGCTACCCGTAATGGATGTGGATGATCGTCAGGCAGCGGCGGCGGTTCGACTTGCATAACCCGCAAAGGAGTGGGCCTGCCGGTCAATGAAAGTCGCGGCTTTTGAGCGGTAGCTCCGCGGGATGCGGGCCACCCGAAAATTTCGGCGAGAACAGATCCCCGCCGTCGCGCAGCCACGGCAAAGTGGCGCTGAGATCGATAAAGCTTTCCGCGACCACATGGATGACGAGACCGGCGCGCTGCAGCCGGCCGCGCACGGCGAGGAAACGCGCCGTCATCACGGTGCGGCGGTTATCGGCGAAAACTTTCGGCCAGACGATGATATTGGCGATGTCGGTCTCGTCTTCGAGCGTCATGAACACGACGCCTTTTGATGTGCCGGGTCGCTGGCGCACCAGAACGAGGCCCGAGACGATGACCGTCTGGTCCTGCCCCAGGTCTTCGCCGCGCAATTGCGTATTGCAAATAGCGCCGAGTGCGATGAGACGGTCGCGGAAGAAGCGTACCGGATGCTCTTTCAAGGAAAGCCCGGTGGCGATGTAATCCTCGACGACATGCTCGCTCAGCGCCATGTCCGGCAGCGTCACAGCGGGTTCGGGGAAAATATCGTCACCCAGATGGGGCGCCAGGAGCGGCAATATATCGTCGGTCTTGGCGGCGACGGTACGCTTTGTCGCGCTGATACCGATCACATCGAGCCGCCGTGCCGCCCATAAGGCGGCGCGCCGGTCGAGGCCCAAGGAGCGGAACGCATCGGCCTCGGCCAGCCGTTCGATGGTAAATCGCGAAACGCCGGCGATCGCGGCAAACCGCTCGATGCTGGAAAAGCCGTTGCCGCGCATCGCGACGAGATGATTAAGCTCTTTTTCGGCTAGGCCGTGAATGAGACGAAAGCCGAGCCGCACGGCGTGACCCCCACCCAACACTCCCCCGCTGGCGGGAGAGGGTTGGGTGGGGGCGCTAGCCTCCAGCGTGCAATCCCAATTGCTGTAATTGACATCGGGCGCGCGGATTTCGACGCCGTGCTGGCGCGCGTCACGCACCAGCTGTGCCGGCTGATAAAAACCCATCGGCTGGCTGTTGAGGATGGCGGCGCAAAACACGTCGGGATAGCGGCATTTGATCCAGGCCGAGGCATAGACCAGAAGCGCGAAACTCGCCGCGTGGCTTTCCGGAAAACCGTATTCGCCGAACCCCTCGATTTGCCGGAAACAATGTTCGGCAAATTCGCGGTCGTAACCGCGTCTCACCATGCCGCCGATGAATTTGTCGCGAAATTTAGGGACATTGCCGGTGTGCCGAAACGTAGCCATGGCGCGGCGCAACCCATCGGCGTCGTCCGGAGAAAACTGTGCCGCCTTCATGGCGATCTGCATCGCCTGTTCCTGGAACAGCGGCACGCCCAGTGTCCGTTTGAGAACTTCCTTCAACTCGTCGCGATCGCCCTCCGACGGAGACGGCGATGGATAATCGGGCTCCTTACCGTGTTTCAGGTCTTCGCGCCGGCGCAGATAGGGATGCACCATGTCGCCCTGGATCGGCCCCGGCCGCACGATCGCGACTTCGATGACGAGATCGTAAAAACATGCCGGTTTGAGGCGCGGCAGCATCGACATCTGGGCGCGGCTCTCGACCTGGAACACGCCGATGGAATCGGCGCGCGACAGCATTTCGTAGACCGCAGGCGCGTCCTCCGTTCCGTCCTTCGGGATACTCGCCAGCGAATGATCCTTGCCGTAGTAGGTTTTCAGAAGATCGAGACCGCGCCGCAGGCAACTCAACATGCCGAGCGCGAGCACATCGATCTTCATCAGCTTGAGCGTGTCGATGTCGTCTTTGTCCCATTCGATAAAGGTCCGCTTCTCCATGGCGGCATTGCCGATCGGAACCGTTTCGTCGAGTGGCCCGCGCGTCAGCACGAAACCGCCGACATGCTGCGAGAGGTGACGCGGAAAACCGATCAGTTCGTTGGCAAGGTCGACCGCCTGGCGGATTTCCAGATTGGCCGGATCGAGGCCGGCTTGGCGGATGTGATCGTCGGGCAGTCCGTCGCCGTATCCCCAGACGGTTTTTGCCAGCGCGGCGGTGACGTCTTCGGTCAGCCCCAAAACCTTGCCGACCTCGCGGATGGCGCGGCGCGAGCGGTAATGCACGACGGTCGCGCAGATCGCCGCGCGGTGCAGACCGTAGCGCCCGTAAATGTACTGAATCACTTCCTCGCGCCGTTCGTGCTCGAAATCGACGTCGATATCCGGCGGCTCGTTGCGATTTGCCGAAATGAAGCGGGCAAAGAGCAGTTCGGTTTCCTTGGGATCGACCTCGGTGATGCCGAGGCAAAAGCAGACCGCGCTGTTCGCCGCGGAGCCGCGGCCCTGGCATAAGATCTGTTTTTCGCGCGCATAAGCGACGATGTCGTGAACGGTGAGAAAATAACGGGCGTAATCAAGCGTGGCGATCAGCTTGAGTTCGTCGCGAATCTGCTGCCCAACTTTGTCCGGCATTCCCTCCGGATGTCGTTCTTTCGGATAGCGCCGCTTCGCGCCGGTCCAGGTCAGGTCTTCGAGATGCTGCTGGGCGGTTTTGCCCGGTGGCACCGGCTCGTCGGGATATTCGTATTGCAATTGGCCGAGCGAAAAGCTGCAGGCCGCGGCGATCTCAACGGTGCGGGCGATGGCGTCAGGGAAATTCCTGAAGAGCCGCGCCATTTCCTCGGGTGGCTTGATGTGGCGTTCCGCATTGGCGGAGAGCCGAAAACCCGCTTCGGCAATGGTGCATTTCTCCCGCACGCAGGCGAGCACGTCGGCAAGCCGGCGCCGCTCCGGGGCGTGGTAGAAAACATCGTTGACGGCAACGAGCGGCGCCTCGGTTCTTTCGCCGAGTTCGGCCAACAGACCGAGCCGCCGAGGCTCGTCGCCGCGATGATAATGCACCCCGGCAAGAAAAGTGCGGCCCGGCGCCGCGCGAGCCAATGTTGAAAGCCGTGCAGCGAAATCGTCGGAAATATCTTTAGGCGTCAATGCGATAAAGATTTGCCCTTCGCTCGCTTCAAGAATTTCTTCGAAATTCAGATGGCATTCGCTTTTCTTGGCTCTGAGATTGCCTGCCGTCAGAAGTTTGCAGAGCCGTCCATAGGCTTGGCGGTCAGTCGGATAAGTGAGCGCCTCGAAGCCGTCGGCGGCGATAAGGCGGACGCCGACCAGCAATTTTATTCGTCTTTTTTTTGCTTCGGCATAGGCGCGGACGACGCCGGCAAAGCTGTTGCGGTCGGCGATGCCGATCGCGGCAAGCCCCAACTCATCCGCGCACGCTACCATTTCTTCCGGATGCGAGGCGCCGTGCAGAAAGGAGAAATTGGTGGTGACGGCCAGTTCGGCGTAGGCGCTCATCGAGGTTGCTCACGCAAACAAGCCATGCACGAACCACCGCGCCGTTGCGGTCTCGCGGCCGTAAAGACCTTCCCGGTAGATCCATAGGCGGCGGCCTTCGTCATCCTCGATCAGATAATAGTCGCGCGTGGGTTCGATCTCGCTGTGCGGCTGGCGATTGCGCCACCATTCGCCGGCGATGCGTTCGGGACCCTGGGCGCCTTTGACCTCGTGCGTCATGCCGCGCCAGCAAAAACGCCGCGGCGGACCGTCGGGAATGAGTGCGGTGACGTCTGTCGGCTCTGGCGGCAAAAGCAGCAGCGGGCGTGTTTGTTCCGCCGCCGGCCAGGAGGCTGCAACGGTCTCACCATCGATTGGCGGTAGTATTTCGGCGCGCTCCGGCAGATGGCTGGCCACCGGTTCGAAGCGGCGCACGCGGTGTGGACCGAGCCGTTGCCGCAGCGAATCGATCAAGGCGGCACAGCGTTCCGCGCTGTTGCTTTGTTCCCATCCTGATGGCTGCCCGTCCGATGCAGGACGGAAGGGAGCGAGTTCGGTTTGCCGCGCCGGCATTGCTTCGGCACAGGTCACGGCAAGGCCGACCGCTTCGAAGCCGAAACCTGCGTCCTCCATGGCGGCAATCGCTTCCAGCTTGAGCGCGATCAGCCGCGTTATGTGGGACACATCGCGCGTCGGCAGCGTCAATCCGATATCGATCGCTTCAACCGCGCCATCGACGCGATAGAGGCAAAGCCGCAACGCGCGCGCCCCGACATCGTCGCGCACCAGCACATGAATGAGATTGTGCATCAGCCGGGCGGCGCGGGCGACGACCGCCTGCGCGGTGACGATCGGCTCCATGAGATAATGCAGGCTATGATAAACCGGCGGCGCAACGATGGGGACGAGCGGTTCGTCGACACGGCCCAAGGCCTGGTCGAGCCGGCGCAACAGTTCGGCGGCGAACCGCGCGGCAAACGGCGCGCGCGGTTCATTCAGCAAAGCGCCGATGGTTTTGAAGCCGAGCCGGCGCAGCGCGGTGCGGGTTTCCGGCGAAAGCCTCAACGCTTCGACCGGAAGGACCGTCAGCGCCGGGGCTTCATCGCCTGAAGGCAAAACAAATAACGGTGAGCGGTTAAAATGCGACAGTGCCCAGGCAGCGCCGGGTGTAGCGGCTACCGCAACGCGCGCTGTTAAACCGAAACGGCTGAGCCGCGCGGCGAGATCGGCGATCAGCTTGGTTTCGCCGCCGAACAGATGCGCGGAGCCTTCGATGTCGAGGAAAATGCCATCGGCGCCATTTTGTTCGGCGCTGCCGAACTCTTTCAGCCAGGGTGACGCGGTCGGCGTATAGCGCGTCGCCCATAAAGCAAGCTTACGCAGCGCCGCATCGTCGGCTTCGGCATCGATAGAGCGGACTTGCAGCCGCTCCGCTTTCGCCCGTGCGTCGGCAAGCGACTCGCCGACGACAAGTCCGCATTGCTCCGCCGCTTCATTCAGCGCGCCGATGCGCAACCCGCCGGGACCGGCGATGGCGAGGACCAGTGGCTGATCGGGATCAGCCGGTTTGCAAGATCTCGTCGCTTGCGGGCTGATCGCTTGCGCCGCGAGAAAGCGCTGAATGGGC
This sequence comes from uncultured Alphaproteobacteria bacterium, assembly GCA_963819265.1. Classification (GTDB taxonomy): domain Bacteria; phylum Pseudomonadota; class Alphaproteobacteria; order Rhizobiales; family Xanthobacteraceae; genus BOG-931. The sequence goes on along the minus strand of CAWFVF010000001.1, from coordinate 1,453,142 downwards.
CAGCGCGGCAGCCAAACTGAAACGATGCGCGACATGATCGTACTCCACTACCCATTCGCCAGGCCGTCCGTTGCGACAGCGTTCGAGTTGCAGATGCCATCGGGGATGCGCGTAAAGACCGAAGCGATCGCGGGCGGCTGCCGCGGTGCCGACGCGCCAGCGCGTCGCTGCGGCGCTGGCTTCGAGCGTCGGCGCCGGCCGCAACAACAACAGCGGCAAGCCGCAATCGCCGGCCGCGAGCTGCAGTTTTTGACTGGTCTTGAGATCGAGCCGGTCGATCATCCCCGCGACGGCTGCCGGTGCGCCCGAGTGCAGCGCTTCCGCCACGGCCCATAGAGTTTCTTTGCGCTGCGCCGTCTCGACCAGAACGAGGCGCGTGGGGTCAAGTCCGAGGCTGTTGAAGCCATGGCCAAAAAGACGGCCGCAGTAACGGCCGGATTGGCGTCCCTTAACTGGCATGACGAAGATGAGCGGGCGCCCCGGCTCCAGACGCGCCAGGATTGCCACCATGAAGCCGAAAGCGGCGGCGATGGCGTTCTCCGTGGCCGGCACGATTTCATGAAGACCGCCGGCGAGACCACCCTCGGGAAGATGGGCGTCAAGGGCGCTAAGACCGAAGGGCAGGGACCTGCCGTAAAGGGACCTGCCGTAAGCTTCTTTGAGGGGCCGCAGCAGGCGGCGCAATTCGCCGATTGCGGTGCTGCGGTTCGGTGTCCCCGGTTGCACCGTGGAAGCCATGACGGAAAGCGCAACAGGCTCGGTCATTCGATTGAATTCCGCGCGGAATAAGGGATATTGTTCTCTGTATGTTCCAAGTCTGACTTATAGAACAAAATAAGAACATTGCCAAGGGAGAACGCCCAGCACGACCGGGGCCGGGGTTAGCGGAATTCGCCGCTTTTGAGCTTGGATATCGCGGGCTTCGCGTTGCTTTTGCGGGTTCCCCGCCTAAACTGCCGCCATGAAAAAAATCCTCAGAGGCTTATTATTCCTCGCAGCCGCAGGGGCGGCGCTCTGGCTCGGCATGCCGGAAAGCCATGCCGGACTGTACGGCGACGGCCGATGGTGCGCCGTCACCGACAACGGAGCCGGCGAGGCCACCTGGGAATGCGAATTCGACACCCAGGAAGACTGCACGCCCGCCGTAACCGGGGGCAATCGCGGCTTTTGCGCGCTTAATCCCTATTGGCGGCCGGATCCGAACTGACGGCCGCATTGACAGCGCAAGCATCGCCGCCGCAAACATCGCGCCCGACACTGAGCCACTGAGCTTGGCCACTGAAATTTCGCGAGGACGGACGACGCCATGCCCGAAGCCGACAAGGAAGGCGAACGCTATTCGCTCGATCAGCCCCAGCAGACCCCGGGCTTTTATCTGAAAGGCTCGCATCAGCTCGACTGGGGCATGAAGAACCGCATGGCGCGGGTGTTCGATCCGGCCTCGGGCCGCACCGTGATGCTCGCCGTCGATCACGGCTATTTCCAAGGACCGACCACCGGGCTCGAGCGCATCGACCTGTCGATCGTGCCGCTGCTGCCGTCCTGCGATGCACTGTTCTGCACGCGCGGAATTTTGCGCAGCGTCATCCCGGCGCAGTGTCAAAAGCCGATGGTGCTGCGCGCCAGCGGCGGCCCGAGCATTCTGCGCGAAGAACTTTCCGACGAGCAGATCGCGATGGATATGGACGACGCCGTCCGGCTGAACGCCGCCGGCGTCGGCATTCAGGTCTTCATCGGCGGCGAGCACGAGACCCGTTCGGTGCATAATATGACCAAACTGGTCGACGCCGGGCTGCGCGCCGGCATTCCGGTAATGGGCATCACCGCGGTCGGCAAGGCAATGGTGCGCGACGCCAAATACTTCCGGCTCGCCTGCCGCATCATCGCCGAGCTCGGCGCGCAATATGTGAAGACCTATTACGTCGAAGAAGACTTCGAGACCGTAACCGCGTCCTGCCCGGTGCCGATCGTGATGGCCGGCGGCAAAAAGCTGCCCGAACTGGATGCCCTGACCATGGCCTATAACGCCGTCCAGCAAGGCGCTTCAGGCGTCGACATGGGCCGCAACATATTCCAATCCGAAGCGCCGCAGGCGATGATCGCCGCGGTTGCCGCCGTCGTGCACAAGAACATGAAGCCGAAGGACGCTTTGGATCTGTTCAAGTCGCTCAAGAGCGACGCACGGCGCGTAGCCGCGGAATAGGCGGCTTTTTTCAGCCGAATGTCCGGTTAGCCGTACATCCGCTGGGGACCGCCGCCGATCAGGAACCAGGCCACCACGCCGGCGGCTACTGCACCACCGAACGCGGCGAGCACTTGCGCGATCCAGGACGCGCTGCCGACCGCACTTGCATCCTTGTGCACGGGGGCGGCCAGAACCCGTTGTGCCGGCGGCTCGGGATTGATGGCGTGATCGCCGGCAACTACCGCATCGTGATGTTCGTCGGCGGCGAGGTCGATCGCGTTGGCTTGATCCGGCGTCGCCACCTCGACCCTCTGTCCGTCGACCACGACGGCGCTCGGTGTGGCCTGACTATCCGCTACGGTCGCTGCGGGCGCCGGCGCGGCATTGTCCGCGGCAGCTCCAGTGTCGGATGGCGTCTGGGCTGAGGAGGCTGGTTTCGACGGCCAGGAATTTTCGGGCAATGCGTTTTCCGGCAATGCATTGTCGGGCGAAGCACTGGCCATCGTCTGCGCCGGAGAATCCACCGATTGCGCGGCCAGGATCGCGTGATGTCTCCCGGAAGCCAGTTTGGTATTTCTTGACGGTTTCCGAGTGGCCACTCTCTTGTTTGTTCGGGAAGCGGTCTTGGGATGTGCAGCCGCCTTGGCTTGATGCGTGCTGTGTTCATGCGGCGGGTTGAGTTCGGCGAGAAGAGCAAGCGGCTGGCCGGCGCTCTGCGCCATTGCGCCGCCGGCCGTCAGGACGCTCACGATCGCGGCGATCCCGATCGCGGATACAATACGAGTATTCAACATGACGCACTCCGACCCTATCGGTTCTAAAGTCTCCTATAGGGCACAGGCGGCGTGGCCTCACGGTGACGCAATTCGGGATTTTTGCGTGTAAATAGCGGAGAAAAAGCGGCAGCGTTAACTAAGCGCCTGCTGCCCTACGTCACGACCGCGGGGGCGTTTGGCACGATAGCGCGCAGCGCGACCTGAACCCGCGCAATCACGCTTGCCCAAGAGCGGGTGATGTCCTGCCGAAACAACCGGGCGGTCGGATACCAGGGACTATCGTCGCGATCCACCAGCCAGCGCCAATCGGAATTATACGGCAACAATACCCACACCGGCTTTCCCATGGCGCCGGCGAGGTGGGCGATGCTGGTGTCGACCGTGATAACCAAATCCAATTGATCGATCACCGCCGCGGTATCCGAAAAATCCTTCAGCTCGTCGTGGCAGGAGACAATGTTTTGAATCGCGGCCAACCGAGCGGCCTCGCCGTTCCTCAGGTCTTTCTGCAGCGATATCCAATGGGCGTCCGCCGACAGGAGCGGCGCAAGGACCGATAAATCGATTGACCTGTTGGCATCGTTTTTGTGGCTGGTGCTGCCGCTCCAGGCGATCCCGATCCGCGGCTTGGTTCGCGGCGGCAGCCGATCATGCCACTCTCGGCGCTGTCGATCGTCGGCAAAAATATATCGCTCTTCCGACGGTATCGTTGCCAATGTCGTTTGGAGCGCGAGCGGCAGGCTCAACAGCGGACAGTGATAATCGAATTCCGCCGGGACACCGTCTTGGTCGATAAGTTCAATGTCGCGGTCGGTTTGTTGAAGGAGCCGGCGCAAGGGTTCCTGCACCGACATCGTGACCTTTATTCCGCGCGCCTTCAGCAGTTTGCCGTAGCGGTAGAACTGCAGCGTATCGCCAAGCCCCTGTTCCCAATGGACGAACAATATCCTGTTCGAAATATCCCGTTCGCCGAGCCAAAGCGGTTGGGAAAAGGAGCGGGCGCCGAAGGCATCGCCGAGCTTCTTTCGCCATTCAAATCGCCGCCACCCTTGCTCAAATTGTCCTGTTCGCAAGAGGCAAAGGCCTTGGTTGGTGTACGCCTCGGCGTAATCCGGTTTTAACGCGATCGCCCTGTCGAAGCTCGCCAGCGCCGCATCGAAGCGCGCCGTTTCCTGAAGCAGCAGGCCGCGCGTATTGTAGGCTTCGGCGTAATCCGGCTTTAGCGCGATCGCCTTGTCGAAGCTGGCCAGCGCAGCATCGAAACGGTTGAGGTCTTGCAAGGTCTGACCGCGGTTATGGTAGGCATCGGCATAGCCGGGCCTTAGCATGATCGCCGTATCGTAGCTGGCGAGCGCGCGATCGAATTGCTTTAAATCCCTCAACGCATTGCCGCGGTTATTAAACGCCCCGGGATAGTTCGACCGGAACGCGATCGCTTTGTCGAAGCTGGCAAGCGCCTCGGCGGAACGGTTCAGCGCCTGAAGCGTCACGCCGCGATTATTATAGGCTTCCGCATTGTCGGGTTTCAGCGCGATGGCTTTTTCGTAATCGGCAAGCGCGGCATCGAAGCGGCTAAGATCGTGCAGCGCGATGCCGCGGTTGTTGTAGGCTTCCGTGTAATCGGGCTTCAGCGCGATGGCGGTGCCGTAGCTGGCCAGCGCCTCGTCAAGACGATTGAGGTCTTTCAGGCCATTCGCCAGATTGCTGTGAACGCCGGCGACGGTGGGATTGATCGCGATGGCCCTTGCGATCAGGTCGACTCCACGTTCGGGCCGGCCGGTCTGCATCGCAAGCACGCCGAGCAGATGCAGCGCATCGAAGTGCTTCGGCGTCGAGCGAAGCACTTCCTCGTAGCACTGTTCCGCTTCGGCCAGCCTGCCCTGTTGATGCAAGGCGAGCCCTTGCCGCAACTTCTCATGAACCACGGCCAATGGATCTGGCGGCTGGGTGGGCAGGCCGTCGTCTGACACCGATACTCCTTAAGTCACTCCACGGTGACGCCCGCGGCTTTGATCGGCACCGCCCATTTGGCGATCTCGCTCTTTACCAAATCGCCGAGATGTTGCGGCGTCGCATCGGCGTCGGGAACGATTTCGGCGCCGAGGCTGGTCAGCCGGTCATGGACCAGTGGCGTATGCATGGCCTCGAGCACCGCATCGTGCAGCTTCTTGACGATCGGCGCCGGTGTGTTCTTCGGCAGGAAGATCGCGTTCCAGGTATAGGCGACGAGATTGGGTGTGCCTTGCTCGGCCGCGGTCGGCATGTCGGGAAGCGCCGGCGAGCGCTTGGTGTCGAAGATGGCGAGGCCCTTGAGCGCGCCGGCGTCGATCGGCGGCTTCGCCGTGGTGATGATATCGCACATGTAGTCGTCGCGGCCGGCTTCCAGGTCCTGCAATGCCGGCGCCGAGCCGCGATAGGGCACATGGGTGACGTTGACGCCGATGACGTAATTGAGGAGCACGCAGCCGAGATGCACCGCCGAGCCGGTACCGGCCGAAGCGAATTGCATCTTCGACTGGTTCTCCTTGGTGTAGGCGACGAACTCCTTGAAGCTTTTGACCGGCAGATCCTTGCGGGTCTCAAGTACGATCGGCACGTTGGCGATCAGGATGACCGGCGTGAAATCGGTCACGGCATTGTATAGCGGACTCTTATAGAGTGTCTGGCCCTGCGCATGGGTGCCGACGGTGCCGAGCACGAATTGGTAGCCGTCGGGCGTGGCATTGGCGACACGCGCCGAACCGGTCATGCCGCCGGCGCCGGCGACATTTTCGACGATCACATTTTGCCCGAGTATCTCGCCCATGCGGGCGGCGACAACGCGGCCCAGGATATCGGTCGGTCCGCCGGCGGCGAACGGGATGACCATGGTCATCGGCCGATTGGGGAAATCTTCAGCTTGCGCCTGGAACGCACAAACGAAAGCGGCCACCGCGACCGCGGCGAATAGTTTTGTTTTCATGGTTCGTTTCCTCCGAGTGGCGCAGTGCTGCATTGGCGCGGCGATGCAGTCAACTCGACCGATCGCCGCAATGCATAGCGGACCTGGTTATAGGGCCTTCAGCCGAGTTCGGTAATCGCCTCGGGGAAATGATGCAGCCGTTCGCCGGGGCCGTTCGGACCGATGATGTAATTGTCGCAGATCCACGACAGCACGTGCCCGCGGATATAGGTCGGGTGCACCACGATGTTCATGTTTTCCGCGATCGCCATCGGCTCGTCGCTGCGGATCAGCGGCCGCTCGACAAGGTCGTAGCCCTGGCCGTGGCAATGCAGCCGTTTTTCCTCAGGCCGGCCGTTCTTGCGCATGAAATCGTTGTAGGCGGCGAACACGTCCTTGCTCGCCGCGCCGGGCTTCAGCAGCCCGAGATTGAATTTGCGGGCTTCGAGCGCGAAAGCGAGTTCATCCTTGATCTCGGCGGATGCTTTGCCGACGACGCAGGAGCGGCCGAGTTCGGTGTACATGCCGCCGGGACCGGAATCCTCGACGAGGAGGGCGATGGTGTCGCCTTCCTTGATGACGCGGTTCTGATAATGCCGCTGGCTGAACTGCGCCGGCTTATCCGCCGGCATCGAAGCGCAGAGATAAATGCCATTTTCGCTGCCGTGACGCTGGCTGTAGCACTGCGCGATGGCCGCGATATCGCGGTCGCGCATTCCCGGCTCGACGGCTGCGAAAGCGGCGCGCATCGCGCCGTCCTGCATTGCCGCGGCGCGTTTGATCAGCTCCTGCTCCTCCGGACTTTTGATGACCTTGATGGCATCGACGAGATCGGAGGCGTCGACAAAGCGCGTATTGGAAAAGCGGCCCTTCTGCAGATAGTCGACCAGCGCGAACGACATCTGCGCCGTGCCGACAAGGCCGATGGTGCCGCCGGCATAAGGCGCGAGCGCCGTTTCCGCGAGTTCCGCGTCGTAACCGGCGGTGTATTTGCAGGACGCAAAGCTCGGTGTCGTCAGCCATTGCTTGGCGCCCCGGCGCACGCCGTCGCCGGCCGCGGTCAGATTATTGACACCGCCGAAAGGCCCTTGGCTGACCAGCGTCATCAGGTCGTCGCGCGGAAACACCACGGTGAATGGATAGCCATTGGTCGCCGGCAGATCGGTGAAATATTTGACGCCGCCGCCCATGTGGTCGTTGTTGTTCTGTATCAACAACACGTCGATCTTGTCGCGCTCCATGGCGGCGCGCACAGCGGCCCAGCGCCGTTCGAGTTCGGCGGTTGAGATCGGCGTCTGCAAACGCTCGGAAAGTTGTTCCATTTTTTTATGCTCCTGGTGTTTCCTGTTTCTGATTTTGCAAGCCGGCGATCACCAAAGAATGGCGCCGGTTGTGCCGTTCAGCCGCCGGCGGGATTGGGGTCGCGCCAGGCGCGCTCGAACGGCAGCCGCCATGCGTGCGGGGCAACCAGCTGGTGGATCGATTTGGGTCCCCAGCTACCAGGCGAATAAAGCCGAACCGGCGGTGGCGCGTCGAGGAGCGGTATCGATACTTCCCACAGCCGCTCGATACCCTCGGCGGTCGTAAAGAGTGTGTGGTCGCCGCGCATGGCGTCGAGGATCAGGCGCTCATAAGCCTCGAGCACGTCGCCGATCATGCCGGTATCATGCATGGCGAACTGCAGGCTCAGTTTGTCGAGCCGCATGCCGGGACCGGGGCGCTTGCCGTAAAACGACAGCGACATTCTCGATGCGTCCGCCAGATCGAACGTCAAATGATCCGGGCCCTGCGCCCCGACGCCCGAGCCGACCGGAAACATGCTCTTGGGCGGCTCCCGGAAGGCGATCGAAATAATCCGTTGGCCCTCGGCAAGTTCTTTACCGGTCCGGAGGAAGAACGGCACGCCGGCCCAGCGCCAATTGTCGATCGAGCATTTCAACGCGATGAAGGTTTCGGTGTCCGACTCCGGATCAACGCCGTTTTCGGATCGGTATCCCGCATATTGGCCGCGGACGACATCCTTGGGCTCGATCGGCAGCATGCTGCGAAAGACTTTGTTCTTTTCCTCGCTGATCGGCACCGGCTCCAAGGATGTCGGCGGCTCCATCGCCATGAAGGCAAGGATCTGGAACAGGTGGGTCACCACCATGTCGCGATAGGCGCCGGTCGCCTCGTAGAACGCGGCACGCGTGCCGAGTCCGATTTTCTCCGGAACGTCGATCTGGACGTGATCGATGAAATTGCGGTTCCAGATCGGCTCGAACAAGCCGTTGGCGAAGCGAAAGGCGAGAATGTTCTGCGCCGGCTCCTTGCCGAGAAAGTGGTCGATCCGGAAGATCTGGTCCTCCGCGAAAACCTCGTGCAACTTTGCGTTCAAGGACACCGCACTCGCCAGGTCGGTGCCGAACGGCTTCTCCATGACGATGCGGGACCGTTCGACAAGACCGGCTTCCGCCAACAAGCGGACGGCCGAGAGGGCGGCGTTGGGCGGCACGCTCAGATAGTGCAAACGCTGGCTTTCGGCGCCCAATTTGGCCTCGGCTTTTTTAACCGCCGTTTTGAGTCCCGGGGCGCCCCCGGAAATCGGGACGTAGTCGAGTGTCTCGGCGAAAGCCGTCCAGTCGGCCTCCTTGATCTTTCGGCTGGAGAACTGATCGAGCGACTCGCGCGCAATCTTGCGAAAGCCGTCGGCGTCTATCTCTTCGAGCGAGACGCCGACAATGCGGCATCCGGGGATAAATCCGGCGCATGAAAGGTGAAACAGGCCCGGCAGCAGCTTGCGCCGGGAAAGATCTCCTGTGGCGCCGACCAGGACGACGACTTGGGAATGTTTCGGACCGACGCCGGGAGGAATTTTTGCCAATTGACTCATCCATCTTCTTCACGCCCGGCGGCATGAGAGCTTACAGCACTTTATGAGATCGCGTCCTAGTGCGGCACGACATTGACCATGCCGGCGATATTGCCGTCGAGGAAGCAGCGCATATTGGTTTCGACGGTCGGCATGGCATAATCGATATAGACGTCGCAAAAGCCGCCCTGGTGCGTGGTAATGATGACGTTCTGCATCCCCCAGAACGGATGATCGGGCGGCAGCGGTTCCTGGCTGAACACGTCGAGTGCGGCGCCGGCGATGCGCTTTCTGGCCAGTGCGTCGGCCAAAGCCGGTTTCGTCGACCACGCCGCCGCGGGCAAGATTGATCAAGAAGCTCGACGGCTTCATGGCGGCGAGTACCTCGGCGTTGATGCTGTTGCGGGTCGCTGCCGTCAGCGGGGTCAGCAGCACCAGGAAATCGAAGCCGCCGACGACCCGCAAAAGCTCGTCGCGCGAATACATGCGGTCGAAGCCCGGGGTAGGGCGGGGCCCCGAACTCACCCCGGCGACGTTCATGCCGAGTGCCTTGCATTTGGGCGCCAGAGCCTCGGCGATGGCGCCGACCCCGAAAATGCCGACCGTCTTGTTGTGCAGCAGTTGTGCGGGGAAACGCTGCCATTGCCTTTGGTCCTGGGCGCGTACCGCGCGCGGCAGATCGCGGGCAAGCGCCAGCATCGTGCCCAGCGCCGCTTCGGATACCGGCGGGCCGTGGATACCGCGAACATTGGTGACGACAGTGTCTTTGCGCAGCGCCGGCTGGTCGATGATGTTGTCGACGCCGGTGCCGAGCGTCTGCAGCCATTTGAGGTTTGTCGCCTGCTCCAGGACCTTGGCGGTCATCATCGGCGTGAACGTCAGCAGCGCGTCGGCCGCTGCGATATGCGGGCCGACCTTCGAATGATGGTCGATGAGAGTGACGCGGATGTCGGGAAACAGCGCCTTCATCCGATCGCGGTATTGGTTGCGAACGTCCTCGGTCAGGCCGAGCAGAATAAGCAGATTGGTCATGTCACCGCCGGGTTGCGGGAGCCTTATATCTTCTTGTCCGAAGCGCCGCCAAGTGGCGGGTATTTTTCGCAGGTGCCATTGTGACAAGCGAGGCGTCGCCTCATGGCGGGGCGTGATTTGTGTCGCGTCCGATAGCGGTGTCGGCTAGGTTACGAGCCTGGCTTATCGGGAGGATGGAATGCCTATCGATCTTTCGGCCGTGAACTGGCTCTACGTTGCCATAATGGCGCTGTTCGCTTTTGTCGCGGCGCTGCTCGGCGGCCTGATATCGTTCCGCAACCGCATCGGCGGCGCGCTGATTGCGGCCATCCTGTTTGCGGCGATGTATGTCGCTTGGAATTATTATCCGCATCCGCAGATCCAGCTTCCGATTGTCACCACCTACGGCTATCCACCCGCCGGCGGTTGACCTTTCCGGCTTTCCGGTTATGCGTAGAATAGCTGTGTCTGGGATTAGCCTGCCGGGGGAAATGGAGCGTCATGAATAAGGTCTATGCGGACGCACGCTCCGCACTGGCCGGGGTGCTTAAGGATGGCATGACCATCATGGCCGGCGGCTTCGGCCTTTGCGGCATCCCGGAATCGCTGATCCTCGCCATACGCGATGCGGGCGTCAAAAACCTGACCGTGGTCTCCAATAATTGCGGGATCGACGGCGTCGGCCTCGGGGTGCTGCTCGATACCAAGCAGATCAAGAAAATGGTCTCCTCCTATGTCGGGGAGAACAAGACCTTCATGCAGCAATACCTCGCCGGCGAACTCGAAATCGAGTTCAACCCGCAGGGCACGCTGGCCGAGCGCATTCGCGCCGGCGGCGCCGGCATCCCGGCCTTTTTCACCAAGACCGGCTACGGCACCAAGATCGCCGAAGGCAAGGAAGTCCACGAATTCGACGGTGAGCACTACGTCATGGAACGCGGCCTCGTTGCCGATCTGTCGATCGTTCACGCCTACAAGGGCGATACCGAGGGCAATCTGGTCTATCGCAAGACCGCCCGTAATTTTAATCCGCCGATGGCGACCGCCGGCAAGGTGACCGTCGCCGAGGTCGAGTATCTGGTGCAGCCGGGGGAGATCGACCCCGACCACATCATCACGCCGGGAATCTTCGTGCAGCGTTTGATTCATGTGCCGGGAGCGAAAAAGCACATCGAGCAGCGCACCGTGCGCAAACGAGCCTAAGAGGAACGATCATGCCTTGGACACGCGATCAGATGGCGGCGCGGGCCGCCAAGGAATTGCAAGACGGCTTCTACGTCAATCTCGGTATCGGCATCCCGACGCTGGTGTCGAACTACATCCCGGAAGGGATGAGCGTGCAGTTGCAATCCGAGAACGGCATGCTCGGCACCGGGCCGTTCCCCTATGAGGGCGAGGAGGACGCCGACCTGATCAATGCCGGCAAGCAGACCGTGACGGAATTGCCGACCACGAGCTATTTCAACTCGGCCGACAGCTTCGCCATGATCCGCGGCGGCCATATCAACATCGCCATCCTCGGCGCCATGCAGGTGGCGGAAAACGGCGACCTCGCCAACTGGATGATCCCGGGCAAGATGGTGAAGGGCATGGGCGGCGCCATGGATCTGGTCGGCGGCGTCAAGAAAGTCGTCGTATTGATGGAGCATTCGGCTAAAGGTGAATCCAAACTGCTGCATCGCTGCAACCTGCCGCTCACCGGCGCTGCGGTGGTCGATATGGTGATCACCGATCTCGGCGTCTTCACCCTCGACCGCACCGGCGCCGGGCTCACTCTTATCGAGCTGGCGCCCGACGTGACGCTCGACGAGATCAAGTCGAAGACCGAAGCGAGCTTCAAGGTCGCCAATACGCTGGTGCAGTGATCAAGCTTGGCCCGGGCTGAGCCATCGGGTCGAGCTTTCGTTCGACCCGATGACAGCCTCGTCGAATTCGAGGAAGCCGCTTAAGCATGCGGCGCGGTCGCCGGATGAAATCGCCGTACGGCGAGGAAGCCCAGCACGACGAAAATCACCAGCACGATGCCCTGCGCGATGGCAAACGGCGGCTCCGATTGCGTCGGCGCCAAAGCATGGATGCTCGGAATTTTCAAGAAAGACTGGAACACCGCGACGAAGCAGTCGAAGTAAAGTGCGGCGACCGCGGTGACGACGTAAATCCACCGCCACGCTCCCGAAAGCTTGAATACGTAGAGCGCAATCACGGCGATAGCGAGTAGTACGAGCGTGAGTATGCCGATGGCGCGCGGCGGATCGAAGCCGAACGGCGCCAGCGGAAAACCGGTAGCGCTGGTCAGGATCGCCAGCGCGAGGAACAGGGCGGTCCAGCCTCTGTAGTAGACCCCATTCAACATGCCGTAGACCGCGACAAGACCGACCGGGATTTCGATCAAACTCAGTGCGACGTGAATTTGTAATAGCGACATGGCAGGCCCCTCGTGATTTGATTATCCCGCTATCGTTGCGCGACAACGTGGATTACCGCCCAGATTGATGCGACACCAAATTATCCCGTGAGTGTAGGCATTCAAAGGTCCGATGGCGATAGTGAGATCACTCGGTCTCACGCGCGACTTTCTCCAAAATCGGCCGCCAAATTTTTTGTTGTGACTGCGTGAACCCCATTGTTTGGTCCGGCGTCATGTAGCGTGTGAAGGCGCCGTTGAGCGCGAATTTGTCCAAAACTTCTTTGTCTTCGACGGCGCTACGCAGATCGGCGTTCACTTTGCGGATGACGACGTCGGGCGTGCCGAGCGGCGCCAGCATCACTTGCCAGGCGCCGACGAAGAAGTCCGGCAGTGTTTCGGCAACCGTCGGCAGGCTTGCCATTCCCGGCAGCCGCTGGGCCGAGGTAGACGCCAGCATCTTGATCAGGCCGCTCTGTGCCGCGCCGGCAAGACCGGCATAGGCGTCGAGTACCAGGTCGACGCGGTCGGCAACGACGTCGCCCATGGCTTGTGCCGGGCCGCCGGCATAGGGAACGAGCCGGAGCCGGACATCGGCCCGGGCTTGCAGCAATTCCATCGTCAGATGGGTGAGCCGCCCGCGTCCACTCGAGGCATAGGACAATTCGTTCGGTCGCTCTTTGGCGCGGCGCGATCAGATCGGGAATCGACACGATACCGCTCTTGGGCGACGCCGCGATGAAAATCGGTTGTTGCAGAACAAAGCCGACGGCAAGGAAGTCGCGCGGCAGCTCCACCGGCATATTCGGTGCGACTCCCGGTCCCCCGGGCAATGCGAGAAAGACCGACGTCGCCGGCAGATAAAGCGTGTAACCGTCGTTCGGCGAACTCGCGGCGACGCGGGCGGAGATGCTGCCGCCGGCGCCTGGCTGGTTGAGGATGACGACCTGTTGATTCCAGATGCGGCCGAGCTTGTCGGCGAGAACGCGTGCGCTCACGTCATTGGCGCTGCCGACCGCCGAATCCACCACGATCCGCACCGGTTTGTTCGGATAGTCGGATTGGGCCAGCGCCCAGCGAGGCGACAGAGAAAGAAAGCCGAGGAGCGCAAGCGATGCCAACGCACCGCGCTTGAGCAAGTCTCGCCTTGTCATGTTCATCCCCGCGGGCAGTCGCTCGGTCGGGCGCCTAATGATGCCGGCAGTATCGACGCGGAGTTTTGTCTCTTCAATCCCCGCTGACCGCGATCCCGATCGAATTGGACCGGACGTTGCTGAGTTCGATGGTAAGCGGATGTGCGGCGAGATCGAATTTCACGCTTTTGCGGATGCCGTCGCATCCAAGTGCGCCGCTGAACGCCGTCGATTTCACCGCCTGCCCATCCTGCATGACGTCGATCCAGCCTTCGGCAGACAGGGTGATCTTATAGCTGCCCGGCTTTGCCGGTGCCGGGACCTCGACGAAGCCGGCAAACGACGTCGGCGATTTCGGCGCGCGTTCCGGCGGCATCGGCAGCTTCGCGTCGGCGAACGGCACAAGAGTGACCGATGTGCCGAAGGGAATGGGCCACTTCACACGATCGCCCGATGCGACTTTCGGCAGATCGGTACCGGTGAGGGTGGCGCGCTCTTTATCGAGCGGCCATTTGAATTTGTCGCAGCCGACCGGCTCTTGGGCAAAAGCGGGAGCGCCGACGGCGAGCGCAAGTGACGATAATCGCGGTCTTCACGGATGGCGCCTACTCGACCGCGATCATGACGCTTGAGGCTTTGACGATGGCGATCGGCGCTGCCGCCCACCTTCAGGCCGAGTTCGTCGACGGCTTCATTGGTGATCGAGGAAGTGATGACTTGGCCGGGCGCGATTTCGAGGCGGACATGCGCCGTCGTCGCGCCCTTCTTCACTTCCAATATCTTGCCTTTTAATTGATTGCGCGCGCTGATTTTCATGACGTGCTCCTTAAAAACGATAACGCGACGCAGCGATGCCGCGCGGGCAGGTGAAACCTTTTCGGAAAACTATCGTTCCGGAAACTCATTCCGGATGCTCAACGCGCTTACGGCGCATCGGCAATCAATTAGATGCTAGCGAAATACGCGTGACGCTACAATCACGGAGCTGCCATGCGGCGAAGCCAATGACACGCGCCGCAAATGCCGGTATTGCTTCGCCAAAATAACGCCGGGGAGGGCGCCGTGGGATCCTGCGCAGCGCAAATGACGTTCGATGAACGACGAGAGTCGCGCCAGCGCCGTCGGATTGGGCCGGACGCCACATTGCAGCGAGGAAATCGGTTCCGGGTTTGCGGCGGCGCGAAGCGAGCCTGAACAACTGACCCGTGACCCGCTAAGCCACCGCGAACGGCGGCTTATCGTCATCAGCATGATGCTACCGGTATTCCTCGGCTCGATCGATCAATCGATCCTGGCGAGCGCATTGCCGACAATCGGGCGCGTCTTCGGCAATGTGCACGATCTGCCATGGCTGATCACCGTCGTACCTGATCGCCGCGACGGCGATGACGCCGCTCTACGGCAAATTTGCCGATATCCACGGCCGCCGCGCGACGCTTTTGATCGCGCTTGGCATCTATATGACCGGCGCGCTGATCTCGGCCTCGCTCGACCAGCATGCTGATGCTGATCTGCGGCCGCGTCGTCCAGGGTCTGCGGCGGCGGCGGCATGATTACCAGCGCGCAAATGGTGCTCGGCGATATCGCGGCGCCGAAGGACCGCGCCAAATATTACGTTTATTTCTCGATCGCATTCACCACGGCTGGCGGCTGCGGACCGGCGCTCGGCGGCTGGATTTGCGATCATCTGGCATGGTGGGTGATTTTCGTGTGGAATATCCCGCTCTGCATCCTGTCGGTGATCATCGTGCTCACGGTGCTGCGCCGGCTGCCGCGCTACGGCAAGCCGCATCGGCTCGATTTCATCGGCGCCATCCTGGTCATGGCGGCAAGTTCCTCGTTCATGCTGGCGCTCAATCTCGGCGGCGTGCGCTATCCGTGGCTGTCGGCGCCGGTGCTGGCGCTTTTGGCTGCGCCCTGGTGCTCGGGCGCGGCCTTCGTCGCGCGGCTGCTCACCGCGGCCGAGCCGCTTGATTCCGATCGCGATCTCTGGCCGATCCGGCGGCGCGGCTGACCATCGCCGCGCACGCGTTCGGCTGGGGCTCGATCATCGGACTCAATATTTTCCTGCCGATGTATCTGCAAAGCGCGCTCGGCTGGTCGGCGACGGCATCGGGATTGAGCCTGATGGTCCTGATGATCATGCTCAATACCAGCGCCGGGCTTTCCAGCCAGTTGGTCGGCCGCGTCAGGCACTACAAGTTGGTTCCGGTGTGCTGTCTGCTGGTCGGCATTGGCGCGATTTTCACGCTCGGCTTCTCGGCTTCGGGCATGAGCTCCTGGCACTTCGAAATCATTCTCTTTCTGATTGGTGCCGGTTTTGGGCCGACCGCGCCGTTGACGCAGGTCATCCTGCAGAACACCGTCCCCCCTCAGCATCTGGGGGCGGCGGTCGGCACCATGAATTTCGCCCGCACCCTGATGGGCACGATGCTAGTGGCGGTGTTCGGCGCCATTGTTCTCGGCGGTACCCCGATCGGGGCCGCCGACGGTGCCGGTCGACACTTTCTGTCGGCGGCTTCGACTGCGGCTTTCGCTTACGTGTTCTTTACCGGCGCCATCACAATGACGGTCGCCTTCATGGCGATGATCCTGGTGCAGGAAAAGCCGCTGGCCGCGACGCTGCCATCGCAGCGCGTCTAGCCCGCGTCATATCGCAAGCTTGCATCGCGGCTTCATTCGGGGGAACTTTGGCGTGATTTGGTGGCAAAGGGCGCCCGATCCAAAGATTGATTAAAACTCCTAAAGGCTTGGAGCTAAATAGCTTTTTTAGCCCGCCCAACGTGTGCGTCGCGGCCTGAACACGCGGATTTGAACCCGCGACCGCGATCGAGCGACAAAACCAGGAGCGAATAATTGAGCTCGATGCAGGCGCCGGCAGACGAAACCTTGATTGCCCGTATTGCACGGGGCGACCGGCTGGCGATGCAGGTGCTGTTCGCCCGGCATCATGTGCGGGTATACCGCTTTGTGTTGCGGCTGGTGCGTGACGAGATGGCGGCGGAAGACGTCATCGGCGAGGTGTTTTTGGACGTGTGGCGGCAGGCCAGCCGTTTCGAAGGCCGCAGCGCGGTTTCGACCTGGCTGATCGCAATTGCAAGATTTAAGGCGCTCTCGCAGTTGCGGAAGCGGCGTGAGGAAGGACTGGACGAGGAAACAGCAGAGTCGATCGAGGAATCTTCCGATGATCCCGAACAGGCAATGGCCAAGCAAGACAAAGGCGAGAAGCTGCGACGGTGCCTGGCCGCGCTTTCATCTCAGCACCGGGAGATTATCGATCTCGTTTATTATCATGAGAAATCGGTGGAAGAGACGGCCCGGATCGTCGGGATTCCGGAGAACACAGTGAAGACGCGGATGTTCTATGCGCGCAAGAAACTGGGAGAGCTATGCAGGGTGGCAGGGATTGATCGAGGTTGGCCATGATGCAAAGCGGCATGGAGCGCAGAGAGCACGACAATATGGAACCGAATGAAATCGAGGGATTGCTGCCGTGGTATGCCGCCGGCACGTTGCGCCAGCGCGACCGCCAGCGTGTCGAGGAGGCGCTCCGCCAGGATCCGGGCCTCGCGCGGCAACTCGATCTGGTGCGCGAAGAGTTCGCCGAAACCATTCATTTGAACGAAACACTGGGCGCGCCGTCACCGCGGGTCGCCGAGCGGCTGATGGCCGCACTGGATGCCGAGGTGCCGGCCGCGCCGAAACGGGCCTTCGGGGCCGCCGCCGGCTGGCTCATCGGCTTCTTTCGCAGCCTGTCGCCGCGCACGCTGGCGCTGGCTGCTTCATTCGCCGTGCTTGTCATTGGCCTTCAGGCCGTCCTGCTGGCCGACGTTTTCACCCGACCGGCGGCGCAACCGGAAAGTCTGGCGGAAGGCTCGGCACCAGGCCCGGTCCATCTCAGCCTCGCCAGCGGCAGTTTCGCGATGGTCCGGTTCGCCCGTCAGGCGAGCGCCGGTGAAATCACCAATTTCTTGCAGCACTACCAGGCCGCCGTCGTGGACGGCCCGAACACCGGCGGGGTCTATCGGGTCCGCGTTGCGATGAGCCGATTGGCGAAGGGCGAAATTACCCGCATCGTCGAGCGGATGCGCCAGGACCGGGTCGTCGAATACGCCGCCGCCGACGAGTAAAGTGCGCTCGGCTGGCCGGCGGCAATACCGCCTTTGCTGACGCCATTCGCTTCCAACCAGCCGCTTTGGGCCGATAGGGCGTCAGCCGGCCTGAATTTACTTCAGATTAACCCATTGAACCTTTTCCGGCCTCCGGGCGACCAATGAATGGCGGCAATTGACGCCGCCTCGGCGCCCTTCACCCCCGACGCCAGCGCCGATTTTTTGGACCCGCCCGGCCACGTCCCCACCGGGCGGGTCTTCATTTTCCGGCGCTTTTTTCAGCGCATTTTCATCCCTTGCGACGGTGCGCCGCTCTTTACGCCCGCACCGAACACGCGGACAATGGCCGGGTGGGGGAAGACGCGTGAGTTCCGATACCGTTCTCGAGACGGAAGAACTGACCAAGGACTTTGCCGGCTTTGTCGCGGTGCGCGCCGTCAATCTGCGCGTGGCGCGCGGCAGCATCCACGCCTTGATCGGACCGAACGGCGCCGGCAAGACCACTTGCTTCAACCTTTTGACCAAATTCCTCAAACCGACGCGCGGCCGGATTTTGTTCGGCGGCCGCGACATTACCGCGCTCAAGCCCGCCGACGTAGCGCGGCTTGGACTGGTGCGGTCGTTCCAGATCTCGGCGGTATTTCCGCATCTCACCGTGCTCGAGAACGTGCGCATCGCCTTGCAGCGTCGGCGTGGCGGATCGTTCGATTTCTGGCGGTCGAAGCGGGCGCTGCATGTGCTGGATGAGCGGGCCATGAGCCTGCTCGGCGACGTCGGGCTTGCAGCCTTTGCCGATCTGCTCGCGGTCGAGTTGCCCTATGGGCGCAAACGGGCGCTCGAAATCGCCACGACGCTGGCGCTCGATCCGGAAGTGCTGCTGCTCGATGAGCCGATGGCGGGAATGGGTCATGAAGACATCGGCCGCATCAGCGCGCTGATCCGGTCGATTGCCGTGAACCGCACCGTACTGATGGTCGAGCACAATCTCAGCGTCGTCGCCGACCTCTGCGACCGCATTACCGTACTCACCCGAGGGCAAGTGCTGGCCGAGGGCGACTACGAGACAGTTTCAGCGAATCCCGCCGTGCGCGAAGCCTATCTGGGAACCGGCCATGAGTGAGGCTGTGCCGCCCGAACCTCGCGCGCTGCTCGCCGTCAAGGCGCTCGAAGCCTGGTACGGCGAATCGCATATTTTGCACGGCGTGACCTTCGACGTGCGCGCCGGCGAAGTGGTGACGCTCCTCGGTCGCAACGGCGTCGGCAAGACCACGACCCTGAAATCGATCATGGGCATCGTCGCTCACCGCACCGGCTCGGTTCGTTTTGAAGACCGCGAGCTGATCGGCGCGCCTTCGAATATCATCGCGCGCGCCGGCGTTGCCTTCTGTCCCGAGGAGCGCGGCATTTTTTCCACCCTCGACGTGCGGGAAAATTTGCTGCTGCCACCGCAAGTGCGGCCGGGCGGTCTCGATCTCGACCGCATCTTCGCGCTGTTTCCCAATTTGCGCGAACGCCTCAACAGTCAGGGCACCAAGCTGTCCGGCGGCGAACAGCAAATGCTGGCGATCGGCCGAATCCTGCGCACCGGCGCGCGCCTGTTGCTGCTCGACGAGCCGACCGAAGGATTGGCGCCGGTGATCATCCAGCAAATCCGCGACACCATCCGCATGCTCAAAACACAAGGCTTCACGGTGCTGCTGGTCGAGCAGAATTTTCATTTCGCGGCGACCGTCGCCGACCGCCATTACGTCATGGAACACGGCCGGATCGTCGATCAATTTTCTACCCCGGAACTCAAGGCCAATATGGGAAAGCTGCACGAATATCTCGGAGTTTGATATACCGATTGAAAAGGGCCAAAGCCCGTAGTGAGGGGGAGGGTGCAATGAGATTGCCGGCACATCTGATATTTGCGGCCGCGACGCTCATCGCCGCGTCGGCGCAGGCGCAAACCACCAGCGTCAAGATCGGCGTGCTCACCGATATGTCGAGCCTCTATGCCGACGACAATGGCGCCGGCTCGGTCACGGCGGTGAAGATGGCCGTCCAGGATTTCAATCCGGCGGCCCATGGCCTGACCGTCGAAGTGATCAATGCCGACCATCAGAACAAACCTGACATCGGGGCCAATATCGCGCGGCAGTGGTACGACGTCGATCATGTGGACATGATCGTCGATGTGCCGAATTCCGGTGTCGCGCTCGCCGTCAGCGAGGTGGCGCGCGAGAAAAATAAGGTTTTCCTGGTGTCCGGTGCCGCGATCTCCGATCTCACCGGCCCGAAATGCTCGCCCAACACGATCCACTGGACCTACGACACCTGGATGCTCGCCCACAGCACCGCCGGCGCCCTGGCGAAATCGGGCGGCGACAGCTGGTTCTTCCTCACCGCCGATTATGCCTTCGGTCATGCGCTCGAACGCGATGCCACCGCGGTAATCGTCGCCAACGGCGGCAAAGTGCTCGGCAGTGTCAGCCATCCGCTGAACAATCAGGACTACTCGTCGTTTCTGCTGCAGGCGCAGTCTTCAAAGGCGAAGATCATCGGGCTCGCCAATGCCGGCGGCGATACCGTAAACGCGATCAAACAGGGCGCCGAATTCGGCGTCGTGAGCGGCGGACAGCATTTCGCCGCGCTGTTGTTCTATATCGGAGACGTCGAGGCGCTCGGGCTCAAAGTGGCGCAGGGCCTGGTTTTGACCGAGGCGTTTTATTGGGACATGAACGATACCACCCGGGCTTGGTCGAAGCGGTGGCAGGCCGAGCATCCGGGAAAATTCCCGAACATGAATCAGGCGGGCGACTACGCGGCCACTTTGCACTATCTCAAGGCCGTCGCCGCACTCAAAAGCGCGGCAGACGGCAAGGCCGAAGTCGCCAAAATGAAAGAGATACCGACCGACGATCCGGTGTTCGGCAAAGGCTTGGTCCGCGCCGACGGCCGCAAAATCCATCCGGTTTATCTTTTCGAGGTGAAGTCGCCCGCGGAATCAAAATATCCGGGCGACGATTACAAGCTGCGGGCCACTATTCCGGCGGAAGAAGCGTTCCGGCCCATGAAGGACGACAATTGTCCGATGTTGAGCAGTAACTGATGCAGAACGGCTCTACGATCGTTCTGGAAGCTGATGGAAACGACAAAAGGCCCGAGGGCCGCAGAGGGAGGTTGGCAATGAAACTCGTAGGCGTAGCGTTCTTGGCGGCGGCCGCTTTTTTCGGCACGGCCGCCCAGGCCGAAGACTTGGCGGTCAAAATAGGCGTGCTCAGCGACATGTCGGGTCTGTATTCCGATTTGGGTGGTCCCGGCTCGGTTACGGCCGCCAAATTGGCGGTGGAGGACTTCAATCCCGCGGCGCACGGCATGAAAGTCGATATTGTCAGCGCCGACATGCAGAATAAACCCGACGTCGGCGCCAACATCGCCCGTCAGTGGTTCGACGTCGACCATGTCAACATGATCGTGGATGTGCCCAATTCGGGCGTGGCGCTTGCGGTCAACGAAGTGGCGCGCGAGAAGAACAAGGTGTTTATCGTCTCCGGTGCGGCAAGCTCGGATCTCACCGGAGCAAAGTGCTCGCCCGACACCATTCATTGGACCTACGATACCTGGATGCTGGCCAACGGCACCGGCAAGGCGCTGGTGAAAACCGGCGGCGACACCTGGTTCTTCCTCACTGCCGATTATGCCTTCGGTCACGCGCTGGAACGCGATACCACCGCGGTCGTCACCGCCAATGGCGGCAAGGTGGTAGGCAGCGTCAGCCATCCGCTGAACACCAGCGACTTCTCTTCGTACCTGCTTCAGGCGCAAGCCTCGAAAGCGAAGATCATCGGACTTGCCAACGCCGGCGGCGACACCATCAATGCGATCAAGCAAGGCGCCGAGTTCGGCATCACCGCGGGCGGCCAGCAATTTGCCGGCCTGCTTGTCTTCATCAGCGACGTCAATTCGCTGGGGTTGAAGACGGCGCAGGGAATCGTGCTGACCGCGACCTGGTATTGGGATATGACCGACGCCAATCGCGCCTGGACCAAGCGCTGGCAAGCCGACCGGGCGGGCAAATTTCCGACCATGGTTCATGCCGGCGTCTATTCTTCCGTCACTGCATTACCTCAAAGCAGTCGCCGCGCTCAAAAACGCCGACGACGGCAAGGCCGTTGTGACGAAGATGAAGGAGATGCCGACCGACGATCCTTTGTTCGGCAAGGGCAGCGTTCGTGTCGATGGCCGCAAGATTCATCCGGCCTATCTGTTCGAGGTCAAAAAGCCGGAGGATTCGAAATATCCGGGCGACTATTACAAGCTGCGCGCCACCATCGCGGCCGACGAAGCCTTCCGGCCGCTGAAAGATGGTAACTGTCCGCTGGCCAGCAACTGACGGAGGCCGCCTCTCCCCGCAGGCGGGGAGAGGCGAACCCGGCGGATCAGATGTTCGAAATTTTCGGAATACCGTCGCAAGCATTGTTCGGGCAGCTTTTGCTCGGGCTGATCAACGGCTCGTTCTATGCGCTGCTGAGTCTTGGGCTCGCCGTGATTTTCGGCATGCTCAACATCATCAATTTCGCCCATGGCGCGCAATACATGATGGGCGCGTTCACCGCCTACATGCTGCTGCAATATGTCGGCGTGAATTATTGGGCCGCGCTGGTCGTCACACCGATCGTGATCGGAGCGACCGGCATCGTCATCGAGCGACTGTTCCTTAAACGGCTGCAAGGCCTCGATCACCTTTACGGCCTCATCCTCACTTTCGGTCTGGCGCTCATCATCGAAGGCGTGTTCCGCAATTACTACGGGTCTTCCGGGCAGCCCTATACGGTGCCGGAAGCGCTGCAAGGCGGCCATAATCTCGGGTTCATGTTCTTGCCGAATTACCGGGCCTGGGTGATCGGCTTTTCGCTGGTTGTTTGTTTCGCCACCTGGTTTGCGATCGAGCGCACGCGGCTCGGCTCCTATCTGCGCGCGGCGACCGAAAATCCGACCCTGGTCCGCGCCTTCGGCATCAACGTGCCCCGCATGGTGACGCTGACTTATGGCTTCGGCGTAGGCCTCGCCGCGTTGGCCGGCGTGATGGCGGCCCCGATCTACAATGTGTCGCCGCAGATGGGGTCCGATCTGATCATCGTGGTATTCGCGGTCGTGGTGATCGGCGGCATGGGTTCGATCATGGGCGCGATCCTCACCGGCTTCGCGCTTGGCATTGTCGAGGGCCTGACCAAGGTGTTCTTTCCGGAGGCGTCGAACACGGTGATCTTCGCCATCATGATCATTGTGCTTCTGCTGCGCCCCGCGGGCCTGTTTGGACGGAGCGCGTGATGACAAGCGTCGCGCAAGCGCAGCCGGCGAAAAGCACCCGCGATACCGTCCGCAGCCAGGCCGTGGCCGCCGCAATCATGGTGGCGCTGCTCATCGCTGCGCCGTTCGTGCTCTACCCGGTGTTTCTCATGAAGGCGCTGTGCTTTGCGCTTGTTCGCTTGCGCCTTCAATCTCCTGATCGGCTATGTCGGGCTGGTCTCGTTCGGCCATGCGCTCTATTTCGGCTGGGCGAGTTATCTCGCCGCCTATGCCGCCAAGTCGTGGGGACTGCAGCCGGAGATTTCGATTCTGATCGGGACGGCGACCGCCGCCGTGCTTGGCTTGATCGCGGGCAGTCTCGCCATTCGCCGCCAAGGCATCTATTTCGCGATGATCACGCTCGCTTTGGCGCAGATGATGTATCTCGTGGCGCTGCGCGTGAAACTGACCGGCGGCGAGGACGGCATCCAAGCGGTGCCGCGCGGCCGCCTGTTCGGCTACTTCGATCTGAGCCACGAAATGACGATGTATGTGTTCGTCCTGATCGTCGTGCTGGCAGGCTTTTTTCTGATCTATCGGATCATCAATTCGCCGTTCGGGGAGGTGTTGCGCGCGATCCGCGAGAACGAACAGCGCGCCATTTCGCTCGGCTACAAGACCGATCGCTATAAGCTGATCGCTTTCGTGCTGTCGGCGACGCTGGCGGGCCTGGCCGGGTCGGTGAAAGCCTTCGTGTTTCAACTTGCCTCGCTTACCGACGTGCATTGGACCATGTCGGGCGAAGTCGTGCTGATGACGCTGGTCGGCGGACTAGGCACCATTTTCGGACCCTTCGTCGGCGCTTTTGTCGTCATCGCGCTGGAAAACTATCTGGCGCCGTTCGGACAATGGGTGCTGGTGATCCAGGGCGTGATCTTCGTCGTCTGCGTGCTGGTATTCCGGCGCGGTATCGTCGGTGAACTGGCAAACATCTTGCGCATCCAGCTTTAGTCCAGGGCCCCTATCGTTTAACCGGAAGGAGACCATTCATGAGCGCGGAAACGCGATTAAAGGAACTCGGCATCGTGCTGCCCGCGCTGCCCAAGCCGGTCGCCAATTATCTGCCCTACCGGCTTGCGGGCAATATTTTGTATTTGTCCGGCCAAGGTCCGCGCGAGAACGGCGTTCATCTGACCGGCAAGCTCGGCGCCGATATCGGGCTCGAAGAGGGCTATCGGCGCGCCCGGATTGTCGGGCTTGGGCTTCTGGCGGCGATGCGTGATGCACTCGGCTCGCTCGACCGCGTCGATTTCGTCGTCAAGCTATTGGGCATGGTCAATGCAGTGCCGGATTTCAACGACTCGCCGAAGGTCATCAACGGCTGTTCCGACCTGTTTGTTGAGGTGTTTGGCGAGGCCGGTCGTCACGCCCGGTCGGCGGTCGGTAACGTCATGCTGCCCAATCAGATTTCGGTCGAGATCGAGGGCATCGTTGCCGTTAAATCCTAA
Organism: uncultured Alphaproteobacteria bacterium; assembly: GCA_963819265.1. Classification (GTDB taxonomy): domain Bacteria; phylum Pseudomonadota; class Alphaproteobacteria; order Rhizobiales; family Xanthobacteraceae; genus BOG-931. Next base: position 1,428,947 of record CAWFVF010000001.1, on the reverse strand, counting down.
GCCCGGTTGTTGTTAGGACGGTATCGCGCCGAATTGTTTTTGCACGCTGTTATCCACAAACTAAAAGTCAACAAATACCCGATCCTGATTTCGAACTCATTTTGATTGCCGAATCAACAAACACGCGATGAATATCCAGAAGCGCCGATTCCACGGGCGCTTTTGGCTTTTTCCCCATGTCGGAACGGCAGGCGGATCCCTACCACACAGTCGCGCGCAAATGGCTCGCGCTGATTGAGCGTCGGCAGGAGAGTTTTATCGAACTCTGCGATACCGGACGCTGGCGGCATTATTACACCCAGACCCAATTCCTGGAGGAAATGCGCAAGGTGCTCCGCTTGCGCGACCAGTGGGCGGAGATCGCCGGCGTCCCGGTCAGCGATCAGATCTTCGATGACAGCTTTCTGACCCGGCCACGAGCCTTGGCGCCGGCCGAAGTCCCGGTCACGCCGTGGCAAAACGGCTTTAACGGCGTTTAATTCCCCGCGAAAATCGGCTCCCCCGGTTACCGCTCGCGCGCTAGACTGCGCCTTGCCTGACGCGTTATCCCCCAAGCGCCGATCGTAAAACGGCTTTCGCTGGCCGCCTTCCTTTGGCGAAAGTCCTGCCTATTTTCCTCAAAGCTCCAACAGATGTGGAAACAACAATGCCGAGCGCTCTGTTTTCGCCGTTCAAACTTGCCAACCTTACGATCCCGAACCGGATCGTCGTGTCGCCGATGTGCCAATACAGCGCCAATGACGGTGTCGGCAATGACTGGCACATGACCCATCTCGGCATGCTGGCGAATTCCGGCGCCGGTCTTCTCGTGCTCGAAGCCACCCACGTCGAGCGGCATGGCCGGATCACTCACGGCTGCCTGGGTATTTATTCCGACGATTGCGAGGATGCGCTCCGACGCATCGTGCTGCATTGCAAGCGCACCGGCACGGCAAAAATAGGCATTCAGCTCGCCCATGCCGGGCGCAAGGCGTCATCGCAGCGGCCGTGGGAAGGCGCCAAGGCGCTGGGGCCGAATGAGGATCCTTGGGCGACCATTGCGCCGTCGGCGCTGCCGTTCGGTCCGGGATGGCACACGCCGCGCGCCATGAACGAGGAGGATATGGCGCGGGTCCGCGACGAATTCGTCGCCGGCGCCAAGCGCGCGGTGCGGGTCGGTTTCGACGCCATCGAGCTGCATTTGGCGCATGGCTATCTGTTGCATAGTTTTGTTTCGCCGTTGTCCAACAAGCGCAACGACGACTACGGCGGGTCGCTGGCCGGCCGTATGCGCTTTCCGCTCGAGGTTGCCCGTGCCGTCCGGGCCGCGCTTCCGGCCGGCATGCCGCTCGGCGCTCGTATCACCGGCACGGACTGGCTCGACGGCGGCCTGACGGCTGACGATGCGGTGGAATTCGCCACCGCGCTCAAAAAGGCCGGTCTCGATTTCGTCGATATATCGTCCGGCAACATCACTTATGAAAGCCGAGCGCCTTCCGACCCGGGCTATAATGTTCCGATTGCCGAAAAAGTGCGCCGCGACAGCGGCATCGCGGTACGCGTCGTCGGCATGATCGAGAACGCCAAGCAGGCCGAGGCTATCGTCGCCGAGGGCAAGGCGGACATGGTCGCGCTGGCGCGCGGCTTTCTCGACGATCCGCATTGGGGTTGGCATGCGGCCCAAACGCTCGGCGCCGAGGTGGCGCGCCCGGTGCAATACGCACGCGCGGCGCCGGCGCTATGGCCTGGCGCCGCCTTGCGCGGCTGACGGCGGGACGGGCCGGTAACGCAGCGCCAGCCGCGCCGGTTCGGCGCCGAGGTAAAACGCCAGCCGCAGCCGCCACATCAACAGGATGGTGGCGCCGACGCCGAAATGCTCCCAGCGCCGGCCGGAGGTAATGACCGGCACGCCGATGCAGAACGGCCGGCACAGGCGTTTGAGCCGTCGCGAAATGGCGATGTCCTCCATCAGCGGCAGATCGGGAAAGCCCCCGACAGCCTCGAACGCGTCGCGCCGGACAAAGATCGCCTGATCGCCGGTGGCGACGCCGGTGATGCGGGAGCGCCAATTGATCATGCGGGCGACAACCGCAAGGAGCGGATGTCGCCCGGCAATACGCAGATCGAAGCGGCCCCAGGCGCGCCGTGTCAGCGCCGCCTCGATTAACCGGTCGGCATTGGCCGGCAGCGTTGTGTCGGCGTGGAGGAAAAGGAGTGCGTCGCCGGATCCGAGCCGCAGCGGCCGCATTCATCGGCGCTCCACGGCCTCGCGGCGCCGCGACGACGCGATCGGCCAGCGGCGCCGCCAAAAGCGGTGTGCCGTCGACGGAGCCGCCGTCGACGACGATCACCTCGGCGCCGCGGGCCCGCAACGGCGCAAGCGCCTTCAAAGCAGCGGTAACGACCGCCGCTTCGTCGAGCGTCGGAATGATGATGGTGAGCCGACGCATGGCTGCGCCCCCAATCGCCGATTTCGCGTGTTTACAGTCTGCCGGGAAAACCTCATAGGAGATTCAACTCGATCCCCTGTTTGCGAAGCCATTATGACCGATCCCGTTCTCGTCGAAGTGAAGCGTGGGCCGCTGGTCGAGAGCCGCCACCGCGGCGCGGTCGCGGTAGCCGACGCGGACGGCGGGCTCGTGTTCGCTTTGGGCGACGTCACGGCGCCGGTATTTCCCCGCTCGGCGGTCAAGGCGTTGCAGGCTCTGCCGCTGATTGAAACCGGCGCGGCCGATCGCAACGGCTTCGGCGACCGGGAGCTTGCGCTTGCCTGCGCCTCGCACAGTGGCGAGCCCGCCCACGTCGGCGGCGTCGAGCGGATGCTGACGGCTGCCGGTCTGGATTCATCGGCGCTGCGCTGCGGCACCCATTGGCCGATGTCGCAGGCGGCGGCCTTCGAACTGGCGCGGACCGGCGTGCCGTCGGCGCTGCATAATAATTGCTCCGGCAAGCATGCGGGCTTCCTCTGCGTCGCCTGCGCCATGAAAGCCGACACCGCCGGCTACTTTCGGCCTGAGCATCCGGTACAGCGTGAAGTGCGCGCCGTGCTCGAAGATTTCACAGGTAGCGTGCTGTCGCAGGATCGCTGCGCGATCGACGGATGTTCGGTGCCGACGTGGGCGATGCCGCTACAAAATCTGGCGCGAGGCTTTGCCAAATTTGGCAGCGGCCATGGTCTTTCACCGGCGCGCGCCAAAGCCGTCGCGCGGCTGCGCCGCGCCTGTGCGCAACAGCCATGGTACGTCGCCGGTACCGGGCGATTCTGTACCGAGATCATGCAGCTTTTCGGCGCGCGCGTTTTCGTCAAGACCGGCGCAGAAGGCGTCTATTGCGGCGCGCTCCCCGAACAAGGTCTTGGCATCGCGATCAAATGCGACGATGGCGCCGGCCGCGCCGCGCAGGCGATTATGGCGGCACTGATCGCACGTTTTCTGCCGATCGAGCCGGCCGAGCGCGCGGCGCTCGATCCGTTTGTCCGACCAGTGCTGAATAATTGGAATGGTTTTGAGGTCGGCGCGATCCGGGTGACGGAAGCGCTTTAGCTCACCGGACGCGATTGCGGTCGATCGCGAGTTGGGCGTAGCGATCGGCGCCCTCCTTGCTGAGATCGCCGGTCACTGTCTTGTCCCACTCCCGGCCGACAATGGCGCCCAGCGGCGTGTCGGCAATGAGATTGTCGGCGATGATGACGGTGCCGGCGTCCTGCACCACCGAAACCGCGATGCCGACATCGGCGCCGCGCACTAAATTCCCGGTGATCGTGACGTCGCGCAATGACGGCCCCCAGCCCGCAGCGATTGCGGTGCCCTTGACGCTCTCGATTACATTGCCGGTGATGACCGTGTCGGCCTCGGCGCTGATCCCGACAGCCTCGCCGTCGCCGCCCTCCGGCCGTCCCCGATGGAGATTGCGGATCAGATTGGATTGGACGACGGCAAGCCGTCCACCATGGTCCTTGAAATTCGTGACGCTGACACCGACCGCCGCTCCATCGACGATGTTGTTCGCGATCACTGCGCCATGAAATGCGAACTCGGCATAGATCGCGACTTCGCCGAGCCCGCTGCAGGTGTTGCCGACGATCTGGATATTCGACGCCGTGTTGCCGCGCACCGCCGAATAGGCCGCGGTATTGATGCGGTTGCCGCGAACAATCACATTGTCGGCGCGAAAGACGCTGATGGCGTTGCCCCATTGTCCCGATCCGCCGGAGGTGTTCTTGGTGTCTTCGACGCGATTGTCGACCACGAGCGTGCCGTCGTCGCCGGGTGCGCTGCGCCAGACCGCGATGCCGTTGTTGCCGGCGCCCCGTACCGTGTTGCCGGCGATACGCAGGCCTGCGGCGTCGTTGGAGAAAATCGCGTAGTCGGCGGCGCCGATCACGGTATTTCCCGTTATCTCGCCTTCGACGGCCTCAAGCATGATGCCGTTGCCGCCGGCATTGACGAGCATGCAATCGGCAATGCGAACGGCGCGGCCTTGCCTTAGATGCACAAGCCCGTGGCCGTCCATAAGTTTTACGTGATTACCGTCGAGCACGAGATTGCTGAGCTGGACATAATCGGCGCCGTTTGACGACAACAGCGAGGCTCCGCCGGTCATGACCAGCCGGGTCGATCCGGGCACGCCGACGATGATGGCGTAAGGCGGCAATTGCAGCGCGCCGGCAGCGATAAAGGCCGGGCGGCATGCGCAGCACCGCACCGGCTGCGGCGGCCTGCTCGATGGCGTGTTGCAGAGCGGCCGTTTGATCCAGGTCGAATTCGGGCGGACGCCGAGCGAATTTGCGTCGATCTCGGCGCGGACAAGCGGCGGACCCGCTTCGCGCGCAGCGACGGGAACCGCTGTGCCGGCCGAGGCGGCGCCGGCGAAGGCAGCGAAGAGGCGGCGGCGGTCGAACTTCATTCACCAAACTCCCGGCGGAGCGGGCCAGGCCCGTGCTCTGCCAGAAAATGATGTGCAAAGACGCCTGTCAGGTCCGCCGCCGGCGGCCGTTTTCGCGGCGACGGTTAACGGCGGCTTGCCGCGACGAGCGCGATCAAGATCGCTTCCGCGGCGTCGCTTAGCGCGGCGAGGGAGGGCAGAGGACGCTTCGACCGTCGTCGCGGTGTGAGCCTTGCGGACGGGATGTGGACGAACTGAACAATCGCTTCGCCGCCGCGCTCCAAGGCGCGCCAATAGGCGTAATTGCAGAGATAACGTCCGGCATCACGCGACAGCCGCGCCGGCACGGCGCGGGATCGCGCCGCACTAAGAATCCGAGCGAACGGCGCATTACCTTTGAGCGACGACGGCGCGTGTCGGGCGATCGTATTCTGTTGCGGCCGAAAGCCGCTCGCATCCGGAAACAACAGAGAAACGCCGTTGCGGGCGCGGGTCTCGATGCAAACTTGCCGGCGTCGCGCCGCAAGACCGAAAATCAGCACGATGTCCGGCTTCGCCGAAAGAAGTTTTGGCAGGTCGTGATCGACCGCCGCGTAAACCGTGGCGAAGGCGTGGGTAGAGATATCGAGCCCGGCGAAGGCCGGCCGGCGTCTTCGCGCAAGTCTCTGCACCAGGCTTGCACTCGGATTAACCGGCGCGCCGGGGAAGGGGCCGAAGCCGATGAGAAGAACCCGCGTCACTTTTTCAGCATCACGGCGATGTCTTCGACCGCGGTCGCCGGTGCGGTCTTGCCCGCCGCCACATCGGCTTCGATCCGCGACAGATGGGCTTTTATCGCGCGATCGTTCCGCAGCGGTTCGAACAGTCGCTCCTCCAGCATCGTCCACATCCATTTGACCTGCTGCTCGCCACGCCGGGCCGCGAGTTCGCCGGATGCGGTCAATCGCTGGCGATGGTCGAGAACGTGCGACCACAGGGTTTCGATACCGTCGTTGTGTAATGCCGAACTGACGATGACCGGCGGCGACCAGTTCGGCGACCGCGGCGACAGGATGTGGAGCGCCGCGCCGTATTGCGAAGCGGCAAGTTTGGCGCGCATCAAATTGTCGCCGTCGGCCTTGTTGACCACGATCATATCGGCGAGTTCGACGACGCCTTTCTTCAGCGCCTGCAACTCGTCGCCGGCACCGGGCAGCGCCAACACCAGAAAGAAATCGGTCATGTCGGCGACCGCGATCTCCGATTGGCCGACACCGACCGTTTCGACAAGAACAACGTCGTAGCCGGCGGCCTCGCACAACAGCATGGTCTCGCGCGTCTTCGCGGCGACGCCGCCCAGCGTGCCCGAGGACGGCGAGGGGCGGATGAAGGCATTGGCGTCGTTGGCAAGCCGCGCCATGCGCGTCTTGTCGGCGAGGATCGAGCCGCCGGTGCGCCGCGACGACGGATCGACCGCCAGCACCGCGACTTTGCGGCCTCGGCCGGTCAGCAGGCTGCCGAGCGCGTCGATCATGGTCGACTTGCCGACGCCCGGCGCTCCGGTGATGCCGACGCGCACCGCTTTGCCGGTCGCATCGAGCAGTGTCTGCGTAAGCGCCGCCGCGCTGCGGCGATGATCGGCGCGCTTACTCTCGATCAGCGTGATCGCGCGCGACAGCACATTGCGCTCGCCGGCGCGGATCTCGCGCGCGAGCCGTTCGACGTCGGGAGGCGGCGGAGGCGTCGACATCAGGCGTGGTCGGCGAACGCGGTGAGCGACGCCGGTTTTCTTCGATCGGATTCGGCGTTTCTTAACATCAGACCGGAAAATGCAGGACGTTCTCTGCATGTCCGCGTCGTCGATAATTGACAAGCGCGAACCGCCTCATGCCCACCAGAATTCATCGCCATATGACCCCGATATCGCCGAATTGCAGCCGCATCCGGTGGATGACATCCGCCGCGCCGGAACGACGCGGTCTGCGGCGTCGTTTGTCCGCCTCCAGAGGAGACAATCGATGAACTGGGATCAGATTCAAGTCAATTGGATGCAATTCAAGGACAAGATCGCCAACAACTGGGCAAAGCTCACCGACGAGGATCTCACGCGGATCGGCGGCCGCCGTAACGAACTCGTCGGCCGCCTGCAGGTAAGATACGGCTTCGCCAAGAGCGAAGCGGAGCGCGAGATCGAAGCCTGGACCAGGTCGCAGCGGCACGCGGCTTGAGACATCGGATATGTGGCCGGTCCGGATAGGGCTCCGGGCCGGTTCTTTTGTCGTCAAAGCCTAGGGCAAGACTGCAAACGCGCGGGCCGGGAAGCCGAGGCCGTTTTCCACTTTCGGCCATGTCACCACGATGAGGGCGCCGGTCGGCGGCACTTTGTCGAGATTGGCCATCACTTCGATCTGGTAGTGGCCGTGTTGCAAAATGTAGGTTTCTGAATCCATCTTGTCGGTGGTGTCGGTATCCATCGATTCATGACCGGTCGCGGTCACGCCGCGCTGTTCGTACAGATATTTGATCGTTTCGAAGGCCCAAGCCGGAAACGGCTGGCGTTTGAAGCGTTCCGGATTTGAATTCCAATCCTTCGACATATCGGTGCGAAGTGCGGCGAAGGCGCCCTTCGGCACGCGGCCGTGCTCGCGCTCCCAGGCTTTGAGATCGGCAACTGAAAACGCGTGATTGGGATCCTTGGTCAGGAACGGCGTGTCGTCGAGAACGACCAGCCGTAAAATCATTTCCTTGAGCGGGATCTTGTCCATGGTGATGCCGTTCTCGGCAAAATGCGCCGGAGGATCGACATGGGTGCCGTATTGCCCGACCATCTGATAATAAGTGGCGCGGAATTCGTCTTTAGCGATGGTATAGGGCTCGCCGGTCTTCGGATCCGAGGCGGCAGAGAATTTCGCTGGGCCGAAGCCCGCCCAGACAGGCGTCCCGGGACCGAAAGCGTGGGTGAGATCGACGAAGTGTTTGCCGGCGATGATGCGGTAGGCGCGATCGAGGTCGGAGTCGGCCTGCACGGGTGCAGCGAGCCCGAATAACGCACAAATCCCCAGGGTCGATAAGAAAATGAAGCGGAAATTAGTGAAGCGGACCATTGCACGCCTCCTCCTGCGTATCGTTTGTCATGCTAGCTTAGAGCGCCGAATCTGACGACGGAACTTCGCGATGGCGAGGCTGTTGGCGGAGGGCGGGAAATATTGAATTTTCCGGCACCGCGGGGTGCGATCCATTCGGACTGAGACGCGGGCCACGATATGCGGGTCAAGCGGTACGCCAGGGTAATCGTTGTCTCAGCGTTCGTTATTGCGCTCGGCGTGGGCGTTTTTGCACTGTTGGCTTGGCAACCGTCGATCGCACCGGTCGATCCGCCGCCAGCCGATAGCTTCGATCCGGAGTTGGTGAAGCACGGCGCCGAACTTGCGGCGCTGGGCGATTGCGATGTCTGCCATACAGCGCCCGGCGGGCGCGAATTTGCCGGCGGCCTTGGCATCCCAACGCCGTTCGGCGCAATCTATTCCACCAACATTACCCCCGACGCCGACACCGGCATCGGCCGTTGGTCGGAGGCCGCATTCCAGCGTGCGATGCGGCACGGCGTGGCCCGTGACGGCGCGTATCTCTATCCGGCTTTCCCGTACGACCATTTCACTCTCGTGTCCGACGATGACGACAAGGCAATCTACGCGTTTCTAATGACCCGCCGGCCGGTTCATGCCGTGGCGCCGGCGAACGCGCTGCCGTTTCCGCTCAACCAGCGCCTCGTGATGTACGGCTGGAATTTGCTGTTTCTTCATCCCGGTCCGTATCGCGCCGACGCCGCGCATGATGACATCTGGAATCGCGGCGCCTATCTCGCCGAGGGACTCGGCCACTGCGGCGCCTGCCATACGCCGCGGAATTTTTTGGGCGCGGAACAAGGCGCCAAATTCGCCGGCGGCGAAGCCGAAGGCTGGACGGCTTACGCGCTCGATCAGGCTTCGCCGGCGCCGCTGCCGTGGACTGTGAGTGCACTCGCCCATTACCTCGGCCACGGCTTCGATAATCTCCACGGCGTGGCGCGCGGTCCGATGGCGCAAGTCACCACAAATCTTCGGGCGGCACCGGAAGACGATGTGCTGGCGCTCGCAACCTACACCGCGGCACAGATAAACACCGGTGTGCCGGCCGCGAACGTCATGCAACAGGCGCAGGCGCAAAGCCAGCGCGGCACGCAAGTAGCTCCCGCCAGCGCCGGCAGCCAAACCAGCACTCTTCGTGACGAAAATCCGAAAGACGGCGAAGGCGCCATGATCTATGCGGCGACCTGTTCAGGCTGTCATCGGGGTCCACGGGCAATGCCGTTCGGCGGTATCGATCTCGCACTTACGAGCGGTGTCGCGGCGCCCAGTGCGGCCAATCTCATCAATGTCGTGCTCAACGGGCTGCCGGCGACGGAGGCCTCCCGCGCGCCGATCATGCCGGGCTTCGCCAATGCGATGAATGACGGTCAGGTCGCGGCCTTGGTACAATATCTTCGCGCGCATTACACCGACAAAGGCCCGTGGACCGATGTCGATGATGCGTTGCATAAAGCGCGCGAGGCTGCGCGAGTACGGATCGCCCCGTCGCCCGATCAACCGGCGTCCTCGGGCGCCAGCCAGCGGTCAACCCATGAAGCTGAACGTCAATAAACAAATCCACGACGTCGACGCCGATCCGCGCACGCCGTTGCTCTATGTGCTGCGCGGCGAATTGAAGCTCAACGCGGCAAAATTCGGTTGCGGGCTCGGCCAGTGCGGCGCCTGCACCGTGCTGGTGGATGGCGAGCCGATATTTTCCTGCGTCACGCCGATCGCGCTGTTGGCGGACAAGGCGATCACGACGCTGGAGGGACTTGGCACGCCGCAAGAGCCGGCGCCGATTCAGCGCGCCTTCATCGAAGCGCAGGCTGCCCAGTGCGGCTATTGCATTCCCGGCATGATGATGCGCGCGCAGGCGCTGCTGCAGAAAAATCAGACCGCGAGCGATGCCGAAATCCGCGCCTGGCTCGAACCCAATCTGTGCCGCTGCGGGACCCATATGCGGATTCTGCGGGCCGTCCATCGTGCACAGAAACTCATGCAGACAGCACAGGCCGGAGAAGCCGGATGAGTGACGCCCCGACTATCGTCTCGCGGCGCACGGTGCTGGCCGGATCCGGCGCGCTGATTTTAAGCTTTTCGTCGAGCGGCGAACTCCTGGCGCAGGACCCTCCGTCACCGCAGGCGCCACCGCCTGGGCCGTCTGCGCCGCCGGCCTTGCCCGGCAGCCTGAAACAAACGCCGTTCCTCGATTCCTGGATCCGCGTCGATGCTGACGGTTCGATCACCGTCTTTACCGGCAAAGCCGAACTCGGACAGGGCATTAAGACGGCGCTGCTGCAAGTCGCCGCCGAGCAACTGGATGCCGATTTCGGCAAGCTCAGCCTCGTCACCGCCGACACCGGGCGCACGGCAAACGAGGGCTATACCGCCGGCAGCCACTCCATGCAGGACTCCGGCACCGCCATCATGAATGCGGCCGCGCAGGTGCGGCAGATCCTGATCGCCGAGGCGGCCGCGCGCAGCGGGCTGCCAAACGATCAGATGAAAACCGAAAACGCCACCGTCATCGCGCCCAATGGCAACCGCTACGCCTATGGCGATCTGGTCAAGGATCAGATGCTGCACGTGCAGGCGTCGCCGCAATCGGTACTAAAAGATCCGAGCCAGTACAAAATCATGAACCGGCGTATTCCGCGCGTCGACATTCCGGCCAAGCTGACCGGAGGCGCGGCCTATGTGCAGGACATGCGGCCGGACGGCATGGTGCACGGCCGCGTGGTCCGACCGCCGAGCTATGATGCCCGGCTCATCGACGTCGATACATCCGCCGTGCAGAAAATGCCCGGCGTTTTGAAAGTCGTCCGTGACGGCAGTTTTCTGGCCGTGATTGCCGGCGGAGAGTTTGAGGCGATCGAGGCGATGCGCGCGCTCGCGGCGGTGTCGCGCTGGCAGGAGACAGCCAAATTGCCGGATATGGCAGCGCTCCCGGGGTTTCTCACCGGACTGCCGCCGCAGGACATTACCGTGCTCGATCGAAGCGGCCCCGGTGCTGCAGGCGCTAAAACGCTGTCGGCGACTTATAGCCGGCCTTATCTGTCGCACGGTTCGATCGGCCCATCCTGCGCGGTAGGTCAGTTACGAGAACGATGCGCTCACGGTCTGGACGCATACGCAGGGTGTCTTCCCCGATCGCGATGCGATTGCCGAAATGCTGCACATGCCGAAGGAAAAGGTGCGCTGCATCCATACCGAAGGGTCCGGCTGTTATGGCCACAACGGTGCGGACGACGCCGCCGGCGACGCCGCGCTACTGGCGCGGGCGATGCCCGGCCGGCCGGTGCGCGTGCAATGGATGCGCGAACAGGAACACGGTTTCGAGCCTTACGGCCCGGCGATGGTGGTAAAGGTCAACGCCACCTTGGACGATAGCGGCAAGATCGCCGCCTGGGACTACGGCGTCTGGAGCAACACCCATTCGATGCGGCCTGGGTCGGCCGGTTCGCTGCTCGCGGCGCGCTATCTCTCCGATCCGTTTCCCGAGCCGGCGCCGAAACCGATCCCGATGCCGGAAGGCGGCGGCGATCGCAACTCGATCCCGCTGTATAAAATTCCGACCGCGAAGGTGGTCAATCATTTCCTGCCGCAGATGCCGGTGCGAGTGTCCGCACTGCGGGCCCTTGGCGCTTACATGAATATTTTCGCCATCGAGAGCTTCATGGACGAGCTTGCCGCCGGCATCGGCGCCGATCCCGTCCTGTTTCGGCTGCAACATCTCGACGATGCGCGCGCCCGCGAGGTGATCACGACGGCATCCGAGCGCTTCGGCTGGGCGACCCGGCCGCGCACCGCCGTCCGTGGCCGCGGTTATGGCTTTGCCTTTGCGCGCTACAAGAACCTCGCGGCTTATTGCGCGATCGCTTGCGAGGTCGATGTCGATCACGATACCGGCCGGGCCCGGCTGGTGCGCGCGGTTGCGGCCGTCGACAGCGGTCAGGTGGTCAATCCCGACGGCATCGCCAACCAGATCGAAGGCGCCATCCTGCAATCGGCGAGCTGGACGCTGTATGAGAGCGTGACTTTCGACGACCGGCGCATCACCAGTCTCGATTGGGCGAGCTATCCGGTGCTGCGGTTTTCCGCCGTGCCCGATGCCATGGAAGTGCACATTATCAATCGTCCGGGAATGCCGTTCCTGGGCTCGGGCGAGGCCGGGCAGGGGCCGGCGGCTGCGGCGGTGGCGAATGCGGTCGCCGACGCGACCGGCAAGCGCTTTCGCGATCTCCCGCTATCGCGCGAGCGCATCAAAGCGGCGATCGGGGTCTAGGCCTTTTGTCGGAGCATGATTGTTTCCGAAAACCGGTATCCACCCCAAATCAAGTCCGGGGCAGGCATGTTCGGGATCATGCTCTATCTTCCGGCAACGGGATGAATTCGCTGGTATCGCCGGGTACCAGATCGAATTTGCCGGCCTTCCAGTCGGCCTTGGCCGCCTCGATCCGCTCTTTGCGCGACGAAACGAAATTCCACCAGATATGGCGGGGGCCGTCCATCGCTGCACCCCCGACGTGGATGACATGAGCATCGCTCGCGGCTTTCACCGCGATGCGGTCGCCCGGTTTGAGCACCAGAAGCTGCTCCGGGCCATATTCAGTGCCGCCGATCTCGATTTTGCCGGCCAACACATAGACCGCGCGCTCCTCGTGATCGCCACTGACCGGAAGGGTAGTGCCGGCGGCAAGATGGGCCTCGGCAAAAATAGTGTCCCAGGAGGTCACTACGGGCGAGCGTAGGCCGTGCATCGTGCCGGCAATGACGCGCAGTGCCAGCCCGTTTTCGCGCAATTCCGGAATGTCCGCTGAAGCGGTATGAGCAAAGGCCGGCGCGCTTTCCTCTTCCTGGTGCGGCAATGCGACCCATAATTGCAAGCCGTGCAGCGGTTCGCCGCCGTCGCGATGATCGGCGGCGGTCCGCTCGGAATGCACGATACCGCGGCCTGCGGTCATCCAGTTGACCGCGCCGGGCCGGATCGGCAATGCCGTGCCGAGGCTGTCGCGATGGACGATCTCGCCGTCGAACAAATAGGTGACTGTGGCGAGACCGATATGCGGATGCGGCCTGACATCGATCCCGTTACCGGCCTGGAATACCGCCGGTCCGAAATGGTCGAAGAAAATAAACGGCCCGACCATACGCGAGCGCGCCGACGGCAATGCGCGATGCACCTGAAAGCCGCCAAGATCGACCGAACGCGGCACGATCACTTGATCGATGGCATCGCTCGCCCGGGCGTCGCCGGGAGCGGGATCCTTACCGGGAAAGAAACTCATCGGGCTGTCCTCGTCCTGCCGGGACGCGGGATAACCGCCGCGTCTCGAAAACCATACCAAGATAGTGGGGTTCACCGGCCTTGGTCAGATGCGTGAAATTCGTGTCCTTTCACCGCTTCCACCGCGCCTTCACTCAGATGCGGAGCTTAGTTGATTTTTGTCACCGCGCGAAGCGTGCTGCGAGCCCACAAATTCAAAGACGGTTACATCGATGTGACTGTTGGCGCGCTAGCTGCGCTTCGCTTGTCTGGGCTTGCCGGCTTTCGCCACTGCGTCAGCGATGAAACGCGGCAAAGCGAAAGCGGCGGCCTGGACTTCAGGCGTCCAATATTTTGTACCGAAACTTCCGGCCTTGCGGTAGCGCGCCGCAATCGTCTTTGGCGGAAGCTTGCGTAAGCTCTTGTCGTCGGTGGCTATGCCCATGGCCATGTGGCCGCCGATATAGACCGGGATCGCGGCTACATAACAGCTGGCATCGGCAAACAACTGCCGAAGCTTGGTCATCGACGACGTCAGTTCGTCCTGCTGAAAAAACGGCACGCCGTTCTGTGTCACCAGAACGCCGCCTTTTTTCAGGCAGCGCTTGCAGCCTGCATAAAACTTACTGCCGAACAGGACTTTGCCGGGACCCTGCGGATCGGTCGAGTTGACGATGATGACGTCGAAGCGGCGGTCGGTCTTGGCGACATATTTCGCACCGTCGCCGATTATCGATTCAAACCGCTTGTCGGCGAACACCGGCGCGGTGAATTCGGGGAAATGCTCCTTGGCGAATTCGATCACTTTGGGGTCGATCTCGACCTGCGCAAGCCGTTCGACCGTCCTGTGCTTGAGCACTTCCTCGGCAATGCCGCAATCGCCGCCGCCGACGATCAAGACCTCGCGGGCGTCGCCATGCGCGAACAGCGGCACATGCGACATCATTTCCTGATAGATGAACTCGTCCCGCTTGGAGATCTGCGTGGCGCCGTCGAGCATCAGCATCTTGCCGAAATACGGCTGTTCGAACAGCACCAGATGCTGATGCTCGGTCTGCAATTCGTAGAGTACCTTGTCGACCCGGTAGCTCATACGGAAGCCGAGCTCGTCGAATAGCGTCTCGGCGATCCAGCGCTGCCGCGGCGGCTTCTGTGCCATCATCGCCCGCCAATCAACATCCGCGCTCGACCGAACCGGCGCCAAATAAAACGGCCGGGACTTGGCCCGGCCGCTCAAACCTTGTCAATTCGCGGGGTTCAGGCCTTTTGGCCGCGCAATAGTTCATTCACGTCGACGCGCTTGGCGGCGAAAGCCTCCCGCAGCACCGGTATGCATTGGTCGGGCTCGGCCGAGCCGCACATGAAAACATCCAGCGCGGCATAGCCGACTTCCGGCCAAGTGTGAATTGAGATGTGGCTCTCGGCCAGCACCGCCACGCCGGAGACGCCGCCACTCGGCTGGAAGTGATGCAGATGGATGTGCAACAGCGTGGCGCGGGCCGCTTCCACGCAGCGCCGCAGTGTCGCCTCGATGTGCTCGATGTCGTCCAGGCGCTCGGCGCCGTGCAAATCGATGATCAGGTGCACGCCGGCGCAGCGGACGCCGTTGCGCATGGCGAAATGGTCGGGACGATCGTCCTCGGCCGCGGGTACCGCCACTTTCAGCTTGGTCTTCCTGTCTTCCTTTCGGGCGGTACCTGGGATCCCCAAGCCCTTCGCCGATCGCAAGAGGGCGTTCTGGCTCATGCCGTCCTCCCCAACCAGAGATAAGAACCCGAGATGCCGGCGAACCGGCGCCGCGGAAAGCGAAAGCCGCCCGATCAGTCCATGCACGAACCGATCAACAAGCGGCTGAATCCCCACATAAATATTAACGGTGGGGAGTCAAGTGGATTCTGCTTGAAAGACTTTAAAGCTTCGTCACGTTCCGCTTATTGCGCGGGCCGGCAACAGCTCGATTTTAGAACTCAATTGCACCGTTAGTTCCGTGCGGGGACAGTGGCTGTTACTACCGTTATCCGAACGGCAGCCGGCTGCAACTGGCGCCCGGTTATTCCTCTTAGCCCGACGCGTTGGTGATGGGCTATCAAATCGGCCTCAACCGTGGGCGGCAACAGCCGGCGTGACCATCGGTTCCGCCGGCTTTTTCACGCGGGTCCGGAAGAAGCTCAGCACGCGCTTTGCGGTATCGGTCTGCAGCCGATTGAAGCTGGACAACGCCTGATCGAGATCTTTTGCCGACATTCCCCGATCGGCCGACCGCAACAGCAGGATGGCCTTGGTCGTCGTCGCCGACAGCCGCGCCACTTTGGCGAGAATAAGGACGATCTCAGCGCCGGGATCGAGCAGCGCCCGCTCGACCACATCGATCGGCACGTCGCACATGATCGAAAGTGCGATCGCGGATTCCTCAAACTTGCGGTCGCGGGCGTATTGATAGATTTCGGCCTCGCCGATCTTGCGAATGCGGTTTTGCTTCTCGACAGCGGCCTGCGCGGCGGCGAAGTCGGGCGATGAATTGAGCAGTTCGGTGCGAATGCCGCCGACGACTTCGTTGACGACGCCCTCGATCGCTGATCCGGCCTGCGGGTTTTCGGCGGAAAGCCGCGCCCGCACTTCGCTCGATGCTTTCTCGAGGAGGACGAGGAAATGCGACCGTGGAATGTCGGGGCGCAAGCCTACTTCGGTCGCCAAGATGTCGTCGCCGCTCGAACGCCTGACCAGCATACGAAAGCCGGCGTCGGAGAAGCGTGCGCCGATATTGCGCACCACGGAATGAACCACGTCGCGGTCGCCGCGCTCGACCAGCACGTCGGTCACGGCCTCGCTCAAGGAATTGCGTTGCGAAATCGCGAAGAGATGCTGCTGGCTCTTGGTGCCGGCGGTGAACAGGAGGTCGCGATCGTTGAGGCGCTCGGATTGCGTCAGTACCCGGCGGGCCACTTCGATATCGTCATCGAAGGCCAGCATGTGAATGACGTTCGACGGGGCGTTTCGGACCGGTGCCAGGCGGTCTGCCAGCTTGGCGCGCGCTTTGGTCTCGATGGTGTTGACCAGACGCGCCATGACATCGCCGAAGACGTCGATCTGTTCCTCGGAATAGCGGTCGGCGCCGTTGAGAAACAGGTCCGTAACGCGGGCGAGGATATCGATGCGGCGGCCGATATCGCTGGAGACGAGGGCGCCCTCGAGCTCGTCAAGAATTGGAAGGGCACTCATTACGACCCCGAACGCACTACGCCATTGAACAAGCGCCAACAATGCCGTGACAAGGGTGAAAAAAGCCTTGCCATCGGCAGGCTGAGCGCAGCCCCAACAGTTAACGAGATGACAACGGGGCGGTCCCGCGTCGGCCGCCGAACACGCCGACGCGATTTTGTACTTCCGGAGGCACGCGGTAGTCGCGGATCACCTGCCGGGCGTCGCGTAATCCGCAGCATTCGCGCTGCACCAAGAAGCGCCACAGCGCGTCGCTTGCCGCCTGAACCAGTTCGTCCCGGCCGCGATCCGCCGCCGGGGTCGCCTCGTCGTTCGCTAAAGCCGCCAGCGCCGCCTCCAGCGCGCGTCCGGCTCTGCCAAGCGCAGACGCCTGCTCCTGCACGATTTCGTAGTCGAGCGCGACGACGCGGCTTGTATCCGCACGGCCGGAAGGTAATGTCATGCCGAGATAATAATAGGCGGCAAGTCGCAGGTCACCTCGAAGGTCGCCTTCGCGCCGCCGGCTTCGGGAGGGAAATATGCGTCGTTTGGTCGTTATGATGCTTGGTGTGTTGACGCTCGCCGGCATGAGCCGGTCGGCAGCGGCGGAAGACACGCTGAAGGTCGCGATCCCGCAAAAGGGCGCCTGGGATGCCGGTCTTGCCGAACTTGGCCAGCGCGGCGGTATTTTCAAGAAGCACGGGCTTAATCTCGATATCCTCTATACCGCCGCCGGCCCGGAATCGATCCAGGCGCTGATCGGCGGCAGCATCGACGTCGCCGCCGCTTCCGGCGTCTCGGCTGCCATCGGCACCTTCGGCAAGGGCGCGCCGATCCGCATCATATCGAGCGAGATGACCGGGGCGCCGGATCTGTACTGGTACGTGCCTGCGGACTTCGCCGATCCACACCATCCAGGACCTCAACGGCAAGACCATTTCGTTCTCGGCGGTCGGCTCGTCGTCGCATGCCTCGGTGCTGGCGCTTGATCGCGCAATACCACCTGACCGCCAAGCCGCAGCCGACCGGCAATATCGCGGCGACCATCACGCAAACCATGACCGGTCAGGTCGATGTCGGATTCGGCGCCGCGCCGTTCGGGCTCGATCTGGTCGAGGCCGGCAAGACCCGCATCATCGCCACCGGCAACGATGTCGATGCGTTGCGCACCCGGTCGTCCGCGTCAACCTGACCGGCGCGCAGACATTGCAGAACAAGCACGACGCGTTGGTGCGCTTCATGCAGGCTTACCGGGAAACGGTCGACTGGATGTATTCCAGTCCCGACGCGCTGAAAATCTACGGCGAGTATTCCGGCCTGCCGGATAATATCGTGCAGCGTGTGGTCAAGCTCATTCCCAAGGAGGCGCTGCAGACCGACGAGGTCAAGGATCTCGACGCCGTCATGGCGAATGCGGTAACGCAAAAATTCCTGGCGGCGCCGCTGACGCCGGATCAGGTCAAAGAGCTGATACAAATCCCGAAATGATCGTCGGAGGCTGCGGGTCTTAACGTCCAGCCCTAACGCTCCGGGCTCTGGCGCTCCCGGGCTCTAACGCTCCCATGTCACCACCGAGACGCCCGCCGCAGCATCAAGGTCGCGGCGTGGGCCCGGCCGTAGGCCGTGACGGGTCAGCACGTCGTCGGGCGTGACGTGCGGGCCGACCTCGGTGAAGACCGGGAGCCCGCCGGGAATGGTCGCGTTTGCGGCGCGGGAGAGGTGGAAGGCGTCATAGAGCGGCAGAAACTGACTGAAGACCTCCGGCCCGCCGATGATGGCGACGATGCCGCCGGTCACGCCGCTTTGTTTCGAGCGCCTCGTCGAGCGTCGCGCCGAGCGGATTCCATAACAGCGCGTTGGGCTGTGACGGATCGGCGCGCCAGCGCCGCGGTCTGTCGGGTGACGATCGAGCCGTTTGCGGCGCGCCGGCGCGCGGACCGCCTTCGTGCGGAATGGCGTCCATGCACCACGATGGCGGCGCGGTCGAGGCTTTCCTGGAAGAAATGCTGATCGGCGTCGTTGCGGATCGTCTCCGGCATCTCGCCTTTCGCGTCGGCGATCATGCCGTCGGCGGAGACGATGACGTATCCTTCGATGCGGCGCAAAGCGGCGATGCCGATCTTCAGAAGACCGCGAGATAGCGCAACAGCGACAGGATGCCGATAATGATCACGATGATGCGCACGATCTGCTTGGCGCGGCCGTCGATCGGCAGCATGTTGACGAGATAGAGAACAAGAATAACGACCAGAAAAGTGATCAGAATGCTGATGAGAATAGCCATGAAAATTCTCGCGTTGAAATTTGAGAATTGATCTCACTTTTTGCGGGCAGGCACAATCACTTTATAACGGCACTACGACGAATTGTGGCAAATAACAGTCCGCTCCGCGGCTTTAGTTCCAGACCGTGGCGCGGCGCCTGCTGCATCCGACCGAGTTTCGTCCTATAGTAGCGCTGACGGAGGCCGCCATGTCCGAGTCGTCATCCGCGTCCAGCTTGATCATGATCCAGTTTCTGTCCTGGGTGGCGGACCGGCCGCGCACTTATCTTCAAACGATGGAGGCATGGCGCAGCACCTGTCCGCGGCTTTCGGTCTGGGAAGATGCGATCATCGACGGTTTGGTCCGGCTGAAATAACGGCACCGACCGCGCTGTCGAACTGACGGCTCGCGGCCGAACGATATTGAAAAAAGCGCGGCTTTATAAACCGGCTAACGCGCCACCGAGGGGGACGGTATGCTTGGAAAGAATTGCGGGCGCCGCTTTGTCGGCGTCGTCATTGCCGGTTGCGCCGTCTTCGCCGCCGCGCCGGCGCGGGCCGAGGTCAACGAAGTTCGCATCGGCATCCAGTTCGGCTTGATTTATCTGCCGGTGGTCGTCGCCGAAACGCAGGGATTTTTTGCCGACGAGGCGAAGAAGGCAGGCCTCCCCGATCTCAAGGTCACGGTGCAACGCTTTTCCGGCTCGCCGGCGATCACCGACGCGGTCCTGTCCGGCAATATCGACGTCGGCGCGTTCGGCACGCCTGGCCTGCTGATCGCCTGGGAGAAGACCAGGGGCCATCAGGAGGTGGCCGGTCTCGCGGCCTTGGGCGCCAATGCCTTTATTCTCGAAACCAATAAGCCACAGATCAAATCGCTCGCCGATTTCGGCGACAACGACCAGATCGCGGTGCCGGCAACGACCTCGCCGCAGGCGGTGGTCATGCGCATGGCGGCGGAACAGACGTTTGGCGACTACCGCCATATCGACAAGCTTCTGGTCAGCATGCCGCACCCTGACGCGACCGCGGCGCTTCTCTCCGGACAGATCATTGCCGGCTATGTGGCGACGGCGCCGTTCACGGCCATCCTCAAGCGCAGCGACAAGGTCCACGTGGTGATCACCTCGAAGCAGATATTGGGCGAGGAAATGACCGGCGTCGCGCTCGGCGCCGGCAAGAAATTCGTCGATGCCAACCCGGCAGTGGCGCGGGTCGTCATCGCGGCGACGGAAGACGCCATGAAATTCATTGCCAAGGATCCGGCCGCCGCGGCCGATATCTATCTTAAATCCGAAGCCTCGAAGACGCCGAAGGACGACGTGACGGCGCTTTTGACCGACGGCACGGTGTTGTTTTCGGTCGCGCCGACCGGGCTGATGAAGCTTGCAGGCTTCATGGCCAAGACCGGTGAATTGAAAGCCGCGCCGAAGTCCTGGCAGGAGGTATTCTTTCCGCTGCTCGGCGATCGCAGCGGGAGTTGACGGCATTCTTACGTCAGCACGTCGTCGGTCTGCGGCGGGATATCGAAGGCGTTGATGACGAGGCCCACCATGCCGTAGAAGCCGGCGCAACTCACGGCTTCGATGACGCCGTCGCGGCCGAATGCGGCGGTGGCGCGGTCGAACGACGCCGCGGCCAAGCTCTTGGTCGTGGTGAGTTCGGTAATCAGGTCGTAGATTTGCCGTTCGTCGTCCCGCTTGAAGTCCGGACGCTTGCGCGCCCGGATCGCCGCAATGATTTCAGGGGCGAGGCCGGCTTTGCGGGCGAGCGGTTCGTGTACCGCCCAGGCATATTTCACCGTGGCGTCGCGGCACATCAGCAAGATGATCAGTTCGATGAGCCGCTGGTCGAGCTTGTGATTGAAGCGAAAGCAATTAGCGAGCGCATCGGCGGGCTCGGCAATCTCCGGCGTATGAATCCACACCGAGAACGGCCCGCTGAGATTGCCGCGCGGCCGCGTCTTCATGATGGCGTCGTAGAGTTGCAATTGACGCGGGTTGAGAGTTTCGCGTTTGACGATATCGACGCGCGCCATTTTATTCATCTCCCCATAAGTATCAAAATTTTTTCTGAGATCCGACCATAGCGCGCCCATTGGATTTCTGCATCAGGCTTTGCGCATTCGTTTCGCCGGCGAAACGCCGGGGTCGGGCAGCGTGGCACGCAGGCCGCCGACATCCATTCCGATATCCTGAGCGATGTCGACGATAAGGGGGACCAAGTCCTTCTGATGCACGGGGCTCCATGCCGCCGCTATACTGACGACATGGATGGTTTCGAGCAGCGGGCGGAACACCACGTCGCCGCCGCCGAAACGCATGGCACGGCTCGGCACCATGCCGACGGCGAGGCCGCAGCCGGCAAGCGCGATCTGCGAGACCACCGAGGGCACCTCATGCAACACGTGAGGCGAGAAGCCTGCGTCACGGCAGGCGCTGGTGATCTGATCGAAATAGCTCGGGCTCGAGCGGCGCGGAAACAGCACGAAGCTTTCGCCGGCCAGTTCCGCAAGGCCGACGCGGTCGCGTTTGGTGAGCGGATGATCGATCGGCAGCACCAGAACGAGATGGTCCTTCATGATCGGGCGCACTTCGAGCGATGCCATCTGATCGTCGAAGCGGGCGAGCGCAATGTCGATCTCGCCGCTCTGCACGGCAGCGAGCGCGTCGCTGCTCTGCATCTCCATCACCGCGAGCGAGAGTTGCGGATAAAGCTTCTTTGCGGTGCGCGTCAGCCGCGGCATGATGTCGAACATCGCCGAATTGATGGCGCCGATGGTCACGACGTCGCTGCGGCCGCTGCGCGCGTCCATCACCGCCTGCTGCAGCCGCTGCGCATGCTCCATGAAACGCCGCACCGGCGCCAGGATCGCCGCGCCCTCGCGGCTCGAGGTCACGCCCTGCCGGGAGCGTTCGAACAGCCGGACCCCGAGCGATTTCTCCAAGACCTGGATCTGTTGGCTGAGCGGCGGCTGGGACATGCCGAGCCGCTTGGCGGCCCTGCCGAAGTGGCGCTCGTCGGCCACGGCGAGGAAATAGGAAAAGTGGCGCAGCAGTCTGAAATCAATCATTCGACATGTTTCCGATATCGCCGCTTATCGCTGCAGTAAGCCGATTAATTCGGGCCTCCCGGGTCGAGGCGCCAAAACGATGACGATTTATATATCAAACCGAGAGGCTATTCGGAATGGACTTGAAGAGCGGGCTGGTGAACATCCGGCTCACAAGCCGGCATCGGCCAAATTGGCTATATATGCCGGGACTAATAAAATTGCCGGAGGAAACCCATGCGGGTCGGATATGGCGCTTGGCGGCGCATTGGCGCTTGGCGACAGCCATCGCGGTGATGACAGCGCCTTTCCGTCGTCGCCGGACGCGCCGAGAGCGGTTACCCGGACCGTCCCGTTCGCATCATTCTGCCTTATGGGCCCGGCGGCGTGGCCGATGTCACAACGCGGCTCATCGCCCAGAAACTCAGTGAGCGGATGGGGCAAAACTTCTTTATCGACAACCGGCCCGGCGCGGGCGGGATCGTCGGCGCGAAGTCCGCGCTGATCGTTTCCCGCCGACGGCTATACGCTGTTCCTCACCGGCAACGGCGCCGCCATCAGCGAAAGCCTGTTCCAGGCGTTGCCCTACAATGTCGAACGCGACTTTGCCTCGATCTCGATGTTGGCGCAAGTTCGACATGCTGTTGGCGACCAAGGCGGATGCGAAGCTCGATACCGTTGCGAAGCTCGTCGCCTTTGCCAAGGACAATCCGGGCAAGCTGAATTTCGGCGCAATCGCGATCGGGCAGCACGCAGGATCTTTCCGCCGAGCTGTTCCGCATGGTGACCGGGATAAACGCCACCATCGTTACCTTCCGCACCACCCCCGAACTCGTTTCGGCGATCATCCGGGGCGACGTCGATGTCGGCTTCGACTATTACGCAGCATTCAATCCGATGGTGACGGCGAAGCAGATCAAGGTCATCGCGATGTCCGGCGACGAGCCGACGCCGCGCTTCCGGCGTGCCGACCGTCAAATCGAGCGGCTATCCCGATTACGTCGTCAACAGCTGGAATTCGCTGTCGGCCCCGGCCGGCATTCCTAACGACATCGTCATGAAATTGAACGCTGAAGATCCACGACGCGCTGGAACTCCCCGAGTCCGCGCGACTATGGCTACCCTCGGCATGCAGCCGTTGGGCGAGCACGCCCGACGAACTCTCCCTGCGCATGAAGACCGACGCGGAGAAATGGCGCCAGGTCATCGAAAAGGCCGGCATTCCAAAACAATAAATCAAGCAAAGAGGACGTGACGTGAACGTGCAAGCGAGCAACAACAAAATTCCGGCCGGCGCGGAGCGGCCGAAGCTCAAAATCGCCATCGGCAGTTACGGCCACACCGCGGCGATCAAGAACGGCAGTCATTCCGATCGAGGGCGTGAATGCCGACTTCGTCGAGGTGGTGCCGATCATCCAGGCGTTCCGCCGCATGGTTCGCGATGTCGAATTCGACATCTGCGAGATGGCGCCGACCACCTACATGATCGCCCGCGCCCGCGGCGCCCCCTACATCGCGCTGCCGATTTTCGTGATGCGGCGTTTCCATCACGGCGGCTTCGTCGTGCGGCCGGACGCCAATATCAAGACGCCCAAGGACCTCGAGGGCAAGAAAGTCGGGGTGCGGGCCTACTCGGTCACGACCGGGGTGTGGACGCGCGGCATTTTCGTCAACGAGTTCGGCCTCGATTCATCCAAAGTGACCTGGGTAGTCGACGATGAGGAGCATGTCGCGGCACTGAAGCTGCCGCCGAATGTGATCCATGCGCCGGAAGGCAAATCTCTGCAAAGCATGATGGCATCCGGCGAGATCCAGGCCGGCTTCACCGGGCCGGCCGGCGTCGGCCGCGCCGGGCCGCCGATCGGCAACTGGGATATGAACGCGCCGACCGGCGCCGCCGCCGGCACCTATCCCGAGCTCATCGCCAATGTCGAACAGGTCGAGGCCGATTGGTTTCGCCGTACCGGCATCCTGCCGATCCACGGGCTGATCGTCGTGAAGGACGAGCACGTCAAGCGCTACCCGTGGCTGGCGCGATCGCTGATGAATGCCTTTGTCGCGGCGAAGACGCCATATCATCGAAGCGCTGAAGCTCGGCCGGGATGAAAGCGTGGAGGATAAGCGCTATCGCGGCTTCTTCTCCTTGATGAGCGATCCGCTGCCTTATGGTATTGCCGCAAACCGGCCGAGCATCGAGGCGCTGGTCACTTACGCTCTGCAGCAAGAACTGATCCCATCGCGGCCGAAACTCGACGAAGTCTTTGTCGACATCGACCCGTAAACTCCCCCTCGCAATCGAGTGAACAGCCATGCCCGTGATTGATATCCACCCGCACATCGTTTCGCCCGACACCAAGCGCTATCCGCTCGCGCCGCTCGGCGGCACCCAATCCACCTGGTCGAGCGAGCGGCCGACGACCTACGACACGTTGCTTAAGGCGATGGATGATGCCGGCGTCGACAAAGCGGCGATCGTGCATTCGTCGACCGCTTACGGCTATGACAACAGCTACGTTGCAGACGCCGTCGCGGCAGTGCCGCAGCGGTTCACCGGCGTCTATTCGATCGACGTCCTGGCGCCGGACGCGGTGCAAAAATTCGATTATTGGCTTGGCCGCGGCTGCACCGGCATGCGGCTGTTCACCACCGGCAGCACTTTGCCGGATCAAGCCACCTGGTTTGCCGATCCGAAAACCTATCCGTTCTGGGAGCACGCTGCGGCAAAGAATATACCGGTCTGCGTACAGATGAAGCAGGAGGGTATTCCGCTGTTGCGGCAGGTCATGGACAAATTTCCCAAGGTGACCATGATCCTCGACCACCTGTCGCGGACGCCGTTCGCCGATGGGCCGCCTTACGCCGGCGCCGCGGAGTTTCTTTCGCTTGCGAAGTACAAACAAGTCTATCTGAAAATCACCCCGATCAACGTAACGCCGAAAAGCTGGGGGAAGGGCGCGCCGGAAAGTTTCTTCGCCAAATTCATCGATGCCTTCGGCGCTTCGCGGATCGCCTGGGGATCCAATTTCCCCAACTCGGAGGGAACGCTGCCGGAAATCCTCAGCGCCGCGCGAAAGGCATTCTCCTTCGCCAAAGCATCGGATCAGGACTGGATTTTCGGTGACACCGCGCTCGGGCTCTATCCGAGCCTCAAGGGCTGATCGGCGCGATGTCCGACGGCGCAGGCCATAAGAAGACGCTGAAAACGCTGCTCGGCACCTATCCCTACACCACGCCGCTGAAATCGGGCGTGGTGCGCTCCGACCGTCTCGATTTCGATTTCACCGAGATCGTGCCGGTCTGGGACGGCTTTAAAGGGATGATCCGGGAGGACAAATACGACCTCTCGGAAATGGCGGTGGTGACATATTTGCTCGCGCGCACCCACGGCAAGCCGCTGGCGTTGTTGCCGGCGACGATGACCGGGCGCTTCCAGCATCCTTACGCGATCTACAATGCCGAAAAGGGTGCGCTGACACCGCGCGACTTGAACGGCAAACGCGTCGGCATCCGTTCTTTCACCACCACGACCGGGGCGTGGATTCGCGGCATTCTGGCGGCCGATTATGGCGTCGATCTCGACAGTATCGAGTGGATCACCTTCGAAGACCCGCATGTTGCCGAATATCGCGACACGACGAAGCGGGCGCCGGCCGGCAGGAAAATCGTGCCGATGCTGCTCGACGGCGAACTCGATGCTGTGCTCGGCGAGACTTCGGACGACCCGCGGGTGAAGTCGCTGTTCGGCGATCCGCAAGCGGAGGCGCGGCGCTGGTACGCCAAGCATAAGCTCGTGCCGATCAATCATCTGGTCGTCATGCGCGCCGCCGACGTTCGCGCCGATCCGGACACGGTTCGCGAGGTGTGGCGGCTTTTGACGGAATGCAAGCGGCTGGCGCCCGCGTCTGCCGACCCCGATCCGGTACCGTTCGGCATCGAGGCCAACCGGCCGAGCCTGGAAATGATCGCCGATTACGCCTATCGGCAGGAGCTCATCCCACGCCGGATTTCGGTCGATGAAATGTTCGCGGAGACAAGAGACCTGGTCGGCGGTTGAGCAGCGGCCGGGATAGTTGAACAAGTTCGAGATATCAGATCAGGGAAAGGATTCGCCGTGACAGCGAAAACGAAACTCTTCACTCTTTTGGGCGATTACCCAAATACGCTGCCGATCAAACAAGGCGCTGTGCCGTCCGATCTGGTCGAGTTCGAATTCGCCGACATCAAGGTCGCCAATACCGGTTTCAAGCCGCTGGTGCGCGATCATAAATTCGACTTGGGCGAACTCGCGATCGTTACCTACCTGCAGGCCAAGGCCTACAACAAGCCTTATGTGCTGATGCCGGCGGTTGTCGTCGCGCGCGGCCAGCATCACACCATCGCCTATAATCCGGAACACGGCGAACTGTCGCCGAAGGGGCTTGAAGGCAAGCGCGTCGGCATCCGGGCTTACACCGTGACCACCGTCACCTGGATCCGCAGCATTCTGCGCGAGCAGTACGGCGTCGATCTCGGCAAGGTGCACTGGGTCACCTTCGAGGACCCGCATCTTGCCGAATATACCGACCCCGATTTTGTCGAACGCGCGCCGGCCGGCAAGAACATGGTGCAGATGCTGCTCGACGGCGAAGTCGACGCGGCGGTGGTCGGCGACAAGCTGCCGGACGCGCGCTTGAAGCATTTGATCCCGGATCACGAGAAGGCGGCCGAGATGTGGGCGCAACAGCACGGCGCCCCGATCAATCATTTGCTGGTGATCCGGACCGAGCTGTCGCAGAAGCGCCCGGACGTGGTGCGCGAAGTGTTCCGCATCTTCAAAGAGGCTCGCGATATCGCCGCCAAGGGCGGCAACAAGAATGCCGCGCAGATCAAATTCGGGCTGGAACCCAACCGGGCCGCGCTGGAGACCATCATCGGTGCGGCTTTCGAACAGAAATTGCTGCCGCGACGCTACAGCGTCGAAGAACTGTTCGATGATACCACCCGCAATTTTACCTGATATTCGCGGGTCGCATCGCATATTCGCGGATCGCCGCGAAGTTCCCTGATCCACGTGGTCTTGCGGCAAGACACGGCTTGCTTCGCCGACGTCAAACGCCTATTTTAAATTCAAACGTGAGTTTGAAATTGGCGGATGCTGAATGACGCGGCCTTCCGAGGTCACCCGCGAGCGCATATTGAAAGCCGCCGAACGGCTGTTTGCCGATCGCGGCTATGACGGCACCAGTATCCGCGCCATCGTCGCCAAGGCGCGGGTCAACCAAGCTGCGATCAATTATCATTTCGACGGCAAGGACGGCCTGTATCGCGAAGTGCTGCGGGTGGCGTTTCACGCACTGACCGAAAACCAGCTCTCTCACGCGGCCGAGGTTAAGACGATGTCGCGGGAGGAGGCGCTGGCCGAATTCATCGGCCGGCAGCTCCGCCCGATGATGGGGCGCGACGAATACAGCCGGCACATGCGGATTTTCAATTGGGAGACGGTGCGGCCGACCCCGGTGTTCCGTAGCCTGTTGAGCGAGGAAGCGGCGCCCTTCATGGGGCTGGCCGCCGACCTGGTCGGCCGTTTTCTGCCCGATGCCGACCAGCGCACCCGGATGGTCGCGGCGATCTGGCTATTGGGCCAATGCAGCGTATTCCTGCGCAACCGGGAGCAATTCGCCGAACCGCCGGTCAGCCTGGTGCTCGACGAAGCGGCCATAGAATGGCTGGCGAAAACCATCACCGGGTGGGTTCTCGCCGGTCTTGGCCGTCCATCGTGATCCGGGAATACCCGGGGAATGCCACAAAAATTCCTTGATCTCGGCCAGCGGCCGCCTAGAACGAATGTTTGAAATTCAATCGCGCGTTTGAAAAACAGGAACCGGACCATGCAGCCGAGCGAGATCGTTGGCGGGATCGTGCGGACGGGCGAATTGCGGCAGGCAACACGGCCGGCGGTGCCTTTCTTGGCCCGTTTCGCCGGCAAGTTTGTGCTCGACATCATGCCGACCGCCCTGGCGAGCGTGATCGGCGGTTTCCTGTTCACCCAATTCCATTTCGGTCATCCGGCCGTGCAGCACCCGGCGCTCGAGCAGGTCACGCCGGCGTCTGCCGAGATGATGGCGCTGGTGCGCGACGAGCACGCCATGATCGTCGATTATCTCAAGACGCAGATGGCGGCCGAGAAGACCCGGCAGACCGCGCAAGCCGCCGACACAGGCAGCCAGGCTGCGGATAGCAAGCATGACGAGGCGGCTGTCGCGCCTGTCGTCCCGATACACCGCGTCGTAATGGCCGGTGTGGCGCCAAAACCGGCGGCTTCCCATACCAAGCCGTTGCCGGTCGTTGCCGTGGCACCGCATGCACCGCTGGTGATCGCCATGGCCGAAACCAATGCCAATCCGAGCGCCGATGTGGCGCGCCCCGACAGGCTCGCGCGCGATCCGAATTCCTTGCTCGCCAAAACGCTCGATCTCAAGGATCACGTGGTCGATGCCACGCGGCATGTCGTCGGCATGATCAGCGACGTCGTGTTCGCCCCGTTCGGCGATTCGAGCAAGGATCTCCCGCTTCCCGAACGGCAGTTCAGTTCGGCCTCCTAGCCGATTTGGCGCAGAAGGAATTGGGCTTGTCGCAGGCCGCAGCGGACTGTGCATAAGTGCCCGGCGCGGTATCGGAATGCTCCAAGTTTACCGCAACTTACGCCAAATCTGGTGCCTTTTGGCAACAGCGGGCGATATTGCATTGTGCCGGCTTGCCGGGTTCGGCCGCCGTAGCTAATCCATAGTTGCTTGCGGGCTGGAACCGGCCCGACGCAGTGCGGTTCTAAGCCTTGGCAGGGTGTCTGCTCCTGCCGGTTCATTGTTGCTCTGGGCAAGTCGTTACAGGCAGCTGGTTTGTGTGCCTGGGAGGTTGTGATGCGATCGGCGGGTAATTTCAGTCCGGAATGGGGCTATCTCGCTCCCGCCCCGAGTTTCATGCGTACCGTGCGCGTCGTGCTAATCGCGACTGCGGTCGGGGCCACAGCGGGCGCGGCTGTTGTGTTGTCTCTGGTCGACCGTCCGGCTGGCGGCGAGGCTACGGCCGTCGCGGCGCATGCGATCGTGACCAGTGCCCAGGCCGCCGCTGCTCCGGCGCTGCCGGCTCCCTCTGTTCCGGTGGCCGTCGTGACGTCCTCTTCCGGCAACGACGCCTATTGTTGCCACGCCGGATGTGGCGAAAGCGCCGGCAGTGGCTGCCGCGCCGACCGTGGCGGCTGTGACCGCACCGCAGATTGCCGAACCGCCTGCGCCGATCGCGCCGCAAGCGGCCGCGATGCCGGCCGAAAATTCCGGCGCAACCGAAACGGCGCCTGAGCGCCGAGCGGCGCCGGGCATGGCGGCGCTATCCGACGCATCGCCAACGGCAAGCGATGCCGCCGCTTCAGACATTGCCGAGACGCCGGCCATCGCGGTGGAAGGTCCTCTGCCGCAGAAAAAGGTCAAGCGTGCCGGTCCCGCGTCAGCGAAATCGAAGTCCAATCAGACGCTCGGCTCGGTGTTCGGTAGCTTGTTCAATCCACACCACTAAGACGCGGGCGCATTAGCCGGCTGCTGAGCAAATCCGCGAGGCAATATCGGCTAGCGTGGCGTGCTTCTTATCTTTTGCATTCGGGCCAAGAAAAAACCGTCCGCCAATTTCGGCGGACGGTTGGCAGTCATCAGGCAGGCCGCAGCGGCCTGCGGCGCTGTTTCAATCGCACTGATTGTTGGCGATCGCCACGTTGAGCGCGGCCCGGGCCGAGGCGTAATCGGGAACCATCGCGATCTTGGTCCAGCCGGAACCCCACGGGTCGGCGCTGGCGTCCCACCAGATCTGGCAGTAGCCGGCTTGGTACCTCACGACGGCATAATCGGCGCGCGCCGCACTGGAGGCGGCCAGACCGAGCGCGAGAACGCCAACTGCAAATGCTAAACGCTTCATGGTTAGCTCCTGTTGTGCCTTCCCCGTAATTTTCCGATAGTACGCGGCGGAACTCGAGGCAAGCCTGAACGGATCGCGGTGAGTGCAGTGTGCAGGCTGTTGGTCGGGTCGCAATGGAGGAAAGTTCATGCCTGAAGTCGTCGTCTATATTTTGGAAGGCCGCTCGCTCGATCAGAAGCGCGGTTTGGTCAAGGACATCACCGAGGCCGTGGTCAAAAACGCTGGCACCACCGCCGATCAGGTCACCGTATCGCTGGTCGAAACGGCGCGGACGGCGAAAGCCAAGGGCGGCGTGCTGTTCAGCGAAATGCCGCCGCGCCATTAATCTCGCGGCCGCGTTAACCCGCGATCACCCATTATCTGTGGAAGACCCTTCGCCGGCGGGTACCATACCGCCGGCGACTCGCGTTTTGCGCCCATATCTGGAGCGCTTAACTTTGCCGTGAGTGCACTGCACAATCCACTTGCTGCACTGCGGTAAAAGTTCGATAATACCGACTTAAAGTGCCTGAGTTAGACGAAAGGCACGCTGTAAGTGGCTGGAAAGTCACGTGAAGTATGGAAGGTGCGACATGAGCGATGTATGGGAAACCAAAGACGGCCGCCGCCGGGTTCGGCGCGATCCGCCGACTATCGAAGACGCAGTGTTGGCGGCGCAGGGCATGAGCGAGGAAGTCGACGGCCAGATCGAAATTGTGATGTCGCTGATGGAGGTGACCGCTGAAGAGGCGAGGACGGCCGTGCTCCGTATGGGGCAGCGCAAGGACACCAATCATCTGACCGTTGCCGGCCGCGCCGGCACGGCCCGCACCGTTGTGGTCGAACGCCGGGCGCCGCGCCGCGTGCTGACGCGTCCGGCTACAGCCAGCGCCGGGTTCCGGGGTCGGGTATAACCCGCGACGACACCAGCCGGTGCCAGATGAAAAGCACGATCAAGGCGCCGACGACTGCACCGATCAGTCCGGCACCTTGATCCTCCCGGTACCAGCCGATCGCCTGACCGACAAAGGTCGCGATAAAGGCACCGGCGATGCCCAGTAACGTCGTCAGAATAAAGCCGGCCGGATTGTTGGAGCCGGGCGCCAGAAAGCGCGCGATGATGCCGGCGACGAAACCGATGACGACAATCCAGAGAATATGCATGGAACCCTCGCGGTGATTTTTGTGCGGCTGATTTTCGCATAAGGCCGGCCAGCGGCGCTATAGGACGATAGAGTTCCAGAATAACGTGACTGTACTGCAACGGGTCCTCGGATCGACTATAGTGTGCTCCAGGACAAGCCCAACGGCGCGGTATTATCGTAGCCGTGCGGGGTGTCCGGCGCGACCCGATATGACTGCATCGCTATGAGCAAAACCATCGTCAAGCCGCGCACCTCGGTGCGCACCAAAACCCAGCGGCCGCCGCTCTATAAGGTCATTCTGCTCAACGACGATTTCACGCCGCGCGAATTCGTCGTGCAGGTGCTCAAGGCGGTATTCCGCATGAGCGCCGAACAGGCCCATCAAGTGATGATGACAGCCCATCGCCGCGGCGCCTGCGTCATCGCCGTCTACACTCGCGATGTTGCCGAAACCAAAGCCAAAGAAGCAACCGAACTCGGCAAGAGTAAGGGCTATCCTTTGTTCTTCACGACAGAACCCGAAGAATAGCGGCTTACCGTCGGACGATTTGTGGTGTGTAGGGAGGCGAGGCGACGGCGGGCGCCACATCATTGGCCGCGATCCGCATCGGCTGGTCGGTGAACGCGTACAAGAATCCGCCCACCGTCATTCCCACCAGAAATACAGCGAGTATCGCCAGAATCATTACGCCGTCGTTGCGCGGCGTCAGATGAAGGCTGCTCAGCTGTCGGTCCAATAATTCCTGATCGCGCCGGTTCATATTGAAATTTCCCTTTTGAAATTTCCTCGCGGAGCAAACGTCTTTACTAAAACTCACAACAATAAATGCTGTTCCCGCATTTCTGCAGTTCTGATATCCAAATATTTCACCGAAAGGACGAACCGGATCGGAACCAGCCGGGACGATATCGATTGCGCCGCAGCACCGATAAGAGGCCACTCGGCGGGCGAGAATCAGTTCGCGCTGATATTCGATTTGCTGATAATGCGCTTATAGTCGTCGCCGAGCTTCTGCATATAAGCGCCGAACGGCGCGCCGCAGATGCCGATTTGAAACAGGCCTTCCTTGGCGAGCTTGCCCTTGACTTCGGGCGCTTTCACCGCGCTTGAGAACATCCTGACCAGTTGCGCCAGCGTGCCGTCCGGAGTCTTTGCCGGCGCGACGATGCCGTAGAAAATATCCGCTTCGTATTTGGTAACGCCGGTTTCGGTGAAGGTCGGCACATCGGGCAGGGCATCGACGCGGGCATGCGAGGTAGTGACGAGCCCGCGCAGCGTGCCGGCCTGCAGTTGCGCCACCACGGTCGGATAATCGGCCCAGACCGCGTCGACATGACCGCCCATCAGGGTGGTGATCGCCGGCGCGGTGCCGCCGAACGGCACGTAGTTGATATCGATATTGGCGGCGCGGCGCAGAACTTCGATCGCGACGTGGAGCGACGAGCCCGGGCCGCCGCTGGCGAACGACAGTTTGCCGGGCTGGGCGCGCGCCGCGGCGATGAGGTCGGCGAGTGTCTTGTAGGGCGACGAGCCTTGTACCACGAGCACCATCGGCGTCGATGCGAGGTAGCAGACCGGTGCGAAATCTTTAGCCGCATCGTAATTGCCGCGCTTGAGCGCCGGGTTGATGACGAAGGAACTCGCCACCAGCAGCACCATGCTGCCGTCGGGCTCGGCGCGCTGCACCACTTCGGTGCCGACGACGGTGCCGGCGCCTGGACGGTTCTCCACCACGATATCGGGGCCGTGCTGGTTGCCGATTTCCTGCGCCATCAGGCGGGCGGTGATGTCGGGTCCGCTGCCGGGCGTATAGGGCACGATGATCCGGACCATGCCGCCCTGCGAACCGGCGCGGTGCGCCGCGCTCAGGAGCGACAGTAGTGCAAGCCCGGTAACAAGCCCGGCACCGGCGAGCCTTTTGCGCCACCGCATCGTCGTTACCCCCCAGCTATTGCTTTTCTTATGCGCACAGCGTCTGCCGTTTCGGTTCAGCGCGCAAGACCGAAAAAACGAGCAGAAACGGCGAAATCGCCGCGAATTGCCGAAGGAACTTGGGTTGTTCAACCAGGACTATCAGGCAACTCGCTCTGGAACGGCGGATGCGGGTGCGGCGTTGCCTTTCGGGCGCGGGACGAGGACCAACTTAGCCGAGGAGTCCAATGTTCACGCGCACTGCAGGAACTCTTCCCATAGCGGCGATAGCCGCTCTCCTTGGCGGCGCGATCGGCGGCTTCAGCGTTTATGCCGTCAGTCTCGCGCTCACCGACACGCCGATGTTGCCGCATGAGGCGGCGGGACAAATCGCGGACAATTCGCCCCAACATGCCGCCAGCCCCATTCGAACGATCGGCACACCGCCGCCAAACGTGACAGAGCAGATCCAAGCTATCCCGGCTCCGCAAACCGCGACGCCGGAAACCCCGACTCCGCAAAGCCCTACCGCGCAAGGCTCGCAGGGCCAGACTGCACAAAGTCCTTGGCCGGATGCGTTGTCGCGCTCCCACGCGGCACCGTCGCAACCGGAGGCGACAGCCGAAACTCCTCCGCCGGTCGCCGCTCCGCCTGCAGCATCGGAAACCGTCGCCGCGTCGAAACCCGAGCCGCTAAAGCCGGCGATGCAGAAGCGGCGTGTGGTTGCGCGAAAGCCGCTGTCGGCGCCAAATCGGACCGATGAGACGGCGGCGCGGTCGCAGGCGGTTTACGATTACTATGACGACGATCGGGACGGCGATGCCGTGTCCGGGCAGCGCGCCGGGAATTCGGCGCCGCTGGATTTGAATTGGTTAGCGCGTGCCGCTCGTCATACGAGGTCCGCGCGGGTTGTTATCCGGCGCGGAAGCGAGGATCAGTCAGAACTGCCGCAACGCGAAGCGAGGCCGATGCTGCCGCCGCAGCCTCCACCGCCGGGGTTATTCGGCGGCGATCGAGACGACGGCTGGCGATAACGAGCGTGGAATTTATTTGCCCTGGATCGTAAGCCCGTTGGGGCCGAGATCGATATGGACGCCTTGCGGCTCCGGCGGATGACGATCCCGATAAAGCTGATAGCCGAGCACGGCGACGACAACGACCAGGCCGCCGAGCGCCAGAAAAAGCATGTTGTTACGACTCATATGAGCCTCCTTCGCTCATAGTAGAGGTGCGCCGGCATTCGGCAAACCCAAGCCCTCAGTTCCTTTCTTCCCTCGATCCCGCGACTGGCCCCCGGGCCTCGGCTGTGAATGGCCGTCGGCAAAAGGCACGCGGCCGGAGCTACAACCATACTCAACTTGCAGGTGCGTGAAAAAAACGTACAATTAAGGCGTAGTTTGTAAGGAGTAACGCGATGTCATTGGCATTGAACCGGCTGTCGCCGGAGGAAAGAAAGGTGATCCGGGAAAAACTGTGGGCCCGCCAGAACGGGCATTGCTTCATCACCAGGAAGCCGATCGACCTCGATCGCGACGACGTCGAGATCGACCACGTCATTCCGACGCGCGACAAGGGGCCGGACGACGAAAGCAACTGGGCCATCGTCTTTGCCCGCGCCAATGCGAGCAAACAGGCGTCGCACCTTTATGTGGCGCGCACCCTCTACCGGCTCGAGGAAATCCGGAAAAAAGCCAACGACCCGCGCGGCGCCAATCTCGGCCATGTGCTGGCGAATTACGGCGGCGGCCGCTACCCGCTCAAGGCCAGCATTTCCGAGAGCGATATCCGCTTCAAGCTCTCGGAGGTCGGCCAGTTCGATGCCGTTTCGGCGCCGATCTGGATCGACGGCCTGTCGGGCATGAAGACCACCTTCATCCGCCTGCCGATCGAATATCTGCACCACGACGAGAAGATCAATCCGCGGCCGATCGGCAATTCGATCCGCGGCCTGGTCGAGGAGTTTCACCGCAAGCGGCCGCAGCTGCATATTCCGCTGGCCTGGCTCGACACCAGGGAAGCGGGCGGCTCCCGGGTGCGGCTGTTCGACGGCCAGCACAAGGCCGCGGCCCAGATCCTGCTCGACCAGCGCTCGCTGCCGCTGCGGGTCTTCATCGATCCCGACACCGACATCCTCATTACGACCAACACCAATGCCGGCACCAATCTGCGGCAGGTCGCGTTCGACAAATCGACCCAGCGCTTCCTCGGCGCCAGCATTTTGACCGACCGCATCGAGCGCTTCCTCGCCGACAAGAACAAGGCGCCGGGCGACGAGCAGTTTTCCGAGCGCGATCTGGTCGAGCACTATCGCGGCGAGCAGGCGCAGATGCGGCGTTACATTCTCGACGCGCAGCGCAACGCCATTTCGCACCACGAGGACAACAAGCTCCGCGACTTCATCGAATGGGGCGGCAAGGGCGGCGACAAGCCGATCTCCTATTCGTCGGTGGAAAAGACCTTCTTCTCGCAATTCATCGGCAAGGAAATGCTGGATACGGCGTTCCACGGCGTCACCGCGCAAGGCGAAAACCCGCGAGAACTGGAGCGACGGCAGATCGTCAAGCTGATGACGCTGATTGCGGACGCTTATTTCTCCGAGGGTAAATACGATTTCACCCGCGGCACCGACAAGCTGGAAAACAAGGTGCTCAAAGGCGAGCACATTCCGGATTTGCACCTGCGCGCCTATCGCATCGCCCGCGAGGAGGTGATGAACGCCTGGCTGCCGTTCGTCAGCACCGTGATCCAGAACTATTTTCAGAACAACGGCAAGAACGTGCGCGCCGAGCGGCTGTTCCAGTATCAATTCCCGGATCAGCTCTGGACCAATATCGCCAACTTCCTGGCGCATCTCGGCAGGCTGCCGCTCTGGATCGACTATCAGCAATCCCTGACGGCGTTCGGCGGCAAATCCACCGCAGCGTTCTGGGAGCACATTTTCGACACCGGCAACATGCCG
Source organism: uncultured Alphaproteobacteria bacterium (assembly GCA_963819265.1). Lineage (GTDB taxonomy): Bacteria > Pseudomonadota > Alphaproteobacteria > Rhizobiales > Xanthobacteraceae > BOG-931. Next base: position 1,393,280 of record CAWFVF010000001.1, on the reverse strand, counting down.
AACGGCGCGCCGATCATCCACAGCGGCGGGCTCAATGTCCTGGAGATGATCAAGCCGCTATGAGGCGCGTTCCCTGACGCCAGCCTTTCGGCGAGGGCCGGTCGGTCCGTATCCGGCGGCATCGTTTTATTCCCTTCCACGCCGGACTATTCTAGGTTGGCCCATCAGATTCTTGTGAAGTGCGCCGTTTCGGCGCTTTCGCTACATCGGGATGGGAAAGAGGGGGAACACAGCATGGACGAGACCGGGATTTCGGCAAAACTCAACGGCTGGGCGCCGTCGGTGCTCAGCATTCTGCGCATTATCGTCGCGCTGCTGTTTCTGCAGCACGGGCTGTCGAAGCTGACAGGCTTTCCGCAACCGGGCCACATGCCGGAAGCCCTCACGCTGATCTGGTTCGCCGGCTGTATCGAACTGGTCGGCAGCGTATTGGTCGCGGTGGGTCTGTTTACCCGCATTGCCGCCTTGATCATGTCCGGCGAAATGGCGTTCGCCTATTTCATGGCGCACGCGCCCAAGGCGCCGTATCCGATCAACAACGGCGGCGAACTGGCGATCCTGTTCTGCTTCGTGTTCTTCTACCTCGTCTTCGCCGGCGCCGGGCCGTGGAGCCTCGACGCCCTATGGCGGAAGCGGTGAGGGCGGTTACTTCACCCCCAGCAGTTCGACATCGAACATCAGCGTGGCGTTCGGCGGGATCACCCCGCCGGCGCCGCGCGCGCCATAGCCGAGATCCGGCGGAATGATCAGCGTGCGCTTGCCGCCGACCTTCATGGTGGCAACGCCTTCATCCCAGCCGGCGATCACGCGGTGCTGGCCGATCGGAAATTCGAACGGCTGGCCGCGGTCGACCGACGAGTCGAATTTCGCGCCCTTCTTGCCGTTCTCGTAGAGCCAGCCGGTGTAATGCATGACGCAGGTCTGGCCGGGCTTCGGCGAGGCGCCGGTGCCGACTTGGGTGTCGATGATTTTCAGTCCGGAGGGCGTGGTCATGACGTTTTGGGCCTGGGCTGGTGTGAGAAGGGCGGGGAGGGCGGCGGCGGCGAAAACGGCCGCCGTCCCGAGACGGAGAATGTGGCGGCGCGGAAAAGCTCGCATTCAATAATCTCCTTGATGGTGTTGCCGCGGCGGCGGGAAGCCGATCGCGACGGCCTCAGGCGGCACTGGCCAGCGCGAAATCGTAACGGTCGCGAATGTGGTCGTTGAAGAACGTGCCTTTCGATGCGGCGCGGCGGAACCTCAGGTAGATACCGCGCGGCACCCGGTAATAGCGATAGGTCTTGCCGGATACGAAGGTAACCGACAGCTCGGCGGTGGCGTCGTCATAGCCGATTGCTTTGATCGCTGTCGATGGCATCACGATCGCCTCCGGCCGATAACGCGCCGTCTCGGCCGGCGGTTTCCGGAATTCTGCTCTGCGTGCGGTGCTCCACTAGGAATGGGGCGTCTACGTTCACGACAGCAGGATTGACAATAACTATGGAAAAGTTACATATAATAGGTACATACTGAAGAGTACCTATCCATGTCGAAATATGACGCGTTGGGTCAATATCTCAAGCGGCAGCGCGGAGATTTGGTGCCCATGACATTTGCCGAAATCGAAAAGATCACGGGTAACAAGCTGCCGGCTTCCGCGCACAAGCATCGACCGTGGTGGAGCAACAATCCCGACAACAGCGTGATGACGAGGGTTTGGCTCGAAGCAGGGTTTGCAAGTGAGCAGGTCGACATGCCGGCGCGCAAGCTGGTGTTTCGCCGTGTCGGCAAGTCACCTGAGGAAGCCCAACCCGCCGCCGAGATGCCGTTTCATCCGGCCTACGGCTTCATGAAGGGTCTTGTTCGCGTCATGCCGGGTACCGATTTGACGCAGCCGGCCGATCCGGAATGGGCAGATCGGCTCGATGCGGAATATGGCCCGGAAACGAGGGAGAAATAGATGCAGCCCTTGTTGTGGGATACCTGCGCGGCGATCTGGATTTATGGGAAGGCACGGCTTTCACGAGGCGCGATAGAAGCGATGAGTACTGCTCATCGCGAGGGCGTTCCATCCTTCGTCTCACCGATTACCGCCTGGGAAGTCGGTATGCTGACCTCGCACGGACGTCTGCAATTGCTGATCAGGCCGGAGCGCTGGTTTGCTAATTTGTTCGATGTGCCGGGCGTACGGCTTGCCGAACTATCGCCGGACTTGCTGATCGCGTCGTCCTATCTGCCCGGCAAGCCGCCGAAGGATCCGACTGACCGCATTATCGCCGCTACCGCGCGTGAACTCGGCGCCACGCTGATGACGCGCGATCGCGCGCTGCTGGCTTACGGCGAGCAGGGGCATGTCGCGGTGCTGGAGTGCTGAAGGGGCGGAAGATGCAAACGCTAGAGCAACAGTTCGAACATGCCATGTTCGACATTTATCGGCGAGCGAAGGCGGAGGCCAAATATAATGCAAGTATCTTTCTGCAAATGGTTGCGACGCGAGGCGGTCTAGCGACCGCGCGCTATTTGATCAGTCAATCTAAGCCGTCCGATGGCTATACGCATCTTTACGAGCGTGGACGATTAGACCTCACGGTCGAGGCCTTAATTACGGAAGACGCCCGATGGCATGCGTTATTTGATACCAAGGAACGTGAGAAGGCGCGATTGCGACTTATCGATTACGGTTATCTGCCAAAGGCAAAGGGCTGACGGACCGCGGTCGAGGAATCCGGCTTTCGCATCACGGCGGGGGTTCGGGGGTGACCAGCAGGTCTTCCTCGGCCAGCAATTCGCCCATGTCGCCGAACGCCTCTGCGGCGTCTTCCTCGGTCGCCACCGCTTTGAGGCGGTGCCACAACTCGCGCCACGGTTCCGGCCGGCCGATCCGCATCGCCTCCTCGACGTAATCGCGCGCCTGCGACAGCGTGGCGATCCGGCGCGGCTTCGGCTCGTCCTTGACCAGGAGCGGCGGCTTGATCGGAAAGTCTTCCATGATTGTACGATGGTTGAGGAGTTGAACGTCCGCCGACTATAGCACCGTTTAGCGCGCCGCAGAGGGGCAGACATCGCGATGGCGGGCTTCGTCATCCTCCGGATTTAGTCCCGCCATCACGCTATCCATTGCCAGCACGTTAAAGGTGTGGGATCGTATAAAACACCCAGTGGATGAGCCGACCGGCCTTAGGTCGCCCGCCACGGGTTGCGTGCTGGGGCTGCCGGCGTGGAATTTCACCACGTCAAACACGAGGGGGAGATGTCATGCATAAGATATCGGGACTTTGTCTTGCGCTCGCATTCGTCTTGTCGACGGCGTTGTGGGATAGCGCCGGTGCCGCTGGGCAAAAGTGCGGCGGCTTTGCCGGCCCCACCTGCGGCGCGAAGGAGTTTTGCCAGCGTCCGGCCGGGATTTGCTTTTTTCCCGACATGGAAGGCACCTGCACCGTCGTGCCCTTCGTCTGCGGAAAAATCTATCTTCCTGTCTGCGGCTGTGACGGCAAGACCTACGGCAACGACTGCGAGCGGCAGCAGGCCAAAGTGAGCCTCGCGCATGAAGGCAAATGCGCGTTCTAACGGCGGCCGGTAGAACCTACTTTCTGATAAAATAAAGTGTCGCTACTGCGCGGATTGCGCATGGAGCAATCCGCGGCAGCTTGTCAGCTGTTGCGCGCGAGTTTGATTTGAACTGTGCGACGCCGCCCCTCGACATGACTTGGCTCGACGGGGGGCGTTCTGCGCATCTATTGCGCGCCTCACCTGTCCGAAAATTCACGGAACGAGCCGTCGGCGCGCTCGTTCCACCTGTGAGGCGCGAGGGACGACACAGGAGAGAAATGCAATGCGACTTTCAGTTCTTGCCGCTGGCACGGCTTTGTTGCTCGTTCCCGCGGCAGCCATGGCACAGTCCACCACGTCACAGTCCACCACGTCACAGTCCACCACGCCATCTGCCACTGCGCCGCCGGCGGCGCAGACTGACGCGAATCAGAATGCGCCGACCGCGGGTACATTGCGCGCTCATGTGCGCAACATGCTGCAGAGTTCCGGGTTTTCCGACATCCGCATGATGCCGAGTTCCTTCATGATCCGCGCCAAGGATCAGGACGGCAATCCCGTCGTCATGAGCGTGAGCCCGGATTCGGTCACCGAGGTTGCGGAACTCGGCACGTCGGGCGCAAACGGTGGCAGCGAAACCGCCAATGCGGCGGTGCCTGCGAGCAATCAGCAATTCGTCCCGGTCGCCAACAACGACGAATTGAGTTCGAACCTGGTCGGGCTCGACGTCTATAACGGCTCGAACCAGAACATCGGCCAGATCAAGGATATCGCCATGGGTCCGCAAGGCCGTACCCGCGCCTATATCCTGTCGGTCGGCGGTTTTCTCGGCATGGGCGAGCACTATGTCGCCGTCAATCCGAACGCCGTGAAGGTGGCTTACAACGCCTCCGACAGCAAATGGCACGCCTCGACCAGCGCCACCGCCGCCGAGCTGAAATCGGCGCCGGCGTTCCAGTACAATGGCCGCTGGAATGCGAGCAAGTCGTAACGGCTGACACTGGCACTGAAGCTCTTGATCGATGTCATGGCCGGGCTCATCCCCGGCCATTGACGTTTTTGCCGTGACGGGTTTCGCAACGGCTCTCCTCATCCTACAACAGAGGGCAGGCAAAATATCATCGGAGGAAAACGACATGACCGAACAGCCGGATCTGAGCGTCGAAGAGCTGCATGCGCGGATGCTCAAGAAGCCGCTCTGGGTGGTGATCACGCGCGCCGTGGTGCCGCCGGCGGAAATGATGCGGCACCTCAAGGCGCATCTCGAGCATCAGATCCGATTGGAGAAGGCCGGCATCATGTATGGCGCCGGCCCGGCGACCAAACCCGGCGAGGCGGCGCCGTCGTTCGGCCTGGTCATCATTCGCGCCAAGGACGAAGCCGAGGCACGCCGTATCGCCGATGCCGACCCGATGCATACGTCCGGCGCGAGACAGTACGAGCTTTACGCCTGGTCGCTCAACGAAGGCTGCATCAATGTGAAGCTGAATTTCTCGGATCAGACGTTTGCGTTCGAATAGGCGAGGGGGTGTGTTTGCTGCATCCGGCTCGCGCTTATCCGGCCACGCCGCTGAGATGACCGAACAGGCAGGCCATATTGAGCGCGCAAGCGGTCAGAAGTCCGGCCACCAGCATCTTGTTCATCGCGGGCTCCCAACTCGCCGATTGAATTGGCCGCCTGAAGAATCGCCCGGAAAGCATGAACGAGACTCTGGCATAAGAGTTCCGAAGTTTGTTTTTCGGGGGATTCATCTCTCGTTTACGGATTCCGGCGCGATTCTCGGATGGGTAAAGTCGGCGGCGAATTGGTGGCACGGGTGTTTTGCGAGGAGCACAAGCGGCGGTCGGGGCGGACTATTCCTCGTCCCATGGCTGCCGCGCATCTTGGTGGATGTGCAGGATTTCCACCGCATCGGCGGTTACGCGATAAAAAATCTTATACGGATAGCGTCCGGACCCGCACACCGGGTCGCTTACTTGAACGGCGCGCACTTTCTGGCCATCGCCCCACCCGGGCCACCACCGCTCGGATACGTCGTTCAACCGCAGGCGCAATCGCAGGATAATGAATTGCAATCCATCCCGCGATCTCGTCGAGGTCGTTAAGCGCCGAGGCAGTGTAGACGACCTTCACGGGCGGCGGAATTTGGCGAACGTCGCCTCGACTTCCGCGTGGCTGGCAAAGCGGCCCTCCGCGACATCGCGCAAACCGCGGTCTATGCCGTCAAGTTCAGCGGCGGTCGGTTCGTACACAACGTCTTTGAGAGCGGCATCGATATCGAGCGCGATGTCGGCAAGCTGATCCTGCGCCTCCGCCGGCCAGTTCTCGATCCGCGCCAAGGCTTGATTGAGCAATTCAGTTTTCATTGCGGTAGTCTAACATAAGGCTGGAGTGACGAAACCCATCAAAGATTTCGACGGCTGCATGTTGGGTTTCGCAAAGGCTCTACCCATGTCCGCCACAAAGCGACCAGACAGGAAATCGCTCTATAAGTTCGGCAATCGCCGACTGCGTTCTCTTTGCCTCACCCATGGCAGAAGCTACCAGAGATGATAGCGGACAGGATGTCCACTATCATCTTCGTAGGTTCGTGGTGTCAGCTACACCCCGTCGTGACCCGCACGTATCGCACTTCATGCAGGTGCCGTTGCGCACCAGCGTGAAATTCCCGCACTCGCCGCAGGCTTCGCCCTCATAGCCTTTGGCCTTGGCTTCGGCGCGCCGTTCGGCGGCGGTGGCTTTGGCGTGGGTGCGGACTTCGGTGCGGTGCTCGAGCTCTTGGGTGGGCGAGAGTTGTTGCTCGGGCTCGTTCTTCAGCGCGGTGGCGCCGGCCGAGGAGAACGCGGTGACGGTGGCGCCGCCACGGCCGCTTTCGGCGGTCGCGCCGCCGACTGCAGGGGTGGATGACGAAACGTCGCCAGCGCCGCCTTCCATCACTTTCAGTCCGCCGCTGCCGGGGCGCGAGCGGGTCAGGCCCTTCGACACGTAGCGGGTGTCGGAGGCGCGGCCTTCCTCGACGCCTTTGCCGAGCGCGTCGAAATTCGACTCGGTCGGCTCGACATGGGCGAGATCGAAGCGCGACAGGTAGCTCACCGCCAGCTCGCGGAACACGTAGTCGAGGATCGAGGTGGCGTATTTGATCGAGTTGTTGCCCTGCACCGGGCCGGCCGGCTCGAAGCGGGTGAAGGTGAAGGCGTCGACATATTCGTCGAGCGGCACGCCGTATTGCAGGCCGAGCGACACCGCGATGGCGAAGTTGTTCAGGAGCGAGCGGAGCGCCGCGCCTTCCTTGTGCATGTCGATGAAGATTTCGCCGAGCTTGCCGTCGTCATATTCGCCGGTGCGCAGATAGATCTTATGGCCGCCGACCACGGCCTTCTGGGTGTAGCCCTTGCGGCGGTCGGGCATGCGCTCGCGTTCGCGCATGACGACGATGCGCTCGACGACCTTCTCGACGATCTTTTCGGCCAGCGCCCGACGCGCGCGCCGCGGCCGGCTTGTCGATGAAGGCCTCGATGACGTCGTCCTCCTCGTCCTCGTCGGCGATGAGCTGCGACTGCAGCGGCTGCGACAGTTTCGAGCCGTCGCGATAGAGCGCGTTGGCTTTCAGCCCGAGCTTCCAGGACAGCATGTAGGCCGCCTTGCAGTCCTCGACGGTGGCGTCGTTCGGCATGTTGATGGTCTTGGAGATGGCGCCGGAGATGAACGGCTGCGCCGCCGCCAGCATGCGGATGTGGCTGTCGACCGAGAGATAGCGCTTGCCGGTGCGGCCGCACGGATTGGCGCAGTCGAACACGGCATAGTGCTCGGGCTTTCAGATGCGGCGCGCCTTCGACCGTCATGGCGCCGCAGACGTGGATGTTGGCGGCCTCGATCTCGCGCTTGGTGAAGCCGATGTGGGCGAGCAGGTCGAAGCTCGGCGCGGCGAGGTCTTCGGCGTCGACGCCGAGTTCGTCGCGCAGGAAGTCGGCGCCGAGCGTCCATTTGTTGAAGGCGAACTTGATGTCGAACGCGGTCGGCAGCGCCTTTTCCACTTTCTCGATCGCTTCCGGCGTGAAGCCCTTGGCCTTCAGCGTGGTGTGGTTGATGGCGGGCGCCTGGCCGAGCGTGCCGTGGCCGACGGCATAAGCCTCGATCTCGGCGATCTCGGCTTCGCCATAGCCGAGCACGCGCAGCGCTTCCGGCACGGCGCGGTTGATGATCTTGAAGTAGCCGCCGCCGGCGAGCTTCTTGAACTTCACCAGCGCGAAGTCGGGCTCGATGCCGGTGGTGTCGCAATCCATCACCAGGCCGATGGTGCCGGTCGGCGCCACCACGGTGGCCTGCGCATTGCGATAGCCGTGCGCCTCGCCGAGTTCGAGGGCGCGATCCCAGGCGCGCTTGGCGTGCTCGATCAGGGTCTGGTCGGGGCAGGTCTTGGCGTCGAGCGGCACCGGCGGATTGGTCATCTGCTCGTAGCCGGTGCGCTCGCCGTAAGCGGCGCGGCGATGATTGCGCATCACGCGCAGCATGTGCTCGCGGTTCTCGGCATAGCGCGGGAAGGCGCCGAGCTCGGCCGCCATTTCGGCCGACGTCGCGTAGGAGACGCCGGTCATGATGGCGGACAGCGCGCGCGCAGATGGCGCGGCCGGCGTCGGAGTCATAGGGAATGCCGGACGACATCAGCAGGCCGCCGACGTTGGCGTAGCCGAGGCCGAGCGTGCGGAAGTCGTAGGAGCGCTGCGCGATTTCCTTCGACGGGAATTGCGCCATCAGCACCGAGATTTCGAGCACGATGGTCCACAGCCGGGTGGCGTGTTCGTAGCCCTCGACGTCGTAGAGTTCCGCCTTCAGCTTTTCGCCGTTGGCAACGGAGGCCAGCGCCGGGTTGTGGAACGCCAGCAGGTTCATCGACGCCAGATTGCAGGCGGTGTCGTCGAGGAACATGTATTCCGAGCACGGGTTCGAGGCGATGATCGGGCCCGAGGCGGCGCAGGTGTGCCAGTCGTTGATGGTGGTGTGGAATTGCAGGCCGGGATCGGCGCTCGCCCAGGCGGCGTAGCCGATCTTCTCCCACAGATCGCGCGCCTTCACGGTCTTGGCGATCTTGCCGCCTTTGGTGCGCCAGAACAGGTCCCAGTCGCGGTCGGCTTCGACCGCTTTGAGGAACTCGTCGGTGACGCGCACGGTGTTGTTGGAGTTTTGGCCGGACACCGTGAGATAGGCTTCCGAATCCCAATCGGTATCGTAGATCGGGAAGTCGATGTCCTTGTAGCCCTGCTTGGCGAACTGGATGACGCGGCGGATGTAATTGTCCGGCACGTGCATTTTGCGCGCCGCCTTGATCTCGCGGCGCAGCACCGGATTCTTGTCCAGCGGTGAAGCAGTCGTCGCCCGAGCCTTCGCAATTCACGCAGGCCTTGAAGATCGCGCGCAGGTGCTTCTGATTGATCTTCGAGCCGGTGACGAGGCTCGCGACCTTCTGCTCCTCGATCACCTTCCAGTCGATGAACTGCTCGATATCCGGATGATCGACGTCGAGGATCACCATCTTCGCCGCGCGGCGGGTGGTGCCGCCCGACTTGATGGCGCCCGCGGCGCGGTCGCCGATTTTCAGAAAGCTCATCAGGCCCGACGACTTGCCGCCGCCGGACAGCTTCTCGCCTTCGCCGCGCAGTTTTGAGAAATTCGAGCCGGTGCCGGAGCCGTATTTGAACAGGCGGGCCTCGCGCACCCACAGATCCATGATGCCGCCCTCGTTGACGAGGTCGTCCGAGATCGACTGGATGAAGCAGGCATGCGGCTGCGGATGCTCGTAGGCGGTCGCGGATTGCACGAGCTTGCCGGTCTTATAGTCGACGTAGAAATGGCCCTGGCTCGGGCCGTCGATGCCATAGGCCCAATGCAGGCCGGTGTTGAACCATTGCGGCGAATTCGGCGCCACCATCTGCATCGCCAGCATGTAGCGGTGCTCGTCGAAGAACGCCTGAGCGTCGGCTTCGGTGGTGAAATAGCCGCCCTTCCAGCCCCAATAGGTCCAGGTGCCGGCGAGCCGATCGAACACTTGCTTGCAGGACTGCTCGCCGGTGAAGCGCTCGGCCTCTGGGAGCGTCGCGAGCGCCGTCTCGTCGGCCACGCTGCGCCACAGCCAAGAGGGGACGGTCTCTTCCTCGACCTTTTTCAGGCGGGACGGGACGCCGGCTTTGCGGAAATATTTCTGCGCCAGCACGTCGGAGGCGACTTGCGACCACTGCTCGGGAATCTCGACATTCTCGGCGTGGAAGACCACCGAGCCATCCGGATTACGGATCTCGCTGGTGGTGAGGCGGAAAGCGATATCCGCGTACGGAGATTGTCCCTCTTTGGTGTAGCGCCGTTCGATCCGCATGCTCTGCCCCTTGCATTCCTTGTTGTCGGGTATCGGCGGTCCACTCGATAAATATAGGACGCCGACGGTCTCCTCGCGACGCGGCAGAGCGACTCTGCCGTGCCGACCTCACCCCTGTTTCTGCTTGCCCACCACCTGTGTTCGGCGACGCCGCCGGGTCTTGTTTTCGTTGTCCGAGCACCCTCAAGGGACAGCGGCACCCACCCCCCGCGCCACGACGGCGCGGAGCAGTCCCGCAAGCCTTTTTGGAGAGCCCGGCCGACTTCCTTACCCGCGCGCCGAACGTCCGAAAGCTAGGCCAAGCCGCTCGCGTCCGTCAAGACTTAGTATGAGCAGGTTAAGATCATCCCCCACATGTGGGGATAACGGGGAAGAATTGGGAGGGGAGGACGCAAGTATCGGAGATTCGTAGAGAATCCGAAAGCGAATGTTTGCCGGACCTGTTCGAAACCCGGGATGAAATTGAGTTGGTGCCTCGGCCTCGGCGCCCGCTCCCGAGGCGTTCAGCCGACCCTCGGCCCCGGGCACCCGGCGCCGCGTCATTCGTCTGTCACGTAATGACGGGGCTTTTCCGATGATTTTGAGTGAAAGCGCCGCGAAAATAAGGGCTTTGGCCTATTTGATCTCGTGAAGGCGGCTCGCAAGCCATTGAGATAGCGTTGAGAATCGGAGAGCGGCAGCGCCGTGGGGAATGCAAGTGCGCAGGCGTCGCGGGCTGCGATCGCCATTCCAGCCGCCGCGCCGGCGCCCGCGATCAGCCTTCGATTAACCATCAATCCCGTTAACCACTGTCAAACCTAACATTTTCGGATCGGTCCGCGTTGCTTGACGGGCAGGGAGGGTCAGTCTTTACCTTTTGTCAATGTTTGGGGCTTTGTTCCAGCGTGCGATCCGCGTCGGGGGTGTGCTTGCGTCAGCCGCCCTGGTTGCGGCTTGTACCCAAGCGATCCACAACGATCCGGTCAATCTTCCGCTCACCGCCAATCCGCTGCAGGTCGAAGCCGAACTCGGCGCCGATGTGCCGGCGAATTACGACGACACCGTCGTGGCGCTGTCGTTTTCCGGCGGCGGCTCGCGGGCGGCGGCGTTCTCCTACGGCGTACTTCAGGGCTTCGAGCAGACAAGGCTGCAGACCCGCAACGGCCCCGTCACGCTTGCTCGACCGCCTCGACTTTCTCTCCGGCGTCTCCGGCGGCTCGGTGCTGGCGGCCTATTACGGCTTGCGCGGCCGCGAAGGCTTGGGCGAATTCAAGCAGCGTTTCCTCTATGCCAATGCCGAGGAGGGGCTGCAGACCGAACTGAGCCTCGGCAATATCGCCCGCGGCCTGCAAGGCGGCGTCAACGATCCCGGCCAGTTTCCGGTCTGGCTCGACGCGCATCTCTACGGTCATGCCACCTACAAGGATCTGCTCAGCCGGCAGCGGCCGCGGGTCTGGATCAATGCCTCGGATATTTACAATCGCACTGCGTTCGTGTTCGCGCCGGTCACGTTCAGCGCGCTGTGCAGCGATCTGCGCAGCTATCCGGTGTCGCTCGCGGTTGCCGCGTCGGCGGCAGTGCCGGTGGTGTTCACGCCGATCGTCATTCAGAACTACCCCGGTGGCTGTCCGGTCGGATTGCCGGCCTGGGTCGAGCGCGCGCGCAGCAATCCCAACGCGCCGCCGCTGCTCAAGGCCTATGCCGATGCGCTGGAGCGATATCGCTCGGGCGAGATCAAATACGTCAAGCTGCTCGACGGCGGCCTGGTCGACAATTACGGGCTCGCCGGCTTCACCATCGCGCGGCTTGCCTCCGACACGCCGTTCGGTCCGCTGGCGCCGCAGGAAGCGGTCAAGCTGCGGCGGTTTCTGTTCCTGCTGGTCGATTCCGGCCGCGCGCCGTCGGGCAAATGGGCGCAGACCATTCCCGGACCGTCCGGCGTCGATCTGATCATGGCGACGTCCGACACCGCGACCGAGTCGGGCGCGATCGGCAGCTATTCGGCGTTCGACGGCACCATGAACGACTGGCGTACCGATCTGGTGCGCTGGCGCTGCGGCTTGTCGGAAGCCGATCGCCGCAAGTTCGGCGCGCCGCCGGGCTGGAACTGCCGGGATGTGCAGTTCTACATCAGCCGCATCAGCTTCGATCAGTTGGGACCGGAACGCGAGCGCGCGCTCAATGCCGTCGACACGCGCTTCAAGCTGCCGCCCGAACAGGTCGAACTGCTGATCCAGGCCGGCCGCGACGGTCTGATCACCAATCCGAAATTCCGCGCCTTCATGAATGCCGGATCGCGCGGGCCGCTGCCGGCAGCCCCGCTTGCGCCGCAACCGCCGCCGTCCGCACCGCCACCGGGTGGCCCGCCTTACATTCCGCCGGCGCCGCCGGTGTCGATGCTCGAAGCGCCGCCGCACCAGAGCAGCGCCGAGTAAGTCCGCACGCACGCGACCCGGCTTGATTCCTCCTCCGCTTGGGCGTTCTATTTAGAACTATTCGCAACGGCGGCGATAACGTCGGGCGACACGCACGAGACGAAGTTCTCGGGGAGGAAATGCCAATGAACGATTTGGAACGCCGCGCCTTCATGAAGGGCGCGGCCATCGGTGCGCTCGCTTTCACGGTCGGCGGCGCCGAGGTGTTGCTGACGCCGCGGCAGGCGCATGCGCAAAGCGTTCCGCTGCGCACCTTGACGGCGGAGCAGGGAGCGACGCTCGATGCAGTCGGCGAGGCGCTGGTACCCGGCGCAAAGGCGGCCGGCATCACCAATTTCGTCGATCAGCAGATCTCCGGTCCGCCGGAAGAGGCGTTGCTGCAGGCACGCATCCTCAACGTCCGGCCGCCTTACGCGAATTTCTATCGCGCTGCGCTGACCGCGATCGATAATGCCAGCGGCAAAGCCAACGGCCGCAAGTTCGCGGAACTTAACCCCGACGAACAGCGCAACTTCATCAATCAGATGCGGCAGAACAAGCTCGACGGCTGGCAAGGCCCGCCCGGACCGTTCATCTACGGCATTTTACGCAGCGATGCCGTCGACGTGACTTACGCCACTATGGACGGCTACGCGGCGCTCGGCGTGCCCTACATGCCCCACATCGCACCGGCGAAGAGGTGGTGACATGAGCAACGAAAAAGTCGATGTCGTCATCGTCGGCGCCGGCGCCTCGGGCTCGGTGTTTGCCAATGTGCTCACCAAGGCCGGCAAGAAAGTCGTGCTGCTCGACAACGGTCCGGACTGGCAACTGACCGATCTGATCTCGTCCGATATCTGGGGCCGGCGCATCAAGCCTGCCGGACCGCCGGTATTGCTCGAAGGCAAGAATCCGTTCGGCTATGTCGGTCAGGCCGGCTGGGGCGTCGGCGGCGCGACGCTGCACTACTTCGCCAATTTCCCGCGCTATCTGCCGACCGACTTCAAGATCAAAAGCGAGCATAACCGCGCGCATGATTGGCCGATCGCTTACGAAGACGTCGCGCCGTATTACGATAAAGTAGCGGCCGATCTCGGCGTCTCGGGCGACGCCAAGGCCGAGGAGAAATGGCGGCCGGCCGGCGCGCCTTATCCGATGCCGCCGATGAAGACGTTTCCGAACGGCGAAGTGTGGGTCAAAGCCGCCGAAGCGAACGGCGTGCATTTCGTGCCGGCGGCGGTCGGCATGAACTCGACCGAATTCAAAGGCCGCGCGGCGTGCGTCTATGACGGCTGGTGCCATGTCGGCTGCCCGATCGGCGCGCTCGCCAATCCGGTGGTGACCTATCTCGGTGAAGCGCGAAAAGCCGGCGCCGAGGTGCGGCCGTTTTCCACCGTGACTCGCGTTCTCACCACGCAAGACGGCGGCCGTGTCACCGGCGTCGAATATTACGACGCGAAGAAACAAAAACAGGTGCAGGAGGCGAGCGTCGTCATCCTCGCCGCGTGGTCGGCGCAGAACCCGCGGCTTCTGCTCAATTCAGCGACCGACAAGCATCCGAACGGGCTTGCCAACAAGAACCAGTTGGTCGGCAAATTCATGATGACGCATCACATCGCCGGCACCTGGGCGCTGTTCGACGAGGACATCACGCCGCACATGGGCACGGTCGGCGCGCAATTCATGTCCTACGACCGCTACAACAAGACGAGCTATCCGGGGGCGTTCGGCAGCTCCTATATCGTCGCCGGTGCGGCGATGAAGACCAACGACTATGCCAGCGCGCGGCCCGACCTGTTCGGCGCCGAGCTGCAAACCTTCATGAAGCGCGCGGCGCGCGGCATCACCCGCATCACCATCTTCGGCGAAGACCAGCCGCAGCTGGAAAACCGCATCGAGCTGGCGAGCGAGAAAGACGAATTCGGCATGCCGCTCGGCCGGCTGATCCATTCGTTCGACGAGGACGGCATCGCGCTTGTGGAACGCGAATTTCGACCAGGGCATGAAGATCGCCAAAGCCACCAACGCCAAGGAAACCTGGCCCGGCAAAGGACCCGTGATGCCGACCAGTCATCTGCACGGCGGCGCGATCATGGGCACCGGGCCGGAGAACTCGGTGACCAACAGCTACGGCCAGACTCACGAAATCCCGAACTTGTGGATGGCCGGGCCCTGCATCTTCCCGAGCGAAGGCGCGTCGAACCCGACCTTCACCATCTTCTCGGTGTCGCTGCGCGGGGCCGAGCACCTCGCGCAAAATTGGGGGACGGTCGCGGGCTGAACGCCCCGCGACCTGATACATCAATCCAGCTTTCAGCCTTCGTGCGTCGCCCGCACGACAACAACCATGGGAGAAAAAAATGAACCTTCCCCGACGTCAATTCTTGCAAATGGCCGGTGCCGGCGCGGCCGGCGCCTGTCTCAGCTGCGGCATGATGCGCGGCGCCTTCGCGCAGGCCAATACCGGCGGCGGCCGTCGCCGCGTCACGATCGACGGCAAGCCAGTGCGCGTGGTCGACGTGCATTGCCACTGCGTCATCGCCGAGGCGCTGCCGGTGGTCACCGGCACCATGCTCGAGAAGGGCTTTCGCCGCTCGTTCGACAATCCGCAGAACAACCCGCCGATGGAAGCGCGCATCGCGGCAATGGATACGGCGGGCGTCGATGTCGAGGCGATGAGCATCAACGAGTATTGGTACGGCGCCGACCCGGCGCTGGCGGAAAAGCTGATCGACGTCCAGAACGAGAAGCTCGCCGAGACCTGCAAGGCCTCGAACGGCCGGCTGGTCGGCTTCGCCAGCGTGGCGCTGCAATTCCCGGAACTCGCCGCCGCGCAGCTCGAACACGGCATGAAAAATCTCGGCCTGGTCGGCGGCGCCATCGGGCCGACGGTCCAGGGCGAGGAACTGTCGTCGCCGCGGTTCGATCCGTTCTGGGCGAAATGCGAAGAGCTCGACGCGCTCCTCTTCATGCATCCGCAGGACAGCGCGGTTGCCACCGGCATCGACAAGCGCTCGCGCGGCAAGGGCTATCTCGACAACACCATCGGCAATCCGCTGGAAACGACGATTGCGCTGTCGCATCTGATTTTCGAGGGCACGTTCGATCGGTTCCCGAAGCTGCGGCTCTGCGCCGCCCATGGCGGCGGCTATTTGGCTTCCTACGCCGACCGCTCGGACGCGGTCTGCGTCACCTTTCCGGCGCGCTGCAAGGATGTGTCGCTGAAGAAGAAACCGAGCGACTATCTCAAGCAGATTTACGTGGACTCGATCATGTTCACGCCGGAAGCGATGCGCCACCTGATTGCCACCGTCGGCGTCGGCCAGGTGATGGTCGGCACCGATTTCGGCTTTCCCTGGGTGCCGGACCCGGTCGATCTGGTGCTGACGACGCCCGGCCTCAGTTCGGCGGACAAGGTTGCCATTCTGGGCGGCACCGCGTCGAAACTGCTGCGGTTGCCGAGTTAACCCGCAGTATCCCGGTCTTAAACACTGAACTCATTTGCCGGTCGATAACCGGGAAATGTTGCGGCGCAATGCCGAAGGGTTTCATACTCCCCCAAATTGCAGCATCGGGGATGCGGTATGAGGACGCTTGTGGTTCTAGCTATCTGGCTTTTTAGTTCTGCGTCTTTCGCTGCCGACGAACGCGATACGGCAAGGCATTTTATCCCGCTGTGCAGGGTTGCAGCATCGTCCGACGAACCTCCTCAATCGTGGGAAGCCGGAATGTGTCTCGGCGTGGTCCGGACGTTGCTGTCGGTAAAAAACTTCTTAGACAGCAAATACGCCTATTGTCCGCCGCCCGACGCCACCACGGCAAAGGCAATCCAATTGATTATCTCGTCTCTCGAGGCGAAACCAAAAATGCTCGATGGAGATTTCGTCGTCGCCGCGATGGTAGTCCTCCATGACAAGTGGCCATGCCGCTAATATCCCGCACGGGAGTCAGGCGATGAGCGCGATCAAAGTCCTTGCCGCTGCGGCTCTCATCCTCGGAAGCGCCACTGGCACTCTCACGGCTAAAGACAAGCCGGATGCGCCGGCGCCCCCCGTTGCGGTCGGCTCGCAATACGATTCCACTCATGTTTACGTCGCGCCTGAGGATTTGGATCGCTTTACCGCCAGTCTGGTGGCGACGTTCGGCGGCACCAAATCTCAGCCGGCGACCCTAACGGTCACGCCGACGCCGAGCGAAACCGCCTTCGAGTTTGTTTTCACCCCGGTCGGCACCTTTTCGGTGTTCGGCTTCAAGACGCCGATCCCTTATCCGTTCGGCGCCGAGCGCACGGGTTATCTTGTAACCGATATGGACGCGGCGGTGCGCTCGGCCAAGGCTCACGGAGCGGATATCGTTGTCGCGCCGTTTCCCGATCCGATCGGCCGTGACGCGGTCATCGAATGGCCCGGCGGCGTTCATATGCAACTCTATTGGCACACGACCGCACCACATTACGCGAACCTTCAAACCGTTCCTGAAAACCGGGTCTATGTGTCCACGGGCCGCGCCGACGACTTCGTCCGCGGCTTCGTTGGTTTCTCAAACGGGAAGATCGTTTCGGACGATAAGCAAGCGCCCGGTGTCGAGATCGGCAGGCCGAATGACACCTATCGCCGTGTTCGTATCGAGTCCGGTTTCGGCAAGGTCACGGCGCTGGTGAGTGATGGACATCTTCCGTATCCCTACGGGCGCGAATTAACCGGCTATGAGGTCGGCGATCTCGCCGACACCTTGACCAAAGCGAAGACCGCGGGTGCTGCAGTGTTGGTCGAGCCGTACACGGCCGATGGCCGCCAAGCCGCAATGGTTACGTTTCCCGGCGGATACGTCGCGGAAATCCACTCTTCGTCCGGCAAATAGGCGCTGTCGAGTTCGATGAAGGTCCAGCCCGCCGCGGCGGCGGTGCTGGACCTGAGCGTAATAAACGACAAATTTCACGCGCGCTTTGGCGTTCGACTTCGGCCGTCCCGCGCTACCGGCGATCCGCGGCGGTATAGCCGTGACCGTAGTCCGGCGCATAAGCGTAGTAACCGCCGCCGTTGCCGTAAGGCGAGGGATAGCCGGCTGCTTCGCTGCTGGCGGCGGTACCGGATGTGTAGGCGCTCTGCGCCAGGGCGGCCGCAGGCAATGCGATGCTCGACACCGCGATGGCCGCAACGAGCGTGAGTGTGGCCTTGTTGATCATAATTCTTCTCTCCTGAGTTCCGCAGCAAACAGCGCAGCCATCGAGGATGCGCTCCGCCGTTCCGGTCAGGACATGGGCGCTTTACCGGCGATCTTCAAATAAACAATTGTTCAGAAAATAAATATTTGTTTATTCCGCTCGCGACATTGCAGCGGCACGACGGAGAAAGTTCGATCAGTCCTTCAATCGCTCACAGCGGGACGCGCGGGCGCGTCTCGGCATTGCGCCGGCGCGACGGCAATGTTTTTGCGGCGTTGTCGGAGTTGAAATCCCGCAGGATGATCCGCGCGGTGGTCTGCGCATGCGCGCGCAGTGCGGCTTTCAATCGTTTGGCGTCACGAGCGGCGAAGGCTGCAACGATCGCCTCGTGTTCTTGCTGCCGTGCCGCCGCCGCGTCGGGGTCGTCGCCGCGGCTGATGAGGTAAGTGACGATCTGCACATGCATCTGAATCTGGGTGTAAAGCCGTGCGAGATATTGATTGCCGGACGCTGCGACGATCAGCGCGTGGAACGCGACGTTGGAATTCACGAACCGGGTCGAGAGCAGCGAATGGCCTTTGCTGTCGACCGACTGGCGCCGCATCTGTTTCGCCAGTTCCTTAAGCTGCTTGATCTGCGCTCGTGTCGCGTGCTTGACCGCTTCCTCGGCGGCGAAATCTTCCAGAACCTGCCGCAACGCGAACAGCTGCTTTGCCTCCGTCAGGTCTATGGCGTTGACAGTGGTACCGCTGCGTTCCGACACCGAGAGCAGCCCCTCGGTTTGCAGCCGGGTAATGGCTTCCTTGACGGGGGTGCGGCCCAGATTGAGCCTGCTTGCCAGCAGCATGACGGAAGTTCGTTCGCCCGGCCGCAATCGGTGGCAGAGGACGAGTTCGAGAATGCCGTTATAGGCTTTGTCCGTTTCCGAGACGGCTTCCTTCTCAGATTTTTCAGGCGTCGGCATCGAGCTTATCCGTCTAAAAGCGATTGGCGGCGCGGCGCTGCTCGTAGGATTTCAGGTGGGCATAGACGACACGATGTAGCGACGGATCGATTTGCAGCGCTACGGCCTTGTCCAGCATGTAGCCGATGATGTGATCCGCCTCGATCGGCCCGCGTTTCTCGATGTCGCGCAGCATCGAGGCGGTATAGGACGAGGTTTTGTCGGAGAACAGCTGGTGGTACTCGGTCATGAACGCTGCCGACGGCGGATATCCGGTTCGTGCCGCAATCTCCGCGTTGCGCGCCAGAAAGCCAAGCATGAGTTCGATACCATCGCGCGTGCGGGCGATCTCGCCGAGATTGGCCCGCATCAGGCAGGTCATGCCGGCGACCGTCGAGAGATGAACGATCTTCTCCCACATGACCTGCATGATGTTGTCGACTGCGCCAGCGACGGCCGTGCTTTTGTCGAATACGGCTTTCAGGGCGAGAACCCTTTCGCTGAGGCCGCCGCTCTGCTCACCGAAAGTGATGTAGCGCCAGTCATTGAGATGCTTGATCACGCCTTCGGGGGTGAGCGTGACGGCGATCTTGGCGACACCGCCCAGCACACGATCCCCGCCGAACTTTCCGTTTAAGTGATCGATATGGGCGATGCCGTTGAGCAACGGCACGATCGCGCTGTTCGGGCCTACCGCCGGTGCGATCGCTTCCATAGCGGAAGGCAGATCATAGGCCTTGCAGGTCAGTACGATGTAATCGAAAGCCTCGCCTTGCAACGCGGTCACGGCCTTCACCGCCGCGTTGAAATTGCCAAATGGGCTTTCCAAGCGAAGGCCTTGCTCCGCCAGCGCCTTCTGACGGTTCGGCCGGACCAGAAAAGT
This sequence comes from uncultured Alphaproteobacteria bacterium, assembly GCA_963819265.1. Classification (GTDB taxonomy): domain Bacteria; phylum Pseudomonadota; class Alphaproteobacteria; order Rhizobiales; family Xanthobacteraceae; genus BOG-931. The sequence goes on along the minus strand of CAWFVF010000001.1, from coordinate 1,374,001 downwards.
AACGTCGGCGCCGCCCTCGATCAGGCGCGCGCCGAAGAAACCACCAATGGCGCCGGCGCCCAGGCAGAGAATTCGCATCGCGTCAGTCATCCCTATCGTGATGTTGGTGTTAGAAAAGCCTGAAGATTAGCGGCGCCGATCTTGCCGAACGTTTCCTCAGGCAGCCCCACTTTCGTCAGCGTCCCGACCGGATCGTCGTCGGCCATGTCGTAAGGATAGTCGCTGCCGAGCGCCACGCGGCCGGCGCCGGCTTTTTCGATGGCGAAGCCGAGAATGTCGGAGGAATAGGCGATGCTATCGAGCAGCATGCGGTCGAGATATTCGTGCGGACGCCGTTCGATATTCCGGCATTCCGGCCGCACCTCGAAACCGTGATCGAGCCGGCCGGCGAGGAACGGCAACAGGCCGCCGGCGTGAGGAACGAACAGCCGAAGTTTTGGAAACCGATCGAGCGTGCCGGAGAAAATCAGCCGCGCCACCGACAGCGTCGTCTCGGCCGGCAATCCGAGCAGAAACGACAGATGAAAGTCGCGAAGCTTGTCGGCGCCGAAGGCATTGGCGGGATGCAGGAATAACGGCGCGTCGAGCGCCTCGAGGGCCTCGTAGAACGGATAGAAATAAGGATCGTCGAGGTAGCGGTCGCGGATATTGGTATTGGCCATGACGCCGCTGAGCCGCTTGCCGGCGATCGCGCGCTCGGCTTCCTTCACCGATGCGGCGATGTCCTGCAACGGCACCGAGGCGACGGCGCGAAAGCGCTGCGGATGGCGCGCGACGAGATCGGCATATTCGTCGTTGATAATTTGGCACAACGCCAAGCCTAGCTGCGGGTCGGCCCAAAACACGTTCGGCCGCGACGATTGCCAGACGACATGCATATCGACGCCGGCGCTCGCCATGCGACGCAGGTGATGATCGATGTCGTAGAACGGCAATAAATCCGGATGCGCGGTGCCGCGCATGATCAGCACCGGTTCACCGTGCCGTCCCATCGTCACTTCCATGCCCTGGGCCGACCCGGCGCGCCCGATTTCATCGATGAAACGGCGCGGAAAGAAGTGGGTATGGGAGTTGATCAGCATGCGCGAGCCCCGGCGAACCTGCAGGGCTTGCATGTCACGACGCCCCATCGAAGTCAATTCTGACATCTCACATTGACATGTCAGATGAGGCCGGTCAGTGTCGGCCTGCCGGCTAACTCCCTATCTGTGGAGAATGGAGTGACGATAAATTGGAAGATCGTCGTGTCGGCGATCGCGGCTTGTTTCGTCGCAATCGTGCCGGCCCGCAGCGAAGATGCTTATCCCAGCCGGCCGGTTCATTTTATCATCGGTTTTGCCGGCGGCTCGACCGCCGATGTCGCGGCGCGAATTCTCGCGTCAAAATTCAGCGCGCTGCTCGGACAGCCGGTGATCGTCGACAACCGGCCGGGCGCCGGAAGCATGGTTTCGACCGATTACGTCGCGCATGCCGCCAAGGACGGCTACACCATTCTGTTCGGTACGGTGGCGGCCGCCATCAATGCGACGCTTTCCCCGAGCCAGCAGGTCGATTTCGCCAAGGATCTCGATCCGATCGCATCCTTGGCCTCGATTCCAAACGTGCTGGTGATCAACCCTTCGCTCAATGTTTCGAACGTTCAAGGTCTCATCGCCTACGCCAAGGCCAATCCGAACGCCCTATTCTACGGCGGCGCCGGCATCGGCAGTTCGCCGCATCTCACCGCCGAACTGTTCGACCAGATGGCGGGCATCGAGATGACCGGCGTGCAATATCCCGGCAGCGCGCAGGCCGTTACCGATTTGATTGCCGGCCGCGTGCAGGTGATGTTTTCGCCGGCCTCCACCGTCATGGCCTTCGTGCAGCAGGGTACGCTAAAGGCGCTGGCAACCACCGAGAAAACGCGGGCGGCCATCGCGCCCGACCTGCCGACAGTGTCCGAGAGCGGACTTCCCGGTTTCGATACCGGCATATGGTTCGGCCTTTTTGCGCCGAGCGGCACACCGGGAAATGTCAGCGCGAAGCTGTCCGAAGTAACCGGCCAGGTGTTGCGCGATCCGCAAGTCGTGCAACTCCTTGCGGCACAGGGCATGCAGCCTCTTGGCGGTACGCCCGAGGCCTTTCGCCAATTCGTTTCCAGCGAGCTGACCCGCTGGGCGAACGTGATCAAATCGGCCAATATTCCGGTACAGAGGTGACGCCGTGATCGCGGATTTCGATCGTCTGAAGGATGCCGTCGAACGAACCGCAGCGGAGCTTCGCAGCGGCAAGAAGCGGCCGGAGCGCGCGCGCACCGTCGAGTTGCGCGTCGTCGGTCATCTGGAAACCGAAATCGCCACCGGCGAATTTACCTTTCGGGCGGATGCGGCGAGCGACGCCGGCGGCGACGCGCGGCATCCGCGGCCGATGGATTACGTCCTTGGCGGGCTGGTCAGTTGTCAGCAAATGTGGTGCCTGCGCTGGGCGGCACTGACAAAGAAGCCCTTGGCCGGTCTTACTCTATCGGCGGTAGGGCATTTCACGTGGCGCGGCGAATATCTCGACGAGGTCGACGCCGGCCTGACGATGATCGAAACGTCCTATCGCGTGACAGACCCATTGCTCAATGCCGGCGATCTTCTGGCCATGGCCGACATGGTCGCGCGGCGCTGTCCGGTCTTTGCGACATTGCGGAAGTCGACCCTCATCAAGGAACATTTGTTTCTCAATGATCGGCTGACGGCAGCGCGGCGCTGGAATCCGGGCCAGTCGGCGGCGGTGGCCGATTAGAAGCTTGGAGCGTCGAGCGATTGACAGACCCCGGGCCGCGGCTGTCGGAGCGCCAATCATGCCGCGTCGGGGAGGCGGCCTTGTCGCGCTTCGGCCTTCCTCGGCAAGACCGGCTCGGTTCGATTTCGGCCGTTATTCTTGGCCAGATAGAGCGCGGCGTCCGCCGCTTTGACGACGTCCCTCGGCTCCAACCCTTTCCGGGGAACCAGCGACGCCGCACCGATGCTGACGGTCGGGGTGCTGTCCGGGCGACCCCGTTGGTCGGCGCGAAGCAAAAGGACACTGGCGCGTATCCTTTCGGCAATCGTCACAGCCCCGTCGAGCGAGGTATCGGGCAGCAAGACCGAGAATTCCTCGCCGCCATAGCGGGCCGCGATATCCGAGGCGCGCTTGGTATTGCTTTGAATGCAGTCGGCGATCGCGGCAAGCGCGGCATCGCCGGCGGGATGGCCGAACCTGTCATTGTATTCCTTGAAACTGTCGGCATCGATCATCAGAACCGCGATCGGTGATTGGTTCCGCGTCGCGCGCCGCCATTCCAACTCCAGCATCTCGTCGAGCCGCCGGCGGTTGCACAGCCCGGTCAACGCGTCTGTCGTCGCAGAGATGGCGAGCAGACGTTCGGCCTCTGCGCGCCGCCGTAGCGCGCCGGCGAGGAAGGCAATCAATGCGATGTTGGTCGCGCACAACACGAACATCAGTAATCCGATACGCCATACTTTCTGATACCAGCCGGCGTAGACCGTGTTGAGCGACAGGCCGTAGGTGAGGAATATAGGATAATCGCCGACCGCCCGAGACACGTAGAGCCGCGTCATGCCGTCAATCCCGGCGGTATCCTCGAACGTAGCCGCCGGATTGGAGACCAGTCTGCGGAAGATTTGAGTTGCGGCGACATTTCGCCCGATCATCGACTGCAAAAATGGCGTGCGCATCAGAATTGCGCCGTCCTGGCGAACGAGGACCAGGGTATCCCGGTCGCCGCGACTGACTTTGTCGAACAGGTTGTGAAAATAGGTCAGCCGCAGTGTCCCGACGACGACGCCGGCGAACGATCCGTCCGCATTCGACAAGCGCCGGCTAATCGCGATGAAATCTTCGCCATTGGAATCGGTCCAGGGCCGGCTGAGATAAAGGCCGACCTTCGCGCTCGCCTCGTGAACGAAGAAGTAGTCGTCATGCGAATGATTTTCCGGCAGCGGCTTCAGCTCCCGAGAGTCGATGGTGACGATGCCGTCTTTGTCGAGAACGAAGATCGAACCCATGTCTTTGGCCGTCGCGGCCCGGTCGAACAGGATTAATTGCCGAATTTCGGGGCTGATCTGCGGCAACGCCGGAAGACTCATTCCGTCGACGACACCCTGTAGGGACAGGTCATAAAGCTCGAGATTGCGTTCGATATCCGAGCCGATCGTGGCGATGACGTTGGTTGCCGCCTGTCGGGCTTGATCGAGTTCGCGCTTGCGGCTTTCCCAGAGTGCGATCCCGGAAATGGCGAAGAACCCGATGGTTATTGTCAGACCAAGCGCGATGAGCCTTTTCGTATAGCTTTGCTTGGGTGCCGGCAGATGTTTCGACGGCAAAGCGGATCCTCGACGTTTCAGCCCCTGCGCTGGATTATCCTGCCGTCGTTGAGATTCCGCCCGGGCGTTATCGCAAATGCGAGCTATGTTATTGTTGTTTCGTTATCCATTCGAGCTATCGGCCAATTTGTGCATTTTGCGCGGTCTGCCGCGAGACCGACGGCCTGACTCTTCGTGAATCGGAATCTTCAGGGCCGCGCCATCGCTTGGTTGAAGAGACGCTGCCATGCGCCGGAAGCGATTTCGCCATCGAGCCAGGCGTTGACGCGGGTGAGAAATTCCGGATCCGGCTCCAGCCAATAGGCCTTTTCGTCGTGGGTAAAAGGCTCAGCGACCTTTGCCGGGCACAGCACGCTGGGGTGAACCGCCGCTTGGTGATCGACCTCGACGCCGTCGGTCACCATGGCGTCGGCGCGGCCGGCGGCGATTTCGTCGAAGATCGTCACGTTGTCGGCGTGAACGGTCAATTGAGCGGCGGCGAGCTTGGCATGGGCGAAAGCCTCGTTGCTGGCGCCGGGATTGACGACGATGTGAACGTCGGGGCGATTGAGCGCGTCGAGCGAAGTGTAACGGTCGCGGTCGGCGCAGCGCACGATCGGCCGCTTGCCATCGACGATAATCGTATGGGCGAACGGGCCCAAGGCCACGCGGGCAGGGAGTTTGGTGATGCCACCGACGGCGATGTCGAACCGGCCGGCGGTGTAGTCGCGCGACAACTCGCTCCAAATCGTCGCCACAAACACGACGTCAACGCCGAGATTGGCCGCAAGGTGCCGCGTCATCTCGATATCGGCGCCGCTATAGCCGCCGTCCGCAGCACGGAAGCTGAATGGCTTGTAATCGCCGGTGGTGCCGACGCGGAGTGCGTTGGACGAACGAATGCGGTCCAGCACTGTGCCTGCCGGGGCGGGGAGCGGTGTCAGGAGCGCGCAAAGCGCAATGAGGCTGGCTTTGAGTTGTCTCTGCATCGCAGCGGTTGAGCACATCGGATAACGATGCGCCGACCTTTTACTCCGCCGCGGCCTTGGTATGCCCGAGCCGCTTGTTCAGCGCCTGCAACAACCCCTCGGCGGCTTCGGCGATCACCGTGCCGGGCGGGAAGATCGCTTCGGCGCCGGCGGCCTTCAGCGTCTCGTAGTCTTGCGGCGGGACGACGCCGCCGACCACGATCATGATGTCGCCGCGGCCTTGCTTGGTGAGCTCGGCTTTCAGTTCCGGAACCAGCGTCAGATGCGCGGCGGCGAGCGAGGAGACGCCGAGAATGTGGACGTCGTTCTCGACCGCCTGACGGGCGGCTTCGCCCGGCGTTGCGAACAGGGCGCCGATATCGACGTCGAAGCCGAGATCGGCGAACGCCGACGCGATCACCTTCTGGCCGCGGTCGTGGCCGTCCTGGCCGATCTTAGCGACCAGGATGCGCGGACGGCGGCCTTCGTTCTCCTCGAATTCGGCGACGAGTTTGAGCAGCCGCTCGACGGCGTCCGTCATGCCGACCTCCCGTCTATAGACGCCGGAAATCGCCTTGATCTCGGCCTGATGCCGGCCGAATACTTTTTCCAGCGCCAATGAAATCTCGCCGACCGTGGCCTTGGCGCGTGCGGCGTCGATCGCCAGCGCCAACAAATTGCCATTGCCGCCGGCGGCGTTGCGCGTGAGCGAGTCGAGCGCCGCGGCGACGGCTTTCGGATCGCGTTCGCGCTTGAGCCGGCCGAGCTTGTCGATCTGCATTTGCCGCACGGCGGCGTTGTCGACTTTGAGAACGTCGATCGGCGCTTCGCTGAGCGGCCGATATTTGTTGACGCCGATGACGGCCTGGTTGCCGGAATCGATGCGGGCTTGGGTCCGCGCCGCGGCTTCCTCGATGCGGAGCTTCGGCAATCCGGCTTCGATCGCGCGCGTCATGCCGCCGAGCCCCTCGACCTCGCCGATATGGGCGAAGGCTTTGGCGGCGAGATCATGCGTCAGCCGTTCGACGTAGAATGAGCCGCCCCAGGGGTCGATGATACGCGGCGTGCCGCTTTCCTGCTGCAGCACAATCTGAGTGTTGCGCGCGATGCGGGCGGAGAAGTCGGTCGGCAAAGCCAGCGCCTCGTCGAGCGCATTGGTGTGCAGCGATTGGGTGCCGCCTTGCGTCGCCGCCATGGCCTCGATGGCGGTCCGGGTGACGTTATTGAAAACGTCTTGGGCGGTGAGCGACCAGCCGGAGGTCTGGCAATGGGTACGCAGCGACAGCGCGCGGGCGTCCTGCGGATTGAACTGTTTCATCAGCTTCGCCCACAGCACGCGCGCGGCGCGAAGCTTCGCCACCTCCATGAAGAAATTCATGCCGATGCCGAAGAAGAACGATAGCCGCGGTGCAAAGCGATCGACCGCGAGATTGGCCGCCAAGCCGGCACGGACATATTCGACGCCGTCGGCGAGTGTATAGGCGAGCTCGAGATCCGCCGTCGCGCCGGCTTCCTGCATGTGATAGCCGGAGATCGAAATCGAATTGAATTTCGGCATATAGGCCGAGGTGTAGGAAAAAATATCGGAGATGATGCGCAGCGACGGCTTCGGCGGATAGATATAGGTGTTGCGCACCATGAATTCTTTGAGGATGTCGTTCTGGATGGTGCCGGCGAGCTTCGCCGCCGGAACGCCTTGCTCCTCGGCGGCGACGATATAGAGCGCCAGCACCGGCAGCACCGCGCCGTTCATGGTCATCGACACCGACATCTGATCGAGCGGGATGCCGGAGAACAGCGTGCGCATGTCGTAGATCGAGTCGATCGCGACGCCCGCCATGCCGACGTCGCCCCCGACGCGCGGATGATCACTGTCGTAGCCGCGATGGGTGGCGAGATCGAACGCGATCGATAGGCCCTTCTGGCCGGCGGCGAGGTTGCGCCGATAGAAGGCGTTGGAGTCTTCCGCCGTGGAGAACCCGGCATATTGCCGGATGGTCCAGGGCTGGGTGACATACATGGTCGGATAGGGACCGCGCAGATAGGGCGCGATGCCGGGGTAGGAATTCAGCCCGTCGAGGCCGACGAGATCGGCCGCGCCGTAAGTGGTTTTGACGGCGATGCCTTCCGGGGTTTGCCACGGCGATGTCGCAGGCGGAGCAACCGAACCCGCGTCAGCGAAGGCGATCTGCGAAAAATTCGGGATCCGGCTCATGCGCGACCCGTTTTTGTTTCGCCGGCAAGTATATCGTAAGCGCCGTTCAATGTCGCTATGGCATCGCAGCCGGCAAATATGAACGAGGCCACACCGGCGTCCCGCAGCGCCGCCTCCTGATCGCCCGGCCGACCGGCCAGATAGACATCGAGCGCCGGCCGCTTTGAGCGCCTGCGCCGCTGCGGCCGCTTCTGTTTCATAGATCTTATCCGACGAGCAAAGACAGGCGAGCGCCGAACCTGAGGCCTTGAAGGCGTCGGCGATGGCCTCCTTGCTTTCTTCGCCGCCGACCGCCGCGATGCCGCCGGCTTCGAAGAAATTCCTGGCGAAGCCGGCGCGCGCGGTGAATTCCGCCAGTGTGCCCAGCGTCGCGAGAAAGATTTTCGGCCGCACGCCGGTCTCGGCTAAAATTGCGTCGGATTTATCGCGCAAGGCTTCGAACGGCGCGGCAAGGCGCAACCGCGGCAGCGCCGCGATCGTTGTGACCGCGGTCGCGTCGTCAGCCGGCCCATGCGGCGCGACGTCGAGAACCGCGGGGAGGGTTTCCTTCAGATTGGGAAAGGCGTTGCTGCCGGTCAGAATATCCTTGCCGCGCGCGATCGCTTTTTGGCGCTCGGTGCGCACCGCGGCGACAGCCCGTTGGATGAGCCCGGTTTCCAATGCCGGCCAGACGCCACCTGCGTTCTCGATATCCTGAAATAACGCCCAGGCCGCGGTGCACAGCTGATCGGTGATGGTCTCAATCGCGCCGGAGCCCGCGGCGGGATCGGCGACCCGCGCCAGATTGGATTCCTCCAGCAGAACGAGTTGGGTGTTGCGGGCGATGCGGCGAGCGAAGCGCATCCGGCAGGCCGAGCGGCGCGGTGTGCGGTAATACGGTGATGGCATCGGCGCCGCCGAAGCCCGCGGCCGTGACGGCAATCGTCGTGCGCAGCAAGTTCACGTAAGGATCGCGCCGCGTCATCATCCGCCACGCGGTCTCGGCCGTCAGCAGCAACGGCTTCGGCGTAAGGCTGCAGGCGGCTTCGATGCGCGCCCACAGTTTTCGCGCGGCGCGGAATTTCGCCATGGTGAGAAACTGATCGGCATCGGCCGACAGCCGGAAATAAATCGCGTCGCGGGCCTTTTCGAGCGTCATGCCGGCCGCTTCGAGCGCGCGCAGATAAGCGACGCCGCTGCCGATCGCAAAGGCGAGCTCTTGCGCCGGCGATCCGCAAGCATTGTGAATGATGCGCCCGTCGGCGACGGCGAACGGCCCACGGAAACCGTTGCCGGCAAGTTCGCTGACCATGGCGGCGAAGGCGGGCGCCATCTCGTTCCAGCCGCGCGGGCTCCGTCCCGCCGCGGCAAAGCCGCCAATCGGATTGATGCTGAAACGCAGATCGAGCGATGCCGGCGCCAGACCCCGATCTTTGGCGAGCGCCGTGAAGGCGCCGACGATGTGTCGCGAGGAGGGGCTCACATTGAGGTCGACGGCGATCAGGTCGAGTTCGACGCCGTCGAGCGCCCGCGCCAGCGCTGCCGCCGAAGGCTCGAGGCCGTAGCCGTTGGAGCTCAGCGAGCCGGCAAATACCAGCAATAATCCGGTGGCGCCGTTTTCCAGATCGTCGAGCGCCTGGGCATTGGCGGCTGCCGGGTCGGGATGATCGACACGCTGCATCAGCGTCCAGGCGGCACCCGGCCTTTCACCGCTGACGGCGTGGGCCGAAATGGCACGCTCATAAAGCGGCTCGATGGTCAGTCCGTCATAGATTTTGGTTTCAAGCCGTTCGAACGGCGCGCCCTTGAGCACCCCGGCGGCGAGCTTGCGCCATTGCTCGGAGGTCGCCGGGGGAAAATCGCCGGCCAGGGACAGGGTATCGGGACTGTTCATTGCTTCAAACTGCCATGGCTGGCCGCGGCGGCCAATATGGCAACCGTGCAAAGGGCGTGCCGCGAACCGTTCCCCCCGAGCTAGCGCGGCGACAGTTTCTCGATATCGCCGGCATCGATGCGCGCGAGCGCATCGGCGATCCGGACGCCTCCGATCACCCGGTCGGCCGCGATCTCGGCCAGCGGGACCAGCACGAAGGCGCGCTCGAATAGCCGCGGATGCGGCAAAACCAGATCCGGTTCGTCAGCGGCGCGATCATCATAGGCGAGGAGGTCGATATCGACGGTGCGAGGCCCCCAGCGGCGCTCGCGGCTGCGGTCGCGGCCGAGTCTGCGTTCGACGTCGAGGGCGCGCGCCAGCAAAGCCTGGGGCGACAGCGAGGTGGCGACAGCGATGACCATGTTCACAAAGGGCGGTTGATCGGTGACGCCCCAGGGCGGCGTCCGGTAATCCGACGAACGGGCAGTGACACGCGTCTCGCCGCTCTCGCACAGCAGCGCGATAGCCCGATCGAACGTCGCGCGCACATCTCCGACGTTGCCGCCGAGCGCGAGAAACGCCGCAGCCAAAGCTTCAGCCATGTTTGCGATCGCGGCCGCGTTCGATGGTGACGCCGACATCGGTGAAGGTCGCCGCGATCGGCGCATGCGGCTTGCGCACGGTGACGCGCACGGCGCGCAGCGGGGGAAAACGCTCCAGCAGCGCATCGGCAACCGCGCCGCCGGCGGCTTCGACCAGCCGATAGCGGCGCGAGCAGAACGCTTCGCTCACTGTCTTCACGGCGACGTCGTAAGAGATGGTGTCGTTGAGCTTGTCGCTGCGCGAGGCGGCGGCAAGATCGATGTCGAGAACGAGATCGAGCACGAAAGTCTGGCCGACCTTGGCTTCATGCTGCATCACGCCGTGATAGGCGTGCAGCACCAGGCCGTTGACAAAGATGGTGTCGCTCATCGGGCCCGCCTGATCGCGGCGGCGACGGCAAAGGACTGTAGCGTCGGCGCGACGTCGTGCGTCCGGATGATGACGGCGCCGTGCTCGACCGCCGCGAGATGGGCCGCGATCGAACCGCCAAGCCGCTCCGTCGGTTCCGACGGTGTAATCGAATGAATGAAGCGCTTGCGCGAGGCGCCGACCAACAACGGCAGATCGAAGCTGCGCCAGGTATCCAGCCGCGCCAGGCAGGTGACACTTTGCTCCACCGTCTTGCCGAAGCCGATGCCGGGATCGAGCACGATCTGGTTATGACCGATGCCGGCGGCCCAGGCGATTTCGAGCGAGCGCGAGAAGAAGTTTGTTACTTCGGCAACGATGTCGATGGCCGGATCCGCCGTCTCGCGATTATGCATGATAACGACCGGTGCGCGGTGTTCGGCGACGACCCGTGCCATGTCGGGATCGCGCTGCAAGCCCCAGACGTCATTGACGATGCTGGCGCCGGCGTCGAGCGCCCAGGCCGCCACGGCGGCTTTATAAGTGTCGATCGAAACCGGAATGCCGATGGTGACGACGGCCGGCAGGATCGGCTCGAGCCGGCCCAGTTCTTCCTCGATCGACACCGGCCGCATGCCGCCGTAGGGCCGGGTGGATTCGGCGCCGATATCGATAATGTCGGCGCCGTCGGCAGCAAGGCGGCGAGCGTGTTCGATCGCGGCCGGCGCTTCAAAATAGCGGCCGCCATCCGAAAACAGTCCGGCGTGACATTGAGGACGCCCATCACCAGCGGGCGCGCTTTGGCCAGGAGTGCGGTCAGCACATTATCGGCGGGCGCTGCGCTGCGCGTCGGATCGGCGCGGTCGATCGCGCTTGTGGCCGCGGTTCTGGCCATCCCTGAGGTCGTCCTCGGCGGTGTTTCGAACGAGCTCTTACCGAGCTTTCGGCAGTCGCTTTGCGCGGTCACCGGCGGCAAGTCAAGCGGGCGCATAAGGCGCGGCGGTGGGCAGGCGGACGCGGATTTCGCGAGGTTTCAGTAGCTGATGACGCAAGGCAATTCTTTGGCCGCCTCGATCCAGCGCGCCACCGTGCCTTCGGCCGGCAAAACGCGCACCAGTTGCCGCTTGCTGTTGATCTCGGCCATGGCGATCGCGAGCTTCTTCGGATTGCGGAACTTCAACTCGTTCACCGTCCGCACGCCGGAGGCCCGCAGCAGTTCGGCATATTCCCAGCCGACGCCCTTAATGCGCATGCGATCGGCGGCCGTCACCCAATCAAGCACCTTTTTCTCGGGCGCGCCGATCTTCAAAGCGATCTTGAGCCGCTGTTTGGGAGTCTTGGCCGAGCGCAGCAAGCCCCACGTCGTGCGGATCCCATCCGATTTCAGGATCGCGGCAACATCGGTGCCGATCCCTTGAATGTCAGTGATGGGGTAAGACATCTAGTCTCTGCCTTCAGCCGAAATTCGTCGCCGCAACAATGCCGATAGTTCAAACAAACTGTGCCAGACCGGGAATGGCGGCAGCGATTTTGCCGATCGTATCTTCGCCGGCCTTTTCGCGCGTATAGGAAAGAACAGTCCGCGCGACGCTCTGCACCTGCTCCATACTCAAACCTGCCGCCATTATCCTCATGCCCGCGCCCATCACGCCGCCCATGCCGCCGCCGCCGTCATCTGCCTTGTCGATCAAGGCTTCGGCGCCGGGAAGCTTGGCCAATAGCGGTTGCACTTGATCGGTAGGGCCTTCCTTGACCAGGAAGTCGAGAATAATGCCGACAGCTTTCTCCGCCGCCGCCCGGTCGACACCGGTTTCGGCGACGAGACGTCCGATCAGTTCGTCCATTATCCCCTCGCCGACCCCAGGCCCCGCACTTGCGGCGGGTTTTCGCCATATTGAAGATTTCAAACCCGGGGTGACAAGGCTGCATACTCGCCGGCGATGAAAGGCCGAGATGCCGTGGCAAAGTTGCAACGCAATAATCGCGAGCGGCGCCTGTGGTAACGCGTGCCAGCGCGGACTATAAGTTTCGTCCGGTAAACCGACAGTATTTGCCGGCGCTGTAAGGCAGACAGGACAGGCCAAAATGACGGGCCCTGATCGGAACGAAAAAATTTTTGTCGGTAAAGGCGCGAGCGACGAATATCTCACTCTCGCGCTTGCCAACCGTCATGGTCTCGCAACGGGGGCCACCGGCACCGGCAAGACGGTGACCCTGCAGGTGCTGGCCGAAGGCTTTTCCCGGGCCGGCGTTTCGGTTTTCGCCGCCGACATCAAAGGCGATCTTTCAGGAATTGCCGCGCGCGGCGAGGCCAAGCCTGAATTCGTCAAGCGCGCCAAGGATATGGGCTTCGACTACGAGCCCGATCAGTTTCCCGTGGTGTTCTGGGATTTGTTCGGCGAGCAGGGCCATCCGATCCGCGCCACGGTGTTCGAGATGGGGCCGCTGTTGATTTCGCGCATGCTCAGTCTCAACGACGTGCAGGAAGGCGTCATCAATATCGCCTTCCGCTATGCCGACGACGATCCGGAACTGAAGGCGGCGGAAGGCTCAGGACTGATTGATCTCAAGGACTTGCGCGAGTTGCTGTCCTTTCTGTCGAAGAACTCCAAGGAGATCAGTTCGCGTTACGGCAATGTCGCCGTCACCGCGGTCGGTGCGGTGCAGCGGCAATTGCTGGTGCTGGAGAACCAGGGCGGCAGCAAATTCTTCGGCGAGCCGGCGCTGGCAATCGAGGATTTGATAGCGGTCGGGCCGGACGGCCGCGGCATCATCAATGTGCTGGCGGCCGACAAGCTGATGGCCAACCCGCGGCTCTATGCCGTCTTTCTCTTATGGCTGCTGTCGGAACTGTTCGAGAAATTGCCCGAGGTCGGCGACCCGCCGAAGCCCAAGCTCGTGTTCTTTTTCGACGAGGCGCATCTGCTGTTCAATGAGGCGCCCAAGGAACTGATGGATAAAGTCGAGCAGGTGGTTCGGCTGATCCGCTCCAAGGGCGTCGGGGTTTATTTCGTCACCCAAAACCCGGTCGACGTGCCCGACAAAGTGCTAGCGCAACTCGGTAACCGGGTACAGCATGCGTTGCGCGCTTTCACCCCGGCCGATCAGAAGGCGGTCAAGGCTGCGGCCGACACGTTCCGGCCGAATCCGAAACTCAATACCGGCCAAGTCATCACCCAATTGGCCAAGGGTGAGGCGCTGGTTTCTTTCCTGGAAGACGGCGGCACGCCGGCGATGGTCGACCGCACCATGATCCGTCCGCCGTCGGCGCGCATCGGGCCGGTGACGCCGGAAGAACGCCAGGCGGTGATGGCGAAGTCGCCGCTGAAGGGCAAATACGACAACACCGTCGATCCGAACTCAGCCTATGAGATTTTGCAGAAGCGTCTGGCGGCAGGCGGCGGACTGGCGCCCGCCGGCGGGGCTGGCGCGCCGGGCTTGCCGCCCGGCGATGCGCCCGCGCATGTCGGCTTCTTTCATCGGATCGGTCAGTGGTTCCGCAACCTGTTCGGCATCGGCCGGCCGCGCGGCACCGTGCTGACGACATCGCAGAGCGTCGCGCGCAATGTCGCGCGGGCAGTTGCCGCCGGTGTCGCCACCCAGGTTGCACATGAACTATCCAAATCGGTCGGCGGCAAAGCCGCCGGCTCCATCGGAAAAGCTGTCGTGCGCGGCGCGCTCGGCGGCGTATTGAGACGGTGACATAATGACAGCTTCGGAAGCCTTGCCCGCGGTGCTCGATCGCGTCGACCGCGATCTCGATGCAAGCCTCGAACGCTTGTTCACTTTGCTGCGTATCCAATCGATATCGACCGACCCGGCCTTCGCAGGGCACTGCCGCGAGGCGGCCGATCATGTCGCCGCCGATCTGAAAAGCCTTGGCTTCCAGACCAGCGTGCGGCCGACGCCGGGACATCCCATCGTTGTCGGCAAGAGCGGCGACGGCATCGCCAATGGCAAAGCGCCGCGCGTGTTGTTCTACGGCCATTACGATGTGCAGCCGGTCGATCCGCTCGATCTGTGGCAGACGCCGCCGTTCGAGCCGCGCATCGAGACGCTGCCCGACGGGCGCAAAATCATCGTCGCCCGCGGCGCTTGTGACGACAAGGGCCAAGCGATGACCTTTGTCGAAGCCTGCCGCGCCTTCAAGGCGGTCACCGGCAAGCTGCCGCTCGACATCACCATGCTGCTCGAAGGCGAAGAGGAGTGTGGATCGAAGAACCTGTTCGGTTTCGTCCGCGACAATGCCGGCGAACTCAAGCGCGATCTTGCCCTGGTCTGCGACACCGGCATGTGGGACGCGGCAGACTCCTTCGATCACGACCTCGCTGCGGGGGCTTGTGTACGAGGAAGTGCGGGTGACCTGCGCCGACCGCGATCTGCACTCGGGCCTGTTCGGCGGCGCGGCGCGCAACCCGATCCATGTGCTGGCCGACGTGCTCTCGGCGATGCACACGGCGGACGGCGCCGTCGACCATTCCCGGCTTCTATGACGGCGTCCATGAATTGCCGCCAGACATCAAGGCGGACCTCGCCGGTCTCGGCCTCACGCCGGAAAAATTCCTCGGTCCGATCGGGCTGAAGATACCGGCCGGCGAAAAGGGGCGGCATTGATCGAGCAGGTTTCGACGCGGCCGACCGCCGAGGTCAACGGCATCATCGGCGGCTATACCGGGGAGGGCGCGAAGACCGTGATCCCGGGGAAAGCGATGGCGAAGGTCTCGTTCCGTCTGGTCGGCGCGCAGGATCCGGAAAAAATCCGCGCCGCCTTCCGCGACTTCGTGCGTGCGCGCATTCCGGCGGATTGCTCGGTCGAGTTCGGCAATTTCACCAGCGCGCCGGCCTTCGACGTCAGCTTCGACAATCCGGCGCTGGTCAAGGCGCGGGCGGCGCTTGCAGCGGAGTGGGGCAAGAAGGCGGTCACCGTCGGCGCCGGCGGCTCGATCCCGATCGTCGGCGATTTCAAGACCGTGCTCGGCATGGATACCCTGATGGTCGGCTTCGCGCTCGATGACGATCGGGTGCATTCGCCGAACGAGAAATACGATCTGAAATGCTTCCATAAAGGCATCCGCAGCTGGGCGCGGATTTTGGCGGCCTTGGCGGACTGAAGAACGCGAGCGACGAGTGACGAATAAAGTTTCGTCACCGGCAATAAAAAGGGAGGAGTTCTTGAAGCGGATTTATTTCGCTGCTGCGGCTTTGGCCGCGATGCTTGGCGGCGTCGCCGTTCCGTCCGCCGCCGCAAAAGCGGCCGGCGTCGACAAGCTCTACATACTCGATTGCGGTCAGGGATTTGGTCCCGACCAATCGCGCTGGTCGCCGGGGGTCAATGTCGGTGTGCCGATCGATCTCTCCGACAATTGCTATCTCATTCATCACGCGCAGGGCTGGTTCCTCTGGGATACCGGGATCACCGACGCCGTGGCGGCAATGCCTGACGGACTCAAGGGCGAAAACGGCGGCCCGAGCTGGAAGCGCAGCAAGACGCTGATCGGCCAGCTCGAGCAGATCGGTGTCAAACCGTCGGACATCAAAGCCATGGGCGTATCGCATACCCATCCCGATCACGTCGGCAATGTCGAACTGTTCCCGCAGACCATGCTCTATGTGCAAAAGGCCGAATATGACTGGCCCGGCCCGAATGGTACGCCGCGCTTCAACCCCAGCCATCCGGTGACCAAGCTGGAAGGCGATCGCGATGTATTCGGCGACGGCTCGGTCACGATTATTTCCACGCCCGGTCATACACCGGGACATCAGTCGTCTGCTGGTGCGGCTGCCGAAAACCGGCGCGGTCGTGCTCTCCGGCGATGTCGTCCACTTCAAGGACAATTGGGACAATCGCCGGGTGCCGGGATTCAATACCAGCAAGGAGCAAAGCGCCGCTTCGATGGATCGCGTCGCCGGTATTTTGGCCAAGGAGCATGCGCAATTGTGGATCAACCACGACAATGCGCAGAGCGCGACGCAGAAAAAGGCGCCGGATTTCTACGAATAGGACGACGGGTTTCGCTGCTAGAGATAAGCGAGCGTGCCGGGCTTCCGGCGTTGAGGCGCGGTGCGCCGCCTTTGATTTTGCGCGAGCGCCAGCGGCGCGTTGGCGTGGTCGTTATTCAACACGATACGGACGATATGCGCGTATAGCGCCTTCGGCGAAACCGGTTTGACCAATAATTCGTCGGCGCCGAGCTCGCGCAGCGCCAGTGTGGCCGGCTTGGTCAGGTAGCCGGATAGAATGATGATCGGAATATCGCGGATCGGCGACTGCGGCTCTCGCGTCATCTTGAGAAATTGCAGGCCGTTGAAAATCGGCATCACCATATCGGTGATGATGATGCTCGGCCGGATGTTTCTGGCCGCTTCAAATCCTTCCGCGCCGTTCGCCGTTTCGTAGACCTCGCGCGTGCCGAAGCCGTGGAGCATCGAGCGCAACAGCCGCCGCGAGAACGGCTGGTCGTCGACGACCAGAAAACTCAGCAATGAAAAGTCCAAGGGAAAGGTTACGCGACTGACCGGCTGTGACATGGTTTATGGGGCGGACAAAGCTGTCGGCGCCGGCCTCTCACATCGCATCGATGATACGCATATCGGATTGGTTCTGCGTCGTATTGGCAAACTGATCGACGATCTCCGCGACCAGAGCTCTGGCTTTCGCCAATGCGGTGCAAATGCGCTCTTTGCTCGGCGAGTCCGGCCACGCCGCCAGTGTCGCTTCCTGCCTGTCGAGGGCGTCTTTCAAGTTTTGCAGCTTGGCCAGCATGTCTTGCGGTTCGCTGTCGAGGAAATGTGCCTGCAGCGTGCGCGTCAGAAAATGCAAAACGTCGCCGTCAGCCGCCTTCTTGGGTGCGATCGACGGAGCAACGTCGATATCTATTCTTTTTGCCGCTTTCGGCATCGTTCGTCCCCGGTAGTCGTCCGGCGCGCGGCGTTGTCGCCGTGTAGCGCGCGCCGGTCGTCATCCCAACGGACAAGTTCATAGCGCAATTCGCGCCGCGGCGGGGCGAGAATGCGTCAAACGACATGTCAGAAATATCCTGACAAGTTAACTTGCGCTTTACTTGTTGCGCTCGGCGAAAGCTTAAAGATCAAGCCAGCCTTGAGTTGACGCGTAGCGCACCAATTCGGCGCGCGTCTTCAATCCGATCTTTTCAAGGCCGCGCGCTTTGTAGGTCTCGACCGACTTCACGCCGACGTCGAGCCGCGTCGCGATCTCCTTGTTGGTGAAACCGAGCGCGGCCATTTTCAGCACGGTGGTTTCGCGATCGGTCAGCGCCGGCGCCGACCTGCGGTTCGAGGCCGGCTTGACGTGATTGCGCTTGGCATCGAACGCCTGGCCGGCGATCGCCGGATCGACATAGGTGCCGCCGACCATGACGGCGCGGATGCCTTGCACCAGATTTTCCACCGCCGATCGCTTGAGGATGTAGCCGCGGGCGCCCGCTTCCAAGGCCTGATTCAGATAGGCCCGGTCTTCGTGGAGCGTCAGCACCAGGACGCGCAACTCCGGCATCTCGCCGAGCAGCCTGCGGCACAGCACGATGCCGTTGAGCTCCGGCATCGAGATATCGACTACGGCGACATCCGGCTGTTGTTCGCGAATGGTCCGCAGCGCCGCCAAGCCGGAGGCGGCTTCGCCGACCAGTTCGAAGTCGGCTTCGGCGCGGATCAGATTGCGCAGGCCGTCGAGGACGATGGGGTGATCGTCAGCCAGAACGATGCGGATTTTTGTCACGCCGCGGACCTTTGCCCGTCAAGCGCGATTCGAACGAACAGCGTCGTGCCGGCGCCGGGTGTGGATTCGATTTCAAGCGTGCCGCCCACCAGCAGGAGCCGTTCGCGCATGCCGTCGAGGCCGAGCCCGCGCTGGCTGTTCGGCTTGGCGCCGGACGCGCCGGAATCGAAGCCACAGCCATTGTCCTCGATGATCAACTGCAACGATCTGTGAGAACGGCGGATGACGACGCTGACACTGGAAGGACGCTGCGCATGTTTTACAATATTGGTCAGGCCCTCCTGCACCGCGCGATAGACTGCCGTCGCTACTTCGCTCGGCACCTCGTCAATCCCCGGGTCGTCGCAATGAAAATCGGTGTCGGCGGCGCAGCGTTCGCCCCAATCCGTGACATAGCTCGACAGCGCTCTGCACAGGCCGAGCTCGTCGATCGCCGGCGGCCGTAATTCCCATGCAATCCGATGCAGCGTCTTGCCCATGTCCTCCATTTTCTTGCGGACGAGATGCAGGCGGTCGCGCGCCGCGGCCTCGATCAGCGGATCGATCTCGTTGAGTTCGAGGATCGCGGCGATCAGGCTTTGACCTGCCTGATCGTGCAGTTCGTGCGACAGGCGCAACCGCTCTTTTTCCTCGGCCATCGACAGATGACGCCGCAGCCCGACCACCAAATGCGATTTTCGTTCGCTGTCCGCCAGTAATTGCGCATTGGCCTGGGATAGACCGTCGAGCAGCCGACCTCGTTCCGCCAGCAGCGCAGCAGTCGGCAGCGACCAGAACGAGGTGATGGCGAGAAACGCCTGCAGCGCCAGAAGCCGCTCGCCCAGCAGCGGCTGCGGCAGGATCGGCTGGCCGATGCCGAGCAGGACGAAAGCGCTCGCGATCGCGGCGGTTACGAAGGTCGCGAGCGTCGCGCCGATCAGACCGAAGCGGATCGTCGTGATCAGGATGGCGGGAGCCAGCACAAACATAAACAGTCGGAAATAGGCGGCGCAGATGCCGATGGCGATAAACAAAGCGAAAATCGCTGCGGCCTCCGGCAGGCGTTGCTTGAAGCGAAGGGCGCTCCACTCCCGCGACGTGATGCTGATCAGAAACGGCCCGACGATGACCATGCCCAGCGCATGGCAAGAGAACCATTTCCGCCACACCATCAGCCAAGGAAGGTCGTGCGCCGGCGCGAAGACGAATGTGCTGGCCGTTGCGCCGATCAGTGGAGCAAGACCGCCGGCGACGGACATGAAAATGAGCAAATTCCGAAACGACGCCAGATTGGAGGCGTTGACTTGAAAGAGCGACAGCAATATCAGCGCCGCCGCGACTTCGCCGATGTTTATAGTCGCCAGCGTGGCCGCGAGTGCAGGACTGTCGCCGCCGACTATTCCTGCGAGCGCCGATGCCGCCGCACCGCCCAGTATAATCGAACCGTAATTGGTGAGATTGCGCCGATGGCGCATCAGCGCGACCAAGATAATCGCATTCGAGGCCCAGAGGGTGCCGACGAATTGAGCCGAATGCGAGAATTCGATGCTGAGCATCGACGTCACAAAGATCGCCACCGGTAACAGCAAATGTCCGCCCAGCGAAAGATCCAGCAGCGGCTCGGGGGTGCCCTCGGCGAACGCCCATGTGCGGGTCGGGCTCGGTCGCAATCCCGCGATTGCAGCGTCGGTCTCGCCGCGCGCCAATGTGGCGTAGATGTTTGAAAACATCCTGGACATATTCGACTAGCCACCGCGAATATTGCCGGCGAATTGGCCGACACCGTTGATTGCAATCATCGCAACAGCGACGGGACGCCGCAACGGCCGTCGGAACGGATTCTTGCTCAGATTTCGAACTGGGTATTGGCCTTAATCCGGCGTCGGCGCGATCAGACCGGGGCTGATGAAACGTTCCAGCCGCCCGGTCTGGGCCTGCACCAGCGGCCAATCGTCGATCGGTAGATCGACGACGACGAGGCCCGAAGTCGGCAATTTATCCCTGATCCTGTCGCGGGCTTTCGCCTCGCCGGAGGCGATCAACAGCATGGCGAGATCATGCAGGCCCGGATTATGGCCGACGACAATAAGGCTGTGCGCTTCCGTGCGGGCTTCGCCGACGACCCCGAGAAGCTTTTCAATATCCGCATTGTAGATGTGCTCATCGGTGAGCATCGGCGGCGCCGGTGTAAAGGCGGCCGCGGCCAAGAGCCAGGTTTCTTGCGCTCGGGTCGCCGGCGAAACCAGCGCGAGGTCGGGGACAAGGCCCTGGCGCGCCATATAGGCGCCGATCATCGCTGCGTCGGAACGGCCGCGTTTCATCAATTTTCGGTCGCGGTCGCGCGCGCCGGGGGCGGCCTGTTCGGTCTTGGCATGGCGGAGCAGCATCAGACGGCGCATGCCGGTAATGTCGTATCCCCGGTGGGGGGTGTCTAGTGCAACCGATAAGGCTCTAGTCGGGTTGAGCGGAAGCCCGTACATAGCGGCCTCCGGCTCGCCGGCTTGAGCGATGGCGGGAGCCGCGCAGATCATTTGAGCGAATTGTGTGAGCGAGATCGACACCCAGGTTTACGGCAATAGCTGGTACGCCGCGACGATGGTGGACGCGCCGCCGCGGTCGCCGCTGTCGTTCGACCTTGACGTCGATGTCTGCGTGATCGGCGGTGGGCTCGCCGGACTGACGACCGCCCGCGAAGTGGCGCGCTCCGGCTGGTCTGTTGTGCTGTTGGAGGCCGGCCGGCTCGCGGCGGGCGCTTCCGGCCGCAATACCGGTTTTGTCTTGCCCGGTTTCGGCGCCGATGCCGACAGGCTGATCGAGCGGGTCGGTTTCGAGCGCACCAAGGATCTTTGGTCGCTGTCTCAGGCCGGTGTCGATTATGTCCGCGAGACCATTGCCGCCGAGGGCGCCGACGGTATCGAGCCGCAAAACGGCTGGCTTCATGTCTCGAAAACCGACAACAGCGACGATTTCATGCACCACGTCGCCGAACTCGGCGAACTCGGTTGCGAGATCGAGGGCTGGCCGACCGAGCGCGTCCGCGCGGTGCTCAAGAGCGAGCGCTACTTTAACGCCATCCATTACGTGCGCGCTCTGACCATCCATCCGCTCAATTATGCGCTCAAGCTCGCGGCCGCTGCCGAACGCGATGGTGCTCGCATTTTCGAGAATACGCCGGCGCTGTCGATCGATCCGTCGGGCGTGCGCAAACGCATCGTCACGCCGGGCGCGCGGCTGCGTGCGACCCACGTCGTGCTGTGCGGCAATGTTCAGCTCGGCCCGCTGATGCCGCGGCTGGCGGCAACGCTTTTGCCGATGACGACCTACGTGATCACCACTGCGCCGCTTGGCGAGCCTGTTGCCGAAGCGGTCGGTTATCGCGGCGCCGTCAGTGACACCGAGCATGCTGACAACCATTATCGCATCGTCGGCGGCGACCGTTTGATGTTGTCGGGTCGCGCGACGGCGTGGCAGCGCGATCCGCAGCGTTACGTGCGTGCACTGACGGCCGATATCAAAAGAACTTTTCCGCAACTCGGCGAAGTTGTCGCCGATTATGCGTGGTCGGGCACGTTGGGACTTACTTTGCATCGCATGCCGCAACTCGGCGAGTTGGGACCGGGCGTCTGGCTCGCGAGCGGCTTCGGTGGTCACGGACTGAATACCACCGCCATGGCCGGCAATATCATCGCCCGCGCCATCGTCGGAGGCGACGAAACCTGGCGGCAATTTTCCCCATTCGAGTTGGTGTGGGCTGGAGGGGTTTTCGGGCGCGTTGCGTCGCAACTGCGGGTCTTCATCAAGCGTGCCGTCGACGGCATCGAACAGCGGCGCGCCAAAGCTCGGGAACTTGCGCGGAAGCGGGCGCACGATGCCGAACCTGCGGCGGAGCCGTCGGAGTTGGCCACAGAAGAAAGGCCGCAGGTGGAAGGGAACACACGTGGGTCTGAGTCGGTCGAAGCCGTCCCCGCGGCGTCTTCGGCGGCCGAATCGAAAAACGACTCGCCGGAACCCGGAGGAGGCGGGGAAAACGGATCGGGCACGCCGCTGGATGGTGCCCCGACACCATCCAACCGGAGAAACCGCCGCCAGCGGACGAAGGTTTGAGCCCTTTTCCGGACATAAGGGCAACACCTCGCGCCTAAATTCACCATGCTCGGTTCGGTGTCTTCGCGGCGACGCGGTTTGTGTATATGTTTAATGCTGGAATCTGGGGTGCGGACAGGGTGGCGTGATCATGGCGGCTTTCGCTCGGCGTTTTGGACTTGCATTCTTGATGATCGGAGCCCCGGGCATCGCCGCGGCGGCCGATTTGCCCCCCGCGCCGCCGGTGGCGCCTGCCGCTTATGTGGCGCCGGTGCCGGATTGGATCGTCACCGTCGGCATCGAAGCCCGTGCCGTTCCGGCTTTCCCAGGGGCCTCCGATAACAAGCTTGTCCCTGCCGGATTTCCGCTGTTCAGCATTCGCAAGCAAGGCACGCCGCCCGACTATTTTGGCGCCAGGGACAGCTTCGGGTTCAATATTCTCGATTTCGGCGCGTTGAAGTTCGGCCCGGCGTTCAAGATCATCGGCGAGCGAGAAGGCTGGTCGTACCCGGAATTGTACGGCTTGGCGGGCGTGCATTACGCGCTCCAGGCCGGCGGATTCGCCGAATACTGGCCGGTACAGTGGCTGCGGCTGCGCGGTGAAGTTCGTCAGGGCTTTGGCGGCGAGACCGGCGTAACCGGCGACCTGTTCCTCGACGCGGTTGTTCCCGCCGGGCAGTTCCGGTTCTCGGCCGGACCGCGCATGACCGTACAGTCGGCTGCGGCGACCTCGCCTTATTTCAGCATCACCACGGCGGAGGCGGCCGCTACCGCGGCGCTCGGCCCGTCGCACGGTCAGGCGCCCCTTACCGCGTATAATGCCGGCGGAGGTGTCTATTCATATGGCGCTGGCGCTCAGGTCGAATATTTCATCAGCCCGCAGTGGTCGGCTCACGTCCTGGCCGAATATGAACACTTGACCGGGCCGGCTGCGGATTCGCCGCTGGTGACGGTGCGCGGCTCGCCGGAACAATGGACCTTCGGCGTCGGCGCCACTTATTCCTTCACCATGCACCCGCTGTGGTGAACTGGCGTTCGGGGCGCTTCAGCGTCCTTCGCGCCGCGCCATGAAGGCCAGCCGTTCGAACAGGTGCACGTCCTGTTCGTTTTTGATCAGCGCGCCGTGCAGCGGCGGAATCAGCCGTTTCGGGTCGCGTTCGCGTAAGGTCTCGGCGGAAATATCCTCCACCATCAGCAATTTCAGCCAGTCGAGCAGTTCTGACGTCGACGGCTTCTTCTTCATCCCGGGCACGTCGCGGATCTCGTAGAACAGTTTCATCGCTTCGGCGACCAAGCGCTGTTTGATGCCGGGAAAATGCACATCGACGATCGCACGCATGGTGTCCGCGTCCGGGAAGCGGATGTAGTGGAAGAAACAGCGGCGCAGAAACGCGTCCGGCAATTCCTTTTCGTTGTTGGATGTGATGATGACGATCGGGCGGCGGCGCGCCTTCACCGTTTCGCCGGTCTCATAGACGAAGAATTCCATCCGATCGAGTTCCTGAAGCAGGTCGTTGGGAAACTCGATGTCGGCCTTGTCGATCTCGTCGATCAGCAGCACCGGACGCTCGTCGGCGACGAAAGCGTCCCACAGTTTGCCGCGCTTAATGTAATTGCGAATGTCTTTCACCCGGGCGTCGCCCAATTGGCTGTCGCGAAGCCGCGTGACCGCGTCGTATTCGTAAAGGCCCTGCTGCGCCTTGGTGGTCGACTTGACGTGCCATTCGAGCAACGGCGCGGATAACGCCTTGGCGATCTCGATCGCGAGCACGGTCTTGCCGGTACCGGGTTCGCCCTTGACCAGAAGCGGACGCTCCAAGGCGATCGCAGCGTTGACCGCGACTTTCAGATCATCGGTGGCGACGTAAGCGCTGGTGCCTTCAAAGCGCATGGGATTCCTTTTGCTGCGTTTGTTAAAAGTAGAACACGCCGAACCTGGCGCTCACAAGCGCCGGCGGCGAAGCGATCAGGGGCGTCGTCTGAGCATAAATCTCATTGCCCCGGCAATTTTTGCCCGCGGCCGGCAGTTCTAGCCCCCGTCGGCGCCGGACGGTCATAGTAAGTCATTGAATAATTAGAGATATTCGCGTGGCACAGCGCTTGCTGCATGGGCGCTGGAGTGCGGCTGTCCAGCGTGGCGCCGCGCAGTCGAGTTGAGATCGAGTTGGAGAACAGTCATGGGTATCTTCGATGCATTGACCACCGCGGTGGCTGGTCTGCAGGCGCAGTCCTTCGCTTTACAGAACATTTCCGGCAACATCGCGAACTCGCAGACCACGGGTTACAAGGAAATCAACACCAGTTTCGAGGATTTGGTTTCCGCCGCCTCTCAGAATCAGCAGACCACCGACGGGGTGATCTCGAATTCGGTCTCGACCAACAGTGTCCAGGGCTCGATCTCGAGCACCACCGTGTCGACCGACATGGCCATCAATGGCAATGGTTATTTTGTGGTGGCGCAGCCTAGCGGCAACAGCGGCACGCAGCCGACGTTTTCCGGCGTCGACTATTACACCCGCTCCGGCGATTTCCAATTGAACCAGGATGGTTATCTGGTCAACGGCGCCGGCTATTACCTGATGGGCAACCCCATCAATCCATCGACCGGCACCGTGAGCGGTAGTTCGCCACAGGTGCTGCAGTTCAGCAACGACTTCATCCCGGCGTCGGCAACGACGGCGATCCAATATGGCGCGAACCTGCCGAGCAACCCGGCCGTGGGCAAACTCAACGTCAGCGATTTTGAAGCCAATCCGACCGCCGGCGCGCCGATCGCGGCCTCGATCACTGGAAGCGGCGCCACCCTTTCACCGGATGCGCTGGCAACGGGGACCGGGACGCAGAGCGGATTGACGAGCTCGACGACGCTGGCGTCGCTCGGGATTACCAGCGGCGAGACCATCACGGTCAACGACGGCACCAATACGACGTCCTATACCTCGACCGGCAGCGACACCGTCGGCGATTTGATGAGCGCCATCAATGGCGGCACCGCGCAAGTCGGTGCCACCCTCAACAGCAACGGCAATCTGGTCCTCACCGGCAACAACTACACGTCGTCCATCACGGTCGGCGGCACTGCGTCGTCGGATATCGGCTTCGGTGCCGGCGTGAATGCGTTCTCGCCGACCAATCTGCTGACCCAGAGCGCCGTATCGGCGGGCCAAACGCTGACCGTCGCGGTCGGAAACGGCACCCCGCAAACCATTACCTTCGGCACCGGCGCCGGCCAGGTGGCCACGCTGGCGGAATTGCAAACGGCGATCCAGGGCTTGTCGGGCGTCAACGGCTCGGTGAACACTGCGAATGGCGACATCACGCTGACCTCGATCAACCCGACCTCGAGTCTCACGGTCGGCGGCTCCGCATCAGCGAGCAAATTCGGCATCCAGAGTCTGTCAGCCTTGCCGGCGAACGGCACGGTGATCGCCAATGACAAGTCGACCTTCAACAGCCAGTCGGTCGATGGCGGCTCCATCACCGCCTACGATACCGAAGGCAATTCGGTGAATGTTCAGTTCCGCTGGGCCGAAACCGCCGATAACACCTGGCAGCTGTTCTACCAGAGCAATTCCAGCGCGACCGGCACGCAGGCGGCCTGGCAGAACGTCGGCCAGACTTTCACCTTCAATTCGAACGGCGAGTTGACGCCACCGGTCTCGAGCTTGACGCTGCAAAACCTGACGGTGAACGGCGACACGCTCGGCAACGTGCAAATGAATTTCGGCAGCGGCGGTCTAACCCAGTTCGCAAATTCCAGCGGCACGGCACAGGTCAGCCAGCTGCAGCAAAACGGCTATGGCGCCGGCCAGCTGCAGTCGGTGGCGGTCGGGACCAATAATGAGATCACCGGGACGTTCTCGAACGGCCAGACCATTGCGCTGGCGCAAATGACGCTGGCGACCTTCAATGGTCAGAACTCACTGGAGGCGCTCAATGGCGGCGCCTATGCGCAGACCGCTGAATTCCGGGCCGCCGATCTATGGCGCGACCGGCTCGATTGTCGGCAGTTCGCTGGAAGTCCTCGAACGTCGATATCTCCACCCAATTCAGCAATCTGATCGTGGCCCAGCAGGCCTATTCGGCCAACGCCCGGGTCATGACGACGGCCAATCAGATGATCCAAAGCCTGCTGCAGGTCATTCAGTGACCGGCACAGGGTTTTTGGATCGCACATGGTAAGCCGCGTGATCGGCTAGACAGCAATGGGTCTTTCCCAGGCACTATCGTCTGCTTTGGCTGGCGTAAACACGACCCAGCAAGGCCTTTCGGTGATCGCCGGGAACGTGGCGAACGCCAATACGCCCGGCTATGTCGAGGAAGGCGTCACGCAGATCGAAACCGCGGCCTCCGGCCTCGGTGGCACGAGCGTCGACGTCACCGGCATCAACCGCAACCTCAATACGCTGTTGCAGAGCCAATTGTGGACCGAAACGTCCGGCGGGTCGTATGCCGACGCCACGTCGCAACTGTATCAGCAGCTTCAGAACATCTACGGCACGCCGGGCACCGCGAGTTCGTTCGACGGCATCTACAATAGTTTCACCACCGCCTTGCAGTCGCTGACGACAAGTCCGAGTTCGTATTCGGCTCAGGCCGCCGTGGTGAGTTCCGCGCAGGCCGTGGCGCAAAACCTCAACTCGATGACCGCGAGCGTTCAACAGCTGCGCACCCAGGCGGAGGCGGGTATCGCCAACGACGTGCAAACGGCGAACGGCATGCTGAGCCAGATCGCACAGATCAATCAGCAACTGTCCGGCGCCGCGGTCGCGGACAGTACCAGCGCGACGCTGGAGGATCAGCGCGATCAGGACATTACGCAGCTCAGCCAGCTGATGAATGTCAATGTCGTAAAAAATTCCAACAATCAGATTTCGCTGTTTACCGGCACCGGGCAGCAACTGGTTGCCGGCTCGCAAGCCTCGCAACTGTCGTTCGGCAATGCGGGAACTTTGTCGGCGACGGAGCAATGGAGCGCCGATCCGAGTCAGGACGCCGTCGGTACCATCACGCTCACGTCACCGGCCGGCAGCACGACCGATCTTGTCGCCAGCAATGCGATTCAGTCGGGCCAGATCGGCGCCTATCTGCAGATGCGCGACACCATTCTGCCGCAGGCGCAGAACCAGCTCGACGAAATGGCCAATCAAATGTCGCAGGCCTTGTCGAACCAGACAACCGCGGGCACCGCGGTCACGTCCGGTTCGCAGTCCGGCTTCAGCGTCGATATTGGCGGCCTTTCGCGCGGGCAATAACGTTCAGCTCACTTACACCAATGCGCAGAACGTCCAGCAAACCGTGACTATCGTCGCGCTGGGTGCAGGCGGTACGGTGCCGGCGCAGGCATCCGGCACCAACAATAAAGTCATCGGCGTCGATCTGTCCGCCGGCATCGGCTCGGTGGTGACGCAGCTTAATGCTGCGCTGGGATCCAACCTGCAATTTTCCAACCCGTCCGGCAGCGTCCTGCAGGTCGTCAACGCCAGCGGCGGCAATGTCGTCAATTCGCTTTCGGCCACCTCGACCGCGACGTCGCTTACCGGCGGCAGTGCGCAACTGCCGCTGTTTACCGACGGCGACAATCCAATCACCGGCGCCATTACCGCGAGCGGTTCGCAGACCACCGGTCTCGCCGGCCGCATCGAGGTCAACGCCGCCCTGGCCAGTTCGCCGGGAAGCCTGGTGGCTTACGCCGCTAATACCTCGTCGGGCGACGCGACGCGGCCGAATTTCATTCTCAACCAGATGACGCAGGCGACGCTGACCTTTCCGCCTTCGACCGGATTGGGCAGTTCGGGTGCCCCCTATAGCGGCACGCTTACGCAATATATGAGCCAGGTGGTGAGCCAGCAGTCTCAGGCGGCCACCGCGGCGACCAATCTGCAGCAGGGTCAGGATACCGTGGTGAGCGCGTTGCAGCAGCGCTTTAACGACCAATCCGGCGTCAATATCGATACCGAAATGTCCAATCTGATCGCCTTGCAGAACGCCTATGGCGCCAATGCCCGGGTGATGTCGACGGTCGAACAGATGATGCAGACACTGCTGCAGATAGGTACGTAATGAGTATCACCGGACCCGGTTCGATTACCGCCGCGAGTGTTCAAGCGGCCAAACAATATGTTCAACCAGCTCAACACGCTGAGCACCCAGCTTGCCACCGGGCAGGCGGCGCACAACCTATTCCGGTCTGGGTTCGCAAGCCGGTGTCGCGCTGGCGCTCAACGCGCAGCTGGCGACGATCGGCGGCTATTCGAGTACGGCGACCACGGTCGGAACGACGCTGACCGTCGCGCAGTCGGTGCTGACGCAGCTCGGCAGCAGCGGAACCGCGATCGAACAGGCCATCGGCCAGCAAAGCGCGTTCAGCCTCAACAATAGCGGACAGACCACGACGCAGGCCGCCGCAACGACGCAGCTCAGCAATATCTTGTCGCTGCTCAATACCCAGGTCGGCAGCAACTATATTTTCTCCGGCAGCGCCACGGACCAGCCGTCGGTGGCCAGCATGTCGGACATCCTCAATGGCAACGGCGCGCAAACCGGCTTCACCCAGGTGATGGCGCAGCGCCTGCAGGCCGATCAGGGCGCGAACGGGCTTGGCCGCCTGGTTATTCCGGCGCCGACCGCATCGACCGTGACGGTCAGCCAGGATGCGGTGAACTCGCCGTTCGGCTTTCAGCTTTCGAGCGTGAATTCGACCTTGACCGGCGCGACGGTCACCGGTCCGTCGGGCCCGCCAAGCACGCCGAATTCGATCTCGGTCGATCTCGCGTCGAATCCGAATGCGGGAGACACGATCTCATTCGGCCTCACGCTGCCCGACGGCTCGAGCCAGACGATCACGCTGCAGGCGACCACAGCTTCGCCGCCCGGGCGCCAACCAGTTCACCATCGGTGCGACGCCCGCGGACACCGCAACCAATCTGCAAGCGGCCCTGACGACGTCGGTCGGCAATCTCGACCAAACCGCGTTGCCGGCGGCCTCCGCCATGGCGGCGGCCAATAATTTCTTCAGTTCGGATCCGCCGCAGCGGGTCAATGCGACCGGCAGTCCGCCCGATTATGCGACGGCGACGTCTTTGGTCGACGGCACCACGGCTAACACCGTGTTCTGGTACACCGGCGAAAACGGCAGCACGCCGGCGCGCGATACCGCGACCGCCCAGGTCGGCCCGTCGATGTCGATCAGCTATGGCATGCGCGCCAACGAGCAGGCGATCAGTACGCTGGTCGGCAATGTCGCGGTGCTGGCGGCGTCGACCTATTCGGCGAGCGATCCCAATGCGCAAGCGAATTATCAGGCGATGACGCAGGATGTCGCCGGCAATCTCGACGGCAAGGCCGGCACGCAGCAGATCAGCGATATCGAGGCCGACCTCGCCAATGCCCAGACGACTGTCAGCAATGCCGGTACGTTGAACACGCAGACTAAATCGACGCTGCAGGACATGTTGCAGAATATCGACGGCGTCAATCAAAATGACGTCAGCGAGCAGATCCTGACGATACAGAATACGCTCTCGGCATCGATGTCGGTCACCGCGCGGCTTGCGCAATTGAGCCTGGTCAATTTCCTGGCGCCTTCGGCGGGATAATTGGACGACAGCCGCTTTATTCGCCGCTCGCCGTCCTGATAAATATCGAATTGGCCGCACAGGTCGCGTTGCGGCCGAAATTATCGGTAAAGCGCGTATCGACCAGATAGTCGCCGGGATGGGCGGCAGTAAAATTCCGCAGCACATCGCGTTTCACGTCGCTGTCTTCGACGACCAGATAATCGCCGGGCAGCAGAAAGAATGAAATTGCTCGAGCACCGCCGCCACATTGTGGTGGGCGTCCTCGACGACCAGCCATGGATGCGGTGCGGCGCGCAGTAATTCGGCGATCGAACAGTCGATCCGGCGCTGCGCAGTCGCCCTGATAGAATGTGACGCCAGGATGCTCCAATCGAGCTTTGACCTGATCGACCGAATGCACATGGCCGGCGGTGCCGCTGAACGCCATGGTGTCGGCGAACCAGAGGGCGCTGGCGCCGAGCCCGGAGCCGATTTCGAAAATGGTGCGCGGCCGCAGTTCGGCGATCAGTGCCGGATACATTGCGAAATCGAACACGTTCTTCATCAGCGGTATGCCGCGCCACTGCATCAGCGACGGCGCGCCCTGGCGGTCAGCAGCACGTCGATGCCGAACTCGGTGCCGAACCGAGGATGATAGTGCGCGCTGGACTGTTCGCGCTGCGCATAGTCGACGAAGCGGCCCTGCTGCCATCGATCGAGAAACAGCCGCAGCCGCATCAGGTCCCATTGCAGGCTTTGATCCTGTGCCGGCGCCGTCACGGCGTTGTCGCGAACGCTATCTTCCCATGACCGGGTTGGATCGAAACTGATCAAGCGGGTGAGCACGCGGGTGAACCAGCTGTCGAAGATGCTGTGCAGGCCGTGTTGCTCGCTCTCGACCTTGGCGCGCATTTCGCCGAGAAATTTTAGTGCCGCCGACTTCAGATCGTCGCCGGCAATCAACGCTGCTCCGAGCGTCATATTAGCGCCTCGGCGGCAGGTGCCGGTGCGGGGCCTGCCATGCGAGGCTCGGCAGCCGCTGTGGCGTCGGCGAATTGCGAGGAAAGATCGCCGTGGAACGTCATCGGGCCGACATGGGCGAGCTTGCTGCGAAGGTCGGCCCAAATCTCGCCGCCGATGTCGAGCCAGCGTTTGCAGAACGCGAAGTCTTCGCTGAGATAGGTGCCGTCTTCGGCGATCATGCACTCGAACAGGGCGAAGCGGTTATCGCTCGCAGTCGCGGCATCGATGGAATGATCGCGCCGGTATTTGAGTTGCGGGTAGCGCGCGCACATTTGCACCAGCGCCTGCCGCCGGATCATGAGAAAGCCGGTGCCGGCGTAGCGGACCCGGATGAAACCGCCGCGCTCGATCACGGCGTTCGGATCCTCGACCTCGAAGACGTATTTCAGGGCGGCGGCGCCCGGATTGGGTTGTCCGGCCTGGATGGTGCTCTTCACCTTGTCCCAGTTGATCCGCTTGATCGGATAGGCGGCAGCGCACATGTCGGCGCCGCATTCGATCAGCCGAATTACCTGATCCGGTTCAAACCCGATGTCGGCATCGATGAACAGCAGGTGGGTGGACGTCCGGATCGTCCAGGAACTGCGAAACCAGGCTAGCCCGCGCCCGCGTGATCAGCGCATCGCCATCCTTGAAAAGGACTTTGAGATTGAGGCCGCGGTAGGTGCGCGCGAATGCCTGCAGCTTGAACAGCGACGCGGCGAAAACAACCGAAATCTGGCCGCCAAAGCACGGTGTGGCGATCACCAGATTGACGTTGCCGGGTGGTTCGGCGCTGCCTTCAGCCGGCTCAGCCGCGCTCGGCTCGCAAACGTGCGGCGGTGGATCCGTAGGTCGGAGCAAAGTTCCCCACTCCTGCGATTATGGTTAACCGATACCAAAGAAAAATGGTTAACGAGCCTTTAAGGTCAGAGGGGAAAGTCAACTAATAGCCGAAAACCCTGTGGTTTTTGCGTAATCCCAACAACGTATGGCAAAGCCGGCCCCGTCGCGGCTTCCGACCGGAAAGGTATGGCTTTACGCGTCTTTAAACGAATTGCGGCAAACCTTCGGCAGCCGATCTCTGATCGGAAGATGCACTCGCCGGTACACCCGTACAGCAAGTGCAAGCCAGTACGGCCTGTAACCAGAAGGGTACACTACAATGTCCGATATCACTCTCAGCACCGGCATCCGACAGAACCTGCTGTCATTGCAGCAGACGTCCGCCGACCTGACCACGACTCAGGAACAGTTGGCGACCGGTAAGAAGGTCAACACCGCCTTCGACAATCCGCAATCCTATTTCACCTCACAGTCGCTGACCAATCGCGCCAACGACCTCAGCGCCTTGCTCGACCAGATCGGTCAGGCACAGCAGACGCTTAATGCGGCCAATGACGGCCTTACCGGTTTGACCAGCTTGCTCGAGCAGGCCCTGTCGACCGCGCAGCAGGCACAGCAGGCGACCACCGGCACGGTCAACTATAGCGGACCGCCCGCAGGCACCCAGACGATCGCGGCCGACTCATCACAGGTCACGAGCACTGCGGCGGTCTCGACACTGCCGACCGGCATCACCGCTTCGACGCAGTCGACGGCCGTGCTCAATGCGGCAGGCTTTGGCGATCTTCAAGACGGCGATACGCTGACCTTCAAACTCGGCAGCGGCGCGGCCGTCACAGCGACGTTCACCACCGGCGCCGGCAACAACACCGGCACGTTCAATACCGAAGCCCAGCTGGTTTCGTTCTTGAATAGCGGCAGCGGCGTTTCGGGTGCGACTGCGGCCGTCAGCGGCGGCGGCGTGACCGTCACCAGCAACGACCTCACCAGCAACTTCGTCGTCGGCGGCACCGCGCTGACCGGCAACGACGTTCCGGCGGCGGATTTCACTGCCACGGCCGCGACCACGGGTTCGGCGTTGACACTGTCGGATGGCACGCACTCCTCGACGTTCTATTACGTCGCGAACAACGCCAATGCCGGCAACAACACCTTCACGTCGCTGAGCGATCTGACCACCACGATCAACAGCGACTCGCTCGCCGGCAAATACATCACCGCCTCGGCCAGCGGCAGCGACCTTACGCTGTCCAACACCGCCGGTTCGGTCACGGTCGGCGGCACCATCGGCACGGCGCTCGGTCTGTCTGGTACGGTCGACAATAACTACAACGCAACGCTGGCGGGCTTGAGCGGCAGCCTGACAGTCCAGGTCGGTGCCAACTCGGCGCACACCATCTCGTTCGGCACCGGTGCCGGTCAAGTATCGACCCAGGCGGAACTGACCACGGCGCTTTCGGGCTTCACCGACATCACCGGCAGCATCAGCAGCTCGGGCAAGATTACGCTTACCCCGACCAGCACGGCTGCCGTCACGATCGGCGGTACGGCCTCGACGCTCAGCGCGCTCGGGCTCTCGTCCGGCACGACAACGCCGACTGCGACGGTGGTGTCCGCGAATTCGACCCGTTCAACCCTGCAAGGCAACTTCAACTCCTTGCTGACCCAGATCGACCAGCTCGCGGGTGACTCGTCCTACAACGGTGTCAACCTGCTGACCGGCGACAATCTGACGGTCAACTTCAACGAGAACGGCACCAGCGGCTTGACCATCGCGGGCGTGAACGACACTTCGTCGGGCCTTAACCTGAGCGCGTTGAGCAACAACGAGTTCCAGGATAACAACTCGATCAACACTGTCGTCACCAAGCTCAACAACGCGATCACGACCGTTCGCGCCCAGACCGAGACGTTCGGCACCAACTCGTCGACCATCTCGACCCGGCAGACGTTCGAGACCAACCTGATCAACACCCTGCAGACCGGCGCCTCGAACCTCGTTCTGGCGGACCAGAACCAGGCGAGCGCCAACTTGCTCACCGAGCAGACCCAGCAGCAGCTGGAAATCTCGGCACTGTCTATCGCCAACGAGGCGAACCAGTCGGTGCTCAAGCTGTTCGGCTAAGACTCTTCCGGTACAGGCTTCTGGTGAAGACGGCGGGACAAAAACCCCGCCGTCTTTTTATTGTCCTATAGGAGGTCGGGCCTGGCAATTTCGGGGGCTCGGTCGATTTTAGCGGGCATCCGTAAGCCTGGCGCAGCGCTCCTGGAATTCGCGTGACACCAACAATCGAATCTTAACAAGCGAGCCGTAAAAGCGTTTAAGGCGACAAGGAAACTCAAGGAACATCTCGACATGCACCACGCCAGCAATGCCTACGCGAAGACCGCCATGGTGACGGCAAGCCCGCGTGAGCTTGAGGCGAGCCTGCTGTTGCAGGCCGCGGCGAAATTACAAGCTGTTCATGATTTGTGGCGCGATAAGCCGGTGGGTCTCAATGACGCGCTGCTGTTCAATCGCAGGCTTTGGACAGTGTTTCTTGACGCGGTGACGAGCGAAACTAATCGGCTTCCGGCCGCCGTTCGCGAGAATGTCAGAAGGCTCGGCGTTTATGTCATGGCGGAAACGTTTTCGCTGATGACCAAGCCGCAGCCGGAACATCTGACGTCGATCATCAAGATCAACCGCGGCATCGCCGCCGGCTTGCGTGGCAGGGCCTAAGCTAAGGCGAGCGCCGCGCGATACAGTCCGTTGAGGCGGCCAATTATTGACTCAGAAGTCCGATCAGGCGGCGCGCGGCATTTCCAGCCGGAGTCGCCCGCGCAGATGCGGAATGCGTTTGACATCCATCGCGCTCGCGAGCGCACGCATATAGAACAACTCTTCTTTGCTGATTATTCTAAAGTCCGAGAATTCACGTTGCCCGTCGTGGAAGTCGGCGTCGGAAATCGCCGATTCGAATAGATCAAGCCAGCCTGACTTTTCGACGTCCCCGTCGGCGCCTTCGTGAAACAGCATTTTTTGCCGATCGCGGATGCAGACCGGAAGCTGGGAAGGATACAAATCATAAAGCGCGCGCAACGGTGCCTTGCCGACCATTCCACCCCCCGCCTTTTTTAGCAGTGCGGACTCGTCGAGTTCGATGGCGTATCCGACCACGGCCTGATCCAAGAAGGGCTCGCGGATCTCCAGTTGAAATTGCATCGAGCAGCGGTCGACCCTTTGGAGGTTGGCGCGGTGCATCATTTCCAGACATTGCTTCTGCACATGGCGACCGGCGCCATTGGATTGTGCGAAAGCGTTTTCGAGCGGTGAATAACCTGCAAACAATTCGTCGGCGCCTTCGCCGCACAGCGCGACGCGGAAGCCGTCGCGGTGAATACGTTCGGAAAGTAGGTAGGTATATAAGCTGGGACGAACCGCAGCCGGTTCGAAGGTTTCCACCGTATCGACGACCGTAGCGAGAAGCGATAGGGTTTCGCCGCCGTGCGGCTCGACGGATACTTCGCGAAGGTCCAGGTCAGTTTCGTCAGCATAGCGTTTCGCGTAGACGTGGTCGGGCGCATTGGAACTGACGGCAATATAGCCGGGGATTTCCGGACTAAATCGCCGCGCGTAATGCATGATCAGTGTACTATCGATACCACCGCTGAAAAGCGCAGCGATCGGAAGATCCGATGGCACGCGGATGCGGACGGCTTCCGACAGAATGCGGTCAAGTTTCCGGAGCGAGACGGCACTCGAGGCGGTCGCTGTCGGCAGGTTGTAATGGCGTCCGCAAAAAGTGCGGCTCATCATGTAGCCCGGCGGCAACAATAATACTTCGCCGCTCTCGGTCACATCGAGTAGCGGCCGGATTTCGGAGCAAAATAAAAAGCCTTTCGGCGATTGGATAAGATAGAGGGGCTTCACGCCGAACGGGTCGCGCGCGGCCAAGAAATCGCCGGTCGCCGTATCGACTGCAACAAAGGCATACATGCCGGAGAGGCGCTTGATTCCGTTCGGGCCCCAGGCGCGCAGTACATTGGCAACGACTTCAGTGTCGCATTCGGTACGGAAACGCATGCCGAGTGCTTGCAGCTGGCGCCGCAGTTCCGCGTGGTTGTAGATCTCGCCGTTGAGTGAAACCAGGAAGCGGTCGTCGAAGGAAGCCTGGGGTTGCACGCCATGCGCCGCATCGACAATGCGCAAGCGGCGCGTGCACATTGCGATATTGTCGCCGACGGTCATCAGCGGATCGGTGACGTCGCCCCGATGCAGCATGCCCGCGATCAGGCGCTTGACGGCCGCTTCACCGCCATCCCAATCGATGGCTACCGCTATGCCGCACATGCCGCCCCCGAAAATGCCAAAACCAGCGCGCCGAGCTCGTGGAAAGCGTAGATTCGTTAGGGTTAACGTTTGGTTGCGGGCGTGCCTTCAGTCGGGATGACGGCCGGCTCGTTGCGGGAGAAAGAGCAGGCACGCAACGATGAACGCCCCGATCACCGCCGACGCGATGGGACGGCTCAAATTCAATCCGCCGTCACTTATGGGCTTGTCGAGGAAATCGCCGACCGTGGCGCCAAGCGGCCGTGTCAGGATGAACGCCGCCCAGAACAGAAGAACCCGCGACGTCCGGGTCCAGAAATAGGCGGCCGCGACAACCGCCAACCCGGCGGCGAACAGCAGCGCGCCGCCATCATAGCCGAGCCCGGTGTCATCGGCCGTCCAGTCGCCTAATGCCGTTCCCAAGGTCTGCGAGAAGGTGATCGCGGTCCAATAAAAGGTTTCGACCTTCGGTGTGTTGACGGTCGCGACCGAGATCGAGCCCTGCGACCAATACCATGCGCCGAGCGTGACAATGAGGCAGGCGAACAAAAGCGACGCTCCGCCGGCGTAGCCGATGCCGAGCGAGCGGTCGGCAAAGTCGGCCATGGTGGTGCCGGCAGTTGTGGAAGCGACGATCGTGGCCCAATAGAGCCAAGGATGAAATCTGTTCGCAGCGATCTGAAGGATGACGAGCACCAGCAGAAGTGAAAGGAAGAGCGCCGTTCCGATCAGATAGCCCCAATTCAAGGTCATCGTCACGGTGTCGCCGCCGGTCTCGCCCAGCGTCGTCGCCGCGATCTTAATAATCCAGAAGGCCAACGAAACTTCGGGGATCTTGCTCGCGGCTCGTTGGCATACTTTCGTCATCTTTTCTCCATCGCCCGCTCGGTGGTCAGTCGAGCAGCATGGCGGCACGCCACTGCAGCGTTAGCGCGACCTTAACTTGCAGCAGCGACCATGCTGCAACATCGACAAGGATAATAACGTGGCCCTCAAACTTGAGCTCAAGCCGAACGAGCGTGTCTTACTTGGCGATTGCGTATTGACGAATTCGGGTCAGCGCGCGCGTCTCACGATCGACGGCTCGCTGCCGATCTTACGCGAAAAGGATATCATGTCGCTGTGCCAGGCAGACAGTCCGGCAAAGTGCATCTATCTCGCCGTGCAGTTCATTTACTTGGCAAAAAATCCCAAGGACAATCATGCGCTCTACACTGGGCTGGCGCGCGAAATGGCGAAGACTGCGCCCGGCGCGAAGTTGCTTATCGATCGTATCAACGACTATGTTTCGGCTGGCGAGCTCTATAAGGCCTTGAAGGCGGCCCATAAACTGATCGCATATGAAAATGAGCATCCCGCTACGCGCCCCGCTATCAAAGCAGTCGCCAAATATCGCGAGGAGATCGTAAGTCCGCGCGAACTCGAAGCCGCGCTGCTGTTGAAAGCAGCAGCGAAACTGAAGGCCATTCAGGACGCTTGGAGCGATAAAAAGCCGAGAGGACTCGACGACGCTCTATTGTACAACCGGCGTCTTTGGGCCGTCTTTATCGACGCCGTGACGCGGGATGGCAATAAGCTTCCGAAGCAAGTTCGAGAGAACCTCGCCGCGCTTGGCATGCGGGTCATGAGCGATACGGTCCATTTGATGACACGGCCCCGGCCGGAAAGTTTGACCAGTCTGATCGACATCAACCGCGGTATCGCTGCAGGGCTGCGCGGCAAAAAGTAGCGTTCGCCTGCATTCCCTGTTTAGCTATCCGCGGAGTTGGTGCCGACGGTGTGCGGGCTTTTCCGGGGATTGATCAGGCGAGCAGATTGATCGATGAACTACTCGAGCCCGCGCTGGCAAGCAAGGTCGCCGCGGTTCCTGAGGTCTGCAAGGCGTAAGCCGAGTTGAAGAGTGCCGGCGCTGGCGTGCTGCTCGTCGTGGTCGAAGAAGCGGTCGATGCCGTGCTGGCAGATGAACTTGCGCTGCTTGAAGAACCTGCAGAACTCGA
The DNA here is from genome assembly GCA_963819265.1 of uncultured Alphaproteobacteria bacterium. Taxonomy (GTDB): domain Bacteria; phylum Pseudomonadota; class Alphaproteobacteria; order Rhizobiales; family Xanthobacteraceae; genus BOG-931. The sequence continues at coordinate 1,336,171 of CAWFVF010000001.1, read as the reverse complement.
CGAGCTTGCGATGGCCGGCTGGAAGGATGTGTTCGTTCCGCCAAAACCGATGTTGGAAGCGAACAGTCCGCCGACCGAGATAGTGTCAGTGTTGTTTTGAGCTTCAATGACGAGATGGCCGCTAGGGTCGAGGTAGGCGCTGGCCTGGGCGTTTTTCGGCCCGCTCGTGTTGATTGCATTGATGAGATCGCCAACACTATCGGTTCCGGTCGATGTGTATGTCGTTGTGTTGGTCCCGTCGCTGACGGTGATCGCGCCGGTCGGAGGAATGCCGAGGGTTATAAGCGACGTGCCGGCCGTGAGCGGTATCGTTCCGGTGCCGGTCGCTGGCAACGGTGTGGGGGGAGCTGCCGGCGTTGATGTGGATGATGTTGAGGAGGTACCGTTCGAAGCAGCGACCGCACTTTTGAGGGCGGCCACCAGCTGGTTATTCGTACGCGTCAAGGCTTCCTGGTTGGCGATGCTCGCCAGTCCCTTGACCTTGTTGGTCTCGAGACTGCCCATAGCGTTGATCAACGACGTGCTTGCCGAAGACGACTGAGATTCGGACTGCGCCTGGTTCCAGAAATTCTGGTCCTGCTGCCAGAACGAAATGCTGCCAATACCCATCGCTCTCGGCTTATCGACTTGCTGTCGCCCCTCTCTTTCATGGACGCTTTGGGTTAATTTAGCGTGTTCAGCCCGTGTGCGTTCGCGTGTCGTTCATCATTTGGTCGCCGACCTTGGCGGTCCCGCCCCAGGGCGCATGATCAGGTCAGTAAATTGATCACGGAGCCAGACGGAATACCGCCGGCGAGGAAGCTTGCGGTGGCGCTGCTGGTCCGGGCCGCGGGGGCCGAATTGAATAAAACAGGACGTGAGGAATTGCTTGCGGTCGTTTTTGCGCCGCTTGAAACGCTCTGCGCCGAAGCGGACGAAGCGGCGGCGGAGGTAGCGCCGCGCGCGGCCGGCTGGAAAATCGCATTTCCCGTCTTGAAGCCGACAGCCGACGCGAAGTTTCCGCCGATTGCCAACGAGACAGTATTATTTTTGGCTGCGATCACCAGCTTCCCACTACTGTTGAGCCACGCGCTCGCCTGCGCGTTTTTGGGGCCGCTGGCGTTGAGCCCATTGAGCAGATCGGCGACGGTGTCGGTTCCGGTCGATGCATAGGTCGTCGTATTGGTTCCGTCGCTTATGGTGATCGTGCCGCTTGGCGGAATGCCGAGGGTCATGAGCGAGGTGCCGGCGGTGAGTGGAAGGGTGCCGGTCCCGGTCGCCGGCAGGAGGGTTGGCGGCCGCGAAGGGGATGAGGTTCCAGTCGAGGACGATGCGCCTGTGGCGGTTTGGATTGCGCTTTGCAGGGCGGAAGTCAGTGCGCTGTTGGTTCTGACCAGCGCTTTATGGGTGGCGATGCCTGCCAATCCCTTACCCTTGTTCACCATCAGCTTTCCTACCGAGGTGATGAACGAGTTGGCGGATGTCTGGGATTGCGATTGTTCGCGCGCCTTATTCCAATAATCTTGGTCCTGCTGCCAAAAAGAAGTGCTGCTAATGCTCATATGTGGCAGCTACCGAGCTGATAATGTCCTATCGCTTCATGACCTCATGCCGTTAATTTGACGTATCCGCGTACCCTCAATTTATATTTCATTAACCATATTCACGGACCTTGCTGATGAGCGGAAGACGCGGGCAGGGACGGTATGGCGAAGCAGGCGACGGCGCGGCATTCGCCGCCCGCGTATTCCATCGAGCGGGCGTTAAGTCTGCATCGCAAGGGCCTTCTCGACGAGGCCCAGCAAATCTATGACGCTATTCTCGCCGTCGATCCAGAACACTTTCCAGCCCTGCATCTCTGCGGCCTGCTCAACTATCAACAAGGTCGGTTTTCCGAAGCGCTACGCTATGTCGCAGCCGCGCTGAAGGCTCAGCCGGCGTCGGCGGACGCTTTGAGAGATTACGGCGCCATCCTGATGGCGCTTGATCGTGCCGAAGAGGCGCTTGCCAGCTATGACCGGCTACTGCCAGCGCATGCCGCCGATTCCGGCGTGCATTACAATCGCGGCAATGCGCAAAAGCGTCTCGGCCGCCACGCGGATGCGCTGGCGAGCTATGACCGAGCTATAGCACTGGCGCCTAACCTGTCAGCCGCACACCATAATCGCGGCAGTATGCTCGCGGAGCTCGGCCGTAATGAGGAGGCGTTAGCGAGCTTCGAGCGGGCATTGTCGCTTGCGCCCACGACCGCGGATCGCATCGAAGCGCTGGCCAATCGCGGTCAGGTTTTGATCCGGCTTGATCGTCCCGAAGCGGTGCTGGCCAATTATGATGCGCTGCTTGCGCTTGCTCCGGACCGTGCCGACGGCGCGGCGTCCGACATTGCCGAGGCACACGTCAATCGCGGCAACGCCTTTGTCGCCTTGAATCGCATGGAAGAGGCATTGACGTGTTTCACCGCCGCGGCGGCGCTCAGCCCGCGGCATGCCGCGGCGAATTTCAACGAAGGCTTGACCCGGCTTTGCCTGGGCGATTTCCGCGGCGGCTGGAAGAAATACGAGCATCGTTGGGAGATCGAACAATATAAGGCGACCCGGCCCGATTATCCGCGACCGCTCTGGCACGGCGAGAGCGACATCGGCGGGAAAACCATACTGCTGTGTGCCGAGCAGGGGATGGGGGATGTCCTGCAATTCGTGCGCTACGCGCCGCTAGTCGCCGCGCTCGGCGCCAAGGTGCTGCTCGGCGTCCATCCGCCGCTGACGCGCCTGTTGGAATCCGTGTCCGGTGTCTCGCAGGTCATCCCCGACGGCGGCACGTTGCCGGACTTCGATCTTTATTGTCCGCTTTTAAGCTTGCCGCTGGCGTTCGGGACCGAGCTTGCGACCATCCCGGCCAAGGTTCCCTATGTGCGCGCGGACGAAGCCCGCGTCGCCAAGTGGCGCGATAGATTGCCGTCTAACGGCCGGTTGCGGATCGGACTGTGTTGGGCCGGCACCAGCAAGCATATCAATAACCGCAATCGCTCGATACCGCTCTCGCAATTTGTCAAGCTCCTCGCCATCCCGGGCCTCGACTTTGTCTGTTTGCAAAAGGAAATCGCCGAAACGGACGCAAGCATTTTGCGCGACCACGGCGTCGTTCAATTCGGTGAGGAACTGGAGGATTTTTCCGACACGGCGGCGGTGATGACGATGCTCGATCTCGTCATTACCGTCGACACAGCCGTGGCGCATCTCGCCGGCGCCATGGGCAAGGCCACGGCCGTGCTGATACCGTTCGCGCCGGATTTCCGCTGGCTGCGGGAGCGCACCGACAGTCCATGGTATCCGACCCTGCGGCTGTTTCGGCAAAGTGCGATCGGCGACTGGCACACGCCGCTCGATCGGCTCCATCAAGAGCTTGGGGCGGTCGCCGCCCGCCAAGCCCGGCCGCTGTGATGACGAGATCGGCGGCAAAATCCATCGACAAGGCGGCGTCGCTGCGAGAGCAGGGGCGACTCAACGAGGCTGAGCGCCTATGCGATGCCGTTCTTAGAGGCGAACCGCAACATTTTGGCGCGCTGCATCTCTCAGGTCTCATCAAACACCAGCTTGGCCGATCGGTTGACGGTCTCCGCCTGGTCGGCGACGCGCTAAGGGCGAAGCCGGGATCGGCGGAAGCGCTTATTAATCACGGCGTGATCCTCGATGCGCTCAAACGCCACGAAGAGGCGCTCGTCAGCTTCGATAATGCCTTGGCGATGCGGGCCGACAATGTCATTTTGCATTGCAATCGCGCCAATACGCTAAAATCTCTTGGACGCTATCAAGAGGCGTTGGCGAGTTGCGACCGCGCGCTGGCGCTTGAGCCGCGGCACGTGCCTGCACACAACACCCGGGGCACCGTGCTGGCGGCGCTCGATCGTTACGAAGAAGCATTGGCGGGCTTCGACCGGCTGCTGGCACTTGAGCCGGAGCGCGCCGGCTCGGACCCCCTGGTCTTGAACAACCGTGGCACGGCGCTGACCAAACTCAAGCGCCATCACGAAGCGCTCACGAGTTTGAACCAGGCGCTGGCGATCAAGCCTGATTACGCGGATGCGCTCAGCAACCGCGGGGCCGCATTCAGCGCCATGGGCCGTTACGACCAAGCGCTGGCGGACTATGCGCAGGCGCTGCAACTGTCGCCACATTTTGCCACGGCTTATCTCAATCAAGGCAATGCGCTGCTGGCTCTAAACCGGCTGGACGAAGCGCTGGCAAGCTTCACCACGGCCATCGCGCTTGAGCCGAAAAATCCGGAATCACATTTCAACGCCGGCATAACACGGCTGTGCCTTGGTGATTTTCGCGAGGGCTGGAAGCAGTACGAATATCGTTGGCAGCGGAAGAATTTCGGCGCGCTGCCGCCCGGTTGCCGGCAGCCAGTCTGGCGGGGCGAGGAGGACTTGAATGGCAAGACCATTTTCCTCATGGCGGAGCAGGGGATAGGCGACGTTATTCAATTCGCGCGTTATGTGCCGCTGGTCGCCGCGCGTGGGGCTAAGGTGCTGCTCGGCGTCCACCGGCCATTGGCAAAGCTGATGGCGTCCATTCCGGGTGTATCGCAGGTGATCGCGTCGGGCGGTGCAGTGCCGGACTTCGACTTGATCTGCCCGCTGCTGACGTTGCCTTTGGCGTTTGGAACCGAGCTGGCGACGATACCGGCCAATATTCCTTACATCCGGCCGGACGAAGAGCACGTTGCCGAAATGGCGGGCGCGACTGCCGGACAACGGCCGGCTGCGCATCGGACTGTGCTGGGCCGGCACCAAAATCCATCCCAATGACCACAATCGCTCGATGTCGCTCGATCGGTTCGCTCAGTTGTTGTCGGTGGGCAACCTCGATTACGTGAACCTGAAGAAGGACGTCAGCGAAACCGAAGTGGTCCAATTGCGCGAGCGCGGTGTGATCGACCTCGGCCGCGAGTTCGCGGATTTCGCCGATACCGCAGCGGTGGTTTCGATGCTCGATCTGGTTATTTCCGTCGATACCTCGGTTGCTCATCTCGCGGGCGCCATGGGCAAGGCCGTCGCATTGTTGGTGCCTTTCTCTCCGGATTTCCGCTGGCTGCTTGATCGCACCGATAGCCCCTGGTACCCGACGATGCGGCTGTTCCGGCAGAGCGCGATCGGCGATTGGAATACGCCGCTTGATCGGCTGCGGCAGGAACTGAGCGTCGTCGCCCAACGGCCGACGAGGCCGCGCTGATGGCGCATCCGCTGCAACGGGCGGTGGAGTTGCGCGCGCATGGACGGTTCGGCGAAGCCGAGCAAGTCTGCGATGCCGTTCTCGCCGGAAATCCACGCGATTTCGATGCTTTGCACCTCTCGGGCGTCCTGAAACATCAGCAAGGCCGCATGGCCGATGCTCTGCGCCTGATCGCGGCAGCACTCGAGGAGCAACCCGGATCGGCGGACGCGCTCGGCAATCACGGCTTGATTCTCGAAGCGCTTGGCCGACACCAGGAAGCCCTGGCGAGCTTCGATCGGGTGCTGGCCCAGCAGGCCGGGAACGCTTCTTTGTATCGCAGACGCGGCGACGCCTTGCAGTGTCTTTGCCGTTACGAAGATGCGTTGGCGAGCTATGACAAGGCTTTAAAGCTAAGCCCCAACCTCGGCGCCCTGCATTTCAGCCGCGGCACCACCCTCGCCGCACTCGATCGGCACGAGGAGGCGCTGGCCAGTTTTGACCGCGTGATTGCGCTGGCGGCGGAAGCTGCCGGCTCTCCAGCGACGGCGGAAGCGGATCGCTGCAACGCCGTCGCCTATTATAGTCGCGGCACGATCTTGATCGCGCTTGAGCGCTACGACGAAGCATGCGCTAGTTTTGATAAAGCGCTGACACTCCATCCCGATTACGCGGAGGCGCTCGGCAATCGCGGTGTCGCCCTGGCGGAGCTTGGCCGCTACGACGACGCGCTCGCCGACTATGACGCGGCCCTTCGGCTCGCACCTGATTTCGCCGATGCCCACAATAATCGCGGCAACGCTTTCCTGGCGGCAAACCGCATGGACGAGGCGTTGCGTTGCTATGCGGCCGCGATCGCAGTCGATCCGGACCATGCGGATGCGAATTTCAACGCGGCCGTTACACGCCTCTGCCTCGGGGATTTTCGCGGCGGCTGGAAGCAATATCGTTATCGCTGGAACCGGAAGAAAAATCCGGTGGCGCAGCCGAGCTTTAACCGCCCGCAATGGCGGGGCGAGACGGATTTGGACGGCAAGACCGTCCTGCTCTGTGCCGAGCAAGGCCTGGGCGATGCCATCCAATTTATCCGTTATGCTCCGATGGTTGCGGCGCTGGGCGCTAAAGTGCTGCTGCAGGTCCATCCGGCGCTGACGACGGTGATGGCAACCGTCCCTGGCATCGTGCAGGTGATCGGCGAACGGCGATGCGCTGCCGGCGTTCGATCTTTACTGCCCGTTGCTGGATTTGCCCGCGGCATTCGAAACTGAGACGGCGACGATCCCCGCGCGTGTTCCCTATATCCGGCCCTATGGCGCGTATGTCGAAAAATGGCGCGACCGGCTGCCGGATCATGGCCGATTGCGGGTCGGCATCTGCTGGGCGGGCAGCGGCGCCCATGTCAACAATCGGCGCCGCTCGATGACGCTCGAGCGCTTTGCCACAATCCTGTCGGTTCGGGATGTCGATTTCGTCTGCCTGCAAAAAGAAGTCGGCGCGGACGAACTCGACAATCCTGAATGAGCACCGGGTCGTGCCGCTCGGCCGGGAGTTTCGCGACTTTGCCGACACCGCGGCGGTCGTCGCGATGCTCGATCTGGTCATCACCGTGGATACGTCGGTCGCGCATCTTGCCGGCGCGATGGCGAAGGCGGTGGCCCTGCTGGTGCCGTTTTCGCCGGACTGGCGATGGATGCTCGATCGCACCGACAGCCCCTGGTACCCGACCCTGCGTCTGTTCCGGCAAACCGCGATCGACGATTGGAATGGACCGGTCGAGCAGGTCCATCGCGAGCTTGCCGATCTGGCGCGGCGGGCCACCCCGGGCTATAGCGAGGCTGTTACAGCGTGCGGCTGATCGCCAGCGGGCGGCCGTATTTCGGGTTGGGCGCGGTGGTTCGGCCGGTCGCGCCATAAACCTGCGGCGCGGCCTTGCGCGCGAGATCGCCCGACAGCCGCCGCATGATGCCTTCCGAGACCGCATGTGCGGTCGCCAACACGATCATGTTCTTCTTCAAGATCGTGCGAAACGCCTCCTGCACGCGGGCGAGCGCGACGCACCGCTCCGGCGCGGTCTGACGAAGAAATTTGGCATGTGCCTTGAACCGCTCGCCCGATACGTAAAGCTGGCTGGCAAGTTCGGCCTTGGCACGCTCCAGCGCGGCGGCGCCACGGATCTTGCCGGCATGGATCAGCGCGGTTTCCTGTTCGACCAGACCCGTGAGCTTCTCGATCAGCGCGGTCAGTTCGTCGATCGCGCGCTCGGCTTCCGCGTTTGTCGTCATCGCAGTCATGACGCTTTCAGACCCTGCTGTTTAAGCAGCGCGTTGTAGACTTGATTGGTGATGCCGATGCCGCCGGCCTTGGTGAAGGATTTGGCGTATTGATCGATGGCGAAGGAGCGCCACACCTTCAACGCGCCGCTGCCGCCCATCGGTCCGTCGCCGTCGACGCCGGTGAACATGTTCTGGAACACGTTGCTGAGAAAAACCGATTCAAAATTCTCGGCGGCGGCCTTGGTCTTGCCCTTCATTTTCAGGGCGGCCTGCGCCTGAGTGCTGCTGGCGTCGCCGATCGAAGACAGCGAAGCGCCGAGCGCGGCTGAGCCTATGCTTGTCATCACATCACCTCGATATCGGCTTGGATGGCGCCGGCGGCCTTGATGGCCTGGAGGATTACGATCAGATCGCGCGGCCCGATGCCGAGCGCATTCAATCCGTCGACGATCTGCTGGAGCGAGACTCCCTCCTTCACCATGGCAAGCCGTTTGCCTTCTTCCTGCACGCCGACCTGGGTGCGCGGCACCACGACGGTGCGGCCGCGCGAGAACGGTGCCGGCTGACTGACCTGCGGTGCTTCCGAGATCGTCACCGTGAGGTTGCCTTGGGCCACCGCGACCGTGGAGACGCGGACGTCGCGGCCGATGACAATGACACCCGAGCGTTCGTCGATGACGATCTTGGCGGCGGTGTCGGGCTCGACCTGCAATTGCTCGATCTCGGTCAGCATTGCGACGATGTTTTGCGGAAATTTCTTCGGCAGGGTGAGCTGGACCGTCGAGGGGTCGAGCGGCTCCGCGACCGGCGCGCCGATATAGTCGTTGACGGCGATGGCGATGCGTTTCGCCGTGGTGAAGTCGGCGTTGCGCAAGGCGAGCCGCAACTGGCCGATGCTGTTGAGCGCGAATTCGATCTCGCGTTCGATGATGGCGCCGTTCGGCAGCCGGCCGACGGTCGGCACGCCGCGGGTGATCTTGGCCGCCTCGCCCTCGGCCTGGAAACCGCCGATGGCGAGCGAGCCTTGCGCCACCGCATAGACATTGCCGTCGGCGCCGAGCAAGGGAGTGACCAGCAAAGTGCCGCCTTCGAGGCTTTTGGAATCGCCCATGGCGGAGGCGGTGACGTCGATGCGGGTGCCCTGGGTCGCAAACGGCGGCAAGTCGGCCGTGACCATGACGGCGGCGACATTGCCGGTGCGGATCTGCTGGCCGCGGATATTGACGCCGAGCCGTTCCAGCATCGCCTGCAGCGATTGCTTGGTGAAAGGCGAATTATTGAGGGTGTCGCCGGTGCCGTTCAGCCCGACCACAAGCCCATAGCCGATCAACTGATTCTGCCGCACGCCCTCGATACTGGCGAGGTCTTTGATGCGCGATGTCGCCGATGCCGGCGAACCGGCACAGCTGATCGCCACCAGCGCGGCAAGCGCGGTTCGAAAGGTCACTCGCATCTCTTGCTCCCCAAGAGGTCGTGACACTACCAATGCCAATCGCGTGCCACCGGGTCGGGCACGACAAGCGATTGAAATACATGATTTATTTAGCAGGCGGCGATTGGGGCGGGGCTAGGGCGCCGAGCACCCCTTGCCGGTTGGCGGCAATTCTTGCCGGCCGCTTTTACCGCCCATTAACTATAAGGCTACACCTTATTGCTTATGCGCGTATCAGGAACCACCCGTACAAATTTGGCTGCGGCTCCCGGCGCGACCCGGCAGGCGCCGAGCGGGACCTTTTCGCTGGGCGGCAACGAGGCGCCTCAGGCCCCAAGCGCCGCGGTTGCCCTGCGAACGCTGGGCGGGATTGACGCACTGATTGCGCTTCAAGGTGTCGAAGACCCGGCCGAACGCCGTCGCCGCGCCGTAAAGCACGGCCGGCGGGCGCTCGATGCACTGGATGAGCTCAAGCTCGGCTTATTGGGGGGCAACCTCGACCAAGCCACGATGTTGCGGCTCAAATCGGTATCGGGCGACCTTCAGGACGGCTCGGGCGACGACCGGATCGATCAGGTCCTGGCCGAAATCGACCTTCGTGTCGCGGTCGAGCTGGCCAAAGCCGGGCTCTCCTGACGCATCAGATTCATCGGATTTCCCGGGTTTTATCCACATCTTAGCGGCACTGGTGCGTGTTCTACTGCCAGAACGCGCTGCCTAGATATTGGGCTTCGGATGGTTGTTGCCCCTGTCATAGACCTTGGATATAAGCCGCGGCGCGAGGGGGGCCTCGCGAGAGGGTGGGAGTAGGCTCTCATGCAGTTGGTAAAGGGCAAAAACGGCCGCGCGGTCGAAAAGCCCCACAAAAACGGCAAGGTCGCGGAAACGGCCGCGAACCTGGTGGGGATTTACCGTCCGACCGACAAAGAGCCGTTCATGAACGAACGGCAGCGCGAATATTTCCGGCTCAAACTGCTCGATTGGCGCGAGGAGATCCTCAAGGAGGCGAAGGAGACGCTGCAGCATCTCCAGGACGAGAGCCAGAATCATCCGGATCTCGCCGACCGGGCCTCGTCGGAAACCGACCGGGCGATCGAGCTGCGAGCCCGGGATCGGCAGCGCAAGCTGATCGCCAAGATCGACGCCGCCTTGGCAGCGGATCGAAGACGGCACTTACGGCTACTGCGAGGAAACCGGCGAGCCGATCACGCTGAAGCGGCTCGAAGCCCGTCCGATCGCCACGCTGTCGATCGAAGCGCAGGAACGTCACGAGCGGCGCGAACGCGTCTATCGCGACGAATAATAGCTGCCGGCGACCAGCGGCCTAACCGCGCGCCCGCCCGGTGCCGGGCTGGCGCTCGACCACGCGGCGGTATTCATCCGATTCCGTCACGCCAAGGCGCGCCTGGTCGACAGCGGCGGCGAATTTCGCGATCCGATCGCGGCGGTCGGCCAGCACCAGTTGCTTGGTCAGCGCCATCGCTTTCGGCGAATTGCCGGCGAGCGCGCGCGCCAATTCGAGCGCCGCTTGGTAAGGGTCCGCAGCGATCTTATGGATCAGACCGCAGGCCAAGGCTTCGGCTTCGTCGATCAAGCGGCCCGACAGCATCAAATCGAGCGCGGTGGGTTCGCCGACGATGCCGGGAAGGGTGATGGCGCTGATGCCGGAAATCATGCCGTGCTGAACCTCCGGGAATCCGAGACGCGATCCGGCCGCGGCAATACGGAAATCGCAGTGGATGGCGAGCGTCAGGCCCATGCCGATGGTGAAGCCATGCAGCGCCGCAATGACAGGCTTGTCGAGCGCAATGCCGACACCGGGGATCGCGCGCATCAGCGTATCGGTCGTGACCATCGCGCCGGTGCGTTGAATTTCCTTGATGTCGGAGCCGGCGCAAAAGGCTCTGGTACCGGCTCCGCGCAGCACGATGGCGCGAACTTGCGGATCGTCGGCGGCGCTTTGCCAGATGGTGCCGAGCAGTTCCTTGCTTGGAATATCCAGCGCGTTGAGCTTTTCGGGGCGATTGAGCGTCACCGCCATGATGCCGTCTGAAACGATCTCATGCAGAACATTCATGGCTCGCGCCGCGCTTGGTTGAAGTGGCTGGCGCGCGACCTTAAGGAGGTTCAGGTTGTTTGTGCAAGCCGGGCGTTTTAGGCATAGCTCTGCCGGCTGGCAGTAAGCGGATTTTGTGATGAGAGCGGTCGTTATCGAAGCATTCGGTCCGCCGCAGAATTTGCGGCTGCGCGAATTTGCGACGCCGCGGCTTGGCCGCCAGGACATCCTCGTCAAAGTCGAAGCCGCCGGTGTGTGTCATCACGACGTGCTGCATCGCGCCGGCAAATTGCCGGGCGCCAAGGCCGGAATCGTGCCGGGCCACGAGACCGCGGGTGAAGTGGTCGCTGTCGGCCCCGACGTGACCACGCATGCGGTCGGCGATCGTGTGGTGGTCTACCAGCGCCGCTTCTGCGGCCAATGCCGGAATTGTCTGCGCGGGCGTCAAGATATGTGCCGCGCGCTCGGCGCGCCTGCGGTCGATACCGAAGGCGGATATGCCGAATTTGTCTGCGTTCCGGCCGCTATGGGAATTAAAATTCCCGATGGTGTCGACTGGGCGGCCGCGGCGCTGTCGTGCTGTCCGATCGGAACCAGTCTTCGCGCGCTCAAAGCCGTCGCCGGCATAAACCCGGGCGATAGCGTGCTGATCAATGGTGCGAGCGGCGGGCTAGGCGTGCATCAGATACAGATCGCACGCGCGCTTGGCGGAGTTCCGATCGCCGTGACGACCAGCCCCGCCAAGATCGACTTTCTCAAATCGCTTGGCGCCGAGACTGTGATCGCCGTGCCGGATCTGGCCTATGCGGCGGAGGTGTGGCGCCTCACCGGCAAGCGTGGCGTCGATATCGCTATCGACAATCTCGGGGCGACACTGCCGGAAACGCTGCGCTGCATGACGCAAGGCGGCATTGTCGTCGTGCTCGGCAATATCAGCGGCGAACCGGTCCCGGTGTCGCCCGGTTTGCTGATCGGCCGCCGTTTGCGCGTCAGCGGGTCGGGAATGGCGACGCTGGAGGATGTGCAGCAGTCGCTCGCCATGGTGCAAGCCGGGATGGTCAGGCCGATCATTTCGGCGACGGTGAAATTCTCGGAGGCGGCGAAGGCGCATGCCATGCTCGAAGCCCGCGCGGTCGAGGGGCGGCTGGTGATGCGCGGCTGGTAGATTTGCCTGGCGAACCATGACGATTGCAAACTTGTTGTTGCGTTCCGCCCAGCTGTGGGGCGATCAGCCGGCGCTGATCGACGCCGCGGATGGCCGTTCTATTTCTTTTTCGGCGCTGTGCGAGGCCAGCGTTCACTTTGGCCAGGCTTTGCGGCGGCGCGGTCTTGTCGCCGGCGATCGTGTGGCGATCCTCGGTGACGCGACGCCGGCTTATTTGATCGCGGACTACGGCAGCATGGCCGCCGGTTTGGTGCGCGTGCCGCTCGACCCGAGCCTTTCGTCCGACGAACTGGCCAGCCAAATCCGCGATGCCGAGGCTCGACTGCTGCTGTTCGATGAATTGGGCGCTAAGCTTGCCGCGCAGGTCGTGGAAAAAATAAAAATCGAGTCGTCCGTCCTCGACGCGGCCATTTTTGATCATCCAAAAACGGCCGACAATGTCCTGTCAGGGGATCATCACATCGGCCCGAACGCCTTGGCGTCCTTGAATTACACCGGCGGGACATCCGGCCAGCCTAAAGCCGTGATGCTCAGCCACGGCAATTTGCGCGCCATCGTTCAGAATATCGTCATGGCGCGCGGCATGGGACCGGGCGACATCATGGTCAATATGCGGCCATTATGGCCGATCGCGGCCATCGTTGTTCTCGCTCACCTGGCGGCGGGCGGCACGGTGGTTCTTGGCGGACGCTTCGAGGCTGCCGCGCTTGGTCGCGCTGCTCGATCAGTATCGCGCCGCGGCTACCTCGATGGTGCCGACCCATCTTGTTCGCGTGCTGCGTGACTGTCCGCCGTCGCAATTGCGGGCGCTGACAGCGTTGCGCTCGATCGATATCGGCGCGGCCTCGGTACCGCCGGAAACCTTCGAGCGGGCGCTCGATGCATTCGGTCCGAAGATCGGTGTGCTCTACGGCCTCACCGAGGCGTCGTGGAGTTGTTATCAGCCGCCGTCGATGCTCGATGCGGCGCCGCAGATTCGCAAGCGGCTGATGCTGTCGGTCGGCCGCCCGGTGTTCGGTTGTGACATTATGATCATGGGCGAAGACGGGCCGGTGCCAACGGGCAAGCCTGGGGAAATCCTGATCCGCGGCGCGCATGTCATGAAGGGCTACTGGAAGCGTCCCGATCTCACGGCGGAGGTTCTCAAGAACGACTGGTTCGCCACCGGCGATCTCGGCATCGTCAATGACGATGGCATTGTCGCCGTTGTCGGCCGCATCAAAGAAACGATCCGGACCGGCGGCAAGACGGTGCAGCCGAGCGAAGTCGAAGCGACGTTATGCCGACACCCCGGCGTCGTCGAAGCGAGCGTGGTCGGCATCCCCGATAACGAATGGGGTGAATTGGTCACCGCGCTTGTCGTTTTAAAGCCCGGGGTCGGTGTCAGCGAAGCCGATTTGAAGGATTACTGTATGGCATCGCTGTCATCGCATAAGCGGCCGAAATTCGTCCGGATCGTTGCGGAATTGCCGAAGTCGCATTACGGCAAGATCCAGCGCGGCAAGGTTCGCGATGTCGTCACCGGGCTTTACCATCGCGGCGCGGGCGGAGCCGCGCCGCAGGACACCTGATTCACTGCCGCGTAATGTTGCCGCGCTTCATGATATCGCCGTAGAGCGCCTGCTCGCTGCGGGAAAAATCGAGAAAGGCTGCTCCTCCGATCCCGGAATATTGCAGCCCCTGGCTTTCGAACCATTTTTGCGTGTCGGCGGATTTCCCGATCGCCGCCAGCGCCTTTTCGATTGCGGTGACGACATTGGCGGGAAGGTGCGCCGGTCCCCACAACCCATACCAGGTGTAAAACTCGAATCCCGGATAACCGGCTTCGGCAAAAGTCGGAACGTCCGGCGCCAGCGGGCTGCGGATCGGACTGGCGATGGCGAGCGCGGTTGCTTGCTTGCCTTGCGCCAACGGCAGCGATGTCAACAACGGATCGAGCATGCCGCTGATCGTGCCGCCCATCAGATCGGTAAAGGCCGGCCCGGTTCCTTTGTAGAGCACGACCGGAACGTTGAGGCCGGCGCGCAGCTTGAAAGATTCCGCCGCCATGTGGCCGGCCGAGCCGTAGCCGCCGGTGGCGAAATTGAACGACTCGGGATGGCTTCGCGCTTTGACGACAAAATCCTGAACACTGTCAGCGACGCCGGCATGGGTGATGAACAACAGCGGGCCCTTGGCGATCAAGCCAAGCTGGGTAAAGTCTTTCAGCGGATCGAAAGGCGGCGGCTCCGCCGCGACGATCGGGTTGACGACCAGGGTCGAGGCGCTGACCAGAAGCGTGTAACCATCGGCGGACGCCTGCGCCACCGTTTCCGCCCCCACATTGCCCGAGGCGCCCGGACGGTTTTCGACAAAAACCTCACGGTGGAAGATGTCGGCGAGGTTCTTCGCCATGATCCTGGCCACCAGGTCCACCGCGCCGCCGGCGGTGAAAGGCACGACAATCCGGACGATTTTTTCGGGGTAGGGCGTCCCCGAGGAATCCTGTGCTCGCGCCGCCGGCGCGGAAAGCAAAAGTGCCGTCAAAAATGCCGCAAGCATCCGTCGCATTGTCATCTGTTTCCCGATTATCGGCCGTTAAGCATTTCTTTACCGCGTTCTTTTACCGCTCATTAAGGATCATCGCGCGGCTAATAGGCGCGGCCGGCTTTCTTCGCAGCGATATGGCACACGGCCTACAAGCAAATCCGCGGCCAAACTTCCTGCGTCTTCTTCGTCAGGCGTCGCGTGCGCGCGAGACCGGCGCCCTGATCAAAGCGGAGCGGCTTTACAAGGCAGCGCTGCAATTTCATCCTGAGAACTTCGACGCCCTGCATGGCCTGGGTTTGGTGCACTATCAGCGCGGACAAATCGACACCGCTGTCGTGTTGTTTCAGACCGCGCTGAAGCACGACGGCGCACGGTCGGAGGGGTTTTCCAGCCTCGGCCTGATGTTTCATCTACTGCGCCGGTTCGACGACGCGCTCGTGAGCTATGACGCGGGCTTGAGTTTGGCCCCCGGCGATACCGAGCTTCTCAATCGCCGGGGTGTGGCGCTGCTTGAACTGCGCCGGCCCCAGGACGCGATCTCGGATTTCGAGCGTGTTCTGGCCGCCGATCCGGATAATCTCGACGCACGCGGCAATTACGGCAATGTCTTGCTTAAGCTCAACCGGCCGGAAGAGGCGCTCGCCGCCTACGACCTCGCGCTGACGGCGTCGCCCGCAAATCCCCAGCTCTTGACTAATCGCGCCGTCGCGCTGCGGCGGCTCGATCGGCCGCAAGAGGCGGTGATGAGCGCAAGCCGCGCGCTGGTCGCCAGACCGGATTTCGCCCAAGCGCGTTTTGTCGAGAGCGTCGCGCGGCTCACGCTCGGCGACTTCCAGTCCGGCTGGCAGGGCTACGAGTCGCGCTGGTCGGTCGGGTTTCTTGCCGCGCAGCGCCGCGGCTTCACGGCGCCGCTTTGGCTCGGCCAGCAGACGTCCCGCCTGTCGCTCGAAGGCAAAACCATCCTGCTGCACGCCGAGCAAGGTTTTGGCGACAGCATTCAATTTGTGCGCTATGCGCGGCTGGTGGCTGCCTGCGGGGCGAAGAAAGTCATCGTCGAAGTCCAGCGCGAACTGGCACGGCTGTTTGCGACGATCCCCTTTATCGATGCGGTGATTCCGCGTGGCGATCCTCTGCCGTCGTTCGACTGCCACTGTCCGTTGTTGAGCCTTCCGTTGGCCTTTGCGACCGAGCTTGCAACGATCCCCGCCGACACGCCCTATCTGGCGGCGGGTGATGAAGCCGCTGCGCGCTGGCGTGAGCGTCTGCCGATGGACCGTCCACGGGTCGGGGTGGCGTGGTCCGGCGAGCGGTCGCACGACAACGATCTCAACCGCTCGCTTCGGCTCGAGACGCTGTTGCCGCTGCTCGACCTGCCGGGCATAACATTTGTCAGTTTGCAGCACGCCGTGCGTGAGGAAGACGCAGGGGTGTTACGCAGCTGTCCGGATATTATTCGGATCGGCGAAGAATTTAACGATTTTGCCGACACCGCCGCGGCGATTGCCGGTATGGACGCAGTGGTATCGGCCGACACCGCGGTTGCCCATTTGGCGGGCGCGATGGGGAAACCGCTATTTTTGTTGCTGCCGTTCGCTGCCGATTTCCGCTGGCTGCGCGAACGGCCGGATAGCCCGTGGTACCCGACGGCGCAGTTATATCGCCAGCCGAAATTCGGCGACTGGACAAGTGTCGTCGAAACCCTGTGTCATCGGCTGGGCCGCGACATTCAGCGGCAAAATACTGTCACATTGCCGGCGGCAGAGCAGTTATCGGCCTGATACCGCCGGTACTTTTTCTCATCATCGTCGCGTCGCAAATGCTTCACCGATCCCGGCGATGCTGGGCCATTACCAAGCAATGCGAACCGGGAGACGACGATGGATAGTCACGATATGCATGAACACGACATTCACGAGCATCACGAAAAGGCCGCCGAGCATCACGATCACGCGGCCAAGCATCACCGCGAAGCCGCCAAACATGCCGAAGCCGGCGACCACGAAAAGGCCGCACATCATTCCAAGGTCGCGCATGGGCACTCGCTGCATGCCAATGACCATCACGACGAGGCTTCGAAGAAGCACGCCGTGCAGCACGGCTGATCGGCGCGGAAAAAATGCGGCCTCCGGCGGGGAGCTGCCGGAGGCCGCGTCGTTCGGGTTCAACGTTACGCTTACGCAACAGTTACGCTGACCCCGGGGAGCTGATAGCCGGGCCGATCGTTCGTTTTCCGGTCAGAACGGCAAGAGCACATCGAGCGCCTGTTGCCCCCAAGGCGGCTCTTGGATGTTGGAGATCGTGCCCTTGCCGCCATAGGCGACGCGGGCCTCGGCGATCTTGGGCAATTCGATGGAGTTGTCGCTCTCGATATCCTCCGGGCGGACCACGCCGGCGACAAGAAGCTCGCGCATTTCGGCGTTGAGGCGGACTTCCTGCTTGCCTTCGATCACCATGTTTCCGTTCGGCAGCAATTGGGTGACGACGGCGGCAACATTCGTCACCAATTGATCCGTGCCGATTGATTGAGCCATTGGCGTTGCTCTGCGAATTGGTATCGGCCGTGATGATCGAGCCCGGCAGAACGGCTTTGGCCGGATGGACGATGGTATTGGCGCCGATGAAATTGCTGATGCCGGAATCCTCGGTGGAGGTGCGGGTGACCTGGGTTTGATCCTGGAACTGCGCGGTATCGTTGATATTGACCTTCACCGTCAAAATATCGCCGACCTGCTTGGCGCGCTGGTCCTTGAAGAAGGCGCGCGATCCGTTGCGCCACAGCGAATTCGGGTTGTAGGAAACCGGCTGCGCCGTCGGCATCGGCATCTGCACCGGCTTGTAGCCGGGTTTGGTGGTCGGATTTTCCATCGGCGAGAGCGGAGGCGGGGTGCCGATCTGCGCCAGTTTGTCGAAGGTCGAGCAGCCGGAACTGAACGCAGCGACGCTCGATAGCAGCGCACAACGCAACAGCAAAACGCCTTTAGACATCGTACGACCTCTCACTCAGCTCAACTCACTGGGCACTCGTAGTTCCGCTGTCGACGACACGGGTGGTGATGGCGCTGACGGTTACGCGGTCCGGGCCGGAAACCACCGCCTGCACCACGCGTTTGGATTCCATATTGAGCACGCCGATCGTGTCGCCGAGCGCGCCGGCATCATGCGCTTGTCCGCGCAGCGTCAGCGTCACGCCGGGTGCCTGGTAAACGATGGTCACGGTATCGTTGCGTTGCACGATCTCCGGTTTCATCACGTCGACCGGTGCAAGCGGTTGGCCCGGACGCAACGGCCGCCTGGCGGCAAGCCCGGCAACCGCGTCGAGGCCGGTCAGCAAGCCGGCTTCGGTCTTCGGCCGCCGCAGCACGGCGAGATCGGAAGGCTTGAGCACTTCGCCGCGCTCGAGCGGGCGCGTGACCGTGACGGCGTCCACCGTCTCGATCGCCGTGCCGCTATAGTGCGCCGATTGCCGACGGAGTTCCGCGCTCGACGGCAGGCCGAATGTCACGTCAAACCGTGCGGTGCGTGCATCGTAAGCCAATGCCATAACCTGCAACGGGCCGCCGGCGGACGGTTCGATCTGCAGGGTACGCACGTCGTGATCGAAATTGACCTGGATATTGTGGGCGTCGCCGAAATTATATTGGCCGGCCAGCGCCTGGGCGACGCTGTTGGCGATTTCCGGCACGCCGATCGAACGGCTGGCGCGGGTGACGAGGACTTCGGCGATGCCGCGGGTGTCGATGCCGATCAATTGATGGGGACGAATTGCATCGACGATGCGGTCTGTGGCAACCGCGCCGGTGGTGCCGAGATCGGGCGCGCGGAAAATCGCCACATCGGCCACCGGCCCGGCGTTCTCGACCAGATCGCCGATGCGCACGACGTCGCCTGTCACCGTGGCATGGGCTTTCAGCGCCGGGGCCGGGGTCTGAGCGGCCGCCGAGCCGCCGCATAAGATTGCGAGTGTCAGAGCTGCGATGATTGAACGGGTCATGGAAAGGACCTTTTTCATTTCATCAGTTGCGACGTTGTCTGCAGCATCTCGTCGGCTGCGGTGATGACCTTGGAATTCATTTCGTAGGCGCGTTGGGCTGCGATCAGATTGGAGATTTCGCTCACCGCCTCGACGTTGGACTGCTCCAGATAGCCTTGCTGCAGCGTGCCGGCGCCGTCCGTTCCGGCGAGCGTATCGGTCGGCGTGCCCGAGGCGGGCGTCGCCGTGAACAGATTGTCGCCGTTGCCCTGCAGACCGGCGTTGTTGGAGAACCGCGTGATCGTGAACTGGCCGAGAATGGTCGATGTGTTGGTGCCCGGCAGCGTAACCGAAACCTGGCCCTGATTGTTGACGGTCAAGCCGGTCGAGTTTTGCGGAATGGTGATGCTTGGCTGGACGACATTGCCTTGAGCGGTGACGATGCGGCCTTGGGCGTCCTGCTGGAACGAGCCGTCGCGCGTATAGCTATAGGTGCCGTCGGGCATCTGGATCTTGAACCAGCCGTCGCCTTGGATGGCGACGTCGAGTGGATTGCCGGTCTGCGACAGCGAGCCTTGTGTCATCAGCCGCGGCGTGCCGACGGTTTTCACGCCGGAGCCAAGCTCGATGCCGACCGGAAGGATGTTGCCCTGTTCGGAAGCCTGCGCGCCGATGCGCTGGACGTGCTCGTAGAGCAAATCCTGAAATTCGGCCCGTTGGCTTTTGAAGCCGGTGGTGGACATGTTGGCAATATTGCCGGCGATGACTTGGACCTGCAGGTCCATCGCCGCCATGCCGGTCGCCGCGGTATCAAGCGCACGCATTGGGTAGTCTCCTGAACCTTACGAACTAGCCGGTGGCTGCGACAGCTGCGACAGCGCGTTGCGGCGCTGATCGCTCTGCTGCTGCAGGATGTTGGCGATATCGGTGTAGCTGCGCGTCAATTGAATGAGATGCGCCATTTCGGCGACGCCGTTGACGTTCGATTTCTCGATGGCGCCTTGCACCACGCGGGTGCCGGACGGCGCGGGAGTGGCGTTGACCCCGGCCGGTGCGGTGAAGTTCGAGCCGCCATCTTTTTGCAGGCGCTGCGGCTGATCGATGGTGACAAGCTGCAGCGTGCCGCGCGGCGTGTCGGCGGTGCCGTTGCCCTGACGCACGGTGATGATGCCGCTTGAGCTGATGACCACGTCCTGGTCACCCTGTTGAAACGTGATCGGGCCGGCGCTGCCCATGACCTGATCGCCTTCGCCGTTGACCAGTTGCCCGCTGGCGTTGATCGAGAACGCGCCGTTGCGGGTATAGCGTTGCTGGCCCTGCGCGTTCTGCACGACGAGGAAGGCGTTGCCCTCGACGGCGACGTCGAGCGGATTGCCGGTGCGTTCGATCGCACCGGTGCTCATGTCGATCCAGGTGCCGCGATCCTGCACGAAGTCGACGCGCCGATCGCGGCCGCTGAAGGTCTGATCGCTGGCGCGGGAGGCCAGATATTCGCCGAACATCGTGTTGTCCGACTTGAAGCCCGTAGTGTTGATGTTGGCGATGTTGTTGGCGACGATGTCGAGCTGACGCATCAGCACCATCTGCCGCGACAGGCCGACGAGAAGGGTATTCTCCATCGGTACTCTCCCCTTGTGTAAGCAAGCTGCCGGTCGCCCGGCTGCTCCGTCCGGCGCGCCGGCAGCTCTCCCAAGCCGCGCAACATGCCGATGCCTGATGAACTGCAGAAGCCGTGCCAAAGGGGAAAGGCGTGCGCGTGCAACCTCTTAGATGGAAATGCGAAGTCTCGAAGACGGGCAGAAAAGACCTTTGTTTACCGTGCACCCGGCAAAATTTTCCTGCCGCAAGGGCGTTGGCAAGTATCCGTTAACCATTGCTGCCTAGCTTCGGAACTCAAGGCGCCACGTTCGCTGGCGCCAGGTAGCGCTCGCAAAATGGTTCTGCGTTTTAGCCTGGCGGCTTGCGTGCGCTCTCACGCAAGCGGGAGCGGTGATGGCAGCAACAACCGATACTCAGACCGAAGCCGACGGCGTCGCCGACGAAGCCAAGGCGCCCGCCAAGCGCAAGTTTTCGCTCAAACTTATCCTGATGGCGGTGGGCGGACTCGTCGCGCTCGGCGGCGTCGGTTGGGGAGGTTATTATTTCTTTTCCGGCGACAGCGCCAAGACCGAGGCCGCGGCGGCGACCAATCAGATCAAGCCACCGGTTTTCATGGACATGCCGGAGGTGCTGGTCAACCTGTCGAACACCGGCGGCAACGAACACACGCAATATCTGAAAGTCAAAGTCGTGCTGGAACTGCCCAATCAGGAGCTGACGGCGCAAATCCAGCCGGTCATGCCGCGGCTGACGGACACGTTCCAGACTTACTTGCGCGAATTGCGGCCGACGGATCTTGACGGTTCCGCGGGGCTTTATCGGCTGAAGGAAGAGCTGACGCGCCGCGTCAATGCAGCCATCGCGCCGAGCCGAATCAATGCGGTCCTATTCAAGGAAATCGTCATCCAGTGACGATCTGAAGTGGAAGTCTGAACAACATGGCGGGCAAGGACCAGATCGATAACGACGCACTCGCCGCCGAGTGGGGCGTGGCGCTCGAAGCCGAACAGAGCGCGGCCGCCGCGGCCGTGACCGAGTTGCAGCCTGCCGACCCAAATTCTTCCGAGGCCATGGCGTCGCAATGGGCGACGCTTGCCGCCGACGAGGGGAATTTCATTCAGGCGACCAAGGGCGGTGCCGAGCGGGTTCTGACCCAGGATGAAATCGATTCGCTGCTCGGTTTCAGCCTGACTGACGTTTCGCTGAACGACAATTCCGGCATCCGCGCGATCATCGATTCGGCGATGGTCTCCTACGAGCGCTTGCCGATGCTGGAAATCATCTTCGACCGGCTGGTCCGGTTGATGACGACCAGCCTGCGCAATTTCACCTCCGACAACGTCGAAGTGTCGCTCGACCGCATCACCTCGGTGCGCTTCGGCGATTATCTCAATTCGATCCCGCTGCCGGCGATCCTCGGCGTGTTCAAAGCCGAGGAGTGGGACAATTTCGGGCTGGTTACCGTCAATTCGAGCCTGATCTATTCGATCATCGACGTGCTGCTGGGCGGACGCCGCGGCCAGACCGCGATCCGCATCGAGGGCCGGCCTTACACCACGATCGAGACCAATCTGGTCAAGCGGATGATCGAGGTCGTGCTGGCCGACGCCGAACTGGCGTTTCGCCCGCTGTCGCCGGTGAAGTTCAATATCGACCGGCTGGAGACCAATCCGCGCTTCGCCGCCATCTCGCGCCCGGCCAATGCCGCCATTCTGGTGCGGCTGCGCATCGACATGGAAGATCGCGGCGGCACCATTGAACTGCTGCTGCCTTACGCGACCATCGAACCGATCCGCGACGTCTTGTTGCAGATGTTCATGGGTGAAAAATTCGGCCGCGATCCGACCTGGGAAGGTCATCTGGCGACCGAGTTGGGGCAGGCTGAAATTGCTGTCTCTGCAGTGCTTTACGAGGCAAGGCTGCCGTTAAAGCAGATTATGAAGCTCGATGTCGGCGACACGTTGATGCTGGAGCTTAAATCCGATGCACCGGTGATCGTGCGCTGCGGTGACGTCACGCTGACCGAAGGGCGCATGGGCCGCGTCGGCGACCGTGTCGCGGTGCGGGTCGGCAAGGCGCTGCGCAAGCCGAATACCACCTTCGCGATGTTCGAAATGTCGGCGGCGGCTCCGGCAGCCGAATGGAGGCACAATGACCAACAATATCGGTTCGCTGATCGACGGCATCGTCGCATTTCTTTTAATCCTGACCATCGCTTACTGCATCATGCTCAATCGGCGGCTGAAGTTGCTGCGGGCCGACGAGCAGTCGCTGCGGGCGACGATTTCGGAACTGGTCACCGCGACCGAAATCGCCGAACGCGCTATCGGCGGGCTGAAGCTCACCGTCCATGAATGCGACATGGGCTTGGGCGAGCGGCTGCGCAAAGCCGAGCGCGTCGGCATCGAGATCGATCGCGCCATCGTCGGCGCTAAGGATTTGGTCAGCCGGCTGACGCAAATCGTCAGTGCCGGGCGCCGTTCCGACGATCTGGTCGAGCCGCCGGCCGAGGCCGAGCAAGGCAACGCGCCGCCGGAGGTCAAGGTCGAGCCGAAGCCGGAACCCAGATCGAACGCCAGGGCCGTCGCCGCGGCGGCGGAAGCCTTCGCCGAACGGGTTCGCAGCAAGGTGCATGGTCTCGCGGCATGATCCGTTTTGTTCGCGATCTGCGGCTTATTCCGATTGCGCTGATTGCGAGCGCGTGTCTCCTTGCACTGAAGACCGCCGATCTCTTCGTCCATAGCTCGTATTTTGCCGCGACCTACAACGTCCCGACTGACGGCGAAGTCTCGGTCATCCGTCCGATGGCGGATGCGACCCAGCCGCCGGGGGCGATGCTGTCCTGGGCGAAACAGATGTTCAATTTCCCCGACGGCGGCGGCGCGGCACCGACGCCGTCGCGGCCGCCGGTTGTCGCGGCAAAAAATGCGCCGCAAGCGATCCCTCGTCTCGCCGATCTCGACGGCGTCGACATCACCGGGTCGGTTCCCGAAAGCCCAGCCGGCGACGCGAAAAAGGCGCAGGACAAAACCGCAGCGGATCCCAAGGCCGATCCGAAGGCTGCTTTGGTCCCGGCCGGGAAAGACGGCAAACCCGCGACGCCGACGGGCGGCGTCATGATCCCGGGCGACGGCATGCCGAATGGCGCTGAGCGCGCCATTCTCGAACGTTTGCAGCAGCGCCGTCAGGAACTCGATTCTCGGGCCCGAGAGCTCGACATCCGCGAAAGTTTGATCCAGGGCGCCGAGAAGCGGATGGACGCGCGGCTCACCGAACTGAAGGACACCGAGGATCGGATCAAGGTTGAAACAAAGCAGAAGGACGATGCCGACGCGGCGCGGCTGAAGGGCCTTATCACCATGTATGAGAACATGAAGCCGCGCGACGCCGCGAAGATCTTCAATGGCCTCGACAGCACGGTGTTGCTGCAAGTGGCGTCGCAAATGAATCCGCGCACCATGTCTGAAATTCTGGGCCAGATGGCGCCGGAAGTGGCGCAGCATCTCACGGTCGAATTGGCCAGCGCCGCGCAGCAAACGAAAGCAAGCGGCCCCGACGACCTGCCCAAAATTCAGGGTCAGCCGACAGCGCAATGATCGGTGTCGGCCACGCCGCTGTTCTTCACAGCGTGACTGGCTTTCCGGCTAGATCCAGTCTTTCCACTTGAACCACAGTAACGGCAGCAAACCCGTTACGACGATCAAGGCGAGCGCGTAGGGATAACCCCAGTCCCAATTTAATTCCGGCATATATTTGAAATTCATGCCGTAGATGCCGACCACCAGGACCGGCGGAATTCCCACCACCGAGGCGATGGTGAGAACCTTCATCACGTCGTTCTGGTCGATATTGATAATGCCGGTCGCGGCGTCCTGCAGCAGTTGAACCCGGCTGACGAGCCCCTCGGCGAATTGAACCAGCGAGGCGATGTCGGACGAGACCGATTGCAGCCGGCTCACGATGTCTTTTCCGATCCAGTCGTGGGCGCGGTCGAGCGTGAACTTCGCCATGCGGTCGAGGCAGACCAGGGAGTAATGGATGCGCGCCATGCGCTCGCTGGTACGGCCGGTGCGGATCATGAGTTGGCGCAACATCGTCGTCTCGTGCGATAGCTTCGCCCGCTTCGGGTCGTCCTGGCTGAAGATGACATGGGAAGCGTCGTCGAGATCGTTGCTGGTGCCTTCCAAGAGGTCCGCCATGTGGTCGACGAGTTCTTCCAGGATTCGCGTGAAGGCGGCGGCCGGCGTGAACGTCCCGCCGCGCGACAGTTCCTTGGCGACAGTATCGAACGACACGCATTTCGAAGTCCGCACCGTCAGGAGGACACGCTTCGACAGCGCAAAGCCCGACGGGATCGGTATCCAGGGTTCGTCGCCGGAGGCAAAGATCAGCGGCGCGGTCATGTAGAGCGCGTCATTGTCGATTTGCAGCCGGCTGGTCGCTTCGATCTCGCTGAGTTCGGTCTTTAGCGGCACGCGCAGATCGAAGGCGTTGGTAAACGCCGATCGCTCTGCGTCGCTGGGGTCGATCAAATCGATCCAGGTCGCTCGGCCGATCGCATTATCGGTAATCTGAGCAGGATAGGCAGCTAGCATGAGGCACCGTTGATGATCCCGCGATGATGCTTAGCGGCCTTCGATCCGCGTAGCCAGCAATGGGATTTCGCCTTTAATCGCTCGCCGGACGGCCAGCGCCGGCGTGGTGGGGTCATAACTATCTGGAATTATTGAATTAAGCCGACATTAAGCACACGGGCCTACCTTGGCGGTCGGGCTGGCGGCGAGGCGACGCCATGGCTGAAAGCCGTGTCGTCCAGAGCCGTGTCGGTGTGAACGTCCTGCCGCGTTCGGTGTGAGTCAGTTGAGTTTGTCATGGCGTGCGTCCGCACCATCCCGAACCTTGGCCGCTGGTACACTTGGCGCTCGCCGATCGCAGCTTTCGGCTTTCTCGGGTTGATCCTTAAGTCCGGACTGGCGTGCGCCGCGCCAATGCCGGCCACTGTGTCGACAACGGTCAGTGGTGGCTATGCCCGGCTGGTGTTTTCGGCCGGCGAATATATCGATGCGACCGCGCGGGTGGCCGGCAATGTGCTGATCATCAGCTTCAAGCAGCCGGTCAGCGTCACGGTCGACCGCATTCCGGTTCAGGCCGCCGACTATGTCGGCGCCGCGCGGCGCGATCCCGACGGCATGGCCGTGCGCATGGCGCTGGCGCAAAAGGTCACGGTCCACGCGATCGCGGCCGGCGAGAAGTTCTTTGTCGATCTCCTGCCGGATAGCTGGAGCGGCGTGCCGCCCGGCCTGCCGCAGGATGTCATCGACGACCTGGCGCGCCGCGCCCGCGAGGCCGAAAAAATATTGCAGCGGGAGCGCAGCACGGCCGAGCACACCCGGCTCACGCCGATCCGCGTCCATGTGGCGACGCAGCCGACCTTCACGCGCTACATCTTCGACATAACGGGGCAAACCTCGGTCTCGGCGGAACGCTCCAAGGATCGGCTGGTGCTGAACTTCGACGCGCCGCTGAGCTTCGATCTCGCCGACGCACAGGCGGCATTGCCGAGCACCGTCGAGGCGCTCAGCAGCGAACTCGAAGCCGACGCCTCGCTGATCCGCTTCGCTTTCGGCAAGAAGGTCGACGTACGCACCTTCCGCGACGAGAAGGGATATGTCGTCGACGTGGTCGATCCGGCGGATGGCGATAAGCCGAGCCAAGCCGGGCAAGCTGCATTGCCCCAAGGATTGACTCCTCTGGTCTCGCCTCCCGAAACCGCGCCGGCGACAAAGCCCGCTGTGGAAGGCGCGGCGGCGCCGGCCGTTGCCGTCGCTACGTCGGCGAAGGTCGAAGCGCCAAAGAATGCGGCTGCCGCGATCGCCGCTGTGCCTGCCGCAGCGCCCCCGGCGGCTGCCGTGACGCAGCCAGCGCCGGCGCCGGTTACAACGGCGGCCCCGGCGGCGCCGGTGCAGCAATCCCCGCCCGCACCCGCCGACGACAACAAACAAAGTGCCGCGAGCCCTGTTGAAAAGCCGGTGGCCGCCGCAATCTCCGCCACAACCGTTCCACCTTCCGCGCCGTCTCCGGCGTCGGCACGCGCATCCGGCGACTTGGCGGTGCCGCCGGCCGCTCCCGCTCCCGACGCCGTCAAACAAAGCGGGACCCAAAACGGCGACAAGATCAGCGTCGAGCTGGCGCGTGACGGCGCCGGCCTGAAACTGACATTCCCGTTCGCGGCGCCGACCGGGGCGGCCGTGTTTCATCGTGCCGACGCGTTATGGCTGGTGTTCGACGCTAAAACCAATGTCGACCTTACCGCGCTCGACGGCGAACCGAGCCGCATCATCCGCGGCTATGAATTTACCCATGCCGGCAACGCCGATGTGATCAAGCTCAAGCTCGACCGTCCGCATTTGTCGAGTGTTTCCGGTGATGGCTCGGTGTGGACGCTGGGGATCGGCGACTCCGTCCTCGAGCCGACGCACGCGCTCGATCTCACTCGCAATGTGATCGGATCCAATCGCTCGAGCGTCTCGATCTCGCTCGATAAGCCGCAACAGGTCCATCGCATCGCCGATCCCGAAGTCGGCGACAATCTGTTCGTGGTGACTGCTCTCCCCCCGGCGCGCGGTTTCATCAACGAGCAGGACTTCATCGAATTCCGGGCACTGGCCTCGACGCAGGGCGTGGTGATCGAGCCGCTTGCCGACGACGTCAATGTCGATCTCGCAGCCGACAAAGTCGTGGTCGGCCGCCCGAGCGGCCTGACGCTGTCGGGCTCGATGCAGACATTTCTGCGCGGCGGCGGCTTGCGGTCGGTGATGTTCGATTCGCAAGTTTGGGGTCTGGACCGCGAGGCGACCTATATCGATCGCCAGTCGCATCTGCTCGCCGCGGCTGCGGCCGCACCCGACAATAAGCGGCTGGCGCCGCGGCTCGATCTGGCCCGCTTCTATCTCGCGCGCGACATGTATCCCGAGGCAAAGGGCGTGCTCGACGTGACGCTTGCCGACGACCGTTCGGCGGCCGAAGGCGTTTCCGCCTCGGTGCTGCGCTCGATCGCCGAAGTCATGATGAACAGGCCCGAGGACGCGCTCAAGGATCTCGGCAATCCCGCCGTCGGCGATCAACACGACGCGCCGCTGTGGCGCGCTCTGGCGTATGCCCACGAGGGCAAATGGGCGCAGGCGCGCGAAGGTTTCAAATCCGTAGAAGCCGCGCTGGCGACGCTGCCGGTGGAATTGCAGCGCGTTGCGCTGAAGGATGAAATGCGTTCGGCGCTCGAGGTCGGCGACTACGATAGCGCCTCGAATACTCTCAACGATTTCCAGACGATCGGCGTGCCGCACGATATGGAGCCGGTGATCGCGGTTCTGATGGGCCGGCTGGCCGAGGGCATGGGCCGCACCGAAGATGCGCTTGCCGCCTATCGGACCGCGGCGGATTCCTGGGACCGTCCGGCGGCGGCGCAAGGCCTGTTGCGGGAAACGGCGTTGCGCTATCGGCTCGGCGATCTCAAGCGCGACGACGTCATCAACCAGCTTGAATCGCTGACCACGATCTGGCGCGGCGACGAAACCGAAATCGAGGCGCTGAAACTTCTCGCCCATCTTTATACCGAGGACGGCCGTTACCGCGACGCGTTCTATGTGATGCGCAGCGCGATGGCGGCGCATCCGGATTCCGCGATGACCCGCCAGATCCAGGACGAGGCGGCGGCGACGTTCGATTCGCTGTTCCTCGCCGGCAAGGGCGACGCCATGCCGGTGGTCGACGCGCTGGCGCTGTTCTACGATTTCCGCGAATTGACCCCGGTCGGCAATCGCGGCGACGAGATGATCCGGCGGCTGGCCGATCGGCTGGTTTCGATCGACCTGCTCGACCAGGCCTCCGACTTGCTGCAGTACCAGGTCGATCATCGCCTCCAAGGCGCCGCACGCGCGCAGATCGCGACGCGGCTGGCGGTGATCTACCTGATGGACCGTAAACCGGACCGGGCGCTGGCGGCGCTGCGGGCGACACGAATCGCCGATCTTTCCAGCGATCTGCGCAATCAGCGGCTTCTTCTCGAGGCGCGCGCGCTGTCCGATATGGGCCGCCACGATCTGGCGCTCGAAGTGGCCGGCAATATCGACGGCCGTGAATCGACCCGGCTGCGCTCCGATATCCTGTGGGCGGCGCGGCGCTGGGGCGAATCCGCCGAGCAGATCGAAATGATGTATGGCGACCGTTACAAGGATTTTGCGCCGCTGAGCGATGTCGAACGCCAGGACATTCTGCGCGCTGAAATCGGCTATGCGCTGGCCGATGATGCGCTGGGGATGGGACGCTTTCGCGAGAAATATGCGGCGAAGATGGCACAGACGCCCGATGCGCGCGCCTTTCAGATCGTGTCGGCCCCGTTGGGGACGAGCGGCAACGAGTTCGGCGCAATCGCCCATGCTGCGGCTTCGGTCGATACGCTTGAAGGCTTCTTGCGCGATATGAAGGCCCGTTACCCGGATTCAAGCCCGGTATCGCCCGCCGTCACGCCGCTGCCGGCGGGGGGTGCGAGCCCCTCGGTCTCAGCGCAGCCGCCGGATACCCGGCCTGCATCGCCGGTACCCCCGGCCAAAGCTGCAGGACGCACGGCGCAGCTTTAACGGGCGGAATTGGCAACTTTTTGCGTAAGAAGTACATTCCCGCAGAAATTTCTGAAAGTGCAATCTCATGTCAAAGATTGTCGATCGCACATTTGACTTTCTAGAGTTGTTTGGGCGCGAAAGAAGACCGCTGTTGCTTTCGGAAATGGCTCAGCTGCTAAACATCCCGATTTCCAGTTGTCACGATGTCATACGCGCCATGCAAGCGCGCGGCTATCTGTACGAAATTGCGCCGCGGGCCGGCTATTATCCCACCAGGCGACTTAACGACCTTGCCAAGGAGATTGCCGACAACGATCCCATATTACTGCGGGCGGAACTGTTGCTTCGATCCTTGCGCGACACTTTGGATGAAACGGTCTTATTGGCGAAGGTCAGCGGATTAAACGCGACTTACTTATTGTTGTTTGAATCTACTCATCCGCTACGAATTCGCTATAGCGTCGGCGACAATATCAGCAGCCTCTACGCCACCTCCGCGGGCAAGGCGCTGTTGAGCACCTTGGACGAACGCGCCCTTACGGCTTTTCTCAAATCGGCAAAGCTTGTGCCGCGAACAAATAAAACCATCCAGTCCACCGCCGCCTTACGCAAGGACGTTGAGCTTGGCAGGAAAAGAGGCTGGCATCTCAATCAAGAGGAGAGCCTCGTCGGCGTGACGACGATATCGGCGACATTTACACTGAATGGCTTGCACTACGTCGCCACCGTCGCGGGTCCATCCTCGCGCATAGATCCCAAGCTTGAAACGATTACCGGACTGCTTACCGATGTGTGCCGCCGGCTTGGCATGGAGCGGGCTTTTGCCGAAATCTCAGCATTGCCAAATGCGCGCTAAGAAGATCATTTATGATTTGTGATGGTGTCCCGAGGGGTGAATTAGAACGGTGTCGCTGACCCGCCTTATTTCATTGCACTCAATACGGAAGCGTAGGTGGTGTTCAACGTCGTGCCGAGCCGTTGAACTGTCGCTAAGATAGCTACCGCAATGCCTGCGGCGATCATTGCATATTCGATAGAACTGGCCGCTGAATTGTCGGTCAGGAAGCGCGAAATCGGGCGCATATCAAGCTCCTTCCGGAAACCGTTACTGTGTGACGGATGAGGCTGGTTCCGGACCTAACCAAGAAGATGTCGCGCAGCGAGCTGGACGCCGATAATCCAGATCACAATAAATATGTTGACGCCGATGAGTCCTTGTTTGACGGCCGTGATAAAAGGTCCGTCTCGCTGAGACGCAAGCATTTCGCGCATGATAGGCACCCTTCTGGAAACTCCATGGCTTTCTGCCGCTCCGAAATAGCGAATATATATTCGATATTGCGAATTTATCTTTCGAAATTTAACAATGCGCAAGCAAGAATAGTTAATGGTCGAAAACCATGGCGGTGCGCGATGGGCTATCGGCAAACGGGCTAAGCTTTTACCTGAACGACGGTGAAAGCCATGGTGAAGCTTGACCCGATGATCGGGTTCATCAAGGTCGTGAATACCAGCAACTGATGAACGTAGCTGACCGTCACAACGACGCCGGACTGCCCGTTCGTCAGCGTCGAGGTAGCGGCTGTCTGTTCCGCCGATGTCGGTGTCGCTCCGTTCGGATAGGCATAGACGACGTTCACGGTACTTCCGGATACCGTGACCTGAAACATGCGCAAGCTGATGTTCGCGGTTATGAGCTGCGGCGCGATGTTCGCAAGCGCCGCCGAGGGCGTATAGGTCCCCAATTCGGTAAGACAGGTCCCGGTCGGGGAATCCGAGCAGTCCGACCACGTGAAGGCGTATTGGGTGGCGAGCCGATTAGCTGCGTTATAGGCCTGGAACGCGCGGCCGAGTTCGAACCCGCCACCTGCCATCGCCACCATGACCGGCACCACGATGGCAAATTCGATCGCAGCAGTGCCGTGCCGCGATCGAAAAAAGCCGCGCAAGGGATTGTGACCGTAGCCAGCCATCGTTACGAACCCTGACGACGCACAAGCACCGCGGACGTAACCCTATTGATCGAGCCGAAACCGGGCGCGAACGAAATAACCTGGCCGCTTGCCCGCAAGACGAGGGTGCTGGTCGTTGTGCCGTAGTCGATGAACCCGTCCGTGATCGCTACCGACCCTGTATCGAGATCGGCCAGCGTGCGGAGTTCGACTGCCAAGGTTGAATTGTTCGACAGCAACGCGCCGGCCCCGCTGACAACGCCGGACTTGATTGTCGAAATGCTGGGCAAGGTGCCGGCAACCAGGTCTTCGCGGACAGCTTCGCCTTCGGCGATCAAGCCGTTATCAAGCGATACCTGAGTTATGACGTAAACGCCCAATTGCAGTAGCCATACGATGAGCAGGAAAAATGGCGCCGCGACGATGGCGAATTCCACCGCGGAAGCACCCCTTTGATCGCGAGCGAATTGACCTGCGCGTAACGAGAGCGCCAAACGGGATGCCAGTTTCATCATGGCGCTGGCGGCACGAGCGGATCGGCGACGACATAAAAGCCGCTATAGTTCACGTTCGACGACGGTTGTGGTGATGGTACGGGGATTGTAACGGCGCTGCTCGAATAAGTGCTGTAGTAAGGACTGCCGAGCGCCGTGATCTTGACGTCGTCGATCTGGCCACCGAACGCGTCCGAGGTGCCGAGAGCCGAAAGCGTCAACCAGTAATAAGCCGGCTTCTGAATATAGGCGTAAGCAGTGCGAGTCTGAGCGGTCGCCGCATAGCCGCATATATCGAGCAGCGGGTTGACCTGAGCCGAGTTGTAGCTCGTCAGGCTGATCCCGTTGGGTGCTACGCTCGGCGTCGTCGAGGTTGTGCCGTCGGGATTGGTATAGCTCGTGGTCGATCCGAGCGCGTTACCCGTGTTCGGAGTGCTGGCCTCCTGGGCGTGAGACAGGAATAGACCGACGGTATTCGTGTCATTGACGATAGTCCCGCTGTGAGCGACCCCTGACACCCTGTCTTTGCCGGTGGTGCTGTTACCGGACAGCACATAGATGTTTGCGGCGCTAGGCGTCGATCCACAATAGACGCTGCTGAGGTTCGCAAATGTCACTTCCGAAACATATCTGTAGCTGATCTGATAATATCCCGGATCCAAGAGGATAGGCCTGCTGACAAGACTATTGCTGTTCCAGCCGAGCTCAACGCATTGGCTGCCCTGCGGGCAGCCGGATGTCCAATAAGGAATCTGGTTGGTCGGAGCGTTTGCCCAGCCATGGCCCGCTTCGCTCCAAATAGAGGAGGCGCCGTCGCTATTGTTCATATTGCCGTTGGTGTTGTACGGCGACCCTGAATAAGCCGGAGTTTCGAACGTGTCCTCGAATAACGCTTCATTGCTGGTGAAGGGGAAATTATCCTGTAGCGACCCTGGGCAAGTGCCGATGCAAAACATGATATTATCGAGCTGACCACCATAACTGTTGTTTGTGCCGTCCGCCGCGAAACTAAGCCAATAGTAACCGGCCGTCGTGACGTAAATTCGAACGCTGCGTTGAATCCAATTATTGGCATAAACACAAGAATTCAGATCAGATTCGAGCCAGCCAGAGTCATGGTTCCATCGTTTATCAAATGAGTTGGCGCCGAATTATTGTTGTCGGCATCAAGGAACACATCGATCTGATTATTCTTTGCGTTGTTTGATATCGAGCCGTAATTGACGTTCGCGTCGGTGGCCCAGGAGACGTCGCTAGTCTGAGTGCCGCAAATGTACTCCGGATCGTAGTCGGGATAGTCGATACGGCCTCTGAAATTATAACGCAGCTCATACTCCCCAACATTCAGATATTGCTTGTTCGAAATCGACGAGTTGCCAGCACTACCCGATCCATTATCGCAGTCGAGTTCCGCCGAATAGCTTCCCTGTGGCGTAGTCGTATTATTCCCGCCAACGCGGGCGAGGTCTGTCTCCACGCAGTATCCCATGACCACCCACGTAGCACCGCTAGACCCCTTATAGACATTGGCGGCGTTAAAGGTCGTGACCTTGGGAATTGTGATGAGACCTTGCGAGTACGGCACCGCAGTTCCATTGGGCTCATACCACGTCACGTTGGTATAAACGTGCGTTTCGAACCCCTCCTGCATCAGATAAGGCGAGGTGCTGGAGTTGACTTGCGCTATCTGCGTGAAGCAAGTCGCGGCAGCTGAAACGGGAATTGTGTTAACGTGCGCGATCTGCATAAAGAGGGTCGGCACGGTCGCGGTCAGCGTAACCTGCGCGTTGCCGTTCGGGGTATAAGTAAACGGCGTGGCGTTCGTCTGTGCCTGTGCGAGTTGCTGGCTATTAAGGCTCGTCTGAATAAATGACGTTACGGCCGCAACGTAATCGGCTTGTTGTAGCGTCCCCGAATTGCTGGCCGCTATCGGTGCGGTAATGGTCGACCGCGTCGCATACTGGCATCCCAGCATGGCGACTTCGGCAAGCTCTGCGGGTTTGATAGGCGCGGGAGAGATCCAGTCCCGCCCCACCGCTCAAAAAATCATAACAACGGCCAAAGCAAACAGAACCGCGACCGATCCCCGTCGATCGGAACTGAAATCGACGACGAGTACCTTCCAGCCCTGTTTGAAGAAAATCGGCGACCTTGCCAGGGCCTTCAGCAGCGTTTCGACCATGAGCGCATAGGTTTCGAGGATGACGCCGACCGAAAGAATCATTCGCTATAGCGAATAATATATCGGTATCGCGAAAACTCAAGCTCAGATCCAGCTGTGAATTGGCGCCGTGGCGGGGCTCTCCACCGGCCGTGGTCGACGGGCGATTTTATTTACAGGATCGCGTTCAAACGTTTCCAGGCGGGCAAAGGCGCAAAATGAAGTCGCGACGGCGCAACGAATCCCCGCCTAAACCGGCGGCAACCGCTGGGGCCTGCGCTTTCCGCGAAGTCTGTGAGGGCGCGGATCGGGACTGCGTCTTACCACTTGCCTGGACGCGGTGCATTGCGCCGTATTTCTACTTCCGGTGCGAGCCTTGCGTCGGACGAGGCTTGGTGGTGGCATATTCGCTTTCGTCGCCGACATCCGAACTAAGTTGACATTCCAGGACGTTACGCTCGTAAATTTCGGCTTCGCTTTTAATGCGGTATCTCAAGTCGGTCGCTTGTTCTTCCGTCGGCATCTGTTTTTTAACGATGTAAAGGCCGGCAGTTTTCTCGCCGATGGGTGTGTACTCAACGGCTTGGCCGACAGAAAATTTAAATGGCATGGGTTTCCTTCGCGTTGGGGAACTTTTATCCGGCACCGGCCCAAGTGTCCAGGCGCCAAGGAAAGCCCTCGCATGCTGCGTATATATGTGCTCGGCGTTCCGATTACAAACCCGCCGTTGCGCGATTTAGCCGATGCGGCAGGTCCCCCTCTTGTTGTCGACGACCGCGCGTTCGACATTTATCGTTCAGTTGCATATGGGTTTTCAGGCGAACCAAAACCCTCGCTGCGGTGCAGGAGTTGCTGCCCACGCATTGACAGCCCCTACACCACCTCTGACAATCCCCTCAAAACGACGTTCAATTAAGCGCGTCGATCATCAGGGAGGGCGTCAAGATGGGCCATTCGGCACTCGTTTTGCGATTCCGTGTGAGAAAATGGATCGCGGCTCTCGGGCTTGGAGCGCTGATGGCGCTCTGCTGCAATGCAGCCGTCTGGGCGGCAGATCCGATCAAGATCGGTTTCAGCACCTCGCTGACCGGCGGGCTCGCGTCGTCCGGCAAGGCCAATTTGCTGGCGCAGCAGATCTGGCGGGAGCGTGTCAACGCGGAAGGCGGATTGCTCGGGCGGCAGGTCGATTTCGTCTATTATGACGATCAGTCCAAAGCCGACACGGTGCCCGGCATCTACGCCAAGCTGATCGACGTCGACAAAGTCGATCTGTTGATGGGAGCGGCGACCAATCTGATCGTCGCCGCCATGCCGGAAATCATGCAGCGCCAGAAGCTGGTCATGGTGCTGGTGGCGCTCGGCAGCAATGATGAATTCAAATATCCGCGCTATTTCCAGACCGCCGCCTGGGGTCCCGACGCGAAAGGCGTGATCGGCCGCGCCTTCTTCGAGGTGGCGAAGACGATCTCACCGCGCCCAAAGACCGTCGCCATCGTCGGGGCCGACACCGAATTCTCCAACAATGTCATGACCGGCGCACGGGCCATCGCGAAAAGCGAAGGCTTCGATATCGTCTATGACCGCACCTATCCCCCCACCACGACCGATTATTCGCCGATCGTGCGCGCCGTACAGGCTGCCAATCCCGATCTGGTCTTCGTGGCGTCGTATCCGCTCGAACTTGGTCGGTCTGGTGCGTGCCGCAACCGAACTGGGCTTGAAGACCGAATTGTTCGGCGGCGCCATGGTCGGGCTGCAATATGCCACCTTCATGCAGCAGCTTTCCGACAAGCTCGACCGGGTCGTGAATTACCACCTCTATGTGCCGAGCCCGACCATGAAGTTTCCGGGCATCGAGGACTTTCTCAAGACCTATCAGGCGCGCGCGCCGCAACAGGGCACCGATCCGCTCGGTTTCTACCAGCCGCCGTTTGCCTATGCCGCGATGCAGGTGCTCGAACAGGCGATCAAGGCCAACAATACGCTTGATGACGGGAAACTCGCCGACTTCATTCACAAAAATGAATTCGACACTATCGTCGGCAAGCTTCGGTTCGACGCGAAGGGCGAATGGGCCAAGCCGCGCTTGCTGATGGTGCAATTCCAGAACATCGACGGCAATACTCTCGACCAGTATCGCATGCCTGGAAAGCAGGTCATCCTTTATCCGCCGGAATACAAGGACGGCGAACTGCAGCAGCCGTTCTCGAAATAATGAAACGGTGACTCCAAATGCGGATCGATGCCGCCGTCGTCAGCGAAAGATCGGGCCCCTTCGTCATCGACACGCTGGAGCTTTGCGAGCCACGCCCGGACGAGTTGATTGTCCGGGTGGTGGCGTCCGGTATGTGCCAGACCGATCTGCATGGCCGCGACGGCTATTACGCATCGCCTTATCCCGGCGTTTACGGCCATGAAGGCGCCGGCGTCGTGCATGCCATCGGCAACGCAGTGCGGGCCTTCGCGCCGGGCGACCACGTCGTCATGTCATTTCCCTGGTGCGGCGCTTGCGACAATTGCGAGCAGGGTTTGCATTGCTATTGCGTGCATGCTTTTCCGCTGAAGATGAAAGGCACGCGGGCCGATGGCTCGACGCTGCTGTCGAAGAACGGCGCTCCGATTTACAGCGCGTTTTTCCAGCAGTCTTCATTCGGCACTTTCGCGCTGACGCAGGAGCGATACGCCGTCAAAGTCCGCAAGGACGCGCCGCTCGAACTGCTCGGTCCGCTCGCCTGCAGCGGCCAGACCGGGGCGGGGGCGGTGCTCAATGTCATGCAGCCGAAGCCGGGCGATAGCTTTGCGGTGTTCGGCGTCGGCGCGGTCGGCCTGTCGGCATTGATGGCGGCGAAGATTGCCGGCTGCGATCCGATCGTCGCAGTCGACGTGCATGCCCACCGTCTGGCACTGGCGCGCGAACTAGGCGCCACCCACACGATCGATCATGGAACCTGCAGCGATGTCGTCGCTGAAATCCGTACTCTCACCGGCCGGGGCGTCCGCTTCTCGCTCGAGACCTCGGCGCTGCCCGCCGTCTTTCGGGAAGCGATTGAATCGCTGATGCCGGCCGGGACTTGCGTCCTGCTCGGCAGCGCGCGTCAGGGTACCGAAGTGTCGTTCGACATGAAGTTCATCCAGGAAGGCCGCGTCGTGCGCGGCGTCGTTCAAGGCGACAGCAAACCGCGGGAATTCATTCCGAAGCTCGTCGACCTGATCATGGACGGTAAGTTTCCGATCGAGAAGATGATCAAATTCTACGAATTCGCCGACATCAATCGCGCCGCCAAGGAATTGGCTGCCGGGATTGCGATCAAGCCGGTACTGCGGATGCCGCGAAGCGTCTAATCAGCCACACAACTGCAAGGGAGAGACGATCATGGAGACGCTGCCGAAGTTCGGGATGTCGCGGGCTGCGATGATGAAGCGCGTCGCGCGGTTTAAGGATCTCAGAGGCTCCGACGGCGGGCTTCCCGACAGCAAGGCGCCGCAATGCGAGCGGACGCTTTATAACGTGATCGGCTTCCAGCCGCCGAAGGACTCCGGCGGGGCGGTGACATCGCCGGTCGGCGACGACGCCTCGCGGCTCGCCGCCATCCCGATCTCCGAGGGTTTCAATCTCGGCTATTGCCGCGCCAAGCCCGGCAAGGGGCCGATGATGCATAATCACGACACCAACGAGACCTTCATCGCCATGACCGGCATATGGCGCGCGAGCTGGGAGAACGAGAAGGGTGAAACCGAATCGGTCGATCTCAATCCGCTCGACGTGGTTTCTTTTCCGCCCGGCGCCATCCGGCGTTTTGAAAACGTCACGTCCGGCCCGAACGGCGAGGACGGCATCCTGATGTTCGTCATCGGCGGCGATGGGCCGAAGGCGGAATTCACCGACGTGGCGATGAAGGAATTGGAGGATGCGGGCGTGTGGCCGCGGAAATAACCGGCTCTCGTCTTCAAGCCAAGGGCAGAGCGACGAAACAATCCAGAATGTGCGCCATCACGCTGGATTGCTTGCGGAGCCTGCCATCGTGCCGGCGAGCGCAGCCGGACCCGTTGGCTCGCCATGACGGTTAAGTCCCGTAACTCTGAATCAGCGATCCGGCGACCAGGGTCCAGCCGTCGACCAGCACGAAAAAGATCAGCTTGAACGGCAGTGAGACCACGACCGGCGGCAGCATCATCATGCCCATCGACATCAGCACCGAGGCGACGACGAGGTCTATAATCAGAAACGGCAGGAACAGCAGGAAGCCGATCTCGAAGGCGCGTTTGAGCTCCGAAATCATGAAGGCCGGAACCAGAATCCGCATCGACATGTCTTCCGGCTTGTCCGGCGGCTTCTCGTGCGACATGTCCATGAACAGCTGCAAGTCCTTGTCCCGAACGTTCTTTTCCATGAACGCCCGCAACGGTCCGGAGGCGCGTTCAAGCGCCTGATCGAGCGTGATCTGGTTCGCGACCAGCGGTTTGACGCCGGCGTCGTAAACATTGGTGAGCACCGGACCCATGACGAATGCGGTCAGGAACAGCGCCAGCGAAATGACGACCGAATTCGGCGGCGCGGTTGCGGTGCCGAGTGCAGTGCGCAGCAGCGACAGCACCACGACGATGCGGGTGAACGACGTCATCATGATCAGGATCGACGGCGCCAGTGACAGCACCGTCAGCAGCGCGACCAGTTGAATGATGCGTTCGTTCAGCCCGCCGCCGCCGGCAGCGGCGCCTTGGCCGAAATTTATGCTGATATCTTGCGCGGCGAGCGGCGTCGCCGAGACAATAAGTGCCGCTACAGAGGCCGCTACCGTTTTACACCGGACGCGGCGGCCCCATGGTGCGTGCATCAGGTCTTGTTTTGACGGCCGAGCAAACTCGCCATCTCCTGTTCGAGGCTGTCATAAAGCGTCTTCGACTGATTCGTCTTGTCTTCCGTGCGCGGCGCCGCCTTTGGTTCGCTCGGTCGAGGCGCGCGCGGCGGGGAAGGAGAAGCCGCATCGGTACGGGGAGCCGGCGCAACGCGCGGCGGGGTTGCAGGTGGCGAGGCATCGCCCGAGGCGCCCGGCTTGCGGAGCGCGGCTTCGAGGCGTTGCGCCATGTCGGCCAGTGTTTGATCATCCGCGGCGCTCGATGCCGGGGTTGTCGCAACGGGCACTGCCGGCGCGGGCGGGACGGGACGCGCTTCTTGCGGTTTACGCGGCTCCGGACGCAGTTCGACTCGCGGTTCAATACGCGGTTCCTGGCGTGGCTCGTCCTGGCTTTCCTGTTTGATCTCTTGCCTGATTTCTTGGCTCAACTCGTCCGGTTGCGGACGGACGAGGGGCCGCGTGCGCGGCGGCGTCGAGCGAGTTGACAATTCATCGGCAAGCGCCGAGAGCGTATCGCGCTGCGGCCGGGGCGGGGCCTCGGTGAGCGAGGGGAACGGCCGCGACGGCAATTCTTCCGGCAACGGGTCAAGCCGCGGCGAAGGCCGCGATCCGCCCGCCGGTTCCGGCTGCAACGGCCATGAACCGTTCGTGCCGTTTTCCGGCAGCGGGATGGCACGCGGCAAAGCTTCGATGCCCGCCGCCTGGCGGCCGGCAGCGACGTCGCGCGGGGCTGCAACCGCGCGTACGATATTCGGCTCGACGACGACATCGGTCGGTCCGCCGATCATCAGCAAATGTTCGACATTGTCGCGCCTGACCAGAATGAGACGGCGGCGGCCATCGACACTGGCATAATCGATGACGGCGAGTCGCGGCTGCCGGCCGCGCGTGTTGGCGCCGAGCCGGCCGCTCCCGAATCGGCGCACCGCCCAAGCGGTCGCACCGATCAGCGCAAGCACGATCAAGAACGCCAGGAAGAAGCGTACGGCGAGCGGCATCTCCGCTCCGAACATGCTTTCAAACATACGCGCTACTCCCCGTTTCGCTACCGCGCCCCTTTCGGGTCCGATGCGCCGGATCTAATGCGCAGTGATCCCAAAGGTTAACAGCGCCGGTAACATTTGCCGCCGTGATTACTAACAAATAATTAAAAAGCATAGTCGTTTTTACCCCGAAAGCCGATGCCTTAAGCGTTCTCATGGTAAATGGCGAATTAATGACAGAAGTGCCTAAAGGCGCATTTTAACCGTCCATTAACCATGGTCTCGGCAAAGTCTGCCTAGCTCAATCCGAGGCTGCGACGATGCCGATCTCCGACATTCCGATCCTTTCCATGCTGCGCACGCGCATGCAGTGGCATCAGGCGCGCCAACAGGTGCTGGCGGAGAACGTCGCCAATGCCGACACGCCGAATTATCAGGCGAAGGACCTGGCGCCGCCGACTTTCGAGAACGCGCTGTCGACCGCGTCGATCGGTCTGGACCGGACCGACCCCGGCCATATCGCCATGCAGATGAACACCGACTCGCAATTCGAGACCGACGGGAGTGCGCGCTACGAAATACGGCCACGCGGCAATTCGGTGACCCATGAAGATGAAATGATGAAAGTGGCGTCGAACCAGATGGACTACGAGGCGGCGGCATCGCTCTACAGCCACAGTCTGGCTTTGATCAAAATGGCGGTCGACAAATAACGCCGACGATTTGAGGGCACGACATGGCCTCCACTATGGATTTCATGAAGTCGCTGGCGGTCGCGTCATCCGGCCTGCGGGCGCAGATCGGCCGCATGCGAGTCATCTCCGAGAACATCGCCAATGCGGATTCGGTCGCGCAGACCGCCGGCGGCGATCCCTATCGGCGCCGTATCGTCACGTTCAGCTCCGAACTCGATCGCAATCTCGGCGCCAATGTCGTCCAGATCGGGCCGGTTCAAACCGACAATTCGGATTTTCAGGTCAAGCACGAGCCCGGCAATCCGGCTGCCAATGCCCAGGGCGACGTCAAGTATCCCAACGTCAACTCGCTCGTGGAAATGTCGGATCTGCGCGATGCGCAGCGCTCCTACGAAGCCAATCTGAACGTCATCAGCGCCACCCGGCGCATGCTCCAGCGCACCATCGACATTCTCAAAAGCTAAGGGTTGAACCATGCCGACACCCGCGATCGCCGCCAACGCTTATGCCGCGCTGTCCCGGCTCGGCACCGATCCCGCCAATGTCGGCGCGCGGTTTGGGCAAGAGTCCGGATGCCGGCCCGAATTTCAGCGCGATGCTCAAGGACGTGATCGACGCGGTGTCGCACTCGGCGCAAAAGTCGGACGCACAGGCGCAAGCGGTAGCGGGCGGCAAAGCCAATATGATCGACGTCGTCACCGCGGTTGCCGAAACCGAAACCGCGGTACAGACGCTGGTTTCGGTGCGCGACAAGGTGATCGCGGCCTATGAGGAAATCCTGAAGATGCAGATCTGAACGAGCGGTCGGGGAACAGGACAAAAACAATGAATGGTCCGGAAGTCATGGACGTGGCCCGCGATGCGATCGTGACGCTGGTGGTCGTCTCGGCACCGCTGATGCTGGTCGGTCTGGTCGTCGGCGTCCTGATCTCGCTGTTGCAGGCGCTCACTCAGATCCAGGAAACCACGCTGGTTTTCGTGCCGAAGATTCTCGCGATCTTCCTCGCGATGCTGATCACGCTGCCATTCATGGCGGACCGGCTGCATTCGAACTTCATGCGGATCGCGGCACACATCACCAACGAGTGAGCCGGCGCCGCCGTGCCGATCAACATTTCATTCCTGCCGGCGCTGGGAGCGACCTTTCTCCTGGTCTTCGCGCGTGCCGGCACCATGGTCATGCTGCTGCCGGGCTTGGGCGAGCAGAACGTCTCGGCGCGGCTGCGGCTCACGATCGCCATCGTATTGGCGGCCGTGCTGCTGCCGCTGCATCGGGCCGAATACCACATCGATACCAGCGCGCTGGGGCCTTCGATCGTGCTGTTGGTCGAGGAGATTTTGATCGGCGGCGTGCTCGGGCTGACCGCGCGGCTGACGATTTCGGCACTGGAAGTAGCAGGTTCGGTGATCGCGCAGCAGCTCGGCTTGGGGTTCGTCACCGCGGTCGACCCGACCCAGGGAGAGCAGGGCGTCATCCTCGGCAATTTCCTTACCATGCTTGGCGCCACGCTGTTCTTTGCCACCGACATGCATCATCTGGTCATTGCCGCGCTCAATGACAGTTACACGCTGTTCGAGCCGGGCGAAGTGCTCGCGACGGGCGATATCGCGGCGCTGGTCACCAAGACCATCTCGGGGGCGTTTCGCGTCGGCATCCAATTATCGGCGCCGTTTCTGGCATTCGGCCTGTTGTTCAATCTCGGCCTTGGCGTCTTGTCGCGGCTGATGCCGCAGATGCAGGTCTATTTCATCGCGATGCCGCTCTCGATCCTGGTCGGTTTCTTCTTTCTGATATTGGCGCTGGGTTCGATGATGGGCGTGTTTCTCGATTACACCGGCGGCGTGCTGCACGAGCTTGCGCCTCACGCCTGACGATCACGTCCTCCTGAGCAATTGTTATGGCCGACGAACGCGACGAGACAGAACGGACAGAAGACCCGACGCCGCGGCGTCTTGAGGAAGCCCTCAAGCGCGGCGACGTGGTCAAGAGTGCCGAAGTCTCGACCTGGTTCACGATCGCCGGCGGCACCATGATCCTGATGGTGTTCGCGGTGCCGACGGCCGAGAGCCTGCAGACAACGCTGCGCGGCTTGATCGTCAATTCCTACCACATTGCCATGACCGGGCAGGCGATTGAACTGCTCGCTCAAGACCTGGCGATGCATGTGCTCGCCGCGGTCGGATTTCCGCTGCTGCTCTTGCTGTTCGCCGCGCTGGCCGGGACCGCGCTGCAACATCGCATCGTGTTTTCGTTCGAGCCGCTGCTGCCCTCGATGTCCAAAATCTCGCCGGCGGCGGGTTTAGGGCGCCTGTTCTCGAAACAGGCGCTTGCCAATTTCTTCAAGGGCCTGACCAAACTGGTGCTGTTCGGCACCGTGATCACGGCGCTGCTGTGGCCGGAGCGTCATAAGATCGCCGGCCTGATCGGCACCGATCCTTCGCTGATCCTGCCGATCACCCGCTCGCTCTCGATGCGGATGATGGGGACCGTGGTGGCGATATTGGCGGTGATCGCGGCAGCCGATTACCTGTTTCAGTATCGCCAGTGGTACGAGCGGCAGAAAATGTCGATTCGTGAAATCAAGGAAGAATTCCGCCAGTCCGAGGGCGACCCCGCCATCAAAGGCAAAATCCGTCAATTGCGCCAGCAGCGCTCCCGCAAGCGGATGATGGCTCAGGTGCCGAAAGCTTCCGTGATCATCACCAATCCGACCCACTTTGCAGTGGCGCTGCAATACGAACGCGGCATGAACGCGCCGCTCTGCGTCGCCAAGGGCGCCGACCTGATTGCCCGCAAAATCCGCGAGATCGCCGAGGCCAACGACATTCCGATTGTCGAGAATCCGCCCTTGGCGCGCGCGTTGCATGGTACCGTCGAGGTGGATCAGGAAATCCCGCAGGAGCATTATCGCGCTGTTGCCGAAATCATCGGTTACGTCATGAAACTGCGCCGAGCGGTGGCGAGATAGGGCTAATTGTGTACCTTCGCCAAGGCCGCTTGGCCGATTCGGCGGCAAGGTACTGAAAACTCGGTATTGGAAGCGGGGCATGAGAGCGGCTCATGACTGAGCAGGCCATAATCCCAGAGGCCAAGCGGCCCCGGGTCACGCCGGGCGTCGGCGCACCGCTCCAGAACGTGACGGCCTACGACGAGGAATCGGCCGGCGCGGCCGGCCGATCGATCGATCGCAGCGCTGGTACTGGCCGCAGCGGCAGCATTGCACTGGTGCTGCTGGTCGCGGCCCTTCTGGTCGGCGCCGCGGCCGGCATCGTCCTGATCGGCGGCAGCAATGCCGAACCCTATATTCTCGGGTTCCTCGCCGTGCTCGCCACCGCCGGCGTGTTTTCGCTGTTCGCACTGGCCTGCGGCATCTTGCGGATTTCAGGCGGGGCGGCGGCCAATCCTCTAACCAAGGCAGTGCTCGACGGCTCGTCCGACGGCACGGTCGTTACCGACGGCGATGGGCGCATCGTCTATGCCAATGCGTCTTATCTCGATCTGATCGATGCCGCGGATGCCAACGATTTGCGGCCGGTCGAGCGCGCATTCATCGGCGATGCCGACGCGTCCGAGGCGATTTACCGGCTGCTGAAAGCCGCGCGTGAAGGCAAGCGCCTGCAGGAAGAGGTGCGGGTTGCCGGAACTAAAGGCCGGA
Organism: uncultured Alphaproteobacteria bacterium; assembly: GCA_963819265.1. GTDB lineage: Bacteria > Pseudomonadota > Alphaproteobacteria > Rhizobiales > Xanthobacteraceae > BOG-931. The sequence continues at coordinate 1,292,540 of CAWFVF010000001.1, read as the reverse complement.
CGGCGCGCTGGCTGCGGTTTCGCATCCGTCCGCTCGGCAGCGGCCGCCGCGACGGGCGGCTCACCGTCTGGTCGCTGTCCGACATCACGCGCGAACGCGAGCGTCAGGAAAACGTCTTTCAGGAATTGCAGCACGCCATCGATTATCTGGATCATGCACCGGCCGGATTTTTCTCGGTCGATGACAAGGGCGAGATCGTCTATCTGAACGCGACCCTGGCCAATTGGCTCGATCAGGATCTCGCCCAGGTCGGCTCGGGCGGTCTCAAGCTTGCCGATCTCGTGTCCGACGACGGCGCGGCGCTATTGACGACGCTGCGGGCGGCGCCCGGCGACGTCAAGACCGAAGTGCTCGATCTCGATCTGCGGACGCGCAGCGGGCGGCGGCTGCCGGTGCGGCTGTTTCACAAGCTCGCTTACGGTGCCGACGGCAATGCCGGGGCGTCGCGCACACTGGTGCTCAACCGCGCCCGCGACGACGGCACCGATCCGCAGCGTTTGGCGGAAGTGCGCTTCATGCGGTTTTTCCACCAGACGCCGATGGCGATCGCGACCATCGACAAGCATGGCGGCGTGGTGCGCACCAATCCGCTGTTTGCCCGGCTGTTCCACGATGCGCGGGGCGGCGAAGGCGTGGACCGCTCGATTCTTGTGGTCGTTGCCGAACGCGACCGCGGCGCGTTGCAGTCGGCAATCCAGCAGGCCGCGCTGGGGAAAGGCGATATCAGCCCGGTCGACGCCATGCTGGCCGGTGACGGCGAGCGGTTCGGACGTTTCTACGTGACCGCGGTCGAGGAAGAGGAGCGCGACCAGGAGGCGGCGATCGTCTACGCGCTCGAAACCACGGCACAGCGCGAGCTTGAGAATAAAGTCACGCAGCAACAGAAGATGGAGCTTGTCGGCCAGCTTGCCGGCGGCATTGCCCATGACTTCAACAATGTGCTCTCCGCCATCATGATGGCGACGGACTTTTTGCTCAGCGCCCACCGGCCGACCGATCCGTCGTTTCAGGACATCATGCAGATCAAGCAGAACGCCAACCGGGCGGCGAGCCTGGTGCGGCAGCTTCTGGCTTTTTCGCGCAAGCAGACGCTGCGACCGCAGGTGCTCGATGTCGGCGAGGTTTTGAGCGATCTCACCATGCTGCTGCGCCGGCTGATCGGCGAGAAGGTCACGCTGGATATGGTGCACGGCCGCGACCTGTGGCCGGTCAAGATCGATATTTCCCAATTTGAACAAGTGATCGTCAATCTGGCGGTCAATGCCCGCGACGCCATGCCCGAAGGCGGCAAGCTGCAATTACGCACCGCCAATGTGACCGCCGCGGATTGCGAGCGATATCATGCCAAAGGCATGCCGGCGGCGGACTACGCTTTGGTGGAAGTCACCGATAGCGGCAGCGGCATCCCGGCGAAGATACTCGGCAAGATTTTCGAGCCGTTTTTCTCGACCAAAGAGGTAGGCAAAGGCACCGGTCTCGGTCTTTCCACCGTCTATGGCATCATCAAACAGACCGGTGGTTTCGTCTACGTGGATTCAGTCGAGCAGAAGGGCACGACGTTCCGCATTTTCCTGCCGCGCCACGTGGCGAGCGCGCGCGAAGTGGCGCTGGAAAAGGCGAACGAGGCCGAAGCGGCGGCGCACGCCGCTGCCGAGGGCGGCAAACGGGTGAATGCCGATCTGACCGGCGAGGGCACCATACTCCTGGTCGAAGACGAGGAGGGTTTGCGGCAGCTCAATGCCCGCGGGCTCACCTCGCGCGGCTATACCGTGCTTGAAGCCGGTAACGGGGTAGAGGCCATCGAGGTGTTGGAGAAACACGGCGGCAAGGTCGATCTCGTGGTGTCCGACGTTGTGATGCCGGAAATGGACGGACCGACCCTGCTGCGGGAACTCCGCATCCGCAATCCCACACTGAAGATAATCTTCGTTTCGGGCTATGCCGAGGACGCGTTTCAGAAACATCTCCCGGCCGACGGCCAGTTTGCCTTCCTGGCAAAGCCGTTCACCCTCAAGCAACTGGTCAATGAGGTGAAGGAAACGCTCGCGGCATAGAGGACGGCAACCGCGACCAGTTGATACGAAAGTTGGAACCTGGCTCGAAGCCGCTGGTGGGATTTTTCGCAGTTGTGCGGCAGTGAGCGGCGGAGCAGCGTGCCGCTGGGGTGCGACATGCAGGCGTGCGACGCTTTGCGCAGGCCATTTTGCGAGACCCAGAGCGTAAGTAAAAGCGATCACGCAGGCGTACCGGTTCGGCGCTCGCCGCGCTGGGCGGCCAGAAAAGGGCGACTTCGGACGTGCAACGTTTTCTCGGAACTCAATCAGCCGCGCTGTCAGCCCCGCATCTGCTCCGCTCTCTGACCCTGTTCGCCGCGCTGGCGCTGAGCTTGGTCATGTCGCCCGGAGGCGCGGATGCGCGCCTCAAAAGCGAATGGAAATTCGGTGGCAGTCTCGCCCGTACATTTATGGCGCTACCGGGCGCCGCGTCTGTTTTCAGTGATGCGGGCGGTCTCGGAAGTATGACGTCGTTCGGCGGTGCGGTGTTGCCGACCGCGATGCAGCCCACCGGCGGTTCGCTCGGAGAACTGTTCGGCCGTCGTGGCGTGGTGGGCGGCTTCGCCGCCGGGTTTCTCGGTGCCGGCGTGCTCGGCCTCTTATTCGGGCATGGCGTCTACGGCGAACTGAGCGGTTTCGCGTCTGCGCTCGGTTTGACATTCCAGCTTACACTGATCGCGCTTCTCGGCCGCTTGATCTGGACTTGGTGGCGCGCAGACCGGGCGAATACGCTTGCCGATCTTTCACCACGGCAATTGGCCGACGCCTATGGGCGTGCGCGCCACGAAGTGCGGCCGGATATCGACGCTTCGACCGAGGCGGAGTGCGGCACGCCGGGCGATGAAATTCTCATCAAACGAAGCGGCGCGCAGCGATAACGCCCTTTGCTACTATTGCGGTGACGGCGCCTCGTGACACGCCTGCGTTCCGGGCTGGTGCGGCAGCCAGTTGGGCACATCGCATTTGCTGCAGGCGCCAAGCGCAAGGCCGAAGCCCAACATCGCCGCGCAGACGATAACGGGACGCCTTAAGCCGTAGTCCGCAAGTCGCGCGAGGCCCCGCCGTCGCATTGCTATCGTCCCCGATCTCGCCACGTCCCAATCCAATGTTAGCCTCTACAGGCGGTGGGCGCGAGCCTACGGCGATTTATGCCGACACGCGATTGGCAGAGTATCGCACCGGGTTTTCCATTATGTTACCGCCCGCAACCGGGCGCTGATTAATCGACGGCCGTGCAGGAGGAACCAAAACATGGACATTTATACTTGCGGTTCGCGGCCCTCGCGCCGGGGTCCGGCCGACAGCTTCACCGGGACCGTCTGGCAGGAGCCGATTATCGAGACGCCGGAACCGGCCATGCTGCGCTCCGGCTTGGTGCGTTTCGAGCCGGGCGCCCGGACGGCATGGCACACCCATCCGCTGGGGCAGACATTATTCGTGGTTTCCGGTACCGGCCGGGTGCAGACCTGGGGCGGCAAGGTCCGCGAGATCAAGGGCGGCGACGTGGTTTGGATCCCGCCCAACGAAAAGCATTGGCATGGCGCCGCGCCGACCACGACAATGGTTCACGTCGCGATGCAGGAAGCCCTCGATGGCAACCACGTGAACTGGATGGAGCACGTCAGCGACGAGCAATATAAAGCAGCACCGTAGGACAACGCGATGGATTACGAGCTTTATTATTGGCCGACCATCCAGGGCCGCGGCGAATTCATCCGTCTGGCCTTAGAGGAGGCCGGAGCGGATTATGTCGACGTCGCGCGCCGGCCAGGCAACCGCGGCGTGCCGGCGATGATGAAATTCATCGAGGGCAAGCGCACGCCGCATCCGCCTTACGCGCCGCCATTCCTCAAGGCCGGCAAGATGGTCGTCGCGCAGGTGGCGAACATCCTGCAGTTTCTCGGCCCACGGCTTAAGCTTGCGCCGCGCGACGAGGCCGGACGGCTGTGGGCGCATCAATTGCAACTCACCATTTCCGACCTTGTCGTCGAAATCCACGACACCCATCATCCGATATCGGGCTGGCTTTTTTTTGAAGAGCAACGCCCGGCGGCGCGCCGGCGCACCAAGGACTTCTGGCGCTACCGGGTGCCGAAATTCCTGGGGTATTTCGAGCGGGTGCTGAAAGCCAACGGCGGCAAGTTCACCGTCGGGCGGCGGCTGAGCTATGTCGACCTGTCCTTGTTCCAGATTATCGAGGGACTGCGTTACGCTTTCCCGAAGCGCATGAAGCGTTTCGAGAAGAAAATCCCTGGCCTCGTCGCGCTCCACGACCGGGTCGCACAGCGTCCGCGGATCAAGGCCTATCTCGCCTCGAAGCGCCGCATTCCCTTCAGCCAATGGGGCATCTATCGCTACTTCAAAGAGCTGGATGCGTGACCCTGTCGTAACGTCGGCTTCGCAATAGCATTCACCCAACGGGCACGCTAAGTAGGGGCGGGGAAACGCAGGGGGTACCATGTCCGGGCTGGCGCAAAGCTTCGATCTCACCAACGGAATCAACATCCTGCGCTTGATTTGCGGGTTGTTCTTCATCCCGCATATCGTCGGCAAATTCACCGAACCGGCGACGTTGAATTTCTTCAAGGCTGCCAAATTCAATCCGGCGGCGACCTGGATGTATTTTGCCGGCGCGATCGAGACATTCCTCACGATCGGCCTGGTGTTCGCGATCTACACGCCTTACGTCGCCATCCTTGCCGCCTTCCACCTGTTCGTCGCGGGTGCCGCGACCGCCAAGGTGTCCAAGAAGTGGATTTGGGTGATCGGCGGCATCGAATACTGCGCGTTCTGGATGTTGTCCTGTGTCGTGCTCGCCATGTTGACGTGGCCTAAATAGGTGGAGGCCGAATGAGTTTGGCGTCGGCAAGAGCGCAAAAGAAAATCAAGCCTGAGTAAAAAGTCGCGGGAGTAACGGATGATCAAGGCGGCCATCGTCGGACTTGGCTGGTGGGGCAAGACGCTAGTCGAGTCGTGCGAAGACAGCGACACCATCAAATTCGTCGCCGGGACGACGCGTACTGTGACACCGGAAATCGAGGCCTTCGCCAAGGCGAAGGGATTTCGGCTGTTGCCGGATTACGAGGCGGTGCTCGCCGATCCGGGTGTCGACGCGGTGGTGCTGTGCACGCCGCATTCCATGCACGGCGCCCAGGTGGTCGCCGCCGCCGACGCCAAGAAGCACATCTATTGCGAAAAGCCGTTCACGCTGACCAAGCGCGAAGCCGAGGATGCGGTCGCCGCCGTGAAAAAGGCCGGCGTGACGCTCGCGCTCGGGTACAATCGGCGCGTCCATCCCGAAATGATCAAGCTGCGCGAGATGGTACGTAGCGGCGAACTCGGCATCATTTTGCACATCGAAGCGACCATGACGTTTCCCAATGTGCTGTTTATCAATCCCAGCCACTGGCGTGCCGACAAACACGAGACCCCGTTGGGCGGCTTGTTGCCGATGGGCGTGCATGCCGTCGATGGCATGATCGACCTGTGCGGGCCGATCGATCATGTATTCGCGCAGAGTTTCCGGCGGGCGGCGACCATCGATGCCGACGACACCACTTCGATCCTGTTTCGCATGAAAGAGGGCATGTCGGGTTATCTCGGCACCATGACGACGACCGGGCCGGGGTTCTCCTTTCAGGTGTTCGGATCGAAGGGCTGGCTGCGGCTCGAAGGCGTCACGCATGTCGCCGGCGCTTCGTCGGAGGAACGCCGCACGCGGCTGTTCGGCACCTGCAAATTCCAGCCGGTGAAAGGCGAGGCCAAGACCTGGCAGGCTGCGACGCTCGACATATCGCGCGCCGCGCTCGAAGCCTTTGCCAAAGCGGCCGAAGGCGGTCCGGCGTTTCCGATTCCCTACGATCAGATGATCCAGGGCGTCGCCGCGACCGAAGCGATTATCCGCTCCGCGGCCAGCGGCGTCGTCGAGCACGTCAACTGATTTATCGTCAAGCAAGACTGGAACGACCACCATGGATCTCGGCAACGGCCTCGGCCATCTGACCTATTCGACCCTCGTGCACCCTGCCGATAACTGGGAGCAACTGTACCATTCTCTGGTGACCTATCTGCCGAGGGTGAAAGCGCGCATCGCCCCCGACAAAGCCTTCGGCGTTTGCATCCGGCTGTCGGCAAGCTCTGCGGAAACTCTCGCCAATAGCCCGGCCGAACGCGCCAAGCTGAAACAATTTCTCGATGCCAACGACATGTATATCTACACCGCCAATGCCTTTGTGTTCGGGCATTTCAAGGGCGAGAAGGTAAAGGAGCAAGTTTACGAGCCGGACTGGCGCGGCGAAGAGCGCACCAACTACACCATCAATGTCGCCAATGTGCTGGCTGACGTGTGCCCGCCCGGGATCGCCCCGTCGATCCAGAGCGCACCGCTCGGTTTCAAGCCGCGCGTCACCGGGAGCGACGTGATAACGAGCTACACCGATCACGTGCTGCGGGTGGTCGCGCATCTCATCGCACTTGAATTGAAGACCGGCCGCACGGTGCAATTGGCTCTCGAACCGGAGCCTTATTGCTTTCTCGAAACCACCGACGAGACCATCGCCTATTTTCGTGATCAACTTTACGCGGGCGCGGCGGTCGAAAAGCTCGCCAAGCTCGCGCGCGTACCGATCTCGGAGGCGAACGCGGCGCTACGCCGCCATGTCGGCATTGTCTATGATATCTGTCACCAGGCGGTGGAATACGAGAACATTTCCGAATCCGTGCAGAAACTGGTCGATGCCGGCGTTCCGATCTTCAAGTTCCAGGAAGCCGCGGCCTTGCATATTCCGGAAGTGACGCAGCCGGTGGTCGAGACGCTCAAGCGCTACGCCAAGACGATTTATCTTACCCAGACGATCCAGAAGATGGACGGCAAGCTCACCAAGTTCCTCAATGTCGACGACGCCATCGTCGCCTTCGAGAAGGAGCCGGGGCCGCGTGAATGGCGAACCCATATCCACGTGCCGGTCTTCCTCGACGATCTCGGGCAGTTCCGCACCACCCGTTTTGCCATCGAAGACGGGCTGCGTTTCCACAAGGCGAATCCAGTGTCGCGCCACCTCGAAGTCGAGACCTATACCTGGGACGTGCTGCCCGACAGCCTGAAGTCGAACGACATCGTCGACTATATCTGCCGTGAGTTGGAATGGGTGCGCGATCAACTGGTCTGACACCGCGACACTGGACGGAGAGATGCCATGAAAGTCGGATTCATCGGGCTCGGCCGCATGGGCGCGGCGATGGCTGGGCGCCTGCTCGACGGCGGCCACGAACTCGGCCTTTACAATCGCACGCCCGATAAGATCAAGGCGCTGACCGATCGCGGCGCCAAGCCGCTGACGTCGATTCATGCAGCGGCGAATTACGGCGAAGCGGTCTTCACCATGCTCGCCGACGATACCGCGGTGCTGGACGTGGTTGGCCAACAAGGCGGGCTGCTCCAGTCGCTGCCAAAAGGCGGCATTCACATCTGTGCCGGCACGCATAGTGTCGCCTGCATCACCAAGCTCAAGGCGCTGCACGCCGAAGCCGGACAGATACTGCTTGCCACCCCGATGCTCGGCCGCCCCGAAATGGTCGCCACCGGTGTGGCCGGCATGGTGCTCGGCGGCGCGAAGGATATTGTCGAACGCTTCCGGCCGCTGTTTGCGGCGATTGCTCGGCGTACCTTCGAGGCCGGCACCGACCCGGTATCGGCGGCCGCCATCAAGATCGCGAATAATTTCGTACTTGGCTGCGCCATCGAGGCGATGGGCGAGGGTTTTGCGCTGACCCGCAAATACGACGTCGTCCCCGACGTGTTTTATGACGTGATGACCGACGGCATGTTCGCCTGCGCGGCCTACAAGATTTACGGCAAGATGATTGCCGAGGAGCGCTATCAGCCGGCCGGCCAGCGAGCCATCTTGGGTCTCAAGGACGCCAATCTCGCACTCGAAGCCGGTGGCGCTGTCGGCGTGCCGCTGCCGTCGGGAAATGTCTGGCGCGACCGGCTGGTGGGCGCCGTTGCCCATGGCGAAGCCGAATACGACTGGGGAGTGATGGCGAAGGACCAGGCCCGGGCGAGCGGCTTAAGCTAGCGGGTTCGTCCCGCGCGCTATCCGCCGCGCCAAATCTTCGACGCAATGTTGATAGAGCATGTTGCCGTGTCGCTCAGTCGTCATTGGCTTTTCACGCCTGACGGCTTAAATTTCCGAAAGCGAGGGATGGAATCGCCCGTTGAGGCCAAGGCTTTCACGGGAGATATCCATGACGACGCAATCGTTCTTTTCGCCGCAACTCTCGGCGTCCCAAAGCATTCACGCCAAATCCGAGCACGGCCGTCGGCCGCTCCGGCGCATGTTCGACACTTTAATCGAGTGGCGGCGGCGCATGAATTGGCGCCGCGAACTCGCCGCGCTTTCCGCTCTCGACCTGAAAGACATGGGCCACCCGCCGCAAGCCGAGGCGGAAAAGGCCAAGCCGTTCTGGCAGGCGTGAGTTTCGGACACGCCCGGCTATAGAGACGGAATTCTAACCAAGCGCGCTGGCGCCGGCTTGCGCGATCTGTTCGTCTTCGTGCGATTGCACGCCCGATACGCCGATGGCGCCGACGCAGTCGCTTTCGTGCATCACCGGCACGCCGCCCTGAATAAGAATGCCGGCGGGAAAGCCGGCGAAAGCCGGGCGTTCCTTGACGCGATCCTCGAAGAACTTGCTCGGCCGTTTGGTCATCGCCGAGGTGCGCGCCTTGCCGGTCGACACTTCCGCGGAAATCGCCGCTGCGCCGTCCATGCGGAGAAATCCAAGAAGAAACCCGCCATCGTCGACGATGGAGATCGCCACCGCCCATTTGTTCTTGACGGCCTCGGCTTCGCAGGCAGCGAGCATTTTCTTGACGTCGGCGGCGGTGAGACAGGATTTGGTGCGCATGAGGACTCCCGGTGGACGAAAATGACGGGATGAATTTAGACCATCCGCCATCCTCCCGTCACCTCGGCCGAGGCAAAGCGAGTTTTAAAATTTGGCCGGTGCTTATCGGAGCGAAAAGCGGATCGGGACGGTCAAATCGAGTTTGTCGTCCGTCATCGACGCCGGGAACGCCGGCAACGGCTGGGCGCGCTCGATCATCGAGGTGACTTCGGCGTCGAGCTCGGGATGGCCGGAGCTTTTGACGATCTGGTGCGAGAGCACGTGGCCGGCACGGTCGACGCTGAAGCTCAGCAAGACTACGCCCTCGACACCGCGCGATTGGGCGTCTCCCGGATAACGCTTGAACTGGTTGAGGCGCTTGACCAGGGTCGTTTCCCAGGTCGAGGAGACCTGTGAACTGCTGCTCTTGGTCCGCGCCGGCTGGGGCGCCTGCTGCGGCTGCACTTGGGGCTGCTCTACCGGCTTTTCTTCGGGCATCGCCACGGCCTCGGGTGGCGGTGGGGGCGTCGGTGGTGGCTGCTCCTCCACCTGTTTCTGCTCTTGCTCCGGCACCGGCGTGACTTCGGCCTGGTCGACGGTGTCGTCCGAGGGTGAGACCTCGATCGCAACCGCCGGCGCTTCATCGCCGATTTCGTCGGGTTGACGGACGTGGAGATATCCCGCGATGGCGCCGAGATGGATGCAGAGCACGATGAGCGCGGCTATGGCCCAGCGCCAAATGTCGCGCGGATCTTCATCCTCAAACCAAGGCAGCGCGCGCGCGGTCATTTCGCTTCACGTGACTCCTTGGTCACCAAGGCGATCTTGAGGTAGCCGTCGGTCCGCAAGTCGTCGAGCAACTGCATCATGTCGCCGTAGGGTACGGTGCGGTCGCCGCGCAGGAATATGCGCTGGTCATGATCGCCTTGGGTGGTGCTGGCGAGCACGTCGGCGAGCGAACTGCGCGGCACCGGATTGTCGCCGACTTCGAGGCTGCCGTCGGCCTTCAACGTCAAGAACACCGGCTTCGGCGGCCGCTGCTCCGGCTGGGCCCGCGACGACGGCAGGTCGACCGGAACATCGACGGTGGCGAGCGGCGCCGCCACCATGAAGATGATGAGCAGCACCAGCATCACGTCGATGAACGGCGTGACGTTGATATCGTGAACTTCGGTGAGTTCGTCGGTTCCGTGATCGAGGCGTATGGCCACAGATTTACTCCGGCTTACTCGGCGGCCTGGGGCATCGGCAGCTTGGCGCGATCGAGATCGCGGCTCACGAGCCGCATCACCTGCGCCGAAGCGTCGCCGAGATAGGCCCGATAATGCGCGGTCTGCCGCGCCAAGACGTTGTAGATCATGACCGCGGGGATCGCCGCGACCAGGCCGAAGGCGGTGGCGAGCAACGCTTGCGCGATGCCGGGCGCCACCACCGCGAGATTGGTGGTGTGCGCGTTCGAAATGCCGATAAAGCTGTTCATGATGCCCCAGACCGTGCCGAACAGTCCGACGAACGGCGCCGTCGACCCGATGGTGGCTAGAACACCGGTGCCCCGTGAAATCTTCCGGCTCACCCCCAACTCGATACGCTCGAGCTGCAAGGCGATGCGCTCCTTCAAGCCCTCGGCGCGCAGACCCGCGGAGAGCCTGATCTCCTGACCGGCCGCCTGCATCAGTTGCGATACGGCGGAGGTGCCGTCGCGCAACTGCTCATGCGCTTGGGCGAAGGTTGCCGCGCCGTTGAGAACGCGAAGGTCGCGGCGGACCGCCGCGCGCGAGGTCCGCAACTCAAACGTCTTGGCGAGCCAGACCGTCCACGTCACCAGTGAGGCGAAAGCGAGCCCGATGATAACCGCCTTCACGATGATGTCGGCGGCGGTGAACATGCCCCACGGCGACAAGTCTTCGGGGACGGCGAGCGTCGTGATCGCCGGCGGTGCCGGAGCGGCCGTCGGCGCCGCGGGTTCGGCGGCTGGTGCTGATGGGGCTTGCTGCAGGGCAGGGGCGGCAGCCGCGGGAGCGGCAGCAGGCGCGGCAACGGAGGGCGGAGCCGCCGGCGCCGTAGTTTGAGCATGCGTCGCATGCGAAAATGCAACCGCGACGAGCAGAGCCAGGACAGCCGAGGCGGTGTGGAAGCGGGAACGCAAGCCGTTTCGGGGCGGCGTTATTGATGTGGCGCGGGTGTTTTCGGGCATCGCGGGCTTCCTGATTTGGCGTCCGTTCTTCGCCACGGCATCCAGGAGGACGCGGCATGGCCTTATGGGGTGGAAAACGTTATAATGTAACATTCAGTCGAGCGGCTTTCCAAGGGCAAAACGGGCAAGAGAGCACAGTCTTTCACATTGGAATAATGAAAAACTGCTGTCTTTTCAGCATCTTCGGCCGGCGCGCCCCGGGCGGTCAAGTCAATATCAAAGACGGGCGTCAAAACGCACCGGATTCGTTCCGAGATGGAAAGCCGCCCCCGGCTCGGTCGCGCTACCGGCCGTCGTCTAGCATCAAGCTTCGCCGCTCGTCCAAGCTTTTGTCTAAAAGGCTTGTAGAACTCAGTTTTACGGAGTGTCGCCGGATTTGGCAGGTGGACATTATTACATCCGTGCCGCGCTTCGTCCGCTCGCCAGCAGCTGGAATGCAACCATCAGGTCGCGCATCGCAAATACCAATCCAGAATTTGTTCGCCGTTCCAATAGAGCACGCCGTCGAATTTGCGGGTGTAGTCATAGATCGCTTCGAGATATTTGATGCGATGCGGCTGGCCGCTGAGATAGGGGTGAATGGCAAGCGAGAAAATCTTGGCGCGCTTTTCCCCTTCGGCATAAAGCCGGTCGAATTGGTCGATGGCGCGCTTCAAGAGCGCATCGCTCTCATGGTGCTGAACCGCCATCATGGTGATGTCGTGGATATCCAGAGTATAGGGCAGCGTTACCAGCGGCCCGTTGACGGTGCGGATGGTCGAGGGCTCGTCGTCATAGACCCAGTCGCCGATATATTTGATACCGGCAGCGCTAAGAAGGTCCGGCGTTTCGAGCGTTTGTGTCAGTCCCGGGCCGAGCCATCCGACCGGCCGTTTGCCGCAAAAGCGGGTGAGCACGTCGAGCGAACGGGTGATCATCGCTTTCTGGTCGGGCTCCTTGTGAATCGGGCCCTGCTCGTAGGAATGCCCCATGAATTCCCAGCCGTCGCTTCGCGCCTGTTGCGCGACACGCGCATAGTCCTCGCAAACCCGCGCATTGAGCGCCAGCGTCGGTTGGATATTTTGTTGTTTGAACAGGTCGAAGAAACGCCAGACGCCGACCCGCATGCCGTATTCGTGCCAGCTCCAGTTCGGTACGTCGGGAAGCTGCGTCACGCCCGTCGGGGGCGCGAGGACTTGCCGCGCCATCGGTTTGCCGATGTCCCAGACTTCGAGATTGACGATGCTCCAGAACACGACGCGGGCGCCGTCGGGAAGTTTCAGCGGCGGCCGGTCGACGATCGCCGAATAGTCGGCGCGCTCGCGCGGCAGCATCGGTTTCGCGGTACTGGTTTTCTTACTAATCCGTTTCGTCATTATCCTTTACCCAAGGTCTGAAATTTCGCGGGGAACCATATGTCGGCGAAAGGAGGCGTCACAACCGCCGGATGGTCACTCCATGCCCGTCTTGACCGATCACAACCGCGTTAGCATGATCCGATTCGCATTGCAGTCGGCCGGGGACGGATCATCTATGGAACCAAGCCAGCGGGGGCTGATTATCTTCCCAGCCTTTGACATTACCTGGTAACCCCCGCCTTTTGCGGACATTTATGATGCTACGCTCCAGTGCTTCGTCACGCGTTCGGCTCGTCGATCCGGCGGTAATCGGCGTTGGCGATGAGGCCGCCGATGGTCCCGCAGCATCGGACGAACAATCGCGACGGCACTGGGCCGAAGCCTATTGTGCCGTCCGCGACGAAACCGAACGACGCGCGGCGCTACTTTCGCCCGAAGATCAAGTCGTGCAATCGATGGCGGATGCCAGCCCGACCAAATGGCATCGCGCTCATGTGACCTGGTTCTTTGAACAGTTTTTGTTGCGCCCTCATGTGAAAGACTATCGGCCGTTCGACGAGCGTTTCGCTTATTTGTACAACTCTTACTATGTCTCGGCCGGCCCCCGCGCGGCACGCCCACAACGCGGCATGGTGACTCGGCCGAACGCCAACGAGGTCGCCGCCTATCGCGCCTATGTCGACGACGCCGTTGTCGGACTGATCGAGACAGCGCCGGAATTCGCCAAACTCATTCCGGTCATCGAGATTGGACTGAATCACGAGCAACAACACCAGGAGCTTTTGCTCACCGACATTTTGCATGCGTTCTCGCTCAACGAAACCTATCCGGCCTATGATTCGACGTGGCAGTGGCCGCCAGGCGACCCGGCGGCGACCGGCGCTGCGGCACTCGATGGCGTTCACACCATCGGCCATGACGGCAGGGGTTTTTGCTTCGACAACGAACAGCCGGCCCATCAGATACTGTTGCACCCGGTGCGACTGTCTTCTGCACTGGTAACCAACGGCGACTGGCTCGACTTTATGGCGGACGGAGGCTATAGGACGCCGACCTTGTGGTTGTCGGACGGTTTCGGGGCTGTCACGGCAGAGGGCTGGAACGCGCCGGGTTATTGGCGCATGATCGATGGCGCCTGGCACGTGATGACGCTCGGCGGCCTGAGACGCGTCGAACCGGCGCTGCCGGTTTGCCACGTCAGCTATTACGAAGCCGACGCCTTCGCGCGCTGGTCCGGAAAGGATCTGCCGACGGAAGGCGAGTGGGAGGTTGCGGCAAGAGGCGGCGGTCTCCGCGACGCGTTCGGTGCCGTATGGCAATGGACGCGGAGCGCCTATTCGGCCTATCCCGGTTACAAGGCAGCGCCCGGCGCGCTTGGCGAGTACAACGGCAAATTCATGATCAATCAGTTGGTATTGCGCGGTTCTTCGCTGGCGACTCCGGCCGGCCATTCGCGCCCGACCTATCGCAACTTCTTTTATCCTTCGGCCCGCTGGCAATTTAGCGGATTGCGGCTCTCCGAATACGGACACTGAGCATAGCCATGACGAATGCTGCACAAACCGCGCGACGCGCGGTGCAATCTTTCGCACCGGCGGATGTGGCGACCGAAGCTTTTGCCGCCGATGTCGCCGACGGACTGACGGCGAAGCCAAAACGGCTGTCGCCGAAATACTTCTACGATGCGGCCGGTTCTGCGCTGTTCGAGCGCATTACCCAGCTGCCGGAATACTATCCGACGCGTTGCGAGCTCGAGCTGTTGCGCGACAATGCGCCGGCGATTGCGTCGCTGTTTCCACCGAATTGCGCGCTGATCGAGTTCGGCAGCGGTTCGAGTCGAAAAGCGCGCATTCTGCTCGGCGCCGCGGCCACGGTCGAAGCCTATGTTCCGGTCGATATTTCCGGCGATTTCCTGCAGCAGGACGCAGCACAGTTGCGGCGCGATTTTCCACGGCTCGCCGTGCATCCGCTGGTCGCCGATTTCACCCAAGGCTTCGAAATCCCGCAAGCGGTCGCGGCGTTGCCGCGCGTCGGCTTTTTCCCGGGCTCGACCATCGGCAATTTCGAGCGTCACGAGGCATCGAAATTCCTGCGCCACGCCGGCGCCACGCTTGGGGCCAATGCGGTCCTGATCGTCGGTGTCGATCTGGTCAAGGATACGAAGATTCTCTGTCCGGCCTACAACGATGCCGAAGGCGTAACCGCGAAATTCAACCTCAATCTTTTGTCCCGCATCAATCGCGAACTCGGCGCCGATTTCGATCTCAGCAGTTTCGAGCACCACGCTTGCTACAACCGTGAGCAAAACCGGATCGAGATGTATCTCGCCAGCACCAAACGGCAAAAGGTCCGCGTCAACGGCAAGTCGTTTAATTTCCGCGCCGGCGAGACCATCCATACCGAAAACAGCTATAAATATACGGTCGAGACTTTTCAGGCGCTGGCCCAAGGCAGCGGCTGGTCGCCGCTGAAGGTCTGGACCGACGGACAGTTCAGTGTTCATGCACTGCGAATGACGGACGACAAATAGCGGGCTGACCGATGCCGATTTGCGAGGCCGATCCATGGCGCTTGCAATATTTCGCGCATGTGACGACGGCGGCGCTGATCCCGACCGAAGATAGCGACGCCTGGCAATGGTATCCGGCGCACCGCTTTGTCTACGACAAGCTGACAGTCGCGCTCAGCCAAAGGCTCGATGCGGGGCCGCACGGCACGTCGCCGCCGCATTTTCCCGTCTTTTCCAAACCGATCGTCAATCTCAAGGGCATGGGCGTCGGCAGTTGCATGCTCACGTCGCAAGCCGACTACGACGCGCATTACGCACCCGGCCACTTTTGGATGACGGCGCTCGACGGCCGGCATGTCTCCTCGGACATCGCCGTGGTCGACGGTGAGCCGCGGTGGTGGCGGCACGTCACCGGCGCGTCGGCCGGCGAAGGCACGTTCGATCATTGGACGGTCCACGCCGAGCCGGATCCCGGCATCGAGTCCTATTGCGGGGAGTGGGTGCGCAACAATCTGGCCGGCTATACCGGCATGCTTAATCTCGAAACCATCGGCGAAAAGATCATCGAGGCGCATCTGCGCTTTGCCGACCAATGGCCCGATCTCTATGGGCCCGGCTGGGTCGAAGCCGTCGTCGGTCTCTACGAAAACGGGACGTGGAACTTTTGCGACGACGATCGCAGCGAAGGCTATAGTGTCGTCCTGTTCGGACCGCACGGCCGGCAGTACCGCCATCCGCCGAAAGCGCTGGTTGACGAGGTCAGGCAGACGCCGGGTGTCACCAGCGTCCAAATCACCTTCCACGAAGATCGCGCGCCCGCGACGCATGCCATGCCGCCTGGCGGCTTTCGTCTTGCCATCGTCAATGGTTTCGATCTGAATGCGGCAGTTGCCGCGCGGGAACGATTCAGGAAATATTTTTTGCAGGATCGCGCTGCGAACTGAAGGAAGTCAGCGCTGCGAACGCAGGAAGTTTCTCACTTGATCCGAGTCGTCCCGCTCGAATGTGGCTGCAGCTTTAGTTGCCGCCTGGAGAGAATAAAATGCAAAAGCTATTGTCGGTGTTGATCGCTGCAATCGTGATCGGGACCGGGGCATTCGCCAACGCGCAGAACGCCACCGTCGCTTCAGCGCAAAAGCCGGGCACCCGTGTCATCACCCTCGGCACTTTGGCCGGCCCGGTGCCGGCGCCGCACCGGGCGCAATCGTCGAATTTGCTGATCGTCAATGGCGTCTATTATGTTGTCGACGCCGGCGATGGCGTCACGCGCCGGCTGGCGAAAGCCAATATCAACATGAGGCAAATCGGAACCGTCTTCATAACTCATCATCATGACGATCATACCGGCGGTCTCGGGACTCTGATGTCCGAAGTCTGGGATCTCAATCGTACCGAACCGATCAACGTTTACGGGCCGCCCGGCACCGAAGCACTGGTGCAAGCGGCCGTGCAATATTTCACTCCAAGTTCCGAGCTTAGGATTGCCGACGGCGGTCGCAGCGTTCCGATTGCAAAAGTGTTCTTCGGACACGATGTCGGCGTCGGTCAGATTTATCAGGACGCGAACATCAAAGTGACGGCGATCGAGAACACCCATTTCGCTTTTCACAACGGCGGGCGGGGAGAAGACAGATACAAATCGTATTCTTACCGTTTCCAGACGCCCGACCGGGTCGTCGTGTTCACCGGCGATACAGGCCCGTTCGACGGTCTGGTCGATCTCGCCAAGGGCGCCGACCTGTTGGTGTCGGAAGCGAATTCGGTCGAAGCCCGCAAGCAGATTTTGATCAAAAGCGGGCAATGGCAAGCGATGACTCCGGCGGAACAAGACCGCATCATGGTGCAGGCGTCCAGAGGGCATCTGGCTCCGGCGGATGTCGGCAAGCTGGCGGCAAGTGCCGGCGTCAAAGCGGTCGTACTCACGCATCTGACCGCATTACCTGAGGGCGACGATTACACCGCATGGGCGGATGAGGTGAAGAAATATTTCTCAGGCCAGGTGTTGATCGCCAAGGACATGGCGGAGTTTTGACCGGCGGCTCGCTCCAGCGTCTTCGCCTGATTTCGCTTCGTCGATTCCTCGCTACGCATTATAGTCGCCGCTCGTCGGCGTTCCCGGGCAGTCAAAGGGCAAATTCATGAAAATTGTTGGGTTCGAAGGGCAGGGGGGCCCGCGTTTTGGCGTGGTCGAGGGCGATCAAGTCGTCGACTTGCAGACGGCTGACAGCAGGATCCCGGGCGATCTCGGCGAGTGGCTTGCCAAGAATGACGGCGATACCAAAGCGCTGGCGGACATTGCCAAGCGCGCGCCGGCGAGCGCGCGCAAGCCCCTGGCCGGTCTCAAATACGCGATGCCGGTGGGTAAGCCGGGAAAGATCATCTGCCTCGGCTTGAACTACCTCGAACACGTCAAGGAAGGCTCGCAGCGCGACAACATTCCAAAGTTCCCGACGATTTTCTTCCGTTGCTTGACGTCGATGGTGCCGCACGGCGAGCCGATCATCCGGCCGAAAGTGTCGGAGACGCTGGATTACGAAGCCGAACTGATCCTGGTGGTCGGCAAGCGCGCCAAGCATTTGACGCCGGGCAACGCGACCTCCTGCATCGCCGGTTATTCCTGCGGCAACGAGGGCTCGGTGCGCGAGTTCCAGCGCAAGACGACGCAGTGGGATATGGGCAAGAATTTCGACCGCACCGGCGGCTTCGGCCCTTGGCTCGTCACCGCCGACGAACTGCCGGATGCGGCCAAGGGACTGAAAATCGAAAGTCGGCTCAATGGCACCGTCATGCAATCGGACAACACCGACAACATGATGTTCCCGATTGTGGAAATGCTGGTCTACATCACCCAGGGCATCACGCTCGAGCCCGGCGACGTGATCTTCACCGGCACCCCATCCGGTGTCGGGCATGCCCGCAAGCCCAATCCGGTGTGGATGAAGAACGGTGACACCGTCGAAGTCGAGATCCAAGGTGTCGGAACATTGCGTAACCCCATAGCCGACGAGAAAGCTGGTTGAGCGTCAAATGATTGTCTCCGCTCGTCCCCGCAAAAGCGGGGATCCGGCATTCGCGGTGCACTGGATTCCCGCTTTCGCGGGAATGAGCGGGAGAGCATTTGCCGCGATCCTTGCTCTCTGTGCGACGCTCGCCCCGGCGTGCGCGCAGCAGCAAGTCAAGATTGGCATGGGCTATGGTCTCGCCTTCCTGCCGCTTTATATCTGCGAGGACATGAAGCTGATCGAGAAGCACGGCAAGGAAGCGCATCTCGATCTGCGGCCGAGTTTCCAGCGTTTCCCCGGTGCCGTGCAGATGCTCGCAGCGGTCGACGCCGGCGAGATCGATATGGGGCCGTTCGGCGCCGCGCCGCTTCTCGCGGCATGGCAGGAAGACAAGGGCAAGCCGACACAGCTGTTCGCGGTGTCGGGCCTCACCACCATGCCGTTGACGCTTTTAAGCAACCAGCCGGACGAACATTCGCTCGCCGACATCAAGTCCACCGACCGCATCGCCATGCCGACGCTGACGTCGCCGCAGATGTTTTTGCTGGAGTTTCAGTCGGAGAAGTTATTCGGCCGCTTCGACAAGCTGAGCGGCCAGGTCGTCGCACTGCCGCACGCTGCCGCGATATCGGCCCTGGTCGAAAATTCGGGCGCCATAAACGCCTATTTCGCCTCGCCGCCATTTACCGAACTCGCGCTGCGCGGCGCCAATGTGCATCCATTGCTGACCTCGTCCGATGTGATGGGCGGCAAATTTTCCTTCCTCGTCATGGCGGCCACCAAGGCCGGGATAGCCGCGAAGCCGCAGCTCCCCGAGGTCATCGACAAGGCGATCGACGAGGCCGCGCGCATCATTCACGACGATCCACGCCGCGCCGCCCAAATCTATCTGACGCACGAGCCGTCCGGCGCCATCAATGGCACGACCATGGAAGCGGTGGTGCGTGATATCAAAGATGATTTCGGCAGTGCCGTGTACGGCGTCCAGGCGATGGCTGAGTTCATGGGCCGCCACGGTGGGCTCACCACCGTGCCGAAAAGCTGGAAGGAGATCGTGGCGCCGTCGTTGGTAAATTCGCCGAGTAGTTAAGCCGCGCAATCATAATACGGCTTGGCGGGAGCGGCTGACCACTCGCACAAGCCTTTGAGACGGGAGGACTATGATGAATCGCCGCGATTTCATTTGCGCTGCATCCGGCGGCGCCGCTTCGGCGACAATTCCAGGTCAGGTATTTGCCGAGGCCGAACGGGAGCAAAAAATCGACGCGCCGCGGAGCGGAGCGAAGTTGCGGACCATCACTCTTGAAGAGCACTTTGCGAGTCCGGGATTTATTGCGGGACCTGGCCGGGAATTCACTGAACGGCTCAGCAAGTCCGGGGGCACTTATGCGAAGATTGCCGAGCAGCTTCAGGAGGTCGGCGACAGGCGCGTCGCCGAGATGGATGCCGCAGGCATCGATATGCAGGTGCTCTCGCTGAATTCTCCCGGTGTCGAGCAGGCTGACGTCGCCGAGCAAATCGCGATCGCCCGCGAGTTCGAACGATTTCCTCGCCGATGTGGTGCAGAAAAATCCGAAGCGTTTTGCCGGTTTTGCTGCCTTGCCGATCGCGGCCCCCGAGCAGGCGGCCGATGAATTGGATCGCAGAATCCGGCAAGGCTTCAAGGGCACGCTCATTAACGGTCACACGCGCGGCCGCTATCTGGACGACAAATTCTTTTGGCCGATCCTGGAGCGCGCCGAAGCCCTCAATGTCCCGATCTATCTTCATCCCACGGTGCCGCCGAAGCCGGTCGCGGATGCGCTTTACGGTGGGTTTTCCCCGGCAGTAACCGCGGTGTTCGCTTCGGCCGGTTGGGGCTGGCACATCGAAACCGGGGTTCATCTGCTTCGCATGATCCTCGGTGGGGCATTCGACCGTTATCCCAAGCTGCAAGTCGTGGTCGGCCATCTCGGTGAAGCGCTTCCCTTCATGCTGCCCCGGCTCAACAAGAACCTGCCGACGGGGCTGACCAAGCTGCAGCGGCCGATCGGCGCGTATCTTCGCGAAAATGTCCATTACACTTTCGCCGGCTTCAATTTCCCGGCGACGTTTCTCGACCTGTTGCTGGAGGTCGGCCCCGGGCGGATCATGTTCTCTGTCGACTATCCCTATGGGTCGATGGCCGAAGCGCGCGCCTTCCTCGACCAGATTCCGGTCAGTCCAGCGGACCGGGAGCGCATCGCGCACAGCAATGCGGAGCAGCTTTTCAAGATTTAGCCGTCTGGGCGGCTCCGGCGCGGCGGGCTTTCGCGCATGGTGACGCATGGCTGACCCTTGAGGCTGCCCGCTTGACGGTCGGCCGTCAGGACGCGAGAATCCGCCTAATCAAGAATTCTGCGAATCCTTGGCCTAACGGGCCAACCTCCGGGGGAGAATGCGATGTCCAAGCGCCGCCAAGCTACCGATTCCAGCCGCCGTAATTTCCTCAAAGGCGCCGGTCTTGCCGGCGCCGCGGCCGCGGTGACGCCGCCAGGCACTGCCGCCGCGATGCCGGCCGCTCCCCTTGAGAAAGCCAAGGCCGCGCTTCCCGGCCCGATCGCGACCGCGGTCGAGACGCTGGGGCCGGCAAAGGACCCTGTCAACCAGACCTCGAGCGGCGGCGATTACATGTCCGACGTGATCAATTCACTCGGCATCGAGTATTTCGCGATCAATTGCGCCTCGAGCTACCGCGGCCTGCATGAGGCCGTGATCAATCACAGCAACAACAAGCCCGAAATCCTCACCTGCGTGCACGAGGACATCGCCGTTCACATGGCGCAGGGTTACGCCAAGATCGAAGGCAAGCCGATGGCGATGGGCTGCCACGGCGTCGTCGGTCTGCAGCACGCCACCATGGCGATGTATAATGCCTGGTGCGACCGCGTGCCGGTCGTTGTGTTCGGCGGCAATATCATGGAAGCCGACAAGCGCATGCCGGGCGCCGAATGGGTGCATTCCGGCGTCGATATCGGCCAGATCGTCCGCGAATTCACCAAGTGGGATGACCAGCCGGCGTCGCTGACGCATTTCGGCGAGTCCACGGTGCGCGCCTACAAGATTGCGACCACCCCGCCGATGGGACCGGTGTTCATCGCGCTCGATGCCGAATTGCAGGAAAACCCGATCCCCGATCCGGAAGGATTGCGGATTCCGAAATACCAGCCGGTAACGCCGCCGCAGGGCGATGCCGGCGCGATCGCGGAAGCGGCCAAGATGCTGGTCGAGGCGCAAAACCCGATCATCATCGTCGACCGGCTCGCCCGCACGCCGGCCGGCATGGCCAATCTGGTCGCGCTCGCCGAGGCGTTGCAATGCGGCGTCATCGACAATGCCGGCCGGATGAATTTCCCGTCGCGGCATCCGCTCAATCAAAGCTTTCGCCGGGCGCTGATCGGGCAGGCCGACGTCATTCTCGCGATCGAGATGAACGACCTGTGGGGCACGCTCACCCATTTCAGCGATCGCATCGTGCGCCGCTCGGCGCCCGGCACCAAGCCCGGAGCGAAACTCATCACGCTCGGCGTGCGCGACCTTTATCTGAAATCCAATTATCAGGATTTCGGCCGCTGGCAGGACATCGATCTCGACATCGCCGGCGACGGCGAATCCTCGCTCCCGGCCTTGACCGAGGCGGTCAAGCGTCTCACGGACGACGGCAAGAAATCGGCCTTCGATGCGCGCGGCAAGAAATTCGCCGCGGCACATCTGGCGATGATCGAGCAGTCCAAGACCGATGCGACCATCGGCTGGGATTCAAGCCCGATCACCACGGCGCGGATGTGCGCCGAGGTTTATAACCAGATCAAGGATGAGGACTGGTCGGTGGTCGGCACCACGATCCGGCTGTCCTGGCCGCACCGGCTGTGGGATTTCAAGAAGCCCTATCAGTGGAACGGCAATGCCGGCGGCGCCGGCATCGGCTACAACCTGCCGGCTTCGATCGGCGCCGCGCTGGCCAACAAGAAGCATGGCCGCTTCACGGTCGCGTTCGGCGGTGACGGCGATTTCATGTTCAATCCCGGCGCGCTGTGGACCGCCGCGCATCACCAAATTCCGCTGCTCTATATCGTGCAGAACAACCGCGCCTATCACCAGGAATACATGTACCTCGTGGCGATGGCGGCGCGGCACGGCCGCGGCGTCGAGAAGATGGACATCGGCACCACGCTCAAAGATCCGAATATCGACTACGCGACGCTGGCGCGCGGCTGCGGCGCCTATGGCGAGGGCCCGATCACCGATCCCAAGGATCTGGGGCCGGCGCTCACCCGCGCCATCGCCGCGGTCAAGGCCGGTCAGCCGGCCGTGGTCGACGTCGTCACCGATCCGCGCTGAGGAGCTTTGCAGTGAACCGGTTTAAAACAATCGCGCTGGCGGCGCTCGCCACGGCAGTGATCGCTTTCAGCGGCGCGACCGCGATCCAGGCGCAGGATGCGCCCAAGGGCGACGCCGGCAAGGGCAAACGCATCTATCTGGCCGACGGCTGTTTTACCTGCCACGGCCGCTCCGGGCAGGGCGGCGCCTATAACGGTCCGGCGCCGATCCTCGCTCATACCGCGCTGCCGTTCGACGGCTTCATCGGCCAGGTACGTAACCCCGTCAATGACATGCCGGCATTCTCTATCGCGGTGCTTTCGGACCAGGATGTCGCCGATATCTATGCCTTTGTGGAGTCATTGCCGGGGTCGCGCTCGGCGAAAGACATTCCGCTCCTCAACACCAACTAGCCCCGGTCCTGCCGCTCTTGCGGCGGGCCGGTGCTGACCGTAAGCCAAAGGGGGCCGCCGGTTCCAGGCGGCCGCTCGCCACGCTATTGCCGATTGCCAGCTTTCAGGAAGCGATATGTCCGATAAAACCCTCAACGTCGTCACGATTTGCGGAAGCCTACGCAAAGCCTCTTACAATGCAGCGCTGATGCGGGCGCTGCCGGCGCTTGCGCCACCCGGCCTGTCGATCAAACCGGCGCCGGCGTGGGAAAAGTTTCCGGTCTACAACGCGGATCTGCAAGCAAGCTCGGGCTTCCCCGCCGACGTCGAGGCTTGGGCGGATGCCATCCGTTCCGCGGACGGCGTCATTATCGTTTCGCCCGAATACAACTGGGGCATTCCCGGCGGTTTGAAGAACGCGATCGACTGGGCTTCGCGCCTGAAAGACGTGCCTTTCAAGGAAAAGCCCGTCGCCCTGCAGTCCTGCTCGGGCGGCCTGCTCGGCGGCGGCCGGATGCAATACCCGTTGCGGATGGCGCTCGGCGCCATCGATGCTTTCGTGTTCGGCAAGCCGGAAGTGTTCGTCAATTTCTCTGCGAAGAAATTCGACGAGAAGACGCTGGCGCTCACCGACCCGCCGACCATCGAGATGGTCAAGCAGCAACTCGCCAGCTTCGAGAAATTCGTCCGGCGTCTCAACGGCGGCAAGTAAAGCGGAGAGCCAAACCCATGGCGCGTCTTGACGGTCGCGTCGCCATTCTCACCGGCGGCGCCAAGGGCATCGGTCTGCACTATGCTCGCGCGCTTGCCGCCGAAGGCGCGCGCCTTATGATCGCGGATATCGCCGACGGCACCGCGATCGCCGAGGAACTGGCGTCCGAGCATGGCGCCAATTCCGTCGCCAGCGCCGTGGTCGATGTCAGCGACGAAGCGTCGGTCAAGACGCTCGTCGCGCAGACCATGGAGCGGTTCGGCAAGATCGACGTTCTCATCAATAACGCGGCGCTGTTCGCCCCGCTGCAGGAGCAGAGTTGCACCGAGATCGACGCCGCGCTGTGGGACCGCGTGATGGCGATCAATCTGCGTGGTCCGTTCCTGATGGTGAAGCACGTCACCCCGCATATGCGGGCGCAAGGCTACGGCAAGATCATCAATATCGGCTCCGGCACCGCCTTTCGCGGCATCCCCTGGATGCTGCATTACGTGACCTCGAAGGGCGGCATCACCGCGATGACGCGGGCGCTGTCGCGCGAACTCGGCGAGCATGGCATCCGGGTCAATACGCTCGCCCCTGGTTTTACCATCAGCGACACGGTCGTCGCCGAAAACCCGGGTCACGTCGAAACCTCGCGGGCGCGCGCGGTCGCCTCCCGCGCGCTCAAGCGCGATGAGCAACCGCAGGACCTGCTTGGTGCACTGGTCTTTCTTGCGAGCGCGGACAGCGACTTCGTGACCGGACAGACGCTGGCCGTGGACGGCGGCAACGTTAATACTTAGAGAGCGCCGGGCTCGCCGCCCGCATGGCTGCCCCGCCGTTTGCCCGTCAAGCCGCTATTTCCGCAGACCCCCACTTTGTTTATATTCGGGAAAACGAGCCCCCGAGGAGAACTGCAATGTCGGTCGCCACCGCAGAGAAAACGACCAATCCGAGCCCGAAACACAATATCGAGGCGATGCGGGAGGCCTTCTATGAGCGGATCTCCAAAAAAGATATGGCGCCGCTCTGGAAAGTGATGAAATCGGTGGTCACCAACGAACCGGTGACCCGCTGCGCGCCCCACGTCTGGCATTACGACGACGTCAAATCGCTGGTGATGGAATCCGGCGGCCTGATTACCGCCGAGGAGGCCGAGCGCCGGGTGCTGATCCTGGAAAATCCGGCGCGGCATGGTGAATCGCGCATCACCAACACGTTGTTTGCCGGCGTCCAGATGATCATGCCGGGCGAAGTCGCTCCTGCCCATCGCCACGTTTCTTCCGCCATCCGCTTCGTATTGGACGGCGAGGGCGCCTACACCGCGGTCGAGGGTGAGAAAGCCTTCATGTCGCGCGGCGATTTCGTCATCACCGCCAATTGGGCGCCGCACGATCACGGCAACCCGTCGAAGGACCCGATGCTTTGGCTCGACGTTCTCGATTTCCCGGCGGTGAATTTCTATGAGGCTTCCTTCGCCGAGCATTTCGACGATCCGACCCAGGAAACCAAGCGCGCCGACGGCGACTCGCTGAATTTCTACGGTTCCGGCGTTCTGCCCGACGGCACGCCGATGATGAACCGGACGCCCGTGATCAATTACACCTATGCCCGTACCCGGCCGATTATCGAGCGCATGATGAAGGCCGGCGATATCGACAAGCGTCACGGCGCCCGCGTCCGCTACGCCAACCCGGTGACCGGCGGCCCGATCCTGCCGACCATGGGCGCCTGCCTCGCCATGCTGCCGAAGGGTTATAAGGGCGAGCCGTACCGGGCGACCGACGGCACCGTTTTTGTCTGCGTGGAAGGCCACGGCACCACCACGGTCGACGGCAAGGTGCTCGAATGGGGCCCGAACGACGTGTTCGTGGTGCCGCCGTGGAAGCGCTATTCCCATAATGCGCCGGAACAGTCGGTGCTGTTTTCGATTTCCGACCGGCCGGCGCAGGAAGCGCTCGGCATCTGGCGCGAGGAAAAACAGGCCGCGTAGGCGAGGTCGCGAAAGCGACGGCGGCCTGCGCCCGGCTAAAGGTCCTGCATCAGCCGGCCGAGTTTGTCGGACAGGGCAGGCTCGCTGCCGAGCTTGTCTTTCAGCCGTTTCATGCAGCCCCACAGCACCGCCTGATTGCTGTTGACCACCGGCTTGCCGAGCGCGGCCTCGATCGCCGCCACGGCTTCGATCTGGGTGGTGTTAGTGCAGCTCAGGAAGATGCCATCGGCTTCCGGCGTGTCGTGGTCGCGCGCCAGTTCGAGCCAGCGCTGCGGTGTGACTGCCTCGAAGTCGGCGGGCGTCTTGCAGGCCAGCGCGACATCCCCGACGACGTCGACGCCTGCCGCCGCGAGATAATCGATGATGTCTTTGTTGGTCATATAGGGGCTCAGGACGACGACCTTCTCCAGCCCCAGGGCATGCAGCGCGTCACCGACCAGACGCGAAGTCGACAGTGCCTCGATGCCGGTGGTCTTCTCGATCAGGTCGATGATGCGGTTCTCGCCGTCGGCGCCTTCCTTCATCGAGGTGTGGGTGCAGTGGAAGACGATCAGGTCGGGCTTGGCGTCGGCGAGCGTGCCGGCGGCGTGCGCAATCTCGTCGGTCAGTTCTGCGACCGTTCTTTCCGGATGGCCGGCGACCCTGCCGCGCGCCACCAGAATTCCGAGATCGTCCGGCGCATAATGATTGAACTGCGGCTCCGTCATTCGATTGACCGACGGGATGATCAACCCGATGCGGGCGCGCGGCTCGGTCAGTTCGGGAACGAGGCTATCCTTTTCTGCGATGGCGTCCATGTGCTGTGCTCCTCGGCGTTTCTGCCGCCAGGTTAGCACAATGGCAGCTGGGGCGCTCTCGAACTTAGTAAAGTCTTGCGCGGACCAGCCAACTGCGGCAATAGATTTCGACTGCCGGGGGCGACGTGGAATGTTTTTTTGTAGGGACGGGGGACTGCCATGAAGATGATGTCGATCGTGAAAGTCGCAATGCTTGCCGCCGCGGTATCATTGCCGGCGAGCTTCTCGGTTGCCGAAGCCAAGACGATGGCCAAGGTCACGCTGCCGCCCGGCGCCTGCGCCGTTGGCAAAAAAGGCGTCCTCACCAACGCCATGGTGTGCTCCTTCAGTTGTGATCCCACCACGAACTGGTGCGCGCAGCAGGTCTGTCTCAACGGTACGCTTGCACGGGTGCTGCCCTGCTACGGCAGTTTCTGCGCGGCGAAGTGCGGCGACTGACGCCGCCGCGAGCGGGCCGGCCGATCCCGGGGCCGCTTCGCGCGGGCTTGCCGTGCATCGCCAAAACGCGTAACCGAACCGCGAATGCAAAGCGGTTCGGTCGCGTATGGACGCTCAGACACGTAAATCCAAGCTGATTAACGGCTGGGAGGTGGTGATCGGCATGGAAGTCCATGCCCAGGTCGCCTCGCAAGCCAAACTGTTCTCGGGTGCTTCGACCGAATTTGGCGGCGAGGCCAATGCGCACGTCTCGCTGGTCGATGCCGCCATGCCCGGCATGCTGCCGGTGATCAACCGGGAATGCATTCGCCAAGCGGTGCGCACCGGGCTCGGGCTCGACGCACGGATCAATCTCAAATCGGTATTCGACCGGAAGAACTATTTCTATCCGGATTTGCCGCAGGGTTATCAGATCAGCCAATATAAATCGCCGATTGTCGGCGAGGGCGTGGTCGTGGTCGACATGCCCGACGGCGAGACGGTGCGGGTCGGCATCGAGCGGCTGCATCTCGAGCAGGATGCCGGCAAATCGCTGCACGACCAGAATCCCACAATGTCGCTGGTCGACCTCAACCGCTCCGGCGTGGCGCTGATGGAAATCGTATCCAAGCCCGATCTGCGCTCGGCCGATGACGCCAAGGCTTTCATCACCAAGCTGCGCGCCATCATGCGCTATCTCGGCACCTGCGACGGCGACATGGAAAAGGGCAATCTGCGCGCCGACGTCAATGTCTCGGTGCGCAAGCCCGGCGCCGGCCTCGGCACCCGATGCGAAATCAAGAACGTCAATTCGATCCGTTTCATCGGCCAGGCGATCGAGCACGAGGCGCGCCGCCAGATCGAGATCATCGAGGACGGCGGCAGCATCGTTCAGGAGACGCGGCTGTTCGACCCGGTCAAAGGCGAGACCCGGTCGATGCGGACCAAGGAGGAAGCGCACGACTACCGCTATTTTCCGGATCCGGACTTGCTGCCCTTGGAACTCTCACCGTCGCTGATTGCCGATCTGCAAGGGAGTTTGCCGGAACTTCCGGACCAGAAGAAGGCCCGGTTCGTGCGCGACTATGCGCTGAGCGCCTACGACGCCGACGTGCTCGTCGCCGAGCGCGACATGGCTGAATATTTCGAAACCGTCGTCGGCCGAGGTGTGAGCCCGGATGCCGATCGGGCCGCCGCACCGCGACGCGATCCGAAACTCGCAGCCAACTGGGTCATCAATGAGCTTGCCGGCCGGCTCAATCGCGAAGGCGGCGATATCGCCGCAGCGCCGGTCTCGGCCGTGCAACTCGGAACCATCCTCGACTTGATCGGCGAGGGTACGATCTCCGGCAAGATCGCCAAGGACGTGTTCGACATCGTCTGGGTCGAGGGCGGCGATCCGCGCGCGATCGTCGAACAGCGCGGCCTGAAGCAGGTCACCGACGTTTCGGCGATCGAAAAACTCGTCGATGAGATCGTCACCAAGCATCCCGACAAGGTCGCCGATGCGAAAACAAACCCCAAAGCGATCGGCTGGTTTGTCGGCCAGGTGATGAAGTCGTCAGGCGGCAAAGCCAATCCGCAGGCCGTCAACGACCTTCTCAAAAAGAAGCTTGGCCTCTGAACGCGGCATAGCGCTACCGTCGCTCGGCGTCCGTCGCACACGCTGCCGCGCTCTCGAACGCACCGAATCCGTTCCAAAATTTTGTCGCGCGGCGCTTCTTCGCACTGCCGCACGACGCGCGCGGACACCGTTTTGCGAATCGGTCGTGAGTGATTCGCGCGTTTTGCGTCTCGGCGAGGCGCTCGATGCGCCGATATTCGTGCTCGGTGTATAATTTTTTTTGCAGCGCGAAAGTGCTGACAATGATGAAGTTTTGTCGGCGCACAAATCCACATGCGCGAGCGCGCCGAGTGTCGGCTTGGAAAAAAATCAAAAAATAAAACGTCGTAGAAAGCCGCATTTCATCGGCGTTTATTCATTGTGTCGAAATTTTTGCGAAAATCATCGCGATGCAAAAAGATTTCCGTTCTTTGGCGAGGCGCGGCGCATCGCGCGCCGCGCGCGAGGTCGCGGGCCGCGGCGCTTACACACAAAATTAAGTGGAGTCACTGTTATTTTTTTCTCGCTGTAGTAATCCGGATGCAGTGCGGATCGATTCGCGACCGCACTGCACCGATACGCCACCCACTCAAGCTAGGAGGGCAGCAATGGCGAAGAAGAGAAAAGCGAAAGCTAAGGCGAAGAAGCCGGCGAAGAAGACGGCTCGCAAGAAGAAGTAGTCGACGCTATCGGTCTTCGGCATCGCATGTGCTGAAGACCGCGTCACACGAGCCGGCCAACGTCGAAGGAGAGATGATCTTCCAAGACAGGCCGGCTCAGGTGAACGACAGGGGGCGTCGGCGGGACGTAAGGTGCAGGCTCCAACATCGCACTAACAACTTTGCAGATACGTTACGCGGTGGTGAACACGAAAGACGGGACAACCGGATTTCGCCCTGGCGCAAAGCCAGCGGATTTGCTCTGCAGCCATCTCGCCGACGCCCTCGGTTTGTTGGCGATATCGTTTCCAAACTTTCAACGGCGTCGTGGAGCAATCCGCGGCGCCGTTTTTCTTTGCCGCCGGGCGCGCTGTGGCGTAACGCGAAGACCAGGGCGCACCACGACCGCGAACGCAGGCCCGGCCCGCCGCCAAAAACCCATCGAACTTTATTACTGGCCGACGCCGAACGGCTGGAAGATTTCGATCATGCTGGAGGAGTGCGGCCTGCCTTACGTGGTGCGGCCGGTCGATATTTCCAAAGGCGAGCAATTCACGCCGCATTTCCTCGCCATCTCGCCGAATAATCGGATGCCGGCGATTATCGACCCGTCAGGCCCGGGCGGCCGGCCGATTTCGGTCTTCGAGTCCGGCGCCATTCTGCAATATCTCGGCCGCAAGACCGGCAAGTTCTACCCGGGCGACGAACGTGCGCGTGTCGCGGTGGAGGAATGGCTGTTTTGGCAGATGGCGGGTCTCGGCCCGATGGCCGGACAGGCCGCCCACTTCCGCCGTTATGCGCCGGCGCCGATCGATTATGCGATCGCCCGCTACACCGACGAGGTCAATCGGCTTTACGGCGTCATGAACAAACGGCTGGCGGAGCGAGAATTCCTGGCCGGCCGTTATTCGATCGCCGATATGGCGTGTGTCGGTTGGGTGCGGCTGGCCGAACGGCTAGGCCAGGATCTCGCGCAATTTCCGTATCTCAAGCGCTGGTTTGAGACGGTGAGAGCGCGGCCCGCCGTCAAACGCGCTTTTGCCATCCGCATAGAGGCGGCATCCGCCGTCGACATGAGCGATCCGACAGTGCGCGCGGTATTGTTCGGGCAGCGCGCGGGATGAAGAATTGTCGGCTCGGAAAGGCCAAGGATGCGAGCCGGGAAGCTTACTTCACCCGCGTCCAGGTTTGCGTCTTGCAGATGATGCTCATCACGCAACCCTTCAGGTCCGCGGTAGCCGGGCCGGTAAGTGTGAAAGAGCCGGTATAAGTCTTGCCGTCCGACGCATTGTAAACATTGCCGGACCATTGATCGGGAGTTCCGCTCGGCTTCATGCCGAGCACGATCGGGACGCCGATCAGCGGCCGGCCCTGCTTGGTCGAATCGGCGTTATTTTTGTCTTTCTTTGGCTGGCCGGTCGCCGGATCGTTCGGTTCCTTGAGCCAGACCAGATTACCGCACAGGGCGCCGCCACAATTGGCGATGCGCACCTGGCTGTCTTTATCCGCCGTGAACCATGTGCCGACCGGATCGGCGGCGAACGCGGGCGCCACGCCCAGTAATCCAGTGGTCGAAAGCCAAAGCGTTACAGCCGCTAAGCGGTGAAATTTCATGGCGACCTCGGAGCTGGGTGATGGCGACGGCGGCACCATAGTCGAGGCGGCGGGGATTGCAATGGTGTGGGACTTTCGACGGAACCGGACGCCCGACGGCGGCGGTTACCTAACGAAGTATTGCCGAAAATACGTAGTTCACCGCACCCAATTCAGAATCGATTCATCGCATTGCTTAAACCACCATTCAAATCTTCCGATGATTATCAGCATGTCGGCTGGGGAAAAAAGCCGGCGGTGATGTGACTGCGGATTGGCAGGAACAGGGACAAACAGGGGAGTGTGTGATGGCTCGGTTTGAAATTCTCGACAGCAGCACGGCGCCGCTCGGTGAAGGTCCGGCGGCGGGCGACATGTTGTTCGAACTCGGCTTGATGTATTCGGTCGGCCGCGACGTGCCGGTCGATCTCGTCTCGGCGCACAAATGGTTCAACCTCGCCGCCATGAAGGGCAACAACGAAGCCATCCGGTTGCGGCGGGAGATTGCCTATCAGATGGCGGACGCCGAGATCGCGGCGGCGCAGCGCGCGGCGCGCGATTGGCTGCGCGGCAATCGGGAACCGGCGGTAACCGCGCTCGCGGCTTGATCGGGGCGCGACTTGTCGCGCACCTAATCGGCTATCTCGGTCAGGATTGTTGTGCCGGTTTGTGGATCCAGAACCGGTACATGCCGATGAACGTGTCCGGCGCTTCGGTCTCGAACAAGTGCCAGCGATCGAGATCGGTGAAGGCGCGCCAGCGCTGGAAGCCGCTCATCGCCCCTTGCTCGGGGAAACGCGCCGCGAAACGGCCGAAGGTCAGCGAGTCCTGGATGAAGCCGGCAAATTGAACGCCGTTCGCTTCGAGAAACGATTTGATCTCCGGTAAGGTCATCCGGTGTTCCTGCGGATGGAACAACAAATCGCGGCACTCGCTGGTGGTGTAATAGTCGGTCCACTGGGTCAGCGATTTCAGGAGGGAACCGTCGCCGGCTTGGGCGACGATCTCGCGCACGCGACGGATATCTTCCGGCACCGGCCGAAAGCCGCGCTCGGCGATCAGCGCGCGGGCGGCGACCACGTTCTTGCGCGCCAATTCGCTGTAAAGCCCGACCTGCATGATGCCGCCCGGGCGCAACAGCGACAACAGCGCCCGCCAGCCCGCCCAGGGATCGCCGAGGTGGTGCAGCACCCCCGATGAATCGATGAAATCAAAGCTGCGGTCGATCGAAGCCGCCTTCATAATGTCGGCATGGGCGAATTCGACGTTCCGCACGCCCAGGCTTTGCGCCATGCGCTTGGCGTAGCTCAGGCTGGACAAACTGAGGTCGATGGCGAGGAATTGTGCGCCCGGCAGGGCTCGCGCAAAGTCGAGTGTGAAAAAGCCGGTTCCGCATCCGGCGATAAGCGCGTCGGTAATGGGCGTCGGCCTGCTTTCGATGATCGGCGGCAGAACCGGCGGACCGGCTTTGCTCCAGCGCGGATAAGGGTTTTCCTCGTATTGTTCGCGCACGATGCGCGACACGCCGCCCTCGATCGCAGTCAAAGCGGGCATCGTGGCACGTAGTCGCTGTTCCTCTGCCGGTTCCGTGATTTGCTGGATCAGCAAAGTCTGAACGCTCTGCGGCCAGGATCGGCCCAGCAGCGCTGCCGCGTTGTTTAAGGTATGCAGCGGGAAATAAGCACCGGCTGCGGCAAGCCAGACCGCAGGAATTGGATTGTTTGATTCCAGCGCGGTTTCGAGCCTCGTTCGTAAATCTTGGGCCTGCTCAGCTTCATCCTGGCCGATCGCGAAGACATACTCGTTGATGAAACACTGCATCGCCAAGGCGCATTGAAAGCCGAGCAGGCTTTCATCCGCCTGCGTATCTCCCGAAATCCCCACCGCGTTTTTCAAAACGATTGAGCGAACATTCGTCAGCAGCCGTTCAAGACCGAGATCGGTTATCGGGTTCGAGGCCAAGAGCAAACTCAACAGGATATCGTCCGCCAGCCCGGTCAGGCCGGACGCGCCGAATAATTCGTCGGACGACAGCCGGGCCGGCCACGCCGCATTGGCCCGAGCGATCGGGCCGGTCACGGCCTCGTTGAGCTTGACGAGACTGAGGCATGGGAATGCCAGATCGCGCGGCGCGCCCCAGCCTTCTTCGAGAGCCCGCCGCGTCAACTGGCGAAATCGTCCGGTATCGTCGACGGAGAACTGCACCAGCATGACGCACTGGGCAAACAGCGTTTTGCCCTGCACGGTTTCTTTGAGCGCCAGCGCGCGGCTGACGGCGAGAAGCGCAAGCTGCATCTCGCCGGCCGACAAATAGGCCTTGGCGATGCTTTCATAGGCACCGCCCAAATCCGGCCGCAGCGCGATGGCTCGTTCGAGATGCGCGATTGCGTCGCGCGGCCGGCCGAGATCCGTCAGCGCGCTGCCGAGGCCGCCGTGGGCTTCGGCATGGTTGGGTTCGGCGGCCAAAACCTGTTTGTAACAGGCAATCGCCGCGTCCCAGCGTCGCTGCTCGGCCAGGACATTGCCCAGATTGAAGCGCGCCGCAATCAAAGTGGGGTTGAGCGCCAGCGCGCGTTCATAGGCGGCGGCCGCATCGGCCAAACGACCTTGCTGATGGCGGACATTGCCCAGATTGAGATGCGCGAGGGGATAATCGTTGCGCAGCGCAACCGCCTTTTCCAAGTGCGCCGCGACCTTGTCCGCGCGATCAAGCGCGCGCCAGGCCAGTGCGATGTTATAGTGATATTCCGCCGTGCGATCGTTGATCGCGAGTGCTCGTTCGAACAATTCGACCGCGGCGGCGGCATTGCCAGTGTTCAGAGCGATCAGCCCTAGATTGTGCAAGCTGTCGGCATGCTTGGGATACAGCGTGAGCAGATAGCGGTAGCGGCGTTCAGCTTCGGCCAGCGCGCCGCGTTGATGCTGGGCAAGCGCCGCGCCGAACATTTCGGCAAGCGCCGAGCCGCGCTGACCCCCCGCGCCGGATACTCCCGCTCGCCGCTCTTTCCGGTTCATGCTGTTCGGATGCTTTTGGCTTCGGTCGTTCAATGGGAGCGCCAATCCAGCTACCGAAGCGGCGGCAGCGGGTCAATGACGCACAGCCGAGACGAAAGCGATGGCGGAGAGGAAGGGATTCGAACCCTTGATACGGCTTTAGACCGTATAACGGTTTAGCAAACCGCCGCCTTCAGCCACTCGGCCACCTCTCCGGCGCCAGAAGTCCTTATAGTTTCGATATTTCTGCGTCAAATCTAGGGCTCGACTTTGCGATTTTGCAGCGAATTCGAGGGATCGCTGAGCATAGCCCGACCCCTGAAAACCGCGCCGTGACGGGCGGACGTCAGGAATGGGCTAAAGGCTTCCCGAACATCGGCTCACACCCGAACGGGCGCCGTGCGTGGAAGAAGAGCGTCGCGATAAAACCAGGCTTCCTTGGAGTCCATCTTCTCGACAAGCTGCGGAATCATTGCAACCGCCTTGGCCCGAATGCGGCGATAGCGTTCATCGTGCGGCAGGTTCAATTTTTTCTCCAATGGGTCTGACAGAATGCGTACTTGATCGTTGACCCATCGCGAGCGGGTTTCGATCAGCGGATGATGGGTCGTCAAGATTTTCCTCCGCCAATCCGGCTCATCCAATTCCGGCGACAGAATGATGCGGTGGGCGATGTCGCGCCGCAGACGATAGCCGGCATCGTAAAAGGTCGCCCACCAAGCCGGTTCGCGCAGTTCCTGGGTTTCCGGCTTGCGGCTCGAGTCGGTCGCGATGTCGGCAAACGCGATGCGGTCGCAAAGCCGGGCAATATCGTCGAACCAATGATCGACGAACCAATAAGGGAAATAGGACGGATAAATATAGCCGGTTAAGTCGGCGAATTTACGCGTCACTGCGTTGGTGCTCGGGAAGCTGGCGTTGACGAGATTGTTGTAGACGACGCCGATTCCGTCAGGAAAAACCGCCGCCGCATCGAGGATTTTCTGATCGAATCCCTTGGTAATATGCGGTGTGTGATCGACCATGACGAGATAGACGTCCGCCGCGGTTGAAAGGACGCGATTGAACTTCTCGCCGACCGTATCCTCTCGCGCGCGGACGTCGATGACGACGCGTTGCGAATAAGCCTTTTCCAGTGCTTCGCGTGTCGGCGCGTCATCGTCGTCGACCATGACGTGCAACGCGGTATCGGCGCGAACGATATTGGGAAGTGTCCGGGCAAGCGTGCTCAGCAGCAATGCCGGCCTGTTGCGCGTGGCGAGAGCGATGCAGAGCTTCATGCGGTCATTCGCTTACGTGAGATTCGTCTGGGCTTTTGCGGCCGCCGAAGAGAAGAGATGTGTCGATCGGTAAAGTTAGATCGAGACGAGCGCGGCTTTAAGCACAAAACCTTCTGCGACGACATTTGCCAAGTCGGCAATGCCTCAAGTCGGCAATGCTCAATCGGGAATGCTTTTGTCTGACGGGCGGTCCTGACAGTCTCCTGTCCGCATCCGGTGGCGCCAATTCGGGTCTGTGACCACCACTGAGTCGTCCCCCGATCAATTCCCCGCCGGTTTGCCGGCCGAACCGGAGTTTCCGATTTTGCAGCCTCGCATTGTCGTTCACCGGAAGGCCGCCGAACCCGAAAATCTTCGTAAATCAGACCGCAGGCTGGAAGGGAGCCGAAATACGGCACGAATATAACCAATTGATTTTACTAGGTTATGCAGCGAGGTTGGAAGCTCCGTTCGTATTGTGACGTTTCGCTTACAGATGCAGCAATGGCTGCGTGTTTTTTGCGCAACACCTCTCCGAAATCGCTCCAAACGGCCTGTGTGTTGGGTAGTTCTTCGTTGCGCGGTGGAACCCGTCCGCTAATGTCACCAGTGCGACGGAGGGGGGAACCCCAAGTCGACCATCGGGTGTTTTCGGGACAAGTGGGAACACCGGGTGATCTGGGTAGTACAAGGGGACCTTCCAGGGGTGCTTGCACCCGCCGGAGTCGGAACCCTCCTACGGCAAACAACTGGAGGTTCAAAATGAAGATGGTGAAAAGCCTCCTCCTCGGATCCGCGGCCGGTTTGGTTGCGGTTACTGCGGGGCAAGCAGCGGATCTTCCCGTAAAGGCCAAGCCGGTCGAATACGTGAAAATCTGCAGCCTCTACGGGGCAGGATTCTACTATATGCCGGGCACTGACCTTTGCTTGAAGGTCGGCGGCTGGGTACGTTTCGAGGCGACCGAAGGTGCCAACGGCAGCTTGACCTGGGGTCCCTTTAACGGCAACGCCAACACT
This sequence comes from uncultured Alphaproteobacteria bacterium, assembly GCA_963819265.1. Classification (GTDB taxonomy): domain Bacteria; phylum Pseudomonadota; class Alphaproteobacteria; order Rhizobiales; family Xanthobacteraceae; genus BOG-931. Next base: position 1,256,800 of record CAWFVF010000001.1, on the reverse strand, counting down.
CGCGCCACGAGCAACTTCGTGATGCGGGCCCGCGCTTACGTCACGGTGGATGCTCGTGAGCAGACTGCTTACGGCACGGCCCGCGGCTACTTCGCCGTCGGCATCAGCACCAACGACGTCGGCCTGAACACCCCTGCGAACCAGCTCAGCGCCAACCGCGCCTTCGTGCAGTTCGCCGGAATCACCGGTGGTATCACGCAGTCGTTCTACGACTACTATAGCGCTGCGGCCGCGACCTACCGCGGCGGCTACTACCCGTCTTCGGATACGGGCGATCCGGGCTGGCTGGTGTTCGGTTACACCGCGCAACTCGGCAATGGTCTGTCGGCGACCTTGTCGATGGAAGAGCGGCGTACCACGCAGCTCATCAACGCCGGCAACGGCGGCGCAGCGTTCGCGAACGGCAATACTCAGGGTACTCTGAGCGGCGCCTATTCGACCACGATCGCCGGCGTCAGCGCCAACAACGGCGCCTACGGCGGCATGCAGACCGGCGACATCGTCGGCAATCTGCGGCTCGATCAGGCGTGGGGCGGCGTCCAGTTGATGGGCGCGGCGCACGAGCTGAACGCGAACTACTACACTTCCACCGTTCCTGCCTCAGGTCATCCAAGCGATACTTGGGGATTTGCGGGCGGTGCCGGCCTTCGGCTTAACTTCCCGTCGATCGCCCAGGGCGACTACTTCCAAACCCAGGCGAACTATACCCAAGGCGCTCTCCGCTATCTGTTCTTCACGCCCAACAGTGACTGGGTGAAGGTGAACGGCAACAGGGAAGCCTATGGCGTCCTGAGCGACGGCGTTTATGGCTTGGCCGGCAGCAGCATCGAACGCACCACCGGCTGGGGCATCAATGCGTCCTTCGAGCATTACTGGACGCCGCAATGGCACGAATCGTTCTACGGCGGCTATGCCGCTGTGAGCTACGATAGCCAGGCGAACACCTACCTGTGCTTGGCGGAAACGGCTACAGCACTGACGGCTGCAAACGTTGCAGCCGGCGCGCCGGCCGGTTGTAACAACAACTGGAGTGTCTGGTACGCCGGTAGCCGCTTGCAGTGGGACGTGACCAAGACGTTCTACCTCGGTGTCGAAGCGCTGTACGACCATTTGAACAGCGCGACGCCAACGGGCGGGAACGACGGTCTTATCCCCGCGAACGTCGCGGTTGGCAGCACCGGTGTGACGCATCAGGAGTCCAGTGCGGACAACTGGGCGTTCACGTTCCGCGCTCACAAGGACTTCCTGCCCTGATCGTCTGATCAAGGTAAGGGTTTCGAGATCCCCGGCGGGCAACCGCCGGGGATTTTTCTTTTTCGGAGCAGTTTCTGTTCTGCTGTCGCCAGGGTATCCGGGCGGGACAATTCAGTCCCAACGATCGCTAGGTGCTCTCCGGAAGCGTGAAACGCCGTGGCGGCTGGCCGGCTTGATAGCTTTGCCACATGGCGAGGTAAGCGGCCTCCATGGATCGGGTCGACCGCGCCGTATCGAATAGCGGACAGATGGCGCGGTTGTGCGCGAGCTTGTTTTTGATCGAAGTCAGGAAAAGCGTGTCGCGCGCGAGCTTAAGGGCCAGAGCCTCATAGTCTTCGAGCGAGTTCGCGATTAATTCCGGCAAACCAACCGCCTCAAGGAGACTTGCGGCGACTCGTCCCGCCAGCGTCGTACCCAGACAGGTCAGGACCGGAAGCCCCGCCCAAAGCGCGTCGCTTGCCGTCGTGTGGGCGTTGCACGGCATGGTATCGATACACAGATCGGCAAGCCGGTGGCGCGCCAGGTGATCGGGCAAATCCGCCTTGCCGGCGAATACCAGCCGCTGCGGCTCGATCCCGCGCTTCTCCGCCTCGCGCCGCAGATTTGCGGTTGCCGTCGCATTGGTCTCCAACAGCCACAATACGCTGTTTTCAACCGCGGCAAGCAGGCGCATCCAGATGTCGAAGACTTCCGGCAGGATTTTGTAATTGCTGTTGAAGCAGCAAAACACGAAGCCGGTTTCCGGCAGGCCGCATTGTTCGCGTGTCGGCGTGCGTTCGCTAATGGGTTGGCTGCCGTCGGTGATGAAATAGCTGTTCGGCAGCCATACTATTTGTTCGCTGTAAAATGGGCGCGCGGCGTCGGGAATGACCGTCCGATCGGCGATCAGATAGTCGATATAGGGCGCCGCCATCGTTCCCGGATATCCCATGTAATTCACCTGGATCGGCGCAGGCCGCCGGGCAAAAACATTGAGCCGGTTATCGGCCGTGAAGCCCAGGAGATCGACGGCAATGTCTATTTCATTGCGGCGGATCAGGTCGGCGATTTCCTGATCGCTGCTGCCGCGAACGTCGACGAACCGTTCGAACCCATTCTTCAGCCGACGTCGCATCGGCGAATCGCGATCCGGCCCAAGCGACAGGGCGGTCACTTCGAAGCGCGAGCGGTCGTGCGCCTCGAACATGCCGGCCAGCAAATAGGTCATCGCGCTTTCGTGAAAGTTGTTCGACAGGTAGGCGATGCGAACGCGATCGTGGGAATAAATTTCGCCGCGCCAGATCGGCGGGTGGTGCGGCTGATCGTGAACAAAGCGCTTGGCGCATTGCAGCTGATCGGCCGGCGTCGAGGGTATGGCGACGAGAGGGAAGGGGACGCTCGCCGGCTTTCCTTGCCGTATCCTTGTCAGCACATCGGCGATGTCGGCATCGAGGTCGGTCCACTCCGACATATAGAGCTTCGCGTTGAGACGCAGCCCCGCGACATAGGGGATGTCGGGGTCGAGGCGGAAAGCCCGGTCATAGGCCGCGAAGGCATCGTCATAGCGTTGAAGTTTCGTGGCGGTGTTGCCACGGCTGGCCCATGCCTCGGCAAGGCCGGGCTCCAGCGCCAGCGCCCGGTCATAGGCGGCAATCGCCTCGTCGAATTGGCCGAGGTCGGCAAAGACATTGCCGCGGCCGAGCCAGGCTGCCGCTAGATCGGGACTGAACACCAAGGCGGTGTCAAAGGCTGCAAAGGCCTCGTCGGCCTGCTTGATTTCCGCCAGTACATTGCCGCGACCCAGCCAAGCTTCGGCGAAATCGGCCCGCAGCGCCAGCGCCTTGTCGTAGGCGGCAAGCGCGTCTTCGTACGATTTAAGGTAAGCGCAGGCATTGCCGCGGCCGACCCACGCCTCCGGAAGATTGCTCTTCGCCGCCAGCGCCCGGTCGAAGGCAATAATGGCCTCGTCGTACCGCTTGAAGGTGACGAGAACGCCGCCGCGCCCCGCCCAGCTTTCGGCAAGGTCGGGCTTCAAACTCGCCGCGCGTTCGAACGCGGCTAATGCTTCGTTCGGGCGATGTAAAATCGCCAATGTCTTCCCGCTATTGCAAAATGCATCGGCATATTGCGGGTTGATTTCGACGGCCTTGTTGAAGTCGTTTATCGCCTCATCGTAACGCTTCAAATCGTTGAACACCGTTCCCCGATTATTCCACGTCTCGGCTGCGGCGGGATTGATCGCCAATGCCTGATTGAATCGCTGCAGGGCGTCGGCCGGCCGGTTGAGGGCTTTGAGGACGATGCCATAGTTGTAAAGCGTTGCATCGGACGTCGGTTGTTCCTGCAGCGCCCGTTGGAAATACGGCTCAGACTCGGCGAATTTGCCGAGCTGCGTCAAGACGACGCCGAGAATATTGAGCGCCGCGACATGTTTTGGCTGGGTGCGCAGCGTTTCCTTCAGGAACGGCTCCGCCTCCTTGAAATTCCCCGCCCGCAGCGCCGCCAAGGCGCGTTGAAACGAATCAGCTTCCATGTGAGCCGCCACCCGTGGTCATCCCCCGTATCGCGATGATGCGGCGTGGAAAGCCTTTGGCAGCTCCCCGTGTCGAACCGCCTGCCGCATTTCGCGATAGGCGCTCTCGATATGCCGGGTAAATTGCCGGGTATCGAACAGCGGACAGACATCGCGATTGCGCGCCAGCTTGGCCCGCATTGCCGCGAGCCGGGCCGGATCGCGCGCGAGATCGAGTGCGAGGGCCTCATAATCTTCGAGCGAGTGAGCGACGAGTTCGGGAAGTCCAGCCGCATTGAGCAGGCTTGCCGACACTCGTCCCGCGAAAGTCGAACCGAGACAGGTCACCACCGGCAGGCCCGCCCAGAGCGCGTCGCTTGCCGTGGTGTGGGCGTTATAGGGCAGCGTATCGAGAAACAAGTCAGCCAATCGATGACGGGCCAGGTGGTCGGGAAGGTTGGTCTTGGCGGCGAATACCAGCCGGTCACGCGCAACGCCGCGCGTCGCCGCCTCCCGATACAAATTCTCGCGACAGATATCGGCCGAGCTCGACGAACTGCCTTCAAACAGCCAGAGAACGCTGCCCTCTGCCGCCTTAAGCAGCCGCATCCAGATATCGAACATGCCGGGATTGAGCTTGAAGGGATTGTTGAAACAACAATACACGAATGCCTGCTCCGGCAGGCCGCAGGCGAGACGTCCCGGCGTGTGTTCGGAGATCAGCCGCTTGTCGTCGTTGACCTGGTAGCTGTCCGGCAGCCAAATCACTTTCTCACTGTAAAAAGCGAATTGGTCTTCAGGAATTATAGTCGCATCGGCGAGAATATAATCGATATAGGGCGCACCCATGGTGCCCGGATAGCCGAGATAGTTCGCCTGGATCGGCGCCGGCCGGCGCGATAAAATGTCGGGCCGGCTATTGGCGGTAAAGCCTTTGAGATCTACCGCAATGTCGATCTCGCGGCGGCGGATGAGCTCCGCAATCTCTGCGTCGCCGCTGTTGCGGACGTCCAGGAAATGATCGCATGCCTGGCTGATCCTCCGGCGCACCTGCGAATTGTCGTCCGGTCCGAATGAAACTGCGGTTATCTCGAATTGCGACCTGTCATGATGCTCGAACAGGCCCGCCATCAGGTACGCCGTGGCGTGCTCATGGAAGTCCGCCGACAGATAGGCGATACGGATTCGATCGTGAGAATAGACCTCCCCGCGCCAAAGCGGCGGAAAAGACGGCCTGTTCCTGACGTAAAGTGCGGCGCACTGCAATTGATCGGCGGGCGAGGAGGGGGTGGCGAGAAGATAGAACGGGTCCGTCGCCGGCCGGCCGCTTCTGACGGCGGAGACGAGGCGCGCCGCGTCCGCGTCCAAGCCGTCCCAGTCGCAGATGATCTGTTTTGCGTAGAGCCGATTGCCTTCGAGATACTCCAAGCCGGGATCGATCGTGAATGCTTTATCGCACGCATCGAAAGCTTTGGCGTACTCGGATAGAAGCAGCAGCGCGGCCCCGCGATTTTGGTGGGCCTTGGCATATTCGGGCTCAAGCGCGATCGCGCGATCGCAGCTCGCCAGTGCCTCGGCGTATCGGCCGAGACCGACCAGGGCGGCAGCCCGATTGCAATGCGCCGAGGCCAGTCCGGAATCGAGCGCGATCGTCCGGTCACAGCTCGCCAGCGCTTCCGGATAACGGCTGAGACTCAACAGGGCGGCGGCGTGATTGATATGACCGAGGGTCAATGCGGGCTGTAAGACAATGGCTCGCTCGCAGCTTTCCAGTGCTTCGGAATGACGCTTCAGCGTCAGCAGCACCGCGGCGCGATTGCTGTGCAAGGCGGCGCGGTTCGGCTCGAGCGCCAGCGCGTTTTCATAAGCGACGAGTGCTTCTTCGGGCCGATTGAGTTCGGACAATACGTTGCCGCGTCCGGCCCACGCTTCCCACAAACCGGATTTCAGGGCCAATACGGCATCGTAGCCCGTGAGCGCCTTGTCGTATTGCCTGAGATCGTAACGGATATTGGCGCTTCCAAGCCGTGCTTCGGCGAGACTGGGTTTGAGCAGTGCGGCATGGTCGAACGCCGCCAGCGCATCGTTCGGCCGGCCGAGCATGGCCAGCGTCTTGCCCTTGTTGCAGAACGCCTCGGCGTAACCGGGTTGCAGCGCGATCGCCTTGTCAAAATCGTCGATCGCCTCGCCGTGACGTTTCAAATCGTTGTACGCGGTGCCGCGATTGTTCCAAGTTTCGGCCGCGTCGGGATTGAGCGCCAAGGCTTCGCTGAACCGCTGTAAAGCCTCGTTAGGCCGATGCAGCGCTTTGAGCACAAGGCCGTAATTGTAAAGCGTCGCGTCCGAATTCGGCTGTTCTCGAAGGGCGCGCTTCAGATAGATCTCGGCATCGCCAAATCTGCCGAGCTGGGTATGCGTAATGCCGAGCAAATTAAGCGCGGCGATATGCCTTGGCTGCGCGCGCAATACGGCATCGAACAACGGGACGGCATCGGCGAAATTGCCGGATTGAAGTGCAGCCAGCGCGCGCGAGAACGCCTCCTGCTCCGACAACCCGGCCGTCACCGAACTCACCGCTGCGTCAATGAAGTCAGGAGCCGTTCGCCGGCGTCCTGGCTCTTTGCGTAGGCGGCAGCCGCATGCGTGGCGGGCTCGCATGTTTCAATGAATTGCGCGATACGCCCGATCAGTTCGTCGCCGTCCAACAGCGGCACGTGCCCTTCGTCGGGCACTTCGATCACCTCCATCCCGGGATGATGGGCCTGCATGGCGGTTATCGTGTCGGCCGAGAGAATGTCGGAATTGACGCCGTGGATCAGCAATATCGGGACGCGCGCCAGCGCGTCGAATTCGTTCCACAATGCCGGCAGCGGCCGCTCGATGTCGATTTCAGTGAGGGTGCGGGCGATGCGCACGTCGTAAGTTGGCGTAAGCTCGCCGTCAGCGGTCTTCCAGGTGTTCTGCGCCGAAGCGAGCCATTGCTCCGGGGAAAGCTTCGGAAACTGTGCGTCGAACAGGCGGCGCAGGATTTCGGCGCCCTCGGTAAAATTACGCGGCTGCGGCAGCTTGCCGACATAACTCTTGAGTCGCGCCAGCCCCTTCGGCTCGATCACCGGCCCGATATCGTGCAGCACGGCGCCTGCGACCGCCGTCGGGTGCGCGACGCCAAGCAGCATCGTCAAGAGTCCGCCGCGCGAGCTGCCGACGAAGACGGCGCTGCCGACGCCAAGCGCCGTCAATACGGTGACGACGTCGCCGAGTTCGACAGCCAGATTGTAATTCGCCGGGTTGCTGTCGTAGCCGGATTGGCCGCGGCCCCGGGAATCGATGGCGATGACCCGGCGTGGCGGTCGTCCCTGCGCCAGTGCCGGCGCCAGCGTCGCGAAGTCGGCTACGGTGCGCGTTAGGCCCGGCAAGCAAACGACCGGCAACGCGGGGGCGATGCGGGCGCCGTATTCGCGTACATGCAGCCGCAGGCCGTCTTGCGCCGTGACAAAGACGCTCCTTCCCTTATCAGGCGCATCGCTGTGGGCCATGGAAACCCGCTCTCCGGATGACGGCATCCGCTATAATCTAGCCTGGATATCTCTTGCAATCGACCACGGCAGATCGGGCGGCTACCCCCCGCGGCGCAGGTCGGCCTCGATCGAGAGTTTCGGGTTTTTCTCGATAATCACCCGATAGATCTGCATGTTCTCGATCACGCGCTGGACGTAGTTGCGGGTTTCCGAAATCGGGATTCGCTCGACCCAATCGACCGGGTCGACCTTGGGGTCGCGCGGATCGCCATACTGGTCGATCCATTCCTTGGCGCGGCGCGGCCCGGCGTTGTAGGCCACGAAGGCCAAAATGTAGGAGCCGCGCCAGCTCGCGATATTGTTGCCGAGTTCGGCGCTGCCGAGTTGCGCATTATAGGCGACGTCGTCCATCAGCCGGCGCTGGTCGAACGTCACATTGTACCGTTTGGCGGTATCGCGGCCGGCGGCCGGCGTGACCTGCATCAGGCCGATCGCGTTGGCGCTGGAGACGACCTTGGGGTTGAACGCGCTTTCCTGCCGCACAATCGAATAGACCACGCAAGGCTCGACCGGCGGGCCGATCGGCTGATAGTTCGGCACGCCGAAATCCGGAAACGCGTAACGCTCGAACCCGAAGCCGCGGCCGAGCGCCGACTTGCCGATCAGCAGCGCCGCGCGCGCGTCGTTGTGATGGACGGCGATCGCCGCCAGCGTCGCCATCGCCGGCGCGTCGGTGGCCTTGTCGCCGATGTCGGCCGCCATCGATGCGATCAGATCGCGCTCGTCGATGGCATAGAGAATCTCAAAGGCGCGCGCCATTTCGAGCGGCCGGCGCTCGGAGGCAGGTTCCGGCACGCCGTTGAGGGTGACTTCGTCGATGCCGAGCCGGGCGCGCGCCAGTTGGCCGTAATAGGCGGTCGGATAATGCGCCGCGGCCTGATAAAGCGCGCGAGCGTCCTGGCTGCGGTCCAGCGCTTCGGCGGCGCGGCCTTGCCAGTAATAGGAGCGCGCCAGCGTGATCGGGTTGGATGCGCCGTCGGCGATGCGGGCAAAATGCGCCATCGCAATCGAGGGCTCGCGCAGGAAGCGGAGCGCGATCCAGCCCGAGGTGAAATGCTGTTCGGCGCGGTAATTGTCGTTGACCGGCGGCGCGGCGCCGTTGGTGATCTCATAGGCGGTCTTTGCCTCGCCCATGTCGAGAAGCTTGCGGGCGAGGAGGCGGCGTTCGATCCACCACTGATCGGCATCGCCGGCCTTTGCCGGCTCGCGCGGCGCCGCCAGCATCCACTGCGCGGCTTCGGCGATCTTGTCCGAGCGGCGCAGCCACTGAATGCGGCTGAACATATAGCCGGCCTCATGGCGGGCGCTCTCCGGCACGGCTTCAAGCAGCGCTTTGGCCTTGTCGGATTGGTTGATGACCGCGGCGCGCGCCTTGGCGACGGCAACGGCGGTGGCGTCGAGATGCTGCGCCGCGCGCAAGCCGGCGTCGTCGTCCTCGACATAGAGGCGCCCGTCCATGCGCGCGGCGTCGTCCGCCGGCGTGATCAGGCCGGCAAAGGCGTCGCGCGCCTGCGCTTCGAGATCGGCGGAAAAGCCGTCATTGCGCCAAGTCTCGCGCACCGTGGCCATCGCGGCGCCGGTATTGCCTTGCGTCAGCAGCGCGCGGGCATAGGCGAAGTGGCCTTTGGCGGTGTGCGGCGGATCGCTGGCGAAAAAAGCGATCGTGGTCTGCGCATCGGTCCGCTCCTGCCACAGCACGCCCTCGGCGCGCCGCCGCAAGGTCGTGACGCTTGGCCAGCTCGGATTAGCAGCGATGAAGGCGGCATAGCGGGAAAAATCATTGCTGCCGGTGTCGCTGCGCAGGATCGCCCACTCTACGACCTTGCGCGCCACCGGATCGGAAATGGTGTTCTCGACATCGGTGGCCTCGTCCTGGCGATTCTTGCGCACGAGTTCGAGTGCCTGTTTCACCGCCGAAAGGTCGAGCGGCGAAGTCGAGGTACTGGTCGTGGTGGCAAACGGCAGCGTCGGCCGCAGCGGCGGTGCTGAACGCAAGGAGGGACTGCCCGGTTCCTGTAATACGCCGCTCGCAGGGATAGAGGAAACGGAAGCCGGAACGACCGAGCCGGCGGCAGGGGCGATAGCCAGCGGGTTACCACCGCCCGGTTTGTGCGCCGGCGGCTTTGTGGCGGCTGTAGCTTTGGCGGCGGCCTTGCCGGCCGGCCGGGGCCGCGGCACCGGGATGTCCTTCGACGGCGGTGCTGCCATGGCACCGGTCGCAAGGATGCCGACGACGGCAATAACGATCGTCAGCCGAATTGCCGGCACGTTTCCTCCCGGGCGGCGCGCCGCCAGATATCGCCTAGCAAGTTCAAGCACCTTGTCTCCAAGCTCTCTTCGGCCGGTAAGGTTGAGAAAGGGCTAACCCAGGGTAATCCCAGAATCAGGGCTGGAGCCAATACTAGGCTAGTTAGGGGTCCAGGGCTTAACGGGCCAGGGGTTAAAGGGCCGAGCCTTAACGGGCCAGACCTTGACCGGCCAAAGCCAAGGGGCCGGAGCGACAATTTGCGGTTTTGCGGCAAAAAAGCGGCTTCGAGTCGTTCCGTACGAACTTTGAGCTTACCCCCAATGAGGGCTTTCAAGGGTGGTCTCGACCCGATATTTATGCGGGTCTCTCTTCATCACGCGTTATGGACAGTACCATGGCTGCCAAGACCAAGTTTCGAGGCTCTTTTACTGCGCTCGTGACCCCGTTCAAGAACGGTTCGGTCGACGAGAAAACCTTTCGCGACTTCGTCGAGTGGCAGATTGCCGAAGGCACCAATGGGCTTGTGCCGGTCGGCACCACCGGCGAGAGCCCGACGCTGTCGCACGATGAGCACAAGGAAGTCGTCGAATGGTGCGTCGATCAGGCGCACGGCCGGGTGCCGGTCGTGGCCGGGGCTGGTTCGAATTCGACCAAGGAAGCGGTCGATCTCGCCCAACATGCGGAAAAGGCCGGCGCCGACGCCGTGCTCGTGGTGACGCCCTATTACAACAAGCCGACCCAGGACGGGCTTTATGCGCATTACAAGGCGATCAACGACGCGATCGGCATTCCGATCCTGATTTACAACATCCCCGGCGCGCTCGGTGATCGATATGTCGGTCGACACCATGAAGCGGCTCTACGAGTTGAAGAACATTGCCGGCGTCAAAGACGCGACCGCGAATATGACGCGGGTGTCGGTGCAACGTGCCGCGATGGGCGAGGACTTCAATCAGTTGTCGGGCGAGGATATTACCGCGCTCGGCTTCATGGCCCATGGCGGCCACGGCTGTATCTCGGTGACGTCCAATGTCGCGCCGCGGCTATGCTCGGAATTCCAGGCAGCCTGCCTGAAGGGCGACTTCGCGGCCGCGCTGAAATTGCACGACAAGCTTACGCCTTTGCATATCAACCTGTTCGTCGAAACCAGCCCGGCGCCGGTCAAATACGCGCTGTCGCTGATCGGCAAGGGCTCGAATGCGTTGCGCCTGCCGATGGTCCCGGCGACCGAGAACGCGCAGGCCGCCGTGCGCCAGGCCATGGTGCATGCCGGACTGATCAACTGACGACGGCAAACGCCGCGCGGTCGCCGATGCGGCAAAGAGCGGAATTGGGGCGGACCTCGGTTCGGCGAAGACGACGGCGTAATCACGCAACAGGCGGGGGATCGGATGTTGGACGAATTCAAGAAATTCGCGATGCGCGGCAACGTCGTCGATCTTGCTGTCGGCGTCGTTATCGGTGCGGCATTCGGTGCCATCGTCAACTCGCTGGTCAGCGACATCATCATGCCGATCATCGGATCGGTCACCGGCGGTCTCGACTTTTCCAACTATTTCCTGCCGCTGTCGTCGAAAGTTACGGCCGGCGCGCTTGCCGATGCGAAGAAGCAGGGCGCGGTGCTGGCCTACGGCAATTTTCTCACCATCGCGATCAACTTCCTTATCGTCGCATTTGCCCTGTTTGTTGCCGTCAAGGCCATCAACAAGTTGAAGGAAGAGCCGCCTGCAGCACCGGCGCCTCCGGCGCCGCCGTCCCAGGAAGTGCTGTTGCTGACCGAAATCCGCGACGCCTTGAAGAAGACCTGAATACGGAGGCAGTGAGTCGATACAGATGGCGCCGAATGCAGACAGGAAATCGCGTGTCGTCGCCGACAATCGTAAGGCGCGTTTTCATTATTTCATCGATGAGACCTTCGAGGCGGGCGTCGCGCTCACCGGCACCGAGGTCAAATCGCTGCGCTTGGGCAAGGCTACCATCGGTGAATCCTATGCCGACGCGCGTGGTGGCGAAATCTGGCTGATCAATTCCAATATCCCGGAATATCTCCAGGCCAATCGTTTCAATCACACGCCGAAACGGCCGCGCAAACTGCTGCTGCACCGGAACCAGATCAATCGGCTGGTCGGCGCGGTCGAGCGCGAGGGCATGACGCTGGTGCCGCTCAAGCTCTATTTCAACGAGCAAGGGCGCGCCAAGGTCGAACTCGCTCTGGCGCGCGGCAAAAAGCTGTTCGACAAGCGCGACACGGAAAAGAAGCGTTCCTGGGAGCGCGAACGCGGCAGACTGATGCGGCAGAAGGGATAGCAGCGTATGCCGCCGACCAAACTCGATCATTGCGTCATCCATGTCACCGATTGGGAGCGCTCCAATGCGTTCTACACCACCGTGCTCGGCGCCGAGCTCGTGACGCGGCCGGCCGGCTACGCCTATCGCTTCGGCGACAAGCAGCTCAATGTGCATGGGCCTGGCGTGAAACCCGCCGAGGTGGCCCGGCTGCCGGTGGCGCCGGGCAACAGCGATCTCTGCTTTGAATGGATCGGACCGATTGCCGAGGCGGTTGCGCATCTCGGGCGATGCGGCATTCGTATCGAGAGCGGGCCGATGCAGCGGTTCGGCGCCAAAGGTCCGGGCACCAGCGTTTATTTTCGCGACCCCGACGGTTCGCTGATGGAATTCATGTCCTACGCGGAGGACAAAAAATGAGCGAAGCGCCGGGTGCTCACGATCCGAATTTTCTGCCGCCGGATATTCCCGCCCCGCAGGACGACGGCGCGGCCCGGCACCTGGCCGGCATGAAGTTGCCGGATATCGCCTTGCCGGCGACCAGCGGGCCCGACGTCAACCTGTCGAAGCTCAACGGCCGCACGGTGCTTTACGTCTATCCGCGCACCGGCGTCCCCGGCGTCGATCTGCCGCCGGGCTGGAACGAAATACCCGGCGCACGCGGCTGCACGCCGCAGTCCTGTGGCTTTCGCGATCATTTCGCCGAGCTGAGAGGCGCTCGGCGTCGCTCAGCTCTACGGCTTGTCGACACAGGACAGCGGCTACCAGCGCGAAGCGGCGGAACGGCTGCATCTGCCATTCGCAATTCTGTCGGATGCGGGTCTGAGGCTGACGCCGCGCCATGGGTCTGCCGACCTTCACCACTTCGGGCATGACTTTGCTCAAGCGCATGGCGCTGATCATCGACGATGGCGTGATCGCCAAGGTGTTCTATCCGGTGTTTCCGCCCGACAAGAATGCCGAGGAAGTCGTCGCCTGGCTGCGCGGCCGTGCGAATTAAGGAACAGCGGTCGCCGGCGCATCGATCTCGGCGCGTATCTTGGCAAACACGTCGCGGAACATTTGCGTCGTCAACACGCCGGTATTCGTGTTGTACCGCGAGCAATGATAGCTATCGAACAGCTTGATCGCGCCGATCGAATGCCCGTGGCCGTGGCCGAAAGCATAGAGCGACCGGCGCAGGTCGTGCGTGACGATGAAGTGTGTCATGCGCGACCCGCCCGAGCGCCAGCATGATGCGCAGCCGCGGCATTTCGGCAATAGCGGGAGTCAGGAATTTGCGGCAGGTTTTGATCTCCGCAGGCGTCGGCTTGTTCTCCGGCGGCACGCAGCGCACGGCGTTGATGATACGGCAGTCGAGCAGTTCCAGCCCGTCGTCGGGCCGGGCTTCAATACTTGCCGCGCGCAAAGCCGAATTCGAGCAAAGTGGCGTAGAGCAGATCGCCGGCATAGTCGCCGGTGAACGGCCGCCCGGTGCGGTTGGCGCCACGCAGTCCGGGCGCGAGCCCGACAATCAACAAACGGGCATCGAGCGGTCCGAACGAGTCGACCGGGGCATTGAACCATTCCGGCTCGCGGGCGCGCCAATCTTGTCGAAAGGCGACGAGACGGGGACAAAGCGGACAGTCGCGGCCCGGCGGGCCGCTCGTTCGCGGCTTGGCGACCGTCCTTGGCATCGGTCATGCGCCCGCTATTCGTCTTCGAACTCGTCTTCGACTTCGACGCGCTGCGCGGTCGGGCTGCGCTGGAGGAATTGCGGGGTGTGGCGCGGCTCGCGCGGTTCGCGGGCTCCCGCGGTTCGCGCGCCGGCCGTTCGCCGGGATCGCGGCCGATCTTGTTCTGCATGTCGATGATATCGACGAATTGATCGGCCTGCCGGCGCAGTTCGTCGGCGACCATCGGCGGCTGTGTCGAAATGGTGGACACCACGATCACCCGGACGCCGCGGCGCTGCACCGCCTCGACCAGAGAGCGGAAGTCGCCGTCACCGGAGAACAGCACCATCTGGTCGATGTGCGGCGCGAGTTCCATGGCATCGACCGCAAGCTCGATGTCCATATTGCCTTTGACTTTGCGCCGGCCGGTCTGATCGACGAACTCTTTGGTCGCCTTGGTGACGACGGTGTAGCCGTTGTAATCGAGCCAATCGATCAGCGGGCGGATCGAGGAGTATTCCTGATCCTCGATAACGGCGGTGTAATAGAACGCGCGCACCAGATAACCGCGCGACTGGAACTCGCGCAGCAGTCTCTTGTAATCGATATCGAAGCCGAGCGATTTTGCGGTGGCGTAAAGATTGGCACCGTCGATGAATAATGCGATTTTTTCGTTCTGTGCCGACATTTTCGTATCTCTATTGGGTTCTCGTTACCGTCCTAAGTGAATGAAACCGGATCAGGTGCAATGGATTTGACAATTCCAGCGCTCTTAAATCAGGTTTCTCGCATCGCGAAGTCAGTTCGATGCGCGAAGACCGTCGCCATTTGCGTTCTCGCAATAAACTGCCGCGCAAGTCAATAAACGGCGGGGTGCATACGATGTCACGCCGTCACACGACTTTGACACTATGAATCGGGCGACAAGCAGGATGGTTCCCATAGTTTTTTCGTGGCGGGCGCCGGCAGGGGCTGCTGCGTTAAGGCCGGCCGCCGGACGCCCGAAAAACGCCGGGGAAAGGGCTTAATCCGTCACTCCTAAAAGGCCTTGCGCTTCTCGCCCCCGGACGATACCTAAGCGCAGCATTGCGGACTCGTGTCCCGCGGGAGCGTCGTTTGAGTCCCGCTTAAGATTTAGCCAGCCAGGCGATAGCCGAGCTACAGCCGCAGGAGCCTGATTATGGCCCGTGTCACCGTTGAAGATTGCATCGACAAGGTCGAAAACCGGTTCGATTTGGTTCTTCTCGCAGGCCACCGCGCCCGCATGATCTCGTCGGGCACCCAAATCGCGGTCGAGCGCGACAACGACAAAAACCCCGTCGTTGCGCTCCGCGAGATCGCCGAAGAGGCGATTTCGCCGGAGGATCTCCGCGAAGAACTGGTCCATTCTCTGCAGAAATACGTCGAAGTCGACGAGCCCGAGCCCGAATCGGTACCGCTGATCGGCGCGCCGGGCACCGGCGCCGATGTCGACGATAACGAGGTCACCGGCGACCGGATGACCGAGGAAGAACTGCTGAAAGGCCTTGAAGGCCTGACCCCGCCGGAGGCGCAGCCGGAGCCCGACACCGGCGACGAGGAAGAATAAACCTCGCTTCTGCCCGGCCTTGGCGCCTGTAAGCTCGGGGCCTGTTAACCAAAGTTTCGCCATATACCGCGCCGGTTTCCGATGGCAACGCCTGCGGTGCCTCCTGCGCATCGCCGGCTTGTAGCCACGGCGCCGCTCCATGATATCTTTGTGATGCTTCGCCGGCTGCTTCGGTGAGGCGGGGCGGCCATGACGGCTGCCGGGATCGTCACAGGGTCAGTATGGCGCGCTCGCCGATCGATCTGCCGCGGATGCAGAACCAGCCCCGGTTGCGGGTGGCTGCCGCGCGGGCGCCTGCGCTCGTGCCGCTCGACGCTGAAGTGCCGCCGCCGAAGGCGCCCAAGCGGCTGATGCGCCAATACGAACTGACCGACCGGGTCAAAGTCTACAATCCGAAGACCGACGAGGATCTTCTCAACCGCGCCTATGTCTATGCCATGAAGGCGCATGGGGCGCAGACGCGGGCTTCCGGCGATCCCTATATTTCGCATCCGCTCGAAGTCGCCGCCATTCTCACCAATCTCAAGCTCGACGATGCCACGATCGCGGCGGCGCTGCTGCATGACACCATTGAGGATACCGACGCCACCCGCGCGGAAATCGACAAACTGTTCGGTCCGGAGATCGGACGTCTGGTCGACGGACTGACCAAGCTCAAGCGGCTCGAGCTCGTCTCCAAGGAAGCCAAGCAGGCCGAGAACCTGCGCAAGCTGCTGCTGGCTATCGCCGACGATGTTCGGGTGCTTCTGATCAAGCTCGCCGACCGGCTGCATAATATGCGGACGCTGTCCCATAAGCAGCCCGACGCTCGCCGGCGCACCGCCGACGAGACGCTCGAAATCTATGCGCCGCTCGCCGGCCGCATGGGCATGCAGGAGATGCGCGAGGAACTGGAGGATCTGGCGTTCCGCGAACTCAATCCCGACGCCTATAAGGTGCTGACCGAACGCCTCGAGTCGCTGTTCGAACGTTCGATGGGCTGGATCGGCGAGATCGAGCAGCAGCTCGCCAAAAAGCTCGGCGACCGCGGCATCGCCGCCGAAGTTTCGGGACGGCGCAAGCGCGCTTATTCGATCTGGCGCAAAATGGAGCGCAAGGCCGTCGGCTTCGAGCAGCTTTCCGATATTTTCGGTTTCCGCGTCGTCGTCGGCACTCTCACCGAATGCTATCAGGCGCTCGGCATCGTCCATACCACATGGCCGGTGGTGCCGGGACGCTTCAAGGATTACATCTCCACGCCGAAGCAGAACGATTACCAGTCGTTACACACGACTGTAATCGGACCGGGCAAGCAGCGCGTCGAGCTGCAAATCCGCACCAGCGAGATGCAGCAGATCGCCGAATACGGCATCGCGGCGCATGCGCTCTATAAGGATGGCCTCGGCACGCCGACCGAACTGCTGTCGCGTGAATCGAGCGCCTATACGTGGCTGCGCCGGACCATCGAGATGCTGGCCGAAGGCTCCGATCCGGAGGAGTTCCTGGAGCACACCAAGCTCGAATTGTTCCACGATCAGGTGTTCGCCTTCACGCCGAAGGGCAAGCTGATCGCGTTGCCGCGCGGTGCGACGCCGATCGATTTTGCTTATGCAGTGCATACCGACGTCGGCAATATGGCGATCGGCGCCAAGATCAACGGAAAGATCGGTCCGCTCAGCGCGGCGCTGCAGAACGGCGACGAGGTACAGATTCTGACCTCAAAGGCGCAGACGGCGCCGCCGGCGGCTTGGGAAGCGATCGTGGTCACCGGCAAAGCGCGCGACGCCATCCGCCGCGCCACGCGCGACGCGGTGCGAAGCCAGTATTCCGGTCTCGGCCGCACCATGGTCGAAAAACTGTTTCAGCGCGCCAAAATCGACTATGCCGACGAGAAGCTGCAGGGCGCCTTGCCACGGCTGGCGCGCGGTTCGATCGACGACGTGATGGCGGCCGTCGGCCGCGGCGAGATGAAAGCGTCCGACGTCGCGCGTGCGATGTATCCCGATTACAAGGACGAGCGCGTTACGCCGATCGCGGCGAAAGCCGAAAGTGGGTGGTTCGGCTTGAAATTCGGCCGCGCGCTGAAATTCAAATTGCCGGCCGAGGGCGAAGACGGCGCGGCTATTCCGATCCGCGGCATCAATACCGACTTGCCGGTGCGGTTCGCCCCGCAGGGCGGGGCCGTTCCCGGCGACCGCATCGTCGGCATCATGACGCCGGGGGAGGGGATCATTATTTATCCGATCCAGTCCGACGCGCTCAAGCAATTCGAAGACGAGCCCGAACGTTGGCTCGACGTGCGCTGGGACATCGACGATAAGACGCCGCAGCGTTTTCCGGCGCAGCTTACCGTGCAGTCGGTCAACGAGCCGGGCACGCTCGCGCAAATTACCCAGGTCATCGCCGAGCACGACGGCAACATCGACAATATCCGCATGAGCCGTCAGTCGCCCGACTTCACCGAGCTGACCATCGATCTGGAAGTCTATAATCTGAAGCACCTCACTTCGATCATTTCGCAATTGCGGGCGAAAAAGGTCGTGGCGAAGGCCGAGCGCGTGAACGGATAAGTGCAGCGGCATGTCGGCTACAGCTCCTCTCCGCCTCGGCGTTAACGTCGATCACGTCGCCACCGTGCGTAATGCGCGCGGCGGAGCGCATCCCGATCCGGTGAAGGCCGCCGAGATCGCGATTGCCGCCGGCGCCGACGGTATCACCGCACATCTGCGCGAGGACCGCAGGCACATTCTCGATGACGATGTCGTTCGTCTCATGGAACGCATCAAGAAGCCGCTCAATCTTGAAATGGCGGCGACGCCGGAAATGGTCGGCATCGCGCGCAGGCTGAAGCCCCACGCCGTCTGCATCGTTCCCGAACGCCGGCAGGAACGGACCACCGAAGGCGGTCTCGATGCCGACGGCCAGCGCGAGCCGTTGCGCGCCGCGGTCGGCGAATTGGCGGACGCCGGCATCCGCGTTTCATTGTTCATCGCCGCCGAGGCGCGTCAGATCGAGGCCGCGGCCGCGATCGGGGCGCCGGTGATCGAAATCCACACCGGCGCCTGGTGCGATGCGCTCGCGGCGGCCGATGCGGTAACGGCAGTCGACGAGTTCGATCGTATCGTGCGTGGCGTCGCTTTGGCCCGGAGCGCAGGGCTCGAGGTCCATGCCGGCCACGGCCTTGATTTCTTCACCGCGGAAAAGATCGCCGCGCTTGGCGAGATCGCCGAACTCAATATCGGGCACTTTCTGATCGGCGAAGCGATCTTCACGGGTCTAGCCGATGCGGTTCAGCAGATGCGCTCGGTTATGAATCGGGGCAGGGCCGGAGCTAAAACCGTGATCGCAAAACCATGATTTTAGGCATCGGCTCCGATATCACCGACGCCCGCCGCATCGCCGCCGTCATCGAGCGCCACGGCGAACGTTTCCTCGACCGAGTCTTCACGGCGATCGAGCGGGCCAAGGCCGACAAGCGGCGCAACCGGATCGAAACCTACGCCAAGCGTTTCGCCGCCAAGGAAGCCTGCGCCAAGGCCCTGGGAACCGGTCTTCGCGCCGGTGTCTGGTGGCGCGACATGGGCGTGGTGAATTTGCCGGGCGGTCGTCCGACCATGGAACTGACCGGCGGCGCTAAACGCCGTTTGCAGAAAATTACGCCGGCCGGATTCGAGGCCCGCATCGATCTCACGATTACCGACGAGGGCCCGATGGCGCATGCCTTCGTCGTCATTTCGGCAGTGGCCATTGATCGGGCGTGATTGCGCCGCCGCCGCGACGGCCTCCATGCCGCTTCGCAGCAGCAGCGATGAAATATTCGTCATGTCCGATCGGCCGCCAATAACTGTATGATATTACAATAAAAATGACATTTCCGAAAACCGTGTCCAATCCCTGGGCGCAATTGCTTGTGGGTGGTGCAGCGGCTACAAAGTCGCGGGCGGGCGCATGATTTGCGAGACGACAGGCCGATGAGCGTGCAGACAGGGACCAAGCGGAAAGAGGGCGGTTTCGCCGAAACGATACGCGTGGTGTTCCACGCCCTGATTATCGCGCTGGTGATCCGGACCTTCCTGTTTCAGCCTTTCAATATCCCATCCGGTTCGATGATCCCGACATTGCTCGTCGGTGATTATCTGTTCGTATCGAAATATTCCTACGGCTATACGCATTACTCGTTCCCGTTCTCGCCGCCGTTCTTTTCCGGCCGTTTCCTGGCCTCGCAGCCGCAGCGCGGCGATGTCGTGGTGTTCCGGCTGCCCAAGGACGACTCGATCGATTACATCAAGCGTCTGATCGGCCTGCCGGGCGATCAAATCCAGATGATCGACGGCGTGCTCAACATCAATGGCAAGCCGGTGCCGCGCCAGCGCGTCGACGATTTTGTCACCGACGACGACGGCGTCGTGCAGCGCGTCAAGCAATTTCGCGAAACCCTGCCGAATGGCGTGAGCTACAACACGCTCGATCTCACCGATAACGGCTTCTACGACAACACGCCGGTCTATACCGTGCCGCCCGGCGACTATTTCATGATGGGCGACAACCGCGACAACTCGACCGACAGCCGGGTGCTCAGCCAAGTCGGCTATGTGCCTTCCGAGAATCTGATCGGACGGGCGCAAATCATTTTCTTCTCGATCCGCGAAGACACCCACGCCTGGGAAGTATGGCGCTGGCCTTGGGCGGTACGCTGGGGACGCCTGTTCACGCTGGTACGATGAGTGGCCGCCGCAGACCCAAACCTATCGTAGACGAAAGCCAGGAAGGGCCCGCGACGGAACTCGCCGTTGCCGATGCTGCCGCGGTGGAAATTGCACCGCGCGAAGTTGCGAAACAATCGCGCCGAAAAAAGCGCAGCGCCACCGCACTCGAAACGCGGATCGGCTATCGGTTCACCGACGCCACGCTGCTTGAAAGCGCGCTCTCGCATATTTCCGCGCTCAAGGGCGCGCGCAATCGCGCCAGCAGCTATCAGCGCCTCGAGTTTCTCGGCGATCATGTGCTCGGTCTGGTTATTTCCGACATGCTGTTCCGCACTTATCCGAAAGCCGACGAAGGCGAGCTGTCGCGCCGGCTCGCCGATCTGGTGCGCAAGGAAACCTGCGCCGAGATCGCCCGTTCGGTCGATCTCGGTCCCGCGATCCGCCTCGGGTCGTCGGAAGCCAATGCCGGCGCCCGCAAGCGCCCGGCCATTCTCGCCGATGTTTGCGAGGCGGTGATCGGCGCGGTGTATGTCGACGGGGGTTATAAAGCCGCCGAATCTCTGATCGAACGGCTATGGCAGGTGCGCATGAGCGCCACGGCGCAGCCTTTGCGGGACCCAAAAACCGTGTTGCAGGAATGGGCGCAGGCGAGGGGTCTGCCGACGCCGACTTATCGTGAAGTGGCGCGGTCGGGGCCCGATCACAGCCCGGAATTCCGGGTCGCGGTGCAGCTCGCGGCCTTCGCACCTGCCGAAGGGACGGCCCGCTCCAAGCGCGCCGCCGAACAGAATGCGGCCGCCGCCATGCTGGCGCGCGAGGGTGTCAAGCCGGCGCAGCGCAATGGTTGAGACACAAGCCGGGGTGGATGAAGCCAATACCCGCTGCGGCTTCGTGGCGCTGATCGGCGCGCCGAATGTCGGCAAATCGACCCTGATCAACGCGCTGGTCGGCTCGAAAGTGTCGATCGTCACGCCGAAAGTTCAGACCACGCGGACGCTCATTCGCGGTATCTCGATCGAGGGTCAGGCGCAGCTGATCTTCGTCGATACGCCGGGAATTTTTTCGCCGAAACGGCGGCTCGATCGCGCCATGGTCGGCAGCGCCTGGGGTTCCACCCAAGACGCCGATCTGGTGGCGCTGCTGATCGATGCGCGCAAAGGGTTGAAGGAAGACGACGAAGCGATCGTACGGATGCTCGGCGATGTGCGGCCGCCCGTCGTGCTGGTGCTCAACAAGGTCGATCTCGCCGCCAAGCCGGCGCTGCTCGATCTGACGCAAAGGCTCAATGAACAAGCCAAGTTCGCTGCGACGTTCATGATCTCGGCATTGTCCGGCGACGGCGTTGCCGATCTCAGGAGCTGGTTCGCCGCGCATGTGCCGCCCGGGCCGTGGCTCTATCCCGAGGATCAGATATCGGATGCGCCGATGCGCCAGCTTGCCGCCGAGATCACGCGGGAGAAACTATATCTCCGGCTGCACCAGGAACTGCCTTATCAGTCGACCATCGAAACCGAAGTCTGGAAGGAATTGCGCGACGGCGCGGTTCGCATCGAGCAGACCATCTATGTCGACCGTGAAAGCCAGCGCAAAATCGTCCTCGGCAAAGGCGGCCAGGCGATCAGGGCGATCGGCGCCGCGGCGCGAGCCGATATAGCGAAGATAATCGAACAGCCGGTGCACCTGTTCCTTCACGTCAAGGTGCGGGAAGGCTGGGCCGACGATCCCGAGCGTTACCGGGAGATGGGCTTGGAGTTTCCGAAGGAGTAATACGTCGGCCATGGAATGGATCGACGAAGGCATCGTGCTTGGCGCCAAACGCCACGGCGAGACGAGCGTCATTCTTGAACTGATGACGCAAGCGCACGGCCGGCATCTCGGCCTGGTGCGCGGCGGTGCCGGTTTGCGGCTGCGCGGCGTGCTGCAGCCGGGTAACGCGCTGCGCGCGACCTGGCGGGCGCGGCTCGACGAACATCTCGGCCATTATGCCGTCGAAGCGGTCAATCTGCGCGCTGCCGCGTTTCTGCCGGCCGCGCACGCGGTGCACGGCGTGACCCATCTCGCCGCGCTGTGCCGCTTGCTTGCCGAGCGCGAGTCACATGCCGGGATTTATGAGGCGCTCGAAACGATCCTGAATTCGCTCGACGATCCCCGCGTTGCCGCGTCGATGATTGCCCGCTTCGAACTGGACTTCCTCGCCGAGCTTGGCTTCGGCCTTGATCTGTCGTCCTGCGCCGCGACCGGCGCAACCGACGATCTCATTTATGTATCGCCGAAGTCGGGGCGCGCGGTGTCGCGCGCCGCCGGCGAAGCCTATCGCGACCGGCTGATGCGGCTGCCGGCTTTCCTGCGCAGCGAGGCCGAGCCGGAAACCGCGGACGATCTGGCCCAGGCCTTCGCGCTGACCGGGTTTTTCCTCGACCGCCACGCTTTCGCGCCGCGCGGCCTTGCTCTGCCGGAGGCGCGGGGCCACTTCGTCACCGCGCTGGCGCGCGTCACCCATTACCAGCCGGTGTAGAGCCCCGGCTCGGGATGGCAGCCGCAGGATTCGCGGCCATAGGGATCGAACCAGCATTCCCAGTGATAGCGGTAAGGGCAGGCCGGATAGCGCCCGTCGTAATAGCGGTACTGAACCCAATGGGCGAAAGGCGGCGGCCCTGAAACCGCCGGCAGGGTCGCGGGCGCGGCGGACGCCGCAAATGTCCAAAAACAAAGGGCGAAAGCAGTGGCGATACTTGCGGCTGTGGTCTTACGCATAGTGGCACTCCGTGCCGTTCGGTCGGCACTCCTATAACCGCCCAAAGCATAGCCCGTTTCCGGCCAAACGGGAACGTTCATCCCTTGTTCCGGCCATATAACCGCGCTAGCGCTTCCCGGCGATGAACAAGAAAGTGATTCCCCCCGAGCCGAGCGAGATCCAGGAAATCGCGCTGCGCGAAGCGCTCGAAGAGCGCTATCTCGCCTACGCGCTATCGACCATTATGCACCGCGCGCTGCCGGATGCCCGTGACGGGCTCAAGCCGGTGCACCGGCGCATCCTCTACGGTATGCGGCTGCTGCGGCTCGATCCCGGCGCGGCGTTTAAGAAATCGGCGAAGATCGTCGGCGACGTGATGGGTAATTTCCATCCCCACGGCGACCAGGCGATCTATGACGCGCTGGTGCGGCTGGCCCAGGACTTTTCCTCGCGCTATCCGCTGGTCGACGGCCAGGGTAATTTCGGCAATATCGACGGCGATAACGCCGCAGCCTACCGCTACACCGAAGCGCGGCTGACGGAAGTCGCGCGATTATTGCTCGACGGTATCGACGAAGACGCCGTCGATTTTCGGCCGAACTACGACGGCGTGTCGCAGGAGCCGGTGGTCCTGCCGGCGGCGTTTCCCAATCTGCTCGCCAACGGTTCGCAAGGCATCGCCGTCGGCATGGCGACCGCGATCCCGCCGCATAACGCCGCCGAACTGTGCGATGCCGCGCTCTATCTGATCGAGCAGCCCAACGCGCGGACAAAAACGCTGTTAAAGTTCGTGCCCGGTCCGGATTTTCCGACCGGCGGCCTGATCGTCGACACGCCGGAGACGATTGCCGAGGCTTACGCGACCGGCCGCGGCTCGTTCCGCTTGCGGGCACGCTGGACGACCGAGGACACCGGACGCGGCACCTACAATATCGTAGTGACCGAAATCCCGTGGCAGGTGCAGAAGATGCGCCTGATCGAGCGCATCGCCGAATTGATCAATGAAAAGAAGCTGCCGCTGCTCGCCGACATGCGCGATGAGTCGGCCGAGGATGTGCGTATCGTGTTCGAGCCGCGGTCGCGGACGGTCGATCCGGCGCTGCTGATGGAAAGCCTGTTCAAGCTCACCGAGCTTGAGAGCCGCGTGCCGCTCAACATGAATGTGCTGGTGCGCGGCCGCATTCCGAAGGTCATCGGGCTCGCCGAAGCGATCAGCGAATGGCTGGCGCATCGCCGCGACGTATTGCTGCGCCGCTCGCGCTATCGCCTGGGGCAGATCGAACACCGGCTCGAGGTTTTGGGCGGCTATCTCGTCGCCTATCTCAATCTCGACAAGGTCATCAAGATCATCCGCACCGAGGACGAGCCGAAGCCCGTCCTGATGAAGACTTTCAAGCTTTCCGACGTTCAGGCCGACGCCATCCTCAATATGCGGCTGCGCAATTTGCGCCGGCTCGAGGAGATGGAGATCCGCCAGGAGGAGAAGAATCTTCGCACGGAAAAAAAGTCGATTGAGGAATTGCTGGGTTCCGAGAAGCAGCAATGGAAGAAAATCTCCGAACAAATCCGCGAAGTCCGGGAGACGTTTGGGCCGAAAACGCCGCTCGGCAAGCGGCGCACCGGTTTCGCCGAGGCGCCGACGCATGACGAAGCCGCGATCGAGGAGGCTTTGGTCGAACGCGAACCGGTTACAATCGTGGTCTCCGAGAAGGGCTGGATCCGGGCGCTGCGCGGTCAGGTCGCCGATCTTTCGACCCTGGCGTTCAAAGGTGACGACGGCCTGAAGCTCGCTTTCTTCGCCGAAACCACGTCGAAAATTTTGGTTTTGGCGACCAACGGCCGGTTCTACACCATCGATGCTGCGAAACTGCCGGGCGGGCGCGGCCATGGCGAGCCGATCCGCCTGTTCATCGACATCGAGCAGGACGCCGATGTCGTTACGGTGTTCCGCTACCAGGGTGACCGCAAACTTATCGTCGCCGGCAAGGATGGCCGGGGTTTTATCGTCCCTGAAGCGGAGTGCTTGGGCAATACCCGCAAAGGCAAGCAGGTGCTCAACGTCAAGCCGCCCGATGCGGCATGCGCATTGGCGTCGGTCGAGGGCGAATTGGTCGCCGTGATCGGCGAAAACCGCAAGATGCTGATTTTCCCGATCGATCAGGTCCCTGAAATGACGCGCGGGCGCGGTGTGCGGCTGCAGCGCTACAAGGACGGCAGCCTGTCCGACATTCGGACCTTTGAGGTCGAAAAAGGCTTGAGCTGGACCAATTCGGCAGGCCGCGTGTTCAATCTGACCCTCAAAGAGCTTGCCGATTGGCGCGGCAATCGCGCCGACGCCGGCCGGCTGGCGCCTAAGGGCTTTCCGAAAACCAATAAATTCGACAATGGCTCCGATCGTGCAACCGGCGCGAAAGACGGTGACGGGGCGTAGTTTCAAATAACAACAATCCGCCCGTCATTGTTAGTAAAGCATCAATCCTGCCGCGGAAATCCTCGCCAATTTCACGTCTGATCGTTGGATATAACCAAATGTTCAGCGCCGCTCGCTACGCATTATTACCAGTGAAATTCTGTTTTTTTCGTAGGCGGGCGGCGGCAACCGAATGCGCGTACAACAAATCGTTTGGAATAGCCGGTCGGGCTGGACGGCGGCAAAAAGCGAGTTGGGCACCGCCTCGCTCGTAATCTATTTCGGCACCCGCGACGCTCTGGGCTGCGGCAAGCGCTATGACGAATTGCGCGACAGATTTCCGATGGCCCATATCCTGGGCTGCAGCACCGGCGGTCAGATCAACAACAACGACGTCAACGACGATGAGATTGTTGCTGCCGCCATCAGTTTCGATGCAACTCAATTGCGGATGTGCCGTGAGGAAGTGAGCGATCCGGGTCGCTCGCACGAATGCGGCGCCGCTATCGGGCGGGCACTGCAGGCGGACAATCTTGCCAGCGTGTTCGTGCTGTCCGACGGTTTGAACGTCAATGGCAGCGCGCTGGTCGCCGGTCTTTGCAGCGTCATCGGTCCCGGCATTCCGTTGACCGGCGGCCTTGCCGGTGACGGCGCCGAATTCAAGGAGACGATTGTCGGCGCCGATTGCGCACCGCGCTCGCACACTATCGCTGCGATCGGATTTTATGGCTCGGCCATTCGGATCGGTCACGGCAGCGCCGGCGGCTGGGATCAGTTTGGGCCGCGCCGGCAAGTAACGAAATCGGTCGGCAATATTCTATTCGAGCTCGACGGTCAGCCGGCGCTCGACCTCTATGAGCGTTATTTGGGACCCGAGGAATCGCAGGGGCTGCCTGGTTCCGCCCTGCTGTTTCCCATTCAGGTCTATGACGCACAACGCCCAAACTCCGCGGTGGTGCGCACCGTGCTGGCCATCGACCGCGCGGCGCGATCGATGACCTTCGCCGGCGACGTGCCGCAAGGCTGGACGGCGCAATTGATGCGCGGCAATTTGGATCGCCTGACGGCCGGCGCCGCGGACGCGGCGCGGCAAGCCCGCGCCGGTCTGGCCGCCAACGACCCCGGCGCGCACGGCCGGATGGGGAGAGTTCTGGCCGGGCAGGACAGTGATCAACGCTTCTCGATTCTCGTCAGCTGCATCGGCCGGCGATTGCTGATGGGGCAGCGGACGCTCGATGAAGTCGAGGCGGTCGGCGCCGAACTGGGCCCCGAAAGCTTTCGCCTCGGCTTCTATTCCTACGGCGAAATCTCGCCGCATGCCACGTCCGGCCATTGCGAATTGCATAACCAGACGATGACCATCACGACGCTCGCCGAAGTAGCCTGACGCGGGCAGGTCAAGAAAGAACCGTCGTGCAGAAGCTTCTCGCGCAACAGATCGCCAAGGCGACCGACGAAGCGGGTTCGCTCGATCTCGATAAGTTGTGCAGCCTCGTCGCCGCGGCCTACGAGGAACTCGACCGCGACCGCCGGCGTACCGACCGTTCGATGTCGCTGATGATCGAAGAGATCGACGCGGTTCAGAAGAATCTCGAGCAGACCGTCATCACGCGAACCGGAGAGTTGCGCGCGCGGGAAGCGGAACTGCAGATCCAGAACATGCGCTTTGATGCGGCACTGTCGAACATGTCGCAGGGCCTCGCGATGTTCGACAGCCAGGCGCGCCTCGTCATCTGCAATCAGCGCTTCATCGCGATGTATCGGCTGGAAGCCGAAAACATCAAGCCCGGCGACGCACTGCGGCACATTATCGGTCGCCGGATCGCCAACGGAACATTCTCCGGCAATCCCGACCATTTCCTCCAGCACCATGCCGCGGCTATCAAATCCGGCTCGCAGGCCACGCAGTTCGTCGAACTGGACGACGGCCGGACCATCGCCGTGGTTCGGCAACCCCTGCCGGGCGGCGGTTGGGTGGCGACCCATGAGGATGTCACCGAGCGGCGCCAGGCCGAGATTAAAATTTCGCACATGGCGCGTCATGACGCGCTGACCGATCTGCCAAACCGGGTTTTGCTGCGCGAGCGGCTGAACGAGGCGCTGGCTCAGGTCGATCGCGGCCAGCGGCTCGCGGTGCTTTATCTCGACCTCGATCAGTTCAAGAACGTCAACGACTCGCTTGGGCACCCGGTGGGCGATGAGCTTTTGCGTATTGTGGCGGCGAGACTGCGCGACTGCGTACGGGAAGCCGACACCATCTCCCGCGTTGGCGGCGACGAATTCTTTGTCATCCAAACCGGCATCGCCGATGCGACCGATGCCGAACGGCTGGCCCGCCGGCTCGTCGACGTCATCCGTGCGCCTTATGATTTGCAAGGCCACCAGGTGATGATCGACGCCTCGATCGGCATCGCTATTGCTCCTACCGACGGCAGCGACGCCGATGAGCTTCTCAAGAATGCCGACATGGCGCTCTATGGCGCCAAAGCCGACGGCCGCGGCGTTTACCGGTTTTTCGAGCCGCATATGGACGCGCGGATGAAGGAGCGGCGCGCGCTCGAGACTGCGCTGCGCAAGGCGTTCGAAAACGGCGAGTTCGAGCTTTATTATCAGCCGGTGCTGAATCTGAATAAGGGCAATATCCGCTGCTGCGAGGCGCTGTTGCGCTGGCATCATCCCGAGCGTGGCATGGTTTCGCCGGTTGAGTTCATTCCGGTCGCCGAGGAAATCGGCTTGATCGTCGCACTCGGCGAGCAGGTCATCAGGTGGGCGTGCGACGATGCGGCGAAATGGCCGGACGATGTCTGCGTTGCGGTCAATCTTTCGCCGACCCAATTGGCGAGCAAGGGCTTGCTGCCGGCCGTGCTCGGGTCATTGGCATCGTCGGGCCTGTCGCCGCACCGGCTGGAACTCGAAATCACCGAAGCGGTGCTGATGCAGAACAGCGAAGTGACGTTGCGCACGCTGCATCAGCTTCGGGCGCTCGGCATCCGAATTTCTATGGACGATTTCGGCACCGGCTATTCGTCCTTGAGTTATTTGCGCAGTTTTCCCTTCGACAAGATCAAGATCGACCGCTGTTTCATCAAAGGGCTCGGCGACAGCACCGAATCCGATGCCATCGTTCATGCCGTCGCCGGGCTCGCCGACAGTCTCGGCATGACGACGACGGCGGAAGGCGTAGAGACACGCGAACAGCTCGACCGCGTCCGCAAGCTGGGCTGTACCGATGTACAGGGCTTCTACTACAGTCCGCCGGTCCCGCTCCGCGAATTGGGCAAAATGCTCGGCGCGCCATCGGTTCGCAGGATAGCGGCGGCCTGATCGCTGGATTTTCGATAGTCTCGTTCAAACCCCCGCAAAGCGCCTATAATCGCCTTCACGGGGAATAATTCGCTCTCACGGCGATCTTCTTGGCGCACGAGACTTGGGGCCATGCTGTCGAATCTCCGCGGCTTTTGGACGGTAAATTTGCATGCCTGGCGCGGCAGACTGCGGCTTTCCAGCGCGTTGGTCATGCTGACCTTCGTCATTTGCCACCTGACGGCGCATTCTTTTCTTCTCGTGTCCTTCGAGGATGCCGAGATGGCGCGCAAGATTCTCATGTATCCATGGGAAACGCTCGCCGGCACCGCGCTTCTGATCGCGGCCTTTCTCGTCCATTACAGCAACGCTCTGTGGTCGATCTACACCCGGCGCTCGCTGCATTTGAGCCGCTGGGAATGGACGCAGCTGACGCTGGGACTGTGCATTCCCCTCGTGCTGACGTTCCACGTGGTGGCCACCCGCATCGCCAAGGCGGTGCTCGATGTCGATACCTTCTACACCACCGTCTTCATCGCGCAGTGGATCGTGTTCCCGTGGCTGGGGGCGGTGCAGGTGCTCGCGGTGATCCTGGTCTGGGCCCACGCTTGCGTCGGCATTCATTATTGGCTGCGCACCAAACGCTGGTACCCGAACTGGCGGCCGTTGTTTTTCACCGTTGGATTGCTGCTGCCGACTTTGGCGCTGGCCGGTTATGTGACGGGCGGCAATCAAGTGCTGCGCGAGGCCAAGACGGCTGATTTCGTTCAAAACTCGCTGGACGACGCCAATCTGACTCCGGAAGCCACCGCCGAGATCGTGCGGATGGCCGATGTCGGCTGGATCGTTTGTTTGGTCCTGGTGGCGTTGCCGTTTGCCGGACGGGGTCTCCGCGGCTGGTATTATCGGCGGCGCCGGCCGCCGATGCTGGCGCATGCCAATGGCCGGAGCTTTCCCGTCCTAGCGGGCGCCACCGTTCTTGAAACGCTTCGTGCCAACGGCATCGCGCACGCCTCGGTATGCGGGGGCAGGGGACGCTGCACCACCTGCCGGATACTGGTAACCAAGGGTCTCGATCAGCTCGCGGCGGCGTCGGATCTCGAAGCCGCGGCGCTGTCGCGGATCGGTGCGTCCGGCGGACTGCGGCTCGCCTGCCAGATCAGGCCGACGGCCGACCTCTCGATCATGCCGCTCCTTGCCGCGGACGCGAACGCCGCCGACGGCACCGTGCGCGGCGGGCTTGAAGGCAGCGAGCGTCCGATCACCGTTGTGTTCGTCGACTTGCGCGGCTCGACTACGCTCGGCGAAGCCCGGCTGCCCTACGACGTGCTGTTCATCCTCAACCAGTTCTTTCACGAGATGACGCAGGCATTGGTGGCCACCAACGGTCATTATTCGCAATTCACCGGCGACGGATTGATGGCGCTTTATGGCCTCTATGCCGCCGATCCCGCCACCGGACCGGCCGACGCGATGCGCGGCGCGCGCGAAATGCTGCAGCGGCTCGATCAGCTGAATTATCAGATGCGCGGCGATTTGCGCGAGCCGTTGCGGATCGGCATCGGCATTCACTACAGCGACGCCATTGTCGGCGCCATGGGGCCGCCGCGCTCCCAGATCATCACCGCGATCGGCGATACGGTGAATACCTGCGCGCGGCTCGAAAGCCTCACCAAGGATTACAGCTGCGCCGTTATTATCTCGCGGCAAGCCGCCGTGGCGGCCGGCTTGCCGCTCAACGGGCACAAATTGCATCAGGCGCCGGTCAAAGGGCGGAACGAACCGGTCGAATTTTACGCCTTGGCGACGCTGGCGGATTTGCCGGCGTAGACCCTTATCGTCCCGGCGCCTGCTTCTCGTTCTTCGGAATGGCGTCGATAGCCGTGACCCAGGAGCGTGCCGAGCGGAACCAGTTCTGCTTGCGTGGAACAAATTGGTCGCGCTGCCGCAGAAGGCCGACGCGCACGGTGTACGAATTCTGTACGCCGTCACCGGCCGTCGTCGAATAGATCGGTGAACCGCAGATCGAACAGAAGGCCTGCATCCGCGGCGTGCCGCTTTCGGCCGTGGTCTTAAGATAGAACGTCGGCTGGCCGGTCATCTTGAAGGTATCGCCGGCGACCGGAACAGAAACGCGGAATGCCGATGCAGTGCCGGTCTGACAGTCGGTGCAATGGCAGATCTGGGTTTTTTCCGGATCGGCCTCGCCTTCGATCTTGATCGCGCCGCAGCTGCAGGCGCCGTCGATTTTCATAGCTCGCTCCTCGTTGGCTCTTTTTATTGTGGCTCGTCTACGCGATGGCGGGGGGCGGGACAATAGCGTATTCCTACCGCTTGACGGCGCCGCGCCGGCATCAATACTCGAAACGAAGCGCGCGGTAAGTCGCGCTCAGGGAGGACGACCGTGTCCAGGCTTTTCACTGCCTTCATCATTCTTATTGCCGGCTCGATTGGCGCCGTCGCGCAAAATGCGCCTTCGCTCGCGGTTCTCAAGGACCTGGCGCCGACCGGCAAACTCCGCGCTGCGATCAATTTCGGCAACGGCGTGCTCGCGCAAAAGGGGCCGAATGGCGAACCCAACGGTGTCACACCCGAATTGGCGGCGGCGCTCGCCAAAAGGCTCGGCGTGCCGATCGATTACGTTATCTACACCGCGGCCGGCAAAGTGTTCGAGGGCGCCAAACAGAATGCCTGGGATATCGGCTTCATCGCCATCGAGCCGGTGCGCGCCGCCGAGGTCGATTTCACGGCGCCTTATGTGCTGATCCAAGGCACCTATCTGGTGCGCAAGGATTCGCCGCTCAAAGACGTCGCCGACGTCGATGCGCCCGGCATCAGGATCGGGGTCGGTCTCGGCTCGGTCTACGACCTCTATCTCACCCGCACGCTCAAGCACGCGACACTGGTGCGCGCCCCGCAGGGCGGAGCCGGCGGCGGCATCCAGCCCTTTGTCGACGACAAGCTCGATGCGGCGGCCGGCGTGCGCGAGCCGCTCGATGCCTATGCCAAAGATCACGCCGACTACCGTGTGATGCCGGGCAATTACGAGGAGATCAGGCAGGCGATCGGCACGCCGAAGGGGCGGGGCGACGCCGGGCTTGCCTATCTGCGGGCCTTTGTCGAAGAGATGAAGGCCAATGGTTTTGTCGCCGACGCGCTCAAACGGTCCGGACAGACCGCACCGGTGGCGCCGCCGGCGGGTTGATTAAAAAGAAAAACTCGCAGGGGAAAACGCCAATGAAACCGACCCGACGTTCGCTCGTCCTCGGCGCGCTGGCCGCGCCGCTGGTGGCAAAAGCCCGTGCCGACACATGGCCCTCCGGCATCATCAAGATCATCGTGCCGTTTCCGCCGGGCGGCAGTGTCGATCCGATCGCGCGCATGGCGCAGCCCGGCCTGCAGCAGAAGCTCAACGCCAATATCGTCATCGAAAACCGGCCGGGCTCTTCCGGCAGTCTCGGCACCAGTCTGGTGGCGAAGTCGCCGCCCGACGGCAACACCTGGCTGTTCGTGTTCGACTCGCATGCGGTCAATCCGTTCCTGATGGATCTGGATTTCGACACCGTGAAGGATTTCGCGCCGGTCATGCTGATCGGCGATCGCGCCGAACGTGATCGCGACCCATCCGTCGAAGCCGTTCAAATCGTTCGCCGACGTGGTCGCGGCCGCCAAGGCGAAGCCCGATACCATCACTTACGCCACCATCGGCAGCGGCAGCGTCGGTCATCTCACGATGATGCTGCTGTCACAGCGCGCCGGCTGCAAACTCGTCCACGTGCCCTATCGCGGCGGCGGCCCGGCGATGAATGACGCCATCGCCGGCCATGTCGATCATGATCATCGGCAGCGCCGCGCTGGTGATGCCGCAGGTGACGGCCAAGAGCATCGTGCCGCTGTTGCAGACCGGAAAAACCCGGATGGCCAATCTGCCCGAGGTGCCGACCGCGATCGACAGCGGCTTCGCCGGTTTCGAATCCTACGCCTGGTGGGGCGTGTTCGCGCCGGCCGGGACGCCGGCACCGATCATCGAACGCTTCGGCAATGCGCTGCGCGACAGCCTGCGCGATCCGGGGGTGAGCAAACTTCTCACCGAAAGCCTTCAGATCAATCTGATGCTCGGCGGTCCGCAGGCGGACGCCGACTTCCTCAAGGCGCAGATGGCGCTGTGGGGTCCGGTGGTGAAGGAGAACAACGTCAAGTCCGATTGAAAAAGCGGTTGGAGCCGTCTACGGCGCGGCGATGTGCCAGACGTTGTTGACGCCGTCGCCGCTCGTGTCGCCGGGCTTTGCGTCTTTCTTGAATGTGTAAAGCGGCGCACCTTTATAGGCCCATTGCTTGCCGCCTTCGGGGCGGGCGATGATGGTCCATTGCGCCGACGGCTTGGCATCGGCGGCTGGCGCCAGCGGCGGCCAATTGGCGACGCATTGGCCGCTGCAATTCGATGTGCCGGCGGTATCGCGGTCGAAGACGTAAAGCGTCATCCCCTTGCCGTCGACCAGCGCTTTGCCTTTGGCGGTGTCGGCGACCGTCGCCGGCGCGGTTTGCGCCAGCGCGGCCACTGCCGCGAGTGCGACAAAAATGCCGGCGGCAATTCCAATACGGAACTTACGCATGAGCGATCCTCCGGTTCGCCGCCTCACCGGGCGGAGACTAATTCAGTCTATTCTACACGGGCCCAGCCGTCGGGCATCAGCCGCTCTTGCGGCAAAAAGCGGCTCTTGTAGTCCATCTTGCGCGAGCCGCGCACCCAATAGCCGAGATAGACGTAAGCGAGCCCCATGCGTTGCGCGCGCGCAATGTGGTCGAGCACCATGAAGGTGCCGAGCGAACGCGCGGCTTCATCGGGCTCG
Source organism: uncultured Alphaproteobacteria bacterium (assembly GCA_963819265.1). Lineage (GTDB taxonomy): Bacteria > Pseudomonadota > Alphaproteobacteria > Rhizobiales > Xanthobacteraceae > BOG-931. The sequence goes on along the minus strand of CAWFVF010000001.1, from coordinate 1,223,718 downwards.
AAAAACGAATAGACCATCGAAAGTCCGTCGCCGAGCACATCGGTGAGCGCGACGGCGATGAGATCGCCTTCGCCGCGCTTCGCGCCCGCACCGGCAAAGGTCGGAGAGAAGGGGCCGGGCTTGCGGCGCCGGTATTCGATGATGCGGGTTTCGATATGGCTGTCCTCGACCATCATGGCGTAGTCGAGCACGGTCATGTCGGCCATGCCGCCGTCGCGGTGCCGGGAATCGAGATAGGCGCGGAAGATCGAATATTGCTCGGAAGTCGGAACCGCGATCCGCATCTCGCTCGCAATATCGGCATTGCGCCGCGCGATCCGGCGCATGCTCTGCGATCGGCCGGAAGTCCTTGGCGACGACCCGCACGGAAACGCAGGCGCGGCAGCCTTCGCAAGCCGGCCGGTAGGCAATGGACTGGCTGCGCCGGAAGCCGCCCTGGGTGAGGATATTGTTGAGTTCCGCCGCCCGTTCGCCGACGAGGTGGGTAAAGACCTTCCGCTCCTCCTTGCCTGCCAGATACGGGCAGGGCGAGGGGGCGGTCAGGTAGAATTGCGGCGTATCGCGCGGGTGCTGGGTCAAAGGCGCTGTTGCGTTGCGTGATCGCCGGGAACCGAATCCGGCGTCCGAACTCTAGCATTGCGCGACGGCAGGCCCGCGTCAAAGGCGATTTGCGCCTCAGCGGACAGCGCGTGCACGTAACCCGGCCGCCCGCCCGGCATTATTGATAAGGACGGTGCCGACCAGCATGTCGTGGAGCAGGCGCCGCCGGGCATTGAAGAAGCCGACCGCGAGGATGAAGGGCGTGAGCAGGCTGACGCTGATCCAGTAAACCACGGCATGAACGGCGCCGAGCACGAAATAGGCCGGGGCGCCATACCAAGTGCGCATCTCGATCTCCATCGCCCGCATCCCGATTGTGGCCGAGGCGGGGCCGCCGAGCGTCAGCCCGTAATAAACCAACGCCCACACCACCGAGGCCGGCGACAACAGCCAGAACAGCGCCCAGCCCAGGCCGAAGGTGAGAAGGCCCAGGACGAAGATGAACATCGAGGCCGCGACCAGCGGCAGGGCGATAATGAGGAGGTCGATGACGAAGGCGATGACCCGGCGCGGCAACACGCCTTCGAACAGTTCCGGTGTCAGCCGCCGGATCATAGGCGTGCGGCTTGACGTCGACATTGAGGCCTATACGACCTGTTGCCGCGTCTGGGCCAGCCTGGTGGGGTCCGGAGTCTGTCATGATCGGCTTTGGTTTATCATTATACTGTCATCCTGGATTACGAACAACGAACATCGGTGTCGGATAAAACATGACAAACAAAAACGATGTGGAGTTCCGGTGACAATCACGCTCGCCGACATCGAAAGCAGCCCGGCGCACGATCGCCGGGCATGTGCTTGCGCACGCCGATGCTGCCGGCGCCGCCGCTGTCGGCGCTGACCGGCGCCGACGTTTATGTGAAATATGAGAATTTACAGGTCACCAATTCGTTCAAGGAACGTGGCGCCTGTGTGAAACTGGCGGTGCTGTCCGCCGACGAGCGCCGCCGCGGCGTGATCGCGATGTCGGCCGGCAACCACGCCCAGGCCGTCGCTTACCACGCACGGCGGCTTTCGATTCACGCCACCATCGTCATGCCGGTTACGACGCCGTTCGTGAAAGTGAAAGCGACCGAGGCGCTCGGCGCCACCGTGGTGCTGAGCGGCGAGACGGTGATGGAGGCACAAATGCGCGCCGAAGCCATTGCTGCCGAACGCGATCTGGTCTGGGTGCACCCCTACGACGACGCCGAAGTCATCGCCGGCCAAGGCACCATTGCGCTCGAAATGCTCGAAGACGTGCCCGATCTCGACATTCTGGTCATTCCGATCGGCGGCGGCGGTCTTATTGCCGGCAATGCCATCGCGGCGCGTGGCGATGAAACCGGCGATCGAGATTGTCGGGGTCGAATCCGCGCTGTTTCCGTCGATGTGGAATGCGATCCATCGCGGCAATCGGCCATGCGGCGGCGCCACGCTCGCCGAAGGCATCGCGGTGCCAAAGCCGGCACGCTGACGCTGCCGATCGTGCGCGAACTGGTCGCCGACATCGTTCTTGTCGAGGAAATTTCCATCGAGCGCGCGGTGAACTGCTTCCTCACCTTGCAGAAGACCATGGCGGAAGGGGCGGGCGCCGCCGGTCTTGCCGGCGATGCTGGCCGCGCCAGAGCGCTTTGCCGGCCGCAAGGTCGGCCTGATCCTGTGCGGCGGCAATATCGATCCGCGCATCCTCGCCTCCATCATGGTGCGCGAATTGGAGCGCGAGGATCGCATCGTGTCGTTCCGGCTGACCATTCCAGACCGGCCCGGCGTTCTGGGCCAGATCGCCAGCCGGCTCGGAGAACTCGGCGCCAATATCCTCGGCGTCGATCATCACCGGCTGTTCCTCGACGTGCCCGCCAAAGGCGCCAAGCTCGACATCACGATGGAGACGCGCGACGGCGCTCATGCCGAGCAAATTTTTCGCGCGCTGACCGCCGATGGCTATCACCCGGTGCGCATGCGCAGGCGGCGCGGCGTTGCAATAAAGCCACGCCGTCGCGCGCAATGATCGCGCCGCCGTGCCGGCGGCACGGCATTTCGCGACAGTGTCATCCAACCGTCACCCACCAAATCTAGCCATGACGCGGGGCTTAAAAGAATTGTGTGGGGGCGTCTCTATGGTGTCGCGGCGCGCGCGAGAACATCGCGCTGGTTATTTTTTTCGTGCTTGGCTTCGCAGTTCGACATCCTTGGCGTCCGTCGCGGGTATCGCCGCAGCCGCGGGACTCGCTGTCCTCACCGCCGATCGGGCCGAGGCCGGCCAATTGCCGGCGAGTGTGTTTCAGACCTACAGCGCGGCAAACGCGAGCTCGATCCAAGCCGGGGCCGTTTTCGCTCTTTACGGTGCCGGTCGATCAGCTTCACCCGACGCAGCTCAACGAAGGCTTCTCCGAGGTCGACAAAAAGGCCGACGGTTTCAACCTGCTGCTGCCTTCTCAGCTGCAATCGAACCAGTTGACCAGTGGGGATATCGAGCCGGTCGTCATCGGGCCCGGCGGCATGCTTTATCTGACGGACGGCCATCATACCTTCACGGCGCTGCAAAATTCCGCCTACGGCTCGTCCGACCCGACCGTCTATGTCAATGTGATCGCCAATTTCTCCAATCTGACGACCGCCCAATTCTGGGCGCAGATGCAAGCTTCCGACTTTTTACTGCCGCTGAACGACGGCATGCCGGTGGTGGTCAATACGGCGACGGGATCGCCGATCCCGGCGTCGCTGACCGGACTGACCAGCGATCCTTATCGGGCCTCGAATACAGCATCCTGAAAAACAAAAACTCGAAATTGTTCACGAACGGCTCCAACATCGCGGGCGTGACCGGCTCGGCGATACCCGGTCTCGATAAGATCACCGGCCTTTATGGCGACTTCATCTGGGCCGACGCCTACCGAAACGCCAAGGGCGGGCTGGGGCTTCCTTATCTGTCGCCCGGCGATATCCAAATCGCGACGCAATGGAACCTCAACGGCGCCAACACCACTACCGAGCCGAATGTCGGTACGGTGACGGTGGCTCAATTGCCCGGCTTCATCCTCAGCCAAAACCTGATTCAGGGTACCAATATCGTCGGTACGATCAGCAATGCGACGCTGGCGGGCGGTACACTGGACGGCAACGGCACCTTTACCGGCATTACGAGTTTTAATCTCGGCACCGCCAGCGAACCGATCATCGTCGGTACGCCGCAATCCGGCCTGGTCTTGCAACTCGGCGCCGACAGCAGCCACACCGTGACGCTGACCGGCACCAACACCTATACCGGCGGCACCACCTTCATCGCCGGAACGCTGATCGTCAACGGCGACGCCGCGCTCGGCGCCGCCGCGCCGTCCGGCTATACGATCAATCCGAATGCTTTGCTTTCCAGCGTGCAGCAGGCGAACGGCATCATTTTCGATAGCCTGACCGAGGGCAACGCCACCCTAGTGACTACCACGTCATTCTCGACCAATCGTCCGATCGCGGTCGACGGCGAGGTTGCGAACCTCGCGCCCGCCGCAGCAACCACCCTGACGCTGACCGGCCAGATCGTCTCGCTTGGAACCGCGGGCGTCGGTTTGGGAAATGCCAACGGCATATCCGATCTCACGATCGACGGCGCCAGCACCACCAGCACCGTCGTTCTGGCGCCGTCGAGCGGCGGCAATCCGCTGTTCTTTGGAAATTGGATCGTCACCGGCGGCACGTTGAGCGTTTCCAGCGATGCCGCCCTGGGCAACACCACGCTGCCGGCGAGCGAACTCGGCCAGATCGAGCTCAACGGCGGCACTTTTCAAGCCGGGGCCGGTTTCAGTTCGGCGCGCAGCCTGTTTATGGGCAGTGGCAGCACCTTCGACACCAACGGCTACACGACATCGTTCGCCGGCAACCTGCTGGACGTGCAACGCACATTAGTCGTCGAGAACTCGAATACGAGCGCGACCAACCAAGCCGGCGCCGTCTCGTTCGGCAGTTTCGAAATCGGCGGCACGGCGACCTTGAATGTCAATGCGGGGTCGGCCACGGGCGGCGGCGATGGGACCTCGGTGACCTTCACCAATGGCATCATCCGCGATCCGGGCGGCACATTGGTTTTGCAGCCGACGACATCGAGCGGCAATCTGGGCGCCAATGCCGTCGGCACCGCCGGCAGCGAAGACGTGTTCGATACTTCGAGCGGCGCCGGTGCGACCAACAAGGTTACCGACGGCATCGTCGCGCCGTGGATCGTCGTTTACAACGCGACACCGGGCAATGGCACCCTTGCCGCTCAAACCCCGGCGAATCCATACAGCTTTGCGACCTATGGCGCGAACGGCTTCGTCGCCACCGCCGGCAACAGCACCAATATCTTGACGGCGACCGGTGCAAACACCGTCCAGCAGAGCACCAGCATCACCGGCGGCACAGTCACCGGCAGCCTGCAGGCCTATGCGCTGAGCGTGCAGAATGGTGTCGGCATTGCGCTTAACGGCAACACGTTGACGCTCGGCAATGGCACCGGTCCGGCGGGATTGATCCTCAACGGCGGCGCCAGCATCACCGGCGGTACGCTCGCCTTCGGCGGTAGCGAGGGTATTATTTGGCTGGCAGGTCAGGGCAGCCAGGGCGCCACGCCCAATACCAACACGATATCGGCTGCCATCACCGGTACCGGCGGACTGACCTTTGCGGGCGGATTGCACGCGACGGATCTCAGTCAGGTAACCGCCAAAGACGGTTTGAGCCTGGTCAATATCACCACCGCGTCGACCGAGACCGGCGCCATTGTGATCAACTCCGGCGCCGTCGGGCTGAATGCCGTCAACGTGTTCGCAAGCAGCGCCTCAGGCATTACGCTTGCAGACACCAAATCCTCGCCGGCGCCGGCGACCCTCAATATCAACGCCAATAACGTCGTTAGCGCGCTTAACAGCGTCGGCGCCAATAGCACGGTCAATATCGCCACCGGCGCCACGCTGACGATCGGCAATGCTGAGAATTTGAATTCGATACTGTCCAGCACGATTGCAGGTTCGGGGAGCGGTTCGCTGATAAAAGCGGGTACCGGTCTGCTCGACCTGTCTGGCAGCGGCGGCGTGAGCTTCGGCAGCACCGGCACCGTTGCCGTCAACGCCGGCGCGCTGCGGATCGGCAACGGTGTGTTTGGCACCAGCGCGACCACGGTGATCAATGTCGCTTCCGGGGCGGAGCTGCAATATTCCGGCAACGGCGGCTCCAAATTCAACGATCCGATTCAGGGCAGCGGCGGATTTCAATCTGCTGGCGGGCACCGTTCAGTTGACCGGGACGAATACCTATAGCGGCCTCACCAATATCCAGATCGGGGCCACATTAGACGTCACCACCGCGAACTTGCCGGCCGGCGGAAATATCAGCAATGCCGGCGGCAATTTGCTGTTCGATCAGACCACGACCGGAACGTTTTCGGGTGTTATGAGCGACGGCCAGATGGCCGGCGGACCCAATGATCCGAACGATATGGCCTGCACGCTGGTCTCGTGCACCGGTGCCACTTTGTCCGGCAACTTGATCAAGGATGACAGCACCGGCGGAAACGGCGGCAATGTCACCATCGCGAATGTTCAGAGCTATACAGGTTTTACCTATATCGAAGCCGGCACGCTCACCTTGGGCGCGGTCGAATGCCATCGCCAGCAGTTCCGGCGTTGTGCTTGGCCGTGTCGGTGGCGGCGCTACGGCGTCGCTTGCTCTGTCGGCAAACAACCAGCTGGCGGGTCTTTCCGACACGCCGTCGAATACCGACACCGTTCAACTTAACGGCCACGTTCTCACCTTGGCGCCGCTTGCTTCGGCGTCATGGTCGTTCGGCGGCTCGATCGTCGATGGATCGGGAAGCGGCAGCCTGGTGCAGAACGGCCCCGGTACCAGTATCCTGACCGGCACCAGCACTTACACCGGAACGACCGCCGTCAATGCCGGCACGCTGGAAGTCGACGGCTCGATCGCCAATTCATCGGGCGTCACCGTCAATTCCGGCGGCACCTTGACCGGGCACGGAACGATCGATCCGCCGACCACGATGACGATCATGTCCGGCGGCAATTTCGCACCGGGCACGCCGGGTTCGCCTGGAACCTCGATGACGGTTTCAGGCAATCTCGCTTTTCAGACGGGTGCCAATTACATCGTTCAACTCAACCCGACGACCTCGACCTTCGCCAATGTCACCGGCACCGCGGCGCTTGGCGGCGCCAATGTCCTGGCGGCATTCCAGCCGGGCTCTTACGTCGCGAAACAGCAATATACGATCCTGCAATCGGCGGGGCTCGGCGGCACGACCTTCGGACCGCTGGCCACCGTCAATTTACCGAACTTCAGCGCCAGTCTGAGCTACTCGGCCAATGATGTGTTTTTGAATCTGAACGCGGCGACGCTCGGCGCCGGCGCGGGGCTCAGCGGCAATCAACAAAACGTCGCCGGCTCGCTCAACAATTTCTTCAATTCCGGCGGCACGCTGACGCCGAATTTCGCCAGCATCTTCGCCTTGAGCGGCGGCAATTTGAACACCGCCCTGGCGCAGCTTTCCGGCGAGTCTTCAACGGCGACCCAGCAGGCTTCGTTCGCGATGATGTCGGGCTTCCTCGGCGTTATGGTCGACCCTTCAGTCGACGGTCGCGGCGGGGCAGGGGGCGGCGGCACCGCGGCGGCATTCGCACCGGAACAGGAAGCAAGCTTCCCGCCCGATATCGCGCTCGCTTATGCATCCGTGCTTGCCAAGAAGCCGCCGGCGCCGCCCGACTTCGCGCAGCGCTGGACGGCATGGGGCTCGAGCTTCGGCGGCACCAACAAGACCGACGGCAACGCGGCGGCCGGCACCAATACGGTCACGGCGCAGGCCTTCGGCTTTGCCGGCGGTCTCGATTATCACGTTACGCCCGGCACCATCGTGGGCTTCGCGCTCGCCGGCTCCGGCAGCAATTGGGCGACGGCGCAAAATCTCGGCACCGGCCGCAGCGACTCGTTTCAGTTCGGTGTCTACGGCACGACGCGCTCCGGCCCGGCCTATCTGTCCGCTTCGGCCGGCATCGCCAATCATTGGTTCACCACCGACCGCACGGCGCCGCTCGGCGATCAGCTCAAGGCGAAGTTCGACGGCCAGAGCTACGGCGGCCGGCTCGAAGGCGGCTATCGCTATGGCGTGGCCGCGATCGGGGTAACGCCTTATGCCGCCTTACAGTCGCAACTGTTCCACACGCCGAACTACAGCGAAACCGATTTGAACGGCGGCGGGCTCGGGCTGTCCTATGCGGCGATGAGTGCCACCGACACCCGCAGCGAACTCGGCGGACGCTTCGACAATCTGCAAGTGGTCGGCGGCATGCCGCTGATCCTGCGCGCCAAACTCGCCTGGGCGCATGATTGGGTATCGAACCCGTCATTGTCGGCGACGTTCCAGGCGCTCCCCGGGGCGAATTTCGTGGTCAATGGCGCGGCGATCCCGGCAAATTCGGCGCTGACTTCGGCCGGCGCCGAGTTGCGGATCGCGCCCAATTGGTCGGTGATGGCGAGCTTCGACGGCGAATTTGCCAAAACATCGCAGACTTACACCGGCACCGGCACGATCAAATATCTTTGGTAAGCCGGCGCCGATCGGGCGGAGAATTACAGACGCATCACGGCTAGTGCGCCTGCTCCATATTGAACGAAGGCGCCTCGTTGGCCGTGTCGGGGGCAGCCTCGGGCGCGGCCGCCGGGCGGGCTCTGGGCAGCGGAACGCCGATGGGTGCAGCGTTATTGGCGGCCATCATCGGCTGCACTGCGCTGGTCTGGACCATGGCGACGACATTGGGCCGCCGGCGCGGCAGCGGAACATGGCCGGTCATCGGCTTCCCCGCCGGCAGTGCGGCATCGTCGTTGCCGGCCGCGGTCTGATCCGGCGCCGCGAAAGCGGGACTGTCCGGCGCAGTTTGCGCCCGCTGCGGGACCATTACCGAACCGGGCCAAGCCGCCATAGGCGCTGGCGATACGGGCGCTGCCGACACCGGCGCGGAAGCCATCGTGACCGGCGGCGGCCCCATTTGGCTCGGCGCTTGGTTTGGCGTCTGGCTTAGCGTTGCGGTCTGGTCGACAGGCGCGCTGGTCGGCTGGGCGGGCGTCGCGGCGGCGGCCGGCGCGATATCTTGCGGCGGCCCCACGGGTGCCGAGTTCAGCCGTGCGATCGGCCGGCTGCAGTATCGCTATGTGTTGGTAGTTCGGCGCATGGGGCGGACCGATATAGGTCCGGATGAATGCAGTGATGGTCCATAACACCACCGGCACGGCAACGATCACCGCTACAAGGATGATCAGCCGCTGCACGACCGGCACAAAGGGCCGGATATCGTCGTCATACTCACGCATCACATCCGCCTCGAACCAATAACCCGGGCGGGAGCGGTCATTTAAGATTGCGTGATCTTATCCGAAACCGGTACCCGCTTTTCGGGATCACGCTAAATGCCGCCCTTCTTCAGTTTTTCCGCAATCCGCGGCGCGAAATAAGTCAGCACCCCGTCGGCCCCGGCACGCTTGAAGGCGATCAGGCTCTCGGTCATGGCCTTGTCGCCGTCGAGCCAGCCGTTTCCAGCTGCAGCCATGATCATCGCATATTCGCCGGACACTTGGTAGGCGAAGGTCGGCATTCCGAAAGTTTCCTTAACGCGCGCCAGAATGTCCAGATAAGGCAGGCCGGGTTTCACCATGAGCATGTCGGCACCCTCGGCGATGTCGAGCTCGACTTCGCGCAGCGCCTCGTCGGTGTTGGCCGGGTCCATCTGATAGGTGCGCTTGTCGCCGATCAGCGTGGTGCTGGACCCCACCGCCTCGCGGAACGGGCCGTAAAAAGCCGAGGCGTATTTCGCCGTATAGGCCATGATCTGGACGTCGCCGAAATTCGACGCGTCGAGCCCGGCGCGAATGGCGCCGACCCGCCCGTCCATCATGTCGGACGGCGCGATGATGTCGCAGCCGGCCTCGGCTTCGACCAGCGCCTGCCGGACCAAAACTTCGACCGTCTCGTCGTTGAGAATGATGCCGTCGCGCAGCAGCCCGTCGTGACCGTGGCTGGTATAGGGATCGAGCGCCACGTCGCAGAGAATGCCGACCTCGGGGACCTCTTTTTTGATCGCCCGGATGGCGCGGCAAACCAGATTTTCCGGATTGAGCGCCTCCGTACCGGCCTCGTCGCGCCGGCCGGGCTCGGTGTAGGGAAACAACGCGATGCAGGGGATCGTCAGCTTGGCGGCAAGCTCGGCGGCCCGCACCGCCTCGTCGACGGAAAGCCGCTCGACGCCCGGCATCGAATCGACGCGGGCGCGGACCTTGATCCCATCGACCAGAAACAGCGGCCAGATCAAGTCGTTGGTGGTCAGCACGTTCTCCTGCACCAGGCGCCGCGACCACTCGGCGCGGCGATTGCGCCGCGGCCGGATCGAAAGGTCGAGACGCGGCGGCGGCGCCGCGGCTTCAACCGGGGCGAGGCGGCTGCGTTCAAGCGGGCGGCCGAATTTGATCGCCATGACACCACTCCGTTCTCTGCCACTCTTTTAGCCTGTCTGCGGCTTGGCCGCTACTTGAGGGCATCGACAGGCTTTGCATTGCCGTAATGACTGCCTTACCGGCGTTGACGGCTCCCGGAGGCGCCTCTATCGCTCCTCACCGGTTTCGGCCGCACGCCGCCCGTCCTTTTCTCCACGGAAACGCGATGATCGACCAAGTACAGCACCGGCCGACCCGACCTAGCGACATGCTCGACCCGGTGATGGCGGATAAGGCCGCAAAGCGAGGCACTTGGACGGAGTATCTCATTCTGTTTCTGCGCGTCATGGCCGGCATTTCGCTGGTCAAGGGTCTCTATCATTGGGCCCAGGTCTGCGGCATCGGCGCGCCGGCCGACGACGGCTTCGAGGCCCATACGATCGCCTGGCAAACCGCCACGGTGTTTTTCGCCGTGCTCGATCTGGTCGCCGCGGTCGGGCTCTGGCTCGCTGCTGCCTGGGGCGCGGTGGTGTGGCTCACCTCGGTGGTTTCGATGGCGGCCGTCGAAGTCTTCTTTCCGCAGGTCTATGGCGGCAGCCTGTTGATCGTGCTGGTCGAGATGACGCTCCTGGTCGCCTACCTGTTCCTCGCCATCGTCTCCGCCCGCGAACGGCCGGTGTGACGGCGGTCAGGCTCCGCGGGCGCGCAGCGCGGCCCTGATCCGCTGCGGCGTCGCCGGCATCTCGTCGATCGAAACATCGAACGGCGCCAGCGCGTCGTTGACGGCGTTGATCACCGCGGCCGGCGCGCCGATGGCGCCGCCTTCGCCCAAGCCTTTGGCGCCGGTGACCGAGGAGGCGGCGGGCGTTTCGATGTGATGCAATTCGATCGGCGGAATCTCGCTGCTGGTCGGCGGCAGATAATCGGCCAGCGTCGCGGTCTGGATATTGCCGGTCGCGTCGTAGATCACTTCCTCGAACAGCGCATTGCCGATGCCCTGCGCAATGCCGCCATGGACCTGGCCGTCGGCGATCATCGGATTGATGATGCGGCCGGCGTCTTCCACTCCCAGGAATTTTTCCACTTCGACGCCGCCGGTCTCGATGTCGACCTCGACGATGGCGACGTGGCAGGCATTGGAAAAGGTGCCGGGCGGATCGTAATGCGCGCTCTCGCTCAAGCCCGGCGTGATGTCGCCTGAAGCGATGAGTCTGATGATAGGCGGCGCGCGCCAGCGCAGCGATCGTCACCATGCGGTCGGTGCCGGTGACTTTGGCGTTGCCGTCTTCCAGCACGATATCGTCGGCGGCTGCTTCCAGCACCTGGCTGGCGATCGCTGAGAAGCTTGTGCGCGGATTTTTCGCGCCGCCAGCATGGTGGCGCCGCCCGAGATCACCAGCGAACGGCTGGCGAATGTGCCCCAGCCATAGGGTGTGCGGTCGGTGTCGCCGTGAATGATCCGTACCTGATGCGGCGCGACGCCGACCTCGTCGGCGATCAGTTGCGCCAGCGTGGTGTCGAGCCCTTGACCGTGCGGACTGGCGCCGATCCGTGCCTCGACCCGGCCGGACGGGTCCATGACCACGTCGACATGTCTCCCAGCCCGGCGTGATCTCCATGCCGCGGGCCGCAAACGCCGGACTGCCGTAGCCGGTGCGCTCGGAAAACGTCGCAAAGCCGATGCCGAGATAGCAGCCCTTTGCGCGGGCTTCCTGCTGGCGCTGACGAAAGGCCGGCAGGTCGACAGCGGCCGCTGCCTTCTCCAGCGTCTCGAGATAGCTGCCCTCGTCGAACACCAGGCCGGTCGCCGATGTGTAAGGAAAGCTGGCGATCAGATTGCGCCTGCGGATTTCAACCGGGCTCAAGCGCAAACGCCGCCGCGGCCTTGTCCATCAATCGCTCGATGGCGAAGGTGATGACCGGACGCGACACGCCGCGATAGGGCGCCATGGTGCAGGTGTGGGTGGCGACGCCGCGCGCGCGGCACGAATAGGCGCGCACGTCATAGGGGCCGGGCATTTCGGCCATGGCCATCAGCGGCTCGACGCCGCAGGTGGTCGGAAAGCAGGAATAGGCGCCGATATTGGCGATGACGTCGCCGGTCAGCGCCAGCAGCTTGCCGTCGGCGTCGAAGGCGCCTTCGAGCGCGATATATTGGTCGCGGCTGTGGAACGCGGCGATCAGATTTTCGCGGCGGTCTTCGCTCCAGGCGACGCTCGATCGCAGCTGCCGCGCCAGCCAGACCAAGCACGACATATTCCGTCGGCAGCGACATTTTCTGGCCGAAGCCGCCGCCGACATCGGGCGCGACCACCCGGAGATCGGCTTCGTCGAAGCCGAGCACGTCGGCGATGGCGGTGCGGGTCAGATGCGGCATCTGCGTGGTGCAGGTCAGCGTCACGCGGCCGGTCGCCGGATCGAACGCGGCATGCGCGGCACGCGCTTCGAGCGGCGTCGCATTCTGCCGGTACGATCGCGCCTCGACGCGAATGCGCCGCGCCGACCGCGCCAGCGCGTCGGCATAGCCGGGCGTTTCCATCCGGCCTTCGACGACCACATTGGAATTATTCGCGATGTCGGCATGCACCCGCGGCGCATCCGGAGTAAGCGCCTCGCGGGCATCGATCACCGCAGGCAATTCGCCGATTTCGAGTTCGACCGCGTCGGCCATGTCCTCCGCCGCGGCCGCCGTCGCGGCGACGACCGCCGCCACCGGCTCGCCGACGAAGCGCACCACGTCTTTCGCCAAAATCGGCTGCTCGATCGGCTGATAGTTGAACTTCTGCAGCATCGGCCGGATCGGCCGCACGCCGTTGAGATCGGCGTGCGCTGATAATCTTCGCTCCGCCCGGCGCGGTGATGCGGACGATGCGGCCGGAGGCGACGGGACTGCGAACGAACCGCACGTAATGGGCAGCGGGCAGGTCGGCGGTGAAGCGGCCGCGGCCGATCACCAGCGCCGGATCCTCAAGCCGCCGGATGGAGCGGCCGACCCATTTCATTCCCGAGCCGGCCGTGGGCGCTGTCATCAAGGTCTCGCCGTCCGCCTGATTGGCTCGCGCATTCTAGAAGCGCGGCGGCGCGCCGGTATAGGCCTGATTGATAACGTCGGTGAGTTCGTCCTTCGTCAAGCGGCTTCGGGTGCCTGATCTTGGCGGCGGATACCACCTCGATCGCCTTGCCGATATCCTCCTCACGCATGCCGAGCGCCTTGAGTCCGGTCGGCAGGCCGAGCCGGACATTGAGGTCGTAGAGCCCGCGGGCCGCGTCGGTGACGCCGAGCGCGCGCTTGATGCGCGCCATGGCGTCCGGCGCGGCCTCGGCGTTGAAGCCGATCGCGTAGGGGGTCGCGATGGCGTGGATCTGGGCGTGGTCGAGATTGAACCACTGCCGCACCCGCTGCGCGATGGCGTGCTCGAGCCCGACCTCGGCGCGGAAATTCGCCGCCAGCCAGGCGCCGTACATGGACGTCGCTCCGCGCTCGAAGATCGCGCGGGTTTTGCATGATCCGCGGCAGACCCGAGCCGAGCAGGCGGACCGCTTCCTCGGCCATGGTTTGACCACGGGATTGGTGTCGATGCCGTAAAGGCTCTCGACGGCGTGCGCCATGGCGTTCATGCCGCTCGCCGCCGAGATGTGCAGAGGCAGATCGAGCGTCAATTCCGGATCGTAGATCGCGGTCGCCGGCAACGCCTCGGGGCCTTCGCCGGAGACGCGATTGTCGGCGACGCCGATATACCAGCGCGCCGCCATTTCCGAGCCGGAATAGGTGGTGACGATGGCGATGTACGGGATTTTGGTCGCCGCCGCGGCGGCCTTGGCAAGCCCGATCGGCGAGCCGCCGCCGACCACGATGAAGCCGTCGGCCTTGAGCCGCTGGAGTTCGCTGACGATGCGCTCGAACGCATCGCGCGGCATGTTCTGGCCGGCGGTTTCGCAGAAGCCGACGCAGCGGTCGGCGATCGTGCCGGTGACGCGGCGGGCGAAATCGGCGCGCGATTTCGAACACAGCACCACCAGCCGCGACATTTTGTGGAACGTGGCCTCGCCGCGCAGCGATCGCGATTGCGCCGGCGCCGAACACGATGCGGACCGGATCGGAGCTGTAGGTGAATTGTCCAGGCGGACGCGTGCGTACTCACTCGGCCTTCATCCCGGCTTTTTGCACCACCGGTCCCCACTTGGCGATTTCCGACTGAATGATATTTGCCGAATTCGGCCGAGCTCATATGCACCGGCGTCGGCGCCCTGTTCGCTCGATGTATTTCTGGGTCTCCGCCGAATTCAAAACATCCTCGATCGCGGCGTGCAGCTTGTCGACGATCGGCTGCGGCGTGCCGGCGGGCGCGAGAATGCCCCACCAGTCGGCCGCCACATAGCCCGGCACGCCGGCCTCGGCGATGGTCGGCAGGTCGGGAAGGATCGGGCTCCGTTGCGCGCCGCCGGTCGCCAGCGCCCGCAGATTGCCGGACTGGATATTGGGCACCGTCTGCACGATCGAGGAGAACATCACCTGCTCCTCGCCGGCGATCACGGCCAGCATCGCCGGTCCGCCGCCCTTATACGGCACGTGCACGATATCGACGCCGGCCATCAGCTTGAACAGTTCGCCGCTGAGATTCTGGAAGCTGCCGATGCCGGCGGAGCCATAGTTCAGGAAGCCCGGCTTCTGCTTTGGCGAGATCGAGCAGTTCCTTTACCGAATGAATCGGCGTTTTCGGGTTGACCGTGAGCACATTGGTGCCGGTGCCGAGGATGGCGACCGGCACGAAATCCTTCACCGGATCGAAGGTCAATTTGTAGAGCCAGGGATCGACCGCATGCGCGACCGAGATGACCAGGAGCGTGTAGCCGTCCGGTGTCGACTTGGCGGCGACGTCGGTGCCGACCACCCCGCCGGCGCCGCCGCGATTGTCGACGAAAATCTGCTGGCCGAGTTTGCGGCCGAGCTGGCTGGCGACAATGCGGCCGACCACGTCGTTGCTGCCGCCGGGCGGGAACGGGATGATCAGCCGGATCGAGCGTGACGGGTAATCGTCGGCCGCGGCCGGCGCGGCGAATGACGCCAGCGCCAGCAACGCGCCGAAAATTTTTGCGACAAATATTTTATCAACCGACCCGAGCCGTTCGCCCATACGCGTTCTCCCGCAGCTTTTCTTTGACGGTGGTCTTATAGCAATTCGCCCGCCGCGTCAGGCTTCAATCCGGCATCATCGCCTGCGTCTCTTTGGCCTTGGCGGTGCAGGCGGCGAGGAGGAAACCGAGGTCGGTGCCGGCCGAGACGTAGCGCGCGCCCATACGGACGTATGCGGCGGCGAGGTCGGGGCGCGAGGCGAGGCCGCCGACGCCGACATGTTTGCCGTGGCGGCGGCAAGCGGCGATCGTCGCCGCATAAGCCTCGCGCACCCGCGGGTGTTCGTATTGGCCGGCGAGGCCCCAATCGGCGAGCAGATCGTTGGTGCCGATCAGCACCATGTCGACGCCGTCGACGGCAACGATCTCGTCGGCCTTCGCTATCGCTTCGTCGCTTTCGAATTGCACCACGAGGAGCGTCGCGGCGTTGAGCGCGGCATCGGCCTCGGCGGCGGGGAAACTGCGATAGTGCAGGTGAGGCAGCGGCCCCGCGGCCGAGCGCTCGCCAAGCGGCGGGAATTTCGCCGCCGCAACGTAGTCCCGTGCTTCGGCGGCCGAGCGGATATGCGGCGCGATCACGCCGAGTGCGCCGCTGTCGAGGACGCGCGATACTTCGGTAACGCCGGGCACCCGCACCAGCGGCGTAATGCCCGCCGCCAGCGCCGCCATGCAGATCTGGCCGGTGGTTTCGGGCGAAAGGCGCGAATGCTCCATATCGACATAGAGACTGTCGAAACCCGCGGTCTTGGCGATGCGCGCGATTTCGATGCCGGCAACCAGCCGCACCGTCATCGAGGCCACCAGTTCGCCGCGCGCGAGCTTCTCCTTGGCGTGATTGCGCAAGATCGCGCCAATGTTTTCCTCGATTTTATCCGGCATGTTCTCGCTTCACTTTTAAAGTGACTTCTTAGCGTGTCGCGGTTTCCCACGGCCGAGAGGGGCCTTCTTACCGGCTCTGGAGAGAAGCTATGCTGACGGCAGGGAGGACCGGCCGTGAATTACGCGACAGATTTCAAGTCAATCCGTAACGAGGTGTCGGCGCAAGAGTGGCAGACGCGGCTCGATCTCGCCGCCTGCTACCGGCTGGTCGACGCCTACGGCATGACCGACCTGATCTATAACCACATCACCGCACGCATTCCCGGCACCGAGCATCTCCTGATCAATCTCTACGGCCTGCTCTACAAGGAGATCACGGCGTCGAGCCTGATCAAGATCGACGTCGAGGGCAACATTATCGCCAAGCCCGATACCGACTACGGCATCAATGTTTCCGGCTATGTGATCCATGGCGCGATCCACAAGGCGCGGCCGGAGGTCGCCTGCGTGCTGCACACCCACACCCGCGCCGGCATGGCCGTGGCGGCGATGAAATGCGGCTTGCTGCCGATGTCGCAGACCTCGATCCGCTTCGCCGGCCACATCGGCTACCACGACTATGAAGGACCGGCGATCGATACCGACGAGCGCGAACGGCTGGTGCGCGATCTCGGGCCGCATGACGCCATGATCATGCGCAATCACGGGCTGCTCACCTGCGGCGCCACCATCCAGCAGGCCTTCAACACGATGTATCAGCTCGAATTGTCGTGCCGCTCACAGGTCGACGCCATGGCGGCCAAGACCGAACTGTCGATGCCGGGCGAAAATGTATTGGCCCACACCGCGCATCTCTATCAGCCCGGCACGCGGCGCCCTTATGGCGTGCTCGAATGGCCGGCGATGCTGCGCCTGCTCGCTGCGGAACAGAAGAGTTCGGGCTTTCCGCCGTATTGGCAGTGAGGCAAGGCGTGGCCCAAGGCGTGGCCCAAGGCGTGGCCCAAGGGCACATGCACAGATGCGGCTTCGTTGCGCTGTTTGGCATCGTCTTGATGATCGGATCGGTCGTCTCCGCCCTGGCCGATCCGTATCTGCGCGAAGAACTCCACCTTGCGATGCCGGCCGCCGGCGCCGGTGGCCTTGAAGCGCTGCTGGTACGGCCGAACGAACCCGGCCGTTATCCGCTGGCATTGATCAATCACGGCTCGCCGCGATCGGCGGACGAGCGTCCGGATATGACGCCGTGGTCGATGCTGCCGGAGGCGATCGAGTTCGCCCGGCGCGGTTTTGCCTGCGGTGGTGGTGATGCGGCGCGGCTATGGCGGCTCGGGCGGCGGCTGGGCGGAAGGCTACGGCGGCTGCGATAACGCCAATTATCTGGCGGGGTCGGCGGCGGCGGTTGCCGATCTGAAGGCCGCCGTCGCGGCCTTGTCGTCACGATCCGACATCGACACCGCGCGCTTCATCAGCGTCGGCCATTCCGCCGGCGGCTTTGCGACGGTGGCGCTCACCGCCGATCCGCCGCCGGGGCTGGTTGCGGCAATCAGCTTTGCCGGCGGGCGCGGTTCCTCGAGCGATGACCAAGTCTGCCGTGCCGATCGGCTGATCGAGGCGTTCCAGGCGTTCGGCGCACGTTCGCGCATACCGATGCTCTGGGTCTATGCCGAAAACGATCACTTTTTTGCGCCGGCCTTGGCCCAGCGCTTCAAACAGGCTTTCCAGGCCGGCGGCGGCCGGGTCGATTTTATCGCCGCGCCGGCGTTCGGCAGCGATGGCCACCAGTTGTTTTCAAGGGCGGGCATCCCGCTCTGGACTCCTTACGTCGATGCGTTTCTGAAAGCGCAAAATATCGTGCCGCGGCAGACCCTGCTCGCGCCGCCGCCGCGGCCGCCGCTTACGGCACCGAAAGTTCTGTCGGCCGACGGCCGCAATGCGTTTGAGACCTATTTGATCAGTGCCCCGCACCGGGCCTTTGCAGTATCGCCCGATGGCTATTACGGCTGGCGAACCGGCCAGCGCACGGCCGAAGCCGCCAGCGCCGGCGCGCTGCAATTATGCGGCGGCAGCGCCCGGCATTGCAGCGTGGTGTTCGTCGACGAGACGCCCGTCGCCACGAACCATTGATCGACTGACCCGCCGCAGCGGAATACTTCCAGCGCCGCGGCGGAAGCGCGCCATGGTGCATTGCTACCGCCGCGGGCGACCTATCCGCAATCGGACTGAACCTTTCCACGGGCGCGTTCATTAGATCGTGAGGCGGCCGCGCTCCGTTGCCACGCACGGGACGACGTTCGCGCATCGCGCAATTCGGCCGGCGGCGAGGGAGTCACGATCATGAAATGGGAATATAAAATTGTCAGGGCCGACACCATCGAGAGCTTCGAATCCTCGCTCAACGCGCTTGGCGGCGAGGGATGGGAGGCGACCGCGGGAGCCTATGCCGCGGGCGAGTCTAAAAAAGTCTCGCTCGGGCATGGTATGCCGCCTTCGATAGCGGTCGGCGCGCCGATATGGGTTGCGCTGATGAAGCGCCCGATCCCGGCTTAGGTCGGGGCATTACCCAAGCCGATATGCGATTGTCGGGCGAGTCATTCCGGAGTCGGTAACCAGCCCGACCAACAATAGCATCGATAGGCGTAGTTCTACTTACCCCGGCGGCTCCGACTGTTGCTATTAGAATTCCGTAGACATTTCCTCTCTGGCCTTTGTCGGCTGCCGACGACGGCAAAGAAAATCTGCAGACAACGGAGCTAGCAACATGAGCGGTGCCATCATGCGGTTTGTAAAGAACACGACCGCGGTCGAGTCCGGATTTATCGCCGCCGGCCTCACCGTTTCGATCGCCGCCGTGCTTGGTGCGTTGCTCTTCGTGTTCGGCAGCTGACGCCGGTTACGCGACCGGCGCTTTGTTCAGCATCGAGGCGACGGCACGCAATGCCAGCAGGTAGCCGGCAGGTCCCAGTCCGCAAATGACGCCTTTTGCCACCCGCGACACCAGCGAGTGCTGATAGAGGGCGTCGCGCTGGTGGATGTTCGTGATGTGCACCTCGATCAACGGCTTTTCGATCAGCTTCAGTGCGTCGAGAACCGGTATTGAGGAAAACGAAAAGCCCGCCGGATTGATGACGACCGCGGCCTGTTTTTCAAAAGCCTCCTGCAGCCAGTCGACCATCTGACCTTCGTGGTTGGTCTGCCGAAAATCGCAGTCGAGCGTAAGCTCCTTGGCGAGCGACAGGCATTCGGCCTTTATCTGGTCGAGCGTCGTCGTCCCATAGAGATGCGGCTCCCGCTTGCCGAGCATATTGAGATTGGGGCCGTTTAAGACGTAAACCAACTTCGCCATTTTGTTATTCTTTGGTACGAGGACCGAACGCAGCCTAACCGGCGCGCGCAAGCGTCGGCGATATCGTGTCGCCGGTAAGCTCGCGAAGCGAATCGACCCGATTCATGTCGATGCCGCGGGTCTCCGGACCGCTCAGGATCATGACAAGCGACAACAGGTTCCAGGCGACGCAAAGCGCGACGACGCCCCAGGGCGAGCCGCCGCCGAGACTGACGAGCCACACCGCCAGGACGGGCATCGGTCCGCCGGCAAGGAGATTGGCCCCGGTATAGGCCAGCGCCGAACCGGAATAACGGACATTGGTCGGAAACGCCTCGGCGAAAGCGACCGGCTGGATGCCGCTCTGGAACTGGGTAAAGCCGAGGAACAGGCCCATGATCGCCATCATCGGAATAAACGACTTGGTATCCAGGATCGGGAAATACACGAACAGGATCACAAGCGTCGCGATGGATCCGATGGCCAAAGCGCGCTTGCGCCCGATCCGGTCGCTCAGCAGGCCGCCGGCCATGGCGCCGACGATCGCGCAGACATTCGCGCCCATCAGCAGCGCGAAGCCGGTCTGTTTGGGAACGCCGAGCGTTCCGGTGATGTAGCTCAGCGAATAGACCACGATCAGATAGAACAGCGCGGCGGGACCGCAGAAGAAGAACATCCAGCGCAGCACGGCCCGCCAGTGAAAGCGGACGGCGTCGCGCAACGGGCTGCTGACCGCCGCCACTTTGCTCTGCTCGAGCGCGACGAAACGCCGGCGTCTCGCTGACTTTCAGGCGGATGTAGAAGCCGACGGCGACCAGCACGAAGCTCAGAACGAAGGGGATGCGCCATCCATAGGACGCGAAGTCTTCCGGCGACAGGTTGGACGGACAGCAGGAACAGGACGGCGTTGGCGAGAATCTGGCTGAGCGGCGAGCAGACGCCGAGCAGCCCCGAATACTTGCCGCGGCGTCGACGCGTCGGCATGCTCCAGCGCCATCAGCTGGGCACCGGTGGATTCACCGCCGAGCGCGAAGCCCTGGATGATGCGCAGCGTGACCAGCAAAATTGGCGCGGCAACGCCGATGCTGGCGTAGGTCGGCAACAGGCCGATGCAGCACCGAGGCACAGCCCCATGATCGTTGACGGTCGCCAGCATCAGGTTGCGCCGTCCGAGCTTGTCGCCGAGATGGCCGCAGATGATCGCGCCCAAGCGGCCGCGCCGCGAGACCGACGCCGAACGTCGCGAGCGAGGCCAACAGCGCCGCGGTCGCATCCATGGTCGGGAAGAACAGCTTCGGAAAGATCGTTGCCGAAACGGCGCCGTAGAGGGTGAAGTCGAACCATTCCAGCGCCGTGCCGATCGTTGCCGCCGCGACCGCCCGGGTGGCCTTGGTTTCCGGATTGCTCATTGAGGCTGTGTTCGCCATCTGCTTCCCCCGCGTTTTGGCCCGCCATTTGAAAATCGGCGTTGCCGACTTATTATCACAATTGGAATTTAATTCAATAATGGAATTGATTTTCACTTTAAAAGTCGTGCTACTCGTTTTTCCTCACGGCTGAAAGGATTCGGGACAGATGAGCGGTGCCCTCGAACGCGCATTGACGGTGCTGGAAACGCTATCCGCCCACCCCGAGGGGCAATCGCTTTCCGCGCTCGCGGAAGCCGCCAACATGCCGGCCAGCGCCGCGCACCGTTTGCTGGTCGATCTGGCGCGGTGCGGCTATGTCCGTCAGGCGCGCGACCACGGCGAATACACTTTGACGATCAAATTGGTCTCGCTCGGGCTGAATTTTTTAAGTCTGTCGGGCGTCGTCGACATTGCGCAGCCGTTTCTGGATCGGCTGGCGGCCGACTGTGGCGAACTGGTGCGGCTGGCGGTGGTCGATGGCGCCGATCTTACTTTTGTCGCCAAGGCTCAAGGCGCGACCGGTGCGCTCCGCTACGACCCCGATATGGGGCTTTCGGTGCCGCTGTCCTGCAGTGCCGCGGGTCACGCCTGGCTTTCGACCATGCCGGAAGAGAAGGCGCTGGAGATGGTCGCCAGGCAAGGTTTCGGCTCGCCAGAAAAATATGGAAGAAGCGCGCCGACCAGCGTCAAAGCGCTGCTGCCTTATCTGCGCCAGGCGAAGAAGCGCGGCTTTGCGATGATTGTCGAAGTTTTTGCCACCGGCATGACGGCGATGTCGGCGCCGGTGCGCACGCGCGATGGCGAAGTGCTCGGTGTAGTGACGATTGCCGGTCCGCTGTTCCGTTTGCCCGAAAACCGCATGATCGAACTGGGGCCGCGGCTGGTGGCGACGGCGGCGGAGATTGCCGATACCGGGCGCGCATCGCGTCTGTTCAAGCCGAAGGCCGCCTGAGTCCTGATCGCGAGCCTCCGGGTCTTGCCGCGGCCGCGGGCTTGCCGGGCTGTTTGGCGAGCAGGCTTTCCGCTCGCTGGATGACCGTAGCGGCGCTCACATTGGTCATACAAATGTGTCCGTTGGGGCATTCGCTTAACCGGCGGAGGTAACACGGCGAGCATGCGACGCCGGCGGTGAGCACAGCGCTGTCGCGGCGAAACGGTCCGGCCCAGACCGGATCGGTCGGACCGAAAACGGCGATCACCGGCCGGCCGAGCGCGACCGCCATGTGCATCGGGCCGGAGTTGTTGGTGACGCAGACCGCCGTGCGGCGGATCAGGGCTGCGAGCTCGGTCAATGTGGTTTCGCCGGCGAGATTGACGACGCCTTGCGCGCCGGCGGCCACCTGTTCGCACAATGCGCGCTCGCGGTCCGATCCGATCAAAACCACGGCGCTGCCGTTTTGCAGAAAATGCCGCGCCACTTCGGCGAAGCCCTCGCTGCGCCACTGTTTGGTGTCCCAGTTCGTTCCAGGCGCAATGGCGACCAGCCGCTTTGCGGCGATGTTGTAATAATCCAATAGCCCGTCGATGCGGGTGGTTGCCTCATCCGGAACGGGAAACGAGAAATCGGGCGGCGTCTGGTCGAAGCCGAGCAGCGGCGCGATCAGCAGATAACGCTCGACCGGATGCAGATCGAGCGTCGGTAAGTCAATGTGGTGGGTATAGGCGAGAAAGCTTCCTTCGCGCGCACCCTGCCAGGCGTGCTTCTTCGCCTCGTCGGGAATTTGCCGCGACAATGTTCGCCATCGGTCGGCGCGCGGTTTGTCGAATCCGATCCGCACCGGCGCGCCGGAAGCGAAGGCAAACACCGCGCTGCGTAACTGGCCTTGCAGATCGATCACGAGATCGTATTCCGCGGCCCGCAGTCTGGCGATCAGCCGCGCCGCGCTGGCATAGGGCGCCGCGCGCCACGGCTTCGCCCATTCGCCGCGGGAAAATTCGATGACATTATTGATCGTCGGGTTGTTGCGCAGCAATTCGTCGATCGGCGGCGCCACCAGCCAGTCGATCCGCGCCGCCGGATAGCGGTGCCGCAATTTGTTGAGTACCGGCATGGTGTGCACGACATCGCCGATGGCCGACAATTTGATCAGCAGGATCTTGCGGAAATCGCGGCTCTTGAGGTCTGCCGATGGCACGCTTGAGAAGGCTCCTGAGCGGGCGAGACAATTCGCCACCGTCGGTCGCGCGCGGCTTGAATGACTGGCGCTTATCTAGCACCATGACCGGCGCGGGTAAACGAACGCCGTCAGAAACGGCGCGGCCCGCCATTGGGGGAGGGTTATGAAGATTCTGGCCGCCATTGGGGTAGCCGCTGCGGCAGTGGTCTTCGCCGCGCCAACGGCCCGTGCCGCCGAACCAGTGCCGGTCACCATCGTGGTGTTCAATCCGCCGTCGCTCGGCGCGGTGTTTCCCGCCGTCATCAAGCAGCAGAAATTCGATGTCGCGAACGGCATCGACATCAGCTTTGTCGAGCGGCCGCCGGACGCCTATGCGGCGCAATTCAATTCCGGCGAATTCCAGGTCGGCGGCAGCGCCTCGGTGCTGATCCTCGGGCTCGGCGCGACGCGCGGCATCAAGACCAGCTATCTGTTCAATCTGTTCGATTATTGGGGCTCGGTGGTGACGAGCCATGCCGACATCAAGACGCTCGCCGATCTTTCCGGCAAGCAGTTGGCCGCCGCCAAGGGCACCACCAATTACACGATGTTTGCCTGGCTGGCTAAGCAGCAGGGCGTCGACCCGGAATTCGTTTCAGGTGGTCAACACCGCGACGCCGGGCCTGGTCGGCTACGCGCTCGCCGACCGCGCCGATGCGGTGCAGCTATGGGAGCCGGCCTATACGCTGGTCAAAGCTCAGCGTCCCGACATTCACACCCTCGATCTCAACATCGCCAAAGTATGGGGTGCCTATGCCGGCAGTGGTGCGCCGCCTTATCTCGGCGTCGCCGCGCACCAGGAATGGATCGACGCACATCGCGATCTCGTTCCCGGACTCTACCGCGCCTATAAGCTGGCCGCCGATTGGGTCCTGGCCAATCCGGATGCCGCGGCGCCGCTGATCGCCGCGGTCAAGAGCGATGCCGAGCGGGCGGCGATCGCCGCGCTGATCCGCGATAACGCGCGGCTTGCCTTGAATTTGCGGCCGGCCGGCAAGATTCAACAAAGAGATCATGGCGACCTATCGCGCCGGCATCGATGTCGGACTGTTCAAGGACATGCCGCCGGCCTCGTCGATCTATAGCGGCGAGATGGAGTGATGACGCTCGCCGACGGCGGCGGCCCGGACGCTACGCCGCGCGCCGGCTGGCGTTTCGGCCTGTCCGGCTTTCGCTACGAAGCCGTCGTCGCCTTTACCGGACTTGCCGTGGTCTGGCAGATCGTCTCGCTGTTCGTGCCGCATTTCCTGTTTCCGTCGGTTCCGGAGATCGCCGAGCGCCTGCTCGCGATCTTCACGTCGTGGAAATCGATCGCCGATGCGCTCGCCACCAGCGCCCGTATCCTCGCCGGACTCGGCGGCGCTTTCGTGCTCGGCACTTTGCTCGCTTTGCCGATGGCGCGGTCGGTCACGTTCGAGCGTTATGTCTATCCGCTGCTGAATTTCAATCAGGGCATCCCGGCGCTGTCCTGGGTGGTCATCGCCATCATCTGGTTCCGCGGCATCGAGTTCCGCATCTTCTTCATCATGGTGATGACGACGCTGCCGGCCTTTACCTTCCAGGTGCTCGACGCCTACCGCACCATGTCGAAGGACCTGTTCGAGATGACGCTGTCGTTCCGGCCGACGCGGCTCGATCTGTTCCGCACCCTGATCTGGCCGACGGTGCTGCCCGGCATTCTCACCGCCTGGAAGGTCAATCTCGGCAATGCCGCGCGCGTGGTGGTGGTCGCCGAACTGGTCGGCGCCACCGGCGGCGTCGGCTATGAACTGCTGCAGCAGCAGCAGCTGTTCGACATGGCCGGTGCGGTGGCCTGGACGCTCGTGCTGGTGATCTTCGTGCTGATCGTGCAGGCGGTCATCACCCTGATCGAAACCCGGGCGCTGCGCTATCGCGCCTTCGCCGAGCATGCGTCGTGAGCGCGCCCCCGGAAATCGTCTTCGAGCGGGTCAGCAAATCGTTTCCACGTCAGGGCGGCGGCGCGGCCTTCGAAGCGGTGCGCGATCTGAGCTTTTCGATCGGGCAGGGCGAGCTGGTCGCCATTCTCGGCAAGACCGGTTGCGGCAAGTCGACGACGTTCAACCTGATCGCCGGGCTTATTCGGCCGTCAAATGGCCGCGTCACGGTGCAAGGCCACGATCCCTATGCCGCGTTCGCCTGGTTTCGCGGCAAGATCGGCATCGTGTTTCAGAACGACCGGCTGATGCCATGGCGCACCGCGATCGAAAACGTGGCGCTCGGTCTCGAGCTCAACAAGATGCCGCAAGGCGCGCGGCGCGAAATCGCGGCGGCGTGGCTTGCCCGCCTCGGCCTTTCCGGCCACGAATACGATTATCCCCATGCGCTGTCCGGCGGCATGCGCCAGCGCGTGTCGATCGCGCGCGCCTTCGCCGGCAAGCCTTCCATCTTGCTGTGCGACGAGCCGTTCAGCGCGCTCGACGAGCATACCGGCAACGCGCTGCGCGAAGAATTCCGCGAGCTGTTGCGCCAGACCGGCGCAACGTCGATCTTCATCACCCATTCGATCGACGAAGCGCTCTGGCTCGGCGGCCGGCTGATGGTGTTTGAACGCCCGGCGCGGATTGCTTACGAAGCGGCGCTGGGCGGGATGAGCGAAGACGAGCGCAACACCGTGCGCACGCGTATCCGCGATGTTCTTTCGGGCGGTGCGAGAGCCGATGACGCCGCAGCGGCCGACGCCGGTGTGGGCCCCTAAATGGTATTTGGCGCCGTCGCGCTAGGGCTGTTTCGGCAGCCGTTGGTTCCAGAGATCCCAGGCCCGGTTGATCGACACCGCGCTTTGCATTTCCAGGTCCGTAATTGCGGCTTCGTCGGGGAATAGGCTGACGATCGGTCCGCCCAGCGTGTGAGCGGCGATCAGCATCCGCGCATCGACCTCGGTGTAATAGGCGCGCCACACCGCTGTCTTGATCGTACCGCCCACCACCGCGTCGCCGTGGCCGCGGATCAAGACGACGGAGCTGTTGCCGAGCGCGCGGGCCAGTGCGTTGCCCATGGCGTTGGTGTGGATCAGCATATTGGTGGCGCCGAAATCCTTGTGGAGATCGAACACCGGCGCGCCGTCCGGCGGCAGGAAAGCCGCGCTGTGAAGAATGGGCTTGAGCGGCGCACTCGGCACATCCGAAAACGGCACGACGGTCGCCGAATGGGTGTGGATCACGGCATTGACGTCGGGCCGCAATTTATAGATTTCGCCGTGGATGAAACGCTCCAGATAACAGCCGCATTTGACGGCCGGGTCGACCGGATTGCCGTCGAGATCGAACACCAGCACGTCCTTTTCGGTGGCCAGATAGGGCGCGATCGACCGCGTCTGCAGATAATGATTGGGGTTGCGCGGATCGCGTATGCTGACGTGACCGAAGGCGTCGACCACGCCTTCGTTGGCAAGAATGCGATTCGCGATGATGAGGTCTTTTATAACCTGCGGATCGAGCGGCTTTTCGTCGTCGGCTCTCGCGCCGAAAGAACCGCCAGCCAAAGCCGCAACCATCAGCCAGGCACCGACCTTTACGCGTAATGAAAATCGCATGACATCCTCCCCGGTATTTTATTGGCGTGCGTGACGGACGATAGAGTTGCGCGTTCGGCCGGCCGCATTTTTAAACGAGCGTATAGTCAGCCTTAAGAAATTTAAACAGTCGTGTAAATATCCAATATGGCAATCCGCTACCGCCGCTTCGTTCTGCGCGTCGCGTCGCCTTGCCTCCGATGCTGCCGCGATCGTTGCAATCGGCGGCGGCTGCTATTCACGCTAGAGCGGACGGGCAACCGAAAGACCGGCCGGTGAGCATATGGCGACAGCGCAGCGATACGATGCCGCACGCAATGCGGCGTTGAGAATTTCAACTATTGTTCCGGTGAAAGGCGTGGTAGACGAAATCTCCGATCGGCTATTCCATCTCATTTGAATCGAATCGCCCTGCTCAATATCGGAGCAGCGGCCTGAGCGATAATCGAGCGGCACATTGGACGAGATCACCGGCCAAACCAATCCACCAGAAATCAGGGCCTCGCATCCGTCCCGGCGCCTTTCGCCAAAATGGATAGCTATTGTTGTCATCCTGCTGACATGTGCGGGCCTCTGGTTTTTCTTCTCCCATAAAGACCAGCAGCAAGCCGGTTCACCGTCGCAACCGGCCGCGCACGTGACCGTAAGCAAGCCGCTGCAGCTCAATCTCGACCGCCGGCTCGGATTTCTCGGACAGTTTTCCGCGGTCAACCGCATCGAGCTGCGGGCGCAGGTCGGCGGCCTGCTGACGGAGATTCATTTCCAGGACGGTCAAATCGTCCACAAGGGCGATCTGCTGTTCGTCATCGATCCGCGTCCTTATGAAATCAAGCTGGCGCTTGCCACCGCTCAACTGGCGACGGCGAAGGCGCGGGTCGATCTGACCACCGCCGAACTCGCCCGTGCGCAATCCTTGTTAAAGACCCAGTCCGGTTCGCAGGAAGTCGTCGATCAGCGGGCTTCGGATCAGAACGCCGCGCAGGCGGCGGTCGATAACGCCAAGGCGCAGATAAGAGATGCCGAGCTCGATCTGGAATACTGCCGTGTCACCGCGCCGTTCGACGGCAGCATCGGCGCGCGGCAGGTCTCGATCGGCAGTCTGGTCGCCGGCAGCCGGGCCGCCGTCAGTCCGACGACCCTGCTGACCACCCTGGTGTCGCTCGATCCGATCTATGTCGATTTCGACATGAGCGAGTCCGACTATCTCACCTTCGCCCGCGAGCACGAGCACAATCCGGGGCCGCTGCACGACAAGGTTCTGATCGCGCTCAGCGACGAGACGGTTTTTTCGCGTGAAGGGGTGCTCGATTTTGTCGACAACGCGTTGGATCGTTCCAGCGGTACGCTTCACGCCAGGGCGACGGTGCCGAACCGCGATCTGTTCCTGGCGCCGGGACAATTCGCGCGGGTCCGGCTGGCGGTGTCGCCGCCGGCTCCGGTGCTGTTGGTGCCTGATGCCGCCGTCACCCTCGACCAGTCCCAGCAGATGGTGATGACGGTCACGCCGGACGGTACGGTGACGCCGAAGATCGTCGAGATCGGCGACATCCGCGGCGGATTGCGCGTCGTGCGGTCCGGATTGAAGCCCGACGACAAAGTCATCATCGGCGGCTTAATTCATGCCGCACCGGGCGCCAAGGTGGCGGCGGAAGAAGGCTCCATCAAATACGACTCCACGCTCGCCGGTCAGGACTGATCAAGGCCCAGAATGAGCCTGTCACACACTTTTATCGATCGGCCGATCTTCGCGACCGTCATCAGCGTTTTCATCACCCTGATCGGGTTGGGCGCGCTGCTGGTGCTGCCGGTTGCGCAGTATCCGGAGATTGTTCCGCCGACGGTGCAGATCACGACGACGTATCCCGGGGCGTCGGCCGAAACCGTTTCCAAAACCGTCGCGACGCCGCTCGAGCAGGAAATCAATGGTGTGGAGAATATGCTCTACATCAGCAGCCAGTCGACCGGCGACGGCAAATTGACCGTCACGGTGACATTCCGGATCGGTACCGATCTGAACGTGGCGCAAATGCTCACGCAAAACCGCGTGCAGGACGCATTGCCGCGATTGCCGGAGGACGTCCAGCGGCTCGGCGTTCAGGTCCGGAAATCGACGCCGAACATTCTGATCGCGGTGCATTTATATTCGCCGGATGCTTCGCGCGACACGCTCTATCTGTCGAATTACGCGACGCTCCATATCAAAGACACGCTGGCGCGGCTGCCGGGCGTCGGCGACGTGCAATTTCTGGGCGGCCGCGAATATGCCATGCGGATCTGGCTCGACCCCGACAAGGTTGCCTCGCGCGACCTCAGCGCCGGCGACGTGCTCGCCGCGCTGCGGGCGCAGAACGTCCAGGTATCCGCGGGCATTCTCAATCAGCCGCCGGCGCCGACGCAGCACGCCTATCAGCTCAACGTTCAGACGCTGGGAAGGCTGACCACTCCCGAGCAGTTTTCCGATATCGTGCTGAAGTCGGACGCCGAAGGGCGGGTCACCCGCGTGCGCGATGTCGGCCGCGTCGAAATCGGCGCGGCAGACTACGGCTCGACCGCGTTCGCGGATCGTGGACCGGGCCTGCCGCTGTTGATATTCGCCCAGCCCGGCGCGAACTCGCTCGAAGTCGAGCACGAAATCCTCTCGACGATGGAAACGCTCGCCAAGGATTTTCCGCCGGGTGTGAGCTACAAGATCATCTACGATCCGACGATTTTCGTCGGCAAGTCGGTCCGCGAAGTCGTCCGCACCATCTTCATCGCGATATTGCTGGTCGTCGGGGTGGTCTGCCTGTTTCTGCAGAATTGGCGCGCCGCCGTCGTTCCGGTGATCGCCATTCCGGTATCGCTGGTCGGCACCTTCTCCGTCCTCTACGTGCTCGGCATATCGCTCAATAATCTGTCGCTGTTCGGTCTCGTCCTTGCCGTCGGCATCGTGGTCGATGACGCGATCGTCGTGGTGGAAAATGTCGAGCGCAATCTGGAGCGGGGGCTCAGCCCCCGCGACGCCGCTTATGCCACCATGGACGAGGTCGGCGGCGCGCTGATTTCCATTGCCTTGACGCTTTGCGCGGTTTTCGTTCCTTCCGCCTTCATCTCCGGAATTTCCGGGCTGTTCTTCCGGCAATTCGCCATCACCATCGCGGCGTCCACCGTCATATCGTGTTTCGTGTCCCTGACGCTGAGCCCGGCGCTGTGCGCGGTGCTGTTCAAACCGCGCGAACCCAACGAACGCCCGCGTCAAAATTTGCTCACCCGGACTGTGGGCAGGGGCTTCGGCGCGTTCAACCGCGGCTTCGAATGGCTGTCGACGTCCTACGGGCGATTGACGAGCCGGCTGGTGCAAATCACCGGCGTCATGCTGGTCGCTTATGCAGTGCTGATCGGGCTGGCGGGATTTCAGTTTATCCGGGCGCCGTCGGGCTTCATCCCCGAGCAGGATCAGGGCTATCTGATCAGCGTCGTGCAGCTTCCGGCCGGCGCCACGCTCGAGCGTACCGAAACCGTGCTCAAGCAGGCGATCGACATCATCCTCACCACGCGCGGCGTCGAACACGTCGCGCCGTTCGCCGGTCTGGATGCGACGACTTTCACGGTCGCATCGAACGCCGGGACGATCTTTTCCGGGCTGCCATCGCTCTACAATCATGAGATTAAAGGAACCACCGCGTCGACGGTGCTGGCGGATCTGCGGCAGCGGCTCTCGGTCATCCAGGACGCCTATGTGCTGACGATCCCGCCGCCGCCGGTGCAGGGACTCGGCAGCGCCGGCGGTTTCAAGCTGATGTTGCAGGACCGCGGCGGCGTCGGCTCGACGGCGCTCGCCAAAGCCGCCGATGCGCTGGTCGCCGCCGCCAACAAGGATCCCGACTTCGCCGGCGTATTCACGCTGTTCAACGTCCGTTCGCCGTCGATCTACACCGACATCGATCGCGAGCGAACGCAGAAGGTGGGGCTGACCCCGACCGACGTATTCTCGACGCTTGCAGGTCTATCTCGGCTCCCAATACGTCAACGACTTCAACTATCTCGGCCGAACTTATCAGGTGATCGCGCAGGCCGACGGCGGCTTTCGCACCGATCCGCTGGATATCGGGCGCCTGAAGGTCAGGAATGCCTCGAACGAGATGGTGCCGGTGAGCACGGTCGCTCACCTGCGCTACGAAAATGCACCCTATCGGGTGCCGCGCTACAATCTGTTTCCGGCCGCCGAAATCCAGGGCGTCGCGGCAGCGACCGTCGCGACCGGTACCGCCTTGCATCGGATGGAAGAACTCGCGCGGCAGGTGCTTCCGACCGGCATCGGCTACGAGTGGACCGATCTTGCCTTTCAGCAAACGCAAGCGGGCACGCCTACCATCCTTGTCTTCGGCGCGGCGGCGCTCTTTGTGTTTCTCGTCTTGTCGGCCCAGTACGAGAGCTGGAAGCTGCCACTGGCCGTGGTCTTGATTATCCCGATGTGTCTGCTTGCTTCGGTGACGGGCCTTCTGTTCCGCAACATGCCGATCGATGTGCTGGCGCAGATCGGCTTCGTCGTCCTGGTCGGACTGGCGGCCAAGAACGCCATTTTGATCGTCGAGTTCGCCCGACAGGCCGAGGAAAAAGGCGCCTCGATCACCGAGGCCGCGGTCAGCGCCGCGCGGACCAGGCTGCGTCCGATCTTGATGACGTCATTCGCCTTCATCCTCGGCGTCGCACCGCTCGTGGTCTCGACCGGCGCCGGCGGCGAAATGCGCCAGTCCTTGGGCACCGCGGTGTTCGCCGGCATGCTCGGCGTCACCGCCTTCGGGCTGTTGTTCACGCCGGTATTCTACGTCGTCGTCCGCACGATTTTCGGCTGCCCGGCGCTAACGCGAAGCATCGAGTTATGACGATTTGCGAAACCGCAAGGCTTCCACGAGAGACGCAAGCGCTGGCGCCATCTGCCGACGGCTGGGATAATAAAGGTGGTAGCCGGGAAAGGGCGGGCACCAATCCTCCAGAACGCGCGTCACCCGCCCATTTGCGATGTGCGTTTGGACGTCGTCTTCCGGCAAATAGGCAAGACCGAAGCCTGCCACGGCGGCCTTCAGCACCAGCGCGATCGAGTTGAGAACCAGCCGCCCTTCGACCCGCACCTTCATTTCCCGCCGGCTCTTCTCGAATTCCCATACATAAAGCCCGCCATAGGTGGGCAGGCGCAAATTGATGCAACTGTGCGCCGTCAAATCCTGCGGCTTTTTTGGCGGTGGATGCTGCGCGAGATAGGACGGCGCCCCGACCACGGCCATGCGCATATCCGGCCCGATCCGCACCGCGATCATGTCCTTGGCGATCTGTTCGCCGAGGCGTACGCCGGCGTCGTACCGCTCCGCCACGATGTCGGTCAGGCCTGCGTCAATCACCAGTTCGATTGTGACGTCCGGATAGGCGGGCAGAAACTTTTCGAGCGCCGGCCAGAGGATGGTCCGCGCCGGATGATCCCCGGCGGTCAGGCGAATCTTGCCCGAGGGGCGGTCGCGCAACGCGCTGAGTTCGCCAAGCGCGATGTCGATGCCCTCGAAGTGCGGACCGATGCTGCGGAACAGACGTTCGCCGGCTTCGGTGGGCGCCACGCTGCGGGTGGTGCGGGTCAGGAGGCGCAGGCCCAAGGCGGCTTCCAGTCCGCGCATCGAGTGGCTCAAGGCGGACGCCGAAACGCCCAGCCTGGCGGCGGCTTTCGTGAAGCTTGCGTCGCGGACGATCGCGAGGAAGGCCACCAAATCGTCGAGATGTTCGCGCGCCATTGATGAATTTCTCTCAATATAACATGTACGACTTTGCATCTAATCGCAATAGTCGGCGGCGCCTAGATTGAGATCGGACAATTAATTGACGGAGAAAATCATGAAAACGCGCAAACTCGGCAAAGCCGGCCTTGAGGTTTCAGCCCTGGGATTCGGCTGCATGGGCCTCAACTTCAGTTATGGCCACGCCCTCGAAAAGCAGGCGGCGATCGACCTGATCCGGGCCGCTTACGACCGGGGCGTCACGTTCTTCGACACCGCCGAGGTCTATGGGGCGTTCACCAACGAGGAATTGG
Source organism: uncultured Alphaproteobacteria bacterium (assembly GCA_963819265.1). Lineage (GTDB taxonomy): Bacteria > Pseudomonadota > Alphaproteobacteria > Rhizobiales > Xanthobacteraceae > BOG-931. Next base: position 1,191,245 of record CAWFVF010000001.1, on the reverse strand, counting down.
TCGGGGAAGCATTGGCCCCGGTCCGCGACAAGGTCGTCATCGCGACGAAATTTGGATTCGCCATCGACCCCAAGACCGGCAAGCAGACCGGCATGAACAGCCGCCCGGCGCACATTAAAGAAGTGGCGGAAGCATCTCTCAAGCGTCTGAGGACCGATCGGATCGATTTGTTCTACCAGCACCGCGTCGATCCGAACGTGCCGATCGAAGACGTTGCCGGCGCCGTCAAGGATCTGATCAAGGCAGGCAAGGTCAAGCATTTCGGTCTGTCGGAGCCCGGTGCGCAGACCGTGCGGCGTGCTCATGCCGTACAGCCGGTCACTGCGCTTCAAAACGAATACTCGCTTTGGACCCGCGGACCCGAGACCAATGGAATCCTGCAAACCTGCGAGGAGCTTGGCATCGGCTTCGTGCCCTACAGCCCGCTCGGCAAGGGCTTCCTGACCGGGGCGATGAACGCCAATACCAAGCTCGCCGACAACGACTTCCGCAGCATGCTGCCGCGCTTTACGCCCGAGGCCATGCAGGCCAATCAGGCGCTGGTGGATTTGCTCAAGCAGATCGGCGAGCGGCACAAAGCGACGCCGGCGCAAATCGCATTGGCCTGGCTGCTGGCGCAAAAGCCCTGGATCGTTCCTATTCCGGGCACGACGAAACTCGGCCGGCTGGAAGAAAACCTGAAGTCGGCGGACGTCGAACTCGCCCGCGGCGATCTCAAGGAGATCGAGCGAGCCGCCGCCGAGATCACGGTGGAGGGCGAACGTTATCCGCCGCAACTGATGGCGACGACGGGACGCTGAGGCCATCATGAACACCGGCATAAGCGAAGTGGCCCGGAAAAATCACGAAAAGCTCTTTCCGGGCCACGTCTCGACACTGGCGCAAACCGATCCCGAGCTTATAGAGGTCTTTGACAATTTCGCGTTCGACGAAGTTCTGCGCGAAAGCAAACTTGACGATCGGACTCGCCTGATCGTGCAGCTTGCAGCGATAATCGCGTGCCAAGCGGTCCGCGAATATCGGGTGATGGTCGGCGCTGCTCTGAGCGTCGGCGTGACGCCGGTCGAGATCAAGGAGATCGTCTATCAGGCCGTGCCCTATGTCGGCATGGCCAAGGCGTTCGACTTCATCCATGCCACGAACGAGGTCTTGATCGAGCGCGGGATTAAGTTGCCTTTGCCGCGTCAGTCCACCACGACGCCGGCCACGCGCGCTCAATACGGGCTGGAGGTGCAAAAACGGATCGTCGGCGAGGAGACGGTTGAAAAGCTCTATGCTGCGGCCCCTGCCGATGAGCAGCACATCCAGCGCCTGCTTTCGGCGAATTGCTTCGGCGACCATGTCGCACGCGGCGGCATCGACCTGCCAACGCGGGAACTGATCACCTTCAGCATGCTCGTTGCCCTCGGCGGCTGCGATCCGCAGGCGAAGGGGCACGTCGCGGCGAACCTCAAGGTCGGCAATGGCCGGGGGCGCCTGATCGACGTCGTGACCCAATTGCTGCCGTTCATAGGTTATCCCCGCAGCCTCAACGGCCTGAACGCGATCGACGCAGTGGCGCCGGCACGTTCTCCAAAGAGCGGTGCGCCGGCTTCGCAATCTTGAGACCCGATAGCCGAACGCACGTCGTCGGCGTGTCGGCTGAAAGGTGAATTCCGCCACTTACGCGGCAGCCGCATCTTGTCGGCGCAGCCGAATCGCAAGGTCGTGGCCGATGCGGTCGGCGTTGGCCATGATCGTGAGTGTCGGGTGGGTGGCGGGGAGGCGCGGCAGGCAGGCGCCGTCGGCGATGAAAAGTCCCGGACTGCCGCGCAGTTCGCCCGACATTGTCGTCGCGACAGGCCCGGAGCCCCCCATCGGCAGCGTGCCGGCATAGTGCGCATCCGCGCCCGGTTGCAGAAGCGTGATCGAGCCAGGAACTGAAAAAGCGCCAAGCCTGCCAAGCTCGCGCTTCAACTGCCGCAAGGCGGCACGCAGCGCGGTCGATGCGCTGTCCGTTTGGACGCCGGTGATACTCATGCCGGCGCTGTCGCCGCGCTCGCGAACGCGCAGATAGTTTTCGCTGAACGATCCGGGAAGATAGCAGGTGGTCATCAACAGTGCGGGCGCCAGCGCGTGAGCGAGCCGCAGCGCGAATGGACGTCCCACCGGTAGCCGCGCTGCGAACAGATGGAGCGGCAGCGCGTCGGCGCCGTAAACCACCCCGGCCGCCCCGCCGTCCGCATCTCTCAGCCGGTAGAACAGCTGCCCGAGCGCGAAGGACTCGCCGGGACGATCCTGGCCGATGAAACGCGGCATGAGAAACGCCGCGGCCGCGACCGGATTCGTCAACAGCCTCACCGGACGGTCGATCCATCCGATCCGGCGAAGCGCGAGACCGGAAGTCACAAGCGTTCCTGCCGCTAGTACGACTGTGGTCGCGCGAAGCTGCCGGCGGATACCGCTAACTTCAACATCCAGCACTTGCTCGCCACCGTCGGCGCGTACCGCATGAACGAAATGCCCGGGCGTGTAGGAAAAATTGGCGAAGCGCAGCAGGGCCGGTATTTCGGCGGCACTGTTATAGATGCTGCCGCGGCTGCAGCCGTAGAGGCACGAACCGCAACGCGAGCAGGGCAGGCGATCGCCCTGTGCCGTTTGCAGGACCGCATTGCTGGCAGGCTCGAGGTCGAAGTCGCGGCGTCTTGTCTGCCGGCGGTGGCGCGCCAGCAGCCGTCGTGCGGGCGCGCTGGTCAATATGTCGGGGTCGGCGCCGGGCCCGCCGCTGACACCGATGCGGCGCGTGACGGCACGGTATGAGCGCCGCATCGCCGCCGCATCGAATGCGCTCTCGGCCAGCTCCGCCTGGTCGAAGGGCAGCGCCAGCGCGCCCCAAATATTCGACAGCCCGCCGCGGGCCAACGACCCCAGTGCGCAGAAATTATCGCTGTCGATTCCGCAGCCCGCGGCAAAGCCGGCAAGCGTTGCTTGCGCTTTCGGCGTGGCAATTTTGGGCGAGATGTCCTTGTCCATCCCGAGCATCGACAAGTCGGCACCGAAGCGATCCCGCCAGTCCATCGGCTCGGCGCGGGACTCGGTGAGGGTGGACCGTTCGGTTGTCGTATCGGACGGGCCGGGGGACGCGTCGATCATCCGCACAGGAACACCGGCGCGCACCAGCGGCCACGCGACGCTGACGCCGGCGGGGCCGCTGCCGACGACGATGACCTGCGGAATTGCGCTCATCGCCTGAAAGTGACCGCCAGCCGCACCGGCATCGCGAGCAGTTCGACGATGCCGTCACAGCATAGGCCGAACAGCCGTCCAGCCCTGCGATGCTGCTGCAGTGCGCGCGCACCCTCCGGACTAGCCTCGGCCAGCGCCGTCGCCACCGCGAGGCGGCGCGCCAGCAAACTCTCGCCGCCGAACGGCTCGATCAAGCGCAGCAGGAACGGGGCGTGATGAAATATGCCGGCAAGGCGGATTGCGCCGGCCGGCCCGGTCGCCATCACGGCACTGGCGCAGCGTCGCGTCAACGCGGCGCTTGGCCGGCGGCGCAACACATAACGCAGCATCGTCCGGCATTCGGCCAATTGCGCCCGCCGCGCCAGGGGCTCGGCGACAATGGCCTCTGCGAATGGCCGCAGCTTCAGGCCCAGCAAAGCGAGATCGGCCGCGGTCGGATTGGCCCGCGTGCCGGCCAAGCCGAGAATGCGCTCGCGATCGATTTTAGGCGCGAACGGCAAACAGTTCATTGCGGCACTGAGCCAAAGCATGAGCCGCAACGGAACCGGAACGAGCCACATCCTGCCGCCGCGCAGTCGCCACGCCAGCGTGTCGAGAAAGCGGGCAAACGAAATGGGATCGGGCGCAGCCAAGCCGATCGGCCCCTTTATCGCGGCCGTGAGTGCGAGCAGCACGCCGCGCGCGACCTCGTTGCGGTGGATCGGTTGTACCGGTTGGTGCGGCGCGATCATCGGCATGACGCCGGTGGCCATGACCACGCGGCACAGCAGCCCGTATTGGCCGCGGCGCGGACCGCCATAGACCAGGCCGACGCGCAACGACACCTCGTGTGAACGATCGAGCGATTGCTCGATGCGCCACTTCACCCGTCCGTAAACGTTGAGGGCGTCCGGCCGCGCCGATTGCGACGATACGAACACCAATCGCCCGAGTCCCAGGTGCCGCGCGCTGTCGCGCAGCGCCATCGCACCGGTGACGTTGATGTTGTCGTCAGTGGAAGTATCCGTCCAATCGTGCGCGAGATGGACGAGGACCTGCGCAGCGGGGGGAAGGGTCGCGTCCAATGCGTCTTCGGGCAGCGCGTCGCCGAGCTTCCAAGGCAGATGCCGCACATGCCCGGGGAGGGAGCGGCTGTCACGCGACAGCACCGTGATCCGAAGGCCCGCCGCTGCGGCTGCCGCCACGACGGCGCCGCCGATATAGCCTGCGCCGCCGGTCACAATGAGGTGGCGGGGAGCGGGGCGGTTCACGGCGAAGGATCTCCGAACGCCTTGCGCAAGCCCGACCAGACGGGACCGCGCATCGCCATCGGGCAGGTCGAGAATGCCGAGCAGAAAAGCCGAAAAACCCAACTGAACCGCGGCGGCAATCGCGCAGCTCGACAGGATCATGACCCGCAGCAGTCCTTCGCCTTCCAGCGCACCGAAGCTCGTTTGTTCCCAACTGAATAACGACCATCCGACGCCAGCGGCACCGGCTACGAACAGCAGCATCGCAATCCGAAGCAAGGCTTCCAACGAGATGCCGTCCACCAGCCAGTGATGATGGCGGTTTTGCGGGAGCAGTCCGTGCCGCTCCGCATAGCGCCGCGCGATCACGCCGAACGTCACGCCTTGGGTGCCCAATACGACAGCCAGGCAGGCGATCAGAAAGGTATGGATATCGATTGAGATTTTAGACGTGAGATGCAACGGCCCGCCTGCAAGCGCCGCGGCGACGGTGCTGCCGCAGACAATCAGCGCCAGGCTGGGATAGACGAAGGTCCAGCGCGGACTGTGCAGCAACAGGAAGCGCAGATGCCGCCAGCCGTCGCTCCAGGTGCGCAAATGCGGCAGTCGGCTGCGGCCGTCTTTCTTCAGCGTCGTCGGCACTTCGACCATGCGAAGCCCGGCGAGGCTCGCCCGCACGACCATCTCGCTGGCAAACTCCATGCCGGTGGTCTGCAGATCGAGGCGCAGCATGCTGAGCCGATCGAATCCGCGCAAGCCGCAGTGAAAATCTTTGACCGGTGCACGGAACAGGAGCCGTCCGATCGTGGTCAGCACCGGATTGCCGAGATAGCGATGCAGGAACGGCATCGCGCCGGCCTCGATGCCGCCGCGAAACCGGTTTCCCATGACCAGATCGGCACCGTTGCGCAGCTCGCGGAGAAAGCCGTCGAGATGGCGCAGATCATAGCTGTCGTCGGCGTCGCCCATGATGACGTAGCGGCCGCGGGCCGCGGCAATACCGGCGGCGAGGGCGGCGCCATAGCCGGGCACGCTCGTTTTGACGATGCGTGCACCGCTTGCTGTCGCGATTGCCTGCGAACCGTCGGTGCTGCCGTTATCGGCGACCAGCACCTCGCCGGAAACCCGCGCTTCCTCGAGAAACGCCGCCGCCTTGGCGACGCAAATCCCGATGGTCTCCGCCTCATTGAGGCACGGGATCAAGATCGTCAGGAGACAATCGGCCGGCGCCGGTTCAGATAAAGCCAAGCCGCGGGGATTGGGGATTGCGACCAATGTCGTTAACCCGACGTTAACTGATGAAAGCTCTCGTCCGCTTTGGGATATCCAGTCGGTTCTATTCACCCGGCATTGACAAACCCTGAATCCGGCCGGGCGTGACGGGAACCCCGGCGTGGGATCAGAATGACGAATTAAGCTCAGGGCGTTGAGGACGCTCACGTATCAACCAAACGTGAGGGATGCCTAGGGCGATCGCGCTTTATTGCGGCGCAAGCCACGCCACCGCAGCGGCGGCTCCGATAAACGCGACCGCGATCGCCCACAGCACCGCCGCGAGAACGCCGCTCGCCGGCACCAGCGTCGATTGGGTCGGGAGCTTCGGATTGTAGAACACTTCGACCGGGGTCTGCAGCGCGAAGCGTTTGACGTATTTCTCGGCGAATGACGGCGTGCTGGCGCTGCCCGACCAGCCGACATTGTCGCCCTGAAACGACGTACCGGCGACCTGATAAGTGTAAATGATGCGCGGCACGTACATCGTCACATCGTAATCACCGCCGCCGCCGGCGCGCCGGTGCTCTTGCACCGTGGTCTCGACTTGCGACTGGGTGATGAGGCCGGCGGTTTTTGGCCAAGCTCTCGTCTCGCGCGCCTGTTTTCCGGCGACCCGGGCGAACAGCATCACCGCAAGCGCAAACACGCCAAGGACCATCACCAGCGGAGTCATCGCCGGATTGGTGATGAAGCCGCTCAGCCGGTTCGCGCCCTGGCCGATGGCGACGAAGCCCACCGCGATCAGCGCCAGCAGCACGGCGACGGCGAGCCAGGCGTTGCGGATATTGCGCGGATCGTCACGCTCGAGAATGCATTCGTTCGGGTCGATCGGATTGTAGATTACCGTGACGGCCTTGCCTTCCGGATAGCGCTGCAATGTCTCCGCGACGTCGACGTTTCCGGGGTCCGGCGAAAGGCTGACACGATTGCCGCGATAGGTGTTGCCGCCGACCGCGAACGTGTACGAGACTTCGGCGAAGTTGCGGGTTTCGATCGTCTCCTCGGTGACGAACTCCTTGTTTCTTTCGATGCCGTCGGTTCTGACGGTATGCGATCGCACCTCGCGCGCCGTAGCCTTCGAGGAAACGATCCGGCCCGCGGCTTCCCGCCACGACCTGATGCGCCGGTTCTGGATCTGAATCCAGACCGTCGCTGCCGCCAGCAGCGCCGGGATCGAGAGGCAGATGAGCAGTATAATCCAGCGCGTTTCCATGCGGCGGCTTCCCTTTGTACTTTGCGGGATCGCCGCAGGCGGACCGAGCCGCCTCACTGGGTCTATGGCGCGGGGCGATCGGTTCAACCGGCGTTCCGCGCATCCCGTATCGCTTGCCAAACTTTGTCCGGCGTCGCCGGCATTTCGATGTGGCGCACGCCGAAGTCCGACAGCGCGTCGACGATGGCGTTGACGATGACGCCGAGCGCCGGCACGGTGCCGCCTTCGCCGGCCGGACGGATGCCGAGCGGGTGGGAGGTTGCCGGAATCTCGCTGAGCTCGGTGGTGTAGAACGGCAGATCGGACGCGCGCGGCATGGCGTAATCCATGAACGAGGCCGCCAGCATTTGTCCGCTGGCAGAGTCGTAGTGGACATTTTCCATCATCGCTTGGCCGAAACCCTGTGCGATGCCGCCGTGGACCTGGCCGTGCACCACCAGCGGATTGACGGCGCGGCCGACATCGTCGACCGCGACATAGTTCACCACGCGCGCCACGCCGGTTTCCGGATCGACCTCGACCTCGCAGACATGGGCGCCGTAGGGAAAGCTCGGCGCGGTGATGATCTCGTCGTAGGCCGCCGCGAGCGGGCCGCGCAGCTCATCGGGCAGGGCGGTATTCTCCGCGGCGGCGCGCGCCGCTTCGAAAAGGCCGACGCCGTGATTGGTGCCCTTCACAGTGAAGCGGCCGTTTTTGAATTCGATGTCGGCCGCGGCGGTTTCCAGAAGATGCTCGGCGATCCTGAGCGCTTTGGCGATCACCATGTCGGCGGACTTTTTGATGACGATGCTCGCCATCCGCAAGCCGCGGCCGGCATGGGCGCCGCCGCCGACCGAGACCCGGTCGGTATCCCCGGCGATGAATCGCACCGTCTCGAGCGGCACGCCGAGCCATTCGTTGACGAGCTGCGCGAAAGTGGTCTCGTGGCCCTGGCCCTGCGACGGCACGCCGACCACGAGATCGACCAAGCCTTCCGGCAGCACCGTGATCTCGGCCTTCTCGTGCGGCGCGCCGGTCGAGGTGTCGACGTAATTGGCGACGCCGATGCCGCGATAGTTGCCGCGCTTTCTCGCTTCGGCGCGGCGCTTCTTGAAACCCTTCCAGTCGCCGAGCTCGAGCGCGCGATCCATCACGCCGATATAATCGCCGTTGTCGTATTCGAGGCCGAACGGATTGAGATAGGGCAGCTCTTTCTCGGGGATGCAGATTGCGCCGGCGCAGCGTGACGCGGTCGAAGCCGTGTTCGCGCGCGGCGAGATCGATCAGCCGCTCCATGATGTAGATCACTTCCGGCCGGCCGGCGCTGCGATAGGGCCGCGTCGGCGCGGTATTGCTCAGCACCGCGCGGGCGCGGAAATGCGCCGCCGGCATCCGGTAGATGCTCGACATGATCTGGATGCCCTTTTGCACCATCTGGAAATTGGTGGTGTGGGCGCCGAGATTGCCGAGGTTCGAGCCGCGGATGGCGAGGAAGCGGCCCTTGGCGTCGAGCGCCAGCTCGGCTTCGGAGACCAGATCGCGGGCCTGATAGTCGCCGAGCAGCGCTTCGTGCCGCTCGATGATCCATTTCACCGGCCGGCCGAGTTTGCGCGCCGCCCAGGCCACCAGCGCGAACTCGGCATAGATCATGCCGCGGGTGCCGAAATTGCCGCCGACGTCGCCCATCAGCACGCGCACGTGCTCGGATGGCACGCCGAGAATGGCGGCGAGGTCGTGCTTGAGCCGCACCGAGCCGCCATTGCCGGCATAGACGGTGTAGCGCCCGGTCTGCGGATCGTAAGCCGCAAGCGCGGCGCGCGGCTCCATCGGCACGCCGGTGATGCGCGCGATCCAGGTGTCGAACCGGGTGACATGCGCGGCGCGGGCGAAGGCGGCTGCGGTCGCTTCGGCGTCGCCGACCTCGGCATCGAAGGCGACGTTTGAGCGGTGGCTTTCGCCGTTATAGCGCTCGTCGTGGACGATCGGCGCGTCCTGCCGCGCTGCGTCGGCGGTGGCGACCACCGCGGGCAACTCGTCGTAGTCGATCACGATCGCCTCGGCGCCGTCCTTCGCGGCATGCACCGTCTCGGCGACCACGATGGCGACGACCTCGCCGGCGAAGCGCGCTTTGTCGGCCGGCAGCGCGTGGTGCTCGGCGATGAAGATGTCGCTGCCGTCGGAATTGCGCAGCTTGATCTCGGCCGGCGCCGGCGACCACGGCTTGTGCGGAATCGGCTTGAGACCGTCGGCGAGCGCATCGGCGCCGGTCAGCACCGCCAGCACGCCCGGCACCGCGAGCGCCTTGTCCTTGGCGACGGCGCGGATGCGGGCATGGGCATGCGGCGAGCGCAGCATCACCGCATAGGCCTGATCCGGCAGATTCTCGTCGGCGGTATAGCGGCCGGCGCCGCGGACCAGCCGCAAATCCTCGCGGCGGCGCACCGGTTGACCGATCCCGGAGCCGGTGGCGGCGTTTTCCATCCCTATTCCTTTTTTGTCATTCCGGATCGGCGCGAAGCGGCGAGTCCGGAATCCATCATCACCGGTCGGCGACTATGGATTCCGGGCTCCTCGTTGCGCGAGGCCCCGGAATGACGGCTTGCGGAATGGTAGTTGAGGGGCATCATCCGCGCCAGCCGCGCCTCGGGCACAACCGCCCGTGCTGACAACATCCGGCGGCGAGGGTAGACAGGGGTCAGGGAGGTCGACGCGGAATCATGTCCGGCCAGCTCGGCAAGCCTGTCCTGCGCAAGGAAGACCCGGCGCTGTTGTCCGGCCGCGGCCGCTATGCCGACGATCTGCCGATTCCGGTCGGTACGCTCCACGCCCATGTGGTGCGCTCGCCGCATGCCCATGCCGAGATCGTCGGCATCGACGCCAAAGCGGCGCTGGCGCTCGACGGCGTCTGGGCCGTCATCACCGGCGAGGATGTGCGCCGACTGTCCGACCCGTTTTTGACCGTGGTCAAGACGCCGATCCAGCAATGGGCGCTGGCGGTCGAGCGGGTGCGCTATGTCGGCGAGCCTGTGGCGCTGGTGGTCGCCGAAAACCGCTACATCGCCGAAGACGCGGGCGAACTGGTCGAAGTCGAGTACCAGCCGCTCGAGCCGGTGATCGATCCGGAAGCTCGCGTGCGAAAGCTCCGCGCCGCTGCTGCATCCCGAAGCCAAGACCAACCAAATCTCGGTGCGCGATTTTTCCTATGGCGACACCAAATCGGCCTTCGCCCGCGCCGACCGTCGCATCGCCACCAAAGTGACGTTCCCGCGCCAGTCGTTCACGCCGATCGAATGCTACGTCGTGGTCGCGCAGCACAATCCGGCCAAAGCCAGCTACGACGTGCTGGCGAATTTCCAGGGGCCGTTTTCGATGCACCCGGTGATGGCGCGGGCGCTGCGCGTGCCGGGGCCGAAACTGCGGCTGCGGATTCCGCCGGATTCCGGCGGCAGCTTCGGCATCAAGCTGTCGGTGTTTCCTTATATCGTGCTCACTGCGCTCGCCGCCAAAGTCACCGGCCGGCCGGTCAAATGGGTCGAGGACCGCATCGAGCATCTGGTCGCGGCCAGCTCCGGCCCGAACCGCGTCACCGCCATCGAGGCCGCGGTCAACAACGACGGCCGCATTCTCGGGCTGAAGCTTGATCAGCTCGAGGACTACGGCGCGTTCCTGCGCGCGCCGATGCCGGGGCCGCTCTACCGCATGCACGGCTCGGTGACCGGCGCCTATGACATCGACAATGTCGACGTGACAAACCGCGTCGTGCTGACCAACAAGATGCCGGCGAGCCTGATCCGCGGCTTCGGCGGCCCGCAGCTTTATCTCGCCATCGAGCGGCTGATGCAGCGCATCGCCGTCGAACTGAAACTCGATCCGCTCGACGTCATCCGCCGCAATCTCATTCCGGCGGCGAAATTCCCGTACCGCACCGCCGCCGGCTCGCTTTACGATTCCGGCGATTACATCCGCGCCGTCGAGATCGCGGTCGGCGACGGCCGGCTCGACGATCTCAAGCGCCGCCGCGACCAGGCGCGCGCCGCCGGGCGGCATTACGGCATCGGCTTTGCCGCCGTGGTCGAGCCTGCGATGTCGAACATGGGCTATCTCTCGACGCTGTTGACGCCGCAGGTGCGCGACAAGGCCGGGCCGAAGAACGGCGCGGTGTCGATGGCGACGGTGAATATCGATCCGCTCGGCGCCGTCACCGTCACCGCCGACGTCACGGTGCAGGGCCAGAGCCACGAGACGGTGCTGGCGCAGATCGTCGCCGGCGAGCTTGGGCTGTCCACCGACGATGTCGAAGTGGTGCTGGAACTGGACACCGCCAAGGACCAGTGGTCGATCGCGGCCGGCAGCTATTCCAGCCGCTTCGCCGGCGGCCCCGCGGTTGCCGCGCACATGGCGGCGGGCCAGATGCGGGAAAAGATCAAGGCCATTGCCGCGAAGCAGCTCAACGTGCTGCCCGACGATGTCGAACTGTTCGGCGGCAAGGTGCGAAGCCGCTCCAATCCCGACAACGCGCTGCCGTTCAGCCGCGTCGCCGCCACCTCGAACTGGGCGCCGACGTTATTGCCGGAAGGCATGGCGCCGGCGCTGAGCGAAACCGGCGTCTGGACGCCGCCGGAGCTTGAAGCGCCGACGCATGACGACAAGATCAACACTTCGCTGACCTATGGCTTCATCTTCGACATCTGCGGCATCGAGATCGATCCGCTGAGCTACGCGGTCCGCGTCGACCGCTATGTGTCGATGCACGATGCCGGCCGCATCATGAATCCGATGATCGCCACCGGCCAGATCCGCGGCGCCTTCGCCCAAGGCGTGGCGGCAGCCCTCTACGAGGAGTTTTGCTACAACGAGGAAGGCGCGTTCCTGTCCGGCACTTTCGCCGATTATCTGGTGCCGACGGTGAGCGAAATCCCGAAGCTTGAAATCCTGCATTACGTCTCGCCGTCGCCGCTCACCCCGCTCGGCGCCAAGGGCTTGGCCGAAGGCAATTGCATGTCGACGCCGGTCTGCATCGCCAATGCCATTGCGGACGCGCTCGGCGTCGCCGACGTGCCGCTGCCGGCAACGCCGCGGCGCATCCACGCCATTCTGGAGCAGCAATGAAGCCGCGCGCTTTCGATTACGCGCGGCCCGACACTGCGGACGAGGCGGTGGCGCTGCTCGCCGAATACGGCGACGACGCCCGCGTGCTGGCCGGCGGCCAGTCGCTCATTCCGATGCTCAATCTGCGGCTGCTCGATGTCGGCGTGCTGATCGATATTTCGCAGCTGCGCGATCTCGGCGGCATCCGCGACCGCGGCGACACCATCGAGATCGGCGCCGCGGTGACGCAGAACACTTTGATGGCATGGCCGCTGTTGGCCGAGAAGCTGCCGCTGGTCGCACGCGGCGCTGCCGTTCGTCGGCCATTTCCAGACCCGCAACAAAGGCACGGTCTGCGGCTCGATCGCGCATGCCGATCCAAGCTCGGAATTGCCGCTGTCGCTCGCGGTGCTCGGCGGCGAAGTGGTGCTGCGCTCGGCCAAGGGCGAGCGCGTGCTTCCGGCGAGCGAATTTCAGCAGGACATGCTGACCACGGCGCGCGAACCGGATGAACTGATCGTCGCGGTGCGCTTTCCGGTGCTGCCGCATCGCGGCGCCGCGTTTCACGAAGTGGCGCGCCGCCACGGCGACTTCGCCATCGTCGCGGTGGCGGTGGCGATCGACGACGGCGCGGTGCGGGTCGGCGTCGGCGGCATGGCCGGCCGCCCGATGGTGCGCCGGCTTGAAGGCGACGCGGTCGAGCCGCGGTCGGCGCCTGGGCCGAAGAGCTCGAAGGCTACGAGGATTTGCATGCCTCGGCCGGGCTGCGCCGCGATCTGTTCAGAAAGCTCGGGCCGCACGTCATCGCGGAGGCGAAACGATGCGCCGCGTAAGCCGCAGCGAAAAGCCGCGCATCGCACTCACGCTCAACGGCAAGAAGCTTTCCGCCGAAGCCGAGCCGCGGATGCTGCTGTCGGACTTCCTGCGCCAGTCGCTCGGCGCAACCGGCACCCATGTCGGCTGCGAGCACGGCGTCTGCGGCGCCTGCACCGTGCTGATCGACGGCGTCGCCGTGCGCTCCTGCCTGACGCTCGCGATCCAGGCCGAAGGCCGCGCGGTCACCACCGTTGAATTGCTCGCCGCTGCCGACGGCGCGCTCAATCCGCTGCAGCAGGCGTTCCGCAACAATCACGCGCTGCAATGCGGCTTCTGCACGCCGGGCATCCTGATGTCGTTCACCGATTACCTCGGCCGCAATCCAGCACCGACCACCGCCGAAATCCGCGACGTGCTCAGTGGCCATCTCTGCCGCTGCACCGGCTACGCCGGCATCGTCGCCGCCGTGGAGGAAGGTCGGCTCTGAAATCCTCCCACGCGATAGCGGGGGAGGGGGACCGCGCGCAGCGCGGTGGAGGGGGCGCGGGCGGTTGAAATAGTCCAGCGCGGCCTGAACATCTCCACCAGCCACGCCCCTTCCACCGCGCAAGAGCGCGGTCCCCCTTCCCCGCTTCGCGGGGCAGGATGCAAAACGTGACGCTTGGCCCGGGCCTTGCTATGAAATCGGCATCACCATTCCGGCCGGTCGGGGGCCGCCAACGCGGGATCGGTAGCGCATCATGAAGGACATTCTCGAATTGCTGGAAGACCGCCGCGTCAGCGCGCGGCAGGGCGGCGGCGAAAAGCGCATCGAGGCGCAGCACAAGCGCGGCAAGCTCACCGCCCGCGAGCGCATCGAGCTGCTGATGGACCGCGGCTCGTTCGAGGAGCTCGACATGTTCGTCGAGCACCGCTCGGTCGATTTCGGCATGGAGAAGTCGCACATCGCCGGCGACGGCGTGGTGACCGGCTTCGGCACCGTCAACGGCCGCACCGTGTTCGCCTTCGCCAAGGATTTTACCGTGTTCGGCGGCTCGCTGTCGGAAACCCACGCCCAGAAGATCATCAAGATCCAGGACATGGCGATGAAGGCGCGCGCCCCGATCGTCGGCCTGTTCGATGCCGGCGGCGCCCGCATCCAGGAAGGCGTCGCCGCGCTCGGCGGCTACGGCGAGGTGTTCAAGCGGAACGTGCTGTCGTCGGGCGTCATCCCGCAGATTTCCGTCATCATGGGCCCCTGCGCCGGCGGCGACGTCTATTCGCCGGCGATGACCGATTTCATCTTCATGGTGCGCGACACCAGCTACATGTTCGTCACCGGGCCCGACGTGGTGAAGACCGTGACCAACGAGATCGTCACCGCCGAAGAGCTGGGCGGCGCCTCGGTGCACGCGGCGAAATCCTCGATCGCCGACGGCGCCTATGACAACGACGTCGAGACGCTGCTGCAGATGCGGCGTCTGCTCGACTTCCTGCCGGCGAGCTGTTCGGCCGGCGTGCCGGAATGGCCGAGCTTCGACGACGTCGAGCGCGCAGAGCCGTCGCTCGATACTTTGGTGCCCGACAATCCGAACAAGCCCTACGACATCAAGGAGCTGATCGCGAAAGTGGTCGACGAGGGCGACTTCTTCGAACTGTCGGAAGCCTTCGCCCGCAACATCGTGATCGGCTTCGGCCGGATCGGCGGCCGCACCGTGGGCTTCGTCGCCAATCAGCCGATGGTGCTCGCCGGCGTGCTCGACAGTGACGCCAGCCGCAAGGCGGCGCGCTTCGTGCGCTTCTGCGACGCCTTCAACATCCCGATCGTCACCTTCGTCGACGTGCCGGGCTTCCTGCCCGGCACCGCGCAGGAATACGGCGGGCTGATCAAGCACGGCGCCAAGCTGCTGTTCGCCTATTCGCAGGCCACCGTGCCGCTGGTCACCGTGATCACGCGCAAGGCGTTCGGCGGCGCCTATGACGTGATGGCGTCAAAGCACATCGGCGCCGATCTCAATTTCGCCTGGCCGACCGCGCAGATCGCGGTGATGGGCGCCAAGGGCGCGGTCGAGATCATCTTCCGCGCCGATAGCGGCGACGCCGGAAAAAATCGCCGCCCGCACCAAGGAATACGAAGAGCGGTTTTTGTCGCCCTTCATCGCCGCCGAGCGCGGCTATATCGACGACGTGATCATGCCGCACGCCACGCGCTCGCGCATCGCCCGCGCGCTGGCGATGCTGCGGGGGAAGACGGTGGAGATGCCGGGGCGGAAGCACGATAATTTGCCGGTGTGAATTTTCCCTCTCCCCTGGTGGGAGAGGTGGCCTGAGCAAAACAAACGTGACGCCGTCATGGCCGGGCTTGTCCCGGCCATCCACGTCTTTGGTGTCCTAGAAGCAAGACGTGGATGCCCGCAACAAGTGCGGGCATGACGAAACGAAAGTGCGACAGCCCAGACGAGCCGGCGCATGTTCACGTGAGAGCCTCCGGCATGAAGCCAATTGGATGAGCACTTGGAACTTGAAGTGGGCGACTTGAAACCACGCGCGGTGGCATTCACCGCGACCGAGTTGGTCGTCACGCTCATGGACGGCCGCAGGATCGCGACGCCGCTCGAATGGTATCCGCGCCTGCAGAAGGCGTCGGCGGCGGAGCGCGCTGATTATGAGAACATGGCACTGGGCGTACATTGGCCGGCCATCGATGAGGATCTCAGCATTGCCGGCATGCTGAAGGGGCGGCGGGCGAAGTAAGCGAGCGTAGCCCGGCTTGAGCGGAGCGAAAGCCGGGCTACGCTTTACTAAACACTGTCCCGATGGACCACTTTTTCTTCGAGGCCCCGAACCCCCTCACCCCAACCCTCTCCCCCATGGGGAGAGGGAGCGCGCCGCGATTGCGCTCGGCGCTTTCAGCAGTTGATTTCGCCGTTTATCGGAATGCAGGACCGGACGCTGACGATGGCAAACTCCCTCTCCCCATGGGGGAGAGGGCGGGGTGAGGGGGCTCGAACCCGCAGGATGATCCAAAAATATTCGTTACATTCACGGAGACGGATATCTTGACATTCGTCCCTGTTATGGCTACATACTGCGCTCAATGCTCGCTCGATACGGACGCCACTCTGGAGGGGACTCCCGGGCGGCGGAGCGAGTGCGGTGCCCGCGGATGGGGCCATCCACCCCGTTCCCGGGCGGCTCGGGCATCATGTCTCCCGGCATTATGACCGGGGCGGGGGGTGCTCCCCTGGACTGGGACAGGCGATGGCGGGTAACGCCCGCGCAGACCGCGTCCTAGGAAACCTGGCCTGAAGCCGAGCCTCAGGGACGACGACTCCCTTTGGTGAGAGCCGTGGTGGGACGCCGACAGACGAGCCGCCCCGCTGGGCGGCGCCGCACCCGTAAGGTGCGGCGGTGATACCCGCGTCTGTCGGCGTCCTGCTTCCTATTTTTTATTTGGTCATTGGAATTGGAAATGGCGGAGACGGCGTAAGCCATTGAGAAACCGGGGCCCCACCCCTTGGACTTTCTCGCAAGCTTCCCGGTCTTCGTTCTTCACGTGACGGGGTTGGCATCACTCGGGAGCGAAGGGGCGCCGCGAGAACGATTTGGGCTGGGCGAAGTGCGGCTCCATTTCCCGTCATCCTGAGGTGGCCGCGCAGCGGCCCTCGAAGGGTGGCGGCGGCAGGACTCGGAACGTCCATCCTTCGAGGCGCGCCTTTGGCGCGCACCTCAGGATGACGAGTAGATGCTTGCGATAACGCAGGTCGGATATCGCCCTCCCCAAAGCCGGGGCGCACCGATAGGATGCCGGAAAATGGCCGGGCGCTTCGACCACGGTTTCTCAGAGGGGGCAGGAACATGCGGTTTCACATCGTCGCATCTGTGTTGGCGCTCGCGGCCGTTGTCGCTCCCGCCTGTGCGCCCGCCCATGCCGACACCTTCCCGTCGCGTACCATCACCCTGATCGTGCCGTTTCCGCCGGGCGGCTCGACCGATGTCGCCGGGCGCATCCTCGCCGACAAGATGGGGGCGGTGCTGGGGCAGAGCGTGATCGTGGAGAATGTCGGCGGCGCCGGCGGCTCGATCGGGGCGGGGCGCTTGGCCCGCGCCACGCCGGACGGCTACACCATCGACATCGGCCAGTGGGACACCCATGTCGCCAGCATCATCTACAATCTCGATTACGATCTGCAGACCGCGTTCGCGCCGATCGGCTTGATGACGGTCAATCCGCAGCTTCTGGTCGCGCGCAAGGGCTTTCCCGCCGACGATCTCAAATCGCTGGTCGCCTGGCTGAAGGCGCATCCGGGCGACGCCAAATTCGTCAATCAGAATGCCTCGGGCCAGATCGGCGCGCTGCTGCTGGAGAAAAATACCGCGACACAGGTGCTGATCGTGCCTTATCGCGGCGCCGGCCCGGCGATGACCGACATGATCTCCGGGCAGGTCGATCTCGCGGTGATGCAGGCCGCGGTGGCGATGCCGCAGGTGCGCGGCGGCACGCTCAAGGCGCTGGCGAACCTGTCGACGGCGCGCTCGGTATCGCTGCCGGATATTCCGACCTCGGACGAAGCCGGCGTGCCCGGCTATTATATGTCGGGCTGGTTCGGGCTTTATGCGCCGAAGAACACGCCGCCGGACGTGATCGGCAAGCTCGACGCCGCGATGATGCAGTCGCTCGCCGACCCGGCGGTGCAGAAACGTCTGGCCGATCTCGGCCTCGACATCGCGCCGCGCGCGCAGCAGACCCCGCAGGGGCTGGCCGCGTTCCAGCAGGCCGAGATGGACAAGTGGTGGCCGATCATCAAGGCGTCGGGGATCAGGGGGGAGTGACGGAATTTAACCTCTCCCGAGGGAAGAGGTCGGCGCGCGAAGCGCGACGGGTGAGGGGCTTGGGCGATGCCGAAAAGTCTCTGGGCGGCGAGGCCGGAACCCCCTCACCCCATCCCTCTCCCCGTTGGGGAGAGGGAGCCAGGGGCGGCTTCGCCGAATGCCTTCTCGCGCACTGCGCTAATCAACAACACACAACAACAAGGAGAAAAAAATGTCGGTCGAACACCAGAAGGTCTCGCGCCTGCCGCCGCTGCCGAAGCCGCTCGATCCGGTGATGCAGGAGATCTTCGACAACAGCCGCGCGCGGGGCGGGTCGGTGATCAATCTTCAGGTCGCGACCGGCCATGCGCCGAAATTCGCGCAGGCCTCGCGCGCCATGGCCTTCGTCATCCGCTTCGACGCCAAGACACCGCGGGCGCTGCTCGAACTCGTCATCATGCGCACCGCCCAGATCGTCGGCTCGGCTTACGAGCTCAATCAGCACACGCCGTTCATCAAGAAATGCGGCTATAGCGACGCGCAGATCGCCGATCTGTCGGATTGGCAGGGCTCGGTTCTGTTCGACGACAAGGAGCGGGCGCTGCTTGGCTATGTCGAGCAGATGGCGCATGGCGGCGACGTCGACGATGCCACTTTCGCGACGCTGGAAAAGTTCTTCACGCCGGAGGAGATCGTTGAGATCAGCTACACCGTCGGCAGCTATTACGCCACCGGGCTGGTGCTCAAGGCGCTGCGCATCGAGATCGAGAGCGATGGCCGGCTCACCGTCGGCTAGCGCGCCGATGCCCAAACTCGAAGACATCGCGGTATTCGCCGCGCCCGCCGTGTTCGTGGTGCTGTGGGCCTCGGGCTTTGTCGGCGCCAAGCTCGGCTTGAGCGACGCCGAGCCTTTGACATTTCTGTCGCTGCGCATGATCGCGGCAGTGGCTTTGTTCATCGTGATCATCCTGTTCACCCGGCCGCCGTGGCCGAACGGGCAGGGTGTGCTGCACAGCATCGTCACCGGGCTTCTGGTGCACGGGCTTTACCTCGGCGGCGTCTTTGTTTCGATCGAGAACGGATTGTCCGCCGGCGTCATCGCGCTGGTGGTCAGCCTGCAGCCGGTGCTGACCTCGACCGTCGCCAACCGCTGGTTCGGCGAACAGGTGCGGCCGCGGCAATGGCTCGGCCTCGTCCTCGGCCTGATCGGCGTTTATCTGATCCTGCGCGACAAGGCGACTACCGGCGACGCCACGCCGCTCGCCTGGATCGCGAGCGTGGTGGCGCTGTTCGGCATCACGGTCGGCACGCTTTATCAGAAGCGGTTCGGCGGCAAATTCGACTGGCGGCCGGCAATGTGCATCCAATATGCCGCGTCGGCGGTCCTGTTCATGACCGGGGCTGCGTTGTTTGAAACCCGCGCCGTGCATTGGACGCCGTCGTTCGTCTTCGCGCTCGCCTGGCTGGTCATCGTTCTGTCGTTCGGCGGTGTCGGGCTTTTGTATTTCCTGATCCGCCGCTCGGCGGCGACGCGCGTGGTGAGCCTGTTCTATCTTACGCCGCCGCTGACCGCCTTGATGGCCTGGGCGCTGTTCGGCGAAAAGCTCGCCGCGCTGGCGCTCGCCGGCATGGCGGTCTGCGTCGCCGGCGTCTTTTTGGTGATCTGGCAGCCGCGCGGTGCGGCGGTGTGAGTTGGTTCAATTTCGAGGCCGGAACGATTAAATTTCCGGTTGATCCCCACATGACCGAATTGAGGAAGCCATTATGCCGTCACGCCACCCGATCGAATATCGCGACGCCTCGGCGGAAGTCCGCGCCGTTTACGACGACATAAAACGTTCGCGGCAGGTCGAGGACGTCAATAATTTCTGGAAATATCTGGCGCACGATCCGGCGACGCTGCGGCGCACCTGGGAGAGCATCAAGGCGATCATGGCGCCCGGCGCGCTCGATCCGCTGACCAAGGAGATGATCTATCTCGCGGTCAGCGTCACCAATGGCTGCGCCTATTGTATCGCCAGCCACAGCGCCGCGGCGCGCAAGGCCGGCATGACCGAGGCGATGTTCGCCGAAGTGATGGCGGTGACCGGCATGGCGAACGAAACCAATCGGCTCGCCAACGGCTATCGCGTGCCGGTGGATGCGGCCTTTGAATAGCGCGTCGAAAAAGCAAAACGGCCCCGAGTTCGACCGGGGCCGTCTCGCTGCGGGAGCGTGTCTTTACTGCGCCGCCGGCGGTTCGGACGTGCTCGGCGCCGGAGCGATCGGGGTGGCCGGCGTCGGCGCCATGCTCGGGGTCGGCATCGGCGCCGGCGGGGCCATCCGGTTCATGGCCGGCGGGACGTCGTTCGACGCGGTGTTGGTGCCGGCCGGCTGATGGCCGCCGCCGAATACCACCGCCAGAATGGCGAGCACGAATACTGCGCCTACGACCCAACCCCACATGGTATTGGTGGCCGGGGCGTCCGGATCGAGCTTGGGGTCGCGCCGGTACGGATCTTCCGGGTCGCGATAGTCCGAATCCAATTTCCGATAGTCAGACATGGGACATCTCCGTCCTGTGGACTGAGAGATCAACGAAGCTGCCGGCCCCGCCGTTCCGGCATAGCCGGCATGCCTTGTTGCGGGAAACTGTTCCGCCAGTGGCGGAACCGGGGTGTCGGCGCCGCGCAAAAAGTGACTTTTACGGCGAAGCCATTATGGTGCGGCTGCCGCGCTCGTAGCTCAGCTGGATAGAGCATCGGACTTCGAATCCGAGGGTCGGGAGTTCGAATCTCTCCGAGCGCGCCAACCGACGAAAGCGGAGTTAAGAATCGATGCGGTGCATTTCGGTCGCGCTGGCGGTCGTAAGCTTATTGACGCTGCCCGCCGTTGCGCTGGCCGCGTCCGCCCACGCCAAGCGCTACCACTGGCACGGTTACGGCTTCCTGCCCGGGTATCATCAGCCGCCCGATCCGAACGTCGTGCATTACGGCCCGAACGAGGCGCGTTACGGTGCGCCGCGCTATTATTACGATGGCGGACGCTACTATTTCGGCAATCCGGGTTTTGCCCATGGGCGCTGGAATGGCGGCAGTTTCGGGCCGTGCTGGACCTACACGCCGATCGGACGAGCATGGAATTGCGGGTAGGCTATCGCGGAACCATTATTCTTTGCGTTGAACCCGATCTTTGCCACGTCGAACTCCTCCGAGCGCGCCATGTCGACCCGCTCATAATTCCGGAATCCTCATGAAGCTCGCCGTTCCCGACATGATCTCGAATTCCTATTTCCCCGCCGAAGCCGCGGTCGAATTGGGATTCTTCAAGGCCGAAGGACTTGACGTTGAACTCGAGCTGATCTTCCCGGTCGATAAAGCCTATGTGGCGCTGCGTGACGGCGCGGTCGATTTCGTCGGCGGTTCGGCGCATTCGGCGCTTGCCGCGTTTCCGGCGTTTCGCGGCGCCAAGCTGCTCTGCGCGCAGGCGCAGGGCATGTACTGGTTCCTGGTGATGCACGCCGATATCGGCGCCCGGCGCGGCGATCTCTCGGTCGTCAAAGGCCGCAGCATCGGCGCTGCGCCCTGGGTCGATAAAGGTCTTCGCGGACTGTTGACCGAAGCCGGCATCGATCTTGGTCCGCGACAATGTCACGATCGCGCCGGTGCCGGGCTCGCTGGGCGCCGGCGTCAATTTCGGCGTCACCGCGGCGAAGGCGCTGGAAGACCGCAAGATCGACGGCTTTTGGGCCAACGGCATGGGCGCCGAAGTCGCGCTTCGCCGCGGCGTCGGCACTGTGGTCGCCGATATCCGGCGCGGCGACGGGCCGAAGGCCTGTTTCAATTATACCGCGGCGACCATCGCCACCACCGACGCGTTGATTGCGCGCGATCCCGAACAGGCCGCCGCCGCGGTGCGCGCGATCGTCAACACCCAGGCCGCGCTGAAGGCCGACGTGAGGCGCGCGGCACAAGTCGGCGATAAATTATTTCCGCCGTCCGAGGCGGCGCTGATCACCGATCTCATCCGCCGCGATCTGCCGTATTATGACGCCGCGCTGTCGCCGGCGTTTGTCGCCGGCATGAGCGGCTTCGCGCGCGGCCAGGGCATCCTCGATGAGGACTTGCAATACGAGACCGTCGTCGCCACCCAGTTCAGCGCTTTGTGGACAGCTTAAGCCGCTCGTCGGGCGGCGCGATCTCGGTGACGAGATCGTTGACCAGAGCTTTCTTGGGCAACGGCGCCAAGGTCATTTCGCCTTCGTGCAGCCGGGTGGTGCAGGCATATTCGACCGCACCGTCGATCAGCATCATGCATTCCTTGCAGGCATTGGCATTGATGCAGGAATAGCGGAAGGCGAGCGTCGGATCGGCATGCGCGCGGATATGGCGCAAACCGTCGAGCACGGTCTGGCCGTCGACGAACGGCACCTCGAAGCGCTCTTCCTTGGCCGGCGCGTTCGGCGCGCCGCGGCGAATGCGAAGCGTCGCGATCATGACGGCACGCCTGCGACGCTAAATGTCGACCGCTCCGCAAATCGCTGCGGCGCAGCTTGCGACAGCGCGATCTCGCCGTCGCGCAGCGTGACGATCTGGTTGAACTCGCAGTGCGGATCGAGACCGGGAAAATCCTCGCGCTGGTGGCTGCCGCGGCTTTCGTGCCGCGCCTGGGCGGCCACGCCGACGCTGCGCGCGACCAGCAGCATGTTGCGCAGATCGAGCCAGTCGGTCAGCACCGAATCGAACGGCGCGTCGTCCGCCATCGGATCGTCGCCGATCGCCTGCGCTAGCCGGCCGATATCGCCGATGGCTTCGCCGAGCTTGTCCTGGGTACGGAACGGCCCGACCTTCTCCATCATGATATCTTGAAGTTCGTTGATCAGTTCGGCCGGATTGATCGCCGTCGAAGGCTTGCGCCTGCCGAGCAGATCGAGGGTGGGTGCGAAGGCGCCTCGCGTCCCGCGTTGTTGGTTGGCGGTCCGCGCTGCGGCCGCGGCGCTGCGGCCGGCGCGCGCGCCGAACACCAAAGCCTCGGTGATCGCATTACCGGACAGCCGGTTGGCGCCGTTGGCGCCGCCGACCGCTTCGCCGCAAGCGAAAAGATTGGGCACTGCGGTTTCGAAGTGCGTGTCCACCTTGATGCCGCCCATATGATAATGCGCGATCGGAGCCACCTCGATCGGCCGCTGCGTCAGATCGATGCCGTTCTTCGCGAGCGTGTCGATCACCGGACCGAAGGCGCGGCGAAGCTCGGTCTCCGGCACATGTTTGAAACTCAGATAGGCGCCGCCGGCCGGGCTGCCGCGTCCGGCCTCGACTTCTTTCATGATGGCGTAAGTCGCGACATCGCGGGTCAGCACGTATTTGCCGTCGTTGCGGCCCGACTCGACGGCATAATTCTGTTCGAATTCCTGCATCTCGCTGTTGAGCAAAATGCCTCCGAGCTTGTAGCGGAACGGATCCCACATGATCGGGTCCATGCCGACCAGCCGCGGCGCCAGATGGCCGATCGGAAAAAACTGGACGAATTCCATGTCGATCAGTTGCGCGCCGGCGCGCAGCGCCAAGGCATAACCGTCGCCGCCCATATTCAGCGAGGCGCTGTTGCGGCGATAAAGGCGCGTCAGCCCGCCGGTCGCAATGACGACGGCCTTGGCGGCGATAGTAATGGCATCGCCGGTCGGCATATGGATCGCGGTCGCGCCGCAAGCCACCCCGTCCTCGACCGCGATATCGACAATAAACAGGTCTCCTATCCGACGGACCGCCGCCGCGTTTTGCAACTGGTGCCGCAGCGTCTTCGACACCGCAGGGCCGGTGCGCAGGAAATCCACATAAACACAGCGCGGCCGATCGTGTCCGGGGGCATGGGCCTGCTTGATATGGCCGTCTTCGCGAGCCCAGCCGACTTTCCAACTGTCCATTTCGAGGATGCGCTTGGGGCCGTCCTCGCACAAAATGGCCGACAGCGGCTCGTCGCAAAGGCCATGACCGGCGGCAATTGTATCGGCGAAATGGTTCTCCCAACGATCCGGCGTCTGCGCGCCGATCGCGGCGGCGACCGTCATCATCGCCATCACGGTCGCGCCGCCGCGACCGATCAGGCTGCGGTCGGCGAGGATGACGGAAGCGCCGCCGGCCGCGGCCTCAAGCGCCGCATACATGCCGGCGCCGCCGGCGCCGATGACCAAAACATCGGTCTCGAGCCGCTTCCAATCGGGATCGCTTGATGTCGCACTCACATCGCAGTGTTTCGCACGAATACCGGCATGGTGTGAAGTCTTGCCGGGTTTTGCAGGTCAGACCCTAGTCAATCGACCGGCTCGAGACCCGCGATTTCGATGGTGGTGTCCTACCGCCGATTGCAAATCGCCGGACGGCGGCATAGACCGCCTATGGCGGCGATGGGCCTCGCATAACCATCGGTGCGGGGCGGGAAATGAACGATTCCAGCGGCGGGAGACCAACGCTCGATCCCGGCGGATCGATTGCCGGCAACGCCGATCCCAAGAAGATTGTCGGCCGCGTCGATGACGTCCCGTATGGCATCATGATGATGATCGTCGCCACGGTGCTGTTCGCCAGCGCTTCGGCGGCGAGCAAATGGCTGGTAGCGAGCTATCCGGTCGGCGAGGTGCTGTTTTTGCGCTCGTTCTCGTCGCTGATCGCTTGCGCGGCGATGATGCTGCCCGTCACCGGTCTATCGGTCGTCGCGACACGCCGGCCGCGCGACCACATCGCCCGCGGCCTGTCGCAATCGATCTCGCAACTGGCTTTGCTGCTGTCGTTCAGCCTGATGCCGCTCGCCGGCGCCATCGCGATCAGTTTCTCGGCGCCGCTGTTCGCCGCGGTGGTGTCTATCATCTGGCTCAAGGAACACGCCGGCTATGTGCGAGGCTGCGCGCTGGTGGTCGGTTTCTGCGGGGTGTTGATCGTTACCGATCCCGGCGCCAATTCGCTGACGCTCGGTGCGCTGTTCGCGCTGATCAACGCGGTGATGTACGGCACAGTCACGGTTGCCGTACGCGGCATGACCCGAACGGAATCGGCCAATACGCTGGTGATCTGGCAGTGTCTAGGCCTCTCGTTCTTTCACAGCTTTCTGCTGTTTTTCGGCTGGCGGTGGCCGTCGCCGATCGATGCCGCGATGCTGTTCGGCACCGGTTTCGTCAATGTGGTCGGTCAATGGTGCTGGACCAAGGCTTTGCACCTTGCGCCGGCGCCGGCGGTGACGCCGTTTTATTATCTGATGCTGGTGTGGGCGGTAGCGATCGGATTTTTCGTCTGGGGCGAGGTGCCTACCGTCAGCCTGGTGATCGGATCGGCCATCGTCGTCGCCACCGGCCTGTTCCTGTTTCTGCGCGAGGCCCGATTGCAGCAGGGGCTGCGCCGCCATGCCTGAAGCCTCCCGGCCGGCACGGTTCCGCAAATCCGCTCTCGGCAATATCCATCCGACACGCTAAGCTTGCAGGAACCGCCGGCACAGGCGGACCGAATAGGTTGCACGTCCATGGGGGAGGAAAGCCGTGGAACGCCGGAATTTCCTTAGGCTTGCGCTTGGAACGGCTGCTTTGCCATTCGTTCCGCGCCGCGCGGCGGCGCTGGATTATCCGACCCGGCCGGTTCACCTGCTGGTCGGGCAGGCGGCCGGAAGCTCGTCCGACATCAGCGCGCGTCTGATCGGCCAATTCTTAAGCGAACGTCTCGGCCAGCTCTTCATCGTCGAAGTGCGTCCCGGCGCCACCGGCAATGTCGCCACCGAGGCCGCGGTCCATGCGGATCCCGACGGCTACACCATGCTGCTGGTGAATTCGCAAAACACCATCAATGCGGCGATGTTTCCCGATCTGCCTTTCGACTTCGTCCACGACATCGCGCCGATCGCGATCACGCACCGTGTTGCGATGATCATGGAAGTGCTGCCTTCCTTTCCGGCGAAGACAGTTCCGGAATTCATCGCCTATGCCAAAGCCAATCCTGGCAAGATCAACATGGCCTCGGCCGGCGTCGGCGGTCCGCAACACATGGCCGGGGAATTATTCAAGTTCATGGCCGGCGTCGATCTGGTGCACGTGCCGTATCACGGCACCACGCCGGCGTTGACCGATCTGCTGGCCGGCCATGTTCAGGTCATGTTCGACGTCACGCCGACGTCGCTGGGGCACGTCAAAGCCGGCGCGCTGCGGGCGCTCGCAGTGACGACACCGCAACGTCTCGACTATTTGCCGGACGTACCCGCGGTCGCTGAGTTTCTGCCCGGTTATGAATCCTTCGGTTGGATCGGTTTTGGCGTGCCCAGAAATACGCCGACGGCGATCATCGATATCCTCAACAAGGGTATCAATGCCGCGGTTGCCGATCCGGCGATCAAGGCGCGGTTGCTGGATCTCGGCGGATTGATCATGCCGCCCAACACGCCGGCCGAGTTCGGGACATTCATCGCGTCCGATACGGCGAATTGGCGCAAGGTCGTGAAATTCGCCAACCTCAAGCCGGAGTGAGGATCGATGTACGGTTTGCGGCGCCGGAAATTCTTGCAATTTGCCGCCGGCGCCGCGGCGTCGCCGGTTCTTCCGCGCGCCGCGGCCGCTGACAATTACCCGTCCCGGCCGATCACTATGGTGGTGCCGTTCGCCGCGGGCGGCGGCACGGACGTGCTCGCGCGTATTCTGGCGGAGCGCATGGGCCAGCCGCTCGGCCAGCCGGTCATCATCGAGAATGTCGGCGGCGCCGCCGGCAGCGTCGGCGTGGCCCGCGTCGTGCGCGCAACAGCAGACGGCTATACGCTGAGCATCGGCACCTCGACCACGCACGTGCTGATCGGCGGCCTCTATGCGCTGCCGTTCGATCTGCTGAGCGACTTGACGCCGATTGCCGAACTTGCCGCCGAGCCGCTGCTGATCGTTGCCCGCAAATCGATGCCGGTGAAGAATCTGGCGGAATTCATCGCCTGGCTGAAGGATCACCCGGATACTGCGACCGAAGGAACGGCCGGCGTCGGCGCCACCGGTCATCTCAGCGGCATCTCGTTTCAGAACGTGACCGGCACACGCTATCAATTCGTGCCCTATCGCGGCAACGGTCCCGCCGTTCAGGATCTGATTGCCGGCCAGATCGATTTCATGATCGAGCCGTCGTCGAATTTTCTCGCGCAAGTGCGGGCCGGTACCCTCAACGCGCTCGCGGTGTGCGCCAAGACGCGCATCCCGAGAGCGCCGGACATTCCAACCGCGGACGAAGCCGGTTTGAAAGGCTTCTACGCGTCGCTGTGGTTCGGATTATGGGCACCCAAAGACACGCCGAAAGATATCGTCGCCAAGCTCAACGGCGCCGTTGTCGAGGCGCTGGCCGATCCCGACGTGCGCGGGCGGATCGCCGAACTCGGTCCGCAGATCGTGTCGCGCGAACAGCAAGAACCGAACGCACTTGCGGCTTTGCAGAGGGCGGAAGCGGAGCGGTGGTGGCCGATCATCAAGGCGGCGAATATTCGCGGCGGTTAGCGTAAAGAGCAGGGGGAACGAAGTGGCGAATTTCTCACGCAGACGTTTATTGCAACTCGGAGCGGCGGCGGCGGTCCCCGGTTGGGCGTTGTCGGCGCGTGCCGACACCTTTCCATCGCGCATCGTAAAGCTGGAAGTCGGTTTTCCGCCCGGCGGCGGCGCCGATGCGGGCGCCCGCATTGTTGCCAACGGCTTGTCGGACCGCTGGGGCCAGCAAGTCATCGTCGAGAACCGCGGCGGCGCCGGCGGTCGTATTGCGCTCGACGCGCTCGCGCATGCACCGGCGGATGGCTACACCATGCTGTTTGCGCCCGGCGCTCCGGCGATCAGCGGGCTGCTCTATGCCGGGCTGAGCTACGATCCGGTCGCCGATTTTGCGCCGGTATCGCTGGTCGGCACCTATCCGAGCTTGCTGGTGGTGCCGAACTCGTCGCCATTCGCCAGGCTCGAAGACTTTATCACGTATGGCAAAGCCAATCCCGGCAAGATCAGTTGGGCCTCGCCGGGCATCGGGTCGGTGCCGCATCTTGCCGGTGAATTGTTTAAACGCGCGGCCGGCGTCGACATTACGCATGTGCCGTATCGCGGCGTCGCCGCCGGCGCGATGACCGATCTTCTGGCAGGCCGGCTTGACGCCATGTTCAACACTACCGGCTCGCTGTTGCAGCCGGTCAAATCGAACCAGGTGCGCGCCTTGGCGGTCACGTCGGCCAAGCGCTTTACGCTGGCGCCGGAGATTCCGGCCGCTGCCGAAGTGGTACCGGGCTATGAGGCGGTGTCTTGGTACGCGCTTTACGTGCCCACCCATACGCCGGCCGATATCATCAAAAAGATGAATAGCGACTGCGTCGCGATGCTGAACGACCCGGCGATGAAACAAAGATACGAACCGCTTGGCATTGTCGCCGCGGCAAGCAGTCCCGAACAGCTCGCCGCGATGAATGTTTCCGACGTGGCCCATTGGGCGCCGATTATCAAAGCGGCGAATATCAAAGGCGAGTAGGGATTCCGGAGAAGTTAATAGACCACGACGCTGCGGATCGACTTGCCGGCGTGCATCAACTCGAACGCCTTGTTGATGTCGGTGAGCGGCATGGTGTGAGTTATCATCGGATCGATTTCGATCTTGCCGTCCATGTACCAGTCGACGATTTTCGGCACGTCGGTGCGGCCGCGGGCGCCGCCGAAGGCAGAGCCGCGCCAGACTCGTCCGGTGACGAGCTGGAATGGACGCGTCGCGATTTCCTGGCCGGAGCCGGCGACGCCGATGATGATGCTTTCGCCCCAGCCGCGATGGCAGGCTTCGAGCGCCATGCGCATCAGCTTGACGTTGCCGATGCATTCGAAGGTGTAATCGGCGCCGCCGATCTGGTCGGCGCCGCGTTTGGTCATGTTGACGAGATGCGCAACGAGGTCGCCTTGGACTTCGGACGGGTTGACGAAATGCGTCATGCCGAACCGCTCGCCCCAGGCCTTTTTCTCGGGGTTCAGGTCGACGCCGATGATCATGTCGGCGCCGACCAGGCGCAGGCCCTGGATGACGTTGAGCCCGATGCCGCCAAGCCCGAACACGATGCAGGTCGCGCCCGGTTCGACTTTCGCGGTGTTGATGACGGCGCCGATCCCGGTGGTGACGCCGCAGCCGATATAGCAGACCTTGTCGAACGGCGCGTCGTCGCGGATTTTCGCCACCGCGATTTCCGGCAGCACGGTGAAGTTGGCGAAGGTCGAGCAGCCCATATAGTGGTGGATTTTCTTGCCACCGAGCGAGAAGCGCGAGGTACCGTCGGGCATTACGCCCTGGCCCTGGGTCGAGCGAATAGCGGTGCAGAGATTGGTTTTGCGCGACAGGCACGACGGGCAGTTGCGGCATTCCGGCGTGTAAAGCGGGATGACGTGGTCACCCTTCTTGACCGAAGTGACGCCGGCGCCGACATCGACAATAATGCCGGCGCCTTCGTGACCGAGGATCGCCGGAAACAGCCCTTCCGGGTCGGCGCCGGACAGCGTGAATTCGTCGGTGTGGCAGATGCCGGTGGCCTTGATCTCGACCAGCACTTCGCCGGCGCGCGGGCCCTCGAGTTGTACCGTCGTGACTTCGAGCGGTTTGCCGGGCGCAAAGGCCACGGCGGCGCGAACATCCATGCTATGCCTCACTCATTTCCGCGAACGATGACACTGGGAGTTTAGAATGGCAAACCCGGAGCAGGCAGCGCCGCGGCTCGAGTTCGTCTTCGAGGCGAAAGTGACCGTCGATCCGGCGCTCGATCTCGGCGACGTTGGCAAGGGGCGCCGCCGTATCGTTCCGATCACCGGCGGGGATTTTTCCGGGCCGGCGATCCGCGGCAAGGTGCTGCCGGGAGGCGCCGACTGGCAAATCATACGCAGCGACGGCGTGGCGGAGCTGGAGGCCTGTTACACCCTGCGCACGGATGACGGCGCGCTGATCGCGGTGCGCAATCTGGCGCTGCGGCACGGGCCGCCCGAAGTCATGGCGGCGCTGGCCGCCGGCCACTCGGTCGAATCTGGCAGCTATTATTTCCGGGGCGCGACGTTCTTCGAAACCGAAGCCGCGCAATATGCCTGGCTCACCAAGCATATCATCGTCTGCACCGGCCATCGCGACCCGGCAAAAGTGACAGTGCGGTTCTATAAACTGTAACGGGCCATTTCGCCGGCACGTCACTTCTCGGGCAAAATAACGATCTGGGTTTGGGTCACCAAAGCGCACAGTCTGCCGTCGTTCCGCGTGATCTTGGTTTGCCAGACCATCGTGGTACGGCCGCGATGCAGCGGCGTGCATTCGGCATGCGCCGTGTCGCCTAACGGAATGGTAGCGAAGAAGTTGGTCTTGCTCTCGATCGTCGCAGTGCGGCCGCCCTCGGGCAAGTTCGCCACCGTGGCGGTACCGCCGAGATTATCGGCGAGGGCCATGACGATGCCGCCATGCAGCGTGCCGTTGCGGTTGCCCAGCATTTCGCCGACGGCAAGTTCTGCGGTGACTTTTTCAGTCGAGACGTGGGTAATTTTCATGCCGAGAAAGTTGGCAAGTGGCGGCTGCACATTGGCGGCGGGATTCATCGGGCTCCTCAAAGGCAAAGGCGCGGCCGATTTATCGGCCGCGCCCCGGCATTCTACGGAATTGCGACGGAAGTGCTACTTCGGTTGCGGCACGACCCGGATATAGGACTTCGGCTGCTTCCAGCCGCCCGGATAGAGCTTCTTGGCCTCGTCGTCGGTCACTGCGCCGGTAAGGATGACATCCTCGCCTTGTTTCCAGTTTGCCGGCGTCGCGACGCGATGCTTGGCGTTGAGCTGAAGCGAGTCGACCACGCGCAGCACCTCGTCGAAATTGCGCCCGGTGGTCATCGGATAGACCAGCACGAGTTTGATCTTCTTGTCCGGACCGATGATGAAGACGTTGCGTACCGTCTGGTTGTCGGCCGGCGTGCGGCCTTCGGAGGTGCCGCCGGTACCTGCCGGCAGCATGCCGTAGAGCTTGGAGACCTTGAGATCGGTATCGCCGATCATCGGATAATTCGGCGCGAAGCCGACGACGTCCTTGATGTCGGCGGCCCATTTCTCGTGATTGTTGACCGGATCGACCGACAGGCCGATGATCTTGACGCCGCGTTTGTCGAACTCGGGCTTGAGCCGCGCCATGGTGCCGAGCTCGGTGGTGCAGACCGGCGTGAAGTCCTTGGGGTGGGAGAACAGCACCGCCCAGTTATTGCCGAGCCATTCGTGAAAGCGAATTTTGCCTTCCGTGGTTTCGGCTTCGAAATCCGGGGCGGTGTCGCCAATTTGCAGTGTCATGGAAAACCTCCGTCGCGTAAGAAGAACCCGGTAACGGGATCCGATTGTGAGGCGAAAATTTCGAAAACGGTGAAGATTATCTACGTCGGGG
This sequence comes from uncultured Alphaproteobacteria bacterium, assembly GCA_963819265.1. GTDB lineage: Bacteria > Pseudomonadota > Alphaproteobacteria > Rhizobiales > Xanthobacteraceae > BOG-931. The sequence continues at coordinate 1,160,244 of CAWFVF010000001.1, read as the reverse complement.
CAGACCTTAATACTAGTCTATGGCGGATGTAATATCTGCTTGATTTTGAAAGTATTATTCGTTTGAAGCAGCGGCAAGTTCTGGAAAAACCGCCCTTACATCGGGCTCGCTTCTGAAAGATTATTTCGATCTGCCCCAAACCGCCGATCGCCACAGCCAGACGTAAACCCTAACACGCCGGCGTCTACAATTTGATCACAGGGTGCGTGCGATGCCGCGACTTTGCCGCAGTGCGGCCCTTCGCAAGCCACCCTAACACGGGAGCTTGATCGCCGAGCTTTGAACCGCAGGGCCAAACGTAACGACCATTGGGAACAAGCCCGGATCGAACGAGTTTCCTTCCCGGGTCTTTGTTGATCGGAGTACGGCGATGGCGACCATAACGGACGAGCAGCGCGCGGACATCGAGACCCTCAAGGCTCTTATTGCGTGTTCGCCGATCGTCGTCCGGCGCCGTAAAGTAGCGTGCCTGCCTCAGCTTCCCGCCGATTTCGACCTTGTGGACGCGTCTATCCTGGAATGGATTGCCGCCGAAGGCCGTCGCGCCAGCCGCGGCCTGGTGCGGATGTAGCCTCGACGCCTATCGCTTCTGCCGGCGTCATTGTGTCGCATTCGGCAATATCGTCGTCGACAATCCGACAGTGCGGCCGGGAAAGCCTGCAGCATCGAAATAACGGGTCGATCCGACCGCCTGCATATTCAAAACCGTGGTCAGCCCGTTGGCCGCCGGATCGGAGGCAATGACGCGGCTCGCCACCTCCGGCATGGCGCCGTTCGGCAATGCTTCGGTCAAGACGCGGCCGGTCAGCTTGCCCTTGTCGGCCAAGTCGAGTTGCAACACTTGTGCGATCGTACGCCCGACATCGGCATTGCTGGCGGGCGCCGGATCGACGAAATGCGATTTGAAGTCCGGTCCCTGCATCGCCATGAAATTCCAGGTATCGGCGCGGCTGAACGAGCCGTGCATGCCCTGGCCCTGCTGCAGTATCGTGTCCGCGATTTCTACGGTGCAGCGCACCGGCTCGCCACATACCGTGTCGAACGAGCGGAAGCTGACCGCAATGGCGGGATGCGGCGTGATCGCCGATCCTTCGAGCGCGATATCGTCGAGCGACAGCGTGCCGGCGAATTTGCCGAGTTTGCTGTCGACGAAAATGCCGCTGACATAATCTTCGGTCAGGAGCGTATCGACGATCCGCTTGGCGAGCGCCTTGTCGCCGTCCGGAATGTAGATCAGGTCGGATCCGCCATTGGCCGCCACCACGGCTTTCGGTTTCTCACGGTCGCCGCCGATAAGACCATTGCCGAATTTGGTGTGCTGGCCGTCGGCGACGGCTTTATAGCCATCGTCGGGATCGAGCAGAGTCAAATTCAGTGCGTGAGCAAGATCGAGCGCCACAAACCCCAGCGGCAGTCGACCCTCGGGCGCGTCGGCGAATTTGATCTTCACGGTCGAACTGGTCTGGCTTTCCTTGGCGATGGTCGAGAAGCCGTGGTCGGCGATGGTGATGATGTCGGTGGTGTCGAGCAAGCCGAGTTCGCCGAGCGCCGAGCGGATGCGCGCCAGATCGTCGTCGGCATTGCGGATTGCGGCGAGCGAGGTTGGGCCGTTGATGCCCGGCACCAGCGCATTGAGGCTGTCGCCTTGATTGTGCTGGCTGCCGTCGGGATCGCGCGACCAGAACACCAGCACGAACGGTTTGTTGCGATCCTTGAACATCGGCAGCACCGCGCGGGTTGCCACGGCGGCAAAGTAATCCTGCTGCACGGTGTTGGCGCTGTGCGTGCCGGGTGTCGTCATGTTGCCGGCAGCGCCGTTGGCGCCGCGCGGCGGCGACGCTGTCGGCAAACTTACCGCCTGCAGGCGCTGGGTGACGTCGGCGGAGAGCGGGATACCTTTCGGTGTACCGGTCGCGTCGTCGACAATGATGGTCTGCTCTCCGCTCCGTTCGGTCGGATCGAATATCAAGACCGGCCCGATCTTGCCGACCGAAGCCGTGCTGTAGCCTTTGTCGCGCGCCAACTTCAGGATGGTCGCCTCGTCGAGGTAATTACCGGAGAAATGTTCGTCGATATCGCCGAGTACCGTGTCGCTCTCCAGGAAGGGAGTCAGGCTGTTGCCGGCGCCCGGCACCTCGAAGCCGGCGTCGATGGTATTCGAGAAGTCGCCGGTATCGCCGAGCATATGGCCGGTTGCCATGCCGGACGCGTTGGCGGTGGTGAAGGTCGGAAACAGCGCATGGCCGTTGCGGAGCGTAACGCCTTCTCGTGCGATGGCGGCCATGGTCGGGGCGGTACTGTCGTCGACCATGCGAAAGCGCAAGCCATCGGCGACAAACAATACGACGTTATGCGGTCGTGCCGCCGGCGCCTGAGCCATGGCATTGGGGACCGAAACGGCTTGGCAGATGGCGAGTTGCAGGGCTGCGGTGGCAAGAAGAAAGGGCCGACGCATGGAGCGCTCCGGGCGATGAGAAGAATGGAACCTTTTGGCGACGCCGTATGACGTTGGTGTGACCGCTTGCGGTGGCGCGGCGAGGACGCTTGGTCTCGCAAGGCTAGTCCAAGTTCGGGGATCCCCACAATGCGGGCTACTCGCCGGAATTGGGCAATAGGCGGGTTTCGAAAATCGGGGTCATAAAAAAGGCGGCCCGCAGGGGGCCGCCAAAGGTCCGCGCGACAGGAGCGAAGCGCGGACCCGGGGCTTGCGAGCGGCCATCACGCTCGCAAGCAGGTGTCGTACGGCGATTACTCGCCTTCGGTGCCGATCGCGTAGGCGGTTTCGCCGTGGACCGCGTCGTCGCCGACCTTCAGGGTCGCCTCGTCCATGCGCAGCGGACGAAGATCGAGATCACCTTGAGGATGATGAAGGTCGCGATCACGTTGTAGACGATGATGAACAGCGCGCCTTCAGCCTGCAGCAGCAGCTGGCTCGGGTTGCCGTAGAGCAGGCCGGTGACGCTGACGCCGGGCGCGTCCTTGTCGGTGCCGATATATTCCAGCATGTCGGGATTGGCCAGCACGCCGGTCAGCAGGCCGCCGGTGATGGCCGGCCACGCCGTGCGTCGAGAACACGCTCGAGCGTGTCGTCGACCTTCTTCATGAAGCTTGGTCTTCTGGAACTTGTTCATGCTGACAGCCACGGAATGATGCCGGCGCACGATGCCGATGATGATCGCGCCCCAGCCGTCGACGTAACCGGCGGCCGGCGTGATCGCGACCAGACCGGCGATCATGCCGTTGACGGCGCCGAGGACCGACGGCTTGCCGTAGGCCATCTTGTCCATCAGCGTCCAGACCAGCAGCGCCGACAGCGGTCGCGGTGTTGGTGTTGAGCACCGCGGCGCCGGCATCGGCGTTGGCGAAGTACGGGTCGCCGCCGTTGAAGCCGTTCCAGCCGAGCCACAGGATGCCGGCGCCGACCAGCGTCATCAGCAGGCTGTTCGGCGGGAAGTTGTCGCGATCGGCCTGCAGACGCGGGCCGACCACCGCAGGCGGCGACAAAGCCGGAGGTCGCCGCGGCAAGATGGATGACGTAGCCGCCGGAGAAGTCCGCGACGCCCAGGCCGGCGAGCCAGCCGCCGCCCCAGAGGCTGAACGCGCCGACCGTATAGACCAGCGTCATCCACACCGGGCAGAAGATCATCCAGGCCGTGAAGCTCATGCGGCCCGAGCACCGAGCCGGCCAGGATGATCACCGTGATCGCGGCGAACACGAACTGGAAGAAGACCAGTGTCGCCATCGGGAAGGCGATCGGCGGCATGCCCGCTGCGGCTGCCGGAATGGTCGCCTGGCCGCAAGGTGAACGCCGCCGACGTCGCCAGGCATCGGCGTGCCGAGGAACGGAAACCATTGCGGCCCGAACGCCATATTGTAGTCGAACAGGACCCAGACGATCAAGAACCGAGGCGAACGCGTACATCGACATGAATGCGGAGTTGATCGCCCATTTCTTCTTGACGATGCCGCCGTAAAGAACGGTCAGGCCTGGAATGCTTTGCAGGCCGACGAATGTTGCGGCTGCCAACTGCCAGGCATTGTCGCCGGTATCTAGCCATTGTGGTGATGGTACGAGTGCCATGTGCCTTCCCCCGAAAATGCCCTCAGCGCGGCAACGCCACGTGGGCAGCAATTGAAGGATCGCAAAAAATATGCCAGTTAACGCGGCGTTAGTTGCGCGGACTTTCTAAGCGCCTCTTAATTGAGCGGAAAGTTTCGTGGTCAAATCATGCGCACGATGGTGATAAAATAGGCATTTTAGGGGGCGACGCGTGAGGGTTACTAGGTCATTGGCCGTGGGAATAAGTGCATTGGCTGCCGCCTATCTAGGGCCGGCGATGGGTGCGGAAGTACCGCGCGGCGAGGCCGCGATAACCTGCACCAATCCTACCAGTGGAGCCAGTTGGCAGATCAAGGTCAACTACGATCAAAGTACGGTCGATGCCTATCCGGCCAGTTTCAGCGACGCCGAGATCAAGTGGAAGACGCCCGGCGGCGAGAATTATAAGCTCGATCGGAAATCCGGCAATCTGACGGTGGTCGTCGCGTCCAGCACTGGCGGTTATTTCCTCTATGACCGTTGCAAGCCGGAAAATTGAAATTGGACGCGCGGGCTTAAGCCCCGTGTCGCGACCACACCCCCATTCGCTACCTTTACTTCCCCGCTTAACGCGGAGCCAACGTAATGGCTGAGCGGCTATCCGGGGTTAAAGCAAGCATCGGTTTTGCTTCCGAAAAAGGACCGCGCCAGCGCAACGAGGATTTTGCCGGGGCGGTGTTCGGCTGGGAGCTCACGCCGCCGCGCCGCGACGTTGTCGCGGCAATTGCCGACGGCATCGGCGGCGCCAAAGGCGGCCGGGTCGCGGCCGAGACCGCGGTACGCGGTTTTCTCGATGGGTTTTGCGATCTGCCGGAGACCATGGAAGTGCGGCGCGCCTCGGCGACCGTACTCAACCCGCTCAACCGCTGGATCTATTCGCAGGGCCAGCGCAGCGCCGACACGGCGGGCATGGGCTGCACCTTCACGGCACTCGTGCTGCGCGGCCGGGTCGTGCACGTCGTTCATGTCGGCGATACCCGCGCCTACCGGTTTCGCGGCGATCGATTGACCTGTCTGACCACCGACCATGTGCGCGAAAGCGCCAGCGGACGCTCGAACATTCTCAATCGCGCGCTCGGCGTCGAGAATGAAGTGCGGCTCGACTACGCCAATCAGCCGCTGGCGCTGCACGATCGGTTTCTGTTGTGCAGCGACGGCGTGCACGCCGCGCTCACGCCCGAGGCGCATCGCCGATATCCTGCGCGAGCGCTCGGCGTCCGACGATTCGGCGCGCGCGCTGGTGGCCGCCGCGCTCGACGCCGGCTCGACCGATAACTGCACCGCCCTGGTGGTCGATGTGGTCGAACTGCCGACCGTGGAGTCGGCCGATATCGGCGCCGCGATCATGCAACTGCCGCTGATCCCGACGCCGATCGACGGCGAGACGGTCGATGGCTTCGTGCTCAACGTGCTGATGTCCGATGGCCGCTATACCCGCCTGTTCGGGGCGTCCGATGAGGTCGACGGCGGTCGAAGTCGCGTTGAAATTTCCCAAGCCTCAGGTCGCCGCGGTCGCCACCTATCATGCGGCCTTCGTGCGCGAAGCCTGGGTCGGCGCCCGCGTGAGCAGCCCGTGGGTCGGCCGCGTCATCGAGCTGCCGCCGGGCCGGCAAACCTGTCTCTACACCGTCATGCCGCTCTATCAGGGCGAGTTGCTGTCGAACGCGGATAACGCGGCGTCCCTCGCTCGGCCTGGAGGAAGGCCGCAATATCACGATCAAGCTCGCCCGCGGCGCGGCCGCATTGCATCGCGCCGGTATCATCCATCGCGACATCAAGCCGGACAACATCATTCTCGAAGCTGAAGGATCGCTCAAACTGATCGACCTTGGCGTGGTGCGCGTGCCGGGCCTGGAGGATTTTCCCGCCGCCGACATTCCCGGCACGGTCGGCTACATGGCGCCGGAAATGTTCGCGGGCGAGCGCGGCAACGAAGCAACCGACATTTACGCGCTTGGGCGTGACGATGTTCCGCGCCTTCGGCGGCGGTGCGTTTCCCTATGGCAATATCGATGCGGTCAGCCCGCCGCGCCGGACCCGGCCGGCTTCCCTTGCCGAGATGCGGCCCGATCTGCCGGCCTGGCTGCAGCAGACGCTGGCACGCGCCATCGCGATCGATCCCAACGAGCGGTTTCGCGACATGATCGAATTCGCGGTGGCGATGGAGAACGGGCCGGCGCGCGCCAAAGGCGGCGTGCCGCGCGCGCTCACGCTTTACGAACGCGCCCCGGTGCGGGTGTGGCAGGGCATCGCCGGATTGCTCGCTGCCGCGCTGGCGCTGTCGCTCTATTTGAAACACTGAGGCCCGCCATGATCCGTGTACTCGGCTTCGTCATCGCGCTGTTCGCTATTTCCGCCGTAGCCGCGCAGGCGGAGGATTATCCATCGCGGCCGATCCGCATCCTGGTGCCTTATGCACCCGGCGGCATTGCGGATATTGCCGCGCGCCTCGTCGGCGCCAAGCTGACGGACGCTTGGGGCCAACAAGTGATCGTGGAGAACCGGCCGGGCGGCAACGGCTTTATTGCCGTGACTGACGCCGCCCGGGCGGCGCCGGACGGCTACACGCTGGTCATGGTGACGACCGGGGATGTCTCGATCAACCCGGTTTTGTTCAAGGACGTGCCCTACGATGTCGGCCGCGACCTCGCGCCGATCAGCGCGGTGAGCGACGCACCGATGGTGCTGGCGACCAACGGCGCCAGCAAATACCAATCGGTTGCCGACGTGATCGCGGCGGCCAAGGCGCAGCCGGACGTGCTCGGCGTATGTACGCCCGGCTACGGCAGCATCAACCAGCTGGTGCTGGAGTCGATCGCGCTCAATACCGCCACCAAATTCGTCCACGTGCCGTATAAAGGCGGCGGACCGGCGGCACAGGCCTTGGTCGCCGGCGACGTTCCGTTCGGTGTTCTGGCAAGCTCCTCGGTCGCGCCGCACGTGGCGAGTGGCCATATTCGCGTATTGGCCATCACCACCGCCAAGCGGTCGCCGCTCAATCCGGATTGGCCGACGCTAAAGGAGCAGGGCGCCGGCGACATCAACGCGTCGAACTGGACCGCGCTGCTGGCGCCCAAGGCGACGCCGCAGCCGATCCTCGACAAGCTCAACGCCAAGCTGGCTGAGATTCTCGCCATGCCCGACGTGAAGGAGCGGTTCGCGGCCGGCGGCGTTTCGACCATTCCGTCGAGCCCCGCCGAACTCGATGCCAGGATCAAGCGCGAGGCTGCGATCTATCGCGTTATCGTCGAGAAGGCTAACGTCCACGTCGACTGACCACTGGCGAACTGTGGCTGTCATTGACTTTTTCGCTGCAGCACAGCAAAGGCAAAGGGCCGGTTCGCGGGATTTGTCATCGGTATGTTCAAGCGGATCCTGATTGCCAATCGCGGCGAGATCGCCTGCCGGATCATCAAGACCGCGCGCCGCATGGGTATTGCCACGGTCGCGGTCTATTCCGAGGCCGACCGCGACGCGCTCCATGTCGAGATGGCCGACGAGGCCGTGCTGATCGGTCCGCCGCCGGCAGCGCAGAGCTACCTGGTCATCGAGAAGATCGTCGCGGCCTGCAAAGGGTCGGGCGCCGAGGCGGTGCATCCGGGTTACGGCTTCCTCTCCGAGCGCGAAGCTTTCGCCACTGCGCTGGCGGACGCCGGCATCGTGTTTCATCGGGCCGAACCCCAAAGCCATCGCCGCGATGGGCGACAAGATCGAAAGCAAGAAGGCCGCGGCCGCCGCCAAGGTCTCGACCGTGCCGGGCCATCTCGGCGTGATCGAGGACGAAGTGCAGGCCGCGAAGATCGCCGATGAGATCGGCTACCCGGTGATGATCAAGGCGTCGGCCGGCGGCGGCGGCAAGGGCATGCGCATTGCACACAGCCGGGACGAGGTCGCCGAAGGCTTCACGCGCGCCCGTTCCGAGGCGAAGTCGAGCTTCGGCGACGACCGCGTCTTCATCGAAAAATTCATCACCGATCCGCGCCATATCGAAATCCAGGTGCTGGGCGACAAGCACGGCAACGTCATCTATCTCGGCGAGCGCGAATGCTCGATCCAGCGCCGCAATCAGAAAGTACTCGAGGAAGCGCCGAGCCCGCTGCTCGACGAGGCGACGCGCAAGAAAATGGGCGAGCAGGCGGTCGCGCTGGCGCAGGCGGTCGGCTACGACAGCGCCGGCACCGTCGAATTCGTCGCCGGCCAGGACAAGAGCTTCTTCTTCCTGGAAATGAATACGCGGCTGCAGGTCGAGCATCCGGTGACCGAGCTCGTCACCGGCATCGATCTGGTCGAGCAGATGATCCGCGTCGCGGCCGGCGAACCGCTGAAGCTCAAGCAAAGCGACATCAAGCTCAACGGCTGGGCGGTTGAAAGCCGCGTCTATGCCGAGGATCCTTATCGCAACTTCGCGCCGTCGATCGGGCGGCTGGTGCGCTATCGTCCGCCGGCCGAAGGCGTGCATGACGGCATCACCGTGCGCAACGATACCGGCGTCTTCGAAGGCGGCGAAATTTCGCTCTATTACGATCCGATGATCGCCAAGCTCGTCACGCATGCGCCGACGCGCATCGAAGCGATCGAGGCGCAGGGCGACGCGCTCGATGCCTTCACCATCGAAGGCATCCGCCACAACATCCCGTTCCTCGCCGCGATCATGCACCATCCGCGCTGGCAGGCCGGCAAACTGAGCACGGCCTTCATCGCCGAAGAATTCCCCAAAGGTTTCGAGCGCGTGCCGCCGACCGGCGCGGTGGCGCAAACCATCGCCGCCGTGGCCGCGGCGATCGATCATCTGCTCGGCGACCGCAAACGAAAGATCTCCGGCCAGCTCAACACCACGCTCACTCGAGAGCGCCGCCGCGCGATCTGGCTCGGTCCGGATGAGATTCAGGCCGATGTCGATCATGCCGGCGATACCGTCACGGTGACGTTCGCCGACGGCACACGGCATGTTCTGTCGTCGCAGTGGATTCCCGGCACGCCGGTCTGGTCGGGCACCGTCGACGGCACCCCGGTCGCGGTGCATGTGCGCGCGGTGCCGAACGGCTTCGAGCTCGCCTATCACGGCATCGAGGTGAAAGCCTTCGTCTATACCGAGCGCGAGGCGCAATATGCGCGCCTGATGCCGGCGAAGAAGCTTTCCGACACCGGCAAATCGGTCCGCTGTCCGATGCCCGGCCTGGTCGTCTCGCTCGCCGTCGTCGAAGGCCAGGAGGTCAAGGCCGGCGAGACGCTGGCTGTGGTCGAGGCCATGAAGATGGAGAACATATTGCGCGCAGAGCGCGACGGCACCATCAAGAAAATCCGCGTCAAGAAGGGCGATAGCGTCGCCGTCGATGCCGTGATCATGGAGTTTGCCTGATCGTCCATCGGTCTCCCGGCCGCCGCTGACCCGGGAACTTGGCAAGTGCGGAGCCTGGGAAACGCTTTCCGGCCCCGAATCGTGCATCATGGCGTCATGGCCGGGACCATCTGATGCAGACGGCAGGCTCTTTCCTTACGCCGCATGGGTGGCTTAAGCCGCAGCCGTTCATCTATGGCGCTGCCGCTATTTATCTGTTGGGCGTGCTCTCGCAATGGCTCACCGTGCCGGATGTGTTGGCGCGTGCCGGGCTGTGGCCGTTTATCGCCGCTCAATTGATCCTGATCTGGCTTTGGTTCGTTGCGCACGCCAAGCGTCTGCACGATGCCGGTCGTACTACCGGATTGGCGGCGGGTGTCGCTTCGCTCTACGTGTTGTCGCTGGCGCTGTTGCTGATCGTTGCCGACAGTTTCTTCAATACGTCCGATGCTCTGATGGCGAACGCCAATGCGACCAGCGCGCTCGGGCTGATCTTGTTGTTTTACATCGTCGCCACTTTGCTCGGATCGATGCAATACGACCTGGCCTGGGTCGTGGTCGCCATCCTGACGCTTCTGGCTATTCTGCCGATCGTCGTGACGCTTGCTTTCACAATCTGGGCGGCGACGCGCCCGAGCGTCGCAACAGCGGGTGCGGAAACGCATTAATGCTGCACTTCGCCTATGGTTCGAACATGTACCGCGCGGTGATGCGCAGACACGCCCCTGAGGCAACGCCGCTCGGCGCGGCCCGCCTCGAACATCATCGCTTTGTCATCACCGCCGACGGTTATGCCTCGGTGGTGCCGGCGCGCAGCTATGTCGTGCACGGCATGATGTGGCGGCTCACGCCGCGCGACCGCGTCACGCTCGATCTGTGGGAGAATACCGCGGGCGGGCTCTATCGCGCCGAGACCGTCCCCGTGCATTTCGCCGGCGTGCTGCGTCCGGCCTTGGTCTATATAGCGCGGCAACGTCCCGACGGCGTCCCGAAGCCCGGCTACATGGAGATCGTGGTCAACGCGGCGCGGGCGCTCGATCTGCCGCCGGCGTACATTGCCGCTTTGGAGCAATGGCTGCCGAAACGTGCGAGCGGCGCGGGCCATCGGAAGCTGGAGCCGTTCGAGTGAACGTCAATCGCCTCGTCGTCATCCATGGTCGTGTGCAGGGCGTCGGCTATCGCGCCTGGGCCGAAGTGACGGCGCTTGAGCATGGCCTGGTAGGCTGGGTGCGCAACCGGCGTGACGGAACGGTGGAAGCGCTGTTCATCGGGCCTCCGGAAAAGATCGCGGCGATGATCGCGGCGTGCCGCAGCGGGCCGCCCGGTTCCAGAGTGGATTCGATCGATCAGCGTGAGGCGTCGGTAGCCGAAGTCGCGCTGCGCAGGCGCGACGAGTTGTTTTCGGTGCTCGGCACGGCGTGAGTGTCGGCGGTGGCGCCGAACAGCGGCTCGAATGCCGTGCGCAACGCCGTATCGACTTCCGGTGTCGACACGTTGAGGCCGAGATCGGCGAGCGAGGTCACGCCGAAGCGCCGGTCGGATACCCCGCACGGCACGATGCCGGAAAAATGCGACAGATCCGGATCGATATTGAGCGAGAAACCGTGCAGCGTCACCCACTGCCGCAGCCGGATGCCGATGGCGGCGATCTTATCCTCGTAGCCTTCGCCTTTTTCGGGCCGCTGCACCCAGACGCCGACGCGGTCGTCGCGCTGTTCGCCATGCACTTTGAAGGCGGAAAGCGTGCGGATCAGCCATCCTTCGAGCGTGGCGATGAAGCGGCGCACGTCCGGCGCGCGGCGCTTGAGATCGAGCATCACGTAGCCGACCCGCTGCCCGGGTCCGTGATAGGTGAATTGGCCGCCGCGCCCGGCGGTGTACACCGGAAATCGTGCGTCGAGCAGTTCCTGCGGCAGCGACGAGGTGCCGGCGGTGTAAAGGGCAGGGTGCTCCAATAGCCAGACCAGTTCCGGCGCTTGCCCGCGTGCGATCGCCTCGGCGCGCGCGGTCATGGCCGCGAGCGAGTCTTCATAGGCCACTGGCCGATCGCTCACGAGCCATTCGACCGGCGCCGAATCGATTCGCCGGCAAAAGTCCGATGGTCAGATCGCTGCGCGTGTTAACCACCTCGTAACCATGACGGGCCGAACAATAGGCTAGTTCCAACTACTAATGCCAAAACGATTCCAGGGGGCTCATGCCAACACTCGATAATGTAGCGATCGACATTACGGTCGTCTTGGGGACAAGCGCCATGCCGATCCACCAGGTGTTGCGGCTCGGCCGCGGCGCCGTCATCGAGCTCGATTCCTCCGAGGAAGACGAAGTCAGCATCCTCGCCAATAACCTGCCGGTGGCGAAGGGCACGGTGATCGTGAGCGGCAACAAGATCGCGGTCGAGGTCAAGCAACTCCTGCCGCGCACCCCCGCGGGCGCCTGACCAACCGGGCCTAAATCGGCCTCCGGCCGGGGCTTCCGCGCCGGTCTTGTCCCATCTTGGCCTAGCTGTTACATCGGCGCCGTCGCGTGTCGTTCCGGCGCGCGCCCACCCACATGCGGCCGTGGCGGAATTGGTAGACGCACTAGCTTGAGGTGCTAGCGGGGCAACCCTTGGAAGTTCGAGTCTTCTCGGCCGCACCAATGTTTTTAATAGTAAAATCAATAAGATAACGCGAGGATAGTCCGCCGTTTTGTGTAACTTCGCGGCTGATCCTGCCCCCGTGAGTTTCTCCCACCGCAATATCGCGCTTTCTGAAATAGGGCAGCCGATCGGGGAATTGCGCCGAGGTTCCGTGGACCAACGCCGCCGCGACAAGCCCAGCCGTTGCCGCCGCGGTTCGCGCTCTCAATGTGCCTCGTCAAATGCGTTCGCGGGACTGGTTCGCGCGTAGCGCGATTTCGTCTGCTGTGATCGATTTTACTGCCAAGCCGTCATTATCTAGGTATTGCTGCTTAGATGGTTTGCCTGGCGGCAGTTGCGCCCGTTGAATTTGAAGCAGATGTTGTTGGCGTAAATTCAAGCGTTTGATTTTCTTACGCGCGTTCCCGATTTAGCTCCGCGTTTCGCTTCGCAGTGCCGTCCGATACCTCGCCTGCTCTTTTGCCATGGGAAATGCCCGATGGATATTCTGCTGGTCGAAGATAGTCCCGGCGACATCAGGCTGACGCGCGAGGCGTTCCACAATGCCAATCCGGAGGTCCGCCTGCACGTGGCGAAAGACGGCACCGAGGCGATGGCCTTTCTGGGCCGCGAAGGCGAGTATGCCAAAGCGCCTCGGCCGGAGCTTATTTTGTTGGACTTGAACATGCCGAAAATGGACGGTCGGGAAGTTCTGGCACTGATCAAAGGCCATGAAAGCCTGAAATTGATACCGACTCTGATCCTGTCCACCTCCGCGGCGGAGAAGGACATTCTGGAATGCTTCGAACTCCAGGCCAACAGCTATCTCTGCAAGCCCGTCGACTTGAGCACATTCGAAAACATGGTGCTGAGCATCAATGATTTTTGGCTGACCAAAACGAGATTGCCGCAGTCGATGCAAAAAGGGCTTGGCGGCGCCGCCCATTAATCCGACGCATCGGCGGTTACGATGATCGCGCGGCGTTATTTTCTCTCAATGTCCAAAATTGAACAGCCACGCGGACCGAATTGGGTCACCGTGATGGAATTGTCCTTGGTTCAGGGGTGGGGATGGTATGGCTGAGCGTTCAAGCGGCGACTTATCTTGTTTAATTGTAAATCACGGCGGCGCTAAACAGAACGATCCAAAGCAGCCGTGGCAGCAGCCGGTCATCGAATATGTGAACCTGGGCTGGAGCGAAGCCGGCGCAATTACAACTCCCGCTGATGGAATAGGTAACTCGTCGTGAGCGCGGTGCCCCCCCGGCTTTCGAGCGACGACAAATCCTGTTTGGTTGGATATCCAAACGGCAGCAGACCGAGCGAGCCAAAACAGCCGTGGCAGCAGCCTGTCATTGAATTTGTGAACTTGGCCTGGAGCGAAGCCGATGGCGGCGTCACCTTTGACGGCGCGTCGGGCTCATCTTGAGCATGTGACGGCGTCCGGAAATAGCCCGTGTCTCGGGTGGGCTTGGAGAGGCCGCTGGTGGACGAACGAGCGGCAGGGCGGAAGCTTTCTACCGGCGTCGCCGTCGTGACGGCATGAGCGCCATCGGCGGCATCTGGTGTTTCGATGGCGGGCTCGACGTCGGCCGCACCGCCGAACGGATGTCCAATTCTCTGTCAGTCTTCGGGCCCGACCGCCATGGATTTTGGCAAGCGCCGGATCGGCGCCTCAACCTATTTTGGCGGCAATTCGCGGTACTGCCGGAGGACCGCTACGATCGGCAGCCGCTCCGCTCGCCTGATGGCGTTCATACGCTAGTGGCCGACGGCCGCATCGACAATATCGAAGAGCTTGCCGCCGAACTCGATGTGGGCGGCGCTGCAGACCTCCCGGATGCCGCCGTCATCCTCGCCGCTTATCGCAAATGGGATACGGCCTGTCTCGACCGGCTGGTCGGCGAGTTTGCCTTCGCGGTGTGGAACAGTCGTGCCCAATCATTGTTCCTGGCGCGCGATGCGCTTGGCTACCGCCCGTTGTTCTGGGCCCGCATGCCTGGCTTTTTCGGGTTTGCCACCATGCCGCGCGGCTTGTTCGCACTGCCGGACGTGTCGCGCGTCGTTAACGAAAGATACCTCGCCGCGCAGATCGCGCTGGTGCCGCGGATCGGGGATGGCACGATCTATCGCGACGTTCGCCGCATACCGCCCGGCCATTATCTGACCGTCACCGCAAGTGGCCAAGATCTGCCACGTTATTGGAGGCCGCCTGTCGAAGACGATGCTCGCTTTCGTACCCCCCAAGACAGCGCCGACGCGCTTCACGACGTTTATTCCAAAGCGGTGCGATGCCGGTTGCGCGGCAACGGTGCCGTCGGCAGCACCATCAGCGCCGGGTGGGATAGCTCATCGGTGACCGCGATCGCCGCGCGCGCTCTCGGCGAAGAGGGCCGACGATTGACGAGTTTCACGGCAGTGCCGCGTGAAGGCTTTGCCGGTCAGTCGCTCGACGGCCGGCTCGTCGACGAATCCGAAATCGCGGCGAGAGTGTTACTCGATTTTTCCAATGTGGATCACGTCAGGGTGTCATCGGCGACGCAGTCGCACCTTGCCGAGATCGAGACACAGAGCCGATTTACCGACCTGCCGGTCAATGGGCCGCTGAACATCGTCTGGATCAGCCGGATCGCGGAGGAGGCGCGGTCGCGCGGCATTCGCGTGCTGTTGAGCGGCGACAGCGGCAATTTCACGGCGAGCTATAACGGCGACGGGGCGCTGCCCGAACTGTTTCGTCGCGGGAAATGGTTCGCGTTGTCGCGTCTTCTGTTTCAGATGGGGCGCCGAGGACGCCCGCTGCGTTCGAGCTTGCATCTGTCGGTCGGCCCATTCATTCCGCCTGCGCTCTATCGCTTGATGCTGCAAACAACGGGGCGTCACGGGGCGTTCGACGTCGGTCGCGACACCGCGCTGCGGCCGGAGTTTGCTGAGTTGGTGAACCTCCGAGCCATCGCCGACGAGAGCGGCTGGGACATGTCGCGGCGGCCCTGGCCCGACGGCCGGCGGATGCGCCTGGCATTGCTCAGCCGCAGCGACGCCGGCATTGTCCGCGCGGCCATGAATGCCCGGTTTGGCATTGATGTCCGCGATCCGACCATCGATCGGCGGGTCGTCGAACTGTGTCTCGCCATTCCCGAGCGGCATTTCTTGCGGGACGGCCGGGATTCGGCGGTGTTTCGCGATGCCATGGCCGGCGTGCTGCCTGGATGGCTGCTCGAGCGTCGGCATCGAGGCTTGCAGTCGGCCGATTGGTACGAAGGCGCTGCTGCGGCACGAAGCGAACTCGTCGACCATGTCGAGCGTTTAGCGCGATCGCGGCTCTGCCGGCGCGTTCTCGATATCGAAAAGCTGCGGGCGCTCGTGGCCGCTCTTCCCGATCCATCAATGCCGCCACGGGATCTCGCCGATACGGAATGGGCGTCGGTTCGGGCACGCCGCGTCGGCGGCCATTTGCTGCGCAATATCAAGCTCGCCGACTTCATATTGCGGACGGAGGGCGGCAATCAGTAAAGCGCTTCGACCGGGCGCAAAGCCGAAGGCCTGCGCGTTCATCACCGGCAGAGTGCAACGGTCAATCCCGGGCCCCGATAGAGTTTATAATTCTGCGGGCGGCGTGATCCGCACGAATTTGCGCCGTTCGAATTCACTTAATGCTGCCGTCACGTCCAGCAGGCACTTGTCTTCTTCCACGGTAAAGCGGCGTTGCAACGTTTGGCAAATCGCCCCGATGGTGACGGGTTCGGCGATGGCTTCCCAGATTGCGCGTGCGGTGGGATTGAGCGAAAGAATGTCGCCTGTCTCCAGGTCGCAAAGCATCAAGCCGTCTTCAACCTGGCTTTCAAGCGGTGCGTTCGCTCGCATGACCAGTGTTTTCTGATGAAGCATAGGAAATCCTCTCCTCTTCCATCACGCGCCCGCGTCTTGAAAGGCGTGCCGTCGCGCCTCGTATCCGGGGCGCAACCGGTCATCCAAGCGTCCGAGTTCAGCCGCGACCACGCCGCTGGTCGGCGGCGACAGCATGGTGAGGTGCGTTCCGCCGACCGGGGTTTTGTGCACGGCCTCGCAGCAGTCTCCCCAATTCAGATCCAGCCGGGAGGGATCGTGCCACGGATCATCGCTGATGAGGAGCGTGAGCGGCATGGGCAAGGAGCCGGCCGGCAGATCCCCGAAGGCACGGCGGCGGGTCTGCGAGACCACCGCTCGGGAAACATCGCGGTAGGTTTGCGCCGAACCGAAACGGCGAACAAATCCGAGTTGCGCACGCACGATGCGGTCGGCGCCATGCCGGACGGCAATCGGCATCGTGCGGGACCGCGATGGCATTGAGCAGATATCGCGTCGCCCCGCCGTGGTTCGCCAAGCCCGTTCTCAATCGTGTCCCGATCGGCGCCCGCTTCACATTTCGCGTTTTGTTAAGCCGGCGCGATGAGTGACCCACTTCACCGTCAAGGATGACGACGGCCTCGACGGCGGTGCCGGCAAGCAACAGTCGCCGTGCCGTCTCGGCTGCAAGTTTGCCGCCGAAGGAAAAGCCGACCATCCAAAGCCGCGGATGCGGGCCGGCTACGCCGGATCGCATCGATGGCGGCGCTGAAGTAGCGGGCTCCGTCATAATCGCCGGTCAGGGCATCGCCGCCGAGACGCGGATCGATCGCCATCACCTGAAAGCGCGACGAAAGGAGACGGCAGAAATCGCTGGTGTTGATATCGTCGCCCCACATGCCGGGGAAGAAAACGATAAGCGGCCGCGTATCGTCAGGGATCGGAGCGGTCTGCGCCGGTTTGCGCAAGCCGTTCGATCAATTCGCTCGGACGGGTTTCCAGACCGAGCACGCCGATAGGGATAGGCCGACCCAATAGCCCTTCGAGCCGCACCAGGAGTTCGAGCCCTTTGAGCGAGTTGCCGCCGGCGGCGTCGAAAGCGCCATCGGCATCGAAGGATTGCGCGGAGAGAATGCTGCTCCAGGCTTGGCGGACGATGCTCGACAGAGCCGTGGCGGCGGCATTTTCAGGCGTCGATGCCGGCGGCTCCGGGGGCAGTCTGTCGCGCGTCGAGCGCGGCAAGCTCGACCAGGTCGACCTTGCCGCTCGGCAGCCGGGGCAAGGCTGCCATCATGAGGAAATGCGTCGGCCGCATTGGCGCCGATAGATGCGCGCGGCACCAGCGCCGCAAAACGTCCTCGGCGATAGCGCTCCCCGCCATCGGGGCGTAATAGGCGCCGAGCGTCGTCTCATCGGCGCGTTGGCGTGCGATAACGCCGGCCTCGGCAACGTCGATGCAGCCGGCAAGCACGGCTTCGACTTCGCCGAGATTGACGGTATTGCCGCGAATCTTGATCTGACGATCCCGCCGGCCAATGAACTCGAGCATGCCGTCCGGCAAGAAAGCGGCCGAAGTCGCCGGTCCGGAAGCGGGTTTTTCCGGGAAATTTAATTGACGGGCCGAAGCGCGCTTGGGTGAGCGCCTCATCGCGCCAATAGCCGGCCGCCAGCGTCGGGCTGGTGACAAAGATTTCGCCGATCTCGCCGGGTCCGACGCTCGCGCCATCATCGCCGAGCAATTCGAGCGTAACGTCCTGCGGCGGCAGACCGACCGGGATCAGCGCCGGGTCGAGCGGCGTCGCATGGTCGATGCACCAGGATGCAAAGGTGCTGGTTTCGGTCGCGCCGACGGCGATCACCAGCCGGCAAGTCTCCGGGAAACGGCTGTCGATAGAGTTCGACATCCGAATACAGCACGCGTTCTCGTCCAAATCTTACCCAGCGCACATCCCGCACCAAATCCGCCATTGCGGGATCGTCCGGTCTGAACAGCGCGCGAAAATTGCTGGGAACCACCGAGTAAACAGTAGGACGGAATTCGGCGAACAGGCGGCGCGTGGTGCCGAGGCCGAGCCGCTTGATGTCAAAGATGACAAGAGGTGCGCCGACGAACAGGCTGGCGAGCGCCACCTTGACCGAGTGCGCGCTGGTTGCCGACTTCCAAAATCGGCACCCGATCGTCCAAGGTCAGCGGCAATGCCGGGACGAAACATTCAAGCCGGGCGGAGAACGATTTCTCGCTCCAGCAAACCCCTTTCGGCTCGTCGGTGCTGCCCGAGGTGAAGCTGATCATAAAAATATGATCGGGCGAAATTTCAGCGCAATGAGGCGAGGCAACCGAGATCGTCCCAGGCGCCGGAGCAGCGAGAATTTGCCGCAAGTTCGGAGCGATCCGTCGCATCAATGGCGCAGTGTCGGGATCGACGATGACGGCTGCGAGGTCGGAGCGACCGATAATGCGGCCGACGCGCTGCTCCGGATCGCCATGATTGATCGGAACCGCAGTGCGGCCGGCCATCTGCAGAGCGAGGATCGCCACGATGTAGCCGGCCGAGCCCGGCAGGAATATTCCGATCCGCGAGGCCGGATCCGACAGAGCTTCGATCTCTTCAGCCAGCGCCGCCGCCCAAGCGATCAGCGCCTGCCAGGTCAGCTTCGTGGTGCCGTCGAACAAGGCGATCCTGTCCGGACTGGCAATCGCGTGGCGGCAATGGCTTCCGCAATCGGCACGGTGCGAGCCGCCGCCGGCCGGGTCTGCACCGCCTCCGCGCTTTGGTTCGACATGGCGAACCGATCCCTTTGCTGCCTCGTCGTGCATGGGCAGAGCCGCAAAAGCCGGACGGCGGCTATCGTTTCGAAATTTCCAGTTTTCCGGCGATCGAGCGCAATGACTTCGAGGACTGCGACTCTTGCCGGCCGGGCCGTCACAAGCGGCTCGGATGAACGAGGCCGCCTGCCGCAAATCGCTTCAGTCAGAATAAGAATGGCTTTGTAGCAGACGGATGCAGCCAAAAGTAAGAAATCGCCGCGGACTCGTCGCTAAGGACGGAGGTTGCAACCAGCTTCAATGGGCCGGCTGGCTGGGCGTGAACAAAGAGGCGAAAGCCCTTACCCGTGTGAGCACGCCGGGAGATTGATCGTTGGCGTCGGCGCGCTGGTGGCGGCGGCCATGAGGCTGCTCGGCACGGCGGTGTTCATGAGCCGCCGCATGCGCGTGGCGGCTCGAACGGGAATCGTTGGTGCTCTTCTTTTCTTCCGGTGCCGGCGATGCCGCTTCCGGCAATGCCGGCCAATGCACGTCGGCATTGTCTTCGGATACGCCCGATTCCGGTTCGAACGCGGACGCGTCGGGCGCCGGCAAGGCAACGTCGTCCGGCGTGAAATTGTCGGCCCGTTGCGGCAGCGGCGGCGGCCAGGCGGGCGGCAGCGCGGTGCCGTCGATATTGAGCTCCGTGGGCACCGCGGAAGCCAGCATCCGGGTGTTGGGTTTCGCCGCCATGGCGATCAGGTAGGCCGGCGACGGCACCACCTGAACGATGCGGAAGCCGTTGTCCTTGAGCCCCTTCAACAACGCCGGGCAGAGCGGCGACCGTGGTCGCATGAATGTCGTGCAGCAGCAAAATGCCTTTGCCGCGGGCTTCGAGCCGCTTGAGCGCCAGCGCGGTGATCTGGCTCGGGCTGATGCGGCGATGCCAGTCGTCGGCCACGGTGTCCGATGAGAAAACGGTCAAGGAACGGGCCGCTAGTTCGCTGTCGACGGTATCGGAACGATCGAGACCGGGAATGCGGAAGAACGGCGCCAGATATTTCCGGTCGCCAAGGGCTGCGCTGACATCGGCGATGCCGCCGTCGATCTCCTGGCGCAATTTCTCGATCGGCAGCCGGCTGAAATGCATCGGGTGATTGTCGCTATGCGTGCCGATGGTATGTCCGGCCTCATAGACCCGTCGCACCACCTGCGGATAGGCGCGTGCCATGGTGCCGACCATGAAATAGGTCGCCTTGACGCATTGGGCGGCGAGAATATCGAGGATCTGATTGGAGTAGGGCGGCAGCGGTCCATCGTCGAAAGTGAGAACGACTTCCTTGTCGGCGAGCGGCAGCGAGTCCGGATATTGCATCCGCCCGACGCGCTGTAGCTGATCGGGATCGATCGCAAGAACACGGCTGGTGCCGAGCGCGTCCGGGTTGCCCGGACATAGCTGCGCGCCGTCTTGGGCGCCGGCTTGTGCGCCGGGTTGGGTCGCAACCTGGGCCGAGGTTTGCGCTTCAAAGGAGGCTTTGTCTTGGGCGCTGTCTTGTACTTTGTCTTGGGCTTTGTCTTGGGCACCGGCAGGAAAAGTGCCGGCTGAAACCAGGGCCACGAGAGCCGCGGCGGCAAAACCTGCATTGAGTTTTTGCATTCCAATCCCCGCGGCATCCGGCCGGTCGCGTTTCACGATCGGCGCCGCCTGCCGTCACCCCGAGGAAATACTACGATTCCCGACGGTTAACAGAAGGTGAACGATGCGCCGGGCACCTCGATGGCTGTTGATAAGTGCGGAACTCGGGAACAGTTGCAGGTACCGATCAAACTTGTCGGGCTTTTCCTTACTATTAATCTCACCCCGTTACCTTGCGACCTCGGAAATCTGGGGGCGTGGAAATGACAGCCGCTGAAAGAGCCCGGCCAAAATGGGCATGGCGGCGGGCCAAGGGGTCGGCAAGCGCGCTTGCGGCCTCTCGCGACAACGTCGCACCGATCTTCGCGATCGCTGATTCTGGTCCTGACCGGGGTGGTGCTGATCTGCGCCGCCATCGGCCTTGCCGACGTCGCGCGCAACGACAGCCGGCTTGAAAGCCAGCGCCATGCCGCGTTGCAAGCGGCGCTGGATGAACTGCGTCCCGTGTTCGGCAATAGCGATCATTTCGATTCCGGCGAGCTTTACCTGCTCGAGCGGCGCGCGGACCTCGCCGATCTGCGTTTCGACACCGAACTCTCGTCCGATACCGGCCGGGAAGTGCAATCCATGACCGGCGAGGGCGGACGTATCCTCGGCTGGTTCAGTTGGACGCCCGATCGCACGCTCAGCCGCGCTATGACCGAATTGTGGTGGACCGGCGCGATTGTCGGTATCGCACTCTTGATCTGCGGCGGTCTTGCGCTGCGATCGGCGCGGCGGCTAGTCGGCGCGGTCGCACGGAACACCAGAACAATTGCGGCCCTGACGACGCAGGACGTTCTCACCGGCTTGCCTAACCGGCGTGTCATGCTGCAGCGGCTCGAAGAGGCGCTCTCCGTGCGGCGCTCCGGGATCGTTGTCTTCGCGCTGATCGATATCGACGGCTTCCACGACATCAACGACACGCTCGGGCGCGCCGGCGGCGATGCGATGTTTGTCAGCATCGCCGAACGTCTCAAGGCCGCCCTACCGCCCGGCGCTACGCTCGGCCGTTTCGAAGACGACGAATTCGCCGTAGTAATGGCCGGGACTGATAAGGAGAGTGCAATCGCGCTCGGCGACAAGCTGATGAGCGCGCTGGCCGACCCGATCCACATGGATCAGCCTTGGCAGATCGGCGCCACCATCGGCATGGCGCAGGCGCCGGAAGACGGCACCACCGGCGACGAAATCCAGCGTCACGCCGTCCTGGCGTTACGCGCCGCCAAACGCAGCGGACGCGGCGCGGTGCGGCGGTTCCTTCCGGAAATCCACCAGGAGCACGCCGAGCGGCGTTTCTTCCGCCGGGAACTCGAAGCCGCGATCCACAACAAGACCTTCGACGTGCACTATCAGCCGGTCGTCGCCGCCGAGGGCGGCGGCATTGTCGGCGTCGAAGCACTGCTGCGCTGGACCCATCCGGTCCGGGGTCCGATTGCGCCGTCGCTGTTCATCCCGCTCGCCGAAGAGAGCGGATTGATGAACATTCTCGGCGAACTGGTGCTACGCCGCGCGCTCGCCGATGGCGCGCGCTGGAAGGATTTGTTCGTCTCCGTCAATCTGTCGCCGGTGCAAATCCGCAGTCCCGGTCTGCTCGATCTGGTCCGCGATGCGCTTTCGGAAAGCGGTCTCCCGGCGCCGCGGCTGACGCTGGAGATCACGGAAGGCGTGCTGATCGATAATCCGGAAGAGGCCTTGCGCAAGCTCGAAGCGCTGCGCGCACTCGGCGTCGCGACTGCGCTCGACGATTTCGGCAGCGGCTATTCGAGCTTGAACTATCTGCAAAAATTTCCGTTCGACCGACTCAAGATCGACCGCGGCTTTGTCGCTTCGCTCGGCAATAGCGGCAACGCCGGCGCCATTATCCAATCGGTCGTCACGCTCGGCCATGCGCTCGGCATGAAGGTGCTGGCCGAAGGCGTCGAAACCAACGAGCAAAGGGTGTTGCTGCGGCTCGCCGGCTGCGACGAGTTGCAGGGCTTCCTGTTCGCCAAGGCCTGCCCGGCGGAATCGATCGACAAGATCCTGGCGCGGCCGCCGGCGGCGCGATCGTCCGGCCGGCGCTGACCGCACCCTGACAGGCGCTTCGTAAGCCGTTATCAATAGACAGACCGGCCCTTTCGCTCGCCGCCCGGGAGGCACGCGTGCTGTCAAACAGTTTACCAGGTCTCGATTTCGGTCTCGGCAGCGACATCGACATGCTGCGCGACACCGTGCGCGATTTTTCCAACGATAAGATCGCACCGCGCGCCGAGGAGATCGACCGCGCCAATGCCTTTCCGCGCGAGCTGTGGCCGGAGCTCGGCGCGCTCGGACTGCTCGGCATTACCGTCGAGGAGGAGTGGGGCGGCTCCGGTCTTGGCTACCTCGCGCACTGCGTGGCGATGGAAGAGGTGTCGCGCGCTTCCGCGTCGGTCGGCCTGTCCTACGGCGCGCATTCCAATCTTTGCGTCAATCAGCTCAGCCGGAACGGCAACGAGGCGCAGAAGCGCCGCTATCTGCCGAAGCTGATCTCCGGCGAGCATGTCGGCGCGCTGGCGATGTCGGAGCCCGGCGCCGGATCCGATGTGGTGTCGATGCGCACCCGCGCCGACCGCAAGGGCGACCATTACCTGCTCAACGGTTCGAAAATGTGGATCACCAACGGGCCGGTCGCCGATACGCTGGTGGTCTATGCCAAGACCGACCGCACCGCCGGCGCTCGCGGCATTACCGCCTTCCTGGTCGAAAAAACCTTCAAAGGTTTCTCCACCGGCAAGAAGCTCGACAAACTCGGCATGCGCGGCTCCGACACCTCGGAGATCGTATTCGAGGACTGTGAAGTGCCGGTCGACAACGTGCTCGGCGTGGTCGGCAACGGCGTCAATGTCTTGATGTCGGGCCTCGACTACGAGCGCACGGTGCTCGCCGCCGGACCGCTCGGCGTCATGCAGTCCTGCCTCGACCTCGTCATTCCTTATGTCCATCAGCGCACCCAATTCGGTCAGCCGATCGGCCGTTTCCAACTGATGCAGGCGAAGCTCGCCGACATGTATGTGACGCTCAATGCGGCGAAGGCCTACGTCTATGCCGTCGCCAAGGCCTGCGACCGCGGCGAGACCACGCGCGAGGATTCCGCCGGCGCCATCCTCTACGCCGCCGAGCGCGCCACCTGGATGGCGCTCGAAACCATCCAGTGCCTCGGCGGCAACGGCTATATCAACGACTATCCCGCGGGCCGGCTGCTGCGCGACGCCAAGCTTTACGAAATCGGCGCCGGCACCAGCGAAATCCGCCGCATGCTGATCGGCCGCGAGATCTTCGAGAAGACCAAATAGCATGCCCCGCCCATCACTATCGGCCGCGTTTGCCGCGGTGTTGTTGGTCGCGATGGCGACCGCCCCCGCGAACGCGCAAACACGCAAGCCGACGGCGCAGGAGGCTTCCGCGATCCGCGACTGCGCCACAAAATATCGCGACGATGTCAGCGAAGGCGAACGGCAGTGTCTGTTCAATCTCGTCGCCACGCCCTGCACCAATACCTCGGCGGGCGGATCCAATCTCGGCACCGCGGAGTGCTACCGGGTCGAAGCGGCGATCTGGGACGATCTTCTCAACAAGAATTTCAAAAGCCTGCTCGACACGCTTGACGACGAACAAGCGGCGAAGGCGCGCGCCATGCAGCGCGCCTGGCTCGGCTACCGCGACACCACCTGCAATTTCTACATGGACAAGGCCCAAGGCTCGATGGCGATCCCGATGGGGAGCGCCTGCGTGGCGCGCGAAACGGCGCGGCGGGCTTTGCTGCTGGATTTTTTCAGCCGATTGTGAGCGACGCAATTTTTTCTCCATGACCCGGCCGTTCGGCCATGCCAAGCGCTGGCTCAAGAACGGGCTAGAGCCAGCGTGAGCCAGGCCACGGCGCATGGCGGCGCGGTTCGCGATCGCTTCGTCGCTCCGCTCCCCGCGATGACGATCGGTCCTTCATATTGTCACGAGAATCAATTATATTGATCTTGCATGTGGGATCGTAAGTTGGTGAGCCATGAGACGATGACGCATCCAGAAATGGATAGCGCCGCTCGCCGCCAGCCGCCCCGCTTCTGCCGACCGCCATCAACAAATTCTCAATTTCTCCGCGCTACGCTTGGTGGCGCGTGCAGACGTCCAATTCTCTCGGTCCAACACAAGGAGTCGGGCTTTGGGCAAGCACTACAGCAGCAAGCACTTCAGCAGTAAGCATCTCAATAAAAAGCGCCGCCGCAACGGTCCGACCGCCGAGATCATTGAGTTTCAAGGTTCCAAGTTCGAAACCGAACGTATTCTTCCTCCCATCAAGCCGCTCAATTCGACGCAGGCCGTCTATCTCGACGCGCTGCGCAAAAGCCCCCAAATCATCGTTCTCGGCCCCGCCGGCACCGGCAAGACCTGGATTGCCGCCACCCATGCCGCCGACCTCCTGCGCACCGGCTGTATCGACAAGATCATTCTGACGCGGCCCAACGTGCCCTGCGGCCGGTCGCTTGGTTATTTTCCCGGCAGCATGGAAGACAAATTCGCGCCGTGGGCGGTGCCGGTGGCGGAAGCGATCAAAGAACGCATCGGCAAGGCGGCTTACGAGATCGCGCTCAAACGCGGCGACATCGAACTGGTGCCGTTCGAGGTGATGCGCGGCCGTTCGTGGAAGAATGCCTTCGTCCTGCTCGACGAGGCACAGAACTGCACGCCGGCCGAGATCAAGACTTTTTTGACCCGGATCGGCGAGGATTGCACGGTGGTGATCAACGGCGACGTCAGCCAGTGCGATCTCGATCGCGGCAGCGGCCTCGCCACGGTGCTGCATCTGGTGAAATCGCAGATGCTGTCGGTGCCGGTGGTCGAATTCGGCCGCGAGGATATCGTCCGCTCGGGCATTTGCGCGATGTGGGTGCGGGCGTTCGACGAGGCGCGGCTGTAGCAAGTAAGTCGTGCGCATGAGCTTAGCGATAGGCTTGTTTCCTCCGGCTGACCCACCGTAGAGAACCCGCCGTCTTGGCACCGAACCTGCATGCTGCTCGTCAGCATGCTGCACGACTATGACATGATCGTCATCGGCAGCGGTCCGTCGGGAAGGCGGGCCGCTGTGCAATCGGCCAAGCTCGGCAAGTCGGTGCTGGTGGTCGAGAAGGGCCGCCGGGTCGGCGGCGTCTCGGTGCATACCGGCACCATCCCGTCCAAGACCTTGCGCGAAACGGTGCTCAATCTGTCGGGCTGGCGCGAGCGCGGCTTCTACGGCCGCTCCTACCGGGTCAAGCACGACATCGAAGCCGGCGATCTGATGGTCCGCTTGCGCAAGACGCTCGACCACGAGGTCGAGGTGCTGGAGCATCAGTTCAGCCGCAATGCGGTCAGGCACACCCGCGGCGAGGGCCGCTTCGTCGGGCCGCACGAGATCGAGGTGACCGCCGACAATGGCGACACCCAGCTGTATCGCGGTGCCAATATATCTGATCGCCTGCGGCACGCGGCCGTACCGGCCGGACTATGTGCCGTTCAACGGCAAGACCGTGTTCGACAGCGACGAGATCGTCGATCTGCCGGCGCTGCCGCGCAGCCTGACCGTGATCGGCGCCGGCGTGATCGGGGTCGAATACGCCACCATCTTCAACGCGCTCGATGTCGCCGTCACGCTGGTCGAGCCGCGGCCGAGCTTTCTCGATTTCATCGACCGCGAACTGATCGAGGAATTCGTCCACGATCTGCGCGATCGCAATCTCGCGCTCCGCTTCGGCTCGGCGGTGACCGGAATCGAGATCGGCGCCACGGGGCGGCCGACCACCAAGCTTGCCGACGGCCGCAGCGTCACCACCGACATGCTGCTGTTCGCCGCCGGCCGGGTCGGCGCCATCGACAATCTCAATCTCGGCGTGGTCGGCATCGATGTCGACAACCGCGGCCACATCAAGGTCGAGCCGAAGACGATGCAGACCACGGTGCCGCATATTTTCGCCGCCGGCGACGTGATCGGCTTTCCAAGCCTCGCCTCGACCTCGATGGAGCAGGGGCGGGTGGCCGCCTGCCACGCCTTCGGCATGGCGCCGCCGCCGCCGCCGGAGTTTTTTCCCTACGGCATCTATTCGGTGCCGGAGATTTCCACCGTCGGCATGAGCGAGGAGGAGGTGCGGCGGCGCGAGATTCCCTACGAATGCGGCGTGGCGCGGTTTCCGCGAGACCTCGCGCGGCCACATCATGGGGCTCTCGAGCGGCATGATGAAGATGATCTTCTCGACCCGGACGCGGCGGCTGCTCGGCGTCCACATCGTCGGCGAAGGCGCCACCGAGCTGATCCATATCGGCCAGGCGGTGCTTAATCTGAAAGGCACCATCGATTACTTCATCGAGAATACCTTCAATTATCCGACGCTGGCCGAGGCCTATAAGATCGCTGGCCTCGATGCGTGGAATCGGATGGGCGTCGCGTAAGCCCGGGATTACGAGCGTATGTGCTGAATTTTGAGCCGCTCTGTTCCGTCATGGCCGGCACAAGGCCGCGCATGACGAGACGAATGCTATGCGATCTTGCCGAGGCAGCGGACGCGGGCTAGGCCTTTGGGAAACCCGTCCCCCAGGGTTTTCAAAACAAAGGACTATCGGTGACTTCATCCAAGCCGGTTCACATTTTCGACGGCCACAACGACGCGCTGTTGCGGCTCTTCATGCGCGGTGGCGCCGACGCGGTGACGGCCTTCCTGGAAGGCGAAGAGAAGGGCCATTTGGACCTGCCCAAAGCGCGGCAGGGCGGTTTTGCCGGCGGCCTGTTCGCGATCTTCGTGCCGTCGCCGAAGCGGAAGGATCGCGGCGCGGCGCCGGCGCAGGAGCCCGGCACCGTCATCGGCGGCGATCCCGAGCCGCCGGCCGTCGAGATTGCGGAGGCGCAGCGGGTCACCTTTGCGATGGCGGGGCTGTTGTTACGGATCGAGCGGGAGTCCAAGGGCCGCGTTCGTCTCTGCCGCACCGCCGGCGATATCGAGGGTGCGATTGCCGATGACGTACTGGCGGCGGTGCTGCATATCGAAGGCGCCGAAGCGATCGATGCGAATTTCGATCTGCTCGACGTGCTCTACGCGGCGGGGCTGCGCTCGCTCGGCCCGGTGTGGAGCCGGCCGAATGTGTTCGGCCACGGCGTGCCGTTCCGCTGTCCGTCGTCGCCCGATACCGGCCCCGGCCTGACCGACCTCGGCAAAGCGCTGATCGGCGTCTGCAATCGGCTGCGCATCATGATCGACCTGTCGCATCTCAATGAAAAAGGTTTTTGGGATGTCGCGGCGCTGAGCGATGCGCCGCTGGTCGCGACGCATTCCAACGCGCATGCTTTAAGCCCGCATTCGCGCAATCTGACCGACAAGCAATTGGCCGCCATCCGCGAAACCGGCGGCATGGTCGGCGTCAATTTCGCCGTCAGCTTTCTGCGGCCGGACGGCCGCCACGACAAGGACACGCCGGCCGACCTGATCGTCCAGCATGTCGAGTATCTGGTGAAGCAGGTCGGCGAAGACGGCGTCGGCCTCGGCTCCGATTTCGACGGCGCGCTGATCTCGGCCGAACTCGGCAACGCCGGAGGCCTGCAAATCCTGGTCGATGCCATGCGCAAGCGCGGCTTCGGCGAGCCGCTGATCGAGAAGCTATGCTTCCGCAATTGGCTGCGGGTGCTGGGCCGGACGTGGGGAGGGTAGGGTGGATTAGCGGAGCGTAATCCACCGTCTTTGCAGGCGGCGGGTTACGCCTGCGGCTAACCCGCCCTACATTTTTGCTCACGCCCAGCCGTCGATCGAACTCCAGCACCGCATTAAGCAGCACCTGCGCCCCCGCGGCGCATTCGTCGAAGCTCGTCGACTCCGCTTCGTTGTGCGAAATGCCGCCGGCGCAGGGGACGAAGATCATCGTGGTCGGCGCGACGCGGGCGATATAGGCGGCATCGTGGCCGGCGCCGGAGATGATGTCGCGCGAAGTGAAGCCGGCTTTCTCGGCGCCGATGCGGACGCAGTCGATCAGTTCGGGCGCGAATTTGACCGCCGGTGAATTCCAGATCCGCGTTTCGCTGTAAGCGAGCCGCAGCGGCGGCAGGATTTCGGCGAGGCTTGCGCGGAATTTCGCCTCCATCGCGTCGAGCACTTTTTCGTCGGGATGGCGGAAATCGACGGTGAAGAAGACTTCGCCCGGAATGACGTTGCGGCTGTTGGGCTTGTTCTCGATCAGGCCGACCGAGCCGACCGCGTCGGGCGCGTGCTCGCGGGCGATGGCGTCGATGCGCTCGATCATCCGTGCCGCGCCGACGAGTGCGTTCTTGCGGAGCCGCATCGGCGTCGCGCCGGTATGCGCTTCCTGGCCGGTGACTGTGACTTCGTACCAGCGCATGCCTTGCACGCCCTGGACGACGCCGATCATGCGCGCTTCGTCTTCCAGGATCGGGCCTTGCTCGATGTGCAGTTCGAACATGGCGCCGAATTTCCGCGCGCCGGCCGTCTCACCGCCGCGATAGCCGATGCGCGCCAATTCATCGCCGAAAGTTTTGCCGTCGCGGTCGGTGCGCGCATAGGCGTATTCCTGTGTGAACACGCCGGCGAATACGCCGGAGGCCAGCATGGCGGGTGCGAAGCGCGAGCCTTCTTCATTGGTCCAATTGACGATCTCGACCGGCGCGTTGGTTTCGTAGCCGGTTTCATGGAGCGAGCGCATCGCTTCGAGCGCACCGAGCACGCCGAGCGCGCCGTCGAATTTGCCGCCGGTCGGCTGGGTGTCGAGATGCGAGCCCATGGCGATCGGCGGCAGGGCGTGGTTCTTGCCCGGCCGGCGGGCGAACATGTTGCCGACCTCGTCGACCGTGACGGTGCAGCCGAGCGCCTCGCATTGCGCCTTGAACCAGTCGCGTACCTGGCGATCGAGATCGGTCAAGCTCAGCCGGCAGATGCCGCCTTTCGGCGTGCCGCCGATCCGCGCCGTCTCCATCAGCGAGTCCCATAGCCGCTGCGGGTTGATGGTGAGGTTTTGCAAGGCCACGCCTGCCGGTCCCGCTGCTGCGATTATGGAGTGACGTCGACCCGTTCGACCGCGCGCGGCGCCGTCAGGGTCCGCCACGTGGCATTGGCGACATGGACAGCCGGGAACGCCGGCCGCGCGACGTAGCTTCCGGCGCCGGCTTCGGCGCGCAACGCGCCGTCGAGCCAGCTGACGGCGCCCCCGCGACAGGGTCGCGCGCGGCACGCCGGTGCACCTAAAACCTTCGAACACATTGTAGTCGATGCGGCTTATTTGCTTCGCCGCCGATATGGTCTTGGTGGCGGCCGGATCCCAGATGACGAGATCGGCATCGGAGCCGACGGCGACTGCGCCTTTCTTCGGATAGAGATTGAGAATGCGCGCCGCATTGGCCGAGGTGACGGCGACGAATTCTTCCTTGGTGAGGCGGCCGGTATTGACGCCCGCGGTCCATAACACCGGCATGCGGTCTTCGAGACCGCCGGTGCCGTTCGGGATCTTGGTGAAGTCGTCGCGGCCCAGCCGTTTTTGCGCGGTGGTGAAGGCGCAGTGATCGGTGGCGACCACTTGCAGCGAGCCCGATTGCAGGCCGGCCCACAGGCTCGCCTGATGGTCCTTGGGACGAAACGGCGGCGACATCACCCGGCGCGACGCGTAATCCCAATCTCTGTTGCGGTATTCGTCCTCGTCGAGGAGGAGATGCTGGATCAAAGGCTCGCCGAACACCCGCTTGCCGGCAGCGCGCGCCCGCGCGATCGCCTCATGGGAGTCGCGGCAGGAGGTGTGGACGACATAGAGCGGACAGCCGGCCATGTCGGCGATCATGATGGCGCGGTTGGTGGCTTCGCCTTCGACCGCGGGCGGCCGCGAATAGGCGTGACCTTCGGGCCCGGTGACGCCGGTGCCGAGATAATGCTGCTGCAGATGCCAGACCACGTCGCCGTTCTCGGCGTGGACCAGCGGCATGGCGCCGAGCCCGGCGCAGCGCAGGAACGAGTTGTAGAGTTCCTCGTCATTGACCATCAACGCGCCCTTGTAGGCCATGAAATGCTTGAAGGTGTTGATGCCGTAAGTTTTGACGCAGGCCTCCATCTCGTCGAACACCTGCTTGTCCCACCAGGTGATCGCCATGTGGAAACCGTAGTCGCAGGCCGCGCCTTCGGCCTTGCGGCGCCAGTCCTGATAAGCGGCCAGCAGCGACTGGCCCGGATTGGGGATGCAGAAATCGACCACCATGGTGGTGCCGCCCGACAGCGCGGCCTTGGTGCCCCATTCGAAATCGTCGGCCGACACCGCGCCCATGAACGCCAATTCGAGATGGGTATGCGGATCGATGCCGCCCGGCAGCACGTCGCAGCCGCCGGCATCGATGATCTCGGCGCCGGCCGGCGCTTCGAGATCGGCGCCGATCGCGGCGATGCTGCCGTCCTGGATCAGGACATCGGCGCGCCGGGTATGGTCGTGATTGACGATGGTGCCGCCGCGGATGAGTTTGATCATGTCGAGATTGACCGGTGTGTTCCTGACTGAGGCAAACGATCCGAAAACTATGCATTTTCGACGCCATTCCGGCGAGCGGTAAAGGGCTGCGGCATTGAGTTCCTCCGCTAACTCATTGAATCCACGACGAATCAGCTATGATGCAGGCAGCCCGAAATGCCGGGGCAACCGCCGGAGCGAGCGCCATGCTGCGCGTGCGATTGAAAGCGGACGGACGTCTGGTCGAAATCCTGCCTGACGGAAGCGAACGCGCCATTGCCACCGATCCCCAGGCGATCGCGCGCGCGGCGCGACGCGGCGCCGACGACCGTTTCAACGATGCCACCTATGCCAGGAATGTGCGCGGCCAGACCGGTCTCACCCAGACCGCGTTCGCGGCGCGGATCGGCGTCCCGGTCGAGACCGTGCGCAACTGGGAGCAGGGCAAGCGCTCGCCGCGCGGTCCGGCGCGGGCCTTGCTCAAGGTGCTCGAACAGGCGCCCGAGGCCGCTTTCGCCATTCTCGGCAAGGCGCGCTAGTCCCCGCCGGAACGCTCTTACCCGCCGCCGCATTGGACTGGAATTGCCGCCGGCAATGGCCGATGCTTACGGTGAAGGCTGCTTGCTGTCGGAAATCATGTGGCAAGGGATCGGCCGTCGAGGAGTTCGGAATGGAAGTGATTGAAAGTCATGTCGTGACGAGTCACGGCGCGCGCATCCCCGCGCTCGGTTTCGGCACCATGACGCTGAAGGACGATTTGTGCGTCGAGTTGGTCGAGGCGGCGTTGCATCTCGGCTACCGGCATCTCGACACTGCGCAGATGTATGGCAATGAGCGTGAGGTCGGTTCCGGCTTGCGCGGCTCCGGCCTCAAGCGCGAAGAGATTTTTCTCACCACCAAGGTCTGGTTCAACCGGCTGGCGATGGGCGATTTCGAGCGCTCGGTCGACGAGAGCCTACAAAAGCTCGCTTTGCCCTATGTCGATCTCCTGATGATTCACTGGCCCAACGCGCAAATTCCGCTGGCGGAATCCATTGCGTCGCTGTGTAAGGTCAAAAAGGAAGGGCTCGCCAAGAATATCGGCGTCGCCAATTTCAACATCGCCATGATCGACGAGGCGGTCAACGTCGCCAGCGAGCCGATCGCGGTGCTGCAGATCGAGACCCATCCTTATCTCGACCAGACCAAGGTGATCGCCGCGGCGCGCCGGCACGGCATGGCGGTGGTCGGCTATTGTCCTTTGGCGCGCGGCAAGGTCCCGGCCGACGAAACCCTGCAGCGCATCGGCCGCGCCCACGGCAAAACCGCGTCGCAAGTGGCGCTGCGCTTTCTCGAACAGAACGACATCATTCCGATCCCGCGGACCTCGAAGCGCGAGCGGCTCGCCGAAAATCTCGGCAGTCTCGACTTCGCCCTTACCGACGCGGAGATGGCGGAAATCGGCGCTCTCAAACGGCCGGACGGGCGCATCGTCAGCCCGCCGCAAGCGCCGAAATGGGACTGATGGGGGAGAGGTGGATCGGCTCGGACCCATACCCATCGTCGAAGCCAAGGGCGCCAAGATACCGCTGCTCGGGCTCGGCACCTGGGATTTGCGCGGCCGCACCTGCGCGCGGCGTGGTCGAGCAGGCGCTGCGGCTCGGCTACCGCCACATCGATACCGCGGAAATGTACGACAACGAGCGCGAAGTCGGCGAGGGCGTGCGCGCCTCCGGCGTCAAGCGCAGCGAGTTTTTCCTCACCACCAAAATCTGGCCGACCCATTTCGCACCGCGGGAGCTTGAGCGCGCCGCCCGCGAATGCCTGGTGCGGCTTGCGGCTGACCGAAGTCGATCTGCTGCTGCTGCACTGGCCCAATCCGCAAATCCCGCTCGCGGAAACGCTCGGCGCGCTTGTGCAAGGTCAAGCGCGACGGGCTGGCGCGCGCACATCGGCATTTCCAACTTCACGGTGGCGCTGATCGACGAGGCGTTGTCGATTGCGACCGAGCCGCTGGTCTGCGACCAGATCGAATGCCATCCGTTTCTCGATCAGTCGAAGGTGATCGCGGCCTGCCGCGCGCACGACATGGCGGTCGTCGCCTACAGCCCGATCGCGCGCGGCGCGGTGCGCAAGGACGACGAGTGCTGGCGCGGATCGGCGCCGCCTACAAAAAGACCGCGGCGCAAATCTGCCTGCGCTATCTGGTGCAGCAGAACATCGTCGTCATCCCGCGCACCAGCAAGCTCGAACGGCTGTCGGAAAACGCCGCCATCTTCGATTTCGCGCTGAGCGACGAAGACATGGCCGAGATCGCCGCGCTGGCGCAAGCCGCGGCGGCCGGCTGGTGGATTGGGCCTATTCGGGAAGAACTAACTGGGACTAGTCGCTACGCGGCACTCCAAATCGCGATCGGCAAGATCGGCGCTTAGAACTCGACGTCGAGCTCTTCGAGCTCGTCGGGCTCGGCTTTGGCGGCCTCGATCCATTCCTGCATCAGCGGCATCGCCATGATGGTGCGGCAGTAGCCTGTGCCGATGCCGGATCGAGCGCGACGTCATAGGTCGCGAAGCGCGAGCAGACCGGCGCATACATCGCGTCCGCGGCGCCGGGCTTCTTGCCGAACAGATAAGGCCCGCCGTACGCGGCGATGCATTCGCGCCAGATCGCGGTGATGCGCTCGATGTCGGCGCGCGCGCCGGCCCAGGATTTGAAGCCGGGAAAATGCGCCTTGATATTCATCGGCAGCGCCGAGCGCAGATTGGAAAAGCCGGAATGCATTTCGCCGCAGATCGAGCGGCAATGCGCGCGCTGCGGCCTGATCGGCCGGCAGCAGACCGGCCTCCGGGATTGATCTCGTGCAGATATTCGGCGATCGCCAGCGTGTCCCAGACTTTCAGCCCGTCATGGATCAGGCACGGCACCAGGAAGGACGGCGACAGCAGCAGCAGTTCGGCGCGGGTCGAGGGATCGTCGGTGGAGACGTGCTGCTCCTCGAAATCGAGGTCCGCCATTTTGCATAGCAACCAGCCGCGCAGCGACCACGAGCCGTAATTCTTGCTGGCAATGGTCAGAGTGGCCTTGGACATTCCCGTTCTCTCTTTCGAAATCTAAGTCCAAATCAAATACTTAGCGACGGCGGACCGCCGCGCTCGCCGGTCGGCCGCTGACTGTAACTGGACCGGTCCGACGCTTCGCCACCGTCCCGCATGGTGCAGGATGTTCACATTCTTGTCGCAGTGCAACAAAAAATGCACTAGCTTTCGCCTGGTTGGGGGGTCGGGAGTGTCCGTCGCCAGACGGTCCGCGGCGCCCGTGGAGTAACGGGATGCTGTATCTCGCCTATCAAATGCAAACCGACATCATGGCGCCGGTCCGCGCATTGGGCCTCCATGGCTATCGGTTACCGGCAACCCGCCGTTGCTCGCCGACCATCCGGCGATGCGCAATCTCACGGCGGTCTATGAACTGATCGCGCGGGCCGGTCTCACCCATACCCGGCCCGCCGTTCGGCATCGACAAAGTCACCGTCGGCAACCGCGAGGTCGAGGTGCACGAGGAGGCGGCGCTGACGACGCCGTTCGGCACGCTGCTGCACTTCAAGAAGGACATCGCGACCGACGCAGCCGCGCGTGCTGCTGGTGGCGCCGCTTGTCCGGCCATTTCTCGACGCTGCTGCGCGCCACCGTGCGCACCATGCTGCCGGAGCACGACGTCTACATCACCGACTGGCACAATGCCCGCGACGTGCCGCTGACCGCCGGCCGGTTCGGCGTCGACGAATATACCGATCACCTCATCAAGTTTCTCGAGACGATGGGGCCGGGCTCGCATGTCGCCGCGGTGTGCCAGCCTTGCGTCGCCGTGCTCGCCGCGGCTGCGGTGATGGCGCAGGCCGGCAATCCGGCGCAGCCGCGCTCGATGACGCTGATGGCCGGCCCGATCGACACCCGCGTCAATCCGACCAAGGTCAACGAACTCGCCAGGAAGCAGACCATCGACTGGTTCGAGCGCACGCTGACCGCCTCGGTGCCGCTGCGCTATCCCGGCGCGTTCCGCCGCGTCTATCCGGGCTTCGTCCAGCTGGTCGCCTTCATGAGCATGAATATCGACCGCCACGTGAAGGCGCATAAGGAACTGTACGACAACCTCGCCAATGGCGAGCTGGAAAAAGCGGCGGTGACCAAGGCGTTCTACGACGAATATTTCGCCGTGCTCGATCTCACCGCGGAATTCTATCTCGAAACCGTGCGGCTGATCTTCCAGGAATATGCGTTGCCGCTCGGCAAGCTCGAATGGCACGGCCAGAAGGTCGACCCGAGCGCGATCCGCAAGACCATGCTGCTCACGGTCGAAGGCGAGCGCGACGACATTTGCGCCGTCGGCCAGACGGTCGCCGCGCACGATCTCTGCAGCAAGTTGCGGCCCTACCTCAAGCGCCACCACATGCAGGCCGGCGTCGGCCATTACGGCGTGTTCTCGGGCAAGCGCTGGGAAAACCAGATCTATCCGATTTTGAAGAACGTGATTTTGTCGAGCGATTGAAGCCGGCGGTCGCGGCGCTAATCCGTCCACGGATCGATAAGGCGAGTGTCCAGTTTTTGGAAATGCCGCACATTGCGCGTTGCTAAATCGGCGCGCTGTGAAATCACGATACCAGCGATCAAGGTATCGCGTATCTCGTTGGGATGGCCGCTGGAACGCCGCTTTGCAGAGACAAATGCCGCCGCATTCGCAGCTTCTTGGTCGAAGTTCAATATGCGCCCGCTAAATCCGGCATCAAGGACACGGACGAGACTATCTTCCAGCTGATTTCGACGCCGTCCCTTGGCGTTAAGCTCGATGCCGTAGCGCAGTTCGAAAATCGATATGGCGGTTATCCAGAGATCCTGTCGGGAAAGTCGGCCGGCCAAACGGGTCGGCTGAAGCGATTTCGCGATATCAGGGCCCTTCTGCCGGTTCTTCCGCGCGAACGAAACGCAAATAGCCAATAGTCTGATTGGGCACGCCGGCGCCCTGATCCCGGGGATGATTGGCGCCGTCGACTACCGGCACTTCGGCGAAATCGAACGGGCTTACGCCATCGATGCAGGCGACGTTGACGCCGTATTGATCGGGTTTCGAACGGCGCAGATGGTGCGTGTAGATGCCGCATTTGGAGCAGAAATAATGCTGCGCAACCCCGGTATTGAAGCGATAAAGCGTCAGCGCATCTTCGCCGGCATCAAACGAGATGTCGCCGACCTTGGCGGACACCGCGACCGCACCGCGCATCCGGCAATACGAACAGGTGCAGCGGCGGATGGTGTTGAAGCCATCCAACAATTTAACGCGAAACCGCACGGTGCCGCAGTGGCAGCGCGCTTCCATTTCCGTAGAGATTTTCACCTGTGCCGTGCTTTGCATTGCCGCCTCTCTTGCGAGGCAATGTTAGCACAAGCCGCCGCGACGTTCTCGCCGGCGAGTTCAGGCGGCGGCGTAGGTTCGCCGCACCATCTCTTCCAGATGGCCGCGCACGGTGATGTCGGGGAAATGCGGTAGCGCGCCGCTCGGCAGACAGGTCGGAATGCACGACACCAAGTGATCCGACGGCCCGTCGAAGAAGAACGGCACCGAATAACGGTCTCGGCCCGAGACGTTGATGACGCGGTGAACGGTCGAGCGATAGAGGTTGTTGGTCCAACGGGCGAAAAGATCGCCGATGTTGACGATAAAGGTACCTGCGATCGGCGGCGCCGGAATCCACGAGCCATCCGCCGCCTGCACCTGCAGACCTCCGGCATCGTCCTGCAGCAGGAGCGTGATGCCGCCCCAATCGGTATGCGCGCCGCAGCCCTTTTCCCCGGGCGCGGGATTGGGCGGCTGCGGCGGATAATGCAACAGCCGCAAGGTCAGGATCGGCATGCTGCAAAAATCTTCGAAGTAGTCCTCCGGCAGATCGAGCGACAGCGCCAGCCCGGCCATGACGATGGCGGAGATGCGTTTCATCTCCTCGGTATAGGTCGTCATCACCGGTTTGAACTGCGGCAGTTGTTCGGGCCACTGATTGGGTCCGATATTCACGGGATCGTTTTGCACCGCCGGATGGTCGCTGGCGAGGTCTTCGCCCGCCAGATAGCCTTCTTTGACGTCGGGCGGCGCGCCGGGCTCCAAGGTCTGGTTCCGCAGCGGCTCGTAGCCGTGCCGGCAGGGCGACTTGTCGGTCGCAATGGCAAGCTTCTGTTCGGCCGGCAGTGCAAAAAATTGATGCGATTGGGCGAGGACTTGTTCAATAAGGGAACCGGGCAAACCGTGGCCGGTGATATAAAAAAAGCCGGTATTGGTGCAGGCGGCGCGAAGTTTCCGCGCGATCGCCTGGCGTTCGGCCGCGCTGCCCCGCATTCCGCTTATGTCGATTACGGGAATGCCGCGGGTGTCGGCACGCTCGCTTGTCATCATGGACATGGGCTCGATCCTCCTCGAAGCGGAACTCAAATGTTGAGCCCGATGCAAGCAAGTAAAATGCCAGGATGGCAGGCTTCCGGACGCGGCCGAGACCGATGCGCGCCGTTCGGGACGATCAGCGCATCGCCGCCGCGATATTGCCGCCGTCGACGGTCGTGACATCGGCCGTGGTCTTCAGCGCCAGCGCCTGATGCAGAAAAGCCTGCGCGACGTCTTCGGCGGTGACTTCGCGGCCGAGCAGATTGCCGCTCATGTAATTTTTTTCGCTCAGTCCGCGCGCCTTGGAGCGCGAGGCGATCATTTCTTCGGTGAGGAGGCCGGAGCGGATGCGGTCGGCGTTGACCGCGTTGGCGCGGATGCCGTCCGCGCCGTAGTCGAGCGCGTATTGCCGCATCAGCGCCATCGCGGCCGCCTTCGGAATGCCGTAGGGACCGAAATTCGGGCCCGGATTGACCGCCTGCTTGGAGACGTTGAACAAGAGGCAGCCGCCGGTGCCCTGCGCCAGCATGATCTTCACCGCGGCCTGCGCGACGCGCTGGTGGCCGTAGAAATTCAGCTCGAAGCTCTTGCGCAGGATTGCTTCGTCGACTTCGCCGATCCGGCCCTGCCAGGCGGCGCCGGCATTCGAGACCACGATGTCGACGCCGCCGAAGTGCTCGGCGATGTTGTCGAAGGCCGCCGCGCACCGACGCCGCGTCGGTCACGTCGCAGGCCAACGGGAGAGCAGCGGGGCCGAGCTTCCCGGCCTGTTCGCGCGCGGCGGCGACATTCACATCGAGCAGCGCGACTTCGGCGCCCGCCGCTGCGAAGGTCTTAGCCGTTGCCGCGCCGATTGCGCCGCCGGCGCCGGTGACCGCGACGATCTGGCCGGCGAGCGGCAGTTCCTTGCGGGTGCCGAGCTTGGCCTGTTCGAGCGGCCAATATTCGCAATCGAACATCTCGGCCTCGGAAATCGACTCGAAGCGGCCGATCGCTTCGGCATCGCCGACGCCTTCGATCCAGGCCTCGGCGATGTCGGCGGCGATCGACGGCATCGTGTCTTGGAGCGGCCCGAGACCGAACAGTCCGAGCCCGGGCACCAGCACGACGCGGGGCAGGGGATCGAGTTCGTGTTTGATGCCGCCGGCGCGCTTGTTGTGCCGTTCGAAATAATCGTGGTAGCGCGCGATGAATTGGCCGACCCGCTCGCGCGCGGCGCGGTCGCGAAATCGCCGAGCTTGCCGGTCCGGCGCCGGCAACACCAGCGGCCAGTTCTTGGTGCGGATGGTGTGATCCGGCGTGAGGACGCCCGCCGCGGCTGATGCGTTCCAAGTCCTTCGCCGCGAGAAAATTCAGCACCGCGTCGTTGGCGCGGAATTCCAGCACAAGCCTGCGCCAGGCGCCCTCGATCTTGTCATCTTTGGCGCTGCAGGCGCCGCGGATGATCGGCGCGACCTCGGCAACAGCGGTGGTGGCGCGTTGCGGGGCGGCGGCGGCGACGGATTTGCGATTGCGCGCGATAA
The DNA here is from genome assembly GCA_963819265.1 of uncultured Alphaproteobacteria bacterium. Lineage (GTDB taxonomy): Bacteria > Pseudomonadota > Alphaproteobacteria > Rhizobiales > Xanthobacteraceae > BOG-931. The sequence goes on along the minus strand of CAWFVF010000001.1, from coordinate 1,121,545 downwards.
ATTCTTCGGCGAGCGAGACCATCTCGATCATGCGCTCATAGGCTTCGCGCGCGCTCGCGCCGAAAGTGACGATGCCGTGCTTGCCGAGAATGAGACCGTCGCTCGGCTTGTCGCGCTCGAACACTTCGATGGTTTTTTTGGCAAGCCCGAAGCCCGGCATCAGATAAGGCACGAAGCCCAGGCGGCCGCCGAACACCTCGGCGCATTTTTTCTCGCCGTCGGGCTGGTCGATCAGGCTGAGCACCGCGGTGGCGTGGGTGTGGTCGATGAATTTGTGCGGCAGGAAGGCGTGCAGCATCATTTCGACCGACGGATTGGCGGCCCGCGGATCGATCAGATTGGCGCGCTCGATGGCGACAAGCTCTTCGTCGCCGATCGCGCCCGAAGCGCGCGCAATTGGCGCATCGGCGCAAGCCGCACCGCGACCATGTCGTCCGGCTGCGATCTCCGCCATATCCGAGCCGGAGGATTTTACCCGCAGCACCTCGGCCTCGTCGCCGAAGCGGTCGCGCATCGGGAGCTTTACCGACGTGTTGCCGCCGCCATGCAGGACGAGTTTCGGATCGCGGCCGAGCAGCCGGGTGGCGTAGACGCACAGCGCCAGATCGCGCGCGACGCCGTCCCTGGCCGCAAGTGTCGCGAAGGCCTCGGCGTCACGCTCGACCCAGCCGCTATTCATGGCAAGCCTTTACCGTGCGCCGAGGTCTCTGCTTTCCGCGTTCAGCCGCCGGCGAAACGGCGCGACCACCAGCCGGTCTTGCGCGGCTGATCGCTTGCCGGTGCCTCATTGCTTTCGGCAACCGCGGGCGGCGGCGAAGCGGAGTGCACGGGTTCCGGCGAAGCGACCGGTGCCGGCGCCGCCGTCTCATCGCCGCTGAAAACCGGCGCGCGTTCCCGCACGGTCGATCGCCGCCGCGGTGCTTCCGGTTCGGGCGCCGAGGGGGCTGCCGGCGATGGCGCGGCGTCGAGATCGGCGACGGCGGCCTTCAATTCCGGTTCGGTCGAGGGCGGGGCACTCAGCTCTTGGGCCGGCGTGAAAGTGTCGCGTTCGCTGGGCGAGCCGTGCGGTTCGTGAGCACCGTCGTTGCCGGCAAAGTCCTGGCCTCCGTGGTCTTGGTTGCCAAGCCCTTGGTTGCCAATTCCTTGGCTGCCATGTTCGTGGCTGCCATGTCCTTGGCCGACACGCTGTTGCTCACCGTGTTCCTGACCGGGCGCGGCGTCGCCATTGCGATGCCGGTTGCGCCGGCCGCCGCGACGCCCGCGCCGCCGCCGCCGTTCGCCGTCATGCCGCGGTTCGCCGCCGTTGTCGCGGTCGCGCGGGGAGAATTCGCCCGGCTGCCGATCGCCTGATGCTTCGTCAGCCGCTTCGTGGTCATCCGACCCTTCATCGTCGCCATGGGGCGCGAATTCGCCGGCCGATTCCGTGATCGGAATATGCTCTTGGCCAGGGTCGTGGCCATGCTCCTGGCCATGCTCTTCGCTGCGTTCCGGACCGCGTGCATGATCGCCACCGTTGCGTCCGCCGCGGCGCCGCCGCCGACGGCGCCGTGGCGCCCCGTCTTCGCCGTTTTCGGGCGCGAGGGCCGGGGCCAGCGTCTCGGTTTCTTCGCCTTCGCTGTCGTCGTCGACGACCGCGAGATCCTCGAGATCGTCTTCCTCTTCGAGCGGCGCGGCGATCGTTTGATTGCGCTCGGCGAGGGCCTTGGCGGCCTCGACCGTATGCACCTGCTCACCGCGGTCGACGATGAAGGCCTGCGGCGCCGCGCACCGATTCATCGGCGCTGATGGTGATGGTGATGGCGAAGCGCTCTTCCAGCCCGCGCAGATGGGCGCGCTTCTGATTGAGCACGTAGAGCGCCACATCGGGCCGGGTGCGCACGATCAGATTGTGCGTGCCGCCCTTCATCAGTTGCTCTTCGAGCGCGCGCAGCACCTGCAGTGCCAGCGACGACACCGAACGGACATGGCCGCTGCCGCCGCAATAGGGGCATTTCTCGGTCGAGCTTTCGAGCACGCTGGTGCGGATGCGCTGGCGCGACATTTCGAGCAGGCCGAAATGCGATATGCGGCCGACCTGGATGCGGGCGCGATCGTGCTTGAGGCATTCTTTCAGCCGCCGCTCGACCGCGCGGTTGTTCCGCTTCTCGTCCATGTCGATGTAGTCGATGACGATCAGTCCGGCGAGATCGCGCAGCCGCAGCTGGCGCGCGATTTCTTCGGAGGCTTCGAGATTGGTCTTGAGCGCGGTGTCCTCGATATGGTGCTCGCGCGTGGCGCGGCCGGAATTGACGTCGATGGCGACCAGCGCTTCGGCCTGATTGAGCACGATGTAGCCGCCGGAGCGCAGTTGCACGACCGGCGAGAACATGGCGTCGAGCTGGTTTTCCACGCCGTAGCGCGACAACAGCGGCTGGGTGTCGTGGTAGGGTTTGACGTTCTTGGCATGGCTCGGCATGAGCATGCGCATGAAATCCTTGGCCTCCTGATAGGCCTCGGACCCGGCGACGATCACCTCGTCGATGTCTTTGGAATAGAGATCGCGGATCGAGCGTTTGACCAGCGAGCCTTCCTCATAGACGAGCTTCGGCGCGGTCGATTTAAGCGTCAGGTCGCGGACCGTCTCCCACATCCGCAACAGATATTCGAAGTCGCGCTTGATCTCGATCTTGGTGCGGCTTGGCGCCGGCGGTGCGCAGGATGACGCCCATGCCCTCCGGCACTTCGAGCTCGGCGGCGGCCTCTTTCAGCCGGGCGCGATCTTCGGAATTGGTGATCTTGCGGCTGATGCCGCCGCCGCGCGCGGTGTTGGGCATCAGCACCGAATAGCGGCCGGCGAGCGACAGATAGGTCGTCAGCGCCGCGCCTTTGGTGCCGCGCTCTTCCTTGACCACCTGGACCAGCATGACCTGGCGGCGCTTGATGACTTCTTGAATCTTGTACTGGCGGCGATAGCGCGGCGAACGATCGGGCACTTCTTCGAGAGCATCCGAGCCGCCGACCGATTCGACGATCTCTTCCTCTTCGCCGTCCTCGTGATCGCGCGCCTCGGCCGGCGATGCATCGCCGTTCTCGGCGGGTACCAGGGCCGTGGCCTCGCCATTGCTGGCGGTCTCATCGTCATGATGACGATCGGTTTCGCCGGCCGCGTCATGCTCGCCGTCGTCTTCGTCATCGCTCGCGTGTTCGTCGTCGTGCTCGTGGTCCGCGTCGTGAGCCTCGTCGGTTTCGCCCTGCGGCGGCGCGGCTGCTTCGGCATGGACGTCGTGGGAGGTCTCATCATGGTCGGCGTGCGTCGGCTCGGCCGTGGCCTGTGCCGCGCTGTCCGCCGTTTCCCCGCCTTGCGTTTCAATCCCGGCGTTGTCGCCTTCGCCGTGGTCGGTCTCCGGGGCGTGCTCACCGTCTGCGGGCGCTGCCGCGAATTGGTCGGTTGCAGCCGAATCGCCTGCCGGCGTTTCGGCGACGTCGCCGCGCACGACTTCATCGCGGCGGCTGCGCCGGGCCGGATGATGGCGGCCGCCCCGCCGCGAACGGCGGTCGGCTTCGTCGTCGGCGGCGCGCTGGGCGCGCTCCTCGTCCTCGATCAGCGCCTGCCGGTCGGCGACCGGGATCTGGTAATAATCCGGATGGATTTCGCTGAACGCCAGGAAGCCGTGGCGGTTGCCGCCGTAATCGACGAAAGCGGCCTGCAGCGACGGCTCAACCCGCGTTACCTTCGCCAGATAGATATTGCCGCGTAATTGTTTGCGCTGCGCCGACTCAAAGTCGAATTCTTCGACGCGATTGCCGCGCAGAACCACCACCCGGGTCTCCTCGGGATGGGTCGCGTCGATGAGCATTTTGTTGGGCATTGTTGGGTCTCACGAGGGCCGGCGTGTCCGCTGCCTCCGCGCCAAATCGGCGCGGGCGCAGTGGACGGGCCCGATTGTCGATGAATGGGACGGATCGGAAACTGCGAGCGCCGCAAGCGATAGAGGTCCCGGCAAGCGCCGCATGAACGCTGCCATTCCAATGGGTTAGAACCTTGACTTGCGCCTCGAACATGAACTCCAAACCGCGATGAGGCGGCAGCGCGTGGCGCGGCCGCAATTTCGCTAGATCGCTCACGGCGTCACGCGACACTGCTCCAGCAGACATTTGCGCCGCTGGCACGTGCGCGCGAGATTCCGACTGTCCTGCTCTTCAAGGGCATCAGCGTCGCTTGTCGTCCGCGGCGCCTGGTTCGTCGGACTGTCCAACGAACCGATGGCGCCGGAGCGGTTTAAAGCCGTCCGCCTCGCTCCCGTCATGTTTCTCGGGGAGCCAAGCCCGGCGGCCCGCCGGATGCCCTAACGCGACACAACCGGAACCTTTCACCGTCAGCACTTACTTCTTAAGGCCGCGGAACGGGGAATTTGCAAGTCATCTGTGGGATTTGCCGGAATAGCGGTGAATTTGACGCCGCTGCGACGGCCGCTTCCCATAAGCCTTAAATTCCGATTAACCACGCATCCCTAAGGAGTAAGGGGGCTCGATGGGGTGGAAACCGATGGCCGTCCGGGCCGCGCGCTGGGCTTTCATCGGAACGCTCCTGGCCGTGACCGTCGCGGGCGGCCGCGCGGCCGTGGCCGGTGGCGGCAGCCGACTCATACCCGGTGGTCGACCGATGCCCGGCTGGGCGGCGATGACGACCCAGACCCGCTTCGTCATGGACCTTGATCGCAAGATCGAGCTTCGCGCCTTTACGCTCGCCGATCCCTACCGGGTCGTCCTTGATATTCCCCAGGTGACATTTTCAACTGCCGCCGAAGGCCGGCGAAGCCGGTCGCGGGCTGATAAAGGCGTTTCGGTACGGGCTGGTGATGCCGGGCGGCTCGCGAATCGTATTCGACCTGACCAAGCCGGTGCGGGTCGACAAAGCCTTCGTGGTCGATGCCGCCGACGGCGCGCCGGCGCGGCTGGTGCTCGATCTCTCGGCCACCGACCGCGACAGCTTTTTGCGCCGGATTGCCGCCGACGAAAAGGCGCTGCCGGCAACGATTCATCGCCGCAAATCGCATCCCCCAGCCAGCCGCTGGCCAATGCCGGCGATCCGCGGCCGCTGGTGGTGCTCGATCCCGGCCATGGCGGCATCGATACCGGCACCAAGGGGCCGAATGGCGAATGCGAGAAGGATATCGTGCTCGATTTCGCGATGCGGCTGCGCGACCGGATCGAGAAGACCGGCAAATACCGCGTGCTGATGACGCGTTCAGCGACGACACTTTCGTGCCACTGGCCGACCGCGTTCAGATCGCGCGCAATGCCGGCGCGGCGCTGTTCGTCTCGATCCACGCCGATTTGCTGCCGCACAAGGAAGGCGACGCCCAGGGCGCGACCGTCTATACGCTGTCGGAAACCGCAAGCGATCTCGGCCGCCGCGCGTCTGGCAGAAGAAGAAAACCGCGCCGACGTGATCGCCGGTGTTGATCTCAAGTCTGAGCCGGAAGACGTCGTCGGCATCCTGATCGATCTGGCACAGCGCGAAACCAAAACATTTTCAATGCAGTTCGCCCATAAGCTCGTCGGCGAGATGAAGGATGCGGCGCGGCTGCACAAGGAACCGATCAAGTCGGCCGGTTTCCGCGTGCTCAAGGCCCCCGACGTGCCGTCGGTGCTGGTCGAACTCGGCTACGTGTCGAACAAGCAGGATCTGCAATCGCTGTTGTCGGATAACTGGCGCGACCATACCGCCGACGCCATGGCATCGGCGATCGACGGTTATTTCTCCACCCATGTCGCCGGCGCCCGCGCCAATTGACGATGGAACAGGCGTCGCCGAAAATCCCGGAGGTCCGCTGTGCCCGATTGGCCTCAGTTTGAACAAAAAACCCAGCGACGACAGCCAATATCACAACGGCGTCTGGCGGGTCGGGGCCATTACTGTCACACTGGGCTGCCATCTGGGGCTACCATTTGGCGCAAGCATGAGTCGCATGATTAGCGTATCTGCCGGCGCGGCCAACCGACCGGCCGCAGGGTGGCATAGTCCGGCTTGGCGGGGCCTTCCCCGGGAAATAAATCGATGAAGCTGCTGCTGCGGTTCATGGGCTTTCTGTTCGCCGCCGGGACGATCCTGTTCATTGTCGGGGTCGCGGCGACCGCGGGCTTGTTGTGGCATTATTCCAAGGACTTGCCGGACTATTCGCAGCTTCAGGATTACGAGCCGCCGGTGATGACGCGGGTCCACGCCGCGGACGGCTCGCTGTTGGCGGAATATGCCAAAGAGCGGCGGCTCTATCTGCCGATCCAGGCCATCCCGAAGCTCGTCACCAATGCCTTCGTCGCCGCCGAAGACAAGAACTTCTACCAGCATCCGGGCATCGACGCGCAAGGCATCATGCGCGCCGGCTTGCTCTATCTGCAGAACTACGGCCACGGCGGCCATCCGCAGGGCGCCTCGACCATCACCCAGCAGGTCGCCAAGAACTTCCTGCTCACCAACGAGGTGTCGTTCGAGCGCAAGATCAAGGAAGCGCTGCTGGCGTTGCGCATCGAGCGCACTTATTCGAAGCCGAAAATCCTCGAGCTCTATCTCAACGAAATCTATCTCGGCTTCGGCGCTTACGGCGTCGCCGCCGCTTCGCTGCTCTATTTCGACAAGTCGGTGCACGAACTGACCATTCCCGAGGCCGCCTATCTCGCGGCGCTGCCGAAGGGCCCGAACAACTACAACCCGTTCCGCAAGCACGACGAAGCCATCGCGCGGCGCAATTACGTCATCGACCGCATGGCCGAGGACGGCTACATCACCGCCGCCGAAGCCGAGAAGGCGAAGAAGTCGCCGCTCGAGGTCACGGTGCGGCCGACCGGCGCGCATATTTTCGCCGCCGAATATTTCACCGAGGAAGTGCGGCGCTATCTCTACGACAATTACGGAGAGAAGAAGCTCTACGAGGGCGGGCTGTCGGTGCGCACCACGCTCGATCCGAAATTGCAGATGCTGGCGCGCAAGGCCATGATCAACGGGCTGGTCAATTTCGACGAGACCCAGGGCTATCGCGGCCCCGTCACCACCATGGACGTCGGCGGCGACTGGGGCATCAAGCTCGCCGACGTGAAATCGCTCGACGACGTTACGCCGTGGCGCATGGCGGTGGTGCTGCAGGTCGACGATCAATCGGCGCGCATCGGCTTGCAGCCGCCGCGCGATCCCGGCGGCGCCGTGGTCAAGGACCGCGAGATCGGCATCGTGCCGCTCGACGGCGTGAAATGGGCAAAGGCCGCCACCGGGCCGTCGAAGCCGATCCAGAAAGTCAGCCAGGTGCTCAACGCCGGCGACGTCATCTATGTCGAGCCGCTGGCCGATCAGGGCCAGTACCGTCTGCACCAGATCCCGGAAATCTCCGGCGCCATGGTGGTGATGGATCCGCACACCGGCCGCGTGCTTGTCGATGGTCGGCGGCTTCTCGTTCGACCAGAGCCAGTTCAATCGCGCCACCCAGGCGCTGCGCCAGCCCGGCTCGTCGTTCAAGCCGATCGTCTATGCGGCGGCGCTGGATAACGGCTACACGCCCTCGACCATCGTCATGGATGCGCCGATCGAAATCGATATGGGGCAGGGCGGCGGCATCTGGAAGCCGGAAAATTACGGCGGCAAATTCTTCGGCCCCTCGACCTTGCGCTTCGGTCTCGAACAGTCGCGCAACGTGATGACGGTGCGGCTGGCGCAGGACATCGGCATGCCGCTGATCGCCGAATACGCCAAGCGCTTCGGCGTCTATGACGAATTGCCGCCTTATCTGTCCTACGCGCTCGGCGCCGGCGAAACCACGGTGCTGCGCATGGTCACCGCCTATTCGATGTTCGACAATGGCGGCCGCCGCGTCATCCCGACTCTGATCGACCGGATTCAGGATCGCTACGGCCACACCATCTACAAGCACGACCAGCGCGGCTGCATCGGCTGCGACGCCACCAAATGGGACAACAATCCCGAGCCGACGCTGGTCGACAAGCGCGAGCAGGTGATCGATCCGATGACCGCCTATCAGATCACCTCGCTGATGGAAGGCGTGGTGCAGCGCGGCACCGCGACCGTGGTCCGCGAGGTCGGCAAGCCGATCGCCGGCAAGACCGGCACCACCAATGACGAAAAAGACGTCTGGTTCATCGGCTATTCGCCCGACATCGTCTGCGGCGTCTATATGGGCTACGACAAGCCGCGCCATATCGGACGGCTCGCAACCGGCGGCCATCTCGCGGCACCGGTGGTGAAGGACTTTTTGAAGGTGGCGCTCGAAGACAAGCCGCCGATTCCGTTCGCGGTGCCGCCTGGCATCAAGCTGATCCGCGTCGATTCCCATACCGGCATGCGCGCCGGACCGGGCGATCCGAAAGTGATTCTCGAAGCCTTCAAGCCCGGCACCGCGCCGCCCGACAATTATTCGGTGATCGGCGCCGACAGCGCCAACGGCGCACCGGTCTCGCAGGCACCGCCGCCCGATGCGGGCAATGTGGTGCGGACCGGCACCGGCGGGTTGTATTGATCTTTTCACCCTCCCTGGAGGGGAGGGTGTCGAGCCCGCCGCCGGCGCTCGCATTGCGCTTTACCGCTTAACCGACTACATCGCCCGCCGGAGCACAGCATCATGCGCGCGGAAGTCACTGCCATCGTCGCCGACATCAAGCAGTCCTTGGAACTGCTGAGGAGGCATCTTTGACGTCGATCGTGCGCGCACTCGTCTCGCCGAACTGAACCGGCTCGCCGAAGACCCCAATCTCTGGAACGACCCGCAGCGGGCGAGCGGGCTGATGCAGGAGCGCACGTCGCTCGAAGATCAGCTCGGCGCGCTCACCCGCATTGCGCAGGAACGCGACGATCAGGTCACGCTCATCGAAATGGGCGAAGCCGAGAACGACCAGGCGGTCATCACCGAAGCGGAAAACGTGTTGCGCGCGCTCAAGGCCGAAGTCGCGCGCCGCGAACTCGAGGCACTGCTGTCGGGCGAAGCCGACAACAACAACACCTATCTCGAAGTCCATGCCGGCGCCGGCGGCACCGAGAGCCAGGACTGGGCCTCGATGCTGCTGCGCATGTACACCCGCTGGGCCGAGCAGCACGGCTTCAAGGTCGAGTTCATCGAAGAGACCCGCGGCGAAGAAGCCGGCATCAAATCCGCCACCATCGAGATCAAGGGCCGCAACGCCTATGGCTGGCTCAAGACCGAGAACGGCGTGCACCGGCTGGTGCGGATCTCGCCGTTCGATTCCAACGCGCGGCGCCACACCTCGTTCGCCAGCGTCAATGTCTATCCGGTGGTCGACGACACCATCAAGATCGATATCAACGAGTCCGATGTGCGCGTCGACACCATGCGTTCGGGCGGCGCCGGCGGCCAGCACGTCAACAAGACCGAATCGGCGGTGCGTCTTACCCACATCCCGACCAGCATCGCCGTGGTGTCGCAGGGCGACCGCTCGCAGCATCGCAATCGGGCGACTGCTTGGCAGATGCTGCGCGCCAAGCTCTACGAGCTCGAGCTGAAAAAGCGCGAGGCGCAAGCGGTCGCCGACCAGGCCGCCAAGACCGATATCGGCTGGGGCCATCAAATCCGCTCCTACGTGCTGCAGCCTTATCAGATGGTCAAAGACCTGCGCACCGGCGTCTCCACCTCCGACACCGGCGGCGTGCTCGACGGCGACATCGACCAATTCACCGCAGCGGCACTGGCGCAAAAAGCGTTCGGCACGGCGCCGGCGAGTGTCGAGGACGTGGAGTAGACAGAGAACCTTCTTGCTGCGGATATCCGCTGCCTCCCCCGCGTGAAGCTCAGGCTGTGCCGCACCGACCTCTCCCAGCAGGGGCTGGTAACGCGGTACGCCGGCACCGCCTGCTTCGTTGCATTTCTGCCACTGGGTTCCGGATTCGGAACCAAATCCCTTTGAATCGGCGCGAATAGTCGCAGCTTCATTGCCCCGCTGCGCCCGCCCGGAATAACCTGACAACGGTGGGAAGGCTGGACTCGGTCTGCAACCAAAAGGGTATGCGGTGCCGGGTCTCTGGGGCGTTGGAATGCGACGGAATTCGCGCGGCCGGTTGCCAGGTCTCCGCCATCTCTTGGCGTCGAGTTCGGTCGCCGCGATTTTGATCGGCGGCGGCACGCCCGCGGCGTTTGCCGCCTGTACCGATTACAACAACACCACGGCGCCCGGCTGCACCAATGCGGCGGCGATCACCGGCATCGCCATCAACAATTCCACCGTCACCAGCACGGTCATCAATACCGGAACGATCAGCCCGAACGGCATCGTGCTGACCAATGCCAGCACGATCCAGGGCGGCATCGCCGACAGCGGAACGATCAACGGCGGCATCTCAGTGGACTCGACCAGCGCGGTCACCGCCGCCGGCGCGATCAAGATCCAGGGCCCGACATTCACCGGCGGCATTTCCAATGCCGGAACGATCGTCGGCACCAACAACATTTTCTTCAACGGCAGCGGCATCCTGGTCAACGGCGTATCGACTTTCGCCGGCGGCATTACCAATAATTCAACCGGCACGATCACCGGCGGCGCCGCCGGCATCGACGTCGCATCGACAGGCAATTTCGGCTCGGCCGGCGCCGGCGGCATCACCAATGCCGGCACGATCGGCGGCGGCGAATATGGCGTCTTGCTGGGCCCTGTCAGCACCTTCGCAGCCGGGATCACCAATGGCGGCCTGATCCAAGGCCCCAATACCGCGCTCGCGATCAGCGAGGTGAACGTATTCGGCACCGCGGCCGCGGGCGGCGGCATCACCAATTCCGGCACCATCAGCGGCGGGCAGGGCATCGGGATCAACAATTCCGGGACCATCCTCGGCGGCATCACCAATTCCGGCACCGTTACGGCCGGCGCCACCGGCATTATTATTCGCACGCTGAGCAGTTTCTCCGGCGGCATCGTCAACGCCACCGGCGGCCTGATTGCTGTGTCTCACCGCGACGGCATCGTCATCGGCGAGAATGGTGGAGGTTTCCCCACCGCGACGATCTCGAATTTCACCGGCGGCATAACCAACGCCGGCACGATAGCGGCGGCGACCGGCAACGGCATCGTGGTCGGCGGTCACGTGACCGCTAGCGAGACGGTTACGATCTCGACGTTCTCCGGCGGCATCACCAATTCCGGTTCGATCGGAGCGGCGGCCGCCGGCATTCTGGTCGGCGGCGTCGCCACCGGTGGCGGCTCGGTCACCGTCTCGACCTTCATCGGCAATATCAGCAACAGCGGCACCCTCTCGGCCGCGACCGGCATCGCCGTCAGAGGCGCGACCATCACCGGCGCGATTGTCGACTCCGGCACCAACCTGGCGACGAGCCACGGCATCCTCATCGACAGTCACAGCGTGATCGCCCCGACGGCTGGCTCAGGCGTCCTGGTTTCGGGGCCGACCTTTACCGGCGGCATCAGCAATGCCGGCCTCATCTCGGTGCAAGGCTATACGGCAGTGAATGTCAGCGCCGCGACCTTCCTCGGCGGCATCAGCAATAGCGGCACGATCTCCGCGCCGGGGGTCGCCGTCAACATAAGTGGCAGTTCGACGTTCAGCGGTGGCGTTACCAATTCCGGACTGATCGCCGCGCCCAACGATATCGGCCTCGACATCAGTTCGGTTTCAACCTTCACCGGCGGCATCAGTAATTCCGGCACAATCACAGCCTCGGGCGGCTTCGCCATATATATCGACGGTGTCGGCCAGTGGGGCACAACGGTCGGCGGCGGTATCGTCAACACCGGCCTGTTGGCGTCGGAAGGCAGCGCCATCCGCGTCCGGTCGGTCTCGACCTTCTATGGCGGAATCGTCAACAGCGCGTCTGGGGTGATTTCTACCGGTCCGGATAATAGTTTTGGCGGCATCGTCATCGGCGATCAGGACGGGGGTGGCTCGTTTACGGTCGGCACTTTCCTTGGCGGCATCAGCAATGCCGGCACCATCACGGGCGGCGGCTACGGCATCGCCGTCGGGGGCACCAATGAGGGCGGGGGCTTTTTGCTGACCTCGACATTCGAGGGCGGCATCACCAATAGCGGCACGATCTCCGCCGGACCGGCCGGCATCGTGATCGGCGGCGCGGCCAAGAGCATCAATTCGTCGATCACAGTCGGCAGTTTCGCCGGAGCCACCGCGGGCGATTTCGCCATCGTCAATAGCGCTGGCGCCACGATCTCGGCGCAAAACGGCATCGTGGTCGGCGGCAGCGCGCTGGCGAGCAACGCGTCGATCACGATCTCGGCTTTTACCGGCGGCATCAGTAACGCCGGCACGATCGCGGCGACCAAGAACGGCATCTGGGTCGGCGGCTTCGCCACCGCGGCCAGCGCATCGGTGACGATCTCGACCTTCTCGGGCGGCATCACCAATAGCGGTCAGATCACGGCGACGAACGGCGCCGGCATTCTGGTCGGCGGCACGGGCGCCGTCGCCGTCTCAACCTTCAGCGGCGGCAATATTTCGAACTCCGGTACGATCAGCGCCGCGACCGGCATCGCGATCAAGGGCACGACCATCACCGGCGCGATCGTCGACAGCGGCGTGATCCTCGGCACCACGCACGGCATTTTGATCGACGGCGCCAGCACGATCAACGCCTCGCATACCGCGATCAGCGTCAGCGGCCCGACCTTCACCGGCGGCATCAGCAATGCCGGCACGCTGTCGGCGCCGGGGGCGGTCGGCATCTTGGTGTCGGGCGTCACGACGTTCGGCGGCGGCATCGTCAACTCTGGCCTGATCGATCCTGCGACCGGCATCGCAGTGATCAACGTCGCGACCTATGCGGGCGGCATCACCAATGCCGCGGCCGCCACGATCACCGCGACCAAGATCGGCATCAAGGTCAGCGGCGTCACGAGCTTCTCCGGCAATATCAGTAATGCCGGCACGATTTCCGCCGTGACCGGCACCAGTATCGCCGGCAGCACCATCACCGGTTCGATCGTGGACACCGGCACGAACCTGTCGAGCACCTGGGGCATCGTCGTCGACAACGCCAGCAAGATCACGTCGACCGCGACCGCCATCAATGTAACCAGCTCGACCTTCACCGCCGGCATCAGCAATGCCGGCACGCTGTCGGCGGCGCTGGTCGGCATCCGCGCCTCCCAGATGGCCCAGTTCGGCACCGTGCTGGCCGGCGGCATCACCAATTCCGGCGCGATCACGGCCGGCCTTGGCAATGCCGGCATCGGCGCGTTCAGCATCTCGACCTTCTACGGCGGCATTATCAATTCCGGCACGATTTCGGCGGGCGGCAGCGGTATCGGCGTTGCCACGATGGCGACGTTCAACGGCGGCGTCAGCAATGGCGGCACGATTTCGGCGGCCGAAGGCATCGTGGTCGGCGGCATCACGAGTTTCGTCGGCGGCATCACCAACAGCGGCAGCATTTCGGCGGCTTTGACCGGTGTCGACGTTCTCCTCACGTCGACCTTCGATGGCGGCATCAGCAATTCCGGCACCATCACCGCCAAGACCGGCATCTATGTCAGCGTCGGCAATTTCCTCAACACCGGCGCCAATGGCATCGTCAACAGCGGCGTGATCACAGCGACCTCGAAGGGTATCGCGCTGGTCGGTACGTCGACCTTCACCGGCAATGTCAGCAATAGCGGCACGATCGGCGGCAAGACGGGGATCTATGTTTACAACAGCACCATCACCGGTGCGGTCGTCGACAACGGCGTCATCCTCGGCAGCTCGCACGGCATTTTCATCGACAGCAGCGGCGTCATCAATGCGGCAGTCACCGCGATCAGCGTCACCGGCCCGACCTTCACCGGCGGCATCAGCAATGCCGGTCTGTTGACCGCCGGCGGCTCCGGGATCTTCGTCAACGGCAGCTCGACATTCTTCGGCGGCATCCAGAACTCAGGCGCGATTTCTGCGGCGGGCAACGGCATCGACGTGCAGAACGTGCGCACCTTCGCCGGCGGCATCGTCAATACCGCGGGCGGCACCATCGCGGCGGCGGGTTTCGGCTTCGGTATCGGGGTCGGCGGCACCGCGGGCCCCGGCGTCTATACGGTGTCGAATTTTTCCGGCGGCATCAGCAATGCCGGACTGGTCACCTCGCACAGCGCATCGGGCATTCAGCTGTTCGGCGTTTCGACCTTTGCCGGCGACATCAGAAATTCGGGCACGATCTCGGTGGGCGGCAACGGCATCGAGATCGAGCAGGTGCTCTCTTTCTCCGGCAATGTGGTGAATGAGACGGGCGGCACCATCGTTGCCGGCAGAACCGGCATCGAGATCTGCAACTGCGTAACGTCATTCATCGGCGGCATCACCAATGCCGGAACGATCACCGCGAGCGCCGGACCCGGCATCTTTGTGAACGGAGTCAGCGTGTTCGGCGGCACCACGTCGACCGCCGGCATCGTCAACAGCGGTCAGATCAGCTCGTTCAAAACCGGTATCGAAGCATCCAACGTCGCGACCTTTACCGGCGGCATCAGCAATTCGGGCACGATCACGGCGGCGAGCGCCTCCGGCATTGCCGTCAAGGCCATCGCCTTCGGCAGTTCGGTCACGGTTTCGACCTTCGCCGGCGGCATAACCAATAGCGGGACGGGGACGATTACGGGCCAGAACGGCATCGTGGTCGGCGTCGCCGCCGAAGGCACCGGCGTCAGCGCCACGCTCTCCGCCTTCGGCGGTGGCATCAGCAATGCGGGTACGATTACCGCGGCCAACGGTATCGGCCTCGGCATTGTCGGCACCGCCATCGGCCTTGCCGGCCCGTCTTCGGCGACGATCTCGACCTTCGCCGGCGGCATCACCAACAGCGGCACGATCAGCGCCAGCCAGGGCATCGCCATCACCGCAACCGTCAATCCGAACGGCTCGGTCACGATCGGGACTTTCGCCAACGGTATCAGCAACGGCGGCAATATCTTCGCGACCAAACAGGGTGTGTTCATCGGCGGTGGGAGCCTTTTGTTTGCCGGCCCCTTGCTGATCTCCACCTTCAGCGGCGGCATCAGCAATTCCGGGACGATTTCGGCCGGCAGCGGCGTCGTCATCGGCGGCAATGTGCAAGGCCCGGGATCGTTCACGCTCGGTACCTTCACCGACAATATCAACAATTCGAAGCTGATTGCGGCGTCGACCGGCAGCGGCATCGTCGTCGGCGGCACCGCCACGAACGGTGCATCGACCGCGCTCTCGACGTTCGGCGGCAATATCAGCAATTCCGGCACGATTACTGCGGCGCAAAACGGCATCATCGCCGGCGGCGTCGCCGGCAGGTCTACCAATGCCGCCGGCGGCACCATCACGCTGCAGACTTTTGGCGGCGGCATTACCAATTCGGGCACGATTTCGGCCGCCGCGCTGATGGGTGTCTATGTCGGAGGCACCGCCTATGC
Organism: uncultured Alphaproteobacteria bacterium; assembly: GCA_963819265.1. Lineage (GTDB taxonomy): Bacteria > Pseudomonadota > Alphaproteobacteria > Rhizobiales > Xanthobacteraceae > BOG-931. The sequence continues at coordinate 1,106,173 of CAWFVF010000001.1, read as the reverse complement.
CAACGGCGCGATCGCAATCTCCGCATTCTCCGGCGGCGTGAGCAATTCGGGGACGATTTCGGCGCATGTCAACGGCATCATCGTCGGCGGCAAAGCGACCGGCACGCTCGCCTCCGTCACCATCTCGACCTTCGCCGGCGGCATCAACAATTCGGGCACGGTCAGCGCGCATGGCGGCGTCGGCCTCGTGGTCGGCGGCGTGGCTGGCTCCGGCGGGTCGCTGACGATCGGGACCTTCAGCAACGGCATCGTCAATTCAGGCACGGTGGCGGCGAAGCAGGCCGGTGTGTTCGTCGGCGGCATCGCGTCGAACTCCTCGCAGATCACGATCTCGGCCTTCTCGGGCGGCATCACCAACACCACCGGCGGCAAGATCACCGCGGGAACCGGCAACGGCATCTTTGTCGGCGGCACCGCCGAAGGCTCCAGCACGCTGACGATTTCGAGCTTCGGCGGCGGCATCAGCAATGCGGGCACGATCGTCGCGGTTCAGGCCGGCATCACGGTCGGCGGCAATGCGTCCAACGCCACGGTGACGATCTCGACCTTTACCAGCGGCATCACCAATTCCGGCACGATCAGCGCGCGTGCCGGTATCGCGGTTGGCGGCACCGCCAGAAACTTCGGCTCGGTGACGATTTCGACTTTCGGCGGCGGCATCCTGAACACCGGCAAAATCGTCGCGGTCGGTCCGGGCGCCTCCGGTATCCTGGTCGCCGGCACGACATTCGTCGGAGGACCGGTCACGATTTCGACGTTCTCCGGCGGCGTCAGCAACAGCGGCACGATCCAGGCGACCGGCGTGGGCGGCGTCGGCATCGACGTCGTTCAGGTGCTGACCTTCCAGAACGGCATCACCAATTCCGGTCTGATCACCGTCGGCGCCGCCGGCGTCGGCATCGTCGTCGGCGCTACCAATTTCGGCGGCAATGTTTCGAACTCCGGCACCATCACCGGCGGCAAGACCGGCATCTTCGTTTGCGAATGCGCGACCTTCACCGGCGGCTCGATCGTCAACACCGGCATCATCTCCGGCTCGACCAGCGCGATCGACACCACCATCGCCACCAGCGCCGTCACCATCGCTCAGAACGCCGGCACCATGACCGGCGCGATCAAGCTCTCGGCCAAGGCCGACGTGCTCAACATCAACGGCGGCACCATCGTCGGCAACATCGTCGGCCAGGGTCGTGCTGGACACGGTTAATTTCCAGCTCGGTACCGGCACGACCTATACCGACAGCAACAATTTTACCGGTGTAAACCAGGTCAACATCAATTCCGGCACGGTGCTGCTCAACGGCACCGCATCACTGCGACCAATATCGATGTGTTCTCCGGCGCCACGCTCGGCGGCACCGGCACGCTTGATCCGAACATGACCATCCATGGTGGCGGCACTTTCGCCCCCGGTGTGCCCGGCACTGTCATGAATGTCACCGGCAGCCTGACGCTGCAGGCGGCGTCGATCTACATGGTGTCGATCAACGGCCTCAATGTCAGCGGCGCCAACGTGACCGGTACCGCGTCGATCGCATCCGGTGCGGGCGGCGCGGTGTTCAAGATTGCCGCCGGCAGCACTGCGGTCGCCGGCACCGACTATCTGGTGCTGGCCACGAGCGGCCTCTCCGGCACATTCTCCAATGCGACGGTCTTTTTCAGCAGCTATAAGGGCACGCTCGATTACACGCACACCGCCAACGATGTTTATCTCGATGTGACCTTCGGCACGCTCGCCCCGCTGCTGCCGCCCGGCGCGCCGCAAAACGTCATCAATGTCGCCAACGCTATCGACAACGCGCTCGCGAGCGGTGCACCGTTGCCGCCGAACTTCCAGACCCTGTTCAACTACACGCCGGCGCAGCTCCAGACCGCGCTGAGCCAACTGTCCGGCGAGGACAACACCGGCGCCGCCACCAGCACGTTCCAGCTGATGAACGACTTCTTCAATTTGCTCTCCGACATGACGTTCGGCGGCGGTGGCGGCGGGGCCGGTATCGGCGGCACCGCGGCGGGCTTCGCCCCCGAAGAGCACGATGGGCTGCCGGCCGACGTGGCGGAGGCTTACGACCAGGCACTCGGCACCAAGACCACGGCGCAAAATTTCGTGCAGCGCTGGAACGCCTGGGGTTCGGCCTATGGCGGCGGCGCGACCTACGACGGCAATGCCGTGGTCGGCTCCAACAATCTTAAGGCGAGCGATTTCGGCTTTGCCGGCGGCATGGATTATTTGGCCGCGCCCGATCTCAAATTCGGCTTTGCGCTGGCCGGCGGCGGCACCAATTGGAATTTGTCGCAAAATCTCGGCAGCGGCCGGAGCGATGTGTTCCAGGCGGCGGGCTACGCCATCAAGCATTTCGGCCCGGCCTATGTTTCCGGCATGGCGGCGTTCGGCAATTCCTGGTTCACCACCACCCGCACCGCGGCGCTGGGCGATCAGTTGCGGGCGAAATTCGAAGGCCAGAGCTACGGGCTGCGCGCCGAAGGCGGCTATCGCTTCGCGGTGCTGCCGACGGTCGGGCTCACGCCCTACGGCGCGGTGCAGACGCAATGGTTCCGCACGCCGAGCTACAGCGAGACCGATCTCAACGGCGGCGGCTTCGCTTTGTCCTACAACGCGCAGAGCTCGAACGACACCCGGACCGAGATCGGCGCCCGCGCCGACGATCTCACCATGCTGGGCGACAATCCCTTGGTGCTGCGCGCCCGCGTCGCCTGGGCGCACGACTGGATCAGCAATCCGGCGCTGGGCGCCACTTTCCAGACGCTGCCGGGCGCGGCCTTTACCGTCAACGGCGCCGCGGTGCCGGCCAATTCCGCGCTGGCGAGCGCCGGCGCGCAACTGTTCTTCACGCCGAACTGGTCGATCGAAGCCAAGTTCAACGGCGAGTTCGCCTCGACCGCACAGACTTATGCCGGCACCGGCACGCTGAAGTATTCGTGGTGAGGGTGCGCTCGTCATTGCGAGCGTAGCGAAGCAATCCAGCGCGGCGGTGGGCCGGTGGATTGCTTCGTCGCTCACGCTCCTCGCAATGACGAGGGGTGAGGCTATGAGGCAACCTGCCGTTTACATAATGGCAAGCGGATGCAACGGTACGCTCTATACCGGGGTAACCTCCAATCTCCCCCAGCGCGCATGGCAGCATCGAGAAGGCGTCGTAAGGGGATTCACAACTCAATATGCTTGCAAGTTTCTGGTTTGGTACGAGTTGCACGCGACGATGCCTAACGCCATCAGTCGTGAAAAACAGATCAAGGGCGGATCGAGAAAAAAGAAGCTTGCTTTGATCGAGTCGGTAAATCCGAGCTGGCGGGATTTGTTCGACGAACTCATTTAATTCGTCATTGCGAGCGGAGCGAAGCAATCCAGCTTAGTGCAGGAGAGCTGGATTGCTTCGTCGCTTCGCTCCTCGCAATGACGAGGTGAGGGCCGCCTATGTTTTAACGTCCCAGCGCCCCCAATAGCGGTGCGAGATCCTTCTCATAGACCCGCCACCGGCCGACCGCGCTTTTGTAGATCGGCTGGCGCACCTGGGTAGCGCTGGCGGTCCGCACCGGGCGGTCGGTTTTGTGGAAGGCCAGGCAGGCGTCGTCCCAGGGCAGGCCGCAATAGGCGATGATGCGGCGCGCCTGGGTTTCCAGATCGCCGACCACGTCCTCGTATTGCACGTCGAGCATGCGGCCCGGCGGCAGCACCCGGCGCCAATGCGCCATCAATTGTTGGTAGCGTTTGTAATAGCGGCCGAGTTCGCCGAGATCGTAGGTGTGGTTCTGTTCGGCGGAGAATAGTTTCGAGAAGCACGAGATGCAGGTGTCGACCGGATCGCGCATCGAATGAATGATTTTCGCATGCGGCAACGCCAGATGGATCAGGCCTGTGAAATAGTAATTCGACGGCATTTTGTCGGTGATATATGGCGCGCCCCCTCCCATCCCTCCCCCGCTCGCGGGGGAGGGATGGGAGGGGGACTGCTTCGTCGCGAGTTGACGCACCAAAGCGAGATAGCGCGCGCCGATCTGGCGGAGCGCGCCGGCGTTGGCGGCCGGCACGAAATCCGGGAAGGGCAGGGGATGGCCGTCCGTCCCGCGCACTTCCAGGATCACGTCGTTGAGCGTCTGCAATTCGCCGGCGCCGTGCGCGAGCGGGTGGCTGGCGATAATCTGTTCGATCAGCGTGGTGCCCGAGCGCGGCATGCCGATGACGAAGATCGGCGTTGCCGACGGATCGCCGCCGCCCGATTTCGCCGCGATCAGTTGCTTGCTGAATACCGCCTCGATGCGGTCGAACAATTGCAGCGTGGCCGCTTCGTCGTAGGCGATGCGGGCGCGCTTTGACGCGTTGCCGGAGAGATAATGCTTGAACGAGCGCGGGTAGTCCTTCAGGTCGGCGTAAGCCTTGCCGAGGCCGAAATCGAGCTGCAGGCGGTCGTCTTTCGACAGGCCTTCGGTCTTGGCCGCCAGCGCCTCCATGGCGGCGAGATACGGGTCGCCCGGTCTGAAGGTTCTTGAATCGGCAAGATTGGTATAGGCGCCGGCGATCGCGGGATCGATGCACAGCGCTTCCTGATAGGCCTCCTGCGCCTCGCGCAAGCGGCCGAGTTCTTTGAGCGTATTGCCCATATTGTTATAGGCATCGGCAAGATCGGGCTTGATCGCGAGCGCACGCTGGTAGAACGCAAGCAACTCCGCGAGATCGCCGCGATCGAAGGCGATGCGGCCCATCATATTGACGTTGTCGTGGTTGTTCGGATTGAGCGCCATGGCGCGTTCGATCGCGGCGGCGGCGTCCTCGGTCTTGTGCTGATCGAGCAGCACCGAGCCGTAATGCAGATAAAGCTTGTCGCTGTTGCTCTCGATCACCAGCGCGCGGCGCAACAAATCGGCCGCCTCGTCGAGCCGTTCGAGGTCTTTGACGGCGAGCGCGAGATTGTCGAGCGTGTCCGGATTGTTGGGCGCGATCTCGAGCGCCTTGCGGTAGACGGTCTCGGCTTCCTCGGAGCGTTTGAGCTCGCGCAGGCAGGTGCCGAGATTGTTCCAGCCGTCGGCAAAACTCGGCTGCAAGTCGATGGCGCGGCGATAGGACGGCTCGGCCTCGGCGAAGCGCTTCAAGCGCTGCAGCGCATTGCCGAGATTGCTGTGGGCCTGGGCAAAACTGGGATCGAGCGCGATGGCGCGCTGATAAAGACCGAGCGCTTCCTCGAACTTGCCCTGATCGAACAGCGCGATGCCGAGATTGCTGTGCGCGCCGGCATTGTTCGGGTCGAGCGCGATGGCGCGCCGCCCGGCGGCGATCGCTTCCTCGGTGCGGCCGGACAGCCGGCACATTTCACCGAGATTGGCGTGATAGAGCGAAATATCCGGCTTGATCGCGATGGCGCGGCGCAGGTGCTCGATGGCCTCGGCGTTCTTGCCGGATTGATGCGCGATCAGGCCTAGCATGTGGGCGGCTTCGGCGTTGTCCGGCTCGGCTTGCGCGGCGCGGCGGGTGAGTTCGTCGGCGTCGGCCAAAAAGCCGCGGCGGCGCTTTTGCTCGGCAAGGATCAGCGCCTGGCCCGGCGCTATGGCGAAATCGATCACCTCGCCGGGCGCCGGCATCGGGCCGTGGGCGGCTTCGGCCTTGATGATTGCAGCCGCCAGTGCGGCACGGCGCTCGCCTTCGGCCTTGAACGGTGTGAGCCGCGCGCCGTCGCCCGCGGCGACCGCTTCGAGTTCTTTCATCAGGCGGCCGATCACGTCCGTCATCTCTTCGCCGGCGACATTGTCGCCGCGCTTCTGGCGGAACAGCCGCATCGTCGGATACCAGGGATTGTCCTCGCGGCCGAGCAGCCAGCGCCAATCGGTCACCCAGGGCAGGATGACCCAGACCGGCTTGCCGAGCGCGCCGGCAAGATGCGCCACCGAGGTATCGACCGTGACGATCAGATCGAGCGCGCTCACCGCCGCCGCGGTCTCGGTGAAATCCTCGAATTGCGAGCCGAGATCCTCGATCGCGGGTTTCCGTTTGAGCTTCTTCAGATCGGCGGCGCGCGGGCCATGCTGGATGCTGACGAAGCTCGTGCCGGGGATGTCGAACAGCGGCGCCAGCATTTTCAGATCGACCGAGCGGCGGGTGTCGTTGACATGCTCGGGATTGCCGGCCCAGACCAGGCCGATCTTGAGGCCTTGCAATCCGGCAAGCCGCTGCTGCCATTTGCGCGCCGGCTCCGCGGGTGCGCGCAGATAGGGCACCTCGGCCGGAATGGTTTCGAGCCGGGTTCGCAGCAGCCGCGGCAGGCTCAAGAGAACGGCATCGCATTGATAGGGCGCGACGGTGCCGCGATCGCCGAGGACATCGATGCCGGGCAGGCTCTCGCGCAACAGCGTCACCAGCTGCTGATGGACGCGGAGCGTCACTTTGCCGGCGCGCGCCGCCAGCAAAGGAATGTAGCGCGCGAATTGCAGCGTATCGCCAAAACCCTGCTCGGCCTGAACATAGATGTGCTTGCCGGCGAGGCTGTCGCCCCGCCACGGCACTTCGGGAAATTTCGGACCGGTGCGCTCGCTCGAGCGCAGCCGCCATTCGTATTCGTCCCAGCCTTCGCCGAGTTCGCCGCGCATCAGAAGGAGAATGCCCAAGCCCGAATGGGCATTGGCGTGATGCGGCGCGAGCGCGATGGCGCGGCGCAATACCGCGACGGCTTCCTCGAAGTGGCCGTTATGATGCAGCGTGGTGCCGAGATTGGCCCAGCCGTCGGCATAATCCGGCCGCAGCTCGATGGCGCGTCGATACGACACCACGGCTTCGTCGCGATGCCGCATCGCCTGCAGCGCATTGCCGAGATTGCAATGCGCTTCGGCAAAATTCGGATCGGCCGCGATGGCTTTGCGCTGGATGAGAGCGGCCTCCTCGTAATCCTTCACCTCGAACAGCGCGACGCCGAGATTGCTCAGCGCCATTGCCATTTTCGGATCGAGCTCGATCGCGCGCCGCGCCGAGGCGATGGCTAGCCGGGGGCGGCCGGCCAAGCGAAGCATCTCGCCGAGATTGGCATGAAACAGCGCGACCTGCGGCGCGAGCTTTACCGCGCGCTGGACGTGCTCGACGGCCTCGCCGAGCTTGCCATTCTGGTGGGCGATGACGCCGAGCAGATGCTCGGCTTCGGGCAGGTTCGGCTGCACCTGGAGGATCTGGCGGCAGACCGCCTCGGCCTCCATGATCCGGCCCTCGTTGCGGCAGCGGTCGGCATAGGCCAACGCTTCGCCTAGCGGCATGAAGCCGGCATTTTGGCCCGCAACCTCACTCATGGCCGCTTCGATACCATGCGGCCGAGACGCCAGCCAAGCGCCGGAGGAGGGGCTTAACGGAGCCGGCTAACCGCCGAAAAGCTTGTCGCCGGCGTCGAGGAATTTCTGCGGATTGACCGCTTCGCCGTCGACACGGGTCTCGTAATGAATGTGGGGTCCGGTTGAGCGGCCGGTCGAGCCGAGCTTGCCGACGACTTGGCCGATCCGCACCTGGTCGCCGACGCTGACGTCGATCTCCGACAGATGGCCGTAGCGGGTGGCGAGCCCATTGCCGTGATCGACCTCGACCATCTTGCCGTAGCCGCCGGTCCAGCCGGCGACGGTGACCGTGCCCGCAGCAGTGACGTGGATCGGCTCGCCGAGCTCGCCGCGGAAATCGATGCCGGTGTGCATCGCCGCTTCGTGCACGAACGGATCCATGCGGACGCCGAACGGCGAGGTCTGGTCGATCTCGCCGGTTACCGGTTTGCGCACCGGCACGTTGACCAGCACATTGCTCAACCGGTTGGCGTCGAGGCGGGCGAGATTGGCGCGCATCATGGCGCGTTCGAAGCTCTCATTTTCTGCCGGCAGCTTGACCGGCACGAACGGCCCGCCGGTCGCCGCCGGCGCGGCGTTGACCTTCACGCCGAGCTGGGTGAGGACGCCGCGCATCAGCCGGGCTTTGCTTTCGTATCGGTCGTCGATCTGTGCCACTGCGAGCGATTGCCGCCGCTCGACGCGATCGAGCGAGGCTTCGAGTTTGCCGAGCGTCACGCCGAGGCTCGATTGTTTGCCGCTGCCGCGCGAAGGCGCGGGGTCCGGCCGCGCGGCGGGTTTGATCGAGCCGGTGGTGGAGGGATCGGACGCACCGCCGAGCGCGGTGGCGCGCTGCTCGAGGATCGCCTGGCGATGCATCAGGTCTTCGAGCTTCTGTTCGACCTGCTCCTGATCGAGCAATTGACGGCTGGTGGTGCGGTCGATCTGGGCGCGCAATTCGGCGATGCGGTCCTCATAGGCGAATTGCTGATCGGCCTGGTGCGCGATCAGCGTCCGCAGCACGTCGTCGCGGAACGCGAGGTAAGTCGCCGCCGCGACCGACCATCCCGCCATGATGACGACGGTGCCGACCGCGATCCAGAACACCACCGGGCCGAAGCGGACCTGCCGCCCGGCGTGTGCGATCGTATAGCCGGTCCTGGCCGCTTCGCGGCCGCGCGCATGCAGTTCGGACCGCCGGTTGCCTTCGCGGGAAGGTTGGGCCGCATGCGCATGATGATGCGCCGGGTGAAGCGCCGCCGCTTGCGCTCGCGCGGTCTGCTGTGACCGGGACGCGGTCCACTGCGACATTGACGCTCCCAAAAACGCTCTGAATACTTCTGGAAGCGGATTTGACCGGCTTATGGTTAATAATGCGCAAAGCAGAGCGGCCAAATCGCCGCGATTTTGCAGCGTTCAGTAAACGCTTCGGCAATTTCGGGCGATGGTTCAAAGCGCCTTGACGGCGGCCAGCACGGCCTCGGCATGGCCGTCGACCGAAACCCGCGGCCAGACTTGCGCGATGCGCTGATCGGGCCCGATCAGGAAAGTGGAGCGCACGATGCCGAGAAACTTTCGGCCATAGAGCGTTTTTTCCTGCCAGACGCCGTAGGCTTCGAGCATTTTGCGGCTCTCGTCCGAACCAAGCGCGATCGCGAGCTTGTGCTTCGCCTTGAATTTATCCTGCGCGGCAACGGCATCGGCGGAGACGCCGAGGATATCGGCGCCGGCGCGGGCAAAATCGGATTTGAGGCGGGAAAAGTCGATCGATTCCTTGGTGCAGCCGGGCGTGTCGGCCTTCGGGTAAAAATACAGCACCAATTTGCGGCCGGCGAAGTCCTTGAGCGAAACACTGCCGCCGCCGTCGCGGGGCAGCGTGAAGGCCGGTGCCTTGGTACCCGGTTGTGGACCGGAAGGGATGCTCGCGGACTTCGGTAAGGCCTTGCCAGGCTTAGCCGAATCGACTTTTTGGGACCGCTTCGATGTCGCCTTAACGGGAACCTTCTTCGCCGCCATATGCCTTCCTTTCGACGCTTTCCGAGGGCCAATCTCATCTTAACGATACGCGCCGAGACGGGGATGGTCGATTCGGGTCGATGGCTGGGTGGTCTGTCCTGGCCGATTACCCAGCAAATTCGTTGGCGCTGTTAACTAATTGGCGACAAGATCGTTTTCGACGGCGCCACGGACGAGGGGACGCCCGAGCGGGCATGACGAATCAAGACCGGCACAATGCGTCGTTTCCGCGAGGGGAAACCACCGCTCATGCGCGGCGCCGCGGCAATCTCGCGGCGGCGCATCGCGGTGAGCGCGGGACCGACGGCCGTTACCTTGCCGCCTATCGGCGCCTGCTGGCGCGGCATCGGCGGCTGATCAAAATTGTCGGCATCACCACAGGCACTCTGGTGGCGCTTGTCCTTGTGGCGGGCGGCGCCTTGTGGTGGCGGCTTTCCTCCGGACCGATCCAGCTCGATGCTTTCACCCCGTGGCTGGTTTCCGCCATTGAAGAGAATTTCGGCAGCCGCGAACGCGTCGAAGTCGGCGGCACTCAGTTCGAGCGCACCAGTAATGGCGGCGCCGCGGTCCGGGTCCGCGACATCGTCGTGCGCGATCCCGACGGCACGGTCGTCGCGAGCGCGCCGAAGGCGGAGATCCGTGTTTCCGGCCTCAGTCTGTTCAGCGGCCATATGCGTGCCGAAAGCCTCAATCTGGTCGGCGCCGAAATGTCGGTCCGGATCGAGCGCGACGGCGACGTTACGATCTTTGCCGCCGGCGCCAACAAGCACCCGATCGCGACCGCAAAGGTGCCCGCGGCGGTCACCGCGCTCGGCGATTTGCAGGCGACCAGGCAAGACAAATCCGCGCCGGGGCCCGGCGCCGTTTTGCCGGGTGCGGCGCCGGCAGCGAAACAGGATGCGAAACAGGCGATACCCCGTCCGCCGACCGACAGCATCGCCGCGCTCCTGACCTGGATCGACGGCATCGGCGCCACCGGTCTCGACGGCCACGATTTGCGCGAACTCGGCTTGAAGGACGGCACGCTCGTCGTCGACGATGAGCGCACCGGCAAACGCTCGACGTTCCAAAACATCACGCTCAGTCTCGAACGTCCGCTTACCGGCGGGGTCGTCGTCACCTTCGGTTCCGACAATCCTGAACATCCATGGGGCTTGAGTGCGTCGATCAAGCCGGCGCGCGACGGCTATCGCAGCGTCGCACTCGAAGCGCGCCAGGTGTCCGCCAACGATTTGCTGCTGGCGTCGCGGCTCGGCGACGGCAGTTTGCAAGTCGATCTGCCATTGTCGGCAAGTTTGCGCGGCGAGATCGGGCCGAACGGGATTCCGCAAACCCTGTCGGGCCGCATTGCCGCCGACGCCGGCTACATCAGCGTCGGCAATGACGCCGACGGCCGGATCGACCTCGACCGCGCCGAATTCACCATCAATTGGGATGCCGCGAGCCGGCTGCTCTCGGTACCGTTTCAGGTTCTCTCGGGCGGCAACCGGCTGACGCTGATAGGCCAGGTCGAAGCGCCGGCGCAGCCGCCGGGTCCATGGCTGTTCAAGATCGGCGGCGGCACCGTGGTTCTGGCCGCGCCCGGCGGCGCCGGCGAACCGGTCGTTCTCAACCGCATCGCGCTCGGCGGCCAATTCGATCCGGTGAAGCGGCGTTTTGTTCTCGATCAGGGCGACATCGGCAATACCGAGGTCGGCGTCGCCATGTCCGGCAATGCGGATTATTCCAGCGGCGATCTTCACCTCGCCGCGGGCGTCGCCGCGACGCGAATGTCCGCCGACGCGCTCAAGCGGCTATGGCCGGTGTTTGTCGAGCCCAAGGTGCGCGACTGGTTCAACGAACATCTGCAAAGCGGCAGCATCGAGCGGGTGACGATTGCGGTCAACGCGCCGCTCAATACGCTGAAAGCATCCGGGCCGCCGGTGCCCGACGACGGGCTGTCGATCGAGGCCCTGGCGACCAATTGCACGATCAAGCCGGTGGCGGGCCTGCCGGCGCTGCATGACGTCGATCTCACCGTTCATATCGTCGGCCGCAATGCCCAGATCGCGGTCGGCCGGGCCACCGCCGATATGTCGGCAGGCCGCAAGCTCGTTCTGTCGTCCGGCCTGTTCGAAGTGCCGGACACGGCGCCGCGCGAGCCGCCGGCGCGGGTTCGTTTCAAGATCGACGGACCGGTGCCGGCCGCCGTCGAACTGTTGTCGCTCGACCGGCTGCGCGACGCCGCGTCGATACCGTTCGATCCGACGACCACCCGCGGCAACATGTCGGCGCAAGTCGCGCTCGGCATGCCGCTCAAGCCGGATCTGCCGCCCGGCTCGACCACCTATGCGATCGCGGTCGATGCGACCGGTTTCTCAGCCGATCACTTGATCATGGGGCAGAAGGTCGAAGCCGCCGACCTCAAGGTGAATGCCAACAATGACGGTTTCCAGCTCAAAGGCGACGTCAAGATCGGCGGTGCGCCGGCCAATCTGGAATATCGCAAACAGCGCAGCGACAGCGATGCCGACATTCATATCCAGGGCATGCTCGACGAGGCGATGCGCAATAATCTCGGACTCGATCCGACCAACTCCATCAACGGCGCGATTCCGATGGATGTCACCGGTCGGGTCGGTACGACCGGCGAGCGCGACGGCAAATTCAATGTCGCCGCCGATCTGACGCCGGCGCAGATCGACGGTTTCCTGCCGGGCTGGGTCAAGCAATCCGGCAAGCCGGCGCGCGCCACCTTCTCCGTCACCACCAAACCGCAATCCGTCCGCATCGACGATCTGTTGATCGAAGGCGCCGGCGGCGGGGTGAAGGGCAGCATCGAACTCGACAGCTCCGGGGAATTGCAATCCGCCAATTTCCCTTCCTATGGTTTCTCCGACGGCGATCGCACCAGCCTGAAAGTCGACCGCGCGCCGGACGGCGCGCTGCGCGTCGTGATGCGCGGCGACGCGTATGACGGCCGCGGCTTCGTCAAGACCACGACCGGCGGCCCGACCAATGTACAAAACGCCAAACGCCAGCCGGTCGATTTCGATCTCGACATGAAGGTCGGCGCCGTCGTCGGCTTCAACGGCGAAGCGCTGCGCGGCTTGGAGATGAAAATGTCGCGCCGCGCCGGCGAGATTCGCAGTCTCGGCGTCGCGGCAAAGATCGGCCGCGCCGGCACACTGACCGCGGATTTGCGCGGCCGCGGCGACGGCCGCCAGGTTGTCTATCTGGAAAGCAGCGACGCCGGCGCGCTGTTTCGCTTCGCCGACGTCTATACCCGCATGAACGGCGGCCAGATGACGACGATCATGGATCCGCCGTCCACCAGCAATCCGGTACAACAAGGCAGCCTGAACGTGCGGAGCTTCGCCATCCACGACGAGTCGCAGCTCGAGCGCGCCGTGGCGAACGGCGCCCAGCCTTCGTTCAACGGGAATACCATCGATTTCACCGGGCTGAAGATCAACTTCACCCGCACGCCCGGACACATCGCGCTGCGTGACGGCGTGGTGCGCGGACCGGTGCTCGGCGGCACCATCGACGGCGCGCTCGATTATACCCGCGACGACGTCCATCTGCGCGGCACGCTGGTGCCGCTGTACGGCGCCAACAATCTACTGGGCCAGTTGCCGGTGGTGGGCTTGTTCCTCGGCGGTGAGAAAGAAGGATTGGTCGGCGTCACTTACGAGGTGGTCGGTCATCCCGCAGCACCGGTGCTGCACGTCAATCCGTTGTCGGCGCTGGCGCCCGGACTGCTGCGCAAAGTGTTCGAGTTTCCCGCCAACGAGTTGACGCCGCCGTCCGCGGATCTGCCGGCTGACGACAATCAGCCGGGCTACCAGCAGCAAGGCTATCAGCGCTGAGCGGCGTCAGACCGGCTTGAGCAACACGTGACGCTTGCGGCCGAGTGAGAGTTTGACGGCGCCGTTGGCGCCGACATCGGCCTCAGCAATTGTTGCTTTTTCGTCCGAGACGCGAGTGTCGTTGATCAGGATGGCGTTGTTGGCGATGGCGCGGCGAACCTCGCCGTTCGAGCCGGCGAGGCCGGCTTTGACGAAGGCCGCGAGAACGCCGATGCCGGTTTGCAATTCGGCGCGGGAAATCTCGACAGTCGGCAGACTGGCGCCGACGCCGCCTTGTTCGAAAGTGGTGCGCGCGGTCGCGGCGGCCTCGTCGGCGGCGGCGCGGCCATGGACCAGCGTCGTCGCCTCGGTTGCCAGAATCTTTTTTGCTTCGTTGATCTCGGCGCCTTGCAGCGCCGCAAGACGTTCGATCTCGTCGAGCGGCAGCACCGTGAACAGTTTCAGAAAGCGCGCGACATCGTCGTCCTCGGTGTTGCGCCAATATTGCCAGTACTGGTACGGGCTCACTTGATCGGCATTGAGCCAAACCGCGCCGGCGGCGGTCTTGCCCATCTTGGCGCCCGACGAGGTCGTGAGCAGCGGCGACGTCAGCGCAAACAGCTGCGCATTATGCAAGCGGCGGCCGAGATCGATGCCGTTGACGATGTTGCCCCATTGATCGGAGCCGCCCATCTGCAGCACGCAGCCGTGGCGTTTATAGAGTTCGGCGAAATCGTAGGCCTGCAGGATCATGTAGTTGAATTCCAGAAACGACAGTTCCTGCTGGCGGTCGAGCCGCATCTTGACCGAGTCGAAGGCCAGCATCCGGTTGATCGAAAAATGCCGGCCGACGTCGCGCAGGAAATCGATGTAATTGAGCCCGTTGAGCCAGTCGGCATTGTTGGCCATCAGCGCGTTGCCGCCGCCGCCCTCGAATTTCAGGAATTTGCTGAAGATCGCGCGGATGCCTTTGAGATTGTCGCCGATCACCTCGTCGGTGAGCAGCCGTCGGCTCTCGTCCTTGCCGGATGGATCGCCGACCCGCGTGGTGCCGCCGCCCATCAGCGCGATCGGCCGATGGCCGGTTTGCTGCAGCCAGTACAGCAGCATGATCGGCAGCAGCGAGCCGACATGCAGCGAGGGCGCGGTGCAATCGAAACCAATATAGGCGGTGATCGTTGATGTGTGCGCCAAGGCGTCGAGCGCCTCGGGCTCCGACACCTGGTGGATGAAGCCGCGGGCCGCCAGCACGTTGAGGAAATCTGATTTGTAGGTACTCATTTACGTATTCGGGTTATCCGCTTTAAGGGGCAGCCGTCGCCGCGTCGGCGCCGGTGGTGTAACAGGTCCGAATAAGCGTTTAAACTGGTTCGTTGCAACGGGGTGGGGAGGCTGGAATGTCCGAACAAGCACTCGCTTCACTATCGCCGGAGCGGCCGCAACAGGCCGCCGTCTCAGTGCTGGCGATCGGCCTGATGAGCGGAACCTCGCAGGACGGGGTCGATGTCGCCTTGATCGACACCGACGGCGAGCGGATCGCCCAGTTCGGCGCTACGGCCTGCCGGCCTTACACCAAGGACGAGCGTACGCTGCTGCGCCGCGCCACCGCCGCGGCGGTCAACATGACCGACCGAACGCTCGCGCCCGGATATTATCGCCGAAGCCGAGGCGCTGGTGAACGACGCCCATGCCGAGGCGGTGCAATCTTTCCTCGCCAACAATTCACTGCCGCCGGAGAGCGTCGCGGCGGTCGGCTTCCACGGCCAGACCCTGCTGCATCGGCCGGAGCGCGGCTTGACCGTGCAGATCGGCGACGGGGAGAAGCTCGCCGCCCGGCTGGGCATTCCGGTGGTCTACGATTTCCGCGCCGCCGACGTGGCCGCCGGCGGGCAGGGCGCGCCGCTGGCGCCGATCTATCATCGCGCTTTGGTGCGGCGGCTGCGGAGCGAACCGCCGACCGCGGTGCTCAATGTCGGCGGCGTCGCCAATGTCACGTATATCGACGGCGACGATTTGATCGCGTGCGATACCGGTCCCGGCAATGCGCTGCTCGACGATTTCCTGCGGCTGCGCACCGGACATCCGCTCGATACCGACGGGCACAAGGCCGCGGCCGGCCGTGTCGACGAGGCGATGATCGCGCGTCTGATGACGCATCCGTTTTTTGCCGCGCCGCCGCCGAAATCGCTCGACCGCAACGATTTCCGCGGCTGGGTCGGCGACACGCTGGACGGCATCGGGGTCGAGGACGGTGCCGCGACGCTCACCGCGCTGACCGCTGCGGCGGTGGCGCGCGTGGTGCAGCTGCTGCCGCAGGCGCCGAGGACCTGGATCGTCGCCGGCGGCGGCGCGCGCAATCCGACCTTGATGCGGATGCTCGCCGAGCGCCTGGCGCCGGCGCAAATCGAGGGGGCGCACGCGGTCGGCTGGTCGATCAATTCGCTCGAGGCGCAGGCGTTCGCCTATCTCGCGGTGCGCAGTCTGCGCGGCTTGCCGCTGACCTTTCCCGGCACCACCGGCGTGCCGCGCCCGCTTACCGGCGGCGTGCTGGTCAAGCCGTGACCTGCCGCATCATCGCCACCGCGCGGCAGCCGTCACGCATCGATCCAGCTCATGAAAATGCTGGCGCAGCTGATCGAGCGCAAAGCCGAGCGTGAAGATACGCTCCACCGTATCGATCGGGCCGCCGACCGTGAGGCTCTCGCGGCGAATTTCGGCAAAGATAGCGACGCAGTCGTCGAGCGCCGCTTCGGCGGCGGTGAGCGGAGGCGGCTTTTGCCGTTTGGTCAGCTTCACGCTGCACTGGCGCAGATAGTCGGCAGCGGTCTTTGCCGCCTCGGAAAACCTTGCGCCAAATCGGTCCTGGAAGAGTTGCGGCAGCGGCTCGGAGGCGGTCCGTCCGATCATGATCAGGTCATGGCGGAGCCGCAGCAGCGTCCGCTGCAGCGGCCCGAGGGTGGGTTCGGCGGCGTTAAAATTGAACCGCTCGTGCCGCGCTTCGGCGGCGACGGCATCGTAGCGCGCGAACGCCTCGCCGATGCCGAGCTGGATGCTGCCGAACGCGATCGCATCGTGGGTTTGCGAGAGCCCGGAGAACAATTCGGGCAGCGACCTTGCCATCAGATCGAGCATATGTGCCGCAGCCTCGATCGCCAAGGCATGGGCGCGCGTCGGCATAACGAGCGACACCCCCAGCGCGGTGAAGCCGCCGAGGGTGACCTCGATCACGCGATAGAATGCCGAGCCGACCGGCCCCGCATGGGTGAGGCCGGGGAGCAAAACCACCAGCACGCCGGTAAAGGTCGCGGCGCTGAAGCTGGGATAGATCGCCGCCAGCAGCGCCAGAGGCGCGACCGTCATGGCGAGGACGATGAGCGTGGTAATCTCAGTGCCGTGAGGAACCGCCGTGGCCAAGGCGCCGGCATAAACGGCGCCCGAGAGCGTGCCGAGCAGATAGTTGATGGTCGCCCTGACCGAACTGCCGAAGCTGACTTGCGTCAGAATGACCGCGGTAAGCACCGTCCACAGCGGCAACGGAACCTTGAGAAAGGTGGCGATCAGAAAGCCCACCGCCGCAGCGACGGTTACGCGCAGCGCGAGCTTGATCTGCCCCTTGTGGTTTCCCAGCCAGCCGCGAAGCGAATTCCACGTTGTGGCGATGCCGCCCATTGCCGGTTCCCGCGCCTGCCGTTCGAGACAGCGTCGGCAACTCTATACAAATTCCGGAGGCCGGCGGGATAGGCGGCGGGAGGAGGGGACCATCGGACAAGAAGCCAATTGAAGAGCCCGGTCCGGCTCACTCTCAGACCGGGCTCTCTGTTGATCCTATTTCAGATAACCCGGACCGACGCTGTTGGGCGACGTGCTGATGCCGCCGGACGAACCGGAATAGGCCACGGGCTTGCTGGCGCCCGAATTTGCACTGCCGCTGACGTCTCCGCTGTAGCCGGGACCGCCGTTGAAGCTATTGGGCGATGCGCCGATGCCGCCGGGCGAAACCGGCGCCCCTTTCGCGGCTGTGCCGGAATATGTCGCGGACGAGGTCGCGGTGCCATGAACTTCGCCGCTGAATCCCGGACCGCCGCCGTAGCTGTTGGGCGAGGCACCGATGCCGCCCGGCGAGACCGGGGCGTTGGGCGAGAGGCTCGCGGGTGACGCGGTGGTGGCCGACGGCTGACGGAGGACTTTCTGTTTGGTCGGTTGCGCAAAGGCGGGCGCCGAGGCGAGCGCGGTGCCGAGCGCGGCCGCGGCCAATACCAGGGTGATGCTCGAACGCATTGTTGTTCCTTCCTTGCTTTTGAATCGATGTGTTTTACGGCGGCCCGGAACGCATCCGGTGGCGACACCGAAGCGCCCGGCTCGTGCCGCCAACTATCGCCGGCAAGATCGGGAAACATAGAGACGAGGCTATAAATAGCGCGCGCGAATACATAAAATCGCGATAGAAATTACCGGGAATATACGGAGATGATGCGAATATACAGACGCCGGATAGCTTTATGAAAAAACTATACTGAGCGTTACGCGGGATAGTTTCGCCGAGAAGAAATCCGGCGCGCACTGAACTCAATGACAGGCACCAAAATCCAATGAAACCATCGGAACGCATCGACCGGCTGATCGCGGGAATCGCCGACTGGCGTGGCAAGACCTTCGCCGAGGTCCGCAAAATGTATCCTCGCCGTCGACCCGGCGATCATCGAGGAATGGAAATGGATGGGAAGCCCGGTGTGGTCGCGAGACGGAATGATCGCGGTCGCCAACGCCCACAAAGGCAAGGTGAAGCTTACCTTCGCCTACGGCGCAAAATTTCAGGATCCCGACAAGCTTTTCAATGCCGGTCTCGAAGGCAATGCGAGACGCGCGATCGATTTCCTCGAGGGCGACAAGGTCAACGAGCGCGCATTGAAAAATCTCGTTCGCGCCGCGATCGACTACAATCAGAGTAGGCAGAAAAAGAAAGCGGCGGCGCCGGCGGGACCGGGCAAGACTAAAAAGAAGTGAAAGTGCCGCCTCGCGGTCGGCGCCATGTTCCGCTCAAGCGACGCGCAACGGCGAGCGCAGCTCGTTTAATTTGTGGATGAGTTCGGGCATTCTGCTGCTGCCGGTCTTTTCCCGTAACCGCCGCAGATGGGTGTAAATCGTATTGAGGCTGAGCGCCCGTTCCCGGGCGTAATCGGCGGGCGTCATGCCGGATTGCAGAGCTTGCGCGAGGGCTGTTTCCGCCTCAGTCAAACCGAAAGTTTCCCGCAGGGCTTCGGCCGATGCCGCGCCGCGTGCGAGCGGATCGCGCACAAAAATGATCGCAATCGCCTGTGACGGCTGGCGCGTTACCGCTTTCTCCAGCAAAGGGCGTACGGAAATCAGATAGGACAATTCGTCGGCCGCACGCGCGGCGGTGAAGTCGGCGGCGGCCGGGCGATCGGGCGGATTCGATCTCAGCCGGACGGCGTTGGCGATGGCGGCATTGACCTTGGCTTGCGCGGCAGGATCGGCGAATTGAATTGCATTTTTCTTTATGCGGATACCGTCGTTGCGGCCGACGATCGCCTGGAACATGTCGTTGGCGTAAACAACGCCGCCGTCGCTGCCCACCAGCGCGACGCCGTCGGCAAGCCAGTCAAGCGTGCGCTCGAGCGAACCACGGGTATCGCCGGCGTGTCGCAGACGCCGCGTCACGTCAAAGGCCTGCCGCACATGCGGCACCAGCGTCCGCATCGCCGCGATACCGCGTTTCTGAAAATGGCCGCTTCGCGCCGTGCGATGGACGCAGACGCCGGCAAATTCGGCGGCGGTTTTCAGCACGATGCCGCCAATGAAGTAGCGGATATTCATCCGCGGCATGAATTCCATATAGAACGGCGCCCGGTTCATGGACGCCTCGTCGAGGATCATGTAATCCCACGACAGCTCGTTCAGTTGCTGTTTGGCGACAAATGGCAGGCGGACATTCAATTCGACAAAATGTTCGAGATAAGCGATCTCGTCGGCGCGGGGCAGGCCGTGCGAGTACATTTCGCGATGACGCAGCGTTTGCGCGTCGATCACTTCGATCGAAGCCGCGCTTCCGCCGACAATGCCCGCGATGGAGGTAAGGGCCTGCGGCCAAAGCGTGGCGTCTAGGCCGGCCGCATGGATGGCCTCGATGGTGCTGAGAAGATCGTCGCCCCGCATGGCAATTGCGCTCCACCCCATGGATACGCCCGGCGCCGCCCGCCATCATAACGAGTTTTCCTCACGCCCCAACAGCAAATCGGAAAACAATTTCGGGCGCTCAAGGCCGCGTTGTCGTCATCAGATTTGGTGATGTTCGCCGAATGCGGTCGGCGCTGCGGATGTCGCGGCGAGGCCACCATTCACAATTTTGAGTGGGCATCAGCAGTGTTGCACTGTACGACGCGATCAAATTCGGCTTGAGCTTCTATTTCGATGCGACTTCCGCGTCCGCTCGCCGAGTCGAGGGGCCGATCAGATAACGGCTATTGCTCGGCGCTGATGCCGGCTGCTTTTGCCAGTCCGACCCATTTGTCGGTTTCGCTATGGATGAAAGCTGCGAATTGCGCCGGCGGTTCGCCGCCCGGTTCGGCACCGAAGTCGGCGAGCCGTTTGACGATGGCAGGATCTTTCAGGATCGCGGCAGTTTCGGTGTAGAGCTTGTCGCGAATAGCAGCCGGCGTGCCTTTCGGCACCAGAAAGCCGTACCAGGTGGAGACGTCGTAGCCCTTGAGGCCCGCTTCCGCGAGCGTCGGCAGATCAGGAAACAGCGGCGAACGCTTGGCCGGACTTACCGCCAGCGCGCGTACGCTGCCGGCCTGCACGAGGGGCGTGGCCGCGCCGCTGGTTTCAATCGACATCTGGATATTGCCGGCAACGAGATCGGCCAGCATCGGCGAGCCGCCGCGATAAGGCACGTGGACGATGTCAACTCCCGCGATCGAGCGGAACAGTTCGGCCGACATGTGTTCGGTCGAGCCGACGCCGGCCGAGCCGTAGCTCACTTTGCCGGGATTGGCCTTCAGATAGGCGATGAATTCGGTGACGTTTTTTGCCGGCACCGCGGGATTGACGATCAGGATATTCGGCACCGTGGCGACCACGGTGACCGGGTCGAAATCCTGCTCGAAATTATAGGCGAGCTTTTTGTAGATGCCGGGCGCCATGGTGTGGGCGACGGTCGCCATGAAGACCGTGTAGCCGTCGGGCGTGGCGCGCGACGCGTTGGTCGCACCCAGCGTGCCGCCGGCGCCGCCGATATTCTCGACCACGACGGTCTGGCCAAGACGCGTGGACAATTGCTGCGCGATGATGCGGCCGACAATGTCGGTGGTGCCGCCCGGCGCGAAGGGCACGATCAGCGTCACCGGTTTGGTCGGCCAGTCGTCGGCGCGGGCAACCCCGGCCGCCAACCACAGCCCGATCACGACAGCAACGATAGGCAGAATGCCGCGGGCCCCGCGCATCAATCTGTTCATGATTTTCCTCTCGCCCGGACTAATTCGCCGCGGCTTCTTTCAAAGGATCCTTCACGGCCGGGAAGGTTTCGAACTCGATCGCCCATGGCTCGCCGTCGACTTTCTGGACCTTGCGGATATAGATGTTCTGGACGATGTCGCGGGTCCGCGGATCGATCGACATCGGCCCGCGCGGGCTTTCCCATTTCATCCCCTTCATGGCGCCGATCACCGCGTCTGCATCGGTATTGCCGTTGGTTTGTTTGAGCGCCTGATAGATCAGATGCATGCCGTCATAGCCGCCGACTGAAATGAAATTGGCCCGGTGCCCGGTCGCTTTCTTGTAGGCCGCGACGTAGTCCTTGTTCATCTGCGACGGGTGCGCCGCCGAATACATGCCGGCGGTGACGACGCCAAGCAGCGCGTCGCCGGTCGAAGGCAGATCGTCGTCGTCGACGATATCGCCGGGACCGACGAGCTTGATGCCGGTTTTATCGAGGCCGCGTTCGGAGAACTGCCGCGCAAAGGTTCCCGCCTGTCCGGCCGGCACGAAGACGAACAGCGTGTCGGGCTGCAGGTCGCGGGCGCGTTGCAGGAACGGCGAGAAATCCGGATTGGCGAGCGGCACCTTCAAGGTTTCGAGCACCTGGCCGCCGCCCTTGGTGAAATTCTGCTCGAAGACTTTGCCGGCTTCGGCGCCGGGCGCCCAGTCGGACAAGATCGAGACCGCTTTCTTGCTGCCGTTCTTGATCGCCCAGTCGGCGACGATGCCGGATTGCTGGCCGAGCGTGAAGCTGGTGCGCACGTAATAGGGCGAGCGTTCGGTCACCGCCGAAGTACCCGATACCATCACCACGGTCGGCACCTTGGCTTCGGTCGCGATCGGCGCCATCGACATCGCGCTCGGCGTCAGGCCGGCGCCGAGGAAGTTCACTTTGTCGTTGACCACCAATTCCTGCGCGATCCGTTTGGCGTTGTCGGGCACGCTCTGGTCGTCGCGTACGATCAGCTCGATCTTTTTGCCGGCTACCGTATCGCCGTGCTGCGCCACATAGAGCTTCGTTGCATCCGAAATCTCGCGGCCGACGGCGCCCGATGTTCCGGTCATCGGGACGACGATGCCGATCTTGACGGTGTCTTGAGCGAAGGCGCTGCCGGGGCCGAAGCCAGTTGCGGCAATGGCGAGCGGCAGACAAAGAGCGGCGATGCGCATGGCGTTTCCCCTCTGGTGTTCGTTCTGGATTGTTATTTTGTTCCATTGAACGTCGGAGGAAGGCCAATTGCAAGCGCGGCACGGGGCGTGTGCGTATTATCCGGGCCGCCTTTAACAAATCAGAATTCGCTCAAAGTCTGCCGCAGCGTGGATTTGGCATAGGCCGTCCGCGTCAGCCCGCGTCGCTGTAGCGCAGGGACGAGGCCGTCGGTAATGCTGTCGATATAGACCCGCGTCAGGCGATGGAACGGCGTGGTGATGAGAAAGCCGTCGCCGCCGACCTTCGCCATGGCATCGCCCATCATGTCGGCGACATCGTCCGGCGTGCCGACCAGTTCGATGGCGCCGGTGGTGCCGCCGTCGCGCAGCAATTGGCGCAAGGTCTTTTTGCTCGGCGGTTCGCCGGGCCGGGTCTGGCAGAATTTATCCAGCGCGCCTTGTTCGGCATTGGTGGTCAGCGGCGGCAGCGGGGCATCGAGATCGAATTTCGAGAAGTCGATGTCGGTAAACGAGCTGAACAGCGCCAAGGCTCTTTCGGCATAACTCGGCGACGCCAGAGCGCGCTCGTATTGCTCGCGCGCTTGTTCGCGGGTTTCGCCGACGATGGGCGCGATCAGCGACAGCACCTTGATGTCGTCCGAACCGCGGCCGGCCTCGACGGCGAATTTTCGCACGTCGTCGCGGTAGCCCTTCATGCCTTCGATGCCGGTCGAGCTCGCGATGATCAAATCGGCATGCGCGGCGGCGAAGCGGCGGCCGCGCGGCGATCCGCCGGCCTGAATAAAGGCGGGTCGTCCTTGCGGAGAGCGCACCGTGTTCAACGGGCCGCGCGAGCGGTACCAGCGGCCCTCGAAATTCAAAGTGTGAACCTTGGAAGCGTCCGCATAAGTGCCGGTCTCGGTA
Organism: uncultured Alphaproteobacteria bacterium; assembly: GCA_963819265.1. Taxonomy (GTDB): domain Bacteria; phylum Pseudomonadota; class Alphaproteobacteria; order Rhizobiales; family Xanthobacteraceae; genus BOG-931. The sequence goes on along the minus strand of CAWFVF010000001.1, from coordinate 1,083,458 downwards.
TCGCGGATGACGGCGTCGGGCTCCCAGGTTCCGAGCAGCTTTTCGACCAGGTCGACATATTCATCGGCCATGTCGTAGCGCAATTGGCGGGGCGCGAGTTCGGTCAGCCCCATGTTCTGCGCCGCCGCGTTCTCCGTTGAGGTGACGATGTTCCAGCCGAACCGCCCGCGGGTGAGGTGGTCCAGGGTCGAGATCAGCCGCGCCAGCATGAAGGGCGGGTAGGCCATGGTCGACAAGGTCGTGACCAGGCCGAGATGGCGGGTTGCGGCCCCCATGATCGCGGTGAGTGGAACCGGGTCATGTTTCGGCACCATGATGCCGTGCTTGAGATAGGTCTCCATGCTGTCTTTGAAAGCGAACGGAATGCTCAGCGTGTCTTCGATCAGGATGTAATCGAAGCAGGCGCGTTCGCAGGCGCGGGCAAGGTCGAGGTGCAGATCGCCGGTCCAGGGATCGGGACCGGAGCCGAGCGGCTCGTTCCAGGCATTCTGTCCGAAGTAGGTAAACCAGCCGAGGTGAAACCGCTTATCCTGCATGGAACCGTCCGCTTGCATGGCCTGCCAGCGGCTAGCCCGCAAAGGCTGCCGCAATACCGAGGCGATGATGCAAGTCCGTTGCCATATCGTGGGGGAGCGGCCGAGCGGTGAGGCGAGGCGGCCGAACCCGCCGGCCCTAGGCCGCCGTCGTTGCCCGGCCTTTGGTACCGAGGCGCTTGTCGAGATAGCCGCTGATCGACTGCATCAGCGGTTCGACCTTGCCGTCGAAGAAGTGGTTGGCGCCGGGGACGACCTTCTGCTCGATGACGATGCCTTTTTGCGTCTTGAGCTTCTCGACCAAAGTGGTGACGTCGCGCGGCGGCACCACCGCGTCCTTGTCGCCGTGAATGATCAGTCCGGACGACGGGCAGGGCGCCAGAAATGAGAAATCGTAAAGATTGGCGGGCGGCGCGATCGAGATGAAGCCCTCGATTTCCGGCCGGCGCATCAGCAGCTGCATGCCGATCCAGGCGCCGAACGAGAAGCCGGCGATCCAGCAGCTGCGCGCCTCGGTATTGACCGACTGCACCCAGTCGAGCGCCGACGCCGCGTCCGACAATTCGCCGATGCCGTGGTCGAAGCCGCCCTGGCTGCGGCCAACGCCGCGGAAATTGAAACGAAGCGCGGAAAAGCCGCGGTGCACGAAGGCGTAATAGATCTGATAGACGATCTGATGGTTCATCGTGCCGCCGAACTGCGGGTGCGGATGCAGCACGATGCCGATCGGTGCGTTCTTTTGCCGGGCCGGATGGTAGCGGCCTTCGATGCGGCCGGCCGGACCGGTGAAAATGACTTCAGGCATTGCGGTAGACCTCGAACAGGGTGCGCGCTTGACGGTATTGCCCGGCGCACGTAAGTACTTAATAGCACTTTAGTTTTTTTGAACCGGCGGCGTGCTTCGGCGGCGCGGACATTGGGTCGCGACTTCTAGCACGGGCCGGGGGACAAAAAGCAAGCGTCATGATGCGGTTGCAGGGCGTTTCCGCCCCGGATCGCAGACGGAGCCGGCCCAGACGCGGCTTGCCGGACACTGGAAGAGACGATTGGCAGACGACGTAATGTCCGAGCGGAGCTATTTCGACTGGAACGCGACCGCGCCGATGCGGGCGCAAGCCCGCCGGGCCTTCGACGCGGCGCTGCTGCTGCCGGGCAATCCGTCCTCGGTGCATGCCGAAGGCCGTGCCGCCCGCCATGTGATCGAAAACGCCCGGGAAGAAGTGGCGGCCCTCGCCGGCGCCCGGCCGAGCGATGTGTTCTTCACCTCGAGCGGCACCGAAGCCAATATGCTGGCCCTGACGCCGGCGATCGAGACGGCGCACGAGAAGCAGCCCCGGTCGGCGCTGCTTCTGTCAGCCATCGAGCATGCCTCTGTACGCGCCGGAGGGCGGTTTCCCCATGCCGTGATCGAGGAGGTTCCGGTCGACGGCGACGGCCTGATCGATCTGAACGCGCTCGCTGCGGCGGTGGCGAAATCGCCCCGGCCGCTGGTTTCGCTGATGCTCGCCAATAACGAGACCGGGGTGATCGAGCCGGTCGCGGAGGCCGCCGCTATCGTCCATGCCGGCGGCGGGCTCCTCCATGTCGACGCCGTCCAGGCGGCCGGCCGCGTTTCCTGCGATATCGCGGCGCTCGGCGCCGATCTGCTGACGCTCTCGGCCCACAAGATCGGCGGGCCCAAGGGCGGCGGCGCGCTTATCCGCGGCCGCGAGGACATCCATTTCCCGGACCCGCTCATTCGCGGCGGCGGCCAGGAGCGGGGTATCCGCGCCGGCACCGAGAATGTGGCCGGAATCGCCGCTTTCGGCGCGGCCGCGGCCGTTGCCCGGCGCGACCGCGCGGCCGAAGCCGCCCGTATGCGGGCACTCCGGGACGCGCTGGAAGCCGGTCTCAAGGCGATCACGCCTCAGGTCGTCATTTTCGGGCAGAAGGCCGACCGGCTGCCGAACACCACGCTATTTGCCGCCCCGGGGATGAAGGCGGAGACCGCCGTGATCGCCTTCGACCTCGAAGGCATCGCGGTCTCGTCCGGCGCCGCCTGTTCCTCCGGCAAGGTCCAGCCGTCCCATGTCCTTGCAGCCATGGGGGTTTCTCCGGCGCTGACCCGCGGCGCGGTGCGCGTCAGCCTGGGCTGGGCGACCACCGAAACCGATGTCGAAATGTTCCTCGGCGCTTGGAGAAAGCTCGCTTCTGCACTATCTAAGGTGCATGGTATTGCGGCATAACTCGCTGCATAATTAAACGAATTCGCGGCCGTTTGAATGATTCAAACGGTCTAACGGGGGTGACCCGAAGGCAGGCACCAACCATAACCGACTAAATCCAACCCGCGGTCCTTGAAACCGTGAGCGGAGGGACGAATGCCGGCAGTACAAGAGACCGTCGATCAGGTCCGGCGCATCGACGTTGACCAATACAAGTACGGGTTCGAGACGCTGATCGAATTGGACAAGGCCCCGAAAGGCCTGTCCGAAGATACGGTCCGTTTCATCTCGGCCAAGAAGAACGAGCCGGAATGGATGCTGGCGTGGCGGCTCGACGCCTATAAGCGCTGGCTGACCATGCGCGAGCCGACCTGGGCCAAGGTCGAATACGGCCCGATCGATTATCAGGACCTGTATTACTACTCGGCGCCGAAGCAGAAGGACGGCCCGAAGTCGCTCGACGAGATCGATCCGGAAATCCTGCGCACCTACGAAAAGCTCGGCATCCCGTTGCGCGAGCGCGAGGCGCTGCTGGGCATTCAGCGGCCCGCCGGTGAAGAATCGGCGGCGGGCGAAGGCGAACGGCGCGTCGCCGTCGACGCAGTGTTCGATTCGGTTTCGGTCGCGACCACGTTCAAAGCCGAACTCGCCAAGTCCGGCGTGCTGTTCATGCCGATCTCGGAAGCGGTTCATGAGCATCCGGAACTGGTGAAAAAATATCTCGGCTCGGTGGTACCGGTCAGCGACAATTTCTTCGCCACGCTCAATTCCGCGGTGTTCTCCGACGGCTCGTTCGTCTACGTGCCGCCCGGCGTGCGCTGCCCGATGGAGCTGTCGACCTATTTCCGCATCAACGAGAAGAATACCGGGCAGTTCGAGCGCACGCTGATCATCGCCGACAAGGGCTCTTACGTCAGCTATCTCGAAGGCTGCACCGCGCCGATGCGCGACGAGAACCAGCTTCACGCCGCCGTGGTCGAACTGGTGGCGCTCGACGATGCCGAGATCAAATATTCCACCATCCAGAACTGGTATCCGGGCGACGCGACGGGCCGCGGCGGCATCTATAATTTCGTCACCAAGCGCGGCGATTGCCGCGGCAAGAACTCCAAAATCTCCTGGACCCAGGTCGAAACCGGCTCGGCGATCACCTGGAAATATCCGAGCTGCATTCTGCGCGGCGACAATTCGCGCGGCGAGTTCTATTCGATCGCGATTTCCAACGGCTATCAGCAGGTCGATTCCGGCACCAAGATGCTGCATCTCGGCAAGAACACGACGAGCCGCATCATCTCCAAGGGTATCGCCGCCGGCCGTTCCAACAATACCTATCGCGGTCTCGTTACCGCGCATCGCCGTGCGTCCGGCGCCCGCAATTTCACCAATTGCGATTTGCTCCTGATCGGCGATCAGTGCGGCGCGCATACGGTGCCCTATATCGAGGCGAAGAACTCCTCGACGGTGTTCGAACACGAGGCGACAACCTCGAAGATTTCCGACGACATGCTGTTCTACTGCCGGCAGCGCGGATTGTCGGCCGAGGAGGCGACCGCGCTGGTCGTCAACGGCTTCGTCAAGGACGTGCTGCAGCAATTGCCGATGGAATTCGCAGTCGAGGCGCAGAAGCTGATCTCCGTCTCGCTGGAAGGCAGCGTCGGCTGAACAATCTCAAGAAACCGTCATGCTGAACACTTACTGGTTTCAACCGAGAGAACGCGGCTACGGTCCGACGCCCGTGACCTGGGAAGGCTGGGCGCTCACCGTGTTGACGATGTTCGTCGTGGTCATGACGTCGATGCTGGCGCCGGTGCTTGGCCGCGGCCGCTCCGGCGGCTTTACCGCGCTGGTGATCGACATTCTTGCCATCGCAGCCTTCGTCCTGATCAGCCGGATGAAGACCGACGGCGAGTGGCGCTGGCGCGGCCGGCAAAAGCGTATTGAGAAGAATCTGGAGCTTTGAATGGCGTTGCTTGAGATCAAAAACCTGCATGTCGATATCGACGGCAAGGAAATCCTCAAAGGCCTCGACCTCACCGTGAATGCCGGCGAGGTCCATGCCATTATGGGTCCGAACGGTTCCGGTAAATCGACGCTTGGCTTATGTGCTCGCCGGCAAGGCCGATTACACGCCGACCGCGGGCGAAGTGCTTTTCAACGGCAAGAACCTGTTCGATATGACGCCGGACGAGCGCGCCGCGGCCGGCATGTTTCTGGCATTTCAGTATCCGATGGAAATTCCCGGCGTCGCCTCGATGACGTTTCTGCGCACTGCGCTCAATTCGCAGCGCAAGCGGCGCGGCGAACCGGAGCTTTCCACGCCGGAATTCATCAAGCGGGTGCGCGAACTGTCCGGCAAGCTCGGCATCGAGCAGGATATGCTGCGCCGCGCCGTCAATGTCGGCTTTTCCGGCGGCGAGAAGAAGCGCAACGAGATCTTGCAGATGGCGCTGCTCGAGCCGCGGCTGGCGGTGCTCGACGAAACCGATTCCGGGCTCGATATCGACGCGCTGAAAATCGTTTCGGAAGGCGTCAACCGGCTGCGCTCGCCGCAGCGTTCCTTCCTTGTCATCACGCATTACCAGCGGCTGCTGTCCTACATCGTGCCGGACATCGTGCACGTGCTGTCGGCCGGCCGCATCGTCAAGACCGGCGGCAAGGATCTGGCGCTCGAACTCGAAGCGCGCGGTTATGCCGAGTATCAGGAAGAGGCGGCGGCGTGAACGCTGAAGTCACCATCATCAAGACCGCGGCGGAGACCGCGCTGGCGCAGGAATTCGCGCAGGCGCGCGCCCGGCTGCCGGGCGGCGGCGCGGTCGCGGCGCAGCGCGACGCCGCGTTCGATCTGTTCGCCAAGGAAGGTTTGCCGCACCGCCGCGTCGAGGAGTGGAAATACACCGATCTGCGTGCGCTGATGCGGGAAGCCAAGCCGCTGGCGAACCCGCCGGACGCGGCAGCCAAGGCCGCCGCCAAGGCCGCGGGCGAACTGCTCCGCGATGTCGACGCCCGCCGTCTGGTGTTCGTCGATGGCGCCTTCGTTGCCGAACTGTCGGACGTGGCAAACTTGGAAAAAGGCCTCTCGGTCCGTTCGCTGGCGCAGGCGCTTACCGACAACGATCCGGCGGTCGCGGCGCATCTCGGCAAGATCGCGCCTGCCGGCAATGTCGCGGTGGCGCTCAATACCGCGCTGATGGGCGACGGCGCGGTGATCCGGATCGCCGCCGGCGCGACCATCGACCGGCCGCTGTATTTGCTGTTCGTGACCTCGCAGAAGCCCGTCGCGACTTTTGTCCGCTCGCTGGTGGTGGTCGAGGATCGGGCCCGCGCGATGTTGATCGAGAGCCATGAGGGTCCGGGCGGCAGCGACTATCAGGTCAATGCCGCCGTTGAAATGGTGGTCGGCGACCACGCCCATGTCGATCATGTGAAGCTCGTCGCCGAAGGTGCCGAGGCGCTCCATGTCTCGACGCTGGCGGCCGCGATCGGCGCACATGCGCGCTTCAACTCTTTCACATTTGCCGCCGGCGGCGCGGTGGTGCGCAATCAGCTGTTTTTGAATTTCGACGGCGAAGGCACCGTTGCCGGCGTCCGCGGCGCGACCCTGCTCAACGGCCGGCAGCATGCCGACACCACGCTGGTCGCCACGCATGCCGCGCGCGATTGCCAATCGCGGGAAGTTTTCAAGACCGTGCTCGATGACGAGGCCCATGGCGTATTCCAGGGCCGCATCATCGTGCGGCAGCGCGCGCAGAAGACCGACGCCAAGATGATGACGCAGGCGCTGCTGTTGTCCGACCGGGCCGAAGCCGACAACAAGCCGGAACTCGAGATTTTCGCCGACGACGTGCAATGCGGCCATGGCGCCACCGCGGGCGCGCTCGACGACGAACTCAAATTCTATCTGATGGCGCGCGGCATTCCGTCGGCCGAGGCCGAGTCGCTCCTGATCCAGGCGTTTCTCGGCGAGGCGGTCGAAGGCATCGAGCATGCCGGGTTGCGCGAAGCGCTGATGGAGTTGGTCGCGGTCTGGCTCAAGCGCCGCGCCCAGGCTGCGCCATGAACCAGGCCGTCACCAACAACGCCTTTGACGTCAACCGCATCCGGGCGGATTTTCCGATCCTGAGCATGCCGGTTTACGGCAAGCCGCTGGTTTACCTCGACAACGCCGCCTCGGCGCAAAAGCCGCGCGCGGTGCTCGACCGCCTGCAGGAAGCCTATACGACGCAATACGCCAATGTGCATCGCGGTCTGCATTATCTCGCCAACGAGGCGACCGAGGCCTACGAGGGCGCGCGCGAGAAGGTTGCCGGCTTCCTCAATGCCGCGCGCAAGGAAGAGATCGTCTTCACCCGCAACGCCACCGAGGCGATCAACCTCGTCGCCTATACGTTCGGCCGCGAGCGCATTCAGCCCGGCGACGAGATCGTGCTGTCGATCATGGAGCACCACTCCAACATCGTGCCGTGGCATTTCCTGCGCGAGCGCCAAGGCGCGGTGATCAAATGGGCGCCGGTCGACGACGAGGGCAATTTCCTCATCGACGAATTCGAAAAGCTGTTGTCGCCGCGCACCAAGCTGGTCGCCATCACCCACATGTCCAACGTGCTCGGCACTCTGGTGCCGGTAAAGGAAGTGGTGCGGATCGCGCATGCGCGCGGCATTCCGGTGCTGGTCGACGGCGCGCAGGGCGCGGTGCATCTCGACATCGACGTGCGCGACATCGACTGCGACTTTTATGCCTTTACCGGTCACAAGCTTTACGGCCCGACCGGCATCGGCGTGCTCTACGGCAAATACGATCTGCTCGCCGCCATGCCGCCGTTCAACGGCGGCGGTGAAATGATCCGCGAAGTGTTCGAGGACCGGGTCACCTATGGCGAGCCGCCGCACCGGTTCGAGGCCGGCACGCCGTCGATCGTTCAGGCGATCGGGCTCGGTGCCGCGATCGATTATGTCGGCGCGATCGGCAAAGCCGCGCATCCGCAACCACGAAGCGTCGCTGCTGCACTACGCCCAGGAACGACTGCGCGAAATCAATTCGGTGCGCATCATCGGCACCGGCAAGAACAAGGGCCCGATCGTTTCGTTCGAAATGAAGGGCGCCCATCCGCACGACGTGGCGACCATCATCGACCGTTCCGGTGTCGCGATCCGCGCCGGTACCCATTGCGTCATGCCGCTGTTGGCGCGGTTCGGCGTCTCCGCGACCTGCCGCGCCTCGTTCGCCATGTACAATACCCGCGACGAGATCGACTGCCTTGTGCAGTCGCTCCTCAAGGCGCAGGATTTCTTCAAATGAACCAGAACTCTCCAAACGACGAGGACGTGAAATCCGGGACGGCCGGCGTCGCGGCCGATGCCCCCGTTGTCGAGACCCCGCCCGCCGCCGCCGTGGCCGCGGCCACATCCGACACTGCGGCCGCGGAAAAACCGTCGGCAATCCCGCTGGAAGAGCTGACGCATTTGAGCAACCAGATCGTCGATGCGCTGAAGACGGTTTTCGATCCGGAAATTCCTGCCGATATCTACGAGCTCGGCCTGATCTACAAAGTCGATATCGAAGACGACCGCATGGTCAATATCGACATGACGCTGACGACGCCGAACTGCCCTTCGGCGGCGGAACTGCCGTTGCAAGTCGAGAATGCGGTGTCGAGCGTGCCCGGCGTTCGCGAAGCCAAGGTCACCATTGTCTGGGATCCGCCGTGGGACCCGAGCCGGATGTCGGATGAGGCGCGTACCGTACTCAATATGTGGTGAATTGCGCCGCGTTCGCTTGCGCACTACATAGGATGATGTGAGGTCGTTAGCAGATTTCGAGTTAGAATAAATCTCATCGCCGCGCCGCTGGTGCGGAAAGGAACTGAAAATGGCTACCTCCCGGCCGAGACCTCAAGTGATGCGGCTTACCGAAGCCGCCGCCGAGCGCATCAAGACGGTGATGGCGAAAGCCGATCGGCCGATCGCGGCGGTTCGGGTCGGCGTCAAGAACGGCGGCTGCGCCGGCATGGCCTATACGATGGAATATGCCGAAGCGGTCAATCCGCTCGACGAAGTCATCGAGGACCGGGGCGTCCGCATCCTGATCGACCCGAAGGCGGTGTTGTTCTTGCTCGGCACCGAGATGGATTACAAGATCGACAAGCTGTCGGCGCAATTCGTTTTCAACAACCCGAACCAGACGTCGGCCTGCGGTTGCGGCGAGTCCGTGCAGATCGAGCCGGCCCAGGACGTCGAGGCCCGCGCGCAGTAGGGCAGGCAATATCGCCCGCGCCCCGCCGCATTTTCTTACAAAGCTGCCGATATTACGCGACGCGTGCCGGCATCGGTGCTGCGTGGTCCGCGGCGGCTTCCGGGTCGATCTCGCAAATGACCCGATTGCGGCCGTGCCGCTTGGCGGCATAGAGGCACTTGTCGGCGCGTTCGATCAGGACCTGCGGCGTGTCGCTCGGCCGCACCACCGCGACGCCGATCGAGATCGTCACCCGGCCGAGCCGCTCGCCGCTCGATCGTTTCATCAATTCCTTGGTCATCACCGCGCGGCGGATCTGGTCGGCGACCGTGATCGCCGATTGCAGCGACGTGCTCGGCAGCGCCACGACGAATTCCTCGCCGCCGTAACGGGCGGCGACGTCGCGGCCTTTGACGTTTTGCTTCACCGACAAGGCGACCAGGCGCAAGCACCTGGTCGCCGGTCAGATGGCCGTAGCGGTCGTTGAAGGTCTTGAAGTGGTCGATGTCGGCCATCAGCAGCGCCAGCGGCTCGTTCTTCTCTTGCGCTTCGGCGATGCCCTTGGCGAGCGCATTGTCGAAATATTTGCGGTTGGCGAGCGTGGTGAGCGGATCGGTAAGGCTCTCGACGCGCACCGCCTCCAGGTCCTGCTGCAGCGTTTCTATTTCCTGGTGAGACGAGGCGAGGCTGGCTTCGAGCTTCTTGTTGTTGAGCTCCACTTCCTTCGCGCCCTGGATCAGGTGCTCGATCACGGTACGGAGCGCTTCGCCGTCATTGGCTTGCGAAAGCGTTTCGGTCGCAAGCTTCAGGCGTTTGGAATAGCTGGTCGCCGAGCCCGCCGCGGCATCGATGGTCGCCATCACCTGCTTGATCTCGTCGAGCACTCGCGTTCCCACGGTGTCGATGCGCTCGCCGATGCGGCTGGCGGCGATATAGGTCTCATAAATCTGATCGAGGTCGGCTTCGTCGAGCACGCCTTTTTTGGCGAGCGCCTCGTTGATCGCCTGATTCAGCGGCGGGTTGTAGCCGGTTGCGTAGTGATACCAGATCTCGAAATTTCGCGGCGACGCCGGTTGGCCCAACGCGCGGATCTGCTGCAATGCAACTTCAGCAAATGCCAGCGTTCGTTCGTGCTCTTCTTGGGGCACGGCCATAAGTCGTCTCCAACACCCTAGGAAAGTATGCAAAGCCCCGCGCCAGCGTAGCCGCCGTCGCTAATCCACACGTAAACGTAGGGGATAGCAGTGAAGGACCGGTAAACGGTTGTGGGCGAAAGCCCGGGGCAAGCAAGTTTCAAAGCAAGTTTACTTGGCACGCAACCTTGCTCTATGCGCGACTTTGTTTCGCGCGCAACTTACGGCTAGCGGCTACTAAGCTTTCAGCGTGACCGGACGCAATAGAAAAGCGGGCAGGTGAGAAACCTCCGCGTCTTCGGCAACGCGCGGGCGAGCCGGCGGCGGCGCGCGGCGCGTCCGTGCTTCGTCGATACGCGCCACCGGTGCCGGCCGATGCTGCTGCGGCTGTCGGCGATGCTCGTCGCGGCGCCCGCGCCCCCGCGAGGGGCGCGGCTCTTCCGGGGCTTCCGTTACGACCGGAGCGCCGGCCGGATTGTCCATGAAGGGAATCGGCTGGCCGATCAGTTTCTCGATCGCAGCGACCGCCTTGGTGTCGTTCGAGCCCGCGACGAGGGTGATCGCGGTGCCGCTCCGGCCGGCACGGCCGGTGCGGCCGATCCGATGAACGTAATCGTCGGCATGGATCGGCACGTCGAAATTGTAGACGTGGCTGACGTCGGGAATATCGAGACCGCGGGCGGCGACGTCGGAAGCAACCAACAGCGTCACTTCGTTCTTGCGGAACTGATCGAGCGCTGCGGTGCGTGCCGACTGGTCCATGTCGCCATGCAAGGCCTGCACCGAAAAACCATGACGCAACAGCGAACGGTGCAGCGTCGCCACATCGCGCTTGCGATTGCAGAAGATGATGGCGTTCTTCATGCCATCCGCGGCGCGGATCAGGCGGCGCAGCGTATCGCGCTTGTCGTGCGGCTCGCGGCCCGATCGGACCAGCAATTGCGTCGTGTTCGAAACGGTGGTGGCGGGCTTCGATACTTCGACGCGCACCGGATTGTGCAGGAATTGTTCGGTGATGCGCTGGATTTCCGGCGGCATCGTGGCGGTGAAGAACAGCGTCTGGCGGGTGAACGGCACCAGCTTGCAGATGCGCTCGATGTCGGGAATGAAGCCCATGTCGAGCATGCGGTCGGCTTCGTCGATCACCAGGAGTTCCACGCCGGTGAGCAGCAGACGGCCGCGCTCGAAATGATCGAGCAGCCGGCCCGGCGTCGCGATCAACACATCGACGCCGCGCATCAGCTTGGTGTCCTGATCGTCGAAGGAGACGCCGCCGATGATCAGCGCGACGTTGAGCTTATTGTTGACGCCGTATTTGATGAAATTTTCTTCGACCTGGGCCGCCAATTCGCGGGTCGGCTCGAGGATCAGGGTGCGCGGCATGCGGGCGCGGGCGCGGCCCTTTTCCAGCATGGTCAGCATCGGCAGGGTAAAGGCCGCCGTCTTGCCGGTACCGGTCTGCGCGATGCCGAGCACGTCGCGCCGGGCAAGGACGTGCGGGATCGCCTGTTCTTGAATGGGAGTGGGAGTTTTGTAACCAGCCGCCGCGACGGCGGCGATAACCTTGTCGGACAAGCCGAGATTTGAAAACGACATAAACCCTCGAGTCAGGACCGCGGGGCGGCACCCCTGTGCAGACCCATGTGCCAATCTAGGCTACGGCTGGGGATGCGCTCTGGCGCGGTCGATTCTGCCTTTTAGCAGTTGCGGGCAACATAGGATCGATTAGACGAATGTCAACGGCGAAGGCCTTGAAATAGTGCGGTAAGTTAAGCGGATTGCCTCGCTTTCCTCTCGAAATGGGAACCACGATGGACGACCCTCAAGGCTCGCTGGCGACCGTTCTTGTGCCCGGCCTGACCTGCTCGGCAAGGCTTTACGCCGCGCAGATCCCGGCGCTGTGGCGGTTCGGCCCGGTCGTTATCGCCGATCATACCCGCGATATCACCATGACGGGGATTGCACGGCGGATTTTGGCGTCGGCGCCGCCCCGTTTCGCGCTCGCCGGCCTGTCGATGGGCGGCTACATCGCGCTGGAAATCATGCGCCAGGCGCCGGAACGCGTCGCCCGGCTGGCGCTGCTCGATACCGGCGCGCGGGCCGACATGCCGGAAATGACCGAACGGCGGCATGGCCTCATGGCGCTCGCCAAAGGCGGCCGCTACGCCGAAATTCCCGACCTTGCCTTTCCGCTCTACGTCCATCGCGACCGCCGGGGCGACGAGGCGCTCAAGCGGATCGTGCTCGCCATGGCGGAGGAGACCGGGCTGGAGGGCTATCTGCGCCAGCAGCAGGCGATCATGAGCCGGCCGGACTCGCGGCCCGGGCTTGCGGCGATCAGGTGCCCGACCCTGGTCCTGGTCGGGGAGGGTGACGAGGCGACGCCTCCCGAGCTTGCCCGCGAGATCGCGGCCGGCATCGCCGGTTCGCGCCTTGTCATAATTCCCGACAGCGGGCACCTCTCGACGCTGGAACAGCCGGAAGCCGTCACCGCGGCCCTGGTCGAGTGGATGCGGTCGTGACGCAGAGCGCCGCTCGACGTCCTGTGCTAATCTAGCCTGTAATCCCCGCGGTTCGAGCGGGGAGCAAAAACACGTTGCGAACCTTTTGGAGGAAGCCTCATGAGCGTCGGTCATCTCACCCGCAGGTCGATCCTGTCCGCGCTCGCCGCGCTCGGGACTTCGGCCACGGCCGCCGTGCCGGCGTTTGCCCAAGCCGATTATCCAAGCCGGCCGGTGCGCATGATCGTCGGCTTTGCCGCCGGCGGCGGCAACGATATTTTCGCCCGCCTGGTCGGCGCCAAGCTTTCGGAGATCATCGGGCAGGCGGTGGTGATCGAGAACAAGCCGTCGGCCGGGGGACGGCTCGCGGCGGAATATGTCGCGCAGCAGAGCCCGGACGGCTACACGCTGTTGGTTGCCGCGAGCGGCATGATGTCGATCGCCGGCGCGATCTATTCCGATCTGAAATACGATCCGGTCAAATCCTTCACGCCGCTGGCGATGATCGCGAACTTCCCGCTGATCTTCGTGGTCGCGGGCGATCATCCCGCCAATAACGTGAAGGAGCTGGTCGCCTGGGCCAAGGCGCATCCGGACAAGTCGAATTATCCGTCGACTTCGCCGTCCTTCACCATCACCTCGGAGCTGTTCAAGCTGAAGTCCGGCATTCCCGGCGTGATGATCCCGTACAAGGGCAGCAACGAAATGATCCTCGCCGTTATCGACGGCCAATCGCTGTTCGCCTTTCCCGACGGGCCGCCGACCGTGCCGCAGGTCAAGGCCGGCAAATTAAAAGCGCTCGCGGTGACCGGCGCCGAGCGCTCGTCGCAACTGCCGGACACGCCGAGCATGAGCGAAGCCGGCTACCCCGACGTCGACGTGCATTTGTGGAGCGGCGTGTTTGCGCCGACCGGCACGCCGGCGCCGATCGTCGCGAAGCTTTCGGCGGCGCTGAATCAGGCGATCCACGACACCACGGTGTCGGACAAGCTCAAGGCCATGGCGGTCAATCCGGGCGGTCCGTCCGGCGACGAGTTCAAGCGCCAGATCGCATCGGAAATTTCCAAATATTCCGAAGTCGTCAAGGCCGCGAATCTGCATTTCGAGGAATGATTTGCGGCTTTACAGACCGGACCCGTCAGCGCAAATTTGCGGGGCGGTTTTGGAGAGTTCGCGATGAAACTTGCAGCGGCCGTGCTGGGATGCGGGGTGCTGGCGTGGAGCGCGCCGGCGTTCGCCGGCGACATCGATCTGTCGACCTGGACCTGCCACCAGTTTCAATCGGCCAGCAAGGAGGATGTCGGCGTCATCCTCGCTTGGCTCGACGGCTACTACAAGAACGAGGATGATCCGCCGGTAATCGCGACCGGCCAATTCGTCGCCAATGCCAAGAAGCTCGGCGACTATTGCTCGGCGCATCCGGACGTCGGCCTCATCACCGCGACGGATAAATTGTTCCAGAAAGAATGAACGTCGTCACTGTTGCAACGACGTATCACACGTCCAATAATTCGTCGTCGGCGAATTCCGCGCGCTCCTGAATGAATTCGAAGCGGGATTCGGCCTTGGTGCCCATCAGCCGTTCGACGGATTTTTCGGTATCCTTGCGGTCGTCGGCGATCAGCGTGACGCGAAGCAGCGTACGTTTCGCCGGGTCCATGGTGGTTTCTTTCAACTGCGCCGCCATCATCTCGCCCAGGCCTTTGAAACGGCTGACCTCGACATTGGCATTGGCGCGGAATTCTCTTTTTAAAATCTCGTCGCGATCTTTCTCGTCGCGGGCATAGAAATTCCGCCCGCCATGCGACAGCCGGTAGAGCGGCGGCACCGCCAGATAAAGATGGCCGTGGTCGATGAGCTGCGGCATTTGCCGGTAGAAAAAGGTGATCAGGAGCGACGCGATATGGGCGCCGTCGACATCGGCGTCGGTCATGACGATGACGCGGCCGTAGCGCAAATCCTCGTCGCGGTAATGCACGCCGGTACCGCAGCCCAGCGCTTGGACGAGGTCGGCGAGCTGCTGGTTCTGCGCCAGCTTGTCCTTGCCGGCCGAGGCGACGTTGAGGATCTTGCCGCGCAACGGCAGGATCGCCTGCGAGGCGCGGTTGCGCGCCTGTTTCGCCGAGCCGCCGGCGCTGTCGCCCTCGACGATGAAAATCTCGGAGCCCTCGGCGGCGCTGTTGGTGCAATCGGCGAGCTTGCCGGGCAGCCGGAGCTTACGGACAGCGCTCTTGCGGGCGATGTCTTTTTCCTGACGGCGGCGGAGCCGCTCGTCGGCCCGCTCGATGACGAAATCGAGCAGCCTGTTGGCCTGCAGCGGATTGCCGGCGAGCCAATGATCGAACGGATCCTTGATCGCCTGCTCGACGATCCGCTGCGCTTCGGCGGTCGCGAGCCGGTCCTTGGTCTGGCCCTGGAATTCCGGCTCGCGGATAAACACCGAGAGCATCGCGCAGGCGCCGGTCATGATGTCTTCCGAAGTGATTGCGGCGGCGCGCTTGCCCTGGCCGACGCGGTCGGCGTGATCCTTCAAGCCGCGGGTCAAGGCAGAGCGCAGCCCGGATTTATGGGTGCCGCCGTCCGGGGTCGGCACGGTGTTGCAGTAGGAATTGAGAAACCCGTCGGCGTCGGCGGTCCATGCGACGGCCCATTGGGCGCCGCCGTGTTTCCCCGTTTTGCCGGCGCTGCCGGTGAAAATGTCGGGATGCACCAGCGTCGCACTGGCCAGCGTTTCCGACAGATAATCCTTGAGCCCGTCGGCGAAATGAAACTTGGCTTCGGCGGGTACGTCATCGACCCCGCGCAACAACTCCGGGGCGCACGACCAGCGGATCTCGACGCCGCCGTACAGATAAGCCTTTGAGCGCGTCATCTTGAAGACGCGCTCCGGTTTGAAGTGCGCCTTGGCGCCGAAAATCTCCGGGTCGGGATGAAAGCGCACCTTGGTGCCGCGGCGGTTGGGCGCCTTGCCGGCATCCAGCAATTTGGTCTTCGGCTTGCCGCGCTCGAACGTCATCCGATAGAGCTTCTGGCCGCGCGCGACCTCGACCTCCATGCAGTCAGACAGCGCATTCGCCACCGAAACACCGACGCCGTGCAGGCCACCCGAAGTCTCATAGACTTCGGAGTCGAATTTGCCGCCGGCGTGCAGCGTGCACATGATCACTTCCAGCGCCGATTTGTTTTTGAACTTCGGATGCGGGTCGACCGGGATGCCGCGGCCGTTGTCGGTCACGGCGAGGAAACCGTCGGCGCCAAGCTCGACCTCGATCCAGTCGGCATGGCCGGCCAGCGCCTCGTCCATGGCGTTGTCGATCACCTCGGCGAACAGGTGGTGCAGCGCCTTCTCGTCGGTCCCGCCGATATACATGCCGGGACGGCGGCGCACCGGCTCAAGCCCTTCGAGGACCTCGATGTGCTTGGCCGTGTAGCCGGACTCGCCGGTATTGCGGGCGGACGGGGCAGGGCGGCTTGCAGCCGCGCGCCGCGGGGCCGGCGTGGCGGCGAACAGGTCGCCGGTCTTGCTCGCGGCTTTCGGGGGCGATTTGGCTTTGTCTTTTTTCGAGGGTTTCACGCGTGTTCCCAGGGTCTTGCCCAAAACTGTTCGTAAAGCGGTTGCCATGTGGCGCTTGGTTTGCGGTCTGCAATGGCGGACGAATCAAATCCCAGCGGATGACGACTATGCCATCGGGACGGCGAAACCATGAGCGAATTGACGTGCCGAAACCGGGGCCTTATATGCGCGGCCATGGAACTCGTTTCGACCGCTATTGCATCCGCCCAGCGCCGCCGCCGTATCGCCACGGCACGGAAGCGCGCTCGCGCGTAACCCCTTCGTGCCGCCGTCTCCGCGGCACCTGCCTTTGACATTCTGCCTGCGGATTCGGCCTTATCCCTCCAAGGACAACGGGTAGAATCATGGCTGCAAAAGCAAAAATCGGCGTACTCGGCGCCTCCGGCTATACCGGCGCGGAATTGGTGCGGCTGTTGCTGCGCCACCCGCAAGTCGAGATCGCGCTGCTCACCGCAGACCGGCGCGCCGGCAAGCCGATGGCGGAGGTGTTTCCGCAATTCTCGCCTTATGCGCTGCCGACTTTGACGGCGATCGAGGGCACCGATTGGAAGGCGCTGGCGCTCGATCTGGTGTTTTGCGCGCTGCCGCACGGCACGACGCAAAAAGTCATCAAGGATTTGATGGAGCGCGCACCCGCGACCAGAGTGGTCGATCTCTCGGCCGATTTCCGGCTCGCCGATCCCGCGGCTTACGCCCGCTGGTACGGCCATGAGCATTTTGCGCCGCAGCTCCAGAAAGACGCCATCTACGGACTGGTCGAGATCTATCGGGACAAGATCAAGGGAGCGAAACTGGTCGCCAATCCCGGCTGCTACACCACCTGCGCCGAACTGGCGCTGATCCCGCTTCTCAAAGCCAAGGCGATCGATGCGGACGAGATCGTCATCGACGCCAAGTCCGGCATGACCGGGGCCGGCCGGACGGCGCGTGAGGAAATGCTGTTCTCGGAAGTCTCCGAAGGCTTCCATGCTTACGGCGTCGGCCATCACCGTCACATGGCCGAGCTCGACCAGGAGTTCTCGCTGGCCGCCGGCCGCGACGTCGTCGTGACCTTCACGCCGCATCTGGTGCCGATGAACCGGGGCATCCTGTCGACGATCTATGTGCGCGGGCTGAAGGCCTCGCCGCAGGATCTTCATGCGTTGCTTTTAAAGTCCTACGCGAAGGAGCCGTTCGTCCACGTGTTGCCGTTCGGTGCGACGCCCCAGACCCGGCACGTGCGCGGTTCGAACATGACCTTCATCGGCGTCGTCGCCGACCGCATTCCCGGCCGCGCCATCATCGTCTCGACGCTCGACAATCTGACCAAGGGCGCCTCGGGGCAGGCGGTGCAGAACATGAACCTGATGCTCGGCTTTCCTGAGACGATGGGACTCGATCAGGTGGCGCTGTTTCCGTAACCCGATGTCTGTCGGACTTGTCCGGTGATCACTGCTTCCCGGCAATGCCGGGGTTGATGGCCTTCGCCGCCGCGATGTCGGCATCGCCTCCGGCTGCATCGCCCGCCTTGCTTTTAGCGACACCGCGCTCGTAGAGCGCCTTGGCATCTTTTGGATCGAGCTTGATGGCCTGGTCGAAGTCGGCGATCGCGCGGGTGGGATCGTTCGTCTCGCGATAGGCGATGCCGCGGCCGACGAGCGCCGCCCGGTAGTCGGGCTGCAGCGTCAGCGCCTGGCCGTAATCGGCTATCGCTCCGCCATTGTCCCCCTGGCTGCGCCTGGCATCGCCGCGCAATGTCAGCGCCATCGTGCGGTCATGCGCGCTGGTTCGCGGCGCGGCGATGACGCGGCTGCACGCGCCGATGGCGTCGGATTTTATCGGGACCGCGCCGCAGATCGCTCTGTCGTCGGCGGCGGCCATCGAGGCCAGCGGGCATAGCGCAATCACCGCCAAGATAATGCCGCGCATGAAGGCCATCTAACCGCGCACCTTCACATAACTTCCGGGCGCATCCTCGATCGCTTTAAGCGCGCCGTCGCCGGGAATGCGGGCGGCCACTTCGGTCGGGCTTTGCCGCGTCAGCCAGACGATCCAATCGGGCCACCACGAGCCGGAATTTTCCTTGGCCTTGGCGAGCCAGCCGTCGATATCGGCATTACGCGGCTTGGGACCGGTCCAATATTGATATTTCCTTTTGGCGGGAGGATTGACCACGCCGGCGATATGGCCCGAGCCCGACACGACGAATTTCACCGGGCCGCCGAAACATTTGGAGCCGTACATCGCCGATTTGGCCGGCGCGATGTGATCCTCGCGGGTGGCCAGATTGTAGATCGGAATCTTCACCGCCTTGAGGTCGAGGAGCGTATTGCCGAGGATCATCTTGCCTTTCGACAATTTGTTCTCGAGATAGCAATTGCGCAGATAGAACGAGTGATTGGCGGCGGGCAGGCGGGTGGCGTCGGAATTCCAATACAATAAGTCGAAGGGAAACGGCGCCTTGCCCTTGAGATAATTATTGATGACATAAGGCCAGATCAGGTCGTTCGAGCGCAGCATGTTGAACACGCTCGCCATCGCGGCCGAGTTCGAGATAGCCGCGTTCGGCCATTTTATGTTCGATCGCTGCGATCTGCTCCTCGTCGACGAAGACCTTGAGGTCGCCGGCGTAGGTGAAGTCGACCTGAGCGGCGAAAAATGTCGCCGATACGATACGTTCGTCGTTGCGGGCAGCCATGGTCGCGAGCGTCACCGCCAGCAGCGTGCCGCCGACGCAATAGCCGATGGCATGGACCTTGTCTTCGCCGGTCGCCTGCTGGATGGCGTCGAGCGCCGCGAGCGGGCCTTCGCGCACATAATCGTCGAAGCCTTTCTGCGCGAGACGGGCGTCGGGATTGACCCAGGAAATGACGAAGACGGTCAGGCCCTGATCGACGCACCATTTGATGAAGGACTTCTCCGGCGTCAGGTCGAGCACGTAGAATTTGTTGATCCACGGCGGCACGATCAGCAGAGGCCGCTTGAGCACGGTTTCGGTGGTCGGCGCATATTGGATGAGCTGCATCAGCTCGTTCTGAAAGATCACCTTGCCGGGCGTGGTCGCAAGGTTGCGTCCGACCTCGAACATCGACGAATCCGACTGGCGGATTTTCAGTTCACCGCCGCCGGCCTCGATGTCCTCGGCCAGCATGTTCATGCCGCGAACCAGGTTGTCGGCATTCGACAGCAGGGTCTCCCGCAGCAACTCGGGATTGGTGAGGATGAAATTGGTCGGCGACAGCGCATTGCCGATCTGGCGGACGTAGAATTCGGCTTTTTGCTTGGTATGCGGATCAAGCTCTGCGGCGTCGCGCACCAGTTTGTCGGCCCAGTCCGTGGTGAGGAGATAGGCCTGTTTGAGGAAGTCGAAGAATTGATTTTGCGTCCATTCCGGGTCGGCGAAGCGCTTGTCGGAGGGAGCGGGCTTGGCGACCGGAGGAATTTCCTCGCCGGCGAGCCGCTTGGCGGCAGCCGCCCACAGATCGAGATAGGCCTTGCCGAGCCGGCTCTGCAATTCGGCGGTGCGCTGCGGATCGGCCAGCCAGTATTCGATGACCTGGCTCAGCGTCTTGACGACTTCGGCGATTTCGTCGGCGAATTCGCTATTGGCCTGGCCGGTTTCGCGCGGCTTCATATAGGCGGCGAGCGCGCGGCCGCCTTGCTCGACGATCCGCGCCAGATTGCGCGAAAACTGCTCGACGTCGAGCGGCCCGATCTTGATCGGGCCGGGCGTCGCGGGTGGTTTCACCTGCTGCTGCACCGGTTCCTGCGATGGCGCCCGCACGAGCGTTCCCCACTGGATTTTCTGACGCGGCCAAATGCGCCGCTTCCCTGGGGCAGAAATGGCCTCAGAGGACCGCGCGCACAAGCCGCTTATTTAGGCGTCTTGCCGAGGCGATTGCATTGTGGGCAAGCGCCGTCCTTGTTTCGACATATTAGCATTTTACCCAAAAGGCTTGTGTTATCTAGCAGTTCGTTACCGTAATCGATTGGGGCGGTACGGATTTTTGGAAGTGGGGTGGCGAATTGAGAGGCCGGTTGGCTTTAGCCAAAGCCGGTGCTTCGCCAGGGTTGGAGCCAGACGTGTATCGCCGGTGCCATGTGACGACGCGTAAGCTTGCGGCTGCGTTGATCGCGGTGACTGCGGCAATGGCTGTTTCCGGCTGCTCGCCGGGCGCGGATTATCCGTCGTTGTTCCCGGCGGTTCACGACATGCCGCCGCCGCGCAGCGATACCACGATGGATCCGCTGCAAGTTCAGCAGGCGACCGAGGATCTCATCAGCCAGCGCAATCATTTGAGCGGCGGAACACAAGTCCCGCAGCAAACCGGTCAGGCTGGCAATCCGCCGGCCGCGGCGAACGGCAGGCCAGCCGCCGTTCCGGCCACCGCTCGTACGGTAGCCAATGGCCAGGCCGCCGTGCCGGCACAGCCGGCCAATGCGGAAACCAAGTGATTAAAATCCGGTCTTAGTGTACTGCTTTGTCGATATGATTTGACCCATCAGGCCGCGTTATCGGGGTTACCATGGAAGAGTTTTATCGCATTCGCCGGCTGCCGCCCTATGTGTTCGAGCAGGTCAATCGCGCCAAGGCGGCCGCTCGCAACGGCGGCGCCGACATCATCGATCTCGGCATGGGCAATCCCGATTTGCCGGCGCCGGCGCATGTCGTCGAGAAGCTCAAGGAAGTCGTCGGCAAGTCGCGCACCGATCGCTATTCGGCCTCAAGGGGAATACCGGGACTGCGCCGCGCCCAGGCCGCGTATTACGCGCGCCGCTTCGGCGTGAAGCTCAATCCCGAGACCCAGGTCGTCACGACGCTCGGCTCCAAGGAAGGCTTCGCCAACGTCGCCCAGGCGATCACCGCGCCGGGCGATATCATCATCGTGCCCAATCCGACCTACCCGATCCATGTGTTCGGCTTCCTGATGGCGGGCGGCGCGATCCGCTCGGTGCCGGTCGAAGCCAACGACGCGTTTTTCGGCGCGCTCGAACGCGCGGTGCTGTTTTCGATTCCGAAGCCGATCGCGGTGGTGGTCTGCTATCCGTCGAATCCGACGGCCTGCGTCGCGAGCCTCGATTTCTATCGCGAGCTGGTGGCGTTTGCGAAGAAGCATTCGCTGCTGGTGCTGTCCGACCTCGCCTATGCCGAGGTCTATTTCGACAACAATCCGCCGCCGTCGGTATTGCAGGTGCCGGGCGCGATGGATGTCGCGATCGAGTTCACCTCGATGTCGAAAACCTATTCGATGCCGGGCTGGCGCATCGGCTTTGCGGTCGGCAATGAGCGCCTGATCGCGGCGCTGGCGCGGGTGAAATCCTATCTCGACTACGGCGCGTTCACGCCGATCCAGGTAGCGGCGACGGCGGCGCTCAACGGTCCCGACGATTGCATCCACGAGATGCGCGCGACCTATCAGCGCCGGCGCGACGTGCTGGTGGATTCGTTCGGCCGGGCCGGCTGGCAGGTGCCGCCGCCGGCGGCATCGATGTTCGCCTGGGCGCCGATCCCTGAGCCGTTCCGGCCGATCGGCAGCGTCGAATTCTCCACGCTCCTGGTCGAGAAGGCCGGCGTCGCGGTATCGCCCGGCGAGGGTTTCGGCGAGCACGGCGAAGGCCATGTCCGCATCGCGCTGGTCGAGAACGAACAGCGTATCCGCCAGGCCGCCCGCAATATCCGGCGCTTTCTTGAAACAGGCCCGGAAATGCTGCACAACGTCGTTCCCGCTCGCGACGCGGCGTTAGCCTGCTCGTCGCGTCTCCTCATTTGGGCGACGTTTTATGGCTGAGCCGCTGAAAGTCGGTCTTGCCGGGCTTGGAACCGTCGGCGCGTCGGTCGTTCGCCTGCTCGACGAAGGCCGCGACAAGCTGCTGGCCCGTTGCGGCCGCGCCGTATCGAAGTCGTCGCGCTCAATGCCCGCTCGCGCTCGAAGAAGCGCGATTTCGATGTGAAGAAATTTCGCTGGGTCGCCGATCCGGTGGCGCTGGCGGCGCGATCCCGAGATCGACGTTTTGGTCGAAGTGATCGGCGGCGCCGGCGATCCGGCAAAGCGCGCAGTCGAAACCGCGCTCGCCGCCGGCAAAGCCGTGGTTACCGCCAACAAGGCGTTGCTCGCCACGCACGGTCAAAAGCTCGCCGCGCTCGCCGAAAGAAATCGCGTCGCGCTCAATTTCGAGGCTTCGGTCGCCGGCGGCATTCCGATCGTGAAGACGCTGCGCGAAGGGCTAAACGGCGCGTCGTTCAATCGCATCTACGGCATCCTCAACGGCACCTGCAATTACATGCTCACGCGCATGGAGCAGGAGCGGATGGCTTTCGCCGATTGCCTGCGCGACGCGCAGCGCTCGGCTATGCCGAGGCCGATCCGACCTTCGACGTCGAGGGCCACGACACCGCGCAGAAGCTCGCCATCCTGGCGAGCCTCGCCTTCGGCACCAAGCTCGATCCCGGCGCGATCTATGTCGAGGGCATTTCGTCGATCACGCTGGCCGATCTCGATGCCGCGAGCGAACTCGGCTACCGCATCAAGCTGCTCGGCGTCGCGGTGAAGACCGAAGCCGGCATCGAGCAGCGCGTGCATCCGACCATGGTGCGCAAGGACAGCGCCATCGCCCAGGTGATGGGCGTGACCAACGCGGTCACGCTCGACGCCGACGGCCTCGCGCCGATCACGCTGGTCGGCCCGGCGCCGGCGGCGCGGCCACCGCTTCGGCCATCGTCGCCGACCTTGCCGACATCGCGCGCGGCGTGCGCACGCCGCCGTTCGGGCGGCCGGCGGCGCGCATGACCGCGGTCCGCAAGGCGCCGATGCAGCATCACGAGGGCGGCTACTACATCCGGCTGCTGGCGCGCGACCGGCCGGGCACCGCGGCGACCATCGCGCGGCGTCTGGCGCAGCAGAAGATCTCGCTGGAATCGATCGTGCAGCGCCATGCCGCCGGCTCGCGCGGCGCCGCGCAGCCGGGCCGGTCGGGCGAGGCGGTGCCTGTCATCATGATTACTTACGCGACCAGCGAGGATGCGGTGCGCAAGGCGCTCGCCGCGGTGCGCCGCGACCGGGTGGTGATCCGGCCGGCCGCAAGTCATCCGGATCGAGAAGAGTTGAAGGCTGGATAGTTCATTGGCCGCGTTCAATGGCCGGTTCAGTAGCTAGTTTATTCGTAATGGAGATTGCCCCATGCCGTCCAAATCCGCCGGGTCGCGCCAGACCATCGAGCGCGTTCTGTCGCTCGAGATCGCGCGCGTCACCGAGCGCGCGGCGGTCGCGGCGGCGCGGTTGCGCGGGCGCGGCGCCGAGAAGAAATCCGATCAGGCCGCGGTCGACGCCATGCGGCGCGAACTGAACAACGCTGCCGATCGACGGCACCGTCGTGATCGGCGAGGGCGAGATGGACGAAGCGCCGATGCTGTTCATCGGCGAGAAGGTCGGCACCAAAACGGGCCCCAAGGTCGACATCGCCGTCGATCCGCTCGAAGGCACCACGCTCTGCGCCAAGAACATGCCGGGCGCCATCGCGACGCTGGCGATGGCCGAGGGCGGCACGCTGCTGCACGCGCCGGATATCTACATGGACAAGATCGCGATCGGCCCCGGCTATCCGAAGGGCGTGGTCGATCTCGACGCGCCGGCCGACGAGAACATCCTCAACCTCGCCAAGGCCAAAGGCGTGAAGCCGGAGGAGATCACCGCCATGATCCTCGACCGGCCGCGCCATGCCGATATCATCGCCGCGGTGCGCAAGGTCGGCGCCGCGGTGAGCCTGATCAGCGACGGCGACGTCGCCGGCGTCATCCACACCGCCGATCCGGACAAAACCGGCATCGACATCTATCTCGGCATCGGCGGCGCGCCCGAGGGCGTGCTGGCGGCGGCGGCGCTGCGCTGCATCGGCGGCCAGATGCAGGCCCGCCTGATCATCGACACCGACGAGAAGCGCGAGCGCGCCGCCAAAATGGGCATCAAGGATCCGCGCAAGAAATACGAGATCGAGGACATGGTGAGAGGCGACTGCCTGTTCGCCGCCACCGGCGTCACCGACGGCCCGATGCTGCGCGGCGTGCGCTTCGGCAAGGACATCGATCGAGACCGAAACCGTGGTGATGCGCTCGGCCACCGGCACCGTGCGCTGGATCAGGGCCGAGCACCACAAGTTGAAAAATTTGATTAGCGCAAGAAGATGATTAGATGCCGGGGCTTGTTGAACAGGGCCGGCAGCCGGAGGACGGGCGGTTTTTCCGGCGCGAAAGCTTCTACACTCGCGGCGATGGCTGAGAATCGCCTTTTCCTCGGCGTCGAGAATTCGGCGACCGGGCGCGCTTGGCGCGACCGGCTCGACGAGCGCGGCGCCGCGCGCGCGCTGGCCATCGCGCAGCGCCACGATCTGCCCGAACTGTTGGCGCGCATTCTTGCCGGCCGCAATATCGAACCCGATGCGGTGGACGCGTTCCTCGATCCGACCATCAAGCACCTGATGCCCGACCCGCTGGTGCTCACCGCCATGAAGGCGGCCGCCGAGCGGCATCGCCGACGCCGTCGAGCGCGGCGAGAGCGTCGCGATCTTCGGCGATTACGACGTCGACGGCGCGACCTCGTCGGCGGTGCTGGCGCGCTTTCTGCGGCAATGCGGCCTCGAGCCGCTCATCCATATTCCCGACCGCCTGTTCGAAGGCTATGGCCCGAATGTCGAAGCGGTCCGCGTCGCTCGCCGAGCGCGGCGCGACGCTGCTGGTCTGCGTCGATTGCGGCACCACCAGCATCGAGCCGCTCGCAGAGGCGAAGAAGCTCGGCGTCGATGTGGTCGTCATCGACCACCATCAGGCCGACGAGACGCTGCCGCCCGCGGTCGCCATCGTCAATCCGAACCGGCGCGACGATCTTTCGGGGCTCGGCCATCTCGCCGCGGTCGGGCTGGTTTTCATGACCGTGGTCGCGCTCAACCGCGAACTGCGCGCAGCGCGGCTTTTGGACCGCGGAGCGGCCGGAGCCCGACCTGCTGGCGTTTCTCGACGATGTCGCGCTCGGCACCGTCGCCGACGTGGTGCCGCTGATCGGCCTCAACCGCGCCTTCGTCGCCAAGGGGCTGATCGCGCTGCGCCGGCGCGAGCGTCCGGGGCATGTCAGCCTGATGGACGTGGCGCGGCTGTCCGGACCGCCGGAAGCCTGGCATCTCGGTTTTCTGCTCGGGCCGCGCATCAATGCCGGCGGCCGCATCGGCCGTGCCGACCTGGGCGTCAAGCTTCTGATCGAAAACGATCCGATCGAAGCGGCGCGGATCGCCGGCGAGCTCGATCGGCTCAACCGCGAGCGCCAGGCGATCGAGCAGGATACGCTGGCGCAGGCCGAAGCCGAGGCGCTGGCCGCGCTCGGCATCGAGGAGAAGGGCGCCGTGGTGGTCACCGCCGCCGAAGGCTGGCATCCGGGCATTGTCGGTCTGGTCGCGGCGCGGCTGAAGGAGAAATTCGGCCGTCCGGCCTTCGCCATCGCGCTCGAGCCCGGCGGCATCGGCACCGGCTCGGGCCGCTCCATTCGCCGGCGTCGATATCGGCCGCGCGGTGCGCCGCGCCGTCGGCCGAGGGGCTGCTGGTCAAAGGCGGCGGCCACGCGATGGCGGCCGGCGTCACCTTGCGCAAAGGCGCGCTCGCGCAGTTGCGCGCCTTCCTCGAAACCGCGCTCGGCGCCGACGTCGAAGCGTCGCGGCGCGCCAGCGGGCTCTTGATCGACGGCGCGGTGACCGCGGCGTCGGCGAATGCCGACCTGGTCGCCATGATCGGCCGCGCCGGCCCATTCGGTTCCGGCAATCCGGAGCCGGTGATCGCGCTGCCCGCGCACACCATCACCTATGCTGAAGAAGTCGGTCAGGCGCATATGCGGGTGCGGCTGAAATCCGCCGACGGCGCAGCCGTCAACGCCATCGCCTTCCGCGCCGTCGGCCAGAAGCTCGGCACGGCGCTGCGCAACAGCCGGGGCTTGCGCGTGCACGCCGCCGGCACCTTCGCGCTCGATCGCTGGCAGGGCGAGGAGCGGGTGCAGTTCAAGCTCACCGACATCGCGCCGGCGGAGGCTTTTACGGGGCGGTAGTGAAGTCCGTCGCTCGCTGCCTAGAGATCGTCGGGGCGCGCGGCACTTGCTCGCCGTTTTCGAGACGATCGGCAATCACCCGGAGCGCCAATGCCTGAACTTTGGCGTTTGCCTCGGCTTTTGTCGTTCCGTAGGCCATCACGCCCGGTAAAGCGGCGACTTCCGCCAGCCAACGCCCGTCTTCTTCTTGCTCGGTCTCTACGATCGTCATGGTCTCTGCGCGTCAGGCCAATCCGCACAATTATAGGATGTTGATGTGGCGGAAGCGATACCAAGGCTGTGTCTGTCTTGCGCATGGGTATCTTGGCACGACCTGCCCAAGACGGCTATCAGGGTGCCGTAAATCGCTCATAGGGAAGTGAAATGGCCAAGCTCAATCTCTCCGTCGCCGTTGGCGATTACGACCGCACCCGCGCGCTGATCGATGGCAGCGTGCAGATCGACGGAGTCGATCCGGTCTATATGACGCTGGTCCCGGAGGAGATTTTCTTCCGCGCCTTTCGCGCCGCTGAATTCGACATCTGCGAACTGTCGCTGTCGAGCTACACGGTGAAAACCGCGCAGGGCAATTCGCCCTATATCGCGGTGCCGGCTTTCGTCTCGCGCGCCTTCCGCCATACCTCGATTTACGTCCGCACCGACCGCATCAAGAAGCCGGAGGATTTGAAGGGCCGCAAAGTCGGCGTGCCGGAATATCAGCTCACCGCCAATGTCTGGGCTCGCGCCATGCTGGAAGACGACTACGGCGTCAAGCGCACCGATATTCACTGGATCCGCGGCGGCATCGAGGAAGCGGGGCGGCCGGAAAAGATAACGGTGAAGCTGCCGCCCGGCGTCAAGCTCGACAATGCGCCGGAGGGCAAGACGATCTCGCAACTGCTCGAGGAAGGCGAGATCGACGGGTTCATCGCGCCGCGTCCGCCGACCCTGGTGGAAAAAGGCCACCCCAATATCGGCTGGCTGTTTCCCGACCCGACCGCGGTGGCGAAGGACTATTTCAAGCGCACCGGCTTTTTCCCGATCATGCATGTGCTCGGCATCCGCCGCGAGATCGCGGAAAAGCATCCCTGGCTGCCCGGCGCGGTTTACAAGGCGTTCGAGCAGTCGAAGGAAGCCGGCCTGAAAAAACTGTCGGACACCTCGGCGACCAAGGTCACGCTGCCGTTCGTCGAGGAGCGCCTGAAAGAAGCGCGCGATCTGATGGGCCACGACTTCTGGTCCTACGGCGTCGAGCCGAACCGCAAGGTGCTGGAATATTTCCTCGCCCAGCACCACGCCGAGGGCCTGTCGTCGCGCAAGGTTGCAGTCGACGAATTGTTTCATCCGTCGACTTACGAGACCTTCAAGCTGTAAGGCTGTTGGACGGATCCTCCTCGCGGAACAGCCCGAGCGCTTCTTGCGGCCCGCGGTCGGAATAGGAAAACAGCACGCATTCGTCGCTGGTCTCGATTCGATAGGGAATCCAGCTCGGCACGGTGAATATGTCGTGCGGCTCGAATGCCAGCACGGTGTCGCCGGCGACGACGCGGCCTTTGCCTTCGACGCCGCAAAAGATGATGCTTTCGGTGCTGCGATAGGTCTGGCCGGAAAATGCTTTCGGCAGCCATTGCACAAAGACCGAGATGGTCGGGAACACGCCGCCGCCGGTGGTGGGATTGGCATAGCGCATCTTGATGCCGTGCGACGGGTGCAGCGGTCCGTCCTTGGCGAGCTTATGGAGCGCCTCGCGGGTGCGATCATAGGGATAAGCCAGCAGCGGCGACGCAAACCGCGAACTGCGGTGTTCGATCGGCAGCAAGCCGGTGCCGTAGCGCGCTTCGGTATTGCCGGGCGTCAGCGACAGCGGCTGGGTCTCGTGCGGATAGTTCTCGCGGAACATGGTGCCGAAGAACTGCGCGAACGGATTATCCAGCGCGTCGAGCCAGATCACCGGCTCGCTGCCGGTGTGGCCGTGATCGTGCCAGGACCAATAGGGCGTCAGCACGAAATCGCCCGGATGCATCGGCACGCGTTCGCCTTCGACGGTGGAATAGGCGCCGCTGCCTTCGAGGATGAATCGCATCGCGTTCGAGGCGTGACGATGAGCGCCGGCGATCTCGCCCGGCAGGATGATCTGCATGCCGGTATAGAGCGAACTGGTGATGTAGCCGCTGCCGGGCAGACCCGGATTTTCAAGCATCAGCACGCGGCGTTCGGCCTCCTGGGTCGAGATCAATTCCGCCGCCCGCAGCAATTGCGGACGCATGTCGCGATACTTCCAGATCGCCGGCACGGCGGCCGTACCCGGCGCCATCCGCGTGGTCCGCTCCCATAGCGGCTTGGCGTTAAGCGCGGCGAGCTTGTCGGAATAGGCCGACAATTTTGCAGCCGCCTCGTTGGTTGCAGCAGTAGTCATGATATTACCTGTCGATCATTGTTTGAGATAGCGTGCCGGTCGTCCGCGCTCACTCGATCTGTACTTTTGCGGTGGCGATGATCTTGCTCCATTTGGCGCGCTCGGCATCGAGGAAGGCCACGAATTCTGCCGGCGTGCCCGGCGCCGGATAACCGCCGAACCGTTCCATGCGCTCCGCCACCGGCGGCGCGACCACGGCCGTGGTAATGGCGCGATTGAGCTTGGTCAGGATCGGCTCGGGCACGTTGCGCGGCGCGAACAATCCATTCCAGGCATAGGCCTGAAATTCCGGAATGCCGGCTTCGGCGGCGGTCGGGACATCGGCCAGCACCGCGACGCGCCGTTTCGCCGAAACGACCAGCGGCTTGACCAGGCCGGACTTGATGAATCCCATCACCGGCGCGATGCCGCTGATCATCATCTGCACGTGACCGCCGGCAAGATCGTTGAACGGGTTCTGCCGGGCATAGGGCACGTGGGTAAGCTTGGTGCCTGTGACCGCCATGAACTGCTCGACAGCGAGATGGACGAAGGTGCCGATGCCCTGCGACGCAAAGGTGACGTCGCCGGGCTTCGCTTTGGCGAGCGCGATCAATTCCTGCACCGAATTGACACCCAGCGAGGGATGTACGACCAGCACCGACGGCAGCATTTGCATCAGGCTGATCGGCGCGAAATCATGTTGCGCATCGAAGCCCGGGTCTTTGTAGAGATAGGCATTGGCGACCATCGGCCCGAGCCCGGCGGCAACCAGCGTGTAGCCGTCGGCCTGCGCCTTGGCGACATCGATCATCGCCATATTGCCGCCGGCCGCCGGTTCATTCACCACCGCGATCGGTTGTCCGATTTCGGTGGCGAATTTGTCCATGATGGCGCGGGCATCGACATCGACGCCGGTCCCGGCGGCGCCGGGGACGTAGACCCTGATGGTGCGATCCGGATAGCTGTCGGCGAAGGCGCGTGGCAAGCTTGCCGTCAGCGCCGCCGCGGCGCCGAGAATGACAAGGTCCCGACGAGTCGGCATCAAGTTCCCTCCCGTTTATCAGGCGGCCGTTATCGGCCGTCCGCTTTTATTCTATTCCTTCTTGAGGAAGGACAGGACGAGCATTGTCAAGTGTGGCGAGCCCGCGTACCGCGGCCCTGGCCGCCCTCTACCTTATTCAATCACGTCATCGGCGAGCGCGAGCAGGTTTGCGGGCACGGTGAGGCCCAGCGCTTTCGCGGTCTTGAGGTTAAGCACCGTCTCGAATTTGGCCGATTGCACGACCGGCAGATCGGCGGGCTTTTCGCCCTTGAGCACGCGGGCGGTATAGGTGCCGGCGGTCTGCATCACATCCAGATAGTCGGTGCCGTAACTCGCCAATCCGCCGGCATCGACATAATCGCGAACGTCGAAAATCGTCGGCACCGCGTAACGCAGCGCCAGCGCTGCGATGTCGGCGCGCCGACTATAGAAAAACGCATCCGGGCTGAAAATCAGCGCGGTGCCGGCTTGCTGCGGCAATCCGGCGAACCCCGCCTCGATTTCCGCGGTGCTGCTGGCGCGGAGCACGTCGAGGTGAATGCCGAAACCCGCGGCGCCGGACTGAATCTCTTTGAGAAAGGGCTCGGCCAGCGGCGAAACCGGGTTGATCAAAGTGAAATAATGCGACGCCTGCGGCACCAGCGCACGGATCACACCGAGCCGTTTTGCCGACACGTCCGCATTGACCGAAGTGACGCCGGTGGCATTGCCGCCCGGCCGGTTGAGGCTGGCGACAAGACCAAGGGCGACCGGGTCGGTGCCGGCGGTGAAAACGATCGGAATGGTGGCGGTCGCTTTCTTCGCCGCGAGCGAGGCGGCGGTGCTGCCGGGCGTCGCGATCACCGCCACCTGGCGGGCCACCAGATCGGCGGCCATCGCCGGCAGCCGGTCGGAGTGGCCCTCGGCCCAGCGATAGGCGATCGACACATTCTGGCCGTCGACGAAACCTCCGTCATTCAAACCCTTGAGAAAGGCCGCGAGCCGGCGTTTGCTGCCCTCTGCCGACTCGGAATGCAGGAATCCGATCACCGGAAGTGTCGCCTGCGCTCGCGCCCCGAACGGGTGGAGCGCGGTCGCGCTCGCGGCACCACCAAGCAGCGCGATCAATTCCCGCCGCCTCATTCGATCACCGTGTCCGCTCGCAAAACGAAAGTCTCGGGGATGGTGAGGCCAAGCGCCTTGGCTGTCTTGAGATTGAGGTCGAGTTCGAAGCTGGTCGGCTGTTCGACCGGAATGTCGGCGGGCTTCGCGCCTTTCAGGATTTTGTCGGCGAGTTCGGCGGCCCGTTTGAACATGTTCGGGATCTTCGGCCCGTAAGACATCAAGCCGCCGGATTCGACGTAAGGCCGCTCGCCGTACAATGTCGGCAGCTTCGCCGCGAGCGCCAGCGCGTTGATATGGTCGCGGTTGTTGTTCATCAGCGGATCTGCGCTGCAGACGTAGACCGCGTCGGCGCGTCCGTTCAGTCCGGCAAATGCGGGCTCGATATCTTCGGGATGCCGAATTTCGAGCGGCAGGAATTCAAAGCCGAGACCTGCGGCCACGGTTTTTATCTCCTCCATCTCCAGAACGGAAGCAGGATAGGTGGCGTCGGTTAGAACCGCCAAGCGGCGAAGCTTCGGCACGGCCTCATGAAGGAGCCCAAGCCGCTTGCCCGCGAGATCCGGCGCTTCGAGCGAAAGGCCCGTCACATTGCCGCCCGGCCGCGCCAGGCTTGCCACCATGCCGGTAGCGACCGGCTCACTTGCCAGCGCGAAAATGATCGGGATTTCGCCGGTTTGTTTCTTGGTCTGCAGCGTGGTGCTGCCCGAGGTGACGATCAGGTCCACTTTCAGCTTGACGAGCTCGGCCGCGATATCACCGAAGCGATCGCTGTGGCCGTTGGCCCAGCGGAACACAAGGTTGATACTACGGCCGTCGATCCAACCGAGCTCCGCCAGCCGGTCGACAAAGGCCTTGGTCCATGGCGCCCAGGCCTCGGTCGAGGCCGGACCAAAGAATCCGAGGGTCGGTACTTTGCCCGGCTGTTGGGCGCCTGCAGGGAGCGGCAGGGAGGCCACGGCGCCACCAAACAAAGTGATGAAATCCCGCCGCCTCATTCGATCACCTCGTCGGCGAGCGCAAGCAGCGTGGGCGGGATCGGCAGCGCGAGCGTCTTCGCGGTTTTGAGATTGATGGTGAGAAAGACCTTGTCGGCCTGCTGGACCGGCAGTTCGGCGGGTTTCTCGCCTTTGAGAATCCGGCCGGCGTAAAGCCCGGCGGTACGGAAGGCCTCCGCCGGACGCGGCGCGTAACTTATCAGACCGCCATCGACGGCATATTCCTCGCGCGGATAAATCGTCGGCAATTTATATTTGGCGGCGAGGGCGACGATCTGACCGCGGCGGCTGGTGAGATAGGCGTCCGCGGCAACGCTGACGGCGCCGGCACGATGTTGCGAAAACACTTGGAATGCGGAGTCGATACCTGGCTCGTTGGTGACTCCTTGGACCAAAGTGTCGAAGCCGAATGCCTTGACCGCCGTCTCGACTTCGCGGGTTTCGCTGTCGTGGCTCGGATTGTCTGAATTGACCAGAAAGCCCACCGGATTTGCCGCGGGCAACAGGGTGTGAAGTATGTCCACCCGTTTGGCGCCGAGTGAATCCACCAGGAAGCTCACGCCCGTCACATTGCCGCCGGGCCGATTGAGGCTCGCGACCAGGCCGAGTTTCACCGGGTCGGCGCCCATGGCGAACACGATTGGGATCGTAGAGGTCGCAGCTTTGGCGGCGATCGCCGGCGCAGTGCCGCCGATCGCGACGATGACCGCGACCTTGCGACGAACGAGGTCGGCAGCGAGCGAGTCTAGCCGGTCATAGTGGCCTTCCGCGGTCCGGTATTCGATATGGACATTATCGCCATCCTTGTAGCCTGCGGCGGCGAGGCCGTCCGTCAGTCTTTCAACCTCCATCGGATTGAGGTGCGTGCCGCTCAGACAGCCGATGACGGGCAGGGTCGCCTGAGCGCGCGCGGCCGGCTGCGGTAATATTCCAGTCGCCGCCGCGCAGCAAAGCAGAGTGACAAAAGCCGTCCGCTTCATTCGATCACCTCGTCGGCGCGGCCGAGCAAAGTGAGTGGAAGCTTGAGGCCCATTGTCTTGGCCGTTTTCATATTGATAACGAGTTCGACTTTTGTCGCCTGAATGACGGGGAGGTCAGCGGGGTTCTCGCCCTTCAAAATCCTGCCGGTGTAAACGCCGGCCAGCCGATGGGTCTCGACGATATTGCCGCCATAGCTCATCAGTCCACCCGCTGTGGTAAATTGCGGCGTCTGAAAGATCGTTGGAACGGAATGACGTAGGGCTAACGCCGCGATCTGATCGACGCGGCTATTGACGTAAGGGTCGGAGACGACGACCAGTCCGCCGACATGCTTTTCAGCAAGCGCCGAAAAGGCCGAGTCGAGTTCCCGGTCGTTGCTGGAGTGAAGGATCAAAAGATCGAGGCTGATGCTGCGCGCCGCGGCCTGCATGTCGCGGACCTGTTGCTCCGCGATGTCGCCGCCGGCCGGATTGACCAGGACGCCGATCGGATTGGCATCCGGTAGCGCCTCGTGCAAAACCTCCAGCCGTTTAGGGCCGAGTTGGAAGCTCAATGCGGCGACACCGGTAATCTGCCCGCCGGGCCGATTGATGCTTTGAACCAGGCCGAACGCTACCGGATCGGCGCCAGTTTCGAAGACGATCGGTATCGTCGTCGTCGCTGCCTTTGCGGCGCGGGCGGCGAGTGCGCTTCCCGGCGTGACCAGGACCGCCACATTTCGCCGGACAAGATCGCCGGCCAAATCCGGCAGCCGGTCATATTGATCTTCGGCCCATCGGTACTCGATGGCGATGTTGCGTCCTTCCTCGAAACCCGCTTCACGCAGGCCTTGAAGAAAGGCCTGCACGCGGACCGTCCAGGCCTCACGCGTTGCGCTGCCCAGATAGCCGATCACCGGAATTGCCGGCTGTTGCGCCAGCGCACGAAGCGGCCAAGCGGCGACCCCGCTGCTCAGGAGCGTCAGAAATTCCCGTCGCTTCAAGCCCGCCCCCAGAGGAACTCGCACTCTCAGCGTAAATCCTACCGCATGGTCCAGTATTAAACTGACACGGCGCGATGACAAAATACCCGGGCGCGCCCCGCCGGTGACCGCGACAAAACCGCCGAGCGCGGGAGCTATTTTGCCGGCCTGAGCCGCAGGTGAATGTTCTTTTCCTGCGTATAGGCGATCATTTCCTCGAAACATTCCTCGCGGCCGATGCCGGATTGTTTGTAGCCGCCGAATGGTGCGCCGAGGAAGTGCTTGGACACCTCGTTGATCCAGACGAAGCCGGCCTGCACCGCGGCCGCGGTGCGGTGGGCGGTGGAGAGATCGTTGGTCCAGATCGAGGCGGTGAGGCCGTATTCGACCGCGTTGACCTCGGCGAGCATCGCCGCCTCGTCGCTCCATTTGGCGACCGCGAGCACCGGGCCGAAGATTTCCTCGCGCGCGATCCGCATGCTCGGCTGCACATCGGCGAATACCGTCGGCTCGATGAACAAGCCCTTGGCCAGCGCCGGATCGCTCGGCCGGCCGCCGCCGGAAATCAAACGGCCGCCTTCCTGCTTGGCGGAATCGATGAAGCCCAGGATGCGGTCATATTGCGTCTTGGAAATGATCGAACCCATGGTGGTTGCCGGATCGGTGGCGACGCCGGGCTTGTAGTGGGCGATCTTGGTTTTCACCTTGGCGAGCACCGCCTCGTAGATCTTCTCGTGGATGAAGGCGCGGCTGGTCGAGCCGCAGGACTGGCCGCACCAGGTGAAATTCATGCCGCCGATGACGCCGTCGGCGACTTCGTCGGGATCGGCGTCCGGATAGGCGATCAGCGCATTCTTGCCGCCGAGTTCCAGCATCACCGGCTTGAGCGTATCGGAGGCGGCTTTCATCACCGCGCGGCCGGTCGGCACCGAGCCGATCAGCGCGATCATGGCGACGTCCTTGTGCGAGGCGAGCGCGGCGCCGGCTTCCCGGCCGCCGGGCACCAGATTGAACACGCCGGGCGGCAGAATGCCGTCGATCAGTTCGGCGAGCCGCAGCGACGACAGCGGCGCCTGTTCCGGCGGCTTCATGACCACGGTGTTGCCGGTCGCCAAGGGAGCTGCGGCCTTGCCGGCGCAGAACATGAAGGGATGGTTGAACGGGATGATGCGGCCGACCACGCCGCGCGGCTCGCGCACCGAGAAATTCACCACGCCCGGTCCCATCGGGATCGACGAGCCCTTCATCTCGGTGACGAGGCCGGCGTAGAACTCGATCTGCGCGGCGGCGATGGTCGCGTCCTTGACCATTTCGGCGAACGGATTGCCGCAATCGGCGGCGTCGATCAGCGCCAATTCCTCGGCGTGGTCGCGCAGCACATTGGCGATGCGCTTCAACAGCCGCGCGCGCTCGAGCGGCGGCGTATCGCGCCATGCCGGGAACGCCGCCTTGGCCGAAGCAACCGCGGCGTCGATATCGGCCGCGCCGCAATCGGCCACCGGGCCGAGCGATTCAGCGGTGCCGGGGTTGGTGGTGTCGATGTTGCGGCCGGACTTGGCCTTGTGCCATTTGCCGCCATAGAAGGCGTCGCGATGTTCCGGCAATTGCAGCGGCACCGCCTTGAGACTCTTGAGAGGGACTGCGGTGTTCATTTTATTTTCCTCCGTTACTTTTGTTTGATGTTGTCGAGGCCGCCCCAGCGCGCCACCAGCGTATTGACGCCGATCGCCAGCACGAAGAGCACGATCAGAATGGCGTAGAGCCGCGGCATGTCGAACATGTTGTAGGCCTGGATGACCAGAAAGCCGAGGCCGCTGTTGGACAGCTTGGTTTCCGCCAATAGCGTGCCGATCAAGGCGACGCCGAGACCCAGCCGCAAGCCGTTGATGACCGGATGCCGCATCGCCGGCAGATAGATCTTGGTCGCCATCTGCCACGGATTGGCGCGGAAGCTCAGCCCGACCTTGATCAGCACCTGGTCGATCTGGCGCATGCCGGCGGCGACATTGAGCGCGATCGGAAAGAAGCAGGACACCGCGCCCATCGCCATCTTCGATCCGGAGCCGACCCCGAACCACATGATCATCACCGGAAAGAAGATGATCTTCGGCGTCGGGCCGAGATAATAGATGTAAGGCTCGAAGGCTTGCGCGAGGAATTTGTTGGCGCCGATGCACGAGGCCGGCGACGATCCCCGATAGGGCGCCGATCACAAGCCCGACGCCGACTTCGTCGACCGTTACCCAAAGCTGCCGGTAGAAGTCGGCACTGCTGACCAGCTTCAACAGCGCGGTCCAGATCGCCGGCAGCGGCGGCAACACGCCGCGATAGAACAGGCCGGAAACGGCGAGTACCTGCCAGATCACCAGCACCGACAGCACGATGACGGCGCGCAGCATCGCCACCGGCATCAGCCAGGGCCGTCCGCGCTGCGGCAGTGTCAGGCGGCCGATCTCAGCCATCGCTCGGCCCTTTCGGTGGTGACGAAGAACACCACGCTGACAAGAATGACAAAGCAGATCGCGGCATAGACGCCGGGCAGATCGTAGCGCTCGGCCAGTTCATTGATCAGCTGGCCAAGGCCGCCGAAATTGATCAGGAACTCGACCCCGACCACGTTGATCAAGGCGAAGATCAATCCGAGCCGGATACCGACGAAAATCGACGGCAATGCCGACGGCAGCAGGATTTTCCAGAACTGCTGCGACGGCGTGAGCTTGAGGCTGCGCCCGACATTGATCAGGACCCGCCGCGTCGACGACAGGCCCTCCAGCGTCTTGAGAATGACCGGCGGCAGGCCGGACAGGAACGCCAGCATGATGATGGTCAAGGCGGTGCGGCCGAACAGCACCAGGAACAACGGATAGGCCAGCACCAGCGGCGCCGAGGCAAAGGCCGCGACCCAGGTCTCGCAGGCGAGGCGGAATACGGCGACGCGATGCATCAAGACGCCGAGTGCGATGCCGAACACCGTCAGCAGCACGCCGGCGGCGAAACACTCCCACGCTGTCAGCAGAAAGCGGTGCAGAATATCTTCTTCGGTGATCACGCGGCCGAAACTGGCGGCGACCTCCGAGGGCAGCGGGACGATGAAGCGGTTGATCGCGCCCAGGCGGATCAGGACTTCGACGGCGAGCAGAGCGAACACCAGGCACCCGAGCCCAAGCAGCGAAGGCGCCCATCGCCGCGCCACCGATGCCGCGGCGCTCATGTCCGATACTCAATCATGGTGGACGCGGGCCTCGTCGTCGACCAGACCGCGGCTCGCTTCCTCGCGCAAATCGCTCCAGATCTGCGCGACATAGCGGCCGAACGCTTCGCTCGACACGATTTCGGAGGTCCGCGGCCGCGGCAGGTCGATGTCGACCATGCGTTTGACCCTGCCCGGGCGGAAGGTCATCACCAGGATGCGGTCGGCAAGCTGCACCGCTTCGGTGATGTTGTGGGTGATCAGCAGCATCGTCTGTTTGAGCTGCTGCTGGATTTGCAGCACCTTGTCGCCGAGCAACAGCCGGGTCTGTTCGTCCAGCGCCGCGAACGGCTCGTCCATCAGCAAAATCTTCGGCTCCGACGCCAGCGTGCGCGCCATCGAGACGCGCTGGCGCATGCCGCCGGACAGTTCGGAAGGATAGCGTTTCTCGAAACCATCGAGGCCGACCATCGAGATGAAGTGCCGGGCGCGTTCGACGCGTTCGCGCCGCGGCATGCCGGCGATTTCGAGCGGGAAGGCGATGTTGTCGATGACGTTGCGCCAAGGGAAGGTCGATTCCTCCTGAAACACCATGCCGATCGAAGCGTGCGGCCCGGCCACGGTCTCGCCGGCGACCGAAATGCGGCCGCTATAGCCGCCGAGCAGGCCGCCGACCATGTTGAACAAAGTCGACTTGCCGCACCCCGACGGGCCGATGACGGCGAGGAATTCGCCGGGAGCGACATCGAACGAGATGTTGTCGACCGCGGTGACCCGGCCTTCCGCGGTGGAAAAATGCATCGCGACATTGTCGACGACAAGAATGGGCGGCGCCGTCCGCGGCGCCGCCATGACCTGAGCACTTGTCGAAACAGCGGCCATCGGTTCGGCCATTATCTGTTTAGTTTCCCGCGCGGGTCATCGCGGCGGTCATCACCGCGGTGTAGCCGGGCTCGACCCGGACATCGACCACCGCGACCCCGCCGGCATCGACCGCGGCAATCGCCTTTTTCAGCACGTCAGGCAGATCGCCGGGTTTCATCACCGGGCCGAAGCCGACCGCGCCCTGGGCGCGGCCCATGGCGGCGAGATCGACGTCGGGATCGGACATGCGCTGGCCGATCCACTTGTTCTCGACCGGACGGTTGCGGGCGCGCGCCATGCGCTCCTGATGCAGCTCGTCGTTATAGAACGAGCGGTTGTTGGCCAGCACGAACAGCAGCGGGATTTTGTAATGCACCGCGGTCCAAACCGCGGTGACGCCCATCAGAAAGTCGCCGTCGCCGCAGATCGCGATCGGCAGCCGCCCGGAGCCTTTCAGCGCCAGCGCCGCGCCGACCGAAATGCCCGGTCCGCCGCCGACGCCGCCGCCGCCGTCGGAGCCGACATAATCGAGCGGATGGCGGAACGGAGATCCAGCTGTCGTCCCAGGACAGCGGCAAGTGGGTGTAGGTCACGGCGCGATCGCCGAGCACCTGGCGCAGCGCACGCGCGATATTTTCGTTGGTGAAGCCGGCCGGCTCTTTGCCGGCCCCCAGTCGATCCTCCGCCGCATGCGGGGGAGGGCTGGGTGGGGCTCGGCACGGCATGCGGCTTGGTGCTTTTGCCGATTTCCTTGACCAGTTCCGGCACCACGAGATCGGGATCGGCCGAGAGCAGCAGATCGACCGGCGGCAAAGCCTGGTGATCCATGCTCCAGCCGTTGTGAATGCGATGGTCGAGCGAAATCTGGATCACCTTCGCCGTCGGCGATGGGCCGAACGCCGCGAAGCGCGCCGGCGAGATCGACCCAGTCGAGGCTCAGCACGACGTCGACATTCTTCAGGCCTTCGACGCTTTCCGGCGTGATCGCGCGCGGCGACCCGACATGAAGCGGGTGATCGGTCGGGAAGCTCGACGCCGATTTTCAGGTCGGTGACGACCCGGGCGTTGAGCGCTTCGGCGAGCTGCGACGCGGGCGTTCCAGGCTTCTTCGTCGCGCGAGGCGCGGCCGGCGAGGATCAGCACGTTTTTGGCGCCTTTGAGCATCGCCGCCGCCTGGCGCACGGCCTCGGCCGGCGCCGCGGTCGCGACCGGCGGCATGTAACGCGCGACGTCGATCGGCGGCAGTTCCTCGGTGACTTTCGCTTCCTGAAGCTCGGCGTCGAAATTGATATAGACCGGGCCCTGCGGCACGGTGTTGGCGATCCAGGTGCCGCGCAAAATCGCCTCGCGCGCGGCCGCCGGGGAAGCCGGCTGGTCGTCCCATTTGGTGTAGTCGCGAATGAGCGCGCCCTGGTCGCGCGAGGTGTGGATCCAATCGATCCATGGCCGGCGCTTGGCCGCATCGACCGGGCCGGTGGCGCCGAGCACCACGATCGGCATGCGGTCGCAC
Organism: uncultured Alphaproteobacteria bacterium; assembly: GCA_963819265.1. GTDB lineage: Bacteria > Pseudomonadota > Alphaproteobacteria > Rhizobiales > Xanthobacteraceae > BOG-931. Next base: position 1,044,202 of record CAWFVF010000001.1, on the reverse strand, counting down.
CAGGCGTTGAACATCGCCATGGTGGCGTGCATCAGCCCGACATTGGAGTGCACCGCGGTGACCATCGCCTTGCCGGTGACCTTGGCATAGCCGTGCGCGATGGCGACGGCGGCCTCCTCGTGCAGGCAGAGCAGCATCTGCGGCTGCGAATTGCCGAGATAATTGACGATGCTGTCGTGCAGTCCGCGATAGCTCGCGCCGGGGGTCAGCGCGATATAGGGAATGTCGAGCGAGCGCAGCGCGTCGGCGATGACGTCGCTGCCGAAACCCGGCGCATTGGCGCCGGCCGGCGTCGGGCGCTCGACGCTGGCAACGGCGGGGTCGGCATCGTTCGAAGGAGCGCGTGCGGTCGCGGAAGGGGGCGGCGTCATTGCTGGCATTTCCTCGTATTGCAGGCTTGAACGTTTAGCGGCCGCATCCAACCGGATCGCGAGCCAATTCACAAGGTCTAGGAACCTTGCCGTAATCGGGCGAGCAGTCCGACGCCGGGATAGCCGTCGGCGGGCGCGATGCCAACCTTGCGCTGATAATTGCGCGCCGCGAGCGTGGTGCCGCCGCCGATCCGGCCGTCGGCGCCGCCGGTATCGAAACCGAGCGCGGTCAGGCGCTGCTGGATTTCCTGCAATTCGGCCAGCGTCGGCGCCGGTTCGCCGCCGGGAAACTTCTGCACCAATGGCGCGCCGCCGGCGCAAAGATCGCCGAGGTGAACGAGCGCCAGCGCGTAATTCATCGACGGGTTGTAGCTTTTCGCCGCGAAGAAATTCGGGCCGAGCAGAAAGGCCGGGCCGCCGGGCACCGGGATCCAATGCCGCGCCGTGGCGCTCGGCTGCGGGAACGGCTTGCCGTCGGCGCGGGTGACGCCCATCGCCTGCCAGGCGGCATAGGTTCGCGATTTATCGCGGATCTTCTCGGCCGGCATGCGCACTTCGTAGCCCCAGGGCTCGCCGCGCCGGTAGCCGCCGCGCTCGACGAAGAAGCGGGCGGTCGAGCCCAGCGCATCGTCGGGCGGTCCGAAAGGCGAGATGCGGCCGTCGCCGTTGTAATCGATGCCGACATGAAGCCAGACTTCCGGCATCCATTGGGTATGTCCCATGGCGCCGGCCCAGGAACCGACCATTTGTTCCGGCGTGCTCCAGCCGCGCTGCACGATCTCCAGCGCGTTGATCAGTTCCTGTTGCCAATAGGCGCGGCGGCGCGGCTCGGCCCAGGCGAGCGTCGCCAGCGAAGGAATGACCGGCCGCATGTGGTTCTTTTCGACCACCGGATCGCCGAACGCCGACTCGATGCCCCAGACCCCGAGCATGAAGGCGGGCTCGACGCCGAAGTCCTTTTCGATCCGTGAGAACAGCGCCGCATGTTTGCGCGCCTTGTCTTTACCGGCGGTTATCTTCCAGTCGGAACAGGCGCGATTGAGATATTGCCAGAGTTGCTGGTTGAACTCGGCCTGATTGTGGATGGCGTCAAGCCCGGTTGTGTCGGGACGCAGTCCGCTCATGGCGCGCGCGTAGGTCTCCGCCGTGATGCCGCGCGACATGGCTTTCTCGCGAAAGTTCTCGATCCACCGTTCGAACGGCGTGCCCTCGGCGCTCGCGCTTTTCGGCACGATCAATGCCGCAAACGCGCCGGCGATGGCCTTTAACGAGGTGCGTCGCGCAAGATTCGGCACTGGTGGTTTTTTGCTCACGGGCGGAATCGGATTCGCGTTCCGCCGTCACCATAGCATGATGCGGCGCCGTTGCCGGTTCCTCCGGCTTTCCCACGGATGCGGCGGAATTGACTGCTTCCGGCGATGCCGGCGCGTTGGCGGCCTGGGCATCGGCCGCAGGCACCGCGGCCGGCGGCGGCAATACATGCCGCGGCGAACGGTCCCACTGCGCATCGATCCAGATGCCGTCGTCCGGATTGGCGAGATCGTTGGGTTGCGCGTCGGCCGTCGGCGCAGCACTCGATGCCGACACGATCGCTTCGCGGCCCTCGACTTTATCCACCACCGTTTGCAGGCTTGCGGCAAAACTCTCGACGCTGAAATTCAACGGATCGTCGTGGCCGTTGCGGATTTCGGAATCGAGGGCCGAGTGGAAAGCCGGGATGAGCCATTGTCCGGCCCGCACGCTCGCCGTCACATAGAGCAAAGCGAGACGGTCATATTGCGCCGGTGAAAACGCCGGATCGGGCGAACTCGCATCGCGGCCATGCGGACCGGCGCGGCGCGGCTGGATCATTTCGGTATGCAGGAACAGGCCCTTCAGCGCGCCGCCGAATTCGGCGGCCTGTTCGAATTTGGTCTCCCGCCATGGCGTCGACAGTTCGTGGTCCAACAACATGTCGCCCAAGCGATTGATCACGACATGGGCTTTGCCCCATTCGTCCGAGCAAACAAAGCTTTGCAGATTGTTGATCCTCGGATTGCTGTCGATGTCGTCCGGAAACGAGCGATGGCCGTAAACTCGGGCCGCTGGTGTCGTGGATGACGAAATAGCGCGCCATCGGCGCGTCCGGATCGTTGTCGCGGGCGCGCGACAGCGGCTGCCACAGATAGGCGGCGAAACTCCATTCCAGATCCTTGTTTGGACAGATAACCGCTCAGCGCCTCGCGCGACGGCAGGCCGCTTGATTGTCCGACACGGCTGGCGAGGGCCGGCGGCAGCGACGGCAAGGTCGGTCCGAGATTGCGCGTCACATCCATGCCGCGCATCAGACACATGGCCTGCTCGGCAGGCGTGCCGGCAAAGCTCAAAGTGTCGGGATCGAAGGCGCAGGCGCCCATGCTCTTGATGAAATAGGGCGCCCGGAAGTGGCCGGGTTTGCAGCCGGCGCCGATCGCGGTCTGGATCGACATCAATAGCGACGCACCGGCGAGGACCGTCGCGATAACGCTGCCGTTTAATCTTACTCCAGCGCGCACAGTTCAAATCCCGAACTCGTGTCCGGTACTATCGCTATCAACGCGCGTCCTGCCAAGCGGTGCCATTAACAATCGGCCCGCGCAGCAATGAATGAATGTTCAGAAATACGCAGCGAAAGAGGCGAAAGAAACGTCAGTCTTTCGCCCGTTCGACGTAGCTGCCGTCCTCCGTCATCACCACGATCTTGGTGCCGGTGGTGACGAAAGGCGGCACCATGGTGCGCACGCCGTTGGAAAGCACGGCGGGCTTATAGGACGAAGACGCGGTCTGGCCTTTGACGCTCGGCTCGGTCTCGACCACTTCGAGGATCGCCTTGGGCGGCAGTTCGATCGCGACCGGGATTGGCCTCGTGCATGCTGATGGTGACTTCCATCTCCGGCTGCAGATAGGCGGCCAGATCGCCGATGATGTCGGCCGGCAACGCGACCTGGTCGTAGGTTTCCATGTTCATGAAATGGAAGCCGTCGCCGTCCTGGTACATAAACTGGTGCTTGCGGTCCTCGACGAAGGCGCGCTCGACCTGATCGGTGGTCTTGTAGCGCAGCGAGACCTTCACGCCGTCGGCGATCCGGCGCACGTCCATCTGGGTGACCGGGGTGCCCTTGCCGGGATGGATGTTCTCGACGGCCATGATGACCCCGAGCTTGCCGTCGATATCGACGATATTGCCTTTTCGCAACGAGCTGGCGATGACTTTCACGGACGCAATCCTTAATGGTTCGGTGGCCTCGATTCGAGGCGCAACATAGCGATCCTGAGCCTGATCCGCCAGTTATTTTCTCACTTTGCCCATGGACAAGGACATGCCCGACGTTCCGCCCCGTTCCTCGCCCTTTTGGGCGCCCCACGTGCACGCCGACCGCCGGCCCGGCGCTGCTGGCGCGGGGCCGGATCGTGGCGGCGCTGCGGGCCTGGTTCGCGGGGCAGGATTTCATCGAGGTCGAGACCGGGGCGCTGCCAGGTTCGCCCGGCAACGAGACCCATCTGCATGCCTTCGCCACCACGCTGACGGCGCCCGACGGAACCGGCATCGCCGCTTTATCTGCGGACCTCGCCGGAATTCGCCTGCAAGAAGCTCCTGGCCGCCGGCGAGCGGCGGATCGTCGAATTCGCCAAGGTGTTCCGCAACCGCGAGCGCGGCGCGCTGCACCATCCGGAATTCACCCTGATCGAATGGTACCGCGCCGGAGAGCCGTATCGAGACGTTGATGGCGGACTGCGCCGCGATCCTCGCGCGTCGCGGCCGAGGCCGCCGGCAGCCGGACACTTGACCTTTCGCGGCCGCATCGGCCGATCCATTCGCCGAGCCCGAGCGGCTCACCGTCGCCGAGGCCTTCGCGCGTTATGCCGGCATCGATCTTCTGGCGACGCTGCCCGGCGGCGAGCCGGATCGCGACGCCTTCGCGCGGGCGGCGCAGAAGGCCGGCATCCGGACCGCCGCGGACGACACCTGGGGCGATATTTTCAGCCGGGTTCTGGTCGAGCGGATCGAGAGCCATCTCGGCATCGGCCGCGCCACCATTCTCGACGAATATCCGGCGGTGCAATCGGCGCTGGCGCGGCCGGCGCGTGACCCGCGCGTCGCCGAGCGTTTCGAGCTCTATGCCTGCGGCGTCGAGCTCGCCAACGGTTTTGGCGAATTGAACGATGCCGCCGAGCAGCGCCGCCGGCTCGAACTGCGAAATGGCCGAGAAACAACGCATCTACGGCGAGCGCTATCCGATCGACGAGGATTTTATCGCCGCCCTGGCGCAGATGCCGCAAGCATCCGGCGTCGCGCTCGGCCTCGACCGGCTGGTGATGCTGGCGACCGGCGCGCCGCGCATCGATCAGGTGCTATGGACGCCGATGGACGGACCGGAGCGCTGAATGTGAATGAGGCTGCCATGAAACTAACGAGCAACACGCTCCGCGACGCCGTCGGCAATCGCCGAGGCGGCGACTGGTCAGCTCGAGATCGGCTTGCGGACGCTGGAACAAGTCGCGGCGCGCTATGCGGTGGCGATCACGCCGGCGCTGGCCGATCTGATCGACGCCGCCGATCCGCACGATCCGATCGCGCGGCAATTCGTTCCCGACGCTGCGCGAGCTCGAGCTGCGCGCCGAGGAACGCACCGATCCGATCGGCGACGACGCGCACAGCCCGGTCGAAGGCATCGTCCATCGCTATCCCGATCGCGTGCTTGCTGAAGCTCGTCAATGCCTGCGCGGTCTATTGCCGGTTCTGCTTCCGCCGCGAGATGGTCGGGCCGGGACGGGGCAGGGCTGTCGCGCAGCGCGCTTGCCGCAGCGCTCGACTACATCCGGCGCAGGCCGGAAATCTGGGAAGTGATCCTGACCGGCGGCGATCCGCTGGTGCTGTCGCCGCGCCGGCTCAAGGACGTGATGACGCAGCTCACGGCGATCGACCACGTCAAAGTCATTCGCATCCACACCCGCGTGCCGGTCGCCGCGCCGGAACGGATCTCGGCCGCAATGGTGCGGGCGCTACGGACCGACAAGGCGACTTTCGTCGTCCTGCACGCCAATCACCCGCGCGAACTCGGCGACGACGCGCGCGGCGGCGATCGCGCGTTTCGTCGATGCCGGCATTCCGGTGCTGTCGCAGTCGGTGCTGCTGCGCGGCGTCAACGACGATGCCGAAACGCTCGGCGCGCTGATGCGGGCTTTGGTCGAGTGCCGGATCAAACCTTATTACCTGCACCACGCCGACCTCGCGCCGGGCACCTCGCATTTTCGCACCACGATTGCCGAAGGCCGAGACCTGATGCGCGCGCTGCACGGCCGCACCTCCGGCCTTTGCCAGCCGCACTTATGTGCTCGATATTCCCGGCGGGTACGGCAAATCGCCGATCGGCCCAAATTATGTCAGCGAGGACGGCTGTGTCATCGAAGACTTCAATGGCGGGCGACACGCTTATCCGCCGCGTTGATTGGTGCGGCGGCGAGAACAGCCGACGCAAGAAAATTCAGTGAGGAGGGGAAATGTCAGTCCGCATCGTCGAATTGCGCGAGATCACCAAGCCGATCGCGTCGCCGATCCGCAACGCCTATATCGATTTCTCCAAAATGACGACGAGCCTGGTCGCCGTCGTTACCGACGTCGTGCGCGACGGCCGCCGCGTGGTCGGTTACGGCTTTAATTCCAACGGTCGCTACGGGCAGGGCGGTCTGATCCGCGAACGCTTCGCCAATCGAATCCTGGAAGCCGAGCCGGCGAGCCTGCTTGACGATACCGGAACCAATCTCGACCCGGTGCGGGTCTGGTCGGCGATGATGGCGAACGAGAAACCCGGCGGCCACGGCGAGCGCTCGGTCGCGGTCGGCACCATCGATATGGCGGTGTGGGACGCCACCGCCAAGATCGCGGGCCGGCCGCTGTTTCGCTTCTTGGCCGACCGGCACGGCCGCACCGCCGATCCGAAGGTGTTCGTCTATGCCGCGGGCGGCTACTATTATCCCGGCAAGGATCTCGGCGCGCTGCGTGCGGAAATGCGCTCCTATGTCGAGCGCGGCTACAACGTCGTCAAAATGAAGATCGGCGGCGCGCCGATCGACGAAGATCGCGGCCGCATCGAAGCGGTGCTCGCCGAAATCGGCAGCGCGGCGCGTCTCGCGGTCGATGCCAATGGCCGGTTCGATCTCGAAACCGCGATCGCTTACGCCAAGATGCTCCGCGACTATCCGCTGTTCTGGTACGAGGAAGCCGGCGATCCGCTCGACTTTCAGCTGCAGGCGGCGCTGGCGGAGTTTTATCCGGGCCCGATGGCGACCGGCGAAAATCTGTTCAGCCACCAGGACGCGCGCAATCTCATCCGCTACGGCGGCATGCGTCCCGATCGCGACTATCTGCAGTTCGACTGTGCCTTGTCGTATGGGCTGGTCGAATACGAGCGGACACTCGCAATGCTCGACACCCATGGCTGGTCGCGACGCCGCTGCATTCCGCATGGCGGCCATCAGATGTCGCTCAACATCGCCGCGGGCCTCGGCCTCGGCGGCAATGAAAGCTATCCGGATTTATTCCAGCCCTATGGCGGCTTCCCCGACGACGTGAAAGTCGTCGACGGCCACATCGTCATGCCGGACCTTCCCGGCATCGGCTTCGAGGGAAAGTCCGATCTCTATGCCGAGATGCGCGCGCTCGCCGCTTAGCGGTGGTTATGCCGCAGCCGCGACGGGAAACATCACCGCGGTTTCGAACTGATAGCCGCAGCCGTCGCACGACCAGGTGTGACGCACACAGCGCTCATTGAGATATTCGGACCAGTCGGGCGCGAGCAACCAGCTGGCACATTGCGGACAGTGGTTCTTGCTGTAAGTGATCAAGCGCGATCGTGCGGTGCTTTCGGTAGTCGTGGCATTCAGACCCTTTGCCATGACGCTCCTCCCTGAAATCACCCCTCCCAACGCATAGCGACCATTAGACACGATCTGTGGCACTGGCGTGACGAAGCCCGGGTCCTGATAAAAAAAACGGCGACATGTTTCTTGGTTGCGGTGCGAGAGTTTCGCCTTCACGAACTTGTGCGATGCAACAAATTCACGCCTTGTCAGCCCAATATCGCCGGCCTGCCGCCAGACACCAGCGTGTTCGGCTTGAGCAGCGAGGTACCAAACACCGAGACCGCCGGCGCTTGCTGAAAACAACTTCCCTTTAGGACAAACTTTATGGATTGGAATTAATCGGCCGGACATCGGCTCTCAATCATCGCCGCCTTAGCCTTGCAATCAGCGTTTGGGGATTCTCCTCGGCCCAAAAGCCAACACAAGGAGCGTGCCATGAACTTGCTGAAAATGAACTTGCTGAAAACCAATTCGCGGCTCCCTTCTGCACTGATCGTCGCCTCGCTTGCATTATCCGGAAACGCCTTTGCCGCCGATGCTCACGTTCCGTCCCAGGCCAAAGCGGCACCGGCCGCCCATGCGCGCGTGGCAGCGCATGTCGTTCATCGTCATGTCGCCGCCACCGCGCACCGGCATTACGCGGTGGTGCGTCGGCCTGACCTCGGACAGCCGGACTTGGGCTCGTTCTTTGCAAGCTTTTTCGGTTTGGGAGTCCAATCCGCGCGCGGCGGCGACTACGAAGCGTCGCCGTCCTTCGACGCCTCGCCGCCGGTCGACACAAGCTCGGCATCGACCGACGCCCAGGCGGCGAGCGATGCCGAGGTTCAGGCTATCCAACAGTTGAACGACGAGAATGCATTGAACGCATCCATGGCGGCTGCGGAACAGCAAAACGATGCCGCCAATGCCGCGACACTTCAGACTGAGATCAATGCGGGCATGTGAATTGTTGGTATGCGACGCGTAGGGGGTGCCGGGTTCGACCGGCACCCTTTGATCTTGCGTGGTACCCCGCAGCGGCCTCGGGCTGCGTCTTCCGCTGCCAGACCGACGCGGCTCACCAGACGCATTGCGCGGTCCGAAGGGTTGCCCGATCTGGCGGTGTTCGAGTGCCGGCGTGTCGCGCATCGAGACATTGTGATATTGGTAGCGGTCGTTGCGGAACGCAGCCGATATTTTTGGGAGGGTCGTCGTGAAACTTCCCCGTCGAGAGTTTCTGCATCTGGCGGCGGCCGCCGCCGCGCTTCCGGCGGTGCCGCGAACTGCCATGGCGCAAACCTATCCGGCGCAATCGGTGCGCATCATCTGCGGCTATCCGGCGGGACTTTCGCCCGACATCATCGCGCGCCTGATCGCGCAATCGCTGTCGGAGCGCCTCGGTCAGCAGTTCATCGTCGACAACCGGCCGGGCGCCGCGAGCAATATCGGGACCGAACTCGTCGCGCACGCGACGCCGGACGGCTACACGCTATTGATGACGGTCTCGGCCAACGCCATCAATGCGACGCTCTATCCGCACGTCAATTTCGATTTTGCCCGTGACATCACGCCGGTGGCGCGGATCGGGCTGACGCCGTTTGTCATCGTCGTCAATCCCGCCTTCGCCGTGCGATCGGTGGCCGAGCTGATCGCCTATGCCAAGGCCAATCCCGGCAAGCTCAATGTCGCTTCGGCCGGCGCCGGTACCGGTCCGCATGTGGCGTGCGAGCTGTTCAAGATGATGACCGCGACCGACATGGTGCAGGTGCCGTACAAAGCCAATTACATGACCGACCTGCTCGGCGGGCAAATCCCGATGGCGTTCGGCCCGATCGCGCAGATCATCCAGGACGTGAGGGCCGGCAAGCTGATCGCGCTTGGCGTCACCACGCCGACCCGTTCCGATGCCGCGCCGGATATTCCCGCCATTGCCGAAACCGTGCCGGGCTATGCGGCGAGCGGCTGGTACGGCATTTGCGCGCCGGCCGGTACGCCGGCCGAGATTGTCGAGAAGCTGAATGCGGCGGTCTCGGCGGCGGTCATCGAGCCCGCCTTCAAGGAGCGTCTGCTCAATCTCGGCGTCGTGCCGGCGCCGCTCTCGGTCGCCGCTTTCAAGAGCTTCGTCACCGAGGAAATCGCCAAATACGCCAAGGTGATCAGCTTCGCCAACATCAAGGTGGAATAAGGCTAGGCCGGGAACCGGGTGGCGATCTCGCGAAGCGGTGGCCGCGGCCGGTCTTCCGGCGTGCCGGGCGGCCGGCCGATGTGAATGAAGCCGGCGATGCGCTCATGCGGCGCGAGACCGAGCGCGTCGAGCACGGAGCGATCATAGGCGTACCACTCGGTGATCCAGTTTGCGCCGAAGCCCATCGCGTGCGCGGCGAGCACCAGGTTCATCGCCGCCGCTCCGGCCGACAGCACTTGCTCCCATTCCGGAATTTTCACATGCGGCCCGGCACGGCTGACCACGGCGACGACCAGCGGCGCGCGCGCCAGCCGGTTGCGCTCGGCTTCGACCTGTTCGGGCTTCGCATCCGGATATTTGAGGCGGAAGGCCGCCGCGATGGCGTCACCGGCGGCACGGCGGGCATCGCCTTCGAATACGATGAAGCGCCACGGCGCGAGCTTGCCGTGATCCGGCACTCGCGAGGCTACCGTCAGCAGCGTGTCGATTTCGGCCGCAGAGGGCGCGGGACCCGCGAGTTCGAACGGCTTGAAGGAGCGCCGGGTGGTCAGGAGTTCGAGAGCGTCGGACATGATGCTTGCCTGTTTGGGGAGGATTTATCTACTTCTTGGCGGGAGGTTCGGCCTTCGCTTTAACTTGCGCCAGTTCGGTGTTCAGCCGCTCCATGGCCGACTTAAGCGCGGCGATCTCGGCACGGGCCGCGGTAAGATCGCGATCGGTTGCCATGAACCGGTCCTGCGTATCGCGCGTCAGCTTGTTCAGCGCCTGCTGGAGAAACTCGACATTCGCCTGCAGGCAACTGGTGCGGCGTTCCATCTGCTTCTCTACGGTGCAGACTTCCATGCCGCGAATGTCTTGCGCGGAGGCGGGCGACAGCAACGCCGCCAGCAATAATCCGGCAAACCACACCCGCATCTGTTCGTGCCGAACTTTCACTTCGCCTTCGCCTCGGCGATCCAGCCTCTGACTTTCTGCCGCCAGTCCTTAAACCAAGTCGACGGACTCAGCACGGGCTTGAGGCTTGCGATCATCCATATTCCCATCTCCGGGGCGACCGCCGCGCTGTAGCGGATCGAACCGAGCTTGGCGGTGAAGGTGGATTCGCCGGCCTTCAGCGTTGCGTTGAATTTATCGACCAGCTCAGTCCGCTGGTCCGCCGGGACATCGGGATTGGCGATCTGAACGATCAGCGGCCAGAGTCGAGCATCTTCCTCGGTGAACACCGCCGGGATTGTCTGATCCTTTTTGAGGGTGACAACGGCGATGCTGCGGGGCGCGTCGTCGGCCTTGCCGCCAACCACGATTTTGGTGTTGTCGCTGACGGAATACAGGCAGGCGGAAAACACCACCTTTCTGCATTCCTGCAGCGTTGCCGACTTATCTGAATTGGCGCGCTTCGCCACATCGTTGAACACTGCGGCGAATGTATTGGTCTTCATCGCGATCGGCTCGGCACAGGCCGACGGGCTCGACGCGAAAGCCGAAAGCAGTATTCCGAGAGCCGCGATCGCGCCGCTTCCCGATTCAATTGGTCGTCGCATGGAGATCCCCCCGTCGTAAAATTCTGCGATGTTGCTGCAACCGGTACTGACGTAGTGCGCACTGGGATTCCGGTGTAGCGATTTCGCTCCAGGCATTGTGACGGTTTTAGCACACACTTCATATTCCGCCGCGAGCGCTCGGCGCAAACATCGACTTTTAACCGCCATGTCTGTCTAGTCCTCCGCAGCGACCGCGCCGCATTGCGCGGTCTTATTTTTTTGGAGGCATTATGCGTCATCTCGTGGCGGCTTTGGCCGGAACCGTGCTGAGTTTGGGTTGCTTACCCGCCGCACATGCAGCCGACATGGGCGCAAGGCCGATTTATACCAAAGCGCCGGTGGTTGTGCCGGCGCCGTATAGCTGGACCGGATGGTATCTTGGTGCCGGCGGCGGCTATGGCGGGTTCAACTCCAGCCATGCGTCGAGTCTTGGCGGGTTTGGGCTGCCGCAGTCGTCATTCAACGGCACCGGCGGATTCGGCACGGTTCAGGTCGGCGGCGATTACCAATTCGCTGATCGCTGGGTGGCCGGCGTGTTCGGCGATGCCGACTTCTCCGACATCAAAGGCTCGTCCAGAGAGATCGTCGGCTTCACGAATTTTCCGATCAAGCAGCGCGACGCCTATGCCGGCGGCGCCCGCATCGGCTATCTCGTGACGCCGCAAATTCTGCCTTATGTCGACGGCGGCTATACGCACGCCAATTTCAGCGGCGGCTCGATGACATTTGCCGCGCCGCCTTTCGCGGCGACGGGATTTGCCGTCCCCAATCAAAACTACGACGGCTATTTTCTCGGCGGCGGCGTCGAGGTGATGGTTTATCGCGGCTGGTCGGTGAAGGGCGAATATCGCTACGCCCACTACGACTCGTCCACGGTCACGATCGCGAATGCCGTGCCGGTATTCACCGAGACCTTGAAGCCGACGGTGCAGACCGGCCGCTTGTCGCTGGTCTACAAGTTCAACTGAAACGGCTGACGGCTATCGCTTCGGCGGCTCGCTCGGGCCGCGATCGATCGGGGCGTCGCCCTTTTCGAAGCCGATTTATGAGATCGCGCGTCGGGTCGCCGGCTTCGCCTGGGCATAATCCCGGCGGCGCCGGCTAACGTCTTGCAGGCTGTGAATAAAACAAAAAAGCGCCACTGGCGGCGGCGCGAATCGGTTACTAGTGGCTGTCCGAGCTTTCAATCAAAGGAGCCATACCATGGCAAAGAAGGTAAAGAAGAAAGCGAAAGCGAAGAAGAAGAAGTAGTCTTCCGCTTTGGCGTCATCCTAGCTGTGACGCCTATTGCCTTAGTCCTTTTGAGTTGACTACGGCGGCTGGATTTATCCAGCCGCCATTTGCTTGTCTGGCGTGCTTGTCTGCGTGTTTGTCCGGCGGCAGCTGCCGTCGTCCGGCTATGTCAGTGCTGCCAGGGTATGATCGGAACCGTGCTGATCGCATTCGCCGGCGAACCGTTGACGATCTTGGTGCTGATCGCGAGGTAGATCAGCGTGTTATGCGGTTTGTCGACCAGCCGATAAATCCGGGTCGTCTTGAAGAAGATGCTGGTTTTCTGACTGAATACCTCGTCCTTTTCGCCGAGCTTCGACAGGTCGGCGTCGATCGGACCGGCCTGTTTGCACGAGATCGAAAAGTTGGACGGGTCTTCGTTCAGGCCAAGCGGCTGACCCCAGCCCCCCTTTCTCGCCTGCGAGATATGGCACACCACGCCCGGCACCTGCGGATCCTCAAAGGCGCTGACGCAGACTTTGTCGTTCGGAGAAAGCACATTGAACGTTGTGCTGACGCAGTCGAGGTCCGTCGCCTGGGCCAAAGAAGCCGACATGACGGACAGCAGGCCCGCGATAAAAAGCCGATACATCGTCGATCTCCACATGAAGCGGGGCAGGGCGGAGCCGCCGTTTGAAAGGCGGCATGGTGTCCCCTCCCGGTCAAGGTAGGGCGTCTTCGGCGTTAATCAACGCGATCCGGCCGCGGCAATGAGCGAGAAACCGGCCGCCGCTTGCAGCCGGCTCTGCCGATCGTTCAATCCATGCCGGCGCGGCGGAAGCCTTTCAGATAATGTTCGCGGTCGGCCGGCAGCTTGATCGGCATTTGCTCCGCTATCCAGGCCAGCGAAATGTTGGGCTGGGCGCGCCGAAGCTCCTGTAATGAAACCTTGGCCAGCTCCGTTTGACCGGCCATGCCGGCGGCGGCCGTCAAAACCCGGTGGGCGCCGACGAAATCGCCACGCTGCCGGATGCCCTCGCGGGCGAGACGTATCGCCTCGCCGTAATCGCGCCCGATGAATTGAGCGTAGGCGGCGATGCCGTAATAGACTGCCGAATACGGATCGCGCGGACTAAGCCGCAGGGCCCGGCGCGCGGCCGTGTCCGCTTCCTCCCAGCGCCCGCAATAGGACAGGGCCAGGCCGTAATAACCCTGGGCCAGCGAGAAGTTCGGATTGAGCCTTAGCGCCAACTCGAACTCGGCCAGCGAGTTGTCGAAACGCCGCGCGAACAGATAGACGCAACCCAGCGCGTGGTGCGCCCAAGGGTCTTCGCTGTCGGCCGTGATCGCCGCCAGCGCCGCGCGCTCGGCCACCGGCATGGCCGCCGCCATGTCTTCCCACCCCATGTGGGCGCAGAAGGTATGGCTCGCGGCGAGTACGCCGTGCGCCTGGCCGTAGCCCGGATCGAGGGCGGTGGCCTTCTCGAGCAGCGCCTGCGCGACCACATTATCCTGTCGCGTCACCCGCCAGTAATGCGACAGCGCCCGCATCACCAGATCCCACGCGTCCATGCTGTCGGGAGACTTGCGCTTGGCGCGAAAATTCTCGGCGGCGTAAACCTGCGGCTCGATGGCGGCGACGATGGCCTCGGTAATCTCGTCCTGCATGGCGAACACGTCGGCGATAGCGCGGTCGTACCGCTCCGCCCAGATGTGGCTGCCGGTCGCGACGTCGTTGAGCTGCACCGTGATGCGCACGCGGTCGCCGCTCTTGCGCACGCTGCCCTCGACCACATAGCCGACGCCGAGCTCCTGACCGACCTGTTTCATATGCACGGCTTTGCCCTTGTAGATGAACGACGAGTTGCGGGCGACGACGAAGAACCAGCGCAGCTTCGACAGCGCCGTGATGATGTCCTCGCTGATGCCGTCGGAGAAATATTCCTGCTCCGAATCGCCGCTCATGTTGATGAAGGGAAGTACGGCGATCGCAGGCCGGTCGGGAAGCGGCAAGGCCAGGCGCGACGGCTCTTGGATTTCATCCGGCGGCGGCTCTGGCGGGCGTGCCGGCCGGTCGCCATTTTGTTGGACGCGCACCGTGCCGACGAAGCGGAGGCCCTTGCGGGCGATGGTACGGATCAGCTTCTTGTCGTCGCCACTGTCGCCGACGGCATTTCGCGCGGCGTTGATGCGGCTGGTGAGCGTCGAGTCCGAAACGATCCTGCCGCCCCAGACCGAAGCGATCAGATCGTCTTTGCTGACGACGCGGTCGCGGTTCTGCACCAGGTAAACCAGCAGATCGAAGACTTGCGGCTCGACATGGACGGCGGCCTTGGCGCAGCTGAGCTCGCGCCGTTCGACGTCGATGTCATAGTCGCCAAAGCTGAGGATCATCTCGGGGCCCGGCACGTCTCAAGAATATCTAACGACCGGCTGGACACTAAATCATAGCGTTCTCAAAGTCTTGAATCGTCGTGACGCGCATATTGCCGCGAGTGTCCTCGCCCGGGCGAGGCCGGCATTAAAGGAGCACTACGATGCCATTGATTGAGGTCCATCTGATCGAGAACGTGTTCAATCCCGAGCAAAAGCGGCAGATGATCGAGAAATTGACCGATGCCATGGTCTCGATCGAAGGCGAGAATATGCGCGGCGTGACCTGGGTGAAAATTTCCGAAGTCGCGAGCGGCGAGTGGGGTATCGGCGGCCAGCCGCTGACCACCGAAGCCGTCAAGGCCCTCGCTGCCGGCCGCCACGCGGCCTGACCGCTGCGGTTAAGCATCGTCGGCGGGTCCATCCCCGCCGGCGAGGCTCGCCGCTTCGGCGCGCCGTATGACGACGCGATCCGGTGAACGATATCAATCCAGGCTGATCCCGGCGGCGCGGATGACCTTGCCCCATTTTTCGTTTTCGGTCGCGGTGAATTTTGCGAATTGTGCCGGTGTCATCGGCATCGGCTCGACGCCAAGATCGGCAAGGCGCGCCTTCGGCCCGGCCTCGCCGAGCGCGGCAGTGAGTGCCGCATTGAGCGTGGCGACGATTTCGGCGGGGGTATCCTTCGGCGCGCCGATGCCATACCAGCCGACCGCCTCGTAGCCCGGAACGAATTCAGCCACGGTGGGGAGGTCCGGCAATGCCGCCAGGCGCGCCGGTGTTGTTACCGCGAGCGCACGCACTTTGCCGGCTTTGACGAATTCCATCGACTGCGGAATCGGATTGACCACGAATTGCACCTGGCCGCCGATCAGGTCGGTCATATAATTGGTGCGATACGGCACGTGAACCAGATCGACCCCGGCCATCATCATGAACAGCGCACCAAACAAATGCGACGAGGTGCCGTTCCCGGCCGAAGCCATGTTGATCTTGCCGGGATTGGCTTTGGCGTAGGCGATGAACTCCGGCATCGTACTGGCCGGCAGGGAATTCGTGACCAGCACGACATAAGGTGCATTGGCGGTGGGCGAGACCGGCGCGATATCGCGGATAAAATTGAAATTGAGTTTTTGGTAGAGCGAGATGTTCAGCACGTTGGTCAGCACGTCGGCAAGGATCGTGTAACCGTCCGGCTCCGCCCTCGCCACTGCCTCGGTCCCGATATTGCTGCCCGCGCCGGGACGGTTGTCGACGACGAATTGTTGACCGAGGCGTTCGGACAGCCACTGCGCCGCCAGCCGCGCCATGATGTCGGGCGCACTGCCGGGAGGAAAACCCACGATCATGTGGACCGGCCGCGACGGATAAGTTTCCGCGCCGGCGCGCCGTGACAGTGCGGGAAGCGCGGCAGCCCCCGCCGCCAATTGCAGAAAGTTTCGGCGCAGAAGTGTCATGGCGGTCCCCCGTGGCGGCGTCTTTTTTTCAAAAATCTATGTGTCGCAAGTCGCCCGCACGGAAGCATAGCAAATTTTAGCAAAAAAAGTCGCAGGCGTTACCCGATTGTTTTTCATTATCGTGCGGCCATCTTCGACGCCGGTGCGGCCGATAATGCCGCGGTGAGGCTGATTAACGTCGGTATAAGTAACCCCGCGGTCATCGTATCTCCCGGAAGTCCGACACGTTGTTGTGATGACCAGGAACGATCTCGCCTGCCTGCGTTTCATCACCGTCGCCGGCCGGATTTAACCACGGTCGATGCGACTGTATGCAAGGAGATAACCGACATGCGTCTGAAAATCGTCATTGGCTTTGCCGCGCTGGCTATCGGCGCCGCTTTTGCCGCCGCGCCTGCGTCCGCTTACGATGCGGTACCGGGCTATACGTCCGATGGCGCCGTGATCGCGATCCCCCATGCGCGCCACCACGCCGGATACAACCGCGGTCAGCGTAAATTGTATAACCAGAGCCTGCCGAAGGGCGGCCAGTCCGTCCAGTAAGGCGGCCGGCCGCTGAGGTTACGCAATTACGCTGAACCGGCTTTAATTTTCATCCGGCAGGTCGGACTTCGGTCCGCGCGTGGCCGGCTGTAGCTGCTGTCGGATCGGCCGCTCGGCGCGAGCAATCGTCGCCGGGCGGCCGATCTATTTATTTGTTGAGCGTCTCGGCGATAATGTCCTCGCAGCGCCGCTCGGCCGGGTCGAGCCCGATAAAATCGCCCGACATCGCCTTGCGCATGGCCGGCCCCGGCGGACCGGCGATGCCCCACCGATCCGGAATCGGCGCGATCTTGTGCCAATATTCCGGCGACTGCGGTACATGGTCGGCATCGTTGAGTTGCTCGATTTCGGCGGTGTATTCGGTCACGAAGCCGTTCGGCTCGATGAAATAAGAAAACACGTTGTTGCCGGGTCCATGGCGGCCGACACCCCAGTCGATGTTGAAGCCGTTTTCCTTCATCCGGCCGGCGCCGCGCATCAGCCCGTCGATATTGGGCATTTCATAGGCGACGTGGTTGAGCGACGGGCCCTTGTTGCGGAACACCGCGATGCTGTGGTGATCGGAACTGCAGCGCAGAAACTCCATCAGGTGCGAACTGTCGGACAGCTTGAAGCCCAGCACATCGATGAAATAATCGACCTGATCGTTGGTGGTCGCGCTGTTGAGCACGACGTGGCTGATTTTAGTCGGCCGCGAGCGATCGACGTCGGCATCGGGATGGGGCCGCACGTCGGCCGATACGCTCATCGGCAGGCCGTCGGGCGTGTTGAAGCGAAAGCCATAGCCGCCGCCGGCCTGCGCCGGCAGCTCGCCGAGATCTTTGACCGCCGCGCCGAATCCTTCCGCCCGTTGCGCCAGACCCTCTACCGCGGCGCGGTCGCGCGCCGCCATATGGACCGCAAGCAATTGCGCTTGCGGCGCCTCGCGCAAGGTCAGGACGTGATGCTCGACGCCGGTGCCGCGCAAATGCACGGCGTCCGCTTCGGCCGAGACTTCGGTCAGGCCCCAGGCGTCGCGATAAAACCGGACCGAGGCGGCGAGGTCGCGCACGCCGAACTCGACGCTGCGGACTCCAATGACTCTGGGATTTGTCATCTTATCGCTCCCTCGCCGTATGGCCTTATCGCGGCCGCCCGATCTTTGAGCGTCGTCGTAAGGACGACGGACTTCTCATTCCATCGCCCACAGGTCGGCCTATAGTTCGCAAAAGCGTCTTTGGCGTCAATGCCGCGCGATGCACGGCTATTCCGCAGGCGGCGTCCGCAACGAGCGGAAGGTGATCGAGTAGCGAAGCGCCGCCATCGCCGGGATGCTGTGCTCCCATTCCTCGCGCGACGGTCCGCGCAGCAGATAGAGCGAACGCCGGTCGAGCCGCAGCGCGGCGCGTTCCCAGCCGGTGCCGCGCTTGCGGCGAAGCCGGAAATTACACGGCGCCGACAGCGACAGCCCGATCACATCGTCATAGTTTGGGCGGTCGCGATGCCAGCCGATCGCGGCGCCCGGCCGATATTCGGTGATCAGAGCATGCTGCAATCGCTCCGGCGCAAGCCCGGCGAAGGCTGCCGCGCGCTCGCGCAGCGCCAGCAGAAACGGCGGCATCGGCGCCGCGGATTTGAGACCGCCGCCATTGAAATCGTAGCGCAGGCCGAACGACACCACGCGGCGTTTGCCCAAAAAACCCTGAAACTCGAATTCCTTGAACGGCAGATCGGCCATTTCGCCGACGAGACGCGCCTCTTCGGCGGCGCCGATCGCGTCCGGCGCATAACGAAAACCGGCCGGCATCGAATGCTCGACCGGCACTGACGATGGCTGAAAGAGTGCGAGCTGTTCGTGTTTCATGGCGGTGCGCGATACCGCGCAGATAGGAATGAAGGCCCGCCCGCGCAAATCCGGGGCGCCGTTGGGGACGCTTTGATTGGGCTTTCAACGATGCTAACAGGTTGGCGGTCCCGATTTCCGCAAAGGTGCTTTCATGCGCGCTTTCGTTTGCCGGCTTGCCGTTTCGATGCTGCTTGTGCTCTTGCCGTTCGTTCCGACCTATGCCGCGGACCTGCCGGCGAAGATGCCGTATGCGGCGCCGCCGTCGGCGCCGGCGGCGGTTGCGAATTGGACGGGCTTTTATGTCGGCGGCAATGCCGGGAGCGCGTGGGGCAGGGATCGGGTCACGTCCAACCTCAACGCGCCGGCGCCGTTCCTGGGGGTCGATATCGCCGCGGTATCGAGTGCCGCGTCACCGACGCTCAACCCCACCGGATTCACCGGCGGCGTTCAGGCCGGCTACAACTGGCAGACCGGCAGTTGGGTGTGGGGCGGCGAAGGCGACTTCGACTATCTCGGCTTGAAAGCCTCCAACAACGCGACGCGGCCGTTCCCGAGCACGCTGCCGGGCGGCGCCGCCGGGCCGCCGACAGTGTTCTTCTCGACGGCCACTTCGGAGTCGGCGAGCTGGCTTTTTACCGCGCGGCAGCGGTTCGGCTGGGCGAATGAGAATTGGCTGCTCTACGCGACCGGCGGCCTCGCGGTGGGACGCGAGAAATTCAGCCAGAGCGTGGCCTTGGTGGCGCCCACTGTCTCGACCGCCGGCATTTCTTCGACGCGGGTCGGCTGGACCGTCGGCGCCGGTGCCGAATATGCGCTGTCGCGGCAATGGTCGATGAAGGTCGAATATCTCCATGTCGACCTGGGCTCTGTTGCAACCTCGGCGACATTCATGCCGCCATTCGCAGGTCTGACCCTTGCCGGCACCACCCGGCTGACGACCGAGATTGCGCGGGGCGGATTGAATTATCACCTTTGAGCCATTCGGAAAGGACGCCGGGTCCGCGCCCCGAAGGCAATTCGCAGCGTCCGGCGCCAGCACGCGACGATCGCAACGTGGACAAATTCGAACCCACAGCCGGCGCCAGTGCGAGCGCGCCGGTCGCCGCCTCCATCATCCTGGAGCGGCTCAACGATCAGGCGCCGGCCGATCACTTTACGCTGGCGTGGCTGCTCGACGGACTGAGCAAACATTCATTCGGGATTCTCCTTCTCCTTCTCGCGGTGATCGCGATCGCGCCCGGCATCGCCATCTTATGCGGCGTGCTGCTTTTGATTCCCGCCTTCGAAATGATCGCAGGTCAGGCTTCGCCGGTGTTCCCGGCGCGGCTTGCGGCCTATCCCTTGTCGACCCCGCACCTTGCCGCGGTCCTGCGGCGGGTGATCCCGGCGCTGAAATATCTTGAACGATTCATCCATCCGCGCTGGCCGACGCCGCATGCTGCGACCAAGCGCGTGGTCGGTGTCGTCGTCGCCATTCTTTGTCCCAGCCTGATTTTCCTTCCGATCCCCTTCAGCGGCATTATTCCCGCGGTGGTGATCGCGCTGATTGCCTTGGCCTATATCGAGGAGGACGGGCTGTTGCTTCTGATCGGCTTCCTCGCCGCCGCCCTGGTGCTGGCTGCCGAGAGCGCGGCAATCTGGGCCATGGTCCGCGGCGCCAAATGGATTGCCGGGCTGTAGAGCGGGGCGGCCTTTTCGAGTTTTGACGCAATTAAACGCGTGCCCGGCGTGCCCGTGTGGGGAAATAAGGTCGGATCGGAATCGCTTAAGGGGACCGCGCGGTGCGCGCATGCGTGGGCGCTCGACATCTAGTATCCCGCGCGCTTGGTCATCCTCTACGCCTCGCCCCATTGACTATCGTTCCCTATTCGTTCTCATAGACGCATGAGCGTCATCCTCGAGATCAACCGGGACTATCCCTACCAGGTCGCGCTGGTATTCGACGAAGCGGCGATGGACGTGCTCGACTGGCTCGAAGGCACCGACTTCGACTGGGACATGTATGTCGATCTGCCGGAAAACACGGTGCGGTATTGCTTTCGCACTTTGGACGACGCGTCGGCCTTCAAGCGGAGGTTCGGCGATGCATCGTCAGCGCGCGCCGTCGCCGGCGGGTGTTGATGTGTCGCGGCAGCCCCACAGCTTCGATGATTTAGCGCTTATTTAACGGCCCGGGTATCGTCGCGACGATGTCCCCGCAGCTCGGAGGAAGCCAAGGCGATCTCGCCGGCCAGGAGCCGTCATTCCGATAGCTCTGGCAGTTGGAGCCATCTTGCGAATTCGACAGGCCTAAGCCGAGCGGGAAGGCTGCTCCACTTCCGCAGGCGATCGCTGCGGCAATTCCTTATCGAGCTCCCAGGCGTCGCCGTATGTCTTCAGGCGATAGACCACCTGATCGGCGACCGCATAGCGCTCCGCTTCGGTCAAACCTTGGCGAAGGCCGCGCACGACTTTCACCGCATCGCCGAGCGCAAAAGCAATCGAGAATCTCAAGTCTTCGCTGCGCGTTCTCTTCATGTGTCCATTAGAACAAAGAGAGAACATTCGGTCAAGCCGGAAAACGGCTATCGCCCACTCAGTTGTGCACATTCACTTGCTTGGCGCGGCCGGCGGCGCAACCATCTTACTCTTCGCCCGCTCGGCGGCGTCCTCGTTCTTTTTCTCGGACAGCGCCTTGTCCGCGGCGTCAGCGCATTCCGAACCGGCTTTGAGGTCGCCGCGCACGGCTGCTTCGTCGGCGGAGTTTTGCTGGCTCTTGTTCTGCTGCAGCGTGTCCGGACAGTCGGAGGCCAGCGCTGCGGTGGACAAACAACCCAGCACCAGACATCCCAGAGTCAGCCCCAATGCGGCTGCGAAACGGCCACGCATGGCGAAATCCTTTGCGGTTATGAAATTCAACGCGCGGGTTCGCCGTTCGTTCAGCGGCATGACGCGGGCACTGGCTGCCGACGCCGCGCTTTAGGTCAGAGGCGGCGGCGCCGCCATCGGCACTGTTTTGATGCTGTTGGTTATGCCGAACGGCGAATTGGTGTCCCAATCCGTCGGATCGTCTTCGCGATGGCGCCGGATCAGGGTCTTGTCGTTCTGGCCGAAGTAGAATCGCACGCCGCCCCAGCCGCCGTGGAAAGAATTTTCGCCGGCCAGTCCCTCCGCGAACAGCGACGCCATGATGCCGTGGCTCATCGGCAGGCCCCATTCGCCGCCGAACGCGGCCGCGTTCTTGCCGCCCAGATAGCGATGGCCGGCGAAGATCTCGAAATTGTCGGTCGGATAGAACGCCAGGTTGACCTGATCGAAGAAGCGCGTCGGCATGTTGATATTTTGTATCACCGTGCCGACCAGGTTCGTGTTGTTGCTGCCGCGCTCGACGCCGGCCAGGGCCCGGATGGTCCATCGGCCGCTATAGAGTTCGCCTTCGCCGCCGAGATGGGCTTCTTGCACGCCGCCGAACTGATCCGACTTCACATAGTCGCCGTAGAGGCCGAGCAGGCCCTGCGCCGGATTGCGCATGAACAGATGACCGGCGGCGCCGCCGAGGAAACGGCCGTCGAAGCTCGAGCTCAGCCCGTCGACCTGGACGCCGAACTCGCAGCCGAGCGGAGCCGACATCGCGCCCATCGCGCCGGCATAGGTGTGGTCCGCCGCCGAACCGCCGAAGCCGCCGATCGTGCCGTTGACCCCGTCGACGGCTTGCACGCAGCCCGCTGCGGGAGGCGGCGGCGCCTTGACCGCCATGTCGGCAGCGCTCGCCGGCTGCAAGCAAACAAACACCGCGCCGACGATGCCCGCGACCATTGTCGTCCGCAGCAAGACCTTTTCGTTCGGCATTCAGCCCTCGCTATACCGTTGGACGACAATGGCGTTGTTCGCGACGTTTCCGCGGCGCCCGCGGCTCAGTAGTGAAAGCGGTAGTTCATCCCGACCTTCACCGCGTCGAACTCCGGTTTGACATTCACGTTGCCGGCGAGCGGACCACCGAAGGAGCCGGAGGCTTTAAAGGCCACCGTTTCGGTTTTGAAGAAGTAGTGGTCGTATTGCACGAACGCCGACCAGTTTTGCGCGAATTGCCACTCGACGCCGCCGCCCGCCACCGCGCCGTTCGCGGTGTTTTCCGCGCTGAAGGCGGTGACGCCGGCGAAACCGCAAGCGCAGGTATCGGCGATATATCTGTTATGAGACCAGGCAATGCCGCCCTTGCCGTAGAGCAGGAACTGGTTCCAGCTCAAACCGAGCCGACCGCTGAAGTCCGCCAGGAAGTCGGTCTTCGCCGTCAGTAGTCCGCCGGGTCCGACCGCGACGAAAGGGTCCTGAGCCGTGCCGTTGATATCCGCGCCGGCCGCCGAACCCGATAGGCCGATGACGATGTTGTAGAAGTTGCCGAACTGGTAATCGCAGCCGACTTGGCCGCCGAGAAGACCGCCGCTCTCGTCGTCACTGGCCGTGCGTTGCAGCGCGAGCGTATCGATCAAGCCGCCCGCCGCGCCGGCGACATTGGCGGGAGACGAATCAGTGAATTGCGAACGTCCCACGCCCCAGCCGAGATGGCCGCCGCCGTAACAGCCGGTCCAACTCTGAACCGGTGCGGGCGGCGCAGGCGGAGTCTTATAGACCGGCGCGCCCATATCGGCGGCGCCGGCGGCGCTCGCCACGGCAATTGCAGCAGCGGATGTAACGGCAAATAATATCGCTCTCACGCCAGCCCCCTGTGGATTGTTTCACGCAGTTCGGGCGTATCGGCGAGACGGCAGGCGGTCTGTCTCGTAGTGAACAACAAAATCGCCGTCGGTTCGGACAACGGCGGCGGGCTCCGCCGAATTCCACATGTATTCAAGGCGGATAGGGCGATCAGTGATCGAAATGTGACACCGCCGAAGAATAACGTTGTCCCCAGAGCGCGGCCCTAAATGAAAAGCCGCCGACCGATTTCTCGATCGTGTCGCGTCGCCGCCCGCCTGCATGACGCGCGGCCGAGTTCGAGCCGGCGCATTGTCACCCGACGCGCTCGGTTGCTCAGGACCGGCCGGCCTACGGAACCGGTGTGGACGACAGGTGTTTCGCAACAGGCCTCACGACGCGCGGCCTGATCTTCCCTGTTCACGGCGCCTTCGATAATTTCCGCCGGGACAGGCTGCTGGGGGCTTCGGATGATCCAGGGGTTTATACAGCTGTGCACGTCGAGGACGGGCCTGTTGTGGTTTTTGATCGTGTCCGATCTCGCCATCGCGGCTTCCTATTTCGCCATCCCTCTCACCATGGCGGTGGTGTTCCGCAGCCGCAAAGACGACATTCCCTATCCGTGGCTCTGGATGCTGTTCGTGGTGTTCATCGTGGCGTGCGGATTGACCCACTTGATGCACGTGTGGTCCGCGCTGGAGGGCGTCGACCATATCGACGGCCAGGTGATAACGAACGTCCTGTGCGCCGTCGTTTCGGTCGGGACCGCCATCGCCTTCACCTACGTAATTCCGCAAATCAACGAACTGCCCTCGCCGAAAAAGCAACAGGCGGAGCTGGAGCGGCTGGTCCGGCAGCGGACGCGCGAGAAGGATATCCTGATCCAAGAATTGAATCACCGGATCGGCAATCAATTGCAAATCCTGCTCTCGATGGTTTCGATCGAAGGCCGGAAGTCGAAGGCCGACGAAACCATCGCGGTGCTCTCGCGGCTCAAGCAAATACTCGACGACATGGGCGAGGAACACGCCGCGCTGCGCGCCGCCGACTATCTCAAGGTTGCCGAAGTGAACTATTCGGCCTTGCCGACGTCTTCTCCGGCCGGCGATTGAGGAAGCGCCAAGGTGTCGATGCGCCCGGCCGCAGCCGACCGAAACTGGTTGTCTGTTGTTAACCGCCGGCCCGTGAATTCCGTCACCCGCTGTTAATTTCGGCCGTGCCACGCTTGCCCCTTGCATATCACCGCAAGGGGGCGAAACCATGCGATGCATCGGACTGTTTTCCGCTTTGTTGTGGCTGCTCGGCGGCGCGTTGCCGGCGTCGGCGCAATCGGACCTCTATCGGGTCATTGTGGCCGGCCCGGGCGGCGGTCCGTTCGACGATCTCTGTCGCGGATCCGACGTGCTGATCGGCTTCAATTATATCGCCGGCAGCACGCTCAATACCATTGCCGGCGTCTGCCAGGCGCAGAACAACGGCGTGCTCACCGGAGCGAATTACGGTCTCGCCACCCGCGGCAAGGACCCCGGCAACGGCGGCCTGTTCTCTGCCGAGTTTCATGGCGCAGGCACGCCTCGCTGCCGCTCCGGTCAGGCGATCGGCGAGATGACCGTATCGCTCGACAAGAACGGCGAGGTAGAGAATATCGATGCCACCTGCGTGGGGCTGCGGCCCGGCGACAACCTCGCACCCTCACACATCATCGCTCAAACCGGCGGCGCCGCCCTTACGAACAAACACATCGCCTGCAGTACCGGCGACATCGCCATCGGATTGATCGGCCGTTCCGGCACGCTCATCAACGGCGTCGGACTGCAATGCGCAACTTTCCCCTGGTCGCGCGTCGCCGCGTCGACGCCGACGCCGACGCCAAACCCGGTGCCGGCTGTCCCGCACTATGTGATCGTGATCAATCCGGTGGAAGTCTGGCCGCAATGTGCGCCGCCTGACGGCGTGCAGAAGAAAGGCGATCTGGCCGCTACCAACACGGCGACCAACACCAGCACCCAGGTCGAGCTCAAACAAATCGGCAGCGGCAATTGCGCCAAGTGGTACCGCTTGAGCTGGCCCGGCGCGCCGGCGGGCGACGACTGGGTCTACAGCGCGCCGCCGAACACGCCGGGGGATTATACCGCACTCGATCAGACGACTCTGGCGGCGGCCGAAGCCGCCTTGGCGAACGGCCATTGAAGCCGTCTGCGGAGCGACGGACTTTTCTTTGACTGCAAAAAAACGTCAGGCCACCAGCGTCAGCGCCTTCAGTTCTTTCCGGGCGGTGCCGAAGGTGCCGAGCTGATAGACCGACGCGCCCGCCGGCGAGAAGGTGAACGGCGGGAACGGCTCCGCCAGCATCTTGTTCAGATATTTTTCCGTGGCGACGCCGATCGTCACATGCGGATTGAACTTTTTGCCGGCGGCGATCGCGACGAAGTGGCTGACATAGTCGATCAGCGATTTCTGAATGTCGCGTCCGCCTACCTCGCTGAAGAACGCCGCCGCCGTCCCGGTCGTCACCGCGTAGGGCTTGACCGCGGCAATGAGCTCGTCCTGCAGCCGATGCAGCTCGTCGGTCGGTTCGGCGACGATGCCGGCGAGGCCGAACGGCGGATCGGGCAGGTAGTAATATTTGAACGCCTTGAGCCGCCATGCCGCGGGTCTTGCCTTGACCATGGCCGCGTTCGCCGCCGCGAATATCGCGTCGAGGGCGTCGGTGCGGACGAACTGCTGCAGCACGCTGACATGCGGGTGATGGGTCTCGTCCAGCGCAAATCCCTTGGGGAAGGATTTGAGCAGACGGGCGTTGGCGTCCTTGGCGTGCTGGATCATCGTCGCGTCGGGTTCGAGCGCGATGTCGATCGCCGTCACCGCATTTTGCTGCGCGAAGGCGTCGCGGGTGAACGCCAGAGCCGGCGCCGCCGCCAGGCCCGCAACCAGCGCGCGGCGGTCGATGCCGAATGAGGGTGTCTTCCTTTTCATGCGTCGCACTCCCCGATGTTGTTGTGTCGTTTGCAAGCACGCTGGCTGCTCATGGTGGCAGCTCGGCCCGATTATACCTCCAGCCGCTGCGCTGCGCCTGCACCAATCTCTCTGCACTTGCTGCGAGCCGGTGGCGAAACCCATCACTCGCGGCGACGGCGCGCGGGCGCGTCTTGGCGCAAGCCGTCCTTCGCGCTGGCCGAAAAACACGCATCGGTGATTTCCGTCACATCCAGCCCGCTCGGTGACAGTACTGTGACAGGCGGGATTGGCATTCACCGAGGGCACCCCGATGTTGGCAGAGATGTTCATGATCCGGCTCGAAGCGGTCACCCATAAAGTGGAGCGGCCGCAGCAGAATCCGAGGCACGTGCCGTTCGATAGGGCAAGCTTCGGCGGCTTCAAGTCGGAGCGGGTGAGGCGGGTCCGGGCGGCTGACTGATCGGGCGAGAACGAAGCGGCCGGTTCGCGGGGCGAATTACCCGTTGCCCGCGGCGGCGCTCATTCTGAAAGCCTCCGCGCCCGGCGGGACGGTGAGGACGACGCGGCAGCCGCGGCATTCGAACATTCGCAGCGCCGAGGGCGCCGCATATTCAGGGGTTCGCGCAAACTGCATATTGTTGGCGCAGTACGGGCAATGCGGCTGGGGGGAGTCCGTGTTCATGAGTCGGACCGTGGGCGCGGTTCGGTTAATGAAGCGTTAACAGGTTCATTAAAAATGAGCCGGCTTGCATCCCCCCGGCCCGGTGCTCATGGTGAAGCCGAAGCCAGGAGCGCGCCGACAGTGGCGGTGAGGCGGGGCGGTGAGGGCGATTGCAGGCGGCCTACGATCGCGCGCCGGCATCGTCTGTCGCCGGTTCGCGCCGCACAGCTAAGGTGCGCGGAAGTTTAAGGAACCGGCATGTTGAGAGACGATAGCGGCAATGGCGGCAGGCGGCCTGAGCCGGCGCGCAACGTGCTCGACGAGCCGCTGGAACTTTGTTCGCTCAGCCCGATGACGGGTTTTTATCGCGATGGCTGCTGCAACACCGGCGCGGCGGACCTCGGCAGCCACACCGTCTGCGTCGTGATGACCGCCGCGTTTCTGGAGTTTTCCAAAGCGAGCGGCAACGACCTGTCGACGCCGGTGCCGGATTTCGGCTTTCCGGGTTTGCAGCCCGGCGATCGCTGGTGCTTGTGCGCGCCGCGATGGCAGGAAGCCTTCGAGGCGGGCCGGGCGCCCCGCGTCGTGCTGCGCGCCACCCACAAGGGCGCTCTCGCGCACTGCGCGCTCGCGGATCTGAAGCGGCTCGGCGTCGACCTGTCGTGAGGCGTCGCTAACCGATGAAGCGGTTTCTGATCTTCACGGTTCTGTTTCCGCCGCTGGCGCTGGCGGTATTCACGGCGCCCGATGTCTTCAGGAATTATCTCGATTGGCTGGGCGCGGCCTACCTGCTCGCCATGATCCCCGGATGGATCATGGCGGCGGCGGACTGGATGCTTTCGGCAAAGCCGGCCTATCTCCGGATCGCCGGAACGGCGGCTGCGGGAGCGGTCATGACCGGCTCGGCAGCGCTTTTCTTGTGGGGATTCTTTGCAGGCCTCTGGCCGGTCCTGATGGCCGGGCTCGTCGGCGCAATCCCCGCCGCGCTGTGTTCGGGGCTCTGCAGCATGAAGCTCGGAAAGCAAAACATCTGAAAACAGCAGAGCGCGATCGACGCGGCGAAGGCGAGCTATGCCCAGGATGCCGCAACCGCGGCGGCGAACGTCGCAGCGGCCGCAACCTTCGACCGCAGATGACGGTGGGCAACGAGTTCCGCTCCGGCGCGACGTCAAGGCTGCCTCAAAGCGGCGGTCTCGCTCTTCGGCAGGGAACTGATTGCAGGCCGGCGCGCGGAGGTTTCGCCTCTGCGCCAAGAGCCGCCGACAGGTCACCGTGTCCGGCAGGAGAATGAATATCGCTCGCCGGGCGCCAGATTGACGTAGCCCCTGGCTTGCTGCCCGGCGGCACTGCACTCTTGCTGTGAAGAAAAGCTACGACCGGAATTTACCGTGTGAACGTGGCCATTCAGGACGAACTGCAGAATCAAGACGAAACTCATGAGTGCCTATCCCTGTATTTTACCGCATCGACGTCGCTGACTATGTCGGCAGATAGATTGTTAGACTACCAGGACGCGGGGCGCGACGGCGATCCTCCCAATAAAGCGGGCCGGGGTTGAACCGCCGGTAAGAGGGGTCGAACCCATGGCGAAACCCATCGCCGGCCCAAGGACGCCGAACGCCACCGCGTAGGGCGGATTAGCGAAGCGTAATCCGCCTCCTTCGTTCGAGCGGCGGCAAACGCATCGCCGTCAATGAAACGTCTCGCCCCGCGCCAGCTTCTCGATGATGGCCTGCGTCCGCTTCAGTTTGGTTTCAGGCGTTTTCGCGGTCCGCAGCCGGTACGCTATCGAGTACAGATTGTTCTTTACAAAGAAAGTCTCCGCCCTTTTTGCTTCGAGCGGAACTCCTTGATGAAGTCATCTGAAAAACGGCGCTGGCAAAAGATTCATTGGCGGCCTTCCAGCGTGCGCTGCTCGACGGTCTGCTCAACCCGATATCCCGGACATTAATGTTATCGGCGGGGACGCCTGCGGATCATGCCCCCATTCGACCATCGAACCAGTAACACCAAGCTCCTCGTAGGCCACGGATGCGGTTTGGACTACTTCGTAGCCAGATAACCGTGCTGCGCCATGCAGCCGGTATAAACATCGACTTCGGCGCTGCTTAAGTAAAACTCTGCCGCGCTATCGCCCGCAGCTAGATTGGCCTTCTGCATCTCGCCGTTGCAGACGCTGCGGTCGAGTTGGAGTTGCGCCGCGTCTACCGGGCGACCGTCAGCGCGCGTCCATGCACTCGGCAGCGTTGCGCAGCCCGCCAGCGACGCCGAAGCTATTACGACCAGCCCCAGAACCGCGATCAATGATACGCGCGACATCCCCGATGCCCCCCTCGTGGTGCAGAGGCGTTATCATAAATGTTCCGCCGTCTGCCGCCTGTGCGTGTTTTGACCTGGCCGCTACCTCGCCAGCCAAAACCGCCTCGACGCACCAGCGACCCTCATATTGAACATTATTGAACATGGATTTCGGCGGCGGAGCTAAGTACTTGAAATAGCTGGCGCGCCCTACGGGAACTCGAACCCGTGTTACCGCCGTGAAAGGGCGGTGTCCTAGACCGCTAGACGAAGGGCGCGCGTTAAGCGCCGGGCGCTTAAAAGCGCGCGACCTATAGAGCGATTTGCCCGGAGCGGCAAGCGAGGCGGGGGCCGGAAAATAAAGTTGCAAGAATAGAGACCAGACCCCTTGAAGAGTGTCCTTCCTATAGTTACTTCCGCCCCGTCTCGCTCCCGTAAAGGACGCCATCCGGCGACACCGGCTGGC
This sequence comes from uncultured Alphaproteobacteria bacterium, assembly GCA_963819265.1. Classification (GTDB taxonomy): domain Bacteria; phylum Pseudomonadota; class Alphaproteobacteria; order Rhizobiales; family Xanthobacteraceae; genus BOG-931. The sequence goes on along the minus strand of CAWFVF010000001.1, from coordinate 1,014,777 downwards.
GGAGCGAGAGCGGTTCCCGCGGGTGGGGGCTCGTCACCTCCGCTCCCGGGCGGCTCCGGGTAGAAACGCCCGGCCGGCACGATGACCGGTCTGCGGGGCAACCCGCTGCACTGTGGATGGCAGGGAACGGGTAACGCCCGGTCCTGACTAGTCCCATCCCAGGAAGCGCGTAACTGGAGCTGAGCGGTGGCGTTCGGTCGCTGCCGCAAGTGCCGTGGTGGAACGCCGGGAGGCGAGCTGCCCCCTCCCATTCCCTCCCCCGCTTGCGGGGGAGGGTTAGGGTGGGGGCAGCGCCGTGCCCCGCTGGGCACGGTTGTTGGTACGCGTCTGCCGGCGTTCCGCTTCCTTTTTTATTTGTGGTGCACCATCGAGCCGAAAGCCGTTCCACCGGCGGCTTAAGGCATGACGCGATGAAGCTCCGCGGGACGAAATTATACGTGGCGTTGACATAGCTCGGGCGCGGGGGGCGTCGCGAGAACGGCGGTGCTCATCCTCCCCCGTGATAACGGGGGAGGTGCCGCGCGTAGCGCGGCGGCAGGGGCGCGGGAGGCGGAACGCCAGGCATGTCAAGGGGAGGTTACGATGACAGCAAAGCTTGCATGGCGCTCGTCATCCTGAGGCGGCCGCGTAGCGGCCCGCGAAGGATGCGGTTGAGGCGCCCGAGCTGCCCTTCGAGGCTCGCTTCGCTCGCACCTCAGGGTGAGGAGGTTGTTTCATCGCCTCGCCTTGGCAACGAAGCGGCGAGTCACTTGCCCCTCCCGCCGCGCTTGGCGCGGCACCCGCCCCGCATCGCGGGGCGGGATTTGAGGGACTCACCACTTGCCGACGTTCGGCATCGAGGTCCACGGCTCCTTCGGCGGCAGCGCGTCGCCTTTTTGCAAAAGTTCGATCGACTGGTGATCCGGCGAGCGGACGAAGGCCATCATGCCGTCGCGGGGCGGCCGGTTGATGGTGACGCCGGCCTTCATCAGCCGGTCGCAGAGCGCATAGATGTCGTCGACCTCGTAGGCGAGGTGGCCGAAATAGCGGGCGTCGCCGTAGTCCTCGGTGCTGTCCCAGTTATAAGTCAGCTCGACCAGCGGCGCGGCGCGGTTGGCCGGGCCCTTGGCGACCAGGCCGTCGTCGGCCGGCGCCGCCAGGAACACCAGCGTGTATTTGTCTTTGTCGTCGACCCGGCGGCGGACTTCTTTCAGGCCGAGCTTGTTGCAATAGAAGTCGAGCGCGGCGTCGAGATTGCGGACGCGCAGCATTGTATGCAGATACCGCATGAGCGGGCCTCCCTGGCGGACGAAGGATTGGCGTTGGCCGAGACTTATACTTTCTTATGTAGGGCAGCGCGGCGCGGTTATGAAGCGGGTGGGGAGTAAGCTTGGGTATGAATTCCTTGGCGATGACGCGCACGGCGATGAAGCCAATTGAAACCCGGTTCCGGAAATGATCGCGCCCGATCTCGATAGCGCCAAAGCGCGGCTCGCCGACCTGGTCGCGGCGGCCGGCACCATCGTGCCGTTCACCGGCGCCGGCATCTCGACCGAATGCGGCATCCCGGATTTCCGTTCGCCGGGGGGCTTGTGGACCAAGAACAAGCCGATCCCGTTCGACGAGTTTCTGGCGAGCCAGGAAGCCCGCAATGAATCCTGGCGGCGGCGCTTCGCGATGGAGGACCAGTTCGGCGGCGCCAAGCCGGGGCGCGGCCATCGCGCGCTGGCGAGCCTCTACCGCGCCGGCAAGGTTCCGGCGGTGGTGACGCAGAACATCGACAATCTGCATCAGGCGTCCGGGATCGACGCCGGCGATGTCGTCGAGCTGCACGGCAACACCACCTTCGCCAGCTGTCTCGACTGCGGCGAACGCTACACGCTGCCCTGGGTCCGCGGCCGGATGGAAGCGGGCAACGGTTGTGCGCCGGATTGTCCGGCCTGCGGCGGCTTCATCAAGACCGCGACCGTGTCGTTCGGCCAGGCGATGCCCGATGCCGCAATGCAGCGTGCGCAACAATTGGCCACTGCCTGCGATCTGTTCGTCGCGATCGGCTCGTCGCTCGTGGTCTGGCCGGCGGCGGGCTTCCCGTTGATGGCAAAGCGGAACGGCGCCCGGCTCGTCATCATCAATCGCGAGCCGACCGAGTTCGATGAACTGGCCGATCTTGTTGTCCGCCAAGACATCGGCACCGTGCTCGAACCTTTCATCGCGCCGTGACGACTCTCATTTGTGCACAGGCGATGACGCTTTTATCGCAGTGTTGCATTTTTGTCCTTTCGCGTTGGAACGCGAGTGTTATCCTCATTTCAACAGATTCGTGATGCGCCCGCCGGGCGCCAGCACAGAAACGGCGGCGGCCTCAGTTCATGGCGTCGGACGGCATCGAGAAATCCAAACAACCGGGCCTTGGTCCCGACGTCGCACTTGGCGGCGACCCCTCGGCGCATGTCGTCGAGATCGCCGGCTCCATCAAGTGGTTCGATGTCGCCAAGGGCTATGGCTTCATCATTCCCGACAACGGCATGAGCGACGTGCTGCTGCATGTCACCTGCCTGCGCCGCGACGGCTACCAGACCGCTTACGAAGGTGCGCGGGTGGTCTGCGAGGTTGTGCCCGGCCCGAAGGGGCTGCAGGCCTTCCGCGTGCTGTCGATGGACGAATTGACCGCGGTGCATCCGGCGCAGATGCCGCCGATGCGAACCCATGTTACTGTGACGCCCACCAGTGGTCTCGAACGGGCGCAGGTCAAATGGTTCAATCGGTTACGCGGCTTCGGCTTTCTCACCCGCGGCGACGGCACGCCGGACATCTTTCGTCCACATGGAAACGCTGCGCCGCTTCGGCTTGACCGAGTTGCGGCCGGGCCAGTTCGTGCTGGTGCGCTTCGGTCCCGGGCCGAAAGGCATGATGGCGGCCGAGGTCCGGCCCGAGAGCGGGCCGCTCGGCCCCGCCTCGCACTAGCGCGCTTGCTGCGTCCTTACTTCTTTCATCATGCGCTGCCGCTTCGCTTTGCCGCATCGCTGTTGATCGCGGCCTGCGTCGCCGCCGTCACGTTCGGTCCGGCGCGGGCCGGGGGCCAGGAAACAATCGAGATCGCCACCAAGTCCGGCGTCCATATGTTTTCGGTCGAGATCGCCAATAACGACGCCGAGCGCGAGCGCGGGCTGATGTACCGCAAGCAGCTGGCGGCGGATCACGGCATGCTGTTCGACTTCCAGCGCGACCAGCCGGTCAGCTTCTGGATGCACAACACTTACATCCCGCTCGACATGATCTTTATCGCCAGCGACGGGCGGATCGTCCGCATCGCCGAAAACGCCAAGCCGATGTCGGACGACCTTATTCCTTCCGGCCTGCCGATCCGCGCCGTGCTCGAAGTCGACGGCGGCGCCGCCCGCAGCCTCGGCATCCAGCCGGGCGACCGTGTCGGCGGCTCGATTTTCGGCAAACCGCACTGATATGACGAAAGGTTCCGTGCTTGCTGGGTGCCGGTGAAAAAGCTATCCAGTGCCGCGACCGGCGGGGTATGGCGCAGCCTGGTAGCGCGGCTGTTTTGGGTACTGTAGGTCGCAGGTTCGAATCCTGCTGCCCCGACCAATTGCACGTTCGAGTTCATTGACGCTGATTTTGACGGTTCGGCCGGTGATTTAACGCCAAGCAGGTACGAGAAACAGCGCCCATGACCGCCCGCATCTACAAACCGGCCCGTACCGCGATGCAGTCCGGCAATGCCAAGACAAAGGAATGGATCCTCGATTACGAGCCCGAGCAGCCGCGCGCGATCGAGCCGTTGATGGGATGGACCAGTTCCGGCGACATGAAGCAGCAGCTGCGGCTTCGCTTCGACACCAAAGAGGAGGCGATCGCCTATTGCGAGCGCAACGGCATCGCTTACGAGGCGTTCGACAGCACGCCGCCGAAGCAGCAGCGGATTTCCTATTCCGACAATTTTGCCGCGACCCGGCGCAGCCCCTGGACGCATTGAGCCGTCCGTCTTCAGGCCGGCCGCTTTTCCAGGACGCGTCTCTCGACAACCCGGTCGGCGTCGCCATCCTGGCGCGCCTTGGCGGTCGAACGCTGCCGCAGCAGCGAGGTGAAGCGCTCCTCCGGCATCGGCTGGCCAAGCAGGAAGCCCTGACCGTAATCGCAACCCATGCTGACCAGAGCGAGCGCGTCGGACGCTTTCTCAATGCCGATGGCAACCGCCACGCTGCCGAAGCCGTGAGCGAGGTCGATGACGGTCTTGCACAGCGGGGCATTGACCTTGTCGGTGCCGCAGTCGGCGACGAAGGTGCGGTCGAGCTTGAGTTCGGCGAACGGCAGCGTTTTCAAGCGCGCCAAAGAAGAATAACCGCGGCCGAAATCGTCGATCGCAAACTTGACGTTGAGGTGGTGCAGCCGCTGGGTCATCTCGGTCGCGAAAGCGAGATCGGTGATGATCTGCTCTTCGGTCACGTCGATGATCAGCCCGGGCCATTTTTCGAATTGCGGTTTATAGGTCTGCACGATGTCGGCGACCGCGAGCTTCGCCAGCGCATTGACCGGTATATTGACCGCCATTCGCAAATTGAGCCCGAGCGCGGCGAATTTCAGCGCCGCCTGCAGCGCCTGCGCCAGCGCGCGTTCGGACAGCGCGATCAGGCTCGACTCGCGCGCGCCCGGCATGAACGCGCTCGGCGTCAGAATGCCGTGCTGCGGATGGCGGGCGCGGGCGAAGGCTTCGGCGCCGATCAGTTGTTTTTTGCGCAAGTCGATCTTGGGCTGGTACCAGAACTCGATCCAGTTTTTTTCCAGCGCTTCGTCGAGGTCGATCCGGCCGGCCACCGCCGGCGGGTGGCCGAGCTTGAGCTCCTCGAGCAGCTTTAGCACCGCATTGGTCTCGAACGGCTTGCGCAGCGCCGGCAGCATCTGCAGGCGGTGCTGGTCGCCGATGCTTTTGACATGCGCCAGCACGGCCGAGCCGCGGCCGCTCATCAACTGGACTTGGCCGCGATAATTGGCGCTGCCGAGCGCGACGACGCAGGCAATCGCCTCGGCGGACTCGAGTGGGATATCGAGAAAAACCAGATCCGGCGCACGCCGCGCCAAGGCGGCGCGCAATCCGCTGCCGTCAGGAAATTCCTCGGTGTCGATGCCGGCGCCATGCAGGACCAGCGACAGGAACTGCCGGATGCTGGCGTCGGTATCGATGACGAAACAAAGCGGCGTGCGCGCTTCGCCGGTATGGGCCGCCGCTGCATCAAGGGAAGCATTCGGGACCGCAGGCGATTGCACCGAAGCAGCGCTCATAGTCGATCTTGCCTGTTCGGTCCCGGCGCGCGTCAATGCCGCCGATCCGTTTTGGCCGTCGCCGCCGCCGCAACGGGTTCGGGCATCATTGAGGCAAATCATTAATCTCCGGTTTCGCGGTCGGCCGGTAATGGGCGAAGCCGACTTGTGAAATGCCGCTGTCCGCGATCTGCCGGCGATCCCCGATATCACTTATGCGGGAAACCGGCTTTGCGGCCGGGCCGTGGGAATGATAATCGGGGTGAAAGCGTTCGCTGATTGCCGGACCGGGCCAAATCGTCGAGGGAGATCATCATGCCGACCAAGGACAAGACGCCGAAGCTAAATCGCCGAAAATTCCTCGCCGCCGCAGCGGTCGCCGGCGCCGCCGGTACGGTGCCTCCGGCTGCGGCGGCAGCCGCCACCCCGACCGGGGCGCAGCCGACGCCGCGCTTGCCCTCGGCGCTGCCGCCCAATGCGCATGTTGCCGCCGCCGAAACCGGCGCGGCGGAAATGCCGTCGAGCAATCAGGGCAAGCCGGGCTCCGACTTCATGGTCGACGTCATCAAGACGCTCGACATCAAATACCTGCCGGCGAACCCGGCATCGAGCTATCGCGGCATTCACGAGTTGCTGATCAATTACGGCAAGAACACGATGCCGGAATTCCTCACCTGCATGCACGAGGAATCCGCCGTCGGCATGTGCCACGGCTACTTCAAGGCGACCGGCAAACCGCTGATGACGCTGGTTCATGGCGTGGTCGGCCTGCAACACGCCACGATGGCCATCTACAACGCCTGGTGCGACCGTGTTCCGGTTCTCATCGTCGGCGGCAACGATCTCGATGCCGCGCATCGCGCGCCCGGCGTGCCGACCTTCCACTCGGCGCAGGACATCAACGCGATCGTGCGCGACTACACCAAGTGGGACGACAATCCGGTGTCGCCGCAGCATTTCGCGCAATGCTTCGTGCGCATGTACAAGATTGCGACCACGCCGCCCTACGGGCCGGTGATGATGTCGCTCGACGGCGGTTTGCAGATGGAGCCGGTGCGCGACTTCGGCGAGGCGCTTTACATCCCGAAATATTTTCCGAGCGCGCCGCCGCAGGGCGACAGCGGCGCGGTGAAGGAGGCGGCACGTCTTCTCGCCAATGCCGAGCGGCCGGTGATCGTGGTCGACCGCGCGGCGCGCACGCCGGACGGCATCACGCTTCTGGTCGAACTCGCGGAACTGCTTCAAGCCCCGGTCGTCGACCAGGGCAACCGGATGAATTTTCCCAATACCCATTATCTGAACCGGCCGCCGAGTCGTGGTCCAGCAAGCCGACGTCGTCATCGGCATGGAGCTTGTCCGACTATTGGGCCACGGTCAACACCTTCGTCGATAACGGCAATGACGGCTTCGGTCAGAACCTTCCCAAGGTCAAGCCGAGCACCAAGCTGATCAGCATCAGTTCGGTCGATCTGCTGACCAAGTCGAACTATCAGGATTTTCAGCGTTTCCAGAGTATCGACGTGTCGATGCCGGGCGACGCCGAGGCGACGCTGCCGGCGCTGATCGAAGCGGTGAAGTCGCAACTCCCAACGACCGCAAGGACGCGATGGCCAAGCGCGGCAACGCCATCCGCGAGGCTCACGCCTAAAGGCCTGGACGCGACGAAGCAGGCCGCCGCCATTGCCTGGGACGCAACCCCGATCTCGCACCGCGCGGTTGCTGATGGAAACCTACGGCCAGATCAAGGATCTCGATTGGTCGCTGGTCTCCACGTCAGGCAACACCAGCGATTGGGCCAACCGGCTGTGGCCGATGGAAAAGCATTACCACTGGCTCGGCGCGTCCGGCGGCTACGGCGTCGGCTACGGCGCGCCGGCTTCGATCGGCGCCGCGCTCGGCAACCGCGATCTCGGCCGCTTCTCGGTCTCGATCCAATCCGACGGCGATCTGATGTACGCGCCCGGCGTGCTGTGGACCGCGGCGCGGCACAAAATCCCGCTGCTCGCGGTGATGCACAACAACCGCGGCTATCATCAGGAAGTGATGCACATCCAGCGGCTGTCGAATTTCCGCGACCGCGTCGCCAATATCGGCAACGATCTGGCGCCGATCGGAACCAGCATCATGAATCCTGACATCGAGTATCACCAGTTGGCGAAATCGATGGGCTGGTGGGCGAAGGGGCCGATCACGGATCCGGCCGATCTCGGCCCGGCGATCAAGGAAGCGGTCGCCGTGGTGAAATCCGGCCAGCCGGCGCTGGTCAATGTCGTGACACAGCCGCGCTGAGGAGGGGTGGATATGCGTTTGGTAAGTTTCGCGGGCGCGTCGGCAATCGCCGCGCTCGGTGTTCTGTCGCTTTGCATTCCGGGCGCAAGCCCGGCCACGGCGGCTTCGGCCGAGAATGGCAAGATCGCCTTTACCCAGCATGGCTGTTGGCAGTGCCACGGCTTCAACGGACAAGGCTCGGTCGCAACCAGCAACGGCAGGGTGATCGCGCGCACCGCCCTGCCGCTGGATGCTTTCAAATCCTTCGTGCGCACCACGAACGGTGCGATGCCGCCGTTTCGGCCGCCGGTCCTTAGCGATAGCGACCTCGACGACATATATGCCTATCTGCAATCGCAGCCGCAGCCGAAGGCGGTCAGCGACATTCCGCTTCTGAATGGGGTGCGTTCGCAGTAACCGGTTTGTTGGTGCTGCAGCGTATCTACACGATCTCGTGACCGACACGTGCCGCGGCTTCGTTGCGATTGTGATTGGCGCGGTACGCTGGCCTTGCCGTAAAACGCTGATCGTCAGACGGCGAACAGGCGGAGATTCGACATGATCGGCAAATGGACGAAGGCCCATGTGAAGGGCGTTATCGGTGCGCTGCTGTTGATCCCGCTGCTCGCTTGGGCGGCAAGCCATGTACAGGCCGCCGAGCGGGCGATCGCGATCCCCGCCCCGGCGGTCGACGAGACGGCGTCCGCGAGCGGCCAGTTGGAGACGGTAGTTCTGGCCGGCGGCTGCTTCTGGGGCGTGCAGGGGGTGTTTGAACACACCAAGGGCGTCACGCAAGCGGTGTCCGGTTATGCCGGCGGCAAAAAAGATACCGCCCATTATGAACAGGTGAGCACCGGGCGCACCGGACATGCCGAGTTGGTTTCGGTCACGTTCGATCCGAAACAGATTTCCTACGGAAAAATCCTGCAGATCTATTTTTCCGTCGCGCACAACCCGACCGAACTCAATTACCAGGGGCCCGACGAGGGCACCCAATATCGCTCAGCCATCTTTGTTGCCAACGACGAGCAGAAGCGGGTTGCTGCTGCCTACATTGCAGAACTGGACAGGGCGCATGTCTTTGCTGGCCCGATCGTGACCAAGCTGGAGCCGCTCGCGGGATTTTATCCGGCCGAGGAACACCATCAGGACTTTCTGGTCCTGCACCCGGATTATCCCTACATCGTCTTCAACGATCTGCCGAAAGTCGATAATCTCAAGAGCATTTTCGCCGACTATTATCGCGACACGCCGGTAACGGTGATGGCGTCGAATAAGCCGACCCAATAACCTTTACAAAAAAGACTGTAACCTTTCGCACTGCACAAATTAAACGACCAAACCGCCGTGGAGCATCGCGCCTCGCGGCGGTTTATCTATAGCCATTCCCTAAGCCTCGAAGTATCGTTGCTTGTGACGGCGAGGTGACAAGCCTCGCCCTATAAAAAAGCGACGGGGAGGAACGTTATGGCTATGGCAACGACGGTCGGGGCAATCCCCGACGCCGAACACAGCGTGCAACTGCGCAAGGCCGTCATCGCGGCAACGGTCGGCACGGCGATCGAGTGGTACGACTTTTTCCTTTACGGCACTGCCGCGGGACTCGTCTTCGGGAAGTTGTTTTTCCCGAACTCCGATCCGCTGTCGGCAACGCTGCTGGCCTTCGGAACCTACTTCATCGGCTTTGCCGCGCGCCCGGTGGGTGCCGCGATATTCGGCCATTACGGCGATCGCATCGGCCGTAAGGCGACCCTGATCGCGACACTGCTTTGCATGGGGCTTGCGACTTTCGCCATCGCCTTTGTTCCGACTTATGGGTCGATCGGCATTTGGGGCGCAGTGCTGCTGACCGTGCTGCGGGCGATCCAAGGCATCGGCGTGGGCGGCGAGTGGGGCGGCTCGGTGTTGCTGGCGATGGAGTGGTCGCGCACCCACGGCCAGCGCGGACTGGTTTCGTCGTGGCCGCAATTCGGCGTGCCCTGCGGGCTGCTGCTGTCCACACTGGCGGTGACGATCTTCAGCACCTGGGCGGGCGCCGACTTCATCACCTGGGGCTGGCGCATTCCGTTCGCCTTGTCGATCGTTCTGGTCGGCGTCGGCCTGTGGATCCGGCTCGGCATCCTCGAGACCCCGGTGTTCCAGAAACTGCTCGACGAAAACAAGATCGAGCATGCTCCGATCCTCGAAGTGATCAAGAAGCAGCCGAAGGAAATCATCCTTTCGGCATTGCTGCGGATGTCCGAACAGGCGCCGTTCTATATCTTCACGGCCTTCGTGTTCTCGTACACCGTCGGCACATTGAAGATGGATCGAAACTTCATCCTCAGCGCGGTGATGGTGGCGGCCTGCGTGTCGTTCATCACTATTCCGCTGTCGGGACACATCTCCGATCGGATCGGCCGGCGGAACATGTACATGATCGGCGTCGTGCTGATGGGACTGTACGGGTTCGTCTATTTCGGGATGATCGGCACCTTGATTCCATCGGCGGTATTCATCGCCATCGTGGTTTCGCTGATCCCGCACGATACCCAATACGGCCCGCAGGCGGCGCTGATCGCGGAATTGTTCACGCCGCGCCTGCGCTATAGCGGCGCGTCGCTCGGCTATCAGTTGGCTTCGCTGATTGCCGGCGGCCCGGCGCCGCTGATCGCTACCGCGCTGTTCGCCGCCTACGGCACCGGCTACGCGGTCGCGATCTATATAGCGGCATGTTCGATCGTCAGCCTGGTGGCAGCGGCGCTGATGCCGGATTATACCGGCAAGGACATCTCCGCCGAATATGATGCTTATCCGGTTCCCGCCGAATAACCGCGGGGCCAAATGCCGATCATTATCGCCGGGAGGGTGACCTCCCGGCGATTTCTTTTCGACGGCAACGATCGTTCAGAGCACCAATCCGGTCTGCGGATCGATCAGGTGCATATGGTTCATATTGGCGTGGAGCGCCATGGATTCGCCCGGACCCTTGGCACTGCCGGGATCGACCCGGCCGCAGATCTCCTGGCCGTCGACGGTGAAATAAACCATCGTCTCCATGCCCATCGGTTCGACGACGTCGAGCGTCGCCGCAAACTCGCCGTTCGGGTCGCGATCGCTGCGGCGCGGTTCGGTGATGTGCTCGGGCCGTAGCCCGAGGGTGAGTTCCTTGCCGTTCTGCGACTGGTAGCGCGGCGCCAGCGCGGGCGGCACCGGCAGGCTGATATTGTCCGCAATGCGCGCCCGCAGGCCCACGCCGTTCTGTTCGATCCGGCACCGCATCAAATTCATCGCCGGCGAGCCGATGAAGCCCGCGACAAAGCGCGTCCGTGGATGATGATAAAGATCTTGCGGGGTTGCGATCTGCTCGATCACGCCGCCGTTCATGACCACGACGCGGTCGGCAAGCGTCATCGCTTCGACCTGGTCGTGGGTGACGTAAACCGTGGTGGTCTTCACCAATTGATGCACGCGCTTGATCTCGGTGCGCATTTGCACGCGGAGCTTGGCGTCGAGATTCGACAGCGGTTCGTCGAATAGGAACACTTTCGGATTGCGCACGATGGCGCGTCCCATCGCTACGCGCTGGCGCTGGCCGCCCGACAAGGCCTTCGGCTTGCGGTCGAGCAGTTCGGTGATGTCGAGAATGCGCGCCGCATGATCGACGCGCCGTTTGATCTCGTCCTTCGGGAATTTGCGCAGTTTCAGCCCGAACGACATGTTCTCGAACACGCTCATATGCGGGTAGAGCGCGTAATTCTGGAATACCATCGCGATGTCGCGGTCTTTCGGCGGCAGGTCGTTGACGATTTCCCCGCCGATAAAGATGTCGCCGGCGGTGACTTCCTCCAGGCCGGCGATCATCCGCAGCGTCGTCGATTTGCCGCAGCCCGACGGGCCGACCAGCACGACGAATTCGTTGTCCGGAATATCGAGGCTGATGCTGCGCACCGCCTCGACTTCGTCGTAGCGTTTGACCACGTTGCGCAACGCAACTTCCGCCATTTGCGATCCTCTAGTCGTTGCTCTCTAGCCCTTGGTCGCGCCCGCTGTCAGGCCCGCGATGTAATAATCCATAAGGAACGCATAGATCACGAGCGGCGGCGCGGCCGCGACCAGCGCGCCGGCCATCAGCATGCCCCACTTGTAGACGTCGGCGCGAATGAGGCTCGTGACCGTGCCGACGGTGAGAACTTGCTGATCGGCGGAATAGAGGAATGCCATCGGATAGACGAAGGCCGCCCACGACACCGTGAAGGCAAAGATCATCGCGGCGATGATGCCGGGCAACGCCACCGGAATGAAGATTTTGGTCAGCATCTGGAAATGGCCGGCGCCGTCGATCAGCGCCGCCTCGTCGAGCTCCTTGGGGATCGATTGGAAGTAGCCGATCATGATCCAGGTGCAGAACGGCACCGTCAGCGTCGGATAGACCAGCACCATGCCCCAATAGGAGTTGAGCAGGCCGACGGCCTTGACGATCTGGAACAGCGGGATGAACAGCAGCGTGTCGGGAACGAGGTAGGTGAGGAAAATTCCGGTCGCCAGGATGCTCGAGCCCCAGAATTTCATCCGGCCGAGCGAGAAGGCGGCGAGAATGCTGACCACCATGGTGATGGCGACGACGCAGACCGTGACGATGACGGTGTTCTTGAAGAAGATCAGAAAGTCGGTCTGAGTCAGCAGGATCTTGAATTGCTCGAGGGTAAAGCCGTCGGCGATGATCCAGGGATTGGTCGCCATGTGCGCCACTTCGGCGTCGCTCTTGAGCGCGGTGACCACCATGTAATAAGGCGGGATCAGAAAAAAGATCGCGAAGATGATCAGGAACACGTAGGACGTGACCAGCGCCCAGCGGCGATTGCGGCTTAAGACTGGCGCGAGCGCCGTATCGTGCTCCTTTTCCTCCTCCGCTCGCGGGCGACGGGACGGAGGGGGCGCCGGACGCGAGGGCCGTTGTACTCATCCGATCTCGCGGCCCCGTTTACGCACGCCGCGGAGAATGAAGATCGCCGCGATGCCGAGGATCGGGAACATGAACAGCGAGGTTGCGGCGCCGAGCGGCAGATCGCCGGAGCGGATGCCGAGCATGAAGGAGTAGGTGGCGAACACGTGCGTCATGTTGCGCGGTCCGCCGCCGGTCATGATCTGCACGATGTCGAAATTGGCAAAGGTCACGATCAGCGAAAACAGTACGGTGATGGCGATGATGTTGTGCATCATCGGCAGCGTGATATGGCGGAATTTCTGCCAGGCGCTGGCGCCGTCGATCGAGGCTGCTTCGTAAAGCTGCTCCGGTACCGATTTCAGCGCAGCGAGATACATGATCAAAAAGAACGGCGCACCGTACCAGACATTCACCAGAATGACGGAAAAGCGCGCCCAATAAGGGCTGCTCAGCCACGGGATCTCGGCAAAGCCGAGGCTCGAAAGCACATAATTGAACGCCGAATGGGTAGGGTCGAACAGCCACCACCAGCCGAGCGACGACAAAGCGAGCGGAATGACCCACGGCACCAGCATCATGCCGCGCCATTTGCGCTGGCCCTTGACCGGCAGATTATTGATGAGATGGGCGGTAATGAGCCCGATCAGCGCCTTGAACAGCACCGCGGTGATGGCGAAGATGGCGGTCTGCTCCACCACCATCCAGAACACGTCGCGCGACATCAGAAAAGTGAAGTTGGAAAGGCCGATAAAGCGCGTCTGCGCCTTGTTCAGCATCGACAGATAGATCGAATAAAACGCCGGATAGATGATCAGAGAGCAGACGATGACGATCAGCGGCAGGCACATCAAGAGCGCCACGGTCGAGCGCCGACGGAAAAACCGCTGCAGGCCGCGGCCGGCCGACGACGGCAGGCTGATGCCTCGGATGGCCGGCGACCAAGTCTGAACGGTATCTGCCATTTCCACGCCACCGATCCCTTCGGATCGGCCTCCCGTCGTGTTTGGCGCATGCCGTCCCCCACGGCCGGCATGCGTTTTTGGCATCAGCCGCCTCGGTCCTTTCCCGCGGACGGGAAGGACACCGGCGGTTGTTAAGCGCGCAAGGTGCCTTCCAGTTCGTTCTCCGCCCACTTGATGACGTCGTCGAGCTTCTCGCCGCCTTGGGTGAATTTGGCGACCATCACGGTGTTGATCGCCTGATTGTAGATTTGGGCGCCGACTTCGGAGCGGGCCGGCGCGCCGGCGATCGAAGTCTGTTCGTCGCCGCGCGGCGGATAGCTATAGACGGTGCCGACCGGCGGTCCGACCGTCTTCCAGGTGTCGAGATCGTACATGCTCTTGAACGACGGCAGGTCGTAGCCGAACGAGGCCTGGACCAGCTGTGCGATCAATTCTTTCTGCGAGATATAGAGCAGCAGGTCCTTGGCCGCCTGTTTGTTCTTCGAGAACTGCCAGACGCCGTAGAATTGCGGCAATTGCCCGACGAAGCGGCCTTTCGGTCCGCGCGGCATGGCATGCGTCCAGCACTGCTCGGCGACTTGCGGATTGTCGCGCTTGGCAACCGCCCAAGCGCTCGGCGGAATTCATGATGCCCGAGCCCTTGCCGGAAATGAGCCAGCGGTTGTTGCCGGCATCGTCCCAGGCATAGACCTCAGGCGGGTTCACCGCCATCAGCTTCTTGAGCATTTCGAGCGCAGCGCGGGTCTCGTCGGAGTTGATTTTGATGTTGTCCGACGCGTCGACCATGACCACGCCGTAGGAGTTGAACAAGGCGCCAACCCAATCGACGGCGTCGCTCGATTGCCCCATCGGCATGCCGACCGGGAAGCCGGCTTTGTAGAGCTTCTGGGCCGCGGTGAGATACGTGTCCCAGTTCCAGTTGTCGATTTTCGCCTTGTCGTATTTCGACTCGTCGGCGGGGAATATGTCGCGGACGTCGATGCCGGCATGCTGCATGTATAGATCGAACCGCGAGCAGCACGGCTTGACCTGACTGCCTACGGCAGTCGGCACGCCGCGCCAGCTGCCTTTGACCTTGGCGAGATATTCGGCGACCGGGCTGATCGGGCCGTATTGCTTGATGAGCGTAGTGACCAGATCGTCGAGCGGTTCGAGCGAATTCTGGTGAACCCTGACGTTCCAGTCGCGATGCGACATGATGTCGTGACCGGTGCCGGCCTGGGCCTCGGCAGCCGCGGTCAGTTTGTCTTTTTCGCCTTGCGAGGTGATGTAGTCGATCTTCACCTCGACGTTGTTCTTCGCACCCCATTCATTGCAGAGCTTGGTCAGCGCGGCGTTGGCGCCGGGCACCCAATGGTCCCAACAGCCGAGCGATAAGGTGCCGGCTGCGTAGGCGCCCTTGACGTAGGGCGCCGCGAAGGCGGCGGCCGAGCCGAGAGCTGCGGATTTCAAAATGCTGCGGCGGGAAGGCTTTGATTGCAGAACTTCGCGCGCGTCGGCGAGCAAGCGTGACTCTACAGGCAGACGCGAGTCGACAAGCAAACGTGAGTTTGACATCGTTTCCTCCGGGTCGGCGCCATAGTTTTTTATTTTGGCTGGCGTTCCCAAAGGATACTCTTATTACGCGAAGGCCGCTAGAGCGGCTTTCGCGCAATACCGTCGCGGCCTGCTTAGTCGCCGGAAAACAGCTTGTCGGCGGCGGTGATCAGACCGATGTCGGGATGGCCCGAGCAGTATTCGCCAAGCTTCTTGGCGTTATCCACGAACGTATCGGTCTCGATGATCGGTGGATCGTCCTGGTCCTTGTAGTATCCGTCGAGCCAGGTCAGGATGATCCCGATCGTTTCCTTGTCGGCGGTCTGGAATTTCTTGCAGGTCCAGGTCGAAAGATCGATGTCTTCCGCCGATGCCGGGCTGCACCATGCGATCATTCCGGCCGTCAGTAACAAGGCTAAAGCTTTCATTCGAACCCCCTTCTTTATGGCTAGGTCACGATTAGCATTTACTTGCGTCAGTAAGCTTACGCGGCGGCGCACCGATTGTCGGCGGTCAGTCGAGTGGTGTCAGATGCTCGGTGCCGCTCCCGTCGTGGCCGCGTATGGACCAAAGTCCGTCCAGGCCATTGCCCTCAACTTTATAGATGACCAGGCCGGGCTCGCCGTCAATCGTGTAGGTTGCGGCCAGCGAGTCATTGAGGCGCATGCCGAATCCTTCATAGGTCGAACCGGCGATCGTCCATTTGATGACGAAGGTTAAATCCGAAATGACTTTGACGCTGACTTTGCCGGCGTATTTTGAGCCATCGGGATTGGTCCCGCTGGCATCGTAGCTCGATGCAAGTATCAGCGGTGCGGCGCTTGCCGGCACCACAAAGGCGAAAAATGCGAGAGCGCAGAGAATTCTTATCACGGCCGCTTCTCCTGATTGACTTGGCTATATCACAGTCTCAATCGTGCACGGTCCGGCAGACGCAATCATACACACAAAAGCACCATGTGGATGGCGGGTTCGGTGCCTGAACGGGACGTTTCGCGGTGGCTGAGCGGGCTTTCGTCATAGGGTTGTCGGGTGTGCCGGGCTCCGGGAAGACCACGCTGATGCGCCGGCTGCAGCGCGATTATGGTCCCGCCGAAACAGTCTATTACGACCGTCATCACCCCGGCATGACGGATGACCAGATCAACGACTGGTATTCACGCAACGGCGATCCGAACGAGTTCGTGCTCGCCGAACTGGTCGGCGAGTTGACGCGGCGGACGCAAACCCGGCCGGGCGATCCAGGCCGGCCGCTGGTGCTGTTCGAAACGGCGTTCGGGCGCGCCCATCGCGCCACCGGCGCGTTCATCGATTTCCTGATCTGGATCGACACGCCGCTCGATATCGCGCTGGCCCGCGCCAGCCGGGTTTTTCTCGAGGGACTGCAACGGGACCAGGCGCCGAATGCGGCGGCCGAATTTGTCGCCTGGCAGACCCGCTATATGCAGGGCTATCCGATGCTCCGGACGACGTATCTGGCCTTGCGGGAGCGGTTGGCGGCGACGGCCGATCTGATCCTCGACGGTGCCGGGCCGGTCGAAGCCCTCCGCCGAACTCGGTGAGGAAGGCGCTCATGGCGCGGGGCGTGGAGCCGTCGAACGGGCCGTCGAAAGCATAAACTGCTGATAGTTGGCGACCCCAGCAGGATTCGAACCTGCGACCTGCGGATTAGAAATCCGCTGCTCTATCCGGCTGAGCTATGGGGTCGTCAACGCGGTTTGTAATTCCGGAGGCCCGAAAAGTCACTGGTTACAGGGACGTGGGCTGGGGATCGGCTTTGCGAAGGCCAATTACGGACGCTTCGGCTTCCTGGCGGGCGCCGATCATCTCAGATGTGGAGAGGGCGCCCTGCCGGGAGAAAACGCCCCAAGTAACGGCGTCTCGATCCCAAGGAATAGACTCAACTCTCTCGGCCGTGGACTAGGACTTTCCCAGTTCTTTCCTAACCGCAGCGGCGGAACTGCCGACTTTATCGACGGTTTTGCGCAACTCGTCACGGCTGACGCCGAGGTGCTTGGTCCAATATTTGACTTCGTGCTCCTCATGCATCGAGATCTTGCTGCGATCGGCCGCGCCTCGGTTCGTGAAATCATCCGGCATAATCCGCTCCCTTTGCTGGCCTCAGCAGCGTGCGTAGCTCCGGCAGCGCCACTGGGTCTATGGAGCAAAGTCAATGAGCGGCGGGTAGGTTCCTGCGGCCGATCTTCGCGATGAAGGGCGCCGCGTTCTGGATATCCGCTACCGAGATATCATTTCAGCATGAGCAAGCGATAGGTCGCCGGATTATCGGGGCAGGCGTCGAAGCCGCATTCTAACAGTGCTGAAACGAAGTTTAGCGCGACAAGAGCAATCACGAGCCATACCGCGGTACGGTCGAACCAACCGATGGCGGCCGGTCTGCCAGAATCGGGACCGGTAAACTGACCATCGAACAGCAGCATGATGGCGCTGAGAACGATCGCAGTGGCAAACCCGATAAATGCCCAGCTATAATAATGATAACCAAGCAGTGCCGTGCCGTAGCCCGGATCTCCTGGCATGATGTGCAGCAGTATTTGCCGCATGGCGAAGCCGGCGCCGGCGACAGCGGACAATAGCGACACAGCGTAATGACTGGGCCGTGGCCCAAAGCGGATGTTGAGCAGCGGACCTATCGCCAGCATTGCAAACTGGATGCGCTGGAGCAGGCATAGCGGGCAAGGGAGCTCACCGAGGAGAAGTTGTGCCGCAAACGCAGCCGCCAGAACGAGCGCTATGGCATAGAGGCTTACCGCGTTGAAAGTCACAGCCACGGATCGGGTCATAGAGACCTCCAGGGACAGCGAAGCCTAAAACGACAGTGGCAGCCTATCAGTCGCGTGATGAAGATAGAGTGCGATGGAAATTACGAAGGTGGCCGCGAACAGCGCGACGGCGAGACTTCGCGGACCCAGCCAAGCGACGAGCAGGACCACGGTCAGACAGAGAAACTGCGCGGTAAATTCCACTAGGTGTTCCTCCTTATATCCGGCGGGATGCGCTGCATGGAGGCCGGCGCAATACGCGCTTGGCGGAGGGGCGGTCGACGGTGATTTCCCTGGCGGGGTGCAAGGGCGCCATCGGCTCTCGCCCCGCGACAGTCATCCCCCAATCTCAGACAGCTACATCAGAAGACTGGGGGACCGCTGCAAATCCCTACCAGACGATCTGGTCGGGATGGCGCACGTTCACGGAATAAAGACGATCGCCATCGTCGGTCCTTACTTCGATCTGCGTTTGGCTCCATTCCAAATCGCGGGATTCGAAATCGAGCGCGATGATCTCCGCGCGCCGAAGCGCGTCATTGGCGTGGCCCATGCTCTGACCGTGAAAATCAAGCTGGACGCTGTCGACGCCGATGACATCAAAGAAATAAGATTGCATTTGATGCACTCTCAATTGATTTTTGAAAACCACTACTGAGCTAACGGTCCAACCGCTTCGACGTTCCGGTTGCCGCCAGCGCCTGATCGATTTGAGGTTGGCTCGGCGCGGTTAATGAACTCAAAGTGAGTTACACTTATTTCGTTATAAGCCGCCGGGCGTCGGCAGCCCTTGGCTTCCCGCCGCACCGGCGCTGTCCATGATTGCGGCACCGGACCCCCGAAGCGATCCCCGGCAAATTGCCTTGAACGTGTCGCGGTGCGGCTGCGACTAAGGCGAATGCCGCAGTCGGTCGCGCTATGCCAGGGTTTGAGAATTGTTTGCTTGGCCGCGCCAATCGGTCACGAACTCGACACGATCTTTGCCTCAAACTTGATAGCGGGTTGGATTAAGCCTGCTGGGAGGGATTTTCGATGTTTCGGATTTTTCGCGCCGGCCTGGTGGCTGCGGCGGCGTTCGCATGTCTGACGTTTACGGCGTTTGCCGCCGATAAGCCCTTTACCAATGACGACCTCGCCAATAGCGCGATCGAGCTCGAGGCTCAGATCAAGTCCGACGCCGCGGGCACCAGCAAGCCGGTCGATCAGCTGCAGCGCGACGCCAGCGCCGCCTTTGCCAAAAACGATTTCCGGACCGGCATGGCGGTTCTCGGCCAGATCGTAGCGGCACAGCCCAATGATGCGGCAACTTGGCTGCGGCTGGCGCGCACCATCCAGCAAATCCGTCCCGCCAACGATAACGAAAAGACCATGCTGCTGGAGCGCGCTTCAAGCGCCGCTTACATCGCCTATCAGCGCGCCGGCGATCATAACCAGGAGGCGTCGGATCTCGCCTTCCTCGGCACCGTGTTAAGCCAGCGCCAGCTGTGGCGGCCGGCGCTCGACGCCTTACGGCTGTCGCTCGAATTGCGCGAAGTCGCCGATGTGCGCGGCCAATATGAGCGGATGCGCGATCAATACGGCTTCCGCGTGCTCGATTACACCATCGATGCCGACACCGCGTCGCCGCGGGCCTGTTTTCAATTCTCGGAGGATATTCCCGCGCGCACCGACTTCGCGCCTTTCGTCGCAGTCGCCGGCATCGACAAGCCGGCGCTGTCGGTCGCCGAGAAACAGCTTTGCGTCGAAGGGCTGACGCATGGCGAGCATTACAGCATGACGCTGCGCGCCGGACTGCCGTCGGTGGTGCATGAGACGCTGTCGAAATCAGGCGATTACGCCATCTATGTGCGCGACCGTAAACCGTTCGTGCGGTTTTCGACCTCGGCCTATGTGCTGCCGCGCACCGGCCAGCGCGGCATCCCGGTGATCAGCGTCAATACCCGATCGGTCGCCGTCGAAGTCTATCGCATCAGCGATCGCAACCTGATCGATACGATCGAAGGCGTCGGCTATGCCAGCGCCGATTTCCAGACCAGCCTCAGCCGTTCCGATCTCGACCAGCTTAAGGATTCGCGCGGCAGCGTGGTATGGAAGGGCGATCTTGCGGTCGGCGCCGGCGCGCTCAACGCTGAAGTCACGACCGCGTTTCCGGTCGACCAGGCGGTCGGCGATCTCAAGCCCGGCGTCTATGTCATGGTGGCGCAGCCGCAGGAGATGAAGAACCTCGACAATAATTACGAGTCGCTCGCAACGCAGTGGTTCATCGTCTCCGACCTCGGCCTGACCGCGTTCACTGGCAATGACGGTATCCATGTTTTCGTCAATTCGCTGGCGACGACCGACGCCAAGAACAATATCGAGCTGCGCCTGGTATCGCGCGGCAACGAAGTATTGGCGACGCGCCGGACCGATGCCGCGGGCCAAGCGCTGTTCGAGACCGGACTTGCCAGCGGGGAGGGCGGCGCGGCGCCTGCATTACTCGCTGCGGTCGACCCGCAAGGCGATTACGCCTTTCTCAACTTGCGCAGCCCGGCCTTCGATCTGACCGATCGGGGCGTCGGCGGCCGCCCGGCGCCGAAGGGCCTCGACGCTTTCGTCTATGCCGAACGCGGCGTTTATCGTTCCGGCGAAACGGTGCATCTCACCGCGCTGCTGCGCGATCCACAAGGCGCTGCGGCCCTGAACGCACCGCTGACCTTGGTGGTCGAACGGCCCGACGGCGTCGAGTTCAAGCGCACGCAAGTGGCCGATGAAGGCCTTGGCGGCCACACGCTGTCGATGCCGATCAATGCGTCGGCGCCGACCGGCACCTGGCACGTCCGCGCCTTCACCGATCCGAAGCGTCCGGCAGTCGGCGAGACCACGTTTCTTGTTGAGGACTACGTGCCCGACCGGATCGAATTCGATCTCAACTCAACGTCGACGCAGATTTCGCACGCCGCACCGGCCCAGGTCACGGTTGCGGGCCGCTTCCTCTATGGCGCGCCGGCGGCGAATCTCGATCTCGAAGGCGAAATGACGATCGCAACGGCGCCGGAGCGTGCGGGCTTTGCCGGTTATCAGTTCGGGCTTGCCGACGAAGAGACCGATGCTGCGCAGCAAACGCTCGACGATCTGCCGTCAACCGACGACGCCGGCAACGCGAAGTTCGCCGTCAGCCTCGACAAGGCGCCGTCGAGTACGCATCCGCTGCAGGCGCAGATCGCGGTGCGGATGGCCGAGCCCGGCGGCCGCGCGGTGGAACGTAAACTCACTTTGCCGATCGCACCTGGCGGCAACATGATCGGCATCAAGCCGTTGTTCTCCGGCCAGTCGCTGGCCGACGGCGCCAGCGCCAGTTTCGATGTCGTCGTCGCTGCGCCGGACGGCAAGGCGCTCACGCAGAGCGGGCTGCATTACCAGTTGCTGCGGATCGATACGCATTATCAGTATTACAAGCGCGACGGCGCCTGGAATTTCGAGCCGGTCAAGACCACCAGCCGCATCGCCGACGGCACAATCGATACCGCACCCGATAAACCCGGGCGTGTTTCGCTGCCGGTGAATTTCGGCCGCTACCGGCTCGATATCGCTACCTCCGACCCCAACGGGCCTGAAACTTCGGTCGAGTTTAACTCCGGCTGGTACGTCGATGCCAATGCCGATACGCCGGATATGCTGCAGGTCGCGCTCGACAAACCGGAATACCGTCCGGGCGACAGCATGACGGTCGCGGTCACCGCGCGCACCGCCGGCCGCATCACGCTTAACGTCATCGGCGACCATCTGCTGGCGAGCCAAACCGCGGACGTCAAGGAAGGTGTCGCGCAACTGAAGGTGCCGGTCAGCGGGGATTGGGGCTCGGGCGCCTATTTGGTCGCGACCTTGCGCCGGCCGCTCGACGCGCCGGCGCAGCGCATGCCGGGCCGGGCCATCGGCGTGCAATGGTTTTCGATCGACCGCACGGCGAAAACGCTCGCCGTGTCGCTGAATACGCCACCGTTATTGCGGCCGAACACGAGCCTGCATATTCCCGTAAAGATCGATGGGCTTGCGGCCGGCGAAGAGGCGCGGATCGTGGTGGCGGCGGTCGACGTCGGCATTCTCAATCTGACCAATTACAAGCCGCCTTCGCCGGACGACTACTATCTCGGCCAGCGCGCGCTTTCAGCCGAGATCCGCGATCTTTACGGCGATCTGATCGACGGCATGCAGGGCACCCGCGGCGAGCTCCGCAGCGGCGGCGACGAGGGCGCGCAACTCCAGGGCAGTCCGCCGACCGGACCGCCGGTCGCGCTCTATTCCGGACTTGTCACTGTCGGCAAGGACGGCACCGCCGACATCGCATTCGACGTGCCGGCCTTCGAAGGTTCATTGCGTGTGATGGCGGTGGCCTGGAGCAAGGATAAGGTCGGCCATGCCACGACCGACGTCACCGTGCGCGATCCGGTGGTGCTGTCGGCGACACTGCCGCGCTTTCTGCTGCCCGGCGACCGTTCCACCGTCCATCTCGACCTCGATAATGTCGAAGGTCAGCCGGGCGATTACACGGTCGCTTTATCCACCTCCGACGCCGTGATCGCCGGCGCCGGCGCGACGCAGGTCTTGACGCTGCGCGCCAAGCAACGCGGTTCGATGAACGTGCCGATCACCGCCAATGCCGCCACCAGCGGCACGATCAAAATTAATGTCAGCGGACCGGCCGGGTTTGCGCTGGAGCGCGCGTATACGATGACGGTGCGGCCGCCGGCGCAAATCCTGGCGCGGCGAACCATAAAACCGCTTGCCAAGGGCGAGAGCCTGACGCTGTCCAGCGACATGTTTGCCGATCTCGTGCCCGGCACCGGCGCGGTATCGATTTCGGTCGGCTCGTCGGCGGCGCTCGACGCGGCGGCCCTTCTGGCCGCGCTCGACCGGTATCCGTACCGTTGCTCGGAGCAGATCACCAGCCGCGCCTTGCCGCTGCTTTACGTCAGCGACCTGGGTAACGCAGGACAGCTGGCCGGCGCCGACACCGACCAGCGGGTCCGCGACGCCATCGACTCGCTGTTGACGCGGCAGGGCGGCAATGGCTCGTTCGGCCTGTGGAGCGCTGGCGGCGACGATGTCTGGCTCGACTCCTATGTCACCGACTTTCTCACCCGTGCCCGCGAGCGCAAATTCGCGGTGCCCGAGGCGGCTTTCAGGCTCGCGCTCGACCGTTTGCGTAATTCCGCAGCCGATCTCAGCGATCCGGACAAAAACAACGGCGCCGATCTCGCTTATGCGCTCTATGTGCTGGCGCGGAACGGCGCGGCGCCGATCGGCGATCTGCGCTATCTTGCCGACGCCAAGCTTGATGCGCTGAAAACGCCGATCGCCAAGGCGCAGCTCGCGGCCGCACTTGCCATGGTCGGCGATCGAACCCGCGCCGAGCGCGTTTACGCAGCAGCGCTTGCGGCCATCGCACCGCAGCCGGTTCTGGATCTTACCAGCCGCGAGGATTTCGGCTCGACGCTGCGCGATGCCGCGGCGCTGGTTACGCTGGCGTCCGAGGGCGGCGCCAGTAGCGCGACGCTGCAGTCCGCGGTGCAGCGGGTCGACGCGGCCCGCGCATCCTTGCAACTGACCTCGACGCAAGAGGATGCCTGGCTTCTGCTTGCGGCCAGCGCCATGGCCAAGACCGCGGGCAGCGTGTCGCTCGACGTCAACGGCACGGCCGTCAAGCAAGCGCTTAACCGCACCATCAGCGCGGACGATCTCAAGACGCCGCTGCGGGTGACCAATACCGGCGACGATCCGATGAAAGCGGTGGTCACGGTTTCCGGCGCGCCGGTGACGCCGGAGCCGGCTGCGGAGAAAGGCTTCAAGATCGAGCGGCAGGCTTATACGCTCGACGGCGATCCGATCGACACCGCGCAGGTCAAGCAGAACACGCGGGTGGTTATTGTTTTGAAAGTCACCGAAGCGCAGCCGCAATTCGGCCGCGTCATTGTTGCCGATTATCTGCCGGCCGGCTTCGAGATCGATAACCCGCACCTGGTTTCGTCCGGCGACACCGGCACGCTGCCGTGGTTCACCGATGCAGCCGATCCGGTCTCGACCGAATTTCGCGATGACCGTTTTACGGCAGCGTTCGAGCGGAAGAGCGATGACACCCCGGTGTTCAGCGTGGCCTATGTCGCCCGCGCGGTGGCGCCGGGCAAATATGTGCGGCCTCAGGCCCGCGTCGAGGACATGTACCGCCCGGACCGCTTCGGCCGCACCGGCAGTGACAATGTCGAGGTGACGGGCGGAAAATGACCCGGAGCAGTATTCGCCTTTTGGTCCTCGGCGCGACGCTTGCCGGCGTTGCGCTGCTGACAGCGGCGTCTTGGGGATACGCAAAACTCGGCCCCGCGCCGCTCGGCAAGGACCTCGAATTCTCGAAAGAGGTGCTCGACCGGAACGGCAGGCTGCTGCGTGCTTACGCCACCAGCGACGGCCGGTGGCGGTTGCCGGCGACGGTCGCCGACGTCGACCCGCGTTTTTTCGACGTGCTGTTCGCCTACGAGGACAAGCGCTTCCGGGCGCATCACGGCGTCGATGTATTGGCGCTCGGCCGCGCTGCGGTGCAATTCGCCGACGGCGGTCATATCCGCTCCGGCGGCTCGACCCTGACCATGCAGGTGGCGCGGCTGTTGGAGCCGCGCAGCGCCCGGACGCTTTCGGCGAAAACCCGCCAGATCGTGCGCGCGGTCGAGATCGAACATGCGCTGAGCAAAGACCAGGTGCTTGGACTCTATCTCAGCCTCGCGCCCTATGGCGGCAACATCGAAGGCATCCGCGCCGCGTCTTTGGTCTATTTCGGCAAAGAACCACGCCATCTTTCCCTGGCCGAGATCGCGCTCCTGGTCGCGTTGCCGCAATCCCCTGAATATCGCCGGCCGGACCGCTCACCGGAGGCGGCGCGCGCCGCGCGGGACCGGGTACTCGACCGCTTTGCCGCAACCGGCATGGTGCCGTCCGATGAAATCGCCTTGGCCAAATCGGCGCCGGTCCCGTCGGGCCGCCGTGCCATGCCGATCCTGGCGCCGCATGCCGCCGGTGAAGCCGTTGCGCAATCGCCGGCCGAGCGGGTGCTTCGGCTGACCATCGATGCGGATCTTCAAAGCAATCTGGAGCAATTCGCGCGCGACCGACTGCGTACGCTGGCAACGACGCTTGGCCCCGAGATTTCGCTCGCCATTCTCGCCGTCGACAATGCCAGCGGCGAGGTTCTGGCGCATGTCGGTTCGCCCGCATTCTTCGATATGCGGCACGCCGGGCAGGTCGACATGACCCAGGCGCTGCGGTCGCCGGGCTCGACGCTAAAACCTTTTATCTACGGGCTGGGCTTCGAGGACGGCTTCATCCATCCCGAGACACTGATCGAGGATCGGCCCATAAGCTACGGAAGCTACGCGCCAAAAGACTTCGATTTTAGTTTCAAAGGCACCGTCTCGGTGCGCCAGGCGTTGCAGTTCTCGCTCAACGTACCGGCAATTGCGGTATTGGACCGTGTCGGCGCGAGCCGGCTGGCTGCGCGGCTGGCCCAGGCCGGCGCACCGCTCACTTTGCCTGACGGCGAAGCGCCCGGCCTCGCCATCGGCCTTGGCGGGGCGGGTACGACACTGTCCAACCTGGTTGCCCTCTATGCCGGCATCGCGCGTCAGGGTTCGGTGCTGTCGCTCGACGAGCGCCTGGGCGCGCCGGCACCGCAAGCGCGGCGCCTCATGGAGCCGGTCGCGGCTTGGTATGTGAGCACGGTGCTGCTCGGCTCGCCGCCACCGGAGAACGGCGTGCCCGGCCGGATCGCGTTCAAGACCGGCACCAGTTACGGCTACCGCGATGCCTGGTCGATTGGCTTCGATGGCAAGCACACGATCGGCGTCTGGGTCGGCCGGCCCGACGGCGCCCCGGTGCCGGGGCTTATCGGTCGCGAGGCCGCGGCGCCGATTCTGTTCGATGCCTTCGCGCGGCTCGGTATGCCGGTCGCATTAACGCATCCGCCCGCCGGCGTGCTGGTTAGCGCGAACGCCAAGCTGCCGCCGCCGCTTCGGCGCTTTCAGCCAGGACGGCTGGCGGGCGAAACCGTCCGGCCACCATTGCGGATCGTTTTTCCGCCGAACGGTGCACAACTCGATCTCACCGCCACGGAGGGCAAGCCTGACCCGGTGGCGCTGCGGGTTGCGGGCGCGGTGCCGCCGCTCACTGTTTTGGTCAATGGTATCCCGGCCGCGAATGCCGCGCGGGGCAGCTTGTTTTTCAATCCGGATGGGCCGGGGTTCTCCCGGGTCACGGTGATGGATGCCGCTGGTGCGGTCGATAGCGTGGTGGTTCGGGTCGGGGATAGTGGCAGCAGGGTGTCGGCGTTGAAACCAATTGCAGCTCAATGACTTGAGAGCGAGATCGGGTTTCAAGTCTAGGCTTCCCATGAACTCGTGAAAAAGTCTACCAAATTGGCGGTCAGGCAGGGGCCTCGGTTCCACTCGAGTGGAAAGGGCCTCGCGGTGCCGCATCCCCTGCTGGGGATGGTCGAGCGCGGAAGCAATGCGACAACCGGGAAAAACGCTGTGAGTACCACCACGGTCAACGAGACGCTGACGGGCAGGGCCCTGGCGGTGCGGATTTGGAAATATTCGCTGCGGCGGGTGCTGTTCCCGCTCTGCGTGCTGGCGCCGTTCGCCTATTTCTTTCCTAAGATCGCGCTGTTTTACGCAGTCTGCGGCGGCTACGACGTCAGCCGCAATTCCGGGCTGAATCTGGAGACGCTGCGCCGCTATTTTATCGGCAACGGCTTCCCAACCTGGCTTCTATCGCCGTTCAACACGCTGCTGGATTTGCTGTCGCTGCCCTATATCAATAAAGGCGTCTATCGCCTTGAGGACCTGCCGGCCGGGCACCAGGACGAAATCAGGCAGCTCATTCAAGCCAGCAAAGACGCGAACATCGTCGCGCAGCTCGAGGAAGCGGCCAACAAGCATTCGCGCACCATGGTGTTCTTCCGCTGGTATGGGGTCGATAAAGAGACATTCCTCAACGTGCCGGGCTTCCGCCGTCCGTGGAAATATATCGAAACGATCGGCGTCTCGGTCTTCAATAAGAAGGTTTCGACCTCGAAGCATTTCGGCTTTATGCGTGCGTCATTGCGCGTGTTGTACAATGTCAACGATATGACCGATGACTCCGCCTACATCGTGGTCGGTGACAAGACCAGTTATTGGCGCAAGGACAAGCTCTTCATCTTCGACGATACGCTGCTGCATCAATCCTTCAATGAAACCGACCAGCCGCGTTATTGCCTGTTCATCGACATGGTTCGGCCGACGCCGTTTTTGGGTCTCATGCGCGGCGTCATTGCCGGCATCCGTTTGCTGACGCAGAGTTTCAAATTCATTTATTACAAGAACTGGAAAGTCATCGAAGGGTGAGGGGCGGCGTCGCGAAGCGGGTTTGGTGAGCGGGGCGCTGATAACGGCATGAGTACGACCGGCAGTTGGCCGTCGCAGTCCTTATGGCCCGCCAAGGGCTTCTCCGCGCTATTCGACTACGCCGCGAGCTCGAACCGGCGGGCCGCCGTCGTACTGGCGCTGCTTTCGTTGCTCGCCTTCGTGCCCGGCATCTTCCAGATACCACCGGTCGATCGCGACGAGGCTTATTTCGCCCAAGCCACCAAGCAGATGATCGAGACCGGCGACTACGTCGACATCCGCTATCAGGACGACGTGCGCTACCGTAAACCGGTCGGCATCTATTGGATGCAAGCGGTCGTGGTCAATGCGGCAACGGCGCTCGGCATCCCGAATGCGCACACGACGATCTGGCTCTACCGCATTCCGTCGCTGGCCGGCGCGGTCGGCGCGGTGTTTGCCACCTTTTGGTGTGCGCTTGCCTTCGTGAGCCGGCGCGGGGCGATTCTAGCCGCGCTGATGATGATGGCCTCGACCATGCTCGGCGCCGAAGCACGTCTCGCCAAGACCGATGCGATGCTGCTTTTCACCATCGTTACGGCGATGGCGGTCTTGGCGCGGGCGTATCTGGCGTCGCGCCGCGGCAGTGCGCCGCCGACCTTGGTTCAACTGGCGATATTCTGGACCGCGCTTGCCGTCGGCATCCTGGTCAAGGGACCGCTTAACCTGATGGTCGTCGGTCTCGCCGCCGTTACGGTCTCGATCCTGGATCGCTCGGGGCGCTGGCTGCTGACGTTGCGGCCGCTGCCGGGCATCGGCTGGCTGCTGCTGCTGGTCTTGCCCTGGTTCATCGCGATCTACGCCCGCGTCGGCGGGCAGTTCCTGTTTACCGCGGTCGGCCACGATATGCTGGGCAAGGTCGCAGGCGGCCAAGAAACTCACGGTGCGCCGCCCGGGCTCTACCTTGTTTTGTTTTTCGCGACCTTCTTCCCGGCCTCGATGCTCGCGGGATTGGCAACGCCCGCGATCTGGGCGGTGCGGCGGGAGCCCGCAGCGCGGTTTTTGCTGTCATGGCTGGTGCCGTCATGGATTATCTTTGAACTGGTCGTGACCAAGCTGCCGCATTACGTGCTGCCGCTCTATCCGGCAATTGCGATCCTGATTGCCGGCGCTGTCGAGTCCAAGGTGCTGTCGCGCCGGCCGTGGCTGGTTCGCGGCGTGATGTGGTGGTTCCTCGGGCCGATCATTATCAGTTTTGCGGCGGTCACCGGCGCCATCATCTTCAATCGCGATCTGGCGTTCCTGGCGTGGCCGTTCTTTGCCGCCTCGATCGTCTGCGGCCTGTTCGCCTGGCGGCTTTACGATGAGGATGGCGCCGAGCGGGCCTTCTTGCGGGCAGCGGCGGCGGCCGTGCTGGTGTCGATTGGCACTTTTGCCGTGGTTATACCGTCGTTGGAGCCGGCATTCCCCAGCGTCGCCCTGGCCGACGTTCTGCACGAGTCCAATTGCGCCGATCCGGTCGCCGCGAGCGTCGGCTACGAAGAGCCGAGCTTGGTGTTTCTTGCCGGCACCAAGACGCATTTCACCGACGCCGCCGGGGCTGCCGATTTCCTGGCTGAAGGCCGCTGCCACTTTGCGTTTGTCGATGCGCGGCTGGAACGGGCCTTCGCATTGCGTGCGGAGGCGATCGGGCTGCGTTACGACCGCGGTCCGCGGATTGACGGCTATAACATCAGCATCGGCCGCCCGATCGCGATCGCGGTCTTTCAGTCGGCAGGCGCGCCGTGAATGCGCCGAAGGCGTCCGATGATTTCAGGTCAGCAGGTGTGATTGGTTCAACGCCCGGCCTGCGCGCCGTCGTGACCATGTTGGCGCAAAATGCGCGATCGAATCTGGAACGCTGGCTCGTCTTCATCGCGGCCCCGCCACCTGTGAAAATGCTGCGGCCGCACATGCCGGCGGCCGGCCGCCGCTCTCGCCGCGCTTTATCTCGTCTTTGCGTCGATGTTCCTGCTCGATGCCGCGGCGAGCGATTGGGCCAACCATCTGCCGCAATGGATCAAGAGCCTCTTCGAGAGCATCACCAATTTCGGCCTGTCCGGCTGGTTTCTCATCCCGTTCGGCTTGGTGCTCCTCTGCCTCGCGGCCGTGATCTCACCATCGCTGCCGCGAATATCGCGCGACGTACTCATCGCGCTCGCGGCACGTTCCGGTTTCGTGTTCCTCGCGATCGGACTGCCCGGCCTGTTCGATACGATCGTCAAACGCATGATTGGGCGGGCACGGCCTACGGTCGGCGGTCACGACGATCCTTTCCACTACATGCCGTTCATATGGCGGCCGGAATACGCCAGCATGCCCTCCGGCCATGCCACCACCGCGGCGGCGGCGGCGGTCGCCATCGGCGCAATTTGGCCGCGCACGCAGTGGGCGATGTGGCTCTACGCGCTCGTCATCATGCTAAGCCGCGTCATCGTGCAGGCGCATCACCCGAGCGATGTCCTTGCCGGAGGGGTGGTGGGGGCCGCCGGCGCCTACCTCCTCAGGCGCTGGTTTGCCGGACGTCGGGTGCTGTTCTGCCCCCGCGATCTGCGGCCTTATCCAGGGCCGTCGCTGCGGCGGATCGCAGCCGCCTCGCGTGACGCTTTGAGAATTCTGCGTACGCCCCACTGAAATCACGTGTTTTTCGATCCGATTGAACCGAAGCCGGATGGGCTTTAGAAGCGTGCATCATGGGGTCTGAGAACCAAATCGCTCCGGCGATATCCGTGGTGGTGCCGGTGCGCAACGAAGCCGGCAATGTCACGCCGCTGGTCGCCGAAATTGCTGCCGCGCTGGCCGGCCGCAACTTCGAGATCGTCTACGTCAATGACGGCTCGAGCGACGGCACGGACGCCGAATTGCGGGGCCTGATGGCCACGCGGCCATGGCTGCGCCAAATCCACCATGAAAAATCCTGCGGTCAATCGGCGTCGGTCCGCACCGGTGTAGCCAGGGCGCATGCGCCGATCGTCGCCACCATCGACGGTGACGGCCAGAACAATCCGGCGTTCATCCCGGCCCTGATCGCAGCCCTCGAAGCCGGTGCGCCGCGCGTCGGATTGATTGCCGGCCAGCGTGTCGGCCGCAAGGATACCGGCTTTAAGAAGCTGCAATCGCGCATTGCCAATGCGGTGCGCGGTACCGTCCTTAAAGACGGCACCCGCGATACCGGCTGCGGCCTGAAGGCATTCCGTCGCGATGTGTTCTTGTCCTTGCCTTATTTCGACGGATTACATCGCTTTCTGCCGGCGCTGGTTCGCCGCGAAGGCTTCGATATCGGCTATGTCGACGTCGTCGACCGGCCGCGCGGCCACGGCGCTTCGAATTACGGCTTCTTCGACCGGCTGTGGGTCGGGATTCTCGACCTTGCCGGCGTCTGGTGGCTCATTCGGCGCAAGAAGCGCGTTCCGCAAATCGAGGAGATAACCCTTGCTCGTTGATATGATGCACGCGCTCAACGCCTATCTGATCGACGTGTTCGTCACGCGGCTCGATTGGTGGGTGGCTTTGGGTATCGTGGCGCAGCTGTTGTTCACGGCGCGGTTTGTGGTGCAATGGATCGCCAGCGAGCGCGCCGGGCACAGTGTCATTCCGATGGCGTTTTGGGTGTTCTCGATCTTCGGCGGGCTGCTGCTTCTGGTCTACGCGCTCTACCGCAAAGACGCCGTCTTCATCGCCGGCCAGGCGTTCGGCGTCTTTGTCTATCTGCGAAATCTTTATTTCGTCATGCGGGATCGGAAAGCGGCGATAGCTGCAGCATGATTTTGTTCACACCGCCGCGGCGAGCGC
Source organism: uncultured Alphaproteobacteria bacterium (assembly GCA_963819265.1). Classification (GTDB taxonomy): domain Bacteria; phylum Pseudomonadota; class Alphaproteobacteria; order Rhizobiales; family Xanthobacteraceae; genus BOG-931. The sequence continues at coordinate 983,831 of CAWFVF010000001.1, read as the reverse complement.
CGCAAAGCCGCGTTCAAGGTCGGCGATAAGATCCTCGACTGCCTCAAGCCCGATATGGAATCGCACCGTCGGTCCGCCGGGCTCCCATTTGGTCGCGGACCGGAGCGGTGCGCACTCAAACGGGATGGCGAGGCTTTCATAACCGCCCCAGGAGGCACCGATGCCGAACAGTTCGAGGGTGTCGAGGAAAGCAAAATAAGCCGCCCGCGGCACCGGTTTGAGCACCATGCTGAACAGTCCCGAGGCGCCGGTGAAGTCGCGTTTCCAGATCGCGTGACCGGGATGGCTCGGCAGCGCCGGATGCAGCATGCGCAACACTTCAGGGCGCTGTTCGAGCCAGCGCGCCACCGCGATGCCCGACTCGTAATGGCGGTCGAGGCGCACGCCGAGGGTGCGCAGGCCACGCAGCCCGAGATAGGTGTCGTCCGGCGCTTCATGCAGTCCCGTCAGCCTTACGGTCTGCTTGAGGTCGGTGAGCGTTGCCGCATTGGCGGAAATCGTGCCGAGCATGACGTCGGAATGGCCGCCGATATATTTAGTGCCGGCCTGGATCGCGAGGTCGACGCCGTGGTCAAGCGGCCGGTAATAGAGCGGGGTCGCCCAGGTATTGTCCATCAATACCAGCGCGCCTTTGGCATGGGCAGTTTTGGCGATCCCCGCGACATCCTGCATTTCGAAGGTGAGCGAGCCTGGTGATTCCAGATAGACCAGCCGGGTGTTTGGCCGGAACAGAGGGGCGATATCGGCGCCGCTGATCGTCGGGTCGTAATAGGTTGTCGTTACGCCCAGCCGGGTCAGAACCTGCTCACAGAAATTGCGAGTCGGTCCATAGGCGCTGTCCGTCACCAGCACATGGTCGCCGGTCCGCACGACGGCGAGGAGGGCTGTCGAAATTGCCGCCAGGCCGGAGGGGACAAGCGAGACGCCTGTGCATTGCGGGCCTTCGAGTTCCTGCAAGGCACTTTCCAGCGCCTCGGTGGTCGGAGTGCCGCGCCGGCCATATTGGTAGCGGGAGCGGTGGGCGAGAAAGTCCTCGGCGTTCGGATAGAGCACGGTCGAGGCGTGATAAACCGGCGGATTGACGAAGCCGTGATAGGATGCGGGGTCGCGGCCGGCGGTGACCAGCCTGGTGGCGGTGCGCCGCGAGCGGCTGGCCGCTCGGATCTTTACCCTTGTCGTTCATGCCGGTGTCTCATAGCCGCGTCATGAATGCATTACCCCGGTATGGCCCGCTCTCGTCAAGCCCTTGACCTGAAAGCGGGATCGTTCTCAGATGCCGGCCACTGTAATAAGCCTCTAGCGTGCCTCGTGGCTGGGGCTTTGGCGCGCAAATCCTTTTGAAAGGCTTGGTCATGAAACGTTTTGCTACGACGGTGGCGATTGCAATGCTGCTGGCGTTCGGTTCGCAGGCGGCATTTTGCCAAACACTTAAGGCGGTGCAGGACCGCGGCCAGCTGGTTTGCGGCGCGAATGGCACGCTGGCGGGCTTCGGCATACCTGATCCACAGGGCAATTGGACCGGTTTCGACGTCGATTTCTGCCGCGCCATCGCGGCGGCAATCTTCAATGATCCGACCAAGGTCAAATTCGTGCCGCTGACCGCGGCCGATCGCTTTACCGCGCTGCAATCTGGCGAGATCGACGTGTTGTCGCGCAATACGACGTGGACCATGTCGCGCGACACCTCGCTCGGGGTCGATTTTGCCGACGTCAATTACTATGACGGCCAAGGCTTCATGGTACGCAAATCGCTGAAAGTGAACTCGGCGCTCGAACTCAACGATGCCTCGGTCTGTGTGCAGCAGGGCACCACCACCGAACTCAATCTGGCCGACTATTTCCGCGCCAACAATATGACGCTTAAGACGGTGACGTTCGCCACCGCGGACGAGGCGGTCAAGGCTTACGACACCAGCCGATGCGATTCTTACACCACCGATTCGTCAGGCCTATACGGCGAGCGGCTGCGGCTGACCGATCCCAACGCCCATATCATTCTCCCTGAGATCATTTCCAAGGAGCCGCTCAGTCCCGCGGTGCGCCAGGGTGACGACAATTGGGAAGACATCGTGCGCTGGACGCATTTTGCCATGCTCAATGCCGAGGAACTCGGCATCTCGCAGAAGAACGTCGACGACATGCTCAAATCGGACGCGCCTGATGTCCGGCGCCTGCTCGGGGTCGAGGGCCAGTTCGGCCAGGCTATGGGCTTGAGCAACGATTGGGCCTACCGCATCGTCAAAGCGGTCGGCAATTACGGCGAGAGCTTCGAGCGCAATGTCGGACAGGGCTCGCCGCTGAAGATCGCACGTGGTCTCAACGCTTTGTGGACCAAAGGCGGCTTGCAATACGGCCTGCCGGTGCGCTGAACGGTGGCGCCCGCGGCTGCCGCGGCGCCCAGGGCCGGCAGCACGAACCGCGCTGTGGCTGATTAGCAGGATGGCTGATTAGTCATGGCCGAAGTGGTCAAATCCTCGTCCCGCCACAGCCGACGCTTCGGCAATGTTGCGCTGCAGACCGCGCTCGTTGTCGTTATCGGCGCTCTGGCTTACGCCGCGATCGTCAATGCGGCACGAAATCTGGCCGCCTCCCACATCTCCTCGGGATTCGGGTTCTGGGACAACACGGCCGGTTTCGATATCAGCCAGACGCTGATCTCGTATTCGTCGAGCACGTCGAGTTTTGGCCGGGCGTTCTGGGTCGGCCTTCTCAACACGCTTCTGGTCGCGAGCCTCGCCATCGTGCTTGCGACGATCATCGGCTTCGCCGTCGGGATCGCCCGGCTGTCGTCCAATTGGCTGCTCGCCAAGCTCGCCGGCTGTTATGTCGAACTGATCCGCAACGTACCGCTCTTGCTGCAGATTCTGTTCTGGTACAATGCCGTTCTCAAATCGCTGCCGGAATTGCGAGACAGCGTCACGCTCCGAGGCGGCATCTATCTGAATAACCGCGGATTGTTTCTGCCGCGGCCCGATTTCGCGCCTGGCTTTCGCTACGTACTGGTCGCGCTGCTGATCGGAATATTGGCGTCGATCATTCTCCGCGTCAGGGCGCGCCGGCGCCAGGAGCAAACCGGAGAACCCGTACGGATCTTGGGCTATGCGCTTCTCCTGATCATCGGTTTGCCGGTCGTCGTATTCATTCTCAGCGGCCGGCCGCTTTCTCTCGGCGTTCCCAATGTCGGCCGTTTCAATATCATGGGCGGCGTCGAGATTCTTCCGGAGTTTGCGGCGCTGCTTCTCGCCTTGAGTCTTTATACCGCGGCTTTTATTGCCGAAGTGGTCCGGGCCGGCGTTCTCGCCGTCTCGCGTGGCCAGACCGAAGCAGCCCAAGCGCTGGGTCTGCGGCCGCGTACCACACTGCGGCTTGTGATCGTGCCGCAAGCCATGCGGGTTATTATACCGCCGCTGACCAACCAATATCTCAATCTGATCAAAAATTCGTCGCTCGCCGTGGCGATCGGCTATCCGGATCTTGTGCAGGTCTTTACCGGCAGCGTGCTCAACATCACCGGTCAGGCGGTCGAAGTGGTCGCCGTGACCATGGCGGTCTATCTCAGCATCAGTCTTGTTACTTCGCTGCTGATGAATCTTTACGGCCGTGCGACCATGATCGTGGAGCGCTGACGTGGCAATCATGGCCGCTCAGCCGTTTTTGCGGACCACACCGGCTGAACGGCTGCCGCCGCCTTTGGCGCGCGCCGGAGCAATCGGCTGGCTGCGCACCAATCTTTTCTCTTCGGCCGGCAATACGGCGCTGACGCTGCTATGCGTCGCCTTCATTGCCTTGGTGGCGCCGCCTTTATTACGGTTTTTCATCATCGACGCGGTGTGGTCGGGCAACGGCCGCGACGCCTGCGTCGCTTCGGCGCAACACACCGAACCGGGTGCTTGCTGGGCCTTCGTGCGGGTGTGGTTTTCTTATTTCGTCTACGGGTTCTATCCGATCGGGTCGCGCTGGCGCGTCGATCTGTTTTTCATGGCACTGGCCTTCGGCGTGGTGTGGCTGACCTGGCTGCGGGCGCCGCGTCGCGATCTCGGCGCTGTCTATTTCTTTGTCGTATTGCCGCTCCTGTCGTTCCTGCTTTTAAGCGGCGCGCCGGCTCTCGGACTTGCCACCGTGACGACCGCGCTGTGGGGCGGCATCCTGGTGACGATCGTCGTGGCGACCGTCGGCATGGTCGTCTCGCTGCCGCTCGGAATTCTGCTGGCGCTCGGCCGACGCTCCGAAATGCCGGTCGTAAAAGTCTTCACCACGACATTCATCGAATTCGTTCGTGGTGTGCCGTTGATCACGGTGCTGTTCATGGCAAGCGTGATGCTGCCGCTGTTCGTTCCGGAGCGGTTCGCCCCGGACAAGCTGATGCGCGCGCTGATCGGCGTGGCACTGTTTGCCTCCGCCTACATGGCGGAGGTTGTCCGCGGCGGCTTGGTTGCGATCCCCCGCGGCCAATACGAGGCGGCGCAGGCGCTGGGTCTGCCGTATTGGCGGATGATGGGGCTAATTATTCTGCCACAGGCGCTGCGGGTAACACTGCCCAATATCGTCAATACGTTCATCGGCCTGTTCAAGGATACGACCCTGGTCTTCGTCGTTGGCATTTTCGATTTTTTGCGCACTATCGAGGCGGCGCGGTCCGATCCGCGCTGGATGACGCCGGTCACCAGTGTCACCGGCTACGCCTTTGCCGCGATATTTTATTTTCTTTGCTGCTACGGCATGTCGCGCTATGCCCGCGCGGTGGAAGCGCGGCTCGCGCGCGCGCATCGCCGCTGAAAGACGTTATGGACAATCGGCCAGACCAGGTTCAAATCGTTCCGCCGCAATCCGAGTTTGCGGTCGAGATCGTCGGCCTGCACAAATGGTACGGCGAGTTTCACGCGTTGCGCGACATCAATATGACGGTGGCGCGCGGCGAGCGCATTGTGATTTGCGGGCCGTCCGGCGGCGGTAAATCGACGCTGCTGCGCTGTATCAACCGGCTGGAAGATTGGCAGCGTGGACGAATCGTGGTCGACGGCATCGAATTGACCGACGATCCCAAACATATCATCGCCGTGCGGCGGGATGTCGGCATGGTGTTTCAGCATTTCAATTTGTTTCCACATCTCACCGTGCTGGAAAATTGCACGCTGGCGCCGATATGGGTACGCCATATGCCGAAGAAGGACGCCGAGGAACTCGCCATGAGTTACCTCAAGCGTGTCAAAATCCCGGAACAGGCGTCGAAATACCCGGCGCGGCTCTCCGGCGGCCAGCAGCAGCGTGTTGCCATTGCCCGCGCGCTTTGCATGAGTCCAAACATCATGCTGTTCGACGAGCCGACTTCGGCGCTCGATCCGGAAATGGTCAAGGAAGTGCTCGATACCATGGTGGGACTGGCATCCGACGGCATCACCATGCTGGTGGTGTCGCACGAAATGGGTTTTGCCCGTCAGGTCGCCGATCGCATCATCTTCATGGACGACGGTCAGATCGTCGAGATCAACGAGCCAAAGGGCTTCTTTGAAAACCCGCGGCATGAGCGGGCACGCCTTTTCCTGCAGCAAATTTTGCATTGAGCGGGCGTGCGCGCTGTCGTGTTTTTTCTCCGATCGCCTATTAGCAACACCTGGAAAGATTACAGAGCTTTAATCCAAGGAACACCACCTGTCGAAAGTTTAACTTGTTTCAGAAACTCCGCGGGCTTCTAGTTGGGGAAAGCGAATGGCTGAGTGCCCAGGAGGATAACATGCTCAAACCAGTTATAGCTGCGACCGCGTTGCTTGCGATCGCCGGCTCTTCTTACGTCTATGCGCAGCAGGGCGGTCACCGCGGCTTCGGTGACGGCGGTCAGCGTTTCGAACATCGTCATCGTCCGAGTGTTGCGGATATCTCTGCGTTCACCGATGCCCGTGTCGCCGCGCTCAAGGCGGGTCTCGAACTGACGCCCGACCAGGCGAAGAACTGGCCGCCGTTCGAGCAGGCCGTGCGCGACATGGCGCAATTGCGTATCGCCAACATGCAGGCTCGCGAGAACGCCGATCAGCAGGCGCCGTCGTCACCGTTCGACCGGTTGGCGCGCCGTGCCGACAACATGTCGAAGCGAAGCGCTGCGCTGAAGAAGGTCGCCGACGCCGGCGCTCCGCTCTACCAGAGCCTCAACGACGATCAGAAGGGCCGTTTCATGAAGCTGGCGCGGCTGTTGCACCCGAACCACCACATGCATGCCTTTAATCATGAGGGCTGGCGTCAGCACTTCGGCCAAGGTGGCCAAGAGGGCCGCGGCTGGGGCAACGGCGGACAGCGCTTCGGTCAGGACAGCGGCGGCGATCAAGGATCGCAGCTCTAAATTTGAGTACCGCCGCCCGCTGAAATCTCCTCCCCGCAGCGGATGCGATGCAAAGCCGCAGGATATGGTCCTGCGGCTTTCGCATGCCGCTATCGAGCGGCGCTTGCTTTCGCGCCGGGCATCTTCGATGGTGCGACAAAGCAAGAGGGGGAAACATCCATGTCGACACGGCGCGAGTTCCTAGGCATTAGCGTTGCCGCGCTTTCGGCTCCGGCTCTGCCCGCCATCGTCTCGGCGGAGGAAAACTGGCCGTCACGGCCGATTCGCGCGGTTGTGCCGTTTTCCGCGGGCAGCAGCATCGACATTGTCGGACGTATTGTTGCCGATCCGTTGTCGCAGCGGCTGGGCCAGGCGATCGTCGTGGAAAACCGGGGCGGAGCAGGGGGCACTATCGGCTGTGCCACGGTCGCGCAGGCGACGCCCGATGGCTACACCATCCTCATCAACGCATCGGCGCATTCCGCAACCCCGGCCATTTATCCCGATGCACCCTATGACGTAACACGCGACTTTTCCGCCGTCATACCGTTCGGCACCGTGCCCAACGTCGTCATCATCGCACCCTCGAAGGGAATCGCCACACTGAGCGAATTGGTAAAAGCCGCCAAAGCCGGGAATATGACTTTTGCCTCCGCCGGCATCGGCAGTGCCACACATTGGGCGGCGGAGCGGCTGCGCGTCAGCGCCGGCTTCAATGCCACCCATGTGCCGTTCAAAGGCGGCATGGAGGCCATCACGGAGGTAATGACCGGGCGGGTCGATTTCGCCTGCATGGGTGTGCCGTCGGCGATCCCCCTCATTAAAGACGCAAGGCTCGTCGCACTTGCCGTCTGTACACCGAAACGCTCGACCTCGTTGCCGGATGTGCCGACCACGATAGAGGCCGGCTATCCGGATTCCGATTACAATTACTGGATGGGCCTGTTCGTGCCGGCGAAAACCGATCGCGGCATCGTCGAACGATTGCGCCGGGAAACTCAGGCGGCGCTAGCCGAGCCGGCTCTGATCGAGAAATTCAAGCCGCAGGGCATCGAGCCGATGCCGTTGTCGCCCACGGAATTCGACGCACTGATCAAGAAAGAGGTCGTCGCCAATATCGCGCTCGCGAAAGCGGCCGGCATCAAGATCAACTGAGTTACGGTTTGAACACGGCACCAGCGGTATTCAGCGCGCCACGCACCAAGGCCGCGTAAACCCACTCCGATGCTGATTTCGGTTGCGCCAACCCCAATCGATCAGCGCAATCCTTGCGGTTGCTCCGAGACATCAGGCCACGCAGGAACAATATCGCGATCTGTGAAGGCGACGCCGATTTCAATACTTCGAGCGCGGGTATGAGGAGCTGCTCGACCGCAGTGAAGTCGGTGCCGAAGGGGAAGGGAGGCAATAGGCCGGCATCCGCGGCAGGCTTGAGCCTGCGCTCGATTGCGTCGGGCGTGTTGTCGCGTGCGGCCTTTGCCAGGGCGAATGATCGCTCGATCTTACCGGCATCCTTCGCCTCGCGTAGCAGTTCGTCCTGAAAACGAGAATCGGTGATCGCCAGCATTGCCGCGATCACGTCGCGATCGGTTTTGCCGCGAATGTCGGCGATGCCGTATTCGGTGACGATCATGTCGCGCAGGTGGCGCGGAATGGTGATGTGACCGTAGCGCCAGCGGATGTTCGATTGGTCCTTGCCTTTCACGGTTCGGGTTGCCGGCAACATGATCACTGAGCGCGCGCCTTCCAGCGCAAACCCCTGGGCGATGAAATTGTATTGACCGCCGACGCCGCTGACGATGCGGCCATCTTCAAGGCCGTCAGAGATCACGTCGCCAAGGAGCGTCACCATCATCGCGTCGTTGAGGAACCGGGCATCGAGCCGTGCGCGCCGCTTGGCGTCTTCGCCGTAATACAGTTCATTGACATAGGAGATCGAGGTCATGCCGAATTTCGATGCGATCTCGCGCGGCATCTTGCGCAACGCGCGATAAAACGCGCGAGAGCCGATAAAGAAGCCGGCATGCAGCACGATGCCATCGACCTCGCGCTTAAGGATGCCGGCGCGGAACAGATCGAGCATTCCCTCGACGAACAGTTCCGAACAGCCATAGAGGCCGATGTCGAACGGCTCGCTGTGAAACTCGGTCTCCCGTATCGCTTGGGGCCGCAATCGCGACAGCAGTTTGCAAAATTCGTCGTTTTTCTTGTGGCGCAGGACCAAGGCTTGCACGACCGCGTCGCCGAGCGAGCCGATCCCGATCTGCAAGGTGCCGCCGTCGGGTACGACGCTCGCCGCATAGAGACCCGCGGCATAGTCCGACAGCGACACCGGCTCGCGCGGCGGCGCGAACAGCGGAAAGTCGGTTGCCGGACTTTCGAGGAGAAAATCGAGTTCTTCTGCCGCGATTGCCGCCTCGCCGGGCATGAATGGCAGCTCGGAATTGCTCTGTCCGGCGAACAGAAAAGCGGCACCGCCATCGCGCCGCAGCTTCAGGAGATCGAGCGTCAGGTCGGGATTGCAGCTCAGGCTATAGGGATGCGGCGTTTCCTCGGCGCGGTGTGCCAACAACTGGCCGACGACATTGACGCCGCGGTCGAGCACGTAGCGCAGCGCATGGGTGTAGTTCGCAGAGATGTAATGTTGCTGGGCGTAGGGCGAGCCGAGCCATTGCCCGGCTTCGAAGAAGAATTCATTGATCTGGATATTGGGCGGCACGTTGCCGGCATGGATTGCCGCCGCATAGTCAAGCGCCGGATAGCCGGCGAATAGCCGTTGTGCGATCGGGTCGAGGAAGCGGCGCTCGAGCTCGTTCCTGGCGCGCGGCGCTTCCAAGGTCAGCGCGGTGAATATACGTGAGCTTTATCGAAGGATCGGCGGCGGCTTTGGCGTAGAGCGCATTGGCGATGTGATTGGCTTTGCCGAGCCCGAGCGGCAGCGCCAGCACGATCGTCTTGCCGACCTTCCCGACGATGGCGTCAGCGAGCCGGGCCGGACTGTCGAAGCGCGCCGGACCCGCCGCATGGATCATTGCAGACTGTCCCAGCCCGGATCCGGCTGGAACCGCGCGCCGTATTTCTCGGCGAGACGCTTGAGCGTTTCGCGGACATCGACCGTTCCGCGCGCCCTTGCATAATGCATCGGGCCGCCGCGGAACGGCGCAAAGCCGGTGGCGAAAATCATCGCGCCGTCGACGATCTTCTCGTCGGCGACGATGCCTTCGCGCAAGCAAGTCACGCAGACATCGAGCATCGGCAGGATCAGCCGGTCGATGGTGTCGGGTGGGGCCGGCGCATCGTCGTGGGCCTTGACCGCGCGGCCGTCCTTCCAGTCGTACAGGCCTTTGCCGGTCTTCTTGCCGAGTTCGCCTCGGGCAACTTTATCTTTCAGCCATTGCGGCGGATCGGGCATTTCGTGCTTGAGACTGCTCCGCAGCATCTCGGCGACATGCAGGCAGATGTCGAGTCCGACCTCGTCGGCCAATTCGATCGGGCCCATCGGCATGCCGAAATCGAGAGCCGCCTTGTCGATGGTCTCTTTCTTCATGCCGGCATCCAGCATCACCAGCGCTTCGAGCAGATAGGGCGTCAGCGCGCGGTTGACCAGGAATCCCGGGGCGCTCTTCACCGGCGCCGGCAATCGGTCGATGCGGCCGAGAAAAGCACGGGCGTCGGCCAGCACGTCGGCTGCGACCTGGTCGTGACTGACGACCTCGACAAGCTGCATTCGCGATACCGGATTGAAGAAATGGATGCCGACCAGCCGCTCCGGCCGCGGCAACCCTTCGCGCAATTTCTCGAGCGGAATGCTCGACGTATTGGTGGCGAGAATGGCGTCGGTTTTCATCTTCGGCTCGATGCCGGCGAAGATTTTTCGCTTGAGGTCGAGAACTTCCGGCACCGCCTCGATGATCAAGTCGGCTGTCGCCACGCCCTGGCCGTCGAGATCCGGGACCAGCCGGTCGAGCGAGTCACGGACCCGGCGGCGGTTCGCCGCGGCCGATCTTGCCGTAGAGGTCGGCGGCGCGTTTGATCGCGCCGGCGATCGGTTCGGGCTTGGTATCGCCCAGGCTGACGGTGAAACCGTGCCAGGCGCACCAGGCGGCGATGTCGCCGCCCATGGCGCCGGCGCCGATCACATGCACGCGTTTGCCGTCCCATTTCCCGTCGGCAAGGCTTTTGAGGTTTTCGCGCAGGAAGAACACCCGCACCAGATTTTGCGAGGTGTCGGTGACCAGAAGCTTCGCGAAGGAAGTGATCTCCGCCTTCTGCATGTCGTCGCGATTGCCGCCGTGCGCGACCCAGAGATCGATCAGCGCGTAAGGCGCGGGGTAGTGGTTGCGCGGCGCCCGTTTCGCGGCCTCGCTGCGCATCCGCGCGGCGAGCAGGTTGCGCGCCGGTTCGACGTTCAACAAAGAAGCGAACAGGCCTTGCTTCGCCGCTTTCATCTCTCCGGTAACGGCGGACTTCACCGCGGCGCGGACATGACGTTCCTGCGTCACTGCATCGACCAGACCGAGCGACTTGGCGCGGCGGGCGCGTTCGGTCTTGCCGGTCAACATCATCGTCATCGCCTGCACCGGATTGATCAGGCGAGGCAGGCGCACCGTGCCGCCCAGACCCGGATGCAATCCGAGCAGCACTTCGGGGAAACCAAAGCTCGCGCTGTCGATAGCGATGCGGTAATCGCAGGCGAGCGCCACCTCGAGGCCGCCGCCGAGGCAATAACCGTGGATGACGGCAATGGTCGGCAGCGGCAAGCGGTCGAGCCGATCGAGTATGGCGTGGCCCCGCGTCAGCAGCGCTTCGACCGGCGCGGTCTCGGTGATGCCGCGGAACTGCGCGATGTCGGCGCCGGCGATGAAGCCGCCGGGCTTGGCCGAGCGGATAACGAGGCCTCGAGGGCGATCTCGCTCAAGCTTCTCCAGCACGGCGTCGAGTTCTGCGAGCACGTCCGCCGACAGCGTATTTGCGCTGGCATCCTTCTTGTCGAACAGCAGCCAGGCGATGCCGTCTTCATCGGTTCGCATCCGCCAATGGGTCCAGGGACTGTCGTCCTGGCGCGCTTCACCGATCGCGAACGGTCCGAGCTCAAGGTCGCGATCGCCAAGAATCGCCATGGCGGGCTTGGCGGCGTGTGGGTTTGTCATCGGCCGGCCCCTTAGATCGCTTCGATCAGCATGGCGCCGCCTTGGCCGCCGCCGATGCATTCGGTGGCTATGCCGCGCTTATAGCCGAGCCGCTTCATGGCATTGACGAGATGCAGCACGATACGATTGCCGCTGGCGCCGACCGGATGGCCGACGCCGATCGCGCCGCCGTCGACGTTGAGCCTGTCGCGCGCGATCTGACCGGCCGGGCCGTCGAGGCCGAGCGCGTCCCGGCAGAATTCGGCATCGCCCCACGCCGCGAGACAGCCCAGGACCTGCGCGGCGAAGGCTTCATTGAGCTCCCATAGTTCGATGTCGCCAAGCGCTAGCTGATGTCGCTTGAGGATCGCGGTCGAGCAATAGACCGGGCCTAGCCCCATCACCGACGGATCGAGCGCCGACCACTCGCTGTCGACGATCTTGGCTTTCGGTTGGAGCTTGTGTTCCTTGACGGCGTCTTCCGAAGCGAGAATGACCCATGAGGCGCCGTCGGTGATCTGGGAGCTGTTTCCAGGCGTGACCTTGCCCCATGGCCGCTCGAAGGCCGGTTTGAGCTTGGCCAGATTGTCGGCGGTTGTGTCGGGCCGCACCCCGTCGTCGTGATCGAACACGGTGCCGTCGCGTGCGAATGCCGGTTCGACCTCGCCGGCGAAGATGCCGTCCTTCTGCGCGCGCGCCAGCCGCTGCTGGCTCTCGGCGGCATACTCGTCGGCTTGCCGCCGCGAAATATGAAACAGGTGGGCGACCAGTTCCGCGGTCTGGCCCATATTGAGTTCTGTGATCGGATCGGTGAGCCCGCGTTCAAGGCCGATCACCGGCGTGAAAAAAGACGGACGAAAGCCGAGGATCGCCGCGAGCTTGGCGCCGATGCCGCGGGCGGCGAACAGGCGGGCGTACCAGTTGACGGCGCTGCGGCTGAAAACGAGCGGCGCATGGCTGAGCGATTCCGCGCCGCCCGCCAGTATGAGGTCGGCGCCGCCGTCGCGAATGTAGCGGTAGGCGGTGTCGATCGACTGCATGCCGGAGCCGCAATTGATCTGCACCGTGAACGCCGTCATCGCCTCGCCCATGCCGAGGCGCAGCGCGGCGACCCGCGCCGGGTTCATCTCGTCGGCAAGGACATTGACGCAGCCGAGGATCACCTGATCGAAAGCGTCCGGCGCGAACGGCTGACGCAGCAGCAAGGGCCGGCCGCATTGCACCGCGAGGTCGACCGGCGTGAACGGACCGGGCTTGCCGCGCGCCTTGATAAACGGCGTTCGGCTGCCGTCGACGATATAGACCGGACGGTGCTCTATTCCGCCGCGGCCGCCGGCGGCGGTGCCGCCTGAGATGTCGCTTGCGATGACACGGCTCCCTTGTTGGACGCGCCGCGGGACGTCAGTTCTTCCGGCGCAAAATCGTCGACGGCAATGGCGGCTGCAACCGCCTCCGCTGCCGCTTTTAGTTTCGTCGCTTCGTCGGCGTTGATCGTGCCTTGCCGCGCCGCCTGATCGACGTCGCGGACCCGCGCGGTGCGCATGCGATCGCGGAGCGGTTGTACGGCAACAGTCAGGGCAAAGGCGCGTTCGAGCAAAGCGACTCCGCTGGTGCGTTCGCCGGTTTCGGCCGGGTGGAATAGGTCGACGGTCAGCCGGTCGCGCGCCGCGCCCGGATTGGAAATGAGGTCGGCGCAGGCATCGGTAACGCGGTCCGATGGCCCGCGTCGGCGCGGGCCGAACGGCTGGATGAAAAATCGCAACAGCCAAGCCACCGGCCGCACCGGGAAATTGGCAAGGATCTCATCGAAGCGCGCTTCGATGGTGGCGAGGCTTGCCTCCAGGCACCATTCGACGAGTGGCAAGTCTTCCTCCAGACGGCCTTCGTCGTTCCAGCGCTTGAGCGCTGCGCTCGACAGATAGAGTTCCGACAGAATGTCGCCAAACCGCGCCGATATCATTTCCTTGCGCTTCAGCGCGCCGCCGAGCGTGAGCAACGAGAGGTCGACCGCGAGCGCAAAGGCCGCGGCGTGACGGCTGAGCTGCCGATAAAATCGCATCGCGGCGCCGGCATCCGGTGCCGGTGCGAATATCCCGCCGGTCCAGGCCCGGCCGAACGCGCGGCATGCGTTGGCAATGCTGTGGCCGACATGCGCCCAGAAAGCCTGATCGAAAGCGTCAAGCCCGCGGCTGCGGTCGGCGTCTTCCAGCGCCATCATTTCCTTAAGCAGGATAAGGATGGCAGCGGATGGCGCCCTGGCCGAATTGGATGAGGCTCCGGGTGACGATATTGGCGCCTTCCACGGTGATGGCGATCGGCACGCCGCGATAGAGACTGCCGAGATAATTCAGCGGCCCTTCGATGATGGCCTTGCCGCCATGCACATCCATCGCGTCGTTGACCGACGACCCGCAGGCGATCGGTCGCCTGCGCCTTCATGATGGCGGTGACGACGGCCGGATGGTGGCCCTCGTCCAAGGCGGCGCACGTCATGCGGCGCGCGGCGTCGAGCAGATATGCAGTCGCGGCGATGCGGCCGAGCCGTTCCTGGATCGCCTCGAACTTGGCGATCGAGACGTGGAATTGCTCGCGGATGCGGGCATAGGCGCCGGTGACATCGGCGGCGAAGGCCGCGCCGGCGGCCGACAGCGACGGCAGCGAGATGCCGCGACCGGCGGCAAGCGCGCTCATCAGCATTTTCCAGCCTTTGCCGACTTGGTCGACGCCGCCGATGACATTGTCCATCGGAATGAAGACGTCATGGCCCCAGTTCGGGCCGTTCTGAAAGACCTGCATTGCCGGCAGATGGCGGCGGCCGATGCTGACGCCCGGCAGATGCGTCGGCACCAGCGCGAGCGTAATGCCGATATCGTCGCGGTTGCCGATCAGGTGGTCGGGATCGTGCAGCTTGAAGGCGAGGCCCAGTACCGTCGCGATCGGCCCGAGCGTGATGTAGCGCTTGTGCCAATTGAGCCGGATGCCGAGCACCTCGCGCCCCTCAAACATACCGCGGCAGACCACGCCGGAATCGATCATCGACGCGGCGTCCGATCCCGCCTCCGGGCTGGTCAGGCCGAAGCAGGGAATTTCCTCGCCGCGCGCCAGGCGCGGCAGCCAATAGTCCTGCTGCGCCTTGGTGCCGAATTGCAGCAGCAATTCGCCGGGGCCGAGCGAATTCGGCACCATCGCGGTGACGGCAGCGCAGATCGAGCGTGACGAGAGTTTGCGGATCACTTCCGAATGCGCATAGGCGGAGAAGCCAAGGCCGCCGTAAGCCTTCGGAATGATCATCGCGAAGAATCTTCTGCGATTTTAGGAAGTCCCAGACTTCGGGCGGCAGATCGTGCCATTCCCAATTGATCTTCCAGTCGTCGAGCATGCCGCAGAGTTCTTCGACCGGACCGTCGAGGAATTGACGTTCCTCCTCCGACAACCGGGCGGGGGCAAACGCCAGCAGCTTGTTCCAGTCCGGATTGCCGGTGAACAGGTCGGCGTCCCACCAGACGTCGCCGGCCTCGATGGCTTCGCGTTCGGTGTCGGAGAGCCGGGGCAGGGCGTGCTGCGCCACCCGAAAGATCGGCTTGGTGATCCAGTCCCGGCGGAAGGATGAACCGGCCATCGGACTCCCCAGGGTTGCTGACGGCTGCGCCGCGCCGTCGTGGTTTGGGATAATTCGCAGCGAGACTATAGGTTCCGATGCCTCAAATGGTACAATTTACCGTGCCTGCCAGTCTGGTATCGGGCCGAGGCGGCGGGCGGATTTGAGACCATTTTCACCGGCAAAACACTAACCCAATGTTCGCCAAGCTCGAAAAATATCTCAGCGACAAAATCCTTCAATTCCTGTCGCAACCCACCGGCCGCTATGCGCCGTTTTTTGCCCCCGATCCTGCCGTTATCCGCAACGCGCTGCAGCCGGGCGACATCGTGCTGGTCGAGGGCAATTCCCGGCTCAGCGCCATCATCAAATTTTGACGCAATCGACCTGGTCGCACGCCGCGCTTTATGTCGGCGAAAGACCGGGAGATGCCGCGCCGGATGGCGAGCCGAACGTCCTTCTGGAGGCGGAGGCCGACACCGGCGTCGTGACCGTTCCGCTGTCGAAATATTTCGGCTTCAACATCCGGATATGCCGCCCCGTTGGACTCGATGATGCGGGCAAAAAATCCATTGTCGACTATGCGCTGGCGCATATCGGCAAGCAGTACGATTCCAGACAGATCGTCGACTTGGCGCGCTATCTTTTTCCCTATCCGCCGGTGCCGGTCTGGTTTCGCCGCCGGATGCTGGCGATCGGCAGCGGCGATCCGACCAAGGCGATCTGCTCGACGCTTATTGCTGCATCGTTCGCCTCGATCCATTACCCGATCCTGCCCGAAAGTGTCTCGATCAACGGCAAGACTTACGTCGTCGCGCCTTATGTGGAGAGCGAAAACGAGCATATCCGCAAGCATGGGCTCTACACGCCGCGTGATTTCGATATTTCGCCGTTCTTTTCGATCGTCAAACCCGACCATCGTTGCCGGATTTGATTACCGCACAGTAGAATGGGAGCCGCCTGATCTCGCTCAATCTGACTCGGGACGGACCGGGTATCGTGCTATGTGACAGCCGCTGCGATGGGCTGCGAACGCCCATCGGCGCCGACATGGACGTAGGTGAACAGGCCTTCCGTCACTTTGATCGGCGTGCCGCCCGTTCCGCGCCGCGCCCAGCTTTCGATTCTTGACGGCGATCGAGGTATTGCCGATTTTCTCGACATTGCAAAAACACGATGACTTCGTCTCCGACCAGCACCGGACGATGAAATGCCATCGCCGTTATGGCGACGGTGACGACGCGGCCATTGGCGCGGCGGGTGGCGACGGTCGAGCCGGCGAGGTCCATCTGGCACAGCAACCAACCGCCGAAAATATCGCCGTGTGGATTGGTATCGGCGGGCATCGCAATAGTGCGGATCGCCGGCTCCGATGTCGGTAACACATCGGGAATGTCCGGCGTCGTCGCCGTTGGATCGGGCACGCGAATCCTCCCTGCTGGCCGGCGGTTTTATGAAGACGGCTCGGCTCGCACAAGCGGGCCGTTGGCCTTCTTCCAGGCGTCGATGCCACCGGTGATATGGCATGCGTTTGTGAGGCCGGCGTCCTGGGCCGCCTGTACCGCCATCGCCGAGCGCTCGCCGAAGGCACAGTAAAACAGGATGCGCTTGCCGGAAGCGGCCGCGAGCCGGTGCAGCATGCCGCCCGCGCCGACATGGACCGGCAGAGTGGAATAGGGCGCGTGCAATGAGCCCGGAATAACGCCGTGCCGTTCGCGCTCGCCGTCTTCGCGCAAGTCGACGATGGCGATGTCCGGGTTGCCTTCGATCGCGACGGCGTCGGCTGCCGACAACGCCCAGCCGCGGCGCGCGACTTCATCCTGATGTAGGCCGACGCGCATATTGGCCGGCACGGCGACATCCATCATTTTCGGGTTCGGCAAATTCAGGCTGTTCATCAGCGCTGCATATTCGTCCATCGACTTCACTTTCAGGCGGGGATTGAACTCCCGTTCCTCGCCGATGGTCGACACAGTGTCGCCTTTATAGTCGTGCGCCGGAAACACCATGGTCGCGTCCGGCAGCTTCAACAGTTTGTTGAAAATGGAATCGTATTGGGCCCGTGGATCGCCGTTCTGGAAGTCGGTGCGTCCGGTGCCGCGGATCAGCAAGGTGTCGCCGGTGAACACCCGGTCGGCCAATAGAAAGGAATAGGAATCGTCGGTATGTCCCGGCGTGTAAAGCACGTCGAGCCGCACGCCTTCGATCGCGATGCGATCGCCTTCGGCGACCCGCATCGAGACGACGTCGGCATGGGTATGTTCGCCCATGACGGTGATGCAATGGGTGCGGTCGCGCAGCGCGCCGAGGCCGGTGATGTGATCGGCATGCAGATGGGTGTCGACCGCCTTGACGAGTTTCAGGTCGAGTTCGCGCACCAGCTGCAGATAACGCTCGACCTTTTCGAGAACCGGATCGATGATCAGTGCTTCACCACCCCGCCGGCTGGCGAGGATGTAAGTGTAGGTGCCGGACGTGCTGTCGTAGAGCTGCCGGAAGATCATGCTCGCGCAGTATAGCAAATTCGCGGGCGAATTACGCCTTGTAAATCACTTTTCCAGCCGGCGGTGCGATCGGAGACGTCAGGCGGGATGAGTTCGGAAGGATCAGCCGCGCTCGATCGGCAGATCGGGCCGCGAGCCCCATTCCGCCCAGGAGCCGTCATAAAGTCCCTTCGGCTCTTTACCGAGCGATTCGAGCGCGAAAGTAAGGATCGCGGCGGTAACGCCGGAACCGCAGGATGTGATGATCGGCTTGTCGAGATCGACGCCCGCGTCGGTAAATGCCGCCACCACCTGATCGCGCGGCGCCAGCCGGCCGTTATCGATGAGGCGGTCATAGGGCACGTTGAACGAGCGCGGCATATGACCGGAGCGCAGGCCGGGCCGGGGCTCGGGCATCCTGCCGGCGAAGCGGTCGGCGGAACGGGCGTCGACGACTTGTATGCTGTCATCGGTCTGCGCCATGCGCATGTCGTCCAGCAGTGCAACGGCGCCGACGTTCATCTCGGCCGCAAATTTCTTCGCCGGGCGTTTGGTGTCGCCGGTCTCGACCGGGCGTCCTTCCGCTTTCCATTTCGGCAAACCGCCATCCAGAATGAAGACCGACTTGGCGCCGAACACCCGGAACGTCCACCACACGCGCGCCGCGGAAAACAAACCGACGCTGTCATAGACGACGACCGTATCGCCGTCGCCGATACCGAGTTTGCCGACCACGTCGCCGAATTGCGTCTGACCGGGCAGCATGTGCGGCAGATCCGTCGAGTGATCGCTGACCGCCTCGATGTCGAAGAAGACGGCGCCGGGAATATGGCCATTGCGGTATTCGGCCTGGGCGTCGCGCTTCTGGGTCGGCAGAAAATACGAGCCATCCACCGCAATGACGTGCGGATCGCGCAACCGCTCGGCGAGCCAGTCGGTCGAGACCAGCCAGCGGCTGGTCGGAGTCGGGGGAGGGCTATTATCGGTTCGCAACATGATTTTTCTCAAGGCTAACGCCGGCGGCGGCGCGAAGTTCATTCATATGGGACCTGGATGGTCGTTTTGCGCTCCAGCCACGCCGGCACCGGCAGGTTTTTTTCACGCAGGAATTGGGGATTGAATAATTTCGATTGGTAGCGGGTGCCATAGTCGCACAACACGGTCACGATGGTGTGGCCGGGACCAAGCTCTTTGGCCAGTCGTACGGCGCCTGCGATATTGATGCCCGACGAGCCGCCGAGGCACAGGCCTTCGTGCTCAAGCAGATCGAAAACGATTGGCATCGCCTCGGCATCGGGAATTTGAAACGCGGTATCGATCGGTGCGCCTTCGAGATTTTTGGTGATCCGGCCCTGGCCGATGCCCTCGGTGATCGACGAGCCTTCGGACTTTAAGACACCGGTCGTGTAGTAGCTGTAAAGCGCGGCGCCCATCGGATCGGCGAGCGCGATACGGACGTTGCTGTTGCGCGCCTTGAGCGCCATGGCGACGCCGGCGAGCGTGCCGCCGCTGCCGACCGAGCAAACGAAGCCGTCTATTTTGCCTTCGGTTTGCTGCCAGATTTCCGGACCGGTGCCCTCGATGTGCGCTTCCCGGTTGGCGACGTTGTCGAATTGATTGGCCCAGATGGCGCCGTTCTTTTCCGTCTTCGCCAGTTGCGCCGCGAGCCGCCCGGAAAGCTTGACGTAATTATTAGGATTGGAATAGGCGACCGCCGGGACTTCGATCAGTTCGGCGCCGCACAGCCGCAGCGTATCCTTTTTTTCCTGGCTTTGGGTTTCCGGGATCACGATCACCGAGCGGAAACCCATGGCATTGCCGACCAGGGCAAGCCCGATACCGGTATTGCCGGCGGTGCCCTCGACGATAACGCCGCCGGGCCGCAGCTCGGCCCGTTTTACCGCATCCTGGATGATGAAGAGCGCGGCGCGGTCTTTGACCGATTGGCCGGGATTCATGAATTCGGCTTTGCCCAGTATGGTGCAGCCGGTCTCAGCCGAGACGCGTTCCAGCTTGATCAGCGGCGTATTGCCGATGGCCTCGATTACCCCGTCGCGCAGCTGCATCGTCATGATTTCCCGAGCGTTCGCGACCCTAGATGACCAATACCTTGGAAACAAGGCCAGCAAAATCCTTCCAAGCCGTGAAAGGTCATTGAAACCATAACGTTGCAAGGCGGCCGGACGGCTACGCATATTCACTCATTCTTACCGGCGCATGGCGTTAATCGGCCCCCGCGGGATGCCCGGAACGTGTTGCCGGTTCCGAGGCCGAGCTGGATGCGGGCGATGAATCTCGACGTCAATACGCTGTTCCTGGTGACCATCTATGTGGAGGCAATCCTCGGATTGCTGCTGCTGTTTGCCTGGGTGCAGAACACCGCGATTCATGCCGTCGCGTGGTGGGGCTTTGCCGATCTGCTGCGGGCGGCGTCGATTGTGCTGTTCGGCATGTTCGGATCGGTTCCGGATATCGTCTCGATCGACCTTGCCAATGCCATGCTGTTCACCGCCTTCGCGCTGACCTGGACCGGCGCCCGCGTATTCGACCATCGCCGCCCGCTGCCGATCCTGATGTTCGGCGGCGCCGCCTTGTGGCTGATCGTGTCGCGTATTCCCGCCGTCGCCAATTGCGTGGGATCTGCGGGTGCTGCTGAGCTGCCGGCATCATCACCGCTTATACCTGGGCGACGGCCTACGAATTCTGGCGCGGGCGCAGCGAAGCCGCTGGTGTCGCGCTGGCCGGCGATCTTCATGCTGTTCGCCCACGGTGCGCTGTATCTGCTGCGCACGCCGTTCGGCGCTCAGATGCCGTGGTCGCCGGCCGGCAACGAAGTGTTCGACAGCGTCTGGATGACGGTGCTCAGCTTCGAGGCGCTGCTGTTCACGATCTCGATCGCTTTCATCCTGCTTGCCATGGCGAAAGAGCGCACCGAGCATCGCCACAAGACCGCGGCGCTGGTCGATCCGCTGACCGGCATCGCCAATCGCCGCGCCTTCCTGCAGGACAGCGAGGCGCAGCTCAAACGCCAGGCGGCCGATCCGCATCCGATTGCGGTCATGCTGCTCGACCTCGACAATTTCAAATCGATCAACGACCGCTTCGGCCATGCGGTGGGCGATCGGGTGCTGATGCGCTTTGCCGAAGTGGCGAACGGCTGCATGAGCCGCGCCGACCTGTTCGGCCGCCTCGGCGGCGAAGAATTTGCCGCGGTGCTGGTCGATGCGACGCGGGAGCGGGCGTTGATGGTCGCCGAGCAAATCCGCACCTCCTTCGCCAACGCTACTTACGAGCTCGACGGACGGCCGATCGTGGCGACGGTTTCGATCGGCGTGGTGATCAGCTACGACGCGGTGTTCGATATTTCGGCGCTGCTGGCGCAAGCCGATCACGCGCTCTATCGCGCCAAGGACAACGGCCGCAATCGCATCGAGGTGGCCTCGATCGAACTGATCCTCGACCGCGCCAAGCGCGGCAGCACCGAAACGCCCAACATCCAGCCGGCGGCAAGATCGGCCGCCTGACGCGCTGCCGCGATCATTTGACTTCGGCCGGCGTCGATGTTGCCGGCCCTTCGCCGACGATGAGCAGGACCGCATCCTCGTTCTTGGCGCCGTCGAAATGCACCTGCTGTCCATAATGGGTGACGAAGGTGCCGGCCGGCATCGGCACCGTGCTGTCGGGATCGTATTTGGTGCCGGTGCCGACCCACCACGTGCCCTTGAGCACGGTAATGAAACGATCGTGCGGATGAAAATGCGGGTGACTGAAATGGTTGCCCGCCAGCCATTTGGTCAGCACCAGATAGAGGCCCTCCTTGGCCGGATCGCCGACCAGCACGGCGTTGCGGGCGCCGTGATCCTCGCCAGGCGGCATCTTCCAATCGATCTGATCGGGCAGCTTGTAACTCACCGCCGCGGAATCGAGACCGGCCGCCTGCGCGGCACCCGCCGAAAGCAACGGCGCGAATGCCGGCAGCAAAGCCAGCGATCGTCTGGTCAATAACGTCATCGCTTCCTCCTCGATCGGCTGCGCCGCTTCGAGCGCTTGGCGTCAAAGCTAGCCTACCGCGCGGCGCGACGCGATATGGGACCTTGCCCATTTTGCACGATCGGTTTTGCAGCTTGCCCGGCGTTGCGCATTCCGCGCGGTGCTGTATTAGGTTTCGCGCGTCATAGGTTCGGGGAGAAAACGATGCCAGGGCTGTTCAGCCGCCGCTCTTTGCTGGGGGGCGCCGCGGCGCTTGCGGCGACAGCGGCGCTCGATCGCACGGCGCGGGCGGCGACATCTTCCGCAGGCGGTGGCGGTGCATTGCCGGCGCGCGGCAGCTTCGTCATCCGCAATGCCTTCGTCATGACGATGGACGACGCCGGCGACATCGCCAATGCGGACATCCATGTGGCGAACGGCGCGATCGCCGCGGTTGGGCAGAATCTCAAGGCGCCCGGCGCGTCCACCATCGACGGTCACGGCATGATCGTGCTGCCGGGCCTGATCGAAACCCACTGGCACATGTGGAACACGCTGCTGCGCAGCATGTCGGGCGACAAGCCGGAATTCGGCTACTTCAAAAGCACCGCCGTCCTGGGCCAGAAATATCTGGCTTCCGACATGTATCAAGGCACGCGGCTCGCCTGCGCCGAGGCGATCAATAACGGCATCACCCACGTCCACGACTGGTGCCATAATATCCGCTCGCCGGACTACGCCGACGCCGATTTGAAAGCGCTGCGTGAATCGGGACTGCGCGCGCGTTTTTCTTATGGTCCGGCGCAAGCGATGCCGAATAATCAACAGATCGATATCACCGATCTCAAGCGGCGCCGCGAAAACTGGGACAAGTTTTCTTCGGACGGCTTGCTGACTTTGGGTTTCGCGTGGCGCGGACAGGGCGGCAATAACCCGGCGACCGCCATCCCGCCCGAAGTCTACAAGGCTGAGATCGAAGCCGCCCGCCAACTCGGCCTGCCGATCACGGTGCATGCCAGCGGTTCGCGCGCCGCCGCCGGCCAGATCGACGGCATTGCCAAGGCTGGACTGCTGCGCAACGATATCCAGATCGTCCATGCCAATAAAGCGACCGCTGATGAGATCAAGGCGGTGGCGGATGCCGGCGCGACCATCAGCATTTCGCCGTTCACCGAATTGCGGATCGGTTTCGGCCTGCAGCAGACCGGGAAATTTCTCGATGCCGGCATTCCCGTCGGTCTCTCGATCGACACCGTGGAACTGTCGGGCAATGCCGACATGTTCGGCATCATGAAGGTGGTGCAGAACAACGAAAACGGCATCGCCGAGAACGAATTCAAGCTCAGCGCGCGTCGCGTGCTGCAGCTCGCCACCAGCGAAGGCGCGCGCTCGATCGGGATCGGCGACAAGACCGGCTCGCTCAAACCCGGCAAGCGCGCCGATCTGATCATGGTCGATACCCGCGGCATCAATCTCGGCGTATTTGGCGATCCGGCGCATATGCTGGTCACCGCCGCCGAGCCGGCTAACGTCGACACCGTGGTGGTCGACGGCCGTATTCTCAAACGCAACGGCAAGCTCACGGCGATGAACGCCGAACAGATCACCCAGGAGGCGGCCGCCGCCAATCTGGCTTTGCGCAAGCGGGCCAATTGGTGGTGAGTTCCGCCATCTCTTACGAGGATAGTAATGAAGCGTAGCACCGATCGTATTCTCACCACCCATGTCGGCAGCCTGATCCGGCCGGATGCGTTGCAGGATTTTCTGCGCGCCAAGCAGTCCGGCAAGCCGTACGACAAAGCGGGCTATGATGCCTGCCTGAAAAACGCGGTCGCGGAGGTGGTACGCGAGCAAGCCGATGTCGGTATCGATGTCGTCAGCGACGGCGAGTTCGGCAAGTCGATCAGCTGGTCGCAATATGTGCTGGAACGGCTGGGCGGATTCGAGCGGCGGCCGATCAAGCCCGGCGCCAATCCGTTCATGCGCGGCGTCGACCGCGAAAAATTCGCCGACTTCTACGCCGAGCTCGATGCGAAGGAGAGCGTGGCGACGACGGTCGAGGCGGTCTGCGTCGGGCCGATCAGCTATACCGGTCAGGCCGAGCTTGCGCGCGACATCGATAATTTCAAAGCCGCCCTCAACGGCGTCGATGTCGAGGAAGCGTTTCTTCCGGTCGCCGCGCCGGCGAGCGTCATTCCCGATCGCAAGAACGAATATTACAAAAGCGAGGAGGAGCTGATCCGCGCCATCGGCGCCGCGATGCATACCGAATACAAGATGATCATCGACGCCGGTTTCATCCTGCAGTTCGACGATGCGCGCGCCGCGGTGACCTATGACCGCATGGTGCCGCCCGGCAGTTTTGCCGATTACCGTAAATGGCTCGGCCTGCAGGTCGACGTGCTCAATGAGGCGATTGCGGGCCTGCCGGCCGACCGCATCCGCTACCACGTCTGCTGGGGCAGCTGGCCCGGTCCGCATACCACCGACGTGGCGTTGAAGGATATTGTCGATCTCATTCTCGGCATGAAAGTCGGCGCCTATGTCATCGAGGGCGCCAATCCCCGCCACGAGCATGAATGGCGTGTGTGGGAAAGCGCCAAGCTGCCGGAGGGCAGGGTGCTTATTCCCGGCGTCATCAGCCACGCCACCAATGTGGTCGAGCATCCGGAACTGGTGGCGGAACGGATCGTACGGCTTGCCAAATTGATCGGACGCGAAAATTTGCTGGCCGGCACCGATTGCGGCTTCGCCCAGGGGCCGTTCTATCGCCGTGTGCATCCGAGCATCATGTGGGCCAAGCTCGACGCGCTGGTGAAGGGCGCCGCGTTAGCCAGTGCCGAACTATGGAAGTGAGCGGGACAGGACGCTGTTTCAGCCCACCGTGGGTTGGCGGGGAATGATTAAACGTCGCTTGTACTGAGTCCGATTAGCGATAGATTGCGCGGCCTTAGCGCTTACAACAGAAGTGGTCCCTCAATGTCAGCCGCACCGCAAAACGTCGTCCAGGCCCTTGCTCCCACCGGCCGCCTGCGCGTCTCGATCAATCTCGGCAATATCGTCCTGGCACAGACCGATCCGAAGACCGGCGAGCCCGCCGGCGTGTCGGCGGAACTGGCGCGGAAACTCGCGGAGCGGCTGGGCGTACCGGCCGATCTGCGCACCTTCGATGCCGCGGGCAAAGTGTTCGAGGCGATCAAACGGCAGGAGCTGGATATTGTTTTCCTCGCGGTCGACCCGGTGCGCGGCCAGGAGATCGCGTTCACGCCGCCTTACGCGCTGATCGAAGGCGTTTTCATGGTCGCGGAAAATTCCAGCTTCAAAAGCATGGCCGATATCGACAGGCCCGGCATCCGCGTCGCGGTGGCGCGCGGCTCGGCTTACGATCTGTTTCTCACCCGCGCGCTCAAAACCGCGACGCTGGTGCGTTCGGAAACCGGCGATAGTGCCGGCGAGCAATTTGTCACGGAAAAGCTCGAGGCCGGCGCCGGCGTGCGCCAGCCGGTGGTGAAATTCATGAGCACGCACCCTGGGCTGCGGCTGATCGAGCCGCCGTTCATGGAAATCAGGCAGGCGATGGGCACGCCGAAAGCTCGCGGCGACGCTGCCAATAGTTATTTGCATTCCTTCATCGAAGAAATGAAGGCGTCGGGTTTCGTCGCCGACGCGCTCCGCCGCAGCGGGCAGGCCGAAGTCGCGGTGGCGCCGCCTGAAGCAAAGTAGTTCGTCGTTGCGAACAGCCGACGGGTCCGCGCCAAGCGCTCATTGGCGCGCCGCGAGATTCCACCACGGCATCAGCGAGTAGACCACGTAGGGGATCGCCAGGATCGGCAGCAGCCACACCAGCCAGAGCGGCAGCTTCCTGGTGACTGTCTCTGGCAGGATCATGGCGACGATGCCGAGCGCACCGGCGATCAGCACGGTGGTTACGCTCCAGCCGTACCACAGCATGTTCGGCCCCTCGGCGGCGCTGGGCGGTCCGAATCCCCAAGCGATGCGGCGAACCGCCGGCCAATAGGTGAACAGCGGATAATTGAAATACTGCACCAGGCAATAAATCACCGGGCCGGAGATCGAGAAGGTGGTGGCGAAGGCTTTGAACTTTGGTGACGCCGCCAATGAGGGTTGCGTCGTTCCGGAGCGGGCCGGCGCGGTGCTCATGATGCGAAGCCCCGGGTGTTGTTGAGGACATGGCCGACGATGAAGAGGAACCAGACGATAACGGCGAGCACCAGCGTCACGCCTTTGCGGGCATTGTCATAGTCCGGGTTCTGCGCGTTTTTCCAGAGGTACCAATAGGCCGGCAGCAAAACCAAGCCCAGCGTGGCGACGTGTTCCTTGAAGTCGAAAAATCCGCCGGTCTTGTAATAGTGCGCGCTCTCGAGCGGAATCCGGATGGCGGTGCGATATTGCGTGTAGATGTAAGAGCCGACAAAGAAGGTGAGCACGTAGAGCACGCACACGGTCGTGGTATATCCGGCCGCGGGCACGGCGCGAAAGCGTGTGACGATCCCTGTGGCCGTCTTACGAACCGGCAGCGCGACCGCCATCCCTTGATGGGTGACGGCGCCCAATAGACCCAGGGCCAGGATGAGATGGACGAACAGCCATAGCGTCCAAAACGTAGGTGTGGAAATCATTCCGCTCATTGATGCTTCACTCCCCGGCGTCGCGCTTTTTTCTTTGCGCGTAGGTGTGAAGCTTAGCGCGCGTAGCGGTGCTGGACAATTCCAAGCCGCGGGCGCGCGTTGCCGATGCGATAATCGCAGGCGTCTTACAAACTATTCCGCAGCTACGGCGTGCACGGGTTCGGCCTCGGCGTCCTCGATCGGCCCGAGCTTCGGTCCGAACAGCCAGGTCTGCAGCCGGTCGAGATAGAGATAGACCACCGGCGTCGTGTAGAGCGTGAGCACCTGGCTCAGCGCCAAGCCGCCGACCATGGCGTAGCCGAGCGGCTGGCGCATTTCCGAACCGGTGCCGTTACCGATGGCGAGCGGGATGCCGGCGAGCATGGCGGCCGCCGTCGTCATCAGGATGGGACGGAAGCGCAGCAGGCAGGCTTCGCGGATCGCGGCGAGCGGCTCAAGGTGCCGTTCGCGTTCGGCATTGACGGCAAAGTCGACCAGCATGATGCCGTTCTTCTTGACGATGCCGATCAGCAGAATGATGCCGATGATGCCGATCACCGACAGGTCCATGTGGCCGAGGCTGAGCGCCAGTAGCGCGCCGATCCCTGCCGACGGCAGCGTCGACAGGATGGTCAGTGGATGAATGAAGCTCTCGTAGAGCATGCCGAGGATGATGTAGACGACGATCAGCGCCGCCGCGATCAGCGCCGGCTCGCTGCGCAGCGAGGTCTGGAACGCCTGCGCATTGCCTTGGAAGGTCGCGATGACCGACGACGGCACGCCGATCTCGCGCGAGGCGTTGTTGACGGCATCGACCGCCTGGCCGAGCGCGACGCCCTGCACGAGGTTGAATGTGATGGTGACGGCGGGAAATTGGCCCTGGTGCGAGATCAGCAGCGGTCCGACGCCATTGCTGTCGACGGTGACCAAAGATGACAGCGGCACCGCGCCGCCGGTGATCGGCGATTTGACATAAAGCCGGTCGAGCGTCGACAGGTCTTTCTGCAACTGCGGCAGAATTTCCAGGACGAGAAAATAAGTTTTCAGCTGGGTGAAATACTGCGTAATTTCGCGCTGCCCGAAAGCGTCATTGAGGGTATCGTCGATCGCCTGCGGGGTGATGCCGAAGCGCGAAGCCTGATCGCGGTTGATGGTGATCTGCAGCCTTGGTGCCGCGGCCTCGAGATCGCTTGTGACGTCGGCCAGCTGCGGGACGGTCTTCAGTTTCTCCAAGAGCTTCTGCGACCAATCGTTCAACTCGCCGATGTCGGTATCCTGCAACGTATACTGGAAAGCGCCGCGGGCGATGCGGCCGCCGACATTGATGTCCTGGGTCGCCTGGAGAAACAGCGTGGCGCCGCCGACTTTGGCAAGCTGCGGCCGCAACCGGTCGATGATCTGCGAGGCGCTGAGTTTACGCTCATCGTGCGGCTTGAGCACGATGAAGAAGCGGCCGGTATTCGCGGAATTCGCGGCCCCGGTCGAGCCGGTAAAGGAGCCGAAACCGTCGATGTCGGGATCCTTGAGGAGAACCTCGCCGATCCTCTGCATCAGACGCATCATCTCGTCCGGCGAGGTCTGCTGCGCGGACTCGGCGAAACCCTGAATCATCCCGGTGTCTTGGATCGGGAAGAAGCCCTTGGGGATTTGGATCGCCATCACCACGGTCAGAGCCATGGTGGCAAAAAACACGCCGAGTGCGATCGGTTGGTGGCGCAGGACGATGTCGAGCGTGCGCCGGTAGAAGCCCAGCATGGCGTCGAAGCCGCTTTCGATGATCCGATAAAGCCGGCCGTGCCCGCCGGTTTCACGGCGCATGAAGCGCGAACACATCATCGGCGCCAAAGTGAGCGAGACCAGCGCCGATATCGCGATGGCCGCGGTGACGGTCAGCGCGAATTCGCGGAACAGGCGGCCGATGATGCCGCTCATCAGCAGCAGCGGAATGAACACTGCGATCAGCGAGCAGGAGATCGACAGCACGGTGAAGCCGATTTCGCGCGAGCCTTTCAGCGCCGCGGTAAACGGCGCCTCGCCGTGCTCGATGTGGCGGTAGATGTTTTCCACCACGACGATCGCGTCGTCGACCACGAAACCGACCGCGATGGTGAGCGCCATCAGCGACAGATTGTCGAGGCTGAAATTCATCAAATACATCGCCGCGAACGAGCCGGCGAGCGCCAGCGGAACGGTGACGCTCGGAATGAGGGTCGCCCAGAAATTCCGCAGGAACAGCAGGATCACCATCACCACCAGGCAGATGGTGAGGACCAGCGTGAATTCGACGTCGGACACCGAAGCGCGGATCGTCACCGTGCGGTCGAGAATGGTCTCGACTTTGACCGCGGGCGGAATGCGGGCCGTCAACTGCGGTAGTTCGGCCTGGATATTGTCGACGATGTCGATGACATTGGCGCCGGGCTGCTTGTAGACCGCGAGAATGACGCCGTCTTTGTTGTTCTGATAGGCGGCGACGGTGCGGTCCACCTGGTTCTGAAACCGCCTGGCCGACGTCGCGGACCCGGATCGGGGCGCCGTTGCGGTAAGCCAGCACGACATCGTTGAACTTCTCGGCGTCGGTGATCTGGTCATTGGCGGCGATCGTGAAACTTATCTTGTCGGTATTGATCGTGCCTTTGGCGGCGTTTGTCGTTGAACCAACCAGAATGCTGCGGATTTCTTCCAAAGTCAGGCCGTTGGCGGCAAGTTTGGCCGGATCAACCTGGACGCGGATCGAAGGCGGGCGGTCGCCGAACACCGACACCTGCGCCACGCCGTTAACCTGCGATATCTGCTGCGCCAAAAAGATGTTGGCGTAATCGTCGACCGTGATCAGCGGAATGGTGTCGGAATGCACCGAAAGCAGCAGCACCGGCGAATCCGACGGATTGACCTTTTTGTAGCTCGGCGGCGTCGTCAGCGCCTGCGGCAAGGTCTTGGTGGCGACCGTGATCGCGGCCTGGACGTCCTGAGCGGCCGAATCGATGTTGCGGTTGAGGTCGAATTGGATGACGATCGTGGTGGCGCCGAAGGAACTCTGCGACGTCATCTGGGTGACGCCGGCGATCTGGCCGAATTGCTGTTCGAGCGGCGAGGCCACCGACGTCGCCATGGTCTCGGCGCTGGCGCCGGCCCATGTCGTCGTGATCTGGATGGTCGGGAAGTCGACCTGCGGCAGCGGCGCCACCGGCAGGAAGGGAAACGCAACGATACCGACGAACGCCAGGGCCGCCATCAACAGCGTGGTGGCGACAGGCCGGCGAATGAACGGTTCGGAAATGCTCACGTTGCGTCCCCGTGCGCGGCGGTGCCGTGGGGCGCGGTGATGCTAACGGGCGAATTGGTCTGCAGCTTAAATTGACCGTCGGTCACGACGCGGTCGCCCTCGTCGAGGCCGGAGGTGACGATGGTGCGGTCGGCTGTCGTGGTCGAAATCTGGATCGGTCGCGGCTCGACGGTGTTGTCTGCTTTCACCACCCAGGTAAACAAGCCGTGCGGCCCGCGCTGGACCGCGAGCGGCGGAATGACGACGACGCTTTTGCGGGTTTCCAGCAACAGCCGCGCATTGACGAATTCGCCGGGCCATAATTTTTCGTCGTCATTGCTGAACATCGCCTTGAGGCGATAATTGGCGGTGGTCTGGTCGATCAGATTGTCGACGGTGGCGAGCGTGCCGGTGCTCAACAGCCGCGCATTGTCGCGGTCGTAGGCGGCAACCTGGACCTCGCCGCGCGTCATCGCCGCGCGCACGTCGTCGAGGGTCTGCGCCGGCAGCGTGAACAGCACCGCGGTCGGCTCGGTCTGGGTCAGGATCGCGATCGGCGCCTGATCGCCGGCATGGACGATGTTGCCGGGGTCGACCATGCGCATGCCCATGCGGCCGTCATTGGTCGCGACGATGTCGGTATAATCGAGATTGGTCTGGGCGGTTTCGATGGTCGCTTTGTCGGCGTCGATCGCCGCCTTGGCCTGATCGACCTTGGCCTGCTGCTGATCGACATTCTGCTGGGTCTCGAAACTCTTCAGCACCAGCGCCTTGAACCGGTCGAGATCCTTTTGCGCTGCGATCAGCGCGGCCTCGTCCTGGGCCTTTCGCGCTTTGGCCTGATCGAGTGAGGCCTGATAGAGGCGGGGATCGATTTTTGCCAGCACGTCGCCTTTCTTGACGCGCTGGCCTTCCTTGAAAAGAACGTCCTGCAGCTTGCCGTCGACCTGGGCGTGAATGCCGACGGTGAACAGCGCCTGCACCGTGCCGAGCCCGGTGAGGTAAATCGGAACATCCTGGCGCGAAGCGGCGACCACACTGACCGGGACCGAGGGGCGCGCGGCGCGCGCCGCATGGGCCGGGTCAGGCCCCTGCGTCCAATACCAATAGACCGATCCGGCCAGGAGCAGGCCAACACCACATATGCCAACTACGACGCGGCGGCTTTTCCAGCCCGCATCGGTCCCATTCGTCCCCACAGGTTCCCCTCCGCAACGCTTCGACGGCGCCGTTCTCGGTCGCGCGCGGCACTATACTGGTAGTCGTTAGCAGTGCGAACAGCTTTGTGGCGGGCCAAAGGCTTAACATCCTTAAACCGCTCAATTTTGGCTGTCCGGGCGCGTAACTTTCCCGTAAACACGCGGGCTGCTGCGGTGCAATTTTGGGTAGTCCTCTGCGGCAGAAACGTCTATTGGATCCCGCCTTAGCGGGGGTTGGACATGCCCTCCGCAGGGGTGCATCGCGGGGCTCAACTTTGCTAAGGTGAAGAGCAGACCGTCGCGAAATCGGCTGTCGCCCGGAGGAGACCAATCATGCTCGACGTCACCAGACGACAACATACCGCTCCGTTCGACACGGCGCTGCTCGACCGGCTGATGGATGAGGCCGGGATCGACGTGCTGGTGGCGACGTCGAAGCACAATATCCAATACCTGCTCGGCGGGCATCGCGCGTTCTTCTTTGAATCGATGGATGCGATGGGGCTCAGCCGGTATCTGCCGGTCTTCGTCTACGCCAAAGGCGAGTCGCAAAAGGCCGGCTTTTTCGGCCATCGCATGGAAAACTTCCAGCATGAGGTGAAGCCGTTCTGGGTGGCCGAGGTCGACGCCAAAAGCTCCGGCTCGATCGACGCCATGGAACGCGCCGTCGCCTATCTGCGTAAGCTTTCGCCGCAGCCGAAACGCATCGGAGTCGAACTCGCGTTCATTCCGGCCGACGCCGCCGCGGTGCTGCAAAAGGCGTTCCCGCATAGCGAGATCAAGGACGCGCTGTTCGTGCTCGAGCGTTTGCGGGTGCGCAAGACGCCCGACGAATTGAAAATGCTGCGTTTCGCCTCCGACGCGGTGATCGATTCAATGGAAGCGGTGTTCAAGAATTTCGGTCCCGGCGCCACCAAGAACGAGTTGACCGAGGCGCTGCGCCGCGAGGAAAGCGCACGTGGGCTCACTTTCGATTATTGCCTGATCACGGTCGGCGCGAGCCTCAACCGGGCGCCATCCGATCAGCGCTGGGAGAAGGGCGATGTGCTGTCGCTCGATTCCGGCGGCAATTATCACGGCTATATCGGCGACGTCTGCCGCATGGGCGTAGCCGGCGAACCGGATGCCGAACTGGTCGAACTGTTAGCCGAAGTCGAAGCCGTCGAGCAGGCGTCGATGAAGCCGATCCGGCCCGGCGCGATCGGCAAGGAGATTTATGCGGCGGCCAATGCCGTGCTGCATAAATCCAAGATTCATAATCACGCGCATTTTTTGGCGCATGGCATGGGCTTGGTGAGCCACGAGGCGCCGCGCCTGACCAATTCCGGCCCGGTGCCTTATGACGCCTACGACGCCGAGCGGCCGCTGGAAACCGGCATGGTGATCTCGGTCGAGACCACGCTGCAGCATCCGCAGCGCGGTTTCATCAAGCTGGAAGATACCGTGGTGGTGACGCCGAGCGGCCACGAAGTCTATGGCGATCGCATCCGTGGCTGGAATCGCGCCGGCCGGGCGTAAGCTCGTTATTCGGCCGGCTCGATCTGGATCAGTTCGGAACCGATGGGGCGGGTCTGCTCGAGCTCCGCGTCACGGCGAAGCTTGCGGACATAGCCGAAGCAGACAATGCCGGCCAACGCCCATGACAGACCGGTAAAGTAGAAAACCGCCAGGCTTTGGTCAGCGATGACGATCTTCATCAGCCCGTAGCTGAGACCCCAACACAACAGCACAATAATGGCACGTGGGATGAAGTAGGCCATGATTCGCGCCCCGTTGCAGCGAGGCCGAAAAGGTAGGCGGGTATGGTTAATATTCCCTGGGGGATGGCGGTCCGCACGCGGATGAAAGCGCCGGTTTGTCTGGGGTTTCTGCAAATTTGATGCGGCGCGAGCGGCATGCTTGGCTCCCCGGGCCGGATTCGAACCAGCGACCAACCGGTTAACAGCCGGTTGCTCTACCGCTGAGCTACCGGGGAAAAAGCCTGCTCGCGCGGGCCGCATATAACAAAGCCTGCCGGGCATTGAAAGCGCCGCGAACAAATTAAGCGTGGCGGCGAGGCGAGCACGGGCATTGCCTAATCTGGCGCTTGCCATTACCCATGCGCCGGACGGCCACGTGGCGGAGTGGTTACGCAGCGGTCTGCAAAACCGTTTACCCCGGTTCAATTCCGGGCGTGGCCTCCAAATTCCCAGCGAAGCGCTTGTTCCAACCGACGACGAGCCGTATCCGTCGTCGCGCGCTTGCGTTTTGCTCCACCGTATCGCAAAACCGATCACCGCGATTTTGGAACCTCAGACATGTTCGATAGCGCCATGGCGCGCCGGGTGATGGTGGACTGTCAGGTCCGCACCGCCGATGTCACCAGTCTCGATTTGATCGACGCCATGATGGCGGTACCGCGCGAATTGTTCGTGCCGCCGGCGCAGGTCGGGCAGGCCTATTCCGATAACGACATCCCGGTCGGCGACGGCCGGGTGATGCTCAAGCCGATGGTGCTCGCCAAGCTCATTCAGGCGGCGCTGATCGGTCCGGGCGATCATGTTCTCGATGTCGGCTGCACCACCGGTTATGCTTCGGCGGTGCTGGCGCGGCTGGCGGGCTCTGTGGTGGGGCTAGAACAGGACGCGTCCCTGGCGCAGCGGGCGAAGGCGGCGCTTGGCGCCGCCGGTGCCGGTCAGGTGACCGTGGCTACCGGGCCGCTCGCGGCGGGGTGGCCGGCGGCGGCGCCCTACGATTTCATCCTGCTCAATGGCGGCACCGAAATCTTACCCGAGACATTAGGTCATCAATTAAAGCCAACCGGCCGGCTAGCCTGCATTTTTGGTCGCCTGCCGATCTGCAAGGCGATGATCTATCGTCTGGTCGAGGGCCGGCTGGCGGGCCGTCCCATTTTCGACGCTGCAGCGCCGGTTTTGCCAGGTTTTGCCGCACCAGCTGAATTCGTCTTCTGATACACGCAGCGGCTGTAGTGGCTCGATGACCGGGCGCGCGAGCCCTTGGGGCCCACGCGATCCGTTTATGCGTCGGTCACCTGTGGCGCTTATGTGCCAATGCCCGGATTTCTGCACGCCGTCCCCAGGTCTGGGGTTCCACCGACTCCACCAGCCGCATAGAGTTGCTTGTTTCGTGTCTTCGGTCTGAGGTGGCCGGAGGCTGAGTAGGATTTGGCGTCGCAAATAGCCACCGTAGCGGGCGGTTGGAGGAGGCTGGGACCGTTGTCTTACGTCGCGGGTAGACGAAGACTGCCGACACTGATCAGCGTTGCGGCGCGCCTCATGCTGGGCGGCGCTGCGATTGCTATGGGATGCCGGGCGGCAACCGCCGACACGCTCGAATGGGCCTTGGTCCAGGCCTATCAGAACAATCCGGCGCTCAATGCGCAGCGCGCTTCGTTGCGGGCCACCGACGAAAATGTGCCGCAGGCATTGTCCGGCTATCGGCCAAAGCTTTCCGTGACCTCGACCGACGGCTTTACCTATTCGAGCACGCTATCCGATACCGTCAGTCAGGCGGTGTTTCCCAATTCCGTGTCCTATTCGAATCTCGCCAGAGACTTCGGCACCCGCGGCGTCGGCGCCACCGCCACCCAGACGCTGTACAACGGCTTTCAGACCGCGAACCGGACGCGCCAGGCGGAAAGCCAAGTCATGGGCGCCCGGGAGACGTTGCGCGTTACCGAGCAACAGGTTCTGCTCGATGCGGCGACCGCCTACATGAATTTGCTGCGCGATCAGGCCATCCTCGACCTCAACCGGCGCAACGTCGAAGTGCTGACCGAACAGCTCAAGCAGACCCGCGATCGCTTCAATGTCGGCGAAGTGACCCGCACCGACGTCGCCCAGGCCGAATCACGTCTGGCTGCCGGCCGATCCGCGTTGCTCGGTGCGATGTCGAATTTCGTCACCTCGCAAGCCAATTATCGCCGGGTCATCGGCGTCGATCCGGGCAAGCTCGCGCCCGGCACGCCGGTCGATCGGCTGTCGCCGCCGGTGTTGCCCGCGGCGATCAGCCAGGGTGAGCAGCAAAGCCCGTCGGTGCTGGCCTCGATCTATGGCGTCGACATCGCCGAACTCGCCGTGAAGATCAGCGAAGGATCGCTTTATCCAAATCTCGGCCTTACCGCGAATGCCTCGAAAACCTATTCGCCGACCTACAACGTATTGAAGCAGACCACAGCCTCGCTGCTCGGCACCTTGACGGTCCCGATTTACCAGGGCGGCGCCGAATATTCGGCGATCCGCCAATCCAAGGAGACGCTCGGGCAGCAGCGGCTCAACCTCGACGTCAATCGCGATCAGGCCCGCGCCACGGTGGTGCAAAGCTGGGGACAATTGGACGCGGCCAAGGCGCAGATCGAGGCAACGACCGCGCAAGTCAACGCCGCCGAAATCGCGCTCAATGGCGTGCGCGAAGAGGCGCGCGTCGGTCAGCGCACCACCCTCGACGTATTGAACGCGCAGCAGGAATTGGTGAACGCGCGCGTGGCTTTGGTGACGGCGCAGCACGATCGCGTGGTGGCCTCCTACACATTGCTGGCGGCCGTCGGCACCTTGTCGATGCAACAGTTGGGGCTGAACGTCACGATCTACGATCCGCAAGTGCATTATCAGCAAGTGCGCGATGCATGGATTGGGGTGCGGACGCCCGATGGCCGATAACCATTGCAGCTTTTGCGTGTTGCCAGGGTTTGCCTTGCCTTCGGGCTTTGCCGTAACATACGCGCGAACTTGATGCGGTTGTCTGATTCGCCGGTACGAACTCTGGGTGGATCGCACAGGCCGCATGCAAAAGGGTTGTAGGTGCGAGCGGGTAGGCGAGGATTGCGCGCATGAGCCAGGCAGCGAAAGCGCAGGAACCGTCGATGGAGGAAATCCTAGCCTCCATTCGCCGCATTATCGCCGATGACGACGCCAACAAAACGACGGCACGCGCACCTGAACCGCCCAAACCCGAGCCGCCCGCGCCGCCGCCCTATGTCGCGCCGCCTGCAGCGGTAACCCGTCCGATGTTCGACGAGCCGCTTGCTCCCGTTGCGCATAATGCGTTCGGCAGCGAAGGCGTGGCGGATCAAGCATCCGATATTCTCGATCTCACCGAGTTCGATGGCGGCGCCGATGCCTGAGTCCGTTGCTGCGATGCCGCAGCATGTTCCACCGCCCGCGCCGCCACCGCAATTTCAAACCATCGACGGCTCTTCCGATGTCGGCTTTGCCGACTCCAGCGAACGGCCACAGCCGAGTTACGACGAAATGCATCACAGCCTGATGTCGGGCCATACCAGTGCCGCGGTCGATTCCGCATTCAATGCGCTGGCGCAAACCGTGCTCGTGCAAAACGCCCGCACCCTCGAGGACCTGGTGCGCGACATGCTGCGGCCGATGCTGAAGACCTGGCTCGACGACAATCTGCCCGGCATGGTCGAGCGGCTGGTGCGTGCCGAGATCGAGCGCGTGTCCCGCGGCCGCGCCGGCTGAACTTCCGTCATTCCGAAGAGCATAAGCGACGAAGCATCCAGGCTTCGCCGCGGGGTTGCTTCGCGAAGGTAGGCTTGCCATCGGTCAGGCCATTTCGGCCTGATCCGTCGGCTCGCAACGACGGTCTGTCACCCTTTCAGCGCTGCGGCGAGCCGTGACGCCTGTTCCGCCAATACCGCCGGATCTTCCTTGAAACTGGCCGCCGGTTTCATCGCGACACCGGTATTTCGGGGAATGACGTGAACATGAAGGTGGAATACCACCTGGCCGCCGGCCGGCTCGTTGAATTGCTGGATGGTGAGACCATCCGCGCCGAATACCGAGACAGCCGCGCGCGCGACTTTTTGCACCACGGCGGCGAGATTGGCGAGGTCGCCGGGCGCGATGTCGAGAATGGTGCGGGCGGGTGCCTTCGGAATGACCAGCGTATGTCCCGTCGCGCGCGGCATGATGTCGAGGAAGGCGAAGGACTTATCGTCCTCGTAAACTTTGTAAGCAGGCAGTTCGCCGCGCAAAATCTTGGCAAAGATGTTGTTCTGATCGTAGCTCGCCATCGCGCTCTCCGGCCTTGGAAGCGCAAGCTTACTCAATCCTGCTCGGCGGCGAAATCCTTGCGGAATGGCGCAAGACTTGCGAGTTCGGTGCCGGCCGCCGCGACATAGGCCCGCTCGCGCACCAGATAATCGTCGATCGCGCGGCGCAAACCCGGATCGGCGATGTAATGCGCGGAATAGGTCGTCGTCGGCATGTAGCCGCGCGAAATCTTGTGTTCGCCCTGTGCGCCGGCTTCGACCCGCGGCAGCTTGTGCGCGATCGCATAGTCGATCGCCTGATAATAGCAGAGCTCGAAATGCAGAAATGGATGATGCTCGATCGCGCCCCAGTGGCGGCCGAATAGGGTATGCGAGCCGATGAAATTGATGGCGCCGGCGATCCAGCGCCCGGCGCGCTTGGCCATCACCAGCACGATGCGGTCGGACATGGTCTCGCCGATCAACGAATAGAACGAACGGGTCAGATAAGGCCGGCCCCATTTGCGCGAGCCGGTCTCCATATAAAATTCGAAGAACGCATCCCACACTTCCTCGGTAAGATCGCCTCCGGTGAGCCAGTGCACGGTGATGCCGTTCGCCAGCGCGTCCTGGCGTTCGCGGCGGATGGTTTTTCGCTTGCGCGCATTCAACGCGGCCAGGAAATCGTCGAAGCGGGCGTAGCCCTGATTTTCCCAGTGAAATTGCTGGTCGTTGCGCTGGAGATATCCGAGTGCGCCAAGCAGCCGGTATTCCGCTTCGGTGGCGAAGGTGACATGGACGCCGGATACGCCGGACGCCTCGCATAATTGCATGAGACCCCGCCCCAGTGCGTCGCGGACGGCGTCGGCATTGGATGCGTCGCGGACCAGGAGGCGGCGTCCGGTGGCCGGCGTGAACGGCACCGCCACTTGGAATTTGGGATAGTAACTGCCGCCGGCGCGCTCATAGGCGTCGGCCCAGCCGGCATCGAAGACATATTCGCCGCGCGAATGGCTCTTGAGATAGCAGGGCGCGGCGGCGACCAGGGTGCCGTCGGGCGTTCGGGCCAGCACATGCCGCGGCTGCCAGCCGGTGCGGCCGCCGACCGAGTTCGAGGCTTCCAAGGCGGAGAGAAAGTCGTGCGATAAAAACGGGTTATAAGCGGTCTGTTGATCCAACTTAGGCGGCGCCGAGGCGCCGATTCCGCGCGGCTCGCAATTCGCTTCAACAGACGATGCGATAGCGTCGTGCAAAATGGTGGAATCGGATGCCGGATTGGCGCAGGCGTCCCAATCCGCCGCCCTGACCTCGTCGATGCCATTGGCGACGCTGATGCGCAGTTCAGTCATCGCCACCGTTTTCCAACTTCACGCAAGCTTCGATTCATCCAGGATCTTTAAGCAAAAGATAGGCCTCGGGGCGCTGGCCTCAATACTGCACGCAGTTTTACGGCCGAATGCCCTCGAAAATCATCTGATCGGCCCAGCGTCCGGCGCGTTGCCGCTCCGCTTCGGTGCGAACCGTCCAGGTCAAAAGCGGCAGACCGAACAGCCGCCGCGCCAATAAAGGGGCCAATGCCGGCAAATCGGCGACGTCATAGGCGACGAATTGCGCATGCGCCGCCGGCCCGGTGAGGAGGTATCCCATGCCGTAACGCATCCAGCCCGGCATTGTATCCCAATCGGGATGCGGCCGATATTTGGCGGCAATGATGCCGCGCGCCAGCTTGGGCGCCCGGTGACAGATCATCGCCACCTGTCTGGGATCGAATGACATCGGCGCCGCCAGGCCGCGGTAGCCGTCGAGGATTTTGGCGACCCGGGCGGGCAGGCGACCGTCGTCGTCGAAGCGGCTTTTCATCTCGACCAGCATGATGATCCGGCCGCCGACGAGATCGCATAATTCGCCGAGCGTCATCATGCGTTCGGCGCTGCCGCGAAACGGCACCCGCTTGAGCTCATCGGCGCTGAGGCGGTCAAGCCGACCTTCGCCTTCGGTCAGGCGGCCGAGCACATCGTCATGATGCACCATGGCCTCGCCGTCGCCACTGATCTGGACGTCGACTTCGATGCCGTAGCCGGACGCGATCGCGGCTTGCACCGCGCCCGCGGTATTCTCGATCAGGCCGGCCGCGGCATTGTGCAGCCCGCGATGTGCGATCGGCCGTGCGCTAAGCCAGTCGAGCGAGTCCGGCATGTCATAGATTGCGATCAGGATACTTCGAACAGACCTTCGACCTCGACCGCGGCGTCGGCCGGCAATGCCGCGACGCCGACCGTCGAACGGGCGTGCTTGCCCTTGTCGCCGAACACTTCGACGATCAGGTCGGAAGCGCCGTTCATGACTTTCGGGCCTTCGGTGAAACCGGCTACCGAATTGATGAAGCCGCCAAGACGGACGACGCGGGTCACTTTGTCGAGATCGCCGCCCAGCGCGGCCTTGACCTGGGCCAGGAGATTGATCGCGCAGGTGCGCGCCGCCTTCTGGCCGTCTTCGATCGAGACGCCGCCGCCGAGTTGGCCCTTGGCCACGAGCTTGCCGGCGAAATCGAGGCAGACCTGTCCGGAGACCGTCAGGAAATTGCCGCTGCGCACGAACGGCACGTAATTCGCGATCGGCGCTTTCGGTTCCTGCAGCGTAATGCCGAGCTCCTGCAATTTCTTGTCGACTGTGCCGGCCATGTGTTCCTCCGGATGCTTTGTGACGAAACAGCTGTGGTGCTGCGGGCTTCTTCGCCGATCGGTGCCGGTCATGCAAGCGCCGACGTCCCCATTCGCCACACCCAATACCGGGCTAAAAGACCCGAACGGTTGCGGACAGCGGAGGGTGTAGCCTATCTTCGCCGCAATCTGGCGTCAGTTTGACGACCTGGAACTTGGGGAGGGCGGCAAGCGGGGCCCGTCTCGGTGCGAGCAAAGCGAGATAGGTTGATGATCGTCGAAAACGCCTCGGCATTGCGCGCTGCAGCCTTTGCACTCGGGTTGCTGGGCCTGTCCGCCGCCGGTTGGGCGCAGGACACCACCCAGACCGCGGCTCAAGACCCGCCGGTCGTCCTGATTCCGCATCGTGCGATCTATGACCTTTCGCTGGGCGATACCCGCGGCAACTCGCAGGTCGCCGGCATCACCGGGCGCATCCTCTATGATTTCGACGGCAATGCCTGCCAAGGCTATTCGCTCGAGTTCCGCCAGGTCTCGGAGCTCGACACCGGCGAAGGCAAAGTCTCGACCAGCGATCTGCGCTCGACCACCTGGGAAGGGGCCGACTCGAAGAGCTTCAAATTCACCTCGCAAAACTTCGTCGATGAAAATCTGGTTGATGCGGTCGACGGTCATGCCGAACGCGACTCTGGCAAAACCGCCGTCGATCTCGAAAAGCCGCAGCAGAAAAGTCTCGCTATCGACCCCGGTGTGGTGTTCCCGACCGAGCAGATGGTGCGGGTGATCGGCGCGGCGCGCGCCGGCAAGAGCATTCTCAATTTTCCGGTCTATGACGGCTCCGAAACGGGAGACAAGGTTTTCGATACGCTCTCGGTGATCGGCCGCAAGATCGCGCCCGACGAGCGCAAGCATGACGATGCGGTGGCCGAGGAGCCGAGGCTTGCCTCGGTGGCGCGCTGGCCGGTGACGATCAGCTATTTCGAGAAAACCAAAAAGGAAGATTCCAGCGAGCAGACACCGGCTTATTCGATCGGCTTCGAGCTTTACGAAAACGGTATTTCACGTGCCTTGACGCTCGACTACAACGACTTCGTCGTCAACGGCAAGCTGAGCTCGCTGGAGATCAAGGATAGCAAGCCGTGTCCTTAGGGGCGGCTAGGATTCGTCCCGTCTTTCAAAGGCGAGTCCTCTGACCACGGCGTCGTCGCCGAAACGCGCGCGGACATTGTCGACGGCGTGTTCGGCTTGCGCGGCGCGGCCGTCGACCAGATCGGCCGGGTCGGCCTCATCCGCATTCGCCAGCGCGCTTAAGCCCACGCCGAGCAGGCGATAGCGGGTGCCGTCGGCCTCGTGCTCCAGCAGTCCTCGCGCCGCGGCAAAGATGCGGTGCGCCAACTGGGTCGGCGATTGCAGCGAGCGGGCGCGCGTGCGAATCTTGAAATCGGCGGTCTTGAGTTTCAGCGTCACCGTCGCGCCGGCCAGTTCCTTGCTCTTGAGCCGCGCGGATACATCTTCGGTCACGCCCCACAGTATTCGTTCCAGCGCGCGAAAGTCCGAGATGTCGCGTTCGAAGGTCGTCTCCGAGGACACGCTCTTGGTTTCCCGGTCGGGGCTGACTTCGCGGTCGTCGATACCGCGGGCGAGGCGAGCCAGCCGGCGGCCTTCCTCGCCATAGCGGCGCATCAATTCGACTTCGCTGGTGTTTTGCAGATCGGCGATGCGGCGAAATCCGTCACGCGCGTAGCGCGCCGCGCTCACGGCGCCGACGCCGAAGATAAAGCCGATCGGCTTCGGCGCTAGGAAGGCCGGCGCGTCCGCCGCGCTGAGCACCGCAAAGCCGCGCGGCTTGTCGAGATCGGAGGCGACTTTGGCGAGGAATTTGTTGCTCGATAATCCGATCGAAACGGTGATGCGCAGCTTCTTTTCGACCTCGCCGGCGAAGCGGGCCAGCGCTTTGGCCGGCGACATGCCGTGCAGCCGCGCGGTGCCGGTGAGATCGAGAAACGCTTCGTCGATCGACAACGGTTGTACCAAGGGCGTCAGCGCCAGCATCATCTGGCGCACTTCGCGGCCGGCTTTGGCATATTTCTCCATATTGGGGCGCACGACCTTGGCCTGCGGGCACAGGCGCAACGCCTCGAACATCGGCATCGCGGATTTCACCCCATAGGTGCGGGCGATATAGCAGGCCGTCGCCACCACGCCGCGCTTGCCGCCGCCGACGATCAGCGGCTCGGCGGCAAGCGACGGGTCGTCGCGCTTCTCGATGGTGGCGTAGAACGCATCACAATCGACATGCGCGATGGCGAGCGCATCGAGGTCGTCGTGGCGCAGCAGACGCGGCGAGCCGCAGGCGCTGCAGCGCGCGGTCCGCGGCGAGGCGTCGGCCAGGCAGTCGCGGCAAAAGGCTGTCACGGCAATCCCCTGTGAAGACTAGGCCCCCGCTTACAAAGTTGCATAGCGCCCGAATCCGCGACTGCAGCAATGTAGAGCCTCTCGCGAAATCACCAAGCCAGGCGAGGACCCGCCCGGAATCATAACCAATGGGATATGCGAATGAGCAGCATTGCTAGATAATCACCGGGTAGTTGACTAACACATAGCCCATTAGTTATAAGACTATCGATAGCCAACGGGTTATGGATTTCATAATGCCAAACGCCCAAGACGTGCTGTTCCGAACGCTGGCCGATCCGACGCGGCGGGCGATTTTCGAACGATTGTGCCGCGAAGGAGAGCAGACGGTCGGGGCGCTGACGGCGCGGGCCAAGATCTCGCAGCCGGCGGTCTCAAAGCATCTCGGCAGTCCTCAAGCAGGCCGGGCTGGTGCGCGACCGCCACGAAGGCCGCCAGACCCACTACAGCGCGCAGCTCGGCGCCTTGGCCCCGCTGATCGACTGGACAAGCCAGATGGCCGGCTTCTGGCAAAGCCGGTTCGACGACCTCGAAGATCTGCTCAAAAGGATGGACCAATGACCAACCGCGACCGAAACGCTTTCCGTC
Source organism: uncultured Alphaproteobacteria bacterium (assembly GCA_963819265.1). Classification (GTDB taxonomy): domain Bacteria; phylum Pseudomonadota; class Alphaproteobacteria; order Rhizobiales; family Xanthobacteraceae; genus BOG-931. Next base: position 941,601 of record CAWFVF010000001.1, on the reverse strand, counting down.
GTCGTCGAACGCGAGATGCCCTATCCGCCGGAAAAGATCTGGCGCGCGCTCACGCAACCGCATCTGATCGAGGAGTGGCTGATGAAGAACGACTTCAGGCCGGTCGTCGGCCACCGTTTCAATCTTCGCGGCGAGTGGGGCGGCGTGTTGGATTGCGAGGTTCTCGCGATCGAGCCGAACAAGACGCTGTCCTACACGTGGAATTTTGCGCACGACGACGCGGCCTTCAATCTGAGCAGCGTCGTGACCTTTACGCTTACGCCCGACGGGCAACGGCACGCGCCTGCGCATGGAGCAGTCGGGCTTCCGGCCGGAGCAGAAGCAGGCCTACGGCGGCGCCAAGCAAGGATGGCAGCAGTTCTTTGCAAAACTGGAACAGGTCGCGGCGAAGACGGACTGAGCCGCCGGGTTGCGTAAGTCTGTCTTTTCACGAAACGCGAGGAGTCACTCTTGAACTGGAATAATTGGATTCGGCAAACTCACCGTTGGCTGTCGATCCTCTTTACGATGGCCGTCATTGCCAACTTCGTCGCCATGGGGCTTGGGACACCGCCTTCATGGATTGTTTATTCGCCGCTACCGCCACTGTTCCTCATGTTGTTCAGCGGCCTGTATATGTTCGTGTTGCCGTATGCCGCCCGGTGGCGAAGCGGGTAATGCATCGGCGGCTGGTAACGGCGATCGTCTCAGCTTCGCTGCTGGGCAGGTTTCCTCGCAGGGCATTCCAGCCCTCAAGGCAAGTCGCGTTCCCAGTTTCCGCCGAGCGCATGACGCGCCCGGGCCACATTGGCGGGATCAAGCCCGGCGCTGTCGGCGAACGCCATCAAGAGACTCTCGTCACCCAGCAGATGATCGAGCACGCCCGTCAGAAAGCCCGGTTCGCGTGCCGCTTGGCGGATATCCTCATGCGCAATGCCGGTGACCGACAGGAACGCCCCGAGCCGCTCCGGATCTTCGGCGAGGAAGCCAAGCGCCTGAATAGCCAGCGTTTCCGCAGCTTCCGTGGATCCCGATGGGCGCGCCTTCATGGGCTTATATTTGCCTTTCCGTAACAAATGGGGACTAGCTTCGCGGCGCTATCCGATAGGCATAGGCGGGCGATTCTTGCATTTGCCATCATCGGACTGGGGCGCGGCGAGGGGAACGAGGGGATGGCCAAAACCGTCCTGATTGTGGAGGACAATGAGCTCAATATGAAGCTCTTCCACGATCTTTTGGAGGCGCACGGCTATTCGACGGTCGGGACGCGTAACGGCATCGAAGCGCTCGATCTGGCGCGAAAGCACAGGCCCGATCTGATTTTGATGGATATCCAGCTGCCGGAAGTGTCCGGTCTCGAAGTCACCAAATGGCTCAAGGACGATGCCGAGCTGCGGCACATCCCGGTGGTTGCGGTGACCGCGTTTGCAATGAAGGGCGACGAAGAGCGCATCCGCAGCGGCGGTTGCGAGGCTTATCTGTCGAAGCCGATCTCGGTCGGCAAGTTCATCGAGACGATTCGCCACTTTCTCGGCAATCCGTAAGGAATTTTGAATGACTGCTCGCGTGCTCGTGGTTGACGACGTTCCCGCCAATGTCCGGCTGCTCGAAGCTCGGCTGACCGCGGAATATTTCGACGTCATCACCGCGATGAGCGGCAAGGAAGCGCTGGCAATCTGCGAACGCGCCGAGTGCGACCTGGTGCTGCTCGATGTCATGATGCCTGACATGGACGGCCTTGAAGTGTGCCGGCGGCTCAAGAGCAATCCGGCGACGCACCACATCCCGGTGGTCATGGTGACGGCGCTCGACCAGCCCTCCGACAAAGTCCGCGGCTTGGAAGCCGGCGCCGACGACTTTCTGACCAAGCCGATTTCAGAATTGGCGCTGATCGCGCGGGTCCGCTCGCTCGGGCGGCTGAAAATGGTGACCGACGAATTGCGCATGCGGGTCCAGACCTCGCGCGAGATCGGCATCGAAGCGCCGGAGCGCGAGGCGGTGGCGGATACCGGGCGGCAGGGGCGCGTGCTTTTGGTCGACGATCGTCCGTCGTCGTATGAACGCATCGCCGCGATGCTCGGCGTGGAGCATACGGTGGATGTCGAACCCGATCCCAGTCAGGCTTTATTCCATGCCGCCGACGGCAATCACGATCTGCTGATCGTTTCGCTCGGCCTCGAGAACTACGACGCGCTGCGACTATGCAGCCAGATCCGTTCGCTCGACCGGACCCGAAACCTGCCGATCCTCGCCATCACCGAGCCGGACAATACCGCGCGGATGTTGCGTGGGCTCGAGATCGGCGTGAACGATTATCTGCTGCGGCCGATCGACAAGAACGAGTTGCTGGCGCGGGTGCGGACGCAAGTGCGCAAGCGCCGCTACACCGAGCGGCTACGCGACAATGTGCAGATGTCGATCGAAATGGCGATCACCGATGCACTCACCGGCCTGTTCAACCGCCGCTACATGGAGAGCCATGTCGGCACGCTGATCGAGCAGGCGGCGGCGCGCGGCAAGCCGCTGACCACGCTGGTGATCGACATCGATTTTTTCAAAGCGATCAACGACACCTACGGCCACGACGCCGGCGACGATGTGCTGCGCGATTTCGCGATGCGCATCAAACGCTCGATCCGCGGTATCGATCTCGCCTGCCGCTACGGCGGCGAGGAATTCGTCATCGTCATGCCGGAGACCGACATGGCGGTGGCGGCCATGGTCGCGGAAAGATTGCGCCGCCGCATCGCCGCCGAACCGTTTTCGATCGCGCAGGGCACTAATCAGATACCGGTCACGATATCGATCGGAATCGCGGCGCTGCGCGGCAAGGAAGACACCTCCGCGAGCCTCCTTAAACGCGCCGATCAGGCGCTCTATCGCGCCAAGCGCGACGGCCGCAACCGGGTCGTGCCGGAGGCGGCGTAACGAGGTTCTGCGCGTTCAACCGGCCGCACCGAGCCGGTGCGAGATTCGGCTCGCGGTTTCCTTGAGATCGTCAAGCACGGCATTAGGAAACTTCACCAGCGATGCCTGGTTGCTCACCAGCGACATCGATGCGCACAACTCGCCCTGTGAATTCGAAGATCGGCACCGCGATAGCGCGGATGCTGTGGAAGACCTGGCCGTCGATCCAGGCGTAGCGGTGCGCGCGAACGAAATCGGTGATCGCGCGAATGTCCTTGGCGGTCAATCCGCCGTCGTCGGTCTTTGACGATTCGGATTTCAAGATCGGCCTTGTTGTCGAGGGATGGAGATAAGTCAGAAAGATCCGCCCGGCCGCGGAATCCAACAGCGGCAAAACATCGCCAAGACGAAAGTTCGAGAGAATCGGTGCGTGACGGTTGTGATAGCGCACGATGGTCACCCCGTAAGTGCCCCAGATCGCGATGTGGCCGTCGATGTCGACGCGTGCGACCAGCCGCCTGAATTCGTCGTCGGCGATTTGCATGTAGTCGGATCTGTTGAGCGCGGCGAGGCCGAGCCGCAGCGCCAGCGTGCCCAGGTCGTAGTGCCCGCTGACCTGATCCTGCTGCACCAACTCGGTGCGAATGAAGCTGGTGAGGTAGCGATGCGCCATGCTGGCCGACATTCCGGCCGCGCCGGCGAGCGTTTTCAGCGGCAGTGCCTTCTTCGCATTGATCAATGATTCCAAGAGTTTGACGCCATGTTCGACGGACTGGATGCCCTTGCGCTGATCGCTCATCAACATGCTCATTTGCTAATGGACAAAGAATTTGCCAATGAGAAACGAGGGGTGATAGTACGGAAATTCTTGAGCGCGTCAAAAGCGCTGTCGGTCGGCAATGTCCGGCCCGGGGAAAAATGTCAGGGAGTGTGATGCAGCCGGGCACGTCTCATTCGTCATCGCATCGCTTGCGTCTCGCCGCCGATATCGGCGGCACTTTCACCGACGTCGCGGCTTTCGATGAGACCAATAAGCGTCTGCTGCTGGGCAAGAGCCTGTCGACACCGCGCGCCATGGTCGGCGGCATCGAGGCCGGGGTCGCCAAGGCCGGGACCAGTTTCGCTGCGGCGGGCCTGTTCCTGCACGGCTCGACGGTGGCGGTGAACACCATGCTGGAGCGCACCGGCGCCAAGACCGCGCTGGTGACGACCCGCGGCTTTCGCGACGTCTACGAAATCGGCCGCATCAACCGGCCCGACGCCTATAATCTTTTTTTTCAGAAACATCTGCCGCTGGTGGAGCGGCAATATTGCTTCGAGGTGAGCGAGAGGCTGTACGCCGACGGCCGTGTCTGCACGCCGCTTGACGAGACCGAATTGCTGGCTCTCGCCGATGTGCTGGAGCGGGAAAAGATCGAGGCGGTCGCAATCCTGTTTTTGCATTGCTACCGCAATCCAGCGCACGAATTGCGCGCCAAGGACCTTTTGCAAAAGCGGCTGCCCGGCGTATTCATCTCGGCATCGCACGAACTGTCGCAGGAATACCGCGAATTCGAACGTTGCTCGACGGTGGTGGCCAACGCCTTCATCGGCCCGCGCGTGCAGCGTTATCTGACCGAAATCGGCGAGCGCATCACCGGGGAAGGCTTTAAAGGCACGTTCTTGGTCGTGCAATCGACCGGCGGCTTGTTCGAGCTCGATAAGGCCCGAACCGAATGCATTCGTATCCTGGAATCCGGACCTGCATCCGGCGTGATCGGGACTCAGGCGCTGTGCCATGCGCTCGGCATGGACAATGCCATCGCCTTCGACATGGGCGGCACCACCGCCAAGGCGGGCGTCATTCTCGAGGGCCGCGTGCTGACCACGGGCCACGCCGCTGATCGGCAGCTATGATCGGGCGCTGCCGATCCAGGTGCCGACCATCGACATTTTCGAAGTCGGCACCGGCGGCGGCTCGATCGCCCGCGTCGAGCATGGCGGCGCGCTCCATGTCGGACCACGCAGCGCCGGCGCCGAACCCGGACCGGCCTGCTACGGCCGTGGCGGCACCGAGCCGACCATCACGGATGCGAATTTGCTGCTGGGACGGCTCGGCGCCGACCGCTTCCTCGGCGGCGAAATGCAGCTCGACATGGCCGCGGCCGAGCAGGCGATGAAGCGGCGTGCCGCCGACCCGCTCGGTCTAAGCGTCACCGAAGCGGCCAACGGCATCCTCCGCATCGCCGCGACCAAAATGTCCTACGCGGTCAAAGGCGTCACCACCGAGCGGGGGCTCGATGCCGGCAGCTTCGCCTTGGTCGCTTATGGCGGCGCCGGTCCGTTGCACGCGACGGCGGTGGCGCGGGAGATCGGCATCCGGAAGGTCATCATTCCGCGTGCGCCGGGTCATTTCTCCGCCTTCGGCATGCTGTTCTCGGATCTGCGCTACGATTTCGTCCGCACCTGGTTCGTATCGCTTGCCGCGCTCGATTTCGACGGCTTCGAAGCCGTCTATCGCGAACTCGAGCAGATCGGCCGAGAGGCCATCGCCGAATCTTCGATCGTGCCGAACAGCGTCGTGGTGCAGCGCGCGCTCGACATGCGCTATGTCGGCCAGGAGCATTCGGTCACTGTCGATATTCCGCCGGAGCATTTCGAGCAGCAGGACCGCCAGGCGATCAAGGCATTGTTCGACAACGTGCATGCGCAGCGTTACGGGACCTCCGCCCCGGCGGAACCGGCGGAGATCGCCAGTCTGCGCACCACCGTGACCGGCATCGTCGAGAAGCCCAGTCTTGAGCGGATAGAGCAGGGCGGCGAGGTGCCACCGCGGGAAGCGGTGACCGGAAGCCGCAAGGCCTATTTCGAAGCAGCCGGCGGATTCGTCGACACACCGACCTTCGCGCGCTCGGCGTTGCTCGCCGGCAACCGCATTATCGGGCCGGCGCTGATCGAAGAGCACGCCTCGACAACGGTGGTTCTTCCCGCCGACAGCGCCGAGGTCGATGCCATCGGCAATCTCGTCATCACGATTTCAGGGCCGCGCTGATGAGCGATAGCACGATCAAAGTCGATCCGGTTCTCGTCGAAATCGTCCGCAACGGCGTGATGGCGGTGACCGAGGAGATGAAGACCAATCTGATGCGCACCGCCTATAATATGATCATCTATGAGGCGCTGGACTTCACCGTCGGTATTTTCACCAAACACGGCGAGACGGTGTCGATCGGGCTCGGCCTGCCGATGTTCATCCGCGGCATGGCGGAAACCGTGAAGGCCAAGATCAAGTTTTTCGGGCCGGAGGGCATCGCCCCCGGCGACATTCTGCTGACCAACGATTCTTACATCACCGGCAGCCATCTCAACCACCTGACCTTCACGCTTCCGGTGTTCCATGAGGGCGAGCTTGTCGGCTTTTCCTGCTGCATGGCGCATTGGCCGGATGTCGGCGGCACGCTGGGCGGGGTCACGACCGATATTTTCTCCGAAGGACTCCAGATCCCGATCGTGAAATATGCCCGCGCCGGCGTGGTGAATGCGGAGATCTCACGAGATCATTCGGATGAATGTCCGCCTGCCCGAGCGCGCGATGGGCGATTTGCGGGCGCAGATCACCGCCATCAAAACCGGCGAGCGGCGCCTTCTCGAATTGCTCGATCGCTACGGCCAAAAGCCGTTCCTGCATTGCATCGACGTGTTGATGGATCACGCCGAGGCGGCCGCGCGCGAGCGCACCCGCGCCATTCCCGACGGCGTCTATGAAGCCGAATTTTTCATGGACGATGACGCCGTCGATGTCGCCAAGCGGGTGCCGATCCGCGTCAAGGTGATCGTGTCCGGCGACGAGATGACGGTCGACCTTACCGACGTTTCGGCGCAAGTGCGCGGCTTTTATAATTCCGGACCGACCACCGGCATCGCTTGCGCACAAGTGGCGTTCAAATGCGTCACCTCGCCGACCGATTATCCGATCAATGACGGCTCCTTCCGCAATCTGAAAGTCATTCTGCCGCCCGGTAGGATCGTCAGCGCGGTACGTCCCGCGCCGATGCGCTGGTGGATGACGTTTCCGATGACGGTGGTCGATACGCTGTTTAAGGCGATGGCCAAGGCTATCCCGGACCAAATTATCGCCGGGCACCATGCCGATCTTTGCGTGGTGCTGCTCGACGGCTTTTATGCCGACACCAAGAAACTGTTCATCACCAGCTTCGGCCCGCTCGGCGGCGGCTGGGGCGCCAAGCGCAGCGAAGATGGGGTCTCGGCCACCGTCTGCATCAACGACGGCGACACCCATAACAGCCCGAGCGAGCAGTTCGAGGCCAAATTCCCGGTGATGATCGAGAGCCTGTCGCTGATCCGCAGACTCTGGCGGACCCGGCCGCCACCGCGGCGGCCTCGGCGTCGAGACGGTCGTTCAGGCGCTGACCGAATTCAATATGAGCTCCGGCATCGAGCGCGCGGTCTGTTTGCCATGGGGCCTTGAGGGCGGACTTGAGGGTACCGGCAACGAAATGCTGATGCGGCGGGACGGCGTCATCGACAGTGACGTGCCTAATGCCAAGGTTTATCGCGCCAAAGTGAAGGCCGGTGACGCCTTCGTGCTGCGATCGGGCGGCGGTGGCGGGTTCGGCTCGCCGCTGGAGCGGCCGGCTGGCGACGTGCAGAGCGACGTCCGGCAGGGTTACGTCTCGCTTGGGGCAGCACGCGACTATTACGGCGTTATGCTCGATCCCGATACGCTTGAAATCGATAGTGCGGCGACCGACGATCAGCGCCGGCAATTGGCCGCGGTGCATCGCCGGCGTGTCGCCGAGCAAAGCGAACCGCCACGCCGGATCGAACGCCAGACGCTCGACGCCATGCCGGCCGGGCATCTGGCGATTCGGTGTCTGTTGCCGTCGTGCTGCGGGCGCTGGCATGCGCCGCGCGGTTTTGAAGCGGTGGAGGTTCAGTAGGTTTCGACTTCGACGGCGTGAGGGTCGCAGCAAGAAGATCGACCGGCATAAGCCGGCGATTGTTGCATCAAGGGGGGATGAAAGATGTCAGCTAGTTCGGCCGCGCCCGCGGCAACAGCAGCAGAAGTCGTCGCGCGTATCGAACGGCTTCCGGTGTCGTGGTGGCAGGTTAAAACCCGGGTCATTATCGGCACAGCGACCTTCTTCGATGCATTCGACGCGTTGGCGATCGCGTCCGTTCTGCCGGCGCTGGTGCCGTTGTGGAAACTGACGCCGCCGCAGATCGGCGTGCTGATTTCGGCGGGCTTTCTCGGGCAATTGATCGGCGCGCTGTTCTTCGGCTGGATCGCCGAGCGTTATGGCCGCATCACCGGCATGGTCTGGTCGATCGTCACTTTCGCGATCATGAGTCTCGTCTGCGCCTTCGCCTGGGACTACCAGTCGTTTCTGATATTCCGGCTGATCCAGGGATTTGGTCTCGGCGGCGAGGTGCCGATCGCCGCGGTCTATATCAGCGAACTGGCCAGAGCGAGTTCACGCGGCCGCTTTGTGATGCTGTATGAACTGATCTTTCCGGTCGGCATCGTCGCCGCAAGCCTGCTCGGGCTTTGGATCGTGCCGACGCTGGGCTGGCAATACATGTTCGTCATCGGCGCCATTCCCGCAGTGATGATCCTGTTCCTGCGCCGCATATTGCCGGAATCGCCGCGATGGCTCGCCGCCACCGGCCGGCTCGCCGAGGCCGAAACCGCGCTGTCGTTTATCGAGCGGGAAACCGAGAAGGCGACCGGAAAGCCATTGCCGCCGCCGCTCGCCGCGATCGAAGTCGAAGCCAAGCGCGCCTCGCTCGCCGACCTGTTCGGCCCTCTGTACTTGCGACGCACACTGGTGGTCTGGCTGATCTGGTTCACCTCTTATCTGGTGAACTACGGTCTCGCGATCTGGATGCCGACGGTCTATCGCACGGTGTTCAAGCTGCCGCTCGATGTCTCGCTGAAATACGGTCTCATCACCACCGCGATTGGATTTGTCGGTGCCGCGATCGCGGCGTTCATCATCGACAATATCGGGCGAAAGACCTTGTTCGCCGTGGCGTTCGCGGGGGCGGCGGCATCATTGCTGGTGCTTGCGACCATCGCCAATCCGACGCCGGCGCAGATATTGACCTATATCTCGATCGCGAATTTCTTCGTCAATGCGATCAATCTCGGCGTCTATCTCTATACGCCGGAACTCTACCCCACCCGCGTACGCGCGCTCGCGGTGGGCACGGCGACCGCCTGGCTGCGGCTGGCATCGATGATCGGGCCGACCACGGTCGGATTCCTGATCGCGTCAGGACTGCAGTCGGTGTTCTTGTTATTCGGCGTGATCGCGCTGATCACCGCGATCGTCACGGCGCTGTTCGCGATCGAAACCAAGAAGCGCCTGCTGGAACAGGTCTCGCCGTAAAGCTCGGCTCTACACCGACGACCCGCCGTTGGTGGCGGGTCCGCAGGCGCGCGGCGCGCTACAGTCGCGCTAGCTACGCGTCTTACTTGATCTTGGATTCGGTGAACTCGACGTGCTTCTTCGCGACCGGATCGTACTTCTTCATCTTCAGCTTGTCGGTCATGGTGCGCGAGTTCTTGTAGGTCACGTAGTAGAAGCCGGTATCGGCGCTGGAAACCAGCTTGACCTTGATGGTAGTGGACTTAGCCATGGGGAAACCTCGGTGTCATGACGCCGGAACTTGGCATCGGAATTTGGCCGCAACCTAGTCGACGAGCCTCGAAAGTCAAGAAACCAGGCGAAGTTAGAGGATTTCCCGCACAAACCGCTTATGCACCATGCGGTAGAGCGGCACCGGGTGGTCGTAGCTCATATCGGCCGCGATGCGGTCCTGAAGCTCCTCGAGCACCACCGCGGTAATGCCCGGCATATCGAGCTTGCGGGCCTCGTTGAGCGGCAGCCAGACCAGTTCCACAAGTTCCTTGTCGGGCCCGACAAAGCCGTCCTCGCGCCGCGCAATGGTAGCCACATCGGCGGCAAAGAACCGGCTGTCGAAGCGCAGCGGCCGTTTCGGCGGGGTAATGGCCCGGGCGATGAAGTGGATCTGGCTCAAATCGGGAAGAATGCCGGCTTTGGCGAAGGCCTCCCAGACGCCTGGCACGACCGGGGCGGGCGTGGCCGACGGGACCCCGATCATCAACCCGGTCTCTTCATAGGTCTCGCGGACCGCGGCGAGCGCATAAGAGGCCGATTTGGCGAGGCTCGGCCGCTTGGTGCGCAGCATCAGTCGGCCGAGGTGGCGGTCATGGAGACCCGCCGCTGCCGCCATCAGCCGGTCGGCCGGTTCGATGCGGCCGCCCGGGAAGACGAATTTGCCGGGCAAGAACCGGTGCCGCTCGTGACGGCGGCCGAGCAGAACCTTCGGCACGGCATGGGCGCGGTCGATCAGAATCAGGGTCGCCGAATCCCGCGGCCGGACATTGGGATAGCTCTGATCGCGCAGCGTCCGGTTAAGCCGTTCGGCACGGTCGGCGGCGCTGCCGCCGGCCGTCACGCTTGAGATGTCGTGTTCTTCCATCGCTGTCTATTTTCGCTTGCGGCCGCGCTTTTGGGATTTTTGCCGTTCTTTGAATTTCGTCCGCGAATGCGGCTGCTGTCCAGTCTTTCCCGGCGCGGCGCGCGCATGACTGCCATCGCGGCGGCCGGCTTGCCCGGCAAGCTTGAAACGCAGCGCGCCGGCGACGGGGGCTGCTTCGACAAGCTCCACCGTCACCGGATCGCCGAGCCGGTGTGTGACATGTCGCCCGACAAAGGCGCGGCCGGCCTCGTCGAAGCGGAAATATTCGTCGCCGATAAAGCGCGCCGGGATAAATCCGTCGGCGCCGGTCTCGTCGAGCTCGACGAACAGGCCGGCGCGGGTGACGCCGGAAATATGCCCTTCGAAAGTCGCGCCGATGCGGTCGGCGAGGAAATGCGCGATCAGCCGGTCGCCGGTCTCGCGTTCGGCCTTCATGGCGCGGCGTTCGGTGACGGAAATAGTCGCGGCGACTTCGGCCAGCGCGCGGGTGTCGGTGTCGGCGGGCAACCCGTCATCGCCGAATTTGCCGGCGCGGATCAGCGCGCGGTGTACGACCAGATCGGCGTAGCGCCGGATCGGCGACGTGAAGTGCGCATAGCGGCGCAAATTGAGTTCGAAATGACCGAAATTCTCGGCCGAATATTCGGCTTGGGCCTGGCTGCGCAAAACCACTTCGTTGACCAGCCGTTCGACGTCGCGGCCTTTGACCTGCTCGAGGATGTTGTTGAAACCGTCCGGGCGCAGCGTCTGGCCCTTCGGCAGCGCGATATCGATCGTCGCCAAAAACTCACGCAGCGCGTTGAGTTTTTCCGGCGACGGCTCATCGTGTACGCGGTAAATCAGCGGCACCTTGGCGCGCTCGCAGGTTTCGGCGGCGGCGACATTGGCGAGGATCATGAACTCTTCGATCAGCCGATGGGCGTCGAGCCGTTGCGGCGTTATCACCCGATCAACCGTGCCGTCGGGTTTGAGCACGATCTTGCGTTCCGGAATGTTGAGATCGAGCGGGCCGCGTTGGTCGCGGGCCTTGAGCACGGTGCGATAGGCTGCATAAAGCGGCTGGAGAATTTTTGCCGCGATCGGCGCGGTGATCTCGTCGGTCTGGCCGTCCACCGCGCGTTGCGCCTGCTCATAGGAGAGTTTCGCGGCCGAGCGGATCAAAACGCGATGAAAAGTGTGCGAGCGTTTGCGGCCGTCGGCGCCGATCACCATGCGCACCGCAAGCGCGGCGCGATCCTCGCTCGGCCGCAGCGAGCAGAGATCGTTGGAAATGCGTTCCGGCAGCATCGGCACGACGCGATCGGGAAAATACACCGAATTGCCGCGCCGCAGCGCTTCGCGATCCAGCGCCGAACCGGGCCGCACATAATGCGCGACGTCGGCGATAGCGACCTCGACCAGAAAACCGCCGGCATTGTTCGGATCGGGATCTGGCAACGCATGCACAGCGTCGTCATGATCCTTGGCGTCGGGCGGATCGATGGTGACGAAGGGCACGGCGCGCCAATCCTCGCGCCAGGCCTCGCGATGCGCCGCCGATACCGGACGGGCGGCCTCCGCCTCATCGATCACGGCCCGCGGGAATTCGTAGGGAATAGCGTGGGCGTGGATCGCGATCAGGCTGACGGCGCGTTCGCTCTTGAGCGAACCGAGCCGCTCGACAACCTTGGCGGCGGTCAGGCCGAACCGGTTCTGGCGCGCGACTTCCACCGCAACCAAATCGCCATCGGCCGCGCCCGCGGTCGCGCCGGCTGCGATGCCCAATTCGCGGCCGAGCTGCTTCTTATCGATCGGGACCAGCCGGCCGCCGCCGCCGGGAAGCTCTCTAAAGATGCCTAACACGCGGTTCTTGGCGCGATCGATCAGTTTGATGACGCGGCCGGTCGCGGCCTCTTCCTCGGTTTTTTCGATCCTGATCAGCGCGCGGTCGCCGACCCCGGGAACTTCGCCCGGCCGGGTCCGGCGCGGCATCACGATACGGATCACCGGCGGCGCGCCGTGCGCCTCTTCGTCCCATTCGGTCGGACGCGCCAGCAATTCGCCGTCGCTGTCGCGGCCGGTGACGTCGGCCATCACCACCGGCGGCAGCGTGCCCGGATTATGCAGCTTCTTGCGCTGCTGATCGACGGTCCCTTCCTCGGCCAGTTCGCGCAGCATCCGATTGAGCGCGGCGCGGTCGGCGTTCTTGGCGCCGAATGCGCGCGCGATTTCGCGAGTGCCGACCTTGCCGCTATGGTCGCGGATGAACGCGACCAATTCGTCGCGGGTGGGAAGGCGTCTCATAGGCCACTCATCGGCCGGGCGCGTGGTCCCCGAGCCGTCAGACAATCGGCCGTGCGATAATGATTATTCGGCAGCTTGGGTTTTCTTGCGTGGCGGTTTTCGTTCGGTAGCGCGCTTGGCGGCCGGTGCACCGGCCCGTTTGGAGGGTGCTTTGACGTGCCGCGCGGTGCCCGGCGACGGCCGCTTGGCCTTACGCGGCCTGGCATGCGGCGCCGACGGATTGCGCTCGGCGCGCGCGTCGATCAGCGCGATCGCTTCCTCGAGCGTGATGGTTTCGGGCGTCTTGTCTGCCGGCAGTGTGGCGTTGACGCCGTCGTGGCTGACATAGGGGCCGTAACGGCCCTTTTTCGCCATAATGGCGCCGCCCCTGGGGTGGTCGCCGACGGCGCGGCCCGGATCGGCGCCGAAGCGGCGGCCCGGGCCTTTGGCTTTCTTCTCGGCGATCAGCGTGACCGCGCGATTGATGCCGACGGTGAAGACCTCTTCGGGGGAATCGAGATTGGCGTAGGTCTTGCCATGCTGAACGTAGGGACCGAAACGGCCGATGCCGGCCTTGATCGGCTCGCCGTCTTCCGGGTGCTTGCCGATTTCGCGCGGCAGCGACAGCAAAGCGAGCGCCTTTTCGAAATCGATTTCGTCGGGAGCGATGCCTTTCGGCAGACTGGCCCGTTTCGGCTTGTCGCCGTCTTTGACGGTTTCGCCGAGCTGCAGGTAAGGACCGAAACGGCCGCTGCGCACGGTGACGTCGAGGCCGCTTTCCGGATCGACGCCGAGCTTTTTGGTGCCGATGTCGGGCGCGCCGTCGGCCGAGGCCGAAAGCTGCCGGGTATAGCGGCAATCCGGATAATTCGAGCAACCGATAAAGGCGCCGAACTTCGACAGTTTGAGCGACAGCCGGCCGTTGCCGCAGGTCGGGCATTGATGCGGATCGACGCCATCGGTACGCGGCGGAAACAGATGTGGTTCCAGCATCGCATCGAGCGCGTCGATCACCGCGGAGATGCGCAGATCCTTGGTCTCGTCGATGGCGCCGATGAAATCGCGCCAGAAGTCGCGCAGCACATCGCGCCACGCCACTTCGCTGTTCGAGATCAGATCTAGCTTGTCTTCGAGGCCCGCGGTGAAATCATATTCGACATATTTGGCGAAGAAGCTTTCGAGGAAGGCGACCACGATGCGGCCGCGATCCTCCGGATAGAGCCGGCGCTTTTCGATCCGCACATATTTGCGGTCCTTGAGCACTTGCAGGATCGAGGCATAGGTCGAAGGCCGGCCGATGCCGAGTTCCTCCATGCGCTTGACCAGCGAGGCTTCGGAATAACGCGGCGGCGGTTCGGTGAAATGCTGATCGGCGGCAATGCTGCGCTTGGCAAGCGGCTCGCCGGCCGACATTGGCGGCAGACGGCGTAAATCCTCGTCCTCGGCGTCCTCGTCGCGGCCTTCCTGATAAAGCGTCAGGAAGCCGTCGAACTTCACCACTGTTCCGGTCGCGCGGAGTTCCAGCAGGCGGCTGGCAACCTTCGCGGAAATATCGACGGTGGTGCGTTCCAATTCCGCGGATTCCATCTGGCTTGCCACGGTGCGCAACCAGATCAGCTCGTAGAGCTTGGCCTGATCGGCATCGAGAAAGCTTTTGGTGTCGCGCGGGCGCCGAGTCAGGTCAGTCGGCCGGATCGCTTCGTGCGCTTCCTGGGCATTCTTTGCTTTGGCCTCGTAGCGGCGCGGTGCGCCCGGCACATAGTCTTTGCCGTAGTCCGCCGCGATGAGCTGGCGCACCGAGGTGACCGCCTCCTCGGCGATCTGCACGCCGTCGGTACGCATATAAGTAATGAGACCGACGGTCTCGCCGCCGATATCGACACCTTCATAGAGCCGCTGCGCCACCCGCATGGTATGCGCCGGCGCGAAGCCGAGCTTGCGGCTCGCTTCCTGCTGCAAAGTCGAGGTCGTAAACGGCGGGTAGGGGTTGCGTTTGACCGGCTTCGCTTCGACCAACTCGACCGCGAAGGCCGCCGTCTCCAGTGCCTGCTTGAAGGCTTCGGCCTCGGCGCCGCCGCCGATATCGAGGCGCTGCAGCTTCTTGCCGTCGGCGCCGACCAGCCGCGCCTCGAAGGTCTCGTTGCGCGGCGTCGCCAGCGTCGCGACCAGCGACCAATATTCCTGGCGGACGAATTTTTCGATTTCGAGTTCGCGGTCGGCGACCAGCCGCAACGCCACCGACTGCACCCGGCCGGCCGAGCGCGCGCCCGGCAGCTTGCGCCACAGCACCGGCGACAAGGTGAAACCGACGAGGTAATCGAGCGCGCGGCGCGCCAGATAGGCGTCGACCAGCGCTTGGTCGATCGCGCGCGGATGCGCCATCGCCTCGGTCACCGCCTGCTTGGTGATGGCATTGAAGACGACGCGCTCGACCGACTGGGTGGTCAGCGCCTTCTTTTCCTTCAGCACTTGCAGCACGTGCCAGGAGATCGCTTCGCCTTCCCGATCCGGGTCGGTCGCCAGAATCAATTTGTCGGCGCCCTTCAGCGCCTTGGCGATGTCGTTGAGCCGCTTCTGCGCCTTGGGATCGACCTCCCAGATCATGCGGAAATTGGCATCGGGATCGACCGAGCCGCTCTTCGGCGGCAGGTCGCGGACATGGCCGAAGGAGGCCAGGACTTCGTAGTCCTTGCCGAGATATTTATTGATCGTCTTCGCCTTGGCGGGCGATTCCACCAGCACTAAGTTCATTGATAACCCAATGATTCGACGGCCTTTTCGCCATTTTCACCGGCACTTTGGCGTGGCTGGGCCGCCGGGAACATGGGTAATCGAACCCCACCTGTCAAATCGTTAGCGGCGAGGGTTCGCCGGACAACGGAGATAAAGGGCAGTTAATCGCTGTCAAATCGGATCGATCCGAACGGCAACTATTGGTTGTTGTATTGAATTAATGTACGTATTTGTATATGTTTCATTTGCGGACCTTGCTCTCTTGCTCTGTCGCGCCCCTTTCCGTCGGCGCCCAGCGGCGCAAAGACCATAATATGGACGACGATGACGACGGCGCTGGCTTAATCGGACAGGAAACGCCTGACTCGGCCGCACATTATATCGCCGCGATGGCGGGCGAACTCGCCAAGATGGCCCGGCGCAACGGCCTCGATGCGCTTGGCTATATTTTGGAGATGGCGCGAATTGAGGCCGATCAGATCGCCGAGGGTTAAATCCAAGGGTTCGAGGGTTCGATCCAGGGATTACATAAGCGACACCAGGCCGCCGCCGTGACGTTCCAGCCGTCCGGCAATTTCCAATTCCAACAGCACCATGCGCACGACTCGTGGCGATGTGCCCGACATCCGGACCAGATCGTCGATCAGGACCGCGGTCGGGCTCAACAGCGCAACGATGCGCGAACGTTCATCGGGCGCCGGCTCGGCGGCCGGCGCAGACTCGCCATCTTGTGCATCGGGTTCGCGGGCCGGCAGCGCGAGCCCCATGATCGGTTGCAGCACCGCGACAATATCGGCGGTCTCAGTTACCGGCGTGGCGCCTTGCTTGATCAGGCCGTTGGTTCCTTCGGCGCGCGGATCGAGGGGCGAGCCCGGCACGGCGAAGACCTCACGGCCTTGTTCGTTGGCCAGGCGCGCCGTGATCAGCGACCCCGAGCGCTTGGCGGCCTCGACGATGACGACGCCAAGCGCCAGGCCGGAAATCAGGCGATTGCGGCGCGGGAAATCGCGTCCGCGCGGTTCCCAGCCGAACGGCATTTCGGAGACCGCGAGGCCGTTGGGGAGAAGAGCGTCGAGCAACTCGACATGCTCCGGCGGATAGACCTTGTCTTGGCCGCCGGCGAGGACGGCAATCGTGCCGGTGGCAAGGCTCGCGCGGTGGGCGGCCGCATCAATGCCGCGCGCCAGGCCCGACACGATTGCAAAGCCGGCCTCGCAAAGCCCCTGTGTCAGCCGTTGGGTGATCTTCACACCGGCGGCCGAGGCGTTGCGGGAACCGACGATCGCGACGAGTGGCATCGACAAGACGCCGGCGTAGCCTCGGATCGCGATCAATGGCGGCGCGTCGTCGATCATCTGCAGCCGCGCCGGATAGTGCGCTTCACCGGCCGCTACATAAGTGACGCCAAGCTTTCGGGCTGATTCGATTTCGCGTTCGGCTTCCGCGCGCGAATAGATTTTCGGGGTGCTCCTGCCGCCGCCACGACGGGCCAAGCCAGGCAGCGCCTCGATCGCGGCCCGAGCTCCGCCAAAATGATTGAGGAGAGCGCGGAAGGTGCGGGGGCCGATATTCTCACTGCGAATAAGCCGCAGCCAGTCGATCCGCTGCTCATCTGTCAGGCGGATAGGTTCGCTACCGTCGTCCACGTTACCGCCAAGCCCCAACCGCCATAGGAGGGAACTTAGCCTACAACCTGACGTCATTGCGAGTGCCGTGGACAATCTGATCGCACGGGAGGCCATTTCTGCCTATTCGCCGCGTTGCCCTAAGCGGCGAACCCAGGTATTCGTTGCAAATCGGCAGCCAAACACGCAGATTGGCGCGAGCTGCCGCAGAGCCGTTGGGGCCATCGTCGTTCAACTTTGGAGGGGATGTTTTGCCCGCTAGCCCGGCCAAGCGCGCCTTTCGGGTCGTCCTGATCAAGCCGTCGCATTACGACCCGGATGGCTATGTCATCCAATGGCTGCGCTCGACCTTGCCCTCGAACAGTCTGGCGAGCGTATACGGGCTGATCAAAGAGTGTGCCGACGAACGCGTGCTCGGCCCCGACGTCGATATCGAGGTCGAAGCCTGCGACGAGTGCAACACGGTGGTCGACGTCGCGGCCGTCGCGAAGCGCATCCGTGCCGCCGGCGGCGGCATGGTCGGGCTGATCGGCGTGCAGTCGAACCAATATCCGCGCGCGCTCGATCTGGCGCGCCAGTTCCGCGCACGCGGTCTGACGGTGATGATCGGCGGCTTTCATGTCAGCGGCTGCATTTCCATGCTGCCGACCTTGCCGGCCGATCTGCAGGAGGCGCTCGATCTCGGTATCCATCTTTATGCGGGCGAAGCCGAAGGCCGCATGGCGGAAGTTTTGCGCGACGTTGCGGCCGGGCAGGCGAAGCCGATCTACCGTTATCTGAGCGATCTGCCTGAAATGGCCGCCGCGGTATATCCGATCCTGCCGCGTTCGGTGGTGACGCGGGTGGCCGGCCATTATTCGAGCTTCGATGCCGGCCGCGGCTGTCCGTTTCAATGCAGCTTCTGCACCATCATCAATGTGCAAGGCCGCAAATCGCGCTACCGCACCCCGGACGACGTCGAGGCGATCGTGCGGGCGAATGTGGCGCAAGGCATTACGCGGTTCTTCGTTACCGACGACAATTTCGCCCGCAACCGCAATTGGGAGCCGATCCTCGATCGGCTGATCGAATTGCGCGAGCGCGAAAAATTCAACATCAAGCTTTTGCTTCAGGTCGACACGCTCTGTCACCGCATTCCCGGCTTCATCGAGAAATCGGCGCGCGCCGGCTGCACAGCGATCTTCCTCGGCCTCGAAAACATCAATCCCGAGTCCCTGATGGGCGCCAAGAAACGCCAGAACAAGATTTGGGAATATCGCGAGATGCTGTTGGCCTGGCGGGCGCAGAAGGTGATGACCTATGCCGGCTATATCCTCGGCTTTCCGACCGACACGCCGGAAACCATCGCGCGCGATATCGAGATCATCAAAAAAGAACTGCCGGTCGACATTCTCGAATTCTTTTATCTGACGCCGCTGCCGGGTTCCGAAGATCACAAGAAGCTTCACATGGCGGGCATCCCGATGGACCCCGACATGAACAAGTACGATCTTGAACACGCCTGCACCGCGCATCCGCTGATGTCGAAAGAGACCTGGACCCAGGTCTATGCCGATGCCTGGAAGCGCTATTACACCGACGAACATGTCGAGACGATCATGCGGCGCGCGGTGGTGTCGGGGATCAACCGCACCAAGGTGCTTGATTCGCTGACCATCTTCTCCGGCGCCGCCCGGATCGAGGGGGTGCATCCGCTACAATTCGGATTTTTCCGCCGCAAATTACGCAAGCAGCGCCGCTCCGGTCTGCCGGTGCTTAATCCGCTGGCATTCTACGCGTGGCGCCTGGTCGATTTCCTCAAAGGCACCAGCCAGTGGCTGCGGCTGATCGTACGCTATCGCCGCATCATGGCCCGGGTGATGAAGGATCCGTCGTCGCGGACGCATTTCGACGAGGCGCTGCGGCCGCACACCGCCGAAAGCGCAACCGATCACTTCGTCGAAGTGTTCGCCGACAAAATCCCGCACACCCACGGTGCGCCGGTATTGACGGCCGCGGAGTAACACACCACCGTCACGCCCCGGATTTGCGGCCGATCCTGCTTTCAGTGCCGTTCACCAGCCGCATAATATTGGCGCGGTGCATGATCCACAGCATTGCCGAAAGCAGCAGAAACAGCGCCGCGATGCGCCGATCGCCTTGCCACCACACCACGGCGGGCGTGACGGCGCTGGCGACGAGGGCTGCGAGCGACGAATAACGGCTGGCAAATGCGACCGCGAGCCAGATCGCACAGAATGTCAGCAGTGCGACCCATAGGCCGAAGCCGAGCAGAAGCCCGATAAAAGTCGCGACGCCCTTGCCGCCTTTGAAGCCGAGCCAGACCGGGAAAAGGTGGCCGAGAAACGCGCCGAGCGCGGCGCAGATTGCCGCGTCGCGGCCCAGCATGGCGTTCACGATCGCGACCGCGGCGGTGCCCTTGAGCATGTCGCCGGCGAGCGTTGCCGCGGCAAGCCATTTGCGCCCGGTGCGCAGCACATTGGTGGCGCCGATATTGCCGGAGCCGATGGTGCGAATATCGGGCGCGCCGGCGAGCCGGGTCAGCAGCAAACCAAATGGGATCGAGCCGCACAGATAGCCGAACAGGAAAGCGGCGGCATCGTCGGGCACAAGCTGCGTCATGAGCGATCAATAATCGTTGCCGGCGACTTGCGAAAGACCGGTCGGCCTAACCGGCGCGGGCTTTCTTGCGCGGCTCGCGCGGCGCAAAGCCTGCCGCGACGGCGTCGGCTTCGCTGCGATAGATGACGAGATGTCTGAGTTTGTCGGGCGGGGCGTGGGCGACCGCTGTCAATTTGGGCGAAAAGGTCTTTCGCGCTGCGTCCGCCACCACGGCACGGCCGGCGGTCTCCTCTTCCACGTCCTTCTCGCAATAGACGCAGCGAAGCCTGCATTGCGCGGCGGAATCCTCTTCGATCAAATAGAACTTATTCGCGGCATATTGCCGTTCCGACGGATCCCCGGTGATGCAGTTTGGGTTGTCGCATTGCAGGCCGGTGCCGATCGGCTGGACATAGACCGGATGGTCGGGCTTGGCGAAGCCGCCGCTGAATAATTCGAGCGACTTGTTTTTCTGCACATGCAGCAGCAGCGAGATCAGCGCCATGCGGATCGGCACGCCATAGGCGGCCTGCTGGAAATAGACCGCGCGCCGATCGGTATCGAAGGAAGCGTCGAGTTCGTTCACCCGCGGCAGCGGATGCATCACGCTGGCGTCGGAGAATTTCGCCTCGCCGAGAAATTTGGCGTCGATCTTCGGATAGGCGCGGTCTTTTTCGGCCCAGCGCTCTTTCTGGAAGCGCGTGACATAGACGGCGTCGATTTTCTTGTCGACCAAAAGCCCGTAGTCGATTTCCGGGTCGGGTATCAGCGATAATTGATGCGGCTGATCGGCGGTGACGTAGAGCGCATCGATCGAACCGCTCGAGGCGCGTGCCGAATCCTTCGACACCATGTGGCAGCGAAACTCCTCGCGCAGCCGGCGATCGACATAGGCCGGCAATTCCATGCCGGGCGCGGGCAGGGGATCGATGGTCGCGCCGAACCGGGCCAGGGCGTAGACGAAGGAGTGGATGGTGCGGCTGCCTTTGAGATCGCCGGAAATCGCCACCTTCATGTTTTTGAGCGACTTCTTCTTTGCTTTCAGTGTGAACAGATCGCACAGCGTCTGCGTCGGATGCTCGTGGCTGCCGTCACCGCCGTTGATGACCGGAATTTGCGAATACTCGGCCGCCAGCCGTGCCGCGCCGTCGCGCGGATGCCGGATGACGACGACGTCGGCGTAATTGGAAATGACCCTGATGGTGTCGGCGAGGCTCTCGCCTTTGGCGGCGGAACTCACGGTCGGGTCGGCGCTGGTGATATTGGCACCGCCGAGCCGCAGCATGGCGCTTTCGAACGACAGCCGGGTTCGTGTCGACGGTTCGTAGAACAGGCTCGCCAGGATCGATTTCGAGGCCAGATCGGTGCTGCGGCCGATCCGATAGGACACCTGTCTGTCGGCAAGTTCCTTCAAAAAACCCTGCGCGACCTCGAAGATCGTTTCGATCTCCTTATTGGTGAGGTCGTTGATCGAAACGATGTGGCGCGTTAGCGGCTGGGTTTTGATCATTAAAGCGGTGCTATAGGCGAATAACGCATGCGGCGGCAAGCGCGCCAAGGCCGCATCGGCCGGTGATGCACCGGAAATTGATGGCGACGCGGCTAAAGGCGGGCCAGCCGGTCGAGTGCGCCTTGGAGGATATAGGACGCCGCATGGGCGTCGATGACGGCTTTGCGCTTGGCACGGCTGGCGTCGGCTTCGATCAAAGCGCGTTCGACCGCCGCGGTGGAGAGCCGCTCGTCCCACAGCGCCAGCGGCAGCGCGGTGAGCGCCGCCATGTTGCGTGCGAAGGCGCGGGTCGATTGAGCCCGCGCGCCTTCACTGCCGTCCATATTGATGGGCAGCCCGAGCACCAGCCCCACGGCGTGGCGTTCCGCGGCTAGTTCGAGGATGCGCGCTGCGTCGGCGGTAAAGCGCGTGCGGGCGATGGTTTCGACGGGGGCTGCGATGCGGCGGTCCGGATCGCTCGAGGCGACGCCGATCGTCTTGGTGCCGAGATCGAGGCCCAGAAGTGCGCCGCGCTGCGGCAACAGCGGGGCGGCATCGATGAGCGGTAATACCGGCATCACGCCCGGTTAGCATGGGCTCGCGGAAACAGCCAACGGCACTTTTCTCAATTGCTGCGCGCCGTTATGGTCTCGGCGTCCAGCGGCGGCGCGACAATGTTGCGGGAGGAGACGGCAAATGGCTTTCACGGTCGTCAGCAATAGTTTCAAGGATGGCGATTATCTGCCGAGCCCATTTATCCTTTCGGCCGATTTCGGTTTCGGCTGCGCCGGCGGCAACAGATCGCCGCATCTCAAGTGGTCGGGCGCGCCGGCGGGCACCAAAAGCTTCGCCATCACCTGCTATGACCCCGACGCGCCGACCGGCTCAGGTTTCTGGCATTGGCTGGTCGTCAATATCCCACCTACCGCGAGCGAGTTCGCCGAAGGTGCCGGCAGTGCGGGCGGCACCTTGCCGGCGGGAGCGTTACAGACCCGCACCGATTTCGGCGCGCCCGGCTATGGCGGCCCCTGTCCGCCGGAGGGCGATCATCCGCATCGCTATCTGTTCACGGTGTTCGCGCTGAAGGCCGAAAAACTCGACCTGAAGCCGGACACTTCCGCCGCCGTCGTGGGCTTCAATCTGCACTTCAATACGCTGGCGAAGGCCGCGATCATGGGGCTGTTCAAAAGGTGAAGGCATTTGTGTGTTGGCATGAAATCTCTCTTGGCAATTCTCGCAATCGGGCTGTCGTTGGCGATGTCGCAACAGTCTAGAGCCGCCGATCTCAAGGTCGTCAGCGGCGGCGCTTTCAAGCAGGTGCTCAATGCGCTTGCCGCGCAGTATGAGAAAGAGACCGGCAATAAGCTCGACGTCACCTATCAGACCGTCGGCCAGCATCTGGCTTTGATCCGAGACGGCAAGGAAGAATTCGACGTCGCGGTTCTGACCCCCGACGCGATCGATGGTCTTGCCAAGGAGGGCAAAATCGTGCCCGGCACGCGGGTCGATCTGGCCAAGGTCGGCGTCGGCGTGGTGGTGAAGGCGGGCGCGCCGCTGCCGGACATTTCGACCGTCGAGGCGTTCAAAAGGAGCCTGCTGGCGGCGAAATCGGTCGCCTATATCGATCCCAAGGCCGGCGGGTCGAGCGGCATCTATGTCGAGGGCCTATTGGAAAAGCTCGGCATCGCCAAAGAGGTCAACGCCAAGGCGGTTCTGGTCCATGGCGGGGCGGTCGCCGACCAGATCGCCGACGGGGAGGCCGAAATCGGCGTCCATCAGATCAGCGAAATCCTGCCGGTTGCCGGCGTGACGCTGGTTGGACCGTTGCCGGCGGAAATTCAGAATTACACGGTCTATTCGGCGGGCGTCGGCAGTTCGGCCAAAGACGGTGCGGCAGCGCGTGAGCTGGCGAAGTTCCTGTCCGGTCCGCACGCTTTGCCGATCATCAAGGCCAAAGGCATGCAGCCGGCGGGGTCCTGAGGGAGGGCTTAAGGCGAATCCCTATCCCAAAAAGACGGCGCCCGGCTGGAGGGCCGGGCGCGCGTTTGGATCGACGATACCGCAGGCGGATTTAGTTGTGCGCCTGCTCCCAGGCGATACGTTGAATATCGCCACGGGTAATTCCGATATCAGCCAATTCACGGTCGCTGAGGTGCGAAAGCTCGTCCACGGCGACCCCATATCGCTTCCAGGCATGGAGGAAGCGGAGAATCGATAACAGCATGATTTTCAACCTTTCTCCGGCGAACTGTGCCGGAATCAGGTTCCGAATATAGGCATCGATGGTGCGACGCAAAACGTTTGTGTTGCAGTGCAGCTAGGATTATGGCGCATGACTAAAGAAAGGATTTATCAAAGAGTAGGGCAGGGTCGTGCTGATCTTTACCCAAGTCCCAACTTATGTAGGTTTATTCATGTGGCAGGCGCAATGATGAGGCTGAGCCCGCAAAATGCGCGTTCCAGGCACCATGATTGACGCCGCCTTCGCCCAAATCCGGCCCTATCCCCATCCCGCCCGCGCCCTAGTCACGGTCTGAAATCCGTAGCTTGTGGCGTAGCGTCGGGAGTATCCCATGGGGACTACGGTAGACCACCGCCGGTGTGCGGAAGAGTGCGTCGCGATGGCCCGATTGGCCGACGATAGCCGGGACAAAGCGCTGTGGCTGACGTTGGCGCAGTCCTGGGTAAAACTGGCCGAGCATGTCGCCCGGTTTGAAACCGAGGCGGCGCTCGATCCGCAGGACAGCCGGGCGTCGTGACACGCCAAGCGAAGCGGCCGCGCTGACCGCTTCGCCCAGCGATTAGGCGGTCGATCCTGACCTTACTGCCCGTGGCTCGCCAAAACCTCCTGGCAGGCCTTGCTGATCTTGCTGCGGTTGGTCTGCAGGCAGCCCAGAATGCCGAGCACGTCGTCCGGATTGACCTGCAACTGCGCCTGGCAGTACCGGCTGACGTCCGGATGGCAGGCGTCGCGCTCCTTGTCCGTGCCCTGCATCATCGGCGAGGCCACCGGTGCCGGCTGGGACGGAAACTGGGCCTGAGCGACAGTTAGCGAGGTAAACGCGAACGCGATGGCCAAGATCGATTTGCGGATCATGATCCCCCTTTTGGGCATCCGGCCCTCCCTGTGACTTCGATTGTTATCCATAGTTTTTCGTCACGCGGCAATGCATGCATGGCAATGCCCAACACATTATATTTTTCGAGGCACGATTGGCGAAGCAACTTCGACCAAGCCAAGTGCGTTGCAGCGTCGCGGCAGGGAAGACTGGTGGGCGGTGACGGACTCGAACCGCCGACATTCTGCGTGTAAAGCAGACGCTCTACCAACTGAGCTAACCGCCCGTACGGCGAGATGTATCGCCGCCCCGCGTCGATGCGCAAGGCCTGTACGCAAGACTGCCGCGAACCGCGAACCGCGAACCGCGGACGCGCTGGCGATCCCTTGGAAAACAAACGCCCGCCGCCATGCACTTCTGCAAATGGCGCGCGGGCGGTGAATGGCGCGGGGCCCTGGAGGGCCGGGCGGCAGGACGCGTCAGATCGCTTCCTTGAGTTCCTTGGAGGCGCGGAAGGCAACTTTCTTGCTCGCCTTGATCTGGATCGGCTCGCCGGTGGCCGGGTTACGTCCCATGCGCGCGGCGCGCTTTCTCACCTGCAGGATACCGAGACCGCCAATGCGGATACGCTCGCCCTTTTTGAGGTGCTTGACGATATTGCCGACCAATCCACCGAGAATGGCTTCTGCCTGCTTTTTCGAAAGCTCATTGTCTTCAGCAAGGCTCGCTGCGAGATGCTTCAAAGTAACGGTTGTAGCGGTTGTTTTGCTTGCCATTAATCCCTCCTCAATGAAGCGGTGGCGTGAAATAAGCGCCGCTCACGGCGAAGCAGTTAAACGATTCGGCTCCGACTGACCACGCTTGTTTTGCCGATTCCACCGATGTTTTCGGCACTAATGGGGTGTCTGCGGGGACCATGTGGCGAGCATAAGGCGACGACAAAGAGATGATTTTGGGCTGCAATCCTTGACTTGGCGGAGACGGCGCCTTAAGTCGCGGCGTCGCCCGCGGGGGCGTAGCTCAGTTGGTTAGAGCGTCGGCCTGTCACGCCGAAGGTCGCCGGTTCGAGCCCGGTCGCTCCCGCCAATTCAACCACTTAGGGCGATCGGCCGACGCTATAGGTGAGCCCCGCCTGGCGGCGGGTCAGCCGCGGTACAGCGGCTCCGGCTGGACGAAGAAGCTCCACAGGATGTGATAGACCAGCGGCGAAGTTCTTCTGCTGGAAGCTCGCGTGCGAAATGCCCGGCATCACGGCGAAGTGCTTATCGGGATTGGGCAGCCGGGCAAAAAACGCCACCAGATCGTCGAAACTGGCGATGCCGTCCCATTGGCCCCGCATGACCAGGGTCGGCACCGTGATCTTGGCCGGGTCGATCACCGGCAGGTTCGAGCACATGTCGACATAGGTGCCGGTCGGCACCGAGTTCGTCGAGCGCGGTGACGGCATCGGCGAAAGCGTCGATGACTTTCGCCTCGGCGGTACCGGGATGGTCGCGCTCGAAGATCGAATGGATGAACGCCTTGTCGATCGGCCGGCGATTCTTGGTGCGGAATTCCGGCAGCTTCTTCTTGCGTTCGGCAAGCGTCGGCGAGCCTTCCCCGGTCCAGACCATGGCGTCGAGGGCGAGCCTGCTGACCAGGTCGGGATGACGCTCGGCAAACATGGCGGCGCGCAGCGCGCCCGACGAAATGCCGTAGACGAGTAGCGGGCGCTTGCCGCGCAGCTTATTGATATAGCTCGCAGCGGCGAAGCAGTCGTCGGCGCCTTGCGCGATCGGGGCGTTGTTGTCGCGGCTCTTTTCCGAGCGGCCATAGCCCTCCATGTCGACGCACCAGCAATCGAAGCCGCGGCGCGCGAACCAGTCCATCACCGATGAATCCGGGCGGCCCTCGACCTGAAGGTCGAAGGTCGGCTGGCCGGCCATCGAGGAGCCGTGAACGAACAGAATCGTCGCTTTGGTGTGTTTCGGGTCGCCGGCGTACTTTTCGAACAGGAACAGCTTTACGTTGCCGTCCTTGGTGGTCCAGTGCTCTTCGCCCTTGATCGAAGCGGTCGAAACCGGAGTCATGTCGTTCATTATCGGCACCTAGTTGATTAAAGCGATGTGATTGTCGTGCACGACCTTAGCCCATTTCACGACTTCGGCCTGCATGAAGGCGGAAAATTCCGGTTGCGTCATCACCAGCGGCGTAGCGCCCTGTTTCTCCCACGCTTCCTTGAGCTCCGGCCGCTGCAGGATGGTGGTGATGGTGCGGTTGAGAAGCTCGACGATCGGCTGCGGCGTGTCCTTCGGCGCCATGAAGCCGACCCAGAGGGTTGCCTGAAATCCCGGTACGCCGGCTTCCGCGAGCGTCGGCACGTCCGGCAGGATCGAGGAGCGTACAGTGCCGCTGGTGCCGAGCGCGCGCACCATGCCGCTTTTGATCAGCGGCGCCATGGTCGGCACGGAATCGAACAGAATTTGGATTTGGCCGCTGAGGATGTCGCCGCGGGCCCCGGTCGAGCCCTTGTAAGGGACGTGAACGATGTCGATGCCGGTCAGGTTCTTCAACAGTTCGCCGGCCATATGGTAGTTCGAGCCCGGGCCGGATGAGCCGTAATTCAGCGTGCCCGGCTTGGCGCGCGCCAGCGCCAGAAGCTCGGCAACGGTCTTAGCCGGCACCGACGGATGCACGACCAGGACGAGATCGCTTTCCATCAGCGGCGCGATCGGGACCAGATCGCGCAGCAATTGATAGGACTTCTCGGCGTACAGCGTCTCGTTGACCGTCTGGGTGCCCGACACCATCAAGAGCGTATAGCCGTCAGGCGTCGCCTTAGCCGCCATATCGGTGCCGAGCGTGGTGCCGGCACCCGGCCGGTTATCCATGTAGAAGGTCTGGCCGAGGGCTTTTTGCAGCTCCAGCGCGATGTCGCGGCTATAGACGTCGGTCGGGCCGCCGGCGCCGAACGGTACGATGACCCGCACGGTACGCGACGGATAGTCGTCGGCGCGGCCGGTGGCCGCGTTCAGGGCGATGCCTGCGGCGCTTGCCGCCGCGAGCAGCATCGCGGTGCGGCGTGAATAGACCACTGACACGATGATGTTACTCCGGCGTCGTCGGTAATTTTGTCACGGCTTGGTAATATCGGGCTTGCCGGTGGCGTCAATGCGACCGTCACACACAGCCCGCCTTGCACCTTTTTGTGCACTGCGCTAAGGGTCGAAAAGTTCTAGATTCAGTGCCAATTCGCTGGAATTTTGGGCCAATCGGCGCTGCCCCCTGTCGCCGGGGAACTGCGCGACGCCGGATTTGGCCCCAATCGCGGAGCGGCTCCGGTGACGGCCAATCGGAAAGGCTTTCGATGAGCCAATCACTGTCTCAACTGCTGCTCGCCTATCTGCCGCTGATCGTGTTCGTCGGTGTCGCGGGGGTTATCGGGCTTGTGCTTCTCGTCGTCGCCTTCATCGTCGCCTATCAGCAGCCCGATCCGGAAAAACTCTCGGCCTACGAATGCGGCTTCAACGCCTTTGACGATGCCCGCATGAAATTCGATGTGCGGTTCTACCTGGTCGCGATTCTGTTCATCATTTTCGATCTCGAAGTCAGCTTCCTGTTTCCCTGGGCGGTCGCCTTCGGAAAAATCGGCGTTTTCGGCTTCTGGTCGATGATGATGTTCCTCGGCGTGCTGACCATCGGCTTCATCTACGAGTGGAAGAAGGGAGCGCTCGAATGGGATTGAGCGAACCCGTTATCGCCCCGCCGCCGAAGGGCATTCTCGATCCGCGCACCGGCAAGCCGGTCGGCGCCGACGACCCGTTTTTCTCCGATCTCAACGGCGAGCTTGCCGATAAGGGATTTTTGGTCGCGGCGACCGAGGATCTGATCGCCTGGGCGCGCACCGGCTCGCTGATGTGGATGACGTTCGGTCTCGCCTGCTGCGCGGTCGAGATGATGCAGATGTCGATGCCGCGCTATGACGCCGAGCGTTTCGGCTTCGCGCCGCGCGCTTCGCCGCGCCAGTCCGACGTGATGATCGTCGCCGGGACGCTGACCAACAAAATGGCGCCGGCGCTGCGCAAGGTCTACGACCAGATGCCGGAGCCGCGCTACGTCATCTCGATGGGATCGTGCGCCAATGGCGGCGGCTATTACCACTATTCCTATTCGGTGGTGCGCGGCTGCGATCGCATCGTGCCGGTCGATATCTACGTGCCGGGCTGTCCGCCTACCGCCGAGGCGTTGTTGTACGGCGTGTTGTTATTGCAGAAGAAGATCCGCCGTACCGCCACCATCGAACGCTGAAAACCGCTGAATATGGACGAGACACTCGATACGCTCGGCAAAACCATCGCGGCCGCACTGCCGTCGGCGGTGACTGGCTACGCGGTTGCCTACCATGAACTGACGGTGGCGGCGCAGGCGAGCGAGATCGTCGCGGTGATGCGGCACCTGCGCGACGATCCGGCCTGCCTGTTCTGGAATCTGCTCGACGTCACCGCGGTCGATTGGCCGAGCCGCGAACGGCGCTTCGACGTCGTCTATCATCTGCTGTCGCCGAAGCACAACGCGCGCATCCGCGTGAAGATCGAGACCGACGAAACAACGCCGGTCGCTTCGATCATCGGTGTATTTCCCACCGCCGATTGGCTCGAACGCGAGACCTACGATCTCTACGGCGTGGTGTTTACCGGCCATCCCGACATGCGGCGCATCCTCACCGACTACGGCTTCGAGGGCCATCCGCTGCGCAAGGATTTTCCGCTGACCGGTTTCGTCGAGGTGCGCTACGACGACGAGCTCAAGCGCGTCGTCTACGAGCCGGTGCGGCTCAACCAGGAATTCCGCAATTTCGATTTTCTGTCGCCGTGGGAAGGCACCGATTACGTGCTGCCGGGCGATGAGAAGTCGAGCGGCAAACCTCCTGCGAAGGGGTCGTGACATGAAACCGACCCTCAAATCCGGATTGACGCATCGCTTCACCTACGTGGTGCCGGAGAACAAGACCGTTCCCTACACCTATCCGGAGGCGCCGGAGATCGCCTCGATGCCGAAGGTCTTTGCCACCGGCAACATGATCATCCTGATGGAATGGGTCTGCGCGCAGCTTCTGGCGCC
Source organism: uncultured Alphaproteobacteria bacterium (assembly GCA_963819265.1). Lineage (GTDB taxonomy): Bacteria > Pseudomonadota > Alphaproteobacteria > Rhizobiales > Xanthobacteraceae > BOG-931. Next base: position 912,337 of record CAWFVF010000001.1, on the reverse strand, counting down.
CCACCTCGATCCCGGGGAGGGCAGTCTCGGCGTGCATGTCGATGTAAGCCATCTGGCCGCGACGCTGCCGGGAATGACGGTCACCGTGGACGTGGAGTGCGCCGCGGTGGTCGGACAGCGCGTGTCCTTCAAGGTGAAAGCCCATGACGGCGTCGATCTGATCGGCGAAGGGCGCCATGAGCGCTTTGTCGTGATGTGGGACAAGTTCAACGATCGCCTTGCGGCGAAAGCCCAAAAACTGGCGCGGGTGGCGTAATGGCCGAAGTCGCAGCACCGCGCAATTTCACCATCAATTTCGGGCCGCAGCATCCGGCGGCACACGGCGTGCTGCGTCTCGTTCTGGAGCTCGACGGCGAAGTGGTCGAGCGCGTCGACCCGCATATCGGGTTGCTGCATCGCGGCACCGAGAAGCTGATCGAACAGAAAACCTATTTGCAGGCGATTCCCTATTTCGACCGTCTCGACTATGTCGCGCCGATCAATCAGGAACATGCCTTCTGCCTCGCGGCGGAAAAACTTCTCGGCGTCGAGGTGCCGCGCCGCGCGCAGCTGATCCGGGTGCTCTATTGCGAGATCGGCCGGCTGTTGTCGCATCTGCTCAACGTCACGACGCAGGCGATGGATGTCGGCGCGCTCACCCCGCCGCTGTGGGGTTTCGAAGAGCGCGAGAAGCTGATGGTGTTCTACGAACGCGCCTCCGGCAGCCGGATGCATGCTGCCTATTTCCGCGTCGGCGGCGTTCACCAGGACCTGCCGCCGAAGCTGATCGACGACATTGACGGTTTTTGCGATCCGTTCCTCAAGGTCTGTGACGATCTCGAGGAACTGCTGACCGGGAACCGCATCTTCAAACAGCGCAATGTCGATATCGGCGTGGTGTCGATCGAGGACGCCTGGGCGCGCGGCTTTTCCGGTGTGATGGTGCGCGGCTCCGGCGCGGCGTGGGATTTGCGCAAGGCGCAGCCCTATGAATGCTACGCCGAAATCGATTTCGACATTCCGATCGGCAAGAACGGCGACAATTACGATCGCTACTGCATCCGCATGGAAGAAATGCGCCAGTCGGTCCGCATCATGAAGCAATGCATCGCGAAACTGCGGGCGCCGGACGGCCAGGGACGGGTCACCGTCGACGATCATAAGATCGTGCCGCCGCGACGCGAGGAAATGAAGCGGTCGATGGAGTTGCTGATCCATCACTTCAAGCTCTACACCGAAGGCTTCAAGGTGCCGGCCGGCGAAGTCTATGCCGCGGTCGAGGCGCCGAAGGGCGAATTCGGCGTTTATCTGGTCGCCGACGGCACGAACAAGCCGTACAAATGCAAAATCCGGGCGCCCGGCTTCGCGCATTTGCAGGCCATGGACTTCCTTTGCCGCGGTTACATGCTGGCTGACATTTCGGCGATCCTCGGCTCGATCGACATCGTGTTCGGCGAGGTCGACCGATGACCGTCCGTCGTCTCGCCGAGAAGCAGCCGCCGAGCTTTGCCTTCACGCCGGAAAATCTGGCCTGGGCCAAGGAGCGTATGGCCAAATATCCGGAAGGCCGCCAGCAGTCCGCGGTCATCCCGGTGCTGTGGCGTGCGCAGGAGCAGTGCGGCGGCTGGCTGCCGCAAAAGGCGATCGAGGCGACCGCCGAATTGCTCGGCATGGCGAAAATCCGCGTGCTCGAAGTCGCGACCTTCTACACCATGTTCAATCTGTCGCCGGTCGGCCGCTACCACGTGCAGCTGTGCGGCACGACGCCGTGCATGTTGCGGGGCGCCGAAGACCTGAAAAAAGTCTGTCACAAGATGATCGGCCACGAAACCGATGTAACCCCCGACGGCATGTTCTCCTGGATCGAAGTCGAGTGCCTCGGCGCCTGCGTCAACGCCCCGATGGTTCAGATCAACGCCGACTATTACGAAGACCTCACCCCGGAAATCTTCACCCGCCTCATCAACGATTTTTCCGCCGGCCGCACCCCGAAGCCCGGCCCGCAGATCGACCGGCAAAACTCGGCGCCGATCGGCGGGCCGACCACGCTGACCGATCCCTCGATCTACAGCACGAATGGAAAATCGGGCGGCTCGGCCGGCGCGGCTTTGACCGACAGCGACGCCAAGAAGCCGGGCGACGCCGCCAATATCCACGAAGCGCCGATGCCGACCCCGCCACTCGCCGATGCAACCGATCCAGGGCGCAAATAATGCTCGCCGATAAAGACCGCATCTTCAAAAATCTCTACGGCCATCACGGCTGGGGCCTCGAGGGGGCGCGCGCCCGGGGCGCCTGGGACGGCACCAAGGCGATTTTGGAAAAAGGCCGCGACGGCATCATCAACGAGGTGAAGGCGTCGGGACAGCGGGGCCGCGGCGGCGCCGGTTTTGCGACCGGGCTGAAATGGTCGTTCATGCCCAAACAGATCGCCGAGGGCCGTCCGCATTACCTCGTCATCAATGCCGACGAGTCCGAACCCGGCACCTGCAAGGACCGCGAGGTGATGCGCCACGATCCGCATCTCCTGATCGAGGGCTGCCTGATCGCCGCCTTCGCCATGGCCGCGCACACGTGTTACATTTACATCCGCGGCGAATTCATTCGCGAACGCGAACGGCTGCAGGCGGCGGTCGACCAGGCTTACGAAGCCAATCTGATCGGCAAGAACAACATCCACGGCTGGGATTTCGATCTCGTCGTGCATCACGGCGCCGGCGCCTATATCTGCGGCGAGGAAACGGCGCTTTTGGAAAGCCTCGAAGGCAAGAAGGGCCAGCCGCGGTTGAAGCCGCCGTTCCCGGCCAATATGGGGCTCTACGGCTGCCCGACGACCGTCAACAATGTCGAGACCATTGCCCAGGTGCCGGACATCATGCGCCGCGGCGCGGCATGGTTCGCCGGCATCGGCCGGCAAAACAACACCGGCACCAAGCTCTATTGCATTTCCGGCCGGGTCGAGCGGCCGTGCAATGTCGAAGAGACCATGGGCATTCCGCTGCGCGAATTGATCGATCGCCATGCCGGCGGCGTGCGGGGCGGCTGGGATAATCTGCTGGCGGTCATTCCCGGCGGCTCGTCGATGCCGCTGGTGCCCGCGGGCCCCGATCAATGCGACACGCTGCTGATGGATTTCGACGGCTGCCGCGACAAGAAATCCGCGCTCGGCACCGCCGCCGTGATCGTGATGGACAAGTCCGACGACATCGTCAAAGCGATGGCGCGCATTTCCTATTTCTACAAACACGAGAGCTGCGGCCAGTGCACACCGTGCCGCGAGGGCATGGGCTGGATGTGGCGCGTGCTCAACCGCATGGCCGTCGGACACGCCACCCGGCGCGAGATCGACATGTTGTGGGAAGTCACCACCCAGATCGAAGGCCACACCATTTGCGCCTTCGGCGACGGCGCGGCGTGGCCGGTGCAAGGACTGTTGCGGCACTTCCGGCCGGAGATCGAGCGGCGGATCGACCAGTACACCGCGAACCCGCATCCCGATCCTTTGCAAGTGGCGGCGGAGTGAGGGCGCGATGACCAAACTCATCGTCGACGGCAAAGAGATCGACGTCCCGCCGGAGTACACGCTGCTGCAGGCCTGCGAGGCGGCCGGCGCGGAAATTCCGCGCTTCTGCTACCACGAGCGGCTGTCGATCGCCGGCAATTGCCGCATGTGCTTGATCGAAGTCGTCGGCGTACCGAAGCCGCAGGCGTCCTGCGCCATGGGCGTCAAGGATCTGATGCCGAATAAGGACGGCTCGCCCAAACAACTGTCGACCCGTTCGCCGATGGTGCGCAAGGCGCGCGAAGGCGTGATGGAATTCCTGCTGATCAATCATCCGCTGGATTGCCCGATCTGCGACCAGGGCGGCGAATGCGATCTGCAGGACCAGTCGATGGCCTACGGCATCGATGCCAGCCGGTTCCATGAGAACAAGCGCGCGGTCGAGGACAAATATCTCGGCGCGCTGGTCAAGACCTCGATGAACCGCTGCATCCAGTGCACGCGCTGTGTGCGTTTCGCCACCGAAGTGGCGGGCGTGCCCGAGCTCGGCGCCATCGGCCGCGGCGAGGACATGGAGATCACCACCTACCTCGAAACCGCCATGCATTCCGAACTGCAGGGCAATGTGGTCGATATCTGTCCGGTCGGCGCGCTGACCTCGAAGCCCTATGCTTTCGCGGCGCGGCCGTGGGAATTGAACAAGACCGAGTTGATCGACGTCATGGACGCGCTCGGCTGCGCCATCCGGATCGATACGCGCGGCCGTGAGGTGATGCGCATTCTGCCGCGCGCCAATGACGCCATCAACGACGAATGGATTTCCGACAAGACCCGCCATGTCGTCGACGGCTTGCGTACGCAGCGGCTCGACCAGCCGTATATCCGCGAGAACGGCAGGCTCCGTCCGGCAACGTGGCCCGAAGCGTTCAAAGCGATCGCCGCCAAGGTTTTGCAAGCCAATCCGAAGCGGATGGGCGCCATCGTCGGCGATCTCGCTGCGGCCGAGGAGATTTTCGCGCTCAAGGATCTGATGACCCGGCTCCAGGTCGGCAATATCGATTGCCGGCAGGACGGCTCGTCTTTGGATCCGGCCTCGGGCCGGGCGAGCTATCTGTTCAATGCGACGATCGCCGGGATCGATGCCGCCGACGCGCTGGTTATCGTCGGCTCCAATCCGCGCAAGGAGGCGCCGATCCTCAATGCCCGCATCCGCAAGCGCTGGCGCGCCGGCAAATTCCCGGTCGGTGTGATCGGTCCGAAGGCCGATCTGACATATACCTACGATTATCTTGGTGCCGGTCCGGAAACGCTGGCTTCGTTGGCGCGGCATTCTTTCGCCGATACGCTGCGGGAGGCCGCAGCACCCCATGATCCTGGTCGGCGCGGCCGCGCTGTCGCGCGGTGACGGCGCCGCGGTCGCGGCGCTGGCCGCCAAAGCCGCGATCGATCTCGGGGCCATCAAGGATGGCTGGAACGGTTTCTCGGTTCTGCATAGCGCAGCGTCGCGCGTCGGCGCGCTCGACCTGGGCTTTGTGCCTGCGCCGGGCGCGCTCAGCGCGCGGCAGATGGCGGCCTATGGCACGCTCGATGTTTTGTTCCTGCTCGGCGCCGACGAGATCGACGTCGCCCAAGGCGCCTTTGTGGTTTACATCGGCACTCACGGCGATCGCGGCGCGATGCGGGCCGACGTGGTGCTGCCCGGTGCAGCCTATCCGGAAAAATCCGGCCTCTATGTCAACACCGAAGGCCGCGTGCAGATGGCAACGCGGGCCTCGTTCCCGCCGGGCGATGCGCGCGAGGATTGGGCGATCTTGCGGGCGTTGTCGGACGTGTTGAAAAACCGGCTGCCTTATGACTCGCTGTCGGCGCTGCGGCAGGGGCTGTACAAAGCCCATCCGCATTTCATGCGTATCGGCCAGATCGCGCCGGGCAATGCGGCCGATTTGCAAAAGCTCGCCGCACTCGGCGGCAGTGCCGATAAGGCGCCGTTCGGCTCAAGCGTCGAAGACTTTTACTTCACCAACCCAATCGCGCGCGCGTCGGCGGTGATGGCCGAATGCTCGGCGCTGGCGCAGGGGCGCTCGACCATGACGGCGGCGGAGTAGGGCATGACGATGGCCACACTCTGGTTCGGTTACCTTTGGCCGCTGGTGATCATGGTGGCGGAGAGCGTGCTGCTGCTCGTCGTGCTGCTGATCGCCGTGGCCTATGTGTTGCTGGCGGACCGGAAGATCTGGGCAGCGGTGCAGTTGCGGCGCGGCCCCAATGTGGTCGGCCCATGGGGCCTGTTTCAATCCTTTGCCGATCTGCTCAAATTCATCCTCAAGGAGCCGGTCATCCCCGCCGGCGCCAACAAGGGCGTCTTTCTGTTGGCGCCGCTTGTGACTTGCGTGCTGGCGCTCGCGGCCTGGGCGGTGATCCCGGTCAGCGGCGGCTGGGTCATCTCCAACATCAATGTCGGCGTGCTTTATATTTTCGCCATCTCGTCGCTCGGCGTCTACGGCGTGATCATGGCCGGCTGGGCGTCGAATTCGAAATATCCGTTCCTCGCGGCGCTGCGTTCGGCGGCACAGATGGTGTCCTACGAGGTCTCGATCGGCTTCGTCATCATCACCGTGCTGCTCTGCGTCGGCTCGCTGAATCTCTCCGCCATTGTCGAGGCGCAGCGCCTTCACGGTCTGGCGAGCTCGCTCGGCGTGCCGTGGCTGAGCATCTTGAACTGGTACTGGCTGCCGCTATTGCCGATGCTGGTGATCTTCTTCATTTCGGCGCTGGCCGAGACCAACCGGCCGCCGTTCGATCTGGTCGAAGCGGAATCCGAACTGGTAGCCGGCTTCATGGTCGAATACGGCTCGACGCCCGTACATGATGTTCATGCTCGGCGAATACGTCGCGGTTTGCACCATGTGCGCGATGACGACGATCCTGTTCCTCGGCGGTTGGCTGCCGCCGATCGCGGTGGCGCCGTTTACCTGGATCCCGGGCGTGATCTGGTTCGTGCTCAAATCGTTCTTCGTCTTCTTCATGTTCGCCATGGTGAAGGCGTTCGTACCGCGCTATCGCTACGATCAGCTGATGCGGCTGGGCTGGAAAGTATTTCTGCCGCTCTCGCTCGCCATGGTCGCGATCGTGGCCGGCGTGCTGCAACTGACCGGATGGGCACCGCAATGAACGGAGGACGGCATGGAGCTTTCGCTGCCGGCCTGGATCGGCGGTCTGGCCGGAACGGTGATCGCGGTCGCGATCTATCTGCCGGGTATACGTGCCGTCGAACGGCATCTGCGCGCGAAAGCCGGTCCGCAGACGCTCGAGCAGCGCGCCGCTTTCGAGGCGAAGCTTTCGGTGACGCGGCGACTCATTCTCGGCGCCGGCGTCGCAATCCTGGCGGCGCTGGGCTACTGGATCGGCGGCAAATGGGCGGCATGAGAGGTTGATATGAGACTGGACCAAGCCGCCCGATCGCTGTTTCTCAAGGAGTTCGCGCAAGCCTTCGTGCTGTCGATGCGCTACTTCTTCAAGCCGAAAGCGACGATCAATTATCCGTTCGAAAAGAACCCGATCTCGCCGCGGTTTCGCGGCGAGCATGCGCAGCGGCGTTACCCGAACGGCGAAGAGCGCTGCATCGCCTGCAAGCTGTGTGAGGCGATCTGTCCGGCGCAGGCCATCACCATCGAGGCCGGTCCGCGCCGCAACGACGGCACGCGGCGCACCACGCGCTACGACATCGATATGGTCAAATGCATCTATTGCGGCCTGTGTCAGGAAGCCTGCCCGGTCGACGCCATCGTCGAAGGTCCGAATTTCGAATTCGCGGCCGAGACGCGCGAGGAGCTTTACTACGACAAGGAGAAGCTCCTCGCCAACGGCGATCGCTGGGAGCGCGAGATCGCCAAGAATATCGAACTCGATGCGCCCTATCGCTGAGACCGGACCGCGATGATCATCCACGCCATCTTCTTCTATCTGTTTGCCGGGATAACCGTGGCCTCCGCCGTCATGGTCGTCACGTCGAAGAATCCCGTGCATTCGGTGCTGTTTCTCATTCTCGCCTTCGTCAACGCGGCGGGACTGTTCGTGCTGATGGGCGCCGAATTTTTGGCGATGATCCTGATCGTGGTTTATGTCGGCGCGGTCGCCGTGTTGTTCCTTTTCGTGGTGATGATGCTTGACGTTGATTTCACCGAATTGCGTCAGGGCTTTCTCAACTACCTGCCGGTCGGCGCGCTGGTCGGCGCCATTCTGCTGGCCGAGTTGTTGGTCGTGGTCGGCGCCTGGGCGATCGGCCCGGATGTCGCCAAGGCGATCACTTCGCCGATTCCGGCGCATGGCGATATCACCAATACCCAGGCGCTCGGCCTCGTGCTCTATACCCGCTACGTCTATTTCTTCCAGGCCTCGGGCGTCATTCTGCTGGTCGCCATGATCGGCGCCATCGTGCTGACCTTGCAGCACAAGCCGAACGTCCGCCGCCAGAGCATCGCCGATCAAGTGGCGCGCACGCCGGCGACCGCCGTCGAGATCGTCAAGGTGAAGTCGGGGCAGGGGATATCATGATCCAGGTGCAGTCATGACGATCGGGCTCGGCCATTATCTGTCGGTCGCCGCGATCCTGTTCACGCTCGGGATTTTCGGCATCTTCCTCAACCGCAAGAACGTCATCGTCATCCTGATGTCGATCGAGCTCATTCTGCTTGCGGTCAATATCAATCTGGTCTCGTTCTCGACTTTTCTCGGCGACATCGTCGGCCAGGTCTATGCGCTGATCGTGCTGACGGTGGCGGCGGCCGAGGCCGCGATCGGCCTCGCCATCCTGGTCGCCTATTTCCGCAACCGCGGTTCGATCGCGGTTGAGGACATCAATCTGATGAAGGGCTAAGCGGCATGTATCAAGCGATCGTCCTTCTGCCGCTTCTGGGCGCCATCATCGCCGGCGCGATCGCGCTGGTCGGCGCACGCAACCGCTTTCCGGGACAAAATCCGCCGCCGCCGCACGACGATCACGCCGCGCCGCTGGTGCCGGAAGACCACCCGCACGGCGCGCCGTCGCCGGACGCGGCACATGCCGCGTTCTCGAATACCCATGACGAAGCGCACGGCCACGATGAAGCTCAAGAGCCCTCGGCCGCCGGCTCGCTGCCGGCCGATGCTGGTGACCTCGACTTTCCTCGTCATCTCCTGCGTGCTGTCCTGGTACGCGTTCTTCGATGTCGGCTTCGGCGGGCACGAGGCCCGCGTGCACGCTGTTCTCGTTCATCAGCTTCGGCGATCTGCATTCGGAATGGGCGCTGCGCATCGATCCGCTGACCGTCGTGATGCTGGTCGTGGTGACGACCGTTTCGTCGCTGGTCCACATCTATTCCATCGGCTACATGGACGACGATCCGTACAAGCCGCGCTTCTTCTCGTATTTGTCGTTCTTCACCTTCGCCATGCTGATGCTGGTGACGGCCGACAACCTCCTGCAGTTGTTCTTCGGCTGGGAAGGCGTCGGGCTCGCGAGCTATCTCCTGATCGGCTTCTGGTTTCAAAAGCCGGAGGCCAATGCCGCCGCGATCAAGGCCTTTGTCGTCAACCGGGTCGGCGATTTCGGCTTTTCGCTCGGCATTTTCGCGGTGTTCTATCTCACCGGCGCGATCGATTTCGACACCGTCTTTGCGCAAGCGCCCGGCACTGGTCGGCAAGAGCTTTCATTTCCTGAGCTGGGATGTCGACGCGCTGACCACCGTTTGCCTCCTGCTGTTCGTCGGCGCGATGGGCAAGTCGGCGCAATTCCTGCTGCACACCTGGCTGCCCGACGCCATGGAAGGCCCGACGCCGGTCTCGGCGTTGATCCATGCCGCCACCATGGTGACCGCCGGCGTGTTCATGGTGGCGCGGTTGTCGCCGCTGTTCGAACTCGCCCCGCACGCCAAGGAATTCGTCGTCTTCATCGGCGCGACGACGGCGATGTTCGCCGCCACCATCGGGCTGGTGCAAAACGACATCAAGCGCATCATCGCCTATTCGACCTGCTCGCAGCTTGGCTACATGTTCGTCGCCATGGGCTCCGGCGCTTATTCGATCGGCATGTTTCATCTGTTCACGCATGCCTTCTTCAAGGCGCTGCTGTTCCTCGGCTCGGGCTCGGTGATCCTCGCCATGCATCACGAGCAGGACATCCGCCAGATGGGCGGCTTGTGGCGGAAAATTCCGTTCACCTATGCGGTGATGGTGATCGGCACGTTGGCGCTGACCGGATTTCCGTTCACCGCCGGCTATTTTTCCAAGGACGCGATCATCGAGGCCGACGACGTCGCCAAGGGCGCGATGTCGAGCTACGGCTTCATCATGACAGTCGCGGCCGCGGGCGCTGACATCGTTCTATTCCTGGCGGCTCATCTTCAAGACCTTTCACGGCGCGCCGCACGATCATCACCATTACGACGCGGCGCATGAGAGTCCCAAGGTCATGCTCATTCCGCTGGGCGTCCTGGCGTTCGGGTCGCTCGCTGCCGGCTGGCCGTTCCTCGGGCTTTTCACCGGCGAAGGGGCGCTCGGGTTTTTCCGCAATTCGCTGAAATACGCACCGGGCAACACCGTGCTGGTGGATATGGAGCACCTGCCGCTCGACATCGCGCTGGCACCGACGGTGATGATGATCGGCGGATTTCTGGTCGCGTGGCTGTTCTATATCCGGCGGCCCGATCTGCCGGTCGCCTTGGCGCGCGACCATCAGGTGCTCTACAAATTCCTGCTCAATAAGTGGTACTTCGACGAGATCTACGACTTCCTGTTCGTTCGTCCGGCGATGCGGCTCGGTCGGCTGTTCTGGAAGGGCGGCGACGGCTACATCATCGACGGCTTCGGGCCCGATGGCGTCTCCGCCTGGGTGCTGGATGTCACCCGCAATGTCGTGCGGCTGCAGACCGGCTATCTCTATCATTATGCGTTTGCCATGCTGATCGGCGTCGCCGCCTTCATCACTTGGTTCATGTTCACGGGAGTGCACTAGATGACGGGCTGGCCGATCCTCTCCGTCGTCACCTTCCTGCCGATCGCCGGGGCGATCTTCATCGCGTTCCTCAGCGAGGACGAGGACGGCGCGCGCAATGCGCGCTGGGTCGCGCTGTGGACGACGCTGATCACCTTCGCGTTTCGCTCCTCCTGATCTGGCGGTTCGATCCGTCGACCGCCGATTTCCAATTCCTTGAAAAGCGGCCATGGCTCGGCGGCGCCATCAATTATTCCATGGGCGTCGACGGCATCTCGCTGCCGTTCGTGATCCTGACCACGGCGATCATGCCGATCTCGATCCTGGCGAGCTGGGACGCGATCCAGCGCCGCGTGCGCGAATATATGATCGCGTTCCTGGTGCTCGAAACGCTGATGGTCGGCACCTTCTGCGCGCTCGATCTGGTGCTGTTCTATCTGTTCTTCGAAGGCGGCCTGATCCCGATGTTCCTGATCATCGGCGTCTGGGGCGGCCCGCGCCGGGTCTATGCCAGCCTGAAGTTCTTTCTCTACACGCTTCCTCGGCTCGGTGCTGATGCTGCTCGCCATCATGGCGATGTATTGGCAGGCCGGCACCACCGACATCCCGACGCTGCTGCATCATCCGTTCCCGCTGGCGCTGCAGACCTGGGCCTGGTTCGCTTTCCTGGCGTCGTTCGCGGTGAAGATGCCGATGTGGCCGGTTCACACCTGGCTGCCGGACGCCCATGTCGAAGCGCCGACCGCCGGCTCGGTGATCCTCGCCGCCATTCTTCTGAAGCTCGGCGGCTACGGTTTCCTGCGCTTCTCGCTGCCGATGTTTCCGGAAGCGACGTCGCATCTGGCGCCGCTGATTTTCGCGCTGTCGGTCGTCGCCATCATCTACACCTCGCTGGTGGCGCTGATGCAGGAGGATATCAAGAAGCTGATCGCCTACTCCTCGGTAGCGCATATGGGCTTCGTCACCATGGGTATTTTCGCGGTGACGGCGCAGGGCGTCGCCGGCGGCATTTTCCAGATGATGTCGCACGGCATCGTCTCCGCCGCCTTGTTCCTTTGCGTCGGCGTGGTTTACGACCGCATGCATACCCGCGAGATCGCGGCCTATGGCGGCCTGGTCAATCGCATGCCGATCTATGCCCTGGTGTTTTTGGTGTTCACGCTGGCCAATGTCGGCCTGCCGGGCACCTCGGGATTTGTCGGCGAATTCTTGAGCCTGATCGGCACGTTCCGGATCAATACCTGGGTGGCGTCGCTGGCGACGATCGGCACTATCCTCTCGGCCGCCTACGCGCTGTGGCTCTATCGCAAGGTGATCTTCGGCAAGCTGGAGAAACCGAGCCTGTTTCACATCCGCGATCTCGGCTGGCGCGAGATTGGTGATCCTCACGCCGCTGGTTGTGCTGACCATCCTGTTCGGCAGTCTATCCGAAGCCGGTGCTCGATTTTTCGTCCGCCTCGGTGACGCAATTGATCGACAATTACCAGCATGCGCTCGGCACCGTGCAAGCGGCCGCGTTGACGAAGTGAGGCGGGACTCAAGCTCATGAACGCAGCCCAACTCCCGACGCTCACGCCGCTGCTGCCGGAATTCGTGCTCGGCATCGGCGCCATGGCGCTTTTGCTGATCGGCGTGTTTCGCGGCGAGCAGCGCCGGCCGTTTCGTCGACGTCGCCGCCATCGTGGTTCTGGCCGCCGCCGGCGCGATTCTGCTTTGGCTGCCGCCCGGCAAGCTCACGACGTTCAACGGCAGTTTCGTCGTCGACGATTTTGCCCGCTTCCTGAAAATTCTGGCGCTGCTCGGCTCGGCCGCCGCCATCGCGATGTCGCTCGACTATGTGCGGCGCGAGCGGCAGGAGCGGTTCGAATATTCGGTGCTGATCCTGCTCTCGACGCTCGGCATGCTGATGCTGATTTCGGCTGCCGATCTGATCGCGCTCTATCTCGGCCTCGAATTGATGAGCCTGCCGCTTTACGTGGTGGCGGCCAGCCATCGCGACGTGTTGCGGTCGACCGAAGCGGGGCTGAAATATTTCGTCCTCGGCGCGCTGTCGTCGGGCATGCTGCTCTATGGCGCGTCGCTTGTGTACGGCTTCACCGGCACCGTGAACTTCGCCGGTATCGCGCACGCGGCCGGGCAGGGCGGCATCGGCTTGATTTTCGGCATCGTGTTCCTGTTCGCCGGTTTCTGTTTCAAGGTTTCCGCGGTGCCGTTCCACATGTGGACGCCGGACGTCTATCAGGGCGCGCCGACACCGGTCACGGCCTTTTTCGCCTCCGCGCCGAAGGTCGCCGGCATCGCGATGTTCGTACGCGCTGCGGTCGTGGCCTTCCCCGGCATCACGTCGGAATGGCAGCAGATCGTGGTCTTCGTCTCGATCGCCTCCATGGCGCTCGGCTCCTTCGCCGCTATCGGCCAGCGCAGCATCAAACGCCTGATGGCCTATTCGTCGATCGGCCACATGGGCTTTGCGCTTGATCGGGCTTGCCGCCGGCACCGCGGAAGGCATTCAAGGCGTGCTGGTCTATATGGCGATCTATGTCACCATGACGCTTGGCGTATTCGCCGTGATCCTGTCGATGCGGCGCAGCACGGGGATGGTCGAGTTGATCGATCAATTGGCCGGTCTGTCGCGCACCCATCCGGCCACCGCGTTTTTTCTGGCGATGCTGTTGTTTTCGATGGCGGGCGTGCCGCCGCTCGCCGGCTTTTTCGGGAAGTTCTACGTGTTCCTCGCCGCGATCAAAGCCGGCCTCTACGTGCTGGCCGTGATCGGCGTACTCGCCAGTGTGGTCGGAGCCTATTATTATCTCTCGATCGTCAAAGTGATGTATTTCGACGAACCGGCGGAGCGGTTCTACGACATGCCTTACGAATTGCGCGTGGTATTGGCGGTCGTGCGGCTTGTTCAACATTCTGTTTTTCGTTTATCCGGGGCCGCTCGTCGGGGTGGCGAGTGCGGCTGCGCGTTCCCTGTTTTGATGCAGCTTGACCCCATCGCCGTTGCAGCGGGCGTAAGCCTCGTCGCTCTTGATACCGTCGGCTCGACCAACACCGAAGCCCGCTTGCGCGCCCAGGGCGGCGAGCGCGGGCCGCTATGGATCACGGCGGTGACGCAGACCGGAGGCCGCGGCCGCATGGACCGCGCCTGGGTGTCGCCACAAGGCAATCTCTATGCGAGCTTGTTGCTGTCCGATCCGTCGCCGTTCGAACACGCGCCCGAACTCGCCTTTGTCGCGGCGCTGGCATTGCGCGACGCCATCGTTGCCGAAGCGCCGACATTGGCACCGCGTCTGCAGTTCAAATGGCCCAACGATCTGCTGCTCGCCGGCGAAAAATGCGCCGGTATTTTGATCGAAGGCGAAACTGCGCCAGATAGCAGCGTCAGTGTCGTCATCGGGATCGGCGTAAATTGCGTGTCGCACCCCCCGACTGTGCCCGAACGGCCGGCGACCGATCTGAAGGCGCATGGTGCCGCCATTACCCCGCAACAATTGCTGTGCCGGCTGTCGGCGACGATGTGCCGGCGCCTTGGACAATGGGATGGCGGCAGGCATTTCGCCGCGATCCGCGCCGACTGGCTCGCTGCGGCGGGCGGCATCGGCGCCGCCGTTGTTGTGCGCAACGGCGGCGCCGAAAAGCACGGCCGCTTTGCCGGCCTCGATCATGCCGGCCGTCTGATCCTTGAATTTCCCGATGGCGGCGTCGACTACGTGTCGGCAGGCGACGTTTTTCCGTTCGATCTCGCCGACAGCGCCCGGCGGCAAATATCGGGTCGGGCAGGCTAGCGATGGCAAACGAATTCGTCTTCGCGCCGTTGGGCGGCATCGGCGAGATCGGGATGAACCTCTCGATCTACGGCTTCGGCGAACGTGGCCGGCGCCAATGGATCATCATCGATTGCGGCGTATCGTTCGCATCCGAAGAGCAATTGCCCGGCGTCGATCTCATCCTGCCGGACATCCGTTATCTGATCGAACAGCGTAAAAATATCCTCGGCCTCCTGCTGACCCACGGTCACGAGGACCACATGGGCGCCCTGATCGACCTGTGGCCGAAGCTCAAAGTGCCGCTGTTCGCCACGCCGTTTACCGCCACCCTGTTCGAGGCCCGGCGCGCGTCGGAGCCCGGGGTCGCGCCGATCCCGGTGACGGTCGTGCCGGTCGCCGGACATCTCACGCTCGGGCCCTTCGATATCGATTTCATCAACGTCGCCCATTCGATTCCGGAATCCAATGCGCTTGCGATCCGCACCGCCGCCGGCACGGTCGTCCATACCGGCGACTGGAAGATCGACGCGACGCCGGTGATCGGCGCGCCGACCGACACGGCGAAGCTCACCGCGCTCGGCGACGCCGGCGTGCTGGCGCTGGTCGGCGATTCCACCAATGCGGTGCGCGAGGGGCGCTCACCGTCGGAAGCCGACGTCGCAAAGACCTTGGCCGATCTCATCCGCACTGCGCCGCGCCGTGTCGCGGTGACGACGTTTGCCTCGCATGTCGGCCGCTTGCGCGCGGTCGCGGATGCCGCCCGCGCCGCCGACCGCGAAGTCGTCGTGGTCGGCCGCGCCATGGAGCGGGTGGTCCAGGTGGCGCGCGAGACCGGTTATCTCGACGGCGTGCAGCCGTTCCGCAGCGCCGACAATTACGGCTATCTGCCGCCCGACAAGGTGGTGGCACTCTGCACCGGCAGCCAGGGCGAACCGCGCGCCGCGCTGTCCCGCATCGCCGCGGACGAGCATCCCGACGTCACACTGTCGCGCGGCGATCGGGTGATTTTCTCGGCGCGGCCGATCCCCGGCAATGAGAAGGCCGTCTCCCGGGTCATCAATGGGCTGGTGATGCAAGGCATCGAGGTCATCACCGACCGCAATCACCTGGTCCACGTCTCCGGCCATCCGCGCCGCGACGAGCTGCGCGACATGATCGGATGGGTGCGGCCGAAAATTCTAATCCCCGCTCATGGCGAGCCGCTGCATCTCAACGAACACGCCGAACTAGCCCGTCGCGCCGGCGTGCCGCAGGTGCTGGTATGCAAGAACGGCGACCTGGTGCGGCTTGCGCCGGGTCCCGCCGAGATCATCGAGGAACTGCCGTCGGGCCGGCTCTACAAGGACGGCTCGCTGTTGATCAGCGCCGAATCCCGTTCGGTCGCCGGCCGCCGCCGGCTGAGCTTTGCCGGCATCGTCACGGTCGCGCTGGCGCTGAGCGAGAAGGGAGAATTGGTGGCCGACCCCGAAGTCGAACTCATCGGCGTGCCGGAGATCGACGCCGCCGGCTCGGCGATGCTCGAAATCGCCCGCGACGCGGTCGAAGATGCCTTCGAAGCCCTGCCCAAGCCGCGGCGGCGCGATCCGGATGCGGTCGCCGAAGCCGTGCGGCGCGGCGTGCGTGGCGCGATCGCCGAACGCTGGCGCAAAAAGCCGATCTGCCATGTTCATGTGCTGACGGTCTAGGCATTCTGCGGTCTAGACTGCGCAGCCGGGACCGAATGGTGGCCTGTTCCCTCCGCCGGGCAATCCCGATAAGCTTCCGGGGTCATGCTGAACCAGTCCGCGCCCCAAGAAGCGCTTCGGAAATCGGCGCAGGAAACGCCTCCACAATCTCGCACCACGCGAGGTTTCACGGGCGGCATCGCATCGCTTGCCGACGACCGGCTCTACGCACTGCAAAATCCGTTCGCGCTCGACGGCCGGGTCAGCTCCTATCCGGGAAGCGCGCGCGGCTTTTCGGTGGTGAACAGCTATCTGTTGACCCAACCCGACGCCGCAATGCTGATCGACACCGGCTTCGGCAAGGACGAGCCGGTGATCCGGAGCCAGATCGAACAGCTGATCGCACCGGGCCTGCCGTTCTCGATGTTTCCGCTGCGGCTCAACGAATTCATGTCGATCAACAATGTCGAGAGCTTCGCCGGGCATTTCAACATCGAGACTTGCTACACCAGCAATCCCGACGCGGCATTGTGGTTCGATTTCGGGGCGAAAGAGAACGGCCGCAGCATTCTCGATGCCATGAACGTCACCGCGGTCACGCGCGCGGACACCATCAATCTCGGTAAAGACGGCCGCGCGATCGACGTCATGCAGGCGCCGCTCCGTTTGATCGCCACGCGCTGGCTCTACGACCGGGCGACCCGCACGCTATTCTCATCGGATATGTTCACCCATGTGTGGCGCGACAGCGAAACCGGACCCTGGATCGTAACCGACGCCGACAACGACGCGACGTCGCTGCGGCACGTTCGCTCGTTCATGCTGAACACGCGCTATTGGTGGCTGGAAGGCGCGCCGACCGACACGATCCGCCGCGGCATCGGCACTGTGTTCGACAAATACGACATCGAGACCATCGCGCCTGGCTACGGCTGCATCCTGCGCGGCCGCAGTGTGGTGGCGCGGCATTATCAGATGCTGGATGAGTTTCTGAGGGCTTGCGACAAGAGCGTGGCGGTGTCGCGCTACGTGACGCGGGACGAGGAGCGCTAGGCCATGCTCGACAAGACCGCGAACAAGATGCCGCGCGAGATCGCGCCCGGCGTGTTCTGGATCGGCGATTGCCTGGTGCAGCGCCACAAGGGCAAGGTTTATCACGGTTACAACGCCGCCTTCCTGGTCGCCGGCGACGACGCCTCGATGCTGGTCGAGACCGGGCATCCCAAGGATTTTCCGGTGATCGAGCGGCATTTGAACGAGCTGTTCGCGCAGGGCGTAGCGCCGCTCAAATATCTTTTCGTGACGCATCAGGAAACACCGCATTGCGGCGGGCTCGGCCGCATTCTCAAAACCTTTCCCGACGCGATCTTGTGCGGCGACGTCAGCGACTATCACCTGGCGTTTCCGCAATACGAACATCGCATGCGATGGATGAAGGAGGGCGACGAGATCGAACTCGGCGGCCGGACACTGATGGCGGTCGAGCCGGTGATCCGCGATCTGCGCACCACCTGGTGGGGTTTCGACACCAAAGAGCGGGTGCTGTTTCCCGGCGACGGCTTTGCCTATAGCCACTATCACGAGGACGGCCATTGCGGCCTGGTCGCCGAAGAAGCGGTGTCGCTCGATCTGCCCGACGTATCGTCGACCTTCGCCGACTTGGCGCTGTTCTGGACGAAGTTCGCCGACATGAACGTGTATTGCGATCGCCTCGACAACCTCATCGAACGCCTCGGCGTGAAAACCATCGCCCCGACCCACGGCCTGCCGATCACCGACGTGGCGGTCACGGTGCCAAAGGTGCAGCAAGGGCTCAAGGAGGCGGCGCTAAAGCCGGAGTCGGGAACCAATGAGAAGGTCGTCGCGGCCAGCGCCGTGTGAAGGCATGCGAGCTTTTCTGCCGGCCATTGCTCTTTTGTTTTTGACAGTCGCCAGCTTTGCTGGCGACATAAAGCCGGGCGCCACGATGCAAGTGAAGCCCAATTCAATATGGTTCGACGAAGCGGCCCAGCTCTCGCGCTGGCACGAACCGAAGACAGGCGGCAATAGCGCGGCATTGGCGGCTTATCAGGACCAGAAGCTTCACGCCCGCGATGCGTGGCAGTTCATCAATCCGCTCACCGTCAAGATCCTGGGCTATGATCCGGAGAACAATCAGGTCCATGTGAAAATGCTGACGGAAGGCCGTTTTGTCGGCCTTGACTTTTATTTGGATCCCGATGCGCTGATGCCGTAGGCCGCGGGCGGTCGCCGTTTCGCCGCGGAATAAATGGCCGATAGCGCGCTCGGACCGCCTGTTTGTTAAGAGTGAAAACCAGGGAAGTCATGAAACAGCTCACTATCGGCGACGTCACCATCACCAGCATTGTCGAGCGCGATGGGCCGTGGCGGAAGCCCGAGGATATGTTTCCGGCTTACGATCCCGCGATCGGCAAACGTCATCTCGCCGAAATGGATGCCGAAGTGTTCGATCCGGTCTCGGGCAAGATGGTCATCACCTATCAGACCTATGTGGTGCGAACGCCCAAGCACACCATCCTGATCGACACCTGCACCGGCGAGGACAAGGGCTACGCCGCGCCGATGGATTTCCCGAAACAGCCTTGGCTCGACGGTTTTCGCGCCGCCGGCTTGCGCTTCGAGGACATCGATTACGTCTTCTGCACGCATCTGCATATCGATCATTGTGGCTGGAACACGGTGCTGCGTGACGGCCGCTGGGTGCCGACCTTTCCGAAGGCGAAATACATCTTCCACAAGCGCGAATACGCCGCGTGGGAGGAGGCGACCAGACAGGGCGCGACGCCGCCCGGCAATGTGTGGCGGTATAATTGCGAGCCGGTGGTCGCGGCCGGTCAGGCGCTCCTGGTCGACGATGATTTCGAGCTCGACGATACCTTTCGGCTCACGCCGACGCCGGGCCACTCGCCTTGCCATTGCTGCGTCAATATCCGCTCGCGCGGCCAGCATGCGGTCGTCATCGGCGACCTGATGCATCACGCTTTGCAGTGCCGCGAGCCCGACTGGTCGACGGTGTTCGATTGGGATGCGGCGGAAGCGGCGCGGTCACGCCGAAAATTCCTCGGCGAGACTGCCGGCACCGGCAAATTCGTGCTGCCGATTCATTTTCCGCACCCGACCACGGGACTGATCGAAGCGGACGGCGAGCGGTTTCGGTATAAGTTCGTGCGGTGAACCGTAGGGCGGAATAGTGAAGCGTATTCCGCCGTTGTTTGTAACGTCGCTGCGGATTACGCCTTCGGCTGATCCGCCTGCAAATCTACTGCTCCGCGATGTGATTATCGCGGATCACCTCGCCCCACAGCTTGATCTCGCGCTTGAGCAGCGCGCTTGCGGCCTCTGGTGTTTCCTCGCCGCGCGGGAACAGGTCCATGCCGCCGTCGGCAAAGGTCTTGTCGACCCTGGCATCGGCCAGCGCCGCGCGCAGCGCCGTGTTCAGTTTGTTGATGATCGGGCGCGGCGTGCCGGCGGGCGCGAGCAGCATGTGCCAGAAATCGATATCGAGTTTTTTGTAGCCGAGTTCGCCCATGGTCGGCAGATCCGGCAGGCCGGCGAACCGCTTGCGGCCGATGATGGCATAGGCTTTGAGCTTGCCGGCCTCGATCAGGGGACCGGAGGCCACGGTCGACTGCGCTGCCAGATCCACTTGGCCCGCCAATAGATCGACCAGCGCCGGGCCCGCGCCCCGATAGGCAACCTGGGTCACCTTCACACCGAGTTCCTGGGCGACCAGCACGCCGGCCAAGTGGCCGTAGGAGCCGACGCCGGGATGTCCGATCTTGATGTTCTGTTCGGGCTCCCTCATCCAGCGCAGCAATTCGTTGAAATTGTTGGCCGGCAGCGTCGCACGTCCCGACAGCGTCGATGCCGCGGTGTTGATGAGGCCGATGGCGGTGAAATCCTTCTCGGCGTCGAAGGTGAGGTTCGGATACATCGACACGCCCGCCGCCAGCCCCACCTGGTGGATCAGGATAGTGTAGCCGTCGGGATCGGCGCGCGCCGCCTTGGCGGCGGCGATCATGCCGCCGGCGCCGCCGATGTTTTCGATCACCAGCGGCTGACCCAGCGACTTCTCCATGCTGTTCTGCATGATGCGCGCGATCGCATCGGTCGCGCCGCCGGGCGCGAACGGCACCAGCAGGGTGATGGGGTGATCGGGATAGGGCTGCGCGCCGGCGGCGCCGTTGGCGAAGATACAGGCGGCGAGAATCGGCACCGCGAGCACGCGTGCGAAAACCATTATGCCTCCCGAAGCCGCCGGTCGTTTTTATTCAGCAACCACTAATTGCATGGACGGCGACTTAATACTCACCCATTTCCCGGCTTCTCCACAAGACCGAGGCCGATCGTTCCGCGGTCCCAAAGTGGGCGTTCCTGGTCCCGTCGGTGTAAGATGCGGCTGCCGGGCGGCAGGAGAGGACCAAGATGATCGGCAAGCTCAATCACGTCGCGATCGCGGTGCGCGACATCGGCAAGGCCACGGCGGTTTATCGCGACGTTCTAGGGGCGCAGGTCTCGGCCGTGGTGCCGCAGCCGGACCATGGGGTGAACACGGTGTTCATCACTCTGCCCAACACCAAGATCGAACTGCTCGAGCCGCTCGGCGATGGCTCGCCGATTGCCAAGTTTCTCGAGCGCAACCCGGACGGCGGCATGCACCACATCTGTTACGAGGTCGACGATATCCGCGTGGCGCGCGACGCCTTGAAGGCGGCGGGCGCACGCGTGCTGGGCGACGGTGAACCGAAAATCGGCGCCCACGGCAAACCGGTGCTGTTCCTCCATCCGAAGGATTTCTCCGGCACTTTGGTCGAATTGGAACAAGCCTGAGATGTCGCTCACGACGTCATTGGCGACGTTTTTCCTGGTCTGGTGGCTGTCGCTGTTCGCCGTCTTGCCGTGGGGCGTCCGCAGCCAGCATGAGGGCGGCGAGATGGCGCCCGGCACCGACCCCGGCGCGCCGGTAAAGTTTCGTTTCGGGCGGACGCTGTTGTGGACGACGGGGGTGGCGCTTGTGGTCTATGCAGGCCTGGCCGTCGTCTATGTCGAGCATCTGGTTACGCTCGACGGCCTGATGGCGGCGGTCGGCGTTAAATTACACAATACATATCAATGAGATAATAGGATTTGTGGTCGTTCGACTCGATCTGCCGGCGAGTGCCAGAACCAGCGCAGGGTGCAGCTGAAAAAAGAAACGCAGGGCCAAGGCCCTGCGGTAAAATCCTCATCTAACCCCTAACCCACGCTTACTTTTGGTACGCATTACACGCGTGGCTGGCGAAGCTTTGCGCTCGCGGGTCATCCTCCCGAGACTTGGACCGCTTCCTTAGGTTGCCGCGAACGAATTCACGGTCCCAGGATCGCAGGCGCATTGGTAGTCGATCTCTGTGACATTGTCATCCCGTTACCACCGGCTTTCGCAAAAAAATTCCGCACGGAAACGCGATAACGGGCCGATTTCACCGTTTCCGGCCGTGTTTTGCCGGTCCCGTCCGGTCGCCGCCAAGGTGCCGGCCTCTTGTATTTCCATTGCCGTTGCGGCTTCACTGCCGCCCGACTCCCGTCCTTGAGCGATTGAGATTTCATGCGCCTTTCCCGCTACTTCCTGCCGCTTTTGCGCGAGACGCCGAAAGAGGCGGAGATCGCCTCGCACCGCCTGATGCTGCGCGCCGGCATGATTCGGCAGGAGGCGGCCGGCATTTATGCTTTTCTGCCGCTCGGCTTCCGGGTGCTGCAAAAGGTCTGCGCCATCGTCCGCGAAGAGCAGGACCGGGCCGGCGCGATCGAGCTTTTGATGCCGACGATCCAGTCGGCCGATCTGTGGCGCGAGAGCGGGCGCTACGAGGCCTACGGCAAGGAAATGCTGCGGATCAAGGACCGCCACGACCGCGACATGCTGTACGGCCCGACCAACGAAGAGATGATCACCGAAATCTTCCGCAGCTATGTGCGCTCCTACAAGGACCTGCCGCTCAATCTCTATCATCTGCAATGGAAGTTCCGCGACGAGGTCCGGCCGCGCTTCGGGCTGATGCGCGGGCGCGAGTTCTTGATGAAGGACGCCTATTCGTTCGATCTCGATTTCGAGGGCGCCAAGCACGCCTATAACCGGATGTTCGTCGCCTACTTGCGCACCTTTGCGCGCATGGGTCTGCAAGGTCGATCCCGATGGTGGCGGAGAGCGGCCCGATCGGCGGCAATCTCTCGCATGAATTCATCATCCTCGCCGACACCGGCGAGAGCGAGGTGTTCTGCGACAGCGAGTATCTGAATTTCGAAGTGCCCGGTCCCGACGTCGATTTCACCCATGTCGGGCGGCTGCAGGCCATTGTGGATAAGTGGACGTCGCTTTACGCCGCCACCTCCGAGAAGCACGATGCTGCGGCCTTCGCGCAGCTTGGTGCGGGCAAGGGCCTCTCCGCGCGCGGTATCGAGGTCGGCCATATCTTCTATTTCGGCACCAAATATTCCGAGCCGATGAAGGCTGTCGTCACCGGCCACGACGGCACCGAGCGGCCGGTGCATATGGGCTCCTACGGCATCGGCCCGAGCCGGCTGGTCGCCGCCATCATCGAGGCGTTCCACGACGATGCCGGCATCAAATGGCCGGAAGAGGTGGCGCCGTTCAAAGCCGTGATCCTCAACCTCAAGCAGGGCGGTGCCGATACCGACCCGGCCTGCGAAAAGCTTTATGCCGAATTGACCGCAAAGGGCATCGACACGCTCTATCACGACCTCGACGAGCGGCCCGGCTCGAAATTCGCCACCGCCGATCTGATCGGCATTCCATGGCAGATCCTGGTCGGCCCGCGCAGCCTCGCCGAAGGCAAGGTCGAGGTGAAACGCCGCATCGACGGACAACGGGAACTTATGCCGGCAGCCGATGTGGTGGCGCGGCTCACTGCGTAAGGCGCGGCGACGCAAATCGGCGCATGAAGCTGTGCGCGGGAGCGGTTTGCGGCGATTTGCGAGGCTTGAAACCGCCAGAATCGTGTGAAACTCCGGGTGTTCACGGGGACCAGACCTAAATGGCCGAACGAAACGGCACCCATCCTTTCTCGGCATTCGAATGGATGTTGTCGCTGCGCTACCTGCGGGCGCGGCGCAAAGAGGGATTCATTTCGGTCATCGCCGGCTTCTCCTTCCTCGGCATCATGCTGGGCGTCGCCACGCTGATCATCGTCATGGCGGTGATGAACGGCTTTCGCCAGGAACTGCTGTCGAAGATTCTCGGGCTCAACGGCCATCTCCTGATCCAGCCGCTGGAATCGCCGCTGACCGACTACGCCGCGGTCGCCGATCGCGTCTCCAAGGTGGACGGCATCTATCTCGCGGCCCCGCTTGGTCGAAGGCCAGGCGCTGGCCTCGTCGCCGTTCAATGCGTCCGGTGTCGTGGTGCGCGGCATGCGCGGTGCCGATCTGAAGAAGCTCACCCAGGTTTCCAACAACATCAAATACGGCACGCTCGACGGCTTCGACGACGGGCAGGGCATCGCCATCGGCTCGAGGCTTGCCGAGCAGCTCTCGGTGCGGGCCGGCGACAATCTCACGCTGGTGGCGCCGCGCGGCGCGGTGACGCCGATGGGCACGACGCCGCGCATCAAGGCCTACAAGATCGCCGCCGTGTTCGAGATCGGCATGTCGGAATACGATTCCGCCTTCGTGTTCATGCCGCTGACCGAGGCGCAGGCCTATTTCAACCGCGCCGGCGATGTCACCGCGATCGAGGTCTATACCAACAACCCGGATCATATCGACAGCTTCCGCAAGGCCGTCACCGCCGCCGCCGGCCGGCCGATCTACATGGTCGACTGGCGGCAGCGCAACGCCACGTTCTTCAATGCGCTGCAAGTCGAGCGCAATGTGATGTTCCTGATCCTCACCTTGATCGTGCTTGGTCGCGGCGCTCAATATCGTCTCCGGCCTGATCATGCTGGTGAAGGACAAGGGCAGCGACATCGCCATCCTGCGCACCATGGGCGCGACGCAAGGCGCCATCATGCGGGTGTTTCTGATCACCGGCGCCTCGATCGGCGTGGTCGGCACCGTGATCGGTTTCGTCCTCGGCACCATCGTCTGTCTCAATATCGAGGAGATCCGGCGCTTCCTGTCGTGGCTGACCAATACCGAGCTGTTTTCGCCGGAGCTTTATTTCCTGTCGCAGCTTCCCGCCGACATGAACGTCAAGGAAACCTCGGCTGTCGTCGTCATGGCGCTTGGGTTGTCGCTTGTTGGCTACGCTCTATCCGTCGTGGCGCGCGGCCCGGCTCGATCCGGTCGAAGCGCTGCGCTACGAGTGATCAGGCGCGATGGACGACACCACCACGATAGGCGAGGCGACAACGTCGGTCTCCGGCACCAACGAGCAGCCGCTCCTGTTTCTCCACGGTATCGGCCGGCAGTTTCGCCAGGGCGATTCGACGCTCAATATCCTCAAAGGCGCCGAGCTCGCGGTCTGGGCCGGACAGTCGGTGGCGCTGGTCGCGCCGTCGGGCGCCGGCAAATCGACGCTGCTGCATATCGCCGGCCTGCTTGAGCATCCCGACTCCGGCGAAGTCTATATCGACGGCGCCGCCACCTCGACGCTCACCGACATCCAGCGCACCCGGATCCGGCGCACCGAGATCGGCTTCGTCTATCAATTCCATCATCTGCTGCCGGAATTCTCGGCGCTGGAAAACGTCGTCCTGCCGCAGATGATCCGCGGCCTGGCGCGGCGCGAGGCGGGCGAGCGCGCTGCCGAACTGCTGAGCTATCTCGGGCTGAAGGAACGCCTGACCCATCGGCCGGCCGAACTGTCGGGCGGCGAACAGCAGCGCGTCGCGATCGCCCGCGCGGTCGCCAATGCGCCGCGCATTCTTCTCGCCGACGAGCCGACCGGCAATCTCGACGTCCACACTGCCGATCACGTGTTCGGCACGCTGATCGCAATTGGTGCGCGCCTCGGGAATCGCCGCCATCATCGCCACCCACAATATGGACCTCGCCGCGCAAATGGACCGGCGCGTGACCCTGCGCGACGGCATGGTCGTCGAGATGGCCTGAACCGCCGGTACGCCGCGATAGTTGCTCAGCGATGCTTGTGAAGACGATGCTTGGCCGCCCGATGCCGGAGCGGGGCGGTCGCGGTGCCGGAAAGACGGTAATCGGTATTCTGGGTGCACGACCCGCCGCTTCCCCTGCTGGTCGCCTGGCATTGTTCGAGGGTTGAAAACCCGCAATTGACGCCGGCGCCGTCGGCGAAATTCGCGCACCACGGATAGGTCTGGGCTTGCGCGTAAGTCGCGCTCGCCGCCGTCACCGCCGCCCACAGCATGGACCCGACCACGCCATTGAAGACGGCGCGACCCGCGATCGTCAATGGATCGGCTGCCTGCGCCGGTGACCTGAGCCGCCGGGCGGCACGTAGGTGTTGTTGAGCTGACAGAAGCCGCCGATGCCGCTCACGTCGGCCATGCACTGCGCGAAGCTGACGAAGCCGCAATTGCTGTCGTCATAGGCGCCGCTGTAATAGGCGCACCAGGGATAGTTCTGCGCATACGCAGGCGTCGCGATCGCGCCGAGCAGCATCGCCAGCCCGCCGATTACAACGCGCATCGCAAACTCCCTTGCTCGCGCTACCCTTTGCGCGGCTTTTTCGACGCTGCCGGACTGATCGGGGGATGGTACTGGGTGTTCTGCACGCAGAACCCGCCGATCCCGATCCGGGTCGCCATGCACTGCTCGATGGTGGAGAAGCCGCAATTCTGGCCGCCTTCGTAGGCCGACGACACCACGCACCAGGGGTAATTCTGCGCCTGGGCGGGCGCGCCGGCGGCAGCCAAAACCATCAGCGTCACGCCGGCCAAGCCGAGCGAAAGCAAAAACGGCTTCATGATCTTCTCCAGCCTTGGTCGTCCCGTCGGTCTAGCTCTCGGGGACTAACGCTGAACGTCGAGAATTATTGCAACGCCACGGATTTATTTTGCCGCGCGGCGTCGTTACGAAAACGAGGCCGCCCGGAAGCGGCCTCGCCTTAACGTCGTCAGCCGTCCCAACTGCTCAGTAGCAGGGGCGGCACCAGCAGCGGTAAGGACCGCAGGCGCGAACGAAACCCGGCGGGCAGTAACGGCCGAAGCCGCGGCAGGCCGCCTTTTCGATCGGGGTGGCGTTCTGGATCTGGGTGCGTAAGCCCGCATTGCTTTGATACGGGGCGGCGTTGGCGGCGATCGCCATGGTTCCCAGCATCAGGGCCGCGGCCGACAAAGTCATCGTGAGTTTGCGCATTTACGTCCTCCTCCTCAGTGTTGAGACTGCCATGTAGAACAAGATCGCTACGGTAGCGCGACACAACGCTACCATAGGCTACCATTGGTATTCCGGTCCCGGCGACCGGTTCAATAGTGCTTAGATACGGTCGTGCTTAAGTACGGTGCGGCCTGACAGTTGGATCGGCGCTTGATAGGATGCCGCGCGAAGAAGGCGGCCTAATCTCCCTCGGCCGCTTCATTAAAAAGCGAGATTATAATCAACTCATGTCCAAAACCCCTCGAGTTACATTCAAATTGAGCCGCGTCGCGGAAGGCGATTGGCAGATCGAGGCGCATTATCCCGGCGCCGAGATTCGCTACATCAAGGGCTTCAAGACCAAGATCGAGATCGACGAGTGGCTCCAGGGCACCCGCAAGATCGACTGGCTGCGGTCCCAGGGCTACGCGAAATGACCGCGGCGGCCGATTCGGAAGAACAGCCGGTGATGCTGCCGTTCCAGGACAAGGACGGCCCCGGCTGGCACGTCGTCATCAGGTACCGCGAAGGCCACGAGCGCGAGATCGGCGGCTTTGCCAACGAAGCCGATGCGGTCAATTGGATTATTGAGAATACCGGGCAGGTGGAAAAGTAGGTTCGTCAGTGCGAGGCTCGGCACGCTTGAGATTTGGCAAAAGCCAGCGACGAGCGCCCGCCTAAAGTTGTTTTCAGTTCAACCGCTGATTCCAGACTCGCCTTCGGCACATGAAACTGCATGTCGCGAACCATGTGATCGTTCTAGCGCCCGCCGGGCTGGTTGTTCTGGTGGTGTGTATCGCAATCCTCGTTCTCAGCATCGTGGCTATCGTTCGGATCGCTCGACGGAGGGGACAGCCCTGACTCCCGGCGCGCTAGGGAATCCATCCACCACACCAACTCAATCGAGGGCCATTGGTCGCTGCTAAGCGCGCGATCAAAGGGACACACGTTCACGTGTCCACCAACGCGGGCGCAAGCCAATTAGCCGCGAAGCAAAGCGCTTTATGCGTTGGCGAGCCAGACACACATGAGCCAAACCAACGAAGAATTTGAGGCCGAACTTAAAAGTTTAGGTCTCGATAAGGTGCGGGCGAACTATGCCACTAATGTTTATCTTGGTGGGCGCAAAGTACTTGCTCAGGTTTGGATAGAGCGAGAACCTCAGCGACGTTCAGACGCCTCAAATTTAGAGCAAAGCCGTACGGCCCGGAGCGCGAAAAATGCCGCATGGATTGCCGCTATCGCGGCAATTATTGCTGCTATTTGTGCAATCATTTCCATCATTCCGCAAGATCGCCCACCTATCACGATGGATGCAACGCACCATTAGTCGGGCTTCTTCTTCGACTTCTTCTTGGGACTCTTTCGTCCTTCACCCTATGCTGCGGCGGGGACTTGGCCACTACGTCAACGGCGCGTTCGAAACGCTCCCACGCATCTTTATCCTGTGAAATTTCCGTGACCTTGGACTTAGCCATGCCGCAGCCTCTCAATCGAGTAATCCCAAACGCATACTTTCGACACGACCCAAATGTGCTCGATAATCAGCCTAAGCTCGCGATACTTGTTGCGAAGATTTTCGCTCATTGGGGACTTATCGAATATCGCTTAAGCCTCTTATTTATTCGACGTACTCGGCGCCGACGCGGTGCCAGCACTTGCGATGTTTATTCTACTCTGACGGCCCAACATCTTCAATTTGGCGCACTCGAAGCTGCAGCAAAAGCCGCACTTACACCCGAAGAGTTCGACGTATTCGCAGCCGCTATAGCGGTTACCGATAGTGTTCAAACTCCACGAAACCAGTTGGCCCACTGGATTTGGGGATCGTGCCCAGAACTACCAAACGCCTTGTTACTCGCAGAACCGAAATCGCACAAAGAGCGTGATCGAGAGTTCACGCTCGCACTGGAAAGCGGCAAGTTCGATACCGTCGAACTAGGAAGGCTGAATAGCTACGACCCGGCGAATATTATGGTCTACAAGGACGGCGATTTGCGCCGCGCGGAACGCGATTTGGAGGAGGCATCCCTCATGGCGTTTCTTCTAGTCATTTATCTGGATGGCTCATTTCGTGGTCGCAGGAAGCCTCTCAGTGCGCTTCGGACGGCATCACGCGCCGATGTGTTCCGGCAACTATGCGGTCAACGCATGTTTCGCGAGGCCATTGGACCGTAGACGTAAGGATCGGCAAAAATCCTCAAAAATCGCCTGCCGAATAGCCTCCGATAGATCCAAACGCGTAATCACAATGCGATGTTCGGGCACGCCAGCCCTTGCGGGACGGCCCTACCTACCTCTTGCGGGTGCTTTTTCAAGGTTATATCTCCCCCACTTGGGTAGTGGGTCAGTTTGAATAAGGCAGCCCGGAATAAGGCTTGCGCCTTGCGCCCGGGACGTGGCGTATTTCGGCGCCATAGGCCGCCAATAGATCCCAGAATATTCAATTAGACTGAACAGCCGGGCAGTCTATTCACCACCACTGCGGATGCACTGGCAACTCCTTTTTCGATCTTACATTGCTTTCTCCAGTTTGCGCCGAACTTCAATACGTCCGATGGGTTCAAGATACGTCGAGGATTTTTCTCTAAGAGGCTAAAAACTGGCCGGAAAGCCCTACCAAGAAGCCAGGCGAGGCCGATCTTAAGGCACGCACAAAAATGACCAAGCGCCCCAAAGCCCTAGGGACTTCAGCCAAGCGGCTAAATTCGTGATCGAGGTCAACACCGCTACGGGCCAATTTAGCTCGTAGACGCCGAAATGAACCCGCTGCAGTTAGCACTTGGCTCGTCGTGCTGGCTTAAAGGCGGCAAGTCGCGGGCAGCAAATCTTTCGCCAGAGTGGCGCGATCAGATTGCCAAGAAGGCCGCGCGAAGCGCTGGAAAAAGCCGCAAATGCGGACGTGATTAGACCATAAGTCTGATCATCTTCTAACCCTCGAATGACCAAGTAAGTTGCATCATTGGATCAATCGAAATCATATGCCGCTCTGCCTTAATATCCCACGATCCTCCGTAATATATTCTCCAATGGTTGACAATGGACTACTCCTCAATGCGGCTCAAATAATAACTTTCACGATATTTGATCGGCACAAAGTGCCGTTTGCGAATCGCCACGTCAATAGACGACAGTGCACGCTGGAAGTAAACTGACCCTTATGCTTGACGCTTAAGCATAATGGGTCATATATGTCGGGCCATGAACAAGCTCGACCGTGAAGACCCGTGCCCAAATCCTCCATTTGCTCTGTGAGGGGCAGTCGATCCGCGCCGTTACGCGGCTGACCGGGCGAGCAAGAACACCGTCACCAAACTGGTGGTTGATGCCGGTCACGCCTGCACCGCCTACCAGGACCGGTGCTTCGGAACCTGACCGCCAAGCGGGTGCAGGTCGATGAAATCTGGAACTTCGTTTACGCCAAGAACGACAACGTGAAAGAGGCCAAGGCCGCGCCGGCGACCGCTGGCGACGTTTGGACGTGGACGGCGATCGACGCGGATACCAAGCTTCTCGTTAGCTGGCTTGTCGCTGATCGCACGATCGAATCCGCCGTCATCGTTCATGGACGATCTGAAAGAGCGGCTTGCCAATCGCGTGCAGCTAACCAGCGACGGCCATCGGCCGTATCTGACCGCCGTTGATACCGTGTTCGGCGATGACGTTGACTACGCGATGCTGCATAAAGATTTACGGCGCAGAGCCGCAAGGCGAGAAGCGCTATAGCCCCGCAAAGTGCATCGGCGCGAAGAAGAAGCGAAGATCACTGGCAATCCCGATGCGAAGCATATCAGCACGTCATTTGTGGAGCGGCAGAACCTCACGATGCGGATGCACATGCGCCGCTTTACTCGGCTGACAAACGCATTCAGCAAGAAAGTCGAAAACCACGCGTGCGCGGTCGCGCTGCACTCGATGTATTACAATTTCGTTCGGATGCATCAAACGTTGAAAGTCTCGCCGGCAATGGCCGCTGGCGTGACCGACCGCCTTTGGGAAATGGTCGATGTTGTCGATGTGCTGGATGCTTTCGAGGCGAAGCGGAAGCGCCAGCCGAAAGTCACATTCAATGTCGAGCCGTGGCGTATTGGTAACGGCTATTACGTGACCGTCACGATGCCTGACAGTGAGCCGGAGCGCGTCACTGAGACGTTTGCCACGGAAGGGGAGGCTGGCGCTGGATTAAGAATGAAGCAGACGTCTGGCTGCACTCGCACAATAAACAGCTTACCGCTAACTGAGGCGCGATCTAAGATCGAGCGGCACCGTTTATTTTTGTCGCATGATTGCCCATTACGACGACTGTCGCATCTGTCTCCGCTTGTTCGGCGAGTTTAAACCACTCGGCCGCCATTTCGCGATGTTTGACCCGGGATTCCTGATCGGGGATTTGCGCGACGACCTTCAAGCAATGTCGGGCATAATCCGCGTATTCCATCGCCTTGTCAGATTTCGACATCGATACACATTCCCTGTCCGGAAAGATTTCCGTGCTGCCCCCCACACCGCTAACGTAAATCACGTACCAAGTACAATTCCGTACATTATTGAACAGTTATCCCGTCAATTTCGTTGCCACAATTCAAACTGACCCACTACCCCCGCTTGACTCTAGAACATTAAGCGAACTATGTTCTCTTTTCGTTCCCATAGTGGAGCGTGAGGCAAGGGGACAGAGCATGGTTCGGTCGATGGTCGAAGAAGCCTTGGCACTGGCGTCGTTGAGCCTGTTCCTGGCGACAGTTGCGGTTTGGGCGCAGGTTTTGGGGGTCCTTTAGGCCCTGTGGGCCCTCGGGCGTCCTGCCGATCCGGGCATACTGGGGACAAGTGCGTCGGCGCGCCCTTGAGAATCGCAATCTGTGTGTAATCAGATGCGATCGGCGAGGGACCTCCCTTCCTTGGCCAGACGCAGGATCGTTTCAGCCAGGATCTCACAGCAATGGCGGTTGAACCCGGTTTCGTTCATCTGCATGTCCATTCGTCCTATTCGCTGCTCGAAGGCGCGCTCACGATTCCGCGTCTGGCGGAACTCGCCAAGAAGGACCGCCAGCCGGCGCTGGCGCTGACCGACACCGACAATCTGTTCGGCGCGCTGGAGTTTTCCGAAAAACTGGCCGGCTCCGGCATCCAGCCGATCATCGGCTGCGCGCTCGGCATCGATTTCGCCGACCAGGAAAACCGCAATCCCGCGGCCGATCACGTCTGGCCGCGCATCGTGCTGCTGGCGTCCGCCGAGTCGGGCTACCGGAGCCTGATGCGGCTTTGCTCGCGGGCCTATCTCGACACCGCCCAGCAGGAGCGGCCGCATCTCAAGCTCGCCTGGCTTGCCGGCGAGACCGACGGCCTGATCGCGCTCTCCGGCGGTCCCAACGGTCCGCTCGACGTCGCACTCGCCGGCGGCCAGAACAGTCTGGCGCAATCGCGCTGCGAGGAATTGCAGCGGCTGTTCGGCGACCGGCTCTATATCGAATTGCAGCGTCACGGCATGCCGGCCGAGCGGGTGGTCGAGCCGGCGCTGATCGAATTCGCCTATAGCCGCGGCCTGCCGCTGGTCGCGACCAACGAGCCGTTCTTCGCGGCGCGCACCGACTACGAAGCCCACGATGCGCTGCTCTGCATCGCCGAAGGCCGGCTCATCGCCGACACCGATCGCCGCCAATTGACGCCGGAGCATCGCTTCAAGAGCCGCGCCGAAATGGCGGCGCTGTTTGCCGATCTTCCTGAAGCGCTCGCCGCCACCGTCGAGATCGCCGAACGCTGCAGCTACCGCCCGCGCACGCTGGCGCCGATCCTGCCGCGCTTTACCGCCGGCCGCGACGCCAACGGCGAGGGCGATGAAGCCAAGGAGTTGCGGCGGGCCGCCGCGGCGGGGCTCGAAAGCAGGCTCGCGCGGCACGGCACCGCGCCCGGGCAAACCGCCGAGGCCTATCACGCCCGGCTCGCCTTCGAGCTCGGCGTCATCGAGAAGATGAAATACGCCGGCTACTTTCTGATCGTCGCCGACTTCATCCAGTGGGCGAAGTCGCAGGGCATCCCGGTCGGGCCGGGCCGCGGTTCCGGCGCCGGGTCGCTGGTCGCCTATGCGCTCACCATCACCGATCTCGATCCCATCCGCTTCGGCCTGCTGTTCGAGCGCTTCCTCAATCCGGAACGCATCTCGATGCCGGACTTCGACGTCGACTTCTGCCAGGACCGGCGCGACGAGGTGATCCAATACGTCCAGCAGAAATACGGCCGCGATCAGGTGGCGCAGATCATCACCTTCGGCACCTTGCAGGCGCGCGGCGTGCTGCGCGACGTCGGCCGCGTCCTGCAAATGCCCTATGGCCAGGTCGACAAGCTCTGCAAGCTGGTGCCGCAGAACCCGACCAGTCCGATATCGCTCAAGAGCGCCATCGACGGCGAACCGAAGCTGCAGGCCGCGCGCGATTCCGAGCCGATCGTGCGGCGCGCCTTCGACATCGCGCAAAAGCTCGAAGGCCTGACCCGGCACGCCTCGACGCATGCCGCCGGCATCGTCATCGCCGACCGGCCGCTGACCGAACTGGTGCCGCTCTATCGCGATCCGAAATCGCTGATGCCGGTGACCCAGTTCAACATGAAATGGGTCGAGCCCGCGGGCCTGGTGAAATTCGACTTCCTCGGCCTGAAGACGCTCACCGTCCTCGAACTTGCGGTAAAACTGGTGCGCCGGCGCGGCATCGAAATCGACCTGTCCAATCTGCCGCTCGACGATCCCAAGCCCTACGAGATGATGACCCGCGGCGAGACCGTCGGCGTGTTCCAGGTTGAAAGTGCCGGCATGCGGCGGGCGCTGCTCGACATGCGCCCTGACCGCTTCGAAGACATCATCGCGCTGGTCGCGCTCTACCGGCCAGGCCCGATGGCGAACATCCCGACCTATTGCGCGCGCAAACACGGCCTGGAGCAGGCCGACTACATTCATCCGAAGCTCGAGCCGATCCTGCGCGAGACCTACGGCGTCATCGTCTATCAGGAACAGGTGATGCAGGCGGCGCAGGTGCTGTCCGGCTACTCGCTCGGCGAAGCCGATCTGCTGCGCCGCGCCATGGGCAAGAAGATCCGCAGCGAGATGATGGCGCAGCGCGACCGCTTCGTGTCCGGCGCCATCGAGCGCGGCGTCGAACGAAACCAGGCCGAGGCCATTTTCGAACTGCTGGAGCGGTTCGCCGATTACGGCTTCAACAAAAGCCATGCCGCGGCTTATGCGCTGGTCGCCTATCAGACCGCCTATATGAAGGCGAATTATCCGGTCGAGTTCCTGGCAGCGTCGATGACGCTCGACATGGGCAATACCGACAAGCTTTCCGAATTCCGCGCCGAGGCGGAGCGGCTTGGCCTCAAGGTCGAGTCGCCGTCGATCAACCGCTCGGGCGTGCAGTTCGATGTCGAAGGCAACACGATCTATTACGCGCTGGCCGCGTTGCGCGGCGTCGGCCGGCAGGCGGTCGAGAGCATCATTGCGGCGCGCGGCGAACGGCCATTCGCCGACCTGGCCGATTTCGGCGGCCGCATCAACCCGCGCGCCATCAACAAACGCGTGCTGGAAAGCCTCGCCGCCGCCGGCGCCTTCGACACCATCGAGCCCAACCGCGCACGCTCCTACGCCGCGGTCGATGCGCTGCTCGCGACCGCGCAGCGTACGCATGAGGATGCGGCGCGCGGCCAGTCGGAATTGTTCATGGGCGGCGGATCGGCGGCGCCGATCATCGTGCCGGCGCTTGAGCCGTGGCTGCCGGCCGAGCGCTTGCAGCGGGAATTCGAGGCGGTCGGGTTTTTTCTCTCCGGCCATCCGCTCGACGATTATGCCGCGGCGCTCAAGCGGCTGCGGGTTCAGTCCTGGGCCGACTTCGCGCGCGCGGTGAAGGGCGGGCGCCGGCGCCGGCCGCGTCGCCGGGACCGTGGTGGCGCGGACCGAGCGCCGCACCAAGACCGGCAACAAAATGGGCATTATCGGCCTGTCCGACCCGAGCGGGCATTATGAGGCGGTGCTGTTTTCCGAAGGGCTGGCGCAATATCGCGATCTGCTGGAGCCGGGCAGGGCGGTGCTGCTGTTCCTCACCGCCGAGGTGCAGGCCGAGGAAGTGCGCGCCCGCATCCAATCGGTCGAGCCGCTCGACGACGCGGCGGCGCGGATGCAACGCGGCCTGCGCGTATTCCTGCGCAATGAAGAGCCGATTGCCGGCGTCGCCCGCCGCCTCGAGCCGACGCGGAACGGCAACGGCCGCAACGGAACCGAAGCCGGCGAGGGCGAAGTCAGCATGGTGCTGATGCTGCAAAACGGCAGCGAG
Organism: uncultured Alphaproteobacteria bacterium; assembly: GCA_963819265.1. Lineage (GTDB taxonomy): Bacteria > Pseudomonadota > Alphaproteobacteria > Rhizobiales > Xanthobacteraceae > BOG-931. Next base: position 877,853 of record CAWFVF010000001.1, on the reverse strand, counting down.
GTCGAGGTCAAGCTTCCCGGCCGCTTCAAGGTCTCGCCGCAGATCGCCGGCGCCATCAAGGCGGTGACCGGCGTGGTTACGGTAGAGGCGCTGTAAAGCCGTCGCTTGGACGCCTTGCAATCAGGCGACATCGTAGCGACATCACCTCTCGCCATTTGCTGCGCCGCACGATAAGAAGCGCCCGCGTCATCTCCCCCATCAATTCTATCGGCGTTTGGACCCCGACATGCTTCGGATCGACAATCTCGTTTTCGACGCCTGGGGCCGGCGGTTCTTCGATGGCGCCAGTGCGACGATCCCGGCCGGCGCCAAGGTCGGTCTGGTCGGCCGCAACGGCATCGGCAAATCGACGCTGTTCAAGCTCATCCAAGGACAGCTCGCCGCGCAAAGCGGCGACATTCTCCTGCCCAAGGCGGCGCGGATCGGATCGGTCGACCAGGAACATCCGGCGACGCCGGTGACGCTGCTCGACACCATTCTGGCCGCCGATCATCGCCGCGAAGAACTCAACGCCGCGCTGGAGACCGCCGAGCCCGAGGACATGGCGGAGATCTACGAACGCCTCAACGCCATCGATGCCGATCTCGCGCCGTCGCGCGCCGCCGAAATTTTGAGCGGACTCGGCTTTTCCAATGCCGATCTCGAACGGCCGATGGCCGAGTTCTCCGGCGGCTGGCGGATGCGCGTCGCGCTCGCCGCGGCCCTGTTCGCCGAGCCGGACCTGTTGCTGCTCGACGAGCCCACCAACTATCTCGATCTCGAAGGTGCGCTGTGGCTCGAAGCGCGATTGAAGAAATATCCGAACACCGCCTTGATCGTGAGCCATGACCGCGAGCTGTTGAACAATTCGGTCGATGCGATTCTGCATCTGAGCCAGGGCAAGCTCGAGCTTTATACCGGCGGCTACAACGATTTCGAGACCCGGCGGGCGGAGAAGAACCGGCTGCAGACCGCCACCAAGGCCAAGCAGGACGCCGAGCGCGCGCACTTGCAAAAGTTCATCGACCGCTTCCGCGCCAAAGCGAGCAAGGCCACGCAGGCGCAGTCGCGTATCAAGCGCCTGGCCAAGCTCGAGCCGATCGCCGAAGTGGTCGAGGAACGCGTCACGCCGTTCACGATTCCGTCGCCGACCCGCCCGCTGGCGCCGCCCTTGCTGCAGCTCGACGGCGCCGCGGTCGGCTACGACGGCAAGACCGTGCTGCGGCAACTCGATCTGCGGCTCGATGTCGATGACCGGATCGGACTTCTCGGCGTCAACGGCGCCGGCAAATCGACATTCGCCAAGATGATCGCCGGCGCGCTGCCGCTGCAATCGGGTGAGATGAAGCGCGAGGGCCGCATCAAGGTCGGCTGGTTCCATCAGCATCAGATCGAAGCGCTCGATCCCGCCGATACGCCTTTGGAAATCATCCGCCGTGAACTGCCGGACGACAGCGAATCATCACGGCGCTCGCGGCTGGCGCAGTTCGGTCTCTCGTTCGACAAGCAGGACACCACGATCGCCAATCTCTCGGGCGGCGAGCGGGCGCGGCTGCTTCTCAACCTCGTCGCCATGGCGGCGCCGCATCTGCTCATCCTCGACGAGCCGACCAACCACCTCGACATCGACAGCCGGCGGGCGCTGCTCGATGCGCTCAACGATTACGAGGGCGCGGTCATCCTTATCACCCACGACCGCTCGCTGATCGAACTGGTCGCCGACCGGCTGTGGCTGACCGCCGACGGCCATATCAAGCCGTTTGCCGGCGATATGGAGGATTATGCCCGCTTCGTTCTGGATCGGGCGAGGGTTGCGGCGCGGGCACCCTCGCAGAACGTCAAAGGCGACGGTTCGGCCGGCAAACCAGTGCTGTCCGGGGACGAAAAGGCCGCCCAGGAGGCCCGTGACGCTGCGCGTAAGGCGGCCAAAAAGCGCCGCCGGCGCGGCCATTAAAGGCGTACGGGCAGACCCGCAAGGGTTGTTGCGCCTCGGCGGGTCACCCTATATAAGCCGCCACAATCTCACACGCGGACCTTGGCCCTCAAAAGCCGTCCGGTGGTTCGGCCATACCGGCCGGGCCTCTCGGTCCGCGGCGGATCAACCGGAGAATATCCATGGCGCTGCCAGACTTCAGCATGCGCCAGCTATTGGAAGCTGGCGTTCACTTCGGCCATCAGGCCCATCGTTGGAATCCGAAGATGGCCGAGTACATCTTCGGCACTCGGAACAACATTCACATCGTCGACCTGACGCAATCGGTGCCGATGTTGCACCGTGCCTTGCAGGCGGTGAGCGATACCGTGGCGCAGGGCGGACGCATCCTGTTCGTCGGCACCAAGCGGCAGGCCCAGGACGCGATCGCGGAAGCCGCCAAGAAGTCGGCGCAATATTACGTCAATTCGCGCTGGCTCGGCGGCACGCTGACCAATTGGAAGACGGTGTCCAACTCGATCAAGCGGCTGCGTACGCTCGACGAGATGCTCGCCTCGAACGAGGCCCAGGGCTACACCAAGAAAGAGCGGCTGACGCTGCAGCGCGAGCGCGACAAGCTCAACCGTTCGCTCGGCGGCATCAAGGACATGGGCGGGCTTCCCGACATGCTCTTTGTCATCGACACCAACAAAGAAGACATCGCGATCAAGGAAGCGCAGCGTCTCAATATTCCGGTGGCGGCCATCGTCGACACCAATTGCGATCCGGAGGGCATCAACTATCTGGTGCCCGGCAACGACGACGCCAGCCGCGCCATCACGCTGTACTGCGATCTGATCGCCAGAGCGGCGATCGACGGCATTTCGCGGGCGCAAGGCTCGCATGGCATCGATGTCGGCGCGCAAGCCGAGCCGGTGGTCGAGGAACTGCCGCCGGAAACCAACCCGCTCGGCTTCGAGCCGCTGTCGGGGCCGCGCGGTGTCGCCGACGATCTCAAGAAGCTGACCGGCGTGTCGCCGGCGATCGAAAAGAAGCTCAACGATCTCGGCATTTTCCACTTCCAGCAGATCGCCGAACTGTCGCCGGTCGCCGCGCATAATGTCGGCGAAGAAGTCGGGCTTCCGGGCCGGGTCGAAGGCTGGATCGCCAAGGCCAAGGAATTGACGGCCGAGGAAGTGTAACGCGTCATTCGGGACAGCCGTCCCGAATGCTCGTCACAACGATGCTGCGAGGCGGTCGCCGGCGGATGGCCGCGACCGGCCGGGAACGATCGCAAGGTTTTAGCCAAGGATTTCAGCAATGAGCACCACCGTCAGCGCGTCCATGGTGAAGGAGCTCCGCGACCAGACCGGAGCCGGCATGATGGATTGCAAAGCAGCCCTCAATGAAAGCGGCGGCAATATCGAAGCCGCGGTCGACTGGCTGCGCAAGAAAGGGCTTTCCAAAGCCGCGAAGAAGGCCGGGCGCGTCGCCGCCGAAGGCCTGATCGGCGTTGCCGTTACCGCCAACAAAGGCATCGTGGTCGAGGTCAATTCCGAGACCGATTTCGTTGCGCGCAACGACCTGTTTCAAGGCCTGGTGAAAATGATCGCGGACGCGGCGCTCGGTGCCGGTTCCGACGTCGACAAGATCCTCGCGGCCCCGGTCGGCAAGATCACCATTGCGGATGCGATCGCCGACACCATCGCCAAGGTCGGCGAGAACATGACGCTGCGCCGCGCCGCTGGCCTTTCGGTCGGCAAGGGCGTGGTCGGAAGTTATGTGCATAGTTCGGTGACCGACGGCCTCGGCCGCATCGGCGTGATCGTGGCGCTGGAGTCGGCCGGCAATACCGATGAGCTCAAGGCCATCGGCCGTATGGTGGCGATGCATATCGCCTCGGCCAATCCGCAGGCGGTCGATCCGTCCGGGCTCGATCCGGCGACGATCGAACGCGAAAAGGGCGTGCTGGCCGACAAAGCCAAGGCGCAGGGCAAACCCGCCAATGTGGTCGAAAAGATCGTCGAGTCGGGACTGAAGACTTTCTACAAGGAAGTCTGCCTGGTCGAGCAGGCCTTCATTTTCGACGACAAGAAAGACCGTGGCTCAAGCGCTGAAAGAAGCCGAGGGCAAGGTCGGGGCACCGATCAAGCTCGGCGGCTTCGTCCGCTACGCGCTCGGCGAAGGTATCGACCGCCCGAGCGGCGATTTCGGCGGCGAAGTCGCGGCCTTGGCCGGGGCGCATTGAGGAAAATCGGCGCACTCTGCCCGTTCTTGGGCTCGGCGCGCGAACGATAGCCGTAATGATCGGCGGCGAGGGGCGCGATGGTGAAACCGAAATACCGGCGCGTGATCGTGAAACTCTCCGGCGAGGCATTATCCGGCCCCGAGAAATTCGGCATTCATCAGCCGACCATCGACCGTTTTGCCGCCGATCTGGTTGCCGCGCATAAGCTCGGCATCGCGCTCGGCGTCGTGGTCGGCGGCGGCAATGTGCTGCGCGGCGCGCAGATTTCGGAAAACGGCCTGTCGCGGCCGACGGCCGACGCCATGGGCATGTTGGCAACCGTGATGAACGCGCTGGTGATGGAGACCGCGATCGAACGGGCCGGCGCCAGCGCGCGCACAATGTCGGCGCTGACCATGCCGCAGGTCTGCGAGACCTACGAGCGGGCCCGCGCGCTTCGCCACCTCGACGACGGCCGCATCATCGTATTCGCCGGCGGTACCGGCAACCCCTATTTCACCACCGACACGACCGCGGTGCTGCGCGCCGCCGAGATGGAGTGCGAGGCGGTCTTCAAGGCGACCGACGTCGATGGCGTCTATACCGCCGACCCGAAGCGGGACCCGAATGCCACCCGCTACGATCGTCTCGACCATCAGGAAGCATTGGACCGCCATCTTAAAATCATGGATGCGACGGCCTTCGCGCTTGCCCAGGAAAACCGTATGCCTATCATCGTATTTTCGATCCGCGAGCAGGGCGCGATCCAGAACGTCTTGAGCGGGAAGGGACATTTCACCACTGTCGGCTAGCATAGCGCTTCCGGCCGGCGACCAGCGGTGGCCGGTCGAAAGAGTGTGGCGAAGACCAGGGAGGTAGACCCGGAGGGTGTCATGGCAGCGACGACATTCGACATGAACGACCTCAAGCGCCGTATGCAGGGAGCGATCGCCTCGCTCAAGCAGGAGCTTTCCGGCCTGCGGACCGGGCGCGCCTCGAGCGCATTGCTGGAGCATGTGCAGGTAGAGGCCTATGGCAATCACATGCCGCTCAATCAGCTGGCAACGATCAGCGTGCCGGAACCGCGGCTTTTGAGCGTCCAGGTTTGGGACCGCTCGATGGTCCATGCGGTAGAGAAGGCGATCTCGGCGGCCAATCTCGGTCTGACGCCGTCGACCGAGGGCCAGGTGTTGCGGCTGCGGATTCCCGAACTCAACGAGGAACGCCGGCGCGAAATCGTCAAAGTGGCGCATAAATACACCGAAGCGGCGCGCGTCGCGGTGCGCCACGTTCGCCGCGACGGCCTCGATCTCCTCAAGAAGCTCGAGAAGGATCACGAGATCAGCGAAGACGACGAGAGCCGTCAGGCTACCGAAGTGCAGAAAGTGACTGATTCGACGATCGCCGAAATCGAGAAACTCCTCGCCGGCAAGGAAAAGGAGATCATGACGGTTTGAGCGACACGGCAGGTTCAAGAGCAAAGGCGATCGGCTCGACCGCATCGGCGCAACCGCTTACCGCGACGGGCGGCGGCTTCGACATGCCGCGCCATGTCGCCGTGATCATGGACGGCAACGGCCGCTGGGCGGCGGCCCGTGGCCTGCCGCGCGTCGAAGGCCATCGGCGTGGTGTCGAGGCATTGCGCAAGACGGTGCGCGCGGCCAGCGATCTCGGCATTTCCGTCTTGACGATTTTCTCCTTCAGTTCGGAAAACTGGGCGCGGCCGCAATCGGAGATCCGCGATCTGTTGTCGCTGCTGCGCCGTTTCATCCGCAACGATCTTGTCGAACTGCACAAAAGCAATGTCCGCGTCCGCATCATCGGTGAGCGCGACGATCTTTCGACCGACATCAGGGGACTGCTGGAAGAAGCGGAAAATCTAACGCAGCATAATGACGGCCTGACACTGGTCGTGGCGTTCAATTACGGCGCACGCCATGAAATTGCACGCGCGGCGCGCCGCCTTGCCATCGAAGTCGCCAGCGGACGTTTGGCCGCCGACGCCATCACGCCGGAAATTCTCGGGCGGCATCTCGATATTCCCGATTTGCCCGATCCCGACGTCATCATCCGCACCAGCGGCGAGCAGCGGCTTTCCAACTTCCTGCTCTGGCAGGCCGCCTATAGCGAACTGGTTTTCGTTCCGGTCAATTGGCCGGATTTTGATCGCACCGCGCTAGAAAGCGCGATCGCCGAGTATCGCCGGCGCGAGCGCCGCTTCGGCGGTTTGGTCGCGCAAACCGGCTCGTGATCACACCCCATCCGCAAAACCGCGGCACGAGCGGGGCCGCCGCGGCCGACAACGGCGCCGCGCGCAATTTCACGCTTCGAGTCGCGTCCGCCGCGGTATTGGCGCCGATCGCGCTGGTCTCGACTTACATCGGCGGCTGGCTCTTTGCGATTTTCTGCGCGATCGCCGCCGCCGCCATCCTCTGGGAATGGACATCGCTGATCGCCGCATGGCGTAGCCGGAACTCGGCCGCCGCCACTTTGCTGTGGGGCGCCGGTGGGCTGGTCTATGCCGGGACAACTTTCGTCAGTCCGGTTCTGCTGCGGCGCGATCCGGTGTGGGGATTAACCGCGCTGTTGTTCTTATTCGCCATTGTCTGGGCAACGGACATTTTTGCCTATCTAGTGGGCCGCGCTGTCGGCGGTCCGCTGCTATGGCCGCGTTTGAGCCCGAATAAAACCTGGGCCGGTGCCTTTGGCGGCGCGGTCGGGGGGGTTGCCGCCGGTACGCTGGTCGCCTATGCGAGCGGTGGGACAAACCCGCTGATGGCTGGAGTTCTGGCGTTGATACTGTCGATCGTTGCGCAAGCGGGGGACCTGTTCGAATCGGCGGTCAAGCGGCGCTTCGGCGTCAAGGATGCAAGCAATCTCATTCCGGGCCACGGCGGCGTCATGGATCGCCTCGACGGCTTTCTGTTCGCCGCCACGATTGCCGTCCTGATCGGCGTATTGCGGCAGGGTTTGGCCGCTCCCGCTCAGGGCTTGTTGGTATGGTAGTGTCATTCCGGGTAGCCCGATGAAGCAGAAACGGCCATTGGCGAAAGTCGAACTGGCGCGCGTGCCGCGCAGCGTGACGATTCTCGGCGCCACCGGTTCGATCGGCTCGAGCACCGCCGATCTGTTGCGGCGGGATGCCGCCGGCTATCAGGTCGAGGCGGTGACGGCTTATCGCGACGCGCCGGCGCTTGCCCGCCTGGCGCGCGAATTTCAGGCGCGCTTCGCCGTTGTCGCCGATCCGGCGGCCTATGACGAACTCAAGTCCGAACTGTCCGGCTCCGGCATCGAGGCGGCGGCCGGACCCGAGGCCGTGGTCGAGGCAGCCCAACGGCCGGCGGAATGGGTCATGGCGGCGATCACCGGCGCGGCCAGTCTGGCGCCGACGCTTGCTGCCGCCGAACGGGGCGCCACCGTCGCGCTCGCCAACAAGGAATGTCTGGTCTGTGCCGGCGCGCTGTTCATGAAGCGTGCGGCGATGAAGGGCGCGACCGTTTTGCCGGTCGATTCCGAACACAACGCGATTTTCCAGGCGCTAAGCGCCGGCCGCCGCGAAGATGTGCAGCGGATCGTGCTCACCGCCTCCGGCGGCCCGTTCCGCACCCTTTCGCTCGAGGAGATTCGCAAAGTCACGCTCGAGCAGGCGCTCAAGCATCCGACCTGGTCGATGGGGCCGAAAATAACCATCAATTCCGCGACCCTGATGAACAAGGGCCTCGAACTGATCGAAGCGCATCACCTGTTCGCGCTGCCTCCGGACCAGCTCGATGTCGTTGTCCATCCGCAATCGATCATTCATGGACTGGTCGAGTTCCGCGACGGTTCGGTGATCGCGCAACTGGGCTCGCCGGACATGCGCATTCCGATCTCCCATTGCCTGGCTTGGCCGGTACGCATGGAAACGCCGGCGGCACGGCTCGATTTGGCACAGATATCGACGCTGACCTTCGAGGAGCCGGATATGGTGCGTTTCCCGGCTCTGGCGACGGCGCGGCGCGCGCTTGCCGCCGGCGGCGCGGCCCCGACGGTCCTCAATGCCGCCAATGAAATAGCGGTTCGCGAATTCCTGGCCCGGAACATCGGATTTGGCGGAATTGCCGCCTTGGTCGAGGCGACACTCGACGCTACCGAGCGTCGGGGCGAGATGGCGGAGCCGCAATCGGTCGAAGAGGCGCTCGCCATTGACCATAATGCAAGAAGGCTGGCTGCGGACCTCTTGCCCGAAATTGCCGCAATGGCATCCTAGCGTCCGGGGTGGGACGGGACTCAGCGGGGGCGTAGGCGGCGTCATGGGGTCGTATTTGCTGTCGCATTTGCATGCGCTGGGAGGCGGCGTTGTCGCCTATCTCCTGCCGTTTCTATTCGTTCTCAGCCTTGTCGTGTTCTTTCACGAATTCGGCCATTTCCTGGTGGCGCGGCTCTGCGGCGTGCGGATTCTGGTGTTTTCCATCGGTTTCGGCCCGGAACTGATCGGTTTTAACGACCGCCACAATACCCGCTGGAAGATTTCGGCCATTCCGCTTGGTGGTTACGTCAAATTCTTCGGCGACGACAATGCGGCAAGCGTCCCCGACGCGCCGCGCTTGGAATCGATGCCCGAGAGCGATCGCGCCAAGAGCTTCTTCTTTCAGCCGGTCTATAAGCGCGCGGCGATAGTCGCGGCGGGGCCGATAGCGAATTTCATATTGGCGATCGTGATTTTCGCCATTGTATTCATGCTGTACGGCAAGCAGACCATGAGCGCCCGGGTCGACGCGGTCCAGCCCGATAGCGCCGCGGCCGCGGCCGGCTTTCAGCCCGGCGACCTTGTGGTTTCGATCGATGGCCATGCCATCGGCGATTTCGAGCAGATGCAGCGCATCGTGAGCGAGAGCGCCGGCAACCAGCTCGATATCAAGGTCGACCGCAAGGGTGCCGCTCTCGAACTCAAGGCCACGCCGGCTCTGAAGGAGATCAAGGACAATTTCGGCAACGTCCACCGTATCGGCATACTCGGGATCAGCCGGTCGACGGCGGCCGAGGATTTGAAATCCCAGCCGGTCGGGCCGTTACAGGCCGTTGCCTTGGGAGCCGAAGAAACCTGGTTCGTGGTCGACCGTACGCTGAGCTATATCGGCGGCGTCATCGTCGGTCGCGAGGCGGCCGACCAACTCGGCGGCCCGATCCGGATCGCCCAGATATCAGGCCAGGTCGCGAGCATCGGCTTCGTCGCGCTGATACACCTTGCCGGCGTACTATCGGTGTCGATCGGTCTCTTAAATCTGTTTCCGATACCGCTGCTCGATGGCGGTCACCTTTTGTTCTATGCGATCGAGGCTTCGCGGGGCCGGCCGCTATCGGAACGCGCCCAAGAAGTAGGGTTTCGAATTGGTCTCGCGATTGTCGTCATGTTGATGATATTTGCAACTTTCAATGACATTGTTCACCTGACGACGTCCTAGGGGGCGGTAAAATGGGACGGCTAGGGCGTGGTAATGGCGGCGTGGGGATGCTAGAAGTGACAGAAAGATCAGGGGAAATTCCATTCTGACAAGGACGAACTGAGGGAGATTGCAAGGAGCCCGCCACTGGGGGCGGCCACGAAGGGTAATAAGGGCGCGTTGCGGATGAACATGGGTGTGCGGGTAAAACGAGGGCTGGTCGTGGCCGGCTTGCTCCTCGGGCTGGGGATATTTGGCCTATGGGCCAACGCCGCCGTTGCGGCGCCGCCCGATGCTGGCGTTACCGGTTCATCAATTGTCGTCCAAGGCAATCGGCGCGTCGACGCCGACACGATCCGCTCGTATTTCAAAGCCGCTCCCGGCGAACATCTCGATTCCGCTCAGGTCGATACCGCGCTCAAGGCGCTTTACGGCACCGGCCTGTTCCAGGACGTTCGCATTTCCCAAGCCGGCGGCAAACTGATCGTCACGGTGGTCGAGGCGCCGGTGATCAATCGGATCAGCTTCGAAGGCAACCACCGCATTAAAGACGAGCAGCTGACGGAAGAGATTCAATCCAAGGAACGCGGTTCGCTGTCACGCCCGACGGTCCAGGCCGACACCCAGCGCATCATCGAGATCTATCAGCGCAACGGACGCTTTGACGTCAAGGTCGTGCCGAAGATCATTGAGCGGCCGAACAACCGTATCGACCTGGTTTTCGAAATCAACGAAGGCGAGAAGACCGGGATCAAGTCCATTATTTTCGTCGGCAATAAAGCCTATTCGGCCTGGCGGCTGAAAGACGTCATCAAGACCTCGGAATCCAACTGGCTCAGCTTTTTGCAGACGACCGATGTTTACGACGCCGATCGCATCGAGGCTGACCGCGATCTGATCCGGCGGTTTTATCTCAAGCACGGCTATGCCGACGTCCAGGTCGTCTCGGCAACGGGCGAATACGACCCGGCGCGCAAGGGCTTTATCGTCACCTTCACGATCGAGGAAGGCGCGCTCTATCACTTCGGTACCGTCGATATTCAGTCCAATGTCCGCGCCGTCGACGGTCAATCGCTGCGCTCCAGTCTTTTGATGGGCCCCGGCCAGATCTACAACGGCGAGGCGATCGAGAAGACGGTCGAGAACATGACCATCGAACTCGCGCGACGGGGTTATCCGTTCGGTACAGTGCGGCCGCGCGGCGATCGCAATCCGACGGCGCATACCGTCGGCGTCGTCCTCGTCGTCGACGAAGGCGTACGCGCCTATATCGAACGCATCAACATCCGGGGCAATTTCCGGACTCGCGATTATGTGATCCGGCGCGAATTCGATATCGGCGAAGGCGACCCTTATAACCGCGCGCTGATCGATCGGGCAGAGCGAAGAATCAAGAACCTGAACTATTTCAAGTCGGTGAAAATCACCAATGAGCCGGGCTCGGCGCCCGATCGCGTGGTGATCAATGTTGACGTCGAAGAGCAATCGACCGGCGATTTCTCGATCATGGGCGGTTATTCGACCGCCGACGGCTGGCTCGCCGAGGTCTCGGTTCAGGAGCGCAATCTGCTTGGCACCGGGCGATTTGCCAGGGCTTCCGTGACCTACGGCCAATATACGCGCGGCGTCGATCTGAGTTACGCCGAACCGTATTTCCTCGATACCCGCACCAGCTTGGGCGTCGACCTGTTTGGCAAGCAGACGCTGGCCAACAGTTACTTGTCTTACGGTACGGAATCCTACGGCGGCAGCCTCAAATGGGGTATCCCGTTGCGCGAAGACTTGGCATTTCAACTGCGCTATTCGGCGTTTGAGCAGAAGATCGAATTGCCGTCGTACCTAAACGATTGCAACAACCTCACACCTGATTTCGCGAATACATTTCCTACGCCATCCGCCGTGGTGGCGGGTGGTTTGGGAGCATATCCTTTGTCCGCCACCGCGGGCCAATCTAACTGTTTCCAAGCCGGACAAGCTTCGCTGCCCGTGCGCGTGGAACTCGCGAATGGCGCCTATTTGACATCGTCTATCGGCTACGGATTTTCCTTTAACACGCTCGACAACAACAAGAACCCGACCAACGGCGTGTTTGTCAGCTTCGGGCAAGACTTCGCCGGTGTCGGCGGTGACGTGTCTTATCTGCGTTCCACCGTCGATATGCGCGCATACTATGAAGTCGTCTCCGACCTTGTCGGCATTCTGCACCTCCAAGGCGGCAATATGGTCGGTTTGGACGGTCAAGGGGTGCGCATGCTGGACGACTTCAAGATGGGCCCGAATCTTGTGCGCGGCTTCGAACCGGCCGGCCTCGGGCCCCGCGATATCACACCGGGCGACAGCAATGACGCTATCGGCGGCACGATGTATTGGGGCGCCAGCCTTGAATTCCAGTATCCGTTCTACTTCCTCCCCAAGGACAGCAATTTCCGCGGCGCCGTCTTTGCGGACGCGGGCTCGCTATGGGGTTACAAGGGTGAGACGCAAAATCCGGCGACCGGCGAAATCAACGGCACAATCACGACAAACGCGCCCGCTCCTGGCAACACCTTCGTTTGCCAGTGCGGCATGCAATACGCCGACACTCCGGCGGTACGTGCCTCGGTCGGCGCCAGCATCATCTGGGACTTGCCGTTCGGTCCGCTGCGCTTCGATTTCGCCTATCCGATCCTGAAGCAAGGCTACGACCGCACCCAATGGTTTGCCTTCGGCGGCGGCGCGAAATTCTAACTGCGACTGAAGCGTAAGCCGCGGACCGGTCGATGCCCGATTTCATCAAGCCGAGTGGCGCGTTGACGACCGGCGAAATCGCCGCGTTGACCAACGCCAAGCTTCGCGACGGCGATCCGCCGGACCGCGCCATCTACAATATCGCGCCGCTCGACAGCGCCGGCCCTTCCGACATCACCTTCCTCGACAATTCGAAATATATCGACGACCTGAAGACCACCCGCGCCGCCGCCTGTTTGGTTGGACCGCGTTTCGTCGCCGCGGCGCCGCCGGCATTGGTCGTGCTGGAAGCGGCGCGCCCCTATGCCGCGTTCGTCGCGGTGGCGCGGAAACTTTTTCCCACCGCGCTGGCGCCATTGTCGATGTTCGAAAGTAATGGCCGCGCCCCGGGTTCCCATGTGCATGCCACGGCCCGGCTGGAGTCCGGGGTGACCGTCGATCCGGCCGCGGTGATCGGTCCGCGCGCCGAAATCGGCGCAGGCACGTTGATCGGAGCCGGCGCCGTTATTGGTCCCGATGTCCGCATTGGCCGCAATTGCGCGATCGGCGCCGGCGCAACCATTGCGCATGCTTTGATCGGCGACCGTGTGATCATCCATCCGGGCGCTCGCATCGGCCAGGACGGTTTCGGCTATTTGCCGAGCCCCAAGGGACATCAGAAAATTCCCCAGACCCGGCGCGTCATCATTCAAGACGACGTCGAGATCGGAGCCAATTCGACGATCGATCGCGGTGCGACCCGGGACACCGTCATCGGCGAGGGCACGAAGATCGACAATCTGGTGCAGATCGCACACAACTGCTTGATCGGCCGGCATTGCCTGATTGTCGCCCAGGTCGGGATTTCCGGCAGCGTGACGGTGGGAGATTTCGCCGTGCTGGCCGGGCAGGTCGGCGTGGCCGATCATATGGCGATCGGCGCCGGCGCCATCCTCGGAGCGCGATCGGGCGTTATGTCGGATGTTCCGGCCGGCGCCCGCTGGGGTGGCTTTCCAGCCGAACGGAACATCGACTGGAAACGGGGCGTCCTGACGCTACGTCAGCTCACGCGCAACAATAAAAAAGTCGAGGGGACGAACGAATGACGGGTGAACAAATCGAGACGGCCGGTATCGGCGAAATCCTGAAGTTGCTGCCGCATCGCTATCCCTTTGTCATGATCGACCGCATCATCGATATCCGTGGCGAAGAGCACGGCGTCGGCGTCAAGAATGTCACGATCAATGAACCGCAATTTCTCGGGCACTTTCCGGAAAATCCAGTTATGCCGGGCGTGCTGTTGATCGAGGGAATGGCTCAAACGGCGGGCGTCTTGTGCTTGCGGCAAATGGATGCGAGGGCAACGCGCCGCGCGGTTTTTTTTCTCACTATTGACAAGGCCAAGTTCCGCAAACCGGCGGTGCCCGGCGACACCATCTATTATCACGTCAACAAGATCGCGCACCGCCGCAACATGTGGTGGTATCGGGCTGAGGCTAAGGTTGATGACTTTCTCATCGCCGAAGCCGAAGTCGGCGCGGTGATCTCCGAGGTCTAAATGGCGATTGATTCCACCGCGCGCGTCGCCGACGGCGCTCGCATTGGCGCGGATGTTGAAATCGGGCCCTATTGTCTGATCGGGCCGCAAGTCGAGCTCAAATCCGGCGTGCGACTTCTGTCCCACGTCAATATTACCGGCGTGACGACGATCGGCGAGAGCACCGTCGTTTATCCGTTTTCCTCGCTCGGCACGCCGCCGCAGTCGGTTCATTATCGCGGCGGCGCGACCCAACTCGTCATCGGCGCGCGCTGCGAATTGCGCGAAGGCGTCACCATGAATACCGGCACCGAGGCGGGCGGCGGCATAACCAGGGTGGGCGATCGCTGCTTTTTAATGGTCGGATCGCATGTCGGCCACGATTGCCACGTCGCCGACAACGTGACTTTGGCCAACAATGTGGTGCTCGGCGGTCATGTCAGCGTCGGCGAAAATACCTTTCTCGGCGGCCATGTCGCGATCCATCAATTCGTGCGCATCGGCGAGGGCGTCATGATGGCCGGGATGTCGGCGGCGCGCGACGACATCATTCCGTTCGGATTTGCGCTCGGCCAGACCGGCGCCTTGGTCGGACTGAATATTGTCGGCTTGCGCCGCCGCGGCGCGACGCGGGCCGAAATGCACCGGCTGCGCAGCGCCTATCGCTCGCTGTTCTTCGTCGAAGGCCGGATTGCGGACCGGATCGATGCAGTCGCCAAGGAATTCGCCGGCGATCCGCTGGTCGGCAAGATCATCGCGTTCATTCGCGCCGACCACAAACGCCCGCTGATGCGCCCGCGCGTCAAACACGACGCCGATGCCGCCGTCGACGATACGGCGGGATGAGTTTGGTCATGACTGACCCGGCCGCCCGGCAATGCCTCGCTCGCGATCATCTGCGGCGGCGGTAGTTTTCCCGGCGCACTCGCCGAAGCGGTAACGAGTCGCGGCGGGCGTCCGGTCATGTTCGGAATCAAAGGCTGGGCCGACGCGGCAGTGATCGAGCGCTATGCCCATCACTGGATATCGATCGGGCAGGCCGGCCGGTTTTTTCGCCTCGCTCGCGCGGAGAATTGCCGCGACGTCTTATTCATCGGCAGCCTGCTGAGGCCGCCGATTTCGCAGTTGCGGCTCGATTGGCAGACGATCCGCTTGCTGCCGCATCTGGCCCGCGTCTATCGCGGCGGCGACGATAAGCTTCTGTCTGGAGTAGCCGCCATTGCCGAAATGCGGCGGCCTTCGCGTCGTCGGCGTGAAAGAAGTAGCCCCGGAAGTTTTCATGCCTGAAGGGGCACTTGGCCGGTATCGGCCATCCGAGCGCGACAAGGCCGATATAGCGCGGGCGCTCAGTATGATCGCAGCGCTCGGTCCATTCGATGTCGGTCAAGCCGCCGTCGTCGCCAACAACAACGTGATCGCCGTTGAAGCCGCCGAGGGCACCGACAATATGCTGGCGCGGATCGCCGAGTTGCGGCGGCTCGGCCGGGTCACCGCGTCGCTCGGAACCGGCGTCCTGGTGAAGGCTCCGAAGCCCGGCCAGGACCGCCGCTTCGACCTGCCGTCGATTGGACCGCGCACCATCGAGAACGTGGCGCGGGCCGGCCTTGCCGGTCTCGCCGTCACCGCAGGCAGCACGATGATCGCCGAAGCCGATCAAGTGACGGCCGCCGCCGACCGCGCCGGTATTTTTCTGGTCGGAGTGCGCGAGGACAGGACGCAATGACGCCGCCTGCCGCAAGTTCGCGGCCGCTTTCGATCTACATCATCGCCGCGGAGGAATCGGGGGACGCGCTGGGAGCGGCTTTAGCGCTGGCGTTACGGGTGCGGGAAGGCGGCGCACTGAAGCTTTCCGGAATCGGCGGACGGGCCATGGCCGCTGCCGGGATTGTGAGTCCGTTTCCCATCGACGAATTGTCCATCATCGGACTGACGGCCATTCCGCAAAAACTGCCGACGATTTTTCATCGCATCCGCCAGGCCGCACAAGCGGTCATTGCCGCGCGTCCGGATGCGCTGGTGATCGTCGACAGCCCCGATTTCACCCATCGCGTCGCCCGCCGGGTGCGCCGGCTCGCGCCGGAAATTCCGATCCTCGACTATGTTTCACCCTCGGTCTGGGCGTGGCGTCCCGGGCGCGCGCGCGCCATGCGGCCCTATATCGATAGGGTCCTCGCGATCCTGCCGTTCGAGCCGGCGGTCCATCGAAAGCTTGGCGGTCCGCCTTGCAGCTTCGTCGGGCATCCGCTGGTCGAGCGTATTGCCGAGTTGCGGCCCGATGCTGGAGAGACGGCGCGCCGGCTTGCCGACCCGCCGATGGTGTTGGCGTTGCCGGGCAGCCGCACCACCGAAATCCGCCGTCTGCTCGGAACATTCGGCGAGGCTCTTGGGCGGCTCGCGGCGCAAAGCGGCCCGATCGAAGTGGTGTTGCCGACCGTGCCGCATCTGCTGCCGCTGATCCGCGACGGCGTTTCGAACTGGGCCGTCGCGCCGCGTATTGTCATCGAGCCGGGTGAGAAATGGGCGGCGTTTCGCCGCGCTCGCGCCGCTCTGGCCGCATCCGGTACCGTCACACTCGAATTGGCGCTGGCCGGCGTGCCCATGGTCGCGGCCTATCGCCTGCACCCGATCGAGTGGATGATCGCGCGGCTGATCCGGATGCGGTCGGAACTGCCGAGCGTGATCCTTGCCAATCTGGCGATCGGCGAGAATATCGTCCCGGAGTTTTTGCAGGAGGATTGCACGCCGGAAAACCTCACCGCGGCGTTGCTCCCCTTATTGTCCGACACGCCGCAGCGGCGGCGCCAGACCGAGGCCTTCGGCCGTCTCGACGCCATCATGGCGATCGGGGACGCCGTTTCCAGCGCCAAGGCGGCCGATATCGTCATTGCGATGGCGAGGGATGGCCGGCCCTCCGAGGCTGTCGGACAGGCCTCCTAGCCATGTTAACCGCCAATCCGAGGCAGCCCTACCATTGCCGCAAGCATCCTGCTAAGCCGCAAGTCATCCACCACCATTTCACCCGCATAACGCCAAAGCATCCCGCGTGACTAAAACGAAGAGAACGGTCCGGAAGTCCCCGATCCGGGCCGCGATCACCGGGGTCTATGGCTATGTGCCGCCGGACGTGCTGACCAACGCGGAACTCGCGAAAATGGTCGACACCAGCGACGAGTGGATCACCGAGCGGACCGGGATCAAGGAACGCCATATCCTCAAGGGTAAGGGTCTTGGCACCTCGCATATGGGCGCCGAGGCGGTAAAGGGATTACTCAAGAAAACCAAGACCGATCCGAGCGAGGTTGAACTTCTGATCTGCGCCACCACCACGCCGGATTTCGTATTTCCGTCGAGCGCCAATCTGATTTGCGACATGTGCGGCATCCGCTCGATCGGCAGCTTCGACGTCCAGGCGGCCTGTTCCGGTTTCGTCTATGCGCTCACCATCGCCTCGCAATTCATCGAGACCGGGAAGTTCCGCAAGATCATCGTGGTCGGCGCCGACAAAATGTCGTCGATCATCGATTACACCGACCGTGCCACTTGCGTGTTGTTCGGCGATGGCGCCGGCGCGGTGCTGATCGAGCCGAACAAAAAATATGGCATCGTCGATACGCTGATCCGCTCGGACGGCGCCGGCATGCCGCATCTGCATCAGAAGGCCGGCGGCAGCCGCATGCCGCCGACCGCCGAAACCGTGGCCAAGCGCTTGCATTACGTCCATCAGGAAGGCGCCGCGGTCTATAAATTCGCCGTCGCCCGCATGGCGGAAGTCGCCGGCGAATTGATGAAACGCAATCAGTTGACGAGCGATCAGATCGATTGGCTGGTGCCGCACCAGGCCAATAAGCGCATCATCGAAGCGACCGCCGAGCGCATGAAACTGCCGCTCGATCAGGTGATGATCACCATCCACAAATACGGCAACACCACTGCGGCGACGATTCCGCTCTGCCTGTGGGAATACGAGGATCAGCTCAAAGCCGGCAGCCGCCTGATCCTGGCGGCTTTCGGCGGCGGCTTCACCTGGGGCGGCGTTTATTTGACCTGGGCGTATTGAGCCGGGTGTATTGAGCCGGGCGTCTTAGTGGGCCCGCCGCGGCGGGCCCATCGCGCAGTCGCTTACTTCCGCTTCGAGATCGGCTCGTAGTCGCGCTTCGGCGAACCGGTATAAAGCTGGCGCGGCCGGCCGAGCTTCTGATGCGGATCCTCGATCATTTCCTTCCACTGCGCGATCCAGCCCACCGTGCGCGCCAGCGCGAACAGCACGGTGAACATCGTGGTCGGAAAGCCCATCGCGCGCAGCGTAATGCCGGAATAGAAGTCGACATTCGGATAGAGCCGCTTCTCGATGAAATACTCGTCGTGCAAGGCGATCTTTTCGAGCTCCATGGCGACGTCGAGCAGCGGATCGTTGATGCCGAGCTCGCTCAAGACCTCGTGACAGGTCTTCTGCATCAGCTTGGCGCGCGGATCGTAGTTCTTGTAGACGCGGTGGCCGAACCCCATCAGCCGGAATGAATCCTTCGGATCCTTCGAGCGCTTGACGAATTCCGGGATACGATCGACGCTGCCGATTTCGCCGAGCATTTTCAGTGCGGCTTCGTTGGCGCCGCCATGCGCCGGTCCCCACAGACAGGCAATGCCGGCGGCGATGCAGGCGAACGGATTGGCGCCGGTCGAGCCTGCGAGCCGCACCGTCGAGGTCGAGGCATTCTGCTCGTGGTCGGCGTGCAGCGTGAAGATGCGATCCATCGCGCGCGCCAGCACCGGATTGGGGTGGTATTCCTCGCACGGCACCGCGAAGCACATCCGCAGGAAGTTCGAGGCGTAATCGAGCGAATTCTTCGGATAGATAAAAGGTTGTCCGATCGTATATTTGTACGCCATCGCCGCGAGCGTCGGCATTTTCGCGATCATGCGGATCGAGGCGATCATGCGCTGGTTCGGATCGGTGATGTCGGTGGAGTCGTGATAGAACGCCGAAAGCGCGCCGACGCAGCCGACCATCACCGCCATCGGGTGGGCGTCGCGGCGGAAGCCTTGGAAGAACCGGCTCATCTGCTCGTGAACCATCGTGTGATGGATCACGCGATCGGTGAAATCGGACTTTTGCTGCGCCGTCGGCAATTCGCCGTAGAGCAGGAGATAGCAGGTCTCGAGAAAGTCGCCGTGCTCGGCGAGATCGTCGATCGCATAGCCGCGGTAGAGCAGGACGCCCTCGTCACCGTCGATATAGGTGATTTTGGACTCGCAGCTTGCCGTCGAGGTGAAGCCGGGATCGTAGGTGAATATCCCGGTCTCGGCGTACAGCTTGCTGACGTCGAGCACCTCGGGACCGATCGTTCCGTCGTACATCGGAAACGAATAACTCTTGTCGCCGAGCTGCAACTTGCCGGTCTTGATGTTGGCGCCGGTTTTTGCGTCCATGATCTTGATCCTCGATGTCTGAACCGGAGTGGCAGACCGCGCGCGGCCGGTAGTGCCAGAGCGGCTGTCGCGGCGTGATTAACCCGGCAGTATTGGCGTAGCGCAACCTTGTGTGCACTGCAAGATAGTCCGCCTTAATCCTAGCCATGTGACAATGGCTGGCCAATGTTCAGGCAAAAATAACGATCAGGCCGGAGGGCTGTTCCCGGCCTATTGGCTTGCGTGGTCGGCAAGCCGCGCCAGGCTTTCCGGCTTGCCGAGCACGGCGAGCACTTCGAAAATACCGGGTGAGGTGGTGCGTCCGGTCAGCGCGGCCCGCAATGGCTGCGCCACCGCGCCAAGCTTGGCGCCCTTTCGTTCGGCGAAATTCCGGACCGCCTGTTCGGTGGTTTCGGAGGTCCATGGCTCGACGCCGGCGAGTTCGGCCGTGATCTCGCCAAGGAGACCGCGAGCCTCCGCGGTCAGCAGCGCTTTGGCTTTGTCGTCCAACGCGATAGGGCGGTCGGCAAAAAGAAAACCTGCTCCGTCAATAAGATCGAGCAGCGTTTTCGCCCGCTCCTTCAGGCTCGGCAGTGCCGCGAGAAGCTGCTCCCGGAGGGTGGGCGTCATCTTGGCAGCAAGCGCCGGCCCTTCCGCGATATGTGGCAGAAGCTGATCGATCGCATCGAGCAAATCCCGATCCGGGCTTTGCCGGATATAATGTCCATCGAGGCTTTCGAGTTTGGCAAAGTCGAACCGCGCCGGCGAGCGGCCGATCTGCGGCAGATCGAATGCGGCGATCATTTCCTCGGTCGAAAAGATCTCCTGGTCGCCGTGGCTCCAGCCGAGCCGCACCAGATAGTTGCGCAGCGCCGCCGGCAGATAGCCCATGGCGCGGTAGGCGTCGACGCCGAGCGCGCCGTGGCGCTTGGAAAGCTTCGAGCCATCCGGTCCATGGATCAGCGGGATATGCGCCATGGTCGGGACGGTCCAGCCGAGCGCGTCATAGATCTGCTTCTGCCGGGCGGCATTGGTCAGGTGATCGTCGCCGCGGATGACATGGGTGACACCCATGTCGTGATCGTCGACCACGACGGCGAGCATATAGGTCGGGTTGCCGTCGGAGCGCAGCAACACAAGGTCGTCGAGATTCTCGTTCTGCCAGACGACGCGGCCCTGCACCTGATCCTCGATCGCGGTTTCGCCGGTCAGCGGCGCCTTGAGTCGGATCGTCGGTTTCACGCCGGCGGGCGCGTCGCTCTCGGCGCGGTCGCGCCAGCGTCCGTCATAAAGTTTGGCGCGGCCTTCCTTGCGGGCGGCCTCCCGCATTTGCGTCAGTTCTTCGGGGCTCGCATAGCACCGATAGGCGTGGCCGGCCGCAAGCAGCGCCTCGGCCACTTCGCGATGCCGCGCTGCGCGGGAGAATTGATAGATGACCTCGCCATCCCAGCCGATGCCGAGCCATTCGAGGCCGTCGAGGATGGCGTCGATCGCGCCTTGGGTCGATCGCTCGCGGTCGGTGTCCTCGACCCGCAGCAGCATCTTGCCGCCGTGGCGCCGGGCATAGAGCCAGTTGAACAGCGCGGTGCGCGCCCCGCCGATGTGGAGGAAGCCGGTGGGCGAGGGGGCAAAGCGGGTGACGACACTCATATCGGTCCGATCATTGTCCGCGCCGTGTAGCATAGCCGCCAGCGAATGGAAGCGAGGATGCGCCGTCAGGATTAAGCATTTCTCGAAAGGAGGGGCTTGCGATCACGATCGGGGCTGGAGCGGGCCGGCCGGCATGCCCGGCTATGCCGCGCGACGGCGGCGCAGCCACCATACCAACGTCACGATTGCCGCTGTGACAAACCACATCGCGAGCAAAGCGGTTCCCGTCGGCAGTGTCCAGAAAGCGAGGTAGCCGAAAAATACCGCGACGCTCATGGCGTCGGTCAGGTCAACGCCCATCAACAGACAGGGCTCGGTCGCGGCAATCGGCATGCTGCAGTCGAGCGCATTCGCGACGGCGCCGCCGAGCAGCAGCGCAACGAGCGGCCCGAAGGCGAATAAAAGGATCAGGCCGAGCGGCACGCCGAGCCAAACGAACGGATAGCGCGGGCGCGCGGTCATGACGCGTGCTAATGCTCAATGATCACGACGATGGCCGCCAGCAAAATGAGCGACATGGCGGTGAAAACGGTTACATTGGCGTCCCAGCGCCAATGCTTCGGCCCGAAGGGTGGTTGATAGGGCGGATAGCCGTTTGCGTCATGCAATCCGCCTTGAAAAAGCGGCCTCGCGAACACCGCGGCGAAAAATCCAGCATAGATTGCGACACTGATGGCCGCCGCCAGATACAGCGGCTTGACGCTGGTCGCGCCGGCAATCCAGATCAGGTAGAGCGATATCACGCCGATGCCCGTGTAAGACAGGATTTGCCAGACGACATGGAATCGCGCGTGAGGAGTCCAGGCCGGATTAGTCGCATGGGTCCGGTTGAGGTCCACCTTGATGGTCGCGAAGCCGTAACCAAGAACGGTGAGGCTCAGAAGAATGCGGGCGAGCGTCAGCATCTGAATTTCCCCTCAGCCAGGTTGTGAACCCAGGGCAGCCGGTCGGGTTCCGGGAGTTCCGTTTTGACCTCAAAAGCCGACATGTCATTGCATGTCGGAGAAACGACGCTATTGGCCATCAAGCTACGGTCCATCAAACGACGTTCGGCTAGGCTATAAATGAAAAAGCTAAGAGACTATTCTACAAATTAAGCTGCCAGCGGGAAGTGCCGAATTCTCCGGGACAATGGCAGCGATCATGCTGTCGGCAGGCGTAATCCACTTCGCAAATACCCAAACTCTTCTTGTCATCGATGTTTCACGATGACGGATAAATCCGCATGCAGATCGGCATGCGCGTTCAGCAAGACAAGGGGCGAAATATAGATCGACGTAGCATTCTGACTATAGGTGCAGCTTCAGCGGGACTAGGTCGCGGACTCATTAACGCGCAGCCATAGCCTGATCGATGCAAGCTGAACGAAAGCTAGATAGTTCGCCGCCAGCTTGTCGTAGCGCGTTGCAATCCGACGACAGTGCTTTGATCTTGTTGAAGAACCGTTCGACCAAGTTGCGAGCCCGGTAGAGATACGGGCTGAAGCAGATCGGCTCGGTGCGATTGCAGCGGGGCGGAATGTTGGCCAGCGCACCCTGCCTCGCAGCAAGGGCTCTGATCCAGTCAGCGTCATAGCCGCGATCTGCCAGCAGCATCGATCCGGATTTCAAGCGCGACAACAGTTTGTCCGCGAGCCGATTATCGTGTGCTTCCCCAGCCGTCAGCGCGAGCCGGACCGGCAAGCCGTTGGTGTCGACCACTGCATGTATCTTGCTGGTTAGCCCGCCGCGTGATCGTCCCATCGACTGCCTTCGGTTTCGGACGATGCAGGCCCCGTGCTGATGCACCCGAACAATCGATGTGTCGATCATCTGCACCGACGCATCATGGGCGGTGGCCAGCGCGTTCATGATGCGGCTCCAGACGCCAGCCCGCCGCCAGCGAACGAAGCGGTTGTAGCAAGTGGTGTACGGACCGAAGACATCCGGCAGGTCGCGCCATGGTGCTCCAGATCGCAAGACCCAGAAGATGCCATTGAGGACACGCCGGTCGTTCACCCGAGGCACACCACGCGGCTTGTTCGGAAGCATCGGTTTGATGGCGGCCCATTCATGGTTGGTGAGTTCGTAGCGCATGATCCGAGGCTCCGGTTTGCGAGCTTGAATCACGTGCCGGGTGAGGCCATCAACCCCCAAAGGCTATCGTGGCAGATGCCAATACCCTGATTTCACTTCCGCTTTTGGGGACACAGCGGACATGGCGGGCCCTGCAATGGGCCTTGTCCTGGTCGCGAATGACCATAACGGACATTGAATGCCGAGTGGTCCGCTTCAATTTGGCAGATACGTGCCCCGACTTTGTGGTCGAGCAAGCTGCACCGTGGCGTCGGTCTGCCTTAGATACAGGGATGCATTCAGGATAATGCGCGATCGCGCTATAATTAGCTTTTCCGCTTAACCTTACAGCAGCAGGAATAATTGATGGGATGGGGATTGGGAATGCGGGAGCTGGGAGTGCCCGTCTTCGGTGCACCACCGCCGCCGCCCCCGCCGTTCTTAGCCTCTTCAAAACTACCGTCGAGACTTTGCGTGGAAAACGTCGCTCCGTCGATGAGCACCCGTCCTGCAGAATCCATGACGACGTCGGCAGATCGTGCAAGCGCAACTCGCGACGAGACCACTGAGGTTGCCACGCCGACGATCAGCGCCGCTTTTCCCAATAATCCGCGACGACTGACGTTTTGATCGCTTTCGTCCTGATCGCTTTCGGTCGCTTTAGGGTCCTTGGGCACAATGCTCACGTGGACTATGCTTCCTAATACCACCGATTGACCGATAACATGAAAATTTGCACACTGCCCACAGGCAGTCAAGCGACGCACGCGTGGCTACGTCAATAACCTGAGCAAATTGCCCCCCGAAGCACACTGGCTCCTGCCGTGACCCGCGTCGCGGCAGCTGATCCGTCGTCAAGGGCAACCTTTAAGTGCCGCTATGATTTCGCAATCGGAACAGCTCCAGCATTTTCGCTCCAATTACCTCAATCTCATTATTTTACCGACCGAAGCCTGCAACTTTCGTTGCACCTATTGCTATGAAACTTTCGAGAATAAGAAAATGCCGCGTCACGTTGTGGCTGGCATTAAATCGTTGATTGACCGACGCGAGAAAGATCTCGACGAATTGGACATTGGGTGGTTCGGTGGAGAGCCACTGCTTGCATTAGACGTGGTCACGGATATTTGTCGGCACGCGCTCGATGCAGCCAAAACTGGTGGGTTCACTTTCCGCTCGGGCATGACCACGAATGGCTATCTTCTCGATCAGAAACGCTTTTTGAAATGCCTAGATCATAACATCGGTTTTTATCAAATCTCGCTCGACGGCAAACCAGATGGTCACAATGCTTCGCGGAAGCTGGCGTCGGGAGGAGAAACTTTTGACCGGATATGGTCGAATCTGATAGCCATGAAAGAAATCGCAGTCGAATTTGTTGTGCTATTAAGGCTTCATTATACAGTCGAAAACTTCATCTCCGTTGGCCAGTTTGCGCGCCGCATCCGGGATGTATTCGGCAACGACGCCCGATTCCAATACAATTTTGAGCGCATTGCGCGCCTCGGCGGTCCGACCGATGAGAGCATCACGATTGTTTCGGAGCAGGACCGGAAAGAAATAGAAGCACATCTGTGGGATGCGTCCGGTCTCCAGCAGCGTCTCGGTGAAGCAGAAGCTTACATCTGCTATGCAGCAAAGGGAAACTCATTGGTCATCCGTTCAACCGGCCGCTTAGCGAAGTGCACTGTCGCTCTTAACGACAGTTGCAACGATATCGGATGGATCAGCGAGGACGGCAAAGTGTGTATTGATCAAAACAAATATCGGCGTTGGATAACGCCACTAGCAGAAGCGCATTGGGAACAAGTAGGGTGTCCATTGCCGTGGGTCATGCAGCAGGCTGAACTTGATCCCAATCAAAGTGATCTCATTTCCTAGAGTTGCCCAGACTTTTCTCGGTGGCTCGCAGTCCATTTTTCCAGGCGTGTAAACATCTTTCCAGGCATGTAAACATCTTAGGCCGCTTAGAAACCCAGTATGTGAGGGTCGAAAATAAACGCGCGGCGCGATGTCGGCGCAGGCTTGGACCGGGGAATTACCAACAATTTGATCTAGGGCGCTGAGTATCGCCATCATGCGTTACGCGATTCGACCGTCACCACCTCCGCGCCGGGCCGCGCATCGGCTTCACCGAGCCAGTGAACATTTCTCCCTCGTGAGCTACTTTACGGGCACGGGCTGGTATAGATTTAATTGGCGGATGCGATAACGCGCTCTGCTGATGGCCCATCGCGTCATTTCGCGGCGACGCAACAATTCGGTCGCTTTTGGAGCGAAGCGGACATTCAGCGAGCCGCGCTCACAGAACCGGATTTATGAGTACGCGCCCTAGCCTTGTTGCCGCGCGCCGCAATGGCCCAATCGAAGACGCTAAAAGAGCAGATCGTTGGAGATTGGACACTAATATCTTGGGTTCAGACGCGTTCGGACGGCAGCAAGAATTACAGGTTCGGTAACAATCCAAAGGGCATCAATACATTTAGCGCCGCTGGACGTTTTTCGCTGGTGATTGTGCAGGCTGATCTGCCGAAGATATCCTCGAACGATCCGATGAAACCAAGCGCTGAGGAAGCCGAAGCCATCGTCCGTGGATCGATCGCTTATTACGGGACATACAGTGTCGATGAAGCGGCCAAGACCATCAATATGCAACTCGATGGCACGACGCTAACAAACCAGCTTGGGATACCCCAGAAGCGAAGCATCGACTCGATTAGCGCGGAAGAAATGCACTACAGCAACCCGACTGCCGTAGGGACAGGCAAGATAGAGGTGGCCTGGAAGCGTGCATAAGCGCTCTGAGCAACAGCGAACCTCTCGGTGGATCGCGAATTGGCTTCTCTCTATGCGCTGAGGGCTACCGACGCTGGAAGAACTCACAATGCCGGCAGCGTCGCTTTGAACTTTGGCGAGCGCCGATAACGGCTGGCAAACTGGGACCCGGATGTTGCTTCGGTTGTCCAGGCTCCGTCAAACTCAATCCGTTCGCACATTAGCGGGCTGGCTGAGAGCCACAGCCAAAGTTTCAGACATTACCAAAAGTTCATTTCAAAACCCTTTTCTTGCCAACTTGCCGACGCTCAATCTCCTAGAGCGTTCGAGTCTATCTGCTTCGGAGTTTGAGGCGCGGCTGGGATCACAATGGCTTCAAGAACGCGCCGGCGCCGTGGCTCCCACCGCTGCGACAGCTGTCCGCCATTGGCTGCGCGGGGATCGCCGGTCGTCCACCAGCGGACCCTGAAGGAAGAACGACGCGGGGCAACCGGCGAGCGGGTGAGTCTGAAACGTTTCGCAACTTCACGATATCGGAGGCAAGAAGGTATCTATCATGAACAGGTTTGCACGCTTTGTGATCGTGGCGCCGTTGGTGTCGGCGTTCATCGGGACGTCGCTCTCGGCGCAGGCGGAGGAGTTCCGAAGAGGGCCGGATCCGCACGGGCCGATGCACCGCGACCACGCCCGGTTCGATCCGCATCATTTTGACCATCACCTGTGGGCGCTCGGACGCGCCTATCCCTACAGCTGCCGCTGGGGACGCTGCGGTTATTGGTGGTGGGCCGACGGCTATTGGTATGCCTACGACCAAGCTCTGAACGGTCCGCCGGATGTCGTTTCCGAAGTCGCCTACGACGACCAGGGCAACGTGGTGCCGGTGGCGCCAGCCGTCCCGGTGGCAGCCGTGCCGCCGCCGCCACCCCCACCGCCGGCCGAGCCGAATCCCGTGGCGGGCGCGATCGTCGGCGGCGCGATCGGCGGCCTGATCGGTGGCGCGCTCGGTCACGGACGAGGAGCCGTCGCGGGCGTGGCCGTTGGCGCCACGACGGGCGCCGTCGTGGCGGCCGAAGCGCAGGCGCGGCCCGGTGGCTATTATTGGTGGCGCGGCGGCTGTTACTACCGTTATCCAAATGGTGCCTGGTCACAGACCATGGCGCCGAATTATTGCGGCTACTGAGCCGGCAACGCCGGCTTGAGGGCCGGCCAAGCTGTTGCCGTCAGCGATGGTAAGGAAAGCCGGTCGGGCCTCGGGTCCGCCGGCCTTTTTCTTGCCGGTGCCGACCGGCCGGGCGATCACCATCGGCTCGACTTGACCGCGCGGGGCAACTTGTCCAATCGGAGGACCGTCACGACTTAAGCCTTAGAATCGGGTGCCGGCGGCTTCGCCGCGGGCCACCAAAGGAAAAATAGATGTCGGTCGCCGAAACGACAACACGGGAAGCGGGCCAGGATTTCATCCGCGACATCGTCAGCGCCGACCTGGCGTCGGGCCGGCGCAAGGCAATCGTGACCCGGTTTCCGCCGGAGCCGAACGGCTACCTCCATATCGGCCATGCCAAGTCGATCTGTCTGAATTTCGGCATCGCGCAGGAGTTCGGCGGCCATTGCAATCTGCGGTTCGACGACACCAATCCGACCAAGGAAGACCAGGAATATATCGACTCGATCCAGGCCGACGTGCGCTGGCTCGGCTACGACTGGGGCGACAATCTTTATTACGCCTCGGATTATTTCGAGCGGCTGTACGACTGGGCTGAAATCCTGATCCGCGCCGGCAAGGCCTATATCGACGATCAGAGCCCCGATGAGATGCGCGCCGCGCGCGGCACCCTGACCGAGCCCGGCAGGAACAGCCCGTTCCGCGAGCGCTCGGTCGAGGAGAACCTCGATCTGTTCCGCCGCATGCGGGCCGGCGAATTTCCGAACGGCGCGCGCGTGCTGCGCGCCAAGATCGACATGGCCTCGGGCAATATCAATCTGCGCGATCCGGTGCTCTACCGCATCCTGCATGCGCATCACCCCCGCACCGGCACCACCTGGTCGATCTATCCGAGCTATGATTTCGCCCACGGCCAGTCCGACGCCATCGAGGGCATTTCGCACTCGCTGTGCACGCTCGAATTCGAGGATCACCGTCCGCTTTACGACTGGTTCCTGCAGAACCTGCCGGTGCCGTCGCAGCCGCATCAGTACGAGTTCGCGCGGCTGAACCTCACCCACACGGTGCTGTCGAAGCGGGTGCTCACCGAACTGGTGCGCGGCGGTTTTGTCGGCGGCTGGGACGATCCGCGAATGCCCACCATCGCCGGATTGCGCCGGCGCGGCGTGCCGCCGGAAGCGATCCGCGATTTCGTCAAGCGCATCGGCGTCGCCAAGGCCAATAGCATCGTCGACGTGGCAATGTTCGAATTCTCGATCCGCGAGCATCTCAACAAGACCGCAGAACGCCGCATGGCGGTGCTGCGTCCGCTCAAAGTCGTGATCGAGAATTATCCCGAAGGCGAGAGCGAAGAGGTCGAAGCGGTCAATCACCCGGAAAATTCCGACGCCGGTACGCGGCGGATTCGGTTCGGCCGCGAGCTTTTCATCGAGCGCGACGATTTCATGGAAAATCCGCCGAAGAAATTCTTCCGGCTGTCGCCCGGCGCCGAGGTCCGCTTGCGCTATGCCTATTTCATCACCTGCCGCGAAGTGGTGAAGAATGCCGCGGGTGAGATCGTCGAACTGCGCTGCACTTACGATCCGGCGACCAAAGGCGGCAACGCGCCCGACGGCCGAAAGGTCAAGGCGACGATGCATTGGGTATCGGCGGAAGCTTCGCTGCCGGCGGAAATACGTTTCTACAATCCGCTGTTCACGCGGCCGGATCCGAACGCCGCCGATTTTGCCTCGGAGATCAATCCGAATTCGCTTGAAATTCTTAGCGAAGCGCGCGTCGAACCTTCGCTGGCGGAGGTGAAGGCGGCGGTTCAGTTCGAACGCCAGGGCTATTTCTGTCCTGATCCGGATTCGAAGCCGGAGCGGCTTGTCTTCAACCGCACCGTCGGATTGCGCGACACCTGGGCGAAAGTCTCCGCCGGCGCTTGATCCGCCGTCAGTTGCGCATCTGTAATCTGCCACTTAAAGTAATCCCCCGGCGATTTCTTCGCGCGCAGGGGGCGCGCCGTGGCACAGCACAATCCTCAAAGCCGGGCGCGTAGCCGAGCCTGGACTTGGCCAACAGGCTTCGGCGAAGCCCGCGCCGCGTGGGGCGCCGTCCGCTTCCCGTCCGCCTTTGTTGTTCCGGAGCGCGTGCGCGAATGGGCGGCAGTCGAGGTCGGCGCCGGGCGCTTGCTGCCATGGTTCGCGGTCGCCTACGGCTTCGGTATCGTCATTTACTTCACCGCGGAACGCGAACCGGCCTGGTGGGCGGCGGTGGCGCTGACGGCGCTGTGCACGATCTTCGCGGTGATGCTGCGGCGTCAGTTCATTCCATTCGCGATCGCGCTTGGTGCACTCGGCATCGCCGCCGGTTTCGCGGTTGCCACCGTGAAGACGTTGCTGATCGACCATCCGGTGCTGCGCTTCTCCGCCTCCGGCGTGACGGTGGCCGGCTTTGTCGAATTGCGCGAGGAGAGCCAGCATACCGATCGCTTTGTACTGCGCGTCGAGTTGATGGACGGCGGCCGCATGGCGGAGAAGCCGCAGCGGGTGCGGCTCTCGGTCAAGCGCGGCATGGCGCCCGAGCCCGGTTCATTTGTCGAAGCCAAAGCGCTGCTCGATCCGCCGCTGCAGCCGCTCGAACCCGGCAGCTACGATTTCGCCCGCGATCTTTATTTCCAGCGCATCGGCGCGTCGGGCTTCGTCCGGGGCGCCGTTAAAATAATCACGCCGCCGTCCCAGCAGGGGCTGCTGCATCGCGCCAATGCCGTGATCCAGCGGATGCGCGACGCCATCGACGCCCGCATCCGCGCCGTGCTGCACGGCGATCCCGGCGCGATCGCGGCCATGCTGATCGACGGGCGGCGCGACTCGATCGATCCGCATCTCTACGACGCGATGTTCGTTTCGGGCATCGGCCATGTGCTGTCGATTTCCGGCTATCACATGGCGGTCGTTGCTGGTCTGGTCTTCTTTATTTTCCGCGCCGGCTTCGCGCTCATCCCGGGGCTTGCCGATCGCGCACCGATCAAGAAATGGGCGGCCTTAGCGGCGCTTATCGTGACGACGTTCTATTTGTTGCTGTCGGGCGCCGAAGTCGCGACGCAGCGCTCTTACATCATGATCGCGGTTGTGCTGGTGGGCGTGATGCTCGACCGGCCGACGGTGACGATGCGTACGCTGACGGTGGCGGCGCTCTTTGTGCTGATGCTGGCGCCGGAAGCCGTGGTGCATCCGAGCTTTCAGATGTCGTTTGCGGCAACCTTGGCGTTGATCGCCGGTTACGAACGCGGCGCGATCAAGTTGCGCGCCAATGCCGACAGTTCGATTGGCGCGCGCGCCGCACTGTGGGGCGTCAATGAGATCGTCGGGCTCACGCTGGCGTCACTGCTCGCCGGCTTCGCCACCACGCCCTACGCCGCCTACCATTTCCATCGCATCGCGCCCTATGGCGTGGTCGCCAACCTTCTCGCCATGCCGGTGGTCTCCGCCTGGGTGATGCCGATGGGGATTTTCGGCGTGGTCGCCATGCCGTTCGGCTTCGACGCCGTGTTCTGGCGGCAGATGGGCTACGGCATCGAATGGATGGATACGGTGGCGCTGTGGGTGGCGAGCCTGCCCGGCGCGTTCGGCCGGGTGACTTCGTTCGGCGCCGGGCCGCTGCTCGCCGCTACCGCAGGACTGCTGGTGATCGGGCTCTTGAAGACGCCGCTGCGCTGGAGCGGGGGGCTTCTGGTGCTTATCGCCGTGGTCTGGGCGGCGCGCACGCCGGTGCCTGATGTGCTGATAGCAGGTGACGGGCGCAGCTTTGCGGTCCGCGGCCAGGATGGCCGGCTCGCCATCCATCACAGCGGCGGGGATAGTTTTGCGACCCGCGAATGGCTCGCGGCCGACGCCGATGGCCGCGACGTGAAGGACAAGGGACTGGGGCAGGGGATCGCCTGCGACCCGTCGGGCTGTATCGGCAAGCTCGCCGACGGCGCCTTGGTTTCCTACGCAATCGAGCCCGACGCCTTTGAGGAAGATTGCCGCCGTACCGCGCTGATCCTCGCGACTCATGACGATTCGCCGCCGGACTGTGCCGCGATGGTCATCGGCCGGGATGTCTGGCGCAGGCGCGGCGCGCTTGCGCTGCGGCGCGATGGCCCGGGCTTTATCGTCGAAGGCACGCGGCCGGAAAATTTCGACCGGCCGTGGGCACCGGCTATCGCGCCACGGCGGGTGGCCACGGACAGCGCTACGGATTCAAATCTCGACAGTGCGCCGCGTGCGCCCCCGCGCGATGCTACGCCCCGGCAGGAAGATATCGAGGCCGACCAGTAATCGAGCCTCAGTACCGCCGGAACAGTCCGACGAGCTTGCCTTGAATGCGCACCCGGTTGGGCGGCAGGATGCGGACTTCGTAAGCGGTATTGGCAGGCTCGAGCGCGATCGAGGCACCGCGACGGCGGAAGCGCTTGAGCGTAGCCTCCTCGTCGTCGATCAGCGCCACCACGACATCGCCGGTATCGGCGGCGTCGGTCCGCTTGATCAGCGCCATGTCGCCGTCGAGGATGCCGGCTTCGATCATCGAATCGCCGCGGACCTCAAGCGCGAAATGCTCACCCGTGGTAAGAAGATCGGCCGGCATGTTGATGGTATGGCTACGGGTTTGGATCGCCTCGATCGGCGTGCCGGCGGCGATGCGGCCCATCACCGGCACCGCGACCGGACGGCCGCCGTCGTCTTCCGAACTGGTCCGCACCCGGCCGAGATTGCCTTCGATGACGCTCGGGGTAAAACCCCGCGCCCGTCCCGCCACCATGCCGTGGGCGACCGATTCCGGCAGCTTGATCACCTCGATGGCGCGGGCCCGGTTCGGCAGGCGGCGGATGAAGCCGCGTTCCTCGAGCGCCGTGATCAGGCGATGAATGCCGGACTTGGAACGCAGATCGAGCGCGTCCTTCATCTCGTCGAAGGAAGGCGGCACGCCGGCCTCCTTCAGCCGCTCATGAATAAAACGCAACAGCTCGGCTTGCTTGCGTGTAAGCATAAGCGTTCCCCCTCTCAGGCCAGACGTTCCGGCAACGTCCTTGGCGCACAACGCCAATGGCCGAAACAAATCATGAACGGACACTATCCGTTCCCAATGTGTTCCGCAACCATTTAATTTGACGTGAAGAAAGCAATCGGCCGGGAATACCGCGGCTTAACGCTCGAATTTAACAATTCGGCACGCGCTGCCGGCCGTGGCGGGCGGCGCGTAAGGCTCTCGGATCAGAAGACAATCTGATTTGGCGAGCGGTACCATCATGGAACTGTCCTGCACCGGGAAGGGCGTTGCCACGAGGCCGCCGGCGCCGTTTTGCAGCGTCGCACGCAAATAGTCCGCCCGCTCGTCGTTGGCAGCGAGGTCGCAGCCCAGTACCGCCGATTCGGGCACGATCGCCGCATCGTCACGCCCGGTCATGCGGCGGATAAGCGGGACCAGGAACAGGAAGGCACAGACGTAGGACGAAACCGGATTGCCGGGCAGGCCGAGCACATCCATGGCGCCGAGCCGCCCATGCATCAGCGGCCGGCCGGGCCGCATCGCGATCTTCCAGAACGACAACTCCATCCCCTCGGCGGCGAAGGCCTTCTGGACCAGGTCGTATTCGCCGACCGAGGCGCCGCCGGTGGTGACCAGAATGTCCGCTCCGGCCTCGCGCGCACGCCGGACCGCGGCGATGGTCGGTTCGAGCGTATCGCCGACGACGCCGAGGTCGATGACGGCGGCGCCTTCTTCGCGGGCCAGCGCGGCGAGCGCAAAGCCGTTCGAATAGACGATCTGGCCGGGCCCCGGCTCGGTGCCGGGCGGCACCAGTTCGTCGCCGGTCGCGAACAGCGCGACCTTGGGCCGGCGATAGACCGGCAGGCGCGGATAATTCATCCCGGCGGCAAGCTGCAGGTCGCGCGCCTTGAGGCGATGGCCGGCGGCCAGCAACACCTGGCCGGCGCGGAAATCGAGCCCCTGCTGCCGCACGTGACGGCCTATGCCGGAGGGCTTTTGCACCTCGACGCGGCCGCCGTCGCGCTTGGTCTGTTCCTGAATCACGACTGTGTCGGCGCCATCGGGGATGAAGCCGCCGGTGAAGATGCGCGCCGCCTCGCCGGGACCGACGGTGGCGGAGAACGGCCGCCCCGCCGCCACCTCGCCGATCACGTTCAACCGCACGGGAGCCGTAGCGACGTCGGCGGCGCGGACGGCATAGCCGTCCATCGCCGAGACGTCGGCGGGCGGTTGGGTCCGCAACGCTTTGAGATCCTGCGCCAGCACGCGGCCGTCGGCCTCGGCGAGTTCGACCATCTTCGGAAGCGAGTGGCGCCGCATGCGCCAGCACCTGATCGAGCGCGTCGGCGACCGACAGCAAAGCCACGGTGTTACTCCCGCACCCGATAATGGCCGGATCGGCCGCCGCGTTTTTCGACCAGCCTGATGCCCTCGATGCGCATGCCGCGTTCGACCGCTTTCACCATGTCATAGATCGTCAGACACGCGACCGATACGGCGGTCAGCGCTTCCATTTCGACCCCGGTCTTGCCGGCAACCTTGACGCGGGCTTTGACGACGATGCCGGGAAGCTTCGCGTCAAGCGCGATATCGACTTCGATCTGCGAGATCGGAAGCGGGTGGCACAGCGGGATCAGCTCGTGGGTACGTTTGGCGGCCTGGATGCCGGCGATGCGGGCGACGCCGAGAACATCGCCCTTTTTCGCATCGCCTTTGCGGACGATGTCGAGCGTCTTGCGCGTCATCAACACGCGGCCTTCAGCCACCGCCTCGCGCTCGGTCGGCGCTTTGGCCGACACGTCGACCATGCGGGCTTCGCCGCGGCCGCTGAGATGGGTGAGTTTTTTGCTGCGGGCGGCCACGCTGTTATCGGGCTGCGGCCAGCGCGGGATCGCGCGCCAGTAATTTGCGGGTCGCGGCGGTGACGTCATCCTGCCGCATCAGACTTTCGCCGACCAGGAATGTCGCGATACCCGAATGCGCCAGCCGCGCCAGATCCTCCGGCGCGAAGATGCCGCTCTCGCCGACCATGACACGGTCGGCCGGAACCAGGCGAGCGAGCCTTTCGCACACGTCCAGCGATGTCGCGAAGGTCTTCAAATCACGATTGTTGATGCCGATGAGCTTGGATTTCAGCTGCAGCGCGCGCTCCAATTCCTGCTCGTCGTGGACCTCGACCAGCACATCGATGCCGTATGCGAAAGCCGCCGCTTCAAGTTCGGCGGCGTTCGCGTCGTCGAGCGCCGCCATGATGAGGAGAATGCAGTCGGCGCCATAGGCCCGTGCTTCGGCCACCTGATAGGTGTCGTACATGAAGTCCTTGCGCAGCACGGGCAGGGCGCAGGCCGCGCGCGCCTGGCGCATATAATCGAGGCTGCCTTGGAAAGAAGGTCCGTCGGTCAGAACCGAAAGACATGCAGCGCCGCCGGCCTGGTAAGCCGCCGCGAGCGAAGCCGGATCGAACTCGGCGCGGATCAGGCCTTTCGACGGACTAGCCTTCTTGATTTCGGCAATCAGCGCGTAGTCGCCGGCGGCGAGCCGCCGTTCGATCGCGCGTAGAAAGCCGCGCGTCGCGCCATTTGCCTTGGCCTCCTGTTCAATCGAGGCCAACGGCCGGCCGCGTTTTGCCGCAGCGATCTCCTCGCGCTTATAGGCGCCGATCTTTGCCAGGATATCAGCCATCGTTCGACACCACGATCAATCGGTCGAGCCGGCCTTCGGCTTCGCCGGAGTCGAGCGAGTTGGCGGCGAGGTCGACGCCGGATTTAAGGTTCTTCGCCTTGCCGGCGACCACCAGCGCCGCCGCCGCGTTGAACAGCGCGACATCGCGGAACGGACTCCGCTTGCCTTCGAGCACCGCTTCGACCGCTTTGGCATTCGACGCCGCATCGCCGCCACGGAGCGCCTCCGGCTTGACCTTTTCAAGGCCGACATCGGCCGGCGAAATCTCGAAGGTCCGCACCACGCCGGCTTCGAGCGAGGTGACGGTGGTGGGGCCAGAAGTCGTGATTTCGTCGAGGCCGTCGGAGCCATGCACCACCCAGGCGCTGTCGGTGCCGAGATTCTTCAGCACTTGCGCCAGCGGCTCGGTCCATTGCCGCGAGAACACGCCGACCATCTGGCGGCGCACGCCGGCCGGATTGGACAGCGGTCCGAGCAAATTGAAAATGGTGCGGGTGCCGAGCTCGACGCGGGTGGCGTTGACATTCTTGGTCGCCGGATGATGCGCCGGCGCGAACATGAAGCCGATGCCGGCTTCCTTGATGCAGCGCCCGATCTGCTGCGGATTAAGATCGATATTAACGCCGAACGCCGCCAGAACGTCGGCGGCCCCGGAACGCGACGACAGCGCGCGATTGCCGTGCTTCGCCACCGGCACGCCGGCGCCGGCGACGATCAACGCGGCGCAAGTCGAAATATTGAACGAGCCCGAGGCGTCGCCGCCGGTGCCGACCACGTCGATGGCATCCGGCGGTGCTTCGACCCGCACCATCTTGGCGCGCATCGCCGTGACCGCGCCGGTGATTTCATCGACGGTCTCGCCGCGCACCCGCAACGCCATCAACAGAGCGCCCATTTGCGACGGCGTCGCCTCGCCCGACATCATCTGCTCGAAGGCGCTGGTCGCTTCGTCGCGGCCGAGCGTCGCGCCGGTCGCGACTTTCCCGATCAGAGCCCTAAATTCTGGAGTCACCGCGATATCCTCAATTGACCCGCCGGCCGGTCGTCTTGTTCCAGGTCGCGGCGATGTCCAAAAAATTCTTCAGCATCAGATGGCCGTGATCGGACGCAATGCTTTCGGGATGAAACTGCACGCCGTGTACCGGCAGCCGGGTATGGGAAAGCCCCATCACCAGACCGTCCTCGGTATCGGCGGTGACGGCGAGTTCGGCCGGCATGCTGTCGCGTTCGACCACCAGCGAATGATAACGCGTCGCCTTGAACGGCGCATTGATGCCGCGGAATATGCCTTGGCCTTCGTGCCTGATTTCCGAAAGCTTGCCATGCACCGGCACCGGCGCGCGCACCACTTTGCCGCCGAATGCATCGCCGATCGCCTGATGGCCAAGACAGACGCCGAGGATCGGAATGGTTTTCGCGGCCAGCGCGATCAGATCGAGGCAGATGCCGGCTTCTCTCGGCGTGCAGGGGCCGGGGGACAGCACGATGGCATCGGGATCGGCGGCGACGATCTCGCGACTTGTCACTTTGTCGTTGCGATGGACAACGACGTCCGCACCCAGTTCACCGAGATAGTGCACCAGGTTGAAGGTGAAGCTGTCGTAGTTATCGACAAGGACAATCATGCTGCGGCCGTCTATCCGTGCGGCTCTTAGACACGCGCCAAGAGAGGGTCAAGCTAGGGGAACAAGCTGGGGGTTGCGGCCACCCGTGGTGGTCAAAAGCCCCTATGCGCCGTTAGATTAGTCCAGTTGCCGGGCAAGAACGAGACAAAAGGGGGAAGATGCCGTGATCCGAGCGCGCGCTGCAGCATTTGCGTTAATGACAATGGGCCTCGCCGTCTTGGCGACCGGCCTCGATAACGGCGCGGCGTCGGCCCAAAACTACCCGGCACGGCCGGTGAAAATCATCGTACCGACGCCGCCGGGCGGTCCGGTCGATGTCGTAGCGCGCATTACCGCGAATTATCTGCAGGGCGCGCTCGGCCAGGCGTTCGTGGTCGAGAACCGGGCCGGCGCCGGCAATACCATCGGCTCGAAGGATGCGGCGGAAGCGACGCCGGACGGCTATACGCTGCTCTATTCGGCGTCGAGCGGGCTGATCTTGGCGCCGTTGCTGCATGCCGACGCCGGTTACAATCCGCTGACCAGCTTCGATCCGGTCGCGCTGGTCGGCGCCACGTCCAACATCCTGGTGGTCAATCCTGCGGTGCCGGCGCACAGCGTCGCCGAACTGGTCGCTTACGCCAAGGCCAATCCCGGCAAGGTGAATTTTTCGTCGGGCGGCATCGGCGTGCTGCCGCATCTGATCGGCGAAATGTTCAAGGCCCGCGCCGGCATCGACATCGTGCACGTCCCTTACAAAGGCGGCGGACCGTCGATCAACGATGTCATGGCCGGCAATGTGCAAATGACGTTCGAGGCGACCAGCGTATTGCTGCCGCTAATCCAGGCCGGCCGGTTGCGGGCGCTCGCAGTCACTTCCGCGAAACGGATTCCCGAATTGCCCGAGGTCCCGACCATGGTGGAATCCGGCTATCCGGGCTTCGTCACCGTCGCCTGGACCGGATTATTGGCGCCGGCGCACACGCCGCAACCGATCGTCGCCAAGCTCAATGCGACCATCAATGACGGCTTGAAGACGCCGGAACTGCAGAGCGCGCTCACCAAGCTCAGCTATGCCCCAATGGGCGGCACGCCGCGAGATTTTACCGACACGATGACAGCCGACTTGGCGCGGTGGTCGCCGATCATCAAATCGCTTGGGCTCGATCATCTAGCGCAGTGATGATGCATAGCTTCCGGCGCTTATTTGGTGCTGACGCCGGAAAGTTTCACCATTGCGATCCACTTCGGCTGTTCGGTCGCGACGAAGTCGGCGAACGCCGCCGGCGTGCCGGGTTGACCCTTGGCGGCAAGATTCTTGAGCTTCCCTTGCAGCTCCGGCGTGGCCAAGCCGGCATTGAGCGCTGCATTGAGCTTTGCGACGATCGGTTGCGGCGTTCCAGGCGGCGCGGCGAGACCGGTCCATGAGGTCGCGACGTAACCGGGCACGCCGCTTTCGATCAGGGTCGGCACGTTCGGCAGTTCGGGAAGCCGCTGCGGCGTTGCGGCGGCAATCGCCCGCATGGTGCCGTCGGACAGATGCGGCAGCACGATGGAGCCGGTCTCGATCGCCAGATCGATCTGGCCGGCCATCAGATCGGTCATATCGCCGGCGGCGCCGTTATACGGCACGATCAAAATGTCGGTCGCGGTCAGGCTTTTGAACCACGCCGCCAGCATGTGCGGCGGCGCGCCGTTCGGCACGCCGATGGTCAGCTTGCCGGGATGGGCCTTGGCGTAAGCGATGATGTCGGTCACGCCGCCGGGCGGCGCCTTCGGTCCGGCGATCATGACAAACGGTACGGTGGCAAACAGACCGACCGGAACAAAAGCTTTCGGATCAAGCCCGGCATCCGGGTAAAGCGCGGGTCCGATCGCGAGCGTCGCGGCGGTGGCAACGAGCAAGGTGTAGCCATCCGGCTCGGCGCCGATGACCAGTTTGCCGCCGAGCGTCGAGCCGGCGCCGGGCCGGTTGTCGACATAGACCTGCTGACCGAAAGTGCCCGACAGCGACTGGGCGATGAGCCGGCCCATCACGTCGGACGGACCGCCCGGGGTATAGGGCACGATGAGCCGAATCGGTTTGTTGGGGAAATCCGTTGCCGGGGCATTTTGGGCGATGCTCGCCGAACCGCAGATCCGCGCCGCAATGTGCCAACGCCAAACTGTGCTGGCGCACACCGTGCCTGCGAATGAGCGAGCCAAGCCCCATGAAATTCCTCCCTGCGGTGGTGCCGGAGCGAGCGTTGTCGCATCGGCTTTTGGAGGATCATGCGCGAAATAAAGTTTTGGCGGAAGGTGGGGACAACACCTTCCGCCAAACGGCAGACTACCGAGAGATTCTAGATCGAACTTAGCGGCCGGAACGAGCCGGAACGCGATCCGCGGAGACAAACCGCACTGTCCGCGGCTGGATCAAAGGCGAGCGTGCATCGCGCATGCACGCAGCATCGAAATGCGGCCAGGCATTCTGACCGCAATCGATACCGAGCGGCCGAACATCGGCACGATCGCCCTTGGCGCCCGCCACCGGCGCACTTGCTTCGACTTGCGGCGACAAACTCGGGAATGCGACAAAACCAGCCGCTATGATTGCAGCAACGGCGACTGCTGAAACGGTCTTGATCATGACACCTAATCCCTGTCCGCAACCCTTCGCCGGTCGTTAACGTCGCGCCGGCGATCTAGTTGCTCCCATTTAACTCGTAATTTAATCCAAACGTTCAAAAGCACTTTGATGGCCATCACAATTTGGCGGTTCTCGACAACGCCTTAAATCAACGCGCGAATTCGCCGGAATCGCGGCCAGACACCGGCGTTTTCAGTTTTTCAGGGCTGCCAGCAAGAAGCCATCGGGCGCGCAATTCCGATAGCTTCGCGCGGTGACGCGGGCCGCAAAGCCACCTTGCGGCGACCTTGCACGCGGGCTAGACCGCCGCCATGCGGATTGCTCTCTTTGCCGGGTCGTTCGATCCGATCACCAACGGTCATCTCGACGTGGTCGGCAAGGCCGTGCGGCTGGCCGATCGCCTGGTTCTCGCCATCGGGATCCATCCCGGCAAGACGCCGCTGTTCACCACCGAAGAGCGGCTCGCCATGGCAAATGAGATTTGCGCGCCGCTTGGCCGCGATGCCGGATGCGACGTGGTCTGCACGACCTTCGCCAATCTCGTCATTACGGCTGCCCGGCAGGCCGGCGCGACGGTGCTGGTCCGCGGCGTCCGTGACGGTACCGATTTCGATTATGAGATGCAGTTGGCCGGCATGAACGCGACCATGGCGCCGGAGGTGCAGACGGTATTTCTGCCTGCCGCCGCCGCCGTCCGCCCGATCACCGCCACCTTGGTCCGTCAGATTGCCGGCATGGGCGGCGACGTTTCCGCCTTCGTGCCGGCGGCGGTTGCCGCTCGGCTCAAGATCAAATTCGCCAAGAAGTAATATCCGAAGCTCCGATCGACCGACCGAGCCATCCTATCCGGGAGATGACATGATCCGCTTTGCTGCACTTTTGCTCACGCTGACCGTCGCGGCGCCGGCCTGGAGTCAGGCCCCGGCCAACCCGGCGCTCGCCAATCCGAGCGCGCTCCGTGAACAGGCGCCCCCGGTCTACAAGGCCAAATTCGACACCAGCAAGGGCTCGTTTGTCGTCGAGGTGCACCGCGACTGGGCGCCGCTCGGCGCCGACCGGTTTTATAATCTGGTCAAGAACGGATTTTTCGATAACAGCCGCTTCTTTCGCGTGATCTCCGGATTCATGGTGCAGTTCGGCCTCAACGCCGATCCCGGAATTTCCGGACAGTGGCGCAATGCCAGGATCAATGACGATCCGGTCAAGACCAGCAACAAGCGCGGCTTGATCACCTTTGCCACCGCGGGTCCCAACACCCGCACCACTCAGGTCTTCATCAATTTCGGCGATAACGCCGCACTCGACAGTCAAGGTTTCGCGCCGTTCGGCCAGGTCATATCGGGCATGAACGTGGTCGACGCGCTCTACAGCGGTTACGGCGAAGGCGCGCCTGGCGGCAACGGGCCCGACCAGAGCCGGGTGCAGCGCGAGGGCAACGCTTATCTGACGTCGGGGTTTCCCAAACTGGATTACATCAAGTCAGCAACCATCGTGCCGTAAGGCGCGCGACATTCATTCAAGGCAACGTCTATACAGGGATAGGAAAGCAAATGGCCGAAGCAGTCGAATTACCCGCCGGCGCCGATCCGGAAAACGTTCTGGTGCTCGATACCACCCCGGGCCGCGTCATCATCAAACTGCGCACCGACGTCGCGCCCGGCCATGCCGAGCGGATGAAAAAGCTGGCGCGCGAGCAGTTTTACGACGACGTGCCGTTCCATCGCGTCATCGAGGGCTTCATGGCGCAGACCGGCGACGGCGAAAACGGCAACGGCACCGGCGGCTCGGAATATCCGGATTTGAAATCCGAGTTCTCGGATGTGCCCTATGAGCGCGGCGTCGTCGGCATGGCGCGTACCAGCAATCCGCATTCGGCCAACAGCCAGTTCTTCATCATGTTCGACGAGGGCGCGTTCCTCAACGGCCAATACACTGTGGTCGGCGAAGTGGTGAGCGGCATGGATGTCGTCGACAAGCTCAAGCGCGGCGAGCCGCCGCGCAATCCCGATAAGATCATCAAGATGCAGGTAGCCGCCGACATCAAATAGCGACACCCGATGCGCTAGGCGCGCCGCGCCACGTCGAGGCGCGGCGCGATGGCGTCGATCACCTGAGCCGGTGAAATCCGTGCCATGCCGCCGGGTGACGGGCCGCCGTCTGGCACGATGGCGTGGATGAATTTCGAATAGGTCAAAACCGGCGTCGAACCGAACAGTCCGAAGGCCTCGGTATCGCTCGCAGCCGCGAGATTGAGCGGTCCGGAGCTCGGGCCGATGAATAGATCGGCGCGACGCAGCAGGGCGGCCGCTTCGGTCAGGCTCAAATCGCAGGCGTTGACGGCCGACGCGCCGGCGCCGGCTGCGATGAAATTTTCCGCACGCGTCCGGTTGGCGTTGCCGCCGATCAGAAATACCGTACCGGCGGTGCGGCGGCGCAATTCGCCTAAAAACTGCGTCCAGTGGTCGTCTGACCAATCCTTGTCCGGATGCGAGGCGCCGATGCCGAGTACGATCCACGGGCGGGGCAGGGGGTCGAATTTCGCCTCGACCGCTGCGAGCGTGGTTTGCGACAGACGCAGCGCCGGTTCGACCTCCGGCAACGGCACCTGCATCGCCTTCATCAGCGCGCGCAGCCAATCGATCGGGTGGTCGTGGAAATGACTATGGTCGATGCCGGGGTTAGTAATGAAAAGCTTCTGTCCGCCGAGACCGAGTCCAATGCGTTTCGGGATTCCGGCAAGTGCCGCCGCGACGGCAGGCCGGGTGGTGCGGTCGAGAATCCAGATCGCGCCGAACCGGCGCCGCCGCAACAGCACCGCGAGCCGGATCAGATTGACGCCGCGCTGCAGTTCGGAGCCGGCATGCTGGAAATAGATCGTCTCGGCTACGCCGGGCTCGGCGGCGAGCAGTTCCTTCGCCGCACTCGAAGGCGGCGCGAGAAACGCGACCCGGCCGCCCGGCGTGGCCGCCGCAACGGCGCGAATGAACGGCAAATGCCAAATGACGTCGCCGATGCCGGGTTTGACCTGGATGACCGCGACATTCTCGGCATTGGGACCGACCGCATTCGCCACGTTGCCTGCCGCGCCAAAGGTTGCTCTATGCGCCTTCTAATGCAGTTTGCCGCCGCGTGGAAACCGGCGGAAACGGCGCCGGGATTCGCCAATGCGCACCGATCTGTTCGACTTCGATCTGCCGGAGGACCGCATCGCGCTGCGGCCGGTTTCGCCGCGCGATGCCGCGAAACTCCTCGTGGTGCGTCCGGGCGCGGACAATGTGCTCGAGGATCGGGTCGTCCGCGATCTGCCGGCATTGCTGCAGCGCGGCGATATCATCGTCGTCAACGACACCAAGGTGATTCCGGCAAGCTTGCATGGTCGGCGGATCGGCCGTGGCGCGCACGAACCGGCTATTGCCGCGACCCTGATCAAGCGGCTCGACGGTTCGCGCTGGCGCGCGCTGGTCAAACCGGCGAAGCGTTTGGCGATCGGCGACGTCGTGCGCTTCGGCGGCGAAGGCCGCATGTGTTTCATCGATCAGCTCGATGCCACGATCGAACAAAAGGGTGAGGGCGAAGCGGGCGGCGAGGTAACGCTCGCTTTCACCTTGGATGGCGCGGCGCTCGATCAAGCGCTGGAAGAGCGCGGCGACATGCCGTTGCCGCCCTATATCGCCAGCCGGCGCGGTGTCGACGACCACGATCGCGCCGACTACCAAACCATGTTCGCGCGCACGGAAGGTTCCGTTGCGGCACCGACCGCGGGGCTGCATTTCACCGACGATCTCACTGCAGCGTTGCGCGAGGCGGGTATCGATGTGGTGCGGGTGACGCTGCATGTCGGACCGGGCACATTTCTGCCGGTGAAAGCCGACGATACGTCCGCGCATAAGATGCATGCCGAGTGGGGCACGGTCAGCGCCGAAACCGCAGCCGCGCTCAATACGGCGCGGCGTAACGGCGGGCGCATCATCGCGGTCGGCTCGACCTCGCTGCGTCTGATCGAGAGCGCCGCAGCCGAAGACGGCACGCTGGCGCCATTTGCCGGCGAGACGGCGATTTTCATTACGCCCGGCTATCGGTTCCGCGCCGTTGACGCGATGCTGACCAATTTTCACCTGCCGCGCTCGACCTTATTCATGTTGGTCTCGGCGCTGTGCGGGCTCGACGTGATGCGGCGTGCCTATGCGCATGCGATCGCGACCGGCTATCGATTCTATTCCTACGGGGATGCCAGCTTGCTGTTCCGCGAGCGCCCATAACAGCTGGAAAGGCACGGCTGGCGATCATGCCGGCTCTGCACTAAACTGAAACTTCGATCGCCGGAGATCACACAATGCCCAAGATGACCAATTTTCACGGCCTCATCCCCGCGATGGCCGTGCCGCTCCACCAGGATGGCAGCGTCGATGTCGCCGAATTGACCGGATTTGCCCGCTGGCTCGCCCGCCAGCCGGGCGTCGTCGGCATGATGACGAATGGGCACACCGGCGAAGTTTTCGCTTTTACGCCGCGCGAGCGCGCCGAGATTACGCGGATCGTGGCAAAGGCGGTCGAAGGCGAGTGCCCGGTCGTGTCCTCCATCGTCTGCGAGGGCATCAAGGATGCCGTCGAACAGGCCGGTTGGGCCAAGGAGGCCGGCGCCGCGGCGCTCGACATCATGCCGCCGCACCATTGGCTGCGTTTCGGCTTTCGGCCAAGCCACGTCATGGAGTATTTCACCGCCATCGGCGAGGCGAGCGGATTGCCGCTGTTGGTGCATGTCTATCCGGCCTGGACCAAGGCCTCGTTCTCGTCGCAATTGCTGGCCGATTTGGCGCGGTCGCCATTTGTCGCTGCATTCAAGATCGGCACCCGCGAAATGAACAAATATAACCGCGATCTGCAACTGATCCGCGCCGCCGCGCCGGACAAGGCGCTGCTCACCTGCCACGACGAATATCTGCTGCCGTCGATGGTTCAGGGCATCGACGGCGCGCTGGTCGGTTTCGCTTCGGTCATT
The DNA here is from genome assembly GCA_963819265.1 of uncultured Alphaproteobacteria bacterium. GTDB lineage: Bacteria > Pseudomonadota > Alphaproteobacteria > Rhizobiales > Xanthobacteraceae > BOG-931. Next base: position 834,095 of record CAWFVF010000001.1, on the reverse strand, counting down.
CCGGGCCTGATCCACGATCTGCTGCAAGCGGTGAAGGCCGGCGATCTCACCCGCGCCATGGCGATCCAGTCGCGCATCGATCCGCTCAAAGACGCCGTCTATGGCGACGGCGAGCCGACCGGCGAGGCGCATGCCAATATGAAGGCCGCCATGGTTGCCGCCGGTATCTTCAAGAGTGGCGCGATGCGGCCGCCGACGGTGACGCCGAGCGCGGAAGAATTGAAGAAGATCGAGGCCGCCGTTGTCGCAGCCGGCGTGGCGCGCTTCGAACAAGCCGCGGAATAGCGTGCCAATCAACCGGAAGCCATTGTCATGAGACGGCGCGATCTGTTCAAAGCGGCCGCAGGCGCGGCGGTGTACGCCGCGGCTGCGCCGGCGGTGGCGCAAGCCGCGTGGCCGGCCAAAAACAAGATTGTGAAAGTGATCGTGCCGTGGCCGCCCGGAGCGGCGAACGATGCACTCGGCCGGATCGTTGCGCAAAGTATCCGCGACAAGTTCGGGGTCACCGTCGTGGTCGAGAACCAAAGCGGCGGCTCCGGTCTGATCGGCACCAAGTCGGTGATCGCGGCCGAGCCGGACGGCTATACGTTGCTCGCCAGCGCCTTCAACACCGTGGTGATGCCGCAGGTGCTGAAGGCCGCCGAATTCGATCCCGAGACCGATCTGGAAGTCGTGGCCCGTACCGCGGTCGCGCCGCTGGTTTGCGTCATGACCGCAGACCGGCCAGAAAAAAAGCTTGCCGATGTGCTTGCCGCGGCCAAAGCCGAACCGACCAAGTGGAATTTTGCCATCGCTTCGCTGGGCGCCGCCGGTCATCTGGCGACGATCGATCTCCTGCACCGCAGCGGCTGCGCCATTCCGATGATCGGCTACCGCGGCACGCAGCCGGCGCTGCTGGATGTGATGACCGGCGCCGTGCAGCTGCTGATCGACGCCAGCTTCGCGCTGCTGCCGGCGGCCAAAGAAGGCACCAAAGTGCGCGCACTCGGCATTGCCGAAGCCAAACGTTCCGTGCTGGCGCCGGATATCCCGACCATTGCGGAGCAGGGCCTGCCCGGCTTCGAACATCAGTCCTGGTACGGCGTCTGGGTGCCGAAAGGCACCCCGCGCCAGGTGCAAATCACGATCAATGCGCTGGTGCAGGAAACCATGGGCGATCCGGCCGTGGTCGCCAAATTGACCGAGACGCTGCTCGTTCCGATCGCAGAAAGCATCGATCAGACCAAAACTTTCATTCACCAGGAGATCGCGCGGTCACGCGAACTTCTGCAAAGCGTCAATTTTCAGCCGACGTAATGGCGCAGCCTTTTTCGTTTCGCCTTATCGCTACCGACGGCCCCGCGCGCACCGGCGAAGTCGCCACCGCACATGGCATGGTCCGTACGCCCGCTTTCATGCCGGTCGGTACACAAGCGGCGATCAAGGGCGTGCATCATGACGACGTCCACGCTTCGGGCGCCGATATTCTGCTCGGCAACACCTATCATCTGATGCTGCGGCCCGGCGCCGAGCGGGTCGCGGCGCTCGGCGGCTTGCACGAATTCATGCGCTGGCCTTATCCGATCCTGACCGATTCAGGCGGCTTTCAGGTGATGTCGCTTCGCGCCGTTGCGCAAAGTCACCGACGCCGGCGTCACCTTCCGCTCGCATCTCGACGGCGCCATGGTCGAATTGACGCCGGAGCGTTCCATCGAAGTGCAACGGCTGCTCGGTTCCGACATCGCCATGCAGCTCGATGAATGCGTGCGCCTGCCGGCCGAGCCGGCCGAGATCGAACGGGCGATGCAATTGTCGCTGCGCTGGGCCGAGCGCTGCAAGCGCGCCTTCGAGGGCGCATCGATCGGTCATACCCTGTTCGGCATTGTGCAAGGCGGCGACGACCAAAGCCTGCGTGAGGCGAGTGCCCGCGCGCTCGCAGGCATCGGCTTCGAAGGTTATGCGATCGGTGGCCTTGCCGTCGGCGAACCGCAGGAGGTCATGTTAAAAATAGTCGGCGATACGACGCCGGTCCTGCCCGCCGACCGGCCCCGCTACCTGATGGGGGTCGGCACGCCCGACGATATTCTCGGCGCGATCGGCCGCGGCATCGACATGTTCGATTGCGTGATGCCGACCCGCAACGGCCGCCATGGCGTTGCCTTCACGCGGTTCGGCGCGGTCAACATCAAGAATGCGCAGCACGCCGACGATGCGCGCCCGCTGGATGCCGAGAGCCGCTGCCCGGCGGCGCGCGACTTCTCGCGGGCTTACCTGCACCACCTGTTTAAGGCCGGCGAAACGCTCGGCGGCACGCTGCTCTCGATCGTCAATCTGTTTTACTATCAGGACTTGGTGGCGGGAGCGCGGGCCGCTATTGCGGCCGGACGATTTGGCGACTATGCCGCGCAGACCAGGGAACAGTGGGCGGCCAAGTGCGATTTGACGGCCTGAACGGCCCATTTTCCGGCTTGAAACGGATTTAAGACAGTCTAGGGAGACCTTACGAATGTTCGATATGACGAGGCGCCGATATGCGGCGCTGGTTTTGGCGTTTGCGGCAATTGGTCTCAGCACCGGCGGCGCGGCCGCCCAATCGTCTTATCCGGACCGCCCGGTTCGCATCATTGTTCCGTTCGGTCCCGGGGGCGTCGCCGACATCACCGCGCGTCTGGTCGCCGAAAAGCTCAGCCAAAAACTCGGCCAGAATTACATCATCGAGAACATGCCGGGCGCCGGCGGCATCGCCGCGGCGCGGGCCGTGATTTCCAGTCCGGCGGACGGCTATACGCTGGCCTTCTTTACCAACGGCACCGCGATCAGCGTGCCGCTGTTCAACAAATTACCGTTCGACCCGCTCAAGCAATTCACGCCGATCTCCACCATCGGCACGTTCAACCTGGTCTTTACGGTGCCCGCGACCTCGGAATATCACACGCTCGGCGATATCCTTAAAGCGGCGCGCGACAAGCCCGGTACGATCAATATCGGTGCCATTGTCGTCGGCAGCACCCAAGACCTGACCGCCGAGCTTTTCAAATCCATGTCGGGCGCGGATTTCGTCATTATCCCGTTTCGTACTTCGCCCGATGAATCGGTCGCGCTGTTGCGCAACGATATCCAGATGGAAGTCGAGTTCTACGCCGCGCTCAAGCCGAGCTTGGCGAGCGGCCAGGCGCGCGCTTTGGCAACGAGCGGCGCCCACCGTTCGCCGGAGCAACCCGACATTCCGACGGCAGCGGAAGCCGGCGTTCCGAACTTCAATGTGACCTCATGGAATGCGCTCTACGCACCGGCCGGCACGCCGCAGCCGATCGTCGACAAATTGAACGCCGCCATGCGCGAGGTTCTCGCCGATCCGGATTTGAAAAAGCGCGCGCTCGATCTCGGCATCGACGCCAAAGGATCCACGCCCGCGGAGATGGATACGCTGATGCGCTCCGACATCGCCAAGTGGACCAAGGTCATCGAGGAAGCGCATATTCCGAAGCAATAAGAATCATCGAATAAAAACGCCCATCGTTAAACAAGGGGCGGCGAGGAGGAGACGAGAATGTCCGGTAGCTTTAATCGGAAACGCACGATCGCGCTTACGGCAGGCGCGGCGCTTGCCGTTATGTGCGCCGCTTTTGTGTTGCCCTCGATCGCGCAGACCCCGCAATCGACCCTCGTGACCGTGCCGGGTGCACCGAAAATCGGCGACCCGCCCGAGGCGAGCAATATGCGGCTGGTCGGCTACAACGACTTGCAGCACCGCTCCGCCTACCAGCCGACCATCCATCATCAGGGCGACCGCTACATCGCCTATATCGGCCATCACGGCGGTACCCCGGAAGTGCCCAAGCCGCTCGATCCGATCACCGGCCAGAATGAGTTCAACGGCACGTCGATCGTCGACGTCACCGATCCGGCGCATCCCAAATATCTCGCTCATATCCCCGGCACCGAAGGCAATTACGAAGAGGGCGGCGCGCAGATGACGCGGGTGTGCGATGGCAAGTCGCTGCCCAAGGGCGATCCGAGCAAGGTGTATCTGCTGCGGGTGTTCGGCGGCCAGAGCCATCAGATCTTCGACGTCACCGATCCGGCCAAGCCGCAACTGGTCTGGCAACGGCCAGGCAAGCTCGAGGACACCCATAAGAGCTTTTGGGAATGCGATACCGGCATCGCCTATCTCGTCTCCGGCGTGCCGGGCTGGCGGGTGCGGCGCATGACCGAGGTTTGGGACATGAGCGACCCAGCGCATCCGGTAAAGATTCGCGATTTCGGCTTGGCCGGCCAGGAACCGGGCGCCACCGGACCGGTGCCGACCGAACTGCACGGCGCGATTTCGCTCGGACCGCAGGCCAACCGCATCTATTTCGGCTACGGCACCAACAAGGGCGGCATGATGCAGATTGTCGACCGCGACAAGCTGCTGCACGGACCGGCGGAGCCGACGCCGGAGAACCTGAAATATCCGGAAGTAGGCCGCCTCGAAATGACGCCGTTCAACGGCGCCCACACGACGCTCCCGATGCCGAAAATGCCGATCCCGGAATTCGCCAAGGACGCGGTCGGCGCCTCGCGCGACATTGTCTTGATCGTCGATGAAGAGATCCGCAACGAATGCGAAGAGCCGCAGCAAATGGCCTGGCTCGTCGATGTCACCATCGAAACCCATCCGATGGTGATCTCAAATTTTCAGGTACCGGAATCGAGCGGCAATTTTTGCGCCCGCGGCGGCCGGTTCGGCACCCACTCGACCAACGAAAGCATGGCGCCGGTATTCTACAAGAAGATCGCGTTTTTGAGCTATTTCAACGCCGGCGTCCGCGCCGTCGATATCCGCGATCCGTATCACCCGAAGGAAATCGGCTATTTCGTCCCCTCGATCACGGCGGATACCGACAAGCGCTGCGTGAAGGTCGACGGCGTGGACCGCTGCAAGGTCGCGATTCAGACCAACAATGTCGAAACCGACGATCGCGGCTATATCTACATCGTCGATCGCGCCGGCACCGGCCTGCATATTCTCGAACTGACCGGCGACGCACGATCAGTCGCCGGACTGCCGTGAGCATCCACCATATTCAGCCTAGCCAAGCCAAAGCCGCCGCTCCCTTTCAGGGAACGGCGGCTCGGTTTTCGCTTTCAGAAAAGACGCTAAAAGATACAGCGCGCTATGATTTCGTAAGCTGACCGCGCAATTCGCCGCCGGGATTGGCGGCGGTGTGGATGTTGGCGTACCACAGCCCCGCCATGAGATCGGATGCCTGCGCATCGGTCAGGGTCGCCGAACCCTTAAACGGGCTGTCGAGCGGCTTACCCTTTTCGGAAATCCATACCGCGACACCGGCGTTCTTGCCGGCCTCGGCCGGACCGTGGAAATGCGCGGCAGTTGCCGGTCCCGTCAGTCCCGAATAGGTCCCACTCCAGGTCAATTCCTTGGTGGCCGGGTCGAAAGTCGCCGTGACCGACCCGGTGCCGGCTGTGGTATTCGGCGGAACTTCCGTCGAACCCTTCAGATCGGCCTTGAACTGGGTGGTGGCGGCAAAGCTTGGCGTGGCAGATGCGAGCAGGACAGCGCCAGCGGCGCTGCCGACGCAATACCCCAGCACCGCACGGCGATCGAATGTTTGAGTCATGATTTCCTCCTGTTTGACGGCTGCATAGCATCAACACCGGCGCGGCCGCGATTATTGCGCGCCGATGCGCCCCGGCAAGCGCCGGGGCCGGTCGGCCGCAGCACCTTCCGAGCACTCTTACACTTAATGTTACTGAATAAACGTAGACCGTTGAACAGCAATTGTAAGCTTTTAGTCTAACGCCGCCACAGCCGGACTGAGGTTACAAATTGATGTCCGCAATCGTCACATGACCAGTCATGGTCGATGTGACCCCGCGCGTTGAACCTGGATTCCTCGGCGACGAGCATGTTGCCATTGCAAGACGGGCATTTCGGCCGACGGAAACTTTCGGTCGCCAAAGCCCTCGATCCGTCACGGCACGCGGATTGGACGATCATTTCGACCTCCTCGACGCACCCTCACACCGAACCCTGTGTTACGAACTTGGACGCCGTCTATGGCGTGACCGCGACGGCGGCGTGAAAGTCTCGTGGCGCGAAGCGACAATTTGAATGAAATACCGATAGCCCGGTCAGCGCGAAGGGGCATCGACCGGGGCACAATTGCTCCGTCCGGAGAGCAGGCAATCCTCCAATTTTCCGTTGGAATAGAGGGCATTCGCCAACAGCCAGCCGACCAGGAAGAGCACCACCACAACCGCTAGCGCGATGAGCGGACCGCGCCGGCTCGGATTTTCGTCGTTATCATCCGGCATGAGCTACGCCGATATTGTCGCGATGGTCGAAACTTGGCGGCATTCGAATCTCGCACCGAGCGATAGGTAGAGATACCTAGAGCCGCCGGTCGAAAGAATCAACGAACCCGCGTTCGCGGGCTTGGGCGTCCGGCCGACGATCCGGTCTCTTTCGAAACCAACTTCGGATAGGATTTGTTCATCAAAACGATCGTTGTGAAACGAGACACTAATATTCTTCCAAAAGTTATCTGCAGATTTTGCGATCCGTGTTCAATACGGGACAGCAGCCCCTCCGCGAAGCTGGCACACCGGATTTTTCAATGGGGGCTAAAATGAAAGCATCGGTTTTAGGCGTGATTGGAGCGCTGCTGTTTGGTGGTTCGGCGATGTCCGCCGATATCGCCTATCCGAAAGCGCCGCTGCCGCCGCCGGCGCCGCTGGCATACGATTGGAGCGGGGTCTACATCGGCGCCCACGTCGGCGGCGGCTGGGAGACCACCCGGTTCGCGGATCCGGACGCGTATTCGAATTTGGTCAATTGCTGCATCTTCATTGGTACAACTCAACTCGGCAACGCGCCGACTAACGCCAACAGCAGTTCATTCCTCGGCGGCGCGCAGATCGGCTGGATGTACCAGATCGGACGACTGGTCGTGGGCGCCGACGCCGATTGGTCCGGCACCAAGATGAAAGGCAGCGGCAACGGCATTTCTTTCCCTACTATTACCGGGGCTTCTTTCGCCAACGAAACCTACAACGTGAACACGAATTGGACAGCAACATCCACGGCCACGGTCGGCCTGGCGCGCGATCGCTGGATGTTCTATTCGAAGGCCGGCGTTGCCGCGGCTGAAAGCACTTACAAGCTCAACATTGCCGGCTTAGGCGGTGGGGTCCCATTTGCTTTCAGTTCATCCACCAACGACACCGTCATCGGCTGGACGGTCGGTACCGGGGTGAAATGGGCGTTTGCGGACAACTGGTTTGCGAACGTCGAATACGACTATTTGGACTTCGGTTCCAAATCGCAGAATATGAACGGTACATTCTCGGCCACGCCCGCGGGTTTCGGCGCGGTCGGCCCAGCGGCGACATTCACCCCGACCTTCAATCAGCATATTTCGGAAGTGAAGGTCGGTCTCAATTACAAATTTTCGCCGGGCTTCCTGTTCTGGTGAATGCGCGCCGCACTCAGGCGGCCACGGGTTGAGACGGCATACGCCGCCGTCTCAACAACAACGCGTGAAGTCAGAAGTGTGAAGTACAACGTCAGATGCTTCGGCGGCGGCGTATTGCACACCTCTTCGGAGGTCGCGAGCAGAAGCGTAAGCAATCGATATTCCCGAAAAAATTGCTGCGTGAGCAAAATCGCCAACATTGAGCAGCGCCGAGCGAGTCGCTTGGGCCGGTGTTGTGCGGCCGGCGGTTGCAAGCGACGGCACAGCGGCCAGGCCAAAATCCGCGCGTATTAACGCCGTCTGACCGCCGAGGCCGCGGAGAGACGGCCTGTCGCGCGATTGCCATGCTGTCGAAAAGACCGCTCTCGCGTGTCGCGCGTTCTTTCCGCAATTCCAAGGTCGAGCGGTGGTGGGGCGAGGGAACTCGGTTTCGACGTCGCGGATAACGCGCGCGGCGAAAAGAACGGCCTTCGATGGGGCCTTATGCGGCCCTACTTGCCGAGACGGTTGTTTCAGCCATAAAAGTTCTATCGGTTTGGGTTCTTCGATAGCGGCGAAAGCGGAAGGCAAAAATAATGGCCGAAAATCAACAGCCGGGCGGGGAATTTTATCATGCGGTGACCGGATTGCTGGTCAGGATTCCGCCGGAGCGCAACAACGTCCTGCTCGTCGACATCACAACGCCGGACGCTACTTTTCGCTTTGTTATGCCGAAAAGCGTGGCTCTGCAGGTGGGTGCCGCCATTGCCGGCGAGGCAGAAAAGCTGGCGGCAGATTAATCCTGATGTGATGGTTGTGGCATTGTGACCAGCCGCGCGCCGGGTAGGCCGAGTTAGAATTACCAATCCCCTCTACGTTGTGCCCAGGCGATCGGTCATTCCCAACCACGCGGCCTCTTGAAAATAAGCAGTTCGGAATGCTCCTTGGGCAGCACCCCGACGAGTTCCCAGCCGTTTTGCCCAAGCCCATCGAGCCTGCTGTGAAAATCAGGTACGTCGTCCTCCAGGGAGACCGAGTAAGTCTCGTACTCCCATTGCTGTTTTGCATCGCTTGTCGTCTTGGCCGGGTTCTTTTTTGCGGTCTTTTTGACGGATTTCTTTGCCATTAGTTTCTCTCTTGTGATGGTGCATCAGCGCAGTCAGCGAACGGTGGCATAACGGCAAGAGCGCCGCCGGTGAGACATTAAGATCGGGTGGCGACCCAGATAACGTGGTGGGCTCCGCCGAGAGTTCCGCGGGCGCGGGCGCGGACCTCCTTTACCGCGAAGCCGGCCTGGCGCAGCCGCTGTGTAAAGCTTGTATCCGGTCCGGCAGACCACACCGCCAGAACGCCGCGCGGGCGCAGTGATGCATAGGCCGCACGCAACCCCGCTAGGTCGTAAAGCCCGTGATTGGCCTTGCGCGTCAGCGCCTCGGGGCCATTGTCAACATCCAGTAATATCGCGTCATAGGCCAACCGGGCGGCCTTAATCAGTCGGACGACGTCTTCCTCGCGGATACTGACACGGGCATCGGCAAGACTTCCGCCAGATACATCCGCGAGCAAACCGAGATTCCACGCCACCACTGCCGGGGCCAGTTCGGCGACCACAACACGGGCGTCTGCGCCAGCCAGGCGCAGCACGGCCCGCAGCGTGAAGCCCATGCCAAGGCCGCCAATGAGGATTTGCGGTCGGGCACAATTGCCGATCTTTTCGAAAGCGATACTTGCCAGCGCTTCTTCGGAGCCATGAACGCGGCTGTTCATGAGCTCGTTGTGGCCAAGCCTGATGGAATATTCGTCACCACGCCGCAGTAGCCGCAGTTCTCCACCGTCGCCGGGCACCTCCGCCGTGTCGAGCAAGGTCCAAGGGATCACAGCGGGCGCTCAGGCACGGCCGGATCCTTCAGGGTGAAGCTTTCCGTCCAGTGGTCGGTCATTTTTAGCGGCAAACAGCCTCTCCGTCGTTTCGAACCCGATTACTGGCCACAGCTCCGTCCCAATGCAAAATAGCCCCATTTTTTGGGAGCGGATTCCTTCCTCTAAGTGCTTGATTTTATATGGTGAGCGCGCTGGGACTCGAACCCAGGACCCCGTGATTAAAAGTCACGTGCTCTACCGACTGAGCTACGCGCTCGCCTGGGGTTCGATAGCTCAAACCCGTTCGCGTGTTCCAGCCGTGGCGTGCCCTTTGGGTGGCTTGCCGCAGTGGACCGGTCGGGGGTGTCTATAGCAGCGCGGCGCCATTTGCTAGACTAGACTGTGGTGCCGGTGAGCCGCCGAACAGGGATTATTCAATGCCGATCGTCAATCGCGTTGCCGACCTGCACGCCGAGATCACCGCCTGGCGGCGGGATCTGCACGCCCACCCGGAACTCCAATTCGACGTCCATCGCACGGCGGCCTCGGTCGCCGACAAGCTCAAGAGCTTCGGCTGTGACGAGGTGGTGCCCGGCATCGGGCGCACCGGCGTGGTCGGCGTCATCCGCGGCCGCAAGCCCGGCGACTAAGGTCGTCGGGCTGCGCGCCGACATGGACGCGCTGCCGATCGAGGAGGAAACCGGCGCTGCCCTACAAGTCGACCGTGCCGGGCAAAATGCACGCCTGCGGCCATGACGGCCATACCGCGATGCTGCTCGGCGCCGCCAAATACCTCGCCGAGACCCGCAATTTCGCCGGCACCGCGGTCGTGATCTTCCAGCCGGCGGAGGAGGGCGGCGGCGGCGGCCTGGCGATGGTGAAAGACGGGCTGATGATCCCGCTTCGGCATCGAGGAAGTCTACGGCATGCACAATTATCCGGGCATTCCGGTCGGCGAATTCGCCATCCGCCCGGGCCCGATCATGGCCGCGGCCGATCACATCGATATCGCGATCGAGGGCACGAGGCGGCCACGCGGCGCGGCCGCATTTCGCCGTCGATACGATTCTGGTCGGCGCGCAGATCATCAACCAGTTGCAATCGATCGTGTCGCGCAATGTCGACCCGCTGGAATCGGCGGTGGTGTCGATCTGCATGTTCCAGGCCGGCCACACCGACAACGTCATTCCGCAGCATGCGCGGCTGCGCGGCACCGCGCGCAGCCTGACGCCGAAAGTCCGCGAACTGCTGCAGCAGCGCGTCACCGAAGTCGTCGAAGGCACGGCGAGGCTCTACGGCGCCACGGCCAAGGTGAGCTATCACCACGGCTATCCGGTGGTGGTGAACCACGAGCGCGAGACCGCCTTCGCCGCCGACGTGGCGCGCGAGATCGCCGGCGGCAACAACGTCGATGCCGATGTCGCGCCGATGATGGGCGCGGAAGACTTCGCCTACATGCTGCAGGAGCGGCCGGGCGCCTTCATCTTCGTCGGCAACGGCGACAGCGCCGGACTGCATCACCCGGCCTACGACTTCAATGACGAGGTGATCCCGCTCGGAACGTCCTATTGGGTGCGGCTCGCTGAGACCGCGCTGGCCGGGTAATCACTATCACTCCGGCGGCTGCCAAGCGCAGGCCTCCGGACGACCCTCACTGCGCCGGTTCCGCGGTGTCTTTCTGCGGCTCGGCGATGACCTGATCGATCACTTGGGTCATCACACCCTGCGGCTGCGGCAGCAGATCGGCAGCCTTGGCACCGATCTTGGCTTCGATACTGCGCCAATAGGCGAAGCTGTTGAAGCGGGTGCCCTCGATCAGCGGCGAGCGCCACGGCGGCGAGGAACGGCAGGCTCTGCACCACCAGCACCCAGGCGAAGATATTGATCTCGTGGACCTGCTTGTAATTGGTGATGACCAGCGTCAGCGCGCCGATCAGGAGCAGCGCCGCGATCACCGCTTCCCAGAAAGCCGGGAAATCGGGGCCCTTGCAGGTGGCGCCGCCCTTGGCGGTGCGCAGGAACGGCACGCGCTCCTTGACCAGCCCGATGGCGACGGCACGCGCCACCGTCCATTGCACCGCCATGGCGGCGAATACCGCGCCGACATTTGGCTCGGCGTGGCGCGCACGCGCAGCCGATAAAGCGCGACGAAATGAGCGACCGAAACCGCAAAGGCGGCGATGATCGGGATCGTCAGAATGCGGTCCGGCACCGCGATATTGGCGAACGCGACCACCGGCACCCAGAGAATATTCAGCAGCGCCACCACGACGCCGATGGAGTCAGAGCCCAGCCAATTGAGCCAGCCGATGCTGTATTCGCGCTTCTGCTCGGACGACAAGCCTTCGGCGCCCGGCAGCATCCGGCGCCAATGCTTGCGGACCAGTTGCAGCCCGCCAAAGGCCCAGCGATGGCGCTGCCGCTTATAGGCGTCGAAGGTGTCGGGCAGCAGACCGTGGCCGTAACGGCGGTTGCTGTAATGCGCGATCCAGCCTTGTTCGAGGATCGCGAGGCCGAGATCGGTGTCCTCGACGATCGTCTCGCTCGACCAGCCGCCGATGGCTGTCGATCGCGGCGCGCCGGATCAGGCACATCGTGCCGTGCATGACGATGGCGTTGACCTCGTTCCGCTGCACCATGCCGATATCGAAGAAACCGGCATATTCGGCATTCATGGCGTAGTGCATCAGCGAGCGGTCGCCGTCGCGATGATCTTGCGGCGCTTGCACGAAGCCGACGCGGGGATCGGCGAATAACGGCGCGAGCTCCTTGAGCCAGTCCGGGGCGACGACGTAATCGGCATCGATCGAGCCGATGATCTCGGCGTCCGGCGCGGTGTGGGCGAGCGCAAGCCGCAGGGCGCCGGCCTTGTAGCCGGCGAGTTCCGCGACCTGCAGGAATTTGAAGCGATCGCCGAGCACGCGGCAATGCTCTTCGATCGGGCGCCACTGCGGCCGGGTCGGGCGTGTTGTTGATCGACCACCACGCATTCGAAATTCGGATAATCGAGCCGCGCCACGGCATCGAGGGTGGCCTTGAGCATCTCCGGCCGGCTCGCGGCAGGCCGGGATATGGATCGACACTTTCGGCGCATAGCCTTCCGGCACCAGCGGCGGGCGCATTGGCCAGCCGGCGCGGCGCGCGACCGAAAGCGATGGCGGCGATCTCTTCCATGCGCGACAGCGCAATCGCGACAAGCGGCACCAGAAGAAACAGGCCGAAGCCAAGCGCGAAGGCCGCGCCCGGCACGAAGTAATGGCCCTTCCAGAACGCAACAATGGCGGCAGCCCAGGCGCCGACGACATTCGCCGAAATAGCGAGCATCAGCGGCTTGGGCGAATGTCACGCCTGCCATGGCCAGGATCGGCAAGGACAACAGCAGCCCGAGCGTGACGGCGAGACCGGCGCGCTTGAGATAGTCGGGATCGGTGATCGGTCCGGTCCATTCGAACTTGGGCTGGTGTGACGCGTCGAACAATCCCCAATAAGGGCCGACGCCGCCTTCCATGGTCTTCCAGGGCTGATCGATACCCTCGACGATGTTGTAGTCGATGCCATAGGCCTCGGCGCGGGTGACGAAATCGCGCAGAATCTGCGCCTGCTGCCATCTGGCCGGGATCCGAATTGCGGAAATTATAGCCTGCGCTAGGCCAGCCGAATTCGGCAATCACGATGCGCTTGCCGGGAAACACTTTGCGCAGCTTGTCGTAGGCCTCGATGCTGCTGTCGACGGCATTGTTGGCAGCGGTGCCGTCCCAGTAAGGCAGGACGTGCGCGGCGATGAAGTCGACCGACGAGGCGAGCTCGGGATGATCGACCCAGATGCTCCAGATGTCGGCCGTCGTCACCGGGACCGGGCTCGAACGTTTCACCCGTTGGATGATGCTGACCAGCTTGTCCACGGTCATGTCGGTCCGCATCAGCGTTTCGTTGCCGACGACGATGGCATTGACGTTGCTGTTGTGGCGGGCGAGGTCGAGGGCGGAGCGGATTTCGCGCTCGTTGCGATCCTGGTCCTTATCGATCCAGGCGCCGACGGTGACCTTCAGGCCGAATTCGGCGGCGATCGGCGGCACCAGTTCGGCACCCCCGGTCGACGAATACATTCGAATGGCGTGGGTATAGGGCGCAATCGCCTTGAGATCGGCGCGGATCTGCTCGGGCGTTGGCCGCTCACCGGAATCCGGATGAGACGAGTTGACGAAGGGGGCGTAAGAGACGCTTGCAAGCTGACCGTTGAAATCCGGAGCTTTCTGCTCCGGTCTCAGCAGAGCCCACATCCCAGCATGCACGCACGCTACGAGCGCGAGCACGGCGGCGACGGTGCGCATAGACTTCTACCACGCGGGGCGGACGACACGGGCCCGAACCTGCCCCCAGGTTCGATGATGGTCGTAAGGGTGAGGCGACCTTGCGAGCGGCAGAATTAAGCTAGCGGCGTGGAATGGCAAATTCAAGACAACAAGTTAGGAGAACGGCATTCCGACGCGCGATTTTTTCTTGCCGTGACGATTAACAGCTAGCGCGTGGTCGTCGGAGCAGGGACAGCCGCCGCCGGCGCCGCGTCTTGAAGCGCCGGATTGATCCAACAGGCATGGACCCGGCCATTGAGGCTATCGGCGGCTTTGGGATCGATCGCATTGGCATGCAGGACCAGACAGCGGAACGTCGCCTGGATATGTCCGGCAGGACAGCCGAACCGGTCGTACAGATCGAGATGGCGGAAGGCGGTATCGAGGTCGTCGCGCCAGAGCAGGCTGACGACCCGCCGGCCGAGCCAAACGCATTCGGGATTGCCGGCCGGCCCATTGAGAACGCGCTGGGCCTCGGCGAATTCGTCGATTTTCTGGGTTTCTTTGGCGGCATCGGGGGCTGCCGCGGGCGCCTGATCCGCCGGCTTGGCTTCCGGCGTCTGGGCCGCGGCGACAGGGATAACGCGAGCGACACCGGCGAAGGCGAGACAGATCGCCAAGCAAAGACCGCCGGCAAGCTTTAGCACTCTATGGGACATGGTTCGCTTGATTGCTGGGCTCGATCGAGCCGGAAAAAGGGACGTTCCCCCAGAACGTTCTATCGCCGCCGCCGTGGCCCAGGTGAGCCGATTGCGGTGGCCGAAGCCGCTTTTGGCCACCGGATTAAGCCGCTAGTGCGGCAACCGTTCCCCGAATTAGCCGGATAAGACAACAGCCTAACTCCGCTGTTTTGTCCAGCGCGCAGGGTGCCGCGGCCGCCAGAGCTTGGCATCTTCTGCGCATAAGGCTAATGCGGAACCGTGTCCCGCGATCTGCACCGAAATCCCCTTATTGCCCCGCTTGCGCTTTACGCGCTGACCGCGCTGGCGATCGCCGCCGTGTGGGGGTGGCTGGGTGCGCCGGTGCCGTTGCCGCCATCCCCGTTGGCCGACGGCGGCAAACTTTATTGCGTCTCCTACGCACCGTTTCGCGATGCCCAGGATCCGATGGTCGAGGGAACCAGGGTTTCGGCGGAACAGATCGACGAGGATCTTGCCCTCCTGTCGCATGTCACCAATTGCATCCGCACCTATTCGGTCGATGACGGCCGCGATGACGTGCTCAAGAGCGCTCGCCGCCACGGCCTTAAAGTGCTGCACGGCATCTGGGTTTCCAACGACCGTGACAAGACTCAACGCCAGATCGACGCGACGGTTGCGCTCGCCAAGGATTATGCCGACGTCATGACCGCGGTGGTGGTCGGCAACGAGGTGTTGCTCCGCGGCGAGATGTCGCCGGCCGATCTCATCGGCTATATCCGCGAGGTCAAATCCCGCGTGGCGATGCCGGTCACCTACGCGGATGTCTGGGAGTTCTGGCTGCGCTATCCGGACGTACAGAGCGCGGTCGACTACGTCACGGTGCACATCCTGCCCTACTGGGAGGATTTTCCGATCCCGGCATCGGCCGCCGCGGCGCATGTCGAGGCGATCCATAAGAAAGTAGCCGACGCTTTCCCGAACAAAGAGATCCTGATCGGCGAATTTGGCTGGCCGAGCGCCGGGCGGATGCGCGAGGGCGCCAGGCCGTCGCCATCGAACCAGGGCAAGGTTATTGCCGAGACTTTGGCGATGGCGGAGCGCGAGCATTTTCGCGTCAACGTCATCGAGGCATTCGACCAGCCGTGGAAACGCGCGCTCGAAGGCGTAGTCGGCGGCTATTGGGGCATCCTCGACCGCGGCACGCGGGAAGCCGAAATTCGGCGCTACCGTATCCGATCACCCGCATTGGCTTGCCCAGGCCGGCGCCGGCGTCATCCTTGCCGCTCTGGTCTTTGGCGCCGCATGGGGTGCGGGACGCGGCAAAAGCCAGCCGCCGCTACTTTGGCCTCTGATTGCGCTCGTGGCCTTCCTGCCGGCAATCCTGTTCGGCTGGACCGTCGAGATGCTGCCGATCGAAAGCTTCGGCATCGGCGGCTGGCTGCGCTCGCTGGCCTTTGCCGCCACCGCCGCCGCGGCGCCCGTCGCCTGTGCGGCGGCCTGCGCCGCCGGCCGCACGCGGCCAAGCTTTGCCGCGCTGATGTCGCGCGATGCCGCGCCGCTTGATGGATTAGGTATCTTCCTGGGCGTGACTTTCGCCGCGCTCACTTTGCTGTCGGTAGAGACGGCGCTCGGCCTGGTTTTCGATCCGCGCTACCGGGACCTGCCGTTTGCCCCGCAAAGCGCGGGCGTCATCGCCTTCCTCATCCTCGCGGCAACCGGCATTCGGCCGCAAGGTCCGCGTGCGATGGCGGAGACAGTCGCTGCGGCCGTGCTGGCGGTTTCGGCGGTTTATATCGGCTTCAACGAAACCCTCGCCAACTGGCAGGCAATCTGGCTCTGCGCCGGTTTTGTCGGGCTTGCGGTTATTCTGGTGCGGGCGCGGGACGTGCCAGGCTGAAGATCAAAAGCCCGGCGGAGAGTGCGGACAGATCGGTGTTATGCAGCACCACCCCGAACCCCGCCGCCACCAACGTCAGCGTCGTCAACAGGATCGACGGCCGCAACAGATTGAGCAACGCTCCGAGCAGCGCCACGCCGCCGAAAATCTGGTGATTGTAAAGAACGATCGACAGCCGGAAGCTGCCACAAAGCCATGTTCGCAAACCCGCCTGACAGGCGAGTTCAACATTGGTGTTCTCCATCGCCATGTAGCGGATATAGAGCGCCTCGCCGACCGCCAGAAACGCGACGATCAGCAGCCAATTGGTTTGGCGTGCGGTGGGAAGAAAAAGCGGGCGGGGCATGGTGCGCTGTCAATCCGGGGGCGCGCCGCAGCGCGAGTTCGGAATCCATAACCACAGAAAAGGGCAGTCTGTCACCGTCGCTGTCACCGACAAGGACAGTTTTATGGCACCGCCAGATGCTGCCCATCATATAGCGCCGGCTGGCAGAACAGTCCCAGCGGCATCAGCGATGCACATAGCTGGGTGGCGGCCGCGGCGTCGGGCAGCGGTCCGGCGACCAGCCGCAATTCGACATGCGTGGCGCGGGGGATTTCCCGTACGCTGAGGATCGGCTCCAGTCCGTCAAAGACGTCAGGATGCCCCAATCGGATCGCCGCCCAGCGGGTGCGGAGCGCCTGGATGGTCAGTCCGCTGCCGATATCGACGCCATAGGCCATCCGCGTCGACGCCGGCGTTGCCGCATCCGCTGTGGGCTGATTTGCCGCCAGCGGACTAGGTGGGAAAGCGACGGCCGTGGGAAGCAGGGCGGCGGGGAGCATCGTTGAAACGCTGGCGGTAGCTGCGATCGAGGGACCATCTTCGACATGCCGCGAGGCGTCGGCGGTTTGAACCGCTTCGATCTGCTTGCCGATCGAGCCGGTGACATCGTTCAGGTCTTGCTCGACGGAAGCCAGCCGGGCTTTGAGTTGCTCATTATCAATGGTCAGGCCGTGGACGGCCTGGGCGAGCCGCTGCGTCTCGGCCTGGGCATCGAGCGGGCGCGCCGCCGGCGATGTGCCGGGCCCACGAAACGCATCAGCAAGACGCTCGGCGTCGAAATCGCCGTGGCTCGAGAAGACCGCGATCGACAAGGCGACCGCGGCGGTTGCCCCCCATAACACCGCGTGCCGGAGCTTACGCATGGTAAAAGCACCAGGCGATGCGATTTTCGGCGCCGTTTCCTTGATGATCTGCTGTCTGACGCCCTGCGCGAGATCTTGCATGCTGCCCTCTCCGGCGGGCTTTCCCAGCAAATCAATGGTAAAAACCTATCAGATTCTCTCATGGAACCCGTCGGGAACCTGGTTCGGACCGCCATCGGCCCGGCCTGGGACTTTCGGTGGATGAACACCTCGGCTAAGGACCGCCGCGGAGATGATTGCGATGAAGCAGCGGAATTGCCTGGCAATCGTCCTCGCGGCCGGCGAGGGCACACGGATGCGCTCGTCGCAGCCGAAAGTCCTCCATGCTGTCGCCGCCCAATCGCTGCTGGCGCATGTGCTGGATGCTGTCCGCGGGGCGGGTGTCGGCGCGATTACCGTCGTGATCGGTCCGGAGCAGGAAGAGGTCGCCGCGGAAGCCCTGCGCATCGTGCCGGATGCCGCAATCGCCGTGCAGCACGAGCGCCGCGGCACGGCACACGCCGTGCTGGCGGCCAAAGCCGCGATTGAACGTGAGCCGGACGATATCCTCATCGTCTATGGCGACACGCCTTTGATCCGCCCGGCGACACTCTCCCGGCTGCGCGCGCCGCTCGCCGAGGGCGCGGCAATCGCGGTGCTCGGTTTCCGGCCTTGCGATCCCAGCGGCTACGGGCGGCTGATCATGGCGGGCGACGAACTGACCGCTATTCGCGAGGAGGCCGATGCGAGTCCCGGCGAGCGCGCGATCGGCTTCTGCAATGGCGGTATCATGGGGCTTGCCGGTAAGACTGCGCTTGCGATCCTGGAGCGGATCGGCAACGACAATCGCAAGGGCGAGTTCTATCTGACCGACGCCGTCGAGATCGCGCGCGATATGAAGCTTCGCGCGGCGGCAATCGAAGTCGAGGAGGACGAGGTGCGCGGCATCAATACCAAAGCCCAGCTCGCCGAAGCGGAGGCGGTCGCGCAGACGCGGCTGCGCCAAGCGGCGCTCGACTCCGGCGCCACGCTGGTGGCCCCGGAAACGGTATTTCTTGCCGCCGATACCAAATTAGGCCGTGACGTCGTCGTCGAGCCCTATGTGGTGTTCGGCCCCAAGGTGACGGTGGAAGAGGGCGCGGTGATCCACTCTTTCTCGCATCTTGCCGGCGCGCATGTCGGCAAGAACGTCTCGGTCGGGCCGTTCGCGCGGCTACGGCCGGGCGCGCGGCTCGGCGACAATTCGCGGATCGGCAACTTCGTCGAGGTCAAGGAGACCGTGGTCGAAGCCGGCGCCAAGGCCAATCACCTCAGCTATATCGGCGATGCGGTTGTCGGCGCCAATGCCAATATCGGCGCCGGCACCATCACCTGCAATTACGACGGCAGCGACAAGCATCGCACCACGATCGGCAAGAATGCTTTCATCGGCTCGAATTCGGCGCTGGTCGCGCCGGTTGAAATCGGCGACGGCGCCTATATCGGTTCCGGCTCGGTCATTACCGAAAACGTCCCGGCCGATGCGCTCGCGGTAGGGCGCGGCCGCCAGGTCGTTAAGGAAGGTTGGGCGTCGCGCTTGCGGAGCTTGAAGTCGCTCGGCAAGAAGAAAAACCATTCGCGCGACTAATCGGCGTCGGCGTGGGAAGCGCATCTGGCGTGTCAGGGAACGAAACGTTATTTGATTTCGGCGCTCATTCCGATTGCGCTTTAACCATTAACGGGACGGCGGATTTTCCGGCGATTGTCGCCGCTACCGCCGTTTGAGGGGATCGTCCAAACGGATGTGCGGCATTATCGGTATAATCGGCAACGAGCCGGCGGCGCCGCAACTCATCGATGCGCTCAAGCGCCTCGAATATCGCGGCTACGATTCGGCGGGCGTCGCCACCCTCGAACATGGCGTGCTGACGCGCCGCCGCGCCGAGGGCAAGCTCCGCAACCTCGAGCAAAAACTGGCGCGCGAGCCGTTGTCCGGCACGATCGGCATCGGCCATACGCGCTGGGCGACGCATGGCCGCCCGACCGAGAACAACGCCCACCCGCATGCGACCGAAAAGCTTGCCGTCGTGCACAACGGCATCATCGAGAATTTCAGCGAGTTGCGGCGCGAACTCGAAAAACAGGGCGTCAAATTCTCGACTGAAACCGACACCGAAGTCATCGCTCACCTGGTCTCGGAGGAAATCAAGCGCGGCGCGTCGCCGGTCGATGCCGTCAAGACCGCGCTGCCGCAATTGCGCGGCGCCTTCGCGCTGGCTTTTCTATTCGCCGGTGAGGAAAATCTCTTGATTGGAGCGCGAAGCGGCTCGCCGCTCGCGATCGGCTTCGGTGACGGCGCGATGTATGTCGGCTCCGACGCCATCGCGCTTGCGCCGTTCACCGATAGGGTCAGCTATCTTGAAGACGGCGACTGGGTGGTGATGACGCGCGCCGGCGCCGAGATCCATGACAACGACGGCACCGTCGTAGAGCGCGCGGTGCATAAATCGCAAGCCTCGGTTCTGCTCATCGACAAAGGCAATCATCGCCATTTCATGGCCAAGGAGATCCACGAGCAGCCTGAAGTGGTCGGGCACACGCTCGCCAATTATATCGACATGGCGGCCGAGCGGGTGGCGCTGCCGATGCCGCTGCCGTTCGATTTCCGCTCGCTTAATCGGGTTTCGATCGCGGCCTGCGGCACTGCCTATTATGCCGGCATGGTGGCGCGCTACTGGTTCGAGCATTACGCGCAATTGCCGGTCGAGGTCGATATCGCGTCGGAATTCCGTTACCGCGACGTGCCGCTCGCGCCGGGCAATCTCGCTATTTTCGTTTCACAGTCGGGCGAGACCGCCGACACGCTGGCATCGCTGCGCTATGCCCGAGAGCACAAACAGCACGTGCTTTCTGTGGTCAATGTCCCGGGGTCCAGTATTGCCCGCGAGAGCGATGTGGTCATGCCTACACTGGCCGGCCCGGAAATCGGCGTTGCCTCCACCAAGGCTTTCACCTGCCAGTTGGCGGCTCTGGCCGCGCTCGCGATTGCCGCCGGCCGCGCCCGCGGCGTGCTGTCGGACGCCGATGAAAAAACGCTGGTCCACGCTCTGATCGAAATGCCGCGCCACCTCAACGAGGCGCTGGCGCTCGAACCGCAGATCGAGCATCTCGCCCGCGATCTCGCGAAATCGCGGGACGTGCTTTATCTCGGCCGCGGTACCAGTTACCCGCTGGCGCTCGAGGGTGCGCTCAAGCTCAAGGAAATCTCCTATATCCACGCCGAAGGCTATGCGGCCGGCGAATTAAAACACGGTCCGATTGCACTGATCGACGAAAACATGCCGGTGATCGTGATCGCGCCGCACGACAAAGTCTTCGAGAAGACCGTCTCGAACATGCAGGAAGTCGCCGCTCGCGGCGGCCGTCTCATCCTGATGACCGACGCCAAGGGTGCGCAGGCCGCCGACGGCCAGTCGACGATAACACTGACGCTGCCGACGGTTCACGCCGCCGTCGCGCCGCTGGTCTATGCGGTTCCGGTGCAGCTTTTGGCCTATCACACCGCCGTCGTCATGGGCACCGATGTCGATCAGCCGCGCAATCTCGCCAAATCGGTAACGGTCGAGTAGACCCGCGCGGCGTCAAGTCGGCTGTGCATTTTCTCCCGGCGTCGCCTATATAATTTTCCGCAGCGGGGGCAGACGGGAACCGATGACATACGACAATGCTCAGGATGCACGGCCCGCCGAGAGCCAGGGCAGGACGCCCGGCAGATCCGGCCCCGGCATCATGAGCCGGATTCGCACCTATTTTCTGACCGGGTTGGTCGTCGCCGGGCCGGGCGCCGTGACGCTGTGGCTGATCTGGTGGTTCGTCACCTGGGTCGACAATCTGGTGCGGCCGATCATTCCGGTGGCCTACCGGCCTGAAACCTATCTGCCGGTCAACATTCCGGGCCTTGGCCTGATCATCGTTTTCGTCGCGCTCACGCTGCTCGGTTTTCTCACCGCCAATTTGATCGGCCGCAAACTGGTTGACTTCGGCGAGAGCCTCTTGAACCACATGCCGATCGTTCGGCCGATTTACCGGACGACAAAGCAGATATTCCAGACCTTGTTCTCGAAATCGGAATCGAGCTTCCGCGGCGTCGGTCTGGTCGAGTTTCCTTCGCCGGGAATGTGGTCGCTGGTGTTTCTGACTCATCCGCCCACCGGCGACATTTCCAATCATCTACCGGCCACCGAGCATGTGTCGGCCTTTATGCCGTGCACACCCAACCCGACTACCGGATTCTTTTTCTATGTGCCGCGGCGTGACGTGATCGAACTCGGTCTCACCGTGGAGCAGGCGATGACGGTGATCATGTCGGCCGGCATCGTGCAACCGGGCGGCGATGCGCAAGACCAGGAAAAGCTCGCGGCGCTCGCCCGGACCGCCCGCGCTGCGCAGATCGCGCGCGCGCCGACTGCGGTGGAATGAACCCTCATGGCGGCGCTGCCGACATAGCATTACCGCTGTTGGGTAAAGCAATTGTCGGGGGCAACAATGACTTTTGTTCAAGCGATTCGGTCCGGCTTTTACAATTATGTGAATTTCCGAGGCCGCGCCGCGCGATCGGAATTTTGGTTTTGGATTCTGTTCACCGTGCTCGCCGGCCTCGTCGCAGAGATTTTGGACTTCGCTCTGTTCACGACTGTCACCGGGCATTCGCCGCTCGCCGATATTTTCCAACTGGGCACCTTCCTGCCTGGTCTTGCTGTCGCAATCCGGCGCTTGCACGATACCGATCACAGCGGCTGGTGGCTTTTACTGGGACTGGTGCCGCTGGTCGGCGTGATTGTGCTGCTCGTCTGGTGGTGCACCAAGAGCACACGGGGCTACAACCGGTTCGGCGCCAATCCGCTGCCGCCCGAACCGGGGCCGCGGCACCGGGAGGCGACGCCTGCGGCATGATCCACCTTTAGTTGCTCTTCCATCAAACTACTGTATGTAGTTGATGACGTCGCCCGGGGGGACACGGCAATGAATTTTTGGCAAGCGATTACGTCTGGATTTTCCAACTACGTCACTTTTTCAGGCCGGGCAATCCGCTCGGAATATTGGTTCTGGGTGCTGTTCTCGGTTCTCGGCGGCATTGCGACCGAAATTCTCGACGCCGCGATGTTCTCCCACGTGTCGGGAGCGTCGCCGCTCAATGCGGTGTTCAATCTTGTTACCTTCCTGCCGAGCCTCGCGCTCGCGGTGCGCCGGCTGCACGACATCAACCGGACCGGCTGGTGGGTCCTGATCGCGATCACCGTGATCGGGATTTTCGTGCTGATCTATTGGGCTTGTAAAAAAGGGACGCCGGGACCGAATAGATTTGGACCGGATCCGTTTACGACTGTCGGCCAAATCAGCCCGCCTCCAACAGCCTGATCGCCTCGTCGCGCGCAAACAGATAGAGCAGATCGCGCAGCGCCTGGCCGCGCGGCGACTGCAGTTTCGGGTCGCGCCCGAGGATGAGGGTGGCGTCGTCGCGCGCCGCCGCCAACAGCTTGCCGTGAAATTCGATGCGGGCGATGTGGAAACCCGGCATGCCGCTTTGCCGCGTGCCGAGCACGTCGCCTTCGCCGCGCAGCTTCAGATCTTCCTCGGCGATGCGGAAACCGTCTTCGGTCTCGCGCATGATGGCGAGACGCGCTTTCGCCGTCACGCCGAGCGGCGCGCGGTAGAGCAGGAGGCAGCTCGAGCGCTGCGGCGCCGCGGCCGACGCGGCCGCGCAGCTGGTGGAGCTGCGCCAGCCCGAAACGCTCGGCGTGCTCGATCACCATCACGCTCGCTTCCGGCACATCGACGCCGACCTCGATCACGGTGGTGGCGACCAGGAGCCGGGTCCGCCCGGCGGCGAACCGCTCCATGGCACGATCCTTCTCCGCGCCGCGCATCCGGCCGTGGACCAGACCGACGGCCGAGCCGAAGCGCTGCTGCAAATCCTTGAAGCGGTCCTCGGCGGCGGCGAGATCGACGGTTTCGGATTCCTCGACCAGCGGACAGACCCAATAAACCCGCCGGCCCTCGTCGAGCGCGCGCGCCACGCCACCGATGACTTCGTCGAGGCGGCTTAACGAGATGGCGCGGGTATCGATCTTTTGCCGGCCGGCGGGCTTTTCGCGCAGTTCCGAGACATCCATGTCGCCGAAAAAAGTCAGCACCAGCGTCCGTGGTATCGGCGTGGCGGTGAGGACCAGAAGGTCCACTGCTTCGCCCTTGCGGGTCAGCGCCAGCCGCTGATGCACGCCGAAGCGATGCTGCTCGTCGACAATGGCGAGCGCGAGGTCGCGAAAGGCAACGTCATCCTGAAAAAGCGCGTGCGTGCCGACAATGATATCGATATCGCCTGAGGCGAGCCGGCTGAGAATTTCGTCGCGCTCGCGGCCACGTTCGCGTCCGGTCAGAATGGCGGCACGGACATTCGCCGCCGCGGCAAGCGGCGCGATGGTGGCAAAATGCTGACGCGCCAGGATCTCGGTCGGCGCCATGAATGCGGCCTGCCGACCGGCCTCGATAACGGTGGCGGCGGCGAGCAAGGCAACGACGGTCTTGCCGGAGCCGACATCGCCATGGAGGAGCCGCAACATGCGCTGCGGCTGCGCCAGGTCGGCGACGATGTCGGTGACCGCGCGCTGTTGCGAGGGGGTGAGCGAATAGGGCAGCGCCGCAATTATGCGCGCGCGCGTGCGGCCTTCCGCTGCACTGCCGCGCCCCGCGCGAACGCGCAGGTGGGCCCGCAGCAGCGCCAGCGCGAGCTGGCTTGCCAGCAATTCGTCATAAGCGAGCCGCGACCACGCCGCGCTTTCCGGCGCGATATCCTCCGGCGTTTGCGGTCGATGGACACGGCGCGAGCGCGTCGGCAAAGCTGGGAAAGGCGTTGCGTGTGAGCCAAGCCTGATCCTGCCACTCCGGCAGCGCCGGCAGGCGGTCGAGCGCCGAGTCGACGGCCTTGCGCACCTGGTTCGGGATGCAGCCCTTCGGTCAGCGGATACACCGGATCGAGGAGCGGAAGTTTGGCGAAACCCTCGGCGTCGACGACGCGATCGGGATGCACCATCTGCAGATTGCCGTCGTAGAGCGTCGTCGTGCCCGAGACGTAGCGCAAGCGAACCTTCGGGTAGGAGCTTTTCGAGATAGTCCTTGCGCGCCTTGAAATAGCTGAGCGTCAGCGTGTTGGTGTCGTCGCTGGTGTCGATATTGTAGGGCGCGCGCGGCCGGTTTGGCGGTGGCGGCCGGTGGCGGTCGACGGTGACTGCGACCGTAACCACGGTGCCGGGCGTCACGGCGCTTAGTTTCGGTTGATTGCTGCGGTCGACGAATCCGGTCGGCAGATGGAACAAGAGGTCGACCACGCGCGGCGGCTCGCTGTCGCGCCCCAGCAGGCGCGCGAACAGCGCTTCGAGCTTCGGCCCGATCCCGGGCAGGGCGGACAATGAAGCGAAAAGCGGATTAAGCACGTTCGGCCGCATCGAAATCCCGCTGACATTCGGCGCATCGGTCTCTATATACCCGTCGCCCGGCCGCGTCCGGGCTTTCCGCGTTTGGAGAGTTTATGACGGAACGATCGAGCGAGGGACTGGACGTGCGGCGCCGCAAGCTCCTGTTCCGCGCCTGGCGGCGCGGCGTGCGCGAGACCGATCTGATCGTCGGCCGGTTCGCCGATGCCTATATCGAAAAATTCGACGACGCCGATCTCGATGATTTCGAAAGGCTGATCGAGGTGGATAACGCCGAACTTTACGCCTGGGTGGTCGGGGCCGAGGGTGTCCCGGCCGACTACGACACGGCGGTTCTGCGCGATCTGCGAAACTTCCATAGGCAAACCGAAGCGGCGCGGTAACGGCGCCAACAACACGACAAGAAAAGTCACAGCTAAATGCAGCAAGCCACGCGACCGCCCCAAGGGGCGACAAAATCCCCGGCGCAACGGCTGAAGGCCGGCAAGTCACTGACGCTCGCCGGCATTACCGACGGCGCCGAAGGCCTGGTGGTGGCCGATCTGGCGCGCGCGGTCGCAGCCGGCACCAATCCGCCGGCGATCAGCATTGCGGTGTTCTGCCGCGACGGCTCGCGCATGGCGATGCTGTCGCGGGCGCTCGGCTTCTTTGCGCCCGACATCGAAGTTTTGGAATTCCCGGCCTGGGATTGTCTGCCTTATGACCGCGTCTCGCCGCATGCAGCGATCGTGGCGCAGCGGATGATGACCTTGGCACGGCTGGCCCGCGTCCAAGGCCGCGAACATCCGGCCGTGCTGCTCACCACCGTCAATGCCGCCCTGCAGCGCGTGCCGGCGCGCGATTTGGTTGCCCGGCAATCGCTCTCCGCCGCTCCCGGCAATATTCTTCCGATGGCGGGCATTACCCAGTGGCTCGATCTCAACGGCTTCAACCGCGCCGCGACCGTGCGTGAGGCAGGCGACTATGCCGTGCGCGGCGGCATCGTCGATCTTTTCGCGCCGGGCATGGACGCGCCGGTGCGGCTCGATTTTTTCGGCGACACGCTGGAATCGATCCGCAGTTTCGATCCGGAAACCCAACGAACTTACGCCGATCTGCGCGCGCTCGATCTGGTGCCGATGGCGGAATTTCAGCTGACTTCCGATACTATCCGCACATTCCGTACCGGCTATGTCGCGGCCTTCGGTGCCGCCGCCCCGGACGACGTGCTCTATGAAGCCGTCAGCGAGGGCCGGCGCTATGCCGGCATGGAGCATTGGCTGCCGCTGTTCCATCCAAAAATGGAAACGCTGTTCGATTATATCGAGGCAAGCCCGATCGCCATCGAACCGCTCGCCGAAGAAGCCGCGCACGAGCGGCTTGTCCAGATCGCCGACTATTTCCAGGCGCGCAAAGAGACCGCCGACATGGCGGGCGGCGGCGCGCCCTATAAGCCGCTGCCGCCGGACCGGCTCTATTTCGCCGAGAGCGAATGGCGTGAACGCCTCGACCGATCGGCGCTGGCAAAGCTGACGCCGTTCTCCACCCCCGACCAGGTCGGCGAAACCATCGATATCGGCGCGCATCCCGGCCACAATTTCTCGGCCGAGCGCAACACACCCGACACCAATGTATTCGAGGCGCTGACCAAGCGCGTGCACACGCTGCAAGCCGCCGGCAAACGGGTCATGATCGCGCTGTGGAGCGAAGGCTCGCGCGAGCGCATGGCGCATGTGGTCGCCGAGCACGGCCTGCACAATCTCACCGATGTCGCATCGTGGTCGCAGGCGCTGGCATTGCCGGCGCATCAGATTGCGCTGGTGGTGCTCGGCATCGAGTCCGGCTTCGAGACCGAAGACGTCGCACTGATCAGCGAAGAAGATATTTTGGGCGAGCGGCTGGTCCGCACCCGGCGGCAATCCAAGCGCTCCGAAAACTTCATCGCCGAGGTGACGAGCCTGTCGGCCGGCGATCTCGTCGTCCATGTCGATCACGGCATCGGCCGCTTTGTCGGGCTGCGCGCCATCGAGGCCGCCGGCGCGCCGCATGATTGCCTCGAACTGCACTACGCCGGCGGCGACAAGCTATTCCTGCCGGTGGAGAATATCGAACTGTTGTCGCGCTACGGCTCGGAGGAGGCCGGCGCCGAACTTGACCGGCTCGGTTCCGGCGCCTGGCAGTCGCGCAAGGCGCGGATGAAGAACCGCATCCGCGAAATCGCCAACGAGCTGATCAAGATCGCCGCCGAGCGGCAATTGCGCGAGGCGCCGCTGCTTGCCGTCGAACCCGGCGTCTATGACGAGTTCTGCGCCGGTTTTCCCTATGAGGAAACCGACGATCAGTTGGCGGCCATCGACTCCGTGCTCAAGGATATCGGCTCCGGCCGGCCAATGGACCGGCTGATCTGCGGCGACGTCGGCTTCGGCAAGACCGAGGTGGCGCTGCGCGCGGCTTTCATCGCGGCGATGAACGGCAAGCAGGTCGCGGTGGTGGTGCCGACCACGCTGCTGGCGCGGCAGCATTTCAAGACATTTTCCGAACGGCTGCGCGGCTATCCGCTTCAGGTCGCGCAGGCTTCGCGTCTGGTCACGGCCAAGGATCTCGCGGCAACCAAAAAGGGCCTCGCCGACGGCTCGATCGATATCGTGGTCGGAACCCACGCACTGCTCGGCAAAGCGGTCAAGTTCAAGGACCTCGGCTTGATCGTGGTCGACGAAGAGCAGCATTTCGGCGTGGCGCATAAGGAAAAGCTCAAGCAGCTGCGCGCCGAGGTGCATGTGCTGACGCTGACGGCGACGCCGATCCCGCGCACCTTGCAACTGGCGCTGTCGGGCGTGCGCGAAATGTCGATCATCGCGACGCCGCCGGTCGACCGGCTCACCGTGCGCACCTTCGTTTCGCCGTTCGATCCGGTCACCGTGCGCGAGGCGCTGCTGCGCGAGCGCTATCGCGGCGGTCAGGCGTTCTATGTGTGCCCGCGTATCGAAGATCTCGCCGAGACCAAAGCGTTTCTCGACAAGAACGTGCCGGAAGTGCGCGTCGCCGTGGCGCACGGCCAGATGCCGCCGACCGTGCTCGAAGACATCATGTCGGCGTTCTACGACGGCAAGTTCGACGTGCTGCTGTCGACCACCATCGTCGAATCCGGTCTCGACATTCCGACGGCGAATACGCTGATCGTGCATCGCGCCGACATGTTCGGGCTGTCGCAGATCTATCAGCTGCGCGGCCGCGTCGGCCGCTCGAAATTGCGCGCCTATGCATTGCTGACCCTGCCGGCGACGCGCAAGATCACACCGCAGGCGGAGCGCCGCCTGAAGGTGCTGCAATCGCTCGATACGCTCGGCGCCGGCTTCCAGCTTGCCTCGCACGATCTCGACATCCGCGGCGCCGGCAATCTCCTTGGCGACGAGCAGTCCGGCCACATCAAGGAAGTCGGCTTCGAACTTTATCAGCAGATGCTGGAGGAGGCGGTGACGTCGATGAAGGCCGGCATTTCTGCGCCGGTCGCCGACCGCTGGTCGCCGCAGATCACGATCGGCACGCCGGTCTTGATCCCGGAGGATTACGTCACCGACCTGCCGGTGCGTCTCGGGCTGTATCGTCGGCTGTCGGAAATCGAAGACGAGCGCGACATCGAAAGCTTCGGCGCCGAGCTTGCCGACCGCTTCGGTCCGCTGCCGGAAGAGGTCGATTATCTACTGCAGATCGTCGCCATCAAATCGCTGTGCCGGCGCGGCAATGTCGAGCGCATCGAAGTCGGTCCGAAGGGCGCCGTGCTCTCGTTCCGCGACAATGTGTTCAGCAATCCCGAGGGCCTCATCCGCTATATCGGCAAACATCCGGAGGGCGCGCGTGTGCGGCCCGACATGAAGGTGGTGTTCTTCGACGAGTGGGACAGCCCGAAGGAACGGCTCAAAGGCGCCACGGGAATTTTGCGCACGCTGGTCGGGATTGCGGAAAAGGGCGCCAAAGCAGCGTGACGGCACCGGCGGAATAAGAGCCAGTGATCGAACAGCGTCCGACGGCGTAATTGCTTGCGAGTCAACGCCTGCTATTTGCGGTCTTTGTCGATATCGCGCTGATCGATCCTGGTCGGGGAAGGCTGCGTAATGCTGATCGGATCGGACCCGGCCATGCTCTCCTCAAGGCCCTGTTCGAGCTTGCGGTCCATAGCATCGCCAGCGATTTCGCGCTTTGCTTTGGCCGGCACCTCAGGATCGGCGCCACGTTTCTTGGTTGCGGGATGCGTCATGCAAAGCTCCGTTGGGTTCCGATGAGCAACGTCGGGCGGACTGCTGCGGTTCCCCACCCGGGATCATCGTGTGCGTGACGGTCCAATGGTGCGCGGCAGGCCGGAACCACTTTACGCGAAAGGCATTAACCGCGGTCGGGCGGTCGGTTCCGCTTCGATAATGGAGGCGACAATGGGATTGTTCACCAAAGACATCAAGTCGATGGAAGATTTGATGTTGCACGAACTTCAAGACATCTACTACGCTGAAAATCAGATCACCAAGGCGCTGCCGAAGCTCATCGATAAGGCGACCAATCGCGACTTGAAACAGGCGCTCAAGAGCCACCTCGAAGAGACCAAGAAGCAGATCGAACGGCTCGATCAGGTGTTCAAGAAGCTCGGCCAGCCGCCCAGAGGCGTCGACTGTCCCGCGATCGATGGGCTGATCAAAGAAACCAACGAATTGATGGGCGAGGTCGAGGACAAGGAAGTGCTCGATGCCGCCATCGTCGGCTCGGCCCAAGCTGTCGAACATTACGAAATCGCCCGTTACGGTACCGTGATCGCTTGGGCCGAAGAACTCGGTCATGACGACATCGTGCGTTTTCTCAATACCAATTTGAATGAAGAGAAAGCTGCCAATACCAAGCTCAATACGGTCGCCGTGCGGAAAGGCGTCAATAAGAAAGCCGCGACCGCGGCATAATCCGTCGGCGTGACAACTACGAGTCGCCCCTCGGGGGCGGCTTTTCTTATTAAACGGACCGCAACAGTATTCTCCTTCGCGGCGAACCAATCCGGTTCAAATAAGTTATCGACGGGAGTTCCCTGGAGGAACACAACCCGCTTTCTCGGAGACAATAATGCGTAAATCACTCGTTGCAGCCATTTTCCTCAGCGCCGCTCTTGTCGGAAATGCTTTCGCCCAGCCGGCAACCAACGGCCCTTCGGGAAGCGGTCCGGAGAGCAAAACTTCGCCCGCAGCCACGGGCTCGGCGGAGAATCCGGAAGCCGGCAAAGCGAAATCGGGCCCCGCCATGAAGTCGGCGAAACACACTAAGAAAAAGCATCACACTATGTGACATGCTTCGCACGCGAGGCGAAGCATCGACGCATCAGTAAGGACACCGCGGGGTTGCCCCGCGGTGTTTCTACAGGAGCCACCAGAAACCCAGCAGCATCACCGCGTAGATTGCGATCACCAGCGCCGCCCCGGCGATTTGACGCCGACGGTGAGGCGGGCCTGCGGGGACAAGCCACCAGGAAAAGCGCAGGCTGGTTCGCGGCACCAGATAATTCAACAACAAGATGGTCACGACGTTACCGAGGAACAGCGCGATCGCGAAGGGCATATGCGCGCGACGTATCAACAACGGCCCCTGCACGAAAGTGCTGAACAGAAACACCACGGGATAGAGCAGCAGCAGAACCAGCATGTTCTGCTGCCACGCTGCCGGCCGCGGCGCGCTGTCCGCCGTTGCGGGAAACCATTGATCGAAGCCGGTTCGAGCAATGCGGACGTGAAATGCTGCGGTGAAGGGGCCAGTCTCCGTCACCAGTTTCTGCCGTTCCGGCGAGGCGAGCCACGCCTGAAGGTTCGCTTCCGTGTCGAACCGCACGATCGACAGCCAGTGATCCTGCACGCCCGGGATCGGCGGCTCGAAGCGATAGCCCTGGAAGCCGGGCGCTTGGGACTGGGCGGCCGCGATGCGCCGCTCCCAGGCGCGATGGGCGGCTTCCTGGCCGGGCTTGATATGGGTCGACATCACCGCAGATACCGGGCTCGGCAACACGCCGGCACCGTCGTCGGTGACGATGTGAACATCGTCGCGGCCGACCAGCATCGGAGCGGCGGTGCGCAATTGTTGCTGCCGGGCATCGGAATTGAGCCATGCCACCGCTGCCTGCGTGCTTACAAAGCGTTGCTGGATGACCCAGTCGACCTGGGCGGGCGGCGACGGCGGCATGACGCTGCGGTCGACGAAGCCGGGAAACGCCGCAACGATCGCGTTGGTCTCGGCCTGCCAGGCCGCGAAAGCGTCATAACACTCCGGCCGCACCCGGGTTTGTATGACGATCGTTGCCTCGCTGGCTCTGTGATCGGTGCGATCCATGCGGCCATGCTAACGGCCATGCCGCCGAGAAGATACCGCGTCGCGTGACGACTGTGGTCGCCGAACCCCCGCATTGGAACGGCAGGGGCCACCATCCGTTGACGGACTAAGAGACGGAGAAACGCCTGCCATTGCGGGAGAACCCCATGTCGCGTGTGGTGCTCATTGTCGACGACGAACCGCTTGTTCGCCTGGTGACGACGGACATGCTGGAAGACCTCGGCTGCGAAGTCGTTGCGGCGGGCAGCAGCAAAGAGGCTTTGGAAAAGCTTTCCGACGACCCGCGCATCGAGGTGCTTCTGACCGACATCAACATGCCGGGCATGGATGGCTGTGAATTGGCCGAAACGGCGGTTCAAATGCGCAGGCGATTAAAGGTCATCGTGCTTTCCGGCCGCGAAATGGACGGTTGCGGATATCCGTTCATTCGCAAACCCTTCTCGCAGAACGATTTGGAACGAACGATGGCGCAAAATACCGGCCTTTCTTGACCTAGTCTTAAAAGGCGAACTTATACGGCAGTTGAAGACGGTCCCTCGGATCGCTCGATTTTGAGTGCCAGCCGCCGGCTTGCCATTACGCTTGCTCACGGTAAGATTTAGCACGCAACCTTACATTGAGGAGCATCTTCCGTGCGTGCTGTCCGCATAATATCGACCGGTTTGTGCCTTGCGTGGCTCATCGTGGCCGGCGGCGCTTCCGCTGCTCCGACCGATGCAGCGGCAAAGCCAAAACCTGCCGCGTCGGGCAGCGCGACGATTTATTTTCTGCGTCCAACCCCGCTAATCGGCGTCGGCGCGCCAGATATCATAATTGACGGCCGCAAAGTCGGCGATCTTCCAATCGGGACCTATTTCGTCGTTAGACGGCCGCCTGGTCACGATATTTTTGAGATTGACGGTGGTCCGTTATCGACGAATTGGCGAAGCGAGGTGGATATCGCCGCCGGCCAAACTTACTTCATTGAAATAGGGCCGGTTGCTGACTCCATCGGCATGCTGGCAATACAGAAATTGATGGCGGGCACGAAGGGGCGAGCGATGCCCGGACATTCCTTAAATCCGCCCTACTGCTTTTATTCGCTCGATGAAGAACACGGCCGTGAAGAAATCGCCAAACTGAAAAACACATCGCGGTAGTGCGGGGTGTCGCAACGGTTTCGCGGCAGACGCGATGCACGCCGGCGGCGCGTTGCGAGTAGCGAGGGTCGGGGGCTGCTTTAAGCAATCCCCATCGCCTCCTGAAACTCCCGCCGCACCTCCGGCGGTTGCCCGGCGTGAAACCGAAAACCCTCAAGCCGGGGCCCGAGCAACGGGTGCTTCCGTAGCTCCGCGAGCCGCAAGCCTTCTGTATTCGCCTCCCGCATCATGTTCGGCAGCGCCACGTTCTTTGCTTCAGCCGGATCGCGGATTACGCCCATCGGATCGCGGCCGGCCGCCACCGCTTCGATTTCGGCGAAAAATCGCTGGCGCATCATCGAGATGCCGACGTCGCTCGAGCGCAGGTTTTCCAGCGTGCGGTCGGCGATGCGGCCCTGGCCGACCCAGGCGACGATGTCCTGGTTGATGACGTGGCTCGAAATCCAGCGGCCGGCTTCGTCTTTGATCGGGCTTTTCCAGGTCGGCACGCGCGATTGGACATAGGGTTCGCGGCCTTTCGGCACCCGCATGAAGAACCATGCAACGCTGAGAGTGTTCTCGTCGTCGACCGGCACCCGCCATTCGAAATGGCTGCCGAGATAAAAGCCATTCGGCCAGAGAGCGAGCCGCCCGACGGTCCAATAGCGGCTATCCTCGGGCTGACCTTCGCGAACACGGCGGTAGATGAAGCCGTGGTCGAATTCCTCGAATTTCAATTTCAGATGCTTAGCGGCGTTATTGCTGTCTTCGCCCTGGAGGCGGTTGCTCCAATTATCGTGCATCCATTCGAAATGAACCGGATCGCAGGAGTTTTCCTGGCACTGAAACCAATTGCACGGCACATCGGCCAGCACGATTTCGCGAAAGCCGTTCTGCCAATTGAATGGCTCCCAAACCGGCAGCTCCGGCGCCGGCAGCGGCCCCATGTAAGCAAACAGCAAACCCGCGACCTCCTTCACCGGATAGGCGCGGATGCTGCAATTGGCCTTCGACGGTTTCGGACTGGCGGTGTCCTCATAAGGTTGTTCGAGGCATTGGCCGGTCTCATCCATCAGCCAGCCGTGATAGCTGCAGCGAATGCCCTTCGGCTCGACCCAGCCGTAGCTCAGATCGGCGCGGCGATGCGGACAGTGGCGGTCGACCAGTCCATAGGCGC
Source organism: uncultured Alphaproteobacteria bacterium (assembly GCA_963819265.1). Taxonomy (GTDB): domain Bacteria; phylum Pseudomonadota; class Alphaproteobacteria; order Rhizobiales; family Xanthobacteraceae; genus BOG-931. The sequence goes on along the minus strand of CAWFVF010000001.1, from coordinate 800,645 downwards.
CGCCGAGGTCCTTATAGAGGACAAGGTTTTCGCCCAACAGCCGCACCGGCTTGATTGAGGTCTTGTCGAATTCCGACGCGCCGCCGATCGGCATCCAATAGCGGCGCAGCAATTCTCCCATCGGGGTGCCGGGCCCGACACGGGTGAGAAGCTCGTTCTTCGCCGCCGTGAGCACGCGATGTTTCCTCCGGGTTCTTGAATCTTATAGGCGGTAAATCGCACAGGCGGCAATGCGACCCGCAAATCAAAATCAATACGCTCGACTAGATCACTGCAGCGGCAGCCGGTCCATCAGCGCCTGCGCCGCGCCGGCCGCAGCGGTAAAATTCGTCTGCTGCGCGGCGTTTGCAGCGAAGCAGCGCAAGAATTCAGTCTCGGACTTTGCGCTCAGCGCATCCGCTCTCTCCTGACGCGCTTTATCGTCCAATCCGGGCGCGTCGGCGGCGGCGCTTGCCTGCTTGACCAGATCGCCGCGGATCGTGTCGCAAGCGGGGATCGGACCGATGGCATCGAACTCTTTGGTGTTGGCAATGAAAACCCGTCCGCCCTTCGTGACCGCGAGGAATATTTCGTCGGCCGTTCCCGGCACGTCACTCTGGCTGCGCGCCGCGAGCATGGCGTAGGCAAAGGCCACGCCTGCCGGCTTGCGTACGGGTAATTCGGCAAACCGAATGATGGCGGCGTCGGTCAGCACCGCTTGGGTATAGAACGCGTTTTCTTTCACCGCGGCGGCAGGTCGCTGGGGGATGTCATTGGAATCCTTGCCCCACCAGTCCTTGTGTTGATGCAGCCAGCGCTGCAGCAGACTGTCGGAGGTCACGATGACCCGGGTCTTGGCGTCGAGACCGCCATAGACCATGCCGTCGAGCAGACCGAAATCCTCATCGCCTTCGATCAGCGTGTCGAGATTAAGCGCGCCCTTGCCGTCGATGCCCTTGATGGCGACCGGACCGACGATGACGCGCATCTGCCGTTCGAGCGTAGCAAGCGCCTGATCGTCGAGCGCGTCGATGGCGGGACTAAGGCCCTCGGTTGGTCCGTGCTTGTCGTCTTTCACGGCGGCCGCAATCCCGGCGATCGCGGCATCGCGCGTAGCGATGTAGGTGTCTTCGGGGCTTGCGGAATGGGCGCATGGCGACGCGATAACCATTGCCGTGGCCGCTACGAGCGTTATGCCAATTATTCTCCGCACGCTCCGTTGTCGCTTGGCGTGCGGCAAAAGTTCATCACCTACGCCCGCAACCGCGTATGCCGGCCGGCAGTGCGCTCGATGGCGCTGGCCAGATATTCCGGCGATTGCGCGCCGGTGACGATGACGCTGCCGCCGAACACGAAGCATGGCACGCCGTCGATGCCGGCTTCCTTCGCGGAACTGGCGTCGTTTTCGATCCGGTCGATGTCGGCGTCGCTGGCGAGCAGGCGGCGCACCAGATCGCCGTCCATGCCGCAGTCCACCGCGGCCTGGATCAGCACCTTGGGGTCGGTCAGATCGGCGCCTTCGGCGAAATAAAGATCCATCAACCGCTGCTTCATTCGGCCCGGATCGGTGGCGCCGCGCGACCATAGGATGAGGCGGTGACAATCGAGCGTATTGGGCTGCCGGCTGATCTTGTCGTGGGCATAGAGCAGGCCCTCCATCGCGGCGGCCGCAGCCACCCGCTCGGCGATCACGGCATAGCGCTCGACCGAACCGAATTTGGTCTCCAGATAGGTCTGCCGGTCGATGCCCTCGCGCGGTATCCAATCATTGAGGAAATAGGGCCGCCAATTAATGACGACTTTTACCTCGGGCGTCAGTCCGATGGCGGCTTCGAGCCGGCGCTTGCCGATATAGCACCACGGGCAAACGACATCGGAAACCACGTCGATGGGAACGATGGCGGGCGCTTCGGAAGAGTTCCATGGGAAAAGCCCTCGAATGGGTCGCGGTCAGTGACGGTACTTTTAGATGGCGTGCGGCTCAAGCCGCCGCAACCGTGCTTTCGGCGAGGCCTCATCGGGAGGCGCCGTCGCCGACGACGCGCGCGATCAGGGAATCGACGCTGTCTGTCGGCTTCAAGGTCGCAAGCGTGACCGCGGTCTCGATGCCGCTGCGTTTGCGGTCAGGCAGCAACATGGTGTTCTTGAGCACGCTGGCAATCCGGCGGGCCACGACATGGGCGGCACGCAGGTCGGTTTCAGTGAAGACAGCGAAGATCGAACTGTCGGCCTCGCGGCAGGCGAAGTCGACCTGCCGCATCAGCCGGGCGACAAGGCGAGCTGCGTCGAGGCTCAGGCGGCGGTCGGTAGCATCGAACGAAAACCGCGCGATCGAAAGTCCGACGCCGCGCTTCTCGGCATCGTCGACAGCGCGATTGAGATCGCGCCAGAAGGCGTCCTGGGCAAGCAGCCCGGTGTCGGGATCGATCATGCCCTTGGCGTCGAGCGATTTGAGCATGCGCTTGAGCCGCTCGCCGAGCGCGTGCTGGCGGACATAGGGCAGAAAGCGGTCGACCAGCCGCTGCGGTCCTTCGGCGATGCGTTCGAGATTGGCGAGGTCCATCGTGAAAGGGTCGATCAGTCCGGGCGGACCGCCCAACACCGCGACCGGAAGATTGCGGAAGCGCATGTCGTCCGCCAGCACGGTCAGCAGGGCTTCGACGATCTTGGGCGCAAAACCGTCGCCGATCACCAGCCCGTCGATGTCGCGGGCGTTGAGCGCGCGCGCCGCGCTTTCGACGCTCAGCGCGCCGACCACTTCGACGCATTCGCCGACGGCGACCGACAGTGCGGGGTAGGAGCGGCCACGCCCGGCGACGAGCACGGTGGCTTCATCGAGCGGATCGGTCGTCGGCAGTTCGGGTAAAGTCGTGCCGCGCGACGTCAGCGTGCGGGTGCGGCGCAAGATGGTGCTGTGCAATGTGCGGATGCGCAGTGCCGCGGCAAGCCTCCGCACCAGACGGTCGCCCGGTGCATGGGCTGCAATGGCAAGCGTATCGGCAAACGGCGAGGCATCGTCATCGCGCAGCCGCGCGACCACCGGCAAATAGAGGCCGCCCTGTTTTTCGTAGAGATCGTCCAGTGTGTCGCCCAGCGCGTCGGCCGCTGCGGGATCAGGATCGGCATCGGCCAGGACAACAGCTTCCGGCTCGACCGACGCCAATGATTTCGAGGCCTCGGCCCAGGTCGCTTCAACAACCGGAAACGCGCCGCCGGCGCGCAACGCCTCGACAACATCCGGCGCCGGACTATCGGCGATGACGGCAAACGGACCTTGCAGAGCCATGGCGGGCAACAACGCTGATACGCGACGCGGACAAATACCGGCCGTTACCATGCCAAAGTGCTGTTAATGGCCCGTCAACATAATTCGAGTGTCCGGACAGCGGCCCGATGTTCGGGATCGGTCAGCCCGCCGCCGCGGCCGGCTCGCGCTTTTGCTCGTCGTTGCTATCGGCAAAAGCCACCGCGGCCAGCGGATTGAGCCCGGCGGCGTGGAGCGCCCGCCGCATCGCGGCGGGATCGGCGGCGACGCCGGCAAGCCGCCGTCCCATAAGGGCATCGGGCAGGACCGCCAGCGTTGCGCCGGCATCGACCCGCCGGATTGTTTTCAGAAGCGAGCCGAGGGGCAAGCGATAGCCGCCGACATTGACGATGCCCGACAGCGGGCCCGAGACCATCACGGTGTTATTCGTAGCGTCGACCCGGCAGGGGTAACGTGTATCCACGAGGCCGTCGCGGCCGATTTCGAAATGGGGCTGATCGGTTTGCTCAATGCCGGGCGGAAAAGCGTGACGCGGCACCATTGGTCCGCCAAGCGCGAGCGTGTTGGTCGCCATCGCGCCAAACTCGGCCACCGTCATTCCGCCGTCGACGCCGAACGGCGCCGTGACGGTTCCGAATGGCAGCGTGGCCGGCCGGCCGTCGGCACCGCGACGCGCGGCGACCAGACCGGCCTCGCCGAAAATGGAAACGTCCACCAGTGCGATCTCCGGCTCCCGCCATTCTTCACTGCCCGCGAGCTGCTCCGGCGCGTGCCAGGCGGCAACGATCGTCGTCGGCGCTTGCGGCGAGAGTAGTCCCATTTGATCGGCCCGCAACGCGACCGGTGCGGGCAGGATCAGCGTGCTGCAGTTCTCGTCACCCAACTGGCGAGCCATGATCTCCGCATCGAACGGATGATGCAGCGCCAAGGTGCCGCCGCTGACCAGCCACGGCATCAGTGTCAGACACAGGCCCGCGAACGAAGCGGGCGGAATGGCTGAGAGAATATTCGCGTCTTGTTGCAGGCGGCTTTCGACCAAGACACCCAGTCCGCCGGCCAAAAATTCGATATGCCGGCGCGCCACCGGCAGCGGACCGGAGTCGCCCATTTCGAAAGTAACGATCGCGAGATGGGCCGCGGCGTCCGCTCCGCGTTCAAGCGGCGGGACCGGATCGAGCTTTGCGGCGGTGAAAAGGTCATCGAGCGGCACCACGCCGTCCGGCAAATTTCCACCAAAGCCGCAGACATAGCGGATCGAGAACACCTCGGCGGCGATGCGCAGCGCGAATTGGCAAGGCTCGGATTTGCCGACGTGTCCGCAACTGATAAAGGCCTTGGCGTCGACCCGGGCCAACGCCGCCGCCGCGTCGGCCTGCCGCCAGAGCTGCGGCAGCGGCGCCGCGATCATCCCGGCACGGAGCACGCCGAGGATCGTCAGAATGTTCTCGACGGTATTCGGCAGCTGGATGCCGATAATCGCATCGGTCGGCAATCCCATCTGGCGAAGCCGCCCGGCGATGGCCGATATCATGCGGTCGGCTTCGGCATAGGTCAGGCGCAACGGCGGGCCGTCGGTGAAACTCGCGCGGTTCGGCGCATCGGCGAGCGCCAGCGCGTCCGGCCGCCGTGCCACGGCGCTGCGGAACAGATCGTCCATGGTGACGCCGCTCGCGCCGTTTTGCAGCTCCGAGACGCGTGGAGAATCGCCGAGGATCATGGCTGCGCCTTCGCCGGCTGACGCCACCACGTTTCCGGCAGGTAGCCGGAGAGCGACGTTCGCGCCGGATGCGCCACGCCGGTCCAACGCGCCACCCACTGGCTGGGCAGATAAAACAATGGAACCACGTAGCTTCCGGAGATCAAAACGCGATCGAGCGCGCGCACCGCGGCGACAAAATCGGGACGCTCGCGCGCCCGCAGCAGCGCCGCAATCATGGCGTCGATGGCGGCGCTCTTCACGCCCATGTAGTTGCGCGAGCCCTGCTGGTCGGCGGCGGCCGAGCCCCAGTAGATACTTTGTTCGTTGCCCGGCGACAGCGATTGCTCCCAGCGGCAGTCGATCATATCGAAATCGAACGACGACAGCCGCGCCTGATACTGCACGTCGTCGACCAGCCGGATCTGCGCCGCGATGCCGGCGCGGGCGAGACTATTGGAGAAGGCGAGCGCCAGCCGCTCGTCGTCACGACTGGTCACCATGATTTCGAAAGCGAACGGTCGCCCGGTCGCGCGATCGCGCAGTGTCGTGCCGTTGATCTCGTAGCCGGCGGCTTTGAACAGCGTGAGTGCCTGCCTTAGCGTCGCGCGGTCACGATTGGTGCCGTCGCTGACCGGCACCGACCAGGTGCCGTCGAGGACGTCGGCGCGAACCGCATCGGGGAAGGGCGCCAGCAGCGCCCGCTCTTTCTGGTCCGCCGGACGGTGATAGGCGGAAAGTTCGCTGTCATCGAAGAAGCTCGCGCTTCGCCGATACAGATCGTAGAAAAAACTTCGATTGATCCATTCGAAATCGAACAGCAGCGCGATCGCCTGGCGGACGCGGATATCGGCGAAGATCGGCCGCCGGGTATTGAAGACGAAATCGGATGCGAATTTCGGCAAGCCGGTGGAGAACGCCTCCTTGACGACGCGGCCGTCTCGCGCAGCGGGAAAGTCGTAACCGGTCTGCCAGCGGCCGGGATCGGTCTCGCTTCTCACATCATAGAGACCGGCCTTGAAAGCTTCGAAGTAGGAATTGCCGTCGCGATAGAAATCGAAGCGCAGTTCGTTGAAATTCCACAGCCCGCGATTGATCGGAAGGTCGCGCCCCCAATAATTCGGATCGCGCGTGAAACTGACGCTTTTGCCCGGATCGACCTCGGCAACCAGATAGGGCCCGCTGCCGATCGGTTTGGCCAAAGTCGAGTTCTCGAATGTCGCCGGATCGACGGCGTGTTTCGGCAGCACCGGCATCAGCCCCAGAATCAGCGGCAATTCGCGGTCGCTCGCGTCGGCGAAGTCGAACCGCACGGTGTGCGGATCGAGTATCTCCGCCTTGGCGACCTTGGAATAATAGTTGCGATGACTGGGTCTGCCGTGATCGCGCAACAGGGCCCAAGAGAACACCACGTCGTCGGCGGTGACCGGGGTACCGTCGGAAAAATGCGCCGCCGGATCGAGCGCGAAAGTGACGAAGGTCCGGGCGTCGTCGGTCTCAACCGTGCGCGCCAACAGGCCGTAGAGCGTGAACGGCTCGTCGTAATTGCGGGTCAACAGGCTTTCGATGACGTAGCCGCGCACCGGCTGCAGCGCCACGCCCTGAACGATTAGCGGGTTGAGGCTGTCGAAAGTGCCGAGCACGCCCTCGGTCAGACGGCCGCTCTTCGGTGCGTCGGGATCGACATAGGGCAACGACGAAAAACCGTCCGCCAATGCCGGCGTGCCGTGCATGGCGATGGCGTGTACGGCTTCCGCTTCGGCGCGCGCCGCGAGGCATGATAATACTGCGGCAAGCAAAACGGCGCCGGGCCGGGCGGTTCTCAGAATTGTCATCGGCGAGAGGCGGTTGCGCGCGATTCGGTCGGTCCTATGCAATGTAGCACGCAACACGCCTCGGCATCGTTGTAGAGCGGGCTTTATCTGTCGGTCGCAATTGGGCTATTGGGCCGAGCCAGGGGCAAGTGGAGTCACGTTGTTGCCGTATTCTGCGTCGATTGACCTCTAAACGGGGGTCCCGCGCAGCGCGGCGACGGGTGTCGGGTCTTCCCGATATCGGATCATTGAACACGTCAGTCAGGCCAGCCAAATCGATCAGCGTCGATTTGCGAGCGGCGGCAGCCAAAGAGGAACCGCATTTATGAACGATCTGAACGCGTCGGCACCGGCCCGGCCGGAGAGCCGAACGCTCGCTGCCATCGCCGCATCTTTCCGCAACGCCACGGGCCTTGCCACCGTCGCTGCGCTCGCCGCGACATTGACCGTGGCCGGCGCGTCCTTGGCGCTCGCGCAGAACGCGCCGGCGCCGGCTCCTGCGGCGCCCGCCGCCAAGCCGAAGCCGCCTGCCGCCAAAAAGCCGGCCGCTCCGGCCGCCCCGGCACCTGCCGCGCAGGCCCCGGCTCCGGCGCAAGCCCCCGGCGGTGACCAGCAGCAGCAGGCGCAGCTGATCTACTCGCCCTGGACCAAGTTCTGTCTCAAGAACAATAACGATCCGAACGCCAAGCAGGTCTGCTTCACCGGCAAGGACGCCCGCATCGAATCGGGCATGCCGGTGGTCGCCGCCGTGCTGATCGAGCCGGATGGCGAGCCGAAGAAGATATTGCGGGTCACGCTGCCGCTCGGCATGCAACTGGTCCACGGCACCCGCGTCATTCTCGACCAGAACCAGCCGCTGACCGCGCCCTATGTCATCTGCTTCACCAATGGCTGCATGGCCGATTACGACGCCACCGCCGACATGATCGACAAGATGAAAAAAGGGCAGGGGCTCGCCATCCAGGCGATCAATTCGACCGGACAGCCGATCAGCCTGGTGCTGCCGCTCAACGATTTCGGCAAAGCCTATGACGGACCGCCGACCGATCCGAAGGTATTCGAAGAGCAGCAGAAGAAATTGCAGGACGAGTTGCAGCGCCGCGCCGATGAAGCGCGCAAGAAGCTCGAGAGCCAGCAGGGTGCGCCGCAGTCCTCGAACGCGCCGGCGCCGCAGTAATAAAGCGGCTCCGTTCCCAGGCGCGGCACGCAGTGCCGCGTTGCCGCCCCGGGCCGTCCAAATGCTGACCTTATGAAGTTCTCGGATCGGGAGCAGCGTTTCGCTGCACCGCGTCCGGGAATTACTTTCCAAGCGGAATCCCGCAATCGTCGTCAATGCATGCTGGCGGAACGCGGGCGGTAGCCGCCTTTGCCGTCTTTGATGAAGACTTCGGCGACCTGCGGATGCCGCACCGGGTCGCCGCTATCGTCCGGCAAAAGGTTCTGTTCCGAGACATAGGCGACGTATTCGGTTTCGTCGTTCTCGGCGAACAGATGATAAAACGGCTGGTCCTTGCGGGGCCGGACCTCGGCCGGGATTGCCTCGTACCATTCGTCGGTATTGTCGAAAATCGGATCGATGTCGAACACGACGCCGCGGAACGGGTAGAGGCGGTGCCGCACGACCTGGCCGATCTGGTACTTGGCGCTTCGAATCTTGCTCGTCATGGGACGTGAATTACAGCCTTTGCCGAAATAGATTGCAATGGTGGGCCACGGCGAGTCAAAATTCGTGGGCAACTGCCCATCTTACAGCCCGTAGCGTTGCGCCATCTCCGGGTCCTTTTCGGCGACCAGACCGGCGAGGTCAACCACCACCTTGGCCTGCTTCCAGGTTGCGTCGTCCTGCATTTTTCCGTCGATCATCACCGCGCCGCTGCCGTCAGGCATGGCGGCGATGATCTTTTTGGCAAAGGCAACCTCTCCCGGGTCGGGTGAGAACACCCGCTTGGCGATCGGCACCTGACTGGGATGAAGCGTCCAAGCCCCGGCGCAGCCCATCAGGAAGGCGTTACGGAACTGCGCCTCGCAGGCCGCGCCGTCGCCGAAATCGCCGAACGGCCCGTAGAACGCCTTGATGCCGGCGGCGGCGCAGGCGTCGACCATTTTGGCAATCGTGTAGTGCCAGAGATCCTGCTGAAACGCCGCCCGGGGCGCGTCGGGCGCCCCGGCATCGGCCAGGACTTTGTAATCGGGATGGCCGCCGCCGACGCGTGTCGTCTTCATCGCGCGGGAGGCCGCAAGGTCGGCCGGACCGAGACTGATGCCATGCATCCGCGGCGATGCCACGGCGATCGACGTGACATTGTCGACGCCCTCGGCCGTTTCCAGGATGGCGTGGATCATGATCGGCTTCTTCACGCCGTGCTTGGCCTCAAGCTGAGCAAGAAGCTGATCGAGGTAATGAATATCCCAGGCGCCCTCGACCTTGGGCAGCATGATCACATCGAGTTTTTGACCGATCGCGGCGACGATCTCGGTGATGTCGTCGAGCACCCAGGGCGAGTTCAGCGCGTTGATGCGGGTCCACAATCCGGTCTCGCCGAATTCGCAGCTTTTCGCCATGGCGATGAAGCCGCTCCGCGCGGCCTCCTTGGCGTCGGCGGGAATAGCGTCTTCGAGATTGCCGAGCACCACATCGACCTGCGCGACCAATTCCGGCACCTTGGCGCGGACTTTCTCAATATGCGGCGGAACGAAATGAATCATGCGTTCGAGCCGCAGCGGCAATTCGCGCATCGGCGCCGGGGCGCCGATCGCAAGCGGCTTGAAGAAATTACGCGGCAGCTTCATCCGACCACCCATCCCATAATCATTTGGTGTGAGCATGATCCTTCAGAAAACCGGCGTCTACCGGCGATCAGGCTCCAATACGCGACGGTAGGATGAAGGGCAGGAGCTCGCCAAGCCGCTTTTAGCGCCAGCCGTGCCTAGGAAAGCCTCAAAAAACGCGGGGATCCGCGCCGTTCGGCGCAGACAACCCGGGCGTCCAGTTCTGTTCTCTAGGGGCGTCGGAAACCGGGTCTATTGCACCGAGTGCGTCGACCCGCCGTCCTGCTTGAGCGTATTGATAGCCATTTGCAGCAGGTAGAGCGATGTGGGGCAGAACGAACGCACATCCTCCAATGCGTAGGATAGATAGGCGACGACAAGACTGCGCTTTTGGACGACGGCGAGCTGATCGCCGTTTATTTGGTCGCTCTCGCCGTCGCAGTTAAACTCTTCCTCACTCGTCATAACGCCCCCAGATTTCACTTCGAGTAACCCAGCAATCCCTCTACGCGTATACTGCCGCAGCCCGTCAGGACGACTTCTTGGGCGATTTGATTTCCGATGCAGTCTTTACAGACAAGTTATTCGTCGGACCGGTTTGTTGCAGCTGGTCCAGTTCAGCGGCTTTTTGCATCCATTCCGTCCCCATCGCCTCGAGTTCATGCGAGGTCGCCAGATGAGGGCAATCGCGCGCCGCCCGGGTGCATCGCTGCGCCTGCTCGCGCAGGTACGATGCGTCGACCCAAACCCATTCATACGATTCAGCGGCACTCGGCATCTTGGGGATACCCGCTGGTTATTTCGAATTTAAGATCGGCCATGCCGGGTAAAGAGGCGGGCGGGTTCGATCCAGCCCTGCGCGCGCTTTGGCGACGCCTTTTTGCAATCTCAGCAAACATACCCGCGCGCCGAATTTCTTCTTGAATCATGCACTTGCCTACTGGGTACCAGTATTAGGACACCCTTGTGCGGCTTCGACATCGTACAAAGGTACCGATCGCCCGACCCATAAGTACTAAGGCGTAGGCATCCTTTCGTAGGCGGCTCACTCGGCCATCTGCGCACGCGCCGCCGTGTGGGCGGCCTGTTTGCGCGCCGAGACGGCGTATTGGCCGCGCTTGCGTTCCGCATCGATATTCGGGGCCACGACAGTACCGCGGAACGCTTCCCAATTCTCCGCCGAAAGCCCGCTCAAGTCTTTTACCGCAAAATTCTGCAGGAATTTGTCGGTGTAGACTTCCTTCCGCACCGGCTGGACCTGCAGAAAAGGAACGTCGCTTCGAAACTCGATCGGAACGTCGGTCTTGAGAAGCCGGACATTGTCAAACAGCGGGCCGAACCAATGGTCGGTTTCGATGATGCCTTCCAGCATATGGTACGAAGGACTGTGCGACAGATTGGCCACGCCGCGAACCAATAGGCTCCACCCCGGCGCGGTTTTGGCGATGCATCCAGTCCACACCTGCAAACCACCCGGCTGGATCGACGGCGTCAGGAACGGCGGCGCGAAGCCGCGCATTTCGGGCGGCGCCGATTGATCGAACGCGTCGCTGAAACCGGGGTATTGCACTGCATCGCGGGTCAACGGCAGCCATTCATCGACGCCCGGATATGTCCAAAGCATATCGTGGCCATCCCAGACCACCTTAAAACTCATCGGCAGAAAGACATACCAACCGAACGCAGATGCGCTGGTGAGCGCTTCGCAATAGCGCAGAGCTCGCGCCGGGATCACGCCGCCGACCGACTTATCGGCCCGGCGTGGCGGCAGCGCGCCGGAAACCATCTGAAAGAATTCGACGAGCGGGGTGGCGTTTGGTTCCGTAGCGGCCATAGCTCAGGTCCCCTCCATCACGAATCCTTATTCTACCGGCGCCATTTTCTCCGGACGCCAGCTGATTGCAAAGTAAAATGAACAGCGCATGGGAAGCGCAACGGCTTCCCATGCGCGGTATGCCGAAATTACTTCGAGGGAGTGAAGATCGGGGCGCCGTCGCCGAGCCGAACTTTGTCCTGGTTCTGAGTGGCGACGTCGCGGATCACTTTGTCGCCCGCGCGGATCTGCTTCACTGTCTTCGTCATCGGACTCTCCTGTTAGATGGGAAATGTTTTATTGTCAGAGTGCGTGACGATGGTAGGCAGGCACCAAAGAAACACAACAAAACTGAAGTCTTGGGACTTCCGATCCAAAGTACTGCTCGACTTGACGGTTCGTATGAGGACTAAAGTCTGCGGCGAAATGTGACGTCAGGCTGATTTAATTCAGCCGCAACCGGAAACATACTAGGAGTGAATTTTCTCGCGGGACTCGGGACATAACGGGACTTGGCACATAAACGGACTTGGCGCATGAACCTAAAATCGATCCGAAGCACAGCCACCAAGGCCTCCGATACGAAGCTCTCGGCCAAGCTTGCCGTCGTCATCGACAACGATGCGCTCGTGCTCGAGGCGACGGGAGGGCTTTTGCGTTCCTGGGGTTTTGAGGTCGTGACCGCCGAATCTTTCTGCGACGCGATCAATCGTCTCGCCCCGGAGCGTCGTCGGCCCGATCTGATTGTGTGCGACTATCGTCTGTCGAAGGGCGCGACCGGCGTTGATGCCATCGAAGGACTTCGCAGCGCGTTCGAAATTCCCGCGCTTCTCATCAGCGGCGATGCCGCGGCGCCGCCGGCCGACGACGGCTTTAACGGCTATAATCTCCTGCACAAACCGGTCGACGCGGCCAAGTTCCGTGCGGCGCTGGTTGATGCATCGGTATTGCGGGCTTAGTATTCCCGCAGAGCCGCCGATGCGTCGAGAGCGGCGGTGAGGAAGCCGAGGCGTCATGCTCGAGAAAGTCAAAGATTTTATCCGCGAACTGCCGGAGATCGGCACATCGACGGACACCCGCGACATCCTCTCGCACGCCACCAAGCAATCGGAGCAGTTTTCCGATTACTTCCTCGTCGATATCGATGCACATGTCACCGAGACCCAGTTCTGGCCGGAAATTCTGGCGCTGATCGATAACGACGTCATCCGCCACATGGGCGAGTCCGGACTCGGCCGGCCGGTGTCGCGTTCGCTTGCGCTTCTAAACAACGTCCCGGGCATGACCTTCCAGAGCGTCTACGGCCGCATCCCGCACGATCTGGCGCGGCTCGAAGACACCTCGGGCGGCGATTGCCATCCATGTGTGGAGCTTGTGCGCCGTTCCATGGACGCGATGGGGCTCGATTATCAGGTGTTGTTCCCGACGCCGATGCTCACGCTCGGCATGCATCCGCAAGACGATATCGAGGCGGCACTCGCCGGCGCATTCAACAGATGGATGGTCGAGCGTATTCTACCCGAGGACAAGCGGATAAAGGGGCTGGTCTACCTGCCGTTCAACACACCCGAGGCCTGCGAAAAGCTGGTCGAGCGCTATGCATCGGATCCCAGCATCATCGGCTACACCGTCTGCTCGACACGCAACAAGCCGGTGCACCACAATTCCTACATGCGGCTGTACTCGATGATCGAGGAGAGCGGTAAGCCGCTGGCGTTTCACAGCGGCTTCAATTGGAACGATCCCTCATTCTCGCAGCTTAATCGCTTCATCTCGATGCACGCTCTGAGCTTCGCGCATTACAATCTGATACATCTGACCAACTGGATCATTAACGGGCTGCCGGAACGCTTTCCCAAATTGAAATTAGTCTGGGTCGAAGCCGGCCTCGCCTGGATTCCCTTCCTGATGCAGCGGCTCGATCACGAGTTCCAGATGCGGGTCTGCGAAGCGCCGATGCTCAAGCGGCTGCCGAGCGAGTATATGCGCGAAATGTACTACACCTCGCAGCCGCTGGAGCGCACCAATCTCGACCTGCTCGAAGCGACCATGAAGGCGTTCAACGCCGAGACGCAATTGCTGTTCGCGTCGGACTGGCCGCATTGGGACTTCGATACGCCGAGTTCGATCACGACGCTGCCGTTCCTGAGCGATCAGGCCAAGCGCAACATCCTCGGTCTCAATGCGGCGCGCATCTTCAATCTCGATGTCACGCGGACGCGGCCGGCTGCGCAGAACGCGGCGCCGCCGAGCCCGGTCATGACGTCGGCATGAACGACGATGCTCATATCGCCGCGTTTGCCACTCTTGCCGAGCGAACGCTGGCGAATTGCGACTACAGTGCGGTGTCCGACGCCGACCTGGAACGCGTCATGACCGCCGCCGTCAAATTATACGTGGCCAAGGCCGAGGAGACTGGCGCCTACCCGCCGCCGGTCACCGCCGATCGCGTGACGCCGACCGAAGTCGTTACGGTGGTGTCGGAAATGATCCGGACGGCCGGCCTGAACCTGTTCGACCTGTCGATGTGGTTTCGGCGAGTCAGATAACGAACGAGAAGATCATGCGTGAAGTGAAGATCGGCCCAATTTCTGCGTTCTCCGATCCCGGCCGCAAAGTCGTCGAAATCGACGGCGTCGAAATCGGCGTCTTTCACGTCAAGGGGCAGTTCTCCGCCTATGGCAATGTCTGCCCGCATATGGGCGGCCCGGTATGTCAGGGAAAGATACTGCCGCGCGTCGAAGAAGATATCGCCGAGGATCGCAAAAGCCGGGGCTTTTTGTTCTCGAAGAGCCAGACCAACATCGTGTGCCCCTGGCACGGCTACGAATTCGATATCCGGACCGGCCGCCATCAAGGCAATCCGCGGCTGCGGCTGCGGTCGGTGGATTTGCGGGTAGAGGATGGCGAAGTCTTCGTCTTGATACCCGATCGCGCGCGCCAGACACACGTGGCGTGAATTGCGCGCCGCTGACTACTCGATCACGGTATCGGCGCCGACGAGCAGAATTCTTGGAACCGAAAGCCCAAGAACCTTGGCGGTCTTCAGATTTATCACCATTTCGAATTTGGTCGGCGCCTGAACCGGAAGGTCCGCGGGCTTGGCGCCGCGAAGAATGCGGCTGACGTAATCCGACGAGCGCTTGAACAGGTCCACGGCATCCAATCCATAGGATAAAAGCCCGCCCGCTTCAGCGTAATATCGATAGGGGTATATCGTCGGGATCCGGAATTGCGCCGCCAGCGAGACAAAGAGCTCACGGTGGACCGCAGTGAAATTGTCGGGCGTGACGATAAGGCCGCTCCCGGGCTTGGCACCGAGTGCCGCCACCGCCTTCTCAATGTCCGCGGCATTGCGCACCTCCGCGGTAATCGGCTCGATCTCGATTTTTTCGCCGCCTCGGTAAACGGCTGCAGAAAAAACGCCATGGCGTTGGGTAGCGAATCCGGATTGTAAATGATGGCGACTCTGGTGAGTTGCGGCGACAGCTGCCGTAAGATCGATAGATACTTTCCCGTGATGGTGGCTGAGAGGATTGTGAATCCTGTTGCGTTGCCGCCGGGTCGCGCCACACTGGCGACGAAGCCGCTCCCAACCGGATCGGCGACCGCCACGAACACAATCGGGATAGTCTGAGTTGCCTGCCTCACGGCGGCAACAACCGGCGTGCTATGGGCAAGAATGCAATCCGGCTTAAGCGCGGCCAATTCGCGTGCCAACACCTGCATGCGGCTGACATCCCCGCCTGAGAAGCGATACTCAATGCGAAGGGTTTTGCCGAGGACCCAGCCGTCGCTTTCCAAGCCTTGTTCGAATGCCTTGGCGCGAACCTTCGTTTCGGTATCGTCCGCGAGCCCCATCAAGACCCCGACCGTCCGCGGCGCAGGATCAGGTAACGCATTTGCCGGAATTGAACGGATAGCGAGCGCACCGCCGAGAAAAGCCACGAAAGAACGCCGCTCGATGTCCATTGCCGTCCTGTCCTACAGGACGTTACGACGCCGGAACCCATCTCGCATAGCGCGTTGCGGCATGAGCGACCTCCGGTCGCAGGAAATGCGCTACTGTCGCAACGGTGGCGGATTGGTATCATGCAGCCTTAATGGCCGCAGAACCCATGGCGTCGCCGTGCGCACGCCTCCAACCGAATGATGTTGACGGGATGAATCCCATCGCGAACAAACCAAGGGCGGGCGGTGGCGGAATTTTGCCCCTGACCGTGCGCGGCGGGCTATTTCGCAAATATGTCGTGATGTTTGTCGCCGTGGTCGGCATCTCCCTTATGATCAACGGCGCGTCGGATATCTGGTTTTCATACCGGGAGCAGAAGGCGCTGCTGGTCCGGATCCAGCGCGGTCAGGCGGAGTTTGCGGCGGAGAAGATCAGTCAATTCCTCAAGCAGATCACCGGCCAGCTATCGTGGGAGACGCAAATGTCTTGGAACGACAGCACGCTGGAGGAACGGCAATTCGATACGGTTCGTCTTCTGCATCAGGCGCCTGCCTTGACCGAGATAACGCTGCTCGATGCGCGCGGCCTCGAACAATTCCGGATATCGCGGGAGGCGCCCGACGTCGTCGGCAGTCAAACCGACTATTCGAGCGATCCGGCCTTCGTCCAGGCGATGGCAAACAAGGTCTACTTCGGCCCGGTCTATTTTGTCCGCCAGTCCGAGCCGTATATGACCGTCGCGGTGGCCGGCGACCGGCCGGAATTTGGCGTTATCGTCGGCCAGGTGAACCTGACTTTCATTTGGGATGTCGTTTCCCAGATCAAGGTCGGCAAGCATGGTCAGGCCTATGTTGTCGATGCCGCGGAACGCCTCATCGCGCATCCGGATATCAGCCTGGTGCTGCGCGAGACCGACATGTCGCGGCTGGCGCAAGTGGAAGCCGCGCGCAAGGCGCAGTCGAACGGGGTCGCCGACCAGCCATTGCAGGGCGTCGACATCGAGGGCAGGGAAGTACTGAGTGCCTATGCCGTGGCGTCGCCGCCGGGTTGGCTGGTGTTTACCGAATTGCCGCTCGGCGAGGCCAATGCGCCGCTCTACGAATCCTTCATACGTTCCGGAATTCTGCTCCTGGTGGCGTACGCCCTCGCTTTCCTCGCCGGCCCCTTATTAGCGCGCCGAATGGTGGTGCCCATCCGATCGTTACAAGACGGCGCGGTGCGGATCGGCGGTGGCGACCTCGGGCACCGCATTTCGATCAAGACCGGGGACGAACTTCAAGCGCTAGGTGATCAATTCAACAGCATGGCGGCCCAGTTGCAGGAATCCTACGCCACGCTTGAAGGGAAGGTCGAAGAGAGGACTTGCCAACTCGAAATCGCCAACCTCGCTAAGTCGCGCTTCCTGGCAACGGCGAGCCACGATCTGAGGCAGCCCTTGCATGCCCTCGGTCTGTTCGTTGCCCAGTTGCGCGGCCGCACGAGGGTCGACGACCGCAATCGGATCGTGGCCGGGATCGAGGCATCGGTCGCCGCGATGAACGAGCTGTTCAACGCCCTGCTCGACATTTCCAAACTCGATTTAGGTGTGTTGACGCCCAAGGTGGTCGAATTCCCGCTCGCTCAATTGTTGAAACGGACCGAGACGACATTCGCCGGGCTTGCGCGTGAAAAAGGATTGACGCTGCGGATCGTCGGCAGCGACGCCTGGGTGCGCAGTGACTTCATCCTGCTCGAGCGGATCGTGCTTAACCTGGTGTCGAATGCGATCCGCTACACCGCGACGGGAGGCGTGCTGGTGGGTTGCCGCAGGCGAGGCGATCGCCTCCGCATCGAAGTCTGGGACACCGGCCGCGGGATTCCGCAGGACCAGCACCAACACATCTTCAGCGAATTCTATCGCCTTGAAAGTGCCGATCACGATCAGGCCGGCGGTCTCGGGCTTGGTCTGGCCATCGTCGATCGCCTTTGTCGGTTGCTCAAGCACCCGATTGAAATCAGTTCGGTATTGGAGAGAGGCTCGCGTTTCTCGATCTCCGTGCCGACGGTTCGCGCTCCAGCCGACGCAGTGAAACCACAAGCCGCCACACGAAGCCGTCTTGTCGCGCTGCAGAGCAAATTGGTCGTCGTGATCGATGACGATCCACTGGTGCTGCAGGGTATGGGCGACCTGATGCGCAGCTGGGGCTGCAGTGTCGTCGCTGGAAACACCGACAATACCGTGCTTGCCGGATTAGCCCGCCACGGCGAACTGCCCGATGTCATCATTTCGGATTACCATTTACGCGACGGCAAAACCGGCATCGAAGTGATCGGACGCCTGCGCGAGACGCTGTCCGCCCAGATCCCCGCTTTTCTCATGAGCGGCGACACCGATCCCAATCCGCTGCGCGAAGCCGACGCGAACGGCTACTCCTTGCTGCACAAGCCGGTGGACCCGGCGGTGCTGCGCGCCATGCTCGGACAATTGCTGAAGAAAAGACCGGTCGCCGTTGCCCACTGAGGTGAGGCACGGTCGGATCGCGGCTTTATCGTTTGTGAATTTCGGGAAACTTCCAGCCTAGATTATTGGCGACGATAACAGCTTCGGTCCGGCTGGTGACCTTTAATGCCTTCAAGATTGCGGTGACATGATTTTTGACGGTCGGC
Source organism: uncultured Alphaproteobacteria bacterium (assembly GCA_963819265.1). GTDB lineage: Bacteria > Pseudomonadota > Alphaproteobacteria > Rhizobiales > Xanthobacteraceae > BOG-931. Next base: position 782,711 of record CAWFVF010000001.1, on the reverse strand, counting down.
TGAGCGAGATCGAGCGTCCGGCAAATCGTCTTGTTGTTCTTGCCCTGCATCATGAGCGCGAGCACGTCGAGCTGGCGGTCGGTCAAGCCGATATCCGCAGGCGCCCGTTGCGCCTGATCGCTCGCGAATTGTCGCATCCCGGTGTTCGACAACTCGCCGCCGGCGAAAATCTCCGGTGGAACGTAAGTGCCGCCCGAAATGATCAGGCGAAGGGCATTCATGATGACATCGCCCTGGGCCGATTTCGGAATAAAACCACGCGCTCCGAGATCGAGCGCCTTCATGACATTGGCGGGCTCCTGTGCCGCCGAGAGCACGACAATCGCGATGGCGGGATAGCGTGCGTGCAATTCGGTGAACACGGAGAAGCCGTCGCGATCGGGCAGCGTCAGGTCGAGGAGGATGAGGTCGATATCCTGCTGCGCCGCAATAATCTGCATCGCTTCTTTGCTATTTGACGCTTCGAGCAATTGGGCATCGCGTCTCACTTTCTTCAGGATGCCCTGCATCGCCTGACGAATTAAAACGTGATCGTCGATCACCAAAATCTTCATTAGGTAATGCCCGTATGGAGCGAAATGGACGCCTGCGTGTACTAAAAAATCAAATTCGGCGATATTCGCGGTGAAGTCCACCTGAATCGAATTGAACAATCAGTGTCGCACTGACAAGCTACAATCCTACACCATCTCGCCACGCATCAGGCGTGGTTGTGATGCGGCCGGCGCCACGCCCTCACGCAACAAAGCACGGCGCAGCGGTCCGATGCGATCGACCAGATAGAGCGAAGCACCGCGCGCGCCATGGGCCGGGAGGAAATCGGTCAGCAAGTTTCGGTTCAATAAATCGACGGCGATACTCCGGGTCGCGATATCGGCGCGGCGCTCCCTGTCATACCGTTCAACAATCTCCGGCGCACCGAGGTCGCGTTTTTGCCGCCACGCATCGGCGACGATCTCGGCGATCGCGGCGGCATCACGCAGCCCGAGATTAAGCCCCTGTGCGCCGATCGGCGGCACGACATGGGCCGCTTCTCCCACCAATGCGATACGTCCGCGTCCGAATGCCTCCGCGGTTTCAATCGCAAGTGGAATGACGCCGCGGCTCGACTTGACTGTTATCTTGCCGAGAAGCGAATGCGACCGCCGTTCGATCTCCGCGGAAAGCCGGATATCTTCTTCATCCTTAAGTTGTAACGCTAAGGCCGGATCGAGCACACAGACCAAGCTCGAGCGGAGTCCAGGTAGCGGCACCAGGGTGAACGGGCCGCTTTCGGTGTGGAATTCGGTCGAGACGTTCTGATGGGGCCGCTGATGGGTGAGATTAAGCGTCAGCGCCGCTTGCGGATAAGTTCGCCGCCGCGTGCCAATCCCTGCGGCGGCCCGGCACAAAGAGCGGGCCCCATCGGCGCCGACCGCGAGTTGAACTCGTATCGTGCCGCCGGCATGGTCGATGGTAACCCCGCCGGCGTCGTTCGTCACCGCCAGCGCCGGTGCGATAATTCTTTGCAGACTGACGACGGCGGCGCGGGATTCGAGCGCCGCGACCAAGTGGCGATTCTCTATGTTGTAGCCGAAGGCATCGAGCCCGATCTCCGACGCCGCGAACGCAACTTCGGGCGCGCGGAAGAGCCGGCGCGTATCGTCCACCAAGCGGATTTTCTCAAGCGGCGCGGCCTGGGCTCGGCAGGCCTGCCAAACACCGAGCGTTTCCAGCGCCGTAACCGAGCCGGCGAGGAGGGCGGTAGTACGGTTGTCCGGCACAGCCTTTGGCGCGATCAGCAGGGTCTTCACGCCGGCCGCGGTGAGCGCAAGCGCGGCGACCAGGCCCGCCGGTCCGCCCCCGATGACTGCTACCTCGGCCGTGAATGTACCGTTCATTTGGCTTCTTGCCGTTTCCTGCCTGCCGCTGCGATCCGCAAAGCCCGCTCCCTTGAACCGGCTTCGAAACATTAGCAACCACAGAGGCCTTGCGCACGATCTTCAATTTGAGGTGTAAGTTCAGATTATGACACCCGCCGAGCCGCCAACCAAGCCGGAAGCACGGAGTGCGCCTCAGGTAACGCTTGCTGCGTTCGCGGTTCATGTGTTTACCGCGAGCGGCGCGGGTTGCGCGCTCATGGCCTTGATCTCGGCCGTAAACGCCGGCTGGCCGCAAATGTTCGCCTGGCTCGGTGTGGCGCTGTTCATCGACGGGATCGACGGCACCTTTGCCCGGCACCTCCGCATTGCCGAGGTGCTGCCGCGCTGGTCGGGCGACGTCCTCGATCTGGTCGTCGATATTCTCAACTATGTTTTCGTACCCGCCTATGCGATCGCAGCGAGCGGGCTGTTGCCCAAGCTCGCTGCGATTCCGCTCGGCATCGTGATCGTCGTCACCGGCGCGCTTTATTTCGCCGACCGGCAGATGAAGACGTCCGATTACTATTTTCGCGGCTTCCCGGCGATATGGAACGTCGCAGCATTTTACCTGTTTCTGTTCAAACCCGCGCCCTGGCTCGGTGCCTTGGCGATCGCGGTGCTCGCGGTGCTGACCTTCGTGCCGTTTCACGTCATGCATCCCATCCGCATCGCGCATTTGCGTGTATTGACCACAGCGGCGATGGTCCTCTGGGCGCTGCTGGCGATCTTTGCCGTGGTGCAAAATCTCGATCCCGGCTTTTGGACAGAGGCGGCGTTATGTCTTTTGGCGGTCTATTTCGTTGCCATCGGTTTCTTGCGCCGTCATCACCCCTGAGGCCCGCTTGCGGCCTATTTGCGGCTCTCTATGATCGCGCGCCCGCCATAGCCCCGCCGCCGTAATTACCCCGCCAGGAGCCAACTCATGCCGAGACCCGTTCTTCTCATCGCCGGCGGCAGCCGCGGCATCGGCGCTTCAACCGCACGGCTTGCCGCCGGACGCGGCTACGACGTCGCCATCAATTACGTCAGCAACGCGGAAGCCGCCGCCAAAACGGCCGACGCCGTAATCAAGGCCGGCGGCAAAGCCGTCACGCTGCAGGGCGACATGGCGAAAGAAGATGACGTTCTGCGCGTCTTCGACACAGCGGCCCGCGCGCTCGGTCCCATTACCCACTTCGTGCATTCCTCCGGCATTGCCGGCAAGAATTCGCGGCTCGATGTCGCCAGCGCCGCAACCATCCGCGACGTCATCGACATCAATCTGTTCGGCGCTTTGATCTGCGCGCGTGAAGCGGTGCGGCGGATGTCGACGGCGCACGGCGGCAAAGGCGGCTCGATCGTGTTGTTGTCCTCGATCGCCGCCGTGACCGGCGGCGCCGGCGAATACGTGTTCTATGCTGCCGCCAAAGGCGGGGTCGACGCACTCACCAACGGCTTGGCGCGCGAAGTGGCGAAAGAAGGCGTCCGCGTTAACGCGGTGCGGCCAGGTCCTACCGATACCGAAATCCACGAGCCCGGACGGCTGGCGCGGATCGCGCCGCAACTGCCGATGGGGCGCCCCGGCGAGCCGGACGAAATCGCGGAAGTCCGTGCTGTTTCTTCTTTCGGAGGCAGCTTCCTACATCACCGGCGCCGTGCTCAATGTCTCGGGCGGACGCTGATCGAGCTATCTTGTGTTCGACCAAGGGCTGCCTATGATCGCGCGGCTTTTCACAAAAAATTCGAATTTATCCCAAGGAGACGAAAATGGTTGCTGCAGTACGCGTGCATAAGGTCGGCGGCCCGGAGGTTTTAACCTACGAAGAGATCGAAGTCGGCGCGCCGGGCCAGGGCCAGGTCCGGGTCAAGCAGCACGCCTGCGGCGTCAATTTCATCGACACCTATTTCCGCATGGGCATGTATCCGTCCCCGGTCGGCCTGCCGTTCGTCGCCGGCAATGAGGCGGCCGGCGAAGTGGTCGCTGTCGGACCCGGCGTCACCGATCTCAAGGTCGGCGACCGTGTCGCTTATGTCGTGGCGCTCGGCTGCTACGCGGCGGAACGCCTGGTGGCGGCCGACCGCGCGGTGAAACTGCCGGCGAATATCAGCTACGAGCAGGCCGCCGCCATGATGCTCAAGGGCATGACGGCGGAATATCTGGTTCGCCGCACCTTCAAGGTCGAGAAAGGCATGAACGTCCTGATGCACGCCGCGGCCGGCGGCGTCGGATTGATCCTGTGCCAATGGGCCAGCGCATCTCGGCGCCAATGTCATCGGTACGGTCGGATCGAAAGAGAAGGCCGAACTCGCCAAGGCCAATGGCTGTCACCACACCATCCTCTACCGCGACGAAGACTTCGTCGCGCGGGTGAAGGAAATCACCGGCGGCAAACTATGCGACGTGGTCTATGACGGCATCGGCAAAACCACGTTTCCGGCGTCGCTCGATTGCATCCGTCCGCTCGGCATGTTCGTCGAGCTTCGGCAGCGCCTCGGGCCAGATCGATGCTTTCAACATCAACATCCTGCAGACAGAAAGGGTCGCTGTTCGCGACCCGGCCGACGCTCAATACCTATGCCGCCAAGCGCGAGGATCTCGTCTGCCATCGCCAACGACCTGTTCGATGTCGTCGGCAGCGGCGCGGTAAAGATCCCGATCAACCAGAAATATCCGCTGCAAGCGACGCGCAAAAGGCGCATCGCGATCTGGAAGGCCGCAACACCACCGGCTCGTCCATCCTGATTCCGTAAGCTACGTTCATTCGGGAAAGCCGTCGCAAGACGGCGCGCATCCGGCGATCCGTGCTTACAGTCTGCGCAGTTCCGGCACCGCAGATTAGTCTTAAGCGACCTCGGGATTCTGGGCGCGCGGGTCCGCCGCCGCCGGGTGGCGCTGTTGGAGATCGCGAAGCTAAATGAGCGAAACCAAAGCCTGGGGCTATTGGGCGACGCTGGGCTGGGCCGTTCTCGCCTTCTTCGCCGGCCAATTCATCGGTTTCGGGCTGCTGCTATGGTTCCGCGCGGGAGCGTGGAATTCGTTCCTGGATACGCCATACGACGGCGTTCTGGTCACACTCTTCATCGTGATTTCCAATCCGGTCACGATCGCGGTCCTCGCCGCCGCCGTGTGGCTCGCGCGCGCCAATCCCGTGGACTATTTGGCGCTTCACTTGGCCGGAGCGGCGTTATGTATGGATCGGGCTTGGCGGCCTGGTCGGCTTCATCGCACTCTGCGATGCACTGCTTTACTTGACCGGCCACGCGCTGGTGACGCCGTTTCAACTGCAGTCCTACACCACCGCAGCCGCGGAAGGCTGGCTGCCGGCCATGTCGCTCGCCGCCATCATTGTTGCGCCCGCGGGCGAGGAGGTGATGTTCCGCGGCTTTCTGTTTCGCGGCTGGGCGCGTTCGGATCGTATGGCGTGGCCGGCGATTTTCGTGATCTCGGTGCTGTGGGCCGCGCTCCATATCCAATACGATTGGATCGGCGTGTTGCAGATCTTCTTCATCGGCCTGTTCTTGGGCTGGATGCGCTGGAAGAGCGGCTCGACATGTGCTGACCTTCGTTCTGCACGCGCTGTTCAATCTGGAAGGCACGCTGGAAACGCTGATCGCAGGTGCATTGGTCACCAAATAGAGACGTGCTGCTACCCGCCGAAGATGCGGTCGAGCGCGGTCGCCGTCTTGCGCGAGCCCGGCCGGTGCGGATTACGCGGCAGGCCGATCACCGGCGCGGCAAAGCGCGATATCGCCGCCACCGTGTCGTCGAGCGATACGGACGATCCCGGCGTTTCGCTGACGATGGTCGCCATCACCGTGAGCCCGCGGCGGTACAGCGCATCGAGCGCGGTGAGCGTATGGCTGATGGTGCCGAGATAGCTGCCGGCGACCAGGATCAGCGGCACTTGCAGCGCCATCATCACGTCGAGGACGGTGCGCTCGGCGTCGAGCGGCACCATGATGCCGCCGATGCCTTCGATCAGAAGAATGCCGCGGCGCTGGTCGATCATGGTGCGGCAAAAACTCGATTACCGTGTCGACATCGATGCTGCGGCCTTCGCGCTCGGCGGCGATATCGGGCGACAGCGGCGTCGCGAAACCGCCACGGCGAAATCCGGTCGATCTCTTGCGGCGTTACCGGCAGGCCGAGCGCGTGAAGCAGCACGCCGGGATCGCTGTCCAGCGCCTGTTCGCCGGATCGAACCCGCTGACCACCGGCTTGATCGCGTCGACCGGCCGGCCCATCTGGCGCAGATGCCGGATCAGCGAAGCCGCGACGTAGGTCTTGCCGACATCGGTGCCGGTGGCGGTGATGAAGATCGCGGTCACCGCGCTCAACGCCTCTGCAACATTGCGATCCACATTGATCGGCCCGAGCCTGCGCACCACATCGGCGAGCCGTTCAATCTCGGCATCGGGATGTTGCGCGGTGAAGGCGAAACGCAGCCGCGCGGTACCGGCCGGCACAGTCGGCGGCCGGATCGCGACCACCAGAAAGCCTTCGTCGCGCAGCAATTCGGATGCCGCGAGCGCCGCGTCCGTTCTCGCCGACGATCGACCGGCACGATGGCGCTCTGCGCCTCGGGCAGATTGAGCGCGCGCGTGAACAGCCGCGCTTTGCGTAACGGTTCGGCGGCGTAGGCCGGCTCGCGCGCGATCAGATCGAGCGCGGCGATGGCGGCGGCGATAACCGGCGGCGGCAGGCCGGTCGAATAGATGAAGGTGCGGGCGCGGGTGCGCATCAGATCGATCACGGCGTGCGAAGCGCACAGATAGCCGCCATAGGCGCCGATAGCCTTCGACAGCGTACCCATTTGCAGCGGCACGTCGCTGGGGCCATTGGCGAAGGTCGAGCCGCGGCCGCCGCCGAGAACGCCGATGCCCATGCGCATCGTCCGACAAAAGCCAGGCATCGAAGCGCTGTGCGAGTTGCGCCAGCGCGCCGAGCGGCGCCAGATCGCCATCCATGGAGAACACGCCGTCGGTCGCGATCAAAGCGCGCTTCGTGGCGGCTCGATGCGCAGCCAGCAGCGCCGCGGCGTGATCGGCGTCGGCGTGGCGATAGAGATAAACCGCGGCGCCGGACAGTTTGGCGCCGGCATGGATGCAGGCATGCGACAATTCATCGGCAACGATCAGATCGCCGGGCCCGACCAAGGCCGGGATGATCCCGGTATTGGCGAGATAGCCGGAGCCGAAAACACAGGCCGCCTCGGTGCCTTTCAGCCGCGCCAGCCGGCCTTCCAGTTCGCGCATAGAGCGGATGATTGCCGGTCACCAGCCGCGAAGCGCCGGCGCCGATGCCGTAACGCTTCGTCGCCTCGACCGCGGCGGCGATGATTTCCGGATGCTGGCTGAGATTGAGATAATCGTTGCAGGAAAACGACAACAGCCGGCGGCCGTCGCGCTCCGCCCAAATACCGCTTCGCGCGGTGACCGAAGGCACGCGGCGAAGCCGCGCTCGGTCCAGCTCGCCGAGTTTTTCGCCGGCAAATTCGTCAAGCGAACGCATCGCTACCTTGCTTACTCTTGAACAACGGTGACCTTGCAATCCAATGTGACCTGGGCCGGCCCGGAGGCACAATGCCGCCTCTTAACCTCCATGAAAGCGCCGAATGTCGGGCAATACCAGCAAAAACAACGAAGTAGCCGAGGCGGCGTCGGATTGGTACGCGGCCGGCATCGACCACATCTGGCTGCCTTATGCGCAGATGAAGACCGCAGACCCGCCGCTGCCGGTCACCGCGCACCCAGGGCAGCCGCATCAAGCCTTGCCGACGGGCGCGAACTGATCGACGGCATCGCCTCGTGGTGGACGGCCTGCCACGGCTATAACCATCCGCATATCCGCGCCGCCGTCGAGCGTCAGCTGGCGCAAATGCCGCATGTGATGTTCGGCGGCCTGGTGCACGAGCCGGCGCTCACTCTGGCCCGGCGGCTGGCCGCCTGCTGCCCGGGCGATCTCGACCGCGTGTTCTTCAGCGATTCCGGTTCGGTCGCGGTCGAAGTCGCGATGAAGATGGCGGTGCAGTATTGGCTCAACCGCGGCAGCCTCGGCCGCCGCCGCATCGTCGCTTTCACCGGCGGCTATCACGGCGACACCACGGGCGCGATGGCGGTGTGCGATCCGGAGGGCAGCATGCATGCGGCTTTTCGCGGATTGCTGCCGGAGCAGATCGTGCTCGATCTGCCGATCGACGACGCAAGCAGCGCTGCGCTTGAAACTGTCCTGGCCGCGCGGGCGCATGAGATCGGCGGCGATCATTGTCGAGCCGCTGGTGCAGGGCGCCGGCGGCATGCGCTTTCACGACGCGAGTGTGCTCAAGACTCTGCGCGCGCTGGCTGACCGTTACGAGTTGTTGCTGATCTTCGATGAAATCTTCACCGGCTTCGGCCGCACCGGCGCGATGTTCGCCTTTCAGGAAGCCGATGTCGCGCCGGACATCATCACGCTGTCGAAGGCGCTGACCGGCGGAACGCTGCCGCTCGCGGCCACCATCGCCAACCGAAAGGTCTTCGACGCCTTCTGGTCGGACGATCCGGCAATGGCGCTGATGCACGGCCCGACCTTCATGGCCAACCCGCTCGCCTGCGCCGCCGCCAATGCCTCGCTCGATCTTTTCGAGCGCGAACCGCGGCTGGATCAGGTGGCGAGGATCGCGGCCACGCTCGACGACGGTCTCCAGCCCTGCCGCACGCTTCCGGGTGTTCGGGACGTGCGGGTGAAAGGCGCCATCGGCGTGGTCGAATTCGACCGCATCGAAAACCTCAACGCCTTACGGCAACGCTTTATTGCCGAAGGTGTTTTCGTCCGGCCGTTCGGTTCCGTCGTCTATCTGACGCCGGCATTCACCATTACCCAGGACGAACTCGCAATGCTCACCGGAGCGGTGCGGCGGGTTCTCGGTGCCTGGAACAGGCACGCTTAAGCCGGACGGGCCGCCTCAATAGCCCACCGCCGTGCCGTGCAGGTCGTAGGCATCGGCGCGCTCGATCTTCACAGTCGCGATCTCGCCGACGCGGAGCGGACGGCGGCTTGCGACGAACACGGTGCCGTCGATCTGCGGCGCGTCGCCTTTGCTGCGGCCCTTGGCAATTCCCGATTTGGCATCCACTTCGTCGATGATGATCCGCTCACGATTGCCGACTTTGCGTTTCAGCCGCTTTTGCGAAATCGCCTGCTGATGCTGCATCAGGCGATGCCAGCGTTCTTCCCTGACGTCGTCGGGCACGAGCGCGCCGACTGTGTTTGCCGTCGCACCGTCGACCGGCTCGTAACGAAAACAGCCGACGCGATCGAGTTGCGCCTCACTCAGCCAGTCCAGAAGCTCGGCAAATTCCGCATCGGTTTCGCCGGGGAACCCGACGATGAAGGTCGAGCGGATGGTGAGGCTCGGACAGGTATCCCGCCACGCCGCGATGCGTCGCAAAGTCTCTTCCTGCGCCGCCGGCCGCCGCATGCGTTTCAATACACTCGGGCTGGCATGCTGGAACGGCACGTCGAGATAGGGCAGCACTTTGCCGTCCGCCATGAGATCGATCACGCCATCGACATGCGGGTAGGGGTAGACGTAATGCAGCCGCACCCAGACGCCGAACTCGCCCAGCTCGCGCGCGAGGTCGAGAAACTTCGCCCGCACCTCGCGGCCTTTCCAATCGCTGGCCGCGTATTTGAGATCGACGCCATAGGCCGAGGTGTCCTGAGAGATGACCAGCAGCTCCTTGACGCCGGCAGCGACCAGCTTTTCGGCTTCACGCAGCACGTCGCCGGCCGGCCGCGATACCAGATCGCCGCGCAATTTAGGAATGATGCAGAAGGTGCAGCGATTATTGCAGCCCTCTGAAATCTTTAAATAAGCGTAATGCCGTGGCGTCAGCTTGATGCCTTCCGGCGGAATCAGGTCGGTGTAGGGATCGTGCAGCGGCGCCGCGGCACGATGCACCGCGTCGAGCACGCTTTCGTATTGCTGTGGCCCGGTGACCGCGAACACACCGGGATGAGCCATGGTGATTTGCTCCGGCTCGGCCCCCATGCATCCCGTGACGATGACTTTGCCGTTTTCGGCCATCGCCGCGCCGATCGCGGCAAGGGATTCCGCTTTCGCACTGTCGAGGAAGCCACAGGTATTGACGATGGCGAGGTCGGCGCCGGCGTGCTCGCGCGCCAGTTCATAGCCCTCGGCGCGAAGCCGGGTGATGATACGCTCGGAATCGACCAGCGCCTTGGGGCAGCCAAGCGAAACGAAAGAAATACGGGCAGGTGTGTTCATTACGGGCGGTTCTTAGCACAAAGAGTGAAAAGTGAACGGCTTATCGGCCGATCGAGCGCAAATGGGGATGCACCACGACACCCGGCAAGGACCGCGACGCAATTGCGCCACGAAAATGGCGGCCTATTGGCGCGGATTTACCCGCTCCGGACGCTACAGGCGGAATTACCCATTCGCAGGACGTTAAGGATATTCGCCTCAAATTAAGGAATTCCGGGTCTTTTCAAGCATGACCCGATTCACTCGGGTATAGCGCATCGGCACGGCATACGCTTAATCGCCGGTAAATGGCGATTTTAATGGGGTTTACTGAGTGAGACGGGTGGACCTGCGCCATATCGGGATCCTGCTGCTGGCGGCGAACCTCGCCGGATGCGGCGCCTACACGATGTTCGATCCCGACTCTACTTCCTCCTTCACATCGTCGGGCAAACCGCCAGCTTGGCTCAAAAACGCGAGCCAGAGTTCGACGGCTGACGACGCTGACACGTCCAGTGCCGCAGCGGCACCGCCGCCCGCGGCCAAGGATCGGACGGATTCGGCCGCGATGGCGTCGCTGTTTGCTCGCGCCTCCGACACCAAGGCGGCTGATGCCAAGCCGACGCCGCAGCCAAAGCCAGTCTTGCTGGCAGATGCGGGCGCCACGACAACAATTCCGAAACTGACGCCGGTGCTGGCCGAACAGCCGCCGGTCGCCGCCGACAAGATCGCCGAACCCCAGGGCCGCGCTTATCTGTTCCGCGGCATCGCCGGCCTGATCTATTCGCGCGGCATGGACAAGCTCGCCGAGCGCATCAAACATACCGGTATCCCTTCCAGCGTGGACACCTATCTGATGTGGCGGCCGGTCGTCGCGCAGGCGATCCGCGACTATCGCCGCGATCCGCAGCCGATCATTCTGATTGGTCATTCGATGGGCGGCGACTCGGCGCTTGCCTTCGCCGAAACGCTGAATGCCGAAAATATCCCGGTGAGCCTGCTGATCACCTATGATCCGAGCCGCATCGCCGACGACGTGCCGCCCAATGTCGAGCGCTACATCAATATCTTTCAATCCTCCAATTTCATGGGCGGCGGCAACGTGGTGCAGGGCCAGCGCTTCCACGGCCATTACGCGAGCTTCAATCTGAAGGACCACAACGAACTCATCCATATCAATATCGAGAAGGCCGACCGCATCCAGGAGCAACTGGTTGCGAAGGTCAAAGAGCTTGCAGCGACGCCGGCCACCGCCGAAGGCGAGGCGGTGCCGCTTCGTCTCGAGGTTCCCGCCGAAGCGGCGATCGAATTGTGGGATTCCGGTACGCCGATCGCGGCGCATGCCGGCGATACGCTCAAATCGATCGCCGCAAGCTACCGCGTGCCGCTGTGGTCGCTCACGCAGATCAATTCCATATCGGATCGCACGCCGCTCACCGACGGCCAGCGTATCGTTATTCCGCGCCATCTGGTCCCGATGGCAACGCCGAGCACCGTCACAAGCTACGCGCCGGTCAATCGCTGAGGATTTAGCAGTGCGGGGCGAGGCAGAGGCCACTCGGCTCGAAGCAGCGCCAGACCGGGACCGGCGTCGATATTCCATTGGTGCAGATATTCATCGTGCACCAGTTCAGCGCATCGCAATCGGAAATGCAGCGGTTGGTCGGCTGGCCGCAGGCGCCGGACGCCTTCGTCTTCTCATGCTTCGCCGCCAGCGCGGGCGATAAACACGCGACGCTGAGCGCGCCGGCCAGCACGGTGGCCACGATTGATCGCGAACGCATGGAACCAACTCCAAATCTATTCCAAGGTCAGGTTTATTCCAGCGATCGACCGTCCCATAATCGTTGCGGGCGGACAAGGAGCCCGGCGCCATGCAGCTTCCCGATCCGCCACTCCTCTTGGTGACCGACCGCCATCAGGCACGCCGCCCGCTGGCAGCGATCGTCGCCGCCGCGGTTGCCGCCGGGTGCCGCTGGGTGAGTCTGCGCGAAAAGGACCTCCCCGAGGACGAGCAAGTCCCGCTGTTTCGCGGTCTCCTGCCTCTAGCTCATAAACACGGCGCGCGGCTGATCCTGCACGGCGAGGCGGCGCTGGCAAAACTGGCCGGTGCCGATGGCGTCCATCTGCCGTCCGGCAGCGACGCCGTTGCGGCGCGCGCGCTATTGGGTCGTGGAAAACTCATCGGCGTCTCGATCCACACCGTCACCGAGGCAGAAGCCATCGACCCGAACACCAGCGATTACGCGCTCGCGGGGCCCGCCTTCGAAACACCAAGCAAACCTGGTTACGGGCCGGAAATCGGCCGCAAGGGGCTGGCCGAAATCGCTCGTTCCTCGCCCGTGCCGGTCCTCGCCATCGGCGGCATCAACGCGTCGCGGGTCGGCGAGGTCGTCGCGGCCGGCTGCGCCGGCGTGGCGGTAATGGGCGGGATCATGCGGGCTGCCGATCCGGGCATCGAAACGGGCGCGCTGATCGCCACGCTCAACGGCTATCCGCGCGCGCGATAGGTGGCGACGCCCTGATCGGGCGCCCAGACGCCCGCCGGCAGTTTTCCCACTTGATAGAACACGTCGATCGGCATGCCGCCGCGCGGATGGAAATAGCCGCCGATGCGCAGCCATTTCGGCTTCAGCACCGAGACGAGCTTCTTGCCGATGCCGACCGTGCAGGCTTCATGGAAGTCGCCGTGATTGCGGTAGCTGTTGAGATAAAGCTTCAGCGACTTCGACTCGACCAGAAACTTCTTCGGCACGTAGTCGATCACCAGCGTGGCAAAATCCGGCTGGCCGGTAACCGGGCACATCACCGTGAATTCCGGGAACGTAAAGCGCGCGACGTAGTCGCTGCCCGGATGCGGATTGGGCACACGGTCGAGCACCGCCTGATCGGGGGAGGCGGGAATGGCCGCGGGGCGGCCGAGTTGGAGCGGCTTTTTGGTCATCTCTTCATCCTAGGCGGCAGCGCTTACCACGAGGGCGGTGCATACGACACGATTCGTTCTTTGGTGCGTTCGCATCAGAATTTTTACAATTTGCCAGCGCGTCATGCCTCACTGAAATAGAGCCCCCAGGGCGGAAAAGAAGCCGCGGCAACCCGCCAAAAGTTCCATCAAAGAGAGATATTTCCCTTATTAATCATACATATAGGGGCATTGCCCATGAAACGCTTTTGAAAGCATCTCGGCTTACTGCTGGATGCTGGAAAGCAGATCATGAAGCAAATTGACGACGATATTCTGGAACAACAACGCCTCGCGGCGCTCGACCAGTACGATATTCTCGATACGCCGGCAGAAAAATCGTTCGATCGCATTACGCGACTGGCGCGGAATATTTTTGAAGTTCCAATGTCGACAGTGAGCCTGATAGACGGCCATCGCCAGTGGTTCAAGTCGCGCCAGGGGTCACTGCCGCAGGAGACCTGCAAAAGCCTATCATTTTGCAACATCGCGATGCGGCAGGCCGACCCTCTGGTCGTCCCGGACGCAATCACGGACCATCGCTTCCAGCACAACGGGCTTGTCCTTGGGCAACCACACATTCGCTTTTACGCCGGCGCGCCTTTGCGTACGCCGGACGGCTTCGGGCTTGGTGCACTGTGCATTATCGACACGGAGCCAAGGCAGTTTGGCGCCCGAGAAATTGAAATGCTGCGCGATCTTGCCGAAATCGTAACGAGCGAGATTGAAGCGCAGCGGCTGGTGACGATCGATGCCATGACCGGTGCACTCTCACGCCATGGCTTTCGGCGCGACGCGGGGCGTGCCGTTTCACTCGCCATAAGACACGGTCACCCGCTCAGTTGCATCGCCTTCGACCTCGATCACTTCAAAGCAATTAACGATAGGCATGGACACGCCGCCGGCGACCTTGCACTCACGCAGACCGTCGAACTGTGCCATCAACGGCTGCGAAACTCGGATTTTCTGGGACGACTCGGCGGTGAAGAGTTTGCGATTCTATTACCCCATACGTCCACCACGGCGGCTATGAAAGTCGCCGAGGGAATTCGCGACGCGATCGGAAAACTTCGCCTGACCTCAAATTCGGGACCGTTCGGCTTCACCGCGAGCCTGGGCATTGCCGGTATCGAACGTACGCCTATCGATCTCGACGAATTACTGCGGCGCGCCGACTCGGCACTTTATGCGGCCAAAAACGCCGGTCGCAATTGCTGTGTCGCGTGGGAAAACCCTGGAAATATCGGACTTGGCGGAATCATGCGCCGAGTCCTTAAAGCCGGTAAGATCGGCTTCAATTCGGGCCGCTCGACCATCGACTGCACTGTGCGCGCGCTTTCCGACGGCGGCGCAGACCTCGACGTTGTCAGCACGGCGGGCATTCCCGAGAGGTTTAAGTTGCTGATCAGCTCAGACGACATTTCACGCCAATGCACCGTCCTAAGAAAGCTGGACCGCCGAATTGAGGTGGCGTTTCAGTAAGATATTGAACCGTCCCGCCTGCCATGCATGGTGCGTGGTGACAACGGCCGCCCCGATCCTGTAGAAGCCCGGCATCGTCACGCCGGGAGCCTTCATGACCGCCATCGTCGACATTATCGGCCGGGAAATTCTGGACAGTCGCGGCAATCCGACAGTCGAGGTCGATGTCGTCCTCGAAGACGGCTCGCTCGGCCGAGCCGGGGTTCCGTCAGGGGCCTCGACCGGCGCGCATGAGGCGGTCGAACTGCGCGACGGCGATAAGAAACGCTATCTGGGGAAAGGCGTGAGGAAGGCTGTCGAAGCCGTCAACGGCGAGATCTTCGACGCCGTCGGCGGCATGGAAGCCGAAGGGCAGGTCAAGATCGACGAGACCATGATCGCGCTCGACGGCACACCGAACAAAGCCCGGCTTGGCGCCAACGCCATTCTCGGCGTCTCGCTTGCGGTGGCGAAGGCGGCGGCGATCGCCAATAATCTGCCGCTCTACCGCTATGTCGGCGGTACCTCGGCGCGGCTTTTGCCGGTGCCGATGATGAACATCGTCAACGGCGGCGCGCATGCCGACAATCCGATCGATTTTCAGGAATTCATGATCGTGCCGCTGGGTCTGCCGAGCTTTGCCGAGGCGCTGCGCGCCGGCTCCGAAATCTTCCACACATTGCGGGGCGCGCTGAAGGATGCCGGCCACAATACCAATGTCGGCGACGAAGGCGGCTTCGCGCCGAACCTCAAGTCGGCTGAGGAAGCGCTCGATTTCGTCGTGAAGGCGATCGAGAAAGCCGGCTACAAACCCGGCAAGGATGTGGCGCTGGCGCTCGATCCGGCGTCGACCGAGTTCTTCAAGGACGACCATTACGTCTATGAAGGCGAGGGCAATAAGAAGCGCTCGCGCGAGCAACAGGCCGAATATCTCGCCGAACTGGTCAGCCGTTATCCGATCGTCTCGATCGAAGACGGCATGGCGGAGGACGACATCGAGGGCTGGAAGCTTGTAACCAAGGCAATCGGCGACAAATGCCAGCTGGTCGGCGACGACCTGTTCGTGACCAATGTGAAGCGCCTCGCCGACGGCATCGCCGGGCACTACGCCAATTCGATCCTTATCAAGGTCAACCAGATCGGTACGCTGACCGAAACGTTGGCCGCGGTCGAGATGGCGCACAAAGCCGGCTATACCGCGGTGATGTCGCACCGCTCCGGGGAGACGGAAGATTCGACCATCGCCGATCTCGCCGTCGCCACCAATTGCGGGCAGATCAAGACCGGCTCGCTGGCGCGCTCCGATCGCACCGCGAAGTACAATCAACTGCTTCGGATCGAGGAGGAACTCGGCCCGCAGGCGCTTTATGGCGGCCGCGCCGTATTCAAGTCTCTTTGATCGGTTCTAGTCTGGCGCGCTTGTCCGGTAGCGCCAAACAAGGCTATATCGCCGCAAACCGGTCAGGTTCCGGTCAGGGACATATCGCATGGACCAGACGATTGCATTGAAGCCGGGCAACCGCCGGCTCGAAGTCGAACGTTTGCGCGATTTCATCGCCACTTCGGTCGACGCCGCCTTGTCATTCGACACGCCTTTCACGCATCTGGTGTTCGACCGCGTCTTCCCGGATGACATCTATGATTTGATGCTCGCCAACATGCCCGAAGCATCGGATTACCGGCCGATGCACGGCCGCAGCAAGGGCCACGATCTTGCCGACGGCACCCATACGCGGGTGAAGATCGATTTGTTTCCGGAATATATCCGGCACCTGCCGCCGCAGCAGCGCGCGGTATGGGACATTGTCGGCCGCGCGTTGTGTTCGCCGCAGGTGCGTGACGCCTTCATCCGGCGTTTGGCGCCGGCGCTCGAACGCCGTTTCGGCGCCGACTACGGCAAGACCGGCATGTATCCGATCCCGATCCTGACCCGCGACATTCCCGGCTATCTGATCACGCCGCACACCGACACGCGGTGGAAGGGCATCACGGTGCAGCTCTATCTGCCGCGCGACCGCTCCAATACCCATATCGGGACGATCTTCCACGAAAAGCTCGCCGACGGCTCGATGCCGAAGAAGAAGCAGATGCAGTTCGCGCCGAACACCGGCTATGCCTTCGCCGTCGGCACCGATACGTGGCATTCGGCCGATGCGGTCGGCCCCGAAGTGAAGACCCGCGACAGCATCCTGCTGACCTATTTCGTCGACGCCGGCATGCTGCGGTTCTTCCGCAACCGCGGCAAGCGACTCGGCAATTTCGTCGGCCGGGCGGTGCGCGAGTGGCTGCCCTGACAGTATCGCCTGAGCGTCGGGTCTCGGCGCAAAAGCAAAACGAAAATGAAGAAGAACTCATCGGGTGGCATCGGCCGCCGCCGCGTTCTTGAAGGAGCGGCGCTGCTTTGCTCCGCTGCTTTGACGCCATCGCTTGCGGCGAATGCGCAAGTCCCGCCAAAGGTCACCCTGCCGATGCCCGACATTAGTCCCGGTCAAGCGTCCAATGATTTGACCGCTGAAGAGATTCGCAAATTGCTGCAGCTTGAGCCTAACGCGACCTGCGGCTTCGTCCGGGTGACGTACGAAAGCAAGCAATCGATCGCCGCCGGCGTATTGCCGGCGCCGTTTGCGGAAAAGCGGCCACTAGGTTCGGCGCTCTACTTCATGGTGACGCCGGGCGCGCCGGTCCGGCTTCATCGCATCCGCAACGCGCAGCTTTATCACTATTATCTCGGCGATCCGCTCGAACTGTTCTTGTTGCACACCGATGGGGCGCCCGAACGAATCATCGTCGGACCGGACATCCGTAACGGCCATCGGGTGCAGCTCTTGATCCCGGGCAATACTTTCCACACCGCGCGTCTCCTCGGGCGAGGCCGCTGGTTCCTGGGCGCAAGCACCGAGTGGCCCGGGGTGATCCCGGCCGACGTCGAACTCGGCAAGCTGGACGAATTGGCGGAAAAATACCCCACCGTCGCCGGCGATCTGCGCGCCATCGCCGGGTCTGTCCAGCACATCGATTAGTAGAGGGGACGACAAGAACAACGGGGCCGCATCCGTTCATTAATTCAGCTTTAAGCCGCGGCCACCCATTGTGGCGGCATGGTCACCCGCAAGCGGCTTCGGACGATTCTCAATGCGCTGGCACTCTACGTGCTGGCGGCATTGCTGATCGGCTATTTCGGCGTCAACGCCTATAGCGGCGACCGCGGGCTCAAGGCCAAGGAAGACATCGACCGGCAAACCACCGCGCTGACGGCCGATCTCGACCGTCTGCAGCACGAGCACGCGCTGTGGCAGCGCCGAATCGCGCTGTTGAAGTCGCAAGACATCGATCCCGACATGCTCGACGAGCAGGCCCGCATCCTCCTCGATGACGCCGACCCCCACGAACTGACCATGATGTTCGCCGACAAACCCCGTCCGGTCGTCCCCGTCGCGGGGCCTTGACGGCGTCGCTGGTCGTGCCGAAATCGGGTTTAGCACCAAGAATTTGATTGCCGATCGACCGTGCTTTCCGGTAACTCCCGCCGGCAACGCCCCGACTTCCGCAATAGGGTGAATTCGGCTATTGGAGAATGGTCGCCTGGCCGCTCCAAGACCGTAATGTTCCCAGGCCGCAGTGTTCGAGGACAAGAATGGCCGTCGCCCAAACCAAGCAAACGGCTCCCAGCGCGCTCCTTCCCACCGCCGATCTGGCGGCCAACGCGACCGCCACTCCCGAATTCGACAAGGACCAAGAGCTCGCGGCGCTGCGCCAGATGCTTTTGATCCGTCGGTTCGAGGAGAAGGCCGGCCAGATGTACGGCATGGGCCTGATCGGCGGTTTTTGTCACCTTTACATTGGCCAGGAGGCGGTGGTTGTCGGCATGAAGCTCGCCATGCGGGACGGCGATCAGATGATCACCGGCTATCGCGATCACGGCCACATGTTGGCCTGCGGGATGGATCCCAAGGGCGTCATGGCGGAACTCACCGGCCGTCGCGGCGGCTATTCCCACGGCAAGGGCGGCTCCATGCATATGTTTTCGCTGGAGAAGCACTTCTACGGCGGCCACGGCATCGTCGGCGCCCAGGTGCCGCTCGGCACCGGCCTGGCCTTTGCCAATAAATACCGTGGCAATGACAACGTCTGCATGACCTATTTCGGCGACGGCGCCGCCAACCAGGGTCAGGTCTATGAAAGCTTCAACATGGCCGAGCTGTGGAAGCTGCCGGTCGTGTTCGTGATCGAGAACAACCGCTACGCCATGGGCACCTCCGTGACGCGCTCCTCTGCGCAAACCGATTTCTCCAAGCGCGGCGTGTCGTTCAATATCCCGGGCTCCAAGGTCGACGGCATGGACGTGCGCGCTGTGAAAGCCGCCGCCGAGGAAGCCACCGCGTGGTGCCGCGCCGGCAAGGGTCCGATCATCCTGGAAATGATGACCTACCGTTACCGCGGTCACTCGATGTCCGACCCGGCAAAATACCGGACCAAGGAAGAAGTCGACAAAATGCGCACCGAGCACGATCCGATCGAGCAGGTGCGCAAGCGGCTGATGGACCGGAAATGGGCCAGCGAAGAAGAGTTGAAGAAGATCGACGCCGCGGTCCGCGCCACGGTCAATGAGGCTTCCGAGTTCGCCACCCACGATCCCGAGCCCGAAGCCGCCGAACTCTACACCGACGTCTATCGCTGAGCGCATCGGCGCGGCGAGAAGCGACAGCAAGCGACCTCTGAGCACCGAGTAAACCAATATGCCGACTGAGGTATTGATGCCCGCCCTGTCTCCCACGATGGAGAAGGGCAATCTCGCCAAGTGGCTCAAGAAGGAAGGCGACACGGTGCGCTCCGGCGACGTCATCGCCGAGATCGAGACCGACAAAGCCACCATGGAAGTCGAAGCGGTCGACGAAGGCACGCTCGGCAAAATCCTGGTGCCGGAAGGCACCGCCGATGTCGCGGTCAATACGCCGATCGCCATGATCCTGGGCGAGGGCGAGGATGCTTCCGCCCTGAAGAACGGCAAATCTCCGAGCTGCGGGACCCGCGCGGGAGGAAAAAGCCGCTGCGTCCGCGGCGCCCGTCGCGAAGGAAGAGCCGGCGAAAGAGGCCGAGGCGCCGGCGCCAGCAAAGACCGGCACGGCAACGCCGCCGCCGGCCCATTTGGAACCGGAGCCCGAAGTACCGGCAGGCACCGAGCTTGTCACCATGACCATGCGCGAAGCATTGCGGGACGCCATGGCCGAGGAAATGCGCCGCGACCCGGACGTCTTCGTCATGGGCGAGGAGGTCGCGGAATATCAGGGCGCCTACAAAGTCACGCAGGGCTTGTTGGATGAATTCGGCGCCCAGCGCGTCATCGACACCCCGATCACCGAGCATGGATTTGCCGGCGTCGGCATTGGCGCCGCGCTTGCCGGTCTCAAGCCGATCGTCGAATTCATGACGTTCAATTTCGCCATGCAGGCGATGGACCAGATCATCAATTCGGCGGCGAAGACCCAATACATGTCGGGTGGCCAGGTTCGAGTCTCGATCGTGTTCCGCGGCCCGAACGGCTCTGCGTCGCGGGTCGCGGCTCAGCACAGTCAGGATTATTCCTCCTGGTATTCGCACATTCCGGGCTTGAAAGTGATCGCACCCTCGACCGCCGCCGACGCCAAGGGTTTGTTGAAGGCGGCGATCCGCGATCCCAACCCGATCGTCTTTCTCGAAAACGAACTGCTCTACGGCCATTCCTCGCCGGTGCCGAAGCTCGACGATTACGTGCTGCCGATCGGCCGCGCCCGCATCGTTCGGCCCGGCAAGGATGTGACCATCGTCGCCTGGTCGATGGGCATGAGCTACGCGCTCAAGGCCGCCGAAGAATTGGCCAAGGACAATATCGACGCCGAAGTGATCGATTTGCGCACGCTCAAGCCGATGGACAGCGACACCATCGTCGAGTCGGTGAAGAAAACCGGCCGCCTCGTCACCGTCGAGGAAGGCTGGAAGCAATCCGGCGTCGGCGCCGAGATCGCCGCCCGCATGATGGAAGAGGCGTTCGATTACCTGGATGCGCCGGTCGCGCGCGTTTGCGGCAAGGACGTGCCGATGCCGTACGCCGCCAATCTCGAAAAACTCGCGCTGCCCTCGGTCGCCGAAGTCGTCGAGGCGGCGAAGTCCGTCTGTTATCGCTGAAGCCGCGCCATGCCCGTCAACATCCTGATGCCCGCGCTGTCGCCCACGATGGAAAAGGGCAACCTTGCCAAGTGGCTCAAAAAAGAGGGCGACGCGGTCAAGACCGGCGATGTCATCGCCGAGATCGAGACCGACAAGGCGACCATGGAGTATGAGGCCGTCGATGACGGCGTGATGGCGAAAATCGTCGTGCCGGAGGGCACCAGCGACGTGCCGGTCAATCAGCTCATCGCGGTGCTGGCGCAGGAGGGCGAGGACGTCAAGGCTGCGGCATCCGGGGCCGGAACGGGAGCTGCTCCGAGCGCGGGAGCCCCCTCATCCCCGGCCCCGCGAAGCCGCCACGCCAGCAACGACGCCTGCAACGACCTCTGCACCGCCGGCGAAAGAAGCTAAAGCTCCGCCGTCGCCGCAAGCACCGCGCGCTCCCTCTCCCCAACGGGGAGAGGGCGGGGGTGAGGGGGTTCGGACCAACGGTCATGCCTCAAGCCGCATCTTCTCGTCCCCTCTGGCAAGGCGTTTAGCAAAAGAAGCCGGCATCGATCTCGGCCGCGTTCAAGGCAGCGGCCCGCATGGCCGCGTCATCGCTCGCGATGTGGCGACCGCCCAGGCGGGTGGCGGCTTGCGCGCGCCGGCGGCCGCACCGGTTGCCGCCTCCGGTCCGGCGCCGGCCGTCGCGCCGGCGATGACCGATCAGCAAATCCGCGCGCTCTATGAAGACGGCAGCTACGAGGTGGTGCCGCATGACGGCATGCGCCGCACCATCGCGCAGCGGCTGACGGCGTCGGCGACCAGCATTCCGGTGTTCTATCTCACGCTCGATTGCGACATCGGCAAGCTCCTGGATGCCCGCGAGGAGATCAATGCGCTCGCGCCGAAGGACAAGGATGGCAAGCCCGCCTACAAGCTTTCGGTCAACGACTTCGTCATCAAGGCGCTGGCACTGGCGCTGCAGCGGGTGCCGGACGCCAATGTGAGCTGGACCGAAGCCGGCATGCTCAAGCACAAGCATTCCGATGTCGGCGTCGCCGTGGCAATGCCGAACGGACTGATCACGCCGATCATCCGCAGCGCCGAGACCAAATCGCTGTCGATGATCTCGAACGAGATGAAGGATTTCGCCAAGCGCGCGCGCGACCGCAAACTCAAGCCGCAGGAATATCAGGGCGGCACCACCTCGGTGTCGAACCTCGGCATGTACGGAATCAAAGACTTCACCGCGGTGATCAATCCGCCGCAGTCGACCATCCTCGCCGTCGGCACCGGCGAGGAGCGGGCGGTGGTGCGCAACGGCAAGATCGAGGCCGCCCACATCATGAGCGTGACGATGTCGTGCGATCACCGCTCGATCGACGGCGCGCTCGGCGCCGTGCTGATCAGCGCGTTCAAGGCGCTGATCGAAAATCCGGTGATGATGCTGGTGTAGCTGGCGCAAACGCAAAACAGTGATGGCGGCCACCCAACAGGCATTTTCAGTTCGGCCCGTATTTATCGGCTGGATCGCCTTTTTGATGCAATTGCCGCTCCAGCTGTTTTTCACCTTCTGGGCCGGCGGGTTTTTGGGCGGTATGAGCCATGCGTTCTTGCCCATTCCGCGAGATTCGCAAACGCCGTTCATCATTTTCGGCGCGCTCGCTTTTCTTGGCGTCCCCGTCGTTGCTTATTTCGGCAAGCAGCTCAATTACAGCCGGACCGAGTACCGTTTCTTCGCCGACCGGCTGGAGTTCGAGGAGGGCTTCTTCTCCATCAATAAGAAGGTCATCAACTTCCGCAACGTGAAGGAAGTGACCCTGCGCAAGGGACTCCTTCAACGCATCTACGGGCTCGGTACGATTTATCTCGCTACATTGGCGACCGGCTCCACGCCGCGCTCCAATCCATTTGTAGCTTTGGGATTTGGCAACGTATCCGCCAGCGGGATCAATGTGCGCGATGTGCGCGATCCCGATGAGATATATGAGAAGGTTAGGCTATTGGTCGACGCCGCCAACCAACAGACGTCGAACTTCTAAATTCAAGCCGGATCGAGTCCCTTGGCGAGAGACCGCTTTCATCCTCGCGTTCAAGACGTCAATTGAAAATCTGACGATGATTACCGGCGTAAGCCCGTCGGATCATTCGCGCGTGTGGATTGCGCGAAGCCTTCGCTTCGGTTTCCCGTTTTTAGCCTTTGGGCGTCAAAAGCCCGTAATAAGAAAATCCCACGTGAAACATAAGAGATGACGGCTCTGTGGAAGCACGATTTCGCACAGTCGAAGCTTCGCATATCCGGGAAAGCGAATTTTTACCATGACCAATCCAGACAAACAAAGCCGTCCCAGCCCAAGACCTCGAAAGCCGCTAAACCGAAGTCTGGGAAAAAGCGCGAGCAAAAGCCCGTGATTAGGCAATCGCATCTTTATGAGATGGTCGTTATCAAGAAACCAAAAGCCGATGGCTGACAATTCCGATCTACTCGACAGCAAGTCCCTGCAGGCGGCCTATGACAAAGAAGCCGAAAATATCCCGACCTTTTCTACGAAGATATCGGAGCTATGCAAATATATTTGGGCCGGCTCACTGGCTTTCTTTTACGCGAACTCTTAGTTCCGGAAAGGATACGGTCGCGTATACATTTTACCAGCAAAACCATCGATATATCTTTGCTGCAGCAGTCTGCGGTTCAATTGGGTTGGTAGCCGATTATGTTCAGAACGTATGTGGATTTAAGCATACAGAGTCGCTTATAAATTGGATTGAAAACACCGAGAATATCACAAGAACACAACTCAATGCCCACACAACCACGGTGTATTCCAAATTAAATACATTATTTTTTTGGCTTAAGAATATTTGTTGTGTCGCAGCGGCACTCTTGACTGCATATTCGATACTAAATTTTATTGCACACTAAGGAATCAATACTCCATAATTCTTCTCATTATTCTTTCGGATCGAGCCCCTTGGCGCGAAACGCCGTTTTCGCTTGCGGCGTCCGCAACATCTCGATCAGATCTTTCGCTGCATCGGGATGTTCGCTGTCCGGCATGATGCCCGCGGCGAATTCCGTGACCAGATTCAGATCGCCCGGCAGCATCCCAACGATCTCCGTGCCCGCAACATGCATTAATTCCGGTCTCTGCTGCACGGCGAGTTCGGCTTCGCCAGTCAGAAGAAGCTCGCCGGAAAACCCGCCCGGCGGCGGATATTTGGTTTTCGGCTTCATCGCCTCCGCGATGCCCATGCGATCAAGGAGCTTGGCGAAATAAACGCCGCTGGCGCCGCCCGCGGCGGGCTCGCTGTAGGCGATGGATTTCGCCGCGAGCAGTGTCTGCCTTAGCGCTTCGAGCGTCGAAATATCCGGCTTGGGAGCACCGGCCCTGACCGCGATCGCGACACCGGAACTGGCCAGCGTCACGTCCGAACCCGGCGCGATCTTGCCTTGTGCCTTCATCGCGTCGATGCCGGCCCGGTTGAGGATCAGGACGTCGGCGGTCTCGCCCGCATCAATGCGCTTGATCAGCATCGCCGCCGAGGCCCAGGTCAAAGCGAGCCGGTGACCGGCGGCTGCTTCAAAGTGGCGGAACAGCTCTTCGGCCGCGCTACGCACACCAATGGTGCTGAATACTTTGAGCTCCGCCAATGGGCTTCCCCGTTATTTTCCGGTTTCCGGAGTATTCATTGCGGCCCCTTGGGGCATCCTTCTTGCTTCGCAGCATATCGCGTGCGAAGGAGCCGCGCGAACCGATAAATGGCGAAGCTATGGACGATCTGATCGAAGGCTATCACCGTTTCCGCGCCGGCACCTGGCGGGACGAACGCGCCCGGTTCGAGGAGTTGAGCCGGCTCGGGCAAAAGCCCCGTGCCCTGGTGATCGCCTGCTCGGACAGCCGCACCGACCCCCAGATGGTCTTCAATGCCGCCCCCGGCGAACTGTTCGTCATCCGCAACGTCGCCAATCTGGTGCCGCCTTACGGGCCGGACGACCAGCCGCACGGCATCAGTGCCGCGATCGAATTCGCGGTACGGTCGCTCAAGGTGCGGGCGATCGTCATCCTCGGCCATGCCATGTGCGGCGGCATCAAAGCGCTGCTCGAGGGCGCGCCTGACGAGGTATCGGACTTTGTCGGCCAATGGGTCCAAATTGCCGAACCGGCGCGGCGGCGGGCGATGCGGACGGCGCCCGATAAGCGTCATGATTTTTGCGAGCATGAAGCGGTGCGGCTTTCGCTCGATAATCTCATGACATTTCCATGGATCGAGGCGGCGGTTCTGGCCGGCGAGTTGAAGCTTTACGGCTGCTTTTTCGACATCCGCTCCGGCGTCCTCGAACGGCTCGGCGAGGATGGCGTTTTTCGGCCCGATTCCCGAATAGCTGACCCGTCATGGCCGGACTTGTCCCGGCCATCCCCGTCTTTAAATGACTGGAATTCGAAGTCGCGGATGCCCGCGACAAGCGCCGGCATGACGGCTAATGTGCCGCAATATAGGGGCGGTGAGGAAACGGAATGGCTGATACGGATTTCGACATCGTTGTTATTGGTTCGGGACCGGGCGGCTATGTCGCCGCCATCCGCGCCGCGCAGCTCGGCTTTAAGACCGCCATTGTCGAGCGCGACTATCTCGGCGGCATCTGTCTCAACTGGGGCTGCATCCCGACCAAGGCGCTGCTGCGCTCGGCGGAGATATTTCACTACCTGCAGCACGCCAAGGATTACGGGCTCTCGGCCGGCGAGGTGACCTACGATCCCGCCGCCGTGGTGAAGCGCTCGCGCGGCGTGTCGAAGCGCCTCAATGACGGCGTCGGCTTCCTGATGAAGAAGAACAAGATCGCAGTGATCTGGGGCGAAGCCACGATCGACGCGCCCGGCAAGATCACGGTGAAGGCCAGCAAGAGCGAAGCGCCGAAGGGCGCGCTCGGCCCCGGGGCCTATCAGGCCAAGCACATCATCATCGCGACCGGCGCGCGGCCGCGCGTGCTGCCCGGCCTGGAGCCGGACAAGAAACTGGTCTGGACTTATTTCGAGGCCATGGTGCCGGAGAAAATGCCGAAGTCGCTGCTGGTGGTCGGCTCCGGCGCCATCGGCATCGAATTCGCCTCGTTCTATCGCACGCTCGGCGCCGAGGTGACGGTGGTCGAAGTGCTGCCGCAGGTCCTGCCGGTCGAGGATGCCGAGATCGCCGCCTTTGCCCGCAAGAGTTTCGAGAAGCAGGGCATCAAGATTTTTACCGGCGCCAAAGTGACTAAGCTCGATAAGCAGGCCGACAGCGTCACTGCCACCATCGACGACGGCAAAGGCGGCACGCAGCAACTGACTGTCGATCGCGTTATTGCCGCGGTCGGCGTGGTCGGCAATATCGAAAATCTCGGCCTGGAAAAGCTCGGCGTGAAGACCGAGCGCGGCGCCATCGTGATCGACGGCGTCGGCAAAACCAGCGTGCCGGGAATTTATGCCATCGGCGATGTCGCCGGCCCGCCGCTGCTGGCCCACAAGGCGGAGCACGAAGGCGTCATCTGCGTCGAGGCCATCAAGGGATTGCACCCGCATCCGATCGACAAGCGCATGATCCCCGGCTGTACTTACTGCACGCCGCAAATCGCCTCGGTGGGCCTGACGGAACAGGCCTGCAAAGAGAAGAAAATTGACGTCCGCGTCGGCCGCTTTCCGTTCGTCGGCAACGGCAAAGCCATCGCGCTCGGCGAGGACCAGGGTCTGGTCAAAGTGATCTTCGACAAGAAGACCGGCCAGCTCCTCGGCGCCCACATGGTCGGCGCGGAAGTGACCGAACTGATCCAGGGCTACGTGGTGGCGATGAATCTCGAAACCACGGAAGAAGAGCTGATGCACACCGTGTTCCCGCATCCGACGCTGTCGGAAATGATGAAGGAAGCGGTGCTCGATGCTTATGGGCGCGTGTTGAATATGTGAGATTTTTGCTCGGCTGTAACGCGGCGAGCCAATGCGAAGCCGCGAATAAAATCGGGACGCCTGCTTGCGAGCAGACGTCCCGTTTTTGCTTTGCGTCGAAGATTCGGATCAGGCTTTCAGGAACGCCAGCAGATCGGCATTGACCGTTTCCGCCTGTGTTGTGATCATGCCGTGCGGGAAGTCCTTATAGGTCTTCAGCGTGCCGTTTTTCAGCAACTTGGCCGATAACGGTCCGGCAGCCACGTATGGAACGATCTGATCGTCCTCGCTGTGCATCACCAGCACCGGTACCGTAATCTTCTTCAAGTCTTCGGTGAAATCGGTCTGCGAGAAGGCGACGATGCCGTCGTAATGCGCCTTGGCGCCGCCCATCATGCCCTGGCGCCACCAGTTCGCAATGGCCGCCTCGGAGGATTTCACGCCCGGCCGGTTGAAACCATAAAACGGCCCCTCCGGCAGGTCGCGGTAGAATTTCGAGCGATTGGCGGCAAGCTGCGCCTGCAAATCGTCAAACACAGCCTTAGGAAGACCATTGGGATTGGCCGGCGTTTTTACCATCAGCGGCGGTACCGCGCTTATAATGGCCGCCTTTGACACCCGGCTTTCCCCGTGCCGTCCCAGATAGTGCACGACCTCGCCGCCGCCGGTGGAATGACCGACGTGAATGGCGTTTTTTAAGTCGAGATGCGCCGTCAAAGCCGCGAGATCGTCGGCGTAGTGATCCATGTCATGGCCGTCGGCGGTTTGAGTGGAGCGGCCGTGGCCGCGGCGATCGTGGGCAATGACGCGATAGCCGTGATTGAGAAAGAACATCAGTTGCGCGTCCCAGTCATCGGCCGACAGCGGCCAGCCGTGGCTGAATACGATGGGCTGACCTTTGCCCCAGTCTTTGTAAAAAATCTCGATGCCGTCTTTGGTTTTAATCGTACCCATGTGACACCTATGTTGACTTCCGTGGTCTGTCGAAATGAGAAAGTTGCATAACATCAGCTAAGAGAAGTCCGGCTGCAGAGCTAATCGCGTGGCAATAATGCCGTCAACAGTGCTTCAATCGCATGACGCTCCGCCCACGCCGCGCAAATCGTCGCGGTTATCAAAGCGCCGTCGTGACGATCGCAATTTTATTAGAGAGGTTTGGGCTACGAGTTCGATTTCTAGCCGAGCAATCCTGCCATCGGCCTCACGCCATCGCTGCCGGGGAAAACATTTTGCGCCAATACGCGATCGTCGGCGCGCAGGTGATCTTTCAGTACGCCCTTCAGTACGGCGCGCAAGTCGGTCGTCGGCTTAAGATCGCGGCTCTCATAGAGATTGGCGCTCTTAAGCCCCGGCCAATCGGCGATGACGCGACCGCCCTTTAAAGCGCCGCCGACCAGGAGCGCGACCGTCGCGGTGCCGTGATCGGTGCCGTCGGTGCCGTTGATATGGGCGGTGCGGCCGAATTCGGTGGCCAGCGCCACCACGGTATCTTTCCAGGCTGCGCCCATATTGCTCTTCACGGCGTTGAGTGCGTCATCGAGCGCGCCGAGCAGTTGCGACAGCCGACCCTGAGCGATGCCTTCGTTGACATGGGTATCCCAGCCATCCAGCGCGAGCGCGCCCACCCGCGGCCCGTCCGGTTGCGCCAGAAATTTCGCGGCATTGCCGGCGGCTTCGGAAAAATAAGCCCGCGCTTGTCCCGGCCCGGCACCACCCGGCTTCTGCGCCATATCGCCGGCCCGCTCGATCGCCGACAATTTTCCGTTGTCTTCAAGCACGCTTGCAAGTTTCGGGTCGGCGTGGCGATAAAGATCGAGCAGTCGCTGCACCGTGTCGTCGCTCGCCGGCATGACGCGCTGCGGCGACCATGACAGCACCGGCGCCGGTCCACGCACAACCAAGGGCGTCACCGGGCCGACCGCGAACACCTTGCCACCCTTCGCGTCGACGCGACCGCCGGGTGCAAGCCCCGCGAACGCCCGATTAAGCCAACCGCTGTCGCTTGGCACCGGTTTCGGCAAGCCGCTCTCCAGCAAATCCTGGCCATCGAAATGCGAGCGCTCGCGATAGGGCGTAGCACAGGCATGAACGATAATCGCTTCGTTCGCTTGGAACATGCGATGCAGGTTAGGCATCGCCGGATTGAGCGCGAAAAAATCATCGAGCTTGAGCGGCGGCACTTTGCTGCCGAGCGGTCAGCGCGTTGTCGCCGCGAAGTGCCACCCAATCGGGATCGCCGACCGGCGCGACGGCAGCGAGCCCATCGAGGGCGCCCCGGAGAATAATCGCAAGGAAGCGCGGGTCTCGGCCTTCGGCATGAGCAAGCTTCGGCATGTTCGCCCAGGCGAACAGCGTACCGGAGGCGAACAGCATGTCGCGGCGCGTAGGGACGTGCAGTCTCATGATCATCTCCGCAGGAATTCCGGCGACATGACAAGCAGCGCGATCGCTTGGTTGCGGCTGCCGGCGCGGGCCACGGTGTTGCGGGTATCGGGCGAGGCGAGGGGGCCGAGGCTTGCTTCCAGAAGCACCAGCGGATCGGCATGGGCTCGCGTGGCAAAATCATTGGCGATGTCGATGCGGTGCGGCACGCCGTCGATCCACGCCGCCTCGGTGTCCGGATAGCCGTTCGGCTCGGACGGCCGCCACAGCGGTTCGCCGAGCGCGGCCTGGGCATTCAAGATACGGCCGATCGGTATCGCTGTTTGAATGCCGGTAAGGCGAACGACGCCGGCGACCCACTCGGCCGGAGTTTTGATTTTCTGCCGCTGCGGCGTCCAGGACTCGTCCGCCGTCACCAAGGTCTTGGCGACCGCCTTAAGGTCGCCGTCGCTGTCCTTGAACGATTTCGCAAGCTTGGCGGCCAGCGCCGGCGGCGGTACATCGGCAACGAAATGCCGCGCGAGTTTCTCGGCGACATGCTGCGCTGTCGCCGGATGATGGGCGAGATCGGCGAGCACGGCGCGGGCCTGTTCGACACCGGTGTCGGGATAACGCTTGCCGAGCACGATCTGATCGCCGGGCTGATGCAGGCGTTTCATGAAGATGAACTCGCCGCCGCGCTCCGGATCTTCCGGATTGATCCAGGTCCAGCCGGTGAGCACGTTGGCAAAGCTCGTCACGTCGGCTTGCGAATAGCCGCCATGAACCCCGAGCGTGTGCAGTTCTAGCGTCTCGCGGGCGAGGTTTTCGTTCAGTCCCTTGTCGCGGTTGAGACCGGCGACGGAGTCGGCGCCCATCGATTGCACATTGTCGAGATAGAACAGCATGCCCGGATGGCTTTCGACCGCCATCAACAAGTCGGCGAACCGGCCGAGCACATGCGGCCGGATCGCCTCACGCTCGTAAGGCCCCGTCATCTCGACAATCTTGTCGGCGGAAATGCAGAAATGATTCGACCAGAACCAAACCAGCCGTTCGACAAAGCCGATATCGGCGGTGACGGCGGCATCGAACCGCGCTTTGGCCTCGTTTTGGATGAGTTGCTGCGGCAATGGCGGCGGCTGGTTCGGCGGCTTCGGTGCCGGCACGACGGGCGTGTCCGACATGGACGAAGCCATGCCGCCGGATGGCGCCATGCCGTTGACCGCTGCCTCTTTAGTCGCGCGCTGGGCCAGCTTTTGCTGGGCACGCTCCTCAGCGCGAAAATCGAAAACAGCGCGTGCCGCTGCCGCGCTCGACGGCAAATCGACTGCAAGCCAGCCGTTGGCGGGACGGTCGAGATCGGCGAGCAGCGCGCCGCGCGGATCGGCGGCAATCTCGGCGATCGAATCGCCGGCCGGTCCGAAACCGAATTCGATGAAGCGCAAGCGCTGCCGCTTCCTTGCCCTTGGCGATCATATATCCTCCCGCGAGGGCTCTTATCGCGCCGCGACACAAGACCGTTTTATTGTGGCGAAAGTTACGTGGCGAAGCGGCGAAATCGCTGCCGTGAGCTAACAATCCGTTCACGCGACGGGCGCGTTTCGTGCCCTCACAGCCCTGCGGGACCGAGCCTTGCGGCACCGCCATCGGCACCGTAAGTATTTGAAGCGGGCGGACCCGCACGAAGGCGCCAAAACCTCAATGACCGTTCTGATCGACACTCTTGCGGGCAAGGCTGCCGATGCAGCCGAGCGCCCCCGTCATCCGGAGAAAGCGCATCGCGCCGGACCAACCGGCATTGCGCAAGCCTGATTGGATCAGGGTCAAGGCCCCGGTATCGACGGGCTATCTGGATACCCAGCGCATCGTCCGCGCCAACGGTCTGCACACGGTTTGCGAAGAGGCCGGCTGTCCCAATATCGGCGAGTGCTGGGACAAAAAGCACGCCACTTTCATGATCATGGGCGACACCTGCACGCGGGCGTGCGCCTTCTGCAACGTCAAGACCGGCTTGCCGGTCGCGCTCGATGCTGCCGAACCGGAACACGTCGCCGAAGCGACGGCAAAGCTCGGCCTTGCGCATATCGTCATCACATCGGTCGACCGCGACGATCTTGCCGATGGCGGAGCGGCGCATTTCGCAGCCGTCATCCGCGCCATCCGCGCGCGCTGTCCGACCACCACGATTGAAGTGCTGACGCCGGACTTCCTGCGCAAGGACGGCGCCGCCGAGGTCGTGGTCGCGGCCAAACCCGACGTCTTCAACCACAATCTTGAAACCGTCCCGTCGAAATATCTCACGGTGCGGCCGGGCGCGCGTTATTTCAACTCTATCCGGCTGCTGCAGCGCGTGAAGGAAATCGATCCGGGAGATGTTCACGAAGTCAGGCATCATGGTCGGGCTCGGCGAGGAACGGAACGAAATCCTCCAAGTGATGGATGACCTGCGCGCGGCAAATGTCGATTTTCTGACCATCGGACAGTATCTGCAGCCGACCCGCAAACATCATCCGGTTATGCGTTTCCTGCCGCCCGAGGAATTCAAGACGCTCGAGACCATCGCCTATGCCAAGGGATTTTTGCTGGTCTCGTCGAGCCCGCTGACGCGATCCTCGCATCATGCCGGCGAGGATTTTGCTCGCCTCAAAGCGAGCCGCACGGCGCATTGAATCATGCCGCAGTTTTCGACCAAGCGCCGGGTGCGGCATTCTGCGGCCGACATGTTCAATCTGGTCGCCGATGTCGAGCACTATCCGGAATTCGTGCCGCTGTGCCGGTCGCTGCGGGTGCGCAATCGCTCACAAAACGCCGAAGGCCGCGACGTCATCGTCGCCGACATGACGGTCGCCTACAAACTCATTCGCGAAACTTTCACCAGCCGGGTAACGCTCGACCGGCCTAAACTCGAAATATTGGTCGAATATCTTGAAGGCCCATTTCAGAAAATGAACAACCGCTGGAGCTTTCGGGCGGCCGGCGAGGATGCTTGCGACGTGGAGTTTTTCATCAGTTACGAATTCCGCAGCCGCACGCTCGGCCTGTTGATGGGCGCCATGTTCGAAGCTGCGTTCCGGCGATTTTCAGCCGCCTTCGAACGCCGCGCCGACGAAGTTTACAGCGCGCAACCGGGCTAGCGCTCTGGACGGTTCCCTGTGGTCTTGTTGCTTAACTATCCCGATCGATTGATCGGCGAAACGGTCGAAATCGCCGCCGCAAGGGCGGATAATACCAGCGACCTTATTTGATCGAGTTATCGATGTTTTCGAGACAATTGCTCGCTATCGGTTCGATTTGTCTGCTGGGTACCGTGCTCGCCAGTGTCGATGCGTCGGCACGTGGCGGCGGCGGATCCCACGGCGGCTTCGGACACGGATTTTCCGGTCGTGATTTTCACGACCATGGATTTTCCGGCCATGGATTCCATGATCACGGATTCGACCATGGCCATCTCTACGGCGGCCATTTTCATGGCTTTTCCCGTGACGCCCATCACGACGGGCGCGGCGGCCACTGGGCTGGGCACGATTTCGGGCACTGGAGTAGCTCTGGAAATCACGACCATTTCGGTCACTGGCAGTCCGGTCAGTGGCATTTGTCGTCCGGCTTCGGCCGCAACGATCATGGACCGGGCCACGACGGCGTTTGGAGCCGCTGAAGGCTTAGACCTGAGCCGCCTCGGCGAGCGTCTCGAGCAGTTCGAGTGCCTGCGCCACCGAGCGTAACCGCACCCGCTGCCGGCCGATCTTGCCATAACGCCGGCTGCGCGCGAGACGCTTGCCGTCGCGGTTCGCGGCCGCAAAATAAACCAGTCCGACCGGCTTTCGCTTCGAACCGCCGCCGGGACCGGCAATACCGGTGATCGACACCGCAATATCGGCCTGCGAGTTTTGCAAAGCGCCCTTGGCCATCGCCGCCGCGGTCTGCGCGCTGACCGCGCCATGGCGATTGAGCGTCGCCGCCGGCACGCCGAGCATCGCCTGTTTCGCCGCATTCGAATAGGTGACGAAGCCGCAATCGACGACGTCGGAGGAACCGGCGATTTCGGTCAGCGCAGCCGCGACCAGACCGCCGGTACAGGACTCGGCCGTCGCTATTTTGAGGCCCTGCGCCCGGCAGAGGTCGAGCAGGCGGCTCGCTGCACGGCGCAGTTTATCGTCGGTCATGCAGCGCTCCACGGCAACCGCACCGTCGCCGTCGCCATCGCAACGATGCCTTCGCTGCGTCCGGTGAAGCCGAGCATTTCGCTGGTCGTTGCCTTGATCGCGACGCGCGAGATTGGAATGCCGGCGATCGCCGCGATCCGTTCACGCATGGCGTCGCGATGCGGCGAAACCTTCGGCGCTTCGCACACGACGGTCACGTCGAGATGCGCGATCACGCCGCGGCGTGCCCGCACGCGGTCGCAGGCGAAGGCGAGAAAGCGGTCGGACGAAGCGCCTCTCCACTGCGGATCGCTGGGCGGAAAGTGCAGTCCGATGTCGCCGTCGGCAAGCGCACCGAGAATGGCATCGACCAGAGCGTGGAGCGCCACATCGGCATCGGAATGGCCGGTGACACCCTGGGTATGCGGAATGCGGACGCCGCCGAGCATGACATGATCGCCATCGGCGAAAGCGTGCACGTCGAAGCCGTTGCCGGTGCGGATGTCCGACAAGTTCGCCAGGTGCAGGATCTCGGCGCGGGTAAAATCGTCGTTGGTCGTCACTTTCACATTCCCGCTTTCGCCTTCAAAAACACTGACGCGATGCCCGGCCCATTCGGCGAGCGCGGCATCGTCGGTGAAACTTTCCAGTCCGGCTGCAGCGGCGCGGCGATGAGCATCGAGGATGAGATCGAAACTGAAAGCCTGCGGCGTTTGCACGATCCGCAACCGGCTCCGGTCGAGCGTTTCGGTAACGACCGCAGCGGCATCGATTACTTTAACGGTGTCCGGAATGGCAATGCCGGGCACCGCCGCGCCGGCGGTTTTGCCGGCCGCGATGGCGCGGTCGATCAAAGCTGAACTGACAAAGGGACGCGCCGCGTCGTGGATCAGAACGATGTCGGGCGCGACCGCGGCCAGGGCCTCAAGCCCGGCGCGCACCGAAGCCTGCCGCGTCGAACCGCCCGGGACCGGCGGCAACAATTTATCGAGCCCAGCGACGGCGCCGCGATAGGCGCTGTCGTCGCCGGCTTGGATAACAGTTTGCACAGTTTCGATCTGTGGATGTCCGAGCAGGCTCGAAAGCGTCGCCCGAACCATCGGCTGGCCGGCGATGTCGCGATACTGTTTGGGCAGCCCCCCGCCGGCCCGCTCCCCGCGGCCGGCGGCAACGACCACGGCACCGACTTTACCCGTCATAGAACACGCTCATCCCCGCGCTAGGCATCGCATTGCTGGGTCTGGCTTTACCGCATGTGCGGACGATGTGCGAACACTTGCCTACGGAACAATTGCCTACGGTTGTATGGAGGTTGCGCCACCGGGCGGCGGACGTTGATCCGTTTGTGACAAGTGGATGTAGACAGGTTAGGGATATTGCAGTGCAGCACTTGCGCCGCCCACCGTTTTGGCTAAACTCTATGCAACAATTACGTGACGCCTAAATACTGTGCATATGGCATATTCCACTTCTTCACGCGGCTCGACAGGCCCGACACCGGCCATCGGGGCGGTGCGACCAGCAAATCCTGTATTTCTGGCGCCCATGTCAGGGATCACCGATGCCCCTTTCCGCCGCATGGCGGCGAGCCTCGGCGCAGGATTGGTCATCTCCGAAATGACCGCCTGTGCTGCACTCGCGAACGGCAAGCAGGACGCCCGGCGCCGTGCCGCGGACCATGGCACCGGATTGCACGTCGTGCAGCTTGCCGGCTGCGAGGCCCATTGGATGGAGGAGGGCGCGCGCATGGCGGAGGACGCCGGCGCCGCGATCATCGATATCAATATGGGCTGTCCGGCCAAGAACGTGACCAATGGTCAGTCCGGTTCCGCGCTGATGCGCGACCTTGATCACGCCTTGACGCTGATCGAAGCGGTCGTGCGCGCCGTCAAAGTTCCGGTCACATTGAAAATGCGGCTGGGCTGGGACGACCTGTCGTGCAACGCGCCGGAACTGGCGCGGCGCGCCGAAGCGGCGGGCATTGCTCTCGTGACTGTGCATGGCCGCACGCGTTGCCAGTTCTACAACGGCCGCGCCGATTGGACTGCGGTGCGCGCGGTCAAACAAAGCGTCTCGATCCCCGTCGTCGTCAACGGCGACATCGAAAGCTTCGACGACGCGGATAAGGCGCTGGCGCAATCGGGCGCCGACGCCGTCATGATCGGGCGCGGCGCGCAGGGCAGGCCATGGTTTCCCGGCCAGATCGCGCGCTATTTTGCCACAGGCGAGCGCGAGACAGCGCCTCCGGTCGAGCAGCAACTTGCTCTCATTCGCTCCCTCTATGAGGAGATGCTGATCCACTACGGCGTCGCGGTCGGCGTCCGGCACGCGCGAAAGCATCTCGGCTGGGCGCTGGAAACGGCCGCGGCAACGGTGGGAGCGCCCGGCGACATTCTCAAGACCCAGCGCCAGAGTGTGCTCACCGCCGTCGAACCCGGCATGGTGCGGCAACGTTTGACCGAAGCTTTTGACGCGCTCGGCGCGACAGAGTGGAGGAACGCGGCATGAGCGCCGTCGAACCGCTCTCGACTGCGTCGGCCGCCGAAGCGGTGCTCAATGCGCTGCCGCATCCCGTTATCGTCGTATCGTCGGACGGCAAAGTGGTCGACGCCAATGTCGCCGCGGAAGCCTTTTTTGAAGTTTCGATCTCGCTGTTGCGACGCAATCTGCTGCGCGATCTGGTGCCGTTCGGCAGCCCTTTGCTGACGCTGATCGATCAGGTGCGCCGGCGGGGCGCGGCGGTCAATGAATACAAAGTCGATCTCGGCACGCCGCGCAATCCCGGCGACCGGCTGGTCGATCTCCACGTCGCGCCGTTGCCGGAGCAGCCGGATTACGTCGTGGTGATGCTGCAGGAGCGCACCATCGCCGACAAGATGGATCGGCAACTCACCCATCGCGGCGCCGCGCGTTCGGTAACCGCGCTTGCCGCCATGCTGGCGCATGAGATCAAGAATCCGTTGTCCGGCATTCGCGGCGCGGCGCAGCTGCTCGAACAATCGGTCGAGGAGGACGACGACCGCACGCTGACGCGGCTGATCTGCGACGAGGCCGATCGCATCGTCAAGCTCGTCGACCGCATGGAAGTTTTCACCGACGAGCGGCCGGTCGAGCGCGAGCCGATCAACATTCACGTCGTGCTCGATCACGTCAAACGGCTGGCCCAGTCCGGCTTTGCGCGGCAAATCAAGATTCATCGAGGATTACGATCCGTCGCTGCCGCCGGTGTTCGCCAACCGCGACCAGCTCGTCCAGGTCTTTCTCAATCTGATCAAAAACGCCGCCGAATCGATCGGCGAAAACGCCTCGGGCGGCGAGATCGCGCTGACCACCGCGTTCCGGCCCGGCGTGCGGCTGTCACTGCCCGGCGCCAAGGCCCGCATCTCGTTGCCGCTCGAATTCTGCGTCCGCGACAATGGTCCCGGCGTGCCGGAGGAATTGATGCCGCATTTGTTCGATCCGTTCGTCACCACGAAGCCGACCGGATCCGGTCTCGGCCTGGCACTGGTCGCCAAAATCATCGGCGATCACGGCGGCATCATCGAATGCGAGTCGCAGCCGCGGCGAACCACGTTCCGCATCCTGATGCCGAAATACGCAGCCACGACCAGCGGTGAGGGCGCCGAGACGGACGGCGCCCTGCAGCCACAAGGGGATCATTGATGCCCGCGGGAAGCATTCTTGTCGCCGACGACGACGCGGCGATCCGGACCGTGCTCAATCAGGCGCTGTCGCGCGCCGGCTATGAGGTCCGCTCCACCGGCAATGCCGCAACGCTGTGGCGCTGGGTCAGCCAGGGCGACGGCGACCTGATCATCAGCGACGTGCTGTTGCCCGACGAAAGCGCCTTCGATCTGTCTGCCGCGCATCAAAAAGGCGCGGCCGGATCTACCGATCATCATCATGAGCGCGCAGAATACGTTCATGACCGCGATCCGCGCCTCCGAGCGCGGCGCCTATGAATATCTGCCGAAACCTTTCGATCTCAAGGAACTGATCGCGATCGTCGGCCGCGCGCTGTCGGAGCCGAAGGAGAAAGTGCGGCCGCCGGCCAAGGTCGAGGATTTCGATTCCATTCCGCTGGTCGGCCGCTCGCCGGCGATGCAGGAAATCTACCGCGTGCTGGCGCGGCTGATGCAGACCGATCTGACGGTGATGATTTCCGGCGAGTCCGGCACCGGCAAGGAACTGGTGGCCCGCGCGCTGCACGATTACGGCAAGCGGCGCACCGGCCCGTTCGTCGCTATCAATATGGCGGCGATCCCGCGCGACCTCATCGAATCCGAATTGTTCGGCCACGAGAAGGGCGCGTTCACCGGCGCCAATTCGCGCAGCTCCGGCCGGTTCGAACAGGCCGAAGGCGGCACGCTGTTTCTCGACGAAATCGGCGACATGCCGATGGAGGCGCAGACCCGTTTGCTGCGCGTGTTGCAGCAAGGCGAATATACCACGGTCGGCGGACGTACGCCGATCAAGGCCGATGTCCGCATCATCGCGGCAACCAACAAGGATCTGCGCCAGCTCATCCAACAGGGGCTGTTTCGCGAGGACCTGTTCTTCCGCCTCAATGTCGTACCGCTGCGCCTGCCGCCGTTGCGCGAACGCACCGAGGATATTCCGGATTTGATCCGGCATTTTTTCACGGTGGTCGAACGCGAAGGCCTGCCGCCGAAGCAGATCGATCAGACCGCCGTCGAACGGCTCAAGCGGCATCGCTGGCCGGGCAATGTGCGCGAATTGGAAAATCTGGCGCGCCGCCTTGCCGCGCTCTATCCGCAGGAGACCATCACCGCCGCGGTGATCGATGCCGAATTGTCGCAGCCGGCATTGGCGGCGCCCGGCGAAAGCCGCATCAGCGACGACAATCTGTCGAGCGCGGTGGAGCGTTACCTGGCGCGTTACTTTTCGGGCTTCGACGACGGACTGCCGCCGCCGGGTCTTTATCACCGCATCTTGCGTGAAGTCGAAGGCCCGCTGCTGTCGGCTGCACTGACGGCCACCCGCGGGAACCAGATCCGCGCGGCAGACCTGTTGGGGGTCAATCGCAACACGCTACGCAAGAAAATCCGGGACCTGGATATCCAGGTCTATCGCAGCAGCGGCAGCTGACGAATAGCGGTGGTAGAAATAGAACCGCTAAAGGACTGGGCGCCTTCGCTGACGCCTAGTTATTGTCGCAATTGGGCAACATTGTTGTATAAAAGCATCACCCGGGGAGGGTGATGCGGCATCGATCTGTCGCCCAGTCTCTTCGGCGGCCAACAATTGCGTCCGGGGCGTAAATTATGACGACCGTTGACCAGGTGGCTCCGCTCGATCCGGCGGCGGCCGCACCGATGCCGATGGCCTCCCGGCTGATTGGCGCCGTCGCGGTCGGCGTCGCGTTGCTGTCGGCCACCGCGACATTCCTGGTGCTTTCCGGCCTGACCCCGATCTCCCCGGTGCACGAGGTCGTCGTCAAGCTGTTGCTTGGTAACGCCGTCACCGGACTGCTCCTGCTCGCCATCATCGGCCGCGAGGTCTGGCAGGTGGTCCAGGCGCGCCGCCGCGGCCGCGCCGGCTCGCGCCTTCACATCCAGATCGTCAGCCTGTTTGCGGTCATCGCCGCGGTGCCGACGGTGCTGGTCGCCATCGTAGCCTCGACCACGCTCGACCGCGGCCTCGACCGCTTTTTCTCGACCCGCACCCGCGCCATGATCGAGCAGTCGCTGATCGTGGCCGATGCTTATGTGAGCGAGCACGCCCAGGCGATCCGCGGCGATATCTTGGCCATGGCCTACGACCTGGCGCGCGCCAAGCCGGTCTTCGACGACGATCGCGATCAATTCCGCCAGTTCCTCACCGCCCAGGCCACCGGGCGGAATCTGTCCGCTGCGCTGATGATCAAGTCCGACGGCTCGACCGTCGAACGCGCCGACGTGAAGATGGACAAGAAAATCGTGCTGCCGTCGGCGCAGTTGATGAGCGAGACAAACGAGGACACGCCGCAGGTTGCGCTCATTCCCGAAGGCGACCATGTCGCGGCCGTCGTCAAACTGCGCGGCTACGACGATATCTACCTGTATGTCGCCCGGCTGCTCGATCCGCGCGTCGTCCAGCAATTGCGCAATACCCAGGAGAGCGTCGGCGAATACGCCAATCTTGAAGCGCGCCGCCTCGGCATTCAGATTGCCTTCGCGCTGATGTTTGCGGTTATCGCACTCATCGTGCTGCTGTCGTCGGCCTGGATCGGCCTCGATTTCGCCAATCGCCTGGTCGCGCCGATCCGGCGTTTGATCGGCGCCGCCAATGTGGTTTCGACCGGCAATCTTCATGTCCAGGTGCCGGTGCACCGCTCCGAAGGCGATCTGGCGCGGCTCGGCGAAACTTTCAACAAAATGACCCAGGAGCTGCGCACCCAGCACGAGGATATCGTGCGGGCCCGCGACCTGATCGACAGCCGGCGACGCTTCACCGAAGCCGTGCTCGCCGGCGCCAGCGCCGGCGTCATCGGCGTCAATGGCGACGGCCGCATTTCCATCCTCAACCGCTCCGCGGAACGGCTGATCGGCCGGGTCGAAAGCGAAGTGCTGGGCCTGCCGCTCGCCGGCGTGGCGCCCGAACTCGCGGAAATTTTCCAGACCGCGCACAACAGCAATCAGCGTCTGGTCCAGCGCCAGATCGCGGTTTCCCGCGACGGCCAGGAGCGTAATTATTCGGTGCGCGTGACCAGCGAACAGGCGACCGAATCCGAACACGGTTACGTCATCACCATCGACGACATTACCGAACTGGTCATGGCGCAGCGCACCTCGGCGTGGGCCGACATCGCGCGCCGTATCGCCCATGAGATCAAAAATCCGCTCACCCCGATTCAGTTGTCGGCCGAGCGTTTGCGTAGAAAATACGGCAAGTCGATTACCGAGGATCCTGCGGTGTTCGCGCAATGCACCGACACCATCATCCGCCAGGTCGACGACATCAAGCGCATGGTCGACGAGTTCTCGCGCTTCGCCCGGATGCCGAAGGCCGTGGTCGCCGACGAGGACGTCGCCGAGACCGTGCGCCAAGTCGTGTTCCTGCTCCGCGTCGGCCATCCCGACATCGATTTTGAAGTCGAACTGGCCGCCGAGGCCATGCCGGCGCGCTTCGACCGCCGGCTGATTTCACAGGCGCTCACCAACATCATCAAGAACGCCACCGAGGCGATCGGCGCCGTGCAGCCTCCGCTCCTGTCCGCCGCCCAGGTGGCGGAGGGAGCAGTGGGGGAACACGGCCGCATCCTGGTCAGCGCCAATCGTGACGGCAAGGAAATCATCGTCGACGTGATCGATAACGGCATCGGCCTGCCGAAAGAAAACCGCGCGCGGC
Source organism: uncultured Alphaproteobacteria bacterium (assembly GCA_963819265.1). Taxonomy (GTDB): domain Bacteria; phylum Pseudomonadota; class Alphaproteobacteria; order Rhizobiales; family Xanthobacteraceae; genus BOG-931. Next base: position 742,256 of record CAWFVF010000001.1, on the reverse strand, counting down.
TGCTCGAACCCTATGTGACGACGCGCGAGAAAGGCACCGGCCTGGGCCTCGCCATCGTCGGACGCATTCTCGAAGAACATGGCGGCCGCATCGAGCTGCGCGACGCGTCGGATAAGATTCCCGGCGCGCGTGGCGCCTGGATGCAGTTGCGTTTCATTGCCGAGCCGCTGGCGGCCGAGGCAATCCGGGAAATCGAACCGCGCACAGCCGCGGAATGACAAAGGCTAGGGCGGAAACTTCGCGCGCATAGAACTCGACACCAAGAAGACTTGACGCAGACAAGGCTTGGCGCAGACAGGGCGACGTAAAAACGATGGCATCAGATATCCTGATCGTCGATGATGAAGCGGATATCCGCGATTTGGTCGCGGGCATTCTGCAAGATGAGGGTCACGGCACCCGCACCGCGCGCGATAGCGACGACGCGCTTGGCGCCGTGGTTTCGCGCCGGCCCAATCTGGTCTTTCTCGATATCTGGCTGCAGGGCAGCAGGCTCGACGGCTTGCAATTGCTCGACAGCCTCAAGGCCGACCATCCCGAACTGCCGATCGTGATGATTTCCGGCCACGGCAATATCGAGACAGCGGTTTCCGCCATCAAGCGCGGGGCCTACGATTTCATCGAGAAGCCGTTCAAGGCCGACCGGCTGCTGCTGGTCGCCGAGCGCGCGCTGGAAAACTCGCGACTGCGGCGCGAGGTGCGCGAACTCAAGCAGCTCGCACCGATCACGGCGACCCTGATCGGCCGTTCGCCGGTCGCCAATCAATTGCGGCAAACCCTTGAAAAAGTGGCGCCGACCAACAGCCGCATCCTGATCGTCGGGCCGTCCGGAAGCGGCAAGGAACTCACGGCGCGCACCATTCACGGTCATTCGTTGCGCGCCAATGGGCCGTTCGTTGTGATCAATGCCGCCGCCATCACGCCGGAGCATATGGAAGTCGAATTGTTCGGCGTCGAAGGCGGCAACGGCACCACCAGCCGCAAAGTCGGCGCGCTCGAGGAGGCGCATGGCGGCACGCTGTTTATCGACGAAATCGCCGACATGCCGCGCGAAACGCAAAACAAGATTCTGCGCGTCCTGGTCGATCAGACATTCCAGCGCGTCGGCGGTAATACCAAGGTCACGGTCGATGTGCGCATCGTGTCCTCGACCAGCCGCAATATCGAGTCCGACATCGCGGCCGGAAGGTTCCGCGAAGATCTTTATCACCGGCTATCGGTGGTGCCGATCCGCGTGCCGGGCCTCGCCGAGCGGCGTGAGGATATTCCGGAACTGGTCGAATATTTCATGACCCAGATTTCGCAGACCACGGGCCTGCCAAAGCGCACGGTCGGGCCCGACGCGCTTGCCGTGCTGCAATCGCACGATTGGCCGGGCAATGTGCGGCAGCTGCGCAACAACGTGGAACGGCTGATGATCCTTGCCGGCGGCGATCCGGAGGCCGTGATCACGGCGTCGATGCTGCCGCAAGACGTCGGCTCGATGATACCCAATATGCCGGGCGGCAACGGCGGCGAGCATCTGATGAGCCTGGCGTTGCGCGAAGCACGCGAGGTATTCGAGCGCGAATATCTGTTGGCGCAGATCAACCGCTTCGGCGGCAATATCTCGCGCACCGCCGAATTCGTCGGCATGGAGCGCTCGGCGCTGCATCGCAAGCTCAAGGCGCTCGGGATCGACTGAACGCCGATGTCGCGCATCGCTTACGTCAACGGCCGCTACGTTCCGCTCCGCGACGCCGCCGTCCACGTCGAGGATCGCGGCTATCAATTCGCCGACAGCGTCTATGAAGTTTGCGAGGTGAGGGACGGGCGGCTGATCGACGAACGGCGCCACCTCGACCGCCTTGAGCGCTCGCTCGGTGAATTGCGCATCCGGATGCCGATGCCGCGCACGGCGCTCAGCGTGGTGCTGCATGAGGTCGTGGCGCGCAATCGCATCGGCTACGGCATCGTCTATCTGCAGATCGGACGCGGCGTCGCGCGGCGCGATCACGCATTTCCGCCGCCGCAAACGCCGCCCAGCCTTGTCGTCACGGCGCGGCCGCTGAACCGCGCGAGGAACGACGCCTCCGCCGAAAAGGGTATTGCGGTGATCAGCGTGCCCGACAACCGCTGGGGCCGCGTCGACATCAAGACGACGGGGCTTCTACCGAACGTTTTGGCGCGCCAGGCCGCGATCGAGCAGGGCGCGCGCGACGCCTGGCTGATCGACCGGGACGGCTTTGTCACCGAAGCGGCTTCCGCCAATGCCTTCATCGTCACGGCGGACGGCACGCTGGTGACGCGGCAGGTCGACCACGGCATCCTGCGCGGCATCACCCGCACCGTCACATTCGAAGCCGTCAAGGCGCAGGGCATGGCTCTGCAGGAGCGCCCTTTCACGCTGGAGGAAGCCTATAAGGCCCGCGAGGCCTTCGTTACCTCGGCCAGCCAAATTGTGTTGCCGGTGGTAACCATCGACGGACATACCATCGGCGACGGCAAGCCGGGCCCCGTCGCCGTGGCGCTGCGGCGGGAGTTTCATCGCTTTGCCGAGGCTGGCTAGGGTGGGCGGATCGCCGCGTCGACACCCGCCAAATCGCAACATGGGCTTGCATCGTCCGCCGCCCCGCCCTCTAATGGCTTATCGTTCGGGTCATCCGGCGAGGTCTTCGGGCGACCAAGAGCGGGAGTAATCAAGACGTAAAAGACGTAACAACGAGATTGCACCAAAGCACAAGAAACGACCCGCGGCACAGGGGCCCGCGGTACAAAAGAACGGAACAACGGCCATGGCAGCCGACCGCGCACAAAACCTGCAAGACACCTTCCTCAATCACGTCCGCAAAGCCAAAATTCCGCTCACCATCTTCCTGGTGAACGGCGTCAAGCTGCAGGGCGTGGTGACCTGGTTCGATAATTTCTGCGTGCTGTTGCGGCGCGACGGGCATTCGCAGCTCGTCTATAAGCACGCCATCTCGACCATCATGCCGGGTCATCCGGTCCAGCTGTTCGAAGGCGCTGAAGAACCGCCGGCTGGGGAATAGGACTTATTGGAGCCGCGCCGCCGCGACAAGCACGCTGACCGGCTGAGCCCGACGGGCTCGGCGGTCGCGCCGTGCGCTCGTCATCGAGCCGGTGCTGCGGCGTGCGGAAGCGCGCGCACTGGCGGCCGATCGATCGTCCGAGGCAAAGCTCGACGAAGCGGTCGGACTGGCGCGCGCCATCGATCTCGAGGTCGAGCATTCCGGCATCGTCCTGCTCCGTGCGCTCCACCCCGCGACCTATCTGAGCAAGGGCAAGGTCGAGGAGATTGCAGGCCTCGTCAAAAGCCTGGAAGCCGGCATCGTGGTGATGGACTGCGCGCTCACGCCCGTGCAGCAGCGCAATCTCGAACAGGCCTGGAACGCCAAGGTGCTCGACCGCACCAGTCTGATTCTCGAAATTTTCGGCCGGCGCGCCCGCACCCGCGAAGGCGCGCTGCAAGTCGAACATGCGCATCTGACCTATCAGAAGGGCAGGCTGGTACGGACCTGGACCCATCTCGAGCGCCAGCGCGGCGGCTTCGGCTTCCTCGGCGGCCCCGGCGAGACCCAGCTCGAAGCCGATCGCCGCATCATCGAAGAGCGGCTCGCCAAAATCGAAGGCGAACTCGTCAAGGTCAAGCGCACGCGCGAATTGCATCGCGAAAGCCGCCGCCGCGTGCCTTATCCGATCGTCGCGCTGGTCGGCTACACCAATGCCGGCAAATCGACGCTGTTCAATCGCATGACGCAGGCGAGCGTGCTTGTCAGCCGACATGCTGTTCGCCACGCTCGATCCGACGCTGCGCGCGGTGTCGCTGCCGCATGGCGCGCCGCATCATCCTCTCCGACACCGTGGGATTCATCTCCGATCTGCCGACCATGCTGGTTGCGGCGTTCCGCGCCACGCTCGAAGAGGTGATCGAAGCCGACGTGATCCTGCATGTCCGCGACGTATCGCATGAGGACGCCGAGGCGCAATTGCATGACGTCGAAAAAATCCTGACCGAGCTCGGCATCGATCCGCAAAACGCCGCCAGCAAGCACATCGCTGATCGAAGTCTGGAACAAGATCGACCTGCTCGATCGCGGCAGAACGCGCGCGGCTGCAAAATATCGCCGAGCGGCGGCCGGAAGCCGAGCGACCGGTGTTGGTGTCGGCGGTGACCGGGCAGGGGCTCGACGTGCTCGACGCGGCGATCGAGGCCCGTCTCGCCAACGGCCGGGTGCTGATCGAACTCGATCTCGATCGGCCCGATGGCGCCGGCGTCAGCTGGCTGCACCGGCATACCGAGGTAATGAGCAAGACCGCAGACGAGAACGGCCGCATTGCCATGACGGTGCGGGTGACGCCGGATAAAGCCGAGGCGGTGAGGGCGAGGTTTGCGTCGTCGGTCATCGTCGGCAACGGCGAATGAGTCGATAATAACCGGGCCAAGCGGGTTACTCCGCCGCTTTCGCCTCATCCCACAACGCGTCCATTTCCGCGAGTGTCGCATCGGCCGGCGCTTTGCCGCGCGCCGCGAGGGCGCGCTCGATCGCGGCGAAACGGCGTTCGAATTTCTGGTTGGTCCGGCGCAGCACGACTTCCGGATCGGCCTTGAGATGCCGCGCCAGATTGACGGCGGCAAACAACAGATCGCCGACTTCAGCTGCGGCAGCTTCCGGCGCTCGATCGAGTTCGGCTTCGATCTCGTCGGCTTCTTCGCGGATCTTGTGCAGCACCGCGCGCGGATCGTTCCAATCGAAGCCGACCTGGCTCGCTTTGGCCTGGAGTTTCAATGCCCGGGTGAGGGCGGGCAACACCACCGGCACCCCTGCCAGCGCGCCGTCCGCCGCCGCAGCGCCGTTGCGCGCGGCTTTCTCGGCCCTCTCTTGCGCTTTGATCCGCTCCCAAACGCCCTTCACGGCCTCCGCGGTTCGCGATGTTTCATCGCCGAAGACGTGCGGATGGCGGCGGATGAGCTTTTCGGTGATCGCCTGCACCACGTCGCCGAAATCGAAGGCGCGTTCCTCCTCGGCCATGCGAGCATGGAAAACGACCTGGAGAAGGAGGTCGCCGAGTTCCTCCTTGAGGTCGGTGAGGTCGTCACGCTCGATGGCGTCGGCCACCTCGTAGGCTTCCTCGATCGTATAGGGAGCGATGGTCGAGAAATTCTGCTCGAGATCCCACGGGCACCCGGTGCCGGGCGTGCGCAGAGCCGCCATGATTTCAAGCAGATGCGCGATGTCGCGCGAAGGAATAAACGTCGCCATGCAAAAAATCCTGACAGGGTCCCGGCCGTGGCGGACCCTATCAGGATCGGGACAGGAAATCGCACAAGCGCGCCGCCGGCGCGCCTTATCCACACATCGCGGATTATTCCGCTTTCTGCGTGCGGCTGGCTTCGAACAGGAACCAGGTGCGGCGCTCGGCCTGGTCGATAAAGTTCTCAAGCAGGCTCGTGGTCGCGCTGTCGTCATGCTTGTCGGCCACCTCGTGCGCATCGCGCAGCAAAGCCACCAGCGATTTATTATCGGCCATCAATTCGCGCAGCATATCGAGCGGCGCCACAAAGGCCTCGTCGTTATCCTCGGTGGTCTGAAGCTTGGCGATGTGGCCGATCGAGCGCAGCGTGGTGCCGCCGATCTTGCGCACCCGTTCGGCGATGTCGTCGGTGATGGCGAAAATCTGCTCGGATTGTTCGTCGAGCATCAGATGGTAGTCGCGGAAGTGCGGGCCGCTGACGTGCCAGTGGAAATTTTTGGTCTTCAGATAGAGCGCGAACACGTCGGCCAGCACGACGTTGAGCTTGGTCGAGATGTCACGAACGGCATCGGCGCCGAGGTCGGTCGGCGTATCGAGGGCAGGCGCCACCTTGCGGCGCGTGTCTATGGCTCGAACCTTGTTGTTCACGGCATCACCCTGTGATTTGTGTGATTGATTGAGAATAGCGAGAACCGCCGGGGGTGCGATCGGTCGAACCCGCGGTGGAACTTTCCGGTCAACGCCGTGGAACCCGCTTGGTTCCGCCTGCTTTCGCGGAAGATAATTGCTGACAGGCGAGGCGAGATCATGCCCGCAACTGCCTATATTCAAGCGGGAATATTCCTGGTCCTGACGGCCGTCGCGCTGTTTTTGCCGGCCGGCACGATCAGGATTGCAAGCTTCTGGATTTACCTCGCCATTTTCAGCGCTGTTTTTGTCACGGCCTTCCTTTGGCTAGATCCTGGTCTTTTGCGCGAGCGGATGCGGCCCGGCGGCCAACGGCCGCCACTGGCGCTGCGGCTGTTCTCGGGCGTGTTTTTCCTGCACTGGACCGTAGCCGGGCTGGATCGCGGCCGTTTCCATTGGAGCGACAATGTCCCGTCATGGCTGCAGGCAGTAGGTCTATCGGCACTCGTCGCAGGCTATGGACTCGCGTTCTGGGCCATGACCGTGAACCGGTTCTTTTCGTCGGTGGTGCGAATCCAGACCGATCGCGGGCATGTGGTGGTGACGGCCGGGCCTTATGCGGTCATCCGGCATCCGGGCTATACCGCGGGCCTGATCATCATGGTGGCAAGCGGCATCGCACTTGGCTCCTGGGCGTCGGCGATGGTGCTGATCGTCTTGAGCGTGCCGTTCCTGCTGTATCGCGTCGTGACCGAGGACCGTATGCTCAAGGCGGATTTGCCCGGGTATCGCGATTACGCCAGCCGGGTGCGGTGGCGCCTCTGTCCGGGCCTTTGGTGAAAGCGAAGCGATTTGCCTCGAATTCTAAATGCTCGATCCCGCCATTCGATTCGCATAAGACATATTATGGAATATCGTTATTTAACTCGAACTTTGCGGGCTTCCTATACGGCGAAGGTCATCCCATCGAAGGCCGGCACCACATTGACCGGCAGCCTGCCGCGCAGCACCTCGTAGTCGAGATCGGCATGCAGATTGGTCAGGATGGCGCGTTTCGGTTTGATGCGCTCGATCCACGACAGCGCTTCGTCGAGCGACAGATGACTCGGATGCGGCCGGTAGCGCAGCGCGTCGACGATCCAGACATCGAGCCCGGATAACGCCGCGACGCTGTCGGGCGGCAAGCCGCTGAGGTCGCAGGAATAGGCGAGGTTGCCGAAACGGAATCCGAGCGACGGAATATCGCCATGCTGCTGAAGATAAGGCAGCGCGGTGATCGGGCCACCCTCCCCCTGGATGGTCACCGGCGTTCCGGCGGTCAGCCGGTGCTCGGACACGATCGGCGGATACTCGCTGCCGGGCGGCGATTGGAAGCAATAGCCGAAGCGGGCGCGCATCACCGCGCCGGTCGGTTCGTCGAGATAGACATCGACTCGGCGGCGCTTCTTGATGAACAGCGCGCGCAGATCGTCGATGCCGTGGGTGTGGTCGGCGTGCTCGTGGGTATAGAGCACGGCGTCGACCCAATCGACCTCGGCATCGAGCAACTGTTCGCGCAGGTCCGGCGACGTATCGACCAGAATGCGGGTAACCCCCTCCCAGCCCTCCCCCGGTTGACGGGTAAGGTTAGGGTGGGGGCGCCGTTCGATCAGGAACGAGGTGCGCCGACGCCGGTTTTTCGGATTGTTCGGATCGCAATCGCCCCAGCCCAAGGCGGGCCGCGGAATGCCGCCGGACGAGCCGCAGCCGAGGATGGTGAATTTCAGCGTCAAGCGGCGGCCGCCGCGGGCTGCGGCACCTTGCTGAACAGCCGGAAGAAATTCGCCGTGGTCTGGCGCGCAATATCGTCGAACGACACGCCGCGGGCGTCCGCCAGGACTTTTGCGGTTTCAACGACATAGGACGGTTCGTTACGCTTACCCCGGAACTTGCCCGGGGCCAGGAAAGGCGCATCGGTTTCGACCAGAATACGGTCCGCCGGCAGGCTGGCGGCGATGTCCCGCAGCGCCGCCGAGTTCTTGAAGGTGAGAATGCCGGTGAAGGAGATGTAGAGCCCGAGCGCGATGGCCCGGCGGGCGAGGTCGGGGCCGCCGGTATAGCAGTGCAGCACGGCCGGGAAGGCGCCCTTCCCGGTTTCTTCCTCGAGGATACGCGCAGCGTCGGCGTCGGCTTCGCGGGTATGAATGACCAACGGCAAACCGGTCTGCCGCGCGGCCGCGATATGGATCCGGAAGCCCCGCTCCTGCGCGTCGCGCGGGGAATTGTCGTAGTGATAGTCGAGGCCGGCTTCGCCGAGCGCGACGACCTTCGGCGCGCGCGTCAGCGCCACAAGATCGCCGGCGGTCACGTCCAGTTCTTCGTGCGCGTTATGCGGATGCGTTCCGACTGAACAATAAACGTCCGGAAAGCGCTCGGTGATTGCGAGCAGTTCGGCGTGGCGCTTAACCCGCGTCGAGATCGTTACCAGGCGCCCGATTCCCGCCGTGCGGGCGCGCCCGACGATGCCGTCGAGATCGTCGGCGAAGTCGGGAAAATCGAGATGACAATGGCTGTCGATCAGCATCGATGTCTCTTACTGCGCCGTTTCTTTTTCAGGTTCGACATAACGCGGGAAAACGCCCGCCGGCACCGGAAGTTTCGCGCCGGCGGCAATGCGGTACTCGCCGCCGAGAAAAGCAAATGTGCGCTCGGCTTCCGGCACCGCCAGAAGGTCGAGCAGTTTCCCGGCCGAAGCCGGCATGAACGGCAAGGCCAGCACCGCGATCTGCCGCAGCACTTCGGCAGTGACGTACAGCACGGTGCCCTGCCGCGGCGGATCGGTCTTGGCGAGCGCCCAGGGCGCTTCTCCGGCGAAATAGCGGTTGGCGTCGGCCACCACCGCCCATACCGCGGCCAGCACGTGGTGCAATTGCTGGGTCGTCATCGCTTCGCGCGCCTTGGCGATCATGCCGTCGGCAGCGCTCAATATGGTTTGATCGCTGGCGCTGAAGGCACCCGGCTGCGGCAGCGCGCCGCCGAATTGCTTTTGCACCATCGAGAGCGAACGCTGCGCCAGATTGCCGAGATCGTTGGCGAGATCGGCATTGATGCGATTGACGATGCCCTCGTGGCTGTAATTGCCGTCCTGGCCGAACGGCACTTCGCGCAGCAGGAAATAGCGCAGCGGATCGACGCCATAAGCATCGGCCAGCGCGAACGGATCGATCACATTGCCGACCGACTTCGACATTTTCTCGCCGCGGTTGAACAGAAAGCCGTGCGAAAAAATGCGCCGCGGCACTGCGATGCCGGCCGACATCAGAAAAGCCGGCCAGTAGACGGCGTGGAAGCGCACGATGTCCTTGCCGATGACATGCAGATCGGCCGGCCAGTATTTCTTGAATATCTCGCTGTCGGTGTCCGGAAAGCCGACGGCGGTGATGTAATTGGTCAGCGCGTCGACCCAGACATACATGATGTGCTTGGGATTGCCGGGCACCTTGATGCCCCAGTCGAACGTGGTGCGCGACAGCGACAGGTCCTTCAGGCCGCCGCGGACGAAGCTCGCGACTTCGTTCATGCGCTCCTTCGGCAGCACGAAATCCGGAACGCGCTTGTAAAGGTCGAGCAGCCGTCGCCGAAAGCGGAGAGACGGAAGAAATAGCTCTCCTCCTCGACCCATTCGACCGGCGTGCCCTGCGGGCCGAGCCGCGGTGCCCTTGTCGTCGAGCCGGGTTTCGCTCTCGTCGTAATAGGCCTCGTCGCGCACCGAATACCAGCCGGAATATTTGTCGAGATAGATGTCGCCGGCCGCCTCCATGCGCTGCCAGATCGCTTCGGAGGAGCGATGATGGCGCGGCTCGGTGGTGCGGATGAAATCGTCGTTCGAGGCAATTGAACCTTTGCGCCATCGCCTGAAAGCGCGGCACGTTGCGCTCGACCAGTTCGCGGGGCGAAAGCTTTTCCTTGGCCGCGGTCTGCAGCATTTTGATGCCGTGCTCGTCGGTGCCGGTCAGGAAATAGACGTCGCGGCCGTCGAGCCGCATGAAGCGGGCGATCGCATCGGTGGCGATCAGCTCATAGGCGTGCCCGATATGCGGCGCGCCGTTCGGGTAAGCGATGGCGGTGGTGAGGTAATAGGGTTTCGCGGACATGACGGCTAGGTATCAACCGCGGGTGGCGTCGGCAAGCAAGCCGAACACGTTGAAAACCAGCGGCTTGCGTTCGAGATTGTAGACTTCGGCGTCGCGCGCGGCGGCGTTGACGCGCTGCCAGGCATCGGCGAGACGCGCCAGCCGGCCGATTTCGGGCCGGCCGCCATCGAGGCGCCGCGCCAGCCAGGTGTTCACGGTATCGACGAAAGCCGCGAGCACCTGCGGGTCGGTGCCGGCCAAAGCCTCGCCGAGCGCGTGCAGCGCCTTGGTGTCGAGCGCCGGCAGGCGGTCGAGCAGCGCCAGCGCCCGTTCGCGCAGCGCCAGTGCATCCTCGTCGAGAAAGGCCAGCGCGCGCGCCACCGAGCCTTCGGCGGCAGCCGCTGCGGCGGCGAGGTGGGGATCGCCGGGCGCGTTTCCGGTCGCCGCGGCGAGCGCCTTGACGATATCGGGCTCGGCAAGCGGCCGCAGCGTGAGAATCCGGCAGCGCGAGCGCAGCGTCGCCGGCACCCGCGACGCGGCGTGGCTGATCAAAAACAGCAAGGTCCGCTGCGGCGGCTCCTCCAGCACTTTGAGCAGCGCATTGGCGCCGGAACGGTTGAGTTCGTCGACCGCATCGACAATGGCGATGCGCCAGCCGCCCTCGCCCGCCGTCGAGCCGAAAAATCCCACGGTGCGGCGGATGTCGTCGACCGCGATCTGCTTGTGCAGCACACCTTTGTCGTTGAGCGTTCGTTCGATGACCAGGAGATCGGGCTGCGCCTGGGCGGCGATGCGGCGTGCCACCGGATGATCCGGCGATATGGCGAGCGAGGCCGCCGCTTTCACGTCCGGCGCTGCCGGGTCCGGATGCGCGAGCACGAAGCGCGCCATCCGATAGGCCAGCGTCGCCTTGCCGATACCCTGCGGTCCGGCGATCAGGAAGGCATGTGGCACCCGGCCGGAGCGATAGCCGGACAGCAGCGCCGCCTCGGCGCTCTCCTGGCCGAACAGAACCGTGGCAGCGCGCGGATGCTGCACCTCGCCGGCATCTTCGTCGTCGGTTGCGGCTTTGCTCATGCGATCACGACACCGCGCGTTCGATGGCCGGTCGCGCCGCCTTCGGATCAAGCCGCGTATTCACGGCGTCCCAGATCTGCCGGGCAACGTCCTCCTTCATGCCGGCAGCGTCGATCACGGCACACCGGTCCGGCTCGGACTGAGCAATGGCGAGAAATGCCTCACGGAGCTTTTCATGAAACTCCACGTTCTCGGCCTCGAAACGGTCCGGCGCGGCCTCGCCGCGGCGCAGCTTGACCCGCTCGTGTCCCACGTCCACCGGCACGTCGAGGATCAAGGTCAGATCCGGCGCGAGATCGCCGATCGACACGCGTTCCAGCCTTCTGATCACGTGCTCGTCGACCGCGCCCACAATGCCTTGATAGACGCGGGTCGAATCGATGAAGCGGTCGCAGATCACCCAATGGCCGGCGTCCAGCGCCGGCTGGATCGTGCAGCGCACATGGTCGTCACGCGCCGCCGCAAAAAGCATGGCTTCGACCTCCGGACCGAAGGGCTTGGCTGCGCCGGAGAGTAGGACATGGCGGATGATTTCGGCCCCCGGCGAGCCGCCCGGCTCACGGGTGAGCTTTACCGCAAGCCCGAGCGCCTCCAGCCGCAGTGCCAGCATCGCGGCCTGAGTCGACTTGCCGGTGCCCTCACCGCCCTCGAAGGTGATGAACTTGCCTCGCATCCTACTCATTCGATCAAAGGCTTAGGTCTTATTCTGTATAATAAACTTGAGCTTTGCCGCCGGCAAAGTCACAGCAATATAGGCGTCCCAAGCGGGTTAAGCACCGGGCTTCGCCGCGGCGGTGGACAGCCTCACAATTTGCCGACGCCGGCGCGAAACAGCCCGATCATCATTTCGGTCGCGCCGTCCATCGCCCGTTGCGACATGGTGCCGGTCCCGACATCGTCGGCGGCCTGCAGCGGGGCTTCGAGCGCCAGATTATCGCCGCGCCAGACTTTCAGCTTGGCGATGGTCTGGCCTTTGACGATCGGCGCCGGCACCGGGCCGGTATAGACGATGCGCGCCAACAGCCGCTCGGGGTTATTGCGCGGCATCATGAGCTTGATCGTCCCGGGCGCCACCAGCGGCACATAGCTTCGCGCGCCGCCATAAACCTTGGCGTCGCCGATGGTCTGCCCCTCGGCGAAGACCACACGGGCTTCGAAGCCGTGGAAACCGAGATCGAGGAGCTTGCGCGCTTCTTCACCGCGCTCCTTGTCGGTCTTGGCGCCGGTCACCACGACGATGAGACGGAAATTATCGGAGACGGCGGAGCCGACCAGGTTGAAACCCGCCTCGCCGGTCTCGCCGGTTTTCAAGCCATCGGCGCCGACCCCCATGCCGAGCAGCGGATTACGATTCTGCTGATGAATATTGTTCCAGGTGAAATCGCGCGCGGCGAAATAGGGATAGAAATCGGGATAGGTCTGGATGATGTGGCGCGCCAATTCCGCCATGTCGCGCACCGTCACCCGCAGATTGGGATCGGGAAAGCCGGTCGAATTGGTGAAGGTCGAATTCTCCAGGCCGATCTCTTTGGCGCGCTTGTTGAGCAATTCGCCGAAACTGGCTTCGGTGCCGGCAAGACCTTCCGCGAGCGTGATGCAGGCATCATTGGCGGAATCGACGATGATGCCTTGGATGAGGTCCGAGACTTTCACCTGGCTGTGGATCGCAGCGAACATGGTCGAGCCGTGCGACGGCGCGCCGCCTTTGCGCCAGGCGTTCTCGCTGACGGTGTAGGCGTCGTCGAGTTTGACCCGGCCCTGCTTGATCTCGTTGAACACGTATTCCAGCGTCATCAGCTTGGCGAGGCTTGCCGGCGGCACCGGCTGATCCGGATTTTTCTCGAACAGCACGCTGTCGCTTTCGGGATCGATCAGGATGGCGGCGGGAATGCTGGTCTGAAAGCCCTCGTCTTTCTTCGGCGCTGCGGGGGGCGCGGCCCAGGTCACCGGGACGATGGCGGCCGACGCAAAAGCAGCGATCAGCAAGGCGGCCGCCGCACCGGACAATCCCCTCCCCGTTCTATGGAACGCGATACGCAAAATTGCCTCCGCCTCAACCCCAGACCCCTAGCAGATATTGTCGCCCAAGCCTCGCGGGTAAATAGGGCGTAAACCGGCTTGACGCGCGGTTTCCCTGAGATGCCGCGGCAGCAAGCGGCGGGATCCGCCGAATCAGTAAAGCCCGCGTCCGTTGAGGAATTGATCGGTGCCGTCGGCGCCGTCGGGCGCGTAGGACAAGGCCGGTGCCGAACCGGTGGGGGCATCGCTGTTCAATACGCTGGCGAGCCGCTGATGGCGGATGGCCGGCGGTTGCGGCGGGAAATCCGGCAACAGCGAGGTCGCGGCGATCCGGGTATCGCCCGGCATCGGCGCCGGACCGTTCTCGCGCAAAGTCGCTTCCAGCACGCGGTCGTCGGAGCCTTCGAGCGGCGCGCGGCCGACATATTCGACCCGCACCCAGGCGGTGCCGCGATTGGTGAAGCCGAGCAGCCGCGCCGCACGCCGTGACACGTCGATCAGCCTGTTGGCAGCATAGGGCCCGCGATCGTTGACGCGCACGATCAGCGAATGGCCGTTGTTGAGGTTGGTGACCCGCACATAGCTCGGCAGCGGCAGGGTCGGGTGGGCGGCCGAGATGCTCTCGGCATCGAAGATCTCACCATTGGCCGTGGCGCGGCCGTGGAAGTCGGCGCCGTACCAGGAGGCGATGCCATCGGCATGGTAATGCGGGTTGTCCTCGGGGACATAGACTCGGCCGGCCACGACATAGGGCGAGCCGACCCGATAAACGCCGCCGCCTTTGGGCACCGGTTCGCCATCGTCAACCAAGCGGGCGCTCGGCGACACTCCATAGCGGGCATCGACCCGGCTTGAATTGGAGCAATGGGCAAGTGCCAAACACAGCAGCGCGCATGCGCCGGCCCGCGCCAAACCCCGGATTGTCGAGCAGGCCCGACGCTGCATAATCCCCCGTCCCACGGTTAATTTATCGTGGTGCAGCGTGGTCAGATTGTGGCGAAATTTGGCGGGCCGGGTTCCATAGTGAATGGATCATTGCGGCGCGGGCGCTGCGGGGGCAGCTCCTTGGCGTGAGCTACCGCGGCAACCTCCGCCTACCCAGCCGGCGACCCAAAAGGCGCGGCCCGCGCAGACCGGATCAAAACCGTGAATTCTGCACGGCGATCATGATGGGAGTCGCAGAACCCGCGGTTTCGGCGACCGTCGTGGCGAACGGCCGCATCGGGCCCTTTTCGGCCGGAAATAGCGCCCCGCCGAAAAATACGCCGCCGGCAAAAACCGTCATCATCGTCAAAGCCACGACGCCGAGATTGGGCGACGCAGAACCGAGCCAACAAAACTGCTTGTCCAGAAGATGCCGATCACGCTGGTCCATGAAAGCCTCGCAGCAAGCACGTTGAACGGACGACGCACCCTATCCTTGTACCCGCCACGCGTTGAAATACTGACGAATGAATATGTAAAATGCCGATTATTTGTACATCAAGTCGGGAAATGAAGGCTTAGGCGAGTCCCCGCCGGTCCGCCTCCCCGCCCGACTGGAATGCCGGACGGAAAAACTCTAGATACGTCGACGCCGGAAGGGTGGCCGAGTGGTTTAAGGCAGCGGTCTTGAAAACCGCCAGGCGGGAAACCGTCTCGTGAGTTCGAATCTCACCCCTTCCGCCATCTACGGGGCGTGCGCACAGAGTGACCACCTGGCCTGACGAACTCCGCATCAAACTTGCGAAGCTGGTACGCCTGCTCGGCAGCCCCCAAGAAGGCGAAGTCGTCGCCGCGGCGCGAGCGATAGAGCGCACCCTCGCCAGCGAAAGTCTCGACCTGCACGACTTGGTCGACGCCCTTTTCCCGGCGAAGCCGCCGGCGCGATCGACGACGCGCGGCGCCCGGCCGGCCAGTCGGCAAAGAGCGCGCCACGGCGACCAGATTAGAGACGTCTGGATAGCCAGCTGTGAAAGATGCTTGCAGCAGGCCAACAAGCTAAGCCGCCTTGAATTCGCATTCGTCAAAAGCCTTCAGCGGAATCTCCTCGCCGAACGCCCCTATACCCGCGCCAGCACAAAACGGCTTATGAAAATTTGCAGCCGCCTCGGAATCTAAAGAGCCTAGGAGACCACCGCGGGTCTCGCACTGGTGCGCATTCGCTCAGCGACGTGGGGAAACGACGTGGAGAAGCGAGATGCGCGCGGTCGCTCGACTGCCGATCGCTAATCGTGGCCTTCCTTCAGCCATTTCTGCATGACGACGCGAGGCACGGCTTCAAAACCGAGGCGGCTATAAAAGCCGACGACCTGCGTATTAGTTTCCCGCACCAGCAGCATGACTTTCACCACGCGCTTATCCTTCAGCCATTGCTCCGCGGCCTCGACCATTGCGCGGCCGATGCCTTGGTGGCGGTGCTTTGGATCGGTGCCCAGATAATAGATCCAGCCGCGATGACCGTCATGCCCGACCATGACGCTCCCGACCAGGATCCGTTCTCCATCAAGCCCAACCAGAATGTCCGAGCTTTCTTTCGCGCGGGCGAACCGGAAGTCCTGCGACGGATCGTTATAGCTTGTCACCAGATCGCTCGCTCGCCACAGCGCAACGACGCGCGCTTCATCCTCGGCGGTGGCGCTACGAATGATCAAGCCAAGCGATGCGACCTTATCTTTTTTCTCTTTTGTCATTCCCAGCCTCGGACTAGAAAGCCGCCGCGCGCAGCGCTATCTCTTGCTGATGCCAACATGGGTGCTCATCATTACGCTATTGGCCAATTCGCGCCCCGTCAGCATTACCAGCGTGCCGGGATACAAGTCGCTGGACGCATGTTCCGCGGCCGGCAGAGAGGCAAAAGGCCAATATAGTCTTGCCGACAGCATTACCTTTGTTTGCGTGCCTGGGCCTGAGAAATAGAGATGTCCGGGATCAGGCGTTGATCCGCACACCAGGAGTTCGGCCATGAGAGTTGTCGTTCTCATGTTGTCACTTCTCGTTTTAGCAGGGACGGGAAGGCGCGCCGAGGCGCAGGACTATCCATGGTGCGCGTCTTATTCCAAGGGCTGCACGAGTTGCAGCTTCGTCAGCAGCGCACAGTGCATGGCCGACGTGAGCGGACTCGGCGGCTTCTGTCAGCCGAATAATGCATCCAAACCGGCCGGCGCCGCACCGCTGCGCCATAGGCTGCAGACACGTTCCTGATCGTTCAGCGGGCATTTCGCCCGCTATGATGCCGATCTGACGCGGTCCGGGAACTTCACCCCGGGCAGTCGGTTGCTCACCTGGGTACGCCATTCGAGTGTCCGCAAATGAATAAATTCGCATTGATCGCGACGCTGGTCTTGGCGGCAACGCCGGCATTGGCTCAGGGCACAACGTCGAACGACCAACAAAGCGTTCAAGGCGGCCAATCGGCGCCGTCGGAGGGCCGCGGGACCGGCGCTATCTGCGCCGAGGAAATGACGGCGACGTTCTGCAGTGTACCCACCGGCCCGAACACAAATGGCTACCAGTCGAGCGGCGGATCCGGATCGAGCGGCGGCGCAGGCAGCAACACGTCATCGGTCTCGCCGGCCACGCCGGTTTGCGGCACCGAACCTCCCGCCAACGAATTGTGCAATTGACGGAAGTAGCTTTTAGCTTCCCTGCCCGCCCACCAACGACACGCTCATCTCCAACTCGCGTACCGCGCCGGCTGCGATATTCATGATGCCTGGCTTGTCGCGGATGTCGCCGGCAAAACCCTGCGGATCGGCGAAGCCTTGCCAAGGCTCGATGCAGAGAAAACCGGCACCGGGTTTGGTCCAGACGCCAAGGGTTGGAAAGTCACCGAATTGCACGCGCAACTGCGGCCCGGTCGGCGCGCCGTATTCAAGCTGCTTGCTGGTGAGCCGGTCGAAAATCACCGCGTCGTCGACGAACAGCTCGTCGCGTATGACGAGTTCGTTGCCGTGGACCGGGGTAGGCTCGGGAGCGGGCTTTAGAAAACCGTGGGTATCGATACGCCGGATCGGCGCCGGTTCGTCGTGGGCGAAGCGGATGCGGTGATGATCGCGCGGCCTGCCGAACGGCAGCGGCCAGCGGAATGCCGGATGAAAGCCGAAGCAGGCCGGCATCGGCCGCACGTCGAGATTCGCGATCGTTGCCGCGATCCGCAAGGTCTCGGCGGCAAGCGCGAAGCGGACATCGAGTCGAAATTCGAACGGATAAATCTCCCGCGTCTTATCGCTCGCAGCAAGCCGCATCGTGACCCGATCGTCAGCCTCGGTCACGATCTCGAATACCGAATGCCGCGCGAAGCCGTGTTTCGGCATCGGGTAAACCGCGCCGTCCAGCCGATAGCTGCCGTTGACCAGGAGCCCGATGACCGGAAACAGGATCGGCGCGCGTCCCTGCCATACCGCAGGGTCGCCATCCCAGAGCAATTGCCGGCCGTGACTGTCGGTGATTCGCTGCAGCTCCGCGCCCAGGCTCGATATTTCGACGCTGAGTTTGTCCGATCGAATGGTCGCCGCCGTTGCTTTGGCCAATTGCATCGTCTCCTTAGAATTTCCTTTGCCGGCAAACGAACCGCAACGGCGAGTGGGGCCTGTCCTCTCGCCGATCACGACGAAAGACAAGCCCTCCCGTTCGCGCAACGCGCGTCCGCCCGAGTCGTGCCAACCAAGTTACCGACGGGTCCCCCTAAGCGAGGGAACGATCAAGGGTCGCCCCTAAGCAAAGGCGTTCCTTTCCCGCTGTCCGGAAGGGGCTTCCTACTGGCAGGCGAATTGCTCGCCCGAGCGGCCGAAGCAGTATTTCTTGCCGATATTGATGAGCTGAACCCGGCGATTCACGCCGGAAGTCGGATGCTGCGGGTCGCGCAACTGCTCCTCGCCCATGCCGACCGGCTGCAGCACGCCAGGATTGACCCCGAACGGGTCGACCAGCGCGGCGACGATGGCGTCGGCGCGCCGCTGACTTAGGCCGACATTGTACTGCCGGCCGCCGACGAAATCGGTATGGCCGATCACCAGGAAGCCATAGCCGAGCAAGATCGGATTATGCAGCGCGTCGGCGATCCGGCCGACCGCGCGGTAGGATTCGGGCCTGATGGCGGCCGAGTTGAAATCGAATTCAACCTCGATAGTGAACTGGGCGAGATTGGCAAGCTGCGGAAAAGTCAGCGGGCGCGGCGGCAGAACCCCTGGATTGTTGCGGATATTATCCAGCACCGCCTGCTTCATCTGGGCTGCCGTCAGGTCGAGCCGGGCATCGCTGCTGACGCTTGCGAGACTGTTGGCCATCTGGCCGGAAGTCAGCTGGTTCTGCGCGACGGCAGCCGTCAGCGCGAGCGCGAAAATTCCAGCCGCGGCGGCGGAAATGTAATGCGGTTTCATTGCTGTGCCCTCTCCGTGCGCCAGCCGGTATCGGTAAAGATCTGATTGCATTGCGGGCTGAGCGCGGCCGGCGACACGCTGACCAGGCATTCCACCAGATGCGCGTCGGCATGCGAGGTGCCGCACAATCGGTTGATGTCGCCGCTGCAGACATCGCCGATGTTGCGCTGCGCCGCAGCGCGCCGCGAAATCGACGCATAGACCGCGACCCGTGTTTGCTGGCATTGCGGCGATACCCGCGCCTGGTTGGCGTCCAGGCAGCCTTTGAGCCGGCCGCCGCCGAGTTCGACGCCTTTGCAGTATTTCCGCAGATCGGGACCGCAGGCGCTGGCAAGCTGCGCCACTGCATCGGCGTAGCTCATGGTTTGAGCGATCGAGGTGCCGATGCCCCCTATCGTGAAAGCTATCGCTAGAAAAATAGACGCTTGCCGTTTCCCAGCCCTGCGCATTCCAACCTCCCCCTCCGCCGTTCTCGCCGTGCGGCCCTTCGAATGGCCATATTGTACCGGCTTCCGCGTTCATTTCCACCGGTAGATTAAAGAAGGTACGGCCGTACCATGTTTATTATGGCTGCTGTCATCTGGCATGACGGTTGCAATCAAAGCGATCGAGCCTCGCCACTAAGCCGTCAGTGTTGGCCATCTTCATCTGACGGCGCCCTTTTCATAGGGGCCAGCGGCGAGGCTCACCATTCGAGCCGAACACCGTGATACAGCCGATGATGGCGACGGCGTTTCCGATTGTTTCGCCGATCCTGTTGATCGCCTCTGCGCGGCCCATAGCGCGGAATTTATCGCAGCTAAAATGGGTTGATATAATTGAGGATTGCGATCTGCCGCAGCAGCACTTTACGAATGACATGGCTCGCTCGAACGCGTGGGGTGAATATCGCCGCTTGTCCGGTACTGCCGGCCGGCAATTGCCGGGCTGCCGTGGCATCGTCAAGCGCGACACGCACTGCAAACGGCGACGACACGATCTCGCGCGGCGTCACGGCGAGACCGGACGCCTGCACCTGGCCGGTGGCGATCGCCTGCAGCACGGCGTCTACTTTGCCGGTCAGAATTCGGCCGGGGTAAAACTTGAAGGTGATTTCGACCGGCTGACCGGGTTCGATATAGCGGGCGTCGATCTGAGGGATTTGCACGCCAACAAGGGTCTCCGACGTATCGACGAAAGCCATCACCGGCGCCAGCGGCAGCGAAGCGACGCGGGCGCCTTTGCGCAGCGCGAGATTGGTCACGTAGCCGTCGGTCGGCGCGCGCACCACGGTCTGATCGAGATTATACTGCGCGCCCGCGACCTGGCCCTGCAATTGATCGACGGAAGC
The DNA here is from genome assembly GCA_963819265.1 of uncultured Alphaproteobacteria bacterium. Lineage (GTDB taxonomy): Bacteria > Pseudomonadota > Alphaproteobacteria > Rhizobiales > Xanthobacteraceae > BOG-931. The sequence goes on along the minus strand of CAWFVF010000001.1, from coordinate 722,478 downwards.
CTGCCGCTGCTGCACGTCGAAATCGCGGCCGGTATTGGCCTGCTGTAACTGAGTCATCTGGGCCAGCCGTAACTGCTCGAATTTGAGCTGCGCGGTGACGGCATCGAGTTGCGCCTGGAACGGCGTCGGATCGATCCGGAACAACACATCGCCGGCCTTGACCGGCGTGTTCGGCTCGACAGGAACGTCGATCACCTCGCCGGCGACATTCGGCACAATCGGCACCGATTGCCGGATCACCAGCGCGGTCCCGGTCGGCGCGCCCCAACCCATCGGAATGAACAGTCCGACCAGCAACAGAAACAGCACGATGAACGGCGAGCACTTCCAGAACAGCGTGAAGCGCACGAATTTGAGCTTCACCAGCAGGAAGAGAATGACCAGATAGACATTGAGCAGGAAGACGATCATCGCGCCGTCCCCTCCCCGCGCGGCGCTGGCACGTCGACATAGGCCCAGATCAGCACCACCGGCCACAGCGCAAAGCCAAGGAACAGAAACACCCAGCCGGCGACGGTGACCGCCTGAGCCCAGGGATGATTGCGGCTTTTAGCGATATGTCCGGGAAGCCAGCCCGCGATACAGACGACAGCGATAGTGCTGGCGATCAAAACGATCAGCACGATCCAGGCGAAGATGTCGAGCATACGAGACCTCGCTCAGTTCGTGACAGCGGCTGCTGCTGCCGAACGCCTGCCGGAAGGACGTGCGGCGCCACGATCTGTCCCCATCTCCGATCTCACTTGGCCGTTTCGGCGGTATCGGCCTTCGTCCAGGTCTTGTCCGGATTGTAAGCCGTCATCGCTTCGGCGATCTTTCCGGTGTCGGGGCCGAGATCTTTCTGAAAGACCGTACCGTCGTGATTGACCAGGAACGTCATCACCCCTGAGTTCCGGTATTCGGCCGGATAGGCAACCAGCGCGAAGCCGCCGATCATCTTGCCGTTGACGAGGTAATCGGCCGCCCCGCCCGGGGCGGCAGGTCCCTGCCTGGTCAGGATTTTGTAGTAGTAGCCGTGATAGGGCGTGCGGCCTTCGCCGGAGCGGTAGCCTTCACGCGTCGCCGCGGCGAATAGCTCGCCGAGCGGACTGTCCTCTTCGCCTTGGGCGCTGGGCCAGTAAAGCCCGTCCTTCTTGCCGGGTGCGCTGATGAAACGCTCGGCGTAAACGCCCACCCCGGCGCCGGTGCGGTCCTTATTGGCGTAGTCGATTTGCGCATCGACGTAAGCGAGACAAGTCTGGATGGTGTCGAGTTCGTTATGGCCGATGCGCCGGAACAGGATTTCCTGGCGTCCGGCGTCGGTGTCGAACGACCAGGTGCCGTTCTTGTTGCGGGCCAGCGGAATCGGGAACGGATAATCGTTGTCGCCGATAATCAGAATCGCCTTGCGATCGCCCTCCATAGTGATTTGGTGTTTGGCGTCGTAGGAGGCCACGAAGCGCTGGCGCACGGCATCGTCCGCCACTTTATCGCCGGACGAGATGATGTCCTCGCCCTCGCGGCCAAGCACGACCAGCGCCGCGTTCTGATCGCCGCTTTTGGCGGAAGCGACCAGCGCATCGACCGCGTCTTGCGGCGATTTATAGTCCTGCTGCGCCAGCGCGACGGAGAACGTAGCGGCGACAAAGAGCGCAGCGAGCAGCGGTGTCAGGATTGCAAAGAGTTTTTTCATGACAGCCTCGGTTCTATCCAGGTGTTCCAGATCATCACTGCACGAACGTCGTCGGGGGCAACCGTGCGCCGGACGCCACCCATTCGTCGTATGTCTGAAATTTCAGACCGAGCTTGTCGTAGTAGACCCGGAGATAGCCGTCAGCGCCGCGCCTGACAGCCCCGGGCATGACCGCCTGCACCTCCTGCGCCATGACGCCGACATAGGCTGTGCGGCCGCCATTGTAGACGAAGCGATAGAGGCCAAGCCCGTCGTCGAGACGCCCGAGCAGGACGATGTCGTGTTTGAGCCTTATGTCGGAGCGACGGCCGCCGCCACGACCACCGCCCCCGCCGCCGCGACCACCGCCGCCGTGGAAACCACCACCGCCGCCGCCAAGCCGGGCGCCTCCCCCTCCGCCGCCACGGAAACCCCCGCCCCCGCCGCCCAAACTCGCCCGGCCGCGGGCCGCTTGCGCCGTGGCCGCTCTGCCGGAGCCGATATTCGCGAACGCACCCGGGCCACGGCCACCGCCGCCAAGGGCCGGACGGTTGCCGCCGCCACCCAGATTAGGACGGTTGCCGGCGCCGCCGAGATTGGGACGATTACCGCCGCCCGGACGGTTATTGCCGCCGCCGGCTATGTTGGGCCGGTTGATGCCGCCAGCGCCGCCGATATTCGGCCGGTTGCCGCCGGCGCCCGGCTGCAACACCTGCTGACCATTGCGGCCGCGGAAATCGAGGCGGTTCTGCGCGCCGCCGGCGATAGCGGCGCGGTTGCCGCCGAATTTCGCCGCGACATTGGCGTTGTTGTAACGGACGCCCTGCCGGTGCGCCGGGTTGTGCACCCAATTGTTGCCGTTGCCGCGGATATTGACGTTGTTGATGTTGGTGTTGCGATTGATGTTGATATTGTTGCCGCCCCAATTGAAGCCACCGCCCCAATAGCCGCCGCTGGCCCAGCGGCCGAGCGCGTAGCCGGCACCGAACGCAATGCCGGTCGCGATCACGCCGGCCGCGATGTAGCCGGGCGGCGGAAAATAATACGGCGGATAGGCCGGATACGGCCATGGGCCGTAGACCACGGCCGGATCGTAATACGGCACGTAGAGGGTGTCGGGCTGGGTCGGCGCAATGACGATGACCTGCTTGCCGCTCTGCGTCTGCGTCGACACCGTCTGCTGGCTGGTCGAGGCGAGCTTGTTATTGGCCTGGGCCTTGGTGCGCAGCCGCTGCACCGCGTCCATGACGTCGGGCTGCTGCGCCAGCACCGCGTTGCCGAGCTGCTGCGTCCAATCGAGCTTGGTGCTCATCATGTCGAGCACCGATGGGGTTGCGACCAGCGACTTCACGCTGTCGTCCCAGCTCTGCTGGTCCACCGCGGTCTTCAGAGCCTCACCTTTGAGAGCCTTGTTGGCGGTCAGCCCAGCGGTCGGCCTCGATCACTTCGAGCGGATAGGTCGAGGCCATCAGGACCTCCGACAGCAGCGTTATCCGGATAAAGCGCGATCGGCGCGACCAGCTGATCGAGCTGGTCAGCGCCGAGCAACTGCTGGTTCGGGTCGGCGGCGGCTGGCTGGGCCGGCGGCGGTGTCTGCGCCTTGGCGGCGAGCGGCAGAGCCGCAACGATCGCGAGTGCCGTCAACGCGGCTATTAATCTAACCAAGGTATCCTCCCTTCGCCTGAAGCAGGCTGGTTGGCTCTCATTTCGGCGCAATGGCGCTGGCGGCCGGCTCCAACGATGCAGGCTCTGCTTTCTGCATCATCGAATAGGCCACGTAATATTTGTAGATGTTGCCGATATATTGAACCGTTTCCGAGCCGACGATCGCTGCCGCGCCCATCTCGACATTGCCGAACCAGACGTTCGGCTTGAAGCCGTGGGCGGCAGCGTAGTCGCGAAACTTCTTGAGATTTCCCGGCCCGGCATTGTAGGCGGCGAGCGCCATCATCACCCGCTGGCGATCGTCGACATCCGGATCGGCAATGTAGGTCTGCGCGAGAAAGCGCAGATATTTTGCCGCCGCCTCGATATTGTTCTCCGCGCTGCCGGCGACATTGTCGATGGCAATCTGCTTTTCCTTTGCCGTGCTCGGCTTAATCTGCATAACGCCGACGGCGCCGGAGCGGTTGCGCAACTGCTGATTCAGTTCCGACTCCTGATAGCCCTGCGCGGCGAGCAATAGCGGGTCGATGGAGAATTGCCCGCCGGCGTTGCCGAAATAGACACGCAGCGCGTTCAATTTGTCGGTTTCGGAGGCGGCGAGCGCATTCTTGATCATCTTGCCCGACTTGAAATAGCGCAGCAAAAGGTCGTTGCCGAAGTCGGTGCCGATCTTGTGGGTGGCGACGAATTCGGCCAGTTCCTTTTGCAATAGCGGGCTGTTCTTGCGCACCGCCCAGGCAATCTCGCCGCCGTCGCTGATGACAATGTCGTCATGGACGGTCAGGTTCTTGAGAACCCCGGCCCAGCCCTTCGCCATGTATCGATCGACCACAATCCACGGGATCATCGATGAATTGACCATCTCGAGCAGATCTTCGTCCTCGAGATTTTCATCGGCCGGTTTGATCTCAATCGGCAACAGATGGTCCGCTTTTCGTCGGGCGTTGAGCGCCACGAGATGCGTGTAGTAGCTGCTCGATTTCCGAACGACGATCGTCTTGCCGCCGAGATCGTCGATCGATTTCACATCGGGAGCAGCCGGTCCCGTTACCAGGACCTCCTTCACGCCGGACGCCCAAGGCGCGGCGAAATCCACCAGCGCCTGCCGTTCGGGCGTGATGGTCAAATTGCCTGCAGCGATGTCGCCCTTGCCGGCCGCGAGATCGGTGAGCAATTTGTCGCGTGGCGTCGGAATCAGACCGACCGTGAATTTATACGGCTTCTTGCCGTATCGCTTGGTCAGCCAGGATTCGAATTCCTGACCGAACTCGGCATCGACGCCATAGGCCGCACCCTTGTCGAGGTAAAACGACGTCTTGCTGAGCGGCACCAGGATGCGCAGGAATCGGCGCTTCTGCATCAAGTCGAAATCGCCGGTGAACGGCTTGATGGCAGGCAGCGCCATGACGTGCACCCCGGGGGGCGCCTCCTGAGACATCGCGTTTACCGCAGTACCCATCAGCAGCGGCATCAATCCAAAGCCCAGAATCGACGCCGCGCGCGCAAGGCCGCGCCGGCATTGCTCGCGCTCGATCGCCTGCCTCATGTTACCTCCCATACGGCTTATTTTTCGAACGGAAAGACCACCTTCCAATCGTTCTTCATGTCGACGATCGTCCAATGCTTCGCGACGGCCTCGTCGAGCGCCTTGTCGAGCTTGCCGACTTTCGAAATCCCGGTCGTAGGCGTATTCGCGCACCGCGTCGGTGTGGTGCACCAGGCCCAAGAATCGCGCGCCGCCTCCCGCGGCCGTCCATTCCAGCATCTGCTGGTCGCCGTCGGAATTGCCGAAGGCGAAGATCGGGCGGCGGCCGATGAAGCGATTGATGCCGACCGGCTTGCCGGGCCCGTCGTCGACGAACTCGATCTTGGCAAGCTTCATCAACACCGGCTTGCCGTCCGCGCCCATCTCGAATTTCACCACCCCCGACGAACCGACAACCTGTTCCGGCGGAATGCCGTAAATCTTCTCGGTCCATGGCCGCATGAATTCGATACCGCCGCCGGAGACGATGTAAGTCTTGAAGCCATTGGCGCGCAGATAGCCAAGCAGTTCGATCATCGGCTGGTAGACCAGATCGGTATAGAGCCGCTTGAAACGCGGATGCTGCGCGGTGGCAGTCCAGTCGAGCACGGTTTTGGTGAAGTCCTCGACCGTCATGCCGGTATGGGTCGCCTCGATGATGTCGAGTAATCCCTTCTCGCCGGCCGCGGACAACGCCTTTGGATCCTTGTCCAACAGCGCCTTGAACGGCTGCGTATTCCGCCATTCGGGGTGCTGCGGCGCCAGCGCCTTGACGCGGTCGAACGCAAAGGCGACCTGGAAATAAACCGGCTGCTCGCACCACAGCGTGCCGTCGTTATCGAAGGTCGCGATCCGCTGCTCGGCCGGCACGAAATCCGCGTTGCCCGGCGTTGTCACCCGCGCGACGAAATCGGTGATCGATTTCTTCACTGCGCCGTCGTTCCAGGAGGGCAGCGGATCGGATTGGGCGAAGGCGGCGCTACACCAGGCGGCGGCTAATGCGGCGAATATGAACGCCAGCAAAGCACGACGGCTCATCTTCCATTTCAATACGACCATCGTTCTCGCTCCCGCGGTGATTCGGCCCTCGACAGAAACGCTGGCCGGGACCCTACCCGGCCGGCGTAGTCCGCGAGGCTAATCGGTCGTTGTTTTCCTCTTCAATGCGTCGATGGTGTCGTCGATGTTCTTTTGCACCTGATCGATGGTGAAACTCGCCGGGATCTGGCTCGGCGGATAGTCCTTGAAGGTCTGCAGGAAGGCGATTGCCTTCAGATTCATCCAGCCCATCAGATAGGCGTTCTTGACCCGCCAATCGTCATACTGGTCCGAGACGATGTCGGCCCGCTCATACGGGTCCATCCGCAGATTGAAGATTTTCGGAATGCGATAGGCGGTGAGCGGTTCGTACCAGACCGGAAAACCGCCAGGTTTCTTTTGCTCCTCGAATACGGCTTTCCAGTCGCCATGCCGGTAGCCGACCAGATCGCCGTCATCGTCGAAATAGGCAAAGTCGCTGCGCGGACTGGTCTTGGTCTTGCCGGTGAGGAAATCGAGCTGGTTATAACCGTCGAGATGCACCCGGAACGTGGTACCGCCGACACTGGCGCCGTTGAGCAGGCGATCCTTGATCGTTAGGTCACCCGCCGCCGCCAACAGCGTCGGGAACCAGTCGAGCCCGGAAATCATTTCGGTCGAGACTTGGCCGGCCTGGATATGGCCCGGCCAACGTACCATGGCAGGCACCCGGAACGCGCCTTCCCAATTGGTGTCCTTCTCGCTGCGGAACGGCGTCGTCGCGGCGTCCGGCCAGGAAAATTGATTGGGGCCGTTATCTGTCGTGTAGATCACGATGGTGTCGTTGGCGATACCGAGATCGTCCACCGACTTAAGCAGTTTTCCGATGTCGTTATCATGCTCGATCATGCCGTCGGCATATTCGTTGCCGGGCATGCCGCTTTGACCGCGCATCGACTCGCGAACATGCGTGAACACGTGCATCCGTGTGGTGTTCATCCAGACGAAGAACGGTTTGCTGGCTTTGACCTGCCGGCCCATGTAGTCGATCGCTGCCGCGGTGGTTTCGTCGTCGATGGTTTCCATCCGCTTCCGGTCGAGTGGGCCGGTATCCTCGATCGTCTGCTTGCCGACGCGACCCCAATGCGGCTGTTCGGTCGGATCGTCCTTGTCGGTCGCCTTGCAGCGCAGCACCCCGCGCGGCGAATTGTTGTCGACATAATCCTTGTCGTCTTTCGGCCAGTATGGCCGCTCCGGCTCCTCTTCGGCGTTGAGGTGATAGAGATTGCCGAAGAACTCGTCGAAACCATGCACCGTCGGCAAATATTCATTGCGGTCGCCGAGATGGTTCTTGCCAAAATGGCCGGTTGCGTAGCCTTGCGCCTTGAGCGCTTGCGCTATGGTAATATCGCGGGCCTGAAGTCCGATGGGCGCGCCGGGAATGCCGACCTTGGTAAGCCCGGTTCGCTTCGGCGTTTGCCCGGTGATAAAAGACGAGCGTCCGGCGGTGCAGCTGTTCTCGGCATAATAATCCGTGAACATCATTCCTTCCTTGGCGATGCGGTCGATGTTCGGCGTCTTGTAGCCGACCACGCCGAACGAATAGGCGCTGATATTGGTTTGGCCGATATCGTCGCCAAAGATCACGAGGATGTTCGGCTTCTTTCCACTCGCCGGCGCAGCGGTCTGCGCTTGCGCCTGCGCCACCATGATGGAACTATTGGTTGCTACCGCGGAAGCGGCGGCGAGCGTCGTGCCGCCGAGCAGCATGTTGCGGCGGTTGAGAGTATGGTTCGCCGGGTTGGACCTGTTTTCACGATCGTCTTTTGACATTGCTTGCTCCTTTTCCGATGACGCATCGAGATCCGACATAATTGGCGGCCGTACCGCTCACCTCCAGGTGGCCGGCCGCAGCTTGAGTGACGAAACGCCGAGGACGGCGTTCACCGCGATCGAGCCTTGCAGCGAGAGCGGTTGCAGAGCGAAGGTGCGGCCGGAACCGCCAGCGAGCACATTGGCGCCGCCGCCGATGCCGAAGCCGACATCGCCGCTGACCCCGACATATTCGCCGGCCAGCGCGCCCGGCGGCACGCCCGTCGTCGGCGCGAACACGCCCCAGCCCAGTACGCCGCCGGCAGTGACGCCGATATCGAGACCGATCGTGTTGATGGCGCCGTCATAATATTGCGGCGGCGCCGGCGCCAAACTCGGCGTGTACGTGCACTGCATCGGCTGGTGGCCGGCGATGATGAAGCCGACGCTCGGATCGACCTTGCACATCAGCGCGCCGACCTGGGTCCACGCCTGCTGGCTCTGCGCCGCGGCCGGGGTTGAAAACATCGCCGGGACGGCCAGCAGCAAAGCAAATATTCCGAGCAGTGAACGATAGTAGATCATGAAGTCGGTTCCTTTTTCAGCGTACGTGAAGTCAGCGTTGTTTCAGCGAGTAGCGGTCAGAAACTTAATGCGGAATGAGACGGCGCACGTCGGCGAGCGCTTTCTCGCAGGCTTTATATTTGCCGGCGCTGCTGGCGGCGCGGGCCCGCGCCATGGCATCGCGTACCGCGTCGACCCGGTTGCGCGACACCTCGCCCATCCTTTCCTCGACGGTCGCCATGCCGAATGGCGTAGGCTCGACGCCCATGCCGGCGCTGATGCCCGGCGGCACGAACGGGCCGGCCGCGGCAATGGCCTCGATCTTGGCATCGATGCGGGCCTGCATGCGATCGATGTCGTTCGAGCAGGAGGCGGCATGCGCCGCCGACAGCGACACGCAGAGCGCTACCGCGCTCCAGGTCACCAAACTTGGAATGTTCATGACAATTCCCCCATTCGGCTCTGGCGATTGGGCGGGCGCGCTTGAGCCGAGCGCCCGCCTCGCCATTCGTTATGGCCGCCGTTCAATCTCCCAGCATCGCTTATTTGGCTACCGAAGCCTGGGCTTCAGCGATTTTCTGCTTCACTGCGTCGAGGTTGAAGCTTGCGCCTTTTTGCATCGGCGGAAACTCCACCGCCGTCATGGCCAGCTTCTCCACCTGCTGCTGAACGAACACGAAACGCCAGAATTCGTATTTGAACCAGTCGAAGTATTGCTGCGCGCCGTATTTGGTCCCGTCGTCGGGCCAGCCTGTGCGCTCGAAGGGATCGAGGCGCAGGTTGGTCAAGGTGGGTACGTCAAGCTTGGTTTTTTCACCCAGCCAACCTTGCGGCTGGTCGATGAAACGGTACTTGAAATCGTCGATACGCACGGCGCCAAGAGTGCTTTCCCCGAAGTACCAGACTTCGTGCCGGTTCGACGGCCCCTTGCCGGTGATCAGGTTGGTTTGATCGTAGCCGTCCAGATAGACCTTGTAGGTCGTGTCGCCGATTTTCTTGCCCTGCCTCAATTCGGCGGCGATGTTCGGATTGCCGGCAGCGGCGACGAAGGTCGGGAACCAATCGAGCCCGGAAAAGATGCCGTTCTCGACTTTGCCCGCTGGCACTTTGCCCGGCCAGCGGATGATGGCCGGGACGCGGAAGCCGCCTTCCAGCACGGTACCCTTGCTTTGCGCAAACGGAGTTTGTCCGCCGTCGGGCCAGGTAAAGACTTCGGTGCCGTTGTCGGTGCTGAATACGACGATGGTGTTGTTATCGACGCCGAGATCCTTGAGCTTCTGCATCACCAGCCCGACATCGTCGTCGAGCTGCGCCATGCCGGCTTCATGAATCGTCCAGCCGTTCTGCGAATTGCGCATCGCTTCGTATTTGGGCGACAGGTGGGTGACGATGTGCATGCGCGTCGGGTTGAGCCAGACGAAGAACGGTTTGCCGTCGGCCTTCGCCTTGTCCATGAATTTGAACGACAGGTCGCGGATTTCATCGTCCACGGTTTCCATCCGCTTGGGATAAAGCGTCCCGGCATCCTCGATCTTCTGTTTGCCGATCTTGCCCCAGCGCGGCATGATTGTCTGATCGTCGGTGTCGGTGGCCCAGCTATGGATCATGTTGCGCGGGCCGACCGTGTTCAACATATCCTGCGGGTAGCCCGGATGCGCCGGGTCTTCCATGGCATCGAGGTGATACAGGTAGCCGAAGAATTCGTCGAAGCCGTGGACCGTCGGCAGAAATTCGTTGAGATCGCCGAGATGGTTCTTGCCGAACTGGCCGGTGGCGTATCCCATTGACTTCAACACCGTGGCGATGGTGACAGCCTGTGCCGGAATACCGATGGGCGCGCCGGCCTGGCCGACGGTGGTCATGCCGGTACGGATCGGCAACTCGCCGGTAATGAATTGCGCCCGGCCGGCGGTGCAGCTCGCCTCGGCATAGTAATCGGTAAACATCATGCCTTCGGCCGCAAGCTTATCGATGTTCGGCGTCCGCCCGGCCATCAAGCCGCGGTGATAGGCGCCGATGTTCCACATGCCGATATCGTCGCCCATGATAAAGACGATGTTCGGCGGTTTTCCGGTTGGCGCCGCCGGCGCCGCTTGTTGCGCTTGTGCAGGCGTCGCGGTGGTGCCGCCGAGTACCGCGGACGCGGCCGCAAGCGTCGTACTGGCCAGCAGGATATTTCTGCGGTTCAGCTGCTGGCTCTTCTGTTCGTCCGAGGGTCGCTTCGCGGCCTTGTCGTCATTGTCGACGTCGCTCATATCGCTCTCCCTGTTTGAATAATTTTATGCAACTTCAGTTCTTCCTCACGACACATCGAAATCCGAGATGGCTCGTGGACGTATCCACCGCTTCGGTGTGGCGCGCGGCCGGCCGGTAGCTGCGGCAGTAATTCGGCGCGCAGAAAGGCGAGCGCCCGCATCGACGGGATGCCCCGGCGGCGTGAACACCAGCGAGCCGGCGTGAAGCATATGCGGAAAGGCGCCGGGATAATTCGTGAGATCTGGCGCGACTTCGGCGCAGGTCACGTGACCGCCGGCTCTGACGAATTCCTTGAAGTGGCGATTGGTCACCGGGGCGCGGTCGATCCAAAAACCATCGACGGTGACGCAGTGCGCCGGCGCCTTTTCCTGATAATGTTCGTCCGATCCCATGCGGAACGTGCCGCCCGGAATCCACAGCATGTTCGGCGGAGCGCCTGATTGCTCCATCGCCGATTCAACAACAATACTGTCGCCCACGATCCCTCGCGCGCTACGCAAATCGGACTCGACGTCGCCGAGGCTGGAAAGGAATAAGATCGCGATCGTCTATTGTAGAAATTCCGTTTCTTGCACCGCAACTTCCAGACGACGAAGACTGAGACTAGCCTGATATATTCGCCGATGACATGACAAACGCGTGAGAAAAATTTTTGTGCAACGCATCATGCTCAATTTTACGGGAAATCGAAGGCACCCCGTTACCGTACTCAAGGGCACTGAAGAATAATCCGATAAAATCCATGATCGCTGTGGTGCGGGCGCCACGGCACTGCAAAATCGCGTCCTAGCCCAAAGAATTGAGCGTGCGGTCAGATGTCACGCCTCTCCCAGTCGGCTACGCTCCAATGCCGCGATAGAGTCGCGTGAGAAGCCGTTAGGGCTGCAACCCAGGGGGCGTCATGCAGACCGAAGCTTTGCTACGGAATAATCTCGCAGCTACCGATGGGGCGGCAAGCCGGGTGCCGTCCGTTCGACCGCGCGTCCGCGTTTTGTCGAATGCGCTTTTTCTGATCGGCCTTGTCGCGGCATCGACAAGCCCGTCCTATGCCGACGAAAACGGCATCAGTTTCTGGCTGCCGGGGTTTTTCGGCAGTCTCGCCGCAACGCCGCAACAGCCCGGATGGTCGCTCGCCTCAGTCTATTATCACACCGACGTCAAGGCGAACGGCAGTGCCGCGGTGTCGCGCGAAATTACGGTCGGACAATTCAATCCCAGGCTCAATATCAACATCAATGCCAACGTTCATGGCGTCGGCGATCTCGGCATTTTCGCGCCGAGCTACGTCTTCGCGACTCCGTTTCTCGGCGGGCAAGCATCCGCCGCGTTGCTCGGAATGTACGGCCGCAACGACACCGCGCTGAACGCGACCGTATCCGCGACCCCGATACCGATCACGCGGAGCGTCGCGTTGCAGCAAGCCGACATGGCCTTCGGCGATGTGATTCCGCAGTTCGCGGTGCGCTGGAATGCGGGCGTCAACAATTACATGACCTACGTGACCGGCGATCTGCCGGTCGGCAAATACGACTCTCAGGATCTCGCCAATCTCGGCCTCGGTCATGGCGCTATCGACGGCGGCGTCGGCTATACTTATTTCGATCCCAAGGCCGGCAACGAATTCTCGGCGACCTTCGGCGTCACCGGTAATTTCAAGAACGAAGCGACCAACTATACCAGCGGCCTCGACTCCCATCTCGATCTCGGCGCATCGAAATTCCTGACCAAGCAATTGCAAGTCGGCCTGGTCGGATATTTTTACAAACAACTGACGGCCGACAGCGGACAGCCGCCGATCCTGGGTTCGTTCGAATCGCAGGTGGCCGGCATCGGGCCGCAGATCGGCTATATTTTTCCGGTCGCCGGCATGCAGGGCTATATCAATCTGAAGGGCTATAAGGAGTTCGACGCCGAGGATCGGCCGCACGGCTACAATGTCTGGCTGACATTCCTGCTGTCACCCGCGCCGCCCTCCGCGGCCTCTTCAGCGCCGCCGATGCTGACCAAGGCGCCCCCGCGCTGACCTTAGCGCGGTTAGGCGCTACTCTTTCATCAGCGCGTCAAGCGCCTGGCCGAACCCGGAGAATGACACCGGCGCCGAAATCTCATGACCACCGCCGTCGGCGAAGGTCAGTTTACCGCCGGCCGCGGCGCCGCGGAACTTCCGCAACATCTCTTCCTTGAGATCGAACTCGGCGAAACAGCCCGACGGAAGGCAACGCGCGAACGGAGCGATGATGCCGGGGTCGGCATCCGTCGCCTGAATTCGAACATTGGTCGCAAAGGTGACATTCACCGGCACCTGCACGACGAAGCGAACCGGTTCGCCTTTAACAGGGCGCGCAATGCCGATGCGTGAAAACGGAACGCTCCGGCCCTGAACCTGAGCCTGAGCGACCTGGACCATCTCGCACAGTTTTTGCAGCGGCGGTCCAGCTTGAGTTTGGCACTGCACGACCCAATCGCCATACGTCGCGGTCGTGCTCTGCGGCGCATCGCCCGGGACCGCAGGCTTGTGACTGCGCCTGGGGTTGCGGCTGCGCGGCGGGCTGCGGCGCTGCCGCAGGGCGCGGTGGTGGCGCCGTGCGCGGCGCGACCGGTTGCTGCTGGGCATGGACGGCCGTCGCGCCGCCGATCACGGCCAGCAGGGCGACGGTCGCGAACGAAACGCTTTTCTTCAGCTTCGGCATCGAGATAACGGCGCTCCCCGTACCCATCGTGATGTCAGGGTTTTCCTGCACCAAGTTCCGCCGCGAGGCAACCGGGAACGTCTGCCTCGGAGTTGGCGGCCTTAAGACGGTAGAGCGCGCCGTCAGCCGGCTTTGCGGCGACCGATGTATTTGGCGAGATTGCTCAAATTATTTTGCAGCGCCGTTAAATCGATCTTGGCCGGATCGAAGTCCGGTTCGTCCCAATCGACCATGCCTTCGTGATGCAGGTGCTCGGGATCGGCAATCGCGCGCAGATAGGTTTCGTAGCCGTCCGGGCCGCCGATATCGGCCGGCGGGCACCGCCCCTCGCCGCCGATCAGCCTTGGATAAACGCCGCCGGCATCGGCATCCGCGACCGCCTCGACTGTGATGGTGTGGTGCCAATCGTCGCCGAAGACATAGCTGTAGGTGAAGGTCGATCCCAAGGCGACCACGTCTGACAACAGCGCAGAGTCGGCGGGCAGCGGATTTTCTTCCGCGTCCCGATCGACCAAGCCCCAGGTTTTGTCGCCGATGCCGAATTCGAACGGATGGCAATTCTGCCAGCCGATGGCGATCTGGAGCACGAAGTGAAGATCGTCGAGCCGCATCGCCGCCGGCACCTCGACGATCCTGACCACCGCCGGGGCGACCTCGTCGATCTCAACGCGAAGGCGAACGACCGGATTACTCGGCGGCATGCTGAAACGTGAGTAGTTCGCCCTCGGTGCCAAGATCGACAATCTTGCCGTCCTTGACGACCATGGACAAGTTCTTGCCGCCCTGCAGCACGGTAATGTCGGCGATCGGATCCTTATTGACCACGATGATGTCGGCGAGCCGGCCAGGCGCGATCTCGCCGACTTGGCCTTCGAGACCTACGGCGTAGGCATTGTCGCGGGTGGCAGCGACAATCGCCTCCATCGGCGTGTAGCCGCCGTGCTTGACGAAAATCTCAAGCTCCTTGGCGTGGTTGTCGCCATAGGGCGTAAATGAATTGTTGCCGGTATCGGTGCCCACCAACAGCTTGATGCCGAGCTTGCGGGCCTTGTGCATTAAGTCACCGAGCAAATCGTAGTGCCGCTTCATGCGGTTGATGTCGATCTGAAGCTGCTGCTGACCGACTTTGTTGCCGAGCTCGATGACGAGAGCGAGGAAGGTGGCGGTCGGGATGATCGGCATGCCGGCCTTGGCGACCGCTTCGAGATCGGCGTCGGTCGCGAGATCTGCATGAATGATCCAATCGACTCCGGCTTCGGCCGCGGCGCGGGTCGAGCCGGCACCGCGAGAATGGATACCGACGCGCAGATTGCGCCGGTGGGCTTCGCCGACTACAGCTGCGATCTCGTCGCGCGCCAGCATTTGCGATTCACCGGAGCGGCTGTCCGCCATTTTGATGAAGTTGACGCCGTGCTTGCCCTGGCGGCGCACCTCCGTGACCATCTCGTCGGCGGTGTTGCAGAGCTTGCCGATCGAATGATCGGGCGTGCCTTCCCATGACGGTTCGTCGTCCTCGATACAGCCATAGGTGACGATCATGCGGCCGGCGACATACATGCGCGGGCCTTCCATCAAGCCAAGCTTGATCGCGTCGCGGATGCCGACATCGGTGAACCAGGTGCCGCCCGGCACCGAGATACTGGTGACCCCGGACCGAAGCACTCTTTGCACGCTGCGCGCCGACTTCAGCGTCGAAAACTCCGGCCGAGTCGTGCCCTTGCCTTTGCCCTCGCCCTTGATCGTCGGATAGCCGTAAGAGACGTGGCAATGTGCGTCGATCAGCCCCGGCATGATCCATTGGCCGCCGGCATCGATAACCTCGACGTTACGCCGATCTTCAAGCTGGACGTCCGGCGGCAGCGGTCCGACGCTCTTGATCCGATTGCCCTCGACGACGATCGCGTCGTTACGCGCCGTCGGTTTGCCCGAGCCGTCGATCAGGTTGCCATTGCGAATGACCAGCGTTTTTGCCGCGGAACCCATCAGAACCTCCTGCATCAGTTCGACAATCCGCACGCATCGTGCGGATCAGTTGATCTTCAAGCCTGTCTCGGTCGCGATCTTGGTGTTCAAGACGACTTCGCTCTGAACCTGCTTGGCAAACGCCGCCTGGCTGAGAATGAACGGATCGATGCCAAGGCCGGCGAGCTTTGATTTCACCTCGGCGGTTTGAACCGCCTTGACCGTATCATCATGCAATCGATCGATGATGGCCTGCGGTGTTTTCGCCGGCACGAACATCGCCACCCAGAAATTATATTCGGAATTGCGGAAGCCCGCCTCGGTGGTGGTCGGAACATCCGGCAATGCGCCGGCGCGCTGTGCGCCGCTGACGGCGAGCGCTTGCAGCGTGCCGGCCTTCAGGAACGGCATCGCGACCGAAAGCGGCGAGAAGAAGAAATCGGCTCGCTCGGCCAGCACTTCGGTGATCGCTTCCGGTGCGCCGGCACTCGGCACGTGCACCACGTCGATCCCTGCCGACCGCTTGAAGACCTCGGTGGCTAGATGTGAAAAATTCCCCGCGCCCGCGGTCGAATAGTTCAACACGCCGGGATGTGCTTTGGCATAAGCGACGAGATCGCCCAAATTCTTGTAGCCCTTGTTCGGCGATACCACGAGTACGGTCGGAACATTGCCGAGCGGAACGACCGGCACCAGATCCTTGATGGTGTCGAACGGCAGGTGGGCGAAAGTCGCCGGCACGATGGTATGCGACGACGAATTGATCAGGATCGTGTAGCCGTCGGGCGTGGCGCGGGCCACTTCCGCCATGCCGATGGTATTGCCGGCACCGGGCCGGTTTTCAACCACGACGGTCTGGCCGATCTGACTTGAAACTTGAGCCAATACGGTACGTCCGGTGATGTCGGTGGCGCTGCCCGCCGTCAGCGGCACGATGGCGCGGACGACCCGCACCGGCCAGTCGCCGTCCGTTGCAAAAGATAGTCCGGTCCCCATCAAGACGCAGCCGAACGCGGCTGCAATCGACCATTTGAAAGTCATCACGTTCCCTCGCCCCGCGCGGCGCCAAAGCCGGCCGCGCACCCGTTTTTATTTGGCGACCGGAGACACCTCCGGCGCGTTTTATGATGATATTAAACAAGCGTTCAAAACGCAAGCGTGATTTAAACAGCTGTATAAATCCGAAACGACCTGGCTAACGCCGCCGCGGTGCCGCCGCCGTCTTCGGCGGCGCGCAAAACGCCTGGGTCATGAACGGCACCAGCGACTTGATGACTGCCTCATTGTCGGACGGATTACAGGCGCCGTCGGAAAAAGCATAAATGCGATGCGGTCCGGCCGCAGTGTAATAGATCGCCCCGAGCAGAAAATGAAAGCGCCAGCAGATTTCCGTTCGCGACAGATTCGGCAGGCATTCGCACAAAGCGTCGATAAAGGCCGTGCTCGAACTCGTCGAAGTTCTTGGCGACGAGCTTTTCGAGAAGCTCCGAATTCTCTCCGGACAACACCGCCCGCAATCGAATGAATGTCTCGCCGTCCTTGACCTCGATCTGCTCCAGGGCGGGGCGCACGAAGGCCTCGATGATGGCGGCGACCCGCGCCCGGCCGCGCTGGCGTGACGCCGCCGCAAGGCCGCGCAGCCGTTCCTCGATCATCGGTTCGCAGTGCCGCCGATAGACCTCGGACAGCAGGCCTTCTTTGCTGGTGAAGTGATAGCCGATCAGAGCGATATTGACCTTCGCCTCGCCGGCGAGTTGGCGTACCGACACGTTGCTGAAGCCGCGCTCGGCAAACAGCCGCTCGGCAGTGCGCAAGATGCGATCGCGCGTCCCGTCCTCCTTCGGCGAAGGTTGCGCAGCACGTGTTTTCTTGTTGGACGTTTTTGCCATGGCATCCCTGTACGGCCGCAATCCCGGAAGATCAAATGCCGAGATAGCGATGCTGGATGTCCGGCGCGCTCGCCAGCGCCGCCGAGCTTCCGTTCCACACCACGCGGCCGCGCTCGATGATGTAATGGCGGTCGGCAATGCGGGTGAGCGCGGCAACATCCTTGTCGATCACCAGGATCGATTGGCCGGCGGCGCGCAACTGGGTCAGGCAGCGCCAGATCTCATCGCGGATCAGCGGCGCCAGCCCCTCGGTGGCTTCGTCAAGAACCAGCAGCCGCGGATTGGTCATCAGCGCGCGGCCGATGGCGAGCATTTGCTGCTCGCCCCCGGACAACAGATTGGCCATCTGGCTTGATCGCTCGGCGAGCCGCGGGAACAGCGCGCAGACTTTCTCAAGGGTCCACGGATTCGGGCCGGCAGTGCGATTGGCCGCGGTAGCGACCAGATTTTCCCGGGTGGTTAGATTGGGGAAAACCTGCCGGCCTTCCGGCACAAGACCAACGCCCAGCTTGGCGACGCGATAGGCCGGCAGCCTGGCGATTTCGAGCCCGCCGAACCGGATGGCGCCGGCGCTCGACGGTGTCAGCCCCATGATCGAGCGGATGGTGGTCGTCTTGCCCATGCCATTGCGGCCCAGCAGCGATACCATTTCGCCCGGCGCGATCGCGAGCGAAACCCCGAACAGAACCCGGCTCAAGCCGTAACTGGTCTCGACGCCGTCGAGCTCAAGGAGTGGCGAGTCAGCCATGATGCGCGCCCCTGCCCGCTTCATCGCCTTCGCCCAGATAGGCCTGGCGCACCGTGGCATCGGCGCGGATCGCCGCCGGATCGCCGGAAGCGATGATGCGACCATAGACCAGCACGGAGATGCGATCGGCCAGCGCGAATACCGCATCCATGTCGTGTTCGATCAGGAGAATGGTGTAGCTGCCCTTGAGCCGCCGCAGCATGTCGACGATGCGCGCGGATTCCTCGGGGCCCATGCCGGCCATCGGTTCGTCGAGCAGCAAAAGCTGCGGCTCGGCCGCGAGTGCCATGGCAATTTCAAGCTGACGGCGTTCACCGTGGCTCAGATCGGCGGCGAGACTGCCGGCGCGGCCGCCAAGGCCGAGGCGATCGAGCACGGCACGGGCCGGCTCGCGCAATGCCGTCTCCGACCGGGCCGGGCGCCAAAACCGGAACGAGTGTCCGGCGTTGGCTTGCACGGCGAGCGCGACGTTATCCAGCACGGTGAAATCGAGAAACAGCGAAGTGATCTGGAAGGAGCGCGCCAGACCGATCCGGCTCCGCCGATACACCGGCATCGCCGTGATATCGCGGCCGCTAAATTTAACGTGGCCGCTGTCGGGCCTGATCTCGCCGGTCAGCTGTCCGATCATGGTAGTCTTGCCGGCGCCGTTCGGCCCGATAATCGCGTGCAGTTCGCCGGGCGCAAGCGACAGCGAAATCGAATCCGAAGCCAGTACGCCGCCGAAACGCTTGGTCAGACCCTCGATCTCCAGCAGCGGCTCAATCACGACGCGCCACTCCGAACAGGCCGTCGATCCCGCCGTTGACATAGATCGCGACCAGCAAGAGCACCGGACCCGAGAATCAAGTTTGGATATCCGGTCAGGCGCGACAGCGCTTCCTCGAGCAGCAGATAGGTGACCGCGCCGATCAGCGGGCCGCACAACGACTGCATGCCCCCGAGCGCGGCCATCACGATGAGATCACCCGACCGGGTCCAATGCATCATTGCCGGGCTGATGAAATTGGTGAAATTCGCGAGCAGCGCGCCGGCCAGCCCGCACATCGCACCGGCAATCACGAAGCAGGCGAGCTTATAGCGGTAGGTCGGAAAGCCGATGGCGCGCATCCGCCGCTCGTTCGAACGCGCGCCCTGAATCACCATGCCGAAGCGCGAATTGACGATGCGCCATACCAAGTAGAGGCTCGCCAGCAGGATCGCGAAGCAGAGATAATAAAACACCGTCTTGTTGTTGAGATCGAGACTGCCGAACCGGCTGCGTTTGTCGATCGTCAAGCCGTCGTCACCGCCGTAGCGATCGAGCCCGATGGCCACGTAATAGATCATTTGGGCAAAGGCGAGCGTGATCATGATAAAATAGACGCCGCGGGTGCGCAGGCTCAGCGCTCCGACCACCAAGGCATACAGCGCGGACACGGCGATCGCGGCCGGCCATTGCAGCCAGCCCGAACCGATCCCTTCCTTCGCCAGAATGCCGACGGCGTAGCCGCCGATGCCGAGATAGGCGGCATGGCCGAAGCTCACCATGCCGCCATAGCCCATGATCAGATTGAGGCTCAGCGCCGCCATCGCCAAAATGATCACTCGCGTGAACAGCGTCGTCACGAAGATATCGCCGGCAAGCGCCCCATAGACCGGCACCAGCGCGAGGATGATAAGCAACGCGGCGTTGACGGCGACTCGCGGTGAAAAGCGGCGGCTGGACGCGATTGTCGGCGTTACGCTCATTTGCTCGCCGCGGGAAAAAGGCCTTCGGGCCGCAACACCAGCACGACGGCCATCAGCAGGTAGATCATCATCGACGACAGCGAGCGGCCAAGATTCGAGGCGGCGCCGTCGCTGAGAAAGCGATGCAGGAGATCAGGCACGAAAGCCCGCCCGATGGTATCGACCAGGCCGACCAGGAGGGCGGCGACGAAGGCGCCGCGGATCGAGCCGATACCGCCGATCGTGACCACGACGAAGGCGGAGATCAAAATGTTCTCGCCCATGCCGATCTGTACCGTCGTGATCGGCGCCTGCATCAAGCCGGCGAAACCCGCCAGTGCCGCGCCCAAGCCGAACACGAAGGTGTAGAGCAGCTTGATATTGATGCCGAGCGCGCCGACCATCTCGCGGTTCGAGGCGCCGGCGCGGATCAGCATGCCGAGCCGCGTGCGCATGACGACGACGTAGAGCAGCAGCGCCACTGCAAGCGACACTGCAATAATGACCAGGCGATACAGCGGGTAGTACAGGCCCGGGAGGATCTGCACCGCACTGAGCATTTCGCTCGGCAGTGACAGCGTCATGCCGGCCGGACCCCAGACGAGCCGCACCAGTTCATTGAAAAACAGCAACAGCCCGAACGTGCCGAGCACGTGGTCGAGATGATCGCGGTCGTAGAGCCGCCGGATGGCGACCACTTCGAGCACCATGCCGAACACCAGCGTCGCCAGCACCCCGAGGATGGCGCCCAGGATGAAACTGTCGGTCCGCTCGGCAAAAGTCGCCGCGAAAAACGCGCCCATCATGAACAGCGAGCCGTGCGCCAGGTTGACGAGATCCATGATGCCGAAAATCAGCGTCAGTCCCGCCGCCAGGAGGAACAGCAGCATGCCAAGCTGGATGCCGTTGAGGGTTTGCTCGATGAAATAGGTCATGGCGCTGGCTCGGCTTTGGCCATGCAAAAATCGGGCAAGATACCGGGGCGCGTCATCTCATGCCCGCGCCGCGGGCATGACGTTAGTGGTAGCCGGCATCAGCTGCGGACGCCGCAACAGGCTTCTACTTCATTGGGCATAGATCGTGGAACTTGTCCTGATCGTCCTTGACGATCGTCGCCACGGTCTTGAGCGAATAGCTGCCGTCGGCGTTCTTGACCGCATCCTGCAGGTAGAAGTTCTGGATCGGGATGTGGTTGTTGCCGAACTTGAAGCCGCCGCGCACCGACTTGAAGTCGGCCTTTTCCATCTCCTTGCGGAGGCCTTCCTTGTCGGCGACGTCGCCTTTGACCGCCGTCACTGCGGAGTCGATCAGGTTCACCGCGTCATAGGTCTGCGCGCCGTAGAACGACGGCGTCGTGCCGTATTTGGCTTTAAAGTCGCCGACGAACTTTTTGTTCTCGGCATTCGGCAGATCGGCAACCCAATTCTGCGCACCGGCGACGCCGATGGCGAGGTCCTTCAGCCGCGGCAGCGCCAGATCGTCGACGATAAAGGCGGTGTAGAGCGGAATCTGACCCTTAAGACCGTATTGCGCGTATTGCGTGACGAACTGGACGCCGATGGTGCCGGGATAGAATGCGAAGATGGCGTCCGGCTTGGCTTCGCGCGCCTTCGACAATTCGGCCGAAAAATCGGTCTGGTCGGGCCAGCGGGTCAATTCCTGGCCGACGATCTGGCCCTTGAAGGTCGACTGTACGCCCGCGAGCATGTCCTTGCCGGCCGCGTAATTCGGACCCAGCAGGAACGCCGTCTTCACGCCCTTCTGATTCATGTATTGACCGACCGCGGCCGGCGTCTGGTCGTTATTCCAGGACGTCGAGAACACATAGGGCGAGCACTGGGCGCCGGCGATCTGCGAGGCGCCGGCATTGGTGATCACCGTCATCGTCTTGGTGTCGACCAGTTCCTTGAGCGAGGCCAAAGCGACGTTCGACCAGATATAGCCGACGACGAAATCGACCTTGTCGGATTCGATCAGTTTCTGGGTCTTCTGCACGCCGACTTCCGGCTTGGTCTGATCGTCTTCATAGATCACCTCGACCGGCAGGCCGCCGAGCTTGCGGCCGAGGTGGTCGAGGCCGAGCTCGAAGGCGTTTTTCATATCGTTGCCGATCGCCGCAGGCGGTCCGCTGAACGTCGAAATGAAGCCGATCTTCACAGTTTTTTGCTGGGCCGCGGCCGGCACGGCCGTCAACGCCAGCGCCGCCGTTGCTCCAATCCATAATTTCATCATCGCATCCCCTCCTGTTGTCGTCCTGTCTCAGAATAGATCGAAATACTCCCGGTGTTCCCAGGCCGTAACGTCGCATTGCTCCGCGCCAGCCACGGCCTCTTTGCGGCACCGCGCAATCTCAGCTTCCTTGATATGGGCGTAATAGTCCACAAAACCGTCGCCGAATCCGGCGCGGAAACATCCGTTTTCGCGAAGCGCCCCCAGTGCCTCATCAAGCGAATCCGGCAAGGCTTCGGCGGAGGTCTTGTACGGAGCGTCGGCCGACGGTCCGGGGTCGAGATTTCGGGTTATGCCGTCGAGACCGGCATAGATTTGCGAGGCCATATAAAGATACGGGTTGGCCAGCGGCTCGCCGCTGCGGTTTTCGAGATGCGTCGCCGGATCGCCGGCTTCGCCCATCACCCGGATCATGACGCCGCGATTATCCTTTGCCCAAACCGCCTGAACCGGCGCCATGGTATTGACGCCGCGATAGCGCTTGTAGCCGTTGAGCGTCGGCGTGGTGAACGCGGTTGCCGCACGCGCATTCGCCAGCAGACCGGCGAGGAAGTTCCTGCCAAGCGACGACAACACCTCGTTCTCGCCGAGCGACATGAAGGCGTTGGCCTTGGACTTCGAGTCGAGCAGCGACTGGTGCAGATGCCAGCCGCTTGCCAGCGTATTCGGCAGCCGCGGACGGCACATCAAGCTGGCGAGATAACCATGCCGCCGCGCCACCTGCTTGAGCGCGGACCTGAAAAGTATCATCGCGTCTGCCGGCGCCATGCCGGCTTCGGGCGCGAAGGTGAATTCGTACTGGCTCGGACCGAGTTCGACCTCCAGCGATCGCAACGGCAGGCCAAGCGCACCGACATCCCGGCGCAGCACATCCATGATCGGCGCGACCTGGTCGTAGCGGCCTTCCGTCAGATATTGGAAGCCGTGCGTGGTGTGGCTGACGCTCGGCGGCTCCGGCGGCCAGGCGATGGCGTCCGGCAAGAGCCGGTGATCCTCGATCTTGAACAGGTGAAATTCGACTTCAAGCCCCGCCAAATAGTCGAACCCGGCGGCGGCAAGCTTTTTCAGCGCGTCGCGATAGAGCTGGCGCGTCGCAATCGGCACGGTCTTGCCGTTCGGAAAATAGCTGTCGCACAACAGCCAGCCGGTATTGCCCGCCCAGGGCAGCACGCGGAAGGTTTCGGGGTCGGCCACCATGATGAAATTGCCGGCGCCGCCCATCTCGGCAAGCCCCATGCCGCCGCCCGGCTCGAACACTGGAAATACATTCCGATGCGAGGTGTCCTTCGCCAGCAAGGTGCTGGTCATGGTCACGCCGTCGCGCAAGGCGCGCAGAGCTTCCGCCGCAACCAACGTCTTGCCGCGAAGCACGCCATGCTGATCGGGAAACGAGAACCGTACCAATTCGAGCTGCTTCTGGCCGATGGCTTTCTCGACCGCCGCCGCGGCGCGCGTCTGCGCCTCGGTCCACAGGCCGTGCCGGTCGACAAAACTCAGTGCAAGCGATCGGCGTTTATGGGACGACATGCACTCGATGTCCGGGGTTCACCGCATCGCGGCCCAACTGGCGGCACTGCGTTTGCTGGCGTCGGTCTTCTGCCAATAGCCCTGCCAATCGTCGGTCGGACC
The DNA here is from genome assembly GCA_963819265.1 of uncultured Alphaproteobacteria bacterium. Classification (GTDB taxonomy): domain Bacteria; phylum Pseudomonadota; class Alphaproteobacteria; order Rhizobiales; family Xanthobacteraceae; genus BOG-931. The sequence continues at coordinate 699,131 of CAWFVF010000001.1, read as the reverse complement.
GATACCGTCGATCGCGGCCGGACCGGTCATTTTCGCCGCCACGCCCGCGTCGAAAAGGATCGGCGGCGGCTCGCCTTTTTCAACGGCATCGATGGCGGTGCGAAGAAGCCGCCGGTAAACGGCGATACCCTTGTCCGAACGGCCGAGATGCTCCTGGGTGCGATCCGCGATCTCGCCCATGGATTCGCAGGCCCATTGATCATGGACGTTAATGTCGGCGCCCATGCCCGTATAGGTGTCGTGTTCCTGTTCGTCCGGATCGTAGCCGTAATTGTTGGTCTTGTTCTTGCGCGGGATGTAGTCCGGCAATTCGTAAAGCTCGAGCCGCTGGCGGCGCATCTCGTCCTTGTCCACCGGCGCGCCAAAACTGGTGAAGATCGCGTACCAGTAATGCTTGCGATCGTCGATCGGTACGTGCCATTGCGTGATCGTCATTTCCCGGCTCATCGGAATGATGAAGGCATTGGGGAACATCAGATTCGTTACACGCACGTGGGTATTTTTGGCGCTGATCTCGCGCAGCGTCAGAATGCGAAAACCGAATTCGGTTTCTTCGACCTCGATGCGCGGCCGCGGAAAATCGCGCATGATTTTGGTCATCGGCATTTCGGAATCGGTCGAGTTGTCGCGGAACAGTTTGCCATAGCCCTGCTTCGGATCCTCGTCGTGGAAGAAGCGGTGCAGAAACGAGGTATGCGCCGGATCGATGCCGACTTCGAGCGATTGCAACCAGTTGCAGTCGATCATGCCTTTGAAGGCGAAAGTGTGCGAATCCGGTGCGACGAAACAATCGAAATGCGGGAATTCCGGCGGCTCGCCAGGGCCCATATAGGCAAACAGAATGCCGTTGCGCTCGACCACCGGATAAGCCTTGTGGTGAATGTTCTGACAAAGATTGCTGTCGTCGGGTTCCGCCGGCGTTTGCAGACACTGACCTTTGACGTCGAACAGCCAGCCGTGAAACGCGCAGCGTAAACCGCCGTCCTCCAGTCGCCCATAGGCAAGATCGGTGCCGCGGTGCGGGCAGGCGCGGCCGAGCAGACCGTAGCGGCCTTCGTCGTCGCGGTAGATGACGAGGTCTTCGCCGAGCAGCCTGATCGGCTTGATCGGCCGGGGGCCCGACAATTCGTCGACCAGGGCTGCCGGCTGCCAATAGCGGCGCAACAATGTCCCGGCGGGCTTACCGGGTCCGACCCTGGTGATGCGATCATTCTGCTCCGCGCTCAGCATGGGTCATGCCTCCGAAAACTGCAGCTTCGCGATTTTCACTTTACGGCCGAGGGGCGGCCGATTATGGATGTTCGCTGACCGAACGTATGTTCGAATTAGAGCAAAGAAGATTTTAACTGGCAAGCTGACAGGCGCCGATCATGCCAACCATCAACCGGTCTGTCGCTGAGGAGGCGCTTGTCGATGCCGCGGGGCCCGACTTTCTGGAAGCGCTGGCGCGAGGCCTCCGGGTCATCGAGGCCTTCAATCGGGAGCACAGACAGCTCACGCTGAGCGACGTCGCCAAGCTGGTCGACTTGCCGCGTGCCTCGGTGCGCCGGACCTTGCATACGCTGGTGCAACTCGGTTTTGCCGAGGCAGGCGACCGCTGGTTTCGCCTGACGCCCCGCGTTTTGAACTTGGCGCGCGCCTATCTGCAGTCGAACGCCATTGCCGACATAATGCAGCCGGCGCTGGAACGGCTGAGCGAACAGACCGGCGAATCCTGTTCGGCCGCCGTGCTCGACGGCGAGGACGTGATGATGATCGCGCATGCCTCGCCGAAGCGCATCATTCCGGTCAGCGCCCAGATCGGGTTTCGGCTGCCGGCGATCGCCACCTCGCTCGGCCGGGTGCTGCTTGCCGCCCTACCCGAGCGCGAGCTGGAAAGCTTCCTTGCCGATATTCATCCGAAAAAAATCACGAAATTCACCGTCACCGGCAAAGACGAACTGCGCAAAGCCATCCTCAAAGTCCGTAACGATGGCTATTCGGTCGCCGATCAGGAGGTCGAGGTCGGCTTTCGCTCCATCGCCTTGCCGCTGAAAAAACTCGATGGCCGGATCATCGCCGCTTTGAATATCGGCGTGCATAGCGAGCGCACCCCGCTCAAGGCCATGCACGCTCATTTTTTTCCGAAATTGCGCGCCTTGGCCAACGAGTTGCAGCAGCAACTGATCTGATCTGCCGCAATCCCGCATGTTGCGCCGGTAGCGCCTGAGCCTTACTTCTTCACGCAACCGCGCCGTCCGGCCCGCAACATCAGTGGAATCGATGCCCCAACAAATCGAACTCGGCCTTGATACCTTCGGCGACGTCACGGACCAGCCGGACGGCAGCCCGAAAAGCCAGGCCGAAGTCATCCGCGACGTCATCGAACAAGGGGTTCTGGCCGACCAGGCCGGCGTCGATGCTTTCGGGCTCGGCGAGCATCATCGTCCCGACTTCGCGGTGTCCACCCCCGACGTGGTGCTCGCCGCTATCGCCGGGCGGACGAAGAGGATATGGCTCGGCTCCGCCGTCACCGTCTTGTCTTCCGACGATCCGATCCGTGTCTTCCAGCGCTTCTCGACGCTCAACGCCGCGTCGAACGGCCGCGCCGAGGTGACCCTGGGACGCGGCTCTTTCATCGAGTTGTTTCCGCTGTTCGGCTTCGAGCTATCCGACTACGAGAAGCTATTCGAGGAAAAACTCGATCTGTTCGCGGCACTCCTCCGCAACGAGCCCGTGACCTGGCGCGGCACCATCCGGCCGCCGCTCAACAATCAACGCGTCTTTCCACCGATCGAAAGCGGCACGCTACGAACCTGGATCGGCGTCGGCGGCAGCCCGGAATCCGTGGTGCGCGCGGTGCGCTACGATCTGCCGCTGATGCTCGCCATCATCGGCGGCGATCCGAAGCGTTTTCTGCCCTATGTCGATCTTTATAAGCGCGGTTTCGCGCAAACCGGCAAACCGGTGCAGCCGATCGGCGTGCATTCGCACGGCTATGTCGCCGCGACCGACGAACTCGCGCGCGACGAGTTGTGGCCGGATTATAAACGGATGCGCGACCGCATCGGCTCCGAGCGCGGCTGGCCGCCGATGCAGCGCGCCGAATTCGATCAGGAAGCCGACCACGGCTCGCTCTATGTCGGCTCGCCGGAAACCGTCGCCCGCCGCATCACCGCGACCGTCAAAGCGCTCGGCCTCTCCCGCTTCGACATGAAATATTCTGCCGGCACGCTGTCGCACGACAAGATCATGCGCTGCATCGCGCTATTCGGCGAGAAAGTGATGCCGATGGTGCGGGAGATGGCGGCTTAGGCCAGTAACAACATCTCGCCACTCACGACTTCTCTTAGGCGAGTATAAACACGGGCTAGGTCCCCACCAGCCCGAATTGCGGGCTCGAGGGTTCGGCGTGGCTCTTCTTAGCGATGCGGCCGGCGAGGCGTGACAGGCGGCCGGCTTCGACCGCGGCGCGCATGCTTTTCGCCATCAGCACCGGATTTTGTGCTTTCGACACCGCGGTATTGAGCAGCACCGCGGCGCAGCCGAGCTCCATGGCAAGTGCCGCATCGGAGGCGGTGCCGATCCCGGCATCGCACACCACCGGCACCGGCGAGCGGGCGCAGATCAGTTCGATCAGATGCGGGTTGGAAATGCCGAGCCCGGAGCCGATCGGCGAGCCAAGCGGCATCACCGCGGCGGCGCCTGCGTCGGCGAGCTTGCGGCAGGTCACCGGATCGTCGGTGCAATAAGGCAGCACGATAAATCCCTTGGCCACCAGCGTTTCGGTGGCGCGGATCAATTCTTCAACGTCGGGATAGAGCAGTTCGCGATCGCCGATTACTTCGAGCTTGATCCAATCGGTATCGAGCGCCTCGCGCGCCAGTTCCGCGGTGAGCACGGCGTCCTTCGCAGTCTGGCATCCGGCGGTATTGGGCAGAAAGCGCACGCGGCCGGCGAGCAGATCGATCAGGCTTTCGTCGTCGCCGGCAAGGCTGATGCGGCGGATGGAGGCAGTGACCATCTGCGTGCCGCTGGCATCGATCGCGTCGAGCATCATTTTGCGGTTCGGATAACCTGCGGTCCCGAGAAACAGCCGCGAGCCGAATTCCTGGCCGGCAATGACAAGCGGATCGGACATTATTGTTCTCCTTGCGGCGTGCCGTCAGCCGCCTTGCCGGGCGCGCACGATCTCGACGCTGTCACCCGGCTTCAACGGCGTGTCGTGCCAGGCGGCGCGCGGAACGACTGAGCCATTAAGCGCGACCGCGATGCCGCGCGCGCCGGTATCAACGGTCTTTTCCGCAAGCAAAGCTTCGAGCGTCGCCGCTGCAAGCGGTTCGCTCTCGCCGTTCACGCGGATGATCTGTTCGGCCATATCGGCTCCTACTCGGCCGCGCGCGACGGCAAAAAGCGTTCGAGACCGAACGGCTGGATCGCCGGTTCGGCGACGTCGTCGAGGATCAGCCGCGCCATCGCGTCCGCCGTCACCGGAGCGAGCAAAATGCCATTGCGGTGATGGCCGGTGGCGTAGAACAGGCTTTCAAGCGGCCCACGGCCGAGGATCGGCGCATCGTCGCGGCTGCCGGGCCGGTGACCGACCCAGATTTCGTCGATCGGCAATTCCTCGACCGCCGGAATCGCGCGCCACGCGGCCTCAAGCAGCGTCAGCATCCCGCCGGCGGTAATCGTTTCGTCAAAGCCTTTTTCCTCGACCGTGCCACCGATGATCAAACGGCCGTCGCGGCGCGGCACGAGATAGGCGCCGGGCGCCCACAGCACGTGATTGAGCAGCGGCGCGGCCGGATCCATGCGCAGCGCCAGCATCTGGCCTTTGACCGGGCGTACCGGCGGCCGCCGGTCCGGCGGCAGTCCGGCGATGCTGCGCGACCAGGCGCCGGCGGCGAGCACGACGACATCCGCGGCAATGGAAGTACCGTCTTCAAGCACGACGCCGGTGGCGCGGCCGGCGGCGACTGAAATTTCCTTGACCGGATGATACTCGCGGATCGCCACCCCGCCCGCTTCGGCGGCGACGCGCAACGCGGCTGCAAGCTTGCGGTTGTCGACCTGATGATCCTGCGGGCTCAACAGTGCGCCGGCGATTTTGCCGGCGAGATGCGGCTCGCGCTTGCGCGTCGCCGCGGCGCTGATCCACTCCAGCGGGAGGCCGAGTTTTTGCTGAAACTCGAGATGATGTGCGATGCTGGCGGCATCGTCGGCGGTCAACGCCAACACCAGCGTGCCCTCGTCGCGCAATTCAACGTCGATACCGCTGACGGCTTTAAGCTCCTCGGCAAAGCCGGGCCAGCGCGCCTGGCTGTCGCGGCCGAGCGCAATCAAATCCTCTTCGCCGGGCTCGGCTTCGCAGCACGCCGCCAGCATGCCCGCGGCGGCATGGCTCGCACCCATTCCTGCTTTGCCGCGGTCGAACACCACGACATCGGCCCGGCCGGCCAGCCGCCAGGCAATGCCGAGCCCGACGATGCCGGCGCCGATGATGGCCACCCGCGGGCGTTTCGCGAAGTTGGGCATTGAAATAGCGGTTGCGCTCAACGCGGCTCCCTTCGCTGGTATGACCCAGACAGGTTCGACGGGTTTGATCTCAGCCGACCCCCTCTCTTCTCCTCCACTCGCGGGGGAGGAAAACTGGGGGTGGCACCCCTGGCCGATGGCTTAATAATGGGGGATTTCAGGTCCCATCGGCAAGGGTGACCGGATGCCGCCGGTGGCGCAGGAACCGGGAACAGACCATCCCGATGACCAGGACAACGCCGGCGCCGATCAGCGGCGGAATGCGGGTTCCGGCATGGCTGAAAGCGTAGCCGTAATAGATCGGGCCGATCGCTTGGCCCAAAAAGAAGGTACAGGAATGCATCGACATCGCCGCCCCGCGCGAGCTCGGCGACAGTTCGGTGACGTGAAGCTGGATCGAGCCGTGCAGCGAGTAGAAGCCGAGCCCCAGCAAAAGAAACACCGCCATCAGTTCGTACCAGGGGAAATTCAGCGCGACCAAAGCGAGCGCGATGGCGGCTAGGGCGCCGCCCGCCAGCATCAACTTACGTTGGTTAAACCGTTCGACCAGGTAGGCGACCACGAAGGAATAGATGATGCCGCCGGCGCCGAAACCGGCGATCACCAGGCCGGCGAAAGAGGACTTGGTCACGCCGGTCGCCAGCAACAGCAACGCGACATAGGGAAACATCCCATGGATGAAAATGCCTTCGAAAAATACCGCGCCGAAGCAGAACTTGGCGCGCGGATCGGCAAATACACTACGAAATCCGGCGGCGACTGCGGTGAGGTTGAACGGCTTCGGCTTGGGTCGGGCGATGTTGCGGAAGGCAAAGAACGCGATGGCCGCGATGACCACGCCGGCGCTGCCGATGATGAGAAACACGCCGCGCCAGCCGAACAGGTCGCCGAGCACGCCGGAAATCGTCGCGCCGAGCAAGTTGCCGGTCAGCCCCACGGCAAGGAGCCGCGCGATCGCCACCTGACGGTCCTGCACCGGCACCAGATCGCCGACCAGCGCGATGCCGACCGGAAAAATGCCGCCGGCCAGCATGCCGGCCACAACACGCATCGTAACCAGCAGCGGGAAACTATTCGCCAAGGCGCAGATCAGCGTCGCCGTACCGACCACCGCGAGACTGATATTCATCAGGCGAGTCTTGCCGAAGAAGTCGGCGATAGTGCCGAGCACCGGCTGCGCGAACGCGTAAGGCAAAGTGAAAGCGGTGGAGAGCAGCGCCGCGGTTTTGATGTCGATGCCGAGATCGTGTGCAATCTTCGGCACCACGGGATCGACCGCGCGCGAGAACAGCGTCGAGGCGAATACTACCAAACTGACAATTCTGAGAACCGGAGGGATAGCAATATTCCGTGTTTGTTGCCCGCGCCTTGGCGCGTCAAATCGCGATCAAGCTTTAGCCAGCGCGTCGAACTTCATCAACCGCTCAAGCAATGCCGGCAACTCCTTGAGCGGAACCATATTTGGTCCGTCGGATGGAGCCTTATCGGGATCCTGATGGGTTTCAATGAATACCCCGGCGACTCCAACCGCAACCGCCGCGCGCGCCAGCACCGGTACGTAGTGGCGCTCGCCGCCCGAAGAGGTGCCCTGGCCGCCCGGCTGCTGCACCGAGTGGGTGGCATCGAAAATCACCGGCGCGCCGATGTTCGCCAAGACCGGCAGCGCCCGCATGTCGGAGACCAGCGTGTTGTAACCGAACGACACGCCGCGCTCCGTGACCAGCACATTGGCATTGCCGGCGCCGGTCACTTTGGCGACGACGTTTTTCATATCCCACGGCGCGAGGAACTGGCCCTTCTTGACGTTGACGACGCGGCCGGTCTTTGCCGCGGCGATCAGGAGATCGGTCTGGCGGCAAAGAAAGGCCGGGATCTGCAACACATCGGCCACCTCGGCGACCCGCGCGCACTGGTCCGGCTCGTGCACATCCGTCAGCACCGGCACGCCGAGTTTTTCGCGGAGTTCGGCAAAAACCGACAGCGCGGCGTCGAGACCCATCCCGCGCACGCCGGCGGCGCTGGTGCGGTTCGCCTTGTCGAACGAGGTTTTATAAACGAAGCCGAGGCCGAGCTTTGCCGTAACTTCCTTCAGCGCCGCCGCCATCTCGAAAGCATGGGCGCGGCTTTCCAGCACGCAGGGCCCGGCGATCAACGCCAGCGGCAACGCATTGCCGAAGCTGGCCGTGCCGATCGTGACGACGGAATTGGGCGTTGCGGTCATGTGATCCCTCGCCGGCGACCATGATCGCCACGCCGCGGCGGGTCAACCGGCGGCCGTCTCACTTCACCGCAGAGAAAGAAGTCGGCCGCAGGAAGGCGCTTTTGATATTGGCGATCAGCATGCCGTCTTTCTCGCTCTCGTCACGCGCCTTGTGCCAGGCCGGGTCGGCCTGGAAGGCGTTCCACTTGGTTTCGCGGTCGGCAAGCGACTCCCAGGCCAGCATGTAATGCAGATCGTGATTGCCGTCGCCGACCAAGACGGTCCAGAAGCCCAATTGCTTGATGCCGTGCTTTTCCCAAAGCCTGAGCGTCTGGTGCTCGAACCGGTTGAGCAGCGCCGGTAATTTGCCGGGAATGCAGGAATAGATGCGTTGCTCGTAGATCATGAGATTTTCTCCGATTACTCTCTGCGACTAACGGCAGTTAACGCCAATCCGTCATTGCGAGGAGCGAAGCCACGAAGCAATCCAGCCTTGGCGCCGCCATCCGGATGCTTCGCTCCGCTCGCAATGACGAGAAATCACACCAGCCGGCTCTGCTCCACCGCCGCTTCGATGAAAGAGGAAAACAGCGGATGCGGCGCGAAAGGCCGCGATTTCAGCTCGGGATGGAATTGCACGCCGATGAACCAGGGATGATCGTCATATTCGATAATCTCCGGCAAAATGCCGTCGGGCGACATGCCGGAAAAACGCATGCCGTGCTGCGCCAGGCGGTCCTTGTAGGCGGTGTTGACCTCATAGCGGTGCCGGTGACGCTCGGATATCTCGGTCGCGCTGTAGATATCGGAAACCCGTGAGCCGCGTTGCAGAACGGCAGGATAGGCGCCGAGCCGCATGGTGCCGCCGAGATCGCTGGCGACGCCGCGCTTCTGTAATTCGTTGCCCTTCATCCATTCCGTCATCAGGCCGACCACCGGCTCGGGCGTGGCGACGAATTCGGTCGAATTGGCCTGCTCGATACCGCACAGATTGCGCGCCGCTTCGATCACCGCCATCTGCATGCCGAAGCAGATGCCGAAATACGGCACGTGACGTTCGCGTGCGAAGTGGGCCGCGCGGATCTTGCCCTCGGCGCCGCGCAGGCCGAAACCGCCGGGCACCAGTATGCCATCGACATGTTCGAGGAACGGCGCCGGATCCTCGTTCTCGAACACTTCGCTTTCGATCCAGTCGAGCTTGACCTTGACCTTGTTGGCGATGCCGCCATGCGACAGCGCCTCGGTCAGCGACTTATAGGCGTCCTTCATGCCGGTATATTTGCCGACAATGGCGATGGTGACGTCGCCTTCCGGGTTGCGGATGCGTTCGTTGATCAGGTGCCAGGTGGCAAGATCGGGCGGCGGCGGATCGGCGATGTTGAAGGCGGCGAGCACTTCACCGTCGAGACCGCTGGCGTGATAGGCTTCGGGCACCGCGTAAACATTGTCGACGTCGCGCGCCTCGATCACCGCGCTTTCGCGCACGTTGCAAAACAACGCGAGTTTCTTGCGTTCGCTCTCCGGGATCGGCCGGTCGCTGCGGCAGAGCAGAATGTCCGGCTGAATACCGATGGCCCGCAATTCGCGCACCGAGTGCTGGGTCGGCTTGGTTTTCAGTTCGCCGGCGCTCGGGATGAACGGCATCAGGGTCAGATGGATATAGATGGCGTGGCCGCGCGGCACGTCGTTGCCGAACTGCCGGATCGCCTCGAAATACGGCAGGCCCTCGATGTCGCCGACGGTCCCGCCGATCTCGCACAGCACGAAGTCGAAACCGTCATTACCGTCGCGGATGAAATCCTTGATGGCGTTGGTGACGTGCGGAATCACCTGGATGGTGGCACCGAGATAATCCCCGCGCCGCTCCTTGGTGAGAATGTCCTGATAGATGCGGCCGGTTGTAATGTTGTCTTGCCGCGTCGCCGGCCGTCCGGTGAAGCGTTCGTAATGGCCGAGATCGAGATCGGTCTCGGCGCCGTCGTCGGTGACGAAAACCTCGCCGTGCTGGTACGGCGACATCGTGCCGGGATCGACATTGAGATAGGGATCGAGCTTGCGCAGCCGTACCTTATAGCCGCGTGCCTGCAGCAGCGCGCCAAGCGCCGCGGAAGCCAAGCCCTTGCCAAGTGAGGAGACCACGCCGCCGGTGATGAATATGTACCGCGCCATGGGACCTACTGCTTAACCCTCGTTAGTCGATTCGACGAGCGATTTTCCGGAATGGCTGCCGCGATTATCTGCGCGCCGATGGGCTCGGAATGGGAAGGCGAACAAAAACCGTCAGGACCACATATGGTTATGCCGGAATCCTCAGGCAACACCAAAGGCCGATGTCGAGATTACTGTGGATTAAAGAGAAAACAGCCCGGCCTACTTTGAAGCCGGCACCTGCGGACCACCCGGTGCGGTGGCCGGCGCCGGTCCCGCGGGGGCGCCCGGAACACCCTTTTGCAGCTGATTCAGCACGCCGCCGCCGGTGCTCAGAGGCGGCGCCGGAGGCCCGCCGGGCTCGCTCTGACCGGCAGGCGCGCCACCGGTGAGGATCGACGCGGGATGGCGCGAAAAACCCGCAAACCACGACAACGCCAGGCTGGTGAGAAAGAACCCAGCCGCCAGAAGCGCGGTGGCCCGCGACAGCACATTCGCCGTCCCGCGGCTGGTCATAAAACCGCCGCCGGTACCGCCGCTGACCAAGCCGCCGCCTTCGGACTTTTGCAGCAGCACCACGCCGATCAAAGCAAGGACCAGCATCAGGTGAATGATAATAAGGACAGTCAGCATCGGCGATATCCGTTTGCGGCCAAAGGTCCGGAAATGGCGGCAAAACCCACCCTAACCTACCGGCCTATATAGGAGGTCGCGGCGTCTCTACACGATCCCGGGCGGCATTTCTATGGCCGCCTCAGCCTCAGGTTACCGGCGGCCAGTGGAGCGGCCGCCGAGGCTTGGCTGTAAAGTACCACCTTCATCAAGCGGCCCGGCTCTCCGCCAAGGCATCATCATGGAAGGTGGACCCCTTGCCCCGGCTCGGATTCCACCGAGATGTTGCCGCCGTGCCGTTCGACGATTTTTGCAGACCGCCAGGCTGATGCCGGAACGGGATGGGTAGTAGTGCTTTTAGCCACGACTAATTGGGTTTCGCTGGTTAGCGATTTCTAGCCTACCGCGACCAGAGCTCTCATGTTGAGGTCGGCGGCCGCATCGGCGCTGCTTGCCCGTCACGCTGCAAAATTCGCGAAAGGTACTCTTATGCCCTCCTGGAGCAGCTTGGCGAACGCCGCGGCGGGTACCGGTCGGCTGAAATAGTAACCTTGCGCCTCGTCGCATTGGTGAGTGCGCAGGAACGATAACTCTTCCAGTGTCTCAACGCCCTCGGCGACAACCCGGAGTTTGAGACCCTTGGCCATGCTGATTATAGCGGTCACAATGTGCTTATTGTCGCCGGCCATGCTGATTTGCCGGACGAAGGCTTGATCGATCTTGAGAGAGTTGACCGGAAATTTTTGCAGGTAGCTTAAACTCGAATAGCCCGTGCCGAAGTCGTCGATCGCCACGCTGACGCCGCCATCTCTTAACGTCCGAAGGATAAATGCGGCGGACTCGGAACGCTTCACGAGCACGCTCTCGGTCAGTTCCACGACGAGGAAACGGGGATTCAGGCCGGTTTCGCTCAGCGTCGCGAACAGTTCGTCGGTAAAATGCTTGTTTTGAAACTCCACGGCGGAGACATTGACCGCCATAGTCACCGCAGGCAGACCTGAACCCGCCCAGGCCCGCGTTTGCATGCAGGCCTCGCGCAACACCCAGGCCCCGATCGGAAGAATGAGTCCACAAGCCTCCGCGACCGGAATGAACTGGTCCGGAGAGATCATTCCTCGCGTCGGGTGGTTCCAGCGCAGCAGCGCTTCCGCCCCCACGACCCTTTCGGTGCTCAGATCGATTTTCGGCTGGTAGTGCAGAACAAATTCCTTTTGCTCCACGGCGCGACGCAGACCTTGTTCGATAAACAAGCGCTCCACCGCGCGGGTATTCATCGTCGTCTCGTAAAACTGATAGCCTTGACGCCCATTCTCCTTTGCCTGGTACATCGCGGTGTCCGCGCATTTGATGAGCGTCTCGGCGTCAAGGCCATCATCGGGGTAAATGCTGATGCCCATGCTCGTGGTAAGATGCAGAACATGCTCGTCGACGGAATGCGGCTCGGCGACGGATTCCAGCATTCTGGTCGCCGTGATGGCGGCGTCTTCCGCCTGCTCCACCTCCGAAAGCAGCACCACGAATTCATCGCCGCCAAGACGGCTGACTGTGTCCGTGTCGCGAACGGATTTTGCAAGACGAGCCGCGACGGATTGAAGAAGCTTATCGCCGACCGCATGCCCGAGCGAATCGTTGACATGTTTGAAGCCGTCCAGATCCAAAAATAGCAACGCCAGCTTCTTAACGTGGCGCCGCGCCAGCGCGATGGCAAAATCAGTGCGGTCCTTCAGCAGCTTCCGATTGGGCAGCCCGCTGAGAAAATCGTGTTCCGCCGAATGGGCCTTCTCCAATTCGAGCGCCCGCGCCACGGTCACGTCGCGAAAAACCAGTACAGCGCCGCTGACCTTTCCCTCGCGGTCGTGAATCGGTGAAACGGAGTCTTCGATTGGAATTTCCTTGCCGTCACGCCGCAGCAGAACGCAATTCAACGGCAGATGCTCCGTCCGATTGCGTCTAATCGCCATCTCCATCGGATCCGGAATCGCCTGGTGATTGTCGGCGTCGAGGATCCGCAGCACATCGGCCATGGGGCGTCCGACGGCTTCCTGGCGCGACCATCCCGACAGCCTCTCGGCAACGAGATTGAGAAAAGTGATATTCCCGGAACTGTCGGTACAAACAACGGCGTCGCCGATGCTGTTGAGCGTGACTTCGGCGCGCTCTTTTTCTGCGAACAGCGTCTCTTCCATGCCCTTGCGTTCGATGGCATAGCGCAGCGCAAGCAGCAGCCCGCGCGCCTCAATTCTGCCTTTGATGAGAAAATCCTGGGCGCCTTCCTGCAGCGCCTGTGCGGCCATGGTGTCGTCGTCAAAGCCGGTCAGCACGACCAAGGGCAAACGCGGCGCCGCAGCGCGGGTTCGCCGGATCGACACGACACCCTGGCTATCCGGCAGTCCCGGATCGAGCAAGATGATGTCGATTGCATTTTCCGCGAGACGCGCTTCCGCATCGGCCATAGTTCTCGCGATGCTCAGGTGGGCGTTTCCCGATCCTTCGTCTTCCAACATGCGAAGAAGCAGGCCGGAATCACCGGGATTATCTTCGATCAGCAGGACTTTCATGATTGATTTCCGCGGCGTTCGGTACGCGTCGACCGGAAATCGCTGAACTCGCGCGTAACGCCTTCGAAAGCGTCATCGCAACCCACGTGCAGATGGATGAAGTTCTCGGAGTCGCAGCAAGCTTCTTTCATCAGCCGGACGTCGCCGCGGCGGTCCTCGATCAAGAGAACTTCCAGTGTTGCGCCGTCTGTTACCGAGGCGATCATCGAGCTTGTTTCGCTCCTGCCGCCAACTCGCCGGCCGCAACAACATCGGTTGTGCGATGCCGATCCAATAGGAGGCCGCGCCCTATGTGGTCAGGGTTCGCTTAGGACAACGGCTGTATATTTCAGTCAGATTGAAGCAATTTGTCGGGAATTGCTCAGAGAAGAGGCCACCGACCAGGGTGGCCCCGATTTATTGGACTTGAGAGCCAAGTCGTCAGTTAAGTTTATTTACGGGGCCTCGCCCAGTTTCGACATGCACGCCACGTAACGGTCGGACGCGAACCGGATACGATCGGTGCATTTTTTCAGCGCTGCAGCGCGGGCGTGACCGAGTATCATCGTATCGCCGAAGTAATAGTCGCCATCCTTTATCTTCATCACTTGTCCGGGGGTGGCATGCAGCGGCGTTGTCGGGCCGGGTGCGTAGTAGTCGCCGCCTTTTGGATTTTGCGCGTGAACCGGCGCAACGATCGACAGCGCAAGAACTGAGGCCAAGCACAATTTCCAGATGCTGTTCATCTCAAATTCTCCCTGGTTTATCGTCTTAGGAATGGCCGACGGGTACGGCCCCTTCGAGCCATCGTGGTATTATTCCACTGTCTGCGGCGGCAACGCAACGGGGATAAGGCCGGCGTCCGAGATCAAAAAGTGCGCGGCGTTGCCGTCCCACGGACTGCCTGTTGCGCCATCGATGTCATCGAACAGTCATCCGCAGCAAACTGAAGTCACCTATGGTTCTTCGATCGAGCAGATCTCACTTCCGATGGGGCGTGCCGATATACGGAAATTCCTTGAGGATATCGGTATGCGGTTTCAAACCGCTCGGCGGGCATTCGCCCTTCGTTAGAAACGCCAGCCTGTAATCGATTATATCGTCGGTAAAGACGCGGCTGTTGGGATACTTCGCCGATTTCGACGGATCGAAACTCAGCACGTCGGGCAGTGTCGAGCCGATTGCATTCCTTCACCGGTTCGCCGGCGTTGTATTCCAATTTCATGTCGTCGGTGTTGAAAAAGCTGGCGGCCGGCCCAGTAATAAAATAGCCGACTGCATGCTCTCGAATGCGACTTATCAAAATCCGATTGTCTACTTTGGGAGCAGCCAACTCGCAATGATCTAATTATTGCTCGTGACGGCACGCAATGGCGTAATGCCAGTCGGCTTAAGCGGCTAGCTAACTGCGAAGTCGCGGGCGCTATTTATAATCCTTCAGATAAGCCACCACGTCGTCGATATCCTTGCCGTCGCTCAACCCGCCGAACGGCATGCGATTGCCTTTCACCTTGGCTTGCGGGTCCTTGAGGTAGGCGTGCAAATCCGCGTCATCCCAGGTGAGATTGGCGCGCATCATGGCATTCGAATAATGGAAGTCCGGATCGGCGGCGGATTTGCGGCCGTAGACGCCCTTCAGACTGGGACCGATCGCGTCGGGCTTGTCGTTGTGGCAGGCGGCGCATTGCGCAAAAACCACTTTGCCGTGCGCGGCATCGGCCGCCCGGCTTGCGCTGGGAGCGAACGCGAGCATTCCGCCCACCAATAAAGCGACAGTCATCACGCCCGGCGCGACGCCGGCTTTCCTATTCTGCATTGTCCTCCCCTATCGTCCCGGGTCCGGCATTATTGCGTTACGCGTGCACCAGCGGCCCGGGATTTTTGAGATAGTTGTTGGTGATGGCATTGGCCGACCAATAGGCCAAGGCGCCCACCGTGCCGGTCGGGTTGTAGCCGTGTTGTTGCGGGAATACCGAGGCGCCTTGGATGAACAGGTTATGAGCGTCCCAGGCCTGCATGTAGCGATTGACCACACTCGATTTCGGATCCGACCCCATCATCGTGCCGCCGGTATTGTGGGTCGACTGATAGGGCACGATATTAAAAGTCTTCGGGCGCGGGTGGATATCGTAGCTCGTCGGATTCATCGCCTTGATGACGTTTTCCAGCCTGGCCAGCAGATAGGCCGACATTTTGAACTCGTTGTCGGGCGGATTGTAAGTGAGCCTTATCAGCGGCCGGCCGAGCGCGTCCTTGTAGGTCGGATCGAGGTCCATGAAATTGGCGCGGTTGGCATAGACCGAGCCTTGGGTGTTGAACCGCGCAGCGTGATGGTACCATTTCACGGTCGCCCGCTTCCATTCCGAGCCCCATTCCGGCGTGCCTTTCGGCACGGTGCGGCCGGCAATCGGCGGCGCGCCCGCCGTGCCGCAGGCGATGTAACCGCCGCCGAAGAAACCCAGGCCGCCGTGGTCGAAATTTTCGCCGTTGAAGTCGTCGATGACGACCGAGGTTCCGGCTGAGCCCCAATACGGATTGATCTCCTTATTCTCGAAGAAGGCGCTGGCGCCGGCCTCGAACTGATAGGCGTAGTTCTTGCCGACCAGACCTTTGCCGCTGTCGCGATCGTAAGGCTGGCCGATGCCGGCGAGCAGCAAATGCTGCACATTGCCGAAAACGAAGGACGACAGGATCACGATGCCGGCAGGCTGCTCGTATTCCTCGCCGTTGCGCAGGTCGGTATAGGTGACGCTCACCACCCGCTTCGCGTCCTTGTCGTAATTCAGCTTGGTGACGAAGCAGCGCGCCCGCAATTCGAACTTCGGGTCAGTCCGCAAATTCGGCAGGATGGTGGAATTGGCCGAAGCCTTGGCGTTGGTCTCGCAGGCGATGCGGTTGCAATAGCCGCAGTATTCGCAGGCGCCGAGCGTCGTGCCTTCGGGATTGACGTAAGGCGCACTGGCGATCGCCACCGGTGCCGGGAACGGGTGATAGCCGAGACTCTTGGCCGCCGCGCCGAACATCAGACCGGCATTGCTCGATTTGATCGGTGCGTTTGGATAATTGTCGCTGCGCGGGCCTTCGAACGTATTGCCGCCTTCGAGCTTCTTGCCGCGCAGATTGCCGGTCTGTCCCGAGACGCCGCAAATCTTGTCGAAGCGATCGTAGAATGGCTCGAGCTCGTCATAGCTGACCGGCCAGTCCTGGATCGTCATGTCGTCGGGGATGGCGCTCGCGCCGTAGCGTTCGGTCAGCGCGCTCCTGATGCGGAAGTCGGACGGCAGGAAGCGCCAATGCAAGGCGCCCCAATGGATGCCGGAACCGCCGACTCCCTCGCCCGGCAGGAATGCGCCGATGCGGCGGATCGGCAGCGCCTGTTCATTGCCGAAATTGCGGAAGGTCAGGGTATCGATGGAATTGTCCATCATCAGTTCGAGCCGCTGCGAATAACGCTGCTCGTCGCGCACCGACGGCAGGATGAAATCCTCGCCGGGAACGCGGTCCGGGCCGCGTTCGAGCGACACCACGTTCAGTCCGGCCTTGGTCAACTCCCGCGCCAGGATCGCGCCGGTCCAGCCGAGGCCGACCGTGAGCGCGTCGACTTCTTTTAATCGCGTCACCATGGTCGCCTCCCTTATGAGAAATCCGCGATGGATTGCGGTTCGACGACATAGCGTTTGTCGCGATATTCTTCGAACACATTGGCATAGGTGGCCGGCAGCCCCGGGAACCCGAGCATCTTCCACGACGCTTTGTTGCGGTTGCCGCCATAGATCGGGTCGGCGAAGAAACCTTCCATCGTCAAGGTGAGCAGGCGGGCAAAAAACGCCTTCGCACTGAAGTTCTGGAAGTCGGCTTTGCCTTCCTCCATCGCCTTGAACGCCTCGATCCGCTTGTCCGGCGTCAGCCGGTCGAAGTCGTGGCCATAGGTCTTGCGCGACCAGGCGTTAGTAGCGGCAATACCCGCCGCGAAAAACTCGGCCGGGGTCAGCGACAACTGATAGCCCTGCTCCGGCTTGCCCTTGATGAAGGGGCCGGAGCGGTAGGTCTTGGCGCCGCCGCCCCAGGCGCTGGCAAGCTGCCGATCGATATAGACCGCGCAGCCGCACTCGCTGCCGGACGGCGACAATTCGTCGGCGGGAATGATGGTATCGACCGCGGCAACGACGAAAGCGTGTTCGGTTTCATTGAGGATCAGACGCGGTTCGGACTGTGGTCCGGTGTCAGCGGCACTCGCTGGCGCGGGCGTCTGTGGCGCGTCCGCCGCCGGAGCCGGCGTCAGCCCGGCCGCAACCGCCGTGCCGGCCAGGCCGGCCCCCAGCAGAAACTTACGGCGTGGAATAGTTTCGTCGGTCATGGCGCCCTCCCCAACTCGCGCCTGCGGCGCGGCGGTTGTCCCTCGTTGGAATTAGAATAGCCCGAATTTAATTTCAGCGGGAGGGGGCTTTGACCTCCTCCGCTTTTCCTGGCGTCGGACGCGATCTGCGTTCTCAAGCGTGCACCAGCGGTCCCGGACTCTTGAGATATTGGGTTGTGATCGCCTCCGCGGCGTAATAAGCGAGCGCGCCGACAATGCCGGTCGGGTTGTAAGAGGCATTCTGCGGAAAAACCGAAGCGCCCATGACGAACAGATTGTCGGCATCCCAGCTTTGCAGATAGCGGTTGACCACGCTGGTTTTCGGATCGGTGCCGGTCATGGTGCCGCCGGTGTTGTGGGTCGATTGATACGGCACGACATTGTAATTGCCCTTGATGCCGGCGGGCGTGCTCATCGTGGTTGGATTCATCGCATGCGCAAGCCTGCCGAGCACGCCGCTGACATAGTCGGCAAGCTTGTAGTCGTTGTCGCGGAAATTATACGATAGGCGGATCAGCGGCCGGCCGAGCACGTCGCGATACGTCGGATCGAGATCGAGAAAATTCTCGCGGTGGGCGTAGTTGGCACCGGAGGCGCCGATCGAGAAGGCGTGGTTGTACCATTTCGCCGTCGCCTTCTTCCAATCGCTGCCCCAGCGCGGCGTGCCGGGCGGCACCGGCCGTGTCAGGATCGGGCGGCCGTTGGTGGGACCGGCTTGAATCCAGGCACCGCCGAAAAACCCCAAGCCGCCGTGATCGAAATTGTCGCCGTTAAAGTCGTCGATCAGCACGCCGTGGGCGCCGGCGGCCATGAACGGATTAATCTCCTTGTTGTCAAAGAACACCGTCACATTGCCGGCGCCGACCTGGTAGCAATAATTCTTGCCGACCGCGCCCTTGCCGGTCTTGTAGTCGTAGGGTTCGCCGATACCGGCGGTGAGCATCAGCAAATTATTGTTGAAGACATAGGCGCCCAGGATGACGATGCCGGCCGGCTGCTCGTATTCCTCGCCCGTACGCAGGTCGATGTAGCGCACCGCGCGCACCTTTCGCGCCGCCTTGTCGTAAACCAGTTCCTTGACTTGCGCGTAATTGCGCAACTCGAATTTAGGATCCGCCAGCAACGCCGGAAGGATGCAGACATTGGGCGATGCTTTCGCATTGGCTTCGCAGCCGAAGCGTTCGCAATGGCCGCAATATTCGCAAGCGCCGAGCGTCTGACCCTCGAAATTGGTATAGACCTCGCTGGCATTGCTCGACGGCGCCGAGAACGGGTGATAGCCGAGGCTGCGCGATGCCTCGTCCATGATGGTGCCGGCCATGCTGCGGGCGAGCGGCGGGTTCGGATATTCGTTCTGCCGCGGCCCCTCGAATACATTGCCGCCGTCGATGAGCTTGCCGCGCAGATTGCCGGCCTTGCCCGACACGCCGCATAGCTTCTCGAACTTGTCGTAATAGGGCTCGAGCTCATCGTAGGAGACCGGAAAATCCTCGATCGTCATCTCGGCGGGAATAGCATTCTTGCCGTAACGCTCGGTGAGATGGCTGCGCAGCTTGTGATCCGTAGGCAATAGCCGCCAGGTCATGCCGTTCCAATGGACGCCCGCACCGCCGAGATCGGTCCCGGGCAGAAACGAGCCGAGCCGCCGGATCGGCAGCGCCGCATCGGCCGGCGAATGCCGGAGCGACACCGTTTCCAGCTGGGTGTCCTGGAACAATTCCTGGCGCACCGCGTATTTGAGATCGTCCCGCACCGACGGAATCGTGAAATCGGTCGCGCGGCATGCGCTTTCCGCCGCGCTCCAGGCCGACGACGTTGAGGCCGGCCTTGGTCAATTCGCGCGCCAGGATCGATCCGGTCCAGCCGACGCCGATGACGACGGCGTCGGTTTCCTTGAGCATGATGGTCATCGCCACCCCCTTTACGAGAAGTCCGCGATCGATTGCGGCGCCTTGTCGTATTTTTTGCCGAGATATTTTTTGATGTCTTCGCGATAGGTCGCCGGCAGGCCCGGATAGCCGACCATCTTCCAGGCCGCCATGTCGCGATTGCCGCCATAGACCGGATCGGCAAAAAATCCTTCCATCGCGATCTGCAGCAGTGCTTCGAAGAACATGCGGCTCGACGAGCCGGCGAACTCGGCTTTGCCGGCTTCCATCGCCTTGAGCGCTGCATCGCGGTCGGCCGGCGGCGAGGCGATCGAATTCCTTGCCGTAGGTTTTGCGCGACCAATCGTTCGCCGCTGCGATGCCGGCGCGGAAGAATTCGCGCGGGTTGAGCGGCAGCTGGTAGCCGAGTTCCGGCTTTCCTTTGGGAAAAGGTCCATCACGATAAAGCCGCGCCCCATGGCCGTAAGCCCCGGCGAGCTGTCGGTCGATGAACGCGGCGACTCCGCATTGGCTGCCCGACGGTGACAACTCGTCGGCCGGAATGAAAGCGTCGGCCGCGGCGACGACGAAAGCGTGTTCGGTTTCGGTCAGCGTGAGCAACGGCTCCGGTTGCGGCGCCGCATTGATTTCAGCTGGCGCCGGCTTCGGCGAGTCGGCCACCGCTGGCGGCGTCAGGCCTGTTGCAACCGCGGTACCGGCAATTCCCGCGCCCCATAGAAACTTACGCCGCGGAATGGTGTCGTCGGCCATCGCTCCCTCCCCCGCACGCGCTTATGCGCGGCCACCGTTATTCGTTAGAATCAGATTAGACTTGTTCGCAGACGCCGCAAAGGCCGAAGGATCTTTACGGTGTTGGCGGTTGCACCGCTTTTGCATGTCTGCCCCTGCAACCTCGGAGGGCTTACGCGCGTTGTCTGGTTACCTTCGCCCTTTCACTGGAGGGTTAGATGGATAACGGAATGAACAAGCAGAGCTTCAATCCCGACGCCCCGGCCGAACTGGAATTCGATTATGGTCCGGATGCGACCGGATACTGGTTCGCGGCGCTGGTGATGTTTGCCGCCTTGGCAGCCGGCGTAATCGTGTATCGAGCGGCGAACTACGATACCGTCGTCGCCTTGAACGATCCGCCGCCAGCCGCGGCAACATTGGCCGATCCGATCGCTCCGCCGCCGCTTATCCGGTAACGGCGGCATCGGGCCGGCTACGCCAAAACCCCTAATGGGGGGTCGTCAGTGGCATCGAAATATCGGCCCGTAGTCCGCCGGGGGCAAAGTTTAACGTCACTTGCGCGCCGGCCTGCGCCGGCAGCGCCTTATTGAGTAAGCGCGTCCCAAAACCCTCACGCTTTGGTTCGGCAACCGGTGGGCCGTTACTCTCGGCCCATTCGATGTGCAGCATGCTCCTGCCTTCCTCGTATGCCAGCCGCCACTTTACTGTCAGTACTCCGGCGATATCCGACAGCGCACCGTATTTGACGGCGTTGGTCGCCAGTTCGTGGAAAGCGAGGCCCAAAGGGACGGCGAGAATTGCCGGCAGGCTGACGGTCGGTCCCTCAAGCTTGATACGAAGCCCGGTCGTGTCGTCATAAGGCTCTAGTTCAAAGCGAAGCAATTCCAAGACCGTCGCGATCTGCCGGTCATTTTCGGAAAGGATCGAATGGGTCTTGCCAAGCGCAACAACACGCGCGGAAAATGCTTCCTGAAAGTCGGAAATATTGGGCGACGAGCGGGCGGTCGCAGCCAAAATGGCCTGCACCGTGGCAAGCGTGTTCTGCACCCGGTGCTGCAGCTCGCGAATGAGCAACTGCTGTTGCTGTTCGGCGAGAACGTGGTCGGTTACGTCGCTGCCTTCAACGAAGATACCTGATATGGCGCCGAATTCGTCGATAATGGGCTGATAGACAAAATCGAGATAGCGCTCCTCTCCCGGTTCCGTATCATTTTTCTGGAAAGTGATAGGCACCCTGCGGCCGACAAACGGCTTGCCGCTGGTGTAAACTTGGTCGAGCAACTCGAAAAAACCCTGTCCCTCGATCTCCGGAAACACCTCGCGCACCGGCCTATTGAGGAACGCGCGTTGCCCGGTGAGTTGAAGATAGGCTGCGTTGGCCAGTTCGAAGATGTGCTGCGAGCCGCGCAACACACACATGAATCCGGGAGATTCGTTAAACAGCTGCCGCAGCCGATTGCTCTCGTCGGCGAGCCGCAGGTTGGCTTGTCGCAGTTGTTCCGTGAGCAAGTGCCGCGCGGTAACGTCGTTGCAGACGACGAGGACTCCGCCGACTTTGCCGCCTTCATCGATCGGACTGTAACCGTAGGTCCACCAGACATCTTCACGCTTGCCGTGGCGAGTCACCGGAACGAGCTGATCTTCGTTCCAGGTCGCGCCCTTGCCGGCCATCACCAGTTCGATCTGCGGACCGATGATGTCCCAGATCTCCTGCCAGCACTCGCGACCGCGCTGACCGAGCGCGGTCGGATGGCGCTCCGGACCCATGGTTTGCCGGTAGGCGTCGTTATAAAATTGAATAAGTTCCGGTCCCCACCAAATGAACATCGGATGCTGGGACGTGAGCAACAGCCGGACCGCAGTCTTCAGGCTCTGTGGCCAGTTCGCCGGGGTCCCTAACGACGTTTTGGCCCAATCGTAGCCACGCGTAAGAGCCCCCATTTCGCCGCCGCCCGAAAGGAAGTCTTCACCGTTAATCTCAGGCACCGATTGCTCTCTCCGAACGAATGCCGACCGGTCACGCTACTTCCGATTTATCGTTGCGTGACGGCGAAATGTTGATGGCCGGGACGCATCGGCGCGTCGGGTCCGCACGCTGGACTATCGGTCTAAAGCTGTTATGCCCATAGACCTAATTCCACGAGTTTGCACGGCGTTCGGAATGTTGTCATCCGCAGACCGCCCCGCATGAAACAGCTGTTATCCGATCGCCGCCTACGGACCGTGAAAGTGACGTCGGTGCGCTGGCGGCGGCGCGCCATCTTTCTAATGGGCGGCATCGCGGTGGGTGCGGCGGCGGTCGCGCTAGCGACGCTGGCCGACTGGGCGCAATTGGCATTCGCGTTCCTCCTGGCGAAATCGCGTTATGCATCGCTCTTGGTCACGCCGCTCGGTTTTGCGCTGTCGGTCTTGCTGACCAATCGTTACTTTCCGAATTCGCAGGGCAGCGGTATTCCCCAGGCGATCGCGGCGCGCGAACTCACCGATCAGGCCGCGCGCGGCAAGCTGGTCTCGATCCGGATCGCCATCGGCAAGGTGCTGCTGACGCTGCTCGGCCTGCTCTGCGGCGCTTCGGTCGGCCGTGAAGGTCCCACCGTCCAAGTCGGCGCTTCGATCATGTTCGCGATCGGCCGAATGTCGCCGCGCCGCCAACCGGGACTGATTTTAGCGGGTGCCGCCGCGGGCGTCGCCGCCGCTTTCAATACGCCGCTCGCCGGCATCGTGTTCGGTATCGAAGAGATGAGCCGCGCCTTCGAAGCGCGCACCAGCGGGCTGATCATCGCAGCCGTGATCGCAGCCGGGCTGACTTCGCTGGCTTTGGTCGGCAATTACGACTATTTCGGCAGCAACTCGACCATGCTGAGAAACGGCACAGATTGGCTTGCCGTACCGCTGTGCGGCGTTGCGGGCGGACTTGCCGGCGGCATATTCAGCCGCCTGGTCATTGAGATGGCCCGCGGGCTTCCCGGCAGCTCAGGACAGTTCATCAAACGACACCCGCTTGCCGTGGCGCTCGCCTGCGGTCTTGGTGTGGCTCTGTGCGGGCTCGTCTCCGGCGACGTGATCTACGGCACCGGTTATGCCGAGGTGAAGGCGGCGCTGGTAAACGGCGCGCCGCTACCCTGGGATTTCGGCCTGCTGAAGCTCGCCGCGACGGCGCTATCTGCGATCAGCGGGATTCCAGGCGGCATTTTTGCGCCCTCGCTCGCGATCGGCGCCGGCATCGGGGTTAATGTAGCGCATTTGTTTTCGGATGCGCCGCTCGGCGCCATCATGCTGCTTGGCATGGTGTCCTATTTCGCCGGCGTCGTGCAGGCGCCGATCACCGCCTTTGTCATCGTTACCGAGATGACCGACAACCACGCCATGGTCGTGCCGCTGATGGCCGCCGCCCTGATAGCGCATGCGACATCCGGCCTGATTTGTCCCGAAGGCATTTATCATGCGCTGGCCAAGGGCTTCTTGCAGGCGAGTCCCGAGAAGCCGAACATCGCTTGATCGCGTTACCCCACTGCCGACTTTCGCCGCGGTCTCTGGACAAAGTTGCAAGGAAAGCGGCGTTTAACTCGGTTCCATTCCCTTGGCCCGGATCACCGGAATAGCGCCCGGTGCGGTGAGGAACTTGATCAGCGATTTGGCGGCATCGCTGTCTTTGCTCGCCGCCGAGACGCCCGCGGAAAACGTCGTGTAAGTCTGGATATCCGCCGGCAGTGGCGCGGCTTGATCCTCGGCGTAAGGCAAAAGCTCGCTGATTTGCGTCAGGCCGAGTTCGACTTCGCCTTTGGCAACGGCCTCGCCCGCAGCTCCCTCCAATAATTTCACCTTTGGTTTGACCTCTGCCGCTACGCCGAGCTTTTCGAACAAGGCATTGAAGGTCGTGGCGCTGGCGCCTTGCCTGGTCATTCCGATCGACTTTGCAGCCAGCAGCGTGCGCTTGAACGCGTCGGAGGTGCCGATGTCCAATTTAGCCGCGCTCTTAAGCGTGGCAGCGCCAAGACCTGCACGCGCGATCGCGGTGCGGCTGTTTGGATCAATTTTGCCGGCCTTAGCGAGGTCGTCGGTCGCCGATGCCGTCAACAGCACGATATCGAAAGCCGCGCCTTGATCGATCTGCGCTCTCAATCCCGCGGTCGGCGCTACCGTAACGACGAGCTTGTTCTCGGTCGACTTCTCGAATTGCGGACCGATCTCTTCAAGCACTGTTTTAAGCGCGGTCGAGCAGAACACCTTCAGCTCGGCTGCCTGTGCCGAAACCGCGACGAGCGGCAGTGCGAAACCGACGAACATGGCGAGCGAGCGTGGAGCTCTCATGAAATCCTCCCAGTGGCCCTCTTGGTCGGGGCAATGATCCGGGAAGATTAGCCGTAAACGCCGGCAATCGCCAGAAAGTCCTCGGCCTTCAGACTGGCGCCGCCGACCAGTGCGCCGTCGACATTGTCGACCGCGAGCAATTCCTTGGCGTTCGACGGTTTCACCGAACCGCCGTAAAGGATGCGAATGTCCGCCGCGGCCTGTCCGCACTTCACCGCCAGTAATTCGCGGATGAAGCCATGGATGGCGCCGATGTCGCTTGCTGTCGGCGTCAAACCGCTGCCGATCGCCCAGACCGGTTCGTAGGCGATGACGACGTTTTTGGTGCCGTCCGGCAACGAGCCGTCGAGTTGCCTGTCAACCACTTCGTGGGTCCGGCCGCTGTCGCGTTCGGCGCCGGTCTCGCCGACACAAAGGATCGCGAGTAGGTCAGCGCGCAGCGCTGCCTGCACTTTCGCGCGCACCGCCTCGTCGGTCTCGCAATGATATTGCCGCCGCTCGGAATGGCCGACGATCACCGCCCGCGCTCCGGCATCGCGCAGCATTTCTGCCGAAATCTCGCCGGTATAGGCGCCTTCCGCCAGCGCATGACAGTCCTGGCCGCCGATCGTCACCGCCGATCCGCGCGCCGCCGTGGCAAAGCTTTCGATCAGTGTCGCCGGCGGGCAGACCATAATGTCGGTATTGCGCAGACCACGCGCGCCGGCGACGATTTTCTCCAATTCACCGATCGAGCCGCGAAGCCCGTTCATTTTCCAATTGCCGGCGACCAGCGGACGACGCGCCATTATTCGGGCCTGCTCTTACCGATCTGAATTTATGCCACAAACAGCGGTTAGCAGACCGGTGGTGGCCGGAAAAGAGGCGTTTTGCCAGTGAAACCCGTCAGTTGCGGCGCAACAGCACGCTCCTTATAGTGCGCCGCCTTCGCCGGGCGTATATCCCGGCCTGACCGGCATCAACTCAAAAGCGTTGGACACATGCTTCGAGGTATTCGCAAAGCCTCCGAAAATTGGCTCGGCCGCACCGTCATGGGTGTGGTCATGACGGTGCTTGCCGGCAGTTTCGCCGTTTGGGGCATCAACGACATTTTCAGCGGCTTCGGGCAGTCATCGCTTGCCAAGATCGGTTCGACCGAAATATCGACCGCCCAGTTTCGTCAGACCTATCAGGACCGGATGCAGCAGATCGAGACCCAGATCGGCCATCCGCTGCCGCCCGGACAGGCGCAGGCGCTCGGCCTCGACCGCCAGGTGCTCGGTGAAATGATCGCCCAAGCCGGCCTCGATCAGCGGGCAAAGCAGATGGGGCTTGGCATTTCCGATGCCGAAATCGCCCGCCACATCACCACCGACCCCAATCTCCAAAGCATAAACGGCCAGTTCGACCGCGACCGCTTCCAGACCGTGCTGCGCAATATGGGCTATACCGAGCAGCGCTTCATCGCCACGCAACGGCAGAACGTGTTGCGGCGGCAGATCGTCAATACCTTGTCCGGCGGTCTCACCCCGCCGAACGCCTGGCTCGACGCGATCAATCAGTACCAGAACCAGACGCGCAGCGTTCAATATGTCGCGCTCGGTCCGGCGCAGGCCGGCGACATCGCGCCCCCCAGCGAGGATGTGCTCAGCAAATATTACGACGACCACAAGGCGCAATTCCGCGCCCCGGAATACCGCAAGATCGACGCTCTCGCGGTCACGCCGACAGAACTCGCGAAGTGGATGGAAATTTCCGACGACGAGTTGAAGAAGGCCTACGACCAGCGGCTCGCGAGCTTCACCAAACCGGAACGCCGGCATATCGAGCAGATCGTGTTCACCGATCCGGCGGAAGCGCAGACTGCCGAGGACAAGATCAAAAGCGGCACGACTTTCGCGGCGCTGATGACCGAGCGCGGCGTCAAAGAGCAGGACGCCGATCTCGGCATGGTGGCGAAATCGGCGATCGTCGATCCCGCCGTGGCCGACGCCGCCTTCGCGTTGCATGACGGCGAGGTCAGCGCGCCGGTCAAAGGCCAGTTCGGCACCGTGATCCTGACCGTGCTCAAGACCGAGCCGGCAGTGACCAAGACATTCGCCGAGGTTGCCCCGCAGTTGCGCAACGATCTGGCGCTCGAGCGCGCCAGGACCCAGGTGGCGGACATCCACGACAAGATCGAAGATGACCGCGCCGGCGGCATGTCGCTCACCGAGGCGGCGCAGAAGGAGAAGATTCCCCTCGTCACCTTCGAGGTGGATCGTTCCGGCCGCGATCCCGACGGCAAACCGGCGGTCAATCTGCCGCGTGCGCCCGATATCATTTCGGCGGCATTTTCCTCCGATGTCGGCGTCGACAACGATCCCATCGAAGCCGACGGCGGCTATGTCTGGTATGATGTGGCGGCAATCACGCCGTCGCATGACCGCCCCCTCGCCGACGTCAAGGACGCGGTCGAGCAGCGTTGGCGCGACGCCGAGATCGCCTCACGGCTGAAAGACAAAGCGGCCGATATCCTCGACAAGGCCAAGGCCGGCACGCCGCTTGACCAGTTGGCTACCGGCGCCGGCGTCAAAGTCGAAACCGCAAACGATCTCAAACGCGGCGCTGCGAGCGGCGCTATTTCGGCCCGGATGAGTGACGCGATTTTCCGCACCGCCAAAGACAATTTCGGCATTACCCAAGGCGAACCGAGCCAATGGATCGTGTTCCGCGTCACCGACGTCAAGACGCCAACCATCGATCCGAATTCGCCTGAGGCGAAGCAGACGGCCGATACGATAAAGAAGCAGATGCCCGACGACGTGATGAGCCAGTATGTCGCCTCGCTGGAGGACGATCTCGGCACCAAGATCAACGCCTCGGTGCTGGCGCAGGCTATGGGCAACAGCGCGCCGGATAACAATTGAATGCAGATCGAGCCTTCCGCTGACGGGTTCGCCGCGCGCTATGCCGCCGGCGAGCCGCAGGTCGTATGGACGACGCTGGTCGCCGACCTGGAAACGCCGGTTTCAGCTTTTCTGAAAATCGCCGGCGCCCGGCCGATGAGTTTTCTCCTGGAATCGGTCGAAGGCGGCGCGGTGCGCGGCCGCTATTCGATTATCGGCATCGAGCCGGACCTCATTTTTCGCGTCAACGGCGCCGAAGCCGAGATCAATCGCACGGTTCAAAGCGACCCGGCGGCGTTCGTGCCGGTGAAAGATGCGCCGCTGTTCGCCTTGCGCGCGGTTATCGCCGAGAGCCGCATCGCACTGCCGGCGCCGCTGCCGCCGATGGCGGCCGGCGTGTTCGGCTATCTCGGCTACGACATGGTGCGGCTGATGGAAGATCTGCCGGCGCACGCGCCCGATCCGATCGGCATTCCCGACGCCATTCTGGTACGCCCAACCGTGGTGATCGCCTTCGACGCGGTCGAAGACACCATCACCATCGTTACGCCGGTGCGCGCGCAGGACGGCGTGAGCGCTAAGACAGCAATGTCACGCGCAAACGAGCGGCTTGCCGCCGTGGTCGATGCGCTCGACAAGCCGCTCGACAAGTCCGCGACCGAATTCGATGCCGGCCCGCTCAGCGTCGAGGCGCAATCGAACACCACACCGGCTGAGTTCGAGCGGATGGTGGCGCGCGCCAAGGACTACATCGCAGCCGGCGACATATTCCAGGTCGTGCTGTCGCAGCGCTTCGAAGCGCCCTTTACGCTCCCGCCGTTCGCGCTCTACCGCGCGCTGCGGCGGGTCAATCCGTCGCCTTATCTTTATTTCCTCGATTTCGGCAGTTTTGCCGTGGCCGGGTCGAGCCCCGAGATCCTGGTCAAGACGTCGGGCGGCACCGTCACTATCCGCCCAATCGCCGGCACCCGCCGGCGCGGCGCCACCCCGCACGAGGATCAGGCGCTCGAAGCCGAACTCCTGGCCGATCCCAAGGAGCGCGCCGAGCATCTGATGCTGCTCGATCTCGGCCGCAACGATGTCGGCCGCGTCGCCGAAATCGGCACCGTCAAAGTGACCGATCAATTCTTCGTCGAGCGCTACAGCCAGGTCATGCACATCGTGTCCAATGTCGAGGGCAAATTGCGCAAGGACTGCGATGCGATCGATGCGCTGGCCGCCGGATTTCCGGCCGGCACGGTGTCCGGCGCGCCCAAGGTGCGCGCCATGCAGATCATCGACGAATTGGAGAAGGACAAGCGCTCGCTTTATGCCGGCGCGGTCGGCTATTTTTCCGCCGGCGTAGATATGGACTCGTGCATCGTGCTCCGCACTGCGCTGATCAAGGACGGCACCATGTATGTGCAGGCCGGCGCCGGCATCGTCGCCGACAGCGATCCGGCCGGCGAGCAGCAGGAATGCATCAACAAGGCCAAGGCCTTGTTCCGCGCGGCCGAGGAAGCCAAGCGTTTCGCCAGCGCCGCCCGGCGGGGGCAGTAAGGCTCAACTGGCGGCGTTGAATTTATTTTCGATTTTGGCGGAGACTTGCCGGTGGGCGTAGTCTTCTTCCAACCCGGCGAGAATGACGTAGTTTTGCGCCAGCAGCCGGTAGCAATTGCCAAATCCGACCGAGTCGGTGTTTTGCGCCGATTGTTCGCAAGCCGCCGCCCGATGACGCAACACCTTCGCCCGGGCCAGATGATCCAACATCGCGATACTACTCACCGACTGCCGCCGACCTCACTCCACGATGACTGTCTCAAGACGCTACCCGAGGGTCAATGTTCTTGGCCGTGAAGTTCCTGATTGCGAAGTTCTTGGCTGTGGAAAAGTGCTTCAATCCTGGTCCGCACGGCACCGAATAGCCGGAGCAGCGGCAACTCCGCTGCCGTCCGGCGCTTGAATTCGCCGCATAGGTATTGCCACAGCACCGCGGTGCGGCCGGGGGAAACAAACGGCTTCGGTTTCGGCCGTTCGTTTATGTTCTGGGCGATGATGTCCGCCGGCCTCATCCAGCGTCGATAGCTGTTCTCTTTATCCGCCAGCGCATTGAGCAACACCGCATGCGCATCTTTGCGTTTGGCAATTCCAGCTTTTGCTGACCCGCTTCTCTCAAGCATTGGCGCTCCCCGAATCCGGCTGGACTCTGAAGGACGCAGCTGTGGATTGCCATCAGCGGAGGCGGGATGTGCACAACTATCGGATGTTCGGTTGCCGAAAGGCTACCCTAGGCCCTCTCGGGATCAATTCCCTGCGGTCAATATGCAGCCGCATGAGACAAAGGCGATGCAGCCGGCCACAATGAACCAAAGTGCCACGTCGATAGCCATGATGTCGTCCTCCTGGTCGCTACCTTTTCCGGTAGCTTTCATGGCCGCCCTTACCCGGATAATGACCCAACCCGGCAAAGGCTCCAGGGATCGAATGTCGCAGCGTCACTCCGCCTCAACATCGTTCCGGATCACACGCCCGGAGCCGACGGCAGTGCGCCGCGGCGCAGCTTGCTTTTAGCCGGCGCCGCCTTCAAAGCTTTTCCGGCTGCACGAACAGGATCGAGCGAACAATGAACCAACAATCGGCCGCTTCCAATGACCTGCTTTTCGAGATGCATGACGGCATCGGCAAGGTCACCTTCAACCGCCCGCAGGCGCGCAACGCCTTCACTTTCGCGATGTACGAGCGGCTCGCGCAAATCTGCGAGCAGGCCGACGGCGACCGCACGATCAAGGTCCTGGTGTTTCAGGGCGCCGGCGACAAAGCTTTCGCCTCGGGCACCGACATTAATCAATTCCGCGCCTTCACCACCCCGGAACACGCCATTGAATACGAGTCCCGCATCGATCGGGTTCTGACCAAGCTGGAGCAATGCCGCGTACCGACGATTGCCGCGATCAACGGCGCCTGCACCGGCGGCGGCGCCGGCATCGCCGCATGCTGCGATCTGCGCATCGGCACCAAGACCGTGAAAATGGGTTTTCCGATCGCGCGTACGCTCGGCAATTGCCTGTCGATGTCGAATATCAGCCGGCTCACCGCCTTGATCGGTCCGGCTCGCGTCAAGGATCTGATTTTCACCGCGCGGCTGGTCGGCGCCGAGGAGGCTGCGACCGCCGGTCTCCTGCATGAAGTGGTCGAGGATATTCCGGCGCTGCAAAAGCGCGCCGACGAGCTTGCCACCCAGATCGCCGGTCACGCGCCGCTCACCTTGAACGCCACCAAGCAGGCACTGGCGCGGCTGCAGAAACGGCTGTCGCGTGAAGAGGGTCAGGATCTGATCCTGATGTGTTACATGAGCAAGGATTTCCGCGAAGGATTGGATGCCTTTCTCACCAAGCGGACGCCGCAGTGGAGCGGCGAATAGCAACTCTCCGGCTACGGCGCGGTCAGGCCTAGCGAGGCGAGATATCCGCTGTTGATGCGCCCATTGCCGAACTTGGCAGCTTCCAGATAGGCGTCGAGGATCGCTTGTGCCCGTTCGCGCGGCGGCAGCAACTCCGGTTTTAGGGTGCCGACTTCGGCGCTGCCCGCGGCAGCGATCAAACTCCAGCCGTCGGGCTTTTGGATCGACACCACAGTGGTATCGGAATCGAGATTCTTGTAGGTCCAGAAGCACCAGCCGATGCCGAATTTTTCGTTCAGCTCGCGGAAGCTGACGTTCCAGGCGTCGGACAATTCGCCGGTTTCGCCGATCAGCACCGGCACGTTCCAGTGATTGCCGAAATTCAGGTAGCTCTGTACCGAATCGCGCGTCGGGTGGGCCCAGAATTTGTGATAGGTGTAGACCGTATTGTCGTCGAACGGCCGGCCGAACACGGCGAAATTCGTGCTCCATTGCGCGCCGGCCAATAGCAGCACGTGGCGGGTATCGACGGTGCGGATGGCAGCCGCGATGTCGCGGTAGAACGGCTCAAGTCGCGGATCGAGATAGGCTTCGTCGCTGTAAGGCGAGATCGGCTCGTTCAAAAGGTCATAACCCAGCACCGTGGTTTCGTCGTGGTAATGCGCGGCGAGTTGTCGCCAGAGCGCGATGGTGAGCGCCCGATAACGCGGCACATAGAATGTCAGCGGAAAACCGGGACCGTCGTCGTGATTGACGCCGGTCTGACCGCCGGGCGCCGCGTGCAGATCGACGATGACGCGCAGGCCGGCGTCGCGGCACCAGCCCACAAGGCGGTCGAGCAACATCCAACCCTGCCCCGCGAATCGGTCATGCGCGGGATCGCCATCGTCGGCCGGCTCGACGAACAGCCGCCAGTTCAGCGGCACTCGCACGGTGTTGAAGCCTACCGCCTTGATGAAACGGATATCGTCGGCGGTGACGTAAACTTCGCGAAAATCCGACCAGAAGCGGTCCGCCGCGGCGCGCCCGACCAAGGCCTCGATCACGCCGTCGATTTCGGTCGGGCTGCGGGCGTGCGTGAATTTGAACATATAGCCTTCGGGAACCAGCCAATTGCCGAGATTGATCCCCTTCACGGCGAAAGTGGTGCCGCCGCCATCGACCAGCCGCGTGCCCTCGGCATGGATGAAATCGGGCGGCGCGGCTACGGCTGGGCCATTGCCGGCGATGAGCGCGAGCGCGGCAATAAGGACGCCGCGCAGAGCGCCGCGCCACGACAAATGACGCCGATGCTGTTTGCCGTGAACGTCCATCCGCCGTGTCCTTCCGGACCCGTTCAATGCCAAAACCGTGCCAGCGGCCGCGCTCGATATTTTCGGCCGGCACCGCCGGGAAGACGATGACCGCACTGCGCGATCATGCTTTAAAAGAACTCCCAGCGCCACGCGCGAAAACTGCGCCGATCGCGGTTCGAAGGGGTCAGATCGTCGATGTCCGGCATGCCGTTAGTCGAGGCGCTCGGCTTTATAGCTTTTGTCGTCATTCTCCTTGCTGCAACCCGACGCGTTCATCCCTTTCTGGCCATTGTGGTCGCCGCCTCGGTATTCGGCCTCGCTTGCGGTTTTTCCATCAGTTTTCTCGGCAAGGCGTTCGGCACCGGTTTTGCCGAGATGATCTATTCGCCCGGACTGGTGATCGTCGCCGGCGGTTTTATCGCTGCGCTCGCGGACAGCGGCGGCGCTGCAAACCGGCTCGCCGCGATGATCCAGCAGCGACCATGGCTCGCGGGCAACAAGACGGCGGCGGTGCTTGGCCTGATTGCCGGCATCGGGGCGTCGCCCGCGGCGGCGTTCGCACTGCTGACGCCGCTGCTGCCGGCCGTCGGCCGGGCTGCGCCAGGGCAAGGTTCGGGCACGACGACGGTGCTGGCGCTGTCGATCTCGGCGAGCCACGGCCTGGTATTGTTCTCACCGATACCGATAGCCGCCGTCTCCATCCTCGGCGCCGATTGGAGCCGCGTCGCGCTGTTCGGTTTGCCGCTGGCGGCATCGCTGGCGGCGTTTAGCGCGGTCGCGGTCCGATGGTTGCCACTCTCGCCGCCGCCGGCGACCGATGAAATCGCCGCGAACGCTGCGCAGCAAAGTCTCTGGCCGACGTTGGTATTTATTCTCGCCCTCGCGATCCCGCTGCTCCTGCTGATGGAGCAGTCGATCGGCTACATGCCGAGCGAGCCGCTCGGCGGCGGACCTTCGCGCGAACTGGTGCTTGGTGTCGGCCGTCCGCTGATCCTTTTTCTGATCGGCGTCGGCATCATGGCAATCGGCAACGGACCGCGGGCTTTCAAGCTTCTCGGCGACACGGCCTGGACGACGCGCGTCATCGCCAATGTCGCAAGCGTCCTGCTTATCGTTTGCGCGGCCGGCGGCCTGCAGCGACTTTGCCAGGAAACCGGCATGGCCGAATTGCTCGCCGAACGGTTCAGCAATTGGCATGTCGGACTTTATGGCGGCGTGCTGATCCCGTTCCTGGTCGCGGCCACGCTAAAAACTTTGCAGGGCTCGTCGCTGGTCGCCGCCATCGCCGCCGCCGGCATGGTACAGCCGCTTCTTGTCTCGCTCGGCCTGAGTGACGCGAACGGCAAGGCGCTTGCCGCTCTTGCCGTTGGCGCCGGCGCCATGACGCTCTCGCATGTCAATGACGAGTATTTTTGGCTGGTCACGGACCGTGCCGGCTTGACGCCGCCGCGCGGGCTCGCAACTTTCGGTATTGGCACGCTGCTTCAAGGCATTTTCGCCGTTGTCTTATTGGTCATCCTCTCGCTGTTGGTACCGCGCATCTGACGGCAATTGCCGCCGTTCTTTGGCACCGTAGTTGCATCCATATCAACGATATTGCTACGGTCACTGCTCGGAAAACCATGACGTCGCGTAAATCTCCATTTTCGGCGACCGCCGATTCGATCGCTCCATCGCGTCGCGATCTCATCAAATTCGCCGGCGCCGGAGCGCTCGCGGCGAATGCGGCCGGCCCGGCGGAAGCCCGCACCACGACCGAGCAAAAAGCATCGGACGCGCATGTGCCGCGCAGTCTGCCGCAGGGTTTCCTGTGGGGCACGGCGACCTCGGCCTATCAGATCGAAGGCGGCTGGCGGGACGACGGTAAAGGCGAGTCGATCTGGGATCGCTTCGCCCATACTGCCGGCAACATTCAAAACAACGACACCGGCGACGTCGCGCTCGATCACTACCGCCGCTTCAAGGACGACGTCGCCCTGATCAAAACGCTCGGCGCGCGGACCTATCGGTTCTCGCTTTCCTGGCCGCGCATCTTCCCGCAAGGCGCCGGCGTAGCCAACGACAAGGGTTTGGATTTCTACGATCGCCTGGTAGACGAGTTGCTCGACAACGGCATCGAGCCGTTCCCGACGCTTTATCACTGGGATCTGCCTCAAGCGCTCCAGGATCGCGGCGGATGGCAGTCGCGCGACACCGCAAAGGCCTTCGCCGATTATGCCGGCCATGTCAGCGCGAAACTCAGCGACCGGGTCAGGCACTTCTTCACACTCAACGAATTGTCCACATTCGTCGAACTGGGACACGGCACCGGTGTGCATGCGCCCGGGCTAAAACTCCTGCCGGCAGAGATCAACCAAGTCCGCCACCACGCCGTGCTGGCCCACGGACTTGCGGTGCAAGCGATCCGCGCCAGCGGCAAACCCGGCATCAAAGTGGGACCGGCCGAGAATATCGCAGCCGCAGTGCCAGTGATCGAAACCCGCGAGAACATCGCCGCGGCCGAACATGCCACCCGCGAACTCAACGCCGGCTATCTGACCGTTATCCTGGAAGGCCGCTACAGCGATGCATTCCTCACAGCGGCCGGCCGGGATGCGCCGAAATTCACCGACGAAGATTTGCGGGCGATCGCCAGTCCGCTCGATTTCGTCGGCATCAACGTCTATTCGCCCACCTATGTCCGCGCGATCGACACCGCGCCCGGCTTCGAGATCATACCGTTTTCCAAAAGCCATCCGCGGATGGAATCGTCCTGGCAATTCGTCGGCCCCGAAGCGCTCTATTGGGCGCCGCGGCATCTCCATACCATCTGGAACGTGAAGGAGATTTACGTCAGCGAGAACGGTTGCGGCGCCGCCGACGTGCCGGCCTCCGACGGCGTGGTCTATGACAGCGACCGCATCATGTTCTTGCGCAACTATCTGACCATGTTGCAGCGCGCAACGTCGGAAGGCGTACCGGTGCACGGCTATTTCCTGTGGAGCCTGTTCGACAATTTCGAATGGGCGGATGGTTACAACACCCGCTTCGGCTTGATCCATGTCGATTACGCGACGCAAAAACGGACGCCGAAGCTAAGCGCCGCCTATTACACGGCCGTCATTAGGCGCAACATGCTGGCCTGATCGCGCGTCGCACCGCCCTTTCCTTCGCCGCCGGCAATTCTCCCTAGGGCAGCCGTTCCGCCCGGCCGCGATATGCTATGCTGGCGGCGCGACGGGTTGAACAAATCAAAAATATATCCGCTCCGGCATTGATCGGCGCGGGCTGGGAGGAGCGATCATGGAAAGCCTGGAAGCACGCACCATCAGGAAAGTATCGGCACGCCTGATCCCGTTCCTGATCGTTTGCTATTTCATCGCCTATCTCGATCGGGTCAATGTCGGCTTCGCCGCATTGACCATGAACAAGGCACTCGGCCTGACCGCGACCATGTTCGGTTTCGGCGCCGGCATTTTCTTCATCACCTATTTTATCTTCGAGGTGCCGTCCAATCTGTTCCTCGACCGCTTCGGCGCCCGCAAATGGATCGCGCGCATCATGGTGAGTTGGGGCGTACTGTCGGGATTGATGGCCTTCATTCCCGACATCGCCCGCATCACCGGATTAAGCAACGAAACCAGCTTCTATACGGTCCGCGCGCTGTTGGGCTGCGCCGAGGCCGGATTCTTTCCCGGCATCATCTTTTTTCTGACGCTGTGGTACCCCTCGGTTTATCGCGGCCGCATTATCGGTTCCTTCATGGCGGCGATCCCGCTGTCGTCGGCGATCGGGGCGCCGATTTCAGGCATGATCCTCGGCATGAACGGTGTCGGCGGCTTGCAAGGCTGGCAATGGCTTTTCATCATCGAAGCGGCCCCGGCAATAGTGCTGGGCTTTGTCACTTATTTCTATCTCACCGACCGGCCGGCCGATGCGCATTGGCTGCAACCGGACGAGCGCGCCTGGCTCGGCAATCGTCTCGAAGGCGAGCGCCGCCAGCGCGAAGCGGCGCAAACCCTGTCGGTCGGGCAGGCAATTCTCAATCCACGCGTCTTGGGACTGGCGCTGGTTTATTTCGGCATGGTGGCCTGCAACTACGGCGTCGGGTTCTGGCTGCCGCAAATCATCAAACAATTCGGATTGACCAATGCGATGACCGGGTGGGTCACCGCCATTCCCTACGCCATCGGCGCCGCATTCATGGTCTGGTACGGCCGGCGGTCGGACACCAAGATCGAACGCAAGGGGCACTGCGCTATCGCGCTGGTGATTGCCGCGGCCGGCATCTCCGCCTCCACACTGACCAGCGATCCGACGCTCACGATGATCGCCTTCACGATCGGCGCCTGCGGCGTGTTCGGCGCCTTGCCGGTGTTCTGGACCTTGCCGACTGCCGTGCTGTCCGGCTCGGCGGCCGCCGCCGGCATCGCCGTGATCAATTCGATCGGCAATCTGTCGGGTTTCGCCGGCCCCTATGCGATGGGCTGGATCAAGGACGCCACCGGCAGCTTCACCGGCGGGCTGCTGCTGATCGCGTCATTCGCGATCGTCGCCATGGGGATCGTGTTGGCTCTCGGTCATGACCACGCGCTGGAAAAAGCGCCGGTGCCGGCCGAATAGAAGCCGCACCAGACAAAGTGCCTGGCCGTCGCGGCCGGGCCATTCTGTGTGAACGCACCAAGCACGCTGCCGACGGATTTTGGATGGCTCCGGCAATGCCGAACGAAGATCCCGGTTCGGCGCATCATTTCGATGCTTTCGATCGATAAGGCTCTCATAGCGGCGAACCAGACGGTATTTCGATACGGCAGCCCGCCAACCGCCGGTCCGCTATCCAGCGGCCGGGGCTTTTCTCCATAGCAATAACGAGGCACGCCCCTTATCGGCGAGCCTCGTCATGCCATCGAAAGAACCTATGACCGGGCCGTCGATCGAGTGATCGCCGGCCATTCACGGTTAGATTTTCGGAATGCCGACCACGTAGAGCGGATAGCAAGCCGAGTAAACGCTGCCGGCCAGATCATAGCAGGACACGCATTTGCAGCCGGGCCCGCCCGCCGCACATGACGCAATCGTCTTGCCATGCAGCATGATCCGCGCATGCGGGTGCGCTGCGGTATCGACCGCGCAAGCGAACGGCAAAGCGTTGGCCGCCGTGTAGGAAAGACCGGCAAGCGCAACAGCAAGTGACATAGAAAGCCCAAAACGGCGCATAAACCCCTCCACCTGTTGAGCAACCCTAGGACTCAGCCCCCGGGATGGCGCGGCGAACTTTCACATAGGTCAAATCGGCACGCAAGCATGTGAAGCGCCCCGGAGTACGTTTGTCGCATCCTGATGCAAATAGGCTTCACGGGGCCGATCGCCCGGCGAATGTCCTGACTTCCCTGTAAGCCGGTCCGGCCTTCCCTTTGAGCCAAAACGGGTAACGTGGAATGGGCGCGGTTCGACCGCCCGCCCCTATCATTTCACCGCCGGATCGCGATGGATCGGGTCGACCCAAAGGACGGTTACCGGCTTTTCCACCGGCTCGATATCGAGATTGATGGCTATCGCCTCGCCGTCACTACGCACCAGCACGCATTCCAGAACCTGATCCGGGCTGGCATTGATCTCCTGGTGCGGCACGTAAGGCGGGATGAAAATGAAGTCGCCTGGACTGGCTTCGGCGGTGAACTGCAAATGCTCGCCCCAGCGCATCCGCGCCTTGCCGCGCACCACATAGATGATGCTTTCAAGATGGCCATGATGATGCGCGCCGGTTTTCGCGTCCGGCTTGATCGTCACCGTTCCGGCCCACAGCTTCTGGGCCCCGGCGCGGGCGAAATTGATCGCCGCCTTGCGATCCATGCCGGGCGTCGACGGCACATTGGGATCGAGCTGGTTGCCCGGAATGACGCGCACGCCGTCGTGCTTCCAGCGTTCGGCGTCGGTATGATGGTGGTCGCGATCTTCGGTCATGGGGTCTGATATCACAGAGGACCAAAGCTTGGCATCAGGCTCGTTGGCGTCCCTCAGGGCGCGTATCGGGTGAAGATAAAATCGCGCGCTTTGACGGGGACGTGGCAGGAAAAACAGTCTTGCACCGCCATGACAGCGGGTTTGCCGTCGTTGAATTGGGTGAACCCCCAGCCGCCGGTCGAGGCGTATTTGCTTCCATCCTTGACCATGAACTGAACATTGGTCGGCGGCCCGGCAACGAAAGATTGGGACCGGCCAAAGACTTTGTTGTTTTCCTCCGACGGCAGGTAACTCCAGGCCAGCCGGGCGATGATAGCGCCGTCCGGGTATGGAAGAGTACCGTCCCGGTAAGCCTTGATCGCGACATCGTTACCCAGAATGGCGCGGATGTCGTTGAGGCTGCCTTCTTCGTGGGCCACCGACACCAGTTTCCAGTCGCGGTATCCTTCGGGCAATTTGCCGCCGAAGACCTGGGTGCTTTCGTAATCGGCGCCGCCGGCGGAGAATGTCATTGCACCGCCAAGACTCACAGCCACGGCGACTACGATCATGAGGATGGGAATCCGTTTCATCGATCGCCCCTTCAAATCATTCAGCGGTCTACAATGATATTATGGGGAACAGGCCGGTCTGATCAAATATGGGTTAGACGCCCTCCCGCCGGCGGAAATCCCTGACTGGCATCCGCCGCATCGCCGGACCGATCTTGCTTCGCAGCAGCAAAACAGTCGCAACGCGATTGCACCCACCGGACGGCTGTAGAGATAGCCTTGCGCGCCCGGACTAGACTGACGCAAAGCCGAACAGCCGCGCCGGGTTATCGACCAGGAGCTTATGCTGGACCGCTGCGTCCGGCGCGTAAAGCGGAATGAGATCGACGATCTCGCCGTCGTTCGGCATGATCTTCACGTTGGGGTGGGGCCAATCTGTTCCCCACAACACGCGGTCGGGCGCATTGTCGATCAGAGCTTTGGCGAATGGCACGGCGTCGTGAAACGGTTTTCCGCTTGCCGAGGCCCGTTCAAGCCCGGTGATCTTGACCCAGCATTTCTGATCGCGCTTCTGCAAATCCAGCACCGCCTGAAAGGCCGGATCGTCGACGCCCTTGGCGGCCTGCACCGTCGCCATGTGGTCGATGACATAAGTGCCGGGCAGCCCCGTCAACAGCGGCGTGAACTCAGGTACCGAGCCTGGGTCCAGATAGAGGTCCATCACCCAGCCGATCTCGGCGGCACGATGCGCCAGCCGATTGAACGCGGCCATGTCCTTGACCCCGCCCAGCCGTTTGAGAAACGCGAAGCGGCAGCCGCGCATGCCGGCTTTGTTGAGCGCGTCGAGTTCCGCATCTGTGATCGTGCCGGCGACGACGGCAATGCCTTTATATTGCTCCGGATATTGCGCGATCGCATCGGTAACGACGCGGTTGTCGGTGCCGTGGATGGTGGCGTTGACGATCACGGCGCGATCGCAGCCGATCTTGGCGTGCACGTCGCGAAACATCGACAGCGGCGCCTCGGGCGCCGAATAGGTCCGGTCCGCGGCAAACGGATATTTGCTGGCCGGCCCGAAAATATGAGTGTGGGTGTCGATCGCGCCGCGCGGCAGTTTGAAGCCCGGCGTCTTGGTGTTCGGATCCGGCGCCATAATCATCGGCGGTTCGGCTTTGAGCGTTGCGTCCTCGGCCCGCGCATCTACGACGCCTGAGACGCTCGATAGACTTGCGCCCGCGGCCAAGCCGGCAATACCGGTCAGATATTCGCGTCGATTCATGGGCTTCCTCACGGCGGATTATTCCCCGCTTCCGGCGCGCTTCCTACGATGTTCCCGCCGTCGCGGCAACGCGCTTCCAGCCACCATGACGGACGTTGCAAAAGGGTCATGGAGGTGTATTAGTTATCGTTGCACTTAGAAGTTGTTTTCGGTTCCTTGCGCAACAATCGATGTCTTCGGGGAGGAAACACCATGTCGATCCGTATATTCGACCGCCCGTCATGGAATGCGCGTGTCTATTTTGCCGGCGTGGTCGCTGTCTTCGCCATCGTGTGGGCCGCAACCGCCCAGGCCCAGCCGGCACCGACATTTCGCTGCCGCGAAATCATCATTCCGCCGGGCCCCGATCCGGACTTGCCGAAGATCGCGCCGATCTTTCGCTCCACCACCGATCTGTCCGAGGATGAATTCGACTGTCTGGCGTGGCAGGATTTCATCTATTTCGTCTGGCCGGCCAAAGCTGGCCAACGCGGCGTTCCAGATGCCACCGCAAAATTGGGTGCCGGCGGCGCGACGGTGTGGGAAACCTACCGCACCGATGAGACGGTGTTCCTGCCCGACGGCATCAATCCCGGCCCGTGGAACACGCCGCAATTGCTCGGCACACTTCAGGCCTCGCTCGCGCAACAGGTGTCGCGCGGCACGGTACGCCACCTGACGATGACATCGAAAGTTTCGCGCGGCGTACTCGCCAGCATTCTGCGCAACGGCGCTCCCCTCCCGCCGCCCGTGCTCGACGGCATTTCCGAGGCCGGCGGCGGCACGCTCTACGATCTCAACGGCTATCCGGTCTACTACGAAATATCGATGGACCAACAGCAATACGACTACATCACTCAAAACAAACTCTATAACGCCTATGATCAGGTCACCTTCGCGCGCAACAACGTGATCATCTTGCCGGGTGGCGCGACGCCCACCACGCCGGGTGCGGTCGAGATCAAAGCGGCGTGGAAAGTTCTATCGGATGCCGAAAAGAATTCCGGCCGCTTCCATACCATTCAGGCTTTGCTTGGCGGCAGCAAGACACCGGTAACGGTCGGCTTGGTCGGTTTCCACGCTTTCATTTCAACCGGCGGGCAAGGCGCCTGGGCGACGTTTGCCCAAGTCGACAATGCGCCGGTGCAACAACCGGCGGCCGGCGGGACATTCAATTTCTTCAATCCGCAATGCAAGGTGCCGGGCACATCGCTCCCCTGCCCGATCAACGTCAAGGATGCCGATCCCGGACAGGTCGTGCAGATCACCCCCGATGCCGCGGCCGCCGACAAGCTGAATACCTACATGCATTATCAACTGCGCCAATACGACGCGAAGACGCCCTGGCAATATTATAACCTTGTCGACGTGCAATGGCCGCTCGATCCGGTGCCGCTGTCGACGGTTAAAGCGCCGGCAACACTGCCGCTGCCCGACGGCAAGCCGAATGTCGCGACGCTGGTCAATGCGGTGCTCGAAACCTTCCTGCAGAAACCCAACATGTCCTGCATGACCTGCCACCAATACGCCTCGACCGCGGCCACCGGCATCAATCAGCCGGCCTATGGCACGAGCTACAGCTTCATGTTCGGCGAGGCCACCGCGCTGCCGACGGCGCCGACCCCGCCAAAGTGAGCGGGAGAACAATCGGGCAAAGCTATCATTGCGAAGAACAAAACGACGAAGCAAATCACACCGCGACGCCGCAGGTCTGGATCGCTTTGCCCGGAATGAACGAGCACAACTACTCCCCGCCGTTCTCGTCGCCGCCCTCTTCCGACAGCCGCTCCACCGACGCCACTTTCTCGCCCTCGCCGGTCGAGAATACGATGACGCCTTGGGTCGAGCGGCCGGCGACGCGGATGCCGTCGACCGGGCAGCGGATCAACTGGCCGCCGTCGGTGACCAGCATGATCTGATCGCTTTCCTCGATCGGGAATGACGCCACCAGCCGGCCGTTCTTTTCGGTGATCGACATCGCGACGATGCCTTTGCCGCCGCGGCCGGTGGTGCGGTACTCGTAGGACGAAGTGCGCTTGCCGTAGCCCTTTTCGGAAATGGTGAGCACGAATTGCTCGGCTTCCGACATCACGACGTAACGCGTTTCGCCGAGCTCGATTGAGCCTTCGGCCTCTTCGGCATCGACCGCCGCCTCTTCGGTCTCGCCATTGCCGTTGCCGCCGCGGCGCACCGCGCTGGCGCGCTTGAGATAGGCGGCGCGTTCGTCGGCGGTGGCCTCGACATGGCGCAGGATCGACAGCGAGATCACCTTGTCGCCGTCGGCGAGATTGATGCCGCGCACGCCCATCGAGGTGCGGCCCTGGAACACGCGCACGTCGTCGACCGCAAAGCGGATGCATTGGCCGGCCGCCGATGTCAGAAGAACGTCGTCGTCCTCCTTGCAGATTTGCACGTCGACGATGGCGTCGCCCTCGTCGAGCTTCATGGCGATGATGCCGGAGCGGCGCACGTCGGCAAAGTCCGACAGTTTGTTGCGCCGTACCGTGCCGCGCGTGGTCGCGAACATCACGTCGTACTTGTCCCAGGTCTTTTCGTCCTCGGGAATCTGCATCACGGTGGTGATGTTCTCGCCCTGCTCCAGCGGCAGGATATTGATCAGCGCTTTGCCGCGCGCCTGCGGCGCGGCGAGCGGCAGCCGCCAGACCTTTTCCTTGTAGACCTGGCCACGCGACGAGAAGAACAACAGCGGCGCATGCGTCGAGGCGACGAACAGTCTGGTGACGAAATCCTCGTCGCGGGTCTGCATGCCGGCGCGGCCTTTGCCGCCGCGGCGCTGCGCCCGATAGGTCGAGAGCGGCACCCGCTTGACGTAGCCGGCGTGCGACACGGTGACGACCATGTCCTCGCGCTGGATCAGATCCTCGTCCTCCATCTCGCCTTCCTGATCGACGATCACGGTACGGCGCGGTGTGGCGAATTCGGTCTTGATCGCGGTCAGTTCGTCTTTGATGATGGACTGGATGCGGGCGCGCGAGCGCAGGATGTCGAGATAATCGGCAATCTCCACCGCGAGCTTGTCGAGTTCCGACTTGATCTCGTCGCGGCCGAGCGCGGTAAGCCGCTGCAGCCGCAGGTCGAGGATCGCCTTGGCCTGCTCGGCGGAAAGCTTGGTGGTGCCCTCGGGCGACACCGCATGCCGCGGATCGTCGATCAGCGTGACCATGGCGGCGACGTCGCGGGCCGGCCAGTCGCGCTCCATCAACTGCTCGCGCGCCTCGTTGGCGTCCTTGGCGGCGCGGATCAGCTTGATCATCTCGTCGATATTGGCAACCGCGATAGCGAGACCGACCAGCACATGGGCGCGGTCGCGCGCCTTGCCCAGCAGATGCTTGGTGCGCCGGTAGACCACCTCCTCGCGGAACGCGATGAACAGCGTGAGGAGATCCTTCAGATTCATCACCAGCGGCCGGCCGTTGTCGAGCGCGACCATGTTGGCGCCGAACGACGACTGCAGCGCGGTGAAGCGATAGAGCTGGTTGAGCACCACGTCGGGCACCGCGTCGCGCCGCATTTCGATCACGACACGGAAGCCGTCGCGGTCGGATTCGTCGCGCAGCGCCGAAATGCCTTCGAGCTTCTTGTCGCGCACCAGTTCGCCGATCCGCTCGACCAGATGCGCCTTGTTCACCTGATAGGGAATTTCAGAAATGATGATGGCCTGGCGGTCGCCGCGCATCTCTTCGAATTCGACCTTGCCGCGCATCACGATGGAGCCGCGGCCGAGGTGATAGGCGGAACGGATGCCCTGCCGTCCCAGAATGATGCCGCCGGTCGGGAAATCCGGACCCGGCACGATATTGATCAAATCCTCGATCGACAGCGCCGGATTCTCGATCAGCGCGGTACAGGCATCGATCACCTCGCCGAGATTATGCGGCGGAATATTGGTCGCCATGCCGACGGCGATGCCGCCGGCGCCGTTGACCAACAGATTGGGAAACCGCGCCGGCAGCGCCACCGGCTCGCGTTCGGTATTGTCGTAGTTTTCCTGGAAGTCGACAGTGTCCTTGTCGAGATCGTCGACCAGCGACTGCGCCACCTTCTCGAGCCGCACTTCGGTGTAGCGCATGGCCGCCGGGGCGTCGCCGTCGACCGAACCGAAATTGCCCTGGCCGTCGATCAGCGGCAGGCGCATCGAAAAATCCTGCGCCATGCGCACCAGCGCGTCGTAGATCGACTGGTCGCCGTGCGGATGATATTTACCGATGACGTCGCCGACCACGCGCGCCGATTTGCGGTACGGCTTGTTCCACTCGTAGCCGTTCTCGTGCATCGAATAGAGAATGCGCCGGTGCACCGGCTTGAGCCCGTCGCGCGCGTCCGGCAACGCGCGCGCCACGATCACGCTCATGGCGTAATCGAGGTAGCT
The DNA here is from genome assembly GCA_963819265.1 of uncultured Alphaproteobacteria bacterium. Classification (GTDB taxonomy): domain Bacteria; phylum Pseudomonadota; class Alphaproteobacteria; order Rhizobiales; family Xanthobacteraceae; genus BOG-931. The sequence continues at coordinate 655,208 of CAWFVF010000001.1, read as the reverse complement.
CTTCTTCATCTCCTCGGTAATCGATACCGGGCGAATATCGGACGGCCCGGCGCCGCCCGGGCTGTCTTCACCACTGCCCGGCGGAGTGTTTTCCTGGTCTGCCAAAAGCTACGAGTCCTGACTAATAATTTGACGCGAATCGTGAGGGATTTTCATAGCCGATTGGAGGCTATGGCGCCACCTTTATCGGCATTTGAGAGTTAGGTTTTTCCGTTTTATTTTCAAGGCTTTATTGAGGAATTACCGGTGCTGTTCCCGGCAGTGGGAGAAGCCGGCAGAAGTTTGGCGATTCTCGCGCTGCGATACCGTCAAAAAGCCTAGGCCCGACGGTGCCGTGTTCAGTAGCGAGAATGGCACGAATAGCGGTTCATCCCGCCGCATGCGGCCCGTATGATGCAGGCATAAACATCGGCTCGGGAGACAGCACGTGGTTCAGCTTCTGGATAGCGACATCAAGACCCGCGAAGTGCTTGGCTGGAAAGGCCTGCACATCCTCCATTTCACCGGCTCTTCGTGTTCGCAGAAACTGCGCGTCTTCCTCAATCTCAAAGGCGTTCCGTGGCAGTCGCATCCGATTGATCTGCCCGGCCATGAGAATTTTCAGCCGTGGTTTCTCGGTATCAATCCGCGCGGTCTGGTGCCGGTGCTGATCGATGACGGCGCCGTCCACATCGAGAGCAACGACATCATCCAATACCTCGAGAAGAAATATCCGACGCCGAAACTTATTCCGGCGGGCCACGAGGACGAGGTCGCGGCGCTGCTCAAGCACGAGGACGATCTGCATCTCGATCTGCGCACCTTGAGCTTCCGCTTCGTGTTCGCGCCGCCGGGACCGCCGAAGCCCGCCGCCGCGCTCGATAGCTACAGAGCGAATGGCACCGGGACCGTTCGCGGCGCCAAGGACCCTGAGAAGCAAGTACAGATCGAGTTTTGGCAACGCGCCGCCCGGGAAGGCTTCACGGACGAAAGAGCCCGCGCCTCGGCGCTGAAATTCCGCAGTGAATTTGACGCTCTCGACAAGACCTTAGCGAAGCAAACTTATTTGCTGGGTGAGGATTTGAGTGTGCTCGATGTCGCCTGGTTGATCTACCAGAACCGGCTTTCGCTTGCGGGCTATCCGTTCGAGCGGCTGCATCCGCATGTTCACGCCTGGGCCGAGAGACTTCGCGCCATGCCGGCATTTGCCAAGGAGATCGGGCAGCTTCGGCATTCGCCGGAACAGCTCGATGTTATCCGTCATGCGCAGGCAGGAAAAACGCTGGAAACGGTCGCAGGGTTCTAACCGCAACGTGGCGGCCGTGGGCAAAAAGCCTTCCCCGTCATTCACCTGCCACAGCCGCGCCGGCACAATGCGGACACTCGCGACGGCGGGATTTCACTGATGCTTCTGGATTACGCGGTCTCCGCCTTCCTCACGGTGTTCGTCGTGGTCGACCCGATCGCAATGGCGCCGACGTTTCTGGTCGTCACCGAGGGCATGCCGCGGAAATCGCGGCGCAGCGTCGCCGTCCGCGCCAGCATTATCGCCGGCGCTATCCTGATCGGGACCTCGCTGATCGGCGACCGGCTGCTCGCCGTGTTGGAAATCTCATTGCCGGCCTTCCGCATCGCCGGCGGGCTGTTGCTGTTCTGGATCGCCGCCGAAATGGTATTCGGCGTCCGCAGCCGCCACGAAGGCGAAGCCGCCGAGCAGGCGATAGAGGAGCGGGTCCGCAACGTCGCCGCCTTCCCGCTCGCGATCCCGCTGCTCGCCGGTCCCGGCGCCATCACCGCAACGGTGCTCCTCGGCGGCCGCGCCGAAGGCCATTGGCTTTTGATCGGCGTGTTGATTGTGGTGGTGGCGCTGGTCGCTGCCACCTGCTTCGTCACCTTTCTGTTCGCCGAGCGGATCAGCCGGCTGCTCGGCATGACCGGCAATATCGTGCTGTCGCGGCTGCTCGGCGTGCTGCTCGCCGCGCTCGCGGTGCAATACGTGGTCGACGGCATCAGGGCCGCCATTGGTTGAGATCGCGGGCCAGATTTAGCCACCGCGCGCCGCGCCTTCAGTCTCCATTAACCATACGCGCTCACCATTGATTCACACTTTGGCATCGGGAGAGCGAAATGGCCGTTTCGGCAATTGGAGCATCGGCAAACTCACAAGCGAGCCAGGCACTGTCGCCGCCCGGGCATCATCGGCACAACGGCCATCGAACCGCTTCGATCACCGATGTCGGCACGCCGAGCTCGGCTTCATCGGCCAGCGCGGTCGGCAGCAAACTTAACGTAAAGGTTTAAGCCCGACCGATGGCGGATCGGATAGGCCAAAGGAAATAGGCAGATGACGACGTTCGCCGTCCGCGCCGCCGAGCCGCGCGATGTGCCGGACCTGATGCGGCTCAAATACTTGTTGGCGGAAGCCGAGAACTCACTTCACGCCCTCTCCGCCGGCGAAGCCGACTGGCTGCGCGACGGTTTCGGGCCCCGCGCCGGCTTTACCGCTTTCGTCGCCGAAACGGCCGCCGCCGACAACGGCGCCGTCGTCATGGGCATGGCAACCTGCAGCCAACGCGTCATCACCGGCTGGAACGGGCCGGTGCTTTTCCTGCAGGATCTCTTTGTCGAAGCGCCCTATCGCGGCCGCGGCGTGGCGCGTGCACTGACAGCGTGCGTCGCCGCTCTGGCCTGCGACCTCGGCAGCCCGATCGTCGAACTCACGGTGCGCGCCGACAACCCCGCCCAGCACTTCTATCAGCGCAGCGGCTTTCAGCCGCTGCCGCAATGTCTGACTTACGTGCTGGCCGGATCCGAACTCGCCGCGCTGGCGCGTGACGCCAAACCTGACGGCAGCCAAATCGCCAAGTCCAGGCTCGCACTCGCCGGCTAGGGCGCGAGTCCAATAACGGAATTGGCCTTCGCCGGCATCAATCGAAACGCGGCTGCCATATCATCAGCGCGAAGACCGCGGTCATGCCGATCAGGATCGGCCCGGCGAGCACGCACCACAACCGGAACAAGCGCCGGTAGGCAGGACCGAGAGCCGTGGCGTTGAGCGCCGCCTCGCGCGTCAAACGGCGGATGCGCATCTCGGTGCGCACGGCCACGATCCAGCACGCCAGCATGGCGATATAGACCAGCAGTGAAATATCGATCCAAGGCTCGTTGAACGGTGCGAGCCCGATCGACCAGGCCAGCGGAAAACCGCTGAGCGGCTCCAGCGCGAAGGCGGCTGCCATCACCGTGATTTCTATCCGCACCACGAACTGGAAGATCAAGGCGACCACCGACGGATTGTCGGAGCGGTGCGCCAGCACGACGAAAATGGCGACGGCAAGCCAGGTGCCGAGCATCACCGCGGCCGCGATCAGATGCGCGAATTTGATGGCGAAGATGACGTCGATCATGGCGGCGCGTCATTGCGAAGTGCTAAGCGACGAAGCAATCCAGAGCGGCGATGCCGAAGCCGGTCTGCTTCGCTTCGCTCGCAATGACGCCGCGTCCTCAGAACGGAATCTCGTCGTCCATATCGGCGCCTGCGCCGGCGCCGCTGCGCATCGAGCCGCCGGCCGCAGCGACCTTGCGGGTCGGTCCGGACGAGCCGAAATCGCCGCCTCCTTCGCTCGCGCCGAAGTCGCTGCCGCCGCCCGCACCGCCGGCACGGTCGAGCAAGGTCAATTCACCACGGAAATTCTGCAATACGATTTCGGTCGAATATTTATCCTGGCCGGATTGATCCTGCCATTTGCGCGTTTGCAGAGCACCTTCGATGTAAACCTTCGAGCCTTTTTTGAGGTATTGTTCGGCGACCCGACAGAGGTTCTCGTTGAAGATGACTACGCGATGCCACTCGGTCTTTTCCTTGCGCTCGCCGGTGCTTTTGTCCTTCCAGCTCTCCGATGTCGCCAGACGCAGGTTGGCGATCGGGCGGCCGTCCTGGGTGCGACGGATTTCAGGATCGGCACCCAAATTGCCGATCAGAATGACTTTATTGACGCTGCCCGCCATGACTGGCCCTCCTACTGGCTATTCTCGTACGTATTCTCATCAACCGGGCGACAGTAGTGCGGGGCCTAGGCCCTGCAACAAACATCGGTGTTATCCACACGCGGCTGTACTGCCGGGCGCCGGAGCGGCGGTAAGTTCCCTTTTTGTTCTAATACCGCCGACTGATTGTTGCAAGGGTTAATGAGGTTCAAATCGAGGCGTTTTGCTCGGCAGAAGCGCTAAATCGTCAATCCGGAAATTATGCCAACAACCCAGAAACCGCCGAATGCTACCGTCTGTTGCATTTAGGTTACACTATTTCCCATGCCGTTCAGGTATTTATGGACCTGGGGACAGTGCGACAGTTGCACCGTAAAAGCTTTGCGGCGATGTGGCTTACGGCACCACGCAAGGTACCGGAGAGTGGTATGAAGCGATTATTGATTGCTGGGATTTTGACTATTGCCGCCGTCGCGCAAGCCGCCGCCGCCGATTTACCGCAGCCGGCGCCACCACCGCCGCAGGCCCCCGTGGTCTATGCGCCGCCGGTCTATAACTGGGGCGGCATCTATTACGGCATCAATGGCGGCTACGCCTTTGGCAAGAGCGAGTGGACCGTTCCTGGCGCCACCACCGGCAACTTCAACACCTCCGGCTTCGCCGTCGGCGGCACGCTTGGTGCCAACTATCAGGTGGACGCATTCGTTATCGGCCTCGAAGCCGACATGGACTGGATGGGTGTCCAGGGATCGACCGGCATTTGCCCCCTCGTATGCGAGACCAAGAACACCTGGCTCAGCACCGTTCGCGGCCGGGCCGGTTACGCGTTCGATCGGGTACTGTTCTACGCCACCGGCGGCGGCGCTTTCGGCAACATCCAGGCTGGACCGAAGGGCGGCACGCTCACCAACACCAATAAGGCAGGCTGGACGGCGGGCGCCGGCGTCGAAGCGGCTCTCGCCGACAACTGGACGGCGCGGGTCGAATATCTGTTCGTCGACTTCCAAAATGCCACGCCGTTTCCGGTGACCACCGTGAAACTCGACGAGAATCTGATCCGGTTCGGCATCGATTACAAATTCCGCTGAGCGGATAAATCCGGTCGGATTTGGCGCGCAGACGCCACTTCAAAACACGGTAAACGATTTATTATTGCAATTCCCCGATGATGACTCGCGCACGTCATGCGTGCGTGTGTCGTTTGGCATTCAATTGATTCGTGGAATGTCAATTCTCGACACGGCGCGTCAACAGTCGATATAGCGCGAAGCTATTGGATCGATAGCGAGTCGCTGGTGGGGACTTTGCAATGAAAAGAGCACTGATCGCGGGAGCAGCCGTTCTCGCCTTGGCCGGCCCGCTCCAGGCCGCAGACTTGCCGCAGCCGGCTCCGCCGCAAATGCCGGTCGCTTACATGCCGGTGGTGGCGCCGGTTTATAACTGGGGCGGCATCTATTACGGCATCAATGGCGGCTACGGCTTCGGTAAAAGCGAGTGGACCAATCCGTTTTTCGGTACGGGCTCGACCGGCAATTTCAATACCTCCGGCTTCGCCGTCGGCGGCACCCTTGGCGCCAATTATCAGATCGAAGCATTTGTTTTCGGTGTCGAAGGCGACATGGACTGGATGGGGATACAGGGATCGACCGGCGTTTGCGCGATCACCTGCGAGACAAAAAATACCTGGCTCAGCACCTTTCGCGGCCGTGCCGGTTATGCCGTGGATCGGGTGCTGTTCTACGCCACCGGCGGGGGCGCCTACGGCAACATTCAGGCTGGACCGTCGGGCGGCACGCTCACCAACACGAATAAGGCCGGCTGGACGGCCGGCGGAGGCGTCGAGGCGGCGTTCGCCGATAACTGGACGGCCCGCGTGGAATATCTGTTCGTCGATTTCCAAAACGCCACGCCGTTCCCGGCGACCACCGTCAAACTCGACGAGAACCTGATCCGGTTCGGCCTCGATTATAAATTCCGCTGACCCACTGCGGCTGACCGTTCAATAGCGCCATCGGCGGGGTCTGGGCCCTGCCGGTGGCGTTAATGTTTGGGCCGCGTGATTCCGGTGAGTTGTTGTTTTTTTGCACTATCCAGCCGCAGCCGAAAGCATTGTATTGCCTTGGGGAACCGCCGTTTAGCGGGACACGAGGTTGCCTGAGGTTGCCTTATGAAACGTCTTGGTTCGGGCATTGCTGCGTTAGGCTTGGTGATGCTGGCATTCGCTGCGCCGGCGCGCGCGGCCGATCTGCCGGCGGCTCCGGGCTACTATCCGCCCAAGGTTTTTCCGCCGCCGGCGATCTATAATTGGACCGGCGTTTATATCGGCGGCAATCTGGGTGCCGATTTCCTGTCGGACACCATCACCCAAGCAGGGGCCAACGCGACCACGCTGATCGGCAATGCGACCTCCAGCCCGGTCGGCCTGATCGGCGGTGGCCAGTTCGGGCTCAATTATCAATTCTCGACCGTGGTGGTGGGCGCCGAAGCGACGATATCCGCCACCAATACCAGCGGCTCCGGACGCGCCCCGAACACCGCCGGCACGACCGACAGCTTCACCTCGGCGCCGCGCTGGCTTGCCACCGTCACCGGACGGCTCGGCTTCGCCGCCAATGACTGGCTGTTCTACGGCAAAGGCGGTGCGGCGGTCATGCATACCGACTATACCGAGACCCTTCTCGGCGCCGCCGGTGTCGCGGCAGTTCCGTCCTCACTCAACGACAACCGTACCGGCTTTATCGCCGGCGTGGGGGTCGAATACGGCCTGACCGAAAACTGGTCGGCCCGGGCCGAATACGATTTCTTGGGTTTCGGCACCAAGACTTACAATTTCCCTGCCCCGGCGGCTTCGATCAAGTCCGACCTGAGCGTGATCACGCTGGGCGTGAATTACCGCTTCACCTTTGGCGGAGGCGCTCCGCTGGGCGCCAGGTATTGAGTACCGACCAAGGTGCTGCGGGAACCTAGGGCCGGCGCGATGCCGGCCCTAGTCAATTCAGGCGGCATTTTTCGGCGGTGATTTCCGGGAATAGCGGCCTCCCCGCCCTGGAAAAACCGCAGCGTTCTTACTACGTTCCAAGGTCTGTCCCGGTAGCAATGGCGGGTTCTGCCTCCGCTTTTCCGTGCGAGCGGAAATCCAGATTGCGTCAGGACCTGAATGTCACTGGATCCTCCGCCGTCGCGGGGACGAGCGGATTGGCAATGAAAGACCTTTCGGACAAGAACCTGTTTGACAGAATTACTTCTGAACGAAGTGCCGCCGACCGCCGCGTGATCTCGATCCGCGGGGCGCGCGAGCACAATCTCAAAAATGTCGATCTCGACATCCCGCGCGACCGGCTGGTGGTGTTCACCGGCCTGTCCGGCTCCGGCAAATCCTCGCTCGCTTTCGACACCATCTATGCCGAGGGCCAGCGCCGTTATGTCGAAAGCCTGTCGGCCTATGCGCGGCAGTTCCTGGAGATGATGCAGAAGCCGGACGTCGACCAGATCGACGGGCTGTCGCCGGCGATTTCCATCGAGCAGAAAACCACCTCGCGCAATCCGCGCTCGACGGTCGGCACCGTGACCGAGATCTACGATTACATGCGGCTCCTCTGGGCGCGCGTCGGCGTGCCCTATTCGCCGGCCACCGGTCTGCCGATCGAGAGCCAGACCGTGTCGCAGATGGTCGACCGCATCATGGCGCTGCCGGAAGGCACCCGGCTTTATCTGTTGGCGCCGGTGGTGCGCGGCCGCAAGGGCGAGTACCGCAAGGAACTCGCCGAGTTCATGAAGAAGGGCTACCAGCGCGTCAAAATCGACGGCAAGTTCTACGAGATCGCGGAAGCCCCGGCACTCGACAAGAAATTCACCCACGACATCGACGTGGTCGTCGACCGCATCGTGGTGCGGCCGGATATCACGGCGCGGCTCGCCGATTCATTGGAACAGGCACTCAAACTCGCCGACGGTCTCGCGCTCGCCGAAATGGCCGATGCCGGAACCGCAGCGGCAACGACCAACAGCAAGGCCAATAAGCAGCGCAACGAAACCGCCGAGCGTCTCACCTTCTCGGAGAAATTCGCCTGCCCGGTGTCCGGCTTCACCATTCCGGAGATCGAGCCGCGGCTGTTCTCGTTCAACAATCCGTTCGGCGCCTGCCCGAAATGCGGCGGGCTTGGCGTCGAGCAGCACATCGATGCCGATCTGGTCATTCCCGACAAGGACCGCAGCTTGCGTAAGGGCGCCATTGCGCCGTGGGCGAAATCGTCGTCGCCTTATTACACCCAGACGCTGACCGCACTCGGCAAGCACTACAAGTTCACGCTCGACACCAAATGGAAGGACCTGCCGAAGAAGACGCAGGAAGCGATCCTCTATGGTTCCGGGGATACCGAGATCAAATTCTCCTATGACGACGGCATGCGCGCCTACGACACCAAGCGCGCCTTCGAAGGCATCGTCACCAATCTCGAGCGCCGCTTTAAAGAAACCGAAAGCGACTGGGCGCGCGAAGAACTGGCGCGCTATTTCACCGACGTGCCGTGCTCGGCCTGCAACGGCTATCGGCTCAAGCCCGAAGCTTTATGCGTGAAGATCGGCGGGCTGCATATTGGCCAGGTCTCCGAAATGTCGGTCAAAGGCGCAGCCGCAGTGGTTCATTGAGCTACCCCAGCGGCTGACCCCGAAGCAGAACGAAATCGCCGGCCGGGTGCTCAAGGAAATCCGCGAGCGCTTGCGCTTTTTGGTCGACGTCGGTCTCGAATATCTCACCCTGGCGCGGGCGTCGGGCACGCTGTCCGGCGGCGAGAGCCAGCGCATCCGGCTCGCCTCGCAGATCGGCTCGGGGCTGACCGGCGTGCTCTACGTGCTCGACGAGCCGTCGATCGGGCTGCACCAGCGCGACAATGCCCGGCTTCTCGAAACGCTGAAGCGGCTGCGCGATCTCGGCAATACCGTGATCGTGGTCGAACACGACGAGGACGCGATCCGCGTCGCGGACCATGTGCTCGATATCGGCCCCGGCGCCGGCATCCACGGCGGCCACGTGATCGCCCAAGGCCAGATCGCCGACCTGATGGCCGCACCGGATTCCTGGACCGGCAAATATCTGTCCGGCGAATTGATGGTGCCGGTGCCCGAGCGCCGCGCCAAGAATCCGTCGCGCGTGCTCAAGGTGGTCAACGCCCGCGGCAATAATCTGAAAAACGTCACCGCCGAGATTCCGCTCGGGCTGTTCACCTGCGTCACCGGCGTGTCAGGCGGGGGCAAGTCGACGCTGTTGATCGACACCCTCTACAAGGCCCTGGCGAGGAAGCTCAACAATGCCAGCGAGGCCCCTGCCCCGCACGACCGCATCGAAGGCGTCGAACTGCTCGACAAGATCATCGACATCGACCAGTCGCCGATCGGCCGCACGCCGCGCTCCAACCCGGCGACCTATACCGGCGCGTTCACGCCGATCCGCGAATGGTTCGCCGGCCTGCCGGAGAGCCGCGCGCGCGGCTACGAGCCCGGCCGCTTCTCGTTCAACGTCAAAGGCGGCCGCTGCGAGGCCTGTCAGGGCGACGGCGTGATCAAGATCGAGATGCACTTTCTGCCCGACGTCTATGTCACCTGCGATGTCTGCAAGGGCAAGCGCTACAACCGCGAAACGCTGGAAGTGCTGTTCAAGAACAAATCGATCGCCGACGTGCTCGACATGACGGTCGAGGAAGCGCTGGAGTTTTTCAAGGCGGTGCCGCGGGTCCGTGAGCCGCTGGCTTTGCTGCACCGTGTCGGTCTCGACTACATCCATGTCGGCCAGCAGGCGACCACGCTGTCCGGCGGCGAAGCGCAGCGCGTCAAGCTCGCCAAGGAATTGAGCAAGCGCGCCACCGGGCGCACGCTTTATATCTTGGACGAGCCGACCACCGGCCTGCACTTTCACGACGTGGCAAAGCTCCTTGAAGTGCTGCACGAACTGGTCGACACCGGCAATTCGGTGGTGGTCATCGAGCACAACCTCGAAGTCATCAAAACCGCCGACTGGGTGATCGACCTCGGGCCCGAAGGCGGCGACGGCGGCGGCGAAATCGTCGCCACCGGCACGCCGGAAGACATCGTCCGCGAGAAGCGCAGCTACACCGGGGCGTTCCTCAAGCCGGTGCTGGCACGGCGCGGTGTGGCGGCGAAGAAGAAGCGGGTGGAAGCGGCGGAGTGATTTTCCTGCACCCCCTGAAAGGGGAGGCTCGGCACGAAGCGGTTACCGACCCGACGCTTTGCGATGGGCTCTGGACTTTACGAGGCGATCCAAATGAGGCCAAAGCGCAAAGCCACAGAGATACTTTGCCGCCTCCGCGACGTCAGCGCGTTTCAAAGATAGACGCACCGGCCGCGTCTTATCCTCCCCACCGGTAAGGGCATGCCGACAATCCGTGACAATACCGCTCTCTCCCGCTTCGAACTTGACGACAGCGGCGTGACAGTCGTGCTCAACTACACGCTCGTCGGCAATGTGATGACGCTCGCTCACACCGAGACGCCGGTGGCGGCGCGCGGCCGCGGGCTGGCGTCGCGGCTGGTCGAGGCGGTGCTGCAACAAGCGCGCGCCCGCGGGCTGAAAATCGTGCCGCGCTGCCCATTCGTCGGCGCCTATCTGGAAAAGCATCCCGAGTTTCGCGATCTGGTGGCGTAGCGCGCCCGCGTATTTAAAATATGCGCCCCGTTCGCGGCCCGCATTCCCTTCCTACAGCTCCGGCGTCTTCGCCCGCGGCTTCCAGCAACTCCCGTACCGTGCCGTTGTCGACAGCGGTCTTGATCGCCGGGGCAAAGCCCGCGCGCAACGCTGTGCATTGAGAGTGTTTGGAGAAGGCGACATACATTGCCGACGACAGCAGCTCCTTCGGCAAAAACTCGAGCTTGTCGGCGATGCCGAGGCGTTTGGCTTCATTGCGGCCCGGATAAAGCCCGATGATCATGTAATCGGCCTTCCCGACGAGCAGTGCCGCGAACACTTTGTCGACGCCGGCCGGGCGCGCGACGGTGAGTTCTTTCGCCATGAAGGCGTCGAACTTGTCGCCGTAGCTCTCGCCGGCATTGGTCACGCCCTTGCGGCCCTTGAGGTCTTGCCATTCGGCGAAACCGAAGCCGGCGCCCTTGCGCACCACGATCGCTACCGGATCGGTCATGAACGGCGGCTCGACATAGTCGAGATAGGCCGCCCGTTCGTCATTCTTGTAGATGCCGAAAATGACGTCGGCCTCGCCGTTGCGCACCGCTTCCTGCGCGCCCTCCCACGATCCGTAGTTTTTCGACACCACGTCCTTGACGCCGAGGCTTGACGCGATCTCGCTCACCAAAGCGGGCGCGGCGCCGACGATCTTACCCTCCGCGGCCCAGGCGACCGGCGGATAGGCCGGATGCCCGGTGATCACCAGGCTCGGACACACCGGCTCGGCCTGCGCCGGCATGACCGCAACGGTCAGCGACCAGCCGACGAACATCGAAAACGCCAACACCGGCAACCGGAACCGCACCATCAGGCCATTGTTCATCGGAATCCTCCAGCGCTTGCTTGAGGACCGATGTAGCTCCCGCGCGCCTTAATGGAGGACGGGTGCTTAGCGTTGAATGAGATTCAATGTGGCGCGAGCGATCGCGCGCCATTCGGCGCGAGGCGCGATCGCTAATCCTATTTGAAATAACTCACGCCGCAGGCCTGCTCGCCGACGCGGGCTTCGAAGGCCTGCTTGGCCGACGGCTTCTTCTCGTCCGGCTTCGCCATCTGGTAGTCGATGCTGACGACATTGCCTTCCGGCGCCTCGTGGACGGCGTCATAGGCGCGCTGGCCCATCGGCTCGCCGTACAGCTTGAACTTGCGGATATCGGCGCCGAGCAGCACCGACATTTCGTAAGCGGTGAATTTGCCGTCGGCGGTGTTGAAGCAATAGACAAACAGGTCGCGGTCGCGGAAATCCTTGTTGTGGGCGTCGTTGAAAGCCTGCAGCGCCTTGGCCGGGTCGGCTTTGAGCGCGCCGACGGCGCGGTCGAGCATGGCATGGGCCTGGTCCGCCGTGCCGAAGGATTCCGCCGCCGGCACCCCCCCACTCGCCAGCAATACCGATGTCAACGCAAACGCCCAGGCGGTTCTCTTCACGGCAACCTCATCCTCTGTTCGAGTACACCCACCAGCCGACAGTAATTTGGCATCGCGCGCGACGTCCGCAAGCGGCCCGAGCCCGACCCAGCCTAGCGTCCCGCTCATGACGGCCCCACCCGCCGAAATCGTGGCAAGATCGGTGCCACGCCACAGGATGGACGGAGCCCAAGTGACGCAACGCGGGCGCTTCCCCGACGCCGCGCGGCACCGCGTCGGACGCCTTTGGCCGCCCTACCCCGGCAGCCCTTGTTGAGCCGCCCGCATCCGGCGCATAGAATACGCCGCGTGCGACTCCCCCCTCAAGGCGAATCCCATCCTGGCAAAACGGTGTTAAGTCGGAATAATCTTCTCCCTCCCGGCGCGGCCGCCCTATGACCAGGCGCCCCGTCGTCGGCGTGATCGGCAGCGCCCATCTGATCGAGGGCAAGTTCCTGGCGCAGCGGGTCGGCGAGCGCAATCTGCGTGCGGTAGCAGACGTCACCGGCGCGCTGCCGCTGATCTTCGCCGGCTCGCCGGAGCTCACCGATATCGGCGCGCTGCTCGACACCGTCGACGGCATCCTGCTCACCGGCGGCCGCGCCAATGTCCATCCGCGCCGCTTCGGCACCGACGCCGATCCGCGCTACGAGCCCTATGACGAGGCGCGCGACGCGCTGGCCTTGCCGCTGATCGAGGTCTGCGTCGCCCGCGGCGTGCCGCTGTTCGGCGTCTGCCGCGGCATTCAGGAAATGAACGTCGCCTATGGCGGCTCGCTGCACCCCGAGATCCGCGACCTGCCGGGCCGCATGAACCACCGCGCGCCGCGGCTGCCGAACGGCGACTTCCACCCCGACGCCGAAGTCATCTACGCCGACCGCCACCAGGTTCGCCTGACCCCGGGCGGCGTGTTCGCCAAGCTGCTCGCCGCCGAGACCATCCAGGTCAATTCACTGCACGGCCAGGGCATCCTCAAGCCGGGCTCGCGCGTGGTGATCGAAGGCGTGGCCGAGGACGAGACCATCGAAGCGATCCGCATCGACGCCGCGCCGGGCTTCGCGCTCGGCGTGCAGTGGCACGCCGAATACGAAGCGCAGCGCATTCCGGTGAACCGCGCGCTGTTCGAAGCGTTCGGCGCCGCGCTGGTGAAGTATCAGCGGACGCGGTGAGCGCGCCGAGCCGCACGGCGACTTTCCCGTCACCCTGAGGCGCCCGCGCAGCGGGCCTCGAAGGGCGACGGCGGCACGGCCTTGCCACGCATCCTTCGAGAGCCGCTTCGCGGCCTCCTCAGGATGACGCAACGTCAACCGCCCCTCGACGCGCCCGAAATCTCGCATTACGCTTTGCTCCACTCGGGCTACGACAAAACGATAAAAATCAGGGAGGAGTTTCGATGCTCAAGGGTCTAGCCGCGCTCGGCGCGGCCGCGATTGCCGCTGTCATCGCCATGCCGGCCGCCGCCGACGATATCGAGGCCAAGGTGCAAGTCTGCGGCGCCTGCCATGGCAGCAACGGCGTGCCGACCGGACCGACCATCCCGGTGATCTGGGGCCAGCAGCAGAACTACCTGGTCAAGCAATTGCACGACTACCGCGCCGAGGACCGCAACAACCCGATCATGGCGCCGATCGCCGCCGGCATTAAGCAGGAAGACACCCGCCCGATCGCCGCCTATTTCGCCGCCAAGACCTGGCCGACCAAGGCCACGCCGGCTTCGGCGACGGCGGAGCCGCCGAAGATCGCGATGTGCAAAGCCTGCCACCAGCCGCATTTCGAAGGCGGCGCCCCGGCGCCGCGCCTCGCCGGCTTAAGCTACGACTACCTCGTCTCCGCCATGCAAAGCTTCGCCGACGGCGAGCGCACCAACAACGGCGACATGCCGAAATTCATGAAGGCGCTGAGCGACGGTGAGAGGCAGGAGATGGCGAAGTATCTGGCGGGGTTGTGAGGAGGTAGAATTACGGAGGTTGGGTTGGCCAAGCCACGGCGCTTCACACCTTTGCTCGCACACTAAGGTAGAATGCCCCTCCCCGACATCATCGACGCGCATCATCACATCTGGCGCCGGGCCGATCAGCCTTGGCTGAACGGGCCGATGGTGCCGCGGATTTTCGGACCGTATGAAGCGCTGCGGCGGGATTATCCGATCGGCGAATATCTCGACGACATCAAGAATAGCGGCGTCGTCGCCTCGGTCTATGTGCAGACCAATTGGGCGCCGGCGCTGTGCGTCGAGGAGGTCGCCTGGGTCGAGAGCGTGGCCGAGGCGCACGGCTTTCCGCACGCCATTGTCGGCTTTGCCGATCTCGCCGAAGCGGCGCTGCCGGCAACGCTCAATGCCATGCAGCTTTATCCGCGGCTCAAGGGCGTCCGCCAGCAATTGCACTGGCACCAGAACCCGGCCTACCGCTTCGCACCGCGGCCCGATGTCATGGCTGACGCGGATTGGCGCCAGGGTCTCGCGCAGCTCGCGCCGCGCGGGCTGTTGTTCGAGCTGCAGGTCTTTACCGCGCAGATGGCGGCCGGCGCCGAACTGGCGCGCGCCTTTCCCGGCACCACTTTCGTGCTCGAACACGCCGGCATGCTGGAAGACTTGAGCGACACCGGCCGCGCCGCCTGGCGCGCCGGCATGCGCAAGCTTGCCGATTGCCCGAATATGTTCGTGAAGCTCTCGGCGCTCGGCACTTTCGTCCATCGCGCGACGCTCGCCGACATCCAGCCGGTGATCCGCGATACCGTCACGCTGTTCGGCGCCGGACGCTGCCTGTGGGGCTCGAATTTCCCGATCGAGAAGCTGTGGACCGATTACGCGACGCTGGTCGGCATCGTCCGCGAGGCGATGGCGGATTTTCCGGCGGCCGAGCAGCGGCAGATTTTGTACGACACCGCGGCGAAGCTGTACGGCTTGTAGCCCTCATGGAGCGGCGCGCAATGCGAGAGGGGCGGCGACGCGGCGCCGGAAGTCCCGGATTACGCCCCGCTCCATCAGGGCTAAGGATGTCGTATAATACCTCATCCACCCGCAGGAGGCCTCGCCATTACGCCACGCACCAATCGGATTCTCACCGCCGTTATCTTCGCCGTGCTGTGGACCGCCGGCATGCTGTACCGCGCAACGGTGCTTGATCTGCAGACCGTCGCGACCGCGCTGGTCGTCGGCGTGATCGTCGCGTTTCTGGTCTATTGGCTGCTCGCCACGTTCAGCGGGCGTTTAAAAGGCTGATCCGGCATCACTCCATCGCCTCCAACCGCTCCGCCAATTGCTTGAGCTGCCATTTGCGCGCCAGCGACGCGGCCTTTGCCCAGGTCGGTTTTTGCCCGACGAGGCTCGGCAGCGGCGCCTTGCGGTCCATGGTGGCGATCGAACGAAACAGCCGCAGATCGTCGGCCTGCTTGGCGAAGCGCCCGGCCTTGAGAATAGCGGCGAGACTGCCGTATTGCCGCAACAGCGCCGCCGCGCCGGTAGCACCGACGCCGGGCGCGCCCGGCAATTTGTCGGACGGGTCGCCGCGCAATGCGATGAAATCCGGCACCTGGTGCGGCTCGACGCCGTAGCGCTCGCGGACCTCGGCCGGACCGATCCGCGCCATCTCGCCGCCGCGCTGCGGATAAAGGATCGTGGTGCGCTCGGAAGCAAGCTGGAACGTGTCACGATCGCCGCTCGCCACCAGCACCATGCCGCCGCGCCTCTCGCCGAGCGCAGCGCCCGCCGCCAGGAAATCGTCGGCCTCATAGCCGGCACGCTTGGCATTGGCGAAGCCGCAGGCGGCAACGAATTTCGGAATCAGATCGAGCTGCTCGACCAGGTCGTCGTCGAATTCGCGGCCGCTCTGATAGGCCGGATAATCGTCATGCCGATAGGTCGGCGCTTCGAGCGTATCCCAGCCGACCAGCACCGCGCGCGGCGCTTCGCCGCGATAGAGCCGCAGCAGCATATTGGCAAAGCCGAGAATGGCGCCGGCCGGCTTGCCGCGATCGCGGCGAATGGTTTTGGGCAGCGCGTGATAGGAGCGATGCGCGAACGAGTCGCCGTCGATCACCAGGAGCGGCCCCGCCGCCCTCTTCCGCGCGTTCCCGCGCACGCGGGAAGCCAGCTTGGGTCCCCGCTTGCGCGGGGACGAGCGGGTTGCGGCGATCTCGCGCAACGTGACCCACACCGGCGCATGATCGCTGGCATTCGCCTCGCCGCGCACGGCGCGATCGACGCCGGCGCCCTCGAGCCGCTTCGCCGCCTGCGCACTGAGCAGCAGATGATCGATGCGCAGGCCGGCGTCGCGCGGCCAGCGGTTACGCAGATAGCTCCAATAGGTATAGACCGGGGCATCGGGATGCATCTTGCGCACCGCGTCGACCCAGCCCTGTTCCAGAATATCGGCGAACCGCGCCCGCACTTGCGGATGCAGCAGCGCATCCTTGGCATAGGACTTGGTCGGATAGATATCGCGGTCGGTTGGCACGACGTTGTAGTCGCCGGCCAGCACGACCGGCACCTTGGCCGCCAGCAATTCGGCGGCATGGGTTGCGAGCCGGTCCATCCAGGCGAGTTTATAAGTAAATTTCGGCCCCGGCTGCGGATTGCCGTTCGGCGCATAGATCGAGGTCACGATCACGCCGTTGATCGCAGCTTCGAGATAGCGGGCCTGGGTGTCATCCGGATCGCCCGGCAAGGCGCGCCGCGTCACCACCGGCTCGGTGCCGCGCGCCAGAATGGCAACCCCGTTCCATGATTTTTGCCCGACCCAGGCCGCGCCGTAACCGGCCTGCTCGATCGCCGCGCGTGGAAATTCGCGATCGATGGCCTTCAGCTCCTGCAGCGCGACAACGTCAGGCTTGGCGGCGCGCAGCCAGGCGACCAGGTTCGGCAGCCGCTTGTTGACGTTGTTGATATTGAAGCTCGCGATTTTCATGAGCGGCTCTGCCGGCGGACGGCGATCGGCCTGACCGGGATGTTGACGGAACCTGCAGCAGAAGGAGGGCAGCACGCAAATCGCAACGCTGCGGCCTTTACCGCCTCGCCGGAACTATGGTTTGTGTCACCGACCGCCCCCTCCGGATAGGCACCATGATCACCCGCACCCATTGGCCCGTGATCGTCGTCGGCGCCGGGCCGACCGGGCTGACGCTCGCCGGGCTATTGGCGCGCTACGGCATCGACGTGCTGATCATCGAGCGCAATCCCAGCACGGTGCAGGAGCCGCGCGCGGTGTCGATCGACGACGAGTCGCTCCGCACCATGCAGTCGGTCGGCGTCATCAATCAATTGGTGCCGAACCTGGTGCTCGGCTACGGCTCGGAATATTTTTCGCCGGGCGGCCGGCCCTTCCTCAAGGTGAAGCCGACGACGCTGGAATACGGCTTCCCGCGCCGAAACGCCTTCCGTCAGCCGGTGCTGGAGCAGATCCTGCGCGGCAATCTCGACCGGCTCGGCCATGCCGAGACGCTGTTCGAAACCGAACTCTTGGAATTTTCGCAGAACGGCCTCGGCGTGGCGCTGCGCGCGCGCCGCGGCGGCGAGACCGTCGAGTTCACCTGCGACTACCTCGCCGGCTGCGACGGCAGCCGCAGTCCGGTGCGGCAAAGCCTCGGCATCGACATGACCGGTTCGACGTTCAAGGAACGCTGGCTGATCGTCGATCTCGCCAATACCACCGATCCGAGCCGCGACACCAAGGTGTTCTGCGATCCGGCGCGGCCGTGCTTGTCGCTGCCGGGTCCGAACGGCACCCGGCGTTTCGAATTCATGCTGCACGACGGCGAGCAGGAAGCCGATATGCTCGCCCCGGACAATGTCGCGGCGCTGCTGCGGCGGCACGGCACCGACGACACTTCGGTGCTGGCGCGCAAGGTGGTCTATACCTTCCACGCCCGTCTCGCCGAGCGCTGGCGCGACGGCCGAGTGTTTATCGCCGGCGACGCCGCGCATCTGATGCCGCCCTTCGCCGGCCAGGGCATGAATTCCGGCCTGCGCGACGCCCATAATCTCGCCTGGAAGCTTGCCGCCGTGGTTTCCGGCCAGCTCGGACCGGGGCTGCTCGACAGCTACCAGGCCGAACGCCGCGACCATGCCGGCGCGATGGTCAAGCTCGCCGTGCGCATGGGCCATATCATGATGCCGCGCAGCCGCCTCCAAGCGCTGGCGATGCAGAGCTTCTTTCGCGTGCTGGCGCTTTATCCGGCGGCGCGGTCCTATTTCGCCGAGATGAAATACAAGCCGAAGCCGAAATTCACCCGCGGTTTTCTGCTCGATCCGCCGGCCGAGAACGACCGGACTTCGCTGGTCGGCCGATTATTTCCGCAGGCGCTGGTGATGACGGAGACGGGCTTCGCGCTGCTCGACGATGTGCTCGGCGACGGCTTCGCCCTTGTCGCCTCGCCCGGCGCATCGCCGTCAGTCCTTGAGCAGGCGTTGCGTAGCGGCATGGCCATTCCGCTCCGCGCCGTCGCCGTGCTCGACAAGGAAGACGCCTCACCCGCCGAACCGCCGATCGTCGCCGCGCGCGACCTGCGCGGCGATCTGGCCAAGCTTCTCGGCGAGCATCCGCCGGGATTATTCCTGTTGCGCCCCGATCGCTACGTCGCCGCATTTTTTCCGGCTGATGGTGCGGCGAAGGTGAGTGATGAAATCGCAAGGTTGGCGCGCAGCACCAATCCTGCCCCGCGTTAGCGGGGAAGAATTTTTTATTGCAACTGTATTCCGGCTTTGTTGATCACGCCGGTCCAGCGCGCGAGATCGGCGGCGATCAGATCGGCGAAATGTCTAGGCTCGTCGGCGACCGGGTTCATGCCTTGCTTGGCGAACAGTTCGACGATGTCGGGGGCGGCGACCGCTTTGGCGACTTCGTCGCGCAGCTTTTTGGCGATCGCCGGCGGCGTGTTCGGCGGCGCCAGAAGGCCGAAATAATTCGACACCACGAAATCCTTGTAGCCGGACTCGGCCATGGTCGGCACATCTGGGAGTGCCACAGCGCGCGCGGCGCTGGTAACGGCGAGGCCGGAAACATTGCCGGCCTTCACCTGCTCGACCTGCACCGGCATGGCGTCGAACATCGCATCGACCCGGCCGCCGAGCAGATCGTTGAGCACCGCCGCCGCACCTTGATAGGGCACGTTGACAATATTGATGCCGGCGGAGATCCGCAGCAACTCGGCATTGAGCGACAGCGAACTGCCGACGCCGCCGCCAGAGCCGAAACGTCAGCTTGCCGGGATTGGCTTTGCCGAAATTGATCAGATCGGTGACGTTGTTGAAGCCGAGCGATTTGCGGCCGACCAGAATGAACGGGCCTTCCGAGACTTCCGTTACCGCGGTCATTTTGCGGACATCGAACGGATAAGCCTTGAACGCCGGCTGGGTCACGACGGCCGCCGCCGAGATCATGAACAGCGTGGTGCCGTCGGGCGGCGCGTTGGCAAGCTCGCGAAACGCCGGCTCGAAAGCGCCGCCGGGCTTGTTCTCGACATAGACATTGGTGCCGAGGCTCGCGCTCAGGCGCTGTGCCACCAGGCGCGCGGTAACATCGGTCGCACCGCCCGGCACCAGGCCGACAATGATGCGAATCGGCTTGCCGGAAAAATCTTGCGCCGCGGCCGGGCCAATCCCAGCCACCGCCAGCAAACTCATAAACCCAAGCGCCGCGATCCTGCGGTATTGCATCGCTCACTCCCCCATAGCTGGCGCGTGTTATCGGGCCGCCTATGGGCGACCCGTTGCGCCTCGTTCAGCCGAATTGTCGTTATCGCTTGGCGTGCGCCCGCACCCACTCCACCATGCGCGGAAACATGTCGCCGGTCTTCGACAGATCCGGTGAATGGCCGGCATGGCGGTCCGCTTCGATGTAATGCAATTCGATCTCGCCGCCGGCCTTTTTGTAATTGGCGACAAAGCGCTGCGGCTCGTTGCCGGGGAAGTCCGACTCGGCGTCTTTGTAGTCATGCAGCAGGTCGCCGCGGCCCTGGAACCACACCGCGGGCGGGGTGAGCACCTTCTCGCCGCGCTCGAGCGCCAGCATCGGATTGCCCTCGGCCATGTTCTCCTCCGAGCGCCAGAACGAATCCTGGCGCGCAATAATACCCTTCGGCCACTCCGGCGGACTGGCGCTCATCTGCGCGCGTTTGGCATGGCGGTAGCGGCCGAGCGGATTGATCACCGGCCACGAGGTCACGATGAACGGTACGCTGGCGTCGAACGCCGCGCCGCCCGGCAACGCGATCGCGGCATAGCGCGGATCGTGCGGCCGCATCGCCACCAGCATCGCCAGATGGCCGCCGCTCGACTGGCCGGACAAGCCGATCAGTTCCGGGCGCGTGTGCAAATCCGCGGCATGGAGCTTGGCCCAGCGCACGGCGTAATTGATGTCCTGCAGCGACGCCGGATAGGGATCGCGTCGAACCGGAGCGGAAATCGAGCGCGATGGAGACGATGCCGTGCGAGGCCATGTATTCGTGGCGCAGATGCTCGGTGGTGCGGTCGGACAGGCACCAGGCGCCGCCATGGCATTCGACCAAAGCCGGAAACGGCCCCTCCCCGCGCGGCTTGAATACCCGCGCCAATAGCGGCTTGTCGCCGTGACGGAGATATTCGACGTCGTCGACGTCATAAGCGGTCTTGGCTTCGAGAACGGCAGTCGTCATGGCGCTTCTCTTCTTGTTGTGGAATTTCAGGTCGGAATCTTGCTGAGCACCGCTTGCATCTTTTCCAGCACTTCGCGGGTTTTCTCGGCATAGAAGGCGTTTACGATGTCGCAGATCGCCTGCACCTTCGAATCGAGCGGATTGATGCCGGCGGCTTTCAGCCGCCCATGCAGCTCTTGGAGGACTTCATCGCGTTCGAACATGGGGGTCTCCCGAGCAGGCGATTATAGGCCGTTTTTCTCGCTGGCGCGAATGAACCAGCCGTCGTCATCTTGCCGCGCCCGTACTTCGCCCCCATTTCGGCGTTGAGGGCAATTGCGAGGCATTATGCAAGTCGACCTTTCCGGACTGCGCGCGCTGGTTACCGGTTCCACTAAGGGCATCGGCCGCGCCATTGCCGAGGCACTCGCCGCGAACGGCGCCGAAGTTGTCATCAATGGGCGCAAGCCCGCGGACGTCGAGCAGGCGATCAAGGAGATCGCCGGCAAGCTGCCCAAGGCACGCTTGGCGGCGGCGCCCGGCGACGTCGCCACCGCCGACGGCATCGCCGCCATCATCAAGGCCGCGGGCGACGTCGATATCCTGATCAACAATGCCGGCATTTTCGAGATCAAGGACGCCTTCGAGATTCCCGACGAGGACTGGCAGCGGCTGTTCGCGACCAATGTGCTGTCCGGCGTGCGGCTGACGCGGCATTACGGACCGAAAATGCGCGACAAGAAATTCGGCCGCGTCGTTTTCATCTCCTCGGAATCCGGCGTGCAGATCCCGACCGAGATGATCCATTACGGTTTTACCAAATCCGCCGACCTTGCGCTGATGCGCGGCTTTGCCCAGGCGCTGGCCGCGACCGGCGTCACCGTCAATGCGGTGCTGCCGGGGCCGACGCTGACCGAAGGGGTGGCCGCGATGTTCAAGTCGATGGGCCAATCGGGCGACGATCCCAAAGTGCAGCGCGACTTCATCGACAAGGCCCGGCCGAGTTCGATCATCAAGCGGCTGGCGACGGCGGAAGAAGTCGCCGCCGCGGTGCTGTTCCTCTGCTCGCGCGAAGCCAGCGCCATCACCGGCTCGCCGCTCCGCGCCGACGGCGGCGTGGTGATGTCGATCACCTGACGCGGCCCTCACAGCCGCATCATCGGCCGCTTGCCCTTGGCGGCCTTCTCGCTCGGCACCTTGACCAGCGCCTCGCCGTCGAGCACGGTTTCGCCATCGACCGCGCAGACGCAAGACAGCCGGGCGCGGGACTTTTCCGGGATGAGCTCCTTGCACCGTCACGGTGACGACGACGGTATCGCCGATCTTCACCGGCGCACGGAAATTCAGCGTCTGCGAAATATAGATTGCGCCGGGCCCCGGCAGCCGCGTCCCGAGCACCGCCGAAATCAGGCTCGCGGTATAAAGGCCGTGCGCGATGCGCTTGCCGAACGGCGTGCGCGCGGCAAAATGCTCCGACAGATGGATCGGATTGCGGTCGCCGGTCAGTTGCGCGAAACCGACCACGTCCGACGACGCTACGGTCTTCGCCAGCGTTTCGGTCATCCCGACCGAAAGATCCTCGAAGAACAGCGTGCGAAGCGGCGGCAGATTCATTCTGGAGGTTATCAAGCCGCGCGCGGCAGCGGGCCCGTTGCCGGCAGAATGACCGCGCGCGTCATGATGCCGAGCGCCGTGGCGCCGATGAGCAGCAGCACGCCGGCGATGCCGAAGGCCCAATTATAGGAGCCGGACCAGGCCACGACGTAGCCGGTGATGATCGGCGCCAATAGGCCGAAAAGATTGCCGCTCAGGATGGTCAGGCTCAGCGCCTTGCCGACATCGCTGGCGCGATGGACGAGGTCGGTGACCAGCGCGAGGTTGAGCGAGATCACGGCATTGATCCCGGACAGCGACAGCGCGAACAGCGTGATGATCGCCGTAGTGTCGTCGGTGAACGGCACGAAGACGACGACGGCCGCGAGCAACAGGCAGGCAATGACGATCATGCGCCGGCCGCCGGCCAGCAGCGTGTCCTTGCGCAGCAAGCGGTCGCTGATCAGGCCGATGACGATGCTGACCGGCACCGCGACCGCCCACGGGATCGCGGTATAATAGCCGGTCTTCATGAATGGTCAGATGCTTGGTGTCCTGCAGATAGCTCGGCAGCCAGAACAGCAGCAGATAGAGCGTGTAAATACCGGAGGCTTGCGCGATCATCGCGCCCCATTGCGACGGCGAGCGCAACAGTTCGAGGATCACGCCGGTCCGGCCTTGAACGCCGACCGCATCGGGCGAACCGGCGGAGCGCTCATTGAGTATCTTGTAGCGCTCTTCGGCCGACAGCCATTTGACCCTCTCCGGCCGGTCGAACCAGAGGAGGTTGCAGACCAGCCAGACACGCCGCCAAGCGCGGCGAGGATGACGAACGCCGCGCGCCAGCCCCAGGCGGAAGTGATCGAGGCGACAATGACGGCGCCGAGCGCCGGCCCGAGAAAACTGCCGGCGCTGAATACCATTGACGAGACGCCGCGCTCCTGCGCCGGCATCCATTCGCGCACGATGCGTCCGCAGGACGGGATCGACGTCGCCTCGCCGGCTCCCATGATAAGCCGCGTGATCAGGAGCGTGGCAAAACTCCAGACGCCGGCGGTCGCCAGCATCGCCAGCGACCACAGCGTGATGCCGACCGAGTTGATGTTCCGGGGCGAAAACCGGTCGAGCATGATGCCGACCGGAAGAAGGCAGATCACGTAGGTCCACAGGAACGAGGAAAACAGATAGCCCATCTGCACCGGCGAGAGACTAAATTCGCCGCGCACCGCTTGCGCCACCACGCCGAGCGCGGACCGGTCCATATAATTGATCGTAACCAGCGCCAGCATCAGGACGTAGACCCAGCCGCGCCGGAAATGGCTGGCCGTCGCCAGCGTTTGCGTGCTCATCGTTTCCTCCGATCATTTTATTTTTTCCGGCCTTGCGATTGTTCGGAAGACCGTCTTGAATTTGGCAGGCGCGCCGCCTGCGCGCCATGACGCCTACTGCCTGGGCGGCGGCGGCACTGCGGCCGCGCCCGCCGCAGCCCCCGAGCCACGCGGATCGTCTTCATTGGACATGCACTTTTTCATAAATCCGGTCCGCGCCGCGCCTTGTAGTTTCTGATCGTCGGCGCCGAATTTGCAGGTCGCCATCTTGTCCTTCGGGTTTACCGCGAAAGACGGCGCGCTCGGCAGCATTGCGATCACGACCGCGGCGAAGAAGGCATATCGAGCCATAGGTTACTCCTCTCCCAGCTTTCAGGCCGCCACATTAGCATTGAAATCCGGCAGCGCGGAAAGCCCCGAAAATGATGGGTCGAATTTGCCGGATTGGCGCTATAAAGCGACATGATCCCGCCCGCCCAATCCGCACATGTCAGCCCGGTCCTCGCCAAGATCACGCCCGGCCTGACCGGCACTGCCGAAATCGTGGTCGGCCCCGAGCATACCGCGCCGTTCGTCGGTTCGGGCCGAATCGCCGTGCTGGCGACGCCGGTGATGATCAATGTGATCGAGGCGGCGGCACTGGCCGCGATCGAGCATCTGTTGCCCGCCGGTCATCAAAGCCTCGGCATCCATCTCGACGTCAGCCACACCGCCGCGACCCCGGTCGGGCTTCGCGTCATCGCCCGGGCCGAGGTCTTGCAGGTCGAGGGGCGCACCGTGAGTTTTCGCGTCGAGGCCCACGACGATGTCGAGCCGATCGGCGGCGGCACCCATCAACGCGTGGTCGTCAGCGTGTCGCGCTTCGACGAGCGGGTGCAGCGCAAAATGCGCGGCGAGAAATAGCCCTCTGCCGCGCCGTCAGCGGCGGCCGGCAAACCAGCCGATACCGAACAGCACCACCGCACCGACCGCGGCCGCAAGCGCATGGGTATGATGAACATGCGTCGAGCCTTCGGCATAACCCGGCATGAATGTCGGCAATGAACCGGCCGGCATCACGAAGTACATCACGGCGGCAATCACGCAAATAATGAGCGAGCAAGTAAGCGATCAGTCTCATCGAATTTCCCCCATCAATGCACGGCGCATAGCGCATGGCCGCCGTTCCGTTAGCACGGCGGCGTGAGTTTTGGCGAGATCCTGGGAAGGTCCTGGCGGGACTCTTGGCAGCCGGTCAGCCAGCCTTGTAATGCCCGGCGGATGCGGTGATGATCCCGGCAAAAGACGACGCTTAAGGGGGAGGATAACCATGGCCATGCGGCCTTCGGCTGCCGTGGCAGCGCTCGGCCTGATCGCCGCTGTCGGCTCCGCGCAAGCCGCCGACGATCCTTATGCCAAGGCAAAGAGCGAGGGCGCTTTCGTCCTCTATGTCGGCGGCCCGACCGCGCCGTGGGAGGCCATGGCGAAAACCTTCAACGAACGCTATCCGGGCATCGCCATCTCGATCACCGGCGGTTTTTCGAACGTGCTCGACAAGAAAATCGACGCGCAGATTGCCGCCGGCAAGCTTGAAGTCGATGCCGCGATCCTGCAGACCATCGCCGATTTCGTGCGCTGGAAAAACGACGGCCAATTGCTCGATCTATAAGCCCGCAGGCTTTGACGCCATCGACCCGAGCTTTAAGGACGAAGCCGGCAGCTACTGGGCGACGATGGTCAATGCCGTCCCCTATATGTACAACACCGAAAAGGTCGTCGCCGCCGACGTACCGAACGCGGCGCTCGATTTCCTCAAACCGCAATTCCAGGGAAAGATCGTGACGCCCTACCCGGCGGACGACGATGTCACGCTGTGGGTGTTCTATCACATCGTGCAGAAATACGGCTGGGGCTACATGGACCAATACATGGCCGCCAAGCCCAATTTCATCCAGGGTCATCTCGGCCAGCAGCGCAGCATCGGGTCTGGGCAAAATCTGGCGACGTTCGATTCGATCTACAACATCACCGCGATTCTGAAACAGCAGAACATGCCGGTGGAATCGCATTTTCCGACCGCCGACGCGACGCCGATCTGGCCACTGACCGGCGCAATCTTGAAGGGCGCGCCGCATCCGGAGGCGGCCAAGCTGTTTCTCAGCTGGCTGCTTGAACCGGCTCAGCAGATCGCTACCGGCACCTGGTCAGGCCGCAGCGACGTGCCGCCGCCCGCCGGCTATAAGCCGATCCTGTCGTATCAGGTCGCCAACGATTACCGCGACTTTCTCACCAATCAGGCGCAGGTCGTCGAGTTGCGCCAGCGCTTCGAGCATTATACCGGAGCCGTGGTGAACGCCGGCGGCGTCAGATAGCAAGGCCGCCGGCTGTTTCCTCACTCGGCCGCAGATCGCAGCAACCGGCGCGCCGTGCGCGGCTTCGCCGCTTTCGAGCGCGGCGAGAATGCGCTCGACCAGTGCACGAGCGGAATCCGGCGCTGAGTTCGACGGCGACGCGGTCACGACCCCCCTCGCCTTCATTGGTGAAGTCGATCGCCAGCACGTGGTCGAGCGTCGAGTAATAGGGATGGTCGAAATAGACATTGGCGGTGTCGATCCGCATCCAGCCTTTGCGGCCTTTGGCACTGCCGACGAGAGGAGCCTTCTCGACGATATAAGAGCACATGACAGCCTCCGCGCGATCTTCCGGATTTGCCTGATTATTCAGCCGCGATGCTTGAAGCCGACGACACCAGATAGCGATTGAAGAAGCCGAACACCTTGCGCCAGCCGTCCATCGCCTGCTCGGGCCGATAGGCGTCGCGCGCGTTGTTGAAGAAGGCGTGTCCGGCGCCGTCATAGCGATGGAATTCGTAATTCTTGCCAAGCTTCTTGAGCACCGCTTCGGTGCGGTTGACCTGATCGGCGGTCGGGTTGGCATCGTCGTTGCCGAAAATGCCGAGCAGCGGACAGGACAGCTTTTCGGTGAGATCGATCGGCGCGACCGGACGCTTGGCGTTGAGGTCCTTCGGATTGTCGACGATGACATTGCCGCCCCAGCAATCGACGGCGGCATCGATGCCGGCCAGCGTACAGGCGGCGAGATAGGTGTGACGGCCGCCGGAGCAGAAGCCGATCACCCCGACTTTGCCGCTGGCATTGGGTTGAGCGCGCAAATAGTTCATGGCGCCGGCGACGTCGCCTATCACCTGCGCGTCGGCGACGCCGCCCGCAGCGCGTACCCGCGCGCCGATGTCGTCGGGCGCGTCCGAGCCTTCGCGAAAATACAGATGCGGCGAGATCGCCGCGTAACCGTGATGGGCGAATTTGCGCACCACCTCCATGGTCCATTCATCCCAACCGGGCAGATGGTGGATCAGGACAATGCCGGGGAACTTTCCCGGCCGTGTCGGGCGGGCGTAATAGGCTTCGCCTTGATCGCCGTCATGGCCGCGAAACGTCACCGTCTCCGCCTGCAGACCTTGGTAATAGCTCATGCAACAACTCCCCATGTGTGGGCGAGGCTTACGCCGCCGGTTTTATCGCGCGGGCCGGGATAAACGGCCGGATGGATTTATTTCGGGCAAGGATAGAGCACTGCCTTGTAAGTGCTGTCGCGATCGACAAATTCGACCGTATTATTCGGCTTGGGCGTGAAGGTGATATCGCCCATGAGCGGCCCGCCGGCGAATTTGCATTCGACATGGGCAAAATAATTGTCGGGGTTCTTCTTGATATCGAGCACCGTACAGACGCCGACATTGGAAACGATTTCCTGTGGAGAAATCGAAACCTTGGCGGTCACGGCATCGGTACCGTCGCCCTTGCAGGCGACGTTCTGGGTGTAATTGCCGGCGAGTGGAAAGTCGTCGGCGGCTATCGCGCTACCTGAAAGCGCGGAGGCGACAACGACGAGAGCAAAACCGGCAGCATACAGGCGAATGGATTTGTGCACGCTTATCTCGACCCGCTTGATTGTGGTGCCAAAACGCACCGTCCCGTTGGCCCCCGGCGCGAGGAGTTTAGCGAAAATCGCATTGCGGGCAAATGTCGATGCCGACCGGACGGAACCGCCTCAGGGAATCAGTGCTCCCGGAAACCGCGAACTGATGACGCGCACGCGCGCCGCCGGCCATCGCTTGGGCGTTGCGCTGGCGCCGCGATAGGCCGCCTGATCGCAATCGACATAGCCGTTGTCGGTGAACTGCCCGTTTTGATTGTCGAACAGGAGCTGCCGGCAGGCATTGCCTGAGTCCGGCATGTAGAGAATCGAACCGGTATAGATTTCGCCGTCGGCGGCTGCCAATGCCGCGGCTACTGCGGCGGCCTGACGCGTTACCGTCACATAGCGGCCGATCCCGAACGCACCCATGCCAAGGCAAAGGCCGATGGTCAAAATAGCCCACACCTGACGCGCGCCTTGACGCGAACCTTTACGGCGCGGCGAAGGTCTGGCGTGACGCGGCGAGCGGTCCACGGATCGAAGCTCCCAAAACAGCCGGTGACAAGATACACCACCGGCTTTAATCGGAGCCTCCCGGCCGGCCGACATGGCTAAAAAGTCGATAACGCGCGACGCTTGCGTCAAAAAAAGCGGCGCCCGTTGGGGCGCCGCTTCGAACCTGAGGATCCTGCCGCTTAGTGCGCGGTAAGGCCGGAGGAATCTTCCTCCACCACCGGATCGGGAACATCGACCGGCTTCGCCGTCGCCCTCTTCCCAAACGATGGCTTCGGGTTTGCGCGACCAGAGCCCGCGCCAGCACCTCGTCCATGCGCGAGACCGGAATGATATCGAGCCCGCTCTTGATGCTGTCGTTGATCTCGACAAGATCCTTGGCGTTCTCTTCCGGAATCAGCACGGTCTTGATGCCGCCGCGATGCGCGGCAAGCAGCTTCTCCTTCAAGCCGCCGATCGGCAGCACGCGGCCGCGCAGCGTGATCTCGCCGGTCATCGCGACGTCGCGGTGCACCGGAATGCCGGTCATGACCGAAACGATCGCGGTGACCATGGCGACGCCCGCCGACGGTCCGTCCTTCGGCGTCGCGCCCTCCGGCACGTGCACGTGGATGTCGCGCTTGTCGAACATCGGCGGCTCGATGCCGAAGGCGACCGAGCGCATGCGGACATAAGACGCCGCAGCCGAGATCGACTCCTTCATCACGTCGCGCAGATTGCCGGTGACGGTCATCTTGCCCTTGCCGGGCATCATGGCCGACTTCGATGGTGAGCAGTTCGCCGCCGACATCGGTCCAGGCAAGGCCGGTGACGACGCCGACCTGATCCTCGTCCTCGACTTCGCCGTAGCGGAACTTCGGCACGCCGAGATAATCCGGCAATGTCTTGTTCAGTGACGTCGACCGACTGCTTCTTCGACAGCGTGAGCTCCTTCACCGCCTTGCGGATCAGTGTCGAAAGCTCGCGCTCGAGATTGCGGACGCCCGCTTCCCGCGTGTAGCGGCGAATGATCGTGAGCAAGGCTCCGTCGTCGACCGACCATTCCTTCGGCTCGAGGCCGTGCTTGACGACCGCGTGCGGGATCAAGTGCTTGCGCGCGATCTCGACCTTCTCGTCCTCGGTGTAGCCGGCGATCCGGATGATCTCCATGCGGTCCATCAAGGGCGGCGGGATATTGAGCGTATTCGCCGTGGTGATGAACATCACGTTGGAGAGATCGTAGTCGACCTCGAGATAATGGTCGTTGAAGGCGTGGTTCTGTTCGGGATCCAGCACTTCGAGCAGCGCCGACGACGGATCGCCGCGGAAATCGGCGCCCATCTTGTCGATCTCGTCGAGCAGGAACAGCGGATTCGAGGTCTTCGCCTTGCGCATCGACTGGATGACCTTGCCGGGCATCGAGCCGATATAGGTCCGCCGATGACCGCGGATTTCGGCCTCGTCGCGCACGCCGCCGAGCGACACGCGAACGAATTCGCGGCCGGTCGCCTTGGCGATCGACTTGCCGAGCGAGGTTTTGCCGACGCCGGGAGGACCGACCAGGCACAGGATCGGTCCGGTCAGCTTATTGGCGCGCTGCTGCACCGCGAGATATTCGACGATGCGCTCCTTGACCTTCTCGAGGCCGAAATGGTCGGCATCGAGGATCTGCTCGGCGAGCGTCAGGTCCTTCTTGATCTTCGACTTCTTGTTCCACGGGATCGAGAGCAGCCAATCGAGATAGTTGCGCACGACGGTAGCTTCCGCCGACATCGGCGACATCTGCCGCAGCTTCTTGATCTCGTGCTGCGCCTTCTCGCGCGCCTCTTTCGACAGCTTGGTGCGCTTGATCTTCTCTTCGAGCTCGGCAACCTCGTCCTTGCCGTCTTCGTCGCCCAGTTCCTTCTGGATCGCCTTCATCTGCTCGTTGAGATAGTACTCGCGCTGGGTCTTCTCCATCTGCCGCTTGACGCGGGTGCGGATGCGCTTCTCGACCTGGAGCACGGAGATCTCGCTCTCCATCAGGCCGAGCACCTTTTCCAGGCGCTGGGTGACGCTCGGCGTCTCCAGGATCAACTGCTTGTCGGGAATCTTGACGGCGAGATGCGAAGCCACCGTGTCGGCGAGCTTGGCATAGTCCTCGATCTGCTGGACCACGCCGACCACTTCCGGCGACACTTTCTTGTTGAGCTTCACATAGCCTTCGAACTCGTTGATGACCGAGCGCGCCATCGCTTCGGCCTCGACCGCGTCGCCCGCCGTATCGGCAAGCACCACGGCCTCGGCTTCAAAATACTCTTCGCGGTCGGTGTATTGCTTGACCTGCGCGCGCGCGGCGCCTTCGACCAGCACCTTGACGGTGCCGTCCGGCAGCTTGAGCAATTGCAACACGCTGGCCAGCGTGCCGATGGTGAAAATAGCATCGGTTGCCGGTTCGTCGTCCGACGCATTCTTCTGCGTCGCGAGCAGAATGAACGTGTCCGAACGCATCACTTCTTCGAGCGCCTTGATGGATTTCTCGCGGCCGACGAAGAGCGGAACGATCATGTGCGGGAAGACAACGATGTCCCGCAGTGGCAGCACCGGGTAGGCACGGCTTTCGCCGGCGGTCAGGAGCGGCTTTGGTTTGGCGGCACTGGTCATGGCCCCATTTCCTTATTGTTGTGCACCTCCTCCACGACCCGCAGGATGCGCTGTCACGAAGGACTGCCGAAGGGCGGACG
This sequence comes from uncultured Alphaproteobacteria bacterium, assembly GCA_963819265.1. GTDB lineage: Bacteria > Pseudomonadota > Alphaproteobacteria > Rhizobiales > Xanthobacteraceae > BOG-931. The sequence goes on along the minus strand of CAWFVF010000001.1, from coordinate 624,480 downwards.
AACACCCGCCCGTGTTAGATAACGCGATCTCTCGTACGCTAGTTTACATTGAACACTATAGGTGGCGTCGCGCCCGGGGCGAGTCAAGAAAGGCACAATCCCCGCGCAAGCCCGCGCCGGGATTGAACTAAAAGGCCCGCCCGGGCGGGACCAGGAGCCGCACACCAAATCGGCGGTGCAGGATGGGACCACTCGCTAGGCGCTCGCTCCGCCGCTCTCGCCGGCGGCACGATCCGACCGGTCGGCGTAGATATAAAGCGGCCGGGCGCTGCCTTCGACCACCTCGCGCGATATCACGATCTCCTCGACGCCTTCGAGGCTCGGCAGATCGAACATGGTGTCGAGCAGAATGCTCTCCATGATCGAACGCAAGCCGCGGGCGCCGGTTTTGCGGTCGATCGCCTTGCGGGCGATTGCGGACAGCGCCTCGTCGGCGAGCGTGAGGTCGACGGTCTCCATCTCGAACATGCGCTGGTATTGTTTGACCAGCGCGTTCTTCGGCTCGGTCAGGATGCGCTTGAGCGAAGGCTCGTCGAGGTCCTCGAGCGTCGCCACCACCGGCAACCGGCCGACGAATTCCGGGATCAGACCGTATTTCAGCAAATCCTCCGGCTCGACCTCGCGGAAAATCTCGCCCTGCTTGCGGTCTTCCGGCGCCGCGACGCGAGCCGAAAACCCGATCGAGGTGGAACGGCCCCGCGCCGAGATGATTTTTTCAAGCCCCGAGAAGGCGCCGCCGCAGACGAACAGGATGTTGGTGGTATCGACCTGCAGGAACTCCTGCTGCGGATGCTTGCGGCCGCCCTGCGGCGGCACGCTGGCGACCGTGCCTTCCATGATCTTGAGCAAGGCCTGCTGCACGCCCTCGCCCGACACGTCCCGGGTAATCGAGGGATTGTCGGATTTGCGGGAAATCTTGTCGATTTCGTCGATATAAACGATGCCGCGCTGCGCCCGCTCGACATTGTAGTCGGCCGACTGCAACAGCTTGAGAATGATATTCTCGACGTCCTCGCCGACATAACCGGCTTCGGTCAGCGTCGTCGCGTCCGCCATCGTGAACGGCACGTCGAGGATGCGCGCCAGCGTCTGCGCCAACAGCGTCTTGCCCGAACCGGTCGGTCCGATCAGCAGGATATTCGACTTCGCCAATTCGACGTCGTTGTGCTTCGATTGGTGATTGAGCCGCTTGTAGTGATTGTGGACCGCGACCGAGAGTACCTTTTTGGCGTGGTCCTGGCCGATGACATAGTCATCGAGCACTTTGCGGATTTCCCGCGGCGTCGGAATGCCGTCGCGCGACTTCACCAGCGAGGACTTGTTCTCCTCGCGGATGATGTCCATGCACAATTCGACGCATTCGTCGCAGATAAAGACGGTCGGCCCGGCAATGAGCTTTCGCACCTCGTGCTGGCTCTTGCCGCAGAACGAGCAGTAAAGCGTGTTCTTGGAGTCGCCGCCGCCAACCTTGCTCATTCCATTCTCCGTCTTCCCGTGGGCAGCACTTCAAACGACCAGTCTAAGAAGTCCTGCGCTAACATTTCGTAGCACCGCCCGCGCTGCGTGACCGAATCTCAAAGCCCGGCAACATCAAGTGACAACACCCGGCGATCCAGCACAAGCTGCCATGCTAATGGCGTGCCAACCAAGAATCCATTAACGATACCGAGACTTTGTACCACTGTGTTTTCCGCATCACAGTGCGACAAAGCGCTTGACCCCTCCGCTGGAAGTCCGTTTGGGCTGACGAATTGGCCCGTTTCATGGCGCTCGGCCTGTTCCGGGGTTCCCTCAAGGGGAGTTCCCGGCATCAAGTCACGCCCTTGAGAACCGGCTCGGTCTTCAATCCGGGTTCCTCTGGGCGTTTTTCGATGACCTTGTCGATTAGACCGAATTCCCGCGCCATTTCGGCGGTGAGGAACATGTCCCGTTCCAGGGCATCTTCGATCTTTTTCAGCGGCTGGCCGGTGTGCTTGACGTAAATCTCGTTCAGCCGCCGCTTGAGGTTCAGGATCTCCTGGGCATGCAGCATGATGTCGGTCGCCTGACCTTGGAACCCGCCGGACGGCTGGTGCACCATGATCCGGGCATTCGGCAGCGCAAACCGTAAATCCTTGGCACCGGCCGCGAGCAGGAGCGAGCCCATCGACGCCGCCTGGCCGGTACACAGCGTGGACACCGCGGGGCGGATGAACTGCATGGTGTCGTAGATCGCCATGCCTGAGGTGACCACCCCACCCGGCGAGTTGATGTACATCGAGATTTCTTTTTTCGGATTCTCCGCCTCGAGAAACAGCAGCTGGGCGACGACCAGCGTCGCCACATTGTCTTCGATCGGACCGGTGATGAAGAGAATCCGTTCTTTGAGAAGCCGCGAATAGATGTCGTAGGACCGCTCGCCGCGATTGGTCTGTTCGACCACCATCGGGACGAGGTAGTTCATGTAAGTGTCCTGGGGATCGCGCATCGGGTCACCTGGTCGCTGGAGCTAAAGTCAGCTCGGGCTAAGTCACTGAACTCACGTACTGGATATAGTCATTAGAGCGAAATCAAGGGAGGTCGGTACTGTGGCTTGAGTTGGCCGGCTTGTCGAAGCCGGCGTCGCACCTTCCGAGCGACCGCCACGGCGGTCGCCAACTCTACGCCAATTTCCGCGCCAAACCCTCCGTCGGCGCAGGGACCGCAGATATGTGCGCAATTCGCCTTGGCAAGACGTAAAACGGCTAACGCCCGGCGCCAGCTGGCTCTTCTTCGTCTTCCTTGAACAGCTCTTCGCGGGAAACCTGCTTGTCCGTCACCTCGACCAGTTCGAGCAGGAAGTCGACCACCTTGTCCTCGAACAACGGCGCGCGCAGCGCGGCAAGAGCGTTCGGATTATTGCGGTAATAGTCCCAGACCCGCTGTTCCTGACCGGGCATCATCCTGGCCTGGGCGACGATAGCCTGGGTCAGCTGATCGTCGGTCACCTTTATGTTATTCTTCTCGCCGATCTCGGCGATCACGAGACCGAGCCGCACCCGCCGTTCGGCAATGCCGCGATATTCGGCACGGGCCTTCTCCTCGGTGGTGCCTTCGTCGGCAAATGTGCGGCCCTGCTGCTTGAGATCGTTCTCGATGCTCGACCACACATTGTTGAATTCTTCTTCGACCAGAGTCGGCGGCGGCTCGAATTTATGCCGCTCGTCGAGTTGATCGAGCAACGCGCGTTTGACCTTCTGGCGCGAGGCGCCGGCGTGCTCGCGCTCGATGCGCTCGCTGACGGTCTCGCGGAGCTTGGCAAGCAACTCCAGGCCAAGGGTCTTGGCGAATTCGTCGTCGATCTTGACCTCGCCGGGCGCCTCGATCGTCTTCGCCGTGACGGCGAAACTGGCGTCTTTGCCCGCCAGCGCCGGGGCCTGATAGACGTCGGGAAATTTGACATTCACGGTCCGATTTTCGCCGGCCTTGATGCCCGTCATCTGATCCTCGAAGCCGGGGATGAACTGGCCGGAGCCGAGTACGATCGGGATGTCTTCGCCGGAGCCGCCTTCGAACGGCTCGCCGCCGATGGTGCCCTGGAACGACATCGTGACGCGGTCGCCCTTCTCCGCGCCACCTTCCTTGACGTTAAAGGGCCGGTTCTGGTCGGCGATGGTCTGCAAGGCCTGATCGATCTCGGATTCCTCGACCGCAGCCGTCTGGCGCTCGATCTTCATGGTCTTGAAGTCGGCCAGCGCGATCGGCGGCACGATCTCCATTTCCACCGTATAGGCGAGATCCGACTTGCCCTCGATGACGCCCTCGACCGCGCCCTCATCGGTCGGCAGAACGACCTTCGGCTCGGTGGCGAGCTTGAAGCCGCCGTCATTGACGATTTTGGTATTGGCCTCGCGCACCGCGGCTTCGATCACCTCGGCCATGGCCGATTTACCGTAAAGGCGCTTGAGATGCGCCACCGGCACCTTGCCCGGGCGAAAGCCGCGCAATTGGACGCGGTTCTTGAGATCGTCCAGCCGCTCCTTGACTTTGGCTTCCAGATCGATGGCGGGCACGACAACGCGATATTCCCGCTTGAGACCTGCGGCGGCGGTTTCAGTGACTTGCATGGGCGCTACTCTTCACGGCTCAAAAACACGGCTCTTGCTCTAGCCGGATCCGGCCAAGTTTTGAAAGAAACCGCCCTACTGGTGCGGGCGGAGGGGCTCGAACCCCCACGACTTTCGTCACGGGAACCTAAATCCCGCGCGTCTACCAATTCCGCCACGCCCGCGACACGCAGGGCGGCACGGTGGCGCGGCTTATATCACCGCGAAACCCGCGGCACACTACAAAAATAGCTCAATGAATAGCGCATGTTCTGCCCGCGCTTGCAACTCCCGAACTCACCCCGCAGGGTGAAAAATCAAGCCACCGAGGCAGGACGATTCGGAACCGCCTTCTCCCATTTACACGCCGCCAGACGCTGCAGCTTGCCGCAGCGGGCACGCTGGGGCTCGCCGGACAAAGGCCGCTTGCCGCGGCCGGCGCGGAACCGCGCATCCTGCGAGCCGAGCCGGCGGGCTATGACGGGCTCATTCCGGGACCGGCCTTGCAGGTGCGCCGCGGCGAGGAGGTTCGCCTGCGTCTCGTCAACCGTCTCACGGAGCCGACCGCGCTGCATTGGCACGGCGTGCGGCTCGCCAACGCCATGGATGGCGCGCCGCCGCTCACCCAGGCAGCCGTCGCGCCGGGCGAGAGTTTCGACTATCGCTTCGTCGCGCCGGATGCAGGCACTTATTGGTACCACCCGCCCCGGCCGATGCGGCACGGCCTCTACGGCGCCCTCGTGGTGACCGAGGTCGAGCCGGTCGATGTCGATCGCGATGTCACGCTCATTTTCGATCAGGGAACGGCCGGACCCGATGCCGTGCCTATTACCGTCAACGGCACGTCCCAATTCGATGTCCGCGCTCACCGTAACGAAAGGCTGCGGCTTCGCCTCCTCAACGCGTCCGCCGGGGGAATACTCGCGCTTCACATCGAGGGGCTCCGCACCTTCATGATGGCGACCGACGGCGAGCCGGCGGAACCATTCGCGGCGCGAGGCGGCCGCCTGGCTTTAGGGCCGGGAAATCGGATCGACGTGTTCGTCGATTGCACGCTCGACCCGGGGAGCTCGACGCCGATCATCGCCGATATTGCCGACGCGCCGATCCCGGTCGCCCGCATTATTTGTGAAGAGGGACCGGCCAGCCGGCCAGCGCCACGCCAGGACCCGTTGCCATTGCCGTCCAATCCGCTGCCCGAGCGCATGGACTTCTCCGGGCCTCTTCGCTTTGACGTCACAATCGGCAAGAACCCGGCAAAGAATGCCAAAGGCATGACCCCGCTGTTCTCGATCAAGCGAGGCCGGACCGCCGTTATCGCCTGCTCCAATCCGACTGAAGAAATCGGCTTCATCCACCTGCATGGACATCATTTTCGTCTACTCGATGCGCTCGACGACGGCTGGAAACCATTTTGGCTCGACACCCTGCCGATTTCGCCGCGGAGCGATTGCCGGATCGCCTTTATCGCCGACAATCCGGGCAAGTGGCAGATCGAGGGTCTGGTGAAAGACGGCAGCGCCGAAGCGTGGTTCGAAGTGACCTGATGTCAGCCGAGCAGCCCGCGATAGACGCCGGGCAGCATCTCCGGCAGATCCTCGGATATCAAACCTGGGCCGAATGCATTGGCGGCCTCGCCATGAAGCCAGACCGCGGCTGACGCCGCCTCGAAGGCCGGCATGTGCTGGGCCAGCAGCCCGGTGGCAATGCCGGTCAGCACATCGCCGGCGCCGGCGGTAGCGAGGAAGGCCGGCGCGTTCGCCGCGATGGAAGCGCGCCCGTCCGGCGCCGCGACCACGGTATCGGCGCCCTTCAGCAGCACCACCGCGCCCGTAATCGCGGCGGCGAGGCGGGTCTTTTCCAGCTTCGAACCTGCTTGAGTTCGCGCGTCTAACGAGCCGAAATAACGGGCGAATTCGCCGTCGTGGGGGGTCATTATCGTGACCCCGCCGGCGCGCGATTTTATCGCCTCGGCGAGACGCTGCGGCGTTTTGGCGAAGCTGGTGATCGCATCGGCATCGAGCACCACGGCGCGTTCGCCGGCGAGCGCCGCCAGCACCAGTTCGCAGGTCGTCTCGTTGACGCCGAGCCCGGGCCCGAGCGCCACCGCGTTGAGGCGCCGGTCACCCAGAAAGGCCGTCAGTTCGGCGGCGTCGTCGACCGGCCGCACCATGACGGCAAGGCTTGTCGCGGCGTTGACGGCCAGCGCGTCCCCCGGGCTTGCGATGGTCACGAGGCCCGCCCCAGCGCGGAGCGCCCCCCGGGCGGCGAGCCGCGCGGCCCCCGTCGACCAGGATGGGCCGGATACGACCACGGCGTGGCCGCGGTCGTATTTCTGACCCTGGTGCCGCGGCACCGGAAAGCTGCCGCGCCAAAGCTCCGGGAGGTTCTCGAACGTCTGGGGTGCAATCTTCGCCAGCACCGCATCGGATATGCCGATATCGGCCACGGTGGTCGTCCCGCAGTGAAGCCGGCCGGGCAAAAGCAGATGGCCGGGTTTCTTGCGAAAAAACGTGACGCTGCGGGTGGCTTTCACCGCGACGCCCATCACCGCGCCGCTAGTGCCATTGATGCCGCTCGGCAGATCGACCGCCACGATCGGAACGCCATGAGCGCTTGCGTGCGCGTTCATGGCTTCGATCATCGCCCGGGCCACGCCTTCGACCGGCCGGTCGAGGCCGGCGCCGAACAGCGCGTCGACGATGATATCGGCTCCGCCAAGGCCGGCGGGGCCGGCCGGATCGACCGCGGCGCCCCACTTGGTCGCGGCCAGCGCGGCATCGCCTTTAAGGCGGTCCTTGTCGCCGACAAGGAGGACCTGCACCGGATAGCCCCGTTCGGCGAGGAGCCGTGCCGCGACAAAACCGTCGCCGCCATTGTTGCCGGGTCCCGCCACCACCGCGACACGGCTGGCCGGGCGCTTGAGCGCCATCACTGCCTCGGCGACCGCCCGGCCGGCGCGCTCCATGAGATCGATACCGGCGATCCCGCCAGCGATGGTCAGCCGGTCGGCCTCCGTCATCTCGCCATTGGTGAGGAGTTCGATCATTGCGGATGACCATAACGATAGCGGCTGCCGAGAGAAATCGCCGGCACGCAAGGCCCGGCGGCACCTCTATGATAGTTTTATAGTCACGTTGCGCACCTTTTAGGCGACGGACTATAGTCGCTGCTAGGGACACTACTCCACCTGCACTACATCCCTCTGAGAAAACAGGATTTCCCGGCCGCTCAAGGCATTGGCACGGGACCTGCTAACTAACGCACGGTTCCGGAGATTAGGTCATGCTCTCACGGAGCCGGGAGATGAGACGCGATGAAGAAAATCGAGGCGATTATTAAGCCATTCAAACTCGACGAGGTGAAGGAGGCGCTGCAAGAGGTAGGTCTTCAAGGCATTACAGTCACCGAGGCCAAGGGATTCGGGCGCCAGAAAGGGCACACCGAACTCTACCGCGGTGCGGAATACGTGGTCGATTTTCTCCCCAAGGTGAAGATCGAGATTGTGCTCGGCGACGACTTGGTCGAAAAAGCAGTCGAGGCGATCCGTCGCGCCGCCCAAACCGGGCGGATCGGCGACGGGAAAATCTTCGTCTCAAATATCGAAGAGGCTATCCGGATCAGAACGGGTGAATCCGGAGTCGACGCTATCTGACTTGCTGGTTCGACTGCTCACGCCGGCCGGCCCTGAGCGCGATTGATCCAGCGCGAGGAGGCATCGGCCGCACTGAATCCAACAGCACCATCCACGAAAGGTACGCATTCCATGACGACGCCAAAAAATGTCATGAAAATGATCAAAGACAGCGACGTGAAATACGTCGACTTCCGATTCACTGATCCGCGCGGCAAGTGGCAGCACGTCACTTTCGACGTCAGCATGATCGAAGAAGAGACCTTTGCCGAAGGCCAGATGTTCGACGGCTCATCGATCGCCGGCTGGAAGGCGATCAATGAGTCCGACATGTGTCTGATGCCGGATCCGTCCACCGCCTGCATCGACCCATTCTTCGCGGAAACGACGCTGTCGCTGATCTGCGACATTCTCGAGCCGACCACCGGCGAACCCTACAATCGCGATCCGCGCGGCATCGCCAAGAAGGCCGAAGCCATGGTCAAATCCATGGGCGTCGGCGACACCATCTTTTTCGGCCCGGAAGCCGAGTTCTTCGTGTTCGACGACGTCAAGTACAAGACCGACCCCTACAATACCGGCTTCAAGCTCGACTCCGTCGAACTGCCGTCCAACTCCGACACCGATTACGACGGCGGCAATCTGGGTCATCGCGTCGGCACCAAGAAGGGCTACTTCCCGGTCCCGCCGCAGAACTCCGCCCAGGACATGCGCTCGGAAATGCTCGCCGCCATGGCGCGGATGGGCTGCGTCGTCGAGAAGCATCACCACGAAGTGGCATCCGCGCAGCACGAGCTCGGCTTGAAGTTCTCGCCGCTCACGGTGATGGCCGACCGGCTGATCATCTACAAGTATTGCATCCAGCAGGTGGCGCAGGTTTACGGCAAGACCGCTACCTTCATGCCGAAGCCGGTCTATGGCGACAACGGCTCGGGCATGCACTGCCACCAGTCGATCTGGAAAGGCGGCAAGCCGGTATTCGCCGGCAACAAATATGCCGACCTGTCGGAAACCTGCCTGTCCTATATCGCCGGCATCATCAAACACGCCAAGGCGATCAACGCCTTCACCAATCCGACGACCAACTCCTATAAGCGGCTGGTTCCCGGCTTCGAAGCGCCGGTGCTGCTCGCCTATTCGGCCCGCAACCGTTCGGCGTCGTGCCGCATTCCCTACACGACCAACCCGAAGGCCAAGCGCGTCGAAGTGCGCTTCCCCGATCCGCTTGCCAATCCGTATCTCGCCTTCGCGGCGATGCTGATGGCCGGCCTCGACGGCATCAAAAACAAGCTCCATCCGGGCGAGGCCATCGACAAGGATCTCTACGATCTGCCGCCGAAGGAGTTGAAGAAAATCCCGACCGTCTGCGGCTCGCTCCGCCAGGCGCTCGACGAACTCAACAAGGATCGCGGCTTCCTTAACGCCGGCGGCGTGTTCGACGACGACTTCATCGATTCCTATATCGACCTGAAGATGAGCGAAGTCATCCGCTTCGAACACACCCCGCATCCGGTCGAATTCGAGATGTACTACTCTTCGTAAGCGTAGCGTTGAGTCATCCTCCCCGCATTGCCGTGCGCAATGCAAACTAAAGGGCGCCGATCGGCGCCCTTTTTCTTTTCTTCTTTCTACGGCTTCTACTCTTTGCCGCGGTGCATTGTCACCGCAACAGCATCGGTACCGGCAGCGCCGGCGGCGGCTGCGACATGGCGGCCGAGCGGAGATCGCTGCGCCTGTGCGCCGGCAACTCCTCGGCGCCGGTGATCAGTTCTTCGTCCGGCACCACGCGGTTGCGGCCGTTCGCCTTGGCGCGGTAGAGCGCGGCATCGGCGCGGGCGATCAGCAGTTCGATCGGCACAGTTGGCAAGCCGTGGGCGATCCCGATGCTCACCGTTACCGGAATTCGCGGACTGTCGGGCGCGACCGCCGCTATTTCCAGCGCCGCGCGCACGCGCTCGGCGGCAATACCCGCTTCGACGATGGTGCCGGACAATACCGCGAGGAACTCCTCGCCGCCGATCCGGCCGACAATGTCGCCCGCGCGCATCGTCCGGCGCACCACGGTTGCGAACATCCTGAGCACCGCATCGCCGCCGTCATGACCGAACCGGTCGTTGATGGATTTGAAATGATCGAGATCGAAGGCCAACACGCTGACCGGCGCCGACTTCGGTTTGTTCTTGGTCATCAAAGCGCCGGTCGCCTCGAAAAATCCGCGGCGATTGAGCAGCCCGGTCAATGGATCGGTTTCGGCGGCCGTCTTGTAGCGATCGACGGTGCGGTCCTTGGCCAGCACCAGGACGATGAAGGCCGCGCCGACCACATAGAGCACGACTTCGATGGCGAACACCGCGATCCACCCGGTCGCCAGGCTGCGGACACCGAGGCTCGCCAGCGCCACCGGAAAAAGGAAGATGGCGCCGTGCAGCATCGGCACGAACAGCGCCGGCCAGCGCCGGATCAGCGATTTGCGCCGTTCCCGCGACAGTTCGGCGGCGATCATGAAGGTGTAGACGGCGACAATGGTGGAACCGATGATAATGCGCATCATCGGCGCGTCAGATCCCCACGGTGATACCATACAGGCAGCGAGCCAGACCACGGCGCCGAAACACATCGCGCCCCAGCATATTGGCCGGCCGTGAAACAGGCGCGCCGCGGTCCAGATCATGCCGACGGCAATGAACAAAAGCACGTCGGCGATACCGGTCGGCAGCAGCGGCGAGAGGTCCGCATCGAGGCGCCACAACGCACCCGACACGCCGCCGACCAAATACGCCGCCCCCCACCACGCCAGCGCCGTTAATCCCTCCTGCATCCAGGCAAACAACAGAAACAGACCGAGCAGCAACGTCACGCATGTTGCGATGACAAACAAGGTTCCGATGTCAAGCGACATGGCCGCTTGAGTAACGGGCGCGATCATAGGGCTCCTCACCGCTAGGTAGATTTACCAGCCGCAAATACACTTAGCCGGAGTTTCTTTGCCGAGTGTGAGAGCGACCGCGCAGGTTTTCTCGAAAACAATCGTGAAATTTGGCGTCATGAATGTCGAAAATTGCATGAAACGTACGATTGCAGGAAATGTATTTCCTGAATTCAGGGCCACTCAGAATGAGTTTTTTTCATCATGGGTTGAAGCCTTTGCCGCCCCTCCCCCGCTTCACTAAGCAGTCCGACGCACCTAGATTGTTCGCAAGCAAGAGGAGCGCACCATGTCGTTAGCGGCAGAATTCGATAGCACGTCGCCAATTGAAAAAATTGAACCGGGCTCGGTCGACGCCACGCTCAATTACATCGTCGACGACGGCAATAAGGTTTTCACAATCGTGGCCGGTCCCGGCGGCAGCGATACGCGCGCCGGCGGCACCCCCGATCCGCGCCGTGTAACAATCCACAACGGACGGCCGCATGCAGAGAACTTTGTGCTGGATCGTAACGGTTTCCGCTTCGTCGGCCACGATACCCAGGTGAAAGACTTCGACGACGAAGCAGAAATCAGGCGGGTCTATTATCCCGAGATGGAAGCGCTGATCAAAGCCGAAAGCGGCGCCAAGCGGGTTGTCGTGTTCGACCATACGCTGCGCACCGCCGACGACGAGGCCCGCGAGAAAAAGAAGATCCGCGAAGTCGTGCGCCGGGTGCACAACGACTACACCGAATGGTCGGCGCCGCAGCGGGTGCGCGATATCCTGCCCGACGAAGCCGACGCGTTGCTCAAGCGCCGCTTTGCCATCATCCAGGTATGGCGGCCGATCCGTTATCCGGTGGAGACCTTTCCGCTCGCCATGGCCGACGCCCAGACCCTGTCACCGAGCGACATGATCGTTTCGGAGCGTCGGGCACCGGGCCGCATCGGTCAGACCTACGCGATCAAATATAACCCGGCGCATAAATGGTTCTGGTTCCCGCAGATGCGGCGGGAAGAGGCCTACGTCTTCAAGGTGTTTGACTCGGAGAAAGACGGCCGCGCGCGCTGGACCGCCCACACCGCCTTCGACATTCCGAATACGCCGCCGAACGCGCGCCCCCGCGAGAGCATCGAAATCCGGACGATGGCGTTTTTCTGAAGGCAGTACCGCGCTCGTCTTTTGCGAGCGAAGCGATCCAGCCGGCCAAGCCGAGTTGGATCGCTTCGTTGCTTTGAACCTCGCAATGACGGCGAAGTTACCGCTTCGAGAACTGGAAGCTGCGGCGGGCTTTGGCGCGGCCGTACTTCTTGCGCTCGACCACGCGGCTGTCGCGGGTGAGGAAACCGCCGCGCTTGAGCGCGGACCGCAGATCCGGCTCATGCCGGACCAGCGCCTTGGAAAGGCCGTGGCGTACCGCGCCGGCCTGGCCGGAAAGGCCCCCGCCGGACACCGTGCAGATGACGTCATACTGGCCCTGCCGGTTGGCAATGGTCAGCGGCTGCTGAATCAGCATGCGCAGCACCGGGCGGGCGAAATAGGTTTCGACCGGGCGTTCGTTGATGATGATCTTGCCGGCGCCCATCTTGATCCAGACCCGCGCGACGGCGTCCTTGCGCTTGCCGGTGGCATAGGCGCGGCCCTGCTTATCGAGCTTCTGAACATATTTCGGCGCTTCCGCGACGACCGGCGTCGCCGGCTTCAGGGTCGAAAGTTCTTCGAGCGATTGAACCGTATCGGCCATCACGCGATCCTCTTGTTCTTGCGGTTCATTGCGGCGATATCGATCACTTCCGGCTGCTGCGCCTCGTGTGGATGATCGCCGCGGGGATAGACCCGCAGGTTGCTGAGCTGCTGGCGGCCGAGCGGACCGCGCGGCAGCATCCGTTCCACCGCCTTTTCGACGATGCGCTCGGGAAAGCGGCCGGCCAGGATCGCCTTGGCGCTGCGCTCCTTGATGCCGCCGATATAGCCGGTGTGCTTGTAATAGATTTTCTGCTGCACCTTGCGGCCGGTCAGCACCACCTTGGCCGCATTGATGATGATGACGTTGTCGCCGCAGTCGACATGGGGCGTGAAGGTCGGCTTGTGCTTGCCGCGCAAGCGCATCGCCACAAGCGAAGCGAGCCGACCGACGACGAGACCCTCGGCGTCGATCATCACCCACTTCTTCTCGACCTCGGCTGGCTTTGCCGAAAAGGTTTTCATGTGTGTGTCCATTAAAAAAGAGCGCCGAATGACCGGCGCCGTGGGCAGGCTTCTAACGGGGACTGCGTATGGCGTCAACAGGCCTGCCGGGTAATTTGAACATTTTCAATTGGTTGGTATGGAGGTATTTTGTTACCTAGACAGCAGGGAATCGAATAGGTCGAGGTCACATGGGCGACCAGATCGTCCTGCCCGTCGGAGCGAATACCGACTTCGCCGACGGCGAGCCGCTTGCCGAGCTTGATCAGGCGCGCCTCCGCCAAAAGATCGCGCGCCGCGGGTTTTTTGAGGAAATTGATGGTCAGGTTGGTGGTGACGGCGAGCGGCACCCAGCCGATCGCCGAGAGTACCGCCACGTACATGGTGAAATCGGCAAGCGCCATCATGATCGGCCCGGAAACCGTACCGCCCGGCCGCAACGCGTTCTGGCTGAACCGCCGCCGCACCCGGCAGCCGCCAAACCAGACTTCTTCGATCTCGTAATCGCCCGACGGCGTGCGCGGCTTCCGGAAATTCGACCGCGCAGGCGCTCGATGAGCTCCTTGCGCGTCAGCTTTGGCGGCGCCATTTCGCTTCCCACCATGTCCCTGCCCTCTTTGACGATACTTGGATACAATGGCGACGCCGCGACCGCAAAATCTGCCAAAAGCCGGATAAGTCGATGAGTGCCAATACCGCTACCAAGACCGACGCCGCAGCCGATTCACCGGCAGCCGATCCTGCTGCGAGAGGACATCGGCGCCATCGCCGTGCTGACACTGAACCGGCCGCAGGCGCGCAACAGCCTCTCGGAAGCCATGCTCCAAGCGCTCGGCGACGCGCTGACCGCTATCGCGCAGGAACGCGCGGTGCGCGCGGTCGTCATCGCCGCCAACGGCCCGGCTTTTTCGGCCGGCCACGATCTCAAGGAACTCAACGCCCACCGCGCCGACGCCGACCGCGGCCGCGCCTATTTCAAGCACATTATGGGACTGTGCAGCACGATGATGCAGCAGATCGTCATGCTGCCGCAGCCGGTGATCGCCGCGGTTGGTGCCACGGCGACCGCGGCGGGCTGCCAGCTGGTCGCCAGCTGCGATCTCGCGATCGCCTCGCACACCGCGAAATTCGCCACGCCGGGCGTCAATATCGGGCTGTTCTGCTCGACGCCGATGGTCGCGCTGTCGCGCAACGTATCGCGCAAGCATGCGATGGAAATGCTGCTGACCGGCGAACTCATTTCGGCCGAAGAAGCCGCGCGCATCGGTCTGGTCAACCGCGTGGTCGGCGCCGGCCACGAGCGGGCGGAAGCGCTCAAGCTTGCGGAAAAGATCGCCGGCAAATCGGCCTCGACCGTCAAAATCGGCAAGGAGGCGTTTTATCGCCAGGCCGAGATGCCGCTCGCCGAGGCCTACAACTACGCCTCCGAAGTCATGGTCGATAACATGCTGGCGCGGGATGCCGAGGAAGGCATCAGCGCTTTCATCGAGAAACGCGAGCCGTCCTGGGAAGACCGCTAAGGTCCGGCCGCACGATGAATCACGACGGCTATCCCGACAGCTATATCCGCGGCATTCTCAATACCGCAAAGACGATCGCGATGGTCGGCGCCTCGGCGAAGGAAAACCGGCCGAGTTATTTCGCCTTCAAATATCTGCTCGAACGCGGCTACCGCATGATCCCGGTCAATCCGGGCCAGGCCGGTCAGCAGATTCTCGGCCAGACGATTTACGCCAGGCTTGCCGACATTCCCGAGCCGGTCGACATCGTCGATATCTTCCGCGCCTCGCCCTATGCACTGGCGGTCGTCCAGGAAGCGCTGACGCTCAAGCCGCGGCCGCAAGTGATCTGGATGCAGCTCGGGGTGCGGAACGACGAGGCCGCGGCGCTGGCCGAAGCCAACGGCGTGAAGGTGGTCATGAACCGCTGCCCGAAAATCGAATATGGCCGGCTGTCGTCGGAAATCGCCTGGATGGGCGTCAATACCCGCACGCTCAGTTCGAGGAAGGCAACGGTCGGCGGCATTCAGCGGATGTCGCTCGACCGGGCGAGCGGCCCGGGCGGCGCCACGGTTGCCGCCGACCGTGTGCAGCGCGAAGACAGCGGAAAATAGCGATCGCGTTAACGGCGGATTGTCCCAAAGAGAAATCCGTCGAACCTTTTTCCTTCTTGCGCGTCATATTAGGCGAGGCCGCCCCGGCCCAAGGGGTTTGGTAGCCTTCTCAGGAGGGTACTGTGAAGCTCTACACCACGCTTGCAATTGCGATTTTTGCCACTGGCCTTTCGTCGGCTGCCGCACTGGCGGACGATCAGGGCGCATGCATGCAGGACGCCTTCTCGATCTGCGGTCAGTTCATTCCGAACCGAGAGCGTGTGGCGGCTTGCCTTATATCCAACCGCAGCCACGTCTCGCCGGCTTGCCGCAGCGCTTTGACGCATTTCAAAACAAAAACAGCATCGGCCGAGTAATCACGAGCGCCGCCGATTGAGAAAATAGCTGCTCTGGGGCCGCGCTTCACAGCGCGGCCATTTCGGTCTTTTGCCTGTCAAGGCAACGCCATTCCCGCGCCTTGACGACGTCAGCCGGTCCTATAAACCGGGTCGTCTCGATCTCGTGTCCTATTGAGGACCGGAGCAAAGGCGGCACCCATGACCGAACGCATCCCCGGCTTTTCCACGCTTGCCGTTCATGCCGGCGCGCAACCCGATCCGACGACCGGCGCGCGCGCGACGCCGATCTACCAGACCACGTCCTACGTGTTTGAAAGCGTCGATCACGCCGCCTCGCTGTTCGGCCTGCAAACCTTCGGCAATATCTATACCCGCATCGGTAATCCCGACTAACGCCGTGCTGGAAGAACGCGTTGCCGCGCTCGAAGGCGGCACGGCCGGCCTCGCGGCGGCGTCCGGCCATGCCGCGCAGCTTATGATTTTCCACTGTCTGATGCAGCCGGGCGACGAGTTCGTTGCGTCGCGGAAGCTTTATGGCGGCTCGATCAATCAGTTCAATCACGCCTTCAAGAATTTCGGCTGGAACGTGGTCTGGGCGGATCCCGACGATATTGCCTCGTTCGAACGCGCGATCAGCCCGAAGACCAAAGCGATCTTCACCGAGTCGATCGCCAATCCGGGCGGCGTCATCACCGATATGGACGCCGTGGCGCAGATCGCGCGGCGCGCCGGCGTGCCCTACATCGTCGATAACACGCTCGCGACGCCCTATCTGTGCAAGCCGATCGAACATGGCGCCGACATCGTGGTGCATTCGCTGACCAAATTTCTGGGCGGACACGGCAATTCGATCGGCGGCATGATTGTCGACGGCGGCACGTTCAACTGGTCGCGCGAGCGACGCTATCCGATGCTGTCCGACCCGCGGCCGGAATATAACGGCATCGTGCTGCACGAGACGTTCGGCAATTTCGCCTTCGCCATCGCCTGCCGGGTCTTGGCGCTGCGCGATATCGGCCCGGCGCTGTCGCCGTTCAACGCGTTTCTCATCCTTACCGGCATTGAAACGCTGCCGCTGCGGATGCGAAAGCATTGCGACAACGCACTCGCGGTGGCGGAGTGGATCGCGGCCCATCCGCAGGTCGCCTGGGTGAGTTATCCGGGACTGCCGGGCGACCGCTACCACAACCTGGCTAAAAAATATTGTCCGGAGGGCGCCGGCGCGGTGTTCACCTTCGGATTGAAAGGCGGCTACGACGCCGGCGTGAAGCTCGTTTCGAACGTGAAGCTGTTCTCCCATCTCGCCAATATCGGCGACACCCGTTCGCTGATCATCCACCCGGCCTCGACCACGCATCGCCAGTTGAGCGACGCGCAGAAAGTCCAGGCCGGCGCCGGCGCCGACGTGGTGCGGCTGTCGATCGGCATCGAGGACAAGGAAGATATTATCGCCGATTTGGAGCAGGCACTGGCGAGTTGAGTTCGGGAATGAGCGGAATAGATTTACGCCCGCGCGGGTGACGCAATCCGACGCGGCGCGCGTTCGGCGACAAAGGTGGCATGCAGCGTGGCCGCCGTCAGCACCAGCATCGCGGTGGCTTGGTGCAGCAGCGCCAGACCAAGCGGCGCGACCATCAACAATGTAAAAATGCCGAGCACTGCTTGCAGCGTTATGGCCGCCGCCAGCCAGATCGCGCTGGTGACAGCCGGTCCGCGCTTTGCGAATTTCGCTACATTGAATGCATGAACGATCGCGATGACCCAAATCGCATAGGCAAGCATGCGATGATCGAATTGCACCGTGAGCGTATTTTCAAAGAAATTCCGCCACAACGGCACGTCAAAGAATAGCCGTGCGCTCTCCGGCACGAGGGCACCGTCGATCAGCGGCCAGGTATTGTAGATGTGCCCTGCCCGAAGCCCCGCGACCAAGGCGCCAAGATAAATCTGCGCCAGCACCAAGACCAGCAGACCGAGAGCCGTGCCGCGGACTCGCCCCGAAACCGGGACGGAAGGATTTTCGCCCAGTCCCCGCGCCGTCCAGACAATGGCCACGTAAATGATGCAGGCGAGCAAGAGATGCGTCGCCAAGCGGTATTGCGAGACTTCGACACGATCGGCCAAGCCGGAGGCGACCATCCACCAGCCGACCGCACCTTGCAGGCCGCCGAGCCCGAAAATCACCCAGAGGCGCCCACGCATTCCTGGTGCGATCCATCCGCGCCACAGAAACCACAAGAACGGCAGCAGGAATGCGACGCCGATGCTGCGGCCGACCAGCCGATGCGTCCACTCCCACCAATAGATCGTCTTGAACGCATCGAGGCTCATGCCGCGATTGAGTTCCCGGTATTGCGGAATGGCCTGATACTTCTCGAACTCGGACTGCCACTGCGCCTCGCCGAGCGGCGGCAGCGTGCCCATCACCGGCTTCCATTCGGTGATCGAAAGCCCGGATTCGGTCAGCCGCGTCGCGCCGCCGATCAGCACCATGGCGAGCACCAAGGCTGCCACCATATAGAGCCAAAGCCGGATGGCGCGCACGTGCAAGTCGGATTGCCGGTCGGATCGCAAATTTGAATACAGGACTGAAACTCCGCCGCTTTACCGAAGCTTGTCGCGAGCCGCGCGGACCATATAGTTCTCCCGCCACCCTCGCAACCGACGTTGACCGCTACGCCATGCCGATCCGTCTGCGCAAATTCATCGGCGCTATCGCCTTGTTCGTGCTGGTGACGGTATGGGCACTCTTGGCGATGGGGTTGGCACAAGTTCCCGCGATCCGCGACAACACCATCCTGTCGGTCGCGTATTACGTAATTGCCGGAATTGGCTGGGTATTGCCCGCCTTGCCGCTGGTCTGGTGGATGAGCCGGAAAAATACCGCCTAGGCCGCGTCCAGACGGCGAAAGCCGTTCCACATCGCCGTGGCGCTGCCGGACAGCAGCACGCTCAGATAACGGATACGCTGGTAGTCGCCGTTGAGCGAGAGCCGCGGCAGCGCGGTCAGGTGTTGCTTGTGCTGCGGAAACAGCACGCCGGGCCGCGTCGTTACCGCGGTCTTGAAACCCAGCTCGGCCGCGATCTCGAATTCCCGCGTGCCGGCCGAACCGCGATCGCCATAGGGATAGGACAGATGCTGCGGCCGCAGCGAAAGCGCCGCCTCGATGACCGAAGCGCTTATCTCCATTTCCGACCGCGCCGCCTCTTTGGACAGCTTCGCCAGGAATGAATGATTGACGGTGTGGGCGCCGATCGTAACCAGCGGATCGGCCGCCAGTTCGGCGATTTCCGCCCAGGTCATGCAGAGTTCGTCGCAGAATGCCGCGATATCGACGTGATAGAAGGCGGCTAGCGCGCGCACGACACTGCGCAATTCGGCGTCGGTCGGCCGGGCGCGCAGCCACCAGTAAAGTTCGTCGTAAAGCGCGCGTTTCTCCGCGACCGTGGCGCAGTCGAATTTGCGATCCCGGCCGTCGATGACAAGCCCGATGCGATCGTTGCGGGCGATGACGGCTTCGAGCACCAGCCACCACAATTCACCGAGCCGGTCGGGAAAGCTGGTCGGCACGTAAACCGCGAACGGCACCTTCTCCTCTTTCAGGATCGGATAGGCCCATTGCAGCATATCGCGATAGCCGTCGTCGAAGGTCAGGCAGACGAAACGGCGCGAGAAATCGCCTTCGGTGAGGCGGCGATGCATTTCGTCGAGGCTGACGAGATCGAGCCCGGATCGGCGCAGATATTTCACCACGCGGGCGAGGAAGCGCGGCGTCACTTCGAGCAGGCGGTTCGGCTGGAACCGGTCAGGCCGCGGCGGGCGAACATGATGCAGCGTCAGGATCGCACCGACGCCCCCGACAAGGGGACGCAGCATGAGATGCGCACCGCTGAAATACAGCGATTCCAAGCCGCCACGGATAATCGTCGGTCTCAAGCCGGCCACGGAGGTTCCCTCGTCGGACCGTCCACCATCGCACGTGGGTGTTGATGATCTTTTGTCACGACCGCGGCGGCGTCAACTGTCGCTACCAAGATCGATAGTCTCACGCGCGCGATGACGGTTTTATGCGGCCGCGGCCGTAGCCGTGGAACCGTAGCCGCTGAACAGAATTCTCACATCGCCAAATCCGCAAGCCAATAGACGCTCGCGCGCCGCCTCGGTGGCGGGATTGGCCAGCGTATCGGTGACAAGCACCGCGTGCGGCGCGACCTCGGCAATACGCTCGATGTCCGGGCCAGCCACTTCGCCGGCGTCGATGAGGACATAATCGTAGCTCCGCGCCAGCGCATGGAAGCTCACCACCATTCCCGGCGCCGCGAGAGTCTCGATCCGGCCCATCGGCTGGCGCCCGGCAGAGATCAGATGCAGCGGCGAAAACCGGTCTTTGGTGATGATGTTGCCGAATGAGGCTGCGCCGCGGGCGAGTTCCGCGAGCCCGTCGGCGGCAGGTTCGTTGGAGATACCCCGCAGCGCGGTATCGCCGGACGCCAAGCCGACGAGAACGACGCCGGAGTTGTCCGCCAGCGCGCGTGCCAGTTTGATCGCGGTCTGACTGGTATTCACGCCCGCGACGGCGCCAAAGATCGCGAGTTGCGCGCCATTGGCATCGGCCCGGCGCAGATTTAAGGCGACATTGGCGATCGAATTGTCGGTGGTACTGGCCGGCGGCAAGTTCGAACGCGGGTCATTGATCAACGCGGCGACGCGCGGCGCATAGGCGTCGCCGCCGAACACCGGCTGATCGACCCGCCGCGGAATAAAGCCGGGCGCAGCCAATATCTCCCGCGTCATGAGAATGCCGGAACTCAAAATCAAGGTCGCGAATGTCGCGATCAGAATGGTCGGCAGCTTTTTCGGGTAAGACGGCACATTCGACACCGTGGCGCGGGAAATGACCCTCGCGTCGGCCGGCGCCGAATTGGGCGTGTCGCGCGAGGTCGCCTCGCGATATTTGCCGAGATAGGATTCCAACAGATCGCGCTGTGACTTGGCTTCGCGCTCGAGCGCGCGCAATTGGACATCCTGTCCGTTGCTCGACGCCGCCTGGTTCTTGAGCTGATCGAGCACGACGGTCTGGGCATCCATCCGGGCGCTGGCGAGCTTGGCATCGCTTTCAAGCGACCGCGCCATGTTCTCGGCCTCGACCTTGATTTCTTGGTCGAGTTCCCCGATCTGGGCGCGCAATTCCTTGATGCGCGGATGAAACTCAAGCAGCGTCGACGACTGCTCGGCAAGCTGGGCGCGCAGCGTGGCACGCTGTTCGGCGAGCCGGCGGATAAGATCCGAATTGAGAATATCGGAGCTCTCGATCGACTGGCCCGAGCGCAGCATGTCGCGGATCACCTTGGCCTTGGTCTCGGCGTCGGTCTTTTGCGCGCGCGCCGCGGCAAGCTGGCTGTTGACCTCGCTGAGCTGCTGGGCCGAGAGCGTCGTATTATTGGGGCCGATCAAGAGGCCCGCCTTGGCGCGGAAGTCCTCGACCTTGGCCTCGGCCTCCTGCACCTTCTGCCGCATCGAATCGATCTCGCCGGCAAGCCACTGTCCGGCGCTCTTGGCCTGATCCTGCTTGGCCTCGCGCTGGCGCGCCAGATAGCCATCGGCAATCGCATTCGCGACCTTCGCCGCGAGCTCGGGATCCTGCGACAGGAAATCGATGTTGATGATTCGCGACTTGTCGACCGGCGTAACCGTGAGCCGTTCGTAATACGCGGTCAGCACGCGCTCTTCCGGCGTCATGCTCAATGGGTCTTTGACGATGCCGAGCAGGCCAAGCACGGCTTTGATCGGCGATACGCCGTTCAAGGTCGAATCGAATTCCGGACGCTCGCCGAGCTTGAGCTTGGCGATGACCTCGCGGGCGAGGTCGCGCGACAGAATGATCTGGGCCTGGCTGGTCACCGCCTCCTCGTCGACGACGCTGCGGTCGTCGCGATCGGCGTCGGGACGCAAATAGATGTTTTCGCGCCCCTCGATAAAGATGCGCGATTCCGAGGAATATCGCGGCGTAATGACCTGAACCACGATCAGGGTAATGAGGGCGACGAGGATCGTCGGAACCAGGATCTTGCTTTTCTTGCGCCACAGCGTCGCGCCGAGCGCCGGCAGATCGAACTCCGTGTCGAATGGCCCTCGTACCGGAGGAGCCGGCGACGCCGTACTCATCTTGAAACTCCTCGCCGCAAACTCGCCGGCGGCGGAACGCCATGCCATGAACCGTGAGACCATGGCCAACCACAACAAACTATTAAGGTTGCCATCCGGTTAAAACGCTTTTCCGCGTCAATGCGTCCGGCACCAGGTGAGGAATTATTAACCCGCGCAGGTCCTCATTCAGATTTAAGAATTTGGCGTCAAATTTAATCGTCGCCGGAACCAGGCCTTCTCAGAAAGCTGCGTATGAGCGACCCGCGGTCCCTCCAACCTCTATTCGGCCGATTGGCTTTTGATCGTGCGGCGCCGCCGACGGCGATGCGGACACCGGAAGCCGATACCGCTGCAGCCAGAGTGGTCCCGAGCAGCCTGAAGATTCTGCATATCTTGCGCGCGCCGCTCGGCGGTCTGTTCCGGCACGTGGTGGACGTCGCGCAGGGCCAAATGGCGCGCGGCCACCAGGTCGGCCTGATCGTCGATTCGACGACCGGCGGAGCTCGCGCCGATGCCATTCTCGCCGACCTCGCCCCTCGCCTTGCGCTCGGCATCGCGCGGGTTCCGATCCCGCGGGAACTCAATCAGCGCGACCTCTATGCCCTTTGGGAAATCTCGCGACGGATCAAGCAACTGCAACCCGACGTGCTGCATGGCCACGGCGCCAAAGGCGCGGCCTTGGCACGGCTGACACGCGGCGCGCCTGATGCGATTCGGGCTTACACGCCGCATGGCGGTTCGCTGGTTTATTGTCCCGGCACGCTCCGCGGCGGATTTTATCGGACGCTCGAGCGGGTGCTCAATCCGCTCACCGATTTGTTTTTGTTTGAAAGTAGTTACATCGCGGAGCTCTACCGCGAAGTGATCGGGCCGCCGGAAGCAATGGTGCGCGTCGTGCGCAACGGGATCGCCGAAGTCGAGTTCGAGCCGGTCAGGCCCGGACCCGATGCGACGGATATCGTCTGCGTCGGCGAGTTGCGCCCGGTGAAGGCGATCGACGTTCTGATCGAGGCGCTGGCTGTGTTGAAGCAATCGGGCCGGCGCGT
The DNA here is from genome assembly GCA_963819265.1 of uncultured Alphaproteobacteria bacterium. Lineage (GTDB taxonomy): Bacteria > Pseudomonadota > Alphaproteobacteria > Rhizobiales > Xanthobacteraceae > BOG-931. The sequence goes on along the minus strand of CAWFVF010000001.1, from coordinate 602,041 downwards.
CACCGCCACCATCGCCGGCGAAGGTCCGGAAGACGAGAAACTGAAGGCGCAAACGCAGCGGCTTGGCCTCGGCGATCAGGTGCAATTCATCGGGCATTGTCCGGCGCGCGAGGCCTTCGCCAGGGGGCGAATGCTGGTCATTCCGTCGCGCGCGGAATCGCTGCCTTATGTCGTTTTGGAAGCCGCCGCCGCCGGATTGCCGATCATCGCCACGAATGTCGGGGGCATGCCGGAAATCTTCGGGCCGCAAGTCGCTCAACTCATTCCGTCCGACGACACGGCCGCCCTGATCGGCGCCATCGCCAAGGCGATCGACGACCCCACGCAAATGCAGGCCGCCGCGCAGACGCTTAGGACGCGGGTCCGCAGCGAATTCTCCCTGAGCACCATGGTCGAGTGCAATCTGGCGGCCTATCGCGAGGCGCTGGCTGAACGAAAAGTCGGTCAATTCGCCTGACCAATCTTTGAAGATTGTTCACTATGTTGCCGCATCAATAGCGGCACGGCTTGCGCGGTACCCGCCCGCGCACCGGGAGACACTGTGAAGCAATGTCTGGTTCCGAACCGAATACGCTCTTCGAGACCGCCGCCGCGCTGAGTTCGGCGGTGCGAGCCATACCGCGTGCCGATGGCAAGCCGGCATCGCCGCCCGCGCTTTCCGCCGCCGCGCTCGAGGTTGCCGCGCAGCATTTCAAGGACCCCTACTCGCCGATCGTGCTCGCCGGCATCGTGCGGGTGATCGAAGTCGGTCTGGTCGCGGCGGTCGGGCTCGGGCTCTATTTCTGGTATGTCGTGCCGGTCAACGGCTTTGCCCGCTATTACGCCGGCGCCATTTTAGGCATTTCGATTCTCGCGATGCTGGCGTTCCAGGTCGCCGATATCTATCAGGTCCAGGCCTTTCGCGGCCATGAAAAGCAATATATGCGGCTCGCCTCGGCCTGGTCGGTGGTGTTTCTGCTCGCGGTCACGGCTTCTTTCTTCGCCAAGGCCGGCGATGAATTCTCCCGCGTCTGGCTCGGCAGCTATTATGTCGTCGGACTGCTGACGCTGCTGGGTTTCCGGCGCTCGTTGTTCCTGCTGGTGCGGCGCTGGACCCGGCAGGGCCGCCTCGACCGGCGTGCCGTCGTGGTGGGAGCCGGCAGCACCGGCGACGCCCTGATCGCCTCGCTGGCGGCGCAGCGCGATTCCGACGTCCGCGTCATCGGTGTATTCGACGATCGCGGCGACGAGCGCAGCACCGTGAGCTTCAACGGCGTGCCTAAACTCGGCAGCGTCGACGAATTGGTCGAATTCGCGCGCCATACCCGTGTCGACCTCGTCGTCTTCTCGCTGCCGATATCGGCGGAAGGCCGCATTCTGCAGATGCTGAAAAAGCTCTGGGTGCTGCCGCTCGACATCCGACTTGCCGCCCACAACAACAAGCTGCGGTTCCGTCCCCGCTCCTATTCCTATATCGGCAACGTCGCCGTGCTCGATATTTTCGACCGTCCGATCGCCGACTGGGACGTCGTGATGAAATGGCTGTTCGACAAGATTATCGGCTCGCTGGCGCTGATCTGCGTCGCGCCGATCATGCTGGTCATCGCGATTGCCATCAAGCTCGACAGCAAAGGGCCGGTCTTCTTCAAGCAGCGGCGCTATGGCTTCAACAACAAGTTCGTCGAGATCTACAAATTCCGCTCGATGTATGTGGAAGACACCGACGCCTACCGCGAGCAAGCTGGTCACCAGGAACGACCCGCGCGTCACCCGCGTCGGCCGTTTCATCCGCAAGACCAGCCTCGACGAACTGCCGCAGCTCTTCAACGTCGTCTTCACCGGCAACCTGTCGCTGGTCGGTCCGCGGCCGCATGCCATCCACGCCAAGGCCGACAATCATCTTTATGACGAAGCGGTCGACGGCTATTTCGCGCGCCACCGCGTCAAGCCCGGCATCACCGGCTGGGCGCAGATCAACGGCTGGCGCGGCGAAACCGACAGCCGCGAGAAAATCCTGCACCGCGTCGAGCACGATCTCTATTACATCGAGAACTGGTCGATCCTGTTCGACCTCTACATCGTCGCCCGCACGCCGTTCGCGCTGATTCGCGGCGAAGGCGCCTATTGATGAATGCCCGCAATCCGGCGATGGCTGTCGCGATCGGACAGCATCCCGGCAGCTCCGCGGCTCTCGCCCAGCAGCTACTGAATTTCGTCGTTTTCATCACTTTTCTGATGAGCGGCCTGGCGTTTATCGAACCGTCGCCGCACGACGTATTGGTATTCGTGCTGTTTCTGACGTGCCTGGCGGCGCGGGTGCACTTCGATCGCAAACTCACGCCGCTTCTGTTCCTGACGGTTCTATGGCTGGTCGGCGGCGCCATGTCGGTCATTCAGGTCGGGGACGACGCCAAGGCGCTGCAGTATTTCGGAACTTCGGTCTATCTCGGCCTCGCCTGCATCATGTTTGCCTGCCTGTTCAGCGACGGCAATATGGTGCGGCTCGATCTCCTGCGCCGCGCTTATATTCTGGCCGCGCTCTATGCGACGGCGGCCGGCTATGTCGGATTTTTTCATCTGATACCGCATTACGATATGTTCCTGCTGTACAATCGCGTCAGCGGCACGTTCAAGGACCCCAACGTTTTCGGACCCTTCCTGATTTATCCCATGCTGTTGCTCATCCTCGGGTTTCTCACCCGCGGCGTCACCTTGCTGGGGCTGGGCATACTGGGTTTCCTGGCGGGCGGCTTGTTTCTGAGCTTCTCCCGTGGCGCCTGGTTTCATTTCGGATTGTCGGCGGTGATCGCGGTCGCGGCGCTCTATGTCGCCTCTCCCGACCGGCGCATGCGCGCGCGCATCGTCGCATTCGGCGTGATCGCCGGGATCGGCATCGCCTTGATCGTGGTGGCGCTGATGGCCATCCCCGTCGTCCACGACGTGTTCATGGTCCGCGCCAAGGCCATTCAGCCCTACGACGTCGGGCCAGGCGGCCGCTTCTCGCTGCAGCAACTGGCGATCACGGCGATTCTGGAAAATTGGAACGGCATGGGCCCCGACCAGTTCGGCATTGTTAACGGCGGTCAGCAGCACAACGTCTATATGGAATTTTTCCTGGTTTACGGCTGGCTCGGCGGCGTCACGTACATTACCGCGGTCGTTTTGACGTTCATGATCGGACTGCGCACCATGCTGCTGCCGACGCCGTGGCAGAGTTATCTCATTGCCGCTTACGCGGCCTTCGTCGGCGAATGCGTCGAAGCGATGATCATCGACACCGACCACTGGCGCCACTTCTTTTTGATCCTCGGATTGGTGTGGGGACTATCGGTGGCGAGCATCAATTGGCGCCGGCAGATGGCGGCCGAGTTCTATGCCGGCCGCGGCGGAATGGCGCCGGGCTTTGGCTAAAACTCCGCGCCCTAACCGGCTAGATGCACCGCGGCGGCGCCCGGCAGCACCTGCCCCTGGGTATTGAGGGCTTGCAGGCAGAGATCCAGCAATATCCGCGCGGTCGAATCCCAGGTGAAGCGGGCGACCCGGGCATGGCCGGCCGCGATCATCGCTGCCCGGCGTGCCGGGTCGTCATGGACAAGACGCATCAGACGAGCGAATCCGTCGACGTCGTCAGGACTGCATTGCAGCGCGGCATCGCCGCAGATCTCGACCATGGCAGCCTGAGTGCTGATGATCGCCGGGCAGCCGCAAGCCATGGCCTCGACCGGGGTCAGCCCGAAGCCCTCGTAGCGAGATGGGCAGACCAGGGCCAGCGCGCGATCATACAGCGCGTGCAACTCGGCATCCGAGACGTACCCGGCATTGACGACGCCATCCGTGGCGATGTCACGCTGTCGTCCGTTGACCATGAATGTGCGCATGCCGGTGAGCACCATCACCGTGTCGGGAAGGGCCGCCTTTTGAAATGCCGCAATCGCGGTTTCGGCATTCTTGTTGTTACTCATGCCGACGCCGAGAAAGAATTTGCGGTCGGCAAGCCCGAGCCGGTCGATGATGCCGTAATCGGCCGGCACCGCGGCGACATGATCGCCGCCCTCATAGCAGACCGGCATGTTCGAGACATCGACGCCATACCATTTGCCGATCTCGCGGCGCGAAAACTCCGACACCGTGACCGCGCGAAAGGCCCGCCGGCAGAGCCGCGGGATCAGAAAGCCGTAAGCGGCCCGGAACAGCGCGGTGAAATTGGTCGGCAGCGCGCGCGCGGTGGCGTCGTGGACGACGACGATCTGATGCCGCATCGCCACCGGGCCGAGCATGCACAGATTGAGCAGCAGCCGCCCACGGGCATGCAGCGGAAACTCGATCTGTTCCCAAAAATAGCCGCTGCCGAACCCGCAGCGGCGGACGGGAATGTGGCGCAGCGGAAACTCCCGCGCCGTCGACGGCGCCAGGATTTCGATCCGGCCGTCGAGCCCCGCATATTCGCCGCTGGCGATCAAAGCATCGATCGCCTTGACCACCTCCATCGCGAAGCGCTGCACCCCGACCATGGGCTGGCTCAGAAAGCGGCCATTGATGGAAATTGCAGACTGCATGCGCGGCGACCAGACTATCCCACGACAGGGCGTAACTTTGCGCCCTTAAAATCGCGTTACGTATTGCCCCGAAGCTTTGATTACGAAGGCCGTTGGCGCCGGTCGCCGCAAACCTTAAACCGGAAGTTAATACTATTTAAATGGCGGCGCGGTTATTGAAGCAAAAGCACAAAATTTCTCTGAAAAAGGTGGAGTCATGCCGCAGAATGCAGCTTCACTGTTGGACGCCGCGCCGACAGCCAATGTCGCTGGATCGGCCTCGCCCGACCTCCTCACCCAGGCTTTTTCGCAACTCGGTATCGAGAATTACGACGAATGGGCCTGGACCAATTACAAGCCGGTGATCCGCGATCTATGCACCCGCTTGGCAGCGCACCGGCTGATTGAGATCGGCGGCGGCCGCGACCCCCTGTTCAACCCGCTCGAGATCAACGGTCTCGGCGTCGAGATGACCATCAACGATATCGCCGACGGCGAGCTTGCAGCGCTCCCCTACGGCTACCGGACCGCCCGCTTCGACGTCGCCGGCGACATTTCGCGTGTCGCCGATTTGCGCGGCACCTTCGATCTTGCCTTTTCGCGCATGGTTTTCGAGCACGTCGCCGACGGCCAGCGTGCCTGGGCCAATCTCTACGAATTGCTGGCGCCCGGCGGGGTGGCGCTTGCTTTCGTGCCGACGCTGTATTCATTGCCGTTTTTGCTGAACTGGCTGTTGCCCGACAAGCTCGCCGCCGCGATCGTCAAAGCGATCTTCCGGCATCGCACCGACGATGCCGATCCGGTATTTCCGGCGCGCTATTCGTGGTGCGTCGCCGACCAGACAAAGCTGAGCGCGATGCTGAAAGCGATCGGCTATCGCGACGTCGTGGTGCAGCCGTTTTACGGCCACGGCTACTACCGGTCCTTTCCCATCATCCGGGATATCCACGAGCGATTCACCGGGCTCGCACGCCGCCATGATTGGCGCATGATCGCAAGCTTTGCCTATATCGCCGCACGCAAATAGCCGCCCTCCGCCCGAGCGGGAGACCATGAACGCCACTATCGGACCGTCCCCGGGGGAAGCGGCGGCGGTCGAAAAGCCGCCCGAGCGCCTGATCTCGATTCCGTATTTGTTGCTGCGCGTGACGACCGCCGGCGGCGCCTTCGTCATGGGCTTCGTGCAGACCTTCGTGTTCGCTCGGGTGCTGCCGCCGGACCGGTTTTCGGTCTTTATCGTCCTTGGCGGCATCGGTTACTCGCTTTGGCTGACCGACCTTGGGCTTGCCAAGATATTGTTCGTCAATTTGCGCGCCGGCCACCTTGCCGGCACGCTCGACCGCCGTGACGCCCGCCAGGCCACCGCGATCATCGCCTTCTACGTCTTCCTCGGCGTCGCCGCGTCGCTGATCTGCATTGCCGCGAGGCTGATGCAGCCCGGAGCAACGCTGCTCGATGCGATCGAGCTTGGGCTTTATCTGCTCTTCATCGCGCTTAACCTGGCCTGGTATTCGCTGCGCAGCATCAGTATCGCCGTCGACCTTTTCATCTATTACGAGAAGCTCGAGCTAACACGCCGTGTCATCACGATATCGGCGATGCTGGCGCTGCTGGCCGGCCTGCCGCTGCTGGTTTTCTTGATCGGCGTCGATGTGCTGTGGGGCGCCGTGCTGTGCGCCTCGGTCGCGCGGCTCATCCAGCGCGGCGCCATGGCCGCACAGCTGAAAGGCTTTTTCCGCGAAGCCATCGCGTTCGTACGGGCCAACGGCCGCTCCATCGGCCGCAGCGGCACCAGCGCGCTGAGCGGCGTGTTCGTCGCCACTTTTCCGTATTATTTCGTGCCGATGGCCTACGGTCTCGGCGCCGCTCCCATCATCCTCGAAGTAACGTTCCGCATTTTTCGCGGCTCGAGCGTGCTTTACGCGGCGGCTTGCGATCTGACGCTGCCCGGCCAAACCCGCGCATTGGCGACGCGCGACGGGCGGCGGATGGTGCGAACTACGCTGATCGCCGTTGGGCTCTGCTCGATCCTGGCTTTGACGGCCTGTGCGGCGCTTATTTTCGCGGGCGGGCCGTTGTTTCGCTTCTTGCTGCGCTCGGCGGCGACCGTTCCGCCGCAGATCGCCCTCATCCTTGTCGTGCTGTTGCTGGCCAATGTGCTGCACATCGTCGCCGAAGCGCTGCTGCAGCATACCGGCTATTTTCGTAATCTCGCCCGCATCAACGTTTTGCTCGCCGTCATGATGGTCGCGGCGACCGGACTTTCCGTTGTCGCCAGGTTCGACATTGTCGGCTTTCTCACCGCCTATGCGGTAGTGTTCTCGATTGCCGGACTGGCGCTGGCGGCGGCGGCGATCATGGGACCGATGCGCGCGGCTTTCCCGCAAAATGCCGCGCGGTGATTGCGGATCTGCCGGCTAGGCGGAATAGCTCAACGTGCTGGCAGGCATCGGCCCGGGCTTCTGGCCGGCAATGCGGATCGGGCCGCGGATCATGCTGATGAACGCCAACATCGTTCCAATGGTATAACCCGCGGCATTCAGTGCGACGAAGCCGACGATGTCGAGCTTGAGTCCGATGGCAACGAGGCTAGCGCCGGTCATGGCGACGACGAAAACCGGCCCCAGCCGGGCGGCCTGGGCGAAGAAGCCGCAGTGGATCAGGACCGAATAAGCCACCATTTTGGCGAGGCTCACCGTCAGAAGGATGACCAGGACCGGAACGATTTCGGGCGGCATCACTGCGGCCGGACCGAGCAAGAGCGCGAAGAACTGCCGGTGCCAGAAAATCAATATGCCGGCGACAAACAATAGCGGAACCGCGCCCATCGCCAGCGCCAGCAAGGTGGCGCGAACCAGCGTCGGCGCATCGCGATCGTTAAAGGCGCGGGTCTGGCGCGGCACGAACAGGTCGCAGATCGCCGAATAGATCAAATAATTGCTGCGGAAGATCTTGTTCGCGGTGTCGAAGATAATGGTCGGCGCACCCAGGCCGTAGGCCCACGGCACCAAAAAATACGGGAAATTGTAGATGTAGGTCTCGCTGAGCATGTGCGCGGCGCTGCTGAGAAGCTGCCGCCTGTTGCCGCGAAAGAACACGATGAGATGGAGCAGGCTGCGGTGGAGCTTGCCCCCCATGGCGCGCCTCCGCCGCAGCCGGACGACGGCGGCAAAGATCGCGGCTACCCATCCGACATTGAGCAGAACGAGAAACAGCAGGATCGGAAAGCCAAACAGCAACGCCACCAGCGCCACCATATTGAGTGCGCGGCGCGAAGCTTCCAGCGCTTCGAAATAGAAGAACTCGTCGATCGCGATGCTGATATTGCGCAACGCCAGCCACGGCAGATTGATCGCGTTGAAAAGAAAAAACAGCGCCAGTTCCGCGCTGTCGACGATCGGGTATCTGCCGCGTGCCAGAACAACGCCAAAGCACATCAGCGTCGAGACCGCGGCAAGGGCGAAATAGATCAGCACCACGACGGTGGCATGATTGGCGACGGCGCCGAACGGCCTGCCGTGCAGGAACCGGCGGCGCATATTGACGAACAGCACTTTCACGATGCCGCCGTCGGCCAAATAGAGCGAATAGCTGAAGGCCGCGACAAAGATGAACAGCGAGAAGCGTTCCGGCGACAGCACGCGGGCGAAGACGAAGGTCTGCAACAGGCCGACGACCAGCGTCGCGCCCGCCGTCGAGCCGCGCAACAGCATGTAGGAGTAGGAGATGAGACGTTTTCCCGCCATCCCATCCTTTTCGCACGCAGAAGTGAAAATAGGCTGAAACGTCACGCGATCGCGCGTTCGAGCTATAGCATTGATATTTCGCGGCTTTTCAAGCGGAACAACAGCGACTTACTGCAGCGAACCGGGCCGCAGCCACGACGTCGAGACCGGTCCCAAAAACTGGGCCGCCCATTGCCGAAGCGCGCCGCGGTCGATCTGCGCGGCCAGGCTCGAAATCTGGGCGAGGTCGATGCGGTCGCCGAGCGCGTCGATCGACAGCGACAGCGGTGCCGGGATGTCAAGGAGCGCGGCGCGCCGTGCGATCAGCGCCGGCGTCCCGACCGCCGCCGCCTCACGCGGCGGCAATCCGTAGCCTTCGTATTTCGAGGCGAATATCACGTAATCGCTTTCAGCCAGGAGCTTGAACTTTTCTTTGTTCGTCGGGCGCAGTGCACGCACCGCAATGCCGCGCGATTCAAGCAGAGCCTTGCTGGCCGGATCGATCTTGCCGATCACGGTCAGACTAAAATCTGGTTGCGAAGAGTAGAGACGGCTAAGCGCCCAGCTACCCTTGTAGCCGCGCTCGTCGAGAAAGATCACAGCGCCGCCGCGCTTCTCGGCGTCAGCCGGCGCCATCACCCGAACCGTCTGGTCGCCGACGGCAACGGTGTCGCGGCGGACCAATCCAAGCTGCCGCGCCACCGAACGGGCGAAGCACTGCACGACGGTCGCGCGTCTGATCGACAGCATTTGATGGAGCCGCGACAACAATGACGGCTGCGGATAATTGGCGTCATGCACGCGCGCCCGGTAGCTGTTGAGATCGTGGGCGAACAGCCGGCTTTTGATCGGCAGCAACAACGCTACGAGGCAGAACCGCGCCATCCACGATGTGTAGAATACGTGGCGCCGCTGCAGCTTGCCGCGGAGCACCAGCCACAGCATCCAGGCCTCGCGCTTGAACAGGCGGCCCCGCCTGTCGATCGCGATAACGCGGACATTGCTGTCTTTCACATCGGCAAGGATTTGCGGGAAATTCGATTCCGCGCGCACCAGCACGATATTGGTGCCGGCGTCGGCCATGAGATTTTTGATGTTGGACTCGGCGCTGGTGGAGATCCCGAAAGCAGCGGGGTCGATCCAGACCAGATCGATGATTTGCAGATCGGTGTTGAAATCTCGGCGAAGCATCGCGGTGAGGGGTTTCATCCGGTTTCATGCGCAGATGGCAAGCTCTGCCAGCTTCGCGTTAATGGTCGGTTCAAGGTCGGCCTACGCCGCCATCGGCGTACTGAACTGAAACCTGCGCTTTGCCCGCAACGCCCGGTGGCGGCGATCAGAACCAACCGAGGCGGACCGTGATCGCCGCGATCCAGACCAGGCCGGTGAGACCGAGGCCGCAAAACACCGCCGCCGAGCCGAAATCCTTGATGCGGCGGATGTCGGCGTGCTGCTCGCGCGTTACGTGGTCGGCGAGCTTTTCGATCGCGGTGTTCAAAAACTCGACCGCGAGAACGACCAGCAATGCCGCGATCATCGCCGCATACCAGGCGATATTCGGCGCCAGGAAGAAGCCGAGCGGCACCGCAACCCCGAGCAGCACCGCTTCTTCGCGCAGCGCCGGCTCGGTTTTGACGCCATCGGCCAGTCCGCGGAGCGAGTTCTGGGTCGCGCTGAAAAGCCGCTTCACGGGAAAATCCGACAATGTTCAGGTGGCCGCCGAGAACGCCGCTATCCTATACGTTGCGCAAGCGCAACGCGCGAGCGCCGGCTGCGGATGAGGCCCGTGCGAGGGGTCGCCGCGGAACGACGCAATTACAATGATTTAGTAAAATACCGCCGCCGCTGAAATAAAAAATCGGGCGGCAAGGCAGGGCGAACCGCCCTGCCCTTACCACCCGTAAGATACGATCAGACGGCGTTTTTCAGCGACGCCGATTGCGTTACTGAACGTCGACCGGGCCGCCGTCATCGACATTGCGGCCGAAGTGCTGCGGCGCAGGCTTCTGCGCGGTCTTGCTCTTCGCGGTCTGCGAGGCTTTCACCTGGGCCGCGGTCGGCTCCGCCGGAATGCCGCCGTCGTTGATGTTGCGGCCCATGTTCGGTGCCGGCGGGATGTGCGTGCCCCCATTCAGCGTGGCGCCGGCGGGGACGCTGACTTGGCCGCCGTCATTGACGTTACGGGCCTGGGCGAAAGCAGGCACCGAAAACAACGTGGCGCCGAGCGCAAGGACGGCGATCTGCGGGTATAGCTTCTTCATGATTTCCTCCTGCGGAATTTACCGGGGTGCACCGCATCGGGGCGCCTGCCGGTCCGGATCAGAGGAATAAGTGGGTCCGTCGGCCGAAAAGAAATGGCGGATTGCGTAAATAAACGGTCCCAATACATAAATCGGGCATAAATTATACGAAGAAGATACGCAAAAGCATGCGATATATAGCCTGAATATAGATGCATGAAGATTTTATATTTATAAACGCGAGATAATCGCATCCCTCCGGCTGTCAATTGCCACGGCCCGCGAAACCCAGTAATGACACCGCCATCAAGCTTTTCCCCGAGCGCGATGCCGAAAAACCGGACCCGGTGCTTCGGCAGAAACCTTCTAGAACGACCCGCTGGAGCCGTCCTTTAACGAGCCTCCGGCTCTCGGAGCGTAGCGCAGCCCGGTTAGCGCACCAGTCTGGGGGACTGGGGGTCCCGAGTTCAAATCTCGGCGCTCCGACCAAAACCCAAGCCATTCCAGACGAAGTCCGATAAGCGCCGACAGTGGGCGCGCGACTTGGCAGCAACACTGCCGGGAATAAAGCGCCCAAAAGCCAGTTTGCAGTACCCCGCGGCGCGGAGCTTCGGCAGACTAAGTCCGGAAGCCTTCTCGGGGGAATAAACGACGGCAAAGCCTGTCGACCGATCGTCTGCCAATCGATCAGGAGGGAGGACAACATGAAAAAATCCGGCGTTTGCGCGGCGATCATTCTCGGCATGGCGTGCGCCGCTTATGCATCGGCTGCATCGGCCGCCGATATGCCGACCAAGGCACCTCCGCCCGCGGCAACCCCGGCTGCATCAACGGCTTCGTGCGCCAGTATTTGGGACTTTGTCGCCACCGCCTGTCCGCTGACGTGGAACGGCATCACGGTCTACGGCACGGTCGATGTCGGCGGCGGCTGGCAGAGTCACGGCGCGCCATTCAGCCCGCTCTACGTCACCGGCGCCTCCTATCTGGTCCAGAAGATGAACCGGACGCCGATGTGGGGGCTCGCTCCCAATGCGATGAGCCAGTCGAACATCGGCATCAAGGGAAACGAGCCGATCGGCGCCGGATGGTCTTTTGTTTTCGATCTGGAGGCCGGCTTCGATCCGTATTCGCTGCGCTTTGCCGACGGACCGGGATCGCAATTCTCCAACATCAACGTGCCGGTTAATCAGCAAAACACCAACGCCGATTCAAGCCGTGCCGGCCAGTGGTACAACTCAGTCGGTTATCTCGGCGTAAGTTCACCGACCTACGGCACGTTGACCGTCTTTCGGCAAAACGCGCTGACCATGGACGGCGTCATCGCTTACGATCCGATGGGCGCTTCCTATGCTTTCTCGCCGATCGGCTTCCAGGGGACGGCTTGCGGCGTCGGCGATACCGAAGACTGCCGGTACAGCACGTCGCTGAAATACCGTGTCAATGTCGGCATGTTCCGCGCGGCCGCGCTGTGGCAATTCGGCGGCTATGGCCAGAACAACGCCGCCAAGGGCGCCTACCAGGGGCAAGTCGGCGCCGACATTCACAACCTGGGCAACGGCGTGCTCTCGGTCGACGCCATTTACAGCTACGTCAAAGACGCCGTGGCAACCTCGCTCACCGGCAATCCGATGAACGCCAACGGCCTGCCGATCGCGCCATTCACGCCGCAGTTTCTGACCGCGACGATCTCGGACGATACCAGCGTGATGGCGCTTGCCAAATACACCGTCGGACATCTGAATCTCTACGGCGGCTATGAATGGATTCAATACGCGCCGCCGAGCGACCCGCAGACCTCCTTTACCGATATCTCGGGAGATACCATCTCCGGCTTCGCGGCGAGTACCGCCAGCCCCAACGGCATGACGGCGATCAACAACATCGCGTTCTCCGCCGGCTGTGCGGCGGCGACCGTTTGCCACGACAAAATCCTGCAGATCGTGTGGGCGGGTGCGAAATACGCCGTTACCGACAACGTGGATGTGATCGGCGGCTACTATCATTACGCCCAGAACAACTTTTTCGCGACCGGGCCGAATACCGGCTGCTCGGGTAGCGCGCACTCGCAATGCTCGGGCACCTTCGATGCCATTTCCGCCGTCGTCGATTGGCGGTTTGCGGCGAAGTGGGACACCTATATCGGCTTCATGTTCTCGCAAGTGAACGGCGGACTGGCGAACGGCTTTCTCCAGCGCAACAATATCGATCCCACCGCCGGGCTTCGCTTCCGCTTCTGACCCGCAAGCGGGCGGAATTTTGACCAGATCGCGATCTTGCAGAATCCCCTATCCGGCGTAAGGCTTCGCCGGCGACCGCGGGGACGAGGCTTGCACATTCTGATCAACGATTTCATCGGCGGCGTGCTCGATCGCGGCATGCCGCTTTATGTGCGCAACCTGATCGACGGCCTAAACGAGGAAGGATTTCGCGTCAGCGTAGTGCGTGCGCCGCGGATTTGCCGCAAGCTGCCGCGCAGCTTGTTTTACGTCATTACGGTTATCGTCGAACAGACCTTGCTGCCGTTGCTCGGATTGATCCGGCGCGCCGACCTCACGCTTTATCCGTACAATTCGGTCGCCATTATCGATCTCTTCACCCGGCGCGGCCGGATCGTCGTTCACGACCTCGAACAGCTCAATCGCGGCCTGTCGCCGTCGAAGGCCTATTATCTTGTCTGCTATCGCGCGATCAAATGGCTCAATCATCCGGTTTTCACCATTTCGAGCCTGTCGCGCGCACGCATACGCGAAAGCGGCCTGTTCGGCGCGGGCCCAATCACGATCCTGCCGAACACCTTTTATGCGTTCGAGCGCTTGCTCGGCGCCGCGGCGCCGCAGCGCGAGCCGAAAAACTCGCTGCTGCTCTGCACCGGTTCGACCGCCAACAAGGATCTCGAAACCGTTGCCGCCGATTATTTGCCGAAGCTCCTGGAGCGCGGCTATCGCGTGTCGGTGTTCGGCCTGCACAAGGCGACCGATGCATCGCGGCTGGCGGGATTTCCCGCGTACCTCGATTCCGGCCAGTTACGGCTGTGCGGCCAACTTTCCGATGCCGAAGTCGCCATGGAATATAAGAAGCACGACATCGTATGGGTGCATGCGCTGCGGGAGGGTTTTGGCCGCTGCGTGGTCGAAGGCCGCCTCGCCGGCAGCCGCGTCATCTGCACCGCGATCCCGGAATTCGCCGAGTTGCGCGACAGCGATGTTTCTCTCTACCGCGATCCGGCCGAGTTTTTGGCGATGCTCGAAAATCTGGTCGCCGCCGAGACACCGATCGTTCCCTATAGCGGCTATCCGTATCGCGAACTGCTGCGTAGCGCGATCGAGCAGGGTCTCTGATCGCTAGCCCTCTTGCCGCAGCGCGTTTTCGATAATCGCGCGGCAGGCAATGAGTTCGTCCAGAGCCGTTTGCAGCTTGCGTCGATCTTCGATGGATTGCCCCGTTGCCGGCGCGGGGACCGGCGGCAACTCCACCACCGGTTCGCGACGATCTTCCGCAGGAGACGCGACCGGCGCCCGCGGCGGCACCACGGCAAACAGGTTCGGCTCCGGCCGCGTCGCGGTCGCGTCGGCGGTTTCTTCGGCCGCGATGTCTTCCTCAAGGGGCGGCGGTGGCGGCTCGGCACCGGCGCGCCAGACGTCCTGGACGAATGCGGCACCCTCCTCTTTCAGGATCCGCTGGACGCCGCGAATGGTATAGCCCTCGCCGTAAAGCAGATGGCGCACGCCGCGCAACAGATCGACATCGTCCGGGCGATAATACCGCCGGCCGCCGCCGCGCTTCATCGGCTTGATCTGCTGGAAGCGGCTTTCCCAGAAGCGCAGCACATGCTGCGGCACGTCGATCTCGTCAGCGACTTCGCTGATCGTGCGAAATGCGTCCGGCGCCTTTTCCAATGGACGGTCCCCGCGCTTGGGTTTGCAGGCCTGACTGAAAGTGACGCAACCGAAACCGGCGATAACCTACTATGCCAGATCGACTTTCGGCGGCAAGCGGCGTCAGTCCGAAGACGCTCCGCTGCCGTTACTTTCGCCATTGATCCGCTGCTTAAGGATGGCGGACGGCTTGAACACCATGACCCGGCGAGGCGAGATCGGGACCTCTTTGCCGGTCTTGGGATTGCGGCCGATCCGCTGGCCCTTCTTGCGCACCACGAACGAACCGAACGAGGACAATTTCACCGTTACCCCGCGTTCGAGGCAGTCGGTGATTTCCTTCAATACAAGTTCTACGAGTGTCGCGGATTCAGTGCGAGACAGTCCAACTTTTTGATAGACCGCCTCACACAAATCGGCACGTGTGACCGTCTTTCCCGCCATCGCCAGCCCCGAGCACGGCGATCGATCAATCGTCGATCTTGATATCGTGCTGAATTATCAAGAATATTAGCTCGCCCGCAGCGGAACGGTCAACGGGCTTTGCGAGCCGCAGCAGCCGACCTTACCAGCGTACCAAAGCGGCCCCCCAGGTGAAGCCCCCGCCCATGGCCTCAAATAACAGGAGATCGCCGCGTTTAATGCGCCGGTCCGCAACCGCATCCGCCAGCGCCAGCGGAATCGAGGCCGCGGAGGTATTGCCGTGGCGGTCGACGGTGGTGACGATTTTGCCTGGCGGAATGCCGAGTTTGTGGGCAGAACCGTCGATAATCCGCTTATTGGCCTGATGCGGGATGAACCAGTCGATGTCGGCCGCGGTATAGCCGGTGATCTTGAAGGCATCCTCGACCACGTCGGTGATCATCGCCACCGCGTGGCGGAACACTTCCCGCCCCTCCATGCGCAAATGGCCGACGGTGCCGGTCGATGACGGGCCGCCATCGACATAGAGCTTCGACTTGTGCCGGCCGTCGGAGCGCAGCCGCACGGTGAGAACACCGCGATCCTCGCGGGTGCCCGGCTGTTCCTGGGCATCGAGCACGATGGCGCCGGCGCCGTCGCCGAACAACACGCAGGTGCCGCGATCGGTCCAGTCCAGGATGCGCGAGAAAGTCTCCGAGCCGATCACCAGTGCCCGTGAAAAAGCGCCGGTGCGAAGCAGCGCGTCGGCGGTCGACAGCGCATAGACGAACCCCGAGCAGACCGCTTGCAGATCGAACGCAGCGCCGCGGGTGATGCCGAGCTCGGCCTGCACCGACACGGCGCTCGCCGGAAACGTATTGTCCGGCGTCGACGTCGCCAGCACGATGAGATCGATCGACTGCGCATCGACATGGGCGTGCGCCAGCGCGGCTTGCGCCGCGCGCACCGCCATATGCGAGGTGAATTCGCCGGCCGCGGCGATGCGGCGCTCATGGATGCCGGTGCGCTGAACGATCCACTCGTCGGTGGTATCGACCTTGCGGGCGAGGTCTTCATTGGTGAGGACCTGGCTCGGCAGATAACTGCCGCAGCCGAGAATAACCGAACGCATCGTCACGAAGCCGCTCCGCCGACAACCTGGTTTCCGATCGCCGGGCCGGCAACCGCGGGGGCCGCCACGGTCTCGCTCACAGCGCCTTGACGCGGGACCTTCGGGCGGCTGAGCGCGGCCCCGATCTTGGCCAGCAATTGGTCTTCTACCACGCCGTAACCGAGTTCGATCGCGGCGGCAAAACCTTCGGCATCGGTGCCGCCGTGGCTTTTGATGACAATGCCGTTGAGCCCAAGAAATACCCCGCCATTGGCACGGCGCGGATCCATCTTTTCGCGCAATTGCCGGAACGCCGAGCGGGCGAACAAATACCCGATCCGGGCGCTCAGCGATCGCGACATCGCGCCTCTGAGATATTCGCCGATCTGGCGCGCCGTGCCCTCTGCGGTCTTGAGCGCGATATTGCCGGCAAAACCTTCGGTGACGACGACGTCGACTTTGCCGCGGCCGATATCGTCGCCCTCGACAAAACCGCGATAGTCGAAATCGAACAAGTTTTCCTCGCGCAGCAGGCGGCCGGCTTCGCGAACTTCCTCGAGGCCCTTGGCTTCCTCAACGCCGATATTGAGCAAGCCGACGCTCGGCCGGTCGAGGCCGAACAGGATCCGCGCGGTGGCGGCGCCCATCACCGCGAGATCGACCAGGTGCTCGGCATCGGCCCCGATCGACGCGCCGACGTCGAGCACGATCGACTCGCCGCGCAGCGTCGGCCAAAGCGCCGCAATCGCCGGCCGGTCGATCCCCGGCAAGGTCTTGAGATTGAATTTCGACATCGCCATCAGCGCGCCGGTATTGCCGGCCGACACCACCATGTCGGCCTCGCCCTTCTTGACCGCATCGATGGCGAGCCACATCGAGGATTTCCAGCGGCCATAGCGCAGCGCCTGGCTCGGCTTGTCCTCCATCCGCACCACGACGTCGGCGTGAACCAGCCGCGACACCGCTTTGAGTTTCGGACGGGCGTCGATGAGCGGCCCGACCACTGCGGAATTGCCGAACAACAGGAATTCGCTGTTGGGATGGCGCAAAAGCGACAGCTCGGCGCCGGCAACAACGACGGCGGGGCCGTTGTCTCCTCCCATCGCATCGAGTGCAATGCGGACCTTGTCTGACATTGTGTGACCTTGCGGTCCTAGGTCCGTAAGATGGGATAACGCCATCGGGTGCAAGAATAGCCGTTCCAGGCTTGGGGACAAAGTGGTTCAGCGGCCATGTCGTATCCCGGTCCCGATGTTCGCAACTGAATGCCGCAGCCTATCATGCGAAACTCGGAATTCGAAGAGGCCCCGGCAAACATTTGATCCTAGTATGTTTTTGGAGTTGAACCGGCTTCGCTCGCCTGCCGGGAGACTATAGGAATTTCATATCGGTCGCACTAGCCCCTTGCGGCCTAGCTCTTGGTGAGTTTGGCGAGGGCCGCGAACGGACTATCCTCGGGCTCGGCAGGGGCCGGCGGCTCGAAAACCGCGCCGGGTTTGCGCGGATAGGGGTCGAGGCCGAGGATCAGGAACTCGGTCGCGAGCGACGCGAGATCGACGGTCCCGTCGACCAGCGGCTCCGGATCGTCCCATTTCGGTTCGCGGGGCTCCGATTCACCCTCCTCCCGCAGCGGAACGCGCCGCGGCTCGAAGGTCAGATCGACCTTTTCAGCGACCTCATTGGTCAGCGGCTCCAGCGTGACCACGCATTCCTGGCCGACGGTCGCCGAAACCAGGCCGGTGACGCGCAGTCCATCGGCGCCCCGCCGGGTCACGTCGAAACTGGCTTCGAGGCGGGGCAGATCGCGCAACCCGGCGACCTGCGCCACCGCCGCGCGCGTGGCGGCGTCGGCCACCAGATCGACATGCCGGCCCGCTTTCGGGCACGTCCTCGATCGTCACCGGAAAGCTCCACACCGCGGCGAAGCTCGATGTTTCGGCGGGCTTTTGGTCGGCTTGATCAAATGATTTGTGCTTACCCATATGCGATGGCCTCAGGCTCCGGAAAGACAATCTCGCCGCGCAATAACGCATCGGCATCCTGAACGCCGAATTGCCGCAATACGGCGCGGGCGTAGCGCGCCAGCGGCGTTGCGCGACCGGTATCCGCTTCTGGAAAGATATTGCGCGCCAGCGCTTTCTCAAGTTCGCGATCATCCGATGCGGCAAAGGCGGCGAGATAGGCGGCCTGACGGCCATAAAAGGCTTCGCCGAACTTCCGCATGCGTTTCGGCACCGCGAGATCGCCGACCCCCATCTCCCGCAGATTGCCGTCGAGATCGCGGCAGAACACGTCGAACAATTTTTGCCCGATACCGCGCTCGGAATCCGCATTCCCGCCAAGCCCGGCCAGCACCAGCACGATGTGAAGGACGATCAGGTCGAACCGGCCCTCGACCGTGTCAGGCACCCCGTAGCTTTTGTAAAACACCGGCAAGCGGGCCTGCGCCACGATGGCGCCATAGAGCTCGCGGATGCTGCGATCTTCAGAACGGGGTCGAAAACGCCACAAGATCATAAGGTTAATCCGGGTCGCGACGATCCGCCGGCGCGGCGTTACTAAGCTTACCGATTGCCGGTGGATTGCCAATCGATAGCTTTTGGGGGTACGGCACGCGGCGCCGGGAGGCAAGTTTGCGTGTTACGCTGGGTGGCAAGTTAGGGACGAGGATGCGGGGCAAGTTTGCGGATAGCGGAAGCCGGTCGACATGCCGGCCTGCGGTTACGGCGCGCGCCGCGACGGTCGCGCTCGCGCTTTTGCTTGCCGGTTGCGGCGGTGAAACCTTCCAGCGCGGCTATGTGCTGCCCGACGGCGCGCTCGAGCAAATTCCGCTCGGCGCCTCGCAAGAACAAGTCTTGCTGGTGCTCGGCACTCCTTCGACAGTGGCTACCGTCAGCGGCGAAGCGTTCTATTACATTTCCCAGAAGGCCGACCGCCCGGTCGCCTTCCTCAACACCAAGGTGAGCGATCAGCGCGTGATCGCCGTATATTTCGACAAAGACCGCAAAGTGCAACGGCTCGCCGAATACGGCATGAAAGACGGCAAGGCGTTCGATTTCGTCAGCCGCACCACGCCGACCGCCGGCAACGATCTCTCGATCATCACGACGATCCTGCACAATCTCCAAGGCAGAGGCACCTAACGCCTCACCTCGCCCCCCTCCGCCATGCCCGCTTGTCGCGGGCACGGCGAGAGCGGTTTAGTGCGCCAGGATCGCGAGCAACAGCAGCGCCACGATATTGGTGATCTTGATCATCGGGTTCACGGCCGGGCCCGCGGTGTCCTTATACGGATCGCCGACGGTATCGCCGGTCACCGCCGCCTTGTGGGCGTCGGAGCCTTTGCCGCCGTAATGGCCGTCCTCGATATATTTCTTGGCATTGTCCCAGGCGCCGCCGCCCGACGTCATCGAGATGGCAACGAACAGGCCGGTGACGATCACGCCCAGCAGCATCGCGCCGAGTGCCGAGAACGCCGCCGATTTGCCCGCGGCACCGCCGCCGGCGACGATAATAGATGACGAAATAGGCGACGATCGGCGACAGCACCGGCAAGAGCGACGGGATGATCATTTCCTTGATCGCCGCCTTGGTCAGAATGTCGACGGCGCGGCCATAGTCCGGCTTGTCGCGACCCTGCATGATGCCCGGCCGCTCGCGGAATTGACGCCGCACTTCCTCGACGATCGACGAGGCGGCACGGCCGACCGCGGTCATGCCCATGGCGCCGAACAGATACGGCAGCATGCCGCCGAACAGCAGGCCGCAGACCACATAAGGGTTATTGAGCGAGAAGTCCGGCGCCACGCCCTGGAAATAAGGGTGCTGCGCGGCGCCGGCGACGAAGTACTTCAGATCCTGGTTATAGGCGGCGAACAGCACCAGCGCGCCGAGACCGGCCGATCCGATCGCATAGCCCTTGGTGACCGCCTTGGTGGTGTTGCCGACGGCGTCGAGCGCGTCGGTCGATTTGCGCACTTCCTTCGGCAGGCCGGCCATTTCCGCAATACCGCCGGCATTGTCGGTGACCGGGCCGAAAGCATCGAGCGCAACCACGATGCCGGCCAGTGCCAGCATAGTCGTCACCGCAATCGCGATGCCGAACAGGCCGGCGAGATTATAGCTGGTCAGGATGCCGGCGATGATCACCAGCGCCGGCAGCGCGGTCGACTTCGAGCGACACCGCGAGGCCCTGGATGACATTGGTGCCGTGACCGGTCACCGACGCCAGCGCGATCGAGTGCACCGGCCGATAATTGGTGCCGGTGTAATACTCGGTGATCACGATCAGCAGCCCGGTGACGGCAAGCCCGACGATGCCGCAGATGAACAGCGTCTGGCCGGTATAGGCGACGCCCGGAAGCGCACCGAAGCCGATCAGCTCGTAAACCACGCCGGCAATGCCGATCAGCGACAAGATCGCGGTCGCGATCATGCCCTTATAGAGCGCGCCCATGATCGACTGGCTGGCGCCGAGCTTGACGAAGAAGGTGCCGACGATCGAGGCGATGATGCAGACGCCGCCGATGGCGAGCGGCAAGGTCATCATCTTCATCAGCATCTCGGGGCTGGCGCCGCCGAAGAAGATGGCGGCGAGAATCATGGTCGCCACCGTGGTCACCGCATAGGTCTCGAACAAGTCGGCCGCCATGCCGGCGCAGTCGCCGACATTGTCGCCGACATTGTCGGCGATGGTGGCGGGGTTGCGCGGATCGTCTTCCGGAATGCCGGCCTCGACCTTGCCGACCAGATCGCCGCCGACGTCGGCGCCCTTGGTGAAGATGCCGCCGCCGAGCCGGGCAAAGATCGAAATCAGCGAAGCGCCGAAGCCGAGTGCCACCATGGCGTCGACCACTTCACGATCGTTCGGCGCCAGATGCAGGGTGCCGGTGAGAAAACCGAAATAGAGCGTGACGCCGAGTAGCGCCAAGCCCGCGACCAGAAGCCCGGTGATGGCGCCGGCGCGAAACGCGATCTCGAGCCCGTCGGCGAGCGACTTGGTGGCGGCCTGCGCGGTGCGCACATTGGCACGTACCGAGACATTCATGCCGATAAAGCCGGTGGCACCCGACAGGATGGCGCCGACCGCGAAACCGATGGCGACCAGCCAGCCGAGGAAATAGCCGACGATCAGGAAGATCACGATGCCGACGCCGGCGATCGTGGTGTATTGCCGTTTGAGATAAGCCTGCGCGCCCTCGCGGATTGCGGCTGCGATCTCCTGCATCTTTTCGGAGCCGGCATCGGACGCCAGCACCGAGCGCGTGGCCCAGATGGCGTAAACGATAGCCAGCACGCCGCAAATTACGATAAGCCACAAGGTATTCATGGAAGTCCCCGGTCTATTGGAGGGCCGGAATCAAAGCCGGCCGGTAAGGAATGGCGCCTCGCCTTACAATGGACTGGCAGGCGGCGCAAATCGGCGCGGAAATCGCATAAAATGCCCGGTCACGCAACGCCCGCGCCATCGCCCTTCCCACATATTTTAAAGCCTGATCGCTCGCATCGGCCTAGATCTCCGGTCGTCCCTGCAAACGTAGCAATCCAGCTGGAGCACCGCCGTCCGGGCCGACTGGATCCCCGCTTTCGCGGGGATGAGCGGATGGGCGAATAGTCGGGCAGCGACTTCGCTCAATTACGTGGCCGGTAATAGAGCGGATGCTACCGGGCTTGCCCGGCGACGGCCGCTCATAACCCCAAGCAAGCGTCGCCGCGCGTTCGGGGTGCCTGGCGGTGTCGCAATTGCCACGGCCTGTTACATCGGCGGCACGATGAATATCGAGTAACGCTGCGTCGGCCCGGCAATGCCGTGATAACGGCGTGTCAACTCGGTCTCGACGATACGGCTCGCGGGGTTGCGCGCCGCAATTTCGTTCGCCGTCGCCAGGCAGGCCGCATCTTCCGCAAAACAGGTCATTGCGACGCCCGAGTTCGCGATGCGCGCGGATTGGTATCGCGAACTGTCGGGCAACGGCTCCGGGCGGCTGCTTGCATAAGTCAACACGCTGTTGGCCATGTCGCCGCCGACGTAGCGGAGCGGGCGTGGCGTTGCTTGTTGCCAAGCGGCCTCGACTTGTGTGGCCAGCATCCGGCCATGCGCCTGCTCGGGCCCGATGCCGATGACTTGGAAAGTCGCTGCAATGGCCGGCGCAAGCGCGAGCATCGCCAGCGGAAATGCGATAGCGGTACCGACAATCAAGCGAACCGGAGGGCGAGCGATGTCCGCGGACAACGGCGAAAGCAGAAGCACCGGCAATAAGGTCCACATCGACATCGACCAAATGGCGTGAATTTCGACCCCCCAGAATAACGCCGCCAAGGTCGGCAACAGCAGCGTCGCCCAAAATGCCACCGCGACCAATTGCAGGTCGGGGTCGGACGGCCATAGCATCTCGCCCACGGATTGCCGCTTTACGCGCAGCGCCAGCATCACCAGCAGCACCGGCACGATCACGTAGGCGGCCGCGTCGATGAGATAATGAATATCCGCTTGAACTGCCTCGGCCACCGAATGGCCGCCGTGCACCGCCATGGCATACTGCATCGGGGAGAAATGGTGCTTCTGAAGCCAGCCGAGGTGAGGACTGACGACGGCGAGGCCGGTTGCCAGGGTGATCCAGGGCGCGGGAGTGCGAAAGTAGATCACGCGCCGGTGGTTTACGAGCGCCGCGATTGCAAGACCGCCCAGCAGGAAGATCGACCAGTATTTGCTGAGCATGCATAATGCGCCGCATATGCCGGCAAGCGCCGCGTAGGTCGGGCTACACGTCCTGTAAGACCGCAAAAACCAATACGTCGACAAGGCCCATAACGGCATCAGCACCGTGTTGACGTTGAACTTCAAGGCATGAAAATTGAAGAACGGAATAAACATGAGCAGCGCCAGCGCGACGACGCATTTTGTAGGATCGAGGTAATCCGCGAATTGTCGCCAGCCCACCCACAGGGTGATTGTCGAGGTCAAAATGGCGAGCAGGTAATAGCTCCAGTCATTGATTGGAAATAACGCGAACCAGCCTCGCACCACGTCCGCGGCAAACGGCGGATGCTTGGGGTAGCCAAGCGCGAGGTCGCGCGACCACGCGACCAGCTCCGTCATATCAGGATGAAGGTCTTGGTTGCCTTTGGCGATGACGCCGTAGAGAGTCCAGATCGCGAGGTAAACAGCCAATGCCAGAATAGCGGCGTGGTCTCGCCGCGCCACGTCGGTGAGCGCGTCAATAAATAGATCGAGCGCCTTTTCGGCCCTGTCGGCTAGCGTCCCAGCTTCCACGTCGGTTCCCCGCCGACATTTGCCGTTTAACGGCGATAAAGTCCACGCCTTTTCGGAAAAGCCCTGGCTTCGTCTTCGACCGGTCTGCGGCGTTCGGCAGGGCCAGCCAAGGCGGGCCGCCATGCGTCGACAATCGCACAACGCAGGATGGAACTATTTTAAGCTGATTGTATTGATATGTGCTACCGCAGACGACCATCCCCCCGATAACTGACGGCACCCTTTCAAGTGTCCTCTGTTCGCCCAGCGCGAAAGGAGCGTCACGATGTCCTTTAGGCTGCCCTGGTTCGACAAATGTCTAAAATGCCAGAGGCCGACGATGTGGGCCACCATCGATTCTCATCCGACCGACCGTGAACTTGCAGTCCAGAAATTCTACTGCGCCGATTGCGGGTTCATAAAAACCGGGTTGATATCGTTGAAGCCACCATCGAAACCGCGGCGTGTACCCGTGGCATGGCCTAACGCCAATCATCGACGCAGCGCGGAATAGCGCATCGACGGCAAGTAGCCCGGATGAGCCAACGGGTCCGGGCTGCTTTGACTACTTCGCCGCCGCCGGAAAGGCCGGCAATTTGTCGACGTCGCGCGCGTCGTGCTGGATGATCACTGTTGCCTTGAAGTTCGTCGCGATTTTCTTTAGCCGTTCGAGCGACGCGACCGTCTGGGCGCGATCATAGTTGAATGCCGGCACGCCGTCGCTGTCCCAGTTCTCGCGAAAATGCGCGGCATCGCCGGTGATGATGTAATTGCCGGATTGCAGCTTGACCAACAGGCTGTGATGCCCCGGCGTGTGGCCGGGTGTGTACAGCATCAGCACGCTGCCGTCGCCGAACACGTCCTTGTCGAGCGCCACCGGCTCGACCTTGCCCTCGCCTTTGCTCCAGTTCGCAAACGGCGCGGCGTTCACTCCCTCGGCCGGCTTCGGGCTGGTGATCGCATCCCAATCGCCCTTGCCGATCAGCAGCGTCGCCTGAGGAAACGAGCCGACCTGACCGGTGTGATCGGCATGATAATGGCTGATGCCGACATATTTGATCTGTTCGGGTTTGAGATCGAGCTTGGCCAGTTGATCGACCAGACTCACCTTCGGCGCGACATTCGGCGCGGTCATGGAATGACCGGTATCCCACAGCAGGTATTCGTCGCCATGCTTGACCAGATAGCAGCTATAGACGAACTGCAATTTCAGATCGCCGTAGGAATAAGTATCCGAAAACCGCTGATTGACCGGCAGCGGCGCCTGCGGCGTGCCGCAATCGAGACGCGTCAGCGCCATATCGGCGGTCGCCGCGACGACCGGCCGATCGGCCAGCACGAAGGCGCAGACACCGGCCGCGAGCAGTGCCAGAATTCGTTGCATTGTTTCCCCCCTGTATTTGGCATTTTTTTAGACGTCAGATGGTGCCGGTTGTGGACGGCACGGTCAATGCGGATGCGGCAGGCTTCCGATAGACGTACCGGCACGCTAATGTCGAGACTGGCGCGGCCGCTCCGGGTGACGTCGCGAAGGTGGCGGCAGCGCTGTAGCTCAGTCAGGGGGATCTTAGATGCGGAATAGTTTCGCCGCCGTTGCCGTTATGTTGCTTTCGTTTGTCGTCCTGCCGACGGTCGCGCCGGCTCAGACCTTCGAGAAGAAGAACTACAATTACAGCGACTGGACCAAAGGGCGTTTCTCCGAAGCCGTAACGGTCACCGGACCCGGCAAGACGATCTTTCTCGCCGGCGTCGGTGCCGAGGATGAAAACGGCAAGGGCGGCGACATCCTCTACAAGGGTGACTTCACCGGCCAGTGCAAATATGCCTTCGACAAGATCAAGCGGGCGCTGGAAAAGAACGGCGCTACGCTCGGCGACGCGGTGAAGATGGTGTCTTATCTGACCGACGTTAGATACCAAGCCGACTTCGGAAAGTGCCGGCAAGAGGCGTTCGGGACGATGCCGATGCCCGCGCATACTCTCCTGACGGTAAGCCAGCTTGCCTGGCCCGGCATGCTGGTCGAAATCGACGTCACCGCGATGGTGCCTTTGAAATAGGCGGGACGGCCGCGTCGTCGCCGCGAGGAGTGCCCAGGACGTTTCGCATCCAACTCGATTAACGCTTGCTGCCGATGGCTAATTCAGCCGTTTCGCGGCCTCTTCGACGAGACTCAGATCGGCGTGCTGACCGATATCGATCGAGCCGCTGAAGAAACCGAGCTCCTTGGTCATCTCGACGTTTTTCTTCAGAGCGTCGAGATCTGGCTTGCCGTTGGGATCGCGATAATAATCTTGTTTAGTGAACAGCCAGTCGAGGCGCTCCGGCGGAACTTTGAGTAGTCGGGCGCCGATGGCGACGGCCTCGGAATGGTTGTTCGGATCGAGATACCAGCGCTCGATCCGCAGGGCATCTTCCATGAAATCGACCATGGCGGCGCGATTCTTGGCGAGGAACGACTGGCGCACGGCCCAGATGATCATTTGGGTGCGGCCAACGCCTTCGCGCTGCGTGAACAGCACGTTGCTTGCGTCGCGCAGCGCCGGATTGAGCGAGAACGGCAACACGCCCGGCACCAGATCGACTTTCTTCTCCGCCAGCATCGGCGCCATGGCGGGGAACGGCGCCTCGAGCGTGGTGTAGTCGCGTTTGTCGTCGAGTCCGTGCTTGTGCAGCATCGCTTTCATCGCGATATCGATGCCGCTGCCGGTGGCATTGGTGGCAATGACCTTTCCCTTCAGATCCTCGATCTTGGCGATGCCGCCGTCCTTGCGCACGAAGAACTCGTCGGAATAATAGCCCGGCGCGCCGTCCTGAAACTCGTCGGCGACGACTTTGAGATCGTCGAGGCCGGCATTCTGGATGGCGAGCCCGAGCGTCGAATAGGCGAGATTGCCGATTTCCAGTTCGTTGACCGCCATCGCCGTGATCATCGGCGGCGTGCCTTGATAGCGCACGGCCTCGAAATCGTAAGACGTGCCCCAATGTTTGGCGAGATCCTTCTTCTCGGCTAGGAGCGGCGCCCAGTTCGACACCGGCACTACATAGGCCAGCCTGATCTTGATCGGTTCAGCTCGCGTTGCGCCAATACCGGCGAGCATGACCGCGCATGCCCCCAGCACGCCGAGATTAAACATCCGCATCGCAGTCATCCCCCCTCGCGATTTTTTCGGTTGGCCGTTTGCATCAGGCGCTGTCGGCAACGATAGCATGGATACGAAGCAGTTCCGGAATTGTCGCCGGATCGCGCCGGCCGAAGCCGCATTCGGTCGCGATCGAGAATTCCGAGACGTAACGCCTGGCGGTTTGCAGGCGCCGCGTCGTGCCGGCAACACCGTCGGTATGGTGGACCAGGCCGAGACATAGTTCGGTTTCGGGCCGCAAGCCGAGCCGCTTCAGCGGCTGGAAATAGGCATCGTCCACGCGGTCGCGCGGCACCGGCATGTGAATGAGCTGCACCGGCCGCTTCAGCTGTTGCGAAACGCGATTGGCGAAGTCGACCATGTCGTTCATGTCGGTCGGCTCGACCACGTGCTTGTGCCCGGAATCGCCGTAACAAAGATGATAGAGCAGATCGATATCGCCCGGCACACGGTTGCCGAGATCGACCAGGATGGCACAGAACTTCTCCTGCATCTCCGCCTTGGTGCGGCCGTAGCTCGACGGTTCGTTGCGCTCCAGGCGCGCAAACACCGCGGAGGCGACGTCGAACTGGATCGCCAATTCATCGTGCGGGATGGCCGAGGCGATCTTGTCGATTTCACGCTTGAGCGCGTCATTGTAGATCGGATCGATTGCCGCATGCAGGGGGTCGACCAGGAACAGCCAAATCACCGAATGTGCCGGCACCAGATCGACCTGGAATTTCGTTCCGGCGGGAATCTTTCCGGCATCCTTGAGTCGCTTGAACGCCGCATAGGACTGTGCGGCGATATCGGCGTAGAACAGATTGTCGAAGCGCACGTCTCGCACGTCGACTCCGGCTTTGAGCGCATAGCGCTCGCGACCGGTGCCGGTGGCGTGCACACGAAAGAATTCGCCGGATTTCCGGAACAGCGGGTGCTCCGAGAAAATCGGCTCGAGCCAGCTGATCCAGTCGCCGCGTTCGCCGGTTTCTCCATCAGGCAGGCGTTTAAGGCGGGTGCCGAGCGCCGCGCTCACTGTCTCGAACACTTCCGTGGCGCTGGTCATCGGCACGCTGCCGACGAGATAGACCTCGCGGGACATCTATTCCTCCGGGGGATTCGATGTTTGGCTTTGCATCGGCTCGGCGAAAATTCAGCGCGTCAGCCGCAGCACGCAGCGTGGATATTCAAAAGCGTGCGCACCGTTTCTTCCGATCGCGCCCGCGCCATGCCGCATTCGGTGGCGATGCCGAACGGCGGCGCATAGCGCTGCGCCGCCGCAATCCGGGCCTTGGTGCCTTCGGCGCCGTCCTTGGCATGAACGACGCCGAGAAACAGCGCGGTGCCCTCGGCCAGACGAAGGTCGCGAAACGGCTGGTGAAAGGCGTCGTCGCTGCGGTCGATCGGCACCGGCATGTGAATGTAAGCGAGCTTATGCCGGATCGATCGCGACAGCATGTTGGCGAAATCGACCATCGGCGCCGCGTCCTTCGGCTCGACGAAATGCTTGCCGGCGAAATCGCCGTAGCACAGATGCAGGCCCAGTTCGACATCATCGGGAATGGCGGCGCAGAGCCGTTGCATGCGTGCGATGATTTTATCGTGCGGTTCGTCGCCGTAGGGCACCGCGTCGGTTTCCTGACCGTCCCAGGCGACCATCTCGTTGCAGAGATCCCATTGAATGCAGAGATCGCGGTGCGGGATGTGCCGGCACAGCGACGCCACTTCGGCAATCATCGCCTTCTCGTAAGCCGCTTCGACGGTGGCCAGCGCCTCGGGCATGACCACCGAGCCGACGACCGCGAACGGTGTCGGCAGGCAAACCTGAAAACGAATGTCTTGCGGCAGTTCGCCGTTGTCGCGCGCCGCATCGAAATCGAGATAGGAAGCGCGCGCCTCGCGGGCATAGCCGAGTTCGCCGAAACGGACGTCGCCGGGTGCGACGCCTTCGGCGAGCGTCAGCAGAGAAAAACGATTGGTCGGACGGACCTTGCCGGAGGGATCCGGACGCAAAAACGTGCTGGCGCGCAACAGCGGATATTGCCAGCTGATCCAAAGCTTGCGGCCGCCGACCTCGCCGTCCGGGATGCGTTTGAGATGTGGGCCGAGGGTTTTACCGACGGTGCGAAAGACATCTTCGACGGTGTCGAGACCGATGCTGCCGACGAGATGAACGTTCACGGCGCCCCTCCTGATTTTTTCTTCGAACGCCATCGACCACGGGTTCGATTATGCCGATTGAGTTGAAGCCGGCTCAGCCATAATGTCAAATTCGCAAAATTCAGCTAGCCATAATCGAGGATTATATCTCGTATGCGCCAATTGGACCCCAAAAGGCTGATCGACTTGCTGGCCATCGCCGAACATGGAACGTATACGCACGCCGCCGCAGCGCGCGGCGTTTCCCAGCCCGCGCTGTCCAACAGCATGGCGCTCCTCGAGAGCGCGATCGGCGTCAAAGTTCTCTCACGCAATCGGCGCGGCGCCGAACTGACCGATTTCGGCCGGCTGCTGACAAGTCATGCCGCCGCCTTGCATTCGGTGTTGGCGCGCGCCGCCGAGGAAGTAGAGCTCAAGAAGCGCGGCATGGAAGGTTCCCTCGTCATCGGAACATCGCCGGTCGCGTGCGTCGACATTGTTCCGGACGCGATCTCTCAACTGAAGAAGACGACGCCGAACATCGCGATTCGCATCGATGAGAGGCCGGACGATGAATTGATCGAAGCTCTTCGGTTCGGCAAGCTTGATTTCATGATCGGCGCGACCGGGCCGACGACCGATCCGCCCGACATCGAGCGTGAAGTTTTGCTGAAAGACGGCTTCAAAATCATCATGCGGCGCAAGCACCGCCTGGCGCGAAGCAAGTCCGTGCTGCTCGCGGATTTGCGGGACGTGCAATGGGTCATGCCAAATCCGCAATCGACGATCTGGCGTCAGATCGAAGCGCTGTTCGCCGCCGAAAACGAACCTTGGCCGGCAAACTGCGTAACCACCAACTCGATAACCGCATTGAAGTCGCTCGTCATGCGCGGCGATTTTGTTTCGATCGCTTCGGAAAAGCTGGTGAAGCCGGAGCGCGACGCCGGGCATATCGCTTGCGTCGCGTTGCAGAAATCCAACTTCGTCCGTGAAATTTGCATTCGGCAACGGCGCGGCGCGATGCTTACACCGGTCGCGCAACGATTCTTAACAATCGTCCGTGCCCGGCAGTCTGGAAATAAATAAGCTTCGCGAGCGCGCAAACAAAGTGCGAGGGTTCGAACTGGCGCGGCTCTTGCTTCGCTGACCAACCTGGAAAAGCCATCGCCGTCGTGTCTTTTTCCTTTACGGCGAAGATACAAGGAGCGTCTCGCCAAAATGAAAATGCTCGCATTGTTTAGGGCTCTGTTCTCCGCGCAACTGGCTCTGCTGGCTCCTTCCGCCTCCCTTGCGCAGGCGCAGGATTTTCCCGCGCAGCCGGTTCGGATTATTGTGACCGCCTCCCCCGGCGGCATTACCGACACCGCCGCGCGCATCGTCGGTCAAGGCCTCACGCCGATCTGGGGCCAGTCGCCGATCGTCGAGAACAAGCCCGGCGGCGGCGGCACCATCGCCACGACCTATGTGAGCCGCTCGGCGCCGGACGGCTACACCTTGCTCTCGGCAACCAATGGCGAAATTGCCTTGGCGCCGGTCATCAATCCCAACATCGCCTACGATCCGAAAAAAGATTTGACGCCGATCGTGATGGCGACTTTCAATCCGATCATCCTGGTGGTCAGCGGCGCCTCGCCGTTCAAGACCGTCAAGGATGTGGTCGACGCCGCCAAGGACAAGCCGGGCACCATCGCCTGGGCTTCGCCCGGCGTCGGCACCTGGAATCATCTCGCCGGCGAATGGTTTCAGAACGAAGCCGGCATCAAACTGATCCACGTGCCGTACAAAGGCGGCGGACCGGCAGCGGTCGCGCTCGCCGCCGGCGATGTCCAGGTCGGCATCGTTTCGATTTCTTCGGCGCAGCCGTTTCTCGACAGCGGCAAGATCCGCGTGCTCGCGGTGATGACCAGGAACCGGGCAAAGTTCGACCCGTCCTGGCCGACTTTGGCGGAAGCCGGCGTGCCCCATGTCGACGCCACCAATTGGGTGGCGTTGTTTGGACCGGCCGGCGTAAGCGATAAGATCACGCAAAAGATCACCGCCGACGTGCATCGTGCTTTGGCGGACCCCGCTGTGCAGAAGACATTCAACAATATCGGCGTCGAACCGGCGGACATGTCGACCGCCGATCTGACCAAACAAATCGATGTCGACCGGGCGCTCTCGGAGCGGATCGCCAAACAGGCCAATATCGTCGTGCAATAGACGAGACGGCCGCAAGTTGCCGGTCAGAAGCGGTAGTTCAGCCCGGCGCGGGCGATATGAGCCGATAGGTCCGTGGACGTGCTGATGGCGCTGCCATAGCCGGCAAACCCTGGTGACGTCACCACGCCATTAGCGGTGACGGTGTCGAAATGAACGTAGAGGTATTCGGCCCGAACGGTCCAATTGCGGGCGACACCCCATTCGACGCCGGCGCCCGCGGTCCAGCCGGCTTTGGTCGATGATGTTCCCCACGTGCCCGCGAGCGGAAACCCTCCCCCGCCGGGATTGGCTATGGCGTTCGAACTGCCGAGATCGGTAACCGCGAGGCCGCCGGTGGCATAATAGAGCACATTGTCGACCGCCCATCCGGCGCGGCCGCGCACGGTCATCAGCCAATGCGCATCGACACTGTTGCTCACGCTAGTGGTGTCTGCGGTGGCTGGGTTGGTGCTGGTGCCGGTGCGGGACGCCTTGGCGGAAAACGATTTGAAATCGACTTCCGCGCCCAACACCGCGGCATTGCTCTGCCAATTGTAGCCGAATTGGCCGCCGCCGGTGAAGCCGCTATGGCTGATCGCGCCGGTGCCGGCGGCATTGACGAACGGCACGTCCGCACACGCGATCGGACTGAAGCCAAATCCCGGCAGCGGCGTACAGGATGCCGAGGTGCTGGGATCGCCGGATCGGGCGAAGTCGGCGCCGGCATTGATGCCGCCGTAAAATCCGGTCCAGTTATAGACCGGCGGAACCGGCGCGCTCGCCAGCCTTGGTGCTTTCGCCAGATCGGCGGCGAAGGCCGAACTGGTCATCAGTGCGGAAACAGCCACACCGCGCAGCAAAAGCGACTTCATCATTCCCTCGGAATCCTCAGCCCAAAGGTCATGGCATGTTATCGCCGTCGGCGGTATTGCATAGCCGCAACACATGCCAAGTTTCTCGCTGAATTCCGCGGCGTTTGTTAGTGGAATTATTGGGGCGGCTCGATGAACGACTGGTTCGACTACATCCTCGACAATGCGCGCTCCCAGCCTGAAGTGCCGGCGGTGGTGATGGAGGACCGCGTCGTCACCTATGGCATGCTCGGCGCCGCCATCGACGCCTGCGCCCGCAGATTGGCGGCGCAGAACTTGACAGCGGACGACGTTGCGGCGGTATGCATCGACAACCCGATCCGGCACCTGACGCTGTCGCTCGCGCTCTACCGGATCGGCATCCGGGCGGTTTCAGTCGAGCCGTCGCATAGCGGTCTGTCGTGCCTGTCGGTCTCGGTGCTGATCGGCGACGAGACGGCGAAACAGCATTTCTCCGCAGCCCGCGCCTTCACCGTCACCGATGACTGGTTCAATCCCGCGACCGCGCCGCGGCTCGCGCTGCCCGAGCCATTTTCCGACGGCCATGCCGTGTGCCGCTACAGCCTGACATCGGGCACCACCGGCGAGCCCAAAATGCTGGCGTCGACCGTCGAATGCATCGGCCGCAACATCTTCCCCGGCACCGCGATCTACGGCTGCAAGCGCATCCTGCCGATGCCCGGGCTGACATCGCTGTGGGGAATTATGGTGGCCTGCGGCGCGCTGGCCAGCCGCAGCACGCTGTATTTCGCCACCACGCCGTTCCAGGCCATCCGCATGGTCGAATTGTTCGGCATCGACTTTGTCGTTGCCGGCACCGAGCAACTCGTCGCCTTGACCCGTGCGGCGCGCAAGACCGGCGCCAATGTCACCAGCCTGCGCACCGTGATCGTCGCGGGATCGCAATTGACACGAGCCCTGGTCGAGGCTGCAGCGCTTTATCTTTGCAAGGACGTCCGCAATCGCTACGGCAGCTCTGAAGTCGGCATGATCTCGGAGGGCCCGGCGCGCGAAGTGGTGTCGAAGCCCGGCTATGTCGGACACGTGGTGCCCGGCGTGGAAGTGGGCGTGTTCCATCCCGACGGCCGTCGTTGCGCTCCGGGCGAAGCGGGAATTCTGATGAGCCGGGCGAAACGCGAGGCAGGACAACAGGCCGACCCGTGGGTCGATCACGGCGACTACGGCCGGATCAGCGCCGATGGGGCCATATTGCTTCTCGGCCGCAGCGCCGAAGCCGGGCCTCTCGCCGCGCTATCGCCGCGCGAAGTCTCGCCGGCGGCCGAAGTCGAGCATTTGCTGCGTCTGGAATGGGACGCGGCCGACGCCGCGGCAATCAAGGTCGATCGCGCGAACGCGTCGTCTGAAAACACGGAATTTGAATTCTGGGTTGGAACCGTGGACTGCAAGGATGCCGATGCCGGCGCCTTGCAGAACTTGATGCGCGGACGCGGCATCGCCGGTACCGTTCGCCTGTTTCCTCTGCGCTTGGTGCCGCGCGGCCCCAACGGCAAAGTGCGGCGCGATGCCCTGGTCGCTGCGATGCACGAGGCGGCAGCCGTCAAGGTCGGGGCGAAACGATAGATCGCCCGCTATTGTCCCGCAGCCGTTTGGGGCGCCGCGGTTACACGCCACACGGTGTTGCCGACATCGTCGGCGATCAGTAGCGCGCCGGTCTTATCGATGGCGACGCCGACCGGGCGGCCGCGCGCTTCGCCGTTGGCGTTCAAGAACCCGGTCACCACGTCTTCGGCCTTGCCGTTCGGACGGCCATCGCTGAACGGCACGAACACGACCTTATAGCCGTTGAGCTCCGGCCGATCCCAGCTGCCATGCTCGCCGACAAACGCGCCGCCGCGGTATTTTTCCGGCAGGCCGTCGACGGTGTCGAACGCAAGCCCGAGCGGCGCGACGTGCGAGCTCAACGCATAGTCCGGAACGATCGCTTTGGCGACGAGATCCGGACGCTGCGGCTCGACCCGCGGATCGAGGTGCTGACCAAAATAACTGTAGGGCCATCCGTAGAATCCGCCGTCCTTTACCGACGTCATGTAATCGGGCACCAGATCCGGGCCAAGCTCGTCGCGCTCATTGACGACTGTCCATAGCGCGCCGCTTTGCGGTTCGAAGCTCAAGCCGTTCGGGTTGCGAAGCCCACTGGCGAATATCCGCCAACGTCCCGAGGCACGGTCCACTTCCCAGATGGCGGCGCGGTTCTTTTCCGCCTCCATGCCGTTCTCGGTGATGTTGCTGTTCGAGCCGACGCCGACATAGAGCAGCGATCCGTCGCGGCTTGCCACCAGGCTCTTGGTCCAGTGATGATCGATCGGACCACCCGGGAGAGGAGTGAGCGTGACGGCGGGCGCGGTGATCTTTGTATCGCCCTCGTTGTAGGGATAGCGGACGATGCCGTCGGTATTGGCGACGTAAAGATCCGAACCGACCAACGCCACACCGAACGGCGAATTCAAGTGATCGAGAAAGACGCTACGCGTGCCCGGCTTGCCGTCGCCGTTCGGGTCGCGCAGCAGCGTGATGCGATTGCTCTCGCCGGTCTGGCCGCCCGAGGTCACCCAGGATTCGACCACGCCCATGACGATATCCTTCGGCCGGCGGATCGGCTGCACGTCGGGCGACTTCGATTCGACGACCAGAATGTCGCCATTGGGCAGAACATAGATCGAGCGCGGATGCTGCAGGCCCTGCGCGAGCGGCTCGATCTTCAATCCCGGAGCGACGGTCGGCATCTCGCCCTGTTTCCAGCCGATAACCTTGGCGAGGTGCATGGGCGGCGAAAGATATTGCTGCGGCGGTGGCAAGACTGGATTCGGGCCAACCTGAGTCATCGGATCGAACGCGTCCGCGGCGCGCGCTGTCAGCGCCGCGGCCGAGACACACAACAGTGCCAGCGCCGCAATGCGGCCAGCGCGCGGGAGGTTCGATTGCAGCATCACGCGATTACCTCTGTGTCGGCGGCGTCATAGGCCTGCCGCGTCATCCAGCCGGTCACGATCAGGACCAGCACGGTCGCGGCTGAAAGCACGAGCCCCGAGGGAACGACCGAAGTCCAGGCGTCGCGGGTGTGCACGAACGTGTTCAAGGTCGCGAGGACCAAAGCGACCAGACTCCCGAGTGCGTAGGGCCATGTCATCCGGTCGCGCCGGGTCGGTCGGCGGAACATAGCTTCGATGAGTGCGACAACGACAGCGACACACCCCACAATGACGCCGAAGGTCAGAAGCCAGTCGGAAAAGTCGGACCACATCATGTCCGCAGTCCGCCAATAGGCGATATCGGTCGCCAAAGTTCCTATAAAGCAGGACGCTGAAAATGCAGCGAGCGCCCGATACGCCGGCCGCCGGCGGATTCGCACTGAACGCAAATCGTCACGAGCCGCGTCGCCGCTGAGATTAGTCGACATGCTCGGAAACGTTCTTCCGAATTATTCGTTCCTTGCTGCGCGCTTTAGCCGGTCGGACCTATGGCGCCTAAGCGGCGCCGAGATACCTAATCGGCCGGCCCGGTGCGATCGCTTGCGCAGCGGCGATGATGGCGTTGGCGTCGATGCCGTAGTGGCGATAGAGGTCGGCGACGGTGCCGGTCTGGCCGAAATGTTCGACGCCGAGCGGCCGCACCCGATGGCCGCCGACCGCGCCGAGCCAGGCCAGGGTCGCGGGATGACCGTCGAGCACGCTGACGATGCCGCAATGATGCGGCAGGCCGGCGAATAGCCGCTCGATATGCGAGCGGGCGTGAACCAGGCCGCGCTCGCGGGCGCGGCAGGCCGCGGTCCAGCCGGCATTGAGCCGGTCGGCCGACGTGATGGCCAGCAGTCCGACATCGCGGCGGTCTTCCGCCATCAGGCCGACCGCCTGGATCGCCTCCGGCGCCACCGCGCCGGTATAGGCGACAACCACCTGACAATTCGGTCCCGGCTCGCGCAGCCAATAGGCGCCGTCGACGATGGCCTGGCGGAGATCGGGCGTCATGTCGCGCTTGATCTGTTCCACCGGCCGCGTCGACAGCCGGAGATATATCGAGCCGCCGGTCTCGTCCCGCAGCCAGTTGCGCTCGGAGGCTTCGCCGGTGCCGCTCCGCTGAATGTAATCGAGTGCAAAAGCAAGAATGACCGCGAGTTCGTCGACAAAGCCGGGCTCGAACGCCGCCAGCCCATCCTGCGCCATGCCGATCAGCGGTTCGGCGATCGATTGATGCGCCCCGCCCTCCGGCGCCAGCGTGATGCCGGACGGCGTCGCCGCCAGGATGAAGCGGGCGTCCTGATAACAGGCATAGTTCAAGGCATCGAGGCCGCGGGCGATGAACGGATCATAGAGCGTGCCGATCGGCAGCAGGCGTTCGCCGTTGATGGCGTGCGACAGCCCGAGCGCCGACAGCGCGATGAACAGATTCATCTCGGCGATGCCGAGCTCGAGATGCTGACCCTTCGGCGAGAATTCCCAATTGAACGTCGACGGGATGCGTTCGCTCTTGAAGGTGTCCGCCATGGTCTCGCGCGCAAACAGGCCGCGGCGGTTGACCCAGGGGCCGAGGCTGGTCGACACCGTGACGTCGGGCGACGTGGTGACGATACGTTCGGCAAGCGGCGTCGTGCCGCGCCCGATCTCGTTGAGCAGCGCACCGAAACCGAGCTGCGTCGACATGCTCGGCTGGATCGTGATCGCGAGATCTTCCGGCACCTCGATCCGCGCCGCGTCGAGGCGGCGATTGCCGGCCTTGGCAAACGGCACTTCATCCAAAAACCGCCGGATATCCGGTTCGGGAAGATTCAAACCTTCGAACGGCGACCACTCCCGACCGGGCCGGATGTTCATGCCGGTGCGAAACGTTTCCATTTGCGCCGGCGTCATCAGTCCGGCGTGGTTGTCCTTGTGGCCGGCGAGCGGCAGGCCGAAACCTTTGATCGTATAAGCGATGAAACAGACCGGCCGGTCGTGATCGATGCTGTCGAATGCCTCGGTAATCGCCGCGAGATCGTGGCCGCCGAGATTATTCATCAGCCGCGCCAGTTCGTCATCACTGCGGCTTTCGATCAGCTTCGTCACCGCGCCCTGGTCGCCGATCTCGTCGCGCAAGCGCTTGCGCCAGGCCGCGCCGCCTTGAAACACCAGCGCCGAATAAAGCTGGTTCGGACAGCGGTCGATCCATTGCCGCAGCACCTCGCCGCCCGGCTCGGCGAACGCCGCCTGCTGGAGTGCGCCGTATTTGAGCACCACGACGTCCCAGCCGAAATTGCGGAACAGATTTTCGTACCGCTCCCACAGCCCTTCCCGCACCACCGCATCGAGGCTCTGCCGGTTG
Source organism: uncultured Alphaproteobacteria bacterium (assembly GCA_963819265.1). Classification (GTDB taxonomy): domain Bacteria; phylum Pseudomonadota; class Alphaproteobacteria; order Rhizobiales; family Xanthobacteraceae; genus BOG-931. The sequence goes on along the minus strand of CAWFVF010000001.1, from coordinate 565,292 downwards.
TAATCGACAATCCACCAGCAATTGCGCAGTCCCTGTTTCCAGCCTTCGAGAATGGCTTCGAAGATATTGCCTTCGTCGAGCTCGGCGTCGCCGAGCAGCGCGATCATCCGGCCTTCGGGACGGTCGAGGCCCCAGCCGTGGGCGCGAACATAATCCTGCGCCAGCGACGAGAACAAAGTCTGCGCAACGCCCAAGCCGACAGAGCCGGTTGAGAAATCGACGTCGTCGGTGTCCTTGGTGCGCGACGGGTAGGACTGCGCGCCCTTATAGCCGCGGAAAGCCTCCAGCTTTTCGCGGGTCTGGCGGCCGAGCAGATATTGGATGGCGTGAAAGTTCGGCGCCGCATGCGGCTTCACTGCAACGCGGTCCTGGGGCCGCAGCGCGTGGAAATATAACGCGGTCATGATCGTAGCGAGCGAAGCAGACGAGGCTTGATGGCCGCCGACCTTCACCCCGTCGGTATTCTCGCGCAGGTGATTGGCGTTGTGAATGGTCCAGGTCGCAAGCCACAGCACTTTGCGCTCGAGTTCGGTGAGGATGGCGAGGTCCGGCGGTGGCGGCGTCATGGCTAATCAGTCTCAAGGAGGATTTGGCAGCATCATAATGCCTGCGACGACCGGCAAACGCCTGCCTAACTCCGGCTGCATTTTGACCAAAAGTGGCATATTCTTGCGCCTGCAAAGGTAAAGGAGCGCATTCTTGCCAAAAGAGCCCTTCGACGAAGTCGACCGGAAAATCCTCGCGGCATTGCAGGAAGACGGCCGCATGAGTCTGTCCGATCTGTCGGCGCGCGTCGCGCTGTCGCCGTCGCCCTGTCTGCGGCGGATCCGCCGCCTCGAACGGGTCGGCATCATCGCCCGCTACGTCGCGGTGCTCGATCAGGGCAAAGTCGGATTGCCGGTGAGCGTCTTCGTCTCGATCAAGCTCGAAAGCCAGCGCGTCGAGGCACTGGAGCGCTTCAAGAAGTCGATCGCGAAATGGCCGGAAGTGCTCGAATGCTATCTGATGACCGGGCCGCGCGATTATCTGTTGCGCATCGTCGCCGCCGACCTCGAAGCCTATGAACGCTTCCTCAAGCAGAAGCTGACCCGCGTCGACGGCATCTCATCGATCGAGTCGAGCTTCGCACTGGAGCAGGTGAAATATTCGCATGTGCTGCCGATCGCGGCGTGAGCGGCCGCAGGCGCTGATGGTCTGAAAAACAAAGATGCCCGGCGGAATCCGGGCATCTTTACTTGCGCGATAGACGCTCAGCCGACCAGCGGTCGCAGCACCGGGTATTCCTCGACCAGATGCAGCCGTTCCAGCAGGCCATCGAGGCCCCAGACGTGGCCGGCGCGCTTGACGATCAGATAGCTGAGCACACCCGCATAGACGATATGGTAATCGATCAGATAGTTGTTGACGTCCTCGATATAGGGGAAGTCCATATGCGCGGTCCAATAGGTCAACATCAGCAGGATCGCAAACGGCGCACTGACGCGCACGAGCAGGCCTGAGATCAGCGACAACCCGATCAGCAAATGCCCGTACTCGACCAGAAAAGTCAGCGCGGGAAGCGTTATCGGATTGGTGAGCGGCGCATAAACGTCGTGAAACGTCTTGACGTGACTCAAGAAGCCCTGGACGAAATGATCATCGCCGAAATGGTGGATTGCCGCCCATAAAAACGTCCACCCCATCGCCAGGCGAAAGAACACGATGAAGCCCCGATCTGCGGTCGGTTGCGATCTATCCTGCGTCATAACGCTTTCTCTCCGCTCATGAGGTGCGCCGATGAAAATCAAATGCACCGACGAAAATACTGGGCGGAGCGAAGGACGCCTTGATTCAGATCAACGCCGGCATTCGTATCCATTTGCGCGGGAACGAGCGGGATTGGCGCAAGGCTACCCCAACTCAACGGTGCCGAAATCGGCCGGCATGATGACCTCGAGCAGTTCGCAATCGTCGGAATAATCGAGCACGCTGTGCTTGATCTTGGGTGGCTGCAGCCAGCATGAGCCTTGCCGCATCGTCACCGCGCCGGCGCCGTCGAACTCGCTCCTGATCCAGCCTTTGAGCACATAGATCATCTGAAATTCGACGTCGTGAAAATGCCGTTTCGACACCACGGCCGGAACGCAGGGCGGCACCATCCTGATGACATGCGCGCGAACCAGACCGCCGGTTGCGGCGGCGATGTCGAGATCGCGGTATTGGGCGTAAGAGCGCAAGCCTGCGTCAAACGAATTAGCGCCGAGGTGATTGAAAACGAACCGCTGCTTGCGGCGGCCGGGCTTTCTTTTTGGCAACGCGCCGGGGTGCCGACCGTTTGCCTTCCGGCCGGCGGACTGTGCGCAACACGCGCTTGCCCGGGACCGATCTTTTCGCTGCGGATTCTCGCGCTCTGCCCGCTCCCCTCGCCTTGCTCATCGGCTTCCCTCCCGTTCGGTCAAACCGCGGCGCGCGACGGCAGCGCGCACTGAAATTCGTCAGGCTTCGGCCGGCCGGCGCGCCAGCGAATTCCACACCAGCACGACCACCGCGGCGAGGATCACGGGGAACACGACCCCGTTGACCATGACCCATCCGTAATGCGCGAGCAGCGCGCCGGACGAGAACGAACCGACCGCCATGGTGCCGAACACCAGAAAATCATTGAAGGCTTGAACCTTGTTGCGCTCGTGCGGATCATGACATTCCGTAACCAATGTCGTCGCGCCGATGAAAGCGAAATTCCAGCCGACGCCCAGAACCATCAGTCCGATCCAGAAATGCCACACCGATACGCCGGCAAGTCCGATCGTCGCCGCCAACAGAATCAGGACGAAACCCACCCCGATCATCGGCCGAACGCCGAAGCGCGCGATCAGCGAGCCGGTCACGAAACTCGGGGCATACATGCCGAGCACATGCCACTGAATGCCCAGCGCCGCTTCGCCCACGGTATGATTGCACATCACCATCGCCAGCGGCGCCGATGTCATGACCATGTTCATCATCGCGTAGGTTGCAACCCCGCAGACCACCGCGACGATGAATTTGGGCTGGGCGAGAATGATCCGCAGCGGGCGGCCGTCGATCAGCGAATGCGACACCGGCGGACGCGGAATGTTCAATTGCGTCAACACGGCCGCGGCAAGCAGGGCGCAGAGCGATTGCGCGATATAGGTCGCCGCGAACAGATACGCCGGCCAGATGTCCTTGGTGAAGATCACGAGTTGCGGTCCGATGACGGCGGCGAACACACCGCCCGCCAAGACCCAGGCGACCGCTTTGGCGCGGAACTGAGGGCTTGCCGTATCGGTCGCGGCAAAACGGTAGGATTGATGCGCCGATGCATACAGACCGCCGCACAGCGTTCCGACCGTCAACAGCCCGAACGAGCCGGACAGCACCGCAGCGCAAGAGATGAAGCCCGACAGGATGCCGAACGCCGATCCGGTCTGCAGCGCAAAACGCCGCCCATAGGCCTTGGAAAGCCAGCCGACCGGCAGCGTGCCGAGCCACATGCCCGCCACCATCATGCTGATCGGCAGTGTCGCGAGAGCCGGATCCGGCGCGAGTACGGAGGAAACGATGGCGGAGGTGGCGACGATCACCGTGCTGTTGCCGCCGGCGAGCGCCTGCGCGACCGCGAGAACGAGCGCGTTGCGGGCGGCCAGCCGATCGTCGGTCAGATCGCCTTTCGTCAGATCGGCATTGAGATCGGCGACGACCGTCACGGCTTGCTGCGCTTTCCGCCCGAAAGAGATTCTTATTCTTCTTTTAGCGGGGATTGGGGCACGGCACCACCGGCGCCGGCGCCGGTCAGAACTGCAGCGCCGCCGGGTGCCGCACGACGACGGAACGCGCATCGGCCGGCGTGTGCGCACCGATTTGTCCGAGCGCTGCCCGGGTCTCCTCGATCAGCAGGTCGATGACGTGGCCGGGCCCGTCCTCGCCGAGCGCGCCGAGGCCCCATAGGAATGCCTTGCCGGCGAACGCCGCGGCGGCGCCGAGCGCATAGGCGCGGACCACATCGGTGCCGCTGCGCACGCCGGAATCCATCATCACGGTGGCGCGCTTACCGACCTGCGCGACAATCGCCGGCAGGGCATCGATCGCCGCCGGCAGCGCCTCGATCTGGCGGCCGCCGTGATTGGACACGAACAGGCCGTCGACCCCGAGCGCCACCGCCTTCTCGGCATCCTCCGGATGCAATATCCCTTTGACGATCAAAGTTCGCGGCCAGCGATCGCGGTAGCGCGCGACCTCGTCCCAGGTGAAGGCGCCGCCCATCTCGCGCCGGGCAAAGGCAATCACATCGTTGAGCGAGGGATTGGCGCCTGCATAATGGCGCAGCGTCGCAAAGCGCGGGATGCCATGCCGCCACAGTGCCCGCGTCCAGCCCGGCGCGCGCAGCATCTGCGTCAGCATGGTCAAGTCCGGATGAAACGCGGCACCGCCGAGACCGACCACGACTTCACGCGCCCGGCTGGTGCGCACCGGTACGTCGAGCGTGAGAACGATAGTGCTGCAGTCGGTCGCCGCCGCCCGGCGGAGCGTGTCGAAGCCGATGGCGTGGTCGTTCTTCGCGAAGCGGTAAAGCTGAAACCAAAAAACGTCCGGCGCGATTTCGGCGATTTCCTCGATGGTGGCCCCGCCCGCCATGCCAAGCGTGTAAGGAACCCGTGCGTGCTGGGCGGCCCGCGCCAGTATCCTGTCGGCGCCGGGCCACACGATCGCCGGTCCGCCCATTGGCGCGATTCCAATCGGCGCGGCGTAGCGCCGGCCGAACAATTCGACCTCGCAGGGCGGCAGCGACGGCATGACGCCGTAGCGCGGCACCAATTCGATGGCATCGAGCGCCGCCCAATTGCGCTTGATCCCGGCATCCTCCTTGCCGGAGCCGCCATCGGAGTACTCGAAGGCGAAATGCGGCAAACGCTTCCGCGCGCCGCGGCGCAGATAATCGACGGTCGGATAATGCCGGTAGAGTTCGGCGTAACGTGGGTTGCCGTTGCTGCCGGTCGACAAGCTCCCGGTCGGTGGCGCCAAAGCCGTCGTGTCATGCATGAGCGTTACTCCCGGCGACCATTATAGCGACTGGAGGGAGAGCGAATAGCCGCCGCCGCAGGTTGCCTTCGCCCAGCCCCCTCACTCCAAGCCGGTAATGAAAAGGTCGCCGAAAACCGTGGCGCTGTCGGCTCTGCTCCACACGCCGAAATGGCCCGCGGCAGCAAGGCCGCTGTCATGCGCCTCGAACAAATTCTTGCCATCCAGCGTGACATTGAAATCATTATCGACGGCTTTGATCTTGAGCGTATGCGGCACGCCGAGCATCAACGGCGCCACAGCGGCGGCGATCTGGCGGCGCTCGCCGTTGACGATACGCAACAGCCGCACTTTGCCCTCAAGCGCATCGGCCTCGGCGACATAAAAGTCCTGCGGATCGGCGAAACGCAAGACGATCCCGGCGGCACGCGCCACCCCGCCATCACGCGTGACGAAGGGCAATTCGACTGCGGCATTTTTCGCAACGGGAAGATCGGCGATGCAGAGTGGAAAGCGATTGGCATCCGCCTGCCGCGATACCTCGACCAGCCCCTTGCCGTCGAGCAGCAGGCGCTCGACGCGGACCTGCCACCGCGACGGACCGCCGAGCCCGCTGACCGCCGGCGTGCAGCCGTCCGGCGGACTTCCTTCGTCGACCAGCGGCGAAGCCAGCACCTTATGTAGGGTTTCCGCTGCCGCCGAGCCCGCCATACAGCCGGCGAGCGCCATCACAAAAAACGCCGTCCTGGCAGCGGCCAAGGATAGCTCCTTCAGAAATGGCTGTAGGACGGGCGCAGGAAAGTCAGCAGCTTACCATGGTGGTTGAAGCGGGCACCCTGCCCCGTTTTGATGCGGCCGATCTCAGTGACGGCGATGCCGGCTTTGTCAGCCGCCGCGCGGAAGGCCGCGAATTTTTCCGGCGCGAGCGTCAACAAGATCTCATAATCGTCGCCACCTGACAGCGCGGTTTCGATCAGCGCAGGATCGGCAGCGACTGCTGTACGCACCGCGTCTGAAAGCGGCGCAAGCGCGACATCCACCTCCGCCGCCACGCCCGAGGCGCGGCAGAGTTTGGCGAGATCGCCGGCGAGACCGTCGGAGACGTCCATCGCTGCCGACGCATGACGCAGCACGGCCGCGGCGAGCGCATTGCGCGGCTGCGGCAACAGATAACGTCCCTTGAGATGCGCGATCATCGCCGGAGTCAGATGCCAGCGCTCGGCAAAGCTCGCATCCCTGCGCAGCAAAACGCCCAGCGCCGCGTCACCGATGCTGCCGGTGACGACGATGCTGTCGCCCGCCGTCGCGGTCGAGCGCCGCACCATGGCGCCGTGCGGGACGCTGCCGAAAGCCGTGATCGAGACCGCGATCGGTCCCGGCGTGCGGTCGGTGTCGCCGCCGAACAGCGGACAGGCGTAACGCGTTATGTCATCGCCAAGACCTGAGGCGAAGGCGGCCATCCATGTCTCGTCGATCGTCGCCGGCAGCGACACCGCCATCACGAAGCCGAGCGGCGTTGCACCCTTGGCGGCAAGGTCGGACAGATTCATCCGCAGCGCCTTGCGGGCGACGTCGCCGGGCGGATCGTCGGGAAAGAAATGCACCCCGGCAATCACGCCGTCGGTGGTGACGACCAGATCGCAGCCCGGCGGCGGCGTTATGGCGGCGGCGTCGTCGCCCAGCCCGAACGCGCCGGGCGAGGTGGCGAGCGGACGGAAGTACCGCGCGATCAGGCGCTCCTCGGCAGACGTTTCGTCGCTGGAGGCCATGGTGTCACCTTCGGCCTAAAGATTGTCCCGCTCATTCCCGCGCAAGCGGGAAATCCAGGTCGGGTTGCACCGTTGCTACGGAACAGTCTGGGTCCCCGCTTTCGCGGGGACGAGCGAAGATAGCGCCGGCTGGGTTGGCTTTCGACATGCTACCCGCTGGCGAATTCGGCAGCGCGCAGTTGATGCGCGAGCTCGTCGAGCACGGCATTGACCATGCCGGTTTCATCCTTGTCGACAAAAGCGCCGGCGACGTCGACATATTCCGATGTCACCACCCGCGCCGGCACGTCGCCGCGGCAGGCGAGTTCATAAGCGCCGGCGCGCAGCACCGCACGCAAGATCGCTTCGATCCGCTTGAGCGGCCAGCCGCGCGCCAGCGCCGCGTCGATCTGCGGGTCGAGCCTGGTCTGCTCGCGCACCACGCCGCCGACGATGTCTCGGAAATAGGCGGCTTCCGCCGGCAAATATTGCTCGCCTTCGACCTCGCTCCCGAGCCAATGGCTTTCGAACTCGGCCATGATGTCGTTGATGCCGGTGCCGGCTAAGTCCATCTGATAAAGCGCCTGCACGGCGGCGAGCCGGGCGGCGCCTCGCTTATTGGCCTTGCGCGCTTCGCTCGGTCCGATGGCCATTTCAGCGCTTTCCCGGCTTTGCGCCCAGGCTTTGCTTGAGGCCGATCAGCGACAGCGCCGCGCGCGCCGCGTCGCCGCCTTTGTCCTGATCCTCGACCCGGGCCCGCGCCCAGGCCTGGGTCTCGTTGTCGACGGTGATGATGCCGTTGCCGATCGGCGTTTTGCGCGCCACCGAAAGGTCCATCAGGCCGCGCGCCGACAGCTGCGACACGATCTCGAAATGAATGGTCTCGCCGCGGATCACGCAGCCGAGCGCGACCGCGCCGTCATAAGGCTTGCGGCGGCGCTGCGCGGCATCGAGCGCGATCGCGATCGCCGGCGGGATTTCCAGCGAGCCCGGGCACGCTCACCCGATCGAACGACGCGCCGGCCTCGCCGAGCGCCTTGGTCGCGCCGGCGAGCAGCGCGTCGGCAATGCCATCGTAGTATCGCGCCTCGACGATAAGAATGCGCGCGCCCTTGGCAACGCTGTCGTCACGCTTTCCCTGCCGCGGCCCGGCCATGATTTCACTCACTTCCGATAAGACGCGCTGGTGGTATCAAGCCGGGCTGGCGCTCACAAGCGCGGTTCAGCCCGCCCGCGTTTCCAGCAGCCGCGCCGCATAGCGCGCCATCTGATCGACTTCGATATTCACATGGCCGCCGACGCGGAGCGAACCGAGCGTGGTCACTTTCAGGGTGTGCGGGATGATCAGCACCGAAAATGTATCATTTTTGACGTCGTTAACCGTCAGCGAGACGCCATCGAGCGCTACCGAGCCCTTGGGCGCAATAAAACGGGCAAGCGCGGCCGGCACTCGAAAGGAAAGCCCCGCGCTGTCGAGAAAGTCGTCGCGGGCGGTGAGTTCGGCAATGCCGTCGACGTGGCCGCTGACCATGTGGCCGCCGAGTTCGTCGCCGAGCCGGAGTGCGCGCTCGAGGTTGAGTTTGGTGCCGGACCGCCAATGCGCGGCCGTGGTCACGTGCAGGGTTTCGGCCGCCGCGTCGACGGCGAACGACCCCCGGTTGCCCTTCAGGCCGCGCTCGACCACCGTCAAGCAGACGCCCGAACAGGCGATCGAGGCGCCGATATCGATGGTTTGCGGGTCATAATTGCAGGCAATTTCCATGCGCCGCAGCCCTTGCGTCTTCTCGTGAACATCAAGGACTTCGCCTAAGTCACTGACAATACCCGTGAACATCCAATCACCTGCGCTCGTAGAATTCCTGCCGGTCGGCCCCGACCGGTTCGATCTTGATCTGCTTTAGACGCCGCGTCAGCGCGGCCAAGCCGCCTTCAAAAGCCTCGATGCCGTCTGAGCCTATGATCTTGGCCGATTGAAACAAGACCGCCTCGTCGACCAGATCGGCGGCGAGAAAGCTCGCGGCGAGCGTCGGGCCGCCTTCGAGCATCAGGCGGGTGACGCCGCGTTGCCCGAGAAGCCCGAGCACCGCCGGGAGATCGAACCGCCCGTCGATCTCCGGCACTCTCAAGACCTCGGCGCCTTGCTTTACGCAACGCCTGCTCCGCGACCGCCGCCGCCTCGATACCGCCGACCACCCAGAGCGGAGTCTGCCGCGCCGTCCGGACCAGGGCCGAATCCAACGGCAGGCGCAGCGTGGCATCGAGCACGACGCGCACCGGCGAATAGGCTTCCATGCCCGGCAGCCGGCTGGTGAGCATCGGATCGTCCGCCAGCGCGGTGCCGATGCCGATCATGATGGCGTCGCTGCGTGCGCGCAGGAGATGGACGCGATCGCGCACCGCTTCGCCCGGTAATCGGAAATGGCTGCCGACCGGCGGCGCCCGCCTTACCATCGGCAGAGACAGCGAGCTTGAGCAGAACGTGCGGCCGCCCTTCCCGCATCCGCAAAATGTGACCGGCGTGATCGCGGCGCGCCGCCTCGGCGCCGATACCGACATCAACCGCGATGCCGGCGGCGCGCAGCCGCGCATGTCCTGCACCGGCGACCTCGGGGTTTGGATCCTCGATCGCCGAGACCACGCGCGCGACGCCGGCGGCGATGACCGCGTCGGCGCACGGCGGCGATTTGCCGAAATGCGAGCAGGGTTCGAGTGTGACGTAGAGCGTGGCGCCCTTCGCCTCGGGGCCGGCACGGCGCAAAGCTTCGACCTCGGCATGCGGCCGGCCGCCCGGCTGGGTCCAGCCGCGGCCGACGATCGCGCCATCCTTGACCAGTACCGCGCCGACCGCCGGATTAGGCCAGGTGCGGCCTTGTCCGCGGCGCCCCAACGTCAGGGCCAGGGCCATGAAATGCCGATCGTCGGCTGCTGTCGGCGCTGCGGCGCTGTCCGCTGCACCCAAGGCCGTCGGAACGCTCACTCGGCGGCCTCGTCCCCCGACAATTCCGCCAGCGCCGCTTCGAAATCCTTGGCCTCGCGGAAATTGCGATAGACCGACGCGAAACGCACATAGGCGACATCGTCGATATCGCGCAGATGCGCCATCACAGTTTCGCCGATGGTCTCCGACGACACCTCGCTCTCGCCGAGGCTCTCGAGCTCGCGCACGATCTTCGACACCATCTGATCGATCCGCTCCGGATCGACCGGCCGTTTGCGCAAAGCGATCTGCACCGAACGCAATAGCTTGTCGCGGTCGAACGGCACACGGCGGCCGTTGCGTTTGATCACGACCAGTTCGCGCAATTGCACGCGCTCGAAAGTGGTGAAGCGGAAATTGCACGACAGGCAAACGCGGCGGCGGCGGATGACGGAGGAATCTTCCGTCGGCCGCGAATCCTTCACCTGGGTATCGAGGCTCGCGCAGCTCGGACACCGCATCCCTTACCCCTCGTAGATCGGGAACCGGCTGGACCAGCCGTTTCACCTTGTCCCGCACGCTTGCTTCGGCTTGCGCGTCTTCGTCGGCATTCCGGTGCGCCAGCGCATCGAGCACTTCGGCGATCAGATCGCCGACCTGGCGGAATTCGGCGATGCCGAAGCCGCGCGTGGTGCCGGCCGGCGTGCCGAGCCGGACGCCCGATGTCACCATCGGCTTTTCCGGATCGAACGGGATGCCGTTCTTGTTGCAGGTGATGTGGGCGCGGCCCAGCGCGATCTCGGCCACCTTGCCGGTCAGGCGCTTCTTGCGCAGATCGACCAGCATCAGATGCGTATCGGTGCCGCCGGAGACGATATCGAGACCGCGGGCCTTGAGCGTTTCGGCAAGCGCCTTGGCGTTCTCCACCACGTTCTTCGCGTAAAGCTTGAACGCACGGCCGCAGCGCCTCGCCGAAGGCCACCGCCTTGGCGGCGATGACATGCATCAGCGGGCCGCCCTGCATGCCGGGGAACACCGCGGAATTGAGCTTCTTCGCCAATTCCTCGTCATTGGTGAGGATGGCGCCGCCGCGCGGGCCGCGCAGCGTCTTGTGGGTGGTCGTGGTCACCACATGGGCATGCGGAAACGGGCTCGGATGCGCGCCGCCGGCGACCAGGCCGGCGAAATGCGCCATGTCGACCATGAGATAGGCGCCGACCGCGTCGGCGATCTCGCGGAAGCGGCGGAAATCGATGATGCGCGGATAGGCCGAGCCGCCGGCGACGATCACCTTCGGCCGGTGCTCCTTGGCGAGCCGTTCGACCTCGTCCATGTCGATCAGGTGGTCGTCGCGGCGCACGCCATAGGGCACGACCTTGAACCATTTGCCGGACATATTGACCGGCGAGCCGTGGGTCAGATGGCCGCCGGCGGCGAGATTGAGCCCCATGAAGGTGTCGCCGGGCTGCATCAGCGCCATGAACACTTCGGCATTGGCCGAAGCGCCGGAATGCGGCTGCACATTGGCGAAGGCGCAGCCGAACAGTCTTGTCACCCGCTCGATCGCCAGCCGCTCGGCGACATCGACGAATTGGCAGCCGCCGTAATAGCGCTTGCCCGGCAGGCCTTCGGCATATTTGTTGGTCAGCACCGAGCCCTGCGCCTCGAGCACGGCGCGGCTGACGATGTTTTCCGACGCGATCAGCTCGATCTCGTCGCGCTGGCGGCCGAGTTCGAGCTTGACCGCGTCGGCGATCTCCGGATCGGTCTCGGCGAGCGTGGCGGAGAAAAAATCCCCGTCCGTGGCACTGGCTTTATGGGGTACCGACATACCGCTTTACCCTGCTGAATGATCGGATGGTGATACACCGCTCTCCGGCGCCGTACCAGCGGACTGGCGCAACAACTTGGGAATTTAGACCCTGTGGCCGCTATATTTAGGGATCGGCGACCGTTGGGGAAAGCGAAATGTAGCCTGGATTGAAAACTGTGAAAGCCGGGGCGGCATTTGGGCCGGCCGATCGATCCCCGGCTTTCGCTCCGCTCAATTCGAGCTACTTGGTCTCGGCCGATGCCTTGATGGCCAGCAAAGCTACCTTCAACGTGGGTAGATGGTCTTTGACGGCCTTCCAGATAATCGTTTGATCGCTCGTAATCGCGATAGCTCTTGCCGGCGACTGCCTTGTCGATGCCGTGGATGCTCTCCAGCATGTCACTGACACGCAGCAACGGCGAACGCTCGGTCATCAAAAGACCCGCAGCGATTCGTTTTCCACCTGCTTGCGAATGAGGGGGTGCAGGCCCTTGCGTGTGGTGAGGTCCACGCCGACGCCGAGTTCTTTTTCCAGAAACCGTTTGCTGGCGACCATATCCAAGACATTAAAGGAGCCGCGTGGATCGTAGTCGATGAACAGGTCGATATCGCCGGTGGCACCCGCCCGGTTGCGGGCTGTGGAGCCGAACAGGTAAAGCGCCGTCGCGCCCAGCGCCTTGAGAGCGCCAGTTTGGTCACGCAATTTTTTGATCGCGGTCGAGCGGTTCATTTAGGCATAGCGGCTACGCCGTCTCGTCCAATACACCACCAATTCACGCAGGTTTAGCCGTCCGACAGCCTACAGCTTCGTCGTCGCCGGTATCGCCGGGCCGCCTATGCCATCGCGATTATAAATGTCCTCGCGGAATTGCACGACGCCGTCGGAGGCCGACCAGGCGGTGACGTAGACCCAGTGCAGCGGCACCGGCTTCGTCAGTTGCGCGTCTTTGCGTTCGCCGGATTTGATGGCGCGATCGATGTCGTCGAGCGACCAGCCTTTGACCCCGTCGAGCAGCCAGGCCACCAGCTGACGCACATTCTGCACCCGCATGCAGCCGGACGAATGGAAACGGAAATCGTCGCCGAACAAATTCTTCAGCGGCGTGTCGTGCATATAGACGCCGTATTCGCTCGGAAAATTGATGCGGATGTGCCCGAGGGAATTGAAGTCGCCCGGGTCCTGCTTGAAGGTGTAGCTGGTCGCGTCGTTCGAATACCAATTGATCTGCGACGGCTGCAGTTCGTTATGCCGCGCGTCGAAGATGCGGATGTGATTGTCGGTGAGATATTCCGGCTGGTCCTGCATTTTCGGAATGAGGTCCTTGCGCACGATCGAGGCCGGCACCGTCCAATAGGGATTGAAGTTGATCTGAACGATCTTGCTGTTGATGTCCGGTGAGGCCCGGTCGGGCTTGCCGGCGACCGCGGCGTGCCGCGACACCGCGACGTCGTTTTCGATCGCCTCGATCCGGGCCGCGGGTATATTCGCCACCACGTAACGCGGGCCGAGATTGGTGGAGAGCGTCTTGAGCCGTTCGATATTGACCTTGAGCTGGTCGCGCCGGGTCGCCGCCGGAACGTTCATCGCCACCAGCGTCGGCTCGCGCACGATGCCGTCGATGGTGAGCCCATGGCGGGCCTGGAAGCGCCGCACCGCCTCCTCGACATAGGAGTTGTAGATGTCGTTGCCGGTCGCGTTCGGATCGAGATCCCCGGAGACCGAAAGCCTCGTCCGCAGCTGCGCCACGCTCGGATTGCGCATGCCGAGTTTTAGGACCTCGACCTTCGGAACTTCCGGCCAGCCGCCCTGGGCCACGATCTTGTCGTAGGCCCCCATGGCGTGTTCGGTGATCTGGGCGGTCGCCGGCGACAGCGTCGGCGCCGTCGGCTTCGGCATGTGGATGGTGCGCGACGCCTGATCGAAGTCTTGGCCGAATTGGCCGCTGTCGGTGTCGCCGATCAAGGCATCGAGCGGCTGGTCCTCGGCCGCGGCGCGGTAAGCCGCAAGGCCGGTGGCCGCCGCGGTGGCGGCCCCGGCAAAGCCCCGCAACACGGTGCGCCGATCGGGCCGGCTCTCGGATCCGTCGGGACTAGAATTCATCGAGCGCGTATCCGTCACTTCGCCGAACCCAGCATATTCAAGCCGCCCTTCGGTCGGATAGCACGAAGCGGCCTTGCGCCAAAAGTGTCTATCTGAAGCCCCGAATGCCGCCATCCTCCAGGGAGGGCGCGGCGGTTTTATGACCGCCCGCGCGGCCGGCTGAGTCGACTCTTGAAGTGAACCGGCCAGTATGGGCCGTTAGATTCGCACAATCGATCGGCGGCGGCCCGCGCCGCGGGAGGGCAGACCATGGGTGCGATCAGGCTCTTGGCGGCGCCGATCCGAACCATCGTGCGATTCCCATTGTTCCAGCTGGCCGTGGTCCTCGCCATCATCCTGGTGCTGCAGGCGGCCGACGACAATTCGCTGTTCGGCCGGATTTTCAGCGCGCTCGACCAGCTGGTGGACGCCAGCGTGCGCTTGTCGTCCGAGCTGTTTTCCGTGAAGTCGTTCACCCGGTCGGGCCTGACCGCCGGCCTGATGATCGGCTACGTCTATCTGGTCTGTTTGCTGATCCTGTTCCTGCTACGGCTCGTCATCCGCGCCGTCGTCGACTTCCTGGGCTGGAGCAACGCCTTCGGACTGCGCAACGCGATTGCGCGCGAACGCGGCATCGCCGCTTATCGCGCCTGGGTGCCGTTCGAGCGCATCAGGCCGGCGAACGTCCCGCAGGAGCAATGGGAAGCAGCCTTCGCCTGGCCGCCCGACAACCGGCCGCCCTACCCGCCGCTGTTCTATCGGCTGATGCGCGGGCTCGTCAGCTATCTGCTGGTCATTCTCGGCGTCGCCGCGCTGTTTCAGCTGTTCACGCCGTTTCCGGTGCTCAGCTGGCTCGCCCGGTTGCTCCATATCTGGTTCAACTGATCGAGGCTGCCGCGCACGCAAAAAAAGCCCCGGCATTCCCGCCGGGGCATAGGCACGCCAGTACGACTGCAAAGCTGGCGAAAGAAGGCGTCGAGCACGATCCTGAAACAGCCCGGCGTTCGCCGGTTTGAGAAAAAGGATCGCGCTCCGCTGTGCCCTATTAGAGCCGATAGAGGATCTGGTCGGTCCAGAACCGCTCGAGCCGGTGCAGCGCCTTGTTGAGCACCGAGAACTCGTCGGCATTGATGCCGCCGACCTGCTCGACCGTGCGCACGTGTTTCTGATAAAGCGAATCGACGGTGTCGCGAACCTCGCGGCCCTTGTCGGTGAGCTTGATGCGCACCGAGCGGCGATCGACCCGCGAGCGCTGATGATCGAGGAAGCCCATCTCGACAAGCTTCTTGAGATTGTAGGAGACATTGGAGCCGAGATAATAACCGCGCGTGCGCAATTCGCCCGCGGTCAACTCCTTGTCGCCGATATTGTACAACAACAGCGCCTGCACCGAATTGATGTCGGCGCGGCCACGGCGGTCGAACTCGTCCTTGATGACGTCGAGCAGACGCCGGTGCAACCGCTCAACCAAGGTGAGCGCCTCGAGATAGTGCGGTCGGATGTGGTCGAATCGCGCCTCACGTTCGGCGGGATCGACCGTCTTTGCGACGGCTTTCATTGTGACGCCTTTCCCAGTCTTATGTTCAGTCTTGTTTTCGCCGACGGGCCCTGTCTCCCGCCGTATGACCCGACCATAAGGGTCAGGGTCTAAGATCAGTTTAAATAACACGATAAAAAGAAGGTTTATTCGCCGCATCGGCGCACGGAATTGCGCGTAAATTTACCGCGGATTCTTTGACGCTTTGTTCACCTCACCGACTATGCTGGGAGGGCGGATATAGGCACGGAAACGGAAGCGACAGTGCAGCGCGCGCCCTACGATTATAGAGCCGATCCCGCGGTACCGCGCTTCACCGACGATCGTCCCATCGTCGTGTTCGACGGCGAATGCGTGCTCTGCTGTTCATTCGCGCAATTCATTTTGCGCCATGATCGTAACGGTCGATTCAGGCTATTGGCCGCGCAGTCGCCGATCGGCGGCGCGCTCTATCGGCACTTCGGGCTCGATCCAGTCCAATTCGGGACTTACATATTATTGCAGGACGGCAGGGCGTTCTTGCGGTCAGAAGCGTCGATCCGAATTCTCCGGGGGCTGGGTTTGCCGTGGCGGCTTGCAGTCCTCGCGAGAGTTTTTCCGCGGCCGCTGCGCGACGCATTTTATGATTTCATCGCGCGCCATCGGCTGCGCTGGTTCGGCGCGCGGCCGACCTGTTACTTGCCCGATCCGTCGCAGGCCGATCGGTTCATTTCATGAGCCCGGGTTTAAAAATCCTCATCATCGGCGGTTACGGAATATTCGGCGGCCGCATCGTCGAATTGCTCGAGGACGAGCCGCGGCTGACCTTGTTCGTCGGCGGCCGCGCGCTCGCCAAAGCCGAGAAATTCGTGGCGTCGAGAAGGCAGACTGCGGCACGGCTTGTGCCCGTCGCGTTTTCGCGCGACGCCGCGCTCGGCAAACAGCTGGCCGATATCGGCGCCGACGTCGTGGTGGATGCCAGCGGGCCGTTCCAGGATTATGGCGACGATCGCTATCGGGTTGTCGAAGCCTGTCTCACCGGCGGCATCAACTATCTCGATCTCGCCGACGGATCGGATTTCGTTTTCGGCATCGGCGGGTTCGACGAACGCGCGCGAGCAGCCGGAGTGTATGTTCTTTCCGGTGTCTCGAGTTTTCCCGTGCTGACGGCGGCGGTCGTTCGCCGGTTGTCGAGCGGCATGGCGGCCGTCAAAGCGATCCGGGGCGGGATTGCGCCCTCCCCTTACGCGATCGTCGGCGAGAACGTCATCCGCGCGGTCGCGAGCTACGCGGGCCAACCGATCAGGCGTAAATGCGGCGGGACATTCCGCGCCGGTTATCCGCTAACGGAACATATCCGCTACACCGTGGCGACGCCGGGACACGTGCCGCTGCATAATACCCTGTTTTCGCTGATGGACGTTCCGGACCTGCAAGTCCTGCCGAAACTGTGGCCTGACGCCGGTGAAGTCTGGATGGGCGCGGGTCCGCGCCCCGAAGTGCTGCACCGACTTTTATCGGCGCTGGCGTGGCTGGTACGCCTGGGCTTGCTGCCCGGTCTGTCGCGGCTCGCGCCCTTGATGCATTTCGCCACTAATAATTTTCGCTGGGGCGAACACCGCGGCGGCATGTTCGTCGAGGTTGAAGGCGCCGATGCGTCCGGCCTTCCCATAAAATGCTCCTGGCACATGATTGCCGAGGGCGAGGATGGCCCATTCATTCCCTCAATGGCGGTCGAAGCGATCGTTCGCAATTCCCTCGGGGGACGACCGCCGCCGCCGGGTGCGCGCGCCGGCGTGCGCGATCTCGAACTGGATGACTACGCGAAACTGTTTGCCGGGCGAAAGATATTCGCCGGCATTCGCGATGACGCCGCAAAAGACGGAGCGCCGCTTTATGCGCGCATCCTCGGCGAGGCGTGGCCCGGCCTTCCTGAAGAAATCCGCGCCATCCACGGAACCGCAGTGGCGGAAGGGCGTGCCCGCGTTCAGCGTGGAACGAACTTGCTGGCGCGGCTTGCGGCCGCGATCGTCGGCTTCCCCGCAACACAGGCCGACACACCGGTGCGCGTCGAGTTCGACGCGGCGGACGGCGCCGAGACCTGGACCAGGACATTCGGCGGCGACCGCTTTCACAGCCGGCAAAGTGCCGGTCGCGGCCGATCGGAACATCTGCTCTGCGAGCGCTTCGGCGCTCTCGCTTTCGCCATGGCGCTGGTAGCCAGCGAAAACCGCTTATCTCTGGTGTTGCGGCGCTGGAGCATTTTCGGGGTGCCGCTGCCGATGTGGCTCTGTCCGCGCTCGGAGTTGTTCGAGAGCGCCGAACAAGGCCGTTTCAATTTTCACGTCAAGATCAGCCATCCTCTGACCGGCCCGATCGTTCAATACGACGGCTGGCTGGCGCCGCTCGAAGCGCCGGCGCGTCGATCATAAGTCAGCGGTCAGGCGATCGCGCGGTTACGTCAGGGCGCCCGATTTTTATTTCGCGTTTATTTGCTCAGCCCGCCTGTCTTTTGACATACGCATCTGCCGAGATTCGGAGATCGTTTTAACCCCCCTTTCACGGGCGAGCGCCTATCCCTCGCCGATGAAAAAGTTTAAAGACTTCCTGCGCGATGACTCCGCTGCCACCGCCATCGAATATGGCTTGATAGCGGCCGGCATTGCCGTAGCGATCATCACCGTGCTCAAGGGCGTCGGCACGAAACTCAACACGACGTTTTCTTCCGTCTCGACCGCGCTCAAATAGGCATGCGCGAATACCAGATTTTCAGATTTTGGGGCGGCAACCACATCAGCGGTCCGCCGTTTCGCATATCCTGCGTGAACGACGACGAAGCGATCAGGTTGACCGCCAAGCTGCTGGATGACCTCGATATCGAGATTTGGCACGGCAACCGACGCGTGAAGCGCCTCGAGGCCAATGATCGCGTCGCTCGGCCATCATCGGGCCAATCGCATTCAAGCGCAAAGCCACTATAGCGCGTGTTGCCGTCGCCTGCCCTCTTGCCAATCGCCGCGGTCCTCGATGGCGCCTCAGCTCAGTCCGAATGCCCGCTGATCGGCGTGTGATCCGCCGTCATGTAAGTGAGCTTGCAATGCTGGCACTGGAAGACGTGCTGGTCATCGGCCGGATGAGGCGCCGTCACGGTCCGGATCAGCCACATGGCGGTTCCACAACTTGGGCACTTGGGATTAGGCGGCATCCTGCCTCCCCCTTTTACGTTGCTACTTTTGTTGCACCGCACGGTCGAAGAGTTCGTGCGCTCCTTTCGCAGAATCGTCTTGCATGAATTGGTAAAACGCTCGCAAGCGGCGAGCGAGTGCCAACAGAAGGCCGCGTTTGCGGCGTGGTTCGCGCGATCGGTCCATTGAAATACAACGCAGAAAAGTAAAGCGCGTTCCTGGAAGGGCCAGCGTTTCAATTCGACGCAACGTCCTCGTGTGACTACCTCAACGATCGAGAGCACCACACGAAACGTTGTGCACGTGGGAACTCGAAGGTCGCTCGCCGCGATTTACACCGGCTTGTCGATCATCAGCCAGACGATCATCAATACCGAGCCGAAGCCAGGAAAGCCAAAGGCGAACCAAAGCCGGAACAGTCGGTGATACGCCGCTGGCAACGGCGCTCCCTCCCGGGCCGCATCGGTTGCGAGATCGCGCATTCTGATTTGCATCCACACTACCGGAAGCCAGAAGGCCCCGGCGATGCCGTAGAGGACGAGCGAGGCGAGCACCCAGCCGGCAAAGATCGGCGTGCCCGTGGCGCGGATGAGAAGATAGCCAGTCAGAGGCTGCAGGATGACCGCTGTGGCGGTGAAGAGAAGATCCGCCCATACCACCACGGCCGCGGTCCGCGCCACGAAAACCGCGTCGCGGCTCAGATGCGCCATCAGCATGAAGAACGCGATCCCAGATCCGGTGCCGAGGATCAACGTCGCGCCGATCACGTGAAAGAACTTGAGGATTTCGTAAGTCACGGAGGTGGCGCCCGATAGCGCGGCTAGCATAGCGCAAACGTCGTCGTAACTGAAACGACGGGGCGCCGGCCAACCCGGCGGCGCAGAGCGCCGAAACGCCCAGTCGGGGCACTTGCCGTCAGCCGGGCCTGGGTATCAAATCTATAACCGCCTGTGCGAAAGGGGACGCCCGAGGCGGCAATGGCGACCAATTACCCTCGACCATCTCCGGGTTTGTTCGGCCGCAATGCTCATGATCCGAAAAACTTATAACCGGCGGCTTTTTCTAAAGACCGCGCTGGCGCAAGCGGGCATTATCGCCATCTCGACATTCGGCATATCCGCTCATGATTATCGCGCGCGGCCAGCAAGGCCTATGGCACTGGCCGGATTCAATGAGCGGCGGGACGATCCAAGACGATGGGAGCGTTACCAGGAACTTGTCGACGAACGGAATAGGTTCTGCCGCGAGAAAGCCGAACTGATCGGACGCATGGACGCTTGCCGTCATGACGGCAAAGGGTCGCCCGCCGTTAAGCGATTCACCGACATGATCGATTATCTGCGCGGCGTTCCCGATAAAAGAATGCAGGCGCTCTTGGTCAACGCCTGGATCAATCTGGCGCTCGCTTACGATCCTCCGACGCGGCCCTATCGCAGCCTGATCGGCGCGCTCTCCGACGCCAAGGGCGGCTGTTACGAAATAGCCGGATTAAAACTGGCGGCACTCGAAATTCTGGGCTTTGCCGCCGACGACGTGCGCCTGGTCATGGAGCTTTCCACGACCAACGGCAAACGCGACGAAACCGGTCATACCGTTGTCGCGGTCCGCATCGACAGCCAGAACTGGATCATGAACGATCAACATATGCGGGCGGAATTCGTCGCCACGCGCAGCGCCTTCTTTGTTGCCAGTTATCATTCGGTCATGGAGCCGGACGGCGTGCACGTCAATTACAGCAACAACAGTCTATGGACTCCGAACACGAATTACTTTCCGTGGGGCGCGTATAACAGCAGCTATCTGGCCAGATATGAAGGCGTAACGCGCAGCGACCCGCCGGTGAAGGGCGATCTGCCGCAACTGCCGCCGGTGGCCGAAAAATATATCTCGCTCGGCACCGTGATCGGCGAAGATGCGATGCGCCGGCAAGAGATCACTGATTTTTTCTATCCGGTATTGCCGCAGATCACGCGGGCCGCGGTCGACGAAACGGCGCGCTGGAATGCGCAAAGCTTTGCGCGGGTGTCCGACACCGACGCCACGCAAAAATACTATCCCGTCGGCGGCGCCGATCCGGTGAACAGCTACGATTCTTCCGTAAGCCTCGCACTGTGACTCTGTGCTCGAAAGTGGCTCTGGCGATCTGGGCGTTTGTCGCGCCGTTGCGCAGCGAAGGCGGATGGTGGGAGAGGTAGGACTCGAACCTACGAAGGCGTAAGCCAGCGGATTTACAGTCCGCCCCCTTTGCCACTCGGGACACTCTCCCGCAGCCGAGCCGCGGACCTTGGCCGGTCGGCCAGCCGAGGGCGCTATATGGTTGGCTCGCCGGGGCTAGTCAATCGAAAAGGGCCGAAGCCAAGACCCGCCCGGACGCCGGCGCCGGTATCCGGCGCCAAAACCCAATAGACATGCTCCAAATTAGGCTTGGCCCAAATTAGGCTTGGCCCAAATTAGGCTTGGCCCAAACTAGACTTGCCAAAATCAGACTTGGCCCGAATTGCCAAAGCCGTGCCTGCCGTGACAGAGAAGCGGCCATGCGTGAGCGTGAACCGAAACCGCGTCCGGGCGGCCGTGGGCATTTTTATGACCGCGGCGCGGGCCGCCGGCCGGATACGCCGCGCGAGCGACGGCGCGGCGAACCCGGCGATCCCATTATCCTCTATGGCTGGCACACCGTCACCGCCGCGCTCGCCAATCCGGCGCGCCGTTTCCGCAAGCTGTTCGTCACGGAAAACGCCCTGCGGCGGCTGACCGAAGAGAATATCGCGCTACCCTTGGCGCCGGACGTGGTGCGGCCGGGGGCGCTTGCGGCGCGGCTGACGCCGGATGCGGTGCATCAGGGGCTGCTGGCCGAAGCCGAACCCCTGCCCTCGCCGGATATCGAAGACGTCGACGCCTCGGGCATCGTGCTGGTGCTCGACCAGGTCACCGATCCGCATAATGTCGGCGCCATGCTGCGCACCGCCGCGGCGTTCGCGGTGAAGGCGATCGTCACCACCGCGCGTCACAGTCCCGATGCCACCGGCGTGCTGGCGAAATCCGCTTCCGGCGCGCTGGAACTGGTGCCGATTGCGATCGTGCAGAATCTCGCCCGCGCGCTGGCCGCTCTGAAGGAGCGCGGCTTTTTGGTGGTCGGCCTCGACGGCAATGCGCCGGACGATCTCGCGGCGCTGCCGCTGCAGGCGCCGCTCGCGCTGGTGCTCGGCGCCGAAGGCAAGGGCCTGCGGCAATTGACCGGCGAAACCTGCGATCGGCTGGCGCGGCTCGATCTGCCGGGTGAGATCAAAAGCCTGAACGTTTCGAACGCGACGGCGCTGGCGCTTTACATCGCGTCGCGCGCGACCGCTTAAAATACGAAGGCCCGCGTCCGAGGCGGGCCTTCGCGGTTTTCAATTTTCAGGACGCGCCGATCAAGGATAGTGGCGCCAGCCACCACCGCCGCCGCCGTAATAGCGCGGCCCCGGACGATAGCCGGCATGCGCATAGGCCATGCCGCGGTAGCCGTAGTGCCCGCCGCCGTAGCCGTAACGCGCGCCATAGCCGTAGCGAGCGCCATAACCGTAACGCGCGCCGTAGCCGTAGCGGGCGCCGTAATACGGCCGCGGATAGGCCCCGCCGCCATAGCCATAGCCCGGAACGTAGGGGTAGCTGGTGGCCGGGACGTAGGACGATTCCGGCGCATAAGTCTGATAGGGCACCGTCAGGCCGGGACCCTCGTAGCTCGGACCCTGATTGACGACATAGAGCGAGGGCGCCGCATAAGCAGTCACGCCGCAGCCGCCACAACCGCCGCCGTAGCCGCCGACATAGCCGCCGCCGCAACCACCGCAACCGCCACCGCAGCCGTCGCAGCCACCGCAGCCGCCGCAGCCACCGCCGCCCCAACCGCCCAAAGCGACGGCACCGCCGCCGCAACCGCCGCAGCCGCCGCTCCAATCGCCGCCGAAGCCGCAATTGCCGCAGCCGCTATAGCCGCAACACGGACCACCGAAGGCCGTCGGCATCACCGGATTGACGTAAATCGGCGCCGTTACCAGCGGCGTTGGCGCCACCGGTTCGGCATAGACCGCGGCCGCCGTCGGCAATCCGCAGCCGCCGCAACCGCCGCCGTAGCCGACGGGCGCATAGGCCACCGGAGCGGCATAGCTCCAGGTGGCGCAACAGGCCGACGCAAGCTGCGTCATGCCGATCGAAAAGAAGGCGGCCAGGGCCACCAGGGTTATGCGTTTGAATGACATGACACTCCCTTACTCACTCGTTGCCTCGTTACTGATAAAGAACAGACCCCCACCCGAGCCTGTGTCGCGTTACGGTTTGCCTTTTGGTTCCGGTGGTTTGTGACGACGGCCGTATCTCCCGGTGTTGATCTCCACCGCGGGAACGGGAAATGGCGCATATTCGGTGACCGGCCCCGCTGCGGAGCCCGACGACCAGCTGCGGTAATAGGTCGGCGCCGGCGGCGGCAGCACGCGATCCGCGGGCGGCACGATTTCCAGCCGGCCATAGCCGGGACGATTGCCGGTCTTGGGATGATAGCTCGGCACATTCGCCGGCATCGAAACCACCAGCGGCCGATAGATCACGGTCGGCGTCATCTCGCCCGGACGATCGAGGCCGAATTCGCCCTCGACAATGCCCCACGACGCGTCGATGCCATTGATATAGACCGGCACGCCGAGCTTGCCCGGAATGACGATCTGCGGCGCGCGCTGGGCAAACGCCGGCGACGCCGTGACGGCCGTGAGCAAAATCGCGTAGGCAAGACGCATAAGTGATCCGTGATCAACACGCGTGATCTCGGCTGCACCTTATGAAAGCCGCGGCGGAAATTCGTTTAAATCGAGCTGTTTGATCGACTGAATTATTTGGTAACATTAATCGGCGGCTACCCTGCGGGCACCCTAAGACCAGTGGCAAAGCGCGGCGCACCGCGACAACCAGCCGGCCTACCCCCTAATTTCCCCCACCCCCGACTTTCGGCTTACAGACAGCCCTCCCCGTCCCGATTAACTTTACGCCGGGAGGTCTCCGCCACGGGCTATCGCGGCGTGGGGCGGTCCCTAATGAAATTCAAATAGGGGGACTACGCCCATGACCACGATGGCAGTTAACACGCCACGAACAGGCGGCATGACGAGCGAACAGCGGCTTGTCATTTTCGCTTCGTCGCTCGGCACCGTATTCGAATGGTACGACTTCTATATCTACGGCACGCTCGGCGTATTCCTGGCGAAATACTTTTTCACCCCGAATGTGCCGGCCAATGTCGCGCTTCATCTTCACGCTGCTAGCCTTCGCCGCCGGCTTCGCCGTGCGCCCGTTCGGCGCGCTGATCTTCGGCCGCTTCGGCGACATGATCGGCCGCAAATATACCTTCCTGGTCACCATGGGCTTGATGGGCATCGGCACGTTCTTCATCGGCGTGCTGCCGGGCTATGCGAGCTGGGGCATCATGGCGCCGGTGGTGCTGATCGCGCTGCGGTCTGATGCAGGGTCTCGCGCTTGGGCGGCGAATACGGCGGCGCCGCGATTTACGTCGCCGAGCACGCCCCGCCCAACAAGCGCGGCTACTACACCTCTTGGATTCAGACCACCGCGACGCTCGGCCTGTTCATGGCGCTGCTGCTGATCCTCGGCATCCGCACCGCGATGGGCGAAGCGGCGTTCGGCGATTGGGGCTGGCGCATTCCGTTCCTGCTCTCGGCCGTACTCCTCGCGGTCTCGCTGTGGATCCGGCTCAAGCTCGATGAATCGCCGCTGTTCAAGCGCATGGTTGAAGAGGGCAAGCAGTCCAAGCGGCCGCTATCGGAAGCGTTCGGCGAGTGGAAAAACCTCAAGATCGCGATCCTCGCTTTGCTGGGCGCCACTGCCGGCGAAGCGGTTGTCTGGTATGGCGGCCAGTTCTACGCTTTGTTCTTCCTGACCCAGACCTTGAAAGTGCCGGGTGTCACCGCGCAGATCATGATCGCCATTGCGCTCCTGATCGGCACGCCGGGCTTCATCATTTTCGGCATGCTGTCCGACCGCATTGGAAGGAAGCCGATCATGCTGGCAGGCTTTGCGCTCGCGGCGGTGACCTACTTCTACATCTTCGCCGGGCATCACCCACTTCGCCAATCCGAAGCTCGAAGCGGCGTTGGCCAATGCGCCGGTGACGGTCACCGCGGATCCGGCCGAATGTTCGTTCCAGTTCAAGGCAACGGGCACGGAAAAATACACCACCGGCTGCGATAACATCAAAGCCGCTCTGGTGAACCTGTCGGTGAACTACAACAATGTCACCGCACCGGCCGGCACCAAGGCCAGCGTCAAGATCGGCGATCAGACGCTCGCCGCCGACACGCCCGACCTCGCCAAAACGATCGCCGCCGCCGTGAAGGCGCACGGCTATCCGGCCAGCGCCGACACCGAACGACATCAACTATCCGATGACGGTGCTCTTGCTGGTGATCCTGGTCGTCTATGTGACCATGGTCTATGGGCCGATCGCGGCCTGGCTGGTCGAATTGTTCCCGACCCGCATCCGCTACACCGGCCTCTCGCTGCCCTATCACATCGGCAATGGCTGGTTCGGCGGCTTCCTGCCGGCGACCGTCTTCGCCATCGTTGCGGCGACCGGCAATATCTATTCCGGCCTGTGGTATCCGATCGTGATCGCTTCGATGAGCTTCATCGTCGCACTGATCTTCCTGCCGGAGACCAAGGACCGCGACATCACCCAGATCTAACGACTGGTGATAAAGTACCGCGGGGCGGCTTCACGGCCGCCCCGTTTTCTTTTGGCGTGAAGACTAATGAAAAAGCTTGGCCCGGGGGAACCGGGCCAAGCCAATGTCGCAGGCGTGTATTGAAGGCCGAGCCTGAACTCAGTTGCGGCGGCAGTGGCCGTGCGGACCGCGGTGCCAGCCGCGACCGCAGCCTTCGGCAACGTGAATCACTTGATCGGAATTGGATGCGCCGGCGAGCGGCGCGGCCGGCATGGCCTGCGCGCTGGCCGCAATGAAGGTGAACAGCGCGGCGACAGAGGCGAGCAATGCAAGTTCTTTGCGCATAAACGATTCTCCGTTGGTGTTGCCCCCCGAAAACTTGAACACATCGCGCAGCCGTTTGGCAATCGGCACGGGCGAACGGTCCGCGTGGCAGAGGGGTCGGTTCCTTTAAGATTGACGCCGGGCCCACGAATTGTCTGATGAATGTCCGGCGAACGCGCCGCTTCCAGTCAATGGAACCGATTTCAGGTGACGGTCTTCAGGTGACGGTCTTCAGGTGACGGTCTTCAGGTGACGGTCTTCAGGTGCCGTATCTTCAGGCGCAGGGTCGCCGTCGGCGCGCTACGCCGTCGGCACCAGCGACGACATCGGCACATCGAGGATATAGACGAAGCCGGCCGGATCGTAGTTCAACTGCACGCCGCCTTTTAATTGCTGACCGAGCGATTCGATCAGCCGGGTGCCAAAACTGTGCCGGGCCGGCGCAAGTACTTGAGGTCC
This sequence comes from uncultured Alphaproteobacteria bacterium, assembly GCA_963819265.1. Classification (GTDB taxonomy): domain Bacteria; phylum Pseudomonadota; class Alphaproteobacteria; order Rhizobiales; family Xanthobacteraceae; genus BOG-931. Next base: position 539,524 of record CAWFVF010000001.1, on the reverse strand, counting down.
GCCGCGCTCGGTCCATCGAAGCTTGAGGCGGCCTCGCTCATGATCGATTTCCCAAACGATCTCGACGCCGCCGCCGGGCGCGGACAAGGCGCCGAATTTCGTGGTGTTGGTGCAAAGCTCATTGAGCGTCAGGGCAAACGCGATGACAGCACCGGAAGAGATCTGGATATCGGGCCCTTCGATCAGAAATTTGCCGGCCCCCTGGCTGTCGAAGGCTTCGACCGCGCTGCGGACGATTTGCACCAGGCTGGCGCTCGCCCATCGCGCCTGCAACAGCAGATCGTGCGCTTGTCCGAGCGCGACCAACCGGCCTTCGATCGCTTGCTGGCCGTGCTCGATACTGATCGCCGTCCGCAGGCTTTGCGAGGTAATGGCGCTCACGGTAGCCAAGGTGTTCTGGATGCGATGGTGCAATTCTTCCAGGATCAATTTCTGCAGCTTGTCGGCCGCCTCGCGCTCTTTGGCATCAATGCCGGCCTGGGCCAGCAGGACCTTGGCATTGATATTGGCCTGCTGAAGAAGGAGCCGCAGGCTGTCGTTTTCCGCCGTCAGACTTTGCTGGGAATTGGCGGCGGCCGCGATGGCATTTATCGCGCGCGGCTCGGCCCTCGCACCGTTGACGGCAAGACCGTTTTTAGCGGCGGCAAAGATCGTCAGCGCCCCCTGCCCTATCATCTCCTGCAATTCCGCAATCATATGCTTGGCCTTCATCGGCTTGCCGAAGAACCGACTGTCGGCGGGTCGCTCGCCTTCATCGAGCGTCACCTGACCCGACACCAGAATGATCTTGATCGCTGGCCAGCGCTCATGGACGGCATGGGCCAGTTTCAGACCGTCCATGCTGCCCGGCATCTGAATGTCGGTGAAAAGGAGTTTGATATCCGCGTGCGATTCCAGGAGAGCTAACGCCTCGTCGGCGTTCACAGCCTGAAGCGGACTGAAACCCGCGTCCTCGACGATATCGACCGCGCGCAGGCGCAACATCATCTCGTCCTCGACAACAAGGACCGTAGGCTTCGCCGTCAAGGATTTTTCGGTCATGTTTGCTTTGCGGTCGATGCCGTTCGGCACCGAGGTGACGCCGGGGAATCATAGCGCGGTGACGGGCGCTGTCTGTGCAAAATTGCTCACGCGGAACCGGGCGCCGAACCCCGAAGCGTCTGGCCTGTCACCAGTAGAGATTAATCGCCATCTGTGGTTTTGCGGCAACAGCGGATCACTACCCTACGTGGTAATGTGCAGCTGCCTTCGACACGCATGTATCGTTCTCTTGCGTTTAAATTCTCCACTGCCTTGGAGGGGTCATGGCGAAGAATCTTGCGGCCCTTGCGACGATCGCTGCTATCGCCGCCTTCGCGGCAATGCCGGTTCTTGCCGCCGACATGGCGATCAAAGCGCCGCCGCCCGCGCCGGTGGTTACGCCGCCGCTCGACTGGACCGGCTTCTATGTCGGTGGAAACTTCGGCAGCGGCTGGGCGACGACGTCGGACAGCAACACGTTCTTCGGTGCCACGACGGGCAATTATCACATTGCCGGAGCGATAGGCGGCGGTCAGCTCGGCTACAACTGGCAGACTTCGCAGTGGGTTCTGGGGGTCGAGTCGGATTACGACTTCAGCAATGTGAAAGGCAGCACGTCCGCCGGTCTCTGCGCCGGCGTGGTTTGCACGATCGAAAACACCTGGGTCGGAACCACGCGCGGCCGGATCGGATATTCCGTCGGCAACTGGCTCCCTTATGCGACCGGCGGCGTCGCCTACGGCAATGTGCATATCCAGGATTCCGCCGGCGCGGTCCACGGCGGGACGAATCGGACAGGTTGGACGGCCGGCGCGGGAATCGAATACGCGCTCACCAGAAACTGGTCGCTCAAGGTGGAATATCTTTACATCGACCTCGGCAGCGCCGGCGTGCCCTGCACCGTCGCTGCAGGTCCTTGCGGCATGAGCACGCAAACATTCAACGAGAGCGTGGCCAGAAGCGGTATCGAATATCGCTTCTGAACGCATCGCCGCAGGCAATGCGGTTAGTCTCGTCAGCGGGTTTCCGGCTCGACCAATCGGCGCACGACCAAATTGCGCAGCGCCGCCGCGACGCCGCACAGCAGCGCGAAGGCAAGCGCCGCACCGGCGATCTCCTCGGCGATCGCCAAGGCCGAATGCGGCGCGCTCCACGGCGCCAATAATTTGAACGCGGCCGCGATGCCGCCGATCAAGGCGCCGTACAGCATCGCGCGGGCGGAATTCCAAGGTTTGGTGTCGGACTGCCGCATGGCCGGAAAGCTTACCCGGCGGCATCGAAACCGGCGAGTAAATTCAATGTCCGCCGGCCGCGCCGGCCGGCGCCTGCGGCCGCTTCATCAGCACGGCGAAGGCGGCGAGGACCAGGAATACCACGGTCAGCATCAAGAACACGTCGGCATAGCTCATGACCTCGGCCTGCCTGCGGACCAGCGCCATCATCTGCGCCAGCGCCTGCGATTTCGCGTTGCTGCCCTGAAAACGGGCCTCCATCTTCGCCAGCGCCTCGATTGCGGGAACGCTCGACGCATTGACCGCGTCATGCAGCCGCTGCGAGATGCAGATCGAGCCGGTCGTTGAACCAGGTATTGATCGCGGCAAGCCCGATCGCGCCGCCGAGATTGCGGGTCAGGTTGAACAGGCCGGACGCGTTCTTGACCCGCTCCGGCGGCAAGGTGCCGAGGGCCGCATTGGTGACCGGGATGATCGCGAACATCAGCCCGATGCCGCGGAATACTTGCGGCCACAGCAATTCCCAGAAATCCCAATCCGCCGTGATGTAGGTCATCTGCCAGGTGCCGATGGCGAAGAAGACGAAGCCCGCAGCAAGAATGAGCCGCGGATCGACTTTGTCGACCAGCTGGCCGGCGATCGGCGCGGTGACGAACATCACGAGCCCGGAGACGAACATGGTTTCGCCGATCATCAGCGCGTTGTAGCCGCGCACCTGCGCCAGATAGACCGGGTAGAGATAGGTCAGGCCGTAGAGCCCGATGCCGAGCACGAAGGAGAACAGGCTGCCGACCGCGAAATTGCGGTTGGCGAAAGCGCGCAGGTCGACGATCGGCGACCTGCGCGGTCAGCACGCGGGCAAAGAATATGATGGCTGAGACGCCGGACACGACGGCGACTGTGAAGATCGTGTCGTCGTCGAACCATTCGTAGCGCGGCCCCTCTTCCAGCACATATTCGAGCGCGCCGAGAAAGCCGGCCATGCTGATGCAGACCGTACCAGTCGAAGTTCTTGAGCAGTGTCAGGTCCGGCTTGTCGAAATCGATCAACAGCGCCGTGATCGCGGTGACGATGATGCCGGGCACGACATTGATGAAGAACAGCCAGTGCCAGGAATAGGCGTCGGTCAGATAGCCGCCGACCGTCGGGCCGATGGTGGGCGCGAGCGTCGCGATCAGTCCGACCACCGGCGCGATCAGCTTCTGCCGCGGACCCTGGAAGATCAGATAGGCCGACGCGAACACGGTCGGCACCATGCCGCCGCCGATGAAGCCCTGCGAGCGCGCGCCACACGATCATGCTGTCGATCGAACTGCTGGTGCCGCACATGATGCTGGCCAGCGTGAAGCCGGCGGCGGAAATCGCAAACAGGATGCGGGTGCCGAGCGCGCGCGACAAAAAGCCGGACAGCGGAATCGCGATCACTTCGGCGATCAGATAGGCGGTCTGCACCCAGGGAATTTCATCGGCCGAGGCCGACAGGCCGGCCTGGATGTCGGTGAGCGAAGACGACACGATCTGGATGTCGAGAAACGCCATGAACATGCCGAAGCACATGGCGAGGAAGGCAACGAGCCGCCGCGGCGAGATCGGGGACATCGCCGCCGCGGCGGCCGTTGGCGCCGCCGGCTCCCGGCTGGCCGGCAGTGCGATTGCTGTTGAAGTCACGACGCGCGCCTCGGGATCAGTGCTTACCGGCTTCGGCTATTTGCGCGCTCGAAGTCAGGCCGGCGCCAGTTTTGCGCGCCGGCTTGGTGTTGACGCTGACCACGACCGACATGCCGGGCCGCAGCAAGCCGCGCGCGGCGACATCCGCCGGCACATCGATGCGCACCGGCAGCCGCTGGACGATCTTGGTGAAATTGCCGGTGGCGTTGTCGGGCGGCAGCAGCGAGAACACCGCGCCTGACGCCGGCGACAGGCTTTCGACCGTGCCGTCGATGGCATCCTCGGGCATGGCATCGACGCTGATCGACACCGGCTGGCCCGGATGCAGGTTCGAGAGCTGCGTCTCCTTGAAATTCGCTTCGACGTAGACGTCGTCGAGCGGCACCAGGCTGCCGACGCGCTGTCCGGTCTGCACATAGTCGCCGGTCTGCACGGCGCGATTGCAGAACACGCCGTCGACCGGCGCGCGGATGACCGTGAACGACAGATCGCGTTCGGCCTTGGCCAGCGCGGTTTGCAATTCGTCGAAGCGTGCGCGCGGCCTCCTGCTGCTGCGCCTTGAGCACGTCGAGATTGGCGACCGCGGCGTCGATCACTGCTTGGGCGCTGGTCACCGCGGCGGCGGATCTGGTCGCGATTGGCCTCGGCCTGCTCCAATTGCTGCTGGCTGGCGTAATTCTGCGCGGCGAGGAATTTGCTGCCGCTGAATTCAAGCTGCATTTTCTTGGCGGCGGCCTCCGCCGACACCATCTCGGCCTTGGCCTGATCGATGCTGGCGCCTTGGGCGACGATCTGGCGGCCGATGCGATCGACGGTGGCCTGCTGGGTCGCGACCTTGTCGCGCGCCGCGTCGGCCGCGAGCCGGTAGTCGCCGTCGTCGATGGTGGCGATGACGTCGCCGGCCCGCACCGCGGTATTGTCCTCGATCGGGATGCGGGCGACATAGCCGGAGATCTTGGAAGCGAGCGTGGTGTTGTGAGCGCGCACATAGGCGTCGTCGGTCGACACCAGATAGCGGCCGGTCAGCCACCAATGCACACCATAAGCGCAACCGGCCCCGAGCGCCGCGACGACAGCGCCGACGATCAATGTCCGCTTGTTGAAGGCGCGCCGAAGCGAAACGCGCGGCCGAACTGACGCGGAGGCGTGTTGGGCAGTCGCTTTGGCCTCGCCGGTTTTAGCGAGGGGCGGTGGCAGGACCAACTTCGAGCGTGACATCCGACGCGGTGGCCTCACTGCCCCCACCCGGCTGCTCGAGCTGCGTCTTAGCCGCGCCGTAGCCGCCGTCCTTGCTGGTTTCGCGATACATGGGCCGCGCTCCACCTCAAATTGCCGTTCAGACCGAAGTTCATTGACCGAACGGTTCGGTCAGTTTATATACAAGTTCGCGGCGGCTAGTCAATATGACCGAACCGTTCGGTCAATAAAATGAGTGCCGCTGGCTAATGCGCTGATTCGACTGTATTATTGGCGAGCAGGCGTTGAGGAGACGGTGAAAGTGAGCGCGCAGGCCCAACTCAAAGCGGTACCGGTCACCGACGACAGCGCCAAGCGGCGGCAGATCGTTCAGGGCGCGCGGGCCATCTTCCTGGCCCAGGGTTTCGATGCCGCCAGCATGAGCGATATCGCGCGCGCCGCCGGCGTCTCCAAGGGCACGCTCTACGTCTATTTCGCCAACAAGGAGCAGTTGTTCGAAGCCATCGTGCATGGAAGAGTGCCTCAGCCATGCCGAGGGCGTCTTCACTTTCGATCCGGCCGACCACGACGTCGAGGCTACCCTCACCCGGCTCGGCCTGGCCTATGTCGATTTCGTCTGCAGTCCGGAAAAAGCGTCGGCGCTGCGCACCGTGATCGCGATCGCCGACCGCATGCCGGAGATCGGCCGGGTGTTCTACGAAACCGGCCCCGCGGTCGGCATCGCCAAGCTTGCGGCTTATCTGCGCACCCAGACCGAAGCCGGCGTCCTTGCCATCGACGACTTGCGACGTCGCGGCGTCGCAGTTCATGGAATGCTGCAAGTCGACATTGTTCTTGCCGGTGCTGTTCAATTTCCAGCCGGCGCCGCGGCCGGAGGCGGCCCGTCATGTCGTCGGCCTTGCCGTGCGCAATTTCATGCGAGCCTATCGCGCGCCCTTGCAGTAATCGCCGCGACATTTCTCTGACTAAGCGCTTGGAACGGGTTCCAGCCTCAATCGTTCCTCGCTAGGGGTATCTTGCATGCGACGTTTCTGCATGCGCCGAAGGGCCCCGAATCATGACCAGCCAAGCCACTTCCAAGCGCCCTCCCCGCGCCGCCGCCGAGCAACGTCAAGATATCGATAAAAATATCGATAGGCTTTGCATCGATACAATGCGCACGCTTGCCATCGACGCGGTGCAGAAGGCCGAATCCGGCCATGCCGGTACGCCGATGGGGCTGGCGCCGGTCGCCTATACGCTGTGGCAGCAATTCCTGCGCTACGATCCCGCCGACCCGCTATGGCCGAACCGCGACCGCTTCGTGTTGTCCGCCGGTCATGCCTCGATGATGCTCTATGCGCTGCTGCATCTCGCCGGCGTGCGCCGCGCTGACGGCGCGGTTATCACCGACAAGCCGGCGGTGAGCCTCGATGACATCAAGAACTTTCGCCAGATCGACAGCGTAACGCCAGGCCATCCGGAATACGGTCATACCACCGGCGTCGAGACCACCACCGGGCCGCTCGGCCAAGGCTGCGGCAACAGCGTCGGCATGGCGATCGCATCGCGCTGGCTCGGCGCCCATTACAACAAGCCGCATTTCGCGATATTCGATTACGATGTCTATACCGTCTGCAGCGACGGCGACATGATGGAGGGCGTCGCCAGCGAAGCGGCGTCGCTTGCCGGCCATCTCGGTCTCGGCAATCTGTGCTGGATCTACGACAGCAATACGGTGACCATCGAGGGGCACACCGAGCTTGCCTTCGGCGAGGACGTTGAAGCCCGGTTCAAAGCCTACCAGTGGAGCGTGCTGCGGGTGCAGGATGCCAACGACACCGAGGCGTTCGGACGCGCGGTTGAGATTTTCCGCCGCACCACGGATCGGCCGACCCTGATCATTGTCGACAGCATCATCGGCTATGGCTCGCCACACAAGCAGAATACCGCGGCGGCGCACAGCGACGCCTTGGGCGAGGAGGAAGTGCGCCTCACCAAACGCTTCTACGGCTGGCCCGAGGATGCGCAGTTTCTGGTGCCCGGCGGGGTCTATGACGCCTTCCGTGACGGCATCGGCAAGCGCGGCCGCGCGGTCCACGACGATTGGAAAACATTGTTCGCCTCCTACCGGACCGAATATCCGGAGGAAGCCGCCGAAATCGCGCTGTTGCTCGCCGGTGGATTACCGGCAGACTGGGATGCCGGATTGCCGGTGTTTCCGGCCGACGAAAAGGGGCTGGCGACGCGGGAAGCCTCCGGCAAGGTCCTCAATCAAATCGCCAAGAATGTGCCTTGGCTGATCGGCGGCTCGGCCGACCTGTCGCCCTCCACCAAGACCGCGTTCGACGGCGCCGCTTCACTCGAGCCGAACGATCCCGGCGGCCGCACCATGCATTTCGGCATTCGCGAGCACGCCATGGGCGCGATCGTGAACGGCCTGGTGCTGTCGAAGCTCCGCGCCTTCGGCGCCACCTTCCTCACCTTCAGCGATTACATGCGGCCGCCGATCCGGCTGGCCGGCTTGATGGAGCTGCCTGTCTTCCATGTCTTCACCCACGATTCCATCGGTCTTGCCGAAGATGGACCGACGCATCAGCCGATTGAGCAGTTGGTCGCCTTACGGACCATTCCGAACATGATCGTGCTGCGGCCGGCCGACGCCAACGAGGTGACGGAAGCCTATAAAGTTATTTTCGGACTGAAGACCGAGCCGGTCTGCCTCGCGCTCAGCCGTCAGAAACTGCCGACATTCGATCGCAGCCGGTTTGCCTCCGCGGAAGGTCTGAAGCGTGGTGCCTATGTGATGGCCGACGCGAGCGATGGCGAACCCGACGTTATCCTGATCGCCACCGGCAGCGAGGTTCAACTTTGCCTCAGCGCCTATGAATCGCTCGAAAAAGACGGCATCAAACCGCGGCTCGTCAGCATGCCGAGCTGGGAATTGTTCGAGCGGCAAGACGAAAACTACCGTCAAAAGGTGCTGCCACCCCATATCAAGGCGCGCGTGACGGTCGAAATGGGCGCGGTGATCGGGTGGGATCGCTATGCCGGCCCTACCGGCGCGATCGTCGGTATGCACAGCTTCGGCGCCTCGGGTAAGATCAAAGACGTGCTGGCGAAGTTCGGCTTCGTTCCCGATAAGATAGTGCACGCGGCGAAGAAACAGATCGAAGCCAACCGTATCGTCAGATAAATCCGACCGTAAGGAATAGCCGAGAATGAACCCCCTCAAAGCGCTGCAGGATCACGGCCAGGCGGTGTGGCTCGACTTCCTGGCGCGCGGCTTCACCGCGAAAGGCGGCCTGAAGAAGCTGGTCGATGAAGACGGCTTGCGCGGCGTGACCTCGAACCCGTCGATCTTTGAGCACGCCATCGGTCAGTCCGACGAATATGACGGTGCGATCGCGCAATTGCTGAAGGCACAAGACCTCGGTCCGGCCGAGATCTTCGAAAAACTCGCAGTCGAGGACATCCAGAACGCCACCGACGTGTTGCGTCCGGTGTTCGACGCCACCAAGGGCGCCGACGGCTTTGTCAGCATCGAAGTATCGCCCTATCTCGCGCTCGAGACGCCGGCGACCATTGCCGAGGCAAAGCACCTTTGGAAGACGGTCGACCGTAAGAACGTGATGATCAAAGTGCCCGGGACGCCCGAGGGCCTTCCGGCGATCCGCGATCTGATCGGCGAAGGCATCAACGTCAACATCACGCTGTTATTCGCTCAAGCCGTCTATGAGCAGGTGGTCGAGGCATATCTTTCGGGCCTTGAAGCGCTTGCGGCAAAAGGCGGCGACGTCTCGAAGGTCGCGAGCGTCGCGAGCTTCTTTGTCAGCCGCATCGACAGCGCGGTCGACAAATTGCTCGACGAGAAAATTGCGCAGGTCAACGATCCCGACGAGAAGGCCCGTCTCAGCGCGCTCAAAGGCAAGATCGCCATCGCCAATGCCAAGCTCGCCTATCAGCGCTATCTGAAACTTTTCGCCGGCGCACGCTGGGAAAAACTCGCGGCGCGCGGCGCCAAGCCGCAGCGGCTGCTCTGGGCTTCCACCGGCACCAAGAACAAGGCCTATAGCGACGTGCTCTATGTCGAAGAGCTGATCGGCCCGAATACCGTGAACACCATACCCGTCCCGACCATGGACGCGTTCCGCGACCACGGCAAATTGCGCAACAGCCTTGAGGAAAATCCGGCCGAGGCCGAGCAGCAACTGGCCGCGCTTGCCCGCGCCGGCATCTCGCTCGACAGCGTGACCAATAAGCTCGTCACCGAAGGCGTCAAATTGTTCGCTGACGCCGCCGACAAGCTGTTTGCCGCGGTGGCCAAAAAACGCAGTGAAATCTTGGCCGGCAAGGTCGATGCGCAGAAGGTCGCGCTCGGCAACGGCTTGGCCAAGAAAGCCGACGAAATCGCGGAAGATTGGCGCAGCCGGGGCAATATTCGACGGCTATGGCAGCACGACAAATCGCTGTGGACCGGCACCGATGAAGATCGTTGGCTCGGCTGGCTCGAGGTTCCGGGCGACGATCAGTTGGCGGCTTACGCCGCGGCGGCCCGCGACATCAAATCCGATGGTTTCAAGGACGCCGTCCTCCTCGGCATGGGGGGGTCGAGCCTCGGCCCCGAAGTCCTGGCGACCACGTTCGGACGAAGCGGCGGTTGGCCGCGGCTGCGCATTCTCGATTCGACCGTGCCGGCACAGATCAAGGCGCTCGACGACGATCTCGATATCGCCAAGACGCTGTTCATCGTATCGAGCAAATCGGGTTCGACCACCGAGCCGAATGTGCTCACGGATTATTTCTTCAAGCGCGTCAGCGACACCGTCGGCGCCGATAAAGCCGGGAGGCATTTCGTCGCTATCACCGATCCCGGCTCATCGCTGGAAGGCCGGGCGAAGAAACAAAGCTTCCGGCATGTTTTTCACGGCGTCCCCAGCATCGGCGGCCGCTATTCCGTGCTGTCGCCGTTCGGCCTGGTGCCCGCCGCCATCGCCGGCATCGATGTCGCCGAATTTATCCGGCTCACCCGCCTGATGATGCGCTCCTGCGGTCCCGACGTGCCTCCGCCGGAAAATCCGGGCATCGCGCTCGGCGTTGCCTTGGGCGCCGCCGCCATGCGCGGCCGCGACAAGGTCACCATTTTCACCTCGCCGGGACTGCAAAGTTTCGGCGCCTGGGTCGAGCAGCTTTTCGCCGAATCGACCGGCAAGCAGGGCAAAGGTTTGATCCCGATCAACGGCGAGCCGCTGGCCCGCCCGGAAATTTACGGCGACGACCGCTTCTTCATCGACCTGACGCTCAAAGGCGAGAGCCAGCCCGACCACGAGGCCAAGCTCGCCAAACTGGAGAAGGCCGGTCATCCGATCGTTCGCATCGAACAGAATACCGCGGCCCATCTCGGCCAGGAATTTTTTCGCTTCGAGATCGCCACCGCCATCGCCGGCGCCGTGATCGGCATCAATCCGTTCGATCAGCCCGACGTCGAGGCCAGCAAGATCAAGACCAAAGAATTGACCGCTGCCTACGAGAAAACCGGTTCGCTGCCGAGCGAAACACCGGTGTGCTCCGATGGCGCGGTTGCGCTTTATACCGACCAAGCCAATGCCGATGAATTGCGCAAGGCCGGCGCCAATGGCGGCGTCGATACCTGGCTGCGTGCGCATTTTGCCCGCATCTGCTCCGGCGACTACGTGGCGATGCTCGCCTATCTGCAGCGCGACGACGACAATATCGATCGTTTGCAGAAGCTGCGGCTCGATGTGCGCGACCGCCGCCATGTCGCGACCTGCCTGGAGTTCGGCCCGCGCTTCCTGCACTCGACAGGTCAGGCCTATAAAGGCGGGCCCGACAGCGGCGTGTTCTTGCAAATTACATCCGACGACGCGCAGGATTTGCCGATTCCGGGATTACGGGCGAGCTTCGGCGTGGTCAAAGCGGCGCAAGCCCGCGGCGATTTCGACGTGCTCGCCGAACGCGGCCGCCGTGCGCTGCGTGTTCACCTCAAGGACGATTTGGATTCCGGCCTCGCCGCGCTCGCGACGCTGGTCGAGCGCGCGATCAGCTGAGCGGAGCAAACAACATGCAGATCGGAGTCATCGGCCTCGGCCGCATGGGCGGCAATATCAGCCGCCGCCTGATGGAAAACGGCCACGAGGTGGTGGTTTACGACCAGGATGCCAAGGCGATTGCCGCCTTGAGCAAGGACGGCGCAACTGGAGTTTCCGGCCTCGACAAGCTCGTGGCGCAACTGCGCGCACCCCGCGCGGTCTGGGTGATGCTGCCGGCCGGCAAGATCACCGGCGACACCATCGAACAGCTCGGCAAACTGATGGCGGCCGGTGACGTCGTGATCGACGGCGGCAATACATTTTGGAAGGACGATATCGCCCGCGCCAAATTGCTCAATGAGCGCAACATCCATCATATCGATGTCGGCACCAGCGGCGGCGTCTGGGGCCTCGAGCGCGGCTACTGCATGATGATCGGAGGCCCGAAGGAGATCGTCGACCGGCTCGATCCGATCTTCAAGGCGCTGGCGCCGGGACTCGGCGATGTGCCGCGCACGCCGAAACGCGACGGCCGCGATCCTCGCGCCGAACAAGGCTATATTCACGCCGGCCCGAACGGCGCCGGTCATTTCGTCAAGATGATCCACAACGGCATCGAATACGGCTTGATGCAAGCCTATGCCGAAGGCTTCGACATTTTGAAAAACGCCAATAGCGAAGCTCTGCCGGCGGATTCGCGATTCAGTCTCGACCTGACCGATATCGCCGAAGTATGGCGGCGCGGCAGCGTCGTCAGTTCCTGGCTGCTCGATCTGACGGCGAGCGCATTGGCGCAAGATCCGAAGCTCGACGGCTTCGAGGGCGTGGTGGAGGATTCCGGCGAGGGCCGCTGGACCATCATGGCCGCGATCGACGAGGCGGTGCCGGCCGATGTGCTCTCCGCCGCGCTCTACACCCGGTTTCGCTCGCGCCGCGATCATACTTTCGCGGAGAAGATCCTGTCCGCGATGCGCAAGGGCTTCGGCTCGCATGTGGAGCCGAAAGCAGCACCATCCGCGGCCAAGGCCTCGTGATGGCGGCGGCTGCCGGCAGCAATGGCAAGCGGACTGCCGCGACCACGGCGCGCCCGGCCGATCCGTGTTGCCTGGTGATCTTCGGCGCGACCGGCGACCTTACGCACCGGCTGCTGCTCCCCGCGCTTTATAATCTCGGCGTCTCCGGCCTGCTGCCGGAAGCCTTCGGCTTGATCGGCGTCGCACGCAGCGCTTCGACCAGCGAGGCGTTCCGCGACGATCTCGCCAAGAGCCTGCCGAAATACGCCACCCGCAAGATCGACGACAGCGTGATCAAGCGCCTGCTTGCCTGCGTCGCCTATGTGCAGGGCGATCCCGAAGATGACGCGACTTACGAGAAGATCGGCAAGGAACTGGAGCGCATCGAGCGCGACCACGGCACCAAAGGCAACCGGCTGTTCTATCTCGCCACCCCGCCGGCGGCCTTCGCGCCGATCGGACTTCATCTCGGTCAATCGCGTCTCGCCTGCGAAGAGAATGGCGCCTGGCGCCGCGTCGTGATCGAGAAGCCGTTCGGCACCGATCTCGCCTCGGCGCGCGATCTCAATGAAAAACTGCTTGGCATCCTCAAGGAGGAGCAGATTTTCAGGATCGATCATTACCTCGGCAAAGAGACGGTGCAGAACATTTTGGTGCTGCGCTTTGCCAATGGGCTGTTCGAGCCGATCTGGAATCGCGATCACATCGACCACGTGCAGATCACGGTGGCGGAGTCCCTGACGGTCGAACACCGCGGCGGTTACTACGACAAGACCGGCGCGTTGCGCGACATGGTGCCGAACCATCTGTTTCAACTGATGTCCTTAATCGCAATGGAGCCACCGGCACGCTTTGCCGCCGACTCGGTGCGCGCCGGAAAAGCCGAACTGCTCGATTCGATTCAAATACCGAACCATGACGATGTATGGCGCGAGGCCGTGCGCGGCCAATACGCCGACGGCTTCATCGACAATAAAGCCGTCGTGCCCTATCGCCGGGCGCCCGACGTCGATCCCAACAGCACCACCGAAACCTATGTCGCGCTCAAGCTGATGATCGACAATTGGCGCTGGGCCGGCGTGCCGTTTTATCTGCGCACCGGCAAGGCGTTGCGCGGCAAGCGCACCGAAGTGGCGATCAAATTCAAACAGGCCCCGATCGCCATGTTCCGCGATACGCCGGTCGACCGGCTGGCACAGAATTTTCTGGTGCTGGGCATCCAGCCGAACGAATGCATCGGGCTCGAATTCAATGCCAAGGTGCCGGGGCCGTCGATCGCCATCGGCGGCGTCGGCATGACATTCAAATACGAGGACTATTTCGACACCGCGCCTTCGACCGGCTACGAGACGCTGATCTACGACTGCATGATCGGCGACGCGATCCTATATCCGCGCGCCGACGGCATCGAGGCCGGATGGCGCGTGGTGCAGCCGTTCCTCGACGCGTGGCACGGGGCGCCCTCGAAAAATCTCTCCCTCTATCGCGCCGGCAGCGACGGGCCGAGCGAAGCCGACGAACTTTTGCAGCGCGACGGCCGCCGCTGGCGGTCGATCGCGTGAGTCGCCCGGGAATTCCGCAATGCCATCTCAGCCACAAATCGTCATTGTCGATGACGCTTCGGCCTTGGCCGAGACGGCGGCACGCCGCCTGATCGCACGCGTCACGGCCAGGGATCGCGCCGCGGTCTGCCTCACCGGCGGATCGTCGCCGCAGGCGCTTTATCGGCTGCTCGCCGAGGAGCCGTGGCGCGGCAAAATTCCATGGGATCGCGTGCATTGGTTCATCGGCGACGATCGTTTCGTTCCGGAAAGCGATCCCTTGAGCAATATGGGCACGGCGCGCCGCGTCTTTCTCGATCGCGCCGGCGCGCCGGGCGCCAACATTCATCCGATCGCGACCGATGCCGCCGATCCGGATACCGCGGCGCGGCTTTATGAAGAAGAGCTCAAAAAGTTCTACGGCGCCGATCAGCTCGCTCCGACGCAGCCGCTGTTCGATTTCGTCTTGATGGGACTCGGCGGCGACGGCCACACCGCGTCGCTGTTTCCGCACGCGGCTGCACTGGAAGAAAAAAAGCGCTGGACGGTGGGCGTCCTCAAAGCCGGCATGGAGCCCTACGTGCCGCGCGTCACCCTCACCTTCCCCGCCCTCGCCTCGAGCCGCGAAATGCTGTTTCTGATCGACAGCGCCGATAAGCGCGCTATCCTCAAGCGGGTGTTGGCCGGCGACGATCTGCCGGCGCATCGCGCCTATTCCAACGGCGATCTCGTGTGGCTGATGACACGCGCCGCCGCACCGGAGAACTGAGCATGCCTGCTGCGAAGTCGCCAGACGACATTGCCGTGCTGGTGGTGATGGGGGTTTCCGGCTCCGGCAAGAGCACGATCGCCGCGATGCTGGCGCACCGGCTGCAATGGACCTACGAGGACGGCGACTGGCTGCACCCGAAATCGAATATCGAAAAGATGCACCACGGCGAGCCGCTCAATGACGCGGACCGCTGGCCTTGGCTGCACAATATCGCCGACTGGATCGACGGCATCCGCGCCTCGGGTCAGCACGGCGTGGTGGCCTGCTCGGCGCTCAAACGCGCCTATCGCGATATCCTGGTCGGCGACCGGCCCAATGTTCGTATCGTCTATCTGAAAGGCGATCGGCACTTGATCGGGCAGCGAATTGCCGCGCGCGCCGATCATTTCATGCCGCCCGAATTGCTCGACAGCCAGTTCGAGACGCTGGAAGAGCCGCAGGCCGATGAACGCCCCATCGTGGTGTCCATCGCCCCGCATCCGCGCGAGATCGTCGAGGCGATCATCAAGAAGCTCGGCGTCGAAAACGCCGCCGCGGCCCGTGTTACATCGCATAGCGCCCCCGTACCAAGCGCCGGGTGATGAGCGACGAGGCTGGCTCCTCATCCGTTGCGGTGCCGGAGGCAAAGACCGCGATCAACCGCCTGCTGCTGTTTTTCGCGCTGGTCTATGTGGTCGAAGGGCTGGGGCAGATCGTCGGCCTGATTTCGCAGCCGCTGAACTTTTATCTCAAGGAGGTCCAAGGCTTCACGCCGCTGCAGATCACCGGCTTCGTCACGGTTTTCAATCTGCCGTGGATCGTCAAGCCGGTTTACGGCCTGATTTCCGATTTCGTGCCGCTGTTCGGCTATCGGCGCAAAAGCTACCTGATTATCGCCAACCTCGCCGCCGTCGCCGGTTATTATTGGGTCACGCGGCTGGTGGCGCCAAACGATCTCCTCCTCGCGCTTCTGCTCACCGCTTATGCCATGGCAATTTCCAGCACCTTGTGCGGCGCGGTTCTGGTCGAGAACGGCCAGCGGCTTCACGAGAGCGGCGCCTTCGTCAATCAGCAATGGCTCTGGTTCAATATCGCCAGCATGGCGGCAGCGGTCGGCGGTGGACAGCTCGTTGAGCATCTCGCGCCGGCCTCGGCGCTCCATGTCGCCGCCGGCATTGTCGCCGTGGCGCCGCTTGCCGTCGTTGTCGGCACGCTGGTTCTGATCCGCGAGAAACGGATGCCGGCCAATGTCGCAGGCATGAAAGACACGCTGCGCGGCCTGGTGACGGCATTCAAGCGCCGGCAGCTCTGGATCGTCGCCGGCTTTATCTTTCTCTATTATTTCAGCCCCGGTCTGAGCACCCCGCTCTATTTCCACATGACCGATGAGCTGAAATTCTCGCAGGGCTATATCGGCATCCTGGGTTCGATCGCCGCCGCCGGCTGGATCGTCGCCGCGCTGTTATACCGGTGGCTGTTTCAGAGTCTGACGCTCAAGCAGATGCTCAATCTCAGCATCGCGCTTGGCACCATTACCACCGCCGCATATCTCCTGTTGTCGAACGAAGCCGCCGCGGCGATCATCAATTTCTGCGCCGGCTTTTCTGCAATGCTGGCGACGGTGGCGACGCTGACACTGGCCGCCGATTATTGTCCGCCGCGTGCCGAAGGCTTTTCGTTTGCTGTTCTGATGTCGATCATCAACCTCGCCAACACGCTCGCCGACAATGCCGGCTCGTTTTTGTACAGCCATGTTTTCGAGAATCGTTTGCCGCCGCTGATCATTATGTCGGCTGCCTTTACCGCCTTTGCCTTCGTGCTGGTGCCGCTGCTGCGGCTCGGCGACAAGCGGCAAGGCGACCCGGTCGCGGTTGTGGCCAAATAGCGGCAAATGGAACCGAGCCAGCCTTTCGCGCGTTGTCCGGTCACTGGACGCTCAAGGGATGGCTGAATCATGCGAAAGATCGGTGCTTACAGCGCCGTTGCGGCGCTCGCAGTCACAGCTTTCACGGCTTCACCTGCGACCGCCTTCGGTATCCATATCGGCCCGTTTCACTTCGGCATAAACCTGGGCCATCACCATCGCAGCCATCGCCCGCTTTATATGAGGGGCAGTCCCGCTGCAGCTCCGGTCGCCCACGAACAGGCCTCAGCGGCACGTAACCAGACGATATCCGCCCGCGATCAAACCTGGGCGCTGCTTTATCCCGATCTCGCGCTTTCCGCGATCTACCAGACCGTGTTCCTGCCGGCCAAGGCATCGTTATGGCCGTTCGGCTATCAGGAAATCTTTTCGACCGCCTTCTCGAAGGCGACCGCGGCCAATGATCGGCGCCTCTGTACCAGCCCGGACGACGCCAAGGCGATCATCGGCAGCCTGCGCAGTCAGGTCGCATCGACGCCGGCCCAAACCGCTGCGTTGCAGAAGCTCGGCGAGGCGCTCGGCGCGGCCTCGAACGCGGTCGCCCGATCGTGCCCCGCCGTCTATTCCGGCTCAGCCCGTGGCGCGGCTGCAACTCATGGAAGCGCAGATCGAAGGATTGGCGACCGCGCTTGAGATCGTTCGTCAGCCGCTGCAGGATTTCGAGCAGGGTCTAAACGACGAGCAGAAGGCTCGGTTTGCGGCTATGATCCGCACACCGGCCGCGGCCGAACCGCAGAATGCCTCCGATGCCGCGGCCGTCTCCTGCGGAAGTTCGCCGACCGAGGTCGACACTTCGATCAGCCAGATCGATCAAGCGGTGCAGCCGACCGACGATCAGCGCCCCGCGCTGGACGAGGTGAAACAGTCTTTCACCCAAGCGGCGAGCGAACTTGAAGCTCATTGCCCGACCTCCGTGCCGCCGACGGCGCTCGGCCGGTTGCAGGCCATTCAGGCGCGGCTCGACGCGACCTATCATGCGATCTTGTCGATTCAGGTCGGCCTGGCCGGTTTCGAGAAGCATTTGAGCGACGAGCAGAAGACCCGCTTCGACGGCACCGACTTCGCTTCCCGGTAAATCGGCGACGCGTCAGACGACACGGTTCTGCGCGTTCCAATGCCGTTCAAGGTTGGCGATCAGCGCCGGGCTGAAATGGCAATAAGCCTGCTCGCGCGCATAGACCGCCATATAGCGTCGGAAAGTATCGAGCGGCTCCTGGCCGACCCGCAACGCCCGGCGATTGCCGGCGGCGCTGACGACGCCGGAACTGGTGAAATTATCCACGACAACATCGAGCGCGGCGTCGATCGCCTCCGGCGGCGCGATCTCGTCGCAAATCAGCCGTCCTTCGGGCGTGTCGCAATCGAGCCGCCGTCCGTAGAGGATCGCCTGCCGGGCGATGCGGTCGCCGGTAAAGCGCCACAGCCGCAGATTAGCCGCCCCGGGGATGATACCTTCCTTGCGCGCCGGCAGCGTCATATAGGCGTCGCTCGCCGCCAGCACGTAATCGAGCGTCAACAACAGTTGGCAGCCGCCGCCGATGGCAAAGCCGTCGACGACACCGATCCATGGTTTCTCGATAGTGCCGCCGCTGAGTTCATCGGGGCTGAGATCCATCCGCGCCACGCCGCGGAACAGTTTATTGACGAGGCCCATGTCACGCCGGATGTACCAGGCATAGGAAATCCTGCCGTGATAAAGGTGCGTCAGATTGATGCCGGCCGAAAACAAGCGCCGGCCGCGATATTTGCTGTGCTCGACGATGTCGCCGCGCAGCACGGCAATGTCGCTTGCGGGATCGAGCGTTGCGACATCGATCGCAATCTCCAGACCGTCGAGCGTCGCCTCGTCTTCGGCATTGAGAAAGCGCGGATTGCGCATGGTGACAAACGCCGCTTTGCCGCGTCGTTCGACCGTGGCGCCGTTGAACTCAAGCCTGCCATTCGCGGCAAATCGACGGACGGCGTCATGCGCCTCGGGCCGCGGCAGCAGCATGGCGTGACAGAGATGCGCGCCGCAAGCCGGGTGCGCCAGCACATGCGAGAGGAATAAACCCTGATCGATCTCCGCTCCGTCTTTGTCTCCCTGAGGCAGGCTGCTCTCGCGCCGAAGCTGAGCATCGTCCGGCACCAGACCGGGCATTAGCGCCACGGCGTCCTGCAGCAGTTGTTCGACGCGCTTGAAATGAGCGAGATCGCCGGTCAGGCGCCGATAGATCGTCTCGACATGGGCGCTGAGAAATTTTTCGCGGGTGGCGCGGTCGCGCTCCATGATCGCCGCGGCGGCCGCGCTTTGCGCTTGGCTGCGCGACGGCTTGGGCGGCAGAAAGCCGATCATCTCGGCGCCAATGCGCCATTGCCTGGAGAAATCTTCGGCGTCGCGCTGATAATCGTCGGTAACCGCATCGCCGCCGGCACGCCATGCCGCGATGGTGTCGCGCGGCAAGCCGACCTGGCTGAGAAGGTCCGTCTTGTCGCTATCGTCGAGCAGGGACATGAACCGTTTCCGTTGCTAATTCCGCGGCCGCTTGTCGATGACGCGCTTGGCTTTGCCTTGCGAGCGCTCGATGGCGCCAGGGGCCACCGCGCGAACCGTCGCGGTCACGCCGACATGGGCCTTGATCAGATGCGCGGCGCGGTCCGCGAGCACCATCATGGCATCCGGCGGCAGCGTCTCGCGGGTCTCAACGATCACTTCCAATTCGTCGAGCCGGTCCGGCCGCGTCACTTCCAGGATGTAATGCGGCGCGAATAGTTTCTCGGCGGCGAGCGCGGCTTCGATCTGGGTGGGAAATACGTTGACGCCTCGGATAATGAGCATGTCGTCGCTGCGGCCCTTGATGCGCTCGATGCGGCGCATGGCACGGCCGCTGCCGGGCAACAGCCGGGTCAGATCGCGGGTGCGATAGCGGATCACCGGCATCGCCTGTTTGGTCAGCGAGGTGAAGACCAATTCGCCCTCCTGCCCATCGGGCAAGACCTCGCCGCTGTCCGGATCGACGATCTCGGGGAAGAAATGATCTTCCCAGATCGTCAGCCCGTCTTTCTCCGCGACATATTCCTGACCCACGCCCGGACCGATCACTTCGGAGAGTCCATAGACATTCACCGCATCGAGACCCATGCGGCGCTCGATTTCCGCCCGCATCGACTCGGTCCAGGGCTCCGCGCCCAGCAGTGCGATGCGGAGCGACGACTTGCGCGCATCGATTCCCTGACGGTCGAATTCGTCGGCAATCGCCAGCAGATAAGACGGCGTCACCGCGATGATGTCGGGCTCGAAATCGCAAATCAATTGCACCTGGCGCTCGGTAAAGCCGCCGCTGACCGGAATCACCGCGCAGCCGAGATATTCGCCGCCGTAATGCATGCCGAGCCCGCCGGTGAACAGTCCGTAGCCGTAGGCGACATGCATCTTGTCGCCCCGCTTGCCGCCGGCGGCGCGGATCGAGCGCGCCATCAGCATCGACCACATTTCGATGTCGTCGCGGGTATAGCCGACCACGGTCGGCTTGCCGGTCGTGCCGCTCGATGCGTGGATGCGCACGATGTCGTCCATCGGCACCGCGAACATGCCGAACGGGTAATTCTGGCGCAGATCCTCTTTGGTGGTGAAAGGCAGTTTGGCGAGATCGTCGAGCGAGTTCACATCACCGGGGCGGATGCCCGCGGCCGCGAATTGTTTTTGATAGTGCGGCACCTTTGCTGCGCGGACTATCGTGTCCTTCAGCCGCGCCCCTTGCAGCGCGCGCAATTCGTCGATGCTGGCCGACTCGATCGACTCGCAGCGATCGGACGGTTTTGCCCGTTCCTTGAGCCGTTGCTCCGTCATCGCGTGCGTTCTCCCCCCACCGCTCAAACGGCGGTTCGCCTTACTTTAGGACGCGGCAAAGTGGCCCGCAATCGACGGACCACAATGCTGCATCAAGGAGAATTTGCGATGACTATGCCGTTTCCGGCGGCATTATTTCACTGAACGGCTTTTGCGATCCGCCTCCTCTGCCGCCGAAATCCACGCATCGGCGATTTCGTTCAAAACTTGGCGATCCTTCTCCGATGCCCGCTGGGCAAGCCTGCGACATTCTGCAGCGTAGTCTCGAAATCTCTGGGCATCGCTTTTAAGTCTCTCATTTTCCATCCCGCAATCCGCATGCTGTTGTTCCAATGTTCCAAGAGGAAACCGATGGAACCCAGCCAAAGTTCCCTTTCAAATTCATGCGCTTAAGGGAACAAATCGGACGCTCCCTGGTTCGCGAAGAGTAAACGGTGGAGTGGCAGAATGGGGAGAGCCGAGCAGTATCGGCATCACGCAGCTGAGTGTCTTCGTCTTGCCCAGCAATCGGGCGATCGCACCGAGAAAGACTTGTTGCTTGGAATGGCGGAGGCCTGGCGCCGGCTCGCCGAGCACGTTGAGATCACCGCCGAGCGCGACGGCGACGATTCCCTATAGCGGACCCCTCCGACAGCGACGCGCTTCGCCGTCTCGTCAGTTCTGAAAAAACCGGTTCGTCGGCCGCGGCAGGCCGAGATGATCGCGCAGCGTCTCGCCTTCATACTCGGTGCGGAACAGGCCGCGCCGCTGCAATTCCGGAACGACGCGGTTGGCAAAGTCGTCGAGCCCGCCCGGCAAATAAGGGAACATCACGGTGAAGCCGTCGGAGGCTTCGGTCGCGATCCATTCCTCCATCTCATCAGCGATGGTCTGCGCGGTGCCGACCATGGCGAGCCCGGAATAGCCGCCGAGACGTTGCGCCAGCTGCCGCACCGTCAGATTGTCGCGCCGCGCGAGCGCGATGGCCCGCTCGCGTCCGCTCTTCGACGCATTGCTCTCCGGAATGTTCTCCGGCAGCGGTCCATCGGGATCGAACTTCGAGGCATCGTGACCGAGCGCGATCGAGAGCGAGGCGATGGCGTTGGCGTAATCCACCAGGCTATCGAGCTTCTGCCGCTTGGCGCGCGCCTCTTCTACCGTGTCGCCGACCACGACGAAACAGGCCGGCAGAATTTTCATATGATCGCGCGAACGTCCGATCTTTTCCATGCGGCCTTTCACGTCGGCATAAAACTGCTTGCCGGCGGCAATATCGCTTTGCGCGGTGAACACCGCCTCGGCGGTTTCGGCGGCGAGTTGGCGGCCCGATTCCGAGGCGCCGGCCTGCACGATCACCGGCCAGCCCTGCACCGGCCGCGCGATGTTGAGCGGCCCGCGCACCGAGAGATATTTGCCCTTGTGATTGAGGACATGCATTTTGGCCGGATCGAAGAAAATGCCGTCCTCGACATCGCGGATGAAGGCATCGTCCGCCCAGCTGTCCCACAGGCCGGTCACGACGTCGTAAAATTCACGCGCACGCCGATAGCGCTCGCCGTGCTCCATGTGATCGTCCATGCCGAAATTGAGCGCCGCATCCGGATTGGACGTGGTGACGATATTCCAGCCGGCGCGGCCGTTGCTGAGCCAATCCAGCGAGGCGAAGCGGCGCGCGACATGATACGGCGCGTCGAAGGTGGTCGAGCCGGTCGCGACTAGGCCGATGCGTTCGGTCACCTGCGACAGCGCCGAAAGCAGTGTGAACGGCTCGAACGACGTCGAGGTGTGGCTGCGCTTGAGCGCGTCCATCGGCATGTTGAGGACCGCCATGTGGTCGGCCATGAAGAAGGCGTCGAATTTCGCCCGCTCCAGCGTCTTAATGCTCTGCTTGATATGCGCCAGATTGAAATTCATGTCCGGCCAGGCGCCGGGATAGCGCCAGGCGCCGGTATGAATGCTGGCGGGACGCATGAAGGCGCCGAGATGAAGCTGACGGGAAGAAGCCATGTGGGATGTGACCTGAGATGTGACCTGAGCTGTGGCCTGGGATGTTTCTGGGCGTGGCTTGGAATGTACCTGTCGCGGGCGCTGTTGCCGGCAGCTCTTTACCGGCTAATCGTCATGTAGGATGCCGGTCGTCAAGCCGGAAGTAAGCGCGGCAGATTCCTGCTTCCGAGCAGCTCCAATTTGAAATGCCGGCATTGCGATTTTGTCCGGCGGCGAAAACCGGTTCTCCTTGCAATTTACGCCGCGACGCGCCAGCTTCGGCATCAATCCAATAAGACGAACGATAACAATTGTTTGGAGCGTTTCTAAATGTCCGATACCAATGTTGCTGCGGCGAGCCCCGCAATCGAGAAGATCGATCCGCGCACACCGCGCCGTGTCCGCCATGAAGCGCGCCGCCGCACGCTGACAGTCAAGCAGGTCGACAGGATCGCGGCGCACATGATCCGCGTCACGCTGGCGGGCGATCTCGACCAATTCACCAGTCTTGGTTTTGACGACCACGTGAAGCTGTTCTTTCCCGATGGGACGACCAATGCCGAAGGCCTGCCGAATGCGCCAGGCCGCGATTTCACCCCGCGCCGTTACGATCCGGTGAACGGCACGCTGGAAATCGATTTCGCCATTCACGATGCCGGACCGGCAACGCGCTGGGCGGCGCAGGCAAAGCCCGGCGACACGCTCGCGCTCGGCGGTCCGCGCGGCTCCTTCGTGATCCCGACCGGCTATGACTGGCATTTGTTGATCGGCGACGAGACAGCGCTGCCCGCGATCAGCCGCCGGCTCGCCGAACTGCCCCGCGGTACGCGTGTCGTGGTGATCGGCGAAGTCGACGGTCCGGCCGACGAACTTACCTTCAAGACGGAAGCCGACGTCACCGTGACCTGGGCGCACCGCGACGGCACGCCGGCCGGCGCCAGCGATGCCCTATCGAAGACGCTCGCGACGCTGTCGCTGCCGAAAGGTGATTACTACGCCTGGGTCGCCTGCGAGTTGCTGACCGCCAAAGCGTTGCGCAGCCAATTGATCGCCGACCACGGCGCCAACCCGAAGTGGATGCGCGCCGCCGGTTACTGGCGCCGCGGCACCGCCGCGGTGCACGACATGCACGAGGCCTGAGAAAACCACCGCTTCATAAAAAAGGCCGCTCGGTTTCCCGAGCGGCCCATCACCTGCAGCGTCGAGTGACGCTTAGCCCCAGCGGTACGCGATCGCGCCCGCGGTCGAAAGCGGCCGGGTGCGAACGGCATGACCGTCATTGCCGGACGTGATCACCCATTGGCCATTCTGCTGGCCGACGATCTTGCCGACATGATGCGCCCAGACTACGACCGCGCCGATGCCGGGCGGACCGGCGTGGCCCCAATGGGCCCAGTTGCGCGCGAGGTTGTAGGACGGACCCGGATCGGCGCCGACCAATTGCCTCATCTCCCAGCCGCACCACGCGGCCGGACGGCCGCCGAGATGGCCCGTGGGCTGATAACCGCCGGCGCTCTGATAGCTTCCCGCGCCTTGGGCCGAATAACCAAAAGTCTGGCCGAAATCGGCATAGGCTTCTTGCTCCGCATTGCCGCCCCGCCCCCGAGACGAAGTGTGATGCGCATATCGCACCCGATAGTGGTGGTGATATCCGCGCGCTTCCGCGGATTGCGCAAACACAAACAGGGCCGCTACAGCGACCGAAACAGTCGTCACCTTCATTTCCGGCTTACTCCTAAGTTTTGTACGCACTACGACTTCTTGCTTTTCCCTCCACCTGAAACGAAAGCCCCGCCAAACCGTGAGGTCATGGCGGGGCCTAATCAGATCGAGGACGTGCGTCATAGCATCTATGGCGCCATTCACACGGCCCTTATTTGCATAACGAGGTATCCAATGATGGGACCCATGCGCCAAATTCTGGCCCCATTGTCGCACACCAAACAATGCGGCGCAGTCGCCATAATTGTTAATTTGTTGGAGGCGCGATGATTTGTTTGGAAGAAATCGGAGCGCCGTCAGAAGCAGAGATCGGTTATGAGATTTCCCTTCTTGTCGGACAGCATCAGCGGACAGTTCAGGCGCCGCAGCAGGGTCTTGGCATTGTCGTCGCCGAGTGCCGCGGCGCGCTCGTAGTAGGATTTGGCCGCGGTTTTGTCGGTCGGCCCGCCTCGCCCGGATTGCGCAAACAAGCCCAGCCATTCCAACGCGGCCGGGTGATTTTGCGCGGCGGCCTTTTCGAACAGCGTACGCGCGGCGACATCGTCCTTCGGTCCGCCGGCGCCGTTTGCTTCCATCAGGCCGAGTTGAAACTCCGCTTCGGCGGAATTCGTCGCTTCGACCGCGCGCCCCAGCATCGCGCGCGCCTTGGCCGGATCGACCGGCGGGCCGCCATTGTCGGCCAGCGCGACGAGATTGATCACGCCGCGCGGATTGCCGGCATTGGCGGCGCGTTCGAACAGTTCGTGCGCCTGGGCCGGGTCCTTGGCGACGCCGTTCGAGCCGGTGCCATAAAGCACGCCGAGTTCGACCATGGCCGAAGTGCTGCCCTTGTCGGCGGCCTTGCGATAGAGCCCGATCGCTTCCGTCATCTGCGCATTGGCGGCAAAGGCGCGGCCGAGCTGGTACAGCGCGCGGCGCGAGCCCGGCGACGCCGCCTTGCAATATTTGATCGCGGTCGCGACGTCGGACGGCGCGATCGCGGTGACGCCTTTGACGTCCGACGGTTTGTCCGGATCGGCCGGATCGGCGGCCACCCGGTCGCACAGCGCGAGGTCGGCCGGTGCGGCGCGGACCGGAGAGTGGATCGAGCCTGCGGCCAGCGCCAGGAGAGCGGCGCCGAAGCTACAGGCGGTGGTCGTTACGGCGAATTGTCGTCTCATGATGTCGTTCTACCACGGCCCCGCGCGCGGTTCTCGCCCAGGTTCGGTCGCGGTTAAACACCGCAAAAATGGCGAGGACGGAAAGCGGTGGACATAGGCTTATCCCAGAGCACTATCCCAAGGATAATCCGATGGCATTTTGAGCCCCGAAGTCTTAAAAGGCGCGGTGCGCCGGGTTAGCTCAGCGGTAGAGCAGCGGTTTTGTAAACCGTTGGTCGGGAGTTCAATCCTCTCACCCGGCACCAACCTCCGCCGCCCTAACCGTCACAGTTTGCCGCTACCGCCGCTTCTTGCGCGCGGCATAGCGCGCATCCCGGGCCGCTTTTTGTTCGGCCTGCAGCGCGACTTCGCGATCGGCGCGTTCACGCTCTTCCTGCTTGGCGCGTGCCTCGGCTTCTTCTTTGGCGATGCGCGCGGCTTCGGCCTCACGGGCTTGCTTTTCCGCCTGCTCGCGCTCGCGGGCTTCCCTGGCGGCCTTGCGCTCGGCGGCGGCGGCGGCTCTGGCGGCCAGACGCTCGGCCAAAGCGGGTGAAGCGGCGTTGGCGCGGAATTTCTCAAGCGCCGCAGCCTTGGCCTTCGCAGCGCTCTCTCGTCGTTCGCTGATATCGGGTAGCTTAAAGCCCATATTCCAAAAACCTCTCTGAGCCCGCTGTTAGGCGCGGGCGGAAGCGCATTCCCATAGCCCATTACGGCCGGTCTGCCACATCAAATTCGGGCCATCGAGGACCGGCGGCGCGAAAATCCTCCGAACCGGCGGCGGATTGCGGCGACAAATGCTTTAATCGCGGGCAAAGGGCAATTAATTGTCCACTATGCCGCGCGCCAACGCCTTCACATGCGTTGGATTAAGCGCGCCGTCACCGTAGTTTCATGTTCGAGTCACGTGGTGAGCCGACGAACCCTGGGCCAAAGGAGACCGCGATGCGTGCAACGAGATTGGGGCGGGTAGCGCCGGCGACGGTCTTCATGGCCGGGTGGCTGGCCTGCTCCGGCTTGGCCACCGCACCGGCCCAAGCACAATTTGTGAACCCGGTCCCGCCGCCCCCGCCGCCGACCTTTAATCCGTCGGTTCCGAACACGGTGCCGCAAGCGCCCCCGACGCCGGTTTCGCCTGGATCGCCAAGCGCGCTTCCGGGATCATCCAGCCCCAACGTGGTATTGCCGCCGGATGACACCGCGACGAAACCCGTGGCCTCACATCGGCGGACCGTCACGCCGGAGACGGCGGCATCGGATTCCACAACCGCCCACGCCGCGAGGCATGGCGCCAAGCATCGCCGCTTGAGCCGGAGCCGTCACGGCTACGCCACCATGGCCTATGGCCCGGTGGAGACACCGTATTATGTCTCGCCGTTCGCCTGGGGTTTCAGCAGCCCGGTCCGGAGTTGCGCCTGGGAGCAGCATTGGGACGGCTATTGGGCGCCGGCTTGCATGTGACGCAGCCCGACCGCGGCCGACAGCGATGAAGTATTGGATCGATACCGAATTTATCGAGCGGCCCTACACCATCGATTTGATCAGCATCGGCATGGTCGCCGAGGACGGCCGCGAGTTCTATGCCGAAAGCAGCGAAGTCGATTGGTCGAAGGCCAGCGATTGGACGCTCGAAACGGTCCGTCCTCAGCTGAGCGGGGAGACGCTATCCCGTTTGGACATCAGCTACGCGCTGCGCCGGTTCACCGACGGCGACGCGCATCCGATCTTCTGGGGATATTTTCCGTCTTATGACTGGGTGGCGTTCACCTGGCTGTTCGGCAACATGGACGAACTGCCATTTCACTATCCGCAACTCTGTCTCGACGTAAAACAGTGGGCGCTGCAGCTGGGCGATCCGGAACTGCCGCACCAAGTCGGAAAGCGTCATCACGCGCTCGCCGACGCGCGCTGGACGAAATTGGCCTGGGCGTTTCTCGAAAACCTGAGCGAGGCGGCGGCGAAATCCGGCACCGGCGAACCGAAGCTGTAAGCGAAAGATTCGCGCAGACGATGCCGTCGCGTGGATTGCGAGAGTTGCATCAACGCGGTTTTGTTGATGTCGTGCGCGACAATGTTTCGGCCTGACCTCAAGCGCCGACGCGAAAATAAATCAGACGGAAGGAATGACGGAAGGACACGGCTTCGACACCTCGCCGCAGTTCCGTCCCTTTCGACTCTCACGTTCGTATCGATGGACGTTCTTTGTGGCTAACGCGATGCCGTTGTGCTAAAGAGATGAAAC
This sequence comes from uncultured Alphaproteobacteria bacterium, assembly GCA_963819265.1. Lineage (GTDB taxonomy): Bacteria > Pseudomonadota > Alphaproteobacteria > Rhizobiales > Xanthobacteraceae > BOG-931. The sequence continues at coordinate 512,254 of CAWFVF010000001.1, read as the reverse complement.
TGGCTTTTAGAGGCGCGATGCCCGGCCGGACATCCCTGTTTCTTTTAGCTGAGATGTGTTTCTTTTAGCTCAGATGTTTCTTTTAGTTCTGAGAAACAAAAGACCCCAGCGACGCTGGGACGCCACTGGGGTCTTCACGCGCACAATGTACGGGCGCTGGGGCTGCCGGAGGTGGGGGACAGTGGAAGCGCCCGGCAGTTGCGAGTTTTAATTTATCTCTTTTTCTTAGCTGTCCAATTTTGCACAGCTGTGCAAAATTGACTGTGGATAACGTGTCAAACTCCTGCTCGGCGGCGCCGCCGGGCCGGGCGGATTTACGCCCTTACCGCCCGGAGCAACAACAATAATGGCCGGGTATTGCCCGCGCCAATCTGGCGCTTGGTCAGCCAAAAACTCGTACAAATGTTGGTAAATCGCGCGCGTCCAGTTGATGCCTTGCGGCGATTCAAAGATCAAAGCGAAGCCGGTGTCGCAACAGCTCAAGCCGGTATCGGATCGGTGTAATGTTGGTTCTGTTTGTTTGAAGACGCCTGCCGTTCGACGGACCGATTCTGTTTGCTGGCAGGGCCTGTTATCCAAAGCGGAAGTGCAAACCGCGTCGCCCCATGGCCGACCGTTCAGCCGGATCGAACCGCGCCAGTTCATTCGGTTGCGTTTTGGCGAGGGCTGGTGACAGTGAAAACCAGACCGTGCGGCAACGACGAAGTCTCGCTTGATGTCTCGTCTCATTGGGGCAGCAGTCGCCCCCCCAATTTGTCAGCAGGCAGATCGTTAGGGTTCGCGGACTACGATAGTTTCGTAAATCGCACTTCACCGCGCGACGGGTGGCGAAAAGCGGCTAACCTGTCGCCAGCAAGGCTGTCGGATGCGGCGAAGGCCCTATATAGCAAAAAGACGCGGCAAACGGCCGCGTCCAATGAAACTTGGTCGAGAATAGTATGGCCTCACGACAGGAACGGATCGACGCCTATACGCATAGCGGAACGCCGCCGACGGACCACCCGCAAGAACTTCTATGCGAGGATCACGTCGGGACGTACGTCATTCCATTCCCATGCCAATGGCGCGACGGCAATTGGCAGAGCGTCAAAACCAACGACCGCATCGAAGCGACGGTCGTTGGCTGGCGCCCGCTCAGCAATATTCAGCGCTGAACTTTGAGATTTTCCGCGGAAGTCTTGCCCTTGTTGGCGACTTCTTCGTATTCGACGACCTGGCCTTCATTGAGCCCGCTGAGGCCGGCCCGCTCCACCGCCGAGATGTGAACAAACACATCCTTGCCGCCAGCCTGCGGCTGAATAAACCCGTAGCCTTTTTGAGAATTGAACCACTTCACCGTACCTTTAGCCATCACTTGCCTCTATCGTTTCGCGCTGGTGGATACCAAAGCGCCATCTGAAAGCCAACCGGCCCTCTCGGGGGTGGACCGTCAGGCGCGGGCAAGTTTTTCGCTTGCACCGCATCGCGTAGGATATCACCCGGACCGATTGTAAACGATCGCGCGAGGATTTAATAGCGCCCACGATAGGGATTTCGCGATGCCGCGTTTCCTCTCGCGGCTGCGAACAAACCGGGTGGATCGGTGTGGTCAGAGGGGGTTCCAGACCGGATCGGGGACGGTAATTCGAGCGACAGATTTAACAAAGAGTTCAAAGAGCGCCGTGGCGGATTCGGTCCGGCACATGCGATATCGGGCGGCTCTATCCGCTAGTATCCCCATACCAAAATCAGGGAGCCCATGATGGCCGAGAAGAAAGTGCCGTATCAATTCAACGGCAGGCAGTTTGAAGGCATGATCGTTTATGACGACGGCCTATCGACCAAACGCCCGATCGTTTTCATGCAGCCGGATTGGAAGGGCGTATCCGCCGAGACCATCGGACAGGCGCGCGCAGTCGCCGGCAAAGACTACGTCGTGCTGATGGCCGACATGTTCGGTCAGGGCTACGGCGCCAAGCCGAAGACGCAGGACGAATTGCGCGCCGGCATGCTCGCCGTTCACAAAGATCTGCCGTTCACAATCGCGTGTGGTGCCAAGGCCTATGACACGCTGCTCGCCGAGGCCGACAACCTGGGCGTCGCCGATACCGGCAAGGTCGCGGCAGTCGGCTATTGCGCCGGCGGCGGTTACGCGCTCGAGCAGGCGCGCGCCGGCGCCGACTTCAAGGCACTCGTCGTGCTCCACGTCACCAATCCCAATCCGGTCGTTGCCGGCACGCCCTGCAACATCAAGGGCCGCGTGCTCGCCATCCACGGCTCGGCCGATCCGATCACACCGAAGGCCAAAATGGATGCCTTCGAGGAAGAAATGACCCAGGCCAAAATCGACTGGCAGGTGATGATGTTCGGCGGCGCCGTACATTCGTTTTGCGACTTGACCGCGAATGCCCAGGCCCAGCGGTATGACGAAAAGCTCTGCCGCAAATCTTACCGGCTGATGCGCGACTTTTTCACCGAGACCTTCTGACGTTTATTGCCGAATACACGACAATGCCCGGAGAAACGATTTTCTCCGGGCATTCATAGCGTCTATCGGCTGCTGATGGGGCGGCTTACTTGGTGGTGCCGCCGGGAGCCGGATATTGATTCGCCGGCGACCCGTTGTTGCCGCCCATAGCGCCGCCATTGGTCATGGTGCCGGATCCCTTCTGCTGCATGCCGCTCATGCCGCCGCTTGAATTTTTCATCGGCGAAGTCGGGCTACCGGCGGTGTCGCCATTGCCCGGCCCGCCTGCACCGCCCGCGCCGCCGGTGGCTTGGGCAAAAGAGGCCGTCGCTGCGCCTAACGCCAGAGCCACTCCGAGCGCTGTCACTCCTAGAATTTTCTTCATTTGGAACTCGCTGTGTGAGGATGCTGTATCGCTGGGACAACACCCGCTGCGATGGCATGTTCCTGCTTGCCGGCAAATTCCTGGCGGCCTCTATTCCGGCGTGTTCCGACGGCGCGACCAAAACAGCGGGAAGGCACGCCATTCCCGCTCCTCGATCGGCCACACCCGTTGGATCATGCCGTACATGAAGGCCGTGGTCAGACCGAACAGAATGAGTCCGTTGAGCGCTTCCAGCGCCCCCATCAGCTGCCAATGGGCTGCCAGGTGAATATCGGCGTGCCCATAGGTCGTGATCGCGCTCAGCGAATAAAGCAGCGCCGAACTATTGTCGGCCATCGCGCCGAGCGCGCGATACGCGACCGCCCACATTCCCGCTTCGGCGGCGTGCAATAGCGTCGTCAGGATGGTGGTGACACCCATCGCCAGCGCGAAGCCGTAAACAAAGTGGCGGTGGCCTTTCATGATATTAGTGATCTGGATGACACGCATATTGATCATGCCGATGCCGATGACGTGGAACATCACCGTCACCGCGATCAGCGGCAGGCTCCACGCCCAATCGCCGTTCCATTCCGCCGCATCACCCATCGCCGACTCACCCTCAAGGCCAGAAGCACCGGATGTCTTGCTGGCTTCCGATTTGCCGCATTGGTACCCTAAATGGGCGGCAAGCGAATAGCCGCGCTGCAGCGGTGTTAGAATAAGCAGTCTTGGCATCACGAGATCAATGTCATGCCGTCCTTGTCGCGCCGCTCGCTGCTCGCTGGTTCCGTCGTCGCCGCATTCACCGGCGGTCGGGCCGCCGCCGAAGTACCGCCGGCGGATAACCAAACGCCCGGCATTTATCGCTACAAGGTCGGCAGCTACCAACTGACCGCGCTCTATGACGGCATCTGGTATCGGCCGATCACCGACCGGTTTATCCGCAATGCGCGGTTCGCCGACGTCGAACAGGCGCTTGATGCGGCCTTCATGCCGCACGACAAGCTGGCGACGCCATTCACGACGCTGGTCGTCAATACCGGAAAGAAAATCATCCTCATCGATACCGGCACCGGCGGCCAGATCGCGCCTTCGGCGGGCGTGCTGCGCGACAACCTGGCTGCCGCCGGGATCGAGCCCAAGGCGGTCGATCAGATCGTCATCTCACATTTCCATCCCGACCATATCAACGGCATCAAGGACAAGGACAACGCGCTGATCTTTCCCAATGCCGAAATCATGGTGCCGGAGCCGGAATGGGCGTTCTGGATGGACGATGCCAACTTGAACGCCGCCGCCGGCGATCTGAAACTCACCTTTCGTAATCAGCGGCGGATCTTTGCCGACATCGCGGGCCAGGTGACGCGGTTTAAGCCAGGCAGCGAAGTTGCGCCCGGTATCGAGGCGCTGCCGGCAGCCGGCCATACGCCCGGCCATACCGTCTTTGCGATCCATTCCGGCGATCAGTCGCTTTTAGTGCTCGGCGACACCGCACAGCATCCGGCGGTGTTCGCGCGCCATCCCGATTGGGAGGCCGCTTTCGATATCGACGGCGCCGCCGCAGTGGCGACGCGCAAAAAGCTGTTCGACCGCGCCGCGGCCGACCGCATGCTGGTCACCGGCTATCACTTCCCCTTCCCGGCCTGCGGCCACTTGAGCAAGACTGCGAGCGGCTACGAGCATGTTCCGGTCGAGTGGCAGCCGAAATTATGAAAACGATCGGAGGCCGGCCGGAGCGGCCAGCCTCCTCGATCCCAGCAGGCGTTATTTTTGTTCAATGCAGCGAGCGCCGCATCCGCTGGATCGGTTTAGATTCGGCTTGCGGGTGAGCGGGGGTCTGGCCGCTGCAGCCCGCAAGCCGTTGCTACGATCCGGGCCTCGGTTCGCACCGTTGTGGGGTGCATATTCCGAATCGTATGCAATTCCGTGATCAGGAGCGCTTCGCGGACTTCACGACGCTCGCCTGATGCATCTTGGTCGACTTCACATGCCGCGACAGGTGCATCTTGCCGGCCTTGCGGCTCGCGACATGCTTGCGCACATGCTTGGTCGTCGGCGCGACGATCTTGGTGGTTTTGACGGCAGGGGCCGCTTGCGTGGCGGCCGGCGCCGCGCCGGAGGTTTCGCTCGTCTGGGCCGCAAATGCCGAGCCGGCGATCAAAGTGGTGGCGATCAGCGCCACGGCGAATTTCCGCAACATGGTATTTTCCTTCTTGTTCCAACTTCTGGTCGGACCGCGATGGCGACACCGCGTCGACGTTGGAAACAGTTTTATAGCGCGCCGGCTGAACGCGCTCTGAAGTGCAGCAATGGACTTCGTTCACCTACGTGAACTTCTTGTAATGCCAGCGGATTTTCCGCGGCGCACAAATAAGCTCCGCCAGGCATGGATTAACTGCGATAATGGCGGTGTTGTTGCTCTTGAGCGTTTATGGCCTGGCAACAAGCCCAGGCATCATGTGCCGCCGAGGTGGAACGGGAGAAGACCATGCGCAAACTGACATTGGTTGCCGCCGCCATTCTTCTGAGCGCCTCGGCCGGCGCGCCCGACATCGCCAAGGCCATCGAGGGCGCCAATCCGGCGCCGCCGGCGAATCCGCCCGCCGCGCAATCGGGTCAGCAGTCGGGCAGCGCCGCGACGTCGAAGAAGGCCAAAAAGCCGAAACCGCAGAAGAACAGTTCGGCGGAAGAGTTTCTCAACAGCTGGCATAAGGCTTACGCGCTGGTCTACGACAAGAAAGATTACGACGGCGGCATCGCCGTGTTGCGCGCCATGGGCTATGACGACAATGCCGATGTCGCGACACTGATCGGCTATGCCAGCCGGAAACTCGGCCGCTACGACGAGGCCAAGCTCTGGTACGACCGCGCGCTCGCCGCCGACCCCAATCACGCGCTGACCTGGTCCTATTACGGCATGTGGCAGGCCGAGCAGGGCAATGTGCTCAAGGCCAAGGACGATCTCGCCAAGGTCGAAAGCATTTGCGGCACCGGCTGTCCCGAATACGCCGCGCTCAAGCAGGCGATCGACGGCACCGTGACCTATTAGTCCTCTGCTTGTTCCCGTTGAAAGCGATTTCACTCACTCGAGGTGGACGCCGGAATCGCGCACCACGGTGTCCCAGAGCCGGACCTGCGCATCCATGACGGCCGCAAACGCTTCCGGCGACATTGGATGCGATTCCAGGCCGAGCTTGGTAATCGCATCCCGCATATCGGCGGATTTCAGGCGGGCATTTTCGGCGGCATTGATCTTCGCGACGACGCCGGCGGGCGTCCCCTTCGGCGCGAACAAGCCGAACCGCAAATAATCCGGAAAACCGTCATAGCCGCTTTCGCGAAACGTCGGCACGTCGGGAAGCTCGGGCCAGCGTTCCGCCGAGGTCACCGCGAGCGCGCGTAATCTGCCGGCGAGAATATGCGGCAACAGCACCGCTTTGGTCGTCATGTTGATCTGAATATGATTGCCGAGCAGATCCGCAATGGCCGGCGCGGCACCGTTATAAGGCACGAAGATAATGTTGACGCCGGCGCGGACCCGAAAATATTCCAGCAGAAGATGCGGCGCGATGCCGACCGAGGCGCCGGAGGATAGCTTGCCCGGATTATCCTTGGCGTATTGCACCAGTTCAGCCAGCGTATGGACCGGCACCGCAGGATTGATCACCATCACCTGGGGATCGTCGGCCACCGCGGCGACCGGTACGAAATCCTTGACCGGATCGTAATCGAGATTCTTGTAGAGCGCCGGCGTCACCGCATTGTCGTTGGTGCCGCCGAGCAACAGCGTATAGCCGTCTGGCGCGGCACGGGCGACGGCATGCGCGCCGATCTTGCCGCCTGCACCGGGCATGTTTTCCACGAAGACATTCTGGCCGAGTTCAGTATCGAGGCCGCGGGTCGCGATGCGGGCCATGGTATCGCTCGGGCCGCCGGGCGCCCAGGCCGATACCACTTTGATCGGATGATCCGGATAGCTTTGCGCTCGCGCTTGCGGCGCTGCGGCGAGAATTGCAGCCGTAATGGCGAGCGTCGTTAGCCGAAGCTCATTCACGTGTTCCCTCCCCTGCCGTCTCCGCCATGATCCAGGCGTTATAGTCCGGATCGACTTGATCGACCGGAATGACGAGTATGGCAGGGGTTGTGTAGGAGTGCATCTGCTTTACCGCGGTCCGCACCCGTTCGATCAGCGTTGCGCGGGTCTTGATGATCATCACCACTTCGTCGCCGCGCTCGATGGCGCCCTGCCACCGATACAATGACACCATGCCGGGCAGGATGTTGACGCAGGCGGAGAGCCGCCGTTCGACCAGGGTCCGCCCGGCCGCCTCCGCTTCGACAATGGCTGGATAGGTTGTATAGACCAACACCGCGCGGTCATCGTTATCCATGTCGATTTCTCCAGAGGCGGACGGTCGCCCTATTGTGTAATGTCATTCGTCATGCCGAAACGCCGTACAGCGCCTCGCTTTAAGCATATCGCCTTCGTCGCCAGCGATGTTTCCGCCGCGCAGCGGGCACGGGCACGGCTGGTAAAGCGCTATGGCGATGCCAAGCCGGAGACGGCCGACGTCATCGTCGCGCTTGGCGGCGACGGCCTGATGCTCGCGACCCTGCAACGCTTCATGAATTCCGGCAAGCCGATCTACGGCATGCACCGCGGCACCGTCGGCTTTCTGATGAACGAATACTCCGAAGACCACCTGGTCGAGCGGCTTAACGCAGCGCCGGTGACGGTCATCCATCCGCTGTTGATGCGCGCCCGCGACGCCGCCGGCCGTGTGCACCGGCACCGCGCCATCAATGAAGTCTCGCTGTTTCGCCAGACCTATCAGGCGGCACGGCTACGGGTCCTGGTCGACGGCAAGGAACGCCTCGCCGAACTGGTCGCCGACGGCGTCATGCTGGCAACGCCGGCCGGTTCGACCGCCTACAATCTTTCGGCACAAGGCCCGATCATTCCGATCGGCGCACCGCTGCTGGCGCTGACCGCGATCAGCCCGTTCCGGCCGCGCCGCTGGCGCGGCGCGCTGTTGCCCGATCGCGCCCAGGTCACCGTCGAAGTCCTGGAAGCGGCGAAGCGGCCGGTCGCCGCGGTGGCCGACCACGATGAAGTGCGTTCGGTCCGCACCGTCGAGATCAGCATGGATCACTCCATCGACATGCACATGCTGTTCGATCCGGGCCACAGCCTCGACGAACGAATCCTCGGCGAGCAATTCGGCTATTGAGCCGGCGCGATCCGGGTTTCCTAAGACTTAACCGGGCCTTAACGACGATTGTTTACGATTGGCCTGCGAGGCGGAGCGTTTCGGCGCCCTGCCCCTGCGGGAGTTTGTATGGTCCGTATCGACTTCAATCGGCTGCGCTTTCTTGTCATCGACGACAACGCGCATATGCGGCGCATCTTGCGCACGCTGCTGCATGGCTTCGGCGCCCGCGAAGTCTATGAGGCCGAGGACGGCGCCGCCGGTCTCGAAGCCTTCACCCATTACGTGCCGGACATCGTGCTGACCGACTGGGTGATGCCGATCTTCGACGGTCTCGAATTGACGCAGATGATCCGCCAGCCCGGCGCCAACGCCAATCCCTATGTGCCGATCATCATGCTCACCGGCCATTCGGAGAAAAAGCGCGTGGTCGGCGCGCGCGATGCCGGCGTCACCGAATTTCTCGCCAAACCGATTTCGGCCAAATCGCTCTATGAGCGAATTCTCAATGTGGTCGCCAATCCCCGCCCCTTCATCAGAAGCAAAACCTATTTCGGGCCGGACCGGCGGCGCAACACCAACCAAAACTATGCCGGCGTGGAACGGCGCAAGGGCGGCAAGGCGGAGATCACCCGCCAGCAGCCGTTGCTCGACAAAGCCAAGGTCACGATTTGACCGCCAGGAGCTTCGCGATGGCCAACCGCAAAGATGACAGCCCGTCGGTCGCAACCTATGCGGACCACGAAGTGATCACGCCGCCGCACCGGCTGCGCCAGGTCGTTTCGCAGGCCCTTCCCGGCGACGACGATCCGGTGGCGCGGGCCGAAGCCGCTTTGGCCGGACTGTCGTCCGAATTTTCGAGCTGGATGAATTCCGAGTGCGAACGCCTCGAACGGGCGCGCGCCGACGTCAGGACCCATGGCTTCACCGACAAGACCCACGACGAGCTGTTCCGCGCCGCCCACGATATCAAGGGCGAGGCCGCGACCTTCGGCTATCCGGAAGTCGCCGGGGTAGCCGAAAGCCTGTGCCGGCTGCTCGAGCACACGCCCGACATGACCAGCATCCCCCGCACGCTGGTCGACCAGCATGTCGATGCGGTGCGGGCCATCATCCGCGAACATGCCCGCCCCGACGTCGCCGATGTCGCCGGCGCCCTGACGCGGCGGCTGCGCGAGGTCACCGACGACTTCCTCAAGCGCGAAAACAGCTTCCGGCCGGAATATCTGAGCAACATCTTCTCGCCGCCGCTCGCACCAGAAATGTGATCTGGAACTTCTTGTCCGTCGTCCCCGCGAAAGCGGATCCAGCTGATCCGCTTTCGGAAGTCACGCCGCCTGGATGTAGGATTGCTGTTCGTCCTGGTACTCCTCGGCGACCAGTTCGTCGCAGAACAATCGCGCTTCCTCGCGCGCCGCTTCGGTGGCGAAACGGCGCAGCAGCGTCAGCAGCGGCGCGAGCTCCCCGAGATCGGCGCCCTCGCAGCGCGTCAGCACGCGCTCGATCATCCGCCGCTTCAACCGCGTGGGGCCGCCCGGCTCGTAATTCGAACCTTCGCGCAAGGCTTCGACCGCTTCCTTGAACGCCGGGAAAGTCGACGCCGGCAGCTGCGCCTTTTCCAAGAGCGCCCGCAACGCCACGCTGCCGCGGCTGTGCAGCAGACCCGACACGCGCGACACCGGCAGCTCGGTGAGTTCCGACAGCGCCTCCTCGAACAGCGCGATATTGCCCGACAGCAAAGCGCGCAGAATGAGGCCCGCGGTCAATTGGCCGGTGGCGCACAGATGGCGGATCAGCGAGCGCAATTCGGTTTCAGGCGTGTCGGCGGCGATGGTGACGGTTGCCTTCTCGCAAGCCTCCCGCGCGATGCGCTGCGCATGATCGGCATCGAGCCAGGCGCGCTCGGCGACAAAACCGGCGAGCGCCTCCGACAGCTTGATGACCAGAACCTGTCGTGTCGCCGCCGGGATATCGTCGCGCAGCAACAGCGCCTCGCGGATCGCGGCGAGATGGCCGAAGCGCTCGACGATCCGGTCGACCGACAGCGGCGCGATATCGGCGGTGCAATTTTCGACCAGGATCAGACAGGCCTCGGCGGTGCCGATTTCGGCAATGGCGGCGGCCACCGAACGCGGCAGCGCGGCGCGGCTCGCGATCGCGGTTTGGATGACGTGCCCGCCGCTTGCCGCGGCGTCGACCAGATCGGCATCGATGAACAGCGGCGACAGCGCATAGACCGGCGCCGCGATCAGCGGCTGGTCGGCGGCGAGCGCAATCACGATCGCCGGCGGGGCGCTCGGGCTTGCCGCCAGCGCGTCGGCAAGCGAGCGCCGCACCAGCGGCGACGGATCGTCGAGCAGCATCAGCATGGCGCCTTCGGCGGCGCCGAGATCGTCGGGCGACAGATCGGAATAAAGGTAGGCGCGCGCCAGCGCACTGGTGGCCTCGGCTCGTTCGCTGGCCGGCGCCGTGCGCACCCATTGAAGAAATTCGCGGACGATCATCGCTTCATCATCACGCTACGCTGATGTGGACCTGTCGCTATGCTAATGGCCGGCAATTAACAAAGCGTTCACCATAAATGTCCGTCGTTTCGGCACGATAGCACCACCGCTGACCGCATCAGCCGTTGTGCGCGCCGTTGTCCTTGAACAGATCCATCATCGCGCCGGACGATGGCGCGGTGGTGCCGGTCAGGCCCGAGGCGCCCCACAACTGGCTCACGACCGCGGCGACCGGCGTGCTGCGGCCGGGATCGGAGAACAGGCCGTGGAATACGTCTTTGTCCAAAGCCGCGGCTTGCGGCGCCGCGGCAGCAAAAGCGTTGGTCATGCCGGCGGTGTCGGGCGCGGCGGTTGCCGCCGTCGTCGCGGAAGCCACGGGCGCCGCAGCCCCCGACGGGATCGGCAGCGGCGGAATCGGATGAAGCATCGCGGCATCGACACCTGCGACTTGCGCCACCGCGTTGTTGCCGGTGCGCGCCGCGACATCGTAACGCGCGGTGAGAACATCGCGCACCTGGGCGAGACTGCGTGGCGCGCCGGTCGAGCGATCGTAGAAAATCGAAGGATTGGCGCTCGCGGCATTCGGAAAGTAGCTGGCGGCGCTGGCATTCGGATCGGCCTCGGCGGCCGCAATCAAATGCGCGGCGCCGCCGGCGCCGAAGAAATGCGCGATATAGAGTTCGCCTTCGCTCGGCGCGCGGCCCAATTGCCCCGACAACAGCGTCGCGTTGGCCTGGGTGAAGGCGCCGGCCATGACCGCGTTCGCGGTCGGATCATTCCGCAGATTGAGAATCTCGCTGCGCATCGCCGGATCCTGCACTTCGTATTTGCCGGATGCGTTCTGGCTGATGGCCGAGGCATATTGGCCGTAGCCGAGCGACGGCCCTGCCTGCTTCATGGTGGCAAGCCATGTCTGGTCGATGAATTGAAACAACCCGCGCGCCGACGAGGTCGAGGCGCCGGCCTGCGGATTGAGACCCGACTCGACCTGCGCCGTCGCCAGCAGATACTGAAAGCTCGTCCCGGTGGCCGAGGCCGCCTGGTGAATAGCGCCGGTGACCGCCGAAACGGCGGATGAATTGCTGGAATCGACCAGCATGGTTGGCTCTCCCCTGGCCGACTCCCATCGGCCGCCTTGAGCGTTAGCGATCATTAACGATTATGGTAAACGACTACTTAATGGCACCGGGAACGAAGGGAGACGAAAAATGACCCAACAGGCAGCCGTCCGGCACAAGCGCGGCGGACTTTATTTCGAGGACTTCATCCCCGGCGAGGTGACCGAGCACCGCTACACCCGCACCGTCACACAGATGGACAACATGCTGTTCTCCAACATGACGCTCAACCCGCAGCCGCTCCATATCGACCGGCACTTCTGCGAGCAGGAGACCGAATGGGGCCAGCCGCTGATGAACTCGCTGTTCACGCTCGGGCTGATGATCGGCATCCAAGTGTCGGACATGACGGTCGGCACCACCATCGCCAATCTCGGCATGACCGACGTCAAATTCCCCCACCCGCTGTTCGAAAACGACACCGTGCATTGCAGCACCAAGGTGATCGGCAAGCGCGAATCGAAGTCGCGCCCCGGCGCCGGCATCGTCGAATTCCATCACAGCGCCTTCAACCAGGACAACAAGCTGGTCGCCGAATGCCGCCGCCAGGTCTTCATCCGGATGCGGCCGAAGTAACGCGTCATTCCGGATTGCCGCGAAGCGGCAAGTCCGGAATCCATAGGCGCTGAACCGGCAGAACGGGCTCCAGCGGTGCGCCTTCTGAAACGATAGTGATTATGGCTTCCGGGCTCCTCGCTTCGCTCGGCCCCGGAATGACGTAAGGTGATTTAATGCGTTCCCTCCTGTTCGTTCCCGCCGACAGTCCGAAAAAACTCGACAAGGCAATGGCGAGCGGCGCCGACGCCGTGATCGTCGATCTCGAAGACTCGATCGCGCTCGACGGCAAGGCGCGCGCCCGCGACAGCGCGGCCGCGTTTCTCAAAACCGCGATGGCCGCGACGCCGCGGCCTTATATTCTGGTGCGCGTCAACGGTTTGCAGACCGGATTGATCGATGCCGATCTCGACGCCATTGCCCCTTCCAAGCCTGACGCCATCATGCTGCCCAAGGCCGAGGGCGGTGCGTCGGTCGTTCATGCCGACGCCAAGCTCGCGGTGCGCGAAGCCATCAACAATTTCCCCGACGGTCATATCAAGATCCTCCCGCTCGCGACCGAAACCGCCGCTGCGCTGTTCCTCGCCGGCACCTTCGCCGGCTCGAGCCGCCGCTTGTCGGCGCTGACGTGGGGCGCCGAAGACCTTTCCGCCGAACTCGGCGCCCAGGCCAATCGCGACGCGCAAGGCCGTTTCCTCGACCCCTACCGGCTGGCGCGCGCGCTCTGCCTTGCCGGTGCCGCCGCCGCCCGCGTGCCGGCGATCGACACGGTCTATGTCGACTTCCGCAACACCGACGGCTTCCGCCGCGAATGCGAAGACGCTGCCCGCGACGGCTTCACCGGCAAGCTCGCGATCCATCCGGCGCAAGTGCCGATCATCAACGACGTCTTCACGCCATCCGCGGACGCCCTCAAACACGCGCAAGCCGTGGTCGACGCCTTTGCCGCCACGCCCGGCGCCGGCGTCGTCGGCATCGGCGGCCTGATGTACGACCGCCCGCATCTGGCGCGCGCCGAGCAATTATTGGCACGCGCAAATCCAGCCCGACGATAGCGGGAGGGGCGCGCTCATTCTCCTGCAGGCGGAAGAGGGTTGGGATGAAGGGCGCTTCCGCTGAGCTTAGAATCCAAGAGATGTCTCCCACGTTACAACTTTGATCCGCACCGCTCAGACTCGCGGAGAGGGCCCCTCCCCGTCGCTTTGCTTACCTCTCCCGCGCGCGGGGAGAGGTGAAGCAAAGCGCTAGCGTTCTCGCGGCGCCCCTTCGCGTCCGAGTGATGCCAACCCTCTTACGTGAAGAACGAAGACCGGGAAGCTTGCGAGAAAGCCCAAGGGGTGGGGCCCCGGTTTCTCAAGGGCTTACGCCGTCTCCGCCATTTCCAATTCCAACGACTAATAAAAATAGGAAGCAGGACGCCGACAGACGCGGGCACCACCGCCGCACCTTACGGGTGCGGCGCCGCCCAGCGGGGCGGCTCGTCTGTCGGCGTCCCACCACGGCTCTCACCAAAGGGAGTCGTCGTCCCTAAGGCTCGGCTTCAGGCCAGGGTTTCCTGGGACGTGGTCTGACGCACGACAACCGATCATGCGTTGGCGACAATGCCAGCGGGCGTTACCCGCCATCGCCTGTCCCAGTCCAGGGAGCACCTCCCGCCCCGGTCGTAATGCCGGGAGACACGATGCCCAAGCCGCCCGGGAACAGGGTGGATCGCCCCATCCGCGGGCACCGCACTCGCCCCGCCTCTCGGGAGTCCCCTCCAGAATGGCGTCCGTATTGAGCGAGAATTATGAAAAGAGATGTAACCACGGTAGTGACGCATGTCAAGGACGTCGCCACTATATCGGTGACAAAAATTAGGCGCCATAGACGCGCGCGGCCCCAGCCCGCCGCGCTCGCTTTGACCGCTCTCCGCCGCCTCCAAGGAGCTTCGGCCACGCCGGCGGAACGAGCCGGCATGACGGAAACGTCCGTATGGTCAGCCAATGATCGGGAATGTAACCGACGTCGCCGTACCCTGTTCAGACGTTTGCTGGTCCAGCGTACCGCCGATTTGCCGCGCCAGCGCGGCGATCAGCTTCAACCCTGAGCCGTTGGGGTTCGGATTGCTGATGCCACGCCCGTTGTCCGACACGACCAGGCGGCCTTCGCCGTAGCCGATTCCGACCGCCAGGCGAACGCTGATCCGCCCGCCATCGGGACCGAAGGCATGCTTGATGCTGTTTATCGCGACCTCGTTCAGCATCAAGCCGAGCGGTACGGCGCGATCGATCGTCAACTCCACTTCGTCGGCGTCGACGTCGATTTCAATATTCTCCACCTGCTGCTTTATCGATAAGCAGAGCGCGCGAAGATAAGCCGGAAGCAGCACGCTCTGCCCATTCTGACGGGGCGCCAATTGGTCGTGCGCCAGCGATATCGCATTGATCCGGCTGGCGACGTGCTCCAGCGCGCGGTGCGCGTCGCCGCCTGAGTAGCGCCGCTTTTGCATCGATATCGACGATAGGATGAGCTGGAAGCTGTTCTTGACGCGGTGCTGCAGCTCACGGAGCAACAGTTCCTGCGTTTGCGCCTTCGATGCCGCGGCGGCGAGTTTAGCCGCTTCGTTCGGCTCCTGCGCCTGGGCCTGCAAGAACACGCCGATCAGGGCGGCAGCGGCCGTGAGGAACTCAATGGTATCCTGGCTGAAGTCTCGCGGCGTGGTGCTGTCGACTTCCAGCACTCCCCAGGCAGAGCCGCCGATCAGTACCGGCGTGTTGGCAAGGGACACGATGCCATGGCGCCTCAAAATGCCGGAAATGACGAAGTCCTGTTGATCGTGCATGTCGTCGATCACCACCGGCTCGCCGGTCTGAAAACAACGTCCGGGCGCCGAGCGGAGATCCGACGACAAAGTCGCCGATCCCACCACTCCCTCTTTCCAGCCGATCCCGGCGATAACGAGAAGATCGGCCGTGCCGCGGCGATAAGCGAGGACTTTAACGTGATCGATCTCGACCGCGCGGGCGACCTGGACCACCGTCTGGTCCAAAAAGTGCTGAAGATCGGAACTTTCCCCGGCCCATCGCGCAATATCCACCAGAATACGGACATGACGGCGGACCTTATCCAGGCCCTCGCTTCGCGTTTGCTGTTCTGACTGCATCCGCGTCAACGCGGCAGCGGCATAATAGTGCCCTTGCCCCTTCAATCGCCCTTGTTCAGGGGAACGTGGCTGGCGGGTTCGGAGCGTTTGCCGCCTTTGCCGGGAGCTCCTTTGGGATCGCGCTGCAATCCCTCCGGCAGTTTGCCCTGGCCTGCATCCGCATCGGTCAGCGCATCCTGCTGTTTATCCTTTCCGCGCAAGCCCTTCGGTTCGGTCATGTCTTCTCTCCTATGGGAGTAGAAGGCTCATCATCAGTCATTGTTCCGGAAGACCGGCCGGCCGGTCATTAACGATGCGCCGGCAGCTGAACTGAAATGCTTCTTAGCGGAGCGGTAATCTCAGCACGATCTTCAAGCTTCGCTGCCGCGGGCTTTCGGCCGCAGGCTGACGAGATTGAGGACAGAACCGGCTGCACGCAGCGAAAACTAGAGCGGGGCCGTGACATCGAACGGTTTCCATCCCGCCGTGTTAGCTCCAGGTGAGCGGCCGGCAGGATGCCCGTGAGTAAGTCAGAAGAGTTTCGCAATAAGGCCACGGAGTGCGACAGGCTGGCGGACGCGGCCAAGGATCTCGAGGCTCAGCGCATGCTCCGGGAGGCAGCGAATAATTGGCGAACCATGGCGGAAGAAGCCGAGCGTGTCGGGTTATGAGCAATGCCGTGAGGCCGGAACTCTCGGCGTGAATTGAAGGGCCGTCGCTGCGCTGGTGATCTATGCTTCTCCGCGTGCCGGCATTTTGCGTTCTACCGCGATGTCGATGCCGCGCAGCATTTGATCAAATGGAGGGCGTCCCCAAGGAGCACTCCCGCGCGCCGTGAAGAACAACGTCCCGTCGGGTTTGATCAAGAACAGACCTGGCTCGCTGAAAATCGGCGGCTCGCCTTCCCGAATTGCATGCGAAATATACAAGTCCCATTCGCGCGCATTGGCGATCGAGAGATCGTATCCCAGAAGAAGCTTGTCCAAGCCCCATTCGACTTTCGCTCGTTCGGCGCGCTCGCGGCCGTCCGTACTGACCGCAATGACGTCGACACCTCGTTTCGTGAATTCCGGCAGATTGGCTTCGAGATCGCCCAAATAGGTCTTGCATACCGGGCAGTGCAGCCCGCGGTAGACCACAATCATCTGGAACAGCGCCGGCTTTGCGTCGCCGAGACGCCAAGTGCCGCCGTCAAGCAAAGCAACATCGAGTTCGCGGTGCGGGTCCGCGCGGTTTGATCGTCATGTGTTATGTCCTTGACGCTATGGACATTTTGTAACGGTCGTTAGATAATGTCAAACAAGCTGTACACGCAACGGCATCGACCCGTGCGGAGCATGACCGCAAATGCCCAGACCCAGGGAGTTCAACGAGGTATCGGCGCTGGATGCGGCCGTCGGCTGCTTTTGGCAGCGGGGCTACGAAGCGACCTCGATGCGGGATCTCGCGGCGTCGATGGGTTTGACCGCTCCGAGCCTCTATAACGCCTTTGGGGACAAGCAGGCGCTCTTCACCCGAGCGCTTCAACGATATCTGGACGGTTCGACGCATGATCGTCTCGGCAGATACGAGAATTCGCTGCCGCCCAAGGCGGCGCTGCATAAATTCTTTTCCGAGATTGTCGATCACTCGATCAATGATCGAAAGCGCAAAGGGTGCTTCCTGGTCAATTCCGCTATCGAAGTTGCACCCCATCAGAAAGAATTGGGCGTGCTCATCGCTAAACAATTTGCAGCGATCGAAGCCTTTTTCAACAGATGTATTCTCGCTGCGCAGGCCGACGGAACCGCGCCGCGCGATGTCGATGCGACCGATACCGCCCGGCTGCTTCTCGGGGTGCTGCTTGGCGTCCGCGTTCTCGCGCGCACCGCTCCGAGCAGGCCGCTCCTTGAGGGCATCGTAAAGCCGGCGCTCGCTCTGCTCGATGTGCCAATGCAAAAAGGAAAAAACGTCGATGATCGATCTTTACTATCGGACCACGCCAAACGGTCACAAGGTCACGATGTTCGTCGAAGAAACCGCGTTGCCGTACCGCATCGTCCCGTCCGACATCAGCGAGGGCGGTCAATTTAAACCGGACTTCCCGGCGCTCTTCCCGAACAACCGCATACCGGCGATTGTCGATCGTAAGCCGAAAGATGGCGGTAAGCCGCTAGCGGTCTTTCCGTTCGACGGATTTCCGGTCGCGGCGCCCGCCTGTACGGCTTGAGGACTAATCGCCACTTGGAGATCACAATGGACATCGTACTCTATTATGCACCTAACGCCTGCTCACTCGTTCCCTACGTTACCCTCAGCGAGGCAAACGCGGACTTTGAAGTGCGTCCTCTCGACATGCGCAGGGATCAGCAGAAATCGAGCGATTATCTCAAGCTCAATCCCAAGCACAAAGTACCGCTACTTGTCATCGATGGTCGTCCGCTCAGCGAGAATGTCGCCATTCAGATATGGATCGCGCGCAATTTTCCGCAGGCCCGACTGATACCCGCCGATCCCTGGCAGGAACTGCAAGCAGTGTCGATGCTGGCCTGGTGTGCCGCGGGCATACATCCCTATCTATCGCGCATCAATTCGCCGGCGCGCGTCTGCGACTTGCCCCATGCCAGCGACAGCGTGCGAAGATTGGCTGTGGGCCCGCTCCTGGAAAATTACAAGATCGCGAATGACATGCTTGCGGGACGTGAATATTTCTTTGACCATTTCACCGCCGCGGACGCGCATTTCTTCTGGTGCTTTCGTCGCGGAACCCAGTTCGATCTCGATCTTTCGGAATTCGCGAACTGTCAGCGACATTTCGAGATCATGAAGCGCCGACCGAGCGTTCAAAAGCTCCTGGCATATGAGAAAAAGGTCCAGCAGGACTTCGGCGTCGCCGCTTAGTTTTAGAAACGGGTGGCCCTCGGGTCGGATTATCATGCTTCAACGCCGTCAATTTCTGCGACTCACGGCAGGCATCGCCGCGCTCCCAATCGCTTTGCACTCTGCTCGGGCGCAGACCTATCCAATACGTCCGGTTCGCATGATCGTCGGCGATGCCCCCGGCGGAGCGCCAGACATTGTTGCGCGCCTGATGGGCGAGTGGCTGTCGGAACGACTTGGCCAACGGGTCCTCGTCGAAAACCGGCCCGGTGCGGGCAGTACTGTCGCGATGGAAACCGTCGCCAAGGCACCGCCCGACGGCTACACGCTTGCACTGGTGGGTACATCGGCGGCGACGAGCGCGACGCTCTACCAAACTCTCGGCTACGATTTAGTCCGCGATATTGCACCCGTCGCCGGCTTGGTTCGCAGCCCTTTGGTCATGGTGGTCGATCCGGCATTTCCCGCCAAAACTGTTCCCGAGTTCATTGCCTACGCCAAAGCCAATCCCGCCAAGATCAACATGGCGTCGGCCGGCAACGGCACAGGACCGCACGTCGCCGGCGAATTATTCAACATGATGTCGGGCAGCAAATTGATTCACGTCCCCTACCACGGCGGGCCCGCCGCTCTGACCGGTGTGCTCGGAGGGCAAGTGCAGGTCTACTTTGTCGCGGCTTCTTCTTCGATCGAGAATATCAAAGCCGGCAAACTGAGGGCACTTGCTGTAACCACGGCGGCGCGATGGGACAAGCTTCCAGACGTGCCGGCGCTCGACGAATTTCTGTCAGGCTACGAAGCGAGCATCTGGTTTGGCGTCGGCGCGCCAAAGAACACGCCCGGAGAGCTGATCGATAAGCTCAATATGGAAATCACTGCAGGCCTCGGCGATCCTCGGATCAGTGCGCAACTGGCTGCCCTCGGCAACCTGCCGATGCCGATGACGCCCGCCGACTTCGGCAGGCTCGTCGCCGACGAAATCGACAAATGGGCCAAAGTCATCAAGTTTTCCGGCGCGAAAGTCGAATGAACTTTCGCGCGCACATATAATCTTCTCGGATCGGCTTTGAGGTCGGCGACAGCTCGATAAGCCAAAGGACACGATGATGTTTGATCCAATTTGGGAAGGACGCTTCCATCGGGTTGGCACCTTCATTCTACGCTATGGTCTAGCCTTTTTGTTCCTGCGTTTTGGCATATACAAATTTATGCAGCCGAATGTGACGGGCGTGCAGGCTTGGACGGCTCATAGCCTATTGTTGTTCTGGATTGATCCCCTGTTGGGGCCCCGCGGCGGCGCGGCGCTGATTGGTGTGATCGAGATTGTCACGGGAGCGCTCATCGCGCTTCGGCCTGTGGCTCCCGGCTTATCGATGCTTGGTAGTCTCATGGCGGCGTTTGCAATGTTGAATACGCTTAGTTTTCTTTTTACGACGCCCGGCCTGGACGCCCGCGGAAGCGGCTTTTTGATAAAGGATATCATGCTTTTGGGAGCAGCTATTTGGTCGGCAGCCGAAGCGTCCTCCGCCTATCGCGCGCGGCGCGCCTCTGTAAGGTCATGAGCCGCCTTGATGCTGTCGATCCAAAATGTCTCGCTTTACTCCCCATAACGGACACGCCGGCGCCGAGGCGCGCTGCCGGCTCATGGCCACAAGCAAACTCATACGCCGCAACAGGGTCGGACGTTGCGCATTATCGTCAATCCGCTGTATCCATTCGGCCCCCTATCGCGCCACACACGAGAGTCCACGATGACTGACACCCCCGAATACACGCCGCCGGACGTCTGGGTCTGGGAGAAGGAAGGCGGTCCGAATTGGCGCTATGGCAGCACCAATCGTCCGATCGCCGGCGCGACGCATGACAAGGCGTTGCCGCGCGGCAAGCATCCGTTTCAGCTCTATTCGCTGGCGACGCCCAATGGCGTCAAGGTGACGATCATGCTGGAGGAATTGCTGGCCGCCGGTCACCGCGGCGCGGAATATGACGCCTGGCTGATCCGGATCGGCGAAGGCGACCAGTTCGGCAGCGGATTTGTCGGGGTGAATCCGAATTCCAAAATCCCGGCGCTGATGGACTATAGCGAACAGCCGCCGCAACGGGTGTTCGAATCCGGCGCGATCCTGCTCTACCTGGCGGATAAATTCGGCGCCTTCCTGCCGAAGGATCGCGGCAAGCGCACCGAGGCGCTGAACTGGCTGTTCTGGCAGATGGGCTCGACGCCCTATGTCGGCGGCGGCTTCGGGCATTTCTATGCCTATGCGCCGGTGAAGATCAAATACGCCATCGACCGTTTTGCCATGGAGGTGAAACGCCTGCTCGACGTGCTCGATCGGCGGCTTGCCGACAATCGCTTCATCGCCGGCGACGAATACACCATCGCCGACATGGCGATCTGGCCATGGTACGGCAACGGCATATTGAACGGCGCATCCTACAACGACCCGCGCAAATTCCTGCAGACGCACGACTATAAGAACCTGACGCGCTGGACCAAGGAAATCGGCGAGCGTCCGGCGGTCAAGCGCGGGCGCATGGTCAACCGCGCCAGCGGACCGCCGCAAGAACAGCTGCGCGAGCGCCATGACGCCGGCGATTTCGAGACCAAGACTCAGGACAAGATGCCGGACAAGGCAGATGCGCGCGGGTAGCCGCGCGCAATCTTATCAAACAACACACCGGGGATTGGGCGCTTCGCTCCTGCGCAACGGTCAAGCATCGCGAAATCGCGCAACCCTGCCGACAGTGACGGAATGGTGCCGATCATAACATCCGACCTTTATAATTATCTGGCGCTCGCGGTGATGCTGCTGGCGATACTGTTCGGATATCGCAAGGGACGAGGATCGGTTTTCGCCGGCGGCCGGTCGCCGGCTTGGACTCAAGTTCCTCTGATCGCCTTTGCGATCGCCTCGCTCGGTCCGAGCGCCTTCGCCATACTGATCTATCTTGGCTACAGGTCCGGTCTGATTCAGCCCCCGCCCTCCGGCTATCGTTTTTCTGTATTCATCGGCGACATGCCGTTTGATGCCGCGGCGATAAATTGGGCATTCGTCGCCCTCTACCTGGTTGGCCGCCTGCGGCCGAATTTCGGCTCGGCGAAGACCGCGATGTGGTTTTCCGTGGTCGCGATGTCGCTCCCCAATGTGTTGTTGTTTGCGCTGGCCTGGGAAATGGTTTCCAACGCTCCCGGTGCCGGGCAAGGCATTGGCGTCATCCTGGCCGCGATCAGCCTGCCGATCGTCGCGCTTATTTGGCCCGGACTGTTTTCCGGTATTTTCGATGCCGGCTTCGGCATCGGTCTTGTTGTCTCGGCGCTGCTGGCGCCGCTACCGGTTTTGGGCTTGATCGGTTGGCTTGCAGGACAATTGATCGGATCGACGGCGTCCAATCTGCGGCGGAAGGCACCTATGCCGTCTTAGTCCGCTTTCGGTCCGAAACCGCAAGATGGAGACTGACCGGCGGCTGCCATGCGGCGCCGTCGATATCATCGGCTATGCGAGAGCATGCGGCCGTGCCGTGCGCTTGACCTGCGCGGCGAGAGCCATAAAAACGTAGGAGACGATCACCGCTGTCAGCGCGAGCATGATCGTTTGCAGAACACCGCTCATCACCAAAGAAACCATCGCGAGCGGCGACCCGGCGACTGTCGCTCCCCGGCCGAGCAACAGGACGCCTCCGATGGTGGCGGCGACCCACGGCGCCAGCGCCAAGGAAAGAAGGGCAAGGATTCGCAGAGTGTAGCCTTTGGTATCGAGGAGCGCCTGGGACGGCGTCGCACCGGGCGCCTCGACGGCAAGCGCCGGGAGCAAGATCGTCAGCCGCAGCGCGACACCGACGGCGGCGATCAAGGCCAGCGCAAAAACCAGTGCGCATGCCGGCAGCGACCAGTCGAGCGTCTCCAACACGCCGAGCAGATCGAGCGGCAGCCCGACCAGGACCTTCAGCGCCAACAGCCAGGCGAAAAAAACGCCGAATAGCGGTTCGCCGATGGGGACCGTGTAATTTCGCGTGATCTTGTCGAGGATAACGAAGCGATGGATCGCCATGACCACCGGCGCCAGCAGGAACGCCTCGACCGCATTCTGGGCGAGAGTCAGCGCCTCGCCGGCCAGCATCTGGTCCGACAGGCGTTGCGGAATAAACTCTTCCACCACCGCGGTCGCGAGCACGATAAGAAATGCGCTCAGCATCAGCGTGCGCATTTCCGTCAGCAGGCGTGCCAAATCCCGGTAGGCCGCGAGCAGCGTCGGCGTGATCGGCAGGCGGCGCGGTGTCATGGCGGCGGATCCTCGAAACTCGATTCGCGGATGATATACGTCGTCACCGCGGCTGAGGAGGTTCAAAGCATCGCCCGCCGGCTTATCCGAACAGCCAGGACCCGGGATTGACGATCGGCTTTTGCTCGATGAGCAGCAGGAAGCCCTTGACGATGCGGATCAGCGACCAGACGGACCACCAGACAAGAATTGGGATGCCGATCAGCACCATGCAGAGCGGAATGCCGATCGCGAGGTACAGCAGCCCTATCCAGAAGGTCCTGATCTGAAACCGGTAATGCGACCGCAGCACCGGGTCGGCATCGTCGACCTTCATGTAGGCGATGACGACGCCGATCAGCGCCGTCATCCCGGTGAAATAACCCACGCCGTAAAGCACGTAGACAGCGATGGCGAGGCTATTGTCCGAGACGATGGGTCGTCCGGTTTGGTAAGAACTTGTCATGGCCGCCTCCGTTGCCACGGGGATCGTCAGGTCCGCGAACAGCCGTGGGACGCTCCCGCCCGAGATCAAGTTCAATAAACCGAGCGCAGACAGCGGCGGTAACCGGTCCGAATGAACTTGATCGGGAAAGGCGCGACTAATCGCGTGACCCGATCGAAGGAGCCGGAAAATGAAAGGCAGGACATTTTGGATCGGCCTGTTCCTTGCCTGCAGCATCGGCGCCTGCAGGGCCGGGGCCGCCGTGCAGCCGGCGGCGCCGCCGGCGGGTTACGCGATCGACGAGGAATACACCCAGAAATCGCCGGACGGCGCGATAACGATCGAGCAATACCTCAACAAGGATACCGACGACTGGAAATGGCAGTTCTGGGTGCGCCAGCCGGGCGCGTTCGCCCTGCTCGATCCGGAGCCGGCCGACTATCCCGCCTATTTTGTCTTCACCAACGATCTGAAATGGATCGTCCGGGTGCAAAAGATCGGTGCGGGCACCTCGACGCTCCATCTGTACCGCCTCACACCGCAGGGCTATGGGCGCGCCACCAAAAAGCCGCTCGGCGATCTGGCGTGGGACTATATGGAAACTCGCCCCGACTGGCGAAAGCTGGTGAAGGCGCCGGAGTATCACACCACGGCTAATCTGCTGAAAGGACTCGCGGAGAACTATCGCGGCCTCGGCGTCGACTGGCCGGCGGACCGTTATCTTCTGATCACGCTTGCGGGAGATGCCGACGTCAAGGGCCGCAAACCGATGCAGACCGGCGTGGTGAACGACTGGCGCTGCCGCTATGACCTGCAGACCGGCAAGTTCGACGTGCCGCCGCTTTTCTCGGACAGCAATGCGAAAGCGCTCGTGCCAAGCGAGTGACGCGCGCTCCCTGTGTATCACCGGCTCCGTCGGCGGCCCGGAAGGCTGATTACGCTTCGCTAATCCGCCCTACTCGCGGTATGTCATCTCAATCGCATACAGGCGGAAGCGGCCATGAAAAAACTCTTCGTCATCGGCATCGGCGCCGGCAATCCCGACTACATCACCGTGCAGGCGATCAATGCGCTGAACGAGGTCGACGTCTTCTTTGTGATGGATAAGGGGGAGGACAAGGAGGATCTGGTCCGGTTGCGACGAGAAATCTGCGAGCGCCATATCAAGGGCCGCACCTATCGGACCGTCGAGACCGCCGATCCGCCACGGGACCGAAAGCCGTCGGCCTACGAGCCGACGGTGCGCGCCTGGCACGACCGGAGGGCCGACATCTACGAGCGATTGATCGCCGAAGAACTCGCCGATGACGAATGCGGCGCGTTCCTGGTCTGGGGCGACCCGTCACTCTACGACAGCACCTTGCGGATCATCGACCAGATCGTCGCCAGAGGCACCGTCGCGTTCGAATACGAGGTCATTCCCGGCATCACTGCGGTTCAGGCACTGGCGGCGAAGCACCGCATCGCTCTCAACCGCATCGGCAAGTCCGTTCACATCACCACCGGGCGCAAGGTTGCGGAGGGCCTGCCGGATAACCTCGACGACGTGATCGTGATGCTCGACGCCGATTGCTCGTTCAAACATCTGGGCGATTCCAACCTGGACATCTTTTGGGGCGCCTATGTCGGCACCGACGACGAAATATTGGTGGCGGGCGATCTTCGCGAGCGCACGGACGACATCGAGCGGATGCGATCGGAGGCCAAAGCGCGGAAGGGCTGGATCATGGATACCTACTTGCTGCGTAAGCGTGACCAATAGCCGCCGATACCGGTTGACCGCCGAGTTGCGACGGCAATCCCGTACCGAGCGCTCACTTCGCTATTGCTATTCGCGCGACGAGAGCCGCTAATGAACCTGCGTGTGACCCACGACAGGCGGGACCAGTTTCCCGCCAAGTGCTGCCACTAAAACGGCGACGTGCCGAGGTCGCCATTCAATTTGGGCAGCTATTGCCGTCGGCAGGCGAGCAGAAAGAGAAGACAGATCGCGTCCTATCCGCCGCCAGTGCCTTTGGCACCGGCCTGGAGCGGGCTGTCCTCCTGCCCACAAACAAACGGCCAAATAAATGGCCGAATAAATGGCACCGTACCAGACCTGCGGCGGCTTTCGGCAATCATTCTGGGAGATACATCATGGAGACGATTTTCATAGCGATCGGCATCGGCGTTTTGGTTTGCGTCGCCATTTGGCTGTTCGTGTTCGAACCACGCCGCAAGATCTACGATGCGTAAAAGTCACGCTGTCTGGGCAAGGCGCATTGCGATCGGCTGCCCCAGGTCAGCGCGTAGGTAGTTCCACTACCGCAGGCCTTTGTTAATATTGAATCAGCATGATGCGCGGCTCGCTTTGAGCGCTCACTATACTGCGCAGCCGAGTTGCTCTTTGGGCCGCTCAGCAGAGGTCTGCAAAATATGAAGTCAACCTGCGTCGGATGCCGCGACGACGTTCCGCTGCCTTTCGAATTCAAAATGGCGTTCCAGCCTATTGTCGATGTCGCGCGTCATCGGGTCTGGGGTTATGAGGCTTTGGTGCGCGGCGCCGGAGGCGAGTCCGCATTTTCGATTCTGGACCGACTGACCGACGAAACCCGTTACCAGTTCGATCAGGCGGCCCGCGTCATGGCGATCGAGACCGCCGGCGCGCTGTTCGAGGGCAAGGAGTTGCGGCTGTCGATAAATTTCATGCCGAACGCGGTCTATGAACCGTCCGCCTGCATTCGAAAATCGCTTGCTGCCGCCAAGCGCGTCGATTTCCCGCATCAGAACCTGGTGTTCGAATTCACTGAAAACGAGCGGATGCCGGATCCAGCCCATGTGCAGAACATTGTCGAAGCCTACCGAAGGTTGGGATTTCTCACGGCGCTCGATGATTTCGGCGCGGGCTATGCCGGACTCGGACTGTTGTGCCGGCTGCAGCCCGACCTGATCAAGATCGACATGGAACTGCTGCGCGACATCCATCTCAGCCGCGCCAAGCAGGCGATCGTTGCCGGCATCGTCGGCATCGCGCGTGAACTCGACATCGAGGTGCTCGGCGAAGGCGTCGAGAGCGAGGAAGAACTGATCGTTCTGCGGGCAGCGGGAATTTCGTTGTTCCAGGGCTACTACTTCGCCAGACCGGGCTTGATGACATTGCCGGCTGTGCCGATGTTGACGCGGCCCGTTCCATTGCGGTCCGCCGTCTGAGACTTCGCGCGCAACACCGCGCCCAAATGACGCAGACACGAGAGCGTGTTTTGCCGGCCATGGCTCGACGTTCTAGCGTCCGGCCGAAAAATGCTCTCAGCAGAAAATTCAAGCGATGATGCTCCGCGGCTGTCACACCCGCATCGCGGCGCGATTGTTATTCCCTCAACATAAAAACGACTGACAAGGATATTGAAATGCCGACCAATCCATCGATCGTTCTGGTGCATGGCTTCTGGGGCGGAGCCGCCCACTGGGCGAAAGTGATCGTTCAGCTGTCGAAGATGGGATACGGCTCGATCAGCGCCGTCGAAAATCCGCTCACCTCGCTGGCCGACGATGCCGAGAGGACCCGCAAGATGATCGCGCAGCAGAAAGGTCCGGTGCTGCTGGTCGGCCACTCCTACGGCGGCGCGGTGATCACGGCGGCCGGCAATCAGCCGAATGTGGTCGGCCTGGTCTATATCGCCGCTTTCGCGCCGGACGCGGGCGAAAGCCTGCTCGACGTCGGGCAGCCCTTCCCTCCCCCTCCGGGCGTTGCCAATGCGGCGCCCGACAGCGACGGCTTTGTCTGGATCAATCCGGCGAAATTCGGCGAGAGCTTTTGTCAGGATCTGCCGCCCGACGAAGCGCTGGTCATGGCGGTGACCCAGAAAGCGCCGGTCGGCAGCACCTTCGCCGACAAGATCACGACCCCGGCGTGGAAGACCAAACCGTCCTGGTATCAAATCTCCAGCGAAGACCGGATGATCGCGCCGGCCAACGAGAAGCGCATGGCGGAGCGCATGGGTGCGAAAAAGATCATCACGCTATCGGCGAGTCACGCTTCATTGGCATCGAAGCCGGTCGAAGTATCCGCATTGATCGACGAGGCGGCCAAAGCGACGGCGGCGTGACAGCGTAGAGCGGAATAGCGCTTCGTATTCCGCCTGTTTTCTTTCCGGCGGTGCGGCGGATTACACTGCGCTCATCCGCCCTGCCCGCTTGCTCACAGCACCTCGAAGACACTGTAGACCGGTCCGTCGGCGCGGCGGTGGCCGATGCCGACGGCGATGACGCGATTGAGCCAGCCGTATTTCGCGGCGCTGGTTTCGAAGATCGGATTGATGCGAAAATAATAACTTTCCGGATCGACGACCTCGCCTTGCTCGATTCGCGCGATGACGTCCGGCGGACCGTGGCGAATACCCTGATAGGTCATCTCAATCAGAGCGTCATCCTGGGTTTTGAGCACCAGCCTCACATTCAAGGTGGTGCTGCCGTCGCTCCGCACCGTCTGCCAATCGCTGCCGCCATCGAGCACCGCGCCCGACAGCCGCTCGCCTTCGAACGAACCTCCCGGAACGACGCCGACCCGGCGGAAGCCGCCCGGTGTGGCGCCGACCATCAACAACGGCCGCACGTCGAGCCGCATGACAAAGAGCGGCCGGGTGCGCACGGTCTTAAGAACATCCGGCAAGGCCTGGTTCAGCGATGTGGACATGATTTTTCGTCTCTCGAGCACGACGTTGCCATGAATGCGGGCGAGCGTTACCTCCCCGCTAAGCCGAACGCCGGCGCGCCGGTTTCGCGGCGGTTTTGGCACCACGGTTGGATGACTCCAAGAGCGGAAACACCACCTTGAAGAAGTCATTCAGCGGCTGGCCGCTGTTGGTGAGCTTCATGCGAACCGTGGCGCCTTGCCAGCCATTGAGCAGAAATCGCGCCACCTGATCCGCATCCAGATCGGGCGCGATGCTGCCGTCCGCCTGGCCGTCGCGGATGGCGGCGGCGACCAGCGCGGTCCAACTTGCCAGGGATTCGGCGACAGCTTCGCGCACCAGCGGCACATCCTCCGAGCTTTCCGCGGCCAAATTGCAGAGCAGGCAGCCTTTCTCGTAACCGAGCTTCGCCCGGCGCGACGCCATCGCTTCGAAATGCTTCCGCAGACGTTCCACAGGGGCGAGGCCCTTGTCGGAAAGAATTTCTCTACCGGTGCCCTGGGTATAAATCTGCAGAACCTCAAGCGCCAAAAGCTCTTTCGATTTGAAGTAATTGTAGAACGATCCTTTGGGCACGCCGGCCTTGTCGACGATCTCCTGCACGCCGCAAGCGTTGAATCCCAGCGCATGAAATCGGTCCAGCGCCGCGCCGACGATCTTGTCTCGCACTTTCGATACCATCAGATCATACCCGATGTGTTGGTCAGCAAAGACGCTCTAACTTTTCGTCGATCGCGCATGGAGTCGGCACCCTTATCCGAGCATGGCAACTGCCGCCCGTTACCGAGAACTAGATGTCGAGACGAGTCGTTCCCTCCTCGATTGCCGTCCCGCCGCGGAAGACCGGAAGCTGCCGCCCCCGCCTGCGACCGAGTAAACCACGCCTGAACGAGGTTCATGCCGTGGCAGGCGGGCTCTCCACTCAATAACGCATATCGGCATGCCTTGATTTTAATACGACCGGTCGTATTTCACACCGAATAGTCGTTTCACACAGGGAGAATGTCCATGACCTTCAAGGCAAAAATCGCTCTCTTCGCGGCGCTCGCGGCGGTAAGCATTTCATCGCCCGGGTTTGCGCAATCTCTTAGCCGCGAGGGCAGCCTGCTGCCGCACTACTTCAACGGCTCGGGTGAGATCGTATGGGGGGCCTGGGGCCCGCCGCCGGCGGTCGCTCCTCATCGGGTCGCCCGCGCCCTCGCCGTCGACCCTCATCAGGTCGCGCAGGCCGGCAGCCATCGGGTCGCCCGCGCCAACGCCGTCGCTCCTCACCAGGTCGCGCGTGTGGGCAAGCGCCGGCATGTCGCAGAACTGGTTTGAGGTACTGCGATCTACTCTTTGCCGCGGCAATTCCTGCTTCTTTGCCGCGGCAAAGCCATGCCTAAAAAGCCATGCCTAAAAAGCCATGCCTAAAAAGCCTTGTCTAAAAACCCATTCTTAACCGGCTAGTGCCGATCGCTGAAACACCCAAAGCTTACAGCTTCGAGCCGCCGTCGACGCGGATCGTGTCGCCGTTGATCCACCGCGCCTCGTCGGCGGCGAGGAAGGCAACCACGCCACCGATATCGTCGGGCTGGGCGAGCCGCTTTGACGCCTGGATGCTCAGCGCATAATCGCGGCCCACATCCGTCTTCACGAAACTCGACATCTCGGTAGCGACGACACCCGGCGCCACAGCATTGACGCGGATGTCGCGATCGCCGAGCAACGCGGCGAAATGTTTCACGAGGGTGTCGATAGCGCCCTTGGTCGCGGCATAGGCCGGAATCGTGCCGACAACGGCATGCGCCGCGAGCGACGAGACCAGCACGATGCTGGAACCCTTGCGCATAATCGGCAGCAATTGCTGCACCAGAAAGAACGGCGCCCGGACATTGACGGCAAACAGCCGGTCGAAATCCTCGACCGTTGTGTCCTCGATGGTGGCGGCTTTCGCGATGCCCGCATTGGCGACAAGGATGTCGAGACGCTCGCCGACGATATCACGCACCGCTTTGGCGAGCTTGTGCGGTCCGTCCGCGGCCGAAAGATCGGCCGCCAATGCGTCGGCGCGGCCGCCCGATTTACGGATCTCGGCGACGACCCCGTCGGCTTCAATCGCGCCGCGGCCATAATGCACCAGAACTTGCGCACCGGCCGCCGCCAAGGCCAGCGCGGCGGCGCGGCCCATGCCGCGCGAGGCGCCGGTCACCAGCGCGGTTTTTCCTGAGAGATTGGGCATGATCGTGGTCCTTAAAGATTTTCAAGTCGGGAGGGCTGACGGTCACCCCTGCCAAGGGTCGCTCGCCGACAGAAACTCCGACACGTCGCGAATGAACATTTCGGGATATCGGTCGTGAGGACCGTGCCCGGTATCGGGGTATATAAGAAGCTTTGCGTTGGGCAGGTTTTGTTGGAGGATGAATGAATTCACCGGATAAATGATGAGATCATTGCTGCCGCCGACGATCAATGTCGGCTGCTTGATCGCCTTCAGATATTCGAAGGGTCGCTCGCGTGGCGTTGCATATTCGCCGATGGCTAGGCGCTGTGTCGGCCCGACCTTTTCATTGACTTCCGGATCGCGATCCTTCGTCCGCGCTCGGAACCTCTCAAGAAATGCCCTTCCAGCGGCCTGGCTCGCCGGCGAAGACGTGAAAAAAACGCTCAGCCACAAGTGATCGGGAGGGTCATAGGTAGCGCTGAAGATCCGATTACCCTCGGGCGTGCCGCCGACGGCGCCTTCGGCGGAACGCGGCCCGGTGGCCAACAAGATCAGCCGCCGCGCCAGGTCGGGAGCCTGGAGGGCAATCTCTTGCGTAACAAAGCCGCCGATAGAGAGGCCGAGCACATCGACTTCGGTCAGACCGAGAGCACGGATGAAAGCGATAGCATTGGCGCCCATCGTCGCGAACGTACGAGGGACCTCGCCCGACGACGACGCGACGCCGGCATTATCAAAGAGAATGACCTCGCGGGTTTTGGCCAAGCCGTCGGTCACGGCCGGATCCCAATGATCCATCGTGCCGGTGTAGTGCTGGTTGAAGACCAGCGGGATGCCGCCGGCCTTGCCGAAGCGGCGATAGGCGAAGCGGATGCCGTTGGCCTCGACGAACTGCGTCGGCGCGGTTTGGTGGGTGTAGTCGGTCACGTTTCATCTCCGAATGTTGGAAGGCGAAGAATCCCGGCAATGGATCGGCATGGTCCGAGTGATCAGAAGGCGGTCTTGCCGCCGTTGATCCGCACGATCTGGCCGGTGATGAAGGAGGCTTTGGCGGAAGCCAGAAACAGAATCGCATCGGCGATCTCTTCCGGCTTGCCGCCGCGTTTGAGCGGGACCGCGGCAAAGAACGCCGCTTTCTTTTCCGGCGTGCCGGTGAGCCGATCGAGCATGGCGGTCTCGGTCGGACCGGGCGCGACCGCATTGACGCGGACACCGAACGCCGCGGCCTCAAGCGCTGCGGATTTCGTCAGGCCTTCGACGGCATGTTTGCTCGCGGTGTAGAGCGACAGGTTCGCCGCGCCGCGTTCGCCCATGGTCGAGGAGATATTGACGATGCTGCCCGAGCCTTGCGGCTGCATGACCCGGAGTTCGTGCTTGAGGCTGAGCAGTGTGCCGAGCACATTGGTGTCGAACATCGCCGCGTAACCGTCGGGCGTCTGCTCCGTCACCGGACCGGGCTTGCCCTCGGTGCCGGCATTGTTGACCGCCACGTCCAGCCGGCCGAATTGCGCAACGGTCCGATCGACCAGATTGCGCACATCGTCCTCGTGGCGGACGTCGGCGCGGATGAATTGAGCCTCGCCGCCCAGGCCGCGGAGCTCGGCTTCCAAAACCTTGCCTTCGGCATCGTGGCGGCCCGCAGCGACGACGGTGGCGCCCTCCTTGGCAAAGGCCAGCGCGGTGGCACGACCGATGCCGGTCAAGGCGCCGGTGATCAAGACAACTTTCTTGCTCATATTTTCACCCTCAAATTGAGGCTTTGCCTGCCGCCTAAGCATGGGCGCTAGGTATGGCAGATCACAAGACGGGATGGGATCGCCCAGAACTGCTTGGACTGCTATCTAAGTAGGAGCCGCTAGCCCGCTCTAAAAAGACTTTGTAAGTTGATGGACATGCCTAGGAGATATGACCCGATGGAGTTACGCCACTTGCGTTATTTCATCGCCGTCGCCGAGGAAGGCAGCCTGACGCTGGCGGCCGAGAAGCGGCTGCACACGGCGCAGCCCTCGCTCAGCCGGCAAATCCGCGATCTCGAATACGAGGTCGGCGTTCCGCTAATGACCCGCAGCGTCCACGGCATCGAACTGACCGCCGCGGGCCGCGCTTTTCTCGATCATGCGCGGCTGGCGCTGACCCAAGCCGAGGCGGCGACGGAGGCGGCGCGGCGCGCCGCGCAGCCCGTCAAACCGGCATTTGCCATGGGCATCCTCACCGGGCAGGAAGTCGATTGGCTGCCGCGCGCCACCAGCGTGCTTCGCGACCAATTGCCGAATATCGAAATCAGAGTTTCCAGCGATCACTCGGCAATGCTTGCCGACGATCTCCAGCGCGGCAAGCTCGACGTTGCGTTCATGCGGCAGGAGCGAAATTACGACTTCGAATACAAAGTGGTGGCGAAGGAGCCGCTGGTCGCGATCCTGCCGAGCGACCATCGGCTCGCCGAACGCGACGCGATCGAGGCCCACGATCTAGTCGGCGAAACATTCATCGGAATATCCAATGTACCGCGCGTGCTGCGCGCCATCATCGCCGATTATTTCAAGCGATCGGCAATAGAACTCGTGCCGCATCTTGAGATCGACAATTATGCGATGGCTATTTCCCTGGTCGCCTCGACGCGCGGCGTGGCGCTGTTGCCGGCCTCCGCCAAGCATTTCCTGCCGTGGTCCGTCATCAGCCGTCCCCTGACAGGCGAGGCGCCCAGTATCGATTTAGTCGTCGGATACCAAAGCGCGAATACATCGCCCGTCCTGAAAACCTTCCTGTCCAGAATCGACGATTTGCCTGTTCGGACATCCGGCAAAGCGCCTTCCGCGCCGTAACCGGCATTGCCGCTTTGCCGCGGCTTATTTCCGATACGCAGCCTGGGGATCGAACACGCGCTCGTCGCGGAATTCGAGCGTCGCGGTGCCCGGCTTGCCGAGCGGCACCGCGCGGTAGAAGCAGGAACGGCGGCCGGTGTGGCAGGCGCCCGAGACCTGCTCGACCCTGATCCAGACCGCGTCCTGATCGCAGTCGATCCGCATCTCGACCACGCGCTGGGTGTGGCCGGAGCTTTCGCCCTTCTTCCACAAAGCGTTCCGCGAGCGGCTGAAATACCAGGCCTCGCCCGAGGCGATGGTCTTCGCCAAAGCTTCCGCGTTCATATGCGCGACCATCAGCACATCGCCGGAGACGGCGTCGGTGGCGACGCAGGTCACAAGCCCGCTGGCATCGAATTTCGGCGTCAGGGCCAGACCTTCTTCAAGGTCGGTCTCGGTACCCGGCTCGGTACTTGGCGATGCAAATGGCAATTGGTCGGACAACGAACCCTCCGCACCGCAGGCCTGCAGCGTCAGCGCAACGCGCCGGCGCCGCGCGCGCCCTGCACCAGCGTCACGAACCGCATCTGATCCTCGGGACTGTCGCGAAACGAACCCAGAAACCGCGTCGTCACCGTCGAAACACCCTGCTTGCCGACGCCGCGCACCGACATGCAGGTGTGCTCGGCCTCGAGCAGCACCGCGACGCCATGCGGCTTCAATACTTCCTCGATCGCGGTGGCGATTTGCGAGGTGAGGTGTTCTTGGGTTTGCAGCCGCTTGGCATAGACGTCGACCAGCCGGGCAAGCTTCGACAGCCCGACCACCCGCTCCACCGGCCGGTAGGCGACATGCGCCTTGCCGTAGAACGGCATCATGTGATGCTCGCAATGCGACGTGAAGCCGATATCGCGGATCAGCACGAAGTCGTCATAGGGCTCGGTCTCGCCGAAAGTGCGGGCGAGCGCGTCGGCGGGAATGTCCTTATAGCCGCGATAAAGCTCGTCCAGGGCCGCGACCACGCGCTTCGGCGTACCGACCAGGCCCTCGCGGGCCGGATCCTCGCCGAGATAGGCGATCAGCGCGCGGACAGCCGCTTCGGCTTCCTCGCGCGACGGCTTTTTATCGACCGGCGCCGGTGCATTGTGAACATGATCGGTGACCGGATCCTTCGGCCATGGCTTGATAACGGCGTCCATTGTGTCTCCCGGCCGCGGCCGAATGCCGAACTTCAAAACCCGTTTGCTAGCGCCTATATAATGGATTGCCGGATGGACACAATAAACCAGCCCCGACCGGCTGAGTTGGCGATATTGCAATGCTGAACGATGTTTACAATCGCCGCATTATCGAGCTTGCGGGCACGATCCCCCGGATCGGCCGGTTGCCGGACGCAGACGCGACCGCAACCGCGCTCTCGAAACTGTGCGGCTCGACCGTTACCATCGACCTGAAGATGGACGGCGACACGATCACCGACTTCGCCCATGAGGTGAAGGCCTGCGCACTCGGCCAGGCCTCGTCCTCGATCATGGCTCGCAATATCGTCGGCTCCAATGCAAAGGAGCTGCGCGAGCTGCGCGAAGGCGTGCGCAAAATGCTCAAAGAAAACGGCGCGCCGCCGGCCGACGGCAAATGGGCCGATATCGCGGTGCTCGAACCGGTGCGCGACTACAAAGCCCGTCACGCCTCGACGCTGTTGACCTTCGACGCCGTGGTCGACGCCATCGGTCAGATCGAGAAGAAGCGCGCGACGGCAGGCCAAGAACCCATCCGGACTGCGGCAGAATAATTTGTCACCGGCCGCTGCATCCTGGCGCAGCCTCCCCCGTATGGCCGGTCGGGGCCTTATAAAAGTCTATCGCTATACGCTGTCGCCGTGGATCGGCTACGAGTGCCGGCACCTGCCGACCTGCTCCGACTATGCCGAGCAGGCGCTCGACCGCTACGGGTTATGGGCCGGCGGCTGGATGACGCTGGCGCGTCTGTTGCGCTGCCAGCCATTCGGCACCGCCGGTCTCGATTTCGTCCCCGATGCGCCGCCGCCGGGTGCGCGGTGGTATCTGCCCTGGCGCTACGCGCGATGGCGCGGAACGAACGCGTCGCCCCGGGCCGTGAACGAGACTTGATCGGCGTTAACGCCTCTGCGCGGCATCGCAGATCGCATCATTGCGCCGCTGCGGTCAGCTTCGCGGCCTGTTGCGCGGCGGCGGGCGAACCGAGTTCGGCGGCTTTTCGATACCAATCGCGCGCTTGGGAAATATCCGGCGTGGCGCCGATCGCGCCAAGGCGCTTGATCACTTCGGGATCGAAGGTCGCGCCGAGCGCCAGCGCGCCGTCCGCACTCCCGGCCTGGGCCGCCCGTTTGAGCAAAAGCCGCGCCGAGGCGAAATCGCCGTTGACCAGAAAATCCTTGCCGCGTTTGACCAGCGTGGCGATCTCCGCATTGTCCGGCGACGCCGCGGCCGGTTGCGGTGCGGGCGGCGCTGCCATGGCAGGCGGTTCAGGCGATGCCGTCACGTTCGTTGCCGCACCGTTTGCTGCAACGAACTTTTCCGGATCGAGCACCGGCGCGCCGGCTGCGAAATCCACCTGCACCAGCTTCACCCGGTTAGCCGCCGGCTCCATCGGCGCCGTATCCGCCGGAGGTTGCGGCGGCAGTTGCGCCATCTGTTGCGCCGGCGCCGTCGCGCCTGATTTTTTGAAGCCGGGAATCATGACGATGCCCCACGCGACCGCCGCGGCGATAGCCGCTACCGCGATGAACCTCAGCACCACAGGCCACAAGCCGCGCGCGGTCTGCGAAGCCGCGCGCGCCGCCCGCTCGGTCTCCGGCGGTTCCGGAACCGCCTCCGGGTCGAGCGCCAGCTGGCGCTGCAATTCCTCCATCGCGACGTCGCCGCTGAAGCGCGGTGGCGGACGCCTGCTGTCACGCACCCAAGGCGGCGCGTAAACCAGCGCGGGATCGATGTCTTGCGCATGATGAATCGGAGAACTCATGATCGCCTCTCCTGCTTTCAAGCTCCGAAATTACAAAGCCCTCGCCGCTGCCTTCGTCACGGATGCTGCCGCGACTGCCAATCGAGGAATTCCTGGAACAACTGGTCGCGGTTGCCGGCACTGCCCCCGTCGCCGCTCTGATCGGACGCACGGCGCGCGGCCAGAAAGCGGTCGAACTGTTCGCGCATGGCGGCCGGCGCTTGTTGCTTGCCGCGATTTTGATCGAGCCATTCCTGCGCCGCCGCAAACCGCGTCCAGCCCGGCACCACGGCAGCGAGATTGGTCTCACGCCACTTCGGATGGCGCGGCGGTTGTTGAAACTCCGCAAGCCGCGGAAAGAACACGTCGACAAATTTGGCGATGCGGCGGTAGCGATCGCTGTCCTTCGGCCAGTTATAGGCGATCAGCACGGCGCCGACGGCGACGGTGGCAACGTCCTGGCCTCCCTCCACCATGCCGGGATAGTCGTCGTGACCGAGCACCGCCGGCAAATATTCGCTCTGTAATTCCTTGGTGAACGGCACCGGCAAGAAGCGGAAACCGTCCGCGGCACGGAGCTTCCCCATCGACGCTGCGGGTTTGCCGGCAATCAACAATGTAGCAGCGATCTCGCCGCTCCTGAGTTTCTCCAATGCATCGGCCTGCCCCATATTGACCTCCTGGGGCTTGATGCCGAGACGGCGGAAAATATCGCGCGCCGAAATCTGACTGCCGCTGCCGATATCGCTGAAATTGACTTTCTTGCCGTTCAACTGATCGAGCGAGACGACGCCGGAATCGGCCCGCACCACCAGATGCATCTCTTCGTTAAACAGTTTGGCGACGTAGACGATCTTGTCGTCGATATTGCCGATCTCGTTGCTCGAGCGATATTCGTTGAGAATATTCGACTGCGTGATGCCGAGATCGACGCCCTTGAGAAAGCGCACATCGCGAATATTCTGCCCGCCGCCTTTGCCGATCACCGGCAGGATGCGGAAGTTGTCGCCGTCATCGAGCACCGCGGAGAGATCGTAGGCGATGGTCAAATAGGTGGCGTTGGGATTGCCCGATATGATCGAGATCGTATTGGTGTTCAGACGTTCGCCGAGTGCACCGAGATTGGGCTTGTCCGGCATAGCCCGGACACCGGCGCGCTCGGAAGGCCCGAATTGGAGGGAAACGGCCGCCACGAGCACAACCGCGGCCCATACGCAAACCACCTGAAACGGCCGGATCGGCCGCAGCAAGCCACCACCCCTCATGCCAACCCCCGAGCGGCGGCCTCACGCGCTACGCACACACCCGCGCGCATCAACGCCGCAACGTCCGACACCCCTCGCCGCACTTGAAGATCATCGCGTTTGATTGCGATACGCGATCCGGTGCGGACTTGGCCTTAACGGTCGTCAGCTAATGGGGCGGCGGTATGATCGCGATTTGATGATTCCGGGCGCCCCCGCCGCATTCAAACGCGGCAGCCGGAAATTTGTTTGATGGCATCGTCGAATTGGGCGAAAATCGGGAGGGTTGCGCCGCGGCCGCCGGCTGCTATATCCCATCCCCCCGCTTACCTGCGCTCGTCCGCAGGAGTGAGCAACAGGAGTGAACCATGGTCGCGCTGACCTTCCCCGACGGGGCATGTCGGGATTATCCCGCCAACACCACCGGCCTCGATATCGCCAAGGGCATTTCGCCCTCGCTCGCCAAGCGAACCGTCGCCATGGCGCTGGACGGCAAGGTTGCCGATCTCGGCGATCCGATCGAGCATGATGCCAAGATCGAATTCCTCACCCGCGACGATCCGCGCGCGCTCGAACTGATCCGCCACGACGCGGCGCATGTGCTCGCCGAAGCGGTGCAGTCGCTGTGGCCCGGCACCCAAGTGACCATCGGCCCGGTGATCGAGAACGGATTCTATTACGACTTCTTCCGCAACGAGCCGTTCACGCCGGAAGACTTTGCCGCGATCGAGAAAAAGATGCGCGAGATCATCGCGCGCGACAAACCGTTCACCAAGGAAGTGTGGTCGCGCGACGAAGCGAAGAAAGTTTTTCGCGACAAGGGCGAGCAGTTCAAGGTCGAACTGATCGACGCCATTCCGGCGGATCAGGCGTTGAAAATCTACAAACAGGGCGACTGGTTCGATCTGTGCCGCGGCCCGCACATGACCTCGACCGGCAAGATCGGCAATGCGTTCAAGCTGATGAAGGTCGCCGGCGCCTATTGGCGCGGCGATTCGAACCGCGAAATGCTGTCGCGCATCTACGGCACCGCCTTTGCCAAGCAGGAAGAACTCGACGCTCATCTGAAGCAGATCGAGGAGGCCGAGAAGCGCGACCATCGCAAACTCGGCCGCGAGATGGATCTGTTTCACTTCCAGGAAGAAGCGCCCGGCTCGGTGTTCTGGCATCCCAAGGGCTGGACGCTGTTTCAGACGCTGGAGAACTATATCCGCCGCCGCCAGATGGAAGCCGGTTATGCCGAGGTCAACGCGCCGCAACTGATCGATTCATCGTTGTGGGTGGCGTCGGGCCACATGGCGACGTTCCGCGAAGGCATGTTCCTGGTGCAGCCGCGCGAGGAAGACGAGCGCACTTATGTCGTCAAGCCGATGAATTGCCCCGGCCACATCCAGATTTTCAAGAACGGGCTGAAATCCTACCGCGACCTGCCGTTCAAGATCTGCGAATTCGGCAAGGTGCATCGGTTCGAGCCGTCGGGCGCGCTGCACGGCCTGATGCGGGTGCGCGCCTTCACGCAAGACGACGCGCATATTTTCATCACCGAAGAGCAGATCGCCGAGGAAGTCATCAAGGTCAACGATCTGATCCTGACGATCTATAAGGATTTCGGCTTCGACGACGTCCGCATCAAATTCTCCGATCGGCCGGAGAAGCGCATCGGCGAGGACGCGGTTTGGGACAAAGCCGAAGCCGCGCTGATGAAGGCGCTCGAAGCCTCCGGCCGGCCGTGGACGCTCAACAAAGGCGAAGGCGCCTTCTACGGCCCCAAGCTCGAATACGTGCTGCGCGACGCCATCGGCCGCGATTGGCAATGCGGCACCGTGCAGGTCGATCTCAATATGCCGGGCCGGCTCGGCGCGTTCTATATCGACGAGCATTCCAACAAAGTGACGCCGGTGATGCTGCACCGCGCGATGTTCGGTTCGCTGGAACGCTTCACCGGCATCATGATCGAGCATTATGCCGGGCACATGCCGCTATGGCTGTCGCCGCAGCAGGCGGTGATTGCGACCATCACGTCCGATGCCGACGATTACGCCCGCGACGCCATCGCCGCAGCGCGGCGGCTTGGTCTGCGGGTCGAGGGCGATCTGCGCAACGAGAAGATCAACTACAAGGTCCGCGAACACTCGCTGGCGAAAATCCCGGTGCTGCTGGTCGTCGGCAAGAAAGAAGCCGCCGAACGCACCGTCTCGATCCGCCGACTCGGCAGCGACAAGCAACAGACCATGCCGCTCGATGCGGCGCTGGCCGCCCTGGCCGACGAGGCGGTGCCGCCGGATGTGGCGCGGATGAAACACGCCGCGTGATACATGACGTTCGGCCCTACCTTGCCAGCACTTCCACTTCGCCGTCGACGCCGGTGATGCATTTGAAATCGCGCTGGAAGGTCTTGCCCTCGTTGCGCGCGATGACGTGGTAGTCGCCTTCGGCCAGCACCAGGCGCGGGAAGGCGCCGATCGATTCCTTGATGACGTCGCCGCCCGGCGTGAGCACGGTCCATTGGGTATTGGCGAGCGCCTCGCCGCCTGAATTGTTGACCAGCTTGAGCGTGATGACCGCGGCGCGATGGGTCACGACGATATCGGTGAGCTTCGCCGGCTGGATCTGCACGTCGGAGCGCACCACCGAATTGCCCTCGCCGTAATTCGACACGATGTAGTAGGTCCCCTCCGGGAGCAGCACGACGTCGCCGGTGGCCACGTTCTGCGCGATCGGGCGGCGCTCGGTGGTGTCGAACTGGCTGCCGGTATAGACGTCGAAAGCGATCTGTCCGGCGGGAATGCGGGCATCGCCGACCCGGCCCTCGAGCCGCATGGCGCCGGCCGGAATGTCGAACATTTCGCGCACGGTCTCGGCACGCAATTGCACCGCTTTCGCGGCGCTGGCGAGGCCGAGGCTGGCATGCACCACATAGCTGCCGGGCGGCAGCACGAAAGTCGGCGCCGCCGCGCGGTCCTCCTTGATCAGACGGTAGGCACCGCTGGCGTCGGGTTTCGCCGCGTAGACGCGCCAGATCAGGCCGGCACTGATGGGCGCCGAGTCACGGCCATAACGTGCGGCAACCGCCAGCGCCACATGACCGGCCGGCACCGCGGGCGCGACCTGCGCCAATGGCGGCGCGCTCGGCGGCAGCGCCGGCGCGGGCGAAGTTCCGATGCCCGGCGAAGTCAAAGGCCCCGGCGCGACCAGCGTTGCGCCGGGTAAGCCGGTGCCCGGCACCAGCGGTGCCGGCGCGACTGCTTGCGGCGCCATCAGGCCGCGCGTTTGCGCAAAGCCGGAGGCCGGCGGAAGGGCGACGATCCCCACCACCGCCAAAGCTGCCGCGCAGCACCGAAACACGTTGGGTCCCCACCCTGACATCCGGTTTTCTGTCGATCCTAAAGACGGCATTTTCAAGCCGGTCGCCGCCGGCACCGACCGCCGGCCACGTCCCATACCGCGGTATATCTAGCTGACTTGCCGTCACTTTCACCCTATCGTCGGGCCGAGCTTGTGGCCAATTTGGCCGCGCCGGAAATGCCGGCGGCCTTGTCGGCAAACTTTTTGGCCGCTCGCTGAAGGGCGCATAGACGAGGGCGTGGTGAGTAGTATCGAAGTTCCAGACAAAATCGCGGATGCCGGCCATCTCGGCGGCAAGCGTGGCGGACCGGCCATCGGCCTGGTGCTCGGCAGCGGCGCTGCCCGCGGTTTCGCCCATATCGGGGTGATGCGCGCCCTGCAGGCGCGCGGCATCGTGCCCGATATCATCGTCGGCACCTCGATGGGGGCGCTGGTCGGCGGCTGTTACATCACCAATCAACTCGACACGCTCGAAAGCTGGGCGCGCTCGCTGACGCGGCGGCGCATCATCAGCTATCTCGACGTCCGGATCGGCGGCTCGGGGCTGATCAGCGGTTCGCGGCTGGCGGACCGGCTGGCGGATTCGATCGGCGATTGCGCTATCGAAGATATGCCGATCCGCTTCGCCGCCATCGCCACCGAAATCGGTACCGGTCACGAAGTGTGGCTGACGCGCGGCTCGCTCGCGCTGGCGCTGCGGGCGTCCTACGCGCTGCCGGGAATTTTCCCGCCGGTTCACATCGGCGGCCGGTGGCTGGTCGACGGCGCGCTGGTCAATCCGGTGCCGGTCTCGGCGGCGCGCGCGATGGGCGCCCGCGTCGTCATCGCGGTCAATATGGATGCCGACCGTTTCGGCCGCGGCGCCACGATCGCGAGCCACGGCGCCGATGTCGACGACGGCAAGCCGAGCGCGGCGCCGGCCGAACCGCGCAATGGCCTTGCCCGCTTGCGTGGCCTGTTCGGCGCCGAACGCGCGATCAAGCGGCAGATCGTCAACGGCGGCGACACCCGGCCGGGTTTTTCCACGGTGATGATCGAGTCGTTCAACATCATGCAGGATCGGCTGACCCGGATGCGGCTTGCCGGCGACCCGCCCGATATCCACATCACGCCGCGCATCGGCAATATCGGCTTTCTCGATTTTCATCGCGCCGCGGATTCCATCGCGATCGGCCAATCCGCCACGGAAAAAGCGATGGATTCGATCGAGGAGTCGATCGCGGAGTTGGGTTGACGTCGAGCACCGTGTCCTAAAGTCGGCACGCAACGGCGATTACTGCGCCGGAACCTCCGTTGTCGGCGCCGGCGACGGCGCCGCGGTCGGAGCCGGAGGCGGCACACGGGAACAAACCGACTGACACGATATCTGCTGTGTGCTGCAACTCAGTTGGCAGGTCGTGCTTACATTCGCGTTGCTCGTCAACGTCGCTGCGCCGACCGGTGGCGTGCCGGGGACCAGGCAGGTCGTCTGGCACGCCGCCGCCTGCGAATTGCACAGCATCATGCAGTTGGTAATGGTGGAACTCTGCGCCTGCGCCGCGCTGCCGGAAACACTCACGGCGCAACCGACAGCCAAGAGCAGGACGAAGGTCGATAACCACCGCATGACAGCCTCCCGGCATTGGCGCGAGGCGTCACCATACCGTGCCATGTGGAAGCGGGGAATGCCGTATCGGCGGATCGCCCGCCCCAACGCGATTAAGCCGACAGGATGTAGTCGTGCATCGCCGCCGAATCCTGCTCCATCTCGCGGACGCGATGCTTGACCACGTCGCCGATCGAGATGATGCCGACGAGACGCCCCTGTTCGACGACCGGCATGTGGCGGAATTTGCCCTCGGTCATGCGTTCCATGATGCTGGAGATCGTTTCTTTCTCGGTGCAGGTCGAGACGTTGCGTGTCATCGACCGGCTGACCGGCTCGCCGAGCACTTCAGCACCGCGTTCGCCGAGCGCGCGCACAATATCGCGTTCGGAGAGAATGCCGACGACGCGGTGATCGGCGCCAAGGATGAGCAATGCGCCAATGCGCTTTTCGGCGAGAATACCAACGGCAGCAGAGAGTGTGGCGTTGGGTTCGATGCTGGCAACATCGCGGCCTTTGCCCGCAAGAATGACGCTGATGGTCATTGTAGCCTCCCTATCCCTTCATCTTGTCAGTAGGCCGCGACGGCGCGGCGGCGACGAAGGTAACAGGATTAACGTTTGGAAAGGTGACCGGTTCCTGTGAAAGGCAACCAATTATGCGTTGCAGCGCAGCATTGGAGCGAGAGCGGTCAGCTGTCGATGATGGTATCGACTTTGGGCCGGGAAACCGGGGGATCGAATGCGCTGAACAGAAACAACCCGGCAAAAAAACCGCCGATATGCGCCTGCCAGGCAATTTGTTGTCCCGCCTCTTGGCCGAACGAAATGGTGCCCAGCCCGAACAATGCATTGAGCCCGAGCCAGACCCCGACAAACAGCAAAAACCGCGGATCGCGCAGCGTCTTCGACAGCGGCGCCGCTGGGGCGTGATAGCCGCCATCGGCGGCGTTGCGGAACACGCCGAGCGGACCGCGTTCCTGAAAGACAAATCGCATCGCCGCCGCCATCGCCCCCGAGACAGCGGCCGAAGCGCCGATCATGGGGTCCATCGCACCGAGATTGCTCACGAGATGTGCGAGCGCGCCCGCTGCCGCCATAACGAGCATGAAAAGACAGTAGCGCCAGGCGCCGAAGCGTCGCGCCAGCGCGGTGCCGAAAGGAATGAGCCAAGCGAGATTAAAGCCGAGATGCATCAGGTCGGCGTGGATGAAGGCGTAGCTGAAAAAAGTCCAGATATCGGCGCCGAAGCCGCCTGGAAATGAGCCGCTGACGGCGAGATCGGTGCCGTAGCGCGCTGGAATAAAAGCAAAGGCCAGAAGAAACGCGAGGTCCTGCTCGTCCGTCAGCAGGTAAGTGCGCACCAGATGCACGAGCACCAGAACCACGACGGTCGCGACCACGATCCGCGGCACATTGAATACCGGCTCCCGGCGCTTCGGCTCGGAGACATGCGGCTCGGAGATTTGGGGCTCGGAATAATCGGGGTCGGGCTGTGGGGCTGGCACCCGGCCGAGATAGGCCGATACCGCGGCCAGGACAAGTACGACGGGGTCCGGCCGCCGCGGCGGCCGCATACGATCCTGAAGTACTGAAAAAAACAAAAGGGAGGACGTTGCCGTCCTCCCTTCCGTTCGTTGCGCGGGGTTTCCGCACCGATACCGGAAATGCGCTAGCGGCACCTCGGCATCGATCACATCCCCTCGCCTCCCGTAGTCCCCTAATCCTTTGGCCTAGCAAGCCCGTGGCCTGTTCGCACCCTAAGCGGCGCGGCGCGTGCCGCCAACGTCAACGTTTCATTAAGTTTAATGCCGCGTTAGCCGGCCCTCCCCCGCCCTAAGGGGCCGGGCGGCACGCCCCCTGCTCAATCCACTGCGAGGTCGCCGCAAACCGGAAAACTCTGTCCCGAACCGGGACAGCTGTGCGGCTGCGGCACGATCGCTCGAGAGCGGGGGAACATGAAACACGCAGCGAGCCGCCAACTTTACGCCTATTGGGATGAGCGGCGCGGCAACCGCCCGGCGCCCGAACGGGCCGAGATCGAGCCCGGCGCCATCCGCCACGTGCTCAGCGACGCGTTCATCCTGGCGCTGGACAGTGGCGCGAGCCATCCGTTCCGGCTGGCCGGCACC
This sequence comes from uncultured Alphaproteobacteria bacterium, assembly GCA_963819265.1. Classification (GTDB taxonomy): domain Bacteria; phylum Pseudomonadota; class Alphaproteobacteria; order Rhizobiales; family Xanthobacteraceae; genus BOG-931. The sequence goes on along the minus strand of CAWFVF010000001.1, from coordinate 468,409 downwards.
AGGGTCTGCGCGCTGTTCGGACGTGAACTCAAAGGCAAGTCCTTTATCGGATTATGGGCCGCCGCCAGCCAGCCGATCCTTTCCGACCTGCTGGCCGTGCTCGACCAGGAGCGCGTCGGCACCGTTGCCGGCGTCAGCGCGCAGAACGCCGGAGGCGAGCCGATCGAGCTTGAACTTTTGCTGTTGCCGCTCGCCGCCAATCGCCCCAGCCTCGCCCGCACCATCGGGGTCCTGGCGCCGGTCAAGATCCCGGCCTGGCTCGGCGCCTGCCCGCTCGGCGCGTTGACGCTGGGGAGCCGCCGTCACATCGGCGCGGAAGTCGAAACCCGCTTGCTGCCGCGCTTCATGGCGTCACGGCGGCGTCATTTTACAGTCTATGCAGGCGGCCGCGTTTAGACGCTCAACTTGCGCGGCTAACGACCCATTAACATCGCGCGCCTAGGCTTTCGCACTTGCCGGCCGAACGCGATGAAAGCATGCCGTTAGCTGCACAAAGACTGAAATTGCGCTCCCTCAATGACGAGCGGCGGCGCCATCAACGCGTCAAAGTCAATTTGCTCGGCCGCTATATGCTCGCGGACCGGCGTGAATTTCCCTGTCAGGTCGTCAACATGTCGCCGGGCGGCATGGCCTTGATCGTTCCGGTTGCCGGCCAGCCGGGCGAGCGCATCATTGCTTATGTCGATCATCTCGGCAGGCTCGAGGGCAAGATCGCGCGGTTGTTTCAGAACGGCTTCGCGATGACGATCTCGGCGACCGCGCGCAAGCGCGACAAGCTCGCGGCGCAACTGACCTGGCTCGCCAACCGCAATATTCTCGACCTGCCGGAAGATCGCCGCCACGGCCGTATCGTACCGCGCAACCCGATGGGCCGGCTGATCCTGCCGAATGGCGTCAACCTCACCTGCCGGATCATCGACGTGTCGGAATCCGGCGCCGGTATCGCCACAGACCAGCGGCCGCCGATGGGGACGCTGGTTACCTTGGGCAAAGTCCAAGGCCGCGTGGTGCGCCATCTGGAAGAAGGCTTCGCGGTCGAATTCACCCGCCTGCAGCACCCGGATTCGCTCGAAGAGAACGTGACCGGCGGCGACGCGTAACCCGATCGGTCGCGTCCAAATGAGAACGGCGTCAGGGCAGCGTTATCTATCGAGACCCTGCGCGCGCGGCACCGGTTCGGCGATCCCTTGAGGCATTAAAACCTCGCGATCAGCGCGATGCCGCCTACCATCAACGCGGCTCCGAGCATCCGCCAGCCATTCAACGGATGCACCTCCATGCCGAACCAGCCGAATTTGTCGATCACGAGCGACATCAGGATATTGGCGGTAATGGTCAGTCCGGCAAAGGCGCCGGCGCCGACTTTATTGACGAACAACAAACCGGCGATAACGGCGAATGCGCCGGCCAGGCCGCCCAACGGGGCCCACCAGGGCATCGCGCTAATGCCAGCCAGTGTCGGCAGCGGGCGCGGCAGACACAACAACAAGCACCCCAACAAAGCGACGATAGGAAGGAATGACACCACGCTGGCGAGCCAGGGATTAACCAGCGCGCTGCGCAGCGCGCCATTCATCGGCGGCCCCCACGCCTGCAATGCGCCGGCAATCAGAATGACCGGGTAGAGCCAGGCGGCACTGAGGTTTTGCATCGGGTCGCTCCTTCCATTTCATCAATTGACGAGCAAGGCGGCTCCGATCGCCAGCAGCAGTGCCGGCGGCATCACGACGAGGCCGAGCTTGAGAAACGCGGCGGCGCCGACGGTCTGGCCTTCGCGCCGCAGCGCTGTGAGCCATAGAATGGTGGCGAGCGAGCCGGTGACCGAAAGATTCGGTCCGAGGTCGACGCCGATCAGCACCGCGCGGGTGATCTGCTCGTGCACCTGCGCGTTTTGCACCGCGTCACCGGCGATCAGGCCGGTCGGCAGATTATTGGCGAGGTTGCTGGCCACAGCGACGACGATGCCGGCACCCCAGGCGGTCCAGACCGCGGAACGCTGAGCCGCATCGTGCAGCAGCGCCGTGATGCTGCCGATCAGGCCGGTCTTATCCAGCGCCTCGACCAGCACGAACAGCCCGGCCACCAGCGGCAGCACGCCCCACGATATGTCCTTGACGATCAGCCACGGTCCCTTGCGTTCGCGGATCAGAACGACCGCCGCCGTCGCGGCGCCGGCGACCGCCGTCGGCAGACCCAGTTGAATGTCGAACGCGGAGGCAACGAGAAGAACGACCGCGGTCGCTCCGATTCCGAAGGCCGCGGTTTTACCGGCACCGGAGAGTTCGGGGACCGGAACATCCTCGGCGATGTTTTGGCGCAGCGCGCTCCGCTGCGTCCAGCGCAGCACCAGATAAGTCGCGGCGATCGACATCACCGACGGCAGCAGATAGGCCGGCAGCCACCGCAAAAGCGGCGGCATGTGACTGCCGTAGATGACGAGATTGGCCGGGTTCGAAATCGGCAGCACGAACGAGGCGGCATTGGCGATGAAAGCGCAGATCAGCAGATAGGGAAGCGGCTCCTTGGCCCTGGCGGTCTTGACCGCAGCGGCCACCGCCGGCGTCAGCACCACCGCGGTCGCATCGTTCGACAGAAAGATCGTGACCACGGTGCCGACCCCATAGGTCAACAGGAACAATCGCTGCGCCGAGCCCTTGGCGTGACTGGTTGCGACCGCGGCGAGCCAGTCGAACAGTCCCGCCTCGCGGGCAATCTCGGCCAGCAGCATCATGCCGAACAGGAACAAATAAACGTCGGTGCCCTTGGCGACACCGGTAACTGCGTCGGACGCCGAAATCAGTCCCAGCAGCAGCAGCAACACCGCGCCGGCCACGGCCCAGACGGCCTCCGGCAGATTGTAGGGACGTACAATGACGCCCGCCGTGGCGACGGCGGCGATGATCCAAGTGATGACGTGAGAAGACATTCAAACACCGATAAATGAGACAAATAATGAGGCCGCCGAGATTAGCTTGTTATCGGCTTGCCGTTGCGATTGGGACCGAGCTGAGTGCCGAATATCCCGTTCTCCGGCCACGCGCCGATCGACGAGGCGTCGCTGCCGTCGCGCGGGCGGATCGGCGGCACATAGGCCGGCGTTGCTGCCTGAATTCGATGCTGCCCGGGCCGCCCGCTGTTATCGACGGCCTGGACGGTAAGGGTAACCAGTTTTTCGGAAGGCACCCTGACGCAGGCCGCCCAGACCCTTTCTTCCGGCACCGGCGCCATCGGCGTCCAGGCGTCGTCGACCCAGCAGCGGACGCTGCCGATTTCCCTCGCTCCGAACACCAGCGCGCGTACCTCGCAAGTGCCTTCGACCGCCTGGTCCAGCCCGCGCATCAGACGGTGATCCGCCGGCGATGTGATCACCACGAACGGGCACGGATCGTCGAGCGCCCTGAAACGCCAGCTGACCACCCCGCCATCGACGGATGCTATCGAATAGCCCACCGGCCCTTCTTCGATTTGCCCGGTCGAGCGAGTCGCGGCAAAAATCGTGCGGCCGTCATTGGCGAGCTCATTGTAATGGGTGTGCCCCATATCGACGAGAGCGACGTCATGCGCGGCAATCAGCCGGTTGAGGGCCGCGGTCTCGCCATCGCCCTTCAGGTCGTCGGGGTAGCTGTGCATGAAGATGACGCTGGTCTCACCGCGGGCTCGAGCTGACCGCAATTCCCGCTCAAGCCACAACACCTGGTCTGTGCCGGCGCGGAAATCGGGACCGCCGTCACCCGCACCGCAAATGTCGAGAAACAGACAGCGCACCCCGCGCAACGCCTTTGCCGCGGGCAATGCGGCTGCTTGAAGACCGCTGTAAAACGCCGCGAGTCCGCCCTGCTCCATGTCGTGGTCGCCCGGAATGGCATGGACCGGACGGCTCAGCATCTTCAATCCGGTCGTGACCAAGGCATATTGGGAAGGCAGGCCGTTGTCGGCGTTGTCTCCCGGCAGAACGACAAAATCGATCAGCTTGGCGCATTCGATTTCGATCTGGGCGACGATCGACAGGAAGTCGCTGAAATTCCGTTGCTTGGCGTCGGTGATGTGCAGATCGCCGATATGGGCGAAAACGAGGACGCGATCTTTCAGATCGCCGTTCCGGCGGCGCGGCGTCTCGACGGTCACGCGGCGGCTCCCACGGGCGGGAGCGCGGCGTCCTTGGAGGGCTCCGCCGCACAGGCCGCTCTGAGACTTGACCCAAATCCGAGCCACAACGCGACGGAGCCCAGAGCGAAACTGCCCAAGATCATGAACATGGCGCTGTAGCCGATCTCCTGCGCGATCCAACCGCCGAGCGCCGGACTGAGCGACGCGCCGAGACCTTGGACGGTCATGACCGCGCCTTGTCCGACATTGACCCGGCCGGTGCCGTTGAGAATGCGCGCGACGAGGCCGGGCACCGCGACGCTTTGCAAGCCTGCGCCGACACCGTCAAGGATTTGCACCGGATAGACGCCCCAATGGCTGATCAAAAAGGCCGCCGTCAAACCGCGGATCGGGAGCGCGAGGAAGGAAATAAGCATCACCAGCCACAGACCTTCCTTTTCGGCCATCCGCATCGCAATCAGAGAAACAACAATCATCACGCTCTGGGCGACAACGATCGTAATGGCGACGAAACTCGCCGGGTCGCCTTTTTGCTTGGCGACGACCGCCAATCCGTAGAGCGGCAGCATCGCACCGTTGCCGAGATGGAACATCGCCAGCGCAGCCGCCAACACGAGGAGCGGTTTGCACTCGAGCAGAACGCGGTAGCCGCTCGCCTTGTCCGATTTCTCGCCGTCTTTCATGCCGCGCGCGGCGCGGTCGTCGATCGCATCGGCGGGTATCGTCAGCACCGAGATGATGGACAAAATTCCGAATACGGCGGCGAGCCAGAACACGGCCGGCAGGCCGAACATCCAGCCCAACAGCCCGGATAATCCGGCGCCCACGACGTTGCCGGCGTGGTTGAAGGCTTGGTTGTGGCCGTTCTGGCGGTTGAAGCCGGCCTGACGAACGATGCCAAGCGTGATGCCATTGACCGCCGGTCCGATCGCCGCACCGGCGACCGCGGTTGCAACCTGCGACGCCGCGACCAGCCAGAAATGCTGCGAAAGCAGAATGACGGCGGAGGCCAGTACGGTGCAGACCCCCGGAATGACGACGTAGCTCCGCTTATGCGAGGTGGCGTCGATCAGCGCACCGGCGGGTCCGGTCATGACCATCCCGGCAACTCCGCCGATGGTCATCACCGATCCGATGAGACCGCTTTGCCAGCCATGCGCCAACAGAAAGACGCCGAGAAACGGACCGACGCCGGCCTGCATGTCGGCCATAAAGAAATTCAGCGACAGCAGGGACCAAATCGCGCGGGATGAATTGGCCGGCACCTTCGCACCTCATCGGATTGTCGCCCGGATGGGACGATGGGATTAACGTCGATGGACGGCATGCCGCGCCCGCACCAATTCGCGCAAACTTGAACTCGGCGTTGCGAGCAAAGTTCCGCGGACGATGGCAGGCGCCCTGACGCCGATGCGGTCAGCCGATCACTGCGGATCCGCGGGCGGCGGAGGCGGCACCGCGGCGCCACGGTCCGGGGGTTGCGGCGGTCCGCGATCGGGATGGGGCGGCGGCAATGGTCCGAACTCCTCGGTGCGTCCATCGGCGTAAGCAAGAAACCGTACATGGATCAGGCCGCGATCGAACAATCCCTGCACGGTGACGTTTTCGCCCTTGGTTGCCGCATCGGCATGATCGCCACGCGGTCCAAGGTCAACCAGTGCGCGACCGCTGCCGTCCTGCAAAATAAAGAAATGTCCGAAGGTTTCGGCAACGCTGCCTCGCACCGCGACCGAATTGCCATCCTTCAGCGTGCCGATCGGGGCTGGCTGGAGCAGCATGACGCTGCGCGGTTGCCAGCGTTGAACAAGTCTGGTGCCGCCGGCTCCGGCAACACCGCCGACCGCAAGCACGGCGAGCACGGTCGCAAACAACGCTTTACGGCGTTGTTTGAGAAAGTAGGATCGCGGTGCCTGTTTCCGCGGCGTGTCGTTTTGTTCAATCATTGTCGGCTCCTATGTTGTTTGTCGGCCGGAGCATAGGGATGACGCCCGAACCCACGCTGAACCGTTCGGTTCAGGCTGGGTTAAGCTAGGGCGCCTATCCGAAAGCGGCGCCAGGTCATCTCCGCTAGGACCGTTCTGGAACGTGAATGAAAGTCCTTCTGATCGAAGACGACCGGCTGCTCGCGCGGGAAATCGCAAATGCGCTTCGCAAAGAAAATTGCGCGGTCGATGTCGCCGCCAACGGCGAGGACGGACAGCATCTCGGCAACACGGAGGCCTATGACGTTGCCGTGCTCGATCTCGGATTGCCGAAAGTGCCGGGCGTTCAGGTATTGCGGGAATGGCGGATGAACGGCCGGCAACTCCCCGTGCTGATCCTCACCGCGCGCGATGGTTGGACGGAAAAGGTCGACGGCTTCAAGGCCGGTGCCGACGATTATCTGACCAAGCCCTTCCGCATCGAGGAACTGGTCATGCGGTTGAGAGCATTGGTGCGCCGCGCCGCGGGACACGCGGCACCGCGGATCGCCTGCGGACGATTGTCGCTTGAAGCGCAAACCGGCGTATTCGAAATCGACGGACTGCCTTTGCGACTCACGGCGCTCGAATGGCGCGTCTTGGAATGCCTCATGATGCGAAAAGAAGCCGTGGTGGAGCGCAGCACCCTCGCGGACAAGGTTTACGAAGGCGACGTGGGGACGGACTCGAATTCGCTCGAAGTCATCGTCGCTCGGCTGCGCCGCAAGATCGGCAAGGACCTGATCCGGACAGAGCGTGGACGCGGCTACAAACTTACAGCGGCCGCTATGACGTTGCGCGGCGCCTCGCTGAGCAGGCGGCTGCTGCTGGGGGCCGCCGCTTTTATCGCCGTTGCGCTGGTGATCGCCGCGCTCGTCATCTTCTTCGTGCTGCATCGCTTCGTGCAGGGTCAGATCGATCAGCGCTTGGATAGTCAAATCCTGTTCCTGACATCGATGCTGCAAACCGACGCCGACGGCAGCTTGAGTTTGACGGGAACGCGCCGACGGTCCGCCGTTCGACCGGCTCGGCCGCGGCTGGTATTGGCAGATTACGGGCCCGCATAACACGCTGCGATCTCGTTCGCTCGGCAATGCGGCTCTCGTTGTGCCGGATCTGGCGGACCGTCCGCCGCCGCCGCCACCACCACCACCGCCCTCAGCCGATCGTGACGAGGAGCCGCCGCCCGGAGATCCGCCGCGGCCCGCCGATGGTCCCGGCCCCGGCAGTCAACTGCTGCATTTCCGTATCAAGCCCGTCTCGCAAGCCGGCAGCCCGGTTATCGTGGTCGCCTCCGCACCGCGGGCTGCCGTACTCGGTCCGTTGCGCGCGGCGATGATAACGGTCGGGATTTCACTCCTGGTGCTGGGCGCCGCGCTTGTTGTCGCCATGCTGCTGCAGGTCCGCCTGGGATTGCGCCCGCTGGAGCGATTGCGTCGCTCGCTCGCCGACGTACGGGCCGGCCGGAGCGAGGCTTTGCCCGAGCATCAGCCGCTCGAAATCCAGCCCCTGGTCTCCGAACTCAACGCGCTGCTGGTGCAAAATGCTTCGAATCTGGAACGGGCACGGCGCCATGTCGCCAACCTGGCGCACGGATTGAAGACACCGCTTGCAACGCTCGGCGTCGCGCTGTCAGCCGACGGGGCGCGGGCGGAAGAACTGCAACCGCTCATCGAGGTCATGGAGCGGCAAATCCGTCACCACCTCGGACGCGCTCGCGCCGCTGCCTTGGATGGACCGGTCCGCGCGCAAACGCTTGTGGCCGCGCGCGTCGCCGATCTCGGTCTGGTGCTCGGCAAGGTCAATGCCGACAAATCGGTCGACTTCATCGCAGACATTGCGCCGACGCTCAAAGTCGCATGCGAGCAGCAGGACTTCGACGAGATGATCGGCAACCTGCTGGAAAACGCCTTTCGGTGGGCGCGCAGCCGCGTCGAGATCCGCGGGCGTCTTGAGCCACGACGCGGCGTGATCCTCATCATCGATGATGATGGACCCGGACTGCGGCAGGCCGACATGCCACAGGCGCTGCAAGCCGGCAAACGCCTCGACGAGACCGCACCGGGCTTCGGCTTCGGCCTGTCGATAGCGCGCGAGCTCGCGGAACTCTACGGCGGAAGCCTCGATCTCATGCGCTCGCCGTCGGGCGGTCTACGGATCGAATTGCAACTCCCCGCGGCGCCGTGAGGCACACGTTATCCCCAGGGCAAGCAGGACATCGGAACCAATATCAGCCATTGTGATTACGTCATTTGACATGGGGGCGTCACGTGGCTGGGGTGGGCAATGGCCGTTGTGCTGATCGTGGAGGACGAAGAGCCGCTGCGCGTCCTGGCCGAATCAATCATCCAGGATGAGGGCCATACCACGCTGTCCGCCAGCACCCTCGAGCAGGCCATAGCGCTTGTCGAAGGCGACCGGAAAGTGGAGTTGCTGTTCACCGATCTGGGCTTGCACGAGGATTTGCAGGCCGGACTGACCGCAGCGCAGGAGGCGGTCAAACGCATACCCAGCCTCCCCGTGCTGTATACCACCGGCCAGGGCATAACCGACGGCATGCGCGCGATGTTCGTCGAGCGGCACGGATTTATCGCCAAACCCTACACGGCCGACCAACTCTGCAGCGCTATCGACAATCTGCTGCGCTGATCCCGGACGTCCGCCTTTCAATTTGAAGCCTTGGGCGACGCCACTGAAGCCTTGGGCGACGCCACTGAAGCCTTGGGCGACGCGACCTGGGCGACGCCACGCCGCGCCTCGTGGCGGCAGGGCCCCGATGCAATTTCCGCGACAACGTCACCGACCGGTAAATCGGCGCCGACAATTTGCGGCCGTTAACGGCTGGCGATGACGCTACGCAGTGGCGGAACAACTGCGGCAGCGCCGCGGCAATCGTCCCGGCGATGCCGCGGGAAGCACGAGAAATCCCCGTCGCATCGGCATTTCCACCGCTTCTTAAAATTTAAATCAAGATAGAATAGTTCAAATTTTATACAATATAGATCGCGAAGACGCAGACAGTTTTGCTGTGTCTTGATGCTCTTTTACTTCAAATTGAAGCACTCGACTTAGCTTCAGTGCAAAGCCTTTGTGCGAAACGTGACCTCGACGAGATGGGAAGGGGTCACATAATGGCTTCGGGCACAAAAACGCTTCTCAAGCGCAGCGCCTGTGCGGCAATCGCTGTTTGGGCGCTGGTCGGTTCGCCGACCGGCAGCCGGGCCGAGCAACGGCCGATGTTCATCGACATCGGCGGCGTGGCGCGTCCGCCGATCGGCTGGGTCGAGTTCTGCGTCGAATACGATCCGGAATGCAAGACGAAGCCCACGGTGCCGCGCGACGTCGTGCTCTCGACGCAAGCCTGGGGCGACCTTCAGCGCATCAATCTTTGGGTCAATAGCCACGTCAAACCGATGACCGATCTGGATCATTGGGGTGTCGTCGAACGCTGGAACTATCCGGACGACGGCTATGGCGACTGCGAGGATTACGCGTTGGAGAAACGCAAGATGCTGATCCAGGCGGGCTGGCCGCGCGAGGCGTTGCTGATGACCGTGGTGCGCGACAAGAACGGCGACGGCCACGCCATTCTCACCGCCAAGACCGACAAGGGCGAATACATTCTCGACAACCAGAACAACGACATTCTGCTGTGGTCGGACACCGGCTACCGCTTTGTAAAACGCCAGTCGCAATCCGATCCGAATGTATGGGTTTCACTGGGCGATTCCGCGCCGGCGCCTGCTACCGCGTCGTCACGTTAGGCAACAAAGGAATAATCCCGAAACGCGATCCTGGTCACGTCCCCACCCCTCCCCGTCCCCAGACCGGGTTCGCGCGCGGCCGGTGCTCCCCCAGGCACCGGCCGCACCTTTTTCATAACGAGGCGGCGGATGGGACCCGCTTGTTTTCTTTGTTGGAGAAGCGTCGTTGGCCATCCCTGCCCGCCCGCGCTCTGCCGACCACAGGCCATGTCAAAAGACGTGTAAAATAATTTCCGGATAAAATATCATTGTGTATGTACGCTTGCGCACCAAATCAGCTCGGCAATGGTGCTTAAATGCGCGTAGCGAAGATCACCTGGCGCGGGCGTTTCAAATGACGACAGCCAAGGAATATCGGGAATTCGCCAACGAGTGCCTGCGATGGGCGGCCGAGATTACGGCCGACGATGACCGGCAAGCCTTCCTCGACATGGCCCGCGATTGGACTCTCGCCGCCATGCGGCTCGAAGGCATACTGATCCCTCATGGAAAAGACGCCCAGCCGCTGCCGGAAAGCGTTGAGAAGACTTCAAGCCTCAAATCCCCCAGTCCCTAGCGTTCTCTCTCGCTGGACATCAACTACATCTTGGCGCCGCCGGCTTTGCGGCATTCGCTATCGGTCGTGGCATTTGGCGCGGGTCATTTGCTCGCCAGCCGCTGGCAAACGTCGAGAACATCGTCGAATTGATACGGCTTCGAAACGAACACGCTGCCGGGAACGCAGCGTCCCGTGTCAACGGACTGTCCTGAGGTGTAAAGCACCGGCAATTCCGGACGACGCCGATGAAAATGCTCGGCGACATCCCAACCGGTTGCCTGCCCGGCAAGATTGATGTCGGTGAACACAACGTCGATCGACGTATCGACATTGCACAGCGCCATGGCTTCTTCGCCGCTGGTGGTCTCGATGACGACATAACCGGCTTCGCGCAGGCAGCCGGCAACCTGCCACCGCAGGATCAGTTCGTCTTCGACGACGAGGACGACCAAGGCCCGATCGTTTGCGGATGAAATTGACACAAATAGAGCCTTTCACGGCCAGGCCACAAAGCCTGGCACCGCAAGACATTTCGCTTTTTCGGATCGCAGCGGCGCTCTCGGATTCTGAGCTGTAACGCGCCCAACTGACTCAATGCCGTCCGGAGGGTACGGTTCCGTACATTAAAATCGGTTTAAGGACCATAAAATCGATTTAAAGAACCATGTTTCAATAGCTATCGGCCGCCTAAAGGCGCAGTCTGGTCCGCCGCCTGCACGGTTACCCGGGCGCGGGCGATTGAGAGACGCTGATGTGCTCTTGCCCCAGTAGTGGGAAGAGCCATGGCTCCCGTCTCCGCGCTTCGTCATCCGACACCGCCACGCAATCGGCTTCTGGCCGCGATGTCGGCCGCCGACCTCGCCTTGATACGTCCCCATTTGAAGCCGGTCGCGATGCCGCTGTTGAAAGACATGGAGCGCCCCAACCGCCGGATCGAGACAATCTATTTCATGGAGGCCGGCATGGCTTCGGTCGTTGCCGAACAGCCCGACGAGACCAGGGTCGAAGTGGGTCTCATCGGCGCCGAAGGAATGAGCGGGACGGCCGTGGTGCTCGGCGGCGATCAGTCGCCGCATGCGACTTACATCCAGGCCGCCGGAGAGGCGCAGCAGATGGCGGCGAAGGAACTGCGCAAGGCGATGGACACGAGTGAGACATTGCGCACCCTGCTGCTCAAATTCGTCCAGGTGTTCATGGTGCAGACCGCCCACACCGCCATCGCCAATGCCTGCGCCAGAATCGATCAACGTCTCGCACGATGGATATTGATGGCGCATGACCGGGCGCGCGGCGACACGCTGGCGCTCACCCACGAATTTCTGGCGCTGATGCTGGGCGTGAGGCGCGCCGGCGTCACCGAAGCCTTGCAAAGTCTCAAGCGGCAGAAACTGATCGACACCGGCCGCAATCAGATCCTGGTACTCAACCGCAAAGGCCTCGAAAAGGTCGCCGGCAGTTCCTACGGCGTGCCGGAAAAAGAATATCGGCGCCTCATCGGCTAGTTTACGGCGGCGTCCCGACGCATTTTACATAGTTGAGCCACGCCTTTTTCCATCATCTACGCCGCCCGATGGGAAACTCGCATCCGGGCTGTCTTTACCCACACGGTATAAACGCCGCATAAATTTTTGCCGGCTTTCTGTTGAAATTTCATTGTGTTCCGACATTCGTACAAACGATTTTGTGAGTTGTGGATCGAGCCGATTCAGATATTGTGCACTGCAGCGAAACCTTCGCTGCGGGGCGATTTTGACACGGCGGCGCCGTCGGCGCGCTCGGCTTAGCCAAGCCTCTGTTTTGGGAGTCCTTGCGGCATGGTTGCTCTCGTCCGCATCGCATTGCGGCGCCCATACACCTTTGTCGTTCTGGCGTTGCTGATCCTCATCATCGGTCCGCTCGCGGCCATACGCACGCCTGTCGACATTTTTCCCGAAATCCGCATCCCGATCATCGCGGCGATCTGGCAGTACACCGGTCTCGCACCCGAAGACATGGCGGGACGCATGGTGTCGAGCTACCAGCGCGTTCTGACCACGACGGTGAACGACATCGAGCATGTCGAGGCGACATCGTATAACGGTCTCGGCATTGTCAAAGTGTTCTTTCAGCCGGGCGTCGATATCCGCATGGCCAATGCGCAGGTCACGGCAGTGTCGCAGACCGTGCTCAAGAATATGCCGCCGGGCGCGACGCCGCCGCTGATCTTGAATTATAATGCGTCGACCGTTCCGATCATCCAGCTCGCGCTGTCGGGCAAGGGCATGTCGGAACAAAGACTGGCCGATATCGGGCTCAATACCCTGCGCGTCGGTCTTATTACGGTCGCCGGCGCAGCCATACCCTATCCCTATGGCGGCAAGTCGCGCCAAGTTCAGATCGATCTCGACTCTGCCGCCATGCAGGCGCGCGGACTGTCCGGGCAGGACGTCGCCAACGCGCTCGCCACACAAAACCTGATTACGCCGGTCGGTACCGAGAAGATCGGCAATTTCGAATATGCCATCCAGCTCAACAACGCGCCTTCGTTGATTGCCGACTTGGGCGACCTACCGATCAAGACCGTCAACGGCGCGATGGTCTATATCCGCGACGTAGCGCAGGTCCGCGACGGCAATCCACCGCAAACAAATATCGTCCATGTCGAAGGCAACCGCTCGGTGCTGATGCAGGTGCTGAAGAACGGCGCCGTGTCGACGCTGACGATCATCGACGGCATAAAGAAAAAAGTTCAGGAGATGAAGGCCGTTCTGCCGGAAAATCTCGATATCGCGCTGCTCGGCGACCAATCGATTTTCATCAATGCCGCGATCGGCGGCGTCATCCGTGAAGGCGTCATCGCGGCGGCGCTCACCAGCGTCATGATTTTATTGTTTCTCGGCAGCGTCCGCTCGACCCTGATCATCGCCACCTCAATTCCGCTCTCTGTGCTCGGCTCGATCGCGACACTGTGGGCGCTCGGCGAGACGCTCAACATCATGACTTTGGGCGGACTTGCGCTCGCCGTCGGCATCCTCGTCGACGAGGCGACCGTGACCATCGAGAACATAAATTGGCATCTCGAACAGGGCAAAGACGTCGAAACCGCCATCATGGACGGTGCCGCACAGATCGTGGTGCCCGCTTTTGTCTCGATGCTCTGCATCTGCATCGTTTTCGTGCCGATGTTTTTCCTGACCGGCGTATCCCGCTACTTGTTCGTTCCGATGGCCGAAGCGGTCATGTCTGCGATGGTCTGGTCGTTCATCCTTTCTCGCACACTAGTGCCGACAATGGCCAACTATCTGCTGCGCAAACATGAGCCGCACACCGATTCGCACGGCCATGACATAGCGCCGCCGCCGTCGCGGAACCCCTTTGTCCGTTTGCAGCGCCGTTTCGAGGCAGGATTCGAAACTTTCCGGGCCGCCTATTGCGATCTCCTAGGCCTCGCCCTCAAGCACCGCACCATATTCGTTACCTGTTTTCTCGGATTTGTGGTTGCTTCGTTTGCGCTTGCGCCCTATCTCGGCCGCGACTTTTTTCCGTCGGTCGATGCCGGACAGATCTTGATGCACGTGCGGACCCGAGTCGGCACCCGCGTCGAAGATAGCGCTCAGCGATTTTCCGAAATAGAAAAAGCGATCCGCCAAATCATTCCACCGAAAGACCTCGCGACGTTGGTGGACAATATCGGCTTCCCGGTTTCCGGCATCAACATGACCTACAACAATACCGGAACCATCGGGACGCAGGATGGTGAAATCCAGATCAAACTGAACGAAGACCACCAGCCCACGCCCAAATATGTGCGCGCGCTGCGCGAAGAACTGACGGCGCGGTTCGCCGGCACGACCTTCTCGTTCCTGCCCGCCGACATCATCAGCCAAATCCTCAATTTCGGCGCGCCGGCGCCGATCGACTTGCAAATTCGCGGACCTAAGATCGAGACTGATTATGCCTACGCCGAGCTTCTGCTGCGGCGGCTTCGTCACGTGCCCGGATTGGTCGATGCCCGCATTCAGCAATCGCTCGGCGGCCCCGCCTTCGATGTCGATGTCGATCGCACGCGCGCAGAAACTGTCGGCGTCACCGAACGCGACGTGACCAACAGTCTGGTGGTGAATCTCGCCGGCAGCAGCCAGGTGGCGCCGACCTACTGGCTCAATCCTGACAACGGCGTGTCCTATGCGATCGTGATGCAGACGCCGCAATACGCCATAGACTCGCTGAACTCCCTGCAAAATCTGCCGATCACTGCGCCGGGAGCGCCGTCGCAGACGCTCGGCGCCATTGCCGACATCAAGCGCGTCAATACGCCTGCGGTCTATTCGCAATACAACATTCAGCCTTTGATCCAGATTTACGGTACGACCCAGGGCCGCGATCTCGGCGCCGTGGCCGCCGACATCCAGAAGATCGTTGACGACAGCGCCAAGGATCTGCCGAAAGGCGTGCAGGTGGTGATGCTCGGGCAAGTGCAGACCATGAACAGCGCGTTCTCCGGGCTGATATACGGCCTGCTCGGCGCGGTCGTGCTGATCTATCTGTTGATCGTCGTCAACTTCCAATCATGGACCGACCCGTTCGTGATCATCACCGCGCTTCCGGCGGCACTCGCCGGCATTGTCTGGATGCTGTTTGCCACCGGAACGACGCTGTCGGTACCGGCGCTCACCGGCGCCATCATGTGCATGGGCGTCGCCACGGCTAATAGCGTGCTCGTTATCAGTTTCGCCCGCGAACGGCTCGATGAACTCGGCGATCCGATGGCTGCCGCGATGGAAGCCGGCTTCGTACGATTCCGCCCGGTTTTGATGACGGCGCTCGCCATGATCATCGGCATGCTACCGATGGCGCTTGGCCTCGGCGAAGGCGGCGAACAGAACGCGCCGCTCGGCCGTGCCGTTGTCGGCGGCCTCATTTGCGCAACAATCGCAACGCTGATGTTCGTTCCCGTCGTTTTCAGTCTTGTTCACGGACGCCGCGGCACCCGTCCCGCCCCGGCGATTGGAGAACCGCATGCCGCCTGAATCCAATTCGCCGGTGTTGTCCCGCCGCAAGCTGTACTTCGCCGGCACTCTGATCGCCGCAGTCGCCGCCATCATCGTCATCATGGGTCTCACCACCCGCAAGATGGCCGACGCCAAGCTGAGCGAATGGACCGAGACTCAAGCGGTTCCCGTGGTCGCGGTGGCGCCGCCCGATACCCACGGCCGAACGTCGACATTGGATTTGCCCGGCCGGCTTGAGGCCTATACGCAGGCGCAAATTTATGCGCGGGTCAGCGGGTACCTCAAGGACTGGAAGGCCGACATCGGCACACCCGTCAAAGCCGGCGAGCTTCTTGCCGAAATCGATGCGCCCGACCTCGATCAGCAGATCATGCAGGCCGAAGCCGACGTAGCCAGCGCACAGGCGAATTCCAAACTCTCCGACGCCACACTGGTACGTGGCCAGCAATTGATCAATTCCGGCGCCGAGTCGAAGCAGGACCTGGATCAAAGAACCGCTGACGCGGCCAACAAGCAGGGCCTCGTCAAATCGGCGCAAGCCAACCTCGACCGACTTCGCGTCCTCGAGCAATATAAGCGGATCACCGCTCCGTTTGACGGGCTGGTGACAGTGCGCTCGACCGACGTCGGCGCGCTGATCAACGCCGGAAACGGCGGCGGCCCGCCGTTGTTCGTCGTCTCGGATACATCGAGGCTGCGCGTTTATGTCAACGTGCCGCAAAGCTATGTGCCGCAGATCCTAATCGGCACCAGGGCTCACATGTCGGTGCCCGAATATCCGGGGCGGAAATTCTCCGCGACCGTAGAGGCTTCCGCCCAGGCGGTGGATGTCGGTTCGGGCACGACACGAATGCTGCTGGTGGTCGACAATGCCAGCGGCGAACTGATGACCGGCGCCTTCGCCAAGGTGAGCTTCGACCTGCCGCACCCGGACGTCGCGGTCAACGTGCCGGCGAGCGCGCTGATTTTCGACCAGAGCGGCCTGCGCGTCGCCACGGTGAACAGCGACGAACGTGTCGTTCTCAAGCCGGTCACGATCTCGCGCGACCTCGGCAAGGTTATCGAGATCGGTTCCGGTCTCACCCCGGAAGATCGCGTCATCGAGAGCCCGCCGGATGGCATTGAATCGGGCGATCAAGTTCGCATCGCAAGCGATTTCGGACCACCGCAGCGGCCCAGTTCCGGCGCGCAGGCCGCGGCGCGCTGAGTTTAGCCGATCGGCTTCAACGTTTTCGCGAATTGCTTGAAGCGGCGCACGTAAATGTCGGCGCCGCCGGCAATCATCTTGACGGCCTCGTCGTCGAGCGAGCGCACGGCGCGCGCCGGCGAACCGACGATCAGCGAGCGCTCGGGAAAGGTCTTGCCTTCGGTGATCAGCGCGCCGGCGCCGACCAGGCAGTTGTCGCCGATCTTCGAACCGTTGAGCAAAATCGCGCCCATGCCGATCAGCGTATTGGCGCCGATGGTGCAGCCGTGCAGGATGACATTGTGGCCGATCACGCAATTCGGCCCGATGCTCATCGGATAACCGGGGTCGACATGCAGCGTGGCATTGTCCTGGATCTGCGAGCGTTCGCCGAGCTCGATCCACTCATTGTCGCCACGCAGCACCGCCCCGAACCAGACGCTGGTGTCGGTCTTGAGCCGCACTTTGCCGATCACGCTGGCATTCGGCGCGATCCAATAGCGGCCCTCCTCCGGCAATTCCGGTTTCTGGCCGTCGAGTTCGTAGATCATTTCAGTCCCGCCCAGCACGCGCGAATGTCGATCGCGCCTTCGCTGCGAGCATCGGAAATTGAGAGCGATGGTGCAAGTCGGACCGGAAGTTAAAGCACCGCTTGAAGCGCCAGCACGACCACGGTTCCGGACATCAGGCTCCACAGCCCGGCGATCACGGTCGCGACCATGACGATTTCGGTGCGGCGGCGTTCGGCGCGGCGGCCGCGCAACGTGTTGCGCATGATGATGAAGGGCGCCGAGAACATCAGCAGCGGGATGGCGGCAAAACGCGCCGGAACCGGTCCCACTTCGAGCAGCCGGAAGCTCGGGAAATGCTGGCTGAACAGCCGAAAGCCGCTGGCACATAGACCTGCGACGCTAAAGCCGATGGCAAGCGCAAAAAATGACTCAATGGTCTGTGGTGATAGCGTCGACAACGAAGCGAACATGCGGGCGTCTCCCCTTCCGCCCTTAGCCATTGCAGACGCCGCGGCGCCCCGCTACGGAATGATTAAAGAAAGGTTAATGACGCCGTTCCGCCTTTGCTATCCGGAGGTTGCGCATGATTTTAGCGTTGCGGGCTTTACTGATCGCGGCGGTTGTCGGCTTCGCCGGACCGCTCCAAGCCGCGCCGTTGAACATCGTCGCGATCGGCGCCAGCAACACCTCCGGCTTCGGCGTCGGCGCGCAGAACGCCTATCCGGCCCTGCTGCAGGCGATGCTTCGCAAGAAAGGCATCGACGCCAACGTAACCAATGCCGGCGTGTCCGGCGACGTCACCGCCGGAATGCTCAGCCGGCTCGACGGCGCGGTGCCGAAGGGAACCGACATCGTCATCCTGCAGCCGGGCGCCAACGATCTCCGCTTCTTCGGCACCAAGGAGGCCCGCGCCGCCAATATCGCGGCGATGGTGCGCAAGGTCCGCGCACGCGGCATCCGGGTGATCGTCTACGATCCCGAGGTTATTCCGCCGGATTTTTATCAATGGGACCACATTCATTTCAACGCCGCGGCCCATGCCAAGATCGCAGCGACCCTTGCCGCGGAAATTTCCGCACCGGCGAAGCCGCAAGTTCCAAGCAAACCGTAACAGTCGGCTACCGCATCGGCCGCCCTCACCCATGCGATACTGCCGCTGATTCGTAACGAGCGGCATCGAGCATGACGGCGCACGCGGTTCCCCGAGGCAAACGGCGCGGACGCGCCAGGCTTACGCTGCCTTTCGTCGCCGTTGTTTTGCTGGTGGCAGCCGGCATGGCATTTGTCTCTTACGTGTTGTGGCCGACTTGGCCGAGCCAGACCGACGGCGCTCGATGCGCCGGCAATTCCGGTCACGGTAGCGGGCGTCTTGTTCGACGTGCCGCCGGCGGCGATCCGAGCGGCGGTGCAGCGCCATCCCGGGCAGCATGAACGGCTCGATCTCGCCTTCGAGTGGCCGTCGCTGACGCCGCCGAAGCCGGAGGATAAATCCGCCGACAAACCGCCGCTGAATGCGGAGAACGCCACGGCGGCGGCGATCTCTGCCGAGAACAAACGGCTATTCGTCACCATCGCCCCCTTGGGCGCCGTGCTGCCGCCGCTCGAGCGGCTGCGCACCATTTATCCGCGCTATGTCGAGGCCCAAGCCACCGCCGGGCCGGACGGGCTTGCGATCTTGGCGTTCCGCGCCGGCACGCCCTACGAAGGTGAGGACCTGGTTTACGTCGGTGCCACGCCGGAGCAGTTTTTCGCCCGCTGCACGCGCCCGGCACGCAGCGTCCCCGGCACTTGCATCAATGAGCGCGTACTCGATGCGGCCCAGGTTTCGCTGCGCTTTCCGCGCGATTGGCTTGGCGATTGGCGCAACGCCGCGTCAGCCTTCGACCGGCTGGTGGCGCAAATTCACCCGCAGACCAAATGAAGCGTCACAGCAGGTCGAGATCGGTGGCGAGAATGGCCATCTGGAAATTGTAGGACCGCTCATCGTCCTCGTCGTCGACGAACAACACGCCGATGAATTCCTCACCGATATAAACCTCGGCCGAGTCGTCCTTTTTCGGACGCGGCACGACGCGCATGCGCGCATTGCCGAACAGCTTCTTGAGATAAGCGTCGAGCTTCCTGACTTCCTGAACGTCCACCGCGCGTCTCCCAGGCCTGTGCCGAAAAAGATGGTCTGCAACGAAAAGCGGGCTCCGCTTAACACGCGGCGGCAGCGTCGCCAATTGGGCTTTGTCAGGTTTCGTCGTGAAAGATCTGGTCCATGCTGCGGGCCGGTTCGGGGCAACCGGCAACGCCGATGACCTTGGCCGGAATGCCGGCGACCGTGACGTTGTTGGGCACCGTCTTGACCACCACGGAACCCGCGGCGATCCGCGCACAGTGGCCGACTTCGATATTGCCGAGAATTTTGGCGCCGGCGCCGATCATCACGCCGTAGCGGATTTTCGGATGGCGGTCGCCGCCCTGCTTGCCGGTGCCGCCGAGCGTCACGTCGTGAAGCAGCGAAACATCGTCCTCGATCACCGCGGTCTCGCCGACCACCAGCCCGGTCGCATGATCGAGGAAGATTCCCCGACCGATCTGCGCCGCCGGATGGATGTCGCATTGGAACACCGCCGAAGAGCGGCTCTGCAGATAGAGCGCGAAGTCGCGGCGGCCTTTGCCCCACAGCCAGTGCGCCAGGCGATGGGTCTGGATGGCGTGGAAGCCCTTGTAATAGAGCACCGGCTCGATCAGCCGATAGGTTGCCGGATCGCGATCGGCAATCGCCATCAGATCGGCGCGGAACGCTTCGCCGATCGCCGGCACGTCGCGAAGCGCGTCGGCATAGGCCGCCCGGATCAGTTCGCTCGAAACCGCGGTGTGATCGAGGCGCTCGGCCAGCCGATGCACCACCGCCGCTTCGACGCTGTCGTGATGCAAGATCGATCGAGTAGATGAACGGCGCGAGTTCCGGCTCGCGGCGAACGACGTCCTCCGCCTCGTGGCGGATGCGGGCCCATACCGGGTCGACCGTGTCCAAAGCCGGCTTAGCCTGATGTTGCGCCATCGCTGCGTCTCCCGGAAAAACGGCCTGACTTTCTATCATAGTGGGGGTGAAAATGCTTGAAACCAAGAGCCGTCGAGGAAAGCCTAGATTTATCAGCCACTAGCCTAGCATTTCTAAGCCAGAGACCGAGGAAGCTAGGCCGATGACCGAGCACTAGGGCCGTTCAGAGAAGAACGCAGCGACGCCGGCCTTAAAAGCCTTGTCGCCGACGGCCAACATGTGGTCGCGGTCTGGAATGACAAGGGCTCGCGCGCCGGGGATCATCGCGGCCAGTTCTTCCGGCGAACCCGCGATCGGGTCCTTGCTGCCGACCGCAACCATGAGCGGCACCGTGATGTGCCCGACCTCCTCGCGGCTCAAGGTCTGGCGGGAACCGCGCAGACACGCGGCAAGCGCCCGGAGATCGGACTTGGTCTGCTCGGCGAAGGAGCGGAACAGATAGGCGGTCGGATCGGTCACCGCCGCCAATGACGGCCCCTCGAGAGCGTCGGCGATCGTATCCGGCAGGCCGACCCCTTCGACCAGACGGCTGCCAAGCCCGCCGAGTACGGCCGAGCGCACCCGAGCGGGATGCGCCAGCGCCAGGAAAGCCGTGATCCGCGCCCCCATCGAATAACCGATGACATCGGCGCGCGGCAGATCGAGATGATCGAGCAGCGCACGGACGTCCTCCGCCATGATCGCGCTGTGATACGCGGCGGGATCATAGAGCTTCGCCGATTGGCCGTGGCCGCGATCGTCGAGCGCGATGACGCGGCGGCCGGCGCGCGTGAGCGCGCTCACCCACGCGGTCGACACCCAGTTCACTTCCTTGTTGGAGGCAAAACCGTGCACCAGCACGACCGGGTCGCCCTCGCCTTCGTCGAGGAAGGCGATCTCAACGCCATCATGGGAAAATCGCGCCATCTCACTCCACCTTTGCGGCGGCACCATACGGCGCAATTGCCGCTGCGCAAGCCATGGTGCTGCGGCCGATATTTCGGCTAGGCTGGGCCATAAAAATTCGAAATCCCGGGAGGATCAGATGCGACGGATGGGGTTCGCTGGCTCGTTTATGAGTTCGTTCATCGGTTCGGCGCTGCTCTGCGCCACGCCGCTGGCTTTGGCCGATGCCGCATGGGCGCAGGTTTCCGACGATGTAGTGAAAATCGGCGTGCTTACGGACCTTTCGGGTCCCGCGGCAACGGCGACCGGACTGGGCTCGGTGGCAGCAGCCCAAATGGCAGTCGACGATTTCGGCGGCAAGGTTTTGGGCAAGCCGATCGCGCTGATTTCCGCCGACTCGCAGGACAAGCCCGACATTGCCGCCGGGCTGGCGCGGCAATGGTACGACACCGGGCAGGTCGATCTGATCGTCGACGTGCCGGTCTCGGCGGTCGGGCTCGCGGTTCAGAACGTCGCCACCGACCGCAAGAAGCTTTTCATCACCCATTCGACCGGCACCGCGGATTTCCACGGCAAGTTCTGCTCGCCCTATACGATGCAGTGGGTGTTCGACACCCATGCGCTCGCGGTCGGCACCGCGCAGGCCGTGGTCAAGCGCGGCGGCGACAGCTGGTTCTTCCTGACCGCCGATTACGCCTTCGGCCATTCGCTGGAGCGCGACGCGTCGGAAGTCATCACCGCGAATGGCGGCAAAGTGGTGGGATCGGTCTCGCACCCGTTCGCGACGCCGGACCTCTCCTCGTTCATCCTTCAGGCCCAAGCCTCCAAAGCCAAGATCATCGGCATCGCCAGCGGTCCGCCCGACAACGTCAATGCGGTCAAGCTCGGCGGCGAATTCGGCATCTTCCAGGGCGGCCAGCAGATGGCCGGGCTCCTGATGCTGATCACCGACATCCATGCGCTGGGATTGAAGGCGGCGCAGGGGCTGTTGCTGACGACCTCGTTCTATTGGGACATGGACGACAAGACCCGCGAATGGTCGAAGCGCTATTTCGCCAAGATCAACAAGATGCCGACGATGTGGCAGGCCGGCGTCTATTCGTCGGTGATGCATTATCTCAAAGCCGTTCAAGCTGCCGGCACCGACGACCCGCTCAAAGTGGCGGCCAAGATGCGCGAGGCGCCGGTCGAAGATTTCTTCTCCCGCAACGGTCACCTGCGCCCGGACGGGCTGATGGTTCACGACCTCGTGCTGGTGCAGGTGAAGAAGCCGGAAGATTCCAAATATCCGTGGGACTACTATCAGATCCTCACGCATATCCCCGGCGAACAGGCATTCGGACCGCCCAATCCGGCTTGTTCGCTGGTGAAAAACTAGTCGTCATTGCGCGAAGCCGAGCGACGAAGCAATCCAGGTCTTTCCGCGCGCCACCGGATTGCTTCGCTCCGCTCGCAATGACGCGCAGGGATCGCATTGATGGACGAAGCGCAGGCTGAAACTCGCAAAGCAGATGGCCAGCCCGCTTCGCGCGCGCTGGCCGCCGATTTCGATCTGAAGAAGCTGACAGCGGCGTTTCTCGAAGACCCCTACCCGACCTACCGCGCGTTGCGCGAATCCGATCCGATCCACCGCATGCCGGATGGGTCCTTTTTCCTGTCGCGCTATGACGATTGCCTCGCGGTCTATCGCGACACCGAGACCTGGAGTTCCGACAAGAAACTCGACTTCAAGCCGAATTTTGCCGACAGCCCGCTCTATGAGCATCACACCACGAAGTCTCGTTTTCAACGATCCGCCCTATCACACGCGGGTGCGCAAGCTGCTGGCGCCGGCTTTTACGCCGCGCGCCTTGCGGGCGCTGGAAACCCGCATCGTATCGCTGGTCGATCGCCTGCTCGATGCCGCCGCCGAGCGGGGCGAGATGGATGTCGTCTCGGATTTCGCCGCCGCCATTCCGATCCAGCTGATCGGCGACATGCTCGGCATTCCGCAAGGCGAACGCGGGCCGCTGCGCGGCCTGGTCGCTTGCCATCCTCGGCGCGCTGGAGCCGGTGCTAAGCCGGCAGCAATTCGAAACCGGCGTCGCGGCGGTCGCGGAATTCAAAGACTATCTGAACGAAATCATTTTGGACCGGCTGCACAATGCCGCCGACGATCCCGCCGAAATTTTATCGACGCTGGTCGGCGCCAGCGCCTATGCCGGAAGCGCCGCTAAAGGCGAGCAGCTTTCGAAGCTGGAACTGATCCACAACTGCATCTTTCTGCTCAATGCCGGACACGAGACGACGACGAACCTGATCGGCAATGCCGTCGATCTTCTGATCCGCAATCCCGAAGCGATGCGCGACTTGCGCAATGATCCGGATGCAATCGGGACCGCCATCGAGGAATTCCTGCGGATGGAAAGTTCGAACCAGCTCGGCAACCGCCGCGCTACTGCGGACACGACGCTCGGCGGCGTCGCGATGCCGGCCGGCAGTTACGTCCACATCGGCATCGGCGCCGCCAATCGCGACCCGGCTCAATTTACCGATCCGGACCGGCTCGATATCCGCCGCCAGCCCAACCGGCATCTCGCCTTCGGCACCGGCATTCATGCCTGCGCCGGCATGTCGTTGGCGCGGATGGAAGCGCAGGTTGCAATCGGACGCCTGGTGCAGCGCTTCGCCCGGATCGAACCCATCGGACAAGCCGTCAGAGGCGGCCGCGCGCGATTTCGTGGTTTCAGCTCTTATCCGGTCAGCGCCGCTGCGGCGTAACGCAATTGCCGCGAGCGCCGGGTATCGAGATAGCGCTGCGTCATGCGCTCCGCCATGGCCTTGCACGACGAGCAAAAGCCAAGCGCCGCGAACGCCGCCCAGAGCAGCCATAGCGCCAGATCCAGCGTGGTCGCGGTCAGCACGATCGCGGCACGGCCGAGCAGCTTGACGATCGCGCGGGTCTTGCCGCCCTTCGCGGCTGCGAGCCGCGCCAGCCGCGCCATGTCTTGCGGCCGTTCGGCAATGGCAAGCCCGTCGAGCGCCGCCTGGGCGCCGGCCTTGGTCTCGACCCGGCCGGTATTTTCGGCAAGTTCGATGAGGCCTCCGGCGCCTTCGACCTTCACTGCCTCGCGCACGGCCCGCACTGCCAGAGCCGGGTTCAAGCGTCCGGTCCGCCGCGCCGCTTTGATCACCGACAGGCCGATCCGTTCCGGTGCTGCGGCCCCGGCGGAAACATAAGTCGCCGCGGTAACGCCGAGGCCCACGCCGGCCAGTCCGAGAATCCAGGGATCGTATTGCTTCCCGGTCAGGTAGCGGGTGCCTTCGCGCGCCGCGTCGCGGATATCGCCGAACACGAAGAGATCGCCGAAGGCGGTGCCGGCGAGGCTTGCCAGATCGCTCGGTTCCCCAGTCCACAGCCCATGGACAAAGCGGCCGGCGGTGTTGGTGACGGTGGCCTGTTTGGTCCGGGCGGCATCGACCTCGCCCGCCAGAGCTGGGATCGATGGCGACGGTGCGATCGACGGCCAGGTCGACGAAGCTCTGCGCCAGATCGACATCGCCGGCGGCCAGCGCGGAGCGGATTTCACGCTCGGCGACCGTACGATTGAAGACCTGGTCGAGCGCGCGGTCGCTGATCTTGACCGGATCTCGCTCGGTTATGCGGGCGCGCGCCTCCAAGCCGCCGCGAACGGCAGCGATCGCAGCAACGGCAAAAATCAAAACGCCGGCGAGCGCGAAGGCTGGATGAACTCGCGACACGGATGATTGGATTTTCGCTCATAGGTTAGGCTAACCCTGAATCTTATGTCAGTTTTGCCAGCAATTTGCGGCTTTTTCGCAACGGTCGCCGCCGGCATGTTTGCTGGAAATTCGCCCCTCGGCCCGCTATGGTGCGGATATCGGCGCCAATCGCCATCATGCAAGCTTGGATATCCCGCCCATGAGCGACACCATCGTTCCGCATTTCCACAACGATCCGGGCGTGGCGGTCATCGAGATTGGCGCCAGGGAATTCATGTGCGTCGGCGCCAAGCCGCCGTTCGACCACCCCCACGTGTTCTGCGACATGGGCGACGACACCGATTATGTCTGTCCCTATTGCTCGACGCTCTACCGTCACGATCCGGCGCTGGCGCCGCGCGCGGCCCGGCCGGCGGAATGTGAACTGCGCGAAACCGTCTAGCACCTCGCCGATGTCCTGATGGCCTCACGCGTCGTCATCGTTGCCGGCGCCGGCATCGGCGGTCTGACTTCGGCATTGGCGCTGGCGCGAAGCGGTTTCCGTGTCATCGTTCTGGAGCAGGCCGAGCGGCTCGAGGAGACCGGCGCCGGCATTCAGCTCTCGCCCAATGCCACGCGCCTCCTGCTCGATCTCGGCCTCGGCGACCGGCTGCGGCCGCCACGCCGTTGCCCCGTCGGGGATTCGCGTGCTGTCGGCGCGAAGCGGGCGCGAGATCGTCCGCATGCCGCTCGGCGATGCGGCGACGCAGCGCTACGGCGCACCCTATTGGATCATCCATCGCGGCGATTTGCAGGCCGCGCTCGTCGGCGCGGTGGCGCAGGAACGCGAGATTTCGCTCAAGCTCGGCATGAGCGTGGAGGACTTCGTCACCCATGCCAACGGCGTCACCGTGTCGGCGCGCGGCCCGGCCGGCTTGTGGGATGAGCGTGGTGATGCGCTGATCGCCGCCGACGGACTGTGGTCGCCTTCGCGCAACCGCATCGGGCTGAAGGACACGCCGCGCTTTTCCGGCCGCGCCGCCTGGCGCGCGCTCATTCCAGCAAACGAACTGCCGCCGGAATTCCGCGCGCCGATGATTCACCTGTGGCTCGGGCGCGATAGCCATGTGGTTCACTATCCGGTCAAAGGCGGCAAAGCGATCAATGTCGTCGTCATCACCAAGGCCGATTGCGAGCGGAGCCGGCTGGAGCGAGCCGGCAAGCCGGGTCGATCTATTGCCGCACTTTCCGGCCGCGCGCTGGTCGCCGCAGGTCCGCGCCATCGTGCGAATTCCCGAGGCATGGCTGAAATGGGCGCTGTTCGATTGCCGCCCGTTGATGAACTGGTCGCAGGGCGCGGCGGCGCTGCTCGGCGACGCCGCCCACCCGATGCTGCCGTTTCTCGCGCAAGGCGCGGCGATGGCGATCGAGGATGCGGCGGTGATGGCGCAATGCATGGCGCGCACGCCGGACGATCTCGCCGGCGCGCTTGCGCACCTATGTTGCAGTGCGGCGCGCACGCACCCGTAAAGTCGCAGCGAGCTCGCCGCCAAGCAACGGCGAGCGCTATCACCACACAGGTGTCCCGGCTATGCTGCGCAATGTGGCGATGCGGGTCATGGGCGGCGCGCATCTGCTGCATCACTACGATTGGCTTTACGACTGGCGGCCGCCGGCCGCACTCTCCATCACCTGATCGCAAAGAACAAAAATGCCGGAAACGCTCTTTCCCACCACCATCGCCGGCAGCCTGCCGAAGCCGGCCTGGCTTGCAGCGCCGAATCAGCTGTGGGCGCCGTGGCGGCTGGAGGGCGAAGAACTCGCCACGGCGAAAGACGACGCCACGCTGCTGGCGCTCAAGCTCCAGGAAGACGCCGGCATCGATATCGTCGGCGACGGCGAGCAGGCTCGCCAGCATTTCGTCCACGGCTTTCTCGAACAGGTCGAGGGCATCGACTTCGACAAGCGCGTCGAGATCGGCATCCGCAACGACCGCTATAAGGCGATGTGCCCGACCGTGACCGGCCCGTTGCGGCTGCGCGCACGCGTCCATCAGCGCGAAGCGCGGCTCGCCCGCGCCCACACCACGCGCAAGCTCAAATTCACGCTGCCCGGCCCGATGACCATCGTCGACACCATCGCCGACGCCCATTACGGCGACCGGGTGAAAATGGCGTTTGCCTTCGCCGGGCTGCTCAACGAGGAAGCGCGCGGGCTCGCCGCCGACGGCGTCGACGTGATCCAATTCGATGAGCCGGCCTTCAACGTCTATATGGATGCGGCCGCCGATTGGGGCATCGACGCGCTGCACCGCGCCATCGAAGGCGTCGCCTGCCACCAGCGCGGTGCATATCTGCTACGGCTATGGCATCCCCGCCAATATCGAGTGGAAGGCGACGCTCGGCGCCGAGTGGCGGCAATACGAAAAGTTCTTTCCGGCGCTGGCGCGAAGCCGAATCGACCAAGTCTCGCTGGAATGCATCAATTCGCGCGTGCCGATGAGTGTGCTCGGCCTACTCGGCGGTAAGGACGTACTGATCGGCGTGATCGACGTCGCTACCGACCGCATTGAAACGCCGGAGGAAGTCGCAGCGGTGATTGCTAAAGCGGCAGAGTTCGTGCCTGCGCAAAAAATCATCGCCGGCACCAATTGCGGAATGGCGCCGATGCGCCGCGAAATTGCCGCAATGAAGCTCGAAGCACTCGCCCGGGGCGCAGCGCTTGCGCGCAAAAAAATAAACTAGGCCGTCGCAAGTACTGTCCATTCACCGTCAAATTCAAAACATCGCAGAGTTAGGGGCTCCGCCGATCCGATCGGTAGGATTTTGTTAAAGTTTAACCGATTGGATGGAGGCAACGCTGAAAAAGGGAAGCGCAATGCACGTGCCGTTCGTGACCACCGTTTCGTTCGCCGATAGCGAAGGAATGACCGTGCATCTGCAATACGGCGTGGCCGCCCCGAGCGAGCGCGAAGCACGCAGCGAATTGCAGCGCCGCCTGATCAATCAGGAAATTTACAACTATTCGATTTCCGAAGTCCGGCCGGCCACCTCGAGCGAAGCCGAGGAGCTCAATCTCCCGGCCGGCGCGATTATTCTGCTGAACTGATTCCCGTAGCCTTATTTTCCGAGCAGGTCGCGCAGCACTATCGCGTGGCTCAATTCGATTTCGTGCGTCGCCGTGAGCAAGGTCGCCGTGTGGCCCTTCAGTTCGGCGCGAAGTGCTGCGAGGCCGTCGCGATGAGCGGCAAGCTCACTGCGATAGCGGCGGCGGAATTCCACTGCGCGTTTCGGGTCGTGGCCATACCACTTTCGCAATTCATTCGAAGGCGCCAGATCCTTCGGCCATAAGTCGTATTTGAACGACGCTTTCGACAAGCCGCGCGGCCACAGCCTGTCGACCAGCACTCTTATGCCGTCGTCCGCCGAAGCCGGCTCGTAGGCCCGTTTGATCTTTATCGAGGTGGCTTTCGCTTTCGCGGCCGTGCCCGTCGCCGCTGCCGGCTTTCGCCGCGGCGCGGGCTTGGAGAGTTTCGCGCGAGGGCCTGTCATCGATCGCTGCGCGAAATAACATCGATCAGCTCGGCGACCTTGCGCCGCTGCTCGCTCTTGTTGCCCGAAGCGATCGCCTGCTCGACGCAATGGGCGGCGTGATCGGAGAGGATTTCCTCCTCGGCGCGGCGCAATGCGGCGCGCACCGCCGAAAGCTGCGTGACGATGTCGATGCAATAACGGTCATCCTCGACCATGCGCGCGAGCCCGCGGACCTGGCCTTCGATCCGCTGCAGCCTTTTCAACACCGACGTCTTGGCAACTGCTTGCATGCCGTCTATATACCCCTACCGGGTATAGGTTTCAAGGGCATTTGTCGTGGACCACGCCGAACATTCCCCGCACACCGCTGCGACCGCGATCGATCCGGTTTGCGGCATGACCGTCGATCCAGCCAAAAGCCCGCATCGCCACGATTACCGCCATCACACCTACCATTTCTGTTCGAACGGCTGCCGCACCAAATTCGCAGCCGATCCGCAAAAATACCTCGAGAAGCGCCCTGCCCCCGCCGCGGCTCCTGCCGAAGGCGCCATCTATACTTGCCCGATGCACCCGGAAATCCGGCGGGCCGCGCCGGGTTCGTGTCCGATCTGCGGCATGGCGCTGGAGCCCGAGGCCGGCGGCGCCGACGACGGCGGCGAACTCGCCGATATGACGCGCCGGTTCTGGATTTCGCTGGCGCTGGCGCTGCCGGTTTTCGTCATCGAAATGGGCGGTCATATCGGTCTGGTGCATCTGCCCGGCGGCATTTCGAGCGTCGCCCAATTCGCGCTGGCGACGCCGGTGGTGCTGTGGGGCGGCTGGCCGTTCTTCGTGCGCGGCGCACAGTCGCTGCGTTCGGGCCATCTCAACATGTTCACCCTGATCGCGATGGGCACCGGCGTCGCTTATGGCTACAGCGTCGTCGCGGCATCGGCGCCGGGGCTGTTTCCGGCGGCGTTTCGCGACATGCATGGCGGCATCGCATTGTATTTCGAAGCCGCCGCCGTGATCACGGTTCTGGTCCTGCTCGGACAAGTTCTTGAACTGCGCGCCCGCGCCTCGACGTCCGGCGCGATCCGCGCGCTGATCGAACTGGCGCCGAAAAATGCCCGCCGCATCGGCGACGACGGCAGCGACCACGACGTACCGCTTGATGCCGTGGTCGCCGGCGACCGGCTTCGGGTTCGGCCCGGCGAAAAAGTGCCGGTCGACGGCGTCATCCTTGAAGGCAAATCCACGATCGACGAATCCATGCTCACCGGCGAATCGATGCCGGAAATGAAACAGCCCGGCGCCAAGGTGATCGGCGGCACGCTCAACCAGAGCGGCGGCTTCGTCATGCGCGCGGAAAGAGTTGGCCGCGACACCATGCTGGCGCATATCGTCGACCTGGTCGGCACGGCGCAGCGGTCGCGCTCGCCGATCGCGCGGCTCGCCGATCAGGTGGCAGGCTGGTTCGTGCCGGCGGTCATCGCCGTGGCGCTGCTCGCCTTCGCCGCCTGGGCGATTTTCGGCCCGCAGCCGCGCTTGGCCTATGCCCTGGTCGCGGCAGTCACGGTGCTCATCATCGCCTGCCCGTGCGCGCTGGGACTGGCAACGCCGATGTCGATCATGGTCGGCGTCGGCCGCGCCGCGCATTTGGGCATTTTGATCAAAGACGCCGAAGCCTTAGAGCGGATGGAAAAGGTCGACACGCTGGTTGTCGACAAAACCGGCACCTTGACCGAGGGCAAGCCCAAGCTCGTCGCCGCGGTGACGGCGGGCGGCTTCGACGAGCACGAACTTTTGCAATCGGCCGCGAGCGTCGAACGTTCAAGCGAGCATCCGCTCGCGTCCGCCATCGTCGCAGCGGCGGCCGAGCGCAGGCTCGAATTGCGGACCGTCACCGGCTTTGAGGCGCCGGCCGGCAAAGGCGCCGGCGGCATGATCGAAGGCAAACGCGCGATGCTCGGCAATGCCGCCTATTTTGCTCAGCTGGGCGTCGCAACCGAACCGCTGCAAGCCGAGGCCGAACGGCTGCGCGGCGACGGCGCGACCGTCGTCTTTGTCGCCATCGACGGCAAACTTGCCGGCCTGCTCGCGATCGCCGATCCGGTGAAATCGTCGACGCTGCCGGCGCTCGCGGCCCTGAAGGCGCGAAACATCGCCGTCGTGATGCTGACGGGGGATAATCGCACCACCGCGCTCGCCGTCGCCAAAAAACTCGGCATCGCCGAAGTCGAAGCGGATGTTCTACCGGCGCGAAAGAGCGCCGTGGTCGAAGAACTGCGCCGCGCCGGCCATATCGTTGCCATGGCCGGCGACGGCATCAATGACGCGCCGGCACTCGCCGCCGCCGATGTCGGCATCGCCATGGGCAACGGCACCGATATCGCAATGGAAAGCGCAGGCATGACGCTGCTCAAAGGCGATCTCGCCGGCATCGTGCGAGCCCAACAGCTGTCGGCTGCCACCATGCGCAACATCCGGCAAAATCTGCTGTTCGCGTTTCTCTACAATGCGCTGGGCATTCCGGTCGCCGCCGGCGTACTTTATCCGGTGTTCGGCATCCTGCTGTCACCGGCGATTGGCGCGGCGGCGATGGCGCTGTCCTCGGTCAGCGTCGTCGCCAATGCGTTGCGGCTGCGCCGCGTCGCGCTTTAGCACCAGAACTTAACCCCAGGTTCGGCGCACCCGCTGGCGGATATCGACCGGCGCGCGCGGCGATTTCGCCGCGGCCGTTGCCGCCGTGGCGGGCGGCCAGGCGCGCGATTGGAAGTGGCCGAGGAGACCCGCCGGGATGAAGCGCGTCCGCGACGCATAGACGTGGCGGTCGCCATTGTTGCGCTGGCCGTGCACGAAAAACCGCTGCGGCATGATCAAATGCAGATGATCGCGGGCCCGCGTCATCGCGACATAGAGCAGCCGCCGCTCCTCCTCGATTTCCGCCGACGAGCCGGCCGACATCTCGGACGGGATGCAACCGTCGACGGTGTTGAGGATGAAGACCGATTTCCATTCCTGGCCCTTGGCCGAGTGGATGGTCGATAGAATGAGATAATCCTCATCGAGCAGCGGGTCGCCGGAGCGATCGCTGGTCGCATCCGGCGGATCGAGCGTGAGCTCGGTCAGGAAGCGCTCGCGGCTCGGATAGGTCGAGGCGATCTGCACCAGTTGCAGAAGATCGGCCTGCCGCATCATCGCATCTTCATGGATGCGGTCGAGATGCGGCTCGTACCAGCGGCGCACCAGATCGAGTTCGGCGGGCCAGCCGGCCGCGCCCGAGCGCACCAGTCGCACGGCTTCGACGAAGGCCGGCCAATGCCCGGCAGCGGCCGCCGGCGGCTTGATGCCGTTAAGTCCTGCCGCCGGATCGGCGAGCGTCTTGATGCTGTCGAGCGTCTTCGCCGCCGTCGCCGGACCGATGCCGGGCAACAACTGGATGACACGGAAGCCGGCGACACGGTCGCGCGGGTTTTCCGCCCAGCGCAGCATCGCCAGCATGTCCTTGATGTGCGCCGCCTCGAGAAATTTCAGGCCGCCGAATTTCACGAACGGGATATTGCGGCGGGTCAATTCGACTTCCAGCGCCCCGCTGTGGTGCGAGGTGCGGAACAGCACCGCCTGCGCCTTAAGCGCCGTGCCGGTCTCGCGGTTCTCCAAGACCTGCTCGACCACGTAGCGCGCCTGGTCGGCCTCGTCGCGCACGCCGACAAGCTGCGGCCGTTCGGCGGAAACGCGGTCCGACCAGAGATTCTTGGTGAAGCGCTCGTCCGCCATCTCGATCACGGCATTGGCCGCCGCCAGGATCGGCTGCGTCGAGCGATAATTCTGCTCCAGCGTGACGACGTCGGCTTTCGGCGTGAAGTGCCCGGGAAAGTCGAGGATATTGCGCACCGTCGCGGCGCGGAATGAATAGATCGCCTGGGCATCGTCGCCGACCACCGTCAGACCCTTGCCGGTCGGCCGCAGCGCCAACAGGATCGACGCCTGCAGCCGGTTGGTGTCCTGATATTCGTCGACCAGCACATGATCGAAGCGCTCCGATACGTCGTCCGCGATCGACGGCTCCTGCATCATATGCGCCCAGTAGAGCAGAAGATCGTCGTAATCGAGCACGTTCTGCGCCTGTTTCACCTCTACATACTGCGCGAACAGATGGCGCAACTCGTCGTGCCACGCCGCACACCACGGAAAGCAGTCACCGAGCACTTCTTCCAGCGCGATTTCGCTGTTCACCGCGCGCGAATAGATCGAAAGGCAGGTGCCCTTCGCCGGGAAGCGCTCTTTGGTCTTGGAAAATCCGAGTTCATGCCGGACCAAGTTCATCAGATCGGCCGAATCCTCGCGGTCGTGAATTGAAAAGCCCGGCGCCAGACCGATGTTCTCGGCATATTCACGAAGAAAGCGCGCGCCGACCGAATGAAAGGTGCCGGCGAAAGTCATAGCGTCGGTCATGCCGGAAACCCGCGCCTGCGTCAGCGTCGCGAGAATGCGGTCGACCCGCCGCATCATCTCGGCCGCCGCGCGGCGCGAAAAGGTCAGCAGCATGATGCGCCGCGGATCGGCGCCGTTCTCGATCAAGTGAACGACACGATGCGCCAAGGTCGAGGTCTTGCCGGAGCCCGCGCCGGCGATAATCAGAAGCGGACCGGCATCGCTCAGCGGCAAGCCGCCGTGCTCGACGGCGCTACGCTGTTGCGGATTGAGCTTTTCCAGGCGCGCCGCCAGCATCGGCCGAGATGTCGCGAATCATGAGGGATCGAGAATCGACTGAATCACGATCCCCTTTTGTTCGCAATGAGGACCCTTACCGGCGCCCCTTCGCAAGAGCGGAACAACGGCGCGGAAGGGGGCGTTCTAAACCATGCATCGCATCCGCCGCTGGCTAACGCTCATCGGGGTCTCCACCTCGCATCCCCTCGCCTTCGCCATCGTCGGCGTTTATGTCGCGCTTTGGCTGGCCTTCGACCCGCGCTCATTGAACTGGCAGGGCATTGCCACCGTGGCGACCTGGATCATGACGCTGTTCATCCAGCGTGCCGAGAATCGGGATACTCAAGCCATTCACGCCAAGCTCGACGAGCTTCTCCGGGCCGAAGGCGGGGCGCGAAGCGAACTGACGATCATGGATCAGAAAGAACCGGAGGAAATCGCGTCGCACCGGACCCGCGAGCGCGAGATCGCGCACCAGGAATGATGGACCGCAGGCGTCTTGCACTTCGTTTCCCGTTCCCGCCGATGGAAGCCCTCTCGGTCGACGCGATTCCGACCGGCAAGGAATGGCGGTACGAACCGAAATGGGATGGCTTCCGCTGTCTGGTGTTCCGCGACGGCGACAAGATCGAATTGCAGTCGAAGTCCGGCCGTTCGATGACGCGGTATTTTCCGGAGCTGGTGGCGTCGCTCGCCGCACTAAAGCCGAAACAATTCGTGCTGGACGGTGAGATCGCGGTGCCGTCGGACGGTGCCTTTTCGTTTGACGCTCTGCTGCAGCGGATCCATCCGGCGCCAAGCCGTGTGCGCAGGCTCTCGGTTGAGACGCCGTCGCTGCTGATCGCGTTCGATCTCCTGGTGGCGCCGGATGGCGAACTTCTCACCGGGCAACCGCTCGACGAACGCCGACGCCAGCTGGAGGCGTTTTACACCAAATATGGCCGGGCGGCGCCGCGACTCCGGCTATCTCCGTCGAGCACAAAACTCAGCGAGGCGAACGGTTGGCTGCGCCGCGTCGGCTCAGCGCTTGACGGCGTGATCGCCAAACGGCGCGATTTGCCATATCGCTCCGGCGAGCGCAGCGGTATGCAGAAAATCAAAAACTACCGCAGCGCCGACTGCGTGGTCGGCGGTTTCCGCTACAATGAAGGCAGTTCGCTGGTCGGCTCGCTGCTGCTCGGACTTTATGACGACGCGGGTCTGCTGCATCATGTCGGCTTCACCTCGTCGATCAAGCGCGAGGACAAACCGGCGCTGACCAAGAAACTCAAGCCCCTGATCGGGCCACCCGGTTTCACCGGTAACGCCCCGGGCGGCCCGAGCCGGTGGTCGACCAAACGGTCGGGCGAATGGGTGCCGCTGAAGCCCAAGCTCGTCGTCGAAGTCTGCTACGACCATTTTACCGGCGACCGATTCCGCCACGGCACACGTATTCTGCGCTGGCGGCCCGACAAGACGCCGAAACAATGCATGCTCGATCAGGTCAAGCAGAAAAAAGCCAAGCTATTGGCACTGCTCGGCTAGCGGCGACGGCGAGCGCTATTCCGCCTTGATATTGGCGGCCTTGATCAGCGGCCACCATTTGTCGACCTCGGCTTTCTGAAAGGCGCCGAGCGCTTGCGGCGTCTGTTCGCTGCGCGGCGGCATGTCCTGTCCGAGTTCGGCAAACCGCGCGTCGACGTGCGGATCGGCCATGGCCTCGACCGCGGCGGCATTGAGCTTGACGACGATGTCCTGCGGCGTGCCGGCGGGCACCCACAGCGCGTGCCAGACGGAAATGTAAAAGCCCGGCAGGCCGGCTTCATCGGTGGTCGGAATATCCGGCGCAGAGGCAAGCCGCGTCTTCGCCGTGACGGCGAAGGCCTTGATCGCGCCGCCCTTGACCTGCGGCAAGGAATTCGCGGCCTGATCGAACATGAAATCGATCTGGCCGCCGATCAGATCCTGCATCGCCGGCGCCGCGCCGCGATACGGCACGAAATGGACATTGGTCTTGGTCGCGGTCTGGAAATAAACACCGCTGACGTGCTGCTGGCTGCCGACGCCGGCGGTGCCGGCCAGCGCTTTGCCCGGATTTTTCTTCAGCCAGGCGATGAATTCCGCAAGATCGTTCGCCGGCAAATTCTTGTTGGCGACCAGAAGCTGCGGGCCGCTCACCAGCCGCGCCACCGGCGCGAAATCCTTCAGCAGGTCATAGGAAAGATCATAGACCGCGCCGTTGACGACATTGGTGCTCCACTGCCCGATGCCGAGCGTGTAGCCGTCCGGCAGCGCACGGGCGACGCGGCCGACGCCGATGGTGCCGTTGGCACCGCCGACATTCTCGATCACCATCGGCTGGTGCAGCGCCTCGCCCATGCGGCCCGCCATGATGCGGGCAAAGGTATCGGTCGGGCCGCCCGCCGGAAACGGCACGATCATTGTGATCGGCCGCGTCGGATAATCCTGCGCCGCGGCCGGCTGCGGCAGCGCAATCATCGTGCCGACTGCTATCGCGCCAAGCCATCCGACAACGGTGCGGCTCGCTCCGTCCATGTAACGCCCTCCCCTTTTGTCGCGGTGGCTTGGGCGCCACGCGTCGACCCGCGTCAGTCTATTCGCATCGCCGCGCATTGTGGCTATAGTCCCGCGGCAAGGCGACTATTCGCCGCTATCCGGTAGCCCCTCCATGATCACCGCTCCATCGCCCACCGGCATAGCGCTCCTTCTCGGCCTGAGTTTCTTTCTCGGCCTCGCCTTTGAAGACTACTTTGCCCATACCGACGAACGCCGTCCCGGCGGCATTCGTACCTTTCCGATGCTCGCGCTTGCCGGCGGCGTACTTTATCTGTTCGATCCGGTTCATTTCATCCCGTTCACCGGCGGCCTTTTTGTGCTGGGCGCGTGGCTTCTGATCTATTATCGCGCTCATGTCACCGAGCACCTCGCCGAACATCTCGCCGAAGATGACGAGAAAAACGATATCAATATCGGCCTGGTCGTGCCGATCCTCAACACGCTCGCCTTTTTGCTCGGCGCGGTCGCGCTGGCGCTGCCGCCGTGGGTCGGGGTGACGATGACGGTGAGCGCGGTGCTTCTTCTCACCGGCCGCAAACAGCTTCACGGCTTGGCGCAGCGGCTGGAAATAAAAGAGATCGTCACCGCCGGCGAATTTCTCATTCTTACCGGCATCGTGCTGCCGCTGTTGCCGGACCATCCGGTGACGACTTTGACGACGATCACGCCGCGTCAGGTCTGGCTGGCCTTGGTCGTGGTCTGCACGTTTTCCTATATCAGCTACCTGGCGCAGCGCTATTGGGCTGCCGCAGCCGGCGGGCTTTGGATGGCGGCACTCGGCGGCCTTTACTCGTCGACCGCCACCACGGTGGTGCTGGCGCGGCAGGCGAAAGCCGACCCGTCGCTGCGGCGTCAGGCCCAGGCGGGCATCACGCTTGCTACCGCCATCATGTATCTGCGAATCCTCGCCGTCGTCGCAATCTTCAATCTGGCGCTGGCGCGGCATCTCGCGCTGCCGCTGGCCGGTTTGTCGCTGGCCGCATTTGTGATCTGCGCCTGGCAATATTGGTACCTGAAATCGCCGGCGGAAGACGGCAAAGCCGCGATGGCGGTACCGATCAGCAAGAATCCGCTGGAGCTCGGTCCGGCATTTATCTTCGCGACCTTGTTCATCGTTACTTCGGTGGTATCGAGCCGGGCCACGGCGGCATTCGGGGCTGCGGGTATTTATTCGCTGGCGGCAATCGTCGGCATTTCCGACATCGATCCGTTTGTGCTCAATCTCGCGCAGGGCGGCACCACAAGCGTCACCATGGCTGCACTGACCGCCGCCATCCTGATTGCCGCGTCGTCCAATAATATCCTCAAAGCGATTTATGCGGCGTGCTTTGCCGGCGGCAAGGCAACAGCCGGCAGCGCGGCAGCGCTTGTGGTTCTCGCCATTGCCGGCGTCGCGATCGCGCTCGGCATCGGTAAAATCTATTGATGGTGATTTAGAGGGACCGGATTGCGCCGGCTATCGCCTCGAGCCAAGCCGCGACTTTCGGTCAGCGAAGCATGTGATCGCTTTGATATTCCGCGACGAAGGGACAATTTTTTTCCTTCGCCGCGTTTTGCAACAGCTTTTCGTTGCTCAGGACGGCTTCGTATTCGGGGCGATAGGCGACCGACCCGATCAGCGCGCCGGCATTGCTGTTGCCCCCGGCATCCGCCTTTTCCATGAGACCGCGCAATTCTCGCTCTTGCGCCACCAAGAGCTTCCATTGGTCGGCAAGATCGTTGCAGTGATAGGCGTTGTAATGGCCGGGATCGACCAGAATTGTCCCCGCGCCTTCCGGCAGGCTGCAGGCGGCGAGCATGACTGTCGCAAACGTCAACAATGCGCCGCCAGGGGCCGCGCCCCACAGCTTTGGCCGGCAAAATGCCCGCGAAATATCGTCGCGAATCCCCATCCGATCCCCAGCGCGCCCCTCGGCGCGAATTCCCTTATTTGGGTGCCAGCTTGCTGCGCCGCAAATAAGGCAGGGATTTCGTGCGGTGTCGCGCTCTATTCGTCGAGTTGCGGAAATTCGACGCCGAGTGTTTGACCATCGCGCCAGACCACGCGGCACTGCCGTCGGGTACGGCCATTGCGGGTCAGCAAGAGCGTGAAGGTTTCCGGAAGCGTTTGGCCGGCCTCAAGGGAAATCCGCGCGCCGCTTTCGGAGATGTCGACGATCGCGCACGCAATGAGCGGCGAACTGCTGTCGATCAGGATTCTCGCATTGTAGTTGAACTGACGCCGCGGGTTTCTGCGTAATTCGGTATGATTGCGATAATTACCGACCAGAACCATTGCCGTACTCCCCGCCCGCCGCACGCCGGCAAGACGGTTCAACATCCTTCGAAAACCTAGGTAGGGTGCATTAATGAGACGTAAATCGACGCTCCGGTCTCCGTCAGGTGGAACCTGACTTAACCCCCTCCTCCACAGTACCGTCGGGACTTTGGCGGGCGGGGCTGCAGACTTAATCTGGCCGCAGAGATGTCGATTTTATTGCAGTAGGAGAAGGGCGCGTTGACGGTAGAGTGATCTGATGATTCTCGCTTGGCTAAGCTGGTCGAATCCCGTTGCGCTGTGGTGGCTGTTTCTGGTCACCGTCAGCGCGGTAAACGTCGTGTTGTGGTTCAAGCTCTGCGCCTTTTCCGTCAGGACGGCGAATAGCCGGCGGCCCGGACTCTTCGGTATTGAACCCCTGGTATTGCTGAGCGGCGCTTACGTGTTCGGCTGCGCGTTCCGCTCGATCCTGCCGCGCGCCGACGTCCAGCGCATTTGTTTGTTCGACACCTGGTTGTCGAGTGTGATGGTCGGACGCTCGGTCGCCACCGTCGCCGAGCTTTGTTTCGCCGTCCAATGGGCGATCGTGCTGCGCGAACTCTCCCAGATGTCTCATTCCGATACCGGCAAGAACATTGCGAGACTGATCGTGCCGCTGATCGCACTCGCCGAATGCTGCTCCTGGTACGCCGTTATCTCGACCGACTTCCTCGGCAATGTTTTGGAAAACTCGTTGTGGACGGTGACCTTCACGCTGATCGCGATCGCGCTGGCGCGTGTCGCCTTGAGCTTTCGCGGCGTCGCGCGATGGATCATCGCCGCGATGGCGGCCGGCGCCGTCGGCTATGTGATCTTCATGGCGACGATCGATGTGCCGATGTATTTCGGGCGTTGGCAGGCAGAGCTTGCGGACGGCACGTCGCCATTGGGCCTTCTCGGCGGCCTTTACGATGTCGCAACGCGCTGGGTCGTCACCCATGATATCGCCCGCTGGCATCAGGAAATCCTCTGGATGTCGCTCTATTTCAGCGCGGCGGTGTGGGCGAGCCTTATGCTCGGCGGCTTTCCTCTGGTGAAAGGCCAACTGCCGCGCTATCGCCTGCGCCGGCCGTTCCTGAAAGCGGCGCGCCGGCCGCTCGTCATTTCCTGACCGCTAAGTAAGCCGACCAAATAGGAATGGCCTTAGCGATAGGCAGTTCGTCCCGAATCCGTTAGCTTATCGGTGCCGATTTGCTCCGCGCTCGCATTATTATGGCGCCCTGGAGGTGACGAGCATGATCATCACGGTAGCCACCATGAAAGGCGGCAGCGGCAAGAGCACGCTCGCAAGCTGCCTCGCCGTCCACTGGCATCTGCGCGGGCGGCGCCCGACCCTGATCGACGCCGATCCGCAACGCTCCATAGTGCGGCTAGCCGCCCGCGAACGAGCGCTTGGCGGCGTCGCGGTGATCGAGGACGCGACCGAGAACGCGCTGACGACGGCGCGGCGGCTCAGCAGCGGCGGCGGCCTCGTCATTATCGATACCCCCGGCTTTCGCTCGCAGACGACGCTCGACTGCATCGCGGCGGCCGACTTTTTGCTGGTCCCCGTCAAGCCGTCGCCGTTCGACGTCGATCGCATGCTGGATACGCTCGGCATTTTGACCGACCGCGCCGACGGCCGGCGGCCGTTATTCCGCTGCATGCTCACGCAGACGACGCGAGACTCTGTTATCTCACGGCACATCCGCGCCGAACTCGCCGAGGCCGGCGTGCCGGTGCTCAATAGCGAAATGTCGAACCGGGTGGCCTATCCGGAGGCGAGTCTCTGGGGCGCGACGCCGAGCCTGATCAGCTGGAAGGGCCCCGCGGCGAAGGAGATCGCCGTCATCGCCGACGAGGTCGACGCGGTTGTGGGCGCGCGACAGGCCGCAGCATGACCCGCAAACCGCTACCCAAGGCCATCAGGCGGCCAATCACCAATTTGCGCGACTTCGCTGCCGACACGGCGATAGAAGAAGAGGCACCGGCCGCTTCAAGTCCGGCCGCTCAGGGCACACCGGAGCATACCCTTGCAGTGTCTTCGGCACCGATCGCCAATGATTCCGCGCCCTTGCTGACCGAAGAAGCCAAGGCCGCCGCGGCGAAGCGTCGTGCGGCGGCGCATAAGATCGTCAGCCGCTACAAGAACTTCGCGGCCCTGGGCGGCCTGGTGCCGCTGCCGGTCGCCAATATCGCCAGCGTCGCCGCCGTCAATCTGCGCATGGTGAAACAGCTCTCCGATCTTTATCAGGTGCCGTTCCAGCGCGACCGTACGCGGGCGCTGATTGTCGGCCTGATCGGCGGCACAGTGCCGACCGGCGTCGGAACCGCGACATCGGCGACCCTGATGTTTATCGTGCCGGGCGGCCTGTTATGGGGCATGGGTGCGTCGGCGATTACCGCGGGCGCCCTCACCCGCGCCATCGGCCTGGTGTTCGTCGAGAGCTTCGAGACCGCCGCGGCGAATGGCACGGCGAGCTAATATCCTCCGCGCACTTCCCTTGCTCGACAAATAATAGTCACCTGCCCGCCTCCGCCGCCCTATGGCTTGCGCGCGGTGAAATTGATGACGGCGGACATGCCGCTGTGAGCGGCGCCCTCGTGCATCTCGCGCTCCTCCTCGACCAGCATCTTGTCGCGAAAGTCGCCGAACGTGCCCTCGATCAGCGACCGGGTGTAGAGATTTTCGATCTGCTTGGGTCCGCCGGTGCCGTAGTCCAATTGTTTGGGCGTGTAGCCCTGCATGATCAGGAGGCCGCCGGATTTGAGCGCGCGCCGCATGCCGGCCCATTTCAAGGCGCGTTCCGCCGGCGAACTGAACTGCGTGAAGATTTCGACGACGACGTCGAAGGCGGCGTCCGGATAGCTCCAGGCGTGCACGTCGGCCTGCTGGAAGGTGACGCTGACGCCTCGCTCCGCCGCCAAAGCACGCGCCTTGCCTTGCGCCGACGGTGAGAAGTCGATCGACAAAACATCGAGGCCCTGTTGGGCGAGCCAGACGCCGTTGCGCCCCTCGCCGTCCGCGACCGTCAGCACGCGGCCGCTCTGCGGCAGCAGCGGCTTGCAAGACGCCAGAAAATAATTCGGCTCTTTGCCAAACGCAAAACCGGGTGCCGCGTAACGGGTTTCCCAACGCTGATATTCGCTCAAGAGTGTCTCCTTGACGATGGACCAAAAACATCACTGCGGCTTTTCGCCGGTCAGCGCCATGATGTTCTTGAATTTGGTGAAATTGGCGGTCAGGAAATCGCCGAACTCGCGTGGCGTACCGCCGCCCAGGACCGCGCCGTTGGCCGTGAACTGCGCACGCACTTCAGGCGTTTGGAAAATCCGATTGATCTCTTTGTTGAGCCGCTCGACGATCTCCGGCGGCGTGCCCTTCGGTGCGGCAAGTCCGTAAAACGTCACATAATCGTAATCCGGATAGCCCTGCTCCGCGATCGTCGGCACATCCGGCGCACTGGCGAGACGCTTCGGGCTGGTTACGCCGAGCGTATGCAGCGTTCCCTGCTGGATATACTGGTCGGCCACCGATACGCCGATGAACATGCCCTTGACCTGACCCGCCACCACGTCTTGCAGCGCCGGACCTATCCCTTTGTAGGGCACCACCAGCGCATCCATCTTCGACATTGCCTTGAACCAGAGGAAGCCGATTTCGTGCGGGCTTCCCGGCCCGAGCGATCCGAAGCTAAACCAGTTGGGATGGCTCTTGGCATAGGCAACCAGTTCCGGCAGCGTCTTCATCGGCACCTGTTCCGCGTTGACGGTGAACACCAGCGGCACATAGGCAAGCTTGATGATGGGCGCGAAATCCTTCTCCGGATCGTATGAGGTGTGAACGCCGAGCACGGCATTGATCGCGAGCGAATCGAACACCATCCCGATGGTGTAGCCGTCAGGTTCGGCACTCGCGAGAACCGCGGTGCCGGTGACGGTCGAGCCGCCCGGGCGGTTGTCGACGACAATAGGCTGGCCCAGCGACTTCTCCAGTTGCGCGCCGATCACCCGCGCCAGGAGATCGGTGCCGCCGCCCGGCGGATAAGGCACAATCCAGTGAATTGGCCGATCCGGCCAGGATGCGTTTGCAGCGGTCGCCAGCGACGCGAAACAAAGCGCCAATAGAATTTTCCTGGCATTCATCGTTTGCTCCCCATTTTTTATCCGAGCCTGGATCGGCCCGGTTTTCGTTGTATCGCTACAATGCCGCGATAGAGCCGTTATGGAAAGCCGCGTTGGCAACGCACGGCGCCGATGGCGCCGGTTGCATCGAGCGAAGGCGAGCGCGGAAACCGCCGGCCTCCGCCCGTCTCATTCACCGGTCACCACGGTCTCGACGGTGCCGCGGTTCTGACGCTCGATGAATTGAACGGCAAATCCACCCTCGAAGTGGCGGACGACGCGTCCGACCACGCTCCCGACCGCCAGCACCGTTCTGATCTCCGGCACGGTCTCGGCCGAGATGGCGGCGCCGGAGACCGACAAATTGAGAATGAGGCAGGTCTCGATGCTGCCGTCGGCAAACACCAGCTTGGAATACAGATTTTCCGGGACGATGCGTTCGTCGCCGCGCCGGTTCGAGGTATCGTGGTTTTTGTAATCCTCCAGCCATTCGATCTTGGCCGCAAGCGCGCCGCGCCGTTCGGCGTTCGCCGCGATTCTCATCATGAAGCCGCGCGTCAGCAGCCGGCAAATCTGCCCTTCCAGCTTGCCGAGATGGTCGATATTGGCGATGACGCGCTCACCGACCTTGCCGCAAACCGGTCCGGCGATGCCGATCTCGTGGGCGGACAGATAGACCGCGCGGCAGGCAAAGACGCGGCGCTCGCCGCGGGCATTGCGCTGGTCGGCCAATGAATAGCGTCCTGGGACACTGACGATGACACGCACGTCATTGCGCGGATCGACGAAAATAACGTCGCCGTATTCCACCCGCTCTAACGACATGATCCCTGCTCCGGGGGTAGATCTTTGTTCAAGATACTTCCAGAGCGTTAAAATCTTTCAAAACCGCCGGCCGGTTCCCTGCCGCGGCGGATCAGCTGAAAATGGGCGCGGGCCCAACCAAACAAATCAGGTCGCTTCGGAAACCGCGGGCTGGGTGGCGCGCAGCCGCAGCAGCGACAACAGCCGCTCCAGCGGCATCGGCTGACCTAACAGAAAGCCCTGACCGTAGTCGCAGCCCATGCGCACCAGAGCCATCGCTTCGGACGCCGTTTCGATGCCGACGGCGACGGCCTTGACGTCGAAATTATGCGCAAGCTCGATCAGGTTCCGGCACATCCGCGCGCGGCTTCTGTCGGCCCCGCATTCGGCGATAAAGGTGCGGCCGAGCTTGAACTCGGCGAATGGCAGTTCGGCAAGGCGCGTCAAAGCGGAATAGCCGCGGCCGAAGTCGTCGACGGCCAGCCGCACATTCAGCGGCGCCAATTTGCCGGCCATCGCGATGGCCGCTTCCAGATCGGTCACGACCTGCTCTTCGGTGACGTCGATGATCAGGCCTGCCCAATGCCCCGGTCTCGTGCCGACGATTTCGGCCAGCGGCAGCTGCAACAGCGCATTGATCGCCATGTTGACCGAAAGCGGCAAATTGACGCCCATTTCGGAAAACCTCGCACCCGCCGCCAACACGCTGCTGGCCGAGTGCTTGGCCAAGGCCAGAAGATCGCTCTCGGATGCGCCGGGCATGAACGCGGGTGGCAGCACGACTCCATATTCCGGATGGCGGGCGCGAACGAAAGCTTCTGCTCCGATCAGTTGCTTTCGGCGAAGATCGATCTTCGGCTGATACCAATATTCGATCCACCCGTTGTCGAGCGCTTCATCGAGACCGAAGCGCGTCGCGGCCGGCGCGGCGTCGCCAAGATTGAGCTTGCGAATGATATCGACGATGTCCTGCGCCTGGAACGGTTTCGGCAGGCCCGAAAGCACGATCAGCTTCTGCTGTTCGGCGATCTTTTTGACATGATCGAGCACCGCGGCCCCCCGGGCGCTCATCAGCTGGATAAAGCCGAAATAGCCCCGGTCGGCGAGCGCCTGCATCAGTTCGATCGTTTCACGCGAGTCGGGACCGACATTGAGAAACAGCAATTCAGGCGAGCGGCGCCCGACCGCCTGAAGAAACGACTCTTTATCGGCATACTCTTCCGTCCGAACGCCGCGGCCGAACAGCGTCAACGAGAGGAAATGGCAAATCTGCGCGTCTTCGTCGAAAATGTAGCAAACCGGCATGCGGTCGCGGGCTACGCTCCCCTTCGGGACGTAAGGCGTATTGGTCACGGCGGCGGCCGATCCCTCCATCTTTCGTTCCTGCGTCTTCGACTTTCGCGCCCGGTTTTTACAAAATCACGCCGTATAATTTGACCGTAAAGAGATACCCGTTGGTTAAATCCTTGCCGCAGGTACCGGGAAGGCGGCGCTCGGCATTGGAGATGCGACAATAGATTTATGAGTTCGGGAACGCTTCTACAAATGTCGTTTTCCGTCCGAGGCGTTATGAAGCGCGCACTTGGCTTCGCTTTGATTGAAATGGCGGAGTGCATTCTGGCCAGATTTAAACATCGCACGCAGCATCGCGCGCGATCGTCCATTATTAGCCGTCAAATTATCGGGAGAGCGGCTTAATGAATTACAACTTCTGTTTGTTGCGGGGTGTGGAACCGGAATGATGACTAAAGTT
The DNA here is from genome assembly GCA_963819265.1 of uncultured Alphaproteobacteria bacterium. Classification (GTDB taxonomy): domain Bacteria; phylum Pseudomonadota; class Alphaproteobacteria; order Rhizobiales; family Xanthobacteraceae; genus BOG-931. The sequence continues at coordinate 423,967 of CAWFVF010000001.1, read as the reverse complement.
TTATGAAAAATGCAGCTACCGGTTGAACGCCCTGCCGAGCGCGATGTCTCGCTACCCAGAGAGGAGCCCCGGTCGAATATCCCGATTTTGCTTGCCAATCGCTGGTGCGGACGGCCGGACTTCGAACCGGCACAGGGGTTTCCCCCCGAGGGATTTTAAGTCCCTTGCGTCTACCATTTCGCCACGTCCGCTAACCGGCGCCCGCACGGCGCCGTTTTAGAGCATGATCGGGGAAAGTGGAAACCGGACTTCCGAACAGCTCGTGCGCGGCGGCGGCGTCTTGGCCCCTAACGCCCGCTTACTGCGGCTTCTTTTTCGGTGTCGTCGTCGGCGCCGGGCGGACGTCGCCCCAAGGATCGTTGGCGTTGCCTTGATTGGGAATCTTGCTGGTCGCCGACTTGTAGGCGTTATCGATCTGCTTTTGCTTCTCGATTTCTTCCGGGGTCGGCGGCGGCCGGTCTTTGCCGAGCGAAATGCTGGGCATCGGCAGTTGCGCGGCGGCGGTTCCGGTCATGATCGCGGCGATGGCCACCGCTCCCGCAAGCGTCGCCACCGCGCGTTTGGTCGTGAATTTCCACGGCATGATCGTCATTCCATGATACGCGGCGCCGCCCCCAAATTGGCTTTCCGCGGTTCGGTTAGTCCTTGAGGATCAGTCAGTCCTTGAGCACGTGGCCCCAGAGTTCGTCCCAGTCGATGCCGGAAATATCGGTGACCCGGCCGTCCTTTTCGAAGAACTTATTGGGCACCTGGAACATGGCAAGCATGAGCCCGCCGTCCGGGCACCATGCGGCATGGCGGCTGCCGGCCTCGCGCCAGACGAATTCGCCGGGACCGACGCTCATGCCCTTGGCCGGGCCTTCCTTGTCGACCAGCGTGCCTTCGAGAACATAGGTCTGTTCGATCCTGCACGTGCTCGTGGTCGGGCAGCGTGGTGCCCGGCGCCCACTTCATCAGCGCGGTGACGACGCCGGTGTCCTTGTCGAACAACAGCCCCTTTACTTCGCAGCCGGGAAACCGGGTCTTTTTCCATTCCATCTCGGCCGGGCGGACGATGTGGGAATGGGTCTCGGGGGTGTCGTGTTTCGATTTCGGCGTGACGGCGTCCATGAGCGGCCTCTCCTCTACTTAGGCTTTGTGCGCAATATAGCCGATCGCGGCGGCCCGGAAACTACAATCCGGCCTCGCGGATCGGCGGCTGGAAGGCGAGCCCGGTATCCCAGGGGAAGTAGATCCAGGTGTCCTGGGACACCTCGGTGACGAAAGTGTCGACCATCGGCCGGCCCATCGGCTTGGCATATACCGTGGCGAAATGAGCGCGCGGCAGCAGCGCGCGAACCACTTTGGCGGTATTGCCGGTGTCGACGAGGTCATCGACGATCAGCACCTCGGCCCCCTCGCCGCCGCCGCTGCGCACGATCGACGGCGCCGACGTCCTTGAGCACCTTCAATTCGCCCTGGCTGGTGTGGCTGTAGCTGGCGATGCAGACCGTCTCGATCAGCCGCACGCCGAGTTCGCGCGCGACGATACCGGCCGGCACCAGTCCGCCGCGGGTGATACAGACGATGGCCTGAAACGGGCCGGCGGCATGCAGCCGCCAAGCCAGCGCCCGGGAATCGCGGTGGAACTGGTCCCAGGAGACCGGAAAGATCTTTTCGGGATCGCGCTGGGCCGGCTTTTCGGTGTCGCGCTGCTCGGTCTGCGTCATGGTGATGAGGTCCCCCAACCGCCCGTAATGGACCCCGGATTCGATATCAGACCGCCCGCACCGCCTGCAATCACGGAATCTCGTACACCGTCGTCTCGTCGGCGATACCGCGCAGCGCGGCGCGCTGCTCGGCCGGATGCAGCCCGGAGTTCTGCAGGATTTTGGCCGATTTCGGATCCTCCACCACGGGCTTGGTGACGAAGATCGCATGCGAGGAGGCAAGGCCCTGAACCCGCGCCGCCATGTTCACGGTCTGGCCGAAATAGTCCTGGCTGTTGTTGAGCGTCACCGCCAGGCACGGTCCCTCATGGATGCCGATCTTGAGCAAGAGATCGTCATTGCCGCGCTCGGCATTGATGCGCGCCATGGCTTCGCGCATCCGCAACGCCGCCTTGAGCGCCCGGTCGGGCGACGGAAATGTCGCCATCACCGCGTCGCCGATGGTTTTGACCACGGCTCCCGCTTCCGACGCCACGATCTCATGCAGCACACGAAAATGCTGGCGCACCAGATCGTAAGCGGTGAGATCGCCGACCCGCTCGTAGAGCGCGGTCGAGCCTTTGAGATCGGTGAACAGAAACGTCAGGCTGGTGATCTTGAGCCGCTGGTCCGGTTCGAGCGTGTCCGTCTGGTAGATGTCGCGGAAGGTCTGGTTGGTGAGCAGGCGCTTGGCGGTCAGGAACGGCCGGCGCTGGCCGAGCAGATGATGCAACGGATCGGCGGCGATCCATAGCGAGGGCAGCACCCGGTGATCGGTGCGGTTCTCGAGCGACAGCCGCAGCGGTCCCGGCCGCAACTCGATCGTTCCGGCCGGCGCCGCTGTTTTGTTGAACACCATGGACAGCGTTTGCCGCTCCTTGGTCGGCTCGCCTTTGACGTCGATGAACTGGGTGCCGTGCGTCACCGGATCGAACGCGATGACGAAATCCTTCGGCAGTTGCACCGACAGCACCGCCTTTTCGCCCGGCGGCAGTTCGATCGAATCGATGGTGAATTCCGCCGAGGCTCGCCGCGAGATCTTCCGGCAGATCGATGCCCGAGCCCCAGAAAATCTGGCGGTAATATTCGGCTTCGGGGAGCGTATCCGGATTGTGGGCCGCGATATGGCGCAGCCGCGGGCTCACCGTGAACGTCACCTCGACCATCTCATCGAGCGTCGGCGAATAGCCCGACGCGCACAGCCCGCAATCATATTCGTCGTGGTTGACGGATTTGAGCGTCGTGCTGGCATCGAGCACGCCGCCGCAGCCGGGACAAACGACATTCCACGACAATTCGAATAGACCTTGCCGCGCCGCGTGCAGGAAAGCGGCAATGGCATGCTCCTCATCGAGCCCATGCCTGGCGGCAAAATCCAGCGCATTGATGCGGCAAAGATCGCGGTCGGGTGCGTCGCGCACCGCGCGTCTCGATCGCCGCCACGCAATCGGCATCGGCCGACTGCCGCAGCACGTTGAACAACGCTTCGGTCTCGCTCATGAAATGCCGCCCGATTATCGCCCGGTCAAAATCCGTTGGGCAAAGCTATGTATGGCGGCGCACTGCGGCAAGGCACGGACGTGAGATCGCACTACCGCCGACGGCTCACAGCGAATTGATCCACTCGATCACTTGGCGGTGCGCGACCAGCGGCGTCGTCAGGTGGCCGGCGAACACTTCGATGTATTTGCTCTTTGGATTCTTGGCGGCGGCGTTGAAAGCATATTCGGGGCCGCGACTGTCGATCGGATCGAGTTTGCCGACCGCCCACAACAGCGGCACCGGCGCGGCCGCCGCCCCCATGGCGGCGGCATTTTTTGGAATCACCGCAGGGCCGTCCGGATCGAACATGCTGAGATAGACGATCGGGCTCGCGGTCGCCGGCAGCGGTATGCTTTGCGCCATGTCGGGAAAGCTTTGCGGCACGTTGCCTTGCCCGGCGGCGACCAATTGCTTGGCGCGCTTCACCGCATCGCTGACATAACTGCGCAACGGGTCGGCTTCGGGGAGATGACCGGGTGCGAGAACGACGATGCCGGCAAGGCCGGGACGGCGCGCCGCGTAGCCGATCGCGGCATTGCCGCCGAGCGAGTGACCGATGATGACGATGCGGCTGGCGCCCTTTTGTTTGAGTCCCGCTACCGCGGTGTCGATCTCGGTCATCGCTTCGTCAAAAGTGGCGGCGTAGCGGCGGTGCAGCGACCAGGGCATTTCCGGCTTCGCCACCAGCGCGCCTTCGTCTTCCAGCGCGCTGAGAATGCCGCCATTGAAACCGCCCGCCCACGACCCCTTGCCGTGCAGATAGACGATGCCGAACCCTTGAAGATTGGCGGCGTCTGCCGCGCCGACAAAACCTCGCGCCAGCGGCAGCGCGCATGACAGCACGCAGAAAAGCACTAGGTCGACGATCAGGCGCCAATTCATGCTGTCACTGTCCTGTCGCTTTTGCTGGGCGAATCGCGGGCCGATTGCGCGGCGGCGCAGGTCTAGCACAATAGCCGGAATTTGCGCCGCGCCCGATCAGACCTTGGCGCCGGCAAGTTCGGCCTTGACCCGCACCAGCATCGCCTCGACCGCCGCCTTTGCCGCCACCAATCTTTGCGGATCGCGCGAGCGCATCACCACATTGGTATTGGCCGCCTGGTTTTCATCGGTGAACGGATAAGACCCGATCACGACGTCGGGAAATTGTTTCGCGATCTCGCCCAGTTCGGTGCCGATGTCACCTTCCCGGCTGTCGGCGCGGACGGTTTCGGACAGCATTTTTACGCCGGTCTTCAATTTCGGCGCGACGTAGTCCAGCATCGACTGCATCACGCTCGGTATGCCGGCCATGACGATGACATTGCCGATCCAAAACCCCGGCGCCGCCGATATTTTGTTCAGCACAAGTTCGCCGCCGACCGGGATGCGGGTCATGCGCATGCGCGCCTCGTTCATCACGCCGCCGGTCGACGCGATGCGCTCCTGCATGATGGCGACCGCGCGCGGATGATGTTCAAGCGCGACGCCGAACGCCTTGGCGACGCAGTCGGCGGTGATGTCGTCGTGGGTGGGGCCGATGCCGCCGGTGGTGAACACATAGGTGTAACGGGCCCGCAGCGCGTTGAGCGCGGCGACGATCTCCGGCTCTTCGTCGGGAACGACGCGGACTTCCTTGAGGTCGATGCCGAGCCCGGTCAGATATTCGGCGATATAGCCGATGTTCTTATCTTTGGTCCGGCCCGATAGAATCTCGTCGCCGATGACCAGAACGGCGGCGGTGACGATGGCGTTTCTTTCGCCGTCGGTTGTGGCCTCGCGGTCGGCCATGCTCGATCTCCCGTGCTGCGCCTCCTCTACCGCGGCGGCGATAGAGGCTCAAGCACTGCCGCCGGCAGGCCGGCGATTCGACGGACGATCAGCGGCCGGGTGACGAGCCGAGATAGTCGAGGATGTCGTCCCGCTTCTGCAGATATTCGTTGCGGTCGATCTCGCCGCGGGCATATCGCCGGGTAAGAACCTCGAGCCCGGAATTTTCGCGCGCGGCCGACAATGCCTTGGCGCGCCGCCTGATCCGGTACTGGACGTACCAGATGATGCTTGCAATCACGATTCCGGCAATCAAAAGCGGCTGAACCATAGGTCGGCATCCCGTTTTTATCCAATGAAGGCGTAACTTAGCGTGCCCGCCCCGGTTCCGGAATGACCCTTAGCGTCGCCCCCGCCGTGGTCAAACCGCCCAAAAGGTGAGCAATCATGTCATAAAGCCAAGCCTCTGCCCCGGTCCCCTGCTACTCCCAATTGGCGCGAAGATTGCTACAAATGCAAATGCCGCAAAGTATAAGTGGCTCAGACGTTTATGCTTAAAGTGGGTCGGGGACAGACATGTTCGACGAAATGAAGGGCACGGACGACGCGGTCCGGCCGGCCTATGCCGAACTGTCGAAGTGGCTGAGCGAAGTCAAACCGGACGTGCTGGACTTCCGCCGCCGCGAGGCGGAACTCTTGTTCCGGCGGATCGGCATCACCTTTGCCGTCTATGGCGACCCCGAGGCGACCGAACGCCTGATCCCGTTCGACGTCATCCCGCGCATCCTCGCGGCCAAGGAATGGGAAATCCTGCAGCGCGGCCTCGAGCAGCGCGTCAAAGCCATCAATGCCTACATCAAGGATGTCTATGGCCGCCGCGAGATTCTGCGCGCCGGCATCGTCCCCGAGGAATTGGTATTTCAAAATCCGGTGTTTCGCCCGGAGATGAACGGCCAGAAAGTCCCGCACGACATTTATGTCCACATCGCCGGCATCGACATCATCCGGCTCGATGCCGAAACCTTCTACGTGCTCGAAGACAATGCCCGCACGCCGTCCGGTGTCTCCTACATGCTGGAGAACCGCGAGATCATGCTGCGGCTGTTCCCCGAACTGTTCTCGCGCTACCGCGTGGCGCCGGTCGAGAACTACCCGGATGAACTGCTGGCGACGCTGAAATCGGTCGCGCCGCAGACCGCGTCCTCCGAGCCGAATGTCGTCTTGCTGACGCCCGGCGTCCACAACTCGGCCTATTACGAGCACTCGTTCCTGGCCGACAAGCTCGGCATCGAACTGGTCGAAGGGCGCGACCTCGTCGTCAAAGGCGACATGGTCTACATGCGCACCACCGAAGGGCTCAAACGCGTCGATGTCATCTATCGCCGCATCGACGACGATTTCCTCGATCCGCTGGTGTTCCGTTCGGACAGCGCGCTCGGCGTGCCCGGCCTGATGTCGGCCTATCAGGCCGGCAGCGTCACGCTCGCCAATGCGGTCGGCACCGGCATCGCCGACGACAAGGCGGTCTATAGCTACATGCCGGAGATCGTGAAGTTCTATCTCGGCGAAGAACCGCTTTTGAAAAACGTGCCGACCTGGCGCTGCCGCGAGCGCGAACATCTTTCTTACGTTCTCGACAACATCGAAGATCTGGTGATCAAGGAAGTCCACGGCTCCGGCGGCTACGGCATGCTGATCGGACCGAAATCGGACAAGGCGACGATCGCCACCTTCTCCGCCAAGCTGAAGGCCGATCCGAAAAACTTCATCGCGCAGCCGACCCTGGCATTGTCGACCTGCCCGACTTGCGTCGACGAGGGTATCGCGCCGCGCCACGTCGATCTCCGTCCGTTCGTGCTGTCCGGCCGCGACCGCATCCGCATCGTGCCGGGCGGCTTGACCCGGGTCGCGCTCAAGAAGGGTTCGCTGGTGGTCAATTCCAGCCAGGGCGGCGGCACCAAAGATACATGGGTTCTCGGTGAGTAGTCTTGGGTCCTCGGAGAATAGTCTTGGGTTCTCGGCGAATAGTCTTGGGTCCTCCGCGAGTAAGATTTGAAGCAGATCAAGAATTGGATGTTTGACGCATGAAGAGAACAGACGATGCTGTCGCGCACCGCCGATAATCTTTATTGGCTCGCTCGCTATGTCGAGCGGGCGGAATATATCGCTCGCATTCTCGACACGACGCTGCGGCTGACCGCATTGCCGCTGGCCTATGTCGGCTCGACCAATGAGTGGGAATCCGCGGTCGCCACGGCGGGCTGCGCCGGCGCTTTCTTCGAGGCCTATAAAGAGGCCAACGAGGAAACCGTCACCGAATTCCTGGCCTTTTCCACTGAGAACCCGTCCTCGATCCGCAAGCTGTTTTGAAGCCGCCCGCCTCAATGCAAGGTCGGTGCGCACCGCGCTGACCACCGAAATGTGGGACGCCATCAACGGCGCCTGGCTTGAACTCAAACGCTGGGGCAACGGCCCGCGCTCGCGCGAGGAATTCGCCCGCTACCTGCGCTGGGTATTGGGCTCGTCGCTGCGTTACGACGGGTCGGCCTATCGCACCATGCTGCGCAACGACGCCTATTGGTTCTCCAGGCTCGGCGTCTATATCGAGCGCGCCGACAACACCGCCCGCATCCTCGACGTGAAATATCACCTGCTGCTGCCGGCCGACGAGAAAGTCGGCGGACCGCTCGATTATTTCCAATGGTCCTCGATCCTGCGCTCGGTGTCGGCGCTCACCGCCTATCACTGGGTCTATCGCGAGAACGTCAAACCGTGGCTGGTCGCCGATCTGTTGATGCTCAAGGACGAGATGCCGCGTTCGCTCGCCTCGTGCTACGAAAACCTGGTGCAAAATCTCGATCGCATCGCCAATGCCTATGGCCGTCAGGGCCCGGCGCAACGGCAGGCCCGCACCGTGCGCGCGCGGCTGGAAAACAGCCGGATCGAGGAAATCTTCCAATCCGGCCTGCACGAGTTCATCGACAGTTTCGTCGAGGACAATAACCGCCTCGGAACCGCCGTCGCGCAGCAATACCTGCTGTGATCGGGGAACCATATTCGGCAATCGGCGATCAGATGGAGGAGGACAACGCCGCCCGATGTCGTCTATGTTCGATGTTGTCCGCTCGTTAGCTATTGACCACTGATTCCCGGCATGCGCATCCACGTCGCCCATCGCACCGACTATCGCTACGACCCGCCGGCCGCGGGCGTCATCCAGGTATTGCGCGCCACGCCCCGCAATCATGAAGGCCAATATGTCCTGCGCTGGCGGATCGACCTGTCGGTCGACGCCAAGCTCGCCGCGCACGAGGATGCGTTCGGCAATCTGACCCACGTGTTTTCCGCCGACGGGCCGCTGCACGAATTGTCGGTCGAGGTCGACGGCGAGGTCGAAACCCAGAGCACCAACGGGATCGTCCGCGGCACCGTGGAACGATTTGGTCCGAGCCTGTTCCTGCGCGACACCGCTTTGACGCAGGCCGATGCGGCCATGCAGGAATTCGCCAAAAGCGCACGCGCCGACAGCGGCGGCGAAGTTTTGGCCGAGTTGCACGCGCTGCTCGATCGGCTCCACGACGACATGACTCACGATTCCGATGAAACCTCGAGCATGGCGAATGCGGCGGAGGTGTTCGCGCGCAAGCACGGCGTCGTCGCGCGACCTGAGCCACATTTTCATCGGCGCGGCGCACGCGCTCGGCATTCCGGCCCGCTTTGTCGGCGGCTATTGCCGCGGCGAAGACGGCGGCTCGATCGGCAAATCCGGCCATGCCTGGGCGGAGGCCTTCGTCCCCGAACTCGGCTGGATCGCTTTCGACCCGGCTAACGGCTTCTGCCCGACCGACGCCCATGTCCGGGTCGCCATCGGGCTCGACGCGGTCGGCGCCGCGCCGGTGCGCGGCACGCGTTACGGACCGGGGGAGGAAACGCTCGAAGTCGCGATCAAGGTCGGGCAATAAGGCCTTTCCGTTGTCCCCTGCCGCGCTTCGCACCGCGGCGCATGATGATATAAAGCACCCGGCCGGGGAGACTTTGAGTCGATGACCTATTGCGGTGGAATTCTGGTGCGCGAGGGGCTGGTGATGTTCGCGGATACGCGGACCAATGCCGGCGTCGATAACATTTCGACCTTTCGCAAACTGCACGTGTTCAAGGACCCGAAAAAGCGCGTGATGTCGATCGCGACGGCGGGCAATCTGTCGATCAGCCAATCGGTCATCAGCATCTTGATCGAAGGCTACGACAATCCCGAAACCGGCGAGCGCGAAACGCTGATGAACGCGCCGACCATGTTCCAGGCGGCGCAGCGCGTCGGTCATGTCATCCGCTCCGTCCACTCCGCCGAGGGCAAGGCGCTCGAAGCCTCCGATGTCTCGTTCGACGTATCGTTCCTGTTCGGCGGCCAGATCATGGGCGAGCGGATGCGGCTCTTCATGATCTATTCCGCCGGCAATTTCATCGAATGCACCACCGACACGCCGTATCTGCAGATCGGCGAGCACAAATACGGCAAGCCGGTGCTCGATCGCGCCATCAATTACGAGATGGACCTGTACGACGCGCTCAAGGTCGGCCTGGTCTCGATCGACTCGACCATGCGTTCCAACCTCTCGGTCGGCATGCCGATCGACCTTTTGGTGGTGCGGCGCGACACCTGCGACCCGGAACTGGTCTATCGGATCGAGCCCGGCGAGCCCTATTTCACCGATCTGCGCGAGCGCTGGTCGGCGGCACTGCGCGCCGCCCATATCGGTATTCCGCGGCCGCCTTACACCAACAAACGCTGAATACCGTCCGATAAGACGTGCCGAACCCCGGGAAATGGGCGTTTTTTGCGCGATACGTGGTTCTCCTTATTAATGCGGTGTTAACGACGGCAGCGAGAACCGGGCGCGGTACCCCGCTGGTGCATTTGCGACGCTAAATTGCAAGTCATTCGAAATATTTGCTGCCTATGGTCCCGCCCAGACAGGCTGTCAAAAGGGTGGATAGATGCCTTCGGCGCCATCGCCAATCGCCGGGGAAAGCAAACGGTCGCGGTGGGATCCGGCGCGGCTCGGCCTGGTCGTCCCGATCGGCATTGGTCTTATCCTGGCGATCGTGTGGGTTGCCGTCGTGGTGCTCGACACCGCGCGCAAGGCCAATGACGCGGCGGTCGCCGCCGAACAGCAACTGATCAATCAGGCCATCGTCGATCGCGGCCAGCGCGCCTTGCATCTGGTCGAAAGCGTCATCGCCAGCTCCGCAAGCCACCGCCAATATCCGCGACAATTACGACGCCGCCTGGGTCGATCGCCGCATCGGCAAAGCCCTCGCCGATTTCAATTACAATGTGGTCGCGGTCGCCGGCGCCGACGACGCGATCAAATACAGCCATCTCACCGCCGACGTCACCGGCGGCGTCTCCGATCTGCGTTCCGAATTCGCGCCGCTGATCGATCTGTTGCGCGGACGGCTCGCCGCGATGCCCGGCAACGCCGTCGCGGTCAATCCGGCCCAGCTCCCGGCCGCGCCGGGCCGCAGCGCTGCGCTGATCCAGCGCTTTCGCAACAATCCCGCCATCATGGTCGCGATCGCAATCGGTTCCGACAGCGACCTCGCCCGCGGCAATGAAGGCGCGCCGATCGTTCTCGGCGTGAAATTCATCAACGAGCGGCTGCTCGCCAAGATCGCCGAAGCGGCTGCAGACTCGACGGCCTGCGCGAACTCGCGCGACGGCGCGCCGGCCGCCGACGAGCGCGTCGCCGCGCTCACCGACGCCCAGGGCGGAGCCATCGCCCGCGTCGCTTTCCGGCCGATGCTGCCGGCCGGCGGCATCGTCGAGAGCGTGCTGCCGTTCATCGCCGTTGCGCTTGCTCGGCCTTACGCGCTGCTTGTTGTTCTGATCGCGCGCGTGGTCCGGCGCACCAATGCGGCGCTCGCCGACGGCGAGCGGAAATTGCGCCACCTCGCGCTGCACGATCCGGTCAGCGGCCTGCCCAACCGCATCTATTTCGGCGAGCGGCTCGAACAGGCGATCCGCGACGTCCGCGCCGGCGGCCTGACCGCGGCGGTGTTCTATATCGATCTCGATCACTTCAAGGACGTCAACGACACGCTCGGCCACCACATCGGCGACGCGCTGATCCTCAACGTCACCCAGCGCCTGAGCCGCATCATGCGCGAGCGAGGATCTGGTGGCGCGGCTGGGCGGCGACGAATTCGCCATCATCACCGATTGCGCATCCGACTCCTATTCGCTGCAGGCCATCGCCGGCCGCATCATCGCCGCGGTCTGCGCGCCCTACGCCATCAGCGGCCACAGCATCATCATCGGCGCCTCGATCGGCATCGCCGTGATCGACCGCCGCGCCGGCGATGCCGCCGACATTCTGCGCTACGCCGACATGGCGCTCTACCGCGCCAAGAACGAAGGCCGCAACCGCGCCTGCATCTACGACGCGGCGATGGATGCCGATCTGTCGAACCGCAAATTGCTGGAAGGCGATCTGCTGCAGGCGATCAAGAACGACGGCCTGCGCGCCGCCTATCAGCCGATCGTCAACGCCTGCGGGCGACACCGTGGTCGGCGTCGAGGCGCTGGCGCGCTGGACCCACCCGACCCACGGCGAAATCCCGCCGGTCGCGCTTCATTCCGATCGCCGAACATTCCGGCCTGATCATCGAGCTCGGCGAGTGGATGCTGCGGCGCGCCTGCCTCGACGGCCGCGACTGGCCGGGACTGACGGTCGCCGTCAACGTCTCGCCGCTGCAATTCCGCCGCTCCGACTTCGTCGAACTGGTCGAGCGCATCCTCACCGAGACCGATTTCGACGCCAACCGGCTCGAGCTCGAACTCACCGAGAGCACGCTGCTCGGCAACATCGAAACCGCCGAACTGTCGATGCTCCGCCTCAAAGCCATCGGCGTGCGGTTCGCGCTCGACGATTTCGGCACCGGCTATTCCAGCCTGCTCTATCTGCGCCGCTTCCCGTTCGACAAGCTCAAGATCGACTCGAGCTTCGTGCGCTCGATCGAGAAGGCGCCCGATGCGGCGGCCATCGTCCACGCCGTGGTCAGCCTCGGCCGCGGGCTCGGCATGAAGGTCACCGCCGAAGGCGTCGAGACCGCCGAGCAGCATCTGTTCCTGCGCGCCGCCGGCGTGCATTCGATGCAGGGCTACCGTTTCGGCCGCCCGGGCACCGCCTCTGCACTTAATCTCCGGCTCTCCGCGCCCGACGACCACAGCCTGTCGAGCCCGGACCGCGAAGTCGCGCTGGCGAGTTGACGAGCCTCGCCCGTGATTCCGGCGCCGCGTGAAACGCGGAACCCGGAATCCATAGCCCCTGTCCTCCAAAACTATCTCCAAACGGCTCGGCCCTTCCGTCATCCCGCGATCCGTGGTTATGGATTCCGCATAGCCGCTAACGCGGCTTCCGGAATGACAATCGGGGAGGCAAACATGAGCGCGCGGAAAGTGGCTGTGGTGACGGGGGCCGGCACCGGCGTCGGGCGCGCGGTGACGCTCGCTCTGATGAAAGAAGGCTACGCCGTCGTGCTCGCCGGCCGGCGGAAGGACATGCTCGAAGCGGTCGCCACCGAAGGCGCGCAGACGCCGGGCGAAGCGCTCACGGTGCCGACCGACATCGCCGATCCGGCTGCGATCAAAGCGCTGTTCGAGAAGACCAAGCAGACCTACGGCCGGCTCGATCTGTTGTTCAACAATGCCGGCATCGGCGCGCCGGCGATGCCGATCGAGGAAATCCCGCTCGACAAATGGCAGGCCGTGGTCGCCACCAATTTCACCGGCGTGTTCCTGTGCACCCAGGAAGCGATCAAGATCATGAAGGCGCAAAACCCGCGCGGCGGCCGCATCATCAATAACGGCTCGATCTCGGCGCATACGCCGCGGCCGGGCGCCGCCGCCTATACCGCGACCAAACACGCCGTCACCGGACTGACCAAACAGACCGCGCTCGACTGCCGCGGCACCGACATCTGCTGCGGCCAGATCGACATCGGCAATGCCGCCACCCCGCTGACCGACCGCATGGTGCAGGGCGAAGGCGTGCTGCAGCCCGACGGCAGCAAGAAGATCGAAGCCCGCATGGCCGCCGACGATGTCGGCCGCGCCGTGGTCTACATGGCCGGCCTGCCGCTCGATACCAATGTGCTGTTCATGACCGTGATGGCCAATTTGATGCCGTTTGTCGGGCGAGGGTAAAATATGTTTGCTAGTCCCGGCGTTCGATCCGTCATCCTGAGGTGCGAGCGAAGCAAGCCTCGAAGGATCGACGGCCCCCTTGCTACGGCACGCACCCTTCAAGGGCCGCTTCGCGGCCGCCTCAGGGTGACGAGGCTTTACTGATAAGATCATCCTATGCTCGAGCCCTGGCACGAATTTTACGGACTGCTCGGCACCGCGGCGGCCGCCCTGGTGGCGCTGCTGTTCGTCGCGGCCTCGATCGGCGCCGGCTTTCTCTCCACCGACCGCAACAGCCCGACCCGCATCTTCACCACGCCGGTGGTGTTTCACTACACCTTCGTCCTGTTCGTCAGCCTGATCGCGCTGATCCCGATCGAAACCGACAGTTCGCTCGCCATCCTCATCGGCATCAGCGCCGCCGGTGCGCTGATCTATTCGCTTGTCATCCTGATCCACGTGCTCGGCCGCGGCCGAACGCTGCCCGACATCGAAGATCACATCGGCTACGGCGCCTGCCCGCCGGTCGGCTACGCCCTCACGCTGGCGGCAGCATTGTTCATTTGGCACCATGCGGCGATCGGCCCGCCGCTCCTCGCCGGCGGCCTCCTCCTTCTGCTCCTGGTCAACATCCGCAACGCCTGGGATCTGACCGTGTTCTTCGCGCAGCGCCGCGCCGGCGACCACGCCACCGCCGCCTAATCCAAAGCCGTGACTTTGATCCTGGCGCCGGCTTTCACCCGCGCCAGCGTCTTCACGTCGCCCAGCGCCTTCGCCCAGATATTGCAGGGGCTGGCGAGCCGCGTTTCGCCCGCTGTCGAAATCGGCGTGCGGCCGAAGCCCAGCGCGATGGCGTGGCCGTCCGGCCAATAAGCGATTTCGCCGGGCGTCACCACGGCACGGGCGTCGGCCTCCCGCGCTACTTTGACCGGAACCTCGAAGTAGACCTCCTCGCCCCAGGTCAACGCCTCGCCGTCAAACGGCAGCGCCTTGCCGATCGCCTTCGCGGTCGGCGTGTCGAGCAATTCGGCGTCAAGCGTGAGCGAACCGAAATCGAAACGGATGCGCATGATGACTCCATCTGTCCTGCCCCGCGCTGGCGGGGAAGGGGGACCATCCGTAGCGCGCAGCGCGAAGGATGGTGGAAGGGGCGCGGGTGGTAACGCGAGTCAAACACCGAAGAACAATAACAAACTTCACGTGCGTTGCATTTCTTACGGCAACGAAGCTCAGACTCAGATGCCCCTCCCACCGCGCAATCGCGCGGTCCCCCTCCCCGCTATCGCGGGGCGGGAGAAGCGAGCGCCATTGTTCCCGCGGCGCCCCTTCGCGCCCGAGTGATGCCAACCCCGTCACGTGAAGAACGAAGACCGGGAAGCTTGCGAGAAAGCCCAAGGGGTGGGGCCCCGGTTTCTCAATGGCTTACGCCGTCTCCGCCATTTCCAATTCCAACGACAAATAAAAAATAGGAAGCAGGACGCCGACAGACGCGGGCACCACCGCCGCACCTTACGGGCGCGGCGCCGCCCAGCGGGGCGGCTCGTCTGTCGGCGTCCCACCACGGCTCTCACCAAAGGGAGTCGTCGTCCCTAAGGCTCAGCGTCAGGCCAGGTTTCCTGGGACGTGGTCTGACGCACGACAACCGATCCTGCGTTGGCGACAATGCCAGCGGGCGTTACCCGCCATCGCCTGTCCCAGTCCAGGGAGCACCTCCCGCCCCGGTCGTAATGCCGGGAGACACGATGCCCAAGCCGCCCGGGAACAGGGTGGATCGCCCCATCCGCGGGCACCGCACTCGCCCCGCCGCCCGGGAGTCCCCTCCAGAGTGGCGTCCGTATTGAGCGAGCATTGCGCCCCAGGTAACTATAACCGATACCTGTCGTCAAGATATCGTCCTAAAAAAAGTTACGTCATTGGGTCGTGCCGATGCGGAACCGGGCCGACAGTGCCGGGTTGTTCGGCCGTGGAGGACGTTCATGACAACAGCCCGTAAATCCGGCGGTTATGCCGCCCGCATCATCTCGGAAACAGCGATGGGTCTGATCGCCGTCGCCGCGATCGGCTTCTTGTGTCTGGCCGCAGCGCAAGCCCAAACCGGCGGCCACGCCGCGGGCTCGTCTGCCGCGTCACCGGCAGCCTCCTCCCCGCCGCCCGCGGTCAGCGTGCCGGCGCAGCCGGGCCCGACCTTCAATTCATCGAACCCCAACACCATGACCCAATCCCCCGAAGCGCCGGTATCGCCGAGCACGCCGGGCGTGGGGTCGTCGGTTTATGGCTCGGGATCGGGGACGCGGTGAGCCGGTCGTATTCACTCCTGCGGACCAGACTATTGTAAGACGTAAGTCGGTAAGGCATATTGCCGCCATGAACCGTCAAACGCGCATCCCCGCCGCCTTCTCGAAAGTGTCAGTCAAAAGTCAGACCGTGATTCCGCGAGAAGTGCGCGAACAACTAGCTTTGAAACCTGGCGATACGCTGCGCTATAGAGTAACCGCCGAAGGCGTGCTGCTCGACAAAGCGCCGGCGAACGAGGCCGACGATCCGTTCGCGACCTTCTCCGAATGGTCGAGCGAGGCCGACGAGAAGGCGTATGGCCGCCTCTGAAATCCCGCGTTTCGACCCTTTCGATATCGTCGTCGTGCCATTTCCCTATGCCGACCGCCTTGCTGAGAAGCGCCGCCCTGCCCTGGTTATTTCCAATCGCAAGCTTGCCGGCCACGGACTTGTGTGGGTCGCCATGATCACCAGCGCCGACAACGAGCCGTGGTCGAGCGACCTCCCGATCGCCGATCTCGATCGCGCCGGCTTGCCGGCGCCATCGGTAGTACGGCCGGCCAAGATCGCTTGCATAGAACCTAACCGCATCGACCGCCGCGTCGGACGGCTCGATAAAGGGAGCGCGCGGAAGGTCGGGCAGAAACTGCGTGGGTTTTTAGCAAGCCAATGAAGAAACAATTCTCGTTCGGGACCGCGGCGCGGCGCTCTCCCGCGTGCACATGCGAGTAGACAGCCGCGGGGAGATTATACCTTGTCGGCTGCGCGGAAAATGAATACGGGCCGGTGTTTGGGTAAGCAAACAGGCGCCCGCCCGGTGCGCCTGTTTGTATGTATAAGTGCGGCCTAGCCGAGGCGTTTTTCTCCCGGATTTCGCTTCGCGTAATCCGGGCTACTTTGCTTCAGCGGTGCCAGTGGCCGCCGTGGCCGTAGCCATAACCGTAGCCGCGGCCATAGCCGTAGGCGAAGCGCGGGCCGTAGCCGCGCCAATAGCGGCCATAATAGTAGGGCTGCGCGTAATAGGCCGGCACGTCGTAGCTGTAATAGGCGACCGGCGGCGGCGGGTAATAGGCCGGCGGCGGGGCGTAGTAAGCCGGTGGCGGGGCATATTGCGCCTGCGGCGGGGGCTGATATTCGGGTGCCATATCGGCAGCCTTGGCGGCGGACAATGGCGCGAGCGCGCCGAGCGCGAGTGCGCCGGCGGTCACTGACAGTTTCACCAGATTGCGCATGTTGTTGGCCTTCCCTGAAACGATTTCAAACGACCGTTTCATTAGAGGCGGCCGCAGCGGCGGAATTAGAGCCGAGACGCGGCGGATTTGGGCAATTTCGGCAACGGGCGTTCAGAATGGAAAGCGGATGGCGGACGGCGTTTGCGCCGGGATGCGCTGGCGAGGAGAGTGGGAAGTAAAAAAAATGACGCGGCCTAAGCCGCGTCATCGGTCTCCCGGATTTCGCTTCGCGTAATCCGGGCTACGGCTGGGTCCCCCGCTTTCGCGGGGACGAGCAGTGGCGCGATCAGCCGGCGAGCGCCGGGTAGTCGGTGTAGCCCTTCGGGCCCGGCGTGTAGAACGTGCTCATATCGGGCGGGTTGACGGCGGCGCCGGTTTTCCAGCGTTGCACCAGATCCGGATTGGCGAGGAACGGCTTGCCGACCGCGATCAGATCGCATTTGCCGGCTTCGAGATCGGCCTCGGCGCGCGCCGCGTCGTAGCCGCCGGACAGAATCAGCGACCGCTTGAACGCGCTGCGGAACGTGGCCTTGATCGAGTCCGACACTTTCGGCGCGCCCATCGACGAGTGATCGACCAGGTGGACGTAAACCAGGCCCAAGTCGTTGAGCTTGTGCGCGAGATAGGTGTAATCGGATTCCATCTCCGGATAGAGCGGCATGTCGTTGAACACGCCATAGGGCGACAGCCGGATGCCGACCTTGTCCTTGCCGATGGCGGCGATCGCCGCGGCCGCCGCTTCGAGCGCGAAGCGGGCGCGGTTCTCGATGCTGCCGCCGTAGCCGTCGGTGCGGACGTTGGAATTCGGCCGGATGAATTGCTCGATCAGATAGCCGTTGGCGCCGTGCAGCTCGATGCCGTCGAAACCGGCCGCGACCGCGTTCTTGGCGGCTTGCGCGTATTCGCCGATCGCCGCCTTGACCTCGGCTTCGGTCATGGCATGCGGCACCGGCATCGGCTTCATGCCTTCGGCGTCGGTGAACATGTCGCCCTTGGCGGCGACCGCCGACGGGCCGACCACCTTGGCGCCGGCCGGCAGGTTCAGCGGATGGGTGACGCGGCCGGTATGCATCAGCTGCATAAACATTTTCGCGCCGCGGGCGTGCACCGCGTCGGTGACTTTCTTCCAGCCGGCCACCTGCTCGGCGGAAAAGATTCCGGGAATGCGGGCATAGCCCAGGCCGTTCGGCGACGGCGAAGTGCCTTCGGAGACGATCATGCCGGCGGTGGCGCGCTGGGCGTAATACTGCACCATCAATTCGTTCGGCACATTGCCGGTGGCGCGGCTGCGCGTCAGCGGGCACATCACCAGATGGTTTTGCAGCTCAAGCGGCCCCAAAGTGGTCTTCGAATACAACAGCGACACGTGGCACTCCCAAAATGATGATCCCGACATAGACGCCGTACATGGGACGGCGGGTTTGGAACGGCAAGCGGCGGTATAACCGATGTGCCTGCGGTGTTTGCCGGGTTTACACGTAAGGCAACGAGCAAGCGGCGGCACGCCGCTCATTCCCGCGTACGCGGAATCCAGTTTCTTCGGACAGCCCGCTCCTCCGCTTTCGCGGGGACCAGCGGATGAGGTTATAGTCGCCCCGCCGGGGAATCGGGGCACCGTCCAGCCATGCTGCATCTGCAATCCGCGCTTGGCGTGGTCGCCATTCTCGCCATCGCGTGGCTGGTGAGCGAGAACCGGAGCGCGGTGCCGTGGCGGCCGGTGCTGGTCGGGCTGGCCGTCACCTTCGGGCTAGCGCTGTTGATGCTCAAGGTGCCGCAGACCGAAGTGGCGTTCGAATGGATCAATCGCGCGGTCGATGCGATCGCGTCGGCGACGCGGGCCGGCACCTCGTTCGTGTTCGGCTATGTCGGCGGCGGCGCGCTGCCGTTCGATCCGAAAACACCGGGCTCGGATTTCATCCTGGCGTTTCAGGCGCTGCCGGTGGTGCTGGTGATGAGCGTGCTGTCGTCGCTGCTGTTCTACTGGGGCATCATGCCGCCGGTGGTGCGCGGTTTTTCCTGGGCGCTGGAAAAGACGCTCGATGTCGGCGGCGCGGCCGGATTGTCGACGGCGGCCAATATTTTTGTCGGCCAGGTCGAGGCGCCGCTGTTCATCCGGCCCTATCTCGCGCGGCTGTCGCGCAGTGAAATGTTCATCGTCATGACCGGCGGCATGGCCGGCATCGCCGGCACCGTCTTCGTGCTCTATGCGACCATCCTGGCGAACGCGATCCCCGATGCCGCCGGCCACATCGTGGTTTGCTCGGTGCTCGGCGCGCCGGCGGCGATCATCATCAGCCTGTTGATGGTGCCTGACCCGGAGGCGAAGCACACCGGCGGCGAATTCGGTGAAATCGAGCAGGCCTTCGACTCGACCATGGACGCCATCGTCAAAGGCACCGGCGCCGGCCTCGAATTGCTGCTCAACATCGTCGCCATGCTGATCGTGTTCATCGCGCTGGTGCATCTCGCCAATGCAATCCTCGGGCTGCTGCCGGACCTGCTCGGCGCGCCGCTGACCCTGCAGCGCGCGCTCGGCTGGATCATGGCGCCGGTGTGCTGGCTGATGGGCATTCCGTGGTCGCAAGCCGTCACCGCCGGCGGGCTGATGGGCATCAAGACCATCCTGAACGAGCTCGTCGCCTATCTGCAGCTTGCGGCGCTGCCGCCGGACGCGCTCGATCCGCGCTCGCGGCTTGATCATGCTCTACGCGATGTGCGGCTTCGCCAATTTCGGCTCGCTCGGCATCATGATCGCGGGTCTCTCGACGATGTGTCCGGCGAAGCGCGGCGAAGTGGTGTCGCTCGGCTTGAAGTCGATCGTCTCGGGCACGCTGACGACGTGTCTGTTGGGCGCGATCGTCGGGGTGCTGAGTTAGGACGCCCGACCCCCGCGATGGATTGTCGGAGAGCGGAAGCGTATAGGGACCCGTCGGCGTCACAGGCGGGATAACATCATGAGCCAGGCGGGCCAGCTGCTGGAGCTGCGCACTGAAAAGGTCTGCGGCGTCGGACCCTGGGTCTGGATCAAAGCCGATTACTGGGCGTGGGAACAGCCGAAGCAGGAGTTTCCGGCGCTGCGCGATAAAATTCTGGCGCATGTCGCGGCGCGATCCACCATGATCTGCGCCGGCGGCTGCCTCGGCATGTATCCGCGGCTGTGGGCCGACAGTTTCGAACTGGTTTATACCTTCGAGCCGGCGCCGCTTAATTTCCATTGCCTGACGCTCAATTGCCCGATGCCGCGCATCATCAAGCTCAACGCGGCGCTGGGTGAAAAAGCCGGATTGTGTTCGATCGTGGAAGGGCCGCCCTTCAATGCCGGGCTGCACAAATGCAGCGAGGACACGACGACCCGCCCGCATATCCCGGTTCTGGCGCTGGACAGTTTCGCCTTCGCGGCCGTCGACGCCATCCAGCTCGACGTCGAAGGCTACGAGCCGGCGATCCTGCGCGGCGCCCGGCAGACCATCGCGCAGCACCGGCCGGTTATCGCGGTAGAAGGCGACGTCCCGGAAAGCCGGAGCCTCCTGGAAGAGATGGGATATCGCGAAGTCGACCGGGTCGGCTCCAATCCCGACATCATCTTTGCGCCGATCGTGCCGCGCGGCGCGAACGCCGGCGCATCGCCCGGCGGCGGCTGATTATGCTCTACGCGATGCGCGGCTTCGCCATTTCGGCTCGCTCGGTCGTTTCCCTTATCGGTTTCCCGGGCGCAGCGCAGCATGGAGCGCAGCGGAATGATGCGCTGCAGACCCGGGATCGTCGCACGCGCGACGGCCGTGCGCCGAGCTTGTGAAGACCCCGGATCTGCGGTGCAACGCTATCGCGCTGCACCGCGTCCGGGAAACGCGGCCACCGCACGCGTCGCTTTGGCAATGCCGCCGAGCAAGCGTAATATCCCGCGATGAAGTCCCTCGCCTATCTGCGCGCCCTCCTCCCTGGCATTGCGGTGTGCATCGCCATCACCGTGGCCGCGATGCTGCTGCAGGTGATCGAAGTCCATTTCACCGGCCAGCCGTATCTCGAGGCGCTGGTGCTGGCGATCCTGCTCGGGGTTGCGGTGCGCACGGCGTGGAAGCCCAAGCCGCTGTGGACTCCGGGCATCGGCTTTTGCGCCAAATTCGTGCTGGAAGTCGCCATCGTCATGCTCGGCGCCTCGGTGAGCTTCACCACCATCGTCGCGCTCGGGCCGGCGCTGATCTTCGGCATCGCCGCCATCGTCTCGGTCGCGATCGGGGTGAGCTTTACGATCTGCCGCGCCTTCGGCCTGCCGCAGCGCATGGCGATCCTGGTCGCCTGCGGCAATTCGATCTGCGGCAATTCGGCGATCGCGGCGGTGGCGCCGGTAATCGGCGCCGACGGCGACGATATCGCCTCGTCGATCTCGTTCACCGCCGTGCTCGGCGTCATCGTGGTGCTGACGCTGCCGCTGCTGGTGCCGGTGCTGCATCTGTCGCTGACGCAATATGGCGTGCTGGCCGGCTTGACGGTTTACGCCGTGCCGCAGGTGCTGGCGGCAACATTGCCGATCGGTGCGCTGAGCAACCAGGTCGGCACCGTGATCAAGCTGGTGCGGGTCTTGATGCTCGGCCCGGTGGTGCTGGCGATCTCGCTGCTGGCCGGCGGCTTGCGTCCGGCGCACAACAAATCCAATCGCGCGCGGCCGGCGCTGCATGAATTGGTGCCGTGGTTCATCGTCGGTTTTCTGTTGCTGATGCTGACGCGCTCGCTCGGCTTGTTCCCGCAAGCCTTGGTGCCGCACGTCACCCGCACCGCCGCGATCCTGACGACGGTCGCGATGGCGGCGCTCGGCTTGGGCGTCGATATCCGCGTGGTCGCCCGCACCGGCGTCCGCGTGACGCTGGCGGTGACGGCCTCGCTCCTGGTGCTCGGGCTGATGAGCTACGCGCTGATCCGGTTTTTGGGCTTGCCGTAAGCGTAGCCAAGCCACGACCGTTTCCCGGGCGCAGTGCCGCATGAAGCGAAGCGGAACGATGCGCTGCAGAGCCGGGATCGTCGCAAACTCAGAATTCTTACGCCGCGCTTGTGAAGACCCCGGATCTGCGGCGCACCGCTATCGCGCTGCACCCCGTCCGGAGAACGATCGCACCAGCTACGGCGCGGGCACCGCCATGTAGCTGTGAAACAACCCGCCCGGATCGTATTTGGCGCGCAGCGTTTCGAGCCGCGCCATGTTCTTGTCGGCGATGAATTTGAACGGCCGCGCGCCGAGGTTTTCGTCGGCCAGTTGAATGCCGCTCGCCAGCGGCTCGAGCTTCTTCATGTGGTCGGTGACCCAGGCCTGATGCTTTTCGTCATCGGCTTTGTCCTGCCACACCGAATAAAGCGCGATGTAGAGATTGTCCTCCATCGAGAACGCCATGTCGGGCCGCGGCTCGGTCGGGCCCCACAGCATCCACATCATGTGCGACGGCGCCGCCGGCAGCGAGGCGGCGATGTCGCGCATGCCGGGCAGCAGCGCCTCGACCGGCGCCGAGGTCCACATATTGTCGGCGGCGTAGCGGGCGCCCGGCGGATAGAGCAGATCCTCGCCCTCCTGCAGCAGCGTATCGAGTTCGGTTGCGGCGTTGATATTGGTCAGCACTGCTTTGGAGCGTGCCGGGCATTGTTCCAGGATGGCGAGCGCTTCGATCGCCTCATCTTTCGAGTCGGCGATCACCGGCGCGGTCAACAATGCGCCGGGGCCTGGATGGCCAAGAATATCGCGGCGGGTGAACACCAGGCACTCCATGGTGCGCGACAGTTTCGGCTGCGATGCGTGGACGAAGCGCAGCACGTCGTCATAGGCTTCGATCGGATAGACGTAGTCGCTTTTGAGGAAAACTTTCGGCCGCGGAAACACGTTGAGATAAAACCGCGTCACCACGCCGAAGAAGCCCGGCCCGGCGCCGCGCGCCGCCCATAACAGATCGGCGCTGCGCTTGTCGTCGGCATGCCACAGCTCGCCGTCGGCGGTGACGACGTCGATGGCGCGGACCGAGACGCAGGCCGGGCCCCAAAGCCGCGAATTCCAGCCGAAGCCGCCCTGCAGCAGAAAGCCGCCGAGCCCGACATTCATGCAGTGGCCGGTGGGAAAGAACAGATCCTGCTTGCGCAGCGCGCGATTCAGCTCGGTGCCGATCAGGCCGGGCTGGATTTCCGCGGTGCGCGCGTCGCGGTCGACGGTGAAGGAATTCATCGCCGACAGATCGATCAGCATGCCGCCGTCGCGCAGGAACGCGCCGGCCCAGCTGTGGCCGCCGGAGCGCACGCCGATCTTCAATCCGTTGCGCTTGGCGAGCCGCACCGCGGCGATGACATCGGCGTCGCTCGCGGCCTGCACGATGACGTCGGGAAAGCGATCGGGCTTGCGGCCGTTCTTGACCGAAGCCGACCGCGCCGCTTCGTAGCCGCTCTCGCCCCGGTAATAAGTCCGGCCCGCCAGTTCACCCATGCGCCGACTATAGACGCTCGCCCGGATCAGCCAATGGCTGTGGGTAACTCCGCCGGCGGCGGTATTCCGGGAAGCCGTCGTTGTCGGCGCGGCTGTGCTGCAGCGGCGGAAGTGTCAGAATTGGCGGCGGCATGCTGAATTCAACCTGCAAGCGGGCATGGGCGGCGCAGTGCCGTGAAGGGATGTCCGCAACGACAGAGGAAACACCGGGATGAATCCTAAGTCTTATGTGGCCGAGGCGATCGGCACGTTCTGGCTGACATTCGGCGGCTGCGGCAGCGCGGTGATCGCCGCGGGCTTTCCGCAAGTCGGGATCGGTCTCCTTGGCGTCTCGTTGGCGTTCGGTCTCACCGTGGTGACGATGGCCTACGCGATCGGACATATCTCCGGATGCCATCTCAATCCGGCCGTCACCGTCGGCCTCACCGCCGGCGGACGGTTTCCGGTGAACCAGGTCATTCCTTATATCGTCGCGCAAGTCGCCGGCGCGGTAGCGGCCGCCGCGCTGCTCTATGTGATCGCGAGCGGCGCACCCGGTTTCGATCTGGCGAAGGGTTTTGCATCGAACGGCTATGGCGATCACTCGCCGGGACATTACGATCTGATGTCGGCCTTCATCACCGAGGTGGTGATGACCATGATGTTTCTCTTCGTCATCATGGGCGCGACCCACGGCAAGGCGCCGGCGGGCTTTGCGCCGCTGGCGATCGGGCTCGCGCTGACGCTGATCCATCTGGTCAGCATTCCGGTCACCAACACCTCGGTCAATCCGGCCCGCAGCACCGGTCCCGCGCTGTTCGCCGGCGCCGCGGCGCTGTCGCAACTCTGGCTGTTCTGGGTGGCGCCGCTGATCGGCGGAATTTTGGGCGGCGTGGTCTATCGCTGGCTGAGCCACGAGCCGGCCGGCCTCGTGACCGGCAATTCGCCGGCAACATAAGTGTGAAGGCCGCGGCCGGCAGGCCGGCGCCGCGGCGCCAGGCCCGCCGGCCGATTGGTCCGAAAGGCTCAGTTCAGCCGGAATTCGCCATCGATGGCGCGGATTTCGGCGGGCTTGATCAGCTTGGCATGCGCCACGGTGACCGAATGCAGCGGTCCCTCGAGCTTTTCCAGCCAGAAATTGAGGAATTTATTCAGCCCCGGGAAGTTCGGGCAGAGGTCATAGTCCTGCCAGACATAAGTTTGTAATAGCCAAGGATGGTCGGGACGCCGGTACAAGATGTTGGCGGTGGTCAGTCCGTAGCCTTCGAGCTGTTTGCGAAAGTCCTTCGAACCCATAATGCCCTCCAAATCCCAGCACGGGAATTTTTCGAGACTCGCTTACCCATTGCAAGCCTCAAAAATGAAGAAGTTGTGTATTTTCAAGGCACTAGCAGCATCCGATAGAGTCTGCTAACAGCCGTTGACGGCACGTTCATGGGAATAACGGAACTTATCGGTTCCCGTTGCCTGGTCCGGCCTGAGAATATTTTCCGCAGCGCCATGGAACCGGCGGCTCAATTAACCGCGCAGCGAATTTGTTGGCAGTCCCCGTCGAGGAGTGCTAGAAAATTTTCGCACGCCTCTTGCGGGCAAAAACACGCGCTCCTATGTCGCGCCTCAGGCGGTCGACCAGGGGGCACCCGCGGGCGCCGCTCACACGAACACATCCGCGTTTTCAATAACTTAGGAGGACACCATGAAGTTTCGTCCGCTTCACGACCGCGTCGTCGTCAAGCGCATCGACGCCGAGGAGAAATCATCCGGCGGCATCATCATTCCGGACACCGCCAAGGAAAAGCCCTCGCAGGGCGAAGTCGTCGCCGTCGGCCCGGGTGGCCGCGACGAAGCCGGCAAGCTCATCCCGATCGACATCAAGGTCGGCGAGCGCGTGCTGTTCGGCAAGTGGTCCGGCACCGAGGTCAAGATCGACGGCCAGGATCTCCTGATCATGAAGGAGTCCGACATCATGGGCGTGCTCGAAGACCAGATCGCAAGAAAGAAAGCCGCCTGAGAAGGCCGCGTAAGCCAACAATCCCATCAATCGGAGATCAATTCCAATGGCTGCCAAAGAAGTCAAATTCTCCGTCGATGCGCGCGACAAGATGTTGCGCGGCGTCGACATTCTCGCCAATGCGGTGAAAGTCACGCTCGGCCCGAAGGGCCGCAACGTCGTGCATCGACAAGTCGTTCGGCGCTCCCCGCATCACCAAGGACGGCGTCACCGTCGCCAAGGAAATCGAGCTCGAAGACAAGTTCGAGAACATGGGCGCGCAGATGGTGCGCGAGGTCGCGTCGAAGACCTCCGACATCGCCGGTGACGGCACCACCACCGCGACCGTGCTCGCCGCCGCCATCGTGCGGGAAGGCTCCAAGGCGGTTGCCGCCGGCATGAACCCGATGGACCTCAAGCGCGGCATCGACCTCGCGGTCGAGGCCGTGGTCGAGGAACTGAAGAAGAACTCGAAGAAGGTCACCTCGAACGCCGAAATCGCCCAGGTCGGCACCATCTCCGCCAACGGCGACAAGGAAATCGGCGACTACCTCGCCAAGGCGATGGAAAAGGTCGGCAACGAAGGCGTCATCACGGTGGAAGAGGCCAAGAGCCTCGAGACCGAACTCGACGTCGTCGAAGGCATGCAGTTCGACCGCGGCTATATCTCGCCCTACTTCATCACCAACGCCGACAAGATGCGCGTTGAGATGGAAGACCCCTACATCCTCATCAACGAGAAGAAGCTCTCGGCGCTCAACGAGCTGCTGCCGCTGCTCGAAGCCGTGGTGCAGACCGGCAAGCCGCTTCTGATCGTCGCCGAAGACGTCGAAGGCGAAGCGCTCGCCACCCTCGTCGTCAACAAGCTCCGCGGCGGCCTCAAGGTCGCGGCGGTGAAGGCGCCGGGCTTCGGCGATCGCCGCAAGGCCATGCTGCAGGACATCGCTGTCCTGACCGGCGGCCAGGCGATCTCGGAAGACCTCGGCATCAAGCTCGAGAATGTGACGCTCGCGATGCTCGGCCGCGCCAAGAAGGTGACGATCGACAAGGAAAACACCACGATCGTCAACGGCGCCGGCAAGAAGAAAGACATCGAAGACCGCATCACGCAGATCAAGGCGCAGATCGAGGAGACCACCTCGGACTACGACCGTGAGAAGCTGCAGGAGCGGCTGGCCAAGCTCGCGGGCGGCGTTGCGGTGATCCGCGTCGGCGGCGCCACCGAGGTCGAGGTGAAGGAGCGCAAGGATCGCGTCGATGACGCGATGCATGCGACCCGCGCCGCGGTCGAGGAAGGCGTGCTGCCGGGCGGCGGCGTCGCGCTGCTCCGCGCCAGCGAAGCGCTTGAAGAAGGTGCGCACCCAGAACGACGACCAGAAGACCGGCGTCGAGATCGTGCGCAAGGCGCTGCAGGCTCCGGCCCGGCAGATCGCCACCAATGCGGGCGAGGACGGCTCCGTCATCGTCGGCAAGATCCTCGAGAACTCCAGCTACGGCTTCGGCTTCGACGCCCAGGGCGGCGAATACGTCGACATGGTGAAAAAGGGCATCATCGACCCGACCAAGGTCGTGCGTCAGGCGCTGCAAGGCGCGTCTTCGGTCGCCGGCTTGCTCATCACCACCGAGGCGATGGTTGCCGAACTGCCGAAGAAGAAAGACGCGATGCCCCCGATGCCGGGCGGCGGCGGCGGGATGGACTTCTAACAAGTCGCCACCCTTCCCTCCCCCGCAAGCGGGAGAGGATTGTGGGGAAACGGAATGCGAAGGCCCGGGAGCGATCCCGGGCCTTTTTGCTTTCCGACATCATTGCGACAAGCGAACCGGCCGGCCAGAGGCCACAAACGGAAACGACCACGTGAGGGCGCGCGTTCATCCGGCGTCGCCTGATCTCACCGTGGCCGTTGTGGCGAGGAAGCGTTACAGTTACTGGCTTCGTCGCAGTTACGATTGATGAAGCTAGCAACGCTTGGTGACAGCCGGATGACTCTGAAATCAGCCCAGCAAAACCGGAAAAATCTATGTCGGCATCGGCGGCTGGACGTTCGAGCCGTGGCGCGGCGTGTTTTATCCGAAAGGTTTGGCGCACGCGAAGGAGCTTGCTTACGCGAGCGAGCGGCTGACATCGATCGAGGTCAACGGCACGTTCTACCGGTCGCAGACGCCGGCGACGTTTCGCAAATGGGCGAGCGAAGTGCCGAACGGCTTCGTGTTCTCGCTCAAGGGTCCGCGCTTCGCCGTCAACCGCCGCGTGCTCAAGGAGGCCGGCGACTCGCTGAAGCGGTTTTTCGAATTCCGGCATCACCGAACTCGGCGATCGCCTCGGGCCGCTGCTGTGGCAGTTCGCGCCGACCAAGAAATTCGACCCGGCCGATTTCGGCGGCTTTCTCGAATTGCTGCCCGACGCATTCGACGGCCATGCGCTTGCGCCACGTCATCGAGGTTCGAAACGACAGCTTTTGCACGCCGGAATTCGTCGCGCTGGCGCGGCGCTTCTCGAAGCCGATCGTTTTCACCGATCACGTCAAATATCCCAACATCGCCGATCTGACCGGCGACTTCGTTTATGCGCGCCTGCAGCGCGGCAAGGACACGGTCGAGACTGCCTATGCGCCGAAGGAGATCGCGGCCTGGGGGAAGCGCCTGCAATTATGGGCGGAAGGAAAAGCGCCCGACGATTTGCCGCAAGTCGAAGCGGCGCCGAAACGGAAAGCTGCACCGCGCCAAGGACCAAGAGATGTCTTTGCCTACGTCATCCATGAAGGCAAAGTCCGCGCGCCGGCCGGCGCCATGGCGCTGATCGCGCGGTTGGCAAGTAAGCGCGCCGCCATTCCAGCAGCGGCAGCATGGTCACCACGAATATTTCAGCGTCCCGGTGCCGGAATAAGTCTGCGAGGTCGAGGCAAATTCGCCGTCGAATTTTGCGGTCGCCGTCCAGTTCGCGGTGAGGTGCAATTCGGCGGCCGCCGTCGTGAGCGCGGAATTGGCCGGCGCCGCCGCGCCGTTGACGGTGAAGTTCGACCCCGGCAGCGTCTCGAACACCGCGCCGAGCGCCGGATTGCTCACCCAGTCATGCGCCCAGGCGACCCGGCCGCGCAGCACCAGCGGCATGCCGTCGAGCACGGTGACATTGTCGAAACGCGCGCCGAGTTCGCTGCGCGTGTCGGTCGCCGACATCGCGCTGTAGCTCAGCCCGAGGCCACCGCCGGTGAGATCGGTTTCGCTGTAGCGCGGCGTGTGGAAGTCCTGCGCCTGCAAGGCCGCATAAGGCGTGACGCCGATAATGTAGCCGGTGAGCGGCACGGCGTAGCGGTAGCCGACTTCGCCGCGCGCGGCGTAGCTCTGGCCTTGGAATTTTGCGGTGAGATCGTCGCCGAGCGCGATGCGGTTGGTGGTGAACCAATGATTGGCAAAAGCCAGCGCGCCGGACGAGATAGGCCGGACCGGCATGCGTGATGCCATAGACGCCGGCCTGAAACGCGTCGCTCCTGCCGCTGCCGAGATTTTGCGCCACGCTCCAATTGGTGCCGCCGCCGGCGAGCGCGAAGCCGTACAGCGTCTGCGGCGTGACGTGATAATCCATGCCGGCGGCGAAGCCGTAGTCGCTTGCGGTGACATTGTTGGAGCCGACGATGGGATCGCCGTCGGTCTTCGCGGTGCCGCCGAACGCCGAGCCCCAGGCGCTCCAGCGCTGATCGAAGTTTTGCGGCGGCGGCTTTTTCAGGATCGAGCCATAGGCCAGCGCGACATCGGGCGGCAGGCTTGCCTGCTCCTCATCGGTGAAGCCGCTCGCGCTGCCGCCCGCGCCTCCCCCGCCGCCGCGGCCTTCGACCGACATGTCGAACATCAGATTGAGGAAATCGGTCATCAGTTGCGTGGCGCCCTTGCCGGCGTCGGTCGCGGTCTCGCCGTCGAGATGGGTGAGCGCGCTCAAATAGGCCGGGCCGGACAGATTGCCGAGATTGGCGAAACCCGTCGGCAGCGTGCCGCCATTGATGATGTAGTTGTTGATGCCGGCGACGACATTCTGTTGGTTCCGGCCGGCGCCCGGCGGCGCGGCGAAATCGACGTAGCCGGGGCCGAGAACCAGATCGACCTGGTCGGTCGGATAGGTCAGCGTAGCGGTTCCCGAATAGGCAAACGGCCCGACGAAGACCGGACCGGCAAACGGCGTGTTGACCGTGACCCCGCCGCTCGCGGTCAAGAGCGTGTAGGTGGCGGCGTTGTAATGGCCGAACTGCAACGGCTTCACCTCGGCGGTGCCGCCGTTGATGGTCGTGGCGCCGGTTACGCCGGTGCTGGAATTGGCACCCGTATTGGTGATCATGACCTGGTAGCCGCTGCCGGCATTGAACGTCAGGCTGCCGGCGATGCTGAGCGTGCCGGTGGTGTTCGGCTGGCCGGGCGCCAGCGTGCCGCCGGAATTGACCGTGACGCCGGCGGCGGTGATCGAGCCGCTGTCGAACAGAGTGCCGGAATTGATGTTGACCGCCTGCATCCCGGCGATCGTGTCGGCATAGGTGAAGCTGCCGGAGCCGAGCGCGAAGTTCACCGTGTCGCCGCTCGCGATGCCGGCGCCGACGATGTTGCCGGAGATCGCGCCGCCATTGATGTCGATGATGACCGGGCTGGTCGCCGCGCTGGCATCGATGGCCGACGTGGTGCCGATGATGGTGCCGGTATTGACGATGGCGCTCCCGGGAGCGAAGCCCACGCCGCTGTCGATGAAGATGCCGGTCGCGGCCGTGATCTTCCCGGCATTGCTGATGTTGCCCGAGAAGGTCGTCAGGTTGCTGACGGCAATGCCGCGGCTCGCCGCCGAGATGGTGCCGCCGGCGGCATTGGCGATGCCGCCTGAGAAGGTCGAGACGTACTCGACCGTAATGCCCTCGTTGCTGCTCGCCGAGATCAGGCCGGAATTGGTGATGCCGCCCAAAAATGTCGACACGCCGGCGATCGCGTTGGTGCTGGCCCAGCCGACCCGAATGCCCTTGGAGCCCGCGATCGCGCCTGAGTTGCTGATGCCGCCGGCAAAGCGCGTGACGTCGCGCAGCAGGATCGCGGTGGCGCCCGCCATGATCGCGCCTGTGTTGGTGATGCCGGTGCCGGCGCTCGAGGTGCCGAATTGCGCGACACTCACGACGGCGATGCCCTCGCTGCCGGCCGCCGAGATCGTGCCGGAATTGCTGATGCCGCCGGTAAAAGTCGAGCCATTGACAATAAAGATGCCGGTGGGTCCCGCGATCATCCCGCTGTTCGTAATGCCGCCCTGGAACGTCGACATCCTGCTGACACGGATCGCGGTGCTGCCCACGCCGATGATCGTCCCGCGATTATCGATGCCGCCGGCGAACAGCGAGCCGTTATCGATCTCAATGGCGCGGTAGCCGCTGATCGTTCCCCCCGTGTCATTGACGATGCCGCCGTAAAAGCCCGAGATGTTCGACAGACTGATGCCGTCGCCGACGCCGGCGATGATGCCTGAATTGCTGATGCCGCCGGCGCTGCCGGTGCCGAATTGGACCACGCTGGAGATTTGAATGCCGGCGCCGACGCTAGCGGAAATGGTTCCGCTGTTGGTGATATTGCCGGCGAAGGTCGAGATGCTGACGCTCGACCCGCTGGTTCGGATAATCTGGATGCCGGCGCCGGCGGTGATCGCGCCGGAATTGGTGATGCCGCCGATGAAAGTAGAGACACCGGTCACGGCGATGCCTGTTGCCGCCGCCGAAATCGTGCCGGAATTGCCGATGTTGCCGGTAAAGATCGAGCTGTCAAAGACGTAAATGCCGGTCGCCGCGGTGATCGTTCCGGAATTCGACAGGTTGCCGGTAAAGGTCGAAACCCCGTAGACCGCGCCGGTCGTCGCTTTGAATCCCAGCCCGATGCCCCTGCCGCCGGCGGAGATCGTGCCGCTATTGCTCACATTGCCGGTAAACGTCGAAGCGAGGATGCCGATGCCGGTCGCTCCCGACGTGATGGTGCCGGAATTGGAAATGTTGCCGTTGAAGTTCGAGACGACGCCGAATTTGTTGGCGCTCGGCGCAAAGCCGAGGCCGATACCGCGCTTCACCGCCGAAATCGTGCCGGCATTTGCGATACCGCCGCTGAACGTCGAAATGTTGTTGTAGACGCTGATGCCGGTAACGGCGGCCGAGATCGAACCGGTATTGGTTATGCCGCCGCCGGCGCCTGAGGCGACGAATTGCGCGACGCTGTTGAGGCTGATGCCGTTACTTTGGAATGCCGAGATGGTGCCGGAATTGCTGATGCCGCCGGTAAAGGTCGATACGCTCCCAATGACGATGCCGGTGGTACCCGAGACTATTCCGCTGTTTTGGATGCCGCCGAGAAAAGTCGCCATCCGGCTCACCGCTATCGCGTTACCGCTCTGAACTCGGCCGGTGGACACTGTCCCGCTATTGCTGATGCCGCCCGAGAACAGGGCTCCGTCGCGGATCTGAATTCCGTTGACGGAACCGAAGACGATGCCGGAATTGCTGATGCCTCCCAGGAATGTCGGCGCGCTGATGACGATGGCGCTGCGGCCCGCGGTGATCGTGCCGGCATTGCTGATGCCGCCCGCGAATGTCGGCCCGGTGATCGCAACGGCGCTAAAAGTCCCGCCTCCCCTGATCGCGCTCGAATTGTCGATCAGAATGCCGTGGCTGGACGCGCTGATCGTGCCTGAGTCCGTGATCTGGCCGGTGATCGTGCTGTGATTGACGACGGCAATGCCGGTCGGCCCCGGCGATATCGTGCCGGTATTGCCGAGCGTGCCGGTGAACGAGGTGTTGTTGACCGTGATGCAGGCGGTGGCGCCGCTGTTGGTGTAGCCGCCGGCGAAAGGTCCGGTGTAGCAGGCGGCGAAAGCCGGCGTGCCGCAGCCGACGAGCAATGCCGCAACCGAGCTTGTCGCCAGCAAGCGCCGCGGTCGATGCGCAGGCCGTTTACGATTTACCGACGATGTCATGCCGAGTTCGCGCCGCCAACACACGGCGGCGCCGCGACGCCGCTCATTTCCAGAATCGGGCGTTCTGCGATGAGTTCACCCAGACACGACGCTAGCGGCGGCAGCGAATGCCGGCAATAAACCGCGACGCAATCAGGGCGCAGCGAGCGCGATGAAACGCCAATTTTCAATTTGTGATGCGCAAATGCCGCAAAATCCACGCATTAAATTGTGAAAAAAGTTCCGAGCCTACGACGGTCCTCACCCAACTTCCCGCCTAACATCCAACACCGCCCTGCTTCAGCGTTCCGGCTTGTCCTCAGCACAGGAACTATTGGTCTTCGATGCCGCTCCACCAACGCCAGAAACTGTTTCTCGAAGGCCCGATCGGCAGCGCGCTGCTCAAGCTCGCGGTTCCGATCATCCTCGGCAACATCCTGCAGACCGGCTACCAGCTGACCGATGCCTTCTGGGTCGGACGGCTGGGCGGAGCGGCGGTGGCGGCCGTCGCCGTCAGTTTCCCGGTGACGTTTCTGGTGATCGCGCTTGGCGCGGGCCTTGCCGTCGCCGGCGCGACGCTGTCGGCGCAATATATGGGGGCCGGCCGCCAGGACATGGTCAATCATGTCGCCGCGCAGACCATGATGATGGTCGCGCTGACGTCGGCGCTGCTCGGCGCGGCCGGTTATATATTGGCGCCGTATCTGCTCGAACTGTTGAAAGTCGCGCCTGACGTCTATCAGGGCGCGCTCAGCTTCATGCGGGTCTCTTTCATCGGCATCATCTTTGTTTTTCTCTACGCGATGTTTCAGGCTTTGATGCGCGGTGTCGGCGAAACCAAGACGCCGCTGATCATCGTGCTCGGTACGGTGATCCTGAATTTCGTCCTCGATCCGCTGTTTATCTTTGGCTGGAAATCCCTGCCTGCCCACGGCGTCATGGGCGCGGCACTCGCCACTTTGGTGACGCAGGCGATTGCCGCCTTGCTCGGCATGATCATCTTTTTGCGCGGCCGCCACGGCATCCAGCTCGTCTGGTCCGATTTCCGGCCCGATCCGAGCTACATCAAGCGCGCCTTCCTGTTGGGCATGCCGGGATCGATCGAACTATCGACACGCGGCCTCGGTCCGATGCTGATGACGTTTCTGGTCACCGCCTTCGGCACGGTCACATTGGCGGCCTACGGCATCGGCTCGAACATTCTGCAATTCATCGTCATTCCGGCCATGGGCCTGTCGATGGCGGTGTCGACCCTGGTCAGCCAGAATATCGGCGCCGGGAATATTCAGCGCGCCGCGCGGATAACGGCGCTCGGCGCGGTGTGGGGCTTTATCATTCTCACGCTGGCCGGCGTTATCGCTTACCTGTTCGCGCCCGCGCTGGTGGCGTTCTTCGTGCCGGGCGACGCCGCGGTCATCGGCGAAGGCGCGGATTTCATCCGGGTGATGTGCCCGGCCTGGGGCGCGATCGGCGTGCAGCTTTGCATCGTCTCGGCGTTCCGCGCCTCCGGCAATATGCTGGTGGCGATGGTGATCGCCATCGTTTCCCAATTCGTGTTCCAATTTCCGCTGGCCTACATCCTGTCGCAGCACACCGGGCTGCAAGCCTCCGGCCTGTGGTGGTCGTTCCCGGCCGCCAATGTCGCAGCCGCCGTGGTATCGGTATGCTGGTTCGCCCAAGGCGGCTGGAAGAAGACGAGGCTGACCGAGGAAGACAGGCAGATCGCCAAGGTGACCGAAGAGACGATCGGCGAGGAAGGCATCCGCTGAACAGAGCCGGCGCGCCAGCATGTGACTTTCGGGCATGGCCTTATCGTACCGGCCGCCTCGATCCTAATTTGATGCGAATACCGCTGAAAATGCTAACGGCCACGAATGACTGGCGCGCGTACATCCGGCGTCGCCCATCAATTCCGTGGCCGTCCCGCGACGGAGCACCTAAGCTCAACGTCGCAAGGTCAAGATAAGCGCCCTAGACCGGTTATGCAAGGTGGGCGATTACGCAAGGCCTGCACTTATGTAACAATCTTGTCCTATACCGGTTCCGAAGCGGTTAACAAACAAGTCCCATCAATCGCGCGCCAAGCGCCCTCACCCATCGGTGAGCGGCACCATTTTCAGGGAGCAGATCATGACATTTAGTCCACCGGCCAATAACGACTTGCAGCGTTCCGTCGCCAACACCATCCACGCCCATTGGCAGATCTTCCTGGTCGAAGGTGTGGTTCTGGTCGTGCTCGGCGCGGCGGCGATCATCGTGCCGGCGATCGCGACGCTCGCCTTCACTTTGGTGATCGGCTGGCTGTTCCTGATCTCCGGCGGCGTCGGCCTTGTGACCACGTTCTGGATGCGCAACGCCCCCGGCTTCTGGTGGGCGCTGGTATCGGCGGCCATCGCCATTTTCGCCGGCGTGGTTTTGATCCTGTGGCCGATCAGCGGCACGGTCTCGCTCACGCTGGTGCTGATCGCCTTCTTCTTTGTCGAAGGCGTCGCCACCGTCATGTATGCGATCCAGCACCGCGCCCAGCTCTCCCATCGCTGGGGCTGGATGCTGGCCAGCGGCATCGTCGACCTGATCCTCGCCGGCATCATTTTCGCCGGCCTCCCCGGAACCGCGATTTGGGCGCTCGGCCTGCTGGTCGGCATCAACATGCTGTTCGGCGGCACCGCGATGATCGGCATGGCGTTGGCGGCCCGGGGACCGACGGCCTGATCGTCGTTCGAGAGGTCACGGGGCCGCGCATCGGCGCGGTCCCACGCGGTGTACCCCTTGACGTTTAAGATGACCGGTCATATTAAACGACCATGCCCAGACCGAGCACCCGCGAACAGATCGTCCAAGCCGGCCTGAAATGCCTGCTGGAGCGCGGCTATAACGGCGTCGGGCGTGCAGGATATCACCACCGCGGCCGGGGTGCCGAAGGGCTCGTTCTATAACCACTTCGACAGCAAGGAAGCGCTCGGCGCCGAAATCGTCGAACGCTATGGCGCGGGCTCGACCCGCCGCGAGATTCTCACCGATACCTCGATCGCACCACTGCAACGGCTGCGCCGGCATTTCGAGCGGCTGAACGCTATTTTCGCCGACTCCAAATTCGAGCGTGGCTGCATTCTCGGCAATTTCAGCGCCGAACTCTCCGGCCAAAGCGACCTGATCCGTTCGAGTTTGCGCGATCTCTACGGGCGCTGGACCGGCGATCTGGAAGGCGCCATCGCGCGAGGCGCAGCAACGCGGCGACGTCGGCAATAAAACCGCGGCCGCCGATATCGCGGCCTTCCTGCTCGACGCCTATGAGGGGGCGCTGCTGCGCGCCCGGGTCGAACGCACCAGCCGGCCGTTCGATCGTTTCATGCAACTCACCTTCGGCCAGATCCTGACTTGATCGCCATACGGCCAGCGGCGGCCTTTCGAACCAACAAGAACAATGCTTCGGAGTTGACTGATGGTATCCCCCTCGCCCGCCTCACCGTCACGCTCCGCCGAATTCCTGCCGCTGGTCTGGCTCGCGCTCGGGACCTTCGCCACCGGCACCGAAAGCTTCATGATCGCGCCGTTGCTGCCGCGGCTCGCCGACGACCTGACCGTGAGCGTGACGGTCGCCGGACAGCTGGTGACGGTGTTCGCCCTGACCTATGCGCTGAGTTCGCCGGTGTTGTCGGCGCTGAGCAGCGGCATCGGGCGGCGCAATCTCCTGCTGTCGTCGATGGCGGCCTTTGCGCTGGCCAATTTCATCGCCAGCACGGCGACCGATTATTGGCAATTGATGGGGGCGCGGATCCTGCTCGCCTGCGCCGCCGGGCTCTATGTGCCGAGCGCCAGCGCGCTGGCCGGCGCCTTGGTATCGCCGGCGCGACGCGGCACGGCGCTTGGCCATCGTCAATGGCGGCACCAGTTCGGCAGTCGCGCTCGGCGTGCCGCTCGGCGCGGTGATCGGCAATGTGTTCGGCTGGCGCATGACCTTTATCGGCGTCGGCGTTCTCGCCTGCCTCGCCTTGATCGGCCTGTTTGTCGGTTTGCCGCGCAATGTCGGCGCGGGCCTTGCCGCGCCGAGCCTCCGCGAGCGCCTCGCGGTCGCCGGACAACGGCCGGTACTGCTCGCGCTGCTGGTGACGACGCTGTGGGCCACCGGCGCCTACACCGTCTATCCCTATCTCGGCGTCTATCTCGCCGCCGTGGTCGGCATCGGCGGCACGCATGTCGGCCTGGTGTTTTTCATCTGGGGCGCCGCGGCGGTGGCCGGACTGTTCATCGGCGGCGCGATCAATGACAGGTTCGGCGCGCGCGCGGCACTCATTCCGGCGTTCTCGCTGTTGATACTCGCCTATCTCGGCCTGTCGGCCTGCGCGAGTTTCCTGTCGATCGAGCATGCGCGCGGTCCTGTGCTCGCCGCGGTGGTGCTCTGGGGCCTGACCGGCTGGGGTTTCTATCCGGCGCAGCAGGCGCTGATCATGCGCTATGCCGGCGTCAAGGTGGCGCCGATCGCGCTGTCGCTCAATGCCTCCTTCATGTATCTCGGCTTCTCGCTGGGCGCGCTGCTCGGCTCCTTCACCTTGATTCACGGCTCGGTGGCAAGCCTCGGCTGGGTCGGCGCATTGTGTGAGATCGCGGCGCTTATCGCCGTGCTGATCACCACGCGTGGCCTTACCACGGTAGCCACGCCGGTATCGCTAGGATCGAACCGCTAACCGGGGCCGGCGATCGGCTCTGCTCTCGCGTATTGCCTGCTTGGCGCCTTGGATGACCCGGAGCTTGATCGGCTGCGACGCCCGCGACGGCGTTGGATCGCTGCTCTGCAACTTGGCTGCCGCGGCGCGTTTCTGCCGTTCGGCGCGCATGTCTTCGAGACGTTTTTTTCTTTCCAGCCGGTCCGAACGCAGTTCGGTCTCGGCGAGCGCGGTGTAGTGGTCCGCGATCGCCAGATAGCGCGCCCTGACGTCTACGCTAAAGGCGCCGGCTGCCAGTTCGTAATAGTCGGCGGCGCAGCTCCGATACTGGCGGGCCCGCACAAAACGCTCCAAAGCCGACATGCCCCACGCCTTACCCACGCCGCGCGGACTGCTTCGCGCGCGATGTCAGCGTCTGTCATACTTGCGAATAACGCAATTGCCTCAAGGCTTTGGACGGGTGTTTTCCACAAGGAACATGACGTCTTCACCGCGCTCCATTCGCGCGTCCACCAGGGCGGTAAGCGCTTACGGGTGCGACGCTCAACCCGGAAAAAAACTGCGCCGCGACTTATTCGGCAGGTACCGGCTGCACCGCGCGAGCTTTCTCGACGCCGTTGGCGAGTACCGCGATTAAAAGCGCCGCGACCAAAAAGCCCATCGCCACCAGCGCGGTAGCGCCGAGCACCAGGCCGAAGCCGCCCCGGCCATAGAGCAGCGCGATCATCGACACCGCCACGCCCGAGACCATGAAGGTGAGGAAATAGCGCACTGCATAGATGCGGGAGCGCCAGGCGTCGGCGGTGTAGCGTGCAATGATCAGATCGTTGATGGTGATCTGGCCGTAGATCGCCGCCATGGTGAAAGCGAGCACGAATAGCAGCGTGACGCCGCTGGCATAGGCCGAGCACACCACGCCGCAAAACTGCATCACCGCCAGCGCGGCGAACAGGACATGCGGCCGGATATGCTCGACCAGGCGGCCGACGGTGATTTGCGCGACCGCGCCGCAGAGAAATACCGCGGTGGTCAAACCGCCGACGACCAAAAGCGGAATATCGCTGCCGAGGCGCTCATCGAGGATTTTCGGCAGCGAGATCGTGACGGTGTTGAACACCAGCCCGGCCGAGATCGCCACCACGATGAACAGCCCAAAGATCGTTGCGGCGACGATCGGCGACAGCTTGACGTCCGGCGTCGTCGAGCGCGCCGCTGGCTGGCCTTTCTCGTCAGGCCCGAACCAGAGATAGACCAGGCC
This sequence comes from uncultured Alphaproteobacteria bacterium, assembly GCA_963819265.1. Taxonomy (GTDB): domain Bacteria; phylum Pseudomonadota; class Alphaproteobacteria; order Rhizobiales; family Xanthobacteraceae; genus BOG-931. Next base: position 386,003 of record CAWFVF010000001.1, on the reverse strand, counting down.
GCTCACAAGACAGATCACGCCCGGCACGAAAAAGGCGCCGCGCCACGACAAGGCCGCGGTCAGCGCCGCGGTAATGCCGGCAGCCAACGATACGCCGAGATTGCCGCAAACGCCGTTGAAGGCGAGCGTGCGGCCGCGCTGGGTGGCGTTTTCGATGATCATCGCGGTGCCGACCGGATGATAGATCGAGGCGAATATACCGAGCGCGAACAGCGCAAAAGCCAGCACGTAAAGCGACGGTGCGAAAGCCGCGCCGATCAGCGAGACGCCGCAGCCGAGATAGAAGATGACCATCAGCTTGCGCCGGCTCCAGCGGTCGCCGAGCCAGCCCGCGGGCAGCGAGAACAAGCCGAAGGCGACGAACGACGCGGTGGCGAGCGCGATCAGCGATGAATAGGAACGGCCATAGACCGCTTCGAGTTCGATGACCACCGTCGGGTAGATCAAGATGACGAAGTGATCGAGCGCATGCGCCCAATTCATGAAACCGATGGCAAGACGCCGCCGTGAAATCGCAACGGCTGGCGCGGAACCCATGGGGGCGGTGGTCGACATCGTCATGGCGCAGATTCCCGGCGGGATTGCATGAGTTTATAACGCGCTGAGCCGCCGACATATCGGATTCTTTGCGAGGCAGCCGGGAAGATAACGGAGCCGCGGCGGCCTTTGCTTCGGGCATTTCCGTAGTATGCCGGCAGCGGCGCGGCGTTATGCAATCTTTGCGTGTAACACGGGCCCGCCTCGCGGCTCCGGCCGTTACGCGAGAGCAAGCCACATCTTACAGTTGTTTGAATTCCTTCGGCTGCGGGTCCGTCCGTGTCTGTTTGGCGTAGTATCGTCGCGACGGCATTTGCCGTTACGAGCTTCTTTGCCGTTATTTCATGCGGCGGCACGGCGAAAGCCGACTCCGCCGACGCGCCCCATTTTCTCTTGTTCGGCGGCACCGACTTGTGGCGCTACGGCGATTTTCTTTATGGCGGGGCGTTGTGGTCGCCCGGCGGACTTAACACTGACGGCTTTGCGCTCAAGCTCCTGCTCAATGGCGGTGCTTACAACTACAAATCCGGCGACCTTCGGACCACTGTCGACGGCGATATGTTTTCGGCGACCGCGATGCCGGGCTGGCGGTTCACCCGCGGCGGTCTCACGGTCGGCGTGTTTGCCGGTCCGGTCACGCAGGATTATCGGCTCTCCCCGTACGATCCCGGCAGCCGCCTTCACGGGTTCTACGCCGGCGGCCAAGTCAGCGGTGAAGTCTGGTATCAGCCGGCCGCCAATCTGATGGCCGCGATGAGCGGCTCTATCGTTTCGATCGGCCCGACCGGATCGCTGCGCGGCGCGCTCGGTGTCCGCGTCTTTAACGCCGTCTTTGTCGGCCCGGAAGCCGCTGCGTTCTGGTGCGGCGATTTCCAGCAATACCAATTCGGCCTGCACCTCACCGGCCTGCGCTGGAACGCGATCGAATGGTCGGCCGGCAGCGGCTGGTCGGTGGATTCCGATAAACGCAGCGGGCCGTATTTGCGCGTTGGGGTCAGCACGCGATATTGAGCGTGTCTCCGGCTTTGTAGCCCGTTCAGGAGAGTTCATTGGCCCCCTCGACCGCCACGCCGACTCCGGCGCGCACGCCATCGCCATGGTGGACCCAGCTCTGGGTCTGGGTGCTGATCGCGATGGCGGTCGGCATTGCGCTCGGTATCGCCGCGCCGGATACCGCCGCCCGCATGGGGCCGTTGGGCGACGCCTTCATCAAGCTGATCCGCATGCTGATCGCGCCGATCATCTTCTGCACGGTGGTGAGCGGCATCGCGCATATGGCGGACATGACGCGGGTCGGGCGGGTCGCGATCAAGGCGCTGGTCTATTTCGAAGTGATGACGACGGTGGCGCTGATCGTGGGCCTGCTCGCCGTCAATATTCTGCAGCCCGGCACCGGCATGAATGTCGACGTGTCGAAGCTCAATCCCGCCGCGGTCGAGCCTTACGTCAAGCTCACGCATGAAGTCGGCGCCGTTCCGTTCCTGATGAACATCATCCCGAACACCTTCGTCGGCGCCTTCACCGACGGCAACATTCTCCAGGTGCTGTTCATCGCCATTCTGTCCGGCTTCGCGCTGGTGTGGCTCGGCGACCGCGGCAAACCGATGCTCGACATCATCGAGGTGGCGGCGAAGATGGTGTTCTTCATCGTCGGCATCGTGATGTGGGCGGCGCCGCTCGGCGCGTTCGGCGCCATCGCCTTCACGGTCGGCAAATTCGGCGTCGGCTCGCTGGCTTCGCTCGGCAAGCTGCTCGGCGGTTTCTATCTGACCTGCGTGATCTTCATCATCATCGGCTTCACGCCGCTGGCGAAGCTGTGCGGCTTCAGCCTGCTTGAAGCTGATCCGCTACATCAAGGAAGAGCTGCTGATCTGCATCGCCACGACATCGTCCGAAACCGTGCTGCCGCGGATCATCGCCAAGCTCGAACGGCTCGGCTGCGAGGCGAGCGTGGTCGGCCTGGTGGTGCCGACCGGCTATTCGTTCAATCTCGACGGCACCTGCCTCTATCTCGCGACCGCGACGGTGTTCCTGGCGCAAGCCACCAACACGCCGCTCGATGTCTGGCACCAGATCGGCCTGTTGCTGATCCTGCTGTTGACCTCGAAGGGCGCGGCCGGCGTCGCCGGCGCGGCCTTCGTCGTGCTGGCGGCGACGCTCGGCGCCGACTCGACCATCCCGGTCGCCAGCGTCGGTCTGGTGCTCGGCATCCACCGCCTGATGTCGCAGGGGCTGACGCCGACCAATCTTCTCGGCAACACGGTCGCCACCATCGTGATGGCGAAATGGGAAGGCGCGCTCGACGAAACGGCCTTGCATCGCGAGCTCGATGCAGGCAGTTGAGGCGGCAAGGAAATAGCGGGGGAAACGAGCCATGCACGCGCAACAGCGTCGGGCGATCACGGCTTCACTGGCTGTTATCGCCATGCTGGCCGGGTTCGCCCTGCCCGCCCATGCCGAGGATTTTCCGACCCATCCGGTGCGGATCGTTACCGACGGCGCGCCGGGCAGCGCCATCGATATTCCGACCCGCATCATCGCCGAAGGCTTGAGCCGGATCTGGGGCCAGCAGGCGGTCGTCATCAATCAGCCCGGCGCCGGCGGCGCCATTGCGGCGCGCACCGCCGAAACCGCGGCCCCCGACGGCTATACGCTCGGCGTCGCCGCGGTCTCCGCCTTCGTGGCAGCGCCGGGCGCTGCGGATAATCTGCCGATCAAAGTGCCGCAGGACGTCACCCCGATCGGCTATATCGGCGGCGCGCCGATGTTCATCGGCGCCGCGCCGTGGCTCAACGTCAAGACGCTGCCGGAACTGATCGCGCTCGCCAAACAAAAACCCGGCGAACTGTCCTACGGCGTCAACGGCATCGGCCGGCTGACGCATCTGACCGGCGAATTGCTGCAGCAGCAGGCCGGCATCAAGCTATTGATGGTGCCTTATTCGGGCGGCACCGCGCAGGTGATCAACGACATGATGGGCAAGCGCGTCGCGCTGACCTTCGATGCCTATTCCGGCATCGCCGGCGCGGTCGAAGCCGGCAATGTGGTGCCGCTCGCAGTCGGCTCGGCAAGCCGCATGCCGAATACGCCGAACATTCCGACCGTTGCCGAGACACTGCCGGGTTACGAATCCGTGGGCTGGCAGGCGCTGGTTGCGCCGGCCGGAACGCCCGACGCCGTCATCCAGAAACTGAACGCCGATCTGCGCAAGGCGATGAGCGACCCGGATATCAAGAAGCGGCTCGCCGATCTCGGCCGCGACGACCGCGCGATGTCGGCCGCCGAGACTGCGGCGTTTATTCAAAGCGAGCAAAAGAAGTGGGCGCCGATCGTTGCGCAGATCGCCGCCGGTTCGGGCAGCAAGTAGCCCGTCAGCCCTTCTCGTCGCAGGCCCAGGCGCGCACCACGCAGTCGCGGCCGCCATATTCGAAGCAGCGGCGCATCGAGATGTTCTCGGCCTTGCCGAGATGCGAATTGATCGCCCAGCCGAACGAGCCGCAAGGATTTTTGGCGTCGACCGCCATCGCGGCGCAGCCGCGCCGCACGGTGCCGACGACTTTGCAGCCGGCGCCGGTGCATTTGCTCATCGCGGCGACCCGGGCGTCGGCTTCGCGGTGATAATCGAAGCCGTAGCCATAGGCGCCGCAGGAGCCGACGGCGAGCGCGCCGGCCGCTTGTGCCGTGGCGATGGCGACAACCAGGAGCACGAAGCCCGCCACCGCGAGCGCCAAATTGCGCAGAAACTTGAACATAAAGCCCCTCCCCAGAGGTCCGAAGAGGCTACCTGGGAAGGGTTTCGAGATGGTGAATCGCTGCCGGTCGCCTTGACGAGACCGGCCTCCGTCGGCCTCGCCGAGCTTCACCCCGTCTGGACGCTTTATGTTCGCTATCGTACGGTGACGTTCACAGCGGGGGTGACGGATGTCGAGTTCCGCTAACGGCCAAGACCAAGAAACTTTGGTGACTGGGCCGAGCGCCAAAGCCCTTCATAAAAGCAAGGCCATTTCGACCGAGCGCGATTTCCCGCACATTATCGAGATCGATTTGCCCCTGGCCGGCTTGGATGTCAGGTTGAGCCGCGCGATGGGAAAATTCCACGAGTTCGAACGACATCACCCCGCACTTCGGCCGGACCAGGACCAAGAAAGATCATCACTACTGCCGCTGGTGCTTCTCCGACCCGGCGGTTGCCGATGCCTTCCGAACCCAGTTCGGCGGAGAGCTGGTGACCGACAAGGCGTGATCGTTTCAAAAGTGGCTGCTGCGATGCGGACTCAAGCGTCGCTAAGAACCGGCACCTTTTTGCCCGCGCGGATCGTCCTTCGGGTCGAGGTATTCAAGCCCTAACGGACCGATGGCCGTGACCTGGGTGACATACTCGCCGGACTTCGCCCAGTGGAAGTGCCAGGTGCTGCCCGGCAGAACGACGACACTGCCGGGCGGGTACGCGTTCACCTTGTCGCCATCGAACCGGTCGCCGAGCCCGATGTAAAAGACGCCGGACATCACCGTGTAGATGCGGTCCTCGGGATGCCGATGCGGCATCAGCTTCTCGCCCGCGGGTAGCTTGACCCTGATCACATAGGGGCCGGGTTCGGAAGGCTGACCGACCAGAACGGCGAGGCGCGCCGCCGGCGGAAACGCCGCAAATGGCTTCCACTCGATGTCTTCAGGCAGGATCGATCTAAAAACGGATTCTCCCGGCTGGTGAGGTCGTACCATGGCAGTCCTCCTTTATCTGGACGCCCGTAAACTTTACCACGGATCGATGCCTAGCGCAGGCCGGGTTGCGCTATCGAGACCGCGAAACCGTCGCCGCGGCGACGCCGCGGGTTAGATCTTTTCCAGCTCTTTTCGCACCGCTTCGAGTGCTTCCGGCGTGTCGACATCGGTGAGCGCGGCGGTGCCCGCGAGCGGCACCTCGGCGATCGCTTCCGGATAACGGCCGATCAGATAGCGCGCGCCGACATCGCCTTCGACTTTCATCAGCTCGGCGAAAAACCGCCGTGACCAGACCACGGGATTGCCGCGCTTGCCGTCGATGGTCGGCATCGCGATCAGCGCGCCTTTGTCGGGATCGATGGCGCCGATCAGGCGGTCGATCATCGCGGCGTCGACCTGCGGCATGTCGCCGAGACAAACGATGGCGCCGTCGGCTTCCGGCGGCAGAGCGGCGATGCCGGTGCGCAGCGAGGTGGCAAGACCATCGGCGTAATCCGGATTGTGCACGATCTTGACCGGCAGCCCCTTCAACACCGCCTCGACGCGGTCATGCTGATGCCCGGTGACGACGATCACCGGGCGCGCTCGCGATTTCAGCGCTTCCTGAACGACAATGCGGATCAGCGGCCGGCCGCCGATTTCGGCCACGAGCTTGTTCGGGCCGCCCATGCGGCTCGACCGACCGGCGCCGAGCACGATGGCGGCGATCGAACGCGGCGGCTGCACCGGTTCGTCGCGCGGCTGCGGCCGGGTGACGATTTCCATCAGCAGTCCGCCGACGCCGAGGCCGGTAATGTCCTCGCGCGGCACTTTCAGTCCGGCGAGAAGCCGCATCAGCACCCAGTCGAAACCGTTTTCCTTCGGCGAGCGCGCACAGCCCGGCGCGCCGATTACCGGGCGACCGCCGGCGTCGCCGATCATCAGCAGATTGCCGGGATCGACCGGCATGCCGAACTGTTCGACCTTGCCGCCGACCGCTTCCAAAGCCGCCGGGATCACGTCGCGGCGATCGGCGATGGCCGAAGCACCGAAGACGATGACCAATTCCGCGCCGGCGTCGAGCACCTCGTCCAAGGCCTGGGCGAGCGCCTCGCGCTCATGCGGCACCCGGCGCTCGGCGACGATGGTCGCCCCGGCCGGCGCCAGCCGATCGGCGGTGATCTTCAATGTCTTGTCGATGACTTTGGCGGCGAGCCCCGGCAGCAGCGTCGATACGATGCCGACTTTTTTGACGCGGTAGGGAGCGACCCGCAGCAGCGGTTGCGTTACGCTTTTGAGCGCTGCGTCCCGCGCCGCCCCGCCCACCGCAAAAGGAATGATCTTCACGGTCGCGATCATCTCGCCGGCGACCACCGGCTTATAGGCCGGCAGCGTCGCGAAAGTGATCGCCTCATCGACGCGGTTGAGTTGATCGATCGCAGCCTTGTCGACGACCAGAACGCCGGCGTTCTGGGCGAACAGATTGGCCCGCCCGGTGAAGGCGCGATCGATATGCACGCCCTCCCCGGCCACCGCCTTGGCGATCTCGGCCGCCGCCACATCCTCAGAGACGTCGCCGGCTTCGAGCCGGGCGACGACGATGTCGCCGATGCCGGCGGATTGCAGCGCCGTGACTTCGGCCGGGCCGATCAGCGTGCCCTTCTTGAGAACCAGCGCGCCCTGACGAATGGTGTGAACCGCGGTCGCACCGAGAGCTTCTTGTGGCGCGACAGCACCGAATTTCATGACGCGGCCTTTACCGGGACCGGCTCGACTTCCTCGCGCAGCCGCTCGGTGATCTGCGCCATGATCGCCACCGCGATTTCGGCGGGCGATACCGCGCCGATGTTAAGCCCTATCGGCGCGTGGATGCGGGCGAGATCGGCGTCGCTCACGCCCTGCTGCCGCAACCGCTCGAGCCGGCGGCCGTGGGTTTTTCGCGAGCCGAGCGCGCCGATATAAAAGCAGTCGCGCGACAGCGCGTGCAGCAGCGCCGGGTCGTCGATCTTCGGATCGTGCGTCAGCGCGACGAAGGCGGTGTAACGGTCGACATTGAGCGGCGGCAGCGCCACGTCCGGCCATTCCGCCACCACTCTCACATCGGGAAAGCGTTCCGGCGTGGCAAAGGCGGTGCGCGGATCGACGATGGTCACGTCATAGCCGACCAGCTTGCCGATCGGCGCCAGCGCCTGGCTGATATGCACGGCGCCGGTAATGACCAGCTGCGGCGCCGGCACATAGACGGTGAGAAAGACCCGGCCTTCGGCGGTCTGCTCCATGCCGCTTTTGCTGGTGCGCAAGTGCTCGGAAAGCACCGGCCGCAGCGGGTCTTTGGCGACGTCGGCGGCCTTGACCAGCCGCTGCTCGCCGCTTTCGACATTGGTGACGACGACCGCGGCGCGGCGTCGCCGCACGCTCGGCATTCAGGGCGCTGAGAAGATCGGTTTTCATGGCGGCGCTATACTACTCCACCTTCTCGACGAATACCCGGATGGTGCCGCCGCAGGACAGGCCGACCTTCCAGGCGGTCTCGTCGGCGACGCCGAATTCCAGCATTTTCGGCTTGCCGGTTTCGATTACATCGAGCGCTTCGGTGACGACCGCGCCCTCGACGCAGCCGCCCGATACCGAGCCGAGGAAATTGCCCTCGCCGTCGATAACGAGGTTCGAGCCGATCGGCCGGGGCGCCGAGCCCCAGGTCTCGACCACGGTGGCGAGCGCCACGGCGCGGCCGTCCTTGCGCCAGTCCTCGGCGGCTTTGAGAATATCGTTGTCGGTTGAGAGCATCGGAGGTCTCCTTGGAAGCGAAAGCGGGTAGCCCTTAGCTATTCATTCGTGTCGCGGTCTGCCATTCGCCCTATCCGGCCTTTCGCTATATCCGTCCGAATATAACGCCTCAAGCCACTTTTTGCATCCAGGCTTTCGGGTCGCCGGTACCGCCCCGGCCGTCCTGGAGCGCCGCGACCAAGGACGCAATCGATTCCAGATTGTGAATCGGACGGAATTCGTCGACATCCGGCAGCATGGTCTTGATGCCGCGGGCGCGCGCCTCGAAGCCTTCGAAACGCAACAGCGGATTGAGCCAGATCAGCCGCCGGCAGGAGCGATGCAGCCGGTCCATCTCGAAGGCGAGCGAATCGTCGGCGTCGCGTTCGAGTCCGTCGGTGATCAAGAGTACGATCGCGCCGCCGGACAGAACCCGCCGCGCCCATAATTTGTTGAAATTGTGCAGCGACGAGGCGATCCGCGTACCGCCCGACCAGTCGGGCACCGCCGCCGAGCAGCCGGCCAGCGCGTCGTCCGGATCGCGCTCGCGCAGCGCCCGGGTGACGTTGGTCAGCCGCGTGCCGAACAGGAAGGTGTCGACCCGCTTACGCGCATCGGTCAGCGCATGGAGAAAATGCAAAAAGATGCGGCTGTACTGGCTCATCGAGCCGGAGATATCGAGCAGCGCCACCAGCGGCGGCGGTTTGGTCTTCGGTCCGATGAAACGCAGATCGATGAAATCGCCGCCGCCCTTCATGCTGGCGCGCAAGGTGCGGCGGATGTCGATCAGATGGCCGCGGCGATGCGGTTTGAGCCGCCGCGTCCGCACCTCGGACAGCGGCATCACCAGCCGCTTCATCGCCGCCTTCGCCGCCGCGATCTCGGCCGTCGTCATCTGCGCAAAATCCTTGTGCTGCAGCACTTCGCGGTCCGACACCGTCATGCGGGCGTCGAGTTCGATCTCGCGCTCTTTTTTCAGCTTGTCGTCCATCCCGGCAAACAGCGCCTCGTGGACGCGCGTGGCGCCGGCCTTCGGCGCTTCCGGCGGCCCCGGCGCCTGCGGCAGCATCATGCCGATCAGCTGGTCGATATAACCGCGGCGGCGGAAAAAGATGCGGAACGCCTGATCGAACAGGATCGAGTGCTCGTGGCGTTTCACGAACACCGAATGCAGCGTCCAATAAAAATCGTCGCGGGTGCCGACGCCGGCGGCCTTCACCGCTTCCAGCGCGTCGAGCACCGCGCCGGGCCCGAGCGGAATGCCGGCGGCGCGCAGCGCGCGAGCAAAATAAACGATGTTCTCGGCGAGCCGGCCGGGACGGTCTTCGTTGGGTATTGGGTCGGTCATGACGGGACCATCCTGCACTCTTGCGGCGCGAAGCGTCTTGTCGTAAAGGCTGCGCCAACGTGCCGCGCAGGCACGCCGTAAGCGTTCACGTCAGCCAACGCGGTCGTTCGAGGTCCGGTTGCGAAACACACCGGATCGCGGACCTTCGCACGGAGCTTCGATGTGGCCGCTATTGCCAAATTCCTGTCCTCGACTGTCGCCCTGATCGGCGGCCTGCCCCGGCCGGCCAAGGTCGGGCTGTTGCTGTTTTTCGCTGCCGGCCTTGCCGACGGCGTACTGATGCCGTTTTTCGCGCTATGGGCACAGCAGGACGCCGGCATCCCTACCGAATATATCGGATTGCTGCTCGGTTGCTATGCCGGCGGCGAATTGCTGGCAACGCCGTTCGTCGGCGGCATTGCCGACCGGGTCGGACGGCGGCCGGTGCTGCTGATTTCGAGCGCCGGCGTCGGCGCGGGCTTCGTGCTGCTTTACCTGACCAAAGGCGTCGCCGCGGCCGCGCTGTCGCTGATCGTCATCGGCGTTTTTGAAAGCGTGCTGCATCCCACCGCGGCGACCGTCATTGCCGACGTGGTGCCGGCAGAAACGCTGCGCAAGCATTTCTCGCTCACCCGGGTGATGTCGAATGCCGGCCGGACGGTGGGACCGGCGCTGGGCGCGGTGCTCGCGCTCTGGTCGCTCGGTTTGGTATTTTTCGGCGCCGGCGCGGCGCTTCTGATCGGCGCATTGATGGTCGCATTATTTCTGTCCGAGACGCGGACACGGTCGGCGCCGGGAGAGGAAGACGACGATGACGAAGGCCTGACCGCGCTTTCGGCGGCGTTTCGCGACCGCCGGCTCGCCGCTCTGCTGATACCGATCGCCGTCATCGAGATCGGCGCCAGCTGGATCGAGGCGGTCACGCCGCTCTACGCCAACAATGCCGGCGTCCTCACGCCGTCGGGAATAGGCTTGCTGTTCACCTATGCCGGCGCGCTGAGCGCGGTATTTCAACTGCCGCTCACCCAAGCGTCGGGCCGGATGACCGGCTACGCCATCATTCTCGTGGCCGGTATCGCCCAGGCGCTGGCCTTCGGCTGCCTTGTGGTGTCGCCCGCGTTGCCGCTGTTGATCGGCGCGGTGACTTTGATGGCGCTGGCCGACATGCTGTCCGGCCCATTGACGCAGGCGATCGCGTCGGAACTGGCGCCGCGCAACGCGCAGGCCACCTACATGGCGGCATTCGCCGTGGTCGGCGATCTCAAGGACACCGCCGGTCCGGCGATCGGTACTTATCTATTTGCAATCGCCGCCCGCCTGCCCTGGGTGGTGGGCATGCCGATCGTGCTGGCCGCAGCCTTCGCGCTCGCTGTCGCAGCACGCCGGCATGAAACGCCGGCTACTCCGCCGCCCGCAGCTCCGACTTAACTTCGTCGAGCATCTCTTTGACTTTGCTGCCTTCGAGGCGGGCGATGTCGTCCTGATATTTCAGCAGCACGCCGAGCGTGTCGGATACCGTCGCCGGATCGAGCGCGACGACGTCGAGCTCGGACAGCGCGCCGGCCCAGTCGAGCGTCTCGGCGACGCCGGGCGATTTGAACAGATCCTGCTTGCGCAGCGCCTGGACGAACGCCACCACCTGTTCGGATAGCTTCTTGCCGACGCCGGGCACCTTGGCCTGCACGATGGCGAGCTCGCGCTCGGCGGTCGGATAACCGACCCAGTGGTAAAGGCAGCGGCGCTTGAGCGCGTCATGCACCTCGCGGGTGCGGTTCGAGGTGATGATCACGATCGGCGGCTGCGCCGCTTTCACGGTGCCCATTTCCGGAATCGTCACCTGGAAGTCGGCCAGCACTTCCAGCAAGAAGGCCTCGAAGGCTTCGTCGGTGCGGTCGATTTCGTCGATCAGCAAAACCGGCGCGCCGGCGATGTCGGGCTCCAGCGCCTGCAGCAGCGGCCGCTTGATCAGAAACCGCTCGGAGAACACGTCGTGCTCGAGCTGGGTGCGGTCGCGGTCGCCTTCGGTCTCCGCGACCCGGATGGCGATCATCTGCGCGGCGTAATTCCACTCATAGACCGCGGCGGCGACGTCGAGCCCCTCGTAGCATTGCAGCCGGATCAGACGGCGGCCGAGCGTCGCCGAAAGCACCTTGGCGATCTCGGTCTTGCCGACGCCGGCCTCGCCTTCGAGGAACAGCGGCCGGCCCATTTTCAACGCGAGGAACAGCACGGTGCCGAGCGAGCGGTCGGAGAGGTATTCGGCCTCGCCGAGCAGAGCGACAGTGGCATCGATGGACGCGGGCAGCGGGCGGGGCGAAGGATTGGTCATGGGCGCAATTTAACCCGTCATGGCCGGGCTTGTCCCGGTCATCCACGTCTTCCTGCCATGTAAAGACAAGGATGCTAAAGACGTAGATGCCCGGCACAAGGCCGGGCATGACGTTGAAAGAAGCCACGTTGCTGTTCCAATCAGGCTATCGGCTTGCCGATCGCCTCCGCGACGGCGCGGCGCGCCAGCACGCCGACCAGATGGGCACGGTATTCGGCGCTGCCGTGAATATCCGAGTTCATGCCGTCGGCCGGGATGGTCAGGCCTTCGAGCGATTTCGGCGAGAACCGCTTCTTCAGCGCCTCCTCGAACGACGGCACCCGGAACACGCCGTTGGAGCCGGCGCCGGTGACGGCGACGCGGATCTCGCTGCCGCGCTTGGCGACAAACACGCCGACCAGCGCGAACCGCGACGCCTGATTGCGGAACTTCTGATAGGCGGCCTTTTTCGGGATCGGGAAGCTCACTTTGGTGATGATCTCGGCCGGCTCCAGCGCGGTCGAGAACATGCCGGTGAAGAAATCGTCGGCCTTGATGCGGCGCTTATTGGTGATGATGGTCGCGCCGAGCGCCAGACAGGCCGCCGGGTAATCGGCATTCGGGTCGTTGTTGGCGACCGAGCCGCCGATGGTGCCGCGATGGCGCACCGCCGGATCGCCGATCAGGCCGGCCATCTTGGCCAGCACCGGAATGGCCTGCTGCACGACCGGCGAAGTGTTGACCTCGTAATGCTTGGTCATCGCGCCGATGGTGAGCGCGCGGCCGGTCAATTCGATCCCCGACAGGCCCTCGACCAGCGTCATATCGATGATCTGCGGCGGACCGGCGAGACGCAGCTTCATCGTCGGCAACAGCGTCTGGCCGCCGGCGAGCAATTTCGCGTCCTCATTCTTGCCGAGCAATCCGGCCGCCTGCCGCACCGTCTCTGGACGATGGAAGGTGAAGGCGTACATGGCAGTCCTCCGTTCTCTTCAATTCTCGCCGCTTACGGCAGCGAGAGTAAATTGCATCACGCCGCGTGCGGCAGTTTCGACCTTTGCAATACCGCCCACACCGCCTGCGGCGTCGCCGGCATATCGATATTCTCGGTACCGAGCGCGTCGGTGATCGCATTCATCACGGCGGCAGGCGCCGCGATCGCGCCGGCCTCGCCGCAGCCTTTTATCCCCAGCGGGTTCGAGGGGCACCGGGTCATCGTCGTGTCCACGTTAAAGGACGGCAGGTTATCGGCGCGCGGCATGGCATAGTCCATATACGATCCCGTGACGAGCTGGCCGCTCGAGTCGTAGACGGTATGCTCGAGCAGCGCCTGGCCGACGCCTTGCGCCACCCCGCCATGCACCTGGCCCTCGACGATCATCGGATTGATGACGGTGCCGAAGTCGTCGACCGCGGTCCAGGCCATAATCTCGGTGATGCCGGTTTCCGGGTCGATCTCGACCTCGCAGATATGGCAGCCCGCCGGGAAAGTGAAGTTGGTCGGGTCGTAGAACGCGCCCTCCTTCAGCCCCGGCTCGATCTCTCCGGTCGGGAACTTGTGCGCCACATAAGCGCCGAGCGCGACCTCGCCCCAGGCCGCCGACTTGTCGGTGCCGGCGACGGTGAACTTGCCGTCCTTGAAGACGATATCCGCCTCGGCGGCTTCGAGCAGATGCGAGGCGATCTTCTTCGCCTTGGCCTCGACCTTGTCGAGCGCCTTGACGATCGCCGACATGCCGACGGCGCCGGAGCGCGAGCCATAGGTGCCCATGCCGAATTGCACCTTGTCGGTATCGCCGTGCACGACATTGACCTGATCGATCGAGATGCCGAGCCGCTCCGACACCAGCTGCGCGAACGTCGTCTCGTGGCCCTGCCCGTGCTGGTGACAGCCGGTCAGCAACTCCACCGAGCCGGTCGGATTGACGCGCACCTCGGCGGATTCCCAAAGGCCGACACCGGCGCCGAGCTGACCGACCAGCGATGACGGGGCCACGCCGCAGGCCTCGATATAGGTCGCAAAACCGATGCCGCGCAGTTTGCCGTGACGCTGGGAGTTGCGCTTGCGCTTGGCGAACTCCTTGTAGTCGTGCATCTGCAACGCCTTTTGCAGCGAGGCGTCGTAATCGCCGGCGTCATAGAGCGACGCCACCGAGGTCTGATAGGGAAACGTCTTGACGAAATTCTTGCGGCGCAATTCCGCCGGGTTGATGCCGAGTTCGCGCGCGCCGACTTCGACCAGCCGCTCGACGACGAAGGTCGCTTCCGGGCGGCCGGCGCCGCGATAGGCATCGACCGGAACGGTGTTGGTGTAAACCGCGTCGACCTCGCAATAGATGTGCGGGATCGCATATTGGCCCGACAACAACGTCGCATAGAGAAACGTCGGCACCGCCGACGAGAAGGTCGACATATAGGCGCCGAGATTGGCGGTGGTGTGCACCTTTAAGCCGACGATCTTGCCGTCGCCGTCGAACGCCATCTGCGCCTTGGTGACGTGATCGCGGCCATGGGCGTCGGTGAGAAAACTTTCCGAACGCTCGCAGGTCCACTTTACCGTGCGGTCGAGCTTGCGCGCGGCCCACAGGCAAACGACTTCCTCGGGATAGATGAAGATCTTCGACCCGAAGCCGCCGCCGACGTCGGGCGCGATGACACGCAATTTGTTCTCGGGCGCCATGCCGACGAAGGCCGAGATGACGAGCCGCGCGACATGCGGGTTCTGCGACGCATTCCACAGCGTCAGGCTGCCGCTCGCCGAATCGTATTCGGCGAGCGCGGCGCGCGGCTCCATCGCATTCGGCACCAAGCGGTTGTTGATGAATTCCAGCGTGGTGACATGCTTGGCGTTTTTGATCGCCGCATTGGTCGCGTCCGGATCGCCGATGTGCCAGTTGTAGATCGTGTTGTTCGGCGCGGATTCGTGAATCAACGGCGCCCCGGCGGCCGCCGCTTTTGTGGGATCGATCACCGCCGGCAGCACTTCATAATCGACGATGACTTTTTCCGCCGCGTCCTTGGCCTGGGCCAGCGTGTCGGCAATGACCACCGCGACCGCATCGCCGACGTGATTGGCTTTGCCGGTCGCGAGCGCGGCATGCGGCGCCATCTTCATCGGCGAACCGTCTTTCGACAGCACGGTCCAGCCGCAGATCAGACTGCCGAGCTTGTCTTCGGCGAATTGCGCGCCGGTGAACACGCCGGCAACGCCGGGCATGCCGGCCGCCGCCGTGGTGTCGATGTTTTTGATCTTGGCGTGCGCGTGCGGCGAGCGAATGAAGTAGATCGCCGCCTGCCCCGGCCGGTTGACGTCGTCCGTGTAGCGGCCCTTGCCGGTGATGAAACGCTGATCTTCCTTACGGCGCACCGAAGCGCCGATCCCGGTTCCGTCGACACTCGCGGCCATGGCGTTGCCCTCCCGGTGGTCCGTCTCACTCCCTGTATTTTTTTATTCGGCGGCTTTGCTCGCCGTGCTGGTTCCGCCCATCGCGCGCGCGCCGGCGGCGATGGCCTTGACGATATTATGGTAGCCGGTGCAGCGGCAGATATTGCCTTCCAGTTCCTCGCGGATGGTGCGGTCGTCGAGTTCGTTGCCCTTGCGGCGCACCAGATCGACCGCGGTCATGATCATGCCGGGCGTACAGTAGCCGCATTGCAAACCGTGGTTTTCGCGGAACGCCTCCTGCATCGGGTGCAGCGGGCCGTCGGCCGCCGCCAGACCCTCGATGGTCAACACATCGGCGCCTTCGAGCGACAGCGCCAGCGCGGTGCAGGATTTGATCGCCTTGCCGTCGACATGGACGACGCAGGCGCCGCACTGCGAGGTGTCGCAGCCGACATGCGTACCGGTCAGGCGCAGCGTCTCGCGCAGCAACTGAACGAGCAGCGTGCGCGGATCGATCGTCGCGGTAATGGGTTTGCCGTTGACCGTCATATTGACGGTTGCCATGCCGGCCGCCACTTGCGCTGCCATGGGCTCCTCCTGAAAATTCCCGTTAAATGTCACGATTCTCGGGTCGCATATCGCCCGGGACCGGGTTCCAGGACGAATTCGGGTCGTTTTCGCCGGATTCGGACCCTGGAACTAGAATTACTCTGAACCGCGGCCCGGGGCGCGGTCAAGAGTTGCATTTGGCACAGGCGCCCGAATCCGGGCCCGCCCGCCCACCGATCAGCCCGGCGAATTGACCGCCTTGGCGAAGTTCTCGAAGAACTCGTCGGCCACTTTTTTCGCGGCGCCATTGACCAGGCGCTGGCCGAGCTGCGCGAGCTTGCCGCCGATCTGGGCGTCGACGTCATAGGCCAGCAGCGTGCCGCCATCCTTGGGCGTGAGCTTCACGGTGGCGCCGCCTTTGGCAAAGCCGGCGACGCCGCCGTCGCCCTGGCCGGAAATCTTGTAGCCGTTCGGCGGATCGAGATCGGACAGCGTGACCCGGCCTTTGAACTTCGCCTTGACCGGGCCGATCTTCACCGTGGCCACCGCCTGCATTTCGGTATCGGAAGTTTTGTCGAGCGTCTCGCAGCCGGGAATGCACGCTTTCAGCGTCACGGGATCGTTGAGCTTCTCCCACACCGTCTGCGGCGGGGCTGCAAGCTGAACCTCGCCGTTCATCGTCATCGCCATGTCCGTACTCCTTGGCCGCGTGCGGCCCATGCATTAGCGCCTCAAAGCGCGCGTGGAAAGGCCAATAGCAACGCGCCGGCGCAGGGCTCGCACGCGCCGATGAGGTATTGGCGTGATCGCCTCATGCCGCTAAGGAATGCGCCCACGCTGGAGAGGACCAAATGCCCGACATCAAGACCGACGATGGCTGCACCATTCACGCCGAACTGGAAGGACCGGAAAACGCCCCGGTATTGATGCTGTCGAATTCGCTCGGCACCACGCTGCATATGTGGGACGAACAGGTCGCGCCGTTCACCAAGCACTTCCGCCTGCTGCGCTACGACCGGCGCGGCCATGGCAAGTCGAGCGTGCCCAAGGGGCCCTATACAATGGAGCGGCTCGGCCGTGACGTCGTCGCCGTGCTCGACGGGCTCGGCATTGCCAAGATCAATTGGTGCGGCCTGTCCATGGGCGGCATGGTCGGCCAATGGCTCGGGGCGAACGCGCCCGGCCGGATCAACAAGCTCGTACTGTCGAATACGTCGTCCTACTTCCCCGACAAGAACGGCTGGAACGACCGGCTCAAGCTGGTGCAGGAAAAGGGCGTCGCGGCCTTCGCACCGGCCAATATGGAGCGCTGGTTCACCAAGGGATTTCGGGAGCGCGCGCCGCAAGTCGTCGCGCAGATTCAGGACATGTTCGCGTCGACTGCGCTCGAAGGCTATCTGAGCTGCGGCGCGGCGGTGCGCGATATGGATCATCGTCCGCTGCTGCCGAAGATCACCGCGCCGACTTTGGTTATCGCCGGCCAACACGATCCGGCGACCCCGCTGGAAGGCAATGAATTCATCAAAGCGCATATTCCCGGCGCCAAGCTCGCGGTGGTCGACGCCGCGCATCTTGCCAATGTCGAGCAGCCCAAAGTCTATGCCGACACCGTGCTGGAATTTTTGCTGAGCAAATAATCGTCCGTCGTCGCTGCGAGAAGCGTTACGCTAAGCAATCCCCCCCGTCGCGATTACACCGGTTTGTTTGGTTTGCTTCGCTTCGCTCGCAATGACGCCATAAAAAAACGGCGGCCCGCTCATCGGGCCGCCGCCTTGTCAAAGGAGAACGTTAGCGGTTGGCGCCGCCGGGCTGACCGCCCTGCTGGCCGCCGCCTTGCTGACCGCCTTGGCCGGGCTTGTTCTGGCCGCTCTGCTGCTGGCCCGGCTTGTTCTGACCGCCCTGCTGGCCGGGCTTGTTCTGGCCCTGCTGCGGGTTGCCTTGCTGATGCTGACCGTCGCGCTGATTGTTCTGGTTATTCTGGTCGTTGGACATCGGGACGTTCTCCGTTATTCGAGGGTTGGTGACAGGTTTCGAAACCGCCGCCTAATAGCGATAACGGATCGCGAGGGCGGTGGTTCCTCTTTCCTGCTGCCGGTTTTGTTGGCGACGGCTTGAAATCGCAGGGAAAATTTTCCCCAGATTTGGCGAAAGCGCGAGCAGGCGTGGAACTCGGCTAGACCGGCTTATAAAGCCGGTCGTGATAGACCAGTGCCGGCGCCCCGGTTCCAAGCCGTACCGCCTCGACCGCCCCGAAAATGACATTGTGTGACGCGACCGCCTTGATCTCGATGGTGCGGCAATCGAACGCGACCACCGCGGACGTGAGCACCGGCGCACCGGTTTTCAACGTGGTCCATTCGCCGTGCGAAAACCGGTCGGCGTTATGCACGCCGCTGCGGCCGGCGAACAGATCGGCGAGTTTTTCTTCCGCCGCGGCAAGCGTGTTGATGCAAAACACCGCGTTTTCGGCGAGGATCGGCGCGCTCTTGCTGCGCCGGTTGAGACAGACCAGCAGCGTCGCCGGCTGATCCGACACCGAACAAACCGCGGTCGCGGTGAAGCCGGATTTGCCGGCCGGCCCCGCCGTGGTCACGATATGCACGGCGGCGCCGAGCCGGCTCATCGCTTCGCGAAACGCCGGCGCCTCGACACTTGAGATCAGCGCCGGCGCCACCGCCGTGAATGCGCCGTCCATGGCGTCGTCGGGCCTCTGATCGATCCAGTTCATTCCCGCATTCCGTCATCTTGCGATCTTATCATCGCAGGATGACGGATCGCGCGCGCGCGGGCAACAGCCCACGTCGGTTACCCGCGGGTCACTCCGCAGCGAGGCGATCTCCCGGCAGGCCCGGATACGCGACGTCGTCCGGATTGAGCCAGGCCGGATCGGTCCAGCCGTTTTCGTCGTATTCCGACATGCACTGCTCGGCGAGCTCCATCATCTTGCCGAGCGAGCCGGAATTGCGCGCATTCCACAGCGCCTGGATACGGATGTCTTCGTGATTGCCGGCGTAATTGCGCTCGTACAATTCATGGCGGCCGCCGAATTCGGTGCCGATCGCGTCCCACAGGAGCTTCATCACCTTGATCCGCTCCTTATAGCCGATGCCGTGCGAGCCGCGCACATAGCGTTCGAGGTAGCGATCGATATCCGGGTTCTTGAAATCCTTGGTCGACGACGGCAGGTAGATCAGCGACGAGGCGACGATCTTGTCGACGATCTCCTTGACACGGCCATAGGCGTCGCCGGCAAACACCCGATAGCTCGATCCGGATTGGAGATTCGGCAGCACCGCGCCGTTGACCCAAGGCGTCGGGTTCATCGCCATGGCGTCGGTCAAGGCCCAGAACAGATCGCGCCAGGCGATGACCTCGCCCAGCATCGCCTGGTTGCCGCGAAACTCGTCGGAGCCGGCTACGCGCAACGCCCGGGCGATCACGCCGGTGAGGAAGTCGAGCTTCACCGCGAGCCGGGTGCAGCCCTGGAACTGGTAGCCGCCGAGAAACCCCGATTGCGGAAAAAAGACTTTCAGTTTTTCCAGGTCGCGATGCAGCAGCACGTCTTCCCAGGGAATGAACACATTGTCGAATACGAAGATCGCATCGTTCTCGTCGAACCGCGACGACAGCGGATAATCGAACGGCGAGCCCATCACGCTCGCCGTCATTTCATAGGAGGTCCGGCAGAACAGTTTGACGCCCGGCGCGTTCATCGGC
The DNA here is from genome assembly GCA_963819265.1 of uncultured Alphaproteobacteria bacterium. Classification (GTDB taxonomy): domain Bacteria; phylum Pseudomonadota; class Alphaproteobacteria; order Rhizobiales; family Xanthobacteraceae; genus BOG-931. Next base: position 366,713 of record CAWFVF010000001.1, on the reverse strand, counting down.
GCGATGAACATCACCGCGAGGTCGGTGTCGTGCAGCGGCACCGCGGCATTCTGACCGAGAAAATTGTAATGCGTCAGCGCCGACGCGGTCGCCACCACCTTGGCGCCGGAAACATAGATGCCGGCATCGGTCTCTTTCTGGATGGTGATGTAGACGTCCTTGACCTGATCGACCGGCTTCGACCGGTCGACCGGCGGATTGACGATGGCATGGTTCATGAACAGGACGTGCTCTTGCGCCCGCCGGTACCAGGCCTTCGCGTTGTCGGCGAACTTGCCGTAGAACTCGTAATTGGCGCCGAGCGTGTTCATCAGCGACGCCTTGTAGTCCGGCGAACGCCCCATCCAGCCGTAGGACATGCGCGCCCAATGCGCGATGGCGTCGCGCTGCGACAACAGTTCCTCGCGCGAGCGCGCGGCGCGGAAAAATTTATGGGTGAAGCCGCCGGAGCCGGTATCGGTCGGCGCCGTCAGCACCCCCTTGGTCTTTTCGTCGTGCAGCGCGTCATAGAGCCGCGCGATCGAGCGCGCGGCGTTGCGGAACGCCGGATGGGTGGTGACGTCCTTGACCCGCTCGCCATAGACATAGACTTCGCGGCCGTCGCGCAGGCTTTCGAGGTATTCCGCACCGGTGAACGGCCGGTTCTTGTCGGCTATGAAGTCCTCGCTCTTGATCCGGTCCATAGGCCTTCCTTTACAGCGGCTCGTCATCCTGAGGTGCCCGCGAAGCGGGCCTCGAAGGATGCTGCTCGGCGCGGGCCGTCGCCTTCAAGGCTCGGCGCGCCGCGCCGAGCACCTCAGGGTGACGGATCCTTGTCGGCGGCGACCATGGCGCTATCACAGCCCTTGTACAAGTAGCGCGCATTGCCGCGTCGTTGCGCCCCTGTTAAGACTTTGCGCCGGGATCTGCGAAAGGCTTCGGACGCATGGATTATTTCGTCCAGCAGCTCATCAACGGCATTACGCTCGGCTCGATCTACGGCCTGATCGCGATCGGCTATACGATGGTCTACGGCATCATCGGCATGGTGAATTTCGCCCATGGCGATGTCTTCATGGTCGTCGGCCTTCATCGCGCTGATCGCCTTTCTGATCCTCACCACCTGGCTCGGCATCTCCTCGATCGCGCTGGCGCTGTTCATCGTGCTGGTCGTGGCGATGGTGTTCACCTCGCTGATCAACTGGGTGATCGAGCGCGTCGCCTACCGGCCGTTGCGCGGCTCGTTTCGGCTGGCGCCGCTGATCTCGGCGATCGGCATGTCGATCTTCCTGTCGAACTTCGTGCAGGTGACGCAAGGACCGCGCAACAAATCGATCCCGCCGATGGTGCAAGGCGAGTTCATGCTGTTCGACACCAACAATTTTCCGGTCACGCTGTCGTACAAGCAGCTCATCATCTGGGGCGTCACCGCGCGTCCTGCTGCTGGCATTCTGGTATCTGGTATCGCGGACCCGGCTCGGCCGCGCGCAACGCGCCTGCGAGCAGGATCAGAAGATGGCGGCGCTCGTTGGCGTCGACGTCGACCGCACCATCTCGATGACCTTCGTGATCGCAGCCGCCCTCGCCGCCGTCGCCGGCACCATGTACCTGATGTATTACGGCGTCGTGAGTTTCGCCGACGGCTTCGTGCCGGGCGTCAAGGCCTTTACCGCCGCGGTGCTGGGCGGCATCGGCTCGCTGCCCGGCGCGGTGGTCGGCGGCCTGTTGATCGGTCTGATCGAGACGATGTGGTCGGCCTATTTTTCCATCGACTACAAGGATGTCGCCGCGTTTTCCGTGCTGGTGATCGTGTTGATCTTCCTGCCGCAAGGCCTGTTCGGCCGGCCGGACGTCGAGAAAGTCTGAACATGCAGGGCGGCGCGCAAGTCGGTCGCGTCGATATGGTCGGCGCCCTGCGGGCGGCGGGGTTCACCGGCCTTGTCGCTTTCGTCGTGCTGTTGCCGCTGATCGGTTTCCTGACCGCCGTCAACGGCAGCAATCAGTTGACGCTGACGACACGCTGGCCGCTGTTGCTCGTGTTTGTCGCCATCATAACCGCCGGCCGGTTCTGTTACGCTTTCGCGATCGCACCGTGGCTCGAGCGGCGCGCGCTGCGGCCGGTTCGTTCGCGAACCGTCGGCATGGCGCGGATTTCGTTCGCCACTGGATTCATCCCCTTCGCCGTCGCCGCGGTCATCGCCTATCCGCTGGTGATCTTTTTCACGCTCGGCTCCAACGGCGGCCAGAAGTGGATCGACAATTTCGGCGTCCAGATCCTGATCTATGTGATGCTCGGCTGGGGTCTCAATATCGTGGTCGGCCTCGCCGGCCTGCTCGATCTCGGCTATGTCGCCTTCTATGCGGTCGGCGCCTATTCCTACGCGTTGCTGGCGAAGAACTTCGGGCTGTCGTTCTGGGTGCTGCTGCCGCTCGCCGGCATCCTGTCGTCGTTCTGGGGCATCCTGCTCGGCTTTCCGGTGCTGCGGCTGCGCGGCGACTATCTCGCCATCGTGACGCTTGGCCTTCGGCGAGATCATCCGGCTCGTCCTGATCAACTGGACGGCGCTGACCAACGGCTATGCCGGCATCAGCGGCATCCCGCGGCCGACATTCTTCGGCATTCCGTTCAACGCCAATGACGACGGCTTCGCCGCCGTGTTCGGGCTGGAATTTTCGCCGCTCTATCGCGTGATCTTTCTCTATTACCTGATCCTGGCGCTGGCGCTGCTCACCTGCTTCGTCACCGTGCGCTTGCGCCGGCTGCCGATCGGCCGCGCCTGGGAAGCGCTGCGCGAAGACGAAATCGCCTGCCGCTCGCTCGGCATCAACACCACCAATACCAAGCTCACCGCCTTCGCCATGGGCGCGATGTTTGCGGGCTTCGCCGGTTCGTTCTTCGCCGCGCGCGAAGGCTTCATTTCGCCGGAATCCTTCACCTTCATCGAGTCGGCCACCATCGTCGCGATCGTCGTGCTCGGCGGCATGGGCAGCCAGATCGGCGTGGTCATCGCCGCCATCGTCATGATCGGCGGCACCGAAATCCTGCGCGAACTCGATTTTCTCAAAAGCATTTTCGGTCCGACGTTCGACCCGACGCAGTACCGCATGCTGCTGTTCGGCCTCGCCATGGTGCTGATCATGATCTGGCGGCCGCGCGGGCTGATCGCGACGCGGATGCCGTCGCTGTTTCTCCGGGTGCGCAAGTCCATCGCCGCCGACCTGATCAATGAAGGGCGCGGCTGATGGCGCGCGACGGCGGCCCGGCGCTGCGGATCGAGCACCTGACCATGCGCTTCGGCGGCCTGGTCGCCGTCAATGATCTCAGCTTCGACGTGGAACGCGGCGCCATCACCGCGCTGATCGGTCCGAACGGCGCCGGCAAGACCACCGTGTTCAATTGCATTACCGGTTTCTACAAGCCGACCGAGGGACGGCTTGCACTGCTTGCACGGCGATCCCGCAGCGTGGAACGCCTTGGACGATCTGACCGCCAGCGGCAAGCGCAGTGTGGCAAGGGCCGACGGCGCGCTGTTCCTGCTCGAACGCATGCCCGACTATCTGGTGGCGCAGCAGGCCCGGGTGGCGCGCACCTTCCAGAACATCCGGCTGTTTCCCGGCATGACCGTGTTGGAAAACCTGCTGGTCGCCCAGCACAACCGGCTGATGGTCGCCTCCGGTTATACATTGCTCGGCGTGCTTGGCTTTCCGTCCTACGCGGCGGCCGAACGCGCGGCGATCGAAACGGCGCGTGACTGGCTTCGCCGTTTCGGTTTGCTCGAACGCGCCGACGATCCGGCGGGCGACCTGCCCTATGGCGCACAGCGGCGGCTGGAGATCGCCCGCGCGATGTGCACCGATCCGGTGTTGCTCTGCCTCGACGAACCGGCGGCCGGTCTTAATCCGCGCGAAAGCGCCGAGCTCAACGAACTGCTCCTGCTCATCCGCGATGAATTTCCGATCTCGATCCTGCTGATCGAGCACGACATGTCGGTGGTCATGAACATTTCCGACCAGGTCGTCGTGCTCGACTACGGCGTCAAGATCGCCGACGGCCCGCCGCAGGCCGTGCGCGACGATGCCAAAGTGATCGCCGCCTATCTCGGCGTCGCCGACGAGGAAGTGGCGGAAGTCGAAGCGGAGGTCGGACTGTGACGACGCCGCTCCTCTCGGTGCGCGGCGTGACCGCCTTCTATGGCCGGGTGATGGCGCTCAAGGGCGTCGATCTGGACGTCAATGCACGGCGAGATCGTCGCGCTGATCGGCGCCAATGGCGCCGGCAAATCCACCTTGATGATGACGGTCTGCGGCAATCCGCGCGCCCGCGACGGCCAGATCCTGTTCGACGGCCGCGACATCACCCGGCTGCCGACCCACGAGATCGCGCGGCTGAAGCTGGCGCAGGCGCCGGAGGGCCGGCGCATCTTTCCGCGCATGACGGTGCTGGAAAATCTGCAGATGGGCGCGACCGTCGCCGCACCGGCCGAATTCGACCGCGATCTCGACCGTGCTCTGACGCTGTTTCCCCGTCTCAAGGAACGCCTCACCCAGCGCGGCGGCACGCTGTCGGGCGGCGAGCAGCAAATGCTGGCGATTGCGCGCGCGCTGATGGCAAGGCCGCGGCTCCTTCTGCTCGACGAGCCGTCGCTCGGGCTGGCGCCGCTGATCGTCCGGCAGATTTTCGATGCCATCAAAACGCTCAATGCGGAGGACGGCCTGACCGTATTCCTGGTCGAGCAGAATGCCTTTCACGCGCTCAAGCTGGCGCACCGCGGCTATGTCATGGTCAACGGGCTGATTACCCTCTCCGGCACCGGACGCGAATTGTTGGAGCGGCCGGAAGTGAAATCCGCTTATCTCGAAGGCGGACGGCAGCGAAACTCAATGAGCCCGATCCTCGCGCTGTTCTACGAAGAAGGCTCGTTCGGCATCTTTGTCCTGGTCTCGATCGTCCTCGGCGGCGGCGCGGCTGCGCTGGCCGGGCGCGCCATCGCGCTCACCTGGCGGCCGTGGTGGCAGGTGGCTCGCCTATATGCTGATCCTCGGCGCCGCGGTCCGCTTCATCCATTTCGCCTTGTTCGATGGCACGCTGTTGTCGGTGCATTATTATATCGTCGACGCGTCGATCTGCATGGCGTTCGGATTTGCCGGTTTCGAGGCCGCGCGGGCCGGGCAGATGGTCAGCCAATATCCCTGGATCAACGCGCCGGACGGGCCGTTTCGCTGGCGCCGCAAGCCGCCATGACATAACATTCGCCGCGCGATCGGATGTGCCGGTTCCAGTCGAGGGGAAGCTTACGATGATCAGAGATTGCCACGCTCGGCGTCGCGCTGGGCTTCGCATTAGCGGGCGCAGGATCGGCCGCCGCGCAGGTGAAATTCGGCGTCGGCGGTCCGATCACCGGCGCCAACGCCGCGACCGGCGCGCAGATGAAGAACGGCGTCGACCAGGCCGCCACCGATATCAACGCGGCGGGCGGCATCCTCGGCAAGAACATCACTGTCGGCTACGGCGACGACGTCTCCGACCCCAAGCAAGGCGTTTCGGTCGCCAACAATTTTGCCGGCGACGGCGTCAAATTCGTGATCGGCCACTACAATTCCGGCGTCACCATACCGGCCTCGGATGTCTACCAGGAAAACGGCATCCTCGAGATTACGCCGGCCTCGACCAATCCGACGGTCACCGAGCGCGGCATGTGGAACATCTTCCGCATCTGCGGCCGCGACGATCAGCAGGGCAAGGTCGCCGGCGATTACATCCTGACGCATTTCAAGGGCAAGAAGATCGCCTTCGTCAACGACAAGACCACCTACGGCAAAGGCCTCGCCGACGAAACGCTGAAGACGATCAAAGCCGGCGGCATGAACGAGGTGCTCTACGAGGGCATCAATACCGGCGAGAAGGATTATTCGGCGCTGGTGTCGAAGATCAAACAATCGGGCGCCGATCTGGTTTATTTCGGCGGCCTCTACACCGAAGGCGGCCTGATCGTGCGGCAGATGCGCGACCAGGGCGTCAAGGCGCCGCTGATGGGCGGCGACGGCATCACCTCCGATGAGTTTGCCTCCGTCGGCGGCCCCGGCGTCGAGGGCACGCTGATGACCTACGGCCCCGACCCGCGCAACAAGCCGGAAGCCAAGGCCGTGGTCGAGGAATTCCGCGCCAAGAAGTTCGAGCCGGAGGCCTATACGCTCTACAGCTATGCCGGCGTGCAGATCATCAAACAGGCCGCCGAAGCGGCCAATTCGCTCGATCCGAAAAAGGTCGCCGACAAGATGCATTCCGGCATGAACTTCAAGACCGTGCTCGGCGATCTCAGCTACGACAAAAAGGGCGACATCACCAAGCTCGATTACGTGATGTATATCTGGAAGAAAGACCCGAGCGGCAAGATCACCTATGTCGAGTGCCCGGCCTCCGGCTGCACGATGTAAGAGCCGGCAGCGGCTCGTTCCGCCGAAGATTTGTGACTGGGGCGTGGATTCGTATTGCTGCGAGACCCTAGTTTCGGAGCTTGATGTCACGATTTACTCCATTCTAGCTCTTCATTCTTAGCTCTTCACTCTTAGCTCTTCGTCCTAATTCAATTTTGCAGTGTCCTAAATTGCGGAGTGGCGAATGAACTTTGCTGAGTGGATTGACTTCGAGGCAGAACGGATCGTCCGCATGGGGGTCTCAGTCCCAGAGGGACATCGAGCGGATTACATGATGATCCAGATAAAAGCGGCACTTAAAAGCATGTAACTACTAAGTACGGCCTTACAGAGGCTAACGCACCGCGCAACCTATGGTGAGGACGCTGGCGGTTAAGTGTAAGGCCGACACGCAATGTCGCCGCGCGGACCGAGCCCTGGCAGATTAAGCATGCGGCCAGTGCCGCTCGCGGAACCAGGTGCGGTATTCCGACATCTTCGAGCGCTGCGCCGCCGACGCGTGCCGCTTGCAGGTCGAGGCCTCGTCGCTCTCCTCAGGCGCGCCCCAGCGCAGTTCGACGCAGTCGTTCAGATTATACGCCATCTCGAAATTTTGAGCGCGATCGACCACGTCTTTGAGCGTGAGCGTCCATTGCGAACCGTCGCTGCGCGTATAGGAAATCTTGCGCGCCGCAAGCTCCGAAGCCAGCACGCCTTGCAACTCGGCCTTCACGTCCGCCGGGCTCTTGCCGGCCGGGATCGCGTAGCGGTCGGGCCGCCGCGCGACGTGATCCGGATAGCCGCGCACCACGTCGATCGCGATCAGCGCGCGGAAATCGCGGGCCGGTGTCGCGAAGTCTTCCCAGGCGCCGTTGGTCTCGAAGATCGAGGGGCCGTCCGGCATGGTGGCGTCGCCATGCGCCGTGGCCTGCCACTTCCGCCCGTTGTCGACCGCGGTGACGCGGGTCTTGACCTGCTCTTCGAGCGACGTGATGGCGCCTTCCATGGCGCGCACCGGATCGAGCGGCTCGGGCGACATCACGTCGTCCATCCGATCGTAGAAATCCTCGGCGCTGAGTTTTGACTGGTCGAGCGAGAAGTCGCCGTATTGCGGGTTCTTCGCGATCTCGGCATTGGTCAGCCGCCGCAGGCTGCCGTTGCCCTCGCGCACGATCGGGCGGAAGCGCTTGAAGCCCGGACTGCCAAGCGTCGGTTCGTGCACGAACAGAAAATTGCCGCGCCAGAAACGCTTGCGCGTGACCGAGCCGTCGGGCTCGGCATCGACGGCGAGGAACACGCCGGCATTGCCGCCGATCTCCGGCACCCGCTGCACCAGCATCAACACGTGGCCATAGGGATCGGCGTAAACGGTGCCGGGGCGCAGCGCCTCCTGGGTCAGCGGGACGGTATAAAAATCGGTGTTGTCATCGGTCGCCGACACCCGCACCGAGCCGGAATGGACGACGTCGCCGACCGCACGCAGATATTGCGCGAACGATGCCGCGAGCCCGAGCGGCTTCGGCGGCGCCGGCGGAGGAGCGGGAGGCGCGGCCGGCGCAGGCGGCGGCGGTGCCGGAGTAAACAACTGCGACAGCCGGGATGCCGGCGGCGGCGGCTCCGGGCTCGGGGCCGGAGCGGCCGCGGCGGTCTGTTCGGGCGGCGGTGCCGGACGCGTGACCTCGGGATGCAAAATGTCGAACCACTGGTAACACTTCGGCGGCGAGCCGCCGGTGCCGCGCGAGCAGTTCGAATAGGCGAACGGCAGTCCCATCTTGAAAGCGAAATAGGCCCGCAAGAAATAAACGAAGTCGGCGCAGTCGGGACGCAGGCTCACCGACACATTGTCTTCGCCGAGACCCAAATAATTGAACAGCATGTTGCGCGAGCGGTCGCGCAGCACTTCGTGCCACGCTTTCCAGGACGGCTCGGCGTCGAGCGGCGCGTCGAACAGCTTGGTGATCCACGCCGAATACAAATCTTCCGTGGTTCGGTTCCAGCTATTGCGCAGCTGCCAGACGCTGCCCTCCACCCTGCCCGGGCCCGGCGGCTTTTGCGCGCTCACGACGATGTCGCGGGTAATGCCGGCGCATCCGGCCGGCCCGCCATTTTGCGTCAGCGTCGCGTGCCAGGTCCCGACCGCAGGCACCGCGACTTCGGCGAACCAGGAATACGGCGGACCGCCGTGGCGCTCGTTTGATTTCGCCGCAACCGTCCCGTCCGGCGCGATCAGCGAAAGCTCGCCGTCGAGCGGCTTTTCCGCGGCAACGAGAACGCGCAACGGCGCGCCCTTCCACGGCGCCATCGGCGACGGCAAGACGGCAAGCTGGGCTGCGTCTTCGCAGGCGCCGCTTTGGGCACGCGCGTGTACAACCGGGAACAGAAAGACGCAGAATGCAGCCGCGAACGGCAGCCACGCCGTCACGGCCGTCGCAAATCGCTGTGCTGGAAACAATTCAGTCCCCTTCCCGGAGCGCGCTTGCATCGCCGTCATCCCCACCGCCAGGAGTCGCCGCAGGATACCTAATTTGCACCGCCCCTACCCGATCTTTCCCAGCATCGGAAAGGTATCCAACAGCCAGTAACTGGCCTGGCTGACCGTACCGGTCAGGAACGCGATGCCGGTGAGCACCAAAAGCCCGCCCATGGTTTTCTCGACCAATCCGAGATGGGCACGAAAGCGCGTCAAAAACGCGGCAAAGGGCTCGACCGCCAGCGCCGCAATCAAGAACGGCACCCCGAGACCGAGCGAGTAAATCGCGAGCATGCCGGCGCCTTTGGCGACCGTCGCCTGCGAGGCCGCAACGGCGAGGATCGCGGCAAGGATCGGTCCGATGCAGGGCGTCCAGCCCATCGCAAAGGCAAGACCCATCAGATAGGCGCCCCACAGCCCGACCGGCTTGGCGACGGTGAAGCGCTTCTCGCGCATCAGCCAGGCGACCGGCGTCAGCCCGAGAAAATGCAGGCCCATAATGATGATGCCGGCGCCGGCAACGATAGCGAGCGTGCCGGAATAGGCACGCAATACGGCGCCGATGACGCTGGCGCTGGCGCCGAGGGCGACGAAAACCGTCGAAAAGCCGAGCACGAACAGGATCGCCGCGGTAAAGGTCTCGCGCCGCACCCGCGGCTCGGCTTCGGCATCCGCCAGCCGTTCCAGCGACGCGCCGGTCAGATAGACCAGATAAGGCGGCACCAGCGGCAGCACGCAGGGCGATAAGAAGCTCAGCATCCCGGCGATCAGCGCGGCAACGATGGTAACATTCGGCATGGCGGATGAATGCACCGGCCCTGGTGGCGATTGCAAGGCGGCAGATGATGCCGGTCGGCCATCGTTCTTCGCAATGACGTGATCCGACCGGCGCGCTAAGCTATTGTGGCTTATGCGCAACCTGATCACCGACGTTCCGGGTCTCAAAGTCGGCCATGCCGAAGACGTCCGCCTCGGCTCGGGCGCGACCGCAGTGATATTCGACGAGCCGGCGGTGGCCTCGGTCGACATCCGCGGCGGCGGCCCGGGCACGCGCGAGACCGCGCTGCTCGACCCGGCGCTGACGGTGCAGGGCATCAATGCCATCACGCTGTCCGGCGGCTCGGCCTTCGGCCTCGATGCCGCCTCGGGCGTGCAAGCCTGGCTGCGCGAACAGGGCCGCGGCTTTGCCATCGGCACCGCCCGGGTGCCGATCGTCCCGGCGGCGATCATGTTCGATTTGCTCAATGGCGGCGACAAGGATTGGGGCCGTTATCCGCCCTATCGCGAACTCGGTTATGCCGCGGCGGCCGGCGCCGGCATCGATTTCGCGCTCGGCAGCGTCGGCGCCGGCACCGGCGCGACTACGGTCAATTGCAAGGGCGGCATCGGCTCGGCATCGGCGCAAAGCCAGGACGGATCGATCGTCGGCGCGCTCGCCGTGGTCAACGCCGTCGGCAGCGTGATTGTCGGCCGCGGGCCATGGTTCTGGGCCGCCCCGTTCGAAGTCGGCAGCGAATTTGGCGGCCGTGGCCTGCCGCAAGACTTCCCGCCGGAGGCGCTCGAACCGGTCACCAAAGGCGGCACGCGCGTCAGCACCACGCTGGTCGTCGTCGCGACCGATGTCGCCTTGACCAAGGCCGCAGGCCAACAGGCTCGCGGTCATGGCGCAATCCGGCCTGTCGCGCGCGATCTACCCGGTTCACAGCCCGCTCGACGGCGATGTGTTGTTTGCCGCCTCGACCGGACGCCGTCCGCTCGCAGGCGATCTGGTCGGCCTGACGGAACTCGGCACGCTGGCCGCCAATGTCGTAGCCCGCGCCATTGCACGCGGTGTGTTTGCCGCGACCGCCCTTCCGGTCCCCAACGCGATGCCAAGCTGGTACGATCGGTTCGGGAGCTAAAGCGGTAACTTAAGGTCCCTCCCTTAAGACTATGCGTTTACCCTAATTTTTTGCGGCACATGCCGTGGAAACCACGATCCAGATCTTTGTTGAACTAAAGCTCTGTTTCCGTTGACTCATTGGATGTTTGAGCCTTCACTTGAGACTTAGCTGGAGCTGGCGGGTCGTTTTGTTGCGGAGGGAATGATGCGCGTCGTCGTCATGGTCGTTGCGGCGTTGCTGACTTTGGGTCTCGCGGCCTTCGGGGTCACCGCAACGCAAAACGGAGGCGGATCGGCTTCGCTGCTGGCTCTCGCCGCCCACATCGTCTCGCCTGCGCAAAACGCCAACGCGCCGGCGCCCGCCCAGCCGGCCGCCCTGGCCCAGACAACGCCGCTCCGGCCGGTCGCATCGCCGGTTGTTCAGGTTTCAGATACGCCCGCGCCGCTCCCGGCCGCGACGGCCAATGCCCCGATCCACTTCGCGGAGAATACCGCAGCGGCTCCCCAGCCGGCCGCCGCTCAGGCCCCGGCCGCGACGCCGGCCAAGGCCGCGCCGACCTGCGCCAATCCGAACGCGCTCGGTCTGTCCCGCACCGTCGAAATCGACACCACCGGCGGTCCCGGCCTTCGGCACCGAGCACTTCAAGCAATATGACTTTCTGCGCGACAAGGAAGTCGTGCTGACCTTCGACGACGGCCCGTGGCCGGAAAATACGCCGATGGTGCTCAAGGCGCTGACCGACAATTGCTCCAAGGCGACGTTCTTCGAAATCGGCGAGCACGCCACCTGGCATCCCGAGATCACCAGGATGCTGATCGCGGCCGGCATGACGGTCGGCAGCCATACCTGGTCGCATAAGGACCTGGCGCGAAATCCCTACGCCAAGGATATCGAGAAGGCCAAAGACGAGATCGAGATGGGCGTGAGCGCCGTGCACATGGCGGCCGGCGCGCCGATCGCACCGTTTTTCCGTTTTCCCGATCTGCAGCAGCCGGCAGAGATCATCGCCTATCTCGGCACCCGCAGCATCGCGACGTTTTCGACCGACATCGACTCGTTCGACTTCAAGATCCACAAGCCCGATGACGTGATCAAATCGGTCATGACCAAGCTTGCCAAGAACGGCAAGGGCATGATCCTGATGCACGACTTCCAGAAGGCGACCGCGGAATCGATGTCGGATCTGCTGGCGCAGCTTCATGCCGGCGGCTACAAGCTCGTGCACATGGTGCCGAAGCAGCCGGCAACGACGCTGGCGAAATACGACGACATGGTCAAAGCGCAGGACAAGTTCTCGTCCAGCAACAACACCCGGCCGGAATTCGAGCGTCGTTAAGACGATCAGCGAATAAACCGCTCCGCCCCGAAAGGCGCCGGATCGCAGAACGGCGTGGCGCCGGTCATCAGTTCGGCGATCAGCCGGCCGGTCGCGGGGCCGAGCGTCAATCCCCAATGGCCGTGGCCGTAGGCCAGCCAAAGACCCTTCACGCCGGGTGCGCGCCCGATCACCGGCCGTGAATCGGCAAAACACGGCCGCGCGCCGAGCCACGGCTGCGCTTCGACCGGCTCGCCGAGCGGAAACAACGCGTTCGCCGCCGGCATCAAACGATCGAATTGCACCGGCGTCGGCGCCGCGTCGCGTGGCGCAAATTCCGCGCCGGTGGTGAGCCTGATGCCCTGCTCCATCGGCGCCAGCACGTAGCCGTTCTCGGCATCGAGCACCGGGCGGCCAAGCCCGGCATTGCCGCGCGGGCGGAAATGCCGGTGATAGCCGCGCTTGACCGCAAGCGGCAGCTTGATGCCGAGCGGCTTGAGCAAATCCGGCGCCCAGGGCCCGAGCGCGACCACGACCTCGCCGGCATCGAGCGGGCCGGCGGCGGTATCGACGCGCCACCGGGTATCGGCGCGATGCAGCGACCGCGCGTCGCCGTTGAATGCGAGACCGCCGAGCGCGGCAAAGCGCGCCGCATAAGCGCGAGTCAAAGCCAGCGGATTGGTGACGCTCACCGCGCCCTTCCAATGTACCGCATGGCGAAACACCGGCGCCAATGAGGGTTCAAGCGCCAGCGCGGCATCGCGGTCGAGCGGCAGATTGGCGATGCCGAATTCGGCGGCGAGATCGCGTTCGCGCGCCACGCCGGCATAGCTCCGATCGGTGCGATAGAGCTTCAGCCAGCCCTGATGCAGCAGATAATGCGCCGCGCCGGCTTCGGCGCACAGCGCTTCATGTTCGCCGACCGCCCGCGACAGCAGCGGCCGCATCAGCCGCGCCGTCTCGACCAGATGCGCCGGCTGCGAGGCGGCGTGGAACGCCCAGAGCCAGGGCGCGACCTGCGGCAAAAACGTGAGGTGGTAATTGGCAACCGGCGAACGCTTGAGCGCGATGCGCAACAACTCGTCCCAATGCGACGGAAACGCCGGCGGAAAAATCGTGTTGCCTTCGATGATGCCGGCATTGCCGTAGGACGTGCCCTCGCCTGGTCCGGCGCGATCAACCAGCGCGACTGAAAGTCCGCGTTTGACCAGGTGCAGCGCGACCGAGGTGCCGACAATGCCGGCACCAAGGACGATGATATCGGTTCGCGCCACGGCGCCTCCGGGACTGCGTTAGGCGGAGCAAAACATACGCCCGAAATTTGAAATCCAGCGCCTCGCCCGTCCGTCAACGAGACACGTTCCTTAGCCGATGCTCATATCTTGTTTTTCCCATCGGGGATCAAGCCCGCCGGAAAAGGGACCTCGTACCGATCCGGCAAAGAAGAAATTCGAGACACCGCGGTCCGCGGCGACTCGGCGGGAACTTTTTTCGGTTAACGTCGCGTTAACGCGAAGCAATGGATGGTCGGTGTCGGATCAACCGTCTCGGAGGCTTCGCGATGCTGCCCGAACACCACATCGTCCATGAGGACGAGCCCTGCCCCGTCACCGATCAAACGCTTGGCGAGATGTATCGCGCGAGCCCGCATGGCTTGAACGAACTCATTGCCACCGTTCCGCCGACGGCAAGAACCTTGCTGGCGGTCTATTGTTATCGCCGCGCCCATCTGGCTTCGATCGGATTGGCGATTGCGGCGACTTGCGAGAAAGACGAACTGACGGCGCTCGGCGGCAATGCGGGCGCTACGCTGTTCGAGCGGTCGCGCGAAGCGCCGCAGCCCCTACTCGATATTCGCGCCAATGGCCGGCGGAAAATCACGCTGGCGGCTGAGACACCGCGCCAGCCCGTCGTGATCGAAGACGAGGAAGATCTTACTTCCGAGATTTGAGATACGACCCAGATCGCCCGCGAACCGCGAATGCGCGCTTTCGTCTATGTTTTGGGAAGCCGCCGCAAAAACGACCGCCGGACCTATGTCGGCTGGACCACCGACATAGACCGACGACTTCAGCAGCACAATGCGGGATTGGGCGCCAAGTCGAACTCGGGGGCGGAGCTGGATTCTGCTGTATTCCGAAAGCTGCAAAACCCGCAACGAGGCCATGAGTCGCGAGTGGCATCTCAAGCGTGATAGAAAGTTTCGCGCCACGCTGCGCGAGGCTCTGCGAACCTGATGAGAGCGCCGATGATTTGTTATCGCACGCTGTGCCGTGCCGCCGTTGCTTGCGCCGTGGTGACTATCATTTGGTCCGGCGAACGCACGGCCTTTGCCGAGGACCTGCTGTCGGACCAGTGCATCAAATTCAGCTGCAAGGAAGGCCAGAAGAAGTGCACCGGCGGCGGCGCCATGTCGGCTGTAACGGTGGATGCGAATACCGCGGTCCAGGGCTGCCCTTCCGAAGTGACGGTTTGGTATGAAGGCAAGTCGTCGATCACGCCGTTTCCGTATTACAGCTGCGGCTGCCGGCCGCCCGCCGTTACGAAAATCACCAAGTAAAATCTGAAATCGCGGCCGTGTTACAGTTCAGACCGTCATGATGCTTTGCGGCGTCGTGGTGTTGAGCAATTGCGCCTGCATCTGAATCAATTGTTCGAGGAGATTATTGCTCGCCGCGGCCGCTCCGCCGGTCGAGCTCGAATTGCCTGAAGCGCTTGACGAACCCGGCGCCGTCGTCATCGATACGCTCGAACCGTCGGCGTAGCTGATCGTCGTCGTCGACGAGCCGTTGGTATTGGCGACGGTCTGGCCGGACGCGCCGGACGGCGACAACGCCGACAGCATTTCGGCCGGGCTTGCGCCGCCATCGGGCCTGCCATGATGATGACCGTGATGCGCCGCCTGCCCCTCCTGTGCCTGCTGGGTCGGATCGGCTGAATTCGCCGCGCCGCCACCGCCGGGCTGCGATGACTGCGAATCCGATGCCTCGGCCTGCAGCGCAAACAAAGCCTGCAGCATCTGCTGGCCGAATTGCGGCGCGGTCGCCGAAGTAGCCGCGCTCGTGGATGTTGAAGAGCCGGACGACGACGATGCGCTCGACGAACCTGTGCCGGCGCCGGTTTCCTGATCGAGAAACGACATCAGTTGGGCAAGCGGGTCGGATTGACTCGATGCGCCGGTCTGCGATGTCCCCTGCTGCATCATCGACTGCAGAAAGGCGAACGGATTGGTGCTGTTGGGTGAATTAACCGAGAGCGACATCGCTTACTCCTTACGCGCCGAAAATCCCGGCCAGGGCCGATAGGACAACCGTCAGGCTGTCGCGGTGCAAAATCGGGGCCGCGCGGAAAAGCCCGAAACCATTGGAATTTTTCTATCGTCTTCGCCGCGGGAAGGGTCAGAATTTGCCGTCGTGCGGCGCCGGCCGGCAAGTTTTGCCGCGGCACGCCGCTGCGCGTTGCTCATGCCGGGGTGGCGTGTTAGCGAACGGCGCAAGGAACAGAGATTAGCCGCCGACAGCCATGGCCCGCCCGCTCATCATCGCCCCCTCGATCCTGGCTTCCGACTTTGCCAAGCTTGGCGAGGAAGTTCGCGCGGTCGATGCCGCCGGCGCCGACTGGATCCATGTCGATGTCATGGACGGCCATTTCGTCCCCAACATTTCGATCGGGCCCGATATCGTCAAAGCGATCCGGCCCTACACCAAGAAGCCGCTCGACGTGCATCTGATGATCGCACCGTGCGATCCCTATCTTGAAGCCTTCGCCAAAGCCGGCTCCGACCACATCATCGTGCATGTCGAAGCCGGGCCGCATATCCACCGCTCGCTGCAGGCGATCCGCGCGCTCGGCAAGAAAGCCGGCGTCACGCTCAACCCCGGCACGCCGATAGAGATGATCGAACCGGTGATCGACATCGTCGATCTGGTGCTGATCATGTCGGTCAATCCCGGCTTTGGCGGGCAGAAATTCATTCCCGGCGCCGTCGAGAAGCTGCGCAAATTGCGCGCGCTGATCGGCGGCCGCCCGATCGACGTCGAGATCGACGGCGGTATCACGCCGGCGGTCGCGCCCGAAGTGGCGCGCGCCGGTGCCAACGCCTTGGTCGCCGGCTCGGCGGTGTTCAAGGACGGCACGCCGGAGAGCTATCGCGCCAATATCGCCGCGATCCGCAACGCCGCGGCGCTGACACGAGGAGAGGCCGCCTGATGGGTATGCTGATCGACGGACAATGGCGCGACGAGGATCCGCCGGCGGAGACCGGCAAGACCGGCAATTTCCAGCGGGTGGACAGCGCGTTCCGCGATCGCGTCACCGCCGACGGCTCGTCCGGCTTCAAAGCGGAGGCCGGCCGCTATCATCTCTATGTCGCCTATACCTGCCCGTGGGCGCACCGCACCCAAATCTACCTGGCGCTCAAGAAGCTCACCGGCGCGATCAGCGTCTCGATCGCAGTTCCAGGGCTTCGCCCGCAGGGCTGGATGTACGAAGACAATCCGGCGTTTCCCGATTGCGTCCCGGATCGGGTCAACGGTTTTCATTATCTCTATGAAGCCTATGCCGCGAGTAATCCGCATTACACCGGCAAGGTGACGGTACCGACGCTGTGGGACAAAAAGACCAGGCGGATCGTGAACAACGAGTCCTCCGAAATCATCCGGATGCTCAACACCGAGTTCGCCGCGGCCGGCGCCGATCCGTATGATTTCTATCCGAAGGCGCTGCAGGGCGAGATCGATCGGGTCAATGCCCAGGTCTATGCCAATGTGAATAACGGCGTATACCGCTGCGGTTTCGCGAAATCGCAAGCCGCTTACGAGGAAGCTTTCGACGGGCTGTTCGCGACGCTCGACGAGATCGAGACGCGGCTCGGCCGGCAGCGCTATCTGGTCGGCAACCAGATCACCGAAGCCGACTGGCGGCTGTTCCCGACCCTGGTGCGGTTCGACGTCGCCTATTTCTCGCTGTTCAAATGCAACAGAAACCGCATCGCCGATTATCCGAACCTGTTGAATTATATGCGCGAGCTTTACGCGGTGCCCGGCATCGCCGAGACCGTCAAACCGCGCTACTACGTGATGGGCTACTACTCGATCGTCCGCGTCAATCCGACCGGCATCATTCCCAAGGGAACGCCGGTCGACTACCGGCAGCCGCACGACCGCGCCAAGTTTGCGGCGTGACGTTTGGCGATGGCGCGTGCACTTTAATCGCGCCTGGTCTTTTCGATGATCTCATAGACGCTGCGTACGTTTTCGATCATCTCGAATGCGGGTTGTGACGGTGTTCCGGGAAACCACATACCGTTACCCTGCATCCACGAGCCGTATGGCGGCGCCGCGCCGAACGAGATAGTGCCGCTCCTGTCGGCTTTCTCCGCGACGGTGATTTCCGGCGTCGAATTGAGGTTTATCGATCTGACCTTCCTTGTGAAAAGTCCTGAAACAATGATCGCTCGCCGATTCGTTACGGCGTATTCAACAGTTTGACGGTTTTTTGCGTCGAGAAAGAAGCGTCCAAAAATGATGTAGAGCCCAACGACGACAAAAGGAATTCCGAAAATCGGTGCGACCCATCCGGCCGGATTATCTTTTGGAATTTTGGTGAGAGCGACCGTCTCCCAAAAGATGGCAAATCCCCCCCACAGCAAACTAAACGGAATGAGAAAGGCATCGGAGCCACGCAATCTGACGCCTCCGCGGGGGCGCCCTTTCCAGAGCAATCGTTCGCCCGGGCTCAACTCCCGTTCGATGGACGAAACAAAAACCTCTGCCGTCACAGTCGCTGCCCCTTGCACGCGGTGAGGCCGAGCGCCCAACCGGGCCTTGCATAACATAATATCGCTTCAATCGTTTAAAGGCACCGGTCCATCCGCACTACTGTCGGCCGCCTGTTCGATTTGCTGGGGCGCATTGCGTCTGGTACAGCCCAGCCGGCGAAGTGCTCACTGAGGTTGTTGATGATCCCGCGCTATACCCGCCCGCAAATGGCCGCGATCTGGTCGCCGGAGACGCGATTTCGCATCTGGTTCGAGATCGAAGCCCATGCCGCCAGCGCCATGGCCGACCTCGGCATGATCCCGAAAGAGGCGGCGAAGACGATCTGGGAAAAAGGCAGCGCGGCGACATTCGACACCGCGCGGATCGACGAAATAGAGCGCGAGGTCAAGCACGACGTCGTCGCCTTCCTCACCCATCTCGCCGAATTCGTCGGTCCCGATGCGCGCTTCGTGCATCAGGGCATGACCTCGTCGGACGTGCTCGACACCTGTTTCAACGTCCAGCTGGTGCGCGCCGCCGATCTGCTGCTGGCCGACGTCGATGCGCTCAAGGCGGCGCTGGAGCGGCGCGCGCGCGAATTCAAATTCACCCCGACCATCGGCCGCTCGCACGGCATCCACGCCGAGCCGACCACCTTTGGATTGAAACTCGCCGTCGCCTTTGCCGAATTCGCCCGTGCCCGCGACCGTCTTGTCCTGGCCCGCAAGGAAGTCGCGACCTGCGCCATTTCCGGCGCGGTCGGCACCTTCGCGCAAGTCGATCCGCGCGTCGAAGCCTACGTCGCCGAGAAGATGGGGCTGGCGGTCGAACCGATCTCGACCCAGGTCATTCCGCGCGACCGTCACGCCATGTATTTCGCGACGCTCGGGGTCGTCGCCTCCTCGATCGAGCGGCTGGCGACCGAGATCCGTCATCTGCAACGGACCGAAGTGTTGGAGGCCGAAGAGTTCTTCTCGGCGGGGCAAAAAGGCTCCTCGGCGATGCCGCACAAACGCAATCCGGTGCTGTCGGAAAACGTCGTCGGCCTCGCCCGCATGGTGCGCGCTTATGTGATGCCGGCGATGGAAGACGTCGCGCTGTGGCACGAGCGGGACATCTCGCATTCCTCGGTCGAGCGCATGATCGGACCCGACGCCACCGTGACGCTCGATTTCGCGCTGCATCGCACGGCCGGCATCATCGACAAGCTCATCGTCTATCCGGACAATATGCGGAAGAATCTCGACCGCCTCGGCGGTTTGGTTCATTCGCAACGCGTGCTGTTGGCGCTGACGCAAAACGGCGTGGCGCGCGAAGATGCCTATCGTCTGGTCCAGCGCAACGCCATGAAAGTCTGGGCCGACGGCGGCGATTTCTTGGGTCTGCTCAAAGCCGACCCGGACGTGCGCAAGCATTTGAGCGAGGCCGAACTCGCCGCGGTTTTCGACCTCGATTTCCACTTCGCGCAGGTCGACACCATCTTTGCCCGTGTATTTGGACGGGCCTGAACGCCGTTAACCATAGTGCCGCCTCACCGCCGCGGCGCCGCCCTCGCCTTGCCCAACTCACCGCCCTGACGTAGGTTGCCTCGACCAACGCAGGAGAGGGTCATGAGCCGGTTGGTACGCAAACCGAAATTAGCTGAAGCCGCCCCGGCGCAGACCGCCAGCGATTTCGGCGGCATGTTTCAAACGCCGCGCGCGCAACCGGTGACGGCGGCGGTGGCCGGCGACGATTATCTCACCCGCATGGTCAAATATATTCCGGCCGAGATCATCGGCGGTTCGATGCTGGTGAATGCGATCCTCGCGCAAGCGATGGTGTCCGGCGGCGACACCGCTGCCATGGCGGGTTTTTCCGTGACCAGCATCGCGGTGGGTGCCTTGCTCATCGGCTTGATCCTCACGCCGCTGTTCTGCTGGTACGTCCGCGAAGAAGGCGACGCCTGGATGGCCAACGCCATCGTTTCCACGATCGCGTTTCCGTTCTGGGCCTATCTGATGGGCGCCGTCGCCTTTTCGAAATTCCATGACGGCAATTTGGCCGCGATCCTGATTCTGACCTTCACCGCCGTAAGCGGCCTGGTCGCGCCCACAGCCGACGTGCCGAAGACCTCGGAGCAGATAAACAGCAATCCGAAGGAAGGCCCGCGTCTGGTCGAGAACGTCAAGGCCTAAGCCGCGCTCGGCCGCCGGCCGAACCCCGGAACATTGCAGACACCTGGTCCCCGTGTCATTTGTCGCGCGATGCCGGCACAGCAAACCATTCTCGTTTTCGATTCAGGTCTTGGCGGACTGACGGTCTATCGCGAGATCGCGGCGGTGCGGCCAGACGCCGGCTTCGTCTATGTCGCCGACGATGCGGCGTTTCCTTATGGCGCGCTCGCCGAGCCGGCGCTGGTTACCCGCGTCGTCGACCTGATGGGCGAGTTGATCGCGGCGCACCGGCCCGATCTCGTCGTCATCGCCTGCAATACCGCCTCGACCATCGTGCTGCCGGCGTTGCGCAAGAATTTCGGCGTGCCGTTTGTCGGCACCGTGCCGGCCATCAAACCCGCCTGCGCCGCCTCGGTGACGAAGCGCGTGTCGGTGCTCGGCACCGAGGCGACGATCAAGCGTGAATATACCCGCGCGCTCATTCGCGATTACGCGCAAGGCTGCGAGGTCACCCTGGTCGGCGCCAGGGCGCTTGCCGGCCTACGCCGAGGCGGAACTCAACGGCGCGCCGGCTGACGACGCCGCGTTGCGCGCGGAGATCGCGCCCTGCTTCCGTGACGACGACGCGCGCACCGATACGGTCGTGCTCGCCTGCACCCATTATCCGCTGCTGATCGAGCGATTGCGGCAGCTTGCGCCATGGCCGGTGAATTTTATCGATCCGGCGCCCGCCATTGCGCGGCGCGTCGCCGACCTTCTCGGCCCGGCTGCGGTCGTGGCGGCATCAGGAACGACACGCGCTATTTTCACCTCAGGTCGCGCGCCACGGGCCGCGCTTGCACGTTTTAACATCCCGGCTTCTGAGCCGGCCGGTTCCGTAGTCCTCTGACTGTTGCCTAATCCGGTGCCACCGCTTGCATCGAATATCGGCTTTACACGGTTTGATGCCGTGCGACCCTGCCGTTTCGGGCAGCGGATGTCGGGGCCACAGCGGAGAGACCATCATGAGCATCGCCATTCCGGCCGAGCGTGCCAGCTGGGCGTCGAACCGTTGGAATCAACTGCTGCTCGGCGTCATCACCATGATGGCGATCTCCAGCCCGCAATATGTCTGGACGCTATTCACCAGTCCGCTCAACCAGAAACTCGGCACCTCGCTGGCGGAAGTTCAGTGGACCGTTTCGCTGCTGGTCATTCTGCAAACCTGGCTCTCGCCGTTCCAGGCCTATCTGGTGGACCGCTTCGGACCACGCCTGCTGATCTCGATCGGCGCGCTGCTGACCGGCGGCAGTTGGGTGCTGGCGTCCTGGGTCGATAATATCTGGGCGCTTTATCTCACCTACGGCGTGATCGGCGGCTTCGGCACCGGCATCATCTATGTCGGTATCATCGGCCTGATGGTGCGCTGGTTTCCCGACCGCCGCGGACTGGCCGCGGGACTTGCCGCCGCGGGCTACGGGTTCGGTGCCTTTTTCACCAGCTTTCCGATCGACAGCATGATCAAAAGCTCGGGCTATGCCCACACGCTGCTGGTGTGGGGCATCATCCAGGGCGTGATCGGAATCGTCGCGGCGCAAGGACTGCGCCTGCCGCCGGAAAACTTTCAGCCCGGCGGGGTGCCGACGGCGAGCGTCGCTCTGCAAAGCGCGCAAGAGCTATACGCCGACCGAAATGCTGAAGAGTCCGATCTTCTATCTGATGTTCGTGATGATGAGCATGATGTCGACCAGCGGGCTCATGGTCGTATTCAATGTCGGTCCGTTCGCCAAGGATTTCGGCGTCGCCAATATGCTGGTGCTCGGCATGGCGGCGCTGCCGCTGTCGCTGACGCTGTCGCGGGTCACCAACGGCCTGACGCGGCCGTTCTTCGGCTGGGTGTCCGACCATATCGGCCGCGAGAGCACGATGGCGCTCGCCTTCTCGCTCGAAGCCGTCGCCATCCTGATCCTGTTCGCCTTCATCAACCAGCCGGCACTGTTCGTGGTGCTGAGCGGCCTGGTGTTCTTCGGCTGGGGCGAGATCTTTTCGCTGTTCCCCTCGACCCTGACCGATACCTTCGGCCCGAAATACGCGGCGACGAATTACGGCTTCCTCTATATCGCGCAAGGCGTCGGCTCGATCCTCGCCGGACCGGCGGCAGCCTTCCTCAAGCAGTCGACCGGAAGCTGGACCGCGGTGTTTATCGTCGTCGCGGTGCTGGATGCCGTGACCGCCGTCCTCGCCATTACCGTGCTGAAAAGCATGCGGAACAGGCATTTCGCCGCCGGCTGAGCTTTGGCGTCCCCTATCGACCAAGTTTGACAGTCGGCGGGTTTCCCCCTAGATACCGCGGACTTCGCGGGCCCCCTGGGCCCGCGCGGTGTTTCGCGACCCGCGGTTTGGGCCGGCGCTTCGGCTCCAAAACCTGTCGGTTCCGGTCTAAAGCCGGAACAGGAGGAGGGCGCGATCCTCAGCAACAGCACACAGCGAGGACGCGAATGACCAAGCGCCACCAGGCGAAGTATAAGATCGACCGTCGGATGGGCCAGAATATCTGGGGCCGGCCGAAGTCACCGATCAACAAGCGTGAATACGGCCCCGGCCAGCATGGCCAGCGCCGCAAAGGCAAGCTTTCCGACTACGGCGTGCAGTTGCGCGCCAAGCAGAAGCTCAAGGGCTATTACGCCAACATGTCGGAACGCCACTTCCACGGCATTTACGACGAGGCCCGCCGGCTCAAAGGCGATACCGGCGCCAATATGATCGGGCTTCTGGAACGCCGGCTCGACACCGTGATCTACCGCGCCAAATTCGTCCCGACGGTCTTTGCCGCGCGCCAGTTCATCAGCCACGGCCATATCAAGGTCAACGGCAAGCGCGTCAACGTCGCCAGCTACAAAGTGAAAGTCGGCGACGAGATCGAAGTCAAAGAGGCCTCGAAGCAGCTGGCGCTGGTGATCGAAGCCAACGGGCTGGGCGAGCGCGACGTGCCCGATTACATCGAGGTCGATCACTCCAAGCAGACCGCGAAGATGTCGCGGGTCCCCGCCCCCGCCGATGTGCCCTACCCGGTGGTGATGGAACCGCATCTCGTCGTCGAATACTACTCGCGCTAATCGTCCATTGTTCCGGGCGCCATAAACGGCGAGCCCGGAATCCATAACCACTCTCCGTGCAAAATTCGCATCGGCAGTGATTATGGATTCCGGGCTCTTTGCTATCGCCTAAGAGCCGGAGCGCCGGTTAGGAGGCAGCAGCTGTTTCCTTCACGGCGATGCCGTTTTCCTTGAACAAGGACTGCAGCTCGCCGGCCTGGAACATCTCGCGGATGATATCGCAGCCGCCGACGAATTCGCCTTTGACGTAAAGCTGCGGAATGGTCGGCCAGTTCGAATAGGTCTTGATGCCACCGCGCAGCTCGTCGTTCTCGAGCACGTTAAGGCCCTTATAGGGCACGCCCAGATAGTCGAGGATTTGCACGACCTGGCCGGAGAACCCGCACATCGGGAATTGCGGCGTGCCTTTCATAAACAGCACGACGTCATTGGCCTTCACTTCATTGTCGATGAATTGCACAGCCGGTCCATTCGCATCAGACATCGCGGTCATCCTTTAATTGGCGCCGCGGGCAGCCATCCCGCGCCGATTCTCGCCCTGCGTCCTGCAATATATGTACCGCAAAAGCTTCGCAAAGCCCAAGCCGGAACACACGTTAGCCGCGGCATGGCTTGCATGCCGGAATCGGCGCCGGAAAACACTTAACGCGCAAGGGTGCCGCCCGGGAGAAGGCTGTGCCAGCCTATAGGCCGGCAAGAGAATGCCGGCGAAAAGCCGCGTCAGGCGCCGCTTTGGCCGGTCGGTATGCCGGTCTGGAGCGCCAGCGCGTGCAGCTTGCCGCCCATCTCGCCTTTGAGCGCCTCATAGACGATCTGGTGCTGTTGGACGCGGGATTTGCCCCGGAAGGACTCGGCGATCACCGTCGCGGCATAATGATCGCCGTCGCCGGCCAGATCGCGGATCGTCACGTCCGCATCGGGAATCCGCGCCCGGATCAAGCTTTCGATATCGTTCGCTGCCATGGCCATGGCTTGTCCTTACACCTCCGTATCGAACCCGGCCAACCCCGCAAATCGCTGGGACAAGATTGCACTAGGCATGGTCGGCTTGTCACTGCATTCTGGCAAAAGCATGTGGACGGGGAGGACCGATCATGACAATTCCACAAGCGACCCCGAAAGTCTTTGCGGCGTCCGGTTTTTTCCTCGCGGTGTTAGCAGGGGCGGCGTTGGCGCAGCAGCCGTCCCAAGACCAGATCAATGCGGTTCGGCAGTCCTGCCGGTCGGATTTCATGGCGAATTGCGCCGGCGTCACCCCGGGCGGCAAAGATGCGCTGGAGTGCCTTAAGCAAAATCTCGCGAGGCTGTCCGGCTCGTGCAAGACGGCCGTAAGTGCGATCGTACCGCCGCCGGCCTCCGCGCCGGCCGCAACTCCCGCCCCGGCGGCGGCGTCTCCCGCTGCGAGCCCGGCCCCGGGCGGGACGACGCCTGCCCCGGCCTCTCCTAAGCCGACTGGCGCACCCGCCAAGCCGAGCACCGCAGCCGCTCCCAAATCTGCTCAGAAGCCGGTCGCCGCGGCACCGGCTGGCGCCGCAGCGGCCGCTCCGGCATTTCCCCCGCTCGGACCGGTACGGCCAATGCTGCCGCGGCGGGCGGTGATGATTCTGGCGGTCTGCCGGGCCGACCAGGAGATTCTCTGCGCCGGCATTCCGCCCGGCGGCGGCGCCATTCTGTCCTGTCTGGCGCAAAACGGGCCGCATCTGTCGGCCGAATGCTACAAAGCGCTCGCGCCGATGACGCAATAAGCGGCCGGCTTACTGCGAGCCCGCCATATAGGCCGGCAACCAGGCCTCGAAGCGATGCTTGAGGTCGCTCGACGCGAAGCGGGCGCTCATCGCCGAAAGCCAGAATGTCGCCGCCGGTCGCGCCGAGCCGGGTGATCGGCACGCCGGCCTGTCTGGCGCGCAACGCGACCGCATCGGCATCGCTCGCGGTGACGACGTAGCGGGCCTGATCCTCGCCGAACCAGAAGGCGTGCGCCGGCACCGCCCGCCGGCACCATCCAGCACCGCGCCGATCCCCGATGCCATCGCCATTTCGGCGAGCGCCACCAGCAGGCCGCCGTCGGAAATGTCATGTGCCGCGGTCACCAGGCCGTCGCGGATCAGATCGCGGACGAAATCGCCGTGACGGCGCTCGGCGCCGAGATCGACCGGCGGCGGCGCGCCGTCGTCGCGGCCGCAGATATCGCGCAGATAGATCGACTGGCCGAGCCAGCCCGTGGTCTCGCCGATCACCAGGATCGCCTCGCCTTCGGCCTTGAAGGCAAGCGTCATCGATTTGGTGAAATCGTCGACGACGCCGACGCCGCCGATCGTGGGTGTCGGCAGGATCGCCTGGCCGTTGGTCTCGTTGTAGAGCGAGACATTGCCCGACACGATCGGGAAATCGAGCGCCCGGCAGGCTTCGCCGATGCCGCGCACGCAGCCGACGAACTGGCCCATGATTTCGGGCCGCTCCGGATTGCCGAAATTGAGATTGTCGGTGACCGCGAGCGGACGCGCGCCGACCGCGGTGAGATTGCGCCACGCTTCGGCGACCGCCTGCTTGCCGCCCTCGAAGCGCGTCCGCCTCGCAATAGCGCGGCGTCACGTCGGCGGTGAGCGCCAGCGCCTTCGGCCCGTCCTCGATGCGCACCACGGCGGCATCGCCGCCGGGGCGCTGCACCGTATTGCCGAGGATGACGTGGTCGTATTGCTCCCAGACCCAGCGCCGCGAGCACAGATCCGGCGAGCCGATAAGCTTTTCCAGCGCGTCCGCGTTCGGCAGCGGCGGCGTGACTTCGACCGCCGACACGATCTTCGGCCGCCGGTTCGGAATCGAGAGCCGATCGTAGAGCGGCGCCTCGCTGCCCAGTTCCTTGATCGGCAGATCGGCCATCACCGCGCCGCCGTGGCGGACGATGAAGCGCCTGGTCGGCGTGGTCTCGCCGATGATCGCGAAATCGAGCCCCCATTTGCGGAAGATCGCTTCGGCTTCCTTTTCCTTCTCGGGCTTGAGCACCATCAGCATGCGCTCCTGGCTTTCGGAGAGCATCATTTCATAGGCGCTCATGCCGGTTTCGCGGCACGGCACTTTGTCGAGATCGAGCGTGACGCCGAGATCGCCCTTGGCGCCCATCTCCACCGCCGACGAGGTCAGCCCGGCCGCGCCCATGTCCTGAATGGCGATGACGCAGCCCTTGGCCATGATTTCCAGACAGGCTTCGAGCAGGAGCTTTTCCGAAAACGGATCGCCGACCTGCACCGTCGGCCGCTTTTCCTCGGCGTCGGCGCCGAATTCGGCCGACGCCATGGTGGCGCCGTGGATGCCGTCGCGGCCGGTTTTCGAACCGAGATAGACGATCGGCATGCCGACGCCCGACGCCGCCGAATAGAAAATCTTGTCGGTCTCGGCGAGACCGACCGCCATGGCATTGACCAGGATATTGCCGTCATAGCGGCGGTCGAACCGGACCTCGCCGCCGACGGTCGGCACGCCGAAGGAATTGCCGTAGCCGCCGATGCCGGCGACCACGCCGGACACCAAGCGCGCGCGTCTTCGGATGCTTCGGATCGCCGAACGACAGCGCATTGAGGCAGGCGATCGGCCGCGCGCCCATGGTGAAAACGTCGCGCAAAATACCGCCGACGCCGGTCGCCGCGCCCTGATAGGGCTCGATGTAGCTCGGATGGTTGTGGCTCTCCATCTTGAACACGACGGCGAGCCCATCGCCGATGTCGATGACGCCGGCATTCTCGCCCGGCCCCTGGATCACCCACGGCGCCTTCGTCGGCAGCGTGCGCAGATGGATCCGCGAGGACTTGTAGGAGCAGTGCTCGTTCCACATCGCCGAGAAAATGCCGAGTTCGGTGAAGCTCGGCGCACGCCCGATGAGATTGACAAGGCGCTCGTACTCGTCCGGCTTGAGGCCGTGCTGGGCGACGAGTTCAGGGGTAATGGCGGGTTCGTTGGAGATCACGGTAATGGTCTTAATCCGCTTTCAGATGGCTTTCATCCGCGATGGCCGGGCTCGTCCCCGCCATCCACGGCTAAATGTAAGCACCAGCGGCGCGGATGCGCGCGCAAACTTGAGTATAACGAGGTTGTCACGCCGCCTTTTTGAAATGATCCACAATGCCGGCGAACAACCCGCGGCCGTCGGTCCGCCCCATCGACGCTTCGACGTGGTTTTCCGGGTGCGGCATCATGCCGAGGACGTTGCCGCGTTCGCTGATGATGCCGGCGATGGCGTTCATGGCGCCGTTGTGATTCCAGTTCGGGTCGATCATGCCGTCCGGCGACGAATAGCGGAACGCCACCCTGCCCTCGCCTTCGAGCCGCGCGACGGTCTCGCCGTCGGCGATGTAATTGCCTTCGCCGTGCGCCACCGGCACCCGGATCACCTGGCCGGCATTGTAGCCGCGGGTAAAGGCGGTATCGGAGCGCTCGACCCGCAGATAGACGTCGCGGCAGATGAAGCGCAGCTGCGAATTGCGCATCAATACGCCGGGCAGCAGACCGGACTCGCAGGCGATCTGAAAGCCGTTGCAGACCGCGAGCACCAGACCGCCTTTGGCGGCGAAGGCGCGCACGGCATCCATGATCGGGGCGCGGGCCGCGATCGCGCCGCAGCGCAGATAATCGCCGTAGGAAAAGCCGCCGGGAATGACGGCGAGATCGGTGCCCGCCGGCAACGCCGTATCGGCATGCCACACCATCGCCGGCTCGCGCCCGGAAACGAGTTTGAGGGCGCGCGCCATGTCGCGTTCGCGATTGATGCCGGGGAAAACGATGACGGCGGATTTCATGCTCAACTGCCGTTCGAGCCGAGTTCGGCCCGCGCCCAGCGCAGCACCGGATCGGAATTGAGGAATTGCAGGGCCTGGCGCGTTCCGCGCGGCAGATCGGCACCCGCGGTCACGGTGGCGACGACCACATCGCATTTGTCGTTGAAGGCGATGGTCGCCGCCGCCGTCGTTGCCTGATCGGGTCCGCTGACCGCGAAGATGCGGCTTCGGCCCTTCATCCAGCCGCACCGTTACGATCCGGCCTTCGGCGAGGCCGGAAAACTGCGGGCCGATCAGCGTCAAATCGTCGACGCGGTCGAGCTCGGCGTCGTCATAGACGCCTTTGCCGCAATTGCAGAAACCGATCTTCGGCCGCAGATACACCGTCACCGCCGCGCCGCAGTCTGCAGCGCCGCAGCGGAACGCCCGGCCGGTGCCCCATTGATCGATGGGGAATGGCCATGAAACTTCGGTCCATAGCGGACGCAGCGCGCCGTTGGCCTGCTCCGCCGTCAGCCCGTCGCCGCCGACGCCTGCCAGCGCCAACATCACCGGGATTGCGCGGAGCGCGGCCGAAATCATCCCGTAACCTCGATCCGGTAATTCTCGATCACGGTATTGGCGAGGAGCTTTTCCGCCGCCGTTTTCAGCGCCGCTTCGGTGCCGGCCCGATCGGCGCCATCGATCTCGATGTCAAAGACCTTGCCCTGACGGACGCTGGCGACGCCGCCGACGCCGAGCGAGCGCAAGGCGCCCTCGATGGCCTTGCCTTGCGGATCGAGGATGCCGGATTTCAGTGTAACCGTGACGCGGGCTTTCATAGCCATTTCAATAGGTATGAATCGCGGAACCCGCAACACATAGCCTGGATTGAGCGCAGCAAATCCGGGGAAGACTCCTGGCGCCCGAAGCTGCGTCGTCCCCGTGACGAACTCAGCCCTTGACCAGGATCGGCCCGGTACCCTGCGGCCGCTCGCCTTCGCTCATGATGCCAAGGCGCTTGGCGACTTCGGTATAGGCTTCAAGAAGGCCGCCGAGATCGCGGCGGAAGCGGTCCTTGTCGAGCTTCTCGTTCGACTTGATGTCCCACAGCCGGCAGGAATCCGGAGAAATCTCGTCGGCGACCACGATCCGCATCAGATCGTTTTCCCACAGCCGGCCGGTTTCCATCTTGAAATCGACCAGCCGGATGCCGACGCCGAGGAACAGGCCGGAGAGAAAATCGTTGACGCGGATGGCGAGCGACATGATGTCGTCGATCTCCTGCGGCGTCGCCCAGCCGAAAGCCGTGATGTGTTCTTCCGACACCATCGGATCGTTGAGCTGATCGTTCTTGTAATAGAATTCGATGATCGAGCGCGGCAGCTGCGTGCCTTCCTCGATGCCGAGCCGGGTCGACAACGAGCCCGCGGCGATATTGCGCACCACCACTTCGAGCGGAATGATCTCGACCTCGCGAATTAATTGTTCGCGCATGTTGAGCCGGCGGATGAAATGGGTCGGCACGCCGATGTCGTTGAGATGCTGGAAGATATATTCCGAAATCCGGTTGTTGAGCACGCCTTTGCCTTCGATCACTTCATGCTTCTTGGCATTGAAGGCGGTGGCGTCGTCCTTGAAGTGCTGGATCAGCGTTCCAGGCTCGGGTCCTTCATAAAGGATCTTCGCCTTGCCTTCGTAAATGCGGCGACGGCGGCTCATCGGCGTGTACCGGGTTTTTGTGAAATCCATGGAATGCCGTGGCTCCAATTTTGGTGTCGAGATCCGCGGCGGCGGCGGAAGCGGGCTTGCGCAACTCAACAGGGCGGCCCATCCGCGACGGAAAGCTAACCGAAGGTGGCGCGGAGTACAATCGGCATAGACCCGCAGGCGCACGACCGCAACGCCGAAATATGGAACCGATAGCGGTTGCCTTGACGCCCTACCCTCGATATGCAAGGCGGCAAGCGATTTGCCGCATGAACAGCGTTCCACGACAGTTGAAGGCGACACCATGACCACGTTCGACAAGCGCGAAGAGGCGTTTGAGCAGCAGTTTGCGCACGACGAAGCATTAAGATTTAAGGCGATCGCACGGCGTAACAAGCTCCTCGGTCACTGGGCGGCGGAAAAGCTCGGTCTCACCGGTGCCGAAGCGGACAGCTATGCGCTCGCGCTCGTCATGTTGGAGTTCGAAGCAAGCGGCGACCGCGATGTCGGACACAAGATCCGCAAGGACTTCGACGCCAAAGCCGTCGCTCAGTCCGATCATCAGATCGAGCGCACCATGAACGAACTGATGGCCAAGGCGGTCGCGGACATCCAGGCCGGCCGCTAGTCGGCACCGCCGTTATCAAAAAATTCCGAGGGGAAATCGATATGGCCATTTCCGCGTTCACTCTGGCCAAGCGGCTGCACGACGGCGAGACGGTGTATTCCGGCTGGTGCGGTCTGCCCTACCCGATCGTCGCCGAGACGCTCGGGCGCGATGGCTTTCCCGCCGTCACACTCGACAGTCAGCACGGCTTGTGGGACCTCAACGCCATCCTCACGACCATCCAAGGTTTGCGTCAGGCCGGATCGGCGCCGATCGTGCGCGTGCCGGTCGGCGATTTCGCCACCGTCAGCCGGGTGCTCGACTTCGGTGCCGAAGGCATCATCGCGCCGATGATCAATACGCCGGCCGATGCGCGCGCGCTCGCGGCGGCAGCCAAATACCCGCCGATCGGCGAGCGCAGCTGGGGACCGCATCGCGCCACCACGCTGGCCGGCCTCCCGGACCAGACGGTCTATCTGCGCGAAGCCAACGATCATATCGTCACGCTGGCGATGATCGAGACCCGCACCGCGCTGCAAAATCTCGACGCCATCGTCGACACGCCCGGCGTCGACGGCTTGTTTCTCGGCCCGTCGGATCTTTCGATCGCGCTGTCGGATGGAAAAAATATCGATCCGCTGTCGAAGGACGTCGATCGTGAGCTCGATCGCATTCTCGCCGCCGCGCAGCGGGCAAAGAAGATTCCCGGCGCCTACTGCCACTCCGCCGAGCGGGCCGCCGCACTCGCCAAGCGCGGCGTAAAATTCCTCGCGGTGATGAGCGATCTCGGCATGCTGCGCGCGGGTGCGGCGGCGGCGCTGAAAGTGCTCAAGGGCTAAAAGCGCTCGGACTATTTGGGAACGACGCGAAAAGCCATATTGCCGTTGATGTTGAAGCCATCGTTGCGTGCCTGACCGGGATTTTGCGGTCCGAGGCGCTGCACATTGACGTTGACCGATTCAAGACGGCAATCGCTCGCCAGCACGTCGCGCAGAACCGCGCATTCATGGCCCGCCAGATCGTAAATCGCGCGCCGGGCGTCTTCCTGGACTTTGAGCGCCTGATCGTTATTGCCGTCAGGCGACGGCGCAAACAGATTGACTGCTATCGAAATCCGGACCTGCTCCACCGGAGACGGCGCGCCATGGTCGTCGGATTTGATCACGATGGTCTGCGCCGAGGCGGCGATCGTCCACGCCGCGGCAATAACCGAGCCGAGAACAAAACGCATATACCTACCTCCAGGCCGATGCCGAGAGAGTACGGTCGAAGGTTTTGAAGATAAGCGTAAGAGTCTATGCCGACATGCCGAGGATCGATTAACGCATTTTATATGATGTCACATCACGTCGCGCCGGGCAGCATGCGCGTCAAGGTGCGATCGCGCCAAAGCCAGTGATGCGCGATTGCCGCGCCGGCGTGAATGCCGGCGAGGATCAAGAGCGCATTGGCCGACCAATAATGGAAGAATAGGACGCTGCGGGCGACGGCGCGGTCGGCCGGCCATGGCGAGGCGAATTCGCCGAGGCCGAAAATCGGCAGCTCGTGGCCGCGCTTGAGCTGCACGACGATGCCGAGAATCGGCACCGCCAGCAGCAAGGCATAGAGCGCGAAATGGCTGAGCTTCGCCGCAAGCGTAACAAGACGCCCGAGCGGCGTCGGCTCGGCCGGCGGCGGCGGATTGGCGACGCGCCAGAACAAGCGGATAATCAACAACGCGACGACGCATTCACCGAGCGTCATGTGAACGAACAAACCCAAGGGGTGCAGGTGTTTCGGCAAATCGTCGCCGAACTGGCCCAGAAACCATCCGGCGATGATGAACAAGGCCGTGAGCCAGTGAATGAGTTGCGGCACGGCGCCATAGCGCGTTGTCGAATTCGCCAGTTGCATGATTTTTTATTCCCAATGACCCGGCTTCAACCGATGGCGCTGCTCGATCCGATCGAGGACCGCCGGCAGATCAGACTCCAGATCTCCGGCAAATATTCCCAATACGGTATAATTATGGGCGTCGAGCCAGGCGCGCTTGTCGGCACGCGTCTTCGCCGCCTCGGCACTTTCCTCCGCCGGCACCAGATCGATCACCAGGCGCAGCGGAAACGAGACGAAGTCGTAGATGTTCTTGCCGATCGGCGTCTGGCGCTTGAAGCCGCGGCCGGCGAAGCGGCGGTCGTTGGTGAGCGCCTGCCACAACGCCCGCTCCGCCTCGGTCGGATTGCGGCGCAAAAGCCTCGCCAGCCCGCGCACGACACCGCCCGCCTTTGGCGGCTGACCGGCGCCGTGCTCGTCCAGAAGCCTCCGCAATATTTGGGCCTCATCGTCGTTGAGGATGCCGCCGCGGGCCGGACCCTTGCGGCCTTCCGCGATCGCCATGATCACGCCGTGCAGCGTCTGGATATCCTGCTGGGTCGGCGCGATCCGGGTGATGATGTTGCGCAGATTGATCTGCATGGTGTCGCGCTTGTCGGGCGGCCGGAAGAACTCCACTCTCTCCAACTCGCGCTCGAGCGTGGCGAAGAAGGCGAGAAGTTGCTGTTTGGGCGCCGGCGGTGATTTATCCGGCATGGCGAAGGGCAGCTTCGACGCCGTCTGCAGCTTGAACCATTCATAGGCGACGATCACCACCGCCTGCGCCAGATTGAGCGAGGCAAACGCCGGATTGACCGGTAGCGTGACGATCCGATCGGCGAGCGCCACCTCCTGGCTTTCAAGCCCGTTGCGCTCGCGGCCGAAAAGGATGGCGACGGTTTCGCCGGCGGCGATCCGCGGCGCCATCAGCGTCGCCGCTTCGTCCGCCCCGACCACGGCCTTGGCCTGATCGTGGGCGCGCGCCGTACAAGCGAGGACGAAGCTGCAGTCGGCAATCGCAGCTTCAAGCGTGTCGTAGAGCACCGCGGCGTCGAGGATACGCTCCCCGCCGGTCGCCATGACGCGGGCCCGTTCGTTCGGCCATGCCTGCCGCGGTTTGACCAGACGCAATTGCGACAGGCCGAAATTGGCCATGGCGCGGGCCGCCGCGCCGATATTCTCGCCGAGCTGGGTTTCGACCAGGACGACGACCGGCGCCGGCTGTTCGATCCAGGGCTTGGTTTTGTCGGTTCCTGCTCCGGGCATGGCCCTCTAATGCACGGCGATGGCGGGCCCGTCGAGGCCGGGACAAGCCGGCCGCTACTTCGCGCTCCCCGGGTGACATACCGACTTCAATGCATGCCATTCGGCTGCCGACAGGATATCGGGGCCGGTCGACGGACGATCCTTGCGCCGCATCAATGCGCGCCGTTCCTCGGTCAGCGGATGGCTCGCGAGAATTCCTATGATCTTGCTGCCTTGCTCCCCGGTGATTCGAAAAAGAAGTTCGCCCATCGGCGCCGGCGAACGGCCAAGAGCATACATGACGTCGATGGCAAAAGCGTCGGCACGGGCCTCGGCATCGCGCGAATACGACGCCTGAAGCAGCGAGCGCGTTCCGAAGATCACCGCCCCCGAGCCGGTGACATCGCCAAACAGAAGCCCGATGAGAAAGGAGGTACCGCCATTTTCGAGAAGGATGCGCGTCTGATCGCGGTGGACGACATGGCCCATCTCGTGGGCGACCACGCCGGCGATTTCGTCCGGATTGTCGGCTTTCTGCAGCAAGCCGTTGAGAATGTAGATCTTGCCGCCCGGCAGCGCGAAGGCGTTCGGCACCGGCGAGGCAAGGATCGCGGTCTGCAACGGCGTATCGATTTGGCCGGCCCGCTGCAGCGTCTCGACCAGTTTGGCAAACGCAGCGTTTCCCGCCGGATCGGCACATTTGGTATCGCCTAATATCGCGCGCACCTGATTGTCGGCCATGCCGCCAAGACGCCGTTCGAACGACAACGGAATGAGCGGGACCAGCCGCTCGGCGACGAGCGGCACGCCGAAAAAGACGATCGCGGCAATCGACGCGATGGCGGCGAGCGACCAGGCGACAATTCGAAACGTCTGCCTGCTGCCGGACTGGTCGGCCTCCAGAAATCGCGCGCGAGCGCGGATCTCAGCCTGGACGAACGGATCGGAGACTTCGAGGCGCGCCAACGGCAGCGCCGAACCGCATTTGAGCCGAAGCGTACCCTGTCCGCCATCGGCGCTGCGCAAATCATCGTAACGCCATGACGCTAGGACGGCTCCATTCTCGCTGATTTCAAGATCGGCAGCGAACGCCAGCGCCACGGCGTGGCGCCGATTGGTGGTGCCATCGAAATAAATCGCCGGTTTAGTTATCGTGACGCCGGCGGCCATGCCGGAGGCGCTTTCGTGGGGCGGAGCGTCAGAATCCGACGACGTCGAGGCCATCGGCAAGTCCCTCACCCAGGGCGCTGACCAGTCCGCCGCGTGCCTGAACGTTGTCGGCGCTGTCGAGGTTATAAGCGGTGGCCGAAGTGACCACCCGCTCCCAAACACCGCGGACGAGATAAACCCGGATTACCACGCCGGCCCAGAGCGCGAACACCAAGTAAGTTACGGTATTTGCGGCGGCAAAAAGATAGGGGTGCTGGCGGGCCAACAACGGGATCGACGCAATGCCGAATTGACCGCTGACGAGCGATGACATTGCCGCATCAACAAGCCCGATGACCACCACAGCCGCGAGACCGATAAGCAGCATCCATCCGATTGTAGCCCAATAAAGGCCCCTCAGCGCGGTCATCGGCAGATCGGACTCGAAACGCACTTCACCAAAACGGATTCCGGAGAGCCACCAGCGCCAGAGAATGGCTTTATAGGCCGCATAGATGAACGGCGCCGTGATGATAAGAAGAAGCGGCAGCAAATTGACGAGCGGATTGGCGTGAAAGACGGCCACGAATGCCAGGACGCCAAACACCGACAGCCAAAGCCAGAATCCGCGTTTGAACAGATCCCAGCCCGTGCCTTCGAAGCGCCCGGGCAAATCGCCATAATGCAGATGTTGCATCTTGTAGCGTTCCAGCGCGCTTTCACGCCACGGAAAAGCCAGCCCGAGCGTCACCAGCGCGAGGAAACTCCACAAACAGGCCCGCCATGAATAGGCCCAGCCCGATCCCGACATCCAGAAACGCACGCCCCGCCAGACCGTACGCGTCGCCCGATAGCGCCGCGCCCGGAAAACTGCGAATTGGCCGAAAGCATAGAAAAACAAAATCAGCGGAAGGCTGGCGAAGGCTTTGGCACGCTCGACTTCGATACCGACGAGAAAATAAGCCAGATAGATCGGCGCTAAAATCGCGAGCGCGAACAAAAACCCGATCAGAAGCTCCTTCGCGGTGCCGGTATATTCCGCCGCATCGCCGTCAACGAACGTCCCCGACCACAGCACGCGGCGCATGTCGGTCGCGAGCCAGAACCGATAGAAACCCGCGGTGATCAGTTCGAGCGCTGCGCCGCGCCGTACCAGCCTGAAAAAGTCGCGGCGCTGGCCGGCGAACTCGGCGCGGGCGGACCGGCCCAGCGGAACGTGCGGAATATGGGAAAACTCGGCCTCGGCCATCGGACTGCTCGCTGCAATTGCGACCGCGCGGCGAACGCCCGGTCGAGGGTGCAAGCGAGATGAGCACGACGATGCCATGCCGGCACGGTCCGGCAGCTAAGCCTGGCAACGAGGAGTCGCAAAACGCCCCACCACCCGCAATATTACCAACTTCAACGCGCCTTGCCAGCACCCGCTTCAATGCGATTGCACCACTGCAAAGCAGCGATTTCGCCGCTTGCCGGCACCTGCTGCCGTGGTGTCGGGCGGCCGGA
This sequence comes from uncultured Alphaproteobacteria bacterium, assembly GCA_963819265.1. GTDB lineage: Bacteria > Pseudomonadota > Alphaproteobacteria > Rhizobiales > Xanthobacteraceae > BOG-931. Next base: position 330,829 of record CAWFVF010000001.1, on the reverse strand, counting down.
AGAACGCAACCCTCGCGCGCTCGACGCAGGGCGTCTCCGCCCGGACCAACCCATCCGGCTCTTTATCGCGCACCCGCCGACAAGGCTTTTACCCACCTTGTTCGGATGCTATAGGGCGCGCGCTGAACTCCCGTCAGTCGAATTCCCGGTTGGCGACGTCCGCGCCGAGACAATTCATTTGAGGGCCGCGAGGAAAGCCATTCCGCCGCGCCCGCGAATGTTCGGTTTCCGGTCGGCCCGAACAAACACGGCGCCCAGAGGTGCAAGCATGTCAGATCTCGAAATCATGTGGACAAAGGTCGATGAAGCCCCGGCGCTCGCGACCTATTCCCTGCTGCCGATCGTCGAAGCCTTCGTCGGCACGGCGGGCGTGACGGTGAAGCTGAAGGACATCTCGCTCGACCGGCCGCATCATCGCCAACTTCCCCGAGCAAGCTGACGCCCGGCGCAGCGGATCAACGACGAACTCGCCGAACTCGGCGAGCTGGCGATGCGGCCCGAAGCCAACATCATCAAGCTGCCCAACATCTCCGCCTCGATCCCGCAGCTCAAGGCCGCGATCAAGGAACTGCAAGGCAAGGGCTACGACGTTCCGGACTATCCGGACAACGCGCGACGACCGACGCCGAGAAGGACATCAAGGCCCGCTACGGCAAGGTGCTCGGCAGCGTCGTCAACCCGGTGCTTGCGCGAGGGCAATTCCGACCGCCGCGCCGCCGGCGCCGTCAAGCAATACGCCCGCAACAATCCGCACAAGATGGGCGCCTGGAGCGCCGATTCCAAATCGCGCGTGGCGTACATGTCGAGCGGCGATTTCTACGGCTCGGAGATCTCGACCACCGTCGCGGCGGCGACCAACGTCCGCATCGAGCTGGTCGGCGCCGACGGCACGGTCACGGTGCTGAAGGCGAAGACGCCGCTCGAGGCCGGCGAAATCATCGACGCGGCGGTGATGAGCCGCAAGGCGCTGCGCGCCTTCTTCGCCGAGCAGATCGACGCCGCCAAGAAGGACGGCGTGCTGTTCTCGCTGCACGTCAAGGCGACCATGATGAAGATCGCCGACCCCATCATCTTCGGCCATGCCGTTTCGGTGTTCTTCGCCGATGTGATCGAGAAGCACGCCGCGACGCTCAAGCGTCTCGGCGTCAATCTCAACAACGGCTTCGGCGATCTGTTGACCAAGATCGAGACGCTGCCGGAGGCCGAAAAAGACGCGATCAAGGCCGACATCAAGGCCGAGTATGCGAAGCGGCCGGGCCTCGCCATGGTCAATTCCGACAAGGGGATCACCGGCCTGCACGTGCCGAGCGACGTCATCATCGACGCGTCGATGCCGGCGATGATCCGCGAATCCGGCCGCATGTGGGGCGCCGACGGCAAGCTGCACGACGTCATCGCCGCGATCCCGGATCGCTCCTATGCGCAGGCTGTTTCAGGCGGTCATCGACGACTGCAAGGCCCACGGCGCGTTCGATCCCAAGACCATGGGCTCGGTTCCGAACGTCGGCCTGATGGCGCAGAAGGCCGAGGAATACGGCTCGCACGACAAGACCTTCGAAGTCCCCACCGGCGGAACGGTTCGCGTCGTCGCCGATGACGGCAAGGTGCTGCTGGAGCGTCCGGTCGAGACCGGCGACATCTTCCGCATGTGCGAACTCAGGGACGCGCCGATCCAGGACTGGGTCAAGCTCGGCGTGCGCCGCGCGCGCCTCACCAACACGCCGGCGGTGTTCTGGCTCGACAAAAATCGCGCGCATGACGCCCAGGTCATCGCCAAAGTCGAGAAGTACCTGAAGGATCAGGATACGTCGGGGCTCGACATCCGCATTCTGGCGCCGGTCGAAGCGATCAAGTTTTCGCTCGATCGCATCCGCAAGGGGCAGGACACGATCTCGGTCACCGGCAACGTGCTGCGCGACTATCTGACCGACCTGTTTCCGATCATGGAGCTCGGCACTTCGGCCAAGATGCTGTCGATCGTTCCGTTGCTGGCGGGCGGCGGCATGTTCGAGACCGGCGCCGGCGGCTCGGCGCCCAAGCACGTCGAGCAGTTCCAGGAAGAGGGCTATCTGCGCTGGGATTCGCTCGGCGAGTTTCTCGCGCTCGGCGCGTCGCTCGAACATCTGGCGCAGACCTACAAGAACGCCAAGGCGCAGGTTCTCGCCGAGACGCTCGATACGGCCATCGGCAAGATCCTCGAGTTCAACCGCTCCCCGGCGCGCAAGGTCGGCGAACTCGACAATCGCGGCACCCATTTCTACCTCGCGCTGTACTGGGCGCAGGCGCTGGCCGCGCAGACAAAAGACCCGGCGTTGCAGGCTCGCTTCAAACCGCTGGCCGAGACGCTCAGCAAGAACGAGGCCAAGATCAATGCCGAGCTGATCGGCGCGCAAGGCAAGCCGGTCGACATCGGCGGCTACTACCTGCCCGATGACGCCAAGGCGTCGGCGGCGATGCGGCCGAGCGCCACGCTGAACGCAGCCCTCGCCGCGCTCTGACGCGCGGTCAGGCCGTCGCGTTTCCGAAGCCGGACCCGGTTGGTGGCCCGCTCGATGACCAGCTCATCGAGCGGGTTCGCATTTAGGTCCAACCGGCTGACGTGGCTTTTGCCGCCACGGCGCCAATGCTATAGAGCCCGTCGCACTTGCTGGGTCATCCGAGCGCGCGCCTGATCACTGCCAATCCGAACCTGCATCCGACCGCGCTCCAACGGGATCGAAATCCTATGGCGAAAATCAAAGTCACCAACCCCATTGTCGAAATGGACGGCGACGAGATGACCCGGATCATCTGGCAATACATCAAGGACAAGCTGATCCATCCCTATCTCGACATCGACCTGATGTATTTCGATCTCGGCATGCAGAAGCGCGATGCGACCCGCGACCAGATCACCATCGATGCCGCCGAAGCGACCAAGAAGGTCGGCGTCGCGGTGAAATGCGCCACCATCACGCCGGACGAAGGCCGGGTAAAGGAATTCAATCTGCACGAAATGTACCGGTCGCCGAACGGCACCATCCGCAATATCCTCGGCGGCGTGATCTTCCGCGAGCCGATCATCTGCAAGAACGTGCCGCGGCTGGTGCCGGGCTGGACCCAGCCGATCATCATCGGCCGCCATGCTTACGGCGACCAATACCGCGCCACCGATTTCAAGGTGCCGGGCAAGGGCAAGCTGTTCCTCACCTTCGTCGGCGACGACGGCGCCGAGATCAAGCGCGAAGTGTTCCAGTACCCGGATGCCGGCGTCGCCATGGCGATGTTCAATCTCGACAATTCGATCCGCGACTTCGCCCGTGCCTCGATGAACTACGCCTACAACCGCGGCTATCCGCTCTACCTCTCGACCAAGAACACCATCCTCAAAGTCTATGACGGCCGCTTCAAGGATATCTTCCAGGAGGTGTTCGACACCGAGTTCAAGGACAAGTTCGCCGAGAAAAATATCACTTACGAGCATCGGCTGATCGACGACATGGTCGCCGCGGCGCTGAAATGGTCGGGCGGCTATGTCTGGGCCTGCAAGAACTACGACGGCGACGTGCAGTCGGACACGGTGGCGCAAGGCTACGGCTCGCTCGGGCTGATGACCTCGGTGCTGACCACGCCCGACGGCAAGGTGGTTGAAGCCGAAGCCGCGCACGGCACGGTGACACGGCACTTCCGCGAACATCAGAAAGGCCGCGAGACTTCCACCAACTCGATCGCCTCGATCTTTGCCTGGACCCGCGGCCTCACCCATCGCGCCAAGCTCGACAACAATCCGGAACTGGCGAAATTCGCCAGCACGCTGGAAAAGGTCACGGTCGGCACCGTCGAGGCGGGTTTCATGACCAAGGACCTGGCGCTGTTGGTCGGGCCGGACCAGAAGTGGCTCACCACCACCGGCTTCCTCGACAAGATCGATGCCAATCTGAAAGCAGCGATGGCGTAGCGGCCGTTTCCGAACGATACGTAGCGGCGGTGCGACGGCTCTACGCCGCACCGCGGGCGGCAAAAGTCCGGCTCGCCCCCCACTGACAATCTCCGCCTCCGGGGCCTATTTAAGGGTCATGGCCGGAGCCGACCACAGACCGAACCCGTTGCCTGCGCACCCTGTACCGGCAAACCGCTGGCGCGGCTGGGGCACGACGGCGCTGATGGTGCCGCTGTTTGCGATCCTGGCGGCGTCGATTTGGTTTGCGGCGCGGGCCTTCACCGCGGTCGAAGGGCCGCCGATGCCGCCGGTCGGCTATGTCGCCATGACGCTCGGCGTCGTCTTTTCGCTGGCGGTCGGCATCGGGCTGATGGCGCTCTTGTTCTATTCGAGCCGTCACGGCTACGATGAACCGCCGCATACCGAGAATGACGGCGACTGACGCGGGAGGAAGGCGCATGAGCGACACATCCACACGCACTATCCGTTTGCAGAGCGACAGCAATGCCCACGACCGGCCCTGGCGCGTCGCCGTCGAGCAGGGCTTCTTCGCCGCCGAAGGCCTCACCGTCGAATATCACGAAGACAATCCGAAAGGCGCCGCCGGACGGGTCGAGGATTTTTCCCAGCGCTGGAAAGAACGGCAGCTGCAAAACGGCGCGCTCGAAGTCTATCCGGTTTGCGAATGGGGCGCGATCGAACGGGTGCAGGCGCTCGGCGGCGGCAAGATCATCGGGCTCGACACCACGGTACGCACCGGCGCGCTGATGGTGCGCCAGGATTCGAAGATTCAATCGCCGGCCGAATTGCGCAATGTGCCGATCGCCGTGACCTGGCATGCCGGCACGTTCTACGCCGCCATCGAAGTGCTCGAAGCCGCCGGCGTGCCGTTCGAACAGATCACGCTGGTTCATGCCAATGACCGGCTCGAGGCGCTGGTCTCCGGCACCACGGAAGCCGCCGCCCTGATGGAGCCGCTGGTGAGCCGCGCGCTTGCCAAAGGCGCCCGCAAGATCGCCGACCTGCGCTGGCGCGGCGGCATTGTCGCCGGCGACGACGTCGACGACGCCACCGCGGCGAAACTTCGCCGCGCGCTCAATCGCGCGATCGAATGGCTCAACGAAAACGAACACCGCTCGCGGCAGGAAGTATTGCGCGACCTCGCCCCCGAGCAGCGCGGCGGCGGGCTGATGCCCGAACTGGTCGGTGTCAAAAGCTATCGGCCGGATGAGTTTCAAGAGAAGGTCGATTGGATGATCGACCGCGGCTTCCTCAAAGAGGCGCCGCAATACCGCGAGGTGGTGCGTTCGGAATAGCGCCTCTCGTCATGGCGAGGAGCAACGCCGTCACGGCGAGGAGCAAGGCGACGAAGCAGTCCAGCCGCCGTCTGAGAGCTGGTTGCTTCGCTCCGCTCGCAACGACGACACCGGACACACAGCCAAAAATAAAGCCCCCGGCGGGGAAGTCACCGGGGGCTTTTATCCGCAGTGGGAAAATGAAGATGGCAGAAGCCTTCCCGCTGCGGACTTGAAGCCAACTCACCACATAATTACGGCAGGAAGTTGGGCAGCGCCACATCCGCGAGCAAAAAAACCGTCCTTAATTGTTAACATCGCGTCGCTTACCCGGCATCCGAACCACCGTATAAATTAGGCGTAAACACGAGACGGTTAATTACGAAAATTTGTTCGCCGCCGCTCCCGCAAACCGCCGCACCGGGCTGAAATAGATGGCCCGGCCGCCCCGGGGGGCCTATCTTCCGGCCACATGAGAATCTCCCTTTGTTGAACGGTGTCCGGGTGGAATTCAGTTCCAGCCTCAATCACAGGCTTGCGGTCATCTGGCAGCAGTTGAACGGCATCGTCGTCGCGCTGATGCTGGTCGCGCTGACCACCGCGGTCGCCATTTTGCTGCGCGAATATCTCGGCATTTTGCGCGGCTCGGTGCTCTATCTGATCCCGGTGATGCTGGCGGGCTACCACCTTGGCGTCGTGCCGGCGCTGTTCACCGCCGTCGCCGGCGTGATCCTGTCCGGCTATCTGTATTTCGCCCAGCTCTACAGCTTCCAGGTCGCCTCGCCGCAGGAGGCGCTCAATCTCGTGCTCTACATGGTGGTCGCGGTGGTGGTGTCGCACCTCTCGAGCCAGGCCAAGCGCCACACCACGATCGCGCGCAAGCGCGAGCAGGAGATGAGCGACCTCTATGCGTTTTCGCGGCGGCTGGCGGCGGCGCCGAGCGCGGCCGAAATTTTCGTCGCCATCCAGAACCACCTCGCCAATCTGGTTCAGCGCAAAGTGGTGCTGCTCGGCGGCGCCGAGACCTGCATCGAAGAAGGCGTGCCGGAACGGCTGCGCGCCGAAGTGGCCCGCGTCGAACGTCACGAAGGCCTCGAGCGCACCATCGACGACGGCGAAGGCAATATCTGGCTCATTCGCCGGGTGTCGCCGAAAACGCCGGATTTCGGCATGGTCGCCGTCGATCTCGGCAATGTCTCCGGCGAAGCGCTCGCCGGCATGCGCCAGCGCATCGACGACGCGCTCGCCGACGCGGCGGCGACGCTGGAACGGCTCGACGTCGCCCGCGCGCTCAACGACGCCAAGATGCGGTCGGAAACCGAACTGCTGCGCGAAGCGCTGATCGGCTCGGTGTCGCACGAACTGCGCACGCCGCTGGCGTCGATCCTCGGCGCCGCCACCATCCTGTCGAACGCGCCGGCGCTGGCCTGCGACGAGCGGCTGCATGCGCTCACCGGCGTGGTGCGCGACGAAGCCGAGCGGCTCAACAACGACATTCAAAACCTGCTCGACGCCACCCGGATTTCAAGCCAGCAGGTGCGGCCGAAACCGCAATGGATCGAGCCGGTCGATATCGTCAACGCCGCGATCGAACATCGCAAGCGCCGCCTCGCCGGCCATCCGGTGACGCTCGATCTCGATTCCAATCTGCCGATCGTGCGCGCCGATCCGACCCAGGTCGAGCAGGCGCTGATGCAGATCCTCGACAACGCCGCGAAATATTCCAACGACGGCGCGCCGATCCGCGTCGCCGCGCGGCCGAACGGACATTCGGTCGTGCTGTCGGTGCACGATTGCGGCGCCGGCCTGTCCGGCGAGGAAAGACAACTGGTCGGCGGCCGCTTCTTCCGCGGCCCGCGCCATGCCGCGACCACCTCCGGCTCAGGCCTCGGATTGTGGATCGCCAATGCTTTTATTTCCGCCAATGGCGGCAAGGTCGAAGTCGAGAGCGACGGCATCGACCGCGGCACCACCGTATCGATCCATCTGCCGTCATCGGGCGAGACGGCGCCATCGGAGGCTACTTTTGATGAATGAAATTCCGTCGAGCGTGCTCGTGGTCGACGACGAAGTCCAGATCAGGCGCTTCCTGCGCACCGGCTTCGAACTCGACGGCTTCACGGTGCAGGAAGCCGAGACCGGCGCCGAGGCGTTGCGCTCGGCAACGCTTAAGCCGTCCGATCTGGTGATCCTCGATCTCGGCCTGCCCGACATGGACGGCGCCGACGTGCTCGAGCGGCTGCGGGCCTGGTCGACCGTGCCGCTGATCGTTCTTTCGGTGCGCGCCAACGAGGCGGAAAAAGTCAGGCTGCTGGAACTCGGCGCCGACGATTATGTCGTGAAGCCGTTCGGCATGGCCGAGTTGCTGGCGCGCGCGCATTCGGCGATGCGGCGGCAGTTGCGCGCGGCGCGCAGCGAACCGATCGTGCGCTTCGGACCGCTGGCGATCGATTTTGCCGCCCGCGCGGTCTTCATCAACGATCAGCGGGTGACGCTGACGCCGAAGGAATATCGGCTGTTGCAAATCCTGGCGCAGCATCCCGGCAATGTCGTCACCCACCAGCATCTGTTGCGCGAGGTCTGGGGCAACGAGCACATCGACGACACCCATTATCTGCGCATCTTCGTGCGGAAGCTGCGGCGCAAGATCGAAGCCGACCCGACGCAGCCGCATATTCTCCTGACCGAACTGGGCGTCGGCTATCGGCTGGTGATGGCGGACCCGCCCCCGGCGCCGGCAAGCGCCCCGGAGCAGGCCTCGAATGGCGCGCCGTAACGCTCCGTCAGCCTTAATTTATTTACTCGGTAATTCTACGGATTCCGGCGACGATTGGACCGCCGACGCGGCCCAATCGCGGCGTTTTAGCGGCAGCCATCAACTCGATTTGAACTTTTTCTGAGTAGAACCGTTTCCCAACCCGACACGACGAATGCGGGAGAACGGACGGCTAAGCATGATCCCTGAAAATCCGGGGATCGTAGTGAACTGAGAAAGCCGGTCGCCGAACGCGTCGTCCATCACCTTCGGGTCAACCGAGCGGAAAATCCGCCGATATCAGGGATGCTGCTATGTTCGATCGAAGCCAGTTTGATTTCAGCCAGAAAACCTCACGTTTCGCCGCCGCCGCGCTGGTTGCCGGCGCCGCCGCCTTGATGACGACCACGAGCTATGCCGGCCCGCGCTATGACGGGCTGTGGAGTGTTTTGGTGGTCACCGAGAAAGGCGACTGCGATGCGGGTTACCGCTATCCGATCCGTATCGAAAACGGCAAACTCGCCAATGCCGGCGACAATGCTTTCACCATCGCCGGCGCGGTGGCGCCGACCGGCGCCATCACCGTGACGGTGAGCGCCGCCGGCAAGAGCGCCACCGGCCTCGGCCGTCTCGACGCCAACGAAGGCGGCGGCCACTGGACCGGCGGCAGCTGCTCCGGCTCCTGGACCGCGGAACGCCGCGGCGCGTAGCGCGGATCATTGAACGCGATAGAAACGTGTCCGATTAGAAACGCGTCATGGCCGGGCATGGCGGTTCGAAGAACGGCGCCGCTACGCTCTCCTGTGTCCCGGCCATGCAGGTTTTTGAATCCGCGCGGCCTCAAAGACGTGGATGGCCCTAAAGACGTAGATGCCCGCGACGAGCGCGGGCATGACGACGTTTTTGACGATGTGTTGTCGGCGAACAAGCCGACGATCGCGGCGGCCTAGGCTTCGGCCGCGTCGTCGTCTTCTTCCTTCTCGCCGGCGAGAATCTTCTCGGCGATCAGGCCGGAATTCTGCCGGACCGCGGCTTCGATCTTGGCGGCGACATCGGGATTGGCCTTGAGGAAAGTCTTGGCGTTTTCGCGGCCCTGGCCGATGCGCTGGCTGTCATAGGAAAACCAGGAGCCGGATTTTTCCACCACGCCGGCCTTGACGCCGAGATCGACCAGTTCGCCGGTCTTGGAAACGCCTTCGCCATACATGATGTCGAATTCGACCTGCTTGAACGGCGGCGCCAGCTTGTTCTTGACCACTTTGACGCGGGTCTGATTGCCGACCACCTCGTCGCGCTCCTTGATCGCGCCGATGCGGCGGATATCGAGGCGGACCGAGGCGTAGAATTTCAGCGCATGGCCGCCGGTGGTGGTTTCCGGCGAGCCGTACATGACGCCGATCTTCATGCGGATCTGGTTGATGAAGATCACCATGGTATTGGAACGGTTGATCGAGGCGGTGAGCTTGCGCAGCGCCTGGCTCATCAGCCGGGCCTGCAGGCCGGGCTGGCTGTCGCCCATCTCGCCTTCGAGCTCGGCGCGCGGCACCAAGGCCGCGACCGAATCGATCACCAGCACATCGACCGCGCCGGAGCGCACCAGCGTGTCGGCGATTTCCAGCGCCTGCTCGCCGGCATCGGGCTGCGAGATCAGCAGGTCGTCGACATTGACGCCGAGCTTGCGGGCATAGATCGGATCGAGCGCGTGTTCGGCATCGACGAAGGCGCAGATGCCGCCCTTTTTCTGCGCCTCGGCGAGGCAATGCAGCGCCAGCGTGGTCTTGCCGGAGGATTCCGGCCCGTAAATTTCGACCACCCGGCCGCGCGGCAGGCCGCCGATGCCGAGCGCGATATCGAGGCCGAGCGAGCCGGTGGAGACGGTATCGATGTCCATCGACTTGTCGTTCTTGCCGAGCCGCATGATCGAGCCCTTGCCGAAACTGCGCTCGATCTGCGACAGCGCGGCATCAAGGGCTTTCGATTTGTCCATGGACGATCCTTCGACGAGACGAAGCGCTGCACTCATGTGTCTGCTCCTTATGGCCGGGATTCGGAAGGTACGGAAGCCGTCGACCCCCAGGTCTTGTCCAGGTCTTCGACCCCTCGCCTGCTGCAGCCCGCTGGCAATTGGCGATGAAGGGAGTGTACACGATCTGTTCTATGTTCGCAATATGTTCTTTTGCCGGGATTGGGTGCTGTCCTAATTCCGAGCCCTTTGTCCTAATTTGAATTGCGGCTGTCCTAATTAGATTTCTTCAACCCTGAGAGGAACGACCACGTTCGGCGCACGGTCTTCATTTCGGCCCTCCCCAGTTTCCCCAGACAACTCTAGCCTCGAACGAACGACCACGGCATGTGACAGTTATTTTGTCGCCCACTATGGGCGCCTTACCTGGAATAAATTCTCTTCGCTTCGAAGTTCGCGCTCCGTCACCACTTCCCCAGTTTTAAGAAGAACACGCTTTACCCAATAAGCCATTCAGCGGATTCCAACTTTAAGGTCGCCTCAGTTGGCGGCCTCTTAATCGAAGAGATCAAGATTTTTGGGATACGGCGGGTAGTATAGACCGACGATGATCCAACTTGTCGGATACCGGTGAACTGTCCCCACGTAAAAATGAGTGTCGCGCCCCATCCAGGACGCGCCCCAAGTCCATACGCAAAGCTCTCGCCGCCATTCCGCCGCGACGGTGTCCCGATTCCGCGATCATGGTACCTCTTTTGCCGGCCGGGTCCGAATGGGCGGAACGTCGCTGCCGCTCGGCCGTTGACGGTTATCGCCAGGAGGCAATTCCATGCAATTTTCAGATCTATGCCGCCGCAACGCACTGGCGCTGATGGCGGAAAATCCCAATGGCCCGATGAACGCGGCTACCCTGACCTGGCTGCGGCTCGCCACCGTTGAAGACTGCCTGGCCCTTTGGGCCGCTTCCATCGAACGCGATTCGCGGGTGCATTAGGAAGACGCCCAGCCTTCCGCGCCAACGCTCCGAGCGGTTTCTTCCCGCCATTTTAGCATGCACAAGACGCCGGCGGCGTTCCGTCGACGGCGTCTTGATCGGCGCCCGATCGCTAAAATTAGCCGGAAATGCCTGACACTCCGCGCACCTTTTCGGCGCACACTTCGCCGGAAAGCCAAGGATGTCGTCATGCAGAGCAAGCAAAAATCGGCCGTTATCGCGACCAAGGTTCTGAAGGACCGGGCGGACGACTGCTTCGAGCTGGCCGAGAGCCATCATGCGCAGGCCGAAAGCGAGCATGAGGGCGCATCGCGGCAGCTGGCCAACGCCGCCGTCCAGGAAGTCATCGCCACCAACCAGCACCGCAACGCGGATCAGCTCGAAGCCAAGGCCAAGACGCTGGAGGGGCTGGGCCGCGCGCTGCTGGCCGACGCAGCCGAGATCGACGGCAAGAGCTGAGACGGAACGCCGCCGCGCCGGCGACCGCTTCGACGACAGATCGGCGGCTGCCGCGGCCCTCGACCGATCGCTCTGCGGCATCGCCGCAAATCAAACAAAAGTTGCATTTGCCTACGAGGTGCCCGCGCCGGGCGGGGCGCGGCAGGATTTCGACCGTGTCGCGGCGAGTTTCCGCTTGACGCCAAAAAGTCATTTTAGAATTATTCCAGTGTCATGGTTCGTTGCCGCGGATATGTGTCGGCACGCTTCAGGCCGCAGTGGGGGCGGCGTTCTCGATGTCCAGCATTGTCAAATTCATCCGCGCCAATTCCACGTTCGATCCCGATACCCTGACCGTGCTCGGCGACGTCTATGACCGGGCATGTTCCAGCTTCTGCGGATGCAAGACGAGCCCAGCCTGCGAGGCGATGGCAAACCGGATCTTCGCCGCAGCCATGAAGGGCGAACGCGATCCCGACAAGCTTTGGCAGATCGCGGTGCGCGGCATCAGTCCGCCCCGGAGCAACGACGCGGCGCTTTAGGGCTGTCTCCTGAACGGGTCGCGCGGTTGCCGCCGTTCTTGCCGCTCTCTCCGGCATCGCCGCTACCGCTTCGGTGTTTAGGAGGCTCGCCCTTGCTCCGACGCCCGTGTCCCCACCGAACATGGACAAAATTTAATGTAAGGTTTTCCATGACAGCGGGTGATAGAAGGCGTGATCGCCTCTGTTCAAAGGTGATTCACAGGCGCCGCTCAAACCCGCAGACCCGAACATGCCGACCTACTGTTTTTCAATCCAGCACGGCGCGGCCGAGACCGAAGAGCTCGGCCTCATGAAGCTTCCCGACGATGCCGAGGCGTTGGCCTTCGCCCGGCGGTTGGTCCATGACATGAACGAGGACATCATCCAGCGCGGCGATAACGACCGCAGCCACTGCGACGGCCACGCCGTCGCCATCTCCGCCGGCACGCGGGCGGTCGGGCGCGTTTCCTGCACCGTCAGCGCGGCGCCGCAAATCGCAGCGGTATGATCTCGCCGTATCGCCGGGCGGCAAGCCGCCGGGGAATGCGCAGCCAGTCGCGCGGTGTCAGCAGCCGCGCAGCAAATTCCGGCCGGCCCAGCCGACGAGCCAGATAGCCCCGGCCACCGCCAGAGCCGTCATCGAGATGAAAGGTTCGCCGTCGGCGGCGTTCGACGCGTAGCCCACCGCCACCGCCGCCACCATCAGGCCGGCGATACCGGTCGCACCCCAATAAAGCAGTTCTGCCAATTTCGCCTCCTTTCGCCAGCGCTCCTCCATGGCGCGATTGAGGAACCAGAGGCCGCTCCGCAGCGCGCATGGCTTGGCGCATCCGGTCCGACGGCGGGCGATGCCGCGGATGCGGGAATAATCCCGAAAGCTCGGGTCCGGTTTCGCCTTGGGACGATTGGTAGCGGACGCAATGCCTCCCGCCATGCCGACCGTTCGACAAGGACCGCCGCGACGGCGGCGCTTTTTACGGGATAACTGTCCAATTATGTACGGAACCGTACGATGATATGAATTATGCTGCTCCCGTGGGGCAACGCAGAAAATTCTTCCAGCTGATCTCAAGGGGAAAGTTTGACGATGTCGAAAACCGACAAGGCGATGGAATATCTGGATTATGGCCGACACTGCCTCGCGGTCGTGACCAAAATACCGGATCAGGCGTCGCGCGTCGTTCATCGCGAGATGGCCGCCGAGTGGTTCAAGCTCGCCGATCAAGCCGCGGCCGATGCGACGGTCGTCGTGATGAGCAACCACACGCCCAAAATAACCGGCACCGTTCGTTCCTGAAGCCCGCTCGTTCGGCGGCGCCGGTGCGACGTTAGCGATCCCGCTGCAGGGATATTATTGGGGGACTCCGGACGTTGCCGGAGTCCCCCTGTTGGACGCTCCCCAGCCGTGTTGGTTTATTGCCGCGTGTGTCTATTTGAGCGAGGTGCTGACTTGCACGAACAGCGTGTTGACCGTCGTGCCGAGACTTTGGATGACGGCGACGATCGCCACCGCAATGCCCGCCGCGATCATGGAATATTCGATAGCAGTCGCCGCTAAATCGTCGACGGCAAAGCGCAAAATCATGCGCATAAACGCCCCCTTCTGGCCGTGATTTACCCGCCAGGATTCTTCCCGGCGCCGTTCCCGGCAGCGAAAATAAGTTCCACTGATTGCAGATGCGTCAAAGGACATGCTTGACGATCGGTAAAGGCGCGCCGCAGGCGCGGCGCAGCCAATCAGGCACCCCTGGCAGGCCGGCCGAAGCATGACCAAATAGCGCGGAGAAGCATTCCTCAGGGCGGAATTTCTCAGGACGAGGCGCATCAAACTCGTTTACGGAGATCGAAATCATGACCGCAAAGAAAATCCTGCTGGCATTAGCGCTATTCGCCAGTGCGACGACCGCCACGATGACCGCGATGACCCCGACGTGGGCGAACGCGCCGGGCGGCGACTACATCCAATGCGATCCGCGCAATCCGAATTCGCCGATTCGCTGCACGCCCGACGGGTGGTAAAGCCCATCCGGGCAAGCCCTGAGGCATCAGGCGCCTCGCAGTTCTATTTTGGCCCCATGGTGTTGTTTTGCTCCATGGTCTTGTTCGGTCCATGGATTGAAGTTGCCGTGTAAGGCGCTGCGCCACGCTGCGTGCGCTTTGCAACGGAGGCGCTTCATCGCGCGTGCGGCGAATTTCACATCGCCGCTGCGGATTTCTCCGGTCGAGCGTTGCCGGAACCAGATGGCGATTCCTCCATTACCGCATTATGGGAATTGCTCGTGCCGGCCAAAGCATGTCGATGCAGCGCGGTGTTGCCGAACCCCAGACCGACGAGCCCGTCACCTTGCATCGGATTATGCAAACCATGATCGGGCGAGAGCTTCGGCAGCGCTACCAGGCGCCGCAAAAATTATCCCATGAACTGTTTGTGCTGTTGATGCAGTTGAACGAGCAGGAGCGAAAGAAGCGCTGACGGCGCGAACCTGCTCCGGCCCTGCGATCAGATGCCGGCAGGTTTTTCCGCGCTCATTTACGCACCGTTATCCGCATCTCGTTTTACAACTGTCGGATATCTAGTATAGATTGTATCGTTTTCTCGATACACGTAGTCTCGTCAGGCGAGACCCCTTCCCCCTTACGCGCGTTTCACAAGGCCGAAGTCATGGACGGCGATTTCCTACGCGGCGTCGCGCTTCGCTGCCTTGGCGCGGCGCGGGAGTGCAGCGAGGCCGCCGCCAAAAACAAATTCTACGAGATCGCCGAAGAACTGTTGCGCAAGGCGAACGAGATCGAAGGGCTGCTGACGTCGGTCTCGATACGGGACCCGGCACCGGCAAGCCGTAACCGCGGCTGATCGGGTCTTTGCACGAGCCTGGCGGCGCAACAAAGCCGGCGTTGGCGCGTTCTGGACACAAGCCGAGCGCGCGGGTAAGCGCGGTGCGAGCCAAAGCCTTCCAAGGTGCCCATCGAATGACAAAAACTACCGCTATGGGACTGGCACTTGCCGCCGCGATCGTGCTTTTCGGGGCCGCCGGGGCGGAGGCAGGCTCGCTGCTCTATCCTCCCGAGGTCCGGGCGCGGATTGTCGTGGTCGAGCCGTGGACTTGGGTTACAGCGCCATTATTGGGACCCGCGCTATTGCGCACTGTCCGCCGTGCCCTACCGCCATCCGTGGCAATGCCCGCCGCCGCCCGGCTACGGCCAGTGGTATTTCAGCTTCTGATCACCGCCGCGCGATCGCGGCCTGCCGGCTTCCATAATCTCCCCCGCCGCGGTGTTCTTTCCTGAGCCGGACTTTTGGCGCGCCGGCGGTCTTGGAGGGATTATCCGTGAACAATGGCATTGCGCGAGCCGCGGCGCTCGCAATCCTCGGCGTTGCAGCTTTGGGTGCCGGCACGCCGCCGGCCCGTGCGGCCGGCGTCAACGACGCCTGGTGCCTGATCGATTGGGAAGGCAATTCGCACTGCTATTACGCCTCGTCGCAGGAGTGCCTCGCGGCAGTAGCCGGCGGCAGTCACGGCTTCTGCAATGTGAATCCATCGGCATCGTCGGCGGCATCTCCGACGCAGGCCGGCCGGAGGCGGCAGCCGTGACGCACACGCCTTTCGCGATCACGCCTCGATGACGATTTTCGGCGCCGCCCGGCTTTCGCCCTGCAGCGCTGCGCGCACCCGGGCGGCGATATCGCGATAGGCTTGGGCGTGCGGGCCGTCCGGCGCGATCGCGACCACCGGCGTTCCGGCGTCGGAGTTTTCACGGATCGCCATGTCGAGCGGCACTTCGCCGAGGAACGGGACATGAAGCCGCTCGGCTTCGTGGCGCGCGCCGCCATGGCCGAAAATATCCGAGCGCGTGCCGCAATGCGGGCAGATGAAGGTCGACATGTTTTCGACGATGCCGAGCACCGGCACATTGACGCGGTTGAACATGGCGATGCCGCGGCGCGCATCGATCAGCGCGAGATCCTGCGGCGTCGAAACGATCACCGCGCCCTTGAGCGGCACCTGCTGCGCCATGGTGAGCTGCGCGTCGCCGGTGCCGGGCGGCATGTCGACCACCATGACATCGAGCGTGCCCCATTCCACTTCGCGCAGCATTTGCGTCAGCGCCGACATCACCATCGGGCCGCGCCAGATCATCGGCGTCTCTTCCTCGACCAGAAAGCCGATCGACATCACCGGCATGCCGTAACGCTCGATCGGCCGCAGCCGTTTGCCGTCGATGGTCTGCGGCTTCTCGCGGATGGCGAGCAGCCGCGGCAGCGACGGACCGTAGATATCGGCATCGAGGATGCCGACCTTCAGCCCGAGATCGCGCAGGCCCAGCGCCAGGTTGACGGCGAGCGTCGATTTGCCGACGCCGCCTTTGCCGGAAGCCACCGCGATGATCGCGCCGACGCCGGGAATGCCGGCGGGCGACGGCGGCGCATGGGCGCCCGGAGCCTGGCGCCGGTCTCGGTGGGGCGCCAGCGGGCGGGCGTTGCGGCATCCCCCCACCCCTTCCTCCCCCGCTTGCGGCGGAGGATAAGGCGGCGGCGCCTGCCCGCTCCGCGGTCAGCGCCACCATCACGGATTTGACGCCGGGCACGGCGCGGATCGCGGCCTCGGCGGCGGCGCGCACGCTCTCCCAGGATTTCACCGCCGCGGCATCGACAGTGATGGAGAAAAACACCTTGCCGTCGCCGGCCACGATCTCGGACAATTTGCCGGTCGCCGGCAGCGGCGTTCCTTCGGGGCTCGGAATCCTGCCCAGCGCGGCAATGACGTCGTCTTTGAGGTCGGTCATGGTGAGCTGCTCATGGCGACCTACATAGGCCCGTTACCGTTCGGGTCAACACTGTTGCGCCCTGCCGCCCGGTTGACGCGGCGGCGCCGGCCGGGCCATGACCAAGGCCGAATAACGGAGGAAACAGATGGCAAAGGTCGCGTTCGTGGGCCTCGGCGTCATGGGCTATCCGATGGCAGGACACCTCAAGTCGAAGGGCGGTCATGAGGTCACGGTTTACAACCGCACCGGCGCCAAGGCCGAGCAATGGTCGAAGCAGCACGGCGGCAAGACCGCGCCGACGCCGAAACAGGCCGCCGAAGGCCAGGACTTTGTCATGGCCTGTGTCGGCAATGACAACGATCTGCGCGAGGTGATGCTCGGCAAGGACGGCATCTTCGCCGGCGTCGCCAAGGGCGCCATCGTGGTCGACCACACCACCGCCTCCGCCGCGATCGCGCGCGAACTGCATGCCGAAGCCAAGAAGCGCGGCTTCGACTTTGTCGATGCGCCGGTGTCCGGCGGTCAGGCCGGCGCCGAAAACGGCGTGCTCACGGTGATGTGCGGCGGCGACGAAGCGCCGTTCGCCAAAGCCGAGAAAGTGATCGCGGCCTATGCCCGGGCCTGCAATCTGATGGGCGCGCCGGGTTCCGGCCAACTCGCCAAGATGGTCAACCAGATCTGCATCGCCGGACTGGTCCAGGGCCTCGCCGAAGGCCTGCACTTCGCGATGAAATCCGGCCTCGACATCGAAAAGCTGATCGCCACGATTTCCAAAGGCGCAGCGCAGTCCTGGCAGATGGAGAACCGCTACAAGACCATGACCGCGGGCAAATTCGATTTCGGCTTCGCGGTCGATTGGATGCGCAAGGATCTCAACATCTGCCTCGACGAGGCGCGGCGGAACGGCGCCAACCTGCCGGTGGCGGCGCTGGTCGATCAATTCTACGCGCAAGTGCAAGCGATGGGCGGCAAGCGCTGGGATACGTCGAGCCTGATCGCGCTGTTGAACCGCTGAACAGGCCAAGGACGTGCAAATGAAGGCGAGGATCGCCCTATTGGCGGCGCTGCTGCTCGCACCCGCCGTCCCCACCGCGCAGGCGCAGCTTGTCACCCGGCCGATCGTGTTCGTGGTGCCCTACTCGCCCGGCGGCAATGTCGATGTCAGCGCCCGCATCCTGCAGGCCGGCATTGGCGACGCGCTCGGCCAGCCGATCATCGTCGAGAACAAGCCCGGCGCCGGCGGCATGCTGGCCGGCGACTACGTGGCGCGCGCCGAGCCCGACGGGCAGACTTTGTTCGTCGGCTCGAACGGCCCGCTGGTGCTCGGCCCGATGGCGATGCCGAACGCGCCCTATCAATGGGACAAGGTGTTCGCACCGGTCTCGACACTCGCCGTCGCCACCAATGTGCTGCTGGTCAATCCGCAACTGCCGATCCATTCGGTCGCCGAACTGGTCGCCTATGCCAAGGCCAATCCCGGCAAGCTGACGCTCGAGACCGATACGCCGGTCAGCATCAATCATTTCATGGCCGAGCTGTTTCGGCTCAAAACCGCGATCGATTGGGTCGAGGTGAATTATCACGGCAACGCGCCGGCGCTGGCCGATCTGATCGCCGGCCATGTCGATATCGGCTTTCAGCAATTGGTCGATGCGGTGCAGCTGATCAGGGACGGCAAACTCCGCGCGCTCGCGGTGCTGGGCGCGAAGCGCGCCGCGGCGCTCCCCGACTGTGCCGACCATCGCCGAGGCCGGCTATCCGGATGTCGGCGGCGTCACCTTCAACGGCGTGCTGGCGCCGAAGGCCACCCCGCGCGCCACCGTGGACAAGCTCAGCGCCGCGATCCGCTCCGCGCTGCAAAAGCAGACCGTGATCGATCAGCTCGCGGCCCTCGGCTCCGAAGCCGGCGGCAGCACGCCGGAGGCGTTTGCCGATTTTCTCACCCAAGATACCCGCAAGTGGAGCGACGTCATGAAACAAGCCAACATAAAGGTGTCCGAGTGAATGCCGTGACGCGCCCGTTTTCGCCGAAGATCGACCGCAGCTACGCCAAGCCGAAACTGAAATTGCCGCCGGGCGCCTGCGACACGCATTTTCATTTCATCGGCCCGCAGAAGCTGTTTCCGCTCAAGCCGAACCACGTATTCGGCCATCTCGAATTCGAAGATACGCCGATCGAAGACTGGCTGAAGATGCAGGAGGCGCTCGGGCTGTCGCGCGGCCTGCACGTGCAGTCGATGATGTACGAGAACAATTACGAGATCGTGCTGCACGGCCAGTGCCGCTTTCCCGACCGGCTGCGCGCCGTCGTGGTGCCGTGGCCCGGCATTACCGATCGCGAACTTGAAATCCTCACGCAGGCCGGCGTGGTCGGCTATCGCATCACCCATCGGCTCGGCAAATCGATCGACCGAAAGCTCGTCGCCCGCACCCACGAGCACGGCTGGTCGATGCATTATCTGGTCAAGGCGGAAGAGCAGGACGATTGGAAACAGCCGATCCTCAATTCGCCCGGCCGTTTCGTGCTCGAACACATGGGCGGCGTCGATCCGGCAAAGGGCATCGACGGCGACGGCTTCAAATTCGTGCTGGAATGCCTCGACACCGGCCGCTGCTGGGTGAAGCTGTCGCCGCGCATTTCCAAACAGGAGAACTTTCCATTCTCCGACACCGATCCGCTGGTCAAGAAACTGGTCGAGCACGCGCCGACGCGGCTGCTGTGGGGCTCGGACTGGCCGCATCCGCAATATTTCAAGCCGATGCCGAACGACGTCGCACTGCTCGACATGATGCTCGACTGGGTGCCGGATGAAGCCGTCCGCAAGCTGATCTTTGTCGACAATCCCGCCGAGATTTTCGGCTTCCCGCCGGTGGTATCGGCATGAGCGGCGACGTTTATCCCACCGTCAAGGTCGCGGCCGTACAGGCCGCTTCGGTATTTCTCGATCGTGAGGGCTCGACCGAGAAAGCCTGCCGCCTGATCGCCGAAGCCGGCCGGA
Source organism: uncultured Alphaproteobacteria bacterium (assembly GCA_963819265.1). Taxonomy (GTDB): domain Bacteria; phylum Pseudomonadota; class Alphaproteobacteria; order Rhizobiales; family Xanthobacteraceae; genus BOG-931. Next base: position 311,178 of record CAWFVF010000001.1, on the reverse strand, counting down.
ACGGCGCGCGCGTGATCGGCTTCCCGGAGGGATTCATTCCCGCCCATCCGGTCTGGTATCACCATCACGCTGCGACCGGCGCGCTCGCCAACCGGCTCGTCGGTCGAATTGTTCAAGAACGCGGTCGAGATTCCGGGACCGCAGGTCGCGGCGTTGTGCGCGGCGGCGCGCAGCGCCAACGCCTATGTGGTGATCGGGCGTCTGCGAGAAACTGCCGAACACCATCGGCACGCTGTTCAACACCCAGCTCTATATCGGCCCCGACGGCACGCTTATTCGCAAGCATCAGAAGATCATGCCGACGGTCGGCGAGCGGCTGGTCCATACCGGCGGCCATGGCGACACGTTCGGCGCCTTCCCGTCCGAATTCGGACCGATGAGCGGACTGATCTGCGGCGAGAATTCCAATCCGCTCGCGGTGTTCGCGCTTACCGCCGAGGGCACCCGCATCCATGTCATGAGCTGGCCCAATCATTTTCCGGTCAGCGGCGATCCGCTGAAGAACCGCGTCGCGGTCGACAGCCAGGCGTTTGCACAGATGAGCAAGGCGTTCGTGATCTCCGCCGCCGGCACGGTCGACGAGCGGATGATCGAGATGCTGGAACCCGGCGCCGAGGCCGAGCGCTTTCTGCGCAGCCCCGACTGCTGCGGCGGCAGCGTCATCGTCGCGCCGAACAGCCGTATCCTTGCCGGCCCGATGGGCGCCGAGGAAGGCATTCTCTACGCCGACTGCAATCTCGAACTCGGCGTACTGATGAAGCTGCGTCACGATTTCGCCGGCCACTACAACAGGCCGGATATTTTCCAGCTCCACATCAATCGCCGCGCACCGCAGATCTACGCCGTGCACGGCGGCGAGGGAGCGGAGTATGCTGCCGGGCGGTGATGCCCCGCCGGAGCTGCCGCAGGAGCGGCTGGGCGGTTTGTTAGGCAGCCCGCGGGAGGACGACTAAGTTCGTCACCCTGAGGTGCCCGCCGAAGGCGGGCCTCGAAGGGTGCGCGCCACGAGGCGGTGTAACCGTCGCCCTTCGAGGGCCGCTTCGCGGCCACCTCAGGGTGACAACTCGTCAATCCGTCGGCTGGATATTCGCTTCCTTGGCCAGCTGCACGGTCGCGGCGAGATCGTCTTTGACGAATTTGCCGAAGTCGTCGACGCTCATCGCTTCCGGCGTGACGCCGAGCTTGCCGAGTTTGGCGATGAGCTCCGGCATGGCGATTGCCTTCTCCACCGCATCGTGCATTTTGTCGATCACCGGCCGCGGCGTTTTCGCCGGCACCGACAATCCGTTCCAGAATTCATATTCGGCGGCCGGGTAGCCGGCCTCTCCCATCGACGGCACGTCGGGCAACAGCGCGACGCGCTTGAGCGTCGTCACCGCCAGCACGTTGAGCTTGCCGCTCGCCAGCGCCGACGCCGCCGCCGCAAGCGGGATCGCATAGAAATCGATCCGGCCGGCCATCACCTCGGTCAATCCATTCTCGCGGAACGGCACGTGGCGCACATCGATCTTGGTGGCCTCGCGGAAACGCTCGCCGGCCATGTGCGACGCCGAGCCGATGCCGGCCGAAGCGAATGTGAGCATGCCGGGCTTGGCCTTGGCCGCCGCTACCAGGTCGGCCACCGTCTTCATGCCGCTCTCGGCCGGTACGACCAGCACGTTCGGCTGCTTGCCGAACAGCGCAACTGGAACGAAATCCTTAACCGGATCGTAGGGCAGCTTGGTGTGCAGTACGAGTTCGGAAGCCATCGACGAGGAGCTGACGACGGTGGTGTAACCGTCCGGCGTTGCCTTGGCGGCGTCGGCAAAGCCGACGGTGCCGCCGGCGCCGGCACGGCTTTCGATGACCATCGGCTGACCCAGGAGCTGTGACACTTGGTCAAGCACGACCCGGCTGACGGTGTCGGCCGCACTGCCGGCGAAGAACGGGCTGACGACCCTAATCGGCCGCGTCGGCCAATCGTCGGCCAGCGCCGGAACCGCGGGCAACACCGCCGCGCCGAAAATTACGCCGTTGAATGCGCGCCGTGACAGCAAGTGAACCTCCCTCAGACGACCAGCGACTTAACGCGTTGAAAGCTCTGATAGCAGCTTTCACGGTTTTTGAAACGGCCGCCGGAACACCATGCGAAATCGGGCGTTGTGAAACGCGAAACGGCTGGAAGGACAAAGCGATGCACGGCATTTCCCCATTCGGCATATGGACCTGCGCGGCGCTCTATGCTGCCGTCGGCGTCTTCGGCCTGTTCTTCCTGACCAGCCAGCCCAATGCCGTGCCGACGACCGACGGTTACGGCGTCATCCGCATCGCGGCTCAAAGCGGCCATTAGGGCGCGGCTGCGGTTTCCACATACGGCCGGAATGTCATCTTGTCGGTTCCGCAATCCGGGCAGCGCCAGGTCGCCGGGATCGCCGCAAACGGGGTTCCCGGCTTGATCGACTGCTGCGGCAGCCCGGCCGCCTCCTCGTAAATGTAATAACAACCGCGGCAGATAAAGCGGCGCTGCGCGCCGTTCACCGGCGGTGGCGGGTCAACGGCGGCGCTGCGTATGCCGGTCGCTCGCGGCGGGAGCAACGTATCCCCGATCGCCAATTCCCCGCCGTCCCGGACGGTCAGATAAATGCCGAGATTCTTGTGGCCGAAAGTGGCGCGCAACGAACCGGGGATGTCGAGATCGCGGCGGCCGCTGACCGGATTGACATTGGTCGCACCGCAGCGGCCATTCTTGCGGTCCGCAGCGAACACGACATTGCCGATCGTAATGTCGCTTCCGACCCAGTCGAATTCTTCCCAAGGCTTGGCGCCATCGATGTAAATATTGGCGCGAAAGCGCAGCGGATCGATCTCGACGCCCCATTTTTCTTCGAGGCTGCGCACGGTGGCGAGATTGATCAGCGAAATTACGTTGTCCGGCTTGTCCATGAAGTGACCGCCGGCCGACCGCACCAGGATCGGCGGCGACGGCAGCGCCGGCAGCAATTGCCAGAAAAACTGCTCAAGCCGCTCGCGATCCGTCTCGTCGGTAAGCCGCCCCGCGGCAACCTCGCGATTGCCTTGTTTGATGTTGAGCCGCAGTGAATCCAGATCGAGCTCGGTGTTTACCCGCGCCAGACCTTCGTCCAGCATCAGCATCACGAACAGGCCTTTCTTGGCCCATTTCGGTTCGTCGCGATCGATCGGCGCGCCAGGCCGGGCAAGCGCAAAAATGCGGTCCTGGGGAAACGGCTTGTCGGCTTCGAGCGCAACAGCCGAGAGCGGCTGCGCGCTCAATCCTTTGATCGGGTACCGATAAATCTTGCTCACCGCGATCATCGGCCTGCCTGCTTCCCGTTCCGCGCCGGGTATCGAGACTGCCCGGCGGCGACGGCGTGCGGCTAGAGCCGGTCGCCGCAGAAAATGCGGGTCCAGCAAGCGCCCTTTGCGTACGCTCTTTTGAAGAACCGAGACCGGCACTGCCGCGCGCACTAGAAGCTCGCTGACATTGGCATTCGGATCGTCGATCGCATCGTCGATAGCGTCCGACAGGCGGGCGATGCCTTGTTCGATCTGTTTGCGGGACAGCGCGGCATAGCCGAGTATCAGGCCGCGCTGCGTCAGCATCGACGGCCTTGCCACGTAAGCGCCGCCGGAGGTGAATGAATAGACGCCGATCCGCGCTCGCCGGGCCAATTCTTCGACGATTGCGGCATTGGGGACTCCGGCCGGCAGATACCACACCAGATGCAATCCGCCGGCTTCGCCGGTGACGCTGACATCGCCGAAATTACGGCGCAGCGCGGCCAGCAGATGGTCTCTGGTTTCCTTGTAGTGGGCACGCGACCGCTGCAAGTGCGCCGCATAGGAATTGCCGCGCATCATCTCCGCCAAGGCGGACTGATCGAGCCAGGGATTGCCGTTGTTGAGCAGCGCTTTCGCGGCGACGGCCACGCCGGCGAGTTGTTCGGGCACCACCATGTAACCCAGCCGCAAACCGGCGCCGAGCGTGCGGGAAAAACTGCCGAGATAGATCGTGCAGTCGGGCGCCGAGGCGGCAATCGCCTGCAAGGGCGAGCCCTCGTAGCGGAAGTCGCCATCGCGATCGTCCTCGAGGACATAGCAGCCATAACGGCGTGCCCAGGCCACGATCGCGTGGCGCCGCTCGAGCGATAAAGTATGACCGGTCGGATATTGATGCGACGGCGTGAGGTAGAGCAGCGCGGTGGGCCGGCGCGGTAATTCGTCGGGAATCAAACCGTCAAAATCGACCGCGACGCTGGTGATTTCGGAGCCCGTCGCTTCGAAGGCGAACGAAGCGCCTTGGTAGCAAGGGTCTTCGATTGCGCTCGGCGTGCCGTGATTGAGAAACAGCCGGGCCGCGATACTGATGCCTTCCTGTGCCCCGGCAACGATAACAATCCGGCTGGGATCGGCGGCAATGCCACGCGTCGTTGCCAAATGTCCGGCAATCGCCGCCCGCAACGCCGGCAGGCCGGCGGGGTCGTCGTATTGCGACAGCCCGATATTGCCGCCGTGCGACAGGCTTGCCTGCAACAATCGCCGCCACGATTTCACCGGGAAAAGCGCAGCACTCGGTCGGCCCGGGAAGAAGTCGATCGACAACCGGCCACGGCTCGCATTCACGAGATTGTGGACGCGCAACGGCAGAAGCGGCATCGGCATATGCGACAGCGTGCCGATCCGCGACGGCTCGTGCCCGTTCGCTTCGGCTTTAACAATCGGGCCCGGCAGTTGTTCGGCAACGAAAATTCCCGATGCCGGACGCAACTCGACATAGCCCTCGACGATCAAAGTATCGTAGGCACGGACCACCGTATTGCGGGACACCGAAAGCTGTTCGGAAAGCCGTCGCGACGACGGCAAGCGGGTGCCCGCTCTGATGCGCGCCTGACGGATGGCATCGCGCAACTGCGCGATAAGCTGGGCGGTCAGCGGCTCGCGATGCGATCGATCCAGAAGTACGGGAATCTGCATGCAAACAAGCTCATCCCCGGCGCGGCCTTTGCTCCATGGGCAGGCAATCTTAGGCATCGGCGCGGTTTGATTCAAAGCTTGATGCGACTGGCCCCCTTATTCGGCGATCAACTGGACCCATTGCGCCGCGGCTGAACCGCAAACTGCCTAAGACAAAGGCAAGCGGTGATTGAACGCTAGCAATCCGGACCGCCCGTTAGGCAAACCCACCTGTCAATCGATTGAGCAGCCGCCTTATTCCGGTTCCATCGCATTTTCCGGCGGTGGCTCTCGGAGCGGAACCGCCGTGCAGGCATGTTCACGACAGCCGGAGCAGAAGCGACGACCCGGCGTCGAGGCCGGGTCGCTTCGCACCTTCGAAACGGAGAAAGCTCATGAAAACTGCACGATTATCGTGGCTCTGCGCCGCGACGGCGTCGGCGTTTCTTTTCGCCACTGTGGCGAAGAGCAATGCGGCCGACGACACGATCAAGATCGGCATCCTGCATTCCTTGTCAGGCACCATGGCGATCAGCGAGTCGATTCTGAAAGACCTGATGCTGATGCAGGTCGACGACATCAACAAGAAAGGCGGCCTGTTGGGCAAGAAGATCGAGCCCGTCGTCGTCGATCCGGCATCGAACTGGCCGCTGTTTGCCGAAAAGGCGCGCGAACTGATCAGCAAGGATAAGGTCGCGGCGGTGTTCGGCTGCTGGACCTCGGTGTCGCGCAAATCCGTGCTGCCGGTATTCGAGGAGCTCAACGGCCTGCTGTTCTATCCGCTCGAATATGAAGGCGAAGAATCGTCCTACAATATCTTTTACGGCAGCTCGGTGCCGGACAATAAGGCGATCCCCGCGGTGCAATATCTCATGAGCGCCGACGGCGGCGGCGTGAAGCGCTTCATCCTCGAAGGCACCGATTACGTCTATCCGCGCACCAGCAATAAGATCATCCGCGCCTATCTAAAATCCAAAGGCGTCGCCGACGAAGATATCATGGAGAATTATACTCCGTTTGGCTTCTCGGACTGGCAGACCGAGGTCGCGGCCATCAAGAAGTTCGGATCGGCCGGCAAGAAGACCGCCGTGATCTCGACCGTCAACGGCGATGCCAACGTCCCGTTCTATAAGGAACTGGCGAACCAGGGCGTCAAAGCGTCGGACACTCCGGTCATTGCGTTCTCGGTCGGTGAAGAAGAACTGGCCGGCGTCGATACCAAACCGCTGGTCGGACACCTCGCCGCCTGGAGTTATTTCGAGTCGGTGAACACGCCCGAGAACAAGGCCTTCATCGCCAAGTGGCATGCCTACAATCACGATCCGAAAAGTGTCACCAACGATCCGATGGAATTGGCCTACATCCTGTTCCACATGTGGGTGCAGGCGGTGCAGCAGGCCGGCACGACCGATGTCGATGCGGTGCGTCAGGCGATGATCGGCCAGAAGGTCAAATCGCCGTCAGGCTTCGAGGTGACGATGGGGCCCAATCATCACATGGCGAAACCGGTTATGATCGGCGAGATCCAGGGCAACGGACAGTTCGCGATCGTGTACAAGAGCAAAGCGCTGCCGCCGCAGGCCTGGAGCCCTTATGTCGAAGCGAACAAGGGCAAAGTCGCTGATTGGTCGTGGCCGTGGGTGTGCGGCGGCTGCACCGAACCGAAATACTCGACGTTCTAAAATTATCGTTTCCGCGTTTTCAAGGCCGGTGGCGGGTCTCCGTCGCCGGCCTTGTCGTTGGAGGGAACTCTACGGCATGCGAGGGCTTGTTTACCTTGGGCTGAAGAAGCGCAATTGTAATTCCCTCGATTCTGACCTGGGTCGGCGCAATGCTGGAAATCAAATTCAGAGCGGTCAATCCCGGTCTCGCGCCGCGACGCACCAAACTCGAAATGCCGGGCTGGGCCGGGCAGCCGGAGCCGCGCGCCAACGGTTCGCACGAATATGCCTGGCACTGCGCGCCGTTCACCGAAGGGGCGCAATACGGCATCGAGGTTTTCTATCCCTATGGCAACGAACTGAAGGTCACGAAGCGGGACGGCGAATTATTGTTCGACGGCGATTTCGGACCGCCGCCCGACGACAGCGACTTGCAATGGCCGCCGTTCCGCAGCTTCGGCAAGCATTACTACACCTATCAGCTGCTGCTCGATCTGAAAGTCGGCAAGGAATGGGCGGTGCGGACCGAGCCGCACCCGCGGTTCTACACCGATCTCACCGACACCGTGCCGATCGCTATTCCGGCGCTGTTGCGCACCGAATGGTGGCCGATGATTTCGTTCGTTGTGTTCAAGGCGCCGCCCGAGGGCGGAACGCACATCTTCCGGCCGGGCGAGCCGATGCTGCAGATTTTGGTTTTACCGGTCACCGCCGAATTTACGCTCGCCGCCATGGACATGGAAGAAGCTGCAGAACGGGAAATGCGCGGCAGGCGCATTCACGCCAGCCGGCCGGTGCTGGCAAAGGATACGACGTGGCTGTCGGACACCGACACCGAATTCGACGGCACTTATCGCCATCTGCTTCGCGCGGCTAAAGCCAGAGATCGGGAGTAAACCGAGAGATCAGCGCGGCGAGCCATTATTGAGGCAAATTGATAAAAATAATCGGGGCGCCGATGAAGGGCGCCCCGATGCCACCGATCTTAATCGTGATGGTGGTGATGATGATGGTGGTGATGGTGATGACGATGCCGCGGCACGATCACGACATGATGGTGGTGATGATGATGGTGTCCGATCCCGATGGTGATCTGAGCAACCTCGGTCTTCGGCTCCGCTAGCCGCGCATTGTCGGCTTGCAGCATTGGCACCGCATTCGGAACGGGATCAAGCAGATCGCGGTAGCTCGTAACCGATGCAGGCCCTGTCGGCTGGACGGTCGCCGCCTGGGCGCCGGCCATCGTCGTAAGTGCGGCGGCCGCTCCCAGCAGGCCGGCGATCTTCTTATCCATAGTTCCTCCAATGGAAGGTAAAGCCCCTTCACCCCGATCCATTAATGTCTGCGACCGGGTTTGGTTCCCCTGCGGAACTCGCCGCCCGCGGGCCGGTGTTACGCCTTGGCGCTCGGCCGCGCCGCGACCGCCGTGTGCCAGCGATTGAGATTTACCAGTGTATCGGGCGGCGTAAGTTTCATCACCCGCATGAAATCCACCGCGATCATCGCCGTGATATCGGCGACGCTGTAGTCGGCGCCGGCGATATAGGCGCGGTCTTTAAGCTCGCGATCGAGCAACTCCAGAAACGCCGATACCCTTGGTCTGTTGGCCTCGCCCCACGCCGGCACTTGCGGCACTTCCATTTCCTTCATCGCCGGATGCAGATGGCGGAAGACGAACGACATCGGCAGCAAGAGGTGCAATTCAACGCGCCGATTCCACATTTCAATGAGCGCGATGTCGAGCGCGCCGCGGCCGAACAGCGGCGGGTCCGGGTGCAGCGCCTCGAAATAGCGGCAGATCGCGATCGATTCCGCGATCACCGTGCCATCGTCGAGCACCAGTGCCGGCACCCGCTGCAACGGATTGATTGCGGTATAGGCGTCGGTTTTCTGCTGCAGTCCGCCGAGATCGACCTGTTCGGTCGGAACGTTCAAGCCCTTCTCGGCGAGGAACACCCGCACCCGGCGCGGATTGGGAGCGCGGCCACCGTCATAAAGCTTCATTCCCGTCCCCTGCTTTCCCCTGGTCGTTCGGCCTTTGCGGCCAAAACCTTTTTCGGCCAATAGTTTATCCCGCCCGGGCGCGACGCGCCAAGCAGGATCCGCGGCCGCCGAGCCTGGACGAAAATTGGCCGGAATCGGGCCGGCTTAAGCCTCGTCTTAAGGAATTTGGGCCAATTTCCGAAAGATTAGAACGTGATCCCAAAAGCCGGCCGGGATTCGATCGGGACGATTGCCGGTTTTGGGAAATTCACGCTCTGGCGAAACCTAAGGCCGACCCCGGAAGGCTATGGCGAATACGATCAGCGACACGCACGAGCTTGCTTCGGCGGCGGCTGCGCCTTCGACGACGCGCCGGCTCGCCTCCCAGCATGTGCGCGAGGCGCGCGACCGGCTGACCTCGACCAGCGGCACCCGGCCGGTGTTCGATCATGAATTGCTGCGCCAATTCGCGCAGAACCGCATTTCCGCCTCGCCGGTGATTCTGCTTCTGATCGTCACCATCGGCGCGCTGTCCGGACTGTGGACCGGCGCGCTGGTCTGCGGCGTGTGGACGGCCGGCACGCTCCTTATCCACCTCGTCATTATCCGCACCTGCCGGCAATTCCTCACCGAGCCGCCCTCGACCACGCAGCTGCGCTCGTGGCGCATGCGCTTTATCATGCTCGACCTGTTCTTCGGCATGGCCTGGACATTCATTCTGATCAACCCGATCGGAATCGACGATCAGGCGGCGACCTTCATGCTGTTCGTCATGCTGCTGGTCGTCGCGATCTCGAGCATGCTGGCGTCGAGCCTGCCGATCGCGGTATTCGCACTGACCTTACCGGTCACCATCGCGCTCGCCCTCGACTTCGCCATCAAAGGCAATCTGCACGACTACATCCTCGCCATCATGGCGCTGACGGCCGAGGGCTACTTCTCGCTCCTCGCCTATCGGCTCTATTCGACGACGCTGGCGACGCTTGAGGCCCGCGCCGAAAAGGATGCGCTGATCGGCGAACTCGAACAGTCGAAATCGGTATCGGACGAGGCGCGGCGCCGCGCCGAAACCGCCAATATCGCGAAATCGCGGTTCCTGGCGCAGATGAGCCACGAACTGCGCACCCCGCTCAACGCCATTCTCGGCTTTTCCGAAGTGATGCAGGGCGAGATTTTCGGCGCGCATGCGGTGCCGATGTACAAGGATTACGCCGGCGACATTCATAGCTCCGGCGTGCATCTGCTCAACCTGATCAACGAAATCCTCGACCTGTCGCGCATCGAGGCCGGCCGCTACGAGCTCAACGAAGAAGCGGTATCGCTCAACCGCGTGGTGGAGGACTGCCACCATCTGCTCAAACTGCGCGCCGGCAATCGCGGCATCACCATCCACGAAATGTTCGAGCCGGATCTGCCGCGGCTATGGGCCGACGAGCGCGCGGTGCGCCAGATTTGCCTTAACCTGTTGTCCAACGCCATCAAGTTCACCCCGCAGGGTGGCGAGATCTGGCTCAAGGTCGGTTGGACCGCCTCCGGCGGTCAATATATGAGCGTCAAAGACACCGGCCCCGGCATTCCCGAAGAGGAAATCCCGATCGTGCTGGCCTCGTTCGGCCAGGGCTCGAACTCGATCAAATCGGCCGAACAAGGCGCCGGTCTCGGGCTGCCGATCGCCAAGAACCTGATCGATCTGCACGGCGGCACCTTTACCCTGAAATCGAAGCTGCGCATCGGCACCGAGGTGATCGTCACCTTCCCGCCGGAGCGCGTGATGTCGGCGCTGGCGCCGATTACCGATGGCGCGCCGCCGATCCAGCCACGGGGCGATACGTCGGCCGGATTTTCGTCCTCTTCGATGTCGTCGTCGGCATCGTATCCGTCGGGAGGTCCGGCCGAAGATTCCGCGAACCGCGCCAAACGCGCGCTATTCGGCGCCGGCTGAGGAGCTTTTCGGCTCCGCCTTGCCTTCGCCCCACCCCTGACTATGGTGCCTCGCGAATTCGAGCATCATCCATGGACTGCGCCGAAACCATCGAAAGCCCCTGCAACCGCGTCTGCGTGGTCCACCCCACGGCAGGCCTATGCATCGGCTGTGGCCGCTCGCTCGACGAGATCGGGCGCTGGATCGGCCTGAGCGGCGCCGAGCGCACCCGGATCACGGCGTTATTGCCGGCACGGCTGGCGGCGCTTGATGGTGTTACGGCCACCGCGACTGTGGCGTAGAGGTATCGACGTGCGCCAGCGCCTGTTGTGGCTTCTTTTCATCGGCGTGTTGATTGCGGTCCTCGTGCTGGTCGCGCAACACGGCGCCGTCTCGGTCGGTTCCTTGTCGACCGGCGACTATGCCTCGCTCGCCTACAAGCTCGCCATTCTGGTGTTCCTCGCCGCGGCGTTGTCGACGCTGTTCCGCGAGCGCTTCATTCATGCCGTCACCGCGGCATTGCTGTGGATCGTTGTCGGCCTCGTCCTCGTGATCGGCTATTCGTACCGGTTCGAATTGAACCAGGTCGCCGATCGCGTGGCCGCCGAGCTGATGCCCGGCCATGTCATCTCGCACGGCCGCTCGGTCGAAGTGGCGCGCACCAGCGACGGCGACTTCGACATCAACGCGCAAATCAACGGCACCCGGGTCGCCATGGTGCTCGACACCGGCGCAAGCTCGGTGGTGCTCACCCATGCCGACGCCAAGGCCGCCGGACTGCCGCTCGACATGCTCGACTATTCGGTGAACATCGACACCGCGAACGGCCGTACCCATGCGGCGCCGGTGAGGCTCGATCGCGTAACCATCGGCGGGCTCGAGGAGCGTTCGGTGGACGCTCTGGTGGTGCAGCCCGGGCAATTGCGCACCAGCCTGCTCGGCATGAGCTTTCTCAACCGGCTGCAAAGCTGGCAGGTCACCGGCGACCGATTGATGTTGAAGGGCTATCCTTAGAGCGACAGCACATTGGTTCCACGCATACTTATGCCGCCACCGGCACGCTAACGTGGTCAGCCACGGGCCCATCAGGCATCGTAGTTGTCGTCGGAAAAATCGTCCGTCAGGTCTTGTTCGCTGTCTTGTTCAGCATCTTCATCCGCTAGATCCTGTTCGGCATCTTGTTCGCGGTCGTCGTCCGCCAAATCCTGTTGCCGATCTTGTTCGCGATCGGCTGCGGACTGATCGCGGCCACGGGCGAATGCACTCGTCGCGGCTCCGCCAAGGTCATGGCCGAACATCGAGCGGATGCCATCAAGTAGCAGTGAGCCGCCGAGGACACCGGCCGCGGTTGAGGCTGCGGAGCCGAGAAACGATCCGCCCGAACCAAGGCCGGGAGCACTTGGATAGCCGGAGGCCGGCATTTGCTGCGGATATCCCTGCTGCAACTGCTGACCTTGCGACTGATTGCCGCCTGCCGTGCGTATGCTCGGCACCGAGCCGCGCGGCGCGCGGCCGCCGAGAGCCTCCCGCATGCTGTCGAGGAAACTTGCCGGACGCTGTTCCACTGCCGGCGTAAGGCTTGTTTGCGCCTGCAATTCTTCGATACGTGCATTGGCGCGCTTGAGCGCCTCGTCTTGCAGCAGCACCGTCTGCACCAGCGCGTAAGCGGCATGCGGCGCGCGCCGCAGACCGTCGCCGATCAGGCGTTCCGCCTCCGGATCGCGCTGCGTGGTTTCGAGCTGGGCCAAACGATCGAACAATTCGTCGACAAGCTCAGATTCCTGGGGGGTCATGGCGAGTCTCCTTGCCTGGGCACGCTCCCGTCATGTAGGTGGCGGATTGTGCGCCGGGAGGGGGTCGCGGCCGAGCGCCGCTCCTACCCGAGAGCCGACCCTGCACGCTCTCTCACTTCGGCGGCGACGCCATCTGAATGCCGGTGAGCGCAGCCAATTCGCCCTGATGTTTGCTTTCCCGGCGCATATAGTCGGCGAGATGCTCGGGCGTATTGTCCTTGGGCACGGTCATGCCGAGCGCGGCCATGCGATCCCGAAATTCCTGCGATTGCACGACGTCATTGAGCGCCTTGTTGAGAAAAGCGATGATCGGCTCCGGCGTCTTGGCCGGCGCCGCCAGCCCAACAAAGCCGCTGTAATCAAAATCGGGAAAGCCGAGTTCCTGCATGGTCGGCACCTCGGACCAGGTCGCGATCCGCTGCGGCCGCGCGATCGCGAGCGCGCGCACCTTGCCGCCGTCCGCCAGCGGCTTCGCCTGCGCATAGAACGCGAACGCCCCTTGGACTCCGCTCGGTGTGACATTGCGGGCGGCCTCGCCAGAACCGGCATAAGGCACGCCGGCAATCGCCGTCTTGCCGAGAGCGTTAAGCTGCGCCAGCGCCATCGCCGGCGACGTGGCGGGCCCCGAGGTGCCGAAGCTGATTTTGGTCGGATTGACCCGTGCATCGGCCAGCAATTCGTCGAGCGACTTGTAAGGCAGCGTGGCGTCGACGATCAGCACCAAAGGCGGGCCTTCGACGATCATTCCGATCATCGCGAAGTCGTCGATGGCGTTGTAGGGCACCGGCAGAAAATACAGATTCTGCACGTCGGCGATCGAATTGGCGAACAGGGTGTAGCCATCGGGCGCGGCGCGCACCGCATAAGCGCCGCCCAGCGTGCCCGAGCCGCCCGGTTTGTTCTCGACGATGATGGTCTGGCCGATCCGCTCTTGCAGCATTCCGGCAAGAACGCGCGCAGGGACGTCGGTCAGGCCGCCGGCCGCGAACGGTACGATCATGGTGATCGGGTGATTGGGATAGTTTTGGGCCCTCGCCGCCGTCGGCAACAGCAAACAGAAGAGCGCGCCGAACAGCGGCAATCCAAGCAGCATTGAAGCAAGCCGCAATGAACAGAGCCGCGGAGGATTGGTCATGTGTCACTCCTGCGCGCACGCCTTCTCAGCGCCGCGCCGCAATGCCAAAGTCCTGATCCCGCCCAACTCGGGCCGTCATTGCAGCACAAGAGAGTCCCGATGACCACGAGCGCCACCGTCGAGCCGCTGCTTCCGGTCGAGCTCGGCCCTGGCAAGGTCAAGTTCGCGCAGGGCGTGAAGGCCGGGCGCTGGGTGTTCGCGACCGGGCTGATGGCGCAGGATTTCAGGACCGGCATCGCGCCGGATGTGCTTTCCGAGCGCACGCCGCATGCCGGCCTGCCCAAGCGCGAAAAGGAAGCGCTCCGCATCTTCGAGAAATCTCGACGCCGTGCTGCGTGCCGCCGGCACCGATCGCAGCAACCTCGTGCGCACCGATCAGTACTATACGACCGTGAAGGCCGTGCCGCCCTATCAGCAAGTCCGGCGCGAATTTCTCCGCGGCCGTATTCCGCCTTCGACATCGATCGCACAGCAGGGTCTGCTGCTGCCGGGCGCCGACATGAACATCCAGGCCATGGCGATTATTCCCGACAAAAGCTTCGAGGTCGCGCACCTTAAGCACGAGCAGCTCCAGGGCCGCCCGACCTCCGGTTATTCTCCCGCGGTCACGGCCGGCGACTTCATTTTCGTTCCCGGCATAACCTCGCTTGCGTTCGGCGACGAGCCGCGGCGCAACGGCGTCGCCGCGGCGGCCATGATGCCCGAAGGCGCGCAGTGGGGCGGCCAGCCGATCAAGCTCGAAACCGAATTCATCATCACCAAGCGGATGGTGGCGTCGCTTGCACTGGCCGGCGCAAAGCTCGAAGACGTCGTCCATGCGCAGGTTTATCTCACCGATCCCGAAGACTACTCTGCTTTCAACGAGACCTGGACGCGGCATTTCGGCGAGGCGGGCCCGACCGTCTCGATCATTCCCTGCATCGAGCGCGGACTTGCGCCTTACGACGGCAAGATCGAGATCAATGTCATCGCCGCGAAACCCGGCAGCACCGCCGGCAAGCGCCATATCGACGCCGGCGTGCGCGACCGCGTTCCGCCACCAGCCGCAGGCCGTGAAGGCCGGCGATCTTTTGTTCATGCCGGCATTGATGGCGGCCAACGGTGACGGGCTTTTGCCCACGGCCGCTGTGGATTCGCGGCAGCCGCATTTCTCATCGTCGCCGGAGGCACAAGCGGAAGCGATCGTCGACAATATCACGCGGCTGTGCGAGGCCGCCGGCACGTCGCTCACGAATGTGGTGCGCGTGCTGCTGTTCCATACCGACCTTCGTGAATTCTACCCGATCTACAAAGTGTGGGAGCGCCGGCTCGGCGGCCGTCCGCTGCCGTTTTCCGCGGTGGAAGTGCCGGGGCCGCTGCCGGTACCGGGAGCAACGGTGATGATGGAAGCCTGGGCTTATGCGGGGTAAGCCGGCACCGGGAATCGGCGTTACCCTTTTTTGGTCAGTGATCTGTTTTGCTCAGACATACCCTACCGGGTGCTTCAATCTTCCTCGCCGGGTGATTCTTACCAGGCTGAGTTGCGGGCATTCCAAAGATGGGCATTCCTAAGGACGACAAACACAAAGATTATGCGCGATATGCCGCGCATTGTTTGCACCTGGCGACCGTCGCGACTGATCCTGATGCGCGTGCCATTCAACAAGAGATGGCGGCCGAATGGCTAAAACTGGCTGACGCCGTGCGGCCTCGTCTGAGATCCGCGCAAATGCAAATGAAATGAACGCAGTTAGGCGGCGGCAATCGGCGCAGCGTCTGAGGCGTTAGCCCATGCGGCGTCCTCGGTAGAATCCCTTGTTGGTGGTATTCTGTTTTATATTGGCAGTGTCGCCTTCTTCCGCAGCATTGTGATGCTTTTCCGCCTGCTTTACCGATTTATTTTCTGCGGCATTGCCGACGATCTCCGCGTCGTCTTTCTTGGAATTGGGAACGCCTTTGCTGCTCCGATTGCCGGGAGGAACCGGCGGCATGTTGCTGGACATGATTGAAAAACCTCGCTTGCGAAATGTGCATCCATCAATTCGCGGCACGCGAAATCGTTGCCGCAAACCTGCACCGGTGAAGCTTAATCGGCAATAGCTCCTTAATTGCGGCCGTCCCGCTCAAATCGCCGTCATCACCGCGGTTTGCCGGGCGTTGCCTTTGACGCGGTTTTCTTGGGCTGAATGCGCAGCCCGTCGACGAAGACGTCGACCAGGCGCAAGACACTTTTTTGCCAGCCGGGTTGGTCGTGCATGTAGCACATGCCGACCAGGGCCCGCAGCAGGTCTTCCGGGCTGATGTCGTCGCGGATTTCGCCGGCCGCGATCGCACGCTCCAATAGCCCCCCGGCTGCCCGGGTCAATTGATCGAACGAATAGGAGAAGAGTTCCGAGTTCTTGTACGCCACCAGCGCCAGCGCCGCCGACATGCCCTTTTTGGTGGCAACAAACCTCACATTTGAGCGCATCCACTGTCGCAGCGCCTCGATCGGCGGGGTCTCCTGCTTCAACTGTTCGGCCAGATCGGCAAGCTGCTGCACTTCGCGGCGGTATACCGCTTCGAACAGGGCCTCCCGGGTCGGGAAATGCCGGTAAAGCGTGCCGATACCGACGCCGGCGGCGCGCGCCACGGCTTCGAGGCTCGCTTCCGCGCCACCGGCGCTGAATACTTCCTTTGCCGCCGAAAGCACACGCTCGCGGTTCCGCGCGGCGTCGGCCCGCGGCTTTGCGTTTAGTCGTCTCCACCGGCCTTATTTTTTTCATTGTGGCGGCCTTGAAAAGCGGAGGCATCCTCCGCATATCCACTCAAGTCACGCTGATATATAATAACCCGCATCAAGCAAACAGCGACAAAAGCCGAACTCTGCCGCCAAGACGGCGTTGAAGCAGGTCTTGGTTCGCCCAAACTCTGACTTCTGTTGGCTTGGCGAAGCCGCGGGAGCTTACAAGGATTCGGAGCGTTATATGAGCATTCCGATAACGTTGACTGTCAACGGCGTGAAACGAACGATCGAGCTCGACGATCCTCGATCGACGCTGCTCGATCTGCTTCGCGAAGGTCTTCATTTGACCGGAACGAAAAAAGGCTGCGACCGTGGCCAGTGCGGTGCTTGCACGGTCATCGTCGAGGGACGGCGCATCAATTCCTGCCTGACGCTAGCGCTCAGTCTCGACGGCGCCGACATCCTCACTATCGAAGGCGTGGCGCAGGGCGAGCGGCTTCATCCGGTGCAGGAGGCCTTTATTGCGCACGACGGCTTGCAATGCGGGTTCTGTACCCCCGGCCAGATCATGAGTGCCATCGGCCTGATCCAGGAAGGCGAAGCCGGCGACGATCCGGAACGCGTCCGCGAGGGCATGAGCGGCAATCTCTGCCGCTGCGGCGCCTATCAAGGCATCACCGAGGCGGTGCTGGAAGCACAAAAGACGCTGCGAGCATCAGGCCAAAGGAAAGTCGCATGAAAATGTTCGACTACGTGAAGCCGGCTACGGTGCGAGACGCCGTCGCCGCCGCTTCGGAACCGGGCGCCGTCTATCTGGCCGCCGGCACCAATCTTCTCGATCTGATGAAGGGTGGCATTACCCGGCCGGACCGGCTGGTCGACATCAGCCGCCTTCCCGGCCTCGACCGCATCGAAGACCTTTCCGACGGGAGCGTGCGGATCGGCGCGCTGGTCCGCAATGCCGATCTCGCCCACGACCGCACTTTTGCCCGCCGCTTTCCGGCCGTCGCGGAAGCGCTGTTGTCCGGAGCATCGGCGCAGCTTCGCAATGCCGCGACCGTCGGCGGCAATCTCTTGCAGCGGACGCGCTGCGCCTATTTCTACGACGTCGCCAGCGCCTGCAACAAGCGAGCGCCCGGTTCGGGCTGCGATGCGCGCGGCGGCGAGAACAGGCTTCACGCGGTGCTCGGATGGAGCGAGAACTGCATCGCAACCCACCCGTCCGATTTCTGTGTGCCTCTGGCCGCGCTCGATGCCGTCGTCGAAGTCGACGGCACGGCGGGCCGGCGGGAAATACCGCTCGAAAAATTTCACCGCTTGCCGGGAGACACGCCCGAGCGCGAGACGGTGCTTGGAGGCTGGCGAGATGATCGTCGCGGTACGCTTGCCGGCGGCGGCGGTTCAATTCGCTCCGCATGCGCGCTACCTGAAAATTCGCGAGCGCACCTCCTACGCGTTTGCAGTGGTTTCAGCCGCGGCCGCGCTGCGCATCGAAGGCGACACGATTGTGGAAGCGCGCGTCGCGCTCGGCGGCGTTGCTCTGAAACCGTGGCGATGCCGCGAAGCCGAACGGATTCTTAACGGCGCGCGCGGCGATGCCGCGCATTTCGAACGCGCGGCCGAAGCGGCGCTCGCCGATGCCAAGCCCTCGGGCGACAACGGCTTCAAAATCGATCTTGCGCGGCGGATCGTCGTGCGAGCGCTCACACTCGCGAAAGCCGGCACGCCCGAGCGCATGCCCGCGCTTCCCGCTTCACCCTTCGCTTCGATCGCCGGAGACGTCATCCATGCCTGAGATCGTACTCACGCAAGCCCCCGCGCATGTCCGGCATGGCTCGAACATCGGCCAGCCGCTGACTCGCCGCGACGGTATTCTCAAAGTCACAGGTACGGCGCGCTACGCCGCCGACAATAATCCGCCGGGCATGCTTTACGCCGTTATCGCCGTAAGCAGCGTCGCCCGCGGCCGCGTTACTTTTCTCGATATCGCCGCCGCGAAGGCCCACCCCGGCGTGGTCGAGGTGATGACACCGGCCAACAAACCATCTTTGGCGATGGATCCGGACGAGAAATCCAATCCGTTCATGTTTCGGCTCGATCTGTTGCAAAACGATCGGGTCCGCTACGCCAACCAGGCGATTGCGGTCGTCATCGCGAAAACGCTCGAAGCCGCGACGGAAGGAGCAACCCTTCTCGCACCGCGTTACGATATCGAGCCGGCGCGGGTCGGCTTGGATTCGAATGAGAGTTTCGTGCCGCCCGCGGTCGGCGTCGGCAATCCGGCCGTTGCCCATCACGGCGACGTCGAAGCCGGTCTCGCCGCGGCTTCAAAGAAAATTGAAGCGACCTACGAGACCCCGCCGCAGTACCACAACGCCATGGAGCCGCACGCGATCGTCGCGGCATGGGATGGCGACACGCTTTCGATCGACACGCCGAGCCAGGGTCTTGCCATGGCGCAAGGCCGTCTCGCCGGAATATTCGGCATCTCTCCGGACAAGATTCATATCCGCAGTCCGTTTCTCGGCGGCGGTTTCGGCTCCAAGGGTTTGATCTCCGGACCGCAGGTTCTCGGCGTAATGGCGGCGCGCCTGGTCGGAAAGCCGGTCAAGCTCGTGCTGCGCCGCGAGCAAATGTATGGCCCGGTCGGGCACCGGGCGCCGACGCGCCAGACTTTGCGGATCGGTACCGACACGAACGGCGCGCTGACCGCGCTCGGACACCACACCAAGACAACGTCCAGCACGTTCGACAACTTCTTCGAACCGGCATCCGACATTTCGCATACGCTCTATGCCAGTCCCGCCATCGCCACGTCGCATGAAGCGGTACGGCTCGACACCGGCACGCCGTTGTTCATGCGCGCTCCCGGCGAAGCAACAGGCTCGATTGCGCTGGAAAGCGCCATTGACGAAATGGCGCATGCCTGCGGCATGGATCCGCTGGCCTTCCGGCTCAAGAACTATGCCGAGGTCGAGCCGATGTCCGGCAAGCCGTATTCCTCAAAGGCGCTGCGCGAATGCTATGCTGAAGGCGCCGCGCGTTTCGGTTGGGAAGGCCGTCCTCTCGCCCCGCGGCAGACGCGCGACCGAGACGGGTTGCTGGTCGGCTGGGGCGTGGGCACGGCGACGTTTCCGGCGCTGATGTTTCAGGCCGAAGCCAAAGCGGTGTTGCGGCAGGACGGCAGCGGCGTCATGGAGATCGGCGCGCACGACATGGGCCAGGGCGCCTGGACCGCGCTCGCCCAGATCGCCGCCGACGGGCTCGGGCTCGATATCGACCGGGTCGATTTCAGATCGGGCAGTTCCGACCTGCCGGACGCCGGCATCGCCGGTGGCTCCGCCCACACCGCGACCGCCGGCATGGCGATCCACAATGCCGGCGCCGACGTGGTGGCGAAGCTTGCCGATCTCGCCACTAACGATAATCGCTCGCCGCTCTATGGCGCCGGCAATGCCGGCGTGATCGCGCGCGACGGCCGCCTGTTTCGCCGCGACGATGAGAGCCGCAGCGAAGGTTATGCCGATATTCTCGGCCGTGCCGGACTGGCGGCGATCGAAGGACGCGGCAAAGGCGCGGCCGATCCATCGGCGCAATCGACCTATGCCATGCACGCGCACGGCGCGGTGTTCGCCGAGGTCAAGGTCGACCCCGATCTCGGCCAGATGCGCGTCACCCGCGTGGTCGGCGCCTTCGCCGCGGGACGGATCATCAATCCGCGGATGGCGCGCAGCCAGCTTTACGGCGGCATGATCTGGGGCGTGTCGTTCGCGCTGCATGAGCAGGCGGTGATGGATCGGCGATCCGGCCGTCCGATCAATCCGAATTTGGGCGAGTACCATGTTCCGGTAAATGCCGACGTGCCTTCGATCGAGGCGATCCTTGTCGAAGAGCACGACGCCCACGTGAACGCGCTCGGCATCAAGGGCGTCGGCGAAATCGGCGTCACCGGGACGGCTGGCGCGGTGGCCAATGCGGTCTGGCACGCCACCGGCGTACGGGTGCGCGAGTTTCCGATCACGCTCGATCGGCTGCTCGGCGCTTGATCGTGACCAATAGCAGGCTGCCTCGGCGGCTTGCCGCGCCGGCCGTCAGACCAAACTGACCAAAAACCGCGCCGAGACCAACAGCAGAAAAATGCTGAACACGATCTCGAGCTTGCGGCGCGAGAGATTGTGCGCGAGCCGCGCGCCGTAGGGCGCCGTCAAAGTCGATACCGGCGCCATCACCGCGACGCCGATCAGCGACACGAAGCCGAGCGACAGCGGCGGCAGCAGGTCGTGATGCGGCAGGCCGGCAAGAATATAGCCGATGGTGCCGACAATGGTGATCGGCACCCCCAGCCCCGACGAGGTCGCGACCGCATTGTGGATCGGCTTGCCGTACAGCGTCAGCACGATATTGGACAGCGAGCCGCCGCTGACGCCCATCAGCGATCCGGCAAGCCCGATGACGAAGCCGTACAGCGTCATCGGCACCGTGCCGGGCAGATCGGTGCCGAGATTCCAGCGGTCGCCGGCGAACAGGAACTTGATCGCGATGAAGCCTGCGATCAGCACGAAGGCGATCTTGAACACCGCCGGCGGCGCGAATGCAGCGATCACCGAACCGCAGGTGACGCCGATGACCGCCGGGATGGCCCATAGCCGGATTACGCGCGGGATGACGACGCCTTTTTGGCGGTGGGTCAGATAGGACCGGATCGTGGTCGGCAGGATGATGGCAATCGAGGTGCCGAGGCAAAGCTGCATGCGCACCTCTTCCGGTACGCCGAGCACACGAAACACTTCGTACAGCACCGGCACGATCACCGCGCCGCCGCCGATACCGAACAGGCCGGCTAGAATCCCGGTGACGAAGCCGCCGACGACAACGGCGAGCGCCAGCCAAGCAATCTCGTGCAACGAAACGCCGAGGACCATTGAGAAGCCTTCTGGAAGGCGCGCGTCAGGCCGCGATGTGCGCCAATTCGCCTTCGCTGTCCAGAACGCTATCGGCGACCAAAGCCAGAGCCGCGGCGAGATAGTCGGCGCCGGCCTGGGGCGCGCTCGACGCACCGGCGAGATGACGGCGGAAGGCGCGCGCTCCCGGCACGGCGCGGAACAGACCGTGCAAATGCCGCGTGATGCTATGCAGCCGCGTGCCCTGCGCCAACTCGCGCTCGATATACGGGATCAGCGCAGCCGCGGCGTCTTTTGCCGAATGAAAGCGCGCCGCTTCGCCGAAGATCATCGGATCGACCGCGATAAGCCGCCACGGCTCCTGATAAGCGGCGCGGCCCAGCATCACGCCGTCGACATGCGCAAGATGCGCCTGCGCCTGTTCGATACCGCCGATACCGCCGTTCAAGACGACAGTGAGTTGCGGATGCGCGCGCTTGAGCCGATAGACGCGGTCGTAATCGAGCGGCGGCACTTCGCGGTTTTCCTTCGGCGACAGACCTTTGAGCCACGCCTTGCGGGCGTGGACGATCAGCGCTTCAGCGCCGGCCCGTTCGACGGCCTGGGCGAAATTCTCCAGCGCCGGTTCCGGATCCTGCTGGTCGATGCCGATACGGCATTTGACTGTGACCGGGATCGCGACCGCGGCCTTCATCGCCGCGACACAGTCGCCGACCAGTTCGGGTTCGGCCATCAGGCAGGCGCCGAAGCGGCCGTCCTGTACCCGGTCGGATGGACAGCCAGCGTTCAGATTGATCTCGGCAAAGCCGGCATCGGCGCCGATCCGCGCGCAGGCCGCAAGTGCCTGCGGATCGGAGCCGCCCAGTTGCAGCGCCAGCGGCTGCTCGGCCGCATCGTAACGCAACAGCCGCGACCGGTCGCCATGCAGCACCGCGCCGGTGGTCAGCATCTCGGTGTAAAGCAGCGCCCGGCGCGTCAGCAGCCGATGGAAGAACCGGCAGTGCCGGTCGGTCCATTCCATCATCGGCGCAACTGAAAATCGCCAGGGCCCGGTCTGGGCATTTATTTCTGATTTATCAATCATTTATATAACTTGAACTTCGGCATTTTTTGTACTGTTTCCGGCTCGTTTTTCGACCGCCCGGCCCCGCTCGCCTGGAATACAGTACACAGGGCCTAAAGCAAAACAGTCGGTCCCGTCATCAAAAGTACCGTGAATGAAAAATGGTTGTGGGCCTCTGAAGAACCCATTCAATTTTCGAATCCGGGCTCAATGGGCGTCGTTCCCAACGGCTGTAGTCATCTATAACGATATTCGGCGCCCTGAACGTTTTTCATTTTTTTCGACGGACGGTTTACCAGCCTCATTTCACAAACCCCCTCCATCGTTCGGCCGCGGCGATTGCAGACGCCCAAAGTTCATCCGCGGGCATTCCGCGATGCAACGCCTTTGCTATTTCACAGATGGCCAAGAAAGCGTCGGCGCGCGCCTCCTCGACTTCCAAGGGCTGTTCTAAACCTCCTTGCGCCAGCCCGACCAGCCCATTCAGCATCGGCAATGCCTTTTGCGCGGGTTCTCGTTCGGCCGCCTTCAAGGCTTCGAGTACTTTGGCAGCATTCTCGGAATCGTTCATGAGCTCAAATCACCAAAGGGTCTGTTTGACAGCCGGTGGAACAAACAACCAGTAATCTGCATTGGAGGCCTTCCTGGCAGGGCCGGAAAGCATTTTAAAGAGATCGAGACGGCAGCGCAGCAACAATGCGAACCGAACGGCTTACCCTTACCGTCACTCCACATAGCGGCATTCATCAATGATATATTTTGCTCCTCTCTCATTCAGCCTTTTGCCCACCCTGTCACCAAGGTCTTCGGGGCCGGTAAGTTTAGTCGAGTTCCTCGACCTCGATCACATGCCGGCCATCGACCGAAATCACGACACCGCGCAGGAATAAGCGGCCATCGCTGATCCAGGCATATCCGGCAATGGGAGAGTTGCAGTGCCCATTGAGGACTCGGAGCATCGCGCGCTCAGCCAAACAGCATTGCTCGGTCGGTTTGTGATTGATCTTGCTCAGATAAGCGGCGACCCGTTCATTTGCGGCGAGAAACTCGACGACAACCACGCCCTGGCCGACGGCCGGGCACATCTCATCGATCGAAAAGACCTTGGAAATACGATTACCCAGATTGATACGTTCGAGGCCCGATTTTGCCAGAACGAGCGCATCTACCGGCCCAACCGATCCCCCATAGGGAAGTTTTTGAATACCGGCCGTGTCCAGATTATGCAGCCTTGAATCGACCTTGCCGCGGAAGTGCACAACTTGCACCCCGCGATAGCGGTGCCGAATGTAGGCGCGGCGTCTCACGGCGTTCGTTCCGATCACACCGTCTGCCAAGACTTCGTCGGTATTGCGCGTTGTGGCAACAACGAGGGCGTCCCTCGGATCGTCGCGCGGCAGGAAGGCGCCAATCCGAAACTCGTTTTCGGTCTCGTAGTACTCCTCGTTGCCGGGAAGATCTTTCAGGCAGTGCATCAGCATGTCCACTTTGCCGGCCTTCATCAGCGCCCGCAATTCGTGGACAAAGGCGCCGCCTTTGCCGCCATGCTGTCCGAGCTGGCTTACGGCATCCCGGTCCCCTTTGGTCTCCCGTTGGACCATCCCGACTTCCAGTCCCGGATGCGCCGCGCATAGCGCGTCTCTGATCGCTCGGGTCTGGGCAAGCGCCATCTGACTTCCGCGCGTGCCGATGGTGAGCGTGGATTTCGCTGCCGTATCCATTGTCGGTCCTTCGACGACGGGGGGCGGAGCCGGGCGAGCCAGACACGCCCCGTTCAAGCCGCCTGGGCCATGCCGAGCTGCGACCAAATAGTGACCAGCGAATTCACCAGGTGCTCGATGTCGTCGTCGGAGTGAAACGGTGAAGGCGTAATACGCAGCCGCTCCGTGCCTCGTGCCACCGTCGGGTAATTGATCGGCTGCACGTAGATAGCGTATTCATCCAAAAGCGTGTCGCTGATGTGCTTGCACCGTACCGGATCGCCAACCATCACCGGCACGATATGGCTCGCATTCTTCAAATAAGGGATTCCCGTTTGATCGAGTCGCCGTCTGAGTGCCGCAACGCGGTTTGCGATGCGCGAACGTTCCGACGAGCTGTCTTTCAGGTGACGAATGCTAGCGAGCGCGCCCGCGGCCACATGCGGCGGCAGCGACGTCGTGAAGATGAAACCGGAAGAGAAACTACGGACGAAGTCGCAAAGCGCCGCCGACGCGGCGATGTAGCCGCCGACCACGCCAAATGCCTTGGCCAAGGTGCCTTCGATGACCGTAAGCCGGTCGCTCAAGCCCTCCCGTTCGGCGATGCCGCCGCCGCGGGGCCCGTAAAGACCCACCGCATGGACTTCGTCGAGATAAGTCATGGCGCCATGCGCTTCGGCCACGTCGCACAATTCCGCAATCGGAGCGATGTCACCGTCCATCGAATAAACCGATTCGAAAGCCACCAGTTTTGGCGTCCCCGGTCGGATGTCGGCGAGTTTGCGATCGAGGTCTTCCGGATCATTGTGGGCGAAGATGCGTGTCTGCGCGCGGCTGTGCCGGATGCCTTCGATCATGGACGCATGATTAAATTCGTCAGACAGAACGACGCAGTCGGGCATACGCGACGCCAGCGTCCCCAGCGCCGCCCAATTCGACACATAGCCCGAGGTGAACAGCAAAGCGTCTTCCTTGCCATGCAGATCGGAAAGCTCGCGTTCCAGCATGACGTGATAATGATTGGTCCCCGAGATATTGCGGGTACCGCCGGCACCGGCGCCGCAACGGTCGATGGCCTCGTGCATCGCGGCGAGTATGACGGGGTGCTGTCCCATTCCCAGATAGTCGTTGGAGCACCATACCGTCACATCGCGCGTTCCCTGAGCGCTGTGATGGGTGGCCTTCGGAAAATTGCCCACTTTGCGTTCAAGATCGGCAAATACGCGATAACGCCCTTCCTTGCGCAGGCCTTCCAGTTGCCTGCGGAAATACGCCTCGTAGTTCATTGCTTCCTCCAGTCGGCAGACGGTTCTTTGACCGAATTGCCGCATTGCTCCGCGGCCTCGTTCTTTCGGGCCTCGACAAAAGCCTGTCTAAATCGATCTTCCATTCTTTTTCGCGCGGTCAGCATGCACTCGCCGTCGATTTTCACGGTCTCACCGCAATCGGAGTGATTTGAATGCGGGCTGGTCGTCGTCCATCCGGCTGCAGGGGCGTTCGCGTGCATGGCATCACCATCATCGGAGTTCGATCGTCATAGGATCACGGGTCGGGTACCTTGGTTACGGCGCTTCGGACCCGCGCATTCTGAGCCAGGGGCGTCCCGGGACCGCTCGTAAGATTCGTCCGCGACCGCATGCTCCAGCCCCACAGGGCGGCAATCGGTAGCGGCAACACCATGAACCAGTGCTCCAGGGCGCCAAGCGCCAACAAGGATGCGAGCAGCATATATCCGGTCGTTGCGAAGGCGCCGCCCTCGCCGCTCAGCGCCCGGGCGACGAGGAGTGTCGTGACCGCGGTCGCCGCCGTGACCACGAGCGGAAAAAACGGACTCACCGGCTTTCGGACGAAATAGCTGGTGAGATGACTGAGCCGCTTGGGCAAGAACTCGTCGTTGAGAACCGGCACACCCAGGAAAAGATTGAGTTCAGCGCTCACCCGCATTGCCCAAAGGATCAGATACGTCCAGGTTCCGAACTGATTTTCCGCGTTCCACGTCGCCGCGATGACAGCGAGGCCGGACAAGACGAGGGCGAACTCGTGATAGAGAACAGCTTCGACAGCCAAGGCGGCCCGCCGCCATCCGGTTACATGGTCAGGACACGGCTGGTTGCGCGGACCGGTGATATAGCCGGCCAGAAACCCGAACTCTTGTGTGCCCCATAGCAGCACCGCACAGGTGAAAGCGACGTAGGCTCCCACGACACTGGTGTCGGCGGCGCTTCTGCAGAGCCCATAGAGCGAAGCCGACGACAGCACCACTGCGCCGAACAGGCCCCAACGCGAGTTGCAGCGCGATGATCCGATTATACAAAGCACCATGCCGGTGCTGAACCACCACACGAACAAGGCGCTAAGCGCCGCGACCGCCGGATGGGCGAGAAGAGCCATGCGATTACCAGGCGGGAGCTAGCATAACTTGCTGCGGCAGCACATTCGGCTTGGCCGGAAGCAGATAAAGTCTCGCGAACGTCGCCGCCACCGCCGCGCCGAGACCGATGCGCTTGATGCGGCCAATAACGCCGCCCCGAGCCTTGGCGGCGGCGATGGCCTCGGTCAATTGCCATAGCCGGCCGAGGCCTGCGCGGAATGCCGGGTTGTCGATATCGAGGACGAGCGGAAACACTTGCTGCGAGATCTCCGACGTTATGCGGAACACCGTGTAGTCGTAATTTGTCGGATCGAGCCCGATCGCCTTATGGAATTCCGGGCGCATATGATCGCGCACATACATCGTGGCAAAGACGGCCAGCAGGAAGAATTTTATCCAGAGCTTATTGCGCCCGGCGAGCAGAGTTGGATCGGCGCGCATCAGCAGCGCAAACGCCTCGCCGTGGCGGAACTCGTCGTTGCACCACCGCTCGAACCACCGAAAGATCGGATGGAACTGCCGGTCAGGATGGCGCTCAAGCTGCCGATAGATCGTGATGTAGCGGGCGTAGCCGATCTTCTCGGACAGATAGGTGGCGTAGAAGATGAATTTTGGTTTGAAGTAGGTATATTTCTTGGCGCGCGTAAGAAAGCCGAGATCAATTCCGATGCCGATTTCCTTCAGCGCTTCGTTGATGAAGCCGGCATGTCGCGATTTATCGCGGCTCATGTAACCAAAGAGCTCGTGAATATCGGGATTTTTGATCTGTTTCTTGATTTCCGCGTAAAGCACGCATCCGGAAAATTCGGCGGTCAGCGAACTTACCAGGAAATCGACGAATTCCGCGCGCAGCCCCTCGGGCAGATTGGCAAGCTCGAAGTCAAAGGGATCCGTTCGACGGAAATGCGCTTTGTTGTGATCGGCCCGCAACTCGCTGATCATGGTATTCCACTCGGAGCGGACGAGGTCGACGTCGAGACGATCCATCGCCTTGAAATCCGTAGTGTAGAACCGCGGACTTAGCATCGTATCGGTTTGAGCGGCCTTCGTTGTGGCGTTCACACCGCCGCCTTCCATGGGAATCATGACGCCCTCCCGCCGGAAAAACTGACTTCGTAGAGTTCGGTAAGCTCAAGATAGCCTCTTAATCGCGCCAGCATGCCGCCGAGAAGGCCGGCGCGTATGATAGTCGCCCGACGATTGCTGATGACGTGCTCGCCGAATGCGATTTGCGTCGGCGCGTCATGCACGATGACCTGATCGCCCGGCCTAATTTCGATCCCATCGATCTCGACATAGGCATGCAGACTCTCGGTCGTTTGCTCGAGATCGACCGTACACGGCATGTCGACGGTATGACCGGCAGTGAACCATGTTGCCATCATCGCAATGCGCTCCGCTCGTAGAGAAGGCGGGCGAAAGCCGCCTCGTTGGTCGAACCGAATGATTCAAGCTCGACGCGAACATGGGTCGCGACGTCTTCGATCGAGAGCCGATCGTCGCTCCACCGCGTCAGCAGGAATGGCGGCGCCGCGCCAAACTCCTCCCGCCGCCGTTGACGCGCCAATCCGCGCATCACACCGCGGACGAAGCCGTTGGTGCCGGGCGCGAGTACTTCGACGATGCGGTTTGTGCCTGCATCCGACACGACAACCGCGCCGTCGGCGCGATCCTCGAAACGCAACTCGCGGCTTTGCAAGACGCTGGCCTCCGGGGCGCCGGTGGTGCCGACTCCACTAAAACGGGCGAAACTACTGGCGCAAAAGGCGAGCAGCACCAGCGCTCCGGCCCCGAGAAGCGCGCCGCGCGGGAAGCGGCGATTTTTGTCCGGCTGCGTCGTCATCGGCTACGCTCCCTTTACGCCGCCGCGGGTGCGGCATTGGCCGGCACCGCCGCGCCCTGTGCGCGAGGTGTGTCGACGACAATTGCGGCAAGGCCATTCAACTCGTTGGCCGCAGCGACCACGGCCCGGGCGAGGATTTCCGAAACTTGCTTGGCATCGCCGATCGCACGCAACATCGGCTCGGCTCGCGCCGCGCGCCATGGACGCACATAGGGCCACAGCATCAGATAGGCGACGCGCTGGTCGCCGGTGATGGTGAGCGGAATGTCGCCGCTGCCATCGGCATGAGCCCGAAGGGCCGCGGCGCCGATAATGCGAAAAGGAATATTCAGCGTTATCGGCAGGGCAATGCCGAATTGCATGATGACGCGCCGGCTGGTTATGGTGAACTGCGTCGTCCGGCTCGACAACCACGCAAGCAAGGCGAGGACGCCACAGGCGGCGACGCAAGGCACGACCAGCCAAAGCAACGTAGTCGCCAATGCCAGCGGACCTCCTCCCGACATGAGGTTTGAGGCGATGTGCCAGATGGCGAACAATCCGAAATAGATTGCGACCTGACGGACGTGGAATGCGTGAAGCGCGAGCGCACGCCATTGCGGTCGTCCGCGCCATAGCATCGCCTCCCCGGCCGGCAGCGGTCCGGGCAAAGGCAATCTCGGATTGAAAATACTCACAGCACGGGCCCCATGCGGTTAGGCGTGGCATAGAGGGTGCCGCCGGCGAAGTAGCCGACGATTTTGTCTTCCTCGAGCTTGGTGACCTGATTGGGATTGGCGAGCGCCGGCACGTCGGCGAACTGGGCCGCCAGGATCGAGCGCACATTGACGGTTCGGTCACGCCCCCAAATTCTCGCCATGGTGAGCGGCAGCAGCGCACTCCGCGTTCCGGCCGCCGTCGTCACATCGACTTCAAGATAGCGAACGATCGCCTCCGCCCGGTCGATCCACACGTCTTTGACGGCGCCGACGGGCCGACCATCCGCCCCGATCACCGTCATGCCGCGCGGATCCGGATCGATCGGGCCGATGGAGTAATTCGGCAGCGTGCGCAGTGGCGCGAGAATTGGCGCGCCGTCACCGGCGCGTTCCGGCACATCGTCGCGCAGGGCGTAGGACGCCGGCCCGACGCCGTCTTTCATCGGGTTGCCGGTCGGCTCCATCGGAGCGCCCGGCCATGCCAGCAGCGGCGCCACCGGCGCGTCGCGCCGATCCGCTTTTATGCTCGGCACGGTCCGGACCGATCCGTCCGCCATCAAAAATGATTTCGGACCGGGGAATGCCGGAAAGCCCTGGACCGTGATGCTGCCGGATCGATCGGACTCCAGCGGATAGCCTTCGCGTTTATCTTCGCGACGAAGATAAAGGATCAGGCCGGCGAAAAAGACCCAGAACGCGTAAAGCACGACCTGAGCCACATCGATATAGCCGGTAATGGCACCTCTCGGCATGGGATAACCTCCGCGCGTGGCGGACTAACCGGGGAACTCGGCCAGTCCAAACTTGAGTGACGGCTGCAAGCGGGGCTCGCGCGAATAGCGCACGAGAGGGCCGATCGCGACCAGGGTTGCAAACAACAAGGCAATTTCGATGTGATAGACGACGGTGTAGCCGGTAGCCGGCATGTTCAACGCCGGGCCAAGCCAACCGTCCATCGCTAAGGTAGAAACAAAGTCGCGCAGACCGCCGCCAACCGCGATCGCCGTTCCGGCGGCAGTCGCCTGTACCGCGCCCCAAGCACCAAGCGCCAAGCCGCATTGGCCGTTGCGCGCCAGATTCATCGCGGCTGTTAACGTGCCGACCGCGAAAAGCCCGCCGCCGAGCCCGATCAACGTGGTACCGATGCGCAGCAGCAACGGCGAGATCAGCGGGGCCGAGAAGATAACGCAGGAGAACGCCGCCAGGCCAATCAGCGCGCCATATGCGGCCAAGCGATAAGCATCACCGCCGCGGCCGAGCGCGCGGGCCGCATAGGCGAAGCCGCCGAGCGTGCCCACAGCAAATAATGCAGTAAGAACTGTCGTTTGTCCGACCGTGAGATGAAGGATTTCGCCGCCGTAAGGCTCGAGTAGAATATCCTGCATGGTGAAGGCCGCCGTGCCGAGCGCAACCGCTACGAAGATGCGGGTTGATTTGGTATCGCGGCGAAATTCAGCCCAGGATTCCCGGAACGCCGGCCGCGGCGCGTCCTTCGCGGTGCGGCTTGGATCGCGCGGTTCCTGCTTCCACAGCGCGACGATATTCAGGACAATGGTCGCAAGAGCCGCGCCCTGAACGACTTGAATGAGACGGAATTCGTGGAAGTCGGCCAGGAGCTGACCGAACACAAAGGCGCTCGCCACCATGCCGAACAGCAGCATGACATAGAGAAATGCGACGACGCGCGGCCGGGTCTCTTCCGGCGCAAGATCTGTCGCGAGTGCCAATCCCGCGGTCTGCGTCGTATGCAGACCGGCGCCGACCAGCAGAAAGGCCAATGCCGCACCGGCATCGCCGATCCAGGCCGGCCCGTTTGCGTCGCCTGATAGGACGATCAATGCGAAGGGCATGATCGCGAGCCCGCCGAACTGGAGCAGTGTTCCGAACCAAATATACGGCACCCGCCGCCAACCGAGCGCGGAGTAATGTGTATCGGAGCGGAATCCGATCAGCGCCCGCACCGGCGCAAAGACCAGCGGGAGCGACACCATGGCGGCAACAAGCCAGCTCGGCACGCCAAGCTCGACGATCATAACCCGATTCAGCGTGCCGTTGAGCAACACGACCGCAAGTCCGACCGATACTTGAAACAGCGACAGACGCAGCAACCGGCCAAGCGGCAACTCCTTGGTCGCCGCGTCCGCAAACGGCAAAAACTGAACGCCAAGCCGCATCCAACCGCGTGCCAGTTTGGTCGTGATCGACTTCATGATCGGGTCAACTCCAGCGCCTGCGATATGTAAAAGCCGTTTTGAACGCGGCGGGTGCGCGACGCATGCCAGCTTGCGAGCTGCGGCGCCCGGCCCAGCTGCCTGGTCAAGTTGCTTTGATCGATCGGCTCGATCGCCGGTGCGCGATTGCCGCGTGGAAATAGCCGGCCGACGGCGTGCATCAGCCCAAGCACAGGCGTGCGCGGCGCGAATGTGAACAGCAGCGAATGTCTAGCCCGCGCCGCGAGACCGACGATCACATCGATCATATCAGCCGCGCCATAGTGAATCAGCGAATCCATGGCGACGACGTGATCGAATTCGCCAAGCTTGGGGTCGAGCATATCGCCGGCAAGGAATTCCAAATCGCCGCCCTGCCCTGCGGTCGAAGTTCGTGAGCGGGCAAGATTTATCAGTGTCGGCGAGAGATCGATGGCGACGACGCTGGCACCGCGGCGCGCGGCTTCGTCGGCCAAGGCGCCGGTCCCGCAACCGGCATCGAGCAACCGCCGGCCTCGAAGATCGGCCGGCAACCACTCCAGCAGCGTGCGGCGCATCTCGTCGCGGCCGGCGCGCACCGTCGCGCGAATGCGATTTACCGGCGCATCCGACGTTAGACGCGACCAGGCATCGACCGCGGTGCGATCGAAGTAGTTCTCGATCTCAGTGCGACGTTCGACGTAGGTCATGCTGTTCATCGGCGCCATCCAACAATCAGTCGAAACCCAGAAGATCGAAGATGTCGCGGTCCTTAAGCGGTGCCGCCGTCAGCGGTTCGGCGCCCGCCCAAAGCGAAGCAGCGAGCCGGAGATATTC
This sequence comes from uncultured Alphaproteobacteria bacterium, assembly GCA_963819265.1. Classification (GTDB taxonomy): domain Bacteria; phylum Pseudomonadota; class Alphaproteobacteria; order Rhizobiales; family Xanthobacteraceae; genus BOG-931. The sequence goes on along the minus strand of CAWFVF010000001.1, from coordinate 279,429 downwards.
GTTTTGAACCTTCTCGACCTCGGGCGACGGTTCCATCTCGAACAGTGTCGCTTTTTTGAGCCGGCTCTTGCGGAACACGTCGAGATCGGGAAATACCGCAAGCGTCGTGAGGCCGGTTTTGGCATTGTATTTGTCGAGCTGGTCGGTGGCATTGCTGCGGTTGGCGATGACGCCGCCGAGCCGTACCGCATAGTTCCGCGATTTGGCTTGGATCGCCGCAACGATGCGGTTCATGGCGAAAATGGAATCGAAGTCGTTGGCGGCGACGATGATGCCCCGGTCGGCATGCTGCAGCGGGGCGGCAAACCCGCCGCATACCACGTCGCCGAGGACGTCGAAGATCACGACGTCGGTGTCTTCGAGCAGATGATGTTCCTTGAGCAGCTTCACGGTTTGGCCGACGACATAGCCGCCGCAACCGGTGCCGGCCGGCGGGCCTCCCGCCTCCACGCACATCACACCGTTATATCCCTCGTAAACGAAGTCTTCGGTCCGCAATTCCTCGGTATGGAAGTTCACAGATTCGAGCGTGTCGATGACCGTCGGCACCAGCCGCTTGGTCAGCGTGAAGGTCGAATCGTGTTTGGGATCGCAGCCGATCTGCAGAACGCGCTTACCGAGCTTCGAGAAGGCAACCGAAAGATTGGACGACGTCGTGCTTTTGCCGATTCCGCCTTTTCCGTAAATCGAAAAGACTTTCGCATTGCCGATCTTGACGGCCGGGTCCAAGTGAACCTGTACGCTGCCGTCTCCGTCGCTACGGGCCGGGCTCGGGGCCCCTCTGATCGCGATGTTCATGCGGCCACTCCCACTCCGATGCCTTCGATTCTGTCTTCAAGGTCTTCACCGGCCTGGCGCAGCACATCGAGTGTCGCCTTGTCGGGCGACCAATAGCGGCGCTCATGCGCTTCGATCAGGCGGCTCGCCACTTTGGCGGATGCCTTAGGGTTCAGTGCGGCCAGGCGCTCGCGCATTTCCGGATCGAGCATGTAGGTCTGGGTGAGCTGCTGATAGACCCACGGCGCGACCTGACCGGTGGTCGCCGACCAGCCCAACGTATTGGTGACCTGCGCCTCGATCTGACGGACGCCTTCATAGCCGTGTTCGAGCAGTGCCTCGTACCATTTCGGATTCAGCGCGCGAGTGCGCGTTTCCAGTGCTACCTGTTCGGAGAGCGTGCGTACGGTACCGTCGCCGCGCGTCTGGTCGCCGATATAGACGGTCGCCGTGGCGCCGCGCACGCGCCGCACGGCGCGGCTGATGCCGCCGAGCGTGTCGAAATAATGATCGACGGTGGTGACACCGAGTTCGATCGAATCGAGATTTTGGTAAGCGACATCCACGCTCGCGAGCATGTGGGTCAGCACGGTATCCTGCCGCGTCGCCCGCCCGTTGACGCCATAGGCAAAGCCCTTGCGCCGGACATAGGCTTCCGCCAATTCGTCTTCGTCTTTCCAGCCGCCGTGATCGACCAATTGATTGACGTTGGCGCCATAGGCACCGTCGGCATTGCCGAAAACGCGCAACGCCGCTCTATCGATTTCACCCCCGTGTTCTGCCTGATAGGCCAGAGCATGTTTGCGCACGAAATTGATGCTGGCCGGCTCGTCGGCATTCGCGGCGAGGAGCGCCGCTTCCGCCAACAATGATGTCTGAAGCGGCAGGAGATCACGGAAAATGCCGGACAGAGTCATGACGACGTCGATGCGCGGGCGGCCGAGATGCTCGAGCGGCACAAGGGTGGCTCCCGCGAGCCGGCCGTAGCTGTCGTGACGCGGCGCCGCGCCCATCAGCCAAAGCGCTTGCGCGATTGGGCCGCCCTCGGTCTTCAGATTATCGGTGCCCCAGAGCACCATCGCGACCGTCTCCGGGATGCCGCAGCCTTCACTTTGATGCCGCTGCAACAGCCGGTCAGCTTGCCGGGCGCCGTCTTCGACCGCAAAGACACTGGGGATGCGAAACGGATCGAAGCCGTGCAGATTGCGCCCCGTCGGCAACACGTCGGTGTTGCGGATGAGGTCGCCGCCCGGCGCCGGCCGCACATAACCGCCATCGAGCGCGTGCAGGATCGATGGCGTCTCATGATCTTCAGCGAGCAAGGCATCGAGCGCCGCGCGACGGCCGGGATCGGTGATACAGGCAGCATCCAGCAGTTCCGCGCGCTCGGCCGTTTCGGGGGGTCGGCCGATAACGTGCAGTCCGTGCGGGATGAGCGTGTATTCCAATTCCAGAACCGCAACACGCAGGCGCTCGATTTCGTTGGCGGCCTCGCCGCCCCATACCGGCTCGGCAACGGCAAGTTCGACCGCTGCGGCCTGCGCCTGGATCAGGGCCGCGAGCGACGCGCGTTGCTCGATTTCGGCCTCCGGCTCCAGGGCGCGCCAGCGATCCAGCGACGATTTGAGATCGATCAAGCCGCGATAAAGTCCGGCCTTGGATACCGAAGGCGTCAAATAGGAAATGAGCGTCGCCCCGGCGCGCCGCTTGGCGAGCGCGCCCTCGGACGGATTATTCGACGCATAGAGATAAAAGTTCGGCAGATCGCCGATCAGCCGGTCGGGCCAGCACTCGCCGGAGAGACCCGCCTGCTTGCCCGGCATGAATTCAAGCGCGCCATGGGTGCCGAAATGCAGAACGGCGCAAGCCCCCAGATCTTCTCTAATCCAGCGATAGAAAGCAGCGAAAGCATGTGTCGGGGCGAAGCCTTTTTCGAACAACAGCCGCATCGGGTCGCCCTCGTAACCGAAGGCCGGCTGCACACCGACGAACACATTGCCGAAGCGCTCACCAAGGATAAAGAGTCCGCTGCCGTCCGTATTGTGCCGGCCCGGCGCCGGTCCCCATTGCCGTTCGATATCGTCGAGCCAACGCTCGCGCCGGACATGATCGTCGGTTGGAATTCGCGCAGCGACATTGGCGTCGGCGCCGAAACGCGCCGCGTTCCCTTCAAGGATGCGCGCGCGCAGCGCATCGATGGACTCCGGAACATCGACACCGTAGCCGGCGCTTTTTAGCGCCGTCAGCGTATTGTGGAGCGACGCATAGACCGACAGATAAGCCGCGGTACCCGTGCCGCCCGCATTCGGCGGAAAGTTGAAGAGTACAATTGCGATCTTGCGCGCGGCGCGCGGCGTGCGGCGCAACGCGACGATCTTGGCGACCCGCGCCGCCAGCATTGCGGCGCGCTCCGGATGGGACGTCATATCCCGGCGCCGCTCGCCTTCGGTCGCGGTCGAGCGGCCGCCGAAAGTCATCGGCCAGACGGCGCCGTCGAGCTCGGGTATTGCCACCATCATGGTGGCTTCGACCGGCGTGAGACCGCGTGGATCGGCCTGCCATTGTTGCAGCGTTTGAAATTCGACGGGATGCGCGGCGATGTACGGCACGTCGAGGGAGGCCAGCATCTCCTCGGCGGCCTTGGCGTCGTTATAGGCCGGTCCGCCGACAAGCGAAAATCCCGTCAGCGAGATCACGGCATCGACGACCGGACGGTTGGCTTTGAAAAAATAGCGACGAATTGCCGGCCGCGCGTCGAGACCGCTGGCGAAGGCCGGAATGACGCGGAGCCCTTTGGCCTCCAGCGCGGCAATGACGCCATCGTAATGGGCGGTATTGCCCGCAAGAACGTAAGACCGCATCACCAAGAGCCCGACAACGCCGTTGGTGGCCTTGCGCGGCAAATGCTCGACGCGCTCGCAGATGCGTTGCCGCGCTCGCGGATGGTAGAGGCCCACATCCGGATAGGCCGTCGGCGGAGCGGACCGCATGCGCGCGCGCAGGCAAGCGCGTGGTCCCTCGGCATAGCGTTCGATCAGCATGCGGACGAGATTGGACAGATTGTCTTCCGACCCGGCCAGCCAATATTGCAGCGACAAGAAGTAGGCCCGTACGTCCTGTGCTTTGCCCGGAACGAAACGCAGCAGCCGCGGCAATTGCCGAAGCATCTTCATTTGACCTTGGCCGCTGGCGCCGGCGCCGGACCGCTTGCCGCGCAAGCGTTTGAGCCAGCCGATCGCGCCGACGGCCTCTTCGCTCATGCGGAACTTGCCGAGCCGGGTAAGCTTCACCACCTCGCCGGCGGACATGCCGCAGAGCATCGCATCGCAGTTCTCGTGGCGGGCAACGAGCGCCGGCAGCACGGCGCGAATGTGATCTTCCAGAAACAGCATCGTGGCAATCACGATATCGCCGCGGCCGATATCGGCGAGGCAGCGCGCCAGCGCCGAGGGATCGCTGCCCCACTCGTCCGCCGCGTGCACGTCCAGTTCGAGACCCGGCAATTCGCGGCGCAACGTCTCGCGCGCTCGGCCCGCCGCGCCAGCCAGGTGGCTGTCCAGCGTAACAACGACAACGCGGACCGGCGTTGGATCAGCGGCCGAAATGCGCTTTGGCATCGTACAATGTCTCGATCGTTATCGTGGCGAGGCCCCGCTCCTGGGCGAAGCGTTCAGTGTTGCGGCGCGCTTTACCGCGGACAAAAAACGGAATTTTTGAGAGCTCTTGCTCGGCCTCCGGCGCCCATGCGCTTATCGAAGACGGCACGACGATCATTTTGGACGCGTCCGCAGACAACGTTGTCTTACCGGTCTCGCCCATTCCCGACAGATGCGACGGTGCCGCCGCGCCATGAAACTCGCGATCTTCCCGAAACAGACCGACGAGATGCTCCTCAAGGCCCATCATCAGCGGATGAACGAAAGTGTCGAAGATGACATTTGCGCCCTCGAAACCCATCTGCGGGGAGTAGCGCGCCGGGAAATCCTGAACATGCACCGGCGCCGATATCACCGCGCAGGGAATGCCGAGACGCTTGGCAATATGACGTTCCATCTGGGTGCCCAGCACAAGTTCCGGCTGGAGTTCGGCGACTTTGGCTTCGACCTCGAGATAATCGTCGGTAATGAGGGGCTCGACAGCATAAAGCTTGGCGGCCTCGCGTACTTCGCGGGCAAATTCGCGCGCGTAAGTGCCAAGCCCGACGACCTTAAATCCTAACTCGTCTTGCGCGATTCTCGCCGCAGCGATTGCGTGAGTGGCGTCGCCGAACACGAAGACACGTTTACCGGTGAGATAAGTGGAATCGACCGACCGCGAATACCACGGCAACCGTGAAGCCGTGCCGGCCAGAATTGGCGTCGGGTCAATGCTTGCGAGGCGGGCCACTTCGGCGACGAATTCACGCGTTGCGGCGACGCCGATCGGCACGGTCTTCACGCACGGCTGCTTGAAGATCCGCTCCAGCCATTTGGCTGCTTGGCCCGCGACTTCGGGGTAGAGCACGACGTTGAAGTCGGCTTCGCCGAGCCTGGCGATATCCGAAGGCGTGGCACCGAGGGGGGCAACGACACCAACGTCCACCCCTAGGCGGTCCAGCAGCGCGGAGATTTCTTCGACATCGTCGCGATGGCGGAAACCAAGTGCCGTCGGGCCCAGTAAGTTGCAGCGTGGACGCTGTCCGGCGCGGCGCGGCGGCCGCTGAAAATCCGGCGCCGGTGCGTAAGGACCGGTGAGCGCGCGGACGATCTGATAGAAAGTCTCGGACGCACCCCAATTTTCTTTACGTTGATAGGCCGGCAATTCGAGCGGAATGACAGGGATCGGCAAATCGAGCGCACGTGCGAGTCCGGCCGGATCGTCCTGGATCAGTTCCGCGGTGCATGATGCGCCGACGATCATGGCATCGGGTCGGAAGCGCTCGTAAGCGCTGCGAACGGCATTTTTAAACAATTCGGCCGTATCGCTGCCGAGATCGCGAGCCTGGAAGGTGGTGTAGGTCACCGGCGGACGCTGCTCGCGGCGCTCGATCATGGTGAATAGCAGATCCGCGTAAGTATCGCCCTGCGGCGCGTGCAGAACGTAATGCAGACCCTTCATCGCCGTCGCGATTCGCATCGCGCCGACATGCGGAGGCCCCTCATATGTCCAGACCGTGAGCTGCATGCTCAAGCCACCAGCAGTTTTCGGCGCACGAGCGGCCGCGCGAACAGTTCCGCGAGATCGGCGGCCTGCTCGTAACCTTGGATCGGGGTAAAGACGAGTTCGATCGACCACTTGGTCGTGATACCGGCGGCCTCGAGCGGATTGGCGAGGCCGAGACCGCAAACCACAAGGTCGGGGCGTGCCGCCAGACACCGGTCAAGCTGCTTTTCCACATCCTGTCCTTCACTCAAAAGGATTCCCTGAGGCAGCATTGCCAGTTCTTGAGCAAGATGCGCGCGGTGGAGATAGGGTGTGCCGACCTCGATAAGCTCCACACCGAGTTCGCGCGACAGGAACCGGGCGAGCGGCACTTCGAGCTGAGAGTCCGGAAAGAAAAAGATCCGCCGTCCGTGCAATTCATCGCGATAGCGGGCAAGTGCGCGGCGGGCGCGATCGCGCGCCGGCATGATCACGGCCTCGAAACGCCTGTCATCCACGGCGAACGCATCGGCGGCGGCCCGCAGCCAAGCTGTCGTGCCCTCAACCCCCAGCGGGAATGGAGCGGCTAAACGCGTCGCGCCTCGCTGTTCGAGCGCGCGCGCGGTATCTGCGAGAAACGGCTGCGCCAGCAAAAAGGACGCGCGCGGACCCACCGGAGGCAGATCCGCGGCGCGTCTAGCGGGGAGAAAGCTCACCGGACCGAGGCCCAGGTCGCTCAGCAATCGTCGAAGCTGATCTTCAACGACATCCGCCAACGCCCCGACGACGAGCAAGGACGGCTCGGCATCCGGTATCGCCTGCGGAAGCTCCGGTACGAGGGCGGCAAGACATGCGTCCTCACCCTGCGTGAAAGTCGTCTCGATTCCGCTCCCCGAGTAAGCCAATACACGCACGCGGGGACGAAGCTCTTGCGAAAGTCTCGACGCGGCGCGCGACAGATCGAGCTTGATGACTTCGGAAGGGCACGAGCCGACCAGGAAGAGCAGCTTTATGTCAGGACGCCGTGTCAGCAAGGCGCGAACGACACGGTCGAGTTCAGCGTTCGCGTCGGCAAGTCCTGCGAGATCGCGCTCGTCGATGATCGCGGTGGCAAATCTCGGTTCGGCAAAAATCATGACGCCGGCAGCCGACTGGATGAGATGGGCGCAGGTGCGCGAGCCAACCACCAAAAAGAACGCGTCCTGGATTTTCCGATGCAGCCATACAATGCCGGTGAGTCCGCAAAATACCTCGCGCTGGCCGCGCTCGCGCAGAACCGGTCGTTCGTCCCTTTCCGCGCTGGTGCCGCAAAATGCCGGGAGCGCGGTCATGACGCCACTCCCACGGCGCCGAGCGTTGCCGCCGCCTGCCCGCGCCGCGCCGCGCGCAACTTCAGAAGGAATTGCGTAGCGTTGACGACATAAGAAGCATACGCGGCAAGCGCCACAAACATCTGTTCGCGAGGGGCGAGCGCGCCGGTGGCGAGAGCCGCCAGATAAATCGTGTGCAGTCCCAGCACCAGGATGCTGAATACATCTTCCCAGAAGAACGGCCGGGCGAAGAGATAGCGACCGAACACCTCACGTTCCCAGATCGAGCCGGTGATCATGATGGCGTAGAGCGCGATCGTCTTCACGACGACGGACGCTGTCGCAAGCAGAAGGCCTTCGCCGGTCGTCAGATAACGAAGGACGAGACAGAGGCTGACGAGAAAAATGGCGAATTGGACCGGCGCCAGCGCCGCTTGGACGATAGTCCAAGGCGACGCATCGCGGCGTCGGCGTTCTTCGGGCGTGTAGAGCGGGGCTATGACGCGGTGACGGTCCGAGCGATCGTATTTTTCAAGCATCCCGTGCCCGGATGGCTCCGTAAATTTATCGGGACAAAAATTGTAAAGGTTAATTGACAACGGATCGTCGGGGTGATGCGATACCATCGGGCCTTTTTGAGGCGCGCTCGGAACCACACTCTCCAGCGGGGCTGCCATGACGTCCGTCACGACTAAAGGTGCTGGTTTTCGAAGGCTCATCACGGGTCCCGTCCAACTAAGCCCAATATCCGAAGCCTAAGCCGGACAATTCCGAGTGTCAATAATATAAGACGTCAACTTGTATTGACGCTCCCGACAATGTGGATTTAGATTATGGGGAGGGTAGGGTCATGACCGACTTGCGAGAGCAATCAGAGCGCCCGCATCCGGGTTCGTTGCCGAGGTCGTACCGCGTCGAGCGGGTCACGATCGGGGAGCGCGAGCCCCCGCACCGCCGTCAAGCCGCCGAAAAACTTTTGGGGCTTACCCAGACGATCGAAACCAAAGTGATTCCGAGCCTGGTGGTCGCTCACGCGATTCCCCGGGAACTCCATTCGGACCTTGCGATAGCACGCGGCGAACTCGACATCGGACGATGTCGCCGTACTGGCCGAGCAGATGCTTAGTGGAGATAGCGCGGGTGCGAATGCCCGCATCGAAGCGCTTCGCGGCCAGGGCCTTACTCTCGAGACGATTTACCTGCAGTTGCTGGCGCCGACGGCAATTCATCTGCGGCGGCTCTGGACCAGCGATCTATGCGGTTTTGCCGAGGCAACATTGGCGCTGTGGCGACTGCAACAACTGCTCCGCCAATATAGCGTGGAGTTTCGTGCCGAAGCCGAGCGACGGGAAACCGGGCGGCGCGTCCTGCTGGCGCCAACCCCGCGGGAAAAGCACGATCTCAGTTATGCGATGTTCGCTTTGGTCTTAATGTCCGAGTTCTTCCGCCGCGACGGCTGGGAGGCTTGGATCGAACCCGATCCGACCGCCCGGGAATTCACCCGGGTGGTCCATGACGAATGGTTCGATGTGGTCGAATTTCTGGTCAGCGGCGATAAGCAACTGGACGCTCTCGCCGCTCGAATCAGGATGATCCGGCGCGAATCGCCGAATCGGTCGATAGGAATTATGGTTCACGGTCAGGTTTTCATCGAGCATCCCGAATTGGTTTTGCTGGTGGGCGCCGATCTCACGGCAACAGACGCGAGACAGGGGGCGTTGCAGGCCCAACATTTGGTTGGCCTGACCGAGCGCTCTTAAGCTGCACCAATAAAACCAATAAAAAAGGGGTAAAGGATGAAGGCCGGAGCGGTGACGCCGTTACCAGTGGAGGCTACGGGTTCACGTGAAGGCTTTCAAAGCCCCAATGCAGTCGTTGGGCGATCTCACCGCGAGTACCGCGGCCAATGTGATCGAGACCGCGGCCGATATCGCGCTCGTCATCGACGGTGACGGCGTGATCCACGACGTCTCCTTCCAGCAAGCCAACCTTTCCGCCGAATTGGGCGGTTACGGAAAGTGGTTCGGTCGAACCTGGAGCGAGACGGTTACTGTCGAAGGCCGGCCCAAAGTGACGGCCATGCTGCAAGAGGCCGCGAGCAAAAGTAAATCCAGCTGGCGCCAAGTCCATCACGAATCGACGCGCGGCGTCGAGGTCCCGGTGCTTTACGCCGCCGTCAAACTCGGCGGCGGCGACCGCTTCCTCGCGCTTGGGCGCGATTTGCGCTCGGTGGCGGAGCTGCAGCACAAGCTCATTGAAGCGCAGATGGCGATGGAGCGGGACTATGCGCGATTGCGCCAGGTCGAGGCCCGCTACCGGCTGCTGTTTCAAATGTCGTCCGAACCGGCGCTGATCGTCGACGCCTCGAACCATAAAGTCATCGAAGCCAATCCGGCAGCGATCAGTCTATTCGGCGACAATCCGAAGCGGATCGTTGGCCGAGTTTTCCCGGAAGGCTTGGATGCGGAAGGGACGGAGCGTGTGCGCGCTTTGCTGGCCGATCTCCGCGCCGGCGGCCGCGGCGGCGAGGTATCCGCCCGAACTCGCTGCCGGCAATCGGCCCGTTGTGATAACGGCGTCTCTCTTCCGTCAGGACGTCTCGTCGATGCTCCTGATCCGAATACCGATCGGTCACGGCGACCCGACACGCGCCCTGCCCGCTGCCGGCGGCCATCTGCTCAAGCTTGCGGAGTATGCGCCCGATGCCATGGTCGTGACCGATCACGATGGCCGTATCCTCTCGACCAATGCCGCTTTCGTCGAAATGGCGCAATTGGGCAGCGCCGAACAGGCGCGCGGCGAGGCTTTGGAGCGCTGGCTGGGACGACCCGGCGTCGATCTGAACGTCCTGATCGCCAATCTCCGCCAGAACGAAGCCGTCCGGATGTTTTCGACCATTCTCCGTGGCGAGTACGGCGCCACGACCGACATCGAGATATCCGCCGTACCCGTCCAGGAGGACGGCAATACGAATTTCGGGTTTGCCATACGCAATGTCGGACGGCGACTGTCCCCTGTCGCACGTAGCGGCAATGAACTGCCGCGCTCGGCCGATCAATTGACCGAACTGATCGGCCGCGTACCGCTCAAGGACATCGTACGCGAGACCACCGACGTCATCGAACGGTTGTGCATCGAAGCGGCGCTGAACCTGACCGGCAACAACCGCGCCGCAGCCGCCGAAATGCTCGGCGTCAGCCGCCAGAGCCTTTACGTCAAACTCCGGCGCTTTGGCTTGGCCGACGACAGCGACAATCAGGAACAGTAATTCCGAAAGTAGAGTTCGCTTCCATGTCCGCACCGCGTCTTTCCACGGTTGTTGAACTGCTAAAGCCGATAACGTGGTTTCCACCGATGTGGGCGTTCGGCTGCGGCGTCGTCTCGTCGGGATTACCTGCCGGTTACCGCTGGACCGCGATCGCTGCCGGTATCCTGCTCGCGGGACCGATGGTGTGCGGAACCAGCCAAGCCGTGAATGACTGGTTCGACCGCCATGTCGACGCCATCAACGAGCCGAACCGGCCGATACCGTCCGGCCGAATGCCGGGACGCTGGGGTTTCTACATCGCCGTCGCCTGGACTGCTCTCTCGCTTGTCGTCGCGACCGCACTTGGCGTCTGGGGATTCATCGCCGCCGTATTCGGTCTGGCCCTCGCATGGGCCTATAGCGCACCGCCGTTCCGGCTCAAACGCAACGGCTGGTGGGGCAATGCTGCCGTCGGGCTTTGTTACGAAGGATTGCCATGGTTCACCGGCGCCGCGGTGATGGCGGCCGCCCGGCCCGACTGGCGCGTGATTGTTCTGGCGCTGCTCTACAGCATCGGCGCGCACGGCATCATGACGCTCAACGACTTCAAGTCGGTGGAAGGCGACATACGGATGGGAATCGGCTCATTGCCGGTGCGCCTCGGCATCGCCAATGCCGCCCGCCTCGCCTGCGCCGTGATGGCGGTGCCGCAAGTGGCGGTGATTGCCCTGCTGTTCAGCTGGGGTAATCCGGTACATGCCGGCATCGTCGCCGTCCTTCTAATGATTCAAATCGAGTTGATGGTACGGCTGCTGCGCAGTCCCCGCGAACGCGCGACCTGGTACAGCGCGACCGGAGTCACGCTCTACGTTCTCGGAATGCTGGTGAGCGCCTTCGCGCTTTTCTCGAACGGCATCGGTGCGTAATGATTACCCAACCGCTGTCGTGGTGGCAGATATTCCGGCTCGGGCTGATCCAAGCGGCGCTTGGCTCGATCGTTGTGCTCACGACATCCACGCTTAACCGCATCATGGTCGTGGAGCTTGCACTGCCGGCGATGCTCCCAGGCGCATTGGTTGCGCTGCATTACGCCGTCCAGGTGCTGCGGCCTCGGCTTGGTCACGGATCCGACGTCGGTGGACGGCGAACGCCATGGATCGTCGGAGGCATGGCAGTGCTTTCGATCGGCGGCATCGGCGCCGCATTGGCGACCGCGCTGATGGGCGCCCATCTGTGGCAAGGTATTGCACTCGCGGCGTTGTCGTTCTTCATGATCGGAATTGGCGTCGGCGCCTGCGGAACGACGCTTCTGGTGCTGTTGGCAAAACGTGTAGCAGAACGGCGCCGCGCTGCCGCTGCCACCATCGTCTGGGTTATGATGATCGTCGGCTTCATCGCTACCACCGCGATCGCCGGTCATTTGCTCGATCCGTACTCACCGGAGCGTCTCGTGGTCGTCGCTGCCGCAGTCTCGGTTTTTGCCATGGCGTTGACCGTGATCGCCATTTGGAGAATCGAAGGCCCGGCGCCGCAGCGGACGGCGCCGCCCGTCGACGCAAACTCCTCCCGATCGTCGTTCTTTGCAGCCCTGACGCAGGTCTGGTCGGAGCCCCCTGCCCGGCGCTTCGCGATTTTCATTTTCGTTTCAATGATCGCTTACAGCGCGCCGGAACTGATACTCGAACCCTTCGCGGGTTCGGTGTTTGGTTTCACGCCGGGGGAATTGACGACGCTGGCGAGTATTCAACATGGCGGCGTTCTCAGCGGCATGATTTTAGTCGCGCTTGCCAGTACCATTATCGGCGGGCGGCGCTTGACGTCGATGCAAATTTGGACAGTTGGCGGCTGCGTAGCATCGGCGATTGCGCTCTTTAATCTCGCAGCTACCGGATTGACGGCGCATGCGGGAGCGCTGCGAACCGCGGTATTCCTGCTCGGGCTAAGCAATGGCGTCTACGCGGTTGCTGCCATCGGCTCGATGATGGCGCTCGCCGGCGGCGGACCAGGATCGCGCGAGGGTATTCGCATGGGCCTGTGGGGCGCTGCCCAAGCGATCGCTTTCGGGGTGGGTGGATTTGTTGGGACGGCGGCGAGCGATCTGGCGGGGCGCGTTATCGGCTCGCCCTCGGCGGCCTATCCGGTAGTGTTCGCGGGAGAAGCCGTCTTATTTTTGCTGTCGGCCGTCTTGGCGGCGAGGATTTACGCTGCCGACAAACGGCCCGCTTCAGCGATCTTTTCCGGTTTGAGCGAACTGTCCGTTTCGGATGCTGTCAGGAGTCGGCCATGAGCGCACCGCTCGAAACATTCGATGTCGTTATCGTCGGGGGCGGACCTGCCGGAGCAACGGCGGCCACCGATCTCGCGGGCCGCGGCCGCTCGGTCATGCTGTTGGACCGCGCGGGACGAATCAAACCCTGCGGCGGCGCAATTCCGCCGCGCCTGATCGAGGAATTCGCGATCCCCGAGAGCCTTATCGTGGCGCGAGCAAAATCGGCGCGCATCGTCTCGCCGTCCAATCGTCAGGTCGACATGCCGATCGACGGCGGGTTCGTCGGCATGGTCGATCGGGAAGCCTTCGACGAATGGCTGCGCCGGCGCGCCGAAGCGTCGGGCGCCACGTGCAGGGTGGGCGCATTCAAACGGATCGATCGCGACGCCGACGGTACCGCGATCGTCGAATATCGGCAGAAAGACGCCGCGACACCGCATCGCGTGCGCGCACGCGCAGTGATCGGCGCCGATGGCGCGCTTTCGGCGGTGGCCCGTCAGACGATTCCCAAGGCCGAAACGATGCCTTACGTGTTCGCCTATCATGAGATCGTCCGCTCGCCACGAAACAGCGCAGCGAACTTCGACGGTTCGCGATGCGACGTCTATTATCAGGGCGAATTGTCGCCGGATTTCTACGGCTGGATCTTTCCGCACGGCGAAACCACAAGCGTGGGCGTCGGCTCGGCGCACAAGGGATTTGCCCTGCGCAAAGCGGTCGGTGCGCTTCGCGAGATTGCGGCGTTGAACGGGACGGAAACTATTCGCTGCGAGGGCGCGCCGATACCGCTTCATCCGCTGCCGCGCTGGGACAATGGCCGCGATGTCGTGCTCGCCGGCGATGCCGCGGGCGTGGTCGCGCCGGCCTCCGGTGAAGGGATTTTCTATGCCATGACCGGCGGCCGCCTCGCCGCCGAGGCGGTCGACGAATTCTGCCTAACCGGCGATGTCCGCGCGCTGCGAAGTGCCCGCAAGCGATTCATGCGGACCCATGGCGGGGTATTCTGGATCCTCGGGATCATGCAGCGTTTCTGGTACGCCAGCGACGGACGCCGCGAGCGATTTGTCAGCATCTGCCGCGACCGCGACGTCCAGCAGCTGACCTGGGACGCCTATATGAACAAGGAACTGGTGCGCGCACGACCGCTCGCCCATATGCGCATTTTTTTCAAAAATCTTGCCCATCTGAGCGGGCTCGCTACGGCATGAGCGCAAGGGCGGTGCAACGCTTGACTCCGATCCTTGCTGCTGCCGGCGCGGCGGTGGCTGTCGCGCTGCTCGGCGCGCTGATGACCGATCTCGGCCCGTGGTACGCCGGTCTGCGAAAACCGGAATGGCAGCCGCCGGATTGGCTGTTCGGTCCCGCTTGGACGTTGATTTTCGGCCTTTGCGCCTTTTCCGGTTACCTCGCGTGGCGCAACGCCCCGAACCGCGGCGGACGCGATGCCGTCGTCGCGCTGTTCGCTCTCAACGGCTGTTTGAATGTGCTCTGGAGCGCGCTGTTCTTTCGCCTGAAACGCCCGGACTGGGCACTGACCGAATCCGCCCTGCTGTGGCTTTCAATTTTGCTGATGATCGTGGCGCTGGCGCGCTACTCAAAGGCCGCGAGCGCGCTTTTGGTGCCGTATCTGGCCTGGGTCTCTTTCGCAACCGTGCTCAATTGGACCGTGGTTTCGCTCAACGCTCCGTTTGCCGGCCAGTGACCGCGCTCTTCTCCAGCGGACGGATCATCGACCTCATTCTGGCGCTTGTGGCGGTCGAAGCGATTATCCTGCTCGCTTACAGACTATTGACCGGCCGCGGCATTCCCGCGGCCGGTCTGCTGATCAATTTATTCGCCGGTACATTTCTTTTACTGGCGCTGCGAAGCGCATTGCTCAATCTGGACTGGGTCTGGACGGCCGGCTGGCTTGCGGCCGCCCTTGTCGCGCATCTCGCCGACCTCGCCCAACGCTGGCGAAGCTAAGGCTATTTCTTCTGCGAGAACGTCGCCTCGTAAGAGACGACATCTTTGCGCTGCTGCTCGTCCAGCAGTTTGAAGGTCATCAGCGAGCTGCCCTTCGCCAGGTCGGGCTTGCCTTTGTCGGTCAAAAACTTCTGCAGGAATGCGGTAGGATCGACGATGTACTGCACGATCAAATCCTCATTCCACACCAGACCGTTTTGTCCTGCGGCGGTCATCAGCGATGAATAATGGAAGCCGGGGAAAGTACCTGCCTGCCGGCCGATGACGTCATTGAGCACGGGACCGATGAGGATTTTCGCATCGGGACCGACGCGGTGGCACAACATGCACTGATTGAAAATTTGTTTGCCCTTGGTCACGTCCTGGGCCGTGGCATATCCGGCGGGCGCCAATATCGCGCCCGCAACAACTGCTCCCGTGACTAAAGCCTTCATCGCAGAAACCTCCTCCCGTCGGACGACCATGAGGGTCAATCCGCAGCTTGTTAAGCTAAGTTGACGCCCTATTTATCAAAACTGATTGTCGGTCAAGGAGCAAGTCCGAGCTGATGCGGCCCTTGTGGTGTCCTGGCTTTCTGCCCAAGCAATGGTCATTCTGCTTAAGTTATTGACTTCATTGACATAATATTGCAATATGGCTCGAGGATAGGTTGACATGACGGCAAATCTGTCCAATGAACGCGACATGGTATTGGGAACTCGCCAAAAGCCTGGACGAGAGGCCCATTGAAAGCGGTTACACTTACGATGGCGCCGTCAAATCACGCCCAAGCCGATGTCACGCTGCTTCTCGACGCGGAAGGCGTGATCCGCGAGGCCACTTTCGCGAGTTCGTTAGCCGGCGAAAACGCCGATACCTGGCTCGGCCGGCCTTGGACCGAAACCGTCGAGAGTTCTCGGAAATTCGAACGTTCAGCGGATGCTTGAAGACGCCAGGGCAACCGGCATCTCTGCCTTCCGCCAGGTGACGCAGCGGTTTCCGAGCGGCCTCGAAATCCCGATGGAATACACGACCGTGCTGCTTGGCGGCCGGGCCGGCATGCTGGCGATCGGAAAAAATCTGCAAGCCGTCGCCGAGTTGCAATCCCGATTGATCGCCGCTCAGCAGACTATGGAGCGCGACTACTGGAAGCTCCGCGAAGTCGAGACGCGGTACCGTTTGCTATTCGATGCTTCCAATGAAGCTGTTTTGATCCTGAAAGCTTCAAACTTACGCATCGTGGAAGCGAATCCGGCTGCGATGCGGGCGCTGCAGATCGCTCCGCAGTCGCGCGAAGGTGTCGCCGGCCAGGATTTCCTGTCATTTCTCACGACGCACGACCGCGGCACGCTGCAAACTATGCTTGCGCGTATTCGCGAGCAGGGTAAGTCGCCGGGCATCATCGTCCATCTCGGGCCGGAACGGCAATCCTGGATGGTACGCGGCACGCTGGTCACCTCTGAACCCTGGCCGGTATTCCAGTTGCAATTCGCAGCCGTCGGCAAAGCGCCGCCGGCGAATGATGCGGACGAAACGCCTGCGATCGACGATCTCATCGAGCATTCGCCGGATGGCTTCATCGTGTTCAATCAGGACGGCGTCATTCTCCGTGCCAATCAGGCTTTCCTCGATCTCGTCCAGGTCGGATCGAAGGGCACCGCGATTGGGGAACGGTTGTCGCGCTGGCTGTGGCGACCAGGCGCGGACGTTTCGGTTCTGCTCGCCCACGTCAATCGGAACCGCCATGTGCGGATGTTTTCGACCGTCATCCACAGCGAGTTAGGCACGGAAACCGAAGTCGAGATTTCCGCTGCCGGCGACCGTGAGACGGATTCTCGGATTGTCGGCGCCGTATTGCGCGACGTCAGCCGCCGCCTGCAAGTCTCGTCGGAAAGCGATACGCTGCGCACATCGCTGGCCTCGATCAGCGAGCAGGTCGGCAAAACTCCGTTACGAAAGCTCGTGCGCAATACTGTCAGTGTGGTAGAGCAACACTATGTAAAAGCCGCCCTGGAACTCGCGGAAGGCAACAGAACGGCTGCCGCGGAAATTCTCGGGCTGAGCCGACAGAGTCTTTATGCGAAGCTCAACCGTTACGGACTGGAAGGAGACGTGGAAGCGGTTGTGAACAAGGGTGATTGATTCCGGGGAGAATCGCACTTGGCCTCACGTCCATTGCCGCTGCCCGCGTTTGGGCAGGCGGACTTATCGAATTGCGAGCGGGAACAGATTCAACTGCCCGGTTCGATCCAGCCGCACGGTGCGTTGCTCGTCGTGCGTGAACCCGACTTTGTCGTTATTCAGTCGAGCGCGAATGCGTCGGACTTTCTGCGCCTGACCAGCGGTGTCATCGGACGTAAACTTGAGCAAATCCCGGGCGATCTGTGCCAGCGCATAAGACCGCATCTCAGCGAACCGCTGCATGCGATACCGATAGCGGTACGTTGTCAGGTCGGCGCCCCTCCCCGTCAATACGATTGTCTGCTGCATCGCCCGCCTGAGGGCGGTTTGATTATCGAGCTCGAACCAGCCGGCCCTCCCGTCGACCTTTCGCGCTATGTCGAGAACGCCGTCCAGACTATCGCCGGCGCATCTTCCCTACAGTTGCTTTGCGACGAAACAGCCGGAATCTTCGAAGATCTTACCGGCTATGACCGGGTGATGGTGTATCGTTTCGATGAAGAGGGACATGGCGAAGTTTTTTCGGAACAGCGCCGGCCGGACCTCGAAGCCTATCTCGGCAACCGCTATCCGGCGTCAGACATTCCGCAGATCGCGCGCCGACTTTATGAACGCAATCGTGTCCGGCTCCTTGTCGATGTGGGATATGTGCCGTCGCCGCTAACACCGCGGCTATCGCCGCTGAGCGGACGCGATCTCGACATGTCGCTCTGTTCCTTGCGCAGCCATTCCCCGATCCATGTGCAGTATCTCAAAAACATGGGGGTGTGTGCCACGCTCGTCGTTTCTCTGATGGTCGGCGGACGGCTGTGGGGATTAATCGCCTGCCATCACTACGTTCCGCGTTTCGTGCACTTCGAGATTCGTTCGGTCTGTGAATTACTGGCCGAAGCCATCGGCACCCGTATTTCCGCACTCGAAAGCTTCATCCAGGCCCAATCCGAGCTGACCGTACGCCGCATCGAGCAGCGCATGATTGAAGCGATCTCGCGCGATGGCGATTGGCGCGCCGCACTGTTCGATGGCGCGCAATCGCTACTGCAGCCGGTCGGCGCCAGCGGGGCCGCCATGGTCTATGACGGCCAGGTGTTTAGCGCCGGCGAGGTGCCCGGCACCCAAGAGATACGCGCGATCGCGGGATGGCTCGATCAGAAGCCGCCCGAACCGGTGATGGCGACCGCCTCGCTCGGTCTCGAAGAAGAGGAATTCACCCCGATCATAGGGGTCGCCAGCGGCGTCGCCGCGGTCCCGCTGTCAAGCTCGCGCGGCGAGTATCTTCTTTGGTTCCGGCCGGAGCGGGTGCGCACCGTGACCTGGGGAGGAGATCCGTACAAAGCCGTCATCATCGGTAACGACCCATCCGAACTTTCGCCGCGGCGATCCTTCGCGCAATGGCACCAATTGGTCGAAGGAACATCCGATCCCTGGACTCCGGGCGACCTCACGGCGGCACGTCTTATCGGCGACTCGGTGGCGGACGTCGCCTTGCAGTTTCGTTCGGTTGGCATGCTGATCGCCCAGGATCAGCTTGAAAGCGTCAGCCGGCAGGTTCGCCAATCCGGTCAGCCCGTGGTCATCGCCGATGCGACGGGACGTATTTTGCTGACCAACGAGGCATTCGAACATTTGATGCGTCCGGGACATCCTCATCTGATCCGCGTCGACGACCTGCCGCAATTCTTTACCGAGCCGGTCGATTTTCGAGCCAATTTGTTGCGGATGCTCAAGGAAGGCCGCGCCTGGCGCGGCGAGGTGGGATTGGAAACCGGCGCCGGAGCGATAAAGATTCTCATGGTACGGGCCGATCCGGTTTTCGCGACGCTGGATCGCGTGCTGGGCTTCGTGCTGTTGTTCACGGATGTGACCGAGCGGAAAGCCGCCGAGACCGCCCGCCGCCGTTTCCAGGAGGGCATAATCGAGCGCCCGCGGGGCGCGGGAAGAGGTCTCGATACCAACGATCACCTTATCTATCAGAATCTGCTGGCGGCAATCGTCGAAAACGCCCAGCTCGCCGCACTCGAAATAACCTACGGCGCGGACACCGCGAACATGAAGGGTATGCTTGAAAGTGTGCGGACGTCCGTCACGCGCAGCTCGGAACTGCTGCAGCATCTTATCTGGCATGCGAGCCATACCGACGATGATGCGAACGAGGCTTTTTAGTTTGAATGGACCACCGCCTGATAGCGGCCCGGGTTACCGTTCAAGAAACGTTCGGACCGGCTGAAGCGAGCGAACAGGGTCCTCTTCCTGCGGTACATGTCCCAAATCTCGGAATGACACGAGCTTGGCGTCGGGCAAGTTGCGAAGGTAGTCGGCGGAATTACCGAACGGGATCAGCGCGTCCTTCTCACCCCAAACCAAAAGGGTGGGCGCATTTATGCCGCGCAGCAACGGCACCGGGTCCTGCAGTACCGTCTGCTCCATCCGCTCGATCATGGCGCTGCGAATCCCCGGCCCCAGCATAAGATCGTAGTAGCGGTTCAGCGTCGCATCGGTTAGCGCGGCGGGATTGCCGTAAGCGGGCGCAAGGTTCGCTCGCAGCAGCGCCTTGGGCAAAACATAGCGCATCAGCTTGATCGTCGCCGGCACCGCCGGCTTCTGTCCATAAGCGAAACCCGCGCTCGCGAATCCGTCGGGCGAAATCAAAACCAGCTTCTTGACCCGTTGTGGGTAGCGGGCGCTGAAACGCCACGCGATCCGGCCGCCGATCGAATTGCCGATCAGGCTCGCTTGCGCTACGCCGAGCCGATCCATCAAGGCGTTTAGCAAAGCCATCGTGCGGTCGTCGCTGTAGTCGTCGGTGGAATCGGGCTCCGATAAGCCCGAGCCCGGCAGGTCGAGCCGAATGACCCGGAATTCGCCGCGAAGCGCCTGAGCCCAGGGCTCCCAAGTATGAAGGCTGGAGCCGAAGCCATGCAGCATGATGAGCGCGGGTGCGCTTTTCGGCCCGTCGTCGCGGACGTGAAGACGCGTGCCCAAGATTTGCACGATGTCGCCGGGCGAATTCAGATATTTGCTTTCCAGAGCGGCACGGCTTTTGTCCGGCGTCCATAGCCAGAAGCCGCAACCGATCAGCAAAGCCACGACGAGCAGAAGGATAGTGATGGTCCGCGCCCTATACAGCAACCTTGCTCGCCTGTTGTACGGCTTCGGAAACAGCGATGTTGAGTTCGAAGGCCGCGACGGCCTCCGCGGCGACCCTGTCAACATCCACGATCGACGCGACGCCTTCGTTGATAGCGCGCCGGTAGCGCTCCTTGAACTGTTCGGCATCATCGATTTCGGGGAAATCATAAAATGAAAGTTGTTCCGGCCGCAGCGCGAGCGCACGCGCCAGCAAGCGTTTCATCGCTTGGCCCCCGCTCAAATCGCCGAGATACCGGGTATAGGCATGCGCGATCAAACCCGCGCCATCCCCCGCTGCCGCCAGGCCGACGCGCCGCTCATAATCTTCGCCCGCCGGGAGCAACGGCAATGCGCTCTCCCAGGCGGCTCCGAAAAGCGCCATCAAATCGGATCTCAGGGCCGCGCTGCGATAGAGTTCTCGCCGCGCGACGGCGCTCACGGGGAGCGAATGCCGGCCTGCTTCGAGGCCGGTCTCGAGCCGCCGGTAGGCTGGCAGAAGATTGCGCAATAACAGCGCATAGCCGAACCGTGTTGCCTGTCCGCGCAGGACATCGTTGATGATGCCCGAGCGTTCGGCCCGGATATGGAGATCATGCGTTCGCCGCCGCATGAGTTCCGTAAGCAAGACAGGTGCATCCGCTTGCGCAGGTGCACCTGTCAAAAAGCTTGTTACTTTTTCGGGTGACTTGACCGTCATCCTGCCATCTTTAGCACCGCCTTCACGAAGCGGCTATCTCGGAACAGCGCTGTCAGTGAGTAGAAGTCGACGCAGGCTGGCCCGCGGCCGGGCCATTGCCGGCGAGTTCCGGGTAATCCTTGACTAGACCGGCGCCGAATAACGGCTTGTAAGCGCCCTGATGGCAGGTGGCACAATTGACTTTCGGACCGTCTCCCAGCGGTCCCAGCCGGGCATGTGGAAACGTGCTGGCTAAGCCGTCCAGGAAGTTGTCGTTGAGGTCCCGCACCATCCGTATGCCGTGATAGGCGGTGACCCGCGCCGGCGTGCTCTGCTGCCAATCGGTGAACGATCGGCTGCTGTGACAGTACGTGCAGTTAACGCCGAGGGACTGCGAGATATTCATCATCAGGGCATAGGTCCATTCGGTCTGCTTGATCGAATGGCGATCGCCTTGGGGAAGAGCGGTGGCGCCGACGACGCGAATGTCGTTGGCCTTGTCGAGGAACGGCGTCAGCGGATCGAACGGCAACGAGGTCTTTCCGTTCGCTTCGATCGGCCAATTCTGATCGGTGCGGTCGCCATCGGAACCCGGCGCCGTCGGCGGTCCACCGTTCTTGAACCATATATTTGCCGGCACTGGCTCGCCGCGATGGCAGGTGTAGCAAGTCACGCCGGTATCGGCGACGTGATTATGCCAATCCGCATTTATATGCATGGTCATCTGGATCATGCGCCGCGCGACGGCCTTGGTATAGAGCGCATCTGAAGAAAGCGGCTCGCCTTCGGCATGGCAATAGGCACAGCCTTGAACCGGCGCGACCCAGGCCGTGATGTCGGTCATCAGCCGAATGAATTCCGAAGAATTCGACATCTTTCAGAACCTGGACGTTCTGAAAGGACTGTCCCGCCGTCTGACCCGAAGGATCAGGCCGGGCGGTGAACTGCGGCATCTCATTCGCGGTTTGCAACGCCGCAAGCTTGGCCGGATTGTAAACCTCGACCATTCCGGTGCCGCGGTAGCCGCGCTGAATGGTCTTGACGGGCGGATGCTGGAAACTGCCGACTGCGATGAACAAAGCGATCAAGCTTAAGATCACCACGACCATCCGCGAATTGAAGGTTCCGAAGTTCATGGATGGCCTCCCGTCAAGAGAGATGGGTCGGTAACCGGAGGGAATACGGCCGGATAAGAGGGTGCGATTCCGTGCTTCACGCCCCATAGGAACCAGTTATCGACGGCGGTGCCGGTGAGGAGAATGCCGATGCCGCCGCATAGCGGGCAAAGCACCGCGAACCACCAGGCCCAACGATGGATCGATTCGACAGTTGCGTTGAAGCCCATGGTCCAGCGCCAGAACAACGCCGCGCGCTCCGCCGCCGTTCCGCGATCGACGATCTGCTCGATTTCCCGATCGCCACCCAGGCGGCTGACAGCCAGAATGGTGGCACCGTGCATCGCGAACAACAACGTCGATCCATAGAGGAAAGCGATCGAAAGCATATGGAACGGGTTGTAAAACAGATTGCCGTAGCGGATCGAAAAGGCCGCGGTCCAATCGAGATGCGGAAAGATGCCGAACGGCACGGACTCGCCCCAGCTTCCCATAAGCAAGGGGCGGATAAAGCCGAGCACCAGCATCAGCCAAATCGCCGATGCGAAAGCCCAGGCGATGTGGGTTCCCATACCAAGAGCGCGGGCACGCCGATAAGTGCGTACCCACCACAGCAGAACCGACGTCGTCATGAAAAACCCGGCGATCTGCCACCAGCCGCCGTCATTCAATGGGCAGATCATGCACAAGCCGGCAGCCGGCGGCGGCGGCTCGAGCGCAAGCCACGGCAATTGGCGGAGGAATTGGACCGGATCCCAGTTTACCGAAGCCCACATGTTGAGCCCGATAATTTCGAATGCGGCGAGGCCGCACATTAGCGATGCGATACCGGTGAAGCCGAGATAGATCGGTCCCACCTGCGCGTCGCCGATCTTGCCAAGCCAGTAGGAGAAGCCGCCCTTTCCCAGCCTGTTCCAGCTGCCGGTCTGTACCGGAATGCCGTGTTCGATCGGGCCACGCACCTGAACTTGCGTGAAGATATTTTGATACTCGGCCATGATGAATGTCCTTCGCGCTAGCGCCAGATCGGAAGGTCGAGCCACCAGCTCCACCATTCCGGCCAGCCGCGCGTCCAGAATGGACCGCTGATGACGATGCAGACGGCGCTCCAGAAGCCCGCGGAGAGCGCCAGGAAAAGACCGAGCCGGTGAATGCCGACGGTGCCGATCGAGTACCCCATGATGTCGCGGAAGATGGTGTTCTCGTGCTCGGGCGACTTGACCGGCTCGCCTTTTTCCGGGTTGAGCGCGGAGAGCACCACCGAGCCGTGCAATGCCAGCGCAAACGTGGTCGTGAAGAAAAAACTGACCGCGAGCATATGCGCCGGGTTGTAATGGAAGTGCAGATATTGGTAGCCGGTGTTGGACACCCAATCGAGATGGCTCATGATTCCGTACGGGAATCCGTTGCCCCAGGCGCCCATCAACAGCGGCCGGATCACGACCAGCGTTGCGTAGGCAAAGATGGCCACGCTGAAGGCGAATGGAACGTGTAATCCGATGCCGAGCTTGCGGCAGATTTCAACCTCGCGCAGCGCCCACGAGACAAAGGAGCCCAGCGCGCATATCGTAATGAGCTGCCAGAGTCCGCCTTCCGCGAGCGGCGCCAGCGCCAGGCCGTATTTCAAGTCGGGCGGCGCGATACTGATCTGCCAGGGATTCCATGTCGGCCCGATCGCAGCGCCCCATACGATGAGCGCGGTACCGAGCGCGGCAAAGAAAATAGTCGTGACGCCGAAAAACCCGACATAGAAAGGCCCCACCCAGAAATCAAACAGATCTCCGCCGATCAGGGTGCCGCCGCGGACACGGTATTTTCGTTCAAAGCTCAGCATCGCCATGATTGCCTCCTCCTGCCGGGAGGTTGATTGAACCGGTTGAGAAAGGAGCGGACGAAGCTCGCATCCGATTCCGTCCGCCCCCTTTTTGCACCTATTTTGGTGCGGGCATCGGCGACATTTGCGATACCGCCGCTCCCACGCGCGGGCCGTCCAACCAGTTGAAGCGGTCCGTGCTCAGGAGGATGAAGTGAATCAGCAGCGCCAATCCGAACAGAAACGTGAACAACGCGATCAGCGTCCTGCGCGGGTCGAACAGAAGCCACATGCGCCACATGGTTGCCTCCCTACGAAACAAAGGTCAGCAACGCGCTGGCCCAGTGAGTGGCCGCGTCAAGCGCACCGGTCTTGTAGCCGCCGATCGGCGGAAGCCAAGGCCGCCACATCCACGCGAGGATATGGGCGATGATCGCGATCACCATGAAGATCGTGAAGCTCGTCATAAAAATGCTGTGGAACTCACGTGCTTCACTTTCCGTGAGTCCCGACAGTGACACGTCGCGTGTTGGACCATCAGGCATGGTTACCTCCAGTTTTTGGCCTCTCGGCCGTTGCCGCAAAGTCCGTGCGGCCCAGTCGCCGTGACGATCTTCGTCCCGACGGGCTTTCCACCCGGACTTACCGGGCGAACTTAGAAATCAGCCCATATAGGCAAGCTCGACAAACGTGCCGGCTTCATCCCAAACACGTCCGACAAACCACCGCTTGTCATCCATCAAAGACCTGTCCTGCCGCATCCAGGGCAGCAGCAACGAGACCGTTGCCGCGGTCAGAAGAGTGATGAAAGTCGCGGCGAAGATCAGATGGAACTGAATTCGATCAACCATCCGATCGCTTGCGGCTTCGCCTGCTTGAACTTGCTTTTCAGCCATGACGGGTGTCCTTCTCATGGATAGGTCCCAAGTTTCTTTCACACTCACGCAGCACGTCCTTGCGCCAGCGCGTGTTGCGCTTGCGATACATTTGTCGGCGTTACGCTCCGATCCCCGGCTCGCTGAGCTTCGCGCTCGGCCGCATCGCGAAGGCGTTTGGCGGCTGAAATCCGAATCAAAACCGGCTGCGCGTCGACCAGCTCGTCGAGCGCGCGTTTGGCGTCTTCGTCCCAGGGCAGATCTTGATGGAGACGTGACGGCGTCGCTTCGGCTTTATCGAGTGTCGAAGCGAGCGGCAGGATATGAAACAGCGCATCGAAAAGCGCGTTGCAGACCTCTTGCACGATATAGGTCGCGCCGGAATAGCCCATGAATGGCGTGCCGGTATGGCGGCGGATGATGGCGCCAGGAAACGACGCCGGGATATACATGGCGCGCGCGCCGGTCTCCGCGAGATACATGCGTTCGTTGTAGCTGCCGAACATCACGAGCGGCGTCTGGGTCTGCACAGCCTGGCGGACGGCCTCGTTGTCGGGCTTCACACCGGCGCGCCGCGAAAACGAGAAGGTACAAGGCAAGCCCATTTCTTGTTCGAGGAAATGGCGCACGCCGCGGGCATAGGTCTCGTTGGCGACGATCGCGAAACTTGCTGTGCCGAAGAAATCCTGCGTCACCGATCGCCACAGATCCCAGAGCGGCTTGATCGTGGTGTGCTTCTCACGCTCGATGAAGGGCGCAGGATCGAGATTCAGAAGTTCGCCGAGCGACTGCAGGAACTTCGTCGTCGAATGCAGGCCGATCGGAGCCTGCAGATAAGGCCGGCCGAGCGCTTCGCACAGCATGCGGCCGAATTCGCGATACATGCAGACGTTGACGTCGGCATTGATGAGTTTCGGCACATCGGCGAGATGGCTGCCGAGCGGGAATACCATGTTGACTTCGGCACCGATGCCTTCGACCAGCCGGCGGATCTCGGCGAGATCGGACCGCATATTAAAGGTACCGTAAATCGGCCCGATGATATTGACGCGCGGCTTCTCACCTTCTTTGCGGGGCTTTCGGTCCGGTATTTTCTTCAAGCCGAATTCCGACCAGAGCCAGAACAAGGCGCGGTTTGCGCTCTGCCACTGATCCTCGTCGATGGTACGCGGCAGAAAGCGCTTGATATTGGTGCCTTCAGGCGTCACGCCGCCGCCGATCATTTCGGCGATGGACCCGGTCACCACCACGGAAGGAAGATCCGGATCGAGTGTGCGGTGCGCCCGCTTCATCGATTCCTCGGTCCCCTTCTGACCGAGTTCCTCCTCCGCAAGTCCGGTAACGACGATGGGCAATTCGTGCGGCGGCAATCCGTCGGTGTAATGCAGCACCGATGTGACCGGCAGATTCTCGCAGCCCACCGGGCCGTCGATGATCACCTGCAATCCCTTGATCGCGGTGAAGGCATAAACCGAACCCCAATAGCCGCCCGCGCGATCGTGATCGAGGACCAGCATCAGACCGGCTCCTCTTCGGCTTTGCGTGCCTTGGCTTGACGTTCGATCAGCCGCTTATATCGCTCGCGGAACTCGGGGCGGTCCGCCGGGGTCTCTTCCCAGATGCCGGCGGCAAAGCCCTCGCCGACGCCGGCGAAAAATTCCTTCATGCGATCGAAGCGCGCCTTGTTGGCGATCGCGGTGTTGACCACCTCCGCGAGCGAACCGGCGCCGGCTACTCCAAACAGCGGTCGCGCCGATATCAAATTGGTGAAGTACAGCGCCGGGATCGCCATCGCTTTCGCTTTTTGAACGACCGGCGTAGTTCCTATGGCGAGATCGGGCTGAAACTCTTCGACGGCGGCGAGATCCTGCTCCAGCGACGCCCGGTAGTGGACGCGGGCGCCCTTGGCGTCGAGCCATTCGCGATCGGCCTCCGACCAGGATGTGCGCGGGCAAGCCGTGCCGACATACCGGACATCGGCGCCGCTTTCGATCAGAAGGCGCGCGACCAGCAGTTCCGAGCCCTCGTAGCCCGACACCGTTATGCGGCCTTTAATCGGTGATTTCGCCAAGGCGGCGCGAATCGCCGGAAGAAACCGGTTTTGGGCGATTGCCACCTGGTCACGGGCAACGCCACAGGCAGCGCCAATTGCTTCGAGCCAAGCGGCAGTACCGTCGTGCCCGACTGGCGCCGATCCCACGACGGTGCGACCCGCTGCGGTGAATTCGCGCACCGATGCCGCGTAGAACGGATGAAGCGCCGCGACCGCCGCGCAATCGAGCGCCGCGTAGAGTTCACGCCACTCGCGGGTCGGCACCACCGGTCCCGCGGAAAGGCCCAGCGGTTCGAGCATCATGCCGATGCCGACCGGATCGGCCGGAAAGATTTCGCCGAGCAACGTCACTGACGGCTTGCCGGTGCGCTTTTGCTGCGGCGCCTGTACCGGGCCAAGCTGCGCCTCGGCACGCGCATAGGCCAACATGGCGCCGGCGAGCACGTCCTTCGCCTCGGCGTGCGTCGGCACACCGAAGCCCGGAACATCGATGCCGATGATGCGGACCCCATTGATGTCTTTGGGCAGAAGCTGAAGCGGTACGCCCGATGCGGTCGGAACGCAGAGATTGATGATCACTACCGCGTCGTAAAGCGCCGGATCGGCGAACTTGAATACCGCTTCGCGGATATCCTCGAAAAGCTTCCCTGTGACCAGCGTTTCCGAATTGAACGGAACGTAACCGACGGTCCGGCGCGCGCCGTAGAAGTGCGACGTGAAAGTCAGGCCGTAGACGCAACATGCCGACCCCGACAGCACCGTCGCGGTCCGGCGCATGCGCAACCCGACCCGCAGCGAGCCGAAGGCGGGACACATGCTTTGCGGTTGATCATGCGGCCCGGCCGGATAATCCGAGGCGTAGCGGGCGAGCGTTTCGCTTTTACCTGCGGCGGCGGCGGCGGCGCGCAATTCGTTTTTGCCGGCGTGACAGCCAAGACCATCCTGTTGCGCCGCCGCGATATTGATCGGCGCGGCAAGCGTTCCCGTTGTTGCATCAGTCGCCGCTGGCGCCGCAACTCCGTCGTCATAGACGACTTCGCCGCTTTGGGAGCCAGGTTCGGCGCTATGGACGACCTCTAAACTCATCAGCTCCTGCTCACAAAGTGTCGTAGACGACTTCAAGCGAAGCCTTTTCGATGGTGGACTTGCCGCACATGTCTTCGAGGGTCGCCGGGTCGAGCACGACGCCGCGACCGACGACGTCGCCCTTGAACAAGCCCAGCAAAGATTCATGATTGAGCGGCTTCGGCCGCACCGGCGGCGCGGTCGCGACATTTTCCGCCAGCAGCTCAAATAACGGACCCCATCGGTCGCCGGGCCGTCCGATGATCTGATAATTCGCGCTTTTGCGGCGGATGTCGTCGTCCGCCGGTATGGCTGCAAGAACCGGAATGCCGACGGCTTCCGAAAACGCCGTCGCCTCGCCCGTCCCGTCGTCTTTGTTGACGACCATGCCGGCCACGCCGACATTCCCGCCGAGCTTGCGGAAATACTCCACCGCCGAACAGACATTGTTGGCTACGTAAAGCGATTGAAGGTCGTTGGATCCGACGACAATGACCTTCTGACACATGTCGCGGGCGATCGGCAGTCCGAAACCGCCGCACACAACGTCGCCGAGGAAATCGAGCAGGACGAAATCGAACCCCCAGTCGTGAAAGCCGAGTTTTTCGAGCAGTTCGAAGCCGTGGATGATGCCGCGGCCGCCGCAGCCGCGTCCGACTTCCGGTCCGCCGAGCTCCATGGCGAAGACGCCGTCGCGCTTGAAGCAGACATCGCCGATTTTCACTTCGTCGCCGGCGAGCTTTTTCTTCGACGACGTCTCAATGATGGTCGGGCAAGCGCGGCCGCCGAACAGCAGCGATGTAGTGTCGCTCTTCGGATCGCAGCCGATCAGGAGCACCTTCTTGCCCTGCTGCGCCATCATGTAAGACAAATTGGCGAGCGTAAAACTCTTGCCGATGCCGCCCTTGCCGTAAATCGCAATGATCTGCGTCGCCTTTTTCGCTTCGCCGACCGGTACCGGATCGGGCTCAATCGCCGCTTCGGCGCGCAGTTGTTCGGTGGCGCCGAATTTTGCCATTGCGTTCATGAGCTCGCTCTCCAATCCAAAATCATCTTGAGGCATGCGGGATCCTCGAAGGCGATCCCGTAAGCCACCGCAGCCCGCTTGGCCTGATCGCGATGGGTGATGAGGCCGTCGAGCGAGAGTCGGCCGCTGTCGACCAGGTCGCGCACAGCCAAAAGATCGGACGGCCGCCATTCCGCGGCGACGCGGATGCGAGCTTCGCGCATGAAAGCGGGCGGGAACGCGAATGAAAGCGGCTCGCTATAGAAACCGGCGAGCACAACCTCCCCGCCCGGCGCGAGCCGCGCGATCAGGGCGTCGAGAAGATGCGAGTTGCCGCTGGCATCGAAGATCGAGCGGCAACTCCGCGCCGGATCGTCTGCGGGATCGAGCACGTCATAACCGAGGGCGCCGTCCATGCGCTTTCGATTGCGCTCCCAAACGACAGGCGCTTCACCGCCGGTGGCGATGGTAAGCCGCGCAAGAAGCCGTCCAAGAACGCCGTGACCGACAATGCGTTCGGGCTTGACCGCACCCGGCGCCGCCAAGGCGTGATAGGCGGTCGCGGCGAGCGCAAGGAGAATACCCCGCTCGCCCAATTGCTCGTCGACGGGAAGGAGTTTTTCCGCCGGCACGACGACCCGCGACGCCGACGCGCCGAACAGTCCGCGCACATCGCAGTAGCAGCGGGCACCGGGCACAAAGACGGTTTGTCCGATTTTAATTCCGGAATTTTCCGGCGCCTGTGAGACCCGGCCGACCAACTCGTAACCCGGCACCAGGGGATAGCCCATGCCGGGGAATGGCGGCATCCGGCCCATCCAAAGCAGCCGCTCCGTTCCGGTACTGATTCCGCTCCACAGAACGTCAACAACAGCATCGTCGACTGACGGCGGCGTCAATTCGACCGAACGAACGACGAGTTGCTCCGGCTCGCTGAAGACGACGGCATTGGCCTGCATGGGGCCCTCGGGACGTCAATTTAAATTGACACTTCGTACTGTAAGAATAACTTTACGCGAGAGATTGTCAATACGGCTACACGGCGCTTTTGGAATTACTCCACCGGGCGAAAAATCATGGCGCGGGTAAGCATCGGGCGCCTCGTCTTCAATTCACGGCCGGCATCGAAGCCGGTCTCGCGCAGCAAGCGCGCGATCTCTTCCGGGCTGCGAGCCCGGCCGCTCCCCATGGCGAGCAGATAAAACCCAAAATACGCGTCCCCGATCTCAGCCGCTTCGGCTATTCCCGACATCGGCTCAGCGATGAGAAGAACACCGTCCATCGGCAACGCCCGGCGAATATTGCGCAGCAGCGCGACGAGATCGGCATCGTCGTGATCGTGCATAACCCGCACGAGGCTGACGATATCCGCCCCGCGCGGCAGCGGCTCTTTGAAGAAATCTCCGGACGACACGCTGACGCGGTGAGAAAGACCAGCGGCAGCGACACGGGCCGCCGCTAATTGCCCGACCGCGGGCAGATCGAATAGCATCAGCCGTAAATCTGGAAAACGCGCCGCCGCCGCGGCTATGAAGGCGCCGTCGCCGCCCCCGACATCGAGCAAACAGCGATGCCTCGTGAGCGGCCAAGCTTCAAGTATGTCATCCGCGATCAACGCTTGCGACGACGACATCAACGCCGTGTAGTCGCGAACATCCTCATGTCGCAGCGTGTCCGGACTTTCGGCGCATGCGTAAGGCCAGTATCGGGCCAGAGCGGTACGCTGCTGGTCGCCGCGCAACAGCGCAACGGGGTCGCGCAGGTCGGCGTAAAGCAGCGCGTGGTGCTTGACCATGGCCGCCAGCGCGGGGTTGCCGAGAAAGGCCGCGCCGTGCACTCCCAGCAAAAACTGACCGCCGCTATTGCGTTCAACGAGACCCAAAGCAATGGCCGCATTCAGCAAGCGTGCGGCGGCACGCTGCGACAGTGAAGTCCGTCGTGACAGCTCCGCTATCGAATGCGGCCTTTCCGCGAGGATTTCGAAAAGCCGCAGTTCGACGCAGGCGAATAAAATCTGGGAATAGACAAAGCCCGCACACAGGTCGAACAGCGTTTTAGCCCGGTTTTGTGCGATTTTCCGGGTCAGCGGAAAGGATGCCGCCCAGCGTTGGAAGCGCGAATCGGCCAGCAGCCGATTACGCCATGCGACGATCTGGTCGCGCCAGGAAAGACGCTGCTCGCCCTGCGCCGCGCCCGACGCCAGCGAGCTTCGCTTGCCGGCCGCCGGCATTACGCCGCGTCTTGCGCGAGCTTCTTCGGCAGCAGCCTTTTTGCTTCAAGCATGATCAGCGATTTGAGATCCGCCGCGCCGGAGCAAGCGGGGATCGATGCGATCGCCTCGCCGACGAGCTGTTCCAGCCGCTGCACCGCACCGGCAACGCCGAATTCGATCACCGCGTTCGGCCGGCCGAGCGCGGCATCGCGGCCAATCGGCTTGCCGATTTCGTCGGCATCGGCGACTGCATCGCGGATGTCGTCGGCCGCCTGATAGGCCGCACCGAGATTCTCGCCGAGAAGCCGCCAAGGTTCGCAATCGGCGCCCGCTGCGGCGGCGCCGGCAATAGCCGCCGCCGCGAATAGCGCTCCGGTCTTGGCGCGATGGTAATGGACGATATCCACATGCGGCTCGCATTCCCACGCCTGCCCCGCGACGATGCCGAATGGCAGGCCGACAGAACGCGACACGGTGGTGAGCAGAAGCGATAGCCGTTGCGGCTGATGTGAAAAGCCGCCCCAAAGTCTGAAACGCAAGAACGATCAGGGCGTCGCCCGCAAGCACCGCGAGCGGCTGACCGAACTCGCGATGAACGGAAGGCCTACCGCGCCGCGTCGCCGCATCGTCGAAACAAGGCAGGTCGTCGTGCACCAGCGATGCGCAATGCAGGAGTTCGATCGAGACCGCAGCGGCTTCGCTGAGGATCGGTTCGTCGTCACCGCAGGCGGCAGCGACCGCCAGACATAATCGCGGCCGGACCCGGGCGCCGCGGGGGAATACCGCATGCCGCATAGCGGCCGCGAGGCGGGGTGGGCATCCAGGGACATCGGCGCGAGAAATCGCAGCTTGCAGCGCCTGCTCGATCCGGCTCACAGCGTCCATAGCTTCCCCCTGCGCTTGTTACGATGTCACTTTCAATTGTCACTCATAAATGTAAAGTATAATAGACACTTTAGAAAAAAGCACAATTGCTTTTTGCGCGAGATGCCAATGCGGCAGCGGGTAGCCATCATCGGGGCCGGCATCGGTGGCTTGGTTGCGAGCCTGCTGCTCGCCGCCCGCGGTGTGGAGGTCACCCTGGTCGAGCAAAGCGCTTCGCCGGGCGGCAAAATGCGCCAGATCGAAATCGGGAATTCTCGTATCGACTCCGGGCCCACCGTCTTCACGATGCGATCGGTATTCGAGGAAATCTTTGCCGCAGCCGGCGCCTCCTTTTCGGATCATGTGAAATTACAACCGGCGGATATTCTGGCGCGCCATGCCTGGAGCCCGAATGAAAGGCTGGACCTGTTCACCGACATCGACCGGTCGGCGGCCGCGATCGGCGAATTTGCCGGCGCCCACGAGGCGCAAGCCTATCGTGATTTCTCCCAACGGGCGCAGCGCATCTACGATTCGCTTGAACGGCCTTTCATCCGTTCCCCGCGGCCCAGTCTCAACGCACTAGTCGCCGCCTTCGGTCTCCGCCGGCTCGGCGACCTTTGGCAGATCAGCCCCTTTGTCAGCCTGTGGAAAACGTTAGGGGATCATTTTCGCGATCCGCGCCTGCGCCAGTTGTTCGGCCGCTACGCGACCTATTGCGGATCCTCGCCATTTTTGGCGCCCGCCACCCTGATGCTGGTTGCGCATGTCGAACGCGAAGGGGTGTGGACGGTCGAAGGCGGCATGCACCGGATCGCGCAGGCGCTTGCGGACCTCGCTGTGCAGGCCGGCGCAACGTTGCGTTATCGGTCGGAAGCGCACGAAGTCCTTCTCGATTCGGGACGTGTGGTGGGTGTCACGCTTGCTGATGGCGAACGCATCGATGCCGAGGCGATTTTGGTCAATGCGGACGCTGCAGCGGTAGCGGCCGGCCGTTTGGGCCAAGGGATTGCGGCTGCAGTACCCGCAATTCCCCAATCCTCGCGGTCGCTCTCTGCCGTGACCTGGACAATGGTTGCGAAAGCAACCGGCTTTCCGCTGGTGCGACACAACGTTTTCTTTTCCGGCGATTACGCCGGCGAATTCGCACGCATTGGCGACGGAAAACTTCCCCTCGAACCCACGGTCTATGTCTGCGCCCAAGACCGCTACGACGGTAGCGACGGCACGAACCCGGCATCATCGCCCGAGGCGCTATTTTGTCTCGTCAATGCGCCGTCGAACGGGGATCGTCATAGCTTTGAACCATCGGAGTTGAGCCAATGCGAGGAGCGGACATTCGCGCTGCTGGAGCGTCGTGGATTGCACATCGAGCGGCGAAGCAACGAAACGGTGATGACCACACCACGGGATTTCGACCGGCTTTTTCCGGCAACGGGCGGAGCGCTCTACGGACCGGCGTCGCACGGATGGAGGGCATCGTTCCAGCGCTCGGGCTCGCGCACGCGGGTACCGGGACTCTACATGGCAGGCGGCAGCACACACCCGGGTCCGGGAGTGCCGATGGCCGCGCTTTCCGGTCAATTGGCGGCCGAAGCGATAGTACAGGACTTCGCTTCGATGCGCCGGTTCCGTCCGGCGGCTATGCGTGGTGGTATGTCGATGCGTTGAGTGCAGACGGCCGTCACGGCGTCAGCATCATTGCTTTCATCGGCAGCGTGTTTTCGCCCTATTACGCCCTCGCCCGCAGACGCGGCGGCGGCGATCCCCTCAATCACTGCGCGCTGAATGTTGCCTTCTACAATGACGGCCACAAGAGATGGGCGATGACGGAGCGCAGTCGCGCACGTGTGCACACGACGGCATCGATATTTACGATCGGCCCCAGCATGGTGTCTTGGGACGGCGAGGTTTTGACCATCGAGATCAACGAAACGACGGCGCCAATCCCATCTTCCCTACGCGGCGTTGTGCGCGTTTATCCCAAAGCACTGCCGCGGAAAATCTTCGACCTCGATTTGGCGGGAATTCACAGCTGGCAGCCGATAGCTCCCTGCGCCCATGTCGAAGTGCTGATGTCACAGCCGAGCTTGCGCTGGCATGGCGCAGGCTATGTCGATTCCAACCGAGGCCGAGCGCCGCTGGAGGCCGGATTTGAATCGTGGAATTGGTCGCGCGCCGATCTAAGAGAGGGCACCGCGGTTCTTTACGACGTCACGGATCGCGGCGGATCGCAGGCCTCGCTCGCCCTGTTGTTCACGCCGTCGGGCAAGATCGAAGAATTTACACCGCCGCCCAAAATCGAACTGCCGTCGACGCGGTGGAAGATCGCACGCCAAACCCGCAGTAATGGCGGACAGCCGGCCTGTATCGTGAAAACTCTCGAAAGCGCACCCTTTTATGCACGCTCGCTGGTAAAGACAGAGCTACGGGGTCAACAGGCGCTTGCCATGCACGAGAGCCTGTCACTTGACCGCTTCCGCTCAGGCTGGGTGCAGGCGATGCTGCCGTTCCGTATGCCAAGAGCCCTATGCTGAATACTGCATGGGAGCCGCTTTCACGCTCGCGGATCGGGACCGGCCTTATTCCTTTCTTCAGCTTCCTTGCGCTTGCGATCAAGCCGAAGTCCCAGCAGTTCCAAAATTCCCCAACCGATACCAAACATGAGAACGACTCCCATTTCGATAAAGCCGAGCCAGGGAGACGAATTCATCCGATGCTCTCTTCGACAAGCCGCGCCTAAGGGTTGCTGCGGCTGAACTGCCCACGCCGTTCAAGCTGTTCGAACAGATTGATAAGCCAGATCGCCCGCCCTTGAAGAGCCGTCGCGCCTCGATTCCGTTGCACGCCCCGCGCCGGGCGAGCAGCAGGCGTTGCCGCGACCGCATCGATCAAATATTGCGCCTCCGGCAGCGGCGCCGCCGCCGCATTATTTTCGCCACCCATCACGGCGGCGAGCGACCGCGCCAAGAGCAATACCTTGCGGCCTCGCGAAACTACGGCGCGGCGGGTCACGGAATCGCAGCCGTGTCGCTCGACCTCGCGACCGATTTCAGCATAGAGCAACCGCGCCGCGTGAATGCCGGGACGGCAGGCAAACGGCAGCCCGGCGATCCCCTCGCATGACCGCGCGTAGAGAATATCAGCCTCGTCCAATAGCCGCTGCACGACACCGCCGAGCGCTTCGCTGAACAGTGGCCGCCGCAGCCACGCATCGGGATCGATTTCAGCGGCGCGCAGCCATTGCAGCGGCAGGTAAAGCCGGCCTTCGCGCGCATCTTCCCCCACGTCGCGCGCGATGTTGGTGAGTTGCATCGCGACGCCGAGATCGCAGGCACGCGCCACGAGCTGCGGAGCGCGCGCCCCCATCAGAATCGACATCATGGCGCCGACTGCGCCAGCAACGCGAACCGCGTAGGATTTCAGCGCAGAAATATCCTCGTAACGGCGGCCTTCGGTATCCCAGGCAAGTCCCTCCATCAGCGCCGCGGGCAGTTCGCGAGGAATGGAAAAACGCGAGACGATGTCGGCGAAAGCCCGGTCGGGCGCTGCTTGAAAAGGCCGGCCGTCATAGGCGCGCTCAAGCCGTTCACGCAGCCGGGCAAGCGCAGCGGCTTTCCCGCCGTCCAAGTCGACCGCGTCGTCGGCTAGCCGGCAAAAAGCATAGAGCGCTGTCGCCGGTTCGCTTACGGCCCGCGGCAGGACATGAGAAGCAGCGAAGAACGTGTGCGAACCGCCGCGTAACATTGCGGTACAGGCCGCGATGTCGGCAACTGCGCCGGATCTCGTTTCAGGCAAACGCGTGCGCATGCGGAACCACCTTGTCGAGGACCCGAGCAGACAAGAGAACACCCGGCAGCCCGGCGCCCGGATGAGTGCCGGCTCCCACCAAGTAGAGGTTTTTTACGTCCTCACTACGATTGTGCGGACGGAACCAGGCGCTTTGCGTCAGCACCGGCTCAAAGCCGAAGGCGGCGCCGCGATAAGCCAATAGGCGGTCTTGAAAGTCCTGCGGTGTCGCTACCCGTGACGTCACGATATTGGCTTCAAGGTCCGGCAAGACCGTCTCGCTGAGACGCCTTGAAATGGCGCGGCGATAAGGCTCGGCCTTCTCAGCCCAATCCACTTCGCCGCCGAGATTCGGCACCGGCGAGAGAACATAAAATCCATCGCAGCCGTCCGGCGCGAGAGACGGATCGGTTGCGGTCGGCCGGTGCAGATAAAGGCTGAAATCCGAAGCCAGCACCTTGCGTTCGAAAATGTCGGTCAGCAATTCACGATAACGCGGCCCGAGCAAGATGGTGTGATGGCAGACGTCGGGATATTTGCGCCGGGTGCCGAAATACCAGACAAACAAGCCCATGGAATAGCGCGCACGCTCGATGTGTTTGTCACTCCAGCGCCGGCGCGTTTCCTTCGGCAGTAGATTGCGATAAGTCCAGGCCGAATCGGCATTGGACACGACGATATCGGCCGCGATCGTCTCGCCGGAAGCGAGCTTGATGCCTGTCGCAGCACCGTCTTTGACAATGATCTCGGCGACTTCCTCGCCGCAGCGCAGTTCTCCGCCTTGCGATTCGATCAGCCCGACCAGACCCTGCACCAGACGACCGGTGCCGCCCATAGCGAAATGCACACCCCATTTGCGCTCGAGGAAAGCAATGAGGCAGTAGATCGACGTGGTGGTGAAGGGATTGCCGCCGATCAATAACGGGTGGAAGCTGAAGATCACCCGCAGACGCGGATCGCGGATATAGGACGACACCATCCGGTAAACGGTCTTGTAGCTTGCAAGACCGATCATGGCCGGTACGATCCGCGCCATGTCGGTCCAGGAAGTAAACGGCATGTCGCCGAACTTTTCGAAGCCGATTTTGAAAATCGCTTCGCTCGCCCGCATGAATTCTTCGTAGCCATCGACATCCGCGGGCGCCAAACGCGCAACTTCCGCCCGCATCGTTTGTGCATTGCCGCTATAGTCGAACACCTCGCCGTCGTCGAAGCGGATGCGATAGAACGGCGCTACCGGTCGCAATTCCACATCGTCGGCGAGCCGTCGGCCGCATAAGCGCCATAGCTCTTCGAATAAGAACGGCGCCGTGACGATGGTCGGCCCGGCATCGAAGGTGAAGCCATCCTGCCGATGCACATAAGCACGCCCACCGGGCGCATCGAGTTTCTCCACGACCGTGACGCGATAGCCTCGCGCGCCGAGACGGACGGCAGCGGCAAGACCGCCAAAGCCGCTCCCGATCACGACCGCGTGGGAATCATGACGTGACGGCCTGCCGCGGGCGAATGATGCCAAATCGGATGTCAATCTAGCCATACAGTCCACTGTAACAAGAAACTGACAAATGGCCAGTGGCTTTTGACCGTCGGACTGATATCCGTGGATTAGCCCGCGTTACGGGTCACGAGGCGACGAATGCGATGCACGCCGTAGGCGGTCAGGGCGGCAACGACGGGAATTCCGACCATCATCGCGATATCCGGATTGACCTTTACCCCTAGAGCTTCGACCCCGCGCGCCGCGTCGCCCACCAAGCCGACGACGTAATATGTCACCGCCGCGACCGACAAACCTTCGACCGTCTGCTGTAGGCGCAACTGCAGCTTGGCCCGGCGATTCATCAATTCAAGCACCTTCTGATTCTGGCGCTCCCGCGTGACGTCGACGCGCGTCGACAGGAGTTGGACCGCCCGGGCCATGCGTTCGCTGAGCGACTCTTGTCGTGACGCGACCGCGCGCAGCGTATTCATCGCCGGAGCCAGACGCCGCTCGGTGAATTCTCGAAAGAGCTGCAGGCCTTCGATACGCTGCTCGCGCAAATCGGCGATCCGCTGCTGCACCAAATCGTAGTAAGCATTCGCCGCGCTGAACCGGTAATGGTTGGCCGCTTCGCGGCTGTCGATTTCCGCCCCGAGTTGCGTCAGCCGCTCCAGCAGCAAGGGCTCATCCTCGGCATTTGCGCTGACCAACGCCGTTGTGATCTTGACCAGTTCCTGCTCGCCGCGCGTCAGCAAAGGCGCCAATTCGCGGGCGACCGGCAGAGCGAGCGACGCCATCATCCGATAGGTATCGATTTCGAGGAGACGCTGCACCATGCGACCAGCCTGGCGCGCGGACATGCTGCGATCGAGCACCAGGAAGCGGCTGAAGCCGTCTTTGTGAATTCGGAAATCCGTGAGCGCGGTGGCCACGCCTTCGCCGAGCGCCGATCCGACCAGGATATTGCCGGCGAAATATTTGGCGGCCATCGGTTCGTAATTCGACGACGCATTGTTTTGCCGCAACAGCGCGACATGGGCGGCGACCAGGCTTTCCCCGGGGAGCGCGGCGATCCAGTCGGCAGGAACGGCGCGGATGGCCGGCGACGCAAAGGGTTCTTCCTCTTGCCCTTCGACAATAAACTGATACCGCGCGAATTCAGTGTGGCGCTCCCACTTGAGACGGAACGGACCTAAGTCGGCGCTATAGTGCACGGCGCCGGCGGGCGGCGGCGCTGCGCCGAACCTGCGCGAAAGCTCGCCAACCATGCTCCAGGCCTGATCACGTTGCGCCGCGTTGCAAAGCAGCGCCAGATAGGAAAGCCGCATCGGCAGCGTGAGCGCTTCCGGTGGCCGGGCGTGCACTTCATCGTTAAGCTCGATGCGCCGCGCATGGTTTTGCGGAAGGACCATGGGCGGAGCCTCAACCACGGGCCGGCTCCTGCGACATCGCTGCCCATTCCGCGATGAGCCGAGCGATCTGTTCCGGCCGTTCTTCGTGTGCCAGATGGCCGACGCCGCGCAGATATTCGACCTTGGCGGCAGGAATGCGCTCGCGCAAACGGAAGGCTTGGTCAGATGAAATCGCGCGATCGTCGCCACCAGCCACCAGCAACAACGGCGTCTTGAGCTTCGGCAAGTCGCGCACAAGCGATTCGAGATCCCAATTTGCCATCATGGCAAGCGCCGCCGCGACATGGCGCGGGCTGGAGACGAGACGGCGATAAAACTCGATCCCCGCTTTATCGATTGTCGAACCGGTATTGCGGATGAGGCGCTCCACCGCCGCTCGATCGGAAGCGCGCCAGGCAAAAAGCCTCGGTACTAAAGGATTGAGGACGAGCAGTTTCGCCAACGGCGAGAAGAATTGGCTTGCCACGCCGCCGAACGGCAGAAGTGCGCCGTTGAGGCTGACCAAAGCGTGCGGCGCAATCAGGCCGTCGATCGTCATTCGGATCATCACTGCGGCTCCGGCCGAATGACCCGCTACGATGTCCGGTTCCAACGATAGAACATGCAGCAACTCTCCGATTTCGCCGGCCATGCCGTTTAGCGAAAGGCCCCGGCGGGATGGCGTCGCGGTAAAGCCGTGACCCGGCAGATCCGGCGCTACGACTGTAAAGCTCTTCGCCAATAACGGCAGCAAGGCACGCCAGGAATGCGTCGATGCGCCGGTACCGTGCAGCAGGAGGAGAACCGGACCGCGGCCCATTTGTTGGACGTGCCAGCGCAGTCCGCCGGCCTCCACGAACCGGCTCGCCTCACGATTCGGCCAGTCGCGGCCGTCTCGCTCCCAGGAGAGATCGTCGAGTCCCGACATGGAAAGCCGTTTTCTACGCGCCGGCAACTCCGCGCGTTCCGGCCGCTCCTTTGTCACAAAGCGGCGGCCCGCCGCAACCGCGGTTGGACCGGAATGTCGGTCGCGCGTTTTCGCGTCGCGCCGCGTTTGCCGCCGTTCCGTCACGCGCCGAGCGCCTTTTTCTTGCGTTCCATCAGCCGCCAGATCATCGGCGTGAAGACAAGCTGCATGGCGAGGTCCATCTTGCCGCCGGGGCACACGATCGTGTTCGGACGCGACATGAAAGAATCGTGCAGCATCGACAGTAAATAGGAGAAATCGATCCCGCGCGGGTCTGCGAAGCGGATCACCAGCATGCTCTCGTCCGGCGCGGGAATATGCCTGGCAACAAAAGGATTCGACGTGTCGACCACGGGAACGCGTTGGAAGTTGATATGAGTGCGCGAGAATTGCGGGCAAATGTAATGCACGTAGTCGTGCATGCGGCGCAGGATCGTATCGGTAACGGCCTCCGTGCTGTAGCCGCGGTCGGCTTTGTCACGATGCAATTTTTGAATCCATTCGAGATTGATCACCGGCACGACGCCGATCCGCAGATCGACATGGGCGGCGATATCGACCGTCTCGCCAGCGGCCGCACCGTGAAGCCCTTCGTAGAACAAGGCATCCGTATCCGGCTGCAATTCCTCCCAGGGTGTGAAAGTGCCCGCCGGCTGGCCGTACGGCGCCGCCTCCTCGTCGTCATGCAAATATTTGCGGACGCGTCCCGTGCCGGTCGCGCCATAATCGCAAAACAGCGCGGCCAGCTCATCGAGCAGATTAGCCTCGGGTCCGAAGTGGCTGAACTGATAGTTGCCGCGCGCAAGCGTATCGGTCATCTGCTGCTTCATCTCGGCGCGATCGAACCGGTGAAAGCTGTCACCCTCGACATACGCGGCCTTGACGTTCTCGCGGCGAAAAATCTGCTGGAAAGTGCGCATGACCGACGTCGTGCCTGCGCCTGAAGAGCCGGTGATCGCGATCACGGGATGCTTGGCGGACACATGATCACCGATTGTTATGCCAGTACACGGAATAGGCCGCGGCTACCGAACAATGGCGCATCCCTCTCGGCGTCGCCCTGTTCGTGATGATATTTTTCGATAAGCTCCACCTCCTCGCGGCCGCCAAAAATGACCGGCACCCGCTGATGAAAACCGTCAGGCATCATATCCAATATCCGCTCGCGGCCCGTGCTGGCGCCGCCGCCGGCCTGTTCGATGATGAGGGCGATCGGATTTGCTTCATGCAACAGCCGCAGCCGGCCGGCCTTCTTCGGCTCCTTGGTATCGCGCGGACAAAGGAATACGCCGCCGCGCATCAATATGCGGTGGGCCTCTGCCACCAGTGAGCCGACCCAGCGCATGCTGAAGTCCTTATGGCGGGGGCCGGCCTCACCGCTCAGGCATTCATCGACATAGCGCCTCACTGGCGGCTCCCAGAAACGGCTGTCGGAAGCGTCAATCGCAAATTCGCTCGCGGCGCGCGGCATCGTTATTTTTGGATGCGTAAGTACGAACTCGCCGAACCCAGGTTCAAGCGTG
This sequence comes from uncultured Alphaproteobacteria bacterium, assembly GCA_963819265.1. Lineage (GTDB taxonomy): Bacteria > Pseudomonadota > Alphaproteobacteria > Rhizobiales > Xanthobacteraceae > BOG-931. Next base: position 238,619 of record CAWFVF010000001.1, on the reverse strand, counting down.
AAACCGTAAACTCCGTCACCGAAGGTAAGGACCAGCATGGTCGATGGGCCATAGATCGCGTAGCCGGCACAAGCTTGACGACTTCCCGGCTGTAGAAAGCCGGCCGATAGAGCGTCGATTTCTGCCGCCGGAGCCCGCAGTATCGAAAAGATACTCCCGATCGAAGCGTTGACGTCGACATTCGAGGACCCATCAAGCGGATCGAAGATCAGGAGATAGCGCCCCTTCAGATACTGGGCCGGGATAGCAAACGGAACCTCCATATCGTCGGAAACCATGCCGGCGAGATGGCCCTGCTTTTCGTTGGCGCGAAGGAAGATATTGCTGGCGAGAGTATCCAGCTTTTGCTGCGCTTCACCTTGGACGTTATCCGATCCCGCGGCACCAAGGACGTCGCCGAGCGCGCCGCCGGCGGCGCATGAAGCGATGTTCCTGCACGCCCCGGCCACATCTTCGACAAGCGCGGCAAGATCCTCGGCCACGGAAGAATTGCGATAGGCGGCGAGATACTCGCCGAGAGTCTTGCGCTCCACCCCCATCGCGCTTCTCCAATAACCAGCAGCTCGTTAAGATCCGGCTTTGCTCAACGTCAAGGCTGGACTGATGGCCGATCGTAGCTTTTCCAGCGTGGCCAGTTCAAGATAAGGCGCGCCGATCTTTGCTGCGTTCGCGGCATCGAGCGGCCGGTCAAGATCGCCGAGCGAGGGAAGCAGGAGATCCGCGTCCGCAAACGACTGTGCCGCGGTCCAGCGGGTCGGTGTGACGACGGTGTAGATGCCGACCGCTTTCGCCGCCATGAGCCCGTTGGCCGAATCTTCGAAAGCCACAGAACCGGCGGCGGGCACCCGCAACATCGTAAGGATCAGCTCATAAATATCCGGCGCGGGCTTCTTCCGCGTGACCATGTCGCCGCATACGATTGCGCCGACGCCTTTGCGAAGCTCGTCGCCTAACGCTCCGGAGACCAACATATCGACATTGGTCGATGCCGAACTGGCGACCAAGCCCACACGCAGACCGGCACCATGAGCCTCGTTCATCAGCCGCACCACCCCCGGCCTCAACCGGGCGGCATTGCTGGCGGCCAATTGGCCGTACAGCTTGCTCTTTTCCTTGTGAATGGCAGGAATGAGCCGGCGAAGCCGCATTTTTTCCGCCGGCGGCAAATCGATCAGATCGATATAGCGCGCCAAACGGGCCTGTCCGCCTGAAACGCTCAGCAGTTCGGCATAGCGGTCGGCGTGCCAATCCCAACCGAAGCCGAAATCGAGAAAAGTCTGATTATAGGCCTGGCGGTGAAGCTCTTCGGTATCGACCAGGGTCCCATCGACATCGAAGATCAGCGCTTCGAGTTTCATCTCGCTCCCTTTCGACGTTTCTATCCATTACCGTTGCAATAACGCGTCGATGCTGAAACGCGAGGTCACCCGCCGCCGATGCCGGCGCCGAATACCCGGCTGGCGCGGATGTCCGCGGCCTCGAGCGTCGACAGAGCCTCCGGCGTTATCGGTTCATTTCTCCGCTCGAACAGCCGGTTGGCCTGTCGCAGGCGTGCGCGGTCAAGCGCATTTCGGATCGAGCGTGCATTGGAGAAACGTGGCTGGGTAATGCGCAAGGAAATGTATTCGCAAAGCGCGACGGCCGCGTCCGCGCTCAAGGCATATTGCATGCGCTCAAGCATCAGTTTTGCGATCGAAACCAGCTCGTCCTGGGAATAATCCGGAAAGTCGACATGATGGGCGACCCGCGACGCCATTCCAGGATTTGAAGAAAAGAAACGATCCATACGGTCTTTATAGCCCGCAAAAATCACCACCAGATCGTCGCGATGGTTTTCCATGATCTGAAGCAGAATCTCGATGGCTTCTTGGCCATAGTCGCGTTCGTTTTCCGGCCGGTAAAGATAATAGGCCTCGTCGATGAACAGCACGCCGCCCATGGCCCGTTTGATGACCTCTTTGGTCTTCGGCGCGGTATGCCCGATATACTGCCCGACCAGATCGTCGCGCGTCACTGCGACAAGCTGGCCTTTTCGCACATAGCCGAGGCCGTGGAGGATCGAGGCCATTCGCATCGCCACCGTCGTCTTGCCGGTGCCGGGATTGCCGGTAAAACTCATGTGCAGCGGCGGCGGATCGGCGTGCAGTCCGATTGATCGCCTCAGTTTTTCGACCAACAGCAACGCGGCGATCTCGCGGACCCGGCTTTTCACCGGGACGAGCCCGACAAGCTCCCGGTCGAGTGCATCGAGCGATTGTTGGACATTCGACTCGCGATAGAGCGCGTCGATGTCGAGCGTGGCTTGTTGCGGAGCCAGCATGATCACTTCCCGGCAATGCTATTTAACGTAGCGTTCGCCTTCCGGCTCCCGGGCGGCATAGGAACGCGTGGTGTAGCGGATGCTGCGGCCTTGGGTTTCCTGACGGTCGAGCGCGAAACCCGGCTCATATTTCGGCCTATTGATGATGAATGACAGACGAAGCGCCTCCCATCCCGAACTGGAGTCGAAGGCATTCACTTTGATGTAATGATTGGGATAGGCGTCGCGGCAAGCTTCGACCTCGCGCATGACGCCGGCTGCGTCCTTGAGATCGAACATCGGCATTCCCCACATTTCCCAGAAGGTATTGCGGGGATGCGGATCGTCGGTGAACTCCACCGAAACGGCCCATCCGTTGGTCAGGCAATATTCGATTTGCGCGCGGATCTGTTCGTCTGTCAGATCGGGCAGGAACGAGAAAGCCCCTTGCGTGATGCGCATGACGTCGTTTCTCCTTACGCGGCCGTCGCCGTCGGCACGAAATCAGGCGTGTCGGTCGAGGCATAATTGAACGTGATGTCGCCCCAGGTATCGAGCGCCGCCTTCAGCGGCTGACAATGCCGTGCGGCGTCCGCCAGGATTTGCGGACCTTCCTTCCAGATGTCGCGGCCTTCGTTGCGCGCGAGCACCATGGCCTCGAGCGCCACACGGTTGGCGATCGCGCCCGCCTGAATCCCCATCGGATGGCCGATGGTGCCGCCGCCGAATTGCAACACCACGTCGTCGCCGAGATAGGTCAGGAGTTGATGCATCTGTCCGGCATGGATGCCGCCGGAGGCAACCGGCATGACCTTGCGCAGTCCTGCCCAGTTCTGCTCGAAGAAAAGACCGCGTTGCAGATCGACCGGATTATGATCTTCGCGCAGAACATTATAGAAGCCCTGCACCGAGTTGGGATCGCCTTCGAGCTTGCCCACCACGGTGCCGGCATGAATGTGGTCGACACCGGCGAGCCGCATCCATTTCGAAATGACGCGGAATGAAATGCCGTGGGACTTCTGCCTCGTATAAGTCGAGTGACCGGCGCGATGCAGGTGCAGGATCATGTCGTTGCGACGCGCCCACTTCGCCATGGATTGGATCGCGGTATAGCCGATCACAAGATCGATCATCACGATCACGCTGCCGAGATTCTTGGCGAACTCCGCGCGTTCATACATGTCCTCCATCGTGCCGGCGGTCACGTTGAGATAAGTGCCCTTGATCTCGCCGGTCGCCGCCTGCGCACGATTGACCGCCTCCATGCAATAAAGAAATCGGTCGCGCCAATGCATGAACGGCTGGCTGTTGATGTTCTCGTCGTCCTTGGTGAAATCGAGTCCGCCTTTCAGCGCCTCGTAAACGACCCGGCCATAATTCTTGCCGGAAAGACCAAGCTTCGGTTTGACCGTCGCACCGAGAAGCGGACGGCCGAATTTGTCGAGCCGTTCGCGTTCCACGACGATGCCAGTCGCCGGACCGCAGAAGGTTTTGGCGTAAGCTACGGGAATGCGCATGTCTTCCAGGCGGAGCGCCTTGAGCGGCTTGAAGCCGAACACGTTGCCGATGATCGAGGCGGTCAGATTGGCGATCGAGCCCGGCTCGAACAGGTCGAGATCGTAGGCGATGAAAGCGAAGTATTGCTCCGCCGATCCGGGCACCCGATCGACCCGATAGGCCTTGGCGCGATAGCGGCCGCAGTCCGTCAGACGGTCGGTCCAGACCACGGTCCAGGTTGCGGTGGAGGACTCGCCGGCCACCGCCGCGGCGGCTTCTTCCGGATCGACGCCATCCTGAGGCGTGATGCGAAACAGCGCCAGGACGTCGGTGTCCTTGGGCTGATAATCGGGCTGCCAATAGCCCATTTGCGCATATTTCAATACGCCGGCGCGATATCGCTCGGCTGCGTCAGCGAGATTTCTCGGTGCGGCGGCGACATCCATGGCGCGGCTCCCTGGCGGTTCATTGAACCCGGGATAGCGCAGGTCATTGCATAAGAACTACTTAAATGATTTTATGTAATCCATAAGGAATTCGAATGTCGATCCTGCGCCGCACGACTCTGAGGCAGTTCCGCATCTTCGAGGCCGCGGCCAGGCATCTGCATTTCGGCCGCACGGCGGCCGAACTCAACCTGTCGCAGCCTGCCGTCTCCATTCAACTCAAGCAGCTTGAGGCCGACATCGGCCTGCCGCTGTTCGAGCAAATGGGACGCCGCATGCACCTCACCCGCGCCGGAGAGGAATTGGCCGGCCATGCCCGCGCCGTCCTGGTGAGGATTCGCGAAGCGGACGAGGCGCTCGAAGGATTGAAGGACGCCGGCGCGGGCGAGATTCATGTCGCATCGACGACGACCGCCGAATATTTCGTGCCGCGTCTCCTCGCCGCGTTTCGCCGCGGCCATCCACGGGTGAAAGTTAGGCTTACCGTCAAGAACCGCGAGCATGTGGTGCGCGAACTCGCCGAAAATACCGTTGATCTTGCGGTGATGGGCCAGGCGCCGCGCGATCTCGACACCATCGCGGTCCGTTTCGCCCGTAACCCGCTCGGGATCGTTGCCGCGCCGGATCATCCGCTGGCAAAAAAGCGCCGTGTCAGGCTCGCGGAACTGAGCGGCGAGAGTTTCCTGATCAGGGAAAGAGGTTCGGGAACGCGCGACGCCATGGAAAGGGCTTTCGCGGCACAAAAATTTCATCCCTCCGAGACTGTCGAAATCGGCTCAAACGAGACCATCAAACAAGCCGTCATGGCCGGTATGGGTGTGAGCTTCTTGTCCCTGCACACGATCGGTCTCGAACTGACTACGCGCAGGCTGAGCGTTCTCGCCGTTTCCGGCATGCCGGTTATGCGCGACTGGTACGTCATCCATCGCGAGCGAAAACGGATGACGCCTGCCGCATCGGCTTTCAAAGCCTATCTGATCGCCGACGGTTCGGGGCTGATCGAGCGCGCCATGCGTTGAGCCACGCCCGAGTGAAACGCATCGTAAGATCGCGTCACCCGGTCGAGCATTTCGAAATGCGGCATCGCCCCTGTCGGAAAAGTTTCGACATTCCAATTCGGCAGCGAGGCGAATGACGGCGCCTTGGTGTAATCCGTGAAATCGCCGCGCACGCCGTGGGCCATCCATATCGGCATGCGGAGCGCGCGATAGATGGATTGAATGTCCAGACTGAACAGAAAACCCGAGACGAACGCGTACGGCGCGTAGTGCGCGCCCGGCTGATGCGTGGTGAGGTAATCGTATTCCACCAGGCCTTGGTCGATATCTTTCGATCCCCAGGTTTTTCTCAGAAAATAGCGAATACTGGGCTTGCTCGTCAGCGCGCTGAAAAAAGAACTGCCGCACAGCGACAAGATTTTACGAAATCTCGGCATCGCGCGCGTGCTGCCCGGCGGCGCCTGTTCTGGCGTATTGCGATTAAAGCCGGTCGGACTGATCAGTGCGAGACTGCGGAACGCTTTCGGGTCTTCCAGCGCGGCGCGCGCCAAAAACTCCGACGACAGCGAAATCGCCAGCACATCGAGCGGTGCAGCCCCGTGGATCAGTTGGATTTCCGCAATCATCGCATGGACGGCATCCGTCATCAGCCGCGGCGTGTAATCCCGATCGCCACGCTCGGAAAAGCCGAAGCCGGGAAGCTCCAGCGCATAGACGGTACGGCTTTGCCGATAATGCTCATAGAGCGGCATCACCTCATAGGCCGAGCCCGCCGCGTTGATGCTGTGAATCAGCAGGAGCGGTTCGGCCCCCTCGCCCGGCCCGGCCGTATAATAACTGAGCAAGCCGGCGCGACTTTTGATGGTACGACGCTCCCCGGTTACCGCGGGCGGTAGGGTCTGCCTTTGGTTATCTGGCAAGGCGCTCTCCGAAAAAGGATACCGACCCTTCTTACTGCGTTTCCACCCTGCAGGACAGTATTCACTGCAACGAGCGGCTCTCGGCCGAGACCGCCTGCACCGCTCGGGACAATGTCTTTCCGTCCGCATAAGGCAGCGCCAGATAGCGCGCTCCCATTTCCGCCGCCAACCGTTTCGCCGAGTTGTGCGGTTGTGGCGAGATGTCGACGACCAGGGCCGAAAGTCCGGCGGCGCGCAACGCGCGGGCCGAAGCGAGCGCATCCCGTTCCGCTTGCTCGCGGCCCGGCTTGCCATCGCGCGCGATATTGCCGCGGCCATCCGTCAGCAAGACGACGACCGGCGTCTGGCCTTTTCGTGTCGTGGCTTCCGCCAGTGCGCAGGCCGCATCGATCGCCGTCGCAAGCGGCGTGCCGCCGCCGCCCGGCATACCGGCCAAACTCCGCTTGGCGCGCGCGAGCGAACGGGTCGGCGGCAAGATCAGTTCGGCGATGCTGCCGCGAAAGGCCAGAAGCGCGACGCGATCGCGCCGAATGTAGCAATCGGCTAGCAGCTGCTCGACCGCGCCTTTTGCTTCGGCGAGACGATGAAACGCTGACGAACCCGATGCATCGACGGCAAATATGCTCGTCGTTTCGGTCCGCTGTTCTAGCCGGGTAACGCGGAAATCGTCACGTCGCACTTCCACGCGCGGTATTGTCGCATTCGATGGCCTGGCTTCGCGCCGCCGCAGCGTTTGCCACGGGGCCGCGGCGCGCAAAGTCTCGATGACGTTGAGGCGGGCTCCCGCGCGCGGTTCGCCACGCCGCACGCCGGCGGGGCGGCCCCGGCGAAGCGAAGCCTGGAGCGCGCCGGAACGCCCCGCGACATGCGCGCGCTTGAGCCGAGCACCCGAAATCTGCAACTGTGCCAGCAGGCCGGGCGGTATGGCTGCTTGCGCGGCTTGGATGACGACATCGCCGAGTTCACGATTGTCGACCGGATCGTCGGCGTTTTCTTCCGCGCTCGAGCCTTCTCGGCTATCCGGGGGATCCGCTTCCGATCGATCATTGTCTGCCTGAGATGGCTCCGCACTGGGAAGTATGGTGGCGCGCGGCGCAAGAACAAGTGCGGCCGCAAGAGCCGCATCGTCCCGCCACACCGAGCGCCGGCCGGCCAACGCCGCCGCCGCTCGCGCAGCACGGACGGCGAGCAGCGCTGCGCGGATCGACGAAATACCAAGTGCCACCGCGGTTTCACATATCGCGCGCAGCACCTCCTCTCCCACCTCTATTTCCGGCAACAACATTTGCGCTTGCGTGATGTCGTGCCGGTCAACCTGTCGATCGATCGCCTCACTCCAACGGACGGCGTCGACGTCGATGTGAAAGGCGAGCCGATCAAGCAAGGCGGGCGGCGGCCTTTCTTCATCGATCCCTTCATCAAGCAAAATGAGGGCGAAGCGCGCAGGATAATGTTCGGCAACGCCATCGCGCTCGACGACCGCTTCTCGCGAGTCGAGCGCCGACCCAAACCGCGCCGCAAGGGACGCCGATGCGCGTTCGGCCATTGTCAGGACCAGGACACCCCGGTCAACTTGCGCCAGCAGGCCGCGCTCGGCGACCGGGCGACCGGCCTGCAGTGTCGCCGCCAGATCGAGCCCGCCAAGCAGCCGGTTGTCGCCCACAGTATGCGGGACGCGGCGCATCGACGTGGCAGGAGGGAGCAGCTCGCGTAATAAAGAAAACCATGCGTCACGTACCGGGCCGGGACGGGCGCGCAAACTCACGCCCGAGGTGCCGAGCGTATCGATGGCAAAAAGCGCGGTTGCTTGAACAGCACTCGACCAAACAGCGCGACCATTGTCCGCCGGCGGGATCACGGCCCGAAAAGCTCGGCGACCGCGCGGTCGATGCGCACGCTCGAGCCGGCATCGTCGAGCGGGTTTCGCCGCAGCCGATGCCGCAAGGCGGGAGCGGCGACGCGGCGCAAGTGCGTTTCTGTGACATCCTTGTCACCGTCGAGACCGGCCAGCGCGCGCGCCGCCCGCATCAGCGTCAGCTCGCCGCGCAAGCCGTCGGTGCCGAGATTGATGCAAAGCTGCGACGCTTTTTCCAGTACCGCGTCCGCCACGTCGACGTCGTCAATCGCCTCACGCGCGGCGGTGATGCGGCGCCGCAGCCGCGCATCTTCCTTTTTCCATTTCTCCGCAAAAGCCGCCGGGTCCCGCTCGAAAGCGTCGCGTCGACGGACCACCTCGATGCGGTCGGCAAGAATATCGGGCGTCTTGACCTCTACCGAAAGACCGAAGCGGTCGAGAAGCTGTGGCCGCAGTTCGCCCTCCTCCGGGTTGCCGGTCCCCACCAGAACGAAGCGCGCGGGATGGCGAATGCTCAGTCCCTCGCGCTCGACAACATTCTCCCCCGACGCCGCGGCGTCGAGCAAAAGATCGACGAGGTAATCTTCCAGGAGATTTACCTCGTCGATGTAAAGAAAGCCGCGATTCGCCCGCGCCAACAGACCTGGTTCGAAAGCTTTCACGCCCTGCGCCAGCGCGCGTTCGAGATCGAGCGCGCCGACCACCCGGTCTTCGGTCGCGCCGAGCGGAAGGTCGACAACGGGCACGCCGACCTGATGGGTCTTGAGCGGGCCGTTCGCGAGTCTCTGCCGGCATTCTTCGCAAAGGCTCGTTTCGTCGGACGGGTCGCAGCCATAACGGCACTGCACGACCGCGGTCATTTTGGGCAATAGCGAAGCCAGCCCGCGGATCGCCGTCGATTTGCCGCTGCCGCGATCGCCGAAAATCAAAACGCCGCCGATGGATGGATCGACCGCGGCGATGAGAAGCGCAAGCTTCATCTCATCCTGTCCGACAATCGCCGAGAAGGGATAAGCCAATGGCATGCTTGGGCGCGCGACATCTTTGTTGGGGTGCAGCCGCCGATCCGGGCGACGACACCGCAGTGTTTTATGCTGTCACTGTGCCAGCGGCGGACCCTGTAAACAAGCGCGTTGTATGATCAAGATTTCCCGCGTTTGACTTTCGCACGCTTGCCGTTCTGGGTTTTCCGCTCCGTGCCGCTGTGATCCCGGCCGACTTGGTTCTCGGCATCCTCCTGGAGCTCCGGCGCCAGCGGCGCGTGATTGAGGAAGGCGACGAGCGCTACGCCGCCGATCGTATTGCCGAGCAGCGTCGGCAGCAGAAAATGCAGCAGGTAATCCGCGACGCTGGCGTGTCCCGCGATCACCGCAAAGGACGCTTCCACCGAACCGGCAATGACATGCGGCAAGCGGGCCACCGCGACGACATAAGTCAGCAACAAAATAACGAACAGCCGCGCCGAGCGTGCGCTGGGCAGGAGCCAAACCATCATTGCGATCAGCCAGCCGGCGAACATGGCCTTGAGAATTTTGAAGCCGACCGGGCCGGCAAGAATATCCTGACCGCTCGTGATCATCGCCTGACGTACCGGCTCGCTGAACAGATGCTCGGGCGATATCAAAAGCGCAAAGACGAGCGTCCCGACGAGATTGGCGGCGAGAACGATGCCCCACATCCGTAACACGGATAACAATGTCGCAAGATCGCGCCGCATCATCAGCGGCAGAACCGCCGTCAGTGTGCTCTCGGTATATAATTGCTGGCGGCCGAGAATGGCGATGACGAAGCCGACGCAATAACCGGAGCTGTCGAGCAATCGCCGCCAGGGCTCGTCAGGAAGGCTCGCTTGAATGAAGGCCAGCATCAGCAGCGAAAAGCCCATGGAAAGGCCGGCGGCAAGCCCGGACCATAGCAACGCCGCATTACGGCGCCGCAATTCAAGCTCGCCTTCTTCGCGCACGACTTCATGGATGACCAAGGCCTGCGGCGCCGCATGGGCCGCGGCTTGCGTTTGCTCGCGTTCGTCAAGATGACGGGAATCGGCGCCGGCGGTCGCTTCGTTCATCGTCCCGCCTCCGACGTATCGTTTGATCGGCACCGCCTTAGTTGGGCTTGCCGTCACTCTTGAGCTGCCCGTAGACCAGCCCGCTGAAATTGCCGAGTAGCGAAGCACGCGCCGCCGACGAAATCTCTTTATCGGCGGCGACGACGGGGCAGTAAGCCGCCGTCAGTCCATTGACGATATCGTCAGGCGATACACCGCTTTTTTTAATGGTCGGCAAAATCGAATCGATCAGAGGCAGCATATTAGCCAGGTCGGCATCCTTTAACTTGTCTCGCAATGGCCCGATTGCATTGGACAGTTGGGGATTCTGGGATTGTCGGACAGCCGTCCGGAAGATTTCCCGCCAGAAGCGTCTTGGTCTTGGATCGGAGATCGGCCACGGTACCGGATTGTGCATTCGCCGGCGCCGCATTGCCCCACGAGGTTCGGACATAATTGACGACCGCGGCAATGTCGGCATCGGCCATGGACACGCCAACCGCCGGCATCGGCGCGAGACCATGGGCAGCTTCGAGACCGCCGAGCACGACCCGGATCACGTTTTCAGGTCCTTGTGCCGCCACGGCGGGATTTCCGGCGAGTGACGGTATGACGCCGGCAACGCCTTTACCTTCCGGGCCATGGCAGAAGGCGCAGGAACTCAGATAAATCTCGCCGCCGGCCCGCGTCGCCGTCTGAGCCAATTCAGGCACGGCTTTGGCCGATTGGTTTGCCGTCGCTGTTTTGACATAAGCGGCAATGGCGCCGAGATCGTCGTCCGTTAGAAAATGCAGGCTGTTATCGATGGTCTCGCGCATCGGCCCCAGCGCCACCCCCTTACCGGGAGCCGCACCCGTTTTGAGGAATGTCACGAGTTGTTCGCTGCTCCAAGCCGCGACGCTGTCGTTTCCGGCGGCGGTCAGGTTCGGGGCGAACCAGCCCTCGATCTCGCCCCCCTCCAGTTTACCGCTCCAATCGGATGCGCCGAATATGGCGTGACGATTATGGCACTCGCCGCAATGGCCTAGTCCCTCGACGAGATAGGCGCCGCGGTTGACTTGATCGCTGTTACGCGGGTCCGCGGCAAAGGTGCCCGGTTTGAAAAACGCGGTACGCCACGCCAGCAGGCCTTCGCGGATGCTGAATGGAAACGCGAGCTTTAACGGCTGCCGGGGCGCATTTTCACCGGGCAGTGAAAATAAATAAGCTTTGATCGCCAGCACGTCATCGCGCGTAATCTTGGTGAACCAGGGAAAAGGAAAGACCGGATAGAGATATTCTTTGTGCCGGCCGATGCCTTCGTGCATGGCGCGGTAGAAATCGTCGTCGCTCCAATCGCCGATGCCGGTCGTCTTGTCAGGCGTGATATTCGGCGTCGAGATGTCGCCGAAAGGCGTCGGCATATAAAGTCCGCCGGCATAGGGTTTGCCCCCCGGCGCGGTATGGCAGGATACGCAATCGCCGGCCCGCGCGAGATATTCCCCGCGTTTGATCAGCTGATCGTCCGCAGCTCCGGCTCCATACGCGGGAAAGACTGACGCACCGATGCCGATGATTATCGCGATTAATGCGGAAAGCGAACAAAAACGACCAGAAACAAATTGAGAGGAGGAGCGATTCATAATTAGTCCCGCGCGGGGCGCCAAAAGGGCTCCGTTCCGCCGTTCAACGCGGCAACATCGTCAAGGTTCCTTGACGATGCAAATTGCTGCTTTAGTTTGGTAATCGGCGAAAAGAACGGACGTGGCGACGTCCAGATTGTCAAAATAGTTTGACAGGTGTCACGATTCGAACCGTCGGAAGGTCCAACCGATGACCTCAAAACCTGGAGGTGGAAAACTACACCAGCCCCGCCGGCGGTAGCTGTTTGCCTTAGCTTTCCGGAATCGTTGCCGGCTCACCACTTTCGAAGATCGGCACCAGTGCGTGCGAAAGGTACCGCCAGCGGCCATCTTGGCCGAGTTCGCATTCACCGACAATGTCGGCGATCATGATGGCCGGCCGCGACGGCAGCACGGGCTTACCGTCGGCGGCATAGAGACAGAGAATGCATTCGAATTTCGCCCGCGCGCCCTCGTTCGCCCGGAGACTGAAATTGGTCACGACATGGCGAGCTACTCTTTCGCCGCGTGATTCGCGCCATCGATAGAAAGCCGCAACCGCGTCCTGTCCCTGCATCTTTTTGTCACCGATCGCAAAGATGCCGCCCTCGGCGTAATATCGATGGGCTTGACGCCCCCAATTGTGATCAACCTCATACCAGTAGTCGACCTCCAACGCGGTCAAAGCCTGCAAGAGCGTCAGTCCATCGGCATGCGGCTTCTCATTGCTCATGACGCTATCTCTCCCATTGGAATTATCTTTCCGTCTCTGTTAATCGCGAACCGGACGTGCGCCTTGTCGATCGTCTTATTGTTGAAATCGGGCTTATCGGGCAACCAATGTGCCTTTCTGTGACGGCAATCACTTCTTCCTGGCCGACGATTCACTAAACGTGGAGCGTCGCCGGGAGACGCCCGGCCAAGGAGAGTCCGATGAGTCGTCCGAGCACCGCCCGCGCCTATCCGTCGAAACCGGCCGGCAAAGCCGCATCGATGGTGGAAGCCATTGCAAGTCCGGAATTCGTTGCGGTCGGCATCTTCTGCGCTATCGGATTGTTGCTCACGCTCAATGTGATGCTCCGCTTACCCGGCTTGGGGGCGATGCTGGGTTAGACTGTCGTCGGTTACTGCGGCTGGTCAATTCGATCGGTCATGCAGGGCGGCGGCTGTAGCGCGCTCCCGAATGCGGGGCGCGGCGAAATCGAGAAACGCGCGCGTCTTCAGCGGTAGCGGGTTTTGCCCGACATGCACGAGACTGATCGGTAACGGCTCCAATTCGTAATCCGCGAGCACGATCTGCAATCTACCGTCCGCAACCTCGCGGGCGACCTGATAGGACAGCACACGCGTGACGCCGACACCGGCGATAGCGGCGTCGATCGCCGCCTCCGCGGTATTGACGGAAAGGCGCGGCTGAACCGGAATCGACAGTTCGGAATCCGCCGCCGCAAACGTCCATACATGCGCCCCTGATGTCTGGCTCTCGAAGGCGATGCAAGACAGCATCGCGAGATCGCCCGGCGTTTGCGGGTTTCCATGCCTGGCGAGGTAGTCCGGACTGCCGCAGACCACACCGCGAACCGACCCGACCCTCATGGCGACCATCGCGCTGTCCGAAAGCGCGCCTATCCGGACAGCGAGATCGACGTGATCGTCGATCAGGTCGACGTTACGATCCGAAAGCGTCAGTCGGACATTTATCTCCGCATGGCTCGCGAGGAAATCGTCGACCACCGGCAACACATGCAGGCGGCCAAAGACGATGGGCGCCGTGACGACAAGATCTCCTCGCGGCGCGTTATATTCGCCCGCCGCGGCACGCTCGGCTTCGCCCACCTGTTCGAGGATACGCTTGCAAGCGGACACGTAAGCCGCGCCTGCTTCGGTCAGCGTCAGTCCGCGCGTCGAGCGGATAAGTAGTCGCGTCTTCAGGTGCAACTCCAGTTCCGACACTTTGCGGCTCACGGTCGGCAGCGGTACGCCGAGCTTGCGGCCGGCGGCGGATAAGCTCCCCGCTTCCATCGCGGCGACCAGGATCGCCATGGCTTCGAGCCGGTCCATTCCGCCCTCTCCAATCCCTCAATATTCCAAAATATGAGAGGATATATCTCGAAAATGCATGATTATCTAGTTTTTTGGAATGTCTTATATCGGTGGGAGTGCCGATCCCCACAAACTCGCTTTCCGAGAGAAAACCTCATGACCCGCATCGCCACCCCCAGCCGCGACACACCCCCGCCAAGTGGCTGCTCGGCGGCATGTTCAAGAAACTCGGCACGGTTCCTGATTTCTTCCGTGTCATTGCACTAGGTCCGGCAGCACTCGGCGGCTTTCCGGCCCTGAAAGATGCGCTGTCGACTCGCTCGACGACCCCTTCCGCGCCGCGCAGGCGGCGCGAGGCTGCCGCGCCGGGGGGTCTGCTTACCGGCGGCGCCGGCTCATAGAGGCGACTTTCGCTACAAAGGAGACTTGGTCATGTCCTACCCGTTCATGGATATTGCCGCGACGCCAAGCGTCAAAGCGGCGCAAATTGCAAACGGCAGCGGTGCGTATTGGGCCAATTTCAAAGGCGATCGGGCGTTTGATCGATTCACCGATGCAGAGGCGGCGTTCATCGCCGCGCGTGACAGCTTCTACATGGCGACGGTATCCGAAAGCGGCTGGCCTTACGTCCAGCATCGCGGCGGGCCGCCCGGTTTCCTGCGCGTGCTCGACGATAAAACGCTGGCCTTTGCCGACTTCCGCGGCAACCGGCAATATATCAGCGTTGGCAATGCCGCCGCAGAGGACCGCGCATCGCTGATTTTGATGGATTACCCGAACCGCCACCGGCTGAAAATCTACGCGCGTATCGAAATAAAGGATCTCGCGACGGACACGGCGCTTGCCGAAAAACTCACGCTGCCCGGATACAAGGCGAAGCCCGAGCGCGCTATCCTGCTGCACCTCGAAGCCTTCGATTGGAATTGCCCGCAGCACATCACGCCGCGTTTCAGCGAGGCCGAGCTTGCGCCGGCACTCGCGCCGATCCGCGCCCGCCTGGACCAGCTTGAGGCTGAGAACAAGACGTTGCGGGAAAAGCTTGCGGCAACAAACGGAGCCTGAGCATGGACAGCACCCAACGCCCGCCGCTTCCGCCCTTTTCGACCGAAAGCGCCATTCAAAAAGTGCGGCTTGCCGAAGATGCCTGGAACAGCCGCGATCCGGCGCGGGTGTCGCTGGCCTATACAGTTGATAGCCGATGGCGAAATCGTGCCGAGTTCGTCGAAGGACGTACCGCCATTGTCGATTTCCTCACGCGCAAATGGAATCGCGAGCTCGATTACCGGTTGATCAAGGAGCTGTGGACATTCGGCGGCAATCGCATCGCCGTGCGCTTTGCCTATGAATGGCGTGACGACAGCGGTCATTGGTTTCGCAGTTACGGCAATGAAAATTGGGAATTCGACGCACACGGCCTGATGCAGCATCGCATCGCCAGCATCAACGATCTGCCGATCGGCGAAAGCGAACGCAAATATCATTGGCCGCTCGGACGGCGTCCCGATGATCATCCAGGCCTGAGCACGCTTGGGTTTTGATCGCCGCGTGACGCGGGTACGTGAAAACCTCTAATCCTACTGATTGACGGTGCAATGCGCGCCCGCTAACCCCGTCGCTAGAGGGCCCGCCGATGAACGCCAAGGAAAAAGCCGCGCTCGGATCGATCGCCGCATCGGCCGGGCTGACGGCGGCGAAGGCGGTGATCGGCGTCCTCACCGGTTCACTGGCAATCCTTTCGGAAGCAGGCCATTCGCTGATCGACCTGTCGGCAACGGTACTGACCTATTTTGCCGTGCGCATTTCGGGAAAGCCCGCCGACGCCGAACACCAATACGGCCATGGCAAGGTGGAAAGCGTCACTGCGCTTGCAGAAACCGCGTTGCTGTTCGTGCTCAGCGCGGTCGTGATCTTCGAGGCGGGGCAACGGCTCATGACCGCACAGGCCCACGTCGTCGAAGCCGGCGCCGCGGCCTTCGTCGTCATCGCAGGCTCTATCGCGGTCGACTTCTTCCGCTCGCGCACGCTGCAGCGCGTCGCCAAAGCGACATCGAGCGAAGCGCTTGAAGCCGATGCGCTGCATTTCAGCTCGGACATGTGGTCCTCGATCGCAGTGCTGCTCGGGCTCTGCGGCGTGACGCTGGGCTATCCCTGGGCCGACGCCGCCGCCGCCGTCGTCGTCGCGGTCTTCATCTGCATCGCCGGCTGGCGGCTTGGCCGACGCACCATCAACACCTTGACCGATACTGCACCCGCCGGGGTGAGCGAACGGGTAGCGGCGATCGCGCGGCAGGTCTCCGGCGTCGTCGCGGTCGAGAGCGTCCGGGCGCGTCCCGCCGGCGCGGTCCTGTTCGTCGAGCTTGGCGTCGGCGTCAGCCGGACTTTGCCGCTCGATCGGGTCGCCGCCATCAAGGATCGACTCAATCGCGCCATCCGCGCCGACATGCCGGCGGCAGAAATCACGATAACCACCGAGCCGCATGCGCTGGACGACGAGACCGTGCGCGAAAAGGTCATGGTGATTGCGCGCGACCTTGGCCTCGCCATCCACCACGTCGCGGTGCAGACAGTCGAGGGGCAGCTCTCGGTTTCCGCCGATCTCGAAGTCGAAGGCACCTTGCCGCTGTCGGCCGCGCATGACGTGGCGAGCCGGCTGGAAGACGCCATCCGCGACGAACTCGGCCCCGGCGTCGAAGTGGAGACCCATATCGAACCGTTGCCGGCCGACATATTGCCGGGACGCGACGCCACCGCGTTGCGCATCGCCGAAGTGCGCGAAGTTTTGGCCGCGCTCGCCGCCGGTCTGCCCGATCTCGGTGAAATCCACGATGTCCGGGTGCGCGAAACGGCGGACGGCGAAATCGTCAATTTTCACTGCCAAGTCGACCCGGCGTTGTCGGTCAGGGCCGCGCATGAACTGGTCGACACGCTCGAGGACCGGTTGCGCGGGCATTTCCCGATGATCCAGCGCGTGATCGGCCACGCCGAGCCGCGGCGCTAGCGTCCGGACTACCAATTCCCCCGCAAAGCCTCTACATCAGCCGACATGCGCACCGAAGAACATCGCCCGGTCCGGCTCAAGGACTATCGCCCGCCCGATTGGCTGATCGAAACCGTCGAACTCGACGTATCGCTCCACCCCTCCGCGGCCAAGGTTCGCGCCAAGCTCAAACTCAAGCCGAACGCGACCGGCACGCCGGCGCCGCTGGTGCTCGACGGCGAGGAATTGACGCTCACCTCGCTCAAGCTCGACGGCAAGCCGCTCGCGGCGGAAAATTTTGTCGCCACGCCGGACCGGCTGACGATCGCACAGGTGCCGAACCAGCCGTTCGAGCTTGAAATCGAAACGGTCGTCGATCCCACCGGCAACACGCAGCTCATGGGTCTCTACCGCGCCGGTGCGACCTATTGCACCCAATGCGAGGCCGAGGGCTTTCGCCGCATCACTTATTTCCTCGACCGCCCTGACGTGATGGCGGTCTATACGACCCGCATCGAAGCCGACAAGGACGAAGCGGCGGTGCTGCTGTCCAACGGCAATCTGGTGGCGAAGGGCGACGTTCCGGGCGGCAACCGGCATTTCGCCGTATGGCACGATCCGTTCCCGAAGCCGTCCTATCTGTTCGCCCTGGTCGGCGGCAATCTCGCGCACGTTTCTGACAGCTTCACCACCATGTCCGGCCGCAAGGTCGCGCTCGAAATCTATGTCGAACCGGGCAAGGAAGAGCGCTGTCCCTATGCAATGGACAGCCTCAAGCGCTCGATGCGCTGGGACGAAACCGCCTTCGGCCGCGAATACGATCTCGATATTTTCATGATCGTCGCCGTCTCCGCCTTCAATATGGGCGCGATGGAGAACAAGGGCCTCAACGTCTTCAACGACAAATACGTGCTGGCTTCACCGGCGACCGCGACCGACGGCGACTTCGCCAATATCGAAGCGGTGATCGCCCACGAATATTTCCATAATTGGACCGGCGACCGCATCACCTGCCGCGACTGGTTCCAGCTCTGCCTGAAGGAAGGGCTCACGGTATTCCGCGACCAGGAATTCACCGCCGACCAGCGCTCCCGCGCGGTCGAGCGCATCAGCGACGTGCGCGGCCTGCGCTCGCATCAGTTTGTCGAGGACGCGGGCCCCCTCGCCCATCCGGTGCGGCCGGAGGTCTATCACGAGATCAATAACTTCTACACGTCGACGGTTTACGACAAGGGCGCCGAGGTCGTGCGCATGATCAAAGCGCTGCTCGGTCCTGAAACGTTCCGCAAGGGCATGGATCTTTATTTCGACCGTCACGATGGCGAAGCGGCTACCGTCGAGCAATTCGTGCAGTGCTTCGCCGATGTGAGCCACCGCGACATGACGCAGTTCATGCGCTGGTATTCGCAGGCCGGCACGCCCGACGTGCGGGTGGCGCCGCATTACGATTCACGCGCGAGGACCTATCGGCTCGACATCACACAGACCGTTCCGCCGACGCCGGGCCAGCCGACCAAGGAGCCGATGCTGATTCCGCTCGCGCTGGGGCTGGTCGGCAAGGACGGCGCCGATCTGCCGCTGGTCCTCGACGGCAAGCCGCTGTCCCGCGGCGTCATCGAATTGACGCGGCCAAACCAGAGCTTTCTTTTCACCGATATCGCCGAGCGGCCGGTGCCGTCGCTCAATCGAAATTTTTCCGCGCCGATCAAACTTTCGCTGCCGATCGATGCCAACGACCTGCGCTTTCTCGCCGCCCACGACAGCGATCCGTTCAACCGCTGGCAGGCGGTGCAATCGCTCGGGATGACATTACTGAAGTCGAACGTCGCCGCGCTGCGCACCGGCGGAAGTCCGCGCGAGGACGACGGCCTGATGGCGGCGCTCGGCGCGATCCTTGCCGATGCCAAGCTTGAGCCGGCCTTTATTGCGCTGACGCTGTCGCCGCCGAGCGAGGCCGATATCGCGCGCGAAATCGGCAGCGACGTCGATCCCGATGCGATCTTTGCCGCGCGGCGCAAGTTGCGCGCGGCGATCGGTGCACACCACGGCGCGGCACTGACCGACACTTATCGGCGCATGATCGCGAGCGGCCCCTATCGTCCCGATGCGGAGAGCGTTGGACGCCGTGCGCTTAAAAACGTCTGCCTCGATCTGCTGGCGGTCACCGAAAGGGACGACGCTATCGCGCGCGCGTTCTCGCAGTATCGCGATGCCGACAATATGACCGACCGCATGACCGCGCTGGAAACGCTGGCACAGCACGATAGGCCGGAGCGCACCGCGGCATTCGAGGATTTTTACCAGCGCTATGCCGACGACCCGCTGATCATCGACAAATGGCTCGCCCTGCAGGCCGCGATTCCGGAAGCCGCGACGCTCGACCGCGTGCGCAGTCTGACCCAGCATCCGGCCTTTTCGGTCTCCAATCCGAACCGGGTTCGCGCGCTGATCGGCTCGTTTGCGCAGGTCAATCACACCCAGTTCAACCGGATAGACGGCGCCGGCTATGATTTTGTCGCCGACTTCATCATCGCGCTTGACCCGAAGAACCCGCAAGTCGCGGCGCGGTTGATGGGCGCCTTCCGCTCGTGGCGCGCGCTCGAAGCGACACGGCGAAGCCGCGCCGAGGCCGCCTTGCGCCGCGTGGCGGCGATGCCGGCACTGTCACGCGACGTCACCGACATCGTCGCGCGCACGCTGGCCGATAGTTAAGCGGGCAGATATCCACGATCGGCATCGCTTCGATCGAGCGCCGCCATGAACGAAAGAACGCAATCGGCCCAGGTCGGCGGACTGTATTCGTTTCGCAGCCGGGTTTCCCGCTTCTGCAAATAGCCTGGCTCGAACAATAGACGTTCTATCTTCGCCAGAGCGTCGTCTTCATTGGTCGGATCGAAATAGTCGACGAAATCGCCGCCGACCTCCGGGATCGAGGTGCGGTCGGAAGCGAGGCATACCTTGCCCTGCACCAGGCTTTCCGCGACCGGCAATCCCCAGCCCTCGCACAAGCTCGGGAAGAGCGTGAACTGACAGGAGCGATAGGCCTCGCGCAGTGCGGCATCCGACAGATTGCGCCGCAATTCGATCTTGCCGTCCAAATAATTGCTGGCTTCGAGTTCGGCCAGCAAACCTTCGACCTTCCAACCGAGTTGGCCGGCGAAGATCAAGACCGGCACGGCGTCCGCGCCATGGCGTTCGAGCAGACGCCGCCAAACCCGCATAAGAAATTGATGATTTTTGCGAACCTCGATGGTCGAAACGAACAGCGCGAAACGCTCGGGAAACCTCGCCACGGTCCGCTCCGGCGCTATCCGGTCCGGCATATCGGGCTTGCTGTTCATAATCGTGCCCGGCTCCAAGACCTCGATAGCAGGCAACGACCATTGCCGTGCAGCGGCCACTTCAATCAACGCCGAACGCGAATGTTTCGACATCGTCAGCACGGTATCGGCATTGGCTATCGCGGTGGAAAGCCAATCGCGAAAGCGAACCACGTGCCATGGCTCGACAAAGGACTCATGTTCGAGCGGAATAAGATCGTGAATGAGGATCGCGAATTTAACCCCGTAACGCTGCTTCGCACGCGCGATATGGTCCATATAGCGGGGTACGCCCCAAGGCGCGCCGAGCGAGACGACGATATCGCCCGGTTTGATCGCCTGCTCGAAACGGCGGCGCTCCGAGCGCGCGGCGAAGATATCGCCGAATGCCGATCTGGCGATCGACAGGAAAAATCCCGGATTACTGACGATCGTCAGCAGCGCGGAAGGAAGATTGCGCAAAAATAGCGCCGGCGCCCAGATCGTCTTCCACGGCGCCTTTGCGCCGGAGGGATTTGTGTAGGCCGAGGCGATCGCGTCGAATTCGACCGGCATCAACTGCCGCGTGTAGACGCTGAGCCGGCAGAATTTCACGGCGCCGGTGTGGCCGTACAGCCGTTCGGCCTCGGCGTAAATCTCGAAGGCAACCCGCTGCAGGCCGGTCGGGGTCGGGAAATTCTCGAAATAGCGAAGAAAGTCTTCGACCTCGAACCACACCGCCGGCCGCCGGCCGGGGCTGGCACTAACCCCCGCTTCAAGGTCTTGGTCGGCCGCGCGTAGTCTGGTTTTCCACATGGTCCGTCAATGTACTGCGATAGTCGGCTGTATATCGGCTTCCGATGCATGATCGGTGCCAGAATTGGTGCCTTCGCACCGTCCCCGAACCGCCTCGCATTGCACCGATCGGCTCGATCGGCAACAGAGCGGTGATTTTCCGACGGTTTGACCGGTCATGGCAATAGGCCGCTCGATCCCCCTCGCTCTATCGTTACGTGTGCGATTTCGCGAAAAAATCCGCGTCGGCATTTGCGATCTTCGTCTCCCGCGACACGCCCGGTCTGGCAATTCTTCCCACGAAGCAGAACCCCTACGAATGTCCGAGAAGGCATGGGCCGGTTGTACAGCATATTGATCCGAACTCGTTTTTTGCATTTTGGCACGAACAAAGAACGACAAAAATGAACTGCGTCGTCATCGTACGTCATCGCTTCGCAACGCAAAAAGCTCTGGAAAATTCTTAAAGATTTATTGACTTGGACTCTCGACAAATCAGCGTGCATCGATTCTTATCAGGACGATTCGAAGAGACGGGGTCGCACTCTTCGATGGCATGTGTCGGGCGAATTAATCCAAACGGAGGCGGTCGATGGCGCGCGCCGAGGCGGCGAGTGCGTCTTTACGTTCGGATTCCATCAAGGGGTTGGCGCAGTCAATCGCCAATCCCGCGTACCACCGGCTATTGACGGCCGAGCCGCTGCTGCGCCGCGCCGTCCCGGTTCTCATCATCGCCTTCATGCTGACCATCTGCGTCGGCGCCGCCGTCCAGGTGCTCGAACACCGCCGTCAGGTGGTATTCGACGCGACGCAGACTATCGAGGCGCTCGCCGATCATCTCGCGGCCGAGCTCGATCGATCGGCGCACGACGGACGCCTGCATGCCGCCCGCACTTCGGATGCGCTGGAGCAAGCCCTGCCGATCTGGGGCAAAGGCGCCGGCCGCCGCATTCTGGTCGCCGACGGCGACGGCAAGATCGTCGCCGATCTGCCGAACGATCCGCTGCCGCTGGGCCGGCCGATCCTCGACGTGCTCGGGCCGGCGCAGCCGCTGACCACCTTCGGCGCCGCCGCCGGCACCATGGAGATCGCGCTGCCGGGCGGCGAAGCGGCCTTCGCCACGGTGCGCGCCCTGAAAAACCCTGTGGGACTGGTCGCGGTCGATCCAGGATTACAACGACGCGCTCGCCAGTTGGCGCTCGACGACCGCGCTGACCGTGACGCTGTCGGCGACGACCGGCTTCGTCGTGCTGATCCTCGGCTTCGCCTTTCACTGGCAGGCGACCCGCGCGCGGGAAGCCGATCTCATCCACGACACCGTGAGGAGCCGTATCGACACCGCGCTCAATCGCGGCCGCTGCGGCTTGTGGGATTGGGATCTGGCGCGCGGCCGGGTGTTCTGGTCGCATTCGATGTTCGATCTGCTCGGGCTGCCGCAGAAGGACGAACTCCTCACCTTCGGCGAAGTCGACGCTCTGGTGCACCGCGACGATATCAATCTCTATGAACTGGCGACGCAGCTCGCCGACGCCAAAGTGCAATCCATCGACCACGCCTTCCGCATGCGCCATGCCAATGGCAGCTGGCTGTGGCTGCGGGCGCGCTGCGAACTGGCACGCCAGGACGGCGAAGGCGGGCTGCATCTGATCGGCATCGCGGTCGACATCACCGAGCAGAAGAACCTGGTCGAGCGCACCGTGGCGGCCGATCTGCGGCTGCGCGATGCCATCGAGACCATTCCCGAAGCCTTCGTGTTGTGGGACGCCGACAATCGCCTGGTGCTCTGCAACTCGAATTTTCAGGAATTGCATCACCTGCCCGACGATGCGGTCACGGCCGGCACCCCGTACGAGGCGATCGTTGCCGCCGGGCGCAAGCCGATCATCCGCACCGCCGTCGCCAATGAAGACAACCAGCCGCGCGGCGCCCGCACCTTCGAAGCCCAGCTCGACGACGGCCGCTGGATGCATATCAGCGAACGCCGCACCAAGGACGGCGGCTTTGTCTCGGTCGGCACCGACATCACCAAAATCAAGCAGCACGAAGAAAAGCTGGTGGAAGGCGAAAAGCGCCAGATCGCGACCATCGTCGATTTGCGCAACTCGCAGCACACGCTTGAAATGCAAACCGCCGAGCTCGCCGATCTCGCGGAAAAATACGCCGAGGAAAAAACCCGCGCCGAAGAGGCCAACGCGGCGAAGTCGAAATTCCTGGCCAATATGAGCCACGAATTGCGCACCCCGCTCAATGCCATCATCGGCTTTTCCGAAATCATGGAAGCGGCGATGTTCGGCCCGCTCGGCGCCGATAAATACACCGAGTATTCGCGCGACATCCGCGAAAGCGGCGAATATCTGCTCGACGTCATCAACGACATTCTCGACATGTCGAAGATCGAGGCCGGCGGCATCCGGCTTACCCCCGAAGCCGTCGCGCTGGAGCCGATCCTCGCCGACTGCATGCGCGTCGTATCGACCCGCGCCGGCGAAAAGAACCTCGATCTCTCAGCCGAGATCGAGCCGGATATCCTGCTCAATGCCGACCGCCGGGCGCTCAAGCAGATCGCGCTCAATCTCCTCTCCAATGCGGTGAAGTTCACTCCCGAAGGCGGCGCAGTGACGGTCCACGGCCGCATTCGCGGCGGCGCGGTCACGCTCGCCATCGCCGACAACGGCATCGGCATCCCGAAAGAAGCGCTACGCAAGCTCGGCCGGCCGTTCGAACAGGTCGAAAGCCAACTGACCAAGAAGCATCAAGGCTCGGGTCTCGGCCTCGCCATCGCCAAATCGCTGACTGAAATGCACGGCGGCAGAATGCACATCCGCTCGAAGCTCGGCCGCGGCACCTTGGTGGTGGTGCGCTTGCCGCTTCAGGCGAAGTCAGCCGGCGCGGCAGAGAAAGTGCGGATGCGGCCAGCTTAAGGCCGCTTGCCCAAAATCCGCACAAAACTTTCGCGCACCTGACGCTGCGTTTCTTCGAGATGCGCCGCCAGCGCCGGAAAGTCCGGCAGGTCGGCGGCGCGGGCGAGAAGACCGAGGACGCCGGCACTGGCGGTTTTGGGATCGAAGGCGGCCGGCAGGCAGAGCCGCAGAATTTGCGTCAGGTCGTGGAATAGCCGCACCGCCGGCGGCAGGACTTCGGCGTCCTCGGGCTTGAGCACGCCGAGCCGCGCCGCCTTGTCCAGCATCCGCGCCGTCGAGGTGTCGAGCAGTTCGGGCGTCGTGGCGGCGCGCGTGAGCTGCAGATATTGCGCGATGAACTCGATATCGACCAGACCGCCGGCGGCGTATTTAAGATCCCACGGGTCGGCATCGCCTTTTTCCTTGGCGATGGCGGCGCGCATTTCGACGACGTCGGCGGCAATCTTGCGGGCGTCGCGCTTGCGGCACAGCACATCGCGGATCGCGGCATCGATCCGCGCGGCAAAATCCGGCGGCGCCGAGACCACCCGCGCGCGGGTCAGCGCCATATGCTCCCAGGTCCAGGCCTCGCGTTCCTGATAGCTGACAAAGCCGTCGATCTGCGTCGCCAGCGGACCGGAGCGGCCCGAAGGCCGCAGCCGCATGTCGACCTGATAAAGCACGCCGTAATTGGTCTGCACCGTGAGCGCGCTGATCAGACGCTGGGTGAAGCGGGCGAAATATTGCGCGCCGTAAAGCGGCCGCTTGCCGTCCGAAGTTCGGATGCTTCTGATCGAAATCGTAGATCACGATGAGATCGAGATCGGAACTCGCCGTCATCTCGCGCGCGCCGAGCCGGCCGAGCGCGACGATGGCACTCTCGTCCGCCGCGGATGCGGCCGTGAGCTGCGGCGAAATCGTCCTCCACCAGCGCGTGCACGGCGCGCAGCAGTACGTCGGCAAGGCGTAGCGAACACCTCGCCGGCCTGCTCCGCCGATACCGAACCGGACAAGATGCGCGCGCCGATCAGGAACATGTGCTCCTGGCCGAACAGGCGGATCGCATCGAGCACGGCCTCGTAGCCTTGCGCGTCTCGCCGAGCGCTCGCGCCAGCGCCGCTTCGAGCCGCTTCTCGTCCGGCAGCGCGCCGAAGAAGCTCGGATCGACCAGCGGATCGATGACGTGCGGATTGTTGCGCGAGAATATCGGCAAGCCGCGGCGCGACGCCGAGGATCAGCGCGATGAAGCGGATCAGTTCGGGATTTTGCCGCAACAGCGAAAGAAAGCGGCCGCCGGCGCGCAAGTCCGCCGAGGAAACGGTCGAACGCAGCGAAGGCCGCATCCGGATTTTCGGCTCGCGCGAATTGATCGACGATGGCCGGGATGAGTTCGATCAGGTTGCTCCGCGCCTGCTCGCCGCGCAGCGCGCGGTAAGCGCCCGCGCGCCATCGGCGCACCGCAGCGGCAACTTCGGCGGCTGGCGAAAACCCATCAGCGCCAGCCGGTCGAGCGTCTCGGCATCGTCTTCGGCGCCGTCGAACGACAAATTCTGCTGCTCGCGCCAGATATTCCGGCGCGCGCTCGAACAGGCGCACATAATGGGCTTCGACCTTGCGCAAATGCGTGAGCAGAACCGCGGCAAAGGCATCGCGGCTGCGGAAGCCGAGAAAGCGGGCGAAGGTTTCCAGCGCCCCGGCATCGGCCGGCAGCGTGTGGGTCTGCTCGTCGGCCATCATCTGCAGCCGGTGCTCGACGCGGCGCAGGAAATCGTAAGCCGCAGTAAGCTCGTCGCGCGCGGTGGCGTCGATCCAGCCGTCGGCAGCCAGTACGGTCAGCATGGCGACGGTGCTCGCGGCCGCGCAATTCGGCGTGGCGGCCGCCGGCGATGAGCTGCTGCGTCTGCACGAAAAACTCGATCTCGCGGATGCCGCCGCGGCCGAGCTTGATGTTGTGGCCCTCGACCGCGATCTCGCCATGGCCGCGATAGGCATGGATCTGCCGCTTCATCTCGTGCACGTCGGCGATGGTCGCGTAGTCGAGATATTTGCGCCAGATGAACGGCGACAAGTCGCGCAAGAAGCCGCTCGCCGGCAGCGCGAGATCGCCGGCGCAGGCCCGCGCCTTGATCAGCGCGGCGCGCTCCCAGTTCTGGCCGCGGCTTTCGTAGTAATCGAGCGCCGCTTCGGTCGAGATCGCGATCTGGGTCGAAGACGGATCGGGACGCAGCCGCAGATCGACGCGAAACACATAGCCGTCCGCCGTGCGCTCCTGCAAAAGCTTCACCAGATCGCGCGTCAGCCGGACGTAAAACGGCATCGGCTCGACGCCCGGCGCAAGCTTCGCCGCAGCGGCGTCGAAGAACACCATTAGATCGATGTCGCTGGAAAAATTGAGCTCCCGGCCGCCCATCTTGCCCATGGCGAGGACGATATAGCCGGACGCCGGCCTCGGCTCTGCCCGCGTCGGCGTGCGATCAGTTTCTTGGCCTTCGACGGCTTCGCGCAAGAAGATAATGCACGGCGGCGCCGAGCGCGGTCTCGGCGACATCGGTGAGGGCCGCGGTGACGCGCTCCACCGGCCAGACGCCGCCGATATCGCACAGTGCGATCGACAGCGCGGCCTCCGCTTTCATCCGGCGAAGGAGCCGCATGACCTCGTCGTTGGAGCGCGACGCGGCGACGGCGCTCCGCGTCGCCGCAAGCATTGCCGCGAGCGCGACATCGGGATCGCTATCAAGCAGCCGCACGAACCGCGACGGATCGGCTTGCACAAGATCCCAAAGATAGGGTGCCGCTTCGGCGATACCGCCCAGCACGCGTGCCAGCATCGGAGAGTCGTCGATATGTTTCCTGAGCGCCTTGGCGGCGGCGTTCGCCTTAAGGCCCGCGAGCCATGCCGAAACCCGCGTGGACGACTTCGAAATCGACGGAAGCGCGCCGGCAAGCCGAGAGATCAATGCCGCGTCGTCATGCACCAGCTTCGGCCGAATCTTGACCGGAGGCCGCGTCATGCGCCGTTCATCCCTGCCCGGCCGGCCCGGCCCGCGGCAGCTCGATAATGCTGCGCAGACCCGGATGATTGTCTTCAAGCTTCAATTCGCCGCCGTGCAGGCGTGCGACGGCCGAAGCGAGGCTCAAGCCCAGGCCGGAGCCCGGCGCCGACCTGCTCTGCTCCAGCCGCACGAACCGCTCGACGACGCGCCCCCGATCGGCCTCCGGAATGCCGGGCCCGCGATCGGCAACGCTCAACGCAACATGCGTCGCCGTCGTCGCCGGCACTGACCACGATTTGCGCCGGGGTGCCGTTCATCTCTCCGTTCGGCCCGGCATATTTGATGGCGTTGTCGATGAGGTTTGCCAGCGCCTGGCTGACCAGTTCGCGGTTGCCCCGCACCGTCGCAGCGGCACCGGCCTCGACCGTGAGAGCAATCCCCTTCTCTTCGGCCAACGGCTCATAGAGCTCTCCGATGTCGCGGGCGATGTCGGCGGCATCGAATTCGCCCATATTGTCGCGCGCCTGCCCGGACTCGGCGCGCGCGATCATCAATAGTGCGTCGAAGGTGCGAATAAGATCATCGGATTCGGCGATGGTCGATTCCAAGGCGCTGCGATAGCCGCCGTCGCCGGTCGGATGGCGGAGCGCCTGCTCACAGCGATTGCGCAACCGCGTCAGCGGCGTCTTGAGATCATGGGCAATATTGTCGGAAACCTCTTTCAGTCCCCGCATCAGCGCCTCGATACGCTCGAGCATGGCGTTGAGATGCTCGGCGAGGCGGTCGAGCTCATCGCCGGTACCCGCCACCGGCAGACGGCCGGCGAGGTCGCCGCGCATGATGGTCTGCGCGGTATCGGTCATGGCGTCGATGCGGCGCAGCACCCGCTGGCTGACAAAGAAGCCGCCGAGCAGACCGAGCACGACGACGAGCGCCAGCGACCATTGGCCGGCATTGGCGACAATGCCGAACAGCCGCTCGCGCTCTTCGAGGTCGCGTCCGACCAGCAGATGGAAGCCGCCCGGGAGCTGCACAACTTCGGCCAAGGCGCGATGGTCGTTGCCTTCGGGAGCGTCGAGCCTTCGATAATTGGTTTCAAGCCAGCCGGGATGATCGAGCACGCCAGGTTCGAGCGAGCCGACATTGCCGGCAAGCCCCTCCCCGGTCGGCGTCGTCACCAGATAAAGGCTCGAACCGGGCCGCCGCGACCGCAGATCGACGACGATCACCAGGCGCCGGATACCGCCTTGCGCATATTGTTCGGTCAGCCCGTTGATCTCGCCGGTAACGGTTGCGGTGATCTGTTCGGTAATGAGGCGCCGCGTATTAAGCGCGAAATAGCCGAGCAGCGATGCCGCAAACAGCACGAAAATCGCGAGATAGACCAGCGTCAGCTTGAACGCGGTGGTGCGGATGAGTTTGCCGAGCGCGGTCACGTATCAGACTTTCTCCGCCCGTGCGCGAATATCGCCGCCCGATAATTCAGCCTCGGAAAAATCGTCCTCCCAGAATTCCAGCGCCGCGCGCCGGCCCTCTTGTCGATTGGCTGTTTCGGCGCGGCGCAGTTCGACACGCCGTATCTTTCCGGAAATCGTCTTCGGCAGTTCGGCGAATTCGATGCGGCGCACCCGCTTGAACGGCGCCAGCGCGGCGCGGCAATGCTGGAAGATCAAAAGCGCGGTGGCGCGGTCCGGTGCATGACCTGCGGTGAGCGCCAGATAAGCCTTCGGCACCGCGAGCCGCATCGGATCGGGCGACGGCACCACGGCCGCCTCGGCCACAGCCGCATGCTCGATCAATGCGCTTTCAAGTTCGAACGGCGAGATGCGGTAGTCGGAAGCTTTGAACACGTCGTCGGCGCGGCCGACATAGGTCAGGTAACCGTCGTCGTCGATCGAAGCGACGTCGCCGGTGCGATAGAGCGCGTCGCGATGCGCCGCCACACCGCCGTCATCGCCCTGATAGCCCTGCATCAGGCCGACCGGACGCGGGTCGAGCACCAGGCATATCTCGCCTTCCTTTTGCGGCTCGTCGTCCGGTCCGAGCAATGCGACGCGATAGCCCGGCAGCGGCCGGCCCATCGACCCGGCTTTGAGCGTTTGGCCGGGCGAATTGCCGACCAGCGCCGTTGTCTCGGTCTGGCCATAGCCGTCGCGAATGGTAATGCCCCAGGCCGCTTTGACGCGTTCGATGACTTCGGGATTGAGCGGCTCGCCGGCGCTGATCAGTTCCTTGATGCGGACCTTCCAGGCCGACAGGTCCTCCTGGATCAGCATCCGCCACACCGTCGGCGGCGCGCAAAACGTCGTAACGCCGCAGCGCGCCACGGTATCGAGAAGACCGCGCGCATTGAAGCGGCGCTGATTGACGATGAAGATCGTCGCCTGCGCGATCCACGGCGAAAAAAAGCAGCTCCAGGCATGTTTGGCCCAGCCCGGCGAGGAGATGTTCAGATGCACGTCACCGGGACGAAGCCCAAGCCAATACATGGTCGAGAGATGGCCGACCGGATAGCTTTGATGGCTGTGCAAGACGAGTTTCGGCGTCGCCGTGGTGCCGGAGGTAAAATAGAGCAGCACCGGATCGTCGGCGCGGGTTTCACCGTCCGGGATGAACTCGGCGGAAGCTTGGTAGCCGTTCTCATAGGAGACCCAGCCCGGCAGCTCCTTGCCGACGACGATCCGGGTGTAGTCGCCCGGCAGTTCGGCGAATTTCGCCGCAGCATCGGCGCTGACGACGATGTGGCGCACCCGGCCGCGGGCGAAGCGGTCGGCCAGATCGCTGCGCGTCAGCAAAGTGGTCGCCGGCACTACCACCGCGCCGAGCTTCATCGCCGCCAGCATGCATTCCCACAGCGGCACGACATTGCCGAGCATCACCAGGATGCGGTCGCCGCGGCGAACGCCGAGCGCGCGAAGCGCATTGGCGATCCGGTTCGAGCGTTCGCTCAATTCCGCAAATGACAGCTTGGTCTCGCCGGCATCCTCATCGACCAGCCAAAGCGCCGGCTGCGCATTGCCGCGCGCCATGACGTCGAAATAGTCGAGCGCCCAGTTGAAGCGATCGAGCTTGGGCCATTGGAAGTCGCGATAGGCGGTCGCGTAGTCCTCGCGATGGCGCAGCAGAAAATCACGCGCCGCGAGGAACGGCGCCGCATTGTTTGAATATGAAATTCTTGAGCTCATCTCGGTCACGGCGATCCCCCCGGTTCGATCCTCCAAACGCGGCGTCGCCCTTACCCGGTTACGATCCGGAATTATCGGGCGCCGTCGCGGATCATATAACCCGCGCCGCGCACGGTATGCAGAAGCGGCTGGGCGAAGCCCTTGTCGATCTTAGAGCGCAAGCGGGAGATGTGCACGTCGATGACGTTGGTTTGCGGATCAAAATGATAATCCCAGACATTCTCGAGCAGCATGGTCCGGGTGACCACTTGGCCGGCGTGGCGCATCAGATATTCGAGCAGGCGGAACTCCCGCGGCTGCAGCTGCACCTCTTGCCCGGCGCGGCTGACTTCGTGCGACAGCCGGTTAAGCTCGAGATCGGCGACGCGATAGACGGTCTCTTCGCCGCGGCTGCCGCGGCGTCGCGCCAGCGCTTCGACCCGGGCGAGAAGCTCGGAGAAGGCATAGGGCTTGGCGAGGTAATCGTCGCCGCCGGTGCGCAGTCCCTTGACCCGGTCGTCGACCTGGCCGAGCGCGGAGAGGATCAGCACCGGCGTTTCCACCGACTTGCTGCGCAACACGCCGATGACCGAGAGCCCGTCGCGCTTCGGCAGCATGCGATCGACGATCAAGCACATCGTATTCGCCGTCGATCGCAAGCTGCAGGCCGTCCTCGCCGTCGGCGGCGTGATCGGCGATATGACCGACCTCGCGGAAGGCTTTGACAAGATATTCGGCCGCGTCGCGGTCGTCCTCGATAATGAGAAGGCGCATGTCTAAAGCCAAATCAAGGAAACGGACCGCAGGACTATGACTAGGAATATTGTCACGGCAAGGGCGTGAAACAATGTCGCGCCCCGGGCGGTAGCCGCAGCGCCCGATAATAGGCCACTATGATGAAGAAGGGGGTGGCGAGTTGTTCGCTCACCACCCCCCTTACCTCCTCTACCCCAGCGGGGGCGACGGATGCCGGGATAGAGTTGGTATTCGGCGGGGACGGGTCTTGCGACCCGTCCCCTGGAACGCCCGCCAGCGGGGGCGACGGATGCCGGCGGATGTCCCTTTCGATCAGGCGTTGCCGATCGGCAGAGCGACGAATTTGGTCCCGTCACCCGACTTCACCCGGAACAACACCGTATGCTTGCCCTCCGTGCGCGCGTCGGCGAGACTTTTGCGCACGTCCGCCGGGGTCGATACCGGCTTACCGCCGATTTCGAGAATCACATCCCCGACCTGGAAACCGTGATCGGCAGCAACGCCGCCTTCGGCGACCGCCGTGACGACCACGCCATTGCCGCCCGCCGTGGATGATTTATCGCTCGGCGCGAGCGTCAGCCCGAGTTTCGGCACTTCGCTGTCGGCCGGTGACTGCCGGTCTTTCGGCTCGTTCATGGCCTGCTTCTCGGCCGGTAGGGTGCCGAGCGTCAGCGTCAGGGTCTTGTCCTGGCCTTGATGGAAAACGCCAAGCTTCACGGAAGTGCCTGGCGCCATCGTGCCGATCTTGCGGGCCAATTCGCGGGCGTCATGGATCTGAGCATCGTTCACCGAAGTGATGACGTCACCACTCTGAATGCCGGCCTTGGCGGCGGGGCTGTCTTTCTGAGGCTCCGACACCAGCGCGCCGTTTGCCTGCTTCAAGCCCATGCTGTCGGCGATGTCGGGGGTGACGGTTTGGATCTGGACGCCGATCCAGCCGCGGGTGACGCTGCCCTTGTCGCGCAATTGCGCGACCACGCTTTTCACCGTGTCGGCTGGAATATCGAACGCGATACCGACCGAACCGCCCGATGGCGAGAAGATCGCGGTGTTGACGCCAATCACATTGCCGTCGACATCGAATGTCGGACCGCCGGAATTGCCTTTGTTCACCGGCGCATCGATCTGGACAAAATCATCATAGGGGCCGGCGCCGATGTCGCGGCCACGCGCCGAGACGATACCGGCAGTCACGGTGCCGCCTAGGCCGAACGGATTCCCGACCGCCAGCACCCAGTCGCCGACACGCGGCGGCGAGTCCGAAAGTTTCACGAACGGGAAATCGTCGCCGTCGACCTTGATCAGCGCAAGATCGGTGCGGGTATCGGTGCCGATGACCTTGGCGTCATGTGTCTTGCCGTCGTCGGTGGTGACCTGAACGGTCTGGGCGTTTTCCACGACGTGATTGTTGGTCACAGCATAACCGTCGCGAGTGATGAAGAAGCCGGAACCCTGGCCGGTGATAACCTCGTGCCCGCCCGGATTACCCGGACCGTTGGGCATGCCGAAGCGCTTGAAGAAACGTTCGAACGGCGACCCAGGCGGGAACGGCATATCGTCGCCACTATCGGCGCTGTCCTGGGTCGGGCGGTCGATCTTGACCCGGACGGAAATAACCGAGGGCTTCACCTTTTCGACGATGTCGGCAAAGCCGATCGGACGCTGCGGCAGCTGCTGCACCTTTTCGGTGAGATTCTGCGCCTGCGCCGGGCTGCTCAGCAAGCCGCTATTCGATGGCATAGTCGGAGTGAAGAAAAACGCCGCGGCGCCGAAGCCTGCCGCAGCCGTTGCCAAAAGCGCAATGCGGCGCGCGGAAAGAATGCGCCGCGATTGCAAAGGACTGAATGTCATCAGGTCTGTCTCCAAATCGATGGACCGCCGCATGGCGGACGCTCTCGGTCGCCCGTATTCGGACCGTTGCTACAGTCAAACATGGGACCTTAAGCCTTACCGCGCTCTGTCGGCAGCATTAAAAGTTTGTAATGTTCGGAATTTTATAAATTGCATATTTAAAACAATGACTTAAACAAGCCATCTGATCCAGCCAGCGCTGCAGGATTACGCCGCGTCGTCTTCGCGCAGCAATTCGGCGACGCGGGATTCCTCCGCCACTGACAGCGGCGTCGTGTTGGGTATCACCGCTTGGCCGCGGCGCCGGACGACCGCGATCAGCACGCCAACGCCGATCAACAGCAAACCCGGCGGTAATCCCCACAGCGCCGCGGTGTGCCAGGACAGCCGCGGCCGCAGCAGAACGAACTCACCATAGCGCGCCACCAAAAAGTCGAGCACCTGCGCATCGGTGTCACCGGCCAGGATCCGATCGCGTACCAACACGCGGAGATCGTGCGCCAGCGGCGCTTCGGACGCGTCGATCGACTCGTTTTGGCACACCATGCAGCGCAGTTCTTCGGACAACGCGCGGGCGCGCGCTTCCTGCACCGGATTGGCCAGCATCTCATCGGGCTGCACCGCCCATAGCGGCGACGACCAGAGCAAAGCAAACAGCACGGCGAGCGCCCGGAAATATTTCACCGCGATCACTCCGCCGCTTGCAGCACCGCGCGCGCTTTCGCCGGACGCGGCGCGCCGACTCGCAGCCGCCGATCCGACAATGACAAGGCGCCGCCTGCGAACATGATGCCGGCCCCGAGCCAGATCAAAAGCACCAGCGGTTTGAAATAAAGCCGCACCGGCACCGAGCCGTTCTTATCGGCGTCGCCCAACGAAACGTAAATCTGACTTACCCCGCGCGTCATCAGCGCCGCCTCGGTGGTCGCCATATTCCGCGACGGGAACGTGCGGCGGCTCGGCTCCAGCGTGCCGACCAGTTCGCCGTTCATGCGGCGCACGGTGAAACGGCCGACGGTGTCGTGGTAATTCGGCCCGGCCCGGCCGAACAGCGCATCGAACGTGATCCGGTAATGAGCGATATCGAGACTCTCGCCGAGCTTCACTTCGGCGATGCGTTCGCTGCCCCAGGCGGTGACGGCGACGATGCCGAGAAGCGAGACGCCGATCCCGAAATGGCCAAACGCAGTGCCCCAGGCCGAACGCGGCAAACCGAAGGCGCGCCGCACCGCGACGCCGAACGGCAACCGCAGCACCATGGTGCGCTCGGCAATATCGGTGACAGCGCCGGCCATCACAAAGACGGCGATCCCTGCGCCGAACGGCGCCAGCACCGGACCGCCATGCTTGAGCGCGAAGGCGCCGGCCACCGCCAGCGCGGCGACCAGCGCCGCAACGGTCAGCCGCTGGGTCGCGCCCAAGATATCGCCGCGCTTCCAGCCCATCAGCGGGCCGAACGGCATCACCGCCATCAGCGCGATGAACAGCGGGCCGAAGGTCGAATTGAAGAACGGCGGGCCGACCGAAATCTTGTCGCCGGTCAGCGCCTGCAGTGCCAGCGGATAAAGCGTACCGACCAGCACCGTGGCGCAGGCGGTGGTGAGAAACAGATTGTTGAAGACCAGCGCGCCCTCGCGCGAGATCGGCGCGAACAAGCCGCCTTGTTTCAGCAGCGGCGCCCGCCAGGCAAAAAGCGACAACGCGCCGCCGATGAAGATCACGAGAATGGCGAGGATGAAAATGCCGCGCCGCGGATCGGTGGCGAAAGCGTGAACCGAAGTCAGCACGCCCGAGCGCACCAGAAATGTGCCGATCAGCGAGAGCGAGAACGCCAGGATCGCGAGCAGAATAGTCCAGACTTTAAGGGCGCCGCGTTTTTCCATCACCACTGCCGAATGCAGCAGCGCGGTGCCGGCGAGCCACGGCATCAGAGACGCGTTCTCGACCGGATCCCAGAACCAGAAACCGCCCCAGCCAAGCTCGTAATAGGCCCAGTACGAACCGCCGGCGATGCCGACCGTCAAACACATCCAGGCGAGCAACACCCAGGGCCGCACCCAGCGCGCCCAGGCGGCGTCGATGCGGCCTTCGATCAACGCGGCGATGGCGAAGGAAAACGATATCGAGAAACCGACATAGCCGAGATAGAGCATCGGCGGATGAAACGCCAGGCCGGGATCCTGCAGGATCGGATTGAGATCCTGTCCCTCGAACGGCGCGTCGACAATGCGTGTGAACGGGTTCGAGGTGATGAGGATGAACAGATAAAACGCCGCCGCGATCCAGGCCTGCACGGCAAGCGCATTGGCCCTGAGCACGCGCGGCAGATTGGTGCCGAAGCCCGCGACCAGCGCGCCGAAAAAGGCCAGGATCGACACCCACAGCATCATCGAGCCTTCGTGATTGCCCCAGATGCTGGTGAGCCGGTAGATCAACGGCATTTGCGAGTTGGAATTCTCATAGACGTTCAGCACCGAGAAATCGGAAGCGACGTAACAAAACGCCAGCGCGCCGAACGCGATCGCGACAAAGACGAAATGGACAAGCGCCGCCGGCACCGCGATGTCGATCAGGGCCGGATCGTTGGTGCGGGTGCCGACGATCGGCATCACGCCCTGGATCAGGGCGACCCCTAGCGCCAGCATCAGTGCGAAATGGCCGAGTTCGGGAATCATTTGGCGCCCCCGGCGACCGGCATGGCCGAGCGCTGAGCGTAATCATCCTTCCAATGCCCCGACTTCTTCAAGGCGTCTGCGACTTCTTTCGGCATATAGGTCTCGTCGTGCTTGGCAAGGATGGTATCGGCGTTGAACACGCCGCCGCCGTCGAGCGCTCCCTCGGCGACGACGCCCTGCCCTTCGCGGAACAGATCGGGCAACACGCCCTGATAGCTCACCGGTATCTCGGCCTTGCCGTCGGTGACTTCGAAACGGACGGCGAGATTATTGCTACGCACCACGCTGCCGTCTTTGACCAGACCGCCGAGCCGGATGCGCGTACCGGGTTCGACATGCTTCTCGGCCACGTCGCTCGGCGAATTGAAGAACACGATGGAGTTACGGAATGCGTTGAGCATCAGCGCCACGGCAACGGCGAGCACGCCGAGACCGCTGCCGATCAAAACCAGACGGCGCTGCTTGCGGGTCATTGTCTGTGTTTCCTGGGCATGCGCCGGTTGCCGCTCGTCCCCGCGAAAGCGGCGACCCAG
The DNA here is from genome assembly GCA_963819265.1 of uncultured Alphaproteobacteria bacterium. Classification (GTDB taxonomy): domain Bacteria; phylum Pseudomonadota; class Alphaproteobacteria; order Rhizobiales; family Xanthobacteraceae; genus BOG-931. The sequence goes on along the minus strand of CAWFVF010000001.1, from coordinate 202,970 downwards.
CTTTGGATTCCCGCTTTCGCGGGAATGAGCGGACGGTGGTTATGCCTCGTGACCAATTTCATCAGCCTTCCAGCCCGAGTCCTTTGACGAGATCGTCGATCTGTTTGACGGCGTCCGGATTGACCGCCAGCGCACGCTTGGCGTCGGCGGCGGCATCCCTGGCCTTGTCACGGTCGCCGAGCACGGTATAGGCGCGGACCAGCCGCAACCAGCCCTCGACGTCGCTGCCGTCGCCGTGCAGCCGGTCGGCGAGCCGCTGCACCATGCCACGGATCATCTCGTCGCGCTGCGCCGGGTCCATGGTGTCCGCCGCCGCGACATCGCCCGGGCTCGGTCCGCTCGCCGTGGCTGGACCAGAAACCGGCGCACCGGTCACCCGCGCCAAAGCCGTGCGTACGAAACTCGCCCACGGCGCATTGGGCGGCGCGCGGTCCAGCATCGCCTTCCATTTTGCGGCAGCGGCGTCGCGATTGCCGTCCTGTTCGTCGGCTAACCCCAGAAAATAACGCGCCTTGATCTGGTCTGGATCGGCAGCGGCCAGCGTAAAGGCATGTTTGGCCTCATCGGTTACGACGCCGTTGGCGGCACCGACCAATGCCTCGCCGAGATCGGCTTCGCGCGCCGGCGTGTCGCCGTTGAGCAAAATCGCCTTCCGCCGCGCCAGCACGGCGTCGTCGAACCGGCCGATGCGCAGATAAACCGGCGCGATCACTTCCCAGCCGGCGCCGTCATTGGGATCGCGCGCCAGATGATCCTCGACCTGGCTGATGAGGTTTGCGATCGATTGACCGGTCTGCGGTCCGTTCGCCCGCGCGAATACCGGCTGGCCCGGCACATCGGGCGAGCCGAGGAACAAATAAAAGCCGAGCGCGACGGCCGGGATCACCACGATCGCCGTCAGCGCCGCGACATGGCGATAACGCTGTGCTTGGGCCGCTTCGGGCGCCCGCGCTGCTTCCTCGGCTGCAGCGGCGAGCAGACGTCGCGATATCTCGATCCGTGCGGATTCCGCTTCCGCCTCGCCGATCATCCCGGCGGCGCGGTCGCGGTCGATTTCCTGCAACTGGTCCTGATAGACGCGCCGATCGCTGCCGCCCTCGACCGCATGAGGCTTGCGCCCGAGCGGCCAAAGCACGACGAAAACCGCCGCAGCGGTCATCACGGCAAAAATGATCCAAAGCGTCATGAGGCAAAGCGTCTGTGAACTGTCGTGCAGCGGGTATAATCACGGTCGGAATGCGGCTGCAATGGGAACGCCGCGCGCGGCAATTGCGCGCTGCAGCAAAACCGAGCACGCCGCAGCATTTGGCCGACGTTATGCCCGCTTTCGTTCGCTTGCCGCGGTCTGGATGGCGACTTCGGCAGCCTTGGCGAGAAGCCCGGCATATTCGGTGCCGAAAACGCTGCGGCACAGGCGAATGGCCGCTTCCACTTGCGATTGGCGGAACGGCCGGTCGGCGTCGCCGGCATGCCGCAGCGAATCGAGCAGCACCTTGGTGCCGGTTTCGAGATAAAGCGTCAGTTCCGAATGGGCCCGCGTCGTTACTTCATTGACGGCAAGCTCGCTGGCGTAGTTCCGGCAGGCGCAGACGAATTCGACCCTGTTCTCGGCCTCGGCGACATCGAACGAGTCGAGCAGCGAACCCGGCGCGATTTCCTTCGCCGGGCGCGGCCGCAAGATGCGCCGCACGCAGCCCGGCGTGGTTTCGATCTCGGCCTTGAGCAGCGCGGACACGTCGGCCCGCATCGCTGCCAATTGCCGGGCCCAAGGCGAGTCGACCGAAAGATCGATTTCGGAACGCAAGCCGCGCGCGGCATCGTGAATGCTCTTGAGCATCGACACGATCGGCCGCCCGGATTTCAGTTCGGCACGCAATTCGCTGACCATGCATTGCATTTCGCTCAGCACCAGCGTGACGGCCATCGCATACGGCGTCTCACCGATACGAACGGTTTCATCGCTGTCGGCGGCCCGAACGCCGATGCGGAGAAGCTGCCACGGCGCCGCCAGCCGGTTCATCACCAAAATCAGGCCGTAGAGATATACGTCGGCTTTCTTTGTGCCGTTGTCGGAACCGCATTGCGATGCCGCGGCATCGATCTGGGTCTTGATCGAGTCGATCTGCTCGCGATCGAAAACCCGGATATGGCCGGGCAGCCGCCGCGCCAGATCGGTCAGCATGTCGCGCAGCGACAGGATGGAAACGATCGCGCTGAGGTCTTCCACCGCGCGTGGCGTTCCGGTGTGGACGCCAAGCCGCCGCCGCGCCTTGTCGTCGAGCGAGGCCGCGGCGATCGTTTCGCGCATCCGCACCACCGCGCGCTCTTGCAGGGCGTGAACCACCTGATCGGCTTTACTGCGATCGCCGGCGGCGAGCGCACGGGCAATATCTTCGCCGAGCGCCTTGGCTTCGGCGGGTATGAGATCGCGCGCCAGCCAGGCCCAGATCGGGTCGAGCGACACGCGGGCGATCCGTCCGACCCGTTTGTGATCGGCCCGAGCGTCGACCAGGAAGGGTTCGAGCGGAGAGAAGAACAGCCGATCGGCGTCGCCCATGCGGGGCGCCGGCTGGGCATCGGCACGCAAGGTGCGGCGCAGTTCCTGGAGGATCAGCTCGTTGCCGGCCGTCTCCTCGCCGCGCGCCATGCTGCGTTCGAGCTCCTGGACGAGCATCGACCGCGCCGCCGGCGTCAATGTCCGGAGGTATTCCCGCAGCCGTTCGATGGCCTGACCATCGCTCGTCATTGAAAGAGACCGCCGTCCTAAAACCTACCGTCAAGGTCTTACCCGGCGTGCGCTTAAGAAGGGGTTACGCCAACGGCGTCGCGACGCGCCGCCGCCAAAATCAAACTCGCAAGATCGACCGCGGGGGCGATCCCGATGTCGAAAAAAGCGCGATTTTATCAGGGTGAACCGACGCAGACTGCGACCAGCGGCGCATTTCCCGGGCTGGCCTCTGGCCCACATGAGGCGCCTCTTTCACCCAGTAACTGGGCCGCATTGCGGGTCGGGCCGCAATAGGCCGTGACCAGCACTTCGCTGTCTTTGCATTGCACGGTGCATCCGGACAGGCAGTCCGACTTGACCACCCGCACGCTGGGACTTGGCGGACCGGCCGGACCAACCGGACCGGCCGTCCCTTGCGGCCCCGGCGGACCAGCCGGACCGACCGGTCCGGCATCGCCCTTGGGGCCCTGCGGGCCGGCGGGACCGGCATCGCCCTGCGGGCCCTTGCCGCAACCGGCCACGGTGACGGATACGCCGGCCAGCAAAGCTGCTGCCAGTGCCAAATGCGCCATACGCATTTTCAGATTCTCCCGAATTGTATTGAAGAAGCCGCTCCAGCGCCCCGGTTGCAGAAGATCAAACTCGCCGCGCCGGTGCAAGGACTGCGCCGTCCGCTGCTGATGAACGGCACGCCAGTTGGTTGCAACCGGATCAGTTGATTGTGGTCCAACTGCCGTCCGGATTGCGGCACGCGGTGCCGCGTCCGACCTGCGGCGTCGCATCGATATAGATCGTATAAGTGTAGCTCCGGCAGGTGGCCCCGTTGGTCTGATAGGCGGGCCCGGGAACCACGTTTCCGTAACGCCCCGATGTCGGATTGCGCCAGGCGACCGGCGCGCCCGACGGACCGGCATCGAGCGCCTGCATTTGGGCGTCATAGGCGCGGCGCTGATCCTCGTCATCCAGCGATGCGCCGATCCGGTTACCGATAAAACCGCCGATCGCCGCGCCCACCAAAGTGCCGGCAAGCCGGTTGCCGGCACTGCCACCGACGGCATTACCGATCAGACCGCCGGCGACCGCGCCCGCGGCGGTACCGCCGACTTCCTTCGGCCCGGAATTGGCCGAACAGGCAGCCGCGCTCAAGCCGATCAACACCACTGCAATTATTCGTTTCGCCGGCATCCCAACCCCAAACAAACCGCGCGCGACCAAAGAACCTTATTGGGGCAAAACTCTGTCACTGCGCGGCCGCGGCCGCGGCCAATCCGCGACGCGGCGTTGTGCCGGCTGGCGGGTCCACACTGCTTTAGCTAAATTCGCCGGCCTGCCGTCACGGCCGCATAACGAGAAAATAAATGCCCAAGGAAAATACCCGTCGCCACCGCGCCGGATCTTTGATCGCAGCGACGCTGCTGATAGTCGGCCCACTCGCCGCGCCGGCGGCTGCGCAGGATTATCCGACGCGGACCGTGAAAGTCGTCGTGCCGTTTCCCGCCGGCGGCACCGCCGACGTGATGCCGCGCATCTTCGCCGATTGGCTATCGCGCAAATGGGGCCAGGCGGTGATCGTCGACGATCGCGCCGGCGCCGGCGGCAATATCGGGGCCGAATTCGTCGCCAAGTCCGACCCCGACGGCTACACGCTGTTGGCATCGCCGCCGCCGCCTTTGGTCATCAACCAAAATCTCTATCCGCATCTCGACTACGATGCGCGGGACTTCGTCCCGATGGCCATCATGAGCCGGGTGCCGAACGCACTGGTCGTCAACCCCGACAAGATCGCTGCCAATACGGTACAGGAGTTCGTCGCCTATGCGCTGGCCAATCCCGGTAAGGTGACCGACGCCACCCAGGGCAACGGCACCACCTCGCATCTGACCTCCGAGCTTTTCCAGATGATGGCGCATGTGAAGCTGCAGAATGTGCCCTATCGCGGGTCGGCGCCGGCGCTCAACGATCTGGTCGCCGGCAGCGTCGACTGCATGTTCGACAATCTCGGCGTGTCGCTGCCGCTGGTCAAAGCCGGCAAGCTGAAACTGATCGCTATCGCCGCACCGAAGCGCATGGCGAGCCTGCCCGGCACGCCGACCATCGCCGAAACTCTGCCGGGCTTCGAAGCGGCGGCCTGGTACGCCTTCGTCGGACCGGCGCATACGCCCGGCGCGGTTGCCGAGAAGGTCAATGCCGGCATCAACGAAGCGCTGCGCGATCCCGAAATTCTAAAACGCCTTGTCGATCTCTCTGCCGAGCCGGTCGGCGGCAGCCTGCCGGAGACGGTGACTTATTTCCGCGAGGAGACCGCGCGCTGGAAGAACGTGATCACCTCGGCGCATGTGACGCTGGATTAATTCAGTTCAAAAACCCGGTCGAAATCCACGGTACCGCGGCGACAACGATCGTGCCGATGACCAGCGCAATCATGTAGCCCCAGATCGGCCGCATGCCTTCGGCCGGGTCGACGCGGCCGATGGCGCAGGCGGCGTAATAGCCGACGCCGAACGGCGGCGCGAACAGGCCGATGCCCATCGCCAGGATCACGACCATCGCGTAGTGGACTTCATGAATGCCGACGGTCCGGGCGATCGGAAACAGCAGCGGCCCGAACAGCACGATGGCCGGAATGCCTTCCAGCACCGAACCGAGAACGACGAAGGCCGCGATCGAGGCGGCCATGAAGGTCGCCGCGCCGCCCGGCAGGCCGGTCATCGCCGCGGCGAGACTGCGCGAGAAGCCGGATTGTGTGAGCCCCCAGGCCATGGCTGTCGCGGCCCCGATGATCAGCAGGATCGCGCCCGACAGGCTCGCGGTCGCGACCAGCATCGGGCGCAGCGCCCGCCAATCGAAACAGCGGTAAATGACGAGACCGGCGATTGCCGCATAAGCGATGCCGATGGTCGAAACCTCGGTCGCGGTGGCAACGCCTTCGACCACGGCGGCGCGGATCAAAAACGGCAGCGCCAGCGCCGGCAGGGCAATGACAAAGCTGCGGCCGATCTCGCGAGCGGCTGCGCGCGGGACCCCAACGTGATCCTCATGCCGATAGCGCCAGCGCACCACGCCGCAGAGCAAAACGGCGAGCACGACTCCGGGCAAAAGTCCGCCGGTGAACAGCGCCGCGATCGAAACGCCGGTCACGGAGCCGATAGTGATCAGCACCAGGCTCGGCGGGATAGTCTCGGTTTGAGCGCCGGTCGCCGCCAACAGCGCGACCAGATCGCCCGGTCTGGCGCCGCGGGCCTTCATTTCAGGAAACAGCACCGGCGCCACCGCGGCCATGTCGGCGGCCTTCGCACCGGAGATTCCCGATACGAGGTACATCGCCGCGACCAACACATAATGCAGGCCGCCGCGGACATGGCCCAGCAGGCTTGCCAGGAACGCGACCATGGCGCGCGCCATGCCGGTCATCTCGATGAGGAGGCCGAGAAACACGAACAGCGGCACCGCCAGCAGGATGAGATGGCTCATGCCTTCATCCATGCGGCCGACCAGCACCACGAGCGGCGTATGCGTCGCCAGAGCGAGATAACCGAACACGGCGAGGCCGAATGCGAAAGCGATCGGCACTCCGGCAAAGACCGCGGCCGCAACGACGCCGACAAAAAATATCAGCAGGTTGAAATTGCCGATCTGGCGGAATAGCGGTGCGGCCAGCCAGAACGCGGCGACAAGCACCGCGACCGCACCCAACGACAATAACAGCGGCCACAGCGCATCGGCCTTGGCAAGCCGCAACACCGCAAAGACGATCATCAAGGCCACACCCGCAGGAAGTGCCGCGGCACGCCACGCATCGGTGATTTCCAAGGCCGGCGTGGTGATCGCAAGATCGTCGACGGCGAAATTGAACGCCGGCCGTAACAGCAGCAGCAGAAAGGCCAGCGCGGCACCGGTCGCAAAGGCATCGAAGATCGCGCGGCACGGCGCCGGCAGCATGGCGACGCCGGCCGTCATCCGCATATGCTCGTCACGGCGGAAGGCAATGACCGCGCCGAGCATCGCCAGCCATAAAAAGAGCATCGAAGCCAGTTCGTCGGACCAGACGAGCGGATGATCGAAGCCGTAACGCGCGACCACACCGCCGAACAGGATTGCGATTTCGGCAGCCACCAGAACCGCTGCTATGATCTCGACCAGAAAACCAAGCGAAGATTCGATTGCGGCGACAAACAAACGACGGTCCGGCTCGCGATCCACATCCGCTCGTCCCCGCGAAAGCGGGGACCCAGCGGGATTCCCGCTTTCGCGGGAATGAGCGGCATGGGAATCCGAAGCTGGACGCAAGGTCACGCGAGCTGGCCTACCGCCTTCTCAAGTATGGCCCAGGCTTCGGCGCCATATTTATCTTTCCACTGCGTATAGAAACCGGCCGAGCGAAGCTTGTCTCGAAACGGCGCCGGGTCCGGCTGGTTGAATTGCAAGCCTTTGTTCGCCAAATCCTGCCGCAGTGTCGCATTCAGTTTGGCGACATCGTCACGCTCTTTGGCCGCGGCGGCATTGACGTTCTTGGCAATGGTCGCCCGGACATCATCGGGCAACGCTTCCCATGCCTGCCGGTTCGCCAGACACCAGAAGCCGTCCCACATGTGATTGGTCAGCGAACAGTATTTCTGCACTTCGTAGAGTTTCGCGGTGGCGATAATCGCCAGCGGATTCTCCTCGCCGTCGACGATCTTGGTCTGCAGCGCCGAATAGACCTCGTTGAAATTGATCGAGGCCGGTGCGGCGTCGAACGCCTTGAACATCGAGGTCCAGAGCGGCGACGGCGGCACCCGCAATTTCATGCCGCGAAAGTCCTCGGGCGTCGCCACCGGCTTGGTCGACGTCGTGGTCTGGCGAAAGCCGTTGTCCCAGATCTTGTCCATGGCGACGAGATTGGCCTTGGCGATCTGCGCCCGGATATAGCCGCCGAGATCGCCGTCCATCGCTTTCCACACGGTGTCGTAATCGGGAAAGGCGAAGCCCATGCCGTTGATCGACGCCGCCGGCACCAGCGTCGCCAGGATCAACCCCGACAGCATGAAAAATTCGACGCCGCCGGCGCGCAACTGGCTGAGCGTGTCGGTGTCGGAGCCGAGCTGGCTCGACGGAAAAATCTGCAGATCGAAACGGCCGCCGGTTTCCTGTTTGATCGCCGCCGCCATTTCGCGGGCGCGCACGTTCATCGGATGGCTGTCGGGAAGATTATTGGCGAATTTATAGGTCCACTGCGCCTGCTGCGCGCGGGCAACGAAGGGTGTCCCGAGCAATACGGACGCCGCGCCTGCGGACGCCAGCACGCGACGGCGGGATAATTTCACGGATCGCGGCATCGGCACCCTCCCCTACGCGCGAAAATCGCGCGCTTGTTTCCCCATTTTCGTTGGACGCCATTATAGAAGCGTGGCGCTGATGAAGCGATGCGAAATGCGGGAACGTCATCCCCCCGGCAAGGCCAATTCGGCACGCAAGCCGCCGATCGGCGCAGTGCTGAGCGTGAGGACGCCGCCATAGAGGCCGGCAAGCTCGACCACGATCGACAGCCCGAGGCCGGAGCCGGGCTTGGTCTCATCGAGCCGATGACCGCGCTCAGCGACGCGCTCGCGCTCCTCCGGCGATAAGCCCGGTCCATCGTCGTCGACAATGATGCGCACCACCGGCTTGGTGGCGTCGGCAGCGGATTGCTCGGCCAAGACCTCGATCGCGACCCGCGACAGTGCCCATTTGCAGCCATTGTCGACCAGATTGCCGATCATCTCCTCGAGGTCCTGTTGCTCGCCGCGAAAATGGGCGTGCTGCGGCGCGTCGACGGCAATGGCGATATCGCGGGCGCGATGCAGCTTCTCCATGGTGCGGGCGAGCGCGGTGACGACCGGAGGCACATCCGTCAGCGTGCCGACCACGGTGGAGCGCGCGGCAAGCCGCGCGCGCTCGAGCTGGCGGGCCACCTGGTCGCGCATGATGTCGGTCTGCTCCAGCACCTTATGCGCCAACGGATCGTTGCCGCGGGCCGCGGCTTCGTTGACCAGCACCGAGAGCGGTGTCTTCAGCGCATGCGCCAGATTGCCGACATGGGTGCGGGCGCGCTCGACGATCTCGCGATTGGACTCGATCAGCGCATTGGTCTCCCGCGCCAGCGGCGCGATCTCGACCGGGAATGTGCCCTCGAGCCGTTCGGCGCGGCCGGAGCGGATCGCGGCGAGGCTTTGCGAAATGCGGGCCAGCGGCGCCAGCCCGAACCGCACCTGCAACGCCGTGGTCAGCAACAGCGCCACTGTCAGCGCCATGAAGGTCAGCCCGATGGCGCGATCGAAGCTGCCGGTCTCGTCGTCGATCTCGGAAGCGTCGCCCGCCACCGCGATCAGATAACGGCCGTCATTGCCGAGGTCGATATTGCGCTCGACCATGCGCAAGTCCTGATCTTCCGGCCCGTGCGCATAGCCCTGGCGGAATTCGCCGGCGACCGCCGCCTTGTCGTCCGGCAGCCGCGGCAGGTTGGCGTCCCACAGCGAACGCGAGGAATGCACTTCCGGCTTCTTGGCATCGAGCCGCGTCACCTGCCAATACCAGCCCGACAGCGGCAATTCGAACAACGGCTCGCCGATCGACTGCGGATATTTGTCGGCGCCCTCTTCCGGCGACGCGACATCGGCCACCAGCGTGCGCAGATAGACGTCGAGGCGGCGGTCGAACGAGCGCTCGACCGCGTGACGATAGAGCGTCGACAGTGCCACGCCGGTGACGATGAGAATGACCACGGTCCAGCCGGTGGCCCAGAGAAACAGCCGCAGCGCGAGCGAATTAGCGCGCATCGGGCGGGGTGAGCAGATAACCGAGCCCGCGCACCGTCTGGATGACATCGACGCCGAGCTTCTTGCGGATGCGGCCGACGAAGACTTCGATGGTGTTGGAGTCGCGGTCGAAGTCCTGATCGTACAAGATGCTCGACCAGTTCGGTGCGCGACACCACGCGGCCGGTGTGATGCATCAGATAGGACAGCAGCCGGTATTCGTGCGAAGTGAGCTTCACCGGATTGCCGTCGACGGCGACGCGGCCGGTACGGGTATCGAGCCGCACCGGGCCGCAGGTGAATTCGCTCTTGGCGTGGCCGGCGGAGCGGCGCAGCAGCGCCCGCACCCGCGCCAGCACTTCCTCGAGATGGAACGGCTTGGCGACGTAATCGTCGGCGCCGGCGTCGAAGCCCTGGACCTTGTCGCTCCAGCGGTCGCGCGCGGTCAGGATCAGGACCGGCATGGCGCGCCCGGTGCGGCGCCAGGCTTCCAGCACCGAAATGCCGTCCATTTTGGGCAGACCGATATCGAGGATCACGGCATCGTAGGGCTCGCTCTCGCCGAGGTAATGCCCTTCCTCGCCGTCGAAAGCACGATCGACGACGTAGCCGGCGTCGGTCAATGCCGTCGCCAACTGCCGATTAAGATCGGGATCGTCTTCGACTACCAGAAGCCGCAAAATATGCTCCGCCGAACGCTCAGAGGCCGCCGATCAGCGTACCTTTCACGGCGTCGACCTCTATCCGAGCCACCTTGCCATCATGGGCGAGCACTGTCAGCACATAGACCAGCCCGCCGGCGCCGTGGCATAGCCGCGCGCGTACCACGGTGCCCGCCATCCGGGTGTGGGCGGTACGCATCGCGGCCTCAAGCCGGACCAGCTTGCCGGAATCGGCCTCGGCGCGGCGTTCCTTCTGGTTCAAACAGGCACGTGCGGGTTCGATGGAGCCGGTATGATCGGGCTCGTCGGCGCGTACTTGCGCCGGCGTCGCCGCGACCGCAAAAGCGAGCGTAACGGCCAGTGCAGCGGCCATAACGAATCGGGGCTGGAAAATCATGCTTTGTTCTAGGTATCCCGGCGTGAACCGCGCCTGAACGGATGGCGCGGCAGATGAGACTAGCGATGACACGCGTGAAACTGGCCCTGCGATCGCTCGGCCGCAACGCGATCCTGACCGGTTCCCTGATTGTCGCTGCGGCACCAGCTTCGGCAATAGTCGGCAATGCGCCGCGGGTGACCGACGGCCCGGGGAAATCGGTCGTGACCATTCTCGGTTCCTACGGAACCGTCTGCACCGCGACCGCGGTAGCGCGCGACCTGCTGCTGACGGCGGCGCATTGCGTGCAGCCCGGCGCCGACTACAAGCTCTTGGGCAGCAAGCCCGGCGAAACGCTGGTACTCAAGGACATCGCGCGGATCGAGCGCGATCCGCAATTCGATCTCAAGCGGCTGTTCGCGCACCTCGCCACCGCGGACGTCGCGCTGCTGAAGCTGAAGGAACCGCTGCCGGCCAGCATCCCGGCGGCCAAGATCGCGGACGAGACCGCCAGTGTCGCGGTCGGCGATGCGCTGACGGTCATCGGCTACGGCGTCACGGTGCGCGGCGCCGATCGCCTCGACGGCGTCGCCCGCGCCGCGAGCCTTGCCGTGACCGGCCAACCGGGCCCGCTGCAAATCCGGCTGTTCGATCCGGCGACCAAAGGCGAAGCCGCGGGCCTCGGCGCCTGCACCGGCGATTCCGGCGCGCCGGCGTTTCGCGACACGAACGGCAGCGTCGCCATCATCGGCGTGGTGAGCTGGTCGACCGGCCCGAAACTGGCCGGCGGCTGCGGCGGCCTCACCGGCCTCACGCCGCTTGCTCGGTATCGCGCATGGCTCGCAGACACGGCACGCGCTCTTGGCTCGCCGCTTGGGCCTTGAGGCGGCTGCAGAACCCAAACGCCACTTCGCCGAGCAGAAGGAGTTGAGCCGGCAGCAAGACCCCGGCAACGGCCTACGACATGATCGAAGAACAGATCGCCGGCAAAACCTGGGCACGCGGCGGAACTTTCACCATCGCCGACTGCGCCGCGGCCCCGGCACTGTTCTACGCCGACATGGTGACGCCGTTGCCGAATAACGCCACTGCCTATCTCTTGCGCCTGATGAAACGCCCGTCGTTCAATCGCGTGCTCAAGGAAGCAGCGCCGCATTTGATGGATGCGTTCCCTTACCGCAATGAGTTCCGTGCCAGCATCCAGCGTGCGCTCTGACGGGGAAAGAACGTATGACGCCGTACCGGCGCTTGCCGCTCCCGGCGACCGATCCTAAGGTGCAATCGCGGGTCGAGGCGGCAACGAGGACGCAAGAATGGGTCACGAATACGTGCCGATGAAGGCCCTCGTCCGTGGGCTGGTGGATTCGACGCTGTACACCGCGCCGGGCCAACTTCGGACCACACGCTATATACCGCGCAAACTGCGTCGTGCGGTCGGCAGCTACCATGCCTACAAGTATTGGGGCGAAATCGCGCTGACCGTCGCCGGTCAATTCCCGGACGGCGATTATTTCGAATTCGGCAGCTCGGGATTCAACACGCTCCGGAACTTCCTCAGCGCGCTCCATTTGTATCGCGACATCGACCCGAACATGAAGTTTTTTACTTTCGATGCGTTCGGCGAATATGAGGGCGAAGGCGAAGAACAGGCCTATTTCCAAGTTTACAAAAACCTTGGAAAAGCGTTCTTTGAAAAGTCGCTACGCCGCCTCCGCCGGCACGGCATCGCGTTCGATCAGATCGAGATTACCAAAGGATACTTTGCCAATACGCTGACCGATGCGCTGAAGCAGCGCCTGAAAGCCGAAAACCGCCGCGCCGGGTTTGCGTTTTTGGACTGCAGCATGGCGGCGTCCTATGCGACGTGTTTCGGATTTCTCGAAGATTTTGTTACCGATCGCGCGTTCGTCTATGTCGACGAATATTTCCAGATCCCGGGCGTCGCGGAGGCGTTCGAGAAATTCAGGGATATCGTTTGCCAGCGCCACGGGCTGGTGGCGCGATACGTTCGCGACTGCGGCGGATTCGGCGCGCTGTTTGTCTTCAACAAGGTGCCGTAATGACGAATCTAACTTAACGCCATGTGCCGTTAAGCTCGGACTTTCACAGCCGGCCGAGCCTGAGAGTAAGCCCGGCACCGCCGCGAAAGCCAAGCTGAATTCAACGAAAACTAAAACCCCACCATATCGAGCCGCGTCAGCGTCACCTGATTGCTGATGCGCGACGCGGTGGCGAGATGCCAGGCGGTGTAGAGTTCGGGAAACAGATCGTCCGACGACATTGCATCGACCGGCACCACCACTTTGAAGCCGCGCAGCGCCGCCTCGCCGCCGGTATGCAGCACCGAGGTCTGCGCCTGCGTGCCCATCGCCACCACGGTGCTGATGCCCTTGTCGTGCAGCGTCTTTTCCAGATCGCTGTTGATGAATTTGTCGGGGCCAAGCGGCGGCAGCACTTGTTCGCCGGCCGCCGGCGTTAATTCCTTGAGCACATCGCCCGGCACCGAACCCGGCAACGCGACGCTGTAGATGATGAGCGCGCCCTTGGCCCGCGCCGCCTCGACCAATGCTTTCACTTTCGGCACCGAGTTCGGCACAGCGCTTGCGCTTCTCCGGCGTGCAGGTCTGCACCGTGAAATCCATCACCAGGAGCGCGGTCTCTTTCGGCACGAGCGTCACCGGCTTGAGCTGCGGCGGCGGCGGGAGCTTGGCGTTGGCCCAGTCGTCGATGATGGTGCCGGCATGCGCCGTGACTGCTGCGAATACAAGCGTGGCGGCCATAGCCGCGATCGAAGCGCGAGACATGAATTCCTCCCCTTTTCATTTTGGGGAAGCTTATGCGGTTGCCGCCGGCGGCGCTACTCGGCAGTCTTCGCCGCGGTTTCGCGGCTGGGAGAAGCCAGCACGGTGCCGCGCAACGGCCGCTCCTCCATGGCGATCAAGGCGACGACGCCGATCACCAGGAAGCCCGCCGCCACCGCAAAGATAAAACTGAAAGTGCGGAGCAACTGTTCGGGTGTAGCGCCGACCACCGCAGCGGCGGCGGTCGCGGTCGCCGCCCCGCGCTGCGGCGCGACGCCAAGCCCGGCCAGCATGATGGCGCCCATCAAGGCGACCACGAAGGCGCTGGCCAGCGCGCGAAAGAAATTCATCGTTCCCATGGCGATGCCGACTTGCTGGTGCGCCACCGCGTTCTGAATCGACACCGTGACGGTCGGATAGGAACTGCCGGCGCCGAGGCCGAGGAAACACATCACCACGACGACACCCCAGAGCGGCATAAGCGGGTCGAACGCCAGCGCGCCGACCGCCGCCGCGGCGAAGATCAAAAGTACGATCGGAACCCGCTTATAATGCCTGGTGTGGAGCATGGCGCGGCTCGCCATGAACGAACCCGGCGTGGTCATCATCGCGATCGGAATCAGCGCCAGGCCGGAATCGCTCGCCGATAATCCGTGCACCAGTTCGTAATAGAGCGGCACGAAAATGGTCAGCCCGATCGAGACGCCTTGCGAACAGGACGATGTCAGCGAGCCGACCCGCATCACCGGATTGGTCAAGACCGCGATCGGCAAAAACGGCTCGGGCGTGTGCAGCACCCACCAGATGAACAGCGCCGACAGTGCCGCCGCAGCGATGGTCAGGAACCCGATCTGTTGCGACAGCCACGGATAACGCGTGCCACCCCAGGTCAGCGCCAACAGCAGCGCGATCGCCGCCAGCATCATCAAGGCGGCGCCGACCAGGTCGATCTTGTGGGCGCGCTCGTGAACCGGAAGCAGTTTCAACTGCCGATGCGACAACAGCGCTGCGACAAAGGCGAGCGGTAAATTCAGCCAGAAGATCAGCGACCAATGCAGATGCTCGGCGATGACGCCGCCAAGCACCGGTCCGCCGGCGCCGGCCAGAATCCAGATCGAGCCGGTATAGGCCTGGTAATAGCCGCGTTCGCGCGGCGGCACCGCGTCGGCGATGATCGATTGCGCCAGCGGCACGATGCCGCCGCCGCCGATGCCTTGCAGGCCGCGGGCGAGGATCAGCATGATCATGCTCGGTGCCGCCGCCGAAGCCGCGGAGCCGGCCATGAACAGGCCGAGCGCCACCAGCATCATGCCGCGCCGGCCGTAAATATCGCTGAGCTTGCCGTAGAGCGGCGCCACCACGGTCGCGGTCAACAGATAGGCGATCACCACCCAGGACAGATTCTCGAAATCGTCGAAGGCGCGGCCGATGGTCGGGAGCGCCGTCGCCACAATGGTCTGATTGAGCGCGGACAAAAACATCGCCAGCGCCAGACCGCTGATGATGGTGAGCACTTCGCGTTTGCCGAGTTGTTTTTCGGCCGGCGGCGCGGCGGCATCGATCGCGACACCCGCATTTGCCCGGCTTCGCGGCGCGGCCTCTTCGACGGCGGTATTATTGGTTGATGCTGTAACCGACACGATCGACGGGCCCCCTCCGGCGCCAAGCTTTGCGCCCCCCTCTGCCGGCAAGCAAGCGGCCATCGGGCGCATCAGCCATGCGAAGGGACTATTCGGAGGCTTCGACGAGCCGCACCGGCCCATGCAGCGGCCGCTCTTCGACCGCCAGCAGGCATAGCAACGAAATGCCGATAAAGACCGCCGCGGTGATAAAGACCCAGTGAAAGGCCGGCACCATGTCGCCGTGATTGAGCGCCAGTTTCTCCAGCGTCATGACGCCGGAGCCCTCGGTGCCGCCGCCGAGCACGATGGCGCCGAACGCGGCGACGATGATGGCGCCGCCGAGCGTACGGAAGAAATTCAGCGCGCCGGTCGCGGTGCCAAGCTGATGCGGCAGCACGCCATTCTGCATGACGATAGTGCTGACCGGATACATCGGACCGAGCCCGAAGCCGACCGCGGACAACAGACCCACCACTTGGATGAGCGAGAGCCCCGCGGGGTCGATAGCAAGAACGGCAAGCGCTCCGATCGCAATCAGCAGGCCGAACATCGGCAAACGCAGGTAATGTTTGATGCGCACCATCAGCCGCGACGTGGTCTGCGCACCGAATACGGAACCGACCATAAAGCCGATCAGCGCGAAGCCGGACTGGCTCGCCGAAATGCCGAGCACCGTCTGGCAATAAAGCGGCGTATAGATCGTCACCCCGATGATGGTGCCGACCGAGAAAAACGCCGCGCAGGTGATCGAAGCGGTGACGCGGCTATGCAGGATCGAAAGCGGGATGAACGGCTCGCGCGCGGTGAGCAGCCGCAACACGAACAGCACCCAGAGCACGAACGAACAGGCCAACAGCGACAGGATCCGCCACGACGACCAGGGATAATGCGTACCGCCCCAGGCCAGCGCCAGCATCAGCACGATCGCGGCGCCGACCATCAGCGCCGCGCCGAGCACGTCGAGCTGATGCGGCCGGTCGTTGCGCGGCAGGCGGCGCAGCGCCCGCTCGGTCATGATCAGAGCCAGCGCGCCGAGCGGCAGGTTGATCCAGAAGATGAACGACCAGTGCAGGTGATCGGTCAGCAATCCGCCGAGCACCGGACCGAGGATGCTGGCGATCATGAACATGATCGAGGTGCGGCCCTGCACGATCGGGCGCTCCCGCGGCGACAGCATGTCGGCGATGATGGTCTGCGCGATCGGCAACAGCCCGCCGCCGCCGATGCCCTGCAGCCCGCGCGCCAGAACCAGCATCCAGATCGTCGGCGCCAGCGCGCAAGCAGACCGAGCCGACGACGAAGATCGAAATCGCCAGCAGCAGCACCCGGCGCCGGCCGTAAATGTCGGACAGCTTGCCGAACAGCGGCGTGGTTGCGGTCGCGGCAAGGAGATAGGCGGTCACCACCCAGGACAGATCGTCGATCCCGCCCAGGCTGGCGCCGATCGCCGGCAACGCCGGTGCGACGATGGTCTGTTCCAGCGCGGAGAGGAACATCGCCAGCATGATGCCGGCGACGATGGCGCGAATCGTGGCACGGTCGAGCGAGCGGGACGGAACGTCGTGTGGCGCCGCCGCTGCGGCTGTCGGGGCATGCGTGCGTGCGGGCGCCGGAAGGGCTCCGGCACACTCGGGAACGACGCGATCCGCAACCGGAGGGGCGATTTCAGTCATGTCGGGTTTTCAATTAGGCCGGCACCAATTGGCCGGCTCGGGGCAGCATTGCAACATCCCGTTGCGCAGATCAGGGCTGCTGCGGAGGCTAACGTCTCTGCCGCGCCGCTTTCGGCAGCTTCAGCGGCCAATTGACGATGTAGTCTTCGAGGTCCTCGTCCGGAACATCGACTTCGGAGGCCCCCACCCGGCCGCGTACCGAAACACCCGCGGTGTGTACCGTTTCCGGATCGCCGGAGATCAGCGGGTGCCACCAGTAGAGGTCGCGGCCTTGCGACACCAGCACGTAGCCGCAGGACGGCGGCAGCCAGGTGATGGTCTTGAGGTTGCGCGGGGTGAGCCGCACGCAATCGCTGACCTGTTGCTGGCGGTTTTCGTAGTCGCGGCAGCGGCAGGTCTCGCCGTCGAGCAGCCGGCAGCCGACATCGGTGTAAAAGGTCCGGTCGGTCTCCTCTTCCTCGAGCTTGTTCAGGCAGCATTTGCCGCAGCCGTCGCACAGGCTTTCCCACTCCGAATCCGTCATTTGTGTCAATGACTTACGCTTCCAGAACGGAACTTCTTCGCTAGCGACGGGATTGCTCGCCGGCTTTGTTGCCATCGTGTTCTCCGCGGGAGCCGACCCTATGCCAAATTTACCCGCAATTGCCATTCACCTTGCCCCAACGGCTGCGTTGGCCGGGCGATTATCGTCATTTAAGGCTTTGCCAACTAACCCTTGGCCGGCAAACTTCCGGTCGGTTAAAAGGGCGTACTCCATTGATGCCTTCGCCGTGGTTGTAGTCGATTCCCGGAGCGCGTTGTTGTGACGGACATGTTCCCCGATCCGGGCGACGATTGGCGGCCCAGATTCAAACGGCTCCTGCTCGATATCGACGCGCGAATCGATTTCGCGGTGTTCCAGACCGGCAAGTGGACGCGCGAAATCTACGAGCGCTTCACCGCCTTCATGGACCGCGCCCATGTCGCCGGCTGGCGGCGCTGGCTCATCGTCGAGCCGCTGTCGGAAATGGCGACGCTGGGCACCGGCGGCCTGGTGCTGATGGCGGCACTGGCGATGCCGGCGTTCCGCCAGACCTCCGACGACGATTGGCTGAAGAAGGCCGATCTCGCCGTCACCTTCCTCGACCGCTATGGCAACGAAATCGGCAACCGCGGCATCAAGCACAATGAATTCGGTGCCGCTCGAGGAATTTCCCGATCATCTGATCAAGGCGGTGCTGGCGACCGAAGATCGGCATTTCTACGAACATTTCGGCATCGACTTTCAGGGCACGTTCCGCGCCTTGATGACCAATGCCCAGGCCGGCGGCGTGGTCCAGGGCGGGTCGACGCTGACCCAGCAGCTCGCCAAAAATCTGTTCCTGTCCAACGAGCGCACCATCGAACGCAAGATCAACGAAGCCTTCCTGGCGCTGTGGCTCGAAACCCATCTGAACAAGAACGATATCCTCAAGCTTTATCTCGACCGCGCCTATCTCGGCGGCGGTGCGTTCGGCGTCGATGCCGCGGCGCAGTATTACTTCGGCAAATCCGTCCGCGACGTGACGCTGCCGGAAGCGGCGATGCTGGCCGGCATGTTCAAGGCGCCGACCAAATTCTCGCCGCTGGTCAATCTGCCGGCGGCGCGCGCCCGCGCCAATGTCGTGCTCGACAATCTGGTCGACAACGGTTTCATGACCGAGGGTCAGGTCTATGGCGCGCGGCGCAATCCGGCGACGCCGATCGACCGCACCGCGGAAGATGCGCCGAATTACTATCTCGATTACGCCTTCGACGAGATGAAGAAGCTCGTCGACACCTTCCCGAAATCCGTCACCGATCGTTATTTCGTGGTGCGCACCGCGCTCGATTCAAATCTGCAGCGCTACGCCGAGCACGAGGTCGAAGTCGGAGCTGCGCCAATACGGCCACGATTACGGCGCCAGCCAGTCCGCCGGGGTGTTCGCCGATCTCGACGGCGGCATCCGCGCCATGATCGGCGGCCGCGATTACGGCGCGAGCCAATTCAACCGCGCCACCGACGCGCTGCGCCAGCCCGGTTCCTCGTTCAAGCCTTACGTCTACGCGACTGCCTTGGCGAACGGCTTCAAGCCGCTCGAGCATCGTCGTCGACTCGCCGGTCTGTATCGGCAATTGGTGTCCGCACAATTATTCCGGCGGCTATTCCGGGTCGATGACGCTGATCGAAGCGATCACCCATTCGGTCAACGTCATTCCGGTCAAGCTGTCGATCGCGCTCGGCAACGGCAATCCCAAGCTCGGCCGCGCCATGATCGTGCAGACCGCGCGCAATTTCGGCATTCACGCGCCGCTGCCGGATACGCCGTCGCTGCCGATCGGCGCCGACGAGGTCTATGTCTACGAACACGCCGTCGCCTATGCGACCTTCCCCAATCTCGGCCGCGCCGTGGCGCCGCATGCCGCGCTCGAAGTGCGCACCGGCAACGGCCAATTGGTATGGCGCTTCGATCGCGACGGACCGCAGCCGAAACAAGTGATCAGCCCGCAAGTCGCGCTCGATATGATCAAGATGATGAATTCGGTGGTCGAAAACGGCACCGGCAAGCGCGCGCAGCTTGACGGCATCAAAGTCGCCGGCAAGACCGGCACCACCAACAGCTGGCGCGACGCCTGGTTCGTCGGCTACACCGGCAACTTCGTCGGCGCGGTCTGGATGGGCAATGACGACTTCTCGCCGACCAAGCGCATGACCGGCGGCACGCTGCCGGCGATCACCTGGCACAACATTATGACATACGCGCACCAGGGCGTGGAACTGCAGCCCCTGCCCGGCCTGCCGGTGCCTGAACATGCGCCGGCCATGATCGATACCTCGTTCAAGGGCACCGAGGAACCGCACCCGGCCTTGCTGACGCGCAAAGGCACCGATGCGCTGATTGCGGTCGAACGCATGCTCGATGACGCCGATCATGCGCTCGCCGCGCAACCGGCCGCCGCGCTGGGCGCCGACGGCAACGACAGCGGCGCGGACAACAGCAGCACGCCCGGCACCAATACCTTGGCGACGGCGGCCGATCGCGTGCCGGCAACGCCGCGCCGCGACTGAATTTAAGCTCTCGATTTGGATCAGGCATGCGGCTGTTATTCGGTTCATGTTTTACGTTGCTGATCGCGGCCGCGATCGGGCTCGGCGCGACCTGGCTGACGCTGACGCGCGGCGTCGCCTTCGGCTCGCTCTCGATCGGCGCCTGGACGGCGTGGCCGAAAAGCGGCTCGGTCGATATCGATCCCTATGCGCGCGCCATCATCGCGCGCTCCGGCGAATTGCCGACCGGCACCGGCGACGGCGTGGCGTTCTATGCCCACACCGACGATGCCGGCAATAATTTCGACGGCCGCTGCACCTTTTCGATCAGCGGCATGACGCCTGCCGCGCGCTATTGGACGGTGACCCTATACGATCCGGAAGGCCGGCTGGTGCCGAACACCATCGACCGCCACGGCTTCACCAGCGAGGAAATCGTGCGCGATGCCGACGGCCGCTTCGCCATCACGGTGGCGCCGCTGGCGCGTCCCGGCAATTGGCTGCCGAGCGGCGGCATCGAGAAATTCATGCTGGTGTGGCGGCTCTACGATACCCCGATCGGGGTTGCCAACAAGACCACCAAGGAAGGGCCGATGCCCGCCATCGTGCGGAAGGGCTGCTCATGATCCGCGCCTTGATGTGGATTCTCGGCGCCGTCCTGCTCGGCGGCATCGTGCATCTGTCGACCGTGCTGGCGATGCCGCAGGCCGCAACGCAGGACGCCTATTCGCGGCTGTTGCCGCTGTCGCCGGTCAACACGATGGTCCAGCTCAGCCCGCCGACCGCGGCCAATGCGGTCATGCCTTTCATGGATCCGGCGTTCGCGACCGCGGTGTGCCGCTACGATCTCAGCGCCGGCTCGCTCAAGCTCACCACGCCGGTGAGCCAAGCCTATACGTCCGTGACGTTCTATACCCGCAAGAGCGTCGCCTATTACGCGATCAACGATCGCGCCGCCGGCCGGCGCACCATCGATCTTGATCTGATGACGCCCGAGCAGCATGCCGAAGTGCCGGAGGAAGAAGACGTCACCGCCGCCGACCGGCTGATCATCGAGTCGCCGACGAATTCGGGGCTGATCGTGCTGCGGGCGCTGGCGCCGGAACCGGGCCTGATGCGCGATGGCGCGCCGCGCGCTCGCCGGCGCGACCTGCACGGTCCAGCCGGCGCCCTAAGGATTATCGGCGAGGCCTGCTTACGCCGCGACCGCAACCGGCAATACGCGCGGCAATGCGACCAACACTTCGTTGGCTTCGATCTGTCTGCTGCAATTGCGTCAGCACCCGGTCGGCTTCGGCGGCAATCATCTCGGGTTCGCCGACCGCGAGATGTTCGAGCGCGAAGCGATAGCTGGCGCAGCGCTGATCGAGCGAGTTGCGCACCCAGGCGATGGTCAGACTGTTCTCGCCGATCCGCGCCTGCGCATTGATGCGTTCGGCCGGCGTGATACTCGTAATCTGTTCCATGCTCGCGGCGCGGCGCCGGTCGAGATCGACGACGCGGCGGGCCTGCATGAAGAACGGCTCGACGCGCACGATGTCGTTGCGGACATCGTCGATCAGTTGATTGTAGCGCGCCGCGGTAGAACGCAGCAGTTCGCCCTGCAGATGACGATAATAGGCGGTCGGGTCGAACGCCCACAATTCTTTCTGGAATTCTCTCTTGGTCGCCATATTCGTAAACCACGGCATCCCAGCGGATGCGGTCGTAGGGCGGCTCGATCAGAGGAAACGCCAGATCGCGCAGCGTGCGCTCGTCGTCGGTGAGATTGTCCGCCGAGATCGGCTGCCCGGCGCGGACCGCAGCCTCTTCGCCGACCCAGGCATGAATGTCGTCGGTGACGAGATGATCGTCGAGGCGGCCGAAATCGCCGATGCTCGAGCAGCCCGGAACAAGCATCGCGAGGAGCGCCAGCGCGCCAAGCGCCGCCGCGGCAGCCGGCGGCGGGTTTAACTCGCGTCGGCAACGGGCGCGCGGCGACATGGCGAATACGCCGTCTAGCGGCGCCTCACCCGTCGGCGGCCGCCGTTGTCGGCCGGCGGATGCGTATGCGGCTCGGCCTCCTCGGCGAGCGGATCGGCATAACGCTCGATCCGGACCACCGGCAGAATAATGATCGTCGCGGATTCATCCGCAACGTCACGGCCGAAGCGCACGATGCGCCCCTCATCAGGGAACTTGATGATACGTACCCACCAGCCGTTTTCCTTTGCCGCCGGCAAGGAGGCGTTCTGCCCCGCTGCGCGGAAGTCGGCATCGCCATGATTAAGCGGCATGCAAGGTTAACGGGCCGCTAACGGGCAAAGCTTAGGTTAGCGGTCGAAATCAAGCCGTGGTGCGTCTCAGATCAATCCCTTTGTCCAGTTGAGTAACGTGTGATGGAAAGCGGAAGCCTGTTCAATCTCGACAACCTCACTCTGGGTGCCGTCGCCGGCGGGCGTCGACATGCGGCCCACGCTGCTCCGCGTCCTCACCGATCTCTATGTGCAGAAGCTCACCCATACCCCGGACGAGGAGCGCCACTATACGGAGCTTGCGCTGCGCCTCCTCGACGCCGTCGATGTGACGTCACGCACGGCCGTGGCGATGCGCCTGTCGCGCCACCTTTCGCCGCCGGTACAGGTGATCCGGCGGCTGGCGGCGGATCTGCCCGCCGTTGCCGAGCCATTGCGCGGCCATCGGTTATTGCAACCGGGCGCCATAGTCGAAACGCCCACACCGGCAAAGGGTCCGGCCGCCGCGGCCAACGAACTCGCCATTTCGGCCCCTGCCGCCGCACCGCCTCCGCTTGCCGGAGAATCGACCAAGCCGGCGCGCCGCAGCCGGCCGCGGATTTGAACGCACCGATCCGCGCCGATGTCGCGGTCGACGCTCAACGAGCTATTTTTCGCCGCCGACGCCGGCGAACGGCGGCTGATCCTGCTCAACCTCGAGGTGGTAGCGCCGCTTCCTGACGGCCATGCGTCGACTGCCGCGGGACCCGGCCGTCACGCAACGGATCGAAACGGCGGCGCTTGCCGGCAACCGTGAGGAATTCGCCAAGCAACTGGCGCAAGCGCTGCAACTTCCGCACGCGCAGGCCCGCCGCATCGCCGCGCGACGAACTTGGCGAGCCGCTCGTCATCGCCGCCAAGGCGCTCGCATGCCGCGCGACGTCCTCTATCGCCTTCTGCTGTTCGTCAACACGGCGATCGGCCATTCGGTGGAGCGCGTCCACGCGCTCGCCACGCTGTATGACGAGATGACGACGCAAGCCGCGGAGCACATGGTCGCGATCTGGCAGGCGATTGCAGCCGCAAACGCGTAGCGCCGCCCAACATCGCCCGCTGCTTTATAACGACGAGGCCGCGACCGCGCCCGCACGGCCAGCCGCGGCGACAGCGCGGCGCGCCCCGGCGCAGCGGCCCATGACCGACGCCGCGACGTGTCTTAACGCACCGACATCGAGAAAATTCCGGCCCGTCGCGGTCGTCGACCTCGACGATCCAGACATCGGAATCGAATTTCATCTCGCGCGCCAGATAGGCCTCGACCGTCGGCATCCGGCACCGGTTGCGCGGCGAAACTTGGCGTGAACGAGCGATCCGCGCCGCGGCCGGTCTCGACCGCGCTTTGCGGCGCCGGCCCGAACAAGTCCGAGGTGCCGTCGAGCCGGCAGATCCGCACGAACACCGCGCCGGCCTCCTCCGCACCGCGCCGGCGCACCACGCGCGAAATGCCCTCGACCTGACAACGGCGCAAATAGGCGGCGACCCATAATGCGGATTTGAGACGCATGGTTCGGCCCCTAGACGGCCAAGCAGATATGACTCGACCCGGTTCAAGGCGCAAACGTCACGGCGAGCCTGAGGCTATTCGATCGGATGGCCGACCAGAACGGCGAGCTCGGCCGAGGAGACGGTCGGATACCCGTCCGGTGACCGGCAGGCTTGTGCTCGCGCTCGAATTTCTCGATCGCCGCGCTGGTTGGCCTCGTCGAGGATGCCGGACGGCTTGATCTGGCCGTAGCCATAATCCGACAAGGCGCGCTGCACGGCGACGATGCGCGGCGACGGCCCGATCAAATCGGCGATCGGATCGTTGCGCCGCACGGCGACGGGCTGTGGCGCCATCGTCGTCGCGGCGGGTACCGACGGCCGGACCGGAGTCTGACGGCGCTCGGCCGGTTTGGGCACGCTGTTGGTCACGACCGGCGACGGCTTCGGCGTTGGCGAAAAACGGCGCCGGATGCGAACCCGACTGCAGAATAGACCGCGTTGACGACAATGATCATGCTGACGGCGACCGCGGCCATGATCGCAAACGCATCCACCGGGCGACGCGTCGCGGTGGCGCAGGCGCGCAACGCCAGCGCGCCGCCAAGACCGACAACGCGGTCATAAAACGAAGGATCTGGCTGGCGGCGCTTAGGCACTTTTCTTCACCGGTAGTTTGTGGATCCTGGATGGCGCGGCGCTGCGTAAACTCCTGCCCGGCGACGCCGCCGGCCGCGGATGACGCTGCATTCGTCACCAAATAACTCACGACGCTCGACGGCTGCTCTGCCGCGGACTTTTTCGCCGGGCGGCTCCGTCCGCAATCGAGCGGCAGCCGAACGGTGACGCGGGTGCCCTCGCCGACACGGCTGCGGATTGACAAATTCGCCGCCATGCAAATCGCACCAGGCCCTTGACGATGGAAAGACCGAGGCCGGTGCCACCCTGGCGGCGATCATACGAATTGCCGGCCTGAAAATACGGCTCGCCGACGCGGCGCAAATCCTCGTCACTGATGCCGACGCCGTTGTCCTCGACCGTAAACGTCATCGTCGCCGCATCGGCCCGCGCACTGAGCGTAACCGTGCCGCCGCGCTCGGTGAAGCGGATGGCGTTGGATAGCGAGATTGATCAGGATCTGATTGAGCGCGCGTTTGTCGGCGATGATCTCCGGCAGATTGGCGCTCGAAACCCGTTCCAGCCTGACGCCCGCCTCGCTCGCCCGCAGCGCCAGAAGTTCGCAACATCCGGCGACGACGTTTGACGGCGCGAAAGATTCCGGCGTGATTTCGAAATTGCCGGTTTCGATCCGCGACATGTCGAGAATGCCGTTGACGACCTCGAGCAGATGATGGCCCGAACTGTTGATCAAGCCGGCGTATTCGTTGCGGCGTTTGAGGTCGAGCATCAACGAGGTTTCGCTCATCAGCATATCCGAGAAGCCGATGATAGCGTTCAGCGGTGTCCGCAGTTCGTGGCTCATTGTGGCGAGGAAGCGGCTCTTGGCGGCATTGGCACGCTCGGTCTCGGCATGCGCATCGGCGATTGCCTGCTGCTGCCGCTTGCGCTCGGTGACGTCGCGCAGTACCGCGACGACTTCACGGCGATCTTGCCCGGCGGCGGCATTTTGCCGGAACGGCCGGCAGCGCATTTCGATCCAAACGAATTCCGGTTCGGCGCGCCCGTCGGCGTCGATGATCTGCCTGCGAACGCGGAACTCGACGGAACTCGATTCACCCAGCGCCGCGGCATCGCCGAGCGCGGTAAGGTAGGCCGGCCGATCGGCAACATGGACCCGGTCGAACAGGCCGTGGCCGTGCAGTTCGGCACTGCGCGCGCCGAACAAGTTCCTCGCCGGCCGGAGAGACGAACAGCACCATCCCGTCGCGGCCGTGGCGGGTGATGACATCGGTGATGTTGCGGGCCAGGAGCCGGTAACGGTCCTCCTCCGCATAAAGGAGCCAAAAGCTGGTGCGGGCCAGCGCCTCCGATCCGAGCGCCAAGCCGGTCGCATAAAGTCCCGCCGACACGATGCCGAGCGCCGCAAGTGCAGTCGGGGTCGCCACACTCGAAGACGGCAACAGCCGATCGGCGGAGAGCAACAGTAACAAGCCGGCCGCGAAGAGCGCGAAGGTCGATGCGATGGCGACGACCCGGCGCGACGCGGAAAGCGCTGCTTCAAGCGGCACCACCACAAGCCAGATCGCGGCGAACGAGGCGATGCCGCCGGTCAAAGCAGCGACTGCCGTGACCATGCCGGTCAACGCCAGCGACGACAATATATGTGCGCTTTCGTAGCGGCCGGTGCGCGAAAGAAAGTAAGCGGTAAGTATAGGAACAACGAGCCAGGCGACGATAACGAGTTCGATCGCGCTCGGTGCGCCGCGCAGCAGCAGGTAGATCGGGAACGCCGCCAAGGCGACGATGCTGCCGAGGAGGCGCGGTGCGATAAAGGCGCGATGCCGCGCCGCGGTCAGCACATCGTGCTGTGCCGACGGGTGAACCAGCGTCTCGACATAATGACGTATCGGCGCGAGCAGTCCCACTTAATCCGCACACGCCCGATTTGCCGGACGCGCTCCCCTTATTGTGGGCGGATCGTGTCAGAGGCCGCTTAAGCGAACGCTAAGGCGGCGGGTGCACGGGAGTGCCTCGAGTCGGGCGGAATCCGGCAGCACGGTGAATCTCTCGTTACCGTCCATCGCGATCGCGTTGGGCGGATTTCCGCGGGCCCTATAGGATGCGGTATTTTCGAGCCGCGGTGGCGCGGTCTCAGCGTGGTAGTTCAAATTTTAGGTAAATTATATTTTTTCGAATTGATCGAAAATTTGAGGCGTATTCTCGTCGATTATGCGCAAAAACGTACCAGGCGAGCGAACGCCACCTTCAATGCTGCCTGCTAGCTTCCCGACACGTGCGGCGAGGTGTGCCGCTGGGGATACGGGTATCATGTTCTTTCTCTTGCGCATGACGTTCTGGCTCGGCCTGGTGCTGATCCTGCTGCCGACCGGCTCTTCACAGCCGCAGCCGGCAAACACCGTCGGCGCGACCGATGCTATTTCGGCCGCTTCCGCGACGGTCGGCGACCTTCGTCAGTTCTGCAGCCGCCAGCCCGACGCCTGCACCGTCGGATCCCAAGTGGCGACCACGCTCGGCTACAAGGCCCAAGCCGGCGCCAAGATGCTTTACGATTTCCTGACGGAGCAAATGGCGCCCAAGGAGACCGGCTCGGTGGCCAGCAATGGCAATACGCGATCCGGAAAGCCCGCGATGCAGCCGGTACGCGCGTTGCAAGGCACGCTCACACCCGCCGATCTTGCGCCGGCGTGGCGGGCACCGGCGCCACGGAAGGACGCCAAGCCTTCCGTCTAGTTCCGTTCGGCGCGGCCTCCGATCAATTCGACCTCGCCGCCCCGGCGCCCTATATAAGGGCGCTCATTGGGGAACATCGGCGCGATGGCGGACATCGACGAAATCATCGGCAATTTTTCGGTTTTGGACGATTGGGACGATCGCTACCGCTACCTGATCGAACTCGGGCGCGAATTGGCGGCTTTGCCGGAGGCGGCGCGGAACGATGCCAATAAGGTGCAAGGTTGCGCCAGCCAGGTCTGGCTCGACACCGCCGTGCGCCCGGACGGTTCCGATGGTCCGGTGCTGAGCTTTGAGGGCGACAGCGATGCGCATATCGTGCGCGGCCTGATCGCCATCCTGTTCGCCCTCTATTCCGGCAAGTCGGCAAAGCACATCCTGTCGACCGACGCGGTCGAGCTGTTCGAGACCCTAGGCTTGCGGGAACATCTTACCCCGCAACGCTCGAACGGGTTCCGCTCGATGGTGGATCGCATCCGCTCCGATGCCCGCGCATCGCTCGCAACAACCGCCTGAGACCAGCGCTTAATTTCGCTGTTGGAGGCCGGCGCTCCCTGCGGTAGCCGCCACCGCGATCCTGTTGTAAGTCTGTTACAGGACGTAAGTGGGCATTCAATTGAGCAGCCTGAATCTCCGCCCCAAACTGACGGACGTATTCGCGGGCTTAATCTGCAGCGTCCTGTCGATCGCCTATTGTCTGTCCTACGCGGCGCTGATTTTCTCCGGCCCGATCGATCATCTATTGTCCTACGGCATCGCGGTGACATTTTTGTCCGCTGCTATCGCCGGTGTGATCGTGGCGCTACGCAGTTCGCTGTCCTTCGCGGTTGCCGGGCCCGACAGTTCGACCTCGGTCGTGCTCGCCGCGCTGGTCGCAAGCGTGATCCAGCGGGTCATTGCCTCAGGCGGCACCGATCTGCTCGCACCGACGCTGATCGCTCTATCGCTGACCACGGCGCTCACGGGATTGCTGCTCTGTGTGCTCGGTTTCACGCATGCGGGCCGGGCAATCCGCTTCGTGCCCTTTCCGGTGATCGGCGGCTTCCTCGGCGCCACCGGCTGGCTGATGATCACCGGCGCGATGCAGGTGATGACCAATCGGCGTCCGACGCTCGCCACGATCCAGAATTTCCTCGATGCCGGGACCGTGGCGAAGCTCGCACCGGGCGCCCTGGTCGCAATCACGCTCTACGTGCTGCTACGCCGGCGCAAAAACCCTTACATCTTGCCCACGCGTGCTGACGGCCGCGTTCGTGGTGACCCATCTCGTGCTGCTGGGGTCTCACACCACGCTCGCCGACGCCCAAGCCGGCGGCTGGATGTTCCAATTGCAACCGGCGGCCGGATTGACGCTGCCTTGGAAATGGGGCGCGTTGCGCAGCTTTCCCTGGTCGGCTCTGCCGTCGATGTCCGCCGACCTGCTCGCCGTCATGTTCGTCACGATTACGACATTCCTGCTGA
The DNA here is from genome assembly GCA_963819265.1 of uncultured Alphaproteobacteria bacterium. GTDB lineage: Bacteria > Pseudomonadota > Alphaproteobacteria > Rhizobiales > Xanthobacteraceae > BOG-931. The sequence goes on along the minus strand of CAWFVF010000001.1, from coordinate 174,701 downwards.
ACACGACGGGTATCGAGATCGCGACCCGAAACGAGGCCGATGTCGAGCGCGACCTGAAAGTGCTCGGGCTTGCCAATATCGTCAGCGGCGCGTTCGGCGGCTATGTGAGTTGCACTTCGTTGAGCCGCTCCATTCTCGTCCGCAGCGCCGGCGCAACAAGCCGTGTGGCCGGGCTCACCGTGGCGGCGGTTTCCTTGGTCGTGCTGATCGTCGATCCGTCATTCCTCGGCTATGTGCCCAAATTCGCGCTCGGCGGCCTGCTGCTCTATCTCGGCGCCGATCTGGTCTATCAATGGCTGATCCAATCGTCGCGGCGTTTGCTGCCGCTCGAATATCTGTCGCTGCTCGCGATCGCGGCGCTGATCATCTATTCGGGCTTTATCGCCGGCGTGCTGATCGGCGTCGTCATCGGTTGCGCCACCTTCGCGCTGAGCGCCAGCCGTGTCAGCGCGATCAAATTCAATTTCGACGGCATGGATTACCGCTCATCGCTCGATCGCGGGCCTTATGAATTGTCGCTTCTGGCCGAGCACGGCGGCAAGATCCAGGGCATTGCCCTGCAAAGCTATTTGTTCTTCGGCTCCGCCAATCGGCTTTACCAGCACGTCAAATTGCTGTTGGCGAAGCAGCCGGATTGCCGTTTCCTGGTTTTCGATTTCCGTCTCGTCACCGGCATCGATTCTTCCGCAACGCACAGCTTTGCGCAGATCAAGCAAGCCGCCGCCGCCAGCGGCGCCCGGCTGGTGCTGGTCAATCTCACCCCGGAACTGGAGCGTTCCTTCCGCACCGCCCGGCTGATCGACGGCGACGTCATCATCGCGTCCGACCTCGATCGCGCGCTCGAAGCCTGCGAGGAAAACGTCATCGAGGCGCACCGTACCGAGGCCGACGACGCCCGATCGCTGCGCGCGTGGCTGGCCGACGCGCTTGGATCGGCGGACCACGCCGAGCGGCTGAGCGCCTGTTGCCGCCGGCTCGAAGTGGTTACCGGCGACGTCATTGCCCGGCAGGGCGAGGCCGCGGACTCGATGCATTTCATTCTCGAGGGCCGCGTCGGCATCATCGTCGATCTCAGCGACGGGCGCACCATGCGCGTGCGCAGCCTCGGCCGGCACACCACGATCGGCGAAATGGGATTGATTACCGGACGGCCGCGCAGCGCCAATATCGCCGCCGAAACCGGCAGCGTGCTTTACGAACTCAGCGCCGAAAATTATGCACGCCTCAAACACGAGGAGCCGGCGCTGAGCCAGGCGCTACTCGGTTATGTGATCGGCGTGATGTCGGAGCGGCTCAGTTTCGCCAATCGCGCGATCGGCGTGCTGCAGCGCTGACAGAATTCAGTCGCGCTCGCGACGGCGGCGGCGCTGTTGGCCGAGACCCATTTGCTTGGCCAATTGGGACCGCGCGGCGGCGTAATTGGACGCCACCATGGCGTAATCCGGCGGCAGGCCCCATTTTTCGCGATACTGATCCGGCGTCATGCCGTAACGCGTGCGCAAGTGACGCTTGAGCGATTTGAACTTCAGGCCGTCTTCCAGACAAACGATATATTCCGCCGTGACCGAGCGTTTGATCGGGACCGCGGGCTTCGGTGGTTCGGCCGGCGCTGCCGCTTGGCCCCCCGAGACGCGCTTTAGCGCCGAATAGATTTGGCTGATCAGATTGCCGATCTCGGCGCTTGGCACTGAATTGTTGCTGAGATAGGCGGAAACGATGTCGGCAGTCAGTTCGATATAGACAGTTTCACCGGTCGCTTCGGCCATGGTCTAATCTCACGACGTGAAAAGCAGTATATAAATCCGATGTATACTGTGGATTCTGAATAAAGGCAATAAAACCAGAGGATTATTCAGTCGAGGTTTTTGTTTCTCAGAACAGCGGCCGCGTGGTTACGCGCTCTGCTCACTCTGCTCGATGTGCTGGCGCAGTTCGGATATCGAGCCGAACCGCAGCGTTCCCTGCGGCAACGCCGCTTCGATCGAGCCGTCGGAGAAAAGCGTATAGGCCATGCCGTCTACGACACCCGACTTGAGCACGCTGACCGGATGCGGCGTTTCGATCGGCGCGGTTACGGCTGCTGCAGCCGCGGTCTCCGTGGTCGGAGCATTCGAGCTGGCTGGGTTTGCCGGCTGTCCCACATTGGAAGCGGCGGCCGTCGGCGCCGGCTGCGGAGCAGCGGGTGTGGCCGTGCGTAGCGGCCGCGGCCCCTTTGGCCACAGCGAATCGAAGGACGGACCTTTCGGGCGCTCGGGCGACAAACGTTCGGAAGATGCGCGGTCGGCCGCAAGAGGAAACCGCGCGCTCAGATCGAGCCGCGGCCTGGCCGGCATCGTTCCGTTCAGCCGGCGCCCGGCGCGGGCCGTTTTTAAGAGACCAATTTCATCGCCGGCGTTCAGCTCGGCGACCGGCAACAATGGCGCATCGGATTCAGCCGGCTTCGCATCCCGTGCCAAGGCGGCGGCCAGGCCGGCCGCCAATTCCGAACCCAGATCGATTTCGGCGTCTTTGACGGTTGGGGCATTATTCGAGACGGAAGCTTCCGCCGGCACTGGTTCGGCAGAAATCTCGACAGGAAACAACGTATCGGCGAGCGTGTCGGCAAAATCTTTCGGTGGCTCCGCTGCTCCCGGTTGAGCGCTTGCAGTCGCAGGCCTGATGTTCAGCGGCGGCCTTGCCACTGTCCTCGGAGTTGAAGTCCGCACCGGCTCGACCGGCAATTCAGGCGCCACGATGGGGTCGGCCGATTCCTTGTACCGTGCGGGGCGCGGCATCGGCTGGGTCGCAAGCGCCTTTTCGATCCGTTGCAGGACGCGGAGCGCCAGCCCAAGGCCGATCAGGACCAGCCCGCCGATGACGGCAACGATCCCTGGCGTCACAATGGTGGTATCGAAAGCGCGGTCATGGATCGAGATGCCCGACGCCGAGAGCACCACGCCCGCCGCGGTCAATAAGGCACCAAACACCAATAAAAGCAGGTACATATGCTTTCCCGCGCTAGTCCCCGGCTCTCGCCGAACGGTTCAAGAGCGGGGTCTCGTTAAGTATTATGGCGGGAGCGTCTGTCGCCCCCTAAGGATTAATGACGGCATTATCGTCGGAACTGGATCGGCTGGCCAGTTAAAGTCGTCAAATTCGTTAACGCGGGGACGTTGCCGAACCCAAGGCTTGGCCGTATCTATTGGCCGCATCTGACGGAACTATTCGCTTTCCCCCACGGTTGCACCGGCGCCAAGCGCCGCTTCGGTTCACATTGAGGAGTAAGACCAATGGCATTCACCCTGCCGGAACTGCCCTATCCGTATGACGCGCTCGCCCCGTATATGTCGAAGGAAACCCTCGAATTCCATCACGACAAACATCACAACGCCTACGTGACCGCCGGCAATAATCTGGCCAAAGGCACGGAATGGGAAAACAAGCCGGTCGAGGAAGTCGTCAAAGGCACGTTCGGCAAGATTCCCGCGCTGTTCAATAATGCGGCGCAACATTACAACCACATCCACTTCTGGAAGTGGATGAAGAAGGGCGGCGGCGGCGACAAGCTTCCCGGCAAGCTGGAGAAGCAACTCACTACCGACGTTGGCCCGCTCGCCAAAGTGAAGGAAGACCTGACCCAGGCCGGCATCACGCAGTTCGGTTCGGGCTGGTGCTGGCTCGCCGTCAAGGACGGCAAGATCGTCGTCATGAAGACTCCGAACGGCGAGAACCCGCTGGTGCATGGCGCCAAGCCGATTCTCGGCTGCGATGTGTGGGAGCATTCCTATTACATCGACTACCGCAACCGGCGTCCGGATTATCTCAAGGCATTCTTCGACAATCTGGTCAATTGGGACCACGTCGCCGAAATGTACGAAGAAGCGGTGAAATAAGCGCGCAGCCACGCGTTGCTTGGAGCGGGGCCTGCGGGCCCCGCTTTTTACCGCCGATGCCGGCAGCCACGCACCCCGGCCGATTTGACGCATTGCCGGGTTTGCATTTGCGCCTCAAGAGGTGGCCTTCGCGGCAATACGCACATCAGGAACCGGGCCGATCGTGCACCAAGTTGCGGTGAATTCATTGGCGTCGCCGGCGAAGGCGAGCGCCGCCTCGCGCTGGCTCGACGGACTTGCCATCGGCATTCTCATGCTGACCGCCGTGATCGCCGGCGCGACTTTTCGCGACTACGGACTCGGCTGGGATGACTACACGCATTGGCAATACGGCGATCTGCTGATTGCCCTGCTGCGTTCAGGATTTACCGATCGGCGCGCGCTGTCCTTCGTCAATCTCTACATGTACGGCGGCGGCTTCGACATGCTCGCCACGCTCGCCGGGAAAATTCTGCCCTTTGCTCCATTCGAAAGCCGGCGTCTGGTCGGCGCAGCAATCGGCATCGTCGGCTTGTTCGTCACCTGGCGGGTTGGTCGCCGGATCGGCGGGCCGGTCACGGGCCTGTTGTCGCTCGCTCTTCTCGCCGCCTGCCCGCTTTATTACGGCCACATGTTTATCAACGCCAAGGACGCGCCGTTTGCCGCGGTAACGATGATTGCGCTCCTCGGCATCGTGCGCGCGCTCGAGGAATATCCGCGCGCCACACCGCCGACCTTGGCGCTATGCGGCGTCGGCATCGGCCTCGCCGTCGGCACGCGTGTGTTAGGCGGCTTCGTCGTGCTCGCCGCATTGCTGTCGCTGGTTTATGTCGTCGCCGCCAAATGGCGCGGCGATGGCTTCCGATCGGCACTCGCCGAGTGCGGGACGTTTCTTGTTCCGTTCATACCTGCCGCCATCCTCGGTTATCTGGTCATGGGCCTGGTCTGGCCATGGAGCGTGGTGTCGCCGCTCAATCCGTTTCACGCCATCGACTATTTTTCGAGCTTCTTCGACAAGCCGTGGCGAGAGCTGTTCGACGGCCGGCTGATCCTGGTACCGGACATGCCGCGCAGCTACGCGCCGACGCTGGAAGCGCTCACGAATCCCGAATTGATGCTGGTGTTAGGACTGTGCGGCGTGACCGGTGTCGTCGTTGCCGCGGTGCAAGGCCGGGGAAGCGTCGGCCGCCGCGGCGCGCTGTTGGCGGTGCTGTTCGTTGCCACGCTGCCGATCATCGTGACGGTCGCAACGCGGCCTTACATGTATAACGGCGTTCGCCATCTGGTATTCACTTTGCCGCCTTTTGCCGTGCTCGGAGGCCTCGCCGCCGCCTGGATCGCGCGCCGGCTGGAGCGGCTTGGCATCGCGGCAACGGTCGGCGGTGCGCTGATCTTTGCCGCGGGGATTGCCTCGCCGGTGATCGAGATGGTGCGGCTCCATCCCTATCAATACACCTACTACAATCACATCATCGGCGGCGTAGCCGGCGCGCGGCCCTATTTCATGGTCGACTATTGGGGATTGTCGATGACGCAGGCGTCGCGGCAATTGCGCGCCAGGCTTGAGAACAGCGGCGAGAAACCGCCCGACGGCAAGGCCTGGACCGTAGCGGTTTGCGGCCCTCATCCCGCCGTCGTTGTCGGTTTGGGTGACGGCTTCTCGGCGATCTGGGATCCGAAGGGCGCGGACTTCGCCATGATGCTGGAAGAGTTCTATTGCGCCGATCTCGATGCCCCGGTCGTCCTCGAGATCAAACGCGATGGCATCGTCTACGCGCGCGTCTACGACATCCGCGGCCGCTCGGTTTCGACGCTGCTGCGCTATCCGACCGCCAACACGTCGAACTAGGCTACGACGCTTTCAGCAACACGTCCGCCAGCCATTCCGGCTGGTCGATCATCACGTCGTGGCCGGTGCTGTCGTTGACATAAGTCTGCCAGCCTTTGTCGGCCTTGCACTCCGCCAGCGCTTTGTCGAACGCGGTTTGCGGATATCGCGGCGCGCGAATATAGGTCTTTTTGCCGATGGTCTCACGCTTTCCGGTCAGCGTGATCGGCTGGGTCGCGACGCCGTTCGGCTGCGGCGTCAATTTCGAGTTGATCCAGGCGTAATCCTTCTCGCTGAACGAAAACGTTTTTGCCGGCGGCGGTTTGCGGCTGATCTCGCCGTTCGCCACCGCCTGCTCCATCGCCTTGCGGCTGAAATCGGAGGCGTAGTCGGTGCTCTTCTGGCCGTTCTCCGGCTTGAAGGCATCGACCCAGACGATGGCGGCGACACGATCATGGATTTGTTCGAGCGCGCCGGACGACGGCCAGCCGCCGTAGGAATGCGCCACGAGGCAGATATCCTTGAGGTCTTCCCATGTGACCAGATTGGCGATGTCGGCGATGTGGGTATCCAGGACCACATCCTTGCTCAGCAGATGCGACCGGTCCCCGCAACCGGTCAGCGACGGCGCATAGACCTTATGGCCGTGCTGCTCAAGAATGTCGGCGACGCGCCGCCAGCACCAGCCGCCATGCCAGGCGCCGTGAACGAGCACGAATGTCTTGCGCGTTTCCGGTTGCGCCATCGCCTGTGTTCCTCCGAGCGCCGCGGCCCCTGCTGCCGCCGCGCCGAACGCCGCGCGGCGCGTGATCGAATTATCCGGCATGGTATCCTCCCGCTTGGCTCCTTGCGGGCATCATAGCGGCTATCGCGTCAGGATAAGCAAGCCGCGATGCGAGTGCTTAAGCCGCCGCGTGGGCGAACTCCCAATAAAGTTCGCGCGCCCGGCGCGCGACCGGTCCCGGCTGCAGACTGCGTTCGTCGATACGGGTGATCGGCGATACTTTGGTGTAATTGCCGGTGGAAAAAATTTCGTCCGCTGTCTGGAAATCCGAATAGCGCAGGGTTGCCTCGGCGACCTCGACGCCGGCCTCGCGCAATAACTTGATCACACGCATCCGGGTGATGCCGGCGAGATAGGTGCCGTTCGCTGCCGGCGTATAGACGACGCCGTCCTTCACCATGAATATATTGGCGGTGCCGAGTTCGGCGATATTGCCCAGCATGTCGCAGAGCAGACAATTGTCGAAGCCGCGCGCCTCGCGCCTCGATCAAGGCCCGCGCGTTGTTGGGATAAAGGCAACCGGCCTTGGCATCGAGCGGTGCGCTTTCGCGCGTCGGCCGGCGGAACGGCGACAGCGTGATCGCAGTGCCGGCCGGTTGCGGCATCGGCGCGTCATAGATGGTCAGGCACCAGCGGGTCGATTCCGGCTCCGGCCGCACGCCGCCCGGAGCGCCCTCCTCGGCCCAATACATCGGCCGGATATAAAGCGCGGCGTCGGGCGGGAAGCGCTTGAGGCCGTCGCGGACCAGCGCGATCCAATCGTCTTTGCTCACCGCGGGCTTGAGGCACATGGCCTGGGCGGATTGATTGATTCGCGCGCAATGCAGATCGAGATCGGGAGTCACGCCCTCGAAGGCGCGCGCGCCGTCGAACACCGAAGTGCCGAGCCATGCCGCATGCGTGCGCGGCCCCATAATCGGCACGTTGCCCTCATGCCAATCGTCCTCGAAAAAAGTCAGGGTCTTCGACCAATTGACTGGACGGAACATCGAATCATCCTCCCGCCGGGGCTATTGTCTTCCTGACGGCGAACCGTACGCCCGGATCGCCGTTAGGGAGACCGCGCTATGAATGACGTCAAGATTGAAACAAAGAATGAAACCACCGGCAAAACGATGCCCCGCGTCTATGCTTTCGACGCCTATGGCACGCTGTTCGACGTGCACTCGGCGATCGCACGCCACCGCGCCACCGCCGGTCCCGATGCCGAGCGTTTCTCCGAAATCTGGCGAACCAAGCAGCTCGAATATAGCTGGACCCTGACGCTTGCCGGGCAATACCTCGATTTCTGGACACTTACCGAACGCGCGCTGGACTACGCGTTTGCCCGGTTGCCGTCGGTCGACCGCGCGCTGCGACCGAAGCTGCTTGATGCTTACTTCAAGCTCGATGCGTTTGCCGACGCGCGCGCGACGCTCAAAAGCCTCAAGGACGCGTGGCTTCCCCACCGCCATCCTGTCCAACGGCTCGCCGCGCATGCTCGATGCCGCCGTGCAAGCAGCGGGCTTGGCGACGATGTTGGACGCCGTGCTTTCAGTCGATGCCGTGCGCCTCTATAAGCCGCGCCCGGAAGTCTATGCGCTGTCACCGGCCGGTTCGGCGTCAAGCCCGCCGAGGTCGTTTTCGTATCGTCGAACCGCTGGGACGTGATGGGCGCCGCCAGGTTCGGCTTTCGGCCGCTTTGGGTCAATCGCAGCAATATGCCCGACGAATATCCGGAGCATGCCGCCGCTGCAGATCGTGACCGACCTGTCGGCAGTCGCGTCGTGGATTCCAGCGTAATCGCTAAGCGCTGAGAGCGACCGGCCCCGCGGCAACCGTCACCGGCATCGCCGCCTTGGGCAATACCGGTTCCGGCGCAACCGCCGGCAGCAATTTCGGCGCGACAAAGCGGCCCTGCTCGATGTCTTCGATCTGCCGATCGATCTGCTTCATGACGTAGCGCGAATACGGCCCGACATGCAGGTAAAACGCCATCAGCGTGACGATGGCGCGCACCGACTGCGGGTTTTTCGACATGCAGGTCATGAACGCTTTCCAGAAGCGTTCGCGGCCTTCCGGCAGGCGCGACAGCAACTCATGCACCATATTGATGGTGGAGAGCTTGCGCCGCACGTCGCCCTCGGGCAGCTCTTTGCGCCGGCCCGAACAGTCGAGCATCGCCGAGAGCCGCTCCAGGCGGCCGCAGAACACGTCGGGATCGTAAACCTTGTCGAGAATCTGGCGGTAATCCCGCAAGATTTCCAGCCGCGAGCGTTTGGTCTCGTAATTGACGCCGGCGGTGCATTGATCGCCCTTATTGGACGGCGCGGAATCGTGGTCGACATAGAGCCGGCCTTCGCGGGCGAGCCGGCGGGTCAACTGGGTATTCGGCAGCGCGTAGAGCAGACCGACCATGGCGATCGGGATCGCCGACTCCTCGATCAGCTCGATCATCGGCTCGGCGACCGAGCCCCGTTCGCTGTCGAACCCGACAATGAAGCCTGCCGTTACGAACATGCCGGCGTGGTAAATCTTATGCACACTGTCGCCGATGCTGCGCCGCGTATTCTGCTTCTTGCGCATCGCGATCAGCGTTTCGGTGTCCGGGCTTTCGATACCGACGAAAACGGCAAAGAAATTCGACCGCTTGAGCATCGCCAACAACTCGTCGTCATCGGCGAGATTGAGCGAAGCCTCGGTGGTGAACTCGAACGGATAATCGTGCTGCTCGATCCATTTTTCCAGCGACGGCAGGAATGCCTTGATCGCCTTCTTGTTGCCGATCAAATTGTCGTCGACGAAATCGACATGGCCGCGATAACCGAGTTTGTAGAGCGCATCGAGCTCGGCGAGGATCTGCTCGTGCGTTTTGGTGCGCGGCGACCGGCCGTAGAGTTCGATGATGTCGCAAAACTCGCAAGTGAAAGGACAGCCGCGCGAGAACTGCACACCGATGTAGAGGTAGTGCTCGAATTTCAGCAGATCGAAGCGCGGGATCGGAGTCTTGGTGACGTCGACCTTGAACTTTTCGGCGACGAACAGGCCCTCGCGGGAGCCCTGCTCCCAGGCCTCGATGAATTGCGAAATGATGTCCTCGACTTCGCCCAGGACGCGGAAATTCGCGGTCTCGTAGCGGTGCGGACTCGACGTCGCATCGGGACCGCCGATCACCACCGGCAGCCCGCGCGCGCGGCACATGTCGATGAGTTCCAAGGTATCCGACTGCTGGAACAGCATGCCGCCGGTCATCACCATGTCGGCCCAGTCGAGATCGCTGTCCGCCAGTTCCTCGGTATTACGATTGACCAGCCGCACGTTCCAGGACTTCGGCAGCAGCGCCGCCACCGTGATGAGTCCCAGGGGGATGGCGGGATATCGGGCGCCCACCAGTTCGCAGGCTTCCGAGAAGTTCCAGAAGGAATCCGCCATAAAGCGCGGATAAATCATGAGAACATTGCAAGGACTCGCTGCCAAGCCGCTTGCGACGATGTTTTGCTGCTGTTCCAAGAATCCCACCCCGCGCCACTACGGCGCAATCCCGCAGTATGGCGGTATTGCCCGATAATTCAAGGATTAACCCATTTTGCGGCCACACCGCAGAGAATTCGAAAACTGGCGCGCGAACATGGCGTTATCACGGCTTGAGGCGCCACATGGGCTGACCCACAGTGGCGGCTGCGGTAATCTTGGACCGCATAGGTCCGATTAACCGCCGAGGGAAAGAACGAAATGCGCGCCGCGTATTACGAGCAGAATGGTTCCGCCCGCGATGTGCTCAGAATCGGCGAGGTCGACACCCCGACCGCCGGTCGGGGCGAGGTTCGCGTCAAGCTCGCGACTTCGGGCGTCAATCCTTCCGACGTCAAGGCGCGTTCCGGCGGAACCCGCAAAATCGCCTATCCGCGCGTCATTCCCGATAGCGACGGTGCCGGCGTCATTGACCAGGTCGGCGCCGGCGTTTCACCGTCCCGGATCGGCGAGCGGGTGTGGACCTGGAACGCGCAATGGGCTCGGCCCTTCGGCACCTGCGCGGAATACGTTGCACTCCCGTCGGAGCAGGCGGTGCCGCTTCCGGCCAATACCAGTTTCGAGGCGGGCGCCTGTCTGGGCATTCCGGCGATGACCGCCTATCACGCCGTCGCGGTCTCCGGCGCGGGCCCCGGCGTCGACGAATTCTGGTCGCCGGCGGCGCGGGTGCTGTCGGTCACTACGCCGTGCAGTTCGCCAAGGCCGCAGGCGCCACCGTCATTACAACGGTAAGCTCGCCGGAAAAGGCCAAAATGGCCCGCGACGCCGGCGCCGACCACACGATCGACTACAAGCGCGAAAATGTCGGCGAACGCGTGATGTCCATCACCGAGAAGAAGGGCGTCGACGTCGTCATCGAACTGGACGTTGCGGCGAACGCCAAGCTCATACCCGCGGTGTCGCATCCGCGCGGCATGGTCGTCGTCTACGGGACAGGTACGCCTGAGGGTAATATCCCGTTGCAATACTGTCTGCGCAACGCGATCACGCTGAAATTCATTTACGTCTATGAACTCGACGCCGCCGAACGCGCGGCTGCGCTCGGCGCCATCGAACAAGCTTTGACCGCGGGTAAGCTCATCACCAATATCGGCAGGACGTTTCCGCTCACCGACACTGTCGCTGCCCACGAAGCCGTCGAAGCCGGCAACGTGCTCGGCAATGTCGTAGTGCAGATTGGTTAGCTCCAAAGCGGCGAAACCCGGCGCACGTCAGGCCGCATCGTCGGCTGTTTCGGTATCCGCGTGTCTCAACGCCGAAGTGATTTGCTGCTTGGTCAGCCGGGTACCGTCATCGCCTTCGATCAGCAGCGCGACCCGGCCGCCATTATTGATGTGGCGCGCCCAGCCCATGGCCTCGTCGAGGATGTTGAATTCCTTATATAGATGCCGGTCCTTCTCCAGCGGCGCAATGGATTCGGAACCGCGCGGGCCGGAATAGACACGATAAGTCATGTCGCTCCTCCTCGTTCAATTTGAGTCTCCGTGCGGAAAGTTCCCGATGAGGGACCGCTCCGCACCGCTCGATTATCGAAGGCAAATGTGCCGGAGGTGTGCCCGCGCTGTCAGGCCGCGACGCGGTGTCACACTCGAAATGCTCGGAAAACTTGCGCAAAGATTCGGCGGCGCCGCGCGCGCGGCACCGCCTTGCCTGAAATGACCCGCTATTTCTGCGGTGCGAAGGATTGATCGGTGTAGGGCAATACCGTCGGGCGCTAAATCACGATGAAACCATGCCCCAGCGTTTGATGACAAGCATTACAGCCGGCGTTGAGCTTGTCGTAAGCACTGAAAAAAGCCGATTGGTCTTTTTCATCGACCGCTTTATGCAGAGCAGCAATCGGCGCGGCGACATTTTGATCGACGATGTCGCCGCCGAGCAATTTGGTGACGTCGTCAAACCCTTCCTCGAGTTCGTGGATCTCGTAGTCGGCCAGCGGCCAGTTGGCGGCGCTGCCGGCGAACCAGATCTTGATGTGGCGCATCTGTTGCAGAGCCATGAAATCCCCGAGGTCAGGCTGATAGGGCTCTGGCGCCGCCGGAGGTTCGGGGGGCTTCGCAGCATTCTGCGCATTCGCGGCAAGCGCCGATAGCAATATCGCTGCCGCTATTCCCGCGACCAGGCTTCGCATCTTCGTCTCCTTGGCGCCTTACCCTCGCGCGACCATCAGGTGGTCGGCGTCAGCGGCGCGCTACACGCCTTTGGAAAAGCCTGCTGGCAAGCCTGATAGAGCAGCGGACAGGCTTTGGTGGCATTGAGCGCCGCCTCGATGGTTTTGATGCGGTCGCCGGCCGATAGCGATTGCTCGTCATAGATCAGAACCGCGTCGACCCGTTCGAGACCGCGGTCGGTCATCAGCAAATGCTCGGCGCCGCTGAAATAGACCGTCGCAGTCTTGATCGCGTCGTTGAGCTTCTTGGTATATTCGGCGTTGATTTTCGGATCAGGTTTCACCGCGCGCGCGTGTACGGCGATATCGCTGTACAGCGTGTTGAGCTTGAAATAGATGCCGCCGCATTGCGCCAGCGCCGCCCAATAGGGCCGGCCGGCATAGGCACCCTGCCCGGCAACGACGCTGTCGCGCTTATCGACCGGCGCCGACGGAATCGGATGCTCGACTTCCTTCGGTTCGCGCTGCTGCCGTTGCTGGCGATGCCGCGTTTGGGCATCCGCGCCTGTGGCGGCGACCAGGGAGATAAGGAGAAGAGCTATTTTGAACAGGTTTTTCGACATGCGGCGATTATAGCCGGATCGCGAAGCCGAACTCAAAACTTCTCGACCCACGGCCGCAATTCGATTTCCCAGGACCAGGCGCTGCGCGGCTGCTGCAATAAATGCAGATAGCTCTCGGCGATCGCTTCGGGATCGAGCAGGCTGTCGGGCTTGTCCGGCGGATCGGGGCGCCGCTCGCTCTTGATGCCGCCGTCGATGACGAAATGCGCGACATGGACGCCCTGCGGCGATAGTTCGCGCGCCATGCTCTGCGCCAGTCCGCGCAGCGCGAATTTGCCCATGGCAAACGGCGCCGACTGCGGATAGCCCTTCACGCCCGCCGAGGCGCCGGTGAAGAAGATCGCACCGTGGTGTCTCGGCACCATGCGCTTGGCGGCCTCCTGGGCGACCAGGAAAGCACCGAAGGCGGTGACCGCGATTGCCTTCTCGACGTCATCCGGCACGAGCTCCACGAACGGGCCGCGAGTGCGGAAGCTTGCATTATAGATCACCACGTCCGGCGCGCCGAAGGCGGTTTCAACGTCGGAAAATAGCCTGGTCACGTCGCTGCGTTTGCTCGCATCGCAAACGAAGCTCTTGGCACCGGTCTCCTTGGCCAGTGCCGCAAGACTGTCGGCCCGGCGAGCGGCGAGCGCGACCTTCATCCCGTTCTTGGCGAACAGCCGCGCCAGCGAGGCGGACAGCCCCGACCCGACACCGACGATCAACGCGGTCTTGTAATTGGTTTCCGCCATCGGACCCTCCCGTTGCAGTGGATGTGGTGGCGCAAAAGCCCACAGTCAATCGATCACGGCGATGGCATTGATCTCGACCAGACAGCGCGGATCGGTGGCGAGCCGCACCACCTGGACGGTGGTCGTGGTCGGTTTGGCGTCGCCGAAATATTCCCCCCATACGCGGTTGAGCGCATCCTGGTCGGTGAGATCGGTCACGAAGCGATCGGCGGTAACAATGTCGGCAAACGTCGCGCCGACCGCCTCAAGCCCGCGCTTGAGGTTCTCCAGCGCCGCCCGCGCCTGCCCGGCCATGTCGCGCGGCATGCCGTCGAACTCCTCCGGCCGGTGCGGATGATGATGATAGACCGGCGCCGCGGTGACGCCGGCGAGATAGACCGTGGTGCCGCCTTTGACCTTGATCGCCGGCGCGTAAGGCATCCACAGATCGGGCGCATCAGGCCAATGGATGTGTTCGATGGTTTTGGGCATATTGGACGCTCCTCTTGCTCATCGTTCCTAATTATTGTATATACATTAAATCACGATGGCGATAACTTACGACTCCGTGAAACGCGACTGGACGTTGCGGGAGCGCGGGATCGATTTCGATGACGCCGCAGAAGTGTTCGCTGGCCGGAATTACCAACAACTTGATGATCGGCACGACTATAGCGAAACCCGCTTCATCACTGTCGGATTTTTGCGAGCCCGAATGGTGGTTGTGGTCTGGACACCGCGTGGCGATGATCGGCATGTGATTTCGATGAGGAAGGCCAATGAGCGGGAAAAAGCGCGCTACGGTCCGTACTTTGGAACCGATAGGCAGCAATCTGAAGAAAATGGATGAGTATGTCCTCGGCCCTAAGGACTACGAGGAAATTCCTGAACTCACCGACGAGTGGTTTCGCAGGGCGGACTTGTATGAAGGGGACAAGCTCGTACGCCGTGGACGTCCGCCTTCTTCCGACCGAAAGCGGGCGGTGAGCCTGCGCCTTGACCCGGACGTCGTGGCGTATTTCCGCCGCAGCGGGCGCGGCTGGCAGAGCCGCATCAATACTGTGTTGCGCAAAGCCGCTAAGTTGCCGGCGGGGAAGCGGAGGAAGGCGTAACGGCAGAAGCTATGGAGGGAAGCAGTTTGCGTTTCTCCAAGAGGCATCGCGCAAAACCTCAACCTATCAGGAACGCAGCACCTAGAGATTTTTTACTCTATCTTTAGTTGCATTCCACAGAGAGTTGACTTAAAATCATCTATGTGTAGGAGCGCCGCCGAAGTTAAGTAGATGATTGCCCTTGTGGAGAATGTCGAATTTTGGAAGGCTCTTGCGGCACTCTTGTGGCCTATACTAGTGCTCATCGTATTCTTCAGCGCGAGGAATTCGGATCTACGCGTTTCTCGACAGGGATAATCTCTCTATTAAAGTCGCCGGCATGGAAATTAATGTTGCTGACGCGACAAAAAGTTTGGGTACGGATGTATCGGACTTATAAAAGCGTCTCGCCGATATCGAAGCAAGGCTGGGATCCGCAGTAACGCCTACTAACAATCGTTTTCCTAAAAACAATATCCAAGAATCTTTAGGAGAGCCTATATCAGGCTTAAATGAAACCCAGTCATTCTCAATACTATGGGTAGACGACTATCCTTCAAATAACGCATTTTTAATCCAGCAATTCCAGAAAGATGGCATAGAGGTGGAGCTTGCCCTCAGCACGAATGAGGGCTTGAATAAATTATCAGATGAAAGCTTTGATATGATTATTACTGACCTCGGGCGTAGAGAAAACGAAAGAGATAACCCATTTGCTGGATTGGAATTCATCAAGCAAGTTCGAGAACAAAATAACAACATTCCTATTCTGGTTTACGCTGGTGATCGTGGCATGCAAAATCAGAGCAAGCTGCTCAAGGCCGGAGCGACAAAAGTTACTCAGTCACCCGTAGAAGTTCAAAGCTTTATAAATGGCCTCCGCAGAAAGCTAAGCTAAGAATTCTGGATTCACATCCTAAACACGCCGAACTTCGTCTCCGGGATCGGCGCATTCAGCGCCGCCGAGAAACACAGCGCCAGCACGCGTCGGGTTTCACCCGGCGTGATGATGCCGTCGTCCCAGAGCCGGGCGGTGGCGTAATACGGATTGCCCTCGGCTTCGTATTGTTCGCGGATCGGCTGCTTGAATTCTTCCTCTTCGACCTGCGACCACTTTTTCCCCTCGGCCTCGATATTGTCGCGCCGTACCGTGGCGAGGACCGAGGCCGCCTGCTCGCCGCCCATCACCGAGATGCGGGCGTTCGGCCAGGTGAACAGAAAGCGCGGGTCGTAGGCGCGGCCGCACATGCCGTAATTGCCGGCGCCGTAGGAGCCGCCGATGATGACGGTGATTTTCGGCACCTGCGCGCAGGCCACCGCGGTCACCATCTTGGCGCCGTCCTTGGCGATGCCGCCGGCTTCGTAGTCCCGCCCGACCATGAAGCCCGCGATATTCTGCAGGAACAGCAGCGGCATGCGGCGGCTGGCAGCAGAGTTCGATGAAATGCGCCGCCTTGAGCGCGCTCTCCGAAAACAGGATGCCGTTATTGCCGAGAATGCCGACCGGCATGCCGTGGATGTGGGCGAAGCCGGTGACCAGCGTGGTGCCGTAGAGCGCCTTGAACTCGTCGAATTCGGAGCCGTCGACCAGCCGCGCGATCACCTCGCGGACGTCGTATTGCTTCTTCAAATCGGCCGGCACGATGCCGTCGAGTTCGCTGATGTCGTATTTCGGCTCGCTCGGCTTGGCCAGCGGGATGTCGATCGGCTTCTTGGTATTGAGCGTGCCGACGATGCGGCGGCACAGTTCGAGCGCATGGCGATCGTTCTCGGCATAGTAATCGGCAACGCCGGATTTCCGCGCATGCACATCGGCGCCGCCGAGTTCTTCGGCGGTGACCACTTCGCCGGTCGCGGCTTTCACCAGCGGCGGGCCGCCGAGAAAAATCGTGCCCTGATTGCGCACGATGATGGTCTCGTCCGACATCGCCGGCACGTAGGCGCCGCCCGCCGTGCACGAGCCCATCACCACCGCGATCTGCGGAATGCCTTCGGCCGACATATTCGCCTGATTGTAGAAGATGCGGCCGAAATGCTCGCGGTCGGGAAACACTTCGGTCTGATGCGGCAGGTTGGCGCCGCCGGAATCGACGAGATAGAGGCACGGCAGGCGGTTCTCGCGCGCGATCTCCTGCGCGCGCAGATGCTTCTTCACCGTCATCGGATAATAGGTGCCGCCCTTGATGGTGGAATCGTTGCAGACGATCACGCATTCGCGGCCGGACACGCGGCCGATGCCGGTGATGATGCCGGCGCCATGGATGGCGTCGTCATACATGCCGTAGGCGGCGAGCGGCGACAATTCGAGAAACGGCGTGCCCGGATCGATCAGCGTCATCACCCGATCGCGCGGCAGCAACTTGCCACGCGCCAGATGGCGCTCGCGGGCGCGCAACGAACCTCCTTCGGCGGCCTTGGCTCGCCGGTCTTCGAGCTCCGCGACCAGCGCGCCCATCGCCGCCTGATTGGCGCGGAATTCCTTCGACGCGGTATCGACGCTCGTGGCTATCGCGGTCATGAATCCCCCTCCGGCCGAGGGGGATATCACTATGACGCGGGCGTCAAGGCAACGCCCGGATGGCAAGCACCCTCGCCTAAGCCCGTACTTCCTGGCGCTGGAAGATCACATAGCCGATGACGAACAGCATGATCGCGCTGGCGACCATGCCGACCATCTGCGGCCAGGCAATCAGGATGCTCTCGCCGAGCGGCAGCGGCGCGCCGAGCACGGCGCCCTGAAGCTGGCTCAGATAGATCGGCCCGAGCGCGCGGGTGGTCGGATCGAGCAGCGCCACCACGACCTCGGCATAAAGCGTCGATGGCGACAGCCGGGCCAGGATCTGCTCGAGCTCCGCAGTCCCCGGCGTCTGCAGTCCGAGCGCCATGTAGCGCGGATCCGGCGGCACGAGGATTTGGGCAAACGCGCCGGCCAGCACCGGCCAGATGAACGTGACCAGAAGCCAAAGTCCCAGCGTGATCAAGCGCCGCGGTCGCGGCCGAGCGGAACAGGATCGAGAACAGCAACGCCAGCGCCAGCCAGACGCCGGCATAGACGATCGTCACCAGCAGGAACACGAAGCTGCGGGCGATTTCCTCGGCGCCGGGCGGAATGCCGATCAGCAACAGGCCGAGCCCGACGACCAGCAGCCACAGCGTGAGCAGGCTGATCGAGAGCGTCACCAGGCCGGCCAGGAATTTTCCGAACAGCAACGCGTCCCGATAGATCGGCTGCGACAGGATGCGCGACAGCGTGCGCCGGGTATGTTCGCCGTTGACGGAATCGAAGCCGAGCCCGATCGCCATCAGCGGCACCAGGAACGACAGGAAGGCGACGAACGACGGCAGCGGTTCGCGCGAGGTCGTGAACAGCCGCAGGAACAGGAACGGATCTTCGGCGGTGGTGTCCTTGATCTGCTGGATGGCGCCGTAGAGCGCGGCGAGCGCCACCAGCACCACCAGCCATTCCAAGCACGCGCATGCGCACGCTGGTCAGGTGGTCCGACAGCTCCTTGAGCATGACCACGCCGAGACCGGAAAAGGCCGAGCCTTCACGCTGCATCGCGGGCTCCTTCCTGCACGACGTCTTCGGGCTTGGAATCGAAATAGCGAGTGTAGATCGCTTCGAGGCTCGGCTCCTGAACGCCGAGAAATTTGAGCCGGCCTTGCATCGCCACCACTTCGACCGCGGCTTCCGGACGGACGTCGCGGTCGGCATGCAGGCGAAGCTTGCCGATGCCGGTCTTCTCGACGCCGCTGACCCCCGGAATGAGCGCAAGCCGTTCGGCCAATCCGGCGCCGTCGGCTTCGATATCGACGACATAGCCGCCGCCGAGAACCTCGCGGCCGAGTTCGGCCACCGAGCCCATCAGCGCGATCTTGCCGCGCGCAGAACAGCGCGACCCGGTCGCACACGCTCTGCACCCGCTCGAGCAGATGCGACGACAGCAGTACCGAGACGCCTTCGTTCTTGAAGCCGCGGATGATGCCGAGCAGTTCGGTGGTGGCGTGCGGATCGAGGCCCGACGTCGGCTCGTCAAGGATCGCGATCTGCGCGCCCTTCATCAGGATTTCGGCAAGTCCGAGGCGCTGCCGCATGCCGCGTGAGAAGGTGCTGACGCGCTTGTCGGCCTGATCGGCGAGGCCGACGCGGTCGAGCGCATCGGCGATGCGCTTCTCACGCTCGGCGGCACGAAAGCCGATCAGCCGCGCGGTGTAGCGCATATTATCGGACGCAGTCAGGTTGTCGTAGAACCCGACCGTGTCGGGCAGATAGCCGACACGCCGCTTCACCGACAACGGCTCGCGCGCCGGGTTGAAGCCGAGCACGCTGATGTCGCCTTCCGAAATGTCGGTGAGCCCGAGCATCATCAGGATCGTAGTTGTCTTGCCGGCGCCGTTCGGGCCGAGGAGACCGAAGATCTCGCCGCGCCCGACCGAGAAGTTGATGTGATCGACCGCGATCGCCGATCCGTATTTTTTGGTGAGGCCGGTAGCCTCGATGACGGCATCCTCGCTCATCGACGGCCGAACCTTGCGACCGCACCGACCATCACGAGGAGCGCAACGCCGATGATGCCGACACCGGCAATGCCCCACAGCGTCGAGGTCGTCACCGTGACGCGGAAGGTGGTCGAAGCCGACTTGCCGCGGGCCGAAGCGCGAATCGTCGTCACGTAATCGCCGGCGATCGCCTTTTCGGTCGGCGTGATCAGCGCCTGCACTTCCTTATTGTCGTTCGGCGCGATGCGGTCGACGGTCTTCGGATCGAAAGTGACCTTCCAGCCGCTCGGGGCCGAGCCAGTGAGTTCGACGCCGTCGGCGGGTGCCGTGCCGGTGTTGGTGATCACCACCGGCACCGAGGTTTCCTTGCCGGCCGATGCCCGGGTCGAGACCAGGCCTTCGCGGCCGCTGATATCGAGCCTCGGCTGGCCGGTGATGGCCATGTCGAAGTTCGGTCGTCGCCGAAGCATCCTCGGCTGAGACGCGGGCCGTCACCTTGTAGTCGCCGGCCGCCGCCGTATTCGGCGGGGTCACTTTCAGCTTGATGTCCTTGGTCTGACCGGCATCGATCGGCACCGCGTTCACTTCCTGCGAGCCATATTGCTCGGTGAAGGTGGTGTCGAAGTTCTGCGGCGCTTGCGCCGACAGGCTGACGGTCAGCTTTTTGCCGCTGTCGTTCTTGATGCCGATCTGATATTCGAACGCCGATTTCGATGTGCCGCGCAAATCCGGCAATTGCGGCGTCAGCGTCAGCTTGGCCGGCAGATCCTTCGCCAGCGTCACCGCGATCGGCAATTGCAAATTCGTCGCATTGCCGGCCGCCGACACCGTGAGCGTTTGCGTTCCGATCGCAGCGCTCTTCGGCACATCGAGCCGCAGCGACAAGGCAACACTGGAATTGGTCGCGGGCATTGCCGCCGCAACCGGCTGACCGCCGCCCAACAGCGTCGCGGTCCAGCCCTCCGGCACGCCGGACACCGACAGCGCCAGGCGATCAGGCGCCATGTCGTAGTTCTGGATCCGGAGATTGACGGTCGAGGTCTCACCCGGGCGCAGCGTCACCGCCGGATAGTCGCTCATCAAAAACAGGCCTTTGACGTCCTTGGGGGCGTCGTCCGCTCTGGCGAGCGGCGTAACCAGGACGGCGGCAGCGGCCGAAAAAGCCGCAAGCGCGGCGACAAACCCATATCGCATTGACGTTAGCTCCCGTGCAGCAATTGGCTCGGTTTAGGCCCCCTCCCCAACGCGCTTTATGAGCGATTGAGGAAGTGGGCATTGTCGGCGTAATCGTGACAAAATCATGCAGAGACCGGCGTATTTGGCAAGACCATGACGAAAAGTCCTGCGGTAGGTAGCCGCAGGGGAATTGGACCGTTTATGCGCCGCCCCAAAGAAGTCAGTGCCGGACTTTTGGTGTTTCGACACCGGGAAGAAGTTGAAGTCCTGCTCGGCCATCCCGGCGGCCCGTTCTGGGCCAGGAAGGATGCCGGGACATGGACTATACCCAAAGGCGTCGTCGGCCAAGGAGAAGATCACTTGGTCGCGGCACGCCGCGAATTCACCGAAGAGACCAATCTCGCGGCCGCCGGCGATGCGCGGGAACTAACACCGGTTAACCAAAAGAGCGGGAAGATCGTGCGCGCCTTCGCGCTGTCGAGCCGATCTCGACCTTGCCGGCTTCGCCAGCAACACATTTGAAATCGAATGGCCGCCGAAATCCGGCCGCCGGCAAAGCTTCCCGGAGATCGACCGCGTCGCCTATTTCACGCTGCCGGTCGCGGCGACCAAAATCATCGCCTATCAGCTGCCGTTGCTGAAAGAACTCGAAAAACTTCTGTAGCGCGGGGCCTCGATGGAGCGGAGCACAATCCTGGCTACTCCTTCGGCACCTCCGGCCAGTCGACTTCGTCGTGCGGCAGCACCCACGTTTCGCGCCGTGCGGCATCCCGCCATTCGATAAAGGCCGGGAGCGCCATGACCGCGCGCATGTAGGCGCGCGCCGTGTCGCTGACTTCAACCGCGTAAGTGTGGAAACGCGACACCACTGGCGCGTACATCGCGTCGGCGGCCCCGAACCGGCCGAATAAAAACGCGCCGCCGCCACCGAAATCGGCACGGCAGGCGTTCCAGATCGCGTCGATACGCGCCACGTCCGTTTTGACGGCGTCATCGAGCAGTCGCGGCTTGACCGGCCGCCACATGTTCATCGGCAGATGCCGCCGCAGCGGCACGAAGCCGGCATGCATCTCGGAAGAAATCGCGCGCGCAAATGCCCGCGCTCCTGCTTCCGCCGGCCACAAGCCGGCAACCGGAAATTTGTCCGCCAGATATTCGAGGATCGCGAGCGATTCCCAGACCAGCACCTCGCCGTCGATCAGCACCGGCACCCGCCCCGCCGGACTCACCGCCGTCACCCGCGCCTTGAAGTCGGGCGCTTCAAGCGAGATCAGAGTTTCCTCGAATGCGATCGCGGCGGACTTCATGGCGAGCCATGGCCGGAACGACCACGAGGAATAGTTCTTGTTGCCGATGATCAGACGCATGCGCATCTTGTAGCTTGGATCGCGCGAAGTTCAATCGGGATCGCGAGTTTTCGCTTTCGCGCAATCCGCGCTACAAGTCGACGATGCCGTTAATCTCGAACATCGACCTGATCGCGCTCATTTGGTTCCTCGTCGCCTGGCTGGGCTATTCGGCCTTTATCGAATTGACGCCGCAGGGCCGGCGCGGCCTCAACGCGCTGATGCACCGCTACCGGTCGCTGTGGATGTCGCGCATGCTGGCGCGCGAAGCCCGGATGATGGACGGGCAAGTGATCGCGGCGCTGCAAAACGGCACGGCTTTTTTCGCCTCGACCTCATTGATCGCGATCGGCGGCTCGCTGACGCTGTTTCACTCGACCGAAGAAATGCTGACGGTCATCGCCGCGTTGCCGTTCGGCGAGCCGGTCAGTCCGGTTCAGTGGGAGATGAAAGTCATAGGGCTGATGATCATTTTCATCTACGCCTTCTTCAAGTTCGCCTGGGCCTATCGGCTCTATAATTACGTGGCGATCATGGTCGGCGCCGCGCCGCCGGCGTCGGAACGCGATGAGCCCGAAGCGAAAACCTATGCCGAAGCGACCGCCACGGTGATCACCGAGGCGGGGCGCCACTTCAATCGCGGCCAGCGCGCATTCTTTTTCGCGCTCGGCTATTTGGGCTGGTTTTTGGGACCGTTGCCGCTGTTCATCACCACAGCCGCGATCGTCCTGGTGCAATGGCGCCGGCAATTCGCCTCGGAATCGCGCCGGGCGATACACGGATCGTAGGCGCTAGACCAAGCCGCTGACGACCGCCAGGAATGAGACGAACAGCACGGCCGCGGCGGTGAAAGTGACCGTCAGCGCGGTCTCGGCCCATTCGCGCCTGTCGGCTGCGGCCTCATCGGCGATTTGTGGCGCTGGCGCAGGCTCGATGAGCGCGGCGTGCGTTTGGGTCGACATCGATTCGATCGACATGGCAGTCCTTCCCCAAAAGGACGAGTAAGGATTGCCATTGTCGCGCCGCAGGGATGAAAGTTTGGTAAATTGCTACCGTGCCGGAAACAGTTCGGCGGTCCTGCCGGTCAGCCGATAGACCACGAGGCCGATCCATTCGTGGACCGCGATGTCGGTCACGGCAAGACCGGCCGGCAAAGCCGGAAACAGCGCCGTCGCGTCGCCCGGACCGCGGGTGCGCCAATCCACCGGATAGGCCTCGACCGGGAAGCCGGCGGCGCGGAAGGTGCCGACCGCGCGCGGCATATGAAAGGCGGACGTCACCAGCAGCCAGCGTTCGCCGGGTTTGGGCTGAGCAAGCAGCTGCGAGAACACCGCGTTCTCGACCGTGTTGCGCGACTGTTCCTCGGCAGTGATGCGGTCGGGGGCGACGCCGAGTGCTGCCAATTCCTTCACAGCGAACGGCGCCTCGGAGATAGTGTCGAACAGCGAACCGGAACCGCCGGAGAAAATGATCCGGGCGTCGGGATAGCGCCGCGCCAGTTCGACGGTCGCGGTGATGCGCTCGGCCGCGTCGTTGAGCGCAACGGCACCGCGCGCCGCCGACAAATCCGACTTGATCGCGCCGCCAAGAACGACGATGCCGTCCGGCGCGCCGCGAGACGGATCCCAGGGCGGAAAGCGCTGCTCTAACGGCAGGATCAGAACATTACCGAGCGGTGAGTAGCCGGCCAGGACAACGAGCACGAGACTCGTCACCACGAGCCAACTGCCAAGCCGGCGCCATGGCGTACAGAGCAAAACAAGTCCGACGATCCCGATCGCGATCAGGACGTTCGAGGGCCAGGCGAAAAAGCCGAGCGTCTTGGAGAGTGTGAAGAACACGGCTCACGCTCAACGATCGTCATGACAAGTCAAAAACGCACCGCGAAGCAAAATCACGACCGGGAATTACGCCATGCGGCGTAGCGCGCTTTGGCCTCGTCGTTCGGCGGATAAAGGCCGGGCAGTTTCACGCCCTTCTCGACTTCGCCGAACACCCAGCTTTCGTAAAGCTCGTGCTCGGCGCCTTCATGGGCGACGAAATCCACCATGGCCTGCGGGATCACCACCGCGCCGTCGTCGTCGACGACGATGACATCGCCGGGAAAGATCGCGCAGCCGCCGCAGGCGATCGGCTGCTGCCAGCCGACGAAGGTCAACCCGTTGACCGAGGCCGGCGCGGCGACGCCCGCGCACCAAACCGGCAGCGCGCTCGCCAACACGCCGGTGCGGTCGCGCATCACGCCGTCGGTGACCAGCGCGGTAACGTTGCGCTTTTTCATGCGCGCGCAAAGGATGTCGCCGAATATGCCGGCGCTCGGCACGCCCATGGCGTCGGCGACCGCAATCACGCCCTCCGGCATGTCCTCGATGGCGGCGCGGGTCGAGATCGGCGCCGACCAGCTTTCCGGCGTCGCCAGATCCTCGCGCACCGGCACGAAGCGCAGCGTGAAAGCCGGGCCGACGAGGCGCTCGCCGCCCGGAACCAACGGCTTCGGACCGTTCATCCAGCAGCGCCGGATGCCTTTTTTCAACAGCATCGTGGTGATGGTCGCGGTCGTCACCTTGCGCAGAATATCGAATAACGCATCGCTCATTGTTCGCCTCTCAGCCCTTCTCAACCGATCTACCGCTTCAGCCAATTGCCAATGCGCTCGACCGCCTCGCGCATCTCTTCCGGCGCACCAGCGTAACACAGACGGATGAAACTGCGTCCGTGCTGCGGATCGAAATCGACTCCGGGGGTCGCGGCCACGCCAGCCTCTTCCAGCATGCGCTTGGCAAAATCGAAGCTGTCGGCGGAGAACCGCGAAATATCGGCATAGAGATAGAAAGCGCCGTCGACCGGCAGGAACGACGTCGAGTCCGGCGCGCGGCAATCCGTCGATCAGGATGCGGCGGTTTTCCTCGTAGCCGTGTTTGATGTTTTCAAGCTCGTCGCGTCCATCGAACGCCGCCTCGGCGGCGATCTGCGACAGCGTCGGAACGGAAATCGAGAGATTCTGCTGCAAACGCTCGACCGGCCGCACCAGGGCTTGCGGCAGCACCATCCAGCCGATCCGCCAGCCGGTCATGCAGAAATATTTGGAGAACGAGTTGATGATAATGGCGTCGCCGGACAGCCGCGCTGCGGTCTCCGCCGCGAACGCATAGTCGAGGCGGTGGTAGATCTCGTCCGATATCACTGCGATGCCGGCGTCTTCGGCGCAGCGAATCAAATCCGTGAGCGCGGCAGCCGACATCATCGTTCCGGTGGGATTGGCCGGCGAGGCAACGATCAACCCCTTGAGCGGACGCCGGCGATGCGCGGCGAGAAGCGCCTCGCCGGTCATCGACCAGCGGGTCGCCGCATTGGTTTCGATGCAGACCGGCTCACAGCCGAGCGCGGTGAGGATGTGGCGGTAAGGCGGGTAGCCCGGCAGCGCCACCGCGACGCGATCCCCGGCCTCGAAAGCCGCCAGGAACGCCAGCATGAAGCCCGCCGACGAGCCGGTGGTGACGACGATACGGTCCGGGTCGATGTCGAGGCCGTGCCACTCCCGGTAAGCCGCGCGCGATGCGCCGCCGCAGTGACGGGATGCCAAGCGCCTCGGTGTAGCCATGGGGACCGCTTGAAAGCGCGGCCTGCACCGCGGCGATCGCGCGGTCGCCGGCGCGCCGGCCGCGGGCTGGCCGACTTCCATATGGATGATGCGGCGACCTTGCGCCTCAAGCCGCGCCGCCGCCGCCATAACGTCCATGACCATGAATGGAGGGACATTGCTGCGGGCAGACGGTTGCAGCAGGCTTTTGGCTTTCTCGAGCATCGTTCTCTACCGTAAGCCCCGCCCCGCTGATGCCGTATTCGGCGGGTTTTGTGACGCCACTTGTCACTCTTGACTTTGTGATCCACGGCACGCCGGGCGCGTGTTGACCCTAAAGCGTTCGATCCATAGTTTCGCCCGGGCAATGACCGACCCAGATGGGGACTGGTGCTTCGTCTCACATGATTGCCTCTCAAACTCCTAGCAAGGCGCGGCCGGCGAAGCCAGCTTCGCGCGCCATCGCATTCGTTACCGCCGCCGCCTTGGCGCTCGGAAGCATGCCGGCGCGGGCGCAAACCGGATCGCATGTCGGCATCCCGATGATCCGCGACGCCGAGATCGAGCAGTTGCTGCGCGACTACACCGCGCCGATCCTCAAAGCCGCCGGCCTCGGCAACCAGAACGTCCAGGTCGTCATCATTCAAGACGAATCCTTCAACGCCTTCGTGATGGATGCGCACCGCATCTTCGTGAATACCGGCGCATTGATGCAGGCGACTTCGCCCAACCAGATGATCGGGGTGTTCTCGCACGAGACCGGTCATATTGTCGGCGGCCATCTTTCGAAGATGCGCCAGGAGCTTGCCAACGCGCAGACGGCGATGATCATCGCCATGCTGCTCGGCGTCGGCGCCATGGTGGCCGGCGCACGTTCCAACAACAACGACATGGGCAATGTCGGCGGCGCCGTTTTCACCGCGCCGCAGGCGCTGGCGATGAACTCGCTGTTGTCCTATCAACGCGCCCAGGAAGAATCGGCCGACCGCGCCGGCGTGCGGTTTCTCACCATGACCGGCCAGTCGGCCAAGGGCATGTACGATACCTTCAAGCGTTTCGCTGACGATTCCCTGTTCTCGGCGCATGGCGCGAATCCTTATGCGCAGAACCACCCGATGCCCGAAGAGCGCATGGCCGCTCTCGCGGAATTGGTGAAGACGCCGTATTGGGACAAGAAGGATCCGCCCGAACTGCAATTCCGCCACGACATGATGCGGGCGAAGCTGTACGGTTTCACCGAACGGCCCGACACGGTGCTGCGACGCTATCCGCCGTCCGATACCAGCCTGCCGGCGCGCTACGCACGCGCGATTTCGGCCTACCGTTACAGCGATTTGCACAACGCGCTTTCGCAGATCGACGGATTGATCGCGTCGATGCCGAACAATCCGTATTTCTACGAGTTGAAGGGCCAGACGCTGCTTGACGGCGGTCATCCGGCGGAGGCGATCGCGCCGCTGCGGCACGCCGTCGAACTCGCCCCCAATCCCGCTTTGATCCAGATTCTGCTGGCCCAGGCGCTGGTCGCCACCAATGACGCCAAGCTTTCCGACGAAGCGGTGCCGATTCTCCGTACCGCGTTGCTCAAAGAGCCGGAAGAGAGCAACGCCTATACGACGCTGGCGATGGCCTATGGCCGCAAGAACGACCTCGCCGATGCCGACCTCGCTTCGGCGCAGGCAGCCTTTGCGCGCGGCGACAATAAGACGGCGCGCGAACTCGCCGAACGTGCCAAGCAACGGTTTCCGATAGGCTCCCCCGGCTGGGTACGGGCCGACGATATCGTTGCTTTCAACAAAAATCAGAAAGACAGCCCGCTCCGGGTCGGTAATTGAACGCAAAAGGACGATGACATGAATACGAAGCTTCGCATTTCGACCGCCGTGGCGGCCACGTTGTTGTTCGCGCCGCTCGCATCGGCGCAGACGCCGTCAACGCCGCCGGCAGAGACCGCGCCGGCGACCGCGCCTGCGACACAGGCCTTCTCCGGCGATCAGCGTCATGAAATCGAAAGCATCGTGAAGGACTACCTGGTCTCGCATCCCGAAGTGCTGCAGGAGGCGATGGATGCGCTCGACAAGCGGCAGAAGCAGGCCGATGCCGAGAAGGCGCGCACCACGATCAAGGACAATAACGCCAGCATCTTCAATTCGGCGCACCAGGTCGTGCTCGGCAATCCGCAAGGCAATGTGACGATGGTCGAATTTTTCGACTACAATTGCGGCTTCTGCAAACACGCCCTGCCCGACATGATGACCCTGCTCAAAACCGATCCGAATCTTAAATTCGTGCTCAAGGAATTCCCGGTTCTCGGACCGGGCTCGGTCGAGGCGGCCCGCGTCGCCGTCGCCGCGCGGATGCAGGACCCGACCGGCAAGAAATATATCGAATTTCATCAAAAGCTTCTTGGCGGCCGCGGCCCGGCCGACAAGGCGCGCGCGCTCGCGGTCGCGAAGGATGTCGGCTACGACATGACGCGAATCGAAAAGGATATGGACAGCGACGAAGTGAAGACCACGATCGACGAGAACATGAAGCTTGCCGACGCACTCGGCGTCAACGGCACGCCAAGCTATGTGGTCGGCAACGAGGTCATCGTCGGCGCCGTCGGGATCGACGAATTGAAAAATAAAATCCAAGCCGATCGGAAATAACCGCGGCCGCGGCACCCTTGCCAATGCTCCGCCGCCGGCTTCGCTCGCGGCGGCGGACCGGCGGATTGCGTTAACCTGTTCCGGCTTCCCCTTTGCGGGAGCCTTCCCTATAAACGGACCCGGCGCGGGGTATTAGCCTTCGCCCGATGCAGCCGGGAACTGCGTTACCAATGCCGCAGAACATTTACGTCCTCAACGGACCCAATCTCGATTTGCTTGGCGTGCGCGAGCCGGAACTCTACGGCCATTCGACGCTGGCCGACGTTGAAAAGCTTTGTCAGACGGCGGCGCAGCGCCACGGCTTTAGCGTTACATTCCACCAGTCCAATCATGAAGGCGAAATCGTCGACTGGATTCACGAAGCCTATGCCGAAAAAGCGGCCGGCCTCGTCATCAATCCGGCCGGCTTTACCACCACCTCGGTCGCCATATTGGATGCGTTGCACGTCCTCAAGGCGCCGGTCATCGAGGTGCATATCACCAATATCCACGCCCGAGAGGAATTCCGCCGCCACTCTTATGTGTCCACGGTCGCGCGCGCGGTAATCTGCGGCTTCGGCATCGAGGGCTATGCGCTCGCCATCAGCGGTCTTGCCGCATTAACCGGCGCCAAGGTGTAATCGTGGCGCGCAAACCCGAGACCCCCACTTCGACCTCACCGGCGGTCGATCACGACGTCATCCGCGAACTGGCGAAGCTGCTGGAAGAAACCGGTCTCACCGAAATCGAATTCGAGCGCGACGGCACCTCGATCCGCGTCGCGCGGCATCTCAGTGCACCCGCCGGACGGGCGGTGCCGGCTGCGGCGCCGGTCCCCGCGCCGGTGGCGGCTGCCATCGAACCTGAACAGCACCCGGGCGCGATCGCTTCGCCGATGGTCGGAACCGCCTATCTCGGCCCGGCCCCCGGTGCGAGACCGTTCATCGAAGTCGGCAGCCACGTGAAGGCCGGCGAGACTCTGCTGATCATCGAAGCGATGAAAACGATGAATCAAATTCCCGCGCCGCGCGCCGGAACGGTAATCCAGATTCTCGTCGAGGACGGGCAGCCGGTGGAGTACGGCCAGCCGCTGCTGATCGTCGAGTGATGTTCGACAAAATCCTCATCGCCAATCGGGGAGAAATCGCGCTTCGCGTGCTGCGCGCCTGCAAGGAGCTCGGAATTCCCACGGTCGCGGTGCATTCCACCGCCGATGAAGACGCGATGCATGTCCGCCTGGCCGACGAGAGCGTCTGCATCGGCCCGCCCGCCGCCAAGGACAGCTATCTCAACATCCCTGCTCTCCTCGCCGCCTGCGAGATCACCGGCGCCGACGCGGTGCACCCCGGCTATGGCTTCCTCTCCGAGAATGCCCGCTTCGCCGAGATCCTCGCCGAGCACAAGGTGCATTTCATCGGACCCCGTCCCGAACACATCCGGCTGATGGGCGATAAGATCGCCGCCAAACGCGCCGCCAAGGAACTCGGCATCCCGGTCGTTCCCGGCTCCGACGGCGACGCCGGAAGCGAGGGCGAAGCGGCCCGCCTGGCCGTCGAGGTCGGCTATCCACTGATCCTCAAGGCCGCGGCCGGCGGCGGCGGCCGCGGCATGCGGGTGGTCCGGGCACCGGAGCGAATTGGCCGACGCACTGATGTCGGCCCGCGCCGAGGCGAAGTCGGCGTTCGGCGACGACACCGTCTATCTGGAGAAATATCTGGAGCGGCCGCGCCACATCGAAATCCAGGTGCTCGGCGACGGCAAGGGCGGCGCCATCCACCTCGGCGAGCGCGATTGCTCGCTGCAGCGGCGCCATCAGAAAGTATGGGAGGAAAGTCCGTCCCCTGCTCTCAACACCCCGGCGCGCGACGAGATCGGCGAAACCGTCGCCAGCGGCGATGCGCAAGATCAAATATCTCGGCGTCGGCACCGTCGAGTTCCTATACGAGGACGGCAAGTTCTATTTCATCGAAATGAACACCCGCATCCAGGTCGAGCATCCGGTCACCGAGATGATCACGGATATCGATTTGATCCTCGAGCAAATTCGCGTCGCGGCCGGCGGCGATCTCGATCTTACCCAGGACAACGTAAAATTCCACGGCCACGCCATCGAGTGCCGCATCAATGCCGAGAACCCGGTGTCGTTCCGTCCGTCGCCCGGCAAGATCGTGCATTACCATCCGCCGGGCGGCTTGGGCGTGCGCGTCGATTCCGCCGTGTACCACGGCTACACGATCCCGCCGTTCTATAACTCGCTGGTCGGCAAGCTCATCGTGCACGGCAAGACGCGCAGCGAATGCCTGATGCGGTTGAAGCGCGCGCTCGACGAATTCGTGGTCGACGGCATCGAAACCACGCTGCCGCTGTTCCGCGCCTTGGCCCGTGAGAAAGATATCATCGACGGCGAGTATCACATCCACTGGCTCGAGGAATTCCTCGCCCGCGGCGCGATGGAGCAATAGCCTGCCGCTTACGCCGGCTGCGCGGCCATCGTCGCCCGCAGCGTGGCGGTGAGCAACCGCCCGAGCAGCGCCGGCTCATAGGGCTTCGGCAGAATGGCCGAACCCGGCACGCGCGCGTCCGGTTTGAGCAGCGTCGCCCGTGCCGAAGCATAGACCACAGGCAGATGCGGCCACATTTCGCGAGCGCGACGCGCCAGCGCGGCGCCGTCCATGTCGCCCGGCAGATTGATATCGGTGAACAAGACGTCGACCGTCTCGGAGGCCAATTGCTCCAACGCGTCGGCCGCGTTGCTCACCGTCTGCACGGCGAAGCCTTGTTCCGAGAGCGATTGCGAGACCCACTCGCTGATAAGGTACTCGTCCTCGACCACCAAAACGTGGATCGGTTCGTTCCTGACTGCGTTTGGATTTGGTTCCATGGCCGTTCCCCGTCCTTAGCCCATCCATCAAGGGTGTAACGCCGTCTTGCCAGGAAGTGTTCAAGGTCTCGGAAAATCCTAGTGATTTATGATTTGCGCTTCGTTAAATCACCGGTGACGCAATCGGGCTTGTTCTGTCATTTGAGCCTGTTGAACCGCTGAGCCTCTTGAACCCGGCGGCGTGAGACGGTTAAACGATTCTCATGGCGAGCCGCGAAAACGCACTGATCGACATCACGCCCGAAGTGCTGCTCAAAGCCTATTCCTGCGGCATTTTCCCGATGGCGGAAAGCGCCGACGATCCGGCGCTTTACTGGATCGAACCGGAACGCCGCGGCCTTATTCCGCTCGATCGTTTTCATGTTCCGGACCGTCTTGCTCGCACCGTGCGCTCCGACCGGTTCACGGTGGTCGCCGATCGCGACTTCGACGCGGTCATCGATGGCTGCGCCGAGCCGATGCCGGGCCGCAACCGGACCTGGATCAATGTTCGGATCCGCAACCTCTATCGCAAGCTCTACGAGCGCGGCGACTGCCATAGCGTCGAGGTTTATGACGGCGAGGCATTGGTCGGCGGCCTCTATGGCGTCAGCCTCGGCCGCGCGTTCTTCGGCGAAAGCATGTTTCATCGCGCCCGCGACGCTTCCAAGGTCGCGCTGGTGCACCTGGTGGCGCGGCTACGCGCCGGGCACTATCGCCTGCTCGACACTCAATTTGTCACCGATCACTTGCGAAGCTTCGGCGCCGTCGAAGTAGCGCGGCCGGTCTACCATAAGCTGCTCGACGCCGCGCTAGTCGGCGAAGCCGATTTCGCCGCCCTGCCGCTCGATCGCCCGATTGCCGGGGCCACCGCACTGAAATACCTCAAAGAAGGCTGATCGCGTCAGTCGTCGGTAACCGGTGGGGGCGCCGGCGCCACCGCCGGCGGTGCCGCAGGCGACGACGGTTGACGCGTCCCGCCGGGCTGGCGCGCGGCCCGTGGCGCATTGGGCGGCGCGGCGCCGGCGGCGGGCGGCGGTGCCGATTGCGCCACGGGCCCCGAGGCCGGAGCCGCGCAGTCGGTCAGCCAGACGTCGTAGATCGGGTGCTCGACCGCATGCAGGCCGGGGCTCGCAGCAAACATCCAGCCGGTGAAGATGCGCTTGATTTCGCCCTGCAAGGTGACTTCGTCGACTTCGACAAAGGCGTCGGTGTTGGTCGCCTCGGTCGGCGGCCGCGTGTAGCAGGCGCGCGCGGTGACTTGCAATGCGCCGAATTGCACGGTCTCGCCGATCGCCGCGTCGAACGAAATAGTACGGCCGGTGATCTTGTCGAGGCCCGCGAACACCGCGCGGCCATTTTCGATCTTCTCGGTCGGCGTCGTGGTCACGACCGTGTCGTCGGACTGCGGTGCGGTATCGGCCGGCTGCGGCGGCGGCGGATTGGCCGGCGCGGGCAGATTGCGCGCGCCTTGGGTCGGCGTGGTCCCTGCCGCCCCTGGCGGGGGCGCGGCAGTCGCGCCGGGCGGCGGCGGCAGTGGCTGCGCCTGGATGCCGGACGGCGCCCGCACCGGTGTTTGCGGCAGTGGGCGGGCCTGTGGCGGCGGATAGGATTGCGGCGCCGGGTATTGTTGTTGCGGCGGCGGGTATTGCTGCCCGCCCGGATACTGCACCGGCGGCGGCTGAGGCGGAAATCCGTTCGGAATATCGGCCGGCGGCCGCGGCGGCGAATCGTTGAAAATCTGGGCCGTGGCAGCTCCTGCGGCCAGCGTTCCGCCGATCACGACCATGAATGCGGCGATGCGGAGCATGAAGATCTTGCGTGGCCTGATTGAGGGCGGCTTGAAAGCCATGGTTCGAACCAGGATCCCGGGTCGAAAGAGGAACTCGGCTTGAAGCAGGAACGCGAAGCGGCCTTCACGCGCCGCCCCGTTAACACGCCGAATACGGCAATTCCAGGATTAGCGGCTTGCCGGATTCCACGCCTTGTAATCGCCGGTCGCCTTCGGGCGCCGGCCCTGAGCCAAGATCGATCCGCTCGGGCGATAGGCCAGAGGCGTACCGGTCAGATTCGGCAAATGCGGCTTTTCCCAAGGATAGACTCTGACCGTTTCTTCGGTCGGGGGGATATCCACGGTGTGATGCAGCCAACCATGCCAACTTGGGGGCACCTTGGAGGCCTCTGCGATGCCCCGATAGATCACCCAGCGCCGTTCGAATCCCAACGTCGGATCGATCTTGCCGCCCTTAGTCCGGTAATATCGGTTGCCGAATTCGTCGTCGCCGACGACCTCGCCATAGAGCCACGTCGACCACTGCGTGCCGAAGGTCTGGCCATTCCACCAGGTAAACAAACGCAGCAGAAAAGTTTTCATTGCCGGTCGCCTGTCCGACGATAGATTGCCGCCTTGATGCCATCCCGGCCCCTGGGTGTCCAGGGCGGAACTTTGTGAAACCCACCCCATATTGAGGCGTTTTCGCTGTTCAAACGTGTCGGAGCGTAATCTGGATCATGTGGCAGGAAGTTTCGCAGAATATTCGATTGCAATTGGATCGGCTGGGCTTGGCGCTATCGTTCGCGCCGGCCTGGGCGGTTTCCGCGATTATTCTCGTCATTGCCTTTATCGCCGCATTGATCCTTCACTTGGCTATGGTGATCGTGCTGCGCCGCCTGACCTACGGCAAGCGGCCCTATTTGCGCAGGATCATCCAGGCGACGGAAAATCCCACGCGTCTGGCGATCTTTATTCTGGCCTTCGCCATCGCGCTGCCTTCGGCTCCGCTTGGGCTGGAGACAAGCCATCTGCTGTTTCGATGCCTCGCTTTGGCGACCATTTGTCTGATCGGTTGGACGGCGCTCACGATCATTGACGTGGGCGCCGATCTTTACCTCCGGAATTTCCGCATCGACGTCGAAGATAATCTGTTGGCGCGCAAGCACGTCACCCAAGTGCGCGTGCTGGTTCGCGTGCTCGACACCATCATCATCATGGTCACGCTCGGCTTCGCGCTGATGACATTCGAGGCCGTGCGGCAATATGGGGTGAGCCTGTTTGCTTCCGCCGGCGTCGCCGGCGTCGTCTTCGGTATCGCGGCGCAGCCGGTCTTGAGCAATCTGATCGCCGGCGTCCAGATTGCGGTGACCCAGCCGATCAGGCTGGAAGACGCCGTGACGGTGCAGAACGAATATGGCTGGATCGAAGAAATCAGGGCCACTTACGTCGTGATCCGGCTGTGGGATTTGCGGCGGCTGATCGTGCCGCTCAACTTTTTCATCCAGCAACCGTTCTATAATTGGACCCGGCAAGCGGCGGCAAATATGGGCTCGGTGTTGCTCTATCTCGACTACACCGCACCGATCGACCGCATCCGCGAAAAAGCGACCGAGGTCGTCGCGCAGTCCGAGCAGTGGAGCGGCAAGGTCGTCAACGTGCAGGTCACCAACACGACCGCCCAGGCCATCGAAGTCCGTGTCCTGCTCTCGGCCGCCAATGCCGCCAATACGTCCGATCTGTGCGCCGAGGTCCGGGAAAAGCTGGTCGGCTTCTTACAACGCGAGCACCCGGAAGCGCTGCCGCGGCGGCGGAACGAAGTTGTCGAGTTGCCGGTGCGGAAAACGGTCGAGTGTCCCATGCCGCCGCAACAGAGGCCGGCCTAATCGCGCGACCACCAACTGGTCCGGAGAAAAATGCCCGGCCGCCTGCTCGATCACCGCACCGAGCGAGAACAGTGTCTCCTCCTCGAACGGCCGCCCGATAAGCTGCAAGCCGAGCGGCAGGCCCTGTGCGTCAAGGCCGCCCGGTACCGCAATTCCCGGCAGTCCGGCCATGTTCACCGTCACCGTGAACACGTCGTTGAGATACATCTCGATCGGATCGGCGCGGCCCTTCTCACCGATGCCGAAGGCGGCCGACGGTGTTGCCGGCGTCAGGATAGCGTCGATGCCTTCGGCAAAGCAGCGTTCGAAATCGCGCTTGATCAGCGTGCGTACTTTCTGCGCGCGCAAGTAATACGCATCATAATAGCCGGCTGAGAGCACATAAGTGCCGATCATGATCCGCCGGCGCACTTCCTTGCCGAAGCCCGCGGCGCGGGTGTGCTCGTACATGTCGACAACATCGCGGCCCGGCACGCGCAGCCCATAACGGACACCGTCATAGCGGGCGAGATTGGACGACGCTTCGGCCGGCGCGACGATATAATAGGCCGGCAAAGCGTATTTGGTCATCGGCAGCGAGATGTCGACCAGTTCGGCGCCGGCCTCCTTGAGCCATTGCGCGCCTTGCTGCCACAGCGTCTCGATTTCAGCAGCCATGCCGGGCATGCGGTATTCTTTCGGAATGCCGATGCGCATGCCCTTGACCGAACCGCCGATGGCTTTTTCGTAGTCAGGCACCGGCAGATCGACCGAGGTCGTGTCTTTCGGATCGTGACCGGCCATCGAGCGCAACAAGATCGCACAATCGCGCACGGTGCGCGCGAATGGGCCGGCCTGGTCGAGCGACGACGCAAACGCGACGATGCCCCAGCGCGAACAGCGGCCATAGGTCGGCTTCAATCCGGCGATGCCGCAAAATGCCGCCGGCTGTCGGATCGAGCCGCCGGTATCGGTTCCCGTGGCGCCGAGACAAAGACCGGCAGCCACGGCCGACGCCGAGCCGCCCGACGATCCGCCGGGCACCAGCGTGGTATCCGACCCGCGCCGCCGCCACGGCGACACCACCGGACCGAAATACGACGTCTCGTTCGACGAACCCATCGCGAATTCGTCGTTGTTGAGCTTGCCCAGCAGCACGGCGCCGTCACGCCAGAGATTAGCGGTGACGCTCAATTCGTAAGGCGGAACGAAATTCTCAAGAATGCGCGAGCAAGCCGTCGTGCGCACATCTTGGGTGCAGAACAAATCCTTGATGCCGAGCGGCAGGCCCTCGAGCGGACCGCCCTCGCCTTTTGCCAAGCGCTGATCCGAAGCGCGCGCCATATCACGGGCGCGCTCCGGGGTTTCCAGCACAAAGGCATTCAGCGCGCGCGCCTTTGCCACGGCGGCAAGATGCGCGTCGGCCAATTCGGTCGCAGAAAATTCCTTCGCACGCAGGGCGTCGCGCGCCTGCGCCAGCGTCAGCGCGGTGAGATCGGTCATTCAGCCGTCGGGTCGTCGCAAGAAAATGGATTTTTAGCCGCTGGCTTCCGCGACGGCCTGGACGGCGCTTCGGGCGTCGGACTATCCCACTCCGACTGTCCTGAAAGTGACTGTCCTGGAATTGGCTGCTCCGGCAGCGATTGTACCGGAAAATCGGCAAAGAATTTTTCGACGGCGTCCGGATCGTCGGGTTTCAACATGCCCTGACTGTCCAGATAGGCAAGCCAGATGGCGTCCTGTTCGCAAGCGAGACACATTATTCCACCACCTTGGGCACCAGGAAGAAGTGATTCTCATGCGCCGGCGCATTGGCGATGATGGCATCCGGAATGCCGCCGTCGGTCACGGTGTCGTCGCGCATCTTCATCGCCATCGGCGTCACCGACGTCATCGGCTCGATACCTTCGACATCGACTTCCGACAATTGCTCGACAAAAGCCAAAATGGCGTTGAGCTCGCCCTTGAGGTTTTCGACTTCGTCATCCGCAACCGCTATCCGCGCCAAATGCGCAACGCGGCGGACGGTTTGGGCGTCAACGGACATCGGCGGCCTCAGAAATCATGATCCGGCGGTGCTATAGCAGAGCGGCTATTTCCAGCCAACACCGCTCCGACCCGTCCTGTGCGGGATCGAAAATGGGCGCTAAATGCGGCATTACCCGGCCGGAGGCCCGCGGCGGTTGTCCGGCGGCTCCGAGGCGGCTAATTGGGTAAGGCGATGCAATCTTTGCGGCCGGTTCATGTCATAGGTGGCGGTCTCGCGGGCTCCGAGGCGGCGTGGCAGATCGCGCGCCGCGGCGTACCCTGCGTGCTGCACGAAATGCGCCCCACCCGCTCGACCGACGCGCACAAAACCGATGCGCTGGCCGAGCTTGTCTGTTCGAACTCGTTCCGCTCCGACGATGCCGAAGGCAGCGCCATCGGTCTCCTCCATGCCGAAATGCGCCGGCTCGGCTCGCTGGTGATGCACACCGCCGACCGGCACAAGCTGCCGGCCGGCAGCGCACTCGCCGTCGATCGCGACGGCTTTGCCGCGGCGATCACCGCGGCGCTCGAAGCCGAGCCGCTGATCGAAATCGATCGCACCGAAATTGCCGCGGTGCCCGCGGACTGGGACAGCGCGATCATCGCCACCGGGCCGCTGACGTCGCCGGCGCTGGCCGAAGGAATTCGCGCGCTCACCGGCGAGGATGCGCTGTCGTTCTTCGACGCCATCGCGCCGATCGTGCATCGCGACTCGATCGACTTCGACGTCGTCTGGTTCCAGTCGCGCTACGACAAGGCCGGTCCCGGCGGATCCGGCGCCGATTACATCAATTGTCCGCTGACGCGCGAACAATACGACGCTTTTGTCGATGCTTTGCTCGCCGGCGAGAAGACCGCGTTCCGCGATTTCGAAGCGACACCTTACTTCGACGGCTGCCTGCCGATCGAAGTGATGGCCGAACGCGGCCGTGAGACGCTGCGTCACGGACCGATGAAGCCGTTCGGTCTCACCAATCCGCATCAACCGCAAAATAAAGCCTATGCGGTGGTGCAATTGCGCCAGGACAACAAGCTCGGCACGCTATTCAACATGGTCGGCTTTCAGACCAAGCTCCGTCATGCCGAACAGGTCCGCGTTTTCCGGACGATTCCCGGCCTCGCCAAGGCCGAGTTCGCCCGGCTCGGCGGCCTGCACCGCAACACCTTTCTCAATTCGCCAAAGCTGCTCGATGCGACGCTGCGGCTGAAAGCGATGCCACGGCTGCGTTTTGCCGGCCAGATCACCGGCTGCGAGGGTTACGTCGAGTCGGCGGCAATCGGGCTTCTGGCCGGCCGCTTTACCGCCGCCGAACGGTTGGACGAACCGGTTCTGATACCGCCGCCGACGACCGCTCACGGCGCCTTGCTCGGCCACATCACCGGCGGCCATATCGAGGGCATCGAAGCCGGTCCGCGCTCGTTCCAGCCGATGAATGTCAATTTCGGCTTGTTCCCGCCGCTCTCGCGCGTGCCGAACACGGACGCCGACGGCAAACGCCTGCGCGGTCCGGACAAGGCGGTCGCCAAGAAGCGGGCGCTATGCGCTCGGGCGCTCGCCGACCTCGACGCGTGGAACGCCGGCGCGCTCCCCGCAGCGGCGGAATAATCGCCGTCATGCTACAAGCCCGCGCATGAACGATGTCTCGGACCAACTCGGCACGCGCTGGCACTCCAGCGTCGTCCTCAAGCGCGATGTGTTCTCCACCATCGAGCGCGGCCATTTTCGTACCGATGCGGGCGAAGTCGAAGCGGTGCTGCGCCGCCTCGACGAGGTGCCGTGGTGGAGCCGTGTGCTGGCGGCGGCGCTGTTCCGGCGCGAACGCCGGGCGCTCGGCGTGGCGCTGCCGCTCGGCGTGGCGCCGCCGTTGTTGTTTTCCGGACGCGGCTTCCTGGTGCGTGGCTGGATCGATGGCGTGCCGCTGCATATCGCCAAGCCGTATGGCGACACTGCCTATTTTCGCTCCGCCAAGACGGCGCTGCGGGCGCTGCACCGTGCCGGCATTGCGCACAACGATCTCGCCAAGGAACAGAACTGGCTCTATTCCGACAGCCGCGCCTTTCTCACCGACTTCCAGCTCGCCGCCTGCTTCCGCCGCCGCGGTCTGGTATTCCGCCTCGCCCGCTACGAAGACCTGCGGCATCTCCTCAAGCACAAGCGCCGCTATGCGCCCGATGCGCTGACCAGCGCCGAACGGCGCGTACTGGCACGCAAGACGTTCGTCACCCGGGCCTGGATGGCGACCGGCAAGAAGGTCTATTACGCGATCACCCGCGGCCTGAACTTTACCGATCGGGAGGGCCGCGGCTTGCGCTTCGTTCGCGATGCTCCGGAAATCACGGCGCGGTTGCGCACCCATCCGCAGGTTCGCGACGTCGCCATCGTTCCGTTCCCAGACCGCCGCGCCGGCACCGGGCTCTATGCCTTTGTCGAAAGCAGCGCGAGCGACGGCGAGCTCGACGCGTTTCTCGGCGCCACCAAGCCGGAACAGTTGCAGGTGGTCGACAGCCTGCCGCGCAATGCGCAAGGCGAAGTGCGCAGCGAAATTCTCGAGCTCGTCGCCATGAACCAGGTCGACCTGATCCCGCCGCTGATCAAATCGGACGCCGAGCGGGCGATCGTCACCCGCATCGTTTCCGAGCGACGGAATCTGCGCGACCGGTTTGCGTTTTAGTCCCCGTCCGGGGCCGTTTTCTCCAAACGCCGCCTGATCTATTCTCCAAGCCGATCGCGATTCAACGCGACGTGCCGAGGGAGGATTTCATGCGGGTCATGCTAGCGGGATTATTGGTGCTGCTCTGCTCACCGGTATCGGCCCAGCAGCAAACGCCGCCCTTGATCGCCTTCGAACTCGGTGCCCAATCCGCTCAAATTGCCGGAGAACATGTATCTCGGCGAGGTCAGCGGCATCGCCGTCAATTCCAAGGGCCACGTCTTCGTGCTGTCGCGCGGCAACAACACCGGGCCGGCCTATGCCGCGGCGGCCGCGCAGCTCCTCGAATTCGATGCCGACGGCAAATACCTGCGCGAGATCGGCCATAATCTCTACGCCTGGTCGTTCGCCCACATGGTCAAGATCGACCACCACGACAACATCTGGGTCACCGACAAGGGCTCGGACATGGTGATCAAGTTCACGCCCGAGGGACGTGTCGCCATGGTGTTCGGCCGCAAGCAGGAAGCGTCCGACGAGGACACCGGACCGCTCAAGCACCCCAATCCGCCGCTCCCCGCCGAGCCCGGCCGCTTCCGCCAGGTGACCGACGTGGCGTTCGATGCCGCCGACAACACCTACATCAGCGACGGCTACATCAATTCGCGCGTCGCCAAGGTCGACAAGGACGGCAACTGGCTCAAATCCTGGGGCGACCGCGGCAGCAATCCCGGCCAGTTCAAAACGCCGCACTCGATCGCGACCGACGCCAAGGGCAATGTCTACGTCGCCGACCGCGGCAACCACCGCATCCAGGTGTTCGACGGTGACGGCAATTTTCTGCGCCAGATGGTGATCGACGTCCCGGTACCGCCCGATGCCAAACCGGCCATCGGCGGCATTCCCACCGAGGCGCAGATCGCGGGCGGCACGTTTGCGCCCGGCTCACCCTGGACGATCTGCATCACGCCGGGTCCAAACCAGGTGCTCTACAGCGCCGACGCCTGGCCGGGCCGCATTTACAAGCTGTCGCTCGACGGCAAAGTGCTCGGCATGCTCGGCAGCAGCGGTAAACAGCTCAAGCAGTTCGGCTGGATCCACGAACTCGCCTGCCCGTCCGAGAACGTGCTGTGGGCCGGCGAATTGCTCAACTGGCGAGCGCAGAAGCTCCTGCTCCACCCCTAGCGCCAGACGCATGGCAATATGCGCGCACGTGGCAACGCGCTTGACAATCGTCCAACGATCCGGCCCATGTCCGGCCCGAAGCAGGGGATCATTGCGCATTCCATGCCGGATTTAGCGCTGCGCTCGATATCCTCGCGTAAACTCGATTCGGATGGTGATTGCCGATGATGAAGCAACGGCCCCGAGGACCAGCGCTTACCAAAGCCGAACTGCGCGCCCAAGCCATCGAGGCGACAGCGGCGGCGACCAAGCCCATCGTAAAGCTGCCCACCAAGCACGTGCGACAATGCGGCCGCTGCGGCGAGTTCTCGTCGGTGATGGTCGAACCCGGCCAGGAAGTGCCGAAGTTCACCTGCAAGGTTTGCGATAAGCCGGCCAAGCAGGCCTAGCCAGCTTCCTATCGGGAGCGATGGGCGAAGCGCTATTGCTGGACGGTGATGCCGGCCTTCTTGACCACATCCGCCCATTTGGCGATCTCGGCCTTGACGAACGGCTCGATGTCGGCGAGCGGCATGTTCATCGGCACGCCGGAATCCGCAGCGATCCGGGCCTTCACCGCCGGATCGGCAAGCGCCTTTTGTATTTGCGCATAAAGCTTGTCGACGATCGGCTGCGGGGTTTTTTTCGGGGCCCACAGCCCGAACCAGACGTCATAGACATAGTCCGGCACGCCTGACTCGGCGACCGTTGGGACATCGGGCAGAAGCGGCGAGCGTTCCTTCCCGGTGACGGCAAGCGCACGCACGCTGCCGCCTTTGATCTGACCCATCGCGCTTGCCAGATTATCGAAAAACACCGGGGTCTGCCCCGACATAACGTCGGTATAAGCCGGCGCGGCGCCGCGGTACGGCACATGCGTCATTTTGATGCCCGCCAGCAATTCGAACAGCTCCGTCGACAGGTGCTGCCCGGTACCGTTGCCGCCCGACGCGAAATTGATCTCGCCCGGTTTCGCTTTGGCCATCGCCACCAGTTCTTTGATGGAATGCGCCGGAAAATTATTGCTGACGACGACGACAAACGGGAACTCCGCCAGCATCCCGACCGGGGTAAAATCGCGAATCGGGTCATAGGCGAGATGGGCAAACAGGCTCGGATTGACCGCCATATTGGCGCTGAGCCCGGTCAACAGCGTGTAGCCGTCGGGCGTGGCATTGGCGGCGGCCGCGGTGCCGACCACCGTGCCGGCGCCGGCCCGGTTCTCGACCACGAAGGGCTGGCCGAGTTGGACCGAGAGCTGCTGAGAGATGATGCGGGCGATGATGTCGGTGCCGCCGCCGGGCGGCTGGGCGACGATCACGGTGACCGGCCGGGTCGGATAATCCTGCGCCAGAGCCGGACCCGTAGCGAAAGCGACGCTCCCCAGTCCCGCCGCCAAAACCAATGCATAAAGCCGATTAAACATGCGCTCCCGCCCCTGTTTGTTCGTTCTGCGCCGCAGCTTGCCGCCACAGCGGATATTCTACTATCCGGCCCCGGAAAAGCGGGTCTGATGTCGCGGCCTAAATTCAGCCCGCGATCCGCGCCGGATTGCGTGCGGCACGCCAGATCAGCCATTGCCGCCGCCACGGCGATATTTCGGCGGGCGCGAAAGCGTCACCTCGTTCCAAACGGTCGAGCCAGGGCCGCACCAGCGCCACCGGCAGAAACGCCGGCAACGCGCCGGCCGGCAAGGCCATAATACGCTCGCGCGCGCCCCTGAGCCGGTCGCGCGCTACGCCGCGCAATTCGGCCAGCGCCGCATCGAGCGCGGGCGACGATTTTCCCGCGAACACGTCATGCGGATGCACGCCATGGCGCGTGAGTAGCTCCTCCGGAACGTAAAGCTGGCGTCGCGCGGCGTGCAGCGGAAACGATCGCAATACCCCGGTGATGCCATAGGCGACGCCGGCGGGCTCGGCGGCCGGCGCTCGCGTCCGCGCCGAGAATGCGCGCCGCGAGCGCGATCAGCGCGGAGAATGTTCGGACCGCATATGATTCAAGATCGGCGACACTCGCCATCGGATCGTCGTAGAGATCGAAGCGATGGGCCTCGATCAGATCGCCGAGCGCGTCCGCCGAAAGGCCATGCCGCGCCATCGCCAGCAACAACGCCGCCGCCACCGGATTGGCGCCGGCCTCCTCGCCGCGTTCGCCGGCGACCACCTCGCTCCACCATTGCAGACGGATTTCGCCGGCCAGCGGCTCGCGCGCCACGTCGCGCACGCGGGTTATTTCAATATTGAATGCGTAGAGTGCGAGAAGCGCGTCGCGCGCTTCCGCCGGCGCGAACAGCGCGGCGAGAAAGCGATCGCGATCGGCTTGCCGCACCAATTCCGCGCAATAGGCGAAGGCATCCTGCATGAGGCGAAGCTAGCACTATTCGACCGCGATCAGCCCGGCGCCGACGCGGCGGTTTTCCATCAGCATCACGTTATAGGTGCGCACCGCCGGCCCGGTCGTCATGGCATCGACCGACACGTGCGCCTCGCGAAACCGCATCCGCAGCGCGCTCGGGCATGATCCACGGCGCGGCGCCGGTGCCGAGAATGAAGAAATCCAACGCATCGAGCTGGGCGAGGACGCGCGCCAGCGGTCGATCCGTCAGATCTCGGCCGGCGCAGTGACCGGCCAGGCCCAAATGCCGTCCGGAAGGCACAGCAGCGAACCGCGATGCGACATATCGGCGAAACGGAAGCCGCCGCCGCCATGCGCCTCGATCAGCGCCTGACGCGGCAGATGCGGCGTGTCGGCCACTACCGCCGCCGGGCTTTCGCCCGCTGCGGCGTTGTCGACTTTGCCGGGACCGGTGCCGCGGTCGGCGCCGTGGGTGGCGACTCGGTCTCTTCCGCGCCGCCCATGCGGCCGGTACCGACGCCGAGATAGATCAGGATCGGCGAAGCGATGAACACCGACGTATAGGTGCCGACCAGCACCACGCCGAACATCATGGTCGCGGTAAAGCTGTGGATCGCCTGGCCGCCGAACAGCAACAGCGCCAACAGCGACATCGCCACCGTCACGTGGGTTACGATCGAGCGCGACAGCGTCGCATTGACCGAGGCATTGAGCAGTTCCGGCATCGGCATGCGCTTATAGCGGCGCAGCATTTCGCGGATCCGGTCGTAGATCACCACGGTATCGTTGAGCGAGTAGCCGAGAATGGTCAGCAGCGCCGCGATACTGGTGAGATCGAAATCGATATGGGTGAGCGACATGAAGCCGACGGTGAGCACAAGATCGTGCACGTTGGCGATCATGGCGCCGAGCGCGAACTGCCATTCGAAGCGGAACCACAGGTAGATCAGGATGGCGACGATGGCGAGCACCAGACCGATGGTGCCGTAAGCGAGCAGTTCGGTCGACACGCTCGGCCCCACCACTTCGACACGCCGGTAATCGACCTCGTTGCCGAGCGCGTCGCGGACTTTCTGCACCGCGGTCTGCTGCGCCTCGTCGCCGCCCGGCTGCTCCGAAATG
This sequence comes from uncultured Alphaproteobacteria bacterium, assembly GCA_963819265.1. Classification (GTDB taxonomy): domain Bacteria; phylum Pseudomonadota; class Alphaproteobacteria; order Rhizobiales; family Xanthobacteraceae; genus BOG-931. The sequence continues at coordinate 131,137 of CAWFVF010000001.1, read as the reverse complement.
CGGATCAGCACGTCGTCGGGCGCGCCGAATTGCTGCAATTGGAAATCGCCGAGATGCAGCCCGCCGATGGTCGCGCGCATCTTGGATAGGTCGGCGGGGCCGGCCTTGGTCTGCACTTCCATCAGCGTGCCGCCGACGAAGTCGATGCCGAAATTCAGGCCGTGAAAGAAGAACAGCGCGATCGCGGCGATCGACAGCAGCGCCGAAATAGGAAAGCTGATGCGCCGGAAGCGCATGAAGTCGAATTTGGTGTCGTCGGGAACGATGCGAAGCAGGCGCACGAGTTATCTTTCAATGAGTGTTCAGATCGGCAGTTCGGCACTTCGATCGGCACGGCGCGGCCGCCACATCCGGACCCAATAGGCCACGATCAGGCGGGTCAGCGTGAAAGCGGTGAACAGCGTGGTGAGAATGCCGATGCCGAGCGTCACGGCAAAGCCGCGCACCGGTCCGGTGCCGATATAGAACAGCACCGCCGCGGCGATGAAGGTGGTGATGTTGGAGTCGAGAATGGTGGCGAGCGCGCGGGTGAAGCCGGCGTCGATGGCGCTGATCGCGGTGCGGCCGGCGCGCACTTCCTCGCGGATGCGCTCGTAGATCAGCACGTTGGAATCGACCGCGATGCCGACCGTCAGCACGATGCCGGCGATGCCGGGCAGCGTCAGCGTGGCGCTGAGCAGCGACAGCACGCCGAAGATCATGGCGACGTTGACCGCCACCGCGATATTGGCGAACAGCCCGAACAGGCCGTAGGTCGCGAACATGAAGACGATGACCAGCGCCGCGCCGGCATAGGCGGCGTGCTCGCCGGCATTGATCGAATCCTGGCCGAGGCCGGGACCGACGGTGCGCTCCTCGATGATGGTGAGCGGCGCCGGCAGCGCGCCGGCGCGCAACAGCACGGCAAGATCGTTGGCCGACTGGACCGTGAAATTGCCTGAAATCTGTCCCGAGCCGCCGATGATTGCGGCTGCGAATGACCGGCGCGGAGATCACCTTGTTGTCGAGCACGATGGCAAACGGCTTGCCGACATTCGCGGTCGTCGCGTCGGCGAATTTGCGGGCGCCGGACGAATTGAAGCGGAAGTTGACCATCGGCTCGCTTGGTCGCTGATCGAAGCCCGGCCTGGGCATCGACCAGATCGGCGCCGGACACCAGCACGCGTTTCTCGATCAGATATCTCTGGCCCGGCTGCTCGCCCGGCAGCACTTCCGAATCCGGGCGGATGCGATCTGCGCCGCCTGCTCCGGCGTCATCGACAGATCGACCATGCGGAAATCGAGCTTGGCGGTTTGCCCAGCAGCGCCTTGAGATGCGACGGATCCTGCAAGCCCGGCACCTGCACCAGGATACGGTCGAGCCCTTCGCGCTGGATGGTCGGCTCGACCAGGCCGATCTCGTTGACGCGGCGCTCGATGATCTGGATCGATTGATCGACGGCCTGGCGAACCCGCTCGGTGACGGCGGCATCGGTCGGCGTCAGCGTAACCAGGCCGCCATTGTTGGCGATATCGATATTGCGCTGGCCGGTGGTGCCGGCGAAACCCGATACCGGCTGCGACAGTTCGCGCAGCTTGCTCAGCGCATTGTCGACGTCGGTGTCGCGCGTGATGTGCACTTCGACGGCGTTGCCGCGAATGGCGCGGCCGGTGAACGGAATTTTCGCCTGGCGCAGAACACGCAGCACATCGTCGTCGATCGACTGCAATTGCTCCTTGCGCACCGCGCCGGAATCGACCTCCAGCAAAAGATGCGAACCGCCCTGCAGATCGAGCCCGAGCACCACATGGCGCTGCGCCCAGCTCGGCCAATTCTTGACCACGCGCTCCGGAAAGAAATTCGGCACGGCGCAACAGGCACACGGCGAGCGCCGTGAGCACGATAGCCACCGCCTTCCACCGCGTGAAAAACAACATGGACTTCGTTATTCCTCGTTAGGTCCCTTCACCGCAGCGGGAAGGAAAGGTGCGGATCAACTCGCGCTGTCGTCTTTCACCGGCTCGCCCTTGGCCCGCACTTCGCTCAGCATGGCGCGCATCTGACGCACCCGAACTCCATCCGCGATCTCGATCTCAATATGGTCGTCGTCGATCACTTTGGTGACCTTGCCGACCAGCCCGCCATTGGTGACGACGGTGTCGCCGCGGCGCAGCGCCTTGACCATGGCCTGATGCTGTTTGACCTTCTGCTGCTGCGGGCGAAGCACCAAAAAATACATAATCACGATAATCAGGATCAGCGGCATGAACGACGTGATCATGCCCGCGGAATCGCCGCCCAAAAGGCCGCTCAAAGGGTTCGATTGCGCATAGGCGGGGGTGATGAACATTGTTCCTCCAAAGGGGGCGCAACAGAGCGCAAAGGGCGGCGGGACGGCGCGCCGCCCGGGATGAGGGCCGCTTTTGCGCGCAAAATCGCGCGGACTATAACCGCCGTTGGCCTAATTGCAACGCTGCGCCGCCGTCCGGCGAAACTTGCGGGCAGTGCCCTCCCCGGCTAAGGAAACGGCCCCAACCCGGTGCAAACATGGCCAAATCTCCTCCGCGCTCGTCCGCGAAATCTTCGAAAAGCAGCGCCCGCAAGGCGCCGGGCAAAACCACAAAGCGCGCATAGCCAGGATGGCGATCAGGCCGAACTGCTGGCGCGGATCGCGGCTGCGCTGGAGCGCCTCGCCCCGCCGCCGCCGTCCGCGCCTGACTTTGCCGCCGCCGAGGCCTTCGTCTGGCATCCGGAAGGCCGCAAGCTCGCGGCGGTTCGCCGCGTCAACCGTGTCGACATGTCGCTTCTCCAGGGCATCGATCGGGTGCGCGACCTTTTGGTCGAAAATACCGAACGTTTCGCCCGCGGCCTGCCGGCCAACAACGCGCTGCTGTGGGGCGCGCGCGGCATGGGCAAGTCGTCGCTGGTCAAAGCCGCGCATGCCTCGATCGGCGCCGCCCATCCGAAAGCCGGACTGAAGCTGATCGAGATTCATCGCGAAGATATCGAGTCGCTGCCGGACCTGATGGCGCTGCTGCGCAATGCCGCGCAACGCTTCATCGTGTTTTGCGACGATCTGTCGTTCGACGCCGATGACACCTCGTACAAATCGCTGAAGACCATGCTCGAAGGCGGCATCGAGGGCCGGCCGGAAAACGTCATCTTCTACGCCACCTCGAACCGGCGGCATTTGTTGGCGCGCGAGATGGTGGAGAACGAGCGCTCGACCGCGATCAATCCCGGCGAGGCGGTCGAGGAAAAAGTCTCGCTGTCGGACCGCTTCGGCCTGTGGCTCGGCTTTCATCGCTGCAGCCAGGACGAATACCTCGCCATGGTCGAGGCCTATATCGGCCGCTACCACGTGCCGCTCGAGGGTGAAGAGCTGCGCCGCGAAGCGCTCGAATGGGCGACGACGCGCGGCGCGCGCTCCGGCCGCGTCGCCTGGCAATATGTTCAGGATCTGGCCGGGCGGCTGGGCGTGAAGATGGGAAGCTGAGCGGCGGTTCCGGGCTGCCGCCGCGCGGCGCCCGCAATGACGATCAGGCGCCGTTGAGATATTGCGCCGGATCGACCGGTGTCGCGCCCTTGCGGATTTCGAAGTGCAATTGCGGCGACGTGACATTGCCGGTCTGGCCGGAATGCGCGATCACCTGGCCGCGCTTCACGCTGTCGCCGCGCTTGACCAGGATTTCGCTGGCATGGGCGTAGGCGGTGACGAAGCCATTGGCGTGGCGCACCAGCACCAGATTGCCATAGCCTTTGAGTTCGCTGCCCGCATAGGCGACGACGCCGTCCTCGGCCGCCTTGACCGGCGTGCCTTCTGGCACCGCGAGATTGATGCCGTCGTTCTGCACGCCGTTCGGCTTCGGTCCGAAGGCGGCGATGACGCGGCCGCGCACCGGCCAGCGGAAGCCCGCGAGATCGCCGGCAGGTTCGGCGGCCTTGACCGAACTGTCCTCGGCCGCAGGCACCTGGGTCGGCGAAGCGAGCCGCGCGCTATGCGGCGATTCGATCGTTGCAACGCTGGACGTGGTCTGCGGCGCGGCCGGCGCCTCGGCACGCGGCGCCACTGGGGCGGCGGGCGGCGGAACAGCCCGCGCCTCGCGCATTTCCGGGATGACGATGCGGTCGCCGACCTTCACCATGGTGTAGGGCGGAATATTGTTGGCCTTGGCAAGCACCATGACCGGCTTGCCGTACATCCGCGCGATGCTGTTGAGCGTTTCGCCCGGCGCGACGGTATGCGTGCCGGACGGCGCCAACAGCGCGGTGCGCGGCGGGCCGACCGGCGCCGGCATCGGCGGGGCGGTCGAGGCAAGCCGCGTTTGCGGCGGCGTTGCGGCCACCGAAGAACGATAGCGCGGGATAACGAGATGCTGGCCCGGATGGACCGCGGCCGGGCTGGTGATGCCGTTGGCTTCCATCAGCGCCGAGACCGGCACGCCATGGCGCGCGCGCAATCGTTTCCAGCGACTTCGCCCGGCCCGACGGTGACCGGCGTACCGCCTTCCCAGGTCCAAACCGGCGGCGGGGGCGCCGCCGGAATCGAGCCGGTGACTTCGCCGTTCGGCTGATAGGAGCCCATGCCGTGGCCGCCGCCCGAATTACCTTCGTCGGCGCTGGCAATATGCGGCAGCGGACGACTTTCGATATGGCTCGCCGGCGCGGTCTGGATCGAACCGGTGACGTCGCCGCGCGACGGCGGCGGATTGCTGGGGCCGAAGCCTTCGCCGAAGCGGCCGGAATTGGCGCTACAGCTGGCGGCTGCAAAACCTATTAACGAAATCGCAACCAGCTGCGGCCAGATGGCCGATCGGGGCGATGCGCACATGGTTACTCACTCGCACGCAACTAAAGGGACGAGTGATAAAACAACATCGCGGTAAACAGGGCTTTAAGTACCACCGCGTTTGTTTCGATAATTCGTTATGTGTCTTCATGGACACACAATTGCGCTTAAAGCTCGCGCGCGCGGCCGGGCAACAGCGGCACAAATCGCACCGCAATCAGGTTCTCGCGAACGAGCGTGCCGTCCGTTTGTTTGTCGAGCTTGACGATGAATTGCGTGTCGTCGCGGGGACCGAGCGGCAGGATCATTTTGCCGCCTTCGGCAAGCTGAGCCGTCAAAGCTTCGGGTATTTGCTCGGCGGCGGCGGTGACCAGGATGCGATCGAACGGTGCGAAATCCGGCGCGCCCTCCGCACCGTCACCGACGATAATGGTGACATTGCCATAGCCCAGCGTCTTGATCCGTGTCCGCGCCGCTTCGGCAAGCGTCCGGTACCGCTCGACGCTGACCACTTCGCTGGCCAGCCGGGACAGGACCGCGGCCTGGTAGCCGGAGCCGGTGCCGATCTCCAGCACCCGATGAGCCGGCGCGACATCGAGCTGCTCGGTCATATAGGCGACCACAAAGGGCTGGCTGATGGTCTGGCCGCAGGCGATCGGCAGCGCCTGGTCGGCATAGGCGCTCTCGATGAGGTCCGGGGAGACGAAATATTCGCGCGGCACTTCGTCCATGGCGCGCAGCACGGCCTGGTCGCTGATGCCGCGCCGGCGCAGCGCCAGCTGGAATTCCATCCGTTCGACATCGGCTGCAGGGACTGCGGTCACCGGCGTCCTCGCTTGGAATGCTTGCGGGGTCGGATTTTAGCACGCGAGAAGTGGGCTTACACTGATTCCGGCGGGTTGTGGCCCGCGGCTGGCCGGGTCATAAAGTGTTTTGTTATCAAGCGGAACCAAAGCCGGATGCCGGCGTTTTGCGGTCGCCCGTCCGGCAAGCGGAAATGGTCGTCGGATTGGCTCCAAAGCCGCGAAATTCAAGCACGGGGTAAGAATGTCGTCTGAGGCTAAACCTGCCGACACCAAGCGCGTCCTGATCGTCGAGGACGAGTTGATGATCCGCATGCTGCTTGAGGGCATGCTGGAAGATCTCGGCCATACGATCGCCGGCCAGGCCGGCACCATCGAAGAGGCGTTGACGCTGGCGAACCAAGCCGAATTCGACGTGGCGCTGCTCGACGTCAACCTCAACGGCAAGCCGATCACCCCGGTGGTGGCGGTTTTGGCCGCGCGCGGCCTGCCCTTCGTATTCGCCAGCGGTTACGGCCAGCGCGGCGTGCCGGAAGAATATCGGGACAGCCCCGCATTGCAGAAGCCGTTCCAGGCCGAGGCGCTCGCCGCCGCCCTGGAGGCCGCGACGGTGGACGCGCCGAACGTCGGCTAAGCTTTTTTCGCGAACAGTTCGGCCAAGCCCGACATCGTCGGCTGATCGGTAATATCGATCTTGAGCGGCGTGACGGCGACGCGATGATCGTCGAGCGCTGCCATATCGGTGCCTTGCTCGGATTTGGTCATGGCCACGCCGGAATAGGCGATCCAATAATACGGATTGCCGCGGCCGTCGGCCCGCTTGTCGAGGTGCAAGCGTTCCTGCCGGCGCCGTCCGAGCGTCGAGATCGCGATGCCCTTGACCTCTTCCGGCCGGCAGTCGGGGAAATTGATGTTGATCAGCACGTCGTGCCGAACGCCCTGCCCCAGCACTTTGCGGATGATGTCGGGCGCATAGCGCAAGCCGGTATCCCAGAACGGCGGCTGGCTGCTGCGCGACTTGTAGGATTGCGACAACGCAAACGACGGAATGCCGAGGATGGTGCCTTCCATCGCGCCGGCGACGGTGCCGGAATAGATCACGTCCTCGCCGACATTGCGGCCGCGATTGACACCGGACAGGACCAGATCGACTTCCTTGCCGTCGAGCAGATGACGCGCGCCCATGATGACGCAATCGGTCGGCGTGCCGCGCACCGCGAAACGCCGGTCGCCGACCTGGCGCAGCCGCAGCGGATCGTTGAGCGACAGCGAATGGGCGACGCCCGATTGGTCGGTTTCCGGCGCCACCACCCAGACCTCGTCCGACAGCGTCCGGGCGATCGCCTCGCAGACGTCGAGACCATGGGAGTGAATGCCGTCGTCATTGGTGACCAGAATGCGCATGGCTTTATTGGTTGCGGCGGTGCTCATTGTTTTGCGATGACCTTCAGTCCGCCCATGTAGCTCTGCAAGGCGTCCGGCACGGCGATCGACCCGTCGGCCTGCTGATAGGTTTCCATCACCGCGATCAGCGCCCGGCCGACCGCGACGCCGGAGCCGTTGAGGGTGTGGACATGGCGCACCTCGCGGCCTTCCTTGGTCCGGTAGCGCGCCTTCATCCGCCGCGCCTGGAAGTCGCCGCACACCGAACAGGATGAAATCTCCCGGTACATGTTCTGCCCGGGCAGCCATACTTCGATGTCGTAGGTCTTTTGTGACGCAAAGCCCATGTCGCCGGTCGCACAGCGTCACCACGCGATAATGCAGATCGAGCCGGCGCAGGATTTCCTCGGCGCAGGCCAGCATGCGCTCATGCTCGTCCTTCGATTGCTCCGGCGTGGTGATCGAAACAAGCTCGACCTTGGTGAACTGATGCTGCCGGATCATGCCGCGGGTGTCTCTGCCGGCGGCGCCGGCCTCGGCGCGGAAGCACGGCGTGCAGGCCGTGAGCCGCATCGGCAGTTCGGCTTCGTCGATGATGGATTCGCGGACGAGGTTTGTTAGCGGGACTTCGGCGGTGGGGATGAGCCAGAAATTAATCCTTCCAGGAACTTCCTCTTTAAGCTCGTTGGCCATCAATTTGTTAAAGTCCTCGGCCGTCACCTTTTCAAAGAACTGCGGTTCTGACAGCCCATGTCGCGAGATCAAGCGTGTAACTGCCGCCATGTACTGATCGTGTTGGCTGATTTCCGCCGACGCCCGGAACTGGTCATCACGAAACTTCGGCAGCTGTGCCGTGCCGAACATAACTTCGTCGCGCACCAATAGCGGCGGCGCAACTTCAATGTAATTATGCGGCTCGCTCGTATGCACATCGAGCATGAATTGCCCCAACGCGCGCTCAAGCCGCGCAAGGCCCTTTTTCAAAACGACAAAGCGTGCGCCCGATAGTTTCGCCGCAGCCTCGAAATCCATCTGCCCCAGCGCTTCGCCGAGTTCGAAATGCTGCTTCGGCGTGAACGCGTAATCGCGCTTGGCGCCGAAGCGATGGTGCTCGACGTTATCTTTCTCATCCTTGCCGTCGGGCACTTCGTCGAGCGGCAGATTGGGAATTTGTGCCAGCGCCTCGTCGAGCGCCTTGGAGGCTGCTTTCTCTTTCGCCTCCATGGCCGGGATCGATTCCTTGAGCGTCGCGACTTCGCTCATCAAGGCTTTGGCTTTTGCTTCGTCCTTGTTCTTCTTCGCTTCGCCGATTTCCTTCGACGCCGCGTTGCGGCGGGCCTGCGCTTTTTCCAGTTCGAGGATTTGACGCGCGGCGGGTTTCGTCGAGCGCGATCAGCCGCGCTGCTTCGGGCGCCAGCCCGCGCCGCGCCAAGCCGCGGTCGAAAGCGTCGGGATTGTCGCGGATGAACTTGATGTCGTGCATGGTCTATTTCCAAACCGTCATGCCCGGCCTTGTGCCGGGCATCCCGATTCAATGGGCATGGTGCCCGGCTAAGCGAGATGGCCGGGACGAGCCCGGCCATGACGAATCAAAAAATGCTTCGTCATTATAGGCAATCACTCCGCGGGCTTCGCTGCCGCCGCGGCGCGTTCCCGCGCCAGCCGCCGCTCGACCATGCGCACCGACCAGACCGAGCCCTCGTAGAGCGCGACCAGCGGCAGCGCAAGCGACATCTGGCTCAAGCACGTCGGGCGGGGTGAGGACGGCGGCGATGACGAAGGCGATGACGATGAAATAGCGGCGCTTCGATTTGAGCTGATCCGAGGTGATGATGCCGACCCGGCCGAGCAGCGTCAGGATCACCGGCAGCTGAAAGGCGATGCCGAACGCCAGGATCAGCTTCATCATCAGCGCGAGATAGTCCTCGACCTTCGGCAACAGCTCGATCGTCGCCTCGCCGGCGCCGCCCAATTGCTGCATGCTGAGCGAGAACCGCGCCAGCATCGGCCAGACCATGAAATAGACCACCGCGGCGCCGAGCACGAAAAACACCGGCGTCGCGATCAGATACGGCAGGAAGGCCTGCTTCTCGTTGCGATAGAGCCCGGGCGCCACGAACATGTAGATCTGGGTCGCGATCACCGGGAAAGCGATGAAGGCTGCACCGAACAGCGACAGCTTGAGCTGGACGACGAAATATTCGAGCAGCCCGGTATAGATGAATTTGGAATTCTCCGGACCGGCGATCCAGATATAGGGCCAGGTCAGAATATTGAAGATGTGCTTGGCGAAGAAGAAACAGACGATCGCCGCAAGGAAGAACGCGGCCAGCGCCTTGATCAGCCGCGAGCGCAGCTCGACCAAATGCTCCATCAGCGGCGCTTTGGTGGCCTCGATCTCTTTCTCTTCGTCTTCGCGGCTCATCCGGTGCGCTCAGGGCTCGCAGGCGCGTTGCTCGTAGGCGCGCCGCTCACGGGCTCCGTACTCACGGGCTCGGTACTGACCGGCTCAGGGCTCGCCGGATTGATGTTTAGTGGCTCGCTGGTTACCGGCTCGACGGCGGCCGTGGACTGCTCCAGCAGCGGCCCGGTCAGACCCGGTTCCGGCGCCGGCGGCAAAGCGGCGGGCGGCAGCGCCTCCGGCAAAGACGCGGGATCGAGGGTCGGCGGATCCTCTGCGAGCTTGGTCTCCGGCACCGCGGTGATGGATTTCTCGATGTCCTTGCCCGCGGTTTCGAGGTCGTCGCGCACGCTCTTGAGCGGGTCGTAGCTCTTGATGCCGCTCGCCATGTCGTCGACCTGCTTCTTCAGGTCGGCCATCTCGGCTTCGCGCATCGCTTCCTGGAACTGATTTTGAAAATCAGTCGCCATGCCGCGGATTTTGCGGGTGTATTGCCCGATCGTGCGCATGACGCCGGGCAGCTCTTTCGGCCCGATCACGACCAGCGCGACTATGCCGATGAGCAGGAACTCCGTCCAACTGATGTCGAACATGAAAAAGTCTCCGGCTGCGCCACCGCACGCCCCGCGCAGCCGCCGTCAGCCTTGTCCGGTTAGACCTTGCTCTCGGATTCGGCGCGCCGCTTGATGTCGGCGGTCGCCTGATGGTCGATCGATCGCAGCGGCGCGTCGGATTTGGCGGCGGCTTCGGCGTCTTCGTCGGACATGCCCTTCTTGAAGGCTTTGATGCCCTTGGCGACGTCGCCCATCATGTCGGAAATCTTGCCGCGTCCGCCGAATACCACCAGGAGTACGGCGCCGACGATCAACCAGTGCCAGATGCTCAAAGAGCCCATGAAATCCTCCGTCCGCGCAAACGCCTAGGCTCTCCTACACGTATGCCGGTTTGAGCGAGAAACTAGGCGTCGAAGCGGGCAAAAACAAGCGCAGCGGCGGCGCCGCTAAGCCGCAGGCTTAATGCCGGATCGGCCCGCGGGCACAGCGCCCACGCGGAAGGATCGATCGTACCGGCGATTTATTCCTCGCTGCGCTCGGCCGGCGGCGCCAGACCCAGGTCGAGGTCGCCCGGCTCCAGCGGATCTTCGTCGTCGCGCAGCGCCGGATCGTCGGACGGAACCGGGACCGCGAAATCGGCCGGCATCGTGGCATCGACGAGGCCCGCGCCTTTGAGTTCGTCGAGGCCGGGCAGATCGGTGAGCGCCTCAAGCCCGAAATGCGACAGGAACACCTCATTGGTGCCATAGGTGACCGGACGGCCGGGCGCCTTGCGGCGGCCGCGCAGCCTGATCCAGCCGGTTTCCAACAGGACGTCGAGCGTGCCTTTGGACGTGGTGACGCCGCGGATTTCCTCGACCTCGGCGCGCGTTACCGGCTGGTGATAGGCGACGATGGCCAGCGTCTCGATGGCGGCGCGCGACAGCTTCCGCGTCACCACCGATTCGTGGGTGAGCAGCCAAGCGAGATCGTTGGCGGTGCGCAGCGTCCACTTGCCGGCGATGCGGACCAGATTGACGCCGCGCGGCGCATATTCGTTCTGCAATTGCAGCAGCAGCGCATGAACGTCGGTCCCGCCGGGCAGGCGGGCCGCCAACGCCTTTTCGTCGAGAGGCGCCTCGGCGGCAAACAGGAGAGCCTCGAGGATGCGCAGTTCTTCCGCGCGCTCCGGCTCCTCCTCCCTGTCGTCGATGATCACTCGCATCTCCGCGACATTCGACATTGGTTCATTCTCCCTCTTACGCATTCCCAGATTCCGCGGCCGATCCTTGCGGGATCATGCCGCCCGGAAGCCCACCACCCGTCTCCTGCCGCTTGCGCAGAAACAGCGGGGTAAATGCACCCTGCTGATGGGCCTCCAGCCGCCCTTCCCGCACCAGTTCGAGAGCCGCCGCGAAGCTCGATGCCAGCACCGTCGGCACCATCGACGGCTCGACCAGATAGGCGATCAGATATTGATCGAGCGCCGACCATTCCAACGACTGGCCGATCAGCCGTTCCAGCGCCTCGCGCGCCTCGGCGAGCGACCAGACATTGCGCTTCGGCATGCGGACAAACGACCGCGCCTTGGTCTGCCGACGGCCGGCATAGGCCGACAGCAGGTCGTACAGCGTCGCCGTCCATTCCGGCCGCTTGATCTCGGCGATCGGCTCCGGCAGGCCGCGCGGGAACACGTCGCGGCCGAGCTGCGGCCGGTTGAGCAATTGTTCGGCGACCTGCCGGATCGCCTCGAGCCGCCGCAGCCGCTGCGCCAGCGCGTTCGCCAGATCCTCGGCGCTGGCGCCTTCCGGCGCATGCTGTTCGGGCAGCAACAGCCGCGACTTGAGGTAGGCGAGCCACGCCGCCATCACCAGGTAATCGGCGGCAAGCTCGAGCCGCATTTCGCGCGCCGCCTCGATGAAGGCGAGATATTGATCGGCCAGCGCCAGGATCGAAATCTTGGCGAGATCGACCTTTTGCTGCCGGGCGAGAGTCAGCAGGAGGTCGAGCGGGCCTTCGAAGCCTTCGACGTCGACCACCAGCGCCGGCTCGTCGGAGGCGCGGTCCGGAAGGCCGCCCTCGAATTCCAAGACCTTGGCGTTCATATCTTGGGCGCTCATGTCTTGAGCGCCTGCATTCTGAGCGCTCGCTTCCTGGGCAGTGCCCTCCGGAGCGATTTCTGCGTCGGCATTTTCAGCGCTCATACGGAACCCCGAGCGGGCAGAACGCCCGCCATGAGATTGGAGAACTCGGCGCGGCGGGCGGCGAGATCGATCGGGCGCGGGCTTTCGGCGTAACGCCAATGCCGCGGCGGCCCGTCGCGCTGCCTCGCCCGCCAATACCGGCGAAGCAGCGGCTACCGCGCGCATTTCGGGCATTTTGCCGTTGCAGTGCAGTACAACGTCGCAGCCGGCCAGGATCGCCGCTTTGGCGCGGTCGCCGAGCGAGCCCGACAACGCGCCCATCGAGACATCGTCACTCATCAATAGGCCCCAGAACCCAATCGAATCACGAATCACGTCCTGCACTATAGTGACCGAACTGGTGGCCGGCGCGACCGGGTCGAAGGCCGTAAACACAACATGTGCAGTCATCCCCAGGGGTAAATGGTTCAGCGGCCGAAACGCGGCGAAATCGGTGGCTTCGAGCGTCGCCCGGTCGGCTTTCACCACCGGGAGCCGCTCGTGACTGTCGGCAGTGGCGCGGCCGTGACCGGGAATGTGCTTTAACACCGGCAAGACGCCGCCTTCCATCAACCCAAGGGCGATCTCCCCAGCAATCGCGGCCACTTTGGCGGGTTCCGTGCCGTAGGCGCGGTCGCCGATGATCGGGTCGGCATCGGAAACCGGAACGTCCGCAATCGGCGCGCAATCGACATCGATCCCCAGTTCCGCCAGATCGGCAGCAATCAGCCGAGCCCCCAGCCTTGCCGCCGCGAGGCCGGTGTCGCGATCACGGTCGAACAGGGCTCCATAGGCAGCCCCGGGTGGATAAGCCGGCCAGTGCGGCGGTCCGAGCCGCTGCACCCGCCCGCCTTCCTGGTCGATCAAAACCGGCGCTTGCCACCCGACCACCGAACGGAACTCGGCGATCAGCCGCCGCAAACCGTCGGGCGTTTCGACATTACGCTTGAAGACAATCAGGCCCCACGGCTCGGCCTCCTTGAGGAACTGCCGTTCCTCGGCCGTCAACGCGGGTCCGGCAACGCCGGTGATAAAGGCTCGCATTCGGCCGCTTAGCGTGCCGTTCCCGCGAGGGTCAAGCGTAGGGCCGTTAATTCCTTTGGACGATGCAATTGCCGCCGGCGGCCTTCAGGCTCGAACAGAGGCCGGTGGCCTGCTCCATCGAGCCAAAGGGGCCGACCAGAGCGCGGTAATAGATGCCTTTGGTGCCCAAATCGGCCTGGCGGATGATCGGCTGCTGGCCGCCGAGCTGGGTCGGATATTTGGCGGCGAGGCTGCGGAAGGCGGACTGCGCCTCGGCCTCGCTGCGCTGCGACGTGAGCTGCACCGCGTAACCGCCGCCCGCAGGACTTGCCGCGGCCGATGGCGCTGCAGCCGGCGCCATCGGCTGCGCTACGGCGGTGTGGGTGCGAACCGGCGCCGGTGCTGCCGCTTCCCCTTGGGTCGGCACGATCGACATCGGGCCGTTGCCGCCGGCCGGCATTGCTGCACGCGGCATTGCTGCGGCTCCCGGCTTCGGCGCCGCAACGGCCCGCGAGGCCGGCGCGGAAGCAGCCGCCGGTGGAGCGGTATCGGGGCCGCCCGCTTGATCGGGCTTGATCGCCACCGTGTGAATCTTCTTCGGCTCGGTTGACGCCGACGCCGGAGCCTGAGGCGCCGGCGCGGCAGTCGCCGGCATAACCTGGCCGGATCCCGGCATCGCGGACGCCATTGCGCCCGTTGCCGGCGCCGACGGAACGCCGGTACCGGCCACGCCTGACGCCCAAGCGCCTTGCGGCGGCGGCGGGGTCGGGAAAATCGGAATCGTGGAAACCACGCGCGGACCGTTACCGGCCGGCGGCGGCGCCGGCACGTCGACCGGCTGCTCTTCGCGGGAAACGACTTTCTCGCCGGAAGAGCCGGTGGTCGCGTTGGCCTGGTCCGAGGCCCTGCCCTGGGCATTCGTGGCACTCGGCACGATTTTATTCGGACCGGTGTCGGCTTTGATGATCGGCGGCAGCGACGGCATCATCGAGCCGCCGAACATGGCGCGGTAGGCAAAAGCGCCGGCGGTGCCGAGCACCGCGAGACCGAGCACCGCCGCGATAATGACCAGACCGCCACGGCGGCGCCCGCTCGGCGCTTCGTCTTCTTCGTCGGCGTAACGCCCGTCGTCCTGATCGTCGTATTCGTAATCGTCGTGCGGCTGCGCCGCGAAGGCCGGCAATTGCTCGCCGTAATCCGCCGGCGCTTGCTGCGCGACCGGATAACGCGGCTCGACCGGCGCGTAAAAGCGCGCATCCTCGCGCGCGCCGTTCGATCGCGGCGGAACGTGCGGAACATAGGCGCCGCCTTGCGACGGGGCCGCCGCGCGATAAGGCGCCGGCGGCTCGGCGAGCCGCGGCGGATCGTAGCGTTCGTCATACCGCTCGTCGTAACCCGGTTCGGCGACCGGGCCGGGTTCGGCATAGTTTTCTTCGGCCGGCCACTCTTGCGAAGCGGGCTCGGCTGCGACGTTTTGATCGAACTCAGTCCGCGGATCGTTCTGACCGATGAGCCGCGCCAGTTGGGCGAGCGGATCGGCCGGCGCGCGCGCGGGAACGCCGTCGCTGTCATAAGCAACTTCGTCGCGATTGCGGAAAGAGCGGTAGGTGTTATCGGCCATAGGGAGTTATTAGCCTCGGAGTTAGCCTCGATTGGGGCATTACGCGTTACGGGTCAGCCCTTCGACCGCAACTCACTCAAGTGCGCCACCAAAGACGAACAACGAACGATCGTCCCTAGCGCATCTCGTTTGGCGCTTCGACCCCGAGTAGCGCGAGCCCCGACGCAAGTACGGTGGCGACGCCTTCGACCAGCACGAGCCGCGCCACCGTCATTTGTCGATCATTCTGGATAATGAAGCGTAAATGAGGCGAGGCGTTGCCGAGCGTATAAAGCGCATGAAACTCGGACGCTAAATCAAACAGATAAAAGGCAATTCGGTGCGGTTCGTGGGCCAGTGACGCGGCTTCGACGATTCGCGGATAGAGGGCAATACGCCGCATCAGGGCAAGTTCTGCCGGGTCGGACAGCCGGTCGAGCTCGGCGCTATCGACCAAATCAGCAATGCTCACCGGCAGGTCGGCGAAGGCGGCACGGGCATTGCGGAAAATCGACTGCGCCCTGGCGTGGCCGTATTGGACATAAAATACCGGATTGTCGCGCGACTGCTCGACCACTTTCGCAAGGTCGAAATCGAGCGCGGCGTCATTCTTGCGAAACAGCATCATGAAGCGGACGGCGTCGCGGCCGACTTCATCCACCACTTCGCGCAGCGTGACGAACTCCCCTGCCCGCTTCGACATTTTGACCGGCTCGCCGGCGCGCAGCAGCTTCACCAGTTGCACGACCTTGACGTCGAGTTCGGCCTTTCGATCGCTCAACGCCGCGACCGCCGCCTGCATGCGTTTGATATAGCCGCCGTGATCGGCGCCCCAGACGTCGATCAAAGTGCGAAAGCCGCGATCCAGTTTCGAGCGATGATAGGCGATGTCGGAAGCGAAATAAGTGTAGGAGCCATCCGACTTCTTCAACGGACGATCGATATCGTCGCCGAACTGGGTCGAGCGAAACAATGTTTGCTCGCGGTCTTCATAGTCCTCGACCGGCGCGCCCTTCGGCGGCGGCAGCCGGCCTTCATACACTTCGCCGCGCCGGCGCAGCCAATCGATCGTCGCCGCGACCCGGTCGACATCGCCCGCGATCAGCGATCGCTCGGAAAAAAACTCGTCGAATTTGATGTTCAGCGCGGCGAGATCGCCGCGGATCGCCGCCATCATCATATCGATGGATTTGGCCCGGACCAGCGGGAGCCAATCGGCCTCGGCCTGCGCTTTCAAGCCGTCGCCATACTCGGCCGCCAGCGCCTCGCCGACCGGCTTCAGATAGTCGCCGGGATAAAGCCCTTCCGGGATCTCGCCGATGTCCTCGCCGAGCGCTTCGCGGTACCGCAGGAACGCGGACCGCGCGAGCACGTCGACCTGCGCGCCGGCATCGTTGATGTAATATTCGCGCGTCACCGCAAATCCGGCGAAAGCCAGCAGGCTCGCCAGCGCGTCGCCGAACACCGCGCCGCGGCAATGGCCGACATGCATCGGCCCGGTCGGATTGGCCGAGACATATTCCACATTCACCGGCACGCCGGCGCCGATAGCGCCTTTGCCGTAATCGGTCCCGCGCTTGATCGCCTGTCGCAACGCCTCGATCCAGGCCGAGGGCTTGAGCGTGAGATTGATGAAACCCGGTCCGGCAACGTCGACTTTGGCGACGATCGCATCGGCGCGCAGTTTTTCGGCGATCGCCTCGGCAAGCTCGCGCGGCTTCTTGCCGGCGTCTTTGGCCAGCACCATGGCCGCATTGGTCGCCATATCGCCGTGCGTCGGATCGCGCGGCGGCTCGATGGTCACGCGCGACTGATCGATGCCCGACGGCAACAGGCCAGCCGCGATCAGCGCGTCATTGGCGCTGCGCACGCGGTCGAGCAGATCGGCGAAGATGTTGTCTGTCGGCATCGATCAGGGGTGTTGCAGCGCCAATCCGGCACGCCGCGCGCCTAACGTAATTCCGGGGTCGAGTCAAAGAGCCGGGCGTGCTCGGCCAGCGCGTAGCGATCGGTCATGCCGGCAATGAAATCCGCGACCCGGCGCGCGCGGCCGGCTTCGTCGAGCCCCGCCATCCCCTCGTTCCATTCCGCCGGCAGATCGGCCGGCTGCGCGAGATAGCGGGCGAACAGATCGCGCACCACGGCGGCAGCCTGGTCCATCACCTGCATCACCCGCTCATGCCGGTAGACCCGCGTCCAGAGAAAGCTTTTGATGGCATTGTCCGCTTCCGCGATCGCCGCGGAGAAGCCGGCGACCGGCGATGATGCCTGCCGGACGTCGTCAGCCGACTGCGGCGCCAGAGCTTCGATCCGGCGTCCGGTCTCCGCGACGACATCGTCGATCAGCAGGCCGATCAATTGGCGAACCAGTTCCTGGACGAGACGATGATCGTCGAGCCCAGGATAATCGGTACGAATTTCCGCGATGATGCGCCCTGGCAAAGGCAGCGCGGCGAGGTCGTCAGGTTGGAACAGTTCGGCGCGCAGTCCATCGTCGATGTCGTGGGCATCATAGGCGATATCGTCCGCGAAGGCTGCGATCTGCGCTTCGACGCCGGCGAAACTCCACAATTGCAAGTCCTGCAGCTTGGCGTAATCGAGGATCGTCGCCGGCACGCCGTGTTCGCGATAGCGGCCGAGCGGCGCGCCGCTGCGATCGGTCAGCGGGCCGTTGTGCTTGACCAGACCCTCCAGCGTTTCCCAGGTCAGGTTCAAGCCGTCGAATCGCTGGATAGCGGCGCTCGAGCGCGGTGACGATGCGCAGCGTCTGCGCGTTATGGTCGAAGCCGCCGAACGCCGCGAGGCAGGCGTCGAGCGCCCGCTCGCCGGCGTGGCCGAACGGCGGATGACCGAGATCGTGGGCCAGCGCCAGGGCCTCGGCGAGATCCTCGTCGAGCCGAAGCCGCCGCGCCAGCGCGCGCGCAACTTGTGTCACTTCGAGGGTGTGCGTGAGCCGGGTGCGGTAATGGTCGCCCTCGTCGAAGACGAAGACCTGGGTCTTGTGCTTGAGGCGGCGGAACGCGGTGGCATGGATGATGCGATCGCAGTCGCGGCGGAAGTCGCTGCGGCTTTTGCTCGCCGGCTCGGGATGGAGCCTGCCCCGGCTCAAGGCCGGATCGCAGGCGTAAGGCGCTCGGAATATGGCAGCTTCCATCGCTTAAAGCGGCCCCGCCGCGTGCCTTTGGCCGATTGACCTTGGCTGTTGCCGCACTTAACTATCGGATAGCGTTGTAATCGGCGCGATTTCCTTAAGCAAAGCCGATATTTCGACGGCAGAGCCGAAAACACCGGAGACCAGACGATGTCTGCCAATGTCGTTGTGACCGAACGGGCGGCGCAAAAGATCGGTGAAATCCTCGGCCGCGAGCCGGCCGGCACCATGCTGCGGGTTTCCGTCGAGGGCGGCGGCTGCTCCGGATTTCAATACAAATTCGACACTGAAAAAAGCCGGGCCGACGACGACATCGTGATCGAAAAAGGCGCCGCCACGGTGCTGATCGATCCGGTCTCGCTGGATTACATGGCCGGCTCCGAGATCGACTTTGTCGACGACCTGATCGGGCAGTCCTTCAAGATCAATAATCCGAAGGCCACCGCCTCGTGCGGTTGCGGGACCAGTTTCGCGCTTTAATTTTTTCAACTTTAATCCAGCCCGTGCGCATCGCCACCTGGAACGTCAATTCGATCAAGCAGCGGCTGGATTCCGCTGTCGCGTGGCTGAACGAGCGGCAGCCCGATATTGTTTGCCTGCAAGAAACCAAGACGGTCGACGACGCTTTCCCGCGCGAGCCGTTCGAGGCGCTCGGCTACAATCTCGCGGTGCACGGGCAGAAGACCTTCAACGGCGTCGCGCTATTGTCGAAATTGCCGTTCGATGAGGTCAATAGCGGCCTGCCCGGCGACGCCGCGGACGATCACGCCCGCTTCATCGAAGCCGTGGTCTCGACCGCGCAAGGCGCGGTGCGGGTTGCGAGCATCTATTTGCCCAACGGCAATCCGCCCGGACACCGAGAAATACACTTACAAGATCGGCTGGATGAAACGGCTCGCGGCCTACGCCCGCGATCGGCTGCTGCTGGAAGAGCCCTTCGTCATGGCCGGCGACTACAACGTCATTCCGACCGCCGCCGATGCCCGCAATCCGAAGATCTGGGTCGGCGATGCGCTGTTTCTGCCGCAGACCCGCGACGAGTTTCGCGGGCTGATCAATCTCGGCCTGACCGACGCCGTCCGCGCCACCAGCGACGATCCCGGCCTCTATACATTCTGGGATTACCAGGCCGGCGCCTGGCAAAAGAACAACGGCATCCGCATCGATCATCTGCTGCTGTCGCCGCCCGCCGCCGACAAGCTCGCCGGTGCCGGCATCGACCGGCACGTGCGGGCCTGGGAAAAGCCGTCCGACCACGTGCCGGTGTGGATCGATCTGAAAATCGACCCGAAGTAGCCGGCGTCGCTACGCCGCCGATTAACCGGAAATTCACCATAAAAGTTCAGCGTGCGCCGTGATTTGACCGTCGGCACACGAATGCGATGGCTGTTTTCAAAGGGTAGCGAGCGCCTCGTGCCGCCCTCCAGCCCCGAGCCGGAGGCGGTGCCCGTTCCGCCTGCCGTCGAACAGCCCGGTCACGGCGACAATATCCGGGAAACCATCAACCTCCTTGAGTCCGATCTCAGCGCGATGATCCGCGAAGTGCATCGCGCCTGTGACGTTGTTTGCCGCGAATCCGAAGATTCAGCGGCGGCAACCGATCGGATCACGCAGCAGACCGGCGGCCTGGTTTCGCAGGCCGACGCCACGCGGCAGGTGCTTTCGCAACTTGCATCCGCCATCGACGAACTCGCGCGGTCCTCCGACGACATCGGACTTCAGGTCCGCCAAGCCGACGAACTAACGGACCGGGCTAATGAATCGGCAACGCTCGCGGGGCGCCGCGTCGAGGGCCTGAAGGAGTCGTCGGCCGAGATCGTCCACGTCGTCAATGTCATCGCGACGGTGGCGCGGCAAACCAACATGCTCGCGCTCAACGCCACCATCGAAGCCGCGCGTGCCGGCGAAAGCGGGCGCGGTTTCGCGGTCGTCGCCGGCGAAGTAAAGAAGCTGTCGCAGGAAACCCAGAAGGCGACCGAGGAAATCACCCGAAAAATCTTTGCGCTGCAGAAAGACGCGGCGGATTGCTTCGACGCGGTGCAGCGCATCGACAATGCGATCAAGGTGATGCGGCCGCTGTTTGCCGGCGTTGCTACCGCCGTGAACCAGCAAAACGGCGCGACGTCGGACGTGGCACGCGATGCCAACGAAACGCTGCGTTTCGCCCACGCGGTATCTCAAGGCGCCGCCGAGATCGGCGGGGCAGCCGCCGGAGCGAACGCCCACGGCCGGTCGGTGGAGCAACACGGCCGCAATGTCATCGCACTCGCCGACAAGCTCAAAATGCGAATGACGATTTTCCTCCGCCAAAGCGAGGCCGGCGACCGCCGGCGGCACGATCGTCTGCCGTGCGAGATCGGCGTTGCGCTCAAAACCGCCGCGGGCCCGATCCGCTGCCAGACCGCCGATCTGTCCGAGGGTGGCATGCTGGTGCGGAGCAGCGACGCCCTGCCTTTGTTTGAAAAGATCGTCGAGACGGATATCGAGGGCGTCGGCGCGGTCCGCGCCCGTGTCGCCAACCGCTCGGCGCTTGGGCTCCATCTCGAATTCCTGGAGATGGGTCCGACGGCGCAGACGGAACTTGAACGCAAACTGGCGTCGATCCGCGAGGAGAACCGGGAGATCATCTCGCGCGCCGTCGACACCGCAAACCATATCTCGCGGCAGTTCGAACAACTCGTCGCCACCGGTATCCTCAATCAGGAGGACTTGTTCGACAACGACTACGTCGCTGTCGAAGGAACCGACCCGGTGCAATATCGGACGCGATTTCTTTCGGCGCTGGAAGAACTGTTGCCGCCGATTCAGGAGCCGCTGTTGGCGGCCGACTCACGCATGGTGTTTTGCGCGGCGGTCGACCGCAACGCCTACCTGCCGGTGCATAACCGGAAGTATTCGCAGCCGCAGCGTCCCGGCGAAACGCTTTGGAACACGGCTCATTCACGCAATCGCCGAATCTTCGACGATCGCGCCGGTCTTGCCGCCGGGCGCAGCGTGCGGCCCTACATCATCCAGGTTTATCCGCGCGACATGGGCGACGGCGTTACCATCGTGATGCGCGAGATTGATGCGCCGATCCGAGTGTTCGGCAAGCACTGGGGCGGCTTTCGCTCGGCCTATAAACTGTAAGCCTCGTCCTCGACCTTACCGTCCCCGCGGCCTCCGGCCACGCATCTCCTTTTAGCTTGGTCCCGCCTCCTGAGCGGCCCCCAGTCGCAAAAATACGCCGCGTTAACGCACCGTTAACCATATCTGCGCAGTTTGTTAACGAATTGGAATCCTTAAGCCTCGGAGAGGCATCGTGACGGACGCCGCGCTCAAACGCCAATCGTTGATGTTTCGGGCGCGCTCCTACATGGCGTTCGTCCTCGCGCCACAGCCGCCGATCGTCGATTGGCTCGCCGATCTGGAC
Organism: uncultured Alphaproteobacteria bacterium; assembly: GCA_963819265.1. GTDB lineage: Bacteria > Pseudomonadota > Alphaproteobacteria > Rhizobiales > Xanthobacteraceae > BOG-931. The sequence continues at coordinate 109,879 of CAWFVF010000001.1, read as the reverse complement.
GCCAGCCTCGAGCGTTCCAAAGGTTTCTTCGGCGATCGCCCGGTGGCGCTCGATCTGTCGGCGGTGCATTTGAGCGCAACCGCGATTGGGCATCTCATCGACAATCTCGCCGAGCGCAACATTCGCGTCCTCGGTATCGAGGGCATCGAGCCGGGCGAGGCGGAATCAAGGCTTCCCCCGGTACTTCGCGGCGGCCGTGGCGCTCAGGGCTTCGAGATCCAAGGACGCGCCGCCGCACCCGCCACGCCGAAGGAGCCGCCGGGATCGCTGCTGATCCAGGATCCGGTGCGCTCCGGACAATCCGTCGTCTATATGGAAGGCGATATCACCGTGCTCGGTGCGGTCGGATCGGGCGCCGAAATCGTCGCCGGCGGATCGATCCACATTTACGGGACGTTGCGCGGCCGAGCGATGGCGGGCGCCAACGGCAATGCTCGCGCCCGCATCTTTTGCCAGCGCGTCGACGCCGAGCTTCTGGCCATCGGCACCTATTACACGACTGCGGAAGACATCGACGCCAGCCTGCGGCGCGGTCCGGCCCAGGCGTGGCTCGAAGGCAGCACGCTGAAAATCTCGGCAATGAACTAGAACAACGAAAGGTAGCGCATATGGCCCAAGTTTTGGTCGTGACATCCGGCAAGGGCGGCGTCGGCAAGACCACCTCGACCGCTGCGCTGGGTGCCGCGCTCGCTCATCACGGGCAGAAAGTCGTCGTCATCGACTTCGATGTCGGGCTGCGAAATCTTGATCTTGTGCTGGGCGCCGAGCGCCGCGTGGTGTTCGACCTGATCAATGTCATCAGCGGCGTCGCGAAACTGTCGCAGGCGCTGATTCGCGACAAGCGCCTGGAAAACCTGTTTTTGCTTCCGGCGTCGCAAACCCGCGACAAGGACGCTTTGACCGAGGACGGCGTCGACCGCGTCATCGCCGAGCTGCGCACCAAATTCGACTGGATTATCTGCGACAGCCCGGCCGGCATCGAACGCGGCGCGACGCTGGCGATGCGGCAGGCCGATGCCGCCATCATCGTCACCAATCCCGAAGTGTCGTCGGTGCGCGATTCCGACCGCATCATCGGGCTGCTCGATTCTAAAACCGCCAAGGCGGAGCGCGGCGAGCGGATCGAAAAGCACCTGCTCATCACCCGCTATCACCCGGCGCGCGCCGCGCGCGGCGAAATGCTGTCGATCGAAGACGTGCTCGAAATCCTGTCGACGCCGCTGCTCGGCATCATCCCCGAAAGCGAGGAAGTGCTGCGGGCTTCGAATGTCGGATCGCCGGTGACGCTCAACAACGCGCTCAGTGCGCCGGCGCGGGCCTATTTCGACGCGGCGCGCCGGCTCAAGGGCGAACGCATTCCGATGCTCATTCCCAGCGAGAACAAAAGTATTCTCAACAAGCTGTTTGGACGGAAAGCAGCATGAGCATATTCAATCTTTTCAGGCGCGGCAGCGCGCCGGTGGCGCGCGAGCGTCTTCAAATCCTGCTGGCCCACGAGCGCAGCGCACGCAGCCAGCCCGATCTGCTCGGCATTCTGCGGGAGGAGATTTTGGCGGTGATCGGCCGCCACGTCTCGTTCGAGCCCGACCGGGTGCAGATCAAGATGAACCGCGACAAGTCGGTGTCGACGCTCGAAGTCGATATCGAGATTCCGAACGGTCTCACGCCGGTGATGTCGCGAATGCCAGAACTGCATTACGGCGCCAGCGGCGCGCGATGAGTTGGTGGCGGCGCGGCCGGTTAGTCCCGCCGTCCCTTCATCCAGTCTTCCAGATAAACCAGCGCCATGGTGCGCTCGTCGTCGCTGGCGTGCTGGAAGGCCGAGTCGTAGAGCGGCTTGGCAAAGGTATCGTCGGGACCGCCGCAATCGCGGCCGAGCGTCAGCCACATCAGGCCGCGCGCCGCCTGCCGCGGAACGGACTGGCCCTTGAACAGCATGTCGCCCAGCGCCGCCTCGGCGCGGCATTGGCCTTTGGTCGCCGCTAATTGAAACCAGCGCGCCGCCTGGTGCGGGTCGCTCGGCGTTTCGCTGAGATAGATGCGGCCCAGCTCGTATTGCGCATCGGCGTCGCCGAAATAGGTCGCGGCATAGCCGAACATATCGCGGGAGCGCTGCGGATCGGCGGCGATCTTCGAATTGGGAATGCCGGTGAGATAATAGCGCCCCAGCGCGACGAAGGCATTGGCGACAAAGCGCGCCTGCGGCGTGCCCGGCGCCTCGTCGGGATGAGTGTTGGCGATCTCGCTGAAATAGTTGAAGGCGCGCAAGTCGTCATGCGGAACGCCGTCGCCCTCGGCATACATGTGGCCGAGCTTCCACTGCGCCACCGGCTGGCCTTGGTCGGCCGCATATTGCAGCGCGGTGAGAGCCTTGGTCTTTTCCCCGGCCTCCGGCATGCGCGCACCCGTCCGCAAACCGTCGGTCGGCGACAGTGCCGCGGTGCTCGGCGATGTGGTGCCGTCGAACGCGTAGGCCGCATCAGGCGACAGTTCCGGCCCGGCGCCGAGCATCAGGCACAGTCCGCCGATCAGGCCGGCGGCCAGGCTGCAGCTTGCAATGCGCGCTATCTGATTAGATATCGGCATAACATTCTTTCTCGACCGCAGCGCCCGGATGGGTGAGCGCGCCCTGGCGCGCCGGTCCCACCTGCTGGGCGTATTTCCACAAATAGCCCGAGGTATATTCTTCCGGGCGTGGCTTCCATTCCTTGGCGCGCCGATCGAGCTCTTGCTGGCTCAACTCGACATCGAGCGTGCCCCGATCCGCATCCAGTTTGATGATGTCGCCGTCGCGAATGAGCGCGATCGGTCCGCCGACGGCCGCTTCCGGGCCGACATGGCCGACACAGAAACCGCGGGTGGCGCCGGAAAAACGCCCGTCGGTGATCAGTGCAACCTTGGCGCCCATGCCCTGGCCGTAGAGTGCCGCCGTGGTCGACAGCATCTCGCGCATGCCGGGACCGCCTTTCGGACCCTCGTAGCGGATGACCAGCACGTCGCCTTCCCTGTACTTCTTGTTCTTCACCGCCTCGAAGCAGGCTTCCTCGCCGTCGAAGCAGCGCGCCGGGCCGGAAAACTGCACATGCTCCAGGCCGGCGACCTTCACGATCGCGCCGTCGGGCGCGAGATTGCCCTTCAAGCCGACGACGCCGCCGCCCGGCAGGATCGGCTTATTGGCCGGATAGACCACGGCCTGCTCGTCGTTCCACTTCACCGATTTCATATTCTCGGCGATGGTGCGGCCGGTGACGGTCATGCAGTGACCATGGAGAAAGCCATGGTCGAGCAAAGTCTTCATCAAAAGCGGAACGCCGCCAGCTTCGAACATGTCTTTGGCGACATAACGGCCGCCCGGTTTCAAATCCGCGATATACGGTGTCTTTTTCAGGATTTCGGCGACGTCGAACAGATCGAATTTGATGCCGCATTCGCTGGCGATGGCCGGCAGATGCAGCGCCGCATTGGTCGAGCCGCCGGTCGCGGCGACGACCGCGGCGGCGTTCTCCAGCGCTTCGCGGGTGACGATGTCGCGCGGCCGCATATTCTTGGCGATCAGATCCATGATCATCTCGCCGGCCAGCACGCAGAATTTGTCGCGGATCTCGTAGGGCGCCGGCGCGCCGGCCGAATACGGCAGCGCAAGTCCGATCGCTTCCGAGATCGTCGCCATGGTGTTGGCGGTGAATTGCGCGCCGCAGGCGCCGGCCGACGGGCAGGCGTTCTGCTCCAGCGTCTCGAGGTCGTCGTCCGACATGCCGCCGATCGAATACTTGCCGACCGCCTCGTAGACGTCCTGGATGGTGACCGGCTTGCCCTTGAAGGTGCCGGGCAGGATCGAACCGCCATAGATGTAGATCGCGGGCACGTTGAGCCGGCACATCGCCATCATCATGCCGGGTTGCGACTTGTCGCAGCCGGCGACGCCGATCAGGGCATCATAGGAATGGCCGCGCACCGACAATTCGACAGAGTCGGCAATGACTTCCCGCGACGGCAGCGACGACTTCATGCCGGCATGGCCCATGGCGATGCCGTCGGTCACGGTGATGGTGCAGAATTCGCGCGGCGTGCCGCCGCGGGAGGCGACCCCGAGCTTGACCGCCTGGGCCTGGCGCATCAGCGCGATATTGCAGGGCGCCGCCTCGTTCCAGCAGGTTGCAACGCCGACGAAGGGCTGGTGAATCTGTTCGCGCGTCAGCCCCATGGCGTAATAGAACGCGCGGTGCGGGGCGCGGTCGGCGCCTTCGGTAGCGTGGCGGCTCGGCAGCCGCGATTTCAAATCGGTTTTGGCATCCATCAAAATTAAACGAGCCGAACCAGGCCCCTCGCCCCTCCCAACCGGCCGGGGCTTGATCGCCCGAAGCCGGAAAGCGCCAGCTTGATCCACGCTTGGATCGGCCGACGTCCTCGATTTCAAGAAATCCTATGGCCAAAAAGCGGCTTTGGGCGTGGCTAGATTGTGATTGTTTGAAATGTTCCCAAGCTGTGGCAACAGAGCCACAGATTCAAAGGCTTGGAGCCGACCAATTAACGAGCGATTTACCAAGACCCGGCTGGGTTGCGAGGATGTGCCGTGCCGAAACGCCTGACCCGCAGCTTTTTCAACCGCAGCGTCCACGAGGTTGCGCCGGACTTGATCGGCGTGACGCTGTTGGTCGACGGCGTCGGCGGCCGTTTGGTCGAAGTCGAGGCCTACCACCATACCGAGCCGGCGGCGCACAGCTACGGCGGCCAAACCGAGCGCAATGCCATCATGTTCGGGCCGCCGGGCTACGTTTATGTCTACCGCTCTTACGGCCTACACTGGTGCGTGAATTTCGTCTGCGAACCCGCCGGTTCGGCGAGCGCGGTCCTGATCCGCGCGATCGAGCCGACCGCCGGCCTGCCTTTGATGCGCCGTCGGCGCGGCCTGAAGGACGAGCGGCTATTGTGCTCCGGCCCCGGCCGGCTCTGCGAGGCGCTGCGCATCACTCACGCCCAGAACGGCATGGCGCTCGACCAGCCGCCGTTCGAACTCTTCGCCCGCCGAAGGCAAAGTGGAAGTCGTGGCCGGCCCGCGCATCGGAATTACCAAGGCGGCCGACCTGCCCTGGCGCTATGGCGAGAAGGGTTCGCGGTTTCTCAGCAAGCCGTTTCCGGAGGCGACCACCGTGCTATACCGTTAGTTGCGCAATTGCCCAGTCACTCATCTTGCATGAACTTCATTTTGTAGCTACATTTCCATGGGTTTCGAATGGGACCCCTTTAAGGATTTGACCAACCAGCGGAAGCACGGCGTTGGCTTTCGTGAAGCGTCGGAAATATTCCGCGGTTATGTGCTTATCGTAGAGGATACGCGGCGCGATTACGGCGAACGGCGCTTCATCACGCTCGGCGAATACGACGGCGAAGTAATCCGGCTGGTATTCACTGAACGCAATCGCAATATCCGCATCATCTCGGCTTGGAAGGCCAACAGGAATGACCGCAAGAACTATCAAAAAGCGCGCGCGCATCGTCAGATATGAAAGTCTCAGCGACATGCCGCCGCCGAAGCCTCTGAGCAAGGCATTTCACGAGATGAGCGACGAAGAGGTCGAGCGCCGCGCGGCGGCCGATCCGGATGCCGGCGTGATTCCGCCCGGCTTCTGGGATAACGCGACAGTCGTCATGCCGGAGAACAAGCAACAGATAACGCTGCGTCTCGATCCCGACGTCATCGGCTGGTTCAAGCGCAGCGGAAAGGGCTATCAGTCGCGCATGGGCGCCGTGCTGCGCAGCTATGTGGAAGCCAAACGCAAGCGCAGCGCATAACCTTGTGCCTCCGATGCGAATTTTAGCGGGAATTTTTTGGCGCCGCTAAATCCCGAGCCTGAAGCCGGGATCGAAATTCAATTCCTTGCGGGCCTTGTCGATCGAAACGGCGCCGTCGTCCTCCGCGATGTTATAGACACCGGGACTGCCGTGGATGATGGCGAGCAGCGCCGCATGCGCCGCCGCATCGACATGAAGCGGCGCCCTGCGCATTCGGCGTATTCCAGGTGCCGGGACCGTAAAGCCGGCCATAACGCAGCACGATGCCATCGATTCCCGGCGTGTTGAGGCTCGCATCTTCCAGGGCGCGCACGCCGCGCGCCGTCATGACGCCGGGGCCCTCGCCTTCCGCCGCCATCAGCGGGTCGGTTTCGGCGTGCGGCTCGGGACCGGCCGCATAGGCAAAGGCGAGACTCTGGGCGATCAGCCGTTTGACGCCGGCCGCGCGCGCCCCCGCGATCAGATTGGCGGTGCCTTCGACGCGCAGCCGGCTGTTGCGTTCGAGGACTTTGGGCATTTCCGCCGGATCGATGACGTCGGGCAGATCGGTCAACTGATGGATGACAATTTCCGGCCGCGCCTTGACGACCGCGTCGCGCAGTGGAGCGGCATCGAAAACATCGACCACCACCGGCTCGACCCCAATGGTCTTTAGCTCAGCGGCTTTCTCGGCCGATCGGGTGGTGCCGGTCACGGCATGTCCGGCGGCAAGAAGCAGCGGCACCAATCGAACGCCGATGACTCCGGTCACGCCGGCAACAAACACTCTCATGGCTGAACTCACGCCGCGCCCTTGAGGCGCTCCAGCGCTTCCGCGATCTTGGCTTTGCGGGCCTGCGCCTCGGCGCGTTTGTCTTGTTCCTCTTCGACCACCTCTTCAGGCGCGCGGGCGACGAAATTCGGATTGCCGAGCTTGGCATCGACGCGGGCGATGTCGGCATCGGCCTTGGCCATCTCCTTGGCGAGCCGCGCGCGCTCGGCCGCGAGGTCGATCACGCCCTTGAGCGGCAGGGCCGCCACCTCGCCGCGCACCACCAGTTGAACCGAGCCTTGCGGCACCGCGTCGGCGAACGAAATGTCGGCGACGCGCGCCAAGCGCTGCACGATTTCGGCCCAGTTTTTTGCCCGGCTCGCAGTCTCCGGTGAAGCGCCGGCCAGCACCAATGGCAACGCGGTCGCCGCCGGAATATTCATCTCGACCCGCGCCGAGCGGATCGCCGTCACCAGATCGACCACCCAGCCGATCTCGCCCTCAGCCGCATCGTCATCGAGCCCGTCATGTTGCGGCCAAGCATCCAGCGCCAGCATATGATCGCGCTTGGGCCCCTGCTCCGCGGTGACGCCCCAGAGTTCTTCGGTGAGGAACGGCATGAACGGATGAAGAAGTTTTAGAATTTCATCGAGCACCCAGGCGGCCGCGGCGCGGGTTTCGGATTTCGCAGCGCCGTCCGGACCGGTCAGCACCGGCTTGATCAATTCCAGATACCAGTCGCAATACACGTTCCAGACAAAGCGGTAGATCGCGCTCGCCGCATCGTTGAACTTGTAAGCTTCGATCGCCGCCGTGACGTCACGCCCGGTCTTCGCCGTCTCGTGAGCGATCCAGCGGTTGAGCACTTCCTTGGCGTGATGCGGATCGAAATCCGGATTGCGGACGCAGCCGTTGATCTCGGCGAAGCGTGCGGCGTTCCAAAGCTTGGTCGCAAAATTGCGGTAGCCTTCGACGCGCTGGGTCGACAGCTTGATGTCGCGCCCTTGCGCCGCCATGGCGGCCAGCGTGAAACGCAGCGCGTCGGCGCCGTATTCGTCGATCAGGCCCAGGGGGTCGATCACATTGCCCTTCGACTTCGACATCTTGGCGCCCGAGGCGTCGCGCACCAGCGCGTGGATATAGACATCGTGGAACGGCACCTCTTTCCGGAAGTGCAGCCCCATCATCATCATCCGCGCCACCCAGAAGAAGATGATGTCGAAGCCGGTAACCAGCGTGCTGGTCGGATAAAAGCGCTTCAGTTCCGGCGTCTCGTCCGGCCAGCCCAGCGTTGAGAACGGCCAAAGCGCCGACGAGAACCAGGTGTCGAGCACGTCCTCGTCGCGCTTGATATATTCGCGGGCGAAGCGGGCGCGGCGCTCCGGATCGGCGGCGATGTCGTGACCTTCCTCGACCGTAATCTCTTCGCTCTCGGTGTAATGGACGAGCGCGTCGGCGACCGCGTCGTCCTCGGTCTCGGCGACAAATATTTTGCCGTCCGGGCCGTACCACGCCGGAATCTGATGACCCCACCAGATCTGCCGCGACACGCACCACGGCTGGATATTTTCCATCCAGTTGAAAAATGTCGCCTCCCACTGCGGCGGCACGAACACGGTTTTGCGCTCGCGGACCGCGGCGATAGCCGGCTGCGCCAGCGTCTTGGCGTCGACGTACCACTGGTCGGTCAAGAATGGCTCGAGCACCGCACCCGAACGGTCGCCATGCGGGACGACATGCGCTGTCGGCTCGATCTTTTCCAGAAGCCCTGCCGCTTCCAGCCGCTCGACGATTTTCTTGCGAACCGCAAAGCGGTCGAAGCCGTCCAGCGCCAAGGTCTCGTCAAGCTCCGCCGAAGGTGCCACGCCGTCAAGGAACGCGCATTGTCCTTGAGATCGAGATGGGCCGTGGCGTCGAATATATTGATCAGCGGCAGATCGTGGCGCCTGCCGACTTCGAAGTCGTTGAAGTCATGCGCCGGCGTGATCTTGACCGCGCCGGAGCCTTTCTCCGGATCGGCATAATCGTCGCCGACGATCGGAATGCGCCGGCCGACCAGCGGCAGGATCGCCATCTTGCCGATCAGATGCTTGAACCGCTCGTTCTCCGGATGCACCGCGACCGCGACGTCGCCGAGCATGGTTTCCGGCCGCGTGGTCGCGACGATGATGAATTCGTCGCTGCCCTCGATCGGATATTTGATGTACCAGAGATGGCCCTTGGTCTCGACCTGCTGCACTTCGAGATCGGAGATCGCGGTCTTGAGCTTCGGGTCCCAATTGACCAGCCGCTTGTCTTTGTAGATCAGCCCTTCGCGATAGAGCGCGACGAACACTTTGAGCACCGCGCGTGACAGGCCCTCGTCCATGGTGAAGCGTTCGCGCGACCAGTCGCAGGAGGCGCCGAGCCGCTTCAACTGGCTGATGATGGTGCCGCCGGACTCCGCCTTCCATTCCCAGACCCGCTTGATGAAGGCGTCGCGCCCCATCTCGCGGCTCGACGGCTGTTTGCGCTCGGCGAGTTGCCGCTCGACCACCGCCTGGGTCGCGATGCCGGCGTGGTCGGTGCCGGGCTGCCACAGTACGTCTTTGCCGCGCATGCGCTCGAAACGGCAGAGGATGTCTTGGAGCGTGTTATTGAGCGCATGACCCATGTGCAGCGAGCCGGTCACGTTCGGCGGCGGAATGACGATGCAATAGGGCTCGGCCTTGGCGCGCTCGGGCCGCCCGGCGCGGAACGCGCCGGCCGCTTCCCAAGCGGCATAAATGCGGCTTTCGACCGCTGAGGGCTGGTATCTGTTTTCGATCATTGTGGTTTCGCCGTTTCGCGGGGTAGAAACCCCGCTCTGCGTTGACTGTCAACGCCGGGGCTGACGAACAGCCGCATCGAGCGATCAAGCTAGTGCTGTATTCACCAAGCAAGCCTTTACCCGACAATACGCCAACCCGGTCGATCGTCTTGCTCGCCGTCGCCGGCTTCGCCAGCCAGGCGCAGGTGCGGGTGATGGATTCGCTGCTGCCGCAGGTGGCGGCCGATCTGCACACCACCGTCGGGATGGCCGCCATGGTGGTCACCGCCTATGCCGTGACTCACGGTTCGATCCAGTTGGTGATCGGCCCGGTCGGCGATTATTTCGGCAAATATCGCACGGTCGCGGTGATGTGCGGCATCGGCGCGGTGCTGGTCGCGCTCTGCGGCGCGGTTTCGACCCTGCCCCAGCTCGCCATCGCCCGGCTGGCGACCGGCGCTGCCGCCGGATGGGTGATTCCGATCTCGATGGCCTATGTCGGCGACGTCACGCCGTATGATCGGCTGCAGCCGATCCTGGCGCGCTATCTCACCGGGCAGATTCTCGGCCAGCTGTTCGGCCAAGCGGCCGGCGGCATCCTCGGCGACTATCTGGGCTGGCGAAACGTGTTCTTCGTGCTGGCCGGCATGTTCGCTCTCGCCGCCGCGGGACTTGCGTTCGAGCTTGCGGTCAATCCGGTGACGCGCCAGATCCGCCCGCGCGGCGCGCCCAAGCGCGGCGGCTTTGTCGCCGATTACACCGTGGTGCTGTCGAATCCGTTCGCGCGTATCGTCATCGTCGCCGCCTTCATCGAAGGCGCGCTGGCCTGGGGCGCACTCGCTTATGTCGGCGCCAAGCTGCGGCTGACGTTCGGCCTGACCTATTCGATGATCGGCGTGGTGGTCGCCTGCTTCGGCATCGGCGGCTTGATTTACGCCGGCATGGTGAAAATCCTGGTGCGACGCCTCGGCCAGATCCGCCTTGCCATCGGCGGCTCGCTCGTCCTGATGGCGGCCTATATCATTATCGGCACAAGCCCGGTGTGGTGGCTGGCGCCGGTCGCGATGACCATGGTCGGCCTCGGCTTTTATATGCTGCACAACACGCTGCAGACCAACGCCACGCAAATGACCCCGGAAGCGCGCGGCACCGCCGTCGCGTTGTTCTCTTCCGCGCTCTATGTCGGGCAGACCGTCGGCGTCGCCTTCGGTGCGCTGGTCCTCGATCGCTTCGGTGCGACACCGCTGTTTCTCGGCGCGGCGGTCGGATTGCCATTGCTGGCAATCTGGTTCGGCAAAGAGCTGAAGCAGCATCAGCGGGTTTGACGAAGAATCGGCGCGCTTACCGCCTGCGGTGTCCGCCGGCGGTCCTCAGAAACCGAAGAATTTCTCACGCAAGGCGTCTTCGTATTTTTTCTTCGCGGCCAGGACTTTGCTGCGAATTTCTTCTTCCTGGAAGTGCGCCCCTTCCCACTTATCGACTTCGGCGACCGTGTGATTGACCGATGCGAGGGCCTCTTCCTGCTTAATGGCAGCTATCCAATCCTCGACGGCAACCTTGTAGGCGCTCTGCATTTGATCGAGTTCTGACGTGTCGTTTTCCATTCTGCACCCCTGCGGCTGATCACTGGAAAAGCATGAGCGGGATCGATGAAGTATTTGCGACAGACCCCGGCTGGACATCCGCCTGCCGGTCAACCCGGCATACCAAACGCCGCTCAGGCCTGCTCCTGGAGGGAGGGCTCTCTCATTTTTCTGTGGATTGCGGGTGACTTCGCGCGAATCAGCCGCTAACTGCAACAATGCCTTCACGCTCATTCCGTATCGGCCGGTCGGCGACCGGACTTGGACTTTTCGCCACCAAGCCGATCAAGCGAACCGCCTACATCGTCACCTATCGCGGTCGACGTTTGGACGACGATGAAGCTACCGAAATGGATGCGCGCGGCTCGCGCTATTTGTTCGTGATCAACAGCAAATGGACCATCGACGGCTCGCCGCGCTGGAATCTCGGACGCTACGTCAATCATTCCTGCCGGCCGAATGCGACCGCCGTCGGCCGCAACGGCGGCATCGTCTTCGTCGCCTTGCGCCGGATCGAGCCGGACGAGGAAATCACCATCGACTATGGCCGCGAATATTATCGCTACTTCGTCGATAGTGGCGGCTGCCGATGCCCGCACTGCCTCGCCAAGGCGGCCCGCAAGCGGCGGAAGCAACGAGCGGCGCGGAAAGCCCGCTGACGCATGGCCGCCGTTCGTTCTTGGAAATGGCCGAGCGCCGGTCCCTTATTCCGGGCGGGTGAGCTTGATCGCGGCCTCGCGTTTGGGCCGAATGAGGAAGAATGTCGGGAGCCAACCCGAGCGCCGTGATGGCCGCCATGATCCACCAGCCCTTGTGAAACGCGGTCTCGCGGGCGATCGGCGAGGCCGGCGAGCCGATGACGGCGACGAAGATCGCCACGCCGATCGCGAGGAACGCCTGACGGATCATATTGATCACGCCGGAGCCGGTCGCGAATGACGACGGCGGCAGCGACGACGTGCTCACGCCCATAAGGGTCGGATAGGTTAGTCCGACCCCGATGCCGGTCGGCACCATGCCGGCGACCACCCATGCGGCATTCGGTTCGAGGCCGATAGCGACGGCCCAGGTCGTTAGACCGAAGGCAAAGAGAACGACGCCGGCGGCGATGACGGCTGACGCGCCGAAACGCGCGATGAGCCTTTTGGAAAACAACAGCGACGTGATCGGCACCAGCAGCGGTCCCGGCGCGATGGCGAGGCCGGTCTGGAGCGCCGACCATCCCCACGCCGCCTGTTCCCATAATGTAATGGAAAGCAGCATAGCGCCGAAGGCGGTGGAATAAGGCGCCATGACCAACGCCGCGCCGGCGAACTGCCGAATGCGGAACAGCGCCGGATCGACGAAGGGGTTGCGCGAGCGAAAGCATTGCCGAACGAACAAGGCGAGAAGCACGACGGAGACGGCAAAACTCAAGCCGATACCGGGCGAGGTCCAGCCCCAGTCGTTCACCTTCACGATCGCAAATATCAGGGCGCCGACACCGCCGGTGACCATCAGCGCCGCCCAAGGATCGGGCCGCGGCACATCGTGGCCGGGCACTGCCGGCAACTTCCACCAGCCGATCAGCATGGCGAACAGGCCGATCGGAACATTGACGATGAAGATCCAACGCCAGCTTGCCGTGACCAGTACGCCGCCGACCAGCGGCCCGAGCGCCGCGGCGAGGCCGCCGATCGCCGTCCAGGTTCGCACGGCGGCCCCGCGGTGATCGGGCGGAAAGGAGGCCAGCAAAAGCCCGAGCGAGGTCGGCGTCATCAACGCTGCGCCGGCAGCCTGCACGACGCGAAACGCCACCAGCATCTCGACGCCGTTGGCGGCGGCGCAAGCGGCCGACGCGGCGGTGAAGAGCCCGACGCCGAGCAGAAAACTCGCATTGCGCCGATAGCGCTCGGCGAGCCGGCCGAAGAAAACCAACAGTGCGGCATAGGCGATGGCGTAGCCGTTCAAAATCCACGACATGTCTTCGAGCGTCGCGCCTTTGAAGTCTCGTCCGATATTCGGCAGCGCGACATTGACGATGAACAAATCGAGATTGGCGAGCACGATGCCGACGCACACGATCGCCAGCACCAGGTTCGGCGACGCCGCCGAGGGGCGCGGCGGGGCATGCAGCGGAATTTCCGATAACGCGACACTCATCGGCGGACTTCCTTGTGCTTCGGTCCCGGAACCGAGCCGGCCGGTTGGCGCGCCGCGGCGCGCTGCCGGGCAAGCGCGGCGGGACCCGCTGCCAGTTTGAAATCGGGCGTCGCCAGCGGCCGCCCCGACTTGCGATCGACCATCACCGGATCGGCCGGCAAGCCGCTGATTGCATCCACGACCAAGGCGCTCTCGCCCTCGGGCGCGAAATGCCGGTTGCCGAAGGCCAGCAGCGCGATCAGCACATCGTGAAAGTCGCGGCCGCGCTCGGTGAGCACATATTCGTCGCGCGGCGGATGTTCGCTGTAGCTGCGGCGCTCCAACATCCCGGCTTCGATCAATGTGGCGAGGCGACGGGTCAGAATGTTAGGCGCGATGCCGAGGTGCTTTTGAAACTCGTCAAAGCGGGTCCGGCCGGCGAAGGCGTCGCGCAGAATAAGGATGCTCCACCACTCGCCGACCCGTTCCAGACTCCGCGCGATCGGACAGGTCATTTCGTCAAAGCTTTTTCGCTGCATCGTTTTCCCATGTCGCCGCCGTAACGAGCGAGTCCAACTGCGTCACTTGCATTATAATAGCTACATAACTATCATGATGCAAGTGATGCAAATGTCTGCTTTTTGGAGAGAAATCATGAGTGAAATCAAAGGCACTGCCCTTATCACCGGCGCTTCGACGGGGATCGGCGCGGTCTATGCCGACCGGCTGGCCCGCCGCGGCTATGATCTTGTCCTGGTGGCGCGCGATCAGGCGCGATTGGAGGCTCTGGCTAGCCGCCTGCGCGCCGAAACCGGGCGTAGGGTCGACATTCTGGCGGCGGATCTGGCGGTCCCGGCACAGCTCGCGACGGTTCAGCGGCGGATCGAAACCGACCCGTCGCTCACGCTCCTCGTCAACAATGCCGGCATCTCACTCAACGGCGGCTTGCTCGAGAACGGAGCGGCGGAGCTTGAACGGCTGATCGCCGTCAACATCACCGCGCCCACGCTGCTCGCGTCCGCGGCGGGGAAAGTTTTCGTCCGCCGCCGTAACGGCACCATCATCAACATTGCATCGGTGCTGGCCTTAGCACCCGAGGTTCTTGACGGCGTCTATAGCGGGTCGAAGGCCTTCATCCTGAATCTTTCACTCAATTTGGCAGAGACGGTGCGAGGCAGCGGCGTTCACGTCCAAGCCGTGCTGCCCGGCGCGACCCGCACCGAAATCTGGCAACGTTCCGGCAAGGACGTCGATGCGCTGTTGCCCGGCAAGGTCATGGACGCAACCGACCTTGTCGATGCGGCCCTGATCGGACTCGATAAAGGCGAGACCGTCACCATCCCGCCGCTCGCGGATGAGGCGCAGTGGACGGCCTACAATAGTGCCCGGGTAGCCCTCGGGCCCAACCTATCGAACAAGGAAGTGGCACCACGCTATCGCCGCGCCCGCGCCGCCTGACCGATTGCGCCTTGTCGAAACGAAACCGGCGGGTCTCGCGACCCGCCGGTTGAATTTTGTCAGTGCTTGACCGTCAGGCCTTGACCAGCGGCACCTTCGGCACCGTGCCGCGACGCGGCGGGTCGTCGCCGCCGGGACCGCCGTTCGAAGTCGGCGGCTTCTTGCGCGGCGACGAGCGGCGCTTGGCTTTGGTGCGGCGCGGCTCCGGCAGCTTTTCCGGGCGCGGCTTGATCGGACCGTCCGGATAATCGAACGACAGATCCGCCTTGCCGTTTTCGTCGGTGACGACGATGACCCGCACGTGACCGCCGGACTTGAGCTTGCCGAACAGCACCTCGTCGGCCAGCGCCTTCTTGATGTGCTCCTGGATCACGCGTGCCATCGGCCGCGCACCCATCAACTCGTCGTAGCCGTTGGCGATCAGCCATTGGGTGGCTTCGTCGGTCAGTTCGATCGTGACTTCGCGATCGGCCAGTTGCGCCTCGAGCTGCAGGACGAATTTCTCGACCACCATGGCGATCACTTCCGGCGACAGATGCGCGAAGGTGATGATGGAATCGAGCCGGTTGCGGAATTCCGGCGCGAACAGCCTGTTGATCGCGTCGGTATCGTCGCCCTCGCGCTTGGTGCGGGTAAAGCCGAACGCGGCGCGTGCCATGTCGGCGGCGCCGGCATTGGTCGTCATGATCAGGATCACGTTGCGGAAATCGACCTGCTTGCCGTTATGGTCGGTGAGCTTGCCGTGATCCATGATCTGCAGCAGCACGTTGAACAGATCCGGATGCGCCTTCTCGATTTCGTCGAGCAGCAGCACGCAATGCGGATGCTGATCGACGCCGTCGGTCAGCAGCCCGCCCTGATCGAAGCCGACATAGCCGGGCGGCGCGCCGATCAGCCGCGAGATGGTGTGGCGTTCCATATATTCCGACATGTCGAAGCGGATCAGTTCGACGCCGAGCGTGGCGGCAAGCTGCTTGGCCACTTCGGTCTTGCCGACGCCGGTCGGGCCGGAGAACAGATAGCAGCCGATCGGCTTCTCCGGCTCGCGCAGACCGGCGCGGGCGAGCTTGATCGAAGCCGACAGCGCCTCGATCGCCTTGTCCTGGCCGTACACCACGCGCTGCAGCGTCGCCTTGAGGTGCTGCAACACTTCGGCGTCGTCTTTCGACACCGCCTTGGGTGGAATGCGGGCCATGGTGGCGATCGTGGTTTCGATCTCCTTGAGGCCGATGGTCCGTTTGCGCTTGCCCTCCGGCAGCAGCATCTGCGCCGCGCCGGATTCGTCGATCACGTCGATCGCCTTGTCCGGCAGCTTGCGGTCGTGGATGTAGCGCGCCGACAGTTCCACCGCCGCCTTGATGGCGTCGTTGGTGTATTTGAGCTTGTGATAATCCTCGAAATAGGGCTTGAGCCCTTTGAGGATCTCGATCGCGTCGGGGATGGTCGGCTCGTTGACGTCGATCTTCTGGAACCGCCGCACCAGCGCGCGGTCCTTTTCGAAATACTGGCGGTATTCCTTATAGGTCGTCGAGCCCATGCAGCGCACGGTGCCCGAGGCCAACGCCGGCTTGAGCAGGTTCGACGCATCCATGGCGCCGCCCGAGGTCGCGCCGGCGCCGATCACGGTATGGATTTCGTCGATGAAGAGGATGGCGCCGGGATAGGCTTCGAGCTCCTTGATGACCTGCTTGAGCCGTTCCTCGAAGTCGCCGCGATAGCGCGTGCCGGCCAGCAGCGTGCCCATGTCGAGCGCGAACACGGTTGCATTGCGCAGCACGTCCGGCACTTCGCCGTGGACGATGCGGCGCGCCAAGCCTTCGGCAATCGCGGTCTTGCCGACGCCGGCCTCGCCGACGAACAGCGGATTGTTCTTCTGCCGCCGGCACAGCACCTGGATGGTGCGGTTGATCTCGGAATCGCGGCCGATCAGCGGATCGATCTTGCCCTCGCGCGATTTCTTGTTGAGGTTGACGCAATAAGCGTCGAGCGCGTCGCCCTTCTTCTTCTGCTCGTCGCCGGACTTGGCGTCGGTCTCTTCGTCGGAACCGCGCACCGGGCGCGCTTCCGACATGCCGGCCCGCTTGGCGATGCCGTGGCTGATGTAATTCACCGCGTCGTAACGCGTCATGTCCTGCTCTTGCAGGAAGTAGGCGGCGTGGCTTTCGCGTTCGGCGAAAATCGCCACCAGCACATTGGCGCCGGTGACTTCTTCGCGGCCGGAGGATTGCACGTGGATCACGGCGCGCTGGATGACGCGCTGGAAACCGGCGGTCGGCTTGGAGTCTTCGGCGCCGTCGGTGACGAGGTTGTCGAGTTCGGATTCGAGATAAGCGATCAGGCTGCGGCGCAGCTTTTCCAGATCGACATTGCAGGCCCGCATTACGGCCGCGGCATCTTGATCTTCGATCAGCGCGAGCAGGAGATGCTCGAGCGTCGCGTATTCGTGGTGGCGCTCATTGGCGAGAGCCAGCGCCCGATGGAGCGACTGTTCAAGGCTGCGCGAGAACGTGGGCATTTCAATCTCTCATCGTTTGTATTGGACGTTATCCCCCGCCGGAATCACTTCTTCTCCATTATGCATTGCAAAGGATGCTGATGTTTTCGGGCAAAGTCCATGACCTGCGTCACTTTGGTTTCGGCGACCTCATAGGTAAAGACGCCGCATTCCCCGATCCCGTGCTGATGCACATGCATCATGATCCGATGGGCCGCCTCCTGATCCTTGTTGAAGAAGCGCTCGAGGACGTGGACCACGAACTCCATCGGCGTGTAGTCGTCATTAAGCAGCAGCACCCGGTAGAAGTTCGGCCGCTTGGTCTGCGGCTTGGTCTTGGTGATGACCGCGGTGCCCGGTCCGCCCTCGCCTTTCCGCTTGCGATCGTCATCGGCAAGGCGTGCCGGCGGCACGGCGTTGGCAGCTTCGGCAGTGTCAGTAACGTCAATCGGCGGCATTGGTTCGTCAGGCTTCCGGACTTGCGACCAAACTCGAACCTGGGCGATCGGCTCCGCGTTCCCCAGGCTCTGTGAGTCACCATCATAAAGTTACTGCGATTTGCGTGCCACATCATAGTGAGTGGCTCGCCTGGGCGTAAACGCGCCCCGGTTCGCCATGTTTCATGGCGCGGCGTGGCAAACATTGCCTGGCGAGTGCGAGAGATAATGTTGGCTCGGCAGGGCACAAGGGGAAGCTTTCGCATGCCCCATGTGACGGTAATGGCCGCGCCTCGCGGTATTGCCACGCAAAAGGGCGGCGACCATGTCACCGCCCCCTTCACTCGCACACGTGGAACGCTCCGCCGGGTGGCGGAGGTCGTTTCGGTAGCCGGATTTGACGGCGAAATGCGCCTTACTTGAGTGTCGTCGCTTTCGCTATCGCGCCTTCGAAGGGCTTGTAGGCTTCCTTGGCGAGATCGACATATAATTCGCCGAGCTTGGTCGCTTCGGCAACAAGTCCCTCATACGAGGTCTTCAAATAGGCGCTCTGCACTTCCATCGCCTTTTCCAGGCTTTTGGCGCCGAGCAGGCTTTCCCAGGCGGCCGCCGATTCCTCGAACGACTTCTTCGAATAATCGACCACCTCGACGGCGATGGCCTGCGCGCTTTTGCTCATGGTGCCGAACGACGACATCGCCGTCGCCATGCTGTCCTTGGTGAACTTCTGCAACTCTTCATTGGTCATGATCGTCCCCTCTGGGCGTGTGGCGGCGGGAATGAACGAGGCGCGCTCGGCCGCCTGCCATGAAAAGGCCTTGTGCGGCGTTATGATAATTATAGTGCAGTGCACAAAATTCTGCAACGGGTGATGGCAAAGTGCCCAAAATAACGGCGAAACCAGGATTTAACCCTTTCGCAACGGCGTTCGCCTAGCGTACTTGACCGTGTTGTTCGGGTAACGCCGAGCGCGCAAGCCTCTTTCGCCGGCAGTGGTTTCGGACCCCGGCGAAGGACAAGACGCCGAAGGCGAATAGCGGGAGCCCTCCGGGGCCGGGCGCTTCAGGGACGGGGTACATAATGGCTTGGGATTCGGGAGCCCGGCACTGGGCTCAATCGGGGGCTCGCTGCAGCCTGTTGGGTCTGGTCGCGGCGGTAACGACACTCTCCATCACCAGCGACGCGGCCAATGCCCGTCGCCATCACGGCGCCTCCATCCATTACGTGCATTACAGTCACGCGCGGCATCATGCCCATTCGGAAGAGGGCGCCTACGATCCGCCGGGCTCGTCGATCGTAGTCGACGGTAATAGCGGCGCCGTACTCGAAGCCTCGAACCCCGACGCCTTGCGGCATCCCGCGTCGCTGACCAAGGTGATGACGCTTTACCTCCTGTTCGAGCGCCTCGAAGCCGGCAAGGTCAGGCTCGACACGCAGTTGCACGTTTCCGAACACGCCTCCGAACAGGATCCGACCAAGCTCAACCTCAAGCCGGGCCAGACCATCGCGGTCGAAGACGCCATCAAGGGCATCGTCACCAAATCGGCCAATGACGCCGCGGTCGTGGTCGCCGAAAATCTCGGCGGCAGCGAACCGGACTTCGCCAAGCTGATGACGCAGAAGGCGCACACGCTCGGCATGACGCGCACCACCTATGTCAATGCGTCAGGCCTGCCGGACGACGACCAGATCACCACCGCGCGCGACCAGGCGCTGCTCGGCCGCGCCATCCAGGACCGCTTTCCGCGCTTCTACAAATATTTCTCGACCGAATCCTTCGTCTATCACGGCGAAGCGATGCGCAATCACAATCACCTGCTCGGCTCGATCGAAGGTCTCGACGGCATCAAGACCGGCTTCACCCGCGCCTCGGGCTTCAACATTCTCACCTCGGTGCATCGCGACGGCCGCTTTATCGTCGGCGTCGTCATGGGCGGCCATTCCGGCGGCCAGCGCGATGCCACGATGCGGGCTTTGATCAGCGACCATATCAAGGAAGCCGCACTGCGCCGGACCGCGCCGATGCTCGCCGACGCCGGCGGCGAAACCCGCGAGGAAGCGCCGGCGCCTGTCGCCTTCGCCAGAGCGCCGATGTCGGCCCACACCGACGCCGCGCCAACGCCGATGGTCGCCGCCGCTCCAGGCGCGGCACATGGCAGCGCCGCCGCCAGCAACGATCCGATCAAGCCGCTTCTGGTTCGGACCATCACCTTCCGCACCGCACCGGTACAGGCCTCACCGCTGACGCCGATGCCGTCCTTGGTTCCGGTGACGCCGCCGCCCGCGCAAGTTCCGGCGCCGGTCCAAGCTCAGATTCAAGCCCCGATCCAGCTTCCCAACCCGCAAGCGGTCGCCGCTCGGACGCAACCGGCGCCGACGGTTGTCGCCTCGGCCGATCTCGCCGAAGTCAAAACCGCGGTCGCGCCGATTCAGGTCACGCCGATACCGCCGGCGCCCGCCGCGGCCCGCGTCATGGCCGCCGCCAAGGCTGAGCCTGACGAAATCGATCCGACCGACAACGAACCGGCCGGTGCGGCCGCCTATAACGGCCCGGCGATTCCGAATGCGGCCCCGGCCCGCGCCCATGGCGGTTGGCTTATTCAAATCGGCGCGTTCGACGACGAGAACGACGCCAAGCAGCATTTGAGCGACGCGCGCACCAAGCTGCACAGCGCGCTGGCTTCGGCCGACCCCTTCACCGAGCGGGTTCAGAAGGGCGACAAGGCGCTTTACCGCGCCCGTTTTGCCGGCTTCGACAAGACCACCGCGGATGCCGCCTGCCGCCAACTCAAGCGCAGCGACTTCCAATGCATCTCGGTGCGGGACTAGTCGTTATCCCCGCGGTCGTCAGCACTCCGGTAAGGATTTTGCCGGATCATCCTGCACCGAAGATCTCGGACACGGGACGCGGCGTGGGAACAGTCAAATTCGGACGGGAGACCACGCGAGGTTTTGTACGGAGTACCTCAGCGATGGCGGCGAAGAAGAACATCCTTGGCCTCGTTGACGCGGGCCGCGAGATACGTCGTCCCCCCTTGGTCGGGATGCAGTTTCTTCATGAGGGAGCGATGCGCCCGCGTGACGGCGTCCGCATCCGCCCCGGGCTCAATGCCAAGGATCTGATAGGCTTCCTTTTCAGTCATTTTGCCGCCGCTCGGCGGCCCAGCAGCGGCCCCCGCACCCGCATCACCTTGCGCGTGCTCACGCCAACCGGGCTCCCGGCGGTCAAGATACGCTGCCAGTAATTCGCGGCTGTCGCGGTCGATCTCGTCGAACAGGTCCAGCAACGCGGCGCGGCCCAGCGTATCGAGCACGGCGCCTTGCTGCCGTCCCGCCAGCACCCGGCCGGTCATGCGGCCGCTATCGTGATCGAGTTCCATTTCGAGAAAGGTGGTGCGAACCTGGGACGCCTGGCCGGCGCTCTTGTTCGATCGCGCGCCGAACGTCGCCGGCCACGAGACCCAGCCGAGCATGCCGAGGCCGAAGACGCCGACCGGCACCGCGACCCCGATCTCGCCGCGGAACAGCAGGAATGCGGCAAACAGCAGCGCCGCGCCGCCGCCGATGCCGCGCAGCACGCGGGCGGCCTGTTTCGGATCGGCTTTGGAAAACGCATTCACCGCCCATAGGCCGAGAAAGAGGACGGCGGCGCCGAGAATGATTTCGGGCATGGCTGCTTTAAGGCCTGACTATTTCATTTGCGCAAGCAATTGCTGCGCGCCCGAACTGTTGCGCGACTTGAGCGCGGTCAGTGCCTTCATGCCGCCGGCGGCATAGGCCGCCGCCGCACGCAGCAATTCGGCGAGTTCGTGCGCGGCACCCGGCGCAAAGCGGCAATAGGCGCCGCCCGTCAGCCGGGCGATCTCGCGGAACGCCTGCTCGCAAACCGGGTCCGAGCCTTCCTGAAACATGAATGCCTTGACGTTGCGCAGGCCAAGCTCGCCGGCGCCCGCACACAGCGCATCGAGCGCCTCCTCCATCGCATCGCCGACAAACACCAGCATCGCGACCTTTCGGCTGTCGTTTTCGCGCTGCGCGTGGCGCAACACTTTGCCGATCTGGGTGTGGCCGCCCTGGCAGTCGATCCGCGCCATAAGGCCGCCGAGCCGCTCCGGCTCCGCCACCCAAGGCGATGCCCGGCACTCGCCATGGCCGCGATAATAGACCAGCTGGATATCGAGACCGCCGACCGCCGCGGCCTCGCGGAACATCTCGGCCTGAAGCTTGCGCGCGCTATCCCAGGTCGGCTGCCGGCTCATGGTGGCGTCGAGCGCAAAGATCATCCGGCCGCGCCGGCCGGCTTCGGCGGAGGCCGGCGCCAGCGTTTTGACCCGATCGAGGAACCGGTCGATGTCCGCCCGCGGCGACGCCGCGACGGGTTCCTGCCGGGTCGGCGCCGGTGCACGGTCCTTGCTCATCGGCGGTAAAGTGGCGCTGTCCTTGCGGCGGCGCAATGGAGCCTATTCGCACGCTCGGGAACCCCCTCACCCGATCCCTCTCCCCGTTAGGGCGAGGGGGGAGTTAGCGGCCCGCATCTTTGTGTCTTCCGTCTCGCCGCGAAGCAGGATTGTAAGGCAACCGCCACAGCGTCCCCTCTCCCCGACGGGGAGAGGCAAAGGGTGAGGGGCTCCAGCCTCTCCGCACACATAAAAACGCTATTCAGCCAGCAGATCGTGAGTTTCCAGCGGCTTTCCGGTCGCCGCGATCCATTCGGCCCGCGCCGCGGCGCGCCGCTTGCCGCGCTCGTCGATCGGCAGGCGAAGCGCTTCGATAAGGCCGCGCACCTCGTCGCGCGCGGTGACATGGGAGGTATTGGGACGCGCCCCGAGCGTATCCTCGGTGAGATCGTCGAGCGCGGTGAGCCCGCGCGGAAAGAACTCGCGATAAACCACGCGCTCGGCAAAGCCGTCGATCGGACGGAAGCCGAGCTGCTTGGCAAGCCCCTCGACCCCCTCCCCGACCAGGCGCTTATTGCGCGAGCCCAAAGTCGACAGCCGGTTGCGTACCACGATCCAGTCGGTCAGGCCGCCGTCGACCAGACGGCGCTGCCGGCGCGCCTCGCGCACCATCTCGGCATAATGGCTGACGCCCGCGACTTGCATCGTGGTCTGGTCGATCACCCCGAGCACGTCGAAATCGATGAAGCTGTCGTTGAGCGGCGTGATCAGCGTATCCGCCATCGAATGCGCCAGCCGCATCAGGTAGGAATCCGAACCCGGCGTGTCGATAACGACGAAATCGTGGGTTTGCTCGACCGCGCTCACCGCCTCGGCAAAAGCCGAAAATTCCCGCTCCTCGATTTCGTCGAGCCGCACGCCGAAGCCGCGCGCGACGCAAAAATGCACGGGGATGTCGAGCGGCGTGCCGGTGCGCTCGGCCCAGACGCGCCGGTTCTCAATGTAATGGGTGAAGCTTTTCTGGCGTGAATCAAGGTCTATGGTGGCGACGCGCTGGCCGGCTTGCATAAGCGCGACCGCGACATGCATGGCGGTGGTCGACTTGCCCGAGCCGCCTTTTTCGTTACCAAGGACGATGACATGCGCCGAGAATGGCTTGCCGACATCCGCCTGCATCAACATGGGAGACGCGACCCCTGCGTTGCGGTTGTTTTCAAGCGCGCAACGCCTGGGGTCAAGATAGCGCATTGTCTCTGCTAAGTTAATCATTAACCGGCGACACGCCGACGAAACGCGATGAGTGTGTTCGCGCTGCAACGAAAATGACAAACAAATCTCGACAATCGAAACGTCATCCGCGTGTCACGCTGCGCGTGATCCGCGCGCTGCCGGCGCTGCGCCGCACGGTGACCGAGCTTCGCCGGCGCGGCAAAACCATCGCGCTGGTGCCGACCATGGGCGCGCTGCACGACGGCCATCTGGCGCTGGTGCGGCAGGCGCAGCGCCGCGCCGACCGCGTCATCGTCTCGATCTTCGTCAACCCGACGCAGTTTGCCCCGAACGAAGACCTCGCGACCTATCCGCGCCGGCTGGCCGCCGATCTCGCCGCGCTGCGGAAGCTCGATACCGATCTGGTCTGGGCGCCGTCGGTCGAGACCATGTACCCCGAAGGCGCCGCCACCCGCGTGGTGCCCGAAGGCCCGGCCGTGGTGGGCCTTGAAGACGCCTTCCGCCCGCATTTCTTCGGAGGCGTTGCCACCGTGGTGACCAAGCTCCTGATCCAATGCGAACCCGACGTCGCGCTGTTCGGCGAAAAGGATTACCAGCAGCTCAAGGTCGTCACCCGCCTCGCCCGCGATCTCGGCCTCAAGACCCGCATCGTCGGCATCCCGACCGTGCGCGAGAAGGACGGCTTGGCGATGTCGTCACGCAACGCGTATTTGTCCGCGGAACAGCGGGCGGCAGCGCCGGCGCTTTATCGGGTGCTCAAGGAATGCGCCAAGCGGATCGCGTTGGGCGCGCCGCTTGCCGTGGTGCTCGACGATGGGCGCAAGGCGATCGCAGGCGCCGGCTTTGCGGTGGATTATTTGGAAGCGCGCAACGCCGAGACCTTGGCGCCGCTGACCTCTCTATTCGGCCAACCTATCCGGCTTCTCGTTGCGGCTCGGATTGGGAAGACGCGGTTGATCGATAACGTCTCGATTTAGAAAGCACGCCGACAAGGAAGTACGATGCCGCGCCAGCGGATTGCGCGGCACATCATGCGCTAGTGCCTTCGCGATCGGTCCTTATGCTTTATCCGACACGACACGCACGGCAGTGGGCCCTACTGCTGCATACACAGCGCCAAAGCCGGTCCCTGGGTGTTATTGCAGGTTGCCGTTTCGATACCGCCGCTTTTTGAAATCGCGACCGTTCCACCCGGGCAGGTCACGGAAGCCAGAGCCTCGCCCGCTTCGCAGGCCAGCGTGCATTTGCGGCTGGCGCCGCAGCTGTCCTGCCGCAGCGCGCGCAGCCCCGACGGTCCTGCGGGACCGGTCGCGCCGGTGGCTCCAGCTGGTCCAGGCGGACCTTGCTCGCCCTTGGAGCCTTGCGGCCCGGCATTGCCCTGGTCGCCCTTAGGACCCTGCGGCCCTTGCGGCCCGGGTCCGCCTTGATCGCCTTTGGCGCCTTGCGAGCCGGGCGGGCCTTGTTCGCCTTGAGGCCCTTGCGGGCCCGGCGAACCCGCCGGACCTTCCGGCCCCTTCGAGCAAGCGGCGAGCGAAACCGCCGCAACAAGGGCAATGATCGTTATTGAAATGCGCATGGCTGGGCCCTTTGAAAAAGATCCGACTTTGAACGATGGAGGCACGATCACAGTTCCGAAAATGA
The DNA here is from genome assembly GCA_963819265.1 of uncultured Alphaproteobacteria bacterium. Taxonomy (GTDB): domain Bacteria; phylum Pseudomonadota; class Alphaproteobacteria; order Rhizobiales; family Xanthobacteraceae; genus BOG-931. Next base: position 85,186 of record CAWFVF010000001.1, on the reverse strand, counting down.
TGGTGGGATGGAAATGCCGACGCCCCTCCCACCACGCTTCGCGTGGTCCCCCGCCCCGCTGTCGCGGGGCGGGACTTGTTTGTTACTTGGCAGCGACCTTCATCGGGTCTTTCACGTTCGGGAAGGTCTCGAACTCCTTGGCCCAGAGCTCGCCGTTAATCTTCTCGACCTTGCGGATATAGATATTGCTGACGATGTCGCGGGTGTCGGCGTCGAGCGAGATCGGGCCGCGCGGGCTTTCCCAGGCCATGCCCTTCATCGCCGCGATCAGCTTGTCGCCGTCGGCGTCGCCGCCGGTCTTTTTCAGCGCTTCGTAGACCATGTGCAGGCCGTCATAGGCGCCGAGCGAGGCGAAGTCCGGTCGCTCGCCGGCAGTCTTCAGGAAATCGGCGACGTAGGTCTTGTTGAGCGCCGAGTCATGCGCGGCGGAATACGGACCGGCGGTGATCAGCCCGATCATCTGGTCGCCGGCATTGTTGAGGCTGTCGTCGTCGCACAAGTCGCCCGGGCCGATCAGCTTGATGCCGGATTGGCCAAGTCCCTTTTCGGCGAATTGCCGGGTGAAGACCGGCGCCAGCGGACCCGGGAAATAGATGAAAGCGGTGTCCGGCTTGAGATCGATGATCCGCTGCAGCGGCGGCGCGAAGTCGGGACTGGCGAGCGGCACGCGGAGCGACTCGATGACCTCGCCGCCGACCTGGGTGAAGCGGGTCTTGAACGCGGTTTCCGCCTCGGTGCCGGGCGCCCAGTCATTGACCAGCGTGACGACGCGCTTCGAGCCGTTCTTGATCGCCCATTCGGCCATGGTCCAGGCCTGCGGCGCGATGATGAAGCCGACGCGGGCGAAGTACGGCGACTTGGTGGTGGTGATCGAAGCGCCGGAGCTCATCACCACGGTGGCCTTCTTGGCCTCGGTGACAAGCTGCGCGATCGACAGCGCGGCCGGCGTGACGCCGACGCCGACGATGTCGACTTTGTCGTTGACGATCATTTCCTGGACGATGCGGCGGGCATTATCGGCGGTGCCGGCATCGTCGCGGATGATGAGTTCGATCTTGCGGCCGGCAACGGTGTCGCCGTGCTGCTGCATATAGACCTTGAGCGCGCCGGTGAGCTCCTTGCCCACTGCGGTGAAGCCGGCGCCGGTCAGCGGCAGGCTGCAGCCGATCTTGAGCGTGGCGTTCTGCGCGATCGCAGGCCTCGCCAGCAATCCGCCCGCCGCGGTCGCGGCCATGCCTTTCAATACGGTTCTTCTGCGAAGCATTTCAGTTCCCTCCCCTTTGTTCGATATCCCCCTCCACCTTCTGGGGAGGAAGAAAAACTCATGCCCGCTCGAGATGCGGGATCGACGGGCGCTCGCCCTCTGCCTTACCGGTGATCGGCGGCCGCGGCAGGCGCGCCGTGCCGCTTTCCATCACGAAGGTATGGTGCAGCGAATACCACGGTGTCTTGACGTCCGGGGCATTCTTGCAAGCTTCATCGTGTCGCACGTAAGCGCCGATCAGATGCCGGGTGACGCCGAATTGGGCGTCGGTTTCGATGTTCTTGTCCTCCGGATCGTAGACCTGAGAGATCAGCGTCTTGAAGCCCGTTTTGTAGGCGAGAAAGTGCAGGTGCGAGGGCCGCATATTGTGCCGCCGCGCCGCGCGCAGCAGCGCGCCGACCGGCCCGTCGATCGGGATCGGATAGCCGGCCGGCTTGATGGTGCGGAAGCTGATATGGCCGTTCTTATCGGTGAGAAACTTGCCGCGCAGATTCATGTCGGCCTGGATTGGATCCTGGTTCTCGTAAAAGCCTTCGGTCGACGATTGCCAGATATCGACTTCGGCGCCCTCGATCGGCTTGCCGCCGATGTCGCAGAATGTAGCGTCGACGAACAGGTCTGCGCCCGGCGTCGGTGAGCGCACGATCGAGTCACCGTTCTTGGTGCGCGGTGAATCCATCCGCCAGAACGGACCGAGCAGATTGGCGTCGGTTTCGGTCTGGCCGCGATTGCCGTTGTTGAGCAGGCAAATCAGGCTGGAGAATCCGAGCGAGCCGGACATCAACACCGCTTCGTTGTGCGTTTCGTTGGAGTGCTGGCCGATCGACACGACATAAGCCATCGCCGCCTGAAATTCCTCTTCGGTCAGTTTCACGTCGCGGGCGAAGGCGTGCAGGTGGCGAACCAAAGCGGTGATGATTTCGCGCAGCCGCGGATTCTGGATGCGCTCATATTCGCTGAGCACGGCCGGCGTCACGTCTTTCTCGCTCTCGATGATCATTGTTCTTGCTCCGCGATTGGGCGTCTTGGGGAGGCATTTTAGGGGATCGGCGCGATAACCGCCATGCACCGTGAAATGTAGCAGGACGGCGGCGGATTACATCAGGCCGAGTTCGCGAAGCTCGCGGCGCAGCGTTTCGGGCATCGCAGCGGCGCCTTTGACGACCTTGTCGAGGTCGCGCGGCGCGTCCTTCGGCGTAAGATAGCGCCAGCCTTGGAAGGCGCGAAACGGGCGCGGCTCGACCAGCACCGGTTTGCCGTCCAGCACGATCCGGCAGCGGCCGATACCCTCTTTGTCGACGAACGGCCGGATGGCCCGGATCGATTCCCGGCAGGTGATCTCGCCTTTGATCACCCAGAACAGCGAACCGCCGTCGGTCAGTTCATCGGCGCGCTTCGGCACCATGCGCGTGGTGTGGATGCGTTCCGGCTTTTCGCCCGCTTTGCGCTTGGCTTTGAGCTTCTGCTTGATCCAGTCCTCGAGATCGCGGACCGAGTCACAACCGACGGCGAGCTTGATGAGATGAAGCGGCATAATCCTACTTTACGGGTCCGACGCGGGCGCGTCCGGTTCGATCGCCATGATCTCCGCGCCTTCCACAACTTGCGCACCGATGCCCACAGAAACCTGTGTCACCGCACCGGCGAACGGCGCGCGCAGCGTGTGTTCCATTTTCATGGCTTCGAGCACGGCGAGTCGCTGACCCGCCGCCACCTTATCGCCGACCGCGGCGAGGATTTCCAACACCCGTCCGTGCATAGGTGCCTTGATCCCGCCGTCGCCGGTGCTCGCGCCGGCCGCCGCCGCGGACACATCCTTCAGCCGAACCCGGGTCTGGCGGCCGCCGCGCAAGACGTAAACCTCTTCGCCCGCGTCGAACACTTTCGCGTCCGATGGCGGCGCCGCGCCGTCGACCGCAATCTTGGGGCCATCCCTGCCGTAGGCGACCACCGCATCGGCGTTCTCGCCGTCGACGACAATCGGAATTTCGACGCTGCGCAGGCCGCCAAGCTGAAAGCCATCTTGCGCTGACCAAGGCGACGTATCGTCGGCCTCGCTGTGCGCGACCGTCATTCTACGCAGCAAATGCGCGGCTCCGAGCGCCGCCGCAGCAGCATCGCGGGGCTGCGGCACAGCGCCCAACGTCGCCAAATTGCGGTCGATGAAGCCGGTATCGACCTTGCCCTTGCGGAAGCCGTTGGAGCGGCACAGCGCGTCGAGAAAGGCGACATTACTGCGCACGCCGGCGATCAGCGTGCGGTCCAGCGCGGCCGCGAGCTTGTCCACCGCGGCGTCGCGCGTCGGCGCATGTGCGATCAGCTTGGCGATCATCGCGTCGTAAAACGGCGTGACTTCGCCGCCGGCTTCGACGCCGCTGTCGACCCGCACGTTATCCGGCAACGCCAGCGCCACGATCTTGCCGGTCGACGGCAGGAAACCATGCTCGGGATCCTCGGCATAGACGCGCGCTTCGATGGCATGGCCGTCGAGCGTAATTTTCTTTTGCGGCAGCGGCAGCTTTTCGCCGGCGGCAACGCGAAATTGCCATTCGACCAGATCGAGACCGGTAACCGCTTCCGTCACCGGATGTTCGACCTGGAGCCGGGTGTTCATTTCGATAAACCAGATGGCGTCGGCGCGCAGTCCCTTGGTGCCGTCGGCGACGAACTCGACCGTGCCGGCGCCGCTATAGCCGACCGCCCTTGCCGCCTCGACCGCGGCGGCGCCGATTTCGGCCCGCAGTTCCGGCGTCATGCCCGGCGCCGGGGATTCTTCGATGACTTTCTGGTGGCGCCGCTGCAAGGAACAATCACGCTCGCCGAGATGAATGATATTGCCATGGTTGTCGGCGAAGACCTGCACTTCGATATGCCGCGGCGAGGCGATGTATTTCTCGACCAGCACGCGGCCCGAGCCGAAGGCCGACTGGGCTTCGCGGACCGCGCCTTCCAGCGCGGTGTCGAAATCGGCGTGTTTGGTGACGACGCGCATGCCGCGGCCGCCGCCGCCGGCCGCGGGTTTGATCAGCACCGGATAGCCGATCTCGTAGGCTTTTTCCTTGAGGAATTTCAATTCTTGCTTGTCGCCGTGATAGCCGGGCACGACCGGCACGCCGGCCTTCTCCATCAGCGCCTTGGCGCGGTCTTTAAGTCCCATCATGCGGATCGCCTCGGCCGGCGGTCCGACGAAGACAATGCCGGCCTGGGCGCAGGCCTCGGCGAAATCGGCATTCTCCGACAGGAAGCCGTAGCCGGGATGAATGCATTGCGCGTCTGATTTCTTCGCCGCGTCGAGCAGATGCGCGATCGACAGATAGCTGTCCCGCGGCGCCGCGCCCCCGATCAGATAAGCCTCGTCGCACAGCCGCATGTGGAGTGCGCCTTCATCGGCCTCCGAATAGACCGCGATCGTGCGCAGCCCGAGGCGCTTCGCCGTGCGGGCGATACGGCAAGCAATCTCGCCGCGATTGGCGATAAGGACCGAGGTGAACATGCGGGAGAGCCTAAAGACCAGCGCGCTCTATTGCGAGGGCGTCGCGCCGCTTGGCGCGGCCGCGGCCGGCGCGCCGCCCTGGGGGGAAGCAATCGTCGCGCCCGGCGACCAGACCGGATCGACCGGGCCGGCCGGCGGCGCGATCTGTTGCGGCGGCGCCGGCGCCTGAGCGGGCGCGCTGTTGGCTTGACTGGCCTGCTTGCGCCCCGGCTTTTTCGCCGACGCGGCTGGGGCGCCAGGCGCGCCCGGCGCCTGGGCGCCGGTCGCTTGCACGCTGGTATCCGCGCCGGCGGTGACCGAAGCGACTGCCGCGCCCGGGTTCTTGGGCTCGGGATTCATGATGCTGACCGGCGGGATCGAGGCCGCGGTCGGAAAGTCGATATCGACCGTGACCTTGCGGCCCGCGATTCCGGGCTGGTTTGACGCCGCCGGCGCCGGCGAAGGCGATGCATCGGCCACCGGCGTGTCGGGCGCCTGGGTCCAAAGGGCGACGTAACGATCGAGATAACGGTCCAGCACCTGGGCGCTCAAATTGGCACGAACGCGACTGGGATCGCCCAATAGCGACAGCGCTTTGCAGTTTTGCGGCGTGCAGCCGTCCAGCACCGCCAGCGTATGCGCGGCAAAGCCGTAGCGATCGATCTCGATCGAGCGGCGCAGCGGGATGAGAATGTTATCGACATGACCGCCGCCGCGCTTGGTATAGGCGGCGAGGTCGGCCAGGAGCGCCAGCCGTGCCGCGATGTAGGAAGAGGCACTCGCGGTCGCCGCCGGCGAGGCAAAGATCGCCTTCTCGCAGGCCGATCCGACATTATCGCCGGCAAAGGCGTCGAGGCAGGCCAGCGCGGAACCCGGCGCCAAGGCTTGCGTGCCGAGCTGCGCAGCGCGGGCTTCGAGCGATTGGCGTTCGGCAAACAAGTCGCGGTTCGCGGCGGTATCGATGAACGCCCAGGCCAGCGTCGCACCGAGGATCGCACCGACGACGACAACGCCAATCCGCGCCACGCCGCGCGACCGCGCCCACTGAAAGGCGAGCGCGCAGACAAAGACCAGCAGTGCGGCGGATCCAGCCGCGATCCACAGCCGCAATGCCGAGCTTCCGATGTCGGAATCAACGCCGAGCATCACCCCATTCCCCATGCGGGACCGATTTCACGTCCGGCCGCGAACTACGCCGTGAGAACACTGTGGCGGCAGGAACGGCGGCAGGATCGAACTATGCCGCAAGGATTATGGCGAAGGTGCGCCGCCGCCGGCGAAGCGCAAGGCTTCGATCAATGTTCGAGTTCAAGTTCCAGCTCAAGCTGGCTTTCCTTGGCGACGCGCTCGAAAGCCTCACCGGCGTTCTTGATGCGGTATTGGTAGTCGTCGCCGTCGGACGGCAACAACCGCACAACCTCATAGCTGCCGCTCGCACCGGGACGGCTGATCGGGCTCGACGTGTAGAAGACCGTCTGACCGACACGGAACCGGTGGGAACGCGCCACACTCAAAGTGGTCACCTGCGCGACCGTCACCGTCGTCGTCTTCGCCGGTTTCACCGAAGCGATGTCGATTGCCTTATTCACCGCCGCGACGTCCATGGTCTTGGCGGGAAGCGCCTTCGCGGGCAGCGTTTTGGCAGAAAGCGCCTTGGCGGGAAGCATCTTGGCGGCGATCACCTTGGCAAGAGTCGCCTTGGTGGGCATCGCCTTGGTCGCAACCGCCTTGGCAGATTCGGGCTTTTTACGCGCCGAAGAGCGGGGCGCGGTCTTGCGCACGGCAGCGCGGGCGGGCGACTTGCGAACCGGGGAACTCCGGGCCGCTTTAGCGGGCCGTTTCTTTTTGACTGAACGCTTATTCATGGAACAACTATATCACCCAATCTAACAACGGAGCAAAGAATATAGTGCTTTTGAGAGAGGTTTCGAGTTTCCTTAATGCACATCCTTAAGATCGAAAAAGACATTATATTTCAATATGATATGTGGAAAGTCTACAAAAATTTGTTAGTTGCTCAAGCTATGCCTGACGCCGCCACCGGCCATGCTCATCGGCCTGCCAATAAGTGACCTCGGCTCCGCCAGCTTTGGCGTCGGTCCAGCGTTTACGGGCGGCATCCAGCGCGTCCGGATCGTCACCATCGAACAGCAATACGATGCGCTCATAAGCCGAAAAATCCGACGTCATGGCGGCACCGTCGACCAGAAATCGCACCGTCGCCCGATTGGGGTTTCCATCGTTGACCGTCAGCACGATCGGATGCTCGGCCGCCTCCGTGTCGCGCCAGGTGCCGTGGGGCAGAAAGGCATCGTCCCGCCAAGTCCACAAATGCGCGTCGAGCGCTTCGACCCGTTCATCCGACGACGCCTGCACGACAACGCGCCAGCCGCGTTCGAGCGATTTCACCAAGAGCGACGGCAGCACCTGTTCCGGCGTCTGGCCCTTAAGCTGATAGAACAGGATTTCCGTCATAAGCTCTTGTCACCGCTCGTAATGGTCCTCGACGAGTTGCTCAAGAAGCCGCACGCCCCAGCCCGAGCTCCAGCTTTTGTTGATGTCGGTCTGAGGCGAGCCCAATGCGGTGCCGGCGATGTCGAGATGCGCCCAAGGCGTCTTACCGACGAAACGCTGCAGCAATTGCGCAGCCGTGATCGAACCGCCCGAGCGGCCGCCGGAATTTTTCATGTCGGCGAATTTCGAATCGATCATCTTGTCGAATTCCGGACCGAGCGGCATGCGCCATACCCGCTCGCCGGTGGTCTCGCCCGCCTTGGTCAGACGCTCGGCAAGCTTGTCGTCGTTCGAGAACAAGCCGGCATATTCCTGGCCGAGCGCAACGATGATGGCACCGGTCAGCGTGGCGAGATTGATCATGAATTTCGGCTTGAAGCGCTTGTTGACGTAGTGCAGCACGTCGGCGAGCACGAGACGGCCTTCGGCGTCGGTGTTGATGATTTCGATGGTCTGACCCGACATCGTCGTCACGAATATCGCCCGGCCGGTAGGCTTTGCCGTCAGGCATGTTCTCGACCAGCCCGATAGCGCCAACGACATTGACCTTGGCTTTGCGCGCGGCAAGCGCGCGCATCAGACCGACGACGCAGGCCGCACCGGCCATGTCGCCCTTCATGTCTTCCATGCCGGACGCGGGCTTGATCGAAATGCCGCCGGTGTCGAAGCAGACGCCTTTGCCGATGAAGGCGACCGGGTCGGCGCCGCGCTTGCCGCCGTTCCAGCGCATGACGACCAGTTTCGATTCGTGGACTGAGCCCTGCCCGACGCCGAGCAGCGCCCCCATGCCGAGCTTTTTCATCGCCGCGACGTCGAGCACTTCGACATTGACGCCGAGCTTGGTTAGGCTCGAGGCACGGCGCGCGAGTTCCGCCGGATAAAGGATATTGGCCGGCTCGTTGACGAGATCGCGTGCGAACAGCACGCCGTCGGCGATCGCCAGGGTTTCCGCCGCGGCCTTTTCGGCCGCTGCCGGGTTGGAACAGGCGAAATTCACTTCCGCCTTGTTCGGCCGTTCGTCATCCTCTTTGCGCTTGGTCTTGTAGAGGTCGAATCGATAGGCGCGCAGCCTGGCGCCAAGTGTCAGGTCGCCGATCTGGGCGCCCTTGAGCGCTCCGGACGCGAATTCTGCATAGATCGTCGCATTGGGCGCGGAATTCGGCACCTTTCCCATGGCAATGCCGCCGAGGCGAACGATGTCGCGGGATTTCAACTCGCTTTCCTTGCCAAGCCCGATCACAACCAGCCGGGGCAAATTGAGGCCGGTCGGGGCGACGATGTCGAGGCTCGAGCCCATTTTTCCGGTAAAACGGTCCGCCGCCGCCGCCCGCCGGAACAGGTCCCCGATCGGCGCCAAGGCACGCAGGCTCGCCGGGCCCAATTGCAGGTTCTCATCGCAGAACATGATGAGAACACCACGCGGCCGGGCATAGGGAACGAAACCGAACTTAATGGCGGCGGGCATGGATCGGTCCTTTGCAAAAAGGCTGTGGAGGAACGCTATGGTATCCAAGTTATGAACGCGACCGACCGCCCTGCAAAGCGACCTTTTTAGGCTTGATTTTGCAGGCGGTTGGCCGATGGTTTATCAAACGCGCGTATTAACGCTTTAGTGTGCATGTTCAATAGCTTTGCGTTATCCCTTTTGCCTTGGCCCGGCCATTTTGTGAACGCATTAAATAGGTGGGTGGGACCGGTTCCGGGGTCGAGTTGGCGCCTGGGGCCGATGCGGCTGTCTCGTGAGCCGTAGCGGGGAAGTTTAGTCCGATGGGGTCGATCGGCCGCTATATGTTTCGCGCCACGCTTGGCGCGTTCGTGATTTCGCTCGTCAGCTTGACCGTCGTGATCTGGTTCACGCAGGCGATGCGGGATTTCGACCTGATCACCAGCCAGCGCCAGACCATGCTGGTGTTTGTCGGCATCACCGGCATGATCATCCCGTTGTTGGTGATGATGATCGCCCCTATCGCCCTGGTGATGTCCGCGGCGCACGTCCTCAACAAGCTCGCCACCGATTCCGAAATCATCGTGATGAACGCGGCCGGCGTTTCGCCGTGGCGGTTGTTGCGGCCTTTCTTCGCCGCGGCCGTGGTGGTTTCGCTTCTGGTCGCGGTGATCGCCGCTTACGTTTCGCCGCGCAGCCTGCGCGCCTTGCGCGACTGGGCGGCGCAGGTGCGCGCCGACATCCTCACCAATATCGTGCAGCCCGGGCGCTTCACCACGGTCGGCGGCAATCTCACCTTCCATATCGCCGACCGGCGGCCGAACGGCCTGTTGATGGGTATTTTCGTCGACGACCGGCGCGACCCCAACGAGCATTCGACCTATCTCGCCGAGCAGGGCGAGATCGTAAAAAGCGAAAAGGGTTCGTTCCTGGTGCTGCAAGGCGGCAGCATCCAGCGGAGCGAAGCCAACCAGCGCGATCCGCGGATCGTGACATTCGATCGCTATGCGTTCGACCTCTCGCAATTCACCGGCGGCACGGCGAACGCCGGCGGCTCGCCGACCAGCAATTACACCGTGCGCGAAAAATATATCTGGGAGCTGCTGTGGCCGCGTGCCGACGACGCGCTCTACAAGGAACAGCCGGACCAGTACCGGTCGGAGTTGCACGACCGGCTGGCGACCCCGCTCTACCCGCTTGTCTTTGTCCTCCTGGCCTATACGTTCCTCGGCCCGCCGCAGACGACGCGGCAGAGTCGGACCTTGGCGCTTCTTGGCATGATCGGCACCGTGGCGCTGTTGCGTCTCACCGGCTTCGTCAGCGTGATCGTCGGCGTTCGCGTGCCGGCCGTATTGGCCGTGCAATATGTCGCGCTGTTCGGCGTTGCCGGGGCCTGCCTCTGGCAAATCTCGCGTGGCCGCGCCGTCGAACCGGCGGCGGCGGTGTCGAAGTTCGCGACCGCGATCTCCGAACGCATCGCCCGGGCAACGAGCTAGGGGAGCGGACATGATCACCGGCACGCTCTCTCGCTATTTCGGCATGCGGTTTCTGACCTCCGTCGTGGGTTCATTCGTCGGCGTGGTCGCGCTCGCCGCGATGATCGATTACGTCGAGTTGATGCGCCGCGGCGCCGATTGGCCGAACGCCACCGCCTTGCTGCTCGCCAAGATTTCGATCTTTCGCGTGCCGCAGCTTACCGAGCGCATCATGCCGTTCTCGGTTCTTGTCGGCGCGATGTCCTGCTATCTGGCGCTGTCGCGCCGCCTCGAGCTTGTGGTCGCCCGCGCCGCCGGAATTTCCGCCTGGCAATTCGTGGCGCCGGCCATGGTCGCGGCTTTTGTTTTCGGCACCGTCGCCACCACGGTCTACAATCCGATCTCCGCGGTGCTGCATGAGCGCTCCAAGCGGCTCGAGGCCGATATGCTCGGCGAGAACCCGTCGGCGCTGCAGGAAAGCACCAGCGGATTCTGGGTACGCCAGAAGAGCGCCAGCGGCGCCGCCATCATCAACGCCATCTCCAGCCGCGAACAGGGCGCCACACTCGGCGGCGTCACGGTTTTCACCTTCGACAGCGCCGGGCAATTCGAGCAGCGCATCGAGGCGAAGAGCGCCTCGCTGCAACAAGGCTATTGGCAGCTTGACGACGCGCGGGTCTATGCCAGCGGCAAAGCCCCCGACGTCGAAGACAGCTACCGGGTCCCCACCAATCTCACGCTCGAGCAGGTGCGCGAGAGCTTTGCCACCCCGGAAACCGTGCCGTTCTGGCAATTGCCGACCTACATCGAGATGGCCGATCGAGCCGGGCTCGGGGCCGCGGGCTACCGGCTGCAATACCAACAGCTCCTGGCGCGGCCGTTCCTCCTTGCCGCGATGGTCATGCTCGCGGCGTCGGTCAGCCTGCGCTTCTTCCGCATGGGCGGCGTGCAGAAGATGGTTCTGAGCGGCATCACCGCCGGCTTTCTGTTGTTCGTCTTGTCGAAGATTACAGACGACATGAGCAAGTCCGAACTCATGTCGCCCGTTGCAGCGGCTTGGATCCCAGTCGTCGTCGGAGGCCTGACCGGATTCGTTGCGTTGTTGTACCAGGAGGACGGCTAGTGGCGGGTTGGCGTGGCCGTTTCTGTTCGGGCCTGAGTAGTAGCGTGCGAGTGGGTGCAGCGGTTCTCGCTGTGCTGTTTGCGTTCGCTCTCTGCCTCACCGCGTCGCCTGATCGCGCCGCGGCACAGACGATCATGAACAATCTGATGCGCTTTCCGCCGCGCACGGCGCCGCCGAAAAACGCAACGGCGCTGCAGCCCAACGCCCCGATGCTCGTGCAGGCGACCGAGATCCGATACGACTACACCAACAACAGCGTCGCCGCGGTCGGCAACGTCCAGATCTATTACGGCGGCGCCACCATCGAAGCGGATGAGGTCATCTACGATCAAAAGACCAAGCGTTTGCGCGCGCAGGGCAACGTCAGGCTGACCGAGCCGGACGGCAAGATAACCTACGGTCAGGTCATCGACCTGACCGACGATTATCGCGACGGCTTCGTGGATTTGCTGCGGCTCGAAACACCCGACGACACCCGCTTCGCCGCGGCGCGCGCCGATCGCGCCAAGGGCAATTACACCGTCCTGCAGAACAGCGTCTATACCGCCTGCGAGCCCTGCAAGGACGACCCTAAAAAGCCGCCGCTGTGGCAGGTTCAGGCCGCGCGCATCATCCACGATGAGAGCGAGAAGATGCTCTATTTCGAGGACGCGCGCATCGAATTCTTCGGCGTGCCGCTGGCCTATATTCCGTTCATGTCGACACCCGATCCGACGGTGAAGCGCAAGAGCGGGTTCCTGTTCCCGAGCGTCTCCCAGAGTACGCAATACGGCTACGCCATCGAGCCGAAATACTTCTGGGCAGTGACCCCGAGTTCCGATCTGACACTATCGACGCTTCTGAGCACCAAACAGGGCGCGCTGGCGGAAGGCGAATGGCGACAGCGGTTGCTCAACGGCGCCTATTCGATTCAGGCCGCCGGTATTTTCCAGGCCGATCCCGGTTACTTCGCCGGCCGCGACGGCGCCAATAGTCCGACCGCGCAGAATTTTCGCGGCGCCGTGCAAAGCGCCGGGCAATTCGCGATCAGCGACAAATGGGTTTGGGGATGGACCGGCTACTATGCGACCGATAGCCAGTTCAACAGCGACTATCAGTTCAAGCAACTGGCCGGCGCCTTCGACCCGTTTCAAGTTTCCTTGGCGACCGCAGGCATCTCACAGCTCTATCTGACCGGCACCGGCGACCGCAGCTATTTCGATATTCGCTCGATTTATTATTACGGATTTTCCAAAGAGGATAACCAGGCTCAGATCCCGGTCATTCATCCGGTCCTCGATTATTCGAACGTGCTCGGCCAGCAAATTCTCGGCGGCGAATTCAGCTACAAAGTCAATCTCACGAGCCTCACCCGCCAACAAGCCGAGTTCGATGCGGTCAATTTGACGGCTCAAGGCAGCGGGGCTTGCACAAGCCCGACCGCCGATACCGCCGTCTCGGCGAACTGCTTGCTGCGCGCCATACCGGGCACCTATTCGCGCTTCTCAGCCGAGGGCGACTGGCGCCGCACGCTCTACACCGACAACGGCCAGATGATCACGCCGTTCTTCCAGCTGCGCGGCGACGTCGCGGCCCTTGAAGTCGACAATAATCAGCCCGGCGTGTCGAACTATATCGCCACCGGCGACAACTCGCTGGCCCGCGCGATGCCCGCGGTCGGCGTCGAATACCGTTATCCATTCGTCGATGTCGAGCCATGGGGTACGCAAACCGTCGAGCCGATCGCTCAGGTCATCGTGCGTCCCAATGAAACGGATATCGGCAAGTTTCCGAACGAGGACGCGCAAAGCCTGGTGTTCGACGACAGTAATCTGTTCCAGATCGACAAATATTCAGGCTGGGACCGGGTCGAAGGCGGCAGCCGCGCCAATGTCGGCTTCCAATACACCGCCCAGATCAACCGCGCCGGCTCGGTCAACGTGCTGTTCGGGCAGTCATACGAATTGTTCGGACAGAACTCGTTCGCCCAGGGCGATATCACCAATACCGGACTGGAGAGCGGCCTCGACAAGACGGTCTCGGACTATGTCGGCCGCGTCACCTATCAGCCCAATCAGGTCTATTCGTTCACCGCGCGCGGGCGGTTCGATCAGGCGACCTTCACGCCGGAGCGTCTCGAATTCGAAAGCCGGGCTAATTTCGACCGCTGGACGCTGCAGGTACTCTACGGCGATTACGCCGCGCAGCCGCTGCTTGGCTTCCTGACGCGGCGCGAGGGCATTCTCACCGGTGCCCAGGTGAAGCTGACGGAGAACTGGGTTCTGCTCGGTTCCGCCCGTTACGACATTATCGCCGACCAGATCGACCAGACCCGTCTCGGCGTCGGCTATATCGACGACTGCTTCATGTTGTCGCTCAACTGGATGACCGGCTACACCTATAATGGGACCACCTCACCGACCAAAAACAGCTCGGTTATGCTACAATTCAGCTTGCGCACCCTTGGCCCTGACGTCTTGGCCCCGGTCGGGAGCACGTTCTAAATTCCGCCGCGAGTTCGTGTATTGATACCGCGATTGAAGCCGTGAGATTGGAGGAATCAGCCCGCCTGCACCCGGCTGATGGAGAGCAAGAAGCAATGTCGCGAATGGTCCGGGCCCGATCGAGTATTCTCGTCATGGCGTTCTTCGCCACGACATTTGTTGGCATGACCGCGGCGCTTATCTGTTCGGCGCATGCCGACCCTCAGAAGCGCGCTCCGGCCCACGGCAAAGACACGGATAAGGAGAGCGCGCAGGATGCGGTTGTGCTCCTCGTCAACGGTCAGCCCGTCACCGCGCTCGATATCCAGCAGCGCGCCAAATTCATGGAAATGAGCAATCACAAAGTGCCGGACCGCCAGGACGTCATCGACAGTCTGGTCAACGAAATCCTGGAATTGCGCGAGGCCAAGCGATACACGGTGGACCCGACCGACAACGACGTGAACGACGCCTTCGCCAGCGTCGCCTCCAACATGGGGGTGGACTCGCAAAAGCTGACGCAGATGCTGGCAAGCGGCGGCGCCAGCGCCGGAACCCTTAAACTGCGGCTGAAGGCGCAAATGGCCTGGGCCAGTCTGGTGCGGGGACGATTCAAAGCGAGTCTCGAAGTTGCCGACAGCGATGTCGAGGCGCAGCTGCAACTGCATAAAACGGCGACCGATGCGAAGGAGCAACAAGTCGGTTACGAATATGTCATGCGCCCCATCCTCCTGGTGGTGCCGCACGGCTCTCCCGACACCGCATACGAAGCCCGCAAGCGCGATGCCGATGCGCTGCGGGCACGCTTCGCCAGCTGTAACGACGGCATTCCATTCGCGCGCGCACTGCCGGAGACCGCGGTACGCGATCCGGTCAACAAGTCCTCCACCGACCTGCAGCAGGAATTGCGCGACATCCTCGACAAGACCGAAATCGGCCACCTCACGCCGCCCGAGCAAACGGCGGAAGGCATTCAGATGTTCGCCGTCTGCTCCAAAAAGGAGTCGAAGTCCGATTCTCCGGAAACCAAGAAAATGCGCGATCAACTGTTCGAGCAAAAATTCGGCGCCCGGGCCAAACGTTATCTTGCGGATTTGCGCCGTTCGGCCATGATCGAATACAAATAACGGGTTCAAATATTTTCGTGGCGCGTGATTGACGGAGGAACAGCCGCTGCCGGCTCTTCCGGATTACGCGATGGAAGCAACATCGTGCAAGCTTTGGCATTAACGCTCGGCGAACCGGCGGGGATCGGTCCGGATCTCGCGCTCGCGATCTGGCGGCGGCGCGCCGAACTCGAACTGCCGTCCTTCTATATCGTCGGCGACGCCGATTTCCTGTCCCGCCGCGCCGCTCGGCTCGGCCTTGATATCCCGATAGCCGTCGTGACGCCGGCCGCGGCCGCGGCCAGCTTTCGCGCGGCCTTGCCGGTCGTGCCCCTCGAGGTTCCGGTTACCGCCGAGCCCGGCCATCCGGATCGCTCAAGTGCGCCGGCCGCCGTCGCCTCGATCCGCCGCGCGGTCGCCGACGTCATGGCCGGCGCCGCGGCCGCTGTCGTCACCAATCCGATCGCGAAAAATGTGCTCTATAGCTGGGGCTTTGCCGAGCCCGGCCATACCGAATATCTGGCAAAGCTGGTGCAGGAAGCATCCGGGCAAACGCTGCGGCCGGTGATGATGCTGTGGTCGCCGGAGCTCGCCGTCGTGCCGGTGACGATCCACTTGCCGCTCCGCGAAATCTTCAGGCAGCTGTCGAGCGATCTGATCGTCGAGACCGGACGCATCGTCGCGCACGATCTTGTCGCGCGCTTCGGCATGGCCCATCCGCGGCTTGCCGTCGCCGGGCTCAATCCCCATGCCGGCGAAGCCGGCACGCTCGGCGAGGAAGATCACGCCATCGTCGCGCCGGCCGTCGCCCGGCTCGCCGCCGAGGGCATCGACGTGAAAGGCCCGCTTCCCGCCGACTCCATGTTCCACGAACAGGCGCGCGCCAGCTACGACGCGGCCTTGTGCATGTATCACGACCAGGCGCTGATCCCGATCAAGACGCTGGCTTTCGATCACGCCGTGAACGTCACGCTTGGTCTGCCCTTCGTGCGGACCTCGCCGGACCACGGCACTGCGTTCGATATTGCCGGCACCGGCCGCGCCGATCCGACCAGTCTGGTCGCGGCGCTTCGGCTTGCGGCCCGTCTTGCCGGATCGCCCGCGACGAAAGCCTCACGCGCCCAGCCGCTGCCGACCTCGTGAGCGATGGATCGTGAGCAATTCGGCCGACAACCTCCCGCCGTTGCGCGAGGTGATCCGCCGGCACGGCCTTGTCCCGAAAAAATCGCTCGGACAGAATTTCTTATTCGATCTCAATCTCACCGGACGCATCGCCCGCGCGGCGGGAGATCTCGCCGGCGTTACTGTCGTGGAAGTCGGCCCCGGCCCCGGCGGCCTGACCCGCGCGCTATTGGCGCTCGGCGCCGCGCGCGTTATCGCGATCGAGCGTGACGAACGCGCCATTGCGGCCCTTGGCGACATCGCTGCGGTCTATCCCGGCCGGCTCGACATCGTTGCCGCGGATGCGCTCGATTTCGATCCGCGATCGCGATTGCCTCAAGGTCCGGTGCGCATCGTCGCCAATCTGCCTTACAATGTCGCCACCGCTCTGCTGATCAACTGGCTCTGCGTCGAACCCTGGCCGCCGTGGTACGATTCCGCGGTGCTGATGTTTCAACGCGAAGTCGCCGAACGCATCGTCTCGGCGTCGGGCTCGAAAAGCTACGGGCGTCTATCGGTGCTGACCCAGTGGCGCTGCGAAGCCCGCATCCTGTTCGACGTCAGCGCTTCGGCGTTTGTTCCGCCGCCCAAAGTCACCTCGTCGGTCATCAGCCTGGTACCCCGCGCAGAGCCCATGCCGTGCGACCGGCGGCTTCTTGAAGCCGTGACGCAGGCGGCATTTGGACAGCGGCGAAAGATGCTCCGGCAAAGTCTGCGATCGCTTGGTACCGACCCATTAGCCTTGCTCGATGCAGCAGGACTCGACCCGACGACACGCGCCGAAGATATTCCAGTCTCGGGTTTTGTCGCGCTGGCGCAAGCACTCGCCCTTGCCCGCAAAGCCGGAGCTTAATCCTTTCCACCGGCGGGCTGATATCAGTTCAGATGCGGCCCCGGATCCGCCGGCGGCTTCGAGCACGGCCGCGCGCCATTCGCGCTTGATCGGCAGGATCGGCGGCATCGGCGCGGTATCGGGCAGCTCGGTCGGCGCGGCGATCGACTCGATGTTTTCGGTTTGCGAGCCCCTGCGCATGAACAGATTGTAGATCAGCCATTGCGTGCGATGACGCTTGCCGCGCAGCGGAAATCGGCTGGCGATCGACGGCAGCGAATAGAATTTTCGTAGGCGCTTCCTTGGCCGACCCGCAGTTCGTCGCCCGACATTTGTGGCGGGACGATAAACCACGTGGCCCTGGTCGTATTTCGTCCAATCGAACGAGACGATGCGGTTCGCCTTCTTCATTTCGTACCAGGTCAGCGTGCCGGGATACGGCGTGAGCACCGAATAAGCGCAGGCGTCGTAGTTGGCTGTCGCGGTTGAATCGCACCGTCTCGTCGAACACCGAGGTATCGTCGCCATCGAAGCCGAACATGAACAGGCCGAACACCATGATGCCGTAGGAGTGGATCTTCTCCACCAAGCGCGGCGAAATGTTCCGGCCGGTTGACGTGCTTATGCACGCTCTGCAGCGTCGAGCGCGAGATCGATTCGAAGCCGATGCTCAGCATGGTGCAGCCGCTTTCGGCGGCGAGCTCGAGCATGCGGTCGTCGCCGGCGAGCTTCGAGGTGACGCCGGCCTGCCACTGGATGCCGCGGCCCTTGAGCGCGCGCATGACCTCCTTCGGCCGATCCGGCGTGCCGAAAAAATCGGCGTCGTTGATGGAGATGATGCGCGAGCCGCAATTCTCCATCTCGTGCGATCACCTCGTCGACCGGCCGGTAGCGGAATTTCAGGCCGTTCATCAGCGGCTCGGCGCAGAAGGTGCAGCCCTGATGGCAGCCGCGCGAGGTCTGAACGAAGGTCCGGTTGACGTAGCGGTTCTTTTTCAGGAGATCGTAGCGCGGCATCGGCATGCCCGACCATCGGATGCAACGTGTCCGATTTGTAGGTCCCCCGCATCGAATCCTGTTCGCAGATCGTCGAGCAGTTTGCCGATCACCAGTTCGACTTCGCCGATGACGACGGCGTCGGCGTGCTTGAGCGCTTCCTGCGGCATGAAGCTCGGATGCACGCCGCCCATCACCACGGGAACGCCCTTGGCGCGGAACCGGTCGGCGATTTCGTAGCCGCGATTGACGTAGCTCGTCATCGCCGAAATCCCGACCAGATCGGCTTCAAGATCGAAGTCGATAGTTTCGATGTTTTCGTCGGTCAGCACGACCTCGTACTGGTCGCGGGGAATGACAGCGGCGACGGCGAGCAGGCCTGCGAGCGGAGAGTACAGCGCCCGGTTCATGTAAAGCGGGCGGGTCGTCAACGAATCCGTTTTCGGATTGATGAGATGAATGACGCGGCTTCGCATGCATTCCCCCTGCGGAATTGCTGATGCTCGACCTCAACGGCGTGGCCGGGAAGAAGTTTCCCGGCACCTCGAAATTTTCCTGCCGGTCAGCGCTAGAGTTTCGCCTGAAGCCCGCGGACAAAATCGGAAAGGCCGATCTGCCGTTCCCGCTTGAGCCGTTCCGCGCCGAGAATGGCCCGAACTTCGGCAAAGGCCGCCATTTTATCGCGGTTGACGATGACGTAGTCGTATTCCGGCCAATGACTCATTTCGCCCGCCGCTTTGGCCATGCGCGACTTGATAACGGCTTTCGCGTCCTGAGCCCGGTGCTTAAGCCGGCGCTCCAGTTCCCTGACGGTCGGCGGCAGAATAAAAACGCTGACCAGATCGTCGCGCGCCTTTTCACGCAATTGCTGAGTTCCCTGCCAATCGATATCAAACAAGATATCGCGGCCTGCCTGCAGTGCTTTGATCACCGGGCGGCGGGGGGTTCCGTAACGATGACCGAATACTTCCGCCCATTCCAGCAACTCACCTTTTTTGACCAAGGCATCGAAGCGGGCCCGATCGATAAAATGATAATCGCGGCCGTTGACTTCGCCGGGCCGTTTCGGCCGCGTGGTGACCGAGACCGAAAGATCGACGCCGCGATCGCTTTTCAGGAGCAGCCGCGACAGCGTCGTTTTGCCGGCGCCGGACGGCGACGACAGGACGTACATCAAGCCGCGGCGCGCAATCCTGTCTTTATTCCGGCCCGCGCCCGCCATCGCTTATTCCACGTTCTGTACCTGCTCGCGGAATTGTTCGACCGCGGCTTTGAGTTCCAATCCGATATTAGTGAGTTCGACGTCGTTCGACTTCGCGCACAGCGTATTGGACTCGCGATTGAATTCCTGTGACAGAAAATCGAGACGGCGGCCGATCGGGCCACCCTGACCGATGAGATGTCTCGCCTGCGCGAGATGCGCCGCCAGGCGATCGAGTTCCTCGCGCACGTCGGCTTTGGTCGCCATCATGATCGCTTCCTGATGCAGCCGATCAGGGTCGAACCGCTCGGACTGCGCCAGAAGCGTCGCGATCTGCTCGGCAAGCCGAGCCCGTATCGCTTCCGGCTTGCGGCCCGGCGCTGCTTCCGCGCGTTCCGCGAGGGCAGCAATTTCATTCAGGCGGCCGGAGAGAACACGGCCGAGGGCCGCTCCTTCGTGACGCCGCATCTCGCCAAGCGCAGCGATCGCCGCGCTGAAACTCGCGACCACCGCCGTCTCGGCGCTGCGCCGGTCTTCCTCGCGCTCTTCGACGTCGCCTACTTCGATCACGCCTTTGAGCGCGAGCAGACCGTCGATCGACGGCGGCGAAGCGTCGAGCTTCGGAGCCAGCTGACGCACCGTCGCCAAGATCGCATCGAGGACCGCCGTATTGACGCGCACCGCCGGCGCCGCCCCGCTGCGTTCGACCGTTAAATTGATCTGGACCGAACCCCGCGTCAGCGCTTCGGCGACGCGCGCGCGCACCGGCACCTCGATCGCGTCCCATCCGGGCGGCAAGCGCAAACGGATATCCAGCCCCTTGCCGTTGACCGATTTGATTTCCCAGGCCCAGGCATAAGGGCCGCTCGCGCCATGGCTGCGAGCAAATCCGGTCATGCTCGAAAGCGCCGTAGCCACGGTGATCTCCCAGCGGACTCAAAAATGATTGGCGCCGAACTTAACGGCGGTGCGCCGCGGTCACAAGTACGCTGGGATTTCGATGTGCAATCTCGACTGGCAATGACCGTGGCGGTCAGTGGGCCGGTTGCGTACGAGGTTTAGCCGAGCCGCGCGGTGCGGCAGCAGGCGGGGCATCGGCCGCGGCCGGCGTGGCGACCGGCGCCGGAGGCGGCGTCGAGGTCTGGTCGTCAAGCGGCGCCTGATCCTTCCGGTCGGTTTCCATCGAGCGCAGCCGCGCGACATTTTTTTGATGCTGCTCGTAGGTCTCCGCGAAAGCATGACCGCCGGTGCCGTCGGCGACGAAATAGATTTCGCGGGTTCGCGCCGGATTGGCCGCGGCCTCGAGCGAGGCCCGGCCGGGATTGGAGATCGGCCCGGGCGGCAAGCCGTCGATCATATAGGTGTTGTAGGGCGTCGCTTGGGTGATTTCGCTCTTCATGATTGGCCGCCCCAGCGTGCCCTTGCCGCCGACCAAGCCATAAATGATCGTCGGATCCGATTGCAGCTTCATCTTTTGCTTGAGCCGGTTGACGAACACGGCGGCCACCCGCGAGCGCTCCTCGGGCTTTCCGGTTTCTTTTTCGACCAGCGAGGCCAGAACGACGAGCTGATCGGGTGTCTTGATCGGCAGGTCGGAGGCGCGGCGTTCCCAGATTTCGTGGACCGCATGCGCTTGCGCTTGCTGCATACGCTCGATCATCTGCTCGCGGGTGAAGCCGCGGGAGAAATTATAAGTATCGGGCAACAGAGTGCCCTCACGCGGCACGTTTCTGACATCGCCCGTCAACACATCGTCGTCCGTCAGCCGGGCGACGATCTGCTGCGAGGTCAGCCCTTCCGGAATGCTGAGCTGGTGCGCCACGACCCTGCCCTCGACCATGGTCGCGACCACGTCGCTGATGCTGGAATGGGCCTTGAACTGATACTCGCCGGCCTTGAGGTCTTCACGCGCCTTGAGTGCCAGGACCCCGCCGAAAAATACCCACGGCTGGTCGATAACGCCTTCGCGATTGAGCACATCGGCAATATCGCGCGTGCCCAGGCCGCGCGGGATATTGACGGTACGATCCTGCGGCAACGGGCCCGGCGCTTCGAAACGCTGCTTGCCGACAAACAACAAAGCGCCGCCGGCGACGGCCAGCAACACCAGAAAAGTGATGACGGCATTGCCGATGATCACCAGCGGATGCCGGGCACTGGCCGAGCGTCGCGGCGGCAACCCCACGGTGTCCGGCTCGATGGCGGTCCGTGGGCTGCGCGGCGTGATGCGTTTTTGATCGGCACGATTGGCGTCGGCCGCGGTGACTCCGGCTGCCGGCCTTCCCGACAACGGCGGATAAGGATCAGGCGCCGCCGTTGCGCGTGCCGGCTCACGAGAGCTTATTGACGACGCGAGCGCTGCGGATGCGGCCGCGGCCTGCTTCGGCGCGTCGCCGCGCAGATTTGGCGTCGCCGCCGCGGCAGGCGGTCGCACCGGCGAGCCGGCCGGAATTTTGGCGGCACCATTGGTCGCAGAAACTGCAGCGGGCCTTGGCGCCGCTGCAGCTCCGGCGGCGGCCTTGGCAACGACCGCCGGCTTGGGCGAGACAGCGTTCGGCGCGACAGCGGGCTTGGCCGCAACGGCGGGCTGAGACGAAACTGCGGGCCTGGGTACAACAACGGGTTTGGGAGCAACCGGAGCGCCCTGCGGCGCCGCCGGCTTTTGCGCGACGGTCGCTGTCGCGGGCGGCAGGACGCCCGCTGGTCGTTCGCCGCCCTCGGGCGGTGGCTTGGATTCCGTCACCGCCGCATATCCAATCTTGCAATCCGCATGATCAATTGTCGGGCAAAGCCCCGGCTGAGGCAGATGAATGCTTGCAGATTCTACACCGTTTGCCCATAGCCGCGGCCCGCGCGTGTTCGCCGTGGAATTGCAGGCGAGTGCGGAGCAAGTATGGCGAAACGGTGATCGTCGGCCCTATTGCACAACCCGGCGGAACACCAGCGACGCATTGGTGCCGCCGAATCCAAACGAATTCGAAAGCGCGGTGTTGATCTCGCGTTTCTGCGCCTTCTGCGGCACCAGATCGATCGCGGTCGCGACCGATGGATTTTCCAAGTTGATGGTCGGCGGCAATATCCCGTCGCGCATCGCGAGCAAGCAGAATATGGATTCGACCGCCCCCGCTGCGCCGAGCAGATGACCGATCGACGACTTGGTCGACGACATCGCGATCTTGCCGGCGGCGTTGCCGACCAAGCGTTCGACCGCTTTCAGTTCGATCTCATCGCCGAGCGGCGTCGAAGTGCCGTGCGCATTGATGTAATCGATGTCGCCCGCTGACAAGCCGGCACGAGCGATCGCGGCTTTCATGCAACGATACGCGCCGTCACCGTCTTCGGCCGGCGCCGTTATATGATACGCGTCGCCGGTGAGCCCATAGCCGACCAGTTCGGCGTAGATGCGTGCGCCACGGCGTTTGGCGTGCTCGTATTCTTCGAGCACCAAGGCCCCCGCGCCCTCGCCCATGACGAATCCGTCGCGGTCGCGATCGTAAGGCCGCGACGCGCGTTCCGGAGTGTCGTTGAATCCGGTCGATAATGCCCGGCACGCCGCGAAGCCGGCGAGCGCGATCCGGTTCACCGGCGATTCGGTGCCGCCCGCCACCATCACGTCGGCGTCGCCGAGCGCGATCAGCCGGCCGGCATCGCCGACTGCGTGAGCGCCGGTCGAGCACGCCGTCACCACCGCGTGGTTCGGGCCTTTGAGCTTATGCGCGATCGACACATAGCCCGAGGCGAGATTGATCAGACGGCCCGGGATGAAAAACGGCGAAACCCGGCGCGGACCGCGGTCGCGCAACACCAGCGCGGTCTCCGCGATGCCTTCGACGCCGCCGATACCCGAGCCGATCAACACACCGCTCGTGATCTGATCGTCATAGGTGCTCGGATGCCAGTCG
The DNA here is from genome assembly GCA_963819265.1 of uncultured Alphaproteobacteria bacterium. Lineage (GTDB taxonomy): Bacteria > Pseudomonadota > Alphaproteobacteria > Rhizobiales > Xanthobacteraceae > BOG-931. Next base: position 62,234 of record CAWFVF010000001.1, on the reverse strand, counting down.
GCATCGTTGAGTGCCTGTGTCGCCGCGCCCATCGCAAAGATTATAAAGTCATCGACCTTGCGCTGTTCCTTGGGCTCCATCCATTGGTCCGGATTGAAGCTGCCGTCGGAGCCGTCGCCCCGCGGAACCTGGCCGGCGATCTTGCACGGCAGATCCGACACGTCGAACTTCTCGACCTGCCTGATCCCGCTTTGACCGGCGATAAGACGCTGCCACGTCGGTTCGACGCCGCTGCCGAGCGGCGTCACTAGACCAAGACCTGTGACGACGACCCGTCTCATCGAAAGTGCTCCCGATCGGCGTAGCAGCCAGCGCCCCTATCGAAGCTAGGCGCCCAAACTACGCTCGCAAGCCCACCGCTCGCGCGCAATTCTTTCACAGGCGAAGCGTCCGCACATGATGCTGTGCGGACTTGGCACTGTAGCGCGCCATTCATGCGATAACAGGCAGGCCTTATGGAGATCAGCTTTTCGCGTTCTTCTCGAGGAATTTGATCGCGTCGCCGACCGTTAGAATGGTTTCGGCCGCATCATCGGGAATTTCGCAGCCGAACTCTTCCTCGAAAGCCATGACCAGCTCGACAGTGTCGAGACTGTCGGCGCCGAGATCATCGATGAAGCTGGCGTTTTCCGTCACCTTCTCGGGCTCTACGCCAAGATGCTCCACGACGATTTTCTTAACCCGTTCGCCAATATCACTCATGGTTCCGACCTCATCTTTCAACGCGACCCAAATAGTCTGATCTCGATCCCGTCAAGCTTTTATTGAACGTACCGACGGGGGTCGGCAAGTTCGGTTGGCAAGTTCAGTTGGGTCGACACCGATCAGAGGCGGATATTTCGCCCCGCTCTCCGGCATTCCGGCTCCCCCAGCCCGATTTCGGTTCGGTTACCACACTTCAAAAGCGTTGACCAGCGCGCCGCATTTCGATCGCGCCGATCCTATCGCCTTCAAATCATGGCTCAAATCATCGCCATCCCGCCGTTCACGTGGATTGTCTGCCCGGTCACATAACCCGCCTCGTTCGAAGCAAGAAATGCCACGGCGGCCGCCACTTCCTCGGGCGTCCCGGCCCGGTTCGCCGGAATCTTGCCGACGATGACGTCGCGTTGCTTGTCGTTGAGCTTGTCGGTCATCGGCGTGACGATGAAACCGGGGGCCACGCAATTGGCGGTCACGCCGCGTTTGGCATATTCCTGCGCCACCGCCTTCATCATCCCGGCAATGCCCGCTTTAGCGGCGACGTAATTGGCCTGCCCTGGATTACCGGTGGCGCCGACGACCGAGGTGATCGCGATAACGCGCCCGAAGCGCCGCCGCATCATGCCGCGCACCGCAGCGCGCGTCAGACGAAACGTGGCGGAAAGATTGACGGCAATAACCTGATCCCAGTCCTCATCGCGTAATTGCACGAGGAGATTATCGCGCGTCACGCCGGCATTGGTCACGAGCACGTCGAGCTGACCCATGGCCTCTTCGGCACGCGGGACCAGAGTCTCGGTTTCCGCCGGATCGGCAAGATTGCCCGGCAATACGTGGACCCGATCGCGAAGTTCGCCCGCGAGCTTATCGAGCGCCTCTCGCCGCGTACCGGAAAGGGCAACGGTCGCGCCCTGGGCGTGCAGCGTGCGCGCAATCACACCGCCGATGGTCCCTGTCGCGCCGGTAACCAACGCCGTCTTTCCGGTCAATTCAAACATCTGGACTCCTCGGCTACGACGGCAACCAATAGCTCAGCTGCGCGACGCTTTGAACCGTGCAATATCGTCGGGCGTGCCGATCGCGGAAATGGCGGCGCCGTCGGCGATCCGCTTGATCAAGCCCGCCAGCACCTTGCCGGATCCGATCTCATAAAAATTCGTCACACCGGCCTGCGCCATGAACAGCACGGACTCGCGCCAACGTACCGTTCCGGTCACCTGCTCGATCAGACTGCGCACGATCTCCGCCGGCTCGCTGATCGGGCGTGCCAGGACATTGGCGACGACCGGCACCGCCGGCGGCCTCACCGTGACATTGGCGAGCGCCTCGGCCATCGCATCGGCGGCCGGCTGCATCAGCGGACAATGGAACGGGGCGGAAACCGGCAGCAGCATCGCCCGCTTCGCGCCGCGCGCCTTGGCTATTTCAATGGCCCGCTCGATCGCTGCTTTCTCGCCCGACAATACGACCTGGGCGCCGCCATTGTCGTTGGCGGCGGTGCTGATGCCGACACTCGACGCTTCGGCGGCGACCGCTTTCGCCTCATCGAGTTCAAGCCCGATAAGCGCCGCCATGGCGCCGACGCCGACCGGCACCGCTTTCTGCATGGCGCGGCCGCGAATGCGCAATAACCGCGCCGCGTCGGCAACCGAAAGCGACCGCGCCGCCGCGAGTGCCGAATATTCCCCGAGCGAATGTCCGGCGACGTATGCCGCGTCGCGGGACAGATCGACGCCCGCCTCCTCCTCGAGGACGTGCATTGCGGCCAGCGACACCGCCATCAGGGCCGGCTGGGCATTTTCGGTCAAGGTTAGGGTATCGGCCGGGCCGTTCCAGATGATCTCGCTCAGCCGCTCGCCGAGTGCCGCGTCGACCTCCTCGAAGACGCGCCGCGCCGATGGGAACGCGTCGGCAAGGCCCTTGCCCATGCCGACCGCCTGACTGCCCTGGCCCGGGAAAACGAACGCAGCCGTCATGATCGTGATGCCGCCCCTGACTAGATTTGCCCTGATGGGAAGGCGCGAAAGATACCGCGACGGCGGCCGTGTCAAGGGAGCGGGGCCGGGTAAGGAAGCGACAACCGAGGATTGGTAGGCTCAAGGGTCGAGGGCATCGACCCGAGACGGGGCTTGAGCGAGCGGTCCATGGGTGGGTTATCGGGCAGGTTTTCGCCGGTCACGGACAGCGAGCTGACGCGCGCGCGCATCGACCCGTTTTTCCGGCAAAAGCTCCTCACCCAGAGCCTGGAAGCTCTCTTGGACGGGATGAAGCGCCTCCGCCGCTCGGCCCCGTCGCCGGCTGGCGGGGGGGCCAAACAGCTGCGGGAAGGCGTCGAACTGGCCGTGCGGCTGGCCGAACTCATCCAGAATGCCGGCGGCCAGCCGCCGCGGTTCTGAGCGCTTTTCGAGCGGTTTTCTTAGCGATCGCGCCGCTTTGATGGCTTGCCTTTCTGGCCTGGCCGCGTATAACGCCGCCTTCCGCTCGACCCCGGCCGGGGGCTGAACGGACGGCCGCGCACCGATTGGCTGCGCGGTAGGGCTCCCTGAACGGTTTGGAGCTCGGCGTCCGGTGTCCCCGCCTTCTGAGCATTCGAGCCTTTCCCGAAGGGTTCGAGGGGCTTCGCGTCTGGGCGAGCAAACTGAATGAGGAAAGGGCAGCTATGCCATTGTATGAACACGTCTATCTTGCGCGCCAGGACGCCAGCGCGCAGCAGGTCGAGGAATTGACCGCGCAGTTGAAGGGCGTCATCGAAGGCCTCGGCGGATCAATCAAGAAGACCGAGTATTGGGGAGTGAAGACCCTCTCCTATCGGCTCCGCAAGAATCGCAAGGCCCATTTCACCCAGCTGGATCTCGATGCTCCGCCGGCTGCGATCAACGAAATCGAACGGCTGGAACGCCTGAACGAAGACGTTCTGCGCTACCTGACCATTCGCGTCGATGAGCTCGAAGAAGGCCCCTCCGCCATGATGCGCCGGGTCGACCGTGATCGTGACCGTGATGACCGGCGCGGCGAACGCGGCGATCGTGATCGGGGCGATCGCGGTGACAGAGGTGATCGGGGCGACCGTCCGCGGCGCGGCCGCGACGGCGATGAAATCGATAGCGGAACGGGAGAATAATCATGGCCATGTCCCCGCAAGGTTCTGGTGGTGGTGGTGGCGGCGGCGGTCGCCGTCCGTTTTTCCGGCGCCGCAAAAGCTGCCCGTTCTCCGGCGCCAATGCGCCCAAGATCGACTACAAAGACGTCAAGCTGTTGCAGCGTTTCGTTTCGGAGCGCGGCAAGATCGTGCCGAGCCGCATCACCGCGGTTTCAGCAAAGAAGCAGCGCGAACTTGCCCAGGCGATCAAGCGGTCGCGGTTTCTAGGGCTGCTGCCCTATGTGATCCGCTGAGGAGGCCGACATGGAAGTGATCCTGCTCGAACGCGTCGCCCGGCTCGGCCAGATGGGCGAAGTGGTACGCGTCAAAGACGGTTTCGCCCGCAATTTCCTGCTGGCGCGCGGCAAGGCGCTTCGCGCCACCGATGAAAACCGGACGCGATTCGAAACCATGAAGGGCGATCTTGAAGCCCGTTCGCTCACGCTCAAGAACGAAGCCTCGCAGATCGCGTCGAAGCTCGACGGCAAAAGCTTCACCGTGCTGCGTCAGGCTTCGGAAAGCGGCCAGTTGTTCGGCTCGGTGTCACCGCGCGATCTCGTCAGCCTGATCGGCGAATCCGGCTTTCAGGTCAGCCGCGGCCAGATCGCGCTCAACACCCCGATCAAGACCATCGGCCAGCACAAAGTGCCGATCGCGCTGCATCCCGAGATCGAGACCAATGTCACCGTCATCGTTGCCCGTAACGCCGACGAGGCCGAACGGATCGCGCGCGGTGAAGATGTGACGCAGCGACGCGACGCGACCGAGCAGGAAGAGGCTTTGATCGCCGCCGAGGCATTCTTCGAGCCCGGCGCCGGAGCAGCCGCTGAATCTTCGGAAGATGCGGAAGCCGCGGACGCCGCCGAGACGTCCGACAAGGCCTGATCCTATTTAATCGGGAATTTCGTCGCGCGGCACCGTCGCGCCGTCGCCGGACGGCGGTTCGGCCGGCGCGGCGGCGCTGGTCGTCGGCGGCTCCGGGCGAGGCGCGGAGGTTGTAGCCGGCGCCTCACCGGCGGGCGGCACAGCCCCGATTGCCGCCGGCTGCTGCGCCGGCGGCGCCGGTTCGGACTCCGGCTTCGTGGTTCGGCTCGCCGTCACCGGCTGCGGTTCGTGCTCCTCGGCCGGGTGCTGCGGCTTGGCGTTCGGCGACCCTTCTTCCTCGCCCCTTGCCGCGGCGCGGGTCGGACGGACTGCGGGCTTGGCGCCGGCCGCTTTGGATTCCGCGGGTTTGCCTTCGGCGGATTTGGGCTCGGCGGCGGGCTTAGTCCCTTTCGGTTCGGATTTTGGCTCGGTCGCCGCTACCGGCTTTTGCGGCGTGCCGGTCCCGCCGCCATTGGCCAGGACATAGGCCGCCAGCGCGTTCGCCTGATCCTTGCTCGCCGTATAATGCTCCCGCAGGAAGCTTGAGAGGGCCAAGCTGTTTTGGCCATTCGCCAGACCGCGCGTGCTTTTGTGGCAAACCGCGCAATCATTGGCGAAAATCTCCGCTGATGACTTGCCCTGGTCGATATTCACTTGGGCGCGCGCCGGGAGCGGAAACAGGCTCAAAACGCCCAATCCCAAGCCGGCAGCAAAGCAAATTTTGGGCGACAGCCCTCTAAACACCCCGGCCTCCTGAAGTCGCGCTGGCTTATCGATCATGTCCATCCACCCCCGGCCGAATGCGAGTACCGCATAGCCGGCCCCCGACGTATTGCCATTGCTGGTCAATGAGGATTTTGTTTTAATGACGGCAAGCGGTTAGATACCCGTCGTCGCTGCAAATTTGGGTGACAAGCCGAAGCGGCTCGAAAGCCGGACGAGGCAGCGTAACGGGCGCTGTAAAGCGTGGAGGCGGCCGTGGATCGGTTGCTGTTCATACTGTTACGTCGGTTTATTCGCCACGGGTCTTTTACGGTCACGACGGCGGCTGGCTCAACCTTTACTTTCGGCGACGGTAGCGGCCCGCCGGTTGCCGTCCGGTTTACGACGGCTCGCGCCCAACGCGCGGTATTGATCGATCCTGAATTGAAGCTCGGCGAAGCCTATATGGACGGCACGCTTGTCGTCGACCAAGGCTCGATAACCGACGTGATCGCGCTCCTGCTCAGGCAGGAGCCGGTCGCCTCGCCCAGCTGGGCTCTCCTGCCCCGGCTTGTCCGTCATCTCTTTCGCCGGCTGCAGCAATACAATCCCCCGACCCGGTCGCGCCAAAACGTCGCCCATCATTATGACCTCGACGGGCGGCTGTATTCGCTGTTTCTCGATGGCGACCAGCAATATAGCTGTGCGTATTTCGAATCCGCCGACCAATCGCTCGACGACGCGCAGCTCGCCAAGAAACGTCATCTGGCAGCCAAGCTAAACCTGAAACCCGGCGCCAATGTGCTCGACATTGGCTCCGGCTGGGGCGGCCTTGCGCTTTATCTCGCCGAGATCGCCGGCGCGCATGTCACCGGCATCACGCTGTCCCGGGAGCAATTTCAACGGGCCCAGAACAGAGCCCAGGAGCGCGGTCTTTCCCGTGACGTGAATTTCCGGCTGATCGATTATCGCGATCTCGAAGGCACTTTCGATCGCATCGTGTCGGTGGGCATGTTCGAGCATGTCGGCGTCGGGTTCTATGACACCTTTTTCGGTCAATGCGCCAATCTTCTGGCCGACGACGGCATCGCGGTCCTTCACACGATCGGCCGCAGCGGACGGCCGAGCATCACCAATCCCTGGATCGCCAAATATATCTTCCCCGGCGGCTATATCCCGGCGCTGTCGGAGGTTCTGCCGGCAATCGAGCGGGCGCAGTTGGTTGTCACCGACGTCGAAATTCTACAACTGCATTATGCCGAGACATTGAAGGCCTGGCGCGAGCGTTTCCTCGCCCATCGCGAGGAAGCGGCGCGGCTTTACGACCAGCGTTTCGTGCGGATGTGGGAATTTTATCTCGCCTGCTCGGAAATGGCATTCCGGGAAAGCGACATGGTGGTGTTCCAAATCCAGATGGCGAAGCGCAAAGCGATTGTACCGGCAACGCGCGACTACATTGGGCACGAAGAGGCGCGGTTGCGCGCCGTCGAAGCCAGCTATGCCGCGCCGCTGCAACTCGCCGGCGAATGACGGCGCGCCGTCCGCGTCCGGCCGCGTAGCGTCAAGAGCCTATTGGACCCGTGCGATCGCTTCGGTGGGTAGTGGGGACAGACGCAACGAGCATTTCCCATCCCGTGCCGGCTCGACTATCGAATGAGCGTCTCGTGGTTGCGTGACGGTTGCGAATAAAACTGCCGCTGTCGTTGAGTTATCCGCGATGTTGAGTAACGACCCCAAATCGGCCACACCCCCATCCCTTGTTCGGGACCATGCCCGCATTCGATTCGACAGCACGCAAGCAGACGCCGCCGGAACCGATGTTCCGTACTGCGCCGCACAATATCGAGGCCGAGCAGGCGCTGCTCGGCGCGATCCTCGTTAATAACGAAGCGTTTTACCGCGTTTCCGATTTTCTCGAGCCGAAGCATTTCTTCGAGCCGATCCATCAGCGCATTTACGAGCTTGCCGCCGGCCTGGTCCGCGCCAACAAAGTGGCGACCCCGGTGACGCTGAAGACGTTTCTGGGCACGGACGTCGACGTCGGCGGGCTTTCGATCAATCAATATCTCGCCCGGCTCGCCGCCGAAGCCACCACCATCATCAATGCCGAGGATTACGGCCGCACGGTTTACGATCTCTCGATCCGCCGCGATTTGATCGTGATCGGCGAAGACATGGTCAATCTCGCCTACGATGCGCCGGTCAATTCGACGCCGATGCATCACATCGAGGATGCCGAACGGAAACTCTACGAAATCGCAGAGACCGGGCGCTACGATTCCGGCTTTCAGCGTTTTGCCCAAGCGCTGACCACCGCGGTCGACATGGCGGCGCGCGCCTACCAGCGCGACGGCAACCTGTCCGGCCTGGCGACCGGTCTCACCGATCTCGACAACCGGATGGGCGGATTGCAGCCTTCCGATCTTGTTATCCTCGCCGGCCGCCCCGGCATGGGCAAAACCGCGCTTGCGACCAACATCGCCTACAATGTCGCCAAAGCCTGGGCGGGCGAAGTTCGCGCCGACGGCCATATGGCGACCGTCAATGGCGGCATCGTTGGCTTCTTCTCGCTGGAAATGTCGGCCGAGCAATTGGCCACCCGCATTATCGCCGAGCAAACCGGCATACCGTCGACCAAGATCCGTCGCGGCGGCATCGACGAAACCGATTTCGAGAAGATCAAGGACGTTTCGATCGAACTGCAGAACCTGCCGTTCTATGTCGACGAGACCGGCGGCCTTTCGATCGGGCAATTGGCGGCACGCGCCCGCCGCCTCAAGCGCCAGCGCGGGCTCGATATCCTGGTGATCGATTATCTGCAGCTTCTGACCGGATCGAGCCGGCGCTCGAGCGAAAATCGCGTCCAGGAAATCACCGAGATCACGACGCGGCTGAAAGCGCTCGCCAAAGAACTCAACATTCCGATCTTGGCGCTTTCGCAATTATCGCGACAGGTCGAGAGCCGCGAAGACAAGCGTCCGCAGCTCTCCGATTTGCGTGAATCGGGATCGATCGAACAGGACGCCGACGTGGTGATGTTCGTGTACCGCGAGGAATATTATCACCAGATGCGCAAACCGCCGGAAGCGCAGCAGGATAAATTCGCCGAATGGGTGGCCGAGGGCGAGCGTGTGGACGGCAAGGCCGAAGTCATCATCGGCAAGCAGCGTCACGGCCCTACCGGCACGGTCGAATTGCAGTTCGACGCCGCCGTCACCCGCTTCGGCAATCTCGACAACATCCACCGGCCGAGTTTCTAGGCACGTTCATCGCAGCATAGCGTACCGAGGCACCTGCCCGGGAGGCCAAACCTGGTCTTGGCGCGGCAATCCGCTTTACCGCCGCCGCCGCTCCGGCCATAAGGCGACATGGCACGCGCACAGCGGATTTCATCGGCCGCCCCTGCCCCGGCGGCGCCCGAAACCGGCGGAACGCTGACGGTGGACCTCGGCGCCATCGAGGCCAATTGGCGCGCGCTGGCGCATCAGCTTCTCACCGTCGAATGTTCGGCCGTCGTCAAAGCTAATGCCTATGGCTTAGGGCTTGAAGCGGTGACGGCGACGCTGGCGCTCGCCGGCTGCAAGACGTTTTTCGTCGCCGATATCGCCGAGGCACGCCGCGTCCGCTCGCGCGCGGCCGAGGCGACGATCTATGTGCTCGACGGTTTCACCACGGATTGGGGCGACGCCTTCATCGAGATCAATGCGCGGCCGGTCATCAATTCGACCACCGAGCTCGCCGAATGGGACGCCTTTGTCGCGGCGCGTTCCTGGCAAGGCGGCGCGGCGCTGCACGTCGACACCGGCATGAACCGGCTTGGCATCGCGATCGACGAAGCGGCGGCGCTGGCGCCGCGCACGCAAAATGAGAACCACGGCATCGCCTTGCTGATGAGTCACCTCGCCTGCGCGGAAAATCCGAACCATCCGCTCAATGCCACGCAGATCAATGTGTTTCGCGAGCTGCATATGCTTTACCCGGGCATCCCGGCATCGCTCGCCAATTCGTCGGGCATATTCCTCGGCAGTTCGGCGCATTTCGATTTGGCGCGGCCCGGAGCCGCGCTCTACGGCGTCAATCCGACGCCGGGACGCCCCAATCCGCAAAAGAACGTGGTCGAACTGACAGGCCGAATTTTACAGATACGCGTCGTCGATCGCGATCAGACGGTCGGCTATGGCGCCACCTGGACGGCAAAGCGGGCCACACGCATCGCGGTCGTCGCGCTCGGCTATGCCGACGGCTTGCTTCGCGCCGGCAGCGGCACCGATGAACGGCCCGGCGGCGCCGCCATCGTCGCCGGCAAACGCTGCCCGATCGTCGGCCGCATTTCGATGGATCTGATCTGCATCGACGTTACCGCGCTTGAAGGCACCGTCCGCCGCGGCGACCTCGCGACGCTGATCGGCCCCGATCTCCCGATCGACGAAGTCGCGGCCTCGGCCGGCACGATCGGCTATGAAATTCTCACGCGGATCGGCCCGCGATCTCATCTCGTCTATCGCGGGGCGTGAAGGGATAGCATGGCCGCGCGCACGCAAAATTTCATTTGCCAGAACTGCGGCGCCGCGCACGCCCGCTGGTCCGGCAAGTGCGACGCTTGCGGCGAGTGGAACACGCTGGTCGAGGAAGGCGCCGAAGCGCCGCGGGGCGGATCGAGGCGCGCGGCGAAGGGGCGGCTCTTTGCCGTCGAGCCGCTGCACGGCGGATCGCAGGATGCGCCGCGGGTGCCGTCGGGGATCGCCGAATTCGATCGCGTCACCGGCGGCGGCCTGGTCCGCGGTTCGGTGCTGCTGCTCGGCGGCGATCCCGGCATCGGCAAGTCGACGCTGCTGCTTGAAGTCGCCGCTGCGTTCGCCCGCAACAAGCACCGCTCGGTTTATATTTCCGGCGAAGAAGCGGTGGCGCAAGTGCGGCTGCGCGCCGAACGGCTCGGCCTTTCCGGCGCCGCGGTGGAAGTCGCGGCCGAAACCGCGGTCGAGGATATCATCGCGACCCTGTCGCAGGGCGTCACGCCCCGGCTTCTCGTCATCGATTCGATCCAGACGATGTGGACGCAGTCGGTCGAAGCCGCGCCGGGCACCGTGACCCAGGTCCGCGGCTCCGCCGGCGAATTGATCCGCTTTGCCAAGCGCATCGGGCGCCGCCGTCATCCTGGTCGGCCACGTCACCAAGGACGGCCAGATCGCCGGCCCCCGGGTCGTCGAGCACATGGTCGACGCCGTGATGTCGTTCGAGGGCGAAGGCTCGCAGCAGTTTCGCATCCTGCGCGCCATCAAGAACCGCTTCGGCCCGACCGACGAAATCGGCGTATTCGAAATGACCGGATCGGGGCTCCGCGAGGTTGCCAACCCGTCCGAGCTGTTCCTGTCCGAGCGCGATCTCGGCAGTCCCGGCACCGCGGTGTTCGCCGGCATCGAGGGCACGCGGCCGCTGTTGGTCGAGATCCAGGCGCTGGTGGCTCCGACGTCGCTCGGCACGCCGCGGCGCGCCGTGGTCGGCTGGGATCCGAGCCGGCTGTCGATGGTTTTGGCGGTCCTGGAGGCGCATTGCGGGGTGCGCCTGTCGGGACACGACGTCTATCTCAATGTCGCGGGCGGTTTGCGCATTCAGGAACCGGCGGCCGATGTCGCGGCCGCCGCGGCACTCGTTTCCTCGCTGGCCCACGCGCCGCTGCCCTCCGATGCGGTCTATTTCGGCGAAGTCTCGCTGTCCGGCGCCGTCCGGCCGGTGGCCCAGACCGCGACGCGGCTGAAAGAGGCGCAGAAGCTCGGTTTCACCAAAGCCGTCGTGCCGGAGGCGGCGCGGAATGAAGCGCCCGCCGGCTTCTCTCTGACCCCCATCGGCATGCTCGCCAACCTCGTCGCCGACATCGCCAGCAACGGCACGCCGCCGCTGCGGAGAGTTGGGCGTCACGAGGCCTGAACGGCACGCTCCGAGACCAACCCGGGCTTGCGAATCTGTGATTAACGGGTCGTTATCTGACCCGTCGGGCGGAATCTGTTAAACCGCCGAGATGACGGGTGACGGCGTAGCAGGGCCCGGCTATACACCCGGCGGAAAACGCGCCGGAACCAGCGAGCGGACTATGCCCATTACGCTGCTCGACATCATTCTCATTGTCATCATGCTGGTGTCGGCGCTGCTCGCCATGGTGCGCGGCTTCATGCGCGAGGTGCTGGCGATCACCGCCTGGGTTTTGGCCGCCGGCGCCACACTTTACTCCTATGGCAAGCTCCTGCCGCTCGCCACCAGCTATTTCAACAGTACCGTCGTCGCCACGGTCGCGGTGGTCGGCGGCGTCTTCCTGGTCACCCTCCTGGTGGTCTCGGTCCTGACCATCAGAATCTCCGACATGGTGCTCGACAGCCGGGTCGGTGCGCTCGACCGCACGCTCGGTTTCCTCTTCGGGCTCGCCCGGGGCCTCGTCATCGTGGTGATCGCCTATATGTTTTTCGACTGGCTGGTTCCCGACCGCAGCAAACCGGAATGGGTCTTGCACGCCAAGTCCAAAGTCGTGTTGAGCAGTGCCGGCGATTGGCTCAAGGCCCAGTTGCCGGATGACCCGGAAAACACCATCTTGAAGAAGTTGAAGCGCCCGAAGCCGGAGGATACCGATACTCCGGAAGCTCCGCCGCCGGACCAGCACGGCGAGCTCGACGGGTTGGAGGGCCGATTTACATGACCGAACCCGAGACCCTCGATATCGACGACGACCGGTTGCGCGAAGAGTGCGGGGTGTTCGGCATATTCGGTCATCCGGATGCCGCCGCCATCACCGCGCTCGGACTGCACGCGCTCCAGCATCGCGGCCAGGAAGCCGCCGGCATCGTATCGTTCGACGGCAAGCGCTTTCACTCCGAGCGCCGTCTCGGGCTGGTCGGGGACGCGTTTTCCGGCCGCGAAGTCATCGACCGCCTGCCGGGCACCGCCGCCGTCGGTCATGTCCGCTATTCGACCACCGGCGAAACCATCCTGCGCAACGTCCAGCCGCTATTTGCCGAGCTCAATGCCGGCGGCTTCGCCGTCGGCCACAACGGCAACCTCACCAACGGCCTGACGCTGCGGCGCCAATTGATCCGCGAAGGCGCCATGATGCAGTCGACCACCGATACCGAGGTGATCCTTCATCTGGTGGCGCGCTCGCATCGCAACCGCTTTGTCGATCGCCTGATCGAGGGCTTGCGCATGCTCGAAGGCTCCTATGCCTTCGTCGGCCTCACCAACAAAAAACTCATCGGCGCGCGCGACCCGCTCGGCATCCGGCCGCTGGTGCTGGGCAAGCTCGACGGCTGTCCGATCCTCGCCTCCGAGACTTGCGCGCTCGACATCATCGGCGCGCAATATGTCCGCGATGTCGAGAATGGCGAAGTCCTGATCTTCGACGAAAACGGCGCCCATTCGCACAAGCCGTTTCTGCCGATGCCGCCGCGGCCGTGCATCTTCGAATACATCTATTTCGCCCGGCCGGATTCGATCATCGGCGGCCGCAGCGTCTATGACGTGCGCAAAGCTTCCGGCGCCGAACTCGCCCGCGAAGCGCCGGCCACGGCCGACGTGGTCGTTCCGGTGCCGGATTCCGGCGTGCCGGCAGCGATCGGTTACGCGCAGGCGTCGGGCATTCCCTACGAGCTCGGCATCATCCGCAATCACTATGTCGGGCGCACCTTCATCGAACCGACCCAGCAGATCCGCCAGCTCGGCGTGCGGTTGAAGCATAGCGCCAACCGCGCCGTGGTCGCCGGCAAGCGCATCGTGCTGATCGACGACTCCATCGTGCGCGGCACCACGTCGGTGAAGATCGTCAAGATGATGCGCGATGCCGGCGCCAGCGAGGTGCATTTCCGCATCGCCTCGCCGCCGATCACCCATCCGGACTATTACGGCATCGACACGCCCGAGCAGGATAAGCTGCTGGCCGCCACGCATGACCTCGAAGGCATGCGTCAATTCATCGGCGCGGATTCCTTGGCGTTCCTCTCGGTCAACGGCATCTACCGCGCCATGGGCGAGAAAGCCCGCGATCCGGCGCGGCCGCAATTCACCGACCATTGCTTCACCGGTGAATATCCGACCCCGCTCACCGACCGCGGCGCGCAGGACGCGACGCCACGGCAGCTCTCGCTGCTCGCCGAGGCGAGCTGAAGGCGAGACCGACCGATCAATGTCAAAGCCTTTCGCCGATTGCATCGCGCTTATTACCGGCGCGTCCCGTGGCATTGGCCGCGCCACGGCGCTAGCCCTGGCGCGCGGCGGGGCGCATGTGGTCGCGGTCGCCCGCACCGTCGGCGCGCTGGAAGAGCTTGACGACGCGGCGCGTGCGGCCGGCAGTTCGGCGACGCTGGTGCCGCTCGATATGAAGGACTTTGCCGGCCTCTACCGGCTCGCCGCCGCGCTCAACGAACGCTACCAGCGGCTCGACGTGCTGATCGGCAATGCCGCGTTGGCCGGCCAACGCTCGCCGCTCGAGCATATCGAGCCGGCGGCCTGGGACGAGATCATGGCCGTCAATGTCACGGCGAATTGGCACTTGATCCGCGCCATGGATCCGCTGCTCAAGCGTGCCAAAGCCGGCCGCGCCGTATTTGTCACCTCCGGCGCGGCCACCCACGCCCGCGCCTATAGCGGTCCTTATTCGGTATCGAAAACCGCGCTCAACGTGCTGGGGCAGACTTACGCCGCCGAAACATCGTCGACGCCGGTCCGCGTCAATCTGTTCAATCCCGGCCCGACCCGCACCGGCATGCGGGCGCAGGTCATGCCCGGCGAAGACCCGATGACGTTGCCAACCGCGGAAGAAGTCGCGGAGAAAATCCTCGATCTCTGCCTGCCGAGCTTTTCGGAAACCGGCAAGCTCTACGATTTTCGCGCCGGCAAGCTGCTGCAATTCATGCAGCCTGCGTAATCAGCGTCGCCGTTTCTTTCCGGCATAGGGATTGGCCTTGGCCCGCATGGTGAGCCTGATCGGCGTGCCCGGCAGATCGAAGTTTTCGCGCAAGCCGTTGACCAGATAGCGCCGATAAGTCTCCGGCAAGGCTTCGGCGCGCGCCGAAAACAGCACGAAGGTCGGCGGCCGCGGCTTCGGCTGGGTGATGTAATCGAGGCGGAAGCGGCGGCCGCGCAGCGCCGGCGGCGGATTGGCCTCGATCGCATTGGCCAGAAAGCGGTTCAGCGCCGCCGTCGGCAGGCGCCGATTCCATACCGCATAGGCGCGCATCACCGCTTCCATCAGATGATCGAGCCCCTGCCCGTTCTTCGCGGACAGCACCACTACCGGCACGCCCTTGATCTGCGGCAGCATGCGATCGACGCTGTTGCTTAAACGCGACACCGCGCCCTGCTCCGGCTCGATCATGTCCCATTTGTTGACCGCGACGACGATCGCGCGCCCTTCCCGCTCCACCAGATCGATGATGCGAATATCCTGTTCCTCGAACGGCGTCAGCGCGTCGATCAGCACGATCACCACTTCGGCGAAGCGAATGGCGTTGAGCGCATCGGCGACCGAGAGTTTTTCGAGCTTCTCGTCGATCCGCGAGCGGCGGCGGATGCCGGCGGTGTCATGGATCCGAAACGCCTGCGTCCGCCAATCGAGATCGACCGAAATTGAATCGCGGGTGATGCCGGCTTCCGGCCCGGTCAGCATCCGCTCCTCGCCGAGCAGACGATTGATCAAGGTCGACTTGCCGGTATTGGGCCGCCCGACAATAGCGAGGCGGATCGGCTGGTCCGGCGCCTCGGCTGGCGGCTCGTCTTCGGTCTCGCGCGGCTCGGTTGCCTCGGGCAGCGCCGCGCGCAGCGCATCGTATAGATCGGCCATGCCCTCGGCGTGCTCGGCGCTGATCGCGACCGGATCGCCGAGGCCGAGCGAGAAGGCTTCCATCGCACCGGCAGCGCCGGCACGGCCCTCGCTTTTATTGGCGACGACGATGGTGGGCTTGCCCGATTTGCGCACCAATGCGGCAAAGGCGCGATCCGTCCCGGTCGTGCCGGCGCGGGCATCGACCAGAAACAGCACCGCATCGGCCTGCGCGATCGCGGCGGTCGTCTGCGCCTGCATGCGCGCCGACAGGCTGTCGCGTTCGGCATCTTCCAGGCCGGCGGTATCGATCACCTTGAACGACAGGTCGCCGAGCTTGCCTTCGCCTTCGCGCCGGTCGCGGGTCACGCCGGGCTGATCGTCGACCAGCGCGGAGCGGCGCCCGACCAGGCGATTGAACAGCGTCGATTTACCGACATTGGGGCGGCCGACAATAGCGATGGTGAAAGGCGCTTGATGGGCTGTTTTTTGGGAAGTCGACGACATGGCGAGAGCTACCCAAAAATTTGCTGAAATTCATCTTAGCCGAGATGGGCGGGGCTAATGCTCGGTATTCAAATATTTTCGTTTAGGACGGACGCCATACCATGGCACCAGCCCGGTGCATCCGCACTAGCGATTGACCGGCGGAGGCGGGTTCGGCCAGATGGATTGCGCGGGCTGTGCGGATTGCTGCGCCGGCGCGGCTTGCGGCGGACCGGGCCATTGCACCGGGGCATTTTCGCCGGCCGGCGCATCCGGCTTCGCCGCCGTCGAACCGCCGCTGATCCGGGTCGGCGCCGCCGCAGGCCTGGGCTTCGCGACAACGACCTTGGGTTTGGGCTTCGGTTTGGCCTCGGCCGCCGCTCCGGACGCGGCCGGAGGCGGTGCGGTCGCGCTGGCGTCGGCCTGGTCCGGCGGCGGCTGATAACCCTTCACCAAATCCGGCGGCACGCCGGTCGTGGTGCCCGGAACGCCGTTCGGAAACAGCGGCTCGCGTTCGCCGCTCAGCTTTTTCTTGGTGTCGAAGACGTCGGAACTGAACATCTCAGTGGGATCGAACTGGCCGCCTTTGGTGCAGCCCGCGATCACCAGCACCAAAGCGAGCGCCGAACCGAGACGAAACAGCGAAGAGACCCGCGGCGTTTGCATCGTCAGCCTTTGCTATTCGCTGCGATGAGTTCGCTCAAAACTTCGGCGCGGCTGCGCGTGCCTGACGGCGATTGCGGATCGGTCATGATCGCATCGGTCCACTGCCGGGCCGCGGCCATGTCACCGGACTTCCAGGCCGAAAGCGCCAAGATTTCGCGGGCGCTGTGGCGGAACGGCCGGTCGGCTGCCGTCAACGGCTCAAGCCGCGCCCGCAAATCGGAATAGGGAGCAGTGTCGACAAGCAGGTAGCCGGCGCGCACCGCTGCCAAATCCTGAACCACCCGGCCGGCATTTTTATCGCCGGCGATTTCGTCATAGGCGGCAACAGCGGCCTTGCTGTCGGTCGGCGCAAGTTCGGCCGCCTGGCGCAGCCGCGCCAAGACGCGGTAACCGGCGGTGCCGTCACCGGCGAGCTTGGAAAAGGCTGCTTCGGCCTCCTGATGCTTGCCGGCCTCGGCCAGCGTCACGGCCTGTTCGAAGGCCGCGCCCGATTGGGCCGCCTGCTTGGCTTGCCACCATTCATAACCGCGCCAGGCGCCGACGGCGGCAACGATGAGAACGCAGAGGGCGACGAGATAATTGCCGTAGCGCTGCCACAGCTTGGTGAGCTGCTCGCGGCGGATCTCTTCATCGACTTCCTGGAAAATGTCGCTCACGAACCCGTCCCCAACACTAGCCTACCCTGGTATCCGCCAGCTGCCCGGCCCGTGCCGTCAGGCGGCCGGAGGTATTTTCCGGAAGAATGCGGATAAACCCAGCAAATACGGGCACCTAGCCCCCTAAAACCCTGTCGCAACTAGTTTAATGGTGTGGCGCTAGCAAGGCAAAAGACCGGTCGGTAGCCCAAGACCGTCGCGCATGGTTTAGAGCACGATCCGCAGGCACGGGCGAGACTTAAGCCCGCGACGGGCCTTTGCCGCGCTCCGGCAGCTTGGTCACGCCGGCGCTGCGCATCGGATAGACGTGATCGGTGCCGGGAAAACTCCGCGCCCGGACCTCCTCCGCATAGCTCTTCACCGCCTGCTCGATCGAAGGTCCGAGATTGCCGAAGCGTTTGACGAATTTCGGCACCCGTGGCGACAGTCCGAGCATGTCCTCAAGGACAAGGACCTGACCGTCGCAGGCGACGCTGGCGCCGATGCCGATGGTCGGAATTTTGATCTGCGCGGTGATACGGCGGCCGAGCGGCTCGGCGATCGCCTCAAGGACGACGGAAAACGCGCCGGCATCCGCCACCGCCCGGGCATCGGCTTCGATCGGCGCCCAGTCGCTTTCATCGCGGCCCTGAGCGCGGAATGACCCGATGGTATTGATCGCCTGCGGCGTCAGGCCGACATGCGCCATGACCGGCACACCGCGCTCGGTCAGGAACGCGATGGTTTCGGCCATGCGCCGGCCGCCTTCGATCTTGATCGCGCCGCAGCCGGTCTCTTTCATGATGCGCGCCGCCGACATGAAGGCCTGTTCTTTCGACGCTTCGTAGGAGCCGAACGGCATGTCGATGACCACGAGTGCCCGCTTCGATCCCCGCATCACCGCATGGCCTTGAAGGATCATCATCTCGAGCGTCACCGGGACCGTGGTTTCGAGCCCGTGCATCACCATGCCGAGCGAGTCGCCGACCAGGATTACGTCGCAATAGGCGTCGAGGATGCGCGCGGTATGCGCATGATAAGACGTCAGACATACCAGCGGTTCGCCGCCTTTGCGGGCGCGGATGTCGGGCGCGGAAAGCCGCCTGGTTTCATTTTGTGCCGACATTGGTCCTGCTCCAACTTTACTGCGCCAATACCGGCGCGGAGAACGCCGGCACGCCGATCACGACGGGATGGAAAACGAAGCCGAGCGCCAGATAGATAATGGTGCCGACAATGACGGCGATGATATCGTTGGTGCGGCCGCCGACCGGAATTGGCGGCGAGCCGGCATCGCTGCGGCGTTTCAAGGTGATGCGGTCATAGACCGCCCAGGCCAATATCGAGCCGAACAGGATCATGCCGCCAAGATCGCCATTGGCGCACAGATGGGCGAAGGCCCAGGTCTTCACGCCGACCAGCAGCGGATGTTTGAGCACGCGCTTGATGTCGCCGGGGATATAGGCGGCGGCGACCATGATACTCGCCGGCCACATCAGCGCGACCACGATGTGGCGGGTCCAGGCCGGCGGATTCCAGACGACGATGAAACCGGCAGCGCGGTAACTGGCAAATCCGTAGCAAATCAGAAACAGGCCGAGGATCGAGACCAAAGAGAACAGGCCGCGGTACGGCCATTCGCCGATTTTGGCGATCAGATCGGCGCGATGATTGCGCATCGTCACAAAAACATGCGCGCCGAGAAAAATGACCAAGCCGATAATTTCGACCGCAAGTCCGGAAGCAAGTCCCATGATAAACGCCAATCGTTGCTGTATTTCACGTCCCGGCAGGCAGACGTTCGGGCGTATTCCCCGCGGCGCCGCGATCATGGCCAGCGGCCCTCTATTGTCAATGAGGCCATATTGCCGCCGCCGGCGCTGCCGCGCGCTTCGCCCGCCGGACGGTCCATGATAGGGCTCGCGCGATTTGGCGGATGCCGGGAAACATCGATGAAACGCGCAATTCTGGCCGGCCTCGCCGTGCTTCTCGGCACGCTTGCCGCCGCGGCTCAGGACTGGCCGGCCAAAACGGTCAAAATCATCGTGCCGTTTGCGCCGGGAGCAACCCCTGATCTGGTAGCGCGGCTGATCGCCGACGACCTGCGCGAAAGACTGCAGCAGACTTTCATCGTCGAGAACAAGCCCGGCGCGAACGGCAATACCGGCACCGGCGAGGTCGCCAGGGCGGAGCCGGACGGTGCCACGCTCGGCGTCAGCATTGGCGGCCCGCTCGCGATCAACACGCTGCTGTTCAGCAATCTGCCTTACGATCCGCGGAAAGATCTTTCGCTGATCAGCATGCTGGTGACGCAGCCGAGTGCGCTCGCCGTCAATGCCAGCCTCGGGGTGAATACGGCGCGCGAACTGATCGATCTGATCCGGCGCAATCCCGGCAAATATTCTTTCGGGTCGATCGGAGTCGGATCGCTGTCGCATTTGGCGATGGCGGCGATCGCACTCAAAAGCGGTACCGAACTGGTCCACGTCCCCTACCCGTCTTCGCCGCAGGCGATGACGGCGCTGATCCGCAATGACGTTCAGATGGTCTGCTTGCCGGCCGTCTCGGTCGTTCCGCAACTGAGTTCGGGCGCCGTCAAAATCCTCGCGGTCTCGACCGCCGGACGTTCGGCACTTTTGCCCGGCGTTCCGACGCTGAAGGAAGCCGGCATCGACGTCGAGGCCGATGCGTGGATGGGATTGATAGGACCTGCGGGATTGCCCGATTCCATGGTGACGCGGATCGGCGGACTTGCCGGCGACGCGGTCACCTCGCGCGCGATCCGCGAAAAACTCACCGCGCAATTGATGGAGCCGGTACCGGATACGCCCGCCGAATTTCGCGCCCGCATCGAAGCGGACATCGCGCGCTGGACGCCTTTGATCGAAGGGGCGAAGATCAAAGTGGACCAGCAAACAGCAAAATAGCGACCCGGGTTATCCCCGAATCGCTATTCGTTGCTTTGTTTGATGCTTACCCTGTCAGGACGTTACCAATTGAAGTGGTAATTGATGCCCGCCTTGACTTCCTGCACGTTGAGCGACGCATTCGATGCGTATGCCGGCAACGCAGGCGTGGCGAGATTCAAGGTCTGCGAACCGAAGCCGAGGTAATCGTATTCCACCTTAGCCGACCAATTGCGGTCGATCGCATATTCGAGGCCGGCGCCGGCGGTCCAGCCGGTCCGGGTCAGCGTGTTGCTCGCGCTGCCGCCGAACACGTCGTTGAGTGTGCTGCGATCGTGCGCGAAGGCGACACCGCCCTTGCCGTACACCAGCAAACGATCGAATGCCGCGCCGATCCGGCCGGTGGCGGTCGAAGTCCATTCGGTCTTGGTGTTGATCGAGTCGCCGAGCGAGTCGGTGCCGTTGCCTTTGAGGCCGGTCCAGTCGAAATCGCCTTCGACGCCGAGCACGAGGGTGTTGTACTGAACATTGTAGCCGATCTGGCCACCGCCGATAAAACCGTTGTCGGTGAATTTATTATGCGCGCCGCCGAACGGATCGCTCCAGCGGGAGTCGGCGAAACCGCCGCCGATATTGCCGCCGATGTAGAATCCGGTCCAGTTGTAGACCGGCGGCGCGTAAGCCACCGGCGCTACCGCCGCGGGCATCCGCGCCGGCGGCAGATCGGCCGCTTGCGCTGAACAAATAAACGCAACACTGCCAACGGCGAGCACAATGCCGCCGACGAACACACGCGAATTCATAGTGACCTCCAGCCTTGTCCCGATACTTGCTCGCCCCCGAGATATCCCGACGAGATTTCCCAGCGAGTAAGTCCCACCAGCCAGTTCCCCAACCTGCCGCTACCAAGCCTAACGTCTTCGGACAAAGCATGGTCGCTTGGTGGCAGGAAAATGGCTGCCGACTTCCGGGGTGAAAAACACGGTCAGGGCGAAGTCGTTCCACGACGGAAAAATTCGTCGAAAACTAGAGTGAATAAGTCGTTACCGGCTCGGAATGCCGCCTGTTTCGTAAAATGGAACTTGGACTGGCAGCACAATCCGCAAATAGTCTCTCGAAAAACGGCCTGCGCAGAATGCTTCGCTCACCGGCAAACGCCCGGATGCCGATCGACCTCGCACGCTCGTGGCATTGTCGGCCTTGTGGACGACGGAAGTCCGGGAGATCACGCACTGCGCCTTGCCTATCATAATAGTTGACTAGGAAACTACTCGTGATAGTTTCCTGGGAAACCGCTGGAAATTTGCCATGGCCGCCACGATAAGCGCTTTGGAAGACCACCTCGGCTATTGGCTGCGCTTCGTCTCAAACCACGTGTCGCAGGCTTTCAGCACAAAAATTGCCGCGCTCGACATTACGGTGGCCGAATGGGTGGTCATGCGAGAACTGTTCGAGCGGGTCGAGATCGCACCCAGCGAAATCGCGGACCGCATCGGCATGACACGCGGCGGCCTTTCGAAGCTTGCGGATCGCCTCATTGCCAAATCGCTGGTCGCGCGCACTGCGGACAAGACCGATCGCCGCTATCAACGCTTGGCGCTGACGCGTAGCGGGCGGGCGTTGGTTCCCAGACTGTCGGCAATGGCCGATCAGAATGACGCGCGGTTTTTCGATCACTTGTCGGCCGCCGAACGAAGGACGGTCGAAGACATCATGAAGAAGATCGTGCAGCGGCTAGGTTTGCGAACAATACCAGTCGATTGAACGCCGCCCATTCGCACAACGGCGGCACAACAAATACGGAGAGCTAAGGTGGACGCACGTGTGAAACAGACGGTGACCGAATGCACCGAGGGTTCGGACAGCGGCCGGTTGACCTTCCCGCAGGTCGTCTCGAAACTGATCGATGCGGGTGTCGAGCATTATCACGCCGATCTTCGCCGC
The DNA here is from genome assembly GCA_963819265.1 of uncultured Alphaproteobacteria bacterium. Lineage (GTDB taxonomy): Bacteria > Pseudomonadota > Alphaproteobacteria > Rhizobiales > Xanthobacteraceae > BOG-931. Next base: position 40,391 of record CAWFVF010000001.1, on the reverse strand, counting down.
AGCGAGAAGACCTATTACATGCCGCAAGGCGATTCCGCAGTGATCCCCTGTCACGCGATCAATAGAAATCCCGCCACCTCTTTCTCGGCGGCAGGCGTCGAGGCGGCAGTGAGAAGCGTTCAACGGGGGCAACTCAGCTATACGGAATTTTGCGACCGGATCGCTGCCGCCGGATGCGTCGGCTATTTCGTATCGATCGCCGGCCAGCGCGCCGTCTATTACGGCAGGACGCAGGAGACTTACGTCGAGCCCTTTCCGCCGGCGAATTAAGTTCGAACCGCAGCGCGGCAACGTCGGGGATCAGGCCTTGCCGATCGCGGCGCCATAATCCTCGGGCTTGAACCCGACCAGCAATTTGCCGCCGAGATCGAGCACCGGCCGCTTGATCATCGAGGGCTGCGCCAGCATCAGCGCGGTCGCCTTTTTCGCATCGAGGCCCGCTTTTTCCTTGTCCGGAAGCTTGCGGAAGGTCGTGCCGGCGCGGTTGAGCAAAGTCTCCCAGCCGACTTTCTTCGACCATTGCTCCAGCCGCTCCCGCTCGATGCCGGCCGTCTTATAATCGTGAAAGGCGTAGTCCACGCCGTGCTTATCGAGCCAGGCCCGCGCCTTTTTCATCGTGTCGCAATTCTTGATGCCGTAAATCGTAATGGCTTTGGCCATGGCGCACCTTCTCTTTTTCTCGACAACACAAAATAGCGGCAGCACTGCCTAACTTATAATCTTGCCTATTGAAACGGCATTTGGTTGAAAGGCTGTGAGTAGAAGCGCTCAGGGCCCCGTTGAAAAACACCCGGCCCGGGAGATTGCTCGGCAAAGACGACTCGTTCGTTTCGGAGCCCGGCACTAATGCGCTTTACCTTCCAGACATTACGAACCGCAAGTGCGAAACTCCAGGGTCCGCGCCCCGTCGATCTTTGCCCGTGTCCAACCCCGGCAAATGCCGACACCGTTTACGGAGAGCAATCATGAACACCCGTGGTAATGCGGCTTACGCACTCGAAGAGTTGAACAAAGAGCAGACTTTCGGCGGCATGGGCACGACCAAAGCCCGCGAAGTCCGCCGCATCGACATGAGCCATTTCGAAGCGCGCAAGGCCGAAATCGCCGAGCAGCTTTGGGACGCATCGACCGAAATCGGCTTCTTCCAGCTGGTCAATCACGGCATTCCGCAGGAGCAGATCGACGAGGCTTTCGTGATGACGGAGCGCTTTTTTGCGCTGCCGCACGAGACCAAAGGCAAATATCCGCTCGGCAAGGGCACCAATACCGGCTGGGAGTATAAGAGCCAGGTGCGGCCGTCGACCGGCACCGCCGACAATAAGGAATCCTATCAGATTACTTTGACGCGGATGGCCAAGCACTGGCCGACCGGCGAAGAATTGCCGGGCTTCAAGGCGGCGATGCTCGCCTTCGAGCGCGCCAATTGGGCGCTCGGCATGAAGGTGCTGTCCTGCTTTGCGATGAAACTCGGCTTCGCCCCCGACTTCTTCACCGACTGCCACGATCCGCTGTCGCCGGAATATCAGAGCACGTTGCGGCTTTTGCATTATCTGCCGATGGTCAACGCCAAGCCCGACGACTTCACCGGCTGGCGCGCCGGCGCGCACACCGACTACGATTGCCTGACGCTGCTGCATCAGCGCACCGGCCAGGGCGGCTTGCAGCTTTGCCCCGGCAAGGAGTCCGGCGAATTGGCCTGGACCGACGTCGAGCCGCTTCCCGGCGTCATCACCTGCAATATCGGCGACATGCTGATGCGCTGGAGCGACGACAAATTGCAGTCGACGTTGCATCGGGTGCGCATGCCGCGCGCCGATGAATATCTCGGGCCGCGCTACTCGCTGCCGTTCTTCTGCCAGGCCAATCGGGATGCCATTATCCAGGGTCCCGGCAAGCGCTACGCCCCGATCACGGCGCATGACTATCTGCAGCAGCGGATCGCGGCGAATTTCGCCGGCTAAGCGGACGCCGGAATTATCGGGCCAGTCTGCGGCGAAGGGTCAAAACCCTTCGCCGCTTTGGTCTAGCCTCACGGCTGCATCCGCATATTCATCATGTCGCCGGGCACCATCATGTTCACGTTGAGGTGGTACATGATCCACAGCGATCCGGCGATGACGATGCCGATGATCAGGGCGCCGAAGGCGAGCGCCAGCGCATTGTTGGTGTTGTCGGGCCCGGTCGTGATGTGCAGAAAGAAGGCCAGATGCACCCCCATCTGCGCCACCGCCAAGGCCGCCAGCGCCATCGGCACGCCGGGCATGTAGATCAGGCTGGTGCCGCTCGCGACCCAGAATGAACCGGCGGTCAGAGCTGCCGCCAGCGCCAGCCCGATCAGATAGTTGCGTACGCCCGTCGCGATCTGATGCGGACCGGACTCCTGATCGCCCGGCGCGGCATCGGCGCCGAATTCGTGCATGGTGTCTTGTTCGCTCATGGTCTTGCTCGCCTAAGGGCTCGTTCCCAGAAGATAGACATTGGTGAAGATACCGACCCAGATAATGTCCAGCGCGTGCCAGAACAGCCCGAAGCACAGGCCGCGCCGCAGGATCGCCGGCGTAAAGCCCTTGGCCCAGAACTGCGCCATCATGGTGCCGAGCCACAACAGACCGACCGTGACGTGCAGGCCGTGACAGCCGACCAGCGTGAAGAACGCCGACAGAAAGGCGCTGCGGCCTGGTCCCGCTCCTTCCGCCAGCATCTTGGCGAACTCGCTGAGCTCTAGGACGAGGAAGCCCGCCCCGAGCAAGCCGGTGAGCACATAGAAAACCTGGGTCCAAAGCATGTTGCGGGCGTTGGTGGCGAGCGTCGCCATGCCGCAGATAAAGCTCGACAGCAGCAGGAAGGCGGTTTCGACTGCGACGATTTTCAAACTGAAAAGGTCTTGCGGACCGGGACCGCCGGCGGTCGCGTGCGACAGGACCGCGTAGGATGCATAAAAGCCGGAAAACATCACGAAGTCGGACAAGAGAAATATCCAAAACCCAAAGCCGGTGACGATGCGCTTGGGTGCCGGTCCGGTGTGGCCGCCGTCTGGCTCGGCGCGGCCGCCTAGTTTGTGCGGGTCGTGCTCCGACGGCCCCGAATATTTGACCGGCGTAATGCCGGGCTCGCGCCCTTCCACCAGAGCGACGCGCGCATCGCGCCGCTTGCGATCGATCTCGGCGACTTCCTCGGCGGACAGGTGGTATTCCGACACATCGCGCCAGGCGAACACCACGAAGGTGGCAAAGGCGCCGATCAGGCCGACGATCACCATCCACCAGATATGCCAGATCAAGCGCGAAGCCGGTGACGACAGCGAAGAACGCCGTGACGAAGCCGGTCGGGCTGTTGCGCGGCATTTCGATCGGCTGGTAATCGGGCAAGTCGGTGAGCCGGCGCTGCTCGATCGCCTGTTGCTTGATACCCCAATAGGCTTCCGTCGCCGGTCACATTCGGCAACACCGCGAAATTGAAGGCCGGCGGCGGCGAGGCCGTGATCCATTCCAGCGTGCGGCCGTCCCAAGGATCGCCGGTAAGATCGCGCAGCGATTCGCGATTGCGGATCGACACCACAAGCTGCGCCACCTGAAAGCCGATGCCGACGAGGATCAGTGCCGCGCCGCCGCCGGCGACAATCAGCCAAGGATGCCACGCCGCAACATCGTAATGCTGCATCCGCCGCGTCATGCCTTCCAGGCCGAGGACATAAAGCGGCATGAAGGCGACATAGAAGCCGATCGACCCAAAACCAGAAGGCCGCCTTGCCGAGCCGCTCGTCGAGCTTGAAGCCGAACGCCTTGGGGAACCAATAGGTGTAGCCGGCGAAGGCGCCGAACAGCACGCCGCCGATGATGACGTTGTGAAAATGCGCGACCAGGAACAGCGAGTTGTGCAGCACGAAGTCGGCCGGCGGCACCGCCAGCAGCACGCCGGTCATGCCGCCGATCACGAAGGTGACCATGAAGGCCAGCGACCACAGCATCGGCACGTTGAAGCGGACGCGGCCGCCCTACATCGTGAACAGCCAGTTGAATATCTTCACGCCGGTCGGCACGGCGATGATCATGGTCATGATGCCGAAGAAGCCGTTGACGTCGGCGCCGGCGCCCATCGTGAAGAAGTGATGCAGCCAGACCAGGAAGGAGAGGATGCAGATCGCCATGGTGGCGATCGACCATCGAGCGGTAGCCGAACAGCGGCTTGCCGGAGAAGGTCGAGATGACTTCGGAGAACATGCCGAAGGCCGGCAGGATGAGGATGTAGACCTCCGGATGGCCCCACGCCCAGATCAGGTTGATGTACATCATCGGCGTTGCCGCCGGCATCGGTGGTGAAGAAGTGGAAGCCGAGATAGCGGTCGAGCAGCAGCATCGCGAAGGTCGCGGTCAGGATCGGAAAGGCGGCGACGATCAGCAGGTTCGAGGCGAGCGCCGTCCAGCAGAAGATCGGCATGCGCGTATAGGTCATGCCCGGCGCGCGCATCTTTGAGAATGGTGGTGACGAAATTGATGCCGGTCAGCAGCGTGCCGACGCCGGAGATCTGCAGCGCCCAGAGGTAATAATCGACGCCGACGCCGGGCGAGAACTTGCAGTTCCGACAGCGGCGGATAGGCGAGCCAGCCGGTCTTGGCGAACTCGCCGATCACCAGCGACACATTGACCAGCAGCACGCCGGACGCGGTCAGCCACAGGCTCACCGAGTTGAATGTCGGGAAGGCCACGTCGCGAACGCCGAGTTGCAGCGGCACGACGAAATTCATCAGACCGATCACGAACGGCATCGCCACGAAGAAAATCATGATCGTGCCGTGCGCCGAGAAAATCTGGTCGTAGTGTTCCGGCGGCAGATAACCTTGCGAGTGGAAGGCCAGCGCCTGCTGCGAGCGCATCATGATGGCATCGGTGAAGCCGCGCAGCAGCATCACCAGCGCCAGCATGCAATACATCACGCCGATGCGCTTATGATCGACCGACGTGATCCACTCACGCCACAGATAGGGCCAGTAGCCTCGCACCGTGACCCATGCGAGCACGCCGAGAACGACGACGATCATCAGCCCCGAAGCGGCCAATGGGATCGGCTGGTCAAAGGGGATAGCCGCCCATGTCAGCTTGCCGAGCATCAGCTGCCTCCCCCCGATGCCGGCGACGTGTCGGGCGATTTGCCATGTCCGCCGGGCTGCTCCTCGGGACCTTCGCCGGGCGGCGCGGTTTCATTGACGACCGCCTCGAACAGCTTCGGATCGACGGCGCGATAGGTGACCGGTTTGATGCCGGAGCCCTGCTTGGCGAGCGTCGCATAGGCGGCGGTATCGAGGGTGGGACCGTCCGCTTTGGCCGCGGCGAGCCATTTCGCATAGCCGTCAGCGGCAAGCGCCCGAACGTTAAACTGCATGTCGGAGAAGCCGTCGCCGCTGAATTGCGCGGAGAGACCCGGATAATCGCCGGGCTCGTCCGCCTGCAGACTGAGCTGCGAGGTCATGCCGGCCATGGTGTAGATCTGGCTGCCGAGTTGCGGAACGAAAAAGCTGTTCATGACGCCGGAAGACGTCAGCCGGAAATGCACCGGCGTGCCGGCGGGAATGACGAGCTGATTGACGCTCGCGACGCCCTCGTTCGGGTAGATGAACAGCCACTTCCAGTCGAGCGAAACGACCTCGACCTCGACCGGCGCATTCTTGGATTCGAGCGCCCGGTAGGGATCGAGCGCATGCGAACCGAACCAGGCGATGCCGCCAAGAAAAGTGATGACGAGGGCCGGGATCGCCCAAACAATGAGCTCGAGCTGGCCGGAGAAGGCCCAGTCGGGCCGATAGGTCGCGCGGCCGTTGGAGGCGCGAAACCACCAGGCGAAGGCAAAAGTGGCGAGGATCACCGGGACGACGATCACCAGCATGATCGCGACCGAGTTCGACCAGAATAAGGCGCTCCGATAAACCGACCGGCCCGCGCGGGTCGAGAACGCCGCTGCACCCCGCGAGAGGAAATGCGAGGATCGGTAACGCGACAGACCTTCGCGTAACAAAGGTCATAACCGGATACGGCCTTTTTCCACCGAAACGTTCGCACGCTTGAAGCACACAACCGGCGATCCGCACACCATCGGTAGCGCCGCGTGAAACGCTCGTGCGTAGAGTTAAAAACGCCGTATCGGTCTTTCAAGTAATCAAACTAGCCCAGGATGACGATTTGTCCCGCTTAATGCAAACTATCCACCATAGCGGTCCTCCTGGATCGGATTTTCAGGAGCCGCCGGAAGGCTCGAAGTCACGGCAAACGAGTTTATTCCCGCCCGATCAGGCGAGGATAAGCTTCAGCCATGGCGTCGCATGGAAGACGCTCATCAGCAAATACATCGCCGCCATGCCGTTCAGCGGCGAGGCGTCGTGAGCGGCAGAGCAGAAAATATCCGGCGAGCTGCCGCCAAACAGGCCTGTCAGCAACGCCATGACCGCGAAGGTCGGCGTCGCCGCGAGACATAGCCAGTCGGCCGCGCTGCGGGCAGCCGCCTTGGCGCCGTCGGGATTCCGGAAACGATGCTCCGGATTCCCGCGGCCGCGCCAACGGAGCGCGTCAGACATTGGCGGCGCAACCGCAATTGGTCGCCTGATCGTGACCGACATGGGCAACCGGATCGGCCTTGTCGTAGGAGTCGCGGCGGCGCCACCAGATGCCGGTTTCGTTGCGTCCCTTGGGCGCGCGGTCGAGCCATTGATAGGCGCCCCAGAGGCCGTCCAGTCCGCGCGCGTAGGTCGAATAGGTGTGATAAACAACGCCGTCATCGCGCACGAAGGCGCTCATGCCCGGCCGATCGCGCGTATAGGTGGCCGCATCGGTCCCGCACATCGCCGCGAATTGAACGACGGGCGACGGGGCCGGCGTCATGGTCATGGCGCGGCTGCCGCGCCGATAGTTGTACTCGATCGAGCCTTCGTGCTGCTGCTGTTCGGTGAACGAGACGTTGAAGTCGAAATTGAAGTCGCCGCCGCGCGACGAGGCCCAGGGAAACGTCCAGCCCATCCGCCGCTTGTAAGCCTGCAGCTTTGCGAGCGGCGCCCGCGATACCGCCGACAGCATAACGTCATGGTTGGCGAGGTGAACCGCGAAGCCGTTGAAGCCGTCCGCGATCATCGAGCAGGACGGACAGCCCGCCGTGTAGTCGGGCCCGAACATGAAGTGATAGACCAGAAGCTGCGAGCGGCCTTGAAACAGGTCGGCCAGCAAAGCTGACCCCGTGTCGGTTTCGAAACGATATTGCTTGTCGATCCGGACCCACGGCAATTCCTGGCGTCGCTGCGCCAGCGCGTCGCTCTGTCGCGTGAGTTCCTTTTCCGCTTGCAGCAATTCGTGCCGTGCCGCGAGCCACTGTTCGCGCGTTCCGGTCTTATGCGTCGTCATCGTCATTCTCCGTTTGTCGGCGCCACACCGCGTGGCCGTGCGCTATATTTAGCGGCGGCGATCGAAACGCCGGGAGTGACAAGTGTGACGGGATTCCGATGGACTCGCTGATCACCGCCGCGGCGCGCGCGCTCGCATCGGGCGATCCGCTCGGTGCATTGAAGCGGGTGGCGCTGCGCGACGACGCCCCGGCGCTGGCGCTGCGCGGCATCGCGATGGCGCAGCTCGGCGATCTCGCACGGGCAAAAGCGCTGCTGCGCAGCGCGGGACGCGCCTTCGGCCCGAAAGAAGCCGTGGCTCGCGCGCGATGTGTCGTCGCCGAGGCCGAGATCGCGCTGGTCTCCCGCGACCTGAGCTGGCCGGCAAAGACGCTCGACGCCGCGCGGGCCACGCTCGAAGGCTACGGCGACCGCGTCAATGCCGCACACGCGCGGACTCTCGAGATCCGTCGCTTGCTTCTGATCGGACGGCTCGACGAGGCCGAGCAAAAACTTGCCGCGCTTGATCCCGCGCCATTTCCACCGGCGTCGCGGACCGCCCATGAATTGGTCGTGGCGGGCATCGCGATGCGGCGCTTGCAGGCGAAGACGGCGCGTGCCGCGCTCGCGCGGGCGGAGCGCGCCGCGGATGACGCCGCTATTCCGGCACTGACGGCGGAAGTGGAAAACGCCCTCCTCGTCCTGAACACGCCGGCCGCGCGACTGATCGCGCGTGGCGCAGAGCGGCTCCTTTTGCTGGAGGACGTCGAGGCTTTGCTGGCATCGAAGACGCTGATGGTCGATGCGTGCCGTCATGTCGTGCGTGACGCAGGCACGGTGGTTTCGCTGGCAAAGCGTCCGGTATTATTCGCGCTCGCACGCGCGCTCGCCGAAGCGTGGCCTGGCGACGTTTCACGAAGCACGCTCGTCGCCCGCGCTTTCCGCGGCAAGCACGCCGACGAGTCGCATCGGGCGCGATTGCGGGTCGAAGTCGGGCGGCTTCGCACAGCCCTTCGTGGTTTTGCCGAGGTAACCGCGACCAAGCACGGCTTCGTGCTGGCGCCGCGCCGCGCCCGCGAAGTCGTCGTACTGGCGCCGCCCGTCGAAGGGCAGCACGGGGCGTTGCTCGCCTTTCTCGCCGACGGCGAAGCGTGGTCGAGTTCGGCGCTGGCCATTGCGCTCGGCTCAAGCCCGCGCACCGTGCAGCGGGCACTCGATGCGCTCGCCGCTAAGGGCAAAGTGCAGCCGCTCGGCCGCGGCCGGGCGCGCCGCTGGATGACCCCGCCGGTGCCGGGATTCCCGACAATCTTGTTACTCCCAGGCCTGCTGCCGGGCGACTAGGATCGCGACATGAAACAATCAGCCGCCGAAATCCTCCGTGAATATGGGCCCTTCCCCGGCGCCGAGCGGGTGAACGGCGTCACCTATGACGGCCACCGCGTCTGGATTGCATCCGGCGACAAGCTGCGCGCCTTCGATCCGGCAAGCGAGACGACCGAGCGCTCGCTTGAAGTTGCGTCACACGCCGGAACGGCGTTCGACGGCACGCATCTGTTTCAGATTGCCGAGGATCGCATCCTGAAAATCGATCCGCAGACCGGCGACGTGCTGGCGACCATTCCGGCACCCGGCGGCGGCAGCGACTCCGGCCTCGCCTGGGCGGAAGGGATGCTCTGGGTCGGGCAGTATCGCGACCGCAAGATCCATCAAATCGATCCGGAGACGGGAACGATCCTGCGCACCATCGAGACCACACGCTTCGTTACCGGCGTCACCTGGGTCGACGGCGAACTCTGGCACGGCACCTGGGAAAGCGATGCCAGCGATTTGCGGCGGATCGATCCGCAATCGGGAGAAGTCCTGGAGACGCATCGCGATGCCGCCCGGCGTCGCGGTGTCGGGACTCGAGTCCGACGGCGCCGACCGCTTCTTCTGCGGCGGCGGCAGCAGCGGCAAGGTGAGAGCGGTGCGGCGGCCGAAGTAAGCCTGCACGGCAAGCGCCGTTCAATCGGCGACTTCCGCTTGCCGAACGACCGCTTGCGTTTTGCCACCGTCGGACTTGCGCGTTGCCCGGTAACGGCCGGGGGATACGCCGTAATGTCGATGGAACAGTTTTGAGAACGCGGCCGCGGTCTCGTAGCCGACGCGGGCCGCAATCCTTGAAATCCCTTCGTCGCTCGATTCGAGCAAAAACGCAGCTTCATCCATCCGGCGCGCGACCAGATAACGGTGCATCGGCTGGCCGACCAGCTTGGTGAAGCGAGCCGAGAACGCCGAGCGGCCGAGCCCCACGCGTTGCCCGAGTTCGCCAAGGGTCCAGGACCGATCCGGCCGCTCGTGGATCAGCTGCAGTGCCGGTCCGATATGCGGGTCCGCCATGGCCCCGAGCCAGCCGCCTTCTCCGGGACCGAGGGACTTGATCCAACTTCGCAGCACCTCGACGAACAGCACTTCCGTCAGTCGTGACAGCGCGACACGCTGGCCCGGACGATCAAGCGCCAACTCGCTCGCCATGCGCTCCAGAATCAATCCGAGCCAATCACGATCCTGCGCCGGCTTCAGAAGTAGCACCGGCGGCAGTAATTCCAGCATGCTGCCGTTCGACGGCCGCGATATGGTAAAATTGCCGCAGATCATCTTCGAGTGCGGTTGCGCATTGTCGCCGTGACGAACGGAGATGAAATGTCCGGCGGGTCGGTCGAGATCTCCAATCCGGAGCGGCTTCGTCTTTCGATCAGAGTAGATCAAATGCGGTTCGCCGCGCGTGACGACGACAAAGTCCCCCTGGGCCAGGTCTAGTTTTCGTCCCTGTTCGAGCACGAGGGTCGCCGAGCCGCGGCCCAGGTAATGGAACAGCGCGTAGGGCCGCGCCGGCAGCGCCAAACTCCAGGGATGGCCGAGCTCGAAGCGGTACAACAAACTCCCGCCGAGACGAACGCGATCGAGCACCTCACCGAGGATGTCCATGGCCCGGACGTTAGCCCTGCGGACGGTCGGACACAATATTCGGACGATTAGGCCCTAACGTCCGAGAACTCCTCCTCCCACTTCACGTCGCGGCGGGCTGACGCTCGTGCGGCATTCCATTTCGCAATGCGCGAGATGGAAGACCGCGACTTTGCCGAAACGCCTGTCAATTCGCTGGACCACTTCGTCCGACATCTCATCAGGAGCAATCAATGCAAAACATTTTACTCTCGACGGCTGCTGTTCTCTTCGCCGGAGCAGCAATGGCCGCCCCCGCCCGATCGGCTGCGTTGCCGGAGGGCGCCGTTCACAATATCGTGCTCGTCCATGGCGCTTTCGTCGACCAGACGAGCTGGAAGCCCGTTGCCGATATCCTGACCAAAAAGGGCTACAACGTCACGCTGGTCGAAAATCCGCTGACCTCGCTCGCTGCGGATGTCGACGCCACCAAACAGGCGCTGGCGAAGCAGGACGGCAGGACCGTTCTGGTCGGCCACTCCTGGGGCGGCGTCGTCATCACCGAAGCCGGCAACGATCCCAAGGTCTCGGCGCTGGTCTACGTCTCCGCGTTTGCCCCTAACGTCGGAGAATCGCTGGCTTCGCTCGCCAGCGCCGGGCCGCCTACCGAAGGCACCAAGGCGATTCACCCCGACGCCAAGGGCAACCTCTACATCGATCCCAAAGCGTTTCCCTCGGCGGTCGCGGCCGACCTTCCGCCGCAGATCGCCGAAGCTTTGGCAAAGTCCCAGCTTCCGCTGAACCACACCGCGTTCGAGGCTCCGGTCGATACCGCAGCCTGGCAGGACAGACCGACGTTTTATGTGATCAGCACCAAGGACAAGGTGCTCGCGCCCGAGGCCCAGAAGATGTTCGCAAACAGGATGCATGCCCAGACCACGGAGGTCGCGGGCAGCCATGCCTCTCTCGTCGTTCATGCGAACGAGGTCGCCGCGGTCATTGAAAAAGCCGCGCTCTCGGAGTGACGATAAGGCTCCCGGCGCGTGAGTGCCGGGAGCCTACGTTTGCCGTGACGAACAAGAAGCGCTTTCGCTTCTCTGACGATCTGAAGCAATGAAAGGCATCCCAATGGCCAGCAACGACACGTCGGTCGAAAAAATAACCGTCGAACACGTCACGATTCGGTCGAGCAAAACCTTCCCAGCTGCGAGAGCGGCGCTCGAAGCACGCGTTCCGCGGCTCGATGACGGTTTCCTGACGCTGCTCCGCTTCGGTTTGGTCGATCGGGCCCGACAAGAACTCGAAGCCGCGGCCACGCTTTCGATCTTTGGACACCGCGACCACGGCGCGCTTTTGGCCATTGCCGGATTGAAGCGGCAGGCTATTCAATACGACATCGGCAATCCGCTGACCGCGTCGCAGATGACCCGCCATAAGATCTCCGCCGCTCTGTACGCGCCCATTCGCGTGCTGCTGCGCGAAAGCCCCGAGGGCGAAGTTGCCTTCGAGTACGATCGGCCGGTTTCGACCTTCGGACAATTTGGTGATGCAAAGGTCGATAGCGTTGCTCGGAAACTCGACGAAAATCTGGAGAGTGTCCTCCGGGACGCCGCGACCTGAAGCCGATTATTGCGGCGGCGAGCGCCACGCGTCCCACCGCCGGTAAACACCGCCGAGCAGCCGCAATGTGACGCGCCGGACCGGCGGAATATCCTCGCCGATCAACAGCGCCCCGAGCGGCAGCATCCAGAGGCCGAGCACCGGCAGGAAACTGAACACACCGCCGACGATCAGCGCGACGCCGAGCGGCCAGCGGACCCACCGCGCCTCGGGCTTGATCAGCCAACCGTATATCCGGCTGACGCGATGCGGCAGCGCGCCAAGCAGGCGTTGCAGGTGCGGGTCGTCTTGCATGCTGCGTCCAGCCGGCGACTGGGCCGGCCACAGGTTTCGCGGGTTAGAACCGCGCCGGCTATTTCGACAAATAGTCCACGATCAGCTTGGTCGTGGCGGCAGGCTGCTCTTCCATGATCCAGTGACCGGAATCCGGGACGATGCCGCCCTGCACGCCGGTGGCGACCTGATCGAGGTCTTCTTTCATCTTGAGGCCGTACGACTTTTCCGCGCCCAGCGCCAGGATCGGCATGGTCAGCTTGCCGTTCGCCAGCAGCGCTCTGTTGTCGATGCCGTCCTGCGGAAATGCCACGAACTGCTCGAAAGCATCGTGCATGGCGTGCGGCTTGGCATAGAGCGCGGCGTAGTGCGCGCGCGTCGCCTCGTCGATCTTCTCGGGATGCGCCGACAGCTCGTTGTAGAATCGGTCGAGAAAAATCCGCTCGCGCCCCGCCACCAGCCGCTCCTCGTCGGGGCCGTGGAAATTGAAGTGCCATGTCTTCGGATTGGAGAGCTGTTCCTGCCAGATCGCGCCGATGCCCGGCAGCGGCGCGTCGATGGCGATCCATCTGGTGATGCGCGCCGGATATTGCGCCGCCAGCGCATAGCCGACCATGTTGCCGATATCGTGGGTGACCAGGGCCGCCTGCTCGATCTTGAGCGATCCATGACGCCGGCGATATCCAGGGCCTCGTTCTTCTTGGTGTATCCGCTATCGGGATGCGCCGAGAGACCCATGCCGCGCAGATCGGGTACAACAACGGTGTGGTCCTTCGCCAGCACCCGGGCCACCGGCGCCCACATGTCGCCGGTATCGCCGAAGCCGTGCAGCAAAACGACCGCCGGGCCGGCGCCGCCGTACCGCACATGCAGGGTCGTGCCGTTGGTCTCGATCTCCTGCGTGTGAAAACTCGCCGGGAACGGCTCTACCGCCAACGCCGATGCTGGAAGCGCAACGACAAAGGCCGCAATTGCGAATTTTAGCATTGACGCACTCCGCCGAACGAACCTCGACCCTTAAGTAAACTCGGATTTCTCCGCTTCTCTCACTCCCACTCAATCGTCCCCGGCGGCTTACTCGTCACGTCATAGACCACGCGGTTGACGCCCTTCACCTCGTTGATGATCCGCGTCGCCACCGCGCCGATGAATTTCATGTCGAACGGATAGAAATCCGCGGTCATGCCGTCGGTCGAGGTCACGGCGCGCAGGCCGACGACGAAATCATAGGTGCGGAAATCGCCCATGACGCCGACGGTGCGCACCGGCAGCAGCACGGCGAAGGCCTGCCAGATATCGTCGTAGAGACCGGCGCGGCGGATTTCGTCGATGAAGATGTCGTCGGCGAGCCGCAGGATGTCGAGCTTCTCGCGGGTGATGGCGCCCGGCACGCGGATGGCGAGGCCCGGACCGGGAAACGGATGGCGGCCGACGAAAGCTTCCGGCAGCCCGAGTTCGCGGCCGAGCGCGCGCACTTCGTCCTTGAACAATTCGCGCAGCGGCTCGACCAGCTTCATGTTCATGCGCTCCGGCAGGCCGCCGACATTGTGGTGCGACTTGATCGTCACCGACGGGCCGCCGGTGAACGACACGCTTTCGATCACGTCGGGATAGAGCGTGCCTTGCGCCAGAAATTCGGCGCCGCCGATCTTTTTCGCCTCGGCCTCGAACACGTCGATGAACAATTTGCCGATGGTCTTGCGCTTGGTCTCCGGATCGTCGATGCCGTCGAGGGCTTTAAGGAAAATCTCGCTGTCATCCACATGGACCAGCGGGATGTTGTAGTGATCGCGAAACAGCGTCACGACCTTTTCGCGCTTCGCCGAGCCGCAGCAGCCCGTGATCGACGAACACGCAAGTGAGCTGATCGCCGATCGCCTCATGCATCAGCACCGCGGCGACCGAGGAGTCGACGCCGCCGGACAGGCCGCAGATCACCCTGCCCTTGCCGACCTGGCGGCGGATCTTGTCGATCGCCTCGAGCTTGAACGCGCGCATGGTCCAGTCGCCGGTGCAGCCGGCGATATTGCGGACGAAATTGCGCAGCAGCGCCGCGCCCTGCGGCGTGTGCATCACTTCAAGATGGAATTGCGTCGCGTAGAATTTGCGCCTGTCGTCGGCGATCATGGCGATCGGCGCATTGGCCGAGGTGCCGATGACTTTGAAGCCCTCCGGCAGCGCGGTGACGCGGTCGCCGTGGCTCATCCACACCGGATATTTCTGGCCGACTTCCCAGACGCCGTCGAGCAGCGGGCTTGAATTCGTGACCTCAACTTCGGCGCGGCCGAATTCGCGATGATGGCCGGCCTCGACCTTGCCGCCGAGCTGCTGCGCCATCGCCTGCTCGCCGTAGCAGATGCCGAGCACCGGCACGCCGGCCTGGTAGATCGCGGCCGGCGCCAGCGGCGCATCTTGGTCGAGCACCGACGCCGGACCGCCGGACAGAATGACGCCCTTCGGCTTCATCGCGCGAAACGCCGCTTCCGCCTTCTGGAACGGCACGATCTCGCAATAGACCTTTTCCTCGCGCACCCGCCGCGCGATCAGCTGGGTGACCTGCGAGCCGAAATCGACGATCAGAATCTTGTCGTGGGATTCCGGGGTTTGCTCGACCGCGTCGGCCGGGCGGGATTTGGCGGCGGCCGTCATGCGGACCGCCGCAGCATGCTGACGAAGAATCCGTCGGTATCGGTACGTCGCGGCGTCATCAGTAAACCTTCGTCCGAGATAAGCACGGCGCGGCCGAAAAGATAGGCGCGCTCGCCGAGCGTGTTGATGATCTGGCCCGGCTTTTCCACGGAAAAATCGGCGTGGCGGCCGGCAAAGGCGCGGACCTGATCGCCGTTCTCCTCGGCCAGCACCGAGCAGGTGACGTAGGCGATCCGGCCGCCCGGCTTGACCAGCGGCACGGCGCGTTCGAGCACGGCTTCCTGCTGCTTGAGACGCTCGTTGAGCGCGCCCGGGCGGATCCGCCACTTGGCGTCCGGATTGCGCCGCCAGGTGCCGATGCCGGTGCATGGCGCGTCGATCAGGACCAGATCGGCGCGGCCGGCGAGATCGCCGAGGATTTCGGCGTCGCCCCGGGGGGTGCGGACCTGGATATTGCGCGCACCCGAGCGTTCGATCCGCTCATGGATCGGCCGCCAGCCGGCGCTTGTCGCTGTCGGTGGCGTAAATCTGGCCGTGGTTTTCCATCGCGGCCGCCAGCGCCAAGCGTCTTGCCGCCGGCGCCGGCGCAGAGATCGATGACCTGCTCGCCCGGCTGGGCTGCCGCGAACAGCGCGGCGAGTTGCGAGCCCTCGTCCTGTATTTCGATCTGGCCCTTGATGTAAGGCGGCTCGGCATGGATCGCCGGGCTCTTGGCTTCGGCGGCCATCCGGATGCGAAGCCCCGCCGGCGACCATCGCGTCGGCTCGGCGTGGAGATGCGCGAGCCTTCGGAATAATGTCATCGCGCTCGGTGACGAGCGTATTGACCCGCAAATCGAGCGGCGCCCGGCTCGAAAGCGCGGCGCCTTCGGCCGCGCGTTCATCGCCGAAAGCGCGCGCCAGATGCGGGTCGAGCCATTCCGGATAGTCGCCTTCGACATGCGCCGGCGCGCCGTCGAGGGAGTCGCCTACCTAGTGCGGAACTCTCGGCTTCCGTCAGCGGCTCCGGCGCATAACGCGCGCCGCTGCACAGTGCCGCGATCGCCGCGCCATCGAGATGGCGCTCCCGGCGCAGCATGCCGATCAGCACCGCGCGCGGCGTCGCCTCGCCCATCAGCCAGGCGGACGACGACTTTCTGCGCAGCGCATCGTAGACAATGCCGGCAATCGCCGCGCGATCGCCGGAACCGGCAAAACGATGCGACAGCCCCCAATCCTTGAGCGCGTCGCCGGCCGGACGCCGCCGCAGTTCGATATCGGTGAAAGCCTCGATGGCCGCGGCAAGCCGCGCTGAAGGTGTCATGTGAAAATTTTCGGCAAGTGCAATTCCTGACTTCGGCTCTAGCCTGACGGTGACGGGCCCGATTTCATATCGGGCGCGGCAAGGTCAGTACTTCGACGATGTAGATCACCCAGTTGACGAACAGCGCCAGCGCGGCAACGGCGAAGAACGCGCCGCGGACGCGGATATTGTTGCTGGTCACATGCACGATAGCCTGCAGGCAGCGAAACAGCACGAATATCCAGGCCAGCACCACGAAGATGACGCCGGCGAGATGCGTGACGTAGGCGAGGATCGTCAGCACGTAGAACAGCACCGGCAGTTCGAACTGGTTGCTGTAGGCATAGCCCGTTTGCAAGGTGCGCGGCGACCAGTTCGGTTCGCGCAGCGCAACGTCATCCGGCCGGCACACCCCGTCCTTGAAATCGCGCGCCCGCAACGGCGCCAGCCAGAACAGCAGCAGGAAGGTGAGGATCACCTCGACGAACAGCGGCAACAGGATTTCTTGAACGGTCATTGATTTCCCCGGGCTGAGTGGACGCTCGACAAAAACATAAATCTAAAGCTTGACGCTGATCGCCGTTTCGCCGTCTTCGTCGATCAGCGCACTGCGCCACGCTTTGCCGTCAAACAACGCCTTGCGCACGGCGTCGGCGGTGCCGCCGTGATTGAGGTTGGCGGTGATCAGCGTGCCGCCGGTGCGCAACAGCCCGCGCAAACTCTTGTGCAGTCCCGCTACCGGCGTTCCGCCGTCGAAGAAGGCGACGTCATAGCCCGGATCGAGCGTCGGCAGCACGCTTGCGAAATCGCCCTCGTGAACGGTGATGCGATGATCCATCGCGGCGGCCGCGATATTGTTGCGCGCCAGCGTGCACATGCTCGGGATCGCGTTCGATCGTGTCGACGGTCGCGTCCGGCACGCCCGAGGCAAACGACAGCGCGGTATAGCCGAGCGCCGTTCCCAGTTCGAGGATGCGCCGCGCATTGGCCGAGGCCGCGACCGCGGCCAGCAGCGGACCGTTACCGTAAGGATAAGCGCCGCAGCCGTGACGCGCGCGATGCGAATTGGTGGCGCTGCGTATCTTCGCGAAAGGATCGTTGGCAGCGCTGGTCATGCGGCCCTTTAGGTCCGGCTCGGATAATTCGGGCTCTCGCGGGTGATGGTGACGTCGTGGACGTGGCTTTCGCGCAGACCTGCGCCGGAGATGCGCACGAATTCGGCCTTGTCGTGAAACTCGGCGAGATCCTTGCCGCCGACATAGCCCATGGCGGCGCGCAAGCCGCCGACGAGCTGATGCAGCACGTCGGCGACCGGCCCCTTATAGCCGACCTGGCCTTCGACGCCTTCGGGCACGAGCTTCAGCGTGTCCTTGATCTCCTGCTGGAAATAACGGTCGGCGGAGCCGCGCGCCATGGCGCTGACCGAGCCCATGCCGCGATAGGCTCTTGTAGGAGCGGCCCTGATAGAGAAACACCTCGCCGGGCGTCTCGTCGGTGCCGGCCAGCAACGAGCCGACCATGGCGCACGTCGGCGCCGGCGGCGAGCGCCTTGGCGAGATCGCCGGAATATTTGATGCCGCCGTCGGCGATCACCGGCGTGTTGGTCTTTTGCGCCGCTTCGACCGCATCCATGATCGCGGTGAGCTGCGGCACGCCGACGCCGGCAACGATGCGCGTGGTGCAGATCGACCCGGGCCGATGCCGACCTTGATCGAATCGGCGCCGGCATCGATCAGCGCCTTGGCGCCTTCGGCGGTGGCGATATTGCCGGCAACCACCTGCACCGCATTCGACATCCGCTTGATGCGGGTCACGGTATCGAGCACGCGGCGCGAATGGCCGTGCGCGGTGTCGACCACGACGAGATCGACGCCGGCTTCGATCAGCTTCTCGCTGCGCGCATAACCCGCCTCGCCGACCGAGGTTGCGGCGGCGACGCGGAGCCGGCCCTGCTCGTCCTTGCAGGCGTTGGGATTGGCCACCGCCTTTTCGATGTCCTTGACGGTAATCAGGCCGACGCAGCGATAATCGCTGTCGACCACCAGAAGCTTTTCGATGCGATGCTGATGCAGCAGCCGCTTGGCCTCGTCCTGGCCGACGCTTCTCGCCGACCGTGACGAGCTGCTCCTTGGTCATCAGCTCGGAAACTTTTTGCCGCTTGTCGGTGGCAAAGCGCACGTCGCGATTGGTGAGGATGCCGACCAGCTTGCCGGGCGCCTTGCCGTGGCCGTTGCCGCCGCCTTCGACCACCGGAATGCCGGAGATGCGGTACTCCTGCATCAGCGCCAACGCGTCGGCGAGCGTCGCGTCGGGATGGATGGTGACGGGATTAACCACCATGCCCGATTCGAATTTCTTGACCTGGCGCACTTGCGCCGCCTGCACGTCGGGCTCGAGATTGCGGTGCACGACGCCGAGGCCGCCGGCCTGCGCCATGGCGATCGCCATATGCGCTTCGGTCACGGTATCCATCGCGGATGCGACGATCGGGATATTGAGCAGGATCGTCCGGGTGATGCGCGAGCGGATATCGACTTCCGACGGCATGACGTCGGACAGGCCCGGCTTTAACAGCACATCGTCGAAGGTGTATGCTTCGCGGGGAAGGTCTTTTGAAATCGCGGCCATTGCCAACTCCGAGGCCCGATGCGGCGGGCTAACCGGGGACTGTCGTCGGGGTAAAACTTCTCGGGGTAATACTCGGCGGACGAGCGGAATATGGTCCCCTCGCCCGACTCGATTCCCCGCTTTTGGGTTGGCGGCGGTCGATAGCACGCCTTGACCGGAATTAATAGCGTTCAAACTAGGGTCAAGGTCAGAAAAACGGGGAGAAGCGCGCCATGAAACGCATGGACGGCATTGCCTTGGATCGGCGGCGGTTCGGGCTCGCCGCATTGGCCGCCGGGACTGCGCTGACGGCGGGCGGCCGGCGCGCCGTGGCGCAAGCCGCGCCGGTCAAGATTCGCGTCGGCTGGGTGGTGGTGCCGGCTTCGACCGCGCCGCTGGTGCTGGAAAAAAAGGACATTCTGACGAATTACGGCAAGACCTACGTCGCCGAGGCGACCCGGTTTGCCGGGACACCGCCGGTTATCACCGCGCTCGCCGCCGGCGAACTCGATATCGGGCCGCTGGCGTTTTCGTCGTTCGGCCTTGCCATCCAAAACGCCAATATGGATGACCTTCGGGTGATCTGCGACGAGGTCCAGGACGGCGTCGCCGGTCACGGCACCAATCAGTTCATGGTGCTCAAGGAGGGGCCGGTAAAAACGGTTCCGGACCTCAAAGGCAAGGTGCTCGCCACCAACGCCATGGGGAGCGCCGTCGACATCGCGATGCGCGCGATGCTGCATAAGAACGGGCTCGAGGCCAATAAGGACTATACCGTCGTCGAGGCGCCCTTCCCCGCCATGCGGGCGATGCTGGCGGAGCGCAAGGTCGATCTCATCAGCGCCGTGCCGCCGTTTTCGCTCGATCCCGACCTCGGCGCCATCGCGCGAACCTTGTTCACGCAGAAAGATGCCTTCGGCGTCACCCAGCTCACGATGTGGACCGCGCGCACCGGCTTCATTGCGCAAAACCGCGCCGGCGCTGATCGATTTTCTGCAGGACACCCTGCGCGCGATTCGCTGGTACACCGACCCGAAAAACCACGACGAGGCCGTCGCCATCGTCGCCCGCCTCAACAAGGCGCCGCCGGAGCGCATGGACTGGGCCTTTACCGATCGCGATCAATTCCGCGACCCGAACGGCACGCCGAACCTGGCCGCGCTGCAGAGCAATCTGCAACAACAGAAAGAAGTCGGCCTGCTCAAAGTCGATATCGACGTGAAGAAGTATTCCGATCTCGGCATGGTCGAGGAAGCGGCAAGGAAGCTGGCATGAAAGCTCACACCGCACGGCCGGCATAATGCCGAGGAATGGGCTATCGACATCGCGGACGGTGGGCTGATAGCCGCGCATGGAGTGCACCTCCCTACAACCGCATCGTCCCGCTGATCGTCGCCACGGCGCTGTTCATGGAGAACATGGACTCGACGGTGATCGCGACGTCGCTGCCGGCGATCGCGCGCGCGCTCGGCACCAATCCGCTGGCGCTGAAGCTCGCGGTCACGTCCTATCTGCTGTCGCTCGCCATCTGCATTCCGGCGAGCGGCTGGACCGCCGACCGCTTCGGCGCGCGCAATGTATTCCGTCGTCGCCATCGGCGTGTTCGTACTCGGCTCGATCGGCTGCGCCGCCTCGCATTCGCTCGAACAATTCGTGTTCGCCCGTATCGTGCAGGGCATGGGCGGCGCCATGATGACGCCGGTCGGGCGCCTCATCATGGTGCGCAGCGTCGACAAGAAGCTCCTGGTCAACGCGATGTCGCTGCGTGACCATCCCGGCGCTGATCGGCCCGATCTGCGGTCCGCCGCTCGGCGGCTTCATCACCACCTATGCCTCGTGGCATTGGATTTTTCTGATCAACGTGCCGATCGGCATCGTCGGCATCGTGGCTGGCGTCGCGCTACATCGCCAATGTGCGAAGTCGAGCATCACGATCCTTTCGACTTCATCGGCTTTATTCTATCCGGTCTCGCCATCGCCGGACTCGCCTTCGGGCTCTCGGTCATGGGACTCGACTTCCTGCCGGTCGAGCGCGGTCGCGGCGCTCATCGCTGTCGGCGCCATTTCGGCGGCTGGCCTATGTTGTTCACTGCAAGGCGCGTCGCGGCGCCGATCCTCGATCTCAGCCTGTTGAAGCTGCCGACTTTTCGCGCCAGCATTGTCGGCGGCTTTCTGTTCCGCATCGGCATCGGCGCGCTGCCGTTCCTGCTGCCGCTCTTGCTGCAGATCGGCTTTCGATCTGACGCCGTTCCAATCCGGCCTCATCACCTTCACCACCGCGCTCGGCTCGATGTTCATGAAGGCCGCGGTGGCCGGCGTGCTCAATCGTTACGGCTACCGCAATGTGCTGATTTACAATGCGCTGATCAGCAGCGCATTCCTCGGCGCCTGCGCCGGCTTCCTGCCGGGCGTGCCCTATGCGGCAATGATCGTGATCCTGCTGTCCGGCGGCTTTTTCCGCTCGCTGCAATTCACCAGCATCAACACGATTGCCTATGCGGAGGTCGAACCGCGGCGGATCAGCCGCGCCACCACGATGGTCGCTGCTGCGCAACAATTGGCGCTCTCGACCGGCGTCGCCGTCGGCGCCCTGGTCGTCGAGATTACGCTGCGGCTGAAAGAACTCGACCACCATGGGCGTGATGGATTTCCCGCCGGCATTTCTTATCGTCAGCCTGCTGTCGGCCAGCGCGGCTCTGATCTTCATGCAGTTGCCGCCCGACGCCGGCTCGGAGCTCACCAACCGGAAATACGACGCAGTGGAAAAGAAGACCTAGCTCCGCGCGTGATGGCGAAAGCCGCGCGCCAGCAGATAAAGCTCCGCGGAATCGGCGCGGCTTGCCGGCGGCTTGACGTGCTTGACGCTTTCGAAGTCGCGCTTGAGTTCGGCGAGCAGCACGCTTTCGGTTCCGCCCTGCAAAACCTTGCAGAGAAACGAACCGCCCTTCGCCAGCACCTCGCGGGCGAATTCGACCGCCGCCTCCGCAAGCGCCATGATGCGCAGATGGTCGGTCGGCCGATGGCCGGTGGCGTTCGCCGCCATGTCGGAGAGAACGACGTCGGCATTGCCGCCGAGCATTTCTTTGAGACGATCCGGCGCGGTGTCGTCGAGAAAGTCGAGCTTGAGAAATTCGACCCCGGTCATCGGCTTGAACTCGAGAATATCGAGCGCGATCACGCGCCCCTTGGGGCCGATGCGCTTGAGCGCAATCTCGCTCCAGCCGCCGGGCGCCGCACCGAGATCGACCACGCGGGAGCCTTCCTTGAAGCAGATGATATTTGTCGTCGATTTCGGCGAGCTTATAGGCGGCGCGCGAGCGAAAGCCGTCGCGCTTGGCGCGCGCCACATAAGGATCGCTGAGCTGGCGTTCGAGCCAGGTCCGCGACGACAGCGTGCGGCGTTTCTGGTCCTTGAGGTGCGCCATGATCGATCAGTTTCTCCCACACCCGGTCTTCGCGCATCATCTCCACCAGCATGCCCTCGCGCAGGCCGCGGTCGGCGACGCGCAGTCGTGGGCAAGGAAAGGCGCGGCGGATGGCGTCGAGAATGGCGCAGCCGGCCAGCACCAGATCGGCGCGTTCGGCGCCGATGCAGGGATTGGCGGCGCGCTCGTCGAAACTCATCGCCATCAGTTCGTCGACGACGCCGGAAACCTCATCGTCGGCACAGCCAGCAGCCGTCGACGCGGCGGCGGTCGTAGCGCCGCAGCCGCAAGAACACGCCGGCGATCGTGGTCACCGTGCCCGAGGTGCCGAGCATGTGGAAGCCGTCGAGGTCGCAGCGATGATCGCGCGGCGAAGTTTTCGACGAACGCGGAGACCTCATCCACCATGGCGTCATAGATGTCCGCGAGTCACGACTTTGCCGCCGTAGCGCTCGGCCAGCGTGACGACGCCGACCGGCAGCGAGGCCCAGCCGACAATGTCCGGCAGCGGCGGACCGCCGCCGGCCGGCGGCCGGACGATTGAGCCGCACCAGTTCCGAAGAGCCGCCGCCGATATCGAACAGGATCACGCCGCTGGCCGCGGGGTCGAACAATTCGGTGCAGCCGGTCGCGGCGAGGCGCGCCTCGGTCGCGGAATCGATGATCTCGAGTTCGACGCCCGCGTCGCGGGCGATGCGGCCGCGAAACTCCTCGCCGTTCTCCGCCGCGCGGCAGGCTTCGGTGGCAATCAGGCGGGCGCGGATGACGTCGCGTGCCCGCATCTTGTCGCGGCACACCAACAGCGCGTCGACCGCGCGCGCGATCGCCGCCTCGCTGATCCGCCGCGACGCGGCAATGCCTTCGCCGAGGCGGATGATGCGCGAGAACGCGTCGACGACGCGAAAGCCGTCGCTGGTCGGCCGCGCCACCAACAGGCGGCAATTATTGGTGCCGAGATCGAGCGCCGCATAGGTCGCGGCGTGGTCGCGCGCCGGCGGACGCCGGTCATCGCGCCGCCCGCCATCGCGGCGGAGGCCATAGGGCGTTCGGCGACCCCAGCGGGCACCCCGCGCCGTATTGCTGTGCGCGGTCCCATTGGCGTCGAGGCCGCCCGGCGGCGGAGCCTCGTCGTCCATCAATGCCTTCCCGCCGCGCCGGAACGCCAGCTTCAAGGGCTGGGCTCGACGGTCGCGGTCCATTGTTCAAGCTCAAGTTGGGTGAACTGTAACAGCGGTGGCCGGGAGGGCAATACATTGATTTGGCCCGGGTTTTCGCCCAGCTTTCGCGTGGTTTTCGGCTGCCTTGCCCGCCTATGAGCCATGTTGGATGCGCTGTTGCCGGGGCTGGGCAAGTCCATTATGTCACGGCGATAGTGGCGTTATGGGATTGAATCGTCATGAATTTGCAGCAGTCCGCCAAGGCGATCGCGTCCAAGAATCTGGCGGAAGAACTGGCGGCCGAGCGATTGGCGACTGAGAAATTCGCCGTCGGCCAGTCGGTACCCCGCACCGAAGACCCGATGCTGTTGCGCGGCATGGGACATTATACCGACGATGTCAGCCTGCCCGGCCAGGCCTATGCGGTCATGGTCCGCAGCCAGAACGCGCACGGCATCATCCGCGCGATCGACACCGCGGCCGCGGCCAAGATGCCGGGCGTGCTTGGCGTCTATACCGGCGAGGATCTCAAGGGCTACGGCCCGCTCAAATGCGTCGTGCCGTTCAATAACCGCGACGGCACGCCGATGAAGAAGCCGCTGCGGGAAGCGCTCGCCAAGGACAAAGTGCGCTATGTCGGCGACCCGGTCGCCTTCGTCGTCGCCGAGACCTTGCTGCAGGCCAAGGACGCGGCCGAAGCCGTCAGCCTCGATATCGAAACGCTGCCGGCGGTGACGTCGGCCGAAGAAGCCGTGCGAGACGGCGCGCCGCGTGCTCTATGACGATGTGCCGGACAATGTCGCGCTCGATTATCACTACGGCGACGCCGCGGCGGTGAACGCCGCTTTCACGGCGGCGGCCCATGTCACCAAGCTGCGGCTGGTCAACAGCAGGCTGGTCGTCAACGCCATGGAGCCGCGCGCGGCGCTTGGCGCCCATGACGGCACCCGCTTCACGCTGCATGTCGGCTCGCAGGGCGTCTTCGGCATGCGCGCCAATATCGCCGAAGCGATGGGCGTGACCCCGAAAGACGTGCGCATCCTCACCGGCCAGGTCGGCGGCTCGTTCGGCATGAAAGCCGCGATGTTTCCCGAATATATCTGCGTGCTGCACGCTGCGCGGGCGCTCGGACGGCCGGTCAAATGGACCGAAGACCGGTCGGGCAGCTTTGTGTCCGACAGCCATGGCCGCGACCACGACGTCGACGCCGAACTGGCGTTCGATGCCGACGGGCATTTCCTGGCTTTGCGGCTGACCAATTTCGCCAATATGGGCGCGTTCCTGTCGCCGGTGGCGCCGATGCCGGGCACCATCAATACCGTGAAGAACGTGCAGAGCATGTACCGCACGCCTTTGATCGAAGTGTCGACCAAATGTGCGTTCACCAACACGTCGCACGTGTCGGCCTATCGCGGCGCCGGCCGGCCCGAAGGCAATTACTACATGGAGCGGCTGATCGATGCGGCGGCGGCCGAGATGGGCATCGATCGGATGACGCTGCGGCGGCGCAATCAGATCCGGCCGGCCGAGATGCCGCGCAAGACGGCGTCCGCCATGACTTACGACAGCGGCGATTTCGCCGCGCTGAGCAAGCAGGCGTTCGAGCTTGCCGATGGCAAAGGATTTGCGCGCCGCAAACGGGAAAGTCTGCGGCGCGGCCGGCTGCGCGGTTTCGGCATCGGCAATTTCCTCGAAGTCACCGCGCCGCCGTCGAAGGAGCTTGCCGGCATCACCTTCAACGCCGACGGCACCGTGACGCTGACCACCGGCACGCATGGATTTCGGCATGGGCCATGCGACGCCATTCGCGCAAGTTCTCAGTGCGCAGCTCGGCATTCCGTTCGACAAGATCAAATTGCTGCAGGGCGACAGCGACCGATTGATCGCCGGCGGCGGTTCGGGCGGTTCGAAGTCGCTGATGCACACCGGCACCGCGATCGTCGAAGCCGCGGTGAAGGTGATCGAGAAAGGCAAGGAACTGTCGAGCCATCTGCTCGAAGCAGCCCCGTCCGACATCGCTTTCGAAAAGGGCAACTTCACCATCGTCGGCACCGATCGTTCGGTCTCGATCATGGAGCTGGCGCAGAAGCTTCACGGCGGCATCAATCTGCCGGCGGATGCGCCGCAGACGCTCGACGTCGATCACGTCAGCGACGGACCGTCGGCCTCGACCTTTCCCAACGGCTGCCATATCGCCGAAGTCGAAATCGATCCCGACACCGGCGCCGTCGAGGTGGTGAAATACTCCTGCGTCAATGACTTCGGCACCGTGGTCAATCCGATGATCGTCGCCGGCCAGTTGCACGGCGGCGTCGTGCAGGGCATCGGCCAGGCGCTGATGGAAAAGACGGTCTATGACGGCGACGGCCAGCTCCTCACCGGCTCGTTCATGGATTACGCCATGCCGCGCGCCGCCGACGTGCCGTCTTTCGTACTGGAAGATCATCCGGCGCCGGCGACGACCAATCCGCTCGGCGTCAAAGGCTGCGGCGAAGCCGGCTGCGCCGGCGCGCTGACCTCGGTGATGAACGCCGTGATCGACGCGCTGTCCGATTTCGGCATCCGCCACGTCGACATGCCGCTGACGCCGGCCATTGTCTGGCAGGCCCTGCGAGACGCAAAAACAAAATCGGCGCCCAGCCGGCCGCAATGACGCAGGCTGTTTCCGTTCGCGCGATACGGCCGGCCGAATCGCGGCTGATTGCCGGCATCTGCGCCGCGCACCTGATGAGCCACTATTACATGCTCATGCTGGCGCCGCTGTTGTCGTTCATCCGCGACGACTTCAATGTGACCTATACGCAATTGGCGCTGGCGCTGACGGTGTTCAACGTCGTCTCCGCGGCTGTTTCAGACGCCGGTCGGTTTTCTCGTCGATCGGGTCGGCGCCCGCATGGTGCTGATCGTCGGTCTGGGATTGTCCAGCGTGGCTTACGCCGTCGCCGGCCTGGTCAACTCGTATTGGGTTTTCGTTGCGATGTACGGCGTCGCCGGTCTCGGCAACACGGTTTATCACCCGGCGGATTATTCGCTGCTGTCGCAGCACACGCCGCCGAACCGCTTGAGCCAGATCTTTTCGTATCACACCTTCTCCGGCATGCTCGGCGGCGCGGTTGCGCCGGTCAGCCTGCTCTACATGCAAGGGCTGTTCGGCTGGCGCGGCGCTTATCTCGGCGCGGCGATTTTGGGCCTGGTCGTGCTCGCGGTTTTGCTCGCGCAGCCGGAGCCCGCGCTTGAAATTACGCATGCCGGAAAAAACACCGCGCCGACCCATGCCGATAGCGGCAAAAGCGGTTGGCGCCTTCTGCTGACGCCCGCGATCCTGATCAATCTGGCGTTTTTCATGCTGATCTCGATCATGGGCAGCGGACTCAACACCTATCTGGTGGTGGCGCTGGGCGCGCTGCACGGCACGCCGAACACGGTCGCCAATGCCGCCCTGACGGCGCTTCTTGCCATGAATGCCGCGGGCGTACTCGCCGGCGGCTTTCTGGCCTCGCGCACCAGCCGCCACGCCATGGTTGCCGCGACCGGCCTCACCGTGGGCGGTATCGTGACCGCGCTGCTGGGGCTGTTCGATTTTCCGGCGGCGGTGCTGATCGCGCTGACGGGCGTGAGCGGCCTGTTCGTCGGCGCCACCTTCCCGTCGCGCGACATGCTGGTGCGCGCGGTGACGCCGCCCGGCGCCTATGGCCGGGTGTTCGGCTTCGTCAGCACCGGCTTCAATATCGGCGCCAGCATCGCGCCGCTGGTTTACGGCATGCTGATGGACAGCGGGCAGCCGCGCGCTGTGTTCTTTTTGTCCGCGGCGGTGAGCCTGTTGTGCGTTTCGACCGTGACGTTCGGATTGTCGGGCCGCGCCACGCGCTGAGCCGAAGGCAAAGACCCACGCGGCCGTCTTTGCCTGCTGCCGGGCGCTTGCTAGTGTTCGCGCAAACGCCGTAAGTACCGCGTAAATCGAGGAGGAAACCGATGAAATTGTGCCGCTACGACGACGATCGCCTGGGGGTTGTGCGCGGCGACCGCGTCCATGACGTGACCGCGGCACAGACGGAAATCCGGCAATCCTCGCCTTACACCATGCTCGGAGACGCCGTGGTCGCGGCGCTGCCGCAATGGCGCGAACGGATCGAACGCCTCGCCGACAAGGCGGCCGGCACGCCGATCGCGGGCGTCAAGCTTTTGCCGCCGGTGGCGAGGCCGACCAAGCTGTCCTGCGCGCCCACCAATTACCAGGCGCATATCGCCGAGATGAAAGCCGCCTCCGCCGACCCGAAGTCTCAGGTGGTCAGCGCGCAGTCGTCGAAAATCCTCGAAGCCGGCATGTTCCTGAAATCGAACTCGGCGCTGATCGGGCCGTCCGAGACCATCCCGCTCCGCTTTCCCAACCGGCGCAACGACCACGAGGTCGAACTGGTCATGGTGATCGGCAAGACCGGCAGCGACATTTCCCAGCAAGACGCGCTCGATCACGTCGCCTGCTACTGCCTCGGCCTCGACATCACCGTGCGCGGCGGCGAGGACCGGAGCTTCCGCAAATCGCCCGACGGCTATGCCGTCGCCGGACCGTGGATGGTGACCGCCGACGAAATCCCCGATCCCGATGCGCTGCCGCTCACGCTCGAGGTCAATGGCGTCGTCAAGCAGCAGAGCAACACGTCCGATCTGATCTATAGCTGCCGCCGCCTGATCGAATTCGCCTCGTCGTTCTATACGCTCTATCCGGGCGATCTGATTTACACCGGAACGCCCGATGGCGTCGGCCCGATCAAGCCCGGCGACACCATCGTCTGCCGGTCCTCGCCGCTCCTCGGCGAGTTGAAAATCGGCGTCAGCGCGCACGAACTCGGCCGCGTCCATGACGACAGCCGCGTTCGCGCGCAGGCGTAAGCACGGAATGGGAGGGTAGCGATGCTGCAGATCAAGCGCGCCGGCCATTCGACGCTGACCACGCCCGACATCGAGCGGACCGCCGATTATTTCACCCGCATCGTCGGATTGAGCCTCGCGGCGCGCGAGAAGAACCGCGCCATCCTCGCCACCAAGGCCGGCCTCGAAGTGGTCGTGCTCGAACACGGCGCCTCGGCCGAAGTGCCGCGGCTGTCGTTTCAGACCGCGCCCGGCAGCGATCTCGGCGAAATCGCCGCGCGCTTGCAAAAGCTGGGCATCAAGAGCGAGCGGCGAAGCGACATCACCCCGGGCATCGGCGAGGCGCTCACCTTCCAGGATCCCAAAGGCACCACGCTGGAGATTTTCTCCGACTTTGCCTTTGCGCCGGATGACAACGCGTTCAACGGCATCATGCCGCTGAAGTTCGGCCACATCGCCTATCAGTGCCCGGACGTGCAAGGCCTGGTGAAATTCTATTGCGACGTGCTGGGCTTTCGCGTCTCCGACTGGCGCGGCGACTTCTTCGCCTTCCTGCGCTGCAGCCGCGACCATCACACCGTGAATTTTCTGCGCGACGCCAAGACCGCGATCCACCACATCGCCTTCGAAGTCCGCGACTGGTCGGACATCAAGCGCGCCTCCGATATTCTGGCCAAGAGCAACATCAAGCTGGAGTGGGGCCCGCTCCGTCACATCATCGGCCACAATATCGCGATCTATCACAAGAACCCCGACGGCGTGACCATCGAGTTTTTCTGCGAGCTCGACCAGATGCACGACGAAGAACTCGGCTTCTTCGAACCGCGGCCCTGGCACCAGGACCGGCCGCAGCGGCCGAAAGTCTGGGGCGACGGCACGCTGTCGAACTGGTGGGGACCGATGTCGCACAACCCAGGCCGCGCCCCGCCCGCCGCGGTAACCGGCGCCAGCGAGCCCGCACCTCGGGTCGCGGCGAAGGCGCCGGCCCTGACTGCGGTCCCGAAGCAGGTGCGGAAAAGCCCGGCACCGGGGGAGAGCCGGCCGCGAAAGCCGAAGTCTTAGTCCCAATTGCAGGCGAGACTTGGAAAAATGGCCGAATTGCCCTAGATGGGGTGCCACACGGCTTGGCTAACCACGCAAAGCCTTCAGGCTCGCGGTCTAAATATCTGAAAGGCCAAGGGTATTGGGGAATAGTTCAACGGTAGAACATCGGGTTTTTGTCTAAGCTATTGATTTTTCTCGGCGTGTTTTTCGATCAGAACACTTTTTAACCTCACTAATCCCGACGAATCCCGCGTCATTGCAAAATTTTTGCTCGTGAACTCCCTGACGGAAGTGAGCGAGCAAGGCGTCAAGGATGCGTTAGCTAACATTCGGCACGATCCCGGAGAAAGAATTACCGCGGCCATACGCCAAAACTTTGCTCGAGGCGCCGGGAATTCAATGGGCACCGATTTAGAGCCCGCGGACGATCGCAGAGCAACGAATAAGTAGACTGGCAATGGCGCGTGAAAAGCATATTCGTGGACGTGATGCGGTCCGTATGGCGGAGGAAAATAACGAACGCCGACCCATTGCTCTCGATCCAGTACCCGACAGTCCGCTGACCTATACCTCCGATAATCATGTCCCCGTTGCTACCAGTGCTCACTCTCGTCCAGCCCCGCCGCGCGTCCTAAAGCCGTCGCGCGGGAGCGATCAGGTTCTTGCACCGACAAAGGACCTGGAGGGCCATCGAGCGGCTCTGCGGCGCGTCTTTGGTACTCTGTCGGAGGATTATTCGCAGACGATGTTTGGGAAACTCATCGTAGCACTTCGTCCAAATCCCCACGAACAACTCGATGAGGCAACCCTGAACGCCGCTATAGCCCTGATAGCCTCGATGGAGCCCAAAACCGAACTTGAAGCTCTGCTCGCGGTTCAGATTGCAAGCGTGGGCTTCGCCGGGCAAAAATTTCTACGCCAAAGCCAGCATCACCTCGACGAAATCTTCATCGGCGTATACGGCAGCTACGCTCTCAAGCTACTTCGGCTTCAACTTGATATGATCCACGCGCTTGACCGACATCGGCGCGGGAACCGACAGATGGTCGAGGTTAGGCACGTCCACATCCATTCGGGCGCCCAAGGAGCGGTTGGAATCTTCAATGCCGGCCGGCCGGGAGGGGGTGACCAGAAATGAAACACGACCCCATGCGTCAGGCGGACGTTGCGCGACGACTAGCGAATTTGGCGAAAGCGCCCCGATGTGGGGCAAAGACCCGCGCCGGTCAGCCCTGCCGGCAGGCGGCTGTAAAGGGTCGGATCCGGTGCCGAATGCACGGTGGATCTAAAGGCTCCGGCGGCCCTCGAGGCGATCGCAACGGCAATTTCAAGCACGGTTTATGGACAGGCGAGGTCAAAACGATCCGCAGAGTCATGCGGGAACAGGTCCGGGAGATTAAAGGCCTGATTCAAGCAGCCAACCCACCACGCCGGGGTTGAAAATTGGCCTTCGATGCGGCTCTCGGCGCGGGTTCGAAAGGCGTTACGTCCAGCCCCACGGGGGGTCTCCGCTTCCAACTCGGTTGGATAATGACTTATGCGAGTGGAAGTCCTCCTCAATTCGACTGCGTCGAAAGCGTTCGACTGGGGTACAGGCATCCCTTTCTCTGACGTATTGGACGATGCGGCATGGCGTGCACGCGGCCCCAATTGTGTCATCCCGCCTGCCGTTACACGTCACGCCGCATCGGCTAACGTGTTAGCTACAGAACGCCAGGCCCCGGGCATCATGAAGACGCAGCCCCATCCATCCGATCGAGAGGTGCTGGCGGGACTGGTCGAGCGCGTCACCTACCAGAACGCCGAGAACGGCTTTTGTGTCATCCGGGTCAAGGCGCGGAGCCATCGCGACTTGGTCACGGTCGTGGGACATGCCGCCACGATATCCGCCGGCGAGTGGATCACCGCATCAGGGGACTGGGTGAATGACCGCACTCATGGCCAGCAGTTCAAGGCCCGGTTCCTCAAGACCTCGGAGCCCACGTCGGTCGAAGGCATCGAGAAATACCTTGCCTCGGGCATGATCCGGGGCATCGGCCCGGCCTACGCCAAGAAGCTGCTGCGCGCCTTCGGCGAGAAGGTGTTCGACGTCATCGAGACGCAGGCCGACCGCCTGCGGGAAGTCGACGGCATCGGCCCGGTGCGTGCGGGTCGGATCGTCGCCGCCTGGGCCGAGCAGAAGGTCGGTCCGCGAGATCATGGTCTTCCTGCACAGCCATGGCGTCGGCACGGCGCGAGCGGTGCGCATCTACAAGACCTACGGCGCCGACGCCATCCAGGTCATGACCGAGAATCCCTATCGTCTGGCGCGCGATATCCGCGGCATCGGCTTCAAGACCGCCGACGCCATCGCGATGAAGCTCGGCATCGAGAAGACGGCCATGGTGCGGGTTCGCGCCGGAATTTCCTATGCACTGACCGAGGCGATGGACGAGGGCCATTGCGGCCTGCCGACCGACGAACTCGATCCCGCTCGCCGAAAAGCTGCTCGAGGTGCCGCAGGAACTGATCCGCACCGCGCTCGACCTCGAGCTGCAGGAGGGCACGGTGGTCGCCGACCGGGTTGGCGAAACGCCCTGTGTATTTCTGGCCGGCCTGCATCGGGCGGAACGCACCATCGCCGAGCGGCTGATGCGTCTTGTGAACGGCGCGCTGCCCTGGTCCTGGATCGATCCCGGCAAGGCGTTGCCATGGGTCGAGAAACGCATCGGGCTTGCCCTTGCGGAAAGCCAGGTCGCCGCGATCCGGCTCGCACTGATGTCCAAGGTGCTGGTCATGACCGGCGGTCCCGGCGTCGGCAAGACGACGATCGTCAATGCCATTCTGCGCATACTCGCAGCGAAGGGGGTGAAGCTTCTGCTATGCGCGCCGACCGGCCGCGCGGCGAAGCGCATGACCGAGGCGACCGGCTTCGAGGCCAAGACCATCCACCGGCTGCTAGAAGTCGACCCTAAGGGCGGCGGCTTTAAGCGCGGCGACGACAATCCCGCTCGACTGTGACCTGCTGGTTGTCGACGAGACCTCCATGGTCGATGTCCTGCTGATGCAGGCGCTGATGAAGGCGGTGCCGGACAAGGCCGCCCTCTTGCTCGTTGGCGACATCGACCAGCTTCCCTCGGTCGGTCCCGGCCAGGTGCTGGCGGATGTGATCTCGTCCGGCGCCGTGCCGGTGGTGCGCCTCACCGAAGTATTCCGGCAGGCCGCGCAGAGCCGCATCATCACCAGCGCCCATCGCATCAACCAGGGCTCGATCCCCGATCTTAGCCCGCCCGAAGCCGAGAGCGACTTCTACTTCGTGCAAGCGGACGACCCGGAGACCGCCGTCGGCCGCATCATCGAGCTTGTGAAGACGCGGATCCCGCGGCGGTTTGGCTTGGACCCCATCCGCGACATCCAGGTGCTTTGTCCGATGAACCGCGGCGGCGTCGGCGCACGATCGCTGAACATCGAATTGCAGGCAGCCCTTAATCCCGCCGGCGATCGCAAGGTGGAGCGGTTCGGCTGGACCTTTGCCCCGGGCGATAAGGTCATGCAGATCGAGAACGACTACGACAAGGAGGTCTACAACGGCGACATTGGGTTTGTGACCGACGTCGAGCCTGATGAAGGCGAACTCACCGCGAGCTTCGATGGGCGTTCGGTCACTTACGGCTTCGGCGAACTCGACACCCTGGTGCCGGCATATGCCGCGACCATTCACAAGAGCCAAGGCTCGGAATACCCAGCCGTTGTGATCCCGGTCATGACGCAGCACTACGCCATGCTGCAACGTAATCTGCTCTACACCGGCGTCACTCGTGGCAAGCGGCTTGTCGTTCTGGTCGGTCAGAAAAAAGCTGTTGCTATCGCAGTACGCAACGTCTCAGGCCGGCGTCGTTGGTCGAAGCTCGGCGAGTGGCTGCAGTCCGGCTGTTTGCCTTCTCGGCAATTCGGCATAGCGGGCTGATAGGTAAGTGCGGTGGCTTTTCGCCTGATAACGGATACGAGAACGGCGGACCGTCGCCGCGAGAAGGCCAAACACGGACGTCGCCGGTCGTTCGACAACCAGTCATTTTGCACGGGACATCGCGTTGCACGGACATCCCGTCGTGCGATCTCCACGAGCACGTTAGGTGGGAACAGGCGCATCCTGTTCAATGAAGCCTGCGCTCCGCTGGACCCGCTCGCTAACTGGCCGCTCCGGAACGCCGCCTACTTCACCGCGTTGCCCTTACATGAACCAATTCCGTGAACGCAAACGGTTTCTGCTCGTGGCTCTCGCTCGCCGTTTGCGGGCGTTCTACCCATCTCGGATAGATTACGCCGAGAAGGAAGCGTAGGAGATATTCAATCGTGCTTTGCAGTCGCATTCCCCCTAGCCCGTCACTCCAGTGCGCCGCCACGATCTACGCAGGTTGTAGACCAGTTTTCCGGAGCCTGTCTTACAGTTGGATTCTAAGGGCTAGTATCGATCTCTTCTTCTTCGCCCTATTTACGATCCGCTCGGCGTTCCTGGAGCCGCGCATGTAGGGCATTTGGGGTGTGCGAATGAGGAAGAAGACGATCCGGCCGATGCATCTTCCGGCCAAGATCGATCTGCGGCGAGGCTTCCTACTTGAATGCATTATTGACAACATTTCAAATTCCGGAGCGCAGATCACACTTGCCGCAGACGCGGAGATACCGACTGATTTCTTACTTCTGCTCACGCCGAACGGTGCCGTGCGCCGGCGCTGTCGCGTTCTGGCGCGCGACGGGCTTATACTCAGAGTTCGATTCTTGGTAGGCGAATCGAAAGCGCCTGCAAATCCGGTCGAATTGGATATCTAAGGGGGTTCAGACGATCCAATTAAGACGCGAATGGTCTTTACGAAATCCTGTCTACCCCGATTTGCGGTTTGACCTTCTCTTAACTGAGAGCACTCGCTGCGTCGAGCCCACGGAGATTTTGGAGCAGGCAAGACGTAACGCGATCGCGGTCCGGAATAGCACCGCTGCAGAGCCGCAGCGCGTCGCCTTCGCACTAACCTCTCGCACAGCTGTTTGCTTGCAAAAAAATACCACGACGAAAATCACACGGCGGTAGCGCACAGGACCCGGCTGGGTCAGGTCAAAGGTAGCCGAAAACGTTCACTCGTCGCGTCAAAATGACTTAGTGCCTCAACCGATTGCGTCCGCCTGTTGCGCCACGCTGGGAACTGAATAACCCAAACAGCGTTGGAGTGGTGACGTTTTGTTGAGTATGGTTCGATGTGCCTCGCAAAAGAGTTCCTTTTCTGGATGCTGTTGTTTTCGCGGCGACGCTTCAGTTTGATTGCCGCCAGCCCTGTACGAGCACAGAATTTCCAGGAGAGATGGTGGTCGCCAATCCCTCCGGCCAACGCCGCCGAAGGCCCTGCCTCCAAGTAACCCCGGTGAGACGCAGCCCTTTGCTACGCCGCCTGCAACGCCACCCCTTCCCACGTCCCCTGAGACAGCCTCTTCGGGGGGACCAAAGCCCCACTAATCCTCAAGGCAAGCAATTCAAATAGTAAGCAGAAACGTGGCCCCAACCTCGACGACCGGGAAGTCTTACAGGGCAGGCTTCCTTTTACGCTTACAAAGGAGGAAAGACTGCCAGTGGAGCTGCATTCGATCGTTATGGACTTACCGCAGCGAGCCGCACACTGCCCTTTGGCACCCGATTGCGGGTGACGGACCTTAAAACCGATAAGAGCGTCGAATGGTGACGGATCGGGGGCCAGTATCTAGGCATCTGATCCTTGATCTGTCATTGGGGGCTGCTCAGAAGCTTGGTGCGACCGATCGCGGGATCATAAAGGTCCGGGCCGAAATAATCAGTTGAATCTCGGAGTTGCGTACGTTGAGTCGTTCTTTAGAGTGACCGAGACAAGCTATCTGCCACTTCGACCAGCAACGAAGATTATCCCATTCTCGTCGGGAAAGACGAGAAGGTGGATACGATTGCGTAAGCACCTTCCTGATTTTATACAACTCGAAAAAGGTTCGCCACGATACGAGCGGACGGCAAACTGTGTTGATGCATTCTTCTCGAAGATCAACGAGCTTTATAAGCCGGCGCGTAACCTGCTTTGGAAGTCGGTAAACCTTGCCGCAACTATCCCGGGATGAACCCATTTCCCCGCCGCCAAGGAATGACTTAGAAATTGGCGTGCGAGCCGGCCCAAAGGCCAGCAAGAGGATTTCAGGGCGCCTGAAGCACCGGATCACGACGCCAGTAAAGACGACGCTGGTTCGATATCCTTTTCAACGCCACCCTTGAGATCGATCGATACTAGATTACCGATGCCATTGTAATATGAGATCGGTTGGGGCTTACCGAGCAATACCCTCGAATTTGGTCGCAACCCTCTGATTTTAGGAACAGGCGCTGTCCTTGCGTTTCGACGCCCTCAGCAAGGACCGGCACTTGGAGGCTCTGCCAACGTGATAACAGCCCGCACTATAGCCGCGCTGTTATTGTTCGTTTCCAGGTCGGATACGAAAGAACGGTCGATTTTCAGCTTATCAAACGGAAAAGAATGAAGATATGAAAGAGACGAATATCCGGAGCCAAAATCATCCATTACTACCTTCACGCCAAGGCTTTTCAGTCGACGCAATATTGCTTGAGTGCGTCCGAAATCTTCGATCAATACGCTCTCGGTAATTTCGAGCTCAAGACGCGAAGGGGGAAGTCCAGTTTCCATCAACACCGTATGCACAAGGATTGACAAATCGCTATGCCGAAACTGCGCGGGCGATAGGTTTACAGCCAGGACAGCTTGAGATTTCCATGATGCGGCTTCTTGGCATGCCGTTCGCAGTATCCATTCTCCTATTGGAATTATTAGCCCGCAATCTTCGGCAAGGGGTATGAATGTTAATGGCGGATAAGTCCACGATTGGGATGTTGCCAGCGGACCAAGGCTTCGAAGCCGATAATCGTACCGTCGATGCGCGCCTCAGGCTGATAAACCAGGTGAAACTCACCTTTTTCAAGGGCCGCCGCTAGATCGTGCTGAATTTCGCGACGTTCCCGCAGGTGGCGATCCATCTCAGGTTCAAAGAAACGATAAGAACCCGCGCCTTCTGCCTTGGCCCTATAAAGAGCCGCGTCGGCATTGCGGATCAGCTCTTCGCCGTCCGTGGCGTCAGTCGGGATATATTGGAACTTCCACGCTGGCGTTGGCTGTCAGCCGATGCCCATCTAACATTATATAGTCACCGAGCGCCGAAATGATCCGCTCTACGACGCGCGATGACTGCTCAACAGCTTCACCTGAGGGGACGAGGAGCATAAATTCATCTCCGCCAACGCGGGCCACGAAAGTATCTCCTGCCGCGAGCTTTAATCGCTTCCCGACCTCGGAAAGGAGAGCATCGCCTACGGCATGGCCGAAAAGATCATTGACGTACTTAAATCGATCTAGATCAACGCAAATGAGTGCGAACGAGGCTTCAGAGTTAGCGGCCGTTGAGATCGTAGTCGCAAACGTTTCGTTGAATGCAGCCCCATTAGAAAGGCCTGTGAGAACATCATGAAGCGCGAGGTGAGAAATCTTGGCTTCTGCGCGCTTGCGTTCCGTGATCTCTTCGTGTGTGGCCACCCAGCCTCCATCGGCGATAGGTTGGTTCACTACCTCGATAATACGGCCGTCTTGTAGCTCCATTATAACATTCGTCTTTCTCTTGTGACGAATGGCTGCTTGAATGTTTCAGTTCATATTCGGCCGGATCATCCGCGAAGCTTCTTTGCTCCTTCCGGTGCTCCAACATCTCTATGAGGGTCACTCCCGGACGAACAACCTTGTCAGACAGGTTGTACATTTGGAGGTAACGTTCGTTGCAGATGAGCAACCGACCGTCGTCGGCGAACATACACAGTCCTTGCGACATGTTATTAATTGCAGCGTCGAGCTTAACGTTTGCCTGTTGCAGCTCCAACGTCTTCTCGGCTAGCCCAAATTCTCGCTCTGCCAGGACCGTTTCGGATCTGAACAGTCGATCAAATTGCTTAGCCAATTTATATAGAAGAAAAACGGAAGAAGTTAGCGCGAGTAGAGCTCCTATCCCAATGAATGTGGCGCGACGGTACCAGGTAGCTAATGCAGAAGATTCACTGACTGCAACATTGACGACCAACGGGTAGTCAAAAAGAGGTCGCACCGAAACCAAACGCGCCTTTTCATCGAAATATCCCGGCGATCTATAATGGCCGCCGCCTGCTAATACTAACGGATACCACGGAGAGCCGGCTGGCATAGTTTGATTGCTGCGGTCCGTCACATCCGGATAGCGTACAATTATCGCGCCGTCGGGATGTAGCAGCATGAAGGACTCGTCGCGCAGCAGCTTAATCGAAATCATAGATGCTTTCGAAGTAAGAAAGCGGCAATCCGACACGACGACGCCCAGAAACGCATTATTCCTATCATGGATGCGCTTACTTATGAACATGGTGCGGCCGCCAGTCGTACGACTTCTAACTAAGCTGCTGATGTAGATTTCATTATCGTCGGAGGTTTTGGAGCGTATAAAGTAGTCGCGGTCACCCGCTTCCATTCTTGGTGCCGGCCACTGCTGGCTGGTAGATGCAACGTGTCCATCCCTGTCGATCACCGCGATGAACGAAGCCTGCGGAAGGGCAGAATTTCTTGATGTTTTCAACTGAGTGTAAACAGCGTGGCTGCGGAGGCGTTGGTCGAAGTCGCCCGCAGCAGACGCGTCCGAAAGAGCGGCCATGCTGGCCGTATCGGATAAGACTAATTCGACGGTCCGGATAGACCGCGCAAACTGCTCCCCTAAAATAGTAGCGATGTTACTTGTGTTGCTATTGGCCTCGTCGATCGCATCTGAGTGCAGTCCCCAAATTGTGAGGCCCGTAGCAATTGCAGATATAGCTATCAGCCCTAGCGCAACGGAAGCTAGCCACCGGAAACTTTTGCGGTCATTAGCACTTGGCATTGCGCAGCCAGCTCAATTACGGGTTTCCAGTATAACCCCGCTGCATGTGCGGACTTTTAAGGCAATATGCCTTCGCGAGTTTGCGTTAATCAGCGCTTAATGGCCGTTGGAACGATCAAAATGAAGGTGGGTGATTGATCGCAAGATGCCGAGTGCTTCGTCGGAGGCAGCGCAAATCGTACGGCTTGGAGGTGAGCGGTGCCAAAAGCCCAATGTGAGGTCATCGAGTTTGCATTGCGGCAGCCAGCGACTGGAACAAATTGTTTTTCCAGCGAAAGGCGCGCCGCCATCAGCCAAACTCCCACCGCACCTATAACGCATTGAACTGGGCGAGCACGTGAAGCCGAATAAGGCCTCACGTGGTCACCGTTGAGTACCCGCGCCTGTGACGCATGAAGTGGCAGATTAGCGACGATGCCGCCGATCGCTCCGGTAATGCCCTGCCACTATAGTCGTTGGCGTAGCCGGTATAGCTGCCCTCGGGCACCCATCGTAATAGCCAAATAACCAGTGTCGGCGTCCGCTTGTCATGATGGGCGGTAGCCGCGAACGAAGTCGCGATCAGAGCCAACTTTAAACTTCACCTAGCCATCAGATTATCTCGAGTTCCAGGTTCCAAATAAAGGGAACTTTTTGTTGCGAAATTCCCACACCTTGCGCTGTTCTGATCTCTCGCACCACAACCACGTTGGCGGTTGTGTGACAACTCACTTACACCGTCATCAGCGATTTTTTGCCTCCTCGATGTTTGTGCGTATCAGTCCGAAGTATTCAGCGGGCCGAAAACCAAGCCGACGTGGCGTTGAAGTGCAATGCGCGTTTCACGCATTTACTGAGAGGTCGAGTTGATGCTGCGCGGCAAAGGCTTTATTGCTCAATTCTGTGTGGCGTTGTTGTCATCGTGACGCCTGCAGTGGCCCAGGTCGGCCCCGGTTCGACAGCGCCGGATAACGTCTGGCAAGCCGGGACTCAACCAACGCCGGGGCTTACCTCAGCCCCGGCAATTGCCAAATACGCAACCGATGGCGTCCGCTCAGCCGGTCAGCAGCCAGACATCGCAGAGTACTCCGGCGTCAGGCCCGCAACAGCCGGCCGGCGTGCCTGTCAACGGCGGCACACTTTATACCGGCGCGACGATAGGTTCATTCTTCGACGACAACATCTTCGCGACACACACCAACCAATTTCACGATTGGGCCTTCTTCGCACGCCCTGAAATGCAGTGGATCAAGCAAGCGGGAAACTTCACGTTTCAAACCGACGGCTATGTCGAGGGCCGCGATTACGACCACTTCACCTCGGAAAATCAGATCAACGGGGGTGCCGGCGCGAGCTTTATCGAAACTCCCGACAACAATACGCAGATCGTAGGCGGTGTCCGTTACATTCATGCCCATCTGGATCGCGGTGCTTCGGAAACCGTCGTGGCTACGCCGTTGGGCTCGCAATTGCTGAGCACGTTGTTCGCCCACCCGGTCTCATACGATGAAGAGCTTCAGTCGATTGCCCTCAACAAGCGCTACGGCAATTGGTGGAGTTCGGTCGGCGGCGCCGGTATGGAAATCCAGTATCAGAACCCAACGATCGGCAATTTCGGCGCACCCGGTTCCGGCACGGTCGTCGACCTTGCCTACGCCGACGGCGGCATCGGCGCCTCTAATGTGCGAGTCGGTTATGTGGTCGCGCCCCTGACCAGCGTGTTCGTGGAAGATTGCCGTCAATACCCGTAACTGGGGCGTCGGCTATTTCAACTCCACCGGCTACCGGGTGGTGGCCGGCCTGTTATTCGAACAGGGTACGAATGCTCGCCTCAAGGGCGAAATCTGGGCCGGATATATGGCGCAAAACTATAGCGGCACGACGATGTCGAATGTATCGACGTGGACCTACGGCCTCGGTCTCGCCGCGCTCGTTACCGACGACGTCACCGCTGTGTTCGAGGGCCGCCGTGAGGCTAAGGAGGCGGCACTTGGTCTCACAGAGCATGCCATCGGGCGCGCTGGGAGCGAACTCTCCGACATGCTCCGCCGATTTGGCCGTCTGCGTCAGCGACATTAAGTCGGAGATCGGCGGCCGCCTCGACTATCGCATCATGCCGAAAGTCGTGGTCGGCGGCGGCGTGACGTATCTCGAGGACGATTATCAAGGTCCCTTATCATTCGGCGGGATCGATCGCAGCCTGGGACCGCTCGCGTCTGCAAAATACTTTGCTACGCCGAATATCACCGTAGCTT